>NZ_JAKQZE010000001.1:0-4187461 GCF_056835925.1 Streptomyces sp. WAC00040
CCCCCCCCCGCCCCCCCTCCCCCCCCGCCACCCCGCCCCCGTCGCCCCCCCCCCTCCCCCCCCCGCCCGCGGGGGGGGGGGGGGGCCCGGGAGGGTGCCGGGCCCCCGCCTCACGTCCGTGGGGATGTGTATCGACCGGGTGCCGGGGGTGGCTGGTGCCGTGCCGGCCCTCACCTCTGCGGCGGGTGCTCCGCCCTGCCGGGCGTGACCGTGCCCGGGGCGGGCGAGGAGGACGGGGCCGACCGCGGCCGGGTCCGAGCCTGCGTTCCAGCTCCGTGGGGCGGGCCGGGCCCGTATCTGAAGCGTCGCCGCGGCGGACGGTTCAGATACGCACCTGCACCGCGCGCGCGAGCCGGTCGTGCAGGCCGCGGCCGTCGCGGTCCCAGACGAGCGCCGGGATCGCGAGACAGAGCAGCACCGTCCGTACGACGGCCCACCCGAAGGCGAGGCGTCCACCGTTCTCCGAGGCGACCCGCAGCCCGAGGAGGCGCTTACCGGGCGTGAAGCCGACGGTGCCCACCGTCAGGACGCCGAGGGTGAGGAAGATGCCGAGGGCCCAGTTTCCGGCCGCCTGCTGGTCACGGCCCGCGAACAGTCCGTATGCGATCAGGAAACACAGTCCCCAGTCGATGAAGATCGCCCCGAAGCGGCGCCCGAGGGGGGCCACGGAACCCGGCCCGTGCTCCGGCAGACCCAGCCGCTGACCCCGGTACCCGAAGTCGACACCCATGTCCTCCGCGGCCGCGCGGGGCCCGGAAAGCCACGATCCGATTGCTTGCCTGTTGTCCACCCGTCCACGGTACTGCGCCCCCTTTCACCCTCCTGCGTCCGGGGCCGTTCCCGCACCGTGACCCTCGTCCGGTTAACTTCGTCGAAACAAATGGGTCATGCTGGAGAAATCCCGTCCGCCTACGGTCGAGACCAGCGTGTGCCACCGCACTGGCCGCACGGACGAGCTGCAACCCCGCCCCTCCCGGGTGGGAGTAGGAGGAGTTGGATGTTCCAGAACGCCGATGACGTCAAGAAGTTCATCGCGGACGAGGACGTCAAGTTCATCGATGTCCGGTTCTGCGACCTGCCTGGCGTGATGCAGCACTTCACGATCCCGGCAGCGGCGTTCGACCCGGCCGAGGAGCTCGCCTTCGACGGCTCGTCGATCCGCGGCTTCCAGGCGATCCACGAGTCCGACATGGCGCTGCGTGCCGACCTGTCGACCGCCCGTGTCGACCCCTTCCGCCGCGACAAGACGGTCAACATCAACTTCTTCATCCACGACCCGATCACCGGCGAGCAGTACAGCCGTGACCCGCGGAACGTGGCCAAGAAGGCCGAGGCCTACCTCGCCTCCACCGGCATCGCCGACACCGCGTACTTCGGCCCCGAGGCCGAGTTCTACGTGTTCGACAACGTGCGCTTCCAGACCTCGGCGAACGAGTCCTTCTACCACATCGACTCCGAGGCGGGCGCCTGGAACACCGGCGCCATCGAGAACAACCGCGGTTACAAGGTCCGCTACAAGGGCGGCTACTTCCCGGCCCCGCCGGTCGACCACTTCGCCGACCTGCGCGCGGAGATCTCCCTGGAGCTGGACAAGAACGGCCTCCAGGTCGAGCGCCAGCACCACGAGGTCGGCACCGCCGGCCAGGCCGAGATCAACTACAAGTTCAACACGCTGCTCGCCGCGGCCGACGACCTGATGCTCTTCAAGTACATCGTGAAGAACGTCGCCTGGCGCAACGGCAAGACCGCGACCTTCATGCCCAAGCCGATCTTCGGTGACAACGGCTCCGGCATGCACGTCCACCAGTCCCTGTGGCAGGGCGGCGCCCCGCTGTTCTACGACGAGCAGGGCTACGCGGGCCTGTCCGACACCGCCCGGTACTACATCGGCGGCATCCTCAAGCACGCCCCGTCGCTGCTGGCCTTCACCAACCCGACGGTGAACTCCTACCACCGCCTGGTCCCCGGCTTCGAGGCCCCGGTCAACCTGGTCTACTCGCAGCGAAACCGCTCCGCCGCGATGCGCATCCCGATCACGGGCTCGAACCCGAAGGCCAAGCGCGTCGAGTTCCGTGCCCCGGACCCGTCGTCCAACCCGTACCTGGCCTTCTCCGCGCTGCTGCTCGCGGGCCTCGACGGCGTCAAGAACAAGATCGAGCCGGCCGAGCCGATCGACAAGGACCTGTACGAGCTGGCCCCCGAGGAGCACGCGGGCGTCCCGCAGGTGCCGACCTCCCTCCCGGCCGTGCTGGACGCCCTCGAGGCGGACAACGAGTACCTGCTCGCCGGCGGCGTCTTCACGTCCGACCTGATCGAGACGTGGATCGACTACAAGCGCACGAACGAGATCGCGCCGATCCAGCTGCGTCCGCACCCGCACGAGTTCGAGCTGTACTTCGACATCTAAGATCGCCACAGGTCGGAGCGGTTTCCGCCCGCCTGTACCCCTTGAACGACCGTCGGCCGTGTCCTTCCGCTTCCGGAAGGCACGGCCGACGGTCGTTCGGCGCCTCACGCGTGGCGGCGTTGCGCCGGCAGCGGCCGAGAGTGCGGGTATGCCAGTCGGTCGGTCCCGTCCTGTCGCGTCCCGCCCGGCCGCACGACGCGCCGCCGGACTCCCCGGGCGGCTCGGCTCAGCCCTCTGCTCGAAGTCCCGAAGACCCGGAGCGCGGACTGCGACCGGCAGCCGGGGAGCACAGGACCACATGGTTGACAGAGGGTCAGGAAATCCGGTGAACGCCGGATGTCGGCCTGCCGCCACCGCCGCGAAGCTGCTAGCTGTGAGCGCGGTAGCTGAACGTGCAGCTACGAAAGCTGTCCGGAAAGACGGCGTTGCTCTCCGGTCTCCATGCCCCAAGAAAGGTCTGGGATGCCCAAAATCTTCCCTGTGGCCCTCCTCGCGCTCGCTCTTGCCGCCGCACCACTGACCCCGGCGTTGGCCACGGCGCCTCCGCAGTCCGACCAGCTCCCTGGCCGTTACATCGTGATCCTCAAGGAAAAGGCCGCTGCCGACGCTGCCGACGTGGAGGCGGCTGTGAACGCGGCTGTCGAGGAGGCCTCCACACTGGGTGCCGATGTCCAGCACGTGTACCGCCACGCCCTCCAGGGCTACGCGGCATCCATGAGCCCCAGCGTCGCAGCCACGCTCGCGGACGACCCGCGGGTGCGTTCGGTGGAGCCCGACCGGCGGGTACAGGCCACCGCTCAGTCGGTCCCGACCGGTGTGGACCGGGTGGAGGCGGACAAGAGCCCCACAGCGGCCATCAATGGTGTCGACACCCGGGTGAACGCTGATGTCGCCGTCATCGACACCGGGATCGCCCCGAACCACCCCGACCTCAATGTGTACCGGGCCGGCGGCAAGAACTGCTGGCTCCCCATCCTGCCCCCGAACGACTGGCACGGTCACGGTACGCATGTCGCCGGAACCATCGGCGCCCTGGACAACGACACGGGGGTGGTCGGTACGGCACCGGGCGCCCGGCTCTGGCCGGTCCAGGTGCTCGACCCCACGGGCAGCGGCACCACCTCGGCGGTCATCTGCGGCATCGACTACGTCACCCAGCACGCCGACAAGATCGAGGTCGCGAACATGAGCCTCGGCGGCGCGGGCACCGACGACGGCAACTGCGGCAAGAGCAACAACGACGCCATGCACCAGGCGATCTGCAACTCCGTCGCCCGGGGCGTCACCTACACGGTGGCGGCCGGCAACGACCACGCCGACGCCAAGAACATGATTCCTGCCGCGTACAACGAAGTCATCACCGTCAGCGCCCTGGCCGACTTCGACGGCAAGCCAGGCGGTCTCGGCCGGCCGACGTGTCGCAACGACCAGGACGACACCTTCGCCGACTTCTCCAACTACGGCTCCGACATCGATCTGATCGCGCCCGGCGTGTGCATCCGCTCCACTTCCAACAGCGGCGGCTACACCACGATGTCCGGCACCTCGATGGCCGCGCCCCACGTCGCGGGCGGCGCAGCGCTGTACCGGGCCACCCACCCCGGCGCAACGCCGCAGAGCGTCAAGGCCGCTCTGCAGATCACCGGCAGCCTGGGCTGGTCCTGGCCCTCGCAGGACGGTGACGGCGTCAAGGAGCGTCTGCTCAGGCTCTCGTCCTTCTGACGACGGTCATCCGCCTCGTGGCGTGGGCGCGCACCGGTGCCGGTGCGCGCCCACGCCACATTCGTTTCTGCGCGGCCGCCGCCGCGGCGACCGGTGGGGCCTCGCGGGGCGGGTGGCGGCGTCCACCGCGCCCGGGCGGCACGAGTTGTGGGGTACATGCAGGCACTACGATCGGGCCGTATGGGGATCACTGTGCAGGCACTGACGTACTACCCGGTCAAGGGCTGCGCCGGAACCGACGTCGAGTCGGTCCGCGTCGGGGCCATGGGACTGGAGCACGACCGGACGTTCATGGTCGTCGACGCCGCCGACGGGTCGTTCCGGAGTCAGCGCAAGACACCCGCCATGGCCGCGGTCCGGCCGGAGCTCCTCGACGGCGGGCGGACGATGCGGCTGAGCGCGCACGGGATCGAGAGCGTGGTCGTGGCGGTCGACCCTCAGGGGCAGCCGCGGCCGGTGAGCCTCTTCGACAAGCCGGTCGGGCACTGCCCGGACCAGGGCGAGGACGCGGCCGAGTGGTTCTCCGAGGTGCTCGGCGCCAAGTCGCGGCTGGTGCGCGTGCCGGACGGCTTCGATCGCGACGGATGGGGCGAGACGCCGGGGAAGGTCGCCTTCGCGGACGCCCATGCCGTGCTCGTCGTGTCCCAGGCGTCGCTGGACGGACTGAACGCGCGGATCGAGGCCGCGGGTGGGGAACCGGTGCCGATGGACCGCTTCCGCGCCAACATCGTGCTGGACGGGTGCGCCGAGCCCCACGACGAGGACGTCATGCGGCGCTTGGATGCCGGCGGTGTGCAACTCGCCCACTCCGTCAGGGCGATGCGCTGCTCCGTGCCGCTGGTGGACCAGCGTACGGGGCTGCGGGCCGGCCCCGAACCGGTGCGCACGCTCGCCACGTACCGACGGGAGCCCGCCTACGACAACAAGGTGAGCTTCGGTGCGAAGGCGGCCGTGGTGCGCGAGGGCACGCTGTCGGTCGGGGACCCGGTACGGGTGGAGCGGTACGGGAACGGGACGCCGGATCCCCGGCGCCCCGCCTCCTCGTGAACCGGCCGGCTCAGCGCCCGTAGCGGATCAGGGCCCTGACCATCCGGCATGTCGTGTCGGACGGGACATGGACGCCGATGCGCTCCGCCGTCGACCGGATCCGCCGGTTGTCGGCGGTCGCCGGGTGGTAGACGCCGGAGTCGAGCAGCGCGATCGCGAGGCGCATTGCCTTCAGCCGGCGGTTGTGGGACACGTACCACTCGCGCGGCTGTCCGGCCGGGAGCGGCTTCTTGCTGAGCGGGGTCAGGGGCTTCGTCGTGAGTGTGGCTACGGCCATCGGCAACCTCCTGGCGCGGTGGCGGGACCATCCCGAACTACTGTTCATTCTACCGGCGGGCACTGACAATTTCCCCTGGCCAGACGGTATTTGAGGGGCTCTGGAGCGGTACCGTGGAGCCCATGGAGATCTGGATCAACCCCGCCTGTTCCAAGTGCCGCAGCGCCGTGGATCTGCTCGACGCGGAGGGCGCCGAGTACACCGTGCGCCGGTACCTCGATGACGTGCCGACCGAGGACGAGATCCGCGCCGTCCTCGAGCGTCTGGGCCTGGAGCCCTGGGACATCACGCGCACGGGCGAGGCCGTCGCCAAGGAGCTGGGCGTCGCCGACTGGCCGCGGGACGACGCCTCACGTGGCCGGTGGGTGGCAGCGCTCTCGGAGCACCCTGAGCTCATCCAGCGCCCGATCATCACGGCGGACGACGGGTCCGCGGTGGTGGGACGCTCGGAGGAAGCGGTGCGGGACGCGCTGGGGCGCGGCTGAACGGCGTGGCGCGACCGGTCATGACGGAGCGGCAGCGCGGAACGCTGGTGGGCCTGGCCCGTAACCCGGCCGCGCCGGGTGACGTACTGCTGCGGCTGCTGGCCCTGGGTGACATCCACGGCATCACCGGCGTCGTCGTCCGGCGCGAGGAGCTGCCGCAGGACGTCGTCGACGCGATCGTCACGCATCCCGACCGGCAGGTGCGCCGGCTCTACGGCCTGAGCGCGACCGCCGACCCCGAACAGCGCGCCCGTCTCCTCGACGGTCCTCCGGGCGACGCGATGGTGCTGGCGCACGGGCCGTTGACGTACCGTACGGCCGCACCACCGCTGCCGGACCGGGCGTACGAACGGCTGCTCCGCCACCCCCGGGACTACATCAGGTACGAGCTGGTGCGGCACGGCCGTGTACCCGCGCACATTCTGGTGACGCTCGCCGACCACGAGGACCCGAACTACCGCACGGCCGCGTGCCGGGCCTGGGAGAAGCTGCCGGAAGCCGCCCGCCGGGCACTGCTGAACGACGAGGACGAGGAGGTCCGCACGGCCGCCGCGCTCCATGTCTTCCGGGGCGACGAAGACCTCACCACGGAGCTCGTGGAACGGCTGCGCGGCGGCTGGCGCCTCGGTGAGGTGCTGGAGTGCGGCACTCTCGGCCGGGAGGTGGCCGAGCGGATGGTCTCGGAGCGGGTCCACATCACGAAGCTCGCGCTCAACCCCACGCTGCCGTCGGATCTGGTGGCCGGGCTCGCCGTCGACGACGACCCCCTGGTCCGGCTCGCAGTGTCGGCCCGTCCCGGCCTGACCGAGGAGGAGCGGGCGGCGATCGACTGCAGGGTCGACTCCGACGAGCGGCTCGACACCCTGCGCTGGGTGTGGGACGCCCGCGACGACCCCGAAGTACTGCGCCGGTGCGCGACCTCCGCGCACACCTGGCTGCGGCGAAGCGCCGCCGTGTGCCGGGGTCTGCCCGCCGACATGGTCGAGCTGCTTGCGCGGGACGAGGACTTCGCGGTCCGGCTGCTGCTGGCCGAGTACCATCCGGCGGCTCCGCCGGAGCTGCTGCTGGACCTTTACCTGCACGGGAGCCACCGCGCGGTGGCGATGCTGGCCGCCAAGCCGCAGTTCCCTGGTACCGGTCTCGCGGCGCGTCTCGCGGACGCCGACGACCCGAACGCCCGGGCCCTCGTGGTCCGCGACCCTGACGCGACACCGGCGCAGATCGACCGGCTCAGCCGCGATCCGGTCGACCGGGTACGCGGGAAGGCGGCACAGGATCCGCGGTTGCCCCTGGGACGCGTGCGCGCGCTGCTCGCCGACCCGGGGGCGGGTCCGCGGACGTGGGAGGGCGCGGCTGCGCACCCGGGGCTGCCCGCACAGGAGATGCGCTCCCTGCTCGACGCGGCAGGCGCGTGAGAGCGCGGTGCCGCACCGGGCGGCGCGAACTGCCCTTGCCTTAAGGAAAGTTAAGGAAGAGACGGGCGGAGCCGGTGAGCAGCCCGCCACGGCTACTCGTACGTAAGGGCACAAGGAACCATCCGGCCGCCCCCGCGGCCGGGGACAGGAGCCCTTACGTGTCACGCAAGAAGACCCTCAGCGGCAAGAAGAAGCTCGCCCTCCTCGTCGGCGCGGCGGCCATGGCCGGCGGCACTGCGATTGTCATGACCGGGACAAGCCAGGCGTCCGTGGCCTGCGACGGTCTGGCCCAGGCGGTCCGCAACAACGAGAACTTCATCGCCGGACAACGGGCTAATCCCGACGCCCAGTCGGAGGCGCGGATCGCCAACCGCGAGGCGGTGATCGCGCAGATCAGGGTCCAGCAGGAGGCCGCCGGCTGCGACGCAGGAGAGGGCGGCGGCCAGGCAGCGGCTCCCCCGGCCGAACAGCCGCCCGCCGAGGCGCCGCCCGCAGAGGACGGCGCGGGCGAGGACCAGGACGCCGGGCAGGACCAGGGCGCAGGTGAAGACCAGGACGCCGGGCAGGACCAGGGCGCAGGTGAAGACCAGGACGCCGGGCAGGGTGACCAGGCGGGCGAGGGGGCCGGCGGCGGCGCGGGCGAGGTGGTCTGCGCCGGCTCCACCGTGACGCTCTCCGGTGAGGGCGGCGCACCCGCCGCCTCCAGCAGCGAGTTCCCCGTCGGGACGCGGCTCAAGGTGACCAACCTGGACAACGACAAGTCCACGACCGTCGAGGTCACTTCCGTCTCCGGCAGCTGCGCGCTGCTGAACAACGCCGCCTTCGAGCAGGTGCGCGAGGCGGGCAAGTTCCTCATCCGCAACGCGCGTATCGAGCGCGTCGGCTGACCCGGACCGGTCGCGCCGGATCCGAGGACGTACGCCGTGGCGGCTCCCCCTTCCACTGTCCCAGGGGGAGCCGTGGCCGCCGGGCCGCACACCCGGCGGCACGGCGCCGTCCGTACCGCACGGCCGTCGCGCCGCCGTAGCCGCAGGCCCCGGTAACGCCCCCGCCGGCCCTGCGGCTGCGGCCTTCCCGCCGCCTACGGCGCCGTCCCGGCGAGCAGGTCCTCGGCTTCCGCGAGGATCTCGGTGAGCCGTACTCCGAAGCGGATGTCGCAGTCGTGCGCCCGCCCCGTTCGCGCGGAGGCGAGCAGCGCGTCGACCGCCCTGCGGAACGAGTCGACCGGATCGCCCCAGCCCTCGGGAAGCTCCGCCCTCCCCCGCTCGCCCAGCAGGACAAGGCTCGTGCCGGCCGCCTTGCCCGGCGCGCTCAGGCCGAGGGTCACCGTGCTGGATGCCCCGGAGGCGTGCCGCAGTGCCAGGTGGACGGTGTCGGCCGGGCCACGGGCCGCCGACAGCGTTGTCACATCGCCGAGCACCGGGATCAGCGCGGAGAGGGCGTGCGGGCCGACGTCCCACAGGCCGCCCTTCTCACGCCGCCAGGGTGAGGCCGCGAACGGGCTGTCGGAGCCGTCCGAGTACAGCGAACCGAGCCACTGGGCGTGCGCCGTGAACCACCCTTCCGACGCGGCCTGTTCGGCCACCCAGGGTGCCGTGTCGGCGGCGAACCGCAGCGTGCAGAAGACCACGGACGCCACTTGGGCGTCCTTTGCGGCACGGGCCGCCGCGTGCGCCGCGGCCACGTTGGTCGCGACCGGCTTGTCCAGCAGCAGGTGGCGGCCCGCCGCGGCCGCCCTGGCGGCGAGCGGGGCCTGGACGTCCGGCGGCACGGCGAACGCGACGGCGTCGCTGACCGCGAGCAGGGCCTCGACGCCCTCGTCGCCGGTGAACGCCGCCGTGCCATGCGCGTCGGCCAGTGCCGCGGCCGCCTCCGGCCGCCTCCCCCACACGCCGCTGAACACGACATCCGGATGCCCGGCCAGCGCCGGCGCCTGCGTCGTTCCCGCCCACGGCCCGGCACCGATGAGGCCTATACGCAGCGGCTTTGTCTGCTTCGTCATGCGCACCAGTGTGCATGGTCACAGAGCCGCCCATCCGCCCCGTCCGGCGGGCGCGCGCCCGTGGAGGCCCCTGTATACGACGTGCCGCCGCCGGCCCGTTTCCCGGGGGCCCGGGCCACGTCCCGCCTCTCACACCCCGGCTCGCGGCGGCCGGGACGATCACCGACCGACCGGGATGTGTCGCGTGTCTCAGAACATTCCCGGAAACGTTGCCCAGGACGGTTCCCGCGACCTCTCCCCTGACGCGTCCGGACAACGCTCCCAGCCCCTGCGAAGCGCCACTGACCAGCGACATCGCGACCTGCCACGCGCATTCGCGACCCCGGTCCGAGGTGCCGCCGCCCCTGCTCCGGCCGTGGCGGGACAAGCGCCTCCCCGACCCGTCCCGGTCGTCCGGCATACCGCGTAACGCGGGGTTCACAAACGGGCAACGGCCGGGAAATCGCGTATTGCCAAGCTGCGCGGCATACCGCTGCACCCGCAAAGGATGAGGCCCCGTGACCTTCAAGGCTGAGTACATCTGGATCGACGGCACCGAGCCGACCGCCAAGCTTCGCTCGAAGACGAAGATCCTCAACGATGGCGCTGAGCTGCCCATCTGGGGCTTCGACGGGTCCAGCACCAACCAGGCCGAGGGCCACGCCTCCGACCGCGTGCTGAAGCCGGTCTTCACCTGCCCGGACCCGATCCGCGGCGGCGACGACGTCCTGGTGATGTGCGAGGTCCTCAACACGGACATGACCCCGCACGAGTCCAACACCCGCGCCGCGCTCGCCGAGGTCTACGAGCGCTTCGCCGCTCAGGAGCCGATCTTCGGCATCGAGCAGGAGTACACCTTCTTCGACGGTGAGCGTCCGCTCGGCTTCCCGGCCGGCGGCTTCCCCGCCCCGCAGGGCGGCTACTACTGCGGTGTCGGCGCCGACGAGATCTTCGGCCGTGACGTCGTCGAGGCGCACCTGGAGAACTGCCTGAAGGCAGGGCTCGGCATCTCCGGCATCAACGCCGAGGTCATGCCCGGCCAGTGGGAGTTCCAGGTCGGCCCGCTCGCCCCGCTCGAGGTCGCCGACCAGCTGTGGGTGGCCCGTTGGCTGCTCTACCGCACCGCCGAGGACTTCAAGGTCTCCGCGACGCTGGACCCCAAGCCGGTCAAGGGCGACTGGAACGGCGCGGGCGCGCACACCAACTTCTCGACCAAGGCTATGCGTGAGGGCTACGACGCCATCATCACCGCATGCGAGTCGCTGGGTGAGGGCTCCAAGCCCCTCGACCACGTCAAGAACTACGGCGCCGGCATCGACGACCGTCTCACCGGTCTGCACGAGACCGCCCCGTGGAACGAGTACAGCTACGGCGTCTCCGACCGTGGCGCCTCGGTCCGTATCCCGTGGCAGGTCGAGCAGGACGGCAAGGGCTACATCGAGGACCGCCGCCCGAACGCCAACGTCGACCCGTACGTGGTGACCCGCCTCCTGGTGGACACCTGCTGCGCGGCGCTGGAGAAGGCCGGCCAGGTCTGAGCGCAAACAGCTCTGTGAAAGGGGCCCCGCCGATTGTGGCGGGGCCCCTTTCCGTCTGCCTGGGCGGGCCGGGGACGCGGGCCGTACAGGCGTCTTCGGTCAACACCCCCACGGGGAACGCGTATCGACGTGTGAGAGGGGCCTGCGGCGGAAGCCTCGCGTCTGCTTGAATGGGGTCATGGCCAGCATCCACCGGAGCAGCGCGACAGGTCGCACCGACCTCGAGCCGTTCTGGCCCTCCCGGCAGCATCACGACTTCGACCGGGTGTGTTGCCGCGCGTGAGCGCGCAGGCCCTCTGAAGCCGTCATCCCGGTTCCCGGCCGGCGCGCACGACGTACATACGTCCGTCTCCCTCCGCGCGAAAGAGCTGACCTCCCATGGCGAACACCCGTTCCTTCTCCGCCGTCGCCCGGCCCGCCCAGCGTCCCTCCGACCGGCACCGGCTGCGTGCCGTCGACCGTGACGAGGTGGTCGACGTCGCAGGCCTCCTTCCGCCGGGCGCCACGTGGCTGCCCGCCCCGCCGCACACCCTGCCCGAGTTGCCGGGAAGGCCCCCGATGATCGGCTACCTGGTGCTCGTGCCGGCCGACGGGCAGCCGCACCCGACCGACACTCCGCAGAACGGCACGGACGGCGGCCCGGTGCTGATCGACCCGGTCCGGCGCACCGCCCATGTGGACGGGCGGGCACTGGACCTGACGTACCTCGAGTTCGAGCTGCTGGCCCATCTGGTGGCGCATCCGCAGCGGGTGCACACCCGTGACCAACTGGTCACCACGGTGTGGGGCTACGGGCACGTGGGCGACGGCCGAACCGTCGACGTCCATGTGGCGCGGCTGCGGCGCAAGCTGGGCGCCGAACACCGCCGCACGATCCAGACCGTGCGGCGGGTCGGCTACAAGTACGCCCCCTAGCCCCCGGTGCGTGCCCTGTTCCTCGCGGCGGCGCCCAGCGCGATGTCGACGGCCAGGAACACCAGCAGGCTGATACCGAGCATCGGCACGAACCAGCCCGCCGCGGCCGTCGCCGCGGCCAGCGGCAGCAGCACCGTCACCGGCAGCTTCCGCCACGCTCCGCGCGGCGCCGGCCGGCCCGCGCCCAGCGCGCGTTCCTTGGTGGGCCGGCGCAGCCACCACATGCGGTAGCCCCACACGATGAGCAGGATGAGGGCGCCCATCAGCGCGGCCAGCACGAGCTGGTTGGCCAGGCCGAAGAGCACGCCCATGTGGCCGTCGATGCCGAAGCGGGTCAGTTTGGCGAGCAACGGGTAGTCGTCGAAGCGCAGTTCGTCGATGACCCGCCCGTCGGCCGGGTCGATCGCCACCGAGTCGAGGTGGACCGGGTACTGGGTGTCGGTCTCCTTGACGACATAGCCGGTGCCGTCGGCCGGCAGGGTCACGGCGACCTTGCCGTCGACGCCGGCCTCGCGGGCGGCGGCCACGGCGTCGTTGATGCCGACGTCCGCGCCCTGGTGCTGCGATCCGCGTCCACTGCCGCCGTGGCCCTCGTGCCCGTCGCCGCCGGCCGCCCCGCCCTCGCCGATCACGGCGGAGACGCCGGGTGTGGCGCCGCCCAGCCGGTCCTGGAGCGCGCCGATGTTCTCGCCCGCGTAACGGGACCAGGTGAGGCCGGTGGCCGAGAGCAGGACCAGGCCGGTCACGGCCCACAGTCCGACGGAGCCGTGCCAGGACAGCGTCCTGCGGCGCCCCCTCGCACCCCGCTCGGGCAGGATCAGGGCCCGCTTGGTACGGCGCCGGCGGCCCAGCCAGAGCAGCAGCCCGCCGAGGGCGACGACCCAGAGCCAGCTCGCGGCGAGTTCGCTGTAGTTGCGGCCGAAATCACCGAGATGCAGGTCGCGGTGGAGTTCGTCGAGCCATGTCCGGAGCGGGAGGGCTCCGGAACTGCCGTACGACGGGAGCTCGCCCCGTATGTCGGCGGTGTACGGGTCGACGAAGACGGCGAGGGACCTGCCCTCCGCGATGCCGGGAGCGTCCATCAGCACCCTGGTCGTCGCCCCCTCCTCGTACGAGGGCCACACGGCGGTGACGGTGGCGTCGGGACGCGCCTCGCGGGCCGCCTCGAGCTGGGTGCCGAGCGGCAGGTACGGGCCGGACACGGGAGTGGTGAGCTCGTCGCGGTAGACGAACTTCTCAGCCTGGAAGGACAGGGAGTACAGCAGGCCGCTGACAGCGGCGACGAGAAGCAGCGGGGCGATCAGCAGCCCCGCGTAGAAGTGGAGCCGGAGCACGAGCGGTCGCAGCGCGCCCCAGGTGGAGGTGGATTCGGTCCGGCCGGTGGCGGCCTGAGGTGCTGCGCCCTGGTCGGGGGCGTCAACAGACATGGCGGTCCTAAGGATTCGTTGTCGACATGGGGAAGCGGCCCCCAGGTCGGACAGCGGCTCAGGGGGCCGTGGCGCGGGGGGCGGCCGGCGTCGGCGGGCCGCGGCGGACGACGGTGTGCGCCAGGACGACACCGTGGTGACGGGCGCGGACGGCCGGGCGAACCACCGGACGCGGTGGTTCAGGAATCCGTACGACGCCGAGGAGAAGTCGCAGCGGCGTGAAGGCGAACGCGAACACGGAGCCCGCGAGCCGGAAGAACGCGGCCTCCCCGTGGGCGAGCCAGAGCGCACAGCCGGCGGCCGCGACCAGGTGCACGACGAGCATGCCCGCCCCGTCGGCGAGGCCCATGGCCGTCTCCGCCCGATGCCCGTGGTGGTGCCCGGCCGGCCGGCCGGTGTCCGCGAAGATCAGGTGCAGGGCGCCCTGCACGGCGAGCAGACCGGCGCCGATGGCACGGGTCCCGCGGCGGCGTCCGGCCGCGAACCAACCCACAGCCGCGGTGACACCCAGTGCGATCAGCAGCGCGGACGGCGGGATGTCGTGCGCAGACAGGGATGAATGCCCCATAGCGGCGAGAACGACGGCCACCGCCGCGAAGAGCGCGGCCCGCAGGGCGCGCATCGGCGACCGGGTGTCCGTCATCGTCCGTCATGCTGCCACCACGGCGGCGGGTCCGGGAGAGTGACCGCGGGTACGAACGTGTTCTTCCCGCAGCAGAACCACTGTCCTCCGCGGGGTCTCCCGAGGCACAGTCGTGATCATGAGGCTTTTGATTCTGGGCGGTACGGAGTTCGTGGGGCGTGCGGTCACGGAGGCGGCGCTGGCGCGTGGATGGGACGTCACCGTCTTCCACCGAGGCAGGCATCCGGCGCCGAAGGGCGCGGCCGTACTCCTGGGGGACCGGCTCGGCGACCTCGACGCGCTCGCCCACGGCACATGGGACGCCGTCGTCGACACCTGGTCGAGCTCGCCGGCGGCGGTCCGCCGCACGGCCCGACTGCTCGCCGGGCGCGTGGGGCGCTACGTCTACATCTCCAGCTGCTCGGTGTACGTCTGGCCCCAGCCGGCCGGGTACGACGAGACGGCACCCCTGGTCGACAGCTCCCCCGACGCCGTCGACGTGCCGTACGCCGAGGCCAAGCGGGGCGGCGAACTGGCGGTCCTCGACGCCTTCGGCGACGAGGACTCGCTGCTGGTGCGCTGCGGGCTGATCCTCGGGCCGTGGGAGAACATCGGCCGGCTCCCCTGGTGGCTCGGCCGCATCGCACGCGGCGGCGACGTGCTCGCGCCCGGGCCGCGGGAGACACCGCTCCAGTACATCGACGCACGCGACCTCGCCGAGTGGACGCTCGACGCGGCGGCCGCCGGACGACGGGGACCGTACAACCTGACGAGCGAACCGGGCCACACGACGACGGGCGAACTCCTCGACACCTGCATCACGGTGACGGGGTCGACGGCACGGCTGCGGTGGACGGACCCGGAGACGATCCTCGCGGCAGGCATCGAACCATGGACGGACCTGCCCGTCTGGATCCCTCCGACGCAGGAGGCTTACGGGGCGGTGCACGGCGTAGGCGTGGGCCGGGCGAGGGCGGCGGGTCTGCGGTGCCGGCCGGTCGCGGACACGGTCCGCGACACGTGGACGTGGCTCACGTCCCTGGGCGGCACGGCGCCGCACCGTGCGGACCGTCCGCGGGTGGGGTTGGCACCGGAGGTCGAACAGCGCCTGCTCGCGGACTGACCGGGCGACGCACAGCGAAGCCGGGACCCGCCCGGACCCCCATGGTGTCGTCAGGTACACCCCTCACCCGGTGCCCTCCACCAGTGCGGAAGCGCGTTCGCGGCCGCCACACTGGTGATCGACAGGGGACAGACCGACGGACACACGCCCAAGCAGGGGGATTCATGGCGATCAAGAAGGCACGCGGCGCGCTTGCTGCTGGTGTGCAAGGGCTGGTGCTCGCGCTGACGGCGATGATCGGGTCCGTCGTCCTCTTCGCTTTCACGGCGGTGTCGATCGCGCTGATCCCCATCGGGCTGGGCGTGTTCACCACGCCCCCGGTGCTGACCCTGCTGAGGGCCCATGTGAACCGCCGTCGGCTGCTCGCGGCCCAGTGGTCCAAGGTGCGTATCCCGGTCCGTTACCGGCCCTTCCCGAAGAACGAGCGGAAGGGCGTCGCCGGTCGGGTCGAGCGGTGTTCGCTGATGCTGAAGGACCCGGCGACGTGGCGGGACATACGGTGGCTGCTCGCCGACATGACGGGCGGCGCGGTCGTCGCGATCCTCGCGCCGGCGCTGGTCCTGGAGGGCGTGTTCGGGCTGCTGCTCGCGGCGGGGCTGTGGCAGCCGATCGTGGAGGCCGGCGGCACGTACTGGTACACGTTCCTGCCGGTCGCGAGCGGTGACTCGGCCAGGCCGGCGGCGCTGCTCGGCCTGGTGTGGTTGATCGTGGCGCTGCACGTCAACCCTCGTCTCGTACGGGCGCACTTCAGGCTCGCGGGGGCCGTGCTGACGCCCGGCCGCGAGGAGGAGCTGGAGCAGCGCATCGACCGGCTGACCGAGACCCGTCACGACGCGCTCGACACGTCGGCGGCCGAGCTGCGCCGCATCGAGCGTGATCTGCACGACGGCGCGCAGGCGCGGCTGGTCGCGATGGGGATGAACCTCGGCACGATCGAGGCGCTGATCGAGAAGGACCCGGCGCAGGCGAGGGAGTTGATCTCCAAGGCGCGGGAGTCGTCCGCGGAGGCGCTGACCGAGCTGCGTGACCTGGTGCGCGGCATCCATCCGCCGGTGCTGGCGGAACGGGGGCTGGGGGACGGGGTGAGGGCCCTGGCGCTGCGGCTGCCGGTGCCGGCCGAGGTGGCGGTCGAGCTGTCCGGCCGCCCCGACGCGCCCGTCGAGTCCGCGGCGTACTTCGCGGTGAGCGAGGCCCTCACCAACACGGTCAAGCACGCGGGGGCGGACCGCGTCTGGGTGGACATTGCGTACGCGGACGGGGCGCTGCGGATCTCGGTGACGGACAACGGCAAAGGTGGTGCGGTGGTCGGGGCGGGCTCGGGTCTGAGCGGTGTCGAGCGGCGGCTGGGTACATTCGACGGAGTCCTGGCCGTCAGCAGCCCCGCGGGCGGTCCCACCATGGTCACCATGGAGATCCCTTGCGAGTTGTTCTAGCGGAGGACCTGTTCCTCCTGCGGGACGGCCTGGTCCGGATGCTCGAGGCGTTCGACTTCGAGATCCTGGCCGCGGTGGAGACCGGCCCCGAACTCACCAAGGCACTTGCGGAGTTGGAGCCGGATGTCGCGGTCGTCGACGTCCGGCTCCCGCCGTCGCACACGGACGAGGGGCTCCAGTGTGCGCTGGCGGCGCGGCGGGCGAGGCCCGGGCTGCCGGTGCTGGTGCTCTCGCAGCATGTGGAGCAGCTGTACGCACGGGAGTTGCTGGCGGACGGCAACGGCGGGGTGGGATACCTGCTGAAGGACCGGGTGTTCGACGCGGAGCAGTTCGTCGACGCGGTGCGCCGGGTGGCGGCGGGCGGTACGGCGATGGATCCGCAGGTCATCTCGCAGTTGCTGTCGCGGCGTTCGCAGGACCGGCCGATGGAGGGTCTGACGCCGCGTGAGCGGGAGGTCATGGAGCTGGTGGCGCAGGGCCGTTCGAACGCGGCGATCGCGTCACAGCTGGTGGTGACCGAACGGGCGGTGGCCAAGCACACGTCGAACATCTTCGCCAAGCTGGGTCTGCCGGTGTCGGACGACGACAACCGCCGGGTCCTGGCGGTGCTCGCATATCTGGATCACGGGCGTACGACCGGAAGTTGAGAAGTGGGGCCGGCTCCGGGGTGCAGACCTGACAATGCCCCTTTTCGGCTATGTCCAAACGATTTGACGCTGGAGGCTTCTACGATTTCCACACAGGACTGAACACCCCGTCGGTGGTCTCCGTATGGAACGACGCTACTTCCCTCCCCCGGGATTGGAGTTCCATGGGACGCAAATCGAGAAAACGCTCAACGCTGGCAAACCGGGCGATCGCGGCCACGGCTGCCCTCATTCTGGGTGGGGGCGGGCTCGTCGCGGCCAATTTCTACGCTTCCGCCCACGAGGGCTGGGGCGATGACCGGACCGGGCCCAGAACGCAGAGCGCCGGACAGGCGGTCTCCACGATCGACTGTCCGGAGGTCGTGAATTCCATCGAGGAGATCCCTGACGACCAGCGGTTCGCGGTCGACCGGGAACTCGCCACGCTGGACACCCAGATCACCAACTACTACCAGCGGTTCGCCGACAACCAGGAGCGGGTCCAGAGCGACCGCACCTTCGCGCAGAACGAGATTCTGACGCCGCTGAAGAACGAGCGCCTGGTGATCATCCAGCGCATCGTCGCCCTGATAGACCGCTCCGCCGAACGCCCCGAGGGTCTGGAGTCGACCGCTCCGTGCACCCTGCGCGGCGACGACAACGACGACGGTGACCAGAACGACGGGCAGAACGACGGAGAGGACGGCCAGAACGACGGCCAGGACGCCGACGGCGGCCAGGACCAGGACCAGGACGGCGGCCAGGACGGCGGCGACCAGGACAACGGTGACGGCGACAACAACGACGGGAACGACGACGGCGACAACAACGGGAACGGCGGCCAGGCCGGCAACGGCCCCGAGGAGGGCGACTTCGTCGACATCCAGTCCGTCGAGCCGAACGTCCAGGAGCCGCAGCAGGGCAGCGGTGCCTCCCAGGGCAGTTTCACCACCGACTGCGGTGTGAACGAGAACGGCAAGTTCAATTCCGACAACGTGATCGCCGCCCCTGGTGTCAGCAACGGCGCGCACCACATGCACGACTATGTGGGCAACCAGGCCAATGACGCTTTCGCCAGCGACGACGATTTCGCGAACGGAGACACCACCTGCAACAACCAGGGTGACAAGTCGACCTATTACTGGCCCGTGCTGCGTCTGCAAAACGGCCAGAACGAGTTCGACGCCGGCGAGGACGGCGGCGGCAACGACCAGAACGTCGGTGAGATCCAGACACCGTCGGAGGTCACGCTGACGTTCGAGGGCAATCCGCGGAGCAAGGTCACCGCGATGCCGAAATTCCTCCGGATCATCACCGGTGACGCCAAGTCGCTCACCAACGGCGACGCGAATGCCAATGCCTCGTGGAGCTGCACCGGATTCGAGGACCGCCAGCTGAAGGACAAGTACCCCATCTGCCCCGAGGGCAGCCAGGTGGTGCGCAGCTTCAAGTTCCAGAGCTGCTGGGACGGTCAGAACACCGACAGCGCGAACCACCGCACCCACGTGGCCTTCGCCGACGAGGACGGCAGCTGCCAGGACGGGTTCCAGCCGATCCCGCAACTGGTGCAGCGAATCGTCTACGACGTGCCGCCGCCGGTCTTCGACGGGGACAACGCGTCGGTCTTCGCGGTGGACTCGTTCCCCGAGCAGCTGCACAAGCCGATCACCGACCACGGTGACTTCATCAACGTCTTCGACGAGGACCTGATGGACGAGATGGTGGACTGCATCAACGACGGCCGCAACTGTCAGTGATCCACCGGGCACGGCGGAGAGCCGGTGACCCACCGGTGCCTCAAAGGCCGGGCCGGTCCGGGAGATTCCCGGACCGGCCCGGCCGCTTTCCGTCTGCGGACGGCACAGCACGACCTCTCCCGGGCCGGTCCGGGCCGCAGTACCCGGACCGGCCCGAGCCGAAGGGGCCGGTCAGCTCCCCTGGTGCCCTTCGTGCCCCTCCCCGGCATCCTCGCCGCTCTCCCCGCTGCCCGCGCCGCCCTCGTGACCGTCGTGGCCACCGACCTCGCCGCCGCTGTCGCCGCCGTGGCCGGAGCCGTGCTGCGCCCCGGTCTCGACGGTGCCGCCGAGCCGGTCCCGCAGGGCCGCCACGACCTTCTCGTCGCCGACCGCGACCCACTTGCGCCCGACCAGATAGGTGCCGCCGTAGTCGTTGGCCTCGTTGATCCACTCGCGCTGGCCGCGGTCGGTGGCGAAGGTCGCGAGGATGTACTTGCCGTCGGCCGTCCTGCAGTTGGCCTGGCGCAATTCGTCCGCGTCCGTCTGGATGTTCGGTTCACATTCGGCCTGGCGTGCGAGGTCCTCCAGACTGCCTGTCGCCGTCTTCGGCGCCTTCGCGCCCTTGTCGGGTCCGACACGCCCGTCTTCGCCGGCGCCGGAACCGCAGGCCGTCGCCAGGGCCAGGAGGACAACTGCCAGTCCTGTCCGGGCCGCCCGCCGTGTGCTGGTGCTCGTACTCGTACTCGTCCGCATCCGGCCATGGTGCCTTCCCGCTCTCCCTTCGCGCGGCAGAACCGCAGGTAACCCGCGCTCCGCACGCACCTGTTGTCGCGTCAGCAACGCGGAGGAGCGCTCGTGAACGAGTTGGCGAGACGTACGCTGCTCGGCATCGCGGGAGCTGTGGGAGCCGGCGCGGTGCTCGCCGCGCACTCTCACGCGGCCGCCGCTCTGCCCCGTCCGGCCTCCCCGCCCGCGGCACCGGGCGCGCGCCGGGGACGCGTTCGGCACCGGCCCTGCCGTCGCACCCGGTCGCCACCGTGTCGGTACCGGGCACGGCGGCGACGCAGGACGCCGGGTTCTTCGTGAGCGCCGCGAACGGCGGGAGCGGTGCGCGCGGGACGGTGCGGTTCAGCGGCCGGTCCTTGACGGGCGGCGGTGTCGCGACCGGCGGCCGACGTCCGGTGGGCCTACATTCCGCATCATGAACGCGATCCCCTCGACCACCGTCGCGAACCTCCGCGATCTGGGCGGCACGCCTCTGCCCGGCGGCCGGTCGGTGCGCAGCGGTCTGCTGTTCCGCTCCGGGCAGCTGGACCGGATGGACGCCGCGTCCGACCCGGCCGTCGCCGCCCTCGGCATCCGTACCGTCGTGGACTTCCGCACCCGGGCGGAGCGTGAGGCCCGGCCCGACCGGCTCCCGGAGGGCGGGCGGCTGCTGCTCGCCGACGTCCTGGCCGACCAGGTCGCCGCCGGCCGGACGCCGGCGGCGGCCCGGCTGCGGCGGCTGCTCAGCGATCCGGCCGTGGCGGAGCAGGAACTCGGCGGCGGCCGGGGCCGGGAGATGTACGGCGACATCTACCGAGGGTTCGTGACGACCGACTCGGCACGTTCGTCGTACCGGGCGTTCCTGAACGAGGTCGCGGACCCGGATGCGGGCCCGCTGCTGTTCCACTGCACGGCCGGCAAGGACCGCACGGGCTGGGCGGCGACGATCGTGCTCACACTGCTCGGCGCGACGCCGGAGGCGGTGGAGGCCGAGTACATGTCCGTCAACGTGGCGGTGCGTGAGGCGTTCGCCCCGCTCGTCGAGGGATACACCCTTCAGGGCGGCCGGCCGGAGACGGCGCTGTCGGTCATCGGCGTCGTCCCCGATTACCTGGCGGCCGCCCTGGACGAGGTCGACGCGCGCTACGGCTCCATGGAGAAGTACGTGCGGGAGGGGCTCGGCGTCACGCAGGCGGCGCTGGAAAGCATCCGCGGGCGACTGATCGTCCCCGCCTGACGCGCCCGCGCCCGCGTCGCGCCCGGTGACCATACGCCGATTCGCTCGTTCTGCCTGAACGTGCGCCCACACGACCTCGTTCCCTCCCCGGACCCCCTCCCGGGCCCCGTCACCGCCGACGCCGCGAACGGGGCAGAGGACGGCTCAGGGATCCGGCCGGGGGTGGGTCTCGGGCAGGCGGAGGCGGCCGTCGTCGAGCACTATCCCCGCCTGGTGCGGATCGCCTACCTGGTGCTGCCGCCGTCCCTCGGCCAGGGCCGCCGGGTGCTGACCGCCCATGCCGTCGTGCAGCGTTCGCTCCCCCGCGGCGACACCGCCGCCGCGCCGCCCGCCGCAGCCGTGCCGCGGGCCCGCCGTCCGGAAGGCGCCGGCGACCCGGGGTACCGGTACGTGCGGGACCGTGTGCTGCGCCAGGCGCTGGACGCGTCGCAGCCGCTGAGGCGCCGGGCACTGCCCCGGCGCGCCCAGTTCCCGCCGCTGCTGCCGCACGTGTGGGGTCTGCGGGTCTTCCCCCGCTCGGGGGGCGCCGACGAATTCGCCCTGGACCAGCGCCTTTCCGCGCTGTCCGGGCCGGGCAGGGCCGCGTACGTACTGCGCCATCTGGAGAAGCTGCCCGACCATGACCTGCGCCAGGTGCTGACGGCGGCGAGGGCGGCCGACCCGGACTCGGCTCTCGCGGAGGCGGACGGGGTGGCGGACGGGACGCGCGGCGCGGAGCTGCTCCGCTCGGCCGAGTTCGACGCCTGCTCCCTCCAGGTGCGGCCCACCGACCTGATGCGCCGCCGCAGACACACCAGGGCGGCCGTGGTGGCCGCCGCCGCGCTCGCGGTGTGCGGGACGCTGCTCCTGCTGCCGGGCGGCGGCGACGGCGCCGACACCGTGCCCCACACCCGTCACCCCGCCGTGGAGGCGGCGCTGGACCCGGACCGGCTGGTGCGGGTCGCGCCCATGGCCTGGCGGGAGTCGTCCCGCAGGGACTTCTCCGTGTGGCCGGCCCGCGGATCCCTGTCGGCGGACCGTACGCTGCTGCGCCGGGCGCTCACCGCCTGGGCGGGGCCCGGAGCGGCGGTCCGGGTCACGTCGACGCCGGGGACGCCGTCCGGGCCGCCGATGGGACCGCCGCAGCTGCTGTTCGCGGGCGAGGTCGGCGCGGCGCGTGTCGTCGTCCTCCATGACGGGCTGCGCGTCGTCCGCTACGCCGAGACGACCGGAGCGCCGGGCGCGGCCGGGGACGCTTCGCTGGACTTCGCCCGTACGGACGGGGCCGACGCCGGCGGCTCCGGGGCGCTGGTCGCCGGGCGTTCGCGGGACAACGTCCGCTACCTCACGGCGCCTTGGGTACGAGACGTGTCGGCGCGGGACCTGCTGGACCCCGCCGGGCGGCCGCGTCCGGTGCGGCGGGACGCGGACGGTCTCACCGAGCGGCTGCCGAGTCCCGTGCAGCAACGGGCGTGCCGGGCGTGGCACGGCCTGGAACTGACCGACGGCAGCGCCCTCACGCTGGTGACGGACCTCGGCGAACTGACCCCCGCGCGGCTCACGTTCGGCCCTCCCGGCGCACCGGAGGACGTGACGGGCACCGCGGCGCGCGCGTCGTGGGCACGTACGGCCTGCCTGTTGCCCGGCGTACGGGCGCACGGCGTGCGCAGCGTCAACTCCTGGCAGTACGCCCGACAGCGGCTGCCGGAGGCGAACGGCACGGCGGGCTGGGTATGTACGCGGGCGGAGACCTGGCGGGGCACGGGCAGCAGGGTCATGGCCCAGTTCCAGGCGCCCGCCGAACGTCCGGGCGCGGCGGGCACGGTGGTGGCGCGGGCGGAGGACTCGCCGGCGTGCGGGGTGCGCGAACCGCGGGTGCTGGCCGGTGTGCTGTGGCAGTCGCGGGCCGGGCAGTGGTACGTGCTGGCGGCGGGCAGCCGGCAGCTCGCCTCCGTCACCGTCGCGGGCGGCGGTGCGGAGGGCGGGACCACCGGGCATGTGGTGGCGGTCCGTTCCCGTGAGGGTGCACGGCCGGAACTGAACGGCCGTCTGGCGGACGGCACTCGGGTGCGGCCGCTGCGCTGAGCCCGCGCCGGTGCCGCTTCCGGACGTCCGCGGCGAGGGCCACGGCCTCCCGCCCCCACCGGCCCGGCACGGCCCGACGGCACCCCCGGAACCTCCGTGGACGCGCTGGTCAACGGCGTCCCGCCGGTGTCCTCGGCGGGCCGTCCTCGCCCCGGCGCCCGGACCCCAGTGGGTAGGGTGTCCGCATGACGACCGGGGTGCGGCGCAGGATGGGCGTCGAGGAGCGCAGACAGCAGCTGATCGGTGTGGCGCTGGAGCTGTTCAGCCACCGCTCGCCCGACGATGTCTCGATCGACGAGATCGCGGCGGCCGCGGGCATCTCCCGGCCGCTCGTATACCACTACTTCCCCGGCAAACAGAGCCTGTACGAAGCGGCGTTGCGCCGGGCCGCCGACGAGCTCGCCGCCCGCTTCCTGGAACCGCGGGAGGGGCCGCTCGGCGCGCGGCTGCTGCGCGTCATGGGCCGCTTCTTCGACTTCGTCGACGAACACGGCCCCGGTTTCTTCGCGTTGATGCGCGGTGGGCCCGCCGTCGGCTCGTCCACGGCCAACGCGATGATCGACGAGGTGCGGCAGGCCGCGCACGACCAGATCCTCGAGCATCTCGGGATCGACAGCCCGTCCGCGCGCCTCGAGCTGGTCGTGCGCTCCTGGGTGTCGCTCGCCGAGTCCACGGCGCTGATCTGGCTCGACGGGCGGCGCGTCCCGCGCGCCGAGCTCGAACTGCAACTGGTCCACGACTTCGCGGCGCTGGCCGCGGTGAGCGCCGCCTACGACGACGAGATGGCCGCCCTGCTCGTCCGCATCCTCGCGGACGAACCGATGGACGGCCCGTTCGGCGACCTGATGGGCCGGATCGCGGCCCTGCTCCCCGCGATCACGAGAACCGCGTCGGCCGCCCAAGTACCCGCCCAGCGGCTGCGGTAGGACCAACGGCGTCCGGCATCATCGATTCCTGTGACCTACGATTACGCCTTCCGGCCCGCCACCGTCGCCGACACGACCGCTCTCGTCGCCCTCTACGACGACGCCGCGCACTGGATGCTGCGCCACGGCATCGAACAGTGGAAGCCCGGGGACAAGGACGCGGGCCACTTCCGTCACCGGATCGCCGAGGGCGAGGTGTGGCTGCTGGAGGCCGGCGGCCGGACCGCCGGAGCCTACGAGCTGTGGTGGGACGACGTGCCGGCCTGGGGAGTTCGGCCGCCCGTCGCCGGGTACGTGCACCGCCTGATGACCGACCGCGCGCACGCACCGGCCGGCTCGGGACGGGCGATGCTCGCACACGCCGAGCGGCGCATCGTCGCGGCCGGCCGGCAGCTGGCCCGGCTGGACTGCCTGAGCCGCAATCCACGTCTGCGGACGTACTACGAGGCCGCCGGCTACCGGGTGGTGGGCGAGGAGCCGGCCAAGCGGGCCGCCGACGGCAGCACTTACGGGGTGCTACTGCTGGAGAAGCAGCTCGGCCCGGTGCCACCGGCCGACAACTCCCTTGCGAACGAGGCGCGGTGGGAAGAGGTCCACTGAGCCGGGGCCGCCGGATCCGGACCCCGCGGGGCCGAGGCCCGGTGGGAAACCGCAGATCCGGACGGTAAAGTCCGGTCCGTGACCGCACCCGCACGCCTGGCCGACATCGCGACCCAGGCGGGGGTCAGCGAAGCGACGGTGAGCCGGGTTCTCAACGGAAGGCCCGGCGTCGCCGCGACCACCCGCCAGTCGGTGCTCGCCGCCCTCGACGTGCTCGGTTACGAGCGGCCCGTACGCCTGCGTCTGCGCAGCGCCGGCCTGGTGGGGCTGATCACGCCCGGCCTCGACAACCCGATCTTCCCCGCCCTCGCCCAGGTCGTCGGCCAGGCCCTGACCCGGCAGGGTTACACGCCGGTGCTCGCCACCCAGACGCCGGGCGGCTCGACGGAGGACGAGCTCACCGAGATGCTGGTCGAGCGCGGCGTCTCGGGGATCATCTTCGTGTCCGGGCTGCATGCCGACACCACAGCCGACATGGACCGCTACGACCGGCTCCGCGCCAAGGGCGTCCCCTTCGTCCTCGTCGACGGGTTCGCGCCCGGCGTGCGCGCGCCGTTCATCTCGGCCGACGACCGCGGCGCGATGCAGCTCGCCGTGACCCACCTCGCCTCGCTCGGCCACACCAGGATCGGACTCGCGGTCGGCCCCCGGCGGTTCGTACCCGTGCTCCGCAAGATCGAGGGTTTCCGGCTCGCGCTCCAGGATCAACTGGGCATCCCGCCGGAATCGTCGGCGGAACTGATCGAGCACTCCCTGTACACGCTGGAGGGCGGCCAGGCCGCTGCCGCCACGCTCATGGACCGTGGCTGCACGGCCGTCGTCTGCGCCAGCGACATGATGGCGCTCGGCGCGATACGGGCCGCCCGGCACCGGGGCCTCGAAGTGCCCGACGACATCTCCGTCGTGGGATTCGACGACTCACCCCTGATCGCTTTCACCGATCCTCCGCTGACCACCGTCCGCAAGCCGGTGCAGGCTATGGGGCAGGCCTCGGTGCGGGCCCTCCTGGAGGAGACCGGCGACAGTCACTCGGCTTCCGCGCCCGACCGGCCCAGGGCTCCGGTGCACGGCGAGTTCGTCTTCATGCCGGAACTGGTGGTTCGCGGTTCAACGGCCTCGGCACCCGGAGAACGACCCGGAGAAACCCCTCGTCCGTGAGTCGGACAGTATGCGTCACGAACCCGTCGGAGGGATGATCGGAGAGCGGCGTGCATCTGGCAGACTCCTCTCCCATGGGTGAAGTGACCGTGAAGACTCTGGAAGGCCGGGCGGCGACTCCGTCGCCCATCGTGGAGGACGAGGCCGCCGAGTCGTCTGCCCGTTCCCGGCCACGGCCGCCGCGCACACCCGCGCGCCCCAGCATCTGGTTCGAAGTCATGCTGATCGCGGTGAGTTACTGGACGTACTCACTGATCCGCAACGCCGTGCCCGAGCAGAAGAGCCAGGCCATGCGGAACGCGGACTGGATCTGGCAGCTGGAACAAACCCTCGGCATAGCGGTCGAGCAGTCCGTCAACCACGCGGTGAACTCGGTGACATGGCTCATCGTGTCGATGAATTATTACTACGCCACCCTGCACTTCGTCGTCACCATCAGTGTGCTCGTCTGGCTCTACCGTGTGCATCCGGGCCGTTACGCTGCCGCACGGCTCGTCCTTTTCGCCACCACAGGTGTGGCTCTGGTCGGTTACTACCTGTACCCGCTCGCACCGCCCCGGTTGATGAGCGGCCAGAACTTCATCGACACCGTGCTGGTCCACGACACGTGGGGCTCGATGGCTTCGGGCAACCTCAAGAACATGTCGAACCAGTACGCGGCGATGCCGTCCATGCACATCGGCTGGTCGGTGTGGTCCGGCGTGATCATCTTCGCGCTGGCGACGACGCCGTGGGCAAAGATCCTCGGCGCGCTCTACCCGACCCTGACGCTGGTCGTCATCGTTGCCACGGCGAACCACTTCTGGCTGGACGCGGTGGGCGGCCTGCTGTGCCTCATGTTCGGCTTCGCGGTGTCGTACGCGTGGTACCGGGCGCTTCCTCATCGGCTTCCGCAGCTGGTGGTCGAACTGCCCCGCGACCCGGGCGAGAGCGGCGTCCGCCGCTTCCTCCCCGCGGCCCGCACCTGACGAGCGGCCGTCGCCCCCGCCTGCGGCGGGCTGTTCCCCACCCGCCCCTTCCCGCTGTACCGATGTCCGGGACCGCCGCGCGGCGGGCAGGGCCCCGACCCCGTACCGCCCTGCGGGGCGGCGTTACCGCGCTTCGAGCCGGGAACTTCAACCTCGCCGGCGTTCGAAGCGCGGGGGTCCGGTGGGGTTCCCCCACGGGACCCGGCGTAGCGGGAGCAGACGGGCCGGGTCCCGCACCCGCCGCCCGGCCCAGGGCTACGCCCCGTAGAAGGCGGCCTCCATCACGCCCCGCGCCCTCCGCGTCACGCGCCGGTAGTCGTCCAGCATGTCTCCCACGTGCCCCGGCCCGTACCCCAGGTAGCGCCCCACCGCCGCCAGCTCGCGCGCGTCGGACGGGAACGTGTCGCCCGCGCGGCCGCGCACAAGCATGACGCCGTTGCGGACGCGGGTCGCGAGGACCCAGGCCTCGTCCAGGGTGCGGGCGTCGTCCGCGGAGACGAGGCCGGCGGCGCAGGCCGCCCGCAGGGCCTCGCGGGTGCGGGTGGTGCGCAGCGCCGGCACCTCCCAGCCGTGCCGCATCTGCAGCAGCTGGACCGTCCATTCGACGTCGCTCAGACCGCCCCTGCCCAGCTTGGTGTGCAGGGTCGGATCGGCGCCCCTCGGCAGGCGTTCGGACTCCATGCGCGCCTTGAGCCGGCGGATCTCGCGCACCGCTTCGTCGTCGAGTCCTTGGCGGGGGTGGCGAAGCGGGTCGACGAGTTCGATGAACGCCTCGGCGAGCGCGGTGTCGCCGGCCATGGGCCGGGCCCGCAGCAGGGCCTGGCTCTCCCAGACGAGGGACCAGCGCCGGTAGTAGGCCCCGTAGGAGCCGAGCGTGCGCACGAGGGGTCCGCTCTTGCCCTCGGGCCGCAGGTCGGCGTCGATCAGCAGCGGCGGATCCGCTGTGGGCAGTTGCAGCAGCCGGCGCATCTCGGAGACGACGCTGTTGGCGGCCCGTGCGGCTTCCTGTTCGTCGACGCCGTCACGGGGCTGATGGACGAAGAGCACGTCCGCGTCGGAGCCGTATCCGAGCTCGTGGCCGCCGAAGCGGCCGACTCCGATGACGGCGAAACGGGTGGGCAGGGTGTCGCCCCACGTGCCGCGTACGGCGGCGCGCAGGGCGCCCGCGACGGTGGCGGCGGTGAGTTCGGTGATCGCGTCGCCGACCTGGTCGACGAGCGTGCCGGCGTCGGCCTGCGCGGGGTTCTCCTCGGTGCCGTAGGAGCCGATGATGTCGGCCGCGGCGGTACGGAACAGTTCGCGGCGTCGCACCCCGCGGGCCGCGGCGACCGCCGCCTCCGCGGTGTCGGCGCGGCCGACGGCGGCGAGGATCTCCTGTTCGAGGTGGTCACGGCCGCGTGGCCGCAGACCTTCTGGGTCGCCGAGGATGGCGACGGCCTCCGGTGCGCGCAGCAGCAGGTCGGGTGCGAGGCGGCCGGCGGACAGGACGCGGGCGAGGTTCTCCGCGGCGGCGCCCTCGTCGCGCAGCAGCCGCAGGTACCAGGGGGTCTTGCCGAGCGCGTCGGAGACCTTGCGGAAGCCGAGCAGCCCGGCGTCGGGGTCGGCGGAGTCGGCGAACCAGCCGAGCAGCACGGGCAGCAGGGTGCGCTGGATGGCGGCCTTGCGGCTCACTCCGGAGGCGAGTGCCTCGAGGTGGCGCATCGCGGCGGCGGGGTCGGCGTATCCGAGGGCTTCGAGGCGTTGGCCGGCGGCCTTGGGGCTGAGGCGGGTCTCGCCGGGGGTGAGCTGGGCGACGGCGTCGAGCAGCGGACGGTAGAAGATCTTCTCGTGCAGCCGGCGTACGACGGACGCGTGGCGTTTCCACTCGCGGTTGAGGGTGGTGACGGGGTCGGTGCGCAGGCCGAGGGAGCGGGCGAGGCGCCGCAGGTCGGCCTCCTGCTCGGGCACGAGGTGGGTGCGCCGCAGCTTGTGGAGCTGGATGCGGTGTTCCATGGCGCGCAGGAAGCGGTACGCCTCGTCGAGCTGGGCGGCGTCGGCCCGGCCGACGTAGCCGCCGGCGGCGAGGGCCTGGAGGGCTTCGAGCGTGGTGCCGCTGTGCAGGGTGGCGTCGCTGCGGCCGTGGACGAGTTGCAGGAGCTGTACGGCGAACTCGACGTCGCGCAGGCCGCCCGGGCCGAGTTTGAGTTCGCGCTCGATCTCGGCGGCGGGGATGTTGTCCACGACGCGGCGGCGCATCTTCTGGACGTCGGCGACGAAGTTCTCGCGTTCGGCCGCCTGCCAGACCAGCGGGGCGACCGCTTCTGTGTACGCCTCGCCCAAGGCCGGGTCGCCGGCGACCGCCCGGGCCTTGAGGAGCGCCTGGAACTCCCAGGTCTTGGCCCAGCGCTGGTAGTAGGCGACGTGGCTGGAGAGGGTGCGGACCAGGGGGCCGTTGCGTCCCTCGGGCCGCAGGTTGGCGTCGACGGGCCAGATGCTGCCTTCGACGGTGGTCTCCGAGCAGATCCGCATGAGCTGGGAGGCGAGCCGGGTCGCGGCCTGGAGCGCCTTGGCCTCTTCCGTGCCGTTGGTGGGTTCGGCGACGAAGATGACATCGACGTCGGAGACGTAGTTGAGCTCGTGGCCGCCGCACTTGCCCATGGCGATGACGGCGAGCCGGCAGGCCGCCGCGTCCTCGGGCGCGGCGGCGCGGGCGATGCCGAGGGCGGCGCGCAGGGTGGCGGTGGCGAGGTCGGCGAGTTCGGCGGCGGCCTCCGCCACGTCGGTGGTGCCGCACACGTCGCGGGCGGCAATGGCCAGCAGGCAGCGGCGGTAGGAGACGCGCAGGGACACGGGGTCGGTGGCGTCGGCGAGTCCGCGTTCGAAGTCGGCGACTCCGGGATGCAGATCGGCGGACTCGTAGGTGGCGAGGGCGTGCCAGTCGCGGGGGTGGCGGGCCAGATGGTCGCCGAGCGCCTCGGACGCCCCGAGGACGCCGAGCAGCCGGTCACGCAACGGCTTCGCGGTGATGAGGCCGTCGAGGAACCGGCGTCGCTCGTCCGGTTCGTGCGCTTCGGCGAGGCGGACGAGGGAGCGCAGCGCCAGATCGGGGTCGGCGGTGGCGCCGAGGGCGTCGAGGAGCATGGGGTCGCTGCGCACCGACGCCATGTCGGGGAGCTCGAGGAGGCGTGCGGCCGCGGAGGGGTCGGTGAAGCCGTACCTCAGCAGCCGGGTGAAAGTGCTGCTCCTGCGCCCCGGAACCGTCATCCCGGTCTCCGTCCTGCCGTGCCGCCGTGTGCGCTCGAGCGTAACCGCAGGCGCGCGCGGGGGGCCCGGCGGACCACGCGGTTCCCGGGTCCCGGCCGGTCCGCCGGGGCGGCGATCAGGCACCGGCGCCGCCGGTCCGACGAGCAGGCGACACCGGGCACGGTCCGAGGCAAGGGGGTCCGGGTGACCGGAAGCCCGGCATCGGGCGCGGCGGGGCGCTCCATGTGGAAAGGTACGGCCCGGACCGGGCGTTCCGGCCGGCGACGGCGTGTTCGCGCACGGGGCGGGCGAAGCGCTGGTATTCCGGGGTTGCGCCCCGCATGGCCTTCGGCTCGGCCGAGGGCGCCTTGTTCGGACAGACCGCTGGCGATTCACCACCGATGTGGCCCGTTGAAAGGATTCCACCCGTGGAAATGACCCTGGAAGTCGTCCCCGTCCCGGTCACGGACCTGGACCGCTCGAAGACCTTCTACGCAGAGGCCTGCGGCTTCAAGGTCGACCTCGACTCCGAGGTCGCCCCCGGCATGCGGATCATCCAGCTGACCCCGCCGGGGTCGCGCTGCTCCATCGCCCTGCTGGGCGGCATGCCCCCGCATCCCGACCAGCCCACGATGACCCCCGGCACGCTCCACGGCCTCCAGTTGTGCGTCACGGACATCGCGAAGGCCCACTCCGAGCTGATGTCACGCGGGGTACCGGTGACGTCGATCCAGCACGTGGGCGCGACGGGCTGGGAGGAGGGCACGGGCGAGGAGTGGAACTCGTTCATGTTCTTCAAGGACCCGGACGGCAACAGCTGGTGCGTCCAGGAGGCCCCGGCACCGCTGTCGCAGCGCTGACGATTCCCTGGCGGCGGACGAGTCCCGGACCGGACCGCCGCCAGGGTCCCTTCGTCACGTACGCCGTGGAGCGCCGGGCGAACGTCGTTGTCGGACGCGTCTGGTATCCATGGCCTGCATGGATACCGATTACGCGATTCCCGCCCATCTCAGCGCCCTGCGCGCGGAGTTCGGCCGCACCTCGCAATCCGGTCCCGTCGGCCGGGTCGCGCACCGGGCCGTCGCCGAGCCGTGGTTCGATGCCGCATGACGACGCCGCACGAAGAACCTTCGTTCCTGCGGGACACCCGCGACTCGTACAACGCGATCGCCGCCGACTACGCGGAGACGTTCAAGGGCGAGCCGGAGGGCAAGCCCCTCACTCTGGCCATGCTGACCGCCTTCGCCGGGGCCGTGGCGAAGGACGGGGGCGGCCCCGTCGTGGAGTTCGGGTCCGGACCGGGGCGGGTGACGGCGTATCTCGACCGGCTGGGGACGGACATCAGGGGCGTCGACCTGTCGCCCTCCATGGTCGCGCTCGCCCGGCGCACGTTCCCCGGACTGCGGTTCGACGAAGGCTCGGTGACGGACCTCGGCGGCTTCGCCGACGGGTCGCTGCGCGGCGTCGTCGCCTGGTACTCGCTGATCCACATACCGTCCGCCGAGGTGCCGGGCGTGCTCGCGGAGTTCTACCGGCTGCTGGCGCCCGGCGGGCACCTGGCGCTGGCGTTCCAGGTCGGTGAGGACGTCTCGCGCTATACGGAGGCCTTCGGTCACAGTGTGTCGCTCGCCTTCCGCCGGATGCGGCCGGATCTGGTGGCGGAGCAGTTGCGGGAGGTGGGCTTCGAGGTGCGGGCGACCATGGTGCGGGAGGCGGAGCCGGACGAGAAGACGCCTCAGGCGCATCTGCTGGCCCGCAAGCCCGCCGGGGCGTAGACGCGGGGTGGCCCGGGCCGGTGGGCGCTGCCCCACCGGCCCGGGCCGGTACGTTCACGCGGGTGAGGTCACCGGGGCGGTTCGTCGGGGCGTTCCGTTCCACCGGCGCCGCCGGACCCGTACTGGTCCCTCAGCTTGTCCTGTGCCGTGTCGACGTGGCGGCTGTGCTTGCCCTGGGTCCTGCCGTCCACGTAGTCGCCGGTCTTCTCGACGCCCCGGTCCGTCTGTTCCGGATGACCTTTGAGCATGTTCTTGAGCTTGTCCATCATGGACATGGGGTTTCCTCCTCGCCGCAGGGTCCCCCGTGACTTCCAGGGTCACCGCACCGGGCGCGTTTCGCATCCGCGCAGGTGGTCGAAGAAGCCGGGGCCACGGGTGGTCAGCTCGACAGCAGGCGGTTGAAGAACGAACGGTATGTCCGCAGGGCCATGCGCAGGTCCTCCGTGTCGGTCTCCTCGCCCTGGCTCCACTGCCCCTCCAGGTCCTGCTTGTGCCGGGAGAAAGTGGCGGTCCTGCCGGCGTGTGCGGAATCCTTCCTCCTCCTCCGACGTCAGCAGTCGCGGAACCTCTCACCGTGTGGACGCGGCCGCGGTGTCCGGCGGGGGTTCCGGCTCCTCCGGGACGGCCGATGCCGCCGTCGGCGTGGGGTCGGCCTCCTCTGCACCTCGGAGGCTTCGCCCGGGAAGCTCGGCGGCTGCGCCTCGGACGGGCGGCCCACGTCCCTCTCCGACGGTGCCGCCGGACCTGGGCGCGGTAGTGCACCGCTGCTCGGTGCTCGCCGTGTGCCTGCGGCTCCGTTCGTTGACGTCGTGGGCAGTCCGGTATCGCTCAGTCGACGCGGACGATGCTCTTGCCATGGGTTGTGCCCTCGGCGAGGCGCTGCACGGCGATGGCCAGGTCCGCCAGGTCGTACTCAGCGGTGATGTCCACGCGCACATGGCCGTCGGCGACGAGGCCGAGTGCACGGCGGGCACTGTCGGCGAGCCGCTCGGGATGGGTCCGGCTGAGCAGGCTGCTGTTGTAGGTCACGAGCGATTTGCCGTGCATGAGCAGGTCATTGGTATTGGCCAGCACAGGTTCATAGGTGCTGAGGTTGCCGTATGCCACCAGTCGGCCGTGCTCTGCCAGCTGCTCGAGGCCGGCGTGGCGGGTCGAGCCGCCGACCGGGTCGAGGATCATGTCGAACTTCTCGTCGCCGAGCGCGGTCGGGAATTCCTCGCGCAGCAGGATCTGGTCATAGCCGAACTGGGCGGCGTAGTCGGCCCTGAGATCATCGCCGCCCACGCCGACGATCCGGCCGGCCCCGGCCACTCGGGCGAACTGGGCGGCGAGCGTGCCGACTGAGCCGGCGGCTGCGTGGATCAGCACGCTCTCGCGAGGCCGCACATGCGCGGCGGTGTTGATCAGATCGAAGGCAGTCGGTGCGCCCCACCCGAGACCTGCGGCCGTCCGTAGCGGCATGTCGCCGATGCCCACTGCGAGCACGGCGGGCGCCAGGACCACCTCGGCGTAGGCGCCTGCCGTGGTCAGCGCGGTGACGGGCTCACCGACACGGCCCGGGTCGACGCCCTCGCCGACCGCGGCAACGTGCCCGGACGCCTCGAAGCCGGGGACGAAGGGACGTGGCACGGGAAAGTGCCCGTCCCGGACCATGGTGTCGCCCCACTGGATCCCGGCGTAGGCGACGCGGATCGCCACCTGGCCGGGGCCGGGGGCGGGCTCATCGAGTTCGGCGACCCGGTAATGGTCATCGGTGTCGAGAAGGACAGCCTTCATGGTTACAGCCCCCTGTGCTGAGTCAGTATCCTTACAGTCGAGGACTGTAGGTATATAAGGTTCCTGGGTCAACCCAGGAACCTGTGTCAACGGAGCGGGAGTACACGGTGGAAGCCCCGATCGAGGATGACCTCTGCACCCGGATCAGGCGGTCGGAGCAGGCGCTGATGGCCCACCACGAGGCAGTGCTGCGCGCCTACGGGCTGACCATGACGCAGTACACCGTGCTATTGATCCTCTCGCGCGAAGGCGGCATGTCCGGCGCCCAACTGGCCCGCTCCTGCGGGGTTACGCAGCAGAGCATGAGTAGCGTGCTGACCAATATGGAGACCAAGGAACTCATCCGCCGCGAGACGTCTCCGGTGCACGCCAAGGTGCAGATCGCCACCCTCACCGAAGAGGGCCGGGGGCTGCTGGACCGCGCCTACCAGGAGGTGATCATCCTCGAGCGCGCTCTCACCGACGCGTTCACGCCCTCCGAGCACGCCTCCCTCTGCGAACTTCTGGAACGCGCCACCACCGTCCTGATCCAGCAGACGCGCCACGCGCCAGGCCCGCCGGCCACCTGAGCCCGCGGCTCACCGCACGCGCGGCAGCCATCATCACTACGTAAGCGGATCACGGTCGGGTGATACGTCGCCATGAACTGTCGAATGCCGAGTGGAGTTCGTCCGGCCGCTGCTGCCAGAGTCGTTGCGGGGCAGGAAGCGGCTGGACGACCGCACGGTGCTCAACGGGATCGTGTGGAAGTTCCGGACCGGGGTGGCTCCGGCGGGACGTGCCCGAGCGGTACGGCCCATGGGCCACGCCGCACACCCGGTTCCGGCGGTGGGCCCTGGACGGCACCTTCGAGCGGGTACCCAGGCTGCCCAGGCCAGGGCGGACGCAGCCGGGGACATCGACTGGCTTGTGTCGGTCGACTCCATCGCGTCCGACCCGACCACATCATCGGAGACCAGGGCTACAGCTTCAAACCGAGCAGCGGCGGGCGCGCGCAGGGCCATGGACAGCAGGTGGCATCGCTTCGGCACCGGACGGCCCTCAGACGGCCCAGGGCGGGTACGACGCTTCCGGGCCGACGGTACGAGACCGTCGACCCGGAGTGCTTTGGACAGGCAGTACCAGCGCTGACCTGCGCCTACAGCACCGGCAGGGACTTGCGCAGCTCGAACGCTGTGACCTCGGAGCGGTACTCCTCCCACTCCTGCTTCTTGTTGCGAAGGAAGAAGTCGAAGACGTGCTCGCCCAGGGTCTCGGCCACCAGCTCGCTGCGTTCCATCAGGTCGATCGCCTCGCCCAGGTTCTGCGGGAGCGGGGCGATGCCCATGGCACGGCGTTCGGCGTCGGAGAGGGCCCAGACGTCGTCGTCCGCGCCCGCGGGGAGCTCGTAGCCCTCCTCGATGCCCTTGAGGCCGGCGGCGAGCAGGACGGCGTACGAGAGGTACGGGTTCGCGCCGGAGTCCAGGGAGCGGACCTCGATGCGGGCGGAGCCGGTCTTGCCCGGCTTGTACATCGGGACGCGGATCAGGGCCGAGCGGTTGTTGTGGCCCCAGCAGATGTACGAGGGGGCCTCGCCGCCCGCGCCGGCGCTGCGGGCGGAGCCGCCCCAGATCCGCTTGTAGGAGTTGACCCACTGGTTGGTGACGGCCGAGATCTCGGCGGCGTGCCGCAGCAGGCCGGCGATGAAGGAGCGGCCCACCTTGGAGAGCTGGTACTCGGCGCCGGACTCGTAGAAGGCGTTGCGGTCGCCCTCGAAGAGCGACAGGTGGGTGTGCATGCCGGAGCCCGGGTACTCCGAGAACGGCTTGGGCATGAAGGTGGCCTGGACGCCCTGCTCGAGCGCCACCTGCTTCATGACCAGACGGAACGTCATGATGTTGTCCGCCGTGGACAGCGCGTCCGCGTAGCGCAGGTCGATCTCCTGCTGGCCGGGCGCGCCCTCGTGGTGGCTGAACTCCACCGAGATGCCCATGGACTCCAGCATGGTGATCGCCTGTCGGCGGAAGTCCATGCCCACGTTCTGCGGGGTGTGGTCGAAGTAGCCGGAGCTGTCGGCGGGCGTGGGCCGGCTGCCGTCGACGGGCTTGTCCTTGAGCAGGAAGAACTCGATCTCGGGGTGGGTGTAGAAGGTGAAGCCCAGGTCCGAGGTCTTGGCCAGGATCCGCTTGAGCACGAAGCGGGGGTCCGCGAAGGACGGCGAGCCGTCGGGCATCAGGATGTCGCAGAACATCCGGGCCGTGCCCGGCGCCTCCGCGCGCCAGGGCAAGATCTGGAAGGTCCCCGGGTCCGGCTTCGCGATCATGTCGGACTCGTACACCCGGGCGAAGCCCTCGATCGCGGAGCCGTCGAAGCCGATCCCCTCGTCGAAGGCCTGTTCCAGCTCGGCCGGTGCCACGGCGACCGACTTCAGGAAGCCGAGCACGTCGGTGAACCACAGGCGTACGAAGCGGATGTCGCGCTCCTCGAGCGTGCGGAGCACGAATTCCTGCTGCTTGTCCATTTCCACCCATCCTTGCCCGTCACGGCGCGTGCCTGCTCCCTGGAGCATTCCATCCGCGGGTTTCGGGGAGGTTGCGCACGCGGCTGTGCCCATTGTGGGTCAGGGGCCACCCCGAGACGACCCTGAGGCCCCCCTCACTCCTCCCGGACATGTGTCAGGTTTCTTTGACACGTACCGGCGGGAGTGTCAGTTTGAACTGACACATACGAGCCAAGGGGGCGCGATGAGCGAGAAGCCGGGCCCGGCACCGGGACCGGAGCTCACGGGCGACGCGCTGCTGAAGATCCTCACCGCCCTGGGCAATCCGCACCGGATGCGCATCGTCGCCGCCCTCTTCGACGGCCGCGACTACGTGAGCCGGCTCGCCCGTGAGCTGGCCATCGGTCGCCCCCTGCTGCACATGCATCTGCAGCGGCTGGAGGCGGCGGGACTGGTCCGGGGCGAGCTCGAGCTGTCCGAGGGAGGCAAGGCGATGAAGTTCTTCGAGCTGACGCCGTTCTGCTACGCGCTGACCCCGGAGGTCGTCGCGAGAGCCGCGCGCACGCTCACCGACGACGCCAAGGACGACAAGGGCAAGGACACGATGAAGGAGACGGCGAAATGAGCGGCGACATCGTGGGAGCGGTCGGTTCCGCCGGGGTGTTCCTGCTGTGCATCGTCATCGTCTGGCAGGTCGCCGCGACGTGGCGGGCCCGCGTACTGGCGACCCGGGACACCGAGTACCGCAAACTCGCGGAGAAGTACGCGCAGCTGCTCGAGGACAGCACCGAGCTGCACCGGCGCACGCTCGACGAGCTGACGCAGACCCGCGTCTCGCTCGCCTCGATGGAGAAGATGATGCGCGAGATCGAGTAGGACCGCGAGCACGTATCGCGATGGCGGTACGGCCGGGAGCTGCAACTCCCGGCCGTACCCGTGAAGCACAAGTCCCAGGCACTTCCCTCACGCCACGGCAGGTCTGCAAACCCGTCACGCCGCGGCGCGGGCTCCGTGCGTCCCGCACTCCACACTCAGGAGACTACTCATGAAAGCGCTGCTCAAGCGCCTGGCCTCGGCGCCCGGCGGCCGACGCGCCAAATGGCTCGTCCTGTTCGGCTGGATCGTGGTCGTCGTGGCCCTCGGCCCGCTCGCCGGAAAGCTCGGCGAGGTCGAGGACACCGGACCGAACGCCTTCCTGCCGCGGGGGGCCGAATCGGCCGCGGTCAACACGGAACTGGAGAAGTTCCGCACCGACGAGGTGATGCCCGTCGTCGTCGTGTACAGCGCCGACCGGCCTCTCGCCGCCGACGACCGCGCAGCGGCCGAGTCGGACCGCCGCGCGTTCGCCCCGCATGTCGCCGAGGGCCGGCAGCTGTCGCCCGTGCTGCGGTCCGACGACGGCAGGGCCCTGATGGTGGTCGTACCGCTGTCCGACGAGCTCGGCGACCGGGTCGAGGAGATCCGCGACATCGCCGGCGCCAATGCCCCGCCCGGTCTGGACGTCGCGGTCGGCGGACCGGCCGGCTCGCTGATGGACCAGGTCGCTGTGTTCGACACGCTCGACGCCACGCTGATGATCGCCACCGGCCTGGTGGTGGCCGCGCTGCTGCTGATCACCTACCGCAGCCCGGTGCTGTGGCTGTTCCCGCTGCTGTCGGTCGGCTTCGCCGCCGTCCTGACCCAGGTCGCCACCTATCTGCTGGCCAAGTACGCGGGGCTGCCCGTCGACCCGCAGAGCGCCGGCATCCTGATGGTCCTCGTCTTCGGCGTGGGCACCGACTACGCGCTGCTGCTGATCGCCCGCTACCGGGAGGAGCTGCACCACCACGAGGACCGGCACGTGGCGATGAGGCTCGCGCTGCGGCGTTCGGGGCCGGCGGTCCTCGCCTCCGCCGGCACCATCGCCGTCGGACTGGCCTGCCTGTCGCTGGCGGACATCAACTCCTCCCGCTCGCTGGGACTGGTCGGCGCGATCGGCGTCGTCTGCGGCTTCCTGGCGATGGTCTCCGTGCTGCCGGCGCTGCTGGTGATCGCGGGCCGCTGGGTGTTCTGGCCCTTCGTGCCGCGCCACGGCACGCCCGCGCGGAAGGCGGTCACCGTCTGGTCCCGTACCGGTGCGGCCGTCGCGCGGCGTCCGCGCTGGTCGTGGCTGATGTCGGTCGGCGTCACGGGTGTGCTGGCGCTCAGCGCGTTCGGCATCAACATGGGGCTCACCCAGTCGGAGATGTTCCAGGAGAAGCCCGAGTCGGTCGTCGCCCAGGAGCGGATCTCGGCCCACTTCCCGTCGGGCGCCTCCGACCCCGCGAAGATCGTCACGAACGCGGCCCGGATCGGCGCCGTCGAGGCGGCCGCCGCGAAGGTGCCGGGCGTCGCCCGGGTCGACGCGGGTGACCGCTCGCCCGACGGCGCACTCGCCACGCTGTCCGTCGTCCTGGAGGACGCCCCTGACAGCGACGCGGCCAAGGACACCGTCGACGCGCTGCGCACCGCCGTCGGCGACGTGGAGGGGGCCGACGCCCTGGTGGGCGGCACGACCGCGCAGACCCTGGACACACAGCGGGCCGCCGATCGTGACCTGCGGACCGTGATCCCGGTGGTGCTGCTGGTGGTCCTGCTCGTACTGGTGTGGCTGCTGCGGGCGATCGTCGCCCCCGTGCTGCTGCTGGCGACGGTCGTGCTGTCGTACTTCGCGGCGCTCGGCGCCTCGAACGTTCTGTTCGAGCATCTGCTCGGCTTCGCCGGTGTCGACTGGTCGCTGCCGCTGATGGGCTTCGTGTTCCTCGTCGCCCTCGGCATCGACTACAACATCTTCCTCATGCACCGCGTCAGGGAGGAGTCGGAGCGCCTCGGCCTGGCACGCGGGGTACTGGAGGGTCTGACGACCACCGGCGGGGTCATCACCAGCGCGGGCGTCGTGCTCGCCGCGACGTTCGCGGTGTTCGCCGGACTGCCGCTGGTGACGATGGCGCAGATGGGCACCCTCGTCGGCATCGGCGTCCTGCTGGACACGTTCCTGGTCCGTACGGTGCTGGTGCCCGCGCTCGCCCTCGACCTGGGCCGCTGGTTCTGGTGGCCGGGCCGGCTGTTCAAGGCCGGGGCACGGGCGGAGGCCGCCGAGGAGCGGTCGGCGCCGGCCGGGCGCGCGCAGGAACGGGTCTGACGCCCCGCGGCGGTCGGGGGCACACGGCCCTCGCGGGGCTCCGTCGCATCGCGGCGGGGCCCCGCGGCGTCGCCGGGAGGCCCTTAATTGCCGCCCGTCTGCGGTGCCGGTGGCGTCCGCACACTACGATCTGCGGCCATGGGGGGTTCGCGGACCGACCGCCTCTCGCGCACCGCGCGTCCCACGGCTCTGCTGAGCGCCGTGGCGACGCTCCTCGGCGCGCTCTTCATCTGCCTCGGCCCGGCCGGTGCCCACCACGGCAGACCCTCTCCCCGGGCCCACGGCCCGGGGGCGACGGGGGCGGCGGATGCCGGGGCGCAGGCGGCGCAGGCACGGACGGCGGCCCACACTGCGACCGCGTACAGCTGCCCGTACGACGACGGCGGCTGCGGCCTGCTGCCGGTGCTCAGCCCCGCGGTGCTCACCGTGCCGCCTCCGCAGCCCGACGCTCCGCTGGAGGCGGGCGCGCCGCTCCCCCATCCGGGACCCTCCGCCGACGCCGGCGGCCGAGGCCGTTCGGGAGCGCTCGCGCGCGCCCCGGACCTGCACGTCCTTCAGGTGCTGCGGACGTGACACCGCCCGCACGACCTCGCACGCATCGCTGAACCCCCCATTCCGCAGACTTCACGAAGGACACCGCCACCATGGCTTCCCGTAACACCAGCAACGACCGCCGGGCCCGGATAGAGCAGATGCGCCGGGCCGAGCAGTCCCGTGAGCGCCGCAACCGCATCCTCACCATCGGCATCAGCGCCGTCGTCGTCGCCGGCCTCGTCGGCTTCGGTGGCTTCGTCCTCAACAAGGAGTCCGAGGAGAAGGAGCAGCGCGTCGCCGAGGCGAAGGCCCCGGTCAAGGACGAGAAGTCCTGGGACGCGAAGAAGCTCGGCCGCAACCACGTCGAGACGGCCGTCTCCTACGAGATGAAGCCGCCGGTCGGCGGCGACCACAGCCAGGTGTGGATGAACTGCAACGGCGACGTCTACAAGGAGGCGATCCCCGAGGTGAACGCCGTCCACTCGCTGGAGCACGGCGCGGTGTGGGTGACGTACACCGACAAGGCGGCCAAGGGTGACGTGGACAAGCTGGCCGAGAAGGTCAAGAAGACGCCGTACACGCTGATGAGCCCGTACAAGGGCCAGCAGGGCGCGATCATGCTGAGCGCCTGGGGCAAGCAGGTGACCGTCGACTCGGCCGACGACAAGCGGGTCAGCCAGTTCTTCACCAAGTACGTGCAGGGCCCGCAGACGCCCGAGCCGGGCGCGGCCTGCACGGGCGGACTGAGCGGCAAGTGAGGGGCATGACGCGTACGCACTGGGCCGCCGTCACCGCGGTGGTGCTCGCGCTGCTCTTCGCGGGGGCGGCCACGGTGGCCTCCGCGGGGAGCAGCGGATCCGCTGCCGCGGACCGTACGCCGGCGGGGGCGTCGGCGGACGCCGGTTTCGCCCGTGACATGTCCGTCCACCACCAGCAGGCGGTGGAGATGTCGTTCATCGTCCGTGACCGGACGAAGGACGAGGAAGTGCGCAGGCTCGCGTACGACATCGCCAACACCCAGGCCAACCAGCGCGGCATGATGCTGGGCTGGCTGGATCTGTGGGGTCTGCCGAAGGTGGACGCCGACGCCGAGCCGATGGGATGGATGGCCTCGCAAGGCTCCGGCCACGGCGACCACGGCGACCACGGCGGCGGACACGGGGCCGAGGACGGTTCGCTGATGGCCGGCATGGCGAGCAGGGCCGACCTCGAGCGGCTGGGGCGGCTCAGCGGCAAGGAGGCGGAGGTCCTCTACCTCCAGCTGATGATCATCCACCACAACGGCGGGATCGCCATGGCCGAGGGCTGCGTCGAGCAGTGCACGGTCGAGGTGGAGCGCGATCTGGCGCAGGGCATGGTGGACGCTCAGGCGTCGGAGGTCGAGCTCATGGTCGATCTGCTGCACCGCCGTGGCGCGGAGCCGCGTACCTGACACGCGCCGCCGTTCCCCACGGCCCCGTCCCGGACCTCTCCGGGACGGGGCCGTGCGCGTTCCGGTGCTCGCGGGGTACGGGCGGCCGGTGCCGCGCGGGTACGGGCGGCTGCGGTCGCGTACGCCTTACGGCGCCACGAGAATGAGGTGGCTCGGGGCCTTGACGCATCCAGGAGGCACGACCCATGACCACTGCGAAGGACATCATGCACCCGGGGGCCCGGTGGATCCCCTCGCACGAGACGCTCGACCGGGCGGCGCAGCTCATGCGGGAGCTGGACGTCGGCGCGCTGCCGATCGCCGACGCCGACGAGCGGCTGTGCGGCATCCTCACCGACCGTGACATCGTCGTCGGCTGCGTCGCGATGGGCCACGACCCGTCCAAGGTCACGGCTGGCGAGATGGCCAAGGGCACCCCGCGCTGGATCGACGCAGGCGCGGACGTGTCGGCGGTGCTGCGGGAGATGCAGGGCCACCAGATCCGGCGGCTGCCGGTGATCGAGAACAAGCGGCTGGTCGGGATGATCAGCGAGGCGGACCTGGCGCAGCACCTGAGCGAGGACCAGATCGCCGGCTGGGCGGAGCGTGTCTACGCGGAGAGCGGCACGGAGCGACTGAAGAGTGCGGGCTCCATGACCTGACGGCCCTGCCGGGGGCGGGCCCGGCACGGCCCGCCCCCTTCCGCCGTGTCGTGGGGCGATGTGCCGCGCATCACCCTGAAGGACATCGCGTCAGAAAGACGATTACACTGGGCCCGTGCCTCAACTACGCCTCGCTCTGAATCAGATCGACTCGACCGTCGGTGACCTCGCCGGCAACGCCGAGGCGATCGTGCACTGGACCCGGCACGCCGCCGAGCAGGGGGCGCATCTCGTCGCCTTCCCGGAGATGGTGCTGACCGGCTATCCCGTCGAGGACCTCGCGCTGCGCTCGTCCTTCGTCGAAGCCTCCCGTGCCACGCTGCGCGCGCTCGCCGCCCGCCTGGACTCCGAGGGGTTCGGCGAACTCCCGGTGATCGTCGGTTACCTGGACCGTTCGGAGACGGGCAGGCCCCGGTTCGGTCAGCCCGCCGGGTCGCCGCGCAACGCCGCCGCGGTGCTGCACCGGGGTGAGGTGGCGCTCAGCTTCGCCAAGCACCACCTGCCCAACTACGGCGTCTTCGACGAGTTCCGCTACTTCGTGCCGGGCGACACCATGCCCGTGATCCGGGTCCACGGCATCGACGTGGCGCTCGCGATCTGCGAGGACCTCTGGCAGGAAGGCGGCCGGGTGCCCGCCGCCCGCAGCGCAAAGGCGGGGCTGCTGATCTCGGTCAACGCCTCGCCGTACGAGCGTGAGAAGGACGACACCCGCCTGGAGCTGGTGCGCAAGCGCGCCCAGGAGGCCGGCTGCACCACGGCGTACCTGGCGATGATCGGCGGGCAGGACGAGCTGGTCTTCGACGGCGACTCGATCGTCGTCGGCCCGGACGGCGAAGTCGTGGCCCGGGCACCGCAGTTCGCGGAGGGCAGCGTCGTACTGGATCTCGAGCTGCCCGCCGCGGCCGCCGACGCGCCCGAGGGCGTCGTGGACGACGGGCTGCGCATCGACCGCGTCGTGCTCTCGGAGGAGCCGCTGCCCGCGTACGAGGCCGAGCTGACGGGCGGTTACGCCGACCGGCTCGACGACGACGAGGAGGTGTACTCGGCGCTGGTGGTCGGCCTGCGCGCGTACGCCGCCAAGAACGGGTTCAGGTCCGTGCTGATCGGCCTGTCCGGGGGCATCGACTCCGCCCTCGTCGCCGCGATCGCCTGCGACGCGCTCGGCGCGCAGAACGTGTACGGCGTCTCCATGCCGTCGAAGTACAGCTCGGACCACTCCAAGGGCGACGCGGCCGAACTGGCGCGGCGGACGGGGCTGAACTTCCGCACCGTACCGATCGAGCCGATGTTCGACGCCTACATGGGTTCGCTGGGGCTGACCGGGCTCGCGGAGGAGAACCTCCAGTCGCGGCTGCGCGGCACGATGCTGATGGCGATCTCCAACCAGGAGGGCCACATCGTCCTCGCGCCGGGCAACAAGTCCGAGCTGGCGGTGGGGTATTCGACGCTCTACGGCGACTCGGTCGGCGCGTACGGACCGATCAAGGACGTCTACAAGACGACCGTGTTCCGGCTCGCCAAGTGGCGCAACCGGGCCGCGGCGGAGCGCGGCCAGACCCCGCCGATCCCGGAGGCGTCGATCACCAAGCCGCCGAGCGCCGAACTGCGCCCGGGGCAGGTGGACACCGACTCGCTGCCGGACTACGACGTGCTGGACCGGCTCCTCGAGCTGTACGTGGACCGCGACCAGGGCAAGGACGCGATCGTGGCGGCCGGCTTCGACGAGGCGCTGGTGACGAAGACCCTGCGGATGGTGGACATGGCGGAGTACAAGCGGCGCCAGTACCCGCCGGGCACGAAGATCTCCGCCAAGGGCTTCGGCAAGGACCGGCGGCTGCCGATCACGAACCGCTGGCGGGAGACGACGAACTGACCGGCTCCGGCGCGAGAGGGCTTCCCGCGATCACGCGGGAGGCCCTCTTTGCGTCGCCGTCCCGGTCGAGCACCCCGGCCACGGCGGCGATCACGAGACCCACGACGGCGAGGAAGGCGCCGACGAACGCCGGAGACGTCCAGCCCCAGCCCGCCGCGACGGCCGCGCCGCCGAGCCAGGCGCCGCCCGCGTTGGCGAGGTTGAACGCGGAGTGGTTGGAGGCGGAGGCGAGCGTCGGGGCGTCCTTGGCCTTTCGCATCACCAGCATCTGCAGCGGGGTGGTCGTCAGGAAGCCGACCGCACCGAGGACGACGACGGTCGTCAGGGCGAGCCACGGGAGGTGGACGGTGAACGGGAAGGCGGCCAGGACCAGCGCGAGCGCGGTCAGGGAACCGTAGAGCGTCGGCCGCAGCGCGCGGTCGGTGAGAGGACCGGCCGCGAGCGCGCCGAGCGTCATGCCGATACCGAACAGGGCGAGGACGAGGGTGACGGACGACTCCTCCAGACCGATGGCCGCGGTCGTCATCGAGGCGAGGTAGGAGTACACGGCGAACACTCCGGCGAAGCCGAAGACGGCGGTCAGCAGGCCGAGCAGCACCTGCCGGTCGCCGAGGGCGCGCAGTTCGCGGCCGATGCCCTGATGGGCGTCGAGCGGCATGCTCGGCACGAGACGGGCGAGGGCGGCCATGGCGACGAGACCGATGGCGGTCACGACGAGGAACGTCGCGCGCCAGCCGAGCTGCTGGCCGAGCGCGGTGGCGGCGGGGACGCCGACGATGTTGGCCACAGTGAGCCCGAGGAACATGGTCGCGACGGCACGCGCCTGCCGGTGCTCCCGCACGAGGCGCGCCGCGACGACGGCGCCGACACCGAAGAACGCGCCGTGCGGCAGTCCGGCGAGCACGCGCCCCGCGAGCAGGGTGCCGAAGCCGGGCGCGAGGGCGGAGGCCAGGTTGCCGACGGTGAACAACGCCATCAGGAGCAGCAGCATCCGCTTGCGTGGGACGCGGGAGCCGAGGCCGGTGAGGAGCGGGGCTCCTATGACGACGCCGATGGCGTAGGCGGAGACGAGATGGCCCGCGGTCGGCACGGAGGTGCCCAGGTCCTCCGCGACGTTGGGCAGCAGGCCCATCATGACGAATTCGGTCGTTCCGATGCCGAAGGCGGACACGGCGAGGGCGAGTAGCGCCAGGGGCATGGGAGGGTGAGCCTTCCGAGTAAGTTCGCTTTCGGAACAAATACTCTCAGACGTTTCGTTCCTCGCGGTGAACAGCGGGTTGCCGGCGTTCCTCCGCCCCCGGACAGACGGCCGCGCCCGGCCCTCACGGGCCGGGCGCGGTCACAGGGAGGGCCCGGTGGGACCAGGGTCACAGGTCCACGCGGGCGGCGATCGGCAGGTGGTCGCTGTTCGTCCGCGGCAGCGTCCACGACGACACCGGCTCCACGCCGCGCACCATGATCTGGTCGATCCGCGCCATCGGGAACGCCGCCGGCCAACTGAAGCCGAAGCCGTCGCCCGCCGCGCCCTGCGTGGAGCGCATCTGCGACGTGACGGCGTTCAGCGAGCGGTCGTTCATCGTGCCGTTGAGGTCGCCGAGCAGCACGACCCGGTCCAGCCGCTCGCGGGCGATGGCCTCACCCAGCGCGTCGGCGCTGTCGTCCCGCTGGTTGGCGGTGAAGCCCGCATGGAGCTTCACGCGGACGGACGGCATGTGCGCGACGTACACCGCGACCCCACCGCCGGGCGCCGCCACCGTGGCGCGCATCGCGCGGGTCCAGCCCATCCGGATGTCGACGGGCGAGACGCCGGTCAGCGGGTACTTGCTCCACAGCCCCACCGTGCCCTCGACGGCGTGGTGCGGGTACGTGGCGGACAGGGCCTTCTCGTACGCCGTCACCTGCCCCGTCGGGAGCTCCTGCAGCGCGAGGACGTCGGCCCCGGACGCGGCGACGACCTCCGCGGTGCCCACGGGGTCCGGGTTGTCCGCGTTCACGTTGTGCGTGGCGATCGTCAGATCGCCGCCGGTGGCCGCGGACTTGCCCAGCAGGCCGCCGAAGAGGTTGAGCCACACGACCGCCGGAAGCAGCACGGCGATCAGCGCGGTGGCGGAGCGTCGCAGCACCGCCGCGACGGCGATCAGCGGGACGAACACGCCGAACCACGGCAGGAACGTCTCCGTCAGGCTGCCGAGGTTGCCGATCCGGTTGGGGATGTGGGCGTGCAGGATCATCAGCAGGGCGACCAGCACGGCGCAGACGGCGAGGACGACGCCGCGCCGCCAGATCCCGCGGTCGCCGCGCCACCGCTCGGGCACCCCCCGGAGTCTGCCGGCCAAGGACCCGGTGGGCCGCGTCCGGGCCGTGCCGTTCCCCGTGTCCGCCGTGTACGCCTGCGCCATAGAGCTGTCCTCACTGCCTTGCTGCCACGCCCGGCCTCGCCGCCGTCCTTAGGACCCTAGGCGATGACCGGTGGTCGTCCCGCCGTGTGGGGACGGCCGTTCTGCCTCGATGACGACGCGGACGCACGCCGGGTTCCTGCCGCCGGGCTCGGCGCGGAGGCTGTGACAGAACGGGCACACTCGGTGCGTCGGGGATCACACCGCGGTCGGCGTGTCGGTGCCCCCGAGGGAGGCGACGCGGCGCATGAGGGGGTCCTCTTTCCCCGGGTGGCATGAAGTGCCACCATGGGAGGCGATCCGGGGACGCCGTCAGGGCGCCTCGAGATGACGAAGGAGCCGAATACTCATGACGCTTCAGCCTGCCCAGAAGGCCACCGACAGCAGCAGGGCGCTGTACGGCGGCAAGCAGTCGCGCCGCATCACCGTGCATGACATCGCCGCCGCCAAGGAGCGCGGCGAGAAGTGGCCCATGCTCACCGCCTACGACGCCATGACGGCGTCCGTCTTCGACGAGGCCGGGATCCCCGTGATCCTCGTCGGCGACTCGATGGGCAACTGCCACCTCGGCTACGAGACCACCGTGCCCGTCACGATGGACGAGATGACCCTCCTGTCCGCCGCCGTCGTACGGGGCACCAAGCGCGCCCTCGTCGTCGGTGACCTGCCCTTCGGCGCGTACCAGGAAGGGCCGGTACAGGCCCTGCGCAACGCGACCCGGCTGGTCAAGGAGGCAGGCGTCGGCGCGGTCAAGCTGGAGGGCGGCGAGCGTTCGCTGGCCCAGACCGAGCTGATCGTCCAGTCCGGCATCCCGGTCATGTCGCACCTGGGGCTCACCCCGCAGTCCGTGAACACCATGGGCTACCGGGTGCAGGGCCGCAGCGACGAAGCCGCCCACAAGCTGATCCGTGACGCCAAGGCCGCACAGGACGCGGGCGCGTTCGCGGTGGTGCTCGAGCTGGTCCCGGCCGAGCTCGCCGCCGAGGTCACCCGCTCCCTGCACATCCCCACCATCGGCATCGGCGCCGGCCCCGACACCGACGCCCAGGTCCTGGTGTGGACCGACATGGCCGGCCTGACGGGCGGCAAGGTGCCGCGTTTCACCAAGCAGTACGCCAACCTCCGTCAGACCCTCGGCGACGCGGCGAAGGCATTCGCCGACGACGTCGCGGGCGGCGCGTTCCCCGCGGAGGAGCACAGCTTCCACTGAGCCACGCCACCGCCGCGAAGAGCCACTCCCGGCACAGACGACAGCCCGCCGATCTTCCCCCGTCGGCGGGCTGTCGGCGTAATGTGAGAGATGGCCTCGGGGAACCGCACGCACCGCCAGGAGGCGGGACATCATGGCCGCGATCATGAGCAGGAACTTCGACACCGCTGACGAGACCCGTGAGTTCAAGGACGGGAAGGGCAAGCTGGACGTCATCAACACGGAGCACGGGCCGATCGGCCGTGCCGTGTTCGAGCCGGGCTGGCGCTGGTCCACCCACATCAAGCCGATCGCGGGCACGGACAGCTGTCAGGCCGCGCACGTCGGTTACATGGTCAGCGGGCGTATGAAGGTCGTCATGGACGGCGGCGAGACCGGCGAGTTCGGCCCCGGCGACTTCATGTCCATCGCACCGGGGCACGACGCCTGGGTCGTCGGCGACGAGCCCTGCGTGGTCCTCGACTGGGTCGGCTTCGGCGACTACGCGAAGTCCTGACCTCTCTCCGCGACAACCGCAGCGCCGGCGGCGCTGCCGGCGGCGCTGCGACGCCTCCGCTACGGGCCGTCGTGTGTGAAGGGGGCCCAGAGCATCGGGTTCGTGGGGTCGGCGTCGCGCAGCTCGGCCACGGCACGGTGCAGGGCCACGGCGGCGCCGGCCGAACAAAGCCGGTCCGATGCGCCGAGATTCCGGTAGAACGCGGCGGCGACGGCGGGCGCGACCCGGTCCTGGACGGACCACAGGGTTGAGACGACATGGCGGAACCCCGCCATGCGCAGCGCGGCAGCGGTGTGGATGGCCTCGTCCGGCAACTGCCCGCCGCCCAGCCGGGTGTGGCAGGCGGAGAGGAACGCCAGGTCCGCACCGTCCAGTCGGAGTCCCGCGAAGTCGAGCACGCTCATGTCACCGTCACGCAGGCACAGGCCCGACGTGGCCGGTGCGTTCATGTCCAGCCTGCCGTGGCAGGCGAAGTGCGCCCACGGGTGTCGGGGCAGCTGCTCCCGTACCGCCGCGACGGTGGCCGCGTCGTCGGCCAGGGTGCTCAGCCGCCCCTGGCCGAACACCTCGCGCAGCCCTCGGAGTTCCTCGGGAACTCCCGGCAGTGGCGCGTGACCCCGCTCGGTGTCGGACAGTGCCACGGCCAGCAGCCGGGGATCGCCGGCCGCCGGCCGCCGCCTGGCGTCGACGAGTGCGGCGAGGGTCGAGGTGTAGGACGACACCACCGCGAACGGCAGCCCGACCGGCTCGGTCCGGTCGGCGCCGGTGCGCGGGTAACGCCCCGCCGCGTGCAGCGGCAGAGACACCAGGGAGGCCGTGGGACACCACCAGATCCGCGGCGGCGCCTGTGACCTGTGCGGAAGGCCCAGGCGGTCCAGCACGGGCCGGGCGATCCTCTCCCACAGCCATTCCAGGGTGTCGTGGACGGTGTGCCGCGCCCGTTGCCGGACCCGGCCCGTGGCACCGGGTGCCAGCGCGTGGCCCAGGTCCTGGAGATAGGTGTTGCAGACCCGGTCCATGGCGCGGAAGTCGACGTCGGGCAGGGGTAGGACGTCGACGTGTCCGCCCGGCAGCACGAGGAGCGCGTCGCAGCGCACGGCGCTGATGTTGACGATGACCACGGGGCCCTCCGCCGCCGCGGGAGCGAGTTCGCCGAACGCGGGAGGGGCCAGGAAGCGCTCGAAGCCCGGCAGGCTCCTGATCCGGTCGCGCAGCTGTGTCCAGCGGCGGGCCAGCCGCATCCGGGTCTCCGGGTCGACCCTGCCGGCACCGTCGAGTGCGGAGCGGATCTCCTCCGACTCCGCCGCGAGGGACGGCTCCCGCGCTGCGAGGGCGTCCAGGTCGCCGCGCAGGTGCAGCGTGGAACGCCACAGCACCGAACGCCCCTGCTCCAGGAGTTCCACCGCCGTCTCCGGCCGGCCATCGCCGATCGCGAGGCCCGCCGCGTCCCGCGGCATCGCGGCGCCGCTGCGCAGGCCCTCTTCCTGGTCGGCACGCTCCAGACCGGTCCAGCCGAGGTCCCGCAGCAGGGAGACGGCGACGCGCGCCCCCGCCAGGGCGTCCGCGGTGTCGCCGGCCTCGTGGGCGAGGCCCGCCCACATGCGTGTGGCGGACAGACGGTGCTCGGGCGAGGAGCCGACGGCGTGGGCCGCCTCCCGCAGCGCCGTCAGCGCGGCGTCGCGGTCGGGGCCGTCCGGTGCGTACCGGAAGCGGTTCACCAGCGCCACGGTCAGACCGATCAGCACTTCGGCGCGGTCCACGTCCGTCGCCTCACATGCCGCGACCGCCGCGGTGAAGGCCCCTACGGCCTCTTCCACCTCGGCGGGGCCAGGCTCTGCCCCGTCGCGCGAACGCAGCAGCAGTGAGCCGAGGAGCCGCTGCGACTCGACCGTGTTCTCCCTGCTCATCGCGGTGGCCGCCGCCTCCCGCGCCGCGACGACCGCGGCGTCCCGGTCGCCCTCCTCGTCGAGTGCCGTGGCCAGCAGGACCAGCAGCTTCGGTCGCAGGGCGTGTGAGCGGGGCACGGCCTCCAGCGCGCGGCGGGCCTCGCCCGAGGTCGCGGCGCGACCGGCCGCGAACAGGGCGTGCGTCAGCGTCCGCGGATGGTCCGCTGGTGCCTCCCGCAGGACGGTCCGCGCCTCTTCCGCCACCGCCTCGGCCTCGCGCCGGTCCTGCGACCTGCGGGTGATGGAGGCCCGGCGGCTCAGCGCCGACGCGAGGTTGACGGCGGCGTCCGCCCGTTGCCTCGGGGTGTCCGCGGTGCGTGCAGCGGCGCGCAGCAGGTCGACGGCGTCGTCCAGATCGTCCGGCGAACCTCTGAGCGTGCCCCGCACTGCCAGCGCCGCCCCGAGGTTGGTGCGCGAGACGGCGTCGTCCGACGGCAGGCGCCCGACGGCCGCGCGCCCCAGCGCGACGGCCTCGTCCAGGTAGCTGTCGATCGCGTCCGCCGCGTCCGCACCGCCGGTGCCCGCTGCCCCGGCACGGGCGTCCGTGTGCTGGACGGCCAGCCACGTCAGGGCGCCGCAGAGACTCGCCTCCAGGTGGGCCCGTGATCCCTCGTCGCCGCCCGGCCGCGCCAGTGCCTGCCTGCCGATGTCCACGGCCTGACGCACCGGGCCCTCGTCGCCGAGGACCTGGGACAGGTCGCGGAGCAGCGCGACGGCAGCCTGTGCGGCGTCCATGCGCCCCGGATCGTCGGGGGGACGGGCCGACAGCTCCGCCTGCGCCACGGTGACGGCCTCGCGCAGGTCTGCGGTGTGTCCCCGCAGGTCGTAGCGGTGGCGCAGGACTCCCCGTAAGGCCCCGAGCAGCGCCGCACGTGCCGGATGCCCCTCGGGGGCCAGGCGCACCCCCTCCCTCGTGATGTTGACTGCCGCTACGAGGGCCGCGTCGTCGCCCGTCTCCTCGAACTGCTTGAACGCTGCCTCCGCCTTCAGGTACTTGACCACCGGCGCCACCTCCGGGTCCACCGAAGGAGCGGTGCGGGCGGCCTGCAGCCGCCGGAGGTTGGCGGCGGCCTGGGGGTGGCCCGTGGAGGCCGCGATCCGGAACCACCGGACCGCGTCCGGGTCCTCCTGGTTGTGCAGCAGGACCCCCAGGTTGTTGGCGGCTTCCGGATGCCCGTGGCGGAACGCCTCGGTGTACCAGAGACGGGCCATGCGGATCCGGCCGGTGCGCTCCGCCAGCAGCGCCAGGTTGTACATCCCGTTGAAGTCGCCGTACTCCTCCGCGGCCTCCCTGAAGAGCTTCTCCGCCTCCTCGGTACGACCGTGGCTGTCCAACTCGATCCCACGCAGCAGGAGTTGCCGCCCACGGCTTTCCACCGCCCCGTCGCCCCCGACCTTGCCCTCACCGCTGCCGACCGACATGAGCCCCCTTGCCGCGAGTGGTCGAAACAGTACTCAAGGTAAACCGGCGCTCATTACAGTGTGGCCATGTCCGACGCAGCGGCCCCTGCCTATCTCGCCACCACCGACCGTGAACTGACCGACCGCGCCTACGACTTGCTCGAGGCCGGGCAGATCACGGTCTCGCCTCACGGCTCGGGCGACGTGTACGGCTTCGTGGTGGCCGGTCCGTGTCCCCGCTGCGCCCACCCGATCGTCGACCGGCAGGTCTCGGTCGCGCTCACCGGCACCGGCGGGGTGGGCCGTTCAGCGGGCGCCGGCCCGGTGGAGAGCGTGGTGCTGGACATCTCCTGCGGCTGCGGCAGCACCCACCTGGACGCCCCGGAGGGCCTGACGGGGTGCGGTGCCGCCTTCCGCCTCGAACTGGACATCGTGTGAACCTGCGGCCTCGCAGGCCGGCCGGTCCGCCCACCGCGACCGACCTGGCGGAGCGGGACCGGTTCCGCGAACTGGTGCGCGAGTCGCTGCCCGCGGTGCGTGCGAGCGCGGAGGCGTGGCGGAACGGCCTGGCGGCCTTCATCACCCTGATCGGCGCGGCGATCGTGATCAAGGGGCGGGGCACCACCGCCGAGCTGCCCTTCGGCTGGAGGGTCGCCGTCACCGTGCTCGTCGGCGGTGGGCTGGCCCTGGCCGTGGTGGGTCTGTGGCACGCCCTCGCCGCGCAGGCGGGAAACCGGCCGCTCGCCGTGACACTGGCCGACATCCACCGCGATCACGGATCGGTGGACGGTTTCGAGGTGGCGACGGCGATACGGGCCGCCCGGCGGCTCACCCGTGCCCGCCGTGCGGTCGCCGTGGCCCTCGCGCTGCTGTTCGCCGGCACCGCGCTCAGCTGGTGGGCGCCCGCGGCCCGGCCCGCCTTCCTGAAGGTGACACACGGCTCGGGGACCAGCTGCGGTGTTCTGGTGTCGGCGGACGGCGGCAAGGTCCGCCTGTCCGTGGCCGGGCGGGCGGGCCCGGTCGAGATCCCGCTCGCGTCGGTCGACAACATGGCCGTGACCGGCGCCTGCCCCTAGGTCCCGCCCGCCTGCTGGTGTCCGTCGGCGGCCTGTCGGTGATCTGTCGGCCGTCTGTCGGCGCGGTCGGACACCGTGGTCCCCATGACGCGAATCGACAAGAACGCAGTCGAGGTACGGGGCCTCGTCAAGCACTTCGGGGAGACCAAGGCGCTCGACGGGGTGGACCTCGACGTCCGCGAAGGCACGGTCCTCGGGGTCCTCGGACCCAACGGCGCCGGCAAGACCACCCTCGTACGCTGCCTCTCCACGCTGATCGTCCCCGACGCCGGCCACGCCACCGTCGGCGGCTACGACGTGGTCCGGCAGCCCCGTCAGCTGCGCCGCACCATCGGGCTCACCGGCCAGTACGCCTCGGTGGACGAGAAGCTGTCCGGACGCGAGAACCTGTACATGATCGGGCGGTTGCTCGACCTGTCCCGCAAGGACGCCCGCCGCCGCGCGGAGGAGCTGCTGGAGCGCTTCTCGCTCGCCGAGGCCGCCAAGCGGCCCGCAGGGCAGTACTCCGGCGGTATGCGGCGCCGGCTCGACCTGGCCGCCTCGATGATCGGCCGGCCGGCCGTGCTCTACCTCGACGAGCCGACGACCGGGCTCGATCCCCGCACCCGCAACGAGGTCTGGGACGAGGTGCGGCGGATGGTCGCGGAAGGCGCGACCGTACTGCTCACCACCCAGTACATGGAAGAGGCCGAACAGCTCGCGAGCGAGCTGACCGTCATCGACCGGGGCCGGGTCATCGCGGGCGGAGCCGTGGACGAGCTGAAGGCCAGGGTCGGCGGGCGCACCCTGCAGATCCGGCCGAGCGACCCGGCACAACTGGCCGCCATGGGACGGGCGGTGGCCGAGGCCGGGCTCGACGGCATCGGAGGCGTTTCGGCGGTGCCGGACGAAGGACAGCTGTACGTACCGATCCTCAGCGACGAGCAACTGACCGCGGTCGTAGGTGTGCTGAGCATCCACGGCTTCAAGATCGCGCACATCGGCACCCATCTGCCCAGTCTGGACGAGGTGTTCCTCGCCATCACCGGCGACAAGACCTCGTCCGCACCCGTCGGCACCACGATCCCCGAGGAGGTCGCGGCATGAACGCGGCAACCGTCACCGCCCCCGCCGCCGTTCCCCGCCCGGAGGGGAGGATCGGCCTGCGGGCCAACCTGCGGCACATCGGCGCCCTGGTGCGCCGCAACATCATGCAGATCAAGCAGGACCCGGAGTCGATGTTCGACGTCCTGCTGATGCCGATCGTCTTCACGCTGCTGTTCGTGTACGTCTTCGGCGGCGCCATCTCCGGCAAGGGGAACCAGGACGTGTACGTCAACTACGTGGTCCCCGGGCTGATGGCGATGATGGGCCTGAACATCGCCATGGCCGTCGGGACAGGCATCAACGACGACTTCAGGAAGGGCGTCATGGACCGGTTCCGGACGATGCCCATCGCCCGGTCGTCGGTCCTCGTCGCGAAGATCGTCGTCGAAGTCGGCCGGATGCTGGTCGCCATCGCGATCCTGCTCGGCGTGGGCTTCCTGCTCGGGCTGGAGATCAAGACCTCCGTGCTCGAACTCCTCGGCGCCGTCGGGCTCTCGCTGGTCTTCGGCGCGTCGCTGACCTGGATCTTCATCCTGCTGGGGCTGACGATGAAGACGGCACAGGCCGTCCAGGGGATGGCGGTACTGGTACTGGTGCCGCTGCAGTTCGGTTCATCGATCTTCACACCGCCGTCGACCATGCCCGGCTGGCTGGAGTCGTTCACCGATTACAATCCGCTCTCCAACCTCGCGGACGCGGCCCGCGCGCTCGTCAACGGCGGGCCGGTGGCCCACTCGGTGTGGATGACGCTGGGGTGGGCCGCCGCCATCACGGTGGTGACGGCGCCCCTCGCGATCGCCAGGTTCCGCAAGAAGACGTGACGTTCACTTCGTCCCGCACACCAGGGCGGCGGCCTCCTCCAACGTGAGGCTGCCGCCTTCGGCGTACGCGTCCTCGAAGGCGGCGTCCCCGAGGGCGGCGCGGGCGGTGTCCTCGGCGATGCTGCGGTTCTCCCGCTCCATCGAGGCCATGAAGTGCCGCGGCGGAAGCAGCACTTCATGCGCTCCGAGCAGCCGGGCCGCGAGCAGGGCGTCACCCTCGCCGGCGATCGCACGGGCCGCCGTCAGGATGTGCACCGACGGAATCTGGGGGGCGACCACCATGGACAACGGCTCCATGGCGTAGGCCAGTGCCGTACGGAGTCCTTCGCGAGCCTGCGCATAACGGCCGTCGACCGTGTCCAGCCAGGCCAGGGACCCGATGACGATGCCCTCGAAAATGGCGAGGGTGTCGCTCCTGAGCTCCCGGCGCAGCGTCTGAAGCTCCCTGCGTGCCTCGCCGGTGCGGCCGGAACGGCCGAGCCATGTCGCGAGCAGCGCCCGGGCCAGTGACCTGGCTTCGTACCCGGGGTCGTGTCCGGCGGAGACCACCTCGCGCAGGATGATCTCCGCCTCCTCCCCCCGGCCGGTCTCCAACAGGACGTTCGCCAGGCGGGCCCGCAGAAGGAGCGCCTGCCCCCTGGCGCCGAGCACCGCTGCGTACTCGACGGCCGCGCGGTAGTCGACGGCGGCCTCCTCGTACGCGCCCCGCTGCTCATGGGCCTCGCCGCGGGACGAGAGCGCCTCTGCCATGCCCCAGGCGTCCCCGAGGCGCTCGAAGATCCGCAGACTGCGGTCCGCGTCGCGGTGTGCGTCGCCGGCCCACATGCCGCGGTTGGCCAGGATGTTGGCCCGCCACTGAAGGGCGTTGGCCAATTCCCATTCCGGGCCGTACTCCTCGGCGACCCGCACGGTACGGTCGAGGACACGGCGCAGTTGGTCTCCGTCGCCCGTGACCAGTACGGCGTAGAACCACAGTGAGGCGGGAAAGCGGCAGCTCTGCGGCTGGCCCGCGTCGTAGACGTCGACGACGCGGCGCAGCCAGGCGAGCTTCTCCGGAGTGGTCCACTTCTCGGTGCCGTGGTCCATGTTGACCATCCGGATCAGCGCGGCCTGCCGCCGCGCCTCCGCGAGCAGTTCGGGCGTGAGCGGCGGGGGCGAGTCCGTGCACCGCTCGCTGAGCGGCGGCGCAGGGCGCGCGGGCGGCGCGAAGGGGTCGTGGTGGAGGGCGGCCACGGCATCGGTCCACTGGCGGGCGTCGGACCGCAGGTCCTGCATGTGCCAGAACCATGCCAAGGAGAGCACGAGGCACAGCGCCTCGTGCTCGTCACGGGCGGCGACCGCCCGCCGCAGGGCGGTGCGCAGGTTCTCGTACTCGCGCCGCAGCAGGGCGAGGGCGGCGTGCTGGCCGTGACCGCGGAGCCGGGGCTCGGTGGTACGGGCGAGTTCCCGGTAGTGCACCAGGTGCCGGCGCTCGGCCCCGGCCCGCTCCCCGGCCTCGTCGAGCCGTTCGGCGGCGTACTCGGCGACGGTCTCGAGCAGCCGGTACCGCATCCGCCCGTCGGCGGCGGGCTCGGCGACGACGAGCGACTTGTCGACAAGGGCGCCGACCACTCCGGCGACGTCACCCACGTCCCCCGTGCCGGCGGCGGTCCCGGCCGGGCCCGGTGCGGGGCAGACCGCTTCGGCAGCCGGCAGGTCGCAACCGCCGGCGAAGACCGACAGACGGCGCAGCACCGCCCGTTCCTCGGGGGTGAGCAGGTCCCAGGACCAGTCGACGACCGCGCGGAGCGTCTGCTGACGGGGCAGGACCGTACGGGCGCCGTTCGTCAGGAGACGGAAGCGGTCGTCGAGACGGTCGGCGATCTGGCGCGGTGTGAGCATCCGCAGCCGCGCCGCGGCCAGTTCGACGGCGAGCGGCAGTCCGTCGAGGCGACGGCAGATCTCGACAGCCGCGGCGGCGGTCTCCTCGTCCGCGTCGACACGGAAGCCCGGCCGCGCGGACGCGCCCCGGTCTGCCAGCAGCCGCAGCGCCGTCGCGTCCGGCAGCGGACCCACCGGGCGGACCTGCTCGCCCGGGACCCCGAGCGGTTCGCGGCTCGTGGCCAGGATCGTCAGACCGGGACAGCTGCCCAGCAGGCGCTCCGCGAGCAGCGCCGCGGCCTCCACGACGTGTTCGCAGTTGTCGAGCAGCACCAGCATGCGGCGCCGGGCGCAGTGCTCGGCGAGGCGCACGAGCGGGTCAGCGGCACGCAGCTCCTCCGCGCCCGCGCCGCGCAGTACCGTCTCCCGCGCGCCGAGCGCCGTGAGCACCGCCTCGGAAACGGCCGACGGGTCGCTGACGGGCGCGAGTTCGGCCAGCCAGACGCCGTCGGGCCAGCGGCTGCCCGGCTGTGCGGCTGCCTGTTCCGCGGCCTCCTGCGACAGCCGTGTCTTGCCGGCGCCGCCGGGCCCGAGCAGGGTCACCAGCCGGGCCCGGGACAGGTCCTCGCCGATCTCGCGCAGTTCGGGTTCGCGTCCGACGAAGCTGGTGAGCCGGGCGCGGAGGTTGCCCACGGGGGCGGCCGGCGCCGGCGGGTCCAGCAACTCGGCGTGCAGCGCGGCCAGTTCCGGGCCCGGGTCGGTGCCGAGCCGTTCGGCGAGCCCGCGGCGTACCTCCTCGTACGCCGCGAGGGCCTCGGCGTGCCGGCCGGCGTCGCGCAGCGCCCGGATCCGCAGGGCCTGGAGCCGTTCGTCGAGCGGATGCGCCTCGCACAGGGCCAGCAGCTCCGGGACCGCGGCCTCGGCGCCACCGAGGCAGAGCGCCGCGGCGATCCGCGCGCGGCGGGCGTCCAGCCTGCGTGCCTCCCACCGCGCCTCGGCCGCTTTGCGGTCCGGCAGATCGGCCAGCACCGGTCCCCGCCACAGCGCGAGGGCGTCGTCGAGAAGGGCCGCCGCCGCGGCCGCGTCGCCGTCGTCCAGCGCCCGGGTGCCCTCGCCGGTGAGCCGGTCGAACCGGTGGAGGTCCACGTCGTCGGGGGTGGCGCACAGCCGGTATCCGCCGTCGGCCAGGGCGACCGCCCCCGGCCCGAGGGCGCGGCGCAGCCGGCCGACGAGCGCCTGCAGCGCGCCGGCCGGATCCGCCGGCGGGTCGCAGTCCCACACCTCGTCGACCAGCACGTTCCCGGGGACCGTCCGCCCGGCCCGGAGAGCAAGCGCCGTCAGCAGCGCACGAAGCCGGACGCCGCCGGGCGGGACGGGCGTGCCGTCGTCGCGGACGGCCTGTGTGGTGCCGAGCAGGAGGTAGCGCACCGGCCCATTGTCCCCTCACCCCCACGCACCGACGCCGGCGCCCGTGCCACCCGCTTCAAGATCGCCGCGCACCCGGCGAGGTCCGCGCCGGGTGCCACCCGCGTGCGGCCGTGTCCGGTCACTGGGCCGACCACGCACCTGCCGCCGGGCCGGGGCCACCCGCGCCGGTAGCGCCGCCCGCGTACCCGCCGACGTGCCGGTGGCGCCGCCCGCGTACCGGTGTAGTCGGCACCCCCTCGGGCAGGAGCAGGAACCGGGAACGGCACTGGGGCGTTTGACCCCGTGGCGCCGGTGCGGTCTACTCCGCACACCCGCCCCGCATCCCCCGCCGCACCCCAGGAGCCGCGTTCATGACCACCGCCGCCAGGCGCCGCAGCGACAGCGCCATCAGTCCCGTGTTCCTCGGGATCGCCGCGGTGATGGCGGTCACCGGCTGGGCGGTGTGGACGGACTTCGCGGCCAGCCCGGGGCTGGCCGTCTTCCTCTTCGTGGTCTCCGCCTGGATCGTCTCGCTGTGCCTGCACGAGTACGCGCACGCCCGTACCGCGCTCCACGGCGGCGACATCTCCATCGGCGCCAAGGGCTATCTGACGCTGAACCCGCTGAAGTACACGCACGCCCTGCTGAGCATCGTGCTGCCCGTCATCTTCGTGATCATGGGCGGTATCGGTCTGCCCGGCGGAGCGGTCTTCATCGAGCGGAACCGCATCAGCGGCCGCTGGAAGCACAGCCTGATCTCGGCCGCGGGACCGCTGACGAACGTGCTGTTCGCCGCCGTGTGCACCGCCCCGTTCTGGCTCGGCGCCCTGGACGGCGTCCCGGTCGCGTTCCGCTTCGCGCTGGCGTTCCTCGCGATGCTCCAGGTCACTGCCGCGCTCCTGAACTTCCTGCCGGTCCCGGGCCTGGACGGCTACGGCGTGATCGAGCCCTGGCTGTCGTACAAGGTGCGCAGGCAGGTCGAGCCGATCGCCCCGTTCGGGTTGATCATCGTCTTCGTCGTCCTCTTCATCCCCGAGGTCAACGGCATGTTCTTCGACGCCGTCTACGGGATCATGCAGGCCCTCGGGGTGGACGAGCTCGGCGTCCACTGCGGCCGGGACCTGTTCGAGTTCTGGAAGGGCCAGGACGAGTTCTGCGCCGTCCGCGCCTGACGCGTCAGGCGGAGCCGGACCCGGCGGCCCGCTCCGCCTTCGCCCGACGCAGGTAGTACCAGGCCATGTTCGACGCGAGGCCCGCGAGCAGCACCCACACGACTCCGAGCCACATGCCCTGCACGAAGGAGATCACCGCCGCGACGACGGCGAGGGCGCAGACGGCGAGGGAGTAGAGAGCGAGGCGGGGCATGGGGTACGGCTCCTGTCGGGTCCTGCGGGCGGTTCGGCCCTCCAGTGTCCCCCATGCGCCCCCCTGCCCGCCCGTCTCCCCCGTGCGCGCCCCCGCCCGGCGAGAACGCGCCGCCGCCGACGGCCCTACACGTCGGTGACGCGCAGCCCCGCGTGTGCCTTGTAACGGCGGTTGACCGAGATCAGGTTGGCGACCAGCGACTCGACCTGATGGGCGTTGCGCAGGCGGCCGGCGAAGACGCCCCGCATGCCAGGGATACGGGCGGCCAGCGCCTGCACGATGTCGGTGTCGGCGCGGACCTCGCCCAGCACCATCACATCGGTGTCGATCTCCTCGATCGACTCGTCCTGCAGCAGCACGGCGGACAGATGGTGGAACGCCGCCGTCACCCGCGAGTCGGGCAGCAGGACGGCCGCCTGCTCGGCGGCGCTGCCCTCCTCCGGCTTGAGCGCGTACGCGCCCTTCTTGTCGAAGCCGAGCGGGTTGACGCAGTCGACGACGAGCTTGCCGGCGAGCTCCTTCTGCAGCGTCTCCAGCGTCTTGGCGTGCCCGTCCCACGGCACGGCCACGATCACCACGTCGCTGCGCCGCGCGCACTCCGCGTTGTCGGCGCCCTCGACGCCGAGGCCCAGTTCCCGTGCGGCGGCCTCGGCGCGCTCCACGGAACGGGAACCGATGATCACCTTCTGGCCGGCCCTGGCCAGCCGGTAGGCCAGTCCCCGGCCCTGGTCGCCGGTGCCGCCGAGGACGCCGACGACGAGGCCGGAGACGTCAGGGAGGTCCCAGGGGTCCCTGGCCGGCGTCTTGGCCGCGGAGCCCGGACTTTCAGTACCACTAGTAGTCATGGCCCGACCTTACTTCGCGGTACGGCCTCCCGATCGGGTGAGCCGTGCCCGACAGTGCCGCGCCGGGCGGCGGCGCGGTGCAGGATGCCGGTCCATGGACGCCGTACGCGTCGCGCTGTTGCGCGAAGTCCTCGCCGGGACCCAATGGCCCGCCGCGGCCCGCCGGTTCGCCGGGGCGCTGCGCTCCTCCGTGGTGCCGCACGGCGGCGGTCTGCTGCTGGTGGGGACGCGGCAGTACGAGCCGTGGCACATGGCCGCCCACCTCGTCGACGAGGCGGCATGGTCGGGACAGCCGGAGCTCGCCCCGACGCTCGTGCGGCACCGGGTGGGCGCCGGGGACCCGGCGCATCTGGCCGTCGGGCTGGGCAGGCTGGAGGCGGCCCGCCGCGGCGAGACCCTGCTGCTGGTGGCCCCCGCCGCGCCCGACCAGGGCCTGCTGGAACGGGTCCACGACGCGCGTCGGGCCGGGGCGACGGTCCTGGCCCTCGACGGCGGCGATCACGAGGTGCGGAGCCTCGCGCACGAGGCGCTGCCGGTTCCGGGCCCTGACCACGTGGACGGGGCGGCCGAGATCGACATCGACACGGTGCAGCACCTGGTGAGCGCGGCGGCCGGCGAGAACTGCGTGCCGGCGCCGCGCGGCCGGTCGCGCTTCAGGGACCGGCTGTCGCGTCTCGCGGACCAGCTGACGGCACCGCCCCCTCCGCGCTGGTGACACCGGGGGAAAATCGGTTGCCCGGGGCCATCAGCGGACCGAGCATGGCCCCCCGTGACCTCCAAGCCCTCCCTGCTCGCGGCAGTGCTGCCCGACCTCTCCCCGTTGCGGTCGTCCCGCGGGTTCCGGCTTCTGTGGATTCAGGGGCTGGTCACCTACTTCGCGAGCTTCATGGCGATGATCGCGCTGCCGCTGCAGATCAAGGACCTGACCGGCTCCCCGCTCGCCGTGGGTGCGATGGGCGCGGTCGAACTGGTCCCGCTCATCGTCTTCGGCCTCTACGGCGGTGCCCTCGCGGACGCCGTCGACCGGCGCAGGATGATCCTCGGCACCGAGGCCGGTCTCGGTCTGCTGGCCATGATCCTGCTCGTGAACGCCGCGCTTCCCGAGCCGATGCTCTGGCCCCTGTACCTGGTGGCGGCGGGCGTGTCGGCCTGTTCCGGGCTGCAGCGCCCGGCCCTGGACTCGCTGATCGCCCGGATCGTGCCGCACGACCAGCTCACGGCGGCCGCGGCGCTCAACGCCGTCCGCTGGCAGGCGGGCGCGATCGCCGGTCCGGCGGTGGCGGGCGTCGTCGTCGCCTACGCCGGTCACGCGCCGGCGTACGGGCTCACCGTCATCGGCTTCGCCGCCTCCGTGCTGCTGTGCCTGCGCCTGGACCCGGCACCGCCGGCGCACGACGCGCAAAGGCCTTCCTTGCGGGGCATCGCGGAGGGCGCGCGGTACGCGTGGTCGCGGCCGGTGCTGCTGGGCACGTACGCCATCGACCTGGCCGCGATGGTGTTCGCCTTCCCGAACACGATCTTCCCGTTCCTGGCGGACGACCTGGACGCGGAGTGGGCCCTCGGCCTCATGTACGCGGCGGGGTCGGTCGGCTCCGTGCTGCTCAGCCTCACCAGCGGCTGGACGTCACGGGTACGCCGCCACGGCCTCTTCGTGGTCTTCGGCGCGGCGGGGTGGGGGCTGGCGGTGGCCGCGGCGGGATGGTTCTCGAACGTGTGGCTGGTACTGCTGTGCCTGGCCTTCGCGGGCGCCGGGGACATGCTGAGCGGCCTCGGCCGCTCGACCATCTGGAACCAGACGATCCCCGAGTCCCTCCGGGGCCGCCTCGCGGGCATCGAGGTCCTCTCCTACAGCGTCGGCCCGCAGCTCGGCCAGGTCCGCGCCGGCGCGACGGCGGGCTGGACGGGCACGCGTCCGGCGATCTGGAGCGGCGGGGTGGTGTGTCTGGTGTCGGTGGGGCTGCTGGCGGCGGTGCTGCCGAAGCTGGTCACGTACGACGCGGCGACGGACGAGGACGCGGTGGCGCGACGGGCGGCGGGTGCGGGTGCGTGACGCCTGCGGCGGGCGTTTCCCCTACCCTCCCCTTCGCGAACCGGGCAAGCCCCGGACCCCTTACCGCGCTTCGCGCGGTGCCCGCAGGCTTCCCCCTACGCCCCGGCGGCTGCCGCCAGGCCGTAGGGGGAGGGAGGGAAGCCCCGCCCGGCGGCCCCGCCCCCTAGTCCTCGGACGGCCGGGCCGCCCCGTCGTGCCAGCGGGGGTCGTTCTCCCATTCGAGATTCCGTTCCCGCGCCGTCTCCATCGCCTGCGTCGCCTCCACGCGGGACGGGTACGGGCCGAAGCGGTCCTTCGCGGGACACTCGGGGCCTTCCTCGACCTTCTTGTGCTGGAGGCAGTAGTACCACTCGCCCGGCTTGCCCACCGTGCGCTTCTTGAACAGGGCCATCGTCGGCTCCTTCCTCTGAGGCCATGCTGCCCCAGCGGGCCTGGTTAGACTCGCTGCCATGTCTGGCCAGTCGCTGCTCGTACCAGGGGAGCTCTCTCCCACCCGATCCGTACCCGGCAACATCCGGCGTCCCGAGTATGTCGGGAAACCCGCGCCGACCCCGTACTCCGGGCCGGAGGTCCAGGACGCGGACACCATCGAGCGGATGCGCATCGCGGGCCGCATCGCCGCGCAGGCGATGGAGGAGGCCGCCAAGCACATCGCGCCGGGGGTGACCACCGACGAACTGGACCGGGTCGCGCACGAATTCATGTGCGACCACGGAGCGTACCCGTCCACGCTCGGCTACCGCGGCTTCCCGAAGTCGCTGTGCGCCTCGATCAACGAGGTCATCTGCCACGGCATCCCGGACTCCACGGTGCTGCGGGACGGCGACATCGTGAACCTGGACGTCACGGCGTACATCAACGGTGTGCACGGCGACAACAACGCCACCTACCTCTGCGGTGACGTCGACGAGGAGTCGCGGCTGCTCGTCGAGCGCACCCGGGAGTCGCTGAACCGCGCGATCAAGGCGGTCCGGCCGGGCCGCCAGGTCAATGTCATCGGCCGGGTGATCGAGTCGTACGCCAAGCGCTTCGGTTACGGCGTCGTCCGCGACTTCACGGGGCACGGCATCAACTCGTCGTTCCACTCCGGACTGATCATCCCGCACTACGACGCGGCGCACGCGACCACCGTGATCCAGCCGGGCATGACGTTCACCATCGAGCCGATGCTCACGCTGGGGACGTACGAGTACGACATGTGGGACGACGGCTGGACGGTCGTGACGAAGGACCGCAAGCGCACCGCGCAGTTCGAACACACGCTGGTGGTGACGGACACCGGGGCGGAAATTCTTACGTTGCCCTGACTCGTGAGGTGGGTAACGTCTTTACCGACAGGTCGTCGGGAACCCGTTGACTTAGGTAAGCCTAAGTATCAGGATCGGTGGTGGCAACAGCCGCTGCCGTTCGTTCCCGACCTCTTCGGTCCCTGGAGGCCCGCCTTGGAAGCAACCGGCACGCCCTTCTCGACGCAGATCCGTCTCGCTTCGCACGAGCGCCACACGACCGTGCAGATGTCGTCCTTCATGGACGACCTGCTCGGCGGCCGGCTGGGTGTCGAGGCGTACACGCGGTACACCGAGGAGCTGTGGTTCGTCTACCGGGCACTGGAAGGCGCGTCCGAGACGTTGAAGGACGACCCGGTCGCGGGCCCCTTCATCCGGCCCGAGCTGATGCGCACCGCGGAGCTGGAGCGCGACCTCGGGCATCTGCGGGGTGGGGGCGTCCGGCCCGAGGAGCTCGTACCGCTGGCGTCGACGGCCGCCTACGCGGCCCGGATCGAGGAGTGCGCGCGGACCTGGCCCGCGGGTTATGTGGCGCACCACTACACCCGTTATCTGGGCGACCTCTCCGGCGGCCAGGTGCTGCGCGACGTGGCGGAGAAGACCTGGGGCTTCGACCGGAAGGGCGACGGCGTCCGGTTCTACGTCTTCGAGCAGATCGCCAACCCGGCCGCGTTCAAGCGCGGTTACCGCGAGCTGCTGGACGCGGTCCGGGCCGACGACCTGGAGAAGCAGCGCATGATCGAGGAGTGCCGCGTCGCGTTCGACCACAACGTGGCCATCCTCCGTGACCTCGAGCGGGAGTTCCCGCTCAGCGCGTGACCTCCGGCATGGTCACCGCGTGCGGCAGCCGGGCCCGTTCGCTGCGCTGAAGGGTCATCCGCGTGGCGGGCGCGGTCGGGCGCCCCTCGGCGGGCCGGGGCATGGGCGCGGAGCCGGCCGTGGGCGCGGACACCGGAGCGGGTGCCGCGAGGCGTACGCGTCCGCCGATCTCCACGATGCCGTCAGGGCCGGGGGCGGTCAGGATCTGCGATCCCCGGCCCTGAGTGATGTTCAGCGCCCGGCCGAGCCGGTCCGTCAGCAGCAGCGCCGCCGCGCCCGTGGCCTCGTCCTCCACGGCGAGGTCGCCGCGCGGCCCGAACGCGCGCGCCCTCACCCGGCCGGCCGCCTCGTCCTCCCAGGCCCACGCGTACAGCCTGCCCTCGCCGGGCGGCGGAACGGGCAGTGCGTCGACCTCGGCGGGCGACGCGTACTGCTCGAGCCGCCGCGGCGGCGCCCATTCGGCACGGGCCGTGATCCAGGTGAACTCGCCGTCGTCGCGCACCCATACCTCGCCCGCCGGCGGGCGTACGGCCTGGAGGTCCAGCAGCCAGGCGACGCCGACGAGCGGATGCCCGGCGAAGGTCAGGCGCTGCGCGGGCGTGTAGATGTCGACGGCCCCGCGCTCCGGGTCGTCCACGAACACCATCTCGCTGAAGCCCAGTTGGGCGGCGAGCGCCTGCCGGGAGCCGCGGTCCGGGTGGCGACGGGCGTCACGCACCACGCCGAGGGCGTTTCCGTGCCGCCCGTCACCGCCACAGAAGACGTGGAGGACGTCGAGAACCTCGGGTACGCCGAGCGCGTCGAGTTCGTTCACGCAGGCATTCAAGCATCCCCGTTCGCCAACGGGCGGTCCCACGGCGGCGGACGGCGAGGACCGGGGGGTGTTCGGCCTCCGGTCGGCCCGGCCGTCGGCGAGGTCACGGTGTGGGCGCTGTATCCGGTCCCGGCGTCGGGCCTGCCACGGGCCCCGGTAGGGTTCGGACGGTCCATGGGGGTCGAGGAGCAGAAGGCAACCGATGAGAAGGCTGGGTCGGGCGGCGACGGGTCTCGCGGCGACGGCGGTACTGTCCCTGACGGCGAGCGCGTGTGTGACGGTGCACGGGGAACTGGCAGTCGTCCCTTCGGCGACGAAGGACGAGGCGGCGAAGGCTCTCGCGGCGTTCACGGAGGCGTACAACAAGGCCGACAAGGCCTATGATCCGGCGTTGGACGCGGCTCATGTCACCGGTGCGCTCGGTGCGATCAACCAGGCCGGCCTCAAGGCCCGCCAGGTCAACTTCCCGGGCGGCAACCCGAGTCATGTGCCGCTGGAGCTGACCGACGCGAAGTTCACCATCCCCAAGAAGGCCGGCTGGCCGCGCTGGTTCGTCGCGGACACCGACTCCAACCGCGACCGGGACGACAGCGCTGCGGACAACCGCTGGGTCCTGGTCTTCGTGCGCGCGGGCGCGGACGAAGGATGGAAGGCCGCCTACCTGACGATCATGCTCCCCCAGCAGATCCCCGCCTTCAGGACGGACAAGGACGGTTACGCGGAGCCCGTCGCCCCGGACAGCGCGGCGACGGCGGTCGCGCCCCGCAACCTGAGCGAGGAGTACGCCTCCTACATGCAGAACGGGAAGCCGGACCACTTCAAGCCCGGCCCCCACACCTCTGTCTGGCGCGAGGACCGCAGGAAGAACGCGAACGTGCCGGGCGTGAACACCCAGTACCTCGACCAGCCGCTGGACACCGGCGCCTTCGGGCCCCTGGGCCTGATGACCCGCGACGGCGACGCCTTCGTCTTCTTCTCGGTCCGCAACTTCGAACGCCAGACGGCCGCGAAGGGCGTACGGCTGAAGGTGGTGCCGGACGTCAAGGCACTGCTGACCGGCGAGGTGAGAACCACGATCACCAAGGAGCGGGTCTCCAGCCAGGTGGTCCTCGTCCCGCCGGGCAACGGTGGCGAGCCCGGCCAAGCGGTGGACGTCGTGGGCCGTCTGACGGGGCTGGTCGCGGCGGAGGGCTCGTAACGGGACTCGCCGTTCAGGGGCGGGTGCGCCGGAATTCACCGTTCAACGGTGGGTGGTCGCCGAGGCTCGCCGCTCCCCCTGCCGGTGTCTGCCGGCTCGCGGGCGTGCCGCTCAGCCGGACGGTGGCCGGGGGGCGACCGGGCCTACCGCTCACGCGAGACGGTGGCCGGGGCTAGCCCCGGGCGTACCGGTCCGCGTACCGGTGGCCGACTCGCGGACGGGTCCGCCGTGCGCCGTGGCACGCCGGGCCGCGACCTGGCGCGAAACCCGGGCTCAGCGGCCGAGGGGCCAGGCTGCCGCGTGGTGGTCGATGTCCTCGTTCTCGCCCGCGTACTTCGCGCAGGCGTCCGTCAGCGTCTCCAGCAGGGTCAGCGGGTCCGGCAGCGGATGCTCCGGGCCGCGGACCCAGGCGACCGCCAGGTCACCGTCGCCGGGGAGACGGGCGGGCGGTACGAGAACGTAGCTGCCGCGGCAGTGCCAGCGCAGGCCGGGGTGCTCGTCCATCGTCTCCGGGTGGCAGTCCAGGGCGCAGGGCCACCATTCGTCCTCGTCCTCCGGGGTGCCCCGGGTGGCGGTGAAGAACAGCATCCGGTCCTCGCCGACCTCGGCGACCGGGCCGACGTCGATGCCCCGCTCGAGCAGCCGGGCGAGCGCGCCCCGGCCGGCCTCGAGGGGGACGTCGAGCACGTCGTGCACCATGCCGGTGGCGGTGATGAAGTTCGCCTCCGGCTGCCCCTGCGCCCAGCGCTGGATCTGCGCCCTGTCGGTCGTCGACTGGGTCTGCCAGGCGAACGAGACCGGATGGGTGGCGGGTGTCGGACAGCCGATGCGCTCACAGGAGCAGCGGTAGCCGATCGGGTGGGCGGCGGGCGCGAGCGGCAGTCCGGCGGCGGCGGCGGCCAGCAGCAGGTCCTCGCGCTGCGAGTCCTCCGCGTCGGTGTTCCCGCTGCGGCGGCGCAGCCACTGCGCCAGCCTGCTCTCCCGGGAAGGCCTGCCCTCCGTGCCGCGGTAGCGGCCGATACCGTCGCCCATCTATCCCCTCACACCTCACGCTCGCCCCACGCGGACCCTGCCATGGTCCCACCATCCTGCTCCCCGGGTGGCCACAGTTCTCAACCGGGGTGGGGCACGTCGTCGTCCCGGGGGCGCACGGGATCAGTCGCGGGGCGCGAGACCGTTCACGGCACAGTCCACGATCTGGTCGGCGTACTCGTGGGTCAGGGGCAGGGTGCGCAGCAGCCAGCGGTGGGCGAGCGGCCCGGTGAAGAGCTCGAGGGCGACGCGCAGATCGATCCCGGACCGCACCTGGCCCGCCTCCTGCGCGGCGCGCAGCCGCGTGACGTAGAGCTGGAGCTGCGGCTCGAGCAATCTTTCGACGAACTGGGCGCCGACCTCCGCGTTGACCACGCCCTCTGCGGTGAGCGCGCGGGCGGGGGCGTCGTAGACGGGGGTGTTCATCTCGTCGACGGTGGCGCGCAGGACGGTGCGGAGGTCGGCCTCGATGTCCCCGGTGTCGGGAATCTCATAGCCGCCGGGCCCGGCCGCCTCCGCCGCCTGGTCCGCCATGTCGAGGAACGCCTCGAGGAGCACGGCGGCCTTCGAGGGCCACCAGCGGTAGATCGTCTGCTTGCCGACACCGGCGCGGGCGGCGATGCCTTCGATGGTGGTCTTCGGGTAGCCGATCTCACCGACGAGGGCGAGGGCAGCGTCGTAGATCGCGCGCCGGGAGCGTTCGCTCCGGCGGGCGGAGTCGGGTGCCTTCATCTCGGTCATGGCAGCCAATCTAGCAGCGATGAACCGAGACGTCTCGTCTCACTCTTGTGTGCGGAGCGGCCAGGCGTCGCCCCATTCGGCGTCCCTGGCGTCCTTGTAGAGCGCGCCGTGGCGCTTGGTCACCGTGTCCCGGCGCAGCCCGTCGTCCCTGGTGCAGAGGTCGAGCAGCACCATGCCCTTGCGGATCTGCGGCTTGCGGGTGACCCGGGCGGTCGCCGGTTCCACGGGGAAGCGGGTGGCGGCCACGTAGCTGAACTTCTCGTCCTCGTACGCCAGCGAACCGCCCTTCACTTGGCGGTGCAGCGACGAACGGGAGACGCGGGCGGCGAAGTGGCACCAGTCGGAGCCCGGCTCTATGGGGCAGGCGACGCTGTGGGGGCAGGGGGCGGCGATGTGCATCCCTGCGGCGATCAGGGCGTCGCGGGCCTCGATGATCCGCTCGTAACCGTCGGGGGTGCCGGGCTCGACGACGACGACGGCGCCTGCGCCGGCCGCGCGCGCGGACTCCGTGACGACGGCGGCACGGGCGGCGGGGTCGAGCTCGTTGAGGACGTACGACACCGTGACGAGATCAGTGCTCTCGATGCGGAGCGCCGAGCTGATCCGCGAGCGCTGCCATTGGGCGGCCTGGAGGGAGGGCACCTGCGAGGCGCGGGCCAACTCCCGGCCGAGCGCGAGCGCGGGCTCGGCCCAGTCGAGGACCGTTGTGCTCGGCGCCGCCTCCTCCCACGCGTCGGCGACCGCCCAGCTCGCGGCGCCGGTCCCGCCGCCGATGTCGGTGTGCGTGCCCGGCACCCAGCCGGGCGCCGCGGCCCGCAGCGCTTCGAGCGCGGCCCGCACCGCCTCGAAGGTGGCGGGCATCCGGTACGCGGCGTAGGCGACGACATCGCTCCGGTCCCGCAGGATGGGCGAACCGGTGGGAGTGTTCCCCCGATAGTTCGCGATCAGCCGCTCGACGGCCCGCGCGGCCTGCGTGGGCGGCAGCCCGTCCAGCAGCCCGGCGAGGGCGCTTCGCAGGGTCTCGGCGGTGGGGGCGGGGGCGGCGTTCACCGGAAGAGTCTACGCGGGGCGGGCGGCCCGCCCGACGTGCCGGCGGGGACCCGGGCGGGCGGGCCGGGGCCGCCCGCCCGGTCCCACTCAGACCACCCCCGCCTTCCCCCTCCACGGCCTGCACAGCAGCAAGAAGCACAGCATCGATCCCACCCCGCACACCACCTGCACGACGGCCATCGGTACGGCAGTCGACTCGCCCGCGATGCCGACCAGCGGCGAGGCGACCGCGCCGACGAGGAACGACGCCGTACCGATCAGTGCCGACGCCGAGCCCGCCGCGTGCGGGGTGCGCAGCAGTGCCAGCGCGTTGGTGTTGGGCAACGCCAGCCCCATCGCGGACATCAGGACGAACAGGCCCGCCGCGATCGGGAACAGCCCCACCTCGCCGAAGACGCCGGAAGTCATCAGCAGCAGCGCGGCCGCCGAGAGCGTGATCACGGCCAGGCCGAAGCCGAGGACCTTGTCGAGGCTGACCCGGCCGACGAGGAGTCGGCCGTTGATCTGGCCGACCGAGATCAGGCCGATCGAGTTGAGGCCGAAGAGCAGGCTGAACGTCTGCGGCGAAGCGCCGTAGATCTCCTGCACGACGAACGGCGAAGCCGCGATGTACGCGAAGAGCGCGGCGAAGGCGAGCCCGCCGGTGAGCATGTAGCCGGTGAAGATCCGGTCGGCGAGCAGCCCGCGCATGGTGCGCAGCGCCTGGCCCACTCCGCCGCTGTGCCGCTTCTCCACCGGCAGCGTCTCGTCGAGCCATCTGACGACCACGAGTGTGAGCAGGACGCCGACGGCGGTGAGCACGACGAAGATGCCGCGCCAGTCGGTGACCCGCAGCACCTGGCCGCCGATGAGCGGCGCGATGATGGGTGCGACGCCGGAGATGAGCATCAGGGTGGAGAAGAACCGGGCCATCTCCACGCCGTCATAGACGTCGCGCACCACCGCGCGGGCGATGACGATGCCGGCCGCGCCCGCGAGGCCCTGCAACAGCCGGAAGCCGATGAGCAGTTCGGCGGTCGGCGCGAAGGCGCACATCGCGGTGGCGATCACGTAGACGAGCATGCCGACGAGCAGCGGGCGCCGGCGTCCCCACTTGTCGCTCATGGGGCCGACGACGAGCTGGCCGAGGGCCATGCCGGCGAGGCAGGCGGTGAGGGTGAGCTGGACGGTCGCCGCGGGGGCGTGCAGCGAGTCGGTGACCGCGGGCAGCGCCGGGAGGTACATGTCCATGGACAGCGGCGGCAGCGCGGTGAGGCCGCCGAGGACCAGTGTGACAAGGAGCCCTGCCCGGCGGGCGGCGGCGACACCGGCGGCGGCCGGACCGGTGACGGAGCCGGTGACAGCTGCGGTGACCGGGGCAGCGGCTGCGGCCGTTGCACCGTCCCGCGGCGCGGGGACCGCGGCGGAGACCGGGGGCGTGGATGCCGGTCCGGGATGCGTGGTTCGTCCTTGTTTGCTCTGGCCGCTCTCCGGCATCTACAGCTCCTAATCCTATTTTCAACATCTATGCTCTCAGCTCGTCCGGGCTGACCAAGACGTTTTCGGCGTGAACAGGGGTGGACGAGTGATGAGCGACACCGTGCGGTGGGGCGTCCTGGCGACCGGCGGCATGGCCGCGAGGTTCGTGGAGGATCTGGCGGCCATGCCCGACGCCGAGGTCGTGGCGGTGGCGTCCCGCACCGAGGCGTCCGCCAAGACCTTCGCCGACCGTTTCGGCATCGCGCGGGCGTACGGGGACTGGGCCTCGCTCGCCGCCGACGAGGACATCGATGTCGTGTACGTCGCGACGCCGCACTCCGCGCACCGGGCCGCCGCCGGGCTCTGCCTGGCGGCCGGGAAGCCGGTTCTGTGCGAGAAGCCGTTCACCCTGAACGCGGCCGAGGCGGCGGAACTCGTCGAACTCGCCCGCCTCCACGGCACCTTCCTCATGGAGGCCATGTGGATGTACTGCCACCCGGCCGTCCGCCGCATCGCCGAACTGGTCCGCGAGGGCGCGATCGGTGACGTCCGTACCGTGCACGCCGACTTCGGGATCGCGGGCCCGTTCGCCCCGGACCACCGGCTGCGGGACCCCGCGCTCGGCGGCGGCGCGCTGCTCGATCTCGGCGTCTACCCGGTCGCGTTCGCGCTGCTGCTGCTCGGCGAACCGGAGCGGGTGCAGGCGGACGCGCTGTTGTCCCCGGAGGGTGTGGACCTCAACACCGGGATGCTGCTCGGCTGGCCGGACAAGGGCGCGACGGCTCTGCTCTCCTGCTCGATCACGGCCGGCACCCCGGTCACGGCGTCCGTGACAGGGACGACCGGCCGGATCGACGTCCCGGACGGGTTCTTCTTCCCCGAGCGCTTCGTCCTGCACCGCGACGGCAAGGAGCCGGAGGAGTTCCTCTTCGACGGCCGCCGGGACTCGCTGCAGCACGAGGCGGCCGAGGTGATGCGTGCCGTGCGGGCGGGCGAGAAGGAGTCGCCCCTCGTCCCGCTCGAAGGCACGCTCGCCGTGATGCGGACGCTCGACACGGTGCGTGAGCTCATCGGCGTCCGCTTCCCGGGCGAACGCCACGGCGGATGACGGCACGCACCAGGGCCTGACTCCGGCGAGGGCCGGGACAGTGGGGACCGGCCCGCCTTCCGGCACGTCGCACGACGTGCCGGACGGCCGGCCGCAAGGCGCCCGACGCCAGGTCAGACCTGCTGGAGCCCCGGGTTCCCTGCCTGCGTCACGAACGACGCGGTCGTGGTGACGGGCGCGCCCGGCGTCGTCACGGCCGCCACCGTGCGGAAGTCGGCACGCGCCTGCTGGTCCTCGAGGGTGACCGTCACATAGCCGCGGCGTCCGTTGTAGAGCTTCATGTGCGGGTTCGCCGTGGTGTACGTCTCCCAGGTGGCCGGCTTGTCGGCGCCGTCCTTGCCGCTGGAGATCGACGTGGCCACGATCTCGGTGCCGACGATCTCCGCGCCGGGTGTCTCGTAGTCACGCTTGATGTCGTAGGCGTAGGCGACGTGCACGTCGCCGGTGAGGACCATCAGGTTCTCCACACCGGCGGACTTCGCGCCGTCCAGGACCCGGTCGCGCGAGGCGGGGTAGCCGTCCCACGCGTCCATGCTGAGCTTGGGGTCGTCGGTCAGGTCCAGGCTGCGCCGGGAGAAGTTGACCTGCTGGGGCACGACGTTCCAGACGGCGGTGGACGCACGCCAGCCGTCGATCAGCCAACGCTCCTGCTGCGCGCCGGTCATCGTGCGCGACGGGTCCTCCGACTCGGGTCCCGAGACGTGCGCCCGGTCGCCGTACGCCTGGTCCGAGCGGTACTGGCGGGTGTCCAGCACGTCGAACTGGGCCAGCTGCCCGAAGTGCAGCCGGCGGTAGAGCTGCATGTCCGGTCCGGCCGGCTGCTGCGGCGCGCGCAGCGGCTGGTTCTCCCAGTACGCCCGGTAGGCAGAGGCCCGGCGCAGCAGGAACTCCTGTGGCGGTACGCCGTTCTCGGGTGTCTCGTCGGCGTAGTTGTTCTCCGTCTCGTGGTCGTCCCAGGTGACGACGAAGGGGTGTGCGGCGTGGGCGGCCCGGAGGTCGGGGTCGGACTTGTAGAGCCCGTACCGCATCCGGTAGTCCTCCAGGGTGACCGTCTCACGGTTGAAGTGGGCCGGCAGGACGCGGTCGGTGTAGTTGCGGGCGCCGCCCGCCGAGTTCACGGCGTACTCGTAGAGGTAGTCGCCGAGGTGGAAGACGACGTCGAGGTCCTCGTCCGCGAGGTGCCGGTACGCGGTGAAGTAGCCGTCGTGGTAAGCCTGGCAGGACACGGCCGCGAGCTTCAGCCGGCCGAGGACGGCGCCGGGAGCGGGCGCGGTGCGGGTGCGGCCGGCGGGGCTGATCCACGTGCCGGTGCGGAAGCGGTAGTGGTAGATCCGGTCCGCCTCCAGGCCGGCGGCCTCGACGTGGACGCTGTGGTTGAACTCGGGGAAGGCGGTGACGCTGCCCCGCTTGGCGATCCGGGTGAACGCCGCGTCGTGGGCGACCTCCCACTGGACCTGGACCCTGGCGTCGGGCATGCCGCTGCCCGGCTCGTACGGCCTGGGCGCGAGGCGGGTCCACAGCACGACGGACGCGGGCAGGGGGTCACCGGACGCCACGCCGAGCGTGAAGGGGTTCTCGGTGATCTTCCGGCCGTTGACCGTAGTGGCGTGCGCGGTGCCGGGCAGGTTCACCGCGAACGCGAGCGCCGCGGCGGCGGACGTGGCGGTGAGGAAGGTACGTCGCCCGAAGTACCGGGCGGCAGCTTGGAGTTCGGGCGAGTGGGTCGTGTGCGCGGATGTCATGTGGCCCTCCCCTTGCGGCTGTTGTCAGTCGCATTGCAGCCGGAGCCGACGAATCCGCGTTGTCGGGGACACAACATGCGCATGGCGGTCGGATGAGATCCGTGTACGACGCATGCGCGTACGCTGCGCAAGCATGAACGCTGTAGCGAGAATCGCGGTGGTGACAGGTGCGGGCTCCGGCATCGGCCGGAGCGTGGCGCTGGAACTGGCACGAGCAGGACAGGACACGGCCTCCGGTTCGGCTGTTCGCCCGAAGTGGGCACTGGCGCTCGCCGGTCGGCGTCACGAGTCGCTGGAGGAGACCGCGGCACTGATCCGTGGCGTCCGGTCGGACGCGGACGTGCTCTGCGTACCGACGGACGTGACCGAACCCGACGCGGTGGCGGCCCTCTTCGCCACGGTCCGTGAGCGCTACGGGCGGCTCGACCTGCTCTTCAACAACGCCGGCACGTTCGGGCCCGGCGGCATCCGCTTCGAGGACCTGGAGTTCTCCGCCTGGCGCAAGGTCGTCGACACGAACCTGAACGGCGCGTTCCTGTGCGCGCAGGCGGCGTTCCGGCAGATGAAGGAGCAGGACCCGCAGGGCGGCCGGATCATCAACAACGGCTCCGTCTCCGCGCACGCGCCGCGCCCCGACTCGGCGCCGTACACCGCGACCAAGCACGCGCTGACCGGTCTGACGAAGTCCCTTTCACTGGACGGCCGTCGATACTCGATCGCCTGCGGCCAGATCGACATCGGCAACGCGGCGACCGAGATGACGGGTGCCATGCAGACGGGCGTCCTCCAGGCCGACGGCAGGCTGGCGCCGGAGCCGGTGATGGACGCGGCCGACGTGGCCCGGACAGTACGGCACATGGCTGAGCTGCCGCTGGAGGCGAACGTGCAGTTCGTGACGGTGATGGCGACGAACATGCCGTTCATCGGACGGGGCTGACGGGACGCCCCACGCCCCGAGGAGGTGGGGGCCCGGTGCCTCCCTCGTTCGGCTCCGCCGGCCGTCCCCACCATGGCACTCTGCGGTCATGGAGCACACGGACACCGGCTGGGAGACGATCGGCCGCCTGCACGACTGGCTGCACGAGAACAGCAAGTACCCGCCGGAGCAGGAGGTCCTGCTGCGCGTACTGAAGCTCTCCGAGGAGGTGGGCGAGGTCGCGCAGGCAGTCATCGGCGCGAAGGGCCAGAACCCGCGCAAGGGCACGACGCACAACTGGCAGGACGTCGAGGCCGAACTGTGCGACGTGATCATCACGGCCATGGTGGCCCTGCGCACGCTCACCCCGGACGCGGCGGAGGTCTTCGCGTCACATCTCGACCTCGTGGCGTCCCGCTCCCTGGAGACCTGAGCCGCACCGCGCCCGTACACATGGTTTCGAAGCCGTCACTCTCGGAAGACTCCCGAGTGGGGAAGGAAGCATCGCGCTGTAACGGAGCTGCGGGGGGCCGGAGTTGGGCTTTCGATGCGCTGCCTGTGACGGCCCCGGCGCCCGCTGGGACGCCGACCGCCGCACCGCGTTGTGCGCACGGTGCGAGCACCCCACGCGGTCCGGCCGCGATCCCGTCCTGCTGGGCGACATCCTGACGGCCACGGGCGACGCGCTGACGTTCGCGACCCGCACGGCCGCCGCCGCGCCGGGCTCCGCGGCCTGCCGCGAGTGCGGGAGCAGCGCGGAGCGGCACCGCACGGTGCACGGCCGATGGATACTCATCGAGCCCGGCGCCCTCGCGGTCACCACGGTCCCCGTCGGCCACCGCTGGCGCATCGCCGGTGACGGCACAGCGGTCCAGCTGCGATCGGCCGCCCCCTTGGGCACCTGCCGGGTCAGCCACGTCGACGTCTGCCCGGCCCGCCCGGCGCCCGCGCACTCACCGGCGTTGCACGCGGTGTGGCGGCGGAACGCCCGGCAGGGCGTGTGACGGATGACCGGACAGTCCTCGCTCGGTCCGTCAACTCGCCCTGCCAGAAACCTGGTTGACACCTGTTGGTCGACAGCGGTTTGATCTGGACGCTCATCGAACATATGTCTTCGGAAAGGGAACACTTCATGACGCGCAGCAAGGCGGCAACAGCCGGCATGGCCCTCCTCGCGAGCGGTGCCCTCGTCGTCGGCATGGCAGGTTCCGCCTCCGCGAGCGGCCTCAACGTGAGTGTCAGCAAGTCCTGGGGCACGGCGACGTTCTACCCCGACGGTGACTGGCTCTACGTGAAGGACACGTCCGCCGACGGCTACTCGGTGCAGGCCAAGATCGAGCGCTGGCAGAAGATCAACATCGACGCGTGGGGCTGGCGCGACCACCGGACCGGCTGCTACGACACGACCAGCATCGGCCAGCCGGGCACCGGCATCACGACGTGCAACTACGACCTGACCGAGAACGACACGGTGCGGGTCTGCATCGTCCGCAGCAAGGACGGAGTGCGCTACGGCGACTGGCAGTGCAGCGCATCGACCCAGGCCTGATCACCTGAAAGGGCCTCCGACGGTGGTCGGAGGCCCTTTCAGGTACAACACGCAGACAGGGGCAGACGAGTCGGGCTGTACGCCGGGGAGGGCTACCACAACGCTATGACCTGCGCAAACGCGCGCCCCGCGCCGGAGCGGTCCATACGGGGGCTTCGTCGCTCTCGGAGAGGCAGGTTCTGGTGGCCACCGAGCCGGACGACATCACCGCCGACATGGAGATCACCGAACTCAACCGGCGCGATCTGCCGGTAGTCCGGTTCAACCCGCGCCGACATCGGCGAGAACCTCGCGATCTCGGCTCGATTCGGCACCTGCCCGCCCCCTGTGGCGCCACCGGCCCGTTGTCGGACGAGACACTCACCGGAATCCGTACTAGAATCTGTACAGAATCAAGCCTCTATACGGGTACGGTGACAAGATGGTGATCCCTGAGGTCGTGACCGTCAGCGACGCGCGCGCGGGACTGTCGCGGATCCTGGCTGACCTGTCGGAGTCCGGCGCGGATGCCGACCCGGTCCTGATCGGCGCCCACCGCAAGCCCCAGGGCGTCCTCCTGTCCGTTGAAGCCTTCGAGGCGCTGAGCGGCCGGGCGGCACGACGTGCGGCCGTCGCCTCGGCCACCGGCTCCATCGAGGCCGAAGGGCTCCACGCCTCCGAGGCCTCCGACCGCGATACCGAGGCGTACGTCAAGGGCGACGTCGACGCGGATACCCTGGTCGCCCGCGCGATCGCCCGCCACCGACAGACTTCGGAGCGGCGGGCAGGGTGAACGATCCGTACGCCATGCCCAACGGCGTGCTGCGCAACAAGCTCGGCATCACCGACCATCAACTGCTCGCGGCAGCAGAGGCGGACATCACCGGGCGCGCCTCGTCATGCTCGCCGAGCGCCCCCTACCCGGCGCGTACGACCTCGGCCATTTCCAAGCGTTCCATGCCGCGATCTTCGGCGACATCTATCCGTGGGCAGGCGAGTTACGCACTGTGAACATCGCCAAGCGCACACCCTTCTGTCCGGCGAGAAACCTGGTGCCCTACGCCGGCGAGGTATTCGGCCGTCTCGCCTCATCCGGCCGGCTGCGGAGTCTCCCTCGGCAGGAATTCGTCATCCAATTGGCCACGTTGTACGGCGACCTGAACGTCCTCCACCCGTTCCGCGAGGGCAACGGCCGTGCCCAGCGGGCGTTCCTGTCCCAGCTGAGCGCCGACGCGGGATATGCCCTGAACTGGTCGGGCATGGACCCTCAACGCAACGAGGACGCAGCAGTGAAGAGCTTCCTCGGTGACAACAATCTGTTGGAGCAGTTACTCGACGAGCTGGTCACCACGAGTTGACGCCCGTACTCCGGCTGGGAAGGAAGCCCGGAACAGGGCGTCGCCCCTTGGGAACAGCCACTGGGAGCTGCACCTCGTGCGGCGTTCCTCCAGCCGACCTGCATGGTGACCGCGTACGGCAGTCGGCGCGTCCCGAGGAAGTCGCGGAAGGCTCCGTCGCGGCCGTAGACATCGTCCGCAGCCACCCAGGAGACGGCCCTCGGGCAAGTCGGGCAGCTCAGTTCAGAGGCCCGTTCCAAAGCAAAGCCGCAGCTAGCGGCAGACGAGTCGGGCTGTACGCCGGGTTCTGTGCCCCGGGACCTCGCGGTCGTCGGGGCGACGGCCATCCATCTAGGACCGGCGTTGCCGCCGGCCTCGTGCGGTCTACCCGCGGACTCGGGCGGGCAGCCCTGATGCGTCCGCGCAGGACCACCTTGCGGCGGTCCCTCTTGACCTTGCTCCAGGTGGGGTTTACCTAGCCGCCTGAGTCACCTCAGGCGCTGGTGGTCTCTTACACCACCGTTTCACCCTTACCGAGGACCGAGGTCCCCGGCGGTCTGTTTTCTGTGGCACTGTCCCGCGGGTCACCCCGGGTGGCCGTTAGCCACCACCCTGCCCTGTGGAGCCCGGACGTTCCTCGGGAGGATCACTGCTGATCCCCACGCGGCCGTCCGCCCGGCTCGTCTGCCGTGGTGACCATGCTACCTGCCCGGCCGCGGGAAACCGGCCGCCGTCCGGGCGGGACGGAACGGCTCCGGGCGAGCCCCTCGCGGCCCACCGGCGGCGCTTGACCTTGTCACGGCGTCAACGTTTCTACTGAAGCCATGCGAATCGGAGAGATCGCCGCGATGGTCGGTGTGACCGCGCGGGCCGTCCGGCACTACCACCATCTGGGGTTGCTGCCCGAGCCCGTCCGGCTGCCCAACGGGTACCGGGAGTACACCGTCCGCGACGCCGTGCTGCTCGCGCGGATCCGGCGGCTCACCGAGCTGGGGCTCGGGCTCGACGAGGTGCGCGACGTGCTCGCGGAGGACGCGGGCCGGGACCTCGTCGAAGTGCTGGAGGAACTGGACGCCGACCTCGGGCGGCAGGAGGCGCTGATCCATGAGCGGCGGGCGCGGCTGGCCCCGCTGCTCGAGCAGGCGCGGGAGGGGCGGCTGCCCGCCGAGGGTCCGGTGTCGCCGCTGCTGGCGGAGCTGTTCGACGACATGGCACGCGCGTCCGCGGCGCTGCCCGGGCCCGAGCCGGCGATCGCCGCCAAGGACCGTGAACTGCTGGCGCTGCTGGACACGATGGCGCCCACCGAGGAGCGGGAGCGGCTGATGGGGGCGATGCGCCGGATGACCGGGACGCCGGGCGCCATGGAGCGGGCGTACGCGCTGTACGCGGAGCTGGACGCGCTCGCGGACGCCGACCCGGCCGACCCGCGGGTGGAGCGGGCGGCCCGGGGCCTCGCGGACATGCTGCCCGACGAGATGGTGCCGCGGCCCGGCCCGGACGGCCCGCCTCCGGCGGGGTTCCTGGACGCGTTCCTCGCGGACTTCTCGTCCGCGCAGGCCGCCGTCGTTGAGCGTGCCCTGCGGCTGGCCATGGAGCGTGTCCGGTGAACCGGCTGCTCAGCGCCCTGCGGGGCATGGCCTACGCCGTACTGCCCGCAGAGCTGCTGGTGGCTGTGTGCCTCGTGGGTGGTGTGCGGATCCCCGCCCTCGTCGTCGCCGTCGCGGAGGTGGCCGTCGTGCTGCTGCTCGCCGCGGAGGTGTTCGCCTATCTGCGGCTGCGCAGGGGTGGCCTGACCCGGCAAAAAGCGCTGGCCGAACTCGTGCCGCTGCCGGTGCTGCGTCTCGTCGGCCATGAACTGCGGCTGATGTACAGCCTGGTCCTGTGGGTCGCGCGGCGTCGCGACGGCGTCGGACCGGACGACCGCGCTTACGGGCATGCCCGGGACCAGGCCGCACTCATGTACGGCTCCACCTTCGTCTGCGCCGTCGAGACGGTCGTCATGGCGGTGCTGTTCCGGAACTGGCCCACCGTGCATGCGGTGCTGCTCGTCGTGGACGTCTACACCATCGTGTTCATGCTGGGCGTCCACGCCGCTGCCGTCGCCCGCCCGCACGTCCTGTCGGCGGACACGCTGCGGCTCCGTCAGGCCGGCCATGTGGATCTGCGGATACCGCTGGAGCGGATCGCGTCCGTACGGTACGAGCTGATCTTCACGCACGAGAAGCAGGACGAGATCCTCGACCTGAAGATCGCCGGGCAGACGTCGGTGACGCTGGAACTGTCCGAGCCGGTGACGTACACCGGCCTGCTGGGACGGGAGCGGCCCGTCCGGACGGTCCGCGTCCACGCCGACGACGCCAGGGCGTTCGCGAAGGCCCTGCGGGAGGCGGTGGGCGGGCAGCGCCCGGCGACGGCGCCGGTCACGCCGGCGTGAACCGCACCTTCGCCCGCCCCGGGTCGGCCTCGGTGAGCCGCACCCTCAGCCGCTCCCCCAGCGGCAGCGCGCCAGCGCCGCCTTCGACGCGTGCCACCACGGCCGGGTCCTCGAGGTGGACGGTGCCGGCCGCCGGGTCGTTCTCCTCCACGTCGACGACGACCGCGTCGAACGTGTCGCCGATCCGGTCCCGCAGCACGATCGCTTCGACGATGTCGAGGCACTCGCGTTCGACGGTGTTGCCGCGCCGGCCGCCCTCGGCCATCTCCTTGGGGAGGGTCTCCAGGGCGGCGGTCACCCACCCCGGCGGCTCCTGCCCCGCGACGGCGGCCAGGCACAGCTCGCCCGCGTAACGGTCGACGAGCCGGCGCAGCGGCGCGGTGCAGTGCGTGTACTCGGCGGCGACCGCCGCGTGGACGGCCGGCACCGGGAGGACCCCACTGGTGAACGCCGTGTACCCGGCGCCGCGAAGCAGCGTCGTGCACTCCTGGAGGAAGGCGGCGCTGCGGGGCTCGCGCGGGTCGAGGGAGCGCACGAGTTCGGCGTACGAGACGTGGTGGGGCCAGTCGACGCGCAGCGCCTTCGCCGAGCGGCGCAGCCGCGCCACGGCCCCGTCGGGGGCGGTCGGCAGGGTGCGCAGGATGCCCGTGCCCGACGCGGTCATGAGGCCGGCGGCGGCCATGCCGGTGAGCAGGGAGATCTGCGCGTTCCAGCCGTCGGCGGGGCGCGGTGCGCGGTACTCGAGGACGTACCCGCCGTCCCGCTCGGTGACCTCCTGCTCGGGGACGTTCAAGGAGATCCCGCCGCGTTCGACCTCGAGCGCCTCGCGCAGGGTGCCGATGTCCTTGAGCAGGGCCAGCGGTTCCTCCGCCCTGCCGGTGTCGATCAGCCGCTGCGCTCCTTCGTAGTCCAGCCTGGCCCGGCTGCGCACGAGCGCCCGGCGCACGTCGGTGCCGACGGTGCGCCCCTCCGCGTCGAGGTCGATCCGCCACAGCAGCGCGGGGGCGCTCTGGCCGGGCAGCAGGCTGGCGGCCCCCTCGGAGAGACCGGGCGGATGGAGGGGGACCTTCCCGTCGGGGAAGTACAGCGTCTGCACCCTCCGGTGGGCCTCCGCGTCCAGCGCCGAGCCGGGCGTGACGAAGGCGGCGACGTCGGCGATCGCGTAGTGGACGCGATAGCCCCCGTCGCGGCGGGCGAGGTGCATCGCCTGGTCGAGGTCGACGGAACCGGGCGGGTCGATGGTGAACAAGGGGATGTCCGTGGCGTCCTCTGCGGGCAGCCGCGGGGTCGTGACAGCGGTCGCGGCCTCGGCGAGGACCGCCTCCGGAAAGTCCCCCGGCACGTCGAGCGTCGTGCGCAGCTCACGCAGGGCGGCGCGCAGCGGGGCCTCGGCTGCGCCGGTCGCTTTCATGTGGCGGCGGGGCATGGACCGAGCGTAGGTCGCGGCTGGGGTGGTGGCATTTCGGCGGGGCGGGGCTGCCTTTGTACTCTGGCGCGGGGCCGCAACCCCACCCCGTGTCCGTACGAAGGAGACCTGCCGTGCTTGTGCTGTTGCCGCCGTCGGAGGGCAAGGCCGATTCCGGCCGCGGGGCTCCGTTGAAGCCGGAGTCGCTGTCCCTTCCGGGGCTCGCGGAGGCACGGGCGGCGGTGCTCGACGAGCTGGTCGAGCTGTGCGTCGCCGACGGTACGAAGGCGCAGCAGGTCCTCGGCCTGAGCGAAGGCCTGCGCGGCGAGATCGCGAAGAACGTGGCACTGCGGACGGCGGGGACCCGGCCGGCCGGTGAGATCTACACCGGCGTCCTGTACGACGCGCTGGACCTCGCCACGCTCGACGCGTCCGCGCGCCGACGGGCCCGGCAGTCGCTGCTGGTGTTCTCCGGGCTGTGGGGCGCGGTCCGGATCGGCGACCGCATCCCGCCGTACCGCTGCTCGATGGGCGTGAAGCTGCCGGGCCTCGGGGCGCTCGGGGCGTACTGGCGGGGCCCGATGGAGTCCGTACTCCCCGAGGAGGCCGGCGGCGGGCTGGTGCTCGATCTGCGGTCGTCGGCGTACGCGGCGGCGTGGAAGCCGAAGGGCGAGGTCGCGAGCCGTACGGCGACGGTACGGGTGCTGCACTCCCGGATCGACGAATCGACCGGGGTGCAGACGCGGTCCGTGGTCAGCCACTTCAACAAGGCGACGAAGGGCCGGATCGTCCGCAGCCTGCTGGAGGCCGGGGCGGCGCCCGGATCGCCGGCCGCGCTGGTGGAGGCGCTGCGGGACCTCGGACACGTGGTCGAGGCGGAACCTCCCGGCAAGCCGGGGAAGGCGTGGGCGCTCGACGTGGTGGTCTCCGAGATCCACTAGGCGTTGCACGATACGCAACGCCCGTTGCGTGTGATGCTCGGGCTGGGCAGTATGGGGCGCATGACCTCCGTGCTCGGCCTCGCCCCCGTGATCCCGGTCGTCGTCGTCGACGACGCCGCCACTGCCGTACCGCTCGCGCGTGCCCTCGTCGGGGGCGGCCTGCCGGCGATCGAGGTGACGCTGCGGACACCGGCCGCGCTCGACGCGATCCGCGCGATCGCGGCGGAGGTGCCCGACGCCGTCGTCGGCGCCGGCACGGTGATCTCACCGGCCGGCGTCTCCTCCGCGGTGGCGGCCGGAGCGCGCTTCCTCGTCAGCCCCGGCTGGACGGACACCCTGCTGGACGCGATGAAGGCGTCCGGCGTGCCGTACCTGCCCGGTGTGTCCACGACGTCGGAGGTCGTGGCGCTGCTGGAACGCGGGGTGACGGACATGAAGTTCTTCCCCGCGGAGGCGGCGGGCGGCACGCCCTACCTCAAGTCCCTCGCCGGGCCGCTCCCCCAGGCCCGCTTCTGCCCCACGGGCGGGGTGTCGCTCACTTCGGCACCGTCGTATCTCGCACTCCCCAATGTGGCGTGCGTCGGCGGCACATGGATGCTCCCGCCGGACGCGGTGACGTCGGGGGACTGGGGCCGGGTCGAGTCCCTGGCGCGGGAGGCGGCGGGGCTGGGATAGCCCGTCGTGCACGGCCGCTCCCCACCCCCTCCACCGCGCCCGGCGGCGACCGGCCTCGGCCGGACGTGTGACCACCGCGCTTCGCACGGGAGGCACACCCCCGGCCACGGACAACCCGGTGGCGGGCTCACCCCTGTCCCCCTTCCGTGAGCGCAGGGGGCCCGACGGCGGGCGGGTCGGCGGTGACAGGACGCACACGGCCCAATTTCGCGGGAGTCGCCTGCGGGAGGCGGCGCCCCGGTCGGCGGGTCGCCGCCATCGGGACCGTACGGTCTTGGCCCCTTCCCGAAACCGGGCTCCGCCCGGGCCCGGCACCGCGCTGCGCGGTGTTTCGGGGCTCTGCCCCCGGATCCCCGCGGCCTGGGAGCACCTCGCACGGCCGCCGGGCCGCAGGGGGAGATGGAGGGCACCGCGCGAAGCACGACACGCCGCCCGCAGGGCGGTACGGGGTCCGGGGCCTGCCTTGCCGAGGTGCGGCGGAGCCGCACCTCGGTACAGCGGGAAGGGGAGGGTCGGGGACAGCCACCGCGCAGCGGCTGCGCCCCGCCGTCACCGCAAGTGCGACGTGTCGTTCAGCAGCCGCAGCGACGCGTTGCCGTCCGCGTAGTAGGCCACCGCCGACAGCGACGCCGCCGACAGTTCCATCCGGAACAGCGACTCCGGCGGGGCGCCGAGGGCCAGGCGGACCAGGGTCTTGACCGGGGTCACGTGGGTGACGAGGAGAACGGTGCGGCCCTGGTGCACGGCGAGGAGCTTGTCGCGCGTCGCGGCCACCCGCCTCGCCACCGTCGCGAAGCTTTCGCCGCCGCCCGTCGGCGCCGCCTTCGGGGAGGCGAGCCACGCTTCGAGGTCGTCGGGGTAGCGCTCCCGCACTTCCGCGTAGGTCAGACCCTCCCACGCCGCGAAGTCGGTCTCGCGCAGGCCTTCCTCGATGCTCACGCCGAGGCCCAGCTTCGCCGCGACGGCGTCGGCCGTCTCACGGCAGCGCCGCAGCGGGGAGCTGACGATCGCCTGGATCGTGCCGCGCCCGGCCATCGCCGCGGCGACGGCTTCCGCCTGGCGGCGGCCGACGGCGGAGAGCACCGGGTCGCTGCCACCGCTGCCGGAGAAGCGCTTCTCGGGGGTGAGCACCGTCTCGCCGTGGCGGAGCAGGACGAACGTGGCGGGCAGGCCCATGTCCGGGGCGCCCCACCCGGCGGAGGGGGCGGCCGGCGTCGCCGGCAGCTCCGCCCCCGCGACCGCGTCGGAGACGACGGGAGCGGCGGCAGCGGCCGCGCCCCCGGTACGGACGAGCGCCGCCCGTGCCTTGGCCGCGCCTGCCGCCGCGTCGCCCACCACGCGCGCCGCTTCCGCGTCGCGTGCGTCAAGGGCCGCGGTGGAGCGCGACGGCTCCCACTGCCTGCCCTGCCGGCCCGCGTCCATCGCCTCGTTGGCGAGCCGGTCGGCCTGCTTGTTGCGCTCGCGCGGGATCCACTCGTAGGTGACCCGCGCGGGCGGGAAGACGCGTGCGGCCTCCGCGGCCAGCGGCTTCATGTCGGGGTGCTTGATCTTCCAGCGGCCCGACATCTGCTCGACGACCAACTTGGAGTCCATCCGTACGCGGACGAGCGCCTCCGGGTCCAGGGCGTGGGCCGCCTTGAGACCGGCGACGAGGCCCTTGTACTCGGCCACGTTGTTGGTCGCCACGCCGATGTACTCCGCGGCCTCGGCGAGCGTCTCGCCGGAGACCGGGTCGAGGACGACCGCGCCGTAGCCGGCGGGGCCCGGGTTGCCTCGTGAGCCGCCGTCGGCCTCGACGACGAACTCGCGCGGTACGGGCACTACAGCCCCGATTCGGACGTGCGGACGAGGATGCGGCGGCAGTTCTCGCAGCGCAGGACCGTGTCGGGCGCGGCGGCGCGGACCTCGTTCAGCTCGGTGATGTTCAGCTCGAGCTGGCATCCCTCGCAGCGGCGCTGGAACAGCCGGGCCGCGCCCACGCCGCCCTGCTGGGCACGGAGCTTCTCGTACAGCTTCATCAGGTCGGCGGGGACGGAGCCGGCGACGACCTCGCGCTCCTTGGTGACGGATGCGGCCTCGCTGTCGAGTTCCTGCTCGGCGGCGTCCCTGCGGGCGGTGGCGGCGTCGACCTTGGCCTGCACGGAGGAGACCCGCTCGGTCAGTTCGGCGACACGCTCCTGCACGGACTCACGGCGCTCCATGACCTCGAGGACGATGTCCTCCAGGTCGCCCTGGCGCTTGGCGAGGGAGACGATCTCCCGCTGCAGGTTCTCCAGGTCCTTGGGCGAGGTGATCGCGCCGGAGTCGAGCCGCTGCTGGTCGCGGGTGGCGCGCTGGCGCACCTGGTCGACGTCCTGCTCCGCCTTGGTCTGCTCGCGGGCGGTGTCGCTCTCCTCGGTCTGCGCGGCGACGAGCAGATCACGCAGCTGCGTGAGGTCCTTGGTGAGCGACTCGATCTCGGCGTGCTCGGGCAGCGACCGGCGCTTGTGCTCGAGCTGCGACAGGCGCCGGTCGAGGGACTGGACGTCGAGAAGTCGGATCTGGTCGGCGGGCGCGGCGTTCAGTTGGGGGCTCCAGAGGAATCGTGGTGGGAGGACCAGGGGTCGGTGACCGTCGTGGAGACGTGGACCCGCAGGTCCCAGCCGTTCCGGTCGGAAATCGCGTCGAGCTGCGCGGCGGCCTGTTCGCACCAGGGCCATTCGGTCGCCCAGTGAGCGGCGTCGACCAGGCCGAGCGGCGAGTGCTGGGTGGCTTCGGACGCCGGGTGGTGGCGCAGGTCGGCGGTGAGGAAGGCGTCCACGCCGGCGGCGCGCACGTGGTCGAAGAGGCTGTCGCCGGAGCCGCCGCTCACCGCGACGGTGCGGATCGTCGCGTCGGGGTCACCGGCGAGGCGGATGCCCTGCGCGGTGGCCGGCAGGCGCTTCGCGGCGCGGGCCGCGAACTCGCGCAGCGTCTCCGGATGGTCCAGCTCGCACACCCGGCCGAGGCCGCGACGGCCGTTCGGGTCCGAGGCGTCGGGCACCAGGGGCCGTACGACGCGCAGGTCCAGCGCGCCGGCGAGGGCGTCGGAGACGCCGGGGTCCGCGGTGTCCGCGTTGGTGTGCGCGACGTGCAGGGCGATGTCGTTCTTGATCAGCGTGTGCACGACCCGGCCCTTGAAGTGACCGGCCGCGACCGTCGTCGTGCCGCGCAGATAGAGCGGGTGGTGGGTGACGAGCAGGTCGGCGCCGAGCCGCCGCGCCTCTTCGACGACGTCCTGGACGGGGTCGACGGCGAACAGCACCCGGAGGACCTCGGCGTCGGGGTCTCCGCAGACGGTACCGACGGCGTCCCACTGTTCGGCCCGCTCCGGGGGCCAGAGGGCGTCGAGCGCGGAGATGACTTCAGACAGACGGGGCACGCAGCAAAGGCTACCTGCCCCGCCCGCCTCCGCGGCCGTGCCCTACTTGACGAGGAAGCCGCGCAGGTCGTCGAGGACCTCGCCGGCGGCGGTGACGCCGAGACCCAGGTACCAGGTCTCGTCGGGAACGTCCTTGGCCTGCCCGGCCTTCACGGCCTTCAGGTCCTTCCAGAGCGGGTTGGACTCGGCGGTGTCGCGGTTGGTCTTCGACGGGTCGCCGTAGACGCCGGTGAAGATCCAGTCGGCGTCGGCCTCGTCCATCTTCTCCGGGCTGATCTCGGCGGCGAGGTCGTTGATCTGCTGGTTCTTCGGCCGCGGGACGCCGGCGTCGTCGAGGATCGTGCCGATGAAGGACGCCTTCGCGTAGAGGCGGATCTTGCCCGGCATGTAACGGAGCATGGTGACCGTCGGCTTGTTCTCGCCGAGGTCGGTGCCGAGCTGCTTCGCCTTCTTCTCGTACTCGCCGAGCTTGCCCTTCGCCTCCGCGGTCCTGTCGAGCGCCGCCGCGTTGAGGAGGTAGTTCTCCTTCCAGGTGAAGCCCGGGCGGATGGAGAAGACCGTCGGCGCGATCTGCGACAGCTCCTTGTACTTGTCGCCGGCGCGCAGCTGGCTGCCGAGGATCAGGTCCGGCTTGAGCGCGGCGATGGCCTCGAGGTTGAGGCTGTTGATGGTGCCGACGCTCTTGGGGCTGCCGGCCGCCTTCCTCAGGTAGTCGGGGATGCCGTCGTCGCCCTCGGTGGGCGCGTAGCCGACGGGCTGGATGCCGAGGGAGGCGACGTTGTCCAGCTCGCCGACGTCGAGGACGACGACCCGCTTGGGCGCTGCCTTGATCTCGGTCTTGCCGAGGGCGTGGGTGATGGTGCGGGGGAACTCGCCGGCCTCGGCGTCCGTGCCCATCGCCGCTGTCTTGGCGGCCGCGTCGCCGAAGTCCTTGCCGCCCTGGGCCACGGCCTTCTTGCCACCGTCGTCCGCCTTGGCGCCCGCGTCCTTGTCCGCACCGCCGTCGGCGCCGCAGGCGGCGAGGGAGAGAGCGGCTGCGAGGGCGACTGCGGCGGCTGTGCCACGGCGGCGTAGGGACATGACGTGCTCCTGATCCGGTACTTAGGTGGGCCTTACCTTAAGCACGGTCGAGCCTGGGAGCACAACCGCCCCCTCAATCTCAGGCGAATCAGGGCATGGCCACCCTTATGTGTGAAGAGACCCCTCTCGTGCTGTTCGGCAGGAAGTACGAAACCTAGCTTCGGAGTCCGGAGGTGACGCATCGATGACAGCCTGTGCCATCGAGACCGCCGCGGCAGACGGGGCGGTGGCGAGTACGGACGGTACGGACGGTTCGGACGGCGCGCGGACCACGAGCGACGCGGAGGTCCCTCGCGGTGCGGTGTCCCCGGCGATCACGATCACCGCGGACGGCACGTACGGAGCCCGCCTGGCGGGGACGGGCGAGGCACTGTTCCCCGAGCGCTGGACCCTCGACGGCCTTGAGCCGTACGCCGTTCCGCTGCCGCTCGACCAGCCGGAGGAGCGCGACGCACAGGTGCTGCCGCTCTCCGACGGCCGGGTTCTGATCAGCCGCCGGGTCGCGGAGCGGCACACCTTCTCCCTGCTGTACCCGACCGGTCCGGCGACCGGCGAACTGCCCCTCGGGGCCGTCCCCGCCGAGGAGTTGACACTGCTGCCGCCGTCGCCGGACGGGGTCCTCGCGTACGCCCTCGTGCCGTACGCGCACTCCACCGGCATCTGGCTGGTGACGGGCGGCGCCCACGGCCCCGAGCACGTCGCGGAGGTGGCGGGGCACTGCTCGGGCGGCGCCTGGCTGGACCGCGCGGGACGGCTGCTCGCGCTGGACCGCAGGCGGGCGGACGGCGGTCCCGTCAAGACGGTCGTGGTCGACCTGGCGCGCGGCGGCGAGGTGACGCCGCTGCTCCAGATCACGGACGAGAGCGACGACCGGCTGCTCCTCGCGGACGCCGACAGCGGTCTCCTGCTGATCCGTTCGAACGCGCCCGGGCCCGGGCAGGACCGGCTCGGCTGGGGCGTGCTGGGCAGCACCCGGCCGGTGCGTTTCCCCCGGAGCCTGCGGCTGCCGGACGCGCTGGTGACACCGTTCGCGGTGCAGCCCGGGCAGGTCCTGATGCCGGAGAGCTGCGCGGTGGCACTGCGGATCGACGGCGCGGCCGGCAGCTGGGTGGGCCTGTGGCGACCCGCGGCCCGCCGGATGATCCAACTCGCCGCTCCGGAGGGGTGGTTGGCGGGCGCCGGGACCTGGAGCCGGGAGGGCGTGCTGCAACTGCCGTGTGCGACCGAGTCGATGCCGTGCGGGGTGGTCCGTACGGAGGTTCCGGAAGCCCTCGGCATCTCTGCAGAAACCTTCGGTCATATGGCGGCCACAGAACCGGCACAAGCGGAAGCCGCAGGTGGGGAACCGTGCGAGGGCTCAGACGGTCCTGTTGTGTGCAGGCCCGTTCCGTTGCAGCAGGCGCCGCTCACCGGGCGCGGCGCCCCTGGTTAGACTCACGGGCCGGGGCGACCGGGCCACGGTTCCGGCCGGTGGCCGGGGGGCCTGCGACACGTGTAAGCAGCGATTCTCTACGGGGTGACTTCCCACATGTCAGAAGCCCGAACCGACACGACCCAGGCGCGCCCGCAGACCGCGGCGACGGGACGGGGCGAAGCCGGCGGCAGTCCGGGTACGGGTGCCGGTAGGCACCGGGGCGGTGCGGCGGCGAAGGACGAGTCGTCGGCGCCGGGGCGGGGGCGGCATCGGAGGCCGTCGGGGGGCGACGCGGCGTAACCGGGCGCCTGCGGCAGGCTTGTTCCCCTGCCCTCCCCCCTACAGCCAGGCGCTCCCGGAACCGGCTCCGCCCCGCACCCCCGCGCCTCGATCGCCGGCGAGGCCGAAGTTGCCAGGCACCGCCGGCCCGCCCGGCGATCAAGGGCACGACCGAAGGCCGTACGGGGTCCGGGGCCTGCCCCGCCACGCGGCGGAGCACAATCGGTACAGCGGGAAGGGGCGGTAGGGGAACACGCCCCGCCCAGCGGCCGCACCCCCACCGTCACCCCCGCCTCAGCCCCAGCACCTCCCCGGCCGCGAAGCCCCGGGGCCTCGTCCCGAAGTACGGCGTCAGGACGCCCGCCAGTTCCTCGAAACTGAACGTCGGGCCCTTCGACAGCGACGCGTCGAACTTCGCGGCCACCCGGGGGCGTTCCACCACCGCCACCATCCCGCCGTGCACGACCAGCAGTTGACCGTTGACGACGGCCGCCGCCGGTGAGGCGAGGTAGCCGACCAGCGGTGCGACATGCTCCGGCGAAAGGGCGTCGAAGCCGCCCGGTTCCGCTTCCGCGAAGCCCGCGAAGACGTCCTCGGTCATACGGGTCCTCGCCCGGGGGCAGATGACGTTGGCCGTGACGCCGTACTTTGCGAGGGCGTGCGCCGTCGAGGTCGTCAGGCCGACGATGCCGCCTTTGGCGGCCGCGTAGTTGGGCTGGCCCGCCGAGCCGGCGAGGAACGCCTCGGAGGAGGTGTTGACGATGCGTCCGTACACCTGGCCGTCCTCCGCCGCCTTGGCGCGTTCTCTCCAGTGCGCGGCCGCGAATCGCGTGGTGTTGAAGTGGCCCTTGAGGTGGACCCGGATGACCGCGTCCCATTCGTCCTCGCTCATCGAGAAGACCATCCGGTCGCGCAGGATGCCCGCGTTGTTGACGAGGATGTCCAGCTTTCCGTACTCGCGGACGGCGAGGTCGACCAGGGCCCGGGCCGTGCGGAAGTCGGCGATGTCGCCCAGGTGGGCCACGGCCCGGCCGCCCGCCGCGCGGATCTCGTCGGCGACCGACTCGGCGACCGATCGAGCTGCCGATCCGGCCGAGGATCCGCCGGCCGTTCCGTCCCGTCCCTGCGGACCGTAGTCGTTGACGACGACAGCCGCGCCCAGCCGCCCCAGTTCCAGCGCCTCTGCTCGTCCTAGTCCGCGGCCCGCGCCGGTGACGATCGCGCTCAGACCTTCGAGGGGGAGTGACATGCGTCCCGTCCCCTCAGATCTCGATGCACGTGCGCAGGGCCTCGCCGCTGCGCATCTGCGCCACCGCGTCGTTGATCCCGGCGAGCGGCACCCGGTGGGTGATGAGACCCGCCAGGTCGATCCGGCCGGCCCGCCAGAGCTCGATGGCCCTTTCGTAGGAACGGAGCACGTCACCGCCGCCGTACATGGACGGGACGATGCGCTTCTCGTCGAAGAACAGCTCGAACATGTTGAAGCGCAGATGGTCGTCCATCGCGCCGGCGCCGACGATGCACAGCGTCCCGCCGCGCCGGGTCGTCTCGTAGGCCGTGCGGGCCGTCGCCGACTTCCCGACGACCTCGAAGACGTAGTCGAAGCCCTCCCCCGCGGTGATCCGCTGTTTGGCGTCGCCGAGCGCCTCCGGCTCCACCGCTTCCGTCGCACCGAACCGCAGGGCCGCCTCACGCCTGGACGCGACGGGATCGACGGCGACGATCTGTGCGGCGCCCCGCAGTTTCGCGCCCTGGACGGCGGAGATGCCGACGCCGCCGCAGCCGATGACGGCGACCGAGGATCCGGCTTCCACCTTTGCCGTGTTGATGGCCGCTCCGAGTCCGGTCGTGACGCCGCAGCCGATGAGGGCGGCGATGTCGAAGGGCACGTCGTCGGGGATCGGCACCGCGCAGCCCGCGTCGACGACGACCTCCTCGGTGAAGGTGCCGGTGCCGGCGAAGCCGAAGACGTCTCCGCCGGGGCGGCGGAAGTTGGGCGTGCCGGCGTTCATGAACCCGGCCAGGCACAGATGGCTCTGCCCCCGCTTGCAGGAGGGGCAGGCTCCGCAGGCGGGCAGCCAGCACATGAGGACCCGGTCGCCGGCGCCGAGTCCGCCGACCCCGTCGCCGACGTCGAGGATCTCGCCGGCGCCCTCGTGGCCGGGCACGAAGGGGGCGGGCTGCGGCAGCACACCGTTCATGGCGGAGATGTCGGAGTGGCACAGGCCGGTGGCCCTGATCCGGATCCGTACCTTGCCGGGGCCGAAGCCCACCGCCTCGACGTCGTCGAGGACTTCGAGTTTGTCCTGGCCGATCTCGTGCACTACGGCTGCGCGCATGGTGCGGCTCCCTTCACACGGTTTCTACGAGGGTGTCGGCGAGGACGGGGGCGTCGTCCCGGCCGGCGGCCGTCACCGCGACCTGGACCCGGCCGGTCAGGTCCCACATCCGGATGCGGAGGGTCTCGCCGGGGAAGACGACGCCCGCGAAGCGGGTGCGGTACGAGCGGACGCGGGTGACGTCCCCGTCGAGCAGGGTGTCGACGACGGCCTTGAGGGTGGTGCCGTACGTGCACAGGCCGTGCAGGATCGGCCGGTCGAAGCCGGCGAGCTTGGCGAAGTCGGGGTCGGCGTGCAGGGGGTTGAGGTCGCCGGAGAGCCGGTAGAGCAGGGCCTGGTCCTCGCGGATGTGCCGCTCCACGGTCCGGTCGGGGGCCCGGCCCGGAAGGTCGAGGCGCTCGGACGGGCCGCGTTCCCCGCCGAAGCCGCCCTCGCCGCGCACGAAGAGCTGGGCGTCGCTGGTCCACAGCGGCCCGTCGTCGTCGGCCGCCTCGGTACGCAGGACGAGGACCGCGGCCTTCCCCTTGTCGTACACGGCGGCGATGCGTGAGGTGGAGGTGGCCGTGCCGGTGACGGGGATCGGGCGGTGCAGCTCGATGCGCTGGCCGCCGTGGAGCACGGACGCGAGCCGGATGTCGAGCCCGGGGAGATCAAGGCCGCCGACGACGCCCTTGCCCGCACCCGCGACGGCGGCGAAGCTCGGCAGCACGTGGAGCCGGGACTCGAGGGTGTAGCGCAGTTCGTCGGGGTCGGTGGCGGGACGGCCGGCGCCCACGCCGAGGTGGTACAGCTGGATGTCCTTGTGGTCCCAGGCGACGGTGGTGGAGCGGGGCTCCGCGGCGACGGCCCTGGCTGCGTCGATGGGCATGGGGCTGCTGCTCCTCGGTGAGGGGAAGACCTCGGCACGGCCGTCCGCACCGTCGGCCGCACCGAGGTCGTACGGGACCGGCCAGGCGAGCCGTTCTAGAACGCGTTCTAGGCCGATGGCCCTATGTATAGCGCGACCTCGGGAGGTTGTGAAGACTGCTGACGCAACGTCAGTTCTCTTGTGGCCGCCGCGTACACCCAGGTCATTTGTCAGCGCCGGGTCCGTACATACGGCTCTGCCGGGCGGGCCGGACTGGCCCGGGTGATCCGGCGGGTGCTGACCGGCGAGACGGTCGTCGATCCGGCGCCGGCCGCGGCGGCGCTCGGCGCCGGTGCGAACCCGCTGACGGCCAGGGAACGGGACGCTCTCGCCGCGTCGGTGGACGGGGCGACGGTCGCCGACATCGCGGCCGAGCCTGCACCTGTCCGAGTCGACCGTACGGAACTACCTGTCGTCGGCGATCGGCAAGACGGGCACCCGCAACCGGATGGAGGCCGTGCGGGCGGCCCGGCAGCAGGGCCGGCTCTGACGACCGCACCCGGCCCGCCCCACCGTTCTCACGCCCGGTCCGCCGCGGGCCGCGGCAGCCACAGCAGCATGAGCACCGCGCCCGCGAGGAGCACACCCGTCCCTGTACGGAAGGCCAGCGCGTAACCGGCCGTCAGGTCCTCCGGTCCGGTGGCGCCGCCGGAGCGTGCGGCGGCGACGGTGGACAGGATCGACAGGCCGAGCGCGCCGCCCATCGTGCGCGAGGTGTTGATGAGGCCGGAGACGAGGCCCGCGTCGTCGGGGTCCGCGCCGGAGGTGGCGAGGGCGGCGAGCGGTGTGGCGGCCAGGCCGATGCCCGCCATCATCAGGATGCCCGGGCCGGCGATCGCCGTGAGGAACGTGCCGTCGGCGGTCATCGTGGACTGCCATCCGAATCCCGTCGCGGCGATCAGTGTGCCGAAGACGGCGACGTTGCGCGCGCCGCCTCTGGCCATCAGCGACGGCGCCAGTTTCGAGCCGACGATGACGCTGACGGAGCTGGGGACGAGGGCGAGGCCGGCCTCCAGCGGGGTGTAGCCGAGGACGTTCTGGGCGTAGACCGTCATGAAGAACCACATCGCGAAGGACGCGGAACCGGTCACCAGCATGGCCACGTTGGCAGCCGACACGGCTCTCGAGCGGAACAGCTTCAGCGGCATGAGCGGCGCCTTCGCCCTGGCCTCCACCGCCAGGAACAGGCCGAGCAGCGCGAGCCCGCCGAGGAGCGGCAGCAGCGTCCCGCCGGCGCCCCAGCCGGACTCCTCCGTCTGCACGATGCCGTACGCGACGGCGGCCAGGCCGCCCGTCACCAGGACCGCGCCGGGCAGATCGAGCCGGCGGCTGCCGCCGGTGCGGCTCTCCGTCAGCCACAGGACGGCGGCGGCCAGCACCACCATGCCGACGGGGACGTTGATGAGCAGCACCCAACGCCAGGACAGCAGGTCGGTCAGTACCCCGCCGACGAACCCGCCCGCCGCGCCGCCCGCGGCTCCGACGGCCGCCCAGGTGGCGATCGCGCGGGTCCGGGCCGGGCCCGGCGGCACGGCGGAGGTGATGATGGTCAGGGTCGCCGGCGCGAGGACGGCCGCGCCGAGCCCCTGCACCGCCCGTGCGGCGAGCAACTGCCAGCCCTCCTGGGCGAGGCCGCCCGCTACGGACGCCGCGGTGAACAGGCTCAGCCCGACGATGAACATCCGCTTGCGGCCGTATATGTCCGCCGCCCGCCCGCCGAGGAGCATGAACCCGGCGAACGCGATCGAGTAGGCGTTGAGCACCCATTGCAGCCCCGTCGCCGACAGTCCCAGGTCGGCACGCATCGACGGCAGCGCCACGTTCACCACGGACACGTCCAGCACGACGAGGAACGCACCGGCGCACGCGGCGAGGACCACCGCCCAGGTACGGGGCGAGGGCGTGGTGGGCGCGGGGGCGAGCGACTGCTGCGCGTTCGAGGGAGCTTGGGGCATGCCTGTCATGGTCGCAGCGACAGGGCGGTCCGTACATCCTGATTTCGATGTACGGCTCATGCGGCATGGGACCAGGACCAGGGACCTGGTAGGGCTTTGCGTCCGTGGTGGCGGTGAGGGCATTTCCGGGGCGGGTGTGCGCGGGCGCCCGGGTGGTCACGGCCGGCCTCGGCCGGACGGGTGCCGTGGTGGGTGCTGTGCGGACCACCGGGCACCGGCCCACGGGCGGCGGCTGCGGTGGGCCGATTGATCCCCGTCGTCTCGTGGAAGTGCTGTTGGACGTGACGCTACTGCCCAATGAGGAGGAGGAAGTGCGATGACCATCGCTCCTGAGGTTCCCGTCCGGCGTGAGCGGTCGGCGGCGGTCCCGGTCGTGGTGGCCGCGGCCATGGCTCCACTGCTGGTATGGCTGGTGGCCGACCCGCTGCTCGGCGCGAGGCTGGAGGTGGTCACGCCGCGGGGCGCGGTGGATCTCGGCGCCCCGCAGATTCTGATCGCCGGCGTCCTGTCCGCACTGGCGGGCTGGGGTCTGCGCGGTCTCCTGGACCGGTTCGCACCGCGGCGGGGCCGGACGATCTGGGTCGTGGCGGCCGTGCTGGTGCTTGCCCTGTCGTGCCTGCCGCTGACGGACCCCGCCATCAGCACCTCCACCCGCCTGTGGCTCGGCCTGATGCACGTCGTCGTGGGAGCCGTGCTGATCCCCGGGCTCGGTCGCCGCAGGGACGACAGGACGCCGCCGCCGGGAGCCGTGGCTGACGGGTCCTCCTGACCGGAGGGACCGTCGCGCTTCGGGGCCGGGCCCGCCGGAGCGGCTCGGGCAGGAACAGCCGCCAGGACTGCGGGCCTGAGGCGGTGCGGGAAGCGGCAGGGTTCCGGACGCGGGCTTCACTGCCAGGTCGCGGTGTCGGGGTCGATGCCGTGGGCGCGCGCGGCGGCATCGACGATGCGACGGAACCACGCGGCCAGGCCGGCGCGGATGCCGTCGTAGTGGGCGGCGAATCCCGGATCGGCCTCATACATGCGGGCGAGACAGACCTGCATCCGCCTGGTGAGGGGAAAGTACGAATCAAAGACTTCGCGGTGCCGCTCGACGAGTTGATTCGCTTCCGGGCTACCGGGTTCGACGCCGGCGTCCATCGCATCCCCGAGGGCGCGGTCGAGGTCGGCAACGGCGTCGGCGACGGTCCGCCACTCTTCCGGCCCGCGAGCGGCCGAGCGTTCGGCGTACTGCTGCCATTGCGTCGTGGCTCCGTAGCGCTGACGGGCCTGGACGGGCCAGTCCGGGTTCCACCGGGGGCCGAGGATCGCGGCCTGCTGCTCGGCGGTCAGCAGCAGGCCGCGCTCGTGGGCGTCGATCATCCGATCCAGTCCGGCGCCGAGCTGCTGGAGGCGGTCGATCCGTTCGGTGACCTGTTTGCGCTGCGCGCGCAAGGCGTCGGGCACGTCTGCGGTCGAGTCGTCCAGGACGGCGCGAATCCTGTCCAGGCCGAGACCGAGCTCACGGTAGACGACGATGCGGTGCAGGCGTTCCAGATCACCGGCGGTGTAGAGCCGGTATCCGGCGGCCGTGCGCAGCGACGGTCGCGCCAGACCGATGTCGTCCCAGTGGTGCAGGGCGCGGACCGTCACGCCGAGACGCGCCGAGGCCTGACCGACGGTCAGGCCCTCGGCGTCAGGGGCATCAGACATGGTCCTCATTGTCGCCGCGAGCGGCACCCGGTGGAGTGATCCCGACGGCTGCCAGGTTCCGCGCCTCCTGACTGTCCGGATCGAAGGGCTTGGCCGCGGTGAAGACGATCCGTGCGTTCTCGGGGGTGGTCACCGCCACATCGCGGGTGTTCCAGGGAGTGTCCCGTGGACCGTCGACCGAGTCCGGGCGCAAAGCACGACAGGCCTCGACCAGGGAATCGACCTGGCTGAGCACGCACGCGAAACTGACGCTGATCGCCGGCGCCTGCTCCGGCACGCTCTCCGCCGGGACGAGGAGTACGTCCTGGAACGCCCACCGGCGCAGATGCACGAGCCTGCCGGGGATGCTGAACAGCTCGAAGAACCCGAGGCCCCGGACCCAGAAATCCACCGACTCCGCCAGATCACTCGTGGGGATCGTCACGAACGCCGGCATTCCGTAGATGCCGCGGAACGGCTCCGGCGAAACCGCGTCCGGGCCGGGAGCGGGCACGGGACTGATCTCGAACGCGTTGTAGTAGTCGCTCATGGGCCCACCCTCCAGCCTCACGCGACGTGAGGGTCAAGCCGGTCCGTGACAACGCGCCCTGTTCCGACGCTGCGCCGGCTCCTCAAGGCGTACGGCCGCGACTTCGACCCGGCTGTGCTGATGGCGTACACACTGCTGCACGTGTACAGCGACCTGCCGTGGTCCATTGGGGAGTTGCCGTCCAGGACGCGAGCACGCCCGCAGTCGCTCGCCGAGGCGTGGTTCGGTACGGCTCTGCGGCGCGGCGGTACGGCGGCGGCGTGCGCGCCGCCTGTGCGATCACCTGCCGGAGCTGACGGCTCGTTGCTAGCCTGCTGAGCACGCAGTCGACACGGGGAGAGCGGCTCATGCGACCACGACTCGTCTTCATCCACGGGATAGGCCGCCCCCGAGACCCTGTCCGTGAGTTGGCGGCCTGGACGACGGCACTGGCCTCCGGCATGCGCGCCGCCGGACATTCGGCCCTCGCCGGCTCGCTGTCCGCCGACGGCGGTGTCGAGTGCGTTTTCGCGCACTACGACGATCTCTTCCGCCGCAGCCAGGCGCAGGGCGAAGGCGATGTGGGGCCCGGGGAGGCCGAGGCCGAGATCCTCTCGGATCTCCTCCTCGCCTGGGTCGACGGGCTGATCGCCGAGGAGGACGGAGAAGCCGGCCGCCGTCTCCTGGCGGGCGCGCGGGCACAGGCGCAGCCGAGAGACCAGAGCCAGGGCAGTCTCGACGTGGTGCGGCGGGCGCTCAACGTGGCGACCACGGTGCTCGCTCTCAAGCCGTGGGGTGCTGCCGCCCAGTGGATCACTCCCAAGCTGATGGTCCGCGAACTCGGCCAGGTGGCCAGATACCTGGCCCGTGGCGAAGCGGATGCGGCGGGTTCCGGTCTCGACCACCGCATCCGCGCGCGCGTCCTGGCAGCCATCGGCGAGGGACCGGCGGTGGTGGTCGCGCACTCGCTGGGTTCGATCGTCACCTTGGAAGCGCTGCACGAACTGCCTTCGGCCACACCTCTGTTCGTCACCCTCGGTTCACCGATCGCCATGCGGTCCGTCGTATGGCCGCGGCTTGCCCCTCAGCCTCCCCGGGTGCCCGAAGGAGTGCTCCGATGGAGGAACTACTGGGACCGTGACGACATCTTCGCCGTCCGCCCTCATCTGGAAAGGGACATGGCCGCGAACTCCGCGGGCGTGCTGCCGGAGAGCCGCCGGGTGGATTCCGACGGCGTGTGGGTCCACTCCGCGGAGACGTACCTGGCCCGGGCGAGCGTTGCCGGGCCGGTCGCCGAGGCACTGGCCGAAACCGCGACCCTGCCGCGCGGAACGGCAGATGCGCAGTAGAACAACCATGCGGCATGTGCTCGTCGTCGCACCGCAGAGCGCCTCCATGGAGCGCCTGACGCGCTTGGAAGAAGCCGCCGCCGACCTGTTCGCCGTACTGTCCGACGCCTCGGTCGGAGCCTGCCGCCCCGGCCTTCCCCCGGGCAGCAGCGCGCTTGTCACCGGTGACGGTCTCACCAGCGCCGAAATCACTGCAACGGTACACACGGCTGCGGCGTACGCGGCCGAACACGGGGCGGTACTGGTTCTGGCGTTCCTCGGGCACGGCTTCGTACCCGGCCAGGCGGCGACGCTCCACTTCATGGGGGCCGACTCGGTCGAGGACGTCAGGCACGGTTCGGTGAACGTGAGCGAACTCCTGACGCGGGCCCTCGACCACCCGGGGATCCCGGGCGTCCTCGGCATCATCGACACCTGTCACGCGGCCGGCGCCCTCCCGGCGGCGCAGGACCTCACCGCCGGTACACGGCTGGGGCAGAGCCGGCTGTCCCTCCTGATGGGTTCCTCGCTCAGTCAGGCCGCTGTCGACCTGGCCTTCTCCCGTGGCCTGACCACCCTCCTGAGGAGGGGCCTGCTCACGGCGGGCAGAAAACTGACCCTGGCGGACCTGGGCCACGCCTTACGCAGGGAACTCGTCGGGCAGAACATCACCGCTTTCGACTATGCCGGGGCGGCGTCCGAGCCGCTGTGGATCGCCCGTAACGCGAGCGCCCGCATGGCCCTCCTGGGCGGTCTCACGGGACCGCTCGCCCACGAGGAACTCACCGAGTCGCTCGGCCGGGTCGACCCCCCGGTGCCCGTTCCGACTCCCGGTGCAAGTCTGCAGTCGGTCCTTCAATGCCGGAAGGACATACTCGGCCGCGCCCCGTCGGAAGAGAGGGACCGCGCGGTACGCGCACTCGACGGGGCGATCATCGCCATTCACACCGTGACGTTCATCCGCGGCTGGATCGGCGGCAAGCTCACCACCGAGGCCATGCGGCACGCCCTGCACACCATGCTCGCCGCCGACCGACGGGTGCCGGGTGCGAGCGTGTCCATCACAGACGTCGGCATCATCGACGAACTCGCCTTCAACCACCCCGAGTCCGAGACCGACGGCCTGCGCTCGATCGCGCGCTTCGTCGCGCTGCTCGGCCAGGTCTGCGGAATGAGCCTCGACGACCCCGCCCTGGAGGACTGGGGACAGCGGATCGAGGCGCCGGCGCTGGTCAACGATGCGCGCCGGCACGCCGCTACCCGCACGGACGGTCAGCGGATGAGTCTGGTCGTGAGCCTTCACGCCTCCCTCGCCGGAGAGTGGCCAGAGACGCTCGATGCCTGGCTCTTGATGGACGGGGCGCTGCTGGAGCACGAGCAGTTCACCAACGAGAGCGCCGACAGACGAGGCGCGGAGGACGCCGTCGAGAGGGCGGTGCTGTGGGCCGACGAACACGCGCGAACACTGAAACTGCCCTTGAAACGGCTGGACATCGCCATTCCCAGCAGCCTGCTGCTCGAATGGCGGCCCGAGGAGGCGGGTGCCGCGCTTCTTCTCGGTGTCCGCTTCGACGTCCGGCTGCACTGGAGCAACCGACTCAACCCTGACGCTGTGCTGCGCAGCATCGAAGGCACCCTCGCCGAGCGCTGGGAGACGATCTCCGAATGCGGCGACGGCGCCCCGGTCGACTGGCTGGCCCACGAGGAGCTCGCCGATCCGCAGACGCTGCGCAGCCAACTGCGCAACGGTCGCTACACGCGGGGAATCGGCCTCACCCAGCACCCCGGCACCGATGCGCGGCTCATGGAGACGCTGCTCGCGTACACCCCCGTTCTGCTGTGGCCGCACACCGCGGGCGGGTTCCCGAAGGAACGCCACGGCTGTCTCGAAGCGAGCTGGTGGGCCATGCCGGGAGTGCTCACCCGCGCCTATCGCAACCGCTGGCGCGGGGAGGAGGCCGGTGACCTGGCCGACCTCCGGGCCGTCTGGGACGACCAGGACTGGCTGCGCTTCTGCCGGCACTTCCGTTCGACACCGCCACCGGCTCCGGCTGCCGACGAGGGGACTGCATGATGTGGGACGACTACTACCGAGGCGACGGGATCACGCGGGCGGACGCGGCTCTGCCGACTCCTCCGCCATGGCGCACCTTTCCTACGCCGTCACCGGCCGAGGTCTTCCGTCCCCCGCAAGGTCTGACCGACGCCGTGAACGCCGCCCTCGCGCTGCGGCGACCGCTGCTGATCACCGGCGGCCCCGGCACGGGCAAGTCCACCGTCATCGAACAGGTGGCTGCCGAGCTCGCGCTCGGGCCCGTGCTGCGCTGGCACATCACCTCGCGGAGCACCCTCGCGGACGCGCTGTACCGCTATGACGCCCTGGGCCGCATCCATGCCCACCGGCTCGAGCAGGAGAAGGCGAGAGCCGGCCAGGTCGCCGCTGCGGACGACGTCGCGGACTTTCTCACCCTCGGACAGTTGGGGACCGCGTTGCTTCCGTCATCGCGCCCCCGGGCCCTGCTCATCGACGAGATCGACAAGGCCGATCTCGACCTCCCGGGTGACCTGCTGGATGTCCTGGAGCGCGGGGAGTTCCACATCACGGAGCTTCTGCGGGAGGCCCAGGAGGAGGCTCAGGTGCGCATGTGGAACACCGATGCCCGCCACCTCGTGCGAAGGGGCCATGTGCAGTGCACCGAATTCCCGTTCATCGTGATGACGAGCAACGGGGAGCAGGACCTCCCCGCGGCGTTCCTGCGCCGCTGTGTGCGTTTCACCATGCCGAAGCCGACAGCCGCCCTGATGCGCGCCGTTGTCCGGGGCCACCTCCAGTTGGACGTCGGCGACTCGGGGCCCGAGGCTGAGTTGATCGATGACTTCGTACGCCGTGTCGCCTCCGGTGAGAACGTCGCCGTCGACCAGTTGCTCGGCACACTCCACCTGCTCAAGGGCACCACCGGCTCGCCCCAGGAGAACAGCCGGCTCATCGGCCTTCTCATGAAGGATCTCTCAAGTGCCTGACCAGGACGGCAAACCGGCCGCTGGATCCGACGCGCTGACAGCGGTCATCGGAGCTCTGAGCGGTACGGGCGAGGACCTGGACGCGGTGTCGCTGGCCGAGCTGCTGTGGCTGTCCGCCCGCATGCCGGGACGGGCGGCGGCGGCCCCGGGCGGCGGCAGCGGCAGCGGCACGGACCCGGCCACGACCGACGACCTCCGTGAACGGCTGCCCCACTGGGACGGCGAGGGCCGCCCGGTGTACCAGGCGGAGGAGGACGGGGAAGGGGCCACACTCGCGGCACGCGAGGTGACAGTGCCCAGAGCCTCCGCGCTTCCGGACGCAAGGCAGCTCGCCTCTGCTCTCAGGCCGTTGGGCCGTCCATGGCGAAACGGTCGCAGCCAGCAGCTCGACGTCGATGCCACCGTCTCCGACTACGCGAGGAGCGGTGAGCTCGTTCCCGCGTTCAGGCCCGCCCCGGAACGCTGGTTCGACCTGACGGTCGTGGTCGACCGGTCGCCCACGATGGCTGTGTGGGACGCCACCGTCGACGAGCTGCTCAAGGTGCTCGCCACGTCGGGTGTCTTCCGTACGTTGCGCACAGCCGGCATCGGTCCCGGCAAGGAAGGTGAGCAGCCCGTCACCGAGAAACTTCCTCCCGGGCGTCGGCGGGACGGTGCGTCGACCACCACCGCGCACACCCGGCGGCTCCTGTTGGTCGTCTCCGACTGCGTAGCGGGCAGCGACGCGGTGTGGGGCCTCCTGCGGCGCAGCTCCGCGGTCAGGCCCACGGTGCTGCTCAACCCTCTGCCGCCGCAGATCTGGCGGCAGTCGGGGCTCGACCTCCCGGCCGTCAAGGTCTCCCCAGCGCCCGCGGCCGGCTCGCCCAACGTGCGGTTGCGCTATCTGGTGCCGCCGTTGCTGGACGCCCTGCCGGACACGAACCGGGGTCGGCGGAACACATGGGTACCTGTCCCGGTGGTGGCTCTGTCGCCTCACTCGGTCGCACGGTGGACGCGCATGCTCATGCGCGGGGATCCGGCAGGATGCCAAGCGGTGCTTGTCCCGGAGCCGGACATCATTCCGCGGCCACCGGCTTCACGGTACGGCCCGCCGGACGGCGGACAGCTCGTCGAGGCGTTCCTCCACAGTGCGTCGTCCCCGGCCCTGCGCCTCGCTGTTCTGTGTTCGCCCTATCCCGGCCTGAACACCGCGCTGATCCACCTGATCAGGCAGGAACTCGTGCCCGAGGCGACGTCGGCCGATGTCGCCGAGGTCGTGGTCAGCGGCCTCTTCTCGATCAGCGATGGACCAGCGGGGGGCAGCGGCCCCGTCCTGCGGTTCAGGGACGGCGTACGCGAACGGCTGACCGCACGGCTCGGCGCCCGCGACGCACGGCGTACCCGGGACGCGGTGAGCCGTTTCATCGCTGCCCACACCTCCGCCGCCGGGCACTTCGCGGCGTTGGTTCCCGCTGCCGGGGGTCGGGCCGCGATCTCCTCGGAAGCGGCCCCTTTCGCCGACCTCTCGGCCCGCACACTGGACGCTCTGGGTATGACCGGCGACGGTCCGGCCACGTCGGCGGCAGAGCCCGAGGACGCCACGGATGCCATGGAGCACCTGTCGCCCCCTGCGTCGCCGGTGACGCCACCGGCACCTGCCCCCCGGGCGGGTCGCCCACGACTCCGCGATACCCGGGCCGGGGGCGACAGGCGGGACCACCGCCCATACTTCTTCCTCAGTTACGCCCATACCCCCCGGTACGCGGAGGGAGGCCCTGACCCCGACATGTGGGTCGAGCGTCTCTTCCGTGATCTGTGTGGCCATGTGATGGCCATGACCGATCTGCCGGCCGGCGCCCCCGCGGGCTTCATGGACCGGGAGATCAGGTCGGGCGAGGGGTGGTCGGAGCGACTGGGAGAGGTCCTCGCCACCTGCCGATCGTTCGTGCCGCTCTTCTCTCCTCGCTACTTCGCCAGCGAGATGTGCGGCAAGGAGTGGTACGCCTTCGCCGAGCGGTCGGTCTACCACCAGGCAAGGAGCGACAGGCCGGTCCAGGCCGTCGTGCCCGCCCTGTGGGTGCCGATACCTCCCGAACAGCTTCCCGGACCGGCACAGCGCCTTCAGATCGACCACCGGGCCTTCGGCGACCGCTATGCCACCGACGGCCTGTACGGGCTGATCAAGCTCCGGGTGTTCGCCGAGGAGTATGAGAGGGCCGTCTACGAGCTGGCGAAACGGATCGTCATTGTCGCCGACAGCGTCCAGCTGCCCCCCGGTAGCCCCGTGGACTACCGCAACACACCCAGTGCCTTCGGAGCGCCCGGGGGCCTCCCGGGCAATCTGCGACTCGCGGTGGCGGCGCCCACTGCCACGGAACTGCCCGAAGGGCGCTCGCCCTACTACTACGGGGCGACACGGGACGCCTGGAACCCCTTCCGCCCGCTGTCCAAGCGGGCGCTGGCCTATCTCGTGGCGTCCCTTGTCTTCGTCTCCAACCGGCAGGTGGACACCGTGCCGTTCGAAGAGGTGCTCGCAGGTCTCGGGGAACGTGCCCCTTCTCAGGGCCCGCTGATCGTGCTGGTCGACCCGTGGGCCGTGCGGGTGCCTCAGTTGCGTGAGCAACTCATCGCGCTCAACGGCATGCACCGGCCGGATGTCAAGGTGGTGATCCCCTGGAACCCCACCGACCCTCAATCCACAAGGGCAGGGCATGACCTCTCCGAGGAGTTGGCGCGAACCATTCCCGCGCTGTTGCACGGCAACGAGTCACCCCTGTCGACCACGTCCAAGAGCAGCGTGCTCAACCTCAAGGCCCTGGGCCGGGTCGTCCCGGCTGTGGTCAGGGACGTCTACTCCGCCTACCACCGGCACGCACAGTCGCCTCCTGAAGCCCCTCGACCCCTCCTCAGGGATCCGGCGGATGGACCATGACGCGCAGGAGCCGTCAAAAACGCCCGGCCCCGGCGGCGTCGGCGAATGCCGCGAAGGCGGCGATGCCTGGAACCAGTGAGGCAGTTGGCTCCGGAGCACCGGCCCCACCAGCCGGGAGAACACGCCGTCCGTGCCCAGCGCCGCGTCGACCCGTTCGCCGAAGTCCCGGGTGGGGGCCTTCTTCACCGTCTCGATCCGGCCGACCAGCGAGCCCGTGACGAAGACGCACGAGCCCAACTGGGCCTGGTTCAGGCCGGTTGCCTCTCTGCGGCGGCGCAGTGCCGCGCCGTAGTGGTCCAGCGGCGATGCGCCGGGGTCGAGGCTGCGCATGTGGACCATCGCGTCGGCCCCCGGTTCGTTGTGGCTCCCGCGACCGTAAGCACCCCTGCGTATCCGGGTGAGGTGAATCACGCAGGACACCTCGAACGCGGTACCTACCGGCGCGTAGGGCACGATGGCCTGATCCGTACGACCCCGTCCAGGAGGACCCATGGCGCCCGCCGCTCCCAAGCCGGAGATCCTTGCCGCCTTCGAGGCCGCCAAGGGCTTCATGCCCGTGGGTGAGGGCCTCGCCCTGTACGCCGCCGCCGCCGACGCCGGTGCGCTCGGGCTGCCGCTGCTGGAGGTGGGGACGTACTGCGGGCGCTCGACGATCCTGCTGGCGGACGCGGCACGGGAGGCCGGCACGGTCGCCGTGACCGTGGACCACCACCGGGGCAGCGAGGAGCAGCAGCCCGGCTGGGACTACCACGACCCGGAGACGGTGGACCCCGAGGTCGGCCTCATGGACACGCTGCCCACGTTCCGCCGCACGCTGCACAAGGCCGGTCTCGAGGAGCATGTCGTCGCGGTCGTCGGCCGGTCGCCGCAGGTGGCGAAGGTGTGGGGCGGCAAGGCGGGGCTCGTCTTCATCGACGGCGGCCACACCGACGAGCACGCGACCAACGACTACGAGGGCTGGGCACCGCATGTCGCGGAGGGCGGGCTGCTGGTGATCCACGACGTCTTCCCCGACCCGGTGGACGAGTGGACCGGCCAGGCCCCGTACCGCATCTACCTCCGCGCCTTGGCGTCGGGCGCGTTCACCGAGGTCTCGGCCACGGACTCGCTGCGCGTCCTGCGCCGCACGGGCCCGGGCATCTGACAGCCGCCCCCGGACCGGGGCCGCACGCCGTACAGGGGCCGGTCGGGTGCGACACCCTCGACCAGGCCGACCACCGGACCCACCGCCCGCTAGCATCGCGACCGTGTCGTACGACGAGAACCAGCACCGTGATCCCCGGCCGCGTCCCTCCCGGCGCGGCCTCGTCGCCGTCGTCGCCGGCGCGGCGCTCGTGGTGGGCGGTGCGGGCGGATGGCTGGTGTGGCAGGCCGACGGCTCCGGGGGCGGCAGCGGCCCGGCCGGGTCCGCGACCTCCGCGGGCAAACCGGGTGGCTCCAAGGCCCCGTCGCCGTCAGCGGCCCCGTCCGGTTCGAGGACCGTCGCGCCGCCCGCCTCGTCCCCCGCGCCCTCCCCTTCCAGGAAGGCCGGTCCCCTCGCGGGGAAGGTCGTCGTGGTGGACCCGGGGCACAATCCCGGGAACTTCTCGCACACCCGCGAGATCAACCGCCAGGTGGACATCGGAACCAACCGCAAGGAATGCGACACGACAGGCACGGCGACCTCCGACGGTTACCGTGAAGCCGATTTCACCCTCGATGTTTCACGACGTCTGCGCACACTCCTCGAAGAGCAGGGCGCACAGGTCGAATTCACCCAGGACGGCGATCGTCCGTTCGGTCCGTGCATCGACGAACGGGCACGATTCGGCAACGAAGCGGGGGCCGATGCGGTCATCTCGGTCCACGCGGACGGGTCGGCCGTCGGCAACCGCGGATTCCACGTGATCCTCCCCGATCGGGTCAAGGCGGGCGCCGCCGACACCTCGAAGATCGTGGGCCCCTCGCGCGAACTCGGCGAACGCATCGCCGGCCGGTTCCTCCGCGCCACCGGAAGCTCCCCGTCCAATTACGTGGGCGACGGAACCGGCCTCGACGTGCGCAAAGATCTGGGCGGACTGAACCTTTCGACCGTGCCCAAAGTCTTCATCGAATGCGGCAATATGCGGGATCCTGAGGACGTCGCTCTGCTCACCAGCCCGAGCTGGCGGCAGAAGGCGGCCCAGGGAATGGCGGACGGCATCAGCAGCTACCTACAACGGTGAGTGCGATACCGGGCGGACGCCCGGAACCGGCAGACGATAGATTCACCTCTACGATGGGGAGTCACCCCCGAGCTCCGCGTCCGCGCACACCGCCCGCACAGGCGGCAGCGAAGACCGCCCCGATGATGAGACGACGACAAAGGATTTTTACGTGAACATCCGCTCCCTCACTCGAGGCGACGGCGTGGTGATCGGAGCAGCGGTGGTGCTGTTCATCGCCTCGTTCCTCAGCTTCACCAGCTACGAATGCCCCGGCGGTGGCGACTGTGGCCCCACTTTCAACGCCTGGGACTCCTTGAGCACGGTGATGTCCATCTACATCGGCGGCATCATCGGCGCCGCGCTGCTGATCCTCAGCCGCGGCATGCCGGGCCGCAAGGTCGCGGGTCTCGACCTCGGCCAGTTCGGCGTCGCCCTCACCATCTTCGCGCTCTGGACGATGTTCTGGACGATCATCGACATGAACAGCGCGGGCGCCGGCGCCATCCTCGGCCTGTTGGGCACCATCGCCCTGGCCGGCGGCGCCGTCGCCACTCCGCTGGTCCCGGCCCTCAAGGCCCCGCTCGTCGGTGCCCCGCGTCCGGCGGCCGTCCAGCCGCAGTACGGCATGCAGCCCCAGCCGCAGGGTGGTTACGGCTACCCGGGCGCCGGTGCCGGTCAGCCGTCGTACGGTGGCCAGCCGGGTCAGCCGCAGCCCTACGGCGCGCAGGGCGGGCAGCCGCAGGCCGCCGCCCAGCCCGCCGCCGCGGGCCCGGCCGACGCCTCCCAGGGCGGCGCCCCGTCGGACTTCACCCCGTTCTGGTTCGCCGTGCCGGTGGCCCGTCCGCTGTACGGCGAGGACGGTTCGCCGACGCCGATCGCCGAACTGGCGCCCGGCACCTGGTACCTGGCGGTGGAACAGCGCGGTCCGGGTCTCGTGGCCCAGACGCAGGACGGCCGTCGTGGTGTTCTCCAGGACACCTCGGGCATCCAGCGCGGCTGATCCCTCTCGCACACAGCGCGGCCCCTCGCCCTTCCGGGCGGGGGGCCGTTGCCTTATTCTGACGCCCCGTCAGAACGCGGCCCGGGCGGGGGAAGGACGGACCGTCATGCGACTCGGACTCGCCCTCGGCTACTGGGGCCGCGGCCCCGACCCCGGACAGCTCGAACTGGCCCGCGAGGCCGAACGCCTCGGCTACGACTCCGTGTGGACGGCGGAGGCATGGGGGTCGGACGCGTTCACCCCACTCACCTGGATCGCGGCCCACACGTCCCGCATCCGGCTGGGAACCGCCGTTGCGCAGATGGCCGCACGCACCCCGACGGCGACCGCGATGCACGCGCTGACCCTCGATCACCTGTCCGGCGGCCGGATGATGCTGGGGCTCGGCCTGTCGGGACCGCAGGTGGTGGAGGGGTGGTACGGCCGCCCGTTCCCCGGCAGCCCGCTCACCGCGACCCGCGAGTACGTCGATGTGATCCGTCAGGTCCTCGCCCGGGAGGGGCCGGTGGAGCTGGCCGGGCGCTTCCACCGCCACCCGTACACGGGCGACGACGGCACCGGAACGGGCAGGCCCCTGCGGCCCATCACCCATCCGCTGCGCGCGGACCTGCCCGTACTGCTGGGGGCGGAGGGGCCGAAGAACATCGCGCAGACGACCCGTATCGCGGACGGGTGGCTGCCCCTGTACTGGTCCCCGCTGCGGACGGACGTCTACGCGGAGTCCCTCGCCGACCTCCCGGCGGGCTTCATGGTCGCCCCGATGGCCCGGGCGCGGGTCTGCGACGACGTCGCCGAGGGTCTGCTGCCCGTGAAGGCGATGCTCGGCTTCTACATCGGCGGCATGGGGCACGCGACCCGCAACTTCCACGCCGGTCTGATGGCGCGGATGGGGTTCGCGGCGGAGGCCCGCCGGATCCAGGAACTCTTCCTGGCGGGCCGCAGACAGGAGGCGGTGCTCGCCGTGCCCGACGACTTCGCGGACGAGATCTCGTTCGTCGGACCGCGTGAACGCATCGCGGAGCGGCTGGAACTGTGGCGGACCGGACCGGTCACGGACCTGCTGGTCACGGCGCCGGACCCGAACACGCTGCGGGTGCTGGCCGAGCTGAACACGTAGCGGCGGCCTCAGCCGCCGAGTTCGGACGTGGAGGGCACCTTGTCCTTCGACTGGCGCGCCCGCGCTCTCGCGGCGAGGCACTGATTCCCTCCCCGCAGGGAGGGGAGGATTCAAACAGGCGCAAGCGGCAACACGCTGAACATGACAACACGCACGAGCAGTACCACCACAGCGGCGAGAGTCGTGGCCGTCGTAGCGGACGTCATGGCCTTCATCATCGGCCTGTGGATCCTGATGTACCTTCTGGACGCCAACAGGGCCAACGACCTTGTCGAGTTCGTCCGCGAGACGGCCCGTTGGCTGGCCGGCTGGTCCCACGACCTGTTCACCTTCGACAAGGAATGGGCGCGGGTGGTCGCGGGATACGGGCTGGCGGCGATCGTCTACCTGTTCATCGGCCACGCCGCGGCGGGTGCGCTGCGGCGCCGCTGACCGCCTGCGGCGGGCCTGTCCCCCTACCCGCCCCTTCCCGAAACCGGGGCAAGCCCCGGCCCCCGTGCCGCCCTGCGGGCGGCGTACCGCGCTTCGCGCGGCGCCCTCGATCTTCCCCTACGGCCTGGCGGCCGTGGGAGGTGCCCCCGGGCGGACTTGATTTCGCTGCGCGAAATCAGCCTCGCCGGCGTTTGAGGCACGGGGGCGGAGCCCCCGAAACATCGCGCGGAGCGCGGTGACGGGTCCGGGCGGAGCCCGGTTCCGGGAAGGGCCGGGTAGGGAAACACGCCCCGCGCAGCGGCCATGCCCCCGCTCAGCCCACCTCGCAGCAGTCCGGCGCCAGCCCCACCGGCAGGCGCTCCCCGCCGAACACCGCCGTCGTCGCCTCGTCACCACCGAGCGCCGCCACGGCGAGCAGCAGCGACCCCGCCGTCCATGTCGTCTGTTCCTCGGGCCATATCGCGCGCTCGCCCTCGAAGACGTAGCCGGTCCAGTACAGGCCGCCTTCCGCGCGAAGGTGCTGGATGGACTGGAGGATCTCCAGGGCACGGTCGGACTCGCCCACCGCCCACAGCGCGAGCGCCAGTTCGCAGCTCTCGCCGCCGGTGACCCACGGGTTCGGCAGGACGCACCGCACGCCGAGGCCGGGCACGACGAAGTCGTCCCAGCGGGACTCGATGCGGGCCTTGGCCTCGTCGCCGGTCACCGCGCCGCCGAGAACGGGGTAGTACCAGTCCATCGAGTAGCGGTCCTTGTCGAGAAACCGCTCGGGGTGGTGGCGGACGGCGTGGGCGAGCGCTCCGGCCGCGAGTTCCCAGTCGGGCTGGGGTTCCTCGCGTTCCTCCGCGACGGCCAGCGCGCAGCGCAGCGCGTGGTGGATGGAGGAACTGCCGGTCAGCAGGGCGTCATTGACCGCCGTCCCGTCCGGCTCGCGCTTCCAGCCGATCTGGCCGCCGGGCTGCTGGAGCCCGAGGACGAACTCGACGGCCGCGTACACCACCGGCCACATCCGGTCGAGGAAGCCCTCGTCGCCGGTGGCAAGGTAGTGGTGCCACACGCCGACCGCGATGTAGGCGCAGAAGTTGCTCTCGCGGCCGTGGTCCGTGACGGCGGCCGGGTCACCGTCGTGGTAGGCGGCGTACCAGGAGCCGTCGTCGTTCTGGTGCCGGGCCAGCCACTCGTAGGCGCGGGCGGCGGCGTCGTGCTCGCCCGCCGCGTCGAGCGCCATCGCGGCCTCGGTGTGGTCCCACGGGTCGAGGTGGTGGCCGCGGAACCAGGGGATCGCGCCGTCGGGGCGCTGCACGGCGAGGATCCCCGCGACGGTCTCCACAGCCTCCTCGGCGCTCAGGACCCCGGGCAGGACAAGGTGTTCGGTACGTCCTGGCAGCGTCACTTGGCAGCGTCCACGGGCAGGTGCGGCTTGGTCGCGTACGCCACGAAGCTCTTGCCGATGAGCGGGTTCAGCGCCTGCTCGGCGATGCGGGTGGCCAGCGGCTTCTTCATGATGTCCCAGACGAGGAGCTTGTGGTACGCCTTCACCGGCAGCGCCTTGTCGTTGTCGACGCCGAAGGCGCACTTGAGCCACCAGTACGGCGAGTGCAGCGCGTGGGCGTGGTGGGTGCCGTACGGCCGCAGGCCCGCCTGCTTCATCTTGGCGAGCAGTTCGTCGGCCTTGTAGATGCGGATGTGGCCGCCCTCGACCTCGTGGTAGGCGTCGCTGAGCGCCCAGCAGACCTTCTCGGGGCCGTAGCGCGGCACGGTGACCGCGATGCGGCCGCCGGGCCGCAGGACGCGGACCATCTCGGCGAGCACTCCCTTGTCGTCGGGGATGTGCTCCATCACCTCGGAGATGATGACGACGTCGAACGACTCGTCGGGGAAGGGCAGGTTGAGGGCGTCGCCCTCCATGGCCGTGGCCGTCGCGCCGGCGGGGGCCTCTCCGGCCTCCTTCATCGCGGCGAACCACTTGGCGACCTCGCGGATCTCCTCGCCGTTCTGGTCGAGGGCAACGACCTGCGCTCCGCGCCGGTAGCACTCGAACGCGTGCCGGCCTGCGCCGCAGCCCAGATCGAGCACTCGGTCGCCCGGGGCGAGCGGAAAGCGGGAGAAGTCGACGGTCAGCACGGGGGTCTGCCTTCCTGGGGGCGGAGCTCGGGTCTTCCTGGTGGGGCTGGGGTCAGTGGGTGCGTACGGAAGCGGCGGACGATGCGGCGATCGCCTCGCGGTAGCGTTCCGCGGTGCCGATCGCGGCCTGCTTCCAGGTGAAGCGGGCCAGCACCCTGGCCCGTCCGGCGTCGCCGAGCCGGGCCCGCAGGTCCGGATCGCCGAGGAGCCGGCGCAGGGCGGCGGCCAGGGCCTCCGCGTCGCCGGGCGGCACGGCCAGGCAGGTCTCGCCGTCGGGGCCGGCGACCTCGGGGATCGCGCCGCCGGTGGTGGCGACGAGCGGTGTGCCGGTGGCCATGGCCTCCGCGGCGGGCAGGGAGAAGCCCTCGTACAAGGACGGCACGCAGGCGATCTGGGCGCTGCGCACCAGGTCGACGAGTTCCGCGTCGGAGATGCCCTTGACGAACCGGACGGCGTCCTCGAGGCCGTAGCGCTCGATGAGCTGCGCCACCGGGCCGTCCTCGGCGCGCTTGCCGACGACGACGAGGTGGGCGTCCGGGTTCTCGGTGCGGAGCTTGGCGAGCGCCTCGACGAGGTGGACGAGCCCCTTGAGGGGGACGTCGGCGCTGGAGGTGGTGACGATCCGGCCGGGGACCTCGGCGACGGAGGCGTCCGGCGAGAAGAGGTCGGTGTCGGCGCCGATGTGGACGACGTGGACGCGGTCGCGCCGTACGCCGAGGTGGTCGACGATCTCCTGCTGCGAGGAGCCGGAGACGGTGAGCACGGAGGGCAGCCGGCGGGCGACGCGCTTCTGCATGCGGGTGAAGCCGTACCAGCGGCGCACGGACGCGCGGCGCTGCCAGCTCCCCGCGGCGTCGAGGTCCAGCTGCCGGTCGACGGTGATCGGATGGTGGATCGTCGTGACCAGCGGGGCGCCGATGTCGCCGAGGAGGCCGTAGCCGAGGGTCTGGTTGTCGTGGACGACGTCGAACTCGCCGCGCCGGGCCAGCAGGTGGCGGCGGGCGCGCAGCGAGAACGTCAGCGGCTCCGGGAAGCCCCCGGTCCACATGGTGGCGACCTCGAGTGCGTCGATCCAGTCCCGGTACTCGCCGCGGCCGGGCGTGCGGAACGGGTCGGGGCTGCGGTACAGGTCGAGGCTGGGCAGCTCGGTGAGCGGCACGCCCTCGTCGAGGACCGGGTAGGGCTGGGCGCCGATCACCTCGACGCGGTGGCCGAGCCGGGCGAGTTCCCGCGACAGGTGGCGTACGTAGACGCCCTGGCCGCCGCAGAACGGGTTCCCCTTGTACGTCAGGAGGGCGATGCGCAGCGGGCTGTCATCGCTGCCGGACGTGCCTGACGTGCCCGCCCGGGGGCCGGCCTCTATGGCCTCTGCGGTCACCCGGGGCCCCCTTCTCACTGCGTTTCGGCGGAGCCTAATCGGTCGCGCTAATCTAGAACAAGTTTCAGAGTTGATGGTTCAAGGGACTTCGAATCTACCGGGCGGTAGCGCGAGTGTGATCGGCGGATCAGGTGATTCCCGCCACGGCGGGCGGGCGAAGGACGGACACGGGGACCGATGACAGCGCAAGGAAGGCCGACGATGCCCGCGACGCCGCCCCTCACCGAACGGCAGGAGGCGCGTCGCCGCCGCATTCTGCATGCGAGCGCCCGGCTCGCGAGCCGTGGCGGGTTCGACGCGGTGCAGATGCGGGAGGTCGCCGAGTCCTCGAGCGTCGCGCTCGGCACGCTGTACCGCTACTTCCCTTCCAAGATCCATCTGCTGGTCGCGACCATGCAGGACCAGCTCCAGCAGATGCACACAACGCTGCGCAAGCGCCCTCCGGGCGGGGAGAGCCCCTCCGAGCGGGTCGCGGAGACGCTGATGCGGGCCTTCCGGGCGCTCCAGCGCGAGCCGCACCTCGCGGACGCGATGGTGCGGGCGCTGACCTTCGCCGACCGCAGTGTGAGCCCCGAGGTGGACACCGTCTCGCGGCAGACGACGGCGATCATCCTGGACGCGATGGGGATCGAGCACCCGACGCCGGAGCAGCTCTCCGCCGTCCGCGTCATCGAGCACACCTGGCACTCGGCGCTGATCACCTGGCTGTCGGGGCGCGCCTCGATCGCCCAGGTGAAGATCGACATCGAGACGGTCTGCCGGCTGATCGACCTGACGTCTCCCGACGCGGCGCCGGGCCGTGCGGCGCCGAAGGACCGGCGCGGCACGGACTAGGGTCCTGCGGAACTCCGGGCGCAGCGGCTACTCCTCCGGCGGGAAGACGGGCTCGCCGCTGTCCGCCGCGGTGAGCGTGATGGCTTCCACCGGGCAGTTCTCGGCGGCGGCGAGGAGCTTCTCGTCGGCGTCGGCCGTGGTGGCCCGCGCGTGCGACTGGCGTGCCGCGTCGAGGTCGAAGCTGTCCGGGGCGTGGCCGACGCACATGCCGGAGCCGATGCACAGGGTGCGGTCCACCTCGACGCGCCAGCGGTCCCCCATCAGTGGCCCCCGTGTCCGGCGGGCAGGTGGATCATCTTGTGCTCGAGGAATTCGCCGTAGCCCTCGGGACCGAACTCACGGCCCACGCCGCTGTTCTTGTAGCCGCCGAAGGGGCCGAGCATGTCGAGACTGAAGGTGTTGACGTTGTAGGTGCCGGTCCGCACCCGGCGTGCGAAGTCGATGCCGTGCTCGACGTCGGCCGTCCACACGCTGCCGCTGAGGCCGTAGTCGGAGTCGTTCGCGATCGCGGCGGCCTCGTCCTCGTCTCCGTACGGGAGCAGGCAGATCACCGGGCCGAAGATCTCCTCGCGGGCGATCCGCATGGAGTTGTCGACGCCGCCGAAGAGGGTCGGCTCCACGTACCAGCCGCGGTCCCGTCCGGCCGGACGGCCGCCCCCGCACAGGATCTTGGCGCCCTCCTCCTGCCCGACGCGTATGTAGTCCAGGGAACGCCGCTGCTGGCGCTCGGCGACCAGCGGGCCGACCTGGGTGGCCGGGTCGAGGGGGTCGCCGACGACGAGCGCGGAGGCCGCGGCGGCGAAGGCCTCCGCGATCTCGTCGTAGCGGCTGCGGGGCGCGAGGATGCGGGTCTGGGCCACGCAGGCCTGGCCGTTGTTCATCCAGGCGGCCGGGACGATCCCGGCGACCGCGCTGGCGAGGTCGGCGTCGGGCAGGATCACGGCCGCCGACTTGCCGCCGAGTTCGAGGGTGACGCGGGTGAGGTTGCGCGAAGCGACCTCCATGACCCGGCGGCCGGCCTCGACCGAGCCGGTGAAGGAGACCTTGTCGACGCCCTTGTGCCCGACCAGGTACTCGCTGACCTCACGGCCCGCGGGCAGGATCGACAGGACTCCCTCCGGCAGTCCGGCCTCCCGCGCGATGTCGCCGAGGATGTACGAGTCGAGGGGCGTCTCCGGCGACGGCTTGAGGACGACGGTGCAGCCCGCGAGCAGCGCGGGGCCGAGCTTGGCGGCGGCGGTGAACTGCGGGACGTTCCACGGCACGACGGCCGCGACGACACCCACCGGCTCGCGCCGCACCAGGATCGGGCCGAGGACGCCGCTGCGCCGCTCCTCGTGCGTGAAGTCCCGGGCGACGGAGATCGCCGAGTCCCAGACCATCATCGCGCCGAGCGCCTGGGCGAGGACGCTCCACGAGTAGGGGGAGCCGTTCTGCGCGCTGATGGACCGGGCGATCTCCTCGTGCCGTACGGCGACTGCGTCCTTGATCCGGCCGACGACCTCGATCCGCTCCGCGAGCGTGGTGCGCGGCCAGGGCCCTTCGTCGAAGGCCCGGCGCGCGGCGGCCACCGCCCGGTCCACATCGGCGCGTGAGGCGTGCGGGACGCGGCCGAGGACCTGTTCGGTGTGCGGGGAGACCACCTCGATCACTTCCGTGCCGAGGGGGGCCGTCAACTCGCCGCCGATGAACAGTTCTCCGTGTTCCACGAGCTCGGTCATGACTGCTGCCTCCCGCCGGGGCGCACTATCTGACACAGTTTCAGAACTGATATCAGTTCCAGTTACAGGGGGCAATGGGCATGGCGTCGACGGACGGGGCAGCGGCTGGGCATGTGACCGACCACGGCGGCGGCGTCCGCTCGCTGCGCGTCCCCATCCCTGACAACCCGCTCGGCCACACCCTGGTGCACCTCCTCGACACCGATCGTGGGCCGGTCCTCGTCGACACCGGCTGGGACGACCCGACGGCCTGGGACACGCTCTCTGCGGGGCTGGCCGCCTGCGGCACCTCGCCCGCCGAGATCAACGGTGTCGTCGTCACCCACCACCACCCCGACCACCACGGGCTGTCCGGCCGCGTCCGCGAGGTGTCCGGGGCGTGGATCGCGATGCACGCCGCGGACGCCACCGTCGTGCGCCGCACCCGGGAGGCGGAACCGGGGCTGTGGCTCGACTACCTCGCCGGCAAACTCGCCCGCGCCGGGGCGCCCGAGTCGCACATCGCACCCCTGAGAGCCGCACGGGCCGCCGGTGGCGGGGGCGGGCTGCCCGGCCTGCGCCCGGCCTTGCCGGACCGGGAGATAGTCCCCGGCGAACTGCTCGACCTGGCGGGCCGCAGACTGCGGGCCGTATGGACGCCCGGCCACACTCCCGGCCATGTCTGCCTCCACCTCGAAGAAGCCCATCCGGCGGGCCGTCCCGGCAACGGCCGCCTCTTCTCCGGTGACCACCTCCTGCCCGGCATCACCCCGCACATCGGCCTCTACGAGGACCCCGACGACGCCACGGTCACCGACCCCCTCGGCGACTACCTCGACTCCCTGGAACGCGTCGGCCGGCTCGCCCCCGCCGAAGTGCTCCCCGCCCACCAGCACGCCTTCACCGGCGCCCGGGACCGGGTACGTGAACTGCTCGCCCACCACGAGCAGCGGCTCACCGGACTGCTGACACTGCTGGCCACGCCGCTCACGGCCTGGCAGGTCGCCGAGCGGATGGAGTGGAACAGACCCTGGGAGCAGATCCCGTACGGCTCCCGCAACATCGCCGTGTCCGAGGCGGAGGCGCATCTGCGGCGGCTGGTGAAGCTCGGCCGCGCGGAGGTCGCGGCGGGCGGGGAGCCGGCCCGGTACGTGGCGGTGTGACGGGCGCCCCACGTCCGGGGAGCCTGGCCGATGGACAGCGGTGTGACGGGCGCCCCACGTCCGGGTACGCGACCGGCCGGTAGAGTGGCGCCGTCGTCATCATTGCCCGTACGGGGGGAAGCCGGTGGAAATCCGGCGCTGACCCGCAACCGTGAGCCGCCGTCCGTGGTGGCAAGTCGGAATGCCCCGTACGAGGTCGTGACCGGCTCGTGTCACCGGCAGCCCGCCGGTGACCGGCACCGTCGAGGCATACGGAGCCGGAGCCCAGGTGCCTGAGCGTGCCCGTGCCCGGATCCCGCCGGGAGTACCGCAGGAGAGGCACCGCCCGCCATGACCACCGTTCGCCGCGGCGCAGCCGCGCTCGTCGCCTCCGCCGTGCTCGGCCTGTCCGCCGCACCCGCCGCCTTCGCGGCCCCCTCCCCCGCCCCGTCCGCAAAGCTGCCCGCCGGTCTCTACGGCAAGGGCGACCCGACCTACGACGGTGTGTGGCGGCAGTCGCTCGCCCTCCTCGCCCAGGACACCACCGGCGTGAGGCCCGCGGACGCGGCGGTCGCCTTCCTGACCGGGCAGCAGTGTGCGGGCGGCGGCTTCCCCTCGTACCGTGCCGACACCGCGAAGGACTGCGACGCGAAGCTGCCGCTCGACACCAACGCCAGTGCCGCCGCCGTGCAGGCGCTCGCCGCGCTCGGCGGGCAGGACTCCGTGGTCGACAAGACCGTCGGCTGGCTGAAGTCCGTGCAGAACGAGGACGGCGGCTGGGGCTACAACCCGGGCGGCGCGAGCGACGCCAACTCGACGTCCGTCGTCATCGGCGCGCTCGCCGCGGCCGGCGAGCAGCCCGCCGCCGCGAAGTCCAAGGGCGGCAAGACCCCTTACGACGCGCTGCTGACGTTCGCGAAGCCCTGCGGCGGCGAGGACGGCGGCGCGTTCGTCTACCAGGTCGCGTCCCCCGGCATCGTCGCCGACTCCACCGCGGCGGCCGTGCTCGCAGCCCACGGCAAGGGCCTGGCGGCGACCGGCGCCGGCACCGAGGACGCCAAGGGCACGGCCTGCGAGAAGGCCACCGACATCAAGGGCGCGGCGCACAACGGCGCGGCGTACCTCGCGAACGGACTGGCGAAGAAGGGCCACTTCGACACCCCGCCGATGCCGGGCGCCGACGACTCCTCACCCGCGCCGGACTTCGGCAACACGGCCGACGCGATCGTCGCGCTGTCCGCGCAGGGCCTTGCCGAGCAGGTGAAGAAGCCGCTGTCGTGGCTCCAGCAGAACTCGGCGGCCTGGGCGAAGCAGAACGGCCCCGCCGCCTACGCCCAGCTGATCTTCGCCGCCCGCGCGGCCGGCGCCGATCCGAAGGCCTTCGGCGGCCAGGACCTGGTCGCGGCCCTGAACTCGACCGGTCCCGCCCCGCAGGCGGCCGCCTCGCCGTCCGCCTCCGCGAAGAGCGAGGACTCCTCCGACTCCTCCGACTCGTCCTCCTCGACCTGGTGGATCGTGGGCGTGTTCTTCGTCGCGGCCGTCGGTGTCGGATTCCTGATCAGCGGCCGCAGGAAGAACCAGAGCTGATGCGCGCCCGCTTCCTCGCCCTTCTCGGCCTGTGCGCCCTGCTCACGGTGGCCGTCGCGGCTCCCGCACAGGCCGCGGGCTACCGCTACTGGTCGTTCTGGAAGAGCAGCGGCGGCGAGTGGACGTACGCCACGGAGGGCCCGGCGACCGCCCGCCCGGCCGACGGGTCCGTGCACGGCTTCCGGTTCTCCGTCAGCGAGGACAGCGGGGACGCGGCGACCCCGCGCACGGCGCCCGACTTCGCCGCGATCTGCGCGGGAACGCCCGCGAAGGACGGCACGAAGCGGCTCGCCCTCGTCATCGACTTCGGCACGGCGTCGGACGCCCCGCAGGGCGATACGCCGCCCGCACAGCGCACGGCGTGCGCGCGGGTCGCCCCGGAGGCGACGACGGCAGAGGCACTGGCGCAGGTGGCGAAGCCGCTGCGCTACAACAGCGAGGCGCTGCTGTGCGGGATCTCGGGCTACCCGGCCTCCGGCTGCGGCGACCAGGCCCTGCCGGCCGACCCGCCGGCTCCCGGCACCGGCTCGAGCACGGCCGTGGCCACGACGAAGGAACCGACCGGGGACGACGGCCCGTCGGTGGGCGTTTACGCGGGCATCGCGGCGGTCCTGACCCTGGCCGGAGCGGCGGTGTGGCGCTCCCGCCGCACCAACCGATGACCGCCCGCCCCGACCCGGCAGATCCAGCCCCGCCGGCGATCGAGGCACGGGCCCCGGGCCGGCGCCCCGGCGCACCGCACGGGGCCGGCGCACCCGACGGCCCCACCACGCCCACGGCTCCCACGCCGCGCGCTCAACCGAACGACCCGGCAGATCCAGCCCCGCCGGCGATCGAGGCACGGGCCCCGGACCGGCGCCCCGGCGCACCCCGCCGGGCCGGCGCGCCCCTCGCGCCCGGTCAGGCCCCGGACCGGCCCGCAGCGCACGGGGCCGTCGCACCACACGGCCCCGGCCACGGAACGCGCCCCCTGATCAACGCGCTCCGCGGGCTCCGCGCCCCCGTCGCGAGTCGGAGCAACGCCCTGCATGCCGGCGCCTGGTGGCTGTGGGCGCTCGGGCTGGCCGTCGCCGCCTCGCGGACGACGAACCCCCTCCTCCTCGGGCTGCTCGTCGGCGTCGCCGGCTACGTCGTGGCCGCCCGCCGTACCGACGCCCCGTGGGCCCGCTCCTACGGCGCCTTCGTCAAGCTCGGGCTGCTCGTCATCGGCGTACGCGTCCTCTTCTCCGTCGCCCTCGGCTCCCCCATCGCCGGTACGCACGTGCTGTTCACGCTCCCCGAGGTGCCGATGCCCGGCTGGGCGGACGGCGTGCGGATCGGGGGGCGGGTGTTCGCCGAGCAGATCGTGTTCGCGCTGTACGACGGCGCGAAACTGGCGACCCTGCTCATCTGCGTCGGCGCCGCCAACGCCCTCGCCAACCCCGCACGGCTCCTCAAGTCGCTGCCGGGCGCGCTGTACGAGGCCGGCGTCGCGGTCGTCGTCGCGATGACGTTCGCGCCGAACATGGTCGCGGACGTCCTCAGGCTGCGCACCGCCCGCCGCCTGCGGGGCCGCCCGACCGGCGGGGTGCGGGCCGTCGCCCAGATCGGGCTGCCGGTCCTGGAGGGCGCGCTGGAGCGGTCCGTCGCGGTCGCCGCGTCCATGGACGCCCGCGGTTACGGCCGCACCGCCCAGGTGCCGCCCGCCGTGCGGCACACCACGACGGCGCTCACCATGGGCGGGCTGCTCGGGGTGTGCGCCGGATCGTACGGGCTGCTCGCCGCGGAGGGCGCACGCTACGGCGTACCGCTGCTGGTCGGCGGGCTGGCAGCGGCGGCCGGTGGCCTGTGGCTGGGCGGCCGGCGTTCGGTCCGCAGCCGATACCGACCTGACCGGTGGGGTGCGCGGTCCTGGCTGGTGGCCGGTTCCGGCGCGGCCGTCGCCGCGCTGATGATCCGGGCGGCGACCGTACCGGGGAGCGAGGCGCTGCACCCCGGCGTCGTACCGCTGACGCCGCCCGAACTGCCGCTGTGGCCCGCGCTGTCCGTGCTGATCGGTCTGCTTCCGGCGTTCGTCGCGCCGGTTCCCGTAGGAGCCAAGGAGTCGTCCCGGTGATCCGCTTCGAGAACGTCTCCGTGACGTACGAGGGCGCTGCCGCGCCGACACTGGAGAACATCGACCTCACCGTCCCGGAAGGTGAACTGGTCCTGCTCGTCGGCCCGTCCGGCGTGGGGAAGTCGACCCTGCTCGGCGCGGTGTCCGGGCTCGTACCGCACTTCACGGGCGGGACGCTGCGCGGCCGGGTCACGGTCTGCGGCCGGGACACCCGCACCCACAGACCGCGCGAACTCGCGGACGTGGTCGGCACGGTGGGTCAGGACCCGCTCGCCCATTTCGTCACCGACACGGTCGAGGACGAACTCGCGTACGGCATGGAGTCGCTGGGCCTCGCCCCCGGCGTGATGCGGCGGCGGGTCGAGGAGACGCTCGACCTGCTGGGTCTGGTGGAGTTGCGCGACCGACCCATCGCGACGCTGTCCGGCGGCCAGCAGCAGCGTGTCGCGATCGGCTCTGTGCTGACGACGCACCCGAAGGTCCTCGTGCTCGACGAGCCGACGTCGGCGCTGGACCCGGCGGCGGCGGAGGAGGTCCTCGCGGTGCTGCAACGCCTCGTCCACGACCTGGGCACGACGGTGCTGATGGCGGAACACCGCCTGGAGCGGGTCGTCCAGTACGCGGACCGGGTGGTGCTCCTGCCCGCGCGCGGGGCCGGGCCCGTCGTCGGCGATCCGGCCACGGTGATGGCCGACTCGCCGGTCCGCCCACCGGTGGTGACGCTGGCCCGCCTGGCGGGCTGGTCCCCGATCCCCTTGTCGGTCCGCGACGCCCGCCGCCGCGCGGGCGCGCTGCGTGATCGCCTGGCGGGTACGGTCGCGCTGCCCCCGGGCGCCGGGGAGGCTGCTTTCGCGCGAAATTGGGCCCGTCCGGCGATTGAGGACACCGTGCGAAGCGCGGTACCGGGTCCGGGCGGAGTCCGGTTTCGGCAAGCGGGGGTCCTCCCACTGCCGCCAGGCCGTAGGGGGACGGGTGGGGAACAGGCCCCGCGCAGCGGCCCTGCGCACCGCCTCCTCGCCCGCCTCCTCCGCACCTCCCCACCCCCCGCGGCTTCGGCATCGCAAGCCACCCACCTCGTCGCCACCACCACCGCCCTCGCCGTCCGCCGCGCCCGCGTCGAGGCACTCCGGCGGGTCGACCTGGCCGTCGCCCCCGGCGAGACCGTCGCCCTGATGGGCCGCAACGGTGCCGGCAAGTCGACGCTGCTCAACGCCCTCGTCGGCATGGTCGAGCCGACGACGGGGACGGTCACGGTCGGCGGCCGCACCCCCCACCGCACGGACCCGCGCGAGTTGATCCGGCAGGTCGGGCTCGTACCGCAGGAGCCCCGCGACCTGCTCTACGCGGACACGGTGGCCGCCGAATGCGCGGCCGCCGACTCGGACGCGGACGCGGCCCCCGGCACCTGCCTGGCACTGGTCACCGAGCTGCTGCCGGGCGTGCCCGACGGGACCCACCCCCGTGACCTGTCGGAGGGGCAGCGTCTGGCGCTCGCGCTGGCGATCGTGCTCACCGGCCGCCCTGCGCTGCTGCTCCTCGACGAGCCGACCCGTGGCCTGGACTACGCGGCGAAGGCCCGGCTGGTGGCCGTGCTGAAGGGTCTCGCCGAGGACGGGCACGCGATCGTCCTGGCGACCCATGACGTGGAGCTGGCCGCCGAACTGGCGCACCGGGTGGTGATCCTGGCGGGCGGCGAAGTGGTCGCGGACGGACCGACGGCCGAAGTGGTGGTCTCCTCGCCCGCCTTCGCGCCGCAGGTCGCCAAGATCCTCGCGCCGCAGCCGTGGCTCACCGTCTCCCAGGTCGAGGCGGCCCTGGAGGAAGCCCCGTGAGCACCCCCGTCCCGCCCACGCCGGGGGTCACCCGTCCCGTCCGCCTCGGCCCCCGCTCGGTCGCCGCGCTCGTCCTGATCAGCGCGATCGGCGTGGTCTTCTTCGGCTGGCCGCTGCTCGCCGGGGAGAACTCGGGGCTCGCGGCGCACTCCGGCGACGCGCCGTGGCTGTTCGGTGCGCTGCTCCCGCTCCTGGTCGCCGTCGTCGTCGCGACGATCGCCGACAGCGGCATGGACGCGAAGGCGGTGGCGATGCTCGGGGTGCTGGCCGCGGTCGGGGCGGCGCTGAGACCGCTCGGGGCGGGGACGGCCGGGCTGGAGCCGATGTTCTTCCTGATGGTCCTGAGCGGCCGGGTCCTTGGTCCCGGTTTCGGGTTCGTGCTCGGCGCCGTCACCATGTTCGCGTCCGCGCTGCTGACGGGGGGCGTGGGGCCGTGGATGCCGTTCCAGATGCTGTCCATGGGCTGGTTCACGATGGGCGCGGGCCTGCTGCCGGGCCCGGAGCGGCTGCGGGGACGGGCGGAGCTGCTGATGCTCGCCGCGTACGGGGCGCTCGCGGCGTTCGCTTACGGCACGGTCATGAACCTGTACGGCTGGACGATCATCAGCGGCATGTCGTCCGGCATCTCTTTCCACGCCGGTGATCCGGTGCACGAGAACCTGGTCCGCTTCCTCGCGTACTGCGCGGCCACGTCCCTCGGCTGGGACCTCGGCCGTGCGCTGTTGACGGTGGTGCTGACGTTCACCATCGGCGCGACGCTGCTGAAGGCGCTGAGGCGGGCGACACGGCGGGCGGCGTTCGAGGCGCGGGCCACGTTCGAGGCGCCGGGCGGTGACCCGCGCCCGTGAGCCGACGGGGGCTCGGGCACGGCCCCGGAGCCGTACCGCAGTCCGACCCCGGCAGCCCGCGGCGCCGGACCCGGCGCCCCCCGCGACCCGCGCCGCGCACCCCTCAGATCCGCTGGATGATCGTGCCGGTCGCCTGCGCGCCGCCCGCGCACATGGCGATCAGCGCGAACTCCTTGTCCTGCCGTTCCAGTTCGTGGAGCGCCGTGGTGATGAGCCGGGCGCCCGTCGCACCGACCGGGTGCCCGATGGCTATGCCACCGCCGTTGATGTTGACCTTGTCGAGGTCCTGCTCGAACACCTGCGCCCAGCTGAGCACGACAGAGGCGAACGCCTCGTTGATCTCGATGACGTCGATGTCCTTGAGCGACATGCCGGCCCTGCCCAGCACCGCCCGGGTCGCGTCGATCGGGCCGTCGAGGTGGTAGTGAGGGTCGGCGCCGACGAGGGCCTGCGCGACGATACGGGCCCGTGGCTTCAGCTTGAGCGCCCGCGCCATGCGCTTGGACGCCCACATGAGGGCGGCCGCGCCGTCGGAGATCTGTGACGAGTTGCCGGCCGTGTGGACGGCGGTCGGCATGACCGGTTTCAGACCCGCGAGCGCCTCCGCCGACGTGTCGCGCAGTCCTTCGTCCCGGTCGACGAGCCGCCACATCCCTTGTCCCGCGGCCTGTTCCTGCTCCGTGGTCGGTACCTGCACGGCGTACGTCTCGCGTTTGAAGCGCTCCTCGCTCCACGCGGTCGCGGCCCGCTGCTGGGACAGCAGTCCGAGGCGGTCCACGTCCTCCCGCGTCAGTCCCCGGCGGCGGGCGATGCGCTCGGCGGCCTCGAACTGGTTGGGGAGGTCGACGTTCCACTCGTCGGGGAACGGTTTCCCGGGGCCGTGCTTGGACCCGCTGCCGAGCGGCACCCGCGACATCGCCTCGACGCCGCAGCTGATGCCGATGTCGATGACCCCGGCCGAGATCATGTTGGCGACCATGTGGCTCGCCTGCTGGGAAGAGCCGCACTGGCAGTCGACGGTGGTGGCCGCCGTCTCGTAGGGCAGGCCGACGGTGAGCCAGGCGGTGCGCGCGGGGTTCATGGACTGCTCGCCGGCGTGGGTGACCGTGCCGCCGACGATCTGCTCGACGCAGTCGGCGTGGATGCCGGTGCGCGCGAGGAGTTCACGGTAGGTCTCGCCCAGCAGGTAGGCGGGATGGAGGTTGGCGAGGAGTCCTCCCCGCTTGCCGATGGGCGTACGTACGGCTTCGACGATGACGGGTTCCGCGGCCATGAGCTCGTCCTCTCCTCGCGGCCGTCCGGGCGTCCCGGCGCCCTTCAGGGCCGAACTCTCGAAACTGTGGACTCTCCGGACTCTCGAACTTCGCGAACCGGTGAACCGGCGAACACGGCGAACTGGTACGCGTTCTAGTTCTGCAAGAAGTCTTATGAGTGCTACCGCCGGTACGCAAGGGTCTTGCACGCCTCTTACTGCACCCCCCGCAGGCAACAGTTCCTACCGTGAGCCTTGCTACTTGTAGAACTCGTTACTACCTTTCGGCCACTTCCTGATGGCCCATCAGACCGTCAGGCCGCGACCCGAAGCTGAAGCGGGAGCTGCCGATGTCCTGCCCCCACCTGCCCCCAGGGTTCGACTTCACCGACCCCGATCTCCTCCAGGCCCGTGTCCCCCATCCCGAGTTCGCCGAGATGCGGCGCACCGCGCCGGTCTGGTGGTGCGAACAGCCCGCCGGCATCTCCGGCTTCGACGACGAGGGCTACTGGGTCGTCACCCGGCACGCGGACGTCCGGCACGTCTCCACGCACCCGGAGCTCTTCTCCTCCTGGACCAACACGGCCGTCATCCGCTTCAACGAGTCCATCAGCCGTGACCAGATCGAGGTCCAGAAGCTGATCATGCTGAACATGGACCCGCCCGAGCACACCCGGGTCCGCCAGATCGTCCAGCGCGGCTTCACCCCGCGCGCCGTGCGCTCCCTGGAAGCCGCGCTGCGCCGGCGGGCGCGCTCGATCGTCGAGACGGCCCGGAGCGGCGCGAAGCCGGACGGCAGCTTCGACTTCGTCACGAACATCGCCGTGGAACTCCCCCTCCAGGCCATCGCCGAACTCATCGGCGTCCCCCAGGAGGACCGGTCCAAGATCTTCGACTGGTCCAACAAGATGGCCGCGTACGACGACCCCGAGTACGCCATCACGGAGGAGGTCGGCACGGAGGCGGCGATGGAGATCGTCTCGTACGCGATGAACCTGGCGGCGGCGCGGAAGGAGTGCCCGGCCGAGGACATCGTCAGCCGGCTCGTCGCGGCCGAAGGCGAAGGCAACCTGTCCTCGGACGAGTTCGGCTTCTTCGTCATCCTGCTGGCGGTGGCCGGGAACGAGACCACCCGCAACGCGATCAGCCACGGGATGCACGCCTTCCTGACCCACCCGGAGCAGTGGGAGCTCTACAAGCGGCTGCGCCCCGACACGACGGCGGAGGAGATCGTGCGCTGGGCGACGCCCGTCGTCTCCTTCCAGCGCACCGCGACCCAGGACGTCGTCCTGGGCGGCGCCCGCATCAAGAAGGGCGACCGCGTCGGCCTCTTCTACTCCTCCGCCAACAACGACCCCGCGGTCTTCGACCACCCGGAACGCTTCGACATCACCCGCGACCCCAACCCCCACCTCGGCTTCGGCGGCGGAGGTCCGCACTTCTGCCTGGGCAAGTCCCTGGCGGTCATGGAGATCAACCTGATCTTCGACGCGATAGCCGACACCCTCCCGGACCTCCGCCTCGCAGGCGACCCCCGCCGCCTGCGCTCGCCGTGGCTGAACGGAATCAAGGAACTCCAGGTCACCACGGGCGCCGCAGACCCGCACGGCTAGTGCGGTGACCGGGAAGGTTCACCTGGTTGCTGGTTGGTCGGCCTTGCAACCGTATGCTGCAGTCGCCCCCCAGACGGGAAAGGTTCTTGCCATGAAACTGCCGATCGGCAGAGTCCTGCTTATCGGGATGCTGCTCTGCGGCGGTCTGTTCGTTTGGGCGACGGCGACCAACCTTCAGGCAAAACAGTGCCTGGAGGGACAGCTGCATCCGGACTTCAACGGCACCACGATCACTGGACGGGGTTGTGAGGTGACAACGACATCCGGTGAGACCCTCGTCGTGCCGATCACCGGCCCGCCGTTCGAAGCCGGGGTGGCTGGGGCGCTCGGGTTCGTCGTCCTGGGCATGACGACCGTAGTCATGCTCGTCCGGCGCGCACATCGACGGTCGGACCAGCGGTAGCCGAAGCTCTTGGCGCCCTGCAGTGCCTTGGCAATCCCCGACGACATTGCCGAGGCCGCCGACTCCCCACCGGGTTGTTCAAGCTGCAGTTTCGCGAGGTGTGCGGTGATCCCGCCTGCTACTGTCGCCCTGCTCGCGCAGGGACGAGCGGCGACTCTGTGAACGCCCCCTCTGCGCCGAGCGCCCTGGGGAGGGACTTCTTTCGTGATTCGTCCGCTGAACAAGCGGGCCGGGCGCCGTCGGCGCGCGCTCGGCCGTACCGCTCTCACCGTCGCACTCACCGTCACCGCCGGGGGCGGCGCCACCGCGGGGCCGGCCGTCGCCGAGGTACCCGGCGCGTCCGCCGATCCCGTCGTCATCAGCCCGGGCGCACGCTTCGTGCCCCGCGCCACCATCGTCCTGAACGCCGGCGAGACCGGCTTCCTCACCGCACAGGAGGGCGACGACCGCCTGCGCTGGATCGACTACGCCACTGGTGCGACGACCGTCCTCGACCATCGGCTGCCCGAGCCGCTCGCCTACGACGTGGACGACTTCCGCTTCGACAAGTATCCGGCGGACTTCGGCCACGGATCCGACACCGTCGCCCTCTACAAGCAATCCCCGGCCCCGCACGTGACGCTCCAGCAGCGAGCCGGCGGCGGACCGGCGGCCACCGTCCCGATCCCGGAGGGCCAGACGTACGTCGCGACCTACGGCGACACCGTCATCACCCGGACCGGTACCGACAGGGCCGTGACGAGCCTGCACCTCCTGCACCTGGAGAACGGCGAGGTGCGGGACCAGCAACTGGAAGGCCTGCCGGAGGGATGGAGCCTCACCATCAGCGAGGGCGACGCGCGGTCCGTCGCCGTCCGGGGCATCAAATGGGAAGACACCACGATGTCCCAGGGCTGGTGGGTCGTCGACCTCGCTACCGGGAGCGTCAAGGCACTCTCCACGCGCGGCGATAGCGTCTCCTTCGACCGGGACACCGTCTTCCACCTCGGCGCCCCGTCCAGCGACGCCGCGCAGGTGTACCGCCGCGACGACCTGGACGCTGAACCGACCACCCTCGACCTGCGGGACGTGGCCTCCAACGACGACGTCGTCCGGCCCCTCGACGAGGCCTTCGTCACCGTGACCCCGCCCAACCCCGGCGACAACGAGTACCGGGGCAACCAACTCTTGCTGCGCGACGCCACGGGCAGCAGGAAATCCCTGCTGGCCGTCGCCTCCACCTCCCTGCACCGCACGCCCGACGGCTCGCTCCTTGTGGCAGGCGCGGAAGAGCGCACCCCCTACGGGGCCCTCGACTGGGGGTACTACCTCTTCACGCCCGCCACGGACGGCACCGTCGCCCGCAAGCGCCTCGCGGACATCGGGCACCGGGAGGCCGAGCCGGCCGGTATCTCGCTGGGCAGCGGCATTCTCACCACGGCCGACGACTCGAAGCTCTTCATGCCGCACACCTACGTCGGCGGCTACCGGAGTACCTGGCTGAAGACCTCCGGCCGCCCTGAGGAGCTGAACTCGACCGTCGACGGCCTCGTGGAGGGCCGCGACAGCGACTGCGGCGACGCCGAGAACGGCTACTGCGTGACCATGTTCGCGAGCGGCGACGGTCACCACGGCCGCAGGGCCGGAACCGAGCAGGACGTCACCATGCTCTATCGGAACGGCGCCGCTCCTTGGGGTCCGAGGGTGACCTCCGGACTCGGCAGCCCACAACTCATCGACCTCTCCGGCCGGTTCGGTGTCGTGAACCAGGCGTCGGGCGGTGAACAGGCGGTCCTCCACTTCAAGAACGCCGACACCGGGAGCGTGCTCCTGAAGCGAGAGCCGGTCGCGGCCTCCGTCTGGGGCAACACACTGTGGAGCGCCCTCGGCAGGTGGGACAACACCGGCTCGGACGTGCCGACCCAGGTGGCTGCGAAGAACCTGTCCACGGGTGCGGCCGGCGAGTCCTTCGACCCGGGCTGCGTCCCCAGCGGACTCCAGGCCGTGGGACGTTGGGTGTACTGGCGGTGCAGCAACTACTGGCACGACTTCAAGGGCGCCGGCGTCTACGACCGCCAGACGAAGAGCTCCCTGAGGCTCGGCGCCGATTCGACGCTCCTCGGCGACGGCTACCTCGTCCGCCGCTCTGCCGCGACCGGCCTCACTCTCGTCGACCTGCAAGGCGGCCTCCCGGCCAGCGGCAAGGAGGCGGACCTGCCCCAGCGAGTGGTCGCCACCGCCGCCGAGCTCGGGGACCGGACCGGACGCCGGTCCGGGTGGACGGTGGACCGCTTCGGCGGCCACATCGCCTACACGGGCGAGGACCGGCGGGTGCGGATCGTCCCGTCCGGCGTTCCCGCCTCCCGGATCGCCGTCATCGACGCCGACACCCCGGCCGCCGACATCAAGGCCGGGGCCTGGAAGCCGCGGTGGTGGCTGTCGAAGCCGGGTGCCTCCTGGGCACTGGTGCTGAAGCACAAGGCCACCGGGAAGATCGTGCGGACCCTGACCGGAGGCGAGGCCCGGGGTCTGGTCGCGCCGTCGTGGGACTGGAAGGACGCGAGCGGGAAGCTCGTGGTCAACGGGGCCTACACATGGAGCCTGGCCGTCAAGCCGGCCGACGGACAGGGTGTGGACCTCGCGGCCTCCGGGACCGTGGCCGTGCGCGGTGCTGCCCCGGTGTGGCGGGACATGGCCGGGGACGACGGGTTCGGTGACCTGCTGGTGACCGACTCCGTCGGGGCCGTGTCGCTGTACCGGGGGACGGGTACGGGCGGGTTGTCCTCCCGTGTCGCCGGATCCGGTGACCCGTTCGCCGCCAACTCCGTGCTGGTGCCCTTCGGGGACGTGAACGGCGACCGGTGCGGGGACGTGCTGGCGCGGGTCGGGGACCAGCTGCGGGCGTACCGGCCCGGGTGCGGGAAGATCGTCACCGCTTCGTCGCCCTACACGCTGATCGGATCCGGCTGGGGGCAATACGACCAGCTGACGTCGTCCGGCGATGTCAACGGCGACGGATTCGTGGATCTGATTGCCCGGCAGGCGTCCACCGGTGACATGTACTTCTACGCCGGTACGGCCGATCACCGGCTGAAGTCACGGGTGCGGATCGGGACCAACTGGAAGCTGTACAAGCGGATCGCCGGCGCCGGGGACCTGAACGGGGACGGGCGTGGCGACCTGCTCGGCGTCGACTCCGCCGGTGTGCTGTGGCGGTACTACGGGACGTCCACCGGTGGCGTGACCCCGCGGGTGCGCGTTGGCGGCGGGTGGAGCGTCTACTCGGCTCTCGTCGGGACCGGTGACCTGTCCGGTGACGGACGCGCCGATCTGCTGGCTCGGGACACCGCCGGGAAGCTGTGGCGGTACGCCTCCACCGGCTCCGGTACGTACGGCGGCCGGGTGCTGGTCGGCACCGGTGGCTGGAGCGGATTCAAGGGCCTGTTCTGACGCCAAGTGAGGGGAGTTCGCCGTCGGCGCGATCGGTGCGCCGACGGCTGACTCCTTTCATGGGGGTGGCCTCTGCGCCCAGCGGCCGTGCGGCGTCATCATGTCGATGCGCCCGCATGGTCCTCACCGCGGGCTCTACCCCTTCGGAGCCAGCGTTGCCACCGCGTACGCCGCGGCCTCGGCGATGAGGGCCTGGTCGTAGGCGGCGTCCTCCGTGGTCTTGCTGGACATGATCGAGATGACGAGCGGCGCCGACTTCGGGGGCCACACGACGGCGATGTCGTTGAGCGTGCCGTAGGAGCCCGTCCCGGTCTTGTCGGCCACGGTCCAGCCCTTCGGCACGCCCGCCCGGACCCGCGCCGCGTCGGCGCCGGTGGCGAACGCCCGGGGAGACGTGGTGTCGGCCGTTGGGAGGCCGCCGGATACGTCCTCGCTCCCGCGCTGTGCTGCGGGTGTCCTTCGCCAAGGTCGCCGAGTACCAGAAGCGCGGCCTGGTCCACTTCCAAGGCGTCATCCGCCTCGACGGCCCCGACGGCAGCACCCAACCCCCGCCGGCCCACGCCACCTCCGCCATGCTCACCGACGCCATCAGGGCCGCCGCGCCGCGCGCCCGCATCTCCATCGGCTCCGACGCGGTCGGGGAACGCGAACTTACCTGGGGCCAGCAGCTCGACGTGCGCGAAATCACTGCTCTTGGCGCCGCCGCCGAACTGACCGACCAGGCGGTCGCCGCGTACGTGGCGAAGTACGCCACCAAGTCCGCCAACGCTTCCGGCACCCTCGACCGCGCCCTGTTCTGCCGCCCCTGCCAGGGACGCGGCGCCACCGTCCTCCCCCACGGAACCCCGCTCCCGTGCACCGCGTGCGACGGCACCGGGCAGGCCCGGCCGCTGCCCCGGCTCGCCGTCGCCCGGCACGTGCGGCAGATGATCCGCACCTGCTGGGAGCTGGACAGGCTGCCCGAGTTCGCCCACCTCAAGCTCTGGAAGTGGGCGCACATGCTCGGCTTCCGGGGCCACTTCTCCACCAAGTCCCGCTCCTACTCGACCACCCTGGGCGCGCTACGCGACGCCTGCCACGCCTGGCGCACCTCACAGGCCCGCGCCCACGCCGGCCTGCCCGAGCACGACCCGGCCACCACGCTGGTCGTCGGCCAGTGGGACTACCTCGGCTCGGGATACAGCCCCGGCGCCGCGCTCCTCGCCGCCCACGTCTGGCACCGCAGGGAACTGGAACGGCAGTTCGCAGCCGAAGGGGGCTGCTGATGGCCTCGCCCCCGACCACCGTCCCCTGTGCGGAGGCGGCACCGGCGCTGGATCTGCTCACGGTCCCCCAGGTGATGGCCCGCCTCCAGCTCGGCCGCTCCGCCGTCTACGACCTGCTCCGCTCCGGCCAGCTCGCCTCGATCACCCTCGGCCGCGCCCGCCGCATCCCCACCCACGCCCTCACCGACTTCATCCGCGCCCGCCTCGACCAGGAAGCCGCCTGATGACCACGCCCTGCGACCTCAGCCCCTCCCGCCGCATCCGCGCCAACGGTCGACGGAACCGTCTACCAGCGCAAAGACGGACTCTGGGAAGCCGCCGGCTACGTCCTCGCCCCCGGCAACACCCGCAAGCGCATCCGCGTCTACGGCAGCACCCGCAAGGAAGCACTGGCCAAGCTCACCGACAAGATCGCCGCCAGCAACCGCGGCCTCCCCGTCCCCTCCGCGCAGGGCAGCCTGGCCGCGTACCTGACGTACTGGCTGGAGAACGTCGCCGTCCACCACCTCCGCGAGAACACCCACACCCGCTACACCGCCTGCGTCGACCAGTACCTGATCCCCGGCCTGGGCAAGAAGAAGCTCACCAAGCTCACCGCCAAGGACGTCCGCACCTGGCTCAACCAGCTCCGCACCACCTGCCAGTGCTGCACCCGCGGCATCGATAAGGCCCGCGATGAGCCCCGCTGCTGCGCGGCCGGCCAGTGCTGCCACAAGCTGCTCTCCCCGCTGACGCTCACCTACATCCACTCCGTACTCAAGTCCGCCCTGGAACACGCCGTCCGCGAAGAGGAGATCCCGCGCAACGTCGCCCGCAACGTCCGCACCGGCACACCTCGGCCCCAACGCTTCGAACCCCTCACCGCCCACGAAGCCCGCCAGCTCCTCACAGCCGCGGAAGGTCACCGGCTGCACGCCCTGTTCGAACTGGCTCTCCACACCGGACTCCGCAAGGGCGAACTCCTCGGACTGCGCTGGGAAGACCTCAACCTCGACGCAGGCACCGCCGCCATCCGCCGAACGCTTCAGCGCAGCAGTGCAGGCGGGCTCACCACACTGCCCACCAAGACGCGAGCCTCCGAGCGCCGCATCGCCCTCCCAGCCCGCTGCGTCCAGTCGCTGAAGTTCCACCGCGAGCAGCAGCGCGAGCGGGAAACTGCGGGCACCGCGTGGCAGCACAGCGGGCACGTGTTCACCACCGCGCAGGGCGGGCCAATCGATCCGACCAACCTCACGCGCACCTTCACCAGGCTCCTCCGCAAGGCCGGCCTCCGCCGCATCTGCTTCCACGACCTCAGACACTCCACCGCCACCCTGCTCCTGGAACAAGGCGTCGAACTCGTCGTGATCAAGGAACTCATCGGCCACGCCCACATCGGCGTCACCGCCACCGTCTACGCCCACGTCCGGCTCCGCCTCCAGCGCAACGCCATCGACACCCTGAGCACCGCCCTGGACGGGCCTGCCAACGCCGTGTCGACCCGCGACGACGGCGATGACCCGCCGCTGTGCGGAGCCATCGTCCGCTGACGTTGCCGTCAACTACTGTCGTCACCCCATGCAGAAGCCCCGCCAGGGCTCGCCTGACGGGGCTTCATATTTGCTGCTGAAATCCTAGTGAACTCGGAATTCAGCTCTGGGGCATACCCGTTACGCGATCAGACTCGAAACGAGCAAACCCTCTAGAATTGTAAGCCCGGATCAAGTATTCACCTCAATCCGAGGAAGAATCACTTCATCGAGTTCCCTGCCTCTTGGAGAGCCGCACAGATCGCCCACCCCACAGCCTGGACATTCTCGCTGTAGAAGCCGTACCTGTTATGAAACGCCTCTTCCGACGAGCGATTCAAGAAGGCGAACGCCAGGGCCCCATACAACGCCCGAAGGTCGGAGTGACTCAACGCCACCTCAATGTTCGAGCGCGACCGGAAGTCCGCTTCTCGCTCCCTCAGTTCGAGAAGTTCCGCCGACGCGCCACCCGCCACGACGGCCACCACCTCCGAAGAGTGACTGCCGCCATAAAGATCCACGAGCACCCTTCTGGTCAGTTCGAATTGGGCCGGAGCGAGGCTGAGTACGTAGCTTTCACCCGAACGCCTGAGGCGAACCCTCCTATACATGCGGCCTCACCCCAGCGAATTGAAGATGCTATTGAACTCGTCCAACGACTGATGATAAGCGTGAACCATGTAGGAGTTTTGGACGATCGTCACGCCTCTACCCCTTGAATCCACTCTACTCTCATCGCGCCTGGCAGTTGTTCCTGGATTCCTTCGGTCGACATGGGTCATTCCCAAGTCGCGCTGACCAGCCAAGTACCGGCCCAATTCATCCGTGTTGCCGCCGATTCCACTGATGGTGTGATCCGCTGCATCGCTGGCCGAGTTTGAGGTGCGTGGGTGTCCGTGGTTGTGCGGGGTTGTTGCCGTCGCTACTACCGTCAGGCGGTTCAGCCCAAGTAGGGCCTTTCGCGCTGTTCCAGGAAGTGCTGGAGCCTGAGTCGTTGGGTGTGGTGCATCGGCAACTGTTCGATCTCGTCCGGCGGCACGAACCGGAGCTCGGTGGACTCGTCGGAAATCTCCAGCCGGCCGCCAGTGATGCGGGCCGTGAAGCAGACGTTGAACTGGCGGCGGACCTCGCCGTCGGTGTAGGCGATGATGTGTTTCGGGTCGGTGTAGGTGCCGACCAGGCCGGTGATCTCTACGTCGAGGCCGGTCTCTTCCTTGACCTCGCGGACGGCCGTGCCGGGCAGGGAGTCGGTGAGGTCCATGCCGCCGCCGGGCAGGGCCCATAGGTCGTTGTCGCGGCGGCGCTGGAGGAGGATGCGCCCGTGGTCGTCGGTGACGACGGCGGAGGCGGCGACGACCATGCTGTTCGGCTTGGGCGCGTTCGGGTCGTCGTAGTACTCGGTGCGGGCCACGGTCAGCCTTCCTCTCGTACGGGGGTTGCCGTCGTCCACACGGCGTTGAAGCTCTCGGCATAGGTGTCGAACATGCCGCCTGTCTCGTGTCGGCGAAGATGCCATACGGGGGCGGCGTACGCGTTGACGCCCCAGACATGGGCGTTGACGAGTTGCTGGTCGTCGGCGCGGTAGAGGGAGTTGTAGAGCGTGGTGCCGTGGGTGCGGACTTCGATGCCGGGGGTGCTGGCGAGCGGCTTGTAGTGCATGAGCGCGAGGCGGCAGCGGGATTCGATGCCGTGGCCGAACCGCTCTTCCTGGCCGCGGGCTTGGACGGTGTCGCTGTCGGGGTCCCCGATCGCGATGCGGACGGTGCAGCCTTCGGCGGCACGTTCGGAGAGGAGTTCGTTCAGCCGCGGGTACGCCTCGTGGAGGAAGACGGCCGCGTAGACGAGGATGTCGATCCGTTCCCGGGCCTGGGCCATCAGGTCGGTGAACGCCGAGACGGGGAGGTCGGCCCGCTGCTCGTAGAGCGCCACCAACTCAGGGCTGATGGCGCGGGCGGGGCGGGCCTGGCGGAGCGCCGGCCAGAGTGCGTGCACGTCTTCTCCCAGGGCCTTGGCCGCCTGCAGGGCTGTGGCACGGCGTGGGGTGCGCCCGAGGTTCACCCAGCGCTCGACCGACTTGGGGTCGACCTCGACCTGCTGAGCGAGTGCGGCGTACGTCCAGCCTCCGGCTGCCATGACGGCTCGTAGTCTCTCGTTCGGCACGAGTCTCCCCTTTCGTCTCAGGACGGCACTAGGGACGTTCTACACGGTGCAGGACGTCCTGAAGTGGGGTTTGGTGGAGGTTCCTTCGTCCCGGTGACCGGCGTGAGGATCGGTGCCGACCCTGCGGCACCGACGGGCCCAGGGGCACGCATCAACGCGGCCGAGGAGCGTCACCGTGCGAATGAGCGCCACCCCATGTGTTCCCGCCCTGCGACTGGACGCCCGGTCGCGCGCCGCCTTGCCGGGGTGGTCACGATGACGGCCCCCACCCCTGATGCCGACGGGCGCACCGTCTCGCCCGATGTCGGCGGCCTGGTGGTCGACCGGCGGAGCGGCAAGGTGGGCGTGGTGATGGGGCATGTGGGGCCGTACGTGCAGCTTCGGCCACCGCACGGTGGCCTGGAGTGGGACGTGCCGCCCGAGGACGTTCGTCCGCCGACTCCGACGGAGGAGCTGAGCGCGAAGGTGGCCGTGGCCAACCGGCGGTGGGGGTGGTGACCCCTCGCTCGGTCCTGCGCTACGAGACCTGGACTCTCCAGCCCGACCGCGAGCCGGATGCGGAGCCGGTCCTGTACGCGATGCAGTGCGCCGTGGACGGAGAGACCTCGCCGACGAGCGAGGACTTCGCCGAACCGCAGGACTGGGTGCTGCGGCATTGCGGTCAGAACCCGTCCCACCACACCTACCGGGAGATCATCACCCGCCCGTGGCGGACCTGGCGCCAGACGTGACCCGCCTCGCTCGCCCAGGCGCCGCACCGCGCTGACCCACCCGACTCCCGTCCCTGCCGGGCGCGGCCGATCGAGGCTCCCCCTCCTCGTCAGCCCTGGCAGGGGCGGGCCCTTACGTGCGTGCCGTGCCCATGGCCATGCGGTTCGGGCCTCAGCCGCAGAAAGTCAGCCACGACGGCGGGCGCGCCGACCGATTACCCGCCACGTGTGTCTCGCTCAACCCCGCACCGGCATCAGCCCAGTTATCTCCATCGTCACGGCCCCCAGCCAGGCAGCAACCATGGGCGTCCGGGACGGCGCGATCCCGCCGGGCAGCCATTCAGGTGCCCGGCCAGTCTGCTGCTGAGCGGTCGGGACCGGGGCTTCCGATTGGCGGTCCGGCTTACGCTCCCGGGCTCTGCGCGCCGAGTGGTCGGCGGCCGTCGCCCGCGGGGCGGCAGACAGGAGCGGGCGGCGGTCACCGGCCGCCGGCGCGCGGCGGCCCGCGTCAGCGGGACGCCCTTAGATCAAGTAAAGAAACTCTGAACAGCTCACCCTGCGCCCCACCGCTCCACCGCGTGCGATCGGTTTCAGCACGTCGGCGCCTGCCCTCATCCAGGCGATCATGCAGGTGTTGGGTCTCGGTGACGGGGCCCCGGCGCTTCGACCCCCTCACCGCCGACGGAGCCTGCCAATTCCTCACAACCGCGCGTGGACACCGGCTCCATGCGCTGTTCGAACCTGTCAGCGACGAGTCAACCGCGGCAACGACGCAGACCCGCCGCCGTGCGGAGCCACCGTCCACTGACGTTGCCGTCAACTACTGCCGTCACCCCACGCAGAAGCCCCGCCAGGACACACCCGGCGGGGCTTCAAATTTGCTATCGCGACTAAAGGATGACTTCTGGGAGACTCACGCCAAAGAGTCAGCCTCAGCAAGATTCTCGGCGATCATCCCTCGGAAGAAATCCGAGAAGGTTCGATATCTTTCGATTTCCCCGCCAGCAAGCCAGATAACCGGCGCCGTTCGATTCGACCCACTCGCACACGGCATGACGAGGATGTCGATGTCCGTTCGTGACGCACCGATGGGAATCAGGCGGGAGAAATCCCCTCCTCGCTCAATCTGCACCTCATCCTCGATCACACGCACGAGTTCCTCGGCCTCGGCGTAAGCGACACTACCGAAGTCCGCCGTCCCAAACAGGTCGATGTCCTGCAAGATGGCCGGCCAACCGTCCGCATGCAGCAGGAAATCGGCATACTCAGGGTCCACAGGACAGTGTGTCACTGTAGCGATCTCCGCGATCCGCTCCGATGCGGCCGGAGGCTGACGTGACTCATGCCGCCAGAGCCCATCTCGGTCGCTGACCGCCAACCTACGCTTAGCCGTTTCCATTTCTGCAAAAAGCGCCGACCAATCAGACACCGCTACCCCTGTTATCTACGAGTACGAACCTCCTAGGACTGCACCCCACCGGGCAGCGCTGCCCTTGGGCAGAAAGACTACTGTTCACCCGCTTAGTCATATCGATCCAGGTTGGCGGCTTCCCATGACCCAGCCACATCGCATCTGGCGCATGCCCGGCAACACCAGAGTAGGGAGTTCCGGCCGCCGCCGCACGACGCCGCTCGCCCGCCGCCTCACGGGGTCGGATCAGACCGGCAGCGCTTACGTCAACGTGAAGCTCGGCGCCGGAAACGCGGTGAAGTTCTCACTGGGCAGGGCAGCTCTTCGGCGGAGCTCTTCGTTACTCCGGACCGGTCCCTGCTGACCGCGAGAGACACCATTTGGCCGGTCTTCATCGATCCGTCCATCACCGGCAAGACCAAGAACTGGACCACGGTCTACCAAAAGCACCCCACCTCCAGCTTCTACGACGGCGCCAACTACAACAGCGGCACGACCGAGGCGCGCGTCGGCTACGAGTCGACCACAAATGGCCTGTCCCGCTCCTTCTTCCGCCTCGGCTGGTCCACCAGTTTCAAAGGCGCGACGGTCAATTCCGCCACCATCAGGCTGCGGGAGACCTACGCCTGGTCGTGCCAGCCCCGAGAGATGCAGGTATGGCACACCGCGGGGATCTCTCCATCAACCACCTGGAACCAGCAACCCTCCAAAGAGACCCACATCTGGACCGATTCCTTCGCGAACGGCTACAACTCCCAGTGCCCGGACGCATATGTCGACGTCAGCGCCAAGTCCATTGCACAAAAAGCCGCCGACGGAGGGTGGTTGAGCTTCACCATGGGCCTGTACGCCACCAACGAGACTTCCTCGTACTCCTGGAAGAAGTTCACCGCAGAGGGTGAGTCCGCGCCCAAGATCATCATCAGCTACAACCGAAAGCCCGCTGAACCCACCAAACTGACGATGGAACCGGGTCCGGACTGCGACACCACGAGCCCGTACGCATCCGTCGGCAAGAGCGACCTGACCTTCGCGGCACACAGTTCCGACCCTGATGGTGATCTGGAGAACCTCCACTTCGCCGTATGGCAGTCCGGAAGCAGTGCACGGATCTACGACAGCAACAGGCTGGTCGACACCTCCACGGGCAACGCCAGCATCACACTGGACGGCGCCGATGGAACCAGTACCAATTTCTACAACGGGAAGACATACTTCTGGGCCGTACGTGCCATCGACTCCACTGGTGCAGCCTCCACCTACGCGCCACCCGGTGTCGTCAACTGCGGCTTCGTCTATGACGCAACTGCGCCCAACTCACCGAAGGTGACCTCCACCACGTTCCCTGAGGACGACGGAAGCGGAAAGGACTGGAGCGAAGCCAAGTTCGGCACTTCGGGAGCCTTCACGTTCAGTCCGGACGGCTCGACGGACACGGTGCGCTACAGCTATTCCTTCAACTCAGGGGCATACGACAAAAGTGTCAGTGTCAGCGCCGGTGCCTCTGCCACTGTCACCCTCAAGCCTCCGACATCTGCACTGAACGTCCTCTACGTGAAGGCCCACGACTCCGCAGGCAACTCCTCACCCACCCCCACCAAATTCCTGTTCTACGTCTCTCCCCGAGACACCGGCGACGCACCCGGTGATCTCACCGGTGACGCGCAACCCGATCTCCTCGCCGTCGACGGGGCCGGAAACCTGCGGCAGTACGCCGGCGACAAGGGTGACGTCAACATTCACATGCCTGCAGCCCACGGCAACGACACCCTGGTCGAGGACGGCTTGTGGGTCGGAGCCGACGGCAAGCCCGCACTGATCAGTCACGCGACGGACTGGTACCCCGGCGACGGCATCAACGATCTTCTCGCCCGTATGCCCGACGGCAGGCTCTACCTCTACCCGGGCGACGGATACGGCGGCTTCGACGTCGGCCGACGCCTGGTGGTCCAGATGCCCCAAGGTGCACCCGACCCGGCGACTCTCACTCAGATCAAGGTAGTGGGGGACATCACAGGCGACAGGCGACCGGACGCCTTCGCCAAGATCGGCATCCAACTCTGGGCGTTCACCGGATACACCGGCGGCGCCTTCACGGAAGCACGGCTGCTCGCCAACGGCAGCTGGGACACCCGTGACATTGTCAATGTCGCCGACATATCAGGAGACGGTGTCGCCGACCTTCTCTGGCGCGGCGAAGAAGCAGGTCGCGGGCTCCTCCTGCGCCATGGAAAGCCCGCTTCAGGTGGTGGCGTCGACCTGAATTCCCTGGCTCTGGCGGCCGACTCCGGAACCGGTGCCGACGAGCTGTACGGCAGTGGCGGCTGGAGCAGAACCATGATGCCCATGCTGCACGGGACGCCCGACGCCACTGGAGATGGCGTTCCCGACTTGTGGGCTGTCACGACGGAAGGGCTGCTCTACTTCTACCCGGGCAAGTCCACCACTCACGACGTCCGCATTACTGCCGGCGAGGCCGGCTGGGCAGCTCTGAAGATCTTGGGCTGAGCAGGGAACCATGACGCGGGGGATCGGCACATCGCCGGTCCCCCGATCCGTTCACCTGACCTGCACATCGAACTCGTGCGGTTGCCGAGATTTTTGCCAGGCGGTGCCGCCGAGGGGGCTCACTCGACACATGAGCCGCCCTGGTCGCCGCTGTAGGTGGACTTTCGCCACTCCATCGTGCCCCCCCCATAGCGTTCCTCCAGGCCCCTGTCCCAAATCCCGAGTTCGCCGAGATGCGGCGCACCGCGCCGGTCTGGTGGTGCGAACAGCCCGCCGGCATCTCCGGCTTCGACGACGAGGGCTACTGGGTCGTCACCCGGCACGCGGACGTCCGGCACGTCTCCACGCACCCGGAGCTCTTCTCCTCCTGGACCAACACGGCCGTCATCCGCTTCAACGAGTCCATCAGCCGTGACCAGATCGAGGTCCAGAAGCTGATCATGCTGAACATGGACCCGCCCGCGACCTTCCCGGACAACCCACCCAGCATGTCGACACCTTCTGGAGCAAGGTCCGGCGCGACACGCGGTGGCGGACGTTGACGACTCGTGAGCTGAAGGTGCGGGTCTCGACGAGGAGGCCGGGCGGGCATCGCCCTGCACCGCCGACAGCGCCCAGTAGAGCATCGTCCGGTACAGCCGTCGTCCCAGCAGGTGACCCAAGGGCGGTCCGCGACTGCTGCCGGTACCGCCCCCGCCCTGCCCTACGCGACCACGGCGTCGGAAACAGTACGGAAACCGAGCCGACGGTTACCGAACTACCGTACGAGGGAAAAGGTTTGAGCGAGCCCTGTTCGATGGGCGCGCCCTTTTTCGAATTCCCCCCTGGTCATGCACCGGCTCGTGGGCGGCTCCGGAGCGAATCGGAGGGTTCTTCGCGACCCCTCCGAAATAATGCGCGCTTCACATCACGCGGAACTACGGTCGCTTCGTCATTGACGGTCCGTCCGCGGCGCAGGACGGTGTGAGTGGATTCATTCACGGGGACGCTGTTCCTCTGAGTGAACCGGTCGGACAGATACCTGCTGTCGATCCCCCGCGACGGTTTCTTCCCACTCGGGGTGTCCTCTGCACGATGAGTTCGCTCTTTCCCGCAACTCGTTGCCCGAGGTCCTTTCCGGGAGGGGTTCTCGCGTCGCCATACGTCATGGTCTGACATTTTCAGGCCCTCGTGCTCGGAAAAAAACAAACCCAGACACAAAGGAGGCATCATGACACCGAACCGTCCGACCGTCAGAAGCTGGAGGGGCCGCGGTTTCCTGGTAGCGGTCCTGGTGGCGGTCATGACCCTGTTCACGGCGCAGGGCACCGCATGGGCGGCCGCACCGGACTTCGCTACCCACGTCGACTACGCAACAGGGGGTGCTCCCACAGACGTTCTGGTAGCCGACTTCGACGAGGACGGCTTCGACGACCAAGCCACGGTCGACTCGGACGACGACACGCTGTCGGTGCTGCTGGGCAACGGAGACGGCACCTTCGACGCCAAGGTCGCCTACGCCATCGGTGACTATCCCGACGGAATCCAGCTCGGCGACTTCAACGAGGACGGCGACATCGACCTGGTGACGGCCGACACCCTCGACAACACGGTGTCCATCCTCCTGGGCAACGGAGACGGCACCTTTGACGCCAGGGTCACGTACGGCACCGCCACATGGCCCTACAAGCTGGCCACGAACGATTTCGACGAGGACGGCAACGCCGACCTGGCCGTCACCGCCTCCGACGGGGCAGCCGTGTCGATCCTGCTGGGCAATGGGGACGGGACGTTCGACACCAAAGTCGACTACGGAACGGGGACAAGTCCGTACGGTGTGGCGACAGCCGATTTCGACGAGGACGCCAACGTCGACCTGGTGGTGTCCAACTTCGGTTCCGACACCGTATCGGTGCTGCTGGGTAACGGGGACGGGACGTTCGACACCAAAGTCGACTACACGACGGGACCCCTGCCGAATCAGGCCGTGGTGGGCGACTTCGACGTCGATGGCAACGTAGACGTGGCGGTTGCCAATCTGGACAGTGCCTCTTTGTCGGTTCTGCTGGGCAATGGTGACGGCACATTGGACACCAAAGTCGACTACACCACGGGTTCCGGACCGTTCTCGTTGGCCGTCGCCGACCTTGACGGTGACTCGGCTCTCGACCTCATGACGGGTGACGGCTTCGACAACACCGTCTCGGTACTCCCGGGCAACGGGAACGGCACCTTCGCCACCAAGGTGGCCTTCGCTGTCGACGAGGCACCGTTCGGCGTGGCGGTGGGGGAGTTCAACGAGGACACCCGTCCTGACGTGACAACCGCCAGTTACACCGAGGACTCGCTATCGGTGCTCCTCAACACCACGACGCCGTAGAGGCGGACGGCGCCACAGCCATCCGGCGCCGGGGTCTTTCGTTCGGATCAGGCCCGCGAGCCGGCCTGGCCCGAACGAGAGGCCCTGAGGCCTGTCCCATAATCCCCCGCGGGCCAGGGATGACGGGGCAGCCATCAGGCGACCGAGTGCGTCACCGTGCCGGTGTAGGCACCTGCCACCGCGGAGGCAGGCACCGACATCACCAGCGTCGGCCGCCAGACCACCGCAGTGCTGCTCATCTGGCCCAGATAGGTGAAGGCCGTGCGCGGGACGTCCAGGGTCTCCGCGTCGGTCGAGGTGGGCTGACCTGGGGTCCAGGTGCCAGTGCCCGATGACGAGACCATCGGGCCGGACCAGTACGAGAGCCTTGAACGTGAAATCGTCTCGCCCGCCGTGCCGCTCCCGGTGGTGAAGTTGCCTGCCGACACCGTCGCGGTCCACCGGCGAGCACCGCCGTTGGCCACACGCACCTGCCCGAGCTGCACGGTCATCGTCTGCCCTGGCTGCGCCGCCCCCATGGTCGCCGAGGCAGGCGCGGTCACCGAGGGGGCCAGCAGAGCCTGCGGAATCGCGAACACCCGGCCGACTGTCCTGGCTTCCGCCTCAGCGGCCCCTCCCGGAGGCCCCACCAGGCAGCTCACGCACATCATGCCTTGGACCCCGATCCGCAACGCGAGTCGGGGCCACGAGGAGCATCGCACTCCCACCCTGCTCCCTTCAAAGCCCCATCATTGGACCGATTGTCACCACGTCTCCGGTGGCCGGGGGCGTCATGCGCGCGGTGTCGGCGATCCGTCAGGGCAGTTCACCCCTTCAGCCGTGGCACCGCTCATCGCCGGCTCTGCGCCGATCGTCTGCGCCGCAGGACGAAAAGGACCCCGGCGGCGCCCACCCCGGTGGACACAAGACCCGCCGTGCCGTACCAGAACTTACGGTCCGAAAGATCCCCCAGCCACGCCAAGGCCGTGCCACCGGGCTCCGGGAAGCTCAAGCGGCTGGTGAAGCTGCGCTTGACCCGTCCACTTTCCAGGTGCAGCCGTGCTGTCCACGGACCTGCGGGCAGACGCCTGCCGAGGTCGACGCGAACCGTCCCCGCACCCCCGGGAGGCAGCGTCGTGCCTTCGGTCACCGGATGTCCGCCCGCCTCCAGCCCGTCGGGGCCGTGCGAGAGATAGAGCTTCCCCTTCAGATCCAGCGCCCGCCTGCCCGTGTTGCGTACATGGGCCACGACACTCGGCCGGCCGTCCTCGCTCCGCAGGGTGACGAGCTTGTGGATCTTGAAGTCGGCATACTCTCCACTGTCGCCGATGTCCAGATACACCCGCGTGCCTACGCGGGTGACGCTTCCGATGTTGTGAGTGGCGTCCGGCGGGGTTCCGCTCTCCGCCCACACGACCGCATAGCGCTCACCCGGCGCCGCCGTCTCCGGCACCTTGATCGTGACACGGGCCTCGGCCTTCTCCCGCGGTGCCAGACGCAGGACCGGAGGGTCGACGCGGGTCCATTCGCTCAGTTCGTTGGGTGCCCGGCCCTCGGCGAAGGTGAACCTGTTCTCGGCGATCTCGGCACCAGCCGGATACAGGCTCACCCGACGCGGGACTCCGGTCTCGTTGCTCACCTCGAACCGCCGTTGGATGGTGGTTCCCGGCTTCAGATGGTCGACGATGTACTGCAGCGCTCGTGGATCGTCCCGTCGCACCACCGGAGCTTCGAGGAGACGGAAGCCGATGAACCCTGCATCGGCCGAATCCTCGGAGGGGGCGGCCGATGCCGAGTCGGACAAGACAAGGGATGCGCCCATGAGCACGGCCAGGGCCGCGCCCAGGATCCGGAACAGCGTCGATGGTTTCTGCACGTCGTCAGGTGCTCACGCCACCGAGTGGGTGATGACGCCGGAATAGGCACCGGACACGTTGCTCGCCGGCACGGTGACGGTCAGCTGCGGGTTCCAGCTGACTGAGTTCGCGCCGTCACCGCTGGTGCGGGAGAACGCCGTACGGGCCGAGGCGAGACTTCCCGCCGTACCGGCGGTGTGCGGCGGATTGGTCTCGGCGGTCGCTGCGCCGGGGGCATAGTTCACATTGGCACCCGAAATCGTCTCCGGGGCCGTGCCGGTACCCGTCGTGAAGGGCGTGCTCAGCGACACCGTGGAAGTCCACGTCGTGCTCAGCTGGGAACGCTGGTCGTTCACCGTCACCGTGCCCAGGGCCCCAGTTGCCTGACCACCCGGAGCCGCGTCGGACAGAGTGCTACTGCCGGGCGCGCTGGCGGTCAAGCCCGTCGTCGCCGTCACCGTGAACGTGGTAGTAGTGTCGACCGCCGTCGCAGGCGCGGACGTCAGCATGACAGCGCCGGACGCCACGACAGCGGCAACGGCGGCATTTCGAAAGCGCATATTTGCTCCGAGCTGGCGTGATCGGTTCGTCGGACTCTTCCCCGCCATACCACCTCCGATCCCCGAGAAGCGCTTCAGCAGTCACCCCATGGTGCTACGGAGTGGGGCCGAACAGCCCACCGCCGTCTCCCGGGCGGGTACCTCCGGCCCAGGTCCGGTCGGCGGTCCGGCGCCGACCTGCAGGTCGTGGTGCCAGGGACGCCCTTGACGGCGGGGAGCTCCTGGTCGGCGCACGTGGCCTGGACGTCGGAGCGTCCGCTTCCCGCAACTGTCCGGTCGGAACTCCGGTCGCGGGTCACGGGTGGATGCCCACAGGGCTTCCCCGGCACAGCGCCACTTGGTGGAGTGCGACGGCGAGTCTCCGCCGAAGAACCGCTCTGCCGGAGACCCCTGAGCGTCCGGCCTACCCCCGCGGAGCCAGCGTTGCCACCGCGTACGCTGCGGCCTCGGCGATGAGGGCCTGGTCGTAGGCGGCGTCCTCCGTGGTCTTGCTGGACATGATCGAGATGACGAGCGGCGCCGACTTCGGGGGCCACACGACGGCGATGTCGTTGAGCGTGCCGTAGGAGCCCGTCCCGGTCTTGTCGGCCACGGTCCAGCCCTTCGGCACGCCCGCCCGGACCCGCGCCGCGCCGGCACCGGTGGCGTTGCGCTCCAGCAGGTCGCGAAGGAAGGCGCGTTTCGCGGGCGGCAGGGCGTCGCCCAGCACGATCTCGCGGTAGTCGGAGCCGAACGCCCGTGGGGACGTGGTGTCGCGGGGATCGCCCGGCGCGGCCTCCGTGATCAGCGGCTCGATCCGGTCCATGCGGGTGACCGCGCCGCCGAGGCCGCGTGCGTACGCCGTCAGCTCGGCCGGCCCGCCGAGGTCGCGGAGCAGCAGGTTGCCCGCGGTGCCGTCGCTGTAGCGGACGGCCGCGTCGCAGAGCTGGCGGATCGTCATACCGGTGGAGACGTGGCGCGGCGTGATGGACGCGTTCTTCAGCAGGTCCGCCTCGGTGTACCTGACGAGCGTGTCCAGGTGGGACAGCGGGTTCCTGTCCAGCACCGCGGCTGCCGCGAGGCCCTTGAACGTGGAGCAGAACGCGAACCGTTCGTCGGCCCGGTGGGCCATGACCTCGCCGCTGCCGGTGGCGAGGGCGTACATGCCGAGGCGGGCGTCGTACGTCCGCTCCAGCTCGACCAGCCGGTCGTGCCGATGAGCAGGCGAAAAGGAGGAGGCGGAGGAGGACGGGGCCGCCGGCGGCGAAGAAGCCGGGACCGGCTTGCTCCTGGCGCACCCGGCCAGGGGTAACAGCACCGCCGCGCCGAGGAGGGCGCGGCGTGTGACGGCCGGTCCCGAGGACGTCATGACGCCCGGAGGCCCCCCCTGGCCGCCGCCGCGACGAACGCGGCGAAGGCGTCCCGGGAGACGTGGAGCGCGGGGCGGCGGACGTCCTTGGAATCCCGCACGGCGACACCGTGGGCGATGTCGGCGCACTCGACGCAGTCGCCGCCCTGGTCGCTGCTGTAGCTCGACTTGCGCCAGGCGGCGCCGCCGAGGGGGGCGCACTCGACGCATGAGCCGCCCTGGTCGCCGCTGTAGGTGGACTTACGCCACTTCGTCGTGCTCCCCATAGCGCTCCTCCATGATGTCCCGGATCAGCTGCGCCGAGTCCTTGATGGAGAGGGCTGCGGCCTGCAGGTGATCGTAACGGAGCGAACAGTCCTTGACCGTTTCCGGGTTGGCCGTCGGATGGCCGGCCGCGTAACCCTCGGTGTAAAGGATGGACGGATCACTCGTGAAGCGGAACAGGTCGAATGAGCCTTGCAGTCCGGCATGGACACCGGCCTTGAACGGCAACACCTGGATGTTCACTCGCGGGTCGTCCGTGTAGGACAACAGGTGCCGCAGTTGAGTCCGCATCACCTCCCGGCCGCCGATCTCCTGTCGAAGCGCGGCCTCGCCGAAGATTGCCCACAGGACAGGCGGCGCCTGCTTCTCAAAGATGCTCTGACGCGCAAGACGAACCGTCGTGCGGTCGTCCAGGTTGGCCACCTCCATCGCCCCCAGTACCGCACGAGCGTAGCCCCGCGTCTGCAACAGTCCGTGCACCAAGTGCGTGTGGAAGGTGCAGATCTCCGTCGCCCGCGCCTCCAGCTCCGCCACCTGCTGGAACCAGGCCGGAAGTTGACTGCGCAGGACCAGACCCAGCAGCCGCGACAGCAGCCCGCCGGTGCCCAGCGCCGCGTCGACGCGTTCGCTGAACTCCGCCGTCGGCAGCTTCCGCGCCGTCTCCACCTGCCCCACCAGCGAGCCCGTGTAGTTCACGATCGCGCCGAGCTGCTTCTGCGTCAGGCCCGCCGTCTCGCGGTGTCTGCGCAGCTCGTAGCCGTAGTAGTCGAGCGGTGACGCGGCCGGGTCGAGGGCGTTGAGGTGGCGGATGTCGGGCATGGCGGACCCCTCGTTCAACTGCGGCAACTGCACCGCACGTTGCGTACGTTCGGTGGCCGAGCGTAGTCACCGCAGGCCACGGTCGTAGCGTGAACGAAGAGATTCCTCAGTACGGTATGCGCTTCACCGCAGGCGCCCACTCCGCCCGGCACATCCGGCGGATCGTCCGCTGCTGTCTGAGCCTGTGGAAGCTGCGGGAGCTGACCGATGCCGTCGAGCTGGCCGTGACCGAGCTGTTGGCCAATGTCGTGCGCCATGTGCCGGGCGGGCGCTGCGGGTTGCTCATCCTGCGGCAGCCGCAGGGCGTGCGGGTCGAAGTGTCGGACGGGTGCATGCAGTTGCCCGTGCCGCAGCAGGCGGGTGCCGACGACGAGTCGGGCAGGGGGCTCGCGCTGCTGGAGGCCGTCGTCGACAAGTGGGGCGTCGACGACCGGCGCGGAACCGGCAAGACGGTCTGGTTCGAGGTCGCCCAAGTGGCGGAACCCGCCGACCTGGCGGACGATGACTGAACGCGGCGATCCACACCCCGGGGGCAGGGGCCGAGGCCCGTGCCCCCGGGTTCACACGCGTGCGGCAGCCGTCTCCTTGTCGTCGGCGTCGTCGGCCGACCTCGCCGGCGGGACGGACCTCGCCGGGACCAGCAGCTTCCTGCGACCCGCGAGTACGTACGTCAGGCCGAAGCCCGCTCCGACCACCGCCGCGCCGCCCGCTGCGTCGAGCACCCAGTGGTTGGCGGTGGCGACGATCGCGCAGACCGTGAACAGCGGGTGCAGCAGCGCCAGCAGCTTCATCCACAGCCTCGGCGCGAGGACCAGCACGACCAGTCCGCACCACAGCGACCAGCCGAAGTGCAGCGACGGCATCGCCGCGTACTGGTTGGTGACGGCGGTCATCGCACCGTAGTCGGGATTGGCGAGGTCCTGCGGGCCGTGGACGGTGTCGATGAAGCCCATGCCGGGCATGAGGCGCGGCGGGGCCAGCGGGTAGAGCCAGAAGCCGAGGAGCGCGAGGACCGTCGCGAAGGCGAGCGAGGCGCGGGCCCAGCGGTAGTCGGACGGCCGGCGGACATAGAGGACGCCGAGGATCGCGAGCGGGACCGCGAAGTGGAACGACGTGTAATAGAAGTCGAAGAAGGCTTCGAGCCACTCGGTCCGCACCACGGCCCGGTTGACCCAGTGCTCGAGGTCGATGCCGAGCGCGCCCTCCGCGGCGTGGATCTGCCGGGCGTGTTCCTCCGCCGTGCGCACGCTGCCGGTCGCGGCGGCGCGGATGTGCGAGTAGACCGAGTAGCCGACGCGGATGACGAGTAGTTCCAGCAGGAGGTTCGGGCGGCTGAGGACCCGCCGCCAGAACGGCAGCAGCGGTACGCGCGCCCAGCGGGCAGGGGCGGATGCGGCGTACTCGGTCGGGACGGGGCGGCGGAAGTACGGCGAGTCGAGCCTCAGGAACGGCACGGCGCACGCCGCGGCCAGCGCCGCGACGAGGAGCGCGTTGTCCCGTACCGGGTGGAGCACCGTGATGTTGGGCAGCAGCATGTCGCCGGGCAGGGTGACCGCGAGGACGACGAGGACCGGCCACAGCATCCGGTCACAGGCCCGCCGGCCGACACGGCCGACGACGGCGAGCAGCACCCACAGGACCTGGTGATGCCAGGCGGTCGGCGAGACGGCGACGGCGACGCAGCCGGTGAGGGCGACGGCGAGCAGCGACTGGCCGTCGTCGGCGTAGCGGACGGCACGCCGCAGACCGAAGAGGACGATCGCCGCCGCGAGGAGCAGATACACGGCGATCTCGAGCGGACCCTCCAGGCCGAAGCGGAGCAGAGCACCGTGGAGGGACTGGTTGGCGAGGCTGTCGGGGCTCTCGCCGAGACCGGCGCCCGCGACGTGGTGCACCCAGTACGCCCACGAGTCGCCGGGCATCGCCGCCCAGGCGAGGGCGGACAGGGCGGCGAAGGTGCCGGCGGAGGCCACCGCGGCCCGGCGGCGGCCGGTGAACCACAGCAGGGGTAGGAAGAGCAGGACGGTCGGCTGGAGGGCGGCGCCGACGCCGATGAGAAGGCCCGCGGGTCTCTCGCCGTGCACCGCGAGGCAGCCGAGAAGGACGAGCAGCACCGGGATGATGCTGGTCTGGCCGAGGTGGAAGCTGTTGCGAACAGGGAGCGACAGCATCAGCAGGCTGATGGCGACCGGCGCGGCCAGCAGGGTGCTGCGGCGGGAGACGGGGATCGGCAGGGCACGCGCCGCGACGAGGCCGAGGAGCACCACGAGCAGCAGCGTGCCGAACGTCCAGGCGACACCGAGGCTCTGCTCCGCCGATCTGGCGAGCGGCTTGAGCACCAGCCCGGCGAACGGGGTGCCGGTGAACCGGCCCTCGTCGTAGAGGGAGCCGGGGAGGCGCAGTACGCCGCTCTCGCCGATCCACGTCCCCAGGTCGGTGAGCCGCTCACCGGGCGGGCTGGTCAGGACGGCCGCTGTCTGCCGTACGGCGAGCACGGCCGCGAAGAGCCACAACGCGGCCCGGGCCGCGCCGACCTTCGAATCCGCCGTCGCACTACCGCGCACGCTGCGTTCCGCGTTCGCCACGTCGCGCCGAGCCTCCCACCGTTCTGTCGGCCTGGTGTGTGCTGTTCCGGGGTCCACGGAGCGTCCGTAGAGCGTCGCGCTGCCCCGTGGAGAAGACCTACGCAACCCCTTGGAGAAGACCTACGCAACCGTCTGTTCGCCTGACTGTCGCCCCGTTATGGCCGAATTCCTTTCGGCCATAACGCCGGCCGCCCGATCGCCGCCGGGCCGCCGGCCTCCGCCGGACCAGGGCTGGTGGACCGGCACACCGGACCGTTGCGGAACAGAGTCGTCCGGGCCGGAACCGATGATGTTCATGGTGCCGTCACAGACGGTATGCGGGGGAACATACAAGAATTCGGGGTACGCGCGCGCCTGGTCACGGTGCTGCTGGCGGTACTCGCACTGCAACTCGGATCGCTGATCAGCCCGGCCTACGCCTGTGGCTGCGGCGCGATGGTGGTGGACCGGAACGCGGAGTTCTCCGTGGCCCGGGAGTCGTCGGTGATCGACTGGGACGGCCGTACGGAGCAGATCGTCATGCGCTTCACGGTCGACTCGGACGCGCCGGAAGCGGCGTGGATCATGCCCGTGCCGAGCCGGGCGGACGTCGAACTCGCGGACAGCGCCCTCTTCGACGAACTGGTCGAGATCGCCGCGCCCGTGCACCGTACGCGCCACTACTTCTGGCCACGGAGCGGGGACTGGCCCTTCGACGAAACGGACGGCGCGGGCGCCGGCGCACCGCAGCCGGGCGCCGCCGCCCCAGGGGTCGGCGTCGTCGGCCGGGAACGTCTCGGTGACTTCGACGTGGCCCGGCTGACGGCGACCGACCCGGACGCGCTCGGCGACTGGCTCGCCGACAACGGCTTCGAACTGCCCCAGGGTCTCGACAAGGACCTCGAACCGTATGTCGACGCGGGCTGGGAGTACGTGGCCGTACGGCTGGCGCCGAGCACCAAGGGCACGACGCTCGACGGCACGCTCGACCCGCTGCGGCTCAGCTTCGCCAGCGAGAAGCTCGTCTACCCGATGCGGCTGTCCCGGCGCGCGACGACGGCCCAGTCGCTCGGCCTGTTCGTACTCGCGCCGCACCGCATGGAACCGCGCGGCACCATCGGCGGCTCCGAACCCGAGGTGACGTTCGCCGGGAAGGTCGAGCCGCGCGGCGCGGTCGGCCGCCTCACCGGCGGGAAGGAACGCTTCCTCACCGCACTCGACCAGCACTTTCCCGAGCCCGGCCGGATCAACGGCGACCACGAACTCGTGGCCACCGCGCAGGACACACCCTTTCGGCGGGTGATCTGGGACGACGACCTGCTGACGGTCGCCGGTGTGCCGGTGTGGTTCCTGACCGTCGGCGGCGGGGCCGCAGTCGTCGCCGTGGCGGCCCTGTCGCTGCTGCGCGTACGGGCGAGCCGCCGCACGCCGACGCCGGGAACGGCCGCGTGAAAGTAGGTTGAACGGTATGACTCAGGATCAATGGCAGGCCGTGGACGGTTACATCAGTGATCTCCTCGTGACGGAGGACGAGGCCCTCACCGAGGCCCTCGCGGCGAGCGGGGCGGCGGGGCTCCCCGAGATCAACGTCGCCCCCAATCAAGGCAAACTGCTCCATCTGCTGGCGCAGACACAGGGCGCGCGCACAGCGTTGGAGATCGGCACGCTGGGCGGCTACAGCACGATCTGGCTGGCGCGGGCGCTGCCGGAGGACGGCAGACTGATCTCGCTCGAGTACGACCCGGCCCACGCGGAGGTGGCCCGCGCGAACATCGCCCGCGCCGGCCTGGCGAAGATCGCGGAGGTCCGCACGGGCGCGGCCCTCGACACCCTGCCGCGCATCGCGGCGGAACCGGGCGCGGGCCCCTTCGACCTGGTCTTCATCGACGCGGACAAGCGCAACAACGCCCGCTACGTGGAGTGGGCGCTGCGCCTGACCCGCCCGGGCAGCCTGATCATCGTGGACAACGTGGTGCGTGGCGGCGGCGTCATCGACACGAAGAGCGAGGACCCGTCGATCCTCGGCACGCGCGAGATGTTCGACCTGGTCGCCCGCGAGCCGAGGCTGGACGCGACGGCACTGCAGACGGTGGGGGTGAAGGGGTACGACGGGCTGCTGGTGGCGCGGGTGGTCGCGTGACGGCGCGTGACGGCGCTGCGCGGGCGTGGCGGACGTGACCGCCCGGCACGGGACGGGCGTGATGCCGCTGCGCCCGTGCGGGCCGCGGGGCTTGACCGCTGCGTGAGGCGGGGCGCGCTTGACGCGCTGGGCGGGGCTTTCCCACCCCGCCCCCTCCCGACCGGGGCGAGCCCAGGAAACGTCGCGCGGAGCGCGGGGGCGGGTCCGGGCGGAGCCCCACGCGGCTGAGCCGCACATCGGTACAGCGGGAAGGCGCGGGTGGGGGAGACCGCCCCGTGCGGCAGGATGGCCGCATGAGCATCGTGAAGATCAACGTCCTCACCGTCCCCGACGAGCAGCGCGACGTCCTCGAGAAGCGGTTCGCCTCCCGTGCCGGCGCCGTCGAGACTTCCGACGGGTTCGAGTGGTTCGAGCTGCTGCGGCCCGTCGAGGGGACCGACCAGTACCTGGTGTACACCCGTTGGCGTGACGAGGCCTCGTTCCAGGCCTGGATGGAGGGGCCGATGAAGGCCGCCCACCAAGGCGGCGGCGCGCAAGGCGGTGGCGGCGAGCGTCCCAAGCCCGCCGCCACCGGGTCCACCGTGTGGTCGTTCGAGGTCGTGCAGCAGGCCGCGCCCAAGACGCAGTCCTAGCCGACGCCCTGCCGGATCCGTGCCGCGCTAGATCCGCAACAGCCGTTCCGTCACCTCCCGGTACGCCTGGAGCGCACGGCGCAGTTGCTCCGTGTCGTCCGCTCCGGCGTCCGCGGAGTGCCGCAGTGTCCGGCGGTGCTCCGCCAGGGATGCGGTGATCCGGTCGCCGGCGTCCTCGAGGACGTCTGCCGCCTCCTCGACCGCGCGGCGCGGGGAGTCGACGAAGCCGGTGAGCGCCTGGTGCAAGCGGTGCTCGAGCCGCTCGCATTCGTCCTGGGGCAGGAGCCGGGCCGCGCGCGGCTCCGCGTCGCCCGCCCCGGGCGCGGTGAGCGGGGTGCCGGCACCGGTGGTGGCCCCGCCGGGGTCGAGGACCGGTTTCAGCGGCTCGTCCACCGGTCCGGGGCGGGACCCGTGGGCGGCGCCGCGCTCGGCCCGCAGGCCCGTGGCGCGCACGTCGTCCTTGCCGTCCCGCCCGACCGGCGCGGCGGAAGCTTCTATGTCTCCCGCGTCGCCGGCGGTACCGGGCGGGACGGCAGTCCTGGAGGATTCCTGACGGTTCGGGTGCGGCATCACACGCCACTCCCCTTCGGGCGCAGCATGTGGCCGCGGCCGCGGCTGTGAGACCGGTCGGGGGCGCCGGGCCGGTGGCGGCCGTGGTCCACGGCCCGATCGGCGATGAGGTCGGTGAAGAGCTCACGGGCATCGACCATCGCCTCGCGCAGTTGTTCCGTAGTCGTCTCCGTGCCGCTGCGGGCGGCGCGGTGGAGCCTGCGGTAGCCCTCTACGTGGCGCGGGTGGTGGACGGAGAGCGCCGAGAGCTGCTCCTCGTAGCGGCCGGAGGCCGGGAAGCCGCGGTCGCCCGCGATCCGGCCCAGGAGCTGATCGGCGTCCGCGACGGCACCGCGCGGGTCATCGACGAAGCGTTCCTGCACAGCGGCCCATGCGGTGTCGAACTGCTCCCGCACGCCGGGCGCGAGGGGCTGCGGCGTGAGGTCTCCGTAACGCTGGACGCGGTCGTGCAGATCGCGGTCGGCCGCCTTGGTGTCGCCGTCGTGGCGGGCGACGACCCTCTCGTACTCGGGGCCGAACCGCCTTCGCAGTGCCCGCCGTCCGCCGGCGTGCCCGCCGCGGCGTGCGTAGAGGGAGCCGGCGATGATCAGAAGGACCACGATCACCGCGGCGACGATCAGAACTGTGGTCAGGGTCGACATGACTCACCTTCCGGGTCGGGACCCGTGGGCGGACGCTCGCTGTTCGCGAGCTTTCCTGGCTCCGGGTAACCGGGAATTGATTGGCCAAACAACCACCGAACGGGCTACGAAACGTCCATGACCATGTGGACACTGACCCCGGAGCCGTACGACTCCCCCGACGCGACCGCGTTGCGGCGCGCGTACTACCACGATGTGGCGAGCCGTTACTGGGGCCGGCCGGCCACCGTGGAAGAGGTCGACGAAGGGCTCACCGGCGACGGCGTCGAGCTGCTGACGCCGCCGACGGGCCAGTTCCTCGTCGGCCGGTACGGCGGCGAGGCTGCGGCCTGCGGCGGGGTGCTGATGCTCGACCAGGAGCGGGCGGAAGTCACGCGGGTCTTCCTGCGGCACGACTTCCGCGGCCGCAAAGGCGCTTCGCTGCTGATGGAGTCGCTGGAGCACGAGGCCCGCGCGCTCGGCGCCCGTCGGACGGTCCTCAACACCCGTCTCGACCTGGTGGAGGCCCGCGCGCTGTACACGCGGCACGGCTACGCGGAGATACCGGCGTACTGCAGCGGTCCGTACATGGAGATCTGGTACGGCAAGGACCTCTGACGCCTCTCCGTGGAGAGTTGCGCGGCGAGGGCCTCTGACCGGCGGCCCGCGGGAGGGACACGGACGAAGTGCGGTACCGGCGGGAGGTCGGGCGGTGCGGCCCCGACGGGACGTCAGACGGGGTGGCTTCTCGGGTACTCGTGGTCGCGGTGCTGCTCGGGGCTGTGCGGCCGCTCGGCGTCGGAGCCGCACAGCTCCGTGTTCAGATCGTGCACCAGCTGGACGAGGTCGGTCGGCCGTTCGGGTCCCCACCAGTCGCCGAGCAGCTCGGCGAGCGACTCCTCGCGCGCCTGCGCCAGTTGTACGGCGGCCTCCACGCCGCTGTCCGTGAGCATCAGGTCGAGGCCCTCCCGGCGGGCGAGGCCGCGTCCCTCCACCTCGCGTGCCGCCTCCGTGATCGCGCGCAGCGGGACAGGGGTGGTCTCGGCGAGCCTGGCCGGTTCGACGACGCCGTGGCGCTTGATGCGCAGCAGGAGCCAGCTCGAGGCGGGCAGCAGGTCGTAACCGGCCCGTGCGGTGATCTTCTCGTAGATGTGCCGCCTGCCTTCGCGGGAACCGAGCACCGACAGGGCCCGTGCGACCTCGTCGTACGAGGACCGCTCGACGGGGTTGGAGGCCAGCGTCTCGCTGTGGTCCGGAGCGGTGACCGAGGCGCGGAGCTTGTCCTCTTTGAGGAACCAGGCGACGAGGAAGGCGAGTGCGACGACCGGCAGGGCGTAGAGGAAGACGTCCGTGATGGCCGTCGAGTACGCGCCGAGCACCGACGGGCGCAGGTCGGCCGGGAGTTCCGCGATGGCACGGGGGTCGGCGGCGAGCTCGGCGGGCCCGGCGCCCGGCGGCACCTGCTGCCCCGCGAGGGCTTCGGTGAGCTTGTGCTCCAGCCGGTTGGTGAAGATCGTGCCGAAGATCGCGACGCCGAACGAGGCGCCGATGGAACGGAAGAACGTCGCACCTGACGTCGCGACACCGAGGTCCTCGTAGCCCACGGCGTTCTGGACGACGAGGACGAGGACCTGCATGACGAGGCCGAGTCCGGCTCCGAAGACGAAGAAGGACAGACTCATCCGCCAGGTGGAGCTGGTCTGCTCGAGCTGGTGGAGGAGCAGGAGGCCCAGCGCCGTCACGGCGGTGCCGACGATCGGGAAGACCTTCCAGCGGCCGGTGCGGCTGACGATCTGCCCCGACGCCGTGGACGTGATCAGCATGCCGAACACCATCGGCAGCATGTGGACACCGGACATGGTCGGTGAGATGCCCTGGACGACCTGGAGTAACGTCGGCAGGTACGTCAACGCGCCGAACATCGCGAAACCGATGATGAAGCTGATGACCGCGACGAGGGTGAACGTCCGGATCCGGAACAGCCTCAGCGGCAGAACGGGTTCCGCCGCCTTGCGTTCGACGGCGACGAACACGACGAGGAGCACTGCCCCGAGAACGGCGAGGCCGATGATCCGCGCCGATCCCCACGCCCAGGTCGTGCCGCCGAGGGAGGCGACGAGGACGAGACACGTGGCGACGGAGGCGATGAGGAACGTGCCCAGGTAGTCGATGGTGTGCCGGGTCTGCCGCACCGGGATGTGCAGCACGGCGGCGATGACGAGCAGCGCGACGACGCCGATGGGCAGGTTGATGTAGAAGACCCAGCGCCAGGTGAGGTGTTCGGTGAAGAAGCCGCCGAGCAGCGGCCCCAGGACGCTCGTCGCGCCGAAGACCGCGCCGAAGAGGCCCTGGTACTTGCCCCGTTCACGGGGTGACACGAGGTCGCCGACGATCGCCATCGACAGCACCATCAGCCCGCCGCCGCCGAGGCCCTGGACCGCGCGGAAGGCGATGAGCTGCGGCATGTTCTGGGACATGCCGCAGAGGGCGGAGCCGACGAGGAAGATGACGATGGCGGTCTGGAAGAGCTTCTTGCGCCCGTACTGGTCACCGAGCTTGCCCCACAGGGGGGTCGCGGCGGTGGCGGCCAGCATGTAGGCGGTGACCACCCAGGAGAGGTGGTCCATGCCGCCCAGTTCACTGACGATGGTCGGCAGCGCGGTGGCCACGATCGTCTGGTCGAGGGCGGCCAGGAGCATGCCCAGGAGCAGCGCGCCGATGGCGACCAGAACGGTTCGCCGGTCGTGCCCCTCGCCGGGGGCAGGCCCCACTTGGGCGCTGCTCACTTCCTGAGCCATACCGATCTCCTCAGTTCCGTGGCGCTGTTCCATCCCATCGTGGTGCGTCTGTCCGGTTATGGCCTCCCGAGAGGGGGCGGTGCGACAGGTGGGGCGTTGGGTGTCGCACGGGACGGTTGCATAATCGGCGGCATTCAAAGGGGAGGGGAACCGGCAATGACCGGAAACAGATGTCCGGAGTGCGACAGACCGCGGAACCCGGACGACAGCGCCGGACCCGGCTGCGACTGCGCCGAGCGGGCGGGGGCCGCTCTGCGCGCGGAACGGGAGGCCGACATCGCGGCGGCGGAGGACTTCGACCCGCTGCGCATCAGGCCGTACGTGACGCTGGAGGGCCTTGGTACGCCACACCTCGCCCCGTCCGACCCGCTCGACCCCGACACCGCCGTTCGTCCGGCCCCGGCAGGGCACGAGGGCCACGCGCCGGGCGGGCAGGAAGACGTCACGCACGAGGGCTCCGCCCACGGCGGGGAGGCCCATGCGTCGCCCCCGCACGACGGCTTCGCCCAAGGCGGGGCCGTGGCCGGGCAGGGGGCGACGGCGCTGCCCAGGCCCATACAGGAACCGGCTGCGGCAACTGCCGGCGTCGGCGGTCAGGAGTACGTCCCGGACCAGGACGGTCTGGACAACTCCGCCCGTCCGGACGGGGACAACCATCGGCCGGTGACGCACCACGGCGCCGCCGCGTACGGAGGGGCGCTGCCGCCGGAGGAGCTCTCGCCGGACGGGGGCAGCGGCGCGCGCCGTGGGAGTGACGACACCGTCGTACTGGCGCCCGTCGGCGGCGGCCCCGCAGGGAGCGGTCACGGTCAGGGCGGTGACGGGCCGCCACGGCGCCGGCGGCTGTTCGCCGGGCTCGCCGTGGGCGCGGCGGCCGTCGCCGTCGCGGGGACGGCCGCGTTCGCCGGAGGGCTGTTCTCCGGCGGCGAGGAGCAGGACCGTGCGCTGCCGCCGGACACCAGCACCAGCGCTCCGACCGCCAGCGCGGTGTCGGAAGCACCTTCGGAGTCGGTCTCAGCGAGCGCGTCGGCCTCCGCCTCTTCCTCCCCGTCGGCCTCGGCCTCACCGTCCGCGTCGGCGTCGCCGTCGCCGTCGCCGTCGAGATCCGCGCCCCGCACGACCCCGAGCACCGGTGACAGGCCGGCCAGTCCGTCCGCCCCGGCCTCGACGGCCAAGGAGACGGGCACGGTGTCGGAGGAGCCGTCAGGAAAGCCGGCCGGCGGGACGCTGCGCCGCGGCGACAGCGGTGCGGCGGTGGTCGACCTCCAGAAGCGGCTGAGGCAGCTGTGGCTGTATCCGTACGACGACGCGGACGGCCGCTTCGACGAGGACGTGGAGCAGGCCGTGAAGGTCTACCAGTGGGACCGCGGCATCCAGGGCGACCCCCTGGGCGTCTACGGCCCGCACACGCGTCGGGCGCTGGAGGCCGAGACGCGGTCGTCCTGAAACGGATTGGCGTTACCCCGGCCGGTTTTGTATCGTGAAGGAACAAAGTGGCTTCGCCCGTATTCCCTGACCGGCGGGCGAGGCCGCTTGTTTTCCTTCCGCCGCGCTCTGGAGTCCGTATGACGACCGTCCTGACCGCCCGCGCCCTCCTGCTGGACATGGACGGCACCATCGTCAATTCGGACGCGGTGGTGGAGCGGGTCTGGCGGGCCTGGGCGATCGAGCACGGGCTGGACGCCGAGGAGGCGCTCAAGACCGTCCACGGGCGCCAGGGCTACGCCACGATGGCCGTCCTGCTGCCCGACCGCCCCATGGAGCAGAACCACGCCGACAACCGCGTGCTGCTCGCCCAGGAGACCGCCGACACCGACGGCGTCGTCCCGGTCGCCGGCGCGCCGGCCTTCATGGCCGCCGTCGCCGCCCTGCCGCACGCGCTGGTGACCTCGGCCGACCTCGCGCTGGCCACGGCACGGATGAACGCGGCCGGGCTGCCGATGCCGCAGGTCCGTGTGACGGCCGAGTGCGTCGGCGCCAGCAAGCCGGACCCGGAGGGCTTCCTGAAGGGCGCGGCCGAGCTGGGCTTCGCCCCTGAGGACTGCGTGGCGTTCGAGGACTCGGAGGCGGGCATCACGGCGGCCCGCGCCGCGGGCATGCGGGTCGTCGGTGTGGGTCCCCGCGCCGCGGCGATGAAGCCCGACATCCACGTGCCGGACCTCACCCGCCTCACGGTCACCAAGAACGACGACGGCACGATCGGGCTGCTCGCCGCCTGATCCGGCAGCTCATCCCGTGATCGCCTCGAAGAGGCTGAAACCGGCGAGGGCCAGCATCAGGCACGCCGCGACCTTGGTGATCAGCTTCAGCGGCACGTACCGCATCAGCGTCCGGCCGCCCAGGATGCCGATGGCGGCGACGGCCCACAGCGCCAGCACGGCGCCGATGCCGACCGAGACGGGGTTGTCGTAACGGGCGGCGAGGTTGGCCGTCATGATCTGGGTGAGGTCCCCGAACTCGGCGACGAGGATGAGCATGAAGCCCGCGCCCGAGACCTTCCAGAACGACTGGTCGGCGGGTGCCTTGACGGTCTCCCCCTCGTCGTCGCCCTTCTTCAGCAGCAGCATCAGCGCACCCGCGAGGAAGAGGACACCCACCACCGCCTGCACCAGCCGGTGCGGCAGCAGGGTCAGCACGCTGCCCGCGGCGATGGCGAGCGCGACATGGACGGCGAAGGCCGCCGCGACACCGGCGAAGACGTACGAGGCGCGGTAGCGGGTGCCCAGCACGAGACCGGCCAGGGCGGTCTTGTCGGGCAGTTCGGCGAGGAAGACGACGCCGAACGTGATCGCCACGACGGTGAAGCTGATCACGGATGAATCCTCAATCGGTAGGCGCGGCGCGGCCCTGCCGAGAGTGACCTGAGGCGTTTCAGGGGTCGCTTCGGCACGGCAGCGCCATGGATGGATACATGGGCACTGCGGCCGAAGGTCTCGCTGGCGACCGCCGATGACGGGCCGCCTCCGGGCGCCGGCCGGGCACGAGGCCCAGCAGTATGTCGACGGTCCGGCGAAGAGCTACTCCCCTTCTGCGCTGAACAGCGTACGCGAGGACCCCGGACGAACGCGAAGCGCCGCCGCGGCCGGGCAGCTCCGGGAAGCGCCCGGGACCGTGCCGGGTCAGGGCCGGGCGTCCGGGCCCCGTGCGCTGTCGCGGTGCAGGCGTCCCCTCGCCACCAGTTCCACCACCAGGGCCACCGCGACCGCCTGGACCGCCATCAGGGCGACCAGTACGAAGAGCTGCACCGCGCCCGCCTCCATGGGGGAGGCACCACCCAGCAGCATGCCGACGAAGGCGCCGGGCAGTGTGACGAGGCCCACGGTCCTGGTCTGGTCGAGGCCGGGGAGCAGCGCGTCGGACGCGGGCCCGCGGGCGACCTCGAGGCGGGCGTCGCGATCGGCCAGGCCGAGGGCGAGTCCGGCCTCGACCTCACCGCGGCGCTGCTCGAGCTCGTCCAGCGCCCGCCTGCCGGCGACCGCCGTCACGCTCAGGGCGCCGCCGATGAGGATGCCGGTCACGGGGATCAGCGTGATGCCCTTCACCGGCACCAGTCCGGTGAGGAGCAGCGCGGCCACGACGGGGAGCACTCCCGCGGCGATCGGCAGACCGGCCCACCACCAGGTGCCGTTGGCGGTGATGCGCCGGCCGGCGGTGCGGACGGCGACCGCGTACATCACCACGAGGAAGGCGAGCAGCAGCGGGACGGAGCGGACGACCCAGCCGATCGCCATTGAGACGACGGCGAGTTGGACCGCCGCGCGCACGCCCGCGACGGTGATGTCGCGGGAACGCCCGAGGTGGGCGACGGCCGCGACGGTCGCCGCGGCGACCAGGAGGACGGCCAGTACGGCCCCGAGTGTGAGGTTGACCGGCAGCAGCACGCCGCAACATTACGACGCCACAAGGATCATGTCGGCACGTCAGAACCCTTGATGTGACGTGCCCATGTCGCCACCCTGTTACCTGGCGCCCACCCCCGAGAAACCTGGCGCCGCGAACATGGCCACGCCCGAACGGCCAAGTTCCCCCCACCTCGAAGGAGTTCGCATGTCAGGTGTCTACGCGCGTCGCAGCCGCGGCGTCCGCCGCGCAGCCGTGCTCGCCGTCACGTCCGCCCTCGCCATGGCCGGCCTGCTGGCCACCTCTCCCACCGCGCAGGCCGCCCCGCCCACCCCGGTCAGCGCCACCACCGCCCGCAGCTACCTCAGCCAGCTGACCGTGTCCGCGGAGGGCTCCTCCACCGGATACAGCCGTGATCTGTTCCCGCACTGGATCACCCAGTCGGGCACCTGCAACACCCGCGAGGTCGTGCTCAAGCGGGACGGCACGAACGTGGTGCAGGACTCCAGCTGCGCGGCGACGAGCGGCCGCTGGTTCTCCCCCTACGACGGCGCCACCTGGTCCGCGGCCTCCGACGTCGACATCGACCACATAGTCCCGCTGGCGGAGGCGTGGCGTTCCGGCGCGAACAGCTGGACCACGTCCCAGCGCCAGCAGTTCGCCAACGACCTGACCCGCCCGCAGCTCATCGCCGTCACGGACGACGTCAACCAGTCCAAGGGCGACAAGGACCCGGCCGAATGGCTGCCGCCGGTCACCTCGTACCGCTGCATGTACGCCCGGATGTGGGTGCACACGAAGTACTACTGGAACCTCAAGGTCGACTCTGCGGAGAAGAGCGCGCTGCAGAGCATCCTGAACGGCTGCTGACCCGGCCGCCGCACAGGGCCGCGCCGAGGACACACCACGGGTCCGCGGAACCGGCCCGCCCCTCTCCGTCGTTCCGTACCGTACGGGGCGACGGAAGGGGCATCACATGACCGGGCTTCGCCTTGGGCCGCTGCTGCGGCACGTCGACTGGGACACGGGCACCGCCGCGACCGTCTGGGTCGAGACCGGCCGCCCCTGCACGGCGGAGGTCCGCTGCGAGCAGGGCGGCGGCGGCACTTCGCGCACATTCACGGTCGCGGGGCACCACTACGCCCTGGTCACCGTGACCGGCCTGACACCGGGCTCGTCGACCGCCTACGAGGTGTTCCTCGACGGTGAACGCGTCTGGCCGCTCGCAGACTCCTCCCACCCGCCCAGCACCATCCGCACGCCGGAGGTCCCCGCGGACTCGGTGCGGGTCACCTTCGGCTCCTGCCGCTGGGCCGCCCGCCCCGCCCGCGGCCGCGACCCGGTGGGTCCCGACGCCCTGGACACCCTCGCCGCCAAGCTGGCCTCCGCCGCCGAGGAGGAGCGCCCGGACGTCCTGCTGCTGCTCGGCGACCAGGTGTACGCGGACGAGGTCTCCGAGGCCACCAGCGCGCGGCTGTCGGCCGGTCGCGACCGCGAGGTGCCGCCGGGCTCCGGAGTGGCGGACTACGAGGAGTACACCTGGCTGTACGACGAATCGTGGCGTGACCCCGACGTCCGCTGGCTGCTCTCCACCGTGCCCAGCTGCATGATCTTCGACGACCACGACGTCATCGACGACTGGAACACCAGCACGGTCTGGCTGGCCGAGATGCGGGCGACGCCGTGGTGGCGGGAGCGGATCCTCAGCGCGCTGATGTCGTACTGGGTGTACCAGCACCTGGGCAATCTCTCCCCCGCCGAGCTGGCCGCCGACCCGCTCTACAAGGCGGTGCGGTCGGCGCCCGACGGCACACAGGCGCTGCGGCAGTTCGCGGAGGCGGCCGACCGGGACGCGTCCGTCGCGCGCTGGAGCTACCGGCGGGACTTCGGCCGGACCCGGCTGCTGATGATCGACACCCGCGCCGCCCGCGTCCTGGACGAGCAGAGCAGGTCCATGCTCGACACGGACGAGGCCGCCTGGCTGCGCGAACAGGCCCTGGAGGGACGCGGCTCGTACGACCACCTCCTCCTCGGCACCTCGCTGCCCTGGCTGCTTCCGCCCCTGATCCACGACGCGGAGACCTGGAACGCGGCACTGTGCCGCGGCGAGCGGGGGGCGTGGTGGGCGCGCTTCGGGGAGAGGGTGCGCCGCCACGCGGATCTGGAGCACTGGTCGGCGTTCCCTTCATCGTTCGAGGAGCTGACCCGGCTGATCATCGAGGTGGGCAGCGGCCCGGACGCGCCGGCGACCGTGTGCGTGCTCTCGGGGGACGTCCATCACGCGTACGTGGCGGAGCCGGAACGGCCCGGCGATCCGGCGGACGGTCCCGGTGCCGCGGGCGCCGTCGCCGCCCCGGACGCGCGGGTGCTCCAGCTGACGTGTTCGCCCGTGCACAACTCCGTCCCCAAAGCGGTGAGGATCGGCTTCCGGTTCGGCTGGAGCCGAGCGGGACGGCGGCTGGGCCGGCTCTTCACCAGGCACGGCCGTACCGGGGATCCTGCCGTCCGCTGGGGGCGCAGGGGCGGGCCGTGGTTCGGCAATCAGCTGATGACCCTGACCCTGCGAGGTCGGAGGGCGTCGCTGCGGCTGGACCGGGCGGATGCGGAGGGCGCCGACGGCCGCGGGCGGTTGGCGACCGTGCTCGACCGCCCACTGACGGACGGCTCCTGACGGGCCCGCCGCTCGAGGAGCGCCGCTTTCCCGCCAAACCACCGCGGGCTCGGCCGAGGGCACCCTCGGCCGAGCGCCCGGTATTCAGCCTGCCGTGTCACGAAACCGGAGGACGGCACTGCCTGCCACGAGGGAGGCCAGGTCCCACGCCCTTGGGGTCCTCCGACGGCGGTCGTCACCGAACGGGAAGCTTCGGCCAAAAGCAGCCTGCCAGATAATGTTGAACTTGCAAGTAATGATTAGGGCTGCCTAACCTGGGGCCCCCTCATCGGTTCTGTCCCCGAAACCGAAGGAGCCCCCACATGAGCACCTCCCCCCTGCCCGCACGCCTGGAACAGGCGCAGCCCTATGCGCTCGGCCTGTTCCGTGCCGTCGTGGGTCTGCTGTTCCTCTGCCACGGCGCCGCCTCACTGTTCGGCGTCCTCGGCGGCGCGCCCGCGGGCGGCGGCACCGTCCCGGTCGGCACCTGGCCCGGCTGGTACGCGGCGGTGATCCAGCTGGTCGCCGGATCTCTGGTCCTGCTCGGCCTCGGCACCCGCAGCGCCGCCCTCATCGCCTCCGGCTCGATGGCGTACGCGTACTTCAAGGTCCATCAGCCCGAGTCACTGTTCCCGCTGCAGAACGGCGGTGAGGCGTCGGCGATGTTCTGCTGGGCGTTCCTCCTGCTGGTCTTCACCGGCCCCGGCGCCCTGGCGCTGGACCGGCTGTTCGCGACGCGACGCGCCGCCCGCCCGGCGGAGCACCGCGAGGAACAGGCCACCGCCGCCGCCTGACCCTGCCGCAGGTGTACGCATCGCCCGGTCCTTCCTTCGGGAAGGGCCGGGCGTCCTGACCCCCGCGCCCTCGCCCCCTCGTTCCGTGAGACCGCCTCAAGCACCTTGCCGGCGGCGGCCGTTCCCCTGCTGGAGGCCCCTGGCCCGTACGAGCCCCGTACGGACGGTTTCGTCCCGGTGTCCGGCGGGGGAACGCCCCTTGTCGATGTCCTCGGCAGTCCAGGCGTACGCTGTACAGCTGTCTGGCCGCCTGCCGCTCCCCCGCGACACCGTGGCCCTGCCAGGAACGGGGAGAGTCAAGGTGCTCGAGAGCATTGGGTCGCTGACCGGCAGCCCATGGATCTACGCCGTCGTGGCCCTGTCCGTCCTTCTTGACGTGTTCCTGCCCGTGCTGCCCAGCGGAGTGCTGGTGATCACGGCAGCCACCGCCGCGGCTGCCGGTTCCACAGCCGCTCCCGGCGCCGCGGCCGTCGCCGGCGCGGCGGGCCAGGTACCGCGTGAGGTCCCCTCGCTGCTGGTCCTGGTGCTGTGCGCGGCGACCGCGTCCGTACTGGGTGATCTGGTCGCCTACCGGCTCGCGTGGCGCGGCGGGGACCGGCTGGACCGGGCCATCGCCCGCTCACGCCGCCTGACCAGAGCGCAGGAACGTCTCGGCGTGGCGCTCGGACACGGCGGCGGCGCACTCGTCGTCATCGCCCGTTTCGCGCCGGCCGGCCGCTCCGTGGTCTCGCTGGGCGCCGGCGCGGCGCGCCGCGAGGTGAAGGAGTTCCTGCCCTGGTCGGCCCTGGCCGGGATCGCCTGGGCCGGCTACGCCGTCGGGCTCGGCTGGTTCGGCGGCCAGTGGCTCGGCGCGAGCTGGATCGGCGCGGCGGTGTCCGTGCTCGCCCTGTTCGGCGCGGGCTCGCTCGCCGCCTACTTCATGCGGCGTCCGGCTCCTGAGCCTGCCGCTTAGCGGCATGACCGCCGGAGCCGCGGATCTCGAGCCCCTCCAGAAGTCTGCGGGTCGCTTCCGCGATCTCCTCGACGGCCTCGTCGAACACCTCGCGGTTGTGCGCGGCCGGGGCCCGGAAGCCGGAGACCTTGCGCACGTACTGCAGGGCGGCGGCGTGGATGTCCTCCTCTGTGGCCTCTTCCGGAAGGACGGGCGGACGGAGTGTCTTGATGCTGCGGCACATGCCTCCAGTGTGCCGCGCACCACCGACAGCGTGCGGACCTTCGCCCCCGCCGTGACACCGCGGGTAACCCGGGGGCCCGCCGACGCCGCCGCACGCGGCCAGTAGAGTGCGGCTGCGCCCCTGCCGTTCCACCGACGAGGTACCGCTCAGTGACCCCCGCTCCACACTCACCAGCAGTAACCGTCGTCGGAATCGGCGCCGACGGCTGGCCAGGACTCCCCGGGACGGCGCAGGACGCGCTGCGGGACGCGGAGGTCGTCATCGGCGGCGCACGGCAGTTGGAGCTGCTGCCCCCCGACTGCACGGCCGAGCGCGTCACCTGGCCGAGCCCCCTGCGGCCCGCCGTCGCCGGGCTGCTCGCCGCCCACCGGGGCCGCAGGCTCGCGGTCCTGGCCAGCGGAGACCCCATGTTCTACGGCATCGGCCGCGCGCTGGCCGAGGAGATCGGACCGGACGCGCTGCACGTCGTCCCGCACGCCTCGTCCGTCTCGTACGCCTGCGCCCGCCTGGGCTGGCCCGTCGAGGAGACCGCCGTCGTCACCCTCGTCGGCCGTCCCGCCGGGCAGTTGTCCGCCGCGCTGCACGACGGCCGCCGGCTGCTGGTGCTCAGCGCCGGACCGGACACACCCTCCGAGGTGGCCGCGCTGCTGCGCGACCGGGGCTTCGGCGGGACCCGGATACGGGTCCTCGAACAGCTCGGCGCTGCGGCCGAGCGCTGCGTGGACGGCCACGCCGGGAACTGGGCCGAGCCGCCCGGCGACCCGCTGAACGTCATCGCCCTCGAATGCCGGCTCGACGAGGGCGCGTTGCGGCTCTCAGCCGCCCCGGGCCTGCCGGACGAGGCGTACGAGCACGACGGGCAGCTCACCAAACGTCACGTACGCGCCGCGACCGTCGCCGCTCTCGCTCCCGCGCCGGGCGAACTGCTGTGGGACATCGGCGGCGGTTCCGGCTCCGTCGCGATCGAGTGGATGCGCACGCACCCCTCCTGCCGGGCCGTCACCGTCGAACGCGACCCGGTCCGGGCCGCGCGCATCGCCCGTAACGCGGACAGCCTCGGCGTGCCGGCCCTGCGTGTCGTCACCGGCGCCGCACCAAACGCGCTGGCCGGACTCCCCGTCCCCGCGGCGGTGTTCATCGGCGGCGGGCTCACCGCACCGGGCCTCCTGGACGCCTGCTGGGACGCGCTGCCGCGGGGCGGCCGACTGGTCGCCAACACGGTCACCCTCGAATCGGAGGCGCTGCTGGCCGAGCGCTACGCGCGCCACGGCGGCGAACTCGTCCGCCTCGCCGTCTCCCACGCCGTGCCCGTCGGCGGCTTCACCGGCTGGCGCCAGGCCATGCCCGTCACCCAATGGTCCGTCACCAAAGCAGGAGATCCGACATGACCGTGTACTTCATCGGTGCGGGCCCCGGCGCCGCCGACCTGATCACTGTGCGCGGGGCGCGCACCCTGGCGTCGTGCGGTGTCTGCCTCTACGCCGGCTCGCTCGTCCCGCGTGAACTCCTCGCCGACTGCCCGCCGGACGCCCGCCTGATCGACACGGCGCAGCTCGACCTGGACGCCATCACCGCGGAGCTGGTCCGCGCCCACGAGGAGGGCCACGACGTGGCCCGGCTCCACTCGGGCGACCCGTCGGTCTTCAGCGCGGTCGCCGAGCAGATGCGGCGCCTGGACGCGGCGGGTGTGCCGTACGAGGTCGTGCCGGGCGTCCCCGCGTTCGCCGCGGCGGCCGCTGCGCTGAAGCGGGAGCTGACGGTCCCGACCGTCGGCCAGACGGTGATCCTCACCCGCGTCGCCCAGCAGGCCACCCCCATGCCGGACGGTGAGGACCTGGCGACCCTCGGCCGCAGCGGGGCGCTGCTCGTCCTCCACCTGGGCGCCCGCCACGTCGACCGGATCGTCTCCGAGCTCCTCCCCCACTACGGCGCCGACTGTCCTGCCGCCGTGGTGGCGATGGCGAGCCGCCCGGACGAGCTGGTGCTGCGCGGGACGCTGGAGGACATCGCCGCGCAGGTGAAGGAGGCGGGCGTGACCCGCACCGCGGTGATCCTGGTCGGCCGTGTCCTTGCCGCGTCCGGCTTCCGCGACAGCCACCTGTACTCCGCCGAGCGCGACCGCCACGTCTGCTGACCCCGGCGCGGCGGTACGCCACCAGCGGGGGTGCGGCCCTGGCACGGGCCTGGGCCGGACGCGCGCCGCGCGAACGAGGCGGTGAGGGTGGTGGACCGGTCGGATGCGAGGGCGTGACGTGGCGTGCCGCTGCGCTGGGCGTTTCGCCTCCTTGACGGCCTGACGGCGGCAGCGGCCCGCTTCCCGACCCGGGCCGCGCCGGACCGTACCGCCTTCTCGGGGTGTCCCGGCCGGGGAATCCCGGACGGGCGGGAGCCGGGCTCGGTCGACGCCCGGGCACGAGCCGGGTGCCCCGACCGCACCGGGCCCGTACCGCCTTCCTGGGCGCCGCGAGCTCGTCCTCCGGCCTGCCGACCGTGGGGCCCCGGGACGGGCCGGAGCCGCCTGCGGTCCACCCGGTCGGGAATCGGGAAGGGGCGCGGTCGGCGACCCCGGTGCCGACCGGGTGGCCCGGTGCGCCGCCTGCCCGAGGGCTACGCGCGGCCCACGACCGTGCCCGCGCGGTCGATGCACACCACGTCCACCGCGACCGGCGCGCCCCGCAGCACGCCGAGCGCCTGGTCGCGCGCGGCCGCCGCCACCAGGTCGCCCAGCGGAACGCCCTGCGCCGCGCACATCTGGAGCGCCGCCAGGCCCGTGTTCGCCACGGCGACCTCCGCCGCCAGGGCCTCGTCCGCGCCGCCCTGCCGAGCCAGCTCCGCCAGGAACGCCTTGTCGACCTGGGAGCGGCCCGAGTGCAGGTCCAGATGGCCCGCCGCGAGCTTGGAGAGCTTGGCGAACCCGCCGCACAGAGTGAGCCGATCGACCGGATGACGCCGCACGTACTTCAGTACCGCTCCCGCGAAGTCGCCCATGTCGAGCAGCGCCTCCTCCGGCAGCCCGTACAGCTCCACCACGGTCTTCTCCGAGGTGGAGCCCGTGCATCCGGCCACATGGGTGCGGCCCGCGGCCCGTGCCACGTCCACGCCGCGCCGGATGGAGTCGATCCACGCCGAACAGGAGTACGGCACCACGATCCCGGTCGTGCCGAGGATCGACAGACCGCCCAGGATGCCGAGCCTGGGGTTCCACGTGGAGCGGGCGATCTCCTCGCCGTGGTCGACGGAAACGGTGATCTCCACGTCCCCGACGCCGCCGTGCCGCGCGGCGACCACGCCGACGTGTTCGCGCATCATCTGCCGCGGCACCGGATTGATCGCGGGCTCGCCGACGTCGAGCGGCAGCCCCGGACGGGTGACCGTCCCCACGCCGGGGCCCGCGCGGAAGACCACCCCGGACCCGGCCGGCAGCAGCCGCACCGTGGCCCTCACCAGCGCGCCGTGGGTGACGTCCGGGTCGTCACCGGCGTCCTTGACGATCCCCGCCATGGCACGGTCGCCGGACAGGGACTCCGCGGCCAGCGCGAAGGCCGGCGTCTGCCCCTTGGGCAGCGTGATCGTCACCGGGTCGGGGAACTCGCCCGTCAGCAGCGCGGTGTACGCGGCGGTCGTCGCGGCCGTCGCACAGGCCCCGGTCGTCCAGCCGGGCCGCAGACCGGTGTGCTTGAGTTGGGCCTCACGCCCGCCGCCCGTTGCCGCGCTCATGGATGGACTCCGATGCATGTACTGATCCTCGGTGGGACGACCGAGGGCCGTCGTCTCGCGACGAGACTGCACGCCGACGGCACGGCCCGCGTCACCAGCAGCCTCGCCGGCCGGGTCGCCACTCCCAGGATGCCCCCCGGCGAGGTCCGGGTCGGCGGCTTCGGCGGGGCGGAGGGCCTGGCCCGGTGGCTGCGCGAGCACCAGGTCGGCGCGGTCATCGACGCCACCCATCCCTTCGCCGGAACGATCAGTTTCAACGCGGCGCTGGCCGCCGCGGAGGCCCATGTTCCCCTGCTGGCGCTGCGCCGCCCCGGCTGGGCCCCGGCCGACGGCGACGACTGGCATCCTGTCGACTCCCTGGCCGAGGCCGCGGACCGGGCCGCCGCGCTCGGCCGCCGGGTGTTCCTGACGACCGGCCGCATGGGTCTTGCCTCCTTCGCGCACATCCGCGACGCGTGGTTCCTCGTACGGTCCGTCGATCCCCCCGAGGGAGCGTGCCCGCCCCGGATGGACGTGCTGCTCGACCGGGGGCCGTTCACCCTCGACGGCGAACGCGAACTCCTGCGGCGCCACCGCATCGACGTGCTCGTCACCAAGGACAGTGGCGGGGCGGCGACGGCACCGAAGCTGACGGCCGCGCGGGAGGCGGGCGTGCCCGTGGTGATCGTGCGCCGCCCGCCCGTCCCCGAGGGGGTCCCGGTCGCGGCCGACCCCGAGGAGGCGGCCGACTGGCTGCGGGCCTACTCCGGATAGCGCCTCGGGGTCCACACGATCTCGTGGCCGTCGCCGCGCCGGACCACCTGCGTCTGCGACGACCCGACCAGCAGGATCGTGCGCATGTCGACCTGCGCCGGATCGAGTTCACCGAGCCGCACGATCCGTACGCTCTCCTCCGGCCCGCCGATGTCCCGGCCGAGCACGACGGGCGTGTCGGGCGCCCGGTGCCCGAGGAGCACCTCGCGCGCCTTGCCCACCTGCCAGGTGCGGCTGCGGGACCCCGGGTTGTACAGCGCGAGCACCAGGTCGGCGGCTGCCGCGGCGGCGAGGCGCTCCGCGATGACCTCCCACGGCTTGAGCCGGTCGGACAGGGACAGCACGGCATAGTCGTGGCCGAGCGGCGCTCCGGCCTTCGCGGCGGCGGCGTTGGCGGCCGTCACGCCCGGGAGGACCCGTACAGGGACGTCCTTGTACGCGTCCTGGGACGCCACCTCCAGCACGGCGGTCGCCATGGCGAAGACGCCGGGGTCGCCGCCGGAGACGACGGCGACCCGCCGCCCGCGCCGGGCCAGGTCGAGCGCGAACTCGGCGCGCTCCGACTCGACCTTGTTGTCGGAGCCGTGCCGAATCTGCCCCGGCCGCCGCGGCACCCGATCCACGTAGGTGGTGTAGCCGACGAGTTCGTCGGCGTCGGCGAGGGCGCGCTTCGTCTCGGGTGTGAGCCACAGCGGCCCGGCCGGCCCGGTGCCGACGACCACGACCTCGCCCCTGCCGGGCGCGGGGAGCGGGTTCGCGATGCGGCTCGGCACGACGGCCACGGAGAAGTAGGGCACCGACTCGGGGTCGATGTCGGCCAGTCGACCGGTGCGTTCGCCGCTCATCGTGGCCCGCTCGACGTAACGGGCCTCCGCCAGCCGGCCGGAGGCCTCCATCGCGCTCCGCACGGCGGGGAAGGTCCGGCCGAGTTTCATCACGACGGCCGAGTCGGTCGCCGCGAGCCGGGCGGTCAGCTCCTCCTCCGGCAGCGTGCCGGGGATGACGGTGAGCACCTCCTCCGCCTCGCACAACGGTGTCCCCAACCGGGCCGCCGCGGCGCTGATGGAGGTGACGCCGGGGATGACCTCGGTGGGATAGCGGTGCGCGAGCCGCTTGTGCATGTGCTGGTACGAGCCGTAGAAGAACGGGTCGCCCTCGGCGAGGACGGCCACCGTGCGGCCGGCGTCGAGATGCGCGGCGAGCCGGGCCGCGGCCTGCTCGTAGAAGTCGTCGAGCGCGCCACGGTAACCGCCTGGATGGTCGGTGGTCTCGACGGTGATCGGGTACATCAGGCGCTCCTCGATGTGCTCGGGGCGCAGATGCGGGGCCGCGATCGACCGGGCGATGGAGCGCCCGTGCCGGGCGCAGTGGTACGCGATCACGTCGGCCTCCGCGATGACGCGGGCGGCGCGAAGGGTCATCAGCTCCGGGTCGCCGGGGCCGAGCCCGACGCCGTACAGCCGGCCGGTGCTCCGGCTCTCGCCGTTCCGGCGCTCGGCGCTGGGGCTCTCGCCGTGCAGGCGCTCGCCGTTCTGCTGGTCGCTGTTCCGGTTGTCGCCCACTACTCCGCCTCGCTCGCGATCGCGTTGACTGCGGCGGCCGCCATCGCGCTGCCACCGCGGCGGCCGCGCACCACCAGGTGCTCGAGGCCCAGCGGGTGCGCGGCGAGCGCCTCCTTGGACTCCGCGGCGCCGATGAAACCGACCGGCACACCGATGACGGCCGCCGGCCGCGGCGCGCCCTCCTCGATCATCTCCAGCAGCCGGAACAGCGCCGTGGGCGCGTTGCCGACGGCGACGACGGACCCCTCGAGACGGTCGCGCCACAGCTCGAGGGCGGCGGCGGAGCGGGTGGTGCCGAGCTTCGCGGCCAGTTCCGGCACCGACGGGTCGGACAGCGTGCAGACCACGTCGTTGTCGGCGGGCAGCCGCTTACGGGTCACGCCGCTGGCGACCATCTGCGCGTCGCACAGGATCGGCGCGCCGGCCCGCAGGGCCTCGCGGGCACGCACGACGACGTCGGGGCTGTGGACGAGGTCGGTGACGAGATCGACCATCCCGCAGGCATGGATCATGCGGACCGCGACCTGCGAGACCTCGGCCGGCAGCCCGGCGAGGTCCGCCTCGGCGCGGATCGTGGCAAAGGACTGGCGGTAGATCTCCGCGCCGTCCTTCTCGTACTCGAACACGGTGCTCTCGCTCACTTCGTCGGGGTGGTGATGGTGCGCGCCGCCGCGAGGGCGTCGGCGAGTTCTGGAAGGGCCTGACGGCCGGGGAGTTCGTCGGTGCCGGTGCCGCGTACGGCCAGGTCGTAGCGTCCGTCGCCGGTCGCGACCACGTCGACCCAGGTGCCGCGGGGGTGACCGCAGCGGCGCTCGCAGCCCGACCAGTACACGGGCAGCCCGCCCGCGCCGGCGGCCAGGTGGGCGGTGGCGTCGGCCCGCACGTCCGCGAGCGACTTGGCGCAGCCGGGCCGCCCGGTGCAGGCGCCGACGCCGAGCCAGGGCGAGTCGGGACCGGTGACGAGCCCGGCGTCGGCCAGCACGGCCAACTGCTCGGGCCCGGCGCCCGGCACGACGACCCCACGCCACGGAGTGACGCGCAACTCGCCGGTGCCGTGCGCCTGGGCGACCCGGGCGAGCGCCCGCCAGGCACCCACGGACAGCCGTCCGAACGGCACACCGACACTCACCCCGCCGACGCCCCGCCCGCCGCCCGCCACGGGCCCGGGCCGGGGCCCCGGTACCTCCGGCCCCACCGGTGTTCGAGGCGCGGGGGGCGGGGGGCGGAGCCCTCGCCGGGAGGCCGTCGCGCACTCGAGGGCGTCGGAGCCGACCGGGTCCACGGAAGCGACCGGACCGGAAAGGCAACCCCGCCACACCGCCGCGTCCGCCAACTCGGAGCCGCCGCCCGGTAGTTCCCGCACCCGCCATGCCCTGGTGCCCGCCGCGGACGCCGCGTCGAGGAACGCCTCCGCGGCAAACAGCATCGCGCGAGGGCCGTCCTCTGCGCGGACCCGCGCCGACGCCGCGCCGACCGTCATGCGCACCTCCGCGCCGCCCGGTTCTGCGAGCAACATCACATCGGCGGCGAGCTCCGCCATGTCCCCCCGGCCGTCGTCCAGCGCGAACAGGAAGCGCCCCGACAGCTCCGGCGCACGCTCGCTCGCGCACAGCAGCGCGTCCAGGTCCCGTACCAGCGGCTGGACGTCCAGGTGCCCGCGCCCGTCGAGCCCGGAAAGCGGGGACGCCACGATGTTGCGGACGCGTTCGTGACCGGGCGCGGGCAGCAGCCCGGCCGTGTCCAGCAGCTCCGCCAACTCCCCGCCGCAGCCCGGTCCGAGGCCCCGCAGCTGGAGGTTCCCGCGTGAGGTGATGTCCAGCGCGCCGTCGCCGAGCCGCTCCGCCGCGTCGGCGAGCGCGTACGCCTGGGCGGCGCTCACGGCGCCCGCCGGGACGCGGACGCGCGCCAGCGCGCCGTCGTCCGCGGTGTGCAGACGCAGCGCGCCGGGGCAGGCATCACCGCGGTCCCGGACGGGAGTTACGAGAGCTTCGTCCCTGTTCGGGCGGTTCGAGGGGGCCGGAGGCATGGCGGCGAGCATACCGACCATCACACAAGGTGCCTGCTCCGAGCGCCCTACCGGGGACGGGAGGGCCCCTACTATGCTGCTCGGCGGGCCAAACGGCCCACCACCGCCGAAGACGGCGTCAGGGGAGGAAGCCCGGTGAGATTCCGGCGCGGTCCCGCCACTGTGAGCCCGGCAGCAGCGCAGCACACGCGCACGCGGCCGGGTGAGCCAGGAACTCCCGCCGTCTTCCACCGCCCGGGGCGCGGAAACCCCGAGGAAGGCCAGACGCCGCATGCTGCATTCGTCCGAAGGACGCCCCGCGCACCCGAGCATCCTGCTCCTGTCGACGTCCGACACCGACCTGCTGAGCGCACGGGCGGCGGCCGGCCCGGTCCCGTACCGCTTCGCGAACCCGTCGCGCCTCGCGCTCGAGGAGCTGCCCGCCCTGCTGGAAGGCACGGACCTCGTCGTCGTACGTCTCCTCGGCGGCCTGCGTGCCTGGCAGGACGGCATCGACCTGCTCCTGGCCCAGGAGCGGCCCGTCGTGGTCCTGACCGGTGAACAGGCGCCCGACGCCCAGCTGATGGAGGCGTCCACCGTCCCGATCGGCATCGCGGCGGAGGCCCACGCCTACCTGGCGCACGGCGGCCCTGCCAACCTGGAGCAGCTGGCCCGGTTCCTGTCGGACACCGTGCTGCTGACCGGTCACGGCTTCGAGCCCCCGGCCGCCGCCCCGACCTGGGGCCGCCTCGCCCGGACCCCGCGCCGCGAGGTCACCGGCGGCCCGCTGATCGCGGTGCTCTACTACCGGGCCCACCACATGAGCGGCAACACCGCCTTCGTGGACGTCCTGTGCGGCGCGATCGAGGACGCGGGCGGCCGCGCGCTGCCGCTGTACGTGGCCTCCTTGCGGGCCCCGGAACCGGAACTGCTCGAGCAACTGGCCGCCGCCGACGCCCTGGTGACCACGGTCCTCGCGGCCGGCGGCACCCGCCCCGCGGACGCGTCCGCGGGCGGCGACGACGAGTCCTGGGACGCGGGCGCCCTCGCCGCGCTCGACGTGCCGATCCTTCAGGCGCTGTGCCTGACAGGGTCCCGCGCCGCGTGGGAGGAGAGCGACGAGGGCCTGTCCCCGCTGGACGCGGCCGGCCAGGTCGCCGTACCCGAGTTCGACGGGCGGCTCATCACCGTCCCGTTCTCCTTCAAGGAGATCGACGAGGACGGGCTGCCTTCGTACGTCGCCGACGAGGAGCGCGCCGCCCGGGTCGCCGGCATCGCCGTCCGCCACGCCCGCCTGCGCCACATCCCGAACGCCGACAAGCGCCTCGCGCTGGTGCTGTCCGCGTACCCGACCAAGCACTCCCGTATCGGCAACGCGGTCGGCCTGGACACCCCCGCCTCCGCCGTCTCCCTGCTGCGCCGGCTGCGCGAGGAGGGTTACGACTTCGGTGACGAGGCGGTGCCCGGCCTCGAGTCCGGCGACGGCGACGAGCTGATCTACGCGCTCATCGAGGCCGGCGGGCACGACCAGGAGTGGCTGACCGAGGAGCAGCTCGCCCGCAACCCCGTGCGCATCCCGGCGGCGGACTACAAGCGCTGGTACCAGGCGCTGCCCGCCGAGCTGCGCTCCTCCGTGGAGGAGCACTGGGGTCCGCCGCCCGGTGAGATGTTCCTCGACCGGTCCCGCAATCCCGAGGGCGACATCGTGCTCGCCGCGCTGCGCCGCGGGAACCTGCTGATCCTCATCCAGCCGCCGCGCGGCTTCGGCGAGAACCCGATCGCGATCTACCACGACCCCGATCTGCCACCCTCGCACCACTACTTGGCGGCCTACCGCTGGATCGCGGCGTCCACGGACGACGGAGGCTTCGGCGCCGACGCGATGATCCACCTGGGCAAGCACGGCAACCTGGAGTGGCTGCCGGGCAAGAACGCGGGCCTGTCCGCGGCGTGCGGCCCCGACGCCGCCCTCGGCGACCTGCCGCTCGTCTACCCGTTCCTCGTGAACGACCCCGGCGAGGGCACGCAGGCCAAGCGCCGCGCGCACGCGACGCTGGTCGACCACCTGGTCCCGCCGATGGCGCGGGCCGAGTCGTACGGCGACATCGCGCGCCTGGAGCAACTGCTGGACGAGTACGCGCAGATCTCGTCCATGGATCCGTCCAAGCTGCCCGCGATCCGCGCCCAGATCTGGACCCTGATCCAGGCCGCGCGGCTCGACCACGACCTGGGCCTGGACGACCGCCCGGACGACGACGGCTTCGACGACTTCCTGCTGCACGTCGACGGCTGGCTGTGCGAGGTCAAGGACGCGCAGATCCGCGACGGCCTGCATGTGCTGGGCGGCGCCCCGACCGGCCCCGAGCGGGTGAACCTGGTCCTGTCCATCCTCCGTGCCCGCCAGATCTGGGGCGGCTCGCAGTCCCTGCCCGGTCTGCGCGAGGCCCTCGGGCTGGACGAGTCCGCGGCGACGCGTACCACCGCCGACGAGGCGGAGGCCACCGCCCGTGCCCTCGTCGAGGCGATGGAGGCCGCCGGCTGGGACCCGGCCGCGGTGCCGGCGGACCTCGGCGAGGACGTCGAGGCGATCCTGCGTTTCGCCGCCCTCGAGGTCGTACCGCGCCTGGCCCGTACGACCGACGAGCTCGACCACGCCGTCCACGCGCTGGCCGGCGGTTTCGTTCCCGCCGGGCCGTCCGGGTCGCCGCTGCGCGGGCTGGTCAACGTGCTGCCGACCGGCCGCAACTTCTACTCCGTCGACCCGAAGGCCGTGCCGTCGCGTCTGGCGTGGGAGACCGGCCAGGCGCTCGCGGACTCGCTGATCGAGCGTTACCGCACCGACAACGGCGAGTACCCGGCCTCCGTCGGCCTGTCCCTCTGGGGCACCAGCGCCATGCGCACCGCCGGCGACGACGTGGCCGAGGCGCTGGCGCTGCTCGGCATCCGGCCCGTGTGGGACGACGCGTCCCGCCGTGTCACCGGCCTCGAGCCGGTCCCGCCGGCAGAACTGGGCCGCCCCAGGATCGACGTCACCCTGCGCATCTCCGGTTTCTTCCGCGACGCGTTCCCGCACACCATCGGCCTGCTGGACGACGCCGTCCGCCTCGCCGCCTCCCTGGACGAGCCGGACGGGTCCAACTACATCCGCGCCCACGCGCGCGCCGACCTGGCCGAGCACGGCGACGAACGCCGTGCCACGACCCGGATCTTCGGCTCCCGGCCCGGCACGTACGGCGCCGGCCTGCTCCAGCTGATCGACTCCCGCGACTGGCGCACGGACGCCGACCTCGCCGAGGTGTACACGGTGTGGGGCGGCTACGCCTACGGCCGCGGCCTGGAGGGCCGCCCGGCCCGCGCCGAGATGGAGACCGCCTACAAGCGCATCACCGTCGCCGCGAAGAACACGGACACGCGCGAGCACGACATCGCCGACTCCGACGACTACTTCCAGTACCACGGCGGCATGGTCGCCACGGTCCGCGCCCTGCGCGGCACGGCCCCCGAGGCGTACATCGGCGACTCCACCCGGCCGGAGACGATCCGAACCCGCACCCTCGTCGAGGAGACGTCCCGCGTCTTCCGCGCCCGTGTCGTCAACCCCCGCTGGATCGAGGCGATGCGCCGCCACGGCTACAAGGGCGCCTTCGAACTGGCCGCCACGGTCGACTACCTCTTCGGCTACGACGCGACGACGGGTGTCGTGGCGGACTGGATGTACGACAAGCTCACGCAGACGTACGTCCTCGACCCCGAGAACCGCGCCTTCCTCCAGCAGGCCAACCCGTGGGCCCTCCACGGCATCGCCGAACGGCTCCTCGAGGCGGAGTCCCGCGGCATGTGGGCCAAGCCGGACCCTGCGGTGCTGGAACAGCTCCGCCAGGTCTTCCTGGAGACCGAAGGCAACCTGGAGGACGACGACGCCTGACGGCCGGCGGCCGGTCGGCGGGTGCGTCGGGCGCCCGCGGCCGGCCTGCACGTCTACGGCTCGGACAGCTCCAGGGTCCAGTCGCCGTCGGCGGTCACATTGACGTAGTACGGCCCGGCGCCGGCCATCTGGGCGACGGCGGAGCCGTCGAAGTCCCCTGTCTCGTTGAAGACGAGGTCCTGCGCCCTGCCCTTCGCGTCCAGCACCGTGACGGCGAAGTCGTTCCCCGCTCTGTGGCTCGCCCGCACCGCGACGTTCTTGTCCGCCGCGAAGGGTCCCACGACGTGATCCCCGGTCCCCGTGGAACTCTGGGGCAGTTCCGCCGCAGGCCGGTCGGGGGGCTGCGTGATCTCGACTCTCCACGGAGCGTCCGCGTCGACCAGGAGAGCGTGGTCGCCGGCCTGCACCCCGGCGGCCCTGGACCCGCTGTAAGGGCCGACCCGGTCGGCGACGACATCCCTGACCTGTTGCTTGTCGTCGAGCAGCTCGACGATGAAGTTCCCCTTGCAGGACGGGCACTCGGCCCGCAGGACGGCCAGACCACCGGTCAGCGCGAAGGCCTTCGTCACCTGGGCCTCCGTGCCGCTGAGCTCGATCGGCGGCGGAGCGGACGGCGTCGGCTGCGCCACGCTCCGGCCGGCCGCGACAGCGGACGGCGCGTGACCGGCGCCGCCTGCGGCCATGACCACGCCGACCATGACGATCAGGGCGACCAGGGCCCGGGTGAGCACCACGCACCCACGCGCGCCCCCGGCCGACGCAGGCTCCCACGGTCCGTGCCGGTCCGCCATGCCCGACTCCTTCCGTTGCCCGCCGATGCCCCAGCAACCGCCGACCCCACCTCCACGATCCGCCGCCCACCGCCCCCCGCAACTCGAACCATCCCGCCCCCCGGCACAGCCGCCCGCCCCGACCCGGCCGCTCCTGCCCGGGGCATGCGCGTACCGTGACGGCTCACTTCCCGGCGTCACCCCGGCCGCGGTCGACCTCCTACGCGGACGCCGCGGCGACGCAGAATTCGTTGCCCTCCGGGTCCGCCATCACGATGTGGTGCCCGTCGAACGTCTCGATGACACTGCCGCCCGCCTCGACCAGCCGCTGGGACGTCGCCCGGACGCGGGCCCAGCGCTCCTCCGGAGTGCCGTGGCCCGGCACGCGGACGTCGAGGTGGAGGCGGTTCTTCGCCGTCTTCGGCTCCGGCACCTCGAGGATCGACAGGCGCGGGCCGGTGCCGTCCGGGGCGCACAGCCATGCCCTGTCGTCCGCCGAGTCGTCCTCCGGCAGGTCGAACTGGGCGAGCCACTCCTCCCGCGTCCTGTACGGGGCGGGCGGCGGCTCGTCGATGTACCCGAGGGCCGTCTTCCAGAACGCGGCGAGGAGCTGCGCGTCGGCGCAGTCGAGGGTCAGGTCGAAGGTGACTGTCATGCGGGCGACGGTAACGGCCGCCCACGGCAACGCCCCCGGCGTTCCACGGCGCACCCAAAGGCCCCAAAGGCCCCGGCCCCTGGCCGTTTCACGACCGGCGGCAGGGGCACCCGGCCGCCGATGGACCAGGACATGGACGGGAAGACCACGTCGAGTCTCCGCGGGGCCACGTGTGCCCGACCGCCCCCGGCGCCCCCGCCCCGACGCCGCGCGCGGCGGAAGTTCGTGACGAGGAGACCCTGAGGAGATTCCCATGAAGATCGGCATCATCGGCGCCGGCCGCGTCGGCTCGACCCTGGCCCGTCATTTCGTACGCATCGGCCATGACGTGGTCATCAGCAACTCCAGGAACCCTGAGACGCTCGCCGGGCTCGTCGACGAGATCGGCGGCACCCTGCGGGCGGTCACGGTCGAGCAGGCCGCGACGTTCGGGCAGGTCGTCGTGGTCAGCATTCCGTACGGCCGGTACAAGGAGCTGCCGAAGGACGCGCTCAAGGACAAGGTGGTGATCGACACCTGCAACTACTACGCGCAGCGCGACGGCCACGACGCCGAGCTCGACGACGACCGCACGACCTCCAGCGAGAAGATCCGCGCCCATACGAACGCCAATGTGGTGAAGGCGTTCAACGCGATCCACTGGGAGAACCTCCGTGACCGCGGCCGGCCCAAGGGGGACCCCGGCCGGTTGGCGATTCCCATCTCCGGGACCGATACGGAGGCCAAGGGCGTGGTCGCCGGTCTGATCCGGGACATCGGCTTCGCCCCCGTCGACGCCGGCGACATCGGGCGGGGCGGCCGCACTCATCAGCCGGGGGCCCGCCTCTACGGCGCCGAGCTGACCGCGGAGGAGGCGAACGACCTCCTCAGGGCGGGGGCCGCGACCTGAGCCGGGGTCCGCTGCTCGATCTGCCTGCCCGCGGCCCGGCGCCGCTCCCGTTTGGGAGGCCCGCGGCGTGCTACCCGTCCTGCGCGCGCCGCCCTGGCGCCGCCGCCGCACACGATGAGGAGATGACGATGGCCATGACCACGTCCGCCAAGGACATGCTGAACACCTATCCCGCCGACCTCGGCGGCGTCGACCCGGACGCCATGAGCCGCTGCATCGAGGCGTGCGCCGCCTGCGCACAGGCGTGTACGGCCTGCGCCGACGCCTGCCTCTCCGAGGGCATGGTCGGCGACCTGACGAAGTGCATCCGCACCGACATGGACTGCGCCGACATCTGCACCGCCACCGCGGCCGTCCTGTCGCGCCACACCGGCTACGACGCGAACATCACCCGAGCGATCGTGCAGGCGTGCGCGGTCGCCTGCAAGGCCTGCGCGGACGAGTGCGCGAAGCACGCCGACATGCACGAGCACTGCCGGCTCTGCGCCGAGGCGTGCCGGACCTGTGAGCAGGCGTGCAACGAACTTCTCGCCACCCTCGGATGAGACGACTCCGCCGCCGCGCAAGGGCGTCGGGGACCGGGCGGACCCGGCGGACAGGCGGACGGGTACGGGACGGCCGTGAGCGCCGACCCGGCCGTCCGTTCCGCTCCCGCCCGTAAATGCCTTGCTCTCGCGGCGAGTTGAACGCGAGGCGGGCTCCCGGGCAACGAGCCGTCCCTCGGCCGATTGGTCTAGGTTGGGACCTGGTCGAGGAATCGTTTCGCGCCCAGGAGGCCCACTCGTGTCAGAACACGACCCCCAGCTCGCCGCCGCCGCAGACATACGCGCCCGGATCGACACGAGCAAGCCCCATTCCGCCCGTTTCTGGAACTACTTCGTCGGCGGCAAGGACCATTACGAGATCGACCGCGAAACCGGCGACCACATCAAGAGCATTTTTCCGGGCCTCGTCGACGTGGCTCGCACGAGCCGCCAGTTCCTGGGACGCGCGGTCCGGCATCTCGCGGGCGAGCAGGGCATCCGCCAGTTCCTCGACATCGGCACCGGCCTGCCCACCGCCGACAACACCCACGAGGTCGCGCAGCGCGTCGCCCCCGACTCGCGGATCGTGTACGTCGACAGCGACCCGCTCGTGCTGGCGCACGCCCGGGCCCTGCTCACGAGCACGCCCGAGGGCAGAACGGCTTATCTGGACGCCGATCTGTACGCCCCCGAGGAGATCCTCAAGGCCGCCGGGGGCACGCTGGACATGTCCCAGCCGGTCGCGTTGATGATCCTCAACACGCTCGGCCACGTCGCCGACCACGACCGGGCGCGGGACGTGGTGAACCGGCTGATGGCGGGTCTCCCGTCGGGCAGTTACCTCGTGATCAGCGACAGCACCGCCACCAGCCCGGGCATGATCGCGGCGTCCGAGGCGTACAACGCGAGTGGCGCGGTGCCGTATTACGTGCGGAGCGTCGACGAGATCGCCGCGTTCTTCGACGGCCTGGAGGTGGCGGAGCCCGGAGTCGTCCAGGTGACGCAGTGGCGCCCGGAGTCCGACGACGCGGCCGACACGACGGCCGTGGACGCGTACGGCGCGGTGGGCCGCAAGCCGTAGCGGAGTGGAGCGGGAACGACGCCGCCGTCCCCGACTCCCGGGGACGGCGGCGCTGCTACCGCCCTTGGGCGGACGGCCGTTCAGGGAAGGGCTGCCCCGGGACGGCCTTCCTCAGGAGGGCCGGCGGAACAGCGCCGACCAGAGGAAGGCCTCGCCGAAGCAAGGGGACCCGTCCGGTTCGTCGCGCATACGACGCAGCTCGACCTCCTCCAGGTCGGAGAAGATCCACCGCAGCGACTCGGGCGTGTAGGCGAGGCCGCCGTGCAGCCGGGACTGGCCGTAGAAGTCCGCGTCGGGCAGTTCGGATCCCATCGCGCCCGACGCGAAGCAGGTGAGGGCGAAACGACCGCCGGGGGCGAGGACCCGGTCGAGGAGCCGGCGGTAGCTGACGCGCCGGTGGGGCGGCAGATGGTGGAAGCAGCCCGAGTCGTAGATCAGGTCGTACGGGCCGCCGAATTCGACCGGGTCGAGAGCGAAGGCGTCACCGCGGTGGAACCGGACCGCGCTCCCGGCGCCGGCCTCGCGTGCACGTTCCTCGGCCCAGGAGATCGCCACCGGCGAGAGGTCGACGGCGTCCACCTGGAAGCCCAGTGCGGCGAGATGCAGGGCGTTGCGGCCTGGGCCGCAGCCCAGATCGAGGGCCCGGCCCGGGGTGATCAGTCCCCTGTCGAGGTACGAGACCAGGTTCTCGTCGGGCTTCGCCACGAAGAACGGCACGGACTTGGAACGGTCGCTGTAGAAGCCGTCCCACCAGTCGGCCGCACCCTCGGTCCAGCGGTCGGCCTCCGGTGCGAACAGTCCGTCCAGGAGCTTCATGACGTCGTCGACCGTACGTATGCCCCGGTCCATCGGGACCCCCTTTCAACGATGGTCGAACGCTACGGCCGAACAGCACGGAAGCCCAGCTCAGAGCCGGTGCGAGCGGTCTTCGGAAAGCCTCTGGGCGGGTGCCCTGGGGGCTGTCGGCCAGACGGTCGAGCCCTGCCCCGCGCCGCGCGCGCACGTCGCCGGACGATGCCGCCGAAGGCGCTGAGGACGGCAGAACGGCGGACGCCGGAGCGGGTTTTCCGGGCGGCACGGCGGGCATTCCGCTCCATCACGTGGCGCCGCTAGTCAATTTTGACTACTCTCGCCGCATGACCGCGAAGACCATCCCTCTGCTCCCCTGCCACGCGATCCGGCCGGTGGTCGACTTCTACTCAGCGCTGGGCTTCGGGACGACCTTCTTCCAGAAAAGCCCTTACCCGTACGCGGTCGTGGAACGCGGCCCGGTCCAGCTGCAGTTCTTCGCCATGAAGGGGTACAACCCCGAGGAGTCCTACTCCGGCTGCTACATCGTCACGGACGACGTCGACGGCCTCTACGCCGCCTTCCGCGGCGGCCTCAAGGCCGCCTACGGGAAGATCCCCGGCCGCGGACTGCCGCGGATAGGGCCGCTGAAGGACATGTCCTACGGGATGCGGCAGTTCCTGATGACCGATCCCGGCGGCAACAGCATCCGCGTCGGCCAGGAGATCAGGGAAGCCGGCGTCCAGGAGCAGAGCCGGGACCACGACGCGCACGGGAAGGGGAACGACGCCGGGAAGGAGGGCGCGGAACCGGACGGCGGCCACCGACAGCCGGTCCCCGACGGGAGGTTCGCGCGGGCGCTGCGCACAGCCGACCTCTTCGTCGATTCCAAGCAGGACCTGCCGGGCGCAGCGAAGATCATCGACCACGCCCTGCGACTCGACGGCGAGCAGCCCGATCCCCCGCAACTGCTGCGCCTGCTGGTGCTGCGCGCGGACGTCGCGCACCGGCTCGGCGACGAGGAGACGGCTGAGCGCATGCTGGCACAGGCCGCCGGGCTCGAGCTCGGCGCGGACGAGCGCGCCTTGGCCCGCGACGCCCTCGCACGTCTCAGCGAACTCCGGCCCTGACCGTCCCGGCCGGCTTCCGGCGACCGCGCCGGGCGCCGCCCAGCAAGGGGCCGTACCCCGGCCGGCCGCTCCCCGGATGCCTCCGGCCCGGGGAGGCGGCAAGGTGGCCTTCGCCAGGACCTTCTCCGACCGGACGAGGAGCGCTCGTGTCCGTGACCCCTTACCGGCATGCCGCCGTCGCTGCCGGGACCGTGCTCCTCGCCCTCACCGCCGCGGGCTGCTCCGGCCTCGACCGCACCGCCGTGGGCACGCTCACGTACGAGACCGGCCACGAACACCACACGACGGTCACCAGCCCCAAGGTCGTCGGCTGCCACCACTTCGAGCCCCCGGGCGCAGTCGCGGTCGAGAACGAGACGGAGACCGACGCCATCGTCTACCCGACGGACGACTGCTCCGGCGGCGAGTCGATCTACATCCCGTCGCTGACGTCCGACGTCGCGGCACCGGGCGCGGGTCCCTGGCTGAGCTACAGCTTCGTCCACTAGCCGCGGCCCGCCGGCGGCCCGGCAGGGGGACGCTCGGAAGGAGCTCAGAAGAGGACCCGGGCCGCGTCGAGGGCCGCAGCGGCGTCCTTGTCCCCCTCGTACACCAGCTCGCCGCGCGCGGGCCGCCCCGACACGTGGCGGGCGAAGGCGATCGCGTCCGCCCGCAGGACGACGTCGGGCGGGCCGCTGCCCAGCCGATGACGGCCGCCGGCCGGGCCCGACAGTTCCAGCAGGCACGGCGGCCCGGTCCAGCCGAGCGCCAGGTCCAGCACGATCTGGTTCACGATCTCGCGGTCATGGTCGTCGAGGACCAGCTCGACGCCTGTGGCGTCGCTGATGTCCACGCGGTGCATCCACGTGTCGCGGGTGATCAGGACACTGTTCAGGTAGTCCATCGAGTCCTCGGGGAGCGCCTTCCCCTCGGGAAAGATCATGCTGACCCGCATCCGCTTCCGGATCGGGCCGGGCATACGGCGCAGGGAGCGGACGCCCCTGGGGGCGATGCGGGCGAATTCGGCGGCCAGTGCCGGACCCGGCACGTCGCTGCGTTCCTCGACCTGGCGGGCGTTGTGACCGTCGAGCGGGCCGAGACCGGGGTGTTCCTGCCGGCCGCGCCGCCTTCGACTGATCATGAGCCACGGCTTGGGCAACTCCTCGTACTGCCCGACCTCGTGGGCGACCATGTCGCGGACCGTCCAGCCCGCGCAGGCCGTGGGCCGGGACCATGCCTGGGGTTCGTCGCCGAGCGCGCGCATCGTCGCGAGCGAGGCACGTATTTCCGCCTCGTTCACCTCGCGTGCCCGCGCGGCGGAGGTCCGGGGGATCTCCCGCGCGGAGACAGTGGGCGTGGCCATCGTGCACCTCCTCAAGCCCCCGCTCTCAGGCTACGCCGGGCCCCCGTACCCTCAACCCGGCCCGTCAGCACCGCCGCACCGCTCACGCGCGGCCACGTACCGTCGCACCGTCCTGCTGCCGTTCCTGGGCGTGGCCCGCTCTGCATGCGACGAGGCCTGCCGCTGCATCGCCTGTACGGGCCGCGGTACCGCTATGCCCCGGCCGCGCGTCGGCCGAGGACGGGCTCGGCCAGCAGTCTGGCCATTCCGCAGAGCGTCTGGCCGTGCCGGGCGAAGAGTTCGTCGCGCGAGTCGAAGTGCCCGAGGTCCGCGAGGACGTGGGCCGAGAGGTCGCAGGGCGCGCCGGTGGACGGGCAGGCCGTCGACCCGTCCCAGTCGATCGCCGTCCGGGACAGCGCCTCGAAGAGCGTCTCCGCGCCGGCGTTGGTGAAGCCGCCGCCCGGAGCGCCACTCAACTCGCCGAGTCCCCCGAAGAGTTCCGAGACCGTCAGCCATGGCGCCGCAGGGTGCCCGTCCGGCGAGAGGCCGTCGATCCGGAATTCCGGCCATGCGAGGAGGACCTGGTCGGGGACGATCTGGTGCAGCCGGGGAAAGCGCGGATACCAGAACGTTCCGTCGACCACGAGTCCGCGCACCCGTGTGGCGACCCCGGACGCCCGCGCGACGGATTCCAGGACGGCCAGTCGCTGGCTGCAGGAACCCCGGCCTCGGCGCAGGACTTCCGACACCGGCCGCTCGTCCTGCACCGAGTACACCGGCCGTACGGCTTCGGCTATCCACCGATGAGCCCTCCGCAGGGCCTGCACCTGGTCCGCGGCGGCGTTCTCCGGAGCCGACGCGGTCGTCGTGCCGAGGCCGCGGACGAGCGCGGCAACACCGGGGTGCCGCCAGTCGAGGATCCGCGTCGGCGCCGTGCTGCCCTCGGAGATTCCCGTGCGGGCCATACGCGCACGGACACGGCCACGCGGCCGGAGAAGCGAACTCGTCATCCTACGAAGTCCTTTCGTCCAGCGCCGGGTGTCCACGGCCGGCCGGATACATCGTGGCAGAGTTTTTGAACGCGCTCAACCATGTCGTCGGCGGCCCACCCGGGCACCGGCCGCCCCGCCGCCCGGGCCGCCTGAGGGCGTGGCGCGAGCGGGCCGCCGTCGACGGGACCGGCGGCCGCCTGCCCCGGGCCTGTTACGACCGCCCGGCGGCGACCTGCGCGCCCACCACGTCCAGGGCCGCTCCCCACGGGTACGTGCCCGCCCCCTCCTGCCCCTGCCCCTGGCCCCGTGCCTGGCCCGGCTCGTGCGGGGCGAGGCCGTCCTCGCCGTAGCCGTACAGGACCGATACGCCGGCCGAGCGCAGCGTCTCCACAGATCTTTCGAACTGCGGGTGCCTGGCGAACGCGGCATTCACGCAGGGCACCGCCACCGTCGGGACTCCCCTGCCGATCGCTTCCGCAGCGGCTCCCACCACGAACGACGAAGTGAGGCCCAGGGCCCACGCGTTGAGACTGTTGAACGTCACCGGCGCGAACAGGACCGCGTCGGCCGACGGCCAGATCTCCGGCTCTCCGGGCCGGTCGTAGGCGAAACGGACGGGGTGGCCGGTGAGCACCGCCAGCCCGTCGAGGCTGGGCTCCAGCCAGCGCGCGGCGTCGGGCGTCAGGCCGAGACATACGTCCCACCCGCCGGCCTGCGCCTGCTCGATCACCTGAGCGACGTCGAACACGGGAGGCGCGGCGGAGCAGAAAAGATGCAGTGTCGTCCTCGTCATGCACTCCATCCGATCACACGCCTGTGCGCGTCCAGGAGCGCGATCCCGTACGCCCCCGGGATCGCTTCATGATCTTCACCACCTCCCGCCCCGGCCCGGCATGCCAGGATGCGCGGTACGGGCATGGCAGGATCAGGGGCTCGTGGACGCGGCGCTCGCGCAGCTGAACCGCCGGTGGCCCGCCGACGAGCCGGGCGGGGCCGCCGCGCTCCGGCTGGACGACGGCGGGGTAATCACCAGCGTCGGCCTCGACAACCTGAACGGCGGGGTTTCCCTCTGCCACGAGACCGGCGCGATCTGCCAGGCGTACACGCTGAACCGGCGGGTCACGGCGTCGGTCTGCGTCTACCGGGACCCGGAGCGGGACCAGGTACTGATCCTGTCTCCGTGCGGCATCTGCCTGGAACGCCTCGCCATGTGGGGCCCCCAGGTCCAGGTCGCGGTCCCGGACGCCGGCTCGACGACGGGATGGCGCGCCCGTACGCTCCGGGACGTCAACCCGTACTACTGGGCCTCGCAGTTCACGGACGACGGCATGTGGCCGTCACGGAAGTCCCACTCCGGATAAGGCGTTCGGCGGAATCGGGAATCCGCCGCCCTCAATTGATCGTTCAGGCAACATGGCTGTCATCCACCGCACCACCATGACCCCCGGCAAGCTGGAACTCCTCGCCGCCTGGCTGCCCACGCGGCCCTGGTACGAGGGCACGGCGAGCGGGCCTGAACTGTCCAACGCCGGCGGATTCCGCCTCGACGACCCCAAGGGGGAGGTGGGCATCGAGTTCATGGTGGTCACCGACACCTCCGGCGACCGGCAGCGCTCGTACCACGTACCTCTCAGCTACCGCGGTGCGCCGCTCGAGGGAGCCGCCGCGGCCGCTCTCATCGGCACGTCCGAGCACGGCGTTCTCGGCACGCGCTGGGTGTACGACGGGACTCATGACCCGGTCCTCGTCGAGCAGTTGCTCGCTCTCGTCGAGGGCAACGCCGAGCCGCAGGCGCAGAGCGTGAGCGACACACCCGACCCCTCGGTCACCGCGCACCTCGCCGGAGCCCCGCTCCCGCCCATGGTCACGCCGGCGCCGGTCACCGACGACGAGCACGGGACACACCTTGCGGTGTCCCCCGGCCTGGTCCTCCACGTGACCCGCCGCCTGGACCCCGTCGCTCCCACACCGGACGCGAGGGCCCACGTCACCGCGAGCTGGCATACCCCGGACGGCGCCGAGAACCGCTCCCGGTTCGCCGTCCTCGGCGACGCGACTTCCTGACGCACGGGGCAACGCCGGTCGCCTCCACCGCCTTCACGGCCGGTGCGCCCCGGAAACGTGGCGTCTCCCGGGCCTCCTCTCACCATGCGCGGCGGGCGCAGCCGGCCCACTGCGGATGCGCTCGCAGAGGCAGCGGGCGCCGCAGGCGGATGCCTCGGGCCGTGGCGGGTGGACCGGCCACGGCCCGAGGTCCACTCCAGGGGCGACTCTGCTGCTCACTGGTGCTGCGGGCCGCCCGCAGCGCGGGCCTTGGCAGCCATCCGAATCTGCTCGGTGTTCAACCCGGCCTGTTCGGTAAGCGTCGCAAGGTCGAAATAGATCGTCTCGCCGGCCATGAGACCGCCCTTGAACGGGACGACGTTGGCGAACTGCACGGCGAAAGACCCACCGCTCGGAGGTACGCCCAGCCAGGCGCCACCGCTCGTCCCGCGCAACGTGCCCCAGACCACGAGAACATCGTCCCCGAAGGCGATGCCCTGGTCGTCGGGGCTGAGATCCGGGAATGCGGTGAAGTACCCCATGTAAGCGGCTCGGGCCGCTTCTCTGCCGTCACTCCGCAACCCGAGCGGCACCGTCTCGAGGAAACAGTCTTCGGCGAACGTGGCGAGGATGGCGTCATAGTCCCGGGCCGCTTCGGCCTCACGGTGAGCCTCGAAAAGGCGGAGCATCGCATCGCGGTCCATGCTGCCCTCCGTCCTTGAGGTCTCCTTCCAGCCTATGGCCGTGACCTGCGTGGCGCCTCACATCACCCGCCCGCCGACCGGCCGGCGCACCGTGTCCGGCGTGGCACTTCCCTGGCTACCGGACGACGCCGAACGCCTGCCGCCGCAGCGGCGGACGAACTACGCAGCCACGTGCAGGGAGCAGCGCCTGCACTCCGGGCAGACGGCGAAGGCCCTCGCCATGATCGGCGAGGGGCCTTCGCGCGCCGGCGGGCGTTGGACGGTTCGGCACCGTCGGCATCCGCCGTGTCGTCGATCCTCAGCTCTGGCCGGCCCGGTCGGCGGCGGCGACCGCAGCGGCCGCACCCGGCTCGACCAGTTCCGGCTTCGGTCCGCGTCGCGGCGACGGCAGGCGCACCGACGCGGTCTTCCGCTCCCACACTCTGGTGGTCCGTACGTAGCCGTAGACCACCGAGCTCGTCGCCAGCATCATCAGCGGCCCGAACACCCACGGTTGCTCGGCCATCTGCACCGACAGATAGCGGTACGACACCAAGAGCGCGGCGAAGACCGCGGTGCCGTAGGCGACCATCTGGACACCCGGCCGGTCCCAGCCGCGGTCGAGCGCGCGCAGAGCCGTCTCGATCGTGAGCGTGAAGACCACACCGGCGATGATGTCCGCGCCGTAGTGGTAGCCGAAGCCGAGCGTCGCGCCGAGCGTGGCGATCAGCCAGAACGCTCCCAGGCAGCGCAGGGCCCATGGGCCCTTGAGGGAGTGGATGAAGATCGCGGTGGCCCACGCCGTGTGCAGACTGGGCATGCAATTGCGCGGAGGAGTTCCGTCGAAGAGCATCGGCTGCGGGTCACCGACCGGCGGCGGCGTGTGCGGCCACAGATCGGCCACCGCCCACTGTCCCCCGTCGGCACCGTAGACGAAGATCGGTCCGACCACCGGGAAGATCATGTAGATGCCCGGCCCGAGCAGGCCGATGGCCAGAAACGTGCGCACCAGATGATGGCCCGGGAAGCGGCGCTCGGCCGCGACGTTGCGCAGCTGGTACAGCGCGACGACGACCGCGGCCACCGCGAGCTGAATGTAGACCCAGTCGAGGACATGGGCGCCGACCGGGCCGGTGGCCTCGACGATCCGGCCGACCACCCAGGACGGATCGCCCAACGCGCGATCGGCGGTCGCCACGTACTGGTCGAGCACGGTCGGGCGCGTCTCCGACGTGATCAGCAGCCAGGTGTAGCCGGTCTTGCGGCCGGCCACCAGCAGCAGGGCCAGTCCGACGCCTTTCAGCAGCAGGGCGCGGTCACGGCCGGTACGGCGCGTGACGGCGATGACGGCACAGGCCAACGTCACCCACAACGCGCCGTTGCCGACCATCATCTTGGCGTCGACAGCCCACCGCACAACCCAGAAGACGGCGTCGATGCCGATCGCGGCGCCGAGCGCGATGAACCGCTGCCGCCAGGTCAGCACCACCATCATCAATGCCATGCTGACGTACAGCACCGTCCCCGACCTGGGGGCGAATATCACTTCGCGCGCCTGGTCGGTGATCGGCCCTCGCTCGCCGTACCGACGCGCGGCGATCTCCAGTGCGATGAGGAAACCGAGGCCCACCGCACTCACCGCGACCCACAGCAGGACGCGTGGCTGACGCCACGCATCGAACCGAGGGCTACCGCCTCGCCGCGAAGACCCTCGCGTTGATGTGGATATCAATTTTTCAACCGATTTGTGATATTCCGACATGATCGTTATGAGCTCGAACATGCTAGCGGAAAAAGCGGGTTTCGCTCATCACTGGTACGTCAATCCAGCAATCGGCTCGCCTTTCGCCCGGAGCCCGCTCCGGAGCCGGGCTGCCGCAAGCCCTCGGCCCACGTGTTTCGTCTGATCCACAAGGTCCGATGGTTTCGATGGCCGGTTTTCGACGTCTCGTTACCGTCATCGGATCGTCGGAGTGACATTGGCGCGTCGGAGGGGACGGCCGGCTCCGGCCGGGAAGCCGTTGAGGACGTGGGACCGGTGCCGGCGATGCGCGTCGCCGCCCCCCGGGACCCCCGGCCGGAGCCGGCAGCGCAAATGAGCACCGGCGCCGGACGGCAGCGCCGACGGAGCGAAGGAGATTCGCCATGAGCAAGGTCGTACTGGACGTGTCTATGTCCCTGGACGGGTTCACGGCCGGACCGCACGTCCGGGAGGAGGAACCCATGGGCGACGGCGGCGAGCAGCTGCACGAGTGGATGGCCGGGAAGGGACCTGACGGCGGGGTCGACATCCGCATCCGCCAGGAATTGGACGCGTCGGTGGGGGCCACCATCATCGGACGACGCACTTTCGACCTCGGCCTCCGCCCGTGGGGCGGCACGCCGTGGCGCGGTATCCCCGGCTTCGTGGTCACCCACCGGACCAGGGAAGACCTCCTCGGCGACAACGGCGGAACGTTCGCCTTCGACGGGCTGCACGCCGCGGCCCGGCGCGCCAAGGAAGCCGCGGGTGACAAGGACGTCCTCGTGCTGGGTGCCACCGTCGCCCGGCAGCTGCTCAGGGCGGGCCTGCTGGACGAGGTGCGCATCCACCTCGTCCCTCTGCTGATGGGAGAGGGCACACCGCTGTTCGCCGGGGAGCAGGCCGAGCTGATCCCCCACGGGCAGCCCGTCGCGGGGTCCGTGACCCACCTGCGTTACGCAGTTCCGAAGCCGTGACGCCCCTCACCGGCTCGGACTCTGCAGAGTGAGATCGGCTCCTTGAGCGTGGCCTTCCCCAGGAGACTGCAGACATTCCGCCCGGAGGAAGTACGGGCCGGGGAAGTTGACTTGGTCGGCATGACGAGCCAGATCATCACGCTGGTGGGCGTCCTCTCGGGTGCCCTCCTGTCCTTCGTCGCCACGCACTGGGCCGAACGGACAAAGTTCCGGCAGACCCTCGCCACGCGCTGGGACGAACGCAAGCTGGATGCCTACATCCAGTACATATCGTGCGTGAAGGAGGAAGTTCGGACCGCTCGACAGGGCTGTGGAGGCCTGCGAACGAGGCGACGACAACACCGAAGCACTCGCCGAGATGGAGGCGGCAGAAGCCAGGCGCTCCGTGCTCTTCGAAGGCCTCATTCTGCTGAGCGACGATGCCGCCGCCGATGCCGCCAGAGCGGTCAACGAGAGAACGTGGAACCTTCTGGAGTGGGCGCGTCACCCCGGCCCTGAAATGAGCGCGCAGCAGCGCGAGTTGAGCAGTCTCGTCATCGAAGCGCTCAACGTGCTCCACATCGCGGCCCGACGGGATCTCGCGATGCACAACCCAAGCGCCGCCCTCGGGCGCCGGCGGACACGCGCTCTGTGAGGTCGCAGGCACATCTTTCTCGCGACCACCAAGATCCGGTGCCTACCCTGCAGTTGTTCGTTTGCCCTCTCGCGGCGGGCGGCCCCGCCGATATGAGCTAAGGAACAGTTCGTCGGCGATCAGGTCCGGTCTCTCAACGCCGCGTATGCCCGCTCGACCTCGCCCAGGTACTGCGCCAGGCTGAAGCGAACTTCCTCGATGGGCCTGCCGTCGGGGCCGGGGTACATCAGGCCGGACCAGACGACCCTCTCGCCCCGCAGCATGACCCGGATCGTCAACCTGCCCGGCCCTGGCTCTGGCTGCTCCTGGGCCGCCACCTCCACCTGGCACGGTATATCCGTCGGGTAGAGCGGTCCGCCGGGGCCGAGCAGTTGCGCCGGAGCCGGGCCGGCCATACGGGGGCAGCCCGCTCGACAGATTCATGCTTCTGGACCACAACGGCCAGGAGCGCTGGTCCGCACGAGACATGCAGGTGCTCTGCGGGTACAGCAAGTGGCAGGAGTTCGAGAAGGTCATCAACAAGGCGCAGCTGGGGGTCTCCAACAGCGGCTCACCCCGCACGATCACTTTACGGGCGCCCGTGAAGTGATCTCGGGGGGCCGCTGGGGACGCCAGGAGGTCAACGACTTCCGGCTCACGCGCTTCGCCGCCTACCAGGTTGCCCTCGCGGGCGACGCGGCCAAGCCGGAGATTGCCGCAGCCAAGACGTACTTCGCGGTTAAGACCCGCGAGGCCGAGCTGGCGCAGCAGCAGGCGGCCGATGTCTCCAGCCCCGAGGGCATCCTCGCCCTTGCCGAAAAGTACGTGGAGGCCGCACGTGAGCTCGTGTCCACGAAGAAGGAGCTCGCCGTCGCCAAGCCCAAGGCGAACAAGTGGGAGGCGTTCTGCAACGACGAGGGCCTTATCGAACTCGACGTGGCAGCCAAGGTGTTCAGCCGGATCACGGGCGGTCTGGGGAGCACGAGATTCATGGAGCGCCTGCGGGACGAGGACATCCGGTTCCTTCAGGTGCAGAACCCGGGCGTCCCGTGCGAGGTCCACATTCAGGCGGGGCCGAGGTCAAGTTCGTACCCGCGAACTTCAAGATGGTCGAGCAGACCTTCCTGACCCACCGAGGCATGGACTGGCTGGCCAGCAAGTTCGGCTCGGGAGACGAAATGCTGCCGGCCGCGTGATGCCTGCACCACCCAACACCTGCACACCACCATCAGTACGACCAAGGAGCACAATGAGCAGCTCGCAGGACAACCAGTCGGCGAAGCGCCAGGAAGCCCGGGATGCGCTCCTCGATGCGATCACCGCAGAGGTAAAGGCGATCGACCCCCAGGAACACCCGAGCAACCGCATAGCACTGTTGAAGAACCTGGCCGAGGCGTACGCCCTCGTCTACCACGGCAGCAGCGAGTAACCGACGCTGGTCAGACGCTCCGTCGCCCACCCGGACGACGGAGCGTTTTGCGACTGCTCGGGTGGTCTTCGCAATGACATGCGCCAGGTCGCGATCATTCGATCATGTGGCGTGAAAGATGGCTCTGTTCGTGGATACGGACAATCCGACACGCCTGCAATCAAGCGCGCTTTGCCGCGTCTGCGCGTTTGCGGCGTGACCACCCGAAGTCTCGTGAGGAAGGTGCTCTGGTGAGCCGTAAAACGATCCGAAGTTCCCGCGTGAAGTCCGCCACGATGGTTTCAGCAGGCACGCTTGCTGTGGCGCTCAACGTGGTTACGAGCACGCAGGCCATCGCCGACGCGATCCACAGGTCTGGCACCGAACACAGCGTGGGGCTGCCAGGCCCGAACGGTGCCACGAGTACTGACCGCGACAAGGACAAGGGCAGGGGCCCCCGCGGTCCCCAGGGCCCCCAGGGAGTCCCCGGGGCTCCGGGCGTCCAGGGTCCCCAGGGCTCCCAAGGTGCAGCGGGCCCGCAGGGTGACACCGGGGCCCAAGGCGCGCAGGGCTTCCAGGGCAGCACCGGTGCACAGGGACCGGTCGGCGTTTCCGGGTACGACGTGAATACAGCGGAAACCACGTGCAATCCCGGAGCCACTTGCGTCACTCTGGTGGAGTGTGATCCGGGGAAGGTGGTAACCGGAGGAGGCGTTGTCTGGGAGCCCTTCGTTTTTGGCGTCACCGTCAGCCAGTCCGGGGCATCCGCAGACCGCACTGGGTGGCAAGCCGGTGTCCAGAACGCATCCGTCGTTCCCGTCACATACGAGGCCCAGGCGATTTGCGTGAACGCCAGCTGATCGACGGCGCGTACGTCCGCGCGAGGTTCCTTATAGGCCGTCCGTGAGCTTTCATGCGGAGAAGGATCGGTCAGGCCGCGTCCCATTGGTGGGCGCGGCCGCCGCGCCACTCCGCCCACGTGGTGTCGTCGAGACCGTCGTCACCGACGACGCGCCCAACGATGCCCCGACCGAACCGCGCCACCCGCCGAGCCTTCCAGCGAAGGACCCACCGCGGGAGCTAATAGCCCGCCTGCTTGCCCCAGAGCCATTGGGCCACCCGCTTTCGGGCAACCGCTCACGTTCGGACTGCTCTGAGAGGCAACGTCGCTAGACGGTTATCAGGCTCAAGCCGACTTGCCGCTTGGCAGATTAGCGTCGCTATCCGGGAGTATCGATGCACTCTTACCTTGCCGTGGATGCCAGCACTACTGCTGACGTCGCTACAGCGGTGGCCACATTCCTGGCCGTTGGTGTCGCACTCTTCGGCGGGGACATTATTGCGTGGTTTAAGGGACCCAGCCTCATGATGCCGACATCCGGAAATTTCGCCAGCGTGGTTTCGGAACCGCGAATTCCGGGGAACGCGAATGCCCAAGAGTTCACGAGCTGACTCCGCGTTAAGGTTACAAATAGCGGTAAAGGGAGAACAACAGAAGAAGTCGTTGTGATCTTGACATCGGTTGATGCCCCTCAAAGCGTCACACGCCGACCCCCATGCGTGAACTCAAGTGGGCTGACGTACCGACGGACACACTCAACATTCTTCCAGAAGTAAGCCGCTTCGTAGATATTGCCCATGTCGTCCGGCGGCAAGTACCAGCTCAACTACCGCAGGTCACGAGAGGCACGTCTCAGACGCGTGTAGGGAGACACGCCTGCCCCTCTCACTGCCAGCACTTTACGTGGTCTGGTCACGTAATCCATCCCTCAGGGGTGACGACTGAGTCAACTTCCCGTGGGGATGTGGACTCTTAGCGGACTCTGGCCACGAGAAGACCCCCAGACGATCACGTCTGAGGGGCCAAATACCGGCTCTCACCTGGCATTTATCCTCGGTGGGCGCGGACGGTTTCGAACCGCCGACATCTGCTTTGTAAGTTCGCCCCGATGTCTGTTGCCGCTGGCCCTTCCAGCGCTCCCTGCTCTGGGGGAAGACTTGCAGGACTACTGCGGTCCGCGGCCGTTGATGTCAGCTGTAGATGTCAGTCCGTTCGTCCAGGTCCGTCACGGTCGCCGGTAGGCAGACGCCTCTACCCCTGGCTCCGGATCCCTCCGGATCGACACGTAAGCGGGGTACTCCGGATCGCCCACTTCCACAAGGGCGCAGAGGTCGAGGTCATGCCTCGCGAACCGGTGCAGGTACTGGAGGAAGAGCTCGAGCTCCTCCGCCGACAGCGGCTCGTCATGTCTCTCGTTGCGCATTCGCTTACGGTACGCGTCACTGCCGGCGGGCACAGCGAAGGCTGCTGTAAGCCTGGCGCGGGTGGTGGACCAGTCTCGGCTGGTCGACAGGCTTGGGAAGCCGCCGAGCCCAGCGACGCGCTTCCCGCCACTACGCACCCGAGTTGACCGCGGCTGACCGCTCGATCTGGCACGGATCTGGCACGTCTGCCATACGGAACCGACGCCACGCCGGTCCCAGCAGACGGATCTTCTGAGTGCTTCATGCACCCGCCATGCGCCCATGCCATCTTGCGTGCACCGCAGTCAGGACGCACGGTTCACGTGTTACTGCTCGGCGTGTTCGGCGCTCATCAGGGAGGGCGGTACTCGTGGGCTCAGCAAGTGAGTGGGCATCTCCTGATCTCCATGACCAGGACCACGCCGCCAACGAAAATGGCTGCGATACCTACGTTGGCGGACTCGAAGCGTTGACCGAACAGCTTGAGCAGGGTGTCACCCGTTGCGCCGGACGATACGAAGTAGACAGCTGCGGCCGTGATCCCGAGTACCACAGCGACGCATGCGACGATCACAACAAGATAGATACTGCGGGATGCCTCGACGAGCCTAGCCATGAGCCCCCCTTGCTGATGCTGTCGAGAGTCTGACCCAGCGGTCGGCTGCGGTCGCGATGGTTGCTGTACTTTCCTGCTGTACGGCGGCCGCACGCTCGGGGGGATCATGGCAGCGCTGGGGTTCTTCTTCATCATCCTGCCGTGCCTCGCCATCATCAGCTTCGCCTGCTTTGCCGCATGTCGAGCCCAGAGACACAAGGCGTTCAAGGCATTGGCCTATGCATGCCTGTTGCTCGGCCTCATATGCGGTCTCACTCCCGTGGGCGTTGTCATCTGGGCCTCTTCCCTGTAGGCGCCGTACGCCGAAGCTCTGGCCGTCAAGTTCCTGGTACACAGCGAAGGCACCAGTTTGGAAGATCGCGTATGTAGGTGGGCACTGACCTGGCGGGACGTTGACCTGTGCCTTCTCGGCGTGCTCGCCGACGTTTCCCGTTGTTCCCCGTCGCTTGCCCCCTCATCGGGCACGTCGGGGGCACGTGATCACTCATAGTGTCGTGCGGCGCTGAGAGCACGGGCGAAGAACGTCCAGTCGCCCTCGGCAGGTAGAGCCTGCCCGTGGTTGGCATACCAGCCCGGCGCGGACGAGACCCAGGCTTCCAGAGCCTCTAGGAAGGCGTCTAGCGTCCGGTTCTCCCACTCGGCGCCACTCTCGTCGTACCTCTCGTCGTACTCGGCTCGTAGGCGCGTCAGGAAGGCGCACAGAGCCTCGCGATCGGTGATGCGATCGTTGGGTGCCAGAGGATTGGACACGGAGAAGCCCCCGCCTAGTCGGTGATCCGCTAGTAGGTCGCCGTCTTGCCGGTCGCCTCGCCGAGTTGCTGAGCCATCTCCGCGACGATCGCATCCGCCGCATCAAGGGCTGGTGCGCCGTCCACGTCCACGTACCAGGTGCCCGCCAGCTCCCAGGATGCCGATACCGTGGCGTCGCCCGTGCGGAAGGAGTGATCGCCATCACCCTGGATGGCGTGACACTCGAACGACCGGGTTGCAGGATGGATAGGAAGTCATCGCGCGGCAAGACAGGCCAGGCGTCACCACTGGCGGTGCTGATCGTGTATTCGGCCACAGCGAGATTGACTCAGGCGGCTGAGGCTGGCGTGCCTCAATAGGCGAGCCAGGCCAGCGGGCACCGTCCATGGGTTCGGACGATGCCCGCGCTGGACACAGACTTTGCGGTCGTACGTCATCCTTATCAGGTCGATCACGTGGGGTCATGGACGTCGGCCAACTCGCTCTGGGCCTCGATGGATCGTCCGTCGGTGTTCGACGCTGACCGCTGCCGTTCGCCCCTGTTGATGTCGGCCGTTGATGTCAGCGATGAGGGGCGCCCTTGACAAACCCAACACAGGGCCTGTCTCGAAGTCGGGTGTGAGCTTGTGCCAAGATCGCGGGATGCTGCGACTCACCGATTTCATCATCGACTGCCCGGACACGATGAGTCTGGCGGCTTTCTACTCCCAGGTGACGGGCCGTCCGATCAAGGAAGGCAGCTCCGAGAACTGGGCTGGCATCCAGTTCGGCGAGATCGAGCTGGCATTCATCCGGGTGGACGACTACCGCGCTCCGCAGTGGCCCGACAGCGAGCACCCCAAGCAGTTCCACCTCGACTTCGAAGTGGACGAGATCGAGTCCGAGCAGCGCCGCGTCCTCGACCTCGGCGCGACGCTAAGGCAGGAATTCATCGGCCCCAACGGCTACGGCTGGCAGGTCTACACCGACCCGATCGGCCACCCCTTCTGCTTGTGCCGCAACAAGGGCGTCATCTGGACCGACCAGGGCCCGATCTGGCCCAAGCGCGACTAATTAGCCGCCCACTTCCTCACCCACCACTCTCCCCAGCTCCCATCCCGTCCGCCGTCGACCCACACACCGTGGAGCGGGCGTGGTTCATGGCGTCCAGGTGGAGCGCGCCACTGTACGAACGACCTGGACGCCATGGACCGCGTCTGCTCGGCTTTGCCTGGGTCGACGGTGGACGGGATGGGAGCTCCCCGGGCACGCCACTAGGGGCCCGCAGTCGGGAACGGCGCCCCCTCCATCCCGGTGCCGGCCGATCCCCCGCCGGAAGCATTGCCATGCCGGGCAGCTCTGGCAGCGCTTCACCACCCGGCTCCGCCGAGAGATCGCCGCCCGAGCCGGACTCACCCAACGCGAACTGAAAGACGTACTACGGGTCTCCTACGGCAAGGTGGCCGAGTTCCAGAAGCGCGGCGCGATCCATTTCCACGCTGTGATCCGCCTCGACGGACCGGACGGCCCCGACACCGCTCCGCCGTCCTGGGCCAGTGTGCAGCTGCTCGAGGACTCCATCCGCGCGGCGGTCGCCCACTCCTACACCTCGATCACGGTCCCGGCCGCGGGGGACCAGCCCTGCCGGCCTTTCCGCTGGGGCACCCAGCTCGACATCCGCCCGGTCAAGGCGTTCGGTGACGGCTCCGACATCACCGAACAGGCGGTCGCCTCCTACGTGGCCAAGTACGCCACCAAGGCAGCCGAGTCGACCGGCAGCCTCGACCGACGCATCGGGAACCGGGAAGTCCTCGACCTCCTGGACGTGCCCGACCACCCCCGCCGCCTCATCGAGGCATGCCTCGACCTCGCCCCCCTCTACCCCGACCGCAAGCTCGGCGCCTGGGCTCACCTGCTCGGCTTCCGCGGCCACTTCTCCACCAAATCCCGCCGCTACTCCACCACCCTCGGCGCGCTGCGCCAGGTCCGCGCCGACTACCACGCCGCCCAGGACCAAGACGTTCTCGGCGACCCGGACACCGTCCTGGTCCTCGCCTCCTGGGAGTACGCCGGACACGGCCACACCCCCGGTGAGTCCGCCCTCGCCGCCTCGATCGCCCGCGACATCCAACTCAACCGCGAAACCGCCCGCGAAGCCCTGGAAGGGAGCATGCTGTGAATGACCGTCTTATGACCGTGGCCCAAGCTGCCGAAGTCCTGGGTACGACTGAGCGGTTTCCTCGGCGGCTCATCGCAGAACGCCGCATCGTCTTCGTCAAGGTGGGACGGCATGTCCGCATCCCTGAAAGCGCGTTGGTCGAGTCCATCTCGAGCAACACGGTCCAGCCAATTGTCACTCGTGCCCGGTTCGGGGCGGTGGCCTGATGGCGAACACCAAGGGGAAACGGCGCCGTTTCGGTGCGGTGCGCAAGCTGCCGTCGGGCCGGTTCCAGGCTCGGTATCAGGGGCCGGATGGTCTGATGCGGTCAGCGCCCGAGACTTTCCCGTCGCAGACCGATGCCGACCGGTGGCTCGTCCCCAAGGAAGCGGAGATCCTCGACGGCCGATGGAAGAACCCGGACGACAAGGTTCTGTTCGGGGTGTACGCCGACGCTTGGTTCAAGGAGCGCAACTACGCGGCGACCACCCGCGAACGCAACGGCAGTGCGCTGCGCCTCCACATCCTGCCGACCTTCGCGGACGTAGTCCTGAGTGAGATCACGACACCTCAGATCCGCCGCTGGCGTGCCGGCCTTCTGGAGTCCGGTGTCGGGGAGCCGACGGTCGCCAAGGCGTATCAGATCCTCCGAGCCATCATGAACACCGCGGTGGACGACGAGGTGATCCAGCGCAACCCCTGCCGCATCAAGGGCGCCGGGGCAGCCAAGACAGCCGAGCGTCCCTTCCTCGAGGTCTCCGAGGTCTTCCAGCTCGCCGACGCCGTGCCCTCCCGGTTCCGAGTGTTCATCCTGCTGGCGGCCTTCACCGGTCTCCGCTTCGGGGAGCTGGCCGCGCTCCAGCGTCATGACATCGACCTCGAACGGCGAACCGTCGCCGTGCGGCGTGCGCTGGCGGAGACCCGCACGGACGGCATCTTGCTCAAGACACCCAAGAGCGCGGCCGGTGTGCGCACCGTCGCCTTCCCGGCCTCGATGACGGCGGACCTGGCCGCTCATCTCGACGCGTACGCCGAGCCGGGCCGCACCGGGCTGGTCTTCACCGGGGCACGGGGCGGCCAGCTTCGCCGGAACAACTTCCGCCGCCTGTGGCTGCGGGCCCTGGAGACGACCGGCCTCGGAGACGTGCACTTCCACGATCTGCGCCACACCGGGAACACCCTCGCCGCGACCGGCGGCGCGACGACCCGCGAGCTGATGCAGCGGATGGGCCACTCCTCTGTGCGGGCCGCGCTGATCTATCAGCACCTGGTAAACGGCCGTGATCATGCCATCGCCGCGCACGTCGACGCGCAGATCAGGAAGGTCCGGCCGGCCGAGCCCGGCGAAGCATCTGGCACGTAACTGGCACGGCGCCCCTCCCCCGCTTCCGGGGGCAGGGAACGAACAAGGCCCAGGCTCCCGGTTCGGTACCGGTGACCTGGGCCTTCGTCGTGCTTCACGCGAGTGGGCGCGGACGGTTTCGAACCGCCGACATCTGCTTTGTAAGAGCAGCGCTCTACCCCTGAGCTACGCACCCGTGGATGAGGCCACAGCCTACATGGCGCATGCCCTGCAGCTCCAAACCGCCGTCGGGCCCCGATCGCCCCAGGTCGGCTCGCCCCCACGCCGCCGGCCGAGGGTACGGGGGACAGCCCCACCAGGGAGACGGTGGGCGGCCGGATCGATCGCGGCCCCGTCGCGCTCGTAGGGTGAAGGAACGTTACGCGGAGCTATCCGCGCAGCTGAACGCGCAGCTACCTGGGGGGCAAGATCGCCATGACAATCGGACTCCGTCGTCATCATCGCCGCGTCGTCCGCGGCGGCACCGTCGCCTCCGGGGGCGCGCTGCTCGCGGTCGTGCTCTCCGGGTGCGGGGGTGCGGACGCCAGTGAGGCGCCCGTCGAGGAGAAGTCGTTCGCGCTCACCGGGACGGCACTGACCATCGCTTCCGACAACACCGACATCGAGCTCGTACCGGCCGACGTCGACGAGGTGGAGGTGACCCGTCAGGTCGACGGGTGGGTGTTCCTCGGGAACGGGCCCGACGCCACCTGGAAGATGGTGGACGGGACACTCACTCTCACGGTGAAGTGCGACGCCATCGCCAGCGACTGCGTGGCCCGCCACACCGTGAAGGTGCCGCGCGGCACCTCCGTGACCGTGGACGACGACAACGGGAGCGTGACGGCGAGCGGGTTCGACACGGCGTTGAAGCTCCGTTCGGACAACGGGAGCGTGAAGGTCACCGACTCCAGCGGTGCGCTCGAGCTGGACAGTGAGAACGGCAGCGTCGTCGCGGAGCGGGTGACCGGGAAGAGCGTTGTGGCCCGGTCGGACAACGGGTCCGTGCGGCTCGAGCTGGCCGGGGTGCCCGACCGGGTAGAGACCCACAGCGACAACGGGCGGGTCGAGATCAGGCTGCCGGGCGCCGGCGCACCGTACGCGGTGGACGCCAAGAGCGACAACGGGGACGTCGACGTGGCCGTGCCGACCGACGACGGCAGCACCCACATCGTCAAGGCCCGCAGCGACAACGGCGAAGTCGTGGTGCGCAGCGCGAACTGACGGGCCCGTGTGTTCGTCCTTACCTGGTGGGAGAATTAAGCGGACCGGGACCGGGCAGGGCGGACACAGCACGGGAGAGGGATGTGACGGCGAGAGACGCACGGCCGCACGACAAGGCACGAGCGACCGCCGTCAGGGGTGTGCGGGGTGAGGTCCGGGGCGTTCTGGCGCTGGTGCTCGTCCCGCTTCCGCTGCTCGCCGCCGTCGCGGCCGTGCTGCCCGTCGCCTTCGCGGGGAGCGGGGGGACCCGGCGCTGGTTCGGCGGCCGGGGAGAGAGCCAGCGCGCGGACGCGCAGGCCGCCAAGGACGCCGCGGCAGCGGCGTTCTACGAGCTGGACACGGCGCAGCGGGATCTGCGGATCTCCATCGAGACGATCACGGCGGTGGACAGTTCGCCGGAGGCGCGCCGCGCCGTGGAGGGGTTCGCCGCGCTCGGGCGGCGCATCGACGAGGTGAGCCACGCGTACATCACGGCCGTGGACGCGCACGATCTGGACCGGGACGACCTGGAAGTGTCCGTGGCCGCGCAGGCGCGTACGCAGCTGACCCGCGCCAAGGACGAGCTGGTGCGGGTCAAGGGGGATCTCGACCGGTTCGAGCAGGGCCTCGGGCCCTTGCTCGACAAGGCGGAGACGCAGCTTGCCCGGCTGGCTCCCGCAGTCGAGCGGGCGCGACAGGCGCTCCTTTCTGCGAGCAATGCTCTCGATGCGGTACGCGGCTCCGGATTGAGGGCGGATGATCTCGCGGCGCGCCTCGCCCGCCTGGCCCCTGAGCTGACGAAGCTCAACGAAGGCGCCGGGCGGCACGGCGTCCCCGAGACACTGCAGCGCGCCGACCGTGTGCTGCGCGACGCCGAGGCCGTACGGACCGAGGCGGAGCGGCTTCCCGAGCGCGCGGCCGAGATCGACAAACGTCTGGTGTCGCTGCGCACCCGAGCCCAGGCGCTCACCACCCGCTCCGCCCAGGTCGAGCCCGTGCTCAGTGAACTGCGCCGCCGGTTCACCGTGGCCTGCTGGCAGGACCTCCAGCCCGTGCCCGAGCAGGCGGCCGCCGCCGTGCGCCAGGCCGAGGAGAAACTGAGGGAGGCCGGCAAGGCGCGAGAGGAGCAGCGCTGGCCGGATGCCACGGCCCTGCTCGGCACCGTACGGGCGCTTTTGAATTCGACGGACGAGGCCGTCTCGGCGGCCGGTGACCGGCTCCGGCGTCTCAACGCCGTGGCCAAGGACCCGCAGGAGGAGATCGAGCGGACCCGTTTCGCGATCCGTGACGCCCAGCGCCTCGCGATGACGGGCCGCAGCACCCCCGACCCGCGCCACGCACGCCCGCTGGACGATTCCGTCGCCCGGCTGGAGCGCGCCGTCGCCGGGCTCGAGGGCAGACACCCCGACTACTGGCACTTCCTGACCGAGACGGGAGCGGTACGGCGCACCGTGGCGCGCGTGGTCGACCAGATCCGGGAGGAGCGCGGCGCCGGAGCCGCGTGACCGGCCGCGACCGCGGGAGGGGTCGGGGAAGGAGACAGGCCGCGGGAGCGAGAGACGAGCGGCGGGAGGGCGGTCGGCCTGCGGGTGCACAGTGGCGCTCGTCAGCCCTGCCGGCGCCCGCCCACCCCGCGCCGCATGCCTGCCTCCGCGATACCCGCCCGGGTGCGGCAACGCCGGCACCGCAAACCGCCCCGCACGGTAACCCCCGCGCGGCGCCGCCCGCCCGCCGATCCGCACAGCTTGTCCCTGTTCATCCCGAAGCGGATCCTGGTGGAGTCGGTGTCCGGGTACGTACCAAGGAGGAGGCCGGGATGGCCGCACACGTACTGCGCTCGAGGAGCGTGGGCCGGGGCAGGCGCCGCATCGCACTGGACGAGCATCTGCCTGTCGATCATCGCCTCAGCCGCTTCTACCGGGTGGGGGCGGGTCTGATGGGCCTGGTCCTGGTCGCGTTCGGGATCCTCGGGCTCATCGACCGGATCGGCTTCTTCGACACACGCGGCGACACCGTAGCCGGCCTGAACACCAACGGCGCGCTGAGCGTCCTGTCGATCGCCGTCGGGCTGCTGCTCTTCGTCGGCATGGTGATCGGCGGCAACTTCGCCTCGACGGTGAACATGGTCCTCGGCATCCTGTTCATCCTCAGCGGCTTCGTGAACCTCGCCCTGCTCGACCGGAGTTTCAACCCCCTCGCGTTCCGCATCCAGAACGTGCTGTTCAGCTTCGTGGTCGGCATTCTGCTGATGTTCTTCGGCATGTACGGGCGGGTCAGCGGGAGGTTGCCGCACGACAATCCGTACTGGCGGGCCCGCCACCCGGACCAGGCCGAGCGTGAGCAGCGCGCGAGCCGCCGCCGGGCGGAGCTCGCGGCCATGCAGCCCTTGGCGCCCCGGCCGCCCGCCGCCGGCACCGCACCGGACGACCGCCCGACGATCGGTCGCCGCCTGTTCTCCCGTAGGCCGCTCGCACGCCGCTAGCCTTACGGGCATGCCTCGTTATGAATTCCGCTGCCGGACCTGCGGCGACACGTTCGAAGTGAACCGCCCCATGGTCGAGTCCTCCGCCCCCGCCGACTGCCCCGAGGGCCACGACGACACCGTGAAGCTGCTCTCCGCGGTCGCCGTAGGCGGCACGAAGTCCGCCGCACCCGCACCGAGCGGCGGCGGTGGCTGTTGCGGAGGCGGCTGCTGCGGCTGACCCGGCCGAGCGCCGCCGCCCCGACGCGACCCGCGCCCCCGCCCGACCAGCGACGGCAGGGCGACAACGACGACGCCCCGACGGCAGCGCAGTCACGCCCGCCCCTGCGTCACGCCCCACGCGGGCCATGACCCGGTGGCGGGGGCGTCTCACGACCCGAGGTAGCGCAGTACCGCCAGCACCCGCCGGAAGTAGCCGGTCGTCCCCGTCAGTTCCAGTTTCTCGAAGATCGCGTTGATGTGTTTCTCGACCGCGCTCTGCGAGACGTGGAGGCGGCCGGCGATGGCGGCGTTGGTGTGGCCCTCCGCCATCTCGGCCAGGACGTCCCGTTCCCGTGCGGTCAGCCGTGACAGGGGGTCGCTGCGGGTGCTGCGCGCCAGGAGTTGCCGTACGACCTCCGGGTCGAACGCCGCCTGTCCCCGGCCGACCCTGTCCAGCGCGTCGAGGAACTCGTCGACCTGGACGACGCGATCCTTCAGCAGATAGCCCACTCCCCCGTCGTCGGCGGTGAGGAGTTCGGTCGCGTACCGCTTCTCGACGTACTGGGACAGCACCAGCACCCCGACCTGCGGTCTGCTCCGCCGGATCTCCAAGGCGGCGCGCAGCCCTTCGTCGGTGTGGGTGGGTGGCATGCGTACGTCGGCGATCACGACGTCCGGCGGTGACGCGTGAACTGCCACCAGCAGCGCGGTGGCGTCACCGACGGCGGCCAGCACCTCGTGGCCCTCGCGTACCGGGTGCCCTGCACCGCCAGTGCCTTCATGATCCGTCACGCTAACCGGTGGGGCGGCCGGGCACACTGCGGAAAACCGCAGGAAGGTGTGCGGTCGCCTTCAGCGTCTCTTCAGCTTCGCCTGCCTAGCGTTCGGGGCATGAGCAGCGGCATCGAAAGCAGCGCACCGGGCTGGATCAACAGCCTCATGGAAACCCTCGGCGCACCGGGGGCGGGGATCGCCATCGCCCTGGAGAACCTGTTCCCTCCACTGCCCAGCGAGGTGATCCTGCCGCTGGCGGGTTTCGCCGCGAGCAGCGGGCAGATGGGGCTCGTCGCCGTACTGCTGACGACGACGGCCGGGTCCGTGACCGGCGCTCTGGCGCTGTACGGGATCGGGGCGCTGCTGGGGCGGGACCGTACGGTGGCTGTCGCGGCCCGGCTGCCGCTGCTGAAGGTCGCGGACATCGAGCGTACGGAGGCGTGGTTCGCCCGGCACGGGGCGAAGGCGGTGTTCCTCGGGCGGATGGTCCCGATCTTCCGCTCTCTCATCTCCGTGCCGGCCGGGGTGGAGCGGATGTCGCTGCCGCTGTTCCTGACGCTCACGGCGCTCGGCAGCGCGATCTGGAACACGGTCTTCGTCCTCGCCGGTCACACGCTCGGCGAGAGGTGGGAGGACGTGACCGGTTACGTCTCCGTCTACTCGAAGGCGGTGCTCGCTGCCGCCCTGGTGGCCGTCCTGCTGTTCGCGGCCGTGCGGCTGCTTCGACCAGGCGCGGGATCACGCCGGGGCTGAGCCGCCCGCCCCGCGGGCGCGGGACCACGACGGCGTCCATCCGACACCGCCGACCGGGGAGCGGGTCGCGCCCCGGCCGATCCGACGCCCCCGCCCCGCGGGGGATCACGCCGGCGCGGAGCCCACGCCTCCCACCGGAGGCGGGATGACGACCGAGTCGATGCCCTGCCGTTCGCGGCGGAACCGGCGTGCCTCCTGCCGCAGCAGCCGCAGGATCTCCTCGCCCGCCGCGACGCCCATCTGCGGCAGCGCGACGACGTGTTCTGCCCCCCAGCCGGCCTCGGCGAGTTCACCGTGCCCGGGCCGCCAGGCCAGGTCGGCGGCGAGCAGCAGGTCGGCATCGAGGAGGGAGTCACCCGCGGCGAGCGTCAGCCCGGCCCCGGTTCGGCGGGCGACCTCGCGCACGGCGGCGCTCTTGGTGAGCGGCTTGGGGACGGCGTAGATCTTGCGGCCCTGGAGGGAGACGGTCCAGCCGCGGGCCTCCGCCCACACGCCGAGTTCCCTGACCCACTCGTCCGGCAGCAGTTGCCGCTCGACGACGAGATACGCGAACAGGTCCTCCGCGACGCGTTCCTTGCGCAGCCAGGCCGGGTCGGCGGTCCTGTTCAGATGGGCCCGGATCTCGTCGAGGGGCGCGCACTCCGCGGCGAGCCGGGCGGCGACCGCCTCGCGCCAGTCGCGGTCGCTGATGCCGTCGACCAGCAGATGCCCGCCGTTGGCGCAGATCGCGTACTTGGGCGGCAGGCCGGGCAGGCTGATGCGCTGGTACTGCTTGCGGGTGCGGGTCGTCGTCGGGACGAAGACGGTGTCCTGCGCGAGCTTGGTGAGCAGCCCCGCCGCCCGCTCCGTCATGTACGACAGGGGCTTGTGCTCGTGCACCTCGACGCAGAGCAGCCGGGGTGCGACCGCGTCGGGCATGCCGAGGCCGAGCGCCGCGTTGGAGTAGATGAGGGTGCGGTCGAGGTCGCTGGCGACGAGGACGGTCACTTCGCCACCGCCCTGCCGTCGGCGCCCGTGGCGCCGCGGGTGTATTTGGGGTGGATCAACCCGACGCAGCTGTAGGGAAGTTCGTCGACCTCCTCGACCGGTACGCCGCGCTGCTCCGCCAGCAGCCGTACGTGGTCGAGGTCGGCGCCGGCGCCGCGGCTCGCGATGATCTTCCAGGGGACGCGGCGCAGCAGGACGCGGGTGGTCTCACCGACGCCCGGCTTGACGAGGTTGACGTCGTGGATGCCGTACTCCTCGCTGATCCGCTCCACGGCTCCCCAGCCCTCCCAGGTGGGGGTGCGGTCCGCGGAAAGGAGTTCCTTCACGTCGGCGTCGACGGCGGACATGACCTCGTCGAAGCGGGCGGCGACGGTGTCGAGGAAGTGGCCGGAGACGTCGGAACCGGCCAGTTCGCGGTAGAACTTCGCACCGTGGAAGTCGTCGGGACCGACCAGGTCGGCCCGCAGGACCGTGCGCGATATCAGGCCGGAGACCGTGGAGTTCAGGCAGGCGGAGGGGATGAGGAAGTCCTCGCGGGTGCCGTAGGTGCGCACGCAGCCGCCGGGGTCGGCCAGGACCGCGATCTCGGGGTCGAAGCCGGGGAAGTCCCGCAGGGCCTCGGCCAGTTCACGGGTGATCGCTCCCTTGCCGGTCCAGCCGTCGACGAAGACGACGTCGGCAGGGTCGTGGTGCTCGGCGAGCCAGCGCAGAGCGTTGGCGTCTATGCCGCGGCCGCGCACGATGGACACGGCGTAGTGCGGCACGTCCAGGCCGTGCCGATGCTGGGCCCAGCGGCGCATCAGCACGCCGACGGGTGTGCCGGCGCGGGCCAGCGAGACGAGCACGGGGCGCGGCGTCCGCTCTGCGAGGACGGTGTCGGTGACGGTTCCGACGGCGCGGGCGATGCGTGCGGCGGAGGCGGTGAGCGCTGTCTCGAACAGTCGCTGGTACTGCTCGTCGGGCTGGTACTCGACGGGCAGCGACTCGGCGTAGTGCGCGCCGCCGCTCTGGATGGCTTCCTCGCGCTCCTCCGTGGGTGCCTCGAGCTCCACCTCCGAGAGATCCTGGAGCAGCCAGCCGACCTCCTCCGGCGCGTAGGAGGAGAAGGCGGGTCCGCGGAGCGGCTGGGGCAGCATGGAGGGCCTTTCAGGTCCTTCGGGCGCGTGATGGTCCGGTACGTGGCCGGGGACTCCCGGTACGTAGCTGGGGACGACGGCGAGCACGACGTGCCCGGTGTGGGCGGCGAGCTGGGCCAGCAGGCCGTCGGGGGCGTGCAGCCGGTCGGTGTCGGCCGTCGAGTCGACGACGGCGACCACGGCGTCGAAGCCGGCACCGGCCACGTTGTACGCGTAGCGCTCGCCGGGGCCGTCGGCGGGGTCGTCGTGGGCGGGGAAGACGAGCCGTGTGCGTATCGCGTAGCCGGGGTCGTCGACGGCGAGGACGGGCGAGCGGGTGGTGGTGGAGTAGTACACCTCGGTACGGGCCGCCTGCGCCGAAGCGGTCCGCGCCACGGTCTCCGGGGCCGTCCCGGCACGGCCGTTCTGCTGGAGGGCCACGGCCAGCCGCAGCGGCGCGTACATGAGCTCCTCGTTGCCGAGGACCAGGACCCGGCGGGTTCCGCCCGTGTCCCGGGCGGCAGGCACGGTGCCGAGGGCGTCCGCTATCCGGGCCGCCATGCCTGGCAGGGCGGCCTCCAGCGCGGTGCGGTGCTCGGGCGTGAAGCCGTGCCGGCCGCCGTCGGGGACGCCGGCGGGCCACTCGAGCTCGACCCGCGTGTGCCGGGCCGCGTCGGCGCCCGCCGCCTGGGGCGTGGCAGGGGCGTCCGCCGGTGCCCGTTCGTGCGCCGCGACCAGGGCCTGGCCCTTCTCCAGGACGCCGTCCGGAAGGCGGACCGTGCCGGAGGCCATGGCCACCAGGTCGACGCGGGCGCCGATCTCCTCGGCGAAGGCGTCCAGCCGGCCCAGGTCGGACGCGGAACGCATGTCGACCAGGGCCACGACCACGTACCGCTCACGCGGGTAGCGGGCGTGCAGGTCGCGGATGGTGTTGAGGACGGTGTTGCCCGTGGAGAACTCGTCGTCGACGAGGACCAGCGGGCCCGGCCGGCCCAGCAACCCCGGGTCCTCGGGCAGCAGCAGGTGGGAGGTGGCGTGCGAGTGGGACTCCTCGAAGCCGCCCGCGGTCGCCACGCCCTCGACGGGGCGGCGTGTGGAGTGCAGATAGGGCGCGAGGCCGATGCCGTCCGCGACGGCGTGGCCAAGCCCGGTCGCGGTCTCCGCGTATCCGAGGACGACCGCGCGCCGACACTCGTCCGTGCCGAGCAGGTCGCGGACCCGCACGCCGAGGTCGTGGCCCGCGCGCCAGACCACCAGCGGCTGCTGGGGCACATGCTTGCCCAGCACGTTCGACACGAGCAGGTGCGCCCGCTTCGGGTTGCGGCGCAGGGCGAGGCCCAGCAGCTCCTGGAGTCCCTCGTCGCCGACGAGGGAGACTCCCAGCCGCTCCGCGACCCAGCTTCCCGACCACACCACGTTCTCTTCGCCCCTCGTCGTCATCACTCCCTTCGGCGTCATCAGTCGGTGAGCCCGGCCGCGAGCAGTTCCACGAAGCCGATGTCCTCCTTGGCGACACCGAAGACCTCGGCGCGCAGGCGGGTCCGCTCGGCCCAGGCGCGGTGCGGCTTCACCTCGTTCATCTTGTTCGTGTACGCCGAGCGCAGCACCCCGCCGCCGCCGCGCTCCGGGCGCAGGATGTCCTGCGCGTCGCTGAACTCCTCGTGGCTGACCACGGACAGCGCGTGCACGGGCAGGACGTGGGAGGGATGGATGCAGGTCTTGCCCATCAGGCCGTTGGCCCGGTCCAGCTCGATCTCGCGGAGCAGCCCGTCGAGGTCGTGCTCGATGAGCGCGTTGCGCAGCTCCTCCGCCCGCCCTTCGAGGAAGGGGCTGCGGCGCAGCTGCGGCTTGAACATGCGCTCCTGGGACCTGAAGTACTCCCAGACCGGCCCGGTGATGGTGAAGCCCGTGCCGTCGGAGCGGCCGAGCACGTTGACCACGTCGGCGATCACGGACGTCACGATCCGCACGTCGTAGGCGGTCATGTCCGGCGAGCGGCGCAGCCCGTACGCGGAGCAGAAGTCGGTGACGCCGAGCCGCAGGGCGAGCACCCGGTCGCGGTACTTGTCGACGGTGCGCGCGATGCCGGTGAGCGCCTCGGTCCTGGTCTCCAGGTGCAGCAGCTCGGGCGATTCCAGGACGGGCATCGCGAAGAGCCGCCGACCGCCGGCGGTCTCGGCGGTGACGAGGGCCTCGAGGAACGGGGCGCCGCGTTCGTCGGTGAACTTCGGCAGCACGAATCCGGACAGCAGCCGTCCAGACGGCCCCAGGCGTCTTACGAGGTCCGGGATCTGGTCGGGGGTGCGCACCCGGATGAACAGCAGCGGCACTTCGACGCCCCGCGCGTCGAGGTCGGCGAACTGTCGGACGAGGTTCGCCTCGCCGTCGACGACGTCGGCGTCGCCGATGGAATCCTCCAGGCACAGCACCATGGAGACGACCCCGCGCGCGGCCTGCTTGAGCACGTCGTCGGCCAGCTTCGGCCGCGTGGCCGGGCTGTAGAGAGTCGCGCCCAACGCTGCCGCCAGCGTCCGGGTCGGCGAGTCCCGGTCGAAGTCGCACGGCTCCTGGTGGAACAGCCGCGCCCTCTCCGCGGGCGGGATGTGCCCGAAATGACGCATAAGAGATCCCCCGTACTGCCGCTTCGGGCCTGACAACATGTGGCCGGTAATAGTACGTAAGCACAGGTGTCCAGAGTTCCCCAAGTGCATGAACTCCGGGTAACTCGTCCGCTTCTCGCCCCTGCCGGGCACGTGGCCACGGCGGGTGCGGCGCGTGCGGGAACTGGGCCCCGCGTTGTCCCGGGGCCCCTCGGCCAGGCAGGATGACCGGTATGACGCACGCGATGCTGAAGGGCTCGAACGTCCCTCTTGATGCCACGGCCGTACGGGCCGTGCTGCGCTGGACGCCGGGAACGGCAGTCCCCGACGTCGACGCTTCGGCCCTGCTGCTCGGCGGTGACGGCCGCGTGCGCTCCGACGAGGACTTCGTCTTCTACAACCAGCCACGGCATCCGTCCGGGCTGGTGCGGCGGCTGCCGAAGAAGCACGTCGGCGACCACCTGACCGACACGGTCGAGGCCGACCTGGCCGCGCTGGACCCGTCGGTGGACCAAGTGGTGATCGCGGCGTCGTCGGACGGCGGCACCTTCGAGCACGTACGTGACCTGCGGATACTTCTCCACGACGCCGCCGCGCCGACCGGCGGGGAGCCGCTGGCCGTCTTCGACGTGAAGCCGGAGACCGGCGAGGAGACGGCGATCATCTGCGGTGAGCTGTACCGGCGCGGCGACGGCTGGAAGTTCCGCGCGGTGGCGCAGGGCTACCCGACGGGGCTGGTGGGGCTCGCGACGGCGTTCGGGATCTCAGTGGAGGAGGGGGAGGCCCCGGAGACGCCTGTGGCACCTGCTGAGCCTTCTACGCCTGCTGCCCAGGCCGAGCCGTCGTACGGCTGTCCGCCGTCGGACGCGACGCAGCCCGCGCCCGCGTACGTGCCGGCGCCGCCGCAGCCCGCATACGGCTATCCGCAGCCGGCCGCGGCGGCGGCGTACGCCCCCGACCCGAGCTTCCGGCTGCCGCCGATGGGGCCGCAGTTCCAGCGCCCGTAGCCCCGTTGGCGGGGCCGCCGCAGTTCCCACGCGCGTAGCCCGGGTCCGCCCCGAGCCCTCGCGGCCGGGCCCGGTTGCGGGGCTCCGCCCCGGACCCCGCGCCTCGATCGCCGCCGAGGCCGAAAAGTGCCGTCGTCCCAGGGACGCACCCCTCCGAGGGCCGGCCGAGTTGCCCAACCCCCACGCAAAACCGGGCTCGCCTGCCGAGGGCGAGGCCCGCCCGGCGAGGGCAGGTCCATTGCGGACAGCAAGCCCGCCCGGCGAGGGCAGGTCCTGCGCGGACAGCGAGCCCGCCCGGCCGACCGACCCCGCACCGCGGCCCGGTTGCGGGGCTCCGCGCCGGACCCCGCGCCTCGATCGCCGCCGAGGCCGAGAATGACTTTCGCGAGGCCCACAGAGCGAGAGTCAGCCCCGCCCGGTGAGGGCTACGCGCGGGACTGGGACTTGTAGCCGCGGCCCCATTGGAGGCCCCAGCCGTACAGGCGGTCCAGTTCCGCCTGGAAGCCGTAGACGAACTTCACCTCGCGGCGCACGGTCAGGTCGCCCTTCGTGTTCTCCACGGAGAACACCGCGCAGGAACGCGCCTGCGGGGCGCGCTCGTCGAGTTCTATCTCGACGCGCGGGCCGTTGCTCGGATACAGCGTGACGTGGGCGTGTGTGCGGTCGAAGGCCGGGGTCTGGTCGTAGATGTAGACGAAGAACAGCAGCCGCTTGATCGATTCCCTGTGGTCGAGATTGACGAAGATCGTCTCTCCCGAGGGCGCCCCGAACCGGTCGTCGCCGCTGAGCTTCACGAACGGCGGGCCGTTCAGGTCGCCGAAGAAGCTGCCGAGCGGCTGGACCACGCCCTTGCTGCCGTCGGCCAGTTCGTACAGGCAGCCCAGGTCCAGGTCGACGTTGACCACACCTTGGGTGTGCGCCTGGACGACGTCCGGCTGGAAGAGCTTCAGGGGGTTGCGCAGCAATCTGCCGCTCTGCCGGGAGCGGCCCTCGATGTCGGAGGAACGCATCCGCCAGGAGAGGTTGACGCGCAGGTTGCCGCTCGCCGCGCCCTGCTTGCTGAGCGATACGGACGGATTCCGCCTGGTCAGCTCGATGGAGTTGGAGGCGGCGCTGCCCGAGTCGAACTGCGCAGCCCTGCCCCGCCACAGGTTGTCCCAGATGGCCATGCCCCACCCCTAGTCGTCACTGGTCGTCCGGTGTTCCGCGGATAACGCGACGGGGCGGCCGGGAGCACCCGGCCGCCCCGCAAGGAAGCGTTCCTCACTGGTGTGGGCGTCACACCCCGGAGGAGACCTCAGCCTTCTCCTCCGGACCGCCGGTCTTTCCCTCGGCGTTCTCCAGCGCCTTGTTCCGGCGCAGCGAGGACCAGAAGGAGGCCGCGATCAGCACCACGCCGATGAGGCCGGTGATGATCTCGCTGATCTCGTGCTGGATGGTGATGAGCAGGATGACCGCCAGCGCGCCGATCGCGTAGTGGGCGCCGTGCTCCAGGTAGACGTAGTCGTCGAGGGTGCCCTGGCGGACCAGGTAGACCGTGAGGGACCGGACGTACATCGCGCCGATACCGAGGCCGAGCGCCATCCAGAAGATGTGGTTGGTGATGGCGAACGCGCCGATCACGCCGTCGAAGGAGAACGACGCGTCGAGGACCTCGAGGTACAGGAAGAGGAAGAACGCCGCCTTGCCTGCGAGGCCGACCGCGGAGACCTGCTTGCCCTCCCGCTTGGCCTTCTCCTCCTCCTCGTGCTCGCGTTCCTCCTCTTCCTCGAGCTTGTCCTCGAAGTAGCCGGAGAGACCGCCGACGACGAGGTACGTGATCAGACCGGCGACGCCGGAGAGGAGCACGGTGGCCGACTTGTCGGCGTGACCGGTGCTGGTGTGCGCATTGGTGGCGAAGGTGATGGCGGTGACCAGCAGGACGATCAGCGCGATGCAGACCGACAGCATGTCGACCTTGCCGAGCTTGGCCAGCGGCCGCTCGAGCCAGGCCAGCCACTTGTGCTCGCGCTCCTCGAAGATGAAGTCGAGGAAGATCATCAGCAGGAACATGCCACCGAACGCGGCGATCGCCGGGTGTGCGTCGGTGACCAGGTCCTCGTACCGTTCGGGCTCGTCCATGGCCAGCTGGACCGCTTCGATCGGCCCGACCTTGGCACTGATGGCGACGATCACGACGGGGAAGACCAGCCGCATGCCGAAGACCGCGATCAGAATGCCGATCGTCAGGAAGATCTTCTGCCAGAAGGCGTTCATCTTCTTGAGGATTCCGGCGTTGACAACCGCGTTGTCGAACGACAGCGAGATCTCGAGGATCGACAGGATCAGTACGATCCCGAACGCCTCCCAGCCCCACTGCCAGGCGGCGAATGCGAGGCCGAGCGCCGTGACGGCGAACGACCAGCCGAAGGTTTTCAGAACCACTGGCTACCCAATCGTGTAATTGTCCCCCGGGTGAAGCCTGGGGGAGGTTCTCCCCCGCGCCGCACGCGGCTTTACGAAACGTTGACCCCGAAGTCTAGAGCGATGCCCCGCAGCCCCGACGCGTACCCCTGGCCCACGGCCCGGAACTTCCACTCGCCGCCGTAACGGTAGAGCTCACCGAAGATCATCGCGGTCTCGGTGGAGGCGTCCTCACTGAGGTCGTAGCGGGCCAGCTCCTGCCCGTCGGCCTGGTTGACGACCCGGATGAAGGCATTGCTGACCTGGCCGAAGGTCTGGCCGCGGTTGTCGGCGTCATGGATGGAGACCGGGAAGATGATCTTGTCCACGTTGGCCGGCACCTTGGCGAGGTCCACCAGGAGGGACTCGTCGTCGCCGTCTCCCTCACCGGTGAGGTTGTCACCGGTGTGCTCGACGGAGCCGTCCGGGCTCTTGAGCTGGTTGTAGAAGACGAACCACTCGTCGCCGAGGACCCGTCCGCTCTGGCAGAGCAGCGCGCTGGCGTCGAGGTCGAAGGGTGCGCCGGTGGTGGAGCGCGCGTCCCAGCCGAGCCCTACGAGCACCTGGGTGAGATTGGGTGCGGCCTTGGAGAGGGAGACATTGCCTCCCTTGGCGAGCGTGACGCCCATGTTGGTGAGTCCTCCCCTGGATGGCTTTGCTGCGGGGCCTGTTCGGCCCCAGGCGCGTCCGGCGCCGCACTGTGTGCGGCGCCGGACGTGGAGACTGCTGTGCCTGACTCAGACGTTCACACCGAAGTCCTGCGCGATGCCGCGCAGACCCGAGGCGTAACCCTGGCCGATGGCACGGAACTTCCACTCGGGACCGTTGCGGTACAGCTCGCCGAAGACCATCGCGGTCTCGGTCGAGGCGTCCTCGCTCAGGTCGTAGCGCGCGAGCTCGTTGTTGTCGGCCTGGTTGACGACGCGGATGAACGCGTTGCGCACCTGGCCGAAGGACTGCTGGCGGCTCTCGGCCTCGTAGATCGAGACCGGGAAGACGATCTTGTCGACGTCGGCGGGGACCGAGGCCAGGTTGACCTTGATCTGCTCGTCGTCGCCCTCGCCCTCACCGGTGAGGTTGTCACCGGTGTGCTCGACGGAGCCGTCGGAGCTCTTGAGGTTGTTGAAGAAGACGAAGTTGCCGTCGTTGGTGACCTTGCCCTCGGCGTTGGTCAGCAGGGCGCTGGCGTCGAGGTCGAAGTCGGTGCCGGTGGTGGTCCGGACATCCCAGCCCAGGCCCACGGTGACCGCGGTCAGGTTCGGCGCGGCCTTGGTCAGCGAGACGTTGCCGCCCTTGCTGAGGCTGACTCCCACGAGTCCCTCCATTGTTGTTTCAGGGGCAGCGCCCCCGTCGTGCATGGCTATCGGATCAACGAAAGGATCCTAGTGACCGGTTCCCGCGCAAAACAGGCTTTCGCGCACCGGTTCGCGCGAACGTGCCCGGACGGGACCGGGACGACGCACGTGCGGCGAACGCCGCGGCTCAGAGGGCGCCCAGCGCCGTGACGTAGTCGTTCAGGTCGCGGGCGTCCGGCAGGCCGTTGACGACCGTCCAGCGCACCACGCCCTCCTTGTCGATGATGAAGGTGCCGCGCACCGCGCAGCCCTTCTCCTCGTCGAAGACGCCGTAGGCGCGGGAGACCTCGCCGTGCGGCCAGAAGTCGGAGAGCAGCGGGTACTCGAGGCCCTCCTGCTCGCCGAAGACGCGCAGGGTGTGGATGGAGTCGCTGGAGACGGCCAGCAGCTGGGTGTCCTCGTTGACGAACTTCGGCAGCTCGTCGCGCAGGGCGCACAGCTCGCCGGTGCACACGCCGGTGAAGGCGAAGGGATAGAAGAGCAGTACGACGTTCTTCTCGCCCCGGAAGTCCGAGAGCGCGACGGTGCGGCCGTGGTTGTCCTTGAGCTCGAACTCCGGTGCCTTGTCGCCGACCTCGATCGCCATGGAGAACGCTTCCCTTCTGTGTGCCCGTCCGGTAGGGGGCCAGCCTACGCAGAAGGCCCCCACCGGCGGTGCCGGTGGGGGCCTGTTGTCTGTCCTTCGCCGCTCGGCGGCTCAGCGCTTCCCCGACTTCGCCCCCTTGGGGGTGACCAGCCGGCTGCCACTCCAGTCCTTACCGGCGTTGATGCTCTTCGTCTGGGAGAGACCCGCCGTCTGTGCGGCCTCGTTGATGTCGCTGGGCTCGACATAGCCGTCACGGCCGGTCTTGGGGGTCATCAGCCAGACGACCCCGCCCTCGTCGATCAGACCGATGGCGTCCACCAGTGCGTCGGTGAGGTCCCCGTCCTCGTCGCGGAACCACAGCACGACGACGTCAGCGACGTCGTCGTAGTCCTCGTCGACGAGTTCCTGGCCGGTAGCGGCCTCGATGCCCTCACGGAGCTCCTGCTCGACGTCGTCGTCGTAGCCGATCTCCTGGACCACTTGTCCGGGCTCGAACCCCAGCCTTGCTGCCGGGTTGGTCCGCTCCTCCGCGTGGTCCGCGGTCGCGCTCACGGCTTGCCTCCTGATCGTTTTCGACAAATGCTTCGGCCACGCGCGTACGCGCAGCATTGGCCGTAGTCCACACGGGCGGGGCGGATCGCGCAAGTACCCGGCCGTCCAGACCGCCGAAACGGTGACGTTTGCGGCCGTCTCGGCGCAACTCCAGGCAAGCGACGGGTCCCCGCCACGATCGTGACCACACCCTTCGGCCGCGTACGCGGCATTCCTACCCTTTCACATCTCAATAGGAACCGAACGACCGAACGAAAGGCATGGACGGGTCGGGCGTAAAGGTATGATCCGGCCCGCCCGCCGCTCCGGGGCCGGATGTCGCCAGGATCGCGGGTTACCTCCCGGTAGAGATGACGCGAGGCTTTCCGCGGTACACGATGGGAGGCGGTGCGACAGCTTTGCCGACCCAGTACCTCCGAACAGCGAAGGAACAGCGTGGCTTCCGGATCAGATCGCAACCCGATCATCATTGGCGGCCTTCCCAGCCAGGTCCCGGACTTCGATCCTGAAGAGACCCAGGAGTGGCTGGACTCCCTCGACGCCGCCGTCGACGAGCGGGGCCGTGAGCGGGCCCGCTATCTGATGCTCCGCCTGATCGAGCGGGCGCGCGAGAAGCGCGTCGCCGTGCCCGAGATGCGCAGCACGGACTACGTCAACACCATCGCGACCAAGGACGAGCCGTTCTTCCCCGGCAACGAGGAGATCGAGCGCAAGATCCTCAACGCGACCCGGTGGAACGCCGCGGTGATGGTCTCCCGCGCGCAGCGCCCCGGTATCGGCGTCGGCGGCCACATCGCCACCTTCGCCTCCTCCGCCTCCCTGTACGACGTGGGCTTCAACCACTTCTTCCGGGGCAAGGACGACGGCAAGGGCGGCGACCAGATCTTCTTCCAGGGGCACGCGTCCCCGGGCATCTACGCCCGCGCCTTCCTGCTGGACCGGCTCAGCGAGCAGCAGCTGGACGCCTTCCGGCAGGAGAAGTCCAAGGAGCCCTACGGGCTGTCCAGCTATCCGCACCCGCGGCTGATGCCGGACTTCTGGGAGTTCCCCACGGTCTCCATGGGCCTCGGCCCCCTCGGCGCCATCTACCAGGCGCGCATGAACCGCTACATGGAGGCCCGCGGCATCGCGGACACCTCCGACTCGCACGTGTGGGCGTTCCTCGGCGACGGCGAGATGGACGAGCCGGAGTCGCTCGGTCAGCTGTCCATCGCCGCCCGTGAGGGCCTGGACAACCTGACCTTCGTGGTCAACTGCAACCTCCAGCGCCTCGACGGCCCGGTCCGCGGCAACGGCAAGATCATCCAGGAGCTGGAGTCGCAGTTCCGCGGCGCCGGCTGGAACGTCATCAAGCTGGTCTGGGACCGCTCCTGGGACCCGCTGCTCGCCCAGGACCGCGACGGCATCCTCGTCAACAAGCTGAACACCACGCCGGACGGCCAGTTCCAGACGTACGCGACCGAGACGGGCGCCTACATCCGCGAGCACTTCTTCGGCGGCGACCAGCGGCTGCGCGCCATGGTCGAGAACATGACCGACGAGCAGATCCTGCACCTCGGCCGCGGCGGTCACGACCACCGCAAGGTCTTCGCCGCCTACACGGCGGCCAAGGCCCACAAGGGCCAGCCGACGGTGATCCTGGCGCAGACCATCAAGGGCTGGACGCTGGGACCCAACTTCGAGGGCCGCAACGCCACGCACCAGATGAAGAAGCTGACGGTCGACGACCTGAAGCGCTTCCGTGACCGGCTGCACCTCCCGATCACGGACCAGCAGCTCGAGAGCGGGCCCCCGCCGTACTACCACCCGGGTCGCGACTCGGAGGAGATCCAGTACATGCACGACCACCGCAAGGCCTGCGGTGGCTATGTGCCGACCCGGGTCGTACGGGCGAAGCCCCTCCGGCTGCCCGAGGACGAGACGTACGCGGCTGTGAAGAAGGGCTCCGGTCAGCAGTCGATCGCCACCACCATGGCGTTCGTCCGACTGCTGAAGGACCTCATGCGGGACAAGGAGATCGGCAAGCGGTTCGTGCTGATCGCGCCCGACGAGTACCGCACTTTCGGTATGGACTCGTTCTTCCCGAGTGCGAAGATCTACAACCCGCTCGGTCAGCAGTACGAGGCCGTGGACCGCGAGCTGCTGCTCGCGTACAAGGAGTCGCCGACCGGGCAGATGCTGCACGACGGCATCTCGGAGGCCGGCTGCACCGCGTCCCTGATCGCCGCGGGTTCCGCGTACGCGACCCATGGCGAGCCGCTGATCCCGGTGTACGTCTTCTACTCGATGTTCGGCTTCCAGCGCACCGGTGACCAGTTCTGGCAGATGGCCGACCAGCTGGCGCGCGGCTTCGTCCTGGGCGCCACCGCAGGCCGTACGACGCTGACGGGCGAGGGACTCCAGCACGCGGACGGCCACTCGCAGCTGCTCGCCTCGACCAACCCGGCCTGCGTCGCCTACGACCCGGCGTTCGGCTTCGAGATGGCGCACATCGTCCAGGACGGTCTGCGCAGGATGTACGGCGGGACCCCCGAGGAGAACGAGGATGTCTTCTACTACCTCACCGTCTACAACGAGCCGATCCAGCACCCCGCGGAGCCGGCCGATGTGGACGTCGAAGGCATCCTGAAGGGCATCCACCGCTTCAAGCAGGGCGAGCAGGGCGCCATCCCGGCCCAGATCATGGCCTCCGGTGTGGCCGTCCCTTGGGCGCTCGAGGCCCAGCGGATCCTCGCGGAGGAGTGGAACGTACGCGCCGACGTGTGGTCGGCGACCTCCTGGAACGAGCTGCGCCGTGAGGCGGTCGACGTGGAGCGGCACAACCTGCTGCACCCCGAGGAGGAGCAGCGCGTGCCGTACGTGACGCGGAAGCTGTCCGGCTCGGAGGGCCCGTTCGTCGCGGTCTCCGACTGGATGCGCTCGGTCCCCGACCAGATCTCCCGCTGGGTGCCGGGCACGTACCAGTCGCTCGGCGCGGACGGTTTCGGCTTCGCGGACACCCGTGGCGCGGCCCGCCGCTTCTTCCACATCGACGCGCAGTCGATCGTGCTGGCGGTGCTGACCGAGCTGGCCCGCGAGGGCAAGGTCGACCGCGGCGCGCTCAAGCAGGCGGTGGACCGCTACCAACTGCTGGACGTGGCGGCGGCCGACCCGGGCGCCGCGGGCGGCGACGCGTAGCGAAGATCAGCACGTCAGGGCGGCGGACCGGTGGTCCGCCGCCCCTGGCGTGTCCTTACGATTCGTCTCATGAAGCAGCAGACCGCCCAGATCCGCTGGGAAAAGCGCACGCAGACGCCCCTGCTGGCGCTCGCCCTCGTCTTCGCGGTCGCCTACACGGTCCCGATCGTCGCCCCCGGAGCCCCGGCCTGGGTCCACCGGTCCTGTCAGGTGGCCGAGTGGGTGGTGTGGGGCACGTTCGCGGTGGACTACCTCGTGCGGCTGGCGCTGGCGCGGGGCAAGTGGCTGTTCCTGCGCAGCCATCCGCTGGACCTGCTGGCGGTGCTGCTGCCCCTGGTGCAGCCGCTGCGGCTGTTGCGGCTGGTCTCCACGCTGCTGCTGGTGGGCCGGCGGGCCAGGATGGCCCCGCAGATCACGCTCACCACGTACGTCGGCGGCGCGGTCGTGGGGCTGATGATGTTCGGCTCCCTGGCGGTGCTCCAGGTCGAGCGGGACGCGCCCGGCGGCAACATCAAGACGCTGGGCGACGCGGTCTGGTGGTCGTTCACGACGATGACCACCGTCGGCTACGGCGACCACTCGCCGACGACGGGCCTCGGGCGGCTGCTGGCGGTCGGGCTGATGATCTCCGGTATCGCCCTGCTCGGTGTGGTGACGGCCAACATCGCCGCCTGGTTCATCTCCCGCTTCGAGCGGGACGACGCCGAGGAGCGGCGGCAGACGGCGCTGCTGGAGGCGCTGACCGCGGAGGTCCGAGGTCTGCGGGCCGAGGTGGCGCGGCTCTCGGGCGCCCCGGACTCCGGCGCGCCCGAGGTGCCCGGGCCTAGTTCTCCCAGATCTTGAACGCCCTGACCCGGTACGGCGACCTGGGGAGCCAGGTGCCGCCGCCGGGGTAGGTCTCGAACTCGCCGGTCTCCGCGCACTCCTCGGACTGGTACGCAGTGACGGGCCGGCCGGTCAGGTTTGCGAGGGCCTTGGCGGACGTACCCGGCGGCAGCGGTACGCAGCTCTCGATGTCGGTGCCGGCGAGCTCATGGGTGCTGCGAGCGCCGCGGAAGTCGTTCTCGGCCCACAGGCACAGCTCGCCGGCCGCGCACGCGCCGAGACGCGGTGGTGCGGCGGACGCGGTCTGCGGCGGCTGGAGCAGCAGCGGCAGGAGTGCGGCGGCGGCCAGGGCGGCGGCGGTGACGGTCTTTGGCATGAGGAACCCCCGTGTGGTCGGACGAATCAGTGGGCCGACCCTGACCTGCGGTGACGTGGGCGCGGAAGGGGCCGCGGGGGAAATCATCCGGATAGGCGACAGCCCCGCCGGGGGTGCCCGGCGGGGCTGTCGATGTACGCGGTTGACGTCAGATGTGGGCGGCGCCCGCACCCGCCTCCGCGTTCTCGCCACGCTTGGTGAGCACGGCCACCAGGGCCGCGACGACCGCGACGACGCCGGCGACCGTGAACGCCAGGCCCATGCCTGACATGAACGTGTCGTGGATGACGTCACCGATCTTGGTGACGAGGTCCGGCGTCATCCCGGGGGCCTGGGCCAGTTCGCCGGGGACGGTGCCGAACTCGGCGGCCTGCTCCAGCCGCGGGTCCGCCGGGGCGGGGATGCCCGCGTCCTCCCAGTTCGCCGCGAACTCGGCGCTGACCTTGGCGGACATCACGGCGCCGAGGACGGCCGTGCCGAGCGCGCCGCCGACCTGCATGGCCGCCTGCTGGAGACCGCCGGCGACGCCGGAGAGCTCCATCGGTGCGTTGCCGACGATGACCTCGGTGGCACCGACCATCACCGGCGCGAGGCCGAGGCCGAGGAGCGCGAACCACAGGGACATCGCGAACGTGCCCGTCCCCTCGGAGAGGGTGGTCATGCCGAACATGGCGGCGGCGGTGCAGACCATGCCGCCGACCAGCGGCACACGCGGGCCGAACTTGGTGATCAGCGCCCCCGCCAGCGGCGAGGAGACGATCATCATTCCTGTGAGCGGCAGCAGCCGCAGGCCGCTGTCGACCGGGCTCATCTCCTGGACGCCCTGGAGGAAGAACGTCACGAAGAAGAGGCCGCCCATGAAGGCGAACGCCATCAGCACCATCAGCACCACGCCGGCGCTGAGCGGGACGGACCGGAACATGGCCAGCGGCACGAGCGGCTCGTCGACCTTGCTCTCCCAGAAGGCGAACAGGCCGAACAGCACCACGGCGCCGACCAGCCAGCCGAGGGTGGCGGCGGAGCCCCATCCCCACTCACCGGCCTTGATCAGCGGCCAGATGAGGCTGAACATCGCACCCGACAGCAGCAGGATGCCGAGGATGTCGAACGACTTCGGGGCGTTCTCCGCGCGGTGGTCCTTCAGGATGACCAGGCCGAGGACCACGGCGACGATGCCGACGGGCACGTTGATGAAGAACACCGACTGCCAGCTGACGTGCTCGACGAGCAGGCCGCCGACGATCGGACCGCCGGCCGTCGAGGCGCCGATGACCATGCCCCAGATGCCGATCGCCATGTTCAGCTTCTCGGCGGGGAACGTGGCGCGCAGCAGCCCTAGCGCCGCCGGCATCAGCAGGGCGCCGAAGAGGCCCTGCAGCACCCGGAAGGCGATGACGAGGAGGATGGAGTCGGACAGGCCGATGGCCGCCGAGGCGGCGGCGAAGCCTGCGATGCCTATGAGGAAGGTCTGCCGGTGGCCGAAGCGGTCTCCGAGCTTGCCCGCTGTGATCAGTGCCACGGCAAGTGCGAGGAGATAGCCGTTGGTGATCCATTGGACGTCGGCGAGCGAAGCGCCGAGGTCCTTCTGGATCGCGGGATTGGCAATCGCGACGATCGTGCCGTCCAGCGCGACCATCATCACGCCGATGGCCACGGAGAACAGGGTCAGCCAGGGGTGGCCGCGAAGCCCCTTGACCGGTGCCGGAGCGGAGTCCTGGGGATCCCTCGGCGCCTTTTCGACGGTGGTCTGACTAGTCATGCGATGAGACTAATGACAGCGACTGACAGTTGACAAACAAGTTCACTAGTCGGTAGCTGTCACGTGACTCAGCGGACAATGGACGCAGGTGGAAGCAGCGAAATGAGGACCATGAAGTGACCACGGCCGAGCCGACCGGGCTGCGCGCCCGCAAGAAACAGCGCACCCGAGACGCACTGGTACGTGTCGCCCTCGAGCTGTTCACCACCCAGGGATACGAGCGGACGACCGTCGACGAGATCGCGGAGGCCGTCGAGGTGTCCCAGCGCACCTTCTTCCGCTACTTCGCGTCCAAGGAAGAGGTCGCCTTCGCCGTCCAGGAGATCCTGGAGGCCCACTACGCCGTGGCGCTGCGCGGACGCCCCGCGGAGGAAGGGCCCTTCGAGGCCCTGCGCAACGCCGTGTTCGCCTCCTGGGACGCCCTCGGGGAAGCGGTCGAGGAGATCGTTCCGCTCGATCTGTACATGCGCAGCTTCCAGATGATCGAGTCGACCCCGGCGTTGCTCGCCGCGCACATGCGCCGCTCCGCCGAGACGGAGGAGGCGCTGGCCGGACTCATCGCCGAACGGGAGGGGCTCGATGTGAACGCCGACCCCAGACCCCGGGTGGCCGTGGCCGCGTTCAGCGGCGTGATGCGGGCCACAGGGCGACTGTGGGGGCAGGGCGCGGATCCCAGCGTCGAGGCGATCCGTTCGCTCACGGAAACGTTCCTCGACCACTTCGGCCCCGCACTCGCCGAGAACTGGCGCACCGGCGAGCGGCACCAGCTGTCCGGCCCTTGAGGCGCAGGGCGCCTCCTCGTGCCCAACGACCGCCGTGCGCAGGGGAAATGCGCCCGACGGAGCGCCGCGCCACACGGAACGTCACGCTCCTCCCCATCAATCCCCCTTCCGACACGTGATGTACCTCACGCTCTTCGCGCAGGCCCGCACCCTTCTCCTAGGGTGTCCCGCAGTGACTTCCTTCGATGCCTCCCCCTCCCTGACCGCGTGGCGGACCCTGCTCGCCCTCGCGGTGGTGTTCGTGATGCTGGCGACCACCGGCTGGACCGCTGTCCGGCACCAGCCGGGCGCCCGTGACGCACTCGAGGCCGAACTGGCGGGCTGGAGCAAGGAACGTATAGGCGCCCGTGAACTGCCCGGTCTGGACAGCGGGCCGCAGCGGTTCGCCGCCTTCTTCATGTCGCTCGGCGGCGAGCGGAGCAGGCAACTCGCCAAGGACTACCCCCGCATCGTGGGCAATCTGAACGGGGCGCCGGTCACCCTCCGGTACCTGGCCAACCGCAGGGCCCTGTCGGACTCCCTCGCCCGCGAGCTCAAGCGGGTGGGCGATCCCGGGCTCACGGCCGCCGGACACCAGCAGGCCGTACGGCGGATGCACCGGTTCCAGGCGCTGATGAACCCCGACCGGCAGATCCTCTCCTTCGACCCGTCCGGCGCCGGACGGGTGGCCGAGGTCTTCGGGGACCTGGACAGGGCCCAGCGCATCTCGGTGGTCGTGCCCGGTGTCGACACCAACCTGCTCACCTTCCAGCGGACCGCCCGCAAGTACAGTGCGCCGGTCGGCATGGCCCGGTCCCTGTACGCCGCCCAGCGGGCGGCCGCACCCGGCATGCGTACGGCCGTCATCGCATGGGGCGACTACACGAGCCCGGTCGGGGTCGGCATGGAGTCGGCCATCGGACGGCTCGCCGAGAACGGCGCCGTCCGGCTCGTCGCGCTCACCGAAGCGCTTCCGGGACACTCCCCCATCTCACTGTTCTGCCACAGCTACGGCTCCGTGGTCTGCGGGGTCGCCGCACGGCAACTGCCCGCCCGGGTCGGCGACGTGGCCGTCGCCGGCAGCCCCGGCATGCGGGCGGAGAACGTCGCGGGCCTGCACACGAAGGCCCGGATCTGGGCGATGCGCGACGCCGACGACTGGATCGAGGGCGTACCGCACCTGGAGGTCGGCGGGCTCGGCCACGGTGAGGACCCGGTCCTCCCTGAGTTCGGGGCCCGGGTGCTCTCCGCGGAGGGCGCCATCGGCCATACCGGCTATTTCGAGCCTGGAACCGAGAGTGTCCGCAATTTCGCCGGCCTTGGTGTCGGCGCCTACGCCGACCTGAGCTGCGCATCGGGCACCGACACATGCCGCAGTGGTATTTCCGGTGCCTGAGCGGGCTGACGCGCGTAGAGCCCGCCCAAAAGGGATGGCCGCCGAGGGAAGACGTGCAGGCGTGAGCCGCATACGATGAGGCACATGGGTGATGTGCTGGCCGGAATTCAAGCCACCTGGGAGTTCGAGACCGACTCCGTGCTCATCCGCTTCGAACGGGGGATCCGCACACCGAAGCTCCTCTCCTCGCTGCGCGAACGCCGCATCCCGCACGAGGCGTTGGCATCGGTGACGCTCACCCCGGGCAAGCGCGGCACGGTGGTGCTGCACGCTGTGCCCAGACCGGGCGCGGATCCGCTGATGGAGGCGGCCGCCGGGCAGCTCAAGGACGTGTGCGACCCCTACCGCCTGGTGCTGCCGGCCGAGCGGGAGACGCTGGCCGAGTACTACGCCGACGAACTGCGCGCCGTCCTCGGCCCCGACGCCGGCCGACCCGCGGAGCAGTACCTCGTCTCCGCGCCCGAGGCTCCGCTCGGCTTCAAGGCCTACGACGGGAAGGCGTCCTTCGACGGCTCGCACGTGGCGTTCCGGTGGTTCTGGACGGGGGCTTCTTCCGCGAAGTGGAAGGCCGGCGACCAGAGTTTCACCGTCTCCGAACTGTGCGGCGTCGAATGGCGCTCACCGGAGGTCTTCGACGGCTACCTGCGGCTGCTGCGCCGCGGCGCGGACGGCACGCAGGACGCGGGGCCGGCGGACCAGGACCCGGCGGCAGTCGTCTTCGGGCTCGGCTACGGGCCGGTGCACGAGTCGCTGCCGTTCGCCGCGGCGGTCCTCGAATCCGTCCGCCGCCAGAACCAGACCCCGGCCCTGACCGTCCCCGCCGCCCGCCGTGACCCGGCGGACATCGCGGACCGCATACGTCACCTCGGTGACCTCCATCTGGCGGGGCTCGTGACGGACGAGGAATTCAGCCGCAAGAAGGCGGAGCTCCTGGCGGAGCTGTGACCGGGCTTCACGGGAATCGGACCACGGTATGACCCGCGCCCGCGACCGGAGTACGGCGCCCCGGCCACCCCGCCCCGCCTACGCTGACCCCGTCATGCCGGAAACCACCCGCCCCAGCGCCGGCACACGTATCCGCGCCCGGGCCGGCGCCGTCGCGCGGCGTGCCGGGCGACGGCTCGCCGCCGATCTCGGTACGCCGTCCGCCTCCACCGCTCCCCTCCTCGGGAGCGCCGGGAGCCGCTGGCTCCGGCTGCTCCCGTACGGCGTCACCCTCGCCTTCGTCGCCACGCTGCTGCCCGTCACCACCACCGTGCTGACCCAGGACTACAGGCTCGGCGGCGCCGTCGCCGGCGCGCTCGCCACCGCGCAGACCGCGCCGCTGCTGCTCGCCGTGACCCGCCCGTTGCAGGCGTGGTGGATCGTCCTCGCCGCAGACGTGGTCGGCGCGCTGGCGCTGCTCGGCGCGGACGGCACCGGCGGGCGGACCTGGCCGTGGACCCCGATGGCCGTCGTCGGCCATCTGCTGCTGATGGCCTTCCTGGGGTTGCGCGAACCGCGCCGCACGCTCCTTGCCGTGTGGCTCGCGACCGGCGCGGCGGGCTTCGCGCTCGAACTGGTCTCGCAGGAACTCAGCGACGGCGTGCATGTGCTGCTGTTCGTGCTCAGCGGCGTGGTCCTCGTCGTCACCGGCGCGCTGCGCGAACGGGGTGACGCCCAGCGCAGACTGATCGTGCAGGAGACCATCAGCGAGGCGGAGCGGGCCCGGCGCACGCTGCTGGAGGAACGCGCCCGTATCGCCCGTGAACTGCACGACGTCGTGGCGCACCACATGTCGGTGATCACCGTTCAGGCGGACTCGGCGCCGTACCGGATCGAGTCCCTTCCCGACGCCGCGCGGGAGGAGTTCACGTCCATCGCGGCGAGCGCGCGCGAGTCGCTGACCGAGATGCGGCGGCTGCTGTCCGTGCTGCGCAGCGAGGACGCGCAGGGCGAACGGGCCCCGCAGCCCGGTCTGGACAGGGTGCAGCAGTTGGTGGAGGCGACGGTACGGGCCGGGGTGCCGGCCGAGTTGGCGCTCGCCGCGGACCTCGGCTCCGTACCGCAGGCCGTGGACCTGTCGGGGTACCGGATCGTGCAGGAGGCGCTGGCCAACGTCGTACGGCACGCGCCCGGCGCGCCGACGCGGGTGTCGGTGACGTCCGACGGGTCCGACCTGACCGTGCTGGTCGTCAACGGCCCCGCGCCGACGCCCACTTCGCCCCTGGAGACGACGGGGACGGGGCACGGGCTCGTCGGGATGCGGGAGCGCGTACGGTTGACCGGCGGCAGTCTCGACACCGGTCCGCTGCCGGACGGCGGTTTCCGTGTCGCGGCACGTCTGCCCCTGACCGCCGACGACACCACCGGGACTTCCGCCGCGAACGCGGGCAGGACCCGGAACAGCACGCATACCCAGCGGACCGAGGACGCCAGTTGACCATTCGCGTGATCATCGTCGACGACCAGGCCATGGTGCGCGCCGGCTTCGCCGCCCTGCTCGCTGCGCAGAGCGACATCGACGTCGTGGGCGAGGCTCCGGACGGTCGCAAGGGCGTGGAGGTCAGCCGCACCACGCACCCCGACGTGGTCCTGATGGACGTACGGATGCCGGAGATGGACGGGCTCGCCGCCGCACGTGAGCTGCTGAACCCGCCGACCGGCGTCGTGCACCGCCCCAAGGTGCTGATGCTGACGACGTTCGACGTTGACGACTACGTGTACGAGGCGCTGCGCGCCGGCGCGTCCGGCTTCCTGCTGAAGGACGCGCCGCCCGCCGACCTGATCGCCGCCGTACGGATCGTCGCCGCAGGGGAGGCGCTCCTCGCGCCGTCCGTGACCCGCCGGCTGATCGCGGACTTCGCCGCCCAGCGGCCCGCCCCGCGCAGGGACCCTTCGCTGCGACTGAACGGGCTGACGCCGCGTGAGAGCGAGGTCCTCGAGCTGATCGCGCGAGGCCTGTCCAACCAGGAGATCGCCGGGCATCTGGTGCTGGCCGAGCAGACCGTGAAGACGCACATCGGCCGCGTGCTGGCCAAGCTCGACCTGCGCGACCGGGCCCAGGCCGTGATCTTCGCCTACGAGTCGGGCCTGGTCCGGCCGGGCGAGGCCGCGGGCTGAGGCGCGCAGGCCGCTCCGGCACTTCTCCACCCGGTGATACTCCGGTATGACGACGGAGTTGGCCCTCCGGTGTGACGTGCCGTCACCCGTCCCCTTCCTACCTTCCTCCCGCCACAGCACGGAGTCGGGAAGAAGGAGGCGGGCCGATGCGCCGCTACAAGAGGACCCTGGTCGCCGTCGCGTTCGCGACGACGGTGGCCGCGGGAACCACCGGATGGGCCTCGGGCAACGCACAGCGCCCGGTGACGGGGCCGCCGCCGGGCAGCGCCGCCTGGGCGGCCGACACCTCGCTGGGCCGGGCCCTGCCCGACCCGGCAGCGGCGGCGCCCGCTGAAGTCGCCGCGTTCTTCGGGTCGTTGAGTGACGACGAGCGGCAGTGGCTGGTCCGCCGCCATCCGCTCGTCGTGGGCAACCTCGACGGCGTGCCCGTCCGGCTGCGCTACCGGGCCAACGCCCTTGCCCTGCGGGGCACCGCGTACGAGCGGCTCGCAGGACGGCAGATCCTCGCCTTCGACCCGCGCGGCCGTGGTCAGGTCGCCGAGGTCCACGGGGACCTCGAGCGGGCCCGCCAGGTGTCCGTGGTCGTCCCCGGCTCCGACATCGACGCCGGAACCTTCGACCGGGCGAGCGACCCGTACGGCACACCCGCCGGCATGGCGACCGCCCTGCGGGCAGCGGCCGGCGGGGGCACCGCCGTAGTCGCCTGGACCGGCTACACCACGCCCGTCGGGGTCGGTCTCGACGCCGCGACCGGGAAGCTCGCGGAGGCGGGCGCGGCGCGGCTCGCCCGGTTCACCGAGGGCCTCGCCGCGACCGGCGTGCCGAAGCCCGTGCTGTTCTGCCACAGCTACGGCTCCGTCGTCTGCGGGCTCGCCGCCGACGAGGTGAACGCCCGCGACATCGTGGTGCTGGCCTCTCCCGGGATGCGGGCCGGCCACGTGCGCGAACTGCGCACGGACGCGCGGGTGTGGGCCGCCAAGGACGACTCCGACTGGATCTCCAAGGTCCCCGGCGTCCAGCTTCTCGGCCTCGGCCACGGCCACGATCCCACCGACCCGTCGTTCGGCGCCCGTTCGATCCCCGCGGAGCTGGCCGAGGGCCACACCGGCTACTTCGTGCCGGGCACCGACTCGCTGCGCGCGTTCGCCGCGATCGCGAACGGGGCCGTCGAACTGGGCAGGTCCGCCGTCGCGGGCGGGGCCGCCGTCCCGGGCGGGGCCGCCGTCCCGGGCGGAAGCCTGGAAGGAGTGGCGCGATGAGGCTCGTCGAGAAGATCGAGGCCGAAACGCCCGCCCACCGTGACCGCGCCATCGACGGGCTGCGAGCGCTCGCCCTGCTCGCCGTACCGACCGGCCACTGGCTGCTCGGCGGCTTCACCCTCGGCACGGACGGCGCGCTGCACAACGCCAGCCCGCTCACGGCGTTCGGCTTCTTCGCGCCGGTCAGCTGGGTGCTTCAGATGCTGGGCGTCTTCTTCCTCGTCGGCGGTCACGCGTCCGTCCTCTCCTACCACCGTCGCACCGGCAGCACCGGTGCGTGGCTGCGGCATCGCGTCGCCCGCCTCGGCCGGCCGGTCCTCGGCGTCACCGCTGTGTGGGCCGTGCTGATCCCGGTGCTGTGGTGGCTCGGCGTACCCGGCGACACGTTGCGGACCGGGTCGACGCTGGTGGTGCAACCCCTGTGGTTCGTGGGCGTGTACACAGTGATCACCGCCCTCACCCCGTGCTGCGCACGGGCCGCCGGCCGCATGGGCGCGTGGGCGGCGGCGCCACTGCTGCTCACCGTCGCGGTGGTCGACCTGCTGCGGTACGGGCCGTACGCCGACGCCGGCGCGGTGCCGGGGTGGCTCGGAGTCGTCAACATCCTCCCCGGCTGGCTGTTCGCCTACCAGCTCGGAGTGAGCCGGGGCGAGGGCCGCGTCGGGGGACGCCATGCGCGGGGGCTCCTGATCGGCGGCGCGGCGCTGTTCGCGCTGCTGCTGCTCGTCTTCGACTACCCGGCGTCGATGGTCGGCGTGCCCGGCGAGGCCCGCACCAACTCGCATCCGCCGTCACTGCTGGTCCTCGCGCTGGCCGCGGCGCAGAGCGGGGCGGCGATCCTGCTGCACGGCCGGCTCGGCCGACTGCTGAGGCGGCCCGCGCTGTGGGCGCCGGTGGTCGTCGTCAACCTGTCGGCGATGACGATCCTGTGCTGGCACCAGACGGCGATGCTGGCGGCGGCCGTACCGGCGTCCTTCCTCGGGGAGATCCCCGGCCTGACCACACCGCCGGACTCGATCGGCTGGATCCCGGCGAGGGTGGCGTGGCTGCCGGTGTTCGCGTGCCTGCTGACTCTGATCGCCCGCCGGGCGCAGGTCTTCGAGACGCCGTGGCCGCGGGGCGCGCGGGGTGTGCGTGCGGTGGCGGGAGCGCTGGCGGTGGGGTTCGCGGTGTTCGCGTTCGGGTGGGCGTGACGGTGGGCGTGGCCGCTGCGCAAATCGTGTTCCCCTCCCTCCTCCCACGGCCTCGCGGCGGTGGGGAGGTGCCCGGGGCGGGCTGGAATTGGCCGGCACTCCAGCCTCGCCGAGGGCTCCGGCCCTGCTGGGGAGGCCCTGTCCTCGTACAGCTACGGCCAGTGGCACGCAGCCCTGCGTAACGTCGGCTTTGATCCTGACGGCCGTTCAGCAGCGGCGGCCATGGGCCGCGACACGGTTCTCGTTGTCGACTGCTGATCGGTCGAGACCCGTTCATGGACCAGGTTCGCCGTCGGGCCCGGTCCCCCTCCCAGCTGCGGCCGGTGCGACGGTGGCCGGGGCCGGTAGCGCCGGCGCCACTCGGTCATCGGCGAAACGCCCCCGCAGGTGCTACTCGCGCGCCGTCGACGTCGACGACATGTCCGGGTACCGGTCACCCGCCACCCGCCCCGCCACCGGCTCCAGCGACGCCAGCTCCGCCTCCGTCAGGACCAGCCGCGTCGCCGCCAGGTTCTCCCGCAGGCGCGTGGGCCTGCGGGTGCCCGGGATGGGGACGACCGTCAGGCCGTGGGCATCGGCACGCTGGTGGACCCATGCCAGCGCCACCTGAGCCGCGCTCGCCCCGCGCGCCGCCGCGATCTTGTGGACGGGCTCCACGAGCGCCGCGTTCCTCTGCGCGTTGTCCCCGGTGAAGCGGGGCTGGTGGCGGCGGAAGTCGTCCTCGGACAGGTCCTTGCCGGCGTCGGTGAACGCGCCGGTGAGGAAGCCCCGGCCGAGGGGCGAGTACGGCACGAGCGCGACACCGAGTTCGGCGGCCGCACCGGCCGCACTGCGCTCCACGTCGCGGCTGAAGAGGGACCATTCCGACTGGAGGGCCGCGATGGGGTGCACGGCGTGCGCCTCGCGCAGTTCGGCGCCGGTCACCTCGCTGAGGCCGAGGTGCTTGACGAGGCCCCGTTCGACGAGTTCCGCCATCGCGCCGACGGACTCCTCGAGCGGTACGGCCGGGTCGCGCCGGTGCATGTAGTAGAGGTCGATGACGTCGACGCCGAGCCGCCGCAGGCTGCCTTCGACGGATTGCCGGATGTACGCGGGGTCGTTGCGCACGGCCCGGTAGTGGGGGTCGTCGTTCCGTACGATCGCGAACTTGGTGGCGAGCGTGATCTCGTCCCGGTGCGCGGCGACGAACGGCGCGAGGAACCGCTCGTTGGCGCCCCGCCCGTACACGTCGGCCGTGTCGAAGAGGGTCACGCCCTCGGCGAGCGCCACCTCGAGGGTCTTTCTCGCCGCCGCCTCGTCGGTGTCGCCGTAGAACTCGCTCATGCCCATGCAGCCGAGGCCCTGGACGCCGACGAGGGGTCCTTCCGTGCCGAGACGCACCTGCGCGATCTTGCTGTCGTTCATCAGGTCAGGACCTCTCCGGAGCCCGCCGGGCGTCCGCGTAGAACTCGATCTTGTGGTCCAGGACGGCGAGGGTGTCGTGGAGTTCGGCGATCCGGGCGAGCACGTCGCGCCGGGTGCGCTGGAGCAGTTCCGCGCGTGCCTCGAAGGTCGACTCGCCCTCCCGGACCATCTCGGCGTACGTGACCATGTCGGCGACGGGCATCCCCGTCAGCCGCAGTTTGCCGACGAAGGCCAGCCAGTCAAGGTCGCGGTTGGTGAACCGCCGCTGGCCCGTGTGGGAACGGTCGACGTGCGGCATCAGCCCGATCCGCTCGTACCAGCGCAGGGTGTGCGCGGTGAGTCCGGTGAAGGCGACGACCTCGCTGATGGTGTAGCGGTCCTGCCCTTCGGGACGCGGGTGCGCGCGAGGGGCGGCCTTGCAGAGATCGGTCCTGGCGGGGGTGCTCTCGATCACCGTCATGCCCTCCACGCTAAAACGTTGGAGTGCACTCGAAGCAAGCTCGATCCGCTGGCATTTCCGGCGCGGCCGGAATTAGCCTGCTGCTCATGAGCATCTCCCGCCGCGCCGCCCCCGCCGACGCCGAAGAGCTGGTCCGTCTCCGCAAGGTCATGACGGACTCCGTCGCCGGGCCGAGCCCCGATGTCAGCTGGCAGCCCGCGGCCGTGGCGACGCTGCGCGACCGGCTCGCGGACCCGGACGGCAGCCTCACGGCGTTCGTCGTCGAGCGTCCCGGCGGCGGGCTCGCCGCGTGCGCGGTCGGCACGATCGAGTACCGGCTCGGCAGCCCGGGCAACCCGGAGGGCACCTGCGGCTATGTGTTCAGTGTCGCCACGGACGAGGACATGCGCCGCCGCGGCTACTCACGCGCCTGCGTGGAGGGACTGCTCGGCTGGTTCCGTGAGCGCGGCGTCCGCAAGATCGATCTGCGCGCCTCCGAGGACGGTGAGCCGCTGTACGCCTCCCTGGGCTTCGTCCGCACCCCTGACCCGGCGATGCGGCTGAGTCTGTAGCACCGTTTAGGCTCGTAGCCATGCAGAGCCTGGCGATGATCGAGAACTGGCCGGTACCGACCGCGGCGGCCGCCGTCGTACGAGCGGACGGCACGGTCGCCGGTTCGTACGGCCCGACGGACCGGCGCTTCCCCCTCGCCTCCGTGACGAAGCCGCTCGCCGCCTACGCGGCGCTCGTCGCGTACGAGGAAGGCGCGATCGAGCTCGACGAGCCTGCCGGCCCGGAGGGGGCAACCGTCCGGCACCTGCTCGCGCACGCGTCGGGGCTGGCCTTCGACGAGCACCGGGCCATGGCCGCGCCCGGCACCCGCCGGCTGTACTCGAACGCCGGCTTCGAGGTGCTCGGCGACCACATCGCCAAGGCCACCGACATCCCGTTCGCCGACTATCTCCACCAGGCCGTGCTGGAGCCGCTCCGCATGACGTCCACCACGCTGGACGGTTCCCCCGCCAAGGACGGTCTGTCGACCGTCGACGACCTGGCGCGGTTCGCGGCCGAGGTGCAGGCGCCACGGCTGCTCGACGCGCGGACGGTGCTCGAGGCCATGACGGTCGTCCACCCCGGCCTGTCCGGTGTGCTGCCCGGTTACGGGAACCAGAAGCCCAACGACTGGGGTCTGGGCTTCGAGATTCGCGACTCCAAGTCCCCGCACTGGACGGGTGCTTCGTCATCGCCGCGCACCTTCGGCCACTTCGGCCAGTCCGGCACGTTCCTGTGGATCGACCCGGACGCGCGGGCGGCGTGCGTGGCACTCACCGACCGGGACTTCGGGCCGTGGGCGATCGAGGCGTGGCCCACGTTCACCGACGCGGTGCTGGCGGAGCTGCGCGGCTGACGGGCCGGGCGCCGACAGGTACCCGAGGATCAGCCCGTCTCCGAAGGGGTCACGGTCGGCGCCGGACGGCGGGCCCCGTTGTCGCATGTCGCGGCGGGCCGTGCGCCGTCCGTGCCCACCAAGACCACCGGCATACCGCCGTTGTCGCTCTCCGCGTAAGCGATGGTGCACACGAGCTGCTGCCGGGCGACGCTGGTCAGCGGGGCCAGCGGGGTGTCCAGTGTGAGCCTCGCTGTGCCCCCGGACACCTCGGTCCCCGCCACGGTCGACGGATCGGGCAGCGACGGCGCATTGCTCAGCCCGGCGCGTTTCTCGGCCGCGTTCGGGCCGGCCAGCAGGGCCGAGACCGTCTTGGCGGTCGCCGGCCGCTCCGGGGCGGTGCTCGACTCCGGGCCGACGGCTCCGTCCCAGACCCTTGTGTCGACCGATCTCGGCGACGGCACCAGCAGGCCGTCCGGGGAGAGGAAGAACGCCATCATGCGGTGCTCGCGGGCCGGCAGGACGTCGAGCGTCGCCGGACCGCCCGCCTCGATGACGTCCGTCTCCTGTATGCCGCAGCCGGTGAGCGCGAGCAGCGCCGCCAGGGCCGTCCCCGCGCGGATGCGCCGTCTCATCCCGTCGCCTCCTGGGTGCCGTGCGGTCCGTGCAGCGGGATCTCGACGGTGAGGACGGCCCCGCCGTCCGGTCCGTTCGCCGCCCGGATCGTCCCGCCGTGCAGGTGGACGTTCTCCTGGGTGATGGCCAGTCCGAGCCCGCTTCCGGCCGAGCGGGCGCGGGCCGCGTCGGCCTTGTAGAACCGTTCGAAGATGTGCGGCAGCACCTCGGGCCGGATGCCCGGTCCGCTGTCGGCCACGTCGACGACCAGCAGTTCGCCCTGGACCGACAGCCGCACGGTGACGGGTTCCGAGCCGTGCCGCAGCGCGTTGCCGACCAGGTTGGCGACGACGACGTCGAAGCGCCGCGGATCGAGGCGTGCCCGGATGCCGTCGGGGAGGTCGGTGCGGACCCGCTCGCCCCAGCGGCGGTGGTCCAGGGTCTTGCGGACGGTCTCGCCGACGTCGACCTCGTCGGTGTTCAGTTCCGCCGCGCGTGCGTCGAACCGGGAGATCTCCATCAGGTCCTCGACGAGCACGGCGAGTTTGCCTGTCTCGGCGCTGATCAGCCGCACGGCCCGCGCGGTGTCCGGGTCCAGGCCGTCGGCGTCCTCGTCGAGCACCTCGGTGACGGCGAGCATCCCGGCCAGCGGGGTGCGCAGCTCGTGCGAGACGTCGGAGGCGAAGCGGCGGGCCCTCGCCTCCGCCTGCTGCAGTTCGTCCACGGACCGTTCGAGCTGGCCCGCGGACTCGTTGAAGGTGCGGGCCAGCTCGGCGAGTTCGTCGCTGCCCCGGACCGGGATACGGGTGTCGAGCCGACCACGGCCCATCGAGCGGGCGGCGCGCCGGAGTTGGCGCACCGGGCGCAGCACACCACGCGCCGCGATCAGCGCGGGTACCAGAGCGACGGCGAGTCCGGGCAGTGCCCCGTCGCGGGCGGCGGTGACGAGGGCGTCGACGTTCGCCTCCTCGTCGGTCATCCGCATCACGGCGAACATCACGAGTCCGCTGGGCATGCTGCTGCCGGGGCCGGTGCGCACCAGGACGGGCACCCCGATGGTCAGATACGGAACGCCGTCGCTGACGACCCGTTGGAAGCTGCCCCGGGAGCGGGCGAGGGTCATACGTCGCAGATCCGGCGTGATGACGGTCGATGTGGGGTGTGTGCCGGAGGACACGCGCAGCGAACCGTACTCGGCGAAGACGACCCAGGGGTGCGGCTTGGACTTGCTCGCGATCACGAAGAGGTACTCCCGGAGCATCTCCGGATCGATCGGCAGCTCCGGGGCCAGGGTCCCGACCTGCTCGCGGAACGAGGCGACCGCGGTGTCCTGGGCACTGGCCAGGACGGCGCTGCGCGCCTCACGGTAGGTGAGGGTGGCGGTGGTCCCCGCGCTGACCGCCGCGACCAGCAGGAACGCGAGGACGAGGCGGGTGCGCAACCCGAAGGGGGCGATGCGGCGGTCACGGGCCGGGACGCCCGTGCGGCGGCCGGTCACAGCGGCCCGAAGCGGTAGCCGAAGCCCCGCAGGGTCTGTATGTAGCGCGGACTGCCCGGTGTGTCCTCGATCTTGTTGCGCAGCCGCCGTACGCACGCGTCGACGAGCCGCGCGTCACCGTGGTAGCTGTGCTCCCAGACGTGTTCCAGCAGCTGCTGGCGGCTGAACACCTGCTCCGGCGCGGCGGTCAGGTGCAGGAGCAGCTTCATCTCGGAGGGCGCCAGGGCGAGGCGTTCGCCGTTCTTGGCGACGGTGAGGCCCGCGCGGTCGATCGCGAGTTCGCCGTGGAACTCGACGGACGGACGGCCGCCCGGCGCCTCCATCCTGCGCAGCACGGCACGGATACGGGCCTCGATGACCTCGGTGCGGGCGGGTTTGACGATGTAGTCGTCGGCGCCCGCCTCGAGGCCGATGACGACGTCGAAGTCGTCGCCGCGAGCGGTGAGCATGATGATCGGCAGCTGGCTGTCCTCCCGTACCCGGCGGCAGACCTGTACGCCGTTCATGCCGGGCAGCATCAGGTCCAGCAGCAGCAGGTCGGGACGGAACTCGGCGAGCGCGGCGAGCCCGGACTCGCCGGTGGCCGCGGTCCGCACCTCGTGGCCGCGGCGGCGCAGCCCGAGCTCGACGCCTTCGCGTACGGAGGGGTCGTCTTCGATGAGGAGGACGCGGGGCATCGGTGGGGCTCCAGGTCGTGATCAGCGGCGGGTGGACAGGGCGCGGCGCAGCCGGGCGGCGGCGCCGGAGAGCAGCGCGTCGAGTTCGGTGAGCCGCAGCGGGCGGGCGAGCGCGGCGAACGCCGCGGCGATGGCGAGCATGCCGGCCGCGGCCTGGGCGGCGGGCCCGGCCGGCGCCGCCCAGCGTGCCACCAGGAGGCCGAGTGCTGTGGCGGGGACGGCGGCGGTGAGCAGCCGGGCCTGGGCGGCGACGGTTGCGGAGCGCCACAGTCCGGCGGGGCGCGCCGCCCCGGGCACCGGCGGTGCGAGGCGGCGGCGCAGGACGGTGGCGGTCAGCAGCCAGCCCGCGAACAGGGCCAGCGAATAGGCGCCGGCGATCCCTGTGACGGCCCAGCGGGCGGGCAGCAGCACGTAGGCGGCCAGGGACAGGCCCGCGTTGAGGCCCGCGATGAGAAGGTTCAGAAGAAACGGCGTACGGGTGTCGGACAGGGCGTAGAACGACCGGGACAGCACGTACTGCCCCGAGAAGGCGACGAGTCCGGGCGCGAAGGCCATGAGCGTGCCCGCCATGACGGCGATGTCGTCGGCGCCGGTGCGCCCGTACTGGAAGACGAGGGCCAGGACGGGCTGGGCGAGGGCGAGCAGGACGCAGGCGGCAGGCACCACGAGGGCGGCGCTCTTGCGCTGGGCGTACCCGATGTCCCGGCGCAGTCCGCCCGTGTCACCGTCGGCCGCGGCGGCGCTCATCCGGGGCAGCAGGGCGGTCATGAGGGAGACGGTGACGATGCCGTGCGGCACGGCCCACAGGATGTAGGCGTTGTTGTAGGCGCTGAAACCGGCGCCCTCGATGCCGGCGGACTGCGCCTGGAGGCCGGCGGTCGTGGCCAGCCGGGTCGTCACCCAGAACGCGGCCTGGTTGGTGAGCACCAGCAGCACCAGCCAGCCCGCGGAGCGCATCGGCCGGGTCAGTCCGGCGCCGCGCCAGTCGAGGCGGGGCCGGAAGCGGAAGCGCGCCGCCCGCAGGGCGGGCAGCAGCGCGAGCGCCTGCACGGCGATGCCTGCGGTGGTGCCCCAGCCGAGGAGCACGGTCTCGGACGGGGAGAGTCCGCCGCTGCCGCCGGTGGCCAGGTACAGGCCGAACACAGCGATGACGACGACGTTGTTGAGGACGGGCGTCCACATCATGGCGCCGAACCGGCCACGGGCGTTGAGCACCTGCCCGAGCAGGGTGAACAGTCCGAGGAAGAAGATCTGCGGCAGGCAGTAGCGGGCGAAGGCGACCGTCATGGCGGCCTGTTGGCCGTCGTAGTCGGTGTACGCGCCGATGATCGCGGGGGCGGCCCACACGGCGGCGCCGGTGAGCACCAGCAGGGCGAGGACGCAGAGCGTGAGCAGCCGGTCGGTGTAGGCGGCCCCGCCGTCGGCGTGCTCCTTGGCCGCCTTGACGAGTTCGGGCACGAAGACGGCGTTGAGCGCGCCACCGAGGAGGAGCATGTAGACGATGGTGGGGACCGCGTTGCCGACGGCGTACCCGTCGGCGACCAGACCGACGCCCAGCGCCGAGGCCACCACGGCGGACCGTACGAAACCGGTGGCCCGTGACACGACGGAACCGGCCGCCATGAGCAGGCCGCTCCGCGCGACGGACCCGCCGTCGAGAGTCCCCTCCCGGCTCTGCTCCCGGCCGCCGTCCCGCTCATGGGCGGCAGCGGGACCGTCGTCCGGGGCACCGGCGGCCGTCGGCGCGGTGTCGGCGAGGCGGCTCACCGGCGGGCCAGATAGGCCTGGAACGCGCGGTACAGCGCGTGGTTGGCGGTGCCGTCCAACGGTCTCTCCCATTCCCCCAGCGTCTCGACGACCTCGCCGCCGGTGCCGAGCTTCCAGCGCAACAGCCCGTACGGACGGTCGTCGGGGTCGAGGGTGGAGGGTACCCCGCGCATGTCGTAGACATCGGCGCCAAGTGCCTTGGCGTCCAGGAGCATCCGCCATTGCAGCAGGTTGGACGGGCGGACCTCACGGCGGTGGTCGGCGGAGGCGCCGGTCTGGTACCAGACGCGGCGACCCACATGGATCATGGTGTGCGCGGCGAGTGTCTCGCCGCCGTGGCGGGCGAGGTACAGCTTCATCCGGCCGGGCTCCTCCGCGTTGAGGGCCGCGTACTGGCGCTCGTAGTACGCGAGCGACCGACCGAGCCGGAAACCGTCGCGTTCCTCCGTGATGCGCAGCAGCCGGTAGAACTCGGGCAGGTCGGCCGCGCTGCCGACCACCACTTCCACGCCGGACTTCTGCGCGCGCCGGACGTTGCGCCGCCACTCCTGGTTCAGCCCGGACCACAGCTCCTCCTGGGTACGCCCGGCGAGCGGGACACGGAAGACGTGACGCGGCTGCGCGTCACCGTCGTTCTCGCCGCCGCACCGCTGCCAGCCCCGCGCCCGCAGCCGCTCCGCGACCGCCGTGCCCAGCGGATCCACCTCGGTCGCGAGGACGTCGGACAGCCGGCGCCCCGGCCCCGTCGCCGCCTTCAGCCCGGCCGCGCTCCAGCTGCGGTACGCGGGCGACGGCCCGATCCGTACGGCGAAGGCGCCCGCCGCCCGCAGATGCCGCAGCAGCGGGTCGAGCCAGGCGTCGATCCCGGGGTCCGCCCAGTCGGCGACGGGCCCCTCCGGCAGATAGGCGAAGAACTTGCGCGTACGCGGCAGTTGGCGCAGCAGGACGAGCGCGGCACCGGACAGCGCGCCGGAGGACGGATCGGGCCCCCAGCCGACGAGCCGGGCCTGCCAGCCCTCCTTGACCTGCGCCCAGGACGGGCACTGGAGGAACCCGGCGCCGAGGTCCGAACCGGTGCGGGACGCGAGGAACGCGCGGTACGTCGCGGCGTCGACGGAACCCAGCGGTGTTTCCTGGCCGCGGGCGGCGGCCGGCACGAGCAGCGCTGACACGGTGTGAGCCTCTCTCTGGGTGACGACGAGGATGCTCACAGCCGTCCGTGACCGCTCCGCGCGGCGTATGTGACCGGACGATGACCGTTCGTCTGCAGTCGCTGTCACATCGCCGCAGCGCCTCTCACCTGCGCTTCTGCCGCTCTAGAGTCGCCACGAACCCACCCATCGACCACTGACGGAGGCTCCGTTGAGCCACATACGTGTGCGCATCGCGGCGGCCGCGGTGCTGCTGGCCCCGCTCGCCGCCTGCTCGTCCGGATCGGACACGCCCGCCGCGGACGGCAAGGCCGGAGCCCCTGCGGCGGCCGAGGGCCGCCCGGCGACGGTGACCGTTTCCCCGCAGGGCAAGGCCGTGCGGGCCGGCGTGCCGGTGACGGTCACCGCGACCGGCGGCACGCTCACCTCGGTCACGGTCACCGACGCCGAGGGCCGCTCCCTCGCGGGCAAGCTCTCCACGGACAAGGCGAGTTGGAGCTCGCGACGCAAGGCCGTCCCCGGCGCCTCGTACAAGGTCACCGCCGTGACAGCCACCAAGGCCGGCACGAAGAACACGGCCACCTCCACGTTCACCACGGCGTCGGCCGACAAGGTCAACAAGGTCGACTGGCGGCCGGGCGCCGACACGACGGTCGGCATCGCCCAGCCCGTCTCCCTGGTCTTCGACAACCCGGTCACGGACAAGGCCGCCGTCGAGAAGCAGCTGAAGATCACCACCTCCGGCGGCACGGAGGGCTCCTGGGGCTGGATGGAGGACCACTCCGGCCGTGACCGGATCGACTGGCGGCCCAAGGAGTACTGGAAGCCCGGCACCAGGGTCACCCTCCGGGCCGAGCTGAACGGCACCGACTCCGGCGACGGCGGGTGGTTCGTCCGCGACTACGCGACCACGTTCACGATCGGCGCCGGCCAGGTCGTCAAGGTCGACCTCGACCGCAAGCAGCTCACCCTGGAGCGGGACGGGAAGGCGGTCCGTACGATCCCGGTCTCCGGCGGCACCCCCGGCGGCGACAAGCGCTCCTGGCGCGGGACGACGGTCCTGATGGCCAAGGAGGGCACGATCAACATGAACTCCGAAACGGTCGGCCTCGCCGACGCCTACGACAAGATGGTCGACTTCTCGATGCGGCTCACCTGGTCGGGGATGTACGCGCACGCGGCGCCCTGGAACGACAGGTGGATGGGCAAGGCCAACAAGAGCTCCGGCTGCATCGGAATGAGCGACGCGAACGCCGCCTGGTTCTACGCACAGGTCCGCCCGGGCGACCCCTTCGAGATCAAGGGCAAGGACACCAAGGGCGTCCCTGCCCCCGGCAACGGCTTCGGTGCGTGGAACGTGCCGTGGACAAAGTGGCAGGCGCGCAGTGCGCTGCGCTGAGCCGAGCGGGTTGCGGGCGGTCACCGGTCCGGCGACCGCCCGCCCTTTGGCGTGCCCCCTGCTGCTCAGGCGGGCGCGCCCGCGGGCTCGTCCGCGGCCGTCGCTGCCGCGAGGCGGGCCCGCAGCGCGGCGTTCTCCGCCTCCAGGATCGCGATGCGCTTACGCGCGAAGTACAGCTCCGTGACCGCGTCGCGGAACTCCGCGACCAGTTCTTCCGGGGTCAGTTCCATGTCGTTCTCTCCGGGGTTGCGTATGTGGTGCTCAGGCGGGGGCGATACGGGTGGGCGTGGTGCCGGGTCCGCGCCACCACAGCTCCCCGTTCTTCGCGTACAGCACGCCGCCGCCCTTCGAGTCGATGCCCGTGGGCACGGAGGCTACGTCGACGATCCGCACCGTGCCCTCCACCATCAGCGCCGAGTCGGTGCCCTGCTGCTGCACGACATGAAGCTGCGACCAAGGATTGGCGCCCACGCTCATGCCGATGCCGACCCGGCCGCTGCCCTTCACGACGAAGTCGTCCCGACCGTTGTTGCGCAGGCATATCAGGTTGCCGGTGGTGGGTCCGTTGCCCGCCTTGACGAAGATGCCCTGGGCCGCGGTCCCCGCCGTCAGCAGATCGATGGACAGCGCGGAAGCCTTCTGGTCGGAACCGTCCGCGTGCCCTGTGTGCGAGATCTTCAGCGTGCCGTGCGCCTTCTCCGTGCCCCTGAGATACACGGCGGAGTCATCCGGGTTGTCCGAGACGATGTTCAAGGCCACGCCGCTGCCGGTGGTGCCCGCCTGCCAGACCGTGACGGCATGCTCGGTCGTGGAAGTCGTTTTGAAGAAGCCGGAGTTGATGGTGGAGTCCGTTCTGAACCCCTCGGCCGCCACCGGCCCGTCGAACGTCGTGGTGGGGCCTTCCGCTTCGGCCGCCGCGGCCGGTGAAGCGGCGCCGCCCGCGGCCACCGTCACCGCCCCCGCGGTGAAACCTCCGAGGAACAACCTCCGTGACACGGCCATCTGTACGCCTTCCTCCTATGTATTTCGCGCCGCCTGCGGCGCACCCAGGGAAGGGACCATGATGGAGCCCGTTTGGTTGTAGGGCGCCGCTGCCGGTTACGTGACTGGCGCACGAGGTCGCGCCGACGCGACTACTCGGCGATGCGGCAATGCGGCGATGCGGCGATGCGGCGACGGTTGCCGGACCGCCGCCGTCCCGGTCCGTGACGGCAGGAACCCGGACGGCCCGCGCGTCGTCCTCGGTGCGGGTGCCTGGCGGGCTTCTTGGACGGCCTGCGCCGATGCACCGGTCAGGGCGCCTGCCGTGAGGTGGCGACCACCGCGCGGACACGCCCCCGCAGGAACTCGTCGGTGCCGATGATCCGGTTCTCCACGCCCGAGCGGATCACCCGCCGGTCGCCCTCGGCCAAATCGTCCAGCCTGCGCAGATGGTCGGCGGTCAGAGCGTCCGCCCCAAGGACCTCCAGGGCGTCGCAGGCTTCCAGCGCGTTCGACTCCTGTTCCGCCGCGGCGAGGACGAGCTCCGCGAGTGATCGACGGTCGAGCGTTTCCTCCTCCGCCACGGCCAGCAGGGCGAGCACCGCCGCCGGTACCTGCTCCGGGTCCTTCAGGAGTGCTTCCAGCCTTGGCACCAGCGGCCGGCCGGCCGGGCCGAGTGCCACGGCCACACGGGCCGCACGTATCGCGCTCCACCGGAACCAGCGCTCGCCGGCGGCCCGTGCGAACACCGAGTCCAGCACGGGTACGACCGTCCGGGCGTCTCCGGTGATCCGCCACAGGGCGTCGGCCAGCGCCACGTCCGCGTCGAGCACGGGCGAGACGACCCGGGCGTCCACGCCGCTGAGGGCGCCGCGCAGTGCGTCCGCCAACTCCGTTGCCGCCGCACCCAGTCGGCCTGCCACCCGGGCCGCACAGGCCGCGTCGCCGGAGGCGGCCGAGAGCTCCCTGGCAAGCCGCGCAAGGAGAACGTCCGTCTCACCGGTCAGTTCGCAGTGGGCCTCCGCCACCGGGAGCGGCCCGTCGGGGGCCTGCGCCCGCAACAGCTGGGCCGCGCGGCAACGCTCGTGGGGCGGGCACTCGGCGGCGATCGCGGCGACGGCCGGGGCGGCGAGCAGCGGGAACCGGGCGAGCAGCTCGTACAGCGCGGGCAGCGCGCCGGCGGCCTGGCCGCCCCACTGCCGCAGCAGGCGCATCAGACGGATGGGCTCGTTCCCGGTGAGGTCGTCCTCCGCCAGCCTGGCCACGACCGCGGTCAACAGCTCGGGTTGGAAAGGGAACGACACATCCTCCGGTGCACGGAACCCGGCGGCGGCGTCCAGGCCCCAGGGCCGCTTCCCCAGGTCGCGGGCGAGCAGCGGAGCGGCCCGGTCCGGCGCCATCAGGGCCAGCACGCCGAGCGCGCGGTCCGCGAGGTCGTCGTCGCCGGTTTCCGCGAGTTCGGCCAGGGCGGGCGCGGCCTGCGCCGCGATCGGACCCAGCTTGCCGAGCAGGGACAGCACGCCGAGCGCGTCGCCCGCCGTGACCAGCGGGAGCAGGGCGGGCAGCAGCCGCCGCGGGGCGCTGCGGGACATATGGCAGGCCCGGTCGGCCGCCCACACGGCTTCTGCCCGCACATCGGCGCGTTCGTCCCGCAGCGCGGCGTCGAGCAGGTCCACGGCCGCCGCGGTGTCCGCTTCGGTCCCCCTCCGCAGCAGTTCCTCGACCACGGCGCACAACGGCTCGGCCCGGTCGAGGTCGAGCCGCTCCCGGCCGAGCGGGCCCGCGGGCAGCGCCGACAGCATCGCCCGGTGGTGTGCGGCGTCCCACTCCCCGCCCGCGTCCAGTCGGGCGAACACGGCGGCGAGCCGCAGATGGGCGGGCTGTTCCGGTCCGAGGGCCGCCTTCGCCAGGGCGGCGCCGGCTGCCGGGTCCAACCCGGCGACAGCGCCGAGCAGTTCGGCCAGTACGAGAGGATCGCCCTCCGTGTCCCACCGGCCCAGCAGCTCGGGCAGCACCGTGTCCGCAGCGCGCGTCTGTGCGACGGCCCACACGGCGGCCTGACGCACCGCGGGATCCGGGTCTGCCAACGAGGGCGTCACCAGCGGCAGTTGTCCGGCGACGGCCCTGCGCACGGTGCCCGGCTCCACCCCGTACTCGTCGTCGCTCCCGGCCATGTCGCCGAGCAGTCTCAGCAGATCGGCGGACTTGTGGCCGGCTGCCGCTATACGGGCGAGGAAGGGCGCCACCTCGGCACTGGCCGCGTAGACGGTCCCCTGGTGCAGGACACTGCCGTAGAGCTCGGACACCGCTTCGACCGCGGCTTCCTCGTCGTCCCCGGTGAGCGCCCGCAGCACGTCGGGGACGTCCTCGGCACTGCCGTAGGCGTGCGTGGTGCCGGCCCAGGGGTGCGCGTCCAGACCGTCGAGTGCGCGTGCGAGATCCATACGCGGATCATGGCAGGAGGGTCCGACAGTGCCGAACTGCTGCAGGGCCGGCGAAAACGGCGCGCCTTCGTCGTCCCCCGCGCCGTAGCATCCGCCGGATGCACGACATCGACACACTGCTCCCGCTCGGCCGGGGGAAGGACACCGCCGCCCTGCGGCAGTTCGATCCGAACACGCTCGCCCGGTACGTGGCCGACCCGGCCAACGCGTGGTGGCGTCGCCGGCATTGCGTGCAGGCGCTGGACGGGCGGGTGCCGGAGCCGCGCGTGCCCGAGCTGATCGCGCGCGTACGCGACATCGGGGAAACGGCCGAGGTCCGCGTCGCGCTGCTGGACGTCCTCGGCGACCGTACGGAACTGCTGCCGTGGCTCCTGCACGAGAAGCGGCGGGACGAGAAGCGGTACGGCATGGCAGAGGCGATCCTCAAGGCGCGCGGCCGGCTCGGCGACCTCTCCGCCACCGGAGAACTGGCGACGCTCGCGGCCTCCCCCTGGTCCCGGGAACACGACGCGGGCCGGGCCGGACTCGACGCCCTCGTCGCCCGCCACGGGCCCGACGTGGTGCTGACCGGGCTCAGTGAGGCGCGTCCCGAGGACCGGATGTTGCGCATCCGGATGCGCGCCCGCAACGACGAGGACGTCACCGACGCACTCGCTGACCCCGACCGCTCGGTGGCCCACCTCGCCCAGTCCCTCGCCGACGACCCGGACCGGCTGCGCGCCTATCTGGCCGAGGCCCCGACGACGGAGGCGAAGCTGTGGGCCGCGTACGCGTTGCACCGCCTCACCGAGGACGGCGGCGAGACCCGGGAGATCTACCAGAGCCTCGGGCGCCCCCGGGTGGAGGTCCCCGGTCTGGACGAGGACCTTCGGGCGGCGATCGTGCACGAGTACGCGCCCGGCTGCCGGCGGCAGAGTGACCCGCGCTGGCGCGTGGAGGCCCTCGCCACGGATCCGCCCACGACCGCCGACATGGACGACCGGCTCCGCCGGGCGACGGCCGCGCTGACCGCGGCGGGCCTGAAGCCGGGAGCCCCGGTTCCCATCGGCGAGCACAACCAGCAGGGCGAAGGCACGTATTACGTGATCCCGTACAACGGCAAGCACCTCTGCGTCAGCACCCTGGGCCCCTTCACCACCGCCCACGACCCCGACCCCGCCGCCAGGTCCGCCCTCGAAGCGGCGGACTTCCGCTGGATCGACGAGGAGACCGGCTCGATCACCGTCACCGACCTGTGCGTCTACTACTTCGGCGGCCGCGCCCCGCTCGATGTCGGCACCCTGCTCTTCTACTGGCAGGACTGACGTTCCAGCCGCGAGAGCGCGGCAGCGTCCTCGCTGCCCTCCTCCGCGCTGTACACGTGCACCACCAGGCCCGTTTCGCCGGGCGCGTCCGGTACGTGCAGGGTCTCGTGGTCGAGGGTGAGCAGCCCGGCCACCGGGTGGCACAGCCGTCTGCGGCCCGCCGTACACATCAGGACCTCGCCCGTGTCCCGGATCCGCCGGAAGTCGTCGCTGTGGGAGGTCAGTTCGGCGAGGAGCCCGGCCAGTTCCGAGTCGTCGGGACAGTGCCCCTGGGAGACCCGCAGCCGGCCGACGGCCTCCAGAGCCGGGCCCTGCCCTGTCGGTCGGGGAAGGCGCTCCGGGAGGCGGGGGCGAGGAAGAGGTAGCTGGCGTTGTTGCGGTCGCGGCGGCCCGGGTGACCGAGGCCGCCCAGCAGTTCGGCGCCGAGAGCGTTCCAGGCGACGACGTCGGCGCGCGGGTTCGTCACGAACGCCGGGAACCCCTCCACGGCGGCCAGCAGCCGACGGAGCAGAGGGCTGACGCTGGTCGCGGGCACGGGCCCCCGCCGGGCTGCGGTCAGTGTGGCCAGGTGCTTGCGTTCCGCCGCCTCGAGGCCGAGCGCCCTCGCGAGCGCGTCGAGGACCTCGGGCGAGGGCTGCGTCGCGCGGCCCTGTTCGAGGCGCACGTAGTAGTTCACGCTGATCCCGGCGAGTTGGGCGAGTTCCTCGCGCCGCAGGCCACGCACCCCCCGCCGGCCGCCGACCGCGAGCCCCACGTGCTCCGGAGCGACCCGTGAGCGGCGGGCGCGCAGGAAGCCGCCGAGGGCCCGCCGCGGGTCGCCGTTCCCGCCGCCGGCTCCGTCCGTACCAGTGCGCTCGATGTGATCCACGCCGTCCATGCGTTCAAGTACGGGTGGCCCTCGCGGTACCAGGACCGTCGTTCCTGCGGTTGGACAGGGTGCTGGCTGCCCCCAGGGGCCCGGGAGAGCGTGGCGGCATGAACTGGAGAGTGCCGTCATCGACAACGAGCTCGTTGTACCCGAATCTCTCGCCCAGCTCGCGGTACCGGAGGTGCTGCGACTCGCTGATCGGAACCAAGTACGCCTTGAGGACCCGCAGGAACAGCCTGAACCCGAGGTCGGGGTCGACCTCGGTGACCACCCGTTCCAGCGACGGGACCACTTCCGGCACCCCGTAGTAGGGGTGGTCGGCGGTGGTGTGCTCCAGTTCCGCGGCGAAGGCTCGCACCTCGGCGAGGACCGCGTCCCTCAGTTCCGGATCGCAGACGGGCGCAGGAGGGAGGGCATCGAATCGCGATTCGTCCCGGCGGATGCGTTCCTCGCAGACGTCCACGATCTGGCGGAGCCAGTCGCGTCCGTCCGTCCATCGCTCATCCGGGACGAACTTGGAGCGCACGGCCGCGCACCACAGGATGTCGATCACCCTGGTCGGCAGGGGTGACTCCAGCAGCCTGAGAGCGTCTTCCCGGAGGGTGGGCGCGTAGGCACCCTCCCCCCAGTCCGCGGCAGCCACGACGATTTCCAGGGGAGTGAACTCGAAGGTGCTGCCGTACCACTTGGTGAGGCCGCTGAAACCGAAGTCGATCCAGATGTCCTTACGATCCATTGCTGGGTGACTCTCATTCCGGGTGCGACGTGTAGACCATGTACCCGGGCTTGTGCCGGGACCTCTTCAGGGTGATGGAGACCCAGTTTCCGGCTTGACGAGCATCCGCAACGCCAGTGTGAGGGTAGATGGCCCCGAGTGAGCCCGGGGTGTCCAGCTGGACCTTGAACGACTTGAGGTGCGCCGCACTCTCCGAGTCCTTGGGGGTGTTCTTCATCCACGTCTCCAGCTCCTTCCTGTGAGTCGCGTACCACTTCGCGAAGGCCGCGTCCACAGAGGCCTGGGCCGTTGCGAGGTCCTTCCAGACGCTCGTTACTCCCGGGTGGCCGGGGATCCTTCGCATGTCGTCGATGGCCTTGTCAACGGCTTGCTGCGGGCTGGGGTCCCCATGGTCCCTGATCGTGTGGGCACCCCGGTCTCCCTCGTGCAGCGTGAGGTTCAGGCAGTTGTGGACGAGCACGTCGTCCGGCCGCTGCCCCTTCGTGCGCACGAAGAAGGTGTGCAGGTCGTCGACGGTGAGGTCGTAGACCGTGCGCGGAGTCAGGCCCGAGCGGTCGCGGAGGGCCGTCAGCGCGCGGACGGAGCCGTCCGGGGTGCGCAGGCGGTCACCGACGCTCAGATCGGAGACCAGCGTCCAGCACGCCCACATCAGGAGTGAGGCGAGGGTGACGGCTGCTTGGTAGGACTCGGCGGTCTTGTCGTACCGGGTGGCGATCCCGCGCCACTGCTTCAGGCGACTGAAGCACCGTTCCACGACGTTGCGCCGCTTGTAGACCTGCTTGTCGAAGGCCGGCGGGCGGCCGCCCCGGCTGCCGCGCCGGGCCCGGTTGCCGACCTGGTCGACCCTCTCCGGGGAGGCACTGCTCCCCCTGGGGGCGCCGGGTCGACCCCGAACCTGAGCGCGCTCGAGCCCGATGCCCTCGCCCGGTACGCGGCGGACACCGCGAGCCCGTGGTTCCGGGGGCGTGCGTCGTCGCGCTGGAGGGGCAAGTGCCCGAGGCTTACGTGCCCGAACTCGTCGCGCGGCTCAGGGACACCGAGGAGACCGGCACGATCCGGCGGATCCACGACCGGCTCGCCGCCCCCGCGTCGAAGTCCCCCGGCCCGGGCAACGCGTTGCGGGCGGTTAACGTGCACGAGTACGCGTCGCGACGCCAGCTGCAGAGCGACCCGCGCCGACGCGTCGAGGGCCGCTGCTGTTCTACTGGCAGGACCGACCTGTCGCCCGATGCCTCACCGGCCCATCTCCCACAGCAGCATCTCCGCCGCCCCCTCCGCGGTGAGCTCCAGCCCTTCCGCGTCCGTGATCCGCGCCGCGTCCCCCGGCCCCAACTCGTCGGCGGCGAGCCGCACGCGACCCCGCACCACGTGCGCGTACACGTACGGCGCGTCCGGCACCGCCGTCCGCTCCCCCGCGGCCAGCCGGCGCGCGTGCAGCATCGCGCCCGCCTCGGGCAGGGCGTACGGAGTCGAGTCGGCGATACCGCGCACGATCTCGTACGACGGCTCGCCGCCGGGCCGGAGCGGCGCCAGCCACATCTGCACGAACACCAGCGGCACATCGCCGTCGTTGCGCTCCACGTGCCGAACCCCGCCCGCCGAGCCGAGCCGCTGCACATCTCCGGGGCGGACGACGGTGGCGTGCCCGGCGGTGTCGCGGTGGGTGAGCTCGCCCTCGACGACCCAGGTGACGATCTCCGTGTGGCTGTGCGGATGCTCGTCGAACCCGGCGCCGGGGGCGAGACGCTCCTCGTTGCAGGCCAGGATCGCGCCGAAGCGGAGATTGCCGGGGTCGTAGTGCCGCCCGAAGGAGAAGGCGTGCAGGGACTCGATGCCGGCCGCGGGGTCGCCGCCTCTGTAGCGCTCACCGGCGCGCCGAACGGATATCACGCCACCACGGTAGCCGGGAACCATCGGGCGACGACGGGATGAACAAGAACCCCGCCCCCCGGGGCTCGCGTCCTGATAAGGCACTCTTGTCCCGTGCCCGAACCTGCAGCGAACTCCTCCCACCCGCACTCCGCGACCCTGCGCCGCCTCGAGCAGTCATCCGGCCGGCTCGCCGCGAACGCGATCGCCCGCATGGACCAGTCGCTGCCCTGGTACCGGGCCATGCCACCGGAGAACCGGTCGTGGATCGGGCTGGTCGCCCAGGCCGGTATCGCGGCTTTCACCGAATGGTTCCGGCACCCGGAGACCCCGCAGGCCATCTCGACCGACGTCTTCGGCACCGCCCCCCGCGAGCTGACCCGGGCGATCACCCTGCGCCAGACCGTGGAGATGGTGCGCACCACCATCGAGGTCATGGAGGCGGCGATCGAGGAGGTGGCCGCCCCCGGCGATGAATCCGTCCTGCGCGAGGCACTCCTCGTCTACGCACGGGAGATCGCCTTCGCCACCGCCCAGGTCTACGCCCAGGCCGCCGAGGCCCGCGGCGCGTGGGACGCCCGCCTCGAATCGCTCGTCGTCAACGCGGTGCTGTCCGGCGAGGCCGACGAGGGCGCGGTCTCCCGCGCCGCGGCGCTCGGCTGGAACTCGCCCGAGCATGTGTGTGTGATCCTCGGCACCGCACCCGACGGGGACAGCGAACTGACCGTCGAGGCCATCCGCCGCGCCGCCCGGCACGCCAAGCTCCAGGTGCTGACGGGCGTGCTCGGCGACCGGCTCGTCGTCATCGCCGGCGGCAGCGACAACCCGCTGCACGTCGCCAAGGCGCTGATCGGCCCGTACGCGGCGGGTCCCGTCGTCGCCGGCCCGATCGTGCCCGACCTGCTGGCGGCGACCCGCTCCGCGCAGGCCGCCGCCGCGGGTCTCAAGGCGTGCTCTGCCTGGCAGGACGCCCCGCGGCCGGTTCTCGCGGACGATCTGCTGCCGGAGCGCGCCATCGCCTCCGACCCTTCCGCGCGTGAGCAGTTGGTGGAGGAGATCTACAGACCACTGGAGGAAGCCGGCTCGGCCCTCCTGGAAACTCTGAGTGTCTATCTGGAGCAGGCGAGCAGCCTGGAAGGCGCCGCCAGAATGCTCTTCGTCCACCCCAACACCGTGCGCTACCGGCTCCGACGTGTGACAGACGTCACCGGCTGGTCACCCTCCGACGTGCGTTCGGCGTTCACTCTGCGAATCGCGCTGATCCTGGGGCGTCTGGCCGACGGGGATGCCCAGCCCTAGACTTTTGTTGAACACCGACAATTCCCCTGACGGTTCTTCGTCCCTGTCCCCACGGGCGGGAGAGGCCGTCCACAAGAGAGAGTGTGAGGGTGCTCGTACTCGTCGCTCCCGGCCAAGGCGCTCAGACGCCCGGCTTCCTGACTCCCTGGCTCGACCTCCCCGGCGCCGCCGACCGCATCGCGGCCTGGTCGGACGCCATCGGGCTCGACCTTGCCCACTACGGCACCAAGGCCGACGCGGACGAGATCCGCGACACCGCCGTTGCGCAGCCCCTGCTCGTCGCCGCCGGACTGCTGTCCGCGTCGGCGCTCGGTGAGGTGGCTCCCGGCGCGGTCGCCGGACACAGCGTCGGTGAGATCACCGCCGCCGCGTTCGCCGGTGTCATCGACGACACCTCCGCGCTGAAGCTCGTACGGGCCCGCGGCCTGGCGATGGCAGAGGCCGCCGCGATCACGGAGACCGGCATGTCGGCCATCCTCGGCGGTGAGCCCGACACGGTCGTGGCACACCTCGAGAAGCTCGGCCTCACCCCGGCCAATGTGAACGGCGCGGGGCAGATCGTCGCCGCCGGCACCGCCGAGCAGCTCGCAGCACTCGCGGAGGACAAGCCGGAAGGCGTCCGCCGTGTCCTGCCGCTCAAGGTGGCCGGCGCGTTCCACACTCATCACATGGCACCCGCCGTCGCGAAGCTCGAGGAGGCCGCGAAGGCCCTCACGGTCTCCGCGCCGGCGGTCCCGTACGTCTCGAACAAGGACGGGCAGATCGTCGCCGACGGCGCCGACGTCATCTCCCGTCTCGTGGGTCAGGTCGCCAACCCGGTCCGCTGGGACCTGTGCATGGAGACCTTCAAGGAGCAGGGCGTCACCGCCCTGATCGAGGTCTGCCCCGGAGGCACGCTCACCGGCCTCGCCAAGCGCGCCCTGCCTGGCGTGCGGACGTCGGCGCTGAAGACCCCCGACGATCTCGACGCGGCCCGCGCGCTCGTCGCCGAGCTTTCAGCCTGACAAGGAGCCGTAGAGCATGTCGAAGATCAAGCCCAGCAAGGGCGCCCCGTACGCGCGCATCCTGGGTGTCGGCGGCTACCGTCCGACCCGGGTCGTGCCCAACGAGGTGATCCTCGAGAACATCGACTCCTCCGACGAGTGGATCCGCTCCCGCTCGGGTATCGCCACCCGCCACTGGGCCTCACCCGAGGAGACCGTGACCGCGATGTCGGTCGAGGCGTCGGGCAAGGCGATCGCGGACGCCGGGATCACCGCCGACCAGATCGGCGCCGTCGTCGTCTCCACCGTCTCGCACTTCAAGCAGACCCCGGCCGTGGCCACCGAGATCGCCGACAAGGTCGGCGCGGGCAAGCCCGCCGCGTTCGACATCTCCGCCGGCTGCGCGGGCTTCGGCTACGGCCTCACCCTCGCCAAGGGCATGATCGTCGAGGGCTCCGCAGAGTATGTGCTCGTCATCGGCGTCGAGCGGCTCAGCGACCTGACTGACCTGGAGGACCGCGCGACGGCCTTCCTGTTCGGCGACGGCGCGGGCGCGGTCGTCGTCGGCCCGTCCGACGAGCCGCACATCGGCCCCACGGTCTGGGGCTCGGAGGGCGACAAGTCCGAGACGATCAAGCAGACCGTGCCGTGGAACGACTTCCACCTCGGCGACGTCTCCCGCCTGCCGCTCAACGGGCGCGGCGAGATCAAGTTCCCTGCCATCACGCAGGAGGGCCAGGCGGTGTTCCGCTGGGCCGTCTTCGAGATGGCGAAGGTCGCGCAGCAGGCGCTCGACGCCGCCGGCATCAGCGCGGCCGACCTGGACGTCTTCATCCCGCACCAGGCCAATATGCGGATCATCGACTCGATGGTGAAGACCCTGAAGCTGCCGGAGCACGTCACGGTCGCCCGCGACGTGGAAACCACCGGCAACACCTCGGCCGCCTCGATCCCGCTCGCAATGGAGCGGCTCCTGGCGACCGGACAGGCGAAGAGCGGCGACACAGCGCTCATCATCGGCTTCGGGGCGGGTCTCGTCTACGCCGCGACGGTCGTTACCCTCCCCTAGGCACCGTACGGATCTTCCGGACGGCTGCTGCCACACCCTCTGATACACACCGAAGGAGCGCCACCATGGCCGCCACGCAGGAAGAGATCGTCAAGGGTCTCGCCGAGATCGTCAACGAGATCGCCGGTATCCCGACCGAGGACGTCCAGCTGGACAAGTCCTTCACCGACGACCTCGACGTCGACTCGCTGTCCATGGTCGAGGTCGTCGTCGCCGCCGAAGAGCGCTTCGACGTCAAGATCCCCGACGAGGACGTCAAGAACCTGAAGACCGTCGGCGACGCCGCGGACTACATCGCAAAGCACCAGGCCTGAGTCTCACGTCGCGTTTGTCGCCACTCTCCGGTGGCGCCGTGAAAATTCAGCACCCTCTACACGTGGAGAAAGAATTCCTGTGAACTCGACCAATCGCACCGTGGTCGTCACCGGTATCGGCGCAACCACACCGTTGGGTGGCGACAGCGCATCGACCTGGGAAGGTCTCATCGCCGGGCGTTCCGGTGTGAAGCTGCTCGAGGGGGAGCGCTTCGCCGACCTGCCGGTGAAGATCGCGGCGACCGCCGCGGTCGACCCGGGCGAGGTTCTGCCGCGCCCGCTGGCCCGACGGCTGGACCGCTCCGCGCAGTTCGCGCTGATCGCGGCCCGCGAGGCCTGGGCCGATGCCGGCTACACCGCCCCCGCCGGCGAGGACGGGGCGATCGCCCCGGCCCGTCTCGGCACCGTCATCGCCTCCGGCATCGGCGGCGTGACGACTCTGCTCGACCAGTACGACGTGCTCAAGGAGAAGGGCGTACGCCGCGTCTCCCCGCACACCGTCCCCATGCTGATGCCCAACGGCCCCTCCGCCAACGTCGGCCTCGAGGTGAACGCCCAGGCGGGCGTGCACACCCCGGTCTCGGCGTGCGCGTCGGGCGCCGAGGCGATCGGCTACGCCGTCGAGATGATCCGCACCGGCCGTGCCGACGTGGTCGTCGCCGGCGGCACCGAGGCGGCGATCCACCCGCTGCCGATCGCGGCCTTCGCCAACATGATGGCGATGTCCAAGAACAACGACGAGCCGACGAAGGCCTCGCGCCCCTACGACACGGCCCGCGACGGCTTCGTCCTCGGCGAGGGCGCGGGCGTCGTGATCCTGGAGTCGGCCGAGCACGCCGCCGCACGCGGCGCGAAGGTCTACTGCGAGGTGCTGGGACAGGGCCTGTCCGCGGACAGCCACCACATCGCGCAGCCGGAGCCGACCGGCCGCGGTATCGCGGCGGCGCTGCGGAACCTGCTCGAGACCACGGACCTCAAGCCGGCCGAGGTCGTGCACCTCAACGCGCACGCGACGTCGACGCCGCAGGGTGACGTCGCCGAGATCAAGGCGCTGCGCAGCGTGCTGGGCGACGACCTGGACCACGTCGCGGTCTCCGCGACCAAGTCCATGACGGGTCATCTGCTCGGCGGCGCGGGCGGCATCGAGACGGTGGCGACGGTGCTCGCGCTCCACCACCGCACAGCCCCGCCGACGATCAACGTCGACGAACTCGACGAGACGGTGGACGCGGACATCGTGCGCGGGGAGCCCCGCGCGCTGCCGGAGGGCACGATCGCGGCGATCAACAACTCGTTCGGCTTCGGCGGCCACAACGTGGTGCTGGCGTTCCGCACCGTCTGACCTGCCTGATCCCGCTTCACGTGCGAGGCCCGTGCCCCTCGGGGCGCGGGCCTCTGTTCGTTCCCGAAGCACGGGCAACTCGAGCCCCGCCGGCGATTGAGGCGCGGGGTGCGGGGGCGGAGGCCGCAGGGGGCCGGGCGGAGCCCGGTTCGGGCGGGGCGGGGGGGGGGGGGGGGGGGTGGGGGAACGGAACGGCCCTTCAGGGGCTACCGCGTCACACCACCTGGTGGAGCCACCGCACCGGCGCGCCCTCCCCCGCGTACCGGAACGGCTCCAGCTCGTCGTCCCACGGCTTCCCCAGCAGCTTCGCGATCTCCGCCTCGAGGTCCGTCTCGCCCTGTGTGGACCGCGCCAGAGCCGCCCGCAGACGGTCCTCGGGCACGAGGATGTCGCCGTGCATGCCGGTCACCGCGTGGAAGATTCCGAGGTCCGGCGTGGCGCTGTAGCGCTCGCCCTCGGCGGTCGCGCACGGCTCAGCCGTCACCTCGAACCGCAGCAGGTGCCAACCGCGCAGCGCGGACGCCAGCTTGGAGGCGGTGCCCACTTCCCCGCGCCAGGAGAATTCGGCTCTCCAGGTGCCGGGCGATGCGGGCTGGCGGATCCAGTCCAGCTGGACCCGTACGCCGAGCACGCCCGCGACCGCCCATTCGACGTGGGGGCACAGCGCGCGCGGTGCGGAGTGAACGTACAGAACGCCACGTGTCGTCACCGGGACCTCCAGTGTGGGACGAGGATCGCCTTCCCAGCGGCCTCAGTAAACAGCATCGGGAACAAGTCTCCACAAAAGGGACGGTATGTGACGAGATGTAATTTACCGGCGCCGATGGGCGAGGTGGGCCTCTGGGTCGACGTGGCAAAAGTTACCGTGCAGAACGCGCCGAGGGGTGACGTAATGTCGGTCCTGGGGCCCGTACGCACCAAGCTTTCACTCGGCAGGAGGTCGGATGCCGGGTTTGTGGAGGGGAAATTGACCTTGCGACAGCGGAGCCGGACGTTCCGGGCACGCACCGGCGTGGCGGCCGCACTGGCCACCGCCGTGCTGGCGGCGGGCGCGCTGGCGGCATGTGACTCGCCGTCAGGATCATCCGGCCAGGACCCGTCGGCGGCGTCCGCGCGTCCTTCCCCGAGCCCGAGCCCGACCCGCGTGTGGGACACCAGCCCACGCTCGCTGGCCGCGGTCGGCGACTCCATCACGCGTGGGTTCGACGCGTGCATGATCCTCGCCGACTGCCCCGAGGTGTCGTGGGCGACCGGTACGGACACCACGGTGAACAGCCTCGCCCTGCGCCTGCTCGGACCGTCCGCCGTGTCGGAGCGCAGCTGGAACCTGGCCCGTTCCGGCGCCGACGCCTCCGACCTGCCGGAGCAGATGGCACGGGCCGCGGCCCGCAAGCCGGAACTGGTCACGGTCATGGTCGGTGCGAACGATGCCTGCGCGGACACCGTGGACCGCATGACCCCCGTCGAGGACTTCCGGGCCTCCCTGGAGGCCGCCATGGCCGCGCTGCGCAAGGATGCCCCGAAGGCTCAGGTCTACGTCTCCAGCGTGCCGGACCTCAAGCGGCTGTGGTCGGCCGGCCGCGGCGACGCGCTGGGCAGCCGGATATGGGAACTGGGCATCTGCGCCTCGATGCTCGGCGACGCGCAGGACCTGAGCGTGCGGGCGCAGCAGCGCCGGGACACCGTCCAGCAGCGGGTCGTCGCGTACAACGGCGTGCTCGAGGACGTGTGCGCCAAGGACGACAGCTGCCGGTACGACGGCGGCGAGGTCTTCGACTACCGCTTCACGGGTGAGCAGTTGAGCCGCTGGGACTGGTTCCACCCCAGCAGGGACGGCCAGCAGCGGCTGGCGGAGATCGCCTACCGCAACATCACGGCCGCGCAGGCTCCACGGGCCGGGTCGTAGGCCGCCTTTCGCCGCCGCGGCCGGACGGCGATACTTCCGCCACCCGACGAAAGGATTCCCGTGCCCCGGATACGCGCCCGTCTGGACGTACTTGGCGTCGCCCTGCTCGCCTCCGCCGCGCTCACGCTCACGGCGTCCCCGCTCGTTTCCGCCGCCCCCTCCCCCGCCGCCGTCCCGCTCACGGCCGAGGAGCAGCGACTCGGACGGGCCGTGCCGCAGGAGATCCTGCGGCGCAGCGGATTCGACTCCACGGCACCGGACTTCGTCCGGGCGCTGGAGGGCGCGACTTCGTACCGCCAGGCCGAGCGTGCCGTCCTTCGCCACGGGTCGGCGCTGTGGGAGCGGGCCGTGGACCGGGCGCAGGGCAGGGGCTCGGTACGGGGCGACCTGAGCCGGGACGACGACCGCCCCCTGTACTGGGCGCGGCTCGGGATGACAGCCGGCCTGCGGCAGTGGCAGCCCGCGTTCGACATGACCGCCGCTCAGCGGGCGCACCTGCTGGACGGTCTGGAACGGTCCTCGCGCGGGCAGGACTCGATGGACTTCCCCCACGGCAAGGGCGTCAAGCGGATCGTGATGACGGGCTTCGACCCGTTCACGCTCGACCGGGACATCCGGATCAGCAACCCTTCCGGGGCGACCGCGCTCGCCCTCGACGGCACGTGGATCCGCACCGCGGACGGGCCGGCGAGGATCGAGACGGCCGTCTTCCCGGTGCGCTGGCAGGACTTCACCGACGGCACGGTCGAACGGACCCTCGAGGGCCGGCTCCCGGAGGCGGACCTTTTCACGACGGTCAGCCAGGGCCGGGTGGGCCGCATCGACATCGAGCGTTTCAACGGGGCCTGGCGGGGTGGTTTCCCGGACAACGACAACGTCTCCCGACGGGAGACCGTGCCGGTGTCCGATCCTGCCTCGCAGCCCCAGTGGACGCCGACGTCGCTCCCGTACAAGGCGATCACCGCCACGGACACGGGCCGCTTCCCGGTGTACGACAACACCTCCGTGACCGAGATACCGGTCGGTCAAACCGCCCCCGTGACCCGGCCGGACGGCCCGACCCCGGGCTCGACCGCTCGGGCCGGAGGCGGCGGCGACTACCTGTCCAACGAGATCGCCTACCGCGCGACCCTGCTGCGCGACCGGCTCGGCCTGGACATCCCCGGTGGCCATGTGCACACCCCGGTGCTCCAGTTCGCGGCAGGCAACACGACGGAGATAACCGACCCTGAGTTCGTCCGCAACCGGCTGGACATCATCGCCCAGGTCCGCGAGATCATCCGGGTGGCTGCAGAGAACAACGGGACGGGATGACGGACACATGAAGATCGCGGCGGGGCAGTTCACCTCGGTACCGGGCGACATCGGGGCGAACGTCGACAGCATGCGGGGGCTGGTGCGGGCGGCGGGCGGGCAGGGGGCCGCCCTGGTCGCCTTCTGCGAGCTGGCGGTCACCGGCTACGACCTGGACATGATCGCCGGACGTCCCGAGTTGTGGCTGTCGCAGGACGATCCCCGGCTGGAACCACTGCGGGAGGCGTGCCGTGCGACGTCGACCGCGGCGCTCGTCGGCTGCGCGGCCCGCACGCCCGGGCCGCGCCCCACGATGACGGCGCTGGTGATCGGCCCGGACGGCGAGCTGCTCGCCCGCTACGACAAGACGCATCTGTACGGCGAGGAGAACGACGTCTTCACGGCCGGTACGCGGGACGGCCGTTTCACCCTCGGCGGCGTCCGGTTCGCGGTGGCGGTCTGCTACGACAACCGCTTCCCCGACGTGGCGGAGCGTGCGAAGGCCGACGGCTGCCAGGTGTACGTGGCCAGTTCGGTGCTCGACGAGCACAACGACTCGTTCGAGCGGGTCTATCCGATCCGGGCCAGGGACAACGCCCTCCCGGTGCTGCTCGCCAACGCGGTGGGGCCGTCCGGCGTCGGTGACTGCCTGGGCGGCAGCGCGCTCTGGGGTCCTGACGGCGCGCTGCTCGCCACGGCGGGCACCGAAGCCCCCGCCCTCGCGGTGGCGCGGATCCCGGCCGCCCGGTGCGCCGCCGGGCCGGACCACGCCGGCCTGGAGCGCCTGGAGAGCTGAGCGCTAGTCCGCCTTGCGGAAGGTGTTCGGGCCCGGCTGCGCCGGCTCCGGGTCGGCGGCCGGGTCCGGCACGAGGTCACGTGCCATCAGCGTCGCGCCCGCCACCGCGCCCGGCATCAGGAAGACCGCGACGAACGGGACGAGGAACGCCAGCGTCAGCGGCACGCCGAAACCCAGCGTGCGCATCCGGCGGCCCCTCAGAAGGGTGAGACGGTCCTTGAGTTCGATGCCGCGCCGCTGGAGGGCAACCGCCGTCAGCTCCTCCGCGAGGAAGAAGCCGGAGACGCAGAAACCGATCACCGGGACCACCGTCTGCCCGACGACCGGGATGAAGCCGCAGGCGAAGAGCAGCACGCCGTAGCAGACAACGCGCAGCACGACCCGCAGCGAGTCCCTGGCGGAGATCCACAGTTCACGCCAGAGCGGCAGCCCGGAGTGGGGCACGTCGCCGCCCTCCGAGCGGTCGACCTGCTCGGAGAGGTTCTCGTAGAAGGGCTGGCCGACCAGGAGCGTCACGGCCGTGAAGGTGATGACGGCCACGAACAGCCCGAAGGCGAACAGCAGTGCGGTGAGCGTGCCGCGGATGATGCCGCGCCAGGGCGTGGACCAGTCGTCGGCGAAGGGGGTCGCCCAGGCGGTCACGTCGTCAGCGCCGAGGACGAGTCCGACGAGCGCGGCCGTGTAGAGCACCAGGGTCACGAGTCCGGGAAGCAGACCGAAACCGAACCACCGGCCGTGGCCGGCGACCCAGCGCTGGCCCTTCATCAAGTACCCGAAACCCACCCCGAGATCACGCATGCGCACACCTTATCGGGGTGCCCCTTGTTGTTCGGACGCCGAACCGGTAGACCGTGCGTACTGATCTTGTGACGATTCCTTCCGACCCACGGAGGCTCGAACCGCATGGGCTCACCCCGCCCCGTACTGATCACCGCCACCCTCGCCGCGGCACTCGCCGGCGCTCTGCTCGCGCCGTTACCGGGCGCCGTGGCCGCTCCCGCGGAGGACCGGCCCCAGCCGCACCCCGTGAGAGAAGGGAGTCGCGACGCGCCCACGACGGCGGCCAGGGCGCCGCTCTCCGCGACCGCCGGCGCGCTCACCGACGAGAACCGCGACCTCACCGGGGAGGGCGGATACCCGAGAAGGACCGCACTCGAGGTCCCGCCGGAGAACCCGGCCGACAAGTCGATAAAACTGGGCCTCGCTCCCTATCACTCCCTCGCCCCGCGGCTCAACGCCCTGCAAGCACGGGGCAACCGGGTGAGCGTCGAGGTCGCCGGCCACTCGGCAGGCGGTCGCGAGCTGTACCTCGTCACCGTCACCGCGCCGGAGAGCGCCGCCCAGGCGCGCGACCAGGAGCGGATGCGGCAGCGCATAGAGAACGCGCCCGCCGCCGCGGCCGGGGACCGGAACATCAGGGCGCTCTACAAGACGCCGGTGTTCATCAACAACAACATCCACGGCAACGAGTGGGAGGGCACGGACGCCGCCCTCAAGCTCATCGAGGAACTGGCGACGGCCAAGGACGCGAAGACGGCCGACCTGCTCGCCAAGAACCGCGTCTACCTGAACGTCACGGCCAACCCGGACGGGAGGATCGCCGGAACCCGCGCCAACGCCGGCGGCTTCGACCTCAACCGCGACTTCATCACCGCCACGCAGCCCGAGACACGGGCGATCCGGCAGATCGCGATCGACAAGCAGCCGGCCGTGATGCTCGACCTGCACGGATACGTCAACGGCACACTGATCGAGCCGACCACCCCGCCGCACGGCGAGAACTACGAGTACGACCTGTTCCTGAAGAACGCCTACGCGAACGCTCTCGGGATGGAGCAGGCCGTCAACGGCCTCGGCTACACGGCGGAGAAGGACGGTGTGCGTCCTGCCGTGATCCCCTTCCGGGACGAGGAGGAGGGCTGGGACGACTGGCCGCCCATCTTCACCCCGCAGTACATGCCCTTCCATGGCGCTGTCGCCTCGCACACCATCGAGTTCCCGATGACCGTCAACAACAACGCGTACAACACGCTGCCGGTCGAGGAACTGCGCCGCAGGGCCGCCATCAACACCGACATCGCCGGCGCGGCGATGCGCGCGACGCTCGACCACACCCACGCGCACCGCGCCTCGGTGCTGGCCGACCAGATCGACACGTTCCGCAGGGGCGCGGCCGGCGAGCCGCAGCGGCCCGTCTCCGAGGAGACCGTCCCGGGTGTGCCGGGCATCGGCCCCGAGGACGTCTACACCACGAAGTTCCCGAGGGCGTACGTCATTCCCGCCGGGCGTTCGCAGCGGTCGGCGACTGCCGCGGCCCGGCTGGTCGACCACCTTGTCGCCAATGACGTCCGGGTGGAGCGGGCGCTCACCGCCTTCCGGCTCGCGGGCCGCACGTACCCCGCCGGGTCGTACATCGTCGACATGCACCAGCCCAAGCGGGGCATCGCCAATGTGATCCTCGCCGACGGCCGCGACATCAGTGCCGACGTCGGAGCCATGTACGACATCTCGGGCTGGAGCCTCGGCCTGCTGTGGGGCGCGGACGTGGACGCCGCCGCCTCCGGTGACCTGCGGGTCCGCACCCGTACGGTCCACGCAGCGGCACCCACCGGACACGTCGCTCCGAGCGGCGACCTCCGGCTGCGCCTGGACGACCCCAAGGAGCTGGCCGCTCTCAACTCCCTGCTGAAGCAGGGGGTCGACGTCCGGCGCGCAACCGACGGCTCGGCGATCGTGCCGGGCTCGGCGCGTGGCCGGGCGGCGGTGCTCGCGCACCGGCTGGGCGTGGCGTTCCACGCCACGCGGGAGAAGGGCACGACAGCGCTGGAGCGGACCAGGGTCGCCGCGGCCGTCACGGCGGGCGAGCTGTTCGCGCTGCGCGAGATGGGCTTCGACGTGGTGCCGGTCTCCACGGCGGTGCTGAACGCGGGCTTCGACTGGTCGACGGCCGATGTGCTGTACGTGTCGTCCGGGCTGGACCACGCGAAGCTGACCCCCGCCGCCCGCGCCGCGTTCGAGGCGAGCGGCGTCGGCGTGGTCGGGGTCGGTGAGCAGGGCGCGGCGTTCAACGAGGCAGCGTCGCTCCTCGACGTCACGGCGGTGGCGGGCAACGGCGACGCCAACGGTGTGGTGCGGGTGCGGAACACGGGCGGCCCCATCACGGGCGGCGCTCCGGCGCACACCTTCGTCTACTCGCCGATGTGGTTCACCGGGGCGGGCGCCGGCGTGCGCGTCGACCAGTCGTACGCCACGGGCAACCCCCTGGTGTCCGGCCACTGGCGCGCCACGGAGCAGGGCACGGGCGGGCCGGGCGACGCGGCGGGCCACGCCGCCGTGGTCTCCGGGACGTCGTCGGCCGGCACGCCGGTGGCGCTGTTCGGCACGGAGCCGATGTTCCGGGCGCACCCGAAGGGTGTCTTCGCTCAGATCGGCCGGGCGCTGCTGACCCGCTGATCCCCTCACAGGCCGCAGGGCCGCACCCCGGGCGGGGTGCGGCCCTGCTTCACGCTCGGCGCCGTCGGTCAGACCGCGAGGTCGACCGTGATGTTGCCGCGGGTCGCCTTGGAGTACGGGCAGACCTGGTGGGCCTTCTCGAGAAGGTCCTTGGCGGTGGCGGCGTCCACGTTCGGGATGGTCGCGGAGATCTTGACGATGATGCCGAAGCCGTCGTCGTTCTTCCCGATACCGACCTCGGCGGTGACCGTCGAGCCGGAGATGTCCGCCTTCTCCTGGCGGGCGACGACACCGAGGGCCCCTTGGAAGCAGGCGCTGTACCCGGCGGCGAAGAGTTGCTCCGGGTTGGTGCCGGCACCGCTGCCGCCCATCTCCTTGGGCGGGTTGACCACGACGTCGAGTTGACCGTCGTGCGTGGCGACACGGCCGTCCCGGCCGTTCTCCGCCGTGGCCACCGCGGTGTAGAGCACGTCGGACTGCTGGATGGACATGGAGTCTTCCTCCTGCTGGTTCGCCGCGACTCGCGCCCACGATCGCGACGGCTGGGCAAGAGCCTAACGGGTGAATCAGCCGGTGAGAGAAACGATCATCTTGCCGGTGTTCTCTCCGCGGAGCAGTCCGACGAAGGCCTCGTAGCCGTTCTCGATGCCCTCGACGACGGTCTCGTCGTACTTGAGCTCACCGGAGGCGATCCAGGCCGCCACGTCCTGCACGAACTGCGGCTGGAGCGCGGTGTGGTCGTTCACCAGCATGCCCTGGAGGCGCAGCCGCTTGCCGATGACGAGCGCGAGGTTGCGCGGGCCGGGGGTCGGCTCGGTGTCGTTGTACTGGGCGATCATTCCGCAGATGGTCGCCCGGCCGCCGACGTTGAACGACGAGATCGCCGCCTCGAGATGCTCGCCGCCGACGTTGTCGAAGTAGACGTCGATGCCGTCGGGGGCGGCCTCCTTCAGCTGCGCGGCCACGGGGCCGTTCTTGTAGTTGAAGGCCGCGTCGAAGCCGTACTCCTCGACGAGGAGCTTGACCTTCTCGTCCGAGCCGGCCGAGCCTATGACGCGCGAGGCACCCTTGATCCGGGCCATCTGGCCGACCTGGCCGCCGACTGCACCCGCGGCGCCGGAGACGAACACGGCGTCGCCCTCCTTGAAGGACGCGACATCGAACAGACCCGCGTAGGCGGTCAGGCCGGTCATGCCGAGCACTCCGAGGTAGGCGGAGAGCGGCGCGAGCGAGGAGTCGACCTTGGTGGCGTTCTTGGCCGGCACCTCCGCGTACTCCCGCCAGCCGAGGCCGTGCAGCACGTGGTCGCCGACGGCGAAGCCCTCCGCGTTCGAAGCGACGACCTCGCCGACCGCGCCGCCGTCCATGGGCCGGTCGAGCTGGAAGGGCGGGACGTACGACTTCACGTCGTTCATCCGGCCGCGCATGTAGGGATCGACGGAGAAGTGGAGGTTCCGCACGAGGATGCGGCCCTCCCCGGGCTCGGTGACGGGCGCGTCGCGCAGCGCGAAGTCCTCGGCCTTGGGCCAGCCGTGCGGGCGGGCGACAAGGTGCCATTCACGGCCGGACGCGGGAAGTGCGGACATGCTGCGTTCCTCCTAGAAAAGCTTCATTACTTGAAACAACCATGCGCCTGAATATTTCAGGTTGTCAAGTATCGGGTTATCCTGATGTGCATGGCCGCCCAGCGAACAGATCCCCTGACCCTCGAGGTCGTCGAGCTCATCGGCACCGTCGTGGCGCGTTACCACGAGGAGTACGAGCAGGCCGCGGCCGAGCACTCCCTCACCGGGGCGCAGGCCCGTGTGCTGGGGCTGCTCTCCATGGAGCCCACCCCCATGCGCCGCATTGCCCAGAAGCTGAGGTGCGAGCCGTCGAACGTGACGGGGATCGTGGACCGGCTCGAGGCGCGCGGCCTGGTCGAGCGCCGTCCGGACCCGGCCGACCGCAGGGTGAAGATCGCCGCTGCCACCCAGGAGGGCCGCGGCACGGCACGCCGGCTGCGGGATTCGCTGGACTTCGCGCGCGAGCCCCTGGCGCAGCTGACGGCGGTCGAGCGTTCGGTGCTGCGGGACCTGCTCAGACGGATGCTGGGCGAGGACGTGTCAGAGCCGCCCGCCGCCGGTTCCTGAAGCCCCGGGGCGCCCGGCACCCGCGAGGCGCCCGGACGCACACGGCGTGGGGGCGGAGGTCAGGTCCGCCCCGACCCTGGACTCACCAGAGACCCTAGACGCACCAGAACAGAAAGCGGCTGCACGTCTCGCTCGGCGTCGGCTCGGGAGGCGGCGGGTCCTGCTGGCCCGGCTCCTCGGGATCGGCCGGGCCGGAGGAGGTCCCGTCCGTGCTCCCGGGCCCCTCGCTGCTCCCGGGGTCGCCGGAGGACGACGCGGAAGGGGAGATGTCGCCGCTCGGCCCGGCCTCCGACGGCTCGCCGCTCCCGGCGCCCGGGCCCGTGGGGCCCGAGCCGTCGCCATCGTCGCCACCACCGCCCGTCCGGGACTTCCCCGGCCGCGGCGAGGAGGACTTCGTGATGGCCGGCTCCTTCACATGGCCCGGGGCGTCCGGCGACTCTTCGGAGGCCGTCGGGTCCGGCATCTCCGACTCGACGACCGGATCCTCCTTGACCGCCGTCGCCGCGCCGTCGTCGCCGGAGTCCTCCATGGCCAGCTCCGCCAGGCTCAGCGCCCCGGCCGCCAGCACGAGGCCGAGCGTCCCGAGCATCACCTTGCGACCGCGCCGCTTACGGGCACGGCGGCCCGCGGGCTTGCGCCGCGACGGGGCCTGGCGGTGCGAGCGGCGCGGCCCGGTGCTGTCCGCGGGCTCGCTCACCACGTCCAGTTCGTAGACGTGGTCGGGCTCGGGAGCACGGGGGCTGTGGTGGCGGAGCTCCTCGACCGGTGTACCGCACCCGGCACAGGCCAGGGCGCCGTTGAGGTGCCGTCCGCACGGGTGGCAGTAATCCATGGCGCCCGCAGATTATTCGGCGACCGGGCACCTGCGGTGGGTCAGCCTGTGCAGATCCTGTGTGAAAAGCTCGATTCCGCGGCGAGCCGACTCGCCGCGGTTGACGCCGCCGACCGGGCAGGATGTCGGCCATGACCCCTGACGCCCGCTTCGGACCGCTCGATTTCCAACTGGTGCTGCTGCGCCGGATGGCCGACTTCCAGCCGGGTCTCGCGGAGGACGCGCGGCACGCCCTGGGCGCGTCACTCGCGGAGCAGCGCGAGGCCAATCGGCGCTGGCAGGCGATGCTGCGCGCACGCGGATCGCGCGGCGCGCTGTCGCGTTACCGCTCGGTGCTCGGCGAACCCGAACAGGTCGTCCGGCGGCGGATCGGCGACCTGGAGTGCGACGCCCTGCTGTGGCGACTGCCGCTCTGGCCGGACCTGCGCTTCGAAGTTCTGGCCGCCGGCAACGGTGCCGTGTGGAACGAATGGCTGGTGCGCGCGCCAGGAGCGGCCGGCCCCGAACTGCACACCGCGGACGACCTGGCGCCCTGGTCGTGCACCGTCGACGAGGTGGCGAAGGCCTTTCCGCCGGCCCGCCCCATGGAAGGCTCCGCACCGACCAGATGGCGGCTCTCGTTCACCCTGCCCGGTGGCGAGATGCGCGTCGCCGAGTTCACCTGGGGCCTGCTGCAACGCCTCGTGGACTGATCTGTCGGCCCGTCAGGTACGTACCCCCGACCGGCGCAGCCCAGCGCGCGCCCCGCCCGCGGCAATCGCACGATGCGAACACGTACCGCACTCGGGAGGACCCGCCGTGACCGTCAGCCTCGACCAGTTGCGCCGTTGCCATGTGGCAGTCGATCTGGGCGCCGCCAGGACCCGCGTCTTCGTCAAGGGCGTCGGCCTTGTCGTCGACGAACCGAGCGTCGCCGCCGTGAACACCCGGACGGGGGCGTTGATCGCGGTCGGCGAGCTCGCCGAGAAGATGACCGGCCGCACCCCCGACTACATCCGCGTCGCGCGCCCCGTCTCCGGCGGCACGGTCGTCGACATCGACATGGCCCAGCGGATGCTGCGTCATCTGCTCGGCGAGAAGCTCCGTCGGCAGCTGCGCCGCAAGCCCCGGCTCCGCGCGGCCGCCAGCACCCCGCACGACAGCGACCCGCTCGCCCAGCGCGCCACCGTCGAGACCCTGGTCGGCCTCGGCGCCCGCCGGGTCGAGCTGGTGGACACCCTGATCGCGGCGGCCGTCGGCTGCGGCCTCCCGGTGGAGCAGCCGAGCGCGACGATGATCATGGTGTGCGGCGCCGCGACCACCCAGATCGCCGTCCTGTCCCTCGGCTCGATCGTCACCGCCACCCGCATCCCCATCGGCGGCAACGCCATCGACCACGCGTTGATCCAGCACCTGCGCCACCGGCACGAGCTGATGCTTCCCAGCCAGTCCGTACGGCCGCTCCAGGTCGCCCTGCACGGCAACGGCCTCACTTCGCAGGGTCCGGAAGTGACGGAGATCCACGGCCGGGACGTCGCCACGGGCCTCGCCCGCTCCGTCCGCGTCGACACGGCGGCCGTGAGGGAGGCGATCCACACCCCGCTCACCTCGGTGCTCGACGGGATCGGCAAGGTGTTGCGGGACTGCCCGCCGGACCTCGTCGCCGACCTCGTCGACCGCGGCATCACGATGGTCGGCGGCAGCGCTCTGCTGCCGGGCCTGGACCAGATGCTGCACAACGCCACCGGGATGACGGTCACCATCGCGGAACGGCCCGACACCTGCACGGTGCAGGGGCTCGGCGCGATGCTCGAGGGCCGGATCCAGCCCCTGGACCTCGAATCGCTCGCCACGGCCGACTGACACCGGCACTGGAGACGGGACGGTGACCACCGGCCCCGAGGACCCCGGGGCCGGACGGGGCACAGGCTGCCCGGACGAACCCGACGAACCCCACACGAGCGAACCGGACACCCCGGGCGGCACGGGCCGTCCGGGGCAGCGGCCTGCCGGGGCGCCGCGGCTCGCGGCGTTCCTCGAGGCCGTGACCGGCATCGGCATCGGCCTCGATCTGCGCACCACCCTCCAGCAGGTCGTGGACACCGCCGCCGTACTGACCGGTGCGCACGGCGTATCCCTGGGCGTGGCCGACCCCGAGCGGGGCGGCGTCGTCGAGCGGTTCACGGCCACGGAGGCCGGCGCAGGGCACGGCCCCCGGCCGGCAGGCGGCCCTCCCACGCCGGCGCACGCACCCACGGCGGACTCCGCGCCGCTGCGCATCCCGATCAGGGTGGCCACCGAGAGGTTCGGCGACCTGCGCCTGACTCCACGGGACGGCGACGCGTGCACCGAGGAGGACCTGGCACTGCTGCAGATACTCGCGGCGCAGGCCGGTATCGCCATCGGGAACGCACGGCTGCACGAGACGGCCCGGCAGCGCGAGCGGTGGTTCGAGGGCGCGTCGGCCGTCACCGACGCGCTGCTCACCGGCGAGAGCGCCGACGACGCGCTGATGACCGTGGCCGAGCAGGCACGCGACCTCGCCGATGCCGCCGCCGGCGTGGTGCTCCGGCACACGGAAGAGGGCGGCATGGAGATCGTCACGGCCTCCACCCTCGACGACCCGCGGGACATCGTCGCCGCGACCATCCGGCCCGGTTCGCCGGTGCTCTCCCAACTCCTCGGCGGGGAACCGGTGTTCATCGAAGACTCCGCCACCGACCCCCGGATGCCCGCCCCCGTCCGCGGCCGTTTCGGGCCGAGCATGATGCTGCCGCTGCAGAGCGGCGGGCGACTGATCGGCGTGCTGGCGCTGCCGCGGCGGCGGGGCGGCCGCCCGTACACCGGGACGGAACGGCTGCTGGCCACCCGGTTCGCCTCCCAGGCCGCCCTGGCGCTGGTGCTCGCGGACGCCCGGCACAACCGCGAGCAGCTCGCCGTGTACGAGGACCGGGACCGGATCGCCCGGGATCTCCACGACCTCGTCGTCCAGAGGCTGTTCGCCACCGAGATGATGCTCGAGTCGACGCGCCGGGCCGCCGAGGCCGGGTCGACGGACCGGTTGCTGAGCCAGGCCGTCGACGAGCTCGACTCGACCATCCAGGAGGTCCGGACCACGATCTTCGCCCTCCAGCAGCCGCCCGCCGACGCGCCGGCGACCTTCAAGGGCCAGGTGCTGCGCGAGACCCGCGAGGCGGCCGTGCCGCTCGGTGTGCTGCCGTCGGTGCACTTCAGCGGTGCCGTCGACACCCTGTTGCAGGAGCCGGTGGACCGTGAGCTGCTGGCGGCCCTGCGCGGTGCTCTGGCCGCCGCGCACCGCAGGAGTGACGTCTCGTCGGTCGACGTGCACATCGACGCGACGGTTCGGCTGCCGGACGGACGCCAGGCGGTCCGGCTGACGGTGACGGACGACGGCCTGGACGACGAGGGCACCAGGGGCACGACGCTGACCTGGCACAGCCCGCTGTGATACGCGCCCCGAGCCGGGCGCTGTGATGCGGGCCGGCCCGGGAAGCAGCGCCGACCTCGGCCCACAGGTCCCGTATACCGGAAGCCTCACCGTCCCCGCCCCGGAGCGGCGCCGGGCCGGGGAAGCCACGCCGCCCCGGCCGGAAGCGTCGGCGGGCGGCAGCGACCGTCACCGCCCGGTCGGCCTCCCCCGTGGACGCCGGCCGGGCGGCGGTGTTCCCCCGTCGGCCGTCGCCGATCCTGCCGGACTCGAGGGATCCGGCACATCGTTCCCTGGAGGGAGCCGCCCGCCCGGCGGCTCCTCCGCGCGGGGGAGACAATGGCCGTCCCGGGAAACCCGCCGGGTGCGGCATAGGACGACACCAGGAGGCCGACGAGTGAGTTCTCTCTTCCCAGCGCTGGCGACGACCGCCACCGGCACCGACCGGGCAGCCCTCCGGTTCGGCGAACGGTCGCTGACCTACGGGCAGTTGCGCGGCGCGGCGGGAGCCCTCGCGCTCCGGATCGGCGGGGCGGAGCGGGTCGCGCTGTGGGCCGGCCCCACCCTCGAGACCGCGGTCGGTGTGGTGGCGGCGCTGCTGGCAGGCGTACCGGTCGTGCCGTTGAACCCGCGGACCGGTGACCGGGAACTGGCGCACATCGTGGCGGACAGCGGGCCCACCACGGTGCTCGCCGCCCCCGACGACCAACTGCCCGCGCCCCTGCACCCGTTGAGGCGGGTCGACATCACGGTGACGGGTTCGGCGGGCGACCTGCCCGCGGAGCCGGCGGCCGAATCACCCGCGCTGATCGTCTACACCTCCGGCACCACCGGCCCGCCCAAGGGCGCGGTGCTGCCCCGGCGGGCGGTAGCCGCCTCGCTCGACGCCTTGCAGGAGGCCTGGCAGTGGGGATCCGACGACGTCCTGGTCCACGCCCTGCCGCTGTTCCATGTGCACGGGCTCATCCTCGGCGTCCTCGGACCGCTGCGCCGCGGCGGCGAGGTACGCCATCTGGGCCGCTTCAGCCCGGAGGGCGTGGCACGGGAGCTGGACTCGGGCGGCACGATGCTCTTCGGCGTGCCCACGATGTACCACCGGCTGGCAAAGGCGCTCGACGGCGATGACGAGCTGGCGAAGGCGCTGTCCGGCGCGCGGCTGCTTGTCTCCGGTTCGGCCGCCCTGCCGCTGCCCGACCACGCCCGCATCGCGGAGGCGACGGGGCGCCGGGTGATCGAGCGGTACGGGATGACGGAGACCCTGATGAACACCAGCGTCCGCGTCGACGGCGAGGCCCGTCCGGGCACCGTCGGCGTGCCGCTGCGCGGCGTGGAGCTGCGGCTGGTGGACGAGGACGGTACGGAGATCGCCGCACGCGACGGCGAGACGATCGGTGAGATCCAGGTGCGAGGCGACAATCTGTTCACCGAGTACCTGAACCGTCCCGACGCCACGGCCGCCGCCTTCGACGGGGACTGGTTCCGCACCGGCGACATGGCCGTGCTGGAGCCGGACGGCTACGTGCGCATCGTCGGCAGGAAGAGCACCGACCTGATCAAGAGCGGCGGTTACAAGATCGGGGCGGGCGAGATCGAGAACGTGCTGCTCGACCATCCGGCCGTCCGCGAGGCCGCGGTGACCGGCGAACCCGACGCGGACCTGGGCGAGCGGGTGGTCGCCTGGATCGTCGCCGCCGACCCGGCGGACCCGCCGTCGGCAAAGGAGCTGACCGCCCACGTCGCCTCGCAACTCGCCCCGCACAAGCGGCCACGGACGGTCCGGTTCCTCGACGTCCTGCCGCGCAACGACATGGGCAAGATCATGAAGCGGGCGCTCCATGGCTGAGCGTGTGTCCGCCCGCGAGGCGATCGCCCTGGTCAGCGAGGGCTTCACCGAGCAGGAGCTCGCCGACCTGCCCGACGCGGGCGACGGCCCGCTCGGCTGGGAGGGCTACGGCGCACAGCGCGACCGCGCCTCACTCCGGACCGGTTCGGCCGAGTCCGTCGTCTACGGCACGGCGGTGCTCGGCGGCGCCGAATGCGTGCTGATCTCCTTCGAGTTCGGCTTCCTCGGCGGTTCGCTGAGCGAGCGGGCCGGGGACCGGCTGGAGGCCGCGTACGGGCTGGCCCGTGAGCGGCGGCTGCCGCTCGTCTCGCTGATCGCGACCGGCGGCAGCCGGATGCAGGAGGGGATGATCGCGCTCGGCCAGCTCCAGCGGGTCGCCCGTGCGTCGGTGCTGCTGCGGGAGGCGGGTGTGGCGCACATCGCCGTGCTCCGCGATCCGACGACCGGCGGCGGCTGGGCCACGCTCGGCGCGGGCGCCGACGTGATCCTGGCGCTGCCCGGCGCTCAGGTCGGCTTCGCCGGATCGCGCGTGCGTCCGGCGGACGCGGACCCGGCCGCGTACACGGCGGAGGGAAAGCTCGCGGCGGGCCAGGTCGACGCCGTCGTCCCTCCCGGCTCCCTGCGCGACACGCTCGCGTTCTGGGTGAAGGCGCTCGCCCCTGCGAACCCGGCCGGGGAACGGGCACCCGTGGACCCGCCGCGGGCGCTGGGCGCCGGCGGGGAGCCTGCGCGCACCGGATGGGACGCCGTGCGGCAGGCGCGCGGTGCGGAAAGGCCACGGGCCGAGGCGTACCTCGACGACTACTTCACGCGCCGCGAACCGCTGCGCGGCGACCGGTGCGGCGGGGACGACCCCGGCATGCTCTGCGGGGTGGGCCTGCGGGACGGGCGGCCTGTCGCGTACGTCGCCCAGGACGGAACCGCGACCGGACCGGCCGGTTACCGTACCGCCGCCCGGGTCGTGAGGCTCGCCGACCGGCTTGGCCTGCCGGTGCTGACGCTGATCGACACCCCGGGGGCCGCCAACGACGCGGAGGCGGAACGCTCCGGCGCCGGCGCGGCCATCGCCGAGCTGTTCACGGCTGTCGCCGCCGCCCGTACACCGCTGACCGGCCTGCTCATCGGCGAGGGCGGCTCCGGGGGCGCGCTGGCGCTGGCCGCGCCGGGCAACACGTGGGCCACGCCGGCGAGTTACTTCTCCGTCATCGCCCCGGAGCTCGCCGCCGCGATCCTCAAGCGCTCTCCCGACCAGGTGCCGCACCTCGCCGACCAGCTGCGGCTGCGTCCCGAGGATCTGGTCGAACTGGGGGTGGTGCGGGGCATCGTGGGGCCGGCGTGACGGCGCGAGGCCCGTTACGAGCACGTACCGGGCCTCCCCTTTGCCGGCGGGCTACTTCACACCCACCGCACGGATGATTTCCTGTCGCACCGAGCCGCCCTTGCCGTCCTTCGCGGAGGCGCGGACCGAGATGTACCGCGCGTCCGCCGGGACCCGGACCGTGCCCTCCCAGGCGGCGGAGCTGCCGGGCGCCGTCGAATTCCACGGCCGTCCAGGTCTTCCCGTCGTCGAACGACACCTCCGGCGACCCGCCGCCGATCCGGCCGGTGTCCGCCGCGCCCTTGATGTACTCGGCGAAGATCCCGAGACGGAGGCGCTCGCCGGCCCGGACGTCACCGCGCAGGTCGGTGTCGACGTCGGAGCCGAGGTTGAGCATCGGCAGCACGGTCCGCCGGTCGGCCGGCGGAGCGGACGGTCCACTCGGTGTGGCCCTTCGTCGTCAACCGCCACCGTTCGGCGTCCGGGTGGTATCGGTGACCACCTTGTACGTCTTCTCCGCCGGGTCGGCACCCAGGCGTAGGCGCCCGAGCTCATCCTGCCGTCCACCAGCTCGCCGTCCGCGTACACCTCGGTGAACTGCGTCATCGACGGCTCGTTCCACCTGTCGCCGAAGCCGGTGCGGTCGGGGCCGAAGTCGCCCCAGCCGGGGTGTTGAACTCGAGGTTGTTGCCGGTCCGGGCCTGTCCCCAGCCGAGTCCGGTGCCCAGCCACGGGTGCAGCACCGGCTTGAACCAGTTGAGCTCAGCACGGCTGCCGCCCTGGTAGGCGGGGGTGCCGCTGCGCTGTTCGAGGGCGCCGGGGCCGTTGGCGACGGACTCGACTTCCGGCCGCTGCCGAGGTCCGTGACGGTCACCTTGTCGCCGGTGACCAGCGTGAAGGTGTGCGCCGCCCGGGCGGTCCTCGCGGCGGTTCCCGCCGCGGCCGGGGCCGGTCCACGGTCGCGGCGACGGCCTGCCCGGCCGGGAGCATGACGAGGGGCAGGCCGGCGGCGATCAGCCCGGCCCTGCGTCTCGCGGGTGCTCTGGTCATGAACGACACCTCGAAACGCCCGGTGGAAGGTCGCGAACGGGACTCGGATAGCGGGTACGTGCCATGGCGGCGACCTGCCAGACGTCCCTCCGGAGCCGGGCATGAGCTGCTGCGCCGCCGCGTCAGTGGGCGCCCGGCGCGTCCGACGGGCGGCCCGGCACGGGGGCGCATAGCGTGCGACGGGAGAGACCGACGGGCAGGAAGGCTTGGAGACGATGGCAGCGCACCCCGAAGGCACGCCCTGCTGGGCCGACGCGATGTTCCCCGACGTGGAGGCCGCGAAGAGCTTCTACGGCGAGCTGCTGAGCTGGACCTTCGACGAGGGCTCGCCCGAGTTCGGCGGCTACACGCAGGCGTTCTCCGACGGCAAGGCCGTCGCGGCCGTCGTTCCCCGGATGCCGGGAACGGGCGGGCCGCCGGCCTGGAACCTCTACTTCGCCACGTCCGACGTGGCCTCCGCCGCGGAGAGGATCCGGGACAACGGCGGCGCGCTGCTGATGAATCCGATGCCGGTCGGCTCCTTCGGCACGATGGTCACGGCGGAGGAGCCCAGCGGTGTGTTCTTCAGCCTCTGGCAACCGGGCGCCCACACGGGGTTCGGGAAGACCGGCGAGCCCGGCTCGTACTGCTGGGCGGAGGTCACCACCAGGGACGTGGAGCGGGCCGATCATTTCTTCTGCTCCCTCTTCCCTTACGAAGCGAAGCGGATGCAGCGGGATTCGGTCGACTTCGCCCTGTGGCACCTCGGTGGTGAACTCGTCGTGGGCCGGCTGCGCATGACGGACGATTTCCCACCCGACCTCCACCCGTACATCAACGTGTTCTTCGGCGTCGAGGACTGCGACGCGGCGATCGACACGGTCACCAGGCTGGGCGGCACGCTCCAGCGTGGGCCACTGGACAGCCCCTACGGACGGTACGCGTCGGTCCGTGACCCGCAGGGCGCCGCGTTCTCCGTCATCGACGTCACCACGACCGCCGGCGAGATGCCCCGGTTCACCTGACCCCGGAGGCGGCGGGCCGGGCGGGCGGGGGCGTCACGATCCGGCTCACCACGGCGGTCACGGGCGGCGGCGGACTCTGCTGCGCCTCCTGGTCCGGCGGCGGATCGTTGACCCGGCGCAGATCGCCCTCCGCCGGTGCCTGCGCCTCGCCTCCCCGCACTGCGTCCCTCGCGCCCTCGGGGGCAACGCCGTGGCCGGCCCCGGAGCGGCCCCCCGCGTCGCCGGGCGCGGCGCCGCGGCCGGCGGGCGATGCGGGGCACTGCTGGGGGACGCACCCCTGGTCCGCCGCCGGCGGACCGTTGACCTCCTCCGCGTACGGGGCGGTCTGCCTCGTGCCGGACTGCTGCCGCGTGCCCATGGGCGAGTCGTCGGTCTGCCAGACCTGGGCGGGCGATTCGTCACGGATCTTGACCGCCACGTTCGCACCTGGCTCCGTCGACGCGGGCACCATGGCCAGCCGGTCGTTCCACCGCGGGATCACCTGGCCCTGGATGGTCAGGTCGTAGCGGACGTCCACCGCGTCGGGGGCGGTCCTGCTGGTGCAGCCGTCAAGGACAACGATGCCATCGAGTCCGTGGGAGTTGAGGCACAGCGCGGGGGCAGCGGAACTGCGGAGCCGGCCGTCGCTCTCGTACACCCACCTCTGGGTGGCCGCGGAGGAGCAGGCCGCCATGGTCACCTCCGTCCCGGCCTGCGGCGCGGGGGCGGTGATGTCGAGGCACAGTCCGGCCTCCGCGTTGCGCAGCCGGGTGGTCAGCGGGGCCGCCGGAAGGTTGGCCGACGTGGCCGTCGGGTCGGGCGTGGGGGTGGTGGGCCCGGGTGCGGGCGGGGCGGTGCCGGTGACGGCGCCGCTGGGGACGGACGGGCCGGCCTGACTGTCGTCGTCCTGCCAGAGGGCCGACGCCAGGGTGATGACGAGCAGCCCGGTCGCGGCCGCGGCAGCCCCGACGGTCAGCGCTCCGGGCGCGGTGCCGGCCGCCGCGATGCGCCGGCCTTTCAGGGCGAGGCTCCGCAGCGAGCGGGGCCCACCGCCGCGTGAGTGCCGGCCGCTCCCCCGCGGGCCGCGGGGCCCGGCACCGACCGCGTCCTGCGCCGCCCTGGCCCTGCGCCGCCTCCCCGGCCGCGAGTCGAGATACGGCCCGGCCGCGCCGCCGAGCAGCGCCTCCCCGAGCAGCACGCCCAGCCGCCCGCCGGACTGCCGCAACTGGTCGGCGGCGAACCGGCAGTACGAGCATTCGGACAGATGCACCTGGATGTCGGGGATCAGGACCCCGCCCCGGCGCAGCGAGATGTCGAGCAGGCGGTTGTAGTGGCGGCACTCCGCGGTCGGCGCATACTCCCGATGGACCCGCACACAGGCCTGCCGGAACTGGTCGCGGGCCTGCTCCAGCTGGGCGGAGGCGACACGTGGATCAAGCCCCGACAAACCCGCCGGTATGGATATGCCCTCGGCCTCGACCTCGGCATGCCAGAGGAGAACCTGAGCCGTCATCGGCATTACATGGAAAGCCCGGGAGACCAACTGCCTGTTTTCCCCAGGGCCTTCGGGATTCATGAGTCCGGTCAGTACCGACGCCATCGTCGGGTCATCGGCCCACGCCTTGGCGATATGACGGGCTGTCACCAGAAGATGGGGCCGAAGCGCACCCGCGGCCGCGTTGCGCGCCAGACTTTCCATGAGCTGCGCGAAAGCCGCGGTGGTCAGCATCGAAGCAGTTTTGTTCGAGGTCGCACAAATTGAGGCATAGTCGAACACCGGCTGCCAGTGCCGGGCGAGCAGCGCGGCCATCGGCCGGACTTCGAGGCCCCCTCCACCGGTCTGCAGTGCGGCGGCGAGCTCCTCGTCGGAGACCCCCGGGGTGCGGCCGGGCTGCGGAGAAGGGGCGGTTCCGGGCGTGCGGGGATGTTGCATTGACGTCTTTCCATCCATGGCAATGCGGTGGGGGGTTGCTGTGTGGGACGAAAGAAGTGCACCGATTGGTACATACCTTCGAGCGGGGCGGCTCGACGCTCTTTTGGAGTTGGCCACCGTAATAGAATTCGAACGGTTGATCTGAGCAGTGCTGTTCGGGTACGAGAGGGCCTCACCCTTACACAACTCGCCTGCCCGCAACAAGAGTTCTGGAACCCCGACCATTCACCACGTGCCGGTCAAGACAACTTTCGGGCAGGGACACCGCTTTCTGGAAGTCGAGTAAGTACAACAATGGAGAAGCATTCCGACGGCCGTGGTTGACGGAAGCGGCAATCAGGTCCAGCGGCGGCCACGACCACCGCCCCGCCAACGACGACCCGGGCGGATCAGCCGCTCGCACCCCGCGGTTCGCCGACCGCGTGTGGCGGCAAAAAGCGGGACCGGGGCAATTACCCTGCGAGAAACCGACCTGCCCCACAAAAGGAGCGTCCAGTGGCATCTCGCCTCAACCCGTACATCAGCTTCGCCGGCAACGCGCGCGAGGCCATGGAGTTCTACAAAAGCGTCCTCGGCGGAAACCTGCGGCTGAACACCTATGCCGACATCGGTGGCGAGACCTCGCCCGACAGCGCCGACAAGATCATGCACGGCATGCTCGAGACCGACCGCGGCTTCACGCTGATGGGAGCCGACACCCCGCCCGGCATGGAGCACAAGCCCGGCAACAACTTCTCGATCAGCCTGAGCGGCGAGGACGCCGACGAACTCCGCGGATACTGGGAGAAGCTCTCCGCCGACGGCACGGTGAACGTCCCCCTCGAAAAGCAGATGTGGGGCGACACGTTCGGCATGTGCGTCGACCGGTTCGGCATCTCCTGGATGGTCAACATCAACGAGAGCCAGGGCTGACCTGGGGCCCTTCGCCCCGGTGAGTGTGTGCGGCCCGCCCGGCCGCACGCCACCCCGTAGGCTGGAACCACCCCGACACACGTCAGCGGAGCCGTCCGTGAGTACCGTCCACCGCCTCGCTTCCGCGTCGGCAGCACCGACGCGCGGCGCGGAGCACATCTGGTACGCGTCGTACGGCTCGAACATGGACACAGGCCGGCTGCGGTACTACCTCACCGGCGGCCGGCCCCCCGGCGCGGCACGGACCTACCCGGGCTGCCGCGACCGGCGCCCGCCCGTGCGCTCCGCACCGGTCGAGTTCCCGGGGACGCTCTACTTCGCGACCGAGTCGCCCGTATGGCAAGGCGGCCGGGCCTTCTACGACCCCGCCGCCGACGGCACCGTCTGGGGCCGCGCCCACCTCCTCACCGTGCAGCAGTTCTCCGACATCGCCGCGCAGGAGATGTACGAAGTCCCCGGCGAGGACCTCGACCTTGCGGCGGTGTTCACCGACGGCAGGGCCGCCCTCGGCCCCGGCCGGTACGAGACGCTGGTCCTCCTTGGCCACCTCGAGGGCATCCCGGTCCTCTCCTTCACCGCACCGTGGCGCCTGACGGAAGTGACCTGGAACAAACCCTCGGCCCCGTATCTGCTGCACCTGGCCCACGGTCTGTGCGCCGACGGCACCTGGGAGCCGTCGGCCGTGGCCCGCTATCTGTCCCGGTGCCCGGGAGCGGCGAAGGCCTGGACACCGACCGAGCTCACCCCGCTGATCTCGGGGCTCGAGGGGCTCGAGGGGCCGGGAGAGTGAACTCGCGGAGGATCCGGAAGGGATGTCGCGCGCCTCACGGGGAGTGGAGGCGTTTCCCCTTACCTTCCTCGGGTGGGGCGGGTGGGACTCGAACCCACGGCCGACGGATTATGAGTCCGCTGCTCTAACCGGCTGAGCTACCGCCCCTAACGGCGCGTCGCGCACATTTGTGCGCGCCGTCTGCCGCAGCATAGCCGGTCATACGATCTCCTGCCTCGCATGGTCGACATCGCTCGACCATGAGGACTCCGCTGCGGCCCGCGCGGTTCCGGTGTAGCCGGGAACACCCCGAAGGGACTGTCCGGGCTCCCGTACGCGCACATGAAAAAAGGGCCCCCGAGGGGCCCTCTTCCCATCTGCTCCCCCGGCTGGACTCGAACCAGCAACCCTCCGGTTAACAGCCGAATGCTCTGCCAATTGAGCTACAGGGGATCGCGCTCCCCCGACTGGACTCGAACCAGTAACCTGCCGGTTAACAGCCGGCTGCTCTGCCAATTGAGCTACAGGGGATTGCTGCGTGTGCACCGAACGTACCTACCCGGGGCGTCCCAGGGGGCGTGCGCTCGCTGCGACACATACATTAGCGCAACCAGGGGGGTGCTCCGCCAATCGGTATGGCGCCGGGTGATCACAGCTCCCGACGGGTAGGCGGGCAGCACCGACGCAACGGAAGGGTGTCACCCATGCGGTACAAGCTCACGTTCGTCGCGGGACTGGCCATCGGCTTCGTGCTCGGGACACGGGCCGGGCGCGAGCGCTACGAGCAGCTCAAGAAGTCCGCGCGACAGATCTCGCAGAACCCGGCGGTCCGCAACGCCGCCGAGTCCGCCGCCCACAACGGTCGCGAGGCGGCAGGCAAAGCCTTCCACGCGGTCAGCGACAAGGTCGGCGACCGGGTCCCCGACTCTGTGGCGGACCGGGTACGGGCGCTCAGGGAGCGGGGCGGCGGCGCCGAGGACGACTGGGGAACGACGAACACCTGAGGCGGCGGGTCCCGGTGCCCGGCGGGCGTGACGCCGGACACCGCCCGCGTACGGCAGAATTCCGGACATGGGGATAGTCGCAGGGTTGGACAGTTCATCGGGGTTCACGCGCATCGTCGTCTGCGACGCGGACACGGGAGCCGTGCTGCGTCAGGGGTGTGCGCCGCACCCCGTGGAACCCAAGGCCACCGACATCGATCCGCAGGCGTGGCTGCTCTCGCTCGGCGATGCGGCCACCGGCGGTCTGCTCGAGGGCGTCCAGGCCATCGGGGTCTCCGCGCAGCAGCACGGCCTGATCACCCTGGACGCCCAGGGCGCTCCGGTACGCCCCGCCCTGCTCGGCAACGACAAACGGGCGCAGGCCGCCGCGGCCGACCTCATCGACGCCCTCGGCGGCCGGCAGGCCTGGGCGGAAGCGGTCGGTTCTGTGCCGCAGGCCGGTCAGCCGGTGGCGAAGCTCCGCTGGCTCGCCCGCGCTGAGCCGGACGCGGCACGTCGGGTCGCCGCCGTGATGCAGCCGCACGACTGGCTGGTGTGGCAGCTGCTGGGCCGGCCGGCCCGCAGGACCACGGACCGCGGCGACGCGTCCGGCACCGGCTACTGGTCGGCCGGCACGGGGGCGTACCGCTCCGATCTCGTCGAGCTGGCGCTCGGACGGCAGTGCGCCCTTCCCGAGGTGCTCGGCCCCGCCGAGGCCGCGGGCACCACACCGGAAGGGCTGCTGATCTCGGCGGGCACCGGCGAGACGATGGCGGCGGCCTTCGGTCTCGGTGTGGCCGTCGGGGACGCGGTGGTTTCGCTCGGGGCGTCCGGTTCCGTGATGGCCGTGCACCACCAGGCGCTGCCCGACCCGAGCGGGACGATCACCTCGTTCGCCGACGCGACCGGAATGCACCTGCCGGTCGTGCACACCCTCAACGCCGTGCGGGCCCTGCGCGGCAGCGCCGAACTGCTGGGGGTCGCCGACCTTTCCGAGCTCTCGGCGCTGGCTCTGAAGTCCACGCCCGGCTCGTCAGGGCTGGTGCTGCTGCCGTACCTGGAGGGCGAGCGGACACCGCAGCTGCCGCACACCGCGGGCACGCTGACCGGTCTGCGACGCGAGTCGATGAAGCCGGAGCACCTGGCGCGGGCCTCGTTCGAGGGCATGCTCTGCTCGCTGGCGGACGCCATGGACGTGCTGCGCCGGCGGGGCGTGGAGGTGCGCCGGGTGTTCCTGCTGGGGGCGGCCGCCGAGCTGCCCGCCGTGCAGGCGCTCGCGCCCGCGATCTTCGGCGCGCAGGTCGTCGTGCCTCAGCCGGCCGACTACGCGGCCCTGGGCGCGGCCCGGCAGGCCGCATGGGCGCTGGGCGCCGCGCAGGGCACGCTGTCCCCGCAGGCTCCGCCGGCCTGGCAGGGCGCCGCGGCGCAGGTCTTCGAGCCGGGTGAGGAACTGGCGGTGGGACAGGCGGTGCGTCAGCAGTACGGTGCGACGCGGGACCAGATCCACCCCGGGGCCTTCGACGCCATGTCGTGACGCGCGGTCGTATCAGCTGTTCTTGACCGGCGCTTGGGGAAAACTCTTGGGGTTTTGCCGACCCGGTGTCGGAAGATGGGGTGACCCCCGATCTTGCCGAGCCCGAGAGACAGCGCGTGCTGATACGACTGCTGCGGACCTATCTCCGTCCGTACAAGAGACCCATTGGCCTCCTGGTGGCACTGCAACTGCTGCAGACCAGCGCCACCCTCTATCTGCCCACCCTGAACGCGGACATCATTGACAACGGTGTCGTCAAGGGCGACACCGGCTACATCCTGGCCCTCGGCGCCCTGATGATCGGCGTCAGCGTGGTCCAGGTGCTCTGCAACATCGGGGCAGTGTTCTACGGGGCGCGGACGGCGGCCGCGCTCGGCCGCGACGTCCGAGCAGGCGTCTTCGGCCGGGTGCAGAGCTTCTCCGCCCGTGAGGTCGGCCACTTCGGGGCGCCGTCGCTCATCACCCGCACCACCAATGACGTCCAGCAGGTCCAGATGCTGGTGCTGATGGCGTTCACGCTGATGGTGTCGGCGCCGATCATGTGCGTCGGCGGCATAGTGATGGCGCTCGGCCAGGACGTGCCGCTGTCGGCGGTGCTCCTCGCGGTCGTGCCGGTGCTCGGCATCTGCGTCTCGCTGATCGTGAAGAAGATGCGGCCGCTGTTCCGCACCATGCAGGAGCGGCTCGACACCGTGAACCGGGTGCTGCGCGAGCAGATCACCGGCAACCGCGTGATCCGGGCCTTCGTACGGGACGAGTACGAGAAGGGGCGCTTCCGCGAGGCGAACAAGGACCTGACCGACGTTTCGATGTCCACCGGCCGGCTGATGGCGCTGATGTTCCCGACGGTGATGACGGTCGTGAACGTCTCCTCGGTCGCCGTCGTCTGGTTCGGCGCGCAGCGTATCGACAGCGGCGCCATACAGATCGGTGCGCTGACCGCCTTCCTCGCCTACCTGATGCAGATCGTGATGGCCGTGATGATGGCCACCTTCATGTTCATGATGGTGCCGCGCGCCGAGGTGTGCGCGGAGCGCATCCAGGAGGTGCTGGACACCGACTCGAGCGTGGTGCCGCCGCTCGCTCCCGTGACGGAGCTGCGCGGCCGCGGCCGGCTGGAGGTCCGGGGCGTCGACTTCCGATACCCGGGGGCCGAGGAGTCGGTGCTGCGGGGCGTCGACCTGGTGGCGCACCAGGGTGAGACGACCGCGATCATCGGCTCCACGGGCAGCGGCAAGTCGACACTGCTCGGCCTGGTGCCGAGGCTGTTCGACGTGACGGGCGGCGAGGTGCTCGTCGACGGGGTCGACGTGCGCGAGCTCGAGCCGGCGCTGATGGCGAGGACCGTGGGTCTCGTGCCGCAGAAGCCGTACCTCTTCTCCGGGACCGTGGCGACCAACCTGCGCTACGGCAAGCCCGACGCCAGCGAAGAGGAACTGTGGCAGGCGCTCGAGACAGCGCAGGCGGCCGACTTCGTACGCGGGCTGGAGGGCGGGCTCAACGCGCCCATCGCCCAGGGCGGCACGAACGTGTCCGGCGGGCAGCGTCAGCGGCTCGCGATCGCGAGGACGCTCGTCCAGCGGCCGGAGATCTACCTTTTCGACGATTCGTTCTCGGCGCTCGACTACGCCACGGACGCGGCGCTGCGTGAGGCGCTCGCCCGTGAGACGTCGGGCGCGACGGTCGTGATCGTCGCCCAGCGGGTTTCGACGATCCGTGACGCGGACCGGATCGTGGTCCTCGACGAGGGCAGGGTCGTGGGGACCGGAAGCCATCACGAACTGATGGAGAGCAATGAGACGTACCGAGAGATCGTGCTCTCGCAGCTGACGGAGGCTGAGGCCGCATGAGCGGGCCGGGTGGACGCATGATGACGGGTCCCGTCGAGCGATCGATGGACTTCAAGGGCTCGGGCAAGCGACTGCTGCGGCAGCTCGCTCCCGAGCGGGCGACGCTGTGGGTGATGCTCGCGGCCGGTGTGCTGAGTGTCTCCTTCGCGGTGGTAGGGCCGAAGATCCTCGGCCGGGCGACCGACCTGATCTTCGCCGGGATCGTCGGCCGGCAGATGCCGGAGGGCACCTCCAAGGAACAGGCCCTGGAGGGCATGCGGCACAGCGGCGACGACGGTCTCGCGGACATGCTCTCCGGTGTGGACTTCGTCCCCGGCGAGGGCATCGACTTCAACGCCGTCGGCGAGGTCCTGCTGCTGGCGCTGGCGGTTTTCGTGGCCGCCGGACTGACGATGCTGGTGGCGACGCGACTGTCGATCACGGTCATCAACCGCACCGTGTACCGGATGCGCGAGGACGTGCAGGCGAAGCTGTCGCGGCTGCCGCTGTCGTACTTCGACAGGGCCAAGCGCGGCGAGGTGCTCAGCCGGGCCACCAACGACATCGACAACATCTCCCAGACCCTGCAGCAGACGATGGGTCAGATGATCAACTCGCTGCTGACCATCGTCGGTGTGCTGGCGATGATGTTCTGGATCTCGCCGCTGCTGGCGCTGGTCGCGCTGGTGACGGTGCCCGTGTCCGTCTTCGTGGCGGCGAAGGTCGGCAAGCGGTCGCAGCCGCAGTTCGTGGCGCAGTGGAAGTCGACGGGCACGCTGAACGCCCATATCGAGGAGATGTACACCGGCCACTCGCTGGTGAAGGTCTTCGGTCGCCAGGACGAGTCGGCGCGGGACTTCGCCGAGCAGAACGAGGCACTGTACGAGGCCGGGTTCAAGGCGCAGTTCAACAGCGGCATGATGCAGCCGCTGATGTTCTTCATCTCCAACCTGAACTACGTGCTGGTGGCGGTCGTCGGCGGTCTGCGGGTCGCGTCCGGTTCGCTGTCGATCGGTGATGTGCAGGCGTTCATCCAGTACTCGCGGCAGTTCTCGATGCCGTTGACCCAGGTCGCCTCGATGGCGAACCTGGTCCAGTCGGGCGTCGCGTCCGCCGAGCGCATCTTCGAGCTGCTGGACGCCGAGGAGCAGGAGACGGACGCCCCGTCCGCGGAGCGGCTGGAGCGCCCCCGCGGCCAGGTGTCGCTGGAGAAGGTGTCGTTCCGCTACGACCCCGACAAGCCCCTCATCGAGAATCTGTCGCTCGCCGTCGAACCGGGTCACACCGTCGCGATCGTGGGCCCGACCGGTGCGGGCAAGACCACGCTGGTCAATCTGCTGATGCGGTTCTACGAGGTGACCGGCGGACGGATCGCGCTCGACGGCGTCGACATCGCCAAGATGTCCCGCGAGGACCTGCGTTCCGAGATAGGCATGGTGCTCCAGGACACCTGGCTGTTCGGGGGCACGATCGCGGAGAACATCGCGTACGGGGCCTCCCGTGAGGTCACTCGCGAGGAGATCGAGGAGGCGGCCCGGGCCGCACACGCCGACCGGTTCGTCCGCACGCTGCCCGACGGCTACGACACCGTCATCGACGACGAGGGTTCGGGCGTCAGCGCGGGCGAGAAGCAGCTGATCACCATCGCGCGGGCGTTCCTGTCCGATCCGGTGATCCTGGTGTTGGACGAGGCGACGAGCTCCGTCGACACCCGCACGGAGGTGCTGATCCAGAAGGCGATGGCGCGGCTCGCGCACGGACGGACGAGCTTCGTGATCGCGCACCGGCTCTCGACCATCCGGGACGCGGACGTGATCCTGGTGATGGAGGACGGGTCGATCGTCGAACAGGGCACGCACGAGGAGCTGCTGGCGGCGGAAGGGGCGTACGCGCGCCTGTATTCGGCTCAGTTCGCGCAGGCGGTGGTGGAGGTCGAGTGACGGAGGTTCCTGGGGCCGGCACCAGGAACCCCGGCGCGAAGACACCGCCGAGGTCGGCACGGGTCGGGGCGAAGACCCCGGTCAGTCGAGGTAGCCGCGGAGTTGGTCCGCGAACGCGTGGTCGCGGAGCTTGTTGAGGGTCTTCGACTCGATCTGGCGGATGCGTTCGCGGGTCACGCCGAACAGGCGGCCGATCTCCTCGAGTGTGCGGGGGCGGCCGTCGTCCAGGCCGTAGCGCAGCTGGACCACCTTGCGTTCACGCTCGCCCAGCGTGGACAGCACCGCGTCCAGGTGTTCTCGCAGCAGCAGGAACGCGGCTGACTCGACCGGGGACGCCGCGTCGCCGTCCTCGATGAGGTCGCCGAGGGCGACGTCGTCCTCCTCGCCCACCGGGGCGTGCAGGGACACCGGCTCCTGGGCCAGCCGCAGGACCTCGCTGACCCGCTCCGAGGTCAGTTCGAGGTACGTGGCGACCTCCTCCGGTGTGGGCTCGTAGCCGCGTTCCTGGAGCATCCGGCGCTGGACCCGCACCACCCGGTTGATCAGTTCGACGACATGGACGGGCACCCGGATGGTGCGGGCCTGGTCGGCGAGGGCGCGGGACATGGCCTGGCGGATCCACCAGGTCGCGTACGTGGAGAACTTGTAGCCGCGGGCGTAGTCGAACTTCTCCACCGCCCTGATCAGGCCGAGATTCCCCTCCTGGACGAGGTCGAGCATGGTCAGGCCGCGGCCGACGTAGCGTTTGGCGACGGAGACGACGAGGCGGAGGTTCGCCTCGATGAGACGCCGTTTGGCCATCCGGCCCATGACGACGAGCCGGTCGAGGTCGACGGCCAGCTGCGAGTCCGGGTCCGGGGTGTTCGCCAGCTTCTCCTCCGCGAAGAGACCGGCCTCCACCCGGCGGGCGAGCTCGACCTCCTCCGCGGCGGTCAGCAGCGGGATGCGGCCTATCTCCCGCAGGTACTGGCGGAACAGGTCGGAGGACGGGCCGCCGGTGTCAGCGCCGCGCCCGGTGCGCCGAGGGGGCTCCGGGGGCTCGACGGCCTCTTCGACGAGACTGCCCGGCAGGGCGTCGGGGTGCCCGGCGGGCAGGCCCTGCGCGGGCACCTGCTCGACGGCGGTCGCGAGGACTGCCGCGACGGCGTCGGTATGGGTCTCGGTCAGGGTCTGGGTCTGCACGGGCGACCTCCAGGGTGATCGCTGCCGGTCGGGGGCGGGGGCAGCTCCGAGGGCTCAGGCACCGCCATCCAGTGTGGGGTACGACACATCACCGCCACGAGGGGCGTGCGGCGACTTTTTGAGACCCGTACGTGACCGGTCGGTTACTCGGATGCCGGACGTCCGTCCCTTTGGGAGACTGCGCCGGTGAACAGGCTGTGCGAATACGAGACCCATGTGACGGTGCGCTGTGCGGACGACGCGGCGCGCGCCGGGCTGGACTCGTGGGCGGACGCGGCGGGGCTGAAGGTGACGCACATCGTGCTCGCCCGGGGCCGGATGGTGTCCCAGCCGATGCTGACCCTGCGGGGCACCGCGGACCTGCCCTCTCAACGGGCGGCGGCCGACCGGCTGGTGGCCCGGTTGAGTGCCGGCGGTTTCGACCCGGTGCGGGTGAAGATCGAGACCACTCCATGGTCACCGGAGGTCCGCACCACGGACGGCGGCTACTTCGAGCACCATCTGAAGCTGCTGCTCAAGGAGGACTTCGACCGCGAGGCGCTGACGGCCGTGGCGGTGCGTCACGGTGCGCATCTGTCGTGGAACGCGCGCAGGGTGGCGTCAAGGGGCCGGCACGAACGGTTCGTGACGCAGCGCCGCCGCGGCGTCGCCGCCGAGGAGGCGGGCGCGGCATGTGACGCGCTGATCGGCGAGTTGGTAGCCGAGGGGTTCGAAATCTGCGGCGAGGAGCGGGAGTTCGTGCTGTACGACAGCGACCTGTCGGTGGACGACGGTTGGATCGACGAGGGGGCGCGACGATGAACGCGAACTGGAAGCCGACGATTCCGGGCGGCCCTGACGACCCGGCGGAGCCGAGTGAGGAGCGCCGGCGGCGCCGGACGGAGCTGCCGCGCACGTTGCACGCGGGCGTGGGGCCGGGCGCGTCCAGGCACCGGCTGTTCGACCCTGCCCTGAAGCACTTCGACAGCGCGTACCGGCCCGCCGACTCCGTGGTGCCCGAAGAACTGCGCCCCGCCTGGGGGGCGGCGCGACGACGCGCGCTGGAGAGCGTCGTCACCGCGGTCTCCCGTTCGGGATGGGCCGGTTCACTGGTGCTGCGCGGCAGCATGCTGCTCGCCGACCGGTTCGGCGACGCCGCGCGGGAGCCGAAGGACCTCGACTTCGTCGTCGTCCCCTCGGACTGGCGCATCGAGGAAGAGCGCACCACGACGATGCTCGACGACATCGCGTCGGCCGCGCAGCGCGCCACCGAGGAGCAGGCGGGCGGCCCGGTCATCGATGCGTCCGGCGCCGAGTCCGAGTACATCTGGACGTACGAGCGGGTGCCGGGCCGCCGCATGGTGCTGCCGTGGCAGGCGCCCGGGCTGCCCGCCGGGCAGGTCCAGCTCGACTTCGTGTTCAACGAGAAGCTGCCCATGGAGCCCAGCTCCGAGAAGGTGTGCGGTGTGCCGCTGCTGACGGCGACCCTCGAACTGTCGCTCGCCTGGAAGGTGGTGTGGCTGATCGACGACCTGTATCCGCAGGGCAAGGACCTGTACGACGCGGTGCTGCTGGCGGAACGGGGCCCGCTCGGGAACGCGCTCCTTCAGGAGGTGTTCCGGCTGTCGGGGAACGAGTGGCCCACCGGTGGGCAGGAGGAGCTCCGCCTGGAGGACCTCCGGGACTCCTTGCGGTACCTGGACTGGAACCACTTCGTGCTGGACTATCCGCAGTTCGCCGGCGGCAGGGACGCGTACGTCCGGCGGCTGCTCACCGCGCTGGCCCCCACGTTCGCCGCGTAGGCGGCCGGGAGCGGCGCGCCGGCGGCGGCCGGGCCGCGGGCACCGGACGTGCCGACCGCTAGAGCGCGGCCGCGCCCTGGTTGCGCAGCGACTGCGCGTACTGCTGGAGCACCCACAGTTCGTTCGCCACTGCCGCGTACCGCTCCGGGTCACCTCCTGCGCCCAGGCGGGCCATCGTGCCCTGGACCTCGCGGATGCGGCGGTCGACGGCGCGCAGACGGACCTGCACGAGCTGCATGCCCGCGTACACCTCGTCGACCGCGCGGGCGTGCACCGCTTCCACGGCGAGTTCGGTGACCAGGGCGCGCACGGTGTCGTCGGGGGCGGCGTCGCGGACGCGGGCCAGATAGCCGGAGGCGTCCTGGGTGCCCTGCTCGGCGCCGCCGGCCTCCTCGATGGTCCGGCGGACCGCGGCGTAGGGCGGGGCGGTGAACTCGTCGACGCCGTACGCGTCGAAGGCCGGTGAGACCAGTTCGGGGTGCTGGAGGGCCAGCTTGAGCAGTTCCCGCTCGGTGCGGTGGGCGGGGCTGCGCAGATTGAGTGCCGGGCCCGACGGCGCGGCCTGGGCCGGCGCGCCGGGCGCCGGGTGCGGTGCCCTGGAAGGGCCGCCCCTGCGGTCGCCACGGTCTCCACCGCGGTCGCGGGCCCAGCGGGCGAGCTGGGCGACCCGCTTGACGACGAACTGGGTGTCGAGGATGCCGAGGATGCCGGCCAGTTGCACGGCCGACTCGTGCTGGATGGCGACGTTCTTGATGCCGGCCACGATCGGCGCGGCCTCGTCGAGGGCCGCCGCGCGGCCGGCGGGCGTCTCCAGGTTGTGGCGGGTCACCATCTGGCGGATCGCGAACTCGAAGAGCGGCGTACGCGTCTCGACGAGCTTCTGCACCGACTCGTCGCCTTCCGCGAGCCGCAGTTCGCAGGGGTCCATGCCGCCGGGGGTAATGGCGATCGACGTCTCGGCCGCGAACTTCTGGTCGTCCTCGAAGGCGCGCAGCGCCGCCTTCTGGCCGGCCGCGTCGCCGTCGAAGGTGAAGATCACCTCGGCGGTGGCGTTGTCCATCAGCAGCCGCCGGAGGATCTTGATGTGGTCGCCGCCGAACGACGTGCCGCAGGTGGCGATGGCGGTGGTGACGCCGGCGAGGTGGCAGGCCATGACGTCGGTGTAGCCCTCGACGACGACGGCCGTGCTGGTGCGGGCGATCTCCTTCTTCGCGAGGTCGATGCCGTACAGCACCTGCGACTTCTTGTAGATCGCGGTCTCGGGTGTGTTGAGGTACTTCGGGCCGTTGTCGTCGTCGCGGAGCTTACGGGCGCCGAAGCCGACGACCTCCCCCGTGATGTCCCGGATCGGCCACATCAGCCGGCCGCGGAACCGGTCGATGGGGCCGCGCCTGCCCTCCTGCGAAAGGCCGGAGAGGGTGAGCTCCTTGTCGCTGAACCCCTTGCCGCGCAGATAGCGGGTGAGGTGGTCCCAGCCGGCCGGGCTGTAACCGACGCCGAAGTGCTGGGCGGCGGCCTGGTCGAAGCCGCGCTCCGCGAGGAACTTCCGGCCGATCTCGGCCTCCGGCCCGTCCAACTGCTCCACGTAGAACTGCGCGGCGATCTTGTGGGCCTCGACCAGCCGGATCCGCTCGCCCCGCTGATGGGTGGGGTTGTACCCGCCCTCCTCGTAGCGCAGGGTGATGCCCGCCTGGGCGGCGAGACGCTCGACCGTCTCGGAGAACGAGAGATGGTCGATCTTCATCACGAAGGCGATCGTGTCGCCGCCTTCCTGGCAGCCGAAGCAGTGGAAGAGACCCTTGCTCGGGCTGACCTGGAAGGAAGGAGACTTCTCGTCGTGGAAGGGGCACAGGCCCTTCAGGTTCCCCCCGCCGGCGTTGCGCAGCTGGAGGTACTCGGAAACGACGGCGTCGATCGGGACCGCGTCCCGGACCGCCTTCACGTCGTCATCGTTGATCCTGCCTGCCACGCGTGAATTCTACGGTGACGCGGCGACACTCCCGTCAGCCGGAGAGGTCCACGAGGTCGGTGAGTGCCACCCCCGGATCGCCGAGCGTCTGCGGGTCCACCTCCGCCCGGGTCCGGATCAGTTGCTGGACGGGTGCGGTGACGTCCCACACATTGACGTTCATCCCGGCGAGCACCCTGCGGTCCTTGAGCCAGAAGGCGATGAACTCCCGCCGTCCGACGTCGCCACGGAGGACGACCTGGTCGTACGAGCCGGGCGGGGCCCAGCCCGAGTACTCCATGCCGAGGTCGTACTGGTCCGAGAAGAAATAGGGGACCCGGTCGTAGCTCACGTCCTGGCCGAGCATGGCGCGGGCGGCGGCCGGGCCGCCGTTCAGGGCGTTCGCCCAGTGCTCGACGCGCAGCCGGGTCCCGAGCAGCGGGTGCCGGGCGGCGGCGACGTCGCCCGCGGCGTAGATGTCGGGATCGGAGGTGCGCAGGCTCTCGTCGACGGCGATGCCACCGCCCTCCGCCCGGTCGGCGAGGTCGAGGCCCGCCGCGTCGGCGAGCGCGGTGCGCGGGGCGGCGCCGATGGCGGCGAGGATCTCGTGCGCCGGGTGCTCCTCGCCGTCGTCCGTGCGGGCCGCGAGGACCATGCCGTCCTGCCCGATGATTTCGGTGAGACGGACACCGAAGTGGAAACGGACGCCGCGCTCGCGGTGAAGTTCGGCGAAGACCTGGCCGAGCTCGGGGCCGACGACCTGGTACAGCGGGGTCGCCGCGGGCTCCACGACGGTCACCTCCGCACCGTAGCCGCGTGCCGCGGCGGCGACCTCGAGGCCGATCCAGCCGGCGCCGGCGATGATCAGGTGGCCGTTGTCGCGGCCGAGTGCGGCGAGCACATGGCGCAGCCGGTCGGCGTGGGCGAGGCGGCGCAGATGGTGGACGCCGGCCAGGCCGGTGCCCGGGATCTCCAGACGGCGGGGCTCCGCGCCGGTGGCGAGCAGCAGCTTGTCGTAGTGGACGACGGTTCCGTCGCCGAGGCGTGCGGAGCGGGACTCACGGTCGATGGACACGACGGTCTGGCCCAGATGCAGTTCGATGTCGGCCCGGGCGTACCAGGCGGGCTCGTGGACGAAGACGCTGTCGCGCTCGTCCTTGCCGGTCAGATACGCCTTGGAGAGCGGCGGACGTTCGTAGGGGTGGTCACGTTCGTCGCCGATGAGGATCACTCGCCCGGTGAATCCTTCGGCACGGAGGGTCTCGGCGGCCTTGGCCCCAGCCAGCCCACCGCCGACGATGACGAATGTCCGATGTGCGTCGACCACGTGATGCCTCCTCGTTACTTCTCCGCAGCGCAGCCTTCAGCGAGCGTCCCGCACGGAGCGATATGGCGGAAGGGGGAGTGCCCTCCGGCGTGTCAGGAACGGACGAATCACTCGGTGCGTGGCAGGGGTGCTCCAGGGGCGTTGCGCCCTCGCTCAGCGACGGGCCGTGAGGCGGGCATGGAGAGTGCGGGCGGAGGCGTCCGTGAGGTTCGCGATCTGGTCGACGATCACCCGCTTGCGCGCCCGGTCGTCCGCGGCCGCCTCGAACATGGCACGGAACTGCGGTTCCAGCCCTTCCGGCGCGCGGGCGGTGAGCGCCTGCGCCAGCTCGGCGAGCACCACGCGCTGGTCGGCACGGAGCGCCTCCTGTTCGGCACGCTGCATCACATAGCGGTCGGCCACCGCCTTCAGCACGGCGCACTCGTTGCGCGTGGCGCGCGGGACGACGAGCTCGGCCCCGTACCGCGTGAGCATGCCACCGCCGTGCGCCTGCCGGGTGGCGCCTTCGGCGGCGAGCGCGAACCGGCCGATGAGCTGGCTGGTGGCGTCCTTCAGCCGCGCCTGGGCGACCGCGGAACCGTCGTAGTGGTGCGGCCACCACACCTGGGCGACCAGTCGGTCGAGTGCTTCCGACAGTTCCTGCGGTTCGGTGTCGTGCGGTACGTACCGCCCGATCGCCACCGCCCAGATACCCGCGCGCTCGGTCTCCGACATGAGGCAATCGGGGTCGATATGGCCGGCGTGCAGGCCGTCCTCGAAGTCGTGCACCGAGTACGCGACGTCGTCGCACCAGTCCATCACCTGCGCCTCGAGGCACTTGCGGAACGCGGGCGCGCCGAGGCGGGCCCACTCGAAGACCGGCAGGTCGTCCTCGTACACCCCGAACTTGCCCGAGCCGGGATCGGTCGGATAGCCGCCTCGCGGCCAGGGGTACTTGGTGGCCGCGTCGAGGGTGGCCCGGGTGAGGTTCAGGCCGACGCTGACCGGCTCGCCGGTCTCCGGCGCGTGCACGAAACGCTTGGGCTCGATCCGAGTCAGCAGGCGGAGGGACTGGGCGTTGCCCTCGAAGCCTCCGCAGTCCTCGGCGAACTCGTTGAGCGCCTGTTCGCCGTTGTGGCCGAACGGCGGATGGCCCATGTCGTGGGCCAGGCACGCCGCTTCGACGAGATCGGGGTCGCAGCCGAGCGCGGCGCCCAGCTCCCGCCCGACCTGCGCGCACTCCAGCGAGTGCGTCAGCCGGGTGCGGGGGCTGGCGTCCCAGGCCAGGCTGCGGGTGCCGGGTGTGACGACCTGCGTCTTCCCGGCGAGGCGGCGCAGCGCGGAGGAGTGCAGCACCCGGGCGCGGTCGCGCTGGAAGGCGGTACGGCCGGGGCGCTTGTCGGGCTCGGCGGCCCAGCGTTCGACGGCCGCGGCGTCGTAGCCGTCGGGGGCGGTGCCGTTGCCCGTGCCGTGGCCCGGGGGCGTGCCTGTGCCTGTGGTGCTGGTGGTGCCGTCCATGCACCGAAGGTAACCGGAGCGGCCGACAGTCGGACCCCGTCCGGCCCCACCACGCACTACGCGGCGGTCAGTTCCAGCCGCCGCACGGGGCGGGGAAGCGCTCGTGCCTGGTCGTAACGGTGCAGCAGCAGCCGGGCCAGAGCGGGATGCGTACCGAGCGGCTCCGCCGCGATCCAGGGTGCGGCAGCGGCACTGCGGGTGGCGAACAGACCTGGCGCGGCGAAGTAGGACGCCACGGCGATCCGGTGACGGCCGCGGGCCGTCAGGGCCTTGACGGCCGTGGGCACGGTGGGCGCGAGCGCGGAGGCGTACGCGGGCACGACCGGCACGCCGCCGAGGCGCTCCCCCAGCATGGCCGCCATGCGCCGGGTGTCCGCCGCGGACTCGGGATCGCGGGAACCGGCGGACGCAAGGACGACCCCGGCGCTACGGCTCGAGCCGTCCTCCGGCCGCCAGCCCGCCTCCGCGAGCCGGGCGGCGAGTGCCTCCGCGAGGAGCGGGTGCGGCCCGAGCGGGCGGGCGATACGGATGTCGCCGCCGGGTATCGCGGCCGCGGCCCGCGGCAGGTCGTGCTTGACGTGATAGCCGCGGCTGAGCAGCAGCGGCACGATCACGGTGGGCGCGCTGCCGAGCGACCGGAGGGTGTCGTCGAGGAGCGGCTCGTTCAGCTCGACATGGCCGAGCCGTACATCCAGGCCGGGGCGCAGCTCACGCACCCGGTCGAGGAGAGCGGTGACGGTGCTCAGCGCGCGGGGGTCGCGGCTGCCGTGGGCGACGGCGACGAGGGTGGGCCGATCGGTCGGGGGCATGCGGTGCGGGTTCCGTTCAGTCGGACGTGACTCAGCTGGGTGCCGAGCTGAGCGGTGATACGCGTGAGCAGACCGACGGTGGTGTCGAGCTGCGCGGCGGTGTCGACTGCGCTGTCGGCTGCGCTCGGGAAGGGCGGGGGCGGGGACTCACGAAGGTGTTCCGGCTCCGTCATGCACCGATGGTGGCGGGCGCAGGTTGCGGGGGTGTTGCGTGAGGGTGACGGGTGTTTTCGCGGGCCTCACGGGCACGGCCGGGCGAGGCGGCGCGGCCCGGCGCCGACCTCGCCGGCCTCCGATGCGCGGGGCCGGTGGTCTCCCCTGCGGCGGGCGCACGGGTAGGGCCCCGGCGGCCCTGCGGCCCCGGGAGGTCCGGGCGGGGCCCAGGCCCGGTTCCGGGCACGGCCGGGTCCGGGCGTCCCGGCGGGGCCGGTTTCGGGTCTCCGGGCGGAACCCAGGCCCGGGTCCGGTCGCAGCCTGGGCGCGGGCGGGGGCGTCCCGGCGGGGCGGGCCCTGGTACACAGGCGGCCGGGTTCGAGGTCCGGGCCAAAGCGGTTCCGAAACTCCGAGCGCTCCCGGACACGGGTCCCGGTCCGGGTGGTCCCGGTTCCCCGGGCAGGCGCCGGGCAGCATCCCGCGGGGCTCAGATCAGTCCCAGGTCCCCGGCCCGGTCCCGGGGGTCCGGTCCCAGGGGTCCGGGCAGGCCCGGTCCGTAGGTGGGCCTTCCCCCGCGGCCGCCCAGGCCGCGGGGGAAGGGAAGCGCTTCGCGGCTACCGCGCCAGCCAGACCCGCAGGGGCCCCACCGGCACGCACCCCTGCCGCACCGCAGCCGCCAGGTCGTCGCCCTGTTCGTAGCCGACCACCGGCACGCCGGGCCACGCGTCGGACACCGCCGACAAGCAACCCGCCCACGCCGCGTCGAGGTCGTCGTCCACGGCGAACAGGTTGGAGAGGCCTGCCGCGTCCCCGCCCCGGCTCACCACCGCGCCGGCGGTCAGCCGGCCCTCGGCGCGCCCCGCGAGGAACGTGACCGACGGGTCGGACAGCAGTTCGGGGCGGAAGAGGTGCGCCAGACCGTCGCCGCCGTCCCAGGCCGCCGCCCATTCCGCCAGCTCACCGGGGGTCTCCAGCCGGGACCACGCGACGCCGTCGGGAGCCGCCGGCGCAGGCAGGCCGGGCTCCCGGTGGATCCAGTGGGCCTCGAAGAGGACGTCGAATCCGGCGCCGGACAGGTCGAGGTTCGCGAAACTGTCCTTGACGGAGCAGCCGGGGCCGGTGGAGACGGTGTCCAGGACGTCGTCCGCCATGGCGTCCTCGGTGAGTGTCACCGCGTCGGGATACAGCACGGGTGTGCGGCTCGCGCTGGTCCAGGCGCGGGCTCCGAAGACGCCGGAGAGGCCGTGTGCATGGCACATGGCCTCGCACCACTCGGCGTTGTTGCGGGCGGCGGAGGCGACTCTCTTGTCGATCATCGGATGATCGTGTCAACAGATACACGGTCCGGCCAGCCATTTCCGCTCCGACGGACCAACCATTGCCGTCCGGAGCGCGTCTGACTGTTCGTGAGAGGAACGAGAAGGCGACGCCTCGTCGCGCAGGCCGTCATGCTGGGGTGCGTACTCGGCCTGGCGCCCGCGACCTGGATGCACGCCGTCGCCGACAGCCGCGTCCGTACGGTCGCCGAGGCCCCCGCGCGGGACGTCGCCGTCGTCTTCGGCGCCGGTCTCTGGCAGGGCCGGCCCACCCCCTATCTGGCGCACCGGCTGGACACCGCCGCCGAGCTGTACCGGACCGGCAAGGTCAAGGTCGTGCTGGTCACCGGTGACAACAGCCGGGTCGAGTACGACGAGCCGGACGCCATGCGCACGTATCTGACGGGGCGCGGTGTGCCCGACGACCGGATCGTCAGCGACTACGCCGGGTTCGACACCTGGGACTCGTGCGTGCGGGCGAAGGAGATCTTCGGGGTGGAGCGGGCGCTGCTGGTCACCCAGGGCTTCCACATCCGACGGGCGGTCGCGCTGTGCCGGTCCGCCGGGGTCGAGGCGTACGGCGTCGGTGTGGCGGAACCGCACGACGCGACCTGGTACTACGGCGGCGTGCGGGAGATGTTCGCGGCGGGCAAGGCCTCGCTGGACGTCGTGTTCCGGCCGGACCCCCGGTTCCTGGGCGAGCGCGAGCCCGGTGTGCGGGACGCGCTGGCGGCGGCGGGCTGACACGCAGGGAGGCACACGGCCGCGCACGCTCGCATCGAGGTCCCCGGCAGGGAAAAGTGAGCCGCATGACAAATGAAGTGGCAACGCTGCTGACCCGGCACACCGAGGCGCTGGCCCTGTTCACCGACCGGGTGCACGCCGTACGGGACGACCAGTGGGACGATCCGACGCCGTGCACGGAGTGGTCGGTGCGCGATCTCGTCAACCACCTCACCGCCGAGCAGCTGTGGGTGCCGGACCTGGTGACGGACGGGGCGACGATCGAGGACATCGGCGACGCGTACGACGGGGACGTCCTCGGCGACCGGCCCCGCCAGGCCTGGGACGCGGCAGCCCGGGCCGCGCGCAAGGCGTTCTCCGACGAGGGGGCGCTGGAGCGGACGGTCCATCTGTCGTACGGGGAGACCCCGGCGACCGCCTACTGCTCGCAGATGATCAGCGACGCGGTGGTCCACTCCTGGGACCTGTCACGGGCGATCGGCGCGGAGGAGCGGCTGCCGGAGGCGCTGGTGGCCTTCACTACGGAGGAGGTCTCGCCGTACGCGTCGGAGCTGTCGAAGTCGGGCCTCTTCGCCGCGCCGATCGAGCCGCCCCCGGGCGACGACCCGCAGACCCGGTTGCTGGCGATGCTCGGCCGGCGGGCCTGAGGCCCCTGAACACGCCCGGACAGGACGACCGGGACCCGCGGGACGGCCCGCCCCGAACACGCCCCTGGTCAGGACAGCCGGGAGCCCGCGGGACAGCCCGTCCCGACGCGTCCGTACACGGCGGCCGGGCTCCCGGGACGGGCCCGCGGCTCACGGTCGGTCCTCACGCCGCCGTGAGCTCGCGGCTGAGCCAGGCGTACCCCGTCCGTAATGCGGCGCGTCCGCCCGCGTAACACGGATGTTCCACGCTGGGCGTCATGCGCGACGAGACCATCCCGACCCACTGTCCCTACTGCGCCCTGCAGTGCGGCATGAATCTGCGCGGTGTCCCCCGGCCGGACACCGCCGACGGGACGGCCGTCGAGGTGGTGGAGCGTCCCGACTTCCCCGTCAACCGGGGCGCCCTGTGCGGCAAGGGCCGCACGTCGACCTCCCTTCTCTCCTCCCGGGTGCGCCTGACCGGGCCGCTCATCAGAAGCCACGCCACAGGCCGGCTCGAACCGGCCACCTGGGAGGAGGCACTGCGTACGATCGCCGACGGGCTGCGGCGTACGAAGGACGTGCACGGCGCCGACGCCGTGGGCGTCTTCGGCGGCGGCGGGCTGACCAACGAGAAGGCGTACACCCTCGGGAAGTTCGCCCGGGTCGTGCTCGGCACCTCGCAGATCGACTACAACGGCCGCTTTTGCATGTCGTCGGCCGCGGCCGCGCACAACAAGGCCTTCGGACTCGACCGCGGGCTGCCGTTCCCGCTGGAGGACATCCCGAGGACCGGCTGTGTCATCCTCGTGGGCTCCAACATCGCGGAGACCATGCCGCCGGCGCTGCGCTACCTGACGGAACTGAAGGAGAACGGCGGCAAGCTGATCGTCGTCGACCCGCGGCGGACGAGGACGGCGGAGCAGGCCGATCTGCATCTCGCGCCCCGTCCCGGCACCGACCTGGCGCTCGCCCTGGGCCTGCTGCACGAGGTGGTGGCCGAGGGGCGTACCGACGAGGAGTTCATCGCCGCCCGCACGAGCGGCTGGGCGGATGCCAGGGCCGCCGCCATGGCGCACTGGCCCGAGCTCGTCGAGCGGATCACCGGCGTGGGAGTGCCGCAGCTGCGTGAGGCGGTGCGGCTGTTCTGCGACGCGCCGTCCGCGATGGTGCTCACCGCCCGCGGGCCCGAGCAGCAGTCCAAGGGCACGGACACGGTGAGCGCCTGGATCAACCTCTGCCTGGCGACCGGCCGGGCCGGGCGGCCCCTGTCCGGCTATGGATGCCTGACCGGACAGGGCAACGGGCAGGGCGGCCGTGAGCACGGCCAGAAGGCCGACCAGCTGCCCGGCTACCGCAAGCTGGACGACCCGGCGGCGCGCGCCCATGTCGCGGGGGTGTGGGGCGTGCCCCCCGAGTCCCTGCCGGGGCCGGGGCGCAGTGCCTACGAACTGCTGGACGCGCTGGGCGGGGACGTGAAGTCGCTGCTGCTGATGGGGTCGAACCCGGTGGTGTCCGCGCCGCGTGCCGCGCACATCGAGGGGCGGCTGAAGTCCCTGGACTTCCTCGCCGTGGCGGACGTGGTGCTCTCGGAGACGGCCGCGCTCGCGGACGTGGTCCTTCCCGTGACGCAGTGGGCGGAGGAGACCGGCACGACGACCAACCTGGAGGGCCGGGTGCTGCTGCGCCGCAAGGCGGTCGACGCGCCGGCCGGGGTGCGCAGCGATCTCGAGGTGCTGAGCGCGCTGGCGGCTCTGCTCGGGCACGAGAAGGGCTTCCCCGCCGACCCGGAGGAGGTCTTCGAGGAGCTGCGGCGGGCGTCGGCGGGCGGACCGGCGGACTACTCGGGCATCACGTACCGCAGGATCGCCCAGGAGGACGGTGTGTTCTGGCCGTGCCCGGAGCCGGACGAGCAGGACGAGCCGATCGCGCACCCCGGCACACCCCGGCTGTTCCTGGACCGGTTCGCCACGCCGGACGGGCTGGCCAGGTTCGTCGCGGTGGGGCACCGACCCGCCGCGGAGGTGCCCGACGCCGACTACCCGGTGCTGCTGACGACCGGGCGGGTCGTCGCCCAGTACCAGTCGGGCGCGCAGACCAGGCGGGTCGACGAGCTGAACGCCGCTGCCCCGGGGCCGTTCGTCGAGCTGCATCCGCAGTTGGCGGAGCGTCTCGGCGTCGCGGAGGGCGAGCCCCTGGCCGTGGTCTCGCGGCGGGGGCGGGCGGTCGGGCCCGCCCGGATCACCACGGGGATCAGGCCGGACACCGTCTTCATGCCGTTCCACTGGCCGGGCGAGGGCCGGGTGAACTCGGTGACGAACCCGGCGCTCGACCCGACGTCCCGTATGCCCGAGTTCAAGGTGTGCGCCGTCCGGCTGGAGCCGCAGCGGGTCACCGGCGGCTGACCGCCTCGTGCCAGTCGCCGCCGTCCACCGGTCTGCCGCCGGCCCGCAGTCCGCGGGCCACCGGCTCGGCGGCGACGTAGACCCACGCCTGTACCGGCGTGCCGTCCTCGAGGAGGACCTCCCGGGCCACCCGCTCGTACAGGTTGGCCGCGTGGCCCGGTCCGCCGTACTCCTCCAGCCGATCGAGGACGGCGAGCAGCCGCTCGTACTCCTCCGGCTTCGCGGTCACCGCCTCACCGGTGACTTTCGCCGCCGGGTCGTCGGTGTCGACGGCGTACGGGTAGCCGGGGCCCTCGTAGAGCACCGCGCCGGAAAGCAGGGCGGGACGCTCCTCGGTGGTGCGGCCCCGCAGGAGAAGGTCGTGGTTGCGTTCGCCCGGCCGGAGGGTGCCGTAGACGAAGAACGGAAGCCGCTGCGACCCGGTCACGGCGCCACGGTCTCCGCCCGCACCCAGGCCGCGTAGGCCGCGCCCGCGCGTACCACCGGGGTGGCGATGATCTCCGGGGTGTCGTAGTCGTGGGCGGCGATCAGATGGGCTTCGAGGGCGTCGTAGCAGGCCGGGGTGGTCTTGAGGAGGACCTGCCACTCCTCGGCGGTTTCGATCCGGTTCTGCCAGCGGTAGACCGACGTCACCGGCGCGGAGATCTGCGCGCAGGCCGCGAGCCGGGCCTTTACGGCTCCTTCGGCGAGCCGCCGGGCCTTCTCCGCGCTGTCGGTCGTGGTCGTCACGGTGAGCAGCGACGGCGCGGCGGGGGTCGGTTCCACAGCAGGAGCTCCTTCTTGGTGTGCGGCCACGTGTCCGCGGGGCGGACGGAGGGCCGGGACCGTCATGGCCCCGCCCTTCACGTTACGCACCGCGGCCTCACACGGGGGACCCGGCCGCGGCGAACTGCGCCGCGTGGAGCCGGGCGTACGCGCCGCCGCGGCCCAGCAGTTCCTCGTGCGTGCCCTGCTCGACGATCCTGCCGGCGTCCATCACCAGGATCACGTCGGCGTCCCGGACGGTGGAGAGCCGGTGCGCGATCACGAAGCTGGTACGGCCCCGGCGCAGCGAGGACATGGCGCGCTGGATGAGCACCTCGGTGCGGGTGTCGACGGAACTGGTGGCCTCGTCGAGCACGAGGATCGACGGTTCGGTGAGGAAGGCGCGGGCGATGGTGAGGAGTTGCTTCTCGCCCGCGCTCAGGCCCGCGCCCTCCTCGTCGACGACGGTGTCATAGCCGTCGGGCAGGGTGCGGATGAACCGGTCGGCGTGGGTGGCCGTCGCCGCGGCGACGATCTGCTCTCGGGACACCTTCCCGGGCACGCCGTAGGCGATGTTGTCGGCGATCGTGCCCCCGAACAGCCAGGTGTCCTGGAGCACCATTCCGATACCGGAACGCAGTTCGTCGCGGGACATGTCCCTGATGTCGACCCCGTCGAGCAGGATGCGGCCGCCGGTGACCTCGTAGAACCGCATGAGCAGGTTGACCAGTGTGGTCTTGCCCGCGCCGGTCGGGCCGACGATGGCGACGGTCCGGCCCGGTTCGACGTCGAGCGACAGGTCCTCGATCAGCGGCTCCGCGGGGTGGTAGCGGAAGGCCGCCTTCTCGAAGGACACATGGCCGGCGGGCCGTCCCGCCTCCGGCCGGGCCGGAGGCGGTCCGGCCGGCGCCGAAGACTCCTCTTCCGCGTCCAGCAGGTCGAAGACCCGCTCGGCGGAGGCGACGCCCGACTGGAGGAGGTTGGCCATCGCGGCGACCTGGTTGATGGGGCCGTTGAACTCGTAGGAGTACTGCACGAATGCCTGTACGTCGCCGATCGACAGCGACCCGGAGGCCACCCGCAGCCCGCCGGCGACGGCGATCAGCACATAGTTGAGGTTGCCGACGAATCCGAGCGCGGGCTGGATGAGGCCGGACATCACCTGCGCGCGCAGGCTCGACGCGTACAGCTGCTCGCCCAGCTCGTCGAAGGTCTCCATGGCCTGCTTTCCGCGGCCGAAGGAGCGGACCTCCGCGTGGCCGGTGAACATCTCCTCGACGTGGGCGTTCAGCCGGCCCGTCACCGACCACTGCCGGACGAACTGCGGCTGGGCCCGCCTGCCGATGAGGGTCGCCACGTACACGGACAGCGGCACCGTCGCGAGGGCGACCAGGGCCAGCAGCGGCGAGATCCAGAACATCATCGCCAGGACGCCGGCGATGGTGAGCACCGCCCGCACCATCTGGCTGAAGGCCTGCTGCATGGTCTGCGTGATGTTGTCGATGTCGTTGGTGGTGCGGCTGAGCACCTCCCCGCGGGGCTGCTTGTCGAAGTACGACAGGGGCAGCCGCGACAGCTTCGTGCCCGCCTCCTCGCGCAGCCGGTGGCCGACGCGCTGCACCACGGTCATCGCGAGCCGCATCTGGATCAGCGTCGTGGCGGAGGAGACGGCGACCAGGGCGAGCACGAGGGTCAGCACCTCCGCGACGGCCCCGAAGTCGACCCCGTCCGGGCCGGCCGCGCCGTCGACGACGAGGTCGGTGGCGTGGCCGAGGAGTTTGGGGGCGAGTACGGAGAGGGCGACGGCGGCCGCGCCGGCGGCGAGGACGCCGACGACCAGGGGGCGTTCCGGTGCGGTCATGCGCAGCAGCCGCAGTCCGGAGGCCCGGAAGTGGAGGGAGCGTTCCAGCGACGGGGAGCCGATGCCCCCGGGGCCGCGCTGCTGCCCGGCCGGGCCGCGGCGCTCCGGTGTGGTGCCGCTCATGCGGCTTCCTCCTCGGTGAGCTGGGAGAGCACGATCTCCCGGTAGGCGGGGTTGTCCCGCATGAGGTCGTCGTGGGTGCCGGTGCCGGCGACGCGGCCCTTCTCCAGGACGACGATCCGGTCGGCGCCGCGGACGGTGGACACGCGCTGGGCGACCATGACGACGGCGGCGTCGGCGGTCTCCTCGGCCAGGGCCCGGCGCAGTGCCGCGTCGGTGGCGTTGTCGAGGGCGGAGAAGGAGTCGTCGAAGAGGTAGACGTCGGGCCTGGCCACCAGGACCCGGGCTATGGCGAGGCGCTGGCGCTGTCCTCCCGACAGGTTGGCTCCGCCCTGTGAGACGGGGGCGTCGAGGCCGTCGCCGAGCCGTCGTACGAAGTCGGCGGCCTGGGCGACCTCGAGGGCGTGCCAGAGCTCCTCCTGTGTCGCGTCCGGCTTCCCGTACCGCAGGTTGGAGGCGACGGTCCCGGAGAAGAGGTACGGCTTCTGGGCGACGAGTCCGACGGTGCGGGACAGCAGCGCCGGGTCGAGGTCCCGTACGTCCACCCCCCCGACCCGGACGTCGCCGCCGGTCGCGTCGAACAGCCGCGCGGCGAGGCCGAGCAGGGTCGTCTTGCCGCTGCCGGTGGAGCCGATGACGGCGGTGACCCGGCCGGGGCGGGCGGTGAGGTCCACGGATCTGAGGACGGGCTCCTCGGCGCCGGGGTAGCTGAAGTCGACGCCGTGCAGCCGAAGTTCGCCTCGTCCACGCAGCCGGTGCACGGGGGCGACGGGCGGCAGGACGCTCGGCCGTGTGCCGAGGATCTCCTTGATGCGTTCCGCGCTGACCTCGGCGCGCGGCAGATGCATCATGAGGAACAGGCCCATCATCACGGACATCAGGATCTGCGTCAGATAGCCGAGGAAGGCGACGATCGAACCGGCCTGCAGGGAGCCCGAGTCGAGCCGGTGGCCCCCGGTCCAGATGACGGCGACGGTGGCGAACTCCCAGACGATCAGAACGGTCGGGAACATCAGGGTCTGCAGCCTGCCGGCCCGCAGCCCGGTCGCCAGGAGGGCGTCGTTGGCCTCGGCGAACCGCCGCTGCTCGTGCCGGTCCCGTACGAAGGCGCGGATGACACGGATGCCGGTGATTTGTTCCCGCATCACCCGGTTGACCACGTCGATCCGTTCCTGCATGGAGCGGAAGACGGGCGGCAGGCGGCGCACGATCAGTCCGACGGACAGCGCGAGCACCGGGACGAACAGCAGCAGGAGCATCGCGAGCGGCACGTCCTGGGACAGGGCCATGGCGACAGCGCCCACGCACATCAGGGGCGAGGCGACCAGCATGGTCAGGATCAGCAGCGAGAACGTCTGCACCTGCTGCACGTCGTTGGTGGTGCGGGTGATCAGGGACGAGGCGCCGAAGCGCCCGATGTCGCGCACCGACAGGTCCTGGACATGGCCGAAGACGGTGGAGCGCAGGTCGCGGCCGATGCCCATCGCGATCCGGGCGGCGCAGTAGACGGCGGCGCCGGATGCGGCCACCTGGAGGACGGTGACGGCCAGCATCACGGCGCCGGTGCCGATGACGTGCCCGGTGTCGCCGCGCAGCACACCGTTGTTGATGATCTCGGCGTTGAGGGTGGGCAGGCAGAGGGCGGCCACGGACTGGATCAGCTGGAGGAGGACGACCAGCGCGATCAGCCGGCGGTAGGGGCCCAGGCGGGCGGTCAGCAGGCTCAGCAGCACGGCCGGCCCTCAGCTCGCGTAGGGGCGGACGGACTTGGCGGACCGCAGCGCCTCGGCCCACCAGGAGAGCTGGTCGAGCATGGTCTTGGCGGCGGCGTCGGGGGCGGCGGGGTCGCGGTGGTTGCCCTCGTCGTCGAAGTGGGCGCCCGCGTTGTGGAAGGACACCGTGTCGCGGACTGTGACGGCGTGCAGCTCGGCGAAGACCTGGCGCAACTGCTCGACCGCGCGCAGGCCGCCGGAGATGCCGCCGTAGGAGACGAAGCCGACGGGCTTGGCCTGCCACTCGCCGAAGTGCCGGTCGATGACGTTCTTGAGGCCGGCGGGGAAGGAGTGGTTGTACTCGGGGGTGATGACGACGAAGGCGTCGGCCGCGGCCAGCTTCGGGGTGAGTTTGGCCAGCTCGGCCCGCACTTCGGGCGAGGGCGAGTAGGAGAGGGCGGTGGGGAGGTCGGCGTCGGCGAGGTCGACGACGTCGACGGTGAAGTCCTCCCGCCGAGCAGCACGGGAGACGAACCAGTTGGCGACGGTGGGTCCGAAGCGGCCGTCGCGGTTGCTGCCGATGATGACGGCGAGCTTCAGCGGGGAGGGACGTTCGGACGAGGTGTCAGGCGTGTTGATGTCCATGCGGAGCAGCCTGGTACCTCAACTTTGGTTGAGGTCAAGCAGCTCCGGCGATCAATCGTGCGGACGGCCCGCGGGACACCGGGCCGAAGGAGGACTGCGACCTTGTCACCCGTTCGGCACGACGCGCCCGACCACTCCCCCAGGCCCCGCCATACGGCCGCAACCTGCGGTGATGCGGCCTGTCCAGAGCGACACGCGGTTTCGGTCGAGGGAAACTGATCAACCATCAGCAGGCGTGGCGCGCCGGGTGCCTCTTACCTCGGAGAAAGACGAGACACCGCACCACCGCGCGCCTTCGGAGGACCCATGCGCACCACCGCCCGCCTGCTGACCGGCATAGCGATGGGGCTCGCCACGACCGGGCTCGCCGCCCACGGGGCGTACGCCGGAGACTTCGGAGAGCTCGAGGCGCACCCGTCGCCCGCCACCCCCGGCACGAAGATCACCGTGAACACCACGGCCTGCGGCAAGGACGGCCACGGCGTCGGCGACGCCAGGTCGCTGGGCGCCGGCGAGTTCAAGCTGTGGCCCGGCACGCACAAGGAGGTCACGGTGGGCCGGTTCACGGTCCCCGAGGACACCAGACCGGGCACGTACGGCATCGAGGTGCGCTGCAGGAACGGCAAGAAGGCCACCGGCGACCTCGAGGTGCGCCACCGCGAGCCGAGCGGGCATGTCAGAACAGGCGTCGGCGGCAGCGTGGGCCCCGACACCACCCAGATCGCGGCGGGTGCGGCGGTACTCACCGCGGCCGCCGTGGGCGGAACGCTCCTTCTGCGCCGCCGGGCGAGCGGCGCGCAGAGAGGCTGACGGACCGGTACCCCAACCGCTCCTCGTCCCGCCGGATCCCCCGCTCCCGTCAGGCCTCGAGCCGACGGGAGCGGGGCGACGCCCCGGCGCGCCGGCCGCATCCGGCCACCCCACGACCGAACCCCCATGTCCCGTACGGACGGCCGGCCCGGGTGCCGCCCGGCCCGGTCCGGCCGCACCCGTGGCGAGCGAAGCCGGAGGACCGATGAGCGCTCAGGACAGCACCGGGCTCAGGGCCAAGGGCTGGGCCGTGGCCGCCGCCGTCTGCGCCGGGCTGTGGCTGGTCCACAACGGCATGAGCGACATCACCCCGCCCGTCCCCTCGGCCGCGCAGGCCTTCGCCGCCGGCCCGAACCAGCACACGGACGCCGCCGCCGACCCGCTGCCGCCCTCGGAGCCGATCCGGCTGCGCATTCCGCAGATCGACGTCGACGCCCCGGTCATGGGCCTCGGCCTCGCCCGCGACGGCAGCCTCGACGTCCCGCCGGCCACCGACCGGAACCTGGCCGGGTGGTACGAGGACGGGACCGCCCCGGGCGCCAAGGGCACGGCGATCGTGGCCGGCCATGTCGACAACGCACAGGGGCCCGCCGTCTTCTACAGCCTCGGCGCCCTGAAGAAGGGCCACCGGATCGAGGTGCTCCGCGCGGACGGCCGTACCGCGGTCTTCACGATCGACGCGATCGAGGTGTACGAGGCCGACGCCTTTCCCGACAGGAAGGTCTACGCATCCGCCGACCGGGCGGAGCTCCGAGTGATCACCTGCGGCGGCGGCTTCTCCGAGAAGAGCGGCTACCGGGGCAACGTGGTCGCCTACGGGCACCTCATCGGCGTCCGGGACGGCAACGCCCGAGAACAGTAGCCATGGACATAGTAGCCATGTACTGTATCTCTCCATGAGCACAGCACCCAAGGGCCCCACGCCCGGCTACCTGGTCTGGCGTCTTTCCACGAAGTGGCGCGTCGCGGTCGATCGCGCGCTCGCTCCCCTGGGACTGACTCACGCGCAGTACACCCTGATCGCCTCGCTGCACGGCATGCGGCGGTCCGGTGACCGACCCAGCCAGCGGCAACTCGCCGACCACACGGGCCTGGAACCGCTCTACGTCTCCAAGCTGGCCCGCGCCCTCGAGTCGTCGGGACTCGTACAACGCACACCCGACCCCGCCGACACAAGGGCCGTACGGCTCTCGCTCACCCCCGCGGGGGAGGAGAAGGCCCGCCGCGCCGTCGCGGAGGTCCATACCCTGCTCGACCGGCTGCTGGCCCCGCTCGGCGGGCTCGACGCACCCCGCGCCCAGGCGCTGACGCGTGAGCTGCGGCTGCTGCTCGACACACCGCTCGACGCACCCCCCGACGCGATCGAGGACACCACCACGACACCCGAGGAGTAACCATGTCGTCCACCACGCCGATCCTGCTCAACAGTCAGCTCATCGGCCGCGCCCACTACGCGGCCCGCGCCCTGCTCGACCGCGAGCTGAACCGCACCGGCACCACCTTCCACCAGTCGATGGCGCTGAACGCGACCGCCGCCGAGGGCGGCTCCGCCGAGACGAGCCGGATCGTGGAGCTGTTGACGGCCAACCTGAAGATCGACGGGACCACGGCCGGCGACACCGTGGCCGAGCTGCTGGCCACCGAGCTGCTCGAGCCGCTGCCGGGCCAGGGCCCGCGGGTCGCGCTGACCGAGGCCGGCCGCGCCGAGCAGAGCCGGCTGGCCGCGGTCGCCACGGAGTTCGGACCGCTGGTGTACGACGGGATCCCGGAAGCGGACCTCGCCGTCGCGGGCCGGGTGCTGACCGATGTCATCGCACGGGCGAACGCCGCGTACGAGCGGACCGCCGACCGGTACTGACCTGCGTCACGCCGTCCACTGGTCGAAGCCGAGCTTCGCGACCAGCGAGAAGACGACGACGAGCAGCACCCCGCGGACGAACTCACTGCCCTTGCGGAGCGCCATCCGGGCCCCGAACATGCCGCCCGCCAGATTGAAGACGGCCATCAGCGCGGCCAGCTGCCACAGCACGGTGCCCTGGTAGGCGAACATCGCGAGCGCGCCGCCGTTGGTGCACACGTTCACGATCTTCGCCGTGGCGGACGCGGTCACCAGGTCCAGATGAAGCACCGCGGTGAGCGCCAGCACCAGGAAAGTGCCGGTGCCGGGCCCGAATAGACCGTCGTAGAAGCCGATACCGCCGCCGACGAGCAGGATCGCCACGACGGTACGGGTACGGGTGACGCGGCGCTCGTCCGCGTCGGCCGCCGCGCCGAACGACGGGCGCAGCATCACGAACGCGGCCACGCCGAGCAGCACGACCATGATCACCGGGCGGAGCACGTCGCTGCTGATGCCCGCCGCGAAGAAGGCGCCGCCCATCGATCCCGCGAGCGCGGCGAGCCCGATCCGCACCGCGGTCTTCACCTGTACCGGCGCCTTGCGCACATAGGTGATCGCGGCACCCGACGTGCCGACGATGGCGACCGCCTTGTTCGTTCCGAGGACATGGGCGGCGGGCACCTGCGGCAGCCCGAGCAGCAACGCCGGCAGCAACAGCAGACCGCCGCCGCCCACGACGGCATCGATCCAGCCGGCTGCGGCGGCGGCGAGACAAAGGAGGACGAGGGTGGTCAGGGATATGTCGGGCACGGCGTGAGCCTATGGAGGGGCTGCGGTTCAGTCCAACGATCAACGAAGTCTTGAGCGTGACGTGAGGTTGGGCGCGCTGGCCACGCGGGGCCTGTTCCCCTCCCCGCCCCTTCCCGAAGCCGATGGCTCTGCCCCCCGGACCCCCGCGTCGCGAACTCCCCCTACGGCCTGGCAGCCGTGGGAGGTGCCCAGCGAGGCTGATTTCGCGGAGCGAAGTGAAGCCCGCCCGGCGTTTTGAGGGCAGGCCGAAGACCGCACGCGTCCGGGGCCTGCCCCGCCACGCGGCAAAGCCGCACATCGGTACAGCGGGAAGGGGCAGGGCGAACAGCACGCCGCGGGCGCAACCCGCCCCGACCCGTCGCCTCACAGGCACCCCGCGGCGGCGCTGAGCGCAGCGTTCCCCACGGGAAACAGAAGGGAACCTGCCGGGTAACACCGCCGACGCACGCTGCTTGCATGACTTCGGAGATCGTGGTGATCGGCGGCGGGACGGCAGGCGCGCGGCTAGCGCGTCAGCTCGGCGCGGGCGCCCGCGTCACGGTCCTCGGCGAGGAGACGCACGCGCCCTACAACCGGGTGCTGCTCGCGGAGGTGCTGGCGGGGCGCTACGGCCCCGAGGTGATCGCGCTGCCCGAGGTACCGGTGCGCCGCGGTGTGCGGGCGACCGCCGTCGACCGGGACCGGCGGATCGTGCACTGCGCGGACGGCACGTCCGTGGCATACGACCGCCTGGTGCTGGCGACCGGTTCCAACCCGGTGCTGCCGCCACTGCGCGGACTCGGTCCCGGACTCCCCGACGGAGTCCACCCCTTCCGCACCCTCGACGACTGCGCGGCACTGTCCGCCGCGGTCGGACCGGGGACGCGGGCGGTGGTCGTCGGCGGCGGACTCCTGGGGGTCTCCGCGGCCCGCGCGCTGGCCACCCGGGGCGCGAAGGTGGTGCTGGCCCAACAGGGCGAGCACCTCATGGAGCGTCAGCTGGACACCTCCGCCTCCGCGCTGCTGCGGGCGCACCTGGAGCTCCTCGGCGTGGAGGTGCACACCGAGTGCCGGGTGCGCGGTCTGCGGACCACAGCCGACGGAGCCGTCGGCGCCGTGGTCCTGGCCGACGGCTTCACGCTGGACGCCGAGATCGTCGTGCTGGCCTGCGGGGTGCGTCCCCGTGTCGGTCTGGCGGTCGACGCCGGGCTCGAGGTGCGCCGCGGCATCGTCGTCGACGACGAACTGCGCACCTCCGACCCGTACATCCACGCCATCGGCGACTGCGCCGAGCACGACGGCGTCGTGCACGGGCTCGCGGGCCCGGCGCTGGAACAGGCCGATGTGCTGGCCGGGGTGCTCCGCGCCGAGGGCGCCCGCTACACCGGCACCCGGGCGCTGACCCGGCTCACGCTCGCCTCCACGACGAGCCCGTTCGACCTGGCCGCTTTCGGCGACCCGACCCCCCGCCCGGGGGACGACGTCGTCCAGCTCGCCGACGCCACCCGGGGCGCGTACCGCAAGGTCGTCGTCCGCGGGGACCGGCTCGTCGGCGGCGTACTGCTCGGGGATCTCGCCTCCGTCGGCGCGCTCGCCCGGGCCTGGGAGGGCGACGAGGCCCTGCCGGACTCCCTCCCCCTGCTCCACCTGCTCACCGATGATGGAGGCCTCTGACATGGCTGCGAAGTCCACTCCCGCGACCACTGACACGATCGTGGTCGTCGGCCACGGAATGGTCGGCCAGCGGTTCCTGGAGGCCCTCGCCGAGCGCGGCGTCACCGAGCGGGCACGCGTCGTGGTGCTGTGCGAGGAGCCCCGTCCCGCCTATGACCGGGTGCGTCTGACCTCGTACTTCTCCGGAAACACGCCGGACGACCTGTCGATGGTCGAGGACGGTTTCATGGCGGAGCACGGCATCGAGCTCCACCTGGACGACCCCGCGGAGACCATCGACACGACCACGCGCACCGTCACCTCGCGCTCCGGGCTCCGTCTGACGTACGACACGCTGGTGATGGCCACCGGCTCGTACCCGTTCGTGCCGCCGGTGCCGGGCAAGGACGCGGAGGGGTGCTTCGTCTACCGCACCATCGAGGACCTCCTCGCGATCGAGGAGTACGCGAAGACGGCACGCGTCGGCGCGGTCGTCGGCGGCGGTCTGCTCGGTCTGGAGGCGGCGGGCGCGCTCAAGGGCCTCGGTCTGGAGACGCACGTCGTCGAGTTCGCGCCGCGGCTGATGCCGGTGCAGGTCGACGAGGGCGGCGGCGCGGCGCTGCTGCGCACGATCGAGAACATGGGCCTTTCGGTGCACACCGGCGTCGGCACCCAGGAGGTCCTGGCCGGCGAGAACGGCGCCGTCAACGGCATGGCGCTGTCCGACGGTTCGACGCTCGCCACGGACCTGGTGGTCTTCTCGGCGGGCGTACGGCCCAGGGACCAGCTCGCCCGTGAGGCCGGACTCGCGGTCGGCGAGCGCGGCGGCATCATCGTGGACGAGCAGTGCCGCACCTCGGACCCGGCGGTCTTCGCGATCGGCGAGTGCGCGCTGGCCTCGGACGGCCGGGTGTACGGCCTGGTGGCCCCCGGCTACGAGATGGCCGAGGCGGTGGCGGACGTGATCGACGGCGGCACGCGGTCCTTCACCGGCGCCGACACCTCGACGAAGCTGAAGCTGCTCGGCGTGGATGTGGCCTCGTTCGGTGACGCGCACGGCGCGGCCGACGGATGCCTCGACGTCGTGTACTCGGACTCGCGCGCCGGCGTCTACAAGAAGCTGGTCGTCGACGGGGAGGGCACGCTGCTCGGCGGCATCCTCGTCGGTGACGCCGAGTCGTACGGCACCCTGCGGGCGCTGACCGGCAGTGTGCCGCCCGTCTCCCCGGAGCAGCTGGTGCTGCCCGCCGGGGCCGGCGCGCCGGCCGCGCTGGGGCCGGCGTCGCTGCCCGACGAGGCCGTGATCTGCTCCTGCCACAACGTCACCAAGGGCACGATCCGCGGAGCGGTCACCGAGCACTCCTGCACCACCGTGCCGGAGGTCAAGAAGTGCACCAAGGCCGGTACCGGCTGCGGCAGTTGTGTCAAGGTGCTCGGCCAGCTCGTCAACGCCGAGCTGGAGGCGTCCGGCGTCGAGGTCGACAAGGGCCTGTGCGGCTGCTTCGGCCAGACCCGCCAGGAGCTGTACGAGATCGTCCGCGCCCTGCGCATCACCTCGTACCAGCAGCTGCTGGACTCGCACGGCCGGGAGGCGGCCCGCGGCGGCAACGGCTGCGAGATCTGCAAGCCGACCGTCGGTTCGATCATCGCCTCGCTGGCGCCCACCATCGGAGCGAGCGGCTATGTGCTGGAGGGCGAGCAGGCGGCGCTTCAGGACACCAACGACCACTTCCTCGCCAATCTACAGAAAAACGGCTCGTACTCGATCGTGCCGCGCATCCCCGGCGGAGAGATCACCCCGGAGAAGCTGATCGTCATCGGCGAGGTGGCCCGCGACTTCGGCCTCTACACGAAGATCACCGGTGGTCAGCGGATCGACCTGTTCGGCGCGCGGGTGGACCAGCTGCCCCAGATCTGGGCCCGGCTGGTGGACGCGGGCTTCGAGTCCGGCCACGCGTACGGCAAGGCGCTGCGGACCGTGAAGTCCTGCGTGGGGCAGACGTGGTGCCGCTACGGCGTCCAGGACTCGGTGCGGATGGCGATCGACCTGGAGCTGCGCTACCGGGGACTGCGCTCGCCGCACAAGCTGAAGTCGGCGGTCTCCGGTTGCCAGCGCGAGTGCGCGGAGGCCCAGTCCAAGGACTTCGGCGTGATCGCCACGGCCAACGGCTGGAACCTGTACGTGGGCGGCAACGGCGGCGCCACCCCGCGCCACGCGGACCTGCTGGCCCAGGACCTGTCCGACGCCGAACTGGTGCGTCTGATCGACCGGTTCCTGATGTTCTACATTCGCACCGCCGACCGGCTGGAGCGCACCTCGACCTGGCTGGAGCGCATCGAAGGCGGCCTGGACCACGTACGGGACGTGGTGGTGAACGACTCCCTCGGGATCTGCGCCGAGCTGGAGTCGCTGATGGCCGACCATGTGGCCGGCTACCGCGACGAGTGGGCCGAGACGCTGAACGACCCCGAGCGTCTGCTGCGTTTCGTGTCGTTCGTCAATGCGCCCGACACCCCGGACCCGACGGTGAAGTTCGTGCCCGAGCGGGACCAGGTCAAGCCCGATCTGCCGCTGCTGTCCATCCGTTCGCTCGAAGAGACCCTGGAAGGTGCCGCCCGATGACCGCGACGACCCTCGCCCCCGCCACGACGGAGGTCCTGATCCAGCTCCGGCCCGCCGACGAGTGGCTCGCTGTGTGCCTCCTGTCCCGGCTCACCCCGGGACGCGGCGTGACCGCCCTGCTGCCGGACGGCCGCCAGGTGGCGCTGTTCCTGGACCGCGACGGCGTCCCGTACGCGATCGACAACCGTGACCCGTTCACCGGCGCGCAGGTCCTCGCGCGCGGTCTGGTCGGCTCCGCGGCCGGGCGGCCGTTCGTCGCCTCGCCACTGCTCAAGCAGCGCTTCGACCTGTCGACCGGGCGCTGCCTGGACGACGAGTCGGTGGCGGTGGCGGCCTACGAGGTACGAGTGGCCTGAGCCTCCCGTACCGCTACCCCGACTCCGCTCACGCGTCGTCTGTCACTGCCCTGACCTTCGCGACGCGTGAGCGGCCGGACTCCCCGGCGACGGCGGACGCGGCGTCACTCGCCCTCCGCCGTCGCCTTCTGCATCGCCTCGACGTCCATCCAGACGACCTCCCACAGGTGGTGGTCGGGGTCCTGGAAGGAACGCCCGTACATGAAGCCGTAGTCCTGGGGGTCGTTGGACGGCGAGCCGCCGGCGGCGAGGGCGGCGTCCACCAGCTCGTCGACCTTCTCACGGCTGTCGGCGCTCAGCGCGAGGATGACCTCCGTGCTGGTGGCCGCGTCGGCGATGTCCTTCTTGGTGAAGTCCTTGAAGCGCGCCTCGGTCAGCAGCATCGCGAAGACGGTGTCGCTGAAGACGAGGCAGGCCGCGCTCTCGTCGGTGAACTGCGGGTCGAAGGAGTAGCCCAGCTTGCCCCAGAATGCCTTGCTGGCCTCGAGGTCCTTCACAGGCAGGTTCACGAAGATCATCTGAGCCATGACTGTCTCTTTCCCATTCGGTGCCCCGCGGCGCTGCGCGGTGCGGTGCTGTCCGGTGCGTTCGAGGTGCTGTCCGGTGTGTTCGAAGGGGTAGACGGACGGGCGGGCCGTGATTCATCGGTCGGGGCAGGGAATCTTTCCTGGAGCACGCCCACCGCGGCCGTCCCGCGTTGCACCGGGCGTCACCCGCCCCTCCTGGGTTCCTTCCCTGCGCCCCAGCGGCGCCGGCCGGTGCCACGGGGCAGTCATCCCACCCTGGAGTGACAAGCGGAACGTCGCAACTTACTGCGCGGAGCCGCCGTCGGTACATCGGCGGCGGCCTTCGGCTTCACGCTGTGGCAGGGTGCCGCCTCCGCGGCCCCCGCCCAGCCCGGCCCCCTACGGGGCGCTCGGCCCGGCGGACGCGAACGGCATCCATCTGCATGCCGGCTTCACCAGCCGGGTGATCGCCCGATCCGGCCGGCGGGTCGGTTGCACCGCGTACACCTGGCACAACGCCCCTGACGGCGGTGCCTGCTACAGCGACGGCACGGGGTGGATCCACGTGTCGTACCGGGAGATCAACCCCGCCGGCGGGGCGAGTTCGGTGCGCCTCTCCTCACCGGGCGCGATCACCGGCGCCTACCGGATCCTGTCGAACACCCGGCAGAACTGCACGGGAGGCTCTACTCATCCAGCCCGCGGCACCAGCGGCAGTTCGTCGGGCGGCGTCACCTACGAGGTGCGGGGGCCGTTCCCCGCATAGCGAGCTCGGGCTCCGGTGTGGCGCCGCCGCGCAGCAGGGCGGCGCCCAGCGGGGTGAGCGTGTGCAGTACCGCGTTTCCGTGGCGCAGGGTCACAACCAGGCCGGCCTCCCGCAGTACGGCGGCGTGCTGGCTCGCGGAGGCCAGCGACACGCCGGCCCTGCGGGCCAGTTCGCTGGTCGTGCAGCCGCCGCGGACGGCTTGGAGGATCGCGGAGCGCGTATGCCCCACGAGCCGCCCGAGCGAGGCTCCCGTCACGTCTCCCGCGGCCTGCTCGCAGCTGTGCGAGACCGGGTAGACGAGCACCGGCGGCAGGGACGTGTCCCGCAGGACCACCGGTGTCCCGCGGCAGAAGAACGACGGCTGGAGCAGCAGTCCGCGCCCGTCCAGGCGCAGTTCGCGGTCGACGGGGTAGTCGGCCTCGAGGACCGGTGAGCGCCAGCGCAGCACCGGCGGCAGGGAGGCGAGGAGCTCGCCCGCGCCGCCGTCGAGGAGCGCGCGGCCGCGCACTGCGCGGTCGGCCTCCACCCGGCCCTGGATATGGGTCCAGTAGGGCTCCACGGCCGCGCGGTAGTACGCCCGCAGGGCGGCGACGAGCCGGGCGACGGACTCGGCCCTGCCTTCCGCGAGGGACGCAAGCCGGCCGGGCAGGGAGCGCAGCGGCGAGCGGTGGGCGGCGGCGAGGGCCACCTCGGTGCGCAGCCGCGCCAAGGGCGTGGCCCGCAGGGCCTCCAGGCCCGTGTCGAGCCCTTCACTGCCCTCCGCGGGGGTGAGGAAATCCGGGAAATAGCCCCGCTGCGGAACGAGTGCGGAGAGCAGTCGTGTTTCACCTTTCAACCGCGTTCGCGCTTGGGAACGCCATTCCCCGAAGACCAGAGCGCCCCTTCGGTCCCGCAATCGGTGAAAACTGAGAATCGATTCCCACAACGCGTCGGGCCTGGCGGCCATCCGCACGCGCGCCAGATCGTCCGCATTGAAATGAATACGAAGCACCGAACCCCCACTGTTGCCACCGCAATCGCCCCCATCACTGAGTATGCATGCAATCACAGGTTGTTACCACGGTGTTTCAGCCACAGTTGAAACGCCTCGCGGGTCCTGGGGGCTAACCGAAAAGCTGTACGACGTCGGGCATGAAACCTACTTCACCGATGTGACGCAGCGAGGACCGTGGGGGGCTTTGCGCGTCCGGCGGCGGTGATGGAGGTTGCGGCTCCGTGTCCGGCACGGGTAATGGAGCGCGGTCGGTGGGTGGGGATCCGCCGGCCGCGCTCCGTCCGTTGTATCCGGCGCGAAACAGAAGAAATTTGTTTGGATGTCAATCAGCGAAGGTTGACTGTCCGCGATTCAACTGACTTCCGGTTCAACAAGGGCAGAGCGCTTTCGTTCGGCACGTGCCCCTCGGGCATGCAGAAGGGGCGGGCGCCCCGCACAGGCGCCCGCCCCTTCTCTGTGGATCCGGAGCCGTCACCGGGTAGCCGGTGAGGGTCGGGGTACCGGGCTCCGGGGTTCGTGCCCCGGCCCCGGTGACGACCCCGGAGTCTGTTGCTCCCTGGCGGGAGCGTGGTCCCTAGCGGGAGTCGCTGCCCGTCGTACGGACCGCCGCGGCGCGGCCCGCCTCCAGACGCGCCACCGGGATGCGGAACGGCGAGCAGGACACGTAGTCCAGGCCCACCTCGTGGAAGAAGTGCACCGACTCGGGGTCGCCGCCGTGCTCGCCGCAGACGCCGAGCTTGAGGTCGGGACGGGTGGCCCGGCCGGCCTCCACCGCGTTGCGGACAAGGGAGCCGACGCCGTCCTTGTCGATGGTCTCGAACGGGGAGACCCCGAAGATGCCCTTCTCCAGGTACGCGGTGAAGAAGCTGGCCTCCACGTCGTCGCGGGAGAAGCCCCACACGGTCTGGGTGAGGTCGTTGGTGCCGAAGGAGAAGAACTCGGCGGCCTCCGCGATCTGCCCGGCCGTCAGCGCGGCGCGCGGCAGCTCGATCATCGTGCCGAGCGCCAGCTTCAGGTCGATACCGGTCTGCTGCCGCACCTCGGCGATGACCTGCTCGGCCTCCTCGCGGACGATCTCCAGCTCCTGGACGGTACCGACGAGCGGGATCATGATCTCGGCGCGCGGGTCGCCCTTGGCCTCGATGCGCTGCGCCGCGGCCTCGGCGATCGCCCGCACCTGCATGGTGAACAGCCCGGGGATGACGAGCCCGAGGCGTACGCCGCGCAGACCCAGCATCGGGTTCTGCTCGTGCAGCCGGTGCACGGCCTGGAGCAGGCGCAGGTCGTTCTCGTTGTGGTCCTTGCGGGCCTCGGCGAGGGCGACGCGCACCGACAGCTCGGTGATGTCCGGCAGGAACTCGTGCAGCGGAGGGTCGAGCAGACGCACCGTCACCGGCAGCCCGTCCATCGCCTCGAACAGCTCGACGAAGTCCTGCTTCTGCTGCGGCAGCAGGGCCCGCAGGGCCTCCTCGCGCTCGTCGTCGGTGTCCGCGAGGATCAGCTTCTCGACCATCTCGCGGCGCTCGCCGAGGAACATGTGCTCGGTGCGGCACAGGCCGATGCCCTGGGCGCCGAAGCGGCGGGCACGCAGCGCGTCCTCGGCGTTGTCGGCGTTGGCCCTTACGCGCAGCCGGCGTACCCGGTCCGCGTAGGCCATGATCCGGTGGACGGCCTGGACCAGTTCGTCGGCGTCGTCGGCGCCGGCGTGCATGCGACCCTCGAAGTACTCGACGACCGGGGAGGGAACGACGGGCACCTCACCCTTGTAGACCTTGCCGGTCGAGCCGTCGATGGAGACGACGTCGCCCTCCTCGATGACGGTGCCGTTCACCGTCATCCGGCGGCGCTTGGTGTCGACCTCGAGCTCCTCGGCGCCGCAGACACAGGTCTTGCCCATGCCGCGGGCGACGACGGCGGCGTGCGAGGTCTTGCCGCCGCGGGAGGTCAGGATGCCCTGGGCGGCGATCATGCCGTCCAGGTCGTCCGGGTTGGTCTCGCGGCGGATCAGGATGACCTTCTCGCCGGAGCGCGACCACTTGACCGCGGTGTAGGAGTCGAAGACGGCCTTGCCGACGGCCGCGCCCGGGGAGGCGGCGATGCCGCGCCCGAGCAGCTCGGTCTTCGCCTGGTCGTCGAAGCGCGGGAACATCAGCTGGGCGAGCTGCGCGCCGTTGACGCGCTGGAGCGCCTCGGCCTCGTCGATGAGGCCCTGGTCGACGAGCTGGGTGGCGATCCGGAAGGCGGCACCGGCGGTCCGCTTGCCGACCCGGGTCTGGAGCATCCACAGCTGGCCGCGCTCGATGGTGAACTCGATGTCGCAGAGATCCTTGTAGTGGTTCTCCAGCGTCTCCATGATCTGCATCAGCTGGTCGTACGACTTCTTGTCGATCGACTCGAGGTCGGCCAGCGGCACGGTGTTGCGGATACCGGCGACGACGTCCTCGCCCTGGGCGTTCTGCAGGTAGTCGCCGTAGACGCCCTGGTGGCCGGAGGCGGGGTCGCGGGTGAAGGCGACGCCGGTGCCGGAGTCGGGGCCGAGGTTGCCGAAGACCATGGAGCAGATGTTGACGGCCGTGCCGAGGTCGCCCGGGATGCGCTCCTGACGGCGGTAGAGCTTGGCCCGGTCGGTGTTCCAGGACTCGAAGACCGAGCAGATCGCGAGGTCCATCTGCTCGCGCGGGTCCTGCGGGAAGTCGCGGCCGGCCTCGGTCTTGACGATCTTCTTGAACTGCTTGACGAGCTTCTTCAGGTCGGCGGCGTCGAGGTCGGTGTCGACGGTGACCTTCTTGGCTGCCTTGGCCTCTTCGAGGGCGTCCTCGAAGAGTTCGCCGTCGACGCCCAGCACGGTCTTGCCGAACATCTGGATGAGGCGGCGGTAGGAGTCCCACGCGAAGCGCTCGTCGCCGGCCTGCTGGGCGAGGCCCGCGACCGACTCGTCGGAGAGGCCGATGTTGAGGACGGTGTCCATCATGCCCGGCATGGAGAACTTGGCGCCCGAACGTACGGAGACCAGAAGGGGGTTGTCGGCCTGACCGAGCTTCTTGCCCATCTTCTGCTCGAGGGCGTCGAGGTGCGCACTCACCTCGTCGCGCAGCTCGGCCGGCTCGTCGCCGCTCTCGAGGTACACCTTGCAGGCCTCGGTGGTGATGGTGAAGCCCGGAGGGACCGGCAGACCGAGGTTGGTCATCTCGGCGAGGTTCGCACCCTTTCCGCCGAGGAGGTCCTTGAGCTCTTTGTTGCCCTCGGTGAAGTCGTAGACGAACTTCTGATCTTTGTTTTCCGACACGGGTCTCGACTCCTCGAGGACTCGGTGGCTGCCCTGACGGCGAGGAACATACCCAGATCGAAGGCGTCTGGGTACGTCCACTTGCCCGTCATACGGCCTTAACCACTCGTCCGCCAGCAGATCGAAAGTGCTCCACGGCGACGCAGGTGTAGACCCTTCAGTTCAACTCCTGAAGGAATGATCACTTCTCGCGTTCACTCCACCGCTCAATCGATACACGGAGTAACAAGTCACTCCATGCCTCAAAAGCCAAAAGGGTGGCACTCAGTGCCACCCTTTGAGAGATGCAGCCGCTCTGATTTCGCTCATCTGAGCGCACCCCCTATCAGGGGTGGCGAGAATCACGCCCTCCGAGGCGCCGGAATTCCATCATCCGGACCGCCTCCGCCGCCGGTCAGCCACCGGAAGTGTCCAGTTCGGCGTCCGCACCGACGCCCGCACAGTCGTACGGATCCTTCAACCAGCCGTCCGGCAGCACCACCCGGTTGTTGCCCGACGTGCGCCCGCGGGGGCCGTCCGCGCCCGCCGGCCACGGCTGATCCAGATCCAGCTCGCTCAATTGAGCACCCAGCTCGTCCAGCGACGAGGTGATCGCGAGCTTCTTGCGCATCTCGGAGCCGACGGCGAAACCCTTCAGGTACCAGGCCACGTGCTTACGGAAGTCGACCACTCCGCGCGACTCGTCCCCGATCCACTCCCCCAGCAGCGTCGCGTGCCGCAGCATCACGTCGGCGACCTGGCGCAGCGTGGGCCGCGCGTAGTCGTCGCGGCCCTCGAACGCCGCCACCAGGTCCGCGAACAGCCACGGCCGGCCCAGGCACCCTCGGCCCACGACCACGCCGTCACAGCCGGTCTCGCGCACCATCCGCAGGGCGTCGTCGGCGGACCAGATGTCGCCGTTGCCGAGGACCGGGATCTCGGGGACGTGCTCCTTGAGGCGGGCGATGGCGTCCCAGTCCGCCGTGCCGCCGTAGTGCTGCGCCGCCGTGCGACCGTGCAGGGCGATGGCCGTGACGCCCTCCTCGACCGCGATCCGGCCCGCGTCGAGGTAGGTGATGTGGTCGTCGTCGATGCCCTTGCGCATCTTCATGGTGACCGGCAGGCCGCCCGCGTTGGAGACCGCCTCGTGCAGGATCGCGCGCAACAGGGGCCGCTTGAACGGGAGGGCGGAGCCGCCGCCCTTGCGGGTGACCTTGGGGACGGGGCAGCCGAAGTTCAGGTCGATGTGGTCGGCCAGGTCCTCGTCCACGATCATCCGGACGGCCTTGCCGACGGTGACCGGATCCACCCCGTACAGCTGAATCGAACGCGGTGTCTCTGTCGCGTCGAAGTGGATGAGCTGCATCGTCTTCTCGTTGCGCTCGACCAGGGCCCGCGTCGTGATCATCTCGCTGACGAACAGGCCCTTCCCTCCGCTGAACTCACGGCACAGTGTCCGGAAGGGCGCGTTCGTGATGCCGGCCATGGGAGCGAGGACGACCGGCGGCTGCACGGCGTGCGGGCCGATCCGGAGCATGTTCGAGGAAGCGGGGGCGAGCGTGGTCATTCGCCCATTGTCCCGCACTGCCGGGACGGTCGGTCAGCCATACGATTCATGGCATGCCCGAGCTCAGCCATCGGCACCGGATCCTGGTCCTGGCGATCTGCTGCATGAGTCTGCTCATCGTCAGCCTCGACAGCACGATCCTGAACGTCGCGCTGCCCTCCCTGCGCCGTGAGATGGACGCCTCGGTCGCCGGGATGCAGTGGGTGATCGACGCCTACACCCTCGTGCTGGCCTCGCTGCTGATGCTCGCCGGCTCGCTCGCCGACCGGGTCGGCCGGCGCAAGGTCTTCATGATCGGGCTGGTGCTCTTCACCCTGGGCTCGCTGCTGTGCTCCCTCGCCCAGAGCCTCGAGGCCCTCGTCGGGTTCCGCATGGTGCAGGCGGTGGGCGGTTGCATGCTCAACCCGGTCGCCATGTCGATCATCACAAACACCTTCACCGAGCCCCGCGAGCGCGCCCGGGCCATCGGCATCTGGGGCGGCGTCGTCGGTATCTCCATGGCCGCGGGCCCCCTCCTCGGCGGCCTGCTCGTGGACGGTGTCGGCTGGCGGTCCATCTTCTGGGTCAATCTGCCCGTCGGCTTCACCGCCCTGCTGCTCACCTGGCAGTACGTGCCCGAGTCCCGCGCTCCGAGGGCCCGCCGCTTCGACCCCGTGGGCCAGCTTCTGGTCGTCGTGCTCCTCGGCTCGCTGACGTACGCGATCATCGAAGCTCCGGTGGCGGGCTGGACCTCGCCGCTGATCCTCACCTTCGCCGTCGTCGCCGCACTCGCCCTGGCCGCGCTGCTGCGCTATGAACCGCGTCGCGCCGAACCCCTCATCGATCTCCGCTTCTTCCACAGCCTGCCGTTCAGCGGGGCCACCGTCATCGCGGTGTGCGCGTTCGCCGCCTTCGGCGGCTTCCTGTTCGTCAACACGCTGTACCTCCAGGACGTCCTCGGTTTCTCCGCCCTGCACGCCGGCCTCTACATGCTGCCCATGGCCGGCCTCACTCTCGTCGGCGCGCCGCTGTCCGGGCGGCTGGTGGCCGCGTACGGCCCGCGCCCGCCGCTGCTCGCCGCCGGCACCGCGATGACGGCCAGCGGTGTGCTGTTCGCCGCCTTCGAGGCGGAGACCTCCACCGCCCTGCTGCTCACCGGTTACGTCCTCTTCGGTCTCGGCTTCGGCCTCGTCAATGCCCCGATCACCAACACGGCCGTCTCCGGGATGCCCCGTGCGCAGGCCGGAGTGGCGGCGGCGGTCGCCTCGACGAGCCGGCAGGTCGGCCAGACACTCGGTGTCGCCGTCATCGGCGCGGTGCTCGCCGCGGGGGTCTCCGCCTCCTCGCACACCGAGGGCTTCGTCGCCGCGAGCCGGCCAGCCTGGTGGATCATCGCCGGCTGCGGTCTGTGCGTGCTCGTGGTCGGCGCGCTCACCAGCGGTCGGCGGGCGCGGGAGTCGGCCCGACGGACGGCGGAACGGCTCGGCGAACCGGAGATCGACCGGATCCCCGCCCGCCTGGACGGCCGGAGCCGCCACGCAGGGTGAACCGCTCCTGCCGCGGGCCGCGGGCGGACACGAGAAAGGGCCCGGACCGCGTGGTGCGGTCCGGGCCCCTCCGTCGGTCAGGCCTGTTCCCCCCGCGGGGCAGCGTCTTGCTGCGGCTCGCCGTCCGCCTGTGCGGCCTGGGCGCGCTCACGCATCTTGCGCACCAGCTCCTGCTTTTGGTCCTCGGCGGCCTTGCGGTCGGCGTTGCGGGCGGGGCCGCCCGCCTGCTGGTCGGCGCGGGACAGCTTCTTGCGCTGTCCGCCTACACCGAGAAGGTTGTTTCGGCTCTTGGCCATGGGGTTCTCCCATTCATGGTGAGAAGTGACTCGGGAAACGTCGGACGGAGGCGGTACGACCGCCGCCCTCTCACTCGTAGATCTGGAAGAACGAAGACATGCCGATGACGGTACCCTGCCGCGCGGGGCGAGGTCATCCGGTTTTCGGGCACATCACACGAAAAAGCGTCGCCGGTCTCAGCTGCCGGTCGCGGACGGGTCGACGGTCGCCTGATGGGCCTCGGCGAGATGCTCCTCGGCCTTGAGCCACGGCAGGAACTGCGCGTTCTTGCGCCAGTCGCAGGTGCCACAGATCAACTGCCGTTGGATGCCCGCCTTTTCGACCCGTACGACGTGTCCGCGTCCGTGCTGGTCCCATCTTTGGACCTTGCTGGTGGTCATGGACGGCATGTGGTGCGCCTCCTGTGCCTGGCCCGCTTCCGGGTACGCGTGGGGCCCAGTGTGCACGAAGCCCCCGGTTCCGTTACCCGGAACCGGGGGCTTCGAACGCGTCGGGCGGTCAGCAGCCCAGCAGGCGGCTGGCCAGGTAGCCCTGGATCTGGTCGAGGGAGACACGCTCCTGCTTCATCGTGTCGCGCTCGCGCACGGTCACCGCGTTGTCGTCGAGGGTGTCGAAGTCGACGGTGACGCAGAACGGGGTGCCGATCTCGTCCTGGCGGCGGTAGCGGCGGCCGATGGCGCCGGCGTCGTCGAACTCGATGTTCCAGTTCTGCCGCAGGTCCGCCGCGAGGCCCTTGGCCTTCGGGGAGAGCTGCGCGTTGCGGGACAGCGGCAGCACGGCGACCTTGACCGGCGCGAGGCGGTGGTCGAGGCGCATCACGGTGCGCTTCTCCATGACGCCCTTGGCGTTCGGGGCCTCGTCCTCGATGTACGCGTCGAGCAGGAAGGCCAGCATCGCGCGGCCGACGCCGGCGGCGGGCTCGATCACGTACGGGGTCCAGCGCTCCTGGGCCTCCTGGTCGAAGTAGACCAGGTCGTTGCCGGACGCCTTGGAGTGCGCCTTGAGGTCGTAGTCGGTGCGGTTGGCGACGCCCTCCAGCTCGCCCCACTCGCTGCCGCCGAACTGGAAGCGGTACTCGATGTCGGCGGTGCGCTTGGAGTAGTGCGAGAGCTTCTCCTGCGGGTGCTCGAACCAGCGCATGTTCTCCTCACGGAGACCCAGGTCGCGGTACCAGTTCCAGCGCTGGTCCATCCAGTACTCGTGCCACGTCTCGTCCTCGCCCGGCTTGACGAAGAACTCCATCTCCATCTGCTCGAACTCGCGGGTGCGGAAGATGAAGTTGCCCGGAGTGATCTCGTTCCGGAAGGACTTGCCCATCTGCGCGATGCCGAACGGCGGCTTCTTGCGCGAGGTCTGCAGCACCTGGCCGAAGTTGGTGAAGATGCCCTGGGCGGTCTCGGGACGCAGGTACGCGACGGAGCCGCTGTCCTGGGTCGGGCCGAGGTGCGTGGAGAGCAGGCCGGAGAACTGCTTCGGCTCGGTGAAGGTGCCCTTGTTGCCGCAGTTGGGGCAGTTGAGGTCGGCGAGGCCGTTCTCGGGGAGGCGGCCGTGCTTCTCCTCGTACGCCTCCTCCAGGTGGTCCGCGCGGTAACGCTTGTGGCAGGAGGTGCACTCGGTGAGCGGGTCGGTGAAGGTGGCGACGTGACCGGAGGCCTCCCAGACCTCGGTGGCCAGGATCACCGACGAGTCGATGCCGACGACGTCCTCGCGCGAGGTGACCATGTAGCGCCACCACTGGCGCTTGATGTTCTCCTTGAGCTCGACACCCAGCGGTCCGTAGTCCCAGGCGGCCTTCTGACCGCCGTAGATCTCGCTGCAGGGGTAGACAAAGCCACGGCGCTTGCTCAGGTTGACGATCGTATCGATCTTGTCGGCGGCCACGGTGCTCTCTTCATTACGACGACGACGAACGGAGAATGACTCAGGTTACCGGCGGCCGCACCCCCCGGATCAAATCGGTGCGGTGACGGAGGCAACCCCAAGGTTTATTGACAATCGTTTCCGATTTTGTTGAAAATGAGTGTCATGAACGTACGACGCCTCATACCCACCGCCGCCACCGCCGGAGCAGTCACGCTCGGCCTCTTGGCCCTGTCCGCCTGCTCCACGTCCGACGCGGCGGGCGTCGACGGCGACGGGCGGCTGAAGGTGTCCGCGTCGTTCTATCCCATGCAGTATCTCGCCGAGCAGATCGGTGGCGCCAACGTCTTTGTCACCCCGCTCACCAAGCCGGGTGTCGAGCCGCACGACCTCGAGCTCAAGCCCCGCCAGACCGCCGAACTGAACGACTCGGGTCTGATCCTCTACCTCAAGGGCGTCCAGCCCGCCGTCGACAAGGCCATCGAGCAGTCCGGCGTGAAGTACAAGGTGGACGCCGCGACGCTCACGCAGCTCGAGCACTTCGACACCGCCGGCGGCCATGACCACGGTCACGAGGAAGGCCACGAGGGCGAGACCGAGGCGGAGCACGAGGAGCACGCGGCAGAGGGCGGCCACGAGGAGCACCAGGACGAGGCCGGCGCCGATCCGCACATCTGGCTCGACCCCGTGAAGTACGCCGAGGTCGCCAAGGGTGTCGGCGCCCAGATGGAGAAGGCCGACCCCGACCACGCAGCGGACTACCGGAAGAACACGGACGCGCTGGTCGCGAAGCTCACCGCCCTGCACACCGACTTCGAGCAGGGCCTGAAGAACTCGTCCACCAAGACGTTCATCACCACCCACTCCGCCTTCGGGTACCTCGCCGAGCGCTACGGCCTGGAGCAGGAGGGCATCGCGGGCGTCGACCCGGAGTCCGAGCCCAGCCCGGCCCGGATCAAGGAGCTCCAGGGCATCGCGAAGAAGGACAAGGTCACCACCGTCTTCTTCGAGACGCTCGCCAGCGACAGGACGGCCAAGACCCTCGCCTCCGACACCGGACTCAGGACGGACGTCCTCGATCCGCTCGAGGGAATCACCGACAGGTCCAAGGGCGATGACTACATCGAGGTCATGCGCTCCAACCTCGCCGCGCTGCAGAAGGCCCTCGGCGCCAAGTGACGCGATCCCACCAGGAGAGGCGGCCCCCCATGAGCAGCGAGCCGGTCATTTCCGTCCATGGAGCCCGGGCGACGCTCGGCTCCAGGCCCGTGCTGCGCGGCATCGATCTCACGGTGCGCTCCGGTGAGGTCGTCGCCCTGCTCGGCGCCAACGGCTCCGGGAAGTCGACCGCCGTGCGTTCCGTGATCGGTCAGGTGCCGCTCACCGACGGCCGGATAGACCTGTTCGGCACCGAGCTGCGCCGCTTCCGGCAGTGGTCGCGGGTGGGCTACGTCCCCCAGCGCACCACCGCCGCGAGCGGGGTGCCCGCCACCGTCCGCGAGGTCGTCGCCTCGGGCCGGCTGTCGCGCGCCCGCTTCGGCCTGGCCTCGCGCGCCGACAAGGCAGCCGTGCAGCACGCCATCGAGCTCGTCGGACTGGCCGACCGGGCCAAGGACTCCGTGAGCGCGTTGTCCGGCGGCCAGCACCAGCGGGTGCTGATCGCGCGGGCGCTCTCGGCCGAGCCCGAGCTGCTGATCATGGACGAGCCGATGGCGGGCGTCGACCTGTCCAGCCAGGAAGTGCTGGCAGCCACCCTCCGCGAGCAGGTCGCCGCCGGGACGACGGTGCTGCTGGTGCTGCACGAGCTCGGTCCGCTCGAGCCGCTGATCGACCGCGCCGTGGTGCTGCGCGACGGCTGCGTCGTCCACGACGGGCCGCCACCGGAGGCCGTCGGGCAGCACGCCCTGCCCGGCCACGACCACGTACATCCGCACGCGGCCGACGAGCCGCTCCGCACTGGACTGCTGACATGATCCTGGAAATGCTGCAATCCCCGTTCATGCAGCGGGCGCTGCTCGCGGCGCTGCTGGTGGGCATCACCGCCCCGGCCGTCGGCATCTACCTGGTGCAGCGCCGGCAGGCCCTGATGGGCGACGGAATCGGCCATGTCGCGATGACCGGTGTCGGCCTGGGCTTCCTGATGTCGGCCAACCCCATCTGGATGGCGACGCTGGTTTCCGTCCTCGGCGCCGTCCTGATGGAACTCATCCGCATCTACGGCCGCACGCGGGGCGACATCGCACTGGCGATGCTCTTCTACGGCGGCATGGCGGGCGGTGTCCTGCTGATCGAACTGTCCGACAGCGGCTCCACGGCCAATCTGACCTCGTATCTCTTCGGCTCGCTCTCCACGGTCTCCGACTCGGACGTCATGGCGATCGTGCTGCTCGCGGCCTTCGTGGTGCTGGTGTCGCTGGGGCTGCGCCGGCAGTTGTTCGCGGTCAGCCAGGACGAGGAGTTCGCCCGGGTCACCGGTCTTCCGGTGCGGGCACTGAACCTGCTGATCGCCGTGACCGCGGCGGTCACCGTCAGCGTCGCCATGCGCGTGGTCGGCCTGCTGCTGGTCAGCGCGCTGATGGTGGTGCCGGTGGCGGCCGCCCAGCAGATCTCGCGGTCCTTCAGGACGACGTACGCGCTGGCGGTCGCCATCGGTGTCGTGGTCGCCCTGGCCGGAACCACCACCTCCTACTTCCACGAGGTGCCCCCCGGCGCGACGATTGTGATGCTCGCCATCGCCGTGTTCGTGGTGCTGACCGCCCTGGCCGCGCCCCTGGCGCGGCGGCGGGCGAAGGCACTGGAGAACGGCAGTGCGAACGAGGAGGCCTGCACGGCCCCGATGCCGGCCGGCCGGCGTCCGGGCGACGACGTCAAGGTCTGAGCACGGAACGGGTCCGCACCAGCTTGACCGCGGGCCTGGCAGAATGGCCCGACATGTGTGCGGGCGAAGCGAGGAGGCACCTGTGACCACGGCGCCAACCGGCGGGAACACCGCCCCGGTGCGAGGCCGGTCGACCCGGCAGCGGGCCGCGGTGGCGGCGGCGCTCGATGAGGTCGACGAGTTCCGCAGCGCGCAGGAGCTGCACGACATGCTCAAGCACCGCGGCGACTCGGTCGGCCTGACGACGGTCTACCGCACGCTGCAGTCGCTCGCCGACGCCGGCGAGGTCGATGTGCTGCGTACCAGCGAGGGCGAGTCGGTCTACCGGCGCTGCTCGACCGACGACCACCATCACCACCTGGTGTGCCGTATGTGCGGCAAGGCCGTGGAGGTCGAGGGTCCGGCGGTGGAGCAGTGGGCGGAGGCGATCGCCGCCCAGCACGGCTTTGTGAACGTGGCGCACACGGTGGAGATCTTCGGCACCTGCGCGGAGTGCGCGGCGAAGGCCGTCTGAGCCCTGTCACGGTGGCCCGCACGCCCGGTTCGTCCGGGGGTGCGGGCCACCGTCGTGCGTCGGGTCAGAGGTCGAAGCAGTCGTAGGACCCGTCGCCGTTGCGGCCGACGGTGTTGTGGTCCCAGCAGTGGAGTGCCGGCGTGATCGTGTGGAGGCGCCAGAGGAGCGCCGCGGCCAGGCACACGGTGGCCGCGAGAGCGAGCACGGAGCGGTGTCCCGCGAGCCCGAGGCCCCCCAGGGCCGCTCCGGCCGCGAGGCCGGCGAAGAAGAGGGCGATGCCCGCGTCGTTGGGACGCAGCCCCGCGAAGTTCTCCATCTCGACCGTGACACCGAAGCTGAACCAGGCCAGGAGGGCGGCGAACGCGAAGAGCGCGGCGCTGCCGCAGCCGCGCACGGTCATGCCTTCTCCAGGTTCTTTCCGAGCAGCGCCCTCAGCCGCTCCGTGCCGGCCGGTTCCGTCGCGCCCCGCTTGGGCAGCACCATGATTCCGACGCCGTGCTTGTCGCCGGTGAGGAGGACGAACACGTCGTCGGTCTCCGCGTAACGCGAGTACACCGCCCAGTTGGTGGTGGCGTCGGCGTCGCGGGTGGTCAGCCGGATGCCCCTGTCGTCGACGACGGCACGGAACTCGCCCTGCCGGGCCACCATGTGGTGCAGCTGGCGTCCCTGCATCCACGGCAGCAGGTACAAGCAGGCGAAGGCGAGAATGCCCGCGCCCAGCATGAGCCAAAGCCGCCAGGTCATCGCGTTCACCAGCACGAGGAACCCGAAGCAGACGACGCACAGCACGCCGGCGAAGAGCAGCAGACGCCGGACGCGGCGGCCGGCGGGCGTGGCTCGCGTCCGGGCCCTCAGGGCGGAGACCATGTCACGGACGACCGGCTCGTAGACCAGTTCCACCGTCTGTTCCGCGTACGGTCGCTCAACCTCGGCCACGGCCCCTCCCCGGTCCGACGACGAGCTGTGATCGTAGCGGCCGGGGCCGGACACGGCAGCGCGGGGCCGGGTACGTACGCCGAAGCCCGTAGCGGCCGGCGTACGAAGGCCCGGCCGCACCGTGCCGTACGGCCCCTCGGATCAGGAAGCGGGGCTGTCAGGGCGTCCCCGCATCGCCTCGAGCTCCTCGTTCGGGATCGCGCCACCGAAGCGGCGGTCGCGCTGGGCGTACTCGAGGCAGGCGCGCCACAGATCACGGCGGTCGAAGTCCGGCCACAGCACGTCCTGGAACACCATCTCGGCGTAACTCGACTGCCAGATCAGGTAGTTCGAGATGCGCTGCTCGCCGCTGGGGCGCAGGAACAGATCGACGTCCGGCATGTCCGGGTAGTACAGGTACTTCGCGAAGGTCTTCTCGTTGACCTTGCCCGGGTCGAGCCTGCCCGCCGCGACGTCGCGCGCGATGGCCTGCGCCGCGTCGGCCACCTCGGCCCGGCCGCCGTAGTTGACGCAGAAGTACAGCGTCATCGCGTCGTTGCCGACGGTCTGCTCCTGGGCGACCTGGAGCTCCTGGACGACGGACTTCCACATCTTCGGCATCCGGCCGACCCAGCGGATACGGATGCCGAGCTCGTCCATCTCGTCGCGGCGGCGGCGGATGACGTCCCGGTTGAAGTTCATCAGGAAGCGCACCTCGTCGGGCGAACGCTTCCAGTTCTCCGTGGAGAAGGCGTACAGGGAGAGGTTCTTGACGCCCATCTCCAGGCAGCCCTTGAGCACATCGAGTACGACGCCCTCGCCGACCTTGTGCCCCTCGGTGCGGGGCAGGCCGCGCTCCTTGGCCCAGCGGCCGTTGCCGTCCATGACGCACGCCACATGGTTCGGCACCAGCTCCGCCGGGATCTTGGGCGGGCGGGCGCCGGACGGGTGCGGCTCGGGGACCTTGTACTCGCGGCGGGACCGGCCCAGGATTCCGCGTCGTGCCATGCGGCTCACATCTCCTATTTCTCTACGTACCTCAGGGAGCGCAGACCGCGCTCCAGGTGCCAGTGCAGATAGGCGGACACCAGTCCGCTGCCCTCCCTGACATGGCGCGCCTCGCACGCCTCCGCGGCCGGCCAGTCGCCGGTCAGCAGCGCGCTGAGCAGCCCGATGGCCTCCGCAGAGGGTACGACGCTGCCGGGCACCCGGCAGTCGCCGCATATGACGCCGCCCGCCGCGACGGAGAAGAACCGGTTGGGGCCCGGCAGGCCGCAGCGCGCGCAGTCGTCGAAGCTGGGCGCGTAGCCATTGACGGCGAGTGAGCGCAGCAGGAACGCGTCGAGTACCAGGTGCGGCGCGTGCTCCCCCCGGGAGAGGCTGCGCAGTCCGCCGACCAGCAGCAGATACTGCTGGACCGCCGGCTCGCCCTCGTGGTCGGTGAAGCGTTCGGCGGTCTCCAGCATGGCGGTGCCGGCGGTGTACCGGGCGTAGTCGGTGACGATGCCGCCGCCGTAGGGGGCGATGGTCTCCGACTGGGTGCACAGCGGCAGCCCGCGCCCCACCAGCTCGCTGCCGCGGGCGAAGAACTGCACGTCGACGTGGGAGAACGGCTCGAGCCTCGCTCCGAACTTGGACTTGGTACGCCGCACCCCGCGGGCGACCGCGCGTACCCGGCCGTGACCGCGCGTGAGCAGGGTGATGATGCGGTCGGCCTCACCCAGCTTCTGGGTGCGCAGGACGACACCGTCATCACGGAACAGGCTCATGCCCCCATTCTCCCGTACCGGCGGCGTGGCCCGGTCACCGGTTCACCGATCCGGGACGCGCTTCCCGCGCCGTGGCGGCCGAAATGCCGGTGCGGCGGGCCGCGCCGCCGCGCTAGCGTCCACGGCCATGGCGACTTCCCGTACCCGGCCCCCTTTCAGCGCGGACGAGCGGACGCAGCTGACCGGCTGGTTCCAGATGCAGCGCGCGATCATCCACTACAAGTGCGAGGGCCTCTCGGAGGAGGACGCCCACCGGGCGGTCCTCCCGGCCTCTCCGCTCATGACCGTGGCAGGCATCGTCTCCCATCTGCGGTGGACCGAGCAGACCTGGTTCGAGGTCCTGTTCCTCGGCCGCCCGGCCGATGGCCCCCAGTTCTCGAAGGACCCCGAGGACGCCGACATGCGGGTCGAGGGCGTCCCCCTCGCGCAGCTGCTGGACGAGTACACCCAGCAGTGCGCGATCTCCGACGAGATCATCGCGGCCCACGACTTCGACGAGACAGGCCGGCATCCGGACTTCCACTCCGCCGCCGCGTCGCTCCGCTGGATGCTGATCCACATGGTGGAGGAGACGGCACGCCACGCCGGTCATCTCGACACGATCCGCGAGCTGCTGGACGGCGAGAAGGGCTACTACTGATCCCGGGCCGGCGGCCGCCGCCTCCGTGACAGCCGGCGACCGCCCGGCCCCGGGCCACCCCGCCGCGGCGCCCTCGGGTCCCGCCGGGCAGTGGCCCTCTCAGGTCACCTCGCCGCGGCTGCGGGCGTTCACGTACGCCGTCGTCGCGCTGATCCGTTCGGCGGCCGTCGCGGGGCGCACATGCTCCGGTGAACACTCCCACTCGCGGCCGCCGCCGACCGGCCTGAGGCTCAGCCACGGGCCCGCCTCGCCCATGAACCGGCCCACGCGGCCGGTCCTGGTGTCGACGAGGTACGTACCGATGGGCAGGGTCATGGCGTATGGCCCCCGCCCCTGGGCAGCGCGGCGCCGACCGGGCGGAGCGTGCCGCTGCGGTCCGCGAGCGGCCCAGGAACGTCCCGTTCACCGGGAACGTGCGCCGTACGCCATGAGGTGCGTGACGAGGGGAGTGTGGTCCCGGACCGTTTCAGAGCCACGCGCAATGTGTTCACGGCATCCTCCGCCTCTGCCCCGCACGCCACCGGGTGGCGCCGCGCCCTTTTCGTCTCGAGTCGCTGCCCGACATGATTTCCCTTCCATGGTGGGCTTCACGAATCGCATTACGAAGGTGACGCTCCGCGAGTACTCTGATCAAGAGTGTGTCCGCTACAACTGGGCCGCTCGGCACGGGTGTTGATCCATGGCCAAAGCCCCACGGCAAGCGCACACGGGAATTCGCCGGGCCGTGACCCGAAGTGCGGCGGAAAGCGGGGGAAGCGCACCCCGGAGGAGCCGGCCGGGCGCATGTTCGCATTCGGCGGATACACCGGCCCATTCGAACAGGCGGCGGGCCGCCCCCTGTTGGATTCGGCGCGACGGAACGACGTGATATCGCCGATTGCAGGGTATTCCTCCCGCTGTGGCGACGGACGAGCACGGCCGGCGGTCCGCCGACGCCACCCGCCACCCCGGCATCAAGGACACCTTTGAGTAGACATAAGCTCGCCTTATGAGGTCATAGGTACGGGCCGAGTACTGACTTAGGCTTGCCTTTGTTTAGGGTTACCGACGAGCCAGTTGTCGCCGCTCGAAGGGAACCTGTCATGCCCCGCCCCCTGCGGGTAGCCATCGTCGGAGCCGGCCCCGCCGGGATCTACGCCGCCGATGCGCTGCTGAAGTCCGAGGTGGCTGCCGCCGACCCCGGCGTGTCCATCGACCTCTTCGAGCGTATGCCCGCGCCTTTCGGCCTGATCCGTTACGGCGTCGCCCCCGACCACCCACGGATCAAGGGCATCATCACGGCCCTGCACCAGGTGCTCGACAAGCCGCAGATCCGCCTCTTCGGCAACGTCGACTACGGCAACGACCTGAGCCTCGACGACCTCCGCACCTACTACGACGCGGTGATCTTCTCCACCGGCGCGACCGCCGACCGGGCGCTCGACATACCCGGCGTCGAGCTTGAGGGCTCCTACGGCGCCGCCGACTTCGTGTCCTGGTACGACGGGCACCCGGACTGGCCGCGCACCTGGTCGCTGGAGGCCGAGAAGGTCGCCGTGCTCGGTGTCGGCAACGTCGCGCTCGACGTGGCGCGCATCCTGGCGAAGACGGCGGACGAGCTGCTGCCGACCGAGATCCCGCCGAACGTCTACGAGGGCCTCAAGGCCAACAAGGCGCTCGAGGTCCATGTCTTCGGACGGCGCGGCCCGGCACAGGCCAAGTTCAGCCCGATGGAGCTCCGTGAGCTGGACCACTCCCCCAACATCGAGGTCATCGTCGACCCCGAGGACATCGACTACGACGCCGGCTCGATCGAGACCCGCCGCGGCAACAAGCAGGCCGACATGGTCGCGAAGACCCTGGAGAACTGGGCGATCCGCGACACCGGCGACCGGCCGCACAAGCTGTTCCTGCACTTCTTCGAGTCGCCCGCCGAGATCCTCGGCGAGGACGGCAAGGTCGTGGGCCTGCGCACCGAACGCACCGCGCTCGACGGCACGGGGAACGTGAAGGGCACGGGCGAGTTCAAGGACTGGGACGTCACGGCGGTCTACCGGGCCGTGGGCTACCTCTCCGACGAGCTGCCGAAGCTCCCCTGGGACGTGGCTTCGGGCACGGTCCCGGACGAGGGCGGCCGGGTGATCGAGGAGTCCGGCGAGCACCTGGACTCGACGTACGTCACGGGCTGGATCCGGCGCGGCCCGGTCGGCCTCATCGGCCACACCAAGGGCGACGCGAACGAGACGGTCGCGAACCTGCTGGACGACTACGCGAACGGCCGCCTCCAGACCCCGGCGTCGCCGGAGCCGGAGGCTGTCGAGGCCTTCCTCGCCTCCCGCGACGTCCGCTGGACGACGTGGGAGGGCTGGTACAGGCTCGACGCCGCGGAGAAGGCGCTGGGCGAGCCTCAGGGACGCGATCGCGTGAAGATCGTCGAGCGTGAGGACATGCTCAGGGCGAGCGGCGCGTAACACGGCACGACATGTCAGGGCCCGGTGGCATCACGCCGCCGGGCCCTCGCGCGTTCCCGCGCGCCCGGCCCGCCTCCCGGTCGGCCGCTCAGGCTCGGCTCGGCGCCGGGCGGCGCTACGGCTTCGGCACCGCGCAGCCGGGGCGGTTCAGGTCGATGCGGCTGCCGGGGCCTATGCAGGCGGCCAGGGTGTAGGTCTGCTGCCCGTAGTTGATGCCTTCCCGGACGGTGACGCCGCCGTTCTCGTCGACCTCGCAGGGATTGTTGTCCGTGCAGCGGCCGCCGCTCTCGTTGCCGGTGTTGTTGACGGCGACGACCTTGCCGGTGGCGGTGTCGACCACGGGCGATCCGGAGGTGCCGCCGATGGTGTCGCAACTCGGGGTGTAGCGGACCGAGTCCTTCCAGGTCCACGAACCTTCCTTGAGAAGGTAGGCGAATCCGTCGACGAGCGAACGCGAGCAGCGCGCCGGCGAGAGGCTTGTTCATGTGGGGGCCCCTCAATGCGACGGGTGATGCCGGAGCGAGCTCCGACTTGTCATGCGCGTTGTTGGGGGACGGCCCTGGGCCGACAAGGCGCTGATTCCGGCCACGCGTCGTGATGTCGCAGGATCAGGGCCGGGTGCGTGCCGGCTGTCGGCGGCATCGCGCCCTGAACCAGCGGGTCCGCCCACTCATCCCCCGCCCGGGATCACCAGCCCCGACTCGTAGGCCACGATCACCAGTTGGGCCCGGTCACGCGCGGACAGTTTGCTCATGATGCGGCTGACATGGGTCTTGGCCGTCAGCGGGCTCAGGCCCAGCGCCTCGGCGATCTCCGTGTTGTTCAGCCCCCGGGCCACCAGCGTCAGGACCTGGCGCTCGCGGTCCGTGAGTACGTCCGGGCCGCCCGCACCGTTCGGCGCGGGGACCCTCGGGGCGCTCAGGACACGGGCGATCAGGCGGGACGTCGGCCCCGGGGAGAGCAGCGACTCGCCGGCCGCGACCGTCCGGATCGCCGCCAGCAGATCCGCCGGCCTGGTGTCCTTCACCAGGAATCCCGACGCGCCCGCGCGCAGCGCCTCCATGATGTGCTCGTCGGTGTCGTACGTGGTCAGGACGAGCACCTTGACGCCGGCGAGGTCGTCGTCCGCCGCGATCAGCCGGGTGGCCTCGATGCCGTCGAGTTCGGGCATGCGGATGTCCATGACCACGAGGTCGGCCCGTTCGCTGCGGGCCAGTTCGACCGCCTCCGCGCCCGTGCCCGCCTGGGCGACGACCTCCATGTCGCGGGCCGACTCGATGAGCATCGCGAAGGCCGCTCGCACCAGTGTCTGGTCGTCGGCGAGCAGGACGCGGATCGGGTTCGTCGGGCTCATGCGGTGGCCTCCGTCGGCTGAATGGGCAGGATCGCGGCGACCTCGAAACCGGCTGCTTCGCCGCGCGGGCCGGCCGCCAGCGTGCCGCCGACGCTGCGGGCCCGCTCCCGCATCCCCAGGATGCCGAAGCCGGCGCCGGGCACTGGAGGCTGTGCCGTCCCGTCGTCGGTGACGTGGACCCGCAGGGCGTCCTGGTCCCGGACGACGGTCACCGCGATACGTACCCCCGGTCCGCCGTGCCGCACCGCGTTCGTCAGCGACTCCTGCACGATCCGGTACGCGGCCGCCTCCACGGCGGGCGGCATGGCCGACTCACCCGTCCGCAGGGTGAGTTCGGCGCCCGCCGTCCGCACCAGGTCCGGGAGCGCCGCCAGGTCCGGCAGCGGGCCGTCGCAGTCGGGGCCGTCGGTGCGCAGGACCTCCAGCGTGGTGCGCAGTTCACCGCGCGCGGTCCGGCATGTCTCTGCGATGTCGTCGAGCGCCTTGGCGATCGCGGCCCGGTCCAGCCGGTCCGGGTCGACGCTGAGGACGTGGGAGGCGACGGACGTCTGCACGCCGATGAGGGTGATGGAGTGCGCGAGCAGGTCGTGCAGATCGCGGGCGATCCGCAGCCGCTCCTCCGCGACCCGGCGAGCGGCCTCCTCCTCGCGGGTGCGCTCCGCCCGTTCGGCCCGGCCCACGACGGAGGCGATGTAGTGGCGGTAGGTGCGTACGTCGACGCCCAGGACGAGCACGACGAGGATCCAGCCCGAGGTGCGCAGGGCCTCCAGACCCTCGTGCGTGCCGACGTTGAACATCACGGACAGGCTGACGCCGAGGACCAGGCAGCCGACGAAGAAGGTGTACAGCGGCCGCCCGGTGACGGCCAGGGTGTAGAGGGCGACCAGGGAGGCGGGCACCGGCGCGGCATGGGTGTTGTCCAGCGCGTGGTACGGCCCGACGCACAGCAGTACGGCGGCCAGCACGAGGCCGGGATGCGACCGCCGCCACACGAGCGGCACGACACTCCCCACGAGGAGCGCCCAGCCGAGGGCGTCCGGCCTGCGGCCGTCGTCGACGAGGAGCGCGAGCGCGAGGGCGAGGACGCCGATGGCCGCGGCGATGAAGGCGTCGTTGCGAGTGCGGTCGGGGACGGTGAGGGGGTCGCGGCTGACGGCGTTCAGCACACGCTCGCCGAGGCGGGGGCGGGGTGGGTGCGGCACGGGTCCATCCTGGTTCAGGAGTTGCGTTTTCCCCACCCCCGTGACCGGGGCCGGGGCCCCGGTCACGGGGTGGGGAACATGCCTCGCGGGGCTACCGGTTGTCGCCCGCCGGCTGCGGCTCGCGCGCCGCCCGCTTCGCCGGCTCAGGCGCCGGCTTCGGCCGGCTCAGCGGCCCCGGCCACCACACGCGCCGCCCCAGCAGCAGGCTCGCCGACGTCACCAGATATGTGCGGACGAGGAAGGTGTCCAGCAGGACGCCGACCGCCACCAGGAAGCCCATCTCGAAGAGCGGCACCAGCGGGAGGTTCATCAGCACGGTGAACGTCGCCGCGAGCACTATGCCCGCGGAGGCGATCACCCCGCCGGTCGTGCGGAGGGCGGTGAGCGCCGCCGTCTCGGGCTCGGCGCCCGACAGGGACTCCTCACGCATCCGGTGCATCAGGAAGATGCCGTAGTCGACCCCGAGGGCGACGAGGAAGACGAACGACAGCAGCGGCAGGCTCGGGTCGAGCCCGTCGAAGCCGAAGACCGGCTCGAAGAGCAGTCCGCCGAGGCCCATGACGGCCCCCCATACGGCGACGACCGCCACGGTGAGGATCAGGGGCGCGACGAGGCTGCGGAGCAGGACCACGAGGATCAGCAGGACAGCACCGAGGACGAGCGGGATGACGACCTTCTGGTCGCGGGCGTTGGTGTCGGCCAGGTCCAGCTGCTGGGCGCTCGGCCCGCCGACGTGGCTGCCGTCGAGCCCCGCCCGCAGGGCCTCGATGGTGGCGGTCTCGCCCGCGCTCTCGGGTGCGTCCTTGGCGAAGACGGTGATCTCCGTCCAGCCGCCGCCGGAACGGCCGGCCTCCGCGGCGGCGACGCCTTCGGTACGGCGGGCCTGCGCCAGCGCCTGATCCGCCCTGTCGGTGGGGGCGACGATGCTGATCGGCTGGCTGCTCCGGTCCGGGTACGCCTCCTCGAGGACCTTCATCGCGGACACGGACTCCGGCTGCTCGGTGAACGTGTCCTCCTGGGCGAGGTTGCCCGGCAGGTTGAACACGCCGAGCGCCAGCGCGCCGAGCAGCAGCGCCCCGGACACGAGGACCGTACCCGGCCGGCGGCCGGCGGAGCTGCCCATCACGGCGAACAGCGAGCGGCGTTGCTTCGGCTCCGAACCGTAGGCGGGCACCAGCGGCCAGAACACCCGGCGGCCGAGGAGCACGAGGACCGCGGGCAGCAGGGTGAGCATCGCGGCGAGGGAGCACACGACACCGACCGCGCCGACCGGACCGAGTCCGCTCGCGCTGTTGAGGTCGGCGGCGAGCAGGCACAGCAGCCCGGCTGCGACGGTGCCCGAGGAGGCGAGGACGGCGGGACCGCAGCCGCGCAGGGCGGCGACCATCGCGTCGTAGGGCTGCTCGACGCGGCGCAGTTCCTCCCGGTAGCGGGCGACGAGCAGCAGCGCGTAGTCGGTGCCCGCGCCGAAGACGAGGACGGTCATGATGGCGGCGCTCTGGCTGGTGACGGTGAGGTCGATGCCCCGGATGAGCCCGTAGACGACGGCCTGGGACGCGACGGCCGCGAAGCCGACGACGGTCAGCGGCACGAGCCACAGGAACGGGCTGCGGTAGGTGAGGATGAGCAGCACGGCGACGACGAGCACGGTCGCCGCCATGAGCGTGCCGTCGATGGTCTCGAAGACCTTCTCCATGTCGGTCGCCAGGGCGCCGGGACCGCCGAGTTCGGCGCCGAGACCGTCGATCGGGTCGGTGCCGAGCCGTTCGCGCACGTCGTCGACGAGCGCGATGCGGGCGTCGTTGTCGGTGCCGGGTGCGGTGGTCGACAGCGGGTACATCAGGGTCGTGCCGTCCTTCGACGGGATGCCCTGCGGCGGGCCGCCGTCGAACTCGTGGGCGCCGGTGATCCCCTCCACCTGCTGCCGCGCGTGGTCGCGGTCCGCGGCGGTGAGCCCGCCGTCGCGGTGGTAGACGACGACCAGCTCGGTGGACTCCCCGCCGGGCAGCGCCTGTTCGACCTTGGCGACCTGGGTGGAGTCGGCGCTCGCGGGGAGGTAGTCGACGATGTTGTCGCGCTGCGCGTCGCCGAGCTTCCCTGCGAAGGGGACGGCGAGCGCGACGACTGCGATCCACAGGACGAGGACCGCCCACGGCAGGGCCTTGCGGCGGGCGGTCGGCCCTGTGGGCGGTGGTGCGGTCGCGGTCGGTGCGGCGGGCCCCATGGTTGTCTCCCCTTCGTCACGGGCGTCCGGTAGCTGGATGCACCACCAGACTCCCGCCGGGCAGAGGCGGTTTCGTCGCACGCGCGGGCGAGATGGGCGCTACTGCCCAGGGTGGGCCGTGGGGGTGCCGTACTCCCCGGGGAGTACGGCAGCGGGAGCAGGGCGGGAGCACGAACCTGGGGCATACGGCTCGGGAGGCACGGGCGCGCGACGGCCCGGGCAGCCGCACCGCACGGGCGCGCTCCGGCAGGGTCAGAACGGGGTGTGCGCCGCCGTCTCCAGGAGCTGCTCGGTGTCGTCGTCGCAGAACTGGAGCGCCGCGCCGACCGTGGTGAGGACCTCGCGCTCGGCGGGGGTGTAGGGGCCGTCCGCGAGGGCGATGCGCGCGCCCTGGAGCAGGATCGACTCCCGTCCGGCGGGGGCGAGGTGGGGCGCGAGCGGCTCGAGCGCCTCGTGGAGCTCGATGGCGAGCGCCGCGCCGTACGGTCCGGCGTCCGCGACGTACCGGCCGGTGTCGGCGGCGAGGGCCTCGATCAGTGAGGTGAGCTGGTCCTCCGTGCAGTCGTCGAGTCCCGCCGCGCGCACCGCCTGCACGGCGGTCTCGCGGACGGTGCGGGAGGAGGTGCCGCCGGAGGCGAGGACGGCGAGGGCGACGGTGTGGACCGCGTCCCTGAGCATCGCGGAGAAGCGCCCGGTGGTGGGATGGTCGAGGACGTCCATGCCGAAGTGGCTGTGGCAGGCGGCGCATTCGACGACGGGGCCGGCGAGGCCGCGGGGCAGCAGGGGCACTCCGAGGACGGTGAAGCGGCGGCGGCCGGTGCGGCGGCGGTAGTTGCGGTCGCCTCCGCAATCGGGGCAGAAGAACTCGCCGTCCCCCACGGTGGTCCAGGACGTGTGAATGCCGCATACCCGCAGTTTTCGGACGAGCATTCTCCGGGCTGGCAGCACGTCGCACCTCCATGAAGCTGCGGCAGCGCTGCCGCGTTGACGTGATGTTAGCCACACGGATGATGTCGCGTCAGCACCCGGGAGGAAGCATGAATCGACATGGCCGATTCCGCCCCCTGGCACAACTGCGTGCACAGCAACGCAAATCGCCGGGCCCGCCCGTGATCAGGGCAGGCCCGGCGACCGGGACCGTTCGACCGGAGTACTAGCGGGCCGCGCGGTTGACGGCCGAGACGACCGCCTTCAGGGAGGCGCGGGTGGTGTTGGCGTCGATGCCGATGCCCCACAGCACCTGACCGTCGATGGCGCACTCGATGTAGGAGGCGGCCTGTGCGGACGCGCCCTCGCTCATCGTGTGCTCCTGGTAGTCCAGCAGCCGTACGTCGACGCCGATGCCGTTCAGAGCGGCGAAGAACGCCGAGATCGGACCGTTACCGGTGCCGCTCAGCACCGTCTCCGCGCCGTCCACGACCGCCTCGACGGTCAGGGTGTCCACGCCGTCCTTGTCGGTGGTGGTCTGGCCGGAGCGGATCTGGATGCGCCCCCACGGATTGTCGGGGTTCGGCAGGTACTCGTCCTGGAAGACGGACCAGATCGCGGCCGGGGTGACCTCGCCGCCCTCGGTGTCCGTCTTCGCCTGGATGATCTTCGAGAACTCGATCTGCATACGGCGCGGCAGGTCCAGCTTGTGGTCGTTCTTCAGCACGTAGGCGATACCGCCCTTGCCGGACTGCGAGTTGACCCGGATCACGGCCTCGTACGAGCGGCCGACGTCCTTCGGGTCGATCGGCAGGTACGGGACGGCCCACTCGATGTCGTCGACGCTCTTGCCGGCGGCGGCCGCGTCGGCCTCCATCGCGTCGAAGCCCTTCTTGATGGCGTCCTGGTGGGAGCCGGAGAAGGCGGTGTAGACCAGGTCGCCCGCGTACGGGTGGCGCGGGTGGATCTCCATCTGGTTGCAGTACTCGCTGGTGCGGCGGATCTCGTCGATCTGCGAGAAGTCGATCTGCGGGTCGACGCCCTGCGAGAACAGGTTCATGCCCAGGGTGACCAGGTCGACGTTGCCGGTCCGCTCGCCCTGGCCGAACAGGCAGCCCTCGATACGGTCCGCGCCCGCCATGATGGCCAGCTCGGCGGCGGCGACGGCGGTGCCGCGGTCGTTGTGCGGGTGGACCGACAGGCAGACGTACTCGCGGCGGGTCAGATTGCGCGACATCCACTCGAAGCGGTCGGCGTGCGTGGAGGGGGTCGACCGCTCCACGGTGGCGGGCAGGTTGAGGATGATCTCGCGGCCGGGGCCGGGCTGCCACACGTCGCACACCGCTTCGCAGACCTCCAGGGCGAAGTCCAGTTCGGTGTCGGTGAAGATCTCGGGGCTGTACTGGTAGCCGAAGGCGGTCTCGTCGCCCAGCAGCTTCTCCGCGTACTCCATCACCAGACGGGTGCCGTCGACGGCGATCTGCTTGATGTCGTCCTTGGAACCGCGGAAGACGACGCGGCGGAAGGTGGGCGCGGTCGCGTTGTACAGGTGCACCGTGGCCCGCTCGGCGCCGACCAGGGATTCGACGGTCCGCTCGATCAGGTCCTCACGGGCCTGCGTCAGCACCGAGATGGTGACGTCGTCGGGGATCGCGCCGTCCTCGATGATGGAGCGCACGAAGTTGAAGTCGGTCTCGCCGGAGGACGGGAAGCCGACCTCGATCTCCTTGTAGCCCATGCGTACCAGCAGGTCGAACATCTCACGCTTGCGGGCCGGGCTCATGGGGTCGATCAGCGCCTGGTTGCCGTCGCGCAGATCGGTGGACAGCCAGCGCGGCGCCTTGGTGATCCGCTGCTCGGGCCAGGTGCGGTCGGGGATGTCGACGGACTCGTACCCGCGGTACTTGTGGATCGGCATCCCGGAGGGCTGCTGCGTGTGCGTCGTGCTGGTGATCGGGGTAGGACGGCCGATCCACTGCGACTGTGACATGGCGTAGGGCTCCTCGGATCCTGCAGGAAGGGGGGCCGACTGAGTCGAAGCAGCACCAGACTCCGCGGGGAGGGGGTCGGCCTACGACTACAGGCCCTCGCCGCGGCAGCTAAGGAGAAGCAGCCCGAAACGCATGATGCACAGCAGACTAGCCGAGCCTCGGCGGGAGCATGGGGCCCGTTCCAGTATGCGGGACGACCGACCAGTAACGGTCAAATATGACCTATCACTCCATTTCGCTAACCGATCTCACTTTCCGCGACAGGCCGCATACGCAATGCCACATTGCCGCTCATGGACATTCCCACCCCGGTCTTCTGCGGCATCGTGCCGCCGCACATCCTCGACAAGCTCGCCCGGGCCGACGACCCCGCCGTGTCCGGCCCGGCCCGGCGCACCCTCCAGGCCGACGCCGCGCAGCGCACCGGCCGCCGGCTGACCACGGTCCTGGGCGCCGCGCCGCGCGCGGTCGCAGCCCCTTCCGACGGGCCGCGCAGGACCGTCTACGACGCCCGGGGCGGCAGGGACCTGCCCGGCGTCCGGGCCCGCGGCGAGGGTGAGGAGGCCGTCAGGGACGCCACCGTCAACCGCGCGTACGCGGGCCTCGGCGCCACCTTCGAACTGCTCACCGCCTACGGACGCAGCTCCATCGACGGCGCCGGGCTGCCGCTGGACGCGTCCGTCCATTACGACGAGAAGTACGGGAACGCCTTCTGGAACGGCGAACAGATGGTCTTCGGCGACGGTGACGGCGAGATCTTCCTCGACTTCACCGTCGCGGTCGACGTCATCGCCCACGAACTGGCGCACGGCCTGACCCAGTACACGGCCAACCTCAGCTACTTCGGCCAGCCCGGCGCCCTCAACGAGTCGGTGTCCGACGTACTGGGGTCCCTGGTCAAGCAGCGCACGCTCGGGCAGAACGCGGAGGAGGCCGACTGGCTGATCGGCGCCGGCCTGCTCGCGCCCCGCGTCGAGGGCGTCGCGCTTCGGTCGATGAAGGCGCCGGGGACCGCGTACGACGACGACGTGCTGGGCAAGGACCCGCAGCCGGCGACCATGGAGGGCTACGTCCGCACCGGTCGCGACAACGGCGGCGTCCACATCAACTCCGGCATCCCCAACCACGCCTTCTACCTGCTGGCCAACCGCCTCGGCGGGCGCGCCTGGGAGCGGGCCGGACAGATCTGGTTCGACGTGCTGACCGGCGGGAGGCTGACGGTGGACGCCGACTTCGGCAGCTTCGCCCGCCTGACGGTGGCCGCGGCAGCGGCCCGCTACGGCGAGGGCGAGGAGCACGAGGCCGTGCTCAAGGCCTGGTCACAGGTCGGCGTGAAGACGTCGGACTGACCTCCCGGCTCACCGGAGGCCGGGCGGCCCGACTGTCGCCCGGCCCCGTTCCGTACTACAACGGGAACCATGCGTATCCAGGTAAGGCGTACAGGAGGCTTCGCCGGGATCGAGCGCCTCGCCGAGGTCGACACCTCGGACCGGGCCGATGCCGGCGACGTGCATGCCCTCGCCGCACAGGCGGTGTCCGAGGCCCGTGACACTCCGCCCATCGGCGTCCCCGACGGGTTCAGCTACCAGCTCACGGTCGACGGGCGCACGGTCTACTGCTCCGACCCCCGGCTGACCGACGCCCAGCGGCAGCTGATCTCGCTGGTGCTCAAGGAGGGTTCCTGACGGGGCCGTCCGGCGGATCCTCTCGCCACCGCCGGCCCGCGGTCAGAAGCCGAGCTTGCGCAGCTGCTTGGGGTCGCGCTGCCAGTCCTTCGCCACCTTCACGTGAAGGTCGAGGAAGACCGGCGTACCGAGCAGCGCCTCGATGTGCTTCCGGGACTTCGTGCCGACCTCCTTCAGGCGCTTGCCCTTCGGGCCGATGATGATGCCCTTCTGGCTGGGACGCTCGATGTAGACGTTGGCGTGGATGTCCAGCAGCGGGCGGTCCGCCGGACGGTCCTCGCGCGGCAGCATCTCCTCGACGACCACCGCGATCGAGTGCGGGAGCTCGTCCCGTACGCCCTCGAGTGCGGCCTCGCGGATCAGCTCCGCGACCATGACCTGCTCCGGCTCGTCCGTGAGGTCGCCCTCCGGGTAGAGCGGGGGGCTCTCCGGCAGCAGGGGAATCAGCAGGTCCGCCACCAGCTGCACCTGGGTGTCGCCCACCGCGGAGACCGGCACGATCTCGGCCCACTCGATGCCGAGCTCCTTGCCGAGCTTGTCGACGGCGATGAGCTGCTCGGCCAGCGTCTTGGAGTCGACGAGGTCGGTCTTGGTGATGATGGCGACCTTCGGGGTCTTCTTGATCCCGGCGAGCTCCTTGGCGATGAAGCGGTCGCCGGGGCCGAGCTTCTGGTCGGCGGGCAGACAGAAGCCGATCACGTCGACCTCGGCCCAGGTGGTGCGCACGATGTCGTTCAGCCGCTCGCCGAGCAGGGTCCGCGGCTTGTGCAGCCCGGGGGTGTCCACCAGGATCAGCTGCGCCTCGGGACGGTGCACGATGCCGCGCACCGTGTGCCGGGTCGTCTGCGGCCGCATGGAGGTGATCGCCACCTTCTGGCCGACGAGAGCGTTCGTGAGGGTGGACTTGCCCGCGTTGGGACGGCCGACGAAGCAGGCGAAGCCGGCCCGATGGGGGGCTTCGGAAGACTGGGTACGAGCGCTCATGGCGCCCATTGTCCCTGATGTCACGGGCCCTCGGTCACGCACGCCCGCGCCCCGGCCGTCCCGGCCCCGCCCGGCCGGCCGCGAAGGCCGCCCCGCGGGGCGCGGGCGCGGGCACTTCAGCCCGCGGTGACCGCGGCCTTCAGCTCGCCGTCCGGGCCCGCGAGCAGCACCGGCGTCGCCGCGCCGCCCAGGTCCCGTACCGCCGCCCGGTCCTCGGCGGAGGCGGCGTCGGCGTCGGAGACGACCGCGGCGGCCTCCAGCGACTTGGCGCCGCTGGCCACGGCCATGGCCACGGCGGTCTGCAGCGCGCTCAGCTTCAGCGAGTCGAGAGCCACCGTTCCGGCGACGTAGGTACGGCCGGTCTCGTCGCGTACGGCCGCGCCCTCGGGCACACCGTTACGCGCCCGGGCGCTGCGCGCCAGCGTGATGATCTTGCGGTCCTCGGGGCCGAGGTCGGAGCTCTGCGTCATGCCCAGAGCATAGATCGGCCCCGGAGTCGGCCCGCCGCGGGATGTATGGAGTTCCCGCCTCAGCCCGCGACGGGATACATCGAGCCGCGACGGCCCTCGGGGCTCGCCAACCACTGGAGCTTCGCCGCCGTGTCCGTCGCCGCGTCGGGCACCGGAGTGTGCATCACGATCACCAGGTCCGGCCGGGCCGGCACCCTCAACTGGGTCGATTCCACGACCAGTCGGCCCACGAGCGGATGCTCCATCTCCTTGCGGATCTGCCCGCCGGGCGCCACGTCCCGCCGCTCCCACAGCTCGGCGAACTCGGGGCTCGCCGCCTTGGCCTGCGCGACCACCGTGCGGAACCCCTCGTCGTCCGGCCCCTCGGAGCACGCGGCACGGAACTGGGCGACGACCTGCGGCGCGTTCTGTGCCCAACCGGAGCTGCGGGCGCGGTAGACGGGGTCCGTGAAGTATGCGATCAGACAGTTCTGCACGATGCCGGGCCTCATCCCGAGGACCGCGGCCGCCGCGTCGTTGTACATCACGGTGTTCCAGTAACCGTCCATGATGTGCGCCGGATACGGCATCCACGCGTCGATCAGCCGCCGCAGCCCGGCACACATGTCGCGGTCGCCCGGATCGGTCTCGGGCGCCGGCGGGTTGAGCCCCGCGAGGACATACAGATGGCGGCGCTCGGCGCTGCTCAGCCGGAGCACCCTGCCCACCGAGTCCAGGACCTGCGGCGAGACGGTGATGTCACGCCCCTGCTCCAGCCACTGGTACCAGGAGACGCCGACGCCCGCGAGGACGGCGACCTCCTCCCGGCGCAGACCCGGCGTACGGCGGCGGGCGCCGCCGTCCGGCAGGCCCGCCTCCGCCGGCGTGATCCGTGCGCGCCGGCTCATCAAGAACTCCCGCAACTCGCGCAGCCGGTGCGCCTTCGTCGCGTCGTGCCCCGTCGACGTGGCCACGTACTCCCCCTGTCCGTATGCCTGGTGGTGCGGCCAACAGGATAAGTTCCCGCTCCCCACGGCCGGCCGGACCGCCGGAGGGTCCCATGTATGGCTACCGACACCACACTTCCCTCCCCCGCGGGCACGGCGCCTCCCCGGCTCGACCGGCGGGCACGGCTCGTCCTGTTCGTGCTGTGCGCCGCTCAGTTCATGGTCGCCCTCGACTTCTCCGTGCTGAACGTCGCCCTGCCCGAACTGGGCCGGGACCTCGGGCTCGGCCCGTCCTCGCTCCAGTGGGCGGTCACCGCTTTCGCCCTGCCGTCCGGCGGCTTCCTGCTGCTCTTCGGCCGCATCGCCGACCTCTACGGCCGGCGCAGGCTGTTCCTCACCGGGCTGGCCGTCTTCGGCGCGGCGTCACTGCTCGCGACGTTCGCCTGGGACCCCGCGTCGTTCCTCGCCGGCCGGGCGCTCCAGGGACTCGGCGCGGCCGTCATCGTGCCCACCGGCATGTCGCTGATCACGACCACGTTTCCCGAAGGGCCGCGGCGCGAACGGGCACTGGGCATCAGCGGGACGCTGCTGTCGCTCGGCTTCACCGTCGGTATGCTCCTCGGCGGGGTCATGACGGACACCCTGGGATGGCGCTCGACCATGGGCCTGCTGGCCCTGTTCACCCTGGTAGTGCTGCCGCTCGCGCCCCGCGTGCTGACCGAGTCCCGTACACCGCTGCGGCCGAGGCTCGACGTGCCCGGCGCGGTCACCGTCACCGGTGGTCTCCTCGCCCTCATCTACGCCCTGTCCACGGCGGCCGACCGCGGCTTCGGCGGAGCGGACGTGATCGTCACGCTCGTCGCGGGCGTCGGGCTGCTGACCGCCTTCGCGGTCGTGGAGACCCGCAGCCCGGCGCCGCTGGTTTCGCTGCCCATGCTGCGCCGGCGGACGGTGGCGTTCGGCAACCTCGGCGGCCTCGTCACCTTCTCGATGATGAGCACGGTCGTGTTCGTCCTCACGCTGTACCTCCAGGAGACCCTGGGCCTCCCGGCCTACGTCACCGGCCTGGTCTTCGGTGTGCAGGGCGTCCTGTCCGTGGCGGCCGGCACGCTCGCCCCGAGGATCATCGGACGCTTCGGCGCGCCCCGCGTCCTGGTGTTCTCCCTCGCCGGCCAGGGCCTCTTCGTCGCCGCCCTGCTGGGCCTCGGCACCCAGTCGGGCGCGCTGCTCGCGACGGTGGGCGTCTCGCTGGCGAGCATGTGCCACCTGGGGGCGATCATCTCCTACGGCCTGACCGTGACGTCCGGCGTGCCGGACGGCGAACAGGGCCTGGCGACGGGCCTGGTCACGACGACGCAGCAGGTGGGCATCACAGTGGGCATCCCGCTGCTGGGCGTCCTGGCGACGACGCGGGAGTCGCTGTTCGAGGGCATCCGGGTGGTGCTGGCGATCGACGCGGTGGTTGTGCTGGGCACGGCGGTGGTGGTGGGGGTGGCGCTGCGGGGCATGAGGCGGGGGTGACGCGTCCGCGGGCGGCGCCTGCGGCGGGCTCCTCCCCTCCCCTCCCTTTACGGCCTGGCGGCCGTGGGGGGACCCCCACTTGCCGAAACCGGGCTCCGCCCGGACCCGGCGCGGTGTTCGGGGGCTCTGCCCCCGGACCCCCGCGCCGCAAACGCCTGCGGGGCCCGAGTTGCCGGCGGGGCTGCTTTCGCGGAGCGAATCCAGCCCGCCTGGGGCAACCTCCCACGGCATCCGGGCCGCAGGGGGAGCTTGAGGGCACCGCGCGGAGCACGGGCGGTACGGGGTCCTGGATCTGCGCGCACCGCGCGGAGCACGGGCGGGTCGGGGCCCGGGCCTGCCCCCGCCACGCGGCGGAGCCGCACATCGGTACAGCGGGAACGGGCGGGAGGGAACGGCCCCGCGCGGCGGACCCGCTACCCCCGGTCCAGCCGCAAGCGTTCCGCCCGTGGCAGCCCCGCCACCACCAGGTCGTACGAGTCCTCCACCAGCTCCCGGACCAACCGGTCCGGCAGGCGGCCCACCGTCACCGTGTTCCAGTGGCGCTTGTTCATGTGCCAGCCGGGCACGATCACGCCCGGGTGGTCCGCGCGCAGCCGGACCGCGAGGTCCGGGTCGCACTTGAGGTTGACCGTGAGCGGTGCGGAGTCCAGCGCGCTGAGGGCGAACATCTTGCCCAGCACCTTGAAGACGGACGTCTCCGGCCCGAAGGGGAACTCCTCCACCGCGGCGTTGAACCCGAGGCAGAACGCCCTCAGCTGCTGTGCCTTCATCCGGTCATCCGCTCCTCGGTCACCTGTTCCACCGGCTCGGAGAGCACCGTGACGATCTTGTTCCGGCGGCCGGCGGGGGACTCCGCGGTGAGCCGCAGGGCACGGCCGTCCGGCAGGTCCACGACCGCCTTGGCGCCGGCGATCGGGACCCGGCCGAGCGCCTTGGCCAACAGGCCGCCGACCGTCTCCACGTCCTCGTCGTCCAGCTCGTCGGCCCCGAGGCCGTACAGCTCGCCGAGGTCGCCGATGTCGAGGCGGGCGGTGACGCGGAAGCAGCCGTCGCCGAGCTCCTCGACGGGCGGCAGCTCGCGGTCGTACTCGTCGGTGATCTCACCGACGATCTCCTCGAGGATGTCCTCGATGGTGACGATGCCCGCCGTGCCGCCGTACTCGTCGATGACGACGGCGACGTGGTTGCGCTTCTGCTGCATCTCGCGGAGCAGGTCGCCGGCGTTCTTGGTGTCGGGCACGAACACCGCCGGGCGCATCGTCGTGGAGACGACGTCCGCCTCCGCGTCGCGGTTGACGTGTGTCTTGCGGGCCAGGTCCTTGAGGTACACGACACCGACGATGTCGTCCTCGTTCTCCCCGGTGACGGGGATGCGGGAGAAGCCGGAACGCAGCGCCAGCGTCAGCGCCTGGCGGACGGTCTTGTAGCGCTCGATGGAGACGAGGTCGGTGCGTGGCACCATCACCTCGCGTACCAGGGTGTCGCCGAGTTCGAAGACGGAGTGCACCATGCGGCGCTCGTCGTCCTCGATCAGAGACTCCTGCTCCGCCAGGTCGACCATCGCCCGCAGTTCGGCCTCCGACGCGAACGGCCCCTTGCGGAAGCCCTTTCCGGGGGTCAGGGCGTTGCCGATGAGGATCAGCAGCTGCGGTACGGGACCCATCACGCGGGCCAGCGGCAGCAGCACGTACGCCGCGACGGTGGCCGTGTTGAGGGGGTGCTGGCGGCCGATGGTGCGTGGGGAGACGCCGACGGCGACATAGCTCACGAGCACCATCACGGCGATGGCGACGAGCAGTGCCGCCCAGGTCTCCGCGAACTCCTCGATGCACACGTAGGTGACGAGCACCCCGGCCGCCATCTCGCACGCCACCCGCACCAGCAGGGCGACGTTGAGATAGCGGGTGGGGTCCGCGGTGACCTGTTCGAGCTTGTCCGCTCCGCGGCGGCCGGATCGGACGGCCTCGGCCGCGCGGAAGCTGGAGACGCGGGCGAGGCCCGCTTCCGCGCATGCGGCCAGCCAGGCCACGACGACCAGCGCGACAGCGCCGGCGATCAGTTGGCCGCTCATGAGACGGTCGGCGCAGGAGAGGGGCCGGTGTGGCCCTTCTCCGTCCGCCAGCCGTCGACGATCGCGGCCTGGAGACCGAACATCTCGGCCTTCTCGTCCGGCTCCTCGTGGTCGTAGCCGAGCAGGTGCAGCACCCCGTGGACGGTCAGGAGCTGGAGCTCCTCGTCCATGGAGTGCTGCGTCGGCGCCTCTTCGCCCTGCTTCTTCGCCACCTCGGGGCAGAGCACGATGTCGCCGAGGAGACCCTGCGGGGGTTCCTCGTCGTCCTTGGACGGCGGACGGAGCTCGTCCATCGGGAAGGACATCACATCGGTCGGACCCGGCAGGTCCATCCACTGGATGTGCAACTGCTCCATGGCTTCGGCGTCCACGACGATCACCGAGAGCTCGGAGAGCGGGTGGATACGCATCCGCGCGAGGGCGTAGCGGGCGATGTCGAGGATCGCCTGCTCGTCGACCTCGGTTCCGGACTCGTTGTTGACGTCGATCGACATGGTGCGCGTTGACTACTTCCCGTTTTGGCCGTCGTACTTCTCGTACGCGTCGACGATACGGCCGACCAGCTTGTGCCGTACGACATCCTGCGACGTGAGCCGTGAGAAGTGGACGTCCGGGACGCCGTCCAGGATGTCCTGCACCTGGCGCAGGCCGCTCTTCGTCCCGCCGGGAAGGTCGATCTGGGTGACGTCGCCGGTGATCACGATCTTCGAATCGAAGCCGAGCCTGGTGAGGAACATCTTCATCTGCTCGGGGTTCGTGTTCTGCGCCTCGTCCAGGATGATGAACGCGTCGTTGAGCGTACGTCCGCGCATGTACGCCAGGGGCGCGACCTCGATCGTGCCCGCCGCCATCAGGCGGGGGATGGAGTCGGGGTCGAGCATGTCGTGCAGTGCGTCGTACAGCGGCCGCAGGTACGGGTCGATCTTCTCGTACAGCGTGCCGGGGAGGAATCCGAGACGCTCGCCGGCCTCGACCGCGGGGCGGGTCAGGATGATGCGGTTGACCTGCTTGGACTGCAGTGCCTGGACGGCCTTGGCCATGGCGAGATACGTCTTGCCGGTACCGGCGGGGCCGATGCCGAACACGATCGTGTGCTTGTCGATCGCGTCGACGTAGTGCTTCTGGTTCAGCGTCTTCGGGCGGATGGTGCGGCCGCGGCTCGAGACGATGTTCTGGGTGAGGACCTCTGCCGGGGTCTCCGTCCCGCCCACGCCCTCTTCGGCCGCTCTGAGCATGGCGATCGAGCGTTCCACTGCGTCCTCCGTCATCGGCTGCCCGGTGCGGAGCACGAGCATCATCTCGTCGAACAGGCGCTGGATCAGAGCGACTTCCCGCGCGTCGCCGACCGCGCTGACCTGGTTGCCCCGGACATGGATGTCGGCCGCCGGGAAGGCCTTCTCGATCACGCGCAGCAGGGCGTCACCCGAGCCCAGGACCGTCACCATCGGGTGCTTGGCCGGGACGGTGAAGTGGGCTCGCGCCTGGCCCGGCGCGGGGGTCTGGTCTGTCGGTGTCTGAGTCATGGGCCGGCTCTGTGGCCTGCACATACCTCCCGTTGCAGGGTTCTCGCTGCTCGACAACCTCTGGAACACCAAGGGTACGACGCGCTGCTGACAAGGCCGAAGGCTTTTACAGGACCCGCTCCGGGCCACTCTCCGTCGCCGGCGGGCCCGCAGGGCCCTTTCCACGGCGGAGCGGGCACGGAGTGGCGCGTCAGGCAGAGCGCCCGAAGCCGATCGTCGGGACCGCGCGGCGCAGCGGCCAGGGCCTGGCGGGGGCGGGCAGCAGCCGCTCCAGGAAGCCGTAGCGGCTCAGGGCCGCATGGTCCTGGCCCGACGTGGCCCGCACCTGCTGCCACCAGGCGGCGACCTCGGACCAGCCGGGCGCGGAGAGGGAGCCGCCGAACTCCTGCACGGACAGGGCGGCGGTCAGGCCGGCGAACGCGAGTCGGTCCGCGAGCGGCCAGCCCGCCAGCGTGCCGGTGACGAATCCGGCCACGAACACGTCGCCCGCGCCCGTCGGGTCCAGGGCCTCCACGCTCAGGGCCGGGACCTCGGCGCTCTCGCCGGTGGCGCCGTCGACCGCGTACGCCCCTTCGGCGCCGAGTGTGACGACGGCGAGCGGCACCCGGTCGGTGAGGGCGCGGGCGGCGGCGCGCGGGCAGTCGGTGCGGGTGTAGCGCATCGCTTCCGCCGCATTGGGCAGGAACGCCTCGCAGTGCTCCAGGTCGGCGAGGTCGTCCGGGTCCCAGCGGCCGGACTCGTCCCAGCCGACGTCGGCGAAGACGCGGGTGCCCTTGCGGGCGGCCTGGGCGATCCAGTCCGCGCGGGTGCCCGGCGTGAGGGAGGCGACCGCGGCGCGGGCGGGGGGCGGGCAGTCGGGGGCCGACTCGGAGGGCGGGGCCTCGTGGCCGTGGGTCACCATGGTCCGTTCGCCCTCGTAGGCCATGGAGACCGTGACCGGGGAGTGCCAGCCGGGCACGGTGCGCGAGAGCCCCAGATCGATGCCCTCCCCCTGCTCGAGGGCGTCCCAGCAGTACTCGCCGTAGTGGTCGTCGCCGAAGGCCGCGGCGAGGGACGTGCGCAGCCCGAGGCGGGCGAGGGCGGTGGCCATGTTCGCGACGCCGCCGGGGCTGGATCCCATCCCGCGGGCCCATGACTCGGTGCCGCGTACCGGGGCGGAGTCGAGGCCGGTGAAGATGATGTCGAGGAAGACGCTGCCGGTGAGGTAGACGTCGCAGTCCGGGTCGCCGGGCGCACGAAGGCCCGCGAGGGGATCGAGGCAGGTGCCCGCGACATCGCTCCGGCAGGTCGTCCTGGGCAGTTGCTCTCCGCTGCGAATGGTCACCGTGCGCGCTCCCATAAGTGGTGCAGTTCCAGCCAGTCTGCCCGACGGCACCGACAGTCGGCCGGAAGGAAGTGCCGCGGCCGTGCGGGCGCTTGGTCCGCTTCACCGGCGGAGTACGCACCATTGACGCTCCGACGTTCGCATACCTAACCTTTGTTCTCATACATGCACGGGCTCTGTACGCGATCCCTGGGGAGACAGCATGGGGCAGGACCTGACCGTCAGCGAGGTACGGCTCACCCCGATCCTGGTCGCCGACCCTCCCCTGCTGAACACCCAGGGTGTGCACCAGCCGTACACCCCGCGGCTGATCGTCGAGGTCGTGACGGCCGGCGGTGTGACGGGTATCGGCGAGACCTACGGCGACACCAAGTACCTCGACCTGGCCGCCCCGCTGGCCGACGCGCTGCCCGGCCACGCCGTCTTTGACCTCAACACCCTGCACCGGCTGGCGGAGCGCGTCTGCGGCGACTCGCCGGAGGCGACCGGCGCGGACGCCGTGGACGTCGGGGGGCTGCGCGGCGTACAGACCACGGCCAAGCTGCGCCTGTCGGTGGTGTCCGGCTTCGAGGTGGCGTGCCTCGACGCACTCGGCAGGACGTTGAGGCTGCCCGTTCACGCTCTCCTGGGCGGCAAGGTCAGGGACGCCGTCGACTACAGCGGCTACCTGTTCTACCGCTGGGCCCGGCACCCGAACGGTGCGGGCGAGCCGGACGATTGGGGCGCCGCGCTCGACCCGGCCGGTATCGTCGCCCAGGCCCGGCGCTTCGCCCGCGAGCACGGTTTCACGTCCTTCAAGCTCAAGGGCGGCGTCTTCGAACCGGAGCAGGAGATCGCGGCGGTCCGGGCGCTCGCCGAGGCCTTCCCGGGGCAGCATCTGCGGCTCGATCCCAACGGCGCCTGGTCGGTGGAGACGTCGCTCAAGGTCGCGAAGGAGCTCGGTGGCGTCCTGCAGTATCTGGAGGACCCGGCCGGCGGCACGGCCCGGATGGCGGAGGTGGCCGCGGGCACCGACGTGCCCCTCGCGACGAACATGTGCGTGACCACCTTCGCCGAGATCCCCGAGGCCTTCGCCCGCGGCGCCGTACAGGTGGTCCTCTCCGACCACCACTACTGGGGCGGGCTCCAGGCGACCCGGGAACTGGCCGCCGTCTGCCGGACGTTCGGCGTGGGGCTGTCGATGCACTCCAACACCCATCTCGGCATCAGCCTCGCCGCGATGACGCATGTCGCGGCGGTCGTGCCGAACCTGGACCACGCCTGCGACAGCCACTACCCGTGGCAGACCGAGGACGTCGTCACCGAGCGGCTCACCTTCCGGGACGGCCGCCTGACTGTGAGCGACCTGCCCGGACTGGGCGTCGAACTGGACCAGGAGCGGCTGGCCCGGCTGCACAGGCGCTGGCTGGACGACGACGGCTCCATGCGTGATCGGGACGACGCGGCGGCGATGCGGGCGGCGGAGCCGGGGTGGACCGCACCACCGGTGCCGCGCTGGTGAATGCGGGCCGGCCCGCTGCCCGACGGCCGGTCCGCCACCGGGCAGGGGGCCGCTACGCACCCGCGCCACGCCATGGCCGGACGCCACGGAGTCACCGCCCCGCGGCGCCGCCGGAATGCTACGGAGCCCCCGCCCGCCACGGCACGGCCGGACGCAGGATCCCCAGCAGCATCCGGACCAGTTCGTCGACGAGGTCGTCGAGCGTCGCGTCCACCCACCCGACCGTCCAGTCGTGCAGCAGCCCGTTGACGCTGCCGATGAACGCGGCCGCCGCCACCCGGTAGTCGCGCGGATCCGCCTCCCCGCGTTCCACCGCCGTCGCGGCCTGCGCGCAGATGAATTCCACCCACCGGGACCGGCGCGCCAGCCGCTGCCGCTCCATCTGCGGGCCGACCCCGACGATCTCGAGGAACGTGATCCGGATACGCCGGGGATCGCCCGTCACGTTCGCTGCGTACGCGCGAAAGACGGCCGTCGCCCGCTCCGCCAGCGGCAGGTCGGCGGCCTCCGCGAGCGCGGCGAGCGCCGCCTCCTCCGCCCAGTCGTTGACCTGGAGGTGCAGCGCCGCGAGCACGTCCTCGAGGCTGCGGAACTCCTCGTAGAACTGACGGGTGGACAGGCCCGCCGCGTCGCTCAGCGCCGCCACGGTCGTCGCACGGTAGCCGGGCGTGTCGCCGAACAGCTGGAGGCCGGCGTCGAGGAACCGGCTGCGCCGCTCCGCCCGGCGCTCCTCCGCCGACCTGCCTCCGTAACGGCCGGTGGGCTGTCTGACCCTGCCCGCCACTGGCACCTCCCTCGTCGTCGCGGACCCATTTTCGCGTGTCCGGGGTCTTGTGAAGCCTGCCACCGCTCGTTACTTTCCAGTAGCCCAATCTGAACGGATGCGTTTTCAGACTGCGCCCGCGACATGGGGCCGCCCTTCATGGAAGGAACGACGATGTCTCTGTCCAGCACCAGGCGGGCCGTGGGTGCGGCCGTCGCAGCCCTGGCCCTGGCCGCCACCGGTTCGGTGACTGCGAACGCGGCTCCGGCGGCGCTCACTTCAGGACCGGCGCGCGTCACCGGCCCGGCGGGCGAGCAGGCCGCGGGACTGCGGGAGGTGATGTTCGTCGGCAACAACTGGGACGGCACCGCCGATGTCATCGAGGCCCGGGGCGACTTCGGGAGGATCGGCCGCGTCAACGTGATCCCCGACAAGGAGGAGCGTCTGCGGGAGATCTACCTCGACCCGCTGAAGCTGGCCTTCTTCCTCGGCATCCGCCAGGGCCCCGGGGAGGGGCACGACCAGTTCGTCGACGACATGTACTCGACCCCGGACGGGACCGCCATGGTCGTCTCCCGCCCCAGCTTCGCCGACGTCGTCTCGATCGACCTCGCCACCGGGAAGATCAACTGGCGGTTCCCCGTCTCCGGCTTCCGCTCCGACCATATGGCCGTCTCCCCCGACGGCACGCGCGTCGCCGTCTCCGCCTCGACGTCCAACACCGTGCACGTCCTCGACATCGTGACCGGCGAGCAGACCGGGTCGTTCAAGACCGGCGACAAGCCGCACGAGAACGTCTTCACCGACGGCGGCAGGCGCCTTTGGAACATGTCCATCGGCGAGGTCAACACCGCGCTCGACGCCCCCTGGCTCGACTGGACCAAGGGCGACCGGCGCATCACCGTCGTCGACACGCGGACCTACCAGCAGGTGAAGGTCATCGACATGCGGGAGCGGCTCGACGCGTTCGGCCGCAAGGACCTCTCCGACTCCCTCCGGCCCGTCGCCCTCACCCCCGACGAGTCCACGCTCTACTTCCAGGTGTCGTTCTTCAACGGCTTCGTCGAGTACGACGTGGCCACGGACCGCGTCAGCAGGGTCAAGACCCTGCCGAAGAACCCGGCGACCAGTGAGGACCGCACGACCTGGGTCAACGACTCACGCCACCACGGCATGTCCATGAGCCCCAGCGGCGACAAGCTGTGCGTCGCGGGCACGATGGACGACTACGCCACCGTCGTCGACCGGGCGACCCTGCGGGAGAGCACGCCCGTGCCCGCCTCCAAGCCTTACTGGGCAACCGTCAGCGGCGACGGCAAGTCCTGCGTCATCTCCGAGAGCGGCTCCGACTCCGTCACCGCGATCGACTTCGCCACCGGTAAGAAGGTCGCCTCCGTCGCCGTCGGGGACCACCCGCAGCGGGTGCGCGTCGCCCATGTGCCGGCCGGCTGGACAGGCCCCGCCACCCGCTGAACCGGCCCCGCGCCGAAACGGGAACCGCGCCGCGGACCGCCGCGAGGGACCGTCGCCTCAGGACCGCTTGGGCACCGGAATGCGCCACAGGTCCCTGGCGACGGTCACCTCGCCGTCGAAACCCGCCGCCCTGGCCTGCCGCTCGAACTCGGCGGCGGCGTCGGTGTAGCGCTGCGAGAAGTGCGTCAGCACGAGGTGGCGCACGCCGCCCCGGTGCGCGACGGCACCTGCCTGACCCGCGGTCAGATGGCCGTGCTCGGCGGCCAGCCGGCCGTCCTCGTCGAGGAAGGTCGACTCGATGACGAGCATGTCGCAGCCCTCTGCGAGCACATGTACGCCGTCGCAGAGCCGGGTGTCCATCACGAACGCGAACCGCTGACCCCGGCGCACCTCGCTCACGTCGTCGAGCGTGACGCCGCCGAGCTCGCCGTCCCGCTGGAGCCGGCCCACGTCCGGGCCCTTGATACCGTGCGCGGCCAGCTTCTCGGGCAGCATCCGACGGCCGTCCGGCTCGACGAGCCGGTAGCCGTACGACTCGACGGGGTGCGACAGCCGGTGCGCGTGGAGCGTGTACCCGCCGGTCCGCGCGACGACGCCATCGGCGGCGACCGGGACCTCCTTCAGCTCCACCGTCTCGCGGTACGCCGTCGCGTACCGCAGCCGGTCGAAGAACCGCTGCCCGCTCGCCGGGTAGTGCGCGGACACCGGGTGCGGCACCTGGTCGAGATTGATCCGCTGGATCACACCGGAGACACCGAGGGAGTGGTCACCGTGGAAGTGCGTGACACAGATCCGGTTGATGTCGTGCGCGGACACCCCGGCGCGCAGCATCTGCCGCTGGGTGCCCTCCCCGGGATCGAAGAGGATTCCCTCGCCGTCCCAGCGCAGGAGATAGCCGTTGTGATTGCGGTGCCGGGTCGGGACCTGGCTGGCGGTACCCAGCACCACGAGTTCGCGTACGGACACTGAGCGGTCCTCCGGTCTAGCCGGGGGGCCACTCGAGGCCGCGGCCTCCGAGGACGTGCGCGTGGGCGTGGAAGACGGTCTGCCCGGCGCCGGACCCGGTGTTGAAGACGACCCGGTAGCCGCTCCGGTCCGCCTTCTCGTCGGCGGCGACCTGCCCGGCCTCGTGCAGCACGTCGGCGGCCAGCTGGGGCGCGCCGGCGGCGAGGGAGGCGGCGTCCGCGTAGTGCGCCTTGGGGATGACGAGGACGTGCGTGGGGGCCTGGGGGTTTATGTCGCGGAAGGCCAGGGTGGTCTCCGTCTCACGCACGACCGTGGCGGGCACCTCCCCTGAGACGATCTTGCAGAACAGACAGTCCGCCTGCGGTTCTCCGGCCATTCCCCGGTCCTCCCTCGAGCTCGACCACTTCCGTCGGCATGCTATCGGCCCGGCCGCCTCCGGCTCGGCCCGGGCGCGGCCCGCCCGTCTCCGGCCAAGGGGCCGGGAGGGCGGACCGGGGCCCGGCAGCGGCTAGGGAAGGGACGGCGGCTGCTTCGCCGGGGTCGACGCGAGTGCCTCCAGCGCCAGACGCACCGCCTCGTCCAGTTGCGGGTCGCGTCCCGCCGCGTGGTCCTGCGGGGCGGGGACGACCTCGACGTCCGGGTCGACGCCGCGGTTCTCCACATCCCAGCCGTAACCCTCCAGCCAGAAGGCGTACTTCGGCTGGGTGACCAGCGTGCCGTCCACGAGGGAGTAGCGGCTGTCGATGCCCACGACGCCACCCCAGGTGCGCGTGCCGACCACCGGGCCGATGCCCAGCGCCTTGATCGCCGCGTTGACGATGTCGCCGTCGGAGCCGGAGAACTCGTTGGCCACGGCGACGACCGGGCCCCGCGGCGCGTCCAGCGGGTAGCTGGACGGCTGCATTCCGCGCGGCAGGTCCCAGCCCACGATGCGGCGGGCCAGCTTCTCGACGACAAGCTGCGAGGTGTGCCCTCCGCGGTTCTCCCGCACGTCCACGACCAGGCCGTCCTTCGCCACCTCGACCCGCAGGTCGCGGTGGATCTGCGCCCAGCCGGGGGCCTGCATGTCGGGCACGTGCAGATAGCCCAGGCGGCCACCGGACTTCTCGTGCACGTAGGCGCGCCGGTCGGCGACCCACGCGTGGTACCGCAGGGGTTCCTCGTCGGCGAGGGGGACGACCACGGCGTGCCGGGGGTCGCCGCCGCCCGCCGGTGAGACGGTCAGTTCGACGGCTTTGCCGGCCGCGCCGACGAGCAGCGGCCCGGGGCCCCTGACCGGGTCGACGGGCCGGCCGTCCACGGCGAGGAGCGTGTCACCGGCGCGCAGGGCGACGCCGGGCGCGGCCAGCGGCGAGTGCGCGTGGGGGTCGGAGGACTCGGAGGGCAGGATGCGATCGATTCGCCAAGTGCCTTCCTCGGTGCGGGAGATGTCCGCGCCGAGCAGTCCCTGCCGGGTGGAGGCGTCGCCGTGGTCGCCGTGCGGGACGACGTACGCGTGTGACGTGCCGAGTTCACCCTGCACCTCCCACAGCAGGTCGACGAGGTCGTCGTGGGTCGCGACGCGATCGAGGACGGGCCGGTAGCGCTCGAGGACGCCCGCCCAGTCGACACCGCCGAGGTCGGGCCTCCAGAAGTGGTCCCGCATGAGCCGCCCGGCCTCGTCGTACATCTGCCGCCATTCGGCGGCCGGTTCGACGGTGCGGCGCACCCGGGACAGGTCGACGGTGACGCTCGCGGCGCTGTCGTTGTCCCCGCCGTCGTGCGAGGCCTCGCGGTCGCTGGGAACGACCTTGAGCTTGTCGCCGGTGTACAGCAGCAGCCGCTTGCCGTCGCCGCTGACTCGGAAGTAGGAGGCGTCGGAGGCGAGTTCCTCGACCCGCTGCTGCCCGAGGTCGTACCGCTCCAGGGTGGTCCGCGGCCCCGGGTCGTCGGCGGTGGCGCGGCCTGCGCCGAGGACGCCGCGCAGCGGGTGGCGCAGCCACAGCAGTCCGTCCTTGGCCGCGCGCAGGGTGGAGTAGCTGGCGGCCTCGACCGGGAACGGCACGATGCGGTCGGCGAGCCCGTCGAGGTCGATCCGGGTGGTGGGCGCCGATCCGTCGTCCGTCTCCGACGAGCCGTCCTTGTCCGCTTCGAAGGGCCGCCCGTGCCGCTGCGGACCGAAGGGCGAGGGCGTGGTGGCCGCCAGGGTGATCAGGTGCGGCCGGCAGCCACCGACGAAGGCGAGGTCGAAGACGTGCGCGTCGTAGACGGGGTCGAAGGCCCGCTCCGAGAGGAACGCGAGGTGCTTGCCGTCCAGGGTGAACGCCGGCTGGAAGTCGGCGAACCGCAGCGGCGTCGCCTCGGAGACGCTCAGATCACCGGTGTTGGCGAGTTTGATCTGCCGCAGCGGGCTCGGGCCGGGGTGCGACCAGGCGAGCCATGCCGAGTCGGGCGAGAAGACGAGGCCGTCGGCGTCGCCGTGCTCGCTGCGGTCCACCTCACGGACCTCGCCCGTCTCACGTTCCACGAGGAGTACCCGTCCGTCGTGCGAGGCGACGGCGGCACGGCTGCCGTCGGGGGCGACGGCGAGTGACAGCACCCGGCCGAGCCGGCCCGCGGCGAGCCTGCGCGGAGTGGCGCCGGGGGCGGTACCGGTGGCGGGCGCGAACTCGAGCGCGTCGTCGCCCTCCGCGTCGGTCACCCACACGACGTACTGCTCGCCGTCGACACCGAACGTACGCGGCAGCCTCGCCCGTACGCCCGGTTCGACGGCGAGCGAACGCGCGGGTCCTCCGCGGTGGGTGACCCAGTGGATGCCGCCGCGGATCTCCACGGCGCTGCCGCGGCCGGTGTGGTCCGGGTCCGCGGCGCCGAGGTGGTGGCCTGCGTCGATCGGCCGTGGCTGGAGATCGGTGCGCTGGCCGCCGAGCCGGATGTCCAGACGGCGCGGCTGCTCACCGTCCAGGCCGTCGAGCAGCCACAGTTCGCCGGCGCAGGTGTAGGCGACACGAGTGCCGTCGGTCGCCGCGTGGCGGGCGTAGAAGCCGTCGACGCCGGTGTGGCGGCGCAGGTCCGAGCCGTCCGGCAGGGACGAGTAGAGGGCGCCGACGCCCTCGTGGTCGGAGAGGAACGCGACCCGCTCGCCCACCCACAGGGGGTACTCGACGTTCCCGTCGAGGTCCTCGTGGAGGCGTACGAACTCGCCCTCGGTCTCCCCCTCGATCCACAACTTGCCCGCCGTGCCGCCGCGGTAGCGCTTCCAGGCCGCGGCCTCACGCCCCATGGTGGCCGACAGCAGCAGGGTGCGCGGGCCGTACGCGACGCCGCCGACGGGCCCGTACGGGAGGACGCCGGCGGGGCCGCCGTCGAGCGGCACCGCGTGCGCCCAGGTGCGGCGCAGCGACGCCTGCCCGTGCGTGGTGAGCGCCAGGACCCTGCCGTCGGGGGTCCAGCCCCGTACGGAGGTCCTGTGGCTGCCCCAGTGGGTGAGCCGGTCGGAAGGGCCGCCTTCGACAGATGCCAGGTGGACCTCCGGCGTGCCGTCCCGGTACGAGGACCAGGCGATACGGGTGCCGTCGGGTGAGATCCTGGGGTGGTTCACGGGCATGTTGTCGGCGCTCACGCGCCACGCCCGGCCGCCGTCGAGCGGCGCGACCCAGACGTCGTCCTCGGCGGTGAAGGCGATCAACTCGCCGTGCAGATGCGGATACCGGAGGTAGGCAGGGTGCGTCACACCGTCACCCTAGGCAGGTGGGAGCCTCAGGGGTGCGGTTTTTGGATCACTTGCCCGGAAGAGCGGTCACCGTTTCGGTGACGGTGACCGTGACGGTCGGGTACGGCCCTCCGGGAGCGGGAGGTTCAGCGGCCGGCGCACTGCTCGGTGCGGCGCTGCAGTCGCCGAGCATGGTCGCCTGAAAGACGATCTTCTTCTCGATCCTGGCGGTCAGATCGCCGCGGACACACTTCCCGCCGCGTTCCTCGGTCACCTTGCCGGTGACGGTGATGTCCTGACCGGATCCGGTCTCACCCTGGCAGTCCACGGTGGCACGTCCCGGACCGGTACCGGGCGAGGCGGTCGAACCCGGCGAGGCGGTGACAGGGATGTCGGCCTTCGCCGTGCAGCTGAGCCAGGCGACCTCGAACTCGAGCCGCTCGAGCGTGCTGGTCGCGGTCAGGTCGGTGGTGACGGCCACGGCACCGGTGTTCAGCCCTCCTGCGGTGGGCTCACAGGCCACGAGGGCGGGAACTGCCGCTGCTGCGACGGCGATCGCGGCCAAGGCGCGCCGTGCTCTGGTCCGGGCGGGCATGAAGCCAGAGTGCCAGCACCGCCCCGCCGGTAAAAGAGTGGTTGCGGCCATGGTGGGGCCCGTACGGTCGGGCCATGGCCAGGAAGCTCCGGCGCGCCCGCCGCCTCGTCGTGGACGCGGACAACGTGTACATGTGGTCGGTGAGACACCGGCACACCCGGGACGGCGCCGGAACCCGTGACTGCCGTACAACGCTGTGGCTGCGGCGCGAGGGGACGCAGCGGCGGGTGGCGGTCGTCTTCCGGGAAGGTCCCGGCCGGGTCGTGTCCGGCGGATACTTCGAGGCGGGTGCCGTGGTCTCCGGCGGGACGTGGCTGAATCTCTACGAGCCGGGCGTGGCACGGCGGTTCCTCGACGCGGCAACGGCCCGCGGTCTCCTGCCGGGAACGACGACGACGGTCGAGACCGACGGGTGGCCGCTGTTCGACGCGGTGGCCGCCGACGTCCCGGCGGGACCGGCGGGCTGAGGCTCCGGACGGCGCCTGCCGGCCTGTTGGCCACCGCCCCTACCGGCGGGCTGAGTCCTCGGACCGCCGCCCCTGCCGGCCCGTTGAGTCACCGGACCGCGTCTTCCGGCCGACTGCCCCTGGGACCGCCCCCGCCGGCCGGGTCTCGGGCGACCCCTGCCGGCGGGGGGATTCGACGGACCGCCCGTTCCGGCCGGTCGGGCCGACAAGCAGCCCTACGGGGCTGAGCCCCGGGACCCCCATCGCGGCTGGGCCTCGGGCCGCGCCCCGTTCAGGACCAGCGGCCGGTGCGGCCCAGCAGGAGCGCCGTCGCCGCCGTGCCGGCCGTGGACGTACGCAGCACGCTGCGCCCCAGCCGGTACGGCCCGGCGCCCGCCTCCGCGAACAGGCCGAGTTCCTGCGGGGACACCCCGCCCTCGGGGCCGACCACGAGCACGATGGAGCCCTCCGTGGGGAGCTTTGCCGTGGCGAGCGGCATGGCGCCCTCCTCGTGGAGCACCGCGGCGAAGTCCGCGTCCGCCAGAAGTGCCGCGACCTGCTTGGTCGTTGCCGGCTCCGCGACCTCCGGGAAGCGGAGCCTGCGCGACTGCTTGCCCGCCTCACGGGCCGTCGCCCGCCACTTGGCGAGCGACTTCGCGCCGCGTTCGCCCTTCCACTGGGTGATGCAGCGCGCCGCCGACCACGGCACGACCGCGTCCACGCCGGTCTCGGTCATGGTCTCCACGGCGAGTTCGCCGCGGTCACCCTTGGGCAGCGCCTGCACGACGGTGATGCGGGGCGTCGGCTGCGGCTCCTCGGGACACTCGCGCACCTCCACCGTCAGACGGTCCTTGCCCTCCGTGGAGACGACGGAGCCCGCCGCTCCGCGGCCGCCGCCGTCCGTGAGGACGATGTCCTCGCCCGGCTGGAGCCGGCGCACCGAGACGGCGTGCCGCCCTTCCGGGCCGTCCAGGACGACGGCCGCGCCGGGCGCGACGCCTGCGAGCGATTCGACGAGGAAGACGGGAGCGGTCATCACACACCACCGCCGAGCGACAGCGCGGCCCGTGCGGAGTCCGCCTCGGAGGCGAGCACCCCCACAAGCTGGGCGGCGGGCATCTCACGCGCCAGCCGGTGCCCCTGTCCCGCCCACAGCGACATGCCCTGCGCGTCGCCCGCCTTCGCGGCGGCCTTGCGCAGCCCGCTCGTCAGATGGTGCACCTCGGGGTACGCGGCCGGCGCGTACGGCCCGTGCTCCCGCATGAACCTGTTCACGAGGCCCCGCGCGGGCCGCCCGGAGAAGGCCCGGGTCAGCTCGGTGCGTACGAACAGCGGGTTGGTCATGGCCTGTTTGTGCACCTGGTGCGCCCCCGACTCGGGGCACACCAGGAACGCGGTACCGAGCTGGGCGGCGTCCGCCCCGGCCGCCAGGACCGCGGCGATCTGACTGCCGCGCATCAGTCCGCCGGCGGCGATGACAGGCATCTGTACGGTCTCCTTCACCAGTGCGAGAAGCGTGAGCAGTCCGTAACCGGACCCGTCGGTCGCGGGGTCGTCCCGGTGCGTGCCCTGATGGCCGCCGGCCTCGACACCCTGCACGCACACCGCGTCGGCACCTGCCCACTGGGCCGCCTGCGCCTCCTCCGGCGTGGTGACGGTCACGATCGTGAAGGTGCCCGCCTTGCTGAACGACTCGATGACGCTGCGCGAGGGACAGCCGAAGGTGAACGACACGACCGGGACGGGGTCGTCGAGCAGGATCGCGAGCTTCGCGTCGTAGCCGTCGTCCCGTCCCCTGTCCGGATCACCGAGCGGCGTCTCGTACCAGGCGGACTCACCGGCGAGCTGGTCCCGGTAGACGCCCAGGGCGGCGGGGTCGGCGTTGCCGGGCTGCGGCATGAACAGGTTGACGCCGAAGGGCCGCGCGGTCAGCCCGCGGACCTGCTTGACCTCTTCGTACATCCCGTCCGCCGTCTTGTACCCGGCGGCCAAAAAGCCCAACGCACCGGTCTCCGACACGGCGGCGACCAGCTGCGGACAGGAAGCACCGCCGGCCATGGGAGCCTGCACGATCGGATGACGGCAGAGGCCGACCAGCGCGGATGACGACATGCAGGCATCGTGCCACGTCCCCGCGACGGGTCCGAATCCCCCATTCCGCGTAGCGCCCGTGCGGGGCGTGTTCACCCTCTACGGCCCGGCGGCCGTGGGGCCCGCTTCCCGAATCCGTGCTCCGCCCGGACGCGGCACCGGGCTCCGGGCGGTGTTCGGGGGCTCCTCCCCCTACGCCTGGCGGCGTGGGGACCCCCACCGCACCCTCGCGCCTCAAAAGCCGGCGGGGCTGGGGTCGCCTGGCAACTTCAGCCCGCCCGGGGGCACTTCACACGGCCGCCGGGCCGCAGGGGGAGATTGAGGGCACCGCGCGAAGCACGGTACGCCGCCCGCAGGGCGTACGGGCTCCGGGGCCTGCCCCGGTTCGGGAAGTGGGGGTGGTCCCCCACGGCCGCCGGGCGCCGCCGGGCCGCAGGGGGAGGGCAGGGGAAACGGCCCGCGCAGCGGCCGCGTCGCCCCGCCACCGGCTAACGCCCGTTGAACGCGTCCTTCAGCCGCGAGAACAACCCCTGCTGGCCCGGCTGGAACTGGCCCAGCGGCCGCTCCTCGCCCCGCAGCTTCGCCAGGTCCCTCAGCAGTCGCTCCTGCTCCGGGTCCAGCTTCGTCGGCGTCGTCACCTCGACATGCACGATCAGGTCTCCCCGGCCGCCGCCGCGCAGGTGCGTGATGCCGCGGCCGTGCAGCGGGATCGACTGGCCGGACTGCGTGCCCGGTCGGATGTCGACCTCCTCCACGCCGTCGAGCGTCTCGAGCGGGCACTTCGTGCCCAGCGCCGCCGCGGTCATGGGGATCGTCACCGTGCAGTGCAGGTCGTCGCCGCGCCGCTGGAAGACGGGGTGGGCGACCTCGTGGATCTCGACGTACAGGTCACCGGCGGGGCCGCCGCCGGGGCCGACCTCGCCCTCGCCCGCGAGCTGGATCCGGGTGCCGTTGTCGACACCGGCCGGGATCTTCACCGTCAGCGTCCGCCGCGACCGGACGCGGCCGTCGCCGGCGCACTCCGGGCACGGGGTCGGCACGACCGTGCCGAAGCCCTGGCACTGCGGGCAGGGCCTCGACGTCATGACCTGGCCCAGGAAGGACCGTGTCACCTGCGAGACCTCACCGCGCCCTCGGCACATGTCGCAGGTCTGCGCCGATGTGCCGGGTGCCGCGCCCTCGCCGGAGCAGGTCGTGCAGACGACGGCCGTGTCGACCTGGATGTCCTTCGTGGTGCCGAAGGCCGCTTCGTTGAGCTCGATCTCCAGCCGGATCATCGCGTCCTGGCCGCGGCGGGTGCGCGAGCGCGGTCCGCGCTGCGACGCCGTGCCGAAGAACGCGTCCATGATGTCGGAGAAGTTGCCGAAGCCGCCCGCGCCGAAGCCCCCGGCGCCGCCGCCTCCTGCCTGCGACAGCGGGTCGCCGCCGAGATCGTAGACCTGCTTCTTCTGCGGGTCCGAGAGCACCTCGTACGCGGCGTTGATCTCCTTGAAGCGCTCCTGCGTCTTCGGATCCGGATTCACGTCCGGGTGGAGTTCGCGCGCGAGGCGGCGGAAGGCCTTCTTGATCTCGTCCTGCGATGCGTCGCGGCGTACGCCGAGTACGGCGTAATAGTCCGTGGCCACTTACGACTCCGCCAGGATCTGTCCGACGTAACGTGCCACTGCGCGTACCGCTCCCATCGTTCCGGGGTAGTCCATGCGGGTCGGTCCGACCACGCCGAGTTTCGCTACTGCCTCGTCGCCCGAACCGTAGCCGACCGAGACCACGGACGTGGAGTTGAGGCCTTCATGGGCGTTCTCGTGACCGATACGTACGGTCATGCCCATACCGCCCGACTCATTCGCCTCGCCGAGCAGCTTGAGGAGCACCACATGCTCCTCGAGCGCCTCCAGCACGGGCCGGATGGTCAGCGGGAAATCGTGTCCGAAGCGGGTCAGATTGGCGGTGCCGCCGATCACGAGCCGCTCCTCGGTCTCCTCGACCAGGGTCTCGAGCAGTGTGGAGAGCACCGTGGAGACGGTGCCGCGGTCCTCGTGCTCGAAGGAATCGGGAAGATCCTGCACCAGCTGCGGGACGTCCGCGAAGCGGCGCCCCACGACCCGGCTGTTGAGCCGGGCCCGCAGGTCCGCGAGTGAGGCGTCGCCGAACGGGGCGGGGCAGTCGATCATGCGCTGCTCGACCCGGCCCGTGTCCGTGATCAGCACGAGCATCAGGCGGGCGGGCGCGAGGGAGAGGAGCTCCACGTGCCGGACCGTGGACCGGGTCAGCGACGGGTACTGCACGACGGCGACCTGCCGGGTCAGCTGCGCCAGCAGCCGCACCGTACGTCCCACGACGTCGTCGAGGTCGACCGCCCCGTCCAGGAAGTTCTGGATGGCGCGGCGCTCCGGCGACGACAGCGGCTTGACGCCGGCCAGCCGGTCGACGAACAGCCGGTATCCCTTGTCCGTGGGGATCCGTCCGGCGCTGGTGTGGGGCTGGGCGATGAAGCCCTCCTCCTCCAGCACGGCCATGTCGTTGCGGACGGTGGCCGGGGAGACGCCAAGGTTGTGACGCTCGGTGAGGGCCTTGGAGCCGACAGGCTCCTCGGTGCCGACGTAGTCCTGGACGATGGCGCGCAGCACCTCGAGCCTGCGTTCGCTGAGCATTCGCGCACCTCCAGCTGTGGTTCCTCTGTGTGTCCTGGCACTCGGTGCGCCCGAGTGCCAGCATTCCCCCGGCCAGTGTACGGCTGCGGGGTACACAGGTAGCAAGGGCGGCCGACCGTGCGGTCGGACACGCGCTCGTGCGGCCCGCGCAGGTCGATGCGGATGTGATGCGGATAGCGTCGCCGTATGGACGTCAGTTGGGAAGACTTCGGCTGGGAACGGCTGGCCGAGGGAGTCGGCCGCCGCCGCCTCCCGGGATGGGACGCGACCGTCGGCCTGGTCGCGGGCGAGGACGGGGTGCTGCTGTACGACACGGGCTCCACGCTCCGTGAGGGCGCCGAGCTGCGCGCCCAGGCGCAGGCGCTGACGGGCGGGCGCCGCGTGACGCACATCGCACTCAGCCATCCCCATTTCGACCATGTGCTGGGCACGGCCGCCTTCTCGGGGGCGGAGGTGTACGGGGCTGTGGGCATGGACACGCTGCTGCGCCGGGAGCGGGACGAGATCCGCGACACCGCGATCCGGCACGGGGTCGCGCCCGAGGACGCGGCGGAGGCCGCGGACATGGTGGTGGCGCCGCAGCATGCGGTGTCCGGGGAGTGGACGCTCGACCTGGGAGGGCGCCAGGTGCTGCTGGCGAACGTGGGCCCCGGCCACTCGGGCCACGATCTGGCGCTGCTGGTGCCCGCGGAACGGGAGGTGGTGTTCTGCGGAGACCTGGTGGAGGAGTCCGGGGAGCCCCAGGCCGGCACGGACGCCGTCGGTCCGCGGTGGCCCGCCGCCCTCGACAGACTGCTGGCGCTCGGCGGCGAGGACGCCCTGTACGTCCCCGGGCACGGCGCGGTGGTCGACGCGGCGTTCGTACGGGCCCAGCGCGACGAACTGGCGGCGCGTTTCGGCGTGTCGTAGCGGCGTGCGGCCGTATCGTCGTGCGAATGCGCAGCTACAGCCCTGATCTCACGCCGCCGTGGAAGCGGTCGAAGCCCGTGCCGGAGGTCCCGGCCGACCCCGAGCTGGTGGTGGAGGAGGTGTCGACCGGCTTCTGCGGCGCGGTGATCCGCTGCGAGGCGGGCACGGTCACCCTGGAGGACCGCTTCGGCAAGCACCGCGTGTTCCCGCTCGAGCCGCGGGGCTTCCTGCTGGAGGGCAAGGTCGTCACGCTGGTCCGTCCGACCCCGGCGGGCCCGTCCCGTCCGTCCCGAACGGCCTCCGGCTCTCTCGCCGTTCCCGGTGCCCGGGCCCGGGTCGCCCGCGCGGGCCGCATCTATGTGGAGGGCCGCCACGACGCGGAACTCGTGGAGCGGGTGTGGGGCGACGACCTGCGCATCGAGGGCGTGGTGGTCGAGTACCTGGAAGGCGTCGACGACCTGCCGTCGATCGTGGCGGACTTCTCCCCCGGTCCTGACGCCCGTCTCGGCGTCCTGGTGGACCACTTGGTCGAGGGCTCCAAGGAGTCCCGTCTCGCGGCCTCGGTCACGGACCCGCACGTGCTGGTGGTGGGCCACCCGTACATCGACGTGTGGGAGGCGGTGAAGCCCTCTTCCGTGGGGATCCCGGCGTGGCCCACGGTGCCGCGCGGACAGGACTGGAAGACGGGCGTCTGCCGCGCCCTCGGCTGGCCGGAGAACACGGGCGCGGCCTGGCAGCACATCCTCTCCAAGGTCCGCTCGTACAAGGACCTGGAGCCTGCGCTGCTGGGGCGGGTCGAGGAGCTGATCGACTTCGTGACGGTGTCCGACTAGCGGGGAGAGACCGGCAGGGTCCGGAACCGGGACGTGTCGAGCGTCAGGTCGAGCACGTCCACAGGCAGCGGGTCACCGAACTTGACGGTGCGCTCCACCTGGTACCGGGCTGCCTCGCCCGAACCTGTGGGTTCCGTAAGAAGGACGCAGCGGGCCGCGAACGGGTCGACGATCAGGTAGGCGTCCACCTGCCCGGCCGCGTACATCGAGGGCTTGAGCCGGTAGTCGCGGTCGGCGCTGGTCTTGGAGACCACCTCCATGACCAACGTGACGGCAGGCGCGGGAACGAGGCGGCCGGGGCCTTCGAAAGCCCCCTCTTCATGCACCACGAGGTCCGGCTGGGGCTCACTCGACTCGCCGGGGATGGCAAGGTCCTGGGTCTGGAGCGGATACCAGCGCTCAAGGCGGAGAATCTGCTTCTGTACCTGCAGAACGATCATGTTGTGGACCCAGTCGGGCCCTGCCATCATGACGATCTCCCCCCGCAAGAGCTCCGCCTTGAACCCCTCGGGAACATGCAGGTTCTCGTAGAGGTCGGCAATCGATGCAACAGGCCGGTCATCCACAGCGGTCATCTCCGTGGCCCTCGTCGTCCGCCGCATTCTTCGAGCAGCAGGCTAGGGACACCGTAGGTAGTCGAACGGTCCTTCTGCAGGGATTCGCTCCGGCGGGTGATCAGTCCACCAGGTCCCGCACCACCGCGTCCGCCAGCAGCCGTCCCCGCAGGGTCAGCACCGCGCGACCGGCCTCGTACGGGCCGGGCTCCAGCAGCCCGTCGGCCAGGGAACGGGCGGCCGCCGCGAGGCCCGCCTCGCGCAGGAGGTCCAGCGGTACGCCCTCACGCAGCCGCAGCTCCAGCAGGATGCGCTCCACGCGGCGGTCCTCCTCGGGGAGGAGCTCGCGGCCCGCGCCGGGCGAACGGCCCTCCGCCAGGGCTGCCGCGTACGCGCCCGGGTGCTTTACGTTCCACCAGCGCACGCCGCCGACGTGGCTGTGCGCCCCCGGGCCGGCGCCCCACCAGTCGGCACCGCGCCAGTACAGCTCGTTGTGCAGACAGCGGCCTTTTGCCGAGGTTGCCCAGTTGGACACCTCGTACCAGTCGTAGCCGGACGCGCGGAGCATCTCGTCCGCGATCAGATAGCGGTCGGCGTGGACGTCGTCGTCGGTCATGGGCACCTCACCGCGGCGGATGCGGCGCGCGAGCTGTGTGCCCTCCTCCACGATCAGCGCGTACGCCGACACATGGTCCGGTCCCGCGCCCACAGCGGCCTCCAGCGAGGCCCGCCAGTCGTCGTCGCTCTCGCCGGGGGTGCCGTAGATCAGGTCCAGGTTCACATGGTCGAAGCCCGCGGCCCGCGCCTCGGCGACGCACGCCTCCGGCCGGCCGGGGGTGTGCGTGCGGTCGAGCACCTTGAGCACGTGCTGCCGTGCGCTCTGCATACCGAAGGAGACGCGGTTGAAGCCACCCTCCCGCAGGGCCGCCAGATAGGCGGGGTCGACGGATTCCGGGTTCGCCTCCGTCGTGATCTCCGCGTCGTCGGCGAGAGAGAACTCCTGACGCACCACGTCCAGCATCCGTACGAGATCATCGGCGGCCAGCAGTGTCGGAGTGCCCCCGCCGACGAACACCGTCCGCACCGGCCGCGGGTCGTCGCCGAGGACCTTGCGGGCCAGGCGGACCTCGTCCGCCAGGGTCTCTGCGTAGTTGTCGCGGGAGGCGAGCACTCCTCCCGAGCCGCGCAGCTCGGTGGCCGTGTACGTGTTGAAGTCGCAGTAGCCGCAGCGCGTCGCGCAGTACGGCACGTGCAGGTAGAAGGCCAGCGGCCGGGCTTCGGCGCCGTGGAGGGCGGACGCGGGCAGCGCGCCGTCCTCGGGCATGGGCTCGCCGTCAGGCAGTACGGAAGGCATGCCCCCATTGTCCGTCACCCGGCAGGTCGCCCCGCCTGGAGCACCAGCAGCGCGAGATCGTCCCCGGGCGGCGTCGGCGCGAACGCGTGCACCGCGGCCCTGATCCGTTCGGCGACGCCCTGCGCCGTGAGCCCGGCGCATCCGGACAGCACGGCCGCGAGACCGTCCTCGTCGTCGAACATCCGCGATCCCGAGCGCCGCTCGGTCACCCCGTCGGTGACGCACAGCAGCGTGTCACCGGGATCCAGGTCGAACGTGTGGCTCTGGTACGCGACGTCGTCGACGACCCCGAGCAGCACCTGCGGCTCGGCGAGGGCCCGTACGGTGCCGTCGGGCCGCAGCAGCAGGGGCAGCGGGTGCCCGGCGCTCGCCAGAGTGCAGCGGGCGCCGCCGTCGCCGGACGGTGACGGCACGACCTGGCCGTACAGCAGCGACAGGAAGCGCGCGTGCTGCCCGTCCGGGAGGCCGGGCCCGTGCCCGCCGGTGACGATCAGGGCCGCCGCCTCCGCCGCCTCCATGGCGTCGTCGAGGAGGAGGCCGTTGAGCCGGTCGAGGACCTGGCCGACCTCGTAGCCCTCGCGGGCGAGGAGCCGCAGCCAGGGCCTGGCGAGACCGGTGACGACGGCGGCCTCCGGCCCGCTGCCCTGGACGTCGCCGAGCATGAAGCACCAGCGGCCGCCGGACCCGGCGGGGAAGACGTCGTAGAAGTCGCCGCCGGCGACACCGTCGTCACTGGGCTCGTAGACCAGGAACGTTTCGACGCCCGGGATCTGTCCCACCCTGCTGGGCAGCAGGCCGCGCTGGAGAACGCGGCTGATGGTGGCCTGCCGGGTGTACCGGCGGGCGGCGCTGACGGCCAGGGCGACCCGTCGGGCGAAGTCCTCGATGAGGGCCGCCACTTCGGCGGGGACACCCGCCGGGCCGTTCTGCGCGACGAGCAGCACGCCGAGACGGTGGCCGCCGACTCCGAGGCGGTACGCCAGGGCGGTGGCCGGTTCATCGTCGGCGGGAAGGGGGCCCGTCGGCTCCTGGGTGCCGGTGACGGCGGGCGGCCCGGCCACGCCCGGGAAGGGAGTGTCGGCGCCGGGCATGGGCGGGTGCGGCGCCCCGGCGGTCCCCCACGTGCGAGGGGCGTCGTGCGTCACCGCGCCGCCGTAAGGGGACGCGGGGTGCTCGCCGCGGGTCCCGTCCGGCCAGGCCACCGGGACCGGTCCGCCGTCCGAGACGAGAGGGAGCAGCGGCGGCTCCTCGCCCAGGGCCTCCCGCAGCGGCCCGACACGTGCCTCGTCGCTGTGCCACACCCCGACGAGCCTCGCCCGGGCCCCTCCTCCCCCGGCCCCGTGTCCGTGCGCCTTCGTTCCGCCGTCCAGCCAGATCGCGCACCGGTCGGCGAGCCGCGGCACCAGCAGCTGGCCCGCCAGCGCGGCGACCATGTCCTCGTCCAGTTGCCCGGCGAGCAGGTCGGACGCCTCGGCGAGGAACGCGGGCGCACCGCGGCTCACCCACTCCAGGTCGTCACGCCCGCGTCCCGGCACGGACGTCTCCGTCCCGTCCGTGCCCCGGCGGGCGGGCGGTGCCGCGTACGCGGCGGCGGGCGGGCGGACGTCACGGCCGTCGAGCGGCAGGCGGGCCCAGACGGTCTTCAGCGCGGCATGGAAGGTGATGCCCCAGCGTTCCGCGAGCGAGGCGACGAGCTGAAGGCCACGGCCGTAGTCCGCGGTCCCTGACTCGTCGGCGCTGTACGGCCCGCCGGTGACGGCGCTGGCGGGATGGTGGTCGGAGACCTCGACCACCAGCGCGGCCGGTTCCTCGTGCGTGGAGTCCTCGAACCGGCAGAGCAGTTCCGCCGCGGTGCCAGCGTGCACGACGGCGTTGGTGACGAGCTCGCTGACGACGACAGCCGCGTCGTCGGCCAGCCGGTCGGCGCAGGAGCCGCCGGCGAGGAGACCGAGACCCGTCCACCCGTCGACGGCGTCGCGCACGAAACGGCGTGCCGCGGCCGGGGCCAGGAGGTTGCCGGGCAGGCTGGTGTGCGCGACCAGCCTGGGGTCGAACCGTGCCGGCCACACGGGAGTCGAAGAGTTGCCGGTCTCGCGCTGCATCGGAATGGACCCCACCTGCGGCTCCTGGTCGGTGCTGGCGTGCGCCGCTTATGACACCGACAGAGTGACAGACCGAGGGGGCTCATAAGCACCGAGTCACCGAACTAGGGGGAAGGAAACCGGCAGGAAGGCGTAAAGAGCACACACGCATGCGGCGGAACGGCCGTCGGTCCGGCTCCGTTCCGCCGCTGTGCGTGCGGGGTCACGCCTCGCGGGAACCGGCGTACATGTCCTCGATCAGGTCCTTGTACTCGCGCTCCACGACCGGACGCTTCAGCTTCAGGCTGGGCGTCAGTTCGCCGTGCTCGATGTCCAGGTCACGCGGGAGCAGCCGGAACTTCTTGATGGTCTGCCAGCGCTGGAGCCCCTCGTTGAGGCGCTTCACATAGCCCTCGATGAGCTGCTCGGCCTGCGGGGAGGCGACGACCTCGGCGTAGCTCTTGCCGCCCAGGCCGTTCTCCTCGGCCCAGCCGAGGATCGTCGGCTCGTCCAGGGCGATCAGCGCGGTGCAGAAGTTACGGTCCGCGCCGTGCACCAGGATGTTGGACACGAACGGGCACACCGCCTTGAACTGGCCCTCGACCTCGGCGGGCGCGATGTACTTGCCGCCGGACGTCTTGATCAGGTCCTTCTTGCGGTCCGTGATCCGCAGATAGCCGTCGGCGGACAGCTCGCCGATGTCGCCGGTGTGGAACCAGCCGTCGGCCTCGAGGACCTCGGCGGTCTTCTCGGGCAGGTTGTGGTAGCCCTCCATGATCCCGGGGCCGCGGAGCAGGATCTCGCCGTCGTCGGCGATGCGCACCTCGCAGCCGGGCAGCGGCTTGCCGACCGTGCCGGTGCGGTAGGCCTCGCCCGGGTTGACGAAGGAGGCGGCGCTCGACTCCGTCAGACCGTAGCCCTCGAGGATGTGGATGCCGGCGCCGGAGAAGAAGTAGCCGATGTCGGGGGCGAGCGCGGCGGAACCGGAGACGGCGGCGCGCAGCCGTCCACCGAACGCCTCGCGCAGCTTGGAATAGACGAGCGCGTCGGCGACCTTGTGCTTGGCGTTCAGGCCGAAGGGGGCTGTCGCGTTACCGGTGCGGCGGAAGTTGTCCTGCGTGACCTTCGCGTACTCGCGGGCGACTCCCGCAGCCCACTGGAAGATCTTGTACTTGGCGCCGCCGCCGGCGCGCGCCTTGGCCGCGACCCCGTTGTAGACCTTCTCGAAGATGCGGGGAACGGCCGCCATGTAGGTCGGCTGGACGACCGGAAGGTTCTCGATGATCTTGTCGACGCGGCCGTCGACCGCCGTGACATGGCCGACCTCGATCTGTCCCGAGGTCAGCACCTTGCCGAAGACGTGGGCGAGCGGCAGCCAGAGGTACTGCACGTCGTCCTTGGTGACCAGGCCGGTCGCGGCGATGGCCTTCGCCATGTAGGACCAGTTGTCGTGCGGCAGGCGCACACCCTTGGGGCGGCCCGTGGTGCCCGAGGTGTAGATGAGCGTCGCCAGCTGGTCCGCGGTGATCGCCGCGACCCGCTCCTTGACCGCGTCCGGGTTCTTGGCGAGGTACTTCCCGCCGCGCGCCTCGAGGTCGGCCAGGGTGAGGACCCAGCCCTCCGGCTCGGAGCTGTCCGGCTCGACGCCGGCCGGGTCGATGACGACGACGTGCTTCAGCTCGGGCAGCTCGGTGCGCTTCTCCCGCGCCTTGGCCAGCTGGGCGGCGTCCTCGGCGATCAGCACCCGGCTCGAGGAGTCGGCGAGGATGTACGCCGACTCCTCGGCGTTGGTGGAGGGGTAGATCGTGGTGGTGGCGCCGCCCGCGCACATCACGCCGAGGTCGGCGAGGATCCACTCGACCCGGGTGGAGGAGGCGAGCGCGACCCGCTCCTCCGCGTTCACGCCCAGGTCGATCAGTCCGGCCGCGACGGCGTAGACCCGCTCGGCGGCCTGGCCCCAGCTCAGGGACTTCCAGTCGTCGGGGCCCGAGCCCGAGGCGGGGGGCACGGGATACCGGTATGCCTCGCCGTCCGGCGTGGCTGCCACGCGCTCGGTGAAGAGGGTCGCCACCGAAGGCGGCCGGTTCTCGATCAGGGTCTGGGTTTCGCTCACGACGTCCTCCGGGCCTGCGGCAACACTGCACAACTGGCTGGTTGTTTAACTGGCGAGTAACCATCGAGCCGTGCTCAGGGTAAAGCCCGCAGGACCGGCGCGTAAGTGTCTGCGGGCTGCCGCTTGATAACGAACGGAGCGCAGGTCCACCGGTTGGCGGAACGGATCGATGCATAAGGCACCTGTATTCCGCGACGGTTCCGGACGGCCGAAAGCGCCCGTCCCCGAACGGGACGGGCGCTTCACGGGCCGGGGCGACGCGCGACAGCTACTTCTTCTTGCCACCCTCGTCGCTGGACAGCACCGCGATGAAGGCCTCCTGCGGGACCTCCACGGAACCGACCATCTTCATCCGCTTCTTGCCTTCCTTCTGCTTCTCGAGCAGCTTCCGCTTACGGGAGATGTCACCGCCGTAGCACTTGGCGAGGACGTCCTTGCGGATGGCGCGGATGGTTTCACGGGCGATGACCCGGGAGCCGATGGCCGCCTGGATCGGCACCTCGAACGCCTGCCTGGGGATCAGCTCCCGCAGCTTGGCGACGAGCCGCACGCCGTACGCGTAGGCCGCGTCCTTGTGGGTGATCGCCGAAAAGGCGTCCACCTTGTCGCCGTGCAGCAGGATGTCGACCTTGACCAGGCTGGAGGCCTGCTCGCCGGTGGGCTCGTAGTCCAGGGAGGCGTAGCCGCGGGTCTTGGACTTCAGCTGGTCGAAGAAGTCGAAGACGATCTCCGCGAGCGGCAGGGTGTACCGGATCTCGACCCGGTCCTCGGAGAGGTAGTCCATGCCGAGGAGGGTGCCGCGGCGGGTCTGGCACAGCTCCATGATCGAGCCGATGAACTCGCTGGGCGCGAGGATCGTCGCCCGCACGACCGGCTCGTGGACGTCGGCGATCTTCCCCTCGGGGAACTCGCTCGGGTTGGTGACGGTGTGCTCGGTGCCGTCCTCCATCGTCACGCGGTAGACCACGTTCGGTGCGGTGGCGATCAGGTCGAGCCCGAACTCGCGCTCGAGGCGCTCACGGATCACGTCCAGGTGCAGCAGGCCGAGGAAGCCCACACGGAAGCCGAAGCCCAGCGCCGCCGACGTCTCCGGCTCGTAGACCAGCGCGGCGTCGTTGAGCTGGAGCTTGTCGAGGGCGTCACGCAGCTCGGGATAGTCGGAGCCGTCCAGCGGATACAGGCCGGAGAACACCATCGGCTTCGGGTCCTTGTAGCCGCCGAGGGCCTCCGTGGCTCCCTTGTGCAGGGTGGTGATCGTGTCACCGACCTTGGACTGGCGGACGTCCTTCACACCGGTGATGAGGTAACCCACCTCACCGACACCGAGGCCGTCGGCCGCCAGCATCTCCGGCGAGTTGGTGCCGATCTCCAGCAGCTCGTGCGTGGCGCCGGTCGACATCATCCGGATCCGCTCACGCTTGTTGAGCTGGCCGTCGATGACACGGACGTACGTGACGACACCGCGGTAGGAGTCGTAGACCGAGTCGAAGATCATCGCGCGGGCGGGCGCGTCGGCGACACCGACCGGGGGCGGCACTTCCCGGACCACCCGGTCGAGCAGCGCCTCGACTCCGAGACCCGTCTTGGCGGAGACCCTGAGCACGTCGGTCGGGTCGCAGCCGACCAGGTTCGCCAGCTCCTCGGCGAACTTCTCGGGCTGGGCCGCCGGCAGGTCGATCTTGTTGAGCACCGGAACGATCGCGAGGTCGTTCTCCATCGCCAGGTACAGGTTGGCCAGGGTCTGCGCCTCGATGCCCTGGGCCGCGTCGACGAGCAGGATCGTGCCCTCACACGCGGCCAGGGACCGGGACACCTCGTACGTGAAGTCGACGTGCCCCGGGGTGTCGATCATGTTGAGGATGTGGGTCTTCCCCTGCCCCTCTCCCTCAGTGGGGGCCCAGGGCAGACGGACCGCCTGGGACTTGATCGTGATGCCGCGCTCGCGCTCGATGTCCATCCGGTCGAGGTACTGGGCGCGCATCTGCCGCTGCTCGACCACACCCGTCAGCTGGAGCATCCGGTCGGCAAGGGTCGACTTGCCGTGGTCGATGTGCGCGATGATGCAGAAGTTGCGGATCAGAGCCGGGTCGGTACGGCTCGGCTCGGGCACGTGGATAGGAGTCGCGGGCACGCAGGGTCCTGATTCTTTGGCAGACGCCGGGTCGGTGAGCTCGGCTCGGGCTCGGCTCGGCTCTTTGTCGGATCGATACGTAGGCTCCATGGTCCCACGGGTCGGCGACTGTGCCGGGTTTGGGCCGTGCGCGGGGCGACTGGTAGCCTGAGCAGCTGTGTCTCGTTTCCTCTCCGGAGGCGCCTTCCGTACCCGCAGGGTCACGGGGGAGGGACGCAACCTCAGAGATCATCGAACCTGAAAAGGCTCTTTCGTGGCGAACATCAAGTCCCAGATCAAGCGGAACAAGACGAACGAGAAGGCGCGCCTGCGCAACAAGGCCGTCAAGTCCTCGCTCAAGACCGCGATCCGCAAGGCCCGTGAGGCTGTCGCCACCGGCGACGTCGAGTCGGCGACCGCGGCTACCCGTGCCGCCTCCCGTCAGCTCGACAAGGCCGTCTCGAAGGGCGTCATCCACAAGAACGCCGCCGCCAACAAGAAGTCGGCGCTGGCTGCCAAGGTTGGCTCCCTCCAGGGCTGAGCTACTGAGTGATCGCCGGCAGGGATCAAGCGGGCCCTCTCCTCCGCTCCCGGTCGGCACCCCCGCGCCGCACGCGGCCTGCGTTCGCCACGCGGGTGCGGCGCACCGAGCTTCACACGAAGGCCCCGGGCCGCTGTCCTTCCCCAGGACGGCGGACCGGGGCCTTCGCCGTGGTGTGATCCGGGCCGGTGTGATCCGGGCATGCTCGGCCCCTGACCCGACAGGAGCGCCTCCCCCAAGGGGGAGGCCTGGCCCCATAGGGGCTCCTACAGGGACGGGCGCCTTTCCTGGCGGGCGTCACGCCAGGACGTCGGGACCGGTTCAGCGGCGTGAGCGCGCCGCCGTCGCGATCGTCACGACCGCCTTCTCCAACGCGTACTCCGCGTCGTCGCCGCCGCCCTTGACCCCGGCGTCCGCCTCGGCCACCGCGCGGAGGGCCATCGCCACACCGTCGGGGGTCCAGCCGCGCATCTGCTGGCGGACACGGTCGATCTTCCACGGCGGCATGCCCAGCTCACGCGCCAGATCGGCCGGCCGGCCGCCGCGCGCGGAGGACAGCTTGCCGATCGCCCGCACGCCCTGCGCGAGCGCGCTCGTGATCAGCACGGGCGCGACGCCCGTCGACAGCGACCAGCGCAACGCCTCCAGCGCCTCCGCCGCCCGGCCCTCCACGGCCCGGTCGGCGACGTTGAAGCTCGACGCCTCGGCGCGGCCCGTGTAGTAACGGCCCACGACGGCCTCGTCGACGGTGCCCTCGACGTCCGCCGTCAGCTGCGACACCGCAGAGGCGAGCTCCCGCAGGTCGCTCCCGATGGAGTCGACGAGGGCCTGGCACGCCTCGGGGGTCGCGGACCTGCCCAGCGCACGGAACTCGGACCGCACGAAGTTCAACCGCTCGGCGGGCTTGGTCGTCCTGGGGCAGGCGACCTCCCGCGCCCCGGCCTTACGCGCCGCGTCCAGCAGGCCCTTGCCCTTGGCCCCACCGGGATGCAGCAGCACCAGGGTGATCTCCTCGGCGGGGGCGCCGAGATACGCCTTGACGTCCTTAACCGTGTCGGCGGAGAGATCCTGCGCGTTGCGCACGATCACCACCTTGCGCTCGGCGAAGAGCGACGGGCTGGTCAGCTCGGCGAGCGTGCCGGGCAGGAGCTGATCGGCGGTGAGGTCCCGTACGTCCGTGTCGGCGTCGGCGGACCGCGCCGCCGCCACCACCTGTTGAACGGCACGGTCGAGAAGCAGATCCTCCTGGCCCACGGCGAGAGTCACGGGGGCGAGCGGATCGTCGGTCGAGTTCTTGATGGCCATCGCGCTCCAGCATCCCACGCCCCACCGACAGCCCCGGGCGAACGGTCAGTGCGCCTCGCGCCAACCGTCCCAGGCGGCCACGAACGCGTCGAGCGCGGCGGCGTCCATCGCGCCCTCCGGGTCCTCGACGACGACCAGCCACTGGGCGTCCTCCGCGTCGTCCTCGCCCGCCAGTGCGTCCCGCACGAGCTGGGGCTCCTCCGTCACGGGGAAGCTCTCGCCGATCGTCTCCGCCACCTCCTCCGCGGCGTCGCGGTCGGGCAGCACCAGCACATGTCTCACATCGCTCACCGGCATATTGTGCCGGGGCCCGTGGCCACGTCGGCACCATGCCCGGCGACCGGTTCGGCGACCACCTCGGCGCCCGGCCTCAGGACGCCGCGGGCCGGACCTCCGGAACCCGGTCGAGCTCCAAGCCGAAGTGTTCACGGTAGGCGCCGAGCACCTCGTCGTCGCTGCCCAGCATCCGCTCGTGCCGCTCACCGGCCACGGTCGTGACGAGCTTGCGGCCGGTCAGCGTGATCCGGCCGTCCTCCGTGAGGAGGGAGCACACCAGCGATCTGGTGAAGTGGGAGAGCGGTGAAGTGCGGTGCCACCAGGCGCCCGCCTCGAAGTCCGGCAGCTCACGCGGCCTGGTGTCGAGACGGAACTGCCGCTTGCCGTCCCGGATCACATCGAGGTCACCGTCGGCCGCTTCCGCGATACGGAACGTCCCCGCCGGATCGTCCTGTTCACCCCGCTCCGCGAGGAGCAGGGGGTGATGGCTGTGGTCGCCGAAGCCGACGTCGGCCAGCCAGGGGCCGCTGCCGTCCGCCGTCTCCACCCGCAGCGCCATGTGGTCGTAGGGGATGCCGAGGCGTCCACCGTCGCCGAAGACCCGGGCCTGGAGAAGGGTCACGCCGAAGCCGAGGCTGCGCAGCAGCACGGCGAACGCGCCGTTGAGTTCGTAGCAGAAACCACCGCGGCGAGCGCCGACCACCTTGTCGAAGAGCGGGCCGTCCGCCAGGACCAGCGGCTCACCGAGATGGATCGACAGATTCTCGAACGGCACGGACAGCAAGTGCCGCAGCTGGAGTTCCCGCAGCGCTGCGGCGTCGGCCCGCTCCGGCCGTGCGCATCCGATGCGAGCGAGGTAGGCGCCGGTGCCCCGTGAGTCGGTGTCCCGTGGCGAGAGGTCGGGCGGGGGCGTGGCGTGCGGGGTCGGCGGGCGCGTGTTCATGAACGCAGTCTGCTGCGCGCTCCGCCGCGCCGCCAGGGCCGCTGGTCCTGGTCCGGAAGGCGGAGACGGCTCCTCCCGCAGTCCGACGCGGCGCGGCCCGGACACCGCGTAGCTTGCCGCCATGACGACCCAGGAGCAGGCACGCAGCCGGGAGGAACGCCGGCGGGACACCCTCGCCCGGCTGGCGGACGACAAGGACTCGTGGGTCGCGACGGCGTCCCCGGACGGGCAGCCTTGCCTGATGCCCCTCTCGTTCGCCTGGGACGGCACCACACTGCTGATGTGCACCCGGCGCACCAATCCCACCGCCCGCAACCTGGCGCCTCGGGGCGAGGTCGTCGTGACCCTCGGCCATACCCGCGACGTCGTGCACATCGAGGGGACCGCCGAGGTCGTCGAGGGCTCACAACTGGCGACCGAGTCGGCCGACGCCTTCGCCGCGAAGCTGCTCTGGGACCCGCGGGACCGGCCCTCCTGGGTGTATCTGCGGATCACCCCCCATGTGGTGAAGGCATGGCGCGAGGTGAACGAACTGAAGGACCGGCTGATCATGAACGACGGTCGCTGGCTGGATCGACGGGCCCTGCCGACGGCCGGGCCGACGGACTGACGACGGGACTGACGGCCCGGCCTGTCGGGCCGGTCCTCGCCCGACAGGCTGGGGCCGACGGGTACCCGCCCACGGGCCGTCCCGGCAGGCGCTCGGCCCACAGGCCGTCCCGGCAGGCCGGGCCGTCCCGCAGGCGCTCGGCGGACAGGTTCATCCGGCGCCCCGTGCCACCGCCCTCAGGTCCGCGCCGGCCCCCGTCACCGCGATCGCACCGTCCTGGTCCGTACGCATCACCAGCGCACCCCGTGACCGCAACGCCGCGACCGTGCGGGGCGCGGGGTGTCCGTACTTGTTGTCCCTCCCGCAGGAAATGAGCGCCAGTCGGGGCCGGGCTCCCGCCAGCAGAGCAGGCTCCTGGTACGCGGAGCCGTGGTGGGCGACCTTGAGTACATCGACAGCCGGAAGCGCCGGGTGCGCTCGTATCAACCGTTGCTGGGACGGCGGTTCGAGGTCCCCGAGGAGCAGCATGGAAAGCCCGCCCGCGGCCCGGACGAGCAGCGCGACACTGGCGTCGTTCGGGCCTTCCGGTGCCGCGCCGCGGGACAGGTCGGGCCACAGGACCTGCCAGCTGAGCCGCCCCGCCCTGCGCCGCTCCCCCGGTATCGCGTGGACCACCGGCACCCCGGCCGCCGCTGCCGTACGCCGGACGAACGTCGCTTGCCAGCGCGGTTCTTCGAACGCCGTCGTCTGGACGGCGCCCACCGCCCTGCCGCGGAGCACTCCCTCGAGACCGGCCACGTGGTCGGCGTGAAAATGGGTCACCAGAACCATCGGCACCTCTGTGACGCCGAGCTCGCTCAGGCAGCGGTCGGTGAGACCGGGGTCGGGTCCCGCGTCCACGACCACCGCGGCGCCGTCACCGGCCGCGAGCACCATGGCATCCCCTTGCCCCACGTCGCACATCACCAACACCCAGCCTGGCGGGGGCCATCCGGTCAGTTTCGCGCTCAGCGGGGCCGGGCGGACCACGGCGAGCACGAGCAGGAGCGCGCACAGCGCCACCGCCCAAGGGTGTCGTGTCAGCCGGCGGGCCACGAGGATCAGCACCACGGTCAGCCCGGCGAGCAGCAGGCCGCCGCACCAGCCGCCCGGCCAGTCGGCCCCAGCACCGGGCAGAGCCGCTCCCGAGCGGGCCACGGACCCGATCCAGCCCGCCGGCCAGCCGGCCACACGCGCCAGCAACTCGGCGACCGGTATGGCCACGGGTGCAGTGGCCAGTGCGGCGAAACCCAGGATCGTCGCGGGAGCGACGGCGAGCTCGGCGACGAGGTTGCAGGGAATCGCGACCAGGCTGACTCTGGCCGCGAACACTGCCACGACCGGTGCGCACACCGCCTGCGCCGCCGCCGTCGCGGCGAGCGCCTCGGCGAGCCGGGCCGGTACCCGCCGCCGTTGGAGAGCCTCGCTCCAGCGCGGGCCGATGGTGAGGAGGGCGCCGGTGGCGAGTACGGAGAGCAGGAAGCCGTAACTCCGCGCCAGCCATGGGTCGTAGAGCACGAGCAGTAGAGCGGCGGCGGCCAGCGCCGGTACGAGGGACCTGCGCCTGCCGGTCCCGATGGCGAGCAGGGTGACGAGTCCGCAGGCCGCTGCCCGCAGCACACTCGGCTCCGGCCTGCACACGACCACGAACGCGAGCGTGAGCGCACCTCCGAGCAGCGCCGTGCCGCGCAGGGTGATGCCCAACCGGGGTGCCAGGCCCCGCCGCTCGGCCAGCAGGGCCGTACCCGGTGGACCGATCAGCAGGATCAGCACGATGGTGAGGTTGCTGCCCGACACGGCCAACAAGTGGGTCAGGTCCGTCGCTTCGAAGGCGTCATGGAGGTCGGCGGGGATGCGGGAGGTGTCCCCGACCACCAACCCCGGCAGCAGAGCGCGGGCGTCCGGCGCCAAGCCGTTCGTGGCCTCGCGCAGTCCGGCGCGCAGGCCACCCGCTGTGCGCTGCAGGCCGGTCGGCGGGCGGATGACCGGCGGAGGGCCGCCGTCTGCCCGTAACACGGCCGCGAACGGATCGTCATCGCGGAGCGGTTTCACCAGTCGTCCGCCCACCCTCAGCCGGGTGGAGGGCAAGAGGCGCTGCCAGGCCGTGTGCGCTTCGCCGGGGGACGCGATCAGCAGCACAGGGGTACGGGTCTCCGTGACGGCTCCGCCGGGCACGGTCACCCGCGTCGCCTCGGCGTTCAGCAGCAGCGCCGCCGGGGCCGCGGGGTCGCCGGCGGCCTTGGAACGGGTGGGACGCGGATCGGAGGTGACGGTCAACTCGACCATGACCCGCGCCTGCCGGTCGGCCAGGGCGGGCAGCGGCCCACGGCGGAGGTCCGCGCCGTGCAGCCCGGCTGAGGCAGCGCCCGCCGCCGCGCACAGCAACACGCCGGCGAGGGCGGTGGCGCCACTTGGCCACCGCGGCGAACGGGCCGAGAGGGCTGGTGCGGCCGTCCTGCCGCCGGGGCCCGGCGCCGAGTCCGGGCGGCCCCCGCCCCATGACGCCGCACCCCCTGCCGTGTCGCCGCGCCCGTGCGCAACCCCTGCCGCGTCGTCGGCCCCGCGCCGTGGCACGGCCACCCCTGCCGCCACCGGGTTGCCCCCGGGCGGGGACGCCGGGAACCAGGTCGTGTCCTGCCGGCCTCTGCGCCGTGGCGCCGCCGCACACGCCGGGTCCCCGCGGCCCCTCCACCGTGACACCGCAGCCCGCAACGGCAGCAGTGCCGCGGCGGTGAGGCAGGCGGCCACGCCGGCCGCCGTCCACCGGCCCGGAGCCCCCAGCGCGAGAGCCGACGCCGCCCAGGCCGCCAGCGCGGGTGGGACGAGCCGCAAATCGGTCGGTCCTTCCGGAGGAGAACACGACGCGGCCGGCCGATGGCCCGTGTCGGCGTGGACCGGGACGGCGGTCATGGCCGCACCAGGTTCCGCAGGTCCTCGAACCGGCGGTCGCCGATCCCGTTGACGTCACGCAGCTCGTCGACCGACCTGAAGCCGCCGTTCTGCATCCGGTGGTCGATGATGTGCTGCGCCAGCACGGGGCCCACCCCCGGCAGCGTCTCCAGCTGCTCCGTTGTCGCAGAGTTGAGGCTGATCGGGCCTGCGGCGACTCCCGCGGCAGGGCCCGCACCGGGACTGCCCGTGGCGGGCGGCGCGGGCGCGCCCACGACGACCTGCTCGCCGTCGCTCAGCACCCGAGCCCGGTTGAGCCCGGTCAGATCGGTGCCCGGCTTCACGCCTCCTGCCGCCTCGAGCGCGTCGGCCACCCGTGATCCCGCAGGTAGTTCGAGCACTCCGGGCCGCCGCACCTTGCCGCTCACGTCGACCACGATCGGGGCCGCCTGCTGCGGGTCGACAGGCGGCAGGCCCGGCGAAGGTGACGGCTCGTCCGCCGGTCCTGCGGCGGACCCTGCCCCGGACTGCGACTGGGCCGAGCCCTGCTGGATCAGCTCCGGCGCCCGTACCGCCTGCGGCCGGCCCACCCAGAAGTGCTGCGCCGCGAACACGGCCGCCGCCACCAGGACCACGGCGAGCGCCGCGAGGGTCTTCGGCTCGAGCCCACATCGCACCTGCACCCAGGTGGGCAGCCGGTCCCGGATCGCGAGCCCGAAACGGGACGGCCCTGCCCCGACCTCAGCCACGAGCCGGCCGGTGCGAGTCACAGATGCTTCCCGGTCGGTGCGGGTAACGGGTACGTCCGCGTCGGCACCCGTCACACGTGCGTCACCCCGCCGGATGTCCCGGACGGGTGCGCCGCCGTCGGTTCCGGGAGGGGCGGCTCCTGCCGGGGCCGCTCTTTCGGCCTCTGCACCTTCGTGGCCGCCGGCCCGCGGCCCCGTCTCCCAGGCGGCCGGCTCCGGTTGCCCGGCCCGGGTCGACCGCACCCGCCCCTTGTGGCCGCCGCGTCCGGGGCCCGTCCCCGCGCCGACCCGCCGTCCCCCCGGCCCCGGGCGGGAGGGCGGACGCGTAACCGGACCCGAGGACACGGGCGCCGGCAAATGCGGCGGCGAGTGCGACGCGAGGTACGTCATCCGACGCCGGGGCGGGCGCGCTACCGGAGGCGTGGGCGAAATGCCGCGCGAAACTCCAGGAAGCACGCCGGCCACGCCGGGCGGAACCACCGTGGCCGTGAACAAGGCGTCCGCACGCTGCCGCAGGGCGGCGGCCTCTTCGGTCGGTGCGCGCCCGCCTCGCAGACGAGAAGGCCGTAAGCCACCCGGCGCCAAGCCCCCGGCACCACCACCCCCGGCACCGGCACCGGCAAGCACACCCCCGCTGCCGGCCTGCGCCACCCCTGACCGGACCCCGTGCCCGGTCAGGACGGGCGGTCGGCCGAGGCCACGACCGCGGCCATGGCCACGGGAGCGTGCGCGGCGGTCGGAGGCCGGGGCGCGGCCCGGGCCACTGGTTGCGGAACGTGATCGAAGAGCCATGTCACAGGACGGTAGGCACATTCGCCCGAACCCGCAGACCAAGCCCAATTCCAGGGGAAAAGCGTCTCATTGTGGATAACTCGGCCACTCTCACGAGTGATGGAACCCACCACCCGGCACGTCGACCCACGTCCCCGGGCGACCAACCCCCGGCACACCGACCGACCACCCTGGACCGACGACCAACTTTCCAGCACGGCGACCAATCCCCAGCACGGCGACCGACCCGCCCCCCGCGCCGGGCGCCACCACCCCACTACCCCGCTTGCGCCACCACCGCCCCCTCAGCGCGGCGAGACCACCACGCCCAGCAGTCCCGGCCCGGTGTGTGCCCCGATCACCGCGCCGACCTCGCTCACATGCAGGTCGGCCAGCCCCGGCACCCGGTTCCGCAGCCGGTCCGCGAGTGCGGCGGCCCGCTCCGGCGCCGCCAGGTGGTGCACCGCGATGTCGACCGGGGCCGTTCCGGCCCGCTCGGCGGCGATCTCCTCCAGTCGTGCGATCGCCCGCGACGCGGTCCGCACCCGCTCCAGCATGTCGATACGGCCGTCGACCAGCTGTAGCAGCGGTTTCACGGCAAGGGCCGAGCCGAGCAGTGCCTGCGCCGCTCCGATCCGCCCACCGCGGCGCAGGTAGTCGAGTGTGTCGACATAGAAATACGCGGCGGTGTCCGCCGCCCGCTTCTCCGCCGCGGCCACCACTTCGTCCAGCGAACCGCCCGCCTCCGACGCCTCGGCCGCAGCGAGAGCGCAGAAGCCGAGCGCCATGGCGATCATCCCGGTGTCGACGACCTTGACCGGAACCGGTGCATCCTTGGCTGCCAGTACCGCCGCGTCGTGGGTCCCGGACAGTTCGGAGGAGAGGTGCAACGAGACGATTCCACTGGCTCCGGTGGCCGCGGCTTCGCGGTAGGCCTGCGCGAACGTTTCGGGGCTGGGCCGGGACGTGGTGACCGAACGCCGTTTCTGCAGGGCGGTGGCGAGCGAGCGGGCCGAGATCTCGGTGCCTTCCTCCAGAGCCTGGTCGCCGAGCACGACGGTCAGCGGCACCGCCGTGATGCCGTGCCGTTCCATCGCCGGTGGCGGCAGGTAGGCCGTTGAATCGGTGACGATCGCGACATGGCGGGACATGAGCGGGAGGTTACCCGCAGGCGGCGCCGTACGGCAGCCCGACCTGTCCACACGCCGTGTGCAGGAGTGGTCGGGCCGCCGCGGCAGGCGTCAGTTCGTGGTTTCCGGGCGGGCGGTCTTCTGCCACGGGTAGGTGGTCTGACGCGGGTCCGGCGCGGTGATCGCCTGTGGCCTGCCGGGCGTCTGGTCCTCCTGCTCGGACCGCTCGGGCCGTGTGCGGCCCCCCGGCTCCGGCCGTGCCGACGCCGGACGTCCGGACTCCGGCGCCTCTGGCCATGCCGCGGGATCGGTGGTCCCACCGACGTCGGTCGCGGACCAGTGCCGCAGCGCGCCCGCCTCCATGTCGATCTGCGAGCTCAGCACGTCGAGATCGTCCTCGGCGAACTTCTGGGCACGGTCACGCGCCGCCCAGCGCAGCGAGTCGGCGGAGTGGGTGATCCGCTCCGTACGCTCGCGCAGGCCCGGCATCAGTGCGGCCACCGTGGCACGGTCGGGCTCGCGCTCGAGACGCCTGAGTTCCTCGTCCAGTTCGTGCCCGTGCGCGCTGAGCCGCCGGAAGAGGGCCAGCGACTCGGAGAGGGAGGCGTCCTCGGCCGCGCCGGCGTTCAGCGCCTCCTGCGTCGCCCTCATCGACGTGCGGAGCTTCAGCCGCAGCTGGGCCAGCTCGCCGGTCACGCCGGTCTGCCCGTAGCTCTTGGCGCGCAGCGCGGTGTCCTCGACCGTGCGCCGTGCCTGGGTGACGGTGCGCTCGACGCCGCGCTTGGCGGCCTTCACGGCTTTCACACCCACGTACACCCCAAGTGCGACGAAGGCGAAGAAGAGCAGCGCCAGGATCGTGATCGCGGCTTCCATGTGCGCCCTCCGGCGTCGGTTGTGGTCCTTCCACGGTAAACGGAACGGGCAGGCCGTAGGTTCCTTCGGAACCCCCAACCTGCCCGTAGGGGAAACCCCCGGCGGCCCGTCACCCGTCGCCCAGGGGCGATCCGGCCCCTGTTACACGGGCACGAACCCGCCCCTGGTCACGCGGGCACGATGTTGACCAGCTTCGGCGCCCGCACGATCACCTTGCGGATTCCTGCGCCGCCCAGGGCGCCGACGACCGCCGCGTCGCCCAGGGCCAGTGCCTCCAGCTCCTCGTCCGTGATGGACGGGGAGACCTCCAGTCGGGCCTTGACCTTGCCCTTGATCTGCACGACGCAGGTCACCGTCTCGTCCACGACGTACGCCGGGTCGGCGACCGGGAAGTCCTGGTGGACGACCGAGTCGGGGTGGCCCAGCCTGCGCCACAGCTCCTCCGCGATGTGCGGTGCCAGCGGGGCGATCAGCAGCACCAGGCGCTCCGCCACCGAGCGCGACACGGGGCCGCCCGTCTTCGTCAGGTGGTTGTTCAGCTCGGTGATCTTGGCGATGGCGGTGTTGAAACGCATCGCCGACATGTCCTGGGAGACTCCGTCGACGGCCTTGTGCAGGGCGCGCAGCGTGGCCTCGTCCGGCTCGCCCTCGACGACGGTGACCTCGCCGGTCGCCTCGTCGACGACGTTGCGCCACAGCCGTTGCAGCAGCCGGTACTGGCCGATGACGGCGCGGGTGTCCCACGGCCGGGAGACGTCCAGGGGGCCCATCGCCATCTCGTACAGGCGCAGCGTGTCGGCACCGTACTCGGCGCAGATCTCGTCCGGAGTGACGGCGTTCTTCAGGGACTTGCCCATCTTGCCCAGCTCGCGCTTGACCGGCCGGCCCTCGTGGAAGAACTTCCCGTCGCGCTCCTCGACCTCGGTGGCCGTCACCGGGAAGCCGCGCTCGTCACGGTAGACGTACGCCTGGATCATGCCTTGGTTGTACAGCTTGTGGAACGGCTCGACCGAGGAGACGTGCCCCAGGTCGAAGAGCACCTTGGACCAGAAGCGCGCGTACAGCAGGTGCAGCACGGCGTGCTCCGCGCCGCCGACGTACAGGTCGACACCACCGTGCGGCTGCCCCTCGCGGGGCCCCATCCAGTACTGCTCGATGTCGGGCGCGACCAGCTGCTCACTGTTGTGCGGGTCCAGGTAGCGCAGCTCGTACCAGCACGAACCCGCCCAGTTGGGCATGGTGTTGGTCTCGCGACGGTAGCGCTTGGGTCCGTCGCCCAGATCCAGCTCGACGTCGACCCAGTCCTCGTTGCGGGACAGCGGCGTCTCGGGCTGGGTGTCCGCGTCGTCGGGGTCGAAGGTGCGCGGCGAGTAGTCGTCGACCTCCGGCAGTTCCAGGGGCAGCATCGACTCGGGCAGCGCGTGCGCGACACCGTCCTCGTCGTAGACGATGGGGAAGGGCTCGCCCCAGTAGCGCTGCCTGCTGAACAGCCAGTCGCGCAGCCGGAAGTTGACCGTGCCCTCGCCGATGCCCTTGTCGGTCAGCCAGGCCGTGATCTTCGCCTTGGCCTCCGCGACGTCCAGGCCGTTCAGGGAGATCTCGTCGTTGGCGGAGTTGATGGCGGGGCCCGCTCCGGTGAACGCCTCACCCTCCCAGCCCTCAGGCGGCTGCACCGTGCGGACGATGGGCAGCCCGAAGGCCTCGGCGAACTCCCAGTCGCGCTCGTCCTGTCCGGGGACGGCCATGATGGCGCCGGTTCCGTAGCCCATCAGGACGTAGTCGGCGACGAAGACGGGGATCCGCTCTCCAGTGACCGGGTTCACGGCGTACGAGCCGGTGAACACACCGGTCTTGTCCTTGTGCTCGGTCTGGCGCTCGACGTCACTCTTGGTCTGGGCCTGCTTGCGGTAGGCGGCGACGGCCTCGGCAGGGGTCGCGGCGCCGCCGGTCCACTCTTCCTTCACGCCCTGCGGCCACTCGGCCGGGACGATGGAGTCGATCAGGCCGTGCTCGGGGGCCAGGACCATGTAGGTGGCGCCGAACAGGGTGTCGGGGCGGGTGGTGAAGACCGTGATCCGCGCGCCGTCGTGGCTGTCGACGGCGAAGTCGACGCGGGCACCCTCGGAGCGGCCGATCCAGTTGCGCTGCTGCAGCTTGATGGCCTCGGGCCAGTCCAGCGCGTCCAGGTCGTTCAGCAGCCGGTCGGCGTAGGCGGTGATGCGCATGTTCCACTGACGCAGCTTGGCCTTGAAGACGGGGAAGTTCCCGCGCTCGGAGCGGCCGTCGGCGGTGACCTCCTCGTTGGCCAGCACGGTGCCCAGACCCGGGCACCAGTTGACCGGTGCGTCCGAGGCGTAGGCCAGGCGGTAGCCGCCCAGGACGTCGGCGCGCTCCAGGGAGCTCAGCTCGTTCCATGCCCGGCCTCCGGGCACCTCACGGGCGCCGCTCTCGAACTGGGCCACCAGCTCGTCGATCGGGCGGGCCTTGTCGGCCTTCTCGTCGTACCAGGAGTTGAAGATCTGAACGAAGATCCACTGGGTCCACTTGTAGTAGTCCGGGTCGATCGTCGCGAAGGATCGGCGGTTGTCGTGGCCCAGGCCCAGCCGGCGCAGCTGCGCCTTCATGTTCTCCATGTTCGCCTCGGTCGACACGCGCGGGTGCGTGCCGGTCTGCACGGCGTACTGCTCCGCCGGCAGGCCGAAGGCGTCGAAGCCCAGCGTGTGCAGGACGTTGTGCCCGGTCATGCGCTGGTGGCGGGCGAAGACGTCGGTGGCGATGTACCCCAGGGGGTGGCCGACGTGCAGCCCGGCACCAGACGGGTACGGGAACATGTCCATGACGAACTTCTTGGGCCTGGCCACCTGTGCGGGGTCGCCCGCCAGGTCCCCGCTCGGGTTGGGCGCCTGATAGGTGCCCTCCGCGTCCCAGAAGTCCTGCCAGCGTGCCTCGATGTCGGCCGCCATGGCAGCCGTATAACGATGCGGGGCTGCTGTCTCCGCAGCCGAGTTCATCTCGCTCATGATCCTTGAAGCTCCATCGATCGTCTCTGCCGACTGCCAGCCGATTCACGTACCAGGGGAAATGAAAAATCCCCTCGCACAGGAGGGGACGCCGCGCCGATTCCGACCGGATTTCTCATCCGTCGGGACTGATCAGCGCGGCTCGCTAAGCAGAAGGCGTACGGCACGCATGGCGTCAGGGTACCGCAGCGGGGGAACCGCCCGCATGAGTGTCCGTTCCGGGCCCCCGGGAGCCGTGAACGACGGATTCCGGCCGACTCCGGCGATCAAGGCGTCCAGGTTACTCCGCGTATCGACCCTATCCGGGGCAACCCCCGAGTCAGTTGTGCTCACTTCACCTCGATAAACCTTGAAACCTCGTACTGGTTGGTATGGGTCGACCTAGAGTGCGTCAACGGGACAGCTTTCCCGCACCATTCGGAGTCGCCCCATGAACCCTCGTCTCAAGATGCGTTTGTCGCCCGGTCCGGGCCGCGGACTCAGCCGCCAGGTGCAAGGCGGTATCTCCGCGGCCGCGTTGGTGCTCCTACCCCTGCTCGCCGTCGGAGGAAGCGACAGTTTCCGCGCCGCGCTCGACTTCACCACCGGGGTCCTCTCCCTGGTGTCCTTGACCGCCTCCGTCGCCTGGGGCCTCATCGCCACCGACCGTCTGCTGCTCTCGCCCCGCCACCGACTGCTCGCGCAGGGCATCCACCGGGCGACCGCCATCGCCTCGCTCGGGTTCCTGCTGCTTCACGCAACGGTGAAGGTGTCGCTGGGACACGTGTCGCTGCTCGGCGCGATGATCCCGTTCGGTCTGGGCGTCACCGGTACGGACGCGCTCATCGGTTTCGGTTCGCTGGCCGGGTTCCTGATGGTGGTGGCCGGTACGACCGGCGCGCTCCGCAGTGCGCTGGCCGGCAACATCAAGGTCGCCGGCCGCTGGCGGCCGCTGCACATGCTGGCCTACCCGGCCTGGTGCTTCGCCCTGGTCCACGGCCTCTATACCGGTCGGCCCGCCGCGACGTGGGTCGTGACCATGTACTGCCTGGCCCTCCTGGGAGTCGCTACGGCGGTCTCCGTGCGTATGTTGCCGCCTCCGGTCCAGCGCCGGATCGCCGCCAAGATCATGTCTCTGACCGGTGCCGCCGGAGCCGGCGGGCCGGCCGCCGCGGACGAGCAGGCGCAGCGTGATCTCGCCACGGCCCCGCTTCCGGGCGTGAGCGGGATGAACGGGACGGGCCGCCCGACCGTACCCGCAGGCATGGACCGCATGGACCGCGTGGACCGCATGACCGGCGCAATGAACGGCGTGCCGTCGCAGCGCCCGTACGAACAGGACTTCCAGCCGCCCCTCGGCCAGGCGCGCGCCCAGCCTCCAAGGCTCGCCGCCCCGTCGCCGCAGCTCTACGAGGCCCCGCGCCCTTCCGAGGAGGAACCGGCGTTCGTGCCGGACAGCGGCGGGCCGACCGGCGGCCGCCGCACCGGCATGTCCGCCGCCTACCGCGCGGTCTCGCTTGCGGGCGAGCCGTCGGTCCCGCTCGCCGAGCGGATACCGATGACGGAGGAGATACCCGTGGTGTCGGAGACGGAGCCGCGGACGGGCAGCTGGCCGACGCCCTCGCCGCCTCCCCCGGCGCAGTCGGTACGCCCCGACCCGGCCCTGCCCCTCTACGACACCCCTCCCCCACCGCTCTTCGACGCCCCGCCCTCGTACGACACGCCGCAGACGCCGTACGTCGCCACCGCCCCGTTCGACGCGCCCACCTCGTACGACACGGGCAGCGTCCCCTCGTACGACACCGGCGGCTTTCCCGCCCAGGACGCCGCGGCCGGTTACGCGCCCGCTTACGACACCACCGGCGGCTACCCGCCGCCGGCCTCCTACGACACAGCCCTGACCGATCCCGCACCAGCAGCCCCGTACGGCGACCGGTCCGCGTACGACAACGGAAACGTCCCTGCGTACGACGAGACGGCGCCACTGCCCGGCCCCCTCTTCCCGCCCCCGGCCGGAGAGCCCTGGCACGCACCAGCAGGAGAACGACCGTGAACGCGCCCCTCCCCGACGTCCCGGAGGTCCGCGTCGTCGGCCTCCCCCAGCTGACGCAGGGTTTCGACCTCGTCGACCGCCTCGACCTCCCCATGCATCTGAAGGTGCACGGGCCGCTCGAGCCCGTGAGCGGCGAGCGGCTCGCACAGCTGGCGGAGGACATATCACTCACCGGTCGCGGCGGCGCGGGCTTCCCCTTCGGCAAGAAGCTGCGGGCCGTCGCCAAGTCCGCCATCCGGCGCGGCATACGGCCGGTGGTGGTCGTCAACGGCAGCGAGGGCGAGCCCGCCTGCCGCAAGGACACGGTGCTGCTCAACCGCGCGCCGCATCTCATCCTCGACGGCGCGCTGCTCGCCGCGGAGGCGCTCGGCGCCCGGACCCTCGTCGTCGCCGTCACCCGCAACTCGACCGAGATCTCCATGCGGGCCGCGCTCGCCGAGCGCGGCCTCTCCGACCGTCGCGGCCAGGCCCTGCGCGCCCGCGTGGTGCGTACCCCGGAGCGCATGGTCTCCGGTGAGGCGTCCTCCGTCATCCGGGCCGTCAACGGCGGCCCCGCACTGCCGCCGGGCCGGCGTGTGCGCGCCGCGGAGACGGGCGTCGGCGGCGCTCCGACGCTGCTGTCCAACGCGGAGACGTTCGCGCAGCTCGCCGTCGCCGCGCGAATCGGCGCCCGCCGCTACAGCCACACCGGCCTCGACTCCGAACCGGGCACGGTCATGCTCACGATCTCCGGCGCCGTCGCCCGGCCGATGGTCGTCGAGGTGCCGACGGGCGTGCCGCTGCGGTACGTGCTCCAGCTGGCGGGCGCCCCGCCGCAGCCGCAGGGCGTGCTGACGGGCGGCTACCACGGCAACTGGATCGACGCTGCCGCTGTCCACGAGGCTGTCGTGTCCAAGGAGTCGCTGGCGTCCGTGGGCGGCGCCCTCGGGGCGGGCGCGATCCTGCCGATCGGTCCGGAGACCTGCCCGCTGGGCGAGGCACTGCGGGTGGCCAACTGGCTGGCCGCGGAGACCGCCGGCCAGTGCGGCCCCTGCAAGCTCGGGCTGCCCGCGGCTGCCGGCGGTCTGGCCGATGTGATGAACGGCGGTGGCCCGGCGGCGCTGGAGGCGCTGCGGGAGGTCACCCAGGCCGTCAAGGGCCGCGGCGCCTGCAAGCACCCCGACGGTTCGGCACGGTTCTTCGCCTCGACGCTGTCCGCCTTCACGGACGACCTGGCGGCGCACGTCCTGCACGGCGGCTGCGGGCGCGACACCACGGGTGTGCTGCCCCTGCCGCTGCCGGGTTACGAGGAGGCCGAGGAGTCGATCCCCAGCGGAGAAAAGATCTTCGTCGACTGGACGCTCTGTCAGGGCCACGGACTGTGCGCCGACATCATCCCGGAGCTGATCCGGCTCAACCCCGACGGATACCCGTCGGTGGCCGACGCGATGGTACCCATGCACATGCGGGGTCGCGCGCAGCGGGCCGTCCGCCGCTGCCCCGCCCTCGCCATGCGGATCGAGCAGGTGCCCTCCTCGGGCCCGACGCCCCCGCCCGCGCGTCCGGCGCTCCCCAGCAGCAACCGCAAGGCCCTGGGCAGCGGCCGCAGTTGACGGCAGCCACGTACAACAGTGAAGCGGGCCACCCGATCCGGGTGGCCCGCTTCACTGTCTATTGTGGAGCTAAGGAGAATTGAACTCCTGACCTCCTGCATGCCATGCAGGCGCTCTACCAACTGAGCTATAGCCCCTTACTGTGTGCCGCCCCGCTCCCGGGTTTCCCCCGCGGCGGCGACGTAGAGAACATTAACGCCCTCGTCGCCGCATCTCCAAATCGTTTCCGGCCCCGCCCGTGATGCCCTGGTTCACCCCGTTCACGGACAGAGCGACAAAGGGGGCGGATCCGACATCCAGTCAGACGTTGGGCGTCGGGCGTCGGGGCTATCAGGCCGTCGCGAACGAATAGAAGCGTTTGAGGGTGCAGTGCTCGTCCAGGAGCCGACCGTAGATCGGTTCACCTTCGAGCTCGCGGTAGGTCTCGATCGGGTCGCCTTTTATGATCAGCGCCCGCGCGCACTCCTCGCACCAGTACTGGAACTCGGGATTGACCGGATCCATGTCCCTGACGATCGGCGTACCACTGCCGCACCAGTCGCATTTACGCCTGTGGGCACCCATCACTCAGCTCCAGCTGTGGCCGCAGGCCGTGCACACGAAGGAAACGCCGCCGTTGTCCCCGAGGACCTGGGCGACATGGACAGAACCACAGGAAGGACAGCTGAGGCGAGCACCGGCCTCCGCCGTGGCAAGCAGGTCATCGGCAGCCTCCCCGGCTTCCTCGCCGCTGGCGGACATCGTGCGCTCCCTCCCGTACCGCCGGTGTCCCCTCCGGCCGTCCGATTCTGCCACGGCCGCGCACGGTGGTCAGCGGCGTTCGCGTACGAGATCGGCCACGCACCGCGGGGAGGGCGGTCATGACCGGACAAGAACGAAGAATCCCGCCCCCGGAAGGGGACGGGATCCGGATTGTGGAGCTAAGGAGAATTGAACTCCTGACCTCCTGCATGCCATGCAGGCGCTCTACCAACTGAGCTATAGCCCCGCGTGTTCTTCGCGCTCCGCGCTGCGAACAAGAAGAACTTTAGCCTGCGACCTGCCGGAAAGTGAAATCCGGGTCCGGGACCGCCGCCGGGCGGTGCGCGCCGGACCCGGCCCGCTCAGGTGTCGTCGCCGAGGACGGGCTCCGGCAGGGTGCCGGCGTTGTGCTCGAGCAGGCGCCAGCCCCGCGCGCCTTCGCCCAGCACCGACCAGCAGCAGTTCGTGAGCCCGCCGAGGCTCTCCCAGTGCTGGGACTCGAGACCGAGCAGCCGGCCGATGGTCGTGCGGATCGTGCCGCCGTGACTGACGACGACGAGCGTGCCGTCGTCGGGGAGCTTCTCCGCGTGGTGGAGCACCACCGGAGCGGCCCGGTCGGCCACCTCGGTCTCCAGTTCCCCGCCGCCGCGCCGGACGGGCTCGCCGCGCTTCCAGGCCGCGTACTGGTCGCCGTAGCGCTCGATGATCTCCTCGTGGGTCAGACCCTGCCAGGCGCCGGCGTACGTCTCGCGCAGGGCGGCGTCGTAGGAGATGTCGATGCCGGTGACACCGGCCAGCTCGCCCGCCGTCGCCGCGGCCCGCTTCAGGTCGGAGGCGACGATCGCGTCGGGCTTCAGCGACGCGAGCAGCCGGGCGGCACGGCGCGCCTGGGCGACGCCGGCCTCGGTCAGCTCGATGTCCGTGGAGCCTTGGAAACGGCGCTCCAGGTTCCACGCGGTCTGGCCGTGGCGCCACAGGACGATGCGCCGGCCGCGCGCCCGCCGGGTGCTCCCGGTGCCACCGCCGCTGCTGTTGCCGTTCAGCGCTGCTCCCCCTCCGTGTCACCGCCGGTGAGCTCGGCGTGCTCCTTGGCCTTGCCGCGGGTCTTCCTGGCGTCCTCCGGGAGCGTGAGCTCCGGGCAGTCCTTCCAGAGCCGCTCGAGGGCGTAGAAGACCCGCTCCTCGGTGTGCTGGACGTGCACCACGATGTCGACGTAGTCGAGCAAAATCCAGCGGGCGTCGCGGTCGCCCTCGCGGCGCACCGGCTTGGCGCCGAGCTGCTTGTTCAGCCGCTCCTCGATCTCGTCGACGATCGACTTGACCTGGCGGTCGTTGGGCGCGGAGGCGAGGAGGAAGGCATCGGTGATGGAGAGCACATCGCTGACGTCGTACGCGATGATGTCGTGCGCGAGCCGGTCGGCCGCCGCCTGGGCGGCGGCGTTGACGAGCTCGATGGAGCGATCCGTGGCGGTCACAGGCAGGCTTTCGTCGGCGGTCAGGAACCCTTCAAGGGTCTCACGGACCGCCGACACCCCACGCAGCGATGCTCAGGCCCCCCGCTTCGCCCCGCTCACTCCGGCTCCTCGGTCGAGAAATCGGGGCCGAGGACCACCGAGACGTCGGCGTTGGTGGCGGTCTTGCCCTTCTTCACCGCACCGGCCGGCAGGCCGAGCGTCTTGGCGACCTCTTCCGCCTTCGCCTTCTGCGCGTCGTCGCCGTAGGTGACCTGCGACGCGTCGACCGTGTCCGCCTTGCCTCCGTCGATGACGTTGTAGCCGCCGTTGATGAGGGTGACCCGGGCCTGCTCCGTGGCATCGGCCTTCCCGCTGCCGTTCTTGATCCCCACACGGAGGGTGTCGCCCGGCTCGGGAGCGCTGACCGAGCCGCCGAGGACGTCCTTGACGACGCTGCTCGCGGCCTCGTCGCTGAGCGTGCCGTCCTCCTGGACGGGGAGCAGCGCGGTCTTGTAGTCGCCGCCCTTCGCGTGCTCGGCGAGCTTGGCGAGGGACGTCCCGAGGTCCCGCTCATTGAGGGACGGGTCGAGGATCTGCGCCAGCGTCTCCACTATGACCGTGGCCGATTTCGGGTCGTCGGGGAGCTTCTTGAGCACCGCCTGCATGACCTGGCCGAAGCGCAGCAGCTGCTTCTCCTCGGCCTCCCCGGGCCCGACGTGGGTGGCGTACGCCACGGCCGCCCGCCCGTTGAGCGTCTGGTTCTCGCCCTTCTTCACCAGCGGCTCGTCACCCTTCGCCGCACCGGGGACCTCGGTGTCGGTCGTCAGGTCGATCGTGCCGACCAGCTCGACGAGGTTCTCCAGGTACGGGGTGTCGAGGCGCCAGGTGCCGGAGACCTTGGCGCCCAGGAGGGTGCCGATCGCCTCACGGGTACCGGCGGACCCGTCGTCCTCGACGGACTTGCCGAGGGTGGTGGCCGTGCCGTCGTCGTTCGCCACGGAGAGGTTGTCCGGGAGCAGGACGGTGGTGCCCTGACCGGTGGTGGCGTTGTCGACGAGGAGGGCGGTGGACGTGCCCTTCTTCTTGGTGTTGTGCAGGTGCACCACGATGACGTCGCGCTTCTGCGGGCCGGCGGCCGCCTCGCTCTTCGTGTCGGAGCCGGACAGGCCGGGGAGCTTGCCCGCGTACCAGAGGTAGCCGACGCCGCCGACGAGCACGAGGGCCAGCGTGACCAGGAGCGCGACGACGCGGTTGCGGCCCCGGCGTTTGGCCTCCTCGCGCCGCTCCGAGCGGCTCTCCGTGAACTTCAGCCAGTCGATGACGTCTTCGGAGTCCTCGTCGGGCTCCTCGATGAACGAGAACTGCTCGGTCTGGTACGGACGCTCCGACCCGTCCGCCGGACGGCGCTGCTCCGGCAACCCGGCCGATTCCCGGGCCCCGGGAGCGGGACGCTGCTGCTCCTGATGCTGAGGGGGCTGCTGCCGTGGGACCTGCCGCTGTGGAGTCTGCTGCTGCGGGAACCACTGCGCCGTGGTGTCGACGGCGGGCTGGGTGCCGGTGTCGTACCCGTAACCGCCCTGGCCGGACGCGTAAGGGTCGTAGCCCTGGTCCTGCCCCGCCTGCGCCTGCGGGGCGTACGGGTCGTATCCGTAGCCTTGGGACGTCCCGGGCCGGCCGTAGTCCTGGCCGGTGCCGCCGTAGCCGGCGCCTGCGCCGCCGTATCCCTGCTCGGGGGCGTAGCCCTGCGCCGAGCCGTAGTCGTGCGTGGAACCGTAGGCCCCGGGGCCCTGGCGGTTCCGTCCGTCCTGCTGCCCAGAGTGGCCGCCCTGCTGCTGTGCGTAGGGGTCGTACTGCTGGGGCTGCTGATAGACCGGCTGCCCGTACTCGTCGTAGCCGATGATCTGCGGCTCGTGGTACGGGTCGTAAGGATTCTGCTGGTCGTTCAACGGTGCCCCTCTCCGCGGCTCATTCGCCGCGGTACAACTGGCGCTTGTCGATGTAGCGCACCACACCGTCCGGCACCAGGTACCAGACCGGGTCCCCCTGGGCGACTCTCTCCCTGCAGTCGGTCGACGAGATGGCCAGCGCCGGAACCTCCACCAGGGAGACTCCGCCCTCGGGCAGGCCGTCGTCCGTCAGATCATGGCCCGGCCGGGTCACTCCGATGAAGTGGGCGAGCGAGAAGAGTTCCTCGGCATTCCGCCAGCCGAGGATCTGGGAGAGCGCGTCGGCACCCGTGATGAAGAACAGGTCCGAGTCCTCGTTGAGGGAGCGCAGGTCCCGCAGCGTGTCGATGGTGTACGTCGTGCCGCCGCGGTCGATGTCGATACGGCTCACCGAGAACTGCGGGTTGGACGCCGTGGCGATGACCGTCATCAGATAGCGGTCCTCGGCCGGCGACACGTTCTTGTGGCTCTTCTGCCACGGCTGCCCGGTCGGCACGAACACCACCTCGTCGAGGTGGAAGAGGGCGGCCACCTCACTGGCGGCCACCAGGTGTCCGTGGTGGATCGGGTCGAACGTCCCGCCCATCACGCCGAGTCGGCGTCTGCCCGGACCGGAGCCGGCGCCGGAGGCCGCGGCCACTATCTGCTCTCCCATGCGTGCAGAGCCTACTGGCACCGGCCGCCGGCCAGGGATCAGCGGTCGCGGTTGAAGCGGGTGGTGATCCACAGCAGCAGCATCAGGGCGACGAAGGCGCCGATGCCGGTCACGTACGGGCTGAGGCTTTCGTGGTTGCCGCCGTGCTCGGCGCCCTCGGCGAGCGTGACCAGGTTGGCGGCGGTGCCGGTGAGGCTCATCTTCAGCAGGACCAATCGATCGGGAGTGGGAGTCGGAGACTTCGCGGACATCGTATGCGGGCCTCCCGGGCACGCTCACGCCGACTCAGTCGTTGTGCCCACCGCAGACGCCGTCACAGGGGTTCCCGGGAGTTGTCCACAGGCCCCGCCGTGCCGCGGCCCCAGCCCCTAGGCTGAGGTCCGTCAGGGGGACGAGCGAGGACTCGCACCAACAGGGGGCACCATGACCAACAGCCACGAGCAGGTACCGAGCAGGCAGCGCAAGCGCTTCCCGGAGATCTCCTCCCGGGCGTACGAACACCCCGCGGACCGCTCGGCGCTCGTCGCGCTGCGCAAGCTCAGCGGCTTCGACACCGTTTTCAAGGCACTCAGCGCGCTCCTTCCCGAGCGCAGTCTGCGACTGCTCTTCCTCTCCGACTCGGTGCGGGTGAGCGACGCCCAGTTCGCGCATCTCAACGACATGCTGCGCGACGCCTGCTACATCCTGGACCTGAAGAAGGTCCCCTCGATGTACGTGACGCAGGACCCGCGTCCCAACGCCATGTGCATCGGCCTGGACGAGCCGATCATCGTCCTGACCACCGGGCTCGTGGAGCTGCTGGACGAGGAGGAGATGCGGGCGGTCGTCGGCCATGAGGTCGGCCACGCCCTCTCCGGGCACTCCGTCTACCGCACGGTCCTCCTCTTCCTCACCGGCCTGGCCCTGAAGGTCGCCTGGATCCCGCTCGGCAATGTGGCGATCATGGCGATCGTCACGGCGCTGCGCGAGTGGTTCCGCAAGTCGGAGCTGTCGGCCGACCGCGCCGGTCTGCTCGTGGGCCAGGACCTCCAGGCGTCGATGCGCGGCCTGATGAAGATCGCCGGCGGTAACCACCTGCACGAGATGAACGTGGACGCGTTCTTGCAGCAGGCGGAGGAGTACGAGTCCGCGGGCGACCTGCGCGACTCGGTGCTCAAGATCCTCAATGTGCTCCCCCGGTCGCACCCGTTCACCACGGTGCGTGCCGCCGAGCTGAAGAAGTGGGCGGAGAGCCGCGACTACCAGCGGATCATGGACGGCCACTACCCCCGCCGCACCGAGGACAAGGACGCCTCGGTCACCGACTCCTTCCGCGAGTCCGCCTCGCACTACGCCGACACCGTGCGCACCAGCAAGGACCCGCTGATGAAGCTGGTCGGCGACATAGCGGGCGGGGCCGGCGACATAGGCGGCAAGCTGCGGGACAAGTTCATGGGCAACGGCGGCGCGGCCGGCGAGAGTGCCGGCGGCAACGGCACCGGTCGGGCGGGCGGCGGCAGCGCTCAGGGCGAGGGCTGAGCCTCCGGGGCGAGGGACCCGCAGAGCGCCACGGTGGCCCGACCCGTCGCGTACGGGTCGGTGCCGGCCGGGCCGTCGGAATCCGCCCGCTGTCCGGACAGCAGCGGATGAAGCGCTCCTGACACGTCGGACGAGCAGGCCTGCGGCCCGGCCTGGAGGTTGCTGACCCGCACCTCCAGGCGACGGTGTGCGAGGTCGTCCCGGTCCAAGTGGAAGTGGAGCTCGCGGCGGACCGTGAAGAGCGAGGCCTCGTCCATGCCCGGACCGCTCACGGCCGCCCGGCGCAGCGCGTAGACGAAGGTGTGGTCGGAGACGATCTCCAAGGCGCCGCTCCCCGCCTCCGTGACGGTGAGCGTGCCCCGCACCCGGACGGCCGGATCGGCCAGCGCGACCTTCGCGGGGTCGAAGCGGACCAGCCAGCCGGTGGTGGCGTGCCGGCCGTCGGCGGCCGGTGCGGCGACGCTCCGGTCGAACTGCGCCATCTGATCCGGATGGAGCAGGGTACGCACGGGCTGGACGGCGTCACCGGTGAGGACGTCGGGGTCGAGCGACGACGTCACCAGGTAATCCTTGACGGTCGCCAGCGCCGTCATCACCTGCGTCTCCGAGAAGTGCTCGGTCCGGCGCATGGGCGGCATGGTGATGCCCGCGGCTCCGGTGCGGAACTGATCGGCCTGGCTGCTCGCATAGAGCTCGGCGGGCGAGCCCCCCGGCACCGGGCCCTGCGGGGCCAGTGGGACGACGGTGACGCGCAACGGCTCGGCCTGCCGGGCGTGGGGAGGCTGGTAGGGGTGCCGTACACCGAGGTAGATCGCGGTGCCGAAGGCGATGACGACGAGCAGGAGCAGCAGCAGGATCTGGCCTGGGGCCCGTCCGGCGTTCCACGTGGGGAGGCTGCGCACGGCCGGCGCGTCCCCGCCCATCCGCTCAACCGCGGAGAATTCCTGGACGCGGGCAGCACGGATGAACGATTCGTCGAAGACGACCGATCCGTACTCGTCATCTCCACCGCCGGGGAGCCCCTCGGGAGTCCCCTCGGGCGGGTCTCCACGCCCAGCCATACTTTCAGGGTAGGTCTGGCGGGCACACGGTAAACGCCCTGGTACACCAGAAGTTCTGACGCGTTCTCACCAAGTTGCGCGCGGGGTGCCCGGGGGGTATCGGCGGCGTTTCACCGGCCGGCGCGAGAGCCTCACGGAGCGCACGGGCCTCAGGAAACGCGCGCGCCGGAGCGCGAGAACCTCAGGGAGTGCGAGGACCTCAGTGGGCCGGTGGCACGGTGGAGACCCGCGGGCCGGAGCGTTCGAGCGGCGTCGCGACGGGACCGTTGCCACGCCCGCTGACCGTGGCTCCCGTCGGGGGCGCGTCCACACCCGTCCGCACGGGCTGCGGCACCGGATCCTGCCGGTTGCCGTTCGAGGCTCCGCGATACACGGCGGTGAAGGCGAGGGCGACCATCCCGATGCCCATCAGCAGGGCCAGCAGCCAGGCCACGGGCCGGTGCCAGCGCGCGGTACCGCGATAGGGACGCAGAGCACCGCCGTGCCGCCCGTAGGGGCCGGCCCAGTCACCGTCGGGGCCGAGGTCCTCGTCGTCCTCGTCGTCGTGGTCGTAACCGCGGCGCCGGTGACCGGGGGCGTGAGTGCCGCCGTAGAGGTCGTCGTCGGAAGAGTGTCCTCGATGGCCGGACCGGGCGGCGTCCGCCTCTGCGCGTGCCTCCGCGGCTGCCAGCAGCCGCTCCACCGCGGTCGGTTCGTGGATCTTGGCGGCCCGTACGAAGTCCTCGTCGAACACCACGGTGGCGAAGTCCTCGTCCGCGCCCCCGCGGTCGACAGAGCCCTCAGGGTCATCGCCGTCCTGAAACGGCTTGCCCCCCACGTCGTCCGGCACGTTCTCAGAGTAGACCGGGGGGCCCGGTTTGGGCAGGGAGAGCGCAAACTCTCCCCGCCCGGGTGACCCGAGGGGCCACCCCGCTGACGGTCATCGTGTGTGGCCGTCGCCCGTCACGATGTACTTCGTCGAGGTCAGCTCGGGCAGCCCCATCGGACCGCGCGCGTGCAGCTTCTGCGTCGAGATGCCGATCTCGGCGCCGAATCCGAACTGACCACCGTCGGTGAAACGGGTGGACGCGTTCACCGCGACCGTTGTGGAGTCCACCAACTGGGTGAATCGCCGCGCCGCGGCCTGCGAGGTGGTGACGATCGCCTCGGTGTGACCGGACGACCAGAGACGGATGTGGGCGACGGCCGACTCCAGCGACTCGACGACGGCGGCGGCGATGTCGTAGGAGAGGTACTCCGTCTCCCAGTCCTCCGTCGTCGCGGGCACGATCGTGGCCTTGGTGGCGTCCGCGTACTCGATGACGCGTTCGTCGCCGTGCACGGTCACCCCCGCCTCCGCGAGCGCGTTCAGGGCGCGCGGCAGGAAGGCGGCCGCGATGTCCTTGTGGACGAGGAGGGTCTCCGCGGCGTTGCAGACGCTCGGCCGCTGCGCCTTGGAGTTGATCAGGATCTCGACGGCCATGTCGATGTCGGTCTCGGCGTCCACGTACACGTGGCAGTTTCCGGTGCCCGTCTCGATGACGGGGACGATGGACTCTTCGACGACCGTGCGGATCAGCGAGGCGCCGCCCCGGGGGATCAGCACGTCGACCATGCCGCGTGCCCGCATCAGTTCGCGTACGGAGTCCCGGCTCTCGCCGGGCACGAGCTGTACGGCGTCGGCCGGCAGACCGGAACCGCCGACCGCGTCCCGCAGCACCCGCACCAGGGCGGTGTTGGAGGAGTACGCGGAGGACGAGCCGCGCAGCAGCACCGCGTTGCCCGACTTCAGGCACAGCGCGGCGGCGTCCACGGTGACGTTCGGCCGGGCCTCGTAGATGATGCCGACGACACCGAGCGGCACCCGCACCTGGCGCAGGTCGATGCCGTTGGGCAGGGTCGAGCCGCGCACCACCTCGCCGACGGGGTCGGGAAGGGCGGCCACATCACGCACGTCGGCGGCGATGGCACGGACACGCTCGGGAGTGAGCGTGAGCCGGTCGATGACCGTCTCGCTGGTCCCCGCCTCACGGGCGCGGGCGACGTCCTCGGCGTTGGCCTCGACGATCTCGCTCGTACGGACCTCCAGGGCGTCGGCCATCGCCAGCAGCGCGTCGTCCTTGGCCGATCGCGGCAGGGGTGCGAGGTCGGCGGCCGCTGCGCGGGCCCGGTAGGCCACCTGGGCGACCGGGGACATGTTGTCGTAGGGCGAAACCGAAGAGAGCGACGTCATACAGGAAGCGTAATGCGCCGCCCGTGGGCGGCCCTCCCGTATCCCGCAGTCCGAGACGGACCGCCTCGCGCCGCGTGCCTCGGCCGCCTCTCGCGCCGCCCTCCCCGAGGAGGGACGCGCTCCACCCGCACGCCCCCTCCGCCCCACGGAGGGACGAACTCCCACCGCACGCGCCCGGCACCCTCAGAAGGGATGCACGCCCACCCGCGCGGCCGGCGGCGGACCACAGCCCTCCGCGACGCGCTGGTGATAGGTCTGCCGGTCGATGACCTCGAGGCCGACGATCTCCCACGGCGGCAGGTTGGCCGTGGAACGGTGCTCGCCCCACAGCCGCAGGGCGACCGCGGCCGCGTCGTGCAGGTCGCGCGCCTCCTCCCAGTAGCGGATCTCCGCGTGGTCGTTGGCGTACCGGCTGGTGAGCAGGAAGGGGTGGTCGTGGGCCAGCTGTTCGAGGCCGCGGCGGACCTCCTTGAGCGGGGCCTCCCGGCCGGAGACGCTGAGCGTGATGTGCCACAGGCGGGACAGCACACGCTCGTCGTCGGCGGCACCCGGCCGTGTTCCCACCTCCACGGTGCCGGTTCCGGTCCCCTGGTCCTGGATCTTCGTCCGGTCCCTGCGGGCGTCTGGGTCGGTCCGCACTTCGCCGCGCGCGTCACCGTGCCCGTCGCCGAAGTCTGCGCCCGCTCCGACGCTGGTCAGCGCCCGCTCCTCGCCCACCGACCGGCGGACGCCCGGCAGCTTCCCGTTCCCTCGGGGCGCATCCCCTGGGCGCGCTCGTCTCACCGGCGGCCTCCCTGTTGCTGCGTCGTCGTGCCGAACTCCGCGTCCCTCCGCAACAAAGTTGACCAGCCCACGGCGGGGCGTGGGGCGGTTTTGGTAAAGGTCTCTGCCAGAGGGCGGGACTTTCCGCCTTTTCACGTCTGAAGGACGACCAGATCGTCCCTGTGTACGACTTCCCGCTCGTACTCCGGACCGAGCTCCTTCCCCAGTTCCCTGGTGGAGCGCCCGGCCATCCGGGGGATCTCCTTGGCGTCGAAGTTGACCAGGCCCCGTGCGACCGGCCGGCCGGCGGCGTCGCGCAGCTCCACCGGGTCCCCGGCGCTGAACTCGCCGTCCACGGCGGCGATCCCTGCGGGCAGCAGTGACTTCCTGTTGTCGACGACGGCCCGTACGGCACCGTCGTCGAGGGTGAGGGAGCCCTGCGGCGTGGAGGCGTGCGCCAGCCACAGCAGCCGGTCGGCGGAGCGGCGTCCGGTGGCGTGGAAGTACGTCCCGGTGTCACGGCCGGCGAGTGCGTCGGCGGCGCGGCTCGAGGAGGTGAGGACCACCGGCACGCCGGCGGCCGCCGCGATCCGGGCCGCCTCGACCTTGGTGACCATGCCGCCGGTGCCGACGCCCGCCTTGCCCGCGCTGCCGATCTGCACATGGGCGATGTCTTCGGGACCGTGCACCTCCTCGATGCGGCTGGTGTCGGGCCGGGCCGGGTCCCCGTCGTACAGGCCGTCGACGTCGGAGAGCAGGACCAGCAGGTCCGCCCGTACGAGGTGGGCGACGAGCGCGGCGAGCCGGTCGTTGTCGCCGAAGCGGATCTCGTCGGTTGCGACGGTGTCGTTCTCGTTGACGACCGGGACCGCGCCCATGGCGAGGAGCTGGTCCAGGGTCCGGTAGGCGTTGCGGTAGTGGGCGCGGCGGCTGGTGTCGTCGCTGGTCAGGAGCACCTGGCCGACGCGGACGCCGTAGCGGGCGAAGGACGCGGTGTAGCGGGCGACGAGCAGGCCCTGGCCGACGCTCGCGGCGGCCTGCTGACGGGCCAGGTCCTTGGGCCGGCGGGTGAGCCCGAGCGGCGCGAGGCCCGCGGCGATGGCGCCGGAGGAGACGAGCACTATCTCCTTCTCGCCGCCGCTGCGGACCTTGGCGAGCACGTCCACCAGTGCGTCCACCCGGTCCGCGTCGAGCCCGCCGGCGGCGGTGGTGAGGGAGGAGGAGCCGACCTTGACGACGATCCGGCGGGCGGCGGTCACCTGCGTCCTGGCCAGGCCCGCGTCCGCCGGTGCGGCAAACGCCGGTGGCTGCCCCGCCGGGGCCCCTGCCGCATGCCCTGCCGTCTGCTGTTCCGGGCTCTGTCCGCTCACGCCGTGCCTCGCCTCTGTCACAAGGCCGAATCTATGCCAGCGCCCCTGTCGGGTGCGCGGGCATTCCGCTCGCTGGACAGCAGCGTCCGGCGGGCGGGCACCTGTTCCCTTCATCCGCGTCGCGCGCTGCCACGCCGCAGCGGCCCGGCGGGCGGAGCGAGTTGACCGCGGCGATGGTTGTTCGATCCGGCCAACCGCTAGGGTGGCCGGTGGGCGGTGGCCCGCGCCGTTCCGGCGCATGCCTGTCTCCGGCCCGCCACCTTCGACTCCGGTTCCCACAACAGACGGGGCGCAGCTGTGTCGGTCAAAGTGAGTGTCGTCATCCCGGTGTACAACCCGGGGAAGTACATCGACCCGTGCATCGATTCCCTGGTCCGCCAGACCCTGTCGGCCGAGGAGTTCGAGGTCCTTTTCGTCGATGACGGCTCCACCGACGACACGCCGGAGCGGCTGGACAAGCTGGCGGCCGAGCATCCCCACTTCCGGGTGATCCACATCCCGAATTCCGGCTGGCCGGGCAAGCCGAGGAACGTCGGGGTCGCCGAAGCGCGCGGTGAGTACGTCCAGTTCCTCGACCAGGACGACCACCTGGGCACGGACGCGCTGCGCCGCCTCTACGACATGGGGCACAGGAACGGCTCCGACATCGTCATCGGCAAGGTGGCCAGCAACTTCCGCGGCGTGCCGCACGGCGTCTTCCGTACGAACCGCGAGAAGTGCACGCTGCGCGACGCGCCGCTGTTCGACAGCCTCACCCCGCACAAGATGTTCCGCACCGCGTTCCTGCGCGAGCACGGCATCGCCTACCCCGAGGGCAAGCGCCGCCTGGAGGATCAGCTGTACATGATGCGGGCGTACTTCCCCGCCAAGGTCGTCTCGATCCTCGGCACGTACACCTGCTACCACTACTCGAAGCGGGACGACGGCAAGAACGCCGGGTCGGCGAAGCTCGTCCCCGAGGGCTACTACGGCAACCTCCGAGAGGTCCTCGACGTCGTCGTCGCCAACACCGAACCGGGTCCGCTGCGGGACCGGGTGCTGCGCCGCTTCTACCGGGTGGAGATGCTGGGCCGCCTCAGCGAGCCGGCGGTGCTCAAGTACGACGAGGACTACTTGCGCGAGATGGTCGACGCGGTACGGCCGCTCGCACTGGAGTACATGGACGACTCCGTGCACGACGGCCTCGGTCCGATGCTGCGGATGCGCTCCACCTTGCTGCGGGAGAACAACACGGAGGGGCTGGTGCGGCTCGCCCGGCTCGGTGCGTCCGTCAAGGGCTCCGCCCGGCTGGAGAACGTGCGGTGGGAGACCGACGGCCGGATCACCGTGACCATGGCCGGACGGCTGGTCCACGGCGAGCAGCGTCTGCCGCTGAAGCTTCTGAGCCGTGACGAGCGGCTCTACGTGCACCCCGACATCACCTCCGGGTTCCTCCCCGAGGGCGCGCTCCTCGACATCACCGACGATCTCGCCGGCTTCCAGGCCGAGCTGTCGCTGCGTGACCGCGAGAAGGCCGTGGAGTGGCTGTGCCCGACCACGCTGGAGACCCGCGTCGAGATGATCGACGACGAGGACGGCGAGGACGGCGAGACCACGGAGCCCGGCGACGGGCCGGACGGAGCGGGCCGGACCTGCGAGGTCGTGCTCCGGGGCACCGGCGTGCTGGCGCCCCAGGGCAACCGCAAGGGCCGGGGCAACCTGCCCCGGGGCTTCTGGGACGCCTGGGTGAGCGTGCGCGGCCTCGGTCTCGTGCGCAAGACGCGGCTGGGCGCCGAGCGTGCCGAGCATGTCGACGAGCAGTGCGTCCCGGCACTGCTGTCCTCGCCCGCCCGCCCCGTGATCCCGTACTTCACCAACCCGCACGGCAACCTCACCCTCGATGTCTCTCGTCGCGGCAAGAAGCTGGTCCCCTATCTGGAGGGCCGCCCCGTGCTCTGCATGCCGGGGCGTTCGCCGCAGCTGCGGCTCGACCTGGTCACGACGGCCTCGACCGCTCACTCGGCGGTGCAGCTGGTGCTGAGCAAGCCGCCGGCCACGCCCGCGCCTGCCACCGCCGAGGCGGCGGAGACGGGAACGGAGGAGCCGGAGACCTCTGAGGCACCGGACGCCGCGGTCGTCCACGCGTTCCCGTCCACACTTCGCCCGGTGCACGGTCGCGCCCATCTGCCGGTGCCCCGCCGGGTCGAGGGGGCGCCGGAGGGCACCTGGCAGCTCGGGGTGCGGCTCGACGGTGAGAAGGGCCGTGCGCTGGCGCTGTGTACGGTGGACGTCGATGCCGCCGGCCGTCTCCGGCTGGACGGCAGCCTCCCCGCACCGGACCCCGCCCTGCTGCGGAAGCTGACGGCGCAGCGCCGCCGGGCGGCGCTGCGCGAGGCGGTACGCACCGTGGCCGGCCCCGTCGTCCGACGGCTGCCGTCCACCGGGCGCAAGAAGGTGCGCAGGATCGCGGCCCGGCTGCTGGGATGACCGGCCGACCCGCGGGCCCGCCATCGGCCACCTGACCACAACACCGGAACGAGGACAGGATCACATGCGGCAGCTCTCCATCACCGGCGCCTGGGTGCTCGAGCCGAAGATCTTCCCGGACAGCCGCGGGAGCTTCCACGAGTGGTTCAAGGAAGGCGACTTCACGAAAGCCGCCGGCCACGGTCTGCGGCTCGCCCAGGCCAACTGCTCGGTCTCCAGCCGCGGCACGCTCCGCGGCGTCCACTTCGCCGACGTTCCACCGAGCCAGGCGAAGTACGTCAAGTGCGTGCGGGGCGCCGTCGTGGACGTCGTGGTCGACATCCGGGTCGGCTCACCGACGTTCGGGCAGTGGGAGGCGGTCCGTCTCGACGACGTCGACCACCGCAGCGTCTACCTTTCGGAGGGCCTGGGGCACGCGTTCATGGCCCTGACGGACGACGCCACGGTCGTCTACCTCTGCTCCGAGGGCTACGCACCCGAACGTGAGCACGGCATCGACCCCCTCGACCCCGGTCTGGGCATCGAGTGGCCGCGGGACATCACCCCGGTGCTCTCCGACAAGGACGCCGCGGCACCGTCGCTGGCCGAGTCGGAGCGCCAGGGCCTGCTGCCACGGTACGAGGAGTGCCGCGCCTACTACGACGAGCTGGCCGCCCGCGGCTGAGCCGCCCAGGGGGCGCAGGCGAACGCCCCGGGTCCGCCGGACCCGGGGCGTGAGGGGGAACGGAGCTCAGCCCGTGAGCCTCTCGATGCTCCTGCGCACCGGCGCGAAGGCCGAGCGCGGCCGCCGCAGCGTGCGTGCCTTGATCAGGGCGGGCCAGAAGTCGGCGCCGAGCAGCGCCTCCGGCTGGACGGCGTTCTTGCGGACGAGGATCTCTTCGGGGACGTCCTGCGGGTCGGGCACGACGTACTCTTCGATGATCTTGTCGTACGCGTTCTTGAGGACAGTGCTCTCCGGGTCGGCCCCGAAGATCGCCACGACTCCGGTGGGCGCGGTGTCGACCTCGACGACAACCAGGTCGGGGCGGTACTTCCGCAGGACCTGGGCGACCTTGTAGACGTCGCCGGCCCAGAACTTGGTGTGCCGGTCGCGCGCGGCCTCGTCGACGTTCCTCGGGAGCATGTCGTCGAGCACGATCACGCTGGACCAGCGTGAATGCCGCTCGACGTTCATGAAGTCGCGGAGCGCGTACTCGAAGAGGTGCATTCCGTCGATGAAGGAAAGCTCGAGCTTCGGCTCTCCGCCGAACACATTCAGCGGGTCCTTGCGGGCCAGGGCCCGGAAGGGATTGCGGCCGTTGCGCAGATGCACCAACGGGTCCTTGCGCGCGAAGAAGTCGTCACTGGTGGCCCTGACGAGGTGGACATCGCAACTGATGCTCGTCACGACTCGGAACGCGGGGTCGATGGCGACGGAAGGAACCCGGGAGAGTGCCAGACTACGTCCGTCGTTGACCCCGATTTCGAGATAGTTGCGGGGTTTGTACGTGCGGTGCAGTTGGCGCAGAAAACCGTGGCGATCCACCGATCGAACCCTTCGCTGGGAATCAAATTGATTGATTCCCAGCGAAGTTAGCGTGTACGCGGCCCGGACGTAAATGTCTACCGGCCAGTAGCACCCGTTCCGCGCTCTTCTTCCACCAGTGCGGGGAACGCTTCTGCGAGCGCCTCGCGCCAGTCGCGAACAGGTTCGATGCCGGTTCCCCGCCAGCCTTCGTGCCCGAGGACGCTGTACGAGGGACGGGGCGCCGGACGCGCGAAGGCGGCGCTGTCCGTCGGCCGTACCCGGGTGGGGTCCGCGCCCAGCAGCCGGAAGATCTCCCTGGTGAAGCCGTACCAGGTGGTCTCGCCCCGGCTGGTGCCGTGGTGGACGCCCGCGGGGACGGTCCCCGCCACCGCCGCCTGCCCCAGCCTCACGAGCAGACCGGCGAGGTCGGCGCTCCACGTGGGCTGGCCGCGCTGGTCGTCGACGACGTCGAGGGTGTCCCTGGTCGCCTCCAGCCGGATCATGGTGCGGACGAAGTTGGGGCCGCCCGCGCCGTAGAGCCAGGCCGTACGGACCACATGACCGGTCTCCGGCAGCAGCTCGAGCACCGCACGCTCCCCCACCAGCTTGGTGCGCCCGTAGGCGCTGCGCGGCGCGGTGGGGGCTCCCTCGGCGTAGGGCTCGGTGGCGTCACCCGCAAAGACGTAGTCGGTGGAGATGTGCAGCAGGACGGCGCCGCTCTCCTTGCAGGCCTCCGCCACGTTCCTCGCGCCGGCGCCGTTGACGGCCAAGGCGGCGGCCTCCCGCTCCTCCGCGCCGTCGACGTCCGTCCACGCGGCGCAGTTCACCACGACGGTGGGGCGGTGGGCCGCCAGGCAGGAGCGCACGGCGTCGGGGTCGGTGATGTCCAGGTCCGCGCGCGTGACGGCGGCGGCGGGGACTCCCTCCGCGGCCAGCCGGGCGACGACGTCCCGGCCGAGCATGCCGCCGGCGCCGGTGACCAGCCAGCTCACAGCGCCGCACGCTCCTTCAGGGGCTCCCACCAGGCGCGGTTGTCGCGGTACCACTGGACGGTCTCCGCGAGCCCGGTGGCGAAGTCCTTGCGCGGCTCGTAGCCGAGTTCCGCGCGGATCTTGGTGCAGTCGACCGAGTAGCGGCGGTCGTGGCCCTTGCGGTCGGTGACGTACTCGACGCTGGTGTCCCAGTCGGCGCCGCATGCCTCCAGCAGCAGGCCGGTGAGCTCCTTGTTGGACAGTTCGGTGCCGCCCCCGATGTTGTAGACCTCGCCGGAGCGCCCCTTGGTACGGACGAGTTCGATGCCCTGGACGTGGTCGTCGATGTGCAGCCAGTCCCGGACGTTGCCGCCGTCGCCGTAGAGCGGGACCTTCCCGCCGTCCAGCAGGTTGGTGATGAACAGCGGGATGACCTTCTCGGGGAAGTGGTGATGCCCGTAGTTGTTGGAGCAGCGGGTCACCCGGACGTCCAGACCGTGGGTGCGGTGGTACGACAGGGCGATCAGGTCGCTGGACGCCTTGGCCGACGAGTACGGCGAGTTGGGCTCGAGCGGGTGCGTCTCCGGCCAGGAGCCCTCGTCGATCGAACCGTAGACCTCGTCCGTGGAGATGTGGACGAACCGCTCGACACCGGCCCGGTGGGCGGCGTCGACCAGCGTGTGGGTACCGAGCACGTTGGTACGCACGAACTCCGCACCGCCGTCGATGGAGCGGTCCACGTGCGACTCGGCGGCGAAGTGGACCACCTGGTCGTGCTCCGCCATGAGTTTGCCGACGAGTTCGGCGTCGCAGATGTCGCCCTGCACGAAGGCGAAGAAGGGGTGGCCGCGGACCTCGTCGAGGTTGGCCGGGTTGCCCGCGTAGGTGAGCTTGTCGAGCACGGTGACCGCCACGTCGCCCGGACCGCCGGGGCCGAGCAGTGTGCGGACGTAGTGGGAACCGATGAAACCGGCGCCACCGGTCACCAGGATCTTCGTTGTCATGAGGAGATCTGTACCTTGCTGTGGTCGCCGAGCACGAGTCGGTGGGAGGACGGGTTACGGGGAGAAGGCGTGACCTCGACGTCCCGGCCGATCAGCGAGGCCTCCACACGCCGCACACCGGTGATGGAGGCGCCGCGCAGGACGATGGAGTACTCGATCTCGCTGTCCTGGATCCGGCATCCTTCCGAGACCGAGGTGAAGGGGCCGACGTACGAGTCGCTGATCACCGTGTCACCACCGATGATCGCGGGGCCCACGATGCGGCTGTTGCTGATCCGTGCCCCCTTCTCGATCCGGACCCGGCCGATGATCTCGCTGCTCGGGTCGACCTCACCGTCGTTGCTCGGCTCCACCGTCTCCAGCACGGAGCGGTTGACCTCGAGCATGTCGGTGACGTTGCCGGTGTCCTTCCAGTAGCCGGCGATGGTCGTCGAGCGCACGTCGCGGCGCTGGTCGATGAGCCACTGGATGGCGTGGGTGATCTCCAACTCGCCTCGCCAGGAAGGCTCGATGGACCGCACGGCCTCGTGCACGGCGGGGGTGAAGAGGTAGACGCCGACGAGGGCGAGGTCGCTCTTGGGCTCCTTCGGCTTCTCCTCCAGGCCCACGACCCGGCCGTCCGCGTCGAGTTCGGCGACACCGAAGGACGTCGGGTCGGGCACCTTGGTGAGCAGGATCTGCGCGTCCGGGCGTTCCGTACGGAATTCGTCGACGAGGCCGGAGATGCCGCCGACGATGAAGTTGTCACCGAGGTACATCACGAAGTCGTCCTCGCCGAGGTAATCCCGCGAAATGGCGACGGCGTGCGCCAGGCCGAGCGGCTTCTCCTGCGGAATGTATGTGATTTTCACACCGAATCGGGACCCGTCCCCGACGGCTTCCCTGATCTCGTCGGCGGTGTCGCCGACGATCACACCCACTTCGGTGATCCCCGCTTCCGCGATCGCCTCGAGGCCGTAGAAGAGAACCGGTTTGTTCGCGACGGGAACCAGCTGTTTGGCCGAGGTGTGCGTGATGGGACGCAGGCGGGTGCCCGCCCCTCCGGAGAGAACGAGTGCCTTCACGATTCATGTCCTCGAGTCGAGTGATGTTCCCCGAGCGGATACCGCTCAGCTCTTTCGACTTTACCCACGGTTCCCCTGCACAGACCCTGTGTTCCGATTCCGGGCGGTGCGGACGAGCCGCCGTACCCGTCTGCGCACCCCGCGCACCACCCGCCGGACGGTGAGGGCCTGCGCCTCCGGCGGCAGGACCCGGCAGCTGCCGGCCCAGTCGGGGACGGTGACGGCGTACAGCCGGTCGGGCAGGCCCGCCGCGGGGTCCCGGAAGTGCGGATGGGCGAGATACACGCGGGCCCGGCGTCGCGTACGGGGCTCACGGACCACCTCGGGCACCGACTTGGAGGCGGTGAACTCCACCATGTCCTTCAGCAGGTCGAGCCGACTCCTCGCGACACACTCCAGCACCAGCCGCTCCCCCACCCTCACGCGGCTCGCGACACCTTCGTTCCAGTACCCGGTCATGGCAGCCGCCAGCCGCAGCTTGTCGCGCTGCTCGGACTCCGGCTGCCGCAGGAAACCGGGACCGAACTGCTGGAGCAGCCCCACGGTGAACGGCCTGACCATCAGCACATCGCGGCGCGGCCCCGGCGGCTCCAGGCGGGCGATCACCCGGGTCAGACCGGTCAGCGCCTCGAAGCGGTCGCCGTAGGTCCCGCGCCGGGTGGCGTGTTTGCCGTCCTCGCGGCCGACCAGGTAGTAGCAGTCGTAGTCGGCCACCACGGAGACGCCGTTGCCGGCGAGATACGCCTCCATGGTGAACAGCGAGTCCTCACCCGTCGGAAGACTCTCGTCGAACGTGAGACCGAGGCGGCACAGCATCTCCCGCCGGAACAGCTTCTGCGCGCTGAGCGCGTAGATGATGCGTGACGAGTACACATCGGCGCGTTCGACGGTCTCGTGGAACATCGAGCCGGGAACGCCGCGGCCCCGGCCGGCCATCCTGCCGAGCACCACGTCCGTCCCGGCACGGTCCGCCATGGCGACCATCCGCTCCAGCGCCTCGTCGCCGAGGAAGTCGTCGGCGTCGAGGAAGAAGACATAGCGGCCCTGCGCCAGGGAGAGACCGACGTTGCGCGGGCCGCTCGGCCCGCCGGAGTTGGCCTGCCGGACCAGCGTGGTGCGCACCTTGCTGCGAGCGGCGAACTCCTCCAGGTACTCGCCCGTGCCGTCCGTCGAACCGTCGTCGACCGCGACGATCTCGATGCGGTCGGCGCCCATGGTCTGCGACTCCACCGACTCCAGACAGCGGATCAGGTACGGCATGGCTTCATAGGCTCCGACGACAACCGTGACGTCGGGCACGAGACTGTCATTCATGGACATACAGACAACCCGAACCGGGCAAAGGTTGCGGTGAACGACCCTCCGGTCAAATGTGCATATCGCGCCCTGTGCACTCACCGGCCATGGGAACGACAGCGGCCCGGCGGCATCCCTCGAGGACGCCACCGGGCCGGTGCGGATCGTCGCGTCAGCCGCCCACGGCCGTGTCGCCCACGGGCGAGTCGTCGAGCCCCGGCGCCTGCTCGGGTCCCGCCAGGCGCTGTTGCAGCGCCAGATTACGTGCCTCCGCCTTGGCGGCCAGTGCCTGCACCGCCGCGTCGAACTGCTGGAGCGACGTCGGCTCGTCGGGGCCGAGCAGATACTCCTTGAGCTCCCGCCGGGCCTCGGCACGGGTGTCCGCCGCAGCGTCGGCGACGGCCGCGAGCAGCTCGTCGAGCTCCGTGGCGCTGTTGGAGAGGATCACAGCCGCGCGCACCGCGGTGTTCTGCCGCCGGAACTCCGCCTCTCCCAGGCCCGCCGAGTCGGTGACCGCGTACGGCTTGCCGCTCGCGATGTAGTCGGAGACCACGCTGGAAATGTCGGAGACCATGCAGTCCGACTCGTTGAAGCAGTCGTACAGGCGCGGCTCGGGACCGGCGATGACGCGGTGCTCCCACCAGCCGAAGGACCGCCAGTACGCGGCGTTCCACTCGTCCTTGAGCTTCATGATCTCCGCCTCGCGCGCCGGGTCGGCCACCGAGTCGCGAGCCTCCTCCGCCTCGTCCCCGCCGGCCTTGGAGACGCCCGACAGTTCCGCGAGACGTGCTTCGATGCGTTCAAGCTCGACGCGCGCGGCGGCCTGGTCCTCGGCGTCCGCCGCCGCCTCCGTCGTCCACCGCGGGTCGATCGCCCGGGCTGCGGCCGCGGCCTCGACCAGCGCCCTGATCCGCGCGTCGACGGCCTTGGCCGCCGCGCTGCGGGTGCCGGTGAACGGATGCGGCTTGTAGATGAGCCGGATCGGCTGCTCCGCGTTCAGCAGCCGCTCCACGATGTTCTCTCCGGCCAGCAACAGGGAGGTGTTGCCGGGGTTGTCGTCCCAGCCTTCCCAGGTGGGGGCGTACAGAACCGTCGGGATCGGCTTCTGAGGTCCGCCCGTCCATGCCCGGATGGGGGCGAGCTGGGGGCGGCCCACCTCGACGATGTCCTCGCTCCGAACACCGACGTCGGCGAGGGCGTACCGGTCGCGGCCGGCCCGGCCGGCGGTCCACACCTCGTCGTAGACCTTGCTGTACGGGTTGACGCTGGCGAGCTTGTCGCTGTCGCCGTGGCCGATGAAGACGTGCTTCATGGTCGGGACGCGCAGCATGTGGATGTTCTTGCCGACGTTGGCGGCGTACAGCGCGACGCGGACCGTCGACAGGTCGAGGTTCATCAGGTGCACCCCGCCGGGCACGCAGATCACCGGGACGGACGTGGCCCCGAGCTGCGGCACGATGTTGCGCTCACGCAGGACGATCAGGGGCCGGCCGTCGATCTTGGCCATCGTGTCGAGCCACATGTTGACCTGGTACGCCGACTCCCTGGAGCCGGAGAAATAGAGCATCACCGTCGGCTTGTAGTCGCGCAGCCAGGCGTCCACGCCGGCCAGTACCTTGTCCGGCGGCGCCACGAGGCGGCCCGGCCGCAGGTGCGGGACGAGCAGCGCCAGGTACACGACCGCGAGCAGGAGCGTGAGCCCGAGTCCGGCGTACGCGAAGACGGTGCGGTCGGTCGCGACGGCGAGCAGCACACCGATGAACGAGAAGATGTCGAGGTGCAGCATCTTCTCCGCCGAGCGGTCCAGCAGCGGGCGCGGCGGCGCGTCGGGGATGCGCACCCGGCTGAGATCGACGTTGCGCGTGACCACGGGCAGTTTGCGGCGCAGCCGGATCAGCGTGACCATCGCGCCGTGCGGCGCCTGGAGACCGTAGAAACCGAGAAGGCAGGCGACCGTCACGTAGAAGACGGGCTGCTCCGCGAACCCCATCCGGGCCAGCAGCAGCACGAGGAGCAGTTGGCGCACCAGGAACCGGATCGACAGACCGGCCCGGACCTTGGCGAGCCGGTTGATCAGATAGCTCGACCGCTGGTGCAGGAACTGGTCCGCCACGTACGTCACGGCGACGGCCGCTGCGAAGAACCAGATGCTGGGGATTATCGCCGCGAGCATGACGCAGGGGAATCCCAGCATCAGCAGGAGCGCGGCTGCCAGCTCCGATCCGCTGCCCACGCGTGCCATGCGAATGGCTTTGGTAATCACGGAAAAACCTGCTCCAAGGTGGTGCCGACGGTCTTCTGCGAAGGACGATGAGCCCCGCTCAACAGACTAGGGCCCCTGCGGCGACCGCAGAGGCCCCGGCGCATGAGCAATCAGCTGTGTTCCTCGTCCTCATGGCGGTCCAGGACGGACGCCAGGGCCTGCTCGAACCCGGTCGCCTCGGAGGCGCCACGGGTCGGGTCCTGCTGGCGCACGTCGATGACGTGTCCGGTCATCTCGGACAGCAGCACGTCGAGCGAGGTACGGGCGACGGCCTCCGACGACAGCAGCGAACCGGCAGGCTCGACGCCGAACGCCTTGGTGCGCATCGGGGTCGCGGTGCGCTCGGGGTTCACGCAGTTCACCCGGATACCGTCGCCGGCCCACTCGTCCGACAGGGCCTGGGTGAGGTTCACCATGGCGGCCTTGGTGGACGAGTACAGGCTGTACTCGGCACGGCCGCGGGTGTAGCTGCTGGAGGTGTAGAGCAGCAACTGGCCCCGCGTCTCCGCGAGATATTTGTGCGAGGCGCGGGCGATGTGGACCGGCGCCAGGTAGTTCACGTTCAGCGCTTCCTGGATGGCCGCGTTGTCCGTCTCCGCCAGCTTGCCGATGCGCAGCACGCCCGCGGTGTTGATCACGTAGTCGACGCGGCCGCTCTCGGCGTACGCCTTGGAGAGGGCGTCGTCGACGTGTTCGGGGTTCTCGACGTGCGTGCCGGTGGTGGAGCGGCCCAGCGCGTACACCTTGGCGCCGTAGGACTCGGCGAGCGAGGCGATGTCGGCGCCGATGCCGTACGAGCCGCCGAAGACGACGACCGTCCTGCCGGTGAGCTGCTCGCGGTAGGCCCGTTCGTCGGCGGGAGCGGGGAGGGCGGTGGAGGCGAGCTGGAAGAGCTTGTCCGCGATGAACACGTCGACCGGCTGAGTGACCTTCATGTTGTACTCGTCGCCCGCGACGACGTAGATGGGCACGTCCGGCAGATATCTCAGCACGACCGTGCAGTCGTCCGTCGCCTGGAAGTTGGGGTCACCGGCCGCGATCTCGTACGCCTTGCGGATCGTCGACAGTTTGAACGCCTGCGGGGTCTGCCCGCGGCGCAGCCGGGAGCGGTCCGGGACGTCGGTGATGAACTCGCCGTCCTCGCCGTGCGTCCGGGTCACGATGATCGTGTCCGCGGAGGGGATCGCCACGTCGACGGCCTGGTAGCGGTCCAGCGCGTCGACACAGTCCTTGATGACCCGCTCGGAGAGCAGCGGGCGGACCGCGTCGTGGAAGAGGACGTTGAGGTCCTCGCCCTCCGCGAGGTCCTCGCCGAGGGCGGCGATGGCACGCTCGGTGGTCTCGCTGCGGGTCGCGCCGCCCTCGAGGACCTTGGTGACCTTGGTCAGCCCTGCCTTCGCGACGATCTTCTCCACTTCCGCGACATAACCGGGCGCCATCATCACGACGACGTCATCGACGGAGTCGGCCTGTTCGAAAATCGCCAGCGTGTGTTCTATGACCGCCTTACCCGCGATCTTCACCAGCTGCTTGGGAATCGCGAGCCCCACCCGCTGACCGGTACCCCCGGCGAGCAGGACAGCTGTGGTTCGGGATCTGGCCATGTGGTGCACGGACAAGGGGACCAATCTTGCGGGGGCGGGGGACAAGGCCGATGCTGACATTCGTACTCACCGTCCCGCAAGACGGCTGACACCTTGCACACATTCGAATAAACCTGCTGTTCACCTTGGCGTTGCGGGCATGCGACACCGAACGGTGCCTCCCGACCAGGTGACTGACGCCACACGTTCGGATGGAGTGAAGTATCACAGAGCGGGAGAAGCGGGACTTACATATCCGCCACATTGAGCGCAAGGTCGTTCGACAGCGTGTAATAGACGTGCACGCGGATCTTCTTTCGTTGCCGTCCCAGCACACGTCGTGCCACCGCCCGCGGCAGGCCCGTCTGCCTGCGCTTCCCCAACACCGTGTCCGGGTATACGAAAACCCGCTGCTTCATCACCAGATCATCGAGCAGCCTGCCGATCCTGACCGGATTCACAGCCGGGTCACAGCGAATGAAAAAGTCCCACACATCATTTCCGGTGACCTGTGAGGCAGCCGGTACGGATGAGGAAAAACGGAACCGAAATCCGTCCTTGCCGACCTTTTTGCCGCGGAAATGGATCTCTTCCGCCCCTCCTCCCCGGCGGCGCAGTACGAGCACGGGCGCACGGGAGACAGCGGCGGTGCCGAGCATGCTGCCCTCGATGGTCACCCGGGCACCGTCGATACGGACGTCCCCCGCCTCTGCGTGGACCGGCCGGTGCCAGGCCCTCAGCGCGAGTACGCCGCCCTTGGCCGTGTCCGCATACGGAAGGAGATGACGCACCCCGTCGCCGGGCGTCACGCGCTCGGCCGCGTTGAGGGCGCCGCGCTGGTCGACGACGCGGGCCGCCAGCCGCTGCCCCGGGCCGGCCGCCGGCTCGAGGAAGACGTCCCACACCCCCTCCGGGAAGACCTCGTCGGCCGGGACCGTCACCGACCCCTCCTCGTCCAGGTCGAAGGTCCGCACCTGGGCACGCGACCCTGTACGCACGCACACCAGCCGGGCGCCGCTGTCGCCGCCCACCGGCAGGGGCGCCACCGGACGCACCTGAAGCGAACCGTCCGGGGCGACGGTGCAGTCGGCGAGCGGCGCGGTGGCGGGGACACGGGCGCGCTGCGCCACCTCGGCGGCGAGCTCCTCGAACAGGGTCTCGTACCGCTCGGCGACCGCCCCGGGGTCGAAGCGGCGCGCATTGCGCACCGCGGCGGCGGCCATGCCGCGGCGCAGATCCTCGTCGTCGACGAGCCGCAGCAGCGCCCGGGCCATGGCACCGGCGTCGCCGACCGGGACGAGCAGCCCGTCGACACCGTCCTCGATGATCTCGCGCGGACCGTAGTCACAGTCGGCGCTCACCACCGGCACACCGCAGCGCATCGCCTCCACCAGGGTCATGCCGAACGACTCGTGCCGGGACGCGGAAGCGGCGACGGCCCCCTTGACCCACTCCGACTCGATCGGCGAGCAGGGGCCCATCAGATGGACCTCGTTGTAGAGGCCGAGCTTGTGGATCCTCGCCAGGAGCGCGTCCCGCTGGTCGCCGGACCCGTAGATGCGCAGTGTCCAGCCGGGCCGTACGGCGGCGACCTGGGCGAACGCGTCGATCAGTACGTCGAACTGCTTCTCCGCCCCCAGCCGGCCGGCCGCCACGACCGTCCGGCCCGTGCCGTCGGAGGGGCGGACGGAGGGCTCGGGAACGCTGTTCGGGATGGACAGCACCCGGGTGCTGCGCAGCGGCATCTTGTCGCGCCACGCCTTAGCGTCTCCCTCGGAGACGGTCACGAAGGCGTCGATCGCGTCGAGATGCTCGTACATCTCCTCGCGGAGCGCGGCCTTGTGGTGATTGTGCGTCATGTGCTCCTGGCCGATACGGACCGCGGAGGCGGGCGCGAACTGGGCGACATAGGCCACCAGCCCGGGGCGGGTGCCGATGACGACGTCCGCGTCGGAGGCGGCGTAGTGGGCCTGGACCCGGTCGTCGATGAGCCGGTTGTACTCCTTGTACCGGGCCTCGGAACGAGGGAAGGCACGGGACGGCTCGGCGAACAGCGGGTCCCGCCGGTCGTTGAAGGGATTCGCCGGCCGGATGTCGACCATGGGAACGACGGTGATCCGGGGGTCGATCGGGAACGCCGGCGGGTCACGGTGCCGGAACACGGAAACGATCTCGACCTCGTGCCGGCCGGCCAACTCCTCGGCCAGGTTCAGCGTCGTACGGATGGTCCCGCCGATGCCGTAGATGGTGTGGATGAGGAAGGAGATCTTCACCGTCGCTCCGTTCAGGTCCCGCTCCGAGACGGCCCACGGTATGTCCGGATGGCGGCGTCGAGCCACAATTGCCCCCACTCGGGTGACGACCCGTCACCTCATGGGCGGTGACGGGCGAGCAGGCAGCCGGTCCGCGGAACGCAAGAGGCCCGGACCGACGGCCGCGCGAGGCGGCCGTCGGCCCGGGCCCGAGAGGTCTCGGCGGGACGCGTGAGGTCCCCCGGGACTCAGTGCTCCTGGCCGGGGTGCCGCAGACGCCAGCCCTGCCACGCCGACTCGACCATCTTCCGGACGTCGTACCGGGCGCTCCAGCCCAGCTCCTTGCGGATGAGTTCGGCGGAGGCCACCACCCTGGCCGGGTCTCCGGGACGACGGGCCGCGATCTCGGCCTCCGCGTCCGTGCGGCCGCTGACCTCGCGGATGAGGTCCACCATGTCGGCGACGGACACGCCCTCGCCCCGTCCGATGTTCAGCACCAGTTCGGCGGAGGGGTCCTCGACCAGCCGGCGTGCGGCGGCCACATGCGCGGAGGCGATGTCCTCGACGTGGATGTAGTCGCGTACGCAGGTGCCGTCCGGGGTCGGGTAGTCGTTCCCGAAGATCAGCGGCGACCGGCCCTGGTCCAGTCGCTCGAAGACCATGGGCACGAGGTTGGAGATCCCGGGGTCACCGAGCTCGGGGGAAGCGGCACCGGCCACGTTGAAGTAGCGGAGCGAGGCGGTGGCCATGCCGTGCGCCCGGCCCGCCCCGCGCACCAGCCACTCGCCGGCGAGCTTGGTCTCACCGTAGGGACTCATCGGAGCGCATTCCGTCTGCTCCGTCACCAGGTCGACGTCGGGCATCCCGTAGACGGCGGCGGAAGAGGAGAAGAGGAAGCGGCGGACGCCCGCGTCCGCGGCGGCCTCCAGCAGGGTCTGGAGCCCCGTGACGTTCTCGCGGTAATAGAAGAGCGGACGCTCGACGGATTCCCCGACCTGCTTCTTCGCCGCCACGTGGACGATTCCCTCGACCGCGTGCTCCCCCAGGAGACGGTCGACCAGCTGCCGGTCCAGTACGGAACCGCGCTCCAGCGGCACACCGGCCGGAAGCCTCGCCGGGTCACCCGTGCTGAGGTCGTCGAGGACGACCACACGCTCCCCGCTCTCGGTGAGGGCCTTCACCACGTGAGAACCGATGTAGCCGGCACCGCCTGTGATCATCCACGTCATCCAGCCAGTCTAGGAGACGGCACGAGCTGCCTCCGCAGGCCAGGGGGGGCACCGCCGGCGCCGACCTCCCGGATGACGACTCCTTCACCGCGATTTCGCCTGGTCGACCGGTCCTCTTTCTCGCAAGCGGCTCGCCGCCCGCCCGGCGGCTATGCCTCAGATCACGCCACGTTCCGGTTGAACCCGGACGGGCGGACGGTGAAAACTCTGACACAATGTGTTGTTTTGCCCAGCCGGTCACGTGTCATGGCGATCGCCACCGGCGCCTCCGGGCAGTCCTCACGTGCCCGGCCCACGCGTAACGATCGGGGAACGACGAGCACTGCGGCCCCGGGGTCCACGGCAGGACCGGCAATGAACACGAGGTAGCTTTGGTGTGCCTAAAGGAAGACAAGTGGATCGAGGTGCCAGTGCCTGACGTCTCCGTGGTCGTCATCGCCTACAACGACGCTGAGCGTCTCCCGACGGCCGTTCGGTCGGTGTTGGACCAGACCCTGCAGAGCGTCGAAGTCGTGATCGTCGACGATTTCAGCAGTGACCGCACCTTCGAGGTCGCACAAGAGCTGGCGGCCGCCCACCCCGACAGGATCCGGGCGTACCAGCTGCCCGAGAACAGCGGCGCGGGCGGCGAACCCCGCAATGTCGGTATCGGGCATGCCCGTGGCCGTTACGTCATGTTCCTCGACAGTGACGACGTCCTCGAGGTCAACGCCTGCCGCAACATGGTCTCGGCCGCCGACGAGACGCAGGCCGACATGGTCTCCGGGCTCTGCGTGCGTCTCCACAAGGACAGCCGCAACAAGAAGCGCGACGCCTGGTACGCCTGGCTCTACTCGACCACCCGCACGCTGAATTCGGTCACCGAGCTGCCGGACCTGTTCGTCTGGGACACCCTTTCCACGAACAAGTGCTACCGCCGCGACTTCCTCATCGACAACGAGCTCCGCTTCCCCAAGGGGATGTTCTACGAGGACCTGATGTTCATCGCGGAGGCCTACCTCGCCGCGAAGCGCATCACCCTGATCCCCAACCAGGTCTATTTCTGGCACGTCCACGAGCAGGCCGCGGTCAAGTCCGTGACCAACCGCCGCCACGAGATGACCAATTACTCCCACCGGCTGGAGGTCCACCGGCGCATCGACGCGCTGCTGGAGCAGCACGGGCTGGACGAGATCAAGCTCGCCAAGGACGTCAAGTTCCTGAAGCACGACCTCGTGCTGCACCTGCGCGATCTGCCCTTCCGCAACGAGTCGTACCGGGCGGAGTTCGCCGAGCTCTCACGGGAGTACCTCGCAAGCCTCAACCACGAGGCCTACGGGAAGGTCCTGCCGATCCAGGCGATATGCGCTCACCTGCTGCAGCAGGACGACTGGCAGAACCTGCTGCCGGCGGTCGACACCCTGATCCACCGTGACAAGGTCTCCTCGCCGCTCAAGGAGTTGGACGGCCGCATCTACTGGTGTGCCGAGCACCTCGACGACGAGTTCTCCCGCAGCGTGCTGGACGTCACGGATCTGGGCTACCACCAGAAGTCGATCAGCCAGCTCTACCTCCGCAACATCCTCACCGCCTTCTCCGAGGCCGACGGCACGGTCAACATGGCGGGCCGGATCACCAATCCGCTGGGAATGATCGGGCCTGACGCTGCGCTCAAGGGCGAGCTGGAGTTCAGGGCCAGGCGCCGCAGCCTGAAGTCGTTCTCCTTCCCCGTACGGGCGGTGCGCCACGAGGGCGAGACGATCGGCTGGGAGGCGGAGGCCGACATCAGCTCCCGGCTCAGGCCGCTCGGCATCATCGACACGGTTTGGGACGTGCGGCTGATCCTGAACGTGGACGGGGCCCGCACGACCACCCGGCTCACCGTCGGGGACACCGACCTGACCGGTGGCCAACTGCCGGTCCGTCCCCGCCTGACCCGACTGGTCGCCGACCACATCGAGGCGCACGCGACGGCGAAGGGGCACCTGGCGTTCCGGCTCGTCTCCGAGCGGCACGACAGCGAGCGGATCGAGGAACTGATCCGCCGCGGCGTGCGGGGCAAACCGGGCAAGCTGGCGAAGGCCGGCTACCGCAAGGCGAAGCAGCTGCACAAGGACCTCACGTCCGACCAGAACAAGCTGCGGATCTACCACGAGGTGTACAGCCGCCTGCCGGTCAAGAAGCGCACCGTCGTCTTCGAGAGCCACCTGGGCAAGCAGTACAGCGACAGCCCGCGCGCCATCTACGAGGAGATGGTGCGGCAAGGACTGGACTTCGAGGCGATCTGGTCCTACTCCGGCAGCCCGAAGGACTTCCCCAAGGACGCCACCCTGGTGCGGCGCTGGTCGCTGCCCTACCTCAAGGCCCTGGCGCGGGCGGAGTTCTGGGTGGACAACCAGAGCTACCCGCTCAAGCTCGCCAAGCGGCCCGAGACGACGTACATCCAGACCTGGCACGGCTCCGCGCTGAAGAAGATGGGCTTCGACCAGCCCGCGCAGAAGGCGCTGCCGCGTCGGGAGCAGGAGGCCCAGCAGCAGACGCTCAACCGTTTCGACCACTTCCTTGTGCGGTCGGAGCACGACGTCCGCACTCTGGCCAAGGCGTTCCGGCTTCAGGAGAAGACGCTGCTGCGGGTCGGATATCCCCGTAACGACGTCCTCGTGCGGGCACGCGACGCCGAGGCCGCGGCCGGCAGCCGCTCGCGTGGCCCGCTGGCGGAGCAGCTGGGGATTGCCGCCGACAAGACCGTCCTGCTGTACGCGCCCACTTTCCGCACGACGGGCCGTGGTCGGCACAGCCGTTTCGAGCTGCCGTTCGACGTGGACCGTTTCGCGGAGGAGTTCGGCGACCGCTACGTACTGCTTGTGCGCGCGCACTACCTCAACCATGTGGTGCTGCCGCCCACGGTGCGCGGCAAGGTCATCGACGTGTCCGCCCACCACGACGTGACTCCGCTGATGGAGCTCGCCGACGCGCTGGTCACGGACTACTCCTCTGTGATGTTCGACTACGCGGTGCTCGACCGGCCGATGCTCTTCTTCACGTACGACTACGACGCCTACGTGCACGAGGGACGAGGTACTTACTTCGACCTGCTCGAACACGCGCCGGGCCCCGTCTTCCGTACCGAGGAGGAGTTCCACGACGCCGTCCGCTCCTTGGACGAGCAGACGCCCAAGTACGCCGAAGCTCGCCGCCGGTTCGTCGCGGAGTTCGGTGAGTACGACCTGGGTACTGCCGCGCAGAGCATCGTCGATCAGTTCTTCGCCGACTGGAGCCGTTGATGACCAACCACACCACGGAACCGCGTGACATCTTCCTGGTGTCGAACAGCGTCGACGAACTGGGCGGCATCACCAGCTGGTCCCACCAGATCGCCCGTCTCTTCAGCGAGCGCGGCCACAGCGTGCATGTCGTCGGCGTGACCCCCGCGCCCGAGGGTCGCCGGGCCGATCTGGGGTCGGACCTGCCTTACCTCACGACGACGCTGTACGACGAGCACCCGCCCACGGTCAGGTCCGTGCGCGGCCTCAAGGGCAGGCTGAATCTCGTCGAGCGCCGACGCCGCCACCTGCGCGACTCGGCTATGCGCACCCAGGCGGCCAAGCTCACGTCGATGTTCCGGGCCGCCCGGCCCGGAGCCGTCGTCATCGTCACGCAGGTCTGGGCCATGGAGTGGGTCGCTCTCGCCGACACCGCCGGTCTGACCGTGATCGGCATGAGCCACGAGTCGTACGAGACGTGCCGCAGGTCGTCCCGGTTCCAGCGCGTCAAGCGGCTGTACAAGGACGTCGACCGGATGCTCACGCTCACCCGTGAGGATGCCGATCTATGGATCCGCCAGCAGTTCGACAACGTCGGATCCATGCCCAATCCGCTGCCCTTCTTCCCCGAGGCCCCTTCGGACCGCAGTGCGAAGACCGTGGTCAGCATCGGCCGTCTGCACGAGGAGAAGGGCGTCGACCTGCTGCTCGACGCCTGGGCAGAGGTCGCGCCGCTGCATCCGGACTGGACTCTGCGGATCTACGGTTCCGGCGAGGAAGAGGCAGCGCTGAAGAAGCAGAGCGCGCAGCTGGGGCTGAGTACCTCCGTCGAGTGGATGGGGCGCACCAGCGACGTTCCCGGCGCCCTGCGGGAGAGCTCCCTGTTCGCACTGTCCTCCCGCGGCGAGGGCTTCCCTCTCGCGCTCATGGAGGCCATGGCAACGGCCGTGCCGTGTGTGGCCTTCGATGTCGCGCCGGGCGTGCGAGAGATCATCTCGGACGGAGAGGACGGTTTCCTCGCGCCCCCCGGCAACACCGCCGAGTTCGCCCGCAGGCTCGACATGCTGATCACCGACAAGGAACTGCGCGACCGGATGGGTGAGCGCGCCAGGCGGGAGATCCAGCGCTACTCCACCACCGAGATCGTGAGCCGCTGGGAAGACCTCTTCGCCCTCCTTCAGCGGTAGGGGTCGGCAGCAGAGACGTGGGAGGGGCCACCGGCACGGCCGGTGGCCCCTCCTCGTTCGTCAGCAGGGTCTAACCCCGCGACCTTGCCCGGGCGACCACCAGGGCACCGTGCATGCCCAGCGCCATCCGGAAGGCGAGCGATCCGCTCGCATTGGCATGCGACTGCAGGAGCAGAACGCCGTGCCGAATACTGGGCACCACCCTGCGCTGCATACGGTCGAGCGTCCTCAGCGAGGTCACCAGGGATGAACCGTCGGCGAAGTGCACCCGGAGCCGGATGTCCCAGCTCTGTATTCCTCTCCTGCCCTGCCGGCGGACCGAGCGCGACAGGGAATCGGGACCTATGACGGCGCGGACCGACCAGGCCCCGTCCTCCTCACGCAGCTCGGCGTCGCGGGTGAGCGCGGGCTGCTCGGCGCCTCGGAGGAAGAACTCGATCTCGGCGGAGTGCGGCCGGGCGGCACCCAGTCGCCCGTACATGTCGTGCACCGTGATCAACAGATCGCGGGTCGAACGGCGCGCCATGCGGGCCTCCGCCAGGACCGGCAGCTCGGCCACAGGCAGCGTCGCCACGCCGTCCAGCTCGGCCGACGGCAGGTCCTCCGCCCACACCGGCACGCCACCGGCCACGGCGTAGGGGGGCAGCAGGCGGGCCGGGTCACTGGCCAGCTGTCCGAGTCGCTCCACGTCACGCGGGGCTTCGGCAGCCTGGACCACGCGGGCGATCCAGCGCGCCGGAGCCTGCGCGGCGGCGATCTCGCCTGCGTCGAAACCGGCCAGATACTCGCGGGTGGCTTCCCACCAGGCGGTGCGGTACTCGTTGCCCCGGCGGCGCAGCTCCCGTACGTACATCCGCAGGTCGTAGTCGAGGAACTTCACCCGGCAGGCGGCCGCGAGGGACTTGGCATCGGCCTTGCGGAACGTCTCCACGGCCGTGCGGTGGGCCTCGATCCGCGCCTGCCAGTTGCTCACCGCGTCGCGGTCGAGGGAAATCGACACCTGGGCGGCGTTGCGGCGTACGTGCCAGACGTAGACCGTGTCGGATATCACGGCGATTCGGGGCCTGGCGGCCATCACACGCGCGGTGAAGACGAAGTCCTCGTAGACGAAGCGGCCGTCAGGAAAGCGGATCCCGTGCTCCTGGAGGAAGGCGCGGGAGTACAGCTTGTTGACGCACAGGGTGTCGTGGAGCAGTTCCGGGCGGTCCTCCGGGGACTCGACCGGACCGGCCTCCTCGTACAGCCCCGGCTGCCAGGTCACGTCCAGCCCCAGGGGCAGCTCACGCCTGACACAGTTGCCGACCGCGACCGGCGCCTGGTGACGTCCGGCAGCCGCCAGCAGCGCACCGACAGCTCCCTCGGGCAATACGTCGTCGCTGTCCAGGAACATCACGTACGGGGCAGTGGCGGCGGCCAGGCCGTCGTTGCGAGGGGTGCCGCATCCGCCGCTGTTCTCCGTGCGGTGGATCACGCGCAACCGCGGGTGCCGACGGGCGAGTTCATCGAGCACGTGGGCGGTCTCGTCGTCGGATCTGTCATTGACGGCGATGACTTCGCTGACCTCGGGGCCCTGACCGAGCGCCGAGCCGATCGCCTCGCCGACAAGGTCCGCGTCGTTGTACGCGATGACCACAACACAGACCCCCTCCGCGGCGGAGGGGGGATCAATGCGGTCGGGATCGCCGTGTCCAGTGGTCACGCGACGATTTTACGGGAACGGACCGAGGCCCTTTACCGCCCGGACACCTGTGTGGCAACGGCTTCCGGACAATCTGCCGGCCATCACCCGGATCCTGCGAAGCCCCCGCCCCTGGAATTCGCCGCACGGGGACGCGGCGCCGCCGCGTCGAAGCACCGGAGGGATGTGCTGGCCCATAGGTACAACCGTCGGGCGTTCCCGCACGTCCCACCTTCAGCAACCGCACCCGGCAAAGAGGTTGCCCGAGAACAACTCGCGGCCGGTCCGGCTGGAGGTCATCGGCTCCGACGGCAAGGTGCTCGTAGCCGAGTGGTATCAGCAGGACACGGGCCGCCTCGTGCTCCTCGGAGTCGCAGCCGCCACGGCGCTCGCTCTCACCGCGGGCCTGGTCACGCTCGTCAGGCGCCGGTGAACGCCACCGCGTGCGGCCGCTTCCGGCGAGCTCCGGCTCTGGTTCCCGCCGGCTACCGGGAACCAGAGCCGTACCGTCAACTCGCCCGGATCGTGCGTGGTCACTCGTGCGTGACCACTCCGAAGTTGCTCGGCCCACGGCCCGGCCGCAAGCTGGTCGCCGGTCAGGGCGACACGCAGGGCACGTCCTAGAAGGGGTCGAAGCCCTCGAACTCCTTCTGCGCCTCGTCCCGCTCGGCCTCGCGGTCCCGCCGCCGCTGCGCGGCCGGACGGGGCGCCTCGAGGCGGTGGTCCTCGCCGCGACGGCCGAGCATCTCCGCGCCCGCCATCATCGTCGGCTCCCAGTCGAAGACGACCGCGTTGTCCTCGGGCCCGATGGCCACGCCGTCACCGGCGCGGGCACCCGCCTTCATCAACTGGTCCTCGACACCGAGGCGGTTGAGGCGGTCGGCCAGGTAGCCGACGGCCTCGTCGTTGTTGAAGTCGGTCTGGCGCACCCAGCGTTCCGGCTTCTCGCCGCGGACCCGGAAGAGACCGTCCTCCTCCTGCCGGACGGTGAAGCCCGCGTCGTCGACCGCCTTCGGGCGGATCACGATCCGGGTCGCCTCCTCCACGGGCCTGGCGGCCCGCGCCTCCGCGATGATCTCGGCCAGCGCGAAGGACAGCTCCTTGAGGCCCTTGTGCGCCACCGCCGACACCTCGAACACGCGGTAGCCGCGCCCCTCGAGGTCGGGGCGGATCATGTCGGCGAGGTCCTGGCCGTCCGGGATGTCGACCTTGTTGAGGACGACGATCCGCGGCCGGTCGTCGAGGCCGCCGTACTGCCGCAGCTCCTCCTCGATGACGTCGAGGTCGGAGACCGGGTCACGGTCGGACTCCAGCGTCGCCGTGTCCAGGACGTGCACGAGCACCGAGCAGCGCTCGACGTGGCGCAGGAACTCCAGGCCCAGGCCACGGCCCTGGCTGGCGCCGGGGATCAGTCCGGGGACGTCCGCGACGGTGTACACGGTCGAACCCGCGGTCACGACGCCCAGGTTCGGCACGAGGGTGGTGAAGGGGTAGTCCGCGATCTTCGGCTTGGCGGCGCTGAGCACGGAGATCAGCGACGACTTTCCGGCGCTCGGGTATCCCACGAGCGCGACGTCGGCGACCGTCTTGAGCTCCAGGACGATGTCCCCGGTCCGACCGGGCACACCCAGCAGCGCGAAGCCGGGCGCCTTGCGGCGCGCGGACGCGAGAGCAGCGTTGCCGAGGCCGCCCCGGCCGCCCTCGGCGGCCACGAAGGTCGTGCCCTGGCCCACCAGGTCGGCGAGGACATTGCCTTCCTTGTCGAGGACGACGGTGCCGTCCGGGACCGGCAGGACCAGGTCCTGGCCGTCCTTGCCGGAGCGGTTGCCGCCCTCACCGGGCTTGCCGTTGGTGGCCTTGCGGTGCGGGCTGTGGTGGTAGTCGAGCAGCGTGGTGACGGACTGGTCGACGACCAGGATCACGTCCCCGCCACGGCCGCCGTTGCCGCCGTCCGGTCCGCCGAGGGGCTTGAACTTCTCCCGGTGTACGGAGGCGCAGCCGTGGCCTCCGTTACCCGCGGCGACGTGCAGCTCGACGCGGTCCACGAAGGTGGTCATGGATGTGCCTCCAGTAATGACGTGTGACGTACGTACGTAAATGTCTGTCTCTCAACACACGAAAGGCGGACCCGCTTCCCGTACGGGAAGTGAGGTCCGCCCCTCGCGAAGGATTCCGGTCAGGCGACCGGAACGATGTTCACGACCTTGCGGCCACGGTGGGTACCGAACTCCACCGCGCCCGGCTGCAGCGCGAACAGCGTGTCGTCGCCGCCGCGGCCGACGCCGGCGCCGGGGTGGAAGTGGGTGCCGCGCTGGCGGACCAGGATCTCACCGGCGAGCACGACCTGACCGCCGAAGCGCTTCACGCCGAGCCGCTGGGCATTGGAGTCGCGACCGTTCCGGGTGGACGATGCGCCCTTCTTGTGTGCCATCTCTCCTCAGTCCCTTACTTCGCAGCCGTGGGGATGCCGGTGACCTTGATCGCCGTGTACTGCTGACGGTGACCCTGGCGGCGGCGGTAGCCGGTCTTGTTCTTGTAGCGAAGGATGTCGATCTTCGCGCCCTTGTGGTGGTCCACGACCTCGGCCGTGACCTTGATACCGGCCAGCACCCACGGGTCGCTGGTCACGGCGTCGCCGTCGACAACGAGCAGGGTCGAGAGCTCGACCGTGTCGCCAACATTGGCAGTGGAAATCTTGTCAACCTCAACGATGTCGCCGACAGCAACCTTGTGCTGGCGACCACCGCTGCGCACGATGGCGTACACGCGGATCTCTCTCTCGCTCGAACGAAACTCCTGATGCCAGCCGCTCGCACGGGCCTGGGGCCCATGACGGTCCGGAATGGACGAGCGGCCTCTCCCGGCGGGCCGGGAGGGAGGTGCTCAGGAGTGGACGTGTAAGGAAACACGCCGAGGGTCAAGGTTACGGGCCGCCGCTCGGAGGGTCAAACCGGCCCCGCGCCTCCGACTTCCAGGCCCACCGGCCGCTACCCGCCCGGGTACCGCGGTCCATGCGGCCCCGTCGTCCGGCGTGGCGCGCGCAACCCGTGCGAACGACGCACCGGCTGGGCCGTGCCGCGTGCCGCGGGGCGTTTCCCGGCCCCTGCGCGGTACGTCGCGTCCGTACGCCGCACGGACGGCGGTGGGCCCCCCTCCGCGCGGGAGAGGGGCCCACCGCCGTTACCGCGGGTGCCGTGACCCGGCTACGCCTCCGTCGTGTCCGACGAGACGCCAGGAGCCGGCGTCTGCTCGGCGGCGACGGTCTTCTTGGAGGCCTTCTTCGCCGTCGTCTTCTTCGCAGCCGTCTTCTTGGCGGTGGTGGTCTTCTTGGCCGCCGCCTTCTTCGCCGTGGCCTTCTTGGCGGTCTTGCGGGCCGCCTTCTTGGCCGCCGGCGCCTCGGCTCCGGCCTCGTCCGGCTGAGCCGGCTCGGGCTCGGCCACCGCCTCCGGCTCGGCTGCCTTGGGCTCCGCGGCGACCACGACGACCGCGGCCTCCTCGGCGCCCGACGGCGAACCGGCGGGAGCCGTGACCTTGCGGGTCACCCGGCGGCGGGCACGCGGCGGAGCCGCGGACGGCGCCTCCTCCACGACCGGGGCGGGAGCGGCCTGGACCGCCTCCGGCTCGGCCGGGGCAGGCGCGACCGGAACGGTCGTCTCCACCACGGTCGGCTCCGACGTCACGGGCGGGCCCGCCGGAGCGGACGCCTTCCGCGTGGCACGGCGCCGGGTACGGCCCGCGGGGGCCGCCTCTACCACCGGCGCCACGACCGGCGCGGGCTCCGCGGCGGCGGGCTCCGCCGCCGGGGCCTCCGGCTCGGAAACGGGCTCCGCCACAGGCTCAGCCGCCCTCGGTGCGCCGGCCGGGGCCGACACCTTGCGGGTCGCACGACGACGGCCACGGCCGCGCGTCGCCGCCGCTTCTGCCTCCGCCGCGCTGCTGTACAGCTCCTCGTCCGGTACGAACTCGGGCTCCGCGAGCGCCACGGGTGCCGCGGTCTCGGCGGCGACCTCCGCCTCCGTCTCGAGCTCGGCCTCGGTCTCGACCGCTTCCGGACGGCCCTCGATCTCCTGACCGGCACCACGGCCGCGCTTCTTCGAGCGCTTTCCGCCACCGCCGCCGCCCACGGACGTCGGCTGCTCCATGTGCACGATCACGCCGCGGCCGTTGCAGTGGACACAGGTCTCGGAGAACGACTCCAGCAGGCCCTGGCCGACCCGCTTACGCGTCATCTGGACCAGGCCCAGCGACGTCACCTCGGCCACCTGGTGCTTGGTCCTGTCACGGCCCAGGCACTCCAGGAGCCGCCGCATGACCAGGTCGCGGTTGGACTCGAGCACCATGTCGATGAAGTCGACGACGACGATGCCGCCCAGGTCGCGCAGGCGCAGCTGGCGCACGATCTCCTCGGCCGCCTCCAGGTTGTTCCTGGTGACGGTCTCCTCGAGGTTGCCGCCCTGCCCGGTGAACTTCCCGGTGTTGACGTCGACCACGATCATGGCCTCGGTCTTGTCGATCACCAGCGAGCCGCCGCTCGGCAGCCAGACCTTGCGGTCCAGTGCCTTCATGAGCTGCTCGTCGATCCGGTGGACGGCGAAGACGTCGGTCTCGCTGGTCCAGCGCTGCAGCCGGTCGACCAGGTCGGGCGCCACGTGCGAGACGTAGCCGTGGATGGTGTCCCATGCCTCGTCGCCGCTGACGACGACCTTGGAGAAGTCCTCGTTGAAGATGTCGCGGACGACCCGGACGGTCATGTCCGGCTCGCCGTAGAGCAGCGTCGGCGCGTTGCCGCTCTTCGCCTTCTTCTGGATGTCCTCCCACTGCGCCTGGAGACGCTCGACGTCACGGCGCAGCTCGTCCTCGCTGGCGCCCTCGGCGGCGGTGCGCACGATCACGCCCGCGTCCTCGGGGACGATCTTCTTGAGGATCGTCTTCAGACGCGCGCGCTCGGTGTCGGGCAGCTTGCGGCTGATGCCGGTCATCGAGCCCTCGGGCACGTAGACCAGGTAACGGCCAGGCAGGGACACCTGGCTGGTGAGCCGGGCGCCCTTGTGGCCGATCGGGTCCTTGGTCACCTGGACCAGGACCGACTGGCCGGACTTGAGGGCGGCTTCGATACGGCGGGGGCCGCCCGACATGCCGAGGGACTCGAAGTTCACCTCGCCGGCGTACAGCACCGCGTTGCGGCCCTTGCCGATGTCGACGAAGGCGGCCTCCATGGACGGCAGGACGTTCTGGACCTTGCCCAGGTAGACGTTGCCGACGTAGCTGGTGGCCTGCTCCTTGTTGACGTAGTGCTCGACGAGCACGTTGTCCTCGAGGACGCCGATCTGGGTGCGCTCGCCGCTCTGGCGGACGACCATCACACGCTCGACGGCCTCGCGGCGGGCCAGGAACTCCGCCTCGGTGATGATCGGCACCCGGCGGCGGCCCTGCTCACGGCCCTCACGGCGGCGCTGCTTCTTGGCCTCGAGACGCGTCGAGCCCTTGATGGACTGGACCTCGTCGCTCGGCTCCTCCTTCTTGCGGGGCTCGCGGACCTTGACGACCGTGCGCTCCGGGTCGTCGGTGACCGCTTCGGCCTCCGCGGCACCGTCACCGCTGCGACGGCGACGACGGCGGCGACGACGACTGCTGCTCGTGCCGGCGGCGGAAGGAGTCTCCGTCTCGGTCTCGTCCTCCTCTTCGCCCTCTTCCTGCGCTTCCTCCGCCTCGGCGTCCGCGTCCTCGGCCCGCTCCTCCGCGGACTCGTCCGCATCGGGGGCCTCGCCACGGCGACGGCGGCGGCCACCACGACGGCGGCGGCGCGACGGGCGGTCCTCGTACTCGTCCTGCTCCTCGGCCTCGGCCGCTTCCGCCTCCTCGGGCTCCGCCTCGTCCTCGGCCGATACGGCCTCGGCGACGACGGGCTCGGCGACGACGGGCTCGGCGACGGGCGCCTCCACGGGCTCCGCGGGCTCCCCACGACGGCGGCGACGGCGGCGGCCGGCCGGCTCGGCTGCCGCCGTCTCCGCCGCGGGCGTCACCGCGGTCTCCTCTTCCTCTTCCGGCTCGGGGCCGGTCGCCGCGGCGGCGGCCGCGGCCGCGGCGGTCTCCGGGGTCTGGAACATCGGCTCGGTGAAGACCGGGGCCCGGAAGGTCGGTACGGCCGGTCGCTGGGCACGGCGACCCCGGGCGGGCTCTTCCTCGGCGGCCTGCTCCGCCGTGGCGGCAGGCTGCGAGGTGAACTGCGGCGACACCGCGCGACGGCGCGAGCGGCCACGGGTGGCGGCCTTCTCGGCTGCGGCGACCTCCGCCTCACCGGCGGTGATCTGGGAGACGGCGCTCTCGGGCAAGCTCTCGCCGGCCTCGGTGATCTCCTCGCCGGCGGCCTGCGGTGCGCCCGCGGGGGCGGTCGCCTTACGGGTGGCACGGCGACGGCCGCGCGGCGCGGCCGCCTCTTCCTCGGCCGGCTCGCCCTCTTGCACGGTCCCGGTCCTCGGCGCTCCGGCGGGCGCGGACGCGCGGCGGCGGGTACGCCGGGGGGCGGGTGCTTCCTCGGCGGCCTCGACCGCCGCGGCCTCCTGCTCCTCGGCCACGGTGGTCTCCTCCTCGTCGGCCTCGGTGACCGGGACGGCGGACTCGGCCGGCGCCTCGACGGCCTTCGGCGCGCCGGCGGGCGCGGAGGCACGGCGGCGGGTACGCCGGGGAGCGACGGACTCCGCCTCGGCGGCCGGCGCCTCCTCTGCGACGGGCTCCGGCTGCGCGGTCTCGACGGTCAGCGGCTCGGCGGACTGTGGGGCGCCGGCGGGCGCGGTGGCCTTACGGGTGGCACGGCGGCGTGCTCGCGGCGCGGGCTCCGTGGTCTCCTGCGCGGCCTGCTCGGCCACCTCCGCCGGAGCCGCCTGCGCGGCGCTGCCGGCCTCGGCGGTCGGCGCCGCTTCGACGGCGGCCGGCGCACCGGCCGGAGCGGAGGCGCGGCGGCGGGTGCGGCGCGGCGCGGGGGCCTCTTCGGCGACCGGCTCCGCGGCTTCCACGGTGACCTCGGACTCCACGGCCCCGACCGCCTGCGGCGAGCCCGCGGGTGCGGTCGCCTTACGCGTGGCACGGCGGCGCGCGGGCCGCGTGGCGGCGGCGTCCTCGGCGGACCCGCCGGCGACGGCCGTCTCCGGCTCGGTGACCTCTGCGGTCTGCGGGGCGCCGGCGGGCGCGGTGGCCTTACGGGTGGCACGGCGGCGGGTGCGCGGCGCGGCTTCCTCGGCCTCGCCACCGGCGGCGGCATCGGCCTTGACGGGCTCCGCGGTCTGCGGCGGACCGGCCGGGGCCGTCGCCTTGCGGGTGGCACGGCGGCGCGCCCGCGGTTCGTCGGTCACGGCCTTGGCGACCTGTGCGGCCTCCGCGGCACCGGCGTCGGCGGGCGTCTCTTCGCGAGCGTCACCGGATGCCTCCACCACGGCGCCCACTGCGGCCACTGCAGGAACGACCGCCTCGGCGGCCTGCGCCTGCGCGGCGGCGGACTCCCCCGTCTTCGGGGCTCCCGCGGGCCGCGACGCGGCGCGGCGCCTGCGGCGCGGCGGCAGCGTGTCGCTGGGGCTGTTGTTGTCTTCGTTCTCGTTGTTTCCGGCGGTGCCGGTTTCGTTCGACTCGAGCATGCGGGCGGTTCTCCCGTCACGCTCCCGGGCGCCGCGCCTGTATCCGGTCCGGCCGCGGCCCGCGTGATGTGCGCGGTGCCGCCGTCCGGGGCGCGGGCGCCGCACGGGAGCTGATGTCTGGCTCGCCGGTTCCGTACGCGATGTACGTACGGCCTGGCGAAAGTCTTGTGTGTCAGCACGCGGCCCGACCCAGGTGGCTCCCGAGTGCAAGAGCCGCGCTACGACGACCGTCCTTACGCGGCGGGACCTTCCGGCGCCGTCGCAGAGGCGGTCCCGGCGGCCGTGGGTGGAGCGGCCGGAGCTGCCTCGCGGTCGGGCGCGAGCGGGTCGGTCACCGTGCCGGACTCCTCGTCGAAGAGCCCCTGCGCCAGCCTGGTCACCGCTGCGGGGACCGGCGGCGCCAGGTCGGCCACAGCTCGGAGACCGGACAGGACGTCGTCGGGTCGCACGGCAGGTGTCACGTGCCGAACAACCAGGCGCAGTATCGCACAGGGCGTGTCCCCGGTCCTATCGGACGCCTCGAGTGCCGCGACTGCGCCTCGGGCGTCGAAGGTGCGCATGCCGCTCTTCGTCTTCCGCCGGACCTCGACGGTCTCTGCGGCGAGGAAGGCGGCCACGGCACTTTCCGCGTCCCGGGGCTCGACTCCGTCCAGGCGCAGCTCCCACACGGAGGCGGTGAGCCGGTCCGCGAGGCCCGAGGTACGGGCCTCGACGGCGTCGATGATGTCCAGCCCGTCCGGCAGCGACTCGTCCAGCAACTCGCGAAGCTTTTCCGGGTCGCGGTGGTCGGTGAGGGCGATCTCCAGGAACTCGGCCTCGCTGCCCGTGCCGGTGGGTGCGGCATTGGCGTACGACACCTTCGGGTGCGGGGTGAAGCCGGCCGAGTACGCCATGGGCACCTCGGCGCGCCGCAGTGCCCGCTCGAACGCACGCTGGAAGTCACGGTGGCTGGTGAACCGGAGGCGGCCGCGCTTGGTGTAGCGCAGTCGGATGCGCTGCACCGCAGGTGCGGGCGGCGGGCCTTCGGGCTGTCGCTTGCCCAGTGGTTCTTCTCCTCGGTGTGGAGCGGGCGCGGGTGGCGCGCCGCCCTCAAGGTGCGGGGTGCTCCCCGGGGGCCGACCGGTTCACCCCTGCTTGTGCAGGGAGATCTCGGGTTCGGCCGCCACGCCGGGAACGGTCTGTGTTTGTTGTCTGCCACCCAGGTTACGCGCCTGACCCGCCGTACCCACCACGGGCCGCGGCTCGCGGGGCGTGCCGATCAGCGCACGCCAGGCGTCGCGCCGTGCCTGACGTACGGTTTCTCGCGCCGACGCCAGCGCCGCCCTGGTCGCGCGGCCCGCCTGCACGGCGGCCTTGGCGGCCGGGCGCCACACGGCGTCGCGCACGAAGTGCCCGACGGGCGTGCACACGCCGCGGTAGAACCAGCTCGCGGGGCGGCCGACGAGGTTCCACGCGAGCCACTTCAGTGCGCGGCCGACCGCACGCGAGACGTAGCCGGCGATCCGCCAGCCCACGGCGACCGCCGCCGCGATCTCACGGCCCACAGGGGCGAGGACGTACCGGTACAGCCACACGACGGGGACGACGAGCAGCGTCCGCACCAGCCATGCCAAGCCCAAGCCGAGGGCGCGCAGGAGCCGGGCGATGGCGTGGCCGAGCGGGGTCAGGAGCTGCCGGTACACCCACACCACGGGCACCACCAGCCCGTACGTCACCACCGGCACGACCACGTACCGCCACAGCGCCACCCACGGCCAGTAGAACAACGCCTTGCCGAGCAAGGTCAGCACGGCAGCGATCCCGTGCCCGAGCGGGGTGAGAAGCGTGCGGTTCATCCACCGCGCCGGGGCGAGGAGCAGGTGCTCCACGAGCCAGGCGATGCCGTGGCCGAGCGGGGTCAGCAGCTGCCGGTACACCCACACCACGGGCACCACCAGCCCGTACGTCACCACCGGCACGACCACGTACCGCCACAGCGCCACCCACGGCCAGTAGAACAACGCCTTGAGGATGACGGTGGCCACCCACCCCACGGCGCGCGCCACGGGGGTGAGCACCTTCTCGAAGATCCAGGTCAGCGCCCGCCCGAGCGGCTTCAGCAGCACCCGCTCGACGGCCCGGCCGCAGAGGACGAGGACGTCCCACACCATGCGCACCGGGACGACGACGAGCACCACGACGACACGCACCGGGATCCGCACGACCTGGGCGAGGCAGCCGTCGCCCGGCTCGTAGTCCTTCGGCGCCTGGTGGGCGCCGTGGCGCGGCGGCGCGGCGGTGTGCGGCGGCTTTTCCAAGTCCATGTCAGAGATGACGCATCATGGGCCCGTTCGGATCCAGTACCTGCGCTTTTCCCCCCGCCGGTCCTCGAACAGGCCGCCGTTCGCCTCGATGGCCTTGCGCGAAACCGACGTTGTCGTGTTCGCAGGTGAGCAGCACGGAATCGAGTATGAGCCGCCGTGCCGGGGCCATGGACCCGCCCGGCATCGCGGTGGCGTGACGTGCGGGGCGATGAGCCGTGGCACCGCCCCACTGTCGCGAAAGGAAGAAGGCCCGGCCACGGGTTTCCCCGCGGCCGGGCCGTCCCCCGAGCCGTGTTACTTGACGACGGTCAGCGGGAGCAGCTTCTTGCCCGTCGGACCGATCTGGATGTGCGTGTCCATCTGCGGGCACACGCCGCAGTCGAAGCACGGCGTCCAGCGGCAGTCCTCCACCTCGGTCTCGTCGAGGGCGTCCTGCCAGTCCTCCCAGAGCCAGTCCTTGTCGAGACCGGAGTCGAGGTGGTCCCAGGGCAGGACCTCCTCGTAGGTGCGCTCACGGGTGGTGTACCAGTCGACGTCGACACCGAAGTCGGGCAGCGTCTTCTCGGCGCACGCCATCCAGCGGTCGTACGAGAAGTGCTCGCGCCAGCCGTCGAAGCGGCCGCCGTCCTCGTACACGGCGCGGATGACCGCGCCGACACGGCGGTCACCGCGCGACAGCAGGCCCTCGACGATGCCGGGCTTGCCGTCGTGGTAACGGAAGCCGATCGAGCGGCCGTACTTCTTGTCGCCGCGGATCTTGTCGCGAAGCTTCTCCAGACGCGCGTCGGTCTCCTCCGCGCTCAGCTGCGGCGCCCACTGGAACGGCGTGTGCGGCTTGGGCACGAATCCGCCGATGGACACCGTGCAGCGGATGTCGTTCTGCCCGGAGACCTTGCGGCCCTCGGCGATGACCTTGACCGCCATGTCACCGATCTGGAGCACGTCCTCGTCGGTCTCCGTCGGCAGACCGCACATGAAGTACAGCTTCACCTGACGCCAGCCGTTGCCGTACGCGGTGGAGACCGTACGGATCAGGTCCTCCTCCGAGACCATCTTGTTGATGACCTTGCGCATGCGCTCGGAACCGCCCTCGGGGGCGAAGGTCAGACCGGACCTGCGGCCGTTCCTGGTCAGCTCGTTGGCGAGGTCGACGTTGAACGCGTCGACGCGGGTCGACGGCAGCGAGAGGCCGATCTTGTCCTCTTCGTACCGGTCCGCGAGGCCCTTGGCGATGTCGCCGATCTCGCTGTGGTCCGCGGAGGACAGCGACAGCAGGCCGACCTCTTCGAAGCCGGTCGCCTTGAGACCCTTCTCGACCATGTCGCCGATGCCGGTGATGCTTCGCTCCCGCACGGGGCGCGTGATCATGCCGGCCTGGCAGAAGCGGCAGCCGCGGGTGCAGCCGCGGAAGATCTCGACGGACATCCGCTCGTGGACGGTCTCGGCGAGCGGGACCAGCGGCTGCTTCGGGTAGGGCCACTCGTCGAGGTCCATGACGGTGTGCTTGGACACCCGCCACGGCACGCCCGACCTGTTGGGGACCACGCGGCCGATGCGGCCGTCGGGCAGGTACTCGACGTCGTAGAAGCGCGGCACGTACACGTTGCCGGTCTTCGCGAGACGGAACAGGACCTCCTCGCGCCCGCCCGGGCGGCCCTCGGCCTTCCAGGCGCGGATGATCTCCGTCATGTCGAGCACGGCTTGCTCGCCGTCGCCGATGACCGCGCAGTCGATGAAGTCGGCGATCGGCTCGGGGTTGAACGCCGCGTGCCCGCCGGCCAGCACGATCGGGTGGTCCACCGTGCGGTCCTTTGACTCCAGCGGGATGCCCGCGAGGTCCAGGGCCGTGAGCATGTTGGTGTAACCGAGCTCGGTGGAGAAGCTCAGCCCGAAGACGTCGAACGCGCCGACGGGCCGGTGGCTGTCCACGGTGAACTGCGGGACCTTGTGCTCACGCATCAGCTCCTCGAGGTCCGGCCAGACGCTGTACGTGCGCTCGGCCAACACGCCCTCGCGCTCGTTCAGCACCTCGTAGAGGATCATGACGCCCTGGTTGGGCAGACCGACCTCGTAGGCGTCCGGGTACATGAGCGCCCAGCGGACGTCGCAGGACTCCCAGGGCTTGACGGTGGAGTTCAGCTCACCGCCGACGTACTGGATGGGCTTCTGCACATGCGGGAGCAGCGCTTCGAGCTGTGGGAAGACCGACTCGGCAGACATGGAAACCTTCGTGGGCTGGCAAGGGGGCGACTCTCAAGCGTACCCGCACGCTCAGCGGCCGAGCGCCGCCCGGATCCGGGGGGCCGACGCCTCCACCCACACCCCGGGCAGCTCGGCCTCCCGCGCCTCGGCACGGGACTCCTCCCGGCCGTACAGCAGTCCCCAGACGAAGGCGGTCTCCCCTGCCGCGTGCGCCCGGACCGCGAGCTCGCGCAGCGCCTCCCGCGCGACGACGCTGTCCTGGTGGTCGCCGAGCACGGTCTGCACAGCCTTCATGCGCTTCCCGAACCGTTTCGCGGCCTTCCCGAGCGCGGGCCTCGCGACCTCCGCCGCGTACCGCGCGCGTTTGGCCGCCTTGCGGGCGTCGTGCATGGCGTGGTCCCGCTCCTCCCCCTCCGGCAGCGACAGGGCCCTGTCCATACGGGCGGCCAGCCGGTCGTACTCCTTCAGTACGGCCTTGGCGAGTACGTCCTTCGGCGCTCCCGCGGCCGCCTTCAGCAGCGGCGGACGGGCGCACAGCGCGTCCAGCGCGTCGAGCAGGGCGAGATAGCGGTCGCTGTCGAGCGCGGCGGTCACCGTCTTCCGCGCGTCGGCGGCGCCGGCCACGGCCCACGCGGCCAGCCGTGCCTCCACCGGGCCGAGGAGCAGCGTCACGGGCACGTCGTCGACCCGCTCTGCCAGCCGCTCCGCGAGCACCTCCTGGTCACGGGCGACGCCCAGCTCCCCGGCGAGCCACTTGAGCTCGTCGATCATGGGCCCCGTGACATCGCGGTCGACGACCTTCCGGTAGCTCCGCAGGGCACTGCGCAGCCGCCGGGTGGCGACCCGCATCTGATGCACGGCGTCCGGCAGGTCGCGGCGCACCCCGGGGTCGTGGGCGACGACCGAGGCGACCTCCTTCTCCAGATAGGCGAGAACGTGATCGCCCGCCGTCCGTGCCTTCCCCCGCCCCTGACGCTCTGCCGGACCCGCCCCGGTCTCGGTCAGCGCCCTGGCCAGCTTGGACGGCGCGACGGCCTTACGGACGCCGGCCTTCTTGAGTTTCTTGTCCACGGCGTCCAGGAACGCGGGTTCTTTGCCGTCGGCGAGCTCCACCTCGATCTCGTCCCACTGAGCCGTGCCCTCACCGCCGTGGAGCCGCTCCGCGACGACGGCGTCCCGGCTGAGCTCCGCCAGGAGGGCGCCGTCGGCGTCCACGAGGTGCTGTACGTCCCGCGAGGACAGCAGCCGCACCACGGGGACGAGCTCCCGGCCCCGCGCGTACGCCCGCACGAGTCCGGCCAGCTCGTCGGGCACCCCGTCGGAAAGGGGCGCGGTGATCTCGTCCCGCACTCCGGGCGCCACGGGCAGCTTGAGATGCCACCCCGCGTCGGCGCCTCCGGTTCTGCGCCGCAGGGTGACGGACGAGGCTGCCAGCCTCAGATCGGCGGTGTCGTAGTAGACGGCATCCAGCTCGGCCGCGCCCTTCCCCACGACGCCGGCCACACCGTCCACTTCGGTCAGGTCGGGCAACGGGGTGTCGGGGGTGGCTTCGTACTTCCGCTCGATCTCGCGCTTGGTGTCCGCCATACCATCGAATCTAGCCGCGCGACCGCCGATCATGCAGGCCCACGCGACTTTCCGCGACCGGGCGCACCGAGCCCGGACCTCCTGCCGCGGTCTCGGGCCGACGCCAGCCCCTTCCCGAACGGCGCCCCTGCCCCGCCAGGGGCGCCACGCCCCTGAGACGGGACGCACTCGAGAGCGCCGCGCACACGGGGCCGGGCCGACCGGCCCCGGGCGGCACACAGGGACCCGGGGGCGCGGCGCCCCCGGGTCCCTGTGTGCCGCCCGCTAAGGGCTACGCGCTCATGGGCCGTTGCACCCTGATCGACTGCAGCAGCCCGATCGCGATCCACACGGCGAACATCGACGTGCCTCCGTACGACACGAACGGCAGCGGCAGGCCGGCGACCGGCATGATGCCCATCGCCATGCCGATGTTCTCGAAGGACTGGAAGGCGAACCAGGCGATTATCCCGGCGGCCACGATCGTCCCGTAGAGCTCGGTCGTCTCGCGGGCGATCCGGCAGGCCCGCCACAGCACGATGCCGAGCAGCACGAGGATCAGTCCGGCGCCGAGGAAGCCGAGTTCCTCGCCGGCGACGGTGAAGATGAAGTCGGTCTGCTGTTCGGGCACGAACTGGCCGCTGGTCTGGTGGCCGTTGAAGAGCCCTTCGCCGTACAGCCCGCCGGATCCGATCGCGATGCGCGCCTGGTTGGTGTTATAGCCGACGCCGGCCGGGTCGAGTTCGGGGTTGGCGAAGGCGGCGAAGCGGTTGATCTGGTATTCGTCGAGCAGTCCGAGCGCCGCGACGGCGATCGCGCCTGCCGCTCCGGCACCCATCAGGCCGAGGACCCAGCGGTTGGACGCGCCTGAGGCGAGCAGCACGCCGAGGACGATGACGACCATGACCATGACCGAGCCGAGGTCGGGCATCAGCATGACGATGATCATCGGCAGGACGGCGAGTCCGAGCGACTTGGCGACGGTGCGGTGGTCGGGGTGCACCTGGTCCCCGGCGTCGACGCGGGCCGCGAGCATCATCGCCATCCCGAGGATGATCGTGATCTTCACGAACTCGGAGGGCTGGAGGGAGAAGCCGCCGCCGAGCTGGATCCAGGCGTGCGCGCCGTTGATGGTGGCGCCCAGTGGGGTGAGGACGAGCAGCACGAGCACGACGGAGAGCCCGTAGAGGAACGGGACGGCACCGCGCAGGGTGCGGTGGCCGAGCCAGATGGTGCCGACCATCAGCACGAAGCCGATGCCCGTGTTGAGCAGGTGCCGGACGAGGAAGTAGTACGGGTCGCCCTGGTTGAGTTCGGTGCGCCCGCGCGTGGCGGACCACACGAGGAGCGCGCCGACCAGCGAGAGCGTGATCGCGGAGAGCAGCATCGGCCAGTCGAGCCTGCGCACCACGGAGTCACGGGCGGTGAGCCTGGTCCAGACCCCGCCGCGCTCCGGGCCGTATCCCGGGACGGAGAAGCCGCCTGCGCCTGTCATGTCTCAGTCCCTCCGCGATGCGGGTGTTCCCGCGAGCACTGGTTGGGCGTCCTGCGGCTTCGGAGGAACGTAGGGCTTGACCTCGGGGGCGTCGATCGAGCCGTCCGGGGAGATCTTGGGCAGGGTCTGCTGCGGCTTGGGCAGCAGGGCCCGCTTGAGGTCCTGGTTGCCTTCCTTGTCCAGGCCGTACATCGCGTCGTAGATGTTGCGCACGGCGGGACCGGAAGCGCCGGAGCCCGTACCACCCTGGGAGATCGTCATGACGATCGTGTAGTCGTCGGTGTAGGTGGCGAACCACGAGGTGGTCTGCTTGCCGTAGACCTGCGCGGTGCCGGTCTTGGCCCTCATCGGGATCTTGTCCTGGGGCCAGCCGCCGAACCGCCAGGCGGCGGTGCCGCCGGGCTCGATGACGGAGCGCAGGCCCTTGTCGAGGTCCTTGATGGTTTCGGCGTTCACCGGCAGCTTGCCGTGGGACTTGGGCTTGATCTCTTCGATCTTCTTGCCGTCGGGGCTGACGACGGCCTTGCCCACGGTGGGGTTGTAGAGGGTGCCACCGTTGCTGATGGCGGCGTAGGCGGTGGCCAACTGGACGGGGGTGATGAGTACGTCGCCCTGGCCGATGGCGAAGTTGATGCTGTCGAAGGCCTTCAGCTGGTTGCCTTCGAGGCAGCTCTCATAGGCGATCTGCTCGACGTAGGAGCCGCCCTTCTTGCCCTGCTTGCACCAGGAGTCCTTGTTGGCCTCCCAGAAGGCCTGCTTCCAGTGGCGGTCGGGGATGCGGCCCTTGACCTCGTTCGGGAGGTCGATGCCGGTCTCGGACCCGAATCCGAAGTCATGGGCGGTCCGGTAGAACCAGTCGTTGGCGTTCTTCTTGGGCTTGAGGCCGCCGTCGCGCTTCCACTCATCATGGCCGAGACGGTAGAAGACGGTGTTGCAGGAGTACTTCAGAGCGTCGCCGAGGGTGATGGGCCCGTGCCCCTGGGACTCGAAGTTGGCGAAGCTGCGGTTGCCCATGCTGTAGCTGCTGCTGCAGTTGTAGAGGTCGTCGAAGGGGTGGCCACCCCGCACGGCCGCGCTCGCCGAGACCACCTTGAAGACGGAGCCGGCGGGTGCCTGGCCCTGGGTGGCCCGGTTGAGCAGCGGGTAGTTGGAGTCCTTGCCGGTGAGCTTGGCGTAGTCCTTGGCGGAGATGCCGCCGACCCAGGCGTTGGGGTCATAGTCGGGCTGGGAGGCCATGGCGACGACCCGGCCGGTCTTGGCCTCCATGACCACGACGGCGCCCGCGTCGGCCTCGTACGGGCGACCGGTGATCTTGTCGGTCTCTCCCCGGACGGTCTTCATCGCCTGGTGGAGTTCGTATTCGGCGACGGCCTGGACGCGGGCGTCGATGCTGGTGACGAGGTGGGAGCCGGGCACGCCCGGGTCCGCCTCGGCCTCGCCCATGACCCGGCCGAGCTTGTCGACCTCGTACGACGTGACGCCGGCCTTGCCGCGCAGTTCCTTGTCGTAGGTGCGCTCGAGGCCGGAGCGGCCGACCTGGTCGGAGCGCAGGTAGGGCGAGTCGCTGTCCTTGGCCTTCTGGATCTCCTCGTCGGTGACGGGCGACAGATAGCCGAGCACCTGCGCGGTCCGGGCCTTGGCGGGGGCCGTGTAACGGCGTACGGCGGTGGGTTCGGCGGTGATGCCGGGGAAGTCCTCGGAGCGTTCGCGGATCTGCAGCGCCTGCTGCGTCGTGGCTTCGTCGGTGACCGGGATCGGCTGGTACGGGGAGCCGTTCCAGCAGGGCTGCGGTGTCTTGGAGTCGCAGAGGCGGACCTTGTCCATGACCTCCTTCGGCTTCATACCGAGGACGCCGGCGAGCCGGGTGAGGACGGCCTCGCCGTCGTCCTTCATCTTCAGCAGATCGGTGCGGGACGCGGAGACCACGAGCCGGGTCTCGTTGTCGGCGAGCGGTACACCACGGGCGTCGAGGATCGAGCCGCGTACGGCGGGTGTGACGACCCGCTGGACGTGGTTGCCGCTGGCCTCGTCGGCGTATTCGTCGCCGTTGCGGATCTGGAGGTACCAGAGCCGGCCGCCGAGGGTGAGGAGAAGGGAGAAGACGAGGACCTGGATGATGACGAGACGGATCTGGACCCGGGGGGTCCGGCCGGTCTCCGGAATGTTGCTCACGCTGCTGCCCCCTCGATCACAGTCGCTTGACTCCCTTGATGCGTCCGGCCCGTGCGGCCCGACTCTTCGCCGCCTTGAGCCGCAGTCCGCCGCGCTGGTCGCCGATGCGCAGTCCGGTGCCGGAGGCGAGCCAGCCCGCGGCCACGTCGGCGCCGCCGGCGCTCTGGCTCTCGGCGAGCGGGTCGTTCTCGCTGCGTCTGGCGAGCCACATGATCAGCGGCACGGTGAACGGCGCGAGGAGCAGGTCGTACACCGCGGCTGTGAACAGCAGGCTGCCCAGGCCGACATGGCGGGCGGCGGTGTCGCCGACGAGGGCGCCGACGAGGGCGTACAACAGCGTCGAACCGATCGCCGCCGCGACGACGACAGCCATCGGCCCGCTGGCCGACCGCAGTGGTTTGCCGTTCTCCGGGCGGACCAGACCGGCGAGGTAGCCGATGACGCAGAGGACGAGCGCGTAGCGGCCGGCCGCGTGGTCGGCGGGCGGGGCGAGGTCCGCGAGCAGGCCGGCGCCGAAGCCGATGAACGCCCCGGCCATGTGGCCGTAGACCATGGCGAGTCCGAGGACGACGAGCAGTACGAGGTCGGGCACCGCGCCGGGCAGCTGGAGCCGCGCGAGGACGGAGACCTGGATGACGAGGGCGACCACGACCAGCGTCGTGGAGAGCAGCATCCGGTTGACACGCATGACGGATCAGCTCCTACTGGTCGTCGTTCTGGCCTGTGGCGTCACCGGAGGCGCCGGGGTCGGGCCCGTCGCCCTGCACCTGGCCGTCGTCCTGGACCGGCGCCTCGCCCTCCGGCGGGGTCGCGCCGGGAGTGACGGTGACCGTGACGGTCGGCGTCGGCCTGGGGCCGGCGGGCTTCGGGGGCAGCACGGTGTCGCGGGGATCGGTCCGCGGCGCCTGGACCACGACGCCGACGATGTCGAGCCTGCTGAAGCCGACGTAGGGGCGTACGTAGACGTTGCGGGTGAGGTCGCCCCGGGCGGGGTCCACCCGGATGATCTCGCCGACCGGCACGCCGGGCACGAACGGCTTGCTGCCCTGGGAGCCGAAGGTGACCAGCCGGTCGCCCTTCTTCACCTTGGACTTGCCGTTGAGGAGCTGGACCAGCAGCGGCCGGTCGCCCTGCCCGGTGGCGAAGCCGAGCTCGTCGGTCTTCTCCATCCGGGTGCCGACGGTGAAGTCCGGGTCGCTGGCGAGCAGCACGGTCGAGGTGCGCGGGCCGACGGTCGTGACCCGGCCGACGAGTCCCTCGCTGTTGATGACGGTCATGTCGCGCGTGATGCCGTCCTCGGAGCCGATGTCGATGGTCACCGTCCAGGAGAAGCCCTGGGCCGCTCCTATGGCGATGACCTCGGCGCCCTTGATGCCGTACTGGCCGGCCGCAGCCGTTCGGATCATCCCGTCGAGCTGGCGGAGCCGGCTGTTGTTGCGCTCGTCGCTGCCGAGCCGCTGCTTCAGCTCGGCGTTCTCCAACTGGAGCTGCCTGATGCGGTCGTGGCGGTCACCGGACTCCCGGACCGCTCCGATCGCGTTGCCGATGGGGTCGACGGCGGCCGCGACGCCGTTCTCCACGGGCCCGAAGACCGACGCCGCGGCCTGCCGTGCACCGTCGACCGGTGACTCCTCACCGCCGCGGATGTCCACCGTGATCAGAGCGAACGCGATGGCGATCAGCAATGCCAGGAGCAGCCGGCTCTCCTTTGTGTCCCTCACGTGCGGCGGCCGTGCCTTCCTCGTAGGAATGGTCGTGTCGGTGGAGCAACGATCCTTCCCCGGTGTCGGGGGCGGGGAGGACCCCATGTGGGGGCCTCACAGCCCCCGTGCGGCGTATTGTCCGACTGTCTAACGACGCGGCTGGGCGTCCAGCACCTGCTGGAGCGCCTCGAACTCCTCGACGCACTTGCCGGATCCGAGCGCCACCGAGTCCAGGGGGTTCTCCGCGATGTGGATCGGCATACCCGTCTCCCGGCGGAGCCGCTCGTCGAGGCCGCGCAGGAGGGCGCCGCCGCCGGTGAGGACGATGCCGCGGTCCATGACGTCGCCGGAGAGCTCGGGCGGGCACTTGTCGAGGGTGGTCTTCACGGCGTCGACGATCGCGTTGACCGGTTCCTCGATGGCCTTGCGGACCTCGGCGGCGGAGATGACGACGGTCTTGGGCAGTCCGGAGACCAGGTCGCGGCCGCGGATCTCGGTGTGCTCCTCCGTCTCCATCTCGTACGCGGAGCCGATGGTGATCTTGATGTTCTCCGCGGTCCGCTCACCGAGGAGGAGGGAGTACTCCTTCTTGATGTGCTGGATGATCGCGTTGTCGAGTTCGTCGCCGGCCACCCGGATGGACTGTGCCGTGACGATTCCTCCCAGCGAGATCACGGCGACCTCTGTGGTGCCACCACCGATGTCGACCACCATGTTGCCGGTGGCCTCATGGACCGGGAGGCCGGAGCCGATGGCCGCGGCCATGGGCTCCTCGATGATGTGCACCTGTCGGGCGCCCGCCTGGGTCGACGCCTCGATGACCGCGCGGCGCTCGACACCCGTGATACCGGAAGGCACACAGACGACGACGCGGGGCCGGGCGAGATAACGGCGCTTGTGGATCTTGAGGATGAAGTAGCGGAGCATCCGCTCGGTGATCTCGAAGTCGGCGATGACGCCGTCCTTCAGTGGCCGGACGGCAACAATGTTGCCCGGCGTCCGGCCGATCATCTTCTTCGCCTCGGCGCCGACCGCGAGAATGCCGCCCGTGTTGGTGTTGATGGCGACGACGGACGGCTCGTTGAGAACGATCCCCCGGCCTCTGACGTACACCAGCGTGTTGGCGGTCCCGAGGTCGACAGCCATGTCACGGCCGATGAACGACATGTTGTTCCCCATGAGGATGCGTCTGGCCTTCCCAAATCGAGCATTGATGGCTTTTCAGGATGGCGAGGTGGGTGCTGTGGCGTGGAGGCTTACATCGTAGTGCCGCCTGCACGGACACCGCGCGGTGGTCCACCTCTTGTTTATGGTGACGATGCGTCGGAGCGATGCGTTCCCGCAATACCCTTGCGTATGCCGAAGGGCGACCGAAATTCCATCGGTCGCCCCAGGACAACAGCGCTGTATGGCTGACGTGCTGTCAGAAAAGGCCTGGAAAGGGGCAGGCCTCAGCCTTCCTGGAAGAACAGCTTCAGTTCCCGGACGGCGGACTCCTCGGAGTCCGAGGCGTGGATCAGATTCTCCCGGACGATCGTGCCGAAGTCACCCCGAATGGACCCAGGAGCGGCCGCGATCGGGTCGGTCGGACCCGCCAGTTGGCGTACGCCGTCGATCACGCGCTCACCCTCGACGGCCATGACAACCACCGGGCCGGACAGCATGAACTCCACCAGCGGCTCGTAGAAGGGCCTGCCGACGTGCTCGGCGTAGTGCTGCTCCAGGGTGGCCCGGTCGAGCGTGCGCAGCTCCAGCGCGGTGATCTTCCAGTCGGCCTTGCGTTCGATGCGGCCGATGACCTCGCCCACGAGTCCGCGACGGACGGCGTCCGGCTTGAGAAGGACGAGGGTGCGCTGAGTCATGGTGTGCGGCTCCTTGCAGGCCTGGATGTGTGCGGTCGGGCCGAGATTACCGGGTGTGACGCCGGGGGCGGCACCCGCCCCGTATCCACGGCGCCAAGGGCCTCGGCCGGCTACCCGGCGTCAGCCTCCGCCGACTGCGCGGCCCACCGTGCCTTCGCCTCGTCGATCTTGCGGCCGTAGTGGATGGAGGCCCACCACAGGCCGCCGAAGAGGACTCCGAGGAAGAACATCGCGGGAACGACGAAACCACTGGCGATCAGCGCGATCTGCAGCACCCAGCCGAGCTGGGTCCCGCCGGGGCGGGTGATCATGCCGCACAGCAGCAGCGACAGCAGCATCGCTACGCCGCAGACCGTCCAGACCGCCGCCATCGAGACGTCGTCCGACTTCATGGCCACGAGACCGGCGAAGCCGATCACGAAGAACTCACCGATCAGGGTCGACGCACAAAGCGTACGCACGGTGTCAGCCCCTCCCCAGCAACAGCCGGGCCTCGCCGACCGTGATCACGGAACCGGTCACCAGCACACCGGCGCCTGCGAACTCCGACTCCTCCTCGGCGAGCGTGATCGCCGCCTCCAGCGCGTCGTCGAGCCGCGGCTCCACGACCACCCGCTCGTCACCGAAGACCTCCACGGCGACGGCGGCCAGCGCGTCCGCGTTCATCGCACGGTGGCTGGAGTTCTGCGTCACGACGATCTCGTGGAAGATCGGCTCGAAGGCCTCCAGGAAGCCCCTGACGTCCTTGTCGTCGCTCGCGCCCACCACACCGATCAGCCGGGAGAAGCCGAACGACTCGGTGACGGCGGCCGCCGCCGCCCGCGCGCCCGCCGGGTTGTGCGCGGCGTCCAGCACGACGGTCGGGCTGCGGCGCACGACCTCCAGCCGGCCGGGCGAGGCCACGGTGGCGAACGCCCTGCGGATCGTGTCGGCGTCCAGCGTGCGCGTGTCACCCGCGCCGACGCCGAAGAACGCCTCGACCGCCGCGAGCGCCACCGCCGCGTTGTGCGCCTGGTGCGCGCCGTAGAGCGGGAGGAAGACCTGCTCGTACTCGCCACCCAGGCCGCGCAGGGTCAGCAGCTGCCCGCCGACCGCGACCTCGCGCGAGACGACGCCGAACTCCATGCCCTCGCGTGCGACGGTCGCGTCCGCCTCGACGGCCCGCTTCAGCATCACCTGGGCGGCGTCCACCGGTTGCTGCGCCAGGATGACGGTCGCGCCCTGCTTGATGATCCCGGCCTTCTCCGCGGCGATCTCGGCGGGAGTGGTGCCGAGCCGGTCGGTGTGGTCCAGGTCGATGGGGGTGACGACGGCGACCGAGCCATCGATCACGTTGGTCGCGTCCCAGCTGCCGCCCATGCCGACCTCGACGACGGCCACGTCCACGGGGGCGTCGGCGAAGGCCGCGTACGCCATGCCCGTGAGCACCTCGAAGAACGACAGCCGGTACTCCTGGCGCGCGTCGACCATCTCGACGTAGGGCTTGATGTCGTTGTACGTCTCGATGAAGCGCTCGGCGTCGATGGGAGCGCCGTCCAGGCTGATCCGCTCGGTGATCGACTGCACGTGCGGCGAGGTGTAGCGGCCGGTGCGCAGGTCGAAGGCGGAGAACAGGGCCTCGATCATCCGGGCCGTGGACGTCTTGCCGTTCGTCCCCGTGATGTGGACGGACGGATAGGCCCGCTGCGGCTCGCCCAGCACGTCCATCAGCGCCTCGATACGGGCGACGGAGGGCTCCAGTTTCGTCTCGCCCCAGCGCGTGGCGAGATCCGCCTCGACCTCGCGCAGCGCCCTGTCCACCTCCGGATCCGCGGGGCGGGAAGGCACCTGGTCGGCCTGCGGCGATCCGGCCTGCGCGCGCAGGGTACGGCTGCCGGCCTCGATCACCGCCAGGTCGGGGTCGCGGTCGGTCTCTGCGTCGACGATCTCGTCGAAGGCGTCGGACTCGTCGAAGGCGTCGGGCTGCTCACTCACGGGTCCAGTCTACGGAGGGGCGCCGACGGATACGGCCGAGGCCCCGGGGGCGTCCCCGGGGCCTCGGCCGTATCGCGTTCTTGCGGCTCAGCTCGCCGGCAGGTTGTCGAGCTGGGTGTTGATCCGCGCGATGTCCTCCTCGGCCTTGGCGAGCCGGGTGCGGATCTTGTCGACCACGTTGTCCGGTGCCTTGGCGAGGAACGCCTCGTTGCCGAGCTTGGCGGTCGCCTGGGCCACCTCCTTCTCCGCCGCGCCCAGGTCCTTCGTCAGCCGCTTGCGCTCCGCCTCGACGTCGATCGTGCCCGACAGGTCGAGCGCGACGGTGGCACCGGCGACGGGCAGCGACGCGGTGGCATGGAAGCCCTCGCCCTCCGGCTGGAGGCGCAGCAGCTGCCGGATCGCGGCCTCGTGCGGGGCGAGCGCCGTGCCGTCGAGGGTGAGCCTGGCGGGGACCTTCTGACCGGGCTGCAGACCCTGGTCGCTGCGGAACCGGCGGACCTCGGTGACGACCCGCTGGACGAGCTCGATCTCCCGCTCGGCGGCCTCGTCGCGGAAGGCGCTGTCGGCCGGCCAGTCGGCGATGACGAGCGACTCCTTGCCGGTCAGCGCGGTCCACAGCGTCTCCGTGACGAACGGGACCACCGGGTGGAGCAACCGCAGCATGACGTCGAGGACCTCGCCCAGGACCCGGGCCGAGACCTTGGCCGGCTCGCCGCCCGCGAAGAACGTCGTCTTGGACAGCTCGACGTACCAGTCGAAGACCTCGTCCCAGGCGAAGTGGAAGAGGGTCTCCGACAGCTTCGCGAACTGGTAGTCCTCGTAGTACGCGTCCACCTCTGCGACGGTCGTGTTCAGCCGCGACAGGATCCACCGGTCCGTGGAGGACATCTCCTCGGGCGTCGGCAGCGGGCCCTCGACGGTGGCGCCGTTCATCAGCGCGAAGCGGGTGGCGTTCCAGATCTTGTTGGCGAAGTTCCGGGAGCCCTGGACCCAGTCCTCGCCGATCGGGACGTCGACACCCGGGTTGGCGCCGCGGGCGAGCGTGAAGCGCAGCGCGTCGGAGCCGTACTTGTCCATCCAGTCCAGCGGGTTGACCGCGTTGCCGAAGGACTTCGACATCTTCTTGCCGAACTGGTCCCGGACCATGCCGTGCAGGGCGATGGTGTGGAACGGCGGTGTGCCGTCCATCGCGTAGAGACCGAACATCATCATCCGGGCGACCCAGAAGAAGAGGATGTCGTAGCCCGTGACCAGGACGGAGTTCGGATAGAACTTCGCGAGGCTCTCGGTCCGCTCCGGCCACCCCAGGGTGGAGAAGGGCCACAGACCCGAAGAGAACCAGGTGTCGAGGACGTCGGTCTCCTGGGTCCAGCCGTCGCCGCTCGGCGGTTCCTCGTCGGGGCCGACGCAGACGATCTCGCCGTTCGGGCCGTACCAGACGGGGATGCGGTGGCCCCACCACAACTGGCGCGAAATGCACCAGTCGTGCAGGTTGTCGACCCAGTCGAAGTAGCGCTTCTCCATCTCCTGCGGGTGGATCTTGACCCGGCCGTCGCGGACGGCGTCACCGGCCGCCTTGGCCAGCGGGCCGACCTTGACCCACCACTGCATGGACAGCCGCGGCTCGATGGTCGTCTTGCAGCGCGAGCAGTGGCCGACGGAGTGGACGTACGGACGCTTCTCGGCAACGATCCGGCCCTCCGCGCGCAGGGCGCCGACGATCGCCGACCGTGCCTCGAGGCGGTCGAGACCCTCGAAGGGGCCGTGAGCGGTGATGACGGCGCGCTCGTCCATGACCGCGAGGGAGGGCAGGTTGTGCCGCTGCCCGATCTCGAAGTCGTTCGGGTCATGGGCGGGCGTCACCTTGACGGCGCCGGTGCCGAACTCGGGGTCGACGTGCGTGTCCGCGACGACCGGGATCGAACGGTCCGTCAGCGGCAACTTGATCTGCTTGCCGATCAGGTGCTTGTAGCGCTCGTCGTCGGGGTGGACGGCGACGGCCGTGTCACCCAGCATCGTCTCCGCGCGCGTCGTCGCGACGACGATGGTGTCGTCGCCGTCGCCGTACTTCATGGAGACGAGCTCGCCGTCGTCGTCCTGGTACTCGACCTCGATGTCGGAGATGGCGGTCAGACAGCGCGGGCACCAGTTGATGATGCGCTCGGCGCGGTAGATCAGTTCGTCGTCGTAGAGCCTCTTGAAGATGGTCTGGACGGCCTGGGACAGGCCCTCGTCCATCGTGAACCGCTCGCGGGACCAGGCGACACCGTCGCCGAGGCGGCGCATCTGGCCGGAGATCTGCCCGCCGGACTCGCCCTTCCACTGCCAGACCCGCTCGATGAACGCCTCACGGCCGAGGTCGTGGCGGGACTTGCCCTCCTTGGCGAGCTCACGCTCGACGACGTTCTGCGTGGCGATGCCGGCGTGGTCCATGCCGGGCTGCCACAGCGTCTCGTAACCCTGCATCCGCTTGCGGCGGGTGAGCGCGTCGATCAGCGTGTGCTCGAAGGCGTGGCCCAGGTGGAGGCTTCCGGTGACGTTGGGCGGCGGGATGACGACCGTGAACGGCGGCTTGTCGCTCTGCGCGTCCGCCTCGAAGTACCCGCGTTCTACCCAGCGCTCGTACAACGCCCCCTCGACCTCGGCCGGCGCGTACTGGGTCGGCAGTTCGGGAGTGGGCGCTGTCTGCTGCTGAGTCTTCTCGGTCACGGGGCCAGTTTAGAGGTGTCATGGAGCCGTTCCGAAACTCGATTCTTCGGTAACGGTGTGCCCCCCGGAGCCCCATCGGGCCGGGGCTTGGGCCAGGATGTTCGAGACACACAGACATCACGAGGGGAAAACCCGTAATGAGCTACAACCAGCCGGGCCCGTACGGCGGGCAGCAGCCGCAGCAGCCCGGACCGTACGGCCAGCCGGGGCCTTACGGCCAGCCGCAGGGCCAGCCCGGCCCTTACGGCCAGCAGCCGCAGGCCCCGCAGCCCGGTTACGGGTACCCGCAGCAGGCCCCGCAGGGTGTGCCGCAGCAGCAGCCTTACGGATATCCGCAGCAGCCCGGACAGCCCGGCCCCTACGGGCAGCAGCCCCAGTACGGCGCGCAGCAGCCGGGCGGCTATCCGCCTCCGCCGCCGGCCCAGGGCGGTGGCGGCAAGAAGACCGGTCTCATCATCGGCGCCGCGGTGCTGGTGGCCGCGCTGGGCGTGGGCGGGTACTTCGTCTTCGGCGGCGGCGGTGGCGGCCTCGAGGACGACGGCCCGCACAAGCTGACCGCGCCGAAGACCATCCTCGGCGGCAAGTACATGCGCGCCGACAAGAAGGATCCGGAGCCGAAGCCGGCCGACAAGGACTCCTCGAAGATGCTCGCCGCCAGCGGGGTGACCGATGCCATGTCCATCGGTTCGACCTACTCGACGATCGATCTGACGAAGCTCGACCCGAGCGACCCCACGGCGCTCGAGAAGGTCTCCAAGGCGCAGAACCTGGTCTTCATCGGCTTCTACGGCAAGATCGAGGACCCGGCGAAGGTCCTCGACGCGGCCTTCGCCGAGTTCAGCAAGAACACGAAGGACACGGAGACCAAGATGATCGGGGACCCGCAGGAGGTGAACCCCGACGGCCTGGACGGCGCTTTGATGAAGTGCCAGGAGGCCGAGAGCAAGAACCAGAAGACGGGCATGACCCAGAAGACCTACATGTGCCTGTGGTCCGACTACAGCACCCTCGGCATCGTCGAGCCGGTCCAGGGCGCGAAGGGCACCACGCTCGACGAGGCGGCGAAGCTCGCTTCCGACGTGCGCAACGAGGTGCGTGTCGCCAAGTAGCGGCACCGCGTACGCGAAAGGGGCGCCCCGTCAACGACCGGGCGCCCCTTCGGCGTTCAGGAACGAAGGCGCTACGCGCTCTTCTCGTGACGGCCGTTGCCCTCGTCCTTGACGATGCGCGGGACCAGCGTCGGGTTGACGTTGTTGCGGACGACGTCGCGCGTGATGACGACGCGGGCCACGTCCTTGCGGGACGGGACCTCGTACATCACCGACTGGAGGACCTCCTCCATGATGGCGCGCAGGCCGCGCGCGCCGGTGCCGCGGAGGATCGCCTGGTCGGCGATGGCCTCGAGGGCGGGAAGGTCGAAGTCCAGCTCGACGCCGTCGAGTTCGAAGAGGCGTTGGTACTGCTTGACCAGTGCGTTGCGCGGCTCGACGAGGATCTTCAGCAGCGCCTCGCGGTCCAGGTTGTGGACCGAGGTGATGACGGGCAGACGGCCGATGAACTCGGGGATCATGCCGAACTTGACCAGGTCCTCGGGCATGACCTCCTGGAACTGATCGCTCGCCTCGATCTCGCGCTTGGAGCGGATCGTCGCGCCGAAGCCGATGCCCTTCGCTCCCGCGCGCGACTCGATGATCTTCTCGAGGCCGGCGAACGCGCCGCCCACGATGAAGAGCACGTTCGTCGTGTCGATCTGGATGAACTCCTGGTGCGGGTGCTTGCGGCCGCCCTGCGGGGGCACGGAGGCCGTGGTGCCTTCCAGGATCTTGAGCAGGGCCTGCTGGACGCCCTCGCCGGAGACGTCACGCGTGATCGACGGGTTTTCGCTCTTACGGGCGACCTTGTCGATCTCGTCGATGTAGATGATCCCGGTCTCGGCCTTCTTGACGTCGTAGTCGGCCGCCTGGATCAGCTTGAGCAGGATGTTCTCCACGTCCTCGCCGACGTAGCCCGCCTCCGTCAGCGCGGTCGCGTCGGCAATGGCGAACGGGACGTTGAGCATGCGGGCGAGCGTCTGGGCGAGCAGCGTCTTGCCGGAGCCCGTGGGGCCCAGCAGCAGGATGTTGGACTTGGCGAGCTCGATCGCGTCGTCCCGGCCCTGCGCGCCGCCGTTCTCGCCGGCCTGGACGCGCTTGTAGTGGTTGTACACCGCGACCGAGAGGGCCTTCTTCGCGGGCTCCTGCCCGACGACGTATCCCTCGAGGAACTCATAGATCTCGCGCGGCTTGGGAAGTTCCTCCCACCGCACCTCGGAGGTCTCTGCGAGCTCCTCCTCGATGATCTCGTTGCAGAGGTCGATGCACTCGTCGCAGATGTACACACCGGGGCCTGCGATGAGCTTCTTCACCTGCTTCTGGCTCTTTCCGCAGAACGAGCACTTGAGCAGGTCGCCGCCATCACCGATGCGTGCCACGAGGTGCTTCCCCTTCGCCTGGGAGCGGCTTGGTTCAGCCGGCTCCTGGTGCCTCATATTCGACGGTACCTTGCCGAGCCCCCCGTACGGGCCCCCCTTGGCGCGGTTCACACATTGTCGTGTACCGCGCCAAGGGCGCCGATCGGTCAGGCGGCCGCTGCGGCCGTGCTCTTACGGGTCGAGACGATCTGGTCCACCAGGCCGTAGGCGAGGGCGCCGTCGGCCGTGAGGATCTTGTCGCGCTCGATGTCGTCGCGGATCTTCTCGATCGGCGTGGTGGAGTGCTTGGCCAGCATCTCCTCCAGCTGCTCACGCATACGAAGGATCTCGTTGGCCGCGATCTCCAGGTCGGAGAGCTGCTCGCGGCCGGTCTGCGAGGACGGCTGGTGGATCAGCACACGGGCGTGCGGCAGGGCCATCCGCTTGCCGGGCGTACCGGCGGCGAGCAGCACGGCCGCGGCGGACGCCGCCTGGCCCATGCACACCGTCTGGATGTCCGGCTTCACGAACTGCATCGTGTCGTAGATCGCGGTCAGCGCGGTGAAGGACCCACCGGGGCTGTTGATGTAGATCGAGATGTCACGGTCGGGGTCCATCGACTCCAGGCACAGCAGCTGCGCCATCACGTCGTTGGCGGACGCGTCGTCGATCTGCACGCCGAGGAAGATCACGCGCTCCTCGAAGAGCTTCGCGTACGGGTCGTACTCGCGCACGCCCTGCGAGGTGCGCTCGACGAAGCGCGGAACGACATAGCGGTTGTCCACCGCGGGGCCCGTGTAGAGGCCGCTCGCGGAGGTGCCGGAGTTTCCGGACAGACCGGGGATGCCGGGGAAGTTGCTCATGTGGGTGTTCACCATCCTGGTGGCGTTCGGCGGGCGGGGGCTCGGTGCGGCAGACGCTCAGGCGCCGGTGCCGCCGCCGCCCGGGACGCCCGAGGCGGCGGAGATGATCTCGTCGATGAGGCCGTAGTCCTTGGCCTCGTCGGCGGTGAACCAGCGGTCGCGGTCACCGTCGCGGATGATCGTCTCGACGGTCTGACCGGAGTGCTGGGCGGTGATCTCCGCCATCCGCTTCTTCGTACGGAGCAGGTACTCGGCCTGGATCTTGATGTCCGAGGCGGTGCCGCCGAGGCCGGCAGAACCCTGGTGCATGAGGATGTCGGTGTTGGGCAGCGCGAACCGCTTGCCGGCGGCTCCGCCGGTGAGCAGGAACTGGCCCATGGACGCGGCCATGCCCATGCCGATCGTCACCACGTCGTTCGGGATGTACTGCATGGTGTCGTAGACCGCCATGCCGGCCGTCACCGAACCGCCGGGGCTGTTGATGTAGAGGTAGATGTCCTTGTCCGGATCGGCGGCAAGGAGCAGCATCTGTGCGGTGATCTTGTTGGCGATGTCGTCGTCGACCTGCTGGCCGAGGAAGATGATCCGCTCGCCGAGCAGCCGGCTGTAGACCTGGTCGCCGAGGCCACCACCGATGGAGGGCTCGCCGGCGGCATAAGGCATCAGATTCGTCACGTGTCCACCTGCTCGTCTCTGACGGCTTCGACCGTCTCAGCGTCTTCGTAACCGGGGGCGGGGACTCCCCTGCCCTCGTATTCATGGACCCTAACGCGCAGGTCGGACAGAGCCATCCCGCTTCCCGAACTGTTCGCTCGGAGCGCAAGGTCGACACTCCTCGCGGGGCACGCGCGAAGGCCCTCAACGGGCCCTGACGGAAGACCGCGAACGGGCCGGGAAAGGCCGTGTACGGACCTGTGGAAGGCCGGTGGTACGCATACGGGCTCCGGGCGCGTGGTCGCGTCCGGAGCCCGTATGCAGCGTCAGCGCGAGGCTCAGGCCTCGTTCTTCTCGCCGGTCTCGCCCTCGACGGCGTCCTCGACCGTCTCGGCGGCGGCCTCGGTCACCTCGGCCTCGTCCTCTTCGTCCTCGAGGTCGACGACCTCGCCGTTGGTGTCGACGACCTTGGCGGCCTCGACGACCACGGCCAGCGCCTTGCCGCGGGCGACCTCGCCGACGAGCATCGGCACCTGGCCGCCCTCTACGACGGCCTGGGCGAACTGGTCGGGGCTCATGCCGGAGGACTGCGCACGCCGCATGAGGTGCTCGGTGAGCTCCTCCTGGTTGACGTTCAGCTTCTCCTTGTTGACGAGCTCGTCCAGGATGAACTGGGTCTTGATGCCCTTGACCGCCTGCTCCTTGGTCTCGGCGTCGAACTCTTCCTCGGTCTTGCCCTGGATCTCCAGGTACTTGGCGAGGTCGAGGCCCATCTGGCCGAGCTGGTGGTGCTCAAGGTTGTGCTTGCGGGTCTTGACCTCGTCCTCGAGGAGCTTCTCGGGGATCGGGACCTCCGCCAGCTTCAGCAGCTCGTCGAGGACGCGCTCCTGGGCCTGGGTGGCCTGGTCGTACTGCTTCATGTTCTCGAGGCGCTTGCGGCTGTCGGCCTTCAGCTCCTCGAGGGTGTCGAACTCGCTCGCCATCTGAGCGAAGTCGTCGTCGAGCTCGGGGAGCTCACGGGCGGCGACGGCGGTGACCTTGACGGTGACCTCCGCGTCCTTGCCCTCGGCGGAGCCGCCCTTCAGCTGCGAGGTGAAGGTGGCCTCGCCGCCGGCCTCCAGGCCGGTGACGGCCTCGTCGATGCCGTCGAGGAGCTCGCCGGAACCGATGGTGTAGGAGACACCCTCGGCGACACCGTCGGGCAGGACCTCGCCGTCGACCTTGGCCTCGAGGTCGATCGTGACGACGTCGCCCTCGGCGGCGGCGCGCTCGACCGGGTTCGTGGAGGCGAAGCGCTCACGGAGCTGCTCCACGGACTTCTCGACGTCCTCGTCGGTGACCTCGACGGCGTCGACCGTGACCTCGATGCCGGAGTAGTCCGGGATCTGGATCTCGGGGCGGATGTCGACCTCGGCGGTGAAGGCCAGCGTCTCGCCGTCCTTCAGCTCCGTGATGTCCACCTCGGGCTGACCGAGCGGGTTCAGCTCGGCCTCGTTGACCGCCTCGGTGTAGAGCTTGGGAAGGGCGTCGTTGACAGCCTCCTCCAGCACCGCACCACGGCCGAACCGCTGGTCGATCACTCGGGCCGGGATCTTGCCCTTGCGGAAGCCCTTGACCGTGACCTGCTGGTTGATCTTCTTGTACGCCGCGTCGAGGCTGTCCTTGAGCTCCTCGAAGGGCACCTCGACAGTGAGCCGAACCCGGGTCGGGTTCAGGGTCTCCACGGCGCTCTTCACGGTTCGGTCTCCTTGGTGGCTGACATCTTGGGGTACTGCTGGCGCCGGATTCGGCGATTCAGCGGATGGGGCCCGGCACATCAGACACACGGGCACACAGCCTGCATAGTAACGGCAAGCGGGAGGCGCCTCACAACGCGATCTTGCTGGTGGTCGGGGTGGCCGGATTCGAACCGACGACCTTCCGCTCCCAAAGCGGACGCGCTACCAAGCTGCGCCACACCCCGTCGGTGCGAACCGTAGGGTACATGCCCCGGCGGCGTGGACCGCCACCTTTACGCGGGCACAGGAACGGGGTGTGCGGCGAGGGCCCCGGACCCGCTACGATGCTTCTCGTGCCGCGGCCCTCGTGACCTGCGGTGCGAGCTTGCGGGCGTAGCTCAATGGTAGAGCCCTAGTCTTCCAAACTAGCTACGCGGGTTCGATTCCCGTCGCCCGCTCTGTGCACGACTCGGGCCCGGCCCGGTGATCATTCACCGGGCCGGGCCCGAGGTCGTTCCGCGAGGAGAGCGGCGCGGCCTCCCGGAAGGTGATCCCCGAAGAGATCCGGCAGAGCTGATCGCGGGAGCGCCCGGCGGTGGTCTCAGAAACTGATCTGGTTGATCGTCTCGGCTATCGAGTTCATGAATCTGTTGATCGACGGCGCCATGCCCGTCGAGGCAAGGAAGAAGCCGAAGAGGACCGCCACGATCGCGGGCCCGGCCTTGATGGAGCCGCCGCGGATCAGCACCACGAGGACGATCGCCAACAGAAGCACCACTGACAGTGAAATGGCCACAACTGATCACACCCTCGGTCGGTCCCGCCTTGCCGGCCCGGGAGCGCGCGGCCGGCACTCTCCCGTCTGCACCATCGTGCCACCAACCCACCTGCCCCTGCTGCGCGGTGACGAATCGTCGTGGAGAAGATCACGCCACCTCGGTACGGGCTCCCGCGGCGCGCGGCCGCCGCCCTCTTTCGTACGCAGTGAAATGCCGAAGGAAAATCAGAGGGATCGTTTCATAGTCCCCACATCTTGGTCACAAAAGGAGATCGGGAGACCTCGGGTGGCGAGAAGGCTTCAGAGAGGGGGATCAGATCGCCCCAGTAGGTCCTGTTTCACGCAGGGGCATACCCGCACAACTTGCCTGCTATACAGAATCGTTACTCTCGAATGCGCAACCTTTTCCCACCAACGAAAGGGCGGGCTATGGTCCTCGAATGCCCTTTGCTGCGCATGGATACGTAATGACCCCTCTCCCCGAGGCCGAGGAGACAGGGTCACTCACCACGAGACAGGCCGGCACCACTTCGGTCCCCACGACCACTGGCCTGAATCCCCCCACGCAGCCCGCCGCCAGGTCCACCCGTCGAGACCCGTACTTCGACAACGCGAAGTACCTGGCCATCCTGTTGGTGGCCCTGGGTCATGTCTGGCCCACCGTGATCGAGGACAGCCGGGCCACCCGGGGCCTCTACATGTTCCTGTACACCTTCCACATGCCGGTGTTCATCCTGATCTCCGGCTATCTGTCCCGCAGTTACACCGGACGCCCCGATCAGCTGCGACGGCTCCTCACCGGAGTGGCGCTGCCCTACGTCGTCTTCGAGGTGGCGTACACGGTCTTCGCGAGGTACGGGACCGACTACCCGGAGAAGCCCATAAGCCTTCTCCAGCCCTTCTACCTGATGTGGTTCCTGCTCGCGCTGTTCATATGGCGGCTGACGACTCCGCTGTGGCGGGTCGTGCGGTGGCCGCTGGCGGTGTCGCTGGGCATCGCCGCGCTCGCGACGCTCACGCCGGGCATCGGCCCTGCCCTCGAACTCACGCGGGTACTGCAGTTCCTTCCTTTCTTCGTACTGGGCCTGTGCATGACACCCGAGCACTTCCGGCTCCTGCGGCGGCGCGGACCGAGAGCACTCGCCGTGCTCGTGTTCGCCGGCACGATCCCCTTCACCTACTGGGTGACCCCCAGCATTCCCATGAACTGGTTCTACCGGTCCAGGAGCGTTCAGGAGCTCGGGCTGCTGTGGTGGCCGGGGCTGATCCGGGCGAGTGTGCTGTTCTGCTGCGCACTGGTGCTGACGGCGGCGTTCCTCGCCCTGGTACCCGGCCGACGGCATTGGTTCACGGTGCTGGGCGCGGGGACCATCTGCGGCTATGTGCTGCACGGCTTCCTGATCCGCGGAGCCGGTTATGCGGGAGTCTTCGAGCACCACCCGTGGCTGACCACTCCGCCCGGGAGGATCGCCGTGACCCTGGCCATGCTCGCGGTCATGACGCTCCTGTGCACGCCACCCGTGCGCCGAGTGATGAAGGCCGTGACGGAGCCCGAGATGAAGTGGGCCTTCCGCCGGGATGCGACGGAGCCCAAGCCCCGCGGTTGAGCAGGCGGGCATCACCCGCCGCCCGCCGGTCAGATCTCCGCCCCCGCCGGTTCCGCGGGAACCGGCGCACGCTCACGTCCTCGTCCCTGCGCCCGGCGGGGACCGGGTGCTTCTCCGGCCCTGGCAACGCGCCCCGGCCGGGCGGCCGGCCGGGTGAAATGCGGGAGGGAATTCAACGTGATCGTTTCACTCTCCCCACACTTCGGTCACCAGAAATTCGAAGATGCCCCGTGAGGTAATTCACTCCATCGTGGAACCTGGACGGTTTGCCCCATTTAAGGGGGATTAACCAGGGCATACGGGCCTGTTGGCGGCCGTGTCAGATTCGAATAGGGCAGATGCCCGGCGTGTTTTACGAAATCGAATAGGCGCGGCTAGGGTGCCTTGAATGTTCCACGCTGCGCATGGATACGAGAGGGCTCCGGCACCCGAGGTCAAGGAGCCCGAGACCACCCCGACGAGCCGGGCGGCGACCGCTCTCGCCCCTGCCACGAGCGGCCTGAAGTCCGCTCCGCGGACGGCCCCCAAGTCCACTGGACGGGAGGCCTACTTCGACAACGCGAAGTATCTGGCCATCGTGCTCGTGGCCGTGGCCCACGCCTGGGAACCGGTGATGGAGGGCAGCAGGGCAGCGCGTGCCCTGTACATGGTGATCTACACCTTCCACATGCCGGCCTTCATCATCGTCTCCGGCTACTTCTCCCGGAGCTACCAGGGCAAGCCGCATCAGCTCAGACGACTGGTCACCGGCATCGCGCTGCCGTACGTCGTCTTCGAGGTGGCCTACTCCCTCTTCGCCCGGTACGGGAACGACGATCCGTCCCATCCGATCAGCCTGCTCGACCCGTACTACCTGACGTGGTTCCTGGCCGCGCTGTTCATCTGGCGGCTCACCACGCCGCTGTGGCGGATCGTGCGGTGGCCGCTGCCGATCGCGCTGGCCATCGGCACGTTGGCCACTCTCACCCCGGACATCGGGGCGGACCTCAACCTCGCGCGTGTGCTCCAGTTCCTCCCGTTCTTCGTACTGGGCCTGTGCCTGAAGCCGGAGCACTTCCAGATGTTGCGCCGGCGGGAGGTGCGTCTGCCGGCCGTTCCGTTCTTCGCCGCGACACTCGTCTTCGCGTACTGGGTCGCGCCCCGGATGAACCTCGGCTGGTTCTACCGCTCCAGCAGCGTGCAGGACCTGGGCTGGCCGTGGTGGTCGGGGCTCGTGGTGATCATCGCGTTCTTCGGATGCGCGGTGCTGCTGAGCGCCGCGTTCCTCGCGCTGGTGCCCGGCCGCCGGGCCTGGTTCACGGTGCTGGGCGCAGGGACGATCAGCGGGTACCTGTTGCACGGTTTCGTCGTCAAGGCCGGTGACTACTGGGGGCTGTTCGAGAGCGTGAAGTGGCTCGGCAGCCCGGTCGGCCTGGTAGTGGTGACGATCTGCGCGACGGGCATGGTGACCGTGCTGTGCTCGCCGCCGGTTCGCCGGGCGCTGAAGTGCGTCACGGAGCCGGAGATGACGTGGGCGTTCCGCCAGGAGGCCACCGAGGCGGGACCGCGCCGGTAACGCCGCCACGACCCGCCGGGGCCGGCGGCCGACTCTCAGCCGGCCGACGGCCCCTTTTCGGCTGCCAGGCCGAGCAGTTCACGGGTCCTGGCGTACTTCTCCGTCAGCCTGTTCCGCGTCGCCTCGTCGAGCAGGGCCAGGCGCGCGGGGTCGGCGTTGTCGGCCAGGTCGGCCTGCTTGACCAGCAGCGCGCCGGGAGTGTTCAGGATGCGCCGGGTGTACGTCTCCAGGTCCTCGCCCTCGCCCTTGGTCAGCGCGAGGACCATCTCCTTGACGGACTGCGGCAGCGCGGCCCGTTCCAGCCATTCGCGGCTCAACGCGTCGTCCTCGACCGCGTCATGGAGCCAGCCCGCGGCGATCTGCTCCTCGCTCCCGCCCCGAGCACGTACTCCTTCGGCGACGGCCGCGATGTGGTTCACGTAGGGCCGGCCCGCCTTGTCCCGCTGGGCGGCGTGGGCCTCGCGGGCGATGGCCTCGACCTCGGCCAGGGTCAGCATCTGCTCGGACATGGCACGACTCTACGCCGCGGCGGCAGGCACCCGAAGCGCTCCCCGGGATCACCAAGTAATCGTTTGGTAAACTAATTGCTGACGCTTCCTTGACCATCTCTTGACGCAACGCGGCGTCCCGGAGACCGTCGTGCTGCGCGACCGGAAGGGACTGGGCCCATCGGCCACAGACACGGTCATAGCCACGGGTGGCGCGGATCATCGTCGTCGACGACATCTTCCTGGCCGTCTGCCTGGCAGCGCTCCGGCCCATCCTGTCGCCCTTCAGGCCGTCAACGTCTCCACCACCCTGCTCGCCCGGGGGAGTTCGCCCTGATCCTCGCGACGATGGCGGCGGGCACCGCGCTGGACGACCGGCTCTCGCCCTTCATCGCCGGGTACGCCCCTGATCCTCGCGGTCCTCGCGCCGCTCGCGGTGGGACGGTCGCACCGGCTGGCCAGGATCCTGCCGGGTCTCGGCGGGGGCCTGGGAAGGGGGAACGGGCGGGCCGGTCACCCTCACGCCTGGCGGCACAGCAGCAGCAGCGCCCGGTCGTCGTTGACGTCCTTGGCGACGGCCTCGATCAGGTGCCAGGCGGCACCCTCGAAGCCGGCGGCCACATAGCGGTCCGCCTCGCCGGTCAGCCGGTCGATGCCCTCGCTGATGTCCCGGCCCGACGCCTCCACGAGACCGTCGGTGAACAGCATCAGCACGTCGCCGGGGCGCAAAGAGCCCTTGACCGGGTCGAACTGGGCCGCGTCGTACACACCGAGGAGCGGGCCCTCTGCTGCCATCTCCTCCCAGCGGCCGCTGCCCGCGTGGAGCTGGAGTGCGGGCAGATGTCCCGCGGACAGCAACTCGTAGTCGCCTGAGTCGAGATCGAGCACGAGGTGGATGGACGTGGCGAAGCCCTCGTCCCAGTCCTGCCGCAGCAGATAGCCGTTGGCCGCGGGAAGGAAGCCGTGGGGCGGCAGCGAGCCGAGCAGTCCGCCGAACGCACCGGACAGCAGCAGCGCCCGTGACCCCGCGTCCATCCCCTTGCCGGACACGTCCGTGAGAACGACCTCCAGGGTGCGGCCGCCGTTGGTGCGGGCGGCGACCACGAAGTCGCCGGAGAACGACTGGCCGCCGGCCGGGCGCAGCGCCATCTCCTGGTGCCAGCCCTTCGGCAGCCGCGGCAGGGCGCTCTGCACCCGGATGCGTTCGCGCAGGTCGAAGAGCATGGTGCCGCCGCGCCGCCACGGCACGCCGACCCTGGCCCTGAACTGGGCGATCAGCAGGCCGAACATGCCGCACGCCGCGACGACCAGGACCGTGCCGGGGGTGACTCTCGCCGGGCCGTCCGTGTACGGACCGAGCGCTATGGACTCCACGATGAGGGCCGCGGCCGCGGCCGCGTAGAGGGCGAGCAGACTCGCCGGCCGCAACAGCAGGCCGCCCGCCACGATCGGCAGGACCAGCGCCACCGGTGAACACCACACGGGCGCGGCGATCGTGCCCCACGTGATCGCGGGGATCGTCAGCAGCAGTCCGGCCAGGGCCAGCCGGTCGGAGCCGTCGCCTCGGAAGTAGTCGACCCCGGACTTGCGCAGCGCGATGCGTGCCCGGTGCACCGCTTTCCGCAACCGGGCCGTGGACGAGTCTGCTGCAGAGCCGCGGGCCATTGCCGTGGACCTTATCCACCCGCCGCCCCGGCGTGCAGGGGTACCCCCACGACATTGCGTTCGAAATCGGGTCGCGACGGGTCGTGAACGACTGGTAGGGATGGCATATGACGACAGATCTGCGGGTGCTGCGACAGTCCGAGTGGGACCGGTGGTACCGGAGTCTGGAGCTCGCCTTCGGCGGCGTCCCCGAGACCCGGCCGGAGCGCGAACTCTGGGCCGACCTGACGGAGACGGAACGCTCCATCGGCGTTTGGGACGGCGACGACTGCGTCGGCACCGCGGGGGCGTTCACCTTCTCCGTCTCCGCGCCGGGCGGCCGGTTCGTGCCCGCGGCCGGCGTGACCATGGTCAGCGTGGCGGCGACCCACCGGCGGCGCGGGATCCTCACCTCGATGATGCGGCGCCAACTCGACGACGTCCGCTCCTGGGGCGAACCGCTCGCGGTGCTCACGGCCTCCGAGCCGGAGATCTACGGCCGGTTCGGCTACGGAGTCGCCACCCACCAGATTTCCGTCGAGATCGACTCGTCGCGGACGCGGATCACCGCGCCAGCCGGTGCCGACGACGTTCGGATCCGCTTCGTGCCGATCGCAGAGGGCGCCCAGGCGTGCGAGGAGGTGTACCTGCGCACGATCGGCACACGGCCCGGGATGCTCGCCCGCCGGCCCGGCTGGGAGCGGCTGCCGCTGCTGGACCCGCCGAGCGAGCGGGAGGGTGGGTCCGCCATGCAGTGCGTGCTCGCGGAACGGGACGGTCAGGTCGTGGGGTACGCCCGCTTCCACAACAAGCCGAGTTGGTCGGCTGCCGGCCCCGAGGGCTCCATCTCGGTACGGCACATCGACGCGCTGGACCCGGTGGCGTACGCGGCGCTGTGGCGTTTCCTGTGCGGCATCGACCTGACGACGACCGTACGGTCCCGCAACCGTCCCGTGGACGACCCGCTGCTCCAGCTGGTCACGGACATCCGCCGCTGCGGCGTGCGGGTACGGGACTCGTTGCATGTCCGGCTGGTCGACGTGGGGGCCGCGCTGGAGGCCCGGCGCTACACGGCGCCGGTCGACGTGGTGTTCGACGTCGAGGACGCCTTTTGCCCCTGGAACACCGGCCGTTGGCGGCTGACGGGCGACGCGAAGGGCGCGTCGTGCGAGCGGACCCGGGACGAGGCGGATCTGTCGCTGTCCGTAAGGGAGTTGGGGGCGGCGTATCTGGGCGGCGTGTCGCTGTCGACTCTGGCGGGGGCGGGGCGGGTGCGGGAATTGCGGGAAGGGGCCCTGGCTGAGGCGTCGGTGGGGTTCGGCTCCGACGTCGCGCCGTGGTTGCCGCACGGGTTCTAGCGGGGGAGAGCGCCGCGGGGGCGTGGGGGCCTGGGGCGGGCTCGTTCACTCACATGCCCCTTCCAGCTGTACCGATGTGCGGCTCCGCCGCGTGGCGGGGCAGGCCCGGGAGCCCGGTTTCGCTAGGGACGGGGCGGTTCAGGCCGTGGGTGGCTGGCAGGTCGGGCACCAGAAGAGGTTGCGGGCCGACAGTGGTGCAGTGCGGATGTGCGTGGTACAGACATGGCACGGCATGTTGGCCCGGCGGTACACGTAGACCTCGCCGCCGTGGTCGTCCACACGCGGTGCCCGGCCCATCGCCTCCGGAGTGTGTACCGGGCGGACCGTGTCGATGCGGTTGTTGCGGACGCCCTCGCGCATCAGCGCTGTCAGGTCCTCCCAGATCGCGTCCCACTGGCGGCGCGTGAGGTCCTTGCCGGCCCGGTAGGGGTCGATGCCGTGGCGGAAGAGGACCTCCGCGCGGTAGACGTTTCCGACGCCGGCGATGATCTTCTGGTCCATCAGCAGCGCGGCGATCGTCGTGCGGGAGCGGGAGATCCGCGCCCATGCCCGGTCCGGGTCGTCGGACGGCCTGAGCGGGTCGGGCCCGAGCCGTTCGTGTATCGCCCGCTTCTCGGGTGCGGTGATCAGCGCGCAGGTGGTCGGGCCGCGCAGGTCGGCGTAGTGGTCCTCGTTCAGGACGCGCAGGCGGACCGTGTCGGTGGGCGGCGGCGCGGGTGCCGTGCCGAAGCCGAGCTTGCCGAACAGGCCGAGGTGGATGTGGACCCAGCCGATGTCCTCGAAGCCGAGGAACAGGTGCTTGCCGTGCGCGTCTGCGCCGTCGAGCACGCGGCCGTCGAGGAGCGCGGCGCTGTCGGAGAACTTGCCCTGGGGGCTGCTGACCCGGACGTTCCACCCCGCGAAGCGGTGGAGGTAGTCCTCCGCGAGGCGATGGATCGTGTGCCCCTCGGGCATGGGGTCGGTCCTCCTGGGCGGCATGACCGTGCCGCCGGGACGGACCCGGCGGCACATGGAAGCGGATACGGGCGCGGGGCTCAGCCCTGCTGCGGGTGGTGGGCCGGGATCGGGGGGAGCTCGCCGGTGGTCTCGTACGCGGAGAGCATCTCGATTCGGCGGGTGTGGCGTTCCTCACCCGAGTACGGAGTGCCGAGGAAGATCTCGACGAACTTCGTCGACTCCTCGAGGGTGTGCATCCGCCCGCCGATGGCCACGACGTTGGCGTTGTTGTGCTCACGGCCGAGCGCGGCGGTCTGCTCGCTCCAGGCGAGCGCGGCACGCACGCCCTTGACCTTGTTGGCGGCGATCTGCTCGCCGTTGCCCGAGCCGCCGATCACGATGCCGAGGCTGCCCTCGTCCGCGACCGTCCGCTCCGCGGCACGCAGGCAGAACGGCGGGTAGTCGTCCTGGGCGTCGTAGATGTGGGGACCGCAGTCCACAGGCTCGTGGCCATGGGCCTTGAGCCACTCGACGAGGTGGTTCTTGAGTTCGAAGCCGGCATGGTCCGAGCCGAGGTACACGCGCATGGTTCGAGTGTGGCATGCGGGGCAGGCGCAGTCCGGCGCGGGGCCGGGCTCGGGGCGCGCCGGAGTGACGAGCGCAACGAAACGGATTCGACGCTTCCGTACTGGCGCGTACTGGGTTGTAATTCCCAAGTTCGTAACCCGAGCGGCACCAAGACATAAGGATTCGTCCATGACGACGCAGTCGACCCTCACAAAGGAAGGCGACACGCCCGGCACCCCGGGACAGTCGCCTTCCCCCGAAGGTCTCAAGGCCGGTCTCAAGAACCGCCACCTTTCCATGATCGCCATCGGCGGTGTGATCGGCGCCGGCCTGTTCGTCGGATCCAGCTCCGGCATAGCCGCGGCCGGCCCGGCGATCCTGCTGTCGTACGCGCTCGTGGGCATGCTGGTCGTCTTCGTGATGCGGATGCTGGGCGAGATGGCCGCCGCGAGCCCGAACTCCGGCTCCTTCTCCGCCTACGCCGACCGCGCGCTCGGGCGCTGGGCGGGCTTCTCCATCGGCTGGCTCTACTGGTTCTTCTGGGTCGTCGTGCTGGCCGTGGAGGCCACGGCCGGCGCCGAGATCCTGGAGGGCTGGATGCCGGCCGTCCCGCAGTGGGGCTGGGCGCTGATCGTCATGGTCGTACTGACGGCCACCAACCTGGTCTCCGTCTCCTCGTACGGCGAGTTCGAGTTCTGGTTCGCCGGCATCAAGGTCGTCGCCATCGGCGCCTTCGTCATCATCGGTCTGCTGGCCGTCTTCGGTGTGCTGCCGGGCTCCGACAATCCCGGGGCGGGCCTCGCCCACCTGACCGACGCGGGCGGATTCATGCCGAACGGCGCCGGCGCGATCCTCGCCGGTGTGCTGCTGGTCGTCTTCTCCTTCATGGGCAGCGAGATCGTCACCCTGGCGGCCGGCGAGTCGGAGAACCCGCGCCGGGCGGTCACCAAGGCCACCAATTCGGTGATCTGGCGTGTCGGTTTCTTCTACCTCGGCTCGATCTTCGTCGTGCTGACGCTGCTCCCGTGGAACGACAAGTCCATCGAGGAGAAGGGGTCGTACGTCGCCGCCCTGGACTCGATCGGCATCGCGAACGCCGGTCAGATCATGAACGTGATCATCCTGACGGCGGTCCTCTCCTGCCTCAACTCGGGCCTCTACACCGCCTCGCGCATGGCCTTCTCGCTCGGTGAGCGCGGTGACGCGCCCAAGTCGTTCGCCAAGGTCAACGCCAAGGGCGTGCCGACGGCGGCCATCCTTGCCTCTGTGGTCTTCGGCTTCGCCGCCGTGTACTTCAACTACGCCTACAAGGACACGGTCTTCCTCTTCCTGCTCAACTCGTCCGGCGCGGTCGCCCTGTTCGTCTGGCTGGTGATCTGCTTCACCCAGCTGCGGATGCGGGGCATCCTGCTGCGCGAGGCGCCGGAGAAGCTGACGGTGAAGATGTGGCTCTTCCCGTACCTCACCTGGGCGACCGCCGCGATGATCACCTTCGTGCTCGTCTACATGGTCGTCGACGAGGCCAACCGGCAGGTCGCGCTGCTTTCGATCGCCGTCGCCGCGGTGGTGGTCGCGATCGCCCTGACCCGCGAGAAGTTCTCCCCGCGGCCCGCCGCCGCACCCGTCACGGCCGCCCGTGACGAAGAGGTGGAGCCGGTCGCCGGAGCCTGAGAGAACCCGACGCCTCAGGTCGAGTGGCGTCAGAAGGGAGGCTCCCGTCCGTCCTGCAAGGGACGGACGGAGCCTCCCTTCTTTTTCCCGTCCCTGGTGCGAACCGGGAAACGCAAGAGGCCCGCCGGTCTCAGGATGCTGAGAATCGGGGCGGGCCTCTTCTGCGGCCAGGGGCCGTGTACGTCAGCCGCGGCGGCCGATGAGCTTCCAGGCGGTCGGCAGCGCGCCCATAGCCAGGGCCGCCTTCAGCGCGTCGCCGATCAGGAACGGCACCAGGCCGGCCGCGACCGCATCACCGAGGGACATGCCGGTGGCCAGCGCCAGGTAGGGGACGCCCACCGCGTAGATGATCGCCGAGCCGGCCGCCATCGTGCCCGCCATGCGCAGCACGGAACGGTCGGCGCCGCGCCGGGCCAAGTGGCCGACGACGGTCGCGGCGAGCAGCATGCCGAGGATGTAGCCGAAGGACGGCATCGCATAGCCGGACGTCGCCTGCGCGAACCACGGCATGCCCGCCATGCCGGCCACCGTGTACAGGGCGAGGGAGAGGAAGCCGCGGCGCGCGCCCAGTGCTGTGCCCACGAGGAGGGCCGCGAAGGTCTGGCCGGACACGGGGACCGGGGAGCCGGGGACCGGGACGGCGATCTGCGCCGCGATGCCGGTGAGCGCGGCGCCGCCGACGACGAGGGTGATGTCCCGGACGCGGGAGGCGGGCAGCAGGTCGGCGAGGACGAGCCCCGATCGGACGGGGGCGGCAGCAGTGCTCATCGGGACTCCGCGAGGGTGAGGGCAGTTCGGGACAGGGTGACCGTAGCCCACGGAGAATCGCTCGATCACCAGCAGCCGCCCACAAAGCGGCGGTTGACGGCTTGGTGGGGTTCGCACAAAGAACATCGATCATGTCGGCGATGACGTGATGCTCATCACTGAGGTCGAAGGCGTAGGCGTCCGTTTTGCACAGGAGGTGCCAACTCGGGAAGACTGTAGAGACCCCATAACTCCTACCGAGTGATGCGAAAGTTCTCCAGCACATGCACGACGCGCCGCCCACGTCCCTGGCCGCAGAGGCCGAACCCCTCAGCCACGGGCTCAAGCAGCGCCATCTGACGATGCTCGGCCTCGGCGGGGTGATCGGCGCAGGACTCTTCGTGGGATCGGGCGCAGGCATCGCGCTGGCCGGCCCCGGCATCGTGCTCTCCTACCTGATCGCGGGCGCCCTCGCGATGCTGGTGATGCGCATGCTGGGTGAGATGTCCTCCGCGATGCCCGCTTCCGGTTCGTTCTCCGTGCACGCGGAACGCGCGCTCGGGCGGTGGGCCGGGTTCAGCGTCGGCTGGCTGTACTGGTTCCTGCTGGTGGTGGTGCTCGCAGCGGAGGCGACGGCCGCCGCGGCGATCGCCCACGGCTGGGCACCTGCCGTCCCCCAATGGGGCTGGGTGCTGGTGTTCATGGTGGTCTTCACCGCCGCCAACCTGACCGCGGTGAAGAACTTCGGCGAGTTCGAGTTCTGGTTCGCCGCACTCAAGGTCGGCGCGATCGTGCTCTTCCTGGCACTCGGCACTCTGGCGATCTTCGGGCTGCTGCCGGACACCGACCCGGTCGGCCTCACCCGGCTCACGGGCGAGGGCGGCTTCCTGCCGGGCGGCTGGTCCGGCGTGATTTCCGGCGTGCTCGTCGTCGTCTTCGCCTTCGGCGGCCTCGAAGTCGTCACCATCGCGGCCGCGGAGACCTCGGACCCGGCCCGCGCGGTGGGCCGCGCCGTGCGCAGCGCGGTGGTCCGCATCCTCTTCTTCTATGTGGGCTCGATGGCCGTCATCGTGACCGTCATGCCCTGGACGGCGCAGAAGGCGGGCCTCAGCCCCTATGTCTCCGTACTCGACTCGATCGGGGTGCCGAGCGCCGGAAGGATCATGGAGATCGTCGTCTTCGTGGCGCTGTTGTCCGCTCTCAACGCCAACCTGTACGGCGCCTCCCGGATGGTGTTCTCGCTCGCTGAGCGTGGCGAGGCGCCGAAGGGGCTGTTGAAGCTGAGCATGGGCGGCGTGCCGCGCAAGGCGGTGCTCGCCTCCGTCGCGTTCGGCTTCGTGTCCGTGCTGCTCAATCTGAAGTGGCCGGATTCGGTCTTCCTCTACATGCTCAACTCGGTCGGCGCGGTACTGCTGTTCGTCTGGGCGCTGATCGCGGTGTCGCAGCTGCGGCTGCGCCGGCGCCTCGAGCGCGAGGCGCCGGAGAAGTTGACGCTGCGCATGTGGGGCTTTCCGTGGCTCACCTGGGTCGTGCTCGCCGCGATGGCGGCGGTACTGGGGCTGATGCTCACCGATGACGCGGCCCGGCCTCAGGTGTTGTGGTCGAGCGGCGCGACCGCCGGTGTACTGCTGGTTTCCGCCGTCCGCGAGCTACGCGAACGACGCCGCCGCATTGCGGGGCTCCCGTGTGCGGATGTTGACGTTCCGTGAAGATCGTGACCGTATAGCGGACATCGGTTCCCTGTGAGCGGCGATCATGCCCACACTGGGCCGCTCCCCCGTCTCAGCTCATGAACAGGGCACGCCCATGTCTCGGACCACCGCGCCCGCGCCCGTCGACCAGCCGGCCGACGCCACGCTCACGCACGGCCTCAAACAACGCCACCTGTCGATGATCGCCCTCGGCGGTGTCATCGGTGCCGGGCTCTTCGTGGGATCGGGCGCCGGCATCGCCGCGGCCGGACCGTCGATCGTCGTCGCGTACGCCCTCTCCGGACTGCTGGTCATGCTGGTGATGCGGATGCTGGGCGAGATGTCGGCGGCCAACCCCGCCTCCGGCTCCTTCTCCGTGCACGCGGAGCGGGCCATCGGGCCGTGGGCAGGCTTCACCGCCGGCTGGGCGTTCTGGTTCCTGCTGTGCGTGGCCGTCGGCCTGGAGGCCATCGGCGCCGCGGGCATCATGACGGGGTGGTTCCCCGGGACTCCCGAGTGGGCCTGGGTGGCGCTGTTCATGCTGGTGTTCTGCGGTACGAACCTGGCGGCGGTGAAGAACTTCGGCGAGTTCGAGTTCTGGTTCGCCGCACTGAAGGTCGGCGCGATCGTGCTCTTCCTGGGCATCGGCGTCCTCGCGATCGCCGGCGTCCTTCCGGGAAGCGAGGCCCCGGGCACCGCCAACCTCACCGGTGACGGCGGCTTCATGCCGAACGGCAGCGAGGGCCTGATCGTCGGCCTCCTCGCCTCCGTCTTCGCCTACGGAGGCCTGGAGACGGTCACCATCGCCGCCGCCGAGTCCGAGCACCCGGTGCAGGGCGTCGCCAAGGCCGTTCGCACCGCGATGTGGCGTATCGCCGTCTTCTACATCGGCTCGATGGCGGTCATCGTCACGCTCGTGCCGTGGCACGACAAGGCGGTCGCCGAGAAGGGGCCGTACGTCGCGACCCTGGACCACCTGGGGATCGACGGCGCGGGCCAGATCATGAACGTGGTCGTGCTGATCGCCCTGCTCTCCGCGATGAACGCCAACATCTACGGCGCCTCCCGGATGGCGTGCTCGCTGGTCGCCCGCCGTCAGGGACCGACGGCGCTGGGCCGGATCTCCGGCGGCGTGCCGCGGACCGCCGTGCTCGTCTCCTCCGTCTTCGGCTTCCTGTGCGTGCTGCTGTCGTACTGGCGGCCGGACGACATCTTCATGTGGCTGCTCAACACGATCGGCGCGATCATCCTGGTCGTCTGGTTCTTCATCGCCGTCTCGCAGTTGGTGCTCCGCCGCCGCACCGAGCGGGAGAACCCCGAGAAGCTGGTCGTGAAGATGTGGCTGTTCCCCGGCCTCACGCTGCTCGCCCTGGCCGGCATGACGACCGTCTTCGGGCTGATGCTGCGCGAGGAGGAGACCCGGATGCAGCTGCTCGGCACCGGTGTCCTGACGCTGGTCCTCGCCGTCGTCGGATTCGTGCTGCAGAAGACGCGTGAGTCCCGGTCCGCCACCGGGGCCGGCGCGAGGGACTGAGCGCGGCAGCGCACGGAACGGCCCGGACGGCGCAGTGCCCCCGCGAGTCATGTACTCGCGGGGGCACTGCGCCGTCCGGGCTGCGGCTGCCGCCGGAACGCGGGCGCTGCCGTCCGGTGGGCGGGTCAGTCGAAGACGGGGCCCTGGGTCCGCGTGCGCTTGATCTCGTAGAAGCCCGGGATCGACGCGACCATGAGCGTCCCGTCCCAGAGCCGGGCCGCCTCCTCGCCCTTGGGGGCGGGGGTGACGACCGGACCGAAGAAGGCGATCTGCTCGCCGTCGGAACCAGGCACCGCGATGACCGGCGTGCCGACTTCCTGGCCGACCTTCTCTATGCCCTCCTTGTGGGAGGCGCGCAGCTGGGCGTCGTACGTGCCCTTGTCGGCGAAGTCGGCGAGGGACGTCGGCAGACCGACGTCCCTCAGCGCCGCGACGACGGCCTCCCGGACGGGGCCCATGCCCTCGTTGTGGAAGCGGGTGCCGAGCGCGGTGTAGAGCTTGCCGACCACCTCGTCGCCGTGCTCCTGCTGGGCCGCGATGACGACGCGCACCGGGCCCCAGGCCTTGTTCTCCAGCATGTCCCGGTACTCCTCGGGAAGCTCGTCGAGCTTGTCCTCGTTGAGTACGGCGAGGCTCATCACATGCCAGCGCACCTCTACGTCACGGACCTTCTCCACCTCGAGCATCCAGCGGGAGGTCATCCAGGCCCAGGGGCACAGCGGGTCGAACCAGAAGTCCACGGGCGTCTTGCCGTTGTGCGACATATCACTCCTTGGAAGGGATCGGCGCCCTGCGCGCCTGCCCGGGCAACGCCGCCGATGGCTCCGCCGATTCCCGTGGGAGGATCGCTCGTGTTCGAACGAGACACGAAGGAGTGCTTGTGCCCGGTGAGAATCTGTCCCGCGACGAGGCCCGCTCCCGGGCCGGACTGGTGTCCGTCGACGGGTACGAGGTGGCCCTCGACGTGCGGTCCGCGGTCGGGGAGCCCGAGGACGCCTCAGGGCCGCGCACCTTCCGGTCGGTGACCACGATCCGGTTCCGGGTGAACGAGCCGGGTGCTTCGACCTTCGTCGACCTGCTCGCCCCGTCCGTGACGGCGGTCACCCTCAACGGACGTGAGCTGGACCCCGCGACCGTCTTCGACGGTTCCCGGATCGCGCTGGACGACCTGGCGGCGGAGAACGTGCTCGTCGTCGACGCCCGGTGCGCCTACAGCCGCACCGGTGAGGGACTGCACCGCTTCGTCGATCCCGAGGACGGCGAGGTCTACCTCTACACCCAGTACGAGCCGGCCGACGCGCGCCGGGTCTTCGCCGACTTCGAACAGCCCGACCTCAAGGCGCCGTTCCGGTTCGAGGTGACCGCCCCCGAGGGCTGGACGGTGTGGAGCAACCGCGAGGGCGCCCGCGCCGAGGACGGGACCTGGCGGTTCGCCGAGACGGCACCGATCTCGACGTACATCACGGCGGTCGTCGCCGGGCCGTACCACTACGAGACCGACCTGTACGAGCGTGAACTGGCCGACGGCACGGTCCTGCGGATCCCGCTGGGTGCGATGTGCCGCAAGGGGCTCGCCAAGCACTTCGACGCGGACGACATCTTCCTCGTCACCAAGCAGGGCCTCGACTTCTTCCACGAGCACTTCGACTACCCGTACCCCTTCGGGAAGTACGACCAGGCGTTCGTGCCCGAGTACAACATCGGCGCCATGGAGAACCCCGGCTGCGTGACGTTCCGCGAGGAGTTCGTCTTCCGCGGCAAGGTGACACAGGCGTCGTACGAGCGCCGGGCCAACGTCATCCTGCACGAGATGGCGCACATGTGGTTCGGCGACCTCGTCACCATGCAGTGGTGGGACGACCTGTGGCTCAAGGAGTCCTTCGCGGACTTCATGGGCTCCTTCTCGATGGTCGAGGCGACGCGCTTCACCAACGGATGGGTCACCTTCGCCAACAACCGCAAGGCCTGGGCGTACCGCGCCGACCAGCTGCCGTCGACGCACCCGGTGACGGCCGACATCCGCGACCTCGAGGACGCCAAGCTCAACTTCGACGGCATCACGTACGCCAAGGGCGCGGCCGTGCTCAAGCAGCTCGTCGCGTACGTGGGCCGGGACGCGTTCATGGAGGGCGCCCGGCGCTACTTCAAGCGCCACGCGTACGGCAACACCCGGCTCGGAGACCTGCTGTCCGTGCTGGAGGAGACGTCCGGGCGTGACATGAAGGACTGGTCCCGGTCCTGGCTCGAGACCTCCGGCGTGAACGCGCTGACGCCCGAGGTGGCGTACGACGCGGAGGGGCGCATCGCCGAGCTGGCGATCTCCCAGGACGGTGACACGCTCCGGCCGCACCGGGTGGCCGTCGGCCTCTACCGGATCGAGAACGCGGAGCTCGTGCGGTACGCGCAGGCCGGGGTGGACGTCACCGGCGCGCGCACGGTCGTGCCCGAACTCGCCGGCGAGGAGCGGCCCGGACTCGTCCTGGTCAACGACGAGGACCTGACCTACTGCAAGGTCCGCTTCGACGAGGACTCGCTGGCGACGCTGCGGGCGCATCTCGGCGACATCACCGACCCGCTGGCACGGGCGCTGTGCTGGTCCGCGCTGTGGAACCTGACGCGGGACGCGCTCATGCCGGCGCGTGACTTCGTGGAACTCGTGCTGAAGTTCGCCGGGAGCGAGTCCGACATCGGTGTGCTGCAGATGCTCCACGCGTGGACACGGTCGGCCCTCGTGCACTATGTGGCCCCGCAGTGGCGCGAGGAGAGCGGCCGGCTGCTCGCGTCCGGCGCGCTGGACGAACTGCGGCGCGCGGAGCCGGGCAGCCAGCATCAGCTGACGTGGGCCCGCTTCTTCGCCTCGGTGGCGACGGACGAATCGGACTTCCGGCTGCTCTCCGGGCTGCTGGCGGGCACCGAGAAGATCGACGGCCTGGACGTCGACCAGGAACTGCGCTGGTCGTTCCTGGAACCGCTGGCCGCGCACGGGGTCGCCGACGAGTCGGCGATCGCGGCGGAACTGGCGCGCGACGACACGGCCTCCGGCAAGCGGCACGAGGTGCGCTGCCTGGCGTCGCGGCCTTCGGCCGCGGTCAAGGACCAGGCGTGGGCGACGGTGGTGGAGTCGGACAAGCTGTCCAACGCGCTCGTCGAGGCGACGATCTCGGGCTTCGTCCAGCCGTCGCAGCGTGAACTGACCGCCCCGTACACCGAGAAGTACTTCGAGGCGATCGAGCGGGTGTGGTCCGAGCGGTCGATCCAGATCGGGATGGACGTGGTGCGGGGCCTGTACCCGTCCCTCCAGGACTCCCGGGCCACGCTCGACGCGACGGACGAGTGGCTGGCCGCGCACGAGTCGGCGGCGCCGGCGCTGCGGCGGCTGGTAGCGGAGTCCCGCGACGATCTGGCGAGGGCGTTGCGGGCGCAGGAGCGCGACGGGGCGTGACGGTCGGGGCGAGGTCCGCCCCCGGCGGGCCCCGCCCCACCCAGCCCCTTACCGAAACCGGGGCGGGCCCCGGACCTGCCCGCGCTCCGCACGGTGTTCCGGAGGCGCTGCCCCCGGACCCCGCGCCTCGATCGCCGATACGGGGCTGGACCTGCCCCCTGCCGGGGCCTCGGCCGCGCGGGCAAGGCCGAGCGCGCGGAGCGGGACAGGGCCCGCCCGGCACGGCCACGGCTGCCAGGCAGCAGGGGAGCTTGAGGACACTGCCGAAGGCCGTACCGGTTACGGGCCGCGCCCGGCACGCGGCACCCGGCGGGCCGGGCCCGGCACAGGCGGGGCCCCGTACGTGGCCGAGTCGCACACCGGCAACAGCGGCCGGGGCAGGGCACGACACCGGCCCCACATCGGCACTCGAACGTGCGTACTTTAGTGTGCGGTTGTCCTGAATTGTCGACGAGCTTGTAACAGCGGTTAGCCCGGTCCGGCGGCGCGGGCATCCCATCGGCATGAACCAGTCCAACGCTCCCCTCTCTCCCCTCCCCCTCAGCCGGCCCGACGGCGACGTGCGCCGGCGGGTCGTGTCCGGGGCGCAGTTGCGTACGCACGGCTACACGCCCTCGCGGGTCGCCGAGAAGTGCCGGCCCGGCGGGGACTGGCAGTTGCTGCTGCCGGGGGTGTACCTGCTGCATCCCGGACCGGCCACCGGCGAGGAGCGACTGCATGCCGCGCTGCTGTACGCCGGCCGGCCGGTGCTGCCGTGCCAGCGGCACGACTCGGCGCCGTACGGCGAAGCGATGGCCACCGGGCTCGCCGCGCTCGCGCTGCACGGATTCGCCGCGGCTCCACCGCTGACCTCGATCGAGTCGATCGACGTGCTCGTGCCCCGGACGCGGCGGCTGCGGTCGATTGGGTTCGCCCGGCTGGTGCGGGGGCATTCGATGCCCCGGGCCAAGGAGGTCGGCGGCGTGCCCGTGGCCCCCGCGTCCCGCGCCCTCGCCGACGCGGTGGCGCAGCTCGACGACGCGGGACTGCTGGGCCGGCTGCTGACGGAGGCCGTGCGGGGCGGGCACTGCGAGCCCGCCGCGCTGGTGCGGGAGTTCGACGACGCGCGGCTGCTCGACCACCCGCACGTCGTCAGCGCCGTGGACGAACTCCTCGCGGAGGGCCGTGCAGTGGCGGAGGGCAGGCTGTACGGGCTCGTCCGCGACGGCGGTCTGCCCGACCCTCTGTGGAACGTGGACCTCCGTCTCCCCGGCGGCCCTCGTCTCGGTCAGGTCGACGCGTACTGGCCGGAACAGGCCGTGGCCGTGGAGCTGGACACGCGCGCGCCCCGCCAGGACGAGGACGGCCAGTGGTCCCGGTACGCGCGCAAGCGGGAGCATCTGGAGCGGCTGGGCATCACCGTCGTGCACCTGACCCCGGGCAGGCTCCGTGAGTCGCCCGAGCAGCAGGCGACCGTGGTGCGCACCGCGCTGATGGCCGCCGCGGACCGGGAGCCCGCCGCCTATGTGGTGGTGCTGCCCCGCTGAGCGACCCTGCCGAGAACCGGCCTGGAGTGCCACAGCTCCAGGCCCACGTCGACGAGTTCGACGCGGTGGAGCGCCGGCACCGCCTCCAGCGGGTGCCAGGCGGCGAGGTCCGTGGATCCGCCGGTCTCGTTGCGCAGCTCGCCGCCGGTGATCCGGCCCTCGTACACGATCCGCAGGCCCTGGAAGTCCGCGAAGGCGCCCAGCTTGCGCGGGTAGCGCCGGCGTACCGAGTCGAGGCCGAGCAGCGCGGTCATCTCGGCGATGTAGCCGGTCTCTTCCTCGACCTCGCGGACGACGGTGTCGAGGGGGTCCTCACCGTGGTCCATGCCGCCGCCCGGCAGCGTCCACTTCTTCGCGCCGTCGCGCGCGACCCAGCGGGCCAGCAGGATCTGTCCGTCCCGTATGCAGACGGCGTACGACGCGACCCTCAACTCCTTGTTCATTCGGTGAGATTACCGGCGCGTCAGCTCATCGAGGTGGATAAGCGCCTGTTCGTCCTCGATGGCGCACGATCCGCGGTGGCGGGTTTCCGCCATGACACATCCCGTCTCGATCAACTCTCCACAAACCCCTGTCATTTACGCAAGGCTGAGCGGTCATCCGGCACCGTATTCCGGACCCTTCCTTTCACAAACAGGGATGCTGATGACCCCCGAACCCGAGAGCTCCACAACGGGACGCTCGACGCCAGGTCACAGACGCGTGGTTCGCGTCGCGGCCGCCGCCTCGATGGTGGCCGCGCTCGTCGCCGCCGGCGTCGCTCCGGCCGTCGCCACAGCGCCCGCCGACGACCCGGCCGGCGCCAACGCGGTCAAAGCCGCCAAGTCGTCCTCCGACAAGATCGGCTCGGCCGACGCCGAGCTGCTCGCGGAGGCCGAGGCCAAGGGCGAGAAGACCGTCACCGTCATGGTGGCCACCGCCCCCGGCGCGACCGAGCAGGTCGCCGGCCAGCTGGACGCCGTCAAGGGCGCCACCGTCGGCAGGACCTTCGACGAGCTCGGCTACGTAAGTGCCACGCTGCCCACGGGCAAGGCCGAGGCCGCCCTGAAGTCGGCGGCCAAGCTGTCCAGCGTGCACGGCATCGACCTCAAGCACGAGATCGAGCTGGACGACCCGACGCCGGCGGCGGACACCGTGAAGGCCGCGGGCACCGCCGACGCGCAGGTCCAGCAGTACCCGGCGCCCGACGCGTCGACCCCGGCGAAGAACCCGTACAACCCGTCCTTCGAGACCGGTGCGGTCGACTTCGTCAAGGCGCACCCCAAGGCCGACGGCCGCGGCGTGACCATCGGAGTCCTCGACTCCGGCGTCGACCTCGGCCACCCGGCGCTCCAGAAGACCACCACCGGCGAGCGCAAGATCGTCGACTGGGTCACGGCGACGGACCCGGTGGCCGACGGCGACCGCACCTGGCTGCGGATGAACACGGCCGTCAACGGCCCGACCTTCACCGCGGGCGGACGCACCTACTCCGCCCCGGCCGGCGCGTACCGCTTCAACCTCTTCGCGGAGGCCGCCACCAAGGGCGGCGACATGGCCGGCGACCTCAACCGGGACGGCGACACCACCGACGTCTGGGCGGTCCTCTACGACGAGGGCACCCGCACCGCGCGCGTCGACCTGAACAACGACGCCGACTTCACCAACGACACCCTGATGAAGCCGTACAAGAACGGCTTCCAGGTCGGCTACTTCGGCAAGGACGACCCGAAGACCGCGATCGCCGAGCGCATCCCGTTCGTCATCGAGGTCCGCACCGATGTCGTCTACAACGACGCCGGCGCGAAGGCCGACTACGTCAACATCGGTGTCATCGAGGGGTCGCACGGCACGCACGTCGCCGGAATCACCGCCGCCAACAGCCTCTTCGGCGGCAGGATGAACGGCGCCGCGCCCGGCGCGAAGATCGTCTCCTCGCGCGCCTGCACCTGGAGCGGCGGCTGCACCAACATCGCGCTCACCGAGGGCATGGCCGACCTGGTCATCAACCGCGGCGTGGACATCGTCAACATGTCCATCGGCGGTCTGCCCCCGCTGAACGACGGCAACAACGCGCGCGCCGAGCTCTACAACCGGCTCATAGACACCTACGGCGTCCAGCTGGTGATCTCAGCCGGCAACTCGGGCCCGGGCACCAACACGCTCGGCGACCCCGCCGTCGCCGACAAGGTGATCTCCGTCGGCGCGTCCATCTCCAAGGAGACCTGGGCGTCCAACTACGGCTCCGGCGTCGAGAAGAAGTACGCGATGCTGCCCTTCTCCTCGCGCGGTCCGCGTGAGGACGGCGGCTTCACGCCGACGCTGACCGCGCCCGGCGCGGCGGTCAACACCACCCAGACCTGGTCGCCCGGCGGCCCGGTCGCCGAGGCCGGCTACCAGCTGCCGCCCGGCTACTCGATGATGCAGGGCACCTCGATGTCCTCTCCGCAGGCGGCGGGCGCGGCGGCTCTGCTGCTCTCCGCGGCCAAGCAGCGCGGCATCGAGCTGACCCCGGCGAAGCTGCGCACCGCCCTCACCAGCACCGCCCACCGCATCAGCGGTGCGCAGGCGCATGAGCAGGGCGCGGGCCTGATCAACGTCGTGGACGCCTGGGAGCAGATCAAGGACGGCGTGGGCGCCCACGAGTACTCGGTCAAGGCCCCGGTCGACACCGCGATCGACTTCGCGCTGAAGACCCCGGGCTTCGGCACCGGTCTCTACGACCGTGAGGGCGGCCTGAAGGCCGGCAAGAGCCGCACCTACGACATCACCGTCACCCGCACGACCGGCCCGAAGAAGGCCGTCGCGCACACCCTGCGCTGGAAGAACAACGACGGCACCTTCCGTCTGCTGAGCGGGTCCGAGGTCAGGCTCCCGCTGAACCAGCCGGTCACCGTCACCGTCCAGGCCCGGCCGAAGACGGCCGGCGTGCACAGCGCCGTCCTCGAGGCCGACGACCGCTCTACCGTGGGCGTGGACAAGCAGATCCTGGCCACCGTGGTCGCCTCCGACGACCTCGCGAAGCCCGAGTACACCGTCTCCAAGGCGGACACGGTGCAGCGCAACAGCCACAAGTCGTACTTCATCACCGTCCCCGAGGGCGCCAAGAACCTCGAGGTCGCCATCGGCGGGCTCGCCGAGGGCAGCCAGACCCGGTTCATCGGCCTCCACCCGTACGGGCTGCCGGTCGACCCGACCTCGACGGTCAACTGCTACCCGAACTACGCGAACCCGGCCAACACCTGCCGTCCCGACGTGCGCTCCTACCCGGAGCCGATGCCGGGCGTCTGGGAGATCGAGGTCGAGTCGCGGCGCACGTCCCCGCTGCTGGACAACCCGTTCGAGCTGGACGTGACGGTGCTGGGTGCCGACTTCGACCCGGCCGTCAAGACGCTCCCCGAGGCGAAGGTCGGCACGCCGGCCCCCGTCGAGTGGAACGTCACCAACCGCTTCGCCTCTCTCGACGGCAAGCTGGCCGGCGGCTCCCTGGGCTCGGCGAAGGTCGCCCGTCCGTCCATCGCGCACGGTGAGTCCCAGGAGTCCACGGTCACCATCGGCGAGGGCGTGGAGCGCCTCGACGTGGCGATCGGCTCGCCCGCCGACAACGGCGCGGACCTGGACCTGCTGGTCCTCAAGGACGGCGCCGTGGTCGGCCAGGCCGCGGACGGCGATTCCGAGGAGGCCGTGAGCCTGCTGAAGCCGGCCGCCGGCACCTACACGATCGTGGTCGACGGTTACTCGGTCCCCGCCGGGACCACCGAGTACGACTACCGCGATGTGTTCTTCTCCCCGTCGCTCGGCTCCGTGAAGATCGACGCCGGATCCTCGGTCCAGCTCGCCAACGGCGCGTCGGCGCAGGTCAGCGCCGAGGTCGTGGTCGGTGGAGCGGCTCCGGAGGGACGTCAGTTCTTCGGTGAGGTGCAGCTGCTGAACAACCGCGGCACGGTCGCGGGCGCCGGCAGCGTGGTGATCGGCAAGGTCACCGAGTAGTCGCAGAAGACAGGACGACGGCGGGGCGGGCGCTCTTCGGGCGCCCGCCCCGCCTGCATGTTCCTTGTCACACGTCCCGCCACTCGGACAATCGATTGGACAAGGCGGACCCGGACATACGCATCATGGAACGGCACCAGGGCCGCAAGTACGTACGGAGGAGTCCCCGTGAAGGTCGGAATCGTCGGAGCCACCGGGCAGGTCGGCACGGTCATGCGCAAGATCCTCGCCGAGCGGAAGTTCCCGGTCGACGAGCTGCGGCTCTTCGCCTCGGCCCGGTCCGCGGGCTCCACGATCGAATGGGAAGGCCGGGAGATCACGGTCGAGGATGCCTCCACCGCCGACTTCACGGGCCTCGACATCGCCCTGTTCTCGGCCGGCGGCGCGACCTCGAGGGCGCTCGCCGAGAAGGTGGCCGGGCAGGGCGTCGTCGTCATCGACAACTCCTCCGCCTGGCGCCGTGACCCCGAGGTGCCGCTCGTGGTCTCCGAGGTCAACCCGCACGCGGTCAAGGACCGCCCCAAGGGGATCATCGCCAACCCGAACTGCACCACGATGGCCGCCATGCCGGTCCTCAAGCCGCTGCACCAGGAGGCGGGGCTGATCTCGCTGGTCGCCACCACCTACCAGGCGGTGTCCGGCTCCGGCCTCGCGGGCGTCGCCGAGCTGGACGACCAGGTCAGAGCGGCCGCGGACCGTGCCAAGGAGCTCACCCACGACGGTGAGGCGGTCGCCTTCCCCGAGTCCGGCGTGTACAAGCGCACCATCGCCTTCAACGTCATCCCGCTGGCGGGCAACCTCGTCGACGACGGCTCCCACGAGACCGACGAGGAGCAGAAGCTTCGCAACGAGTCCCGCAAGATCCTCGAGATCCCCGAGCTCAAGGTCTCCGGCACCTGCGTGCGCGTCCCGGTCTTCTCCGGCCACTCGCTCCAGGTCAACGCCCGGTTCGCCGGCAAGCTCGGTGTCGAGCGTGCCTACGAGCTGCTGAAGGACGCCCCGGGCGTCGAGCTCTCCGAGATCCCCACGCCGCTCCAGGCGGCGGGCAAGGACGCCTCGTACGTGGGCCGTATCCGCGTGGACGAGACCGTCGACAACGGCCTGTCGCTGTTCGTCTCCAACGACAACCTGCGCAAGGGCGCCGCGCTGAACGCGGTGCAGATCGCGGAGCTGGTCGCGGACGAGCTGCGCGGCTGACCCACCCGATCAGTGCCTCGGGGGCGATCACCGGAAGGTGATCGCCCCCTTGTGCGTGACATGGCAGGCTGCCGGGCATGACACGCATGGTCAAGGGCGCCAACGTGCCCGCGCCGGTCGAGCCGCTTCAGATCGCCGTGTGCCGGGGCAAGACCCCCGGCGCTCCAATCGTGGAAGTCTCGGCGCTGCTCGCCGCCGCGGACGGCAGGGTGCGGGGTGACGCCGACCTCGTCCTCGCCGGCCGGCCGCACCACCCGAGCGGCGCGGTACGCCATCTGGGCACGGCCCCGGACGACGGCGGACCGCTCTTGGCGGACCGGCTGTGGCTGGACCTCGCCGGAGTCGAGCCGGGGATCGATCGCGTGGTCGTCGCGGCATCGGCGAACGGCGGCCCCTTCGGCCGGGTGCCGGGTCTGGACATCCGGGTGACGACGATGACGGGCGCGCCGGTCGCGTACTTCGGTGTCGACGACGCGACGACGGAGACGGCTTTCGTGCTGGGCGAGTTCTACCGGCACCGGGGCGGGTGGAAGTTCCGGGCGGTGGGCCAGGGCTGGACGACGGGCCTGCACGGCCTCGCGACGGCCTTCGGCGTCGAGGTCGCGGACACGGGGCCGCCCCCGAACGGCGCCCGCGGCCCCGCCCTGCGCTCACCACAGCCCGGGCCGGCGCAGACGGCGCCGCCGGACGGCGGGGCCGGCATCGGCTTCGGTCACGACTTCGTTCCCTTCGTCCTCAAAGGCCATGCGCACAAGACCTTCGCCGTGCCCCGGACGGTGCCGGCGGGGCCCGCGCTGTTGCAGGTGGAGCTCGAGGACGACAACGGGCGGGTGCAGGTCAAGCTGCTCGGGGAGACCGGCGACCGGGGCGAGGAGCTGTGGCGCGGTGACCGGAGCCGGAGCAGGGCACGGTTCGTCGTAGACGTGCCGGAGGGCCGGCCGCTGCGCCTCGGCATACGGGCGAGCCGCCGGTGGGCGGTGAAGCTGATGCCCCTCTCGCACGCCGAGCCGTTCACGGGCCACGCCCACGGCCACGACCTCGACGTCCTGAGCTACGACGGCCCCGCCGACGACCTGCACTACCGCGTCGACGCCACCGACGGAGCCGACGCCGCGTTCTCGCTCGGTGCCGTCTTCCCCGGCGAGAACCCGATGACGCCCCGACCCGCGCCCGCCCCCGAGGCCGCCGGCGGCACTGCGGCGGGGGTCGTGCGCCTGCCCGGCCCCGCGCTGCTGCAGGTCCGCGGCCGCGCCTTCTGGTCGCTGAACGCCGCGTCCGGTGCGCCCGTGCTCGCCGAGTACGGCAGCGGCCGGCGCGCCGGCACACCGGTCGAGATCGTCAACCCGCTTCCGGGCTCGCCGGTGATCCTCGAGTACCACTTGGTCGCGGGACCGGCATCACGCTTCTACGAGGCGACAGAGACCGACGAGTACGGGGAGGAGCGCGCGCTGCTGTTCCCGCGCCGGGAGGGCATGCGCGGACGGGTGCTGCTGTTCACCGACGGCCGGGCCACCACCCGGGTACGTATCCGGTCCGTGGCTCGATGGGTCCTGAGGCTGCTGCCGCTGGAGTCGGCCCGGCCACTGGCGGAAGGCGTACGCGGCAAGGGCACGGACGTGCTGGTGCACCGGGGCGGCGCGTCCGTCGTCTCCCTGACGGGCAGCGGGGGGCGCGCCCCGTACTACCGGGTCGAGGCGGGGGCCGCCGACGCCATAGCTCCCGCACCGGTGCTGGAGGCGTCCAGCAGCCGTCCCGCGCGCGGCCCGGTCCCCGGCGAGCCGGGCGTGCCCGCGTACGTCACCGTCCGCTGCGACGGCATGGGCTGGAAGCTGGGTCTGACTGGGGCGGACGGGCCACGGCCGTTCGCCGAGTCGATCGAGGGCCACGGGTACGACATCGTCCGCTACACGGGCCGCCCCGGCGACGTCCGTGTCGAGTGCGGTGAGGACCACCCGGTCGAACTGTGGCTGCTGGACAAGCACTTCGCGCCGGACCAAAGGATCGCCGCCGGCCCCGGCCGGCATGAGATCCAGCCGGGCCCGATCCAGGTGCGTGGCGGCGGCCGCTGGCGGATCACCGCCGGCGGCTGACACCACGCGCGGCACCGCCCCTCACCGGGCCGGTTCTCCTGGGCGAAGCGCGACCGTCGCGTGGAAGGATGAGCGCAAACATCGCATACCGAGGAGATGACCGGGTGCCTGGCACAAACCTGACCCGTGAAGAGGCGCAGCAGCGTGCGCGTCTGCTCACCGTTGACTCGTACGAGATCGACCTCGATCTCTCCGGGGCGCAGGAGGGCGGGACCTACCGGTCCGAGACCACCGTGCGTTTCGCGTCCGCCGAGGCGAACGCGCAGACGTTCATCGACCTGGTCGCACCCGCCGTGCACGACGTGGTGCTGAACGGCAAGTCGCTCGACGTGGCCGCGGTCTTCCGCGACGCGCGGATCACGCTGAAGCATCTGCGTGAGGGCGACAACGAGCTGAGGGTCGTCGCCGACTGCTCGTACACAAACACCGGCGAGGGCCTCCACCGGTTCGTCGACCCGGTGGACGAGCAGGCATACCTCTACACGCAGTTCGAGGTGCCGGACGCGCGGCGCGTCTTCGCGAGCTTCGAGCAGCCGGACCTCAAGGCGACGTTCCGGTTCACCGTGAAGGCGCCCGAGGGCTGGACGGTGATCTCGAACTCACCGCGGCAGCAGGCGGAGGGGGCCGCGCACGAGGACACCGTGTGGCGCTTCGAGCCGACGCCGCGCATCTCCACGTACATCACGGCGCTGATCGCCGGCCCGTACCACAGTGTGCACAGCTCGTACGAGAAGGACGGGCAGTCGGTGCCGCTCGGCATCTACTGCCGGCCGTCGCTGGCCGAGTACCTGGACGCGGACGCGATCTTCGAGGTCACGCGTCAGGGCTTCGACTGGTTCCAGGAGAAGTTCGACTACGCCTACCCGTTCGCCAAGTACGACCAGCTGTTCGTGCCGGAGTTCAACGCGGGCGCGATGGAGAACGCGGGCGCCGTCACCATCCGCGACCAGTACGTCTTCCGTTCGAAGGTGACGGACGCGGCGTACGAGGTGCGGGCGGAGACGATCCTGCACGAGCTCGCCCATATGTGGTTCGGCGACCTCGTCACCATGGAGTGGTGGAACGACCTGTGGCTGAACGAGTCGTTCGCCACCTATACGTCGATCGCCTGCCAGGCCTCCGCGCCGGGTTCGAGGTGGCCGCACTCGTGGACCACGTTCGCGAACTCCATGAAGACGTGGGCCTACCGGCAGGACCAGCTGCCGTCGACCCACCCGATCATGGCCGAGATCCGCGACCTCGATGACGTTCTCGTAAACTTCGACGGCATCACGTACGCCAAGGGCGCGTCGGTTCTCAAGCAGTTGGTCGCATATGTCGGCATGGACGAGTTCTTCCGCGGCGTGCAGGCGTACTTCAAGACGCATGCGTTCGGCAACACCCGTCTGTCCGACCTGCTCGGCGCGCTGGAGGAGACCAGCGGACGCGACCTGAAGACCTGGTCGAAGGCGTGGCTGGAGACGGCCGGCATCAACGTCCTGCGCCCGGAGATCGACACGGACGAGTCGGGTGTCATCACCTCGTTCGCCGTGCGGCAGGAGGCACCGGCGCTGCCGGCAGGCGCGAAGGGCGAGCCGACGCTGCGCCCGCACCGCATCGCGATCGGCCTGTACGACCTGGACGACGCGGGCAAGCTGGTGCGCCGCGAGCGGGTCGAGCTCGACGTCGACGGCGGGCTGACCGAGGTCCCGGCGCTGGTGGGGAAGGCGCGCCCGGCCGTCGTCCTGCTCAACGACGACGACCTTTCGTACGCGAAGGTCCGCCTCGACGAGGAGTCCCTGCGGAACGTCACTGAGCACCTGGGCGACTTCACCGAGTCCCTGCCACGCGCGCTGTGCTGGGCCTCCGCCTGGGACATGACCCGCGACGGCGAACTGGCCGCCCGCGACTACCTGTCGCTGGTGCTCTCCGGGATCGGCAAGGAGTCCGACATCGGCGTGGTCCAGTCCCTGCACCGCCAGGTCAAGCTCGCCGTCGACCTGTACGCGGCGCCGGCCTGGCGTGAGACCGGCCTGACCCGGTGGACGGACGCCACGCTCGCGCACCTGCGGGCGGCGGAGCCGGGCAGCGACCACCAGCTGGCGTGGGCGCGGGCGTTCGCCGCGACCGCGCGCACCCCGCAGCAGCTCGACCTGCTCCAGGCGCTTCTCGACGGCACGGAGACGATCGAGGGCCTGGCCGTCGACACCGAGCTGCGCTGGGCCTTCGTGGAGCGGCTCGCCGCGACCGGCGTCTTCGACGAGGACGACATCGCCGGCGAGTACGAGCGGGACAAGACCGCGGCCGGCGAGCGCCACGCGGCGACCGCGCGGTCGGCGCGGCCGACCCCGGAGGCGAAGGCGGAGGCCTGGGCCTCGGTCGTCGAGTCCGACAAGCTGCCCAACGCAGTCCAAGAGGCGGTGATCTCCGGCTTCGTCCAGACCGACCAGCGTGAGCTGCTCGCTCCGTATGCGGAGAGGTACTTCACGGCGGTCAAGGACGTGTGGGAGTCGCGCAGCCACGAGATGGCGCAGCAGGTCGCGATCGGTCTCTACCCGTCGCTGCTCGTCTCCCAGGAGACGCTGGACGCGACGGACGAGTGGCTCTCCTCCGCCGAGCCGAACGCGGCACTGCGCCGGCTGGTCTCCGAGTCGCGCGCGGGCGTCGAGCGCGCGCTGAAGGCCCAGGCGGCGGACGCGGCGTCTGCCACCGACTGACCCGCCACAGGGCGCCCAGGGACCACTCACGGTCGCCCCTGGGCGCCCTTTTCGTATCCGGCGCGGGGTCCGGTCCGTCGGCGGGGCGGCACGGGCTTCCTATGCGCGCGCACCCGGCCCCACGCCGGAGCTCGAAGCACAAGCGCGGCGCGCGCAGCTCGCCGCACAACCCGGCCGGGCGACACCGCCATACCAACATCGAAGCGAAGACACACCGTTCAATCATTTTCGAGTGAACTCGGCGCGCCCGTTTGCCATTTCGGCCGTATACATCACGACAGTGGAATGACCCACCGTCAAACGATCTAGTGCAGGCGGGATATGCTCCCGCCCGTCGTCATATGATCTTCCACGTTCGATTCTGAGGATGCTGATGGTTCGACAGGGAACGTCGACCGGAAGTCCGCGGCCCCCGGCCAGCCTTGTCTGGCAGCTGCCCGTAGCCGCGACCGTTGCGGCCGCGATCGCGGCCGTGTCCCTGGTCTCCGCTTCGGCCCGCACCCCCGTGGTCGTGATCTGCGTCGTCGCGGTCGTCGCGGTCGCCATCGCCTGCGCGGAGGTGATGCGGCGCGGCAGACTCGTGGCCCAGCTGCGGCACACGGTCGCGGCGCAGGACGCCGCCCTCGCGCGACAGGCCGCCGAGACCACCCGGCTCGCCGGCGAGCTGCTGCCCGAGGTGGTGGAACGGCTCCGCAAGGGCGAGTTCCCCGAGGACGTGCTGGCCTCGCTCGACGCGTCGGCCGAGCACCAGGCCGTGCTCCGCTCGGTCGTCGGCGCGGTCAGCGCCGAGGAGGACCTGCGCGAGTCCGCCCAGCGCGCCTTCGTGAACATCGCCCGCCGCGTGCAGGCGATCGTCCACCAGCAGGCGCAGGAACTGCGGGAGATGGAGGACCGGCACGGTCAGACCCCAAGCGTCTTCGGCGACCTCCTGCGCATCGACCACGGCACGGCCCTGATCGGCCGCCTCGCCGACTCCATCGCCGTGCTCGGCGGCGCCCGCCCGGGCCGCCAGTGGAGCAGGGCCGTACCGCTGTACAGCGTCATGCGTGGCGCGATGTCGCGGATCATCGACTACCAGCGGGTCGAGCTGCACTCGGTCTCCGAGGTCGCCGTCGTCGGCACCGCCGTCGAGCCGCTGATCCACGCGCTGTCCGAGCTCCTCGACAACGCCACCCGCTACTCGCCGCCGCACACCAAGGTCCACCTGACCGCGGTGGACGTGCAGTCGGGCATCGCCGTCGAGATCGAGGACGGCGGCGTCAGCATGAGCGAGGAGGCCCGGCTGCGGGCCGAGCGCATGCTCCGCCAGGCCCAGCAGGGGATCGACGTCAACGACCTCGGTGAGACGCCCCGCCTCGGCCTTGCGGTCGTGGGGCGCCTCTCCCAGGCGTACGGCTTCCAGGTCTCGCTGCGCTCATCCGCGTACGGCGGGGTACGCGCCGTCCTCGTCGTACCGCAGGACCTCATCACCACCGCCTCGTCCGCGACCGGCCTCGCGCACGGTATCGGCGCCTCCTCCGGCCCGCGCCCGGCCGGCTCGGAGACCCACGAACGGCTTCCCAGGCCGGCCGGCGGGCCGACGGCCGCGCTGTCGGCCGCCCCGCCCGCGGACGACCTGCCGGTGGTGACAGAGCGGACCCCCACCGGTCTGCCCCAGCGCCGCCGCAAGGCACGCGCGACCGTGCCCGCACCGGCCGCGCCCCGCGAGTCCGCCGACCCGACGGCGGCCGACGGCGGTGCGCCCTCGGCCGCCTCGGAGACGGAGTCCGCACCGGCGGTGCAGCCCGGCATGTGGCTGGCCGCGTTCCAGAGCGGCCTGTCCGGTGACACCACCCAGCCAAGCAAGGGGAACAAGCAGCCATGATTCAGCGGCAGTCCAACCAGACCAACATGGACTGGATGCTCAAGGACCTGGCGGAGGGCGTCCCGCAGACGCGCAACGTCGTCGTCCTGTCCGCCGACGGTCTGCGCATGGCCCAGTACGGCGCGGACACCGACACCGCCGACCGCCTGGCGGCCGCCTGCGCGGGACTGCAGAGTCTGGCGGCCGCCGTCGCGTCCGAACTACCGCACGGTGACGGCCAGATGCGCCTGGTCGTCATCGAGATGGACGGCGGTTTCTTCTATCTGATGGCGGCCGGCGCAGGCGCGTATCTCGCGGTACTGGCCGACGAAGGCGTCGACGCCGGGCTGATGGGCCAGCGGATGCGGGACCTCGTGCTGCGGATCGGAGAGCACCTGAGCACGCCGCCGCGGCATGAAGGACAGACCGCGTGAGCGACGCGGGCGGGGACTGGGAAGAGGCCAGTCCCGAGCGGCTCTACGTCATCACGGGCGGCCGCAGCGGCTCGTCCGCGCCCACCGCGCTCGACCTGGTCACCCTGATCGTGGCCAGGTCGGGTCCCAAACCCGGCATGCAGCCGGAGCACGCAGCGATCATCCGGCTCTGTCACGCACCGCTCTCGGTGGCCGAGATCTCCGCCTATCTGAGCCTCCCGGTGAGCGTCGTGACCGTGCTGCTCAGCGATCTTCTGGCCGAGGACAAGGTGCTGGCACGCGCACCCGTCCGGGCCGCCCGTCTCCCCGACCGCGCTTTGATTGAGGCAGTGATCGATGGACTTCAAAAGCTCTGAGCAGGCCATCGGGCCGCGGAGCGAGGACGTGCTGCCGGAGACGGCCACGGCCGCCGTCAAGGTGGTCATCGTCGGTGGTTTCGGCGTCGGCAAGACGACGCTGGTCGGCTCTGTGAGCGAGATCCGGCCGCTGACGACCGAGGAGACGATGACGCAGGCCGGGGTCGGCGTCGACGACACCCAGGGAGTGGAGCGCAAGACCTCCACGACCGTCGCGATGGACTTCGGCCGGATCAGCATCAACGAGGAGCTGGTGCTTTACCTGTTCGGCACGCCGGGCCAGGAGCGCTTCTGGTTCCTGTGGCGCGGCCTGTTCGAGGGCGCGCTCGGCGCCGTCGTGCTCGTCGACACCCGACGGCTCGAGGTCAGTTTCGACGTCATCGGGCGCCTCGAGGAACGCGGCGTGCCGTTCGTGGTCGCCGTCAATTCCTTCCCGGACGCGCCCGATCACTCGGTCGACGAGCTGCGCGCCGCGCTGGACCTGCCGGACGCCGTGCCGATCGTCCTCTGCGACGCGCGCATGCGCAGCTCCAGCCGGGACGTCCTGATGACGCTGATGCGCTATCTCCAGACCCTTGCCATGTCGCAGGAGGCGTCCTGACGGCGTCCGCGCGGGCTGCACCGCGGAAGTAACTGTTCCGTTCCGGCCAGCAAAAGTGCTCGAGTGGCCGGTTTGTATGGACATCGTCCTGTTGGATCGGCCACTCTGGCTGAGTACGATGCGTCTTAGTTGATCATCGAGGGGTGCAAGTTGCGCGTTTTTCATCGAAGTTGACGCACTGCGCCCCCGCATCGAGAGGCAGGCCGCAGTGGAGCCCGAGCTGACCGTTCCGCCGCTCTTCTCTCCGATCCGACAAGCGATCCATCCGAAGCACGCCGACATCGATGTTCAGACAGCGGCGTGGGCGGAAACCTTCCGCATCGGATCCGAGGAACTGCGCGGCAAACTCGTCACCCAGGACATCGGTACGTTCTCCGCACGCATCCTCCCCGAAGGCCGCGAAGAGGTCGTGTCGCTGCTCGCGGACTTCATCCTCTGGCTCTTCGGCGTCGACGACGGCCACTGCGAGGAGGGGGAACTCGGCCACCGGCCGGGCGACCTGGCCGGGCTCCTGCATCGCCTGATCCGCGTGGCGCAGAACCCCGAGGCCCCGATGATGCAGGACGATCCGCTGGCGGCCGGCCTGCGCGACCTGCGGATGCGCGTGGACCGCTTCGGCACGGCCGGCCAGACGGCCCGGTGGGTCGACGCACTGCGTGAGTACTTCTTCTCCGTCGTGTGGGAGGCCGCCCACCGGCGCGCGGGCACGGTCCCGGACCTCAACGACTACACCCTGATGCGCCTCTACGACGGCGCGACGTCCGTGGTGCTCCCGATGCTGGAGATGGGCCACGGCTACGAACTCCAGCCGCACGAACGGGACCGGACCGCGGTACGGGCCGTGGCCGAGATGGCGTCGTTCATCATCACCTGGGACAACGACATCTTCTCGTACCACAAGGAGCGCAGGGGTTCCGGGTACTACCTCAACGCCCTGCGCGTGCTCGAGCAGGAACGCGGCCTGACCCCCGCCCAGGCGCTTGACGTGGCGATCTCGCAGCGGGACCGGGTGATGTGCCTGTTCACGACCGTGAGCGACCAGCTGGCCGAGCAGGGCAGCCCTCAGCTGCGGCAGTACCTCCACAGCCTGCGCTGCTTCATACGCGGCGCCCAGGACTGGGGCATCAGCTCGGTCCGCTACACGACGCCGGACGACCCGGCGAGCATGCCGTCGGTGTTCACCGACGTCCCGACCGACGACAGTACCGAGCCGCTGGACATCCCCGCGGTCTCCTGGTGGTGGGGGCTTCTCGCCGAGGAGAAACGGTCCGTCCGCAGGCAGGTGGCGGCCCATCGTTTCGCCTAGGCCGTTTCCTTCGCGTCGGGCCGGCTCTTCGGATCAGGCCCGATCAGGGAGCGGGTCCGGCGTCACCGCCGTCCGCTGTGACGCCACCTCCCGCAGGGCGTCCAGAACCCGGGCCACTCCCGGTGCCGATTCGGAGCCGCGCCGGACCGCCGCCAGCACATGGCGGCGGGGCCGGTCCGTCCCGAGGGGGCGCATCAGCACGCCGCCGGGCCGCTCGGCCGCCATCCGGGGCACCAGTGCCACGCCCATCCCCGCCTCGACCATCGCCAGGATCGCCCGCCAGCCGGCCGCGGAGTGCGCCTGCTCCGGCACGAAGCCCGCCGCCTCGCACGCCGCGAGCGTGATCTCGGACCACGGGCCGCTGCCGCCGAAGATCCACGGCTCGCCGGACAGGTCCGCCAGCCGCAGATCCTCGGACCGGGCCAGCGGATGACCGGCCGGCAGTGCCACGTCCAACGGGTCGGCGAGCAGCGGCACCAGGGCGAACCGCGGGTCGCGGGCCGTGGGCGCGTGCGCCGCGAGGGACAGGGCCAGGTCGACCCGGCCCGAGGAGAGGAGTTCGTACGCCTCGGACGCCTCGGCCTCCCTGATCCGGACGTCGAGGGCGGGATGGCCGGTCCGCAGCCGCCGCACCGCCGGGACCACCAGAGCCGGCACGGCCGTCGAGAAGGCCCCGACCCGCACCATCCCGACCTCGCCCCGCAGGTAGTCGGCCAGCTCCGCCTCCGCCCCCTCCAACTGTGCGAACACCGCCTCCGCGTGGCGCAGCACCAGATGCGCCGCGTCGGTGAGCCGCACCCGCCGCCCCTGCGCCTCCAGCAGCGGCACGCCGAGTTGCCTGGCCAGGTTCGACAGCTGCTGCGACACGGCCGACGGGGTCATCGACAACGCCTCCGCGGTGGCCGTCACGGTCCCGTGCTCGCCGAGGGCACGCAGGATCCGGAGCTTCTTGACGTCCCACTCGATCATGCGCCGCACGCTATCGGGCGTGCCTTCCGGAGGCGGCGAGGGCCACCCCGCCGAGGATCAGCGCCATGCACACGACCTGCGCGCTCCCCATCGTCTCGCCCAGCAGCGCGTAGGAGAGCAGCGCCACACACACCGGTTGCAGGTAGTAGACGACTCCGGCCCTGGCCGCCCCGATGAGGGCGATCGCCCTGTTCCATGCGAAGAAGGCGACGGCCGAGGAGAAGACGCCGACGTGGACGAGGGGACCGACGGTGCCGACCGCCGGCTCGAAGCCGCCCTGCACGGCGAGGCTGACCAGATGCGCCGGCAGCAGCATCACGGCACCGAGCACGAACGTGGTGAACAGCAGCACCGGTCCCCCGAGGCCGTCCGGGCGGCGGCGCAGCAGGGCGCTGTACGAGGCGAAGCTGAGCGCCGCGGCGAACATCCACAGGTCCCCCGGGGCGAACCGGAACGACAGCGAGCCGTCGCCGACGAGCAACAGGACACCCCAGCAGGCAACGGCCGTCCCGGCCACGCGGCGGGCTCCGAGCCGGGTGCCCGACAGCCGCTCGTACAGCGTCATCAACACGGGCGACGCGGCCATGATCATGCCCATGTTGGCCGCGGAGGTGGTGAGCCCGGCCTGGTTGACGAGGGTGTTGTAGACGGTGACGCCGAGGAGCGCCGCGGCGGTCAGGAATCCGAGGTGACGGCGGACGAGTGCCCGCTGCCGCCAGGTCTGCCGCAGGGCGAACGGTGCGACGGCGGCGATCGCGACGACCCACCGCCAGAACGCCGCCTGGACCGGAGGCACGGAGTCGTGCAGAGCGCGGGACGTGACGAAACTCCCCGACCAGAGGACGGTCGCGAGCGCGGCGAGCAGCAGGCCGGGCCCCGTGGCACCGCGCCCCCACCGGGCCGCCCTCACGCGACGGACGCCGACCGACAACCTCTTCCGGTCGTGTGTGTCCGCTCCCGTCCGAACCTCTGGCGTCACGGTCATCCTGTGTCTCCTCCACCCTCAAGGGGCCTCGCCGGCACGTGGGCCAACGGTCACACGCAAGGAAACATCAGGTCCATCGAAAGTTTTCGACGGTTCTTTGAAGCAGATCTGAACGATAGGCGGGTGTCCGGACACGGCGAAGGCGCCCGGGTGCGTCGCACACCGGGCGCCTTCGGACCGGATCAGTCCTGGGTCAGCTCTGCTTCTTGGACTTGTCGAGCACCATCACCAGACCGGCGATCACCGCGAAAAGGACGAGCGGCGCCGCCACGTACAGGCCGAGGGTCTCGGCCACGCTCAGGCCCGGACCCGGGTCGTCGCCGTCGTCCGGGGTGAGCGCAAGCGCGGGGGACGACATGAGCAGCATCATCAGCGTCGTACCGGCCGCTACGGCGCCGGCGCGCAAGGCGTTCTTCTTGTCCACGGAGCCCAACGTAGCGAACGGCTATGACGGCCGCGCGTCCGGGGGTGCCGTACGGGCAGCGAAGACCTCCAGCAGACGGTGCAGCCTGGGTGAGCAGGCCAGCTCCTCCAGGCTCATCGGGCGCCCCTCCGCGTCCGAGACGGGCAGCCGCCAGTTCGGGTACTGGTCCCAGGTGCCCGGCAGGTTCTGCGGGCGCCGGTCGCCCACCGTGTCCGGGAGCCAGATCCCCACCATCCGCGCAGGGGTGCGCAGCAGATAGCGGTAGACGGCCCGGATCGCACCCTCCTCGTCGCCGGGGCCCTCCGGCAGCAGGCCGAGGTCGCCGAGGACGCCGAGCCACTCGGTGACATCGGCCGTGTCCTGGCTGCGCTCCTCCTCCAGGGGGCGGGCCAGCAGACCGAGTCGGTGGCGCAGCTCCACATGGCCGCCGGTGAGCCGGGCCGCCGTGGACGGCAGGTCATGGGTGGTGGCAGTGGCGACGCAGCCCTCGCGCCACTTCGCGGGGGCCAGCGGCCGTCCGTCGCCGGTCCAGTCCCTTTCGAACCAGAGCACGGAGGTGCCGAGCACGCCGCGGCGGGAGAGGGCCTCGCGCACTCCGGGCTCGACCGTCCCGAGGTCTTCTCCTATGACCACGGCGCCCGCGCGGTGCGCCTCGAGGACGAGGACGGCGAGCATGGCCTCCGCGTCGTAGCGGACGTAGGCGCCTTCGGTGGGAGGGCTGCCGGCAGGCACCCACCAGAGCCGGAACAGGCCCATCACATGGTCGATGCGGAGCGCGCCCGCGTTGCGCAGGAGCCCGCGCAGCAGCCCGCGGTACGGCGCGTAGCCGGACGCGGCCAGGGCGTCCGGCCGCCACGGCGGCAGCCCCCAGTCCTGGCCGTGCGCGTTGAACGCGTCCGGCGGAGCGCCGACCGACATCCCGGCGGCGAAGGAGGTCTGCTGCGCCCAGGCGTCGGCGCCGCCCGGATGCACGCCGACCGCGAGGTCGTGGACGATCCCCATCCCCATGCCCGCCTCGCGTGCAGCGCGTCCTGCGGCGGCGAGCTGCTCGTCGGTCAGCCAGACCAGCCGGCTGTGGAAGTCGACCCGGTCGGCCAGCCGGGCCCTGGCCTCGGACGTCTGCGGCGAGCGGGGGTCGCGCAGGCCGGCGGGCCAGTCGTGCCACTCGGAGCCGTACACCTCGGCGAGCGCGCACCAGGTGGCGTGGTCCTCCAGCGCCTGACCCTGGTCGGCGACGAAGTCGCGGTAGGCGGCGCGGCGTCCGGGGCCGAGGGGAATGCGGTGGATGATCTCCAGCGCCCGGGCCTTGAGCTCCCAGACGGCGTCCCGGTCGATCAACGCGCCTTTGTCGAGCACCGATTCGCGCAGCTCCGCCGCCCGGTGGCGCAGCTCCTCCAGCCGCTGCCGGTCCGCGGCGTCCGCGTACGCGTACTCGGGCACGTCCTCGACGCGCAGGTGGACGGGGTCGGGGAAGCGGCGGGAGGAAGGGCGGTACGGGGAGGGGTCGGTGGGGGCACCCGGTACGGCGGCGTGCAACGGATTCACCTGGACGAAGGACGCGCCGAGCGACCGTCCTGACCACGTGGCCAGCTCGGCGAGGTCTCCGAGGTCGCCCATGCCCCAGGAACGCGCCGAGAGCAGGGAGTAGAGCTGGACGAGGAAGCCGTGGGAGCGTCCTTCCGGGCCGGGCACCCGTGCGGGAGCGACTACCAGGCCGGCGTCGGTGCCGCGGCCGTCCGGCGCGACGGCGTGCAGCCGGTGCACACCGGGCGGCAGTTGCTGCCAGACCCGGGCGCTGTCCGGGCCTCCGGCGCCGCGCGCGGGGGCAGGGCCGCCGGCCGGCTGAGTGCCGCCCGTGGTCCGGGCGTCCGCGTTCCCCGCGTCCGTGCGTCGCGGGGTGGTCCAGCTGAACTCGCGGCCCTCCTCCGTGGTCACGCGGAGGGTGGTGCCGGCGGGGAGGGCGGTCAGGGCCGGCGGGACGCCCGCCCTCTCGCCGCCGGGGCCTTGCCATACGACCACCGTGCGGGGCAGCAGCCGGGTCGCCGCGGCCCGCTCGGCGCGGTCCAGCGCGGCGCGTACCGCCTCCGGCGTGGAGGCGTCGATGTCCAGCGCGGCGAGAACGGCCACGACGGTGGCGTCCGGGACTGCGACGGTGACGCCCTTGGCGGGCGAGAAGGTGGTGGCGACTCCGTGCAGCTCGGCAAGCCGGGCAAGGCCCATGCGGACTCCTTCAGACCCCCGGCGACTCCGTACCGCCCGCCGTGCCGTGGGCGGTCGGCTCGCTCGTCAGGGGCGCGATGTCGGCGAGCGGTGGCTCGCTGGTGAGCGGGGCGGCGTGAGCGAGCGGCGGCTCGCTCGTCAGGGGGATTTCGTAGGCGAGCGGCGGCTCGCCGGTCAGCTGCGCCTCGTGGGCGAGGGGGCACGCGGTCGGGGCCGGTTTGGACGGTCCCGGAACCCGGCCCGGGACCTGTTTGGACAAGGCGGAGAGCAGCAGGTGTGCAGATGCGGCCACGGTAATCACTCCAATGGGACGTGAGGGGTCACAGCAGCCCTACCCAGCGCGCGGAACGGCAGACGTGTCCGTCCCGTCAACGTGTTCCGTGTCACATTCGGTTCCCCGTTGTCACTTGCCCCGATCATTCACCACGCCAGGCAAAAGGCGCACAACGGCCACGCACATTGACACTCCGACGGTGGTGGTGGTGGGCTCGAAACCGACCGGAAGGGCAGGGGTCGGACGAGGGGAGACAGCCGTGCGGCTCGGGGCCAGGAGACGTACCGCGGTAGCCGTCGCGGTCGCCGTCATCGGTGGCCTGCTCGGCGGTGCGGGAACCGCGCACGGCACGACCGCGCAGCCGCGGGAGCCCGGCTCCCCCGCCGGCACCGCGCAGGACCCCAAGGACACCGCCGGGACCCCGTCCGTGTGGCCGCGGCCCCAGTCCCTGCGCACCCGGGGAGAGCCCGTACGCCTGGGCGACGAGGTGACCGTCGTCGCGGACCCGTCGGCCGACCCGTACGCGGTCGAGCTCCTCGAGGAGTTGCTCCGCGATTCCGGTGTACGCACCCTGCACAAGGGGCTGCCCGGCCGTGGGCCCGTGATCCGCCTCGGGGGCGGCGACGCCGTGTCGGCGCTGCGTGCCCTGCGCGCGCCGGAGCGTACCGATCTGCCCTCGGGCGGCTACCGGCTCGCCGTGGGCCGCGTCGCGGACCGCGACACGGTCGCCCTCGACGGCGTCGGCGAGGACGGCCTCTTCCACGGCGTGCAGACCCTGCGCCAACTGGTCAGGGCGGGAACGGTCGCCGGAGTCGTCGTACGCGACTGGCCGGGAACCGCCGTACGCGGCACGACGGAAGGCTTCTACGGACGCCCCTGGGACCGTGGGCAGCGCTTGGCGCAGCTCGACTTCATGGGGCGCACCAAGCAGAACCGCTATCTCTACGCCCCCGGCGACGACCCCTTCCGGCAGACCCGCTGGCGCGACCCGTATCCGGCCGCCCAGCGTGCGGAGCTGCGCGAACTGGCGGAGCGGGCACGGCGCAACCACGTCACCCTGGCCTGGGCCGTCGCGCCCGCCCAGTCGATGTGCCTGGCCGACCCGGCCGACGTGAAGGCCCTGACCCGCAAGGTCGACGCGATGTGGGCGCTGGGGTTCCGGGCGTTCCAACTGCAGTTCCAGGACGTCAGCTACAGCGAGTGGCACTGCTCCAAGGACGCGGAGACCTTCGGTTCCGGGCCCGGCGCCGCGGCGGAGGCGCACGCCCTCGTCGCGGGCGAGGTGGCACGCCACCTGACGGAGCGTCACCCGGGGGCGGAGCTGTCCGTGATGCCGACCGAGTTCTACCAGGAGGGCACGACCGACTACCGGCGGGCGCTCGCGGAGCAGTTGGACGGCACGGTCCGGGTGGCGTGGACCGGGGTCGGCGTGGTGCCGCGCACCATCACCGGCCGCGAACTGGCGGGCGCCCGGGACGCCTTCGGCCACCCCCTGGTCACCATGGACAACTACCCGGTCAACGACTACGCGCAGGACCGGCTGTTCCTCGGCCCCTACACCGGCCGTGAGCCGGCCGTGGCCACCGGGTCCGCCGCGCTGCTCGCCAACGCGATGGAACAGGCCACCGCCTCCCGCGTCCCGCTGTTCACCGCCGCCGACTACGCCTGGAACCCGAAGGGTTACCGGCCCGAGCAGTCCTGGCAGGCCGCGCTCGACGACCTGGCCGGCGGCGACACCGGTGCACGTGAGGCGCTGCGCGCCCTTGCGGGGAACGACGCGTCCTCGATCCTGGATCCCGACGACGAGTCGGCCTACCTGCGGCCACTGCTCGACGGGTTCTGGCGTTCCCGCACCACGGCGGACACGCGGGCCAGGGACCGTGCCGCTGCTGACCTGCGCGCGGCCTTCACCGTGATGCGCCGGGCGCCGGAACACCTCGCGGGCACCGCCGACGGCCGGCTCGTGGCCGAGGTCGGCCCCTGGCTCGACCAGTTGGCCCGGTACGGGAAGGCCGGCGAACTGGCGGTCGACATGCTCCAGGCGCAGGGCCGCGGCGACGGCGCGGCGGCATGGCGCGCCTCGCTGGCCCTCGAGCCGCTGCGCACGGACGTGGCCGCGAGCCGGGCCACGGTCGGCAAGGGTGTCCTCACACCCTTCCTGGACCGGGCCGTGAAGGAGTCACGGGCCTGGACCGGCGCCGACCAGGCAGCGGCCGGCCGGCCGGGGCAGGACGTCGTGCGGCTGGCAAGGCCCCGGCCCCTCATGGCCGTGACCGCGATGACGGCGCCCTCGAGCGGCTCACCGCGCTCGGGCGAGTCCGCCGGCCGGCTCGAGGTGCACGTCCCGGGTGAGGGCTGGCGTCAGCTGGGCCCGCTGTCCGCGGGCGGCTGGACCCAGGCCGACACGGCAGGGCTGCGGGTGGACGCCGTGCGCGTCACGACCGGCGGCGGCGACAGCCCGGCCGTACGCTCCCTGGTGCCCTGGTTCGCGGACGAACCGGCGGCGGGCCTCGATCTCGTACGCGAGACGACCAGCGCCGAGATCGGCGGCAGGCCGCAGCGCGCGGACGTCCGGCTGACCGCGCAGCGCCCTGGCGAGGTCCGCGGCACCCTCACCGCGAAGGCGCCGGCGGGCATCAAGGTGACCGTTCCGAAGCAGACCACCGTGCCGCGCGGCGTGCGTACGACGGTGCCGGTCGAGGTGACCGTCCCCGACGACACCCCCGCCGGCGAGTACCGGGTGCCGCTGTCCTTCGCAGGACAGGAGCGCACGCTCACCGTGCGTGCCTTCCCACCCACCGGCGGCGGCGACCTGGCGCGCGAGGCGGGCGCGAAGGCGTCCGCGTCCGGCGAGGAGACCGCCGACTTCCCGGCCGCCGCCGCGCTCGACTCGGACGCGGCAACCCGCTGGTCGTCCCCGGTCGGACCCAGTGCGTGGTGGCAGGTGGAGCTGGCCCGACCGGCCCGGGTGGGCCAGGTGACGCTGCACTGGCAGGAGGCGTATGCGACCAGGTACCGCCTACAGGTCTCCGCGGACGGCAGGGTCTGGCGCACCGCGGCGACGGTCACGGACGGCAGGGGCGGCCGGGAGTCGGTCCGGATGGACGCGCAGGGGACGCGGTTCGTGCGCGTTCAGGGCGACGAGCGGGCGACGGAGTTCGGCTACTCGCTGTTCTCGGTCGAGGTGTACGCGGTGGCGGAGGGCGCGCGCTAGGACGCCGGCGGGGCCGACGGAGCCGGCCCGCCCGGCGGGTGCCCACCGGACGGCAGCCCGGTGGGAGGAAACGCGTTACGCCGAGATGCCGTCGATGCGGGTGATCGCGTCGTCGGCGCCGTACGGCTGGAGGTAGGGCAGCCAGCGCGGATCGCGGTGGCCGGTTCCGATGATGCGCCAGGCGAGGCCGCTCGGCGGCGCGGGCTGGTGGTGCAGGCGCCAGCCCAGTTCCCGCAGATGGCGGTCGGCCTTGACGTGGTTGCAGCGTCGGCAGGCGGCGACCACGTTGTCCCAGGCGTGCTGCCCCCCGCGACTGCGCGGAACGACGTGGTCGACGCTGGTTGCGACGCCACCGCAGTACATACAGCGCCCGCCGTCGCGGGCGAAGAGGGCTTTGCGGGTAAGAGGAACGGGCCCCCGATAGGGGACCCGCACGAACCGTTTGAGACGCACGACGCTGGGCGCGGCGACGACGCGGCTCTCACTATGCATGAAGGCGCCGGACTCCTCGAGGCAGAGAGCCTTGTTCTCCAGGACGAGGACGAGCGCGCGGCGGAGCGGTACGACGCCGAGGGGCTCGTACGACGCGTTGAGGACCAGGACGTGCGGCACGTGGATGCCTCCTTGTACGCCGGCGGCGCGTGGCTCGCGCCGGGACGATCTGCCATCAGTTTGTCCTCATGGCCGCTTCCTGCGCCACCACGTATGCGTAACGGGCTCGAGGTGTTTTCTGCCACAAGGGCGACACCGGCTCCCCGGCGCCGCCCGGGAGCCCCGTGCGGACCCCGTTCCGGCGCTCCGGTGAGCCTCGTCTCTTGGCCCTGAAAGGAGCCGGATCATGCCGGATGCCCCGTTAGGGTTATTGGGCTCCCACCGCAAGCTGGAGGTTCCTCCTGTGACCGCCTTCTGGTCGTCCGCACTGATGGACGCTGATCCCTCCCCCGGTCCTGTCACGATCGACGAGGCCACCAGGCGCGCCGAGAGCGCTGCCGGCTGGGTCGAGGAGAACTGGTCCACCTGGCTGAACACCGGATTGCGCATCACGCTGATCCTCATCGTCGCTCTGGTGCTGCGGATGCTGGTGCGCCGGGCGCTGACGAAGCTGATCGCGCGGATGAACCGCTCGGCGCAGGCCGTGGAGGGTACGGCGCTGGGCGGGCTCCTGGTGAACGCGGAGCGGCGCAGGCAGCGCTCCGAGGCCATAGGTTCGGTCCTGCGTTCGATCGCGTCGTTCTTGATCCTCGGCACCGCCGGTCTGATGATCCTCGGCGCGTTCCAGATCGATCTTGCTCCGCTGCTCGCCTCCGCGGGTGTGGCCGGTGTCGCGATCGGTTTCGGCGCGCGCAATCTCGTCACGGACTTCCTCTCGGGCGTCTTCATGATCATGGAGGACCAGTACGGGGTCGGGGACTCGATCGACGCGGGCGTCGCGTCGGGCGAGGTGATCGAGGTGGGGCTGCGGGTCACCAAGCTGCGCGGCGACAACGGCGAGATCTGGTACGTGCGCAACGGCGAGATCAAGCGGATCGGCAACCTGAGCCAGGGCTGGGCGACGGCGGCCGTCGACGTCACGGTCCGCTCCACCGAGGACCTGGACCACGTCAAGTCCGTCATCGCCGAGGTCGCGGACGATCTGGCGAAGGCCGAGCCGTGGAACGAGCAGCTGTGGGGCCCGCTCGAGACGCTCGGTCTCACCGAGGTGCTGCTCGACTCGATGACGTTCCGGGTCTCGGCCAAGACGATGCCGGGCAAGGCGCTGGGCGTCGAGCGCGAGGTGCGCTGGCGGATCAAGCGCGCGTTCGACGAGGCGGGCATCCGCATCGTCGGTGGTCTGCCGCAGCAGGCGGAGGACGCCGCGCCGGACCCGACGGCGGGCATGGCGGCCCCGTCGGCGTTCTCCTCCTCGGTCTCGCCCCAGTCGATGGCGGCGTCGCCGATACCGCCGTCGGCGAACCTCTCGAAGTAGGAGCCGCGTCCGAGGGCTGTCGGATCACGGCGGCCCGCTCGGCACGAACCGCGGGTGATCCTGGGCAGCCCCGGGTGATTCCGGGTCGATCGGCCCGGCCATCACTCGGGCAAGAAGCCCCCGCACGACGCCCCCGTCGGTAACGCTTTGGTTGCCCAGGGGGCGTTTGCCATTGACGCCGCCCGACGGGCGGCCTACTTTCGTCCCAAGGAATAGGAAACTTTCCTAACAGTCCAGGTCGAAAGGCCGGGCCGAGAGGTAGGTGCAAGCGTCGTGGCCGGAACCACGCCCGGTACCCCGCGCGTCCTGCGCGCCATGAACGACCGGGCCGCGCTCGATCTGCTGCTCGAGCACGGCCCACTCTCCCGCACCCGGATCGGCAAGCTCACCGGGCTGTCCAAGCCCACCGCCTCCCAGCTGCTCGCCAGGCTGGAGGCCGCGGGGCTCGTCGTCGTCACCGGCACCACCGAGGGACGGCCGGGCCCGAGCGCCCAGCTGTACGCGATCAACGGCGGCGTGGCCCACGCCGCCGGACTCGACGTCACCCCCGAGAGGATCCGCGCCGCCGTCGCCGACCTCACCGGCGCGACAGTCGGCGAGTTCGAGCTCCCCAGCCCGGGACGGCGCGCCGACAGGGTCGTACGGCAGGTGACCGACGCGCTCGAAGGGGCCGTCAAGGCGGCCGGGCTGACCCGCACGGACGTCCACCGTCTCGTCATCGGCACCCCGGGCGCCTTCGACCCGTCCACCGGCCGGCTGCGGTATGCGTCCCACCTGCCCGGCTGGCACTCCCCCACCCTGCTGGACGAGCTCGCGGCCGCGTTGCCGATGCCCGTCGAGTACGAGAACGACGTCAACCTCGCCGCCGTGGCCGAGCAGCGCCTCGGCGCCGCCCACGGCCACGACAACTTCGTCCTGCTGTGGAACGAGGAAGGACTCGGCGCGGCCGTCGTCATCGGCGGTCGGCTGCACCGCGGCTTCACCGGCGGCGCCGGCGAGGTCGGCTTCCTGCCCGTGCCCGGCACGCCGCTGGTACGCCAGGTGACCAAGGCGAACAGCGGCGGCTTCCAGGAACTCGCCGGTGCACAGGCGCTGCCCCGACTGGCCAGGGAGCTCGGCCTGGACAACATCGGCAGCGGCCCGCACGCAGAGGTCGCGACCGCGCTCGTGGCGAGGGCCGCGGAGAACGACAGCGGACCGTACGGGGAGCTGCTCGACGCGTTCGCGACCGGTCTGGCCACCGGTCTGGCCTCCATGGTGGCCGTGCTCGACCCGGAGCTGGTCGTCCTCTCCGGCGAGGTCATCGCCGCCGGCGGCGAGCCGCTGCGGAGGCGGGTGCAGGCGGAACTGACCGAGCTGGCCGCGTCCCGTCCCCGTCTCGTGCTCGGGGCCGTACGCCGGCATCCGGTGCTGCGAGGTGCGCTGGAGAGCGCGCTGGCCACCACCCGCGACGAGGTTTTCGACACCTCGCGCTGATCCCTGTCCCGGGCCCCGCGCCCTCTTGCCGTCGCGGGGCCCGGCCCTCCCACCGTTCGCTCTGCCCTTTCCTTCCCCCGTCCTTGTCACAGGGAGGCACCGTCATGCCCAAGAACCGCCGGACCACGGGCGCCGCGCTCGCCGCGACCGCCGCGATATCGCTTCTCGCCACGGCCTGTACGGGATCCGCCGGGAGCGGCGCCACGGACGACCCGGACGCGAAGACGACCCTCACCTTCTGGCACGGCTGGTCCGCGCCCGGCGAGGTCGCGGCGATCGAGGCCAACATCGACTCGTTCGAGAAGAAGCACCCCAACATCAAGGTCAAGGTCGTCAAGGGCATCACGGACGACAAGCTCAACCAGGCCCTGCGGGCGGGCGGTTCGAACGCGCCCGACGTGGTCTCCTCGTTCACCACCGACAACGTCGGCCGGTTCTGCTCCACCGACGCGCTCGCCGACCTGAAGCCGTTCCTCGAGAAGTCGAAGATCGACCCGGCGCGGACCTTCCTGCCCCAGATGGCCAAGTACACCCAGCACGAGGGCAATCGGTGCGCCGTGCCGCTGCTGGGTGACGCGTACGGCCTCTACTACAACAAGAAGGCCTTCGCGGAGGCCGGGATCACCGCGCCGCCCAAGACGCTCTCCGAGTTCGACAAGGTCGCAAGGAAGCTCACCAAGAGCAAGGGCGCCGGATACGAGCAGCTCGGCTTCATGCCGAACTTCCAGGGCTACGAGACGACGTTCGAGCACTACGCCTCGCAGTTCGGCGTCCGGTACTTCGACGCGGAAGGCAGGTCCGACCTGGCCGACGACCCGGCCGCCAAGGCGCTGTTCACCTGGCAGAAGAACCTGGCCGACAAGCTCGGCGGCTACCAGAAGCTGGAGAAGTTCCGCACCGGCCTCGGCGACGAGTGGGGACCCAAGCACCCCTTCCACACAGGGCAGGTCGCCATGCAGCTCGACGGCGAGTGGCGCGGCAAGATGGCCCAGGACGCCGAGCTGGACTTCGAGATCGGCGCGGCTCCCTTCCCCGTCCCGGACGACCAGGTCGCCGACTACGGCAAGGGCTACCTGTCCGGCACGATCCTCGGCATCGCGAGTGTGAGCAAGAAGCAGAACGCGGCCTGGGAGCTGGTGAAGTACCTCTCCACCGACACCGACGCGGTCGTCTCCTTCGCCAACGCCATCCACAACGTGCCCTCCACCGTCGCGGCGCTGAAGTCCCCGAAACTGAACAACGACCCGCTGTACCGCACGTTCGTCGACATCGCGCAGCACCCGAAGAGCTCCCACGCCCCGTCGTCCGTCAACGGCGGCGCGTTCCTGCTGACCGCCCAGGACCTCGGCGTGCGTTACGAGGCCGGCCGGGAGAAGGATCTCGACGCCGGCCTGAAGAAGACCGACGCCCAGATCGACAAGGACAACGAGCAGGCGCGCTGATGGCAGCCACCCTCCTCCGTCCGCCGGCGAGCCGCGCTCTGCGGGCCAAGCACCGCCGGTCGGCGCTGCGCACGCTGGGCTTCCTGTCCCCCTGGCTGATCGGGTTCGCGGTCTTCTTCGCCTACCCGCTGGTCTCGACCGTCTACTTCTCCTTCATGGAGTACGACGGGTTCGCCCCGCCGGTGTGGGTGGGCCTCAAGAACTGGGCGTACGTCTTCAACGACTACGCCTTCTTCTGGCCGGCACTGCGCAACACCCTGTGGCTGGTCGCCGTGATGGTGTCGCTGCGGGTGCTGTTCGGGATCGGCATCGGGCTGCTGATCACGAAGATCAAAACGGGTGCGGGGGTCTTCAGGACGCTCTTCTACCTGCCGTACCTGGCTCCGCCGGTCGCCGCGACCATGTCGTTCGTCTTCCTGCTCAACCCCGGTACGGGGCCCGTCAACACCATCCTCGAATCCGTGGGGCTGCCGGCGCCCGGCTGGTTCACCGACCCCGCCTGGTCGAAGCCCTCGCTGACGGTCCTGGCCCTGTGGGGCATCGGCGATCTGATGGTGATCTTCATGGCGGCGCTGCTCGACGTCCCCAAGGAGCAGTACGAGGCGGCGGAGCTGGACGGCGCCCGAGCCTGGCAGCGGTTCCGCTACGTCACCTTCCCCAACATCTCGCCCATCGTGCTGTTCGCCGTGGTCACCGGAGTGATCGCGACCATGCAGTACTACACCGAGCCGCTGGTGGCGGCGAAGGTGGCGAGCGGGGTGATCGGCGGCTCCGGGCAGCAGTTCGAGCCCGGCTATCCGGACCGGACCACGCTGACCGTGCCGCAGACGATCTACAACCTCGGCTTCCAGCGCTTCGACACCGGTGCGGCCTGCGTGGTCGCCCTGGTGCTGTTCGCCCTGGCCATGGCCTTCACGGCGATCCTGATGCGGCGGCGCTCCGGCTTCATGTCGGCGGAGGACTGAACGATGAGCACCATGACCCCGACCCCTGCCCGGACCGTGTACGAGCCGGTCGCCCCCGGCCGCGGAGGCACCGCCGCCCGGCGGTCCGCACGGCGTCGCGCGACGCTGGAATGGATCGCCGTCCACTCGCTGGCGATCGCCGCCGCGTTGTTCTTCCTGCTCCCGTTCGTGTTCGTGTTCCTGACCGCCGTGATGAGCGACGACCAGGCGCTCACCCGCGACCTTTGGCCGCAGACCTGGGAGTGGGGCAACTTCGTCACCGTCTGGAACACCCCCGGATTTCTGACCTGGTGGCGCAACACCCTGCTGTACGCGGGCATCGGCACGGTGCTCGCCGTCGCGTCGAGCATCCCGGTGGCCTACGCGCTCGCCAAGTTCCGCTTCCGCGGCCGCAATGTGGCGATGATGCTGGTGATCGCGATGATGATGCTGCCGCCTCAGGTCGTCGTCGTACCGATGTACCTCTTCTGGGCGAAACAGCTGGACCTCGCGGGCACCCTGTGGCCGCTGATCATCCCGTTCGCCTTCGGCAACGCGTTCACCATCTTCCTGCTGCGGCAGTTCCTGCTGACCATCCCGAAGGAGTACACGGAGGCCGCCAGGATCGACGGCTGCGGCGAGTTCCGCACGATGGTGCGGATCGTGCTGCCGATGGCGAAGCCGGCCATCGCGGCGGTGGCCCTCTTCCACTTCTTCTACTGCTGGAACGACTACTTCGGACCGCAGATCTACGCGTCGGAGAACCCGGCCGCCTGGACCCTGAGCTACGGCCTTGAGTCCTTCAAGGGCGCCCACCAGACCGACTGGAACCTCACCATGGCCGCCACGGTCATGATCATGGCGCCGGTGATCGTCGTCTTCTTCTTCGCACAAAAGGCCTTCATCGAAGGCGTCACACTGACCGGAGTGAAGGGCTAGGCCCTGTCCGGACCGAGAAGGGCCCGTTCATGAAGCTCGCTGTAGTGGGGGGCGGTTCCACCTACACCCCCGAACTCATCGACGGTTTCGCGCGGATGCGCGACACCCTGCCGATCGAGGAACTCGTACTGATCGACCCCGCCGCCGACCGCCTCGAACTGGTCGGCGGTCTCGCGCGGCGGATCTTCGCCAGGCAGGACCACCCCGGAAAGATCGTCACCACCTCCGACCTCGATGCGGGCGTCGACGGCGCCGACGCCGTGCTGCTCCAGCTTCGGGTGGGGGGGCAGGCCGCCCGCGAGCAGGACGAGACCTGGCCGCTGGAATGCGGCTGCGTGGGCCAGGAGACCACCGGCGCGGGCGGCCTCGCCAAGGCGCTCCGGACCGTCCCCGTCGTCCTCGACATCGCCGAGCGGGTGCGCCGCACGAACCCCGGCGCGTGGATCATCGACTTCACCAACCCGGTCGGCATCGTCACCAGGGCGCTGCTGCAGGCCGGACACAAGGCCGTCGGGCTGTGCAACGTGGCCATCGGCTTCCAGCGGAAGTTCGCCGGGCTGCTGGGCGTCGCGCCCGCCGACGTCCACCTGGACCACGTCGGGCTCAACCACCTCACCTGGGAGACCGCCGTCCGGCTCGGCGGCCCTGCGGGCGAGAACGTGCTGCCGCGGCTGCTCGCCGAACACGGTGACGCGGTGGCGGCCGATCTGCGCATGCCGCGCGAACTGATCGACCGCCTCGGCGTCGTGCCCTCGTACTACCTGCGCTACTACTACGGCCACGACGAGGTCGTGCGGGAGCTGCGGACGAAGCCGTCGCGGGCCGCGGAGGTCGCGCAGATGGAGAAGCGGCTCCTCGAGATGTACGGCGACCCGCAGCTCGACGAGAAGCCGGAGATGCTCGCCAAGCGCGGCGGCGCCTTCTACTCGGAGGCTGCCGTCGACCTCGCCGCCTCGCTGCTCAGCGGCGCCGGCTCCCCCTACCAGGTGGTGAACACGTACAACAACGGCACGCTCCCCTTCCTGCCGGACGACGCCGTGATCGAGGTGCAGGCGGCGGTCGGCACCCAGGGGGCGACACCGCTGGCGGTCGCGGAACTCGACCCGCTGTACGCGGGGCTGACCGCCGGCGTGACGGCATACGAGGACCTGGCGCTGGAGGCCGCGCTGCGCGGCGGGCGCGACCGGGTCTTCAAGGCGCTGCTGTCGCACCCGCTGGTCGGCCAGTACGAGTACGCGCAGCAGCTCACCGAGCGGCTGATCGCGCACAACCGGGAGCACCTCGCGTGGGCGTGAGAGATCTCTCCGGGCGGAGACCCGATGCCGGACCCGCCGGGACCGTGCTCGCCATCGACGCCGGGAACAGCAAGACCGACGTGGCCTTCGTCGGCGCCGACGGCACGGTGCTCGCCTCCGGCCGCGGTCCCGGCTTCCAGCCGCCCAAGGTCGGCGTCAGGGCCGCGATCGACGCCCTCGCCGCCACGGTCGAGGAGGCCAGGGCCACGGGCGGCGTCGCCGGAGAGGTCGAGCATGTGTCGGCCTGCCTGGCCAATGCCGACCTCCCCGTCGAGGAAAGGGAGTTGACCGCGGCACTGGACGGGCGCGGCTGGGGGCGCAGTACCCGGGTCCGCAACGACACCTTCGCGATCCTGCGGGCGGGGGTGGACGAGCCGCGGGGTGTGGCCGTCGTGTGCGGGGCGGGCATCAACTGCGTGGGCATGCTGCCCGACGGCAGCACCGCTCGCTTCCCCGCGCTCGGGAAGATCTCCGGCGACTGGGGCGGCGGCGCGGGTCTCGCGGAGGAGGCGCTGTGGTACGCCGCACGCGCGGAGGACGGCCGCGGTGAGCCCACGGCGCTCGCCGCGACCCTGCCGGCGCACTTCGGACTGGACTCGGTGTACGCCCTGATCGAGGCGCTGCATCTGGGCGAGGTCGCCGCCGTGCGCAAGCACGAACTGGCGCCGGTGCTCTTCGCGACGAGCGCCGCCGGTGACCCGGTGGCCAGGTCGCTGGTGCACCGGCAGGCGGAGGAGGTGGTGGCGATGGCGGCGGTGGCACTGGACCGCCTCGGGCTGCTCGACGAGGAGGTTCCGGTGCTCCTCGGCGGCAGTGTGCTCGCCGCCCGCCACCCCGAACTCGACGGGCGCATCCGCGAACTGCTTGCGGCAAGGGCGCCGAAGGCCGCCGTCGAGGTGGTGACGGCAGCGCCGGTACTGGGGGCGGCGCTGCTGGGGCTGGACCACATCGGGGCCTCCTCCGGTGCGCGGGCGGCGCTGCGCGCGCACTACGCGTAGCGCGTCGCCCGGCACACGACGACGCCGCTCACACCCTCGCGGGTGCGGGCGGCGCTCGGGGCGCGGGCGCGGGCGCGGGCGCTGGCGCGGGCGGTGAATCGTGGGCCGGGGCGCGAGGGCGGTGCCTCATGTGCCCTTCTGTCGACGGCGGGAGGGAACCGATCAAGGCCGGGGAGCGTATTCATGGTGGGGACTTCATCGGGGAGGTCACGCTGACGGGGGGTCCGGCGTCCACGCCGGTATCAAGATCGGGTCAATTGTGGTGTGAGGCGGTCCCCTGCGGCCATACTGCTGGCCGGGAGTAGTCCCAGGGACCCGCCGGGGAGCGGGCCGACGTCAGCGACCAAGGGGGAGGTCACGTGACACACTCGCCGAATGTGCGCACAGCGCCTCAGTCGGCTCCGGCCCATGCACCCGTACTCCCGCCCGCGCACGCGCCCGCCGGGCCGGCGGGACGCAGTGCCTGGGCGGAGGGCCGCCGGCGGCTGCGCGCCGCGGCGACGACGGAGCCGGGGCGGCTTCAGATCATCGGAGCCGCACTGGCAGCGCTGGTCGTGGCGTTCGGCGCGGTGACGGTGTTCGAGATCTCCTCGCGCGCCACCGCCGCGGACGACGTGGTGTCCCGCAGTCAGCCGCTCACCGCCGACGCCGCCTCGATCTACCGCTCGCTCGCCGACGCGGACACGGCGGCCTCCAGCGGCTTCCTGGCCGGCGCCGAGGAGCCGCCTGAGGTCGCCGAGCGGTACGACAAGGACATCGCGCTCGCCTCCCGCCTGCTCGTCAAGGCCGCGACGAACGCCGGCAGTTCCAGCGAGTCCGGGCAGCAGATAGCCGAGCTGAACGAAGGGCTGCCGCGCTACACGGCCCTGATAGAGACCGCCCGGGCCAACAACCGGCTCGGCCGGCCGCTGGGCGGCGCGTACCTCCGCTTCGCCAACGAGCAGATGTCGCGGGACCTGCTGCCCGCCGCCCAGAAGCTGTACGACGCGGAGACGGCGCGGCTCCAGCAGGACGACGGCGACGCCCGGTTCTGGCCCGTGCTGTCCACGGCGGCCGGTGTGGTGGCGATCGGAACCCTGCTGTGGGCGCAGCGGCGCAACTACCGCCGTACCAACCGCGTGTTCAACCACGGCCTGCTCGTCGCCACGGCGGCGTCCACGGTGCTGCTGCTGTGGCTCGCGGTGGGGCACACCGTGACGCGCACCCAGCTGGCCGACGCCGACCGGCACGGCCAGCAGTCCCTCAAGGTGCTGGGCGACGCGCGGATCAACTCCCTGATGGCCCGCGCCAACGAGAACCTGACAGTGGTGGCACGGGGCGCCGTGCTCACCGACGACGGCAAGAGCGACAAGTACGAGACGGACTACACCGCCGGCATGAACCGGCTCGGCGAACAGCTCCACCTGGCCCAGCGGCTGGCCGACGACAGCGAGGGCCGCGGCCCGGTCGACGCCGCGGTCACGGCCGTGTCCGAGTGGCAGGAGCGCCACAAGGACGTCACCAGAACCGACCGGGCCGGCGACTACGACGGCGTGGTCCGCAAGGTCATCGGCGCCAAGGGCTCCACCGGCGAGTCCTTCGACAAGGTGGACGCGGCGCTGGAGAAGGCGCTGGCGCACGAGCAGCGCGAGTTCACCGCAGCGGCGAAGGACGCACGCGGCGCGCTGTCGGGCCTGCCCCTCGGGGCGGCCGTGCTCGGTGTCCTCGGCGCGGCCGGCGCCGTGCTCGGCATCAACCGCAGGCTTTCGGAGTACCGGTGAGAGGGGGAGCGATGACGGACTCGGAAGCACGCCCGGGACGCCGGCGCACTCTGCGCGGCTGGGGCGGCGTCGCGGGGATGGCGGCCGCCTGCGCGCTGACCGCCGCCGTCACCCTGCTGCCGCTGTCCCACGGCGGTGAGGCCCTGACGCCCGGCACGGGACAGGGCGTGGCGTCCACCCTGCCCGTGAAGGACGACACCTGTGAGGACCCCGAGGCCTCGCTCACCCCGTCGGGTGCCGGCGGCCCCACGATCGACGCGATCAAGGAGCGGGGCAAGCTGATCGTCGGCGTCGACCAGAACAGCTACCGCTGGGGCTACCGCAACCCGGTCGGCGGCGGACTCGCAGGCTTCGACATCGATCTCGCCCGTGCCATCGCCGACGACATCGTCGGCAGCCCGGACGCCGTCATCTTCCGCGCCATACCCACCAACCAGCGCATCGCGGCCCTGGAGAACGGCACCGTGGACATCGTGGTGCGCACGATGACCATCAGTTGCAGCCGTATCAAGCAGGTCGCGTTCTCCACCGCCTACTTCCAGGCCGGCCAGCAGGTGCTGGCGTCCAAGGGCTCGTCGATCACCGGCTACGACAAGTCGCTGACGGGCAAGCGGGTCTGCTCCGCGGAGGGCTCGACCGCGTACGAGGCGATGGAGCGCAACAGCTTCGGCGCGACGTTCAAGGACAAGCACGACGGGCAGCCCGAGGACGAGGACCTCTACACGGTGCCCAACCAGCTGGACTGCCTGGTCAGGCTCCAGCAGGGCCTGGTCGACGCGATCGTCACGGACAACGCCCTGGCGGCCGGCCAGGCGGCCCAGGACCCGGCCGTCGAGCTCAAGGGCGACGCCCCGTTCACCACCGAGTACTACGGAGTGGCCACCAAGCTCGGCAACGACGACTTGGTGCGCCGGGTGAACAAGGTCCTGGTCGAGTACCGCAAGGGCGCCTGGAAGAAGGCGTACGACAAGTGGCTGGCGGCCGACCTGCCGGGCATCGCAGGGCCGCCGCAGCCCAAGTACCGGGCCGGGTAGGCCCACTGGAGGGCGCGGGCGCGGCCGGCGCGACAGCACTGCAGGAACGAACGCACCACATCAGCGGGAAAGAACGGAGAGGTGATCGATGGGCGTCGCGGAACCCTTCCCCGGCCCTGCGGGGCGACCGCACGGGCCGGTGATGGACCGGGACGAGGTGGACCGTGCTCTGGCACGGCTCGGCGCCGAGCACGAGGCGGTGGAGACCTCGCTGCTGGCGTTGCAGGACCACGCGGGCCGCAGGCTGCTCGAAGGCGCGGAGCTGACGGGTGTGACCAAGGACCGCTGGGCGACCGCCGAGCAGCAGATCACCTTGCTCTGGGGCTACTTCGACGCCTACACCGCCGCGTTGAACGGCATCCGTGAACTCCGTGCCCGCAGGCGCTGGTCCAGTCGCGAGGACCTCGCGGAACTGACCGAGCGGCTGCGCGGCCGCAGCGTCACCGTGGCGAGCCAGGCCGCCCACACGGCCCCCGGGATCACCGGACCGGCCAGGCTGTCCGAGGAGTTCACCCTCGAGGAGCTCGTGGCCAGGATGAACGACCTCTACGCGGCGTCGCTGGACGTGGTGGTGACCGCCGACGCGGTCTGGTCGGCGCTGCCCGCCCGTATCGACCTGCTCTCCGCGGAGCTGCGGCGCACCCGTTCGCTCGCTCACTCCGTCGGCGTGCGTCCCGGGGAGCACCCCTCCGGCGACGAACTGGAGGCCATCACCGAGGAGCTGTCCATACTGCGCGCCCAGGTGGTGTCCGACCCGCTCGCCTTCTGGCGGCCCGGGCCGGGCAGCGCGGCACCCGGTGGCGGCAGGCCCGACACCGACCGCTACGACCGGGCGGCCCGCGCCCTCGAGGACGTGCGCCGGGAGATCGAGGCGGTGCTCCAGGTCCGGCAGGACTCGGAGGAGCGGCTGATGCGGCTGCGCGACGTGCTCTCCCGCGCCGACCGGACGCTGACCGAGGCACGGGCGGCGCGCGGCGAGGTGCTGGCGAAGATCGCCGCGTCCGAGGTGCCCGCGGTCAGCGGCCCGCCCACCGCGCTCCAGGAGCGCCTGGCCACGGCCGCAGAGCACCGCAGGCACGCGCGCTGGCACCGTCTCTCGCCGCTGCTCGAGTCGCTGGAGCGCGAGGCCGAGGAGGAACTGATGCGTGCCCGCGAGTCGTTGACCGCCGTCACGGCGCCGCTCGCGGTGCGGGCCGAGCTGCGCGGCCGCCTCGACGCGTACAAGGCGAAGGTCGCACGGCAGGGCTCGGCCGAGGACCCGATGCTCATCGAGCGGTACGACGCGGCGCGCCGCATGCTGTGGAGCGCGCCGTGCGATCTGCGCGCCGCGGAGCAGGCGGTTCTGCGTTATCAGCACGCGGCGGCGGAGGCCCTGGCGCAGCGACAGGACGGACCGGAGTCGGGGCCCACCGACCGCAGGGGGGATTCATGAGCGGGAACGACAACTGCCAGCGCCCCGGTTGCGCGGGCTCGTACGAGGACATGGGCGGCGGCGAGCTGTACTGCGACACCTGCGGGCTGGCCCCGGTCGTGTCGCCCACCGGCATGGTGTCCTCGCCGGCCACCGGAATCGCCGCCGGCGGCGGCCGGGACTCCTCTTCGGCGCGCAGCAGTTCCCGTTCCTCCCGTGCGTCCTCGCGCTCGTCGTCGTCGCGCCGGTCGGTCTCGGGACGGCTGTCGCTCTCCCTGAGCGAGCAGTCCTCGGCCCGGTCGGTCTCCGTGCGCAGCTCCGGAGCGTCGGCGGCCTCGTCCGCGCGAAACCGGCTGGGGGCGGGGCTGGTGTCCGTGCCGGACGTCCCGCGGGCCGACCCGAGCGGCGCTGTCATGGCGAACCCGGAGGTGCCGGAGCGCAAGCGGTTCTGCTCGCGCTCCGACTGCGGAGCACCCGTCGGACGAGCCCGTGGCGACCGGCCGGGACGTACCGAGGGCTTCTGCACCAAGTGCGGCCACCCGTACTCGTTCGTGCCGAAGCTGACCGGCGGCGACATCGTGCACGGCCAGTACGAGGTCGTCGGCTGCCTCGCGCACGGCGGCCTCGGCTGGGTGTACCTGGCCGTGGACCGGGCCGTGTCGGACCGGTGGGTGGTGCTCAAGGGCCTGCTCGACACCGGCGACCAGGACGCCATGGCGGCCGCGATCTCGGAGCGGCGCTTCCTTGCCGAGATCGAGCACTCCAACATCGTCCGGATCTACAACTTCGTCGAGCACCTCGACCAGCGCACCGGCTCCCTCGACGGCTACATCGTCATGGAGTACGTGGGCGGCAAGTCCCTCAAGGAGATCGCCAACGAGCGACGCGGCCCTGATGGCCGGCGCGACCCGCTGCCGGTGGAGCAGGCGTGCGCCTACGGCATCGAGGCGCTGGAGGCACTCGGGCACCTGCACAGCAGAAACCTCCTGTACTGCGACTTCAAGGTCGACAACGCGATCCAGCAGCAGGACCAGCTCAAGCTGATCGACATGGGCGCGGTCCGCCGGATGGATGACGACGAGTCCGCCATCTACGGCACCGTCGGCTACCAGGCGCCGGAGGTCGCGGAGGTCGGCCCTTCGGTGGCCTCCGACCTGTACACGGTCGCGCGGACGCTGGCCGTGCTGACCTTCGACTTCCAGGGCTACACGAACGTGTTCGTGGACTGCCTGCCCGACCCGGACAACATCGAGGTCTTCCGGACGTACGAGTCCTTCTACCGCCTGCTGGTGCGGGCCACGGACCCGGACCCGGGGCGGCGGTTCGCCTCGGCGCAGGAGATGGCCGAGCAGCTGACGGGGGTGCTCAGGGAAGTCGTCGCGATGCAGACGGGCCGCCCCCGCCCGGCCGTTTCGACGCTGTTCGGCCCGGAACTGCGCGTGACGGACACGCAGTTGTTCGCGGAGCAGAGCGAGGACGTGTCCCGGCTGGGCGCACGCGACGCCAAGCGCGGCAGAAGAGCGGCGGCGGCCGGGACGCCCGCGCAACTGCCCTTCGCCGCCGGACCCGCCGGGCATGCCCCCGCCCCGTACGCCGCGGTTCCGGCACCTCGTGCGCCCGGCGGGCCGCTGCCGGGCGCGGCGCCCGCGGGTCTGGCGCCGCCCGGCGCGGACCTCGCCCCGCAGCTCGCCGTGCTCGACACAAGGGCGGCCTCGCTGGCGCTCCCGGTGCCCCGCGTGGACCCGAACGACCCGAACGCAGGTTTCCTGGCCGGGCTGATGGCCTCCGCTCCCACCGAACTGATCGCCGCACTGCACGCGGCGGCGGCCGCTTCGCCGGAGACGCGGCTGCGTGAACTGCGGGCCCGTCTCGAGATGGGCGACCTGACGGCCGCGACGACGGCGCTCGCCACCATGGAGGAACAGCAGCCCGACGACTGGCGGGTGGTCTGGTACCGGGGTGTCACCTCCCTGGTGACCGGCGACCACCAGGCCGCCGCCTTGTCCTTCGACGCGGTCTACGACGCGTTCCCCGGCGAGCCGGCGCCCAAGCTGGCCCTCGGGCTGTGCGCGGAGGTGCTCGGCCAGCTGGACAACGCGTCGGAGTACTACCGTCTCGTGTGGACGACCGACCCGAGCCATGTGAGCGCGGCGTTCGGGCTGGCCAGGGTCCAACTCGCGGCGGGCGACCGCGCCGGAGCCGTACGGACGCTGGAGTCGGTGCCGGAGGCATCGATCCACTACACGGCCGCACGCGTGGCCGCCGTACGGGCGAGACTCCGTCGGCGCGCCGTGCACGAACCGCTGCTGGACGACCTGTCGGCGGCTGCCTCGCAGGTCGCCGCCCTCGCGGGCTTCGGTCTGGACGCCGTACGGCGCGAGCGGTTGTCCACAGAGGTACTCGGCACGGCGCTGGACTGGGTACTCTCCGGAAGTCCCGGAAGCGGGCCGTCCGTTCCGCACGCACCGAGCACACTGCTCGGCAGCACGCTGGACGAACGCGGTCTGCGCTTCGGGCTGGAACGCTCCTACCGGGTGCTCGCCCGGCTCGCCCAGCGCGGCGAGGAGCGGATAGAGCTGGTGGAGCGGGCGAACCGCTACCGCCCCCGGACGTGGGTGTGATTGATGGCGCAGAAGCACCGGCCGGCTACCGGATCGACCTGCCCCGGCTGCGACGAACCTCTGGAGCCGGGTGACCGGTTCTGCGGAGCGTGCGGCTACGACCTGTCGGCCGTGTCCGCCGTGCCGCAGGACCGCCCCACCGTGGCCATCGGCACGCCCGTCGAATGGCCGGCGGCCACCGGCACCGACACGATGGGCACCCCGACCCCGACGCAGCGCGCCGCGGACGTACCCGGCACGGACTCCGACGGCGGCGAACTGCCACCGCAGGGCGCGCCAGGCGACCCTGCCGCCGAAGCGGCATCCGCACGAGGCACCGGCGTGCCAGGGACCTCCGTACCGTCGCAGTCCGCGCAGGGCAGGGACGCGGGTGGCCCCGGCTCGCCCGCACCCTCCCCCGCCCACGCCGAACCCGGTGCGGGCACCTGGGACCACGGCCATGAGCGTCCCGGCAGCGGGACCGCCGGCCGGACCGCCCACGGCCACGGCTCCGCCGCGCCCGGCGCGGGCGCCGCGGACCCGGCCGCCGGAGCGGGGCAGCCCGCCTCCGGTGTGCGGTTCGACGACCCGCCGTCCGGCGACTTCGAGCTCGCCGCACCCGACCCCCGGGCACCGGCCGCGCCGCCGGCAGCCGCCGCTCCGTCCGGCGCCAAGCTCTGCGTGGCCTGCCGGGCCGGCCGGGTCGACACCGACGGCTACTGCGAGAACTGCGGCCACGCCCAGCCCCGCGAGCGCGACCACATGGAGCAGGAGCTCGGTCCGGTCGCCGCGGTCAGCGACCGGGGCCTGCGGCACCACCGCAACGAGGACTCGTTCGCCGTCTCCGCCACCGCCCTGCCGGACGGTTCACCGGCCGTCGTCGCCGTCGTCTGCGACGGTGTCTCGTCCGCGACCCGTCCCGACGAGGCATCGGCCGCCGCCGCGAGCGCCGCCAACGAGCGGCTGCTGGCCGCGCTGCCTCTGGGCACGCACCCGCAGCAGGCCATGCATGAGGCGATCGTGGCGGCCTCCGAGGCGGTCAACTCCTTGGCCGGGCAGCCCGAACATGCCCCGGGTGAGGAGCACCGCCACCAGAACGCGCCCGCCTGCACGATCGTCGGAGCCGTGGCCGCCGGCGGCCTGCTGGTCGTCGGCTGGGTCGGTGACAGCCGTGCCTACTGGGTTCCCGACGACCGTTCGGGGCCGCCTGCCCGGCTCACCGAGGACGACTCCTGGGCGGCGCAGATGGTGGCGGCCGGCCTGATGAACGAGGCGGAGGCCTACGCGGACGAACGCGCCCACGCGATCACGGGCTGGCTCGGCGCCGACGCCTACGAACTCGAGCCGCACACCGCCGCGTTCAAGCCGGATCGTTCCGGCGTGGTCGTGGTCTGCACCGACGGTCTGTGGAACTACGCGGAGGGCGCGGAGGACATGGCCCGAGCCGTCCCCGTGGACGCGGCGGAACGTCCGCTGCACAGCGCCCAGATGCTCGTCGGTCACGCTCTCGACGGCGGCGGCCACGACAACGTAACAGTGGCGGTCCTGCCGTTCGCCGTACCGCGCCAAGGGGCAGGATCGGCTCAGGACATGGCCTGATACGACCCCTTCGCGGCCGTCGCCCCGCCGGCGGCCCCCGGCCGGCCTCCGCCGCCCGGCGGCCGCCACTACCGCAACCGTCCGCTGTCCCTGCCGCCTTCGAACGACCTGCGCCCGTGCTGCCGCCCCGCCGCAGCAGGCGCAGCGCCGTGCGGAGCCCACAAGGAGCCGATCAGATGGCTGTTTTCTCCAAGTCCCAGGTGCCGCAGTTCTCGGTGGACGTGTACCAGAACGAATACCTTCCCGAGGGCGGCCGAGAGGTCAATGCGATCGTCACGGTCACCTCGACCGGGGGCGGCACCACCGGGGGCGCCCCGTTGCGCGGAGCGTCCGCCTCCGCTGCCGCCGTGCCGGACCGGGTGCCCGCCGCCGGTGTCGTGATCATGGTGGACTGCTCCGGCTCGATGGAGTACCCGGCGACGAAGCTGCGCAACGCACGGGAGGCGACGGCCGCGGCCGTCGACACACTGCGTGACGGCGTCGCCTTCGCGGTGGTCGCCGGCACGCACAAGGCGCTCGAGGTCTATCCGGGCGGCGGGAGGCTCGCCGTCGCCGACCCGGCCACCCGCGCGCAGGCCAAGGACGCGCTGCGGACCCTCACGGCCGGCGGCGGCACCGCGATCGGCGCTTGGCTGCGGCTGGCCGACCGCCTGCTGTCCTCCTCCGACGTGGCGATACGGCACGGCATCCTGCTCACCGACGGACGCAACGAGCACGAATCACCGGAGGACCTGCGGGCCGCCCTGGACGCCTGCGCAGGTCGCTTCACCTGTGACGCCCGGGGGGTCGGCACGGACTGGGAGGTCAAGGAGGTGACCGGCATCGCGTCGGCGCTCCTCGGCACCGCCGACATCGTCGCCGACCCCGGCGGCCTCGCCGCGGACTTCACCAACATGATGGAGAACGCGATGGGCAAGGAGGTCGCGGACGTGGCGCTGCGGCTCTGGACACCGGTCGGCGTGGAGATCAAGTTCGTGAAGCAGGTCGCGCCGACCGTGGAGGACCTCACCGGGCGGCGCGCGGAGGCCGGCCCCCGCGCGGGCGACTACCCGACCGGATCATGGGGCGACGAGTCCCGCGATTACCACATATGCGTGCAGGTGCCGGAAGCCGCGATCGGCCAGGAGATGCTGGCGACGCGGGTCTCGCTGATCGTCCCGGCCACCGACGGCGGTTCTCCCGCCGTGCTGTCGCACGGGCTCGTGCGGGCCGTCTGGACGGACGACATGGCAGCGTCCACCTCAATCAATCCGCAGGTGGCGCACTACACGGGCCAGGCGGAACTGGCGCAGGTCATCCAGCAGGGACTCGAGGCCCGCAAGGCGGGTGATTTCGGCGGAGCGACCGCGAAACTGGGGCGCGCGGTGCAGCTCGCTGTGCATTCCGGGAACGAGGACACCGCGAAGCTGCTTTCGAAGGTGGTGGACGTCGTCGACGCGGCGACAGGTACTGTGCGACTGAAGGCGAAGGTCGCGGACGCGGACGAGATGACACTCGAAACGCGCTCCACCAAGACAGTTCGCGTCAAGAAGTAAGCACGTACGAACACGAGTGAACGGCCCTCGGGCCGGATGAGGAGAGGGGGACGCGCCGACATGCCGACCTGCCCGAACGGACACCAGTCGGGTTCCGACGACTGGTGCGAGGTCTGCGGCCACCGCATGGCTCCTCCCGGTGCTCCCGCGGGTGCCGTACCGCCGCCTCCACCGCCCCCGCCGCCGGGCTACGGTTATCCCGGCCCGGCCGATCCGAACGCCACGGCCCAGGCGGAGCTCTGCCCGCAGTGCCGCACCCCGCGCGAGGCCATGGCCCCGTTCTGTGAGGAGTGCCGCTACAACTTCCTGACGCACACGGCGACGTCGTACACGCCCGTGGCACCGCCTCCGCAGCAGCAGGGTGGCCTGAACCTCCCGCCCGGTTTCCAGTCGCAGCCGGGTCCCCCCGGGCCGCCGGCCCAGCACGGGCCTCCGCCGCCGCCCCCGCAGCAGCAGCAGCGTGACCCCTTCGAGTACCAGGGCTCGCGGCCCTCCCAGATGAACCGGCCGGCCGAGCCGCTGGGGCAGGATTCACCCGGCCACCACCAGCAGCAGCCGCAGCAGCAGCAGCCGGGGGCGTTCCAGCAGCAGTCCGGTCCCCCGGCCCCGCCGTCCCCGTTCCAGCAGCAGTCCGGTCCCCCGGCCCAGCCCGCGTTCGAGCAGCAGCCCGGACCGCCCGCTCCGCCCGCGTTCCAGCAGCAGCCCGGACCGCCCGCTCCGCCGGCGTTCCAGCAGCAGCAGTCCGGTCCGCCCGCTCCGCCGCAGCCCCAGCAGACCGGTGGCGGCGACGACTGGATGCTGCCACCGCCCTCCCGGACCCAGTCGCCCCCTCCCCCGCCGGGGCACCAGGGCCCGCAAGGGGTACAGGGACATCAGGGTCAGCAGGGTCCGCCGCCGTTCCCGCACCAGTCCATGCCGCCGCAGCACCAGCAGGGCCCCGGCATGCAGGGCGGCATGCATTCGGGTCAGCAGCAGCCTCCGCAGCATCAGGCCGCCCCGGCGGGCTGGACGGCGGTCGTCGGCCCGGACCGCGAGTACTTCATGGCGATGATGCAGCGCAGCGGCCCGGAGGCCACCGGTCTCAATCTGCCGGCCTACTCCCCCGAGCAGCACCTGCCGCTCACCGGGAGCCAGATCACCATCGGCCGCCGCCGGCAGTCGACGGGTGAGTCGCCGGACATCGACCTGTCGGTGCCTCCGGAGGACCCGGGCGTCTCGCACCAGCATGCGGTGCTGGTGCAGCAGCCGGACGGTTCCTGGGCGGTGGTCGACCAGAACTCGACGAACGGCACCACGCTCAACGGCGCGGAGGACCCGATCCAGCCGTACGTCCCGATCCCGCTGAACGACGGCGACCGGGTGCACGTCGGCGCCTGGACCACGATCACCGTCCGCCGCGGCTGAGCGACCCCGCCGGGGAGCCCCACCGCGCCGGACGGCGATCCTGCCGACAGCCATGAATACGTGGCGCCGGGCGCGAGCGTTCAGCCCGCGGCACGAGACCGGGGAGCGGGACGGGAGGCGGCGCGTTCAGTCGCCGGACGGCCCGAGGGGCCATACGTACGGCCCCTCGGGATCGTCCAGCCAGGCCCACTGCCGGCCGTCGCCGACGGTGACCCCGAAGCGGCTGCGATCCGGGCGGCGCTCCCCGTACCACAGGGCGAGCGCCTCTTCCGGGTCGAGGCTTCCCGCGGTCAGGCTCAGCATGAAGCGGAACAGGTCGATCTCGACCGCGCTCCCGGACAGTCCGGCGGTCCCCGGTTCCTCGGGCACGGCCGTGCCCCGCAGCGGCACGAAGTACGCCGATGTTCGCAGGAAACGGCCCTCCGCCGTCCGTCCGCCCGCGTCGTGACGCACCCGCAGGGCGATGATCCCGGTGGACAGCGGCGTCACGATCCGTGCGCCGTCGCTGCACTGCGCGGGCCAGGCATAGGGCACCGCCGCCAGGGTGCAGGTGGCGATGACACGGTCGAACGGGGCGCGCTCGGGGCAGCCGCGGGCGCCGTCGCCGGTGACGACCGCGGGGCGGTACCCGGCGGCCGACAGGTGTGCGCGGGCGGCTTCGGTGACCTCCGGATCGATGTCCATGGTCGTCACGGCGGCGTCGCCCAGCCGGTGCGCCAGCAGCGCGGCGTTGTAGCCGGTGCCCGCCCCGATCTCGAGGACCCGGTTCCCGTCGGTGACCCGGAGCGCGTCCAGCATCAGGGCCATGAGGGAGGGCTGGGTACTCGACGAAAGCTGTTCCCCGTCGCGCAGGCGGGTGGCCAGCGGCTCGTCCGTGTAGGCACCGCGCAGCCAGCGGGCTCGCCGGCCGGGGTCGGGGTCCTCGCGCCACAGGCGTTCCCACGCTCCGCCCCGGGGTGTGAAGTAGTACGGCACGAACAGATGCCGCGGCACCTCGTCGAACGCCGCCCGCCAGGCCGGATCGGTCAGCCCACCGTCCGCCACGATCTCGCGCACCATCGCCCGCCTCGCCTCGGTGGCGGCCTCGGCGAATCGATCCCCGTTCTGACCCATATGTTCACTTTGCTGCGTAGTTGCACATGAGGCGAGCCTCCATGCCGGGCGCTGCCGGGAGCCTCATGGATCCCAAGGGCCTCGGCCCTGGGCGGGTCGGTCTGAGAGCATGGGGGCGTGAATGAGATTCGGCGCGGGACGCTTCAGGAGCAGACCTTCTACGAGCAGGTCGGCGGCGAGGAGACCTTCCGGCGCCTCGTGCACCGCTTCTACGAGGGCGTTGCCGAGGACCCGCTGCTGCGGCCGATGTACCCGGAGGAGGACCTCGCACCGGCGGAGGAACGACTGACGCTCTTCCTGATCCAGTACTGGGGCGGGCCCCGCACCTACAGCGACAACCGCGGCCACCCCCGCCTGCGGATGCGCCATGTGCCGTTCACTGTCGACAGGGCGGCCCACGATGCCTGGCTCGAGCACATGCGCACGGCGCTGGACGAGTTGGGCCTTGCCGAGGAGCACGAGCGGCAGCTGTGGGACTACCTGACGTACGCCGCCGCCTCGATGGTGAACACCCCGGACTGACCCGCCTCCCCGGCGGCCACTTCACCGGGCAGAGCCTCGCACGCCAGTGTCCCCCGTCCTCCCACGTCGCGACACCCGAACGGAATCCGGTACTCCGTCGCCGAATAACGGTCACGATCAGGTGAAGGTCGCGGTGCAAGCGGTTTCCACGGACCCGTTCGCTCTGACAGCATCCAGACGGTGGCGTCGGGGCGCCGCCAGGTGACGCTGCGGGGTGGGGGACGGGTGACGGGGTTCGTACTACTGCGCGTCAGAGCGCACCGGCTGCTGCTTTCCGCGGCACTCCTGGCGGTTCTGCTCACCACCTGTGTGCTCGCCTCGCTCGCCGCCTTCTCCGGTTCCGTCGGGGACGCCGCGCTGCGGCAGACCCTGCGCGGGAGGGACGCGGCCGCCGCGGCGCTGACCGTCACCGCCAAGATCCCGCCGGAGCGCCGCGAGGCGGCCGAGGAGGCCGTCGTCCGAGGGGCAGAGCGGTCCTTCGACGGACTGCCCGTGACGGTGCACAGGCTCGAACGCTCGGGGACGTACGCCCTCCCGCGGTCCCTCCAGGACCCGGAGGCACACAAGCGGGAGCCCGACCTCACCCACTTCGCCGCTCTCGACGAGAGCCGGGTCACGATGGTGTCCGGCACCCGCCCGGGCCCCGCCGGCGCAGGAGCCGTGCCGGTCGCCCTGCCCGAAGTCGCCGCGCAGCAGCTGGCACTGAAGCCCGGCGCACGCCTCACCCTCACCGACCGGCTCTCCGACAAACCGGTCACCGTCCGGCTGACCGGCCTCTACCGGCCGGCGGACGGCAGCGATCCGTACTGGCAGCTCGACAGCCTCGGCGGCCGTGGCGTGAGGTCCATGGTCTTCACCACCTACGGCCCGCTCCTCGCCCACCCCTCGGTCCTCGCCTCCGACCGTGTCGCCGTCGGAGACGCGGCATGGCTGGCCACCGCCGACTTCCGCACCGTCACCACCGACCGAATCGGCGCCTTGCGCGCCACGGCGACGAGCGGCCCCGAGGCGCTGAGCAAGGACCCGGCGTTCGCGTCCGGCGCGACGGTGCGCACCTCCCTGCCGACCGTGCTGGCCCAGAGCGAGCGGGCCCTGCTGGTCGCCCGCTCCACCTTGATGATCGTCGCCGTGCAGTTGGTACTGCTCGCCGCGTACGCGCTGCTGCTGGTGGCCCGGCTGCTCGGTTCGGAGCGGACCGGCGAGAGTGACCTGCTGCGCGCCCGCGGCGCGTCACGCCGGCGCATCATCTCTTTCGCCGCCGTCGAGGCCCTGCTCCTCGCCCTCCCGGCGGCGCTCTGCGCGCCGCTGCTGTCAGGGCCGTTGACCCGTCTGCTGGCCGAGCACTCCACTCTCGCCAGGAGCGGACTGCGGCTCGGCGAGGCGCCGACGGGGCAGGTCTGGCTGGTGGCCGCAGGGGTCGCGGTGTGCTGCGCGGCGGCTGTCGTGGCACCCGCGCTGGCCGCGACGTCCGGCGCATCGCGGCTGCGACGCGGCCGCGGCGGCACGCTGCCCGCTCCCGTTCGTGCCGGTGCGGACGTGGGGCTGCTGGCCGTCGCGGCGGTCGCCTATTGGCAGTTGGACCGGCAGACCGGTTCCTCCGGTGGTGGGGCGATCAACGGTGATCGCGAGGGAGACCTGGGCATCGACCCACTCCTGGTCGCCGCACCCGCCCTGGCCCTGCTGGCCGGCACCGTCCTGACACTGCGTCTGCTGCCGCCCACAGCCCGGCTCGCCGAACGCCGCGCCGCCGGCGGCCGAGGCCTGCCCGCCGCCCTCGCGGGCTGGCAGTTCAGCCGCCGGCCGCTGCGCGGCGCCGGACCGGTGCTGTTGCTGGTGCTCGCGGTGGCGATGGGCATGCTGGCGATCGGGCAGAGCGCCTCCTGGGACCGGTCGCAGAGCGACCAGGCCGACTTCAGGGCCGGAGCGTCGGTGCGGGTGACGGACAGTGGGGCGGGCCGGCCGGGCGACATCGGCCTGTACGGGTCCCTCCCGGGCGTGCGCGAAGCCGCTCCCGCCCACCGCGCTCCCCTCGGGCTCTCCGGCAACCGGACCGCGACCGTGCTCGCGATCGACACCGCCCGCGCCGACGAACAGCTCCTGCTGCGGGACGATCTCGCGGACGATCCGCCCGGCTCACTGCTCGGGACGGCCACCGCCGCGAAGCGGGCCCGCCCCGGCGTGCTGCTGCCCGACGACGCCCGCCGCATCAACCTCGACCTGCGGATCACCGAGGAGAGAGCCCCCGCAGGTGCGTCCCCCACCCGGCTCGCGCCGCAGGTCACCGTCATCGTCGAGGACCGCTACGGCCTGTCCTACCGCATGTCCGCCGGCAAGGTGGCAGCCGACGGCCGCGTCCATCCGGTGACCGTCGACCTCGACGAGTCCTCCTCCGGAGGACGCACCGCCCCCGCGGGTCCGCTGGCCCTGACCGGGCTGCGGCTCGACGGCACGATCCCGGACGGCCCCGCCACGGCGCACCGTCTGAGCGTCGACCGGCTGAGCACCACGGACGCCGACGGGACCTCGAACACCGTCACGGCAGGTCAGGACTCGCGCTGGGAGGGCAGTTACACCGAGATCCAGGCCGGCGAGCCCGGGAAGCCGAGGCCGCTCAGCCCCGCTGCCTCCGGTTCCCGTCCGCTGGACCTCGGCTACGGCATCGGACCGGACCCGGGGGCCGTGGACTCGTGGGGGCATCCCGTCACCTCGGAGTTCAGCGTCCTCGTCACCGCCGCGCGGCCGGCCCGGCCCGGGCAGATCGCCGCCGTCGCCACGGACGAGTTCCTGCGCGCGGCCGGGGCGAAGCGCGGCGACGTCATCGATGTGATGCTGTCGGGCGAGTCGCTTCGGGTGAGGATCGCCGGGACGGCGCGGGCCCTGCCGACGACCGGACCGGGCGCCGACGCCGCCACCGTCGCCGCGGACGGCGACGAAGCGGCCACCGGCCCGCAGTACGCCCACGGCGGAGCCCTGTTGCTGGACCTGCCCACGATCAACACCGAGATCGCCGCCCGGGGAGGTTCGTCGCTGGCACCCACCGAGTGGTGGCTGAGCACCGAGCCGGGCAGGGCCGGCGAGGTCGCGAAGGCTCTGCGCGACCGCCCCGCCGCCGATCCCGGCCAGGTGCTGGTACGCGACGAGGCCGCCAAGGAACTGCTCGGCGACCCGCTCGGCGCCGGTCCCCGCTCCGCGTTGATGGCGGTGGCGCTGGCCGCGGCGGCGCTCGCCGCGGTCGGTTTCGCCGTCAGCGCGGCCGGTTCGCTGCGGGAACGGTCCGGCGAACTCGCCGTACTGCGCGCCCTCGGCGCGCCGCGCCGCCGGCTCGCCCGGCTGGTCGCGGCCGAGCAGACGGTGCTGATCGGCATCGCCCTGCTGGTGGGCATCGGCCTGGGTGCCGTACTGACCCGGGCCGTCGTGCCGCTGATCGTCCTGACCGGGCAGGCCACCAAACCCGTTCCGCATGTGCTGATCGAACTGCCCGTGGGCCAAGTGGGTCTGCTCCTCGCGGAGGTCGCCGCGCTGCCGCTTCTGATCGTCGCCGTCATCGCCCTGCGTCGCGCGGACCCCGCGGTGACACTGCGCCACAGGGGGGACAACTGACATGAATCCGCGCTCCAGCAAGCCCGAGGGCCACGCCCGGCGCACGGTGGCCCCGTGGATCAGGACCCGGCTGCGCACAGCTCCCGGGGCGGCCTTCGCGTTCGGTGTGCTCGTGCTGCTCACCGCGTTCCTCGCGGCCGCGTTCCCCCGTGCCGTCGACTCGTACGAGAACCACGGCCTGCGGCACGACCTCAGCGACGCCCAGCCGTCCCGCAGCGTGCTGGAAGTGAGCACCCCGCAGCCGCCGATCGAACTGCCGGAATCGGCCCGGGAGAAGTCGCTGCTCCCCGAGCGCCTCGCCGACGCCCACCGGGCCGTGACAGGGCTGCTGCCGGAGCCGCTGCGCGTCGACACCGCGCAGTCCGCGTACGGTGTGGAGACCGCCAAGCCCCTGAGGGGCACGGACCCTTGGCTGCCGCGTCCCGAGGGCGCGTCGCCGGAGTTCTCCGTCGTGGCGCAGAGCGGGCTCGAGGCGCACTCCACCGTGCGGGAGGGACGGCTGCCGAAGACGGACGGGCGGGTCACGTCCACCACCAAGGAGCTGGAGGCCGCAGTCACTGCGGAGACCGCGAAGACCCTGAAGATCAGGACCGGTTCGGTGCTGCACCTGGGCGAGTCCGGGGAGGGGACGCTGTCCGTACGGATCACCGGCATCGTGGACCCGCGCGATGCGCACGGCAGTTACTGGTCCGCCGACCCGCGGCTGCGCGCCCCTGGGCTTCTCGTCGCGCCCGGGACCAGCCCACCGGTGACCTACTGGAACGCCTCCCTGCTGATCGCCCCGGACGCCGCCCCGGCGCTGCTCGGCACCCTCGGCGAGCCCGAGCCGTACTGGCGCTTCGCCCCCCTCACCGGCCACCTCACCGCACAGGACGTGCCCGCCCTCACCGACCGGATCGCATCCCTCGAAGGCGGCCCCGAGTCGCTCGGGATCAAGGGTGCCGTCGACAAGAACGCCCTGCTCACCACGGACATGGACGGCATCCTCGCCTCCTACGCCACGATGCGGGACGCCATCACCCCCGTCGTCGCCGTGGCCGCCTTCGGGATCGGCACAGTGGCCGCGGTCGTGGTGGCGATGACGGGCGGGCTGTTCGCGGCGCGGCGTCGGGCCGAACTGGCCCTGCTGCGTTCCCGCGGCGGTTCGTTGGGCGGCATCGGCGGCAGGCTGCTCGGCGAGACCGCCGTCGTCGCCCTGCCCACCGCGGCCGCCGGTCTGCTCCTCGCCGTCCTGGTCGTCGACGACGCGAGACTGCTGCCTGCCGTGATCGGGACGGCTGCCGTGGCGGTCATGGCCTGCGCGGCGCTGCCGGTGCGCGCGGTGGCGCAGCAGCGCAGGCCCCGTGTGCCCGGTGAACGCGACGACGTGGTACTCGCCCGGCCGTCCAAGCGCCGCACGGTCGCCGAGCTCACTCTGCTGGTCCTGGCCTTCGGCGCGGTCGTCGCACTGCGGCGGCGCGGCACCTCCGACGGCGCCGACCATCTCGTCAGCGCCGCGCCCGTGCTGGTCGGCCTGATCGCCGCGCTCGTCCTCGTACGGCTGTATCCGCTGCCGCTGCGCTGGGCGGCGCGTCCCGCCGGCCGGCTGCGCGGCGCGGTCGGGTTCCTCTCGCTCGCCCGTACCGGGCGCTCCTCCGCCGCCGGCGCCCTGCCGCTGCTGGCCCTGCTGGTCGCGCTCGCGACGGCCGCGTTCGGCGGTTCGGTCCTGGCGGGCGTCGCGGACGCGCGGGACCGGGCGGCGCTGCTGGCGACGGGCGCGGACGCACGCGTCTCGAGCCCCGGCGACGTGGTGCCGCTCCCGAAGGGGGCGGAGCGGGCCGTGCGGGACGTGCCCGGGGTACGGGAGGTGACGGCCGTGCAGATCGAGCACGCGCTGAACCTGCCCGCCCGGAACCAGGCCGAACGGTCGGACCCGCTGGCCGTCTCCCTCGTCGGCGCCGACCCCGGCGCGTACGCGACGCTGACCCGGCACGCGGGGCTCGGCGCCTTCCCCGCTGAAGCGCTCAGGGCCTCTCCGGCCGCGGGTGACGGCTCCGGGGAGCCCGTGCTGCACGCCGTCGCCTCACCCGGCGTCGCCGAGCAGCTCGGCGAGGGAACACACCGGATCCCCTCGGCAGCCGGCCCCTTCACCGTCAAGGTCGCCGCCATACGGTCCCGGACCCCTGCCGTGTCGTCCGCGGAGTTCCTCGTCGTCGACGGCTCACGGCTCAGCCACCGTGTGCCGACCGCGTTGCTGGCCACCGGCGCCGGCATCGACGGCAAGGCACTGCGCGCGGCCGTCCAGGGCTTGGACGACGACCTCACCGTGCGGCTGCGCGACGAGGCGCGGGCGACCTTCACCGACTCGCCGCTCCAGGCCGGCGCCGAACGGATCTACGCGGCCGCCATCGCCGCCGGGGCCGGCTACGCCGTGCTGGCCCTGCTGCTCTCGCTCGTGCAGGCCGCGCCGGAACGCGCCACCCTGCTGGCCCGGTTGCGCACCATGGGCCTCACCACCCGCCAGGGTCGGCAGCTGCTCGGCCTCGAAGCGCTCCCCCAGGCACTGCTGGCCGCCGTCGGCGGCATCCTCGTCGGTTGGGCCACGATCCGGCTCCTCGCGCCCGGCGTGGACCTGGTGCGCCTCGCGCTGGCGGCCGCGCCCGGCTCCGCGCCCCTGGACAGCGCGTCACTGCGGGCGGATCCGTGGTCGCTGGCGCTGCCCGCGGCCGCCGTGGTGCTGCTGGCGGGGACGGTGGCCGCCGTCCAGGCGTGGTGGGCGGGGCGCCGCGGATCGATCACCGAACTCAGGGCAGGAGACACGCGATGACCGACACAACCCTGAAGCAGCTGGAGGAACGCGCCGCTGCCCACCGCGACCGGCCCTCCTACGGGCACGACGCGCTGATCACCTGCGACCGGTTGGTGCGGATCTTCGCCTCCGACGGGGTGGAGGTCCAGGCGCTGCAAGGACTCGACCTGCTGGTCAAGGAGGGCGAGTTGATGGCCCTGGTCGGCGCGTCCGGCAGCGGGAAGTCGACCCTGATGAACATCCTGGCCGGGCTGGACGTGCCGTCCGCCGGCGCGGCCCGGGTCGCCGGGTGCGACCTGCTGTCCATGGACGCCAAGGCGCGGCTGCGCTACCGCCGCGAGGTCGTCGGCTTCGTGTGGCAGCAGACCGCCCGCAACCTGCTGCCGTACCTCACCGCGGCCCAGAACGTGGCCCTGCCCATGCAGTTGCGCGGCAGCCGCGGCAAGAAGCGGAAGGCGGAGCGCGTGCAGGAACTGCTGTCGATGCTCGGCGTCGACGACTGCCGCGACCGGCGCCCCCATCAGATGTCCGGCGGGCAGCAGCAGCGCGCCGCGATCGCCGTCGCCCTCGCCAACTCGCCCGCCGTGCTGCTGGCCGACGAGCCGACCGGCGAGCTGGACTCGGCGACCGGTGAGCAGGTCTTCGCGGCGTTCCGCCGGGCCAACGAGGAGCTGGGCACGACGATCGTGATCGTCACCCACGACCAGGCCGTCGCGGGCGAGGTCCGCCGCACGGTAGCCATCCGCGACGGCCGCACGTCGTCCGAGGTGCTGCGGCGCACCGAGACAGACGCGGAGGGGCAGGAGTCGGTGGTGGCACGCGAGTACGCGACGCTGGACCGGGCGGGACGCCTTCAGCTGCCGGCCGACTACACGGCGGCGCTCGGCATGGAGCACCGCGTGATGCTGGAGCTCGAACAGGACCACATCGGGATCTGGCCGGACGACGCGGCGGAACGCTGACGCGGCGTGCGGTTCGCGGCCCCTCGGAAGTGGGAGCCTCTGCGCGCGGCGGCTAAGCCGGGGTGACCGTCAGGCCGCCCAGACCGTTGGTGCGCAGGGCGATCGACCCGAAGGGCGTCCGCAGCCGCAGCCACGTCCCCGCGGACAGCAGCGCCACGGGCATGCCGGGCCGGAGGAAGCCGAGCGACTGCGCCGCGTGCACGGCACGCAGGGGAAGGGCTGTCGCGCCGATCGTGCGCGACCAGATCTCGCGGCCGATGCGGTCCCGTTCCGCACGGGTGCGCCGCTCCGCCGGGAGTGCCTCGTCACGCCGGCGGAACTCGGCCACGGCTGCTGCCACGGCCGCACGCATCGCGGAGACGTCCGGCAGTCCCGGCAGTTCCCGCCAGCCGCCGCGCGGCGGCAACACACCCGCCCAAGGAGGACCGGTGACCGCCGCGGGCACGGCGAACTCCGCGCCTTCCAGCGACTCCAGCAGCTGCCCCGCGGAGACGGTGACGTCCAGCTCGACGGACTCCGCGAGGCGCGCCGTACGGATGGCGAGCACCTCGAAGGACGGCGGACGCCCGAACACCGCGAGCGCCCCGCGCCCGGCCTGGAGCCTGACCGCGGCGGCGCGGTCGTAGTGGATCAGCCGGCCGAGGAAGGCGGAGAGGTCCTCCGCCTCCCTCGTGTCGGCGAGACGCAGACTCTGCACGGGCACGGACATGGGAACGCTCATGCGGCGAGGGCGGCCTTGTCGAGGTACTTCTCGAGGAAGGACTTCTCCTCCGCGCTGATACGGCGCGGCCGCTGCGACTCCAGGTTGAAGGGCACGACGACCGTCGAGGCCCGCACATAGACCGTCGACGGATCGTCCTCCTCCTTGACCTCGTACGCGATGGTCAGGGAGGCGGCGCTGATCTTCGTCACCCACGACTCGATGATCACCGGCTCGTGCCGGTGGACCAGCGGCCGCACGTAGTCGATCTCGTGCCGTGCGACCACCGAGCCGCCGGAGAAGGAGGGCGAACCGTCCCCCGGCGCCAGCCGGAACATGAAGTCGATCCGCGCCTCTTCCAGATACCGCAGGAAGACCACGTTGTTGACGTGACCGAAGGCGTCCATGTCCGACCAGCGCAAGGGGCAGCGGTAGATGTGACGGGCCATGCGCCGCATCAGCCCCGGGTGAGCTTCTTGTACGTGGCGCGGTGCGGGCGTGCCGCGTCCGGGCCGAGACGGTCGACCTTGTTCTTCTCGTACGACTCGAAGTTGCCCTCGAACCAGTACCACTTGGAGTCGCCCTCGTACGCCAGGATGTGCGTGGCGACCCGGTCGAGGAACCAGCGGTCGTGGGAGATGACCACGGCCGCGCCGGGGAACTCGAGCAGCGCGTTCTCGAGGGACGAGAGCGTCTCGACGTCGAGGTCGTTGGTGGGCTCGTCGAGGAGCAGCAGGTTGCCGCCCTCCTTGAGCGTCAGCGCCAGGTTGAGGCGGTTGCGCTCACCACCGGAGAGGACACCGGCCGGCTTCTGCTGGTCCGGGCCCTTGAAGCCGAAGGCGCTCACGTACGCACGGGACGGCATCTCGACCTGGCCGACGTTGATGTAGTCCAGCTCGTCCGACACGACCGCCCAGAGAGTCTTCTTGGGGTCGATGTTGGCGCGGGTCTGGTCGACGTAGGAGATCTTGACCGTGTCACCGATCTTGATCGTGCCGGAGTCGGGCTGCTCCAGTCCCTGGATCATCTTGAACAGCGTGGTCTTGCCGGCGCCGTTCGGACCGATGATGCCGACGATGCCGTTGCGCGGCAGCGTGAAGGACAGGTCGTCGACGAGGACCTTGTCACCGAAGGACTTCGAGAGGTTCTCGACCTCGACGACGACGGAGCCCAGGCGCGGGCCCGGCGGGATCTGGATCTCCTCGAAGTCCAGCTTCCGCATCTTGTCCGCCTCGGCGGCCATCTCCTCGTAGCGGGCGAGGCGGGCCTTGGACTTGCTCTGCCGACCCTTGGCGTTGGACCGGACCCACTCGAGCTCTTCCTTCAGCCGCTTGGCACGCTTCTCGTCCTTGCGGCCCTCGACCTTGAGGCGGGCGGCCTTCTTGTCGAGGTACGTGGAGTAGTTGCCCTCGTAGGGCAGCGCACGGCCGCGGTCGAGCTCGAGGATCCACTCGGCGACGTTGTTCAGGAAGTACCGGTCGTGAGTGACGGCGACGACGGCGCCCGCGTACTTCGACAGGTGCTGCTCGAGCCAGTTCACCGACTCGGCGTCGAGGTGGTTGGTGGGCTCGTCGAGGAGCAGCAGGTCCGGGGCCTCGATCAGCAGCTTGCACAGCGCGACGCGGCGCTTCTCACCGCCGGAGAGGTTGACGACGGACCAGTCGCCGGGCGGGCAGCCCAGGGCGTCCATGGCCTGCTCCAGCTGGGCGTCCAGGTCCCACGCGTTCGCGTGGTCCAGGTCCTCCTGGAGCTTGCCCATCTCCTCCATGAGCGCGTCCGTGTAGTCGGTCGCCATGAGCTCGGCGACCTCGTTGAAACGCTTGAGCTTGCCCATGATGTCCGCGGCGCCGTCCTGGACGTTCTCCAGGACCGTCTTCGACTCGTCCAGCTTCGGCTCCTGCATGAGGATGCCGACGCTGTAGCCGGGGGAGAGGAAGGCGTCGCCGTTGGAGGGCTGCTCCAGCCCGGCCATGATCTTCAGCACCGTGGACTTACCGGCGCCGTTGGGGCCGACCACACCGATCTTCGCACCGGGCAGGAAGCTCAGCGTCACGTCATCGAGGATGACCTTGTCGCCGTGCGCCTTGCGCGTCTTGCGCATCGTGTAGATGTACTCAGCCAAGAGAAACCGTCCGGCAGGAAGTGGGTGGGCAGATACACCCATCTTGCCGTACGGCGCCCCCCGGACGGAAACCGCGTCCTTACGCCTGCGTGTGCCGGGGCGGCCCGGCGCCCCCCACTCCGCCGGCTCGCCCCCGCAAGGGACGACCGACGGAGCGAACCGGACAAGAGGGGCACGTCGAGCGGCCGGAGCGTGAACCGACGGAAGGGGCCCGGCACGTCCCCGTGCCGGGCCCTCTCTCGATCACCTCATCAAGGCGCCACAGTGCGCGGCGACCTGATCACTCTCCGCCGGCCGACTTCTTCTTACGGAGGAAGAAGACCGCGGCGCCGCCGGCCAGCACCAGCACGATCGCGATGCCCGCGATCATCGGCGTGGCGCTGGAGCCGCCCGTCGCGGCGAGGTCGCCCTCGAGTCCCGCGGAGGTGCCGCCCGCGGACGCGGGGCTGGGCTGGGACGACGGGGTCTCGGTGCCGGGCTGTGCGGGGGCGCTCGCGGTCTTGCAGTCCAGCACGCCCTTGAAATTCTTCTCGAACCCGCCGGGCCCGGTGATCGTGAAGTCGTAGGCCTGGTCCTCGGCCACCGGCACCGTCACAGTCCGGGACTCCCCGGCCTTGATCGTGTGCTTGAAGCCGGCCAGCGAGAAGGTGAACGGCGCGTCACCCTTGTTGCCGGCCGTGATGTCCACGCCGCCCTTGGCGCAGTTCTTCTTCGCCGACAGGGAAGGGATCGCCCCCGCCTTCGCCCAGGTCGCCGTGGCCTGCGCCGAGACGGTGGACCGGCTGGAACCGGCGAGGATCTGCGTCTGGCTCTTGGTGGCGCTGGCGAAGGCCCGTCCGACCGGCACCGACATGCTGGCCTGGACGCTCAGCGTGGCCGTCCCGTCCGCGGCGTCCTCAGGGACGTCGAAGTACAGCTTGTTGCCGTCGACCGCGGAGGTCACGGGCTTACCGGCCTCGTCGGTGATCTTGATCCCGCTGGAAGCCGCGTCGGCAGGGGGCGCCACGGCGACCTGGCCCGCGTCGGTGCGCACGGTCACCGGGCCGAGCCGGCTGCCGGGCTTGCCGGAGACCGCGTTCGGCTCGAGGCTCAGCGAGGCCTTGGGCTCCTCGACGTCCGCCGCGGACTTCTGGAGCCAGTCGGCGAGCTTCTCCGCCTGCGGGTCGGCCGCCGTGACGTCCGCGCCGTCCGAGAACCTCCAGATGGCGACCTGAGTGCCGGCGGCGGCGGTCCTGTCCGTCAGCTGCCCGTCGAGCCCGGCACTCTTGGCCAGTGCCGCCAGATCGTTGACCTGGGGGAACGAGTGCTGCAGGATCCAGCGGATCTTGCCGGCGTTCTCGTTGGCGCCCAGCGACGTCTGGTTCCAGGGGGTCTCCAGATACTTGGCCTGGTCCTGGGTCGGGTTGTGGATGTCGATGCAGTACGTCTGCAGCTGGCCGCCGCCGTCGACCGTCATCTCGAAGAGACCCGCGAGGATCTCCTGGTCCTTGCCGTTGGTGTGCAGCACCGCCTGGTCGTACGTCTGCAGCCCGTCGAGCGTGGCGACCGCACCGCCCTGATGCTGGACGGCGTCGTCGGCGACTGCCGCACCGGCGCCGGCGACGGACCCGGCGGCCATCAGGCCGGACACCACCGCTGCGGCGGCCAGTCGGCGAGCGGCGCGCCGCCTGCGTATGGCAGACGTAGAGAACACAGCAAACACAGCAGAATTCCCCTCCGGGCGAGACCTTTTCGCGTGCGACGCGTGAGAGGCGTGCGACGCGTGGGGGGAGTGTCTCGCCAGCAGACTCAAGTGCCCCGTGAGTACCCGGGAATCCTATGGACGGCGCGCAGCGCGATGCCCGGCCATGCCGTCAGATAACCATTCCGACTCGAAATCGTTACCACCGTCGGCGAGTTCACCCCCCTGATCACCCTTTTCCGCCCGCCCACACTCCCGGAGCGGTCGAACCCTTTGCCTCAACTCCCTTCAGTGGAAGGCGACAACGGGCGCTCCGCGCGTCATGGCCTCGCTTGCGCCGGGCTGCTGCTGCACCGCCCCCACGGCCGCCGTACCCACCCGCTGCTGCGCCGTCCCCACGGCCGCCGCTGACCTCTCGTCAGGGTCCCTGCTCTTCACCACCCGTCGGAACGCCGAGGTCCCACGGGTCAGGTCGTGCCCCACCGCCAGCGCGTCGATGTCCACGAACGTCCGTCGCCTGCCGTCGGTCTCCTCCTCACGCACCTTCAGCCGGCCATGCACCAGTAGCGGTTCGCCGACCGAAACGGAACCGGCCAGATTCTGTGCGAGCGAACGCCAGGCGAAGACGGTGTAGAAGCTTGTCGGCCCGTCCGTCCAGTTACCGCCCCGGCGATCCCAGCGCCGCGAAGGAACGGCGAAACGGAATCGCGCCATCCCGCCCGTGGCCGTTTCCCGGTACTCCACATTCGTGGCGACATTCCCCACCACCGTCACCATGGTGTCGTTCATGACGGTCACCTCCCCGTCCGGTTGCATTTGCGCGGTCGCTGTGGACCGGTCTCCATGCTGGACCGGACGGAAAGATTGCGCCGACGCCTGTGGACGGACGCCCCGCTGTGGACAACTTCGTCACCCGATCCGGGAACGCACCCGCACCTGCAGCGCTCCTGGTCCGGGTGACGCGGGCTTCGCCGATCCCGACACCGTCGCGTACTGCTCCCGCACCTCCCGGTATCGCATCAGCTCCGCCGCCACCGGATCGAGCACCTTCGCGCGCCCGCAGGCGGCCGCCGCCTCCTGGAGGCGGCGCCGGGCATCCTGCCCGTACCGCCGTGCGGGGCCCTTCGTCGCGGCCGCGCACGCCCACTCGACCAGCGGCCCGCCCACGATGCCCGCGAGCATCACCAGCACCGGCGGCACGAGCCCCGGCTCCAGTACACCAACGATCTGGCCCACCAGCCACAGCCCGCCGTAGATCTGCAGCAGCGTCATCGACGCCTGCGCGAGCACCGCGGCCGGCCACCACGCAGGGCGCAGGGGCCGGCCCTTGGTCTCCGCCGCCTCACTCGCGGCCAGTTCGTCCAGCGCCTCCGGAAGCCCCTGCGCGCCCCGTACGGCCGCTTCGCGCACCGCCTGGCCCCACGGGGCGGGCAGGCCGTGCGCGGCCTCGTCGGCGACCGAGCGGACCGCCTGCTCGACCCGCTGCCGTGCGGTGGGCTCCTCCTCCACGGGAACCTGCGGCTCGGCGTCCGCCGCCCCGGGCATGCGCTTGCGTTCGTACCAGCGCCACAGCCGCAGCCACGGCGTCCCGCACGCGCGTCCCGCGTTCCTGCGCCATTCGCGCTCCGCGGCCTCTCCCGCCGCGGTCGCGCCGATCGCCTCCGCGAGCCGTGCCGAGAAGTCCTCACGGGCCCGCTCGTCCAGACCGGTCCAGCCGTCGGCGACGTATACCGGCCGTAGCTTCGCCGCCGCCGCGTCGACATCGGCCGACAGTCTGCGCGCCGCCGCGCTGCGCTCCTGAACGAACGCGCCGACCATTTCGCGCAGTTCGCCCACCCCCTCACCCGTCAGGGCGGACACCGCGAGGACGGTCGCGCCGGGTTCACCGTGCTCCCCCACCGCCATGCCGTCCTCGTCGAGCAGCCGGCGCAGATCGTCCAGGACCTGGTCGGCTGCCTCGCCGGGCAGCCGGTCGATCTGGTTGAGCACGACGAAGGTGATCTCGGCGTGACCGGCCAGTGGCCGCAGATAGCGCTCGTGCAGCGCCGCGTCGGCGTACTTCTCCGGGTCGACGACCCAGATCACCGCGTCGACCAGCGCCAGGATCCGGTCCACCTGCTCCCGGTGCCGTACGACGGCCGAGTCGTGGTCGGGCAGGTCCACCAGCACCAGCCCTTGCAGCGTCTCGTCGCCGTCACCGCCCGCGAGGGGCTTGCGCCGCAGCCTCCCGGGGATGGCGAGCCGGTCGAGGAGCCCGGCCGCCCCCTCCGACCAGGTGCACGCGATGGGCGCGGACGTGGTCGGCCTGCGTAGCCCGGTCTCCGCGATGCGCACCCCGGCGATCGCGTTGAACAGCGTGGACTTGCCGCTTCCCGTCGCGCCCGCGATGGCCACGACGGTGTGGCGCGAGGACAGCCGCTGGCGCGCGGCGGCCTCGTCGAGGACCCGGCCGGCCTCCGCGAGGGTCCTGCCGTCCAGCCGGGTCTGGGACAGGCCGAGCAGCTCGCGCAGGGCGTTGAGCCGGTTCCGCAGCGGGCCGCCGTACGTGCCTCCGACGGGCAGCTGCTCGTCGCCGATGTGGTCCCCTTCGCCCTCCCCTCCCACGTCTCCCTTGCCGTCCCCGTGGCCCGCGCCCTCGTCGTGAACCGTGCCGTCCTCGTTCCGCCGGCCGCCCCGGCGGGCGATCAGACCGTCGTCCCAGCGGCCGCCGGTCTCGTTCTCGTCGTCGGTGATGGCGGTCACCCGCGGTCACCTCTCCTTCTGCAGTAGGGACAGCGCGGCGATCAGCTCGGCCTGGGGCTCCGGGCTCACCTCGAGCGCGTCGAGGGGCGCCAGCCGCCGCTCCCGCTCGCTGTTCAGTACGTCGTCGATGTACGTCGTCGCCAGCTCGGCGCCCTTGTCGCGCAGCCGCAGCGCGCTCTGCGCGCCGATCAGCTCGGCGAGCCGCTCACCCGCGCTGCGCGCCCGCCGCCCGCCGAGCAGCGAGGTCGCGAGGAGCGCGGCCACCGTCTCGGGGTCGGGTGCGGCATTGCGTTCCATCCCCCGCACCTCTTCCTCGGCGATCTCCTCCAGGACCCGCCGCCAGCGCCGCACGGCCATCCCGATCCGCTCCCCCGCCTCCAGGTCGCGCCGACCGCTGCGGGCGACCCCGGCGGACGCCGGCTCCCGCCGCCAGGCGTTCTCGACCTGTTCGTCGGCGGCGGCGACGGCGCACTGCAGCAGCGCGGACAGGCTGGCGACGAGTGAGTCGAGCAGCTCGGCGGCCGAGCTGTCGCGGGGATAGCCGCGCCAGCGTGTGCGCGCGTCGCCGGCCAGTACGGCGCCCGTCCGCAGTTGCCTGCGCACCCGGTCGCGCTCCGCCTCGTACGCCTCTTCGACCGCGCTCGTCAGCCGCACGGCTGCCGCGTACTGTGCCGCGACCGCGCTCGCCAGCTCCGGCATCCGCATGTTGAGCGAGTCGATCACGCCCCCTGCCGTACGGCTGATGGCCTGCTGGCGGGCCGCCGGGTCCTGCGCCCTGTGGGCGAGCCAGGAGAACAGGCCGGAGACGGCCGTGGTGGGCAGCAGCCCGTTCGCACCACCGGCCGATTCGGGCAGCTCCGGGATCGTGAACCGGGGCACGTCGCCGAGCCCCGCCTTGGTCAGCAGCGCCGCGTACTGGCGCGACACCTCCTCGACAACCTGGTGCGGTACCCGGTCGAGCACGGTCACCAGCGTGGCGTTGTACTCCTTCGCCGTGCGCAGCAGGTGCCACGGGACGGCGTCGGCGTAGCGGGAGGCCGTCGTCACCATCACCCACACGTCGGCCGCGCAGAGCAACTCCCCGGCCAGCAGCCGGTTCTCCACGACCAGCGAATCGATGTCGGGAGCGTCGAGCAGCGCCAGACCGCGCGGGAGCAGGGAGGCCGTCTCGATGCGCAGCGCCTTCTCTTCCACGGCCCGCCCGCCGCCGCCCCGCCCGCCGACGTGGCGGCCCCCGGCGGTACGGCCGCCGGCCCTGGCGGACAGCAGGTGCTCCTCCTCGGCGTCCTCCTGCGGGGGCATCCACACTCGGGTGAGCTGCGGCAGCACCCTCATCCCGGCGAACCAGTGGTGGTCGTCGGGGTGGCACACCAGCACGGGCGTCCGGGTCGTCGGCCGCAGCACCCCCGCCTCACTGACCCGTCGCCCCACAAGGGAGTTGACGAGCGTGGACTTCCCGGCACCGGTGGACCCGCCGATGACGGCGAGCAAGGGTGCTTCGGGATCTTTGAGACGGGGCACCAGATAGTCATCGAGCTGGTCGAGCAGCTCGGCCCGCGTCTGCCGGGCCCGGGGCGCGCCCGCGAGAGGAAGTGGAAGACGCACGGCGGCGACACGGTCGCGCAGGGCGGAAAGTGCGTCGATCAGCTGAGGCCGTGCATCCAAGGTCACCACATGCGAAGAATGCCCAATTTTGGTGACTTTTTGAAGCGTATGACGATCTCTGCGCGCCGATCGGACAGATGGGATACACGGGACGAGTGGGACGCAGGCATAACGAGTGCACAACACCCGGCACGTGAGACGTCAAAAGCGATGCACGAACAGCACCTGCCTGCGATTATCGGTTCGCTTCACCGAACCTCCACATCGTGCCACGCAGGCGAAGCAACCGGGTCAAGGCGATCGGAGCCCTATCCTTGTGCCCGGCAAGGTCACGGACCACCCGAGGGGGGCTCCAGGCCACCGAGGCCACCACCGGCCCCCGTAGCTCAGTGGATAGAGCAGGCGCCTTCTAAGCGCTTGGCCGCAGGTTCGAGTCCTGCCGGGGGCGCACATCGCGCACCACCTTGAGGCCCTCCGACCCGGAGGGCCTTTCTGCTGGCCAGGGGCACATTAGCGAGTGGGACGTAGCCGGGAGGTAAGCACCGGAGTGCCCTCGCGTGATGGCGAGGGCGGTCCGGCGCTGTCCCGCCCGAGCCCCACGACGGTTACGCGCACGCCCCGGAGACGCCGGTCACGGCCAAGGCCGGCGCGGCACGCCGCCCGCGGTGGAGCCCCCAGCAGTGGGCCTGATGGCCACTCTGGAGGAGGGCATCCAGGCGGCGAAGCGTGCCGGTCTCCACTGAGCCGAGCGCGGTTTTGAGTCACCCCTCTTCCCTGGTGGCTGATTCCCGTGCATGCTGTGCGGGCCCCGCCCGGTCACTCGGGCGGGGTCCAGTCCCTCCCGGCTCCCCACGGGAGGGCGGCGCATGCCCGCCACCGGATGCGCCGGCGCTACGCCCTTCGTCGTGACCCGCCGAAGGGCCGCCGGCGCCTGAGCCTCCCCGCCGGCGGAACGGTCGCCCGTTGCCTCTGGGCTCGTTGCGCGGCGGGACCGGGTGTCGTCCGTCGCGGTGGTGACCACCGGGCCGGGCGGGAGCGCCGCTCCGCTCGCTCAGGCGGCCCTCGACGCCGCCACCATGGAGCGGACCCTGCTGCTCGCCGAGCTCCACCGACGCGGACCGCTGTGGCACTTCCGGGCCGTGCGGCAGGGCTGCGACCACGGGCCGGCGGCGCCGGCCGCGGCTACGGGTTCGACGTCGCGGACTGACACGGGCGGATCGGCAGGGGCGCCGCCGGGCGCCCCCTCGACCCGCCACACACCTCGGACCCGCACTACCGCCACGCCCCGTACGGCCCTTACGTACGGCGCGCGTTGAACATCCCGGCTCGCGCGTCCGTACTGACCTCTGCGTGCCGTGCCAGCCGCCACAACAGCTCCCGAATGCCATTTGCCATTTTCTCAATGCCGAGCCGGGAGGCATCAATGCGTTCGAACCGACGTGCAGCACGCTCCAAGGTTTCCGTACGGGTCGTCGCCATGGTCACCGCCGCCGTCGCCGCGGCCGCGCTGGTGGTCGTGTCGCTGCAGACGAGCAGCGGGGAGGCGACCGCGGGGACCACCGCGACGGGCGGGTCCGCCCAGCACGGCGCCGGCCACACGGGGGCCGGGTTCTCGGGGGCGACTGCCGCGGAGGCGCAGGGGCCGCAGCAGGTGACCGAAGTGGACCGGACGTTCCTGGTGAAGGTGCGGCAGGCGGGACTGTGGGAGATCCCCGCAGGACGGCTGGCCCAGACCCACGCGTCCAGTGAGGCCGTGAAGCGGGCCGGGCTGCATCTCCTCGACGGCCACAGCAAGCTCGACCAGCTCGTGCGGGAGGACGCCAAGATCCTCGGGGTGCAGCTGCCCAACGAGGCCACCGAGGAGCAGCAGGGCTTCGTGACGCAGCTCGAGAACGCCCAGGGCGCCGAGTTCGACCGGCTCTTCGCCAACCTGCTGCGTTCCTCGCACGGCAAGATCTTCGCCACGATCGCCGAGGTCAGGGCCGCCACGCAGAACGATCTGATCCGCCGTCACGCCCGTCAGGCGAACCAGACGGTGCTGGACCACATGGAGGTCCTCGAGGACACCGGGCTCGTCGACGCCGCGACGTTCGCGGAGGTCGAGGCGGCGGTCGCCCCGAAGTGACCGACGCTCCGCCTCGGCCGGTCCGGCAGACCCGGACGGCGCCAAGACCCGTTCACGCCAAGGGGAAGTAAAATCCCTTGCACTGTGCAATGCTTCTCGTGGTGGAGGACCCGGCCGCCCGCCGGCCTCTGCCCGGGAGCGGCACTGGCACGGTGACGCAGCTCGACCACCGCACGCCGGCGATGTCGACCGGGTCCTCCCCGCCATGCCTTTCGGCGGATTCAGCGGCCGGGGCGAGGTCCCATGTCCGACCAGCCCAGCGGGTACAGCCCGCCGTCCTCTTCGGGCACCGCCGTTTCGCCGCCGGCCTCCGTGAAGGCGGCCAGGGCGCCGATGAGCGCGGCCCGCTGCGAGGGGTCGAGCCGTTCGACGATGGCCGCGATCTCCTTACGGCGCTGGGCCGTGACGTCCTCGACGATGCGCCGGCCCTCCGCCGTCAACCGCAGCGCCGTCTCGCGCCGGTTGTCCGGGTTGACCTGCCGGTCGGCCAGGCCCGCCGCGATCAGCCGGTCCATCATGCGCATGGCCGTCGACGGGTTCACACCGAGCCGCTCGGCGAGGACGACCAGCTTGGCCGGCCCCTCCAGCGACAGCACGACCAGCAGCCGGAACTGCGGCAACGTCACCCGGTCCTCGACCGCGGCGAGCGAGCGGGCCGAGAGGGCGACGAGCAGCCGGGACGCGGTCAGCACCGCGCGGGTCACGGCGTCGATGTCGTCCATCCCCCGCGAGGAGTACGAGGAGTGCGCTGGTTCGGTCATTTCCTCTTTGTACCGCGCGCCGCCCGGGTGCCGTGCGGCGGCCTCGCACTCAGCCCCTTGGCCGGGCGCCACCTCTCACCCAGTCGTCGGCCGCCGCGCAGACGTCCCGCCCCGCCACCGTCACTTCCGGCGGTGGCGGATCAGCAGCATCGCGGCGTCGTCGTCGGCGGCGCCTGTGCGTACTGCTCCAGGTCCGCGCGGAGTTCCGCCAGCGCCGCCTCCGGCTCCTGCGTCCTCAGCAGATGGCCGCGCTCGCCGAGCGGGTAGAACCGGCCGGCCCGGTCGCGGGTCTCCGTGACCCCGTCGGTGTACAGGAACATCTGGTCGCCGGGCGCGAAGCCGGCGGTGAACGGCTCCGGGGCGGACGTCCCATGGAGACCGAGCCCGAGCGGCAGGGCACGCCTGGGCGGCTCCGCGAAGGAGACCGCTCCGTCGCTGCGCACCACCATCGGTGCTGGATGCCCGCAGTTGAGCAGGGTCACCCCCTTGCCCGGCTCGCAGCGTCCCCCGCTACCCACCGGTGTCGAACGCTTCATGGCCAGGCTGCCGGTCCACCTCTACCGGATCGGCCTCGGGCCCCTGTTCGGGCGGCGCCTGCTGTTGCTCATCCACACCGGCCGTAAGTCGGGGCCGACCCGCAAGGCGGTCGTCGAGGTGGTGGAATCCGACCGGACCCGCGGATGGTGGACGGTGGCATCGGGGTTCGGACCCCGGGCCAGTGGTACCGCAACCTGCTCCACACCCCGCAAACCACCATCCAGGTCGGCCGCCGCTACCACCCGGTGACGGCGCAGCCGGTCGCACCGGAGGAGGGCGGCCGGCTCATGGCCCGCTACGCGCCCCGCCATCCGCTCGCCGCCCGGTGGCTCTGCCGGTTCATGGGGTACGAGGTCGACGGCAGCGAGACCGGCTACCGCCGGGCGGGCGAGTCGATCCCGTTCCTGCGGCTCGAGGCGGCGCCCGGCAGTTTCTGACGCGCGGTACCTCGCGTCACGGCACCACAGCCCTGGGTCCCCGCGCCACCGAGCGCCCGAGTCTCAGGCTGTCGCGGCGCAGACCATGAGCACGAAGGCGGCAAGGGCGAACAGGGTGCGCATCAGGTGCAGGGCGTTCCACTTGCCCTCGAAAGCGGCCCTGACCTCGCGGGCGGGCCGCGGCGAGTTCTCGGCCGACGCGAGGGCGTTGTTGAGCGGGACGTTCCCGGCGCTGGTGATGACGTGGCCGACGAACGCGCAGACGAGGGCGGCGATGACCAGCCAGCGGTCGGTGGCGGTGCGGCCGTCGACGGGGACGAAGAGCACCGCGAGGGGGAATCCGAGGCTGCCGAGGAAGGACAGCATGAACGCGCCCCGTGGCACCTTCTCGTTGATGCGGCGCATGGCGGGCACGAACTGTTCGTCGGTCAGGGTCGCGAGCGCGGGCATGATGCCTGTCTGGAAGATCACGAAGAAGCCCGCGTACAGACCGGTGGACACGACGGCAAGGGCGAGGAGAAGGGTGGCCATGCCGTTCATGATGGCCTGACCCGGAGGGCGGCGCGCCGTGTTTTCGGACGGGGTGGGGCGGTTCGAGGCCGGTTTCCCACCGGCCTCGAACCATCCTCGAACCGCTTGCTGATCGCATGCGAACCATCCGCGAGCGGAGCCCGCCGGAGTCAGTAGCGCCCCGACCGCCGCGCCTGCTCGATGGCGTCGGCCAGGTCCTCGACGGCGCTGTCCTCCGTGGAGCCCGCGAGCGCCCGCGCCCGGTCCTCCAGCGCGCCGAGGCCCGGTGCGCCCGGCACGGAGCCTCCGCGCAGCGACTCGGCGAAGTACGCGGCGAGCGCCGTGATCTGGAGCCGCTTCGACGGCGCGTCCCACAGGGCCCCGTCGATCGCGTCGGTCTCCACGGTGCCGCTCTCCTCGTGCGGCGCCCGGGTCTTGGGGTCGAGCCAGCGCACGGTCGCGGTGGCGACGTGGCCCTGCGCGCCGTCCCGCAGGCGTACCGCGTAGAGCGCGGTCACGGTGTGGCCGGGGCCCACCTCCCCGCCGTCCACCCCGTCGTTGCGGAAGTCGTCGTCCGCGACCTCCCGGTTCTCGTAGCCGATGAGCCGGAACTGCTGGACGGTCTGCGGGTCGAACGCGACCTGCGCCTTCGCCTCCCGCGCGCGCAGTTCGACGTGGCGGGGCAGCTCGTCGACGAAGACCTTGCGCGCCTCCTCGTCGGTGGAGACGTACGTGGTGTGCCCGTCGCCCTTGTCGGCGAGGCGTTCCATGAGGTCGTCGCCGTAGTCGCTGCCGACGCCGACGCCGAACAGTGTGATGCCGTGCTCGCGGCGGGCGTCGTCGATCCGCTCGAGGATCGCCTCCGCCTCCGTCTCGCCGGTGTTGGCCAGGGCGTCTGACAGCAGCACCACACGGTTGGTGGCGCCCTTCCGGCGGCCCTCCACGGCCTCCTCGTAGCCGGTCGTGACGCCGGCCTCCACGTTGGTGGAATCGGTCGGCTCCAGCTCGTCGACGACGGAGCGGATGCGGTCGCGGTTGCCGTCGAGGCGGGTCATGGGCAGCCGGGTCTCCGCCTCGTCGCTGAAGGTGACGACGGCGATGGAGTCGTCGTCACGCAGCTGGTCGGTGAGGGTCCCGAGCGACTTCTTCACGAGGTCGAGCCGGCCGGGCTCCGCCATGGAGCCGGAGATGTCGATCACGAAGGTGAGCGCGGCGGGGGGCCGGTCGGCCTCACGGCCGACGGGCCGGGTGGCGAGCCCCACACGGACCAGGGACCAGTTGCCTTCCTCGTACTCCTCGGCGTCCTGGGTCTGCGGCTTGATCTCGCCCTCACCGCCGCCGGCGCCGCCGCCCGGCCGGGCGCCGTCGACCGTCACGGTGAACCCGTCGCCCTTGGGCCGGGGGTAGTCCTGCCGGAAGCTGTTGATGAACTCCTCGGGCCGGACCTGGTGCCGGCCCGGCGCCCCGCCCTCCTTGAGCAGGCGGCGCGTGTAGTCGTACGAGGCGGTGTCCACGTCGAGCGCGAACGTCGAGAGGTAGTCGGCGGGCGGCGCGATGTCCCGCTTCTCCTCACCCGGCGTGTCACGGTCGGGCCCGCCCTTGCCGCCGTCCGGTACGAGGGGAGCCGGCGCGCCGTCCGGCGCCGGCGCGTACCCCTCCGAGGAGTCGGTCGCCAGGTTCTCCGAGCCGCCGCAGCCCGCGGTGAGAAGCACTCCGCCGGCCAGGGCGGCCGCCACGACCGCCTTGCCCAACCTCGTACGCGTCGCTGTTCGGAATGTCATCCGGACTCCCCCTCGTGTCGTCGGCACTTGTGAATGTGACGTCCGAGAGGGCCGGCGGGAGCAGTCGGCAGAGTTGCGGAAGAGTCTCAATGCGGCAACGGGCCGGGGGGTTTGACCGCTACGCCCCGTATCACCCCTACGAGACGATGTCCTTGCGGGCGAAGTTGCGGAACGCGAGCGCGAACAGGACCAGCGCATACGTGACGGAGACGGCGGAGCCCTTGAGCATGCCGCTCCACTCCAGCTGCGGCTGAAGGGCGTCGATCCAGGCGAACTGCCAGTGGGCCGGGAGGACTTCGCGCCAGTCCCCCAGTGCGGTGACGGCGTCGAGCACATTGCCGACGATGGTCAGGCCCACGGCTCCGCCGACCGCGCCCAGCGGGGCGTCGGTCTTCGTGGAGAGCCAGAACGCCAGCCCGGCGGTCACCAGTTGGGAGACGAACACGAACGCCACGACCAGGCCGATCCGCGCCAGGGTGTCGGCGGCCGCCAGCGATCCGCCGGTGGGCAGCTCCAGCGGTCCCCAGCCGTAGGCGATGGTCCCGGAGACCAGGCCCACCAGCGGCAGCAGCACCATCGCCGCCGCGCTGAAGCCCAGCGCCACGGCCAGTTTGGACCACAGCAGTCTGGTGCGCGGTACCGGTGCGGCCAGCAGATAGCGCAGGGACGACCAGTTGGCCTCCGACGCGACGGTGTCGCCGTGGAACAGCGCCACCGGCACCACGAGAAGGAAGCCGGCCGACACGAACAGGCAGGTGGCGGCGAAGTTCGCGCCGGACGCCGTGGCGGTGTCCATCAGCGTGATCCGGCCGTTGTCCCGGCCGTCCGGTGTGCCGCCGATCGCGAAGGCCGCGATCAGGATGAGCGGCAGCGCGCCCAGCACCCCGGCCATCACCAGCGTCCGCCGTCGCTTCAGCTGCCGCATCGCCTCGACCCGCAGCGGCAGCGTGCGGCGGGCACGGTAGCCGGGCGCGGACCCGGCGGGCACGGGCCCCGTCGTGCCGGTCTCCACGGGCGCGCTCATGCGGAACCTCCGATCAGGGTGAGGAACGCGTCCTCGAGGCGGCGGTGCGGGCCCACGCCCGTCAGGGGCACGTCCAGGCGCACCAGTTCGCTGATCATCTCGGTGGCGGTCGCTCCGTCGAGCCGTACCAGCACTCCGTCGCCGGCGCGGACCGCGGAACCGATCCCGGGCAGAGCGGCGATCTTCTCGACGAGCGGCTCCGGCATCTCGCCGTCGACGGTGACGAGCAGGGTGTCGCTCTCGCCGGTGATCTCCGCCACCGGCCCGGCCTGCACGAGCCGGCCGCGGTCCATGACCACCAGGTGGGTGCAGGACTGCTCCACCTCGGAGAGGAGGTGGCTGGAGACGATGACGGTCCGTCCGCCCTCGGCGTAGCGGATCATCACGTCCCGCATCTCGCGGATCTGCGGCGGGTCGAGCCCGTTGGTCGGCTCGTCGAGGATGAGCAGGTCCGGCATGCCGAGCATGGCCTGCGCGATCGCGAGCCGCTGACGCATGCCCTGGGAGTAGGTGCGCACCGCGCGGGCCAGGGCGTCACCGAGGCCGGCGATCTCCAGTGCCTCCTCGATGTGCGCGTCGGCCGAGGGCCGGCCGGTGGCCTGCCAGTACAGCTCCAGGTTGTCGCGCCCCGACAGGTGCGGCAGGAATCCGGCGCCCTCGACGAACGCGCCGACACGGGAGAGGACGGGCGCGCCCGGCCTGATCGCGTGGCCGAAGACCCTGATCTCGCCCGCGTCGGGCCGGATCAGGCCCATGAGCATCCGCAGCGTGGTGGTCTTGCCGGCGCCGTTGGGGCCGAGGAGGCCGAGCACCTGGCCCTTCTCGACGCGGAAGGACAGGTCCCGCACTGCGTACCGGTCGGTGGAGCGGGAGTACTTCTTGGACAGGCCGGTGATCTCCAGCGGCACGTCGGCGCGTTCCGCGTCGGGGGGCGGTGCGAGGGCGCGGCGGCGGGCGGTGAGCAGCAGCGCCGCTGCCACGACCACGCCCGCGGCGGGCATCGCCCACACCCACCACGGCAGGCCGGCCGCCTGCGTCTTCACGGCGGGCGCGGTGGGCACCGTCAGCTCCCCGGCGAGGGAGACGGTGTACGTGGCGGGGGCGGCAGGGGACGCGTAACCGAGGTCGGTCGCCGACAGCACGAGACGCAGCCGGTGCCCGGCGTCGACCTCGTGGTCGACGGCCGGCAGGGTCAGCCGGACGTCCTTGCCGGCTTTCGCGTCGTCGATCCGTACGGGGGCGACGAGCTGGGAGGGCAGCACCTGCTGCCTGCCGTCCGGTCCGACGTCGTAGACCTTGCCGAACAGGACGGCCTCGCCGCTGTCCGAGGCCACCTTCACCCGGACCGTGGGCGAACCGGTGATCCGGACGGATGTGTCGAGCGGCTTCGACGCGAAGCTAGCGAACTGGCCGGGGAAGTCGAGGGACAGTCCGACGCCAAGGGAGGACAGCGCGCCGGCGCCCCCGCTGAGGCCGGGGACGGCGGAGATGGCCGGCGGGGTGCCGCCCGCCGGGTTGGAGAACCGCTGCTCGCGGCCGGCGAGCGCGAACTGCCGGGTGCCGTCGGTCAGGCCGGGGTAGGCGGGGCCCCTCGCTCCGCGCAGCAGCGCCTGGCCGTCGGTGGAGTCGACGCCGCCGGTGCGGCTGACGCGGAAGGCGGGACCGGTGTCCACGCTCTTGTCCTGCTTCAGGTACCGGTCGAACCAGTCGCCGATGCGGCCCTCGACGCGGCCGGTCTCCCGGTCGCCGCCGTCGTGGCCGCCGGCGATCCAGTCGACGGCGACGGGTGCGCCGTTGGCGCGGATCGTCTTCGCCATGGTGTCGGCGTGCGAGAGCGGGAACAGCGAGTCGGACTGGCCTTGCACGATCAGCGCGGGCGTTCTGATGCGGTCGCCGACCGCGGAGGGGCTGCGGCTCTCGAGGAGCTCGCGCGCCTGCGCGTCGGGCCGACCCGCCACGGCGACCCGCTCGTACATCGCGCACAGGCCGGGCTCGAAGGGTCCGCATCCGGCCGGGTTCGCGGGGGCGGGTGCGGCGGCCCCGCCGGATGCGGCGGCTGCCTGGTCCCGGCCGGCCGGGGCCTCGCCCGCAGGCGGCTCCTCGGGGGTGTCGGGCCGGACCTGGCCGCTTCCGGGCGCCGTGTCCAGGGATGCGGCGGAGCCGGTGGAGAAGAAGATGCCGGCCCACAGCTTCTTGAAGACGCCGTCGGGGAACAGGGCGTCCGCGAGGTTCCAGTAGGTGATCTGGGGTGCGATCGCGTCGACCCGGCGGTCGTAGGCGGCGCCGAGCAGCGAGATCGCGCCGCCGTACGAGGAACCGCTCATGCCGACGCGCGGGTCGCCGTCGGCGTCCAGCGTCACCTCGGTCCGCTTCGCCAGCCAGTCGATCAGCCGGGAGACGTCCTTGACCTCGCGGTCCGGGTCGTTGAGCCCGATCTGCCCGGTGGAGCGGCCGAAGCCGCGGGCCGACCAGGTCAGTACGGCGTACCCGTCCCGGGCCAGCTTCTCGGCCTGTGCCCGGACGTCTTCCTTGCTGCCGCCGAAGCCGTGTCCGAGCAGGACGGCGGGCCGTCTCTCGTCGCCGCCGCTGGTGAAGTACGAGGTGTCGATCTTCGCTCCGGGCATGCTGTGCACCCGGTCCTCGCGGTGCACGGCGGGCGCGGCGTCGTCGGCGACGGCGGTCCACGTGCCGGCGCCGGCGAGCACGGCGAAGGCGGCGACGCCCGCGAACCATCGGCCCCGCGGCCGGGGAAGTCGGATCTCCATGGTGAAAACCCTAAGCGCACGGCGGTCCGCCGTCGGCTGCCGCCGGGTGGAACCGGTGCGCCTCCTGAAGTAGTACGCGCTGCCGTCTTCGTACACCGGACGCGGTACGGCGCGGGCCTGCGGGGCCGGAACGGCGGCGCCCCCGAAGACCGGACATTCCGGACTCGTGACGACGGGCACACAAGATCCACACGCGCTGAACCCTCTTCAGAAGGGGTGCATATCCGGCCAGTTACTCACCAGTCGCTCCCTTGTGTCGTAGGTCACACAACGGGACCCTGGCTCTCGCAACCGCACGTCCTGGCACCATGCACGCCCGTACTTGCCCGTAACAACCGGTCAACGAAAGGTCAGGTGCACGAGATGAGAGCAACTGCCCGTCGCGCCGGGGCGCTGATATCAGCCGCCGCCGCCGCGACCGGTCTCCAGTTCGCCGTATCCCCCACCGCGCACAGCGCGTCCATCGGCGATCTTCGTCTCGCTCCCACTGCAACTGCCGTCGACAACAGCTGGATCGTCGTCCTCAAGGACGGCACGACCCGCGCCGCCGACCTCGGCGTCACACCGAAGCACACCTACAACAACGTCCTGTCCGGCTTCTCCGCCGCGATGCCCGCCTCGAAGGCCAAGGCGCTCGCGGCCGACCCCCGGGTCGCCTACGTCGAGCAGAACTCCACGGTCCGGCTGAACGATACGCAGCCGAACGCCACATGGGGCATCGACCGCATCGACCAGCGGAACCTGCCGCTGTCGAAGACGTACACCTACAACACCCCGGCGTCGAACGTGAACGCCTACATCATCGACACCGGCATCCGCACCTCCCACAGCGAGTTCGGCGGGCGCGCGAGCGTCGGCACGGACACGGTGGGCGGCGGCCAGAACGGGCAGGACTGTCAGGGACACGGCACCCACGTCGCCGGCACGGTCGGCGGCAAGAACTACGGGGTCGCCAAGAGCGTCAACCTCATCGCCGTACGCGTCCTGGACTGCCAGGGCTCGGGCACCACCGCCGGCGTCATCGCCGGCATCGACTGGGTGACCGCCAACGCCAAGAAGCCGGCCGTGGCCAACATGAGCCTCGGCGGCAGCGCGAGCGCGTCGCTGGACGACGCGGTGAAGAAGTCGATCGCCTCCGGCGTCAGCTACTCCGTCGCGGCCGGCAACGGCCTGCCGATCCTGGGCATCCCGGCGAACGCGTGCAACTACTCGCCCGCCCGTGTCCCCGAGGCGATCACGGTCGGCGCGACGGACAGCTCCGACCGCAGGGCATCGTTCTCCAACTACGGAACGTGCCTCGACCTGTTCGCGCCCGGCGTGGACATCACCTCGGCCTGGAAGGACAGCGACACCGCCACCAGCACCGTCTCGGGCACGTCGATGGCCAGCCCGCACACCGCGGGCGTGGCCGCTCTCCACCTCTCGGCGCACCCGACGGCCACCCCGGCACAGGTCCGGGACGCCCTGGTGAACAACGCGACGACGGGCAAGGTCCAGAGCCCGCTGACCGGTTCCCCGAACAAGCTGCTCCACTCGCTGTTCTAGCCCGGCGAGGGCACCAGATGCCCGAGGAGCCCCGTGTCCGCCGGATACGGCCGCTCCTCGGGCAGCAGCCGTGCCGCCCCCTCAGGGTCCCCTTCGCGCACAAGCCGGTGCGCCTCGTGGGCGAGCGGGGTCACGTCGGTGATGGCCACCGTCCACTCGTCCGCGTAGCGGCCTGCCGCCTCGCCGCCGAGTCCCAGCTGCAGCGACCGATGGGGCAGCGCGTTCAGCGCGAGGTCCCGCTCCGGGTCCCACTGCACACGCGCCGGCGCCCGCCGCAGCTCCCGCTTCCACGCCGCCCGGCTTTCGTGCACACCGGCCTGACAGTGCGACAGACAGGCGTTGCGCAGAGCCCATTCGAAGCCGTCCCGCTGGATCTCGACGGCGAGCACGGTCTCCTGATCGGCCTTGGTCGCCCAGCCGCAGCGGTACATCATCCACAGGAACGACGGCTTGATCCACGTCATCCGCTCCCGCTTCCACGCCGCCGGGAACCGCCCGTCGCGGGCGGCGGGCATGCCGATGGCGGGGTGGTACGCCTGGTAGACGGTGATGGTGGCGTCGGTGTACCGGGCGCGTATGCGGTAGCGGGGTTCGTCGGTCATGGCGCCCAGCGTGCGCCCGAACCCCTTTGCCGGGCCAATGGATTACGCCCTAGGCTCACACCCATGAACACCTTCGGAGGTCATGCCGCGTAGGCGGCCAGGGCACGTTCGTGCCGAGCAGCGGGTGCGGGAGCGGTGCCAAAAGCACCGGGTGCGGCCGATCTCGGGCGTCTCGCGGCGCACGCTGTACGAGATCGTGCGCATCGAGGAGACCCGCAACTATCTGTGGACCGGCGCCGTCGGCGAGTCCCTCGCGCTGTGGCGGGGCTTCGCCGGCCGGCCCGACCGGCGACTGTGGCAGGACGACGAGAGCGGCTGCACCGAGTGGCTCTGCTGCGGTGATCCCCTCCGTGCCCGGGACATGCTCGAGGGCGCCGTGCTGGCCCTTCCCCGTCGCGCCGCGCGTGAACTGCGGGCCGTAGTCCTCGCGTTGGACGACCGGTACTGAGACGCGGCCCGCGCGGGATCCGCACGGGCCGCGTCTCACGCGTGTCAGTGGTTGCGCGGGAAGCCCAGGTCCACGCCCGCCGGGGCGTCCGCCGGGTCGGGCCAGCGGGTGGTGACGACCTTGCCGCGGGTGTAGAAGTGCACGCCGTCGTTGCCGTAGATGTGGTGGTCGCCGAAGAGCGAGTCCTTCCAGCCACCGAAGGAGTGGTAGCCCACCGGCACGGGGATCGGCACGTTCACGCCGACCATGCCGGCCTCGATCTCCAACTGGAAACGGCGGGCCGCGCCGCCGTCGCGGGTGAAGATCGCGGTGCCGTTGCCGAACGGCGAGGCGTTGATCAGCTCCACGCCGTCCTCGTACGTCTCCGCGCGCAGCACGCAGAGCACCGGGCCGAAGATCTCGTCGCGGTAGGCGTCGGAGTCCGTGGAGACCTTGTCGAGCAGGGACAACCCGATCCAGTGGCCGTCCTCGTAGCCGTCGACCGTGTATCCGGTGCCGTCGAGGACGACCTCCGCGCCCTGGGCGGCCGCGCCCGTGACGTAGGAGGCGACCTTGTCGCGGTGGGCGGCCGTGATCAGCGGGCCCATCTCGGAGGTCGGGTCGTCGCCCGGACCGATCTTGATCTTCTCGGCCCGCTCGCGGATCTTGTCCACCAGCTCGTCACCGATCGCGCCGACGGCGACGACCGCGGAGATCGCCATGCAGCGCTCGCCCGCCGAGCCGTATGCCGCCGACACCGCGGCGTCCGCGGCTGCGTCGAGGTCGGCGTCCGGCAGCACGAGCATGTGGTTCTTGGCACCGCCCAGCGCCTGGACGCGCTTGCCGTTGGCGGAGGCGGTGGTGTGGATGTAGCGCGCGATCGGAGTGGAGCCGACGAACGAGACCGCGGCCACGTCCGGGTGCGCGAGCAGCGCGTCGACGGCCACCTTGTCACCGTGCACGACGTTCAGCACGCCGTCGGGCAGACCGGCCTCCGCCGCCAGCTCGGCGAGCAGGTTGGCGGCCGAGGGGTCCTTCTCGCTCGGCTTGAGGACGAAGGTGTTTCCGCAGGCGATGGCCAACGGGAACATCCACATCGGCACCATCGCCGGGAAGTTGAAGGGGGTGATGCCGGCGACGACTCCGAGGGGCTGGCGGATCGAGGACACGTCGACACGGTTGGACACCTGGGTCGACAGCTCGCCCTTGAGCTGGGTGGTGATGCCGCAAGCCAGCTCCACGATCTCGAGGCCGCGGGCCACCTCGCCGAGCGCGTCGGAGTGCACCTTGCCGTGCTCGGCGGTGATCAGGGCAGCGATGTCGTCGCGGCGCGCATCGAGCAGGGCGCGGTAGCGGAAGAGGACCGCGGTGCGCTGGGCCAGCGACGAGGTGCCCCATGTCGTGTACGCCTCGCGGGCGGCGGCCACGGCCGCGCCGACCTCGTCGGCGGAGGCGAGGGCGACACGGGTGGTGACGGCTCCCGTCGCCGGGTCCGTGACCGGGCCCCAGTTCCCCGACGCACCTTCGACGGTCTTGCCACCGATCCAGTGGTTGACGGTCTTCGTCATGACGAAAAGCTCCTTCAGAGATGGCGGCGTCGGGCGGCGGCCTGCCGGTCGTACTCCTCACGGGCCTTCACCGCCGACGGACGGGTCGCGGTCTCGGCCACAGGAACATCCCACCACGCCTGTGCGCCGGGCGGGCCCGACACAGTGTCTGCCGTTCCGGTCTCCACGTAGACACATGTGGGCACGTCGGCCGAGCGGGCCTCGGCCAAAGCTTCACGCAGGTCACGCACGCTGCGGGCACGGATCACCCGCATCCCGAGGGACTCGGCGTTGGCGGCGAGATCGACGGGCAGCGGCGGGCCGGTGAAGGACCCGTCGGCGGCCCGGTGACGGTAGGCGGTGCCGTAGCGCTCCGCCCCCACGGACTCGGAGAGGCCGCCGATGGAGGCGTATCCGTGGTTCTGGATGATGACCATCCGGATGGGGACGCCCTCCTGGACGGCGGTCACGATCTCGGTCGGGTTCATGAGGTACGTGCCGTCGCCGACGAGCGCCCACACGGGCCGGCCGGGTGCCGCCATGGCGACGCCGATGGCGGCGGGGATCTCGTAGCCCATGCAGGAGTAGCCGTATTCGACGTGGTACTGGTCGGCGGACCGGCAGCGCCACAGTTTGTGCAGGTCGCCCGGGAGGGAGCCGGCCGCGTTGATGAGGATGTCGTCGCCGGTCACCAGGGCGTCGAGCGCGCCGAGGACCTGTGCCTGGGTCGGGGCGGCGTCGGGGTCGGGGGCGGTGAAGGCCGCGGTGACCCGCTCCTCCCAGGCCGCCTTCGCCGCCGTGCAGCGCGCCCGGTGCTCGGCGTCGACGCGGTGGTCGCCGAGTGCCGCGGTGAGTTCCTCGAGCCCGGCGCGCGCGTCGGCGACGACCGAGAGGCCGGCCATCTTGTGGGCGTCGAAGGCGGTGATGTTGAGGTTGACGAAGCGGACCGTCTCATGACGGAACAGCGTCGAGGAAGCCGTGGTGAAGTCGGACCAGCGCGTGCCGACGCCGATCACCAGGTCTGCGGTACGGGCCAGGTCGTCGGCCGTGGCGGTGCCGGTGTGACCGATGCCGCCGATGTCGCACGGGTGGTCGTACGGCAGCGATCCCTTGCCCGCCTGGGTCGAGGCGACCGGGATGCCGGTCGCCTCGGCGAACACCCGCAGCGCCTCCTCCGCCTCCGAGTGGTGCACGCCGCCGCCCGCGACGAGCAGCGGCCGGCGGGCGGAGCGCACGGCGGCCGCCGCCTGCGCCAGTGCCTCCGCGTCGGGGCGCGGCCGGCGGATCGGCCACGTCCGCTCGGCGAAGAACTCCTCGGGCCAGTCGTACGCCTCCGCCTGCACGTCCTGCGGAAGCGCGAGCGTGACCGCGCCGGTCTGTGCCGGGTCGGTCAGGACCCGCACGGCCTGGAGCGCGGCGGGCACCAGTGCCTCCGGGCGGACGATGCGGTCGAACCAGCGGGAGACGGGACGCAGGCAGTCGTTGACCGACACGTCGCCGGAGTAGGGCACTTCGAGCTGCTGGAGGACCGGGTCGGCGGGCCGGGTGGCGAAGGTGTCGCCGGGGAGCAGCAGGACGGGGAGGTGGTTGATCGTGGCCAGCGCGGCGCCGGTGACCAGGTTGGTGGCGCCCGGGCCGATGGACGTGGTGACGGCCTGCGCGGAGAGCCGGCGCGACTGGCGGGCGTGGCCGACGGCCGCGTGGACCATGGCCTGTTCGTTGCGGCCCTGGAGATAGGGCATGTCCTGGTGGCTCTCGAGCAGCGCCTGGCCGACGCCCGCCACGTTCCCGTGCCCGAAGATGCCCCAGGTGGCGCCGATGAGCCGGTGGCGGCGGCCGTCGCGCTCGGTGTACTGGCGGGCGAGGAACGCGACGAGGGCCTGGGCGGTGGTCAGCCGTCGGGTGGTCACCGGTAGCTCTCCGAGCGGTCGGGGTGGAAGCGGATCAGCCACTGGCGGTCGTCGCCGGGGCCCGCCATCACATTGAGGTAGTACATGGTGTGGCCCGGTTCCGCGATGGACGGGCCGTGCCAGCCGTCGGGCACGAGGACGGCGTCGCCGGTGCGTACCTCGGCGAGGAGATCGGCACCGCCGGGACGGGACGGGGAGACGCGCTGGTAGCCGAGGCCGCCGCGGTCGATCTCGAAGTAGTAGATCTCCTCGAGTTCGCTCTCCTCTCCCGGCCGGTGCTCGTCGTGCTTGTGCGGCGGGTAGGAGGACCAGTTGCCGCCCGGGGTGAGGACTTCCACGGCGATCAGGCGGTCGCATGCGAAGGTGTCCGCCGCGGCGAAGTTGTGGACCTCGCGGGCCTGGCTGCCGCTGCCGCGGGCCTCGACGGGTACCTCCGGCGCGGGGCCGTAGCGAGCGGGGAGTCGGCGCTCGCACCTCGCTCCTGCCAGGGCGAAGCGGCCTCCCGCGCCGGAGGCGATCTGGGCATGGGCGTCTCGCGGCACATAGGCGAAGTCGCTCACTCCGCCGAACACGCTTTCCCGCCCCTGCAGTTCAAAGATCTCGCCTTGCGTGTGCACGGTGCAACCGCCGGTGAGCGGCAGCACGATCCACTCGCTGTCGCCGGCGGTCAGCAGATGCGACCCGCCCGGCGGAAGCTCGAGCACCCGGAGGGCGGAGTACTCCCAGCCCGCCTCGTCGGGTCCGATGCTCAGGGCGTACGGCGCGCTCGCGGCGCTGCCGGCCGGGACGTGGAGACCCTGCTGCTTGTTGTTGTCGTCCATGCCTTGTGCGTACCCCCTAGAGCAGTCCGACGGCCGTGTCGACCGCGCCCGCCACGTCGCCGTCGACCGGATAGAGCAGTGAGCGGCCCACCACCAGTCCCTGCACCGTGGGCAGTTGCAGCGCGCCGCGCCATTTCTCGTAGGCGCCGTCCTGGTCGTCACCTATCTCACCGCCGAGCAGCACCGCCGGCAGGGTGGAGGTCTCCAGCACCGTCCGCATGTCCTCCGGGTCGTCGGTGACGGGCACCTTGAGCCAGCTGTACGCGGAGGTGCCGGCCAGCCCGGAGGCGATGGCGATGGACAGGGTGACGGCCTCGGCGCTGAGATCGTTGCGGAGCCGGCCGTCGGTGCGGTGACAGATGAACGGCTCTATGAAGACGGGAAGCCGACGCTCGGCCATCTCGTCGACGGCGCGGGCGGCTGCGTCCAGGGTGTCGAGGGAGGCCGGGTCGTCGTAGTCGATGCGGAGCAGCAGCTTGCCCGCGTCGAAGCCCAGCCGTTCGAGGTCGCGCGCGCGGTGCCCGGTGAATCTGTCGTCGAGTTCGAAGGCGGCGCCTGCCAGTCCTCCGCGGTTCATGGAGCCCATGACGACCTTGTCGTCGAGGGCGCCGAGGAGGAGCAGGTCGTCGAGGATGTCGGCGGTGGCGAGGACGCCGTCGACGCCGGGCCGGGACAGCGCGAGGCAGAGCCGCTCCAGCAGGTCGAGGCGGTTGGCCATGGCGAGAGGGCGGTCGCCGACGGTGAGTGCTCCGCGGGCGGGATGGTCGGCGGCGATGATCATCAGCCGTCCGCTGTCGCCGAGGAGCGCGGGCCGACGCCGCCTGCGGACGGCCGCCTCGGCGACCGCTTCCGGGTGGCGGGTGCGGATGCCGACGAGCTCGGCGATGTCGACCCGGCTCACGACGGCTCCGCCTCGGACCGGGCGGCCTGCGGCGGGGCCGTGCCCGGAGCGGACGGGGACGAGCCCGTGCCCGGCGGGGCCGGGGGCGGGCTGGGGTCCGGCGGTGGCGGGCCGCCCGCGAGGACGCTCTCCACCTCCCGCGCGTACGGCATCGCCGTCGAGCAGGCGAGCCGGGACGCGACGATCGCCCCTGCCGCGTTGGCGTACCGCATCGTCTGCTCCAACTCCTGGCCGGCGAGAAGCCCGTGGCACAGTGCCCCGCCGAACGCGTCACCCGCGCCGAGGCCGTTGACGACGTCGACCGGCACGGGCGGGACCTCGGCCAGGGTGCCGTCGCGGTGCAGTGCGAGCACGCCTTCGGGGCCCTGCTTGACGACCGCGAGTTCGACGCCGGCGGAGAGCAGCGCGCGTGCGGCGGCAAGCGGCTCGTGCTCGCCGGTGGCGACCTCGCACTCCTCGAGATTGCCGATGGCGACGGTGGCGTGGGCGAGAGCCCGCGCGTAGTAGGGCCGCGCCTCGTCCGGGTCCTGCCAGAACATGGGCCGCCAGTCGAGGTCGAACACGGTCGTCCCCGAGCGGGCCCGGTGCGCCAGCGCGGCGAGCGTGGCCGACCGGCTGGGCTCCGCGCACAGCCCGGTACCGGTCACCCAGAAGACCCGTGCGTCACGGATCCGCTCCAGGTCCAACTCACCTGTGCGGATCTCCAGATCGGGGGCCTTCGGCTGTCGGTAGAAGTAGAGGGGGAAGTGGTCCGGCGGGAAGATCTCACAGAAGGTGACGGGCGTCGGGTACGCGTCCACGGATGTCACCCAGCGGTCGTCGACGCCGAACTCCCGCAGCGCCTGGTGCAGGTACTCACCGAAGGCGTCCTGCCCGGTCCGGGTGATCAGCGCCGTCCGCCGGCCCAGCCTGGCCGCGGCGACGGCGACGTTCGCCGCGGAACCGCCGAGAAACTTGCCGAACGTGTCGACCTGCGCCAACGGGATCCCGGCGCGCAGCGGATAGAGGTCGACCCCGATCCGGCCCATCGCGATCACGTCATACGGCTGAGGCATGCGCGTCCCTTCGGTTCGAACCGCCGGCGTGAGTCAGGTCTAGCCCTCTCCCGCGAACCCTGTCAACATTTTGTCCTTACATTCGGACCAAGCCTTGACACCTTTCTCCGGCGGCCGGAAAGCTGGCCGCCATGACCTCATCCGTCCCCGCCCTGAACCGCATCCGGGTCGGCTCGGCCCCCGACTCCTGGGGGGTGTGGTTCCCCGACGATCCCCGTCAGGTCCCCTGGCAGCGCTTCCTGGACGAGGTGGCCGGCGCGGGTTACGAATGGATCGAGCTCGGCCCTTACGGCTATCTGCCGACCGACCCGGCCCGCCTGGCGGAGGAGACCGGGCGGCGCGGCCTCAAGGTCTCGGCGGGGACCGTCTTCACGGGGCTCCACCGCGGTCCGGCCGTATGGGAGGAGACATGGGCCCATGTGTCCGACATCGCGGTGCTCACACAGGCGATGGGCGCTTCGCATCTGGTCGTGATCCCGTCCTTCTGGCGCGACGACAGGACGGGCCGAGTGCTCGAGGACCGCATGCTCACCCCGGAGCAGTGGCGTGACCTGACGACCCAGACCGAGCGGCTGGGCCATGAGGTGCGTGAGCGCTACGGCCTGCGGATCGTCGTCCACCCTCACGCGGACACCCATATCGACACCGAGGAGAACGTCGCGCGTTTCCTCGACGCCACCGACCCCGACCGGGTCTCGCTCTGCCTGGACACGGGCCACTACGCCTACTGCGGCGGCGACAGTGTCAAGCTCATCGAGACCTACGGGGAGCGGATCGGCTATCTCCATCTGAAGCAGGTGGATCCGGCCGTCCTCGCCCAAGTGGTCGCCGAGGAGGTGCCCTTCGGGCCCGCGGTGGGACGTGGGGTGATGTGCGAGCCGCCGTCCGGGGTGCCCGCCCTGGAACCGGTACTGGCCGCCGCGCAGTCGCTGGGCGTCGACCTGTTCGCCATCGTCGAGCAGGACATGTACCCGTGCCCGCCGGACAAACCGTTTCCGATCGCCGAACGCACGCGCGGTTTCCTCCGCTCCTGCGGCGTGTGACGCTCCGCATCACATCTGTCACCGTTGTCGCCGGCGCGTCACACTTGTCTCCATTACGCGTGCCCTGCGTCACAGGCCGTCAACAGCCGCACCCCCTCCGCCACTCCACGTCGTTCAACGGGCACAGGCTCAGTGATCGCCAGCGTCCGCGCGGCAGCTCCCCCGACGGCATACCGACCGCCTCTGCTGCGCACGCAGGGAGGTGCCCCACATGACCGACAGAAGGCTCTGGTCCTACAAGGACATCGCCGCGCACATCCAGGTGCAGCCGGACACCGTGCGCTCGTACCGCAAGCACGGCCTGCTGCCGCCTCCCGACCACGTGGAGGCCGGAAAGCCTTACTGGTACGCGGACACGGTCCGCCGCTGGGTGGCCAACCGGCCCGGGAACAGAGGCCGCAGGGAGTGAGAGGCACCCGACGCGAGACTCGGCCCCGCACCGGTGACGGTGCGGGGCCGCTCGCGTGCCACCGAACGCGCACTTCCGCGGAAACCGAAACGCCTCCACGGCGCGGCACTACCGCTCTATACCCCCTAGGGGTATAGTGGCGTCATGGCGCCGGGGGTTGCGACACCCGCCGCACCTCCCGGGGCACCATGTCCGTACGCACGCACCCCGCGCATGCGTCGAACCACCGAAACGGAGAACGCCATGACCGCCGAGACGAAGGCCGGCCTTGAGATCGAGGACACCGCGGCGACCGGCTCCTGCTGCTCGTCCACCGGGTCCTGCCACGGCTCCGCAGCGGAGGCGCAGGCCGACGGCGTCACCACCGTCTACCAGGTGACCGGCATGACCTGCGGCCACTGCGAAGGCGCCGTCAGTAGTGAGATCTCCGAGATTCCCGGCGTCAGCTCCGTGACGGCCGTCGCGGCCACAGGCGAGGTCACCGTGGTCTCCAACGCCCCGCTGGACGAGGCCGCCGTTCGCGCAGCCGTCGACGAGGCCGGCTACGAGCTGGTGGGCAGGGCCTGAGCGTCACCGCCTCCCCGGCGCCCTCACGGCCGGGCCGCACGCCATCGGTTTCCGGCTCGGCCGGATACTGGTGGGGTAACGGCCCGGCCGAGCGCGTGGAGTCCTGAGCGTGGAAACATCCGAGGTAGAGCTCACCATCGGAGGCATGACCTGCGCGTCCTGCGCGGCTCGCGTCGAGAAGAAGCTGAACCGCATGGACGGCGTCACCGCCACGGTCAACTACGCCACGGAGAAGGCGCGCGTCTCCTACCCGGCGGGCACGGAGGTCGCGGACCTGATCGCCACCGTGGTGAAGACCGGCTACACCGCCGAGGAGCCACCACCGCCCGCTCCCGCCCCGGATCCGGCGCACCCCGTCGGCCCGGAGTCCGGCACCGGCCCCGCCACCGGGCAGGACGCCCTGCGGCGACGGCTCGCGGTCTCCGCGCTGCTCGCCGCGCCGGTCGTCCTGATGTCGATGATCGCCCCCCTTCAGTTCGACAACTGGCAGTGGCTCTCACTGACACTCGCCGCGCCCGTGGTGGTCTGGGGCGCCCTGCCCTTCCACCGCGCCGCGTGGACCAATCTGCGCCACGGCGCCGCCACGATGGACACCCTGGTGTCCACCGGCACGCTGGCCGCCTTCGGCTGGTCGCTGTGGGCGCTGTTCTTCGGCACCGCGGGCATGCCGGGGATGCGCCACGGCTTCGACCTCACCGTCGGCCGCACGGACGGCGCGTCTGTGATCTATCTCGAGGTCGCCGCCGGCGTGACCGTCTTCATCCTGCTCGGCCGGTACCTCGAGGCCCGCTCCAAGCGGCAGTCGGGCGCCGCTCTGCGGGCGCTGATGGACATGGGCGCCAAGGACGTCGCCGTCCTGCGGGACGGCACGGAGGTACGCGTACCGGTCGACCGGCTCGCCGTCGGTGACCGGTTCGTCGTGCGGCCCGGGGAGAAGATCGCCACGGACGGCGTCGTCGTGGAGGGCGCCTCGGCCGTCGACGCCTCGATGCTCAGCGGCGAGTCGGTACCTGTCGACGTGTGGCCGGGCGAGCCGGTCACCGGCGCGACCCTCAACACCGCCGGCCGCATCGTCGTCGAGGCCACCTCCGTCGGCGCGGACACCCGGCTCGCGCGGATGGCGAAGCTCGTGGAGGACGCCCAGAACGGCAAGGCGCAGGTGCAGCGGCTGGCCGACCGGATCTCGGCGGTCTTCGTACCCGTCGTCCTGCTGATCGCCGCCGCCACACTCGGCGGATGGCTGGGGGCGACCGGTGACACGACGGCCGCCTTCACCGCCGCCGTGGCGGTACTGATCATCGCCTGCCCGTGCGCCCTGGGGCTCGCCACACCGACGGCACTGATGGTCGGAACCGGGCGGGGCGCGCAGCTGGGGATCCTCATCAAGGGGCCGGAGGTGCTGGAGTCCACCCGCAGGGTCGACACCGTGGTCCTGGACAAGACCGGGACGGTCACGACGGGCCGGATGACCCTTCAGGGCGTGCATCCGGCGGAAACCGCCGAGGCCACGGATCTACTGCGCCTCGCCGGCGCTCTGGAGCAGGCCTCCGAGCATCCCGTCGCGCGGGCGGTGGCCGAGGGCGCGGCGGCACGCGTCGAGGGCCGGCTGCCCGTCGCCGAGGACTTCGTGAGCGTGCCCGGCCTCGGCGTGCGCGGCGTGGTCGAAGGTCACGAGATGCTGGTCGGCCGGGCACGGCTGCTCGAGGAGGCCGGGGTCGAGCTGCCCCTGGAGCTCCTGCGCACGGCGGCCGGCGACAGCGGCCGCACGGCCGTGTTCGCCGCGCGGGACGGCAAGGCCCTCGGCGTCCTCACCGTCGCCGACGCGGTCAAGGACACCAGCGCCGAGGCCGTACGGGAGCTGCGGGCCCTCGGCCTCACCCCCGTACTGCTGACCGGCGACACCAGGGCCGTGGCCGAAAATGTGGCGGCCGAGGTGGGCGTGGAGGAGGTGTACGCGGAGGTCATGCCCGAGGAGAAGGTTTCCTTGGTCGAACGGCTTCAGGCGCAGGGCCGCACCGTCGCGATGGTCGGCGACGGCGTGAACGACGCGGCGGCGCTGGCCACGGCTGATCTGGGGCTGGCGATGGGCACCGGGACGGATGTGGCCATCGAGGCGGGAGACCTCACCCTGGTGAGGGGTGACCTCCGTGTCGCGGCTGACGCGATCCGTCTCGCACGACGGACTCTGGCCACGATCAAAGGCAATCTTTACTGGGCCTTTGGCTACAACGTGGCGGCACTGCCGCTGGCGGCATCCGGCCTGCTCAACCCCATGATCGCAGGTTTTGCCATGGCCTTTTCGTCCGTTTTTGTGGTGTTCAACAGCCTCCGGCTGCGCTCCTTCTCGTGACTACAAACAGGTCACAAGACCTTCACAACGAGACCTAGATCACAGATATTTAGGGGTAACCATTCAGGCTCGTCGCGAGTCTAAGTGGTCGATGCCGAGAACGTCTTGGGGGACGTTCATGGGATGTCTTGGGGGACGTCCCAGAGGCAAGCGTTGGCCGGGGCACGTGCACCGGGGAGCTTTGAGCGGCCCTCCCGTACGTACCCCGGCATACCGCGTGCGGGGCATTGCGCGCGGCAGACGCCCGGCCGGATCCCGTGGGGGGAATCCGCTGTCGGGGATATGGGAAGCGCCCCGCCCGCCGACCCGTGGGGGGATCGGCGGCGGGGCGCTTTTCGCTGTTCGGGGCGGTGGGGCCATGGGCCCCCGCCCGGACAGAGAAGTACTCAGCGAGCCTCGACCGGGACGAAGTCGCGCAGGACCTCGCCGGTGTAGATCTGGCGCGGACGGCCGATGCGGGAACCGGGCTCCTTGATCATCTCGTGCCACTGGGCGATCCAGCCGGGAAGCCGGCCGAGCGCGAACAGCACGGTGAACATCTCGGTCGGGAAGCCCATGGCGCGGTAGATAAGACCCGTGTAGAAGTCCACGTTCGGGTAGAGGTTGCGCGAGACGAAGTAGTCGTCGGAGAGCGCGTGCTCCTCGAGCTTCAGCGCGATGTCGAGCAGCTCGTCGGACTTGCCGAGCGCCGAGAGGACATCGTGCGCCGCAGCCTTGATGATCTTCGCGCGCGGGTCGAAGCTCTTGTAGACCCGGTGGCCGAAGCCCATCAGACGGACGCCGTCCTCCTTGTTCTTCACCTTGCGGATGAAGGAGTCGACATCGCCGCCGTTGGCCTGGATGCCCTCGAGCATCTCCAGCACCGACTGGTTGGCGCCACCGTGCAGCGGGCCCCACAGGGCGCTGATGCCGGCGGAGATCGAGGCGAACATGTTCGCCTGCGAGGAGCCGACCAGACGCACGGTGGACGTGGAGCAGTTCTGCTCGTGGTCCGCGTGCAGGATCAGCAGCTTGTCGAGCGCCGAGACGACGACCGGGTCGAGTTCGTACTCCTGCGCCGGGACCGAGAAGGTCATGCGCAGGAAGTTCTCCACGTAACCGAGGTCGTTGCGCGGGTAGACGAAGGGGTGGCCGATCGACTTCTTGTATGCGTACGCCGCGATCGTCGGCAGCTTCGCGAGCAGCCGGATCGTCGAGAGGTGGCGCTGCGTCTCGTCGAAGGGGTTGTGGCTGTCCTGGTAGAAGGTCGACAGCGCACTGACCACGGACGACAGCATGGCCATCGGGTGGGCGTCGCGCGGGAAGCCCTGGAAGAAGCGCTTGACGTCCTCGTGCAGCAGCGTGTGCTGCGTGATCTCGCCCTTGAAGGTGGCGAGCTCGTCGACGGTGGGAAGCTCACCGTTGATCAGCAGGGACGCCACCTCGAGGAAGGTGGAGCGCTCGGCCAGCTGCTCGATCGGGTAACCGCGGTAGCGCAGAATGCCCTGCTCGCCGTCGAGGTAGGTGATCGCGGATTTATAGGCGGCGGTGTTGCCGTATCCACTGTCCAGGGTGACCAGACCGGTCTGGGCTCGGAGCTTCCCGATGTCGAAGCCCTTGTCACCGACGGTGCTGTCGACCACCGGGTAGGTGTATTCACCGTCCGCGTACCGCAGTACTACAGAGTTGTCGCTCACGTCATCCCTCACCGACGTAGTGCCTCTTCTTCGAGGTGCCCTGACTGTCTCTACCATCCCCCATTTGGCTCAGGAGAGTGCACTCGGGGTCGACCATTGGGCCTATCGGCGGCACTCAGTGCCGCCAACCTGCTCATCTTGCCCCCTTCGCCCCGCTTCCGGAAGCCGGGGTGGGGGTGGGGTGGTGTTTCCCACGCCCGTGGCCGCTCGAGAACGCCGCCCTCGGTGCCCCGGCCCTCCGGCCGGCTCACACGGCGAGGCGGTGCGCGAGGCCCGTGCAGCGCCTGCCTGCGGAAACGGTCCTGACCGCCTGGCCTATCGCCTTACGGGACCCGACCAGGACCACGAGCCTCTTCGCGCGGGTGACGGCCGTGTACAGCAGATTGCGCTGGAGCATCATCCACGCCCCCGTGGTGACCGGGATCACCACCGCCGGATACTCACTGCCCTGCGAGCGGTGGATGGTCACCGCGTACGCGTGCGCCAGCTCGTCCAGCTCGTCGAAGTCGTACGGGACCTCCTCGTCCTCGTCCGTCAGCACGGTCAGCCGCTGGTCGTCCATGTGCAGCGCCGTGACGACACCGACCGTGCCGTTGAAGACGCCGTTGCGCCCTTTCTCATAATTGTTACGGATCTGGGTGACCTTGTCGCCGACACGGAAGACCCGGCCGCCGAACCGCTTCTCCGGGAGGTCCGGCCGGGCCGGGGTGATCGCCTGCTGAAGCAGCCCGTTGAGCGTCCCCGCGCCGGCCGGGCCGCGGTGCATCGGCGCGAGAACCTGCACATCGCGGCGCGGATCGAGCCCGAACTTCGCCGGGATCCGGCGGGCCGCCACGTCGACGGTCACTCTGCCCGCGTCCTCGGTCTCCTCCTCCACGAACAGGAAGAAGTCGGGGAGGCCCGAAGTGATGGGCGGCAGACCGGTGTTGATCCGGTGGGCGTTGGTGATGACACCGGACTGCTGCGCCTGCCGGAAGATCCGCGTCAGACGCACACTCGGCACGGGACCGCCGTCCGCCAGCAGGTCACGCAGCACCTCCCCCGCGCCGACGCTCGGCAGCTGGTCCACGTCCCCCACCAGCAGCAGGTGCGCGCCCGGCGCCACGGCCTTGACCAGCTTGTTGGCCAGCAGCAGGTCGAGCATCGACGCCTCGTCGACGACGACCAGGTCCGCGTCCAGCGGCCGGTCCCTGTCGTACGCCGCTTCCCCGCCGGGCTTGAGCTCGAGCAGCCGGTGCACGGTCGACGCCTCGGCGCCGGTGAGCTCGGCGAGCCGCTTCGCCGCGCGGCCGGTGGGAGCGGCGAGCACCACTTTGGCCTTCTTCGCGCGGGCCAGTTCGACGATGGAGCGGACCGTGAACGACTTGCCGCAGCCCGGGCCGCCCGTCAGCACGGCGACCTTGGCGGTCAGGGCCAGCCTGACAGCCGCCTCCTGCTCGGGCGCCAGTTTCGCGCCTGTGCGGTCCGCGAGCCAGGCCAGCGCCTTGTCCCAGGCGACGTCCCGGAAGGCCGGCATCCGGTCGTCCTCCGCTGTCAGCAGCCGCCGCACCTGCCCCGCGAGGGACAGCTCGGCGCGGTGGAAGGGCACCAGGTACACGGCCGTCACGGGCTCGCCCCCTCCCGGTCCGGGCACCCGCTCCCGTACGACGCCCTCCTCGTCGGCCGCGAGCTCCGCGAGGCACTCGATGACCAGCCCGGTGTCGACCTGGAGCAGCTTCACCGCGTCGGCGATCAGCTGCTCCTCCGGCAGGAAGCAGTGACCCTGGTCCGTCGACCGGGACAGGGCGTACTGCAGGCCTGCCTTGACCCGCTCGGGACTGTCGTGGGGTATGCCGACCGCCTGCGCGATCTTGTCGGCGGTAAGGAACCCGATCCCCCACACATCGGCGGCCAGGCGGTACGGCTGGTTCCGCACGACCGAGATGGAGGCGTCCTCGTACTTCTTGTAGATCCGCACGGCGATGGACGTCGAGACGCCCACCCCTTGGAGGAAGACCATGACCTCCTTGATGGCCTTCTGCTCCTCCCAGGCCACGCCGATCATCTTCGTCCGCTTCGGCCCGAGGCCCGGCACCTCGATGAGCCGCTTCGGCTCCTGCTCGATGACATCGAGGGTGTCCGTGCCGAAGTGGTCGACGATCCGCTCGGCGATCCTCGGCCCGATCCCCTTGATCAGACCGGAGCCCAGATAACGCCGTATGCCCTGGATGGTGGCCGGCAGGACGGTGGTGTAGTTCTCCACGGTGAACTGCTTGCCGTACTGCGGGTGGGAGCCCCAACGGCCTTCCATACGCAGCGACTCGCCGACCTGCGCGCCGAGCAGCGAACCGACGACGGTGAGCAGGTCGCCGCCACGGCCGGTGTCGACGCGGGCGACCGTGTAGCCGTTCTCCTCGTTGGCGTACGTGATCCGCTCGAGCACGCCTTCGAGCACAGCGGGTTGGAACGCGACCGGATTGGACATGCCCCGACGTTATCGCCGCGCTCCGACAGCGCGGGCGGCCTGTGGACAACCCCGCTTCCGGCCGAGCTGGCCGGCGTCTCGCCGGCTCACGGCGGCAAGCGGTGGTCGCCGCGCCCCGCCCGCCACGAAGAGGGGGCCCGGTCGACGACCGGGCCCCTTACGCTCCCCCCGCCAAGGCCCGGCGCCGTCCCCCCGGATGCGCCACCCCCGAAGCCTTGACGACACATACGACTCCGGTGACGCAGAGATGGTTGCATGATCGCGCGGAGTAATTTCCGCCATGTTCCCGGGATCGGTTCCGGCCACGTCGGCTCGCCCCGGGTGCGGTGGCCTTCAGGGAGCTGCCGGATTTCCGAAGTGCTGCTCCACCAGCACTTCGCCGTCCGCCCCGTACGCGGTGACCGTCCACCCCTCGGGGCCCCGGGCCGGGTCGCCGAAGGCGTAGTACGTTCCCCAGCCCGGGTCGCCCTCGAGACGGAGCACGGACGCCGCGAACCGCGCGCCCGAGTCGAGGCGGACCTCGATCCGGTAAGGGACCGCGTCGGTGCGGAACGCGCCCCGGTACAGGGCATGTTCGGTGCCGATGTCCTTCCCGGAGCTGAGGCTGTCGTCGGGGATGTTGTCCCCGGTGTAGGAGCGGGCGTCGTCGATCGCGACGGTGAGGTCGCCAGGGCCCACGACATAGTTCTGCCGGCCGTCCGGCAGCAGTGCCATCCCGATGCCGTGGCCGATGGCCACCGGTTCGTACGGCTGGACCGTACGAATGCCCGAGGGCATGGCGGTGACCGGCGGGGCCGTCGCCGGCGGCGGGGCCGGGTGGGGGGACCGACCGGTCAGGGGCACGAGCGCGAGCCCGACGGCGAGCACAGTGACCGCGCCCAGGCCGGCTGCGGTACGGCGCCGCCGCGCCGCCCTTCCCCGGCGCAGCACCTCGTCCACGGGCGCCGGGCCCACGCGCACGGCGTCCGCCTCGTGGCGCAGCGCGTCGACGAGTCGCATGTCGTCCTCGTTCACGGCAGCCGCTCCCCCGTCATGTGCGCCGGGACGATGCCCGGATGCTCGCGCAGCTTCTTCAGCGCGCGTGCCGTATGACTGCGCACCGTACCGATCCCGGTGCCGAGCAGCCGGGCCACCTCGCTCTCGCTGCGGTCCTCCAGATAGCGCAGTACGACCACCGCCCGCTGCTTCGACGGCAGTTGGCCGAGCGCTTCCATCACGGCCCCCCGCTGTGTCACGGCGTCGGTCCGGTCCGGGGCGGCGGTCTCCGGGAAGCGGGTGGTGAGCCACTCGCGCAGCCGGGTGCGCCGCAGCCGGTCCACGTTGGCGTTGATCATGATGCGCCACACGTAGGAGTCCGGGTCGTCGGCCCCTTGTACGCGTTCCCACTTCACATAGGCCTTGGCCAGGGCCGCCTGCACCAGGTCCTCCGCGTCGTGGTGATGTCCGGTCAGCAGATGGGCGGTACGGAGCATGCGTGGCCAGCGGCTGACCACGAACGCCCGGAACTCCGCCTCCGCGCTCGTCTTCAAGCGAGTCCTCGTGTTCGCCGTCCGCGCGCGGCGCACGCCACGCTGTTGTGCCGCTCCCTCGTTACCGGCGCAACAGCGTGACATGGCCGCCCTATGGGCGGAACGTCGTCAACTGCCGGCCGGGAAGGGCACGAACGACAGGGTGGCGAGCACCGCACCGTCCGCCCCGTACGCGGTCACCTTGACGGTCTCCTCGGGCGCACCGGCGCCCGCCGCGTCGAGGTAGTACGTGCCCCAGCCCGGCTCACCGGGAAGCCTCAGCATGCCCGCGGCCTGCTCGGGACCGGTGCCGACGCGGACGGTGATGCGCGAGGGCATCGTGTCGGTGCGGAAGGCGCCCGTGAACAGGGCGTCGTCCCCGTCGGTCTGCAACCCGGCGCTGAGGCTGTTCGGGCGGATGCTGTCCCCGACGTACGCCTTGGCCCGCTCGACGGACTCCTCGAAGTCCTCCCAGGCCACCACATAGTTCTGCCGGCCCTGTGGGAGCAGCCCCATCTTCGCGCCCCGGCCCATCTCCACGGGCTGGTACGGCTGCACGACGCGCGGGCCCGTCCCGGCCGTGGTCACGGTCTCCGCGGTGGTCACGGTCGCGGCCGCGGCGGGCGTCTCGCTGCCGGTGCCGTCGGCCGTGGCCGTGGTGGTCTGCGCCGTGCCGTCGCCCAGGGCGAGCGCCGTCCCCGCGCCGCCCGCGAGAGCCATCGCCATGACCCCTGCCATGACGAGCCTCTTCGTCTTCATCGGTCCTCCGCTGGTCGTGTACGTGGTCGGTGTTGCCTTCATGTCTCAGACGGAGGACGACGCGCGCGTCTATGTCAGCGTCGGAGGACTTCTTTCCGAACGGGCCCGCGGAGCGCGCCACAGGGCGCGCCCAGTGCCACGGAACACGTCACCACGGCCGCTCCGGACCGCCTACCCTTCACGGCGTCCCTCGGTCACCCGCTCCACGTGGCCGGTGCCATCGCCGATGACGTAACCGGGCTTGCCCTCCGGACCGAGTCAGGGCAGTAGCCTCACCACTGGCACGCGGCGCCCCGCTCATCCGCGCCGTGGTGTCCTCGACAGGCGGCTGGTCGACGTTCGTGGCGGCCGCCAGAAGCGGCCACCTGTCCACATGAACGCCCAGGTGTGGAGACGCCTTTGCACCACCGCATGCGATGTACCTCATTGCGGGCGGAAAGTTCCTCGTGACAGCATTCCGCGGGTGAGTGACAACGGGGATGGCATATCGGGGCCTGATCGCCTCTCCAGACTTTCGGAGTTGGCCGAGTTGGCTGGTCCGACCGACCAGGGGGAACTGGTCGAGCACGCAGATGGGCCGGTGGCTGTGTCTGCCGAGCGGCCGGTGGCGGCTGTGTCTGCGCCGGTGGTGGATGAGGTGGCGGCGGGTCGGCGTCGGTTTGCGCGTTTGCTGGGTGAGTTCCGGCGTGCGGCGGTGTTGGTGCCGTTCGATGCGCAGGGGAGTTTGTGGACGGCTGATTTCAACGGGGTGCGGTGGATCTGTGCGTTCTCCGACGAGGAGGCGTTGTCGCGGTTCGCGCACGCTCAGCAGGATGCGGAGCGTGAGTGGGAGTACCGAACGGTGCTCGGTGCGCGGTTGCTGGATGTGATGGTGCCGATGCTGCCCTCTCCGGCGGGTGTTGCGCTGGATGCGGGTAGCGAGGACGGCATGTTGTTTCCGCCGGTGGAGGGTGTGGTGCCCGAGGCGGCGGTGGTGGATCTCGGGGGGACGCGGTGAGTGGGGAGCAGCCGGATCTTGCGGCGCCGCCGTCGGCTTTGGTGGAGATAGCGAGTGGTATCGATCTGGCGCATGCGGAGCTGAAGGAGCTCGGCATGATCGGGGAGGCGACGACGGGCCGGGGGTTTTCTGATCTGGCCTTGTCCGGCTTGGAGTTGGGTCATGGGGGTTTGACGTCGGAGTTCGAGACGTTCTGCAACCGGTGGGAGTGGGGGGTTCGGGCGCTCACGTTGAAGGGGAATCTGGTTGCTCAGGCGTTGGGGCTGTCGGCGGGGTCGTTCGCGGAGCAGGAGCGGTACGTCAAGGACACGCTGAAGATCGGTGTGAACTCGCTGAACGGTAATCCGCATCTGTCGGAGGACGAGGTCAAGCAGATGCGTTGGGACACGATCCGTGACCAGCATGCCTGGGACAACGCGGATTGGAGCAAGGAGTCGTTCTCCAAGGCGCATGCCGAGGTGAAGCAGACGTGGGCCAACACCACGTATGACGTGATGGATGCGCAGAACGACGCGATGGAGCGGGCGGGGATCTTGGATCCGGCGGTGCGGGAGCGGCTGGACGCGCAGTTGCGTGAGGACCTGGACCCTGATCAGGCGACGGTCGATCAGGCTGAGCAGCCGCGGTGGGGGGAGAGTCGCTGATGGGGGACTTCGGGATCATCGGTGACCTTGCGGGCAAGGCGACCGACAAGGTCGTGGACACGGTCGACGCCGGGATCGACAAGGGCAAGGAGGTCCTGGGCGAGGGCGTCGACTATGTGACCGACAAGGCCGGGCAGGGCCTGCGGCACTACGGCTACGACGGTGTGGCCGAGGCGGTCGAGGACTGGGGGGACGAGACCGCCTCGTCGCTCGGTGCGCAGGTGGGTGAGCAGCAGCTCGGTCAGACCGAGGAGGCGAACGAGCTGATCCACGGCCGGCCGGAGAAGATCGCCGACTCGGTGAAGAACCTACGGGACTTCCACAAGGCGTTCGACCTGGTCGGCGGCGGGCTGAAGAAGATGGACTCCGCCCACTGGAAGGGCGAGGCGGCCAACACCTTCCGGGAGAAGTTCGAGCCGCTTCCCACGGACTGGCTGCGCGCAGCGGACGCATGCGAGAGCGCGGCCAAAGCCCTGGAAACCTACTCCAAGGCGATCACCAGCGCGCAGGGCAAGGCGAAGGAGGCGATCGCCCTCTACAAGGAGGGTGAGAGCGACTCCAAGGCCGCGGTCGAGGCGTACAACAAGAAGGGCAGGGCGTACGACGCGGCGCGCAACAGCGACAACACCTGCCGCATCCGGGCGAGTTCACCGACCCGGGCAAGGCAAAGCGGGCCCGCGCACGGGAGATCCTCGCCGACGCCCGCAAGGCCCGCAACGAAGCAGCCGAGGCTGCCAAGAGCGCGGTGACAGCGGCCATGGCACACGCCCCGAAGGAACCGACCGGCCGGGACAAACTCCAGGCCGAGTTCACCGACTACGCCCTCGGCATGGGCGTGGAATCCATGCACCTGGCCGGCGGCGTCGTCAAAGGCACAGCGGGCATCGTCAACTTCGTCCGCTCGGTCAACCCGCTCGACATGTACAACCTCACCCACCCGGCCGAGTACTGGAAAGGCGTCAACACCACACTCGCCGGCATCGCCTCCACCGCCGCCAACCCCGACCGCGCTTTGAAGAACGCCTGGGAAGCAGCCAAGGGCGACCCGTCAGAATTCATCGGCCGCCTCATCCCCGAAATCCTCGGCACCAAAGGCGCAGGCGCCGTCAAAGGCCTGGTCACCGCCGGGAGGCACCTGCCCGACGGCCACAAACCCGGCAGCACGCGCGGGGACTACGAGCAGAATCCGGACAGCAGTAGCAAGCAATTTGCTGATACCCCGTGCAAGAAAGACCCTGTCGACATCGCCACAGGCCGCATGCTGCTGCCACAGACCGACATCGCGTTGCCCGCCTCGCTTCCGCTTGTGTTTCAGCGTACCTTCGACTCCTCGCGCCGCTCGGGGCTGTGGTTTGGTCCGACCTGGTCGTCGACGGTGGACCAGCGGCTGGAGATCGACTCCGAGGGTGTGATCTTCACCTGCGACGAAGGCAGCCTGCTCGCCTACCCTCACCCGGCACCCGGTGTCCCGGTCATGCCCACCCATGGCCGACGCTGGCCGTTGAGCCGGGTCGCGGACGGCTACACCATCACGGACCCTGCCACTGGCCGGGTCCGACACTTCACCGATCACAGCGACGAGCTCGCGCTCCTGGTCCAGATCGATGATCGCAACGGCCGCTGGATCACCTTCGAACACGACGAGACCGGCGCTCCGACCTCGGTCGTCCACCACAGCGGCTATCACCTGAAGCTCACCACCAGTGAAGGCCGCGTCACCGCCCTTCACCTCGCCGGCGCTGCCCTGGACGGGTCCGATCAGGAGATCCTGCGTTACGGCTACACCGACGGCTTCCTCACGGAGGTGGTCGGCTCCTGCGGCCGCCCTCTACGCTTCGGCTGCGACGAACACGGCCGCATCACCTCGTGGACCGACACCAACGGAAGTCGCTTCGACTACGTCTACGACGATCAGGACCGCTGCACCTACCAGTCGGGCACAAGCGGACATTTCAAAAGCACGTTCACCTGGGACGACGTCGATCCGGCAACCGGGCTCCGCATGACCACCATCACCAATGGTCTGGGGCACACCGAGCGTCACCTGATCAATGACAAGTCCCAAGTCGTGGCCGGGATCGACGCCTTGGGCGGGGTCACGCGATACCCGTCTCGCGGATGACAATCGAAAGGTCCTAGAGCGAGTCGACTTCATCTGGGACGGTTCGACCCTGTGCGAACAAATCAGTCGCAGAGACGAACAGCCCAACCCGGTGGCGTTGACCTGGGATCACAATGGTATGCGTCCACTTGCCCAGACGGAACGCATCCTCCCTACGGACGCAACTCAGGCAGCATCGCTCGCCGCACAGGCAACAATCGACGAGCGCTTCTTCGCCATCATCTCGGACCTTGTCGGTACTCCCACCACGCTGATCGACGAGTCGGGAGATCCGGCGTGGAGGACACGCGGTCTGCTCTGGGGTTCGACAGCGTGGGAGACAACGAGCACGGCGTACACCCCTCTCCGGTTCCCAGGCCAGTACTTCGACCCGGAAACGGGCCTGCACTACAACTTCCATCGCCACTACGACCCCCACACGGCGCGCTATCTCACGCCTGATCCCCTTGGCCTTGCACCAGCACCGAACCCGGACACCTACGTCCTGAACCCTCTCCGGGAGATCGACCCGCTCGGCCTGTCTCCGTACAAGGTTCTGTACCATGGCACGCGAGAATGGAAGGGTGAGGAATTCTCGCTGGACCCGGAAATCAATGAGAAGCGCCCGTACACCCCGAACGCCGGGATTTATCTGACGGACGACTTCAACCGAGCGGCAACCCAGTACGCCGGGCCGGCGGGAACCGTGGTGAGGGTTGAGGTTCCCATAGATAAGGCCGAGCCCTGGCTAAGGCTCCATGAAGGTCCGGCAGGCAACCTGCCAGAGTACTTTGTGGACTCTGTCGATGATCTGCCACTTCTCAACAAGCACCTGAAGGCCCTCCCGCAGGGGGAGGCGATAGTCCAGCACTTCATGAATCTCTTTTAGATGTCGGGAGGAAGAAATGGCAGGCGAGTCGTCTGTGTCGTCTGAAACGTCGCTCGCGAGGGCAATTTTCGGGCCCTTGGGGGGAATCGTCGAGATAGGGGCCGTCGCCGATGCGGGCCGAGTGCCCCTGCGTGATGTCTCCGTGGGCGACTTCGTCGAGCGCCACCGTGGAGTACTGGACCAAATCCTGACCGGTGTTCGAGAAATCGGGGACTTCCACGCCGGGACGATGGCGATTTTCGATGAGCTCGGTTGGCATCGCCAGCATGAAATCCAAGCGCCGTCCCTGCTTCTGTGGTCTGCCTGCATCGAAGAGTTCTCGCCTCGAATCGATGAACCCGCCTCCGTACAGAGGATGGTGCGATTCGGCTCCGATCTCCAACTGGTCAACTTCATGCAAGCGCTGGTGGGAACGGCATCACAAAGAGCGCACAACATGGAGGCAGGGTCGGACCTCATCATCCGAATTGTGGGACTCGCCGCGTCATTGGTAGGGGCGCACCGCGAACGGGCAGTCCTGGAAATCTTCAGGATGTGGCGTGTCACGTTCCTGCCTCAAATTCTGACGCCATCGTCCAACTCGCCCGAGGAAGTCAAGCGGAACTTCAGAAAGTGTGCGCATCTGCTGGAGTCATCGCTCCTTGAGGCGTGATTCGGAGCAGTTGCACAGATCGCGGACGTGGCGGAAGGCGACATGGTCATGGAAGCCGGTTTTTCGGCGCAAGCACCGGCTGACATCCTGGAGTTGGCCCGCCACATCAGAAGATGGCTCCCCGCCGGCCCGGTCGAGGTTCGCTTCACCTCGCCGGGCGGGCCCGCGGGCGGCCGGACCCTGCGCATTGCAGGACCGGCCGACGAACTGGCAATCGGGGTCGCCTCGACACACGACAATTACCCGAGGCGACGGAACGGCTGTGGAGACCGTTGATCGACGTGGCAGTTGCCACCCTGGGCGGGAGGGAACTGCGATTCAAGACCGGCTTCATGAAGGGCGAGGTCGATTCCGCCGCAGCACCGCTCGGCCGCCTCTTCGACCTCCGATAGCCGGTCAGCGGCGTTGAGCTCAAGCATCCCGTTCTGACCAATGGAGACCCCGTGCGTGCAGCCGGTGAAGCGGAAATTGCAGGCGGCAACGGGTCATACTTCGGGATGGAAGTCAACAACAACAGCGGTCACTACAAACCGTCACTCGAAAGCCTTGAGGTAGGAAAGGAAGCCTTTGAGCGGGCCGGAATTCAAGTCTTCTGACATTGGTCGACCGAGAATTGTCAAGGAGTGCTCGTGAGTGCCTTCTCAGGCTGCTCGCTGGACGAACTGGAGCGGCGTGTCCAGGGCGGTGATGATGCTGTTGAGGGGGCGCAGGACTGGGAACAGTTGCGCGAACTGGGCGTCGGTAGGATGCAATCCGATGCGTACCCCCAGGGAATCCAGCTCCGGTGGGGACACCTGGCGTTGACTGCCATCGCCTGCAAGTACGCGTCGACTCCGGAGGATCCGAAGAAGGCGGTGGCCGAATCGGCTCTTGTCCGCGCCTACATGATCCGACAGTTCGGGGAGAGCGAAGAGGACGAAGCCCGACAGATCGGCGACCTCTGCGCATACGTGGAGACGCATCTCGACCTCACGCGCGAAGACGCCCTCCGATTGGCAGCGGAGTATCGGCGCGCTCCGGGCCCACAGATGCTTCACCTGCGACGTATCAAGAACATGCTGACGCCGTTGGCAGTGATTCAGGATCTGCTGCATGAAGACGATCCGATTCAGCAGGGCATCTCGGAGTGGCTGCCCTTGCTCCCCGAACTCCCGTAGCAGGCGGCCGGGCCGACCCAATGCAGTGTGCCGGCCGCACCCCCCGCGGCCGGTGCTCAGAACGCCTCTCGCACGTACCTCCCCGCCGTCTCCTCCAGAACCTCCACCCCGTCCCGCGCCCACAAGCCGTCGTTGAACAGCTCCACCTCGATGAAGCCCCTCCAGCCGGCAGCCTCCACCCGCTCGCGCCACTCGCGCATGTCGATCGCGCCGTCGCCGAGTTGGCCGCGGCCGTTGAGGACGCCGGCGGGCAACGGGGTCGTCCAGTCCGCAAGTTGGAAGGAGTGGATGCGGCCCGCTGCTCCCGCGCGGGCGACCGCCGCCGGGGCCCGGTCGTCCCACCAGATGTGGTAGGTGTCCACGACCACGCCCACCTGGTCGGCCGGGAAGCGTTCCGCCAGGTCCAGGGCCTGGTCCAGCGTCGAGACCACGCAGCGGTCGGACGCGAACATCGGGTGGAGCGGCTCGATCGCGAGGCGGACGCCGCGTTCACCGGCGTAGGGGGCCAGCACGGACAGCGCGTCCGCGATGCGTTCCCGGGCCGCCACCAGGTCGCGGCTGCCCGGCGGGAGGCCGCCCGAGACCATGACCAGGGTGTCCGTGCCCAGCGCCGCGGCCTCGTCGATCGCGGCGCGGTTGTCGTCCAGCGCGCGGGCCCGGTCGGCCTCCTCGGTCGCGGTGAGGAAGCCACCCCGGCACAGGGACGTGACCGAAAGGCCCGCGTCCCGCACGAGCTTCGCCGTCGCGTCGAGGCCGTACTCCGCGACCGGTTCGCGCCACAGGCCCACGGCCGGGACGCCGAGCCGGACGCACGCCTCGGTCAGCTCCGGCACGGTCAGCTGCTTGACCGTCATCTGGTTGATGCTGAAACGCGAGAGAGGATTCACTGCGGGACTCCGTAGACGTTCAGCAGGGACTTCATCCGGGTCTCGGCCAGCGCCGGGCCGGGGAACAGGCCGAGCCCGTCAGCGAGTTCGTACGCGCGTGCCAGATGCGGCAGCGAGCGCGCCGACTGGAGTCCGCCGATCATCGTGAAGTGGGACTGGTGGCCGGCCAGCCAGGCGAGGAGCACGACGCCCGTCTTGTAGAAGCGCGTCGGGGCCTGGAACAAGTGCCGGGAGAGTTCCACGGTCGGGTCGAGGAGCTTGCGGAAGCCCTCCGTGTCGCCGGTGTCCAGGACCCGTACTGCCTCCGCCGCCAGCGGCCCCAGCGGGTCGAAGATGCCGAGCAGGGCGTGGCTGAAACGTCCTCCCGCCGCCGGCTCCTCCCCCGCGATCAGTTCGGGGTAGTTGAAGTCGTCACCGGTGTAGCAGCGCACCCCCTGTGGCAGGCGTCGGCGCAGTTCCACCTCCCGCCGCGCGTCCAGCAGCGAGATCTTGATGCCGTCGACCTTGTCGGGGTGGGCCGCGATGACCTCGAGGAAGGTCTCCGTGGCCGCGTCCAGGTCGGACGAGCCCCAGTAGCCTTTCAGGGCCGGATCGAACATCGGGCCGAGCCAGTGGAGGATCACCGGCTCCGACGCCTGGCGCAGCAGGTGGCCGTAGACATCGAGGTAGTCCTCGGCGGACGTCGCCTCCGCGGCCAGAGCCCGGGAGCACATCAGGATCGCCTGCGCACCCGTGGACTCGACGAGGGCGAGCTGCTCCTCGTACGCCGACCGTACCGACGCGAGCGACGCCGGCCCGATCAGCTGGTCGGTGCCGACGCCGCAGGCGATCCTGCCGCCGACCGCCTTCGCCTCTGCGGCCGAGCGCCGGATCAGCTCGGCCGCGCCCGCCCAGTCGAGACCCATCCCGCGCTGCGCGGTGTCCATCGCCTCCGCCACGCCGAGCCCGTGCGACCACAAGTGGCGGCGGAAGGCGAGCGTGGCGTCCCAGTCGACGGCGGCGGGAGAGTCGGGACTGACGTCGGCGTACGGGTCGGCCACGACATGGGCCGCGGAGAAGACCGTACGGGAGGTGAGCCGAGCCGAGGTCGTGAAGCCCACAGGTTCGGTGCGCGGCTCGTACGCGGTCAAGGAGCGGTCCGCCCGCGGGAGTCGGATCGTCACAGCGACAGCTCCGGCACCTCGAGCCGCCGGCCCTCCGCCGACGAACGCAGACCCAGCTCGGCGAGCTGCACGCCGCGCGCGCCGGCCATCAGGTCCCAGTGGTAGGGCTCGTCGAGGACCACGTGGCGCAGGAACAGCTCCCACTGGGCCTTGAAGCCGTTGTCGAAGTCGGTGTTGTCCGGGATCTCCTGCCACTGGTCGCGGAACGACTCGGTGACCGGCAGGTCCGGGTTCCACACCGGCTTCGGGGTGGCGGAGCGGTGCTGGGCACGGCAGTTGCGCAGTCCGGCGACCGCGGAGCCGTGGGTGCCGTCCACCTGGAACTCGACGAGTTCGTCGCGGTTGACCCGTACCGCCCAGGAGGAGTTGATCTGGGTGATCGCGCCGCCCTCGAGCTGGAAGGTGCCGTACGCGGCGTCGTCGGCGGTCGCCGCGTAGGGCTTGCCCTGCTCGTCCCAGCGCTGCGGGACGTGGATCGCGACCTGTGCGCTGACGGAGGTGACACGGCCGAACAACTCGTGCAGCACGTACTCCCAGTGCGGGAACATGTCGACGGTGATGCCGCCGCCGTCCTCGCTCCGGTAGTTCCAGCTGGGGCGCTGTGCCTCCTGCCAGTCGCCCTCGAAGACCCAGTAGCCGAACTCGCCCCGCACGGACAGGATCCGCCCGAAGAAGCCGCCGTCGACGAGGCGCTTCAGCTTCAGCAGGCCCGGCAGGAAGATCTTGTCCTGGACGACGCCGTGCTTGATTCCCCGGTCCCCGGCCAGGCGGGCGAGTTCCAGCGCGCCGGCCAGGTCGGTGGCGGTCGGCTTCTCGGTGTAGAGGTGCTTGCCGGCCGCGATCGCCTTCTTCAGCGCCCCGACGCGGGCGGAGGTGACCTGCGCGTCGCAGTAGATGTCGATGCTCTCGTCCGCGAGGACGGCGTCGAGGTCGGTCGAGACCTCGGTGATGCCGTGCCGTTCCGCGATCTCGCGCAGCGCGTGCTCGCGCCGGCCGACCAGCACCGGCTCCGGCCAGAGCACCTCGCCGTCGCCGAGGTCGAGACCGCCCTGTTCACGGATCGCCAAGACGGAGCGCACCAGGTGCTGGCGGTAGCCCATCCGCCCTGTGACGCCGTTCATGGCGATCCGCACTGTTCTGCGTGTCACGAAGTGCCTCCGTCTTTCATCTCGGTTCTTCCGAGTTGCCTCGACATGCGCGCAGCAAGCGCTTTCTACGCGATATGAAGCTAGCCTGCCGACAGCGGCCCGGACAAGGGGACGCTCCATCTCACGCGGAGGAAAGCGATGACAGTCACCCTGGCGGATGTGGCGGCCCGCGCCCGGGTGTCCCCGGCGACCGTCTCCCGCGTACTGAACGGCAACTACCCGGTCGCCGCGTCGACGCGGGAGCGCGTGCTGCGAGCGGTGGACGAGCTCGACTACGTCCTCAACGGCCCGGCGAGCTCACTCGCCGCCGCCACGTCCGACCTCGTCGGCATCCTCGTCAACGACATCGCCGACCCCTTCTTCGGGATCATGGCCGGAGCGGCGCAGACAGAGATCGGCGGGCAGGAGGGTACGGGCCGGGCGGGCGGCGAGAAGCTCGCCGTCGTCTGCAACACCGGCGGCTCCCCCGAACGTGAACTGACCTATCTCACCCTGCTCCAGCGCCAGCGCGCGGCTGCCGTGATCCTCACCGGCGGCGCGCTGGAGGACCCCGACCACATCGCCGCCATGACCACGAAACTCAGCAGGCTCGCGGACGCCGGGACCACGGTCGTACTGTGCGGCCGCCCGCCGCTGCCCGGCAGCGACGCCGTCGTCGCCTCGCTCGCCTTCGACAACCGCGGCGGCGGACGGCGGCTCACAGAGCACCTGCTCACGCTCGGCCACCGCCGCATCGGGTACGTCGCCGGGCCCGTGGAACGCACCACGACCCGCCACCGGCTCGAGGGCCACCGCGCGGCGATGGCCGCCGCCGGGCTGGGCGGGGACACGGCGGAGCAGGCACGGCTCACGGTGCACGGTCCGTACGACCGCAGGTCCGGCTACGACGCGACCCTCGAACTGCTGCGCAGGGACCCGGAACTGACGGCGATCGTCGCCGCGAACGACACCGTCGCGCTGGGCGCGTGCGCGGCGCTGCGGGACCAGGGCCTGCGGATCCCCCACGACATCTCGGTCGCGGGCTTCGACGACCTGCCCTTCTCCGTGGACGCGGTGCCGGCGCTCACGACCGTCCGGCTCCCGCTCTTCGAGGCCGGGGCCCGCGCCGGCCGGCTGGCCATGGGCAACGAGGCGCCGCCGCCCGGAGGCATCGCCTCGATCGCGGCGGAGCTGATGGCCCGGGACTCGACGGCGCCACCACGGGCGTGACGGCAGGGGGGACGGCACCGGCGTGAAGGCACGGGTGGCGGCACCGACGTGACCCGGCGGCCCCGTCCCCACGGCTCTCGGTCACCGGAAGCCGGGGGCGTGCCGCGCCCGGCCGCCCCGGCGCGGGGCCGTCAGCGGCCCCGCCGTGCCGCCGGGCCGCCCCCCGTCACCCGAACGGCCCACACCCGCTCGCCGCCCGGCAGGCACGGCCAGACGCTGAGGTTTCCTGCCCCTGAGGACGGAGAACGAGCATGTCCAGTAGTACTCGAAGCACCCGAACCGCCTCGCCCGGTACAGGCGGCGGGGCCGCCTGGGCCGCCGGCGGCACGGTGTTCGCCGGTGTCCTGATGCTGGTGGAAGGCGTCTTCGGCATCCTGTCCGGGATCGCCGCGATCGCCGAGGACGACGTGTACACGCAAGTCGGCGACTACGTCTTCAAGTTCAACCTCACCACTTGGGGCTGGATCCATCTGATCCTCGGCATCCTGGTGGCGGTCACCGGCGGGGGCATCCTCCAGGGAGCCGCCTGGGCGCGGGGCCTCGGTGTGGGGCTGGCCGCGCTGGTCGTCGTCCTTCAGTTCATGTGGCTGCCCTACCAGCCGATCTGGGCGGTGGTCTCCATCGCGATCGCCGTGTTCGTCATCTGGTCCCTGACCTCCTATCACGGACGCGGGTCGGATCACGACCGCACGACCGCGCACTGAAACCACCGCGACCTGCGGTGACACCGGGAAGCTGCGGGAACGCAGCCCGGCCCGGGGCCTTCCGTCCACCGTCGCGGGGGAGGAAACATGACGCGCGACGCATCGCCGGGGGGTACCGCAGCCGGTCGTTCCGGGTCCGGTGTCCCCCGGCCGCAGGCCCGCGTCCTCCTCCCCCTCGTCCTGCCGGCGCTGCTCATCGGGGTCGCGTCCAGCCTCGTGCTGATCGGGGTGAGCGAACTCGCCGAAGAGCTCCAGCACTGGCTGTGGGACATCGTGCCGGGACGGTGGGGCTTCTCCGGCACGTCCGCGGGCTGGACCCTCGCCGTGCTCACCACGGCCGGTCTGGCCACGGGCCTGCTCGTCTGGAAGTTCCCCGGCCGTACCGGCCCGGACCCGGCCACGCGCGGTCTGGTCGACCCGCCGCTGCCGGTGCGGGTCCTGCCCGGGCTGCTGCTCGCCGTCGTCGTGACCCTGGCCGGCGGGGTGAGTCTCGGTCCGGAGAACCCGATCACCTCGGTCAACGTCGCACTCGCCTGTGCGCTGGGGATGAAGGCCATGCCCCGCATCCCCGCCGCCGTCTGGGTGTCGCTCGCGGCCGCCGGCACCGTGGGCGCACTGTTCGGCACACCGGTCGCGGCCGCCCTCATCCTCTCCGAGATCCAGGCCGGGCCCGATCCACGGCCCTTGTGGGACCGGCTTTTCGCGCCGCTGGTCGCCGCCGGGGCCGGGGCACTGACCACCGTGCTGATCGGGGAACCGATGCTGACCGTCAGTGTCGACCCCTACCCCGGGCCCCGGCTGATCGACGCGGTGTCCGCCATGGCGGTCGCCGCGGCCGCCGCCGTCGTCGCTATGGCCGCCGTGTACGTCTTCCCTCACGTCCACCGCCTGTTCCATCGACTTGGGCACCCTCTCCTGATGCTGACCGCGGGCGGTCTGGTGCTCGGCGCGCTGGGCGTCCTCGGCGGGCAGCTGACCCTCTTCAAGGGCCTGGAGGAGATGCGGGAACTCACTGCTCACCCGGAGGAGCACGGGGCGGCGAACCTGGCGCTGCTCGCCCTGGTGAAGCTGGCCGCGCTCGTCGTCGCCGCCTCGTGCGGCTTCCAGGGCGGACGGATCTTCCCCGCGGTGTTCGTGGGCGTGGCTCTCGGGATGCTCGCCCACGCCCTTGTCGATGCGGTGCCGATGGCACTGGCGACGGGAGCCGCCGTGCTCGGTGTGCTGGTCGCCGTGACCCGGCAGGGCTGGCTGAGCCTGTTCATGGCCACCGTCCTCGTCGCCGACCCACGCCTGCTGCCCCTGCTGTGTGTGGCGATCCTTCCCGCGTGGCTGATCGTCACCGGCCGCCCGGAGATGCAGATCCGGGGCACGGCGGAGCCGGCCGGGGCATTGCCGGGGCAGGCAGGGCGGGCATAGCGTTGACCGAGTCAATGCTGACCTCGGAGCCGATCATGCCGATACAAGAGATCCGCGCGTTCAACCGCTTCTACACGAACCTCATCGGCGCGCTCGACTACGGCAAGCATCTGTACACGCCGTACACGCTCACCGAGTCGCGTGTCCTGTACGAGCTGGCGCACAGCCCCCGGACCGACGCCGCCGATCTGCGCGGCGAACTGTCGATCGACGCCGGGTACCTGAGCCGGCTGCTGGCGAAATTCGAGCGCGACGGACTCGTCGCCCGCGGACCCTCCGAGCGGGACCCGCGACGCCAGCGGATCACACTCACCGACCGCGGCAGGAAGGCCGCCGCGCTGCTCGACGAACGGTCCCGGCAAGCCGTCGGCGCGCTGGTCGCCGACGTGCCGGAGCAGGACCGGGACCGGCTCGCGCAGGCGCTTGGCACCGTACGGGAGCTGCTGTCGCAGGCGAGGCCCGGCTCCGCCGCCGAGCCGGTCCTGCGGGATCCCGGCCCCGGTGACCTGGGGTGGATCGTCCAGCGGCACGGCGCGCTGTATGCCGCCGAATACGGGTGGGACGCCGGCTTCGAGGGCCTGGTGGCCCGGATCGTCTCCGATTTCGCGCAGGAGCACGACCCCCGGCTGGAGCGGGTGTGGATCGCCGAGACGGACGGGCGTCCGGTCGGCTCGGTGATGTGCGTACGGGACGGCGCCCCTGACACGGCCCGGCTGCGGCTGCTGCTCGTCGAGCCCGAGGCACGCGGGCACGGCCTCGGCGACCGACTGGTGCGCGCCGCAGTGGATTTCGCGCGCGATGCCGGGTACCGGGACATGGTGTTGTGGACCAACGACGTACTGACCGCGGCCCGCCGGATCTACCAGCGCGCCGGGTTCACCCTCGTCGCCGAGAAGCCGCACCGCTCGTACGGAGCGGATCTGGTCGGCCAGGACTGGCGGCTGTCACTTCAGGAAGGAACGGATCGATGAAGTTCGCCTTCTCGACCCTCGGCGTGCCGGGCAGGCCGCTGACGGAGGTGGCCAGGCTCGCCGCCGACAGCGGATACCAGGGAGTGGAACTGCGCGCCCATCCGGAGGAACCGGTGCACCCCGGCATCGGCACGACCGAACGGGCGGAGGCGGTCAGGGAGTTCGAGCGCGCGGGCGTCGAGATCCTCACCGTCGCCGGCTACGCGCGGATCGCCGCGCCGGGTGACGACAAGCCCGTGATCAAGGAGATGGAGGAGCTCGGCCGGCTGGCCAAGGACCTCGGGGCGCCGTTCGTGCGGGTGTTCCCCGGCGGCGGCGACCAGGACCCGGAGCAGGCCGACGCGATCGCTGCCCGCCGGCTCGCCGCCGCTGCGGAGACCGCCGCCGACCTCGGCGTGCGCATCCTGCTGGAGACGCACGACTCGCACCGCACGGGCGCCGATGTCACCCGGGTGCTGGGTCTGGTCGGCCACAAGCACGCCGGGGCCCTGTGGGACGTGATGCACCCCTGGCTGGGTGGTGAAGCGCCGGAGGCGACCCACGCGGCGCTGAGCCCCTTCCTCGGATACGTGCAGGTGAAGGACGTGGCCTCACGCGAGGACCTGACGCCGCTGCCCCTGGGCCAGGGCGTGCTGCCGCTCGCGCAGTGCCTCGCGCTCGCGGACCCGGGCGGCTGGGTGTGCTGGGAGTACGAGAAGCGGTGGTACCCGACCGCCGCGGAGCTGCCGGGGCTGCTCACCGAGGGCAGGGAGCATCTGCTCTCGCTGCTCTGAGGGGCCGGCTCCGAGCGGCCGGTTTCCGGGCCGCCTGCTCCGAGCCTTCTGCGGGCGGGGGGGGCGGGCGCGGCGCCGCCACCACGTTTCCGCCTCTAGCGTGCAGGGGACCGACTCACGAAGGAGCGACTCCCATGTACGAGCGCGAGATCGCGGCGCGTTTCCGCGAGGTCAACGGCGACCATCCGATGTCACCCGCGGACGACGCCTATGTGACCGCGCAGTTCGCCGTACTGGACGACCTGTGCCTGGTTTCCGACCGCGACCCGGGCGCCGTACGGCTGATGATGCTGGCCGGGCTGCTGCCGCTGCCCGGCTATCTGCGCTCCGACGGCGCCCAGATGGTCCCGCACGACCTCTTCGCACCGGTGGAGGCGGCCGGCGGTCCGGAGAACCTGGAAGCCTGGTTCGTCGCACACTGGGCCGACCCGGCGGCGGGGCGTCAGGAGTGGGAGGCGTACCTGAGCGGCCAATACGTGTGCCTGCACTCCGTCACCCCGGCATCGATACAGCGCAAGGAGCGGCTGACCGCCGAGATCACCGCGGCACCGCACGACCCGGACGCCGGCACGCCTCGGTGGTCGGCGAGGCTGCATGCGGCGATCGACGAACTGGACGCGCTGGAGCCGGCGTTCACCCCGTACGACCGGCTCCGTTTCGGTGGTCCGACCTCCCGCGACCTCTGCATCGACGCGATGCGCGCCCGCTTCCCGCAGGATCCGGCTACTGCCAGGGAACGGTGAGCCAGGGGCTTTCCGGGTCGGTGGTGAGCGTCTTGTGGATGTCGACGACCTCCGTGTACCAGGGGCCGAACTCCTCCTCGTCGAAGTGGAGGCACCTGCCGAGCGCATAACCGGCTCCGAATTCCTCCCAGGACCGGTACACCGTCGCGCTCGCCTCACCGGCACGGACCACGGCGCTTTCCGCCCTCGCCGGATCGCAGTACCGGGCGGCCAGGCCCCAGCGCGCCATGTTGGCCGCCCTGCCGAAGTCCCAGGAGAGGACCGACATCACGCAGCGGCCCTCGGACAGGAGCCCGTCGGCGCGGAAGCGCGCCTCGTAGCGGGTGATGCGCCCGATCAGCTGCTGGACTGCGTGGATGTCCGCCTCGGCGACCGTCTCCGGCTCCGCGTGGCGGCGCATGACGTGCGCCGCCGCCTCCCCCCACCGCACGGGATCGACGGTGTCTCCGTCCTCACACGCCATCGCGCGGCGTACGGAGAGGGCGAACTCCCAGACGGGGCTCACGTACCGGCCCTGCAGCAGGTCCTCCTGGGTGCGGTGCCAGTCGTCGGCGCCGCGGATGTCCCACGACTCGTCCAGCGTCTCGCGCATCTGCCGGAATCCTTCGAGGTGCGAGGCCGGGGCGTTCCACAGGTCGCCCCTGTGCACGGCGAGCTGAGCGCCGCACGCGAGGCCTCTGGCCACCGGGCCCCGGGTCGGCCCGCCCACCCGCAGGGTGCGCAGCAGGCCCTTCTTCCGCGGGGTGACCCGTTCCGCGTGCTGCCGCCACAGGTGGAGGGTCTGCGGGTTCGCCGGGAAGTACGCCTCGCCGGGCGTGCCGGGGTTGACCGCGAGCCAGGTGGGGTCGTCTCCCCAGGTCCGTACGACACTCTTGAACGACGTGCGGTTGAAGACCGGGTCGGGCTGGGGCAGCGGCAGGGCGCCCTCGGTGTAGAAGGCGTAGCACCAGGTGCCTGTCACGGGACTCCGGTAGGAGTACTGCGTTCCCGTGCCCGCTTCGGCGTCCGCCCGTCCGACCGGGTAGTAGAGGTACGTTCCGGACAGCATGTCGAAGAATGATGCCCAGTCACCCCGCGTCTTCGCCTCATGGAGCCGGTGTTCCACCTCGGTCGGCGCCTGCCATCCGTACGGCATCCCGGCGGCGGTCACGCGTTCACCCTCTCCCCAGCGGCTTGAGGCACATGGCCTCCGCGTCGGCCGCGTACTCGAGGCGCATCAGCAGTTCGTCGCCGTCGCAGTCGGCCACCCGCGCAGTGCGGTACTCCGCCAGGTGCGAACCGCAGTCCACCCGCCGGATGTCCTGGTCGGGCCAGGTGCTGTGGTTCTTCACGCAGTCACCGACACGGACGGAGGCCGCCGCGGGGCCGCTGTCGAACGCCGCCGTCATGATGCCTGTCGCCAGCACGATCACCATCAGCACGATCGGTGTGAGGACGAGCAGGACGGGAGGACGTGCCAGCACCCGCCTTCCCGGGTCGAGCGGTGGCCGCCAGCCGCCGTACGGAGCGGCGAGCCCGCGGAACCGGGAGCGCGGGCCGAGGTTCATCAGGACCGTGACCGGCGTGATGAAGAGCGACATCACGCCCCACCAGCCCTGCCACAGCGTGTCCGTGGTCATCCGGCGGTGCAGCGATGTTCCGCACGAGCGGCAGAAGAACCCCTCGCGCTTTTGGGAACGCATGACGAGGAACATGCCTTGATGGCCGCGGATCACCGCGTGGACGGCGGGCAGCGAGCCGCACACCTGGCAGGGCACGGCGCCCCCTGGCCCCGCCCCTGTGTGCGCCTGGTACAGGTGCTGTTGCGTCGTGGCGTCGTACCCGGCCTGCCCCGGACCGTAAGGCGGCGTGGACATGGGTGATCCCCCCGTGGTCGATCGGAAGGATCACCCTAGAACGTCAGGTTCGAGCGGCAGTAAGCGGTTCTCGGGACTCCGGTGCGGGCCTTGCCTGCCGACGGCCCGGCAGGGACGTCAGCGCGACGCCGCCGACCAGCAGGGCCGCCGCGCACCAGCGCAGGGGGTCGACCGGCTCGTCGAGGAAGAGGTACGCGGAGGACATCCCGAAGACGGGTACGAGGAGGGAGAACGGGGCCACGGAGGAAGCCGGGTGGCGGCGGAGCAGCAGGCCCCACGCGCCGAAGCCGAAGATCGTGGTCACCCAGGCGACGTAGAGGACGACTCCGGCGCCCGTCCGGTCCAGTGAGCGCAGCGCGGCCAGATCGCGGTCGGCGCCCTCCAGGAGAAAGGAGAGGCCGAGCAGGGGCAGGACGGGGACGGTGCTGACCCACACCATGAAGTTCAGCGCGTCGGGCGGCGCCGCCTTGCGGGTCAGGACGTTGGAGACGCCCCAGCAGGCGGCTGCGGCGACGACCAGGAGGAATCCGGACAGCGGGCCGGAGGCGCCCTCGTCGACGGCGGCGACCGCGATGCCCGCCAGGGCCACGGCCATCCCGACGATCCGTATCCGCCCCGGCCGCTCGTCGAGTGCGGCGAAGGCGAACACGGCGGTGAAGACCGCCTGGACCTGGAGGACCAGGGACGAGAGTCCGGCGGGCGCCCCCAGGTCCATGCCCGTGAACAGCAGGCCGAACTTGGCGACGCCCAGGACCAGGCCGACCGCGACGATCCACTTCCAGGCGACCTTCGGCCGGCCGACGAAGAAGACCGCGGGCAGCGCCGCGGCCAGGAACCGCAGGGCGGAGAAGAGCAGCGGCGGGAAGTGGTCCAGGCCGATCTCGACGACGACGAAGTTGACTCCCCAGACAGCGGCGACCAGTGCGGCGAGGGCGATGTGGGCGGGGCGCATGACAGGGAGCATCCCGGCAGGGGACCATGTAGCACCAGCGTGGATTTCTTCATGGTTGGATGAAGCGCTGCTGATGATTGCCGTCGATGAAAGCGTGAGTGGGGAGAGACATGCTCGACCTCGGCCGGCTGCGCGCCCTGCACGCCGTGTCCGTCCACGGCACGGTGGGCGCCGCTGCGGCCGCGCTCGGCTACACGCCGTCCGCGGTCTCCCAGCAGATCGCCAAACTCGAGCGGGAGACCCGCACGACGCTCCTCGAACGCGAGGGCCGTGGCGTCCGACTGACCGACGAGGCCACACAACTGGCAGCGACCGCACAGCAGTTGCTGTCCCTCGTCGAAGAGGCCGAGGTGCGTCTCGAGGAGCGGCGCGGCGCGCCGGCCGGGCGGCTGACGATCGCCTGCTTCGCCAGCGCCTCCCGCGGACTGATGCCGTACGTGCTCGCCGACCTCGCCCGCCGCCATCCCGGCCTCGACGCCCGGCTCCACGAGGTGGACCCGCATCTGTCCGTCGACCTCGTCGCCCGCGGCGCGATCGACCTGGCCGTGGCGCACGACTGGGACATCGCACCGCTGCCGACGCCGCCGGGAGTCGAGCAGGCCGTCATCGGCGACGACATGTGCGACGTGCTGGTCCCGGCCGGCCACGCCCTGGCCGCTGCCGACTCCGTGCGGCGCGAGGACCTCAAGGACGAGCGCTGGATCACCCAGCCGCCCGGCACGGTCTGCCACGACTGGCTGCTGCGGACCCTGCGGGCGGCCGGCTGCGAGCCGCTGATCGCCCATCAGGCGGAGGAGAACCACACCCAGGTCGCCCTGGTGGCCGCCGGACTCGGCATCGCGCTGGTGCCCCGGCTGGGCCGCGGGGTGCTGCCGCCCCAGGTGGCAGCGGTACGGCTGGCCCCGGTGCCGACGCGGCGGCTGCACGCCCTGTGGCGTACGGGGGCGGCGAGGCGGCCCGCCATCACGGAGACGGTGCGGACGCTGAAGAAGCTGTGGCCGGAGGTCTCCGCGCGCTGACCGCCCCCGTCCGGGCGGGCCGTTCCGGCGCGGGCCGTCGGCCGCCGGTCCGGTGACGGTTGTGCGCGGGGCCTTGACCTGGCAGTTAGTTTCCGGATATCCGTGTCCCCTTGGCAGTTTCCTTCAACTCCCCTTGTGCCACAACCATGTAGAGCAAGGCCGGAAGGAGCACCAGTGCACGACCGGAACCTCTCCAGACGCACTCTTCTCACCGCGACCGCCGTCGCCGCGGGCGCCGTCGCCACCACCGCGCTACCCGCTCTCGCGGCGCCGGCAGCCGTTTCCCGCGGCACCAAGGACCGGCTCACGCGGCTCATCTCGAGGATGAACATCGAGGAGAAGGTCGGCCAGCTCTTCGTGATGCGGGTCTACGGGCACTCCGCCACGGACCCGGACCAGGCCGACATCGACCTCAACCTCGAAGAGATGGGCGTGCGCAACGCCGCCGAACTCGTAGCCGAGTACCACGTCGGCGGCATCATCTACTTCGCGTGGGCGCACAACACCCGCGACCCGCAGCAGATCGCCGGTCTGTCCAACGGCATCCAGCGGGCCGCGCTCGCGCAGCGGACCCCCGTACCGCTGCTGATCTCCACCGACCAGGAGCACGGCATCGTCACCCGCGTGGGCAAGCCGGCGACACTGATGCCGGGTGCGATGGCCCTCGGCGCCGGCGGATCCGCGCACGCCGCCCGCAAGGCGGCCCGGATCGCGGGCAGCGAGCTCGCCGCGATGGGCATCGTCCAGAACTACGCTCCCGTCGCCGACGTGAACATCAACCCCGCCAACCCGGTCATCGGCGTGCGGTCCTTCGGCGCGGATCCGGCCGCGGTCGCCCGGCTGGTGGCCGCGCAGGTCAAGGGCTACCAGAGCGCGGGCATCGCGGCGACGTCCAAGCACTTCCCCGGACACGGCGACACCACCGTCGACAGCCACACCGGCATCCCGGTGATCACCCACACCCGCCAGGAGTGGGAGGAGATCGACGCACCGCCGTTCAGGGCCGCCATCGCCGCCGGCATCGACTCGATCATGACGGCGCACATCCAGTTCCCGGCGCTGGACGCCAGCAACGACCCGGCGACGCTGTCCCGGCCCATCCTCACCGGCATTCTCCGCGAGGAGCTGTGCTACGACGGTGTGGTGGTCACGGACGCGCTCAACATGGAGGGCGTACGGGAGAAGTACGGCGACCACCGGGTGCCGGTGCTCGCACTGCTCGCGGGCGTGGACCAGTTGCTCAACCCGCCGGACCTCGCGGTCGCCTGGAACGGTGTCATGGACGCCGTCAGGAACGGCGAAATCACGGAGGCCCGGCTCGACGAATCGATCATGCGGATCTTCCTGCTCAAGGAGAAGCTCGGCCTGTTCCGCGACCCGTTCGTCCCGCAGCCGGAAGTGGGGCGCACGGTGGGCGCCCCGGCGCATCTCGCCACCGCCGACCGGATCGCCGAGCGGACCACGACGCTGCTCACCAACCCGGACGGACTGCTGCCGCTCAGCCGCCGCAGCCACAACGAGGTCCTGGTGGTCGGCGCCGACCCGGCGTCGCCGAGCGGCACGACGGGGCCGCCGACGACCGTACTCGCCCGTGCCTTCGGCGAGCTGGGCTTCACGGCCACCGCCCTGTCGACCGGCACCGCCCCCAGCAACGCGAAGATCACGGAGGCGGTCGCCGCCGCCCAGGGCAAGGACGTGGTCGTCGTCGGCACGTACAACGTCACGGCGACCAGCTCCCAGCGCACCCTCGTGGCCCGGCTGGTGGCGACCGGCGTGCCGGTGGTCGCGCTGGCCGTCCGCAATCCGTACGACATCGCCAGGCTCGAAGGGGTCGCGGCCGCCCTGGCGGCCTACTCCTGGACCGATGTCGAACTACGGGCGGCGGTACGGGTGATCGCGGGCCACGCCGACCCGCAGGGCCGTCTTCCGGTGCCGGTGCAACGGGCCGACGACCCGTCACAGGTGCTGTTCCCGATCGGGCACGGGCTGTCGTACCGGTAGCCGCCGACCGCAAGAGAACGGGCCGTGCCCGCAGCCGGAGAAGGCTGCGGGCACGGCCCCCTTGCGACGCTCCCTGCTACGGGCGCAGCATCGGCTCACGCTCCAGGTCGCGCTTGTCGAGCTTCGCGTCGGCCTTGGCGAGCGGCCTGGCCTTCGCCGGGTCCTCCTGGACCGCGGCCGGGGCGACGCCCGCCCAGCGCAGGATCGCGGCGGTGGCCTCCGCCCGCTCGTCCGCCACCAGACCGGCGACGTTCGCACCGTGGTTGGCGCCCGGCGCGGTGTAGACGTGGCTGTCGCGGGTGCCCTTGCCGACCCGGAACGGCTCGGCGCCCCACGGGTCGTTCTCGCCGTAGACGAACATCATCCGGTCGGCGTTGTGCCGCACCCAGGTGTCGACGTCCTTCATCACCCACGGCTTGAAGCGCATGGAGATGTCACGTGGAACGAAGTTCCGCGGCGGCTGGTAGCCGTAGCGGCTCAGGCCGTTCAGGTGGGGCTGCGTGATGTCGGGCGAACCCAGCTCGGTGCCCGCCTGGTAGTAGTACGGCGTGTAGGTGGCGAGCACCTGGTCGGCGTAGAAGGAGAAACCGGAGATGGCGTCGACGGTGTCGAAGATCTCCTGGTCGGACGCGGTGGCCGCGGCCGGGATCGCCGCGCAGTCGGAGACGTTGCTGTACTGCCAGAACGCCCACACGAAGTCGAGGACCACGGCCTCGTACGCCTTGTCCAGGCTGCCGACGGTGTCGAACGTGTAGCCGCCGTCCACCGCGTACTTCTCGTACATCGCCTCGAGCGGCTCCCGGCGCACCAGGGCCTCGCGCTGGACCGCGTTCAGCTTGTCGCGGCACTCCTTCGTACCGACGTTCTCGAGGAACCGGTCGTACGCCCGGTCCTCGTTGTTCACGACGTCGTTGGGCGCGACGTACGCGACGACACCGTCCATGTCGTTCGGGTAGTGGCGCTCGTAGTAGGTGGCGGTCATGCCGCCCTTGGAGCCGCCCGTGGAGAGCCAGTTCCTGTCGTAGATCTTCTTCAGCGCCTTGAAGACCCGGTGCTGATCGCTCGCCGCCTGCCAGATGTCCAGCTTGGACCAGTCGGCGGGCGCGGGACGTGACGGCGTGAAGTATCGGTACTCCAGGGAGACCTGGTTACCGTCGATGATGGCCGTCGGCTCGCTGCGACGCGGTGTGGTGGAGACGTTGTAGCCGGAGGTGAAGAAGACGGTGGGGCGGCTGGTGTCCTTGTGCAGCAAGGTGATCCGCTGCTTGAACGTGCCGCGCCACGGGTGCCGGTGGTCGACCGGCTGTGTGTAGTTGAGGACGAAGAAACGGTAACCCGGGTACGGCTTCTCCTCGATGAGACTCATTCCCGGGACCGACAGAATCCGGTCCTTGATGTCCGTGCCGGTCGCCGGCTCTGCGGCGGTGGCCGCACCCGCCGTCACGCCGGCCGCGCTCACGGTGCCTATGAGCACCACGAGCGACAGCAGCCATCTGAGCGCCTTGCGCATTCACCCTCCCCTGGAGATCTCCCCTTGAGATCAAGCGGTCGCGGTGAACCTAGCGGTGTCAACACAGGCCCCGCCAGACCCGGTTGAGCCTTACCGTCGCATCAGCACAGAATCCATCTGGTGGAACGGTAGGTCCCGGAGACCGAACCGGTGGCGCGTACACAGCGGTTGAGGGCGTGCACGGTGACAGGGCCGGCCTGCCGGGTGAACATCCCGCTGTCCGTGTCCCCGTGCCCGCCCCGGGGCTGGAGGGAGACCGACATGGGCCGGCGGAAGCCGGGGCGCTTGGCGAGGGTGACGGCGCAGGCGTAGTCGCCGCGTTCGTAGACGCGCAGTTCGCCGGTCGAGAAGGTGACGGTCTTGACCAGCCGACCCGGGCAGGGCGCCGCGGCGTCGGCCTGCTGGACGCCCGGGGCGGCGACGGTGAACGCCGCGATCGCCGTGACCACGGCGAGCACCCGCCCTACGACGCGGCCCGGCCGCCCCGTACCCCTGATCCACGCCCCACCGAACACGCTTGCCCCCCACTGCCACTGCTCCGTACTTGCGTACGACGCGCGGGGCCGGGCATCGGTTGCGCCCGTTACGAGCCACTACGGACTGCTACCGCCGAACCGGGCGGCGCTGGTGGCCGCTTTACGCCGGGCGGAGCCCGCGGACCGGCCGGGGGCGGGGAGCCTCGCGGACGGGCCAGGCCGGGCCCCTGCATCCGGCGGAGCCGCCGGTGTCAGACCGTCGCCGGCTCGTCCTCCCCTATGTCCTCCGTGCCCTCGCCGACGAACGTGCGCCACAGGGCGGCGTAGCGGCCGTCCAGGGCGAGCAGTTCGTCGTGGGTGCCGTCCTCCGCGACCCGGCCGCGGTCCATCACGACCACGCGGTCCGCACGGGCGGCGGTGGTGAGCCGGTGGGCGACGACGAGGGTCGTACGCCGGCCGGTCAGCCGGTCCGTCGCCTGGTTCACCTGGGCCTCGGTCGCCAGGTCCAGCGCGGCCGTCGCCTCGTCGAGCAACAGCACGTCCGGGTCGACGAGTTCGGCGCGGGCCAGGGCGATCAGCTGGCGCTGCCCCGCGGAGAGGTTGCGGCCGCGCTCCGAGACCTCGTGGAGGTAGCCGCCCTCGAGCGTGGCGATCATGTCGTGCGCGCCGACCGCCCGCGCGGCCGCCTCGACCTCGGCGTCACTCGCGCCGGGGCGGCCGTAGGCGATGGCGTCACGGACGGTGCCGGAGAAGAGATACGCCTCCTGCGGGACGACGCCGAGGCGGTGCCGGTACGCGGTCAGGTCCAGCTCGCGCACGTCCTTGCCGTCGACGGTGACCCGGCCGCTCGTCGGGTCGTAGAACCGGGCCACGAGCTTGACCAGCGTCGACTTGCCGGCGCCCGTCTCCCCCACGAAGGCGACGGTCTGCCCGGCGGGGATGCGCAGATCGACGCCGGTGAGGGCCTCCTCCTCGTCCCCGTAGGCGAACGACACGTCCTCGAAGCCGATGTCGCCGCGCAGTACCCGCACCGGGTGCGGCTCGGCGGGCGTGAGCGTCGAGGCCGGCTCACGCAGCAGTTCCTGCACGCGGCGCAGGGACACGGCCGCCTGCTGGTAGCCGTCGAAGACCTGCGAGAGCTGCTGCACGGGCGCGAAGAACAGATCGATGTAGAGCAGGTAGGCGACCAGCGCACCCGTGGTCAGGGTGCCCGCCTCGATCCGGCCCGCGCCCACGATCATGACGGCGGCGGTGGCCACCGACGACAGCAGCTGCACGAAGGGGAAGTAGATCGAGATCAGCCACTGGCCGCGTACCCGGGCCTGGCGGTAGCTGTCGCTGCGGGCCGCGAAGCTCGCCCGGCCGGTGCGCTCGCGGCGGAACGCCTGCACGATCCGCAGACCCGAGACGGACTCCTGAAGGTCGGCGTTGACGACGCTGATGCGTTCACGGGCGAGCTCGTACGCCTTGACGCTCTGTTGGCGGAAGAAGTACGTGCCGACGATCAGGACGGGCAGTGTCGCGAAGACGACCAGCGCGAGTTCCACGTCGATGACTACGAGGGCGACCATGATCCCGAAGAAGGTGACGACCGAGACGAACGCGGTCACGAGGCCCGTCTGCAGGAACGTGGACAGCGCGTCCACGTCCGTCGTCATCCGGGTCATGATGCGGCCGGTCAGCTCACGCTCGTAGTAGTCGAGACCGAGCCGCTGGAGCTGCGCGAAGATCTTCAGACGGAGCGAGTACAGCACCCGCTCACCGGTGCGGCCCGTCATCCGGGTCTCGCCGATCTGCGCCGCCCACTGCACCAGCACGGTCGCCAGTGCGAGCAGCGAGGCCGCCCACACGGCGCCGAGCGCCACCTGCTCGACGCCTTCGTCGATGCCGTGCCGGATCAGGATCGGCAGCAGCAGGCCCATGCCGGCGTCGACGGCGACCAGACCGAGGCTGACCAGCAGCGGCAGTCCGAAACCCCGCAGTACGGCCCGCAGCCTGCCGCCCTCGCCGGCGGTCGCGCCCGCGGGCTCCGGGCGGGTGGCCCGCGCCTCGTCGATGTCGGGGGTGTCGGTGGCCGGGGGCAGCGCCTCCACCTGGGCCAGCAGCTCTGGCGTCGCGCCCGGCTCCTCCTTCGCCTCCTCCGCGTTCTCGTCCCGCACCCACAGCCGCGGCGTGATGCCGCGTTCCACGTCGAACTCGGCTTCGAGCTCGTCGCGTACGGTGCGGTCCTCGTCCGGTTCGGGGGCGGCCTGCCGGACGATGTGGCCGGGCGAGACGCCGCCCAGCTCGTCCGGGTCGGTCAGCAGCCGCCGGTACAGCGCACAGCGCTGCTCCAGTTCCTGGTGCGTGCCGATGTCGGCGAGCCGGCCGCCGTCGAGCACGGCGATGCGGTCGGCGAGGTTCAGGGTCGAACGGCGGTGGGCGATCAGCAGCGTCGTACGCCCCGCCATGACCTGCTTGAGCGCTTCGTGGATCTCGTGCTCGACCCGGGCGTCGACGGCCGAAGTGGCGTCGTCGAGGAGCAGCAGCCGCGGATCGGTGAGGATGGCGCGGGCGAGCGCGATGCGCTGGCGCTGGCCGCCGGAGAGCGTGAGGCCGTGTTCGCCGACCTTGGTGTCGTATCCCTCGGGGAGCTCGGCGATGAAACGGTCCGCCTGGGCGGCACGGGCCGCCGTCTCGATCTCCTCCTGCGTGGCTTCCGGGTACCCGTACGCGATGTTGGCCCGGACGGTGTCCGAGAAGAGGAAGCTGTCTTCCGGTACGAGGCCGATGGCCGCCCGCAGCGAGTCGAACGTCAGCTCCCGCACATCGTGGCCGCCGACCAGCACGGCGCCGCGGGTGGCGTCGTAGAAGCGGGGAAGCAGCAGCGAGACGGTGGACTTGCCGCTGCCGGACGCACCGACGACGGCCACGGTCTCACCGGCGGCGATCTCCAGCGAGAACCCGTCGAGGACCGGCTTGCCCTCCGCGTACTCGAAGCTCACGTCGTCGAACTCGACGGTGGCCGGGGCGTCGGCCGGCAGCTCCTTCGTGCCGTCCTTGATGGCCGGCTGCGTGTCGATCAGATCGAAGACGCGCTCCACACCGGCCCTGGCCTGCTGGGCGACGGTCAGCACCATGGCCAGCATCCGCACCGGGCCCACGAGCTGCGCGAGATAGGCGGAGAAGGCGACGAACGTACCGAGCGTGATGTCGCCCTTCGTGGCCAGCCAGCCGCCCAGCGCCAGCATCGCGACCTGCCCGAGGGCCGGGACGGACTGCAGCGCGGGGGTGTACTTGGAGTTCAGCCGGATGGTGCGCATCCGCCCCGCGAAGAGCTTCCTGCTCACGTCGCGGAGCTTCTGCGTCTCCTGCTCCTCCTGCCCGAAGCCCTTCACGACGCGCACACCGCTGACCGCCCCGTCGACCACTCCGGCGACGGCCGCGGCCTGGCTCTGCGCGTACCAGGTGGCCGGATGCAGCCGGGTACGGCTGCGCTTGGCGATGAACCACAGGGCGGGGGCGACGGCGAGCGCGATCAGGGTCAGAGGCAGGGACAGCCACGCCATGACGACGAGGGAGATGCCGAACAGCACGAAGTTCCCGATGGTCATCGGGAGCATGAAGAGCAGCCCCTGGATCAACTGCAGGTCGCTGGTGGCGCGCCCCACGACCTGCCCGGTGGACAACTCGTCCTGCCGCCGCCCGTCGAGGCGCGTGATCGTCCCGTACATGTCCGTGCGCAGGTCGTGCTGCACGTCGAGTGCCAGTCGCCCGCCGTAGTAGCGCCGGATGTACGTCATCACGTACACGGCGAGGGCGGCGGCGATCAGCAGCCCGGTCCAGGTGCTGAGCGAGCGCGTCTGCGCGGTGATCACGTCGTCGATGACGACCTTGATGATCAGCGGTACGAGCGCCATGACGGCCATGCCGCCCAGCGACGAGCCCAGAGCGAGCACGACGTTGAGCCGGTACCGCCATGCGTACCCGGACAACCGCCGTGCCCACCCTTGCGCTGCTGGTGCCGCCGCCACGTGATGCCTCCCCGTCGAAACCGCTGCGGGCCCGTTCGACCTGATCATCGGATCCGATCGTGGGCCTGATCTTCCGGAATGCACCAACGCGGCGGCCGACGGATTTCATCCCTCCGCGGCCCGTCCGCGTCAAAGACCGGTCCCTGGTCCTAGGACCACGCCTTGACCTCAAGCGCGCTTGACGTAAAAGGCGCACCGGCATGGACACCGACGTCGAACACATGCGGCTCGAGCTGCGCGCCTTGGCCGACCGGGCTGAGACCACCGGCGACCGTTGTCGGTGGCGGACGCTACCGTCCGCACATGACGATCAGGCCCACGGCCGCGTGGCGAGCAGAAGCAGCGCGGTACGCCGACAGCGACACGCCGTACACACCGCGCCTGCTGGCCGCGACGGACGCCGTCCTCGATGCCTACGAGGCGGAAGCGGCCGATCTCGGTGCGGCCCCGAGTGACGAGGTGGTACTCGCGGCGGTGCGGCGGGTCGCCCTCGCGCTGAACGGCATCGACGCCGAGCACGGCGCGTACTGCACGATCGAGCGCGAGGACCTGTGCGAGTACATCGACGCCGTCCTCTCCGAGCGCGGTGTGGACGTCGTCGCGCTGGCCGCCCGCACCGGGGTGGACGGCGATGACATCGCGGGGGAATGGCGGGATTGGTGAGCCGTCGCCGCGCCTGTCACGTGATCCGGTGGTCCGGTCCGCGATGACGCCGCGGCTCGAGGATGCGTGTCTGCCGGGCGGCGCCAAGGTCGGCTGTCAGTGACCCCTGTCACGATGTCGGTGCGTCACGGGGCACAGAGCACCGAGACGTCATCAACGAGGTCCGCGGGCGGACGCCGACCGGACCACCGGCCGGAGGACCGGCCAACGGCACAACCAGACGAGGGCACGCGGGGACACCATGGGCACCTGGGACATCGGGCACTTCGACAACGACACCGCCGCGGACTTCTCCGGGACGCTGGACAACGCGGCCGAGAGCGAGCGCCCCGGCATCTTGCGCGAGGCGCTGCTGCGCGTCGTCGGGACCGACGACTACCTGGACAGCGACGAGGCGGCCGAAGCGGTGGCCGCCGCGGCGCTGGTCGCCGCGCAGTGTCCCGGCGGGGAGGCCGTGACGACGCCCTACGGCCCGGACGAGCCTGTCCCCGCGCTGCCCGCCGACCTGCGGATACTCGCGGTCGAGGCACTCGACCGGACGCTCAGGAAGCCGTCGGAGCTGATGGAGCTCTGGGACGAGACCGCTGCCGGTCCGGCGTGGCGGGCGGGCATGGCCGGGCTGCGGGAGGTACTGGCGGGCACCGGCCCCTCCTGACACCGGCTGACGGGCGGCCCGCGCTCCGGGCCTCTCCGGAGCGCGCCAGGTCTCGCAGGGCCGATGAGTCGGGCTTTGTTCGGGAGTCTGTCCTGGTGCAGGTCCGTACACCAGGCACAAGGAGGGAACAGACATGGCCGACGACGAAGCAGAGATCCGGAGCCTGATCGAGCGGTGGGCCGAAGCGGTTCACCGGGGTGACCTGCCGGAGGTTCTGGCGGATCACGCGGACGACATCGTGATGTTCGACGTGCCGCCGCCTCACGACGGTGTCCGTGGCATCGACGCCTACCGTGAGACGTGGCCGCCGTTCTTCGAGTGGCAGGCGCAGGGCGCCTTGTTCGAGATCGAGTCGCTCGACGTCGCCGCCGGCGGGGACGCCGCCTTCGCGTACGCGCTGCTGCGCTGCGGAACGCCCAAGGAGCTGGCGGAACACCCGGAGAGCCGCCTGCGGCTGACGGTCGGGCTGCGTAAGGAGAAGGGACGCTGGTTGGTCGCGCACGAACACCATTCGTTCGCGGACACGACCACCGACAGCGGCACGTGAGAGCGTTCCGCCGCCGCGACAGGGCGTGGCGGGGCCGGTACGCACCCACCACACTCCGACGCGATGTGAGGACGGCGGTCCGGCGGCCTCATCGGCCGCGGCGGGCCGGGGGCCTGAGCGGCCGCGGCGGGCCGGGGGCCTGAGCGGCCGCGGTGACCTGGGCGAGAGCGGCCGCGGCGGCCGGGGCGAGAGCGGCCGCGGTGACCTCCCTCAGGCGTCCCGTCGTGTCAGCCTCCGGCCACCCACCCACAGCGCCGCCGCCACCCAGAGGACCAGCACACCCGTCCCCGTCCATGGGTTCAGCGGGCCGTCCGGGTGCTGGAGCAGGATCTGCTGGCCCGCGCGGTCCGGGAGGAAGTCGACCCAGCCACCGCCCTGTGAAACGTCCCCCAGCACGAACGACAGCATCAGCACGAACGGGATCAGGATGCCCATGACCGCCGGCGCGCTGCGCAACGCTGCCGCGAGCCCGGCCGCGAACAGGGTGATCAGAGCCAAGTAGAGCCCGCACCCCACCACGGCCCGCAAAGCGCCCGGTGTGCCTATGCCCACGCCGCGGTCGCCCAGGGCCGCCTGCCCCAGGACGAAGCACGTCGTGCTCGTGATCAGACCGACGGCGAGCACCAGCAGGCCCACGACCGTGAGCTTGGCCGCGTAGAACACGCCCCGGCGCGGGACGGCGGCCAGCGACACGCGGATGGCTCCGGTCCGGTACTCGCCGGCCACTGCGATCGAGCCGAAGCAGATCGCCGCGATCTGACCGAAGTTGAGGCCGGAGAGCGAGATGCGGACAGGATCGAACCCTCCCTCGGCAGCCTCCTCGGCGCCGAGTGTCGCGCATATCAGGACGGAGAAGCCGACTGTGGCCGCGAAGACGGCGGCGAGCGTGACGCACTGGGAGCGCACCGACCGGATCTTCAGCCACTCGGAGTGCAGTACGGGGACGACGAACGGCATGGTCAGGCCTCCCGGGCGGCAGTGGCGGGCGGGGCGGTCGTGTACTCGGCCTCGTCGGCCGTGAGAGCGAGGTATGCGTGCTCCAGCGAGGGCTCCTCGCCGGCGAGTTCGAGAATCGGAATGCCTTCCTGGGCGGCGAGCGGCCCGATGTCCTCGACCCGGGCACCCTCGACGGTCCACCGCCCGTCCGCACCCTCGGCCGGGCGGAGGCCCCTGGCCATGAGGAGGGCACGCAGACGTGCGGCTTCGGTGGTGCGCAGCCGGACCCGTGGCGTGGTCCATGCGTCGATGAACTCCCGCATGCCGGTGTCGGCGAGCAGTCTGCCCCTGCCGAGCACCACCAGGTGGTCGGCGAACGAGGCCGTCTCGCTCATCAGATGGCTGGAGACGAGGACGGCCCTGCCCTCGCCGGCCAGTTCCCGCACGAGCTCCCTGATCCAGATGATGCCCTCGGGATCCAGCCCGTTCGACGGCTCGTCGAGCATCAGCACCGCCGGGTCACCGAGCAGGGCCGCCGCTATGCCGAGCCGCTGGCGCATGCCGAGTGAGTACGTCCTGATGCGGCGGCCCGCGGCGCTCGCGATGCCCGCCTGTTCCAGCACGTCGTCCACGCGCCGCGCCGGTATCCGCGCCGTCGCGGCAAGGATGCGCAGATGGTCCCGACCGGTGCGGGAACCAACGGCTGCCTGCGCGTCGAGCAGGGCTCCCACCTGGCGCAACGGCTCGTCGATCTCCGCGTACGCGCGGCCGCCGATGGTGGCCGTCCCCGAGGTGGGCCGGTCCAGGCCGAGGACGAGGCGCATGGTCGTGGACTTCCCGGCGCCGTTCGGACCGAGGAAGCCGGTGACCTTGCCGGGGCGGACGCTGAACGTGAGCCCGTCCACGGCGCGCCTGTCGCCGTAATCCTTCGTGAGTTGTGTGACGTCGATGCTGGTCATGGCATCAGCCTCGCCGCCGGGCAGGGCCGGCGGCCTCCCCCGCCGGAGGAGACCGCCTCCCCCGTGAGGGGGAGCCGTCACGGCGGGTGCCGCTGGCACGATGACGGAATGCTCCACGTGCTCCGCTTTCTGCGCCCGCTGACCCGCCGGGTCACCTACACCCGCTGGCTGCACCTGCTCATCGGCACCGTCGTCATGGGCGTGTGGCTGTTCATCGACACGACGCGGTTGTACGTGCCCGTGCTGGCGCTCGGTGTTCTCGGGTTCGTCCCGGCGATGCGGCTCGTCGAAGGCCTGCAGGCGCGGCTGTTGCTGTCTCCGTACGGATACAAGGACGATTCGTCGGGCATCGCCGTCACGTCCTCGGACACGTGGGGCGACCGCTGGCGGACGGCTCTGTGGCTGGAGATTCGCCTCGGTCTCGGTCTGCTGACGGGAGGGCTGACGGTCCATCTGCTCGGCATGTCGGCCGACCTCGCACTGCTCGCAGGCGGTGTCCCGCTCGATTCGGACCCGACCTTTCCGTTGCCGGCCGGCGGGGCTCACTGGTGGTACGCGCTGCTGGTGCCGCTGCCGGTCGCGGTCCTGTTCGCCGCGGTCGTCGGACTCGGGGAACTGATCACGGCGATCGCCCGGCGTCTGCTCAGCGCCTCCGCGGCGGAGCGGCTGACGGCTCTGGAGGAGCGCACCGAGCAGTTGCTGGAGCGGAACCGCATCGCCCGGGAGTTGCACGACTCGATCGGGCACGCGCTGACCGTGGCGGTGGTGCAGGCGGGCGCTGCACGGGCCGCGGGGGACGCCGAGTTCACCGAGCGGGCGCTGGCGGCGATCGAAGAGACGGGGCGCGCGGCTCTGGACGACCTCGAGCGCGTGCTGGAAGTGCTCCGCGAATCGGGGCAGCCGGTCGGCAGCCGCCCCACCCTCGCCGACGCCGACCGGCTGCTGGAGTCGGCGCGGGCGTCCGGCGCGGAGGTGCACGCCGAGGTGACGGGTCCGCTGACGCTCGTACCGGGGCCGGTGTCCCGGGAGGGGTACCGCATCGTCCAGGAAGCGCTGACGAACGTGCTGCGGCACGCGGGCCCGGTGCCCACCCGGGTGCGGATCGCCGTCGCCGACGGCCGGCTCGACCTGGAAGTCGTCAACTCGCTGGCCGGTCCGGTCACTCCCACCGCTCGCGGCAGTGGACTGCGCGGTATACGGGAGCGTGCGGCGCTGCTCGGCGGAAAGGCCACGAGCGGTCCGCACGAGGACAGTTGGAGGGTCAGGGTGGGGCTGCCGCTCGACGGCATACGCTGAACGTGTGCCGATCACCGTGCTGCTTGTCGACGACGAACCTCTTGTACGGGCGGGGCTTCGTGCCGTGCTGGAGGCCCAGCCGGACATCGAGGTGGCCGGCGAGGCCGCCGACGGGGCCGCGGTGATCCCGCTGGTGCGGCAACTGCGGCCGGACGTGGTGGCGATGGACGTGCGGATGCCGTTGATGGACGGCATCGAGGCGACCCGTGCCGTGCTGCGCACGGTCGACTCCCCACCGAAGATCCTGGTGGTCACGACCTTCGAGAACGACGAGTACGTGTACGAGGCGCTGCGTGCGGGTGCCGACGGTTTTCTGCTCAAGCGGGCACGCCCGGCGGAGATCGTGCATGCGGTGCGGCTGGTCGCCGAGGGAGAGTCGCTGCTGTTCCCCGCGGCTGTACGCGCACTGGCTGCCGAGTACGGCAATTCGGCGGCGCGCACGGCGATGGAACGGGCCGCGTTGACCGAGCGGGAGGCCGCCGTCCTGCGGCTGATGGCGCGCGGGCTGTCCAACTCGGAGATCGCGGCGCAACTGTTCGTCGGCACGGAGACCGTCAAGACCCATGTCAGCGCGGTGCTGGCCAAACTGGGTGCGAGGGACAGGACGCAGGCGGTCATCGCCGCCTACGAATCGGGCTTCGTCGCACCGGCCTGACCCCGATCCCACCGCCCGGCGAAGACCAAGGTGGCGGGAGCAGGACGGCGGGACCAGGGTGGCGGGGCCAGAACGGTTGCCGCGGACGGATCCGGCCCGGCCCCGGCGCATCGGGCCGCGGCGGCCGTCACCCGCCCGCAGCCCCTGCCGTCACAGGTGCGTAGGGGCGAACATCCGCAGCAGCGCCGGGAGGACGACCACCGACGGGCCCGGCTGGGCGAAGGCCTTCGTCAGGTCCTCCGACAGGGACTCCGGGCTCGTGCGGACGGCGGGGACGCCGAAGGACTCCGCCAGCGCCACGAAGTCCGGGCGGGCCAGCTCGGTGGCGGTGGCCTCGCCGAACGCGTCCGTCATGTACTCGCGCAGGATTCCGTAGCCGCCGTCGTCGACGACCAGCCAGGTGACCGGCAGGCCGTACTGCCGGGCGGTGGCGAGTTCAGCGATGGAGTACATCGCGCCGCCGTCGCCGGAGACGGCGAGGACGGGCCGGGAGGGATCGGCGGCGGCCGCGCCGAGGGCGGCGGGGAAGCCGTAGCCGAGGCCGCCGGCGCCCTGGGCCGAGTGCATGGTGTTGGGCTTGCGGGCGTCGAAGGCGGACCAGGCCCAGTAGGCCAGGATCGTCATGTCCCAGAAGCTGGGCGAGTCGTCGGGCAGCGCCTCCCGCACGGAGGCGAGGATCCGCTGCTCAAGGGTGAGTTCCTGGGCGTCGATGCGGGCCCGGACCGCCGCGAGCACGTCCCGCACGGAGGCGGCGGCCGACGGGTCCTCGCGTTCCGCCACCGTCTCCAGCAGGGCGGACAGCGCGAGGCGCGCGTCCGCATGGATGCCGAGCGCCGGGTGGTTGGACTCCAGCTTGCCGAGGTCGGCCTCGATCTGGATCACTCGGCCGCGAGGGGCGAACGTGTGGTAGTTCGAGGACAGTTCGCCGAGGCCGGAGCCGACGACGAGCAGTACGTCCGCCGACTCCAGGAAGTCGGTGGTGTGGCGGTCCTCCAGCCAGGACTGGAGGGAGAGCGGGTGCTCCCAGGGGAAGGCGCCCTTGCCGCCGAAGGTGGTGACGACCGGCGCGTCGAGCTTCTCGGCGAGCGCGAGCAGCTTGCCGGAGGCGTCGGAGCGTACGACTCCGCCGCCGGCGATGATCGCCGGCCGGGCGGCGTTCGACAGCAGGTCGGCGGCGACGGCGGTGAGCTCGGGCCGTGGCACGACGTCGTCGGGTGTGGCGTCCATGGCGGTGACGACCGGGAGGGTGGTCCCGCCAAGGAGGACGTCCTGCGGGATCTCGACCCACACGGGTCCGTGCGGGGCGGTCAGCGCCGATTCCCAGGCGGCCGCGATCGCCGACGGGATCTGGGAGGCCGTGCGCACGACGTGCACGGACTTGACGATGTCGCGGAACGACGCCTGCTGGTCGCGCAGTTCGTGCAAGTAGCCGTGGCGGCCGCCGCCGAGCCCGGCGGAGGGCACCTGGCTGCCGATCGCCAGCACGGGCGCCGACGCCGCGGCCGCCTCCTGGAGCGCGGCGAGGGACATCAGCGCGCCGGGCCCGGTCGACAGCAGCAGCGGCGCCGCTTCGCCGGTGACCCGGCCGTACGCGTCGGCGGCGAAGCCCGCGTTGTTCTCCACTCGCAGGCCGACGTACCGCAAGGACGAGCGGCGCAGCGCGTCGAACATGCCGAGCGCGTGCTGACCGGGCAGGCCGAAGACCGTCGTCGCGCCGAGCCCTGAGAGCGTCTCGACGACGAGGTCGCCGCCGTTGCGGCCGGCCGGCGGGTTCAGGGCCGCCTCTGTCTGGGCCGCGGTGGGGCGCAGCACCAGGTCGTGATCGTGGGTCACCGCGTCTTCCTGGCGTCGGCGATCTGCCGGGACATGATCGTGGTCAGCTCGTACGCGGTGTGCGACGCGGCGACGGAGGTGATCTCGGCGTGGTCGTAGGCCGGCGCCACCTCGACGACGTCGGCGGAGACGAGATTGCAGGACGCGAGGCCGCGCAGGATCTCGAGGAGTTCGCGGGATGTCATGCCGCCGGCCTCGGGGGTGCCGGTGCCGGGGGCGTGCGCCGGGTCGAGGCAGTCGATGTCGATGGAGATGTACAGCGGTCGGTCCCCGATGCGCTGCCGCAGCTGGTCGGCGACCTCGTCGGCGCCCCGGCGGTAGACGTCGGCGGAGGTGACGATGCCGAAGCCCATCTTCTCGTCGTCGGTGAGGTCCTGCTTGCCGTACAGCGGGCCGCGGATACCGACGTGGGACAGCGCCTCGGTGTCGAGGATGCCCTCCTCGACGGCGCGGCGGAAAGGGGTGCCGTGGGTGTATTCGGCGCCGAAGTAGGTGTCCCAGGTGTCGAGGTGCGCGTCGAAGTGGAGCAGGGCGACCGGCCCGTGCTTCTTGGCGACGGAACGCAGCAGCGGCAGTGCGATGGTGTGGTCGCCGCCGAGCGTCATCATCCGGGCGCCGGTTGCGAGCAGGTCGTCGGCGGCGGCCTCGATGGTGTCGACGGCCTCGTTGATGTTGAACGGGTTGGCCGCGATGTCACCCGCGTCCGCGACCTGGGCGAGCGCGAAGGGCGAGGCGTCCTGCGCCGGGTTGTACGGGCGCAGGAGCCTCGACGCCTCGCGGATGGCGTTGCCGCCGAAGCGCGCACCGGGACGGTAGGAGACCCCGGAGTCGAAGGGGACGCCGACCACGGCGACGTCGGCACGGCCGACCTCGTCGAGCCGGGGCAGCCGGGCGAACGTGGCGGGTCCGGCGTACCGCGGGATGCGGGAGGAGTCGACGGGGCCGCGCGGCTGCTCGTTGCTGCTCATGTGACATGCCTTCCTTCTTGCGCTTACTTGCGCATCGAGCCGTTTGAGGGCGTTTGTACGACTTTAACTGCGGGTCGGTGCGGCCTCGGCGGCCGGGGCCTCCGGTTCGGTCTCGTCGCCGTCGCGGCCGGCCGGCCGCTCACGCCAGGCGGCGAGCACGGCCGGGTCGGTGGGCCGGGTGGCCAGGCCGACGGCCACGTACGCGGCGAGGGAGGCGAGCAGGCCGTAGTAGACGGGCTGGTCGGCCAGGATCGACGGCCACAGGCCCTCCTCTGCTCACCTCAGTGGCGTGTCGTGCGGGGAAAGCGCCAGGGCCGATCGCGGGGACATCCGCCCGTACCCGCTGCCGCTGGATGGCATGACAGTAGGTGGCCGGAAAGCGACGCTGAAGTGTACGTTTCATCCATCGGCCCCATGAGGGATGTACGAAGGGTCCACCGCCATGTCCGCTCATGAGCCCGGATCCACGCCACCGGCGCCGGCCGTCCCGCTCGCCGCCCTGCTCGCCCGCCGGGACCTCGGGCTGCGATTGCTCACCGGCTCCGAGGACGCCGCCCTCCACTGGGTGCACACCTCCGAGATGGCGGACCCCTATCCGTACCTCCTCGGCGGTGAACTGCTGATGACGGCGGGCGTGCAGCTCAGCGACCCCTCGCGGTACGTGGAACGTGTGGTCGAGGCGGGCGCGGCGGCGCTCGGCTTCGGCGTGGCTCCGGTGTACGACACCGTGCCCGCGGAGCTCGTAGCGGCGTGCACACGCCACGGCCTGCCGCTGGTCGAGGTGCCGCCGCAGACGCCGTTCACTGCCGTGGCCCGGGCACTGTGGCGACTGATGGCCCAGGCCCGCCTCCAGGAGTTGCGACGGGTGAGCGAGGCGCAGCAGTCGCTGGCGACGGCGGCCGCCCGGCCGGCCCCTGTCCCCGCGGTGCTCGGCGCGCTGGCCTCGCGGCTCGGCGGACGCGCGGTGCTCTTCGCCCCGGACGGTACGGAGGCGGCGGCGGCGGGCCGCCCGATCCCCGACGCGGCGAGCCGTGCACTCGCCGATCTGGCGGGGGTGGTGGGCCCGCGCCCTGTCGGACCGGCGACGGCGAGCGGTGACGGCGGGGGGCTGCGGCTCGCCGCGTACGCGCTCGGCGGCGCCGACGGACTCACGCTCGCCGTCGCGGCCGAGCACCACGAGCCGGGGAACCACACCATCGCCGGGGTGGCCGTCGTCCTGCTCTCCCTGCTCACCGCCCCGCGACGGGGGGAGGATTCCGCGGTACGCGACGCCGCCCTGGTCCGCCTGCTCCTCGGCGAGACCCCGGCCGAGGCGGCGCGCTCCCTGGACCCGGGCCCCTGGACGGTGGTCCACGCCCAGGGCGGCGACGGGACCCCGTTCGCCGCGGCAGCACTGGGGGCGGCGCTGGGCACCTCCCTGGTCGAGACACCCGACGGCACGGCGGTACGCCTGTTGCTGCCCGCGAGTACAGCCGTCGTGGCCCAGCCCGGTTGGACGCTCGGGGTCAGCGCCCCCGCCGAGGGGCGGGACCTCGCCCTCGCCGACACGCACGCGGCACGCGCCCTACGCCGTGCACTCACGACGGGCAGACCGCTGGTGCGCCACCGCGAGTCCGGCCCGCTCACCCCCGCCGACGCCCGCGCACGCCTGGCGCCGCTCGCCGACTCCCCCGCGCTCGTCGAGACGCTGCGGACCTGGCTCTCCCTGCACGGCAGTTGGGACCGCACAGCCGTCGCCATGGGCATCCACCGCAACACGGTCCGCCAGCGCATCGGCCGCTGCGCGACCCTGCTGGAAGCCGACCTGGACGACGTGGACGTCCGGATGGAGCTGTGGTTCGCGCTGCGGCAGGGGTAGGTGGCCCGATGTCCACGGTTCCGTGACAAGCCCACGACCGACGCGGCCGAAAGCTGTCACCACACACCAATCCCCCTGTGCGACAAGTGTGTTGGAATTCCCGCATGGTCACTCCTGCTGACGGAACCAGGGTCGCGGACCCGGACGGGCCGGCGCGCCGCCTGCGGGCCGAGATCGAGCGGTTACGGGACGAGGCGGCGCACCAGAAGGGACTCGCCCACCGCCGTGCCGAGTTCTGGACCAAGGCCCATATCGCCCTCGGCTTCCCCGCCGCCCTCCTCGCCGGCACCGCCGGAGCCGCCGGCCTCGCCACGGCGGACGCCCGCGTCCCCGCCGCCCTGCTCGCGCTGACCTCCGCCGGCCTCGCCGCCGGCGCCGGCTTCCTCCGCAGCGACACCCGCTGCCGCGCCAACAAGCGCGCCCGGCACGCCTGGGCGGCCCTGGAAGGCCGCGCCACGGTGAAACTGGCACGCGAGGACCTGTCCCCGGAGGACCTCGCCGAACTGCTCGACCACCGCCAGGCGGCACTCTCCGCCTACGACGCGGAGGACCCCCAACAGGGCCCGCCGCCGGCACTGCCCGGCTGAGCCCACCTCTGCCGCCGATTCCGGGCCACCTGCAAGGGGCTGCGGCGCCGGCCGTCGAGCACGTTTCCTCAGTCGGTCGGATGCCCCTCCGCGTAGATCTTGAGAGCGTCTCGGATGAACCGGCGGCGCCCGCGGCGTGAGCGGGGTCCGGCCGCGTTCTCATGATCTGACGCACTCCGGGCGGTCGGAACGGCAGGCTCCGAAACGTTGACCGGTCGGAGGGAACCGCCGTACCGTTCGTCGCACAAGCGGACAAATCACTCATTGGTCGGAGTGTGGGCCCATGCACATAACCCGCCGCAGGACCGGCACACTCGCCGGCACCACCGTTCTGGCAGCCTGCCTGCTCTCGACGCTTTCCGCCTGCGGGGCCGAGGCATCCGCACCCCGACCATCGGCCGACCCCCACAAGGTCTCCCTACAGGTCGGGACCGCCCCGCTGGAGAAGGCCCTGGCGACCCAGGCCACGGCTCAGAGCGCAGCGGCGGAGGAGGCCGCGGCGAAGGGGCAGTGCACCACGGACCCGGCCGACCGCCAGAACTGCCGCAACCCCATTGGCACGATCGACCCCGACGGCGGGGACATCGACGGAGACGGCGTGTTCGAGGACAACGAGCCCGTCGGCCCCGCGTACAAGGACCCCCGCGCCTACGACGGCGGCAAGACGTCCGGCGAGACGCAGTGCGAGTGGCTGCGCTCGCAGGGAATCGCCTGCTGAGACCGCCCGCAGCCGCTCACCGACAACGCCTCCGTCCACGCGACGGGGGCGTCGTCACGCCCGTACGTGCTCAGCATCACTATGGACACTTTCAACAACCCCCCGGTAACTTAGCCTGAGCAAGCGCTTAGCCATGTGCCAGCGTGCCCACACAGTCACAGTCACCGAGGAGGCGTCCGTGCGCCGGACCGTATTCAACGAGGACCACGAGGCGTTCCGGGACACCATCCGCGCCTTCATCGAGGCCGAGGTCGTCCCCGTCTACGACGAGTGGTTCGCTGCCGGCCAGGCGCCGCGCGACTTCTACCACAAGCTCGGCGAGCTGGGCATCTTCGGCATCAACGTGCCCGAGGAGTTCGGCGGCGCGGGCCTGGACACGCACAAGTTCGAGGCCGTCCTCTACGAGGAGACCTCCCGTGCGGGCGTCCAGTTCGGCGGCTCCGGTGTGCACGTGCTGCTCGCCCTCCCCTACATCAAGCTGCTCGCCACCGACGAGCAGAAGAAGCGCTACCTGACGAAGTTCGTCACCGGCGAGGAGATGTGGGCGCTGGCGATGACCGAGCCGGGCACCGGCTCCGACGTCGCGGGCATGAAGACCACGGCCAAGCTCTCCGAGGACGGCACGCACTACGTCCTCAACGGTGCCAAGACCTTCATCACCGGCGGCGTGCACGCCGACCGTGTGATCGTCTGCGCCCGTACGTCCGCCCCGCGCGAGGACGACCGCCGCTTCGGCATCTCCCTGTTCGCCGTGGACACCAAGTCCGAGGGGTACTCCGTCGGCCGCAAGCTGGACAAGCTGGGCCTGCGCACCTCCGACACCGCCGAGCTGGCCTTCGTCGACGTCAAGGTCCCCGTGGAGGACCTGCTCGGCGAGGAGAACAAGGGCTTCTACTACCTCGGCCAGAACCTGCCGTCCGAGCGCTGGGGCATCGCGTTCGGCGCGTACGCCCAGGCCAAGGCCGCCGTCCGGTTCGCCCAGCAGTACGTGACCGACCGTACGGTCTTCGGCAAGCCGGTCGCCTCGTTCCAGAACACCAAGTTCGAGCTGGCCGCCTGCCAGGCCGAGGTGGACGCGGCGGAGGCCGTCGCCGACCGCGCGCTGCAAGCGCTCGACGCCGGCGAGCTGACCGCCGCGGAGGCCGCTTCCGCGAAGCTGTTCTGCACCGAGGTCGCCCACCGTGTGATCGACCGCTGCCTCCAGCTGCACGGCGGCTACGGCTACATGAACGAGTACCCGATCGCCCGCCTGTACGCCGACAACCGCGTCAACCGTATCTACGGCGGCACCAGCGAGGTCATGAAGTCCATCATCGCCAAGTCGATGGGCCTGTAGGTTCCCTGACGTGAACCAAGCGCTCGACGAGCTGCTCGATCTGCTCGACCTGGAGCAGATCGAGCAGAACATCTTCCGGGGAAGCTCCCGTTCGGCCGTGGTCCCACGCGTCTTCGGCGGGCAGGTCGCCGCTCAGGCGCTGGTCGCCGCGGGCCGGACGGCCCCGGCGGACCGCACGGCGCACTCGCTGCACTCGTACTTCCTGCGCATGGGCGACCCGGGCGCCCCGATCGTCTACACGGTCGACCGCATCCGCGACGGACGGTCGTTCACGACCCGGCGGGTGGTCGCGGTCCAGCACGGCCAGCCGATCTTCCACCTCTCGGCGTCGTTCCAGACGCCGGAGGAGGGTTTGGAGCACCAGGCGGAGATGCCTGACGCGCCGGACCCGGAGTCGCTGCCGACGGCCGCCGAGATGCTGCCGCGCTACGCGGACAGCTTCGTCGACCCCGGCGTGGTGGACCGGCTCCTCGAGGCACGGGCGGCGGTCGACCTCCGCTACGTGGACGAGCCGCCGTACGCCACGGCGGGCCGACCGCGCGAGCCGCGCTCCCAGGTCTGGTTCCGCGCGAACGGCAAGCTCGCCGACGACTCCCTGCTGCACGTCTGCCTCGCGACGTACGTCTCCGACATGACGCTGCTCGACTCGGTCCTGCTCGCCCACGGCCGGGGCGGCTGGGCGGTCGGAGACGTCGTGGGAGCGTCGCTGGACCACGCGATGTGGTTCCACCGGCCGTTCCGCGCCGACGAATGGCTCCTGTACGACCAGCAGTCACCGTCCGCCTCCGGCGGCCGGGGCCTGGGCCAGGCCCGTATCTACACCCAGGACGGCCAGCTGGCGATCTCGGTCATCCAGGAAGGCGTGGTCCGCGTCCCGCGCTGACCGCCGCGCGGCGCGCGCCCCGGCCGGCGGTCAGGCGGCCGGGGTGTGCGCCGCGAACACCACCTTCGACGCGTCACGCGTCACCCTCCGCCCTGAGGCGGGGCGTCGCCCCGGGCACGCTGGACACCCATGGCCCCCGGGCTCGGGGTTCGTTCAGGACCGGGTCGTTCCGTCGAGTTCGGTCATGTCCGTCCGGGCACCGGCGGCTCCGCTCACGCGCCGGGGGCCGCCGGCACCGGCAGTGTCGCGGCCAGGGCGAAGCCCCCTGTAGGCGTGGGGCCGGCCGTGAGGGTGCCGCCGAGGGCCGCCGTACGGGTGCGCAGGCCGGAAAGGCCGTGGCCGCCGGGGTCGGGGGGCGGACAGGAGCCCGGCGGCGGTTCGTTGTGCACGGCGACGAGCAGGGTGTGGCCGGTGCGGCGCACCGTCACACGGGCGGCGGCGCCGGGGGCATGACGGCGGATGTTGGTCAGGCCCTCCTGGACGATGCGGTAAGCGGCGTGCTCGACCGCCGGAGGGCAGTCGCGGGCGTCCAGGTGCACCGCCTCGACGAGGTCGCGCGCCGCCTCGAGGAGTTCCGGGAGCTGCGCGAGGCCGGGCCCGTCGTGGCGGATGGCCCGGCGCAGGTCGGCGGCGGCGCGGCGGCTGAGCTCCCCCAGGGCGGCGGCCTCCTCCCGGTACGGGGCAGAGTCGGCGGCCGCGGCGAGCCCGCTGCAGCGCAGGCTGATCAGGCTCAGGTGGTGGGCGGCCGTGTCGTGGACGTCCCGGGCCAGCCGTTCGCGTTCCCGCAGCGCGGCCTGTTCGGCGGCGTAGCGCCGCTCGCGTTCCCGGGAGAGCGCCAGTTCGGCGAGGCGGGCGGCGAGTTCGGCGCGGGCCCGGCCGAGCAGGCCGAGGGCGGCGGGGGCGACGGCGAGCAGCCCGGCCAGCAGGACGCTGAGGGTGGTCTCCGGCAGCGACCAGGCGTATCCGTCCAGGTCCCGCCACGGCACGAACGCCACGACAGCGACGGCGGCCGAGGCGGCGACCACTTCGCCACGGCGGCGCTCGGACGCTGCGAGGGCGTGCAGCGCGCACACGGCGGGCAGCCACAGTACGCCGGTGGCGAGTGTCGGCAGCGTGAGGGCGAAGACCGTACGGGGGAAGCGCTCGCGCAGGACGAGCAGGCCGGCCGCGGCGAGCGCGCCGGCGGCCATCCAGTCCTGCAGCCAGACCCGGGTGGCCAGTACCTCCGCGACGGCGGCGGCGACGACGAGGGCTTGACCGGCCCAGTACCGGGCGCTCATCCCGGTCCCTGTCCGCCCGTGGCGCGGTGGACGACCGCGGCCAGGCCGACCCGGCTGGTGACGGAGAGCTTCCGCTTCAGCGCGCCGATGTGTGTCTTGACCGTGGTCACCCCCATACCGAGGTGTGTGGCGATGTCGGTGTTGCACAGTCCCGCCGCGATCAAGGTGAGGACCTCGTGCTCACGCCGGGTGAGGCCCGCGAGGTCGTCGGACGCCCGCGGCGTGGGGGCGGGGGCACCGGCCGTGTACCGGGCCAGTACGGCGGCGCTGCCCGGCGGTGTGCAGATCACCCCGCCGGCGGCGAGGAGGCGCACCGCGTCGACGAACAGGCGCGGTTCCGTGGTCTTGAGCAGGAACCCGGACGCGCCCTCCCGCAGGGCGCGCTCGACGTGGTCGGCGCGGTCGAGGGCGGTGAGCATGGCCACCACGGGCGGGGCGGGCAGTGCCCGCACGGCGTGCAGCACGTCGAGGCCGGAGGCTCCCGGCATGTCGATGTCCAGCAGGACCACGTCGGGGGCGAGCCGCCGCGCCGTTTCGAGGGCGTCGGGGCCGTCGCAGGTGGCGGTGACGGTGATGTCGTCGGCCGAGTCGAGGAGCCGTTGCAGCGCGGCGCGTACCAGTTCCTCGTCGTCGACGACGAGGACACGCACCGGCGGCCTCAAGTCGTAGTGCAAAGGTCGTCCTGTGGTCTGAGCGATGGCGTGCCTGCGGCTGCGAGCCTGGATGCAGATCCTAGGACGCCACAAGCGCCCGTCCGGATCCCCGGGGGCTGGACCAACCCCCGGGACCACGCTGCCCGGGCCGCCGGGCCGTTGCCGGGAGGGATCCGTGAGTGCGGTGCCGCAGGCCGAGGAGGAACCGTCGTACGCCGATGAGCCGGCGAACGACGCGGCCGGCACCGCGGCCTGGGCGAAGGCTTCGCCCGGCGTCCGGGCGGTGTGGACCGCCGGCGGCGCGCTACTGATCGTCGGCTCGGTGGTGCTGTTCCTGGTCCTGCGTGAGCGGCTGATCGACCTCGGGACCGGATGGCGGTACGTCCTGGCGCTGGGCCTGCGGGGCTCGCTCTCCCTGCTGCTGCTGGGCGGGACGTACTGCGTGGTGCGGGGCCTCTGGCGCCACTGACCCCGGCGGGGGGGCCGCGGTGGGGGCCGCGGCGAGTTCCGGGACGTGATGCCGGCGGTGGCGCAGGGGGCCACCGCCGGTTTCACAGCTCGTGGGTGAGGCCCGCCGCGTCGAGCAGGTACGCCGTCATGGGGTCGTAGAAACGCGGGTCGGTGACGTGATCGTCGAGGGGGACGGTCACCTGGAGCGTGCCCTCCGCCTCGCCGATGAACAGCGCCGGGTCGTTGCAGTCCGCGTATCCGATGGAGTCCAGCCCGCGCTGTCCCGCACAGCCTGCCCAGCCGTGATCTGCCACCACGAGGTCGGGCAGCGGTCTGCCCTCGTGCGCCATGGCGTCCAGGATGGCGGCCATCGGGGCCGGTGAGTGGGTGTGCCAGAGGGTCGCGCCGCGCTCGAGCATGGCGACGTCGGCGAACTGGAAGACCATGCCTTCGTCCGCGATCAGCCCGCCCGGGATCCGCACGATCTCGCAGCCGGCCGCCCTCAGCGCGGCTGCCGTGGCCCGGTGCACGTCCAGCAGCCCGCCGGGGTGACCGGTCGCGAACAGGACCCGCTCCTTCGCGTCGGCCGCCTTGCGCAGTCGCGCGGCCATGCGTTCGAGCGCGTCGACGGTCAGCTCGGGGTCGATGGTGTCCTGTCCCTGCCGGTGTCCGGGATCGTCGCTGACCCCGCAGCGCTCCGCCATGACGGCGAGCACGTCCTGCTCGTCGCTCCAGCGGTCCCCGAGTTCGAGGCCGAGCCAGTAGTGCCGGTCACCGTTGGCGAGCTTGCGGTAGTGGGAGAGGTTGTTGTCGCGCGGAGTGGCGACGTCTCCGGCGATACGTGTGCGGACGAGGTGGTCGACGAGAGCGGCACGGCTGGGTATCGGCATGGACCCATTGTGCCGTGGGGTGAGCGGAGCGTGTCGACCGTATTGCCCCCTGGGACGTGCCCCACGGCCCCGAGCCGTGTTCCGGGCGCGGGTGCTCCTTCGCAGCCGGACCCGCGACCCGGCCCCTGCGCCGTCGAACCTGCGACCCCGGCGGACGCGCCGCTGCGCCGTTGACCGCGGTTGCGAGGCGGGTGCGTCCGTCAGCCGGCGAGCGACGCCAGCGCCCCGTGTGCCAGACGCCGCAGCAGACCCTCCGTCGCCGCGCGGCCCAGGGGGCCGCCGCCGTTCGCCCCGAGGTGCGGGGTGGAGTTCAGCAGACCGAAGACCGCGTGCACGGCCGCCCGCGCCTCGGACTCCGCGACCTCGGGGTGGAGCTCTCGGACCACGGTCACCCACAGCTCCACGTACTGACGCTGGAGCTGGCGCACCCGCTTGCGGTCACTGTCCCGGAGGCGATCCAGCTCCCGGTCGTGCAGGGTGATCAGGGGGCGGTCGTCGAGGGCGAAGTCGATGTGACCGTCGATGAGGGACGCGAGCACCGACTCCGGCCCGGTGCCGGCCTCCTCGACCCGCAGCCGCCCCCCGTCCAGGAGGCGCTCACTGATGCCGACCAGCAGCTCCGCCAGCATGGCGTCCTTGCCTGCGAAGTGGCGGTACAGGCCGGGGCCGCTGATACCGACCGCGGCTCCTATCTCGTCGACGCCCACGCCGTGGAAGCCGCGCTCTGCGAAGAGGCGGGCGGCCTCCTTGAGGATCTGCTCGCGGCGGGTCGGGGCCGCGGTCCTGGTGCTCATGAACATTCATTCTAGACAGGGCGGTTAGCGGTCGTTAACCTTGACGCAACACGTTAACGCTCATTAACCGAGCAAGGGAGCTCGATCAATGCAGCAGGCACCAGTGCTGGCGAGCGCCGCGGACCCGGCCTCCGAGGCCTGGCAGGCCAATGAGGCGGCACACCAGGAGCTCGCCGACGGTCTGCGGTCCCGTCTCGCGGCGGCCCGCCTCGGCGGCGGCGAGAAGGCGCGCGCCCGCCACACGGCGCGCGGCAAGCTGCTGCCCCGGGAGCGGGTCGACACCCTGCTCGACCCGGGGTCGCCGTTCCTCGAGCTGGCCCCCCTCGCGGCCGAGGGGATGTACGGCGGGCAGGCCCCGGCCGCCGGCGTGATCGCCGGGATCGGCAGGGTCAGCGGCCGTGAGGTCGTGGTCGTCGCCAACGACGCCACCGTCAAGGGCGGGACGTACTACCCGATGACGGTGAAGAAGCACCTGCGGGCGCAGGAGGTGGCCCTGGAGAACCGCCTCCCCTGCGTCTATCTGGTGGACTCCGGCGGCGCATTCCTGCCGATGCAGGACGAGGTGTTCCCCGACCGCGAGCACTTCGGGCGGATCTTCTACAACCAGGCCCGGATGTCCGGCGCCGGGATCCCTCAGATCGCGGCAGTGCTCGGCTCGTGCACGGCGGGCGGCGCGTACGTCCCGGCGATGAGCGACGAGGCCGTGATCGTCCGCAACCAGGGCACCATCTTCCTGGGCGGTCCGCCGCTCGTGAAGGCCGCGACCGGTGAGGTCGTCACGGCGGAGGAGCTCGGCGGCGGCGAGGTCCACTCCCGCGTCTCCGGTGTCACCGACCACCTCGCCGAGGACGACGCGCACGCCCTGCGGATCGTCAGGAACATCGTGGCTACTCTCCCCCCGCGCGGACCACTGCCCTGGCAGGTCGAGCCCGCGGAGGAGCCGAAGGTCGACCCTGCGGGGCTGTACGGGGCGGTGCCGGTCGACTCCCGCACGCCCTACGACGCCCGCGAGATCATCGCCCGCGTCGTGGACGCGTCCCGCTTCCAGGAGTTCAAGGCCGAGTTCGGTCAGACGCTGGTCACGGGTTTCGCCCGGATCCACGGCCATCCGGTCGGCATCGTCGCCAACAACGGCATCCTGTTCGCCGAGTCCGCCCAGAAGGGCGCGCACTTCATCGAGCTCTGCGACCAGCGCGGCATCCCGCTCCTCTTCCTGCAGAACATCTCCGGCTTCATGGTCGGCAAGGACTACGAGGCGGGCGGCATCGCCAAGCACGGCGCCAAGATGGTCACCGCGGTGGCCTGCACCAGGGTGCCGAAGCTGACCGTGGTCGTCGGAGGTTCGTACGGCGCGGGCAACTACTCGATGTGCGGCCGGGCGTACAGCCCTCGTTTCCTGTGGATGTGGCCCAACGCCAAGATCTCGGTGATGGGCGGCGAACAGGCCGCGTCCGTGCTGGCCACCGTCAAGCGCGACCAGCTCGAGGGCCGCGGCGAGCAGTGGTCCGCCGAGGAGGAAGAGATCTTCAAGGACCCGATCCGCGCCCAGTACGAACAGCAGGGCAACGCCTACTACGCGACGGCCCGCCTGTGGGACGACGGCGTGATCGACCCGTTGGAGACCCGGCAGGTGCTGGGGCTCGCTCTGACCGCCTGTGCCAACGCCCCGTTGGGAGACGCCGGCTTCGGCGTCTTCCGGATGTGAGGGACCTTCCACGATGACGATGTTCGACACCGTTCTGGTGGCCAACAGGGGCGAGATCGCCGTACGGGTCATCCGCACCCTGCGGTCCCTCGGCGTACGCTCCGTGGCCGTCTTCAGCGACGCCGACGCCGGGGCACGCCATGTGCGAGAGGCCGACACGGCCGTCCGCATCGGCCCGGCGCCGGCCGCCGAGAGCTATCTCTCCATCGAGAGGCTGCTCGACGCCGCGACCCGTACCGGCGCGCAGGCCGTGCACCCGGGCTACGGCTTCCTCGCGGAGAACGCGGGCTTCGCCCAGGCCTGCGCGGAGGCCGAGCTGGTCTTCATCGGACCGCCGCCGTCCGCGATCTCCCTCATGGGCGACAAGATCCGCGCCAAGGAGACGGTGCGGGCGGCCGGGGTCCCGGTCGTGCCCGGATCGTCCGGCAGCGGACTGAGCGACGAGGAACTGGCCGCCGCCGCACGCGAGATCGGCATGCCGGTGCTGCTCAAGCCCTCGGCGGGCGGCGGCGGCAAGGGCATGCGCCTCACCCGCGTGGAGTCCGCCCTGATGGACGAGATCGCGGCGGCCCGGCGTGAGGCACGCGCCTCCTTCGGCGACGACACGCTGCTCGTCGAGCGCTGGATCGACCGCCCTCGGCACATCGAGATCCAGGTGCTGGCCGACGGCCACGGCAATGTGGTCCACCTCGGCGAGCGCGAGTGCTCGCTCCAGCGCCGCCACCAGAAGATCATCGAGGAGGCGCCGTCCGTTCTGCTGGACGAGGCGACGCGCGCCGCGATGGGCGAGGCCGCCGTGCAGGCCGCCCGCTCCTGCGGCTACCGCGGCGCGGGCACGGTGGAGTTCATCGTGCCGGGCACGGACCCCTCCCAGTACTACTTCATGGAGATGAACACCCGCCTCCAGGTCGAGCACCCGGTCACCGAGCTGATCACGGGACTGGACCTGGTGGAGTGGCAGCTGCGGGTCGCGGCCGGCGAGCCGCTGACGTTCACGCAGGACGACATCACCCTCACGGGTCACGCGATCGAGGCCCGGATCTGCGCCGAGGACCCTTCCCGCGGATTCCTTCCCTCCGGCGGCACGGTCCTGAGGCTCCAGGAGCCGCAGGGCGACGGAGTGCGCACCGACTCCGGCCTCAGTGAGGGCTCGGAGGTCGGCAGCCTGTACGACCCGATGCTCTCGAAGGTCATCGCATACGGCCCCGACCGCCCCGCCGCACTGCGCAAGTTGCGCGCGGCCCTGGCCGACACGGTGACGCTCGGCGTCCCGACGAACGCCGGCTTCCTGCGCCGGCTGCTGGCCCACCCGGCTGTCGTCTCCGGCGAGATGGACACCGGCCTGGTGGAGCGCGAGGCGGAGGGCCTGGTCCCGGCCGGCGTGCCGGACGAGGTGTACGAGGCCGCGGCGGCGGTCCGCGCCGCCGCGCTGGCGCCTCGCCAGGACGGCGCCGGCTGGACCGACCCGTTCTCCGTGCCGACCGGCTGGCGGATGGGCGGCGAACAGGCCCTGCTGGCCTTCCCGTTGCGCGTGCCGGGCTCGGATCCGGTCGACCACGCCGTCCGCCGGCAGGCGACGCCCCGGGTGGAGGCGCACACGGTCTCCGTGGAGATGCACGGCGTCACGCACACCTTCCACCGGGCGGGCGACTGGCTCGGCCGGGACGGCGACTCCTGGCATGTGATGGACCACGACCCCGTCGAGGCATCCCTGAGCGGCGCCGGCCGTTCCGGGGTGGACACCCTCGCGGCGCCGATGCCGGGCACGGTCACCGTGGTCAAGGTCGCCGTGGGTGACGTGGTGGCCGCGGGGCAGAGCCTGCTCGTGGTGGAGGCGATGAAGATGGAGCACGTGATCTCGGCCCCGCACGCGGGGACCGTCACGGAGCTCGACGTCATCGCGGGCTCGACCGTCGCCATGGACCAGGTGCTCGCCGTGGTCACCCCCGAAGAGACCGGGGAGACCGTGACGACCGACGGGGAGGCCACCGCATGACCGGCACCGAAGGACTGCCGATGACCGTCCGCGGCCAGGGACTTCCCGACCGTGTGCGCATCCATGAGGTCGGTCCCCGCGACGGCCTGCAGAACGAGAAGTCGGTGGTGCCGACGGAGGTCAAGGCGGAGTTCATCCGCCGCCTCGCCGGATCGGGGCTGACCACCGTCGAGGCGACGAGCTTCGTCCACCCCAAGTGGGTGCCCCAACTGGCCGACGCAGAGAAGCTGTTCCCGCTGGTGAGCTCCCTCGCCGGCGTGCGGCTGCCGGTCCTGGTCCCCAACGACCGCGGCCTGGACCGGGCGCTCGGCCTCGGCGCCCGCGAGGTGGCCGTGTTCGCCAGCGCCACGGAGTCGTTCGCCAAGGCCAATCTCAACCGCACGGTCGACGAGGCGCTCGCCATGTTCGCGCCGGTCGTGACCAGGGCCGTGGAGCACGGACTGCGGGTGCGCGGCTATCTGAGCATGTGCTTCGGCGACCCGTGGGAGGGCCCCGTGCCCCTCGCTCAGGTCGTCCGCGTCTGCCGCAGGCTGGCCGACATGGGCTGCGACGAGCTGAGCCTCGGCGACACGATCGGTGTCGCCACACCCGGCCATGTCGCCGCCCTGCTCACCGAGCTGGCCGGCGCCGGGGTCCCGGCCGACCGGCTCGCCGTGCACTTCCACGACACGTACGGCCAGGCTCTCGCCAACACCTTCGCCGCGCTCCAGCACGGCGTCAGCGTCGTCGACTCGTCCGCGGGCGGCCTCGGCGGCTGCCCGTACGCGAAGAGCGCGACCGGAAACCTCGCCACCGAGGACCTCGTGTGGATGCTTCACGGCCTCGGCATCGAAACCGGGGTCGATCTCGGCCGGCTCACCGCCACGAGCGTGTGGATGGCCGAACAGCTGGGCCGCCCCAGCCCCTCCCGTACCGTCCGCGCCCTCTCCCACAAGGAGTGACCCCTGATGTCCCTGGATCACCGGCTGTCCGCCGAGCACGAGGAACTACGCCGTACGGTCGAGCAGTTCGCCCACGACGTGATAGCCCCGAAGATCGGCGACTTCTACGAGCGGCACGAGTTCCCGTACGAGATCGTCCGTGAGATGGGTCGTATGGGCCTGTTCGGGCTGCCCTTCCCCGAGGAGTACGGGGGCATGGGCGGCGACTACCTGGCTCTCGGGATCGCCCTGGAGGAGCTGGCCCGCGTCGACTCCTCCGTGGCCATCACGCTGGAGGCGGGCGTCTCGCTGGGCGCGATGCCGATCCACCTGTTCGGCACCGAGGAGCAGAAGCGGCAGTGGCTGCCGCGGCTGTGCTCCGGTGAGCTGCTGGGCGCGTTCGGCCTGACGGAGCCTGACGGCGGGTCCGACGCCGGCGGCACCAGGACCACCGCCGTACGGGACGGCGACGAGTGGGTCATCAACGGCTCCAAGTGCTTCATCACCAACTCGGGCACCGACATCACCGGTCTGGTCACCGTGACCGCGGTGACGGGCCGCAAGGAGGACGGGCGTCCCGAGATCTCCGCGATCATCGTCCCCTCCGGGACGCCCGGATTCACGGTGGCCGCCCCCTACTCCAAGGTCGGATGGAACGCCTCCGACACCCGCGAGCTTTCCTTCGCCGACGTCCGTGTCCCGGCCGCCAACCTGCTCGGCGAAGAAGGGCGCGGGTACGCGCAGTTCCTGCGCATCCTCGACGAGGGCCGTATCGCCATCTCGGCGCTGGCGACCGGTCTCGCGCAGGGCTGTGTGGACGAGTCCGTGAAGTACGCACGGGAGCGGCACGCGTTCGGCAGGCCGATCGGGTCGAACCAGGCCATCCAGTTCAAGATCGCGGACATGGAGATGAAGGCCCATATGGCACGCGTCGGCTGGCGGGACGCGGCGTCGCGGCTGGTGCACGGCGAGCCGTTCAAGAAGGAGGCAGCCGTCGCCAAGCTGTACTCGTCGACGGTGGCGGTGGACAACGCCCGTGAGGCGACCCAGATCCACGGCGGCTACGGCTTCATGAACGAGTATCCGGTGGCCCGCATGTGGCGCGACTCGAAGATCCTGGAGATCGGCGAGGGCACGAGCGAGGTCCAGCGGATGCTGATCGCAAGGGAGTTGGGCCTCACCGGCTGACCTGGGGCTCATCGCGGCGCGCGGCACCCTGACGGGGCCGCGCGTCGCGCCGTGTCCAAGGTCACGCACCGCTCGCGCGCCGGGCGCCTGACCGGCCCTGGACAACTTCTGAGGTTAGGCTAACCTACCTTCAAAACCTGCCAGTGGCCTATTCGGCACGTACGAAAGCGGACACCACCATGCCCAACGCCCGAGCTTCCCATCTCACTCGACGCGGCCTGCTCTCCGCCGGCGGCGCCCTCGGGCTCGGCGTGGCGCTCGCCGCGTGCGGCCAGGAGACGAAGGGCAAAAAGGGCGACTCCGACAAGCCCGCCGCGAAGTCCGGCCCTTGGTCCTTCACCGACGACCGCGGCCAGAAGTCCGAGTCGAAGGCCGCGCCGAAGAACATCGTCGCCTTCACCGGCACCGCCGCCGCCCTGCACGACTACGGGGTCGAGGTCACCGGCGTGTTCGGTCCGACCAAGACCGCCGACGGCAAGGCCGACGTCCAGGCCGGCGACATGGACATCAGCAAGGTCGAGATCCTGGGCAACGTCTGGGGCGAGTTCAACGTCGAGAAGTACGCGGCGCTCGCGCCGGAGCTGCTGGTGACGGACATGTGGGAGAAGGACGCCCTCTGGTACGTGCCGGACCAGTCCAAGGACAAGATCCTCAAGCTGGCCCCGAGCGTCGCCCTGTGGGCCGCCCAGATCAACATGCCGGGCGCCCTCCAGCGTCGTGCGGACCTCGCGGAGTCCCTGGGCGCCGACATGAAGGCCAAGAAGGTCACCGACGCCAAGGCCCGCTTCGAGAAGGCCGCGGAGCGGCTGCGCCAGGCGGCAAAGGCCAATCCGAACCTGAAGGTCCTCATCGGCTCCGGCAGCCAGGACCTCTTCTACGTCTCCGTCCCCAAGATGTCGGCGGACACGCTCTACTTCCAGGAGCTCGGCGTGAAGTTCGTCGAGCCCAAGCCGAACGCCCAGGGCTTCTTCGAGGAGCTCAGCTGGGAGAACGCCGGCAAGTACGGGGCCGACATCATCATGCTGGACAACCGCACCGGCACCCTCCAGCCCGACACCCTGAAGGCCAAGCCCACCTGGGCGGGCCTCCCCGCGGTGAAGGCCGGTCAGGTCGTCCCGCGTGTCACCGAGCCGATCTACTCGTACGACAAGTGCGCGCCGATCCTCGAGGACCTCGCGAAGGCCATCGAAAACGCGAAGAAGGTCTCCTGACCATGACGACCGAGGCCGAGATCGCCCCGTTCCGTTTCTTCGACCTGCAGGTTGCGCGGACAAGGCGGCTCGGCCCGTCGCTCGTCCGCGTCACCTTCACCGGGCAGAGCGAGGACGGCCTGCGGGACTTCGTGGCCGGCGGCCGCGACCAGTCCCTGTCGCTGTTCCTTCCGCACCCGGGCCAGCCGGCCCCCGTCGTCCCCGTCGACGCGGGTGACGGCGGCGCCATCTTCGCCGCGTGGCGTGCGCTGCCCGACGACGTACGGGCCGTGATGCGCTCGTACACGGTGCGGGAGCAGCGCGTCGAGGACGGCGAGGTGGACATCGACTTCGCCGTGCACGAGGACGGAGGCCCGGCCTGCCGCTGGGCGCTGGCCGCCGAGCCCGGTCACCGGGTGATGGTGCTCGGCCCCGCGGTCGCCGACAACACCGGCGTGCGCTGCCGGCCGCCCGAGGACACCGATTGGGTGCTGATCTGGGCGGACGAGACGGCGCTGCCCGCCGCCTCGGCGATCCTGGAGTGGCTGCCCGCCGGCCGGAAGGCCAAGGTCTGGCTGGAGGTGCCGCACGCCGGCGACCGGCTGCCGCTCAAGACCGACGCGGACGCCGACATCACCTGGCTCGTCCGGGACGAGGGCGCGCCGTCGGCCGTGGAGGCCGTCGCCGCCGCCGAGTTGCCCGAGGGCGTCGGCTACGCGTGGATCGCGGGCGAGTCCGGCAGCATCAAGGCGCTGCGGCGCCATCTGGTGAACGACCGGGAGTTCGACCGCCGGAAGGTCACCTTCGTCGGCTACTGGAAGCGCGGCGTGAGCGAGGACGGGCTCCGCGAGGAGCCGGCCGAAGAGGACGAGTGACCCGCCGCGGCCTCAACTGACCGTCTGAGCACGGTCATTGTTTGATCAACGACATATCGGTTGTGCCCCGAGGGGGGCGAGGGACTTTCGAGGCTTGAGTTAGGTTAGGCTTACCTTACTTAAGGCGTCGCCCTCGCCCCCTTCTTCCTGTCCCCTGAGGCGCGACCAGGTCCCCGCCACGGGAGGACATTGCATGCGCTCGCACCTGCTCAATGACATGACGGCGGAGCGTTACCGGCGCTCCGTGACCGAAGGAGTCGAGCGGGTGGCGAACCGACTCGCCACGACCCGACGGCCGTTCACCGGGGTCACCCCGGACCAGCTCGCCCCGGTCGTCTCCGCGATCGACCTCGACCGGCCGCTCGGAGACTCCTCCGCCGCCCTGGACGAGCTGGAGGACGTGTACCTCCGGGACGCCGTCTACTTCCACTCCCCCCGCTACCTCGCCCACCTCAACTGCCCGGTCGTCATCCCGGCCGTGCTCGGCGAAGCGGTCCTCTCCGCCGTCAACTCCTCCCTGGACACCTGGGATCAGAGCGCCGGCGGCACCCTCATCGAGCGCCGCCTGATCGACTGGACCGCGCAGCGGATCGGTCTCGGCCCCGCCGCCGACGGCGTGTTCACCAGCGGCGGCACCCAGTCCAACCTCCAGGCCCTGCTGCTGGCCCGCCAGGAGGCCAAGACCACTGACCTGGCGAAACTGCGTATCTTCAGCTCCGAATGCAGCCACTTCAGCGTCCAGAAGTCGGCCACGCTCCTCGGGCTCGGCCCCGAGGCCGTCGTCTCGATACCGGTCGACCGCGAGAAGCGGATGCAGACCGTGACGCTCGCCGCTGAGCTCGAGCTCTGCCGCGCCGAGGGCCTGGTCCCGATGGCCGTCGTCGCGACAGCGGGCACCACGGACTTCGGTTCCATCGACCCGCTGCCGGAGATCGCCGAGCTCGCGGGGCTGTACGAGACCTGGATGCACGTCGACGCCGCGTACGGCTGCGGACTGCTGGTCTCGCCCGCCCGCCGCCACCTGCTCGAGGGCATCGAGCGCGCCGACTCAGTCACCGTCGACTACCACAAGTCCTTCTTCCAGCCGGTGAGTTCGTCGGCGGTGCTGGTGCGGGACGCGGCCACACTGCGCCACGCCACGTACCACGCCGACTACCTCAACCCGCGGCGCACCGTGGAAGAGCGGATACCGAACCAGGTCGACAAGTCCCTGCAGACCACCCGCCGCTTCGACGCACTCAAGCTGTGGATGACACTGCGGGTGATGGGCGCCGACGGTGTGGGGCAGCTCTTCGACGAGGTGTGCGACCTCGCCGCCGCCGGCTGGGAGCTGCTCGCCGCCGACCCGCGCTACGACGTGGTCGTGCAGCCGCAGCTGTCCACCCTGGTCTACCGCTACATCCCACGGTCCGTCACCGACCCTGTCCTGATCGACCGGGCCAACCTCCACGCCCGCAAGGCGCTGTTCGCGTCGGGCGAGGCCGTGGTCGCCGGAACCAAGGTCGACGGGCGCCAGTACCTGAAGTTCACCCTGCTCAATCCCGAGACGACGACCGAAGACATCGCCGCCGTCCTCGACCTGATCGCCGGCCACGCCGAGCAGTTCCTTGGAGAGAACCTTGTCCACGCCTCTTGATTTCATCGGTATCGGACTGGGTCCGTTCAACCTCGGTCTCGCCTGCCTGACCGAGCCGATCGACGAGCTGAACGGCCTGTTCCTGGAGTCCAAGCCCGACTTCGAATGGCACTCCGGGATGTTCCTGGAAGGCGCCCATCTCCAGACGCCGTTCATGTCGGACCTGGTCACCCTCGCCGACCCGACCTCGCCCTACTCCTTCCTGAACTACCTCAAGGACCAGGGCAGGCTGTACTCCTTCTACATCCGGGAGAACTTCTACCCGCTGCGGACCGAGTACAACGACTACTGCCGGTGGGCCGCCTCCCGGCTGAGCAGCATCCGCTTCAACACGACCGTCACCTCTGTGTCGTACGACGAAGAGGGCGAGGTGTACGTGGTGCGCACCGCCGACGACGCTTTCACGGCCCGCCGTCTCGTCCTGGGCACGGGCACCCCGCCGTACATCCCCGAGGCCTGCCAGGGACTCGGCGGGGACCTGCTGCACAACTCGCGCTACCTGGACCACAAGGAGGCGCTGCGGAAGAAGGAGTCGATCACCCTCGTCGGCAGCGGTCAGAGCGCGGCGGAGATCTACTACGACCTGCTGTCCGAGATCGACGCGCACGGCTACCGGCTCAACTGGGTGACGCGCTCCCCGCGCTTCTTCCCGCTGGAGTACACCAAGCTGACGCTGGAAATGACCTCCCCGGAGTACATCGACTACTTCCACGCGCTGCCGGAGGAGACCCGCTACAGACTCGAGTCCCAGCAGAAGAGCCTGTTCAAGGGCATCGACTCGGAACTGATCGACGCGATCTTCGACCTGCTCTACCAGAAGAACCTGAAGGGCCCGGTCCCCACCCGGCTGCTGACCAACTCGGCGCTGCGGACCGCCTCGTACGAGGACGGGACCTACACCCTGGGGCTGCGCCAGGAGGAGCAGGGCAAGGACTACGAGCTGCAGACCGAGGGCCTGATCCTGGCCACCGGCTACCGGTACATCACCCCCGCCTTCCTGGAGCCCGTCGCCGACCGGATCCGGCTCGACGGTCACGGCCGCTTCGACGTCGCCCGCAACTACTCCATCGACACGGCCGGCCGGGAGATCTTCCTGCAGAACGCGGGCGTGCACACCCACTCGATCACCTCGCCCGACCTGGGCATGGGCCCCTACCGAAACGCCTACATCATCGGCGAGCTGCTGGGCAGCGAGTACTACGCCGTAGAGAAGTCCATCGCGTTCCAGGAGTTCGCTGTATGAGCACCACCACCGCCGTCGGTCCCCTCACCTTCCGGCCCCTCGACCCCTTGGCGGACGCCGAGCTGCTGCACAGCTGGGTCACCCATCCGAAGGCCGCGTTCTGGATGATGCAGGACGCGAAACTCCAGGACGTCGAGCGCGAGTACATGCGCATAGCGGCGCACGAGCACCACCACGCGTTCATGGGCCTCAACGACGGCGAGCCCGCATTCCTGATGGAGAGCTACGACCCGCGGTACGTGGAGCTCGTCGGGCTGTACGATCCGGAGCCCGGCGACGTCGGCATGCACTTCCTCGTCGCGCCGACCGACCGGCCCGTGCACGGCTTCACCCTCGCCGTGATCACCGCCGTGATGCGGGAGCTGTTCGGCGATCCGGCGACGAAGCGGGTCGTGGTCGAGCCGGACGTCGGCAACTCGGCCGTGCACCGGCTCAACGAGGCCGTCGGCTTTGTCGCCGCCGAGAAGATAGTGAAGCCCGAGAAAGAGGCTCTGCTGAGCTTCTGCACCCGCGAGCAGTTCGAGGCGGCCACGGCGGTGACCCGATGAACCCCGTGTCCCACCTCACGCCCGACCGCTGGGCGCACGCCAACCGGCTCCTCGTCCGCAAGGCCCTCGCCGAGTTCACCCACGAGCGACTGCTCACGCCCGAGCACCTCGGCGACGGCGCCTACCGCCTTGTCGCGGACGACGGTGCGACCGAGTACCGCTTCACCGCCCGCCGGTTCGCCCTCGACCACTTGCAGGTGGCCGCCGACTCCATCAGCCGTCACCGCGACGGTGCGCGGCTGCCGCTGGACGCGCTGGAGTTCGTCATCGAGATGCGGGGCTCCCTCGGCCTGAGCGACGAGATCCTTCCCGTGTATCTGGAGGAGATCTCCTCCACCCTCTCCGGCACGGCGTACAAGTCGGCGAAGCCGCGGGTCGCGTCCGCCGAGCTGGCCAAGGCGGACTTCCAGGCTGTCGAGACCGGCATGACGGAGGGGCACCCCTGCTTCGTGGCCAACAACGGCCGGCTCGGCTTCGGCATCGACGAGTACCACGCCTACGCCCCGGAGGCCGCGAACCCCCTCCGGCTGGTGTGGCTGGCGGCCCGCCGCGACCGCGCCGCGTTCACCGCCGGCGCCGGCATCGACTACGAGACCTTCATCCGGGCCGAGCTCGGCGACGACGCCGTGGACCGCTTCGCCAAGACCCTCGCGGACCAGGGCCTCGATCTCGCCGACCACCTGCTGATCCCGGCCCACCCCTGGCAGTGGTGGAACAAACTGTCCGTGACCTTCGCCGCCGAGATCGCCCAGCAGCGGCTGGTGTACCTGGGCGAGGGCGACGACCGCTATCTGGCGCAGCAGTCCATCCGGACGTTCTTCAACACCGACGCCCCGGCCAAGCACTATGTGAAGACAGCCCTGTCCGTCCTCAACATGGGCTTCATGCGCGGTCTTTCCGCCGCGTACATGGAGGCGACGCCGGCCATCAACGACTGGCTGGCCGGGCTGATCGACGGCGACGACGTGCTGCAGGCCGCCCGCTTCTCGATCATCCGCGAGCGTGCGGCCGTGGGCTACCGCCACCGCGAGTACGAGGCCGCGACGGACCGGTACTCCCCGTACCGCAAGATGCTCGCCGCCCTCTGGCGCGAGAGCCCGGTGTCGTCCTTGGAGAACGGCGAGCGGCTCGCGACCATGGCGTCCCTGCTGCACATCGACCATGAGGGCGCGTCGTTCGCGGGCGCCCTGATCGCCGAGTCGGGCCTTGCCCCCACCGAGTGGCTGCGCGACTATCTGGACGCCTATCTCCTGCCGGTGCTGCACAGTTTCTACGCGTACGACCTGGTCTTCATGCCGCACGGCGAGAACGTCATCCTGGTGCTCGGCGAGAACGGCACCGTCCGGCGGGCCATCTTCAAGGACATCGCGGAGGAGATCGCGGTGATGGACCCGGACGCGGTGCTGCCCCCGTCCGTCGACCGGATCCGGGTGGAGGTGCCGGAGGAGACGAGGATCCTCTCGATCTTCACCGACGTCTTCGACTGCTTCTTCCGCTTCCTCGGCGCGACGCTCGCCGAGGAGGAGGTGCTCCCAGAGGACGACTTCTGGCGCACGGTCGCCGAGTGCGTCCGCGCGTACCAGCGGTCGGTGCCGGAGCTGGCGGACAAGTTCGCGCAGTACGACATGTTCGCGGACGAGTTCGCGCTGTCCTGCCTGAACCGGCTCCAGCTGCGCAACAACCGGCAGATGGTGGACCTGGCCGACCCGTCGGCCGCGCTCCAGTTCGTCGGCACACTCACGAACCCGATCGCACGCTTCGCCTCCTAAAAATGCCCAGAGACGGCGCCCGAGAACGGCCGGCGCCCGGCGGGATACGGTCCCTCCCGCCGGGCGCCGGCTCCTCACCCGACGCTCACTGCGCGGGCCAGGGCACCTGCGGCGAGCGGTAGAAGTCGATGCCGAGCGCCGACAGCCGCGGCCCCTGCGCCGCGAGCCGCACCTTGTAGGTGTCCCAGTCGTGCGTGGACGCCGGTGACCAGCCCAGCTCCGCGACACCCGGCAGACGCGGGAACGCCATCTGGTCGATGTGCGCGTCGGTGGAGATGGTCTCCGTCCACAGCGGCGCCTCCACCCCCTTGACGGCACTCGCGGGTGCGCCCGGCAGGTAGTTCGCCGGATCCCAGTCGTAGGACCGTTGCACTTCGACATACCCGGCCCAGGCGAGGCCCAGCTTGGTCTCCTTGTTGTACTTCATGTCGAGGTAGACCCGGTCGGCCGGCGAGAGGATCAGCCCGGTGCCGTTCTTCGCGGCCTCCGCGACCTGTGCCTTCTCCGCCTGGCTGGTGCCGTCGAGGCCCCAGTACTGGGCCAGCGCGCCCTTCTGCGGGGTAGCGCCGGTCAACTGGTGCCAGCCGATGACGGTCTTGCCGTACTTGGCGACGATCGGCTGCACCCTGTTCATGAACGCCACATAGTCGTCGTGGCTGGTGCGGTGCGCCTCGTCACCGCCGATGTGGATGTACCTGCCCGGCGTGAGCGCGGCCACCTCCCGGATCACATCGTCGACGAAGTCGTACGTCAGCTCCTTGCGCACACACAGCGAACTGAAGCCGACGGCCGTCCCCGTGTAGAGCGGCGGGGCCACGCCGTTGCAGTTGAGCTCGGCGTACGAGGCCAGGGCGGCGTTGGTGTGCCCCGGCATGTCGATCTCCGGCACGACCTCCAGATAGCGGGAGGAGGCGTACCGGAGGATCTCCTTGTACTGGGCCTTGGTGTAGTGACCTCCGGGGCCGCCGCCGACCTGGGTGGAGCCGCCGTACGTGGCCAGCCGCGGCCACGAGTCGATGGCGATGCGCCAGCCCTGGTCGTCGGAGAGGTGGAGATGCAGCGTGTTGATCTTGTAGAGGGCGAGGTGGTCGATGTAGCGCTTGACCTGCTCGACGGTGAGGAAGTGCCGCGAGACGTCGAGCATCGCACCCCGGTGCGCATAGCGCGGGACGTCGGTGATCGTGCCGCCGGCGACCTGCCACGGGCCACCGCGGGGAGAATCCGCCTCGATCGCGGCGGGCAGCAGCTGTCGCAGCGTCTGCACACCGTGGAAGAGGCCGGCGGGCCGGTGCGCGGTGATGGTGACCCCGCCGGGGGAGGACTTCAGGCGGTAGCCCTCGTCGCCCAGGGTGCTCGCCCCGGCGCTGAGCCGCAGGTTGATCGACCTGACCGCGGGCCGGGTGGTGATCGGCAGGGCGTATCCGGTCGAGGGGCGCAGCACCTCGGCGAGGCGCTCCGCGACGGCGCGCGCCTCGGGTGAGGCGTCGGTGCGGATCCTGGTGCGGGCGGTAAGGGTGTAGGGGGCGCCGCCCGGCTCGGCGGAGGCGGGTGCGGGGACGATCTGGCCGAGCGGCCGGACGGTGGCGGCGCTTTCGCCGCCGGAGGCCGCGGCCGGGCCCGAGGCGACGCTTCCGGAGAGGGCGGCCGCTGTCACAAGCAACAGCGAACCGAGGAGGCGGGGAATCGGTCTGGGCTGACTCACAGGCTGGGGTCCCTTCGACGGGGTTCTCGTCTGTGCGCAGAGCAACCACTCGATCACCCATGCGTACCGTGCACCTCAACGGCGGTCAAGGTGTAGACCACTTACTCGTTCCACCGGCGAAGAAATCCCCCGTCGCCGGAGATCATACGGACGGACCGCCCGCCCCGATCGCGCCGGTAGCGTCGGCGCCGGACGCCGATTCACCGGGCGAGGACGGATGCGGCACGGCGGAGCGGACCCCTCCGGGGCGGGTGTGAGCTATCTCCTGCCCGGATTCGGGCAGGATTCTTGCGAAGAGCAGCACCCGCCCTCCAATATCTACGGGTGCTCGAACCTCGCCCGTCTGTGCGCCTGTCGCACGACGATCTCATCGACCACCTGGTGCGCAGCACCGCGCTCCAGCGCGGTGAAGCCGCCCGGGTGGTGCTCGATGTACTGGCGTACTTCGACGAGACGACCGAGGAGTTCGTCCGCCGCCGCCATCGCGAACTCAAGTCCGGCGGCGCGGTGAACACCGAGATCTTCGAGCGGATCGCGGCCGAACTGCCGCACCGCGCCGTGGCGCCGCCGGAGCTCTCGCTCCGCCAGCTGCGCCGCATGGTCTACGGCTGAGCAGCCCACCGGGGCCGGGCACACTTCTGATCTATGGAGGGGCAGAAAATATATGTGTGGAATTGTCGGATACATCGGCAAGCGTGACGTTGCTCCGCTGCTGCTGGAGGGTCTGCAGCGGCTGGAGTACCGCGGCTACGACTCCGCGGGCGTGGTCATCAGCAGCCCCAAGTCCCCCGGGCTGAAGATGGTCAAGGCCAAGGGCCGGGTCCGTGACCTCGAGGCCCGCGTCCCCAAGCGCTTCGCCGGCACCACCGGCATCGCCCACACCCGGTGGGCCACCCACGGCGCCCCCAGCGACATCAACTCGCACCCCCACCTGGACCCGGAGAACAAGGTCGCCGTCGTCCACAACGGCATCGTGGACAACGCCGCCGAGCTGCGCGTCAAGCTCGAGGCGGACGGTGTGGTCTTCGCCTCCGAGACCGACACCGAGGTCATCACCCACCTGATCGCCCGCTCCCAGGCCACCACCCTGGAGGAGAAGGTCCGCGAGGCCCTCAAGGTGATCGAGGGCACGTACGGCATCGCCGTGATGCACGCCGACTTCGCCGACCGCATCGTGGTGGCCCGCAACGGCTCCCCCGTCGTCCTCGGCATCGGCGAGAAGGAGATGTTCGTCGCCTCCGACGTCGCCGCCCTGGTCGCCCACACCCGCCAGATCGTCACCCTCGACGACGGCGAGATGGCCACCCTGAAGGCCGACGACTTCCGGACCTACACGACCACGGGGGCGTCCACCACCGCCACCCCGGAGACCGTCGAGTGGGAGGCCGCCTCCTACGACATGGGCGGCCACGACACGTACATGCACAAGGAGATCTCCGAGCAGCCCGACGCGGTCGACCGTGTGCTGCGCGGCCGGATCGACGACCGGTTCAACACCGTGCACCTGGGCGGCCTGAACCTGGACGCCCGCGAGGCCCGCGGTATCCGCCGCGTGAAGATCCTCGGCTGCGGCACCTCCTACCACGCGGGACTCATCGGCGCCGGACTCATCGAGTCCCTCGCCCGTATCCCCGCCGACGCCGAGCCGGCTTCCGAATTCCGCTACCGCAACCCGGTCGTGGACCCTGACACCCTGTACATCGCCGTCTCCCAGTCCGGCGAGACCTACGACGTCCTCGCGGCCGTCCAGGAGCTCAAGCGCAAGGGCGCCCGCGTCCTCGGCGTGGTCAACGTCGTCGGTTCCGCCATCGCCCGCGAGGCCGACGGCGGCACCTACGTCCACGCCGGCCCCGAGGTGTGCGTCGTCTCCACGAAGTGCTTCACCAACACGGTCGTCGCCTTCGCCCTGCTCGCCCTGCACCTGGGCCGCATCCGCGACCTGTCCGTCGCCGAGGGCAAGCGGATCATCGAGGGCCTGCGCAAGCTGCCCGCGCAGATCAGCGAGATCCTCGAGTCCGAGGACGAGATCAAGAAGCTGGCCGCGGAGTACGCGGACGCCAAGTCGATGATGTTCATCGGCCGGGTGCGCGGCTACCCGGTGGCGCTCGAGGCCTCCCTGAAGCTCAAGGAGATCTCCTACATCCACGCCGAGGCCTACCCGGCCTCCGAGCTCAAGCACGGCCCCCTCGCGCTCATCGAGCCCGCGCTGCCCACCGTGGCGATCGTGCCGGACGACGAGCTGCTGGAGAAGAACCGGGCCGCGCTCGAGGAGATCAAGGCGCGCAGCGGCCGCATCCTCGCCGTCGCCCACCGCGAGCAGGAGAAGGCCGACCACACCATCGTGGTGCCGAAGAACGAGGACGAGCTGGACCCGATCCTGATGGGCATCCCGCTCCAGCTCCTCGCCTACCACACGGCACTGGCGCTGGGCCGGGACATCGACAAGCCGCGCAACCTCGCCAAGTCCGTCACCGTCGAGTAGCCGACGGCCGCGGGACGGTTCATGAGGAACGCCCCCTGTGTGTGCCACCGTGCACACAGGGGGCGTTCCCTTTTCACAGGGCGGGCGCCACCCGGGGCGCCGCCCGTCGAGCTGCCGTGAGGCCCGCGGGCCTCAGCCGGTGGCCGTCACCCGCCGGCCGGCAGCGCGCCCCGTGAACGTCGGCCACTTGGCGAGCGCCGCCGTCGCGCCGTACCAGGCCACCAGGCCCGCGACCGCGCCGACCCAGCCGCCGGCCTTGGCCAGGCCCTCGTTGCCCGCGAAGGCGGCTATCGCACCCAGCAGCAGTGCGAGCGTCAGCAGCCCGTACACCCCTTGGCCGAGCACGCCGCTGCCGGAGGCGGCGGCGGTCAGCGTCAGGGCGAGCAGCGCCCACAGCAGCATGAACAGGCCCGCCGCCTCGGCCGAGGTCTCGCCTCCCACGGCGGTCCCCCAGGTGAACCAGAAGGCGCCGAGACCGGCGAAGGCGGTTCCCGAACCGCCGTTGCCCGCGCGGAACTCGAGCAGGCCGACGACGAAGAGCGCCACTCCGCCGACCCATGTCGCGAGGGCGGCGGCATCGGCGGCGGAGACGTTGTCGATCACTCCGGTGTTGCCCACACCGAAGGCCAGCAGCGTCAGCCCGAGGGCGAGGTTGCCGAGAGTCGAAGTAGAACCAGTTCCCGCAGAGACTCCGTTGTCCACGGCGGGCTCCCTTCCTGTCCTGTGCAGTTGTGCTGCGCCATGTGCTGCAATCCCAGCGACCGGATATCTACCCTTCACAAGCGCACAATCCACCTTTACGCATGGGTGGATTTCCGTACATGCCTGGCACGTAGGGCAGTTGACGGGGTCTCACCCGACAGGCGGGACAAGAAGGGGGGAAAGGGACCACGGGGGCGGCAGGGAAGGCGGGTGCTGGAGCCGGTCGTACGAGAAGGCGCACCGAAGATCCGGTGCAGGCGATCCAGCTCGGTGGATCCGGTTCGGAGGGTCGAGTCCGGGCCCGCAGGGACGTCCGCGTCAGGGGATCACAACGACCGGGCGCTGCGCGCGCTTGGCGAGCCGCCCCGCGACCGATCCGAAGAGCCGGCCGACGATGCCGTGCGTGGAGCCGACCACGATCGCGTCGGCCGAATACTCGCGGCCGACCTCTTCCAGCTCATGACAGATGTCGCCGCCGCGCTCGACCAGGATCCACGGGACCTCGGCGAGGTAGTCCGCGCACGCCAGCTCGAGGCCCAGGACCTCGGTGCGGTGATCGGGCACGTCGACGAAGACGGGCGGCTCACAGCCGGCCCAGACGGTCGTCGGCAGCCGGTTGGCGACATGGACGATGATCAGACCGGATCCGGTCCGCCTTGCCATGCCGATGGCATAGGCGAGCGCTCGCTCACTGGACGTCGATCCGTCGAAACCGACGACGACTCCGTGCCGGAAGGCGGGATCGCATGAATGGCGTGCTTCTTCAGCCGCCCGCAGGTCCGACAAGGGATCGGCTACCTGCTTGCGGTCCGCGGGTTCGGGGATTTCGTGACCGGCCATCGGTGTCTCGGCGAAGGAGGTCCTCTTCGGAGTGATCGATTGAGGAAAGCGCGTCGGCTGGAGGGGCGGTGGAGCTGTGTCCGGGAATCGTCTTCCCCGCCCGTACCCCCAAGGGTACGGCGACACTCCTCTCCTGCCCAGGGCCCGCTGTCCCCATGCGCGACGTTCCAGGGAGCATGCCCGAGCGCGCCCAGGATCGCAATGCCGCTTGGCCACTACAGCCGTCTGCGCGCCACCGGGTGACCGGACCACCACGGTCCTCGTTGGCCAGTGGGTCACCCCGCCGCCCCCAGGAGCCTCTGTGCCAGCACCCCCGCCCGGCCCCCACCGCTCCCCCGGCCCCCCGTCCCGCCGCCCCGCCACCGCCCCCTCCGTACCGGCCCCGACCGCCCCCTCCCGGGCGGAGGACCCGGCGAGCTCCGCGAGCCCCGCCGGTGATGTCGTCCGCTGGGGTGCCTTCAGCTGCCTACTGGTCCCCGTAGTGCTCGTCGTGTACGGCACCTCCGTCGGTGGCGCGGCCACCGCGGCCCTCGGGCTCGCCGCGGTGACGGCGGCGTGCCGGGTGCTGTTGCGCCACTCGGAACGGACGGCCGCACGGGGTCGCGCCGCCGGGGACGCGCGGTCGGCCGGAGGCCGGCACTCCGGTACCGTCCCCGGGGCGCGGCGCGGTGCGCGGCGCGGCGCAAGAGGCGCGCCGGGCGGCTGACGGTTTTACACGCCCGCACCCGTATGTTTTCAGCCAACTTCACTACGCAGGCCGATCCTTGTCGAAATGGCCTGCCAACCCCCTTGTCACCAGGGAAGAAAGGGCTGAAGGCCCCTCTGGCACCCTACGGGGACGGGCCATGCCTGCGATGCGCACTTCCCTGTGGGCCCCCCGAGTGGAACGCTTCGTGATCGAATGCATCGCGCCAAGTTGCCATGTCGACATAGCGGGGCATCCCGAACTTGTCACGCCGGCGCCACGGGACGCAGTAGATTCGATCATGAGTATCGAAGGCCGGGGGACTCGTGCAGAACCGAGGGGAAACGTGCAGGAGCGAAAGGCCCGAAACGAACGGGGAGACGCGTACTTCGAGGGGGGTTTAGCGTCATGAGTCAGGACTCCGCCGCGCCGGAGACGGCACGGAAGCTGTCCGGGCGCCGGCGCCGGGAAGTCGTCGCCGTGCTGCTGTTCAGCGGCGGCCCTATATTCGAAAGTTCCATCCCGCTCTCGGTGTTCGGAATTGACCGTCAGGACGCCGGAGTTCCCCGCTACCGCCTGCTCGTGTGCGGCGGCGAGGACGGACCGCTGAGGACCACCGGCGGCCTGGAACTGACCACGCCGTACGGCCTCGAGGCGATCAGCAGAGCGGGCACGGTCGTGGTGCCGGCCTGGCGCTCGATCACCTCGCCGCCACCGCCCGAGGCGCTCGACGCGCTGCGCCGGGCACACGAGGAGGGCGCCCGCATCGTCGGCCTGTGCACCGGGGCGTTCGTCCTGGCCGCGGCCGGCCTGCTCGACGGGCGCCCCGCCACCACCCACTGGATGTACGCGCCGACCCTGGCGAAGCGCTACCCGTCCGTGCACGTGGATCCGCGTGAGCTGTTCGTCGACGACGGTGATGTGCTGACGTCCGCGGGAACAGCGGCCGGAATCGACCTCTGCCTCCACATAGTGCGCACCGACCATGGCACGGAGGCGGCCGGAGCGCTCGCCCGCAGGCTCGTCGTCCCACCCCGTCGCACCGGCGGTCAGGAGCGCTATCTCGACAGGTCTTTACCAGAAGAAATCGGCTCGGACCCACTGGCCGAGGTCGTGTCCTGGGCGCTGGAGCACCTCCACGAGCAGTTCGACGTGGAGACGCTGGCCGCGCGCGCCTACATGAGCAGGCGTACGTTCGACCGCCGGTTCCGCTCGCTGACGGGGTCCGCCCCGCTGCAGTGGCTGATCACCCAGCGGGTGCTTCAGGCCCAGCGGCTGCTCGAGACCTCCGACTACTCGGTCGACGAGGTCGCCGGCCGATGCGGCTTCCGGTCCCCGGTGGCGCTGCGCGGCCACTTCCGGCGGCAGCTGGGGTCCTCCCCGGCCGCCTACCGGGCGGCCTACCGGGCCCGTCGTCCGCAGAGCGACCCTGACCGGACGTCGATCCTGGAGTCCGTCGTCCCCGCCCAGGCGGGGCCGGGCACCAGACGCCCTCAGGCGGGACCCGGCGGGCCCTCCGCGATGGCGCCCGCAGCCGAGCTGGGCAAACCGGTTCCGGAGGCGTATGCGGCGGGTCACGGCAGGCCTACCCTGCCGGGCCAGCGGAGCGTGCCGTAGCGCGGCCTCCGCGGACAGTTCGACACCGGCCCGGTCGGGACGGCGCCCCCGAGGGTGCCGTCCCGACCGGGCCGGACGCCGTCCGGGCACCGGGTCCGACGGCGGTCCCCTCGGGGCAGCCGGCTTCACCAGGCCGGTTACGCAGCGCAGCCGCCACCGTAAGGTAGGGCGCATGAACGATCGCATGGTGTGGATCGACTGCGAGATGACCGGGCTCTCGCTGACGGACGACGCACTCATCGAGGTGGCCGCACTGGTCACCGACTCGGAACTGAACGTACTCGGCGAAGGGGTGGACATCGTGATCCGCCCGCCGGACGCGGCGCTCGAGACGATGCCGGAAGTGGTGCGCCAGATGCACACCGCCTCGGGTCTCCTCGACGTCCTGGCGGACGGAAAGACCCTCGCGGACGCGGAGGAGCAGGTCCTCTCCTACATCCGCCGGCACGTCAAGGAACCCGGCAAGGCGCCGCTGTGCGGCAACTCGGTCGGCACCGACCGCGGCTTCCTGCTGCGCGACATGCCGACGCTGGAGGCATTTCTCCACTACCGGATCGTCGACGTCTCCTCGATCAAGGAGCTGGCCCGCCGCTGGTACCCGCGGGCGTACTTCAACAGCCCGGAGAAGAGCGGCAACCACCGGGCTCTGGCCGACATCCGCGAGTCCATCGCCGAGCTCCGCTACTACCGCGAGGCGGTCTTCGTCCCGCAGCCCGGCCCGGACACGGAGACGGCGAAGACCATCGCGGCCAAATACGTGATGCCCGCGCAGTAACGACGGGCCGTCGCCGCCCGGAACGACGGGCGCTCCCCACCGGCGCGAAACCCTGGCGCGAGCACCCGCTCGGACCCTGTACACTTTTTCTCGGCCGGTCGGGAGAAAGACCGGTCGTGGTGGGTATAGCTCAGCTGGTAGAGCACCTGGTTGTGGTCCAGGATGTCGCGGGTTCGAGTCCCGTTACTCACCCTGATCGACAAGGGCCCCGGTCTTCGGACCGGGGCCCTTGTCGTGTCCGGGGCCGGCCGGCTCTCGGTGCAGGCCGTCGAGCACGGCTTCCTCACTGTGCGACGAAGGCGCGGATGCGCCGGCGGACTGCGGCGGCGCCCCGAAGCGGGCGAGGCAGTGCCACAGCTTCTTGACCGCCTGCGGGTCGTGACGGCCGGTGCGTACGGCGTCTCCGACGATGCGCGGATCGAGGAGGCCGCCCACCGCGATACGCGCGCCCAGGTCGACGTACTCCTGGCCACGGTAGGACGGATGGCGGCGCAGCTCTCCGGCCGTGAGACGGAAGCCGGGATGCCACTCCACCGGGCACGGAAGGCGCCGGGCGGCCTCCTCGACGTCCGTCCCCCGGTAGCAAGGGTCGAGAACCAGTGCCTCCACATCGCGGTCCAGCCGGACCGGCCCGTGCACCTGCGCCTCGATGTAGTCGTCCAGAGCGTCCTGGCGGTCGGCGAGAGCGAGCTCGATGAGCCCCATGCGGTCCGCTACGCCGAAGTCCGAAGGTTCGAGAAAGCTGTCCGGGTAGCAGAACGTGGTCCGCGCCGATGTGTGCGCCGCAAGGCGGAAGTGGGCGGAGCCGAACCGCGGCGCCGCACCGACCGGCTTGCGGCGGAAGTTCAGCGCCCCGTAGACGGGCCGGTCATGAGCGGCCGCCTCGTCGTACGCGCCACAGAAGATCCGGCTCTCCCACCGCCACCGGTCACCGCCGGGAAAGGCGGTCAGGCCCCCGTTGCTCGTCCCGGTGACGAACTGTGAGAGGTAGACGCCGGACTCCGACAACGCGTCCAGGACGGGTTTGCCCTGTGCCGCACGGTCCGGGTGGAAGTTGAGGGTCACCCGCAGCGCCGGATCCAGTGGCGGACCGGACGAGAGCTCCGCCACATGCCGAAGGGCCCGTTCCCGTGCGGTGCTCGATCTCATCCGGGCAGTGTGCCGGGAGCCGATCCGCCGTTGCACCCGGTTTACCGGCGACCGGTGGCACTAGCGCTGCGGAAGGTCTCTGACGAACACGATGCTGTCGCTGCCCGCCAGGTGCGCAGGGTCGAGCGGGGCATAGCCGAACCAGGGGGAGACGCGGGGTGCGGGCCGCGTCTCGGCGAGGGCGGCTGCCAGCCGCGGGGCGTCGATCACGCAGCGGTCCTCCGGGAGCGCGTACAGGAGACCTTCGACGGTGTCCGGCGGCGGGGTGTCCACTCCCCGGTGCCGGATCGTGCCGAGGGCCGTGGCCACGAACGCGTACTCCTCGCCGAGCCGGGCGCTCACCAGCGCACCGGCGCTCCACCACTCCAGCGGCGTCCCGCCCATCCGCATCGTGCTCTTCTCCCGCTGGAGATGGGAGTTGTGGGCGTGGACGAATGCCGGACCCCGATCGGCGACCGCGAGGAGGTTGTGGGCCATCATCTGGTCCCGCACGCCCACCAGCCGGCTCATGCGGCCGGGCGAAGTGTCAGCCATCCAGTGGTGGTAGCGCAGCAGACCGGTCGCGGTGCGCCCGTGGAGCTGTGCCCGGTAGCGGTCGTCCGGCGAGGTCGCCGTGATCAGGTGCGGCGTCTGCGCGTCGAGCAGCGCCACCAGATCGTCGGCGATCAGCCGCAGCTCCCTCGCGTCGGCCGATTGCCCCACGGACCGGGACGGGTCCCTCATCACCGCGGGGTCGGTCCACCGGTCGTCGGCGCCGAGCAGGCGGTCGAGCGATTCCGCGGTACAGGGAAGCAGGTCCGCGTCCACCTGAGCCACCAGGTGGTCGTGCAGCGCGGTGAGGGCCTGACGCGGGCTCGCGGCGTGGGTGATCTCCAGCGGGCCGTCGAAGCCGGCGAAGCGGAGCCGCTCGGACGCGGGACGGCCGTCGTCGTCGACGCGGATGTTGTAGTCGCGCATCCAGCGGACGAGCTCCCGGTTGGCCGCAAATGCGCCCCAGCCGTGACTGAATCCGCGCTCCATGACCTCGTCGAGGGTGCCGGTGCCCGAGGTGACGTGGTCGTCCACGATCAGGCCCGCCATGCAGTCGGTCTCGAGCGCGATCGCCCGGTGGCCCTCCTGCTCGACGAGCTGGCGGAAGAGCTCGTTGCGCAGCTCGAGCAGAGTGTCCTCCCCGTGGGTGGGCTCGCCCAGGGCGAGCATCCGCGGCCGGGCCGGGAGCAGCCTCATGACGGCGGCGGCCTCGACGGCATGGACGGTGTCCTGGATGTCAGTAGCCATGCCTTGAACGCTATCGTTGAACTCTCGGTTGAGACTTTGGCGCTGAATCGGCGGGACCATGAGGCAAAACTTTCAAAGCGGTGATCGGCTCAGGCCGGTCGACCTGGCGCGCCCGCACGGTCTGTCGACGCAGGCGATCAGGAACTACGAGGAGGCCGGCATCCTCCCGGCCGCCGGTCGCACGCCCCATGGCTACCGGACCTATTCGTCGCTGCACGCGGCCGCCCTTCGCGCGTTCCTCACCCTGGCACCGGGCCACGGCCACCGGACGGCGACGGCGATCATGCGGGCGGTGAACGAGGGCGCGGCCGAGGAGGCGTTCCGCCTCATCGACGAGAGTCACGCCGTGCTCCTCGACGACCGCCGGACCCTCCAGGCGGTGGAGGGCGCCCTGCGCGACCTGGGGCCCAGCGCGGCGTCCCAACAGGATGCCGGGACCCGGCGTCGTGCGGCAGCCGGGCCCGCCCCGGCCTTCGGGCCCGGTGGGGTCCCAAAGCCCTGTGGGGTCTCGAGGCCCCGTGCGGCGTCCGGGGCCGGCGGCACGTTCATCGGACCGCTGGCGGGAAAGCTCGGCGTCCGGCCCGCGACGCTGCGCAAATGGGAGCAGGCCGGGCTGGTGCACCCGCGCCGCGACCCGCTGACCGGGTACCGCGTCTACGACGAGGCGGACGCCCGGGACGCTCGACTGGCCCACCAGCTCAGACGGGGCGGCTATCCGCTGGAGGAGATCGCCCCGCTGATCGCCCAGGTGCGGGCGGCCGGCGGGCCGGAGCCACTGGAGGCCGCGCTGCGCGACTGGCACGGCAGGCTGGCCGCCCGCGGGCGGGCGATGCTGACCGGGGCCGCCGAGTTGGAGGCGTACCTCCGCGAGCGTGGATGAGACGCAGGCCGCCGACCGAAGATCACCGAGCAAGAAGGTCACCCAGCAAGGAGGTCACCGACCGAAGGCCACCGGCCCAGGAACGTCACCGACAGCGGAGACCGCGCCCGAGCGCCGCCCGGCCGCCGTCACGACGAGTCCCGCACCACCAGTTCCGTGGGCAACACGATCTGGGGCCGCTCCGGTGACGGGCCCGCGATCTCCTCGAGCAGGACCCGGGCCATCGTGCGTCCCATCTCCTCCGTCGGCTGGCGCACGCTGGTGAGCGCCGGGTCCATGTGCCGGGCCACCGCAGAGTCGTCGAAGCCGACGAGGGCCACATCGTCCGGGATGCGGCGGCCCGCCTCGCGCAGCACGTGCCGGGCGCCGGAAGCCATCACGTCGGAGGCGGCGAAGACCGCGTCGAGGTCGGGGCGGTCCTCGAGGAGCCTGCGCATCGCGAGGCGGCCGCCCTGCTCGGTGAAGTCGGCCACGGCCGTGAGCCGGGGGTCGACGTCCAGGCCGGCGTCGGCGACGCCGGAGCGGTAGCCGTCGAGGCGGCGCTCGGCGCCGTACACGTCCAGGGGGCCGGTGATCGTCGCGACGGCGCGCCGCCCCCGCGCGGCCAGGTGGGCGACGGCCGCCCGTGCGCCCTCGAAGTTGTCGGAGTCGACCGCTGCCAGCGTCTCGTCAGCCGCTCGGCGGCCGCTGATGACCACCGGGATGGAGAGCTGCTCCAACAGGTCCGGCAGCGGGTCGCCCGCGTGCATCGAGACCAGCAGCACGCCGTCGACCCGGTGGGCGGCGAGGTACTGGGCGAGCGTCTTGCGTTCGCGGTCGTTGCCGGCGAGCGTCAGCAGCAGCTGCATCTCGGTGTCGGCGAGGGCGGCTCCGACGCCGCGCACCATCTCGGAGAAGTACGGCTCCGCGAAGAAACGGTCCTCCGGCTCCGGGACGACGAGCGCGATGGCGTCCGTACGGTTGCCCGCGAGCGCCCGGGCCGCCCGGTTGGGGACGTAACCCAGTTCCGCGACGGCCGCCTCGACCAGCGCGCGGGTCTCCTCGCTGACGCGCGGCGAGCCGTTGATGACCCGGGAGACCGTCCCGCGTCCGACCCCCGCCCGCGCGGCGACCTCCTCGAGTGTGGGCAGACCGGTGGCCCGCCCCCCGTTCCCCGTACGGATGGTCCGAGACATCGTGTCCGCCTCCCCAGGCTGCCCAGGCGGAGAACATAACGTGCCGCGGCACCTTCGGACCTCCCCTCTCGGACGACGAACGCGGCCGATCACGCTTGGGAGCGCTCCCATTCCCCTGTCGGCGCCCAGTGGGCAAAGCCGCAGGCCACCGCCCGTGCCACGGTCGCCCACGGCGTGCTAAAAGTACGGGTCCCAACACAAGTACGGCCGCGGGCGGCACGTCAGGACCCGGGGGTGACGGCACTCCCCGAAGGAGGTCGTCATGCGCAGGACCGCAATCCTCGCGGTCGTCGTCGCGCTGGGCGCCGGGCTCCTCGCAGGCTGCGCCAAGGACGGCGAAGAGCCGGGCGACAGCGCCTACGACGGCGGTGGCGGCAAGGGGAGGACCATCATCACGGTGGGCGTCTTCGGAGCCTTCGGTCTCAAGGAGGCGGGGCTGTACGAGGAGTACATGAAGCTCCACCCGGACATCAGGATCAAGCAGACCTCGATCCAGCGGAACGAGAACTACTACCCGCAGCTGCTCACCCACCTCAGCACCGGCAGCGGTCTCGCCGACATCCAGGCCGTCGAGGTCAACAACATCGCCGAGGTCGCCGCGACCCAGGCGGACCGGCTCGTCGATCTGGGCAAGGCCGAGGGCGTCAGCAAGGACTCGTTCCTCGACTGGAAATGGGCGCAGGCCACCACCAAGGACGGGAAGACGGTCGGTCTCGGCACCGACATCGGCCCCCAGGGAATCTGCTACCGCAAGGACCTCTTCGAGAAGGCCGGCCTGCCGACCGACCGCGAGGAGGTCGGCAGACTGTGGGCCGGGGACTGGGACAAGTACCTGGAGACGGGCAGGAGGTACAAGGCCCGGGCGCCCGAGGGGACGGCCTTCGTCGACTCCGCCTCGGGCGTGATGGCGGCCGTCACGGGCAGCAACGAGAAACGTTTCTACGACGAGAAAGGCGAGATCGTCTACAAGACCAGCCCGGCCGTGAAGCAGGCCTGGGACCTCGCCGCCGAGTTCGCCACGGAGAAACTGACCGGCAGGCTCCAGCAGTTCACGCCGTCCTGGGACCAGGCCATGTCCAACGGCGCCTTCGCCACCCTCTCCTGCCCCGCCTGGATGCTCGGCCACATCCAGGACAAGGCGGGCGCCGCCGGCAAGGGCAAGTGGGACGTCGCCGCCGCGCCACGGCCGAGCAACTGGGGCGGCTCGTTCCTGGTCGTGCCGAGGACGGGCGACAACACCGCCGAGGCGGCGAAGCTCGCCGCCTGGCTGACCGCGCCCGAGCAGCAGGCGAAGCTGTTCACCGAGCGCGGCAGCTTCCCCAGCGCCGAGGCCGCCTACTCGCTGCCCGCCGTCGCCGACGCCACGCACCCCTACTTCGGGGGCGCGCCCATCGGGAAGATCTTCTCCAGGGCCGCGCAGGACGTCCCGGTGCAGATCGTGGGGCCCAAGGACCTGATCATCGCGCAGAACCTGGCCGACATCGGCATGCTCCAGGTGGACCAGAAGGGCCGCAGCCCGCAAGAGGGCTGGGACGCGGCGGTCAAGGCGATCGACAACGCCTTGGACGAGTGACGTGCCGGAAACCGCACACGGCAGGCCGGCCGCGCACGTCGAACCCCCCGGGAAGCCGGGGTCCGCGATGGACCGCGGAGCCTCCGACGACACGGACGCCGCCACGCAGCGGCGGCGTGCGAAGCGCTCACGCCGCTACCGGCGCGACGTCAGATGGAGCCCGTACGCCTTCGTCGCACCGTTCTTCGTCTTCTTCCTCGCCTTCGGCCTCTTCCCGCTGCTCTACACCGGCTGGGCCTCGCTGCACCGGGTGGAGCTCACCGCGCCCACCGACATGGAATGGGTCGGGCTGCGCAACTTCTCGCGCCTCCTCGAGGACGAGTTCTTCTGGAACGCGCTCAGGAACACGGTCACCATCGGACTGATGTCGACCGTGCCGCAGCTGCTCATGGCGCTCGGCATCGCACATCTGCTCAACCACCGGCTTCGCGGCTCGATGTTCTTCAGGGTCGCCGCCCTCACCCCGTACGCGACGTCCGTCGCCGCCGCGACGCTCGTCTTCGTGCTGCTCTTCGGCCGCGACTACGGGATGGTCAACTGGGCGCTGGGGCTGGTCGGCATCGGTGACGTCGACTGGCAGAACGGGCAGTGGACCTCGCAGCTCGCGGTCTCGACGATCGTGATCTGGCGCTGGACGGGTTACAACGCGCTGATCTATCTCGCGGCGATGCAGGTCGTCCCGAAGGACCTGTACGAGTCGGCCGCGCTCGACGGCGCCTCGCCGTGGCAGCAGTTCATCCATGTCACGGTGCCGTCCCTGCGCCACACGATCCTGTTCACCTGCGTGGTCTCCACGATCGGCGCGACCCAGCTGTTCGGCGAGCCCCTGCTGTTCAGCGGCGGGGCCGGCGCGACGGGCGGCGCGGACCACCAGTTCCAGACGCTCGGTCTCTATCTGTACGAGCAGGGGTGGGTGAACCTGCACCTGGGCCGGGCCTCCGCGATCGCCTGGGCGATGTTCCTGATGCTGCTGGTCGTCGGCGCGGTGAACTGGCTGGTCGCGCGCCGCTTGAGCAAGAGCGCGTAGAGCGGAGCGGAGACGACGATGACAGGGCGCAAGGGGCGTGCGGGGCGGCAGTTGAACGGTGGGAGGTTCGCCTACGCCGCGTTGATCGTGTTCACCGCCGGCTCCCTCTTCCCACTGGTGTGGACGGCGGTCGCCGCCTCCCGCACCAACACCCGACTCGCCCAGACTCCCCCGCCGTTCTGGTTCGGCAGCCGGCTCTTGCGCAATCTGGAGATCGCCTGGACCGACGCGAACATGGGCACCGCCCTGCTCAACACGACGGTCGTCGCCGGATCGGTCGCGGCGGGCACCGTGGTCTTCTCCACGTTCGCCGGGTTCGCCTTCGCCAAGCTTCGGTTCAGGATGAAGAACGCGCTGCTGCTGCTCGTCATCGGCACGATGATGGTGCCTCCGCAGCTCGGCGTCGTGCCGCTGTACATGCTGATCGCCGAACTGTCCTGGACCGACCAGCTCCAGTCCGTCATCCTGCCTACGCTGGTCAGCGCCTTCGGGGTGTTCTTCATGCGTCAGTACCTGATGGAGGCACTGCCCGGTGAACTGATCGAGGCCGCCAAGGTCGACGGCGCGAGCAGCCTGCGCGTGGTGTGGCACATCGTGTTCCCCGCGGCGCGGCCGGCGATGGCCGTCCTCGGGATGCTGACGTTCGTGATGGCCTGGAACGACTTCTTCTGGCCGATCCTCGCGCTGACGCAGAGCGGCAACCCGACGGTGCAGGTGGCCCTGGCGGGCCTCGGGCAGGGCTACATCCCCGACCAGTCGGTGATCATGGCGGGAGCGCTGTTGGGGACGCTGCCTTTGCTGGTCGCGTTCGTCGCCTTCGGCAAGCAGATCGTTGGCGGCATCATGCAGGGGGCCGTCAAGGGGTGACGGCGCGGGCGCGGGGCGTGCGGGCGGCTGCGCGCGGGGCCTGTTCCCCTCCCCGCCCCTTCCCGGAACCGGGCTCCGCCCGGGACCCCGTACCACGCTTCGTGCGGTGTCCTCGAACGCCGGACGGGCTGGAAATGCCGCTCAGCGGCATCCAGCCCTGCCCCCGCCGCCGGGCTCGCCTGTGGCGGCGGCTCCGGCCTGCGCCGCGGGCGGCGGCAATCCAGCCTCGCTCGGCGCACGCCCGGGGCGGCAGGCCGTACGGGAGTTCAAGGCCAGGGGGCCTGCCAGGCCCGGCCGCCGAACGGCGGAGGACCCCCGAAGCACCGCCGAAGGCGATGCGGGGCCGGGGCACAGCCCTCAGAACACCGAGCGGAGCGCGGTGGCTTCAGCGGGCGACGCCCGGCCGTGAGGCGGATGCGGCAGTGGGCGAAACCCGGCCCGGAACCCGGCGACAGCGGGCGAAGCCCGGTCGGGTGAGGGCGTGGCGGGGCCCCGGGCGGGTGGGGGCCGGCCCGGGGCTTCGCCGTGGGGGGACGGGGTGGCTACTGGTACGCGGAGAAGGCCTTCGTGAAGGCCAGCGGCTCCTGCAGGATCGAGCTGCACGTCGCGTCCGCCGCCGGCTTCTCCCCGCCGGCGCACTGCTTGTCGCGGGTCGAGGACCACATCGACAGCCAGCCCAGGTTCTTCGACTCGGCGAACTTCACGAGCTGCGTGGCGTCGTCGACCTTGAAGATCTCCGTCACCACGTCGTTCACGCCGATCATCGGGGTGACCGCGACGGTCTGCCACGCGGCCGTGTCCGAGAGCCCGAGCACACCCTTGATCTGCGCCTGGGTGGCGGTGGCCGCCTGGATCGCGTACTCGCCCATGTCGCCGCTGTACGCCGGGCCGTAGTCCATCGCCATGATGTTGACCGCGTCGACGCGCACGCCGTTCTTCTTGGCGTCGGCGACCAGGTCCACGCCGGGCTGGGTGAGGCCCTCGGGCATGACGGGCAGCGTGAAGGAGACGTTCAGGCCGGGATGCGACTTCTGGAGCTGCGCGATGGCCTGCGAGCGCCGGGAGTTGGCGGCCGTGTCGGGCAGCGCCGCGCCTTCGACGTCGAAGTCGACCTTCGTGAGCTTGTAGGTGTCGATGACCTTGCCGTACGCCTTCGCCAGGTCGTCGGCGGAGGAGCAGTTCAGCGCCAGCTCGTGGCCGGCCGCGCCGCCGAAGGAGACCCGGACGTCGCCGCCCTTGGCCCGGAGGGCCCCGATCTGGGCGGCGACCTTGTCGTTCGCCAGGTCGGTGACACCGCCCCACAGCGGGGCGCAGCCGCCGCCGGAGGTGATGAAGGCGAGGTTGAACTCCTTGACGCCCGTCTTCGCCGCCGTGTCGAGCATGTCGTAGGCCGGGTACAGGGAGGTGTCGATGTACGGCGCGTAGCGCGCGGTGCCGCCCGGCTTCGGGGCCCCGGTCGACGTGGGGGTCGGCGTCGGGGTGGCAGTGGCGGTGGGGGGGGGGGGGGGGGGTGGGGGTCGGCTTCTGCGTGGGGGTAGCGGTCGGCGTCGGTGCGGGCTGCTCCGTGGGGCGGCCGCTCGGCTGCGGCGTGGCACCGTCGTCCACCGAGCACTTGATCTCGTCGATGAGACAGGCCGTCGGGTCGGCAGCCTGTCCGCTCGCGGAGGTGACGAAGCCGACGGTGACCGAAGCACCCGGCGCCAGGCTCTTGTTCCAGCTCGCGGGCTTCACCGTGACCTGCTGCCCGTCCACGGTGTGCTCGCCGTTCCACAGGGAGCTGATCCTCGTCCCGGCGGGCAGCTCGAACTCGAGGGTCCAGTCCGTCCGGGCCTCGCCGGTCTCGTTGGTGATGACGTACTGGCCGGTGTAGCCGCCGTCCCAGGTACTGGTCCGGGTGTAGGCGGCGCCGACCGCCGCGGCCTGGGCGGTGCCGGTGAGGACGACCGCCGTGCCGCCGATCACAGCGGTCACGACGACCGCGCCGACCGCCTTGGTCCTGACGCTCGCCCTGCGCCGGTGCGTACTGCTGCCCATCGGATGCCTGCCTCTGCGTGCGAAGTCGGGGGGTGGTGCGCTGCACGCTAGCGACCCCGAATCGGACAAATAACCGATCAGTGACGGCGGTCGGTCTTCTTAGGGCGCGCTTAAGGGAGGCATCGGAAGCGATTAATGCTGTGCCGCGAGGACGCGGTCGGGCGCTACCGCGGGGCGGCCTTACGACGGCGCGGAACCCTCCCCCGGTGCCGGCTGCGGCCCCGGCCGCCGGCGGCCTCGCGGGGGTCGAGGCCGATCCAGATCCGTACCTCGGTGCCCCCGAGGACGGACCTGCCGATCCGTACGTCGCCGCCCGTGGACTCCGCGACCCGGCGCACGATGTCCAGGCCGAGGCCCGTCGAGCCGTCCCTCGCACCGCTGTTGCCCCGGGCCATGGCGGCCGCCGGGTCGGCGATGCCCGGGCCGGCGTCGGAGACCAGCACGATGACCGCGTCGTCGCTGTTGTGCACGTCGACCGAGAAGGCCGTGCCTTCGGACGTGTGGCGGAAGACGTTGCCGAGCAGCGCGTCGAGCGCGGCGGCGAGTTCTGGGCGCGCGACCGGGATGCGCACGGGCCGGTCCACTCCGGCGAGCCGGACCTTGCGGCCCTCGTCCTCCGCCAGCGCCGACCAGAATCCCATCCGCTCGCGGACCACTTCCGAGACGTCGCAGCCCGCGCCGGGGCCGGCCGCCGCGGTCTGCGGCTTCGCTTCGCGGGCGGTGCGGATGATGGTGTCGACCTCGCGTTCCAGCTGCGCGACGGCAGCCCGGGTCTGCTCGGCGGCGGTGCTCTCACCCAGCGACGCGGCGTTCAGCCGGAGCACGGTCAGCGGGGTCCGGAGCCGGTGCGAGAGATCGGCGGCCAGCTCGCGCTCGTTGGCCAGGAGCTGGACGACCTGGTCGGCCATGGAGTTGAACGCGACAGCAGCGGAACGCAGTTCGGGCGGCCCCTCCTCCGGGACCCGGGCCCCGAGCCGGCCCTCCCCCAGGTCGTGGGCGGCGCCCGCGAGCCGCTGCGCCGGCTGCACCATCCGCACGCCGAGCCGGTCGGCGACCGCGACGGAGCCGACGATCAGCGCGAGGCCGACTCCGGCGAGGACCAGCCAGGCGGTGTCCACACCGTTGGAGACCTCCCCCTCGGGCACGAATATCTCGACGACGGCGATCTGACCGGTCCCGATCGCGGTCGGTTGCAGCAGCGCCGAGCCGCCGGACACCTCGGTGATCGAGGCACGGCCGATCCGTTCGACGGTCGCCAGGTCCTTCTTCGCCGCCCGGCGCTTGCCTATCTCCAGCGGCAGGCTGCCCGGTTCGCCGGACGCGGGGATGTGCACGGCCATCCGTCCGACCGCACCGGCCGGGGTCGACTCGACGGCCCGTTCCAGCGGGCGGCGTTCTGTCGTGACGGTCAGGGTGGGGCCGATCGTCGCGGCCTGCCGCTCGGCGTTGGAGAAGGCACGGTCACGGGCCATCTCCTTGATGACGATGCCCAGGGGCAGTGCGAAGGCGAGCACCACCATCACGGTGACGGCCAGGGAGACCTTGACGAGCGCCCATCTCATGGCAGGTGTCCGTTCGGTGGCTCGAGCTTCACTCCGACCCCGCGCAGCGTGTGCAGATAGCGCGGCTTGGCCGCCGTCTCGCCGAGTTTGCGGCGCAGCCAGCTCAGATGGACGTCGATGGTCTGGTCGTCGCCGTAGCTCTGCTGCCAGACCTCGGCCAGCAACTCCCTGCGGGGGACGACGACCCCGGGCCGGCCGGCGAGGAAGGCCAGCAGATCGAACTCCCGGCGGGTGAGGTCGAGGCGGTCGCCGTCCAGTTCGGCCTGGCGGCGCAGCGGGTCGATGGACAGCCCGCCGACCTGGATCACCCGCGAGGGCGGCGCCTCGCCGGCTGCCCGGGAACGGCGCAGCACGGCCGCCATCCTGGCCGACAGGTGCTCCACGGAGAACGGCTTGGTCAGATAGTCGTCGGCACCGTCGTTGAGCAGCCGTACGATCTCCGCCTCGTCGTCCCGCGCGGTCGCGATGATCACGGGAACGTCGGTGATGCCGCGGAGCATCTTCAGCGCCTCCGCGCCGTCCAGATCGGGCAGTCCGAGGTCGAGAATGACGACGTCGAACCGGAAATGGGCCACCTCGCGCAGCGCCTCGAGGGCCGTGCCGACGCTCCGTACCGTGTGGGAGGCCTCGGTCAAGTGCCTGATGAGGGCGGAGCGCACGAACTGGTCGTCCTCGACCACGAGCACACTTGCCATGGGCGGCACCGTACGCCATCCGGAGTACCCGGTCCCGTTCGGGACAAGTCGGGGGCGGGTGGTGCACTATGGCCCGGATGCATCGAGGACTCGTACATGCCATGGCGTGGTCGCTGTCCACCGGCGCGGCGGTGACGCTGTCCTGGTGGGGCGTTCACACGGTCATGGCCGGAACCGCGTACGACCGGCCGCGCGCTCTTCCCATCACCGCGCAGAACTCGACGGCGCAGGCCGCGAAGCCGCAGGCGTCGTCGACGGCGCGGCCGCCGAGCCCGTCCGCCTCGCCGGGCACGCGCCCGCCGACGACGCCTCCGCCCGCCTCACCGACGAAGAAGGCCCCCCCGCCGAAGTCGCCTTCACCGCCGCCGCCTTCGGATACCGGAAATGTGAAGGGCTACAACGTCAAGGGCGGCCGGGTCGTCTTCGACATCGGTGACAGCGCGGCCGAACTCGTCTCGGCGACTCCTGCGGCGGGCTGGCAGATGCAGGTGTGGACCCAGCCGTCGTGGATCCGTGTCACGTTCACGCAGGACGGTCACGAGGTGTCGGTGTTCTGCACCTGGAACGGCCATCCTCCGATGGTGCAGTTCGACGAGCGCTGAGAGTCCCCGTCACCCGAAGGTCAGCGGAACGCCGCGGGCGGCGGCACCGGCGACGGCTTGGCGCTCGCGTCCGTCACGGGCGCCGCCCCGCCGGTGAAGTCGGCCAGTGCCCGCCCGTGTTCGACGCGTCCGGCGAACGGGTCGCTCGCGACCCGGCGGGTGAATTCGGCGATCGGCAGTTCCCTGTCCGACGCGAGAAGCACGGCGTTGCCGAAGCGACGCCCGCGCAGCACCGTCGGATCGGCGGCGAGCGCGAGCTCGGGAAAGACGGCCGAGGCGGTGGCGATCTGGGCCCGCAGATGTGTGAGCGGCGGCCCGTCGGCGATGTTGGCGACGTAGCTGCCGCCGGGCCTCATCACCCTGCGCACCTCTGCGAGGAACTCCGTGCTGGTCAGATGTGCGGGGGTGCGCGCCCCGCTGAACACGTCCGCGATCACCACGTCCGCCCAGCCGTCCGGCACCTTCGCCAGACCTGCCCGCGCGTCGGTCGATCTGACCCGTATCCGCGCGCCGGGGTTCAGCGGCAGGTGCGCGCGTACGAGTTGGACGAGAGCCGCGTCCAGTTCGACGATCTGCTGGGTGGAACGGGGGCGTGTGGCGGCGACGTACCGGGCGAGGGTGAACGCCCCGCCACCGAGGTGCACGACCTGGAGGGGACGCCCGGGAGGTGCGGCGAGGTCCACCGCGTGGCCCAGCCGGCGCTGGTACTCGAAGGAGAGATACGCCGGGTCGTCGAGATCCACGTGCGACTGCGGCGCACCGTCGATGAGCAGCGTCCAGCCGCGCGGGCGTTCCCGGTCGGGTATCAGCTCCGCGAGTCCTCCGTCCACGGCGGCGACGACGGACTCCGGTCCACCGCCCCCACGCCGCTTGCTTTTCGCCACGCGTCCATTATCGCCCGGCCGCGGACCCCCCGCGTCCGGGTCCTCCGCCGGGTCGGCCTCAGCGGCAGTTGTCCGCCGCCTCGATCAGACGGGCAGCCTCCCCCAACGCCTCCCGCAGCACCACCGGGTCCGTGACGGTGTCCGCGTCGTCACCGGGCGGCAGCAGCCAGCCCGACCCGGTGACCGGTAACTCCGCCGGGATGCGCAGGCCCCGGCCGGAGGTCTGCGTACAGGCGCTGCCCGGCATGTCCCAGGCGTCGGCCGTACCGGGCGGAACAAGGAAACCCAGGGTGTCGCAGGCCCCGTCGTGGAGCACCGGCCCGACCGCGGGAGCGGCGGCGCGGCGAAGGATGTCCACCGCCTCGAGGCCCTGCCGAGCGGGAACGGTCACCAGATCGCAAGGCTCTGCCGGCCCGCCGGGCACCGCCACGTCGCAGAAGGGTGGTGCACTGCCGTCCGGGGTGGGCCGGTGCCCGGCAGTGGTCGAGGGCGTCGCGCTGGTCTCCATGCCGACCTCCAACAAGGGGATCCCCTCCTCGCTCGAGTGGAGACACGTAACGCGCCTCCGACGGTTCAACGCCCGTACGCGTCAAGGGCTACGGCGGCACGCCGCCGCAAAGGATGGCAGTTCATGGCAGAACACCGACGAGATGTCCCTTTTGTTGCCAAACCCTGTGTGAAGGGCCTGTCACAGCAGGTACGTTCTTGCCCCGCCGGAACACGGCCGCACCAAGAGAGGCCTCGGCCATGGCGTCATCGTCAAAGGCATCACGGGCGGTTCCTGCCCCCGTACCCAACCTGGCTTTCCGCAGACTGCGCGGACACCGCTCACCGGGCGAGTTCGCGACGGCAGTACGGCGGGCGGCCCGCGAGATCGGCGAGCAGGTCTCCTGCGACGCGCGCTACATCGGCCGGGTCGAGTCCGGGGAGATCCGCTGCCCGAACTACGCGTACGAGCGGGTTTTCCTGCACATGTTCCCCGGCCTGGCGCTGACGGACCTGGGCTTCACCGCCCGGGAACAGGTGCGCGGGCGCGGCGCGGGGAACCGGGCCGCGCCCGCGTCACCGCCGCCGGACCGGGCGGCGGACGCGGCCGTTCCGCACCACCACCCCTGCTGCCGGCTCCCCCTCGGCAGCAGCGAAAGCGACAGCGACGAGGAGAGCGACGTGCTGCGTCGCGCATTCATGACGAGCGGCTCCACCACGGTGGCGGCCGCGTCCCTGGGGCTCGGCCCCGGATCCTTGCCCGACCCGCGGAGAGTCGGCGAGGCCGAGGTCAGCGCCGTCGAGGAGGCGGTACGCCGTATCCGGCTGCTCGACGACCGGCACGGCGCCGACGGTCTGTACCGCCGCGCCGCGCAGCCGCTGAGGGCCGCGTACGCGCTGCTCGACGCCTGCACGCCGGCCCGCAGGTCGACCGCGCGGCGGCTGCACACCGGCGCCGGTGAGCTCGCCATTTCGGTGGGCTGGCTCGCCCATGACTCAGGCCGTCTCGAGGACGCGCGATCGCACTACGCGGAGGCCCTCGCGACCGCGCGCGTGGCGGGCGACCCTGCGCTGGAGGCGCACGCGTTCTGCAACACGTCTTTCCTCGCCAGGGACGCGGGCCGGCACCGGGAGGCCGTGCGCACCGCGCAGGCCGGCCAGCAGGCGGCCCGGCTGGTCGCCTCCCCACGGCTGCTGGCGCTGCTCGCGCTGCGGGAGGCGGGCGGCTGGGCGGGGCTCGGCGACCGCGCCGGCTGCGAGCAGTCGCTGGCCAGGGCACACGCACACTTCGGGCGCGGCGCCTCGGACGCCGACCCCGAGTGGATGTCCTTCTTCGCCGAACCCGAACTGGAGGCGCTCCAGGCGCAGTGCTGGTCGGCCCTCGGCGAATGGGCCCGCGCGGCCCGCCACGCGCGTCGCGCGGCGGCCCTGCAGGACCACCGCTTCACCCGCAACCTCGCGCTGTACCGGGCCGAGCTGGCCGCGGACCTGGCCCGGGCGGGTGAGCCGGAGGAGGCGGCCGCGGCGGGCGAGCAGGTGCTCGAACTGCTGGGCGAGGTCCGGTCGTCCCGCATCCACGCGATGCTGTCGGATACGGCTAAGGTCCTCCTGCCGCACCGCCGCAGCCCGTCGGTCTCCGCCTTCCTCCACCACCGCGAGACGGCAACGGGCCGCGCCTGACGCCACGACGACATGGCGGCTGCGTGGGGCCCGTTCCCCACCCCGCCCCTTCCCGAAGCCGGGGCTCCGGCCCCGGACCCCCGCGCCTCAAACGCCGGCGAGGCTGGAGTTGCCGGGCAGCTTCAGCCCGCCCGGCGCTCGAGGGCGCCGTCGAAGGCGGTACGGAGCCCGGGGGCCTGCCCCGATTTCGGGAAGTGGGGTGCAGGGGAACAGGACCCGCGCAGCCGCCACCACCGTCACCCCTCCTGGTGCCCCGTGTCGTTCCACCGCTCGATCGCCGGCTCCCCGTACGCCCACCCCAGCACCGACAGGCTCGTCGGATCCAGCCGGATGCGCGCCCCGAAGGAGATGTGCTCGCCCAGCCACCTGGCCCCGATCGAGCGCAGGATGTGGCCGTGGGCGAAGACCAGTACGTCGCGGTCGGCCGAGCGGGCCCATTCGACGACCTCGTCCGCGCGGGCGGACACGTCCGCGAGGGTCTCGCCGTCGGGTGCGCCGTCGCTCCACAGGAGCCAGCCGGGCCGGATGTCCTGGATCTCGGCCGGCGTGAGGCCCTCGAACGCGCCGTAGTCCCATTCCATCAGCGGGTCCCAGGCCTGCGCCCGCTCCCCGAAGCCCGCCAGCGCGCACGTCTCGCTCGCCCTGATGAGCGGGCTGGTGCGGACCTCGACCCCTTCCAGCCCCGACCACGGCGCCCGGTGGAGCCGCTCGCCCAGCAGCTTGGCGCCGCGCCGGCCCTCCTCGAGCAGGGGGATGTCCGTCCTGCCGGTGTGCCTTCCGAGCAGCGACCATTCGGTCTGGCCGTGCCGGGCGAGCAGGATCCGCGGTGCCATGGGGAGCTCTCCTGAAGTTCACGATCGATGTCGCTCCATCATCCCGCACCTGAACTTCAGGCAACCTACCCGCCGATCTCGGCGTCCCCCTCCCCGGACGAGTGATCCCGACGGGGGACGGAGACCGACCGGATGCCGCAGACCGCGCCTCGCCACCGGCTTCGCTGGTGGACCGAGCTGCTGCTGATCGCCGTCGTCTACGCGGCGTACTCGGCCGGCCGGCTCCTCGCCCGCGGCGATGTCTCCACGGCCGTCGACAACGGACTCGCGATACTCCGGGCCGAGAAGGCACTCCTGCTCAACGCCGAGCATCCGCTGAACCGTCTCTTCACGGAGATGCCCGCGCTCGGCATACCCGCGGATTTCGCGTACGCCTCGCTCCACTACCTGGCCACCCCCGTCGTCCTCGTGTGGCTCTTCCGCCGCCGCCCCCTCCGCTACCGCGCGGCCCGCACCTGGCTGATGCTCTCCACGCTCCTCGGGCTGGCAGGTTTCACGCTGATGCCGACCTGCCCCCCGCGGCTGCTGGACGCCGGCCACGGGTTCGTGGACACGATGGCGCAGTACAGCTCGTACGGCTGGTGGGGCGCGGAGGCGAGCGCGCCGCGAGGGCTCGGCGGCATGACGAACCAGTACGCGGCGATGCCGAGCCTGCACGTCGGCTGGGCCTTATGGGTCGGGGTGATGCTGTGGCGGCACGGCCGTACGCCGCTCGCGCGGGCACTGGCCGTCGCCTACCCGCTGCTCACCACGGTCGTGGTGATGGGCACGGCCAACCACTACTTCCTCGACGCGGTCGCCGGCGCCGCCGTCATGTGCGCGGGAGCGCTGCTGACCAGGCCCGCCCTGCGTCTCGCCGACCGCACGCGCGAACGGTTCACGGGCGGGCCCCGCCCCCCCGCGGCGGTCTCCGTCTCCCCTGTTGTCGGTGGCGGATGCGAGACTTCCGCGGGTGAGCGAATCCCTGGGCAGCGGACCCCCTCCGCAGGCGCCGACGACAGCACTCCGGCAACGGCTCGCTGAGCTGCGGGGCCCTGCCGCGCAGCCCCATCCACTGGACGCCCGCGCCCTCGCGGCCCTCGCCGCCAATCCGGGGTGCCGGCGCCGGGCGCTGCTGGACGGCGCCGGGGTGGACAAGGCGGCGCTCGCCTCAGCGCTGGGTGCTCCGGGGACGTTCGGGCAGTCGCAGTTCGCCTTCATGCGCGGGAACGCCTTCGAGGCGAAGGTGAAGGCCGACGGCGGCAAGGAGTTGCTGCGCCTGCTGGGGCTCGACGACCCGGCGGGCGCCCTGGTGCCGGATCTGTCGGCGGCCGGCCCCGAGGGGCGTGCCGCGCGTACGGCGCTGGCGCTGCGCGAGGCGACGGCCGCCGGAGCGTGGACGCTGCTCGACCATCCGTTGCTCGCGCTGGACGTGGCGGGCTCGCCCGCGTATCTGGAGCCGGACGCCGTCGTGGTGCACCCCGACGGCCGGTGGACGGTCGTGGAGATCAAGTCGTTCCCGATGGTCGACGCGTCGGCGGACGCGTCGAAGGTGGGTGCGGCCGCCCGCCAGGCCGCGGTGTACGTCCTGGCGCTGGAGCGGGTCGCCGCCGTCACGGACGGCGCTCGGGTGGCGCACGGCATCCTGCTGGTCTGCCCCAAGGATTTCTCCAACCTGCCGACCGCGTCCGCCGTGGACGTGCGCAAGCAGCTGTCGGTGACCCGCCGTCAGCTGGCCAGGCTCACCCGTGTCGAGGACATCGCGGCCGGGCTCCCGGAAGGCCTCACCTTCGACCTCGACGGGTGTTCGCCGGACGAGCTGACGGCTGCGGTCGAGTCCGTCCCGCACGCGTACGCGCCCGAGTGCCTCGCCGCCTGCGAGCTGGCCTTCCACTGCCGTGACCGGGCCAGGCAGGCCGGTGCGGTGGAGACCCTGGGCCGGTCGGTCCGCGGTGAGCTGGGCGGGCTGACGACCATCGGCGAGGTGCTGGCGGCGGCACGCGGCGAGGCCGGGGACCCGTCCGACCCGGCGGTGGCGGCGCTCCGGCGGGCGGCCGCGCTGCGGGCCGAGGCCCTGGCCGAGGCTGATCCGGCGCAGCGGGGCACGGCAGCAAAGCAGGAGGCCGGAGCATGTCGCTGATCGCCACCCTCGCCCGGCTGGAGGCGGTCGAGAGGGGTCGGGCGCAGCCGCTGGCGACGGTCCGCCACCGGCGGTTGGCCGAACGCCCGTTGGTGTTCGTGCCGCTGACGACGGCGGGTGAGGCCGGGGCGCCGCTGGGCGCGCTGGTGGGGACGGACCCCGAGGAGCCGCGGCTGCTGGTCGTGGCCCAGCCGCGCGACCGCGACCTGCGTTCGGCGTTCCTTGCGGAGCTGGCCGACGTGGTCCTGCCGTATCTCGACGGCTTCGGGGACGAGGTGGAGCACGTCGAACGCAAGGAGACCGACGCAAAGACCGGCAAGAAGGTCACCGTCGAGGTCGAACTGTGCGTGGACGCGCCGCAGTTGATCGTGCCGAGCCGGGCGGGCGTGGATTTCGTGCGGCTGCTGGGACGCTCGATGCGGTTCCGTCGCACGGCCGAGCAGGACCCCGACACGCCCTACCCGGCGCCGCCCCGTGTGCCGTTGCTGGGCCGCTGGCTCACCCACTACGGGGAGCGGGCCCGGGTCCCGGGCTCATCCCTGCTGCTCGCGGCGGCGGATCTGCTGAACCGCCACTGGGCGACCGGCCAGTCCTCGCTGGAGGACCAGCACCTGGGCGCGCTGCTCGCCTGGATCGAGGCGGACGACGCGCCGGACGCCGAGTCCGGCGCCGAGGCCGCGCTGCGGGCCGAGCTGGGCCGCGACCGGGAGGGCATGCTGCTGTGCCCGCCGGCGGGACCGGCGACCGACCCGGTCTTCGACAACCGGCGCCTGGCGCCCGCGATGGAGCGCTACGACCGGGCCCGGCAACTGCTGGCGGCGGCCGAGGACGGCGGCAGCGCCGACGAGCGTCTGGGCGAGCTGCACCGTGCGGAGCTCGAGATCCGGCGCCTGGTCGCGGACCAGATGCGGCCCACCTGGTCCGCCGTGTGGCGCACGGTCGAGCTGATGCGCGCGCTGCCGGAGGGCTCCCGCGTCGAGGACCGCTGGACCCGTGACCGCTGGTCGTTCACCGCCCACCGCGACCGGGTCCGCGCCGGTGAGCCGCCCCAGCCGCGCCGCGACGACGCGGTGACCGCCGCGCAGAAGCTCGCCGCGCGGGAGACGGCGCAGGCGCAACTGGAGGCCCAGGAGGCGCTGGACGATCCGCTGGTGATGGCGGGCCGCCGTCTGGCGGGTGAGGCGTTCCTGTCGGAGGTGATCGACGTGGAGATGGCCTGGTCCGAGTCGAAGCGGCCGAGTCCCCGTCCGCTGGTGACCGTCCGCACGGACGACCGCCCCCACCTCGGCGAGCGGGTGAAGGTGTACCGCTCGCTCGAGGGAAAGCCTCAAACGGCAGAGTTCGTGCGGTACGAGGACGAGGGCACGCTGGTGCTGCGCGTCATGGACCGGATGGGCCGTGCCAAGGACCCCGCAGAAGGGTCGGTGCCGGCCAAGGGGGACCGTATCGCCTGGACCCTGTTCGAGCACGACCAGCGGGGCGGGCCGAAGTTGCCGGATCCGGAGGAGACGCCGTGGACGCACGGCGGGCCGCCGCGCACCGAAACGGCCGAGATCCCGGACCTCGTCACCCCGGAGGACCTTCTGTGACACCGCCTTCCACCGCGCCGTTCCCTCCGGCCACGGCGCCGTTCGATCCCGCCGCGGAGGCCGCGCGTGCCACGGCCGGCATCCTCGCCGACACCCTCCACGGCTCCGCAAGGGGCGTCGTCGTCGACTCCCCGCCGGGCGCCGGCAAGTCGACCCTGGTGGTGCGGGCGGCACTCGAACTGGCGGCGGCGGGCCGTCCGTTGATGGTCGTCGCGCAGACCAACGCGCAGGTGGACGACCTGGTGCTGCGGCTCGCGGAGAAGGAGCCGGGGCTTCCCGTCGGCCGGCTGCACTCGAACGACTCCGACCCGTACGACAAGGCTCTCGACGAGCTGGACAACGTCCGCAAGTCGGCGAAGGCCGGTGACCTGGCCGGTCTGGACGTCGTCATCTCCACGGCGGCCAAGTGGGCGCATGTGCAGGGCGTCGAGCCCTGGGGACACGCCATCGTCGACGAGGCGTACCAGATGCGCTCCGACGCACTGCTCGCCGTCGCCGGGCTCTTCGAGCGTGCGCTCTTCGTCGGCGACCCGGGCCAGCTCGACCCGTTCTCCGTGGTCGGTGCAGAGCAGTGGGCGGGCCTTTCCTACGACCCGTCGGCGAGCGCGGTGTCGACGCTCCTCGCGCACAACCCGGAGCTGCCGCAGCACCGGCTGCCGGTCTCCTGGCGGCTGCCTGCGTCCGCGGCGCCGCTGGTGTCCGACGCGTTCTACCCGTACACACCGTTCCGCAGCGGCACTGGCGACGGGGACCGGCGGCTCTCGTTCGGTGTGCCGTCCGACGGCTCCGGGCCCGACCGGGTTCTCGACGAGGCGGCCGCCTCCGGCTGGGGGCTGCTGGAGCTTCCCCCGCGCCACACGCCGCGGACCGACCCGGAGGCGGTACGGGCGGTGGCGCTGGTGGTACGCCGGCTGCTCGACCGCGGCGGCGCCGCGGTCTCGGAGCGGTCCGAGGAGCCGGTGCCGCTCACCTCGGACCGGATCGCCGTCGGCACGGCCCACCGCGACCAGGCCGCCGCGGTGCGTGCCGCGCTGGCGGACCTGGGCGTCACCGGCGTCACGGTCGACACCGCGAACCGCCTCCAGGGCCGTGAGTACGACGTGACCGTCGTACTCCATCCCCTGTCCGGCCGGCCCGACGCGACGGCGTTCCACCTGGAGACGGGCCGGCTGTGCGTCCTCGCCTCCCGGCACCGGCACGCCTGCATCGTGGTGTGCCGTGCCGGTGTGGGCGAGCTGCTCGACGAGCACCCGTCCACGGAGCCGGTCCAGCTGGGCGTGACGGTGAAGTTCCCGGACGGCTGGGAGGCGAATCACGCGGTGCTGGCACATCTGGCCGAGCACCGGGTGCTGTGGCGGCCCTGAATGGCCTGAGGCCCTCTTGCGCGGCGCGGGACAATGGATGGCGGTCCGGGGCGCGGGCCGTGACGAGGAGGAGTACGGACATGGCGGAACCGGAGCGGACGACCGAGCGCAGGATGCGGCCGGGCCCGCTGCTCTTCGAGCCGTCGGAGGCCGCCGCCGACCCTGAGCACTTCTTCGACCTTGAGTCCATGGAGGACCCGCTCGAGCTGCTGGCCCGCGCGACGGAGCTGGCACTCGCCTTCCGGGCGGCGACGGACCGGGCGGTGGAGTTCCAGGCCGTCGCGGCGGCCCAGCTGGCGGATCCCCGCCGCTTCGACCGGCTGACGCCCGCGGACATCGCGGAGCGGGCGGGCTGGACCGAGGACTATGCCCGCAAGATGATCGACTTCGGCGAGGAGCTCCTGCGCGGCGCTGTGACGTAGCACGCTCCGCGGGGCCGGGCGGGCAGCCGCCGCTACGGGGAGTGCGGGCCGGGCTCCCGTCAACATCACTTCGCATATGCCGGCGGCGCAAGATACTCCCCTCCGCCCCGCCCTGTCCTTGTTTCTGGCAACCCGGTGAAATTGCAGTGTCACCCCCGGTAAGCATGAACCATGACCGCATGGCTTCGAGACCCATCCCTGCTGACGCACGTGGGCGCCGACGAGGAGGACCGCGCCGCGGCCCGTGTGACACCCCCGGGCGCCGGCTGGCTCGCCTCCGCCGAGACGTTCCCGCGGTCGGCGCTCGCCCAGTGGGAGGCGCGGCCGACGGCCCCCGCCGTGCTGCCCTGCGGCTCGGTGTTCGACGTGGTGACCGTTCCCTCGATCTTCGGCCGCCGGATGCTGGACCGGCTGTGGGAGGAGGGTCCGGGGTCCGGGCCCGTCGCCGTGCATCGGGGCCGGATGATGCTGTTCGCCGCGCCCGGCACGGCCCAGCGGCTGCCGTCGCTGCTCGACTGGGAGGAGTGGGGCGACTCCGTTCCGCCACTGCTGTGCCACGGCACGGGCGACGCCGTCACCGTCCCGCCGCTGATCCCCACGAACACCGCCTCCGAACCGCGCTGGGTGGTCGCCCCGGACACCCGCCGGCCCTGGCTCCCGGGCCCGGAGGTCCTGCTCTGGGCGTGCGTACGGGCGGTCCGCGCGAAGGTCTCCGCAGGGGTGCGGGTATCGATTTTTCCTCCCGCCGATCAGGATGCTAAGGTCTACGACGTCAGCAGGCGCCGCTAGCTCAGTTGGTTAGAGCAGCTGACTCTTAATCAGCGGGTCCGGGGTTCGAGTCCCTGGCGGCGCACAGACGGAAGAAGGTCCCTCGCGAGAGCGGGGGACCTTCTTCGTGTCCGGTAGGACGGCGCTAGGCAGTGGTGATCTTCACCGTCCACGCCCCTGTCTGCGTCCTTTCCGCGACCTCCACCCGCGCCCGTCCGCCCGGCGGCCCCGGCATGGTGAAGGTCTCACCGACCCGCAGTGGCGCGTCCGCGAGCGGCGGGTAGACCGACTCCTCCCAGCAGGCGTCCGTGTCCGGGTGGGTGTCGACGACCTCGACGGGCCCGCCTCCCGATGCCATCTCGGACCGCACCCGGTAGAGGAGCACGCCCTCCGTACAGGTGTAGGTGTCGTTGCCGGTGGCTCCGCGGGCCTCGATCGCGAGCGCGCTGTCGGGTCCGGTGCGGACGACCGCCAGCCGGGTCCCGATGCTCCCGCCGCCCACGGGCGCGGCGGCCACGGGCTCGAGGGTCACCATGCCGCTGCCGCGCTCCGCGGAGACGCACCGCACCTCCTGCCGGCTCAGCCAGCCCAGCTTCCATTTGTGCCAGGCGAACAGGTCCGGTGCGAGTCCGAACTGGCTGCCCATGACGTCCCAGTCCCCGACGTGGGTGTCCCAGTCGCCGTTGCCGTCGACGGGCCGGTGGTAGAGGTCGGGCAGGTCGAAGACGTGACCGGTCTCGTGGGCGAGCACGTTGCGGTCCGGCGGGTGGCGCTCGAATACGGTGACCACCCGCCGGATGTCGGTGCCGTCGGCGCTCAGCGGCCGGTCGAAGTTGACGACCTTGGTCGCGTCCGAGTCGACGCCGGGCGCGTCGGGGTCGGCGACCAGGTAGACGATGTCGTACTCGGAGAAGTCGACCTCGCGGTCGGCCACGTCGATCGCGTCGCGGAGATAGGCGGCGCGCTTCTCGGGGTCCCAGTCGCGCTGTATTCCGTAGGCGACGGAGGGCTTGGGCATGGGCAGCCACTCGGTCAGCGGCTCGGCACGCAGCGAGAACTTCCCGTACGAGGCGCGCCGGAAGAAGTCGCTGGTGGCGGGGAAGTGGTCGGCGGCCAGCTTGTGGGGGGCGTTCAGCGGCTCGGAGTCCGGGAACGAGAGGAAGATCATCACCGCGTCGAGGCCGGTGGCCGGCCGGGTGTAGGCGGCGTTCCAGGTGTCGAGGCCCAGCGAGTGGTGGGCCGTGGTCCGGGGCAGTGCGCAGGGGCCGCCCACGGAGTCGGCGACGGCCGGACCGGCCACGAGGGAGGTGGCCGCGAACGCCAAGAGGGAAGTGATCCCGGCGGCGGCACTCCGCAGCCGCACCCTTTCCACTCTCCCGGGTGTTCCCTCGTGCGACTGCTGACCCTCCACGTGGACCTCCGGCTGCGGAATGCAGGTTGCGTCACCCACCTTGTGGTGTTTTCTGATGGTTCGCCCTGTTCCGGTGCCCCACTCGGGTGACCGACCTGACACCGGGCCGATGCCGCTCCGAGACCCGACGACACTCCGATGGCTCACAGAAAGTCACATTCGGTCAAGGGTCGCCAGAGCCCGGTCCGGACCCATGCAGAAACGATCGACCGTTCCCTCTGGAGGCCCTGTCGCATGATGGTCACGCTGGAAGGGCCGCGTCCGGTGCCTCTATGATCGGCACACTTTCCCCGAGTTCTTGCTGGATTTCTTCGCCGACTGCCTTGGCGGGCCGTCCCCCGACCACATTTGTACGACCCTGTACGACACAACTGCACTGCGGGAGTGAGCGGTGAGCGGAACCTCCGAAGGACAAGGGCCCGCGGGCGTCGCAGTCCCCGGAAGCATCCGACCCTCGGTCACGGAGCGTCACAACTTCGGCCGGACGTCGTCCGAACTGCACGACTACCGGGCCGCCTTCAACGCGGCACAACTGGCCATGGCCGTCGTCGACCACCGGGGCCTGGTGATCAGCGCCAACGAGGCGCTCGCCGCGCTGCTGGGCACCCGGCCAGTGGAACTGCGCGACCGGCACGCGGCCGACCTCATCGACCTCGCCTCCGACGCCCGCACCTGGCACGCGTACCGCGAGGTGCTGCGCGGCCGCCGCTCGCGGTTCCGCTGCACCCGCCGTCTCAAGCACCCGGACGGGCGTGCGCTGTGGGCAGAGGTGACCGTCTCCCCCGTCCCCGACGGCGGCACCGTGCTGCTGTCCGTCGCGGACATCAGCGACCGGCGCGAACTGCGGGCCAGGCTGCGGCACCTGCAGATGCACGACCCGGTGACCCGGCTGCCCAACCGGGCGCTGTTCTTCGAGCGGCTGACAGCCGCGCTGGAGTCCTCCCCCTACGACCAGGACTCCACCGGCCGGATCGGCCTTTGCTACCTCGATCTCGACGGGTTCAAGGCCGTCAACGACACCCTCGGGCACCGCGTCGGCGACCGGCTGCTCGCCGCCGTCGCGACCCGACTGGCCGAGTGCGCGGACGCGGGCGGCACCGGGCGGGGCGGCGGCCATCTGGTCGCCAGGCTGGGTGGTGACGAGTTCGCGATCCTCGTCGAGGACTCCACCGGCACGGAGCAGGTCGCCGACCTCGCCAGGTCCGTACTGGCCGCCCTCCAGGAGCCGTTCGACCTGGCGGGCCAGCGGCTGTCGGTGTCCGCGTCGATCGGTGTCGTGGAGCGTGCGGTGTCGGGGACGAGCGCGACCGGCCTCATGCAGGCCGCCGACACGACGCTGTACTGGGCGAAGGAGGACGGCAAGTCCCGCTGGACGCTCTTCGACCCCGAGCGGAACGCGCACCGGATGACCCGGCAGGCGCTGTCCTCGATGCTGCGTCCGGCCGTGGAACGCGGGGAGTTCACCCTCGAGTACCAGCCGCTGGTGGGCATGGCCGACGGAGTGACGCGTGGTGTGGAGGCGCTCGTGCGCTGGAACCACCCGCAGTTCGGCACGCTCACGCCGAATCGGTTCGTCGCGATCGCCGAGGAGGACGGCTCGATCGTGCAGCTCGGGCAGTGGGTGCTGCGCACGGCGTGCCGGCAGGCCAGACAGTGGCAGCTCGACCACCCGGACGTCCCGCCGCTGTTCGTCAGCGTCAACGTCGCCGTGCGGCAGGTCTGGGACTCCGACCTGGTCGCCGACGTCGCCGAGATCCTCGCGGAGACGGGTCTGCCCGCACATCTGCTCCAGTTGGAGCTCACCGAGTCCGCTGTGATGGGTTCGGCGGGGCGGCCGCTCCAGGCGCTCCAGGCGCTGAGCGACATGGGCGTGCACATCGCCATCGACGACTTCGGCACCGGCTACTCCAACCTCGCGTACCTGAGCCGGCTGCCGGTATCCGTACTGAAGCTCGACGGAACGTTTGTCCGCGGCTTCCAGGACGAGGCCCACGCCAATCCGGCCGACGAGACGATCGTCCAGGCCCTGGTGGAACTGGCCCACCGGCTGGGCCTGACCGTCACCGCCGAGTGTGTGGAGACGTCGGGCCAGGCGTCCCGGCTGCGCCGGATCGGCTGCGACACGGGCCAGGGATGGCTCTACTCACGCGCGGTCGGTCCTGAGCGCATCGCGGAGATGCTGGGCTCGGGGCCCTGCCCTCAGCCGGCCACGACTCCGGGCTGAGAGATCCTCGCCCTGCCGCTCGCGGCGGCGGGGGTGCCACGGTCCGGACACGGAGATCCCCCACGGCCGCCGGCCGTGAGGGATCAGGTACGTGGTGGGTCGGTTCAGCAGGCGCCGAGGTCCTGCCAGACTCCCCACTCCCCCGTGGTGCCGGGCTCCTCGCCCTGTGTCCACCACTTGGCCTTCCAGAGACGGCCCTTGTGGGAGGCCTCGCCGCCGTTGTTGTAGACGGCGGTGGGGGTCCAGGCGGCCGCCGGGCAACCAGGCTGCGGCTCCGTCGGGGTGGGGGTCGGCTCGGTCGGGGTCGGCGTGGGCTCCGGGTCCGTCGGGGACGAGCCGACCGCGGTCACGATCTGGTGGAACAGGGTCGCCCCGGTGTCCAGCCCGAGCAGCGAGTACATCATCGCCCCCGCCAGCCCACGCTCGTGCGCGTAGTCCGCCCGTGCCTGGACGGCCCGCTGGTCGAGGCCGGTGAAGAACTCGCCGTCCTTGTAGAAGTACGCGGCCTTCGCCTCGTCGTCCCAGAAGGAGGTCGCAGGGTTGTCGACGATGCCGCCGAGTTCCTTGTAGTGCGCGATGCCCGCCTGCTGGCTGACGGGCCGGGCGGCCGACGCGCCGGTGGCGCTGCCGCCGAGGCCGTTGCGGGTGCCCGCCGGGACGCCCTTCCAGCCACGGTAGTAGAACTCGTACCCGAGCGTGAGCTTGCCGGCCGGGAATCCGCCGGCGATGCCGTAGGCGCTGTTGCCGTCGATCCACGCGTCGATGGCGTTGTCGATCGAGTACTTCTGGGTGCCCGGCTTGACGGGGTCGGTCGGGTCGGACGCCGGGGAGTACAGCGGCGACTGGTGGTACGCGGGCCCGTCGCCGTCCCAGGCGCCGTGCATGTCGTACGTCATGATGTTCGCGTAGTCGAGGTACGCGCCGATCTTGTCGGTCTCGATGTGCCTGATCTTGTCCTGGCCGGCCGGGAGGGCGGCCGTCAGCAGGTACTTCTTGCCGCCGTGCGCGGCGCCGTACGCGTCGAGTTGCTTGCGGAACTCGGCCAGCAGCAGCGTGAAGTTCTGCTTGTCCTCGGGGCCGTAGTGGTTGCCGAGGTGACCGTCCGGCGAGCCCGGGTACTCCCAGTCGATGTCGATGCCGTCGAAGATGCCGGCGGCGGTGCCGGGGCCGCCGTAGCCGCCCTCGACGGGCAGGTCTCCGGCGATGTACTGCTTGACGCACGAGGCGACGAACTTCTTGCGGCTCGCATCCGTCTTGGCCGCGTCGTGGAAGTACTTGGAGTAGGTCCAGCCGCCCAGCGAGATGTTGATCTTCAGATGCGGGTGCTTGGCCTTCAGCTCCTTGAACTGGTTGAAGACACCCACGATCGGCTGGTTCCAGGTGTCGGCCACGCCGTCCACGCTGTCGGCCGCCGAGAAGGAGCGCTGGTAGTCGGCGTACGAATCGCCCGCGCCGTCACCGGCGTTGGGGTTGGCGTCGTCGCCGGCGGCCTTGTTGGCCTCGAAGCAGGTCAGTTCGGTGGGGTGGATGTTGCCGAACGAGTAGTTGATGACGTCGAGCTTCTCCGCTATGCCCCGGGTGTCGAGGTGCTTGGGGTAGAAGGCGTTGCCGTACACGCTCCACTGGTCGTAGTAAGCGATCTTGACGCCACCGGTCGAAGCGGCCGCCGGGGCAGCGTCGGCGGCCTGGGCGGAACCGGGGCCGACGACGGCCGCCAGCGCTCCGGCGGCGAGTGCCGCGCTGGTGAGCGCTGCGAGCAAGGGTCTGCGGACGTGCACGTGCGGCCTCCGAGGGGGGTGCGTGATACGGGAGTTGGAGCAGTGATAGCCGCCGCCCGAAGCCCGCGTCAATGGTCTGCACCAAACCAGGACTAGACCAATTTGAGCCGGAAAGCACTTGTCGGAGGCCTGCACCCGTTGCGAAAAACCGCCCGCCACCCTGGGTGACGAGCGGTTTAAGCCCTCGTTAATGAGCCACTGCCGAACAGCTCAGGAAGGAACCGGCGCGGCCGGGAGTCCGTACGCGTCGGCGATGAGTTCGTAGCTGCGCAGCCGGGCCTCGCCGCCGTGCGCGTTGGCCGTGATCATCAACTCATCGGCGCCGGTGCGCTTCTGGAGGTCGTCGAGTCCGGCACGGACGGCGTCCGGCGTACCGTGCACCACGTTGCGCAGCCAGCTCTCCGCGACTTCGCGCTCCATCGGGCCGAAGTCGTACTTTTCCGCCTCCTCCGGCGTCGGGATCAGCCCCGGACGGCCGGTACGCAACCGCACCATGGACAGCGCGCCGGTGAGGACCTGCCGACGGGCCTCCTTCTCGTCGTCGGAGGCGAGCGCGGAGACGCCGATCAGGGCGTACGGGGCGTCGAGCACCGCGGACGGCCGGAAGGACTCGCGGTAGAGGTCCAGCGCCGGGACGGTGTTCTGCGCGGAGAAGTGGTGCGCGAAGGCGAACGGGAGCCCGAGCACACCGGCGAGCCGTGCGCTGAAGCCGGAGGAGCCGAGCAGCCACAGCGGCGGGCGGGCCGACGACTGGACACCGCCGGGCGCGGTCGCCTGCACGGGGCCGGGGACGGCGTGGATGCGGGCGTACGGGTGCCCGTCGGGGAAGTCGTCGTCCAGGAAGCGGGTCAGCTCCGCGAGTTGCTGCGGGAAGTCGTCCGCCCCTTCGTTCAGGCGGTCGGTGCGGCGCAGGGCCGCCGCCGTCGCGCCGTCGGTGCCGGGGGCCCGGCCGAGACCGAGGTCGATCCGGCCCGGGGCGAGCGCCTCCAGCGTGCCGAACTGCTCGGCGATGACGAGCGGCGCGTGGTTGGGCAGCATCACACCGCCGGAGCCGAGGCGGATGCGCTCGGTGCGGGCGGCGAGGTGGGCGAGGATCACGGCCGGGGACGAGGACGCGACACCGGGCATGGAGTGGTGCTCCGCGACCCAGTGCCGGTGGTAGCCGCGGCTCTCCGCGAGCCGTGCCAGGTCCACGCTGGTGCGCAGCGCGTCGGTGGCGGTGCGCCCGCTGCCGACGGTGACGAGGTCGAGCACGGAAAGGGGTACGGGGGCGGTCCCGGCCGCCGTGCCTCGGATCTCGTCCACTGCGTCTGCGTTCACCGCTGGGCCCTCCTGCGTCTGTCGTACGTAGCCTCGACAGCCAACAGGAGGGCGACTCCGCTTATTCCCCGCGCGTCCGGAGGCAGGGGCCGGCGGCGACCCGCTCGGGCCGTCCGGACCACCGCCCTGCGCACGACGCACGTCGGCCGGCGTTCCCGGGGGGCACGCCGGCCGACCGTCCCCGCAAGGGGCGCGCGGCTCAGTCGGGTCGGGCGAAGAGCCGGCCCAGCTTGTCACCCCAGGCACGCCGGTCCGCCAGCCGCAGCCCTTCCCACACGGTCACCTGGTTCGCGGTGAGCACCGGCTTGCCCAGCGCCTCCTCCAGGTCGGCCAGGTGGGCGACGGTGTGCAGGGCCGTGTCGGGCATCAGCACCACGTCCGCGTTGGGGTGGTCGGCCGAACGGGCGAGATCGAGGACCTGCTCACGGTCCCAGGTGCCGACTTCCTCGGCCGTCAGGATGCCGGCGTCCCGGCCGGAGACGACCACGGCGCCGGACTTCTCGAGAAACGCCGCGAAGTACTCGGTGACGTCCGCCGGATAGGTGGCGGCGATCGCGACCCGCGGCGCACCCAGGTGCCGCACGGCGTTGACGAAGCCGAACGAGGTGCTGGACGCGGGCATCCCCGCCGCCGTTGCGAGCTCGCGCACCTGCTCGTGGGCGCCCTCCCACCCAAGGACGAAGCTTCCGCTGGTGCACGCCCACACCACCGACTCGGCCCCCTCCAGCCGCAGCGCCTCCATACCGGCGACGAGCCGCTCCGGCGAGCCCATCTTCAGCAGCGCGTCGACGCGGTGTGCGTCCTCGCCGATGTCGGTGTGGATGATGGGCAGCCTGATGTCGCTGTCCAGCAGGACCTCGAGCCGTGGGTAGTCGTCCTCCGCGGAGTGTCCCGGGTAGAGAAGTCCGACCGTCGTCATGTCCAGCCTTCCTGTTCTTCGGGCTCCGGCTGCCCGTCCGGCAGCGTCCCTGCGAGTGCCTCCGGCTCCATGAGAAGTGCCTGGTAGGGGCCGACGGCCCGGGAGCCGATGGCACGCAGCGCGGCCCACATCGTCACCTGGTTGGCAGACAGCACCGGCATCCTCAGTTCGGCCTCCAGCTGCGGAATCGTGTCGTACGTCGCCAGGTTGGTGCAGCTGATGAACAGCGCGTCGGCCGCACCGACCACCGCCGTTCTCGCCATGTCGACCACCGCCCGGTACGGCACCTTCCAGATGTGGCGGGTCAGGCCCAGAAAGGCGCAGCCCGTCACCGTCACTCCAGCTTCTCCCAGATAGGCCTCCAGTGAGCGGGTGACGGACTCCGTATAGGGCGTGACGAGGGCTATCCGGCAGACTCCGAGCTCCTCCAGCGCTTGGAGCAGCGCCCCGGAGGTGGTGAGGGAGGGCACCTCGCCCGCCGAGTTCATCACCTCGCACATGGCGCGTTCCCCGGCGAGGCCCCCCACAAAACTGCCCGAGGCGCAGGCGTACGCGATGACCTCGGGCTCGGACGCCCCGAGCGCCCTTACGGCCTCACGCAGCGTCTCGTGCTCGCTCACCAGACGGGCCAGGTCGAGCGAGACCCCGACGGGCACGAAAGGGGTGCGCGTCAGACGCAGCGAGACGTCGTCGGGGACCCAGCGCCACAGCTCACGGTCGAGCGCGAAGTCGAACGGGGCGACCACACCCACGCCGTGCTGCGGCTGCGGTCCACCCAGAAAGGAGACATCCATCGCAGGCCCCCTTGGTGTCTTGTTGACGACGGTAGGTTCGGGTGCGAGCGTGGTCAATCCGTACATGTCAGACGTGAGGAAGCGGTTTCCGCCCGATGTCCGAACCGAAACTTCTCGTACTGGCCGCCGACCCTCTGCCGCGGCTCGGCCGGCTGACCGGAAAGGTCCGTGTGGCCTACGCGGACGAGGAGACTCTCGCTGACCAACTTCCTTCAGCAGATGCCTTGTTGGTATGGGACTTCACCTCCGACGCGGTCCGCCGGGCCTGGCCGGGCGAGGGCCCGAGACCGCGCTGGGTGCACACCCCGAGCGCCGGAGTGGACCGGCTGCTCTGCCCGGAACTGGCCGAATCCGACACCGTCGTGACCAACGCCCGCGGAATCTTCGAGGCGCCCATCGCCGAATACGTGGCCGCCCTGGTCCTGGCGATGGCCAAGGACCTGCCCGGCACCCTCGACCTCCAGCGGCAGCGGCGCTGGCGCCACCGCGAGGGACTGTCGGTGGCCGGGACACGGGCCGCGGTGGTCGGAGCGGGACCCATCGGCCGGGCCATCTCCCGCACGCTCAGGGCGCTCGGGATCCGCACCGCCGTCGTCGGCCGGACGCCCCGCGACGGCATCCACGGCGTCCGCGACCTCGATCCGCTGCTGGCCCGGGCGGACTGGGTGGTGTGCGCGGCGCCCCTCACCGACGACACCCGGGGCATGTTCGACGCCCGGCGCTTCGATCTGATGCAGCCCTCCGCACGCTTCGTGAACGTCGGACGCGGACCGCTCGTGGTCGAGAGCGACCTCGTCGCCGCGCTCGACAAGCGGTGGATCGCCGGAGCCGCCCTCGATGTCTTCGAGCACGAGCCGCTCGTGCCCGACAGTCCGTTGTGGGACACGCCGGGCCTGATCGTCTCGCCGCACATGAGCGGAGACACGGTCGGCTGGCGCGACCGGCTCGGGGAACAGTTCGTCGACATGTACGAGCTGTGGTCCGCCGGAAAGCCCCTTCCGAACGTGGTCGACAAGAAACGTGGGTACGTCCCCATGCATGACGACTCGCCTGACTGACCTCACCGCACGTCGACTACTGGCCGGCTACCGAAAGGGCGACTTCTCCCCCGTCGAGGCGACCCGCGCGGCACTGGAACGGATCGAAGAGACGGAACCTCGGGTCAACGCCTTCGTCCGGGTCGATGCGGAGGAGGCCATGGCCGAGGCGGAGGCGTCGGCCCGGCGATGGCACCGCGGTGAGCCGGAAGGGCTGCTGGACGGGGTGCCCGTCACGGTGAAGGACATCCTGCTGCAGCGCGGCGGCCCGACACTGCGCGGCTCATGGACCATCGGCGGCGACGGCCCCTGGGACGAGGACGCGCCGTCGGTCGCCAGGCTGCGCGCCCACAACGCGGTGTTCCTCGGCAAGACGACGACCCCTGAGTTCGGCTGGAAGGGCGTCACCGACTCTCCCCGGCACGGGGTGACCCGCAACCCCACGGACCCGTCGCGCACCGCGGGCGGCTCCAGCGGCGGGAGCGCGGCGGCCGTGGCACTGGGCGCGGGCGCGCTGTCGCTCGGGACGGACGGCGGGGGCTCGGTCCGGATCCCGGCATCCTTCTGCGGCGTCTTCGGGCTCAAACCGACCTACGGGCGGGTACCGATGTATCCGTCGAGCCCCTTCGGGACGCTGGCCCACGTCGGGCCGCTGACACGGGACGCGGCGGACGCGGCGCTGATGCTCGACGTGATCACCGGCGAGGACTGGCGGGACTGGTCCCACCTGGGCCCCTCCTCCTCGGTGGCCGCGGGCCTCGCCGAGGGCGTCAAAGGCCTGCGGGTCGCGTACTCACCGTCGTTCGGCGGCCAGGTCGCGGTGCGGCCCGCCGTCGCGGCTGCGGTACGGCGGGCCGTGGGCGCGCTGGCGGAGGCCGGGGCGTACGTGGAGGAGACCGACCCCGACTTCACCGACCCCGTCGGGGCCTTCCACACCCTGTGGTTCAGCGGCGCGGCGCGGTTGGTCCAGCACCTGGGCACGAAGCAGCGCGATCTGCTCGACCCCGGCCTCCGGGAGATCGTCGCGGCCGGGGCGGAGTACAGCGCGCTCGACTATCTGACGGCGGTCGACACACGGATGGCGCTGGGCCGGCGGATGGGCCGCTTCCACACGTCGTACGACCTGCTGGTCACACCGACGCTGCCGATCACGGCGTTCGAGGCGGGCGCGGAGGTCCCCGCGGGCTCACCGCACCACCGCTGGACGGGGTGGACCCCGTTCACCTACCCCTTCAACCTGACGCAGCAGCCCGCGGCGTCGGTGCCGTGCGGCACGGACGACGCGGGCCTGCCGATCGGCGTCCAACTGGTCGGACCACGGCACGCGGACGCGGTGGTGCTGCGCGCGGCGCACGCGCTGTACGAGTCGGGCGTCCCGGGCATGTGACCACTACGCCCGCCGGAAGGACAGCGTCTCCCCCGCCGCCCCCGTCCGCCACAGGTCCTGGCACGCGTCGGCCATCACGTCGAGCCCTTCCACGACCTCGCCCCAGACGATGCCCGGTACCCAGCCGGTGTCCCCGTTCAGCAGCAGGTTGTTGCGTTCGTAGAACAGCGCGAGGTCCACGACCGTCGCCCGCCCCCGGTGGGCGGCGGTGGCCCCGTAGCCGTAGGAGTCGGTGCCCAACTGCACGTCCGTGAAGGTGAAATAGCACAGATCACCCGGGATGGGGGTGACCGTCGGGTTCTCCAGCGGTGGCTCCTGTGCGGCGAAGGCCGGCAGCAGCGCATAGATCTCATTGCGCGCATATTTCGCGTGGTAGACATCTCCGCCGAGCGGCAGTGCCTCCCACACCGCCGCGCAGGTCATTGGGGCTTTGTCGAAGAGCAGGCGGGCGGTGCACTCCACGCCTCGCTTGCTCAAGGCAACGGTCAGGTATCGGTCGGCCATTACGTACGCATACCCGAGGAGCGCCCGGGTAGCCGCGCGCCCATGGCTCGTACAAGACAACCAGGATCGATGAGCAGACGCGCCCTGTTGCTCGGCACGGCGGCCGCCGGCGCGCTGACCGTCGCCGGTGCGGCGGGGTGCAGTCGTGTGCCTTCCGGCGACGCGCTGGCCCGGCTGAAGTCCCAGGGCACCGTGCGCCTCGGCATCGCGGGCGAGGTGCCCTACGGCTATGTCGATGAACAGGGCGAGTTCACGGGCGAGGCCCCTGAGCTGGCCCGGGTCATCTTCCAGCGGCTCGGGATAGACAATGTCCAGCCGGTCGCGACCGACTTCGCCTCCCTCATACCCGGGCTGAACTCTCAGCAGTTCGATGTGGTCTCCGCCGGGATGTACATCAACAAGGAGCGGTGCGCGCAGGTCGTCTTCGCCGACCCCGAGTACCAGATGCTCGACTCGTTCATCGTGCGCAAGGGCAACCCGAAGAACCTGCGCACCTACGAGGACGTGGTGAGGACAAAGGCGAAATTCTCCACCGGAACGGGCTACGCCGAGATCGCCTACGCAGTGGCCGCGGGCATTCCGGAGAAGGACATCGTCATCCTCCAGGACCAGGTGGCCGGGCTGAACGCCGTCGAGTCCGGTCGCGTGGACGTCTTCGCGGGCACGGCACTGACCGCCCGCGAGGTGGTGAAGAAGAGCACCAAGGCGGAGGCTACCGAGCCGTTCGCGGCCGTCGTCGACGGCGAGAAGCAGATCGACGGCGGCGGGTTCGCGTTCCGGCCGACGGACACCGAACTGCGTGACGCCTTCAACGTCGAGATCCACAAGATGAAGAAGAGCGGCGAGCTCTTCCGCATCCTGAAGCCGTTCGGCTTCACGAAGAACGAGATGACCACGCTCACTGCCGAGGAGCTGTGCCGATGACAGCCGGACTCTGGCAGAACTGGGTGCTGCCCGGTATCTGGATCACCGTTCAACTGCTGGTCTACAGCGCGGCGCTGGCGGCCGCCGTCGCCTTCGCCGTCGGCACGGCACGCACCCACCGCTCGCGGACCGTCCGCTTCCTGGCGGGCTTCTACACCGAGATCTTCCGGGGCACCTCCGCGCTGGTGCTGATGTTCTGGCTGTTCTTCGTGGTGCCCCCGCTGATGGGTTGGCAGCTCGTCCCCATGTGGGCCGCCGTGCTGGCACTCGGCCTGTCGTACGGCGCATATGGCGCCGAGATCGTGCGGGGAGCGCTGAACTCGGTGGCCGTCGCGCAGCGCGAGGCCGGCATCGCGCTGAGCTTCACGCCGTGGCAGCGGCTGCGGCTGATCCTGCTGCCGCAGGCGGTGCCGGAGATGATGCCGTCGTTCTGCAACCTGCTGATCGAGCTGCTCAAGGGCACGGCCCTGGTGTCGCTACTGGGTGTGGGCGACGTCTCCTTCGCCGCCTACCTGGTGCGGCTGGCCACACAGGAGAGTGCGCAGATCTACACGATCAGCCTGGTCATCTACTTCGTGCTCGCCTTCGCCCTGACGCGTTCCATGAAGGCGCTGGAGCGCAGGACCAAACGGAACATCGGCATCGAGTCGCCGCCCGGTCTGCTCGGCGGCCTGTTCGCCAAGGGCCCGGGCCGTGAGCGCGCCGAGGACAAGCTCGCCGGTACCGCGGTGGCGGGGGGTGCTGCGAAGTGACCTGGGACTGGTCCGCGATCGCGGACTTCATGCCGCGCTTCTGGGACGGCGTGCTGATCACGCTGCAGGTGCTGGTGCTCGGCTCGCTGATCTCGTTCACCCTCGGCCTCGTCTGGGCGATCGCGTTCAGGGCGCCGACCCGTTTCGTCCGGTGGCCGGTGAACCTCGTCACCGAGTTCATCCGCACCACCCCGCTGCTGGTGCAGTTGTTCTTCCTCTACTTCGTGCTGCCGGAGTGGGGCGTGCAGTTCTCCGCCCTGACCACGGGCACGATCGCGATCGGGCTGCACTACTCGACGTACACCGCGCAGGTCTACCGCGCCGGCATCGAAGCCGTGCCGCCCGGGCAGTGGGAGGCGGCGACGGCACTGAGCCTGCCCGCCCACCGCACCTGGATCGCGGTCATCCTGCCGCAGGCCGTGCGCCGGATCACGCCCGCGCTCGGCAACTACGTCATCGCGATGCTCAAGGACACTCCGCTGCTCGCCGCCATCGGCGTGCTGGAGCTGCTCCAGCAGTCGCGACTGGAGAGCGCGTCGACGTTCCAGTACACCGAGCCGCTGACCCTGATCGGCATCGCCTTCGTCCTCATCGCCTATCCGGCTTCACTTCTCGTACGAGCCCTGGAGCGCCGCCTTGTCCGCTGACCTCACCGACACCACGCCCGAGAACCTGATCCGGTTCGACAACGTCACCAAGAGATTCGGCGACAACACGGTCCTCGACGACCTCTGCTTCTCGGTCCGCCCGGGCAAGCACGTCACGCTGATCGGTCCGTCCGGCTCGGGCAAGACCACGATCCTGCGGCTGCTGATGACTCTGGAGAGGCCCGACGAGGGCACGATCCAGGTGAACGGCAACCGGCTCTACCCGGCCCCCGAGAAGGAGCGCCGCGAGGCGCGCAAGAAGATCGGCATGGTCTTCCAGCAGTTCAACCTGTTCCCCAACATGACCGTGCTGCGGAACCTGACGGAGGCCCCGGTCCGGGTGCTGGGCCTCTCCAAGGACGAGGCCGAGGTCCGCGCCAAGGAGCTCCTCGACCTGGTGGGGCTGGCCGACCGCTGCGACGCGAAGCCGACGCAGCTCTCCGGCGGCCAGCAGCAGCGGGTGGCGATCGCCCGGGCGCTGGCCATGCGGCCGCAGGTTCTGCTGCTCGACGAGGTCACCTCGGCGCTCGACCCCGAGCTGGTCGCCGGCGTGCTGGACCTGCTGCGCGACATCGCGCGCACCACCGACATCACCATGCTCTGTGTGACCCATGAGATGAATTTCGCCCGTGACATCTCCGACGACGTGCTCATGTTCGACGCCGGGAAGGTGATCGAGTCCGGTCCGCCGGAAAAAATGTTCTCGGATCCGGAGCACGAACGTACTCGCGAATTCCTCGGTGCGGTGCTCTGACCTCTCGCTCCCTCCGTCAGGCATGCCTCTGACATATGCCATGGTGATGCGCCCCAGCGTGTGACGCGGGGCGCCTCATCATTTACGCCAACAGACGCCCAACGAACGGGCCTTGGCCGCTATCGTGGTAAAGAACCTTGCGGTAACAACCTGCTAGGGGGAAACCGTGGCGCTGAAGCCCGAGCCGACCGCGCCGTTCCACTCGGTGCAATACGTCTTGCGCGTCCTGGAGACGATCTCCAAGCACAGTGGCGGAGTCACCGACGTCCAGATCGCACGGGAGACCGGCCTGCCGACCGGCCACCTCGCCCCGCTGCTGGCCATGCTCCGCCGCGAGGCGTATGTGGAGCAGGTCGCCGACGGCGCCTATGTGATCGGCGAATCACTGGTCCTGCTGGGCTCCGGCGCCACCCGCAAGGAGGCCCTGGCGGCCAAGCTCCAGGACACCCTGACCGAGCTGCGCGACTCGGTCGGCGCCGCCGTCTACATCAGCCGTTACATCGACGGCGAGGTCAAGATCACCCAGTTCGCCGACGGCCCGGGCACGCCCAAGGTGAACGAGTGGGTGGACTTCCGCTCCGCCGCCCACGCCAGCGCGGTCGGCAAGTGCCTGCTGACCCAGCTCGACGTGAACGGCCGCCGCGACCATCTCTCCCGGCACAAGATCGCCCGTCTCACGTCGCGCACGATCACCAGCGAGCGACTGCTCTTCTCCAAGCTGGACAGCCAGCCGCCGACTGTCCCCGTCCTTGACCTCCAGGAATACGCGGTGGGCACCGTCTGCGCCGCCGTACCGCTGACGGCCGGCTCTTCCGTGGGCTGCCTGGCGCTCTCCCTGCCGGTCGAGCACGCGCACCGGCTGCGCTCGGCCGCCGAAACCCTGAACCGCCGGGCGGCCCCGGTGGTGCTCTCGCTCTCGATCTAGAGCCGTCCGCGGCGCCGCCTCGTACCTGGTCCGGAGCACCCCTTCGGACCAGGTACTATTAATGAGTCAGCCGCGGAGCGGCAGACGAAAGAGGCGCCGCTAGCTCAGTTGGTTAGAGCAGCTGACTCTTAATCAGCGGGTCCGGGGTTCGAGTCCCTGGCGGCGCACAACCAAACCCTGTGGGGCATTCCGGTGATCCGGGATGCCCCACAGGGTTTTCCGTGCGAGGTGCGCCTCGGCCGTTCGGCGCCGGCCCGTTGCGCCGATGTGGCCCTCCTCACAGCTCGTACGGATACAGGGCGACCTTCTCCCGCTCCGCGTGGATGTCGATCCATGACCCGAGGGCCCCGTCCGGCAGCGGGCCGGCCAGGTCCAGGAGGATCAAGGTCCCCGCCAGGTCCAGGACGGCGGCGGCACGGGCGACCTCGTCGAGCCGGCCGCGCAGCAGCAGACCGTCCGGCAGCGCGCCGATCCGGTAGGACTGCTCGGGGGCGGGATGCGTGTTGGCCAGCCAGGCCACGTCCTCGTCGACGGTCCACTCTGCGTCGTACCGGCCGGGCAGCGCGGCGGGGTCACCGCACCAGCGGGCGACGACCGGTCCGATGGGGGTGCGGGCGTGCGCGAGGCACAGTCCGCCGGGGAGCTGTTCGGTTTTCTCAAGATCGATCAGCATGGCTGTGGGCGGCCCTCCGGACGGCGGAGGAGGGATCGATTCACGGTCATCCGATGATCCTGCCAGGTGCACCCGCTGTCCATGACCATCTTGGGGCACAACGGGCACACGACCGCGGCGACCCCCGGCGGAAGGGGTCGCCGCGGCGTGACCGGCCTGCGGTCAGAACTGCACGTCGGAGCAGGCGTAGAAGGCGTTCGCCGTGTCGTGCACCGTCCATACCGCCAGGATCAGATGGCGGCCCGACCGCTGGGGAAGGTTGCCGGAGTGGGACAGGGTGGCCGGCGGCTGCTGACCGCCGTAGGGGATGGTCAGGAAGGGCTGCGACTCCAACGCGGCCCTGGTCAGCGGCTGGCTCGGGTTCCAGCCGGCCTTGGTGATGAAGTACTTGAAGTCGGTGGTGCGGTGCCTGGCGGTGAACTGCCAGCGGAAGGTGTAGTTCTGGCCCGAACCGACCTTGGTGGTGGGCCACGCCCCGCCGCGCGGGTTGTCCAGTTCGGCGAACTGGCCGTTGCCGCCCGCACAGATCTTGCCGTCGGCCGGACCCGCGGCAGGGAAGCCCTTCGGGCCCTCGACGCTCTGCGGCTCCCACTGGATCTGGCCGCAGTCGCTCACCGTCTTGTTGGCGCAGAGCTTCTGCCGGCTGATCGGTGAGTCGGTGTAGCCGTGGCTGCTCGCGCTGCCGGTGGCGAGCAGAGTCGCACCCGTCACGACGAGGCCGACCGCGGCCGCGCCTATCTTCTTTCGCATGCTTGGCTCCTGGTAGAACGTGGGGGAGTTCCGAGGCACTTGCTGCACGCGTGCGGTATCGCTTGTTCCGGTCTAGACCAAGTTCCAATGTATTGAGGCCCGTTGGCGTTGTCCAGACCAATCACGGGGCCTCGACGGCACCCGCCCGACCCGTGTAGAAGGCAACGGTCAGATCCTTGACCAGTGCGTTGCGTTCGTAGTCGTCCAGGTCGACCAGACCACGCGCGGTCAGCCGGCCCACCGTCTCCTCGACCGCGTCCACCACCGAAGTCAGCACGGTGTTCCGGTGCTTGGCGTCGATGGCCGCGACGCGGCGGCGCTGCATCGCCGCCGCCACCTCCGGCGCGTAGTCGATGCCCACCGGCTGCGCGGAGAAGACCTCGATCCCCACCGCCGCGCACTGCGCCGCCAGCATCTTCGTCAGCCTGTCACCGACCGCCTCCGCGTTGCGCAGCGTCGGCACCGCCGGCAGGAAGGCGTCGGCGGGCAGTTGCGAGATGACCCGTGCGGTGGCCGCCTCCACCTGTTCCCGCAGATACGCCTCGTGGTCGGCGACGCCGAGCGCGGCGCGCGCCGTGTCCTTGACCCGCCACACCACCAGCACCACCGCACGCAGCGGCGTTCCCTCGGCATCGACGGCGGCCATGGGCTCGCTGCGCCAGTGCCGCAGCCGTACGTCGATCCGCCGGCGCAGCACCAGCGGGCTGACCCACACCAGCCCGGTACGCCGCACGCTGCCGCGGTAGTCGCCGCAGAGCGTGAGCACCCACGCCCGGCCGACCTTGCCCCGCCCGAGTCCGCCGAGCGAGAACAGCGCAAGGATCACCCCGAGCGTGAGCAGGCACCACAGCCAGATCCCGATGCCCCCGAACGGCGGCGGGGTCAGCCCGAACGGTGTCGCGAGCGCGTCCGGCACCACCCCGGTCCCCCAGATCACCGCACCGATCCCGGCCAGCGAGCAGCCTCCCGCGACGAGCGCCGTCCACCCCGGTAGTACGGGTCCGGGGCGCTCGGCGAACTGCGGATCGACGGACGGCGCGGGCCGGGCCGCGGCGGCCTTCCGCGATCCTGGCTCCTGCGGTCCGGGCTTGTGCCATTCCGGCTTCCAGGGTCGGGCCCCGCCCTCGCCCGGCCGGCGCGGATCGGGCCCGTCCGGGTGCTCGTGGGGGCGGCGCTTCGACGGATCGGGCTGGTCCGTATCGGCCTTCCGGGTGTCCGGCTTCCGCGGATCCGTCTTCCGCGGATCCGTCTTCCGCAGATCCGGCTTCCGCAGATCCGGCTTCCGCAGATCCGGCTTCTGCAGGTCGAGGGTGACCGGCTCGGTGTCGGGCCGGGCACCCTCGAGCGTGGTGGGCGGCTCGTGCCCGACCCTCGGCTGCTCGCCCGTGCCCTGCCGCCGGGAGACGACGGTGGGCCGCAGCGGGGCCGCTTCGTCCCTGAACAGCAGGTGGACGGGGATCTCGGTCGTGGTCTCGCTCGCGATGACGAAGTTCCGCCGCGGGCTCTCGGACGGCACGGTGCCCTCCGGCTCCGACGTCGTGGTGTTCATGCCTGCCGCCTTAGCTGGTCGCTGTTGTGTCGTCGGGTGTGCTCGTGCCCGGCGCCATGGGACCGGGTCGTAGGAGGGTCCTAGGAGAAGAGACGCCTCCAGGTATCCGGCCCCGGATAGCCGTCCGCTTCCTTGCCGCGCCAGCCCTGGGCGCGCTGGAACGCCTGGACGTTGCGGCGGTCCGCCTCGCGCCACCGCGTGTCCGGTCCGGACGTGTAGTCCTTGCCGTACCCGCGCTCGACCAGGCGCTTGCCCAGTTGGGTGACGTACGCGCTGGAGCGGCCGGGCCGGAAGTGGGCGCGCCCGGGGAAGGCCGGCTTACCGGCGTTCGGGCCGTTCGTCGCCGGCTTCGCGGCGTGGATGTGCTTGCCCTGCTTGTTCACCAGCAGCCGCCAGGTGTGCGGCCCCGGATAGCCGTCCGCCTCCTTGCCGCGCCAGCCCTGGGCGCGTTGGAACGCCTGGGTCGCCAGCCGGTCGGCCTCCGTCCAGCGCGGATCGGGTCCCTCGCGGTAGAACCGCTTGCCGCCGCGCGCCACGAGCATCTCGCCGAGGCGCGTGACGGACGCGTTGATCGTGCCGGGTCCGAAGCGGGAGACGTCCGGGAAGGGAACGCCCTCCCGCTGCCCCCCGCCGGTGTCGGTGTCGGCGCCGGTGCCGGTGCCGGTGCCGGTGCCGAGGCCCTTGTAGCGGTAGGCGACGTAGGAGGCGGAGTTGTTCCAGTAGGCCATCGGCGTGGCCCGTTTGCGGGTGTGCGGCTTGGTCTGCTCGTACGCCGTGTAGTAGGTGTGCGTGTAGTCGGTCCAGCCGCCGAAGATCGTGACGTGCGAGCCGCCCGACGGGTCGGCGGGATTGTGGAAGAGCAGGATGTCCCCGGCCTGGAGATCGTCGCGCATGATCCGGTCGCCGAACTGGGCGAGGCTTCCGGTCCACTCGTTCTTCTCCAGGTTCCAGGCCATCGACACATAGCCGGAGCAGTCCTGGCGGTACCCGTCGGACCAGTACTTCGACATGCTGTACGGCACCTTGGCGTCGACCCATTTCTTGGCGCGGTTGATGATCTCCGCGCGGGTGCTGGCGCGCAGCGGCGCCTTCGCGGTGGCGGGCAGGCCGGCGGCGCCGTGCAGCGGCGCGGTGCCGCCCTGCTCGGTGGGCGGCCCCGGGTCCGCGGTCCGCTCCCCGGATCGCACGGCGGCGGGCGAGGCGTTCTTCGCCGTCGCCCCCGTTCCTGTGGCTCCCAGGACGACCCCGGCGGCGGTGACCACGACCAGCGCCCTGCGGCGGCCCTGCGCCGAGGGGTGTTCCCCGGCGGCGGGCGCGCGGCGGCGGTGCGCGCAGCCCGCGCAGTCGCAGTCCGCGGCGGGCTCGAACTCCTCGAAGACCGGTACGGCAGCCATGTCCGTCCCCTCCGCACTCAGCAAGATCTTCTGACGATGTTTCACGGGCGCCAGTGTCCCAGCGGTATGGACATAATGCATTTTGACGGATCAAAGATTAAAAAAGATGATTCGACAGGCCGTGGCGCGTCTTCGCGACGACTGATGCCCGCACGGAGCACCCCCGGAGTTCCGGTAGAGTTCTCCAGGTCAGCAGGCGCCGCTAGCTCAGTTGGTTAGAGCAGCTGACTCTTAATCAGCGGGTCCGGGGTTCGAGTCCCTGGCGGCGCACGCGGAACCGAGGCCCCCTCGCCACAGGCGAGGGGGCCTCGGTCGTACCGCCGACGCCCACATGGGTCGCGCGTACGATCATTTCCAGCCAATGCCTACCGGTCGGAAACCTCCCGTCCGAGAGGGTGTCAAATCGCGCATACGATCGGTTAACGGCCCGTTTCACCCTTGCGATCATGACGGGGCTCCGAGAACCTATGGTGGAGCCGGTCACCCCAATTGGACGCCCGGTTTGGGCAGTTGGGCGCGGTTTCGGGGGCCGCTTCCGGTGCGCGGAGCAAGGGGCGGGGGCCCCGTCACGGTCGGAACACGAGGCGGGCATCATGCAACCGAAGGGTGACCGTTTCATGTCTGTAGGGACGGTGGCCAGCCACCACTGACACGCCCGGGACAGCAGGTACAGGGGATCCTGCGGCTCCAGGTGACACGACCGACCACAGCACGCGCCGGACCCGCGTGCGGGGGGATGATCAATGACGTCGATGCCGGACGGCACCGGGCAGCCGGAAGACTCTTCGCGGACCACGCAGTTGCGGGTGCCCGCGCACCTGCGTGCCGCCACCGCGCGGCTGCGCCCCAGGAAGGCGCTGCCGCGCTACGACTACGAGCACTACAGCCGGCTGGCGGGCCCCCTCACGCAGCCCGACCCGAATCGGCCGTACAAGGTCCGGTACCGCTCCCTGCTCTCGCAGGAGCCCCACCGAATACGTGCCGCGCTGCTGCTCGGGGCGGCGCCGCTGCTGTCGCTGGGACTGTTCGCCTGGCTGATGCAGCCGCAGCACTGGACCGACCGCGACCCGAACCTCAAGAACGACCTGCTGCTCGTCCTCGACATCGTCATGCTCGTGTCGATCGGTCTGATCGAGCTGTTCCGGACGATGAACGTACTGTCCAACGCCCACGCGACGCTGGTGGCACGCGACCCGGTGCCGGTGGTTCCGGAGTCCGGCACCCGCGTCGCCTTCCTCACCTCCTTCGTGCCGGGCAAGGAGCCCCTGGAGATGGTGACGAAGACCCTGGAGGCAGCGGTGAAGATCCGGCACCGGGGTCCGATGCACGTCTGGCTCCTCGACGAGGGCGACGACCCGGCCGTCAAGGAGGTCTGCGCCCGTCTCGGTGTCCATCACTTCTCCCGCAAGGGCGTCGCCAGGTGGAACCAGGAGAAGGGCGCGCACCGGGCGAAGACCAAGCACGGCAACTACAACGCCTGGCTCGAGGCGCACGGCGGCGACTACGACTTCTTCGCCTCCGTCGACACCGACCACGTCCCGCTCCCCAACTACCTGGAGCGGATGCTCGGCTACTTCCGCGACCCCGACGTCGGCTTCGTCATCGGCCCGCAGGTCTACGGCAACTACGACACCTTCGTCACCAAGGCCGCCGAGTCGCAGCAGTTCCTCTTCCACGCCCTGATCCAGCGGGCGGGCAACCGCTACGGGGCACCGATGTTCGTCGGCACGTCCAACGCCGTGCGCATCAGGGCCATCAAGCAGATCGGCGGCCTGTACGACTCGATCACCGAGGACATGGCCACCGGCTTCGAGATGCACCGCGCCACGAACCCGGCCACCGGTAACAAGTGGCGCTCGGTCTACACGCCCGACGTCCTGGCCGTCGGCGAGGGCCCCACGGCCTGGACCGACTTCTTCACCCAGCAGCTGCGCTGGTCCCGAGGCACGTACGAGACGATCCTCAAGCAGTACTGGAAGGGCTTCGGCACCCTGCCGCCCGGCAAGCTCTTCAACTACACGATGATGATCATCTTCTATCCGATGTCGGCCCTCAACTGGATCCTCGCGGCGCTGAGCTGCGCGCTGTTCCTGGGCATGGGCGCCTCCGGTGTGCAGATCGACCCGGCCATCTGGATGATGCTCTACGGCAACGCCTCCGCCCTCCAGATCGGCCTGTACATCTGGAACCGCCGCCACAACGTTTCGCCGCACGAGCCGGAGGGCTCCGGCGGCCTGGCCGGCATGGTGATGTCGGCGCTCTCCGCGCCCATCTACGCCCGTTCACTGATGGACGCCGTGCTGCGGCGCAAGAGTTCGTTCGTGGTGACGCCTAAGGGCGACTCGTCCAGCCCCGACACCCTCTTCGGCACGTTCCGCATCCACCTGTTCTTCATCGCCGTCTTCGGGGGCTCGCTCGCCTCGTCGTTCTGGTTCGGGCACAACCATCCGGCGATGATCACCTGGGCGTCCCTGGCGCTGCTGATCACGGCCGCGCCCATCTTCGCCTGGCGGCACGGCATCGCCGCGGAGAAGAAGAAGCGCAGGAGAGGGCGCACGGGAGAAGGGCCCCCGGACGGGCCGGGCTCCGGCGGACCTCACGTGCCGCAGGAACGGCCCCGCTTCGCGGATCCCCGACCAGGTCCCGGAGCGGCCACGGACCAGACCATGCAGATAGCCCTTGGGGGACGTAAGAAATGAGCACGATGCCCGCGCGGCCGAACCACCGCAAGAACCGCGCCCGCCGAATAGCCATCGGCGCGGCGGTGATCGTGGTGGTCGCCGGGTTCAACGGACCCGCCATCTGGCGCTTCGGCTCGGAGCAGTACCACGACTACGAGATCAACAAGCCGGAGTACAAGGCGGCGAACGGACACTGGGACTTCCTCGACGTCCCCTCCGAGTTCAGGATCAACAGCATCCACGCCGCGCTGCTGCACACCGGCAAGGTGCTGCTCATCGCCGGCTCCGGCAACAACCAGAAGAACTTCGACGCGAAGAAGTTCGAGTCGGTGCTGTGGGACCCGAAGACGAACAAGTTCAAGAAGATCCCCACCCCCAAGGACATGTTCTGCGCCGGGCACACCCAGCTGCCCGACGGCAAGCTGCTGGTCGCGGGCGGCACCAAGCGGTACGAGAAGCTCAAGGGTGACGTCACCAAGGCCGGCGGCCTGATGATCGTCCACAACGAGGATCCGGACGCGCCCAAGACCCTGCCCGCCGGTACCAAGTTCACCGGGAAGAAGAACGGCAAAACGTTCGTCTCCAAGGACCCGGTCCTGGTGGAGAAGGCGAAGAAGGTCTTCGATCCGAAGACCGGCCGCTTCCTGCGCACCGAGGCGGGCCTCGGCCGCATCTACGTCGAGGCCGAGCAGTCGGGCAAGCAGTACGAGACCGGCACCGAGGACAACTACCGCGTGCAGGGCCTCAAGGGATCCGACGCGCGCAACGTCTACGGCATCGCCCAGAAACTCGCCCTCGACAAGAAGGACTTCCAGGGCATCAAGGAGGCCTTCGAGTTCGACCCGGTCGCGGAGAAGTACGTCCCCGTCGACCCCATGAACGAGGCCCGCTGGTATCCCACGCTGACCACCCTCGAGGACGGCAAGGTCCTCTCTCTCTCCGGCCTGGACGAGATCGGGCAGATCGTTCCCGGCAAGGACGAGATCTACGACCCGAAGACGAAGACCTGGGAGTACACCGGGGTCATCAGGAAGTTCCCCACCTACCCGGCGATCTTCCTGATGGACAACGGCAAGCTGTTCTACTCCGGCTCCAACGCCGGTTACGGGCCCGCCGACGTGGGCCGCGACCCGGGCGTCTGGGACCTGGACACCAACAAGTTCACCAAGATCCCCGGCCTGTCCGACCCCGACCGGATGGAGACCTCCGCGACGGTCATGCTGCCGCCCGCCCAGGACCAGAGGTTCATGGTCATCGGCGGCGGCGGGGTCGGAGAGTCGGAGAAGTCGAGTGAGAAGTCCCGGCTGGTCGACCTCAAGGCCGACAACCCCCGCTTCAAGGACGGACCCTCGCTGGACAGGGGCACCCGCTACCCGAGCGCCTCGCTGCTGCCCGACGACTCCGTGCTCGTCACCGGCGGCTCCGAGGACTACCGGGGGCGCGGCGGATCCGATGTGCTCCAGGCCCGCACGTACGACCCGAAGACGGGGACGTACAAGCGCGTCGCCGACCCTGCCGTTGGCCGCAACTACCACTCCGGTTCCGTGCTGCTGCCCGACGGGCGGGTCATGATCTTCGGCTCGGACTCCCTCTTCTCCGACAAGGCCAACACCCGGCCGGGCGTCTTCGAGCAGCGCATCGAGATCTACACCCCGCCTTACCTCTACCGGGACGGCAGGCCCGAGGTGACCGGCGGGCCGAAGACGATCGAACGCGGCGAGAAGGGCACCTTCAAGGTCGAGAGCGGGAAGGCGCTGAAGACGGCGAAGCTGATGCGTCCGAGCGCGGTCACCCACGTCACCGACGTCGACCAGCGCTCGATCGCGCTGGAGATGAAGAGGACCGCGGACGGCGTGGAGATCACCGTGCCCAAGAACAGGGCACTCGTGCCGTCCGGTTACTACATGTTCTTCGTGACGGACGAGGCCGGCACACCGTCCGAGGCGGTGTGGGTCGAGGTCCCGTAACGGCCCCTGGACGCGGGAGGGCCCGGCAGCGCGTCCCCGGCTGCCGGGCCCTCCCGTATCCCTACTTGGTGTTCCGTGCCAGACCGAGCGCGTACTCGGGCCACCAGTCGCCCGCCTTGGGGCCGCCCTTGCAGTCGCCGTCGGACTCGCCGGGCCGCTTGACCCACAGATAGGCGTCGACGAGAGGGTCACCGGTCTTGGTGGTCGGCGGCTCACCCAGCGCACGGCCGGGCGGGTTGCACCAGTTCTCCGCCGGATCGCCCTCTGTGTAGGGGCCGTTGCCGTTGCGGCTGGTGTCGATGACGAAGTGCTTCCCGCCGAACTTCTCCGAGAGCTTCTTGCCGAACTGCTTGCTGGCGTCGGTCGGGTAGAAGTTGGAGACGTTCACCGCGAAACCGTCGGCCTGCTCCACCCCGGCCCGCTTCAGCGGCTCGTACAGCGCGTCCGGGTTGGACCAGCCCGCGTTGCCGGCGTCCAGGTACACCTTCGCCCCCGGCTGCTGCTTCAGCCTTTCCACGGCTCCCTTGAGCAGGTCGTACCGCTCCTCGTGGAACTCCTGCGGGGTGCAGCTGTCCACCAGGTGCAGCACCGCGTCCGGCTCGAGGATCACCGTGGCCCGCCGGTCGCCGATGCCCTTGGCGACGCTGTCGACCCATGCCCGGTAGGCGTTCCCGTCGGCGGCGCCGCCCTTGGAGAACTGGCCGCAGTCGCGGTGCGGGATGTTGTAGAGGACGAGCACGGCGTCCCGGTCGGCCTTCGCGGCAGCCTCGGTGATTCCCTCGGCCTCCGCCTCCGGATCGTCCGGGCCGATCCATTCGCCGGCCGGCTGCGCCGCGATCTTCGTGATCAGTTCGGCGTTCTCCGTCTCGCCGTCCTCGCGGTAGGCGGCGACCTGCCGGGCCGCCTTGCCGTCGGGGTTGACCCAGAACGGGTCGTCGCCCTTGGGCTGCTGGCTGACGACCGGCCGGTCGTCCTTGCCGCCGTCGCCGTCGGAGGAACAGCCCGCCGTCAGCAGCACCGCTCCAGCGGCGGCCAGGCACGCGCCCGTCCGGGCACCCAGACCGACCAAACTGCGGTACATCCACTCCCCCTTGGTGCACAGTGCGTACGGTCCGGTCCCGTGGGTCCACCCGGACAGGACCGGTCGATCCATCCTGGCACACGCGGGGCGGCGCTCCTCGGGTCCGCCCGCTGTCGTCGGCATACCGTGACGAGCGCCTGCCACAGCGCCGCGGCCGCGTGCCCGAGCCGTCCGTCAGGCCGCCGAGACGCCCGTCAGATACGAGTACACGACGACGTTCGCCGTGTAGGTGCCGGCCGCGCGGTCGAAGGTGCCGCCGCAGGTGATGAGGCGCAGTTCGGCACGGCCCTCCTGGCGCGGGCCGTAGACCTTCTGCGGGTCGAACCGGTCGCGGGAGAAGACCTTGACGTCCTCGATGGTGAACTCCGCGACGGAACCGTCGGCCCGGGTCACCTCGATCCTCTCGCCCGGCCGGGCGGCGCTCAGCCCGTAGAACACGGCAGGCTTCGTCTCCGTGTCGACGTGCCCGACGAGCAGCGCGGCGCCGGGCTCCCCGGGCTCGGTGCCGTCTCCGTACCAGCCCACGGTGTGCGGCGTCTCCAACGGGGGCGGGTCGACCGCTCCGGCGGCGTCGAGGCCGCGCGGCACGACGGGCGCGGCAATGCCGACGGCGGGGACAGACACCCGTCGGGGCTCGGCGGCGTCGATCGGCCGGTGCGGGGCGGGCATCGGGATGCCGGGCGGGCGGCCCACCGCGGCGATGTCGCCGGTGGTCGGCGCGGAGCTGCCGAGGTGCGCGCCCGGGGCCTCGCTCCCCCACAGCCACAGCCCGAGGACCAGCACCGCCCAGGCCACTCCGGTGACGAGCCGGCCGTTGCCGGGAGTGGCGGACGGGGGCGCGTGACGGTCGGCGCCGGACATGACTAGTCCGCGCCCGTCCGCCGGCGGCGGCGGGCGCTGCGCAGGGCCACGGCGACAGCGGCCACGCCCGCGAGGGCGAGGCCGATGACGGTCTGCGGGGTGCTGGGCCCGGCGTCGTCCGCGTCGACGGTCGAGACCGGGGCGGCGAGCACGGCGCCGCCGCCACCCGCCCGTACGGGGGCGACGGGTGATTCGTGGGGCGTTGGCGCGCCGGGGGACGGGCGGTCCGGTGGTTCCTCGTACCCGGTGGTGTGCGACGGTCTCGGCTTCGACGGCTGCGACGGTCGCGCCGGGTGGGACGGCCGGTGCGGGTGGCGCTCGACCTGGACGCTGCCCGCGTCCCGGTGGTCGCGGAGGTCGCAGGTGACCCGCAGGGCGTAGGTGCCGGGCTCGGCGTCGGCTCTGACCTTCGCCCTGCCGGTCAGCCAGCCGTGCCCGCCCTTCGCCGACAGTTCGGCGGCGCCGACGAAGGCGTGGGACCGGGCGGCGCCGGATCTGTCCCGGCAACCCACGACGCGGATCTCGACCTCGCCGCCGGGCCGGGTGGCGGCGGGGTCCACCGTGGCCTTCACGGAGTCGCCGGCGAAAGCGTCGGTCGCGGGCGCCATGACCAGCACGGCGGCCACCCCTGCCACACGGAATGCTATGGAACCAGTACGCATCGTGAACCTCCTGATACCGCCAGAGTCACGCGTCTGGGTCGTTTCCGCATCCGCAGGGCCGGCCGCCGATGCCGGCCGGCGTCGCTGACCTGCTCAGATACGGTCGACGAGGTCCGCGATCGAGTCGACGACCTTGGACGGCCGGAACGGGTAGCGGTCGACCAGAGCAGGCGTCGTGGACCCGGTGAGCACCAGGAAGGTCTCCATGCCCGCCTCGAGCCCGGCGAGCACGTCGGTGTCCATGCGGTCGCCGATCATCGCGCTGGTCTCGGAGTGCGCGCCGATGGCGTTCAGGCCGGTCCGCATCATCAGTGGGTTGGGCTTCCCCGCGAAGTACGGGTCCTTGCCGGTCGCCTTGGTGATCAGCGCGGCGACGGAGCCCGTCGCGGGGAGCGGCCCCTCCGCGGAGGGGCCGGTGTTGTCGGGGTTGGTGCAGATGAACCGGGCGCCGCCGTTGATCAGCCGAATCGCCTTGGTCAGCGACTCGAAGCTGTAGGTGCGGGTCTCGCCGAGCACCACGTAGTCGGGCTCGTGGTCGGTGAGGATGTAGCCGATGTCGTGGAGCGCCGTGGTCAGCCCGGCCTCGCCGATGACGTAGGCGGTGCCGCCGGGCCGCTGGTCGTCGAGGAACTGCGCGGTGGCCAGCGCCGACGTCCAGATGTTCTCCACCGGCACGTCGAGACCCATGCGGGCCAGGCGTGCGTGCAGGTCGCGGGCCGTGTAGATGGAGTTGTTGGTGAGGACCAGGAACGGCTTCCCGGTCTCCCGCAGCTTCTTGATGAAGGCGTCGGCGCCGGGAATCGGGACGCCCTCGTGGATGAGGACACCGTCCATGTCGGTGAGCCAGGATTCGATCGGCTTGCGCTCTGCCATCAGACGGACTCCTGCCGGTGCATGTGTGCGTGCTGGGGCGCCGCGACTGCGCTGTGGCGACTCCGCACAGCCTAATCAGGATGTCTGGAATCTTGACCCGCACGGTCAGCGGCCCGTCTGGGCACCGGCGCGGCCCGAGGGCCGGCGCGGCTCAGCGCCGGCGGAGCCGGTCGACGCGCCGGCGGCGCGTGAGGAGCGCCAGGGCGCCGGCGCCGAGCAGGATCGCGCCGCCGATCCCGACGCCGATACGGGTGAGCGGTCCGGAGCCGGTGGTGGCGAGCTGGCCGGAACGGCTCGGCGACACCCCGGCGGGCGTGACCGGGGCCGGCGAGGCGCTGCGGGACGGGTCCGTGGTGGTCCGGGCGGGGCTGGGCTCGGCCGACCGGTCCCCCTCCCCCGCCACGACGGTGAAGCGGTGGTCCCCCGAGGCCCCCACCCAGTCGCCGTCGTCCCCTTTGCGCTGCACGACGGCGGCGTTGACGGTGACCGTGTTCGAAGGCGTGTCGGCGGAGAGCGAGAGCCTGGTCCGTACGGTGAGCGTCCCGCCGGCGGGTACGACGAAGCCCTGGAAGCCGTCGAAGACGCCGACGATCTCGTCCTCGGTGGTCTCCTCGAGCACGACCGGGCGCCACCGTTCCGCGTCCCCGTCGTAGAACTCGAGCGCGACGCGGTCCTCGGTGAGTCCGCGGTCCTGGGCGGTGAGGACGATCACGGGGTGGATCCGGTGGCAGGTCTCGCGGGTGCTGTTCGTGAGCTCCACCGACCAGGAGTGGAAGCCCGACCCCGCCCGGACGGTTGTGGGACCGCCATCGATCCGGGTCCCGATCGGGAACACCGGGTCGGAGACCTTGCCGCAGGTGGGCGCGCGGTCGCCGGACCTGTCCTCGGCCGGCGCGGTGGACGCGGCGAACGTGGCGGTGACGGGCCGCTGGGGGCCGCGGGCAGCGATGGCGGCGGAGCCGCTGACCACCGCGGACGTGATCATCGCCGCGACGGCTCCGAGGGCGAGGGCATTGCGCGTTCGCATGAGAGGCAGGCCTTTGCTTGCTCGCGTACTGCCGGGATCGCCCGGGCTCGGCCCGGGACCGTGCCATGTGTGCCCGTCGGCGCGGGCACCGCGGGCCCGGTACGGCCGATCAGCGGCAGAACGCCCTTCCTGTCAGCGTATTTCCGGCGCCGGGTGATTGGCCTACGGTCCCTCCGGGGACGCGGCGGCCGGAGCGACCGCTTGCGACCGGCCGAAGAGCGGGGCGAGCACGAGCTGGGCGGCACCGTCGGCGACGGTCTGCTCCCCGTCCCCCGCGGCAGCCGTCACGGGGACATCGGCGAGCTGGGCGAGCACGGCCCGCACTCCCTGTACGAACTCGCCCGCATGGGCGTCGACGACACGGCCGCCCAGGAGGACCCGTTCGATGTCGAGGAGTTCCACGAGGTTGGTGGCGCCGACGCCGAGGACACGGGCGGCGCCCGCGATGTCGCCACGGGCGACCGCTTCCAGGCAGAGCACCTCGATACAGCCGCGTCTGCCGCAGGTGCACAGGGGCCCGTCGAGCTGGATCACCTGGTGGCCGAACTCGCCCGCGCCGGTGTGTGCGCCCCGGTAGAGCACGCCGCCGAGGACGAGTCCGGCTCCCAGCCCGGTGCCGAGGTGGAGGTACGCGAAGGAGTCGCCGGGGCCGCGCAGGGCGATGCCGAGGGCCGCGGCGTTGGTGTCCTTGTCGAGGACGACGGGCAGCCCGAGACGTCCGGCGAGGACGTCCCGCAGCGGAAAGCCCTCCCACTGCGGGAAACCCGTGACGCGCTGGGTCACGCCGTTGAAGTGGTCGAGCGGTCCCGGCATGGCGACGCCGACCCCGAGCACCCGCAGACCGGCGACACCGAGGACGAGACCGGCGGGTCCTGCCGGGTCCGCGTCGGCCAGGAGGACCCCGACCTCTGCCACCGCCCTGGTGACGACCGCGTCGGTGCCCGCGCCGAGGTCCAGCGGGACCTTCCGGCCCGCGACACGGGTGCCCGCGAGGTCGACCAGGACCACCGTCAGCTCGTCCCGGTCCAGATGGACGCCCAGCGCGTACCCCGCGGAGGGCACCAGGCGCAGCACCGTCCGCGGTTTACCGCCGGTCGACGCGCGCTGTCCCGCCTCCTCGACCGTGCCCTCCTCGCGCAGCCGGGCGACAATCTTGCTGACGGCCTGGGGTGTGAGCCCCGTGCCGTCGGCCAGCTCGAGCCTGCTGATGCCGCCCTCGCCCGCTGATCGCAGCAGGTCGAGGACGAGCGCCGCATTGTGGCTGCGCAGCGCGGGCAGATTGGCTCCCACTCCCGCCATGCTCCTGTTCACCACTCCATTGTCCGCCCCGCTTGCAGTTTGGCAACACCGTTGCTTAAGTGGACGGCATGACTGGTACCGGCTCTCCCCTCCGCGTCGCACTCATCGGCTACGGCCTGGCGGGCTCCGTCTTCCACGCCCCGCTGATCGCCGCCACCGAGGGACTCGTCCTCGACACGGTCGTCACCTCCAGCCCGGAACGGCAGGAGCAGGCCCGCACCGCATTCCCCGGTGTCCGCGTCGAGGCGTCGCCGGACCGCCTGTGGGCCCGGGCCGACGAGCTCGACCTCATGGTCGTCGCCACACCGAACAAGACGCATGTCCCGCTCGCCCGCGCCGCCCTCGAAGCGGGTACCGCGGTCGTCGTCGACAAGCCCCTCGCCGGTACGGCCGCCGAGGCGCGGGCGCTCGCCGCCCTGGCCGCCGAGCGCGGTCTCGTGCTCTCCGTGTTCCAGAACCGCCGCTGGGACAACGACTTCCTGACCCTGAAGAAGCTCATCGAGGCCGGCGAGCTGGGCGAGGTGCAGCGCTTCGAGTCCCGCTTCGAGCGCTGGCGCCCGCAGCTCAAGGGCGGCTGGCGCGAGTCGGGCGACCCGCAGGAGATCGGCGGCCTCCTCTACGACCTCGGCAGCCATGTCGTCGACCAGGCGCTGACCCTCTTCGGCCCCGCGGTGCGGGTGTACGCGGAGTCCGACGTGCGCCGCGCCGGCGCGCAGGCCGACGACGACACCTTCATCGCGATCACGCACGAGAACGGCGTCCGCTCGCACCTGTACGTCAGCGCCACGACCGCGCAGCTCGGCCCTCGATTCCGGGTTCTGGGCTCCGCAGGCGGGTACGTGAAGTACGGCTTGGACCCGCAGGAGGACGCTCTGCGCGCCGGCCGCCGTCCGGACGACGACGAGCCGTGGGGCGTGGAGCCGGAGTCGATGTGGGGCCGGGTCGGTGCGGGAGAGTCGCCGCTGACGGGCGGGGGCACTCCCGTGGAGACCGTGCCGGGCGACTACCCCGCGTACTACGCGGCGGTCGCCGCCGCGGTGCGCGACAAGGCCGCTGCGCCGGTCACCGCGGAGGAGGCCGCGGCCGCCCTGGACGTACTGGAGGCCGCCCGCCGTTCCGCCCGTGAAGGGATCACCGTCACCGTGGAGGTCACCGCATGAACACGGACACGATGAAGCCGGTCCCCCACCTCACCGTCGACGAGATCGTCCAGCAGGAGCGGCGGCTCACGCTGCGCCGGTTCACCCACGCCGACGCGTGGGCGCTCGGCAGCATGCTGGTCGAGATGGCGCACCTGCGCGAGGCTCCGGTCGCCATCGACATCCGCCGCGGGGCGCAGCAGCTGTTCCATGCCGCGCTGCCGGGCTCGAGCGCCGACAACGACGCGTGGATCGACCGCAAGCGGCGGGTCGTGGAGCGGTACGGCGAGAGTTCGTACCTGGTCGGGGCACGCCACCGTGCCAAGGGCACCACGTTCGAGGAGTCCTCACGGCTGGACCCGGACCTGTACGCGGCGCACGGCGGTTCGTTCCCGATCACGGTCGTCGGAGCCGGCGTCGTCGGCTCGGTGACGGTGTCGGGTCTGCCGCAGGCCGAGGACCACGCGATGGTGGTCGAGGCGCTGGAGCGCTTCATCGCCAGGTGAGACCGTTCGGGTCCGTGCGGTGCGACGGGCGCGGTCCGTTGCCGCGTCCGCCGCACCGCACGGACCCCGTCATGGGCGATTGGGCTCAGGCGTCCTTGAGCTCCTGGCGCTGGCGGCCGAGGCCGTCGATCTCGAGCTCGACCACGTCACCGGCGCGCAGGAACGGCTTGGGCTCGGGCTGCCCGAGTGCGACGCCCGCCGGCGTACCGGTGTTGATGACGTCGCCCGGGTACAGGGCCATGAACCGGCTGACGTACCGGACGACGTCGGCGACCGGGAAGATCTGGTCGGCGGTCGTGCCGTTCTGCTTGAGCTCGCCGTTGACCCACAGCCGCAGTCCCAGGGCCTGCGGGTCCGGCACCTCGTCCGCGGTCACGAGCCACGGCCCCAGCGGGTTGAACGTCTCGCAGTTCTTGCCCTTGTCCCAGGTGCCGCCACGTTCGATCTGGAACTCGCGTTCCGACACGTCGTGGGCGACGGAGTAGCCGGCGACGTACGACAGCGGGTCCTCGTCCGGCTCGATGTAGCGGGCCGGACGTCCGATGACCACGGCGAGCTCGACCTCCCAGTCTGTCTTGCGGCTGCCGCGCGGGACGAGCACGGTGTCGTCCGGTCCGACGACGGTGTCGGCGGCCTTGAAGAAGACGACCGGCTCCGCCGGAGGCTCGGCGCCGGTCTCCGCGGCATGGTCGTGATAGTTCAGCCCGATGCACACGACCTTCCCGATCCGGCCCACCGGCGGCCCGACGCGGAGCCCGGCCCCGTCGAGCACGGGCAGGTCACCGGCCTGGGCCGCGGCCCTGATCCGGTCGAGGGTGGCGGCGTCGGCGAGCAGCGCCCCGTCGATGTCCGTGACGAGACCGGACAGGTCGCGCAGCGTCCCGTCCTGGTCGAGCAGAGCGGGACGCTCGGCGCCTGCCGTGCCGACACGCAGCAACTTCATGGTCAGTCTCCCCTGGTCGAGTGCGAGCCCGGCCCGACAGGTGCGGCCATCGGCGGATCGGAGGATTGGCTGATCCTCCAAGACATCCGACCACCCGGCAAGACCCTGTTCACCACCTGGACCCTTACCGACGGGTAGCGGCGCCGTGCCTGAAGGGCTCGGACCTGAGGCCCGGACCAGGGCGCCCCCGCCGCCGCGCGCCCGCCGCGACGCACGAGAGCGCCGCCTGGCGGCCGGCGTCGTCACCCTGCCCCGCCCGGCATCGTCGCCCGGGCCGGCCGGGACGGGACGGCCGGGGGGCGCCACCCCTTCCGACCCGTCTCGGCCCGTCTCGGTCGGGAGCCGGCCCCCGCCGGGTCCGCCGTCACGCCCCGGCTAGGGTCGGGGCCATGTCCGTCGTACGCTCGGTCGCCCTTTTCCTCGCTGCGGCCTTTCTCGAGATCGGCGGGGCCTGGCTCGTATGGCAGGGCCTTCGCGAGCACCGGGGCCTGCTCTGGATCGGCGGAGGGGTGGTCGCGCTCGGTCTGTACGGCGTGGTCGCCACCTTCCAGAGCGACGCGAACTTCGGCCGCGTCCTCGCCGCGTACGGCGGGGTCTTCGTCGCCGGTTCCCTCGCCTGGGGCATGGTCGCGGACGGCTACCGGCCCGATCGTTACGACATCGCCGGCGCGCTGATCTGCCTCGCCGGGATGGCCGTCATCATGTACGCGCCGCGCGGCCATTGACCCCCGCGGTCGATCGGACCCGGCCCGTCCAGAGCTGCGCCATCGGCACCGGCGTGTCCCGGTAGAGGAAGACCCGCTCCACCGCCGTCCAGGTGGTGGAGGTGACGACGTAGAGAGCGGCGGCCAGCGGTACGACGGCGACGGTCGCGAGCGTGGCGAACGACAGCAGCGGCATGACCTTGATCATCGCCCCCATGCCCGGCAACTGCTCGCCGGTCGTGGGCGCGGCGGCCATCTGCCGCTTGGTGCGCCGGTACGTGAAGGTCGCGACGGCGGCGACGATCATGAAGAGGGCGACGTAGACGAGTCCGGCCCCGCCGAACATCCCACCCTGCGCGAGGGCGTCCGTCCAGCGGTCGCCGAGGGGCGCGTCGAACAGCGAGTGGCCGAGGAGGCCGTTCGGTTCGCCGCCGATCTCGGCGCTCGAGAACAGGTGGTACATCAGGAAGAACGCCGGCAGCTGAAGCAGGCTCGGCAGGCAGCCGGAGAGCGGCGACACCTTCTCACGCGCGTACAGCTCCATCGTGGCCTTCTGAAGCCGCTCCGGGTTCTTGCCGTGCTCGGTGCGCAGTTCGGCGAGCTGCGGCGCGAGGCGGGTGCGGGCCTTCTGGCCACGCGCGGCGGCGCGCGAGAGCGGGTGGACGGCGAGGCGCACGAGCGCGGTGAAGGCGATGATCGCGGCGGCGGTGGCGGACGCGGCGAACAGCGGCCGGAGCAACTCCGCGAGCTGCTCGACCAGGGTGGCGAAAACGGACATGGGATGAGCCCTCCGAGGGTCTCGTCGTGCCGGGAACGAGGACATGACGGCATGACGACCCGCGCGGGGACTGCGTGGTGGCGTGGTGGCGCCTACGGGGCCGTCAGGAGGGGACGACCGGGCGCCCTGGGACGCGTACGCCCCCGGGCATCGGGATCTCGCTGCGGCAGGAACGCGGTTCGTTGCTCACGGTCGCGCAGGGCGGTCCTGACGCGGGTGCGTGGCACGACGGGCGCGCAGCGCGCACTGATGACGGCGCAGACAAGGAGGGCGGATCCGGCGGCTGCGGTGGCGGTCGCGGCGAGCGCGAGCGCGGCGGAGATGCTGCCGCCGTCGACGAGGACGATCTCGATCAGCAGCAGGAGCAGCAGCGCGGCGGGCCGGAGCAGCCGAGCCGTACGACCGGCCATGCGCCCCTCCCTCTGCCCGTGACGGCCGGGTGCTCGCGCCGGCCTCGCGCACACGGGAAGACGAACAACTCCCTCGCCGGGTTCCCGTCTCCCATGCGCCTGTTGGGCCTCCGCGCGATGCGCAGGCCCAAGGCCGCGGCCACCCTCGAACGCCGGTCTCAGAATTTGAACGATTGATTACTCAGAATCACGTTGCGGTCACGTTAACTGTGCGGGCCTTGACGCTTCTCGGCCCACAGAGTTGGCTTTCGGCCACCTTGGCTGCAAATGATGCAGCCTGTCAGGGAGGTTGAATTCAACCAATGAACGCACTTCTGCGTCGTGCCGCCGTCGCAGCCGCCACCGCCGCGATGGTCGTACCGCTCTCCGGCTGTGGGACCACCGAGGAGCCGGGTGTGAGGCTGAGCGATGACATCGTTGTTGGTCTGCTGCTTCCGGAGAACCAGGCCGCTCGCTACGAGCAGTTCGACAAACCGGTCATCGAGGAACGCATAGCCCGGCTGACCAACAGCAAGGGCAAGGTCCTCTACGCCAACGCCAAGCACGACGCCGGTCTGCAGACGCAGCAGCTCGAATCGATGATCGAGGAACAGGTCGACGTGCTGATCGTCGACGCGGTGGACGCCAAGGCCATCGCCGGCGCGATCGAGAAGGCCGACGAGGCCGGTATCCCCGTCGTCGCCTTCGACCGTCTCGCCGAGGGGCCGATCGACGGCTACGTCTCCTTCGACAACGAACAGGTCGGCCACATCCAGGGCAAGGCGCTGCTCCAGGCTCTCGGCGGCGACGCCCGGTCCGGCAAGGTCGTCATGATGAACGGCGCCCTCACCGACCCGAACGCCGCCATGTTCAAGAAGGGCGCCCACACCGAGCTCGACGGCAAGGTGGAGATCGGCATGGAGTACGACACCAAGGACTGGAAGCCGGAGAACGCCAAGGACAACATGGACGCGGCGATCGCCGCCCTCGGCAAGGACGCCATCGTCGGCGTCTACTCCGCCAACGACGGCATGGCTGGCGGCATCATCTCCGCGCTCAAGGCCGCCGGCCTGTCCGACCTCCCGCCGGTCACCGGCCAGGACGCGGAACTCGCGGCGGTGCAGCGCATCGTCGCAGGCGATCAGTACATGACGGTCTACAAGCAGTACGCGCCCGAGGCCGCGGCCGCCGCCGAGATGGCCATCCTGCTGGCCAGGAACATGTCCCTCGGAGCCGCCGCGCACACCGACATCGACACTCCGACGGAGAAGTCCGTCCCCACCGTGCGCATCCCGGTCATCGCGCTGACCAAGGAGAACATCAAGGAGACGGTCGTCGCCGACGGCCTCTACACGGTGGAGCAGATCTGCGAACCCGCCTTCGCGGACGCCTGCGCGGAGCTCGGCCTCTCGTAGCCGCCCCCGTGTGCCGATACGCCACGCGGCCCGCGGCCGTCCCGCCGCACCCGTACCCGTGTCAGCGCGGCCGCACCCAGGCGAGCCGGCCCCACACGACCAGCCGGTACGTCGAGCTGAACTCGGGCGTGCACGTCGTCATCGTCAGGTAGCGCCCCGCCACGCCGTACCCGACGGCGGGGCGCACCGCGCTCCGCGGGACGGGCTCGATCACCCCGGTGTCGCCGGGCAAGGTCCTCGTGAGCGTCTTGTCGACGGCGTACACGTAGACCGCGTCGCGCGTCTCGATCTCCACGGTGTCGCCGGGGCGGAGCCGGTCGATGCGGCGGAAGGGCTCGCCGTGGGTGTTGCGGTGCCCGGCGACGGCGAAGTTCCCGGCGCGGCCGGGCTGTGCGGTCCGCGGGTAGTGCCCGACATACCCCTTGTCGAGGACACTCCGCTTCGCGACGCCCTCGGCGACGGGCGCGACGACACCGAGGCTGGGTATGCGCAGGACGGCGTACGCCTGGTCCCGGCGGGGTCGGGCCCGCTCGGGCTCCGGCTCCGGGCCCGTCCCCTCCGCGGCGCCGGGCTCCTGCCCCGTCTCGTCCGGCACCGGCACGGGACGCGGAGCCTCGCCCTCCCAGCGCCGCTCCAGTGCCTGGACCTGCCGCTCCGCGCCCTGTCCGGCCTGCCGGTTGCTCCACCACAACTGGTGGACGACCAGGAGCAGCACGACGACGCCGAACGTGACGGCAGCCTCCGCGGCGGCCCACAGCAGACGGGCGAGCCGCACACGCCCCTGCAGCCGGCCCCGTAACGGTGACCGCTGCCGTGTCCCCGTCCGGCGCGCAGCCCGGGGCCATGACCGCCGCCGCTCCCACCGCCTCCGCACGGGCGCAGGGTAGGGCCGACGCCTTCAACTCACCAGCGTTCCGGCCCGCTCGGCACCGGGCGCGGACGGCACCGGGGTCCGGTCCCGGCCGTGCCCGGGGCGGAATCGGGTCGGCCCCCTGCCGTACCCCGTACAGCAGTACGGTGTGCTGCATGCGCCCCGACACGCCTGCTGACCACATTGCCGAAGCCGAGCGCCTGCTGCGTACCGCCGAGCAGTATCCGGAGGACGCCGAACCGCTGCTCCTCCAAGCCGCGGCCCACCTGGAACTCGCCGGCGAACGCGGCCGTGCCTCCACCCTCTACGACCGCCTCCTGGCGTCCGAGAATCCCGAGCACCCGCAGCTCGTCAAGGCCCTCCAGGCCGCCAACCTCTGGGAGTACGGTCACGAGGCCGAGGCCCGCGCCCTGATCAACGGCATCCGCACCGCCGCGCCGGCGGAGGCCGCGCCGTGGGAGATCGTCGCAGAGACGCTGGAGAACCACGACGAGCTCGAGGCCTCCCACGAGTGCTTCTCGACAGCACTGTCGATCCTCCTCACCGAGGGTGAGGAGGTCCCTTATGCGACGCGCTCCCTCCTCTCGGGCCGCCACCGCGTCCGCCGCCTGCTGGGCCTCCGGCACGACGAGTGGGACTCCCTGGCCGACCGGGTCCACTCCGGTCACACCCCCGACGTCAGCCTCGACGAACTCCACGACCCGAAGCGTCTGTGGGCGCTCGGTTCCGACAACCCGGCCGAACTGAAGGCCGAGATCGCCCGTCTCCGTTCCGAACTGGGCTCCTACCGCTCGGCCCTGTCCCGGCCCTTCCCGGTGGCGGTCCTCCACTGGCCGGAGGCGGAACTCGACGAACTCGTCGAGGCGTATCCCCAACTCGAGTCCGAGTACCCGACCCACCGGGCCCACCTCACGGACATCGAGGCCTCCCTGCGCGACCTGTCGGCGACAGGCACGGAGAACCTGGGCATCGTGACGGCGACGGTCCCCTCGTACGAGGCCTTCGCCGCCTCCGAGCAGTCCTCGCCCGCGAACGCGGACCTCCTCCCCCAGTACGCGACCACGCTGGCCGCCCGCGGCCGCGCGGTCGCCTGGCCGCCGCCGAAGGGGGCGGCCTGCTGGTGCGGGTCGGGACGGACGTACGGGGAGTGCCACGGGGTGGCGGAGCTGTAGGCCCCAGCGGTTCGCGGAGGCGTGGCGCGCCGCCGACGAGGCGGCGCGCTCTCGCAGTGAGCAGCGGCGAACGGCGACGAGCGGGCCGTGCGCACCGACGGCACGGCCCGCTCGTGTGCCGGCCCGGGCTCGGTCCGGGTTCGGGACGGGGCGGTCCTGGCCTGGGTCCGCGTCCCGTCGGGGCCGGGGCCAGTGCCAGGTACATCACCGGGTCCTGTCGTGTCCGCGACCGGGGGCGGGCCGGGTTCGGGCCGGTGGGTCAGGGGCGGACGAGGAGCACGTTCCCGAGCGGACGCTGACCGGCGGCGTCCGACGGCCGGTTGACGATGCCGGAGTCGGCGGTCGCCATGACGCTGGATCCCCCGCCGTCGAGGTTCAGTGCCTCACGCGCGCCGAGCGCCCTCATGAGCTGGGCGGTCGCCGCGATGCCGAGGCCCTCGCTGTACCCGGCCTGCCGGCCGTCGACGACCACGAGCATCATCCGACCCCGCCAGTCGACGCCGATCATCGAGCGCGGGTTGCTGCGCACGGTCCAGTTGTAGGTGAAGGTCCGGTCCGTGCCCTCACGGATCAGACCGTCCGCCGCGGCGTTGACCGAGACCCTCCCGTCCCGTACCAAGGTCGGACCGACCTGGAGGATCGTCGTGTCCGGGGTGAGCGCGACCCTGCGGCCCCGGCTGTCCTCCACCCGTTCGGTGACCGTCAGCCTCGTGCCGACCGTGGCGTGCTCGAGCAGCCAGCCGGCCCGGTCCCCGATGGCCTGGACGGTCGACCCGCCGTCGGGCACCGCCGCGCCGCGCGACGTGTTCACCGCGGTCACCCTGCCCGTCGCGTCAAGCACCACCTCGGCCCCGGCGCCGGTCGGCGGCCTGCCGAACTCCGGCGTGAACCGGACCAGTTCGCTGTTGTCCGTGCACCGCAGGTCGTGCTGGGGCTTCTCGGTGGGCAGGTCGCCGCCCACACCACCGCAGTTCCAGACGTCTCCGGGCACACGGTTGACACCGTCGATCTCGACCGTGTCGCCACCGGCCCGCAGCGTCACATGCGCCGTGAAAGTGTCCACGTCGACCGAACGGCCCCCGCGGGTGATCTTCACGCCGCCGCGGCCCTGGGTCGCGGAGCCGAGCAGCTTGCCGTCCTTGACGTACAGGCCGCCGGGGGCGCTGTTGTAGAACCACTGGCCGTTGACGCCGGCTGTCGCTCCGGTCGCGGCCATGAGGTCGGTCAGCTTCTCCGTACCGTTCAGCGCCGGTCCGAAGTCGGTGCCCACGGTGCCGTCGAACGTGCGGAAGTCAACGCGCAGTACGTGCACCTTCTGCGGTGCGCCGATGTCGTTGCCGTCCTGCGGGGTGTAGCGGGTGCCCCCCGCGAACCCGGCCGCCCGGACCTGGCTCAGCACCGCCGCCGCCTCCGCCTCGGCCGCGTACCGTCCGACCCGCACGGTCCAGCCCAGCGTCCCGCTGGGCCGGTCGGCGTAGGCGGGGATCACGACCCGCTCCACCCGCGGGGCGAAGCCCTTGTCCCGCACCGCGTCGGCGACCCGGTCTGCGATCGCCTTCGAACCGAGCGCCGTACCCGCGTTCTTCGAGGGCGGAGTCCCACCGGTACGGGGACGAGAGCTTGAACGGCTGCACGGGCCCGGCACTCGCCGTGACGACCCGGTCGGCGCAGACCCGCACGTCGTAGGCGGGAGAACCGTCAGGGTGGGTGGCGAGCGTGAACACCTGTCAGGGAATGGCGAGATCGAAGGCCGACAATCCGTCGAGCGCGAGCTACGCAACTACACGCGTGCGGCCGGAGCCTACGTCGACGGCTGCTGGGCACAACTACCGCTGCAACAAAGCGGCTTCAGACTCAGAAGGACAACCGGCGGCCACGCCTCGCGCGGCGCCAGGCACTCGGTTGCCACCGACCCGGAGACGCCCACCCGGGTTCCCGTGGTGCCGGCAACCGTCGGATCAGCGGCCCAGCGTCCTGGGATGCGGCCGGCGACCGGCCCGTGCGCGGTCGATCTCCTCGGCGATCCGATCCGCCACCTGGGCGGGCGTCTCGTGCTCCCAGAAGCGCAGGACGACCCAGCCCGCGTCCTCCAGGTGCTTGGTCGTCTCGATGTCCCGGGCGATGTTCTTGTCCAGCTTCGTCCGCCACCACGAGGCGTTCGCCTTCGGGCTCGTCGCGTGCTGCGGGCAGCCGTGCCAGAAGCAGCCGTCCATGAACACAGCGATACGGAGCCCGGGAAAGGCGATGTCGATGGTCCTTCGAGCCATCCCGGGCACGCGTCGTTGCAGGCGGTACCGCAGGCCGGCGGCGTACAGCAGGCGCCGCACGGCCATCTCGGGGTCGGTGTCCTTCCTCGCCTGTCGGCTCATACGGGCCGAGACGCCGGTCGAGGAGGGAACGATGGGTGGACGGGTCACGCCATCAAGGATGGCGCATGCGGAGCGACAGACCCCCTCTGACCACCGAGAACTCATCGGTGTGCAGCACTCTCCGGAATCCGCCGATCCCAGGCATAGACGTACGCTTATACGATATTCCTTATGCGTAGCCCTGTGTGGACCTGGGATGAGCTGATGTTGGCCTGCGCGCTGGTCGTGGAGAACGGCTGGCGCGAGCTCCGAACCGGAGACGCGGCTGTGCTGGAGCTTTCTGAGCTGCTCCGATCACTGCCGCTCCACGAGGGAGTGGCTGCGGAGCTGCCCTCTTACCGGTCTGTCGGCAGCGTGAGCCGCAAGACCACTGATCTGGCGACGAACCACCCCGCATACCGAGGCAAGGCAACCAAGGGCGGATCCTTGGATCACGCGGTTATCCGCGCGTTCATTGAGCACGAGAAGGAGATGCTCATTGCCGCCCGCGCGGTGGAGGAGGGGGTCAGCTCTGGTCAGCTGGCACTTGTTGAGCCGCAGCCCGACGAGGTGGCCGAGGACGGTACGACGGCACTCGAAGGCAGGCTGCTCGCCCGGTGGGCGCTCTCGCGCGAGAGGAGCCCCAAGTTGCGGCGGCGAAAGATCGATGACGTATTGCGGCTGGGAGACCCGCTTGAGTGCGAGGTGTGCCGCTTTGATTTCGGCCTTCACTACGGTCGACTCGGCGAGGGCTACATCGAAGTTCATCACAGCCTTCCTCTGCATATTTCGGGCCCCCGCAAGACACGCATCGATGACTTGGCACTGCTCTGCGCCAACTGCCACCGCATGTGCCACACCAGCTTTGGCGGCACATCTTGGCGTACGCCTGCGGCCCTGATGACGGAGATCACGAAAGCCTGCGCTGAGGTCGACTGAGGTGATACCACCTCGCCGATTCAGCCAAGGGCGCCTGCGGGCGGCGCCGTTGAACTCCTCCCCCGGCAGGTTCTTCGCCGCTCCGGTTCGGAAGGGACGACGCGGGAGAGGTCGCTGCCGAGTGTGACGCCGACCAGTTCCCCGCGGCGTTCTCCACCATGTGGGCACGTTCGCCTTCGGCCATCCGCCGGAAGCGGCCGATCAGTTCGGCCCACTGTGCGAGACGGCCGGTGCGCTACCGCTCCGCGAGCCGCGCACGCTCGTCGAACGGCATCCGCTCCAGCTCGCCGCGGCCCGCGCCCCATGCCCGCATCAGCGCGGCTTCCTGCCGCACGGACTCGGGCGGAGAGAACCGCCGCGACCGCGACCGTGCCCCGGTTGTTCGATCCGCTGTCCTGCCTGCCATGCTCCCCGGCGTGATCTTCCGTACCGCGACGCGCTCCGACCTGGCCGCGATCATCGCTCTCCTGACAGACGAGGACAAGGTGATCGACCCCCGCACGATCAAGGTGGACGAGGCATACGCCGACGCCTTCGAGGCCATCGACTCCGACGGGCGCAACGAGATGATGGTCCTGGACGAGGGGGACGGTACGGTCCTCGGCTGCCTCCAACTCACGTACATCCCGGGCCTGGGGCGCCATGGCGAGGAGCGTGCGTTGATCGAGGCGGTCCGGGTACGGGCCGACCGGCGCGGCGGCGGGCTCGGGCGTGAGCTGCTCGTCCGGGCCATCGACCGGGCGCGTGGCCGCGGCTGCACGCTGGTGCAACTGACCAGCGACAAACGCCGTGTCGAGGCCCACCGTTTCTACAGATCAATGGGATTCGTCAGGAGCCACGACGGGTTCAAGCTGCCTCTGTGAAGCGGGACCCGGGGAGCGGGACCTAGGAAGCGCGGGTCGGCGGTCGTTACGCCCGCAGATCCGGCGGCGTGCACCACGCCCGCGGCCGCCGGGACAGGCGATACCCGTCTCACCGGCCGCCGCGCGCAGCACACCGCCGGGCAACGCCGACCGCCGACTCGCTGCGCGCCGCGCGTACCCGCCGGGCAAAGCCGACCGCCGCGCCGCCAGGTCGCCGCGCCGACGCCGGGTGAATCGGCAGAGTGTCGGCTTCCCGGCCGCAGGGGCGCGGCGGACGATGAGCCGTATGAACGTCGTCAGCCAGGTCTTCGTGCTCGTCGCCGCGGCCGTCCATGTCGCCGTGTGGCCACTGGAGAGCTTCCTCTACGGTCGCCCGCAGGTGCGGGTCCTGCTCACGGGCAGCACGGCGGACGCGCCGGAGGTGCGGCTGTGGCGGTTCAACGTCGGCTTCTACAACCTGTTCCTCGCCCTCGGCCTGATCGCCGGGTTCGTCGCGCTGCACCTGGGGCACGAGACGGTCGGCCGCACGCTGATCATCTACGTGTCGTTCTTCATGATCGGCGGCGGAATCATGCTCTTCGTCTCCGACCCCAAGCTGTGGCGCGGCTCGCTCGGGCAGGCGCTGCCTCCGGCCGTCGTGCTGCTGGCCGACGTCCTCTAGCGCGACGATTGCGGCGCTGCGGGCAGCCGGCGGTGGACGGAGCGATCGAACCCTCCCGACGACGCAACCGCCGACTCACTCCGGCCACGTGCCCAAGGCCCGTGCCAGCCGGTCGCTCTGTTCTCGCGTGATGCCCTGGCCGAGGCGCATCCCGAAGCGGGGGCTCTGAGGGCCGTCACAGAACAGGATGCCCTCGAACGCCTCCCCGACGGAGCCGCTCACAGCGCCACTCACCATGCCGCCCACAGCCCCGCCCCCTGGACCGTCCAGCAGGTCGCCGGCGGCCACGCCACCGCGTACGGCGGCCGAATCCCTTGGCAGTGCCCATTGGGCGGGCCCCCATATGGGATGGTCCCCCAGCAACGCCGAAGCGACGCGCCGCGCGTCGCCGGCCGGTGCGCCGACGGAGGTCAGCGCCTCGGCGACCACGTCCGGTGCCCCGGCGGGCAGGTCCGCGTCACCGAGAGCGGGCAGCAGGAGCAGCAGCCTGGCGTGCGGATCGTGGACGCCGGGCGCCGCGAGGTCGGGGGTGGCGGCGATGTGGATCAACTCCCGCCAGGCCAGACCGGGTCCGGCGTCGTGGCCGTCGACGGTCGCCAGGAAGCCGTGGCGTCCGCCCCACTCGGGGTGGGTGACGAACCACTCCATTCCGGGGTCGTCCGCGAAGTTGCGGTAGAGCATGACCGCGGTGTGCCCGTATGCGAACGGGACGCGGAAGACGGGCCACCGCTCCTCGTCCGACACCCGGTCGTACGCCGTGTCCGCGTCGGCCGCGTCCGTGCCGAACCACTCCGGCGGCGCGTCCTCCTCCCCCTCGCACAGCCACATCAGATGCGTCGCCCAGAAGCCGGGCAGCGCCAGCAATTCCTCGCCCGGTACGAGCGGGTCCGGGGTGTCCTCGTCGTATCCCTCGATCAGCACGCGCCAAGCCTGCCAGTCACGGCTGACGCTGCGGCAGCGGGCCGGTCGGTGTGCGCGCGGTCCGGCGCACGGCGGGTACGGTCGCCCCGTGCCGGAAACGCGAGACGGCGCGATGCCAGGGGCCTGCAGGCGGCCCCGCACAGGCCCGGTCCGCCCGCACCGGTCCCGGTCGCCCCTGACGATTGAGGAGTACGTGAACCCGATGCCCGCGAACGACGCCGACACACCCCGCGTACCCGGCGCACCCGGCGCCTCCGCGCCGCCCCCCGGCCCCGTGATCGTGAGCAGCGAACCCGGCTCGTTCGCCTGGGCCGTCCTGGCCGAACGGCACCCGGTGCTCATCCAGCAGGTGCGGGACGCGTTTCCCCTCGCGCCCGCGCAGCACGCCGCCCTCGACGCGCTGCTCGCCGAGGCGACGGAGGGCGTGATCGAGCCGCTCGACGCGGACGCGCACGACCATGAGCGGTGGGCCGCGTGGGGGCGGGGGTACTTCGGCCGGTCCTGGTTCGACGTGCCGTTCCTGTGGGCCGAGAGCTTCTTCTACCGCAAACTCCTCGGCGCCCTCGGCTACTTCACCCCCGGCCCCTGGCAGGGCATCGATCCCTTCGGTCCCTTCAAGGCCGCCGAACTGGCAGGCAAGCTGGTCGACGAGGAGCTCGCCGCCCTCGACGAACTGTCCGGGCGGCCCGCCGACGTCCAGGCGCCCGCACTCCTCCTGGGGTCCCTGTGGGGCAACCGCGCCGATCTCGGCTTCCGTATCGACTCCGGTGGCGCCCACGAGTCGACGGCCGCCGGCCCGGACACGGGTCTGGTCGCCGACGAGAGTGCGGGGCTGTGGGCCCTCCTGCCGCCCGGCGGCGCGGCGACCGTGCACCTCGTCGCGGACAACGCAGGCCGGGAACTCATCCCCGACCTCGTCCTCATCGACCACCTTCTGCACTCGGAGCGGGCCGCGGAGGTGGTCCTCCATGTGAAGCCGCACCCGTACTACATCTCCGACGCGACCATGTCGGACGTCGTCGACAGCCTGCGCCGGCTCACGCACGCGCCCGCGGCCGGCTACGCCGCAGAGATCGGCCGACGCCTGTGGGCCGCGACGGCCGCCGGGCGGCTGACGATCCGCGCGCACGAGTTCTTCTGCGCTCCGTTCCCGTACAGCGCGATGCCCGACGATCTGCGGGAGCAGTTCGCGGCCGCCACCGTGACGGTCCTGAAGGGCGACCTGAACTACCGGCGCCTCGTCGGGGACCAACTGTGGTCCCCGACAACGCCTTTCGCGGAGAGGACGGCGTACTTCCCGGGCCCGGTCGCGGCGTTGCGCACCTTGAAGTCGGACGTGATCACCGGCCTGGACCGCGACGTCCTGGCCGCTCTCGAGGCGAGAGGGGAGGCATGGCGCACCAGCGGCACCCACGCGTTGGTGCAGGTGGACACCCGGTCCCGACGTTGAGGGTTCCGCGTCGGCTCAGCAGGTGGACCGCCCGCCCCGGGCATTGTCAGTGCCCTGCGGCATCCTGCATCGCATGGCACCGCACACCCTGACGGGTATCGAAAACGCTCTGCGCGCCTCCTGGGCGGCCGACACCTGCTCCCCCGACGACGAGGAGCGCGCCGGGTGGAGCGCCGACAACCCCGCGTGGGGGCACTGCGACATAACGGCGCTCGTCGTGCACGACCTTCTCGGAGGGGAGCTCGTGGTCGGCGAGGTTCACCTGGCGGGTGAACCGCAGGGCTTCCACTGGTGGAACCGCCTGCCCGGCGGCTTCGAGGTGGACCTCACACGCGAGCAGTTCCGCCTGGGCCAGACGGTCACGGCCGCGCGGACCGTCCAGCGGCCCGCGGGCCGGACACGGCGGCGGTGGAAGGAGTACCAGCTGCTGCGCGTCCGGGTCGCCGCGCGACTGCCCGGTCTCTTCCCGGACCCATCGGCGGACAAGCCGGAGCGCGCGGCACCCGAGACGGGCGAGCCGGACACGCCCCAAGCAGTCGGCGCAGACAAGCCGGAGCGCGCAGCACCCGAGACAGGCGAGCCGGAGCGCCGGGCGTTCGACGCGGGCGGGCACCGGCTGTCGTACCTGGACTTCGGGGGGCCGGGCCGGCCGCTGCTCGCCCTGCACGGCCACTTCTGCGAAGGCCGTACGTTCACCGCTCTGGCTGCCGCGCTCGCCCCCGACTGGCGGGTCATCGCCCTGGACCAGCGCGGCCACGGCCGGTCGGACCGGACACCCGAGTACGACCGGGACGGCTACGTACGGGACGCGGCGGCGCTTCTCGAGCACCTCGGGCTGGACGGAGTCGTGGTGCTCGGGCACTCGCTGGGCGGCCTCAACGCGTACCAGCTCGCGGCCCGCCACCCGCAGTCGGTGCGCGCACTCGTCATCGAGGACGTAGGCGCGGTCGTGGCCGACGACCTGTCGTTCTGCCTGTCCTGGCCGCGTCGGGCGCCGACCCGCGCGGCCCTGGTCGAGGCTCTCGGGGACTCCGTCCGATACCTGGCGGACGCCGTACGGGAGCACCCGGACGGCTGGGGCCTCGCCTTCGACCCGCAGGACATGGTCGCCTCGCACGGACATGTCCGGGGCGACCACTGGGACGACTGGCTGGCGAGCGACTGCCCCGCCCTGCTCGTCCACGGGACGGACAGCGATGTGCTCGGCGCGGAGCACGCGGCGGCCATGACCGCCCGCCGCAAGAACACCCGGCTCGTGTCACTGCCCACCGGCCACACGGTCCACGACACTGCTCCGGCAGAGTTCGCCATCGCCGTACGGGAGTTCCTGGCGGAGCTGCCGTAGGCACCCGGGCAGCACGACCGGGGCCGGAGGGCTCCCGGCACCGAACGCCCCAGGTGCCAAGAACTCCGGAACGGACGTCCCCGCCGCCGAAGACGCCGGCACCGGGCCTGGTCCGGCTGCCGAGAACTCCTCCGCCGGGCCCTCCTCTTGCCCTAACCTTCCGATCGGGGAAGACGGGAACGCGGCCGACGCGGGAACGCGGGGATCAGGGGGAGGGCTGTGGCCCGACGTGATGACACGTCCTGCGCGGGGATCGGCTGCGCGGGCTTCTTGATACTGGTGGTGTGCGTCGTCGTCGGCAGTCTGCTGGCGCAGCCGGTGCTCATGCCCGATCTCTTGTCGGTCCAGACGCCGCCCCAGAAGCTGAGCGGGGCGGGCCAGTACCTCTCCGTGTACGCCGTCTCCGTGGTCACGGCCACCGTCCTCGCCCTGTTCTCGGGCCGGAGCCGGCGGTTCGTATGGTGGGTGGTCCTCGGCCGCACCGCCCTCTATCTGGGCGCCTGCTGGTCCGCGATGCTTTGGGCAGAGGCGCAGGTCGACTCGCCGTACTGGAACATCCGCGGCCTCGCCGTGAGCGGCGCGACGGGCGTGGCCGCGTTCCTCGTCCACCGCGGCATCCGCTGGTGGGACGCGGCCCACGCGAACCGTGCCCCCGGCAGCCGGCCGGGCCGCCGCCCCGCCCGCGGCGAGGTGTGGCTCGCGATGGTCCCGTACCGGGAGTCGGACCAGGCGGCGCAGCACTACTGCGTGGTCCTGCGGACGCGCGCCGGCCACGCGGAGGTTCTCCAGATCACCTCGAAGAACAAGGACGACCGCACGGACCACATCCGCATCCCCAACGCGGGCTGGGACCATGTATCCGGTCGTGACCACTGGGTGGAGATCGGTGTCCCCCCGCGTCCGGTCCCCTACGCCGACTTCCTCAAGTCCCGCCCTCAGGGCCGCTGCCCCCGTGCCACATGGCGACAACTCCGCGCGTCGGCAGCCGCGGGTGCGACCGCGGGCCGCGGGCGTGCCCTGCTCTCACGCTTCACCCGGGGCGAAGCCTGACCGGACCTCAGGAAGCGGAAGGCGATGCGCGGGCAGCCTGCCCGTCACGCCTGTGACTTGATGAGCTTCCCGTCCGCCGCGACCACGAACCACTCGCCGTCCAGCCCCTGGCCGTTCACGTCGCCGGCCGTCACGTCGCCCACGTAGTAGTACAGCGGCCAGTCGCCGTAGACCGCCTGCTCCGCGCCCGCGCCGAGCTTGATCTCCTTCAGCAGCGACGCGTCCGTGCCCTCTCCGGCCGTCACGTCCTTGGCGGAGATCAGCGCCGGCCAGACCGCGATGCAGTCGGAGTCGCAGTTGGCCTGGCCCGGCTTGTCCTTGGTGAATCCGTACAGCGTGCGGCCCTGGTCGTCGACGAGGATCGTGCCGAGGTCCGTCTCCGCGGTCCTGATCGAGATGGAGGGGGCGGGCGGCTGCTTCGGCGCCGCCGCGTCCGCGGACCCGTCGGCGGCGGGCTGCTCCTCCGCCGGCGCCTCCGCCGGGGCTCCCGCCGGGGACTCGCCCTGCTGCTGGTCCGCCGGCTTCCCGGCCGCACCCGCTCCGTACGACGAGCCCGAGCCGCCTGAATCCTCGCACGCGGTCACGGTGAGCAGCGCCAGCGCCATCAGCGGGGCTGCGATCAGGGCCTTGGTGCGGCCAGGGTTCCGGGTGCTGCGCATGGTGGTGTCCCTCGGCTTCCGAGTGTGTGAACAGCTGTGCGTACGGCGGGTGGTACGGCCCCAACTGACCGGCTGTTCAATCGGATTCAGCGGATTCCTCATTTGAACGGGCCGCCCGGGCGACGCGTACAAGACCCCGACCGACCACGACCGGTCGGCCCAGAATGAGAGGTTCATCCGCAATGCACAAGCGCACTCTCGCCGTGCCGGCCGCCGCCCTCGTGCTGGCCGTGGCCGGTGTCGTCCCAGCCGTCGCGCACGACAGCCACGAAGGCGGACGAAGCAGCGCACACACCGCTGCCACGTTCACCAAACCCAGCCACGGCAAGGCCGTCACCTTCGCCGTCGTCATGACCGGCGCGCACGAGGTGCCCGACGCGAGCGGGGCGGCCGTGAACGACCCGGACGGGAAGGCGGTCGCCCTGATGCAGGTGAAGGGCGACCGGGTGGTCTTCGCGATGCAGTGGCAGGGCTTCGTCCCCAGCCAGGGCCACATCCACGAGGGCGCCGCCGGACAGAACGGCGATGTGAAGGTGCCGCTGTTCGGCACCGCGATGCCCGAGTCGCTGCATTCGGCGGCAGGGCACACGACCCTCACCGACGCGGCGCTCGCCAAGAGCCTGACCGAGCATCCCTCCGGGTTCTACATGAACCTGCACAGCGAGGAGTTCCCCGGCGGGGCCGTACGCGGCCAACTGAAGCAGCTCCACGAGAACATCAACCCGCTCCACATCATCAAGGGCGGCAAGCTGCGCGCCCTGGCCAACGGCGCCCAGGAGGTCGCCAACAACGACGCGACGAAGGTCAACGACCGGGACGGCAAGGCGGTGACGTTCCTGCACCCCAAGGGAACGACCGTCGACTTCTCGCTCGCCTGGGCGGACATCAAGGCGCCCGCCGCCGCCCACATCCACAAGGGCGACTTCGGCAAGAACGGCGACGTGGTGCTGGGCTTCTTCGACAAGCCGGTACCGGAGGGCCTGTTCGCCGTCTCGGGCCGGCTGCACGACCAGCAGGCCGCGGTGGTCAAGGAGATCCGTGACAACCCTTGGGGCTTCTACTCCAACATCCACACGGAGGAGTTCCCCGACGGTGCGGTCAGGGGCCAGCTCTTCCACTAGGACGACGACGTTCTGGGCTCGAAGCGGCACGACCGAACGACGGAACGACCTGAACGACGACGGAGCGGCGCGATGTCACGGCCTTTGGACAACCCCCGTCGGCACAGGCGGCACGTCGGCACGACGACAGCGAAAGCGCGAGAGGCGGCAGCAATGGCCAGAGTTCCCGCGGCGGCGGTGGCGGCAGGCGGACTCGTCGGCGGGTACGGAGTCGCCCGCTGGACCAGGAAGCGTCCCCTCGGCGGCGTCGCCCTCGCCGCCGCGGGGGCCGTGGCCGCCCGGCAATGGCATCAGGACGCCGGACCGAAGGCGGCGGCCGGGCTGAGCGCCGCGTACGTCGCCGCGTTCGCCGGGTCGCACCCGCTCGCCAAGAAGGTCGGCGCCTGGCCCGCGGTGTTCACGGTGGCCGCCGGGGTGGCGCTGGCCTCGTGGACGGTCACCCGGCGCAGTGGCTGACCCGGTTCGGGGACGAGCCCGGCCGTGGCCGGCCGAGCTCCCGCACCGGTGAAGGGACGGGCTCCCGCACGCGCGACGGGACGGGATCCGAAGAAGGTGCGGCGCGCACTGAACGCCGGCCGCACCCCGCACGTATTCATCCGTACCTCCCCATGAGGCGCTGGGCGCGTGACCGTCGGGCAGGGACCGGTCACGCGCCCAGCGCATGCGCCACGGTGTAGATGAGCAGACCGGCCAGGGCGCCGACCACCGTGCCGTTGATCCGGATGAACTGCAGGTCGCGACCGATGTGCGCCTCGATCTTCCGGGAGGTGTGCTCCGCGTCCCAGCTGGCGACGGTGTCCGAGATGAGCGACGTGATCTCGCCTCGGTAGGTGGTCACGACGTACACCGCGGCGTCCTCCACCCAGCCGTCCACCTTCGCCTGGAGCCGGCTGTCCGTCGCCAGGCGCGAGCCCAGGGACAGCAGCGACGCGCGGGCCCGCAGGCGCAGCTCGCTGCGGTCGTCCTCGGCCGCCGAGATGATCATCGCGCGTACGGAGGACCAGACCGACGCGATCACGTCCTGGACCTCCGAGCGGGCCAGCAGCTCCGACTTCAAGCGCTCGACGCGCGCCCGGGTGTCCGTGTCCGACTCGAGGTCGGCGGCGAAGTCCCCGAGGAACCGGTCGATCGCCCCGCGCGCGGGATGGCCGGGCATGTCGCGCATCTCGGTGACGAAGCGCAGCAGCTCCTTGTAGACGCGCTCGCCGATCTTCTTGTCCACGAAGCGCGGGGTCCAGCCGGGGGCGCCGCCCTCGACCGCGTCCATCACCGAGTCGGAGTGGAAGATCAGCCAGTCGTGAGCGCGAGTGCAGATCAGGTCGACGGCACGGTGGTGCGCACCGTCGGCGACGACCTTCTGGAGTGTCTTCCCTATGCCGGGCGCGATCTCGACGGCCTCCGCGCGGCGGGTGATCGCCTCGCCGACGACCGCCTGCACGTCGGAGTCGCGCAGCACGGTCAGCGCGCCGCGCAGGGCGGTGGACAACTCGGCGGTGACGCGGTCGGCATGGGCGGGCTGGGCAAGCCACGCGCCGAGCCGGCTGCCGATGCCGACCGCCCGCAGCCGGACGCGTACGACGTCGGCGGAGAGGAAGTTCTCGCCGACGAACGAGCCGAGGGAGGTGCCGAGCTGGTCCTTCTTGTTCGGGATGATCGCGGTGTGCGGGATCGGGATGCCGAGGGGGTGGCGGAAGAGGGCCGTGACGGCGAACCAGTCGGCGAGCGCGCCGACCATGCCGGCCTCCGCGGCGGCCGCGACGTAACCGGCCCAGCCGCCGAGGCCCGCGTTCTTCGCCCAGGTGGCGAGGACGAAGACGAGTGCGACGCCCAGCAGCAGACCGGTGGCGGTCATCTTCATCCGCCGCACACCGCGCCGCTTCTCCTCGTCGGCCTCGGTGTACGCGAAGGCGGGCAGCGCCGTCGACGCCGCGACCCCGCCCTTCGGCCGGCCGGGCCCGCCGGCGCCACCGTCCGGACCACCGCCGGGGCCACCGCCGCCTGCCACGGCTCCGCCCCGAACGGCCCGGTCGGGGCCGCCCGGCTCATCCGGTTCTGTACGTTCCATCCGCTCCACCCGTCCGTGCTGCGTCCGCACGCAATGTCCCTACCACTCGTCCCTACATCAGGTACTCCCGGGCGGCACATCGAGTTCCCGTGCGATGCCGGATGATGTGTCCATGAACAAGCGTCAGGGGTATGTGAACCTCGCTGCCCTCATGGCCACGATCGCCCTCATATGCGGTGGTATCTACCTCGGTGTCGGCACCGTCAAGAAGGTGCCCGACGTCCGTACGCCCCCGGCCGCGACGCCGGTGTGGATCGGCACCTGGTCCGCGAGCCCCGTCTCAGCCGCATCGGCCACCTCCGCCGTCGGCGGGCCCAGCGGCCGCGCGGGCCGCTCCGTACGGAACGTCGTCCACACCAGCATCGGCGGCACCGCCGCCCGCGTCACCTTCTCCAACCTCTACGGCACACAGCCGCTGCTGATCACCGGCGCGTCCCTCGCGGTGCGCGCGGGCGACGGGGCCGCAGCCGAGGCGGGCACCCTGCGCCGGATCACCTTCGGCGGGGCGCACGAGGCGACCGTCGACCCGGGCGGTCAGGTCGTCAGCGACCCCGTCGTGCTGCGGATCCCCTACGACGGCGACCTGCTGATCTCCGTTCACACCCCGGCGCCCGGCGGCCCGGTCACCAGCCACCCGCACGCGGTCCAGACGTCGTACCTGGCGGACGGCGACCTCACACAGGACGAGAGCGGCGACGCGTTCACGACGCGGATCCGCTCCTGGCACCACGTCACCGCCGTCGATGTGCTGACCGCCCAGGCACGCGGCGCGATCGTCGCCGTCGGCGACTCGATCACCGACGGCATCACCGCGACCCCGGACCACGACAACCGCTGGCCCGACGTGCTCGCCGACCGGCTCGGCGGCCGCTACGGCGTCCTCAACCAGGGCATCAGCGGCAACCGGCTCCTCGAGTACGGGCGCGGCCCCAGCACCCTGGAACGCTTCGACCGCGACGTGCTGGGCCGGTCCGGCGCCCGTACCGTGATCGTCGCCATCGGCATCAACGACGTACTGCGCGCCCCCCACGCCCCGACCGCCGTCAACGTGACCGCGGGCCTGACCGAGCTGGCCGACCGCGCCCACGCCCGCGGCTGGCGCGTGATCGGCTCCACGCTGGCGCCCTGCGGCGGCCACCACCGCTGCACGGCCGCGGCCGACGCCGAGCGCCTGAAGATCAACACGGCGATCCGTACGGGCGGCATCTTCGACGCGGTCGTCGACTTCGACCGCGCGCTGCGCGATCCGTACGCACCGGGGAGGCTGCTGCCGCTGTACGACTCAGGGGACCATCTGCATCCGAGCGACGCGGGGTATGCGCGGATGGGGCGCGCGGTGGATCTGTCGACGCTGTAGTGGGGGCGCGGCGCCTGCGGTCGGCCGGATTCGCTCCGCGAAGACAGCCTCGCCCGCGTTTGAGGCGCCGGGGTCCGGTGGGGGTCCCCCACGCCGCCAGGCGCAGGGGGAAGGAGCCCACGGTCACGGGAAGGGGCGGGCAGGGAACACGCCCCGCGCAGCGGCCCCGGCGGCGTCACGCCCCGCCGCCCAGTTCCTTCCGCCCGTCGCCACCCTTGCCGAGCTTCCGCTCGCGCTCCCGTTCCGCCCGCTCCGCCTTGAGCCGCTGCTTCTCCGCCCTCGTGAGCTTGCGTTCCACGCCCACGCCGCCCATCAGCGCCAGGCCCCTGATGATCACGCGGGGTGCGCCCGGGTCCGGGTCCGCCTCCACGCTGCCGTGTTCGTCGAAGCCGCCCATCAGGCCGATGCCCCTGACCTCCACGTTCAGGCCGGGCGGGACGACGACCTGGATGCCGCCCATGATCGCGACACAGTCGATCACCGTCTCGCGGTCCTCGAACCGGGCCTCCCGCAGGTCCAGCTCGCCGCCGCCCATCAGCGTGAACGCCGTGAACCTCCGGCCGACCGTCCATGTCCCCCGGCGCGAGAAGCCGCCCCAGAACGAGAACGCGCCGCTCGACGTCGCCGGGCCGCCGACGCGGCCGGCCCAGGAGGCGCGTGCCGGTGTCGTGGTGGACGCCGCGCCCGACGCCGCGCCCGGTGCCGGCAGATCCCGTACCAGCGGCTCCAAGTCGCCGTGCGTACGCGCACGGTAGGCCGCGTCCAGGCGCTGGTCGAACTCCTCCATGTCGAGGCGGCCCTCGGCCACGGCGTCCCGCAACCGCTCGGCGACCCGCTCCCTCTCGGCATCGGAGGCACGCATCTCAGGGAGTTCGCTCGTCATACCGCCAGCCTAGTCAAGCAAGCGGCCCGGCAGAACGTTCCGCGTACATCTTCGCGATCACCGCTTCGATGTCCGGCTCCCGCACCGACAGATCCACCAGCGGGTACCGTTCGGCCAGCGCCGCGACCAGCGGCGCGGCGGAGAGCGACGCCGGGAAGGCCAGCCACTGCCTCGGTCCCTCGACCTTCAGCGTCCGCGCCGACGCGATCTCGATCGGCGGCAGTTCCCGCTCCAGGTCCACGACCAGGGTCCGCTCGCTCTCGCCCACCTCGTGCAGCCCGGCCAGGGGCCCGTCGTACATGAGCCGCCCGTGGTCGATGACCATGACCCGCTTGCACAGCTGCTCGATGTCGGTCAGATCGTGCGTGGTGAGCAGGACCGTCGTGCCGCGTTCCGCGTTCAGGTCACGCAGGAACCCCCGCACCTTGGCCTTGGAGATCACGTCGAGACCGATGGTCGGCTCGTCCAGGTACAGCACTTCCGGGTCGTGCAGCAGCGCCGCGGCGATGTCGCCGCGCATCCGCTGCCCCAGCGAGAGCTGACGCACCGGCACATCCAACAGCGCCGCCAGGTCCAGCAGTTCCACGCAGCGGTCCAGGTTCTGCCGGAACGTTGCGTCGGGGATGCGGTACATGCGGTGCATGAGGCGGTACGAGTCGCGCAGCGGCAGGTCCCACCACAGGGTGGTGCGCTGCCCGAACACCACCCCGATCCGCTGCGCCAGCCGTGTCCGCTCCCGCGACGGGTCGATGCCCGCGACCCGGAGCCGGCCGCCGCTGGGCGTGAGGATGCCGGTGAGCATCTTGATCGTGGTGGACTTTCCGGCGCCGTTCGGGCCGATGTAGCCGACCATCTCGCCGCGCGGGACGGTGAAACTGATCCCGTCGACGGCCCGCACCCGGTACTTCTCCCGGCGCAGCCGCCCGACCTTGCGCCGTACGTCGAAGACCTTCTCGACGCCGTCGAGTTCGATGAAATCCACTGTGTCCTCAGCTTCCGGTACTGCGGTACGAACGGAGCCCGACCCGCCAGGCCAGTCCGGCGAGCCCGAGGCAGCCCGCGGCGACGACGGGCGGCAGCAGGGCGAACCAGTCGGGCAGGCCGAGCGGATCCTCACGGCCCAGCACGTACAGCGACGGCATCCAGTTGACGAAGGCCAGCGGCACGACGAACGTCACCCCGCGCACCAGGTCCTTCGCGAAGATCGACGGCGGGTACTGGAGCAACGTGTTCCCGCCGTACGTGAAGGAGCTCTGCACCTCGGCCGCGTCCTGCGCGAAGAACTGGAACGCGCCGCCCGCCACGAACACCGACGCGAAGATCGCCCCGCCGCACAGCAGCATCAGCGGCACCATCGCGGCCTTGGCCGCCGTCCACTCGACGTCGAGCGTCCACAGCGCGTAGGCGAGCACCATCAGACCCTGTGTCACCCGGCCGAGCCGGCGCAGCGCGAACCGGTCGGCGGCGACCTGCGCGAGGACCGGCACGGGCCGCACCAGCAGGGTGTCCAGGGTGCCGTCGCGCACCCGTCGTCCGAGCCGGTCCATGGAGCCCATCACCAGGTCGGCGAGGCCGAAGGCGGTACTGGTGGTCCCGTACAGGAACGCGATCTCGGGCAGCGAGTAGCCACCCAGCGCGTCGACGTGGGAGAACATGAGCAGGATCGCGACGAAGTCGAACGCGGTGGCCGTGAAGTTCCCGACCGTCGTCATCGCGAACGACGCGCGGTAGGCCATCGTCGAGCGCACCCACATCGCCACGATCAGCCCGTAGGCCCTCAGCGCGTCAGCCACCCTGAACCACCACCCTGCGGGTCGCCACGGACTGCAGCATCCGGCCGGCGGCGAGCAGCGCCAGCGCCCAGCCGCCCTGGAAGGCGTACACCTGGAGCAGGTCCCGGCCTGTGTGCTTGCCGAGGAACACGTCCGCGGGCACCTGGAGCAGCGACGACCAGGGCAGTGCCCGCGCCACCTCGCCCAGCAGACCGGGGAACAGACTCAGCGGCAGCAGCATCCCGGAGAAGAAGAGTCCCGCCAGCCAGCACATCTGCATCACCCCGGCGCCGTCCATCAGCCAGAACGCCGACAGCGACACCAGGAACCGCACCGCGAAGCTCACCACCACGCCGAGCGCCACGGACAGCAGGAACGCCGCCCAGATCCATGGCGATCCGGGCAGGGCCAGGTCGAACGCCAGGGCGCCGAGCACCATCGGCACGATGCCCCGTCCCAGCAGATGGAAGGCGGCCCGTCCCAGGTCCCCCGCGAGCCACCAGAGTTGGAGGTCGGCGGGGCGGTAGAGGTCGATGGCGATGTCGCCCGTACGGATCCGCTCGATCAGCTCGTCCTCGAAACCGCCACCCATCATGGCGCAGGTCATCAGCAGCGCCTGTCCCAGCCACACATAGGTGAGCGCTTGCGACTGGTCATACCCGCCGAGCTGCGGACGCTCGTCCCACAGGGCGATATAGGTGTACGCCAGGATGAAGCCGAAAACGGTGTTGGTGAACACCCCGGCCGCCGTCGCCACCCGATACGTCGCATGGCGCCGGAATCCACCTGCTGCGACGACCGCGTATAGCCGCACAGCCACTCCCCCTTCACACGTCCGCCCCAGGCACCAAAGCGCACGACCCTAGCCCAGGGCGACTGGCCATCGCGAGGGGATTTACGACGCCGGAAGCGCCGGATACGGGGGTTATCGATGCAAAAAGTGCAGTATGTGTGCCATGAGCGACGAGCCGCAGCAGCAGGGCTGGACACCCCGGGACGCGACGGCAGCCGACCCGCCCGACACGGACAGGCGGCACGGCACGGAGGCCGGTCCCGACGACCCGGACCAGGCCCTGGGGGAGGACGAGACCCCCGAAGCGGACGAGGCACGCGCCGACGACGAGGAACCCGCCACGGGAAAGGCCGCCCCCGCGGGCGAGGCCCCCGACAGCGGGGAGGAACCCGACGGGCCGGCCTCCTCCCCGCACAAGGAACAGGCCGGAGCGACGGCGACCGGCGCCTTGAACGCCCGCAAGAAGAAGGGCCGCGCATCCCGCCCCAAGCGCACCGGCTGGCGGCGCGCCGTCCCCACCTGGCGCGTCACACTCGGCGCCCTGCTCTTCGCCTCACTGCTCGTCATCGGCGGCCTCGTCACCGGCTACCTGCTCGTCGACATCCCGCCCGCCAACGCCGCGGCCACCGCCCAGACCAACGTCTACCTCTACGAGGACGGCACCCACATCGCCCGCGACGGCGACGTCAACCGCGAGAACGTCTCCCTCGACAAGATCCCCCTCCCCGTCCGGCACGCCGTACTCGCCGCCGAGGACCGCGACTTCTACAGCGCCCCCGCCATCGACCCGATGGCCATGGTGCGCGCCGCCTGGAACACAGTCACCGGCAAGGGCAAACAGTCCGGCTCCACCATCACACAGCAGTACGTCAAGAACTACTACCTCGGCCAGGAACAGACCATCACCCGCAAGGTGAAGGAGTTCTTCATCGCGATCAAGCTCGGCCGCAACCAGAGCAAGAACGAGATCCTCGAGGGCTACCTCAACACCAGCTACTTCGGCCGCAACGCCTACGGCATCCAGGCCGCCGCGCACGCCTACTACGGCAAGGACGTCGAGGACCTCGACATCGCACAGGGCGCCTACCTCGCCTCCCTCCTCAACGCCCCCAACGCCTACGACGTCGCCACCTACCCCGAGAACAAGCAGGCGGCGCTCGCCCGCTGGAAGTACGTCCTCGGCGGCATGGTGAAGGAGAAGTGGCTCAGCGCAGCGCACCGGACGGACCTGACCTTCCCGATGCCGGAACGGGCGAAGCCCGTCAGCGGACTCTCCGGGCAGGGCGGCTACATCGTCCAGGCCGTGAAGGACTACCTCGCGGCACGCGGCATCATCGACGAGAAGACACTCGCCACCGGCGGCCACCGGATCACCACCACACTCCAGCGCGGAAAGCAGGAAGCGCTCTCCGCCGCCGTCGACGAACAGGTGAACTCGGCACTCGACAGCGAACGCGAGGCCGACCGCAACGTCCGCGTCGGCGGCGTCTCCGTCGAACCGGCCACAGGCAAGGTCGTCGCCATGTACGGCGGGATCGACTACACCAAACAGTTCGTCAACAACGCCACCCGCCGCGACTACCAGGTCGGCTCCACCTTCAAACCGTTCGTCATCGCCGCCGCCGTGGAGAACCGCGCCACCACCCAGGACGGCCACCCCATCAACCCCAACACCGTCTACGTCGGCGACAGCAAACGCCCCGTCCAGGGCTGGAGCGGCGCACGCTACGCCCCCGAGAACGAGGACGACGTCTCCTACGGCCCCATCCCCGTCCGCAGGGCCGCCGACGAATCCGTCAACGCCGTCTTCGCGCAGATGGCGGTCGACGTCGGCCCCTCCCGCGTCATGAACACCGCCATCGCCCTCGGCATCCCCAGGACCACCCCCGACCTCAGCCCCTCCCCCTCCATCGCCCTCGGCCCCGCCACCGCGAGCGTCCTCGACATGGCAGGCGCCTACGCCACCCTCGCCAACCACGGCAAACACACCCACTACACACTCGTCGAGAGCATCACCAAGAACGGCGCCGAGGTGCCGCTCCCCGAACCGCGCAGCGAACAGGCCGTCAGCCGCGAGGCCGCCGACACCACCACCGCCGTCCTGCGCGGCGTCGTCGACGGCGGCACCGGCTCCGCCGCCCAGTCGGCCGGCCGCCCCGCCGCCGGCAAGACCGGCACCGCGGAGGAGGACCGGGCCGCCTGGTTCGCCGGCTACACCCCCGAACTGGCCACCGTCGTCGCCGTCATGGGACAGAACCCGAAGACCGGCGCCCAGACACCGCTGTACGGAGCACTGGGCATGTCCCGCATCAACGGCGGCGGCGCCCCCGCCCAGATCTGGGGCCAGTACACGGCAGCAGCCCTCGAAGGCACCCCCGTCCAGGGCTTCGACCTGCGTCTCGCACCCGGCTCGAACGAGCCGCCGCCGGGACAGCGCGACCCCCGGAGCCCGGAGTCCGGCAACCCCGAAGACCCCTACCGGCCCCGCGACCCCGGCGAGCAGGCCGGCATCGGCCGCGACGGCGGCCCCTACGGAGGCGGCGGCGCGGGCAGCCGGCCCGGAGTCGGCGAGGGACCCGGCACCGGCCCCGCGGGACCCTCCGGGCGGACCCCCCGCACACCGAACGGGGCCGGCAGCCCCACCGCACCCGTAGCGCCCACCGCACCGGCAGCACCCACCGCACCGGCCCCGCCTGCCCCACCCGGCCCACCCGGCCCGGCGACACCGCCGGCCGGCCCCACCGGACCGGCCGCCCGACCCCACTGAAGCCGCAGGCAAGGCGAACCCGCGGCCTCGGGGCACCCGGCAGCCCTCAGCGGCTCAGTGCCCCGAGGTCGCCTTGAGACCGACCACCGCGACCAGCAGCAGACACACGAAGAAGATCCGGGCAGCGGTCACCGGCTCGTCCAGCACCAGCATGCCGACCACGGCCGCACCGGCCGCACCGATCCCCACCCACACCCCGTAGGCCGTGCCGATCGGCAGTGACTTCGCCGCATACGACAGCAACAGCATGCTCGCGACGATCCCCGCACCGGTGAACACACTCGGCCACAACCTGGTGAAACCCTCGGTGAACTTCATACCGATCGACCAGCCCACCTCGAGCAGACCGGCGACAACAAGCAGGACCCAGGCCATGACGGCACCTCCGAGACGCGGAACAACGCGAACAACAACGGGGTGCGTCGTCTTTTCCTACCCGGTACGGCGCGTCTCGTCGGGGTCCCTCCAACGTAGCAAAGACGCCCCCAGGGCAGACGAAAGGGCCGGTGACCTCCGCCACCGGCCCTGACTGCCGCCGCCCCCGGGACAGCCCGCGTACCCGCGCTACAGATACAGCCCCGTCGAATCCTCCGAGCCCTGGAAACGGTCGGCCGCCACCGCGTGCAGATCCCGCTCCCGCATCAACGCGTACGCAACCCCGCGCACCTCGACCTCCGCCCGGTCCTCCGGGTCGTACAGCACCCGGTCCCCGGGCTCCACCGTCCGCACGCTCTGCCCGACCGCGACCACCTCGGCCCAGGACAGACGCCGTCCCACCGCGGCGGTCGCCGGGATGACGATGCCGCCGGTGGAACGCCGCTCACCCTCCGGAATGTCGGTCCTCACCAGCACACGGTCGTGCAGCATCCGGATGGGGAGCTTGTCGTGCTGGGGACTGTGCTCATGACTCTTGGCGCTCACGCGACGAACCTACCTGCCACGGACACCCCCAGGGCTCCCAGGGTCACAAACGGCGCCTGCGCGCCGACACGGCGAGCAGACCCACCAGACCGACCGCCACCAGCGCGACAGGCACCAGCCGCTCCAGCCTCGGCGACCCGTCGTCGGACACGAACTGCGCCTTAACGTCCGAGACGGACCGGTTCACCGCGACGAAAGCACGCCCCGCCGTCCGGTCCACCGTCGAGGCGACCTTGGCCTTCGCGTCACCGATGACCGTCTTCGGGTGCACACGCACACCGATCTCGTCGAGCGTCTCGGCGAGCCGCTCGCGCCTGCGGACGATGTCCGCCTCGATCTGCGCAGGGGTCCTGGCATCCGACACCGCGCTGCCTCCGTGGTCGTGTCCGGTAATCCTTCGTCGACAGTCTGTCAGCTCACTCGCCACCGCACCCGACGGCACCCCCATTACGCTCGACGCCGTACGCCCCGAAGCACACCGAGGAGAACCATGAGCGAGCGACTCCAGCCCGGCGACACCGCCCCCGCCTTCACCCTTCCCGACGCCGACGGCAACGAGGTCTCGCTCGCGGACCACAAGGGCCGCAAGGTGATCGTGTACTTCTACCCCGCCGCGCTCACACCAGGCTGCACCAAGCAGGCCTGCGACTTCACCGACAACCTCGAAGTGCTGGCCGGCGCCGGCTACGACGTCATCGGCGTGTCGCCGGACAAGCCCGAGAAGCTGGCCAAGTTCCGCGAGAAGGAGTCCCTCAAGGTCACGCTCGTCGGCGACCCCTCCAAGGAGGTACTTGAGGCATACGGCGCATTCGGCGAGAAGAAGCTCTACGGCAAGACGGTGACCGGCGTGATCCGCTCCACCGTCGTCGTCGACGAGGAGGGCAAGGTCGAGCGCGCCCTGTACAACGTCAAGGCGACCGGCCATGTCGCCAAGATCATCAAGGACCTCGGCATCTGAGCCGGGGCCTCGTCCCCTTCCGCGTCCTTTCCGGCCGAGCGCACCGATGTGACCGAAGTCCCATTCGCGTGGGGCTTCGCTTTGCGCCGGGCGCGACGGAGCGTGATCGCGGTGGCGTGCATGAAGGAGACGGCCCAGAAGCCCCTGTACGGCTCGCCCCCGTCGGTGAGCACGAAGGAGGCCGCCGACATGGTTCCGGCGGCGACCCCGGAGCCGAAGTTCTGACCGGTTCACAAGGAGCGGCCCGCCCCGGCAATCGGGGCGGGACGTTCCGTTTATCGGCAGTAACTGTCCGATAAACGGTTCGTTACTCCGTACGGGACCGCGAACACGCGGCCGGGACGGAGGGGACGATGCCGGAGAGTCCGTACACCCGGGAGCGCCTGACCGAGGCGGCGAGATCGTCACTGACACTGAGCGAGGCGCTGATGAAGCTGGGAGTGGATCCGAAGAGCCCGACGCGGCGCTACATCCTCGGGCGCATGCGGCGGATGCACGTAGACACATCGCACTTCGAGCGGGAGGGCGTCCGGTGGACCAAGGTTGTTCTGGAGCCCGCTGTCGCCGCGTCAACAACCATGTGCGGAGTACTGAGGCGGCTCGGCCTCGAAGTGGTGGGCGGCCATCACACGCACATCAGCCGCCGTGTCAGAGCCCTTGGCATTGACACGTCACACTTCACCCGACCCGATCGCGCAGGAGAAAGCCGATCGCGCCGGACGCCACAGACACTGCTCTCGGTCCAGGATCCCGTCGACGCACGCCGTGTACCGGGCGAGCGTCTGCGACGGGCGATGGTTGCGCTCGGAGTCCGTGAACGCTGCGCGCTCTGCGGCACCGAGCCTCTGTGGCGAGGGCGCATTCTGTCGCTGGAAGTGGATCATGTGAACGGGGACTGGCGGAACAACAGGCTGGAGAACCTTCGCCTCTTGTGCCCGAACTGCCACTCGGCGACCGACACGTATCGTGGCAGGGCAAAGATCCGGCGGAAGACCGCCCCCCGAGCCGGGGCGGGAACATGAGCGGGGCTCGTCGGTACACGCGCGAGGTGCTCGCCGAGGCCGCCGGAACCTGCGCCGACATCGACGAGGTGATCGCCTTTCTCGGCACCCGGCCGTACAAGAATCTGCAGCGCCATCTGATCAGGCGTTTCGCGTACTACGGCATCGATGTGTCGCACTTCCCACGACCGCGTCGCGGGCCTCACGGGGCCCTGCACGCCCCCGGAGCAGAGGAGATGCAGGCCGCCGTCGCCGAGTCGACCTCTGTCGCTGGTGCGCTGCGTGTCCTGCAACGCCCCGACAACACAAGGCTGCGTGCCCTGTTCCGTCGGTTGGTCGACGAGTACGAAATCGACACCTCGCACTTCCTCGGGCAGGCACATCGGAGAGCCAGACCGAGCAAGGCGGCCAAGACGGCGGAAGAGTTACTGGTCAAGCGGCACGTGGGGCGCACGAAGACCGCTTTACTGCGTCGCGCCCTGCACGAGATCGACGTTCCCGAGTTGTGCGACGAGTGCGGGACCGGCCCTGTGTGGCTCGGTCGGCCGATGACGCTGGAGGTCGATCACATCAACGGCGACCACACCGACGACCGACGGGAAAACCTGAGGCTACTGTGCCCCAACTGCCATGCCATTACCAGCACTTGGTGCCGAGGTGGACAGAAGCGAACACGGTAGGCAGGTTCAGCTCAACGACGTGGGCCTCGCCCAGTACAGTAGTGGCGCGGTGCACGCGCCCGTACGCCAAGGGCTGAGCGGCGATCTTTAGGTGGTCGTGTTTGTCGGTTCGAATCCGACCGGGCGCACTGGTTGCGAGGGCCCGGTTTCGCGCAGGTCGCGATCCGGGCCCTCGTCGTGCGCCGGCTCAGCCCAGCAGTTCCTTCACCACCGGCACCAGCGCCCGGAACGCCTTGCCGCGGTGGCTGATCGCGTTCTTCTCGTCCGGGGTCAGTTCCGCGCAGGTACGGCTTTCGCCCTCCGGCTGGAGGATCGGGTCGTAGCCGAAGCCGTTCGTGCCGTGCGGGGAGCGGCGGAGGGTGCCCCGGAGGCGGCCTTCCACGACGCGTTCCGTGCCGTCGGGGAGCGCGAGGGCGGCCGCGCAGGCGAAGTGGGCGCCGCGGTGGGGGGTGTCGATGTCGAGGAGTTGCGCGAGGAGCAGTTCGAGGTTCGCCTGATCGTCGCCGTGGCGGCCGGCCCACCTCGCGGAGAAGATGCCGGGCGCGCCGCCGAGGACGTCGACGCAGAGGCCGGAGTCGTCGGCGACGGCGGGCAGGCCGGTGGCCTTGGCGAGGGCGTGCGCCTTGAGGAGGGCGTTCTCGGCGAAGGTGACGCCGGTCTCCTTGACGTCCGGGATCTCCGGGTAGGCGTCCGCGCCGACGAGTTCGTGGGTGAGGCCCGCGTCGGCGAGGATGGCCCTGAGTTCGGTGATCTTTCCGGCGTTGCGTGTGGCGAGGATCAGTCGGGTCATGCCCCGATTATCGGGGTCACCCGGGGGTGCAGACCTTGCCGATCTCGGTGGCCGCGTCGGTGACGGGGGTGATGTCGGGGGTGGCGTCGCCGTTCTCTATGGACTTGCGGACGTTGTCGACGCCGGTGCCGAGGTCGTCGACGGCCTTGGTGAGGTCGGCGTTGTCGGTCTTGTCGCCGAGGCTGTCGAGTTCGCGGTCTATGTCGTCGAGTGCCTCGCGGGCCTTGGTGGGGTCCTCGGTCGCGCTGGAGACGGCTTCTTGGAGCTTGTTGACGCTGGTGGCGATGGCGTCGGCCGTCTCGACGCAGTCGAGTGCCTTGTCGAGGGCGCTGCAGCCGGTGGCTGCGGGCACGATGAGGGCAGCGGCGGCGATGGTGAGTGCGATGCGGCGGCGCGCAGACATTCTGACGGTCCTCCCCGGATACGGACGGGCGCACGGTTCGGCCCGTGCGCCCGTATCGACTACGACGCCCCGTATGGGCTTCTTGGTTGCTTCTTTACCTGGCGGTTTCTGTCCGCGGGTGTCCTGGCGGGCAGGAATCGCGTCTTTCGGCAGGGCTACTGGGCGCTCTGTCCGAGGGTCTCGGCCTGGAGGGCGGCGAGGTCTGCGCAGCCTCCGGTGGCGAGGTCGAGGAGTGCGTTGAGCTCCTTGCGGTCGAAGGGCTCGGCCTCGGCGGTGCCCTGGACCTCGACGAAGCGGCCGTCGCCGGTGCAGACCACGTTCATGTCGGTCTCGGCGCGGACGTCCTCCTCGTAGCAGAGGTCGAGGAGGGGGGTGCCGTCGACGATGCCGACGCTGACGGCGGCGACGGTGCCGGTGAGGGGCTTGCGGCCGGGCTTGACGATCTTTTTGGTCTGGGCCCAGGCGATGGCGTCGGCGAGGGCGACGTAGGCGCCGGTGATGGCGGCGGTGCGGGTGCCGCCGTCGGCCTGGAGGACGTCGCAGTCGAGGACGACGGTGTTCTCGCCGAGTGCTTTGTAGTCGATGACGGCGCGCAGGGAGCGGCCGATGAGGCGGCTGATCTCGTGGGTGCGGCCGCCGATCTTGCCGCGTACGGATTCGCGGTCGCCGCGTGTGTTGGTGGAGCGGGGGAGCATGGAGTACTCGGAGGTGACCCAGCCTTCGCCGCTGCCCTTGCGCCAGCGGGGGACGCCTTCGGTGAAGGAGGCGGTGCAGAAGACCTTGGTGTCTCCGAAGGAGATGAGGACGGAGCCCTCGGCGTGCTTGCTCCATCCGCGTTCGATGGTGACGGGGCGGAGCTGTTCGGGGGTGCGGCCGTCGATGCGAGACATGGGCCGAGCCTATCGGCAGATGGGTGAGGGGCCTGTTCCGCTCGGTCGGAATCAGGCCCCTCGTGCGTCGGTGTCCGCTCAGGTCACATCATGTCTTCGATGTCGGCGGCGATCGGGTCGGCGTCGGTGCCGATGACGACCTGGACGGCGGTGCCCATCTTGACGACGCCGTGGGCGCCGGCGGCCTTGAGGGCGGCTTCGTCGACAAGGCTGGGGTCCGCGACCTCGGTACGGAGGCGAGTGATGCAGCCTTCGATCTCCTCGATGTTGTTGATTCCGCCGAGCCCGGCGACGATCTTCTCAGCCTTGCTGGCCATGTCTTTCTCCCTGCGTTCGGAGCGTTGAGCGTCGGGCCCACCGCCTCGGCCCACCGTAGGTCCGGGTTGTCACGGTAACGCACGGTTGGCCCATCTTCACGGGCGAGTAACCGTCTTGTATCCAAAGATGACGATCACCGGTGCCCTGTCTCGCGACCGGGCCCCAGGACCGTACCGCGACTGGTCTACACCAGTCTGCAACAGCTGCCAAACCAGGCCTGTTCCGGGAGGAAGCCGATGAGCACCGAGAGCGCGGCAGCGCCGCGGCGGAAATGGTGGAACGGGCTCTTCCAAGGACTTCAGAAGGTCGGCCGCAGCCTGCAGCTCCCGGTCGCCGTGCTGCCTGCGGCGGGCCTGCTGGTCAGCCTCGGCAACCTGTTCGACGCCTCGTTGGACGGCCCGTTCTGGGATCGGACCGCGGAGGTCCTGATCAAGGGTGGGGGCGGCATCCTCGACGGCAGCCTGGGCCTGCCCCTGTTGTTCTGCATCGGCGTCGCGATCGGCTTCGCGAAGAAGGCCGACGGTTCGACCGCCCTCGCGGCGGTGGCGGGCTTCCTCGTGTACTACAACGTCCTGCGGGCCTTCCCGGTCGACGGCACGGTGACGGAGGCGATGCCGGACGGCACCCCGCAGAACCCGGGGGTGCTCGGCGGCATCGTGATCGGTCTGCTGACGGCCGTCATCTGGCAGCGGTACCACCGCACCCGACTGGTGGACTGGCTGGGCTTCTTCAACGGGCGCCGGCTCGTCCCGATCATCATGGCGTTCGTCTGCTGTGTGCTGGGTGTGCTGTTCGGTCTGCTGTGGGACCCGGTGGGCGACGCGCTGACGGCCTTCTCGAAGCGGCTGATCGACCTCAGGGCCTGGGGCGCGGGCATCTTCGGCGTCGCGAACCGTCTGCTGATCCCGGTCGGTATGCACCAGTTCCTGAACACGTTCTTCTGGTTCCAGGCGGGTGAGTACCAGGGCGAGGACGGCACGGTGGTGCAGGGCGACCTGACCCGCTTCTTCGCGAGGGACCCCGACGCGGGTCTGTTCATGTCCGGCTTCTTCCCGATCATGATGTTCGGTCTCCCGGCGGCCGCCCTGGCGATCACCCACTGCGCCCGGCCGGAGCACCGCAAGCGGGTGGGCGGCCTGATGTTCTCGGTCGGCCTGACGTCGTTCGTGACGGGCGTGACCGAGCCGATCGAGTTCTCGTTCATGTTCGTGGCGCCGCTGCTGTACGGGCTGCATGCCCTGCTGACCGGGGCGTCGATGGCGATCACCTGGGCGCTGGGGGTGCACGCGGGCTTCAGCTTCTCCGCGGGCCTGATCGACTACGTCGTCAACTGGCACCTGGATACGAAGCCGTGGCTGATCCTTCCGATCGGCGCGGGGTTCGCGGTGGTCTACTACGTGGTCTTCCGGCTGTCGATCACTTTGTTCAACATTCCTACACCTGGGCGCGAGCCGGAGGAGATCCAGCAGGAGATGGAGCGGGAGGCGACCAGGTAGAGGCCGCCGACCAGGCAGGGAAGGTCTCCGGGAGCCGGGCTCCCGGAGACCTTTTGAACGCATTGACCGGATCGTTATCGGGTCCGAAAAATTCGCAGGTTCCTTATCTAACCCTCACCGTGCTACAACAGGTCTACACCACTCAGTGGTGTAGACCATGCGGTCCAGACCACAGGCCGCATTCCCCTTTCTGAGACGCCGCCCTCCCCGTAGTCCTGTCCTCCGGCGGCGCCTTGCCCACTGGAGGAAGTTGATGTCCACGGCCAGCGCCGCCCCAGAGGCGGACAAGAAGAAGACGGGCGCAGGCGTGATGGCTGTCATGCAGCGCATCGGCCGCAGCCTGATGCTGCCCGTAGCAGTGCTGCCCGCCGCCGCGCTCCTGGTGCGCTTCGGTCAGGCAGACATGCTCGGCAAGGAGTCGTTCCCCGGGTTCATCACCAAGATCGCCGGTTACATGGCGGCCGGTGGTGGCGCTCTGCTCGACAACATGCCGCTGCTGTTCGCCGTCGGCATCGCCATCGGCTTCGCGAAGAAGTCCGACGGTTCGACCGCGCTCGCGGCCGTGACCGGCTACCTGGTCTTCAAGAGCGTGCTGGCCCAGTTCACGGACAGCAACCTGCCGAAGGTCGCCGCCGTCGCCGACGGCAAGATCGTCATGAACGAGGCGCCGGTCAACGCCGGTGTCCTCGGCGGTGTCGTCATGGGCATCGTCGTCGCCCTGCTGTACCAGCGCTTCTACCGCACCAAGCTGCCCGACTGGGCGGGCTTCTTCGGCGGCCGGCGCCTGGTCCCGATCCTCTCCGCCTTCGCGGGTCTGGTCATCGGCATCGTCTTCGGCCTCATCTGGCCCTGGCTCGGCGCCGGTCTGCACAACCTCGGTGAGTGGCTGGTCGGCTCCGGCGCGGTCGGCGCGGGCATCTTCGGTGTCGCCAACCGGGCCCTGATCCCCGTCGGCATGCACCACCTGCTGAACTCGTTCCCGTGGCTCCAGGCCGGCTCCTACGAGGGCAAGAGCGGCGACATCGCCCGCTTCCTCGCCGGCGACCCGACGGCCGGACAGTTCATGACCGGCTTCTTCCCGATCATGATGTTCGCCCTCCCGGCGGCCTGCCTCGCGATCGTGCACTGCGCCCGCCCGGAGCGCCGCAAGGTCGTCGGCGGCATGATGTTCTCCCTCGCGCTGACCTCGTTCGTCACCGGTGTGACCGAGCCGATCGAGTTCACCTTCATGTTCATCGCGCCGGTGCTGTACGCGATCCACGCCGTGCTGACGGGTGTCTCCATGGCGCTGACCTGGGCGCTCGGGATGAAGGACGGCTTCGGCTTCTCCGCCGGCGCGATCGACTTCCTGCTCAACCTCGGTATCGCGTCCAACCCGTGGGGCCTGGCCCTGGTCGGCCTCTGCTTCGCGGCGGTCTACTACGTGGTGTTCCGCTTCGCGATCACCAAGTTCAATCTCCCCACGCCGGGCCGCGAGTCCGACGAGGAGCTCGCCGAGCTGCAGAAGGCCGAGGCGAAGTAGTCCTCGCGTCACCAAGGCCAAGGCCCCTGTCCTCCGTCGGGAGGGCAGGGGCCTTCGCCTTTGCTCCGGCCTCGCCCGGTGGGCCGGCCGGGCGTCAGATCTCGTAGACCGCGCCGGGACGGGCGACCTCCGTCGGGCCGTCGTACACGGCCCGGGCGTCGCGCAGCGTCTGCCCGGGGTCCGTCCACGGCGGGATGTGGGTCAGGACCAGCCGGCCCGCGTCGGCGCGCCGGGCGTAGGCCCCGGCCTCCCGGCCGTTGAGGTGCAGGTCCGGGATGTCCTCCTTGCCGTGCGTGAAGGACGCCTCGCACAGGAAGAGGTCCGCGCCCGCGGCGAGGTCGTCGAGCGCGTCGCACACACCGGTGTCGCCCGAGTACGTCAGCGTCCTGCCGCCGTGCTCCAGCCGGATGCCGTACGCCTCGACGGGATGCGCGAGTCGCTCCGTGAAGACGGAGAAGGGGCCGATCTCGAAGTGACCCGGCTTCAGGGTCTGGAAGTCGAACACCTCGCTCATGGAGGAGGCGGAAGGCGTGTCGGCGTAGGCCGTGGTCAGACGCTGTTCTGTGCCCTCGGGGCCGTGGACCGGGATGGGTGCGCAGCGGCCGCCGTCGTGGCGGTAGTAGCGGGCGACGAAGTACCCGCACATATCGATGCAGTGGTCCGCGTGAAGGTGGCTGAGGAAGATGGCGTCGAGATCGTAGAGACCACAGTGGCGCTGCAACTCTCCGAGGGCGCCGTTGCCCATGTCGAGGAGCAGCCGGAAGCCGTCGGCCTCTACGAGGTAGCTCGAGCAGGCCGATTCCGCGGACGGGAACGACCCGGAGCAGCCGACGACGGTGAGCTTCATGGAGCTGGAACCTCCGTTGACGGGGAGGGCTGGGGGAAGGTCGTGCGGTGCGTCGAGCGTAAGGCGCGAAACGGCCGGTCGCTCCTCAGCCGCCCCGTGTTGTGGGTAACGTCACCCCCCGTCCCGGGCCGGGGACGGGGGGTGACATCGCCTGGTTCGTATGAAGTTGTGACCGCTCACGGTCTTCGGGTGTTCAGCGCTGCGCGTCTTCGGCGGACCTCGACCGGGTCATGCCCAGAGCTGGCCCTGGAGTGTCTCGATCGCCGCTTCCGTCGTCTCCGCGGTGTAGACGCCCGTCGAGAGGTACTTCCAGCCGCCGTCGGCGACCACGAACACGATGTCGGCGGACTCGCCGGCCTTGACGGCCTTCTTCCCGACGCCGATGGCGGCGTGCAGTGCCGCGCCTGTGGAGACGCCCGCGAAAATGCCCTCCTGCTGGAGGAGTTCGCGGGTGCGGGTGACCGCGTCCGCCGAGCCGACCGAGAAGCGGGTGGTCAGCACGGACGCGTCGTACAGCTCGGGGACGAAGCCCTCGTCGAGGTTGCGCAGGCCGTACACGAGGTCGTCGTAGCGCGGTTCCGCGGCCACGATCTTGACGTCGGGCTTGTTCTCGCGCAGGTAGCGCCCGACGCCCATGAGGGTGCCGGTGGTGCCGAGGCCCGCGACGAAGTGGGTGACGGACGGCAGGTCGGCGAGAATCTCCGGGCCGGTGGTGGCGTAGTGGGCGCCGGCGTTGTCCGGGTTTCCGTACTGGTAGAGCATCACCCAGGACGGGTTCTGCTCGGCGAGCTCCTTGGCGACGCGTACAGCGGTGTTGGAGCCGCCGGCCGCGGGGGACGGGATGATCTCGGCGCCCCACATCCTCAGGAGGTCACGCCGTTCCTGCGAGGTGTTCTCCGGCATGACGCAGACGATGCTGTAGCCCTTGAGCTTGGCCGCCATCGCCAGCGAGATGCCGGTGTTGCCGCTGGTGGGTTCGAGGATGGTGCAGCCCGGGGTGAGGCGGCCGTCCTTCTCCGCCTGCTCGACCATGTGGAGCGCAGGGCGGTCCTTGATCGAGCCGGTGGGGTTGCGGTCCTCGAGCTTGGCCCAGATCCGGACGTCGTCGGACGGCGACAGCCGCGGGAGCCGGACCAGCGGCGTGTTGCCCACGGCCGCGAGCGGGGAGTCGTATCGCATCAGCGATCAGACCATGCCGCCGGCGACGGCCGGCAGAATCGTGACGCTGTCGCCGTCGGCGAGCTTGGTGGAGATGCCGTCGAGGAAGCGGACGTCCTCGTCGTTCAGGTAGACGTTCACGAAGCGGCGCAGCTGGTCGCCCTCGACGATGCGCTCCTGGATGCCGTTGTGACGGGACTCAAGGTCGGCGAGGAGCTCGGCGAGGGTGTCCCCGTTGCCCTCGACGGCCTTGGCGCCGCCGGTGTAGGTGCGGAGGATGGTGGGAATGCGGACCTCGATGGCCATGACGTGGGCTCCTGTGGTGGAAGGTGGCGTAGGGGCGCGCGGCTGTGGCCCCCGCGCGAGGGGGTGTGGCTGGACTGCGCTGTTCCGTCAGGCTGTGCCGTAGGAACGACAGGGCGCTGCCGTACACATCGCGCTGGCGAGGCGGCACAGATCGACGTGCAGCCGCGCCACGAGCAGCAGAGTGCTCGGCGTCTTGTCGCTCACGTCATGGGGAACCATGCGCTCATCGTATCGATTCCCGGTCCGCCCCCCGGAGTGTGATCTCGCATGATGGACGCTTTGCGCTCGGAATGCGGACCGGGGCGCCTTGGAAGGGGTTCGTCCCGCTGTGCGCCGGGGATGCGCGGCGTGGCGGGACCGGCTCGTCGGGCGCCGCGGCGGAGGCTCAGTAGGCCTCCACGACCTTCACGTCCTCTTCGGCGATCTCGCCGTCCACGATGCGGAACGAGCGGAACTGGAAGGGCCCTGCGTCGTCGGTGTCCGCCGTGGAGACCAGGACGTAGTGGGCGCCGGGTTCGTTGGCGTAGCTGACGTCGGTGCGGGAGGGGTACGCCTCGGTCGCGGTATGCGAGTGGTAGATGATCACGGGCTCCTCGTCCCGGTCGTCCAGCTCGCGGTAGAGCTTGAGCAGATCGCCCGAGTCGAACTCGTAAAAGGTGGGCGAACGGGCCGCGTTCAGCATCGGGATGAAGCGCTCGGGACGGCCGGAGCCCTCCGGTCCGGCGACGACGCCGCAGGCCTCGTCCGGGTGGTCCTCACGGGCGTGGGCGACGATCTGGTCGAAGAGGGCCTGGGTGATGGTCAGCATGGGCCACAGGATAGGCAGACGGCCTCCGGATCCGAGATCCGGAGGCCATCAGTTGAGACGGGCGGTGGACGGCGCCGCCGTCAGTCGGACTTCGCCGCGTACTCCCGCTGCGCCGCTCGCTCGACGACACGCGGGTTGTTCCGCTTCAGCACCTGCCAGCCGACGGCGAGGCCCAGGGCCCAGACGGCGGCGACGTACAGGGAGATCCGGCCCGCCTCGTCGAAGGCGACCATGCCGGTCACGCCGATGAGGAAGAGCAGGGCGACCCAGCTGAAGAGGGCGCCGCCCGGAGCCGGGAAGGACGAGGCGCTCAGCCGTCCGGCGTCCACGGCCGAGCGGTAGCGGATGTGGCTGACGAGGATCATCATCCAGGTCCAGATGCCGGCCGCGGTGGCGACGGACACCACGTACCCGAAGGCCTTCTCCGGGACGATGTAGTTGAGGACCACGCCGATGCCCATGAGGGTGACGGAGACCGCGATGCCGATCGCCGGGGTGCGGCGGCGGTTGAGCTTCCCGAGCGCCTGGGGGGCTTCGCCGTTGGAGGCGAGGTCGCGCAGCATCCGGCCGGTGGAGTACATGCCCGAGTTGCAGGACGACAGGGCCGCGGTGAGCACCACGAAGTTGACGATGCCCGCGGCGAGCGGGATGCCGATCTTCTCGAAGGCGTGCACGAAGGGGCTCTGGCCCGCGGAGAACTCGGTCCACTTGACGACGGAGAGGATCACGACCAGGGCGCCGACGTAGAAGATGATGATGCGCCAGGGCAGCGTGTTGATCGCCTTCGGGAGGGTCTTCTCCGGGTCCTCCGACTCTCCGGCCGTCACGCCGACGAGCTCGACGGCGAGGTAGGCGAACATGACGCCCTGCAGGGTCATCAGGCTGGAGCCGATGCCGTTGGGGAAGATTCCGTCGTGGGACCAGAGGTTGGAGACGGAGGCCGTGTCACCGGCGTCGGAGAAGCCGAGGGTGAGGACGCCGAGACCGATCACGATCATGCCGATGATCGCGGTGACCTTGACCATCGAGAACCAGAACTCGACCTCGCCGAAGATCTTCACCGAGATCAGGTTGACGCCGAAGAGCACCACCAGGAAGACCAGTGCGCTGACCCATTGAGGGATCTCGGGGAACCAGAAGTGCACATAGATGGCCGCCGCGGTGAGCTCGGCCATGCCCGTGACTATCCACATCAGCCAGTACGTCCAGCCGGTGACATAGCCGAAGAACGGGCCGAGGAACTCGCGCGCGTACTCGGCGAAGGAGCCGGAGACGGGCCGGTACAGGAGCAGCTCACCGAGTGCTCGCATGATGAAGAAGATGACGACGCCCGCGAGGGCGTACATCAGGATGATGCTGGGTCCGGCCTTGGCGATGTTCGCGCCGGCTCCCATGAAGAGGCCCACGCCGATGGCACCGCCGATGGCGATCATCTGGACCTGACGGCTGCCGAGTCCGCGCTCGTAGCCCTCTTGAGAGGTGTTGCCCCCGGCCTCGTCGCCGGCGTGATTGTCGACCTGCACCGAGGTCATGGTGATGCGCCTTTCTCCATGCCGATCCGCTCCCGCTGCGTCGAGCGGCCGCGGATCAGGTCCTGATCCCCCCGGATGTGGATGGAGTGCCTCCGGCGATCGGCCGGACGGGGCGCACTCGGGGGACAGGGGTGGCGTTCCCCGAGCGGTCGTGAAGGTCTATCACGACGGCAACAGTGATCCACTGGCCGGAGAGTGGCGCACGCCACAGGGAAATACGGACAAACAACCCGCCCCATGAGGAACGGTGACGACCCGTTTGACGGGATCGTTATGCGGATTTGAGAGTCCGTTGAGCGAACGGAGCGCTCAGGGCATCAGCGTCTCGACGAGCGTCTCCTGCAGCGCTCCGAGCCACAGGTACGCCATGACCATCGGCTTGCGCGGGTCGGAGTCCGGGAGGCGGTAGAGGTCCTCGTTGTCGTCCTCGTCACCTACGTCCAGACGGGTGCCGATGGTCAGCCGCAGGTCGTTGAGGGCGCCGAGCCAGTGCAGGCAGTCGTCGGCCGCCAGCTTCAGGACGGCGCCACCGTCACCCGCCGGGGTGAGGGCGTCGAGGCTGCGCACGACAGCGAGGGCGTCCTCCCGCTTGCGGTTGCGCAGGTCGTTCTCGGTGAATCGCCGGAACTCGGAGGAGGCGGCCCTCAGCTCCTCGTCGGGCGTCCCCGCCTCCGGATCGGCGTACGCCTCCGGGAACAGGCGCGCGAGCGCGGGATCGGACGGCGGCTCGCTCGGCCCCTCCGTGAAAAGGGCCGCCAGCGGGTCCGCCCCCTCGGCGGGCTCGTCACCGGGACCGATGAGTTCGAGGAGCTGAACCGCGAGGGAGCGCAGGATCGCGATCTCCACCTCGTCCAGGGCCACCGCGGCCCCGCCGCCGTCGAGCGGCTCGAAGTGAGAGCTCATCAGCCGCGGTCCTGGGTGAGCGTGGCCCAGAGTCCGTATCCGTGCATCGCCTGCACGTCACGCTCCATCTCCTCGCGGGTACCGCTGGAGACGACGGCGCGCCCCTTGTGATGGACGTCGAGCATCAGCTTGTGCGCCTTGTCCTTCGAGTAGCCGAAATAGGCCTGGAAGACGTAGGTGACGTAGCTCATCAGATTGACCGGGTCGTTGTGCACCAGCGTCACCCAGGGCACATCGGGCTCGGGGACGGCGTGCGCCTCCTCCGCCGACTCGGTTCGTTCGATCTCTGCGGGCATCGTCACTCAACCCATGCTGCCACCCGGGAGGCCGTATCGCACAAACGCCCCCCGGCCCCGCCGGAAGGACATCTCGTCAGATTGACGAGATGTGCGCTAGCATCACCGTCATGAACACAGCAGACCTTGGGCTGCCGGTGGACGTGCCGTCGACCGCGCTCTTCACCGATCAGTACGAGTTCACGATGCTGCAGGCGGCGCTGAAGGCCGGCACGGCCGAGCGGCGTTCCGTCTTCGAGGTCTTCACCCGACGCCTGCCGGAGGGCCGCCGCTACGGCGTGGTGGCCGGGACCGGCCGCGTCCTGGACGCCGTGGAGAACTTCCGCTTCGATGCGGGCGTCCTCGGCTTCCTGCGCGAACAGCACATCGTCGACGAGCCCACACTCGAGTGGCTCGCCCGCTACCGCTTCAGCGGCGACATCTGGGGCTACCCCGAGGGCGAGGTGTACTTCCCCGGTTCGCCGATCGTCCGGGTGGAGGGCACCTTCGCCGAATGCGTGCTGCTGGAGACGGTGATCCTCTCGATCCTCAACCACGACTCCGCGATCGCGGCCGCCGCCTCCCGGATGTCGGCCGCCGCGGGCGGACGCCGGCTCATCGAGATGGGCGCGCGCCGCACCCACGAGCTGTCGGCGGTCGCCGCGGCACGCGCGGCTTACGTCGGCGGCTTCGACTCCACGTCGGACCTCGCGGCCGGCTTCCGTTACGCCATCCCGACCGTGGGCACCAGCGCGCACGCCTTCACCCTGCTGCACGACAGCGAGCGCGGCGCGTTCCAGGCGCAGATCGACTCACTCGGACGGGGTACGACGCTGCTCGTCGACACCTACGACGTGACCGAGGCCGTCCGCACGGCCGTCGACATCGCCGGTCCCGAACTCGGCGCCGTCCGCATCGACTCCGGTGACCTGTTGCTCGTCGCGCACCGGGTGCGCCAGCAGCTGGACGAACTCGGGGCCGTCGACACCAAGATCGTGGTCACCTCGGACCTCGACGAATACGCGATCGCCTCCCTGGCCGCCGCACCGGTCGACGCCTACGGCGTCGGCACCCAGCTGGTCACCGGCAGCGGCCACCCCACCTGCTCGATGGTGTACAAGCTCGTCGCCCGCGCCCGGTCCGCGAACATCGCCGCGCCGCTCGAGCCCGTCGCCAAGAAGTCCCTGGGCGGCAAGATGTCGGTCGGCGGCCGCAAGTGGGCCGCGCGCCGTCTCGACGCCGACGGGATCGCGGAGGCCGAGGTCGTCGGCGTCGGCGACGTGCCCGCGGAGCTCGCGGAGCAGCAGCTGCTGGTGGAGCTGGTCAAGGGCGGCGACGTCGTCGCCCGCGAGCCGCTGGACGCGGCCCGCGCCCGGCACGCCGCTGCACGGGCGGGCCTGCCGATGTCGGCGATCCAGCTGTCGCGCGGTGAGGCGGTCATCCCGACCGAGTACGTGTGAGCAGGCCGGAATGAACCACCCGTGAAGGGGCAGGGAGCACGACGACCCGCCGCGCGGGCCGGAACCCCCTCCCGCACGGCGTGGCGAGTGTCTACGCTCAGTAGTTCTGTTCGCCGCCGGTCGTGTGCGCCGGCGGTCGTGTGCGGCCCGTCCGCCCCCCTTCCGTCCGCAGTCCGCAGTCCGCCCTCTCCCACCGAAGGACACCCGCCATGCACCGCGCCTTGATCGTCGTCGACGTTCAGAACGACTTCTGCGAGGGCGGCAGCCTCGCCGTGGCGGGAGGTGCCGATGTCGCGGCCGCCATCACCGAGCTGATCGGCAACGCCCAGCCCGGCTACCGCCACGTGGTCGCCACGCGCGACCACCACGTCGAACCGGGCGACCACTTCTCCGACCACCCGGACTTCGTCCGCTCGTGGCCGCCGCACTGCGTGGCCGGCACGGAGGGCGTCGGATTCCACCCGAACTTCGCGCCGGCCGTCGCCTCCGGCGCGGTCTCCGCGGTCTTCGACAAGGGCGCGTACGCGGCGGCGTACAGCGGCTTCGAGGGGGCTGACGAGAACGGCACGGCCTTGGCGGAGTGGCTGCGCGCCCGCGACGTCACCGAGGTGGACATCGTCGGCATCGCGACCGACCACTGTGTGCGGGCGACCGCGCTGGACGCCGCGCGGGAGGGCTTCCGGACGAATGTGCTGCTCGGGCTGACGGCGGGGGTGTCGGCGGACTCGACGGCGCGGGCGGTGGAGGAGATGCGGGAGGCGGGCGTCGACCTGTCGGGCAAGCCGGTGGTGTGACGCGGTCCCGCCTGCTTCCTCTGTACCGATGTGCGGCTCCGCCGCCGGGCCTGCCCCTACGCCGGGCGGGCCGGGCGCAGGAGGGCTCGGGCCGGGTGCCAGAGTTCCGCGCCCGCTGTCTGGTCGGAACGCCACAGCAGACCGTCAGGGTGGTGGAGCACCGCCGTGATCTCGTCCGGCGTCGGCGGTGCCGTGTTCCCCCGCAGGTACACCGCCCTGAAGCCCAGGTTCCGCAGCCGCGTCAGCGCCCTCGCACGGTTAGCCGCGTGGACCAGGAAGCGGACCGTGGCACCGCCCCCGGCCGGGCTCGGCAGGCTGATCGCGACGACGACGCTACCGCCTGGCAACTTGCAAAAACCTCCGCCGGGCATGCGGAACCACTCCCCCGTGAGTCACTGTCAATAAGAACCTCGGTCAGACGCACCTAAACACGATCGGCCGCCGCCCGCTAGAGGGCGACGGCCGATCACGCTTTGACCTGGGGCGTTACGGATTACTTGGTCGACGGACCAACATTGATGGTGATCGTCCGTCCGCTCAGCGGCTCCTTGACGATCGAGATCTTGGTGTTGGTGTCAGTTACCTTGACGCTGCCCGTCGGGTTCTCCGGGTACCAGTAGACGCCCTTACGGTCGTCGAAGACCGGGTTGCCCCGCTGGGACGCGATCCAGTGCGGCTTGTCCGCGTTGTGCAGCCAGAAGCTGTCCGTGCGGTACCGGCTGAACGTCGAGTCGAACGTCTGGATCTTGTTGCGCAGCACCGTGCCGTCGGACCACTTCAGCGGCTTGGCGTGCGCGTCCACCGGAAGGATCAGACCCTGGCCGTGGTGGGCGCTGGTGTTGTTGTCCTTCTGGGAGGTGTCCCACTGCCAGATCATCAGACCGTTCTGGTAGGGGTAGTGCTCGACCCAGTTGTCGCGCGGCGCCTTGAAGCCGAAGTTGTACGGGCCGACCTCGAGGGTCTTGTCGTACGACACGTACTGGCGGTTCTCGGCGATGTAGTACTGCTCGTACTCGAGCGTGAAGGACTCACCGATGCGGTTGAAGCCCTTCGCGGTCCAGCCGGCGACCTCGCCCTCGGCGTTGTCCGAGAAGACGGACGCGCCGTCGGCCTTGATCGTGATGGCGTCGGCCGTGAAGCCCTTGCCCGCCACGCCGCCGTCCGTCTGGTAGCGGAAGCGGACGTCGACCTTCTTGCCCGCGTAGGCGTCCAGCGAGTAGACGAGCTTCTTGTGGCCCTCGGACGGGCCGGTCAGCGCCGGCTTGTCGCCCGCGTCACGGGTGATCGCCTTGCCGTCGGCCGTGCCGTCCACCGGCGTCCAGTTGGCGCCGCCGTCCGTCGAGACCTCCGCGTAGAGGTAGTCGTAGTCGGCCTCGATGTCCCACCAGCCGTCGAGCTCCAGGGAGGCGGACGACTTGCCGGTGAGGTCCACCGAGCGGGACAGGGTGTTCTTGAGGTCGTCACCCATGTCGCTCCACCACTGCTTGGAGCCCTCGGAGGGCTTCACGACAGTCGTGGTGACGGGCTTCTTCGGCAGCTCGACGACGAGCGCCTGCGGCTTGTCGGTGTTGTACGCCGACACTCCGAGGGTGTGGGTCGACTTCGTGGCGGCCTTGGCCGTCTCGTAGTTGAGCCAGCCCAGCTGGAGCTTGTCCCAGGCGGTCATGTCGCCGGGGAGGTCGCCGATGGAGTCCTTGCCGGTGCCGAGCCAGGAGCCGGCCGACATCAGGGTCCAGTAGCCGGTCGAGTTCTCGCCGCCGCCGGAGGTGTCGTAGTGGTCCGGCAGACCGAGGTCGTGACCGTACTCGTGGGCGAAGACACCGAGGCCGCCGTTCTCGGGCTGCATGGTGTAGTCGCCGACCCAGATGCCGGTGTTGCCGATCTGGGTACCGCCGGACTTGTTGTTCTCCGGGCCGGTCTTGCCGGCGTTGGTGCCGTAGGCGTACCAGCGGTGCGCCCACAGGGCGTTGGTGCCCTCGGCGCCGCCGCCGGCCGACTCGTCCTCGCCCGCGTGGACGATCTGGAAGTGGTCGATGTAGCCGTCGGCCTCGTTGAAGTTGCCGTCGGTGTCGAAGTCGTAGCGGTCCCACTGGTCGTACTCGGCCAGCTGCGCCTTGATCTCCGCGTCGGTCTTGCCCTTGGCCTTCTGGTCGGCGGCCCAGGCGGTCACGCCGTCCTTGACCGTGTCCCAGACGTTGGCGCAGTTGCTCTGGCCGCAGTAGTTCGAGCCGTAGCGGGCCTCGTTGTAGTCGACCTTGACCCAGTCGGAGACGGCGCCGTCGACCGAGTAACGGCCGGACGAGGTCTTCTCGTAGTAGGTCTTCAGCGACTGCTTCGGCTGCCCGTTCTCGTCCTTGCCGGTGCCGAAGTACAGGTCCTGGAAGTGCTCCTGGTTGTAATCGGCCTGCCAGGCGGTCGAGTTGTCCTTCGACCGGTCCGGCTCCGCGATCCGGTTGTGCAGCGGGCCGGGTGTGCCGCCGTACTTCTTGACCGGCGGCTTGGGGCCGTCGGCCCCGTCCGGGTCGTACATCGTCGTGTCGTCGACCTTGTCGCCGAACTCCACGAGGATGGTGAAGATCTTCTCGGTCTTCTCCCGGGCGAGCTCGACGTACTTCTTGTCGTCGAGCTTGACGACCTTGGAGCCGCCGCGCTGCTGCACGGTGGCGTCGCCGGATATGACCTGCTCGAGAGCGGCCTGTCGCTGCTCCTCCTGCTGCTTGCTGAAGGGACCCTCGAGGTCGTGCTCGACATGGCCCTTGTGCGGTGCCGGGTCGTGCCGCTCGATGCCCGCCGGGTCCGCCGGCTTCTGGCCGTCGGCCTGGGCACTGGTGAACGCCGATGCGGTCGCGGTCGTCGCGGCAAGGGCCACGAGCACCGCGGACGCTCTGAACGTCCGTCGCTTGCTGGTCACTTGATGGTGTCCTCCCCCGCGTTCCGTCGCTGCTGCGGACAGGATTGTGGGGTCGTCCGCGTGCGCGGTATACGCGTCTCAAGTGACGACATTCGACCGGAGTTGAGGAAGAAAAGACAGTCCTTGACTTGGACAGGCCAACTACACTATGCGGGTGCGGAGCCCCGGTATCCGGACGACGGGAAATCAGGACAAGAGGCGCACATTTTCCGCCACTTGGCCGGTCGAATGACCCTGTGCGCCCCCCATGCACCGGCACCGTGGGTTAGGTCACGCTTACTGCCGGTTCCACAGGGGCATCCACCGTCGTAGAGTCTGCTGTCAGTGCGAACTGTCCCCAAGGCTCCGGCCCTGCCCCTGTCCACAGGACGGATACCGTCATGCCGCGTCCGAATGCCGCACAGCTCGCCTACGGTTCGGCCACCGTCGTCTTGTCGACCGTCGCCCTCCTGCTGCTGACCCGCGCCACCGACGGCGTCGCGGTCGCCGCGATCGGTATCGCCTCGCTGGCACTGGGACTTCTGGTCGCGCTCACGCCTCCTCTGGTCCACCGGGCCGCCCGGCCGCGGGCGGTCGCCGCGCCGCCCACCGCCACCGCCCCCGACGCACTCACCGCCCGCCCGTCCGCGGCCCGCGCGCACGCCGGGGCGGAGACCAGGGTCGGCCAGCACTCACTGCGCCGCTGACACCACGACCGTCTTGCCCGCCTTGTCGTGCAGACCCTGCCGGTAGGGCTTGTCGGCGAGCACCGTGATGACGATGACGAACCACCAGATGCAGTAGCAGCACACCAGCGCGGGCACCCACAGCACGAGGGCGCGCAGAAGCGAGGAGCCGACGTCCGGCACACGGCCGTCGTTGAGCATCGCGACCCGCAGCTTCATGATCTTCTTGCCGACGGTCTGCCCGTTGTACTTCGCCGTCATGAGCGTGTCGTAACCGACGTACGCCACAAGGGAGATCAGCGACCACAGCCACTGCTCCCCCGAATTCACCCGGTCGGTGACCTCCTCCCAGTCCTCGCCGCCCGCGGCCATCTCGATGCCGCCGAAGGCCAGCGAGATGAGGAACAGCGGCACGAAGACAATGATCATGTCGATGAGCCGGGCCAGCACCCGTTTGCCGAAACTCGCCAGCGGCGGCATGCCCGCAAGGGGGTCCGCGCCTCCGTACGGGCCGCCGTAGGCTCCCGCGTCGTACGGAGGCGGCCGCTCACCGCCGTACGGACCGCCCGTCCCGCCTGCCCCGCCGAGGGGAGAGTCATAGGGAGAACTGCCGCCGGAGCCGGGAGCGCCCCCGGGCGGCGGGGTCGGTCCGCCCGGTTCCTGGGGCCCCTGCGGCTCCTGCGGCTTCTTGCGGAACGGATCGTCGTCGGGCGACTGTCCGGGCGGCGGCTGGTCGTTGCTCATGGGGGCAGTGCACCCCGGGCCCCTGGGGCCCGCAACGGCTCACAGGCGTTCGGGGGACCTCCTGGGAGCCGTACGGCCGGACGGGTCAGCCGGTCACGAACGTGTGCGCCGTCTTGTCGTGCCAGCACTGCCGCCACGGGCGGTCGAACAGGCACCACAGCACATTGAGGACCCCGACGACGAGGACGCCGAGCACGCTGTAGAGGAGCCAGCGGCGCAGCGCGGCGCCGAACGTCGGCGGCTCATGGGTCTCGATGTCCAGGACCTGGAGGCCGCAGAGCTTCTTGCCCAGAGTCCGGCCCCACTTGGCGGTCGGCAGCGACTCGTAGAGCACGCCGAGGACGAGCAGGGCGCCGAGGACGATGCCGAGGTGGCCCGCCGTGGTGCCGTCGAGCAGCCAGACGGTCACCGTCCTGCCGGACAGCTTCGCCGCCTCGATCTTCTCGTCGATGTGGGCGCGTGCCTGCGCGGCGACAGGGACGGCCACGGCGCCGACGAGCGCGCCGAGCACCACCGTGTCGATCAGGCGGGCGGCCAGGCGCTTGCCGAGACCCGCGGGCCTGGCGGCGGCCTGGGCCTGTGCGGCGGCGAGGAAAGGGTCGTTGACGGGCGGCTTCCACGGAAGGACCGGCTCGCCCTCCGCGGAGGCCGACGTCTGCGCCAGCTGGTGCACCTGCTGCGGCCAGGAGGCCGCGCCGCCGCCGGCGCTGCTGGTGACCGGCGTCCGGGACTGCACGGGCATCTGCGGCTGAGGCTGCGCCGGCGCCTGGGGCTGTGCGGGTGCCTGGGCCTGGGGCGCCGGTGTCTGCGGCCGGGCCTGTGCGGGCGTCGGCGGGGCGGGAGCGGCGGACTGCGCCGGGCGGGACGGGTCCTGCCGGGTCGGGTCCGCCTCCGCGGGCCTGCCGGCCGCACGCATCGTCATCGTGCCGTCGGCCTGCCCCGGCCGCTGGGCCCGGATGGTGACGGTGTTCTCCGAGGGCTGCTGGGGACCCGGCGTGCGCCGGACCGGCGTCTCCTCCGCCGCCGGGCGGGCGGGGTCGGCGGAGCCCGCCGAGCCGCCGGGGCGCAGCGCGCGGATCGCGACCGTACCGTCGGCCGGCGGCTCGCCCGTGGCGGACGGGCCGAGAGGGCGGACGCCGCCGGGGATCTCGTCGGCAGCGGCGCCCGCCTGGGGCGCCGCGGAGCGCATGCCGGGCAGCTTGCCGCCGGTCGGGTCGGCGGGCGGCTCCGACGTCCCGGCGGCGGGCCGGTCGGACGTCCGGGGGTCGCCGCCCCATGAGACGCGGTTGTCGAGGTCGCCGCCGAAGCCGGCCTGGCGTGAGGTGTCGGCCTGCCAGGCGGTGGCGGGCTCGGGGCGGGCCGGCTCGTCCGACGGCTCCTCGTCGAGGAAGACGGGGCCGGTCTCTTCCACGGAGGGCGCGGGGGCGGCGGGAACTGCGGGTCCGGAAACAGCGGCCGACGCGGGCGGACCGGGCATCGCCTCGCCCGACTTCGGGGCGGGCCTGCTCGTGCCGGGCACCCATGCCGCCCCGTTCCAGTACCGGACATATCCGGGAATGGACGGGTCCGGGTAGTAGCCGGGTGTGGGGCTGCCGTCGCCGGTTGCCGGGGTTGGGGCGCTCATCACCGTGGTCCCGTATCTCTTCGATGCCTCAATGCGAGGGACCACATCTATCAGACCCTTGCGCACCCCTGGGCCGGTCCTGCCGTAACGACCACTTTCAGGTCACAGGTGAGTCACGGAAAGTCATGCACGGAAGTCGCGTAATGCCACCGGGGGTAGCCGCTCTCTTCCCGTGAGGCCCGCTCAACGGGCCGCCCCGGAAGACGTACAGGAAGGAAGAGACATGCAAACGACGGTGGAACACGAACTCGAGTTGAACCTGGTGCTGTCGCCCGAGCGCAGCATCCCCGTCCCCGCCCGGCTGTCCTACCGCGCGGACGACCCCTATGCCGTGCACATCGTCTTCCACGTCGGCTCGAGCCACCCCGTCAGCTGGACGTTCGCCCGTGAGCTGCTCGTGGAAGGGGTGCTCCGGCCGTGCGGCATCGGCGACGTGCGGGTCCGGCCGTCGAAGACCGGCGGCCGCAGCATCCTCCTCATGGCGTTGAGTTCACCCAACGGCGACGCGCTGCTGGAGGCGTCCTCGCCGGCGGTGTCGGCGTGGCTGGAGCGGACGCTGCGGATCGTGCCGCCCGGGACCGAGGCTGCGGCGCTCGGCATCGAAGAAGCCCTGGCCGCGCTCCTCGCGCCGACCAGGACCGACGAGCTGCGGGCGCACGGCTCCTCCGGCGACCCGCAGGACGGCGATGCCTGAGCGGCGCGGTTCAGAAAAGCTTGCCCGGGTTGAGGATGCCGAGCGGGTCGAAGGTCCGCTTGATGCCGCGCTGCAACTCGAGGCTTACCGGGCCGAGTTCCCGCGCCAGCCATTCCTTCTTGAGCACGCCGACGCCGTGTTCGCCGGTGATGGTGCCGCCCAGTTCCAGACCGAGCGCCATGATCTCGTCGAAGGACTCCCGGGCCCGCCGCGACTCGTCGGGGTCGAGGTGGTCGAAGCAGACGACCGGGTGGGTGTTGCCGTCGCCGGCGTGGGCGCATACGCCGATGGTGAGGTCGTACTTCTCCGCGACGGCGGCCGTGCCCTCGATCATCGCCCCGAGCTTGGAGCGCGGTACGCAGACGTCGTCGATCATGGTGGCCGACTTGACCGTCTCCAGCGCGGTCAGCGACATCCGGCGCGCCTGGAGCAGCAGTTCGGACTCGGCGACCGTGTCCGCGGGCACCACCTCGGTCGCGCCCGCGGCCTCGCACAAGGCCCCGACGGCGGCCAGGTCGGCCGCGGGGTCCGGGGTGTCGAAGGCGGCGAGGAGCAGGGCCTCCGTCGTCTCCGGGAGGCCCATGTTGGCCAGTTTGTTGACCGCCCGGACGGTGGTGCGGTCCATGATCTCGAGGAGCGAGGGGGTGTGGCCGCGCTCCATGATCGCGCAGACGGCGTCGCAGGCGGTGGCAGCGGAGGGGAACTCGGCGGCCAGTACGAGCTGCACGGGCGGCCGGGGCCGTAGCGCCAGGACTGCTTCGACGACGATGCCGAGGCTGCCCTCGGACCCGACGAACAGCCGGGTGAGGTCGTATCCGGCGACGCCCTTGGCGGTGCGCCGGCCGGTCTTCAGCAGCCGCCCGTCGGCGAGGACCACCGTCAGGCCGAGGACGTACTCGGCCGTCACCCCGTACTTGACGCAGCACAGGCCGCCGGACGCGGTGCCGATGTTGCCGCCGATGGTGCACATCTCCCAGCTGGAGGGGTCCGGCGGGTAGTACAGGCCGTGTTCGCCCACGGCGCGCGACAGTACGGCGTTGACGACGCCCGGTTCGACGACGGCGATCCGGTCGACCGGGCTGATCTCCAGGATCCGGTCCATCTTCGTCAGCGACAGCACGATGCAGCCGTCGGACGCGTTGGCCGCGCCCGACAGACCCGTGCGGGCACCCTGCGGCACGACCGGCACGCGCAGTTCCGTGGCGGTGCGCATGACGTGCTGGACCTGTTCCACGGAGCGCGGCAGGACCACGACGGCGGGGGTGCCCGCCGCGCAGAAGCTCGCCATGTCGTTGCCGTACGACGCGGTGACGTCCGGATCGGTGATGAGGGCTTCCACGGGAAGACCGGCGCGCAGCCGCTCGAGGAGATCGTCCATGATCCCAAGCCTCGCACCGGGGGCCATCGGTGTGAACCCGTCTGCGTTCCGCTCCGCGCGTCAGAGTGTGTTCTTCGTATTGGCTGTCTGCTGCCGCACAGTGAGCGCCATGAAGAGCGAAACCCTGAAGAACGCCGCTGTCAGCACGCTGGTCGGCGCGACACTGGTCACCGGGGTGATCGTGCTCGCGCCCGGTTGGGGGAAGGACGCGTCGCCGCCCGCGTCCGGGCCGGTGGCCAGGGCGATGACTGCGGCAGCGTGGGGCGCGCCGGCCTCGCTCTCCGACCTGGAGGCGCTGATCCGCGACCGCGAGCGTTTCGTCCGCGACCATCCGGGTGACGAGGAATCCTGGGCGGTGCTGGGCTCCGCGTACGTGGAGCGGGGCACGCGGCTCGGGGACACGGCGTACTACCCGAGAGCCGAGCAGGCGCTCAAGCGGTCGCTGAAGGCGGTACCGGCCGCCGAAGGCAACGTCGGCGCGCTGGTCGGGATGGCCGAGCTGGCGAACGCCCGGCACGACTTCGCCGGTGCGCGCGGTTACGCGGAGAGCGCCAGGAAGCAGAAGCCGGAGCGCTGGGCGGTGTATCCGGCGCTGATCGACGCGTACAACGGGCTCGGCAGGTACGCGGCCGCCGGCAAGGCCATGGACAAGCTGCTGGAGCTGCAGACCGGCCCGCAGGTGCTGGGGCGGGAGGCGCGGGTCTACTGGAACAAGGGCTGGCGCGAGGACGCCGCAGCCCTGGCGTACGGGGCGACCGCGAACTCCCGGACCCCCGCGGAGAAGGCCGTCGCCCTGCACCGCGAAGGGGAGCTGGCCTGGGAGCGGGGTGAGGCAGAGGAGGCCGTGGAGCACTACACCGCCGCACTGAGGACCGTTCCCGAGAGCCACCGTTCGCTGGCGGGCCGTGCGCGCGCCCTGGCGGCGCTGGGCCGTACGGACGAGGCGGTGGACGACTACCGGTCGGCGCTGGCGAAGCTGCCGCTGCCCGAGTACGCCCTGGAGGCCGCTGAGTTGTACGAGTCGCTGGGGCTGAACGGGGACGCCGCGACCCTCTACGAGCTCCTGCGGGAGCAGGTCACCCGTGCCGGCGAGCACGGCGTCGACGGGGACCTGGTGCTGGCGCGTTACGAGGCCGACCACGGGAACCCGGCCGACGCGGTGCGCCGGCTCCAGGGCGAGTGGCGGCGCGGCCACCGCAATGTGCACGTGGCCGACACGATGGGGTGGGCGCTGTACCGGGCGGGCCGGCCGAAGGACGCGCTCCCGTTCGCGAAGCTGGCCACCGGCCAGGGGCTGCGCAGTGCGCTGTTCTCCTACCATCTCGGCGAGATCGAGCGCGCTCTCGGCGACTTCGGCCCCGCACGGCGTCACATCGACGAGGCGCTGCGGACGAACCCGCACTTCTCGCCGCTCCTCGCGCAGAAGGCGCGTGAGGCGCGGGACGCGCTCGGCGAGCCCGAGCCGGGCGGGCCCGCGGACGTGGAGGGTGACGGGTACTGGCTGCTGGATCCGCCGGCCGACGCGCCGTCCGGTGCGGCCTCGCCTTCGCCGTCCGCCGAGGCCTCTCCCGCGCCGGCGGCCTCTGCGGCCGCTCTGCTCCCCGCCGCCCCCGCGTCCCCCTCGGACGCCTGGGACTCTTCGGACGCTTCGGCTCCCGAGGCCTCCGGGCGTACGGTCGTCCCACCGGCGCCGCCCGCCGCCCGGCCCGCTTCGCAACTGCGGCCGGTGCAGCGCTCCACGAACCCGGCACCGGCGACGGTGGCGCCCGGGAACGGCTGACCGGCCTGTCCGCCGGAACGGCCGGCGCAGAACGACGATGCGGCCCCACGGGTCAGGACCGTGGGGCCGCAGTCGTGGACAGGGGCAGCCCTTACAGGTTGCCGCGCTTCTCCTGCTCGCGCTCGATCGCCTCGAAGAGCGCCTTGAAGTTGCCCTTGCCGAAGCCCATCGAACCGTGCCGCTCGATCATCTCGAAGAAGACGGTGGGGCGGTCCTGGACCGGCTTGGTGAAGATCTGCAGCAGGTAGCCGTCCTCGTCGCGGTCGACGAGGATCTTCAGCTCCCGCAGCGTCTCCACGGGCACCCGCGTCTCGCCGGCCCACTCGCCGAGGGTGTCGTAGTACGAGTCGGGGGTGTCGAGGAACTGGACGCCCGCGGCACGCATCGAGCGGACGGTGGCGACGATGTCGTTCGTGGCGAGCGCGATGTGCTGGACGCCGGCGCCGCCGTAGAACTCGAGGTACTCGTCGATCTGCGACTTCTTCTTCGCGATCGCCGGCTCGTTGATCGGGAACTTCACCTTGAGGGTGCCGTCCGCGACGACCTTCGACATGAGCGCGGAGTACTCGGTGGCGATGTCGTCGCCCACGAACTCCTTCATGTTGGTGAAGCCCATGACCTTGTTGTAGAAGCCGACCCACTCGTTCATCCGGCCGAGCTCGACGTTGCCCACGCAATGGTCGATGGCCTGGAAGGTGCGCTTGGCCGGCGGCTCGACGATCGGGTCGGCGGCGACGAAGCCGGGCAGGTACGGGCCGTCGTAGCCGCCGCGCTCGACGAGGGTGTGGCGGGTCTTGCCGTAGGTGGCGATCGCGGCCATCACGACGGTGCCGTGCTCGTCCTTGACCTCGTACGGCTCGGTGATGCCGGTGGCGCCGTGCTCGACGGCGTACGCGTACGCCTTGCGGGCGTCCGGCACCTCGATGGCCAGGTCGACGACGCCGTCGCCGTGGGCGGCGACGTGCTCGGCGAGGAAGCGGCCCCAGTCGGTGGACGCCTTGATCACGGAGGTGAAGACGAAGCGGGCGGCGCCGTTGGTGAGGACGTAACTCGCGGTCTCGCGGCTGCCGTTCTCCGGTCCGGAGTAGGCGACGAGCTTCATGCCGAAGGCCGTGGAGTAGTAGTGCGCGGCCTGCTTGGCGTTGCCGACGGCGAAGACGACCGCGTCCATTCCCTTCACCGGGAAGGGGTCGGCCTGCCGCGCGGTGTCGGGGGTGTGATCGATGGTCTCAGTCATGGAAGAAGGCTCCCGCCGATCCACAAGGTGCGCAATAGTTTGTATGTCAGCTGGGCAATCTGCCCAGCCGATGGCCGGAATCGGCGGACGTTGTGTACAGGATGACCATCGGGAGGGCGCCATGGCGATCGATCATCTGGACGGGCGGCTCATCGTGCTGCTGGCGCGGGAACCGAGGATCGGCGTACTGGAGGCGTCGCGGCGGCTGGGGGTGGCGCGCGGGACGGTGCAGGCGCGGATGGACCGGCTCCAGTCGCAGGGGGTGGTCCGGGGATTCGGGCCGGACGTCGATCCGGCGGCGCTCGGCTATCCGGTGACGGCGTTCGCGACGCTCGAGATCAAGCAGGGCCAGGGCGCGGACGTGCGGGCGCACCTCACGACCGTCCCGGAGGTGCTCGAGCTGCACACCACCACCGGTCACGGGGACATGCTCTGCCGGCTGGTCGCCCGCTCCAACGCGGATCTCCAGCGTGTGATCGACCGGGTCGTCGGCTTCGAGGGGATCGTGCGCGCGTCGACGGCGATCGTGATGGAAAACCCCGTGCCGCTGCGGATCATCCCGCTCGTGGAGCAGGCGGCGGAGGACTCCCGGGGTTCCTGAGGCACTTCCGAAGAACTGGTTGCATAAAAAGCGTTGCAAGGGTTTCTTTGCAACGCTAGCTTTGCATGCATGAGCGAGCACGAGGAAGAACGTGCGGCCGAGGCGGGACCCGGCGCACGCAAGCTCCACAGACTTGACCCACGCTCCCTGCGCGGCATCGCCCACCCGCTGCGGATGCGCCTGCTGACGGTGCTGCGGCAGGACGGCCCCGCGACCGCCTCCCGGCTCGCGGAGAAGCTCGGCGAATCCAGCGGCGCCACCAGCTACCACCTGCGCCAGCTCGCGGCGCACGGCTTCGTCGAGGACGACCCGGAGCGCGGCAAGGGCCGGGAGCGGTGGTGGAAGGCGTCCATGGACGGCATGCTCTTCGACGAGTCGCTGTACAGCGACCCCGACCCGGCGGTACGCGGAGCGGCTGACCTGTACCTCCACGAGCACGCGACCATGCACACCCAGGAGGTCGCCACCTGGCTCGGCAACCAGCGGGACTGGCCCGAGGAGTGGCGGCGCAGCTCCGACCTCAGTGACTTCACACTGCGCCTGACCGCGGCGCAGACGTACGAACTGAACCAGAAGATCCACGAGCTCATCGAGAGCTACCGCGACCTCGAGCCCGCGCCCGGCACCGAAGGCGCCGCACAGGTCCGCCTGCATACGCACGCATTCCCACGCTCCATCGGCTGAGGGGACACAGGGTCATGCACACCGACATACATCTGGCACTGCACGAGCTGCGCGCCGGGGAACTGCGCGCGGCGGCCGCCGGCCACGTGCCACGCGAACGGCTGCGCACCCGACTGGGCCTCGCCCTCGTCGAGTGGGGGATGCGGCTGCTGCGGCAGCCGCCCGCACAGGCCCGGTGCACGACCCGTCTCGCATGAGCGGGCAGGGGGGAACCGCCGCGGCCGTGGCGGCGCGGGGGCGGCGCGGACCGCTGGCCGCCGTGCTCGCCGCCAACGCCGTCTCCATCACCGGCAATTCGCTCACCCTCATCGGCGTACCGTGGTTCGCCCTCCAGACCACGGGCAGCCCCGCCAAGGCCGGCCTGGTCGCCTTCTGCGCGACCCTGCCGGTCGTCGTCTCCGCGATCGCCGGCGGCCCGGTCATCGACCGCGTCGGCCGGCGCCGCGTCAGCATCGTCACCGACCTCGTCTGCGCCCTCACCCTCGCCGCGATCCCCCTGCTGCACCACGCGGGAGCGCTCCGGTTCTGGATGCTGTGCGCGCTGATGGCCGTCACGGGCCTTTTCCACGCCCCCGGCGAGACCGCCCGCTACGTGCTCGTGCCCGACCTGGCCCGGATCGCGGGAACCAGCCTGTCGCGGGCCGCGAGCCTCTTCGACGCCGTCTCGCGCGGCGCGCGGATGTCCGGCGCGGCGCTCGCCGGCGTACTCATCGCCCTGATCGGCGCGGAGGCCGTCCTGCTGGTCGACGCGGCCACCTTCTGCGGCTCCGCGCTGCTGATCCGCCTGGGGCTGCGGGGGGTCGCCGCCGCCGAGCCACGGCGCGACGCGCCCCGGGTTTCCTTCACTGCGTACCGGGCCGAACTGCGCGAGGGCTACGCGTTCCTGCTGCGCTCCCGGCTGCTGCTGGGCGTCGTACTGATGGTGATGGTCACCAACGGCCTTGACCAGGGCTGGAGTTCGGTCCTGCTGCCCGTGCACGCCAAGGAGAACCTGGACGGCGCCCGTGACCTGGGCCTGCTGGTCGCCGTCTTCGGCGGCTGCGCACTTCTCGGAGCGCTGCTGTACGCGGCGGTCGGGCACCGCTTCCGCCGGCGGACGCTCTTCACCTGTGCGTTCCTGATCTGCGGGCTGCCACGGTTCGTCGTGGCGGCGCTGGTGGACGGCACGGTGCCGCTCGCCGTGACCATGGCCGCGGGCGGGCTGGCGGCCGGGATGCTCAACCCGATCCTGACCACCGTGATGTACGAGCGTGTGCCCGAGCGGTTGCGCAGCCGGGTCGCGAGCGCCACCACCGCCGGGGTGCTGATGACCACGCCGCTCGGCGGCCTGGCGGCCGGCTACCTCATCGAACAGGCGGGCCTGGCGACGGCGCTGCTGACCTTGGGCGGGCTGTACTTCCTGACGACCCTTGCCCCTGCGGTGTTCCCGCGCTGGCGCGAGATGGACGCGGCGCCCGCGGACGGCGGCGTCGTCGACGGGAGCCCCGGTCCGAAGACCCACGGCATCACCGACGGGAGCCCGGGGGCCGAGGCGGACGGTCGGGACCTCAGCAGCTCGGGACCTTCCCGCCCTTCTCCAGCGAACGCAGCGACTCCACCGCCCCCTTGAGCGTCGTGACGGGGATCAGGCGGATTCCCTCGGGCAGTTCGGCCTGCGCGTCGGAGCACTCGTCCTTGGGCACCAGGAAGACGGTCGCCCCGTCACGCCGCGCCGCCTGGGTCTTCAGCGACACCCCGCCGACCGCGCCGACCTTGCCGTCGGCGCTGATCGTCCCCGTACCCGCGATGTTGCGGCCACCGGTGAGGTCGCCGCCCGCGCCGTCGCCCTCGAGCTTGTCGATGATGCCGAGCGAGAACAGCAGTCCGGCGCTGGGCCCGCCCACGTCGGCGAGGTGCAGCGACACCTTGACCTTGGCGGGGTCCTCACCGAGGTAGGAGAGGGCCGCACGGGCGGCGACGTCCTGCGACCTCTCCATGTCCGCGACGTTGCGCCGCTCGATCTCCTTGTCCGACTTGCCCGCCGGGTAGACGGCGTCGCGCGGCAGCACGGCACGGTCGGTGCGGAACCAGCCGTCGGCCACGTCACCGAGGTCGACGTCGGTGGCCGGTCCCGTCGCGACGATCGTCGTCATCCGCAGCGCCCCCTCCGTCTTGCGGGTCGGCGCACCGGAGATCGTGATCACCGGCGTCCCCTGGTCCTCGCCGAGCACGTCCGCGGTCATGCCCGGCTGGGCGACGACGAACGGCAGGGGCGCCAGCCCGGCGACGGCGAACAGCGCCACGACGGGCAGGGCACAAAGAGCGAGGGCGCGGGGGCGCGTGAGACTGGAGAGCACGGCGTCAATCTATCCGGCGCGGACCCGTCGCGGTCGGCGGGCGGCGGGTCCGGTGCCGCGGCCCGCGTCCGCGGGCCGCGATCGCTACCGGAGCGCGTCCGCGACCTCGCGCGCCGCGTCCACGACGCGGGGCCCCACCCTCTCCGGTACGGCGTCGGCCAGCATCACCACACCGACGCTGCCCTCTATGCCCGTCACCCCCACCAGGGCCGCAGCGGCGCCGCTCGCGCCGGCCTCCAGTTCCCCGTGGGTGAGCGTGTATCCGGGCTCGGTGCTCTTGGTCTGGCGGGCGGCGAGGATCGCCTTGCCGGCCGCGCCCCGGTCCAACGGGTGGCGGAAGCCGGCCCGGTAGGCCACGTGGTAGTCCGTCCACGTCGGTTCGACGACGGCGACCGCGAGGGCCTCCGCCCCGTCGACGAGGGTCAGGTGGGCCGTCGCCCCTATGTCCTCCGCGAGCGAGCGCAGGGCCGGCATCGCGGCCTCCCGCACCAGCGGGTGGACCTGGCGGCCGAGGCGCAGCACGCCGAGGCCGACCCTGGCGCGGCCGCCGAGGTCGCGTCGGACGAGGGCGTGCTGCTCGAGGGTGGCGAGCAGCCGGTAGACGACGGTGCGGTTGACGCCGAGTTTGGTGGACAACTCGGTGACGGTCAGCCCGTGGTCGGTATCGGCGAGCAGCTTGAGGACACGTAGTCCCCTGTCGAGCGTCTGGGAGGTCTCCGCGGTCACGACGCCCTCTCCTTCGGAGTGAGTGACGGCGATCCTCACAAGGGATGTCGCGGCACCGGTCCCATCGGCGACGCACCCAGAGGCCGCCGGCAGGCCATGGCACACCGACTGCGCTCCGCGGCGGCGCTGCCACGGGGCGTTTGCATTGCGGGGACAGTAGCGACCGGCACCGCTCAGCGGAAGCCCTCGTCCAGAATCCGGGCGATCTTCCTTCGACGACGGGTTATTGATCCCGGTACGGGCCATGCGGGCGGGCGCCGGTACGACCGTCGTCGGCCGCGGTGAGGTGTGGTCCGCCCGTCGTCCGCCGCGGTGCGGGCGGCGGCGCCGGACGACGGTCGTGGCCGTGGCATTGGCGCGGGCGGCGGGTCAGCGCATCCGCGTGGCCCACTCCTGGACCTTCTTGATCCGCTCCCGGATCTGACCGGCCGTCGCCTCCGCGCTCGGCGGACCGCCGCACACCCTGCGCAGCTCGGTGTGGATCACCCCGTGCGGCTTGCCGCTCTGGTGTACGTACGCGCCGACCATCGTGTTCAACTGCTTGCGCAGTTCCAGCAGTTCCTTGTGGGAGACGACCGGGCGGCGCTCTGCCGGCAGCTCGAGGAGGTCGGCCTCCTCGTCGGGCTTCTTGCGGCTGTGCGCGATCTGCCGTGCCTGCCGCTTCTGGAGCAGCAGCTGCACCTGGTCCGGTTCGAGGAGCCCGGGGATGCCCAGGTAGTCCTGCTCCTCCTCGCTGCCCGGGTGCGCCTGCATGCCGAACTCGGCCCCGTCGTACAGCACACGGTCGAAGACGGCGTCGGACTCCAGCGCCTCGAAGGGCAGCATGTCCTGCTCGCCGGTGTCCTCGTCCTGCTGCTTCTCGGCCTCCGCCATCTCCTTCTCGGACTCGGCGTACGGGTCCTCGTCGCCGTCCTTCTTCGGCTTGTCGAGGGCGTGGTCGCGCTCGACCTCCATCTCGGAGGCGAAGCCGAGCAGGTTCGGGATCGTGGGGAGGAAGACGGAGGCCGTCTCGCCGCGCCGGCGGGACCGTACGAACCGGCCCACGGCCTGCGCGAAGAACAGCGGCGTCGAGATCGTCGTCGCGTACACACCGACCGCGAGGCGCGGTACGTCGACGCCTTCCGACACCATGCGGACTGCGACCATCCAGCGCGATCCGTCCTCGCTGAACTCCTCGATGCGCTTGGACGCCGCCGCCTCGTCGGAGAGCACGACGGTGGCCTTGGTCCCCGTGATCTCGCGGATCAGTTTGGCGTACGAGCGGGCCGAGTCCTGGTCGGAGGCGATGACGAGGCCGCCCGCGTCGGGGATGCCCTTCCTGACCTCGGTCAGCCGCTTGTCGGCGGCGCGCAGGACGTTCGGCATCCAGTCACCGCGCGGGTCGAGCGCGGTGCGCCAGGCCTGCGAGATCGCGTCCTTCGTCATCGGCTCGCCGAGCCGCGCGGCGACCTCGTCACCGGCCTTGGTGCGCCAGCGCATGTTGCCGCTGTAGGAGAGGAAGATGACGGGCCGGACGACGCCGTCACCGAGGGCGTTGCCGTAGCCGTAGGTGTAGTCGGCGGCGGAACGGCGGATGCCGTCGTTGCCCTCCTCGTACGTGACGAACGGGATCGGATTGGTGTCCGAGCGGAAGGGCGTGCCGGTGAGGGCGAGGCGGCGGGTCGCCGGCTCGAACGCCTCGAGACACGCCTCGCCCCACGACTTGGAGTCACCCGCGTGGTGGATCTCGTCGAGGATGACGAGCGTCTTGCGCTGCTCGCAGCGGTTGCGGTGCAGCATGGGGCGCACCCCGACACCGGCGTAGGTGACGGCGACCCCGTGGTACTCCTTGCTCAGCGGTCCCGCGCTGTACTCCGGATCCAGCTTGATCCCTATCCGCGCCGCCGCGGCCGCCCACTGCTTCTTCAGGTGCTCGGTCGGTGCGACGACGGTCACCTGCTGCACGACGTGGTGGTGCAGCAGCCAGGACGCGAGGGTGAGCGCGAAGGTCGTCTTGCCCGCGCCGGGCGTGGCGACGGCGAGGAAGTCTCGCGGCTGCTCCTGGAGGTACTTCTCCATGGCGCCCTGCTGCCAGGCACGCAGCTTGTTCGCCGTGCCCCAGGGGGCACGGCCTGGGAAGGCGGGTGAGAGGTGGTGGGAGGCGGTAGTAGTCACGGTCTCCGGTTCGGGCTCTCGGTGCGGGGCGCGGGCGTCGGCATCGGCGTCGTTACGTACGACAACCGGGCCACCCTACCGGTGGCCCGGTCGCCGTCCGGGACGGACGGGGCCCGTCGCGGAGACTGGGAGGTGCCTCACATCCGGGTCACTGCGTGAACCGCGGCAACTGCTCCGCGATCTTGGGCACGTCGAGCAGTCCTTGGCACACGTTCAGTACGAACGGCTCGGCCTCGTCCACGTCGAAGACCGGGCTCAGCCGATGCCCGTTGACATGGAGGAAGACCCATGTCGCATACCAGGCGATGCGCTTGTTGCCGTCGACCAACGCGTGGTTACGGGCCAGCGACTCCATGAGCGCGGCAGCCTTCTGCCAGATGTCCGGGTAGGCATCCTGGCCGAATACGCTCGACTGGGGCCGGGCAATGGCCGAGGCCAGCAGCCCGTAGTCGCGCACCTCGTCAACCCCGAGGCGCTCAGCAAGCTTGAGCAGCTCGGGAAGGGTGAGGTAGTTCATCAGGCGAGCCTCCGGTTGAGCTCCTCACTCGCCTTCAGAACGTGGTCCGCCGCTTCGTTGAAAAGACGCGAGTGCTCGTTTATGGCGGTGATCACGGCGTCGTGGGCGAAGGACTGCATGCTTCGGCCTTCCGCCTCGGCGCGCTCGCGCAGGGCGTTCAGCTCTTCGTCGGTGAACCTCAGATTCAGACCAGCCATGATTCGATGGTACCGCCTGGTACCAAGTGGTACTACGTGGTCGGCACCCGCAGCCGGGTCGCCACCCACGCCCCCGCCAGCGCCACTCCCGCCATCGGCAGGAACACTGCCGCGAAGGCCGCCGGGTGGGCGCCGGAGACGCCGTCGGACACGGCGTGGGCCGCGCCCACGGCGCCGCCGCCGAGGGCGGCGAAGGCAGCACCGCCCGCCGCGAGGAGCAGCACGTTCGACAAGGCGTCGGAGATCTGGAGCGCGGCCGAGTTGGCACCGGCCTCCTCGGGAGCGGACAGCTTCAGCAGCAGCACACTGGTCGAGCCGATCACCAGTCCCATGCCGAAGCACCCGAAGCCCCAGGCGACCCCGACGGTCCACACCGGGACCGCTTCGATCAGCACGCTCGGCGCGGCCGCGATGGCCGCCGCGACGAGCAGCATGCCGAGCACCACCAGACGTTCCCGGTACGGCTCGGTCCGCGGCCGTGACTGTACGTACGAGCCCAGCGCCCATGTCGCGCCGCCGACCGCCAGCGAGAGGCCCGCCATCGTCGGGGACAGCCCACGCTGTGTGACCAGCATCAGCGGGACGAAGGACTCGGCCGCGATGAACGACCCGGCCGCCACGCCCCGCAGCAGGACCACGGACGGCAGGCCGCGCGCCGCCCGGTACGTCCCGGCGGGCAGCAGGCCGAGCGCGGACGGTACGAGCAGCGCGGCGCCGAGGGCCGCGGGCAGCAAGGACAGCCAGCGCAGGTCCTGGCCGGCGTACTGGAGGAAGCCGGCGCCGATCGAGATGCCGAGGGCCAGCCGGATCCGCCGCCGATCGAAGGGCGGCACGGGCGCAAAGGCGTCCGCGGGTCCGGCGGCGGTGCGCCGGATCGCGGGCAGCGCGAGCGTCAGCGGCAGGAGGACCAGGGCGGGGATTCCGATGAACACCCAGCGCCAGCCGAGATGCTCGGTGACCGTGCCGGCGGCGAGCGGCCCGACGACCGACGGGATCACCCAGCTCGCCGCGAACGCCGCCATGATCGCGGGCTGGAGCCGCCGTGGATAGGCGCGGCTCACCACCACGTACAGCGCGACGATGACCAGTCCGCCACCCAGGCCCTGCACGGCGCGTCCGAGCACGAACACCCACATGACGCCCGCGGTGCCCGACAGCATCAGCCCCGCGGCGAAGGCGCTCATCCCGCCCGCCAGCGCGCCGAGCGGACCCCTGCGGTCGGCCCACTGTCCGCTGACGACCATGCCGAAGAGGCTGGTGGTGAAGTACGCGGAGAAGGCGAAGGCGTACAACGGGATGCCGTGCAGCTCGCGGGCGGCCACGGGCATGGCGGTACCGACGGCGGTGGCCTCGAAGGCGATCAGGAAGACGACGGCCACGATCCCGATGCTGAGCGCCCGGTGCTCACGACCGAGAACACCGCTCTGCCTGCCGTGCGGCTTGCCGTGGTGCGCGTCCAGGTGGCCGCCGTCCGCCCGGACGTCCGGCGCGGCGTCCGGCCGGCCGTCGTACCCGGCGCCCTGCCCGGCGGCCTGCGGGTCGTCGTGCCGGCCACCGAGTTCGTCGTCACGCTTGTCGTCGGCAAAGGCTCCGGCTGCTGATGCGGGGCGGGGAGCGACATCGGCGTCACTCGGCTCGAGGGGGACGGTCATGGGCTCAAGAGTAAGGGTCAAGAGCGCCATTGGGCCCTGTCGTTCGGCGGGGCCGGACCGGTCCCTTCGTCGTACGACCGTGAACGGCGTATGGCAGTCGCGTTGCGGCACGCACCGGATCGTTGAGGCCCGCCGCACGGCCCCGTACGGTCGAGGAGTTGGAAGACACGGCCGTGTGCCCGAGAGGCTCAGGGGCTCGACTGCAACTCGAGTTACACCGGTTCGAATCCGGTCACGGCCTCCACTGATCCACGGTGCGACGAAGGCCGCCCCTCTTGTCGGGGACGGCCTTCGTCGCACCGCCGCGAGGACGGCTCGCGGCGGTCCCACCGCGGCGGACACACCTTCCGGAAGGCCGCCGTGACCACGCCGGTAGGCTCGGGGGCCTGTTGCCAGGGTCGGGGGAGCCGTAGATGGAACGCACGCGCACGGCCACTCCACGCCCCTTCGCAGCGGGCCTTCCCGCACGCCGGCGCTGTGAGGTGGTGGCCTTCACCCGGCAGCACGACGGGGTCCTCGCCTCCCAGCCGTCCGGAGCCTGACGCCGATGCTTTCGCCCCTCACCCACGACGACCCCGCCGACATCGCCGACTTCCGCCTGATGGCCCGGCTCGGTCACGGCGGCATGGGCACCGTCTATCTCGCCCGCACGACGGGCGGCCGCACCGTCGCGCTGAAGACCATGCACGCGGGCATCGCCGCCGACCCCGCCTCACGCGTCCGCTTCCATCTCGAGACGGACGCCGCCCGCGTCATCGGCGGTCGGCACGGCGCGGTCGTGGTGGCCGCGGACCCGCTCGCGGAAACGCCCTGGCTGGCCACCGAGTACGTCCTCGGCCCACCCCTCGACGACGCCGTCGGCCTGTGCGGGCCTCTCCCGGAGGCATCGGTCCGTGCCCTCGGTGCCGCACTCGCGGGCGCCTTCGCCCAGCTCCACGCCTCCGGCATCGTCCACCGCGACCTCAAACCGTCCAACGTGATGATCACCGCCTACGGTCCGAAGGTCATCGACTTCGGCATCGCCCGCGCGGCCGGGGACGACCGGCTCACCCGTACGGGTACAGCCGCGGGAACGCCCGCCTACATGTCCCCGGAGCAGGCCTCCGGCCAAGAACACAGCCCCGCCGGTGATGTGTTCGCCCTGGCCGGCGTCCTCACCTACGCGGCAACGGGTCACGGCCCCTTCGGCACCGGGCAAGCCGCGGACCTCCTCTACCGGGTCCGCTACGCCGACCCCGACCTGTCCAGGGTGCCGGTCGCGTTGCTCCCGGTGCTGGAACTCTGCCTGTCCAAGGACCCCGCGGAACGGCCCAGCACGACGGAGCTCGCCGGGCAACTCCACTCCGGTGACGGCGAGTTCGCTGACCACCTTCCCGGCCCGCTGCTCGCGGACATCGGCCGTCGTGCCACGGAGGTGTGGCAGTACCAGCCCTACCGGATGCCCGTACCTGCGGGCCACGCCACATCCGAGACCGTTCCCGCCGGCAGAAGCCCCCGGCTGAGCCGCCGCGGGCTCTTCGCCGTCGGAGGCGGCGCCGCGTTGAGCCTGGCCGGCGGAGGAGTTGGAGCGTGGGCATGGCTGAACGGACGGAGTCCGGACCCTTCCGAACCGGCCACGAACCAGGCGCCGTCCGCCCTCTGGCGGAGAAGCATCGAGACGGCGCCCCCGCAGGACATGGGCCGTCCGATGCTGGTCGCGGGCAGAGTCGTCATCGTCAACGAAGCAGGAGTGACAGCGGTGGAGGCCTCCACCGGGCGAACACTGTGGTCCACGAAACCCGTCCTCAGGCCGTGGGACGTGGCAACCGACGGCGAGAAGCTCTACGCGGTCGACTACTCGCTGTCCCCCGACGAGGGACTGCGCATCGTCGAGATCGGCCTCGAGGACGGCGAACTGCTGGACCCGCTCGTCGACACGAAGGCCTTCAACGGGAAACTGACCCGCAACCAGCTTCTCTGCGTGAACGACGGCGTCGCCTGGCTGCTCACCGCACCGGTTCCCGAGAAAGGCGCCGACCCTTCGGCCGACACCGACGTGGCACGGGGCTGGCGCGTCGTCTCGTTCTCTCTCTCCGACGGTGGGATGCGCACGGAACAGGTACTGGAGCAGAGCCCTCCGGAGGATTTCCCGTGGGTGACGGGCGCACGCGCCGTCGGCTCGCGACTGGTCCTCTTCTTCCGCACCGGGACCGGCGGCGTCGAAGCGATGGTGTGCGACACGAGCAGCGGCAGCATCGTGTGGCGCGACGCCCTCCCGGTCGAAGCCGACGACGCCGCCCGCAACCCGATCGCCGTGGACCAGGAGAACCTCTACGTGGCGTCCGACGCCGTGTACGCAAGGCGCCTGGCCGACGGCGGGGAAGCGTGGCGGTACGGCGCCGCGAACGTCACCTCGTACGGGTCGCCGGCGCTGAAGGACGGGGTGATCTACGTCGTCGAAGGCGTAAAGGAACGCGCGCTGCTGGCCGTCCGTGCGAAGACCGGCGGTCTCATGTGGCGGGAGAAGGACGCCGTCCGGTCCGGTCATGAACTCAAGGTGGCGCCCACCGTGGGGAATCGGTACGTCTTCAAGCACAGCGCGGACGGGCTACGGGCGATCGATCTCGGTACGCACCGGTCCGCATGGCTCCACGGGGAGAGCCTGGACAAGTTCAGCGCGTTGATGTCCAGGGACCGGCTCATCGGTTGCGGCGAGGACAGCTTGGCCGCCCTGCCCTTGACGTCGACCGAGGAATCCTCCCCCGCCTCCTAGTCCGCCCCCGCTCCTCCGCGACCCTGGCCCCGAACCACCCTCCACTGCCCGGAAAGGCCGACTCCCCCATGCGCCCTCTCAGTCACGGCGACCCGATCCGACTGGGGCCGTACCGCCTCGTGGGCGTCCTCGGGGAGGGCGGCATGGGAAAGGTCTACCTCGGACGTGACAACGCCGGCCGGTCGGCGGCCGTCAAGGTGCTGCGCCCGGAACTCGCCCATGACCGGCACCTGGCCCAGCGGTTCGTGCGCGAGGCCGAGACAGCACGGGCGGTGACCAGCCGCGGCGTCGCACAGGTGCTGGACGCGCGGACGGAGGGCGGGCGACCGTGGATCGCCACCGAGTATCTCGCCGGGCCGACGCTCGACCAGGCGATCGCGGCGCACGGCCCGCTGGACGGGCCCGCCCTGCGCGCCCTGGGCTCCGCCCTGGCGTCCACACTCCAGGACATTCACCGGGCCGGCCTGATCCACCGCGACCTCAAGCCGTCCAACGTCGTGCTGACGTCGGGCGGCCCGCGCGTCATCGACTTCGGTATCGCCCGCCCCGAGCACGGTCTGACCCTCACCATGACCGGTCAGATCCCGGTCACCCCCGGATACGGAGCACCGGAACAGGTCCTCGGGCAGCGTGTCGGTCCGGCCGCCGACGTGTTCTCTCTGGGGGCCGTCCTCGCCCATGCGGCGAGCGCCAGGCCGGCTTACTCCGGCGAACACGTAGCCGCGGTCCAGTTCGCGGTGGTGCACGGCTCGCCGGACCTCGGGGCCGTGCCTCCGGAAGTGCGGCCACTCATCGAACCCTGCCTGGCGAGGGACCCGGCGCAGCGTCCGCAGCCGGCGTCGGTCGCCGCGGCGTTCGCGCCACCGCGCGACGCCCACCGTGTGTGGAAGCGGGGCCCCCTCGCCGACCGGATCAAGGAGCACGAGGCCCTGACGGAACGGTTCGCCACACTGCCCGGCACCGCCGTGGGCGACGCGCGGCCGTCGCGGCGGCGCTTCCTGGCGTCCCTTGCCGCCGGCGGCACGGTGCTGGCACTCGGCGGCGCAGGAGCGGCCTGGTGGTGGGCCGCGGAGGAATCCGAACTGCCGGAGGCCGCCGACGCTCCGCCCGCCGACCTGCTGACCGCCGTCACTCTGCACGAGAGTCCACGGCCCTTGTGGGGTCCCCTGAAGGTGGCCGCTCCCCAGGCGGCGGGGATGCTCCCGCTCAGAGACGTCGTGATGGTCGCTCACCCGTCGGGCGGGCTCGCGGCCTACAAGGTGACCGACGGGAAGCACAAGTGGACGCTGTCCGAGGTGTCGCCGTCCGTCGGCTTCCTGCCGCTGACCGAGAAGCTGTTCGTGGCCGGGGACGACAGCGGCAATGTCCTGGCGTTCGACGCGTCAACCAGCGAGCGGCGCTGGAGCGTTCCCGCGGATGCGCAGAAGCTGCTGTGCACCGCGCCGGGCGGCGGGACCGTGTACTTGCGGACGAGGGACGATCAGCTGTCCGCGGTGGACGTCACGAGGCGTGAGGTCCGCTGGACACGGCCCGCACCCGCGGGTGCGCGGTTGGACTCGGCGGCGCTGGGCGCGGCCGGGGCCGACCACCTCGTCGTCTGCACCGGAGACGGAACGTACTTCGCGGTCGGGTCAGCGACGGGCGAGGAAGCCTGGACCGTCGAACGCAACGCGTCGAGTGGCACGGCACCCGCCGTCGAGGACGGCGTCGTGTACATGGGCGGCAAGGCGCTCACCGCGGTCGACCTCGCGTCGGGCGACGAGATCTGGAGCCTGGCGTCGGAGTCGCTCTCGTCCCAGGCGGACAACTGGGGCCCACCGACGATCGACGGCAGCCGTCTCATAGTTGTGGACGACGGAGGCGGCAGAGTCGTGGACAAGGTGGGCGGCGAGGTGATCTCCAGGTTCTGGCTGGACGGAACGGAACCTCCTCGCACACCAGCGGTGGTGCAGGGCAACACGTACTGGGTCGTCGAGGGCGGCACTTCCTCGGGGGTCTCCGCTTTCGGGAAGCCTTCCTCGGAGCATCGGGACATGCTCGTCTGGACGTACGAGTCGGACGATTCCGGTTCGGAAGGGTCTTGGTACGTGGCCGCCGCAGGCAATCGGGTGTTCCTCCTGAACAGCGGGTCACTCGTCGCGCTGCCGGTTTTCTGAAACAGGTCCCTGAGCCCCCGGCCAGAACCTGGTCAGAGGCGCTCCCCGGGAAGCGCCCCGGGCCGTCCGCGCCGCGGGGAACGGTGGGCCGGTAGGCTCCTGTGGCGTCGTCATGCCTAGGGGGATTCGCAGATGGAACGAGCGCGGACGCAGCAGTCACGACAGGGCGGGCCGCGCAGCATCGGCCCGTACCACCTCGTCACCCGCCTCGACCCGACCGGCCCCGGCTTCCCCCCGGTTCCCGAGCACCGGTTCGTGGCACGCAGCGCCGACGGCGAGCGCACCGTCCTGATCTGCGCTCCTCTCGAGGCCGCCGACCCCGCGCGTTTCCTCGTCGAGGCGGAGGCGGCCCGCCGGCTGGTCGGCCCTTGGGCGCTGCCGGTCGCCGAGCTCTCGCCCACGCCGGAGATGGCGTGGTACGCCACGCCCTATCTCCCGGTGCTCCCGCTGCCCGTGGCGCTGGCCGTGCACGGCGGCCCGTTGCCCGAGCACACCGTACGAGCCCTCGGCACCGCCCTGGCCGAAACTCTGGCGGGTGCCCACGCCGTCGGCATCACGCATGCCGGCCTCTCCCCCTCCGCGGTGCTGCTGGCCTGGAACGGGCCACGCCTGACCTGCTTCGGCGCGGCCCGGGCGGCGGCCCCGGACGGGGAGTCCCGCACGGGCATCGCGGGACTGGAGCCGGGCAGCCTCGCCCCCGAGGCGGCCGCGGGCGGACGTCCTCGTCCGCCGGGCGACATCTTCGGCCTGGGTGCGGTCATGGCATACGCGGCCACCGGCCACACGGTCCCGGACAGCGCCGAACTGCCGGATTCTCTACGCCCCTTGATCTCCCGCTGCCTGTCCCGCGACGCGGCGGCCCGTCCGACGGCCGCCGAGCTCCTGCAGGCCCTGCCCCCGTCGACAACCGCTCCCACATCGACGGTCCTGGACTCGGCAGGCTCTCTCCTGGGCCCCGGCTGGCTCCCCGGGCGGGTGGTGGCCGCCATCGCCCGGCAGTCGTCGGAGGTCCTGGCCGCCGAGGTCCGTACGCCCCGGACGTTCGCGGTCTGACGGAGAAGCACCTCCCGCATCACGGCGTCGCCAAGCGCGCACGTCCTCGTTGCGCCGGGGCTGTGCGCCTGCGGGTCTGAGGACGGGAGCCACCAGAGCCACCGGATCAACGGTATTCGGCCTACGTCGGCCCAACGTCCGCCAGAGACGTCAACGTCGTCGCATTTGCGCAGGGGTGCGTAAAGATCTCCGCTAAGGTCCTGCTGCGCCACATGTCCTGATCAGGCAGATCGGGGAACGGATGGCCAACAGGCTCGGAGGATCCATGACGTTCGACGAGGAGTGGGCCGCCGCCCGGGCCGGCGCATCACGGACGGTCGGGATGCGGCTCGACCATTCCGACGGCGGTGGCGGAAATCCCGGGGGCGCCGTGGACCTGGCCGTCAACCAGGACGACCTCGGAGCGGTCGGCCATGACGCCTACCTCCTCCACGGCAGGCTGTCACGGGACGGTGACCACGCCAGGCCGTCGACGTTCGAGGCCGCGAACGCGCTGACGAACGGCAATTTCGTCAGCGGATCAGAACTGCTGAAGGCCCACGACCGGTGGAACACGCAGCTGCGGGCTCTGCTGGACGCATGCGGCCAGATCTCCAACCACCTGGACCACACACGGGCGGACCACGCAGACAACGATGCCGACATCGCCGGCAAGTTGACCGCGGTCGCCACGCTCGACAAATACTTCAAGTAGCCCGTCGGGGGACGCGCAGTGCTGCAATTCGATGACGTCGTGAACGCCCCTGTGGGCAAGCTGAAGGAAGCCGCCGACCACTGGGCCGAGATGGTGACCAGGCTGGACAAACTGGCGGACGACGCGCGGCGGGGCATGAAGGCCAAGTCGGACAAGGCCGACTGGGAAGGCGTCAACGCGAGCATCACCAGGCCGTTCATCACAAAGAGCACCAAGGAGTTCCACGACGCGGCGGCCCAGGCCAAGGGCATCGAACTGCTGCTCCGGGACGCGCACACCTCGTTCAGGACCGCCAAGGACGCGCTGGTCAGGATCAGGGACGAGGAAGGGCCTGCCGCCGGAATCCACGTGGACGCGGGCGGCAAGGTGACATCACGCCACCCGGTCCAGGACGACGCGGCAGCACGTCACGAGCCCGACCGGGCCGTGTACGAGGCGACCCTGCGCAAGCAGGAGGAAGCCGTCCATGCCTGGCAGAAGAAGATCGACCGCATCGTCGAGGACTGCTCCGACGCGGACGAATCGCTGAAACGAGCCCTTGCGCGGAACGTGACGGACGGCCACGACTTCGCCGCCCCGAAGTACAAGAGCCTCGACGCCGAACAGGCCGACCGGGCAGCGGCGCTCATGAAGACAGTGACAGGAGAGGGCGGCACGGCACGCAACGTGGCGGCGCTGAAGGAGCTCGAAGAACTCCTCGACGACAACCGCACCGACCCTGACTTCTCCGCCGCCTTCTACCGGAAGCTGGGCGCGGAGGGCACGCTCGAGGCGTACACCAAGATGTCACTGGATGCGACATCGCTCGGCCCTGCCGGCCAGGACCGGGTGGGCATGGTGCGCAACATCCAGAACGACATGGGCGCGATGCTCGGGCTCGCCACGCAGACGTCGACGCCGAACCACCTCGACTCGACCTGGACGACACAGCTTCTCAAGGCAGGGCGCAAAGAGATCGACGTGTCTGGCTCCACCGCTCCCGGAACCAAGGTGTACGGCTACCAAGCCCTGGGGGCGCTCCTGCGGGAGGGCACGTACGACAAGGACTTCCTCACCGCCGTTGGCCGCGACATGGTGGCGATGGACAAACAGAACCCGGACATCTGGCACGAGAACATGCCGCTGAGCCACACCCCCGTCTCCATCAACCTGGACGGGGAGGGCGGCAAGGGTTTCAATCCGCTCACCGGTCTCATGGAGGCGATGAGCAAGAACCCCGAGGCCTCAACGGCTTTCTTCAACGAACCGGTCCGCGAGGACACCAACAAGGACGGCATCGTCACGCTGTCGGACGGGGCGATCCAGGGCAAGGACGCCCAGGGCGTCGTCGACTACATGCTGGACAAGAAGCCGGTCGCGGACTGGTACGACACGACCGCAGGCGGCGAGCACCACCCCGGCCAGACGGCGCTGGGCAACGCGCTGGAGGCAGCGGTCACCGGCCGCGTACCGGGCGACGAGGACGCAGCTCCCGTGTCCCACACCAAGGCCATGAGCAGCGTGATGGAGCAGGTGGTGGCGAAGATCGGCGCGGACCCGTCCCTGGTGGCGGCGAAGCCCGGCGACCCGCCTGGGCCGCTGAGCGCTCTCGCGCCGCAGTTCGGCAACATGGCCGCCGAGTACATGCCGGACCTCCAGGCCACGGCGGAGAACGGGGCGGACCAGGTCAAGTACCTGGGAGAACCGGCCGAGTTCCGCAAGGACGAGATGGCCGCGTTCCTCGGCGCGGTGGGCCAGGACCCACAGGCCTACGGCGCGATCACCAACGCCCAGCAGGCCTACACGACGACGCTCGTGTCCGACGTGTTCCACAACCCGGAGCGCCACGGTGACACGGGCGAGGCGGTGCGGAACGCCGTCCACCCGGGCGGCGAGATCGCGGGCATGATGACGGAGGCGCGGGCGCAGGCGGTCCATGACGCGAAGACTCACGAGGCGGCGGAGTACAACCAGGGCGTCGCGGACAACGCCAAGTGGACCAACCGCGTGATCGATGCGGTGGGCGGCAAGTATGTCGAGATGATCCCGGTGGGTGGTGACGTGATCATGTGGATCAAGGAGGACGTGACGGAGTCGGCGGTGAAGAGCGCGGAGAAGGACACTGCGGAGGAGGCTCGCCGCGATTCGGCACACGGTTATTCAAGGTCGGAGGATGCGGCCAAGGCCGCTGCTGTATCTGCTGTCGAGGCGGGGGCCCGCGGGGCGGCCCTCACCGATGAGCAAATCAGTGAGTACAAGGGGTCGGCCTCCACCCAGATGGGAACGGCTCACTCCGTCGGGCGGGGCCTGGTAGACAGTTCAAGCCCTAATGGAAGTTGAGTATGCGCGCAATCGCGAAAATCCTCACAACTGCGTTGGTTCCTGTGACACTGGTCGGCTTCCTCACCGGTTGCTCGAAGAGTGAGGAAAGAACCGCCCCGGTACTACCCAAACGGATCTGTTGGAACGTCTTCTCCAGCGAAGACGTGGCTCCCCTTCTCCCTTCTGGCGAGGAAGTCACCATCGATGTCGACCCGTTCGTCCTCAACGAATCACCGGACGAGCCGATCTGCTCGCTCTACATTGACGGCAATACACAGTTCCAGGCCTTTGCGCGCTACCAGGACTCTGAGGAGGAAATTGATTGGTCCAGTTTCGATGCAGCAGATCCTGAACCAATCGACGTGGGGCAGAAGGGAATCGTCTGGGACGACGGTGCCGCCGCCTATATCGCCTGCTCCCCTTCCAAGACCGCTTCAGCCCCCGGAAAGTACATCGATCTGCACATCTACTCGTTCGGAGGATCGGGCAGCCTGAGCGAACGAAAGGCCCTACCTGCGCTGCTGAAGGAATTCGCAGCATTCACGAAGCGCGAGCTGAAGTGTGAGTGACCTGCGAACCATGCTCAGTCCGTCGGCGTCAGCTTCGGTTCCGCAGGAAGCCCCGCCTTCCCCTCGCACTTCAATTCCCCGGCTACAGCCACCGCGGCCGAGTGAAGCACCGCCATGTTCGCCTTGTGCACCTGCGCCGTGTCCGACGGTGGCTCCGACTGTGAGAGGTGGCCCGCAACCCGCGCAGGGCGGGACTTCGAGCCCTCCAGCTCGGGGCTGACGCACTCGAAATAGAGGTACGCGTCCTCCGCCCCGGCCAGGGCTTCCTTCCCCATGGGGTACGCGTGGAGGTCCGCGGCGTGATTGCTTCCGGACAGGTCGTCCGGGGCGTACAGCGAGAAGCTGACGGTCATGGAGTTCACGCCGCCCTCCGTCTTGGAGATCTCACAGAACTGCTTGCCCCGGCTCCAGTTGAGACGTTCGCCGTAGTCGCTGCGCAGCTGTTGGACCGCCTCGTCCACCGTCGCGTCCGCAGCCTCGGAGAAATGCTTCCCCATCACCTGCTCCATGGCCGTCACCGCAGCAGGCGACAGGACACCGCCGCACTGATCCTTGGCGGCGGTGCGCTTCGCCTCGGGCTCGTCATTGCCGCCACACGCAGTCGCACCGAAGCACAGAGCGATACTCACCGTCGCGGCCAGTACCACATCCCGTCGTCGCATCACGATCTCGCGCCCATTCCTCGTCAGCCGGTTTCCGGGTCCTGCCCCTGCTGGTCTTCCCTCAGGTTGCCGGTGTTGTAGCCGCCCTGCGCGGATTCACGCAGATCCTGCTCGAACTCACTGCTCATCCTGTCGCCGTACTGGTCGATGAACCGCTCCATCGGAGCCTCGGAGCTCACTTCACCGGCGCGGAAGACCTCGGACTTCTGCTCCCGGATGTCGCCCTCCGTCACCTTCTTGTGGTCCTCCACGTTCTTGTCCGACCAGTCGCCGATGACTTGGCCGGCCATCTGCTCCAGCGCGCCGCTTCCTGTGTCCACCGCGAGCGGGACCAGGATGGCCGCTGCGCCGGCAGCGGCTGCCGTCGCCGGGAGGAAGGCCACGCCGGCCGCGATGCCTGCTGTCACACCGAACTCGATCCAGGCGGAACGCTTCTCGTGGGCCTTTTCGTACTCTTCGTGCTTCTTCAGGCCCTCGGCCTCGACCTGGTCACCTCGGGACTGGTCGAGAATTCCCTGGATCTGGCCGCCGGTGTTCACGGCGTGGCGCGCGCCGCCCTCGTCGATCTTGCCGTCGGGGCCCACCTGGGACTCGAGAACACTGGTGGTGTAGATGCGCTCGGCGGTGCTGATGGAGGCGTAGGCGTCCGGGTGCTGGCCCAGCACGCTGAGGAACTCGCGAGCGCCCGAGCGCCCGAAGTTGGCGTGGGCCTCGGGATTCTTGTCCGGGGCGTAGATGCTGTCCGGATCGTTCTTGTCGATCGCCCAGTTGATGTCGTCGATGTATCCGGCACCCATGTTGCCCAGGCTGTCGGCCAACGCCGAATGGTTCTTCTTGAGGAACTCCGGGTCGCCTCCGTACTTGTCGACGACCTTCTCCATGATGCCGGCGGAGGCCTCGTCCCGGACCAGTTCGGGGTTCGGATCGTCGTAGGCGTGACCGAGCGTCGCCGACTCGAGGGCGTGCCCGAAAGCGTCGGGCATGTAGTCCATGGACTGCTTGGCGTCGTCCGGAGCGTGCCCGACGATGTCGGGGAACGACTTGTAGTCCTTGTTGGTGAAGTAGTCCAGGTAGCTGGTTATCTCCTTGCCGTCCTCGTCCTTCGGAACGCCACCCTTGTACGTGCCGTCCTCGTTGTACGCCTTCGGGTCCGACGAGAAGAATTCCTTCGACGCCTCCGGGCTGTGCCCGAGTGCCTCGAGCATGCTGACGACCGGGTCGTAACCGGCCCCGTTCTTCCCTGACGGGTTGAAGGGGTGCTTGTCGTAGCCGAGCGTGCTTTTCGTGTCGGCGAACATGTACGGGTCCTTGGCATGCAACTGGACCACGTGTTCGGCGATCGGGTTGAGGAACTTCGGGTCGTAGTTCCCGTACCGCATGATTCCGCCGAGCAGCTGGTACCCGTACGGGCCGTTGTAGTCGTGCTTGGCCAGGGGTATGCGCTCGGTGCCGAGCTTGCGCATCTCGTCACCCCACCGCTGGGACCACTTGTCGTCCTTGCCGGTGGGGTCCGTCGCCGTGGCGAGGTTGAGGCCCAGGTTCTTCTGGAGCTCCTGGACGTCCTTCAGGCGTTCCTTGTCCTGCTTCGAGTAGTCGTACGTGTCCGTGGAGAGCTGCCCGAAGAACTCCAGGGAGCCCTTCGGCCCGAGGCCGTCGTAGAAGGTCCGCGAGAACACCTTCGAGTCGTGGTTGTCCTTGAGAAGCTCGTTGAGCTGCTCGAGCTCCTTGTGCGAGAGGTCGCGGCCCTTCTTCGCGAGATCGACCGCCCGCTGGGCCTCTTCCGCGTCGATGCTGCTGTACTTCGGGGCGCTGAAGTTGTGCTTGTCGCCGGTGATGTTCGCCTTGAGGGCGTTGGACACGGCGATGTCCGCGTCGTCGCACGCCTCGATGATCGCGTCGACACGCTTCTGCATGGCCTCGATCTTCGCCCGCTGAGCCCGCAACGCCTCCGGATAGTCCGGATCGTGCCGCGCTCCCTGGTCCTTCTCCAGCGGATACGACGCCTCGACCTTGCCGTGGGAGGTGATGACGAGATGCTGGGCCGGCGCCTCGGTGTCCACGAGCTTCTTGAGGTCGTCCTTGGCTTTCTTGAACGCCTCGTACCCGTCCGAGAGGATCTGCTTGATCCCCTTGGCCGCCTTCGCCGCGTCGTCGAACTCCTTGGCCGTCCTGTCGACGAACGGCTTGGTGACTTCGGCGTTCACCCCGCGCCAGTAGTCGTCCTTCGCCTTGGCCGCCATCGTGGAACCGGCGTCGGTGGCGAGCGTCTCGAGGTCCGTCGTCATCTTCGACCAGTCGTCCACCGACGCCTTCAGCTTGTCGAGTGGAGCGTGGTACACGTTGTCGAACGTCAGCATGGCTCCCCCGTCTACTTCAGGTACTCGTTGATCTTCGACACGCTCAGGGACGCCGCGATGTCCTTCTCGTCCTGCGCGTGCGACGCGGCGCTGTGATCGAGATGGTTCGAGATGTTCGCGCACGCATCGAGCAGCGTCTGCAGTTGAGAGCCCCAAGTCTCGTGCACCGTCGCCATCGCGGCACCGGTCCGGAAACCGTTGACGGTCATCATCGTCGCCGCTTCCGACGTGCTCGCATTCGCTTTCTTCCCGACCGTGTTCAATCGGCCGTGCAGGAGGAATGCGGCGTTTCCAATAGCACCCAGCTTGTCCTGATTGGCCTGAAGGTCGGCGCTGCTGCTGCCGCCACCCTCCTCTGCAGGCAGTTGGTTCAAACGCATGCTGACATTCGCAGTCGACTCGGAACGGACCGAAGACCACTCGGTGTCGAACGACATGAATCCCCCGGAACCTGTGCAAACGATAGGTGGCGCACCAATGGGCAGTCGGACCGAACCACCCTACGACGGAATCCGGACAGACCAAATGCCCCGCTCAGCATCTCTACATCCAAGTGCCGCTTGGCATGTGTCGGATAGGCACATGCCCTGGAGCATGCTGCGGCGCGCGCCGGTAGGCTCCACTTGCGTAGCCATGCCTCGGGGGGATTCACAGATGGAACGTGCGCCAATGCGCCGGCTGAACCGCGCGCCGGCCCATATCGGCCGGACTTCGCAAGGTGCCGCCCGTCGGATGTCCGGGGTCTGACGGCGATGCTTTCCCCTTTGACGCACGACGATCCGGTCGAGATCGCCGGCCACCGCCTGCTCGCCCGGCTGGGTCACGGCGGCATGGGCACCGTCTATCTCGCCCGTACCTCCGGCGGACGCGTCCTGGCGCTGAAGACCATGCACGCCGACATCGCCACGGACCCTGCCGCCCGCACCCGTTTCCACCTCGAGACCGACGCCGCCCGCATCATCGGGGGCCACCACGGTGCCACCGTCGTCGACGCCGACCCGACCGCCGAAACGCCCTGGCTCGCCACCGAATACGTTCTGGGCCCACCCCTCGACGACGCCGTCGACCTCTGCGGGCCCCTCCCCGAAACCTCCGTCCGCGCCATCGGCGCCGCCCTCGCCGGAGCGCTGACCCAGCTCCACACCTCGGACGTCGTCCACCGCGACCTCAAGCCCTCGAACGTCATGATCACCGCCTACGGGCCCAAGATCATCGACTTCGGCATCGCCCGTGCCGCAGGAGACGACCGCCTCACCCGCACCGGCGCCGCGGCGGGCACTCCCGCCTACATGTCCCCCGAGCAGGCCACCGGGCAGGAGCACACACCCGCCGGCGACACCTTCGCCCTCGCCGGCGTCCTGGTGTACGCCGCCACCGGCCGACCACCCTTCGGCACGGGACAGGCAGCCGACCTTCTCTACCGCATCCGCTACACCGAACCCGACCTCACAGGGCTCCCCCCGGCCCTCGCGCCCGTCCTCGGCCGCTGCCTCGGCAAGGACCCCGCCGAGCGCCCCAGCACCGGAGAGCTGGCCGCCCAACTTCATGACGGGCAGGGCCAGTTCGCCGACCATCTGCCCCATGCCCTCCTCACCGACATCGCGCGGCGCGCCACGGACGTGTGGGCCCACCACCCGCATCGGCTTCCAGAGCCGGCGTATACCTCGCCGATCACGGAAGCAGCCGCTGGACGCGCCGCGGTTTCCCGTCGCACGCTTCTCAGACGCGGTGGAGGAACCGCCGCAGGCGCAATCGCGCTCGGGGCCGGCATCTGGACGTGGCTCGACAGCCGCGGTACGAGCTTCACCGAGGACACGGCCGCGCCGTCCCCTGCTTCTGAGGTTCCCAAACTGCCGGGCTCTGTCTGGACCAGAGGCATCTCGAGGAACTCGCAGGAAGTCGATACTGCTCCGCTGCTGGCGGGTGACTGCCTGGCGATCACGACAGTCGAAGGGCTGATCGGTGTCGATGTAGCGACGGGAGAGGACAGGTGGCTCCGCAAGGAAATGGTGTCGGCCAGTGCGGTGACAACCGATGGCCGACGCATCTACGCAGTCACTCCGGACCCGAGTGAACTGACGCTTTGTACGGTGGACCTGGCGGACGGCTCTCTCGAACTCGTACTGGTACTGGACGACTTCAACAGCGCCCTGAGAAACGGGAAGCTGCTTTGCGTCTCGGACGGCACAGCCTTCCTCGTCGCCGGCCAAGGGGAAACAGATGCCCGCGCCACCTGGTATCTGGTCGCCGCCGACGTCTCCTCCGGCAAGGAGCTCTGGCGCAGCGAGCTCGGCCCTGTGGAAAACCCGGTACTGAAGTCCTTCTACGACGCACGCGCCCTCGCGGGGAGCTTCCTCATGACGGTCGGCGACTCCGAGAGCGAGGCGCGCCTCGAATGCTACGACGCCTCGACCGGCGCTTTCCGCTGGGCGGTCAAGCCCGATGCCCCTCTTGTCGCCGGCATCGTGATGGATGAGAGACATGTGTACCTGGGCGCCAACAGCTTCGGTCTCAACACCGAACGCCATCAGGTCATCGCCGTGCGTCTGACAGACGGAAGAACGGTGTGGGAGTACGGCGAGGACGTCCCCCAGGACCTTCCGCATCCGGTCCTCGGCGGGGACGTGCTGTACACCATGCGCTTCGGCGGGATCGTCACAGCGGTCGACGCCGCCAAGGGAAGCCTCGTCTGGGAGTCGTCACCCGTACCGGACCGCTACGGCGTCGCCTTCGTCGGCGAAGAGGACCTCTACATCATCGGTAAGTCCGGGCTCGAGGTGATCGACATTCGTACGCGCCGCACGCGCAACACCGTGACGATGCCGCATGACGCCCGCTACGTCCGGGGGGACAACGGCATGTTCGTCGCTGTACAGACAGACGTGATTGCCGGCTACTCCGTGGAGTGACGTACCTCCTCGTTCCCCCCTCCACCACACGGAAAGAGTTTCGATGCAGCCCCTCGGCCCCGGCGATCCGATTCGACTCGGCCCCTATCGGATCCTGGGAGTCCTGGGAGCCGGGGGTATGGGAAGGGTGTACCTCGGTCAGGACGGTTCGGGTCGGACCGCCGCAGTGAAGGTGCTGCACCCCGGCCTGACGAACGACGGGAATCTCACCCAGAGGTTCGTGCGTGAGGCGGAGGCCGCACAAGCGGTGACGAGCCCCGGCGTGGCCCGGTTGCTCGCCGCTCAAACGGAGGCCGGGAGGCTGTGGATCTCCACCGAATTCCTGGCCGGACCGACGCTCGACAGTGCCGTGGAACGCCACGGCCCCTTCGGCGAGCCCGCTCTGCGCCACCTGGCCCATTCCCTGGCCCGCACCCTCGGCGACATCCACCGCGCCGGGCTGATCCACCGGGACATCAAGCCGTCCAACATCATCCTCACCAGGACCGGTCCACGCATCATCGACTTCGGAATCGCTCGGCCCGAGCACGGTCTCACGCTCACGACCACCGGGCAGGCACCCGCAACACCCGGGTACGGTGCGCCGGAACAGGTGCTCGGGCAGCGGGTGGATCCGTCGGCCGACGTGTTCTCGCTGGGTGCCGTTCTCGCCTACGCGGCCGGCGGCCGCCGCGTATTCGACGGCGCGCACGTCGCGGCTGTGCAGTACGAGGTCGTCCACGGGCAGCCGCGACTCGACGCCGTGCCTTGGCAGTTCCGCAGTCTCATCGAGTCCTGTCTGTCGAAAGGCCCTGGAAATCGCCCTCGGCCTGAGCACATTGCACAGGCGTTCGCCACTCGGCGCGGAGACGAAAAGAGCTGGCGCACCGGTGCCCTCGCATCCGACATCAAGGAGCGCGAGACGGAAGTAGAGCGCTTCGTGACAGCCGTCGGACCGCGAGCGGGACAACAGCCGTCGCGCCGCAGGTTCCTCGTCGCGTCGCTGTCGGCCGGAGGCGCGGTGCTGGCCGCAGCCGGCGGGACCACGGCCTGGTGGCTGAACCACATTGCGGGCGGGCCGGTTGCGATCCCACCGGACGCGGAGCCTGTGGCATACGAGGAGTACGCCGACGGAAGGACCCCCCGGCCGCTGTGGGGGCCACTGAATGTGGCGGCAGAAGGCACGGTCCCGCCGCCGATCGCCATGCATGGGGTAGTGATCTTCAGCGCTCGTGACGGTGGCCTGGCTGCGCACAAGGCCATGGACGGCGAGGAGGTGTGGAGTCTTTCTGAAGCGTCCGGCACAGCGGGCATGCTCCAACTATCAGAGACGCACTTCATCGCAGTGACGGACGGCGGCGAGGTGGCTTGCCTGGACGCCTCCACAGGAGAACAGCGATGGGCAGTGTCCGCGGAGGCGGTCCAACTGCTCGCTCTGGACGAAACATGCGTCTATGTACTCACACGGGCCGAGGAGATCCGTGCCGTGGAGATCTCCGGGCGCAAGCCGTTGTGGACGGTGACCGCGCCGGAGGGCATGCAGTCTGCCGACCGGCCGCTCGCCGCGGTCGGTGCCGAGCGCCTTGTCGTCTCGGGTTCGAACGGAGTCGTGATCGCGCTGAGCACGGACACCGGCCGTGAAGTCTGGCGGCGCAGCCAAGGGTTCGGGCCGGCGATGCCGGCCATCGACCGGACCAGTGTGTATCTCGGAGGCAGGGAACTCGCCGCCCTGATGGTGGCGGACGGCACGGAGCGGTGGACCGTCTCCGGCTACACCTCCTCCGCCGCGGACGGATGGGGCGCACCGTGGGTCAAGGAGCTGAATGTCTGTGCCATCGTCGGCGGCAGGCCCCAATCGGTGCGCATGTCCAATGGAGACACGGACCTGATGGGGAACGACTCGATGGAAGCGGACCTGCTGAGCAGCCTTCCACCCGTGGCCGAGGGCAGAAGCCTCCTTGTCGACGGAGCTGAGGGGGTGTCCGTCTTCCACGACCCTCCCTCCAGGCGCGCCTGGGTCTACAAGTCCGACACAGGGGGGCCGACGGTGATGGCGGGAGCCGGCCGTCGGGTGTTCCTCGTGAGCGACGGAAACGTGACCGCTGTGCCTGTCCTGTAGGGCGCGTCCTCGCTTCAGCCTCGACGTGCCCGGACCACCGGAATGCCGACCGCTGCTCCGATGAGCAGCGCCGCGGCCACCCCCAGCCCGATCCACAGACCCGAATTACTCTCATCCTCGGACGCAGGAGCGGCCACGGCCGGTTGCTCCTTGCTGTCCTTGCTTCCGGCAGCGGCCTCCGAAGCATCGGGCGACGGCGCCGAGGAGGGGGAGGCAGCCTCCGCCAGGTCGGGCAGCGGGTACTCGTTGGCAGGGCCAGGGTCTCCGGGCGACTTGAGCGCGATACGGGGGCGGACGACGCCATAACCGATCGAGTCGTTGCGCTTGTTGCCGCTCCGAGGACCGCCTGCGGTGTTGAGCATGACGCGCAGGACCTGGTTGTTCGTCCACTCAGGGTGCTGGGACCAGATCAGGGCGGCGGAGGCGGAGGCGAGAGCGGTGGCCCCACTCGTTCCGTGGGATTTGCAGACGCCGGTACCCCCCGTGCAGGCGCCCACCATGTCGATACCAGGAGCAACAAGGTCGACCTTCGGCCCGACAGACGATTCATCGGTCTTATTGATTTCCTTGTCCACAGCACCTACGCCCACTACTCCAGGCGTCGCTGCCGGGTACCCGACGGCGCTTCCGTAATTACCCACAGAAGCAAAGAGAAGCTTGTCCTTGGTGAGGGCGTATCGGACCGCTTCGGTGACGGTCTCCGAGTGCATCGGCCCACCGATGGACATGTTGATCACTTTGGCGGAGGAATCGGCAGCGTAACGGATAGCCGCGGCCAGAGACTTTTCCTCCTCCATGCCCATCTGTTCGCCACTCACCTTCCAGAGGCGAACAGGAAGGATTTTGGCATCCGGGGCCAGGCCGTATGCCCCCTTCCCCTTGCCTGTGCCGGCAATCAGGGCGGCGATACCGGTCCCATGCCCATCGACGTCGTCGGCCGATGTACCGGCTTCGGGCGAGAAGTCACGCCCGTCGAGGACCTGGCCACGTAGGTCTGGAACCGTGGGATCAACACCGGTGTCGATCACTGCCACGGTGACGCCCTTGCCGGTACTCGACTTCCACATCTCCTCGGCCTGCATGGCGTCCAAGTGCCATTGCATCGAGCGAATCGACTCCGCATGCGAGGGCGTTGCTGCGACGCCCACCAGCAGCAGTCCCAAGGTGGCTGAAATCACGCGGCCGAGCCGGGCCTTGTGACGGCTACTGGTGTGCATCCTCATCCTTCGCGATATCTGCTTCAGTCGATGACGGGAGGAACAATCCGCCGACTACCCTGCTGCCAGGTCTCTTCATCCTCTGACAGGTAGTCGGGGCGCTCTCCCTGCTCGTCGTCCCGACGCCTACGACTGCCGTTGGCTCCCGCACCCGCCGGACCCGTACGTCCCACCTGGCCGGCACCAGCGCCACCGGCGGGCGTTCCACGAACCAGTCCGGACCCGCCCGCTGTGAACGGGCGAGCTGCTGCCTGACCCGACTGGGACGGGCGACCACCGACCATGCCGCCGCCCTCCGAAGCCAGACGTCGGCCGCCGAAACCACCTCCTTGCCCTGGCATGGGACCGCCGGACATCCCGGGCATATGCGGCATGCCACGTCCGGTGAGCCCTCGAGCGGTGGAATCGCCACCAATGACGTTGCTACGCGGAATCCCGCCTGTCGGCCGACCGCTGGAGGGCGGAACGGGGCGACCGCCCGTGATACCGCTGTCTCGAGGCATTCTCGAATTGATGCCCCCACCGCTCGGCGACACCACGTTTCTCGCGTTCGGGAAACCCTTGGAACCGCCTGGGGGCACGGAGGCGGGCCCAGTCGTCTTGCCCACCTGCATCGGGGGGATACCTACGACGGGCGGAAGCACATTGGTTTCAGGTCGACCGGTAGGAGGCGGTCCCACGGGCGTCTGCGGAATCTGTGTCTGCGGAGGCAGCGTATCCACGCTGTCGATTCCCATGTCCACGGGGCGGTCCTGCCGGGGAACGGCTGTCTCAGCCCGAACCGTGGAAGGAGGGTCCGGACGTACTTCGCTCACCTCTTTGTGCGAGGCAGGAAGGTACGGCTCGCCGGTGCCCCGCTCGACCCCAGAGGTCCGGCCGGTTCCAGTGCCGATGTACTCACTTCGCTGCTCATCTGCCCTAGGCACGAACTGCCCCGGCGGCGGCGGGAACGTCGGCGGCTCAGCCGCGCTGATCACGAACGTGGAGAACGAGTAGGACTGGGCCAGCTTGTTCATCTGCTGCACAGCCTGGGCGTGGTCCTCGGTCATCTTGGACCACGCTTCGCGTCTGATGTCCTCGGAGTCAGGGTCGTTGCGGTACTTGACGGCGGCGTCGTAGTTGGCCTGGGCAGTCGCGTCCTTCTCCGGAAGGTTGGTCTTCACCTCGCGGAGTGTCTGAGCAGCGTTGCCGATCCACGTGCCGCCGACAGAGCTGTACGTACCGAGCTGGAGCGTCGCCTTCCATGCCTGGTCGCCCCAGAGCTCCATGGCCTTGCCGGCTTCACCCTCCCAACGAACGCCCTTGATGTACGCCCTGAGGTCTTCGCCGATCTCCGTGATCGTCTTCCCGGCGTCGGTCAGCTGGTCGGACAGAGTCTTGAGCGTCTCCGGATTCGCCGCCTTGACCATGGCGAGCATCTCTTCATGCGTCTTGGACTCGAAGTCGGTGGTTCCGAAAAAGAGACCCAGGATTCCCAGCGGAGGCATGACCACTCCGCCGCCCTCGCTCGGTTCAGCCATTGTTCTTCCCCACCCTTCCCCGTGCCTTCATGTCTGCCGACATCAGAAGCCCGCGCCGCCCGAGGTGTCGCCCTGGCCGGCCTCGTCCTTCGGCTTTTCGTCCTTGGGCCTCTCAGCCTCGCGTCGTTCCTGCTCGCGCCGATCGACGGCTGCTTGAGCGTCGGCACTGATGCGCCGCATACGCTCTTTGATGTCGTCGTCGATGTTCTGATAGCCCTTGGCCGACCCGTCCACCGCGATGCCCAGGCCTTCGATCTGACCCGCGAGCCCCTTGGACAGGTTCTTGAGCTCTGCGTGCACCCGCTGATAGATACCGAAAAGCGCCTTGGCCTCGCTGAAGCCCGTGCCCATGTCTCCTTCGGGAATCTCTCCGTCAGCGAGCTTCCCCGGTGCCGCAGGTGACCCCTCGAGCCGCAGAAGGAGCTTGTCCACCCGCCCCTTGAACGCCGCCAGTTCCCCGGCATCGACATCAAGGTCCTTGCCGCTGCTACCCCCGCTCGGCGCACTTGGCCTCGGTACCGGCGGGCCGTACACCGGCCGCCCCGTCCCGTCGTCCTCCGCCACGAATGCCTCCCCGTTTACACACGTCTGCAGGGATCACTCTACCGAGTGGGCATGACACAGCGCACCCCTGGATTGCACTAGCAACTCGCCGACTACGTCACGAGTTTGGAACAGCCACCGCCGCCTGCGGCCGGATCGGGAGACGGTTGATCGGGCGGCCCGTGGCCGCGCGGACGGCGGAAGCGACCGCGGCCGGGGACGTGACCACCGGCGCGGCGCTCGCCGGCTTGGCGCCGAAGGGGGCCACCACGTCGCGTTCCTCGACGAGTTTCACGATGCGAATGTCCGGCGCGTCCAAGGCTGTCGGGAGGGTATAGCCGGTGAGGTCGGGGTGGCGGATCACGCCGCGGGCCGTGCGGAGGTTCTCCATGAGGGCCGCGCCGACGCCCTGGGTGACGCCGGCCTCTATGCGGGTGGCCAGCTGCGCGGGGTTGAGGACGCGGCCGACGTCCTGCGCCACCGCCATCTCGACCACGCGGACCGAGCCCAGTTCGATGTCGACGTCCACCACCGCGCGGATGGCGCAGAATGCCAGGCCCACGAAGGCGTCGCCCTGGCCCGACTCGTCGAGCGGCTCTGTGGGGTGGGGGCGGCACTGGGCGGTGGCCCAGAGTTCCTTGCCGTCCATCGCCTCCGTGACCGTCGTCGACAGGACACCGTCGTACGAAGTGATCTTGCCGTCGGTGATCTGGAGCAGTTCGGTGGACATGCCGAACTTGTGGGCCAGCGGCTGGAGAAGCTGTGTGCGGACCATCTTCGCGGCGCGTTCGACCGCTCCGCCCGACACCCAGGTGTGGCGGCCGTGGGCGGCGGGGCCGGCCGGTGGCTGGTCGGTGTCGACGGAGGCGACGCGGACGTCGTCGATGCCCAGGGTCTCCTGGACGATCTGCCGAGCGAGCGTCGTGAATCCGGAGCCCGTCTCGACGGCCGCGCAGATGACCGTGGCGACTCCGTCGTGGACCTTGACCGTGGCCGTGGAGACCTCGTCGGTGCCTTCAGCGCCGAGCATGTGGACCATGCCGAGGGCGTAGCCGACGCCACGGCGTACCGCGCCCGGTTCGCCGGCTCCTTCGGGACCGCCCGGGAGGAGCCAGTCGTCCTCCGGGGAGTCCTTGGGGAGGGGCGGCAGCGGGAAGTCCCTTACGGCTTGGAGCAGTTCGGCGACGGGCGCCGGGCAGGTGACGGTCTGACCGGTGGGCAGGATGTCGCCGGTGGCGAGGACGTTGCGCAGGCGGATCTCGGTCTGGTCCAGGCCGAGTTTCGCGGCGAGCTTGTCCATCTGCGCCTCGTACGCGGCGCAGACCTGCATGGCTCCCTCGCCCCGTACATGGCCGGAGGGCGGGTTGTTCGTGCGTACCGCCCAGCCCTCGATGTGGGCGTGAGGGACGACGTACGGCCCGCAGGCGAACGCTACGGCGGCGGCCAGCGACTCGGAGGAGGCGTCGGCGTACGCGCCCGCGTCGAGCAGCAGCTGCGCCTCGACCTTGACGAGGTGGCCCTCCGCGTCCGCGTGGTGCCGGTAGCGCAGCAGCGTCGGGTGGCGGTGGGCGTGGCCGAGGAAGGACTCCTCGCGGGTGGCGGCGAGTTTGACCGGGCAGCCGGTACGCAGGGCGAGCAGTCCGAGGGGCAGTTGGAAGCCCGGGTCCTCGCGGTCGCCCGTCGCACCCGGTACGCCGGTGACGACGACCTTGACGCGTTCCGGTTCGAGGCCGAAGCAGGCGGCGGCGAGGTCGCGGTCCGTGTGCGGGTCGGTGGACGCCACGTAGAGCTCGACGCCGCCGTCGGGGCGGGGCACGGCGAGGCCGGCCTCGGCGCCGATGGGTGCCGGGTCCTGGCGGCCGATGCGGTACAGGCCCTCGACGATCACGTCACCCGTCGCGTCCGGGTCGCCGTAGCGGAGCGGGATGTGGCGGATGAGGTTGCCGTCGGGGTGCAGAGGTTCGGCGGCGAAGGCCTTCTCGGGGTCGGTGACCGGCTCGAGGACCTCGTACTCCACCGCGATGGCCGCCGCCGCGAGACGGGCCGTGTCGGGGTGGTCTGCGGCGACCGCGGCGATCGCCTCACCGTGGTGGCGGACGATCTCGGACGCGAAGACGGGCCGATCGGCGATGCGCCTGCCGTACGCACCGTCCCCGGGGATGTCCTGGTGGGTGATCACCGCGTGTACGCCCGGCATCTCGACGGCGGCGGACGTGTCCACGGACACGATGCGGGCGTGCGGGTGCGGTGAGCGCAGCAGCGCCGCCCACAGCAGGCCCTCCGCCCACAGGTCGGAGGCGTAGGGGAACGTGCCCTCGCTCTTGGCGCGGGTGTCGGCGGCGGGGAGCGACGCGCCGAGGCCGTGGGCAGGAGCCTCCGGCCGGGGGCTGTCGACCGGCTGCGGCATCGCAGTGGTGGCCGCGTCGTTGCTCACGCCATGCCTCCGTCGTGCGGGTGAATCTGCACACTACCTGCGCCGGGTGCCGCCTGGTGCGGGATGCGGGCTTCGTCACCGGCCTCCGCCTCGTCGGCGGCGGTGGCGCTCGCCGCGCGTTCGGCGACCACCTCGCGCACGGCGTCGAGGACGCCGCGGTAGCCGGAGCAGCGGCAGAGGTTGCCGCACAGGGCCTGGCGGGTCTCCAGTTCCGTGGGGGCGTGATTGCCCTCGAGGAGGTCGTGGACGGTCATCGCCATACCGGGGATGCAGAAGCCGCACTGGACGGCGCCGCACGCCGCCAGCGCCCGCTGAACGTCGGAGGGTTCGCCGTCGGTTGCGAGGCCTTCGACCGTGCGCACCTCGGAGCCGGCGGTGGTCGCCGCGGGAACCAGGCAGGAGGCGACGAGCCGGCCGTCGACCTGCACGTTGCAGGCGCCGCATTCGCCCTGGGAGCAGCCGTCCTTGGCACCCGCGAGGCCGAGACGCTCGCGCAGGACGTAAAGCAGGGACTCGCCTATCCAGGCGTCGCTGACCGGGCGGTCCGTGCCGTTGACACGCAGGACGTACGAGGTGGGCGGGTGCTCCTCGGTCCCGGTGGGCACCGCGGGCTCAGCGGCCGGGGCGGGGCCGTCCGGCACGGGTTCGCCGTCGGCTGCGGCTTCGGTGCCGGCTCCGGCCTCGGCCTCGGCCTCGGCCTGGGCTCCTGCCGCCGGCTCGGGCTCGCATCCCGGTTCCGATCGGGATCCGGCCTCGGGCCGAGACGGGTGCTCGCCCTCGGCCTCGGCCTCGGCGGACGTCTCGCCCGGCTCCCGCACCGTTGCGGCGGGCTCCGCTGGCTGGACCGGTCCGGTCACCGCCACGTCCTCCGCGGCGTTTTCCTCAGCGGCCGGCTCGGCGGCCACGGACTCCGGCCCGGACCCGGCCGGCTCCTCCGCCCGCTGCGACTCGTCCGCCGCCCAGGGTGCGGAGGCGCCGCCCGGCAGCGTCGCCCAGGGCGCCGGCGCGCCTCCGGGGAGCGTCGCGGACGGGGTCGCACCGGCCCAGGGCGCGTCGGCGCCGGGCGGCAGCGGGAACTCGCCGGAGTCGGAATCGGACGCCGCAGCGGGCTCCGCCTCCTGCGCCTCCTCGAACTCCGAGAGTTGTGGGAACTGAGGGAAGTGCGAGGTCGCCTGAGGCCCCTGGGCATCCGGAGCACCCTGAAACGCATGGGACTCCCGGGACTGCCCTGACTCGTGGACCTCATAGGCCTCGTGCGCACCATGCGCACCGGGGACATCCTGCGCATCGCGCGCATCCTGAAAGCCCTGGGCGCCATGGGCGTCGTGCGTCTCGTGGACGTCCTGGGACTCGTGGAAGGCCCACTGCCCCGTCTCGTTCACATTCACGTTCGTGTTCGCGTCGGACGCGCCGTCCGCCCCCTGCCCTGCAGGCTCCGGCCACGGCGTCGCCCAGCCCCCGGCCGCGGCCGGGTCCGTCCCCGCGGCAGGCGTCAGCGGCCTGATCATCGGCGGTACGTAGCCGTGCCCCGGCGCCTCGAGCGGGGCGGAGTCGGAGGTGGTGAACTCCTGGGGCAACTGGAAGAAGGCCGTGGCCTCGCCGTCGTACTCGCCGCCCTGCGGGGTGGGCTGCCAGCCTCCGCCCTGGTCCCCGTAGGAGCCGTACGAATCACCGTAGGAACCTTGCGGCGGCTCGTGCCGGCCGTACGCCTCCCCGTGCTCGGGCTGCCCATAAGGCTGGCCCTGCTCGTACTGCCCGTACGACTCGCCCTGTTCGTGCTGCCCGTACGACTCCCCGTCACCGCGCTGCCCGTACGACTCGCCGTGACCGTCCTGCCCGTACGGTCCCCCCTGGCCGTGCGGCCGGCCGTAGGGATCCCGCTGGTCCTGATCGTCGTACCGGTCGCCGCCGCGATCGGGCTCGAAGCCCTCCGGGAGCTCCTGGAACTCCGGCGGAAGGCCGTGCGGGTTGTTCTCGTTGCTCACGACAGCGCCCTCCCCAGTGCCCGTCGGGCCAGCGCGGCGACGGTGCGCCGCAGATGCAGTACGGCCGGCGACAGCACCGGTTGCTCCTCGCCCTCGGGCGCCGGAGCCGGGTCGGGGATGCACGCCGTGGCGACGTACTCGCCGAACGCCGTCAGCGCCTCGCCCTCGAGGCCCCGCTCGCCGTCCCAGTCGATGAGCGAGCCGATCCACCGCTCGGCCTCGAGCGGCCGCAGCGGCATGGGCGCGATGGCGCCCACCGCGCAGCGCACACCGCGCCGGGCCGGGTCCAGGACGAGGGCCACGGAGGCCGTGGCGCGGCCCGGGCCGGTGCGGCCGGTCGCCTTCAGGAAGACCTGCGGGGCGTGCAGGAGGGGGACGCGTACGAAGCCGATCAGTTCGGCGGGGCCGAGCATCTCCCGGCCGGCCAGCAGGTGCGACACGGGGATCTCGCGGCGGGCGCCGCCCGGGCCGGCGATCACCAGGTCCGCCTCGAGGGCGGCCAGCACCGGCAGGCTGTCTCCGGTGGGCGCGGAGCTGGCGATGTTGCCGCCGAGGGTGCCCGCGTTGCGGATCTGGGGCGGCCCGGCCGCACGCGCGGACGCGGCAAGGGCGGGGATGAGGGCGGCGAAGTCGGGCCGGCCCATCCGGGCGTGGGTGAGGCCGGCGCCGAGCAGGGCGTGCCCGTCCTGGTAGCGCCAGCCGCGGATCTCGCTGATGCGGCCGAGGCCGACGAGGCCCGCGGGGCGGAGCTGGCCCTTGTTGACCGCGGCCATGAGGTCGGTGCCGCCGGCGACGGGGACGGCGGCGGGCATGGCACTGAGCGCCGCCACGGCCTCGTCGAGCGAGGCCGGCAGCGTCACCGACTGTGCCGTTCGCGGTGCGTGCGTGGTCACCAAGCTGCCCCTTCCCGGTGTCCCGGCTGTCCCGCCTGTGTTGCCGTACCGTACGTGCTCACAGGCCGGACGTGGCAACTCTGGCACATCTTCCGGGCGGACCGTCGTGAGGGTCCGCGAAGGGCACATCCGCCCCACACGTACCGGCCCGCGACAATCGTCCGGTTTCGTGCTCCCGTACCGCCACGAGCGGATTGCCGCTCTTCAGCGGCGCTTGTACGCCTTTCTCCTTGCCGTGCCACTCTCCTACCGTCTCAGGGCCGGGGCCGCCGGGAGGCGGCCTCCGGCCGGGCTCACACGTTCGGGGGCACACCGTCGATCGGACGTCCGGCGACGCCGGGGCGCCGCTGCCACGGCAACGGGCCGCCGGGGGGCCGGTAGTGGACCCCGAGCGCGTCAAGGCGTGCGTAGTGGGCGGTCATTCGGCGTTCGAAGTCCGCGAAGTCGCGCTGCTCGGAGGGGGGCAGCGTGGACCAGGCGACCTCGGCGAACGCGGCGAGCCGCGGGAAGACCTGGTAGTCGACGCGGGCGCTGTCCTGCATCACCTCGGTCCAGACGTTCGCCTGGGTGCCCAGTACGTGCCGGGCGGCCTCCGGGGCGAGCGCCGGCGGTACGGGCTCGAAGCGGTAGACGTCCTCGAGGGTGCGTACGTAGCCGATGGGCATGGGTTCGTCGTCGCCGGCGGCCTGCCGGTGGTCCAGGTACACCTGCTGCTCCGGGCACATGACGACGTCGTGGCCGGCCTCCGCGGCGGCGATGCCGCCCCGGTATCCGCGCCAGGAGGAGACGGCCGCGCCGGGCGCCAGACCTCCCTCGAGGATCTCGTCCCAGCCGATGAGGCGGCGGCCGCGGGCCGTGAGCCAGCGGTCGAAGTGCCGGACGAACCACGACTGGAGCTCGTCCTCGTCGGCCAGGCCGAGTTCCTTGATGCGTGCCTGGGCAGCGGCCGACGCCTTCCACTGGTCCTTGCGGCATTCGTCGCCGCCGATGTGCACGAAGACGGACGGGAAGAGGCCGAGGACCTCCTCGAGCACGCCCTCGTAGAAGCGGAGGGTGGTGTCGGTGGGGGCGAGTACGTTGGGGCTGATGCCCCAGTTGTCCCAGACGGTCAGGGAGGCCGTGTCGATGACGTCGGTGTTGCCCAGTTCCGGGTACGCGGCGATGGCGGCCTGCGAGTGCCCGGGGATGTCGATCTCGGGGACGACGGTGATGTGCCGTTCGGCGGCGTAGGCGACGATCTCCCGGATGTCGTCCTGGGTGTAGTGACCGCCGTGGGGGGCCTCGTCCCAGAGCGGTGAGGCCCGGTGCCCGTATTTGGTCCGCGACCGCCAGGCGCCCACGTCGGTCAGCCTCGGGTGGCGCTTGATCTCGATGCGCCAGCCCTGGTCGTCGGTGAGGTGGAAGTGGAAGACGTTGAGCTTGTGCGCGGCGAGCAGGTCGAGGTAGCGCAGCACACCTTCCTTGGGCATGAAGTGCCGTGACACGTCGAGCATGAGGCCGCGCCAGGAGAACCGGGGTGCGTCCTCCACGACGGTGTACGGCACCTCCCAGCGCCTGCCCGCCGCCACGGGCGCCTTGCGGTACGCCTCGGGCCCCAGGAGCTGACGGAGCGTCTGCACGCCCCAGAACACGCCTGCGGCTCCGCCGCCGCGGATGGTGATGCCGTCGCCGTCGACGTACAGCTTGTAGCCCTCGGGTCCGAGGGGCCCGGCGTCCGCGGTGTCGACGCGCAGCCGGATCACCCCGCCACCGTCACCGACGCCCGGCGCCAGCGGCAGGCCCGTCGCCGCGCCCAGATCGGCGCGCAGCCGGCGCTCGGCGCCTTCGGTGCCGGGGCCCGCGTCGATGACAGTGGACCCGTCGAGCACGAATGCGCCGTTGTGCGTCTTGCCGCCGCGCGGCAGGGGGAGGACATCCATCAGGTCCGCCTTTCGAGTCGGTCGACCACGGCGGGCACGACATCGCGCCTGCCTGTCCGGGGCCCGGCGGCCCGGGGTTCGCGGGCGCGGGGCGCCCTCACGGTCAGTCCTTCACCGCGCCGCCCAGCCCGGAGACCAGACGTCGCTGTACGAGTACGAAGAAGACCAGGACCGGCACGGTCATCACCGTCGATCCCGCCATGATTCCGCCCCAGTCGTTCTCGTCGGGTTTGAAGAAGACGAGCAGCGCCATCGGCAGCGTCGACTGCGAAGTGTCGCTGATGATGAACGACTTGGCGAAGAGGAAGTCGTTCCAGGTCGAGATGAACGAGAACACGCTCGTCGCCACCAGCCCCGGGAGGACCAGCGGGAACAGGATCTGCCACAGGAACCGGGCACGGCCGGCGCCGTCGATGCAGGCCGCTTCCTCCAGCGCCTCGGGGACCGCCTTGACGAAGCCGCGCAGCATCCAGATCGCGAACGGCAGGGAGAAGGCGATGTGCGGCAGGATCAGCGAGCCGAGGGTGTTCAGCTGCCCGAAGTCCCGCATCAGGAAGAACAGCGGAATGGTCAGCGCCTCGATCGGCACCATCTGTGCCACCAAGAACATGATGAGCAGCGTGGTGCGGAACTTGAAGCGGAAGCGGGTCACCGCGGTGGCGGCGAGGAAGGCGATGAGCGCGGAGGCGACGACGACCGTGCAGGCGACGATCAGGCTGTTGACGAAATAGCCGCCGAATTCCTCCTGCTGGAAGACCCGCCGGAACGAGTCCAGCGACGGGGAAAGCGTCCACGGCCTCGCCTCCTTGGACTGGATCTCCCCCGCCGGTTTGAATGCGGAGAGCACCATCCAGTAAAGCGGGAAGGCGACGACGACGGCGATGACCAGCGCCGCCGCCTCGGCCATCAGCCGTCCCGGGCGCCGCACCCGTATCCGTGTGCGCACAAGGCTCATATCTCTTCTCCCTGCCGTCGCACGAGACGCAGATGGACGAGGGTGACGGCCAGCAGGATCAGCAGCATGACGACGCCGATCGCGGAGCCGAGGCTGTACTGGGAGGACGCGAAGGCCTTCTGATAGGCGTACACATTGAGCACGAGATTCTGTCCGGCGATGCCTCCGCCGTTCGTCATCACATAGATCTGGGTGAAGACCTTGAAGTCCCAGATGACCGACTGGATGGTGACGACCACGAGAATCGGGCGGAGCATCGGTGCCATGACGGACCGCCAGATGCGCCATTGCGAGGCACCGTCCAGCGAGGCCGCCTCGAGCACCTCTCCGGGAATGGCCTTGATGCCGGCGTACACGGTGACCATCACGAACGGGAAGGAGCACCACACGACTTCGAACATGACGAGGGCGAAGGCGCTGACCCGCCCGTACGTCCAGGAGAAGTCGCCCAGTCCCAGCATCCGGTTGACCGGGCCGTAGTCGGGATCGAAGAGGAAGACCCACACGGTGGAACCGGTGATGGCCGGGGTGGCCCAGGCGCCGAGAGCCGCCAGCATCAGGGCGAGCCGCGGCAGGGCGCGTACGCGGGTCAGCAGGACGGCCAGGGCGCAGCCGACGGCGAGTGTGGAGACCACGCACGCGGCCGCGAAGAGCACCGTCGCGAGGAGCACCTGCCAGAACTGGCTGTCGGCGAAGAGCGTCCGGTAGTTGCCGAGGCCCTGGAAGGTGGTCGGTTCACCGCCGCTGACCTGCGCCTGTGTGTATTCCAGGAAGGAGATCAGGCCGAGCTGGTAGAGCGGGTAGACGAGCAGTCCGGCGAGCACCACGAGGGCGGGTGCGAGATAGAGCCAGGGCGTCCAGGCCCCGCTGCGCCGTACGGGCCGGGCCGGGGGCGCGGTCGTGTCCGGCGGGCGGGCCGTGGTCCCCGCGGGGACCACGGCCGGCTCCGCCGCGGTCTTGTAGGCCACGGGCCTCAGCCCGCGTCGGTGAACGCGGCGTCCATCTTCTCCGCGGCGTCGCTCGAGGCCTCTGCCACGTCCTTCTTGTGGCTGACGATCTCCTGGAACATGGTCGGCAGGACGAGCGAGGCGTCGATCCGGCCCCAGGCGGGCGAGGCGGGGACGAACTTGGCGCCGGCGCCGAGCGTCCGGATGAAGGGCTCGACGAACGGCTGCTTCTTCGCCGCCTCGGCGCGCACGTCGGTGTACGTGGGCAGGAAACCCATCGCGTCGAAGAGCTTGCCCTGGGACTCCTTGCCCGCGAGCCGCTTCATCAGGTCCACCGCCAGGGTGCGGTGCGAACTGCTCTTGAGGACGCCGATGTTGTTGCCGCCCGCGAACGCCGGGGCGATCTCACCGGCCTTCAGCCCCGGCAGCGGTACGACCGCGTACTTGCCCTTGACCGCGCCGGCCTCGACGGCCTGGTGGCTGAAGTCGCCACCGATCGCCATGGCCGCGTTGCCGGCGGCGAAAGCGGTGACGACGGCGTTGCCGCCCATGGCGGCGCACTTGGCGGCCGGGCAGTTGTCGTCGCCGAAGAGGGACGTGTACGCCTTGATGCCCTTCTGTGCGGCCGGGCTGTCGATGGCGGACTCGTAGGAGCCGCCGTTCTCCTGTGCCAGTTCGCCGCCGTGGGCCCAGATGAACGGCATCGCGCCGTAGGTGTAGGCGCCGCCCACGGCGAGGCCGTAGAGGTCCGGCTTCTCCTTGTGGATCTTCTTCGCGGTGGCGATGAGCTCGTCCTGGGTCCTGGGCACCGCGATGCCGAGGTCCTCGAAGACGTCGGTGCGGTAGTAGAGCGCGCGGACGCCGACGAAGAGAGGCGCTCCGTAGACCTTGCCGTCGACCGTGACGGACTGCCTGGCCGTGGGGTCGGTGTCCTTGGCCTCGTCCCAGGCGCCGAACTCGGCGGTGATGTCGGCGAGTCCGCCGTCCTTGACGTAGCCGGCGGTGTCGGTGTTGCCGTACTCGATCAGATCGGGCGCGCTCTTCGGGTCGTTGAACGCCGCCTTGATCCTCTGGGCGCGGGTCTCGACCGGTATGTACTCGACCTCGACCTCGGCGTCCTTGTGCGCCTTCTCGAACGCGGTGACCGCGGCGTCGACGACCTGCTCCTTGGGCTTGTTGTTGACCTCCTGGAACAGCCAGACCCGCAGCGTGCCGCTCTTGTCGTCCTGCTGGGCGCTGTTGCCGGAGGTCTGCGGGGCACAGGCGGTGGCGGTGACGCCGGCCAGTGCGAGTGCCGCGGCGGTGGCGGCGACTCTGGAGACGAGCTTCATGCGTGATCCCTACGAAGCGGGCGTTGCAGCATACGCAACGCATATTTCGTCCTGCACAACACGCAGGAGGCTAGGCCCGCTTGAACGGCCCTACAAGAGGGGCGCAAGAGGTCTCAACCACTCTGTGACCGGCAAAAGCACCCTGTGCAACGGCGCACCGCACGCAAACGGCCCCCGGGACGCGCCGAAGCGCGTCCCGGGGGCCGTTGTGCAGGCTGGGGCGGAGGACCTACTTCTTGTCCTTGCCGCTGCCGCTCTTGTCCTTGTCGCCACCGGCGCCCATGGACTCGTAGATCTCCTTGCACATGGGGCAGACCGGGTACTTCTTGGGGTCACGCCCCGGCACCCAGACCTTCCCGCACAGTGCCACCACGGGAGTGCCGTCGAGGGCGCTCGCCATGATCTTGTCCTTCTGGACGTAATGGGCGAAGCGCTCGTGGTCGCCGTCGCCGTGCGACACCTGGGGTGTCGGCTCTACGAGGGTCCCCGCGCCTGTCCCGCGCTCGGGCTCAAGAGTGCTCATGGGCTCCAAGGGTACTCATCGCGCGCCCTCTACGGGAGCAAGGCCCCGCCCCTTGCCCCGGCCGGGTCAGTTCATGCTCGGGTCGTCCGGATACGTGGCGAACATGGCCAGCTCGTTGCGCTGGCGCCGCAGCACCGAGCGCCACAGGCTCTCCGGCCGGGGCGAGGACACGTCCCCCGGCTCGGACTCGACGACGTACCAGGCGCCGTCCTGCAACTCGTCCTCCAGCTGGCCCGGACCCCATCCCGCGTATCCGGCGAAGATCCGCAGGGAGCCGAGGGCGCCACCGAGCAGTTCGGGGGGAGCCTCCAGGTCGACGAGGCCGATCGCGCCGTACACCCGACGCCATCCGAGGGGGCCTTCGTCGCCGGGGATCACGGCGACGCCGAGGGCCGAGTCCAGGGCGACGGGGCCGCCCTGGAAGACGACTCCCGGTTCACCCGCCAGCGCCGCCCACGACTCCAGGATGTCCTCCACGACCACCGGGGTGGGTCTGTTGAGAATCACGCCGAGGGAACCCTCGTCGTCATGATCGAGCAGCAGGACCACCGCCCGGTCGAAGTTGGGGTCCGCCAGGGCGGGCGCGGCGACGAGCAGCCGTCCTGTGAGCGAGGACACCTCGGTCATGCCAGACATGATCCCGCATCTTTCCCCTTCGCGGAGCCCGAGCGGCTCACTCGCCGCCGCCCGGGCGATGGGCGCAGCTCAGACGGCGGAGCCCCCGACAGTCGTCCGGAGGGTGGGAAGGTGACCGTGCGCGAGGCCCGGCGGACAGAGCGTGTTGTGCCCGATTCATTACGGCCGAGAACGGTCCGAGGGCTTACAACTAAGGGGCTCTCCCCCCTTACCCTTTCCTCTGGCCCCCCGTCCGATCCTCCTCCTGGCTCCGCCTGGGGGACCACTTCCGGAACGCGAGATTCATGACCGGCACTGACGATGTACTGCTTGTCCACGGCGGAACCCCGCTCGAGGGCGAGATCCGCGTCCGCGGCGCGAAGAACCTCGTGCCCAAGGCGATGGTCGCGGCCCTGCTCGGCAGCGAACCGAGCCGGCTGCGCAACGTGCCGGACATCCGTGACGTCAGAGTCGTACGCGGGCTGCTGCAGCTGCACGGGGTGACGGTCCGCCCCGGTGAGGAGCCGGGCGAGCTCGTCCTCGACCCGACGTACGTCGAGAGCGCGAACGTCGCCGACATCGATGCCCACGCCGGCTCGTCGCGCATTCCGATCCTCTTCTGCGGACCTCTGCTGCACCGCCTCGGCCACGCCTTCATCCCCGGCCTCGGCGGCTGCGACATCGGCGGCCGGCCCATCGACTTCCACTTCGACGTGCTGCGCCAGTTCGGCGCGACGATCGAGAAGCGCGCGGACGGGCAGTACCTCGAGGCTCCGCAGCGGCTGCGCGGCACGAAGATCCGTCTGCCGTACCCGTCGGTCGGCTCGACCGAGCAGGTGCTGCTCACGGCCGTGCTCGCCGAGGGCGTCACCGAACTGACCAACGCCGCGGTGGAACCGGAGATCGAGGACCTCATCTGCGTACTGCAGAAGATGGGCGCGATCATCTCCATGGACACCGACCGGACGATCCGTATCACCGGTGTCGACAAGCTCGGCGGCTACACCCACCGTGCCCTCCCGGACCGCCTCGAGGCGGCGTCCTGGGCGTCGGCGGCACTGGCCACCGAGGGCGACATCTACGTACGCGGCGCGCAGCAGCGCTCGATGATGACGTTCCTCAACACCTACCGGAAGGTCGGTGGCGCCTTCGAGATCGACGACGAGGGCATCCGCTTCTGGCACCCCGGCGGCCGGCTCAAGTCCATCGCGCTCGAGACGGACGTCCACCCCGGCTTCCAGACCGACTGGCAGCAGCCGCTGGTCGTCGCCCTCACGCAGGCGACCGGGCTCTCCATCGTCCACGAGACGGTGTACGAGTCCCGGCTCGGCTTCACGTCCGCGCTGAACCAGATGGGCGCGCACATCCAGCTGTACCGCGAGTGCCTCGGCGGCTCGCACTGCCGCTTCGGCCAGCGCAACTTCCTGCACTCCGCGGTCGTCTCCGGCCCGACCAAGCTCCAGGGCGCGGACCTGGTCATCCCCGACCTGCGCGGCGGCTTCTCGTACCTGATCGCGGCACTGGCCGCGCAGGGCACGAGCCGCGTGCACGGGATCGACCTGATCAACCGCGGCTACGAGAACTTCATGGAGAAGCTGGAAAAGCTCGGCGCGAAGGTGGAGCTGCCCGGGGGCCCGATCGTCTGACGGCCCCTACGACGCCGACGGCCCCCACGGAGCGCATCCGCGGGGGCCGTCGCCGTCTGCGGCCGCCTGTGCCACGTGCGGGGCCGTTTCCCCCCGGCCCCTTCCCGGAACCCGGGGCGCCGCCCCTGGACCCCGCGCCTCGAACTCCCCCCGGCCCGGTGACCGTGGGAGGCGCCCCCAGTGAGGCTGATTTCGCGAAGCGAAAGCCCGGTTTCAGGGCACCGCGCGAAGCGCGGTACCGGGTCCGGGCCGAGCCCGGTTCGGGAAGGGGCGGGGTGGGGTGGGGAACACCGCCCGCCGCGGGCGCCCACGCGCTCCGCACACACAGAAGGGCGGCCACCCCGCACGGGGTGGCCGCCCTTCTGCTGCCGAAGGCCTTACTTGCCCTTGGCGGCTTCCTTGAGCTTCGAGCCCGCGGAGACCTTCACGCTGTAGCCGGCCGGGATCTGGATCGGGTCGCCGGTCTGCGGGTTCCGGGCGGTGCGAGCGGCACGGTGGGTGCGCTCGAAGGTCAGGAAGCCGGGGATGGTGACCTTCTCGTCGCCCTTGGCGACGACCTCGCCGACGGTCTCGGCGAGAGCGGCCAGAACGGCGTCGGCGTCCTTGCGGGTCACCTCGGCGCGGTCGGCCAGCGCGGCCACCAGCTCACTGCGGTTCATTTTGTTACTCCCGTGTTCTTCTTGCCTGTGAGGCGTGGATCGAAGCCGATGCTGCCAGGGCCCTCGGACAGTCCCCGGACCCGGGTCTGCTGTCAGACCCCTCCGCGCCCGCGGGACTTCCCCCAGGACGCAGGTCCTCGGGGAAGCATCCTGCCCCCACCAGCGGCGGGAAAGCCAATCCGGCACCCTCCGGAGTCACACGAAGGCCACCACTGCCTCATCGTGGTGACGTTCCGTCGACTCCCTGGAGACTCGTCGGAGCGGGCGTGCCGGGGCCGCGTGCTCCCTGATCCGCCACCCTAAAGGGGGGTTTGCAACCCCGCGACCCGCGACGCGCCGTATGTCAGTGGGACGTGGGGCCTGTCACAGTCGGGCCTGCGGCCTTCGCGGCGTCCCGGACGGCGCCCGCGACGGCTCCGGCGACCTTGTCGTTGAAGACCGAGGGGATGATGTAGTTCGGGTTGAGTTCGTCCTCCGTGACGACGTCCGCGAGGGCGGCCGCGGCCGCGAGCATCATCTCGGTGTTGACGGTGCGGGACTGGGCGTCCAGCAGGCCGCGGAACACGCCGGGGAAGACCAGCACGTTGTTGATCTGGTTGGGGAAGTCCGAGCGGCCGGTGGCAACAACTGCCGCCGTCTGCCGGGCGATTGCGGGGTCGACCTCGGGGTCGGGGTTCGCGAGCGCGAACACGATCGCGTCATCGGCCATGGCCGCGACGTCGTCCGCGCCCAGCACGTTGGGCGCGGAGACGCCGATGAAGACGTCGGCTCCGACGACCGACTCCTTGAGGGTGCCGGTGACACCCTCGGGGTTGGTGTTGTCGGCGATCCACCGCAGCGGCGAGTCGGGGGTGGCGTCCACCAGGTCGGCGCGGCCCGCGTGCACGACACCGTGGATGTCGGCGACGACGGCGTGCTTGACGCCGGCCGCGATGAGGAGTTTGAGGATGGCGGTACCGGCCGCACCGGCGCCGGACATGACCACACGCACATCGCCGATCCCCTTGCCCACCACGCGCAGCGCGTTGGTCAGGGAGGCGAGGACGACGATCGCCGTGCCGTGCTGGTCGTCGTGGAAGACGGGGATGTCGAGGGCCTCGCGCAGCCGTGCCTCGATCTCGAAGCAGCGCGGCGCGGAGATGTCCTCGAGGTTGATGCCCGCGAAGCCGGGGGCGATCGCCTTGACGATCTCGACGATGGCGTCGGTGTCCTGGGTGTCCAGGCACAGCGGCCAGGCGTCGATGCCGGCGAAGCGCTTGAAGAGGGCCGCCTTGCCCTCCATGACCGGCAGCGCGGCCTTGGGGCCGATGTTGCCGAGGCCCAGCACGGCGGAGCCGTCGGTCACCACTGCAACGGAGTTGCGCTTGATGGTCAGGCGGCGGGCGTCGTCGGGGTTCTCGGCGATCGCCATGCAGACCCGCGCCACACCCGGGGTGTAGATCATCGACAGGTCGTCACGGTTGCGGATGGGGTGCTTGGACGCCATCTCGATCTTGCCGCCGAGGTGCATCAGGAACGTACGGTCGGAGACCTTGCCGAGGACGACGCCCTCGATGCCGCGCAGGCCCTCGACGATCTCGTCGGCGTGCGCGGTGGAGCTGGCGGCGATCGTGACGTCGATCCGCAGCTTCTCGTGGCCGGACGCGGTCACGTCGAGGCCGGTTACGGAACCACCGGAGGACTCCACGGCCGTGGTGAGCTGGGAGACCGCGGTTCCGCTCGCGGGCACCTCCAGTCGGACCGTCATCGAGTACGAGACGCTGGGCGCCGTTGCCATGACCGGGTTCCTCTGCTTTCCCTAGCTTCATTGCTGTGCGGTACCGCACCTGAGGCCCGGCAGCGCTGTGAAGATGGTGACACCTACCCGCCGGTAGCGGGTAATGCGGTCATATTGTTTTCGGAAATTGTTTTCCACCATACGAGAAAGCGTCCGGAAACTGAAGAGGCCCGCGTCACCAGTCGAGGTGACGCGGGCCTTCTCCGCGCAATCAGGTGGCACCGACCCGCCATGCTCGCCTCGCGGCAAGTGGTCCCTCTAAGGGACGAAGGTTGGGCCCGGGGGCTTGGATCGAGCCGGTGCCGTAACCAGGCTAACGCACCGCCCCGGGAAGTGATTCCCGCATCGCGGACCGACTTCGGCAACGGCCGGGACAGCGCCGGGCGGCACCCGCGGGAGCACCGTGAAAGAGCCCGCCGGCACCCGCCCGGAGCACCCGGACGGGGCCCGGCCCGGTCCGCCGGAGGCTCCCGCGCCATGTGCCGCGCGAGCCCGCGGCCGGCGGGACGCCCGCTCAGTCCCGCAGCAGCTCCGGCACGCCCTGCGCGTCCGGCCGGTCACGGCGGCCGGAGATAACCGTGAGCTGCTGCGTGGCCCGGGTGAGCGCCACGTACAGCACCCGCAGACCGGCCGGGCTCTCGTCGGCGATCTCCGCCGGGGAGACCACGACCGTCGCGTCGTACTCCAGACCCTTCGCCTCCAAGGAGCCGAGGGCCACGACCCGCTCCCCCAGGCCGGCCAGCCAGCGGGCGGCCTGCTCCCGGCGGTTCATGGCGACGACGACGCCGACGGTGCCCTCCACCTGCTCCAGCAACCGCTCCGCCTCCGCCCGTACGGACATGGCGAGCTCGCCGCCGTCCGGTACGACCGCGAAGCGCGGCCGCACTCCTGTGGAGCGGACGGCGGAGGGCGAGCGCATACCCGGCATCGCCAGGCGGAGCACCGTGGCGGCCAGCTCGGCGATCTCGGCCGGGTTGCGGTAGTTCACGGTCAGCTCGAAGCGGCGGCGCGGGCGGCTGCCCAGCGCCTCGTCACGTGCCTCTGCCGCCTCTTCCGGCGATGACCAGGACGACTGGGCCGGGTCGCCGACGACCGTCCAGGTGGCGTGCCGGCCGCGGCGGCCGACCATCCGCCACTGCATGGGCGTGAGGTCCTGCGCCTCGTCGACGATGACATGCGCGTACTCGGTGCGCTCGGCCGCCAGCCGCTCGGCCCGCTCGCGCTGCGTCTCCTCGCGCTGCGGCATCAGCTCCTCCAGCCCGGTGAGCTGGTCCAGAGGGTCGAGCTCGCGCCGCTTACGGGGACGGGCGGGCGTGCCGAGCAGGGTGCTCAGCTCGTCGAGAAGTGCCACGTCGTGCACGGACAGGGCATCGCGGCGCAGGGAGCGGGCCAGCTTGCGCACCTCGCCGGGGTTGAGCACCCGGCGTGCCCAGCGGCCGAGGCGGCGCTCGTCGCCCATCGCGGCGAGCACCGCGCGTGGGGTCAGTTCGGGCCACCAGGCGTCCAGGAACGCGATGAAGCTGTCCTCGCCGGTCACGTCCTCGTCGAAGGAGGACCGCAGCTCGGCGGCCAGCTCCGGGTCGCCCGGGTGGCGGCCTGCGGCGCCCGACCTGGCGTACAGCGCGTCGAGGAGCAGCCGTCTGGCCCGCGGGCGCAGCAGGTTGACGGGAGCACTTCCGCCGAGCACGTTGTGGCGAATGCGGCGGAGCTCGTCGGCCTCCAGCTCGAGCCGCCGACCGAAGGCCACGACGCGCAGCCGCGAGGGAGTGCCCGGCGCGGCGGCCGGCTCCTCGCCCAGGGCGAACTGTCCGTTGCGCGGTGCGGCGTCCGGCGTCTCGAGCGCCCCTCGCGCGGCGTTGCGCAGCACCTTCAGCATCCGGGAGGAGCCCTTGATGCGGGCGACGGCCGGTTCGTCGTACACCGTCGCCTCAGCGCCGTCGACCAGGGAGCCGACGGCGCGGATCGCGACCTGGCCCTCCTCGCCCAGGGACGGCAGCACGCCCTCGGTGTAGGAGACGAGCAGCGGCGTCGGGGAGACGATGAGGATGCCGCCGGCGTAGCGGCGACGGTCCTGGTAGAGCAGGTACGCGGCCCGGTGGAGCGCCACCGCCGTCTTGCCGGTGCCGGGGCCGCCCTCCACGTATGTCACGGACGCGGCGGGGGCGCGGATGACCAGGTCCTGCTCGGCCTGGATGGAGGCGACGATGTCCCGCATGGTGTGGCTGCGGGCCTGGCCGAGCGCCGCCATCAGGGCGCCGTCGCCGACGACGGGCAGTGCCTGGCCGTTCAGCGTGGCGGTCAGTTCCGGGCGCATCAGGTCGTCCTCGACGCCGAGGACCTTGCGGCCCTTGGAGCGGATGACCCGGCGGCGCACGACGCGGCCGGGATCGACCGGGGTGGAGCGGTAGAAGGGTGCCGCGGCCGGGGCGCGCCAGTCGATCACGAGCGGGGCGTAGTCGGAGTCGAGCACGCCGATCCGGCCGATGTGCAGGGTCTCGCCGATCTCGGCCGTGTTGTCGGGGCGTACGGCGTCGTCCGCCGGTTCGACGGAGGTGAAGGCGCCGTCGGGGCCCCTCTGGCCGTCCTTGCCGTGGAGCAGGTCGATCCGGCCGAAGAGGAAGTCCTCGAATTCGTTGTTGAGGCGGTTGAGGTGGACGCCGGCCCGGAAGACCTGGGCGTCCCGCTCGGCGAGGGCGCCGGGGGTGCCGACCTGTCCTCGCTTGGCAGCGTCGTTCATCAGGAACTCGGCCTCGTGGATCTTCTCCTCGAGTCGCCGGTACACCTGGTCGAGATGTTCCTGTTCGACACCGATCTCACGGTCTCTCACCGTGTCGGCGGCGGAGCCGACCACGGATTCGACAGCGGCATCCTGCGCGGCCACCGAGGCCCCCTTCTGACGTGCACTGGGCAGCCGTCAACCGTACGGCAAGTGGGCAGGTTATTGCACCTGCCCCGGCCGTGGGGGGCGGGCGCGAAGGCTCACGAGAGGCGGCGGCCCGTGGAAGGCGGGAAACGCCGAAGCGACGCGGAAGGCCGCTGGGGTGCCCGGGGGACGTGGACATGCGGATACGGCCGGGGCCGCACAGCTCCCCGGCCGACGGTGGGACGGCCGCCGGCTAGGCGTCGACCTCGACCAGCCGTTGCCCGTCGAACGTGCGGACCTCGAAGTGGTCGATTTCGCCCGGGTCCATCGCGGAGCCGCCGTGGACGTACAGAGGGTTCTTGGCGTCCTTGTGAGGGCTGTCGGGGATTCCGTAGCCCCACTTCGGCACGGCCCAGGAGGTGACGACCTCCTCCTCACCCGTCTTGGAGACGGCGATGAGGTTGCACTTCAGGGGACCCTTGACGTTCTTCAGCTCCAGGACGGCGTGGGTGCCCCAGCCCTTCTTCTCCATGCCGACGACGGCGCTGACCTTGGTCGTCGCGTCGGTGGCCCGGACCTTCTCCTCCATGTGGTTGAAGAAGGCGTCCTCGGCCGGGCTGGTGGGGTGCGGGTCGGCGCCCGCCACGGTGCTGCCGGTGTCGTCGGCGGTGACGACCACGGCGACTGCGGGGCCGCCGATGATCAGCGCCGCGGCCGCCGCGAGCAGGTACATGCCGCGCCGGCGCTTGTGGGCGCGCTTGACGGCGACCTCGTTGAGCAGCCCGTCGAGGACCTTGGGGCTCGGGGAGGTGGGCACCACGGGGACGGCACGGGGTGGCGGGAAGTCGGACATGCCCGGCATCCCGGGCAGGCTGTAGACGTTGCTCTGCGGCGGTGCGGGGGCGGGCGCCTCCGCCAGCATCGCGAGCATCGGCTCCATCCCCGAGAACTCCTCGAGGTGGGCGGCACAGATGTCGCATCCCGCCAGATGCGCCTCGAAGGCGGAGGCGTCCGCTTCGTCGAGCACGCCGAGCACATATGCGCCCACCGCGTCGTGTACGGACTCCTGCTCGTACATGGTCATGCCGAGACCCCCCTCTCCTCAAGAGCGAGCTTCATGGAACGGAGCGCGTAGAACACACGGGACCGCACGGTCCCGCTGGGTATGCCGAGCGTTTCGGCCGCTTCATTGACCGTACGCCCCTTGAAATACGTCTCGACAAGAACTTCCCTGTGGGCGGGCGTCAAATCATCGAGTGCATCCGAGAGCGTCATCAGCCACAACGCCTTGTCGATCTCGTCCTCCGCGGGCATGACCTCCAGCGGCGACGGGTCGACCTCCTGCGGCCGGGCCTGCCGGCTTCGGTGACCGTCGATGACGATGCGCCGGGCGACCGTCACCAGCCAGGGTCGGACAGAGCCGGTCGCCCGGTTGAGCTGGCCGGCGTTCTTCCAGGCACGGATGAGCGTCTCCTGTACGACGTCCTCGGCGCGCTGGCGGTCGCCGGCGACGAGGCGCAGTACATAGGCGAGCAACGGTCCTGCGTGTTCGCGGTAGAGGGCACGCATCAACTCCTCGTCGGGCACAGAGGTGTCGATACGTGGCTTCTCACTGCGATGGCGGGCCCGTTGCGGACGGTCATCGGCCACGGCGGCATCCTTGCGCACCTGAACCTCCCGGTCGAGACCCTGTTTTTCACGGCTGGCTGCTTGTCCCTCTTCACTACGGGGACAGCCGGAGGTTCACTCAACGCCGGCCGAAGAAATTTCAAGATTCTTTGACGGAGGCCTTCCTGCGGTGTCTCGCCACCCGCTCGCGGTTTCCGCACACTTCGCTCGAGCACCAGCGGCGCCGCCTGCCCCGTGAGGTGTCCAGATAGACGCGGCGGCAGTTGTCGCCCTCGCACTGCCGCAGCCGCGAGCGGGCGACGGGATCGGTGAGGAGCTCCACCGCGTCGCGGGCGACGAGAGCGAGCAGGGCCGCGCACTCCGGGGCGGCGCACAGCGCCCGTACCAGCGTGCCTTTGCCGTCCTTGACGGCCCTGACGCCCGGAGGCGCGTTCCGTGCACAGGCGTTGAGGAGCTGAAGGGCGTCGTCCGCGCTGCCTTCATCCGGACCGGTGCGCACCAACCGGTCTATGCAGTCACGCAGTTCGACGAAACGTGCCACCCAGGTGCCGTCGACCCCGGGCAGCGGCGTCCCGGCGGGGACAAGGCCGGCGCCGACGAGCCAGCGCGCCAGTCTCCCGGTGTCCGCGAGCGGTTCGGCGCCGCCGGCCCGGCGGTCCGGATCCTGCGCCGTCGCCACCAGGTCCAGGCAGACGCGCCCGGAGTCGAATCGCCATTGGGACGGGTACGGACCCGCGCCCACCGCTGTCATGCGCCTGTCACCGCCTCGGGATCACCGTCGGGTGTCCCCACCAGAGTGCCTGCCCGAAGGTGTGCCCGGAAGCCCTCATCGAGACGTGGACGCATGGACATGGGAATGCGACGCTCACCCATGTCCCGTACGAGGACAGGCCGGTTGACTGGTCCCATGACACAGAACAAGGGTGCAGGAGCGGTCCTCGCGGCGGCCACCGTGACGACCGGGCTCATCGCGGGCGTCTGGTTCGCGTTCACGGTCTCGGTGATGCCGGCGCTCGGCCGCAGCGACGACCGGACCTACGTCGAGGTCATGCAGAACATCAACGAGGTGATCGAGAATCCGGCCTTCTTCGCCGCGCTCTTCGGCGCGCTCGTCCTCTCGGCCGTCTCGGCGTGGCAGCAACGCCGTACGCCCAGGGGCCGTTGGGTGACCGCCGCGCTTGTCCTCTACGTCCTGGTGTTCGTGGTGACATCCGCGGCGAACGTGCCGCTCAACAACGAACTCGCCGCCGCGGGCGCCCCGGACGCCATCGCCGACCCCGCCGCCGTACGGGAGGACTTCGAGGACCCGTGGGTGCTCTGGAACACGGTGCGCACCGTGCTCACCACGGCGGCCCTGCTGTGCCTGTGGCGTGCCACGTCGCTGCCGGGCACGGCACGCCCGGACCAGGCGGGTCAGGCGTCGGCGTACTTGGCGTCGGACGCCGGGTCCAGGGCCAGCCGGTAGCCGCGTTTGACGACGGTCTGAATGATCTTGGGGGTGCCCAGTGCCGTGCGCAGCCGGGCCATGGCCGTCTCCACCGCATGCTCGTCCCGGCCGGCGCCCGGCAGGGCGCGCAGCAGGTCGGAGCGGGCGACGACCCAGCCCGGCCGTTCCGACAGGGCCCTCAGCAGGGCCATACCGGCGGGCGGCACCGGGCGCAGTTCGTCGTCGACGAGGACGGCGTGGCCACGGATCTCGAGACGGCGGCCCGCGACCGGGAACGTACGGGCGCGGGCGGGCAGCTCGACACCGAGCAGCTGCACCAGCGGGCCGAGTCGGAACCGCTCCGGCTGCACCGTCGGGACGCCGGCCGCCTGCAGCGGCACTGCCGTGACCGGCCCGACGCAGGCCGCGAGGACGTCGTGGTCCAGGGCGGCCAGGAGGTCGGTCAGCAGACCGCGGGACTCCGCACGGTTCAGGAGCGACGCTGCGGCCGGGGCGCTGGTGAAGGAGACGGCGTCCAGGCCGCGGGAGACGGCAGCGTCCAGCAGCCGGTCGAGCGGGGCGAGGTCCTCCGGCGGCATCCAGCGGTAGACGGGTACGAGGACGACGTCCGCGCCGGCAGCGCGCAGCGATTCGACGAAGCCGGGCAGCGGCTCACCGTGCAGCTGGAGCGCGACCCGGCGGCCCGCCACTCCCTCGCCGAGCAGCCTGTCCAGTACCTCCGCCATGGACTCGGAGGCCGGCGACCACTCCTCGGTGAGACCCGCCGCGCGTATGGCGCCCTTGACCTTGGGGCCGCGGGCCAGCAGCTCGGCGCCGCGCAGCCGGCCCAGCAGCTGCTCCCCCAGCCCCCATCCGTCGGCCGCCTCCACCCAGCCGCGGAAGCCGATGGCGGTGGTGGCGACGACCACGTCGGGCGTGTGGTCGATCAGTTCCTTGGTGGCGGCGAGGAGCTCCGTGTCGTCGGCGAGCGGAACGATGCGCAGCGCGGGGGCGTGCAGGACGGCGGCGCCCCGCCGCTGGAGCAGCGCGCCGAGCTCGTCGGCCCGCCTGGCGGCGGTCACGCCGACGGTGAAGCCCGCGAGGGGGCCGTGCGGTTGGCCTTGGTCGTGCATCTCGGTCGTCCCCACTGGAGTGCCCTGATGGCCGGTGCCATTGAACGGTGAATGGGCGACCGAGCCTGTCAAAGGTGCGTGACAGGCCCGGTTCGCTCATATTTCACCGTCGTTACGTACTCCGCTCGCTCAGACCCGGGCGTAGTCCGGTTCGGCGCCCGCTTCGGCCTCCGTCCCCGTCTGCCCCTCGCGGACCGGCACCACCACGGGCCGGCGAAGGTATACCGCCCAGGTGACGATCGAGCAGACCGCGTAGAAGGCGAGGAAGGAGACGAAGGCGGCGGTTCCGGTGCCCGCGGTCTGGAACGACTGCCGGAAGGCGAGGTTGATGGCCAGCCCGCCGACGGCGCCGACCGCGCCGATGAGTCCCATCGAGGCTCCGGAGAGCCGGCGCCCGTAGGCGGCCGCGGTCTCCCCGGTCATGCCCTTGGCGAGCGCCTTGTTCTGGAAGATGCCGGGAATCATCTTGTACGTCGAGCCGTTGCCGAGGCCGCTGAGCACGAACAGGGAGATGAATCCGACGAGGAAGACGGCGAGGGACTCCTGCACCGAGGCGGCGATGACCACGGCGGTCGCGCCGGCCATGCCCACGAAGTTCCACAGCGTGATGCGGGCCCCGCCGAAGCGGTCGGCGAGCGCACCACCCAGCGGCCGGATCAGGGAGCCGAGCAGCGGGCCGATGAAGGTGAGGGAGGCCGCCTGGAGCGGAGTGCGGCCGAACTGGGTCTGCAGCACGAGGCCGAAGGCGAAGCTGTAGCCGATGAACGAGCCGAAGGTGCCGACGTAGAGGAAGGCCATGATCCAGGTGTGGCCGTCCTTGGCCGCGTCGATCGCCGCGCCGGTGTCGTTCTTCACCGGGGCCAGGTTGTCCATCCACAGCGCGGCGCACAGCGCGGCGACGACGATCAGCGGCAGGTAGATGCCGAGCACCAGCCGCGGGTGGGCCGCGCCGGCCGTCCCGATGATCAGCAGCGCGACCAGCTGGATGACCGGAACGCCGATGTTGCCGCCGCCCGCGTTGAGGCCGAGCGCCCAGCCCTTCTTGCGCAACGGGAAGAAGGCGTTGATGTTCGTCATCGAGGAGGCGAAGTTGCCCCCGCCGACACCCGTAAGGGCGGCGACGGCGAGGAACGTCGTGTACGAGGTGCCCGGCTCCATCACCAGGTACGCCGCGGCGGTGGGGAGGAGGAGCAACAGGGCGCTGAAGATCGTCCAGTTCCGGCCGCCGAATTTGGCGACGGCGAACGTGTACGGCACCCGGATCACCGCGCCGACGAGTGTCGCCGTGGCGATGAGGAAGAACTTACCGGCGGGGTCGACCCCGTACTCGGGCCCCATGAAGAGGACCATCACGGACCACAGGCTCCAGATGGAGAACCCGATGTGCTCACTGAGCACGGAGAAGGCGAGGTTGCGCCGTGCGACCCGCTCCCCCTTGGTCCGCCAGAAGGTCTCGTCCTCGGGGTCCCACTCTTCGATCCATCGGCCTGCCATCACGCGCCTCCACCTGTTTCCGATCGTGGAAGCGACGTTATGGACGGCGGGTTTCAGGCCGGTGCCGGGAGGTGACCGGCGCGAAACCTTGCTCTCACCCGTCGGTCAGGCCGTGTGTGAGCGGCGCCGCCGTGGCTCTCCGTTGGGCCACAGCCGCGGGCGGCGCTTGGCGGCGAGGTCCTCGGCCCAGCCGAAGACCAGAACGCACCCGGCGATCAGCGTCCACACGAGCAGCAGCACCGGCACCCAGCTCTCGAGCAGCCACGGGGCCTGCTCCGCGAGGAGGTCGACGTCCCACAGGGCGTCCCACAGCGCTGCCGCGCCGAGGATGCACCCGTTGTGCCAGAGGTAGACCGTCACCGCCCGCGCGTTGAGGAGGGTGATCACGCTGTCCCATTGCCGCAGCTTCGGCGGCCACGACTCCCACGACGGACTGAAGTGCAGCAGCAGCATCACCGCGCCGAGCGACCAGAGGGCGGCGGCCGGCGGGATGCCGTCGAGCTCGACGCCCGAGCCGAAGCCGTTGCGGCGGGCCCACCAGATACCGGCCAGCATGACGAACGGCGCGACGGAGGGCACGACGTAGCGCGGCAGGCGGGCCAGGACGCCCTCCTGTCGGGCCATGCCGAGGATCCAGCAGGCGCCGAAGGTGCTGAAGTCGGTGAGCGCCGAGTCGATGCGTTCCGGCATGGACAGGTACCCGGCGGCCAGCCCGAAGGACAGGGCGAGCGGCGCGGCGAGGGTGACCCACGGCAGCTTGTGCAGGCAGCGCAGCAGCAGCGGCGACAGGAGCACGAACCACAGATAGGCGCGCAGGTACCAGATCGGCTCGGCCAGGTCGCCGGCCCACCCGGCGGCGAGGAACGGCGGGTCGCTCAAGGGCAGGATCCAGAAGACCGCGGAGGGTCCGGGGCGCCATCCCTCGACGATCATCGCGGTGACCGCCGCGGCTCCCAGCACCCACAGCGGCGGCAGCAGCCGCCGTACCCGGCTGCGGATCACCTGGAACGCCGGCCGGGCGAGGGAGCGTGCCATCAGCGACCCGGCGAGAGCGAACATCACGCCCATGGACGGGAAGACGAGCGGCAGCCAGGCCCAGCCCAGCAGGTGGTAGAGCACGACCCGGAACAGGGCGAGCGCCCGGAGCAGGTCGAAGTAGCGGTCCCGGCCGACCGAGGGCACCGGGGAGGTGCCCCCCGACTGGGGCGCCGCCGTCTGCGGTGCGGTGTACGGGGTCATGCGACGGGCCTCCGCTCCCCGGCGCGCTGCTGGACGACTCCGGGGGCCTCGACGGCCCCGGTGCGCCGCAGTTTCTGCCAGCGCAGCCGGCCGCCGGTGAGCGCGGTGATCCAGGACTGGAGAAGGACCACGTACATCAGCTGGCGGTAGAGGATCTGCTGCAGCGGCAGGGAGACGAGGTGGACCATGCGTTCCTTGTCGAGCCGGAAGGCGTAGGCGGCGCAGACCGCCTGTATCGCGAGTACGCCGAGCCAGGCGGCGATGGTCTTCTGTGTGGGGCCGAAGACCAGCCCGTACAGCAGGAAGACGTCGATCAGCGGCGCGAGCAGCGGGGCGAGCACCATGAACAGGGAGACCAGGGGGAGGCCTACCCGGCCGAAGCGACCGGAGGGCCCCTTCTCGACGAGGGCACGGCGGTGCTTCCAGATGGCCTGCATGGTGCCGTAGCTCCAGCGGTAGCGCTGGGACCACAACTGCTGCACGGACTCGGGGGCCTCGGTCCAGGCGCGTGCCTTCTCCGCGTAGACGACCCTCCAGCCGTCGCGGTGCATGGCCATGGTGATGTCGGTGTCCTCGGCGAGGGTGTCCTCGCTCATGCCGCCGACGCGCTCGAGCGCGGTGCGGCGGAAGGCTCCGACGGCGCCGGGGATGGTGGGCATGCAGCCGAGCAGGTCGTACATGCGGCGGTCGAGGTTGAAGCCCATCACGTACTCGATGTGCTGCCAGGCCCCGATGAGGGTGTCGCGGTTGCCGACCTTGGCGTTGCCGGCCACCGCGCCGACGCGGGGGTCGCCGAAGGGCTGCACGAGTTCGCGGACGGTGGACGACTCGAAGACGGTGTCGCCGTCCATCATGACGACGATCTCGTAGCGGGCATTCCTGATGCCGTTGTTGAGGGCGGCGGGCTTGCCCGAGTTGGGCTGCCGTACGACTCGGACGCCGCGCAGGCCCATCGCCTCGACGATGTCGGCGGTGCCGTCGCTGGAGCCGTCGTCGATGACGATGACCTCGAGGGGGTGGTCGCTCGCCATCAGCGAGCGGACCGTGTTGGCGATGCACTCGCGTTCGTTGTACGCGGGGACCAGCACGGACACCGGCCGGGTAATGGGAGGCCCCCAGCTGAATCCCTTCCGGCGCACCTTGCGGGCGTGCGCGAAGGAGAGGATCAGCATCAGCCCGAAGCGGGCGAAGACCAGCACGCCGATCACGGCGAGCCCGACGACCATGACCTCCGTGGTGTTCTCCGAGACGGCGACGGCGCCGACGAAGGCCTTGCCCTTCCACAGTTCCGGTCCGGTGACCGGGCTGTGGGCGCTGGGCACGCCGAGCGCCTCCGTGAGGTTGGTGAACCGGTAGCCGCGCTCCTTCATGTCGGGCAGCAAGCGCTCCAGGGCCGCGACCGTCTGGGAGCGGTCGCCGCCGGAGTCGTGCATCAGCACGATGGAGCCCTGGGTGCCCTCGGGGGTGGCGCGCTTGATGATCGCGTCGACGCCGGGGCGCTTCCAGTCCTCGGAGTCGGTGTCGTTGAAGGCGGTGATGTAGCCGCGGGTGCCGATGTACTGGGTGACCGGCCAGGACTCGTTGTCGAGGGCGTCGGAGAAGGAGGAGTACGGGGGACGGAAGAGGGAGGTGCGGATGCCCGCGGCGCCGGCGAGCGCCAGCTGGTTCTGCGACAGCTCCCAGTCGATGCGGTCGGTGGACTGGAAGGAGAGGTCCGGGTGGTTGAAGGTGTGCAGGCCGATCTCGTGACCCTCACGCACCATCCGTTCGACCAGGTCCGGGTGGCGCGAGGCCATGGTGCCGGTGACGAAGAAGACGGCATGCGCGTCGTACCGGGCGAGAGCGTCGAGGACCTTCGGCGTCCAGACGGGGTCCGGGCCGTCGTCGAAGGTCAGCACGAGCCGCTGGTCGGGCACGCTGAGCGCCTTGGGGTTGCGCTTGTCGCGCGCGTCGATGACGGGTCCGCCGTCGAGTATGTGCTGGGGGACCTGGTCCGTGGGGGCCGGGGGCCGGACGCGGTGGTCGGCGAGTATCTCGCTGTGCACATAGCCGCGCAGCATCAGCATCGCGAGCAACGCGACGAGGAAGAGCACGGGGAGCAGATAGCGCATGGGCAGTCTGCGGCGTACGACGCGCTTGGGGCTCCGCCGTCGCGGAGCCCCTGGGACGGGGAGGGTCATCTACAGTGCGCCTTCTTGCACGGGCTGGCCGGGAGAATCACTGGGCGCCGCGGAGGTCCCGGGGCCCGTGGTAGGGCTGACGGCCGGGGCCGGAGCGCTGCCGAGGGGTGTGCCGGGGCTCGCGGCCGGGCCGGTGGTGCCCGACCCGCGGGACGGCTGCTGGAGAGTGGGGGACTTCGGGGCGGACGGCGGCACGTCCGGCAGCGGGCTGCTGACACCCGCGCTGCCCGACGGCATCGGCAGGGCCGCGCCGGCGGAGTCGGAGGGGGCGGGGACGCCCGGTGGGGCGTTCGGCGTGGGCACCGTGGACACGAGGTCGGTGGGCGCGGGCTGGATCTCCACGTGCTCGGGCTGCTTCTCCCCGGCCGAACCGAGGCCCGGCATCCACGGCGCGCTGGAGTTGCCGCCGAGGAGGGCGGCGACGAGCGTGATCGCGTAGACAGCGCACGCGGCTGCCAGGACCCAGCCGATACGGCGGAACTTCTTGCTGCGCCGGCCGCTCTCGTCGACGAAGACCGGCCCCTCCGCGCTGTCCTGGGGGGCGATCGGCTCCACTGGCAGATCGCGCAACTTACGCCCGAGGCCGTCGAGTTGAATCGTCACCTCGTGCGGCTCGTGCGTGTGACCGGGACCGACGTCTTCTTGCCAATTTTCCATGGCTGGTGGCACATCCCCCCACTGACTTGAATCGGGTGCGCGCACAACCGGCCGGCCGCGTTCGAATTCGGGTCCCCAACCCTCTCCGAGCGCTTCTATCCCACTCACTCACCCGGTCCATGAATGTAGCGCAACCTGCTGCACGTCGCGCGCCACGCTCAGCGGTTGTCACACATCAGCGACATATCACGTTCCGGCAACCATCCGCCGGGCACCCTTTTCAGCCACCCCTCGCGCGCTGCGAGTTCGGCCGCCGCACGCCGCAGCGCGTCGAGACCGGGATGCCGCAGCCCGGCACGCCAGACCATCGACAGCGGCGACAGCGGAACGGGGTCGACTATCGGCCGAAGGACCGTCCCCGGCATGGCCGGAAAGCCCACGACCGCGAGGACCGGGTTGCGGGTTTTCGCCATGACCCGCCGGAACTCCTCGACCCCCACGGCCATGGGTGCCGGCGGCGCCACGGCGATACCGCGGCCCGCGAAGAGAAGCCGCGCCAGCTCCGTCCACTCCAGCGTCCTGGGGTTGCCCGCACCGGCATATACGGTCTCACCCGCGAGTGCGTTCAACTCGATCCGGTCGGAGTCGGCCAGCGGATGGTCGTCGGGCAGCAGGACCGCCATCGGCTCGTACCGTACGGGCTGCTGGGCCAGCAGCGCCTGCCGGCCGGCGTCCAGGCCGGCGAACCGGCCGAAGGAGACATCGAGACGCCCGGCGGCGATCTCGTCGGCGGCTCCGGTGAGCCCGCTCTCGAAGCGGGCCATCAGCTCGCAGTCGGGGGCCAGGTCGCGGGCGCGTTCCAGGATCCGGCCCGAGGTCATGCCCGCGCTGTTGAGGTCGACGAGCAGCGGCCGGGCGGCGCCGGAGGCGGCGGCAAGCAGCTCGTCCTGCGCCTCGAGCACCCTCCGGGCATACGGAACCAGTCGCTCGCCGTCGGCCGTGAGGGCGACCTGCCGGGTGGTGCGGACGAACAGGTCGACGCCCAACTCCCTTTCCAGCCGCCGGACGTCGCGGCTGAGGGCCTGCTGGGCGACGTAGAGGCGGGCGGCGGCGCGGGTGAAGTGCAGCTCGTCGGAGACGGCGACGAACGCGCGGAGCAGCCTGGGTTCCAGATCACGGGGCACAGCGCATTCAACAACACAGGTGCGTGAACGGCCACCGAGCAGGTGTTGGACCGGGCGCGGGGGAGGCGGCGAGGGTGGAGCCATGCCCAGGCCAGCCACGCCCTCTTCAGCCGTGCCCCGCTCCCCCGCGTCCCGTCCCGCCCGCGCCGAGGACACGGCGTGCGCACCCTTGCTCGCGGTCACCGGCGACTCGCTGGTGCTCGCGCCGCGCCGCCGGACCGGCTCGCCCACGGCGGCCTTCGCCCCGAGAGGCCGGCCGCAGGGCCCTTACCGGCGACTGTTCTCCGTACCGGGCACTCGGGCCTTCACCGCCGGGAATCTCGTCGCCCGGCTCCCCATGGGGATGTTCAGCGTCAGCGCGGTCGTCATGATCGCCGGGTCCCGCGGCTCCTACGCCCTCGCCGGGGCCGTCACCGCGACCGGCCTGGCCGCCACCGCGCTCGTCGCTCCCTGGACGGCACGGCTCGTCGACCGGTACGGACAGGCGCGGATCGCCGTCCCCGCAACGGCCCTGGCGGTCCTCGGATCGCTCGCCCTGCTGCTGTGCGTACGCCTCGACGCGCCCGACTGGACGCTTTTCGCCGCCTACGCCGCGACGGCCACCACCCCCAACACCGGCGGTATGTCGCGTGCCCGCTGGGCGCATCTGTACCGGGGCGACGCGGCGGCACTGCACACGGCGAACTCGTTCGAGCAGGCCGCCGACGAACTCTGCTTCATGCTCGGCCCCGTTGTGGCCGCGTTCCTCTGCTCCGCGCTCTTCCCGGAGGCAGGCACGCTGGTCGGCGCGGTCCTGTTGCTGACGGGTGTGCTGATCTTCGCGAGCCGGCGCTCCACGGAGCCGCCGGTCGCCCCGCGGGTCCCGGCCGGCTCGCCGCTGCGGACCGCCGGCATGCCCGCGCTGCTCCTCGTGCTCCTCGCCACGGGCGCGGTATTCGGCTCGATGGAGGTCGTCACCATCGCCTTCGCCGACGGCCCGGTCGCAGGTCCGGTCCTCGCGCTCCAGGCGGCGGGTTCCTGCGCCGCGGGCCTGCTCTACGGCCGGTCCCGCCGAGCGGCGGGCCTGCCCACCTGCCTCGCCGCGATGACGGCCCTGATGTCGCTGCCGCTGCTCGCCGCCGCGGGCACCGGGTCGCTGCCGGCGGTGGCGGGTGCGCTGCTCGCCGCCGGGATGGCGACGGCCCCGACAATGGTGACGGCCATGACCATGGTCCAGCGGCTGACCCCGCAGGCGCAGATCAACGAAGGCATGACCCTCGCGGTCACCGCTCTGCTCGGCGGCGTCGCGGCCGGCTCGGCGAGCGGCGGGTACGTGGTGGAGCATCTGGGTGCGGCTCGGGGCTACGCGATCCCGGTGTGCGCCGCGGCGCTCGCGCTCGTACTGGCGTGGGTGACGGCCGACGACACGAAAAAGGCCCGGAAGCCGTAGCCGCCGAGCCTTCGTCGTACATGGGATGAGTGGAGATGGCGGGAATCGAACCCGCGTCCAACGGTGCAGAATCAGGGCTTCTCCGTGTGCAGTCCGCTGCGCTTTTCTCAGCCCCGGAGATCACGCGGACAAGTCTCCGACGGGCTCAGTCACTGTTTGATTTCCCTACGCACCCCGTGACCGGGTTCGTAGGTTTAGTTCCCTGGCTGATGCCAGGATCCGGGTCGGGAACAGCCCCGGGCTGACACTTCGCAAGTCGCTACTTAGGCAGCGAGGGCGAAGGAATCGCGCTTGGTGTTGGCGATTATTGGTTGCGACATATGGTTTACGAGATCATTGCCGCTTCCTCGACACGCTTCCCCTGCTTCGACATCCGCTGTCGAAACCGATCATCCCCATGCTTGACCACTATTGAGTTGTACTGCTCAAGGCCCCTTGCGGGGCCGGACCCCTGCTTGCCGGGGCAGGTGCCATCGTACGTGAACAACACAGGCCGGTGCCAGCCTATTCCGCACGGCTACGGCCGGTGCCGGTCGCGCGCTAGGCCCGCTGCCTCCGGCGGACGGCGGACATCGCGCGGTCCGCCTCGCGACGGTCCTGCTTCTCGCGCAGCGTCTGTCGCTTGTCGTACTCCTTCTTGCCCCTCGCCAGCGCGATCTCGACCTTCGCCCGGCCGTCCTTGAAGTACAGCGCCAGCGGCACGATGGTGTGCCCCGTCTCCTGCGACTTCGACTCCAGCTTGTCGATCTCTTCCCGGTGCATCAGCAGCTTGCGCTTGCGGCGTGCGCTGTGGTTGGTCCAGGTGCCCTGGCTGTACTCCGGCACGTGGACGTTGTGCAGCCATGCCTCGTTGCCGTCGATCTGGACGAAGCCGTCCGCGAGCGAGGCCCGGCCCTGACGCAGCGACTTCACCTCGGTACCCATCAGCACGAGACCGCACTCGTAGGTGTCGAGGATGTGGTAGTCGTGCCGCGCCTTCTTGTTCTGCGCGATCAGTTTGCGCCCTGTTTCCTTAGCCATAGTGCAGACATTTTCGCACTACGACCCGCCCCCGAGGCCACTCAATACCGTCCGGGCCCTTTTCTCGGCCCCCTCGGTCGTCACGAGGTCGGGAGTGATGCCCTTGTCGTCGACACTGTGACCGGACGGGGTGCGGTAGTGACCGACGGTGAGTTCGGCGACGGAGCCGTCGGGCAGCCTGCTCGGCATCTGCACCGAGCCCTTGCCGAAGGTCCGCGTGCCGACCGTGACCGCACGGCCACGGTCCTTGAGTGCTCCGGTGACGAGCTCGGCGGCACTCATGGTGCCGGCGTCGACGAGTGTGACGACGGGCCGGTCGGTGTCGCCGCCCTGCTCGGCGTGGAGAGCGCGCTGTTCGCCGCGCACGTCGTAGGTGGCGACGAGGCCGCCGTCGAGGAAGGCCGACGCCGCGGTGACCGCCTCGGAGACGAGGCCGCCCTCATTGCCGCGCAGATCGAGCAGGACCCCTGCGCCCGCGGGGGCCTCGCGCACGGCCTTGCGCACCCGCTCCCCGGTGCCCTTGGTGAACGAGGAGACCCTGATCACCACGGCGCCGTCGGGAAGACGGTCCACGGTGACCGTCTCCGTGGTCAGCAGGGCGCGCGTCAGGGTCTCCGACCAGCGGTGCCCGTCACGTTCCAGGTCCACCGTCACAGCCGTGCCGTCGGCGCCCCTGAGCAGGGCCACGACCTCGGTGACCGGCCGCCGGGCGGTGTCGCGGCCGTCGATCGCGAGGAGCCGGTCGCGGGCCCTTATCCCGGCCCGCTCGGCGGGGCTGCCCGGCTGCACCCTGGCCACCTCGACCCGGCCGTCCGCCGCGCGTCTCGCGCCGAGGCCCACGCCGGTGTACTCCCCGTCGAGCGCCTTGGCGAACTCCTCGTACTCGTGCTTGTCGTAGACGGCGCCCCAGCGGTCGCCGCTGCGGCTGACGACCTCTTCCGCCGCCTTGGTGCCCGACTTCCCCTCCGCCGCGGCCTTCGCGGCGGCGCGGGCGACGTCCTCACCGTCCACCGTCGCGGCGGCGGCATGTGCGGAGAGCGGACGGGGCGAGGTCGGCTCGTCGTGCGGCAGGCAGTTGGTGGCCGCCGCGGTGGCGAGGACGACTCCGAAGGCCAACGTCAGCGCGGCCCCGCGGCGGATGCCGTGGGGCCGGGGACTGAACTCGGGGTCCGACATGACGCCGAGTCTAGGACAAGCAAAGGGCGCCGTACGGAGGTTGACCGCACGGCGCCCGGGGTGCTTGTCACACCTTCAGGTACTTGCGCAAAGCGACGAAAGCAGCCACAGCGGGCATCAGCAGCCCGATCGCCAGCACCAGCGGCAACTTGGTGATCACGGCGTCCCAGCCGATGAAGTTGACCAGCTGCATCTTCTCGGAGAGCGCCAGGCCGTGGTCGATCAGGAAATAACGGCCCACCAGCAGCATCACGGAGGCGACCGCACCACCCAACAGGCCCGCGAACGCGGCTTCCATGATGAACGGCATCTGGATGTAGAAGCTCGAGGCGCCGACGAGCCGCATGATGCCTGTCTCACGCCGACGGCTGAACGCAGAAACGCGCACGGTGTTGACGATGAGCATCAGCGCGATGATCAGCATCAGGCCCATGACGAAGATGGCGGCCACGTTCATGCCGTTCATCAAGGAGAAGAGGTTCTCCAGGATGTTGCGCTGGTCCTGGACGGACTGCACCCCGTCCCGGCCGGCGAAGGCGGTCGCCACCACCTTGTACTTCTCCGGGTCGTCCAGCTTCACCCGGAACGACTCCTGCATCTGGTCCGGGGTGATGGTGGACGCGATGGGAGTGTCGCCGTACTGCTCGCGGTAATGCTTGTACGCCTGTTCCGCAGTCTCGTGGTGCACGACGTCGACGACGTCCATCTTCTTCAGATCGGCCTCGATCTGCTCCTTCTGCGCGGTGGTGACAGCCCCCTTGGCGCACTGGGGCGAGGTCGCCGCGTCGTTCTTGTTGCAGAGGAAGATCGAGACGTTGACCTTGTCGTACCAGAAGTCCTTCATCGTGCTGACCTGCTCACGCATGAGCAGCGCGCCGCCGAACAGGGCGAGCGAGAGGGCTACGGAGACGATCACCGCGAAGGTCATCGTGAGATTGCGGCGGAGACCGACGCCGATCTCCGACATGACGAACTGGGCGCGCATGGCGTGCTTTCAGCCTTTCAGTCTGTCCGGGCTCAGTGCTGGTAGCCGTAGACGCCGCGCGCCTGGTCGCGTACGAGACGGCCCTTCTCGAGCTCGATGACGCGCTTGCGCATCTGGTCAACGATGTTCTGGTCGTGGGTCGCCATGATCACCGTGGTGCCCGTGCGGTTGATCCTGTCAAGCAGCTTCATGATGCCGACAGAGGTCTGCGGGTCGAGGTTTCCTGTCGGCTCGTCCGCGATGAGGAGCATGGGGCGGTTGACGAAGGCGCGGGCGATGGCCACGCGCTGCTGTTCACCACCGGACAGCTCACCGGGCATCCGGTCCTCCTTGCCGCCGAGCCCGACGAGGTCGAGCACCTGGGGCACGGCCTTGCGGATCTCGCCACGCGGCTTGCCGATGACCTCCTGGGCGAACGCCACGTTCTCCGCGACGGTCTTGTTGGGCAGGAGGCGGAAGTCCTGGAAGACGGTGCCCAGCTGGCGGCGCATCTGAGGCACCTTCCAGTTGGAGAGCCGGGCCAGGTCCTTGCCCAGGACATGGACCATGCCCTGACTGGCACGCTCCTCACGCAGGACCAGCCGCAGGAACGTCGACTTGCCCGAACCGGAAGAGCCCACGAGGAAGACGAACTCGCCCTTCTCGATTTCGAGGGAGACGTCCCGCAGAGCAGGTCGGTTCTGCCTGGGGTATGTCTTGGAGACGTTGTCGAATCGGATCACGGGTGCACCACGGTCGGCCGGGAGTAGGTGAGCGTGACCTTACGCGACTGCGCCACGGCCGCGCAGTCCCCGTCCTGACTTGCGCATTTTGTCCGTTCATCGATCGGGGGCAAATCCGGCGGGCCGCGACGAAAAGCGCGGGAGCTGGCACAGTGGTAGGGGAACAGTCGCGTTTCCCCGGGCGTTGTCCGGAGAGAAATGTGCTTGCGGTCCGCGCCTGCGGCCCCGGCGCGGGAGAGGAGAGCGCATGACCTATCACCGATTGGTGTGCGCCAACTGCGCGGCGCCCGTCGCCGAGGGCCGCTGCCCGGTCTGCCGGGCGAATCGCGAGCGGCTGCAGCAGAGCGGCGGCCCCTTCGCCGGCCTGAGCCCGGTGACACTGCTGGCCCTTCTGGTGGTGCTGGTCGCCGCAGTGGCCCTGCTGGCGGTCTAGGCAAGCCCCGCCGGTACGGCCGGTCGGCCGAAGCGGAAGAAGACTGAAGGGCCCGGAGTGCTGAGCACTCCGGGCCCTTGTCCTTGCCGGTCGTCAGCCGTCAGTTACGCCCTGCGCCCAATCAGGCGACGGTGCGACCGCCACCGACGAGACGCGGCAGCATGCGGAACCCGATGCCGCCGGCGATCATCGTCGCGGCACCCAGCAGCAGGAAGGTGGTCTCGGCGGCGCCGGTCTCGGCCAGCTCCTCCTTGGCCTCACCCTGCTGCACCGGCTCCGAACCGGCGCTGTCGGTGTCGGTACCGTCACCGACCGGAGCGTCACCGTCGATGACGCCACCGTCGGTGTCGTTGTCGTTACCGTTCCCGTTCCCGTTCCCGCCGTTCCCATTGCCCGGGTTGCTCGGCTTCGGGTCGGGGTTCTCGGTCGGGTCCTCGGACGGGTCCGGGTCGACCGGCGGGGTCGTGGGCGGGTCCACCGGCGGCGTGGTCGGCGGGTCCACCGGCGGGGTCGTCGGCGGGTCCACCGGCGGGGTCGTGGGCGGGTCCACCGGCGGCGTGGTCGGCGGGTCCACCGGCGGGGTCGTCGGCGGGTCCACCGGCGGCGTGGTGCAGAGCGTCGGGTCGATCTCGCAGGTCGGCGGCTCCGGGTCCTCAAGGATGCCGACGTTCACGTCGGCTTCGATGCCACCGACTTTGGCCGAGCCGGTCAGGTCGAACGCCTGCGCGGCGCCTGCGGCGGTCAGCGACGCACCCGCGGCGATCACGGCGCCGGCAGCTATACGTGCGACACGGATCCGCGTCTTTTTGGTCATCTGGCTGCTACCCCCAGTAGCTATCTCGTTGTCGGAGCAGCGTCCGGGGCAGCGGATCCAGGAGCCGTTGCACTCACCCCCGTTCGCACACGCCCCAGAAATACGCATGCCGCGTGCCACCATTCCCAGTTCCGGCAAGGGCGTCAAGGTCGTTAGCGGACGCGATGTCCGAAATGCTGTCAGTTGCCTGACCTGCGGGGATGCAACTGTGACAAAAAAGGGAACTGCCGCCCCCTGGGCGGCAGTTGCCTTGTCGACAAAGCTCTTCGCTACTTGTCCTGCTGCTTGCGCCAGCGAATTCCCGCTTCGAGGAACCCGTCGATCTCACCGTCAAGTACCGAATGGGGATTGCCCACTTCGAAGTCGGTGCGCAGGTCCTTGACCATCTGGTAGGGGTGCAGCACGTACGAACGCATCTGGTTGCCCCAGGAGTTGCCGCCGTCGCCCTTGAGGGCGTCCATCTTGGCCTGCTCCTCCTGGCGGCGGCGCTCGAGCAGCTTCGCCTGGAGGACGTTCATCGCGCTCGCCTTGTTCTGGATCTGGGAGCGCTCGTTCTGGCAGGACACCACGATGCCGGTCGGGATGTGCGTCAGCCGCACCGCGGAGTCGGTGGTGTTGACGCCCTGGCCGCCGGGGCCCGACGCGCGGTAGACGTCCACACGCAGTTCGGACTCGTCGATCTCGATGTGATCGGTCTTCTCGACGACCGGCAGCACCTCGACGCCCGCGAAGGACGTCTGACGGCGGCCCTGGTTGTCGAAGGGCGAGATACGCACCAGCCGGTGCGTGCCCTGTTCGACGGAGAGCGTGCCGTACGCGTAGGGCGCCTTGACGACGAAGGTGGTCGACTTGATGCCGGCCTCCTCCGCGTACGACGTCTCGTACACCTCGGTGCCGTAGTTGTGCCGCTCGGCCCAGCGGAGGTACATACGCTGGAGCTGCTCGGCGAAGTCCGCCGCGTCGACACCGCCGGCCTCGGCGCGGATGTTGACCAGCGCCTCGCGCTCGTCGTACTCGCCGGACAGGAGGGTGCGGACCTCCATCTCGTCCAGCGCCTTGCGCACCGACTCCAGCTCGGCCTCGGCCTCGGCCCGTGCGTCCGGGTCGTCCTCGGCCTCCGCGAGCTCGAAAAGGATCTCGAGGTCGTCGATCCGGCCGCGGAGTGCCTCCGTCTTGCGGACCTCGGCCTGCAGGTGGGAAAGCTTGCTGGTGATCTTCTGCGCCGCCTCGGGGTCGTCCCACAGGGACGGTGCCGCCGCCTGCTCCTCGAGCACGGCGATGTCTGCCCTCATCCTGTCGAGGTCCAGAACGGCCTCGATCGACCCCATGGTCGAGGAAAGGGACTTCAGCTCTTCGGATACATCGACGACTGCCACGGGTCCAGCGTAACGGCTGAGCGGCCGGACCCGTGCTGGCCCCGGACGGCCGGCGGCGGACCTGGGGTCTTTCGTTCGGAACCGGCCTGATCCGAACGAGAGGCCCTAGGGTTCCGAGGGCGCCGACTGCTGAAAATCCGGGGCCGGCACCTGGCCGTCGTCGTCGCTCACGGCAAGCCAGCCGCCGATACCGACCGCCGCGACGACGGCGAGTGCGGCGACACTCAGAGTGATTCGGCGCCTGCGCACCGCGGTCGACCTGTTGCGGGCGGACCCGGGTCGGCGCTGGCCGGGAGAGCGCGGGGCCCGCGCAGTGCCGTGCGCGCCGCCCGCCAGCTCGTCAGGCGCGGGGACCCTCATCGAGGTGTGGGTGTCGCGGTTGGAGTCGGCCGGGGCCGCGCCGGGGACGAGCGGGACGGCGCCACGGCGGCGCGGCTCCCCGAGAGTGGGCGGCAGGGCTTCCTCGTAGGGCTCGGCGGCCGGTTCCGCGTCGGGCTCGTCGACGTCCAGGGGCGGCATGCCCTTCAGAGTCGGCAGCAGGTCGTGCAGCCGGGCCGCCACCTCGGAGGCGCGCAGCCGGGAGGCGGGCGCCTTGGCCAGGCACTGGACGATGAGCTGCCACAGCTCGTCAGGGATGCCGGGCAGGGGCACCACCGTCTCTGTGACGTGACGGCGCAGGACCGCACCGGGGTGCCCGCCGCCGAACGGGGTGAAGCCGGCCAGGACCTCGTAGAGGACCGTGGCGAGGGCGTAGATGTCGACCGCGGCACGGGGAGGCAGGCCCTCGACGATCTCGGGGGCGATGTAGTCGGGGGTGCCGATGATGCCCGAGGGGTTCGGCGCACCGCTTCCGGTGGGCCGCTGGGCCTTGGTGCGGCGCGGGGTGTCGATCAGCTTGGCGACGCCGAAGTCGGTGAGCAGCGCGGGGTGCGAGCCGGCCGGGCCGAGCGGGCCCTCCATGTCGAGCAGGATGTTCTCCGGCTTGACGTCCCGGTGCACGATGCCCGCGGCGTGGGCCGCCGCCAGGCCTTCGGCGACGTCCGCGATGATCGCGACGGCGGCCTCCGGCGCGAGACGGCGCTCACGGTCGAGACGGGTCCGCAGGTCGGTGCCGCGCACGAGCTGCATGACCAGCGCCAGGTCGTTGCCGTCGACGACGAGGTCGCGGACGCCGACGACCTTCGGATGGTCGAGCCCGAGCAGGGCGGTGCGCTCCTGGACGAAGCGTCCGACCAGCTCCTGGTCGGACGCGAGGTCCTCGCGAAGAAGCTTGATGGCGACAGGCCCCTCGGGTCCTTCGCCGAGCCACACCGTGCCGGCGCTGCCCCGCCCCAGGATCTGGTGGGCCGTGTACCGGCTGCCGATATTCCGTGCCAAGACTGCTCCCTCAGCGGCTGGCGTTGCCCCACAACGTACGCGGGCATCGGGGGCCTGTGTGCCCCGGATGACACCAACCTCCACTTCTGCGGAATAAATAAGCCCGCAGAAGTCGACAAAACGACAGAGTTACTGCTGGTTACCGATCTGGTCGGCGGTGTCCTTCGCCTCGCCGAGCTTCGAGATCCAGTCCGTGACCGTCGAAATGCCGTCGCCGATCGCGTCCCAGTAGCTCTTGCCCTCAGCGACCCAGTCCTGCAGCGGGGTGAGCTCCCAGATCAGCCAGCCGGCCACGACGAACAGCAGCACCGTGAACAGACAGCCCTTGAGACAGCCGAGCCCGGGGATGCGCATCGGGTTGGCGCGCTGCCGCGGCTGGCGGGGCGGGCGCTGGGCCGGCGGCTGCTGCGGCGGTGCGTACTGCTGCTGCTGGGGCGGCGGTGCGTACTGCTGACGCTGCGGCTGGTGCTGCGGACGCTGCTGCGGCGCCGGCGCGTACTGCTGCTGGGGCCGCTGCGGACGGTTCTGCGGGGGCTGCTGCGGGGCCTGGCGCTGCGGGCGCCGGCGCAGCGGGTCCTGGCTGGGGTCGAGGTACTGGACCTGCGTCTGCTCGTTGCGGTCCCGGGCCGCGCGCAGCTGGGACTGCCAGGGGTGCGGCTCCTCCGGTCCGGGCTGCCCCGGCGGAACGGGCGGCATCACGGCGGTCGGGTCGGCCGTGCCACCGGGCTGCCCGGTCTGCGGCATGACGCTGGTCGCCGCCGAGGGGTCGTAGGCGCTGCTGCCGCCGCCGGTGTTCGGCAGGACCTGCGTCTGGTCGGCGGCACCGGGGGTCTGCGGCACCGGCGCCGGCGCGGGGTCCGGCACGAGGAGCGCGGCGACACCGAGGGCGGCGTCGACCTGGGCGGCGTTAGCGTGCACGCCGATGCCGGCCGCGACGGTACGCAGACCGCGAGCGAGGTTCTCGGCGCTGGGCCGCTCCGAGGGCTCCTTGCGCAGACAGCGCTCAATGACCGTCCACAGCGGCTCAGGAAGGGTCGAGGGGCGGCGCGGCTCCTCACTGAGGTGACGATGCAGCACCTCCAGCGCCGTGCCCCCGGCGAACGGGGGGCGTCCGGTGACCAGCTCGTACAGCAGGATGCCCGCGCCGTAGATGTCTACGGCCGAGGTCTGCGGACGGCCCTCCGCCGACTCCGGCGCGACGTACGCGGGGGTGCCGACGAACTCGTGCGTCCTGGTCAGGCCCGGGGAGTCCGCGAGGCGCGCGATGCCGAAGTCGGTCAGCATCGGGTGCATCTGACCGTCGGCGTCCGTCTTGAGCAGCACGTTCGCCGGCTTCAGGTCGCGGTGGACGACGCCGTCGGCGTGGCTGGAGGCGAGCGCGTCCGCGATCTGGGCGGTCATCAGCGAGGCGGCGACCGGGCTGAGCGGGCCGTTGTCGCGCAGGTACCGGTGCAGGTCCGGGCCGTCGATCAGGTCCATGACGAGGGCGAGAAGATCGCCCTCGACGACGAGATCCCGGGTCCGGACGATGTTCGGGTGGGTGAGGCGGAGCAGGACGGAGCGTTCCCGGAGGAAACGCATCACCACGTCCGCGTCGTTCGCCAGCTCCTCCTTGAGGACCTTGATCGCGACGGTTTCGCCGGGCTGGCCCGCGACGGCCGCCTCGGCGCCCGCGGTCTCCCTCTGACGGGCTCGCCAGACGGTGCCCGTGGCGCCGCGCCCGAGCGGCTCCTCGAGCAGGTACTTGCTGCCTACCGGCCGCACGTCATGCGCTCCCTGCTGATCGTGATCCTCACATGGGTCCCGGTCCGCCGGATGATTTTCGGCCCACCGGGTTGTCCGACCCACTTTAGGGGGTGTCCGTCCGGTCGCCCCTGTTCGATGGACAGACGCGGGCATCGTACGGATGGTTGCCGGGTCCGCGCGCACTGAACATCACGATCCCCTCCGTCCGTAGTTCCTCAAGATGACCTTTACGGGATACCACCACGTGCTTTTCCGTCCGGATTTGCCACCCGGGCCGACTGGTCAAGATCACTTATGGGTGGGCGGCGGGCGTGTTGTCGGTGACGGATGCGAGGATGCCTTCAGCACGGAGCCGTGGGGAGGGAGCCTCCGGCGCGTGCCGACCTGCCGGGTGGGGGCGATCCGGGCGGCTTCTCTGCCGGGCACCCCGCGCAGAAGGGATGGCTGACGGCGATGCAGATCCGGCTGACTGTTCTCGCGCCGCGCGGCGGACAGTCCGCGCCCGCCGCGCGCTTCTGCGACGTGATCGTGACCGCACCGGCGGGCACCGCGCTCGCCGCCGTGGCCTCCGGTCTCGCCGCCGCCGTCGCCGGCCCCGACGTCTCCGGCACGATCGTCCTCTACGCGGGACAGGAACGCCTGGACCCGCAGCGCCGCACCCTCGGCGAACCGCCGCTGGTCGACGGCGTGGTGCTGTCCCTCCAGACGCCGGCCGAGGAAGAGACCGACGACGGCGAGGTGTCGGCACAGCTGCACGTCGTGGCCGGACCCGACGCCGGAGGGGTCCATCTGCTGCACGGCGGCCGGATAAGCATCGGCCGCTCGGCGGACGCCGACGTGCCGCTGGACGACCCCGACGTCTCCCGGCTGCACTGCGCGGTGACGCTCGCGGACGACGGCCGGGTCACCGTGACCGACCTCGGCTCCACGAACGGCACCACGGTCGACGGAGCCCCCGTGCACGCCCGGCCCGTGCGCCTGCCGTCCGGTGCGCTGCTCCGGCTGGGCGAGTCCACCCTGCGCCTCTCCCCCGGCGCGCCTGCTCCCGCGCTTCCCACCGCGCCGGACGGCGAGGGCCACCTCCGCGTCCCGGGTCCGTCGTCGCGCTCCGTCGAAGCCAGGCCCGCGCCGGGTCCGGGCGGCTCCTCGGGCGCTCACACGGCGGGGGCGACCGGCCCCTCCCCCCGGGGGACACGGCCGGTGCCGTCATGGGCGTCGGCCGGGTCATGGGACGACACGCCGCCGGCCGGCACCGACCGGCCCCAGCGGGCACCCGACGACGGCCGGGCCACCCCGCCCTACCGCCCCGACCCCACGGTGGCACCCGCACACGGCCACGCCGGCGGCGGCCCCGCGGCCGCCGCCCCGGCGTACAACGACTCGTCCCGGACGCACCTCATGCACGCCCCCCTCGCCGACGACGCGGCGCCCCGGGTACCGGCGCAGTACGCGTACGACGCCCACGACCGCGTCCCGGACCGGCCCGGCGAGCCGTCGCCCGAGCGCGCGCCCACCCGGGGGACGGACGAGCCCGCCGAGGCCCCCCGGCGCCGGGGCATAGGCGCCTGGGCCCGGCGGCTGGCCGGCGGCCGGGAAACCGCCGTCCCTCAGGAGAGCGGCGCGGCCGGCCCCGCGGCACGCTCGACCGCGCCCACCGTCGAGAGCTGGCCCGACCCGGCCGCCGTGCTGCTCACCGCGCTGGGCCCCGGCCCCAGGCTGTGGGAGCGCGGCCCTCGACACCCCGAGTCGCTCGTCCTCCGGCTCGGCACGGCGGACCGGGCCGAGCTGCCGTCCGTGCCCGTGACCGTCGCCCTGAGGGAGGCCGGGTCGCTCGGCCTCGCCGGTCCGCGCGCGCGGCTCACGGGCCTCGCCAGGTCCGCCGTGGCGCAGCTCGCCGCGCTGCATTCGCCCGGTGACCTCGAGATCGTGCTGATCAGCGCGGACCGGGCCCGGTCCGTGGAGGAGCGCAAGGCGGAGTGGTCCTGGCTCGGCTGGCTGCCGCATCTGCGCCCGGCCCATGGCCAGGACTGCCGGCTTCTGCTGGCCTACGACCGCGACCAGGCCGCCGCCCGCGCCGCGGAGCTGACGCGCCGCCTGGACGACGGCCCGCTCGGCACGGGCTGGGCGAGCGCCGACTCCCGGGCCGTCGCCGACGCCGCCGCACGCCACGACGGCCCTCGCACGGTCGTCATCGTCGACGGGGATCCCGGCTCGGCCGTGCTTCGCGAGACCACCGCCCGGCTGGCCGGTGCCGGCCAGGCCGCCGGGATCCATCTGATCTGCCTGGCGGAGACGCCCGCCGCCTCCCCGCTCTCCCCTGTCGCCGCCACCTACGAGTCGGCCTGCGCCGCGTCGCTGCCCTTCCGCGAGTGCGGGGCCGTGGCGCTGCTCAGCGGGGACGTGGCGACCGCGCTGCGCTTGATGCGGGTCGCTTCCGGGCAGCCTGCCGGCCATGGCACTGTCGGCGTGGTCGACGCGGTGTCCGCCGCCTGGGCGGAGCGGTTCGGGCGGGCGCTCGCCCCGCTGCGCGCGGAGGGCTCGAGCGTGCAGCCCGGCCGGACCGCGGTGCTGCCGCAGTCCGCCCGGCTGCTGGACGAGCTGGAGCTGGCACGGGCCACCCCCGCCTCGCTGATGGCACGCTGGGCGGCCGCCTGCGACGGCACCGTCGTCCTCGGCGCCGGTCCCCGCGGCCCGCTCGCCGTCGACCTGGCGCAGGAGGGCCCGCATCTGCTGATCGAGGGCCCCGCCGGCAGCGGCCGTACGGAACTGCTGCGTTCGGTCGCCGCGTCGCTTTCCGCGGCGGGCCGCCCCGACCGGCTCGGCCTGCTTCTGGTCGACGGGGCCGGCGGAGAGCGCGGCGAGGGGCTGGCCGTCTGCACCGAACTGCCGCATGTGACGGAGCACCTCGTGGCCAGCGACCCGGTGCGGATGCGGGCGTTCGCGCAGGCGCTCGGCGCGGAGCTGAAGCGCCGGGCGGCCGTGCTGGACGAGGCGGGCGTCACCGACTTCGCCGAGTGGCGCACCCGATGGGAGGTCGCCGGCCGGATGGTGGGTCAGCGGACGTCACCCGAAGCAGCCGACCAGCGGGGCGATCTGGACTCCCCCTCGTCGGGAACGCTCAGGCTCCGTCCCGGCGGGCGTACGCGGAGCCAGGAACCGGATCCGCTGCCGCGTCTGGTGGTGCTGGTCGACGACTTCGACGCGCTGGTCGCCCCCGCGCTGGGGAGCCCGGGCCGGCCGGCGGCCGGTTCGGTCGTGCGGGCCCTGGACGCGGTGGCCAGGGACGGCGCCCGTCTGGGCGTCCACCTCGTGGCCACGTCGTCGCGGCCGGACCGCACGGCGGACACGGAGCTGGCGGAGGGTGCGCGGCTGCGTGTCGTGCTGGAGGCGCCGCCGGTCGCGCCCGGCCCTGACGCCCCCGCCCCGGGCCGGGGCAGGCTGGGGCATCCGGACGGCCGCGTCACGCCGTTCCAGAGCGGCCGGGTGACCGGGCGCATCCCTCGTACGGCCACCTTGAGACCCACTGTCGTTCCGCTCGAGTGGGAGCGGATGGGCGATCCACCCACCCGACGCCCCGTCCGGGAACTGGGCAACGGGCCGACCGACCTGGCGCTGCTCGCAAGTGCGCTGGAGCGCGCCGCGCGGTCGGTGGACGCGGCGCCCGTGGGGCCACTGACGCCGGCTCATCCTTGAGTGGCGGCGCTGGGGCCATTTGACCTGACATCACGTCACGAGGGCATCACGAAAGAGTGATAGAGGCCGGGGGCGGTATTGCGACACCCGTAGCGCGGGCGTAGACCTGTCGGCACGGACCGCAACGGGATGTCGGTCAACCGGTCCGGCGCAGCGGGACAGCGCAACAGGTCAGTCGGAAGCAGCGCACAGGAGAGACGGGGCAGTAATGCGCAGAACTCTTCGTACGGGCAGGGCCGCAGTGATGTTCGCCGCGATCGGCGCTCTCGCCCTCACCGGATGCGGCGGCGGCAGCGACGGCGGAGAGCCGGGGGACGGCGGTCCGACCAAGGGCACCGAGTCGCCCTCATCGGTCCAACTGCCCAAGCTGGACGGCGAGAAGATCCAGGTCGCCGCCGTATGGAGCGGCCCGGAGCAGGAGAACTTCACCAAGGTCCTGGACGAGTTCGAGAAGCGCACGGGCGCGCAGGTCACCTTCGTCCCCGCGCAGGACCCGATCGTCAACTTCCTCGGTACGAAGATCGCCGGTGGCAGCCCGCCCGACGTGGCGATGCTCCCTCAGGTCGGCGCGATCCAGCAGGCGGTGGCGCGCAAGTGGGCCAAGCCCGTCGGCGCGGAGGCCAAGGAGCAACTGGCGAAGAACTACTCCAAGGGCTGGCAGGACCTCGGCGCGGTCGACGGCACGCAGTACGGCGTGTACTACAAGGCCGCGAACAAGTCCCTGATCTGGTACAACAACGCCGTTTTCGAGAATGCCGGGGCCACGCCGCCGAAGACCTGGAAGGACTTCATGTCCACGGCGGAGACGATCTCCGCCTCGGGTGTCACACCGGTGTCCATCGCCGGAGCGGACGGCTGGGTGCTGACCGACTGGTTCGAGAACGTCTACCTCTCCCAGGCGGGCCCGGAGAAGTACGACCAGCTCGCCAAGCACGAGATCAAGTGGACCGACCCGTCGGTGAAGGACGCCCTCACCACTCTCGGTGAACTGTTCGGCAAGCCGAACCTGATCGCGGGCGGCACCGACGGCGCCCTCCAGACGGAGTTCCCGGCGTCGGTCACCCAGACGTTCAGCGGCGGTGACGCCCCCAAGGCCGCGATGGTCTTCGAGGGCGACTTCGTGACCGTCAACATCGCGCAGACCGACGCGAAGATCGGTACGGACGCGAAGGTCTTCCCGTTCCCGGCCGTCGGCGCGGAGCCTCCGGTGGTGACCGGCGGGGACGCGGCGGTGGCGCTGACGGACAGCAAGGGCGCCCAGGCGCTGCTGACGTTCCTGGCGTCGCCCGACGCCGCGGCGATCCAGGCGGCGGCCGGCGGCTTCATCTCGCCGAACAAGTCGATGGACGTGGCCGCGTACCCGAACGACGTACAGCGGGACATCGCGAAGGCGCTGATCGCGGCGGGCGACGACTTCCGCTTCGACATGTCTGACCAAATGCCGCAGTCGTTCGGCGGGACGCCCGGCAAGGGCGAGTGGAAGATCCTCCAGGACTTCCTGAAGAACCCGAAGGACGTCGCCGGCACCCAGCAGCGGCTGGAGGCCGAAGCGGCCAAGGCGTACAAGAGCTGAGGCCGTGCCTGCCGTCACAGCGGGGGGCCCGGCTCGTCCGGCGCCCCCCGCGCGTCAGCGTAAGAGCGTGACAGGAACACGTAAATTAGTCGCGGCCGGCTTTCTGCTGCCCGCGCTCGTGCTGCTGGGCGCGCTCGTGGTCTACCCGATCGGGTACTCGCTCTACAGGTCCTTCTTCGACCAGTCCGGCGCCGGCTTCGCCGGGCTCGACAACTACGTGGAGATCTTCACCGACGACACCATCCTGACCGCCGTCAAGAACAACGCGATCTGGGTCGTCGTCGCACCGACGGTCTCCACCGCCCTCGGTCTGATATTCGCGGTGCTCACGGAACGGGTCCGCTGGGGCACCGCGTTCAAGCTGATCGTCTTCATGCCGATGGTGATCTCGATGCTGGCGGCGGGCATCATCTTCCGGCTCGTCTACGAGCAGGACCCGGAGCGCGGTGTGGCCAACGCGGTCTGGGTGGGCGTGCACGACACGTTCGAGGAGTCGGCCGGATATCCGCGGGCCCGGCCCCTGCCGGTGCACCCGCTCGAGGCGGCAGGCGGCGGCGCGTTCGTCACCAAGGAGCCGGTCTCCGCCGGTAGACCGGTGCAGCTTCCGCTGGTCGGCGTGGCGCCCGCCAAGATGCCGTCCGACGCGGAACCCGCCAAGGCGGCAGAGCCGGGCGACGGCGAGATCCACGGCACCGCCTGGCTCGACTTCACCCGGGGCGGCGGCGGCAGACCGAACGTCGTCGACTCCCAGGAGCTCGGGCTCAAGGGCCTCAAGATCGAGGCGGTCAAGGACGGCAAGGTGGTGGCGGACACCCGTGCCGCCGCCGACGGCACCTTCATCCTCCCGGCCTCCGCCGACGGCGCGCTGCTGCGGCTGCCCGCCGACAACTTCCGTGAGCCGTACAACGGCGTCGACTGGCTCGGGCCGTCCCTGGTGACCCCGGCGATCATCGGCAGCTACGTGTGGATGTGGGCGGGCTTCGCCATGGTGCTGATCGCGGCCGGTCTGGCGAGCGTGCCGCGCGAGCTCCTGGAGGCGGCACGCGTCGACGGCGCCAACGAATGGCAGGTGTTCCGGCGGATCACGGTGCCCCTGCTGGCGCCCGTGCTCGCGGTCGTCCTCGTCACCTTGATGATCAACGTGCTGAAGATCTTCGACCTGGTGTTCATCATCGCGCCGGGCTCCTCCCAGGACGACGCCAACGTCCTCGCCCTCCAGCTCTACCGCTCCTCCTTCGGCACCGACGCGGACCTGGGCCTCGGCAGCGCGATCGCGGTGCTGCTGCTTCTGCTGGTGCTGCCGGTGATGTTCTTCAACGTCCGGCGGATGCGAAGGGAGACCCGGCGATGAGCACGAGCGACACCGCGGTGAAGAGCGGCTCCCCCACCAGGGCCAGGCAGTCCGTCGCCGCCCGGATCGCGGCCGCCGCGGGCGGCGGCGCGCTGCGCGTCTTCCTGATCCTCGCCGCCCTGTTCTGGCTGATGCCCACCATCGGCCTGCTGCTCTCCTCGCTGCGCGACAGCGGCGACATCGCGTCGAGCGGCTGGTGGAAGGTGTTCACCGCCCCCGCCGAGATCACCACCGAGAACTATTCACGGCTGCTGCAGAACGAGACCATCACCGATTCCCTGCTGTCCACGGTGGTGATCACGGTTCCCGCCACCGTGCTGGTCGTGGTCATCGGGGCACTCGCCGGATACGCCTTCGCCTGGATGGAGTTCCCCGGCCGCGACTGGTGGTTCATGGTCGTGGTCGGCCTGCTGGTGGTCCCCGTGCAGGTCGCGCTCGTCCCCGTGTCCGAACTCTTCGGCGTGATCGGCATCTTCGAGACGACGATCGGCGTGGTCCTCTTCCATGTGGCCTTCGGTCTGCCGTTCGCCATCTTCCTGCTGCGGAACTTCTTCGCCGAGATCCCACGGGAGCTGCTGGAGGCGGCCCGGCTCGACGGCGCGGGCGAGATCCGTCTGTTCACGCGCGTCGTGATGCCGCTGGGCGCCCCGGCGATCGCCTCGCTCGGGATCTTCCAGTTCCTGTGGGTGTGGAACGACATGCTGGTCGCGCTGATCTTCGCCGACTCGGAGAGTGCCCCGATCACCGTCGCCCTCCAGCGCCAGGTACGGCAGTTCGGCAACAACATCGACGTGCTCGCGCCCGGCGCGTTCCTGTCGATGATCATTCCGCTGGCGGTGTTCTTCGCCTTCCAGCGCCAGTTCGTGTCCGGTGTGATGGCGGGTGCCGTCAAGTGACCGGCTGACGGACACCTGCGACGGCACACCGTCCGTCGCGGGCGGCGGGCCGGTCACCCGTGACCGGCCCGCCGCCGCGCAACGGGGTCCCTCCAGGCGCACGGCAACAGCGGCACCTCGGCGAGCGTCGCCATCCAGGCCACGGCGGAGACTCCGAAGACGACGATGCCGGACGCCCCACAGCGTGGTCGCGCCCTCGTCATCAGCGAACCCCCGCCGGGTTCCGCCAGGGCGGCCGCCGAGCGCATGCCGTGTTTCAGCATGATCTGCCCGGCCGCCGACGAACAGACCGCGAAGTGCAGCAGCAACACGCCGGGCAGGTTCACGCTCCTCCGCCCGGGCGACGGTCGGAGCCCGGCGTCAGGTGCCGGCGCCCACCCGGTCGGCGAGTTCGGCCGGGACGTACTGGCGGTTGAGGATGTCCTGGACATCGACGTGCTCCCCGGCGACGATCGTCTGTGCGGCGTGCGGGGTGAGCACGGCGACGTACTGGTAGCCGAAGAGTGTCGGCCGCACACGGGTCAGCAGCCGGGAGATGCCGCCGAGGGCGCCGGCGACGGGGCCGCCGCCGAGCACGGACCAGAACGGAGCGCCGGTGGACGTGACCTGTAGCTGGTCGAAGCCGGCGGCCCGCACTGTGCGGCGCAGACTGCTGCGGGTGAAGAAGCGCAGATGGGTCTCGTCGAGGATGCCCCGCCGGTCGTAGCCGAAGACGCCGAAAGCGACCCTCAGCCGTGAGTACCAATGGCTGAAGTTGGGCACGGACAGGAGCATCCGACCACCGGGCCGCAGTACCTCCCGCAACTCCCGCAGCACGTGCTCCGGCCGGGACAGGTGCTCGATGACGTCCCCGGCGACGACGTAGTCGTAGTCGGCGCCGACCTGCGGCGGCAGGCCCTCCTCCAGGTCGGCGAGGAGGAATTCGGAGCAGCGGTCCCGCACACCGGGCACCTCGACGAAGTCCAGGCCGGTCACGGTGTGGCCAAGGTCTTCGAGACGCTCGGCGAACAGGCCGCCGGAGCAGCCGACGTCGAGGACCCGTCCCGGCGGCAGCCCTCGCATGATCTCGAGGATGGCGGAGTGCGAGGAGCCGTCGCCCTCCTTGAAGGCGTAGTCGACGGGCTTGGGGATCCAGGGACAGGTGCCGAAGCCCTTGAGGGCGAGCCGGTATTCGAGGACGTCCTTGACGACGTCCTTCGCGTAACGCAGGCCGTTGACGTAGCAGATCTCGTCGCCGTAATAGGTGGGAACGGGGATCTCCTTGATACGCATCCCGGCGTCGAGCAGCTGGACGATGATCTGGGTGTCGAAGTCGAAGGCGTCGGTGTTCCGGTCGATCGGCAGCCTGCGCAGCGCCGCGACGCTGTAGGCGCGGTAGCCGGAGTGGAACTCGGTGAGCCGTGAGCCGAGCAGACCGTTCTCGAAGCGGGTGAGGACGCGGTTGCCGAGCCATTTGTAGAACGGCATGCCGCCCTTCAGCGCACTGCCCGAGCGCATCATCCGGGAGCCGAACACCGCCTCGCACTCGCCGCGTTCGATGGGCGCGACCATCTCGGGCAGCAGCTCGGGGGCGTACTGGCCGTCGCCGTGCAGAAGCACCACGATGTCAAGGCCCCGTTCGGCGGCGAGAGCGTAGCCGGCCTTCTGGTTGCCGCCGTAACCGAGGTTCTTGGTGTGCCGCATGACGACGGTCGGCGGCATGCCGTCCAGCTGCGACCAGCGGCAGCCCGCGGTGAACGTCCCGTCGCTGCTCGCGTCGTCGAGGATCAGGATCTCGGCGACGCGGGACCGGAAGTCCTTGGGGATGCGGTCGAGCGTCTTCTCCAGCGTGGATTCCGCGTTGTAGGCGACGACGAGGATGCCGATCCGCGGGCTGGGGATTTCCTTCACTGGGGCTTCTCTACTCTCCGTTGGCGCGGGTCATCGGTGCGGTCTGTCGACGGGTGGGGCGGCGGTGGCGGACCGGTCGGTGCGCTGGGCGACGAGGGGTACGTGCTCTCCCGGGACGGGCGCGGGCGACTCTTTCAGTGCCCGGCGCACACCGCTCACGATCCCGGCGGCCAGCAGCATCCAGCCCACCTCCGCCAGGTGCAGGGCCCAGTCGTTCCAGCGGACGGCGCTCACGCCCGCGTAGACGATGACGGTGGCGGCGCCGACGACGAGCCCGTAGCCGAGGCCCTCCCACAGTCCGAAGAGGCAGAGGCCGACGACGGGCCAAGCGAGGTACTGCACGGCAGATCCGGTGCTGAGCAGGAGCAGGAGCGTGAGGGAGAGCGCGACGGCGTACGCGGCGCCGGTGGGACGCACCCACGCGAGCCAGGCACCCGCGGCCATGCACAGCAGCACGAACAGGAGATGGAAGTCGCTGTGCAGTGCCTCGACGAACGAGTCGGACGCGCCCGCCAGTTCGGCGAAGCGTACGAAGCCCCACAGCCTGGCCCGGCCGCCCTCGTATTCGAGGACCTTCTCCCGTAGCGGGACGGGCACGGCCGCCAGCACCGGCCCCCACAGGAGCAGCATCACGGCCGCGAGGCCCGCGCAGAACCGCACGGCGGCCGGACGCCCGGCCCGCGCCGCCGCCACGATCAGAGCGGGGACGGCGACAACCGGTACGAGCTTGACGCTCACCGCCAGCGCCGCGGCGACGCCGGCGGCCAGCGGGGCACGGCGGTCGACGAGCAGGAAGGCCGCCAGGAGCATGAGCGAGATGGCGACGGAGTCGGTGTTCCCGTGATATCCGGAGGTGGCGAAGAGGACGGGGCTCAGAGCACATCCGATCGCACACGCCGTGGCCGTCGCGAGTGTGCGGTGGCGGCGCAGGATCTCGAACACGAGAAGGGCCGAGACGAAATCGGCGAGGCAGGCCGGCGCACGGATCAGACTGCCGAAAGGAATTCCGATCTCCTCCAGTTCATGGAATGCGGCGAGCATCCGTCCCGTGAGCGGCGGATGGTTGTAGACGGGCAGGCGCGGCATCGGGTGCTCGTAGACGCGGACCGGTCCCACCTGGGCGATCGCGGTGGCGAAGGCGTCGAAGATGCCGACGTCCGCCGGTCCGCGCTTAAGGGCCGCGAGAACCGTCTTGGCAAAGAGGGCGAGTGCGGAGACGCCGATGACGAGGATCCTTGCTCTTCGTACATCGAGCGTCGTAGTCGCCGTCCGCATTCGCAGGTCCATGACCGCCGAACGTAGCAATGCGGAACGTCAACCTCTCGCACCGATAACCACACTTAAATGCCGGTAAGTTCACTGCGCTGCGATCTTGGGCGCAATCCCGGCACGCGAATCACCCGTACGGCGGGGTCGCGATCGCCTCGTGCTTCAAGTCGGTGACGGCGACCACCGCGCCGGCGTCGCCGACCCCGCGGCCGGCGCGCTGCCGCCGCATCGTCGTCGGCCCGGGGCCGCGGCCGCTCAGGCCCGGAGCGCGGCCACTGCTCCCCGTGCCACCTCGTCGAGGTAGCCGTCCGGCAGTTCGCCCCGCACCACCACCAGCCGCCAGTACAGCGGTCCGACGATCACATCGAGCGCGCGGTCCGGGTCCGCCGATTCCGGCAGTTCGCCGCGCGCCACCGCGTCCCGGACGATCAGCGCGGCCACGCCCCGCTGGCCGTCCAGCAGCGCCGCCTTGATCGCGTCGGCGATCTCGGAGTTGCGTGCGGCCTCCACCAGCAGGTCCGGGATGACCTGCGAAGCCACGGGGTGGCGCAGCGCGTGCGCGGCGACCTCGAGCAGGGCGCGTACGTCCCCGTACAGGGATCCCGTCGCCGGCGCCGGCAGTCCCTGCGCGGCGAAGGCCGAGACAAGGTCCAGCACCAGGGACAGCTTGGACTTCCAGCGCCGGTAGACGGCCGTCTTCCCGACGCCCGCCCGCCGGGCGATGCCCTCGATCGACATCCGGGCGAAGCCCACGGCCGCCAGTTCGTCGAAGACGGCGGCCCGGATGGCGTCGGTCACGTCCTCCCGGAGCACAGCGGCTCCTGCCGGGGCGCGTCGCGGGCTTCTGGGGTCGGTCGTCATGCCCAGGAGCATACGCGGCGACGACGAAACGGTTGCGTCCCGACGTAATGTCGTCCTACTGTGCCCGTAGCGACGATACGGTCCCGTTCCATCGTTCTGATCGAGGTTGCGGACCGCGCCCCGCCATTGCACGCGCATCGAAAGCGAGCCCGCGTGACCATCGCCAGCCCCACCGCGCCCCCGGCGGGCCCGGTAGAAGCCCCTTCCGCCGACCCGGCCGCTCCCGCCCCGCCCACCGACCTCGCGGCGCTCGCCGCACGCCACGGGCTGACCGTCAGCGGCGCCCGGCCCACCCTCCCCGCCTACGTCCGGCAGCTCTGGTCGCGGCGACACTTCATCACCGCGTTCGCGACCGCCAAACTCACCGCCCAGTACAGCCAGGCCCGCCTCGGGCAGCTCTGGCAGCTGATGACCCCCCTGCTCAACGCCGCCGTCTACTACCTGATCTTCGGCGTGCTGCTCGGCACCGCCCACCATGTCCCCGACTTCGTGCCGTTCCTGGTCACGGGGGTGTTCATCTGGACCTTCACCGCCAACACGGTCACGGCCGGCACCCGCGCGATCTCCGGAAACATCGGCCTCGTCAGAGCCCTCCACTTCCCGCGCGCAGCACTGCCCGTCGCGCTCGCCCTGCAACAGCTCCAGCAACTGCTCTTCTCGCTCGGCGCGCTGATCGTGATCCTCGTCGGCCTCGGTCAGCTCCCGACGGCTTCCTGGCTGCTCGCGGTCCCCGCGCTGCTGCTCCAGGCGGTCTTCACTACCGGCCTGTCCATGGCCATGGCACGCGTCGCCGCCCGCACCCCCGACGTCGCCCAGCTGGTGCCGTTCCTGCTGCGCACCTGGATGTACGCGTCGGGCGTGATGTGGTCCGTCGACAAGGTGGTCGGCGACCGGGACCTGCCGCACCTGGTGGCTCTCGCGCTCCAGTACAACCCGGCGGCGCTCTACATCGACCTGGTGCGCTTCGCGTTCATCGATTCGTTCACCGCGGACCGGCTGCCGCCGCACGTGTGGGCCGCTGCCACGGCGTGGGCCGTGCTCTGCGGAGCCGGCGGATTCCTGTACTTCTGGAAGGCTGAGGAGCAGTACGGCCGTGGCTGAGAACCCGACCCGTCCGACCGGAGAACCCACCCCTACCGTCGTCGTCGACGGCGTCCACATCACCTACAAGGTCAACGGCCCCCGCACCGGCCGGGGCAGCGCCACTTCCGCCCTCAGCCGGATCGTCTCCCGCCGGGCGCACCCCGGCATACGCGAGGTGCACGCCGTCAAGGGCGTCAGCTTCGCCGCGTACCGGGGTGAGGCGATCGGCCTGATCGGCTCCAACGGTTCGGGCAAGTCCACCCTGCTCAAGGCCGTCGCCGGCCTCCTGCCGACCGCGAAGGGCAAGGTCCACACGGCCGGGCAGCCGTCCCTCCTCGGCGTCAACGCCGCGCTGATGTCCGATCTGACAGGTGAGCGCAACATCATCCTCGGCGGCCTCGCGATGGGTATGACGCGCGACCGGATCCGCGACCGCTACGACGACATCGTCGACTTCTCCGGCATCAACGAGAAGGGCGACTTCGTCTCGCTGCCGATGCGGACGTACTCCTCCGGCATGGGGGCCAGGCTGCGCTTCTCCATCGCCGCCGCCAAGAGCCACGACGTGCTTCTCATCGACGAGGCGCTGTCCACGGGCGACGCCCGCTTCCGCCGCCGTAGTCGGCAGCGCATCGAGGAGCTGCGGCGGGAGGCCGGCACGGTCTTCCTGGTCAGCCACAGCAACGCGACCATCACCGAGACCTGCGACCGCGCACTCTGGCTGGAAGCGGGGATCCTGCGCATGGACGGCCCGGCCAAGGAAGTCGTCGCGGCATACGAGGAGTTCACCGCAGCGGGGAACAAGAGCGGCCCCGGGACCGGGACCGCGAAGCAGCCCGCGCGGTAGGCTCCACTGCCGGTGCCGGACAGCCGAGGGGCGGTTGGGATGGGCGGTCGAGGGCCTCAGCCGCTGCGGGACGACGACCCGCGCGAGATCGCCGGCTACCGGCTCCGGGCACGGATCGGGGAGGGCGGCATGGGAACCGTCTTCCTGACCCGCAGCAGCGACGGCGCCTCGCTTCCTGTCGCTCTCAAGCTCATCCGCCGCGAGCACGCCCGGAGCGAGAAGTTCCGCAGACGCTTCGCCCGCGAGGTGGAGGCAGCGCGGCGGGTCAGCGGCCCGCATCTGGTCGAGGTCGTCGACCACGACGCGGAGGCGGACCTGCCGTGGCTCGCCACCCGTTACGTCCCCGGCCTGCCCCTTGGCGACGCCCTCGCCGGCCACGGGCCGCTGCCGCCCGAGTGCGTCCTGCGGCTGACGGCCGGCGCGGCGCGCGCGCTGGACGCCGTGCACACCGCGGGCCTTGTCCACCGCGACGTGAAGCCGGGGAACCTGCTGCTGTCCGCGGAAGGGCCATGGCTGCTCGACTTCGGCATCGCACGCGCCACGGACGGCACGTCCGTACTGACCACCGTCGGGCGGATGGTCGGCACGCCGAAGTACATGTCCCCGGAACACGCGCTGGGCCGGCAGGTCACGCCCGCCTCCGACGTGTTCACGCTGGGTCTCGTCGCCGCGGAGGCGGCCACCGGCCGCCACCCGTACGGCGAGGGCGGCGGCCTGGTCGTCGCGACCCGCATCGCCGGCACCGACCGCGACCCGCCGGACCTCTCCGCCCATCCGGCCGCCCTCCGCCCGCTTCTGACCGCCGCGCTGGCGGCCCGCCCGCAGGACCGCCCGACGGCGGCGGAGATGGCGGAACTGTGCGGTACGGGCCCGGATTTCGCCGCGGCCGGCTGGCTACCGAAGCCCGTCGCATCGGCGGTCACGGCCGTCGCGCGGGCCTCGGCCAAGGTCTCGCCCGACGCCCGCGACCCGCGGGCCGGCTGGCTGAACCGCCTGCGCGGCGACGGCTGACCACGCAACGGACCCGGCCGCCCCCGAAGGCGCGACCGGGTCCGTGCGAAGGGCCGTCAGCTGTGGGTGCGCAGCAGCTGCCGCATCGTCCTCATCGCCACCGACAGGTTGGCCAGGTCGAACGTGTCCGAGCTCTGGATCTCCTCCAGCGTCGTCCGCGCCCGTCCGAGGATCGCCGCGTTCTTCTGCTCCCAGGCCTTGAAGCGCTCCTCCGGGGTCGAGGTCCCGTTGCCCACCGACAGCACGACGGCGGTGAGCGCGGCGTGTGCCGCGTACAGGTCCTCACGGATGGAGGCACGAGCCATGGACTGCCAGCGGTCGGCCCGCGGCAGTTCGATGATCCGGTCCATCAGCTGGGTGATGGCGAGCCGGTCGGCGAGGTCGTAGTACACCTCGGCGACCCCCAGCGGGTCCTGACCGGTGCGATCCGAGATCGCCACGATGTCGAGCGTCGGGAAGGCGGACGAGAAGCCGGCCACCCGCAGCGCGAGGAACTCGGGAACGCCCTCCCCGGTGAGCTCGTCGAGGATGCCCTGGTACCAGTCCAGGTCCGCGCCCCGCAGCATCTTCGGCAGCTCTGTCCACACCTGTTCGACGCGCTCGGCGAAGAACTCGATCGTCCCGGCCAGCTCCAGCGGCTGCGGCCGGTTGCCCAGCAGCCACCGCGTGCCGCGCTCGACGAGGCGGCGCGAGTGCAGCCGGATCCGGGTCTGGACGTCCGCCGCAACCTGGTTGTCGAGCGCCTCGACCGCGTCCCACACCGCGCCGAGCCCGAAGATCTCCCGGGCCGCGGTCTGCGCCCGCACGATCTCCTCGATCGACGCGCCGGTCTCCTCGCGCAGCCGGTGCAGGAAGGTCGAACCACCGGTGTTGACCGTGTCGTTGACGAGCACCGTCGTCACGATCTCGCGGCGCAGCGCGTGCGCGTCGATCGCCTCGCCGAACTGCTCCCGCAGCGGCTTGGGGAAGTAGGCGTGCAGCAGCCGCCGCAGGTACGGGTCGTCCGGCAGGTCCGTCCCGATCAGCTCGTCCGCCACCGTGATCTTCGTGTAGGCGAGGAGGACGGCCAGTTCGGGCTGACTCAGTCCCTTGCCCGCGGCCAGCAGTTCACGGATCTGGCGGTCGTTGGGCAGGAACTCCAGTGCCCGGTCCAGGCGTCCGTCACGGCCGAGGCGGCGCATGAACCGCTGGTGGGCGTGGAGCAGGGACGGTGACTGGGTGACCGCGTTGGCGAGCGCGGTGTTCTGCGCGTAGTTGTTGCGCAGCACCAGCGCGCCGACCTCGTCGGTCATCTGCGCCAGCAGCTGGTTGCGCTGCTTGACGGTCATGTCGCCGTCCGCGACCAGGCCGTTGAGCAGGATCTTGATGTTGACCTCGTGGTCGGAGGTGTCGACGCCGGCGCTGTTGTCGATGGCGTCGGTGTTGATCTTTCCGCCGTTGCGGTCGAACTCGATCCGGCCGAGCTGGGTCAGCCCCAGGTTGCCGCCCTCGCCGACGACCCGGACCCGCAGATCCTCGCCGTTGACGCGGATCGAGTCGTTGGCCTTGTCGCCGACGTCGGTGTTCGACTCGGTGGAAGCCTTGACGTAGGTGCCGATACCGCCGTTCCACAGCAGGTCGACCGGAGCCTTGAGGATGGCCTTCATCAACTCCGCCGGCGTCAGCTTCGCGATGCCGGGACCGATGCCGAGGGCCTCGCGCATCGCCGCGTTGACCGGGATCGACTTGGCCGTGCGCGGGTGGACGCCGCCGCCCTGGGACAGCAGTTCCTTGTTGTAGTCGGCCCAGGAGGAACGGGGCAGTTCGAAGAGCCGACGGCGCTCCGCGTACGAGAGGGCCGCGTCCGGGTTCGGGTCGATGAAGATGTGGCGGTGGTCGAACGCCGCGACGAGCCGGATGTGCTCGCTGAGCAGCATGCCGTTGCCGAACACATCGCCGGACATGTCGCCGACGCCGACGACCGTGAAGTCCTCGGTCTGGGTGTCGTGGCCGAGCTCGCGGAAGTGCCGCTTGACCGACTCCCAGGCGCCGCGGGCGGTGATGCCCATGCCCTTGTGGTCGTATCCGGCGGAGCCGCCCGACGCGAAGGCGTCACCGAGCCAGAAGTTGTACGCGACCGCGACCTCGTTGGCGATGTCGGAGAACGACGCGGTGCCCTTGTCGGCGGCCACCACGAGGTACGTGTCGTCCTCGTCGTGCCGGACCACCTGGGCCGGCGGGACGACCTCGCCCGCGACCAGGTTGTCGGTGATGTCGAGCAGCGCCGAGATGAAGATCCGATAGCAGGCGATGCCCTCGGCGAGCCAGGCGTCACGGTTCACGGACGGGTCCGGCAGCTGCTTTGCGACGAAGCCGCCCTTGGCGCCGACCGGCACGATCACGGTGTTCTTGACCATCTGCGCCTTGACCAGGCCGAGGATCTCCGTACGGAAGTCCTCACGCCGGTCGGACCAGCGCAGACCGCCTCGGGCGACCTTGCCGAAGCGCAGGTGGACGCCCTCGACCCGCGGCGAGTACACCCAGATCTCGAACGCGGGGCGCGGAGCCGGCAGGTCCGGGATGGCCTGCGGGTCGAACTTCATCGACACATAGCCGTGAGGGGCGCCGCCTGCCGCCTCCTGGAAGAAGTTGGTGCGCAGGGTGGCCTTGATGACGGTGAGGAAGGCACGCAGGATGCGGTCCTCGTCGAGGCTGGCGACCTGGTCGAGCGCGCCGTCGAGTTCCTCGAGCAGTCCGTCGATCAGCTCGGTGCCGGCCCGCTGGCGGTCCGGTGACATCCGCGCCTCGAACAGCGAGACCAGCAGCCGGGTGGTGTGGACGTTGTTGCGGAGGGTGTCCTCCATGTAGTCCTGGCTGAAGGTCGAACCGGCCTGGCGCAGGTACTTCGCGTACGCGCGCAGCACCATCGCCTCGCGCCAGTTGAGCCCCGCGCCGAGCACCAGCGAGTTGAAGCCGTCGTTCTCCGCCTCGCCCGTCCACACGGCGGCGAAAGCGTCCTGGAAGCGCTCGCGGGCGTCGTCGGCGAGGTAGTCGCCGTTCGCGCCGGTCTTCGGCATGCGCAGCCCGAAGTCGTAGATCCAGGCGTGGGTCCGGTCGGCGCACCGCAGCTCGTAGGGGCGCTCGTCGACGACCTCGCAGCCGAGGCGCTGCAGCACCGGCAGTACCGCGGACAGGGAGACCTGCTCACCGGTTCGGTAGATCTTGAAGCGCCGCTCGCCGGGGCCCGCCCCTACCGGCTCGTACAGGGACAGTGCGAAGTCCTTGCCGGACTCGGCGAGCTCCTCCATGCGGACCAGGTCGGCCACGGCGGAGCGCGGCGAGTGGTCGGCCTTGTAGCCCTCCTGGAAGGCGCCGGCGTAGCGGCGCAGCAGCTCGGCGGCGCGTTCCTCGCCGAACTCGGCGTTCAGCGCCTCGCCGAAGCCGTCGGCCCAGGAGCGCGCCGCCTCGACCAGACGCGCCTCGATGCGCTCGGTGTCGGCATCGGTGAGGTGCGGCAGCTCGGTGCCGATGGGGACCCGCACCACGAAGTGGATACGGGAGAGGATCGACTCGGTGTTCCACGCGGTGAAGTCGACGCTGGTGCCGCCGAGTTCCTCCTTGAGGATGTCGATCAGGCGCAGCCGCACGCCGGTGGTGTAGCGGTCACGTGGCAGGTAGACCAGCGCGGAGTAGTAGCGCCCGTACTCGTCCTGCCGCAGGTACAGCCGCAGCCTGCGGCGCTCCTGGAGGTAGAGGACGCTGGTGACGATCGCCCGCAACTGGTCGGCGGGCGTCTGGAAGAGCTCGTCACGCGGGTACGTCTCGAGGATCTGCAGCAGGTCGCGGCCGTCGTGGCTGTTGGGCGAGAAGCCCGCCCCCTCCAGGACCTCCGCGACCTTGCGGCGGACGACGGGCACGCGGCGCACCGACTCGGTGTACGCGGCGGAGGAGAACAGGCCGAGGAAGCGGCGCTCCCCGACGACGTTGCCTTCGGCGTCGAACTTCTTGACGCCGATGTAGTCCAGGTAGCTGGGGCGGTGCACGGTGGCGCGGCTGTTGGCCTTCGTCAGCACGAGCAACTTGTGCTCACGGGCTTTGGCGCGGGCGTCGGCAGGCAGCCGGCTGAAGGACGGACTGACCGGGTGGGCCTCGTCCTCGTGGTGCGGCGGGTCGGAGCGCAGGATCCCTAGTCCGGTGCCGGGGACGGCGGCCAGCGCGTCGGCGTCGGTGAGCTCGTACTCCCGGTAGCCGAGGAAGGTGAAGTGGTCGGCGGCGAGCCAGCGCAGCAGCTCACGGGCCTCCTCGACCTCCTGCTCGGGCAGGTCGTCGGCCTTGGGCTCTTCGGGCAGCCGCTCGGCGATGCGCAGCGCGGCGTCGCGCATCTTCTCCCAGTCCTCGACGGCCTCCCGGACGTCGGACAGGACGCGCAGCAGATCGGCGGTGATCTGCTTCAGGTCGGCGCGGTCGGTCTCGCGGTCGATCTCGACGTGGATCCAGGACTCGACGAGGGCGTCGTGCGGGAGGTCCTTGGCGTGCGTGTCCGAGGACAGGACCTCGATGAGCCTGCCGGTCACATCACGGCGGACGACGACCTGCGGGTGGATCACGACATGGATGCCGCGGCCCTGGCGGGAGAGCTCGTTGGTGACGGAGTCGACGAGGAAGGGCATGTCGTCGGTGACGACTTCCACGACGGAGTGGCTGCAGGTCCAGCCGTTCTCCTCCACGGTCGGCGTGTGGACGCGGACGTTCGCGGTGCCCTGGGGGCGGTTCTCCGCGAGCCGGTAGTGGGAAAGTGCCGCACCGAAGACGTCGACCGGGTCGCGGTCGGTGAGGTCCTCCGGAGCTGTGTGCAGGTAGTAGCGCTGGAGGTACGTGAGCAGGGTGTCCCGGTCAGGGCGCTTCCCTTGCTCTGTCCCAGTCGGAAGGTGCCCCCCGGCCGGGCTGTTCTCAGCTACCCGGGCGGCCCGTGCGAGCAGCTCGGCCTTGGCTTCGTCCAGCTTGGTCTGCATGTCCTCTGGCTCCTGTCGCGCGCCGTTGCGTGACGTAGGTGAAAGATGCGACGAATCGCCGCGTCCCGGGGTGTCCGGTCGCAGTCGACGGTATGCCGCGATGAGAGTCGTCCGAGCCGTTATCGGCCAATCCTGCCTGGCTGCGGCAGTCCGGACGGGAAGGGTCAGCGATCGCCCGGACGCGGTGGCGGTCCGGGCGCAGGCCGGGGGCTTCGCTGCCCCCACGGCATATCGCGCTGATCACGCCCCCAGGCTATCTCCCCGCACCCCCGCCCCGTCATGAGCCGTATGTGTACAAAAGCGGGGTCCGAAGTTTGACACTCTGGACAGCGACACAGGCCCTCTTGGCAACCAATCAACCGGGAGCAGCCATGACCACCAAGATCCTCATCGTCACCGGGGACGCCGCAGAGTCCCTGGAAGTCCTCTACCCGTACCAGCGGCTACTGGAAGAGGGGTACGAGGTACACGTCGCGGCCCCCGCCCGCAAGAAGCTGCAGTTCGTCGTGCACGACTTCGAGCCGGGCTTCGACACGTACACCGAGAAGCCGGGCTACACCTGGCAGGCGGACCTGGCCTTCTCCGAGGTCGAGCCCGGGGCGTACGCCGCCATCGTGATTCCCGGCGGCCGCGCGCCCGAGTATCTGCGCAACGACCCGGAGCTCCGCAAGATCCTCAAGGCGTTCTTCGACTCCGACAAGCCGGTGGCCCAGATCTGCCACGGCCCGCTGCTGACCGCGGCCACCGGGGGGCTGGAGGGACGCCGGGTCACCTCGTACCCGGCGCTCGAGCTGGACATGCAGGCCGCCGGGGCGTCGTTCCAGGACTCGGCGGCGGTCGTGGACGGTTCGCTGGTCTCCTCGCGCGCCTGGCCGGACCATCCGGTTTGGATGCGGGAGTTCCTCAAGGTGCTGCGGGCGACGGCGCCGGTGACGTGACGCGCGTGGCCGGTCAGCCGGCCACGAGCTCCTCCGCCACCTCGACCGCCTCCTGGAGCGAGTCGACCACCGGCACTCCGACGCTTTCCAGACTGGCGCGGCTGTGCGATCCGCCTGTGTACAGCACGGCCTTCGCGCCGACGTGGGCGGCGGCGACGGCGTCGTCCGCCGCGTCACCGATGACGACGACGTGCTCGGCCCGCACACCGGCGAGCTGCGCCAGGTGCCGCACCATGTGCTCGGCCTTGCCCGCGGTCGACGCGCCGATCCGGCCGTCGACCCGGACGAAGCGCTCCTCGATGCCGTGCCGGCGCACGATCGGCACCAGGTGTTCGTGCGGGGCGAGGGACAGCAGCGACTGGGTCAGACCGGCACTCTGACGGCGGACGAGCAGCTCCGCGGCACCCTCGGCGAGCCCGCACGTCTCGGCCCGGGTCCAGTAGTGCTTGTGGAAGGCCGCGTCCATCACGAGCCATTCGTCGTTCGTCGGCAGCCGTCCCATGAGCCGCTCGTAGAAACGGGGGACGGGCACGCAGTACAGCTCCCGGTACCGCTCGAGCGTGATCTGCTCGAGCCCCAGCTCCGCGAAGGCGGCGTTCGTCGCCGCGATGACCGCGCCGATGTCGTCGAGCAGTGTGCCGTTCCAGTCCCAGACCAGATGCGCCTGCGTCCCCTGCTTGCCCATGGCGGAAACGGTACAGGCCGGGTACGAAAGACCGGCGGTACGGCATCGGGGCGGTGGCTCACCGCGTACGGCAACGTGTACGGCGGCACCGGGTACGACAGCCGGCGCGCGGCCGGTCACCGGCATGCGCGCACGGCGGTCACCGGTACGACGGCCGGCGCGGGCGGCAGGTCAGCCGACGATGTTCGGGATCTCCTGCACGCCGAACCAGAGCAGTTCGTGGTCCTCCGCGCCGTCGACGGTGAACTGCGCGTCGTCGTCACCGTGGTCGGCCGCGCCGAGCGCCGCGACAGCGGCCGTGACGTCGTCCACGGCATCGTCGGCGTCCACATGGACGGCCGCCGCCTTGGACATCGGCACGGTCCTGGCGACCCGAACCTCGCCGAGCGCACCGGCGTCGAGGACCCGGTCGGGATCGGCGACGGCGTCCTGGTCGGGCACGTCGACGGCCACGACCGCGCGGCGCCGGGCCGCGTCGGGGTCGCCGGCGATGAGACGCAGGGACGCGGCGGCGGCGCGGCTCAGCGCCGCGTACTCCAGTTCCTCGATGTCGTCGGAGACGTACCACTCGCGCAGTCCGGGCGTGACGGCGTAGGCGGTCAGCGGACCGGGGCCCAGTTCGCCCGCCTTGTGCGCCGCTGCGAGACCGGGGAGGGTCAGGGGGACGTACACGCGCATGACAGGCCGCTTTCGTAGTCGGTGATCGCCCTCAGGATACGTGCGGCGTCCCCCTTCGGGGTGCGCCCGCTCGCCCTCCCGCCGTCCACCCGGTACACCGTCGAGGGCCCGTGCGGCCCGCCCGTACAGCGCCTCGTCACACTGATAGGTGAACTTCACGACCGCCGCCCTGGGCGGTTTCGCCGCTTTGCGGCAAAGGTGCTCACGCCATAGAAGTTCCCCGTCGAAGCTACTTCCCGGTACCCATCCCGGGACCAGCACATCGGGGGCGATCCGTATGGACAGGACCAGGCCCGCAGGCCGCCACGACCAGCGCAGGCCCGCCGCCCACGCGGCGGCTGCGCTGACCCGGGCACGCGGCAGGCTGCACAAACCGCACTACTGGTTCGCCGACCGCCTGCTCGCGGTCCTGAGCGGCCGGCGACCGGTGCACTGGATGCTCGGGCACACGATCGGCGAGGCCTATGAACAGTTGGTGCGGCTCGCGCCGGGGACGCCGTTGCTTCCGGCGGACCGGGCCACGCCGGTCGTCCGCCACTGCGGCAAGTTCCACCCGGGGCCGGGCGTGATCGAAGCCTTCGCCCGCATCGGCTCGGGCGACCGGGTCAGCGCGATGGCTTTCCGGCTGGAGCAGGGCCGGGACCTGCGCTGGCGCTGCGCGGCGATCGAGGTCGCGGCGAACCGCTGAAACAGGCGGCCCGGGGAGGCGGTGGGCCCGACGCCGCGGCGTCCGGTCGTCCGGGGGTCTGATGCTGCTGGGGCGGAGCCGGACATGCGCTGCCCCGATGTACGGATGCCTGGGTGCCCGCCTGGAGGCCCCGAGCGGCTCGGCCGGGCTTGGGCCCGGCCGAGCCGCTCGGAACGCCCCCGTGCCGCCTGGAGGGCCGTCCGGGGGGGCGAGGAGCCAGGACCCAGCCGACCCGGTCGCCGCCGAGAAGCCAGGGCCTGGCCGCGGCCGGGCCGGTTCGGGCCAGCCCGGTCGCCCGAGCGGGCGGGCCAGACCGTCGGGGGGAGACGCGGCCGGGGCCGGACACCCCTCGGTGTCCGGCCCCGGCCGTCGGATGCTGCTACTCCGTCACTTCTTTCGACGACGTCCCGCCGTCTTCTGCGCCTTGCGGCGCTCCGCCCGCGTCATTCCGTCCGACTCCGACCGCGACTGGCCGTCGCCGTTCTCGAAGTCGCCCTCGATCACGCCGCCCTCGCCGTCCACCGTCGGAGCGGAGAAGTGCAGGCGGTCGGGACGCTGCGGCGTCTCGAGCCCCTTAGCGCGGATCTCGGGACGACCCGCGCCCGCCGGCACCGCGTCTTCCTTGGCCAGCGAGGTCTTCGCCGCCGCCTCCTGGACCGGGACCTCCTCGACCTGCTGCTCGACCTGGACCTCCAGGTTGAACAGGTAGCCGACGGACTCCTCCTTGATGCCCTCCATCATGGCGGTGAACATGTCGAAGCCCTCACGCTGGTACTCGACCAGGGGGTCCTTCTGCGCCATCGCGCGCAGGCCGATGCCCTCCTGGAGGTAGTCCATCTCGTAGAGGTGCTCGCGCCACTTGCGGTCCAGGACCGACAGCACCACGCGTCGCTCGAGTTCACGCATGATGTCCGAGCCGAGCTGCTTCTCACGCTCGTCGTACTGCTGGTGGATGTCGTCCTTGATCGAGTCGGCGATGAACTCGGCGGTGATACCGGCACGGTCGCCGGCTGCCTCCTCCAGTTCCTCGACGGTGATCTTCACCGGGTAGAGCTGCTTGAACGCGCCCCACAGGCGGTCCAGGTCCCACTCCTCGGCGAAGCCCTCGACCGTCTCCGCCTGGATGTAGGCGTCGATGGTGTCGTCCATGAAGTGACGCACCTGCTCGTGCAGGTCCTCGCCCTCCAGGACGCGACGGCGCTCGCCGTAGATGACTTCGCGCTGCCGGTTGAGCACCTCGTCGTACTTCAGGACGTTCTTACGGGTCTCGAAGTTCTGCTGCTCGACCTGGGACTGCGCGGAGGCGATCGCGCGCGTCACCATCTTGTTCTCGATCGGGACGTCGTCGGGCACGTTCGCCATCGACATCACGCGCTCGACCATCTGCGCCTTGAACAGGCGCATCAGGTCGTCGCCGAGCGAGAGGTAGAAACGGGACTCGCCGGGGTCGCCCTGACGGCCGGAACGTCCGCGCAGCTGGTTGTCGATACGGCGGGACTCGTGACGCTCGGTGCCCAGCACGTACAGGCCGCCGAGCTCCTTCACCTCGTCGTGCTCGGCCTTCACGGCCGCCTCGGCGCGCTCCAGCGCGGCAGGCAGGGCCGCGGCCCACTCCTCGACGTGCTCGACGGGGTCGAGACCGGCCTGGCGCAGCTCGGCCTCCGCGAGGTCGTCCGGGTTGCCGCCGAGCTTGATGTCGGTACCACGGCCGGCCATGTTCGTGGCGACGGTGACGGCGCCCTTGCGGCCGGCCTGGGCGACGATCGTCGCCTCACGGTCGTGCTGCTTGGCGTTGAGGACCTCGTGCTGGATGCCGCGCTTGCTCAGCTGCTGCGAGAGGTACTCGGACTTCTCGACCGAGGTGGTGCCGACGAGGATCGGCTGGCCCTTCTCGTGCTTCTCCGCGATGTCGTCGACGACGGCCGCGAACTTCGCGACCTCGGTGCGGTAGATCAGGTCGGACTGGTCCTTGCGGACCATCGGCCTGTTCGTCGGGATCGGCACGACACCGAGCTTGTAGATCTGGTGGAACTCGGCGGCCTCGGTCATCGCCGTACCGGTCATACCGGACAGCTTGTCGTAGAGGCGGAAGAAGTTCTGGAGGGTGATCGTGGCGAGCGTCTGGTTCTCGTCCTTGATGTCCACCCCTTCCTTCGCCTCGATCGCCTGGTGCATGCCCTCGTTGTAGCGGCGGCCGGCGAGGATACGGCCGGTGTGCTCGTCGACGATCATGACTTCGCCGTCGATGACGACGTAGTCCTTGTCCTTCTTGAACAGTTCCTTGGCCTTGATGGCGTTGTTCAGATAACCGACGAGGGGCGTGTTCACCGACTCGTAGAGGTTGTCGATGCCGAGCCAGTCCTCGACCTTGGCGACGCCGGACTCGTGGATCGCGACGGTGCGCTTCTTCTCGTCGACCTCGTAGTCGCCGGTCTCCTCGATGCCCTTGAGCTGGTTCCCCGCCTCGCCCCGGGTGAGACGCGTCACGAGCTTGGCGAAGTCGCCGTACCACTTGGTGGCCTGGTCGGCGGGGCCGGAGATGATCAAGGGCGTACGCGCCTCGTCGACGAGGATCGAGTCGACCTCGTCCACCACGGCGAAGTTGTGGCCGCGCTGGACGAGCTCGTCCTTGGACCACGCCATGTTGTCGCGCAGATAGTCGAAGCCGAACTCGTTGTTCGTGCCGTAGGTGATGTCGCAGTTGTACTGCTCACGGCGTTGGGCCGGCGACATGTTGGCGAGGATGCAGCCGACTTCGAGGCCCAGGAACTTGTGGACGCGGCCCATCATCTCGGAGTCGCGCTCGGCGAGGTAGTCGTTCACCGTGATCAGGTGGACGCCCTTGCCGGACAGCGCGTTCAGATAGGTGGGGAGCGTGCCGACGAGGGTCTTGCCCTCACCGGTCTTCATCTCTGCGACATATCCGAGGTGCAGGGCGGCGCCGCCCATGAGCTGGACGTCGTAGTGGCGCTGGCCGAGCACCCGCTTGGCGGCCTCACGCACGGTGGCGAACGCCTCGGGAAGCAGGTCGTCCAGGCTCTCACCGTCCGCGTAACGCTGCTTGTACTCGTCCGTGAGCGCCCGCAACTCGGCGTCGGAGAGGTTGACGAAGTCCTCTTCGATGGAGTTGACCTGGTCCGCGATGCGGTGCAGTTTGCGCAGGATCTTGCCTTCGCCTGCACGCATGAGCTTGTTGAAGACGGACACTGAGGTTGGTCTCCTTGCCGGTCGGGCCTGGCACTGGGTCTGTGGTGGACACTGGCGCGGGCACGGCAGGTGGGCCCCACCGCATCGGCCATCGTAAGCGAGGACCCGGCCGCGTCGGGAGGTCCATGGCCACTGAGGCCTGGTGTCCGCCATCAGGTGAACGCGCGGGAAGCGCTGAAGGTGCCGGTCGAGCACAGAAAGTGCTCGCATCGGCGCGCCGCGCTGGCAAGAATCCCGGCATGGAGCCGATCACCCTCACCACCGAACGCCTGCTGCTGCGGACCTTCACCCCCGAGGACACGAAGTCCGTCCACGAGGCCTGCCAGGATCCGGACATCCAGCGGTGGACGACGGTTCCCTCCCCCTACGAGTGGCAACACGCCGCCGAGTTCACCGAACAGACGGTCCCCGACGGCTGGCACAACGGCACCATGTGCACCTTCGCCGTCCTGCCGCGCGAGGGCGGGCCGCTGATGGGCTCGGTGGCCGTGACCATGCGCACCTTCTCCGGCACGTGGGAGATCGGTTTCTGGGCGGGCAGGGAACACCGGGGCCGGGGTGTCATGGCGGAGAGCCTCACCGCCGTCTCCCACTGGGCCTTCATGAGACTGGGCGCCACCCGTCTGGAATGGCGCGCCGAGGTCGGCAACGCGGCCTCGCGCGCGGTCGCGCAGAAGGCCGGCTTCCGCATGGAGGGGGAGCTGCGCGCGGCACTGCTCAACAAGGACACCCTGCGCGACGTGTGGGTCGGTGGACTGCTTCCGTCCGACCTCGGGCTGGCGAGCAACCACGCCTATCTGCCTGCCCGCCACTGAGTCCGGTTCCCGCCCGCGGCGAAGCCGTCATGAGGCGCCGCCTTGCCGGGCGGAGCACCGTGATTCCTGGTCGGGGGACCCTGTCTCGGCAGGGGGCGGGACTGTCAGTGGCGCCCTCTATGGTGCAGGACATGACGACGCCGCCACCCACCCTCGAACTCTCGGCCGACGAGGCCCGCCGCATCGCCCTGCGCGCCCAGGGGTTCCTGGGCGCTCCCGACAGGCGGAGCGGGGTGCGAGGAGTCCTGCGTCATCTCGGCGCCGTGCAGCTGGACACGATCTCGGTGCTGGCCCGCTCGCACGAGCTGATCCCGTACGCGCGGCTCGGCGCCGTCGGCCGCAAGGCGGTCGAGGACGCCTACTGGACGGGTGGCCACAGCTTCGAGTACTGGTCGCACGCTGCGTGCATCCTGCCCGTCGAGGAGTGGCCCCACTTCGCCTTCAGGCGGCGCGCCTACCGCGCCCGCCCGCAGTGGTACCACGACCTCCCGGACGGCGCGTACGACGCCGTGATCAAGCAACTGCGTGCGGAGGGCCCGCTGACCGCGACCGGCCTTGGCGGCGCGAACAACGGCGGGGAGTGGTGGGACTGGTCCGCCTCCAAGGTCGCCGTCGAACGCGCCCTGATGTACGGCGAGGTCGTGTGCACGGAGCGGCGCAGCTGGAAGCGGGTGTACGACCTCGCGGAGCGGGCGATCCCCGACGACCTGCTGCACGACGACCTGGACGACACCGAATGCCTGCGCCGTCTCGTGCGGCTGGCGGGTGAGTCGCTGGGCGTCGGCACGCGCGCGGACATCGCGGACTACCACCGCCTCAAGGGCGAGCAGTTCGACGCCGTCGTCGCGGACTCGGGGCTGGTGCCTGTCCGGGTCCAGGGCTGGGCCAAGCCCGCCTGGGCGGATCCGGCGGCGCTCGCCTCCCCGCCGCGCGGCCGGCACCGCACGACCCTGCTCTCGCCGTTCGACTCGCTGATCTGGGAGCGCGCACGGACCGAGCGCATCTTCGGCTTCACCCACCGGCTGGAGGCCTATGTCCCCAAGCAGAAGCGGGTGCACGGCTATTTCGCGATGCCGCTGCTCGCCGGTGGGAAGCTGCTGGGCCGTGTCGACCCGGCACGCGAGGGCAGGACGCTGGTGGCCCGCCAGGTCTCGCTGGACACTCCCAAGGCCGTGGCTCCGATGGCGCAGGCCCTGCGTGAGGCGGCGGAGTGGGTGGGCTGCGACTCCGTCCGCGTCGAGCGGATCGACCGCCCCGAGTTCATGGCGGACCTGGTCAAGGCCCTGGACTGACATCGCGGACCGGTCGGCCCGCCTGTACCCGACGGACCCCGGGGGCCTCGGCTACCGGATCTCGAGGATCTTCTCCCGCATCGCGTAGACCACGGCCTCCATCCTGGAGTGCAGCTGAAGCTTCTCCAGGATGTTCCGCACATGGTTCTTGACGGTGTTCTCCGAGATGAACAACTCCTTCGCGATGTCCCGGTTGTTCATGCCCGTCGCCACGAGCTTGAGCACCTCCAGCTCCCGGTCGGTGAGCCGTGGCGCGGGCACCAGCCTGCGCTCGTCGGTGCGCTGGATCATCGACTTGAACTCGGTGAGCAGCTTCGACGCCATGGAGGGGCTGATCTGTGACTGCCCGTCCGCAACCGCTCGGATGGCGGTCGCGACCTCGTCCGTGGAGATCTCCTTGAGGAGATAACCGGTCGCCCCCGCTTTGATCGCGTCGTAGAGGTCGGCCTCCTCGTCGCTGATCGTCAGCATGATGATCTTCGCGCTGGGGGCCACCTCCTTGATGGAGGTGCACGCCTCGATGCCACCCCGCTTCGGCATCCGCACATCCATCAGCACGATGTCCGGCAGCAGGTCGGCCGCCTTGTCCACGGCCTCCGCCCCGTCGCCCGCCTCACCGACGACCTCGATGCCCTCCTCGTGTGCGAGGACGATCTCCAGTCCCCGCCGGAACAGCGCGTGGTCGTCGACGACCAGGACCCGGATGGGCTCCTTGCCCCCGCCGCCCTCCTCCTCGCTCTGCCGTTCACCGTCCGAGTGCGTTTCACCGGGGTGGCCCGTACTGCCGTGCACCGGACCGAAAGTGTCCGCCATCGTTCCTCCCCCTGAGGCCGTGGCCCGAAGATCATGTGTGGTCCGCCAACGTCAGTGCGGGGCGCACCGGTTGGCTTACGACGTCATGCTTTCATGCCCGGGCGACAATGCGGTGATCCTGTTGTCGCACGAGGGTGCCCCTGGGGGCGCACGAGGCGCTCCAGGGGCACCGGGATTCTTCGTCGACAGGGCTACGGGATTTCGGCGTCAGCCGCCGAGCGCACCTCCGGCGCCGCCTGCCTCGGAGCCGGCCAAGGGGTCCGTCTCCAGGTGAATGACGCCGTAGTCGTAGGCGTGTCGCCGGTAGACGACACTGGGCTGCTTCGTCTCGGAGTCGACGAAGAGATAGAAGTCGTGCCCGACCAGCTCCATTTCGTAGAGCGCCTGGTCGAGCGTCATCGGTGCTGCTGTGTGCAGCTTCTCGCGGACCACCAGCGGTCCTTCACCCTGCACCTCGATCGAGCCGATCTTGGTGGTGGGAACGGACTCGGTCGCCTCCTGGGCGAGGGGCCGGCCGTTGGTGGCGCTCAACTCTGCGACGCCGGGGACGACATCGACCACCTCGGCCGCGGACAGGCGGCCGGCGCCACGCCGGTTGTGGCGCTTCTCGTGCTGCTTGCGAAGGCGAGCCTCCAGCTTGCCGGTCGCGAGGTCCAGCGCTGCGTACGGGTCCGCGGCCGCGGCCTCGGCCCGGATCACCGGGCCCCGCGAGCGGAGTGTGATCTCCACGCGGTCGGAACGGTCGGCCTGCCGCGGGTTGTGCTCCTTGGACACCTCGACGTCGAGGCTGATCACCTTGCCGTCGAGCTTCTGGATCTTCTCCAGCTTCAGCTTCTCGGCCACGTGCTTGCGGAACCGCTCGGGCACCTCGGTCTTGCGGCCCTTGACGACGATGTCCACGCAGAACTCCGTTCCCGGATTCGCTCCGCCCGCTCACCGGCTGCGGAGCATCTCCCTCTTGCACCAGGCTCCGGTGATCTCCGGAGCCTCGGACTTGGCGACTTTCACCTCCTCCTCCCCAGTCGGCAAGATCTCCACTCACCCAATTTTTGAAGTGTCGCCGCCGCGCTTTCCCGACCGGGAAAACCGGCAGCCATTCGGTGAGGTGTGCTTGTCGCCATTCCTCACACCGAACATAGCTCTCTGGGACGGGTGTCGGCACCCGCTACTCGGAGGTACCTCCGATCAGGGGTTTTTGTCCTGTCACTAGCAGCAACGACGCGGGTTCTCATTCAGTTCCGGTTTATGTCGAAGGACATCGGTGGAACGGCGACGACCGCCGCCCGGGCCGGCACCGCGGCACCCGGATCCGACCCACTCACGGCACTCAGTGCCCGCGCCGCCTCGACGAGCGTCGCCCCGGTCGTCATGAGATCGTCCACGATCACCGCCCTGCCGCCCGCCAGGAGCCGCGCACCTCCGGCCCGGACCTCCAGGGCTCCCGCCACGTTCGCGAGCCTCTCGCGGGCCGTGAGGCCCGCCTGGTCGGCCATCCGGCGCCGCTGCCGCAGAACCGGGAGCACCCGCACGGCCCGGCCCGTACGCCGCAGCTCGGCCGCAGCCGCAAGGGCGATACGCCGTGCCGCGTCGTGACCACGCGCCCGGACGGCGCCCGGCGCGGAGGGCACGGGCACGAGCAGCACGGGCCCGCCCGAACCGTTCGCGCGTCCCACGGTCGCCCGCACGGAGGCGGCCAGTGCCGCCCCGAGCGGCCCGGCCAGCCCGAGCGCGCCCCGCTCCTTGTGCGCCAGGATCACGGCGCGGACCGAGTCGGTGTAGGCCGCCGCGGCGTGCACCACAGGGAGCCCCGCGGGCTCCGGCACCGGTCTGGCCCTGCGTGCCGCATGCCGGTGCAGCGACTGCTCGCACCCCTCGCACAGCTGCGTGCGGGGCGTGCCGCAGCCGCCGCAGACAGCAGGGATCACCAGACCGGAGATTTCGCGCCACCACGCCCGCATGAGGACCACTGTGGCAGGGCGGCGGACAGCCCGGCAGGCCCTGTGGACAACACTGCCGGGCGGTCCGCCACCGCGCCTCTAGCCCGGGTAGACCGGCGCGGTGCCTTCCTTGACCAGCGTCTGCCAGTTGGCGCCGGCGGGCAGGCGCACGATGCCGTCCTCCTGCGAGTAGGCCACGAGCGGCTGGCTCTCGTCGTCCGACGCGGCGACCGACTTCACCTGGTTGAGGCCCGGCAGGATCCCCTTGGGGACGGTCGAGCCGTCCGTCTGGATGTACCGCACCTGCTGAACGCCGCCGGCCTCCTTGCCGACCACGACAAGCCTGCTCGGCCCCGCCCACGACACCGCCGTGACGGCCTCCATCTGCGGTGCGGCGGGCCGCAGTTCGGTGACGGTCACCACGGGATCGTCGCTGTCGCCGTGCCGTTCCACGCGCCCGATCTTCAGGGTCGTACTGCCGCCCTCGGTCAGCAGCAGCGCGATCCGCGCACCGTCCGCGGACACCTTCACCGCCTGGATGCGCGCTCCGTCCAGCCCTGGAACGATCTTGACCTCCTCCGCGGCGTCCGCGTCGTTCTGCAGGCGTTTGAGTGCCGGCGCGTCCGGATCCCGGTCGGCCACCCACAGATCCCCACGCCCGTCCCAGCTGGGCGCCGTCAGACGGTTGTCGGGTCCCTTGCCGGCGCTGGTGATCACCGGGTCGCCCAGCTTGCTGTCGGAGACGATCGACGCCACGTACAGCCTGCTGAAGTCGCCGGCGACGGCCGCGGCCTTGTGTTCGTCCCTCGCCACACCGACCGCGTCCACCGCGAGGCGGCCGTCACCGAAGGGGCCTGCCACGTTCTGCGGTTCTCCGGCCTCCGCCGCCCCCGCCGCCAACAGGGCCAGGCGGCGCTTGCTGTCGACGAAGTACTGGTTGTCCGGGCGGCCGGAGGAGTGGTCCGGCGCGTAGCCCTCGGCCTGGCCGGCACTCATCACACACAGCTGCGATCCGTTCGCGCGCAGCAGTTCGACCTGCTCGAGCCTCGCCGCCGACAGGTCCTTGATGGTGAACATGATCTGCGCCGCCATCTTCATGCACTGCGTGCGCCCCACGTTCGACGCCTTGTCGTCCAAAGGCACCTTCAGGCCGTTGCGGTCGTCGAAGGACAGCGACGTGGCGCCGTCCTTGAGCTTCATCGCCGTACCGGTCGGGAACCGCGACTCGACAACCGGCTTCAGCCAGTTCGTGGGCCCTTCCAGCAGTGCCTTGACCGCCTGGGTCACCGGGTCCATCCGGGTCACGGGATCCTGCCGCTGCCTGATGTAGACCGGGTCGGCGACCACGACGTCGCGTCCGGAGGCGAAGTAGTACTTGTTGACCGAGCGATAGTTGCGCTCGAAGTCGGAGGCGCCCAGCAGCAGCCCGGAGGGCAGGCTGTCGATGCGCCACTGCTTACCGTCGGGGCCCGCCTTCTGCGACAGATGGATGGTCCGGCGGTACTCGCTCGGCGTAACGGGCTGGTAGGCGTGCTGCGCGTCGACGGTGGCGATGTGCTGTCCGAGCAGCGGGTAACTCATCCCGGGGTTGTCCCGGCGGCCCGGGATCGGCACGCCCGGGTCCGGGGCCGACGCCAGCACCGTCGTGCTCGCCTCCGGCTGCCACTTCTCCGACGCCTCCGGTGTCAGGTACGAGCGTGCGGTGTCGAAGTTGGTGTCGTCACTGGTCATCGCCTCGAGGAAGCCCGTGACGATCTCGTCGGGGGTCGCGTCCTTCCTCGGCGGCACCGCGTACACCCGCACCTGCGAGTCCGCCCGCTGAGACGCCTTGACGGCGTGGACATCGCCGGTGTCCGGCATCGACGCGCACCCGGCCAGCAGCACTCCGCTGCAGCCGAGCAGCGCCGCTGCACGCCGCACGCCCGCCTGCCCGTGACGACGGGTGTCAGCGCCCACGAGTCGTTTCCTCCCGCTCCGATGAAGCCCTCGCAGCGGGAAGGTCGCCCCGCTCTCCTGCCTGCCGTGCCACCACGCGTGAGCCGTTGCCCGGCAGCGCTGTCGGGTCGACCTCGGGGGGCGCGCTGCGCGGCGGCAGCGGTGACAGGTCCGACGCCGTCTGAGCTGGCACGGACGTCATCCGGTGCCCGTTCCCCTCAGATTTCCCCGACGAGGCCGCACGCTCCCGGTTCTGCCGCGAGTCCTCCGGCTCCAGCGGTATCGGGCTGCCGCGCAGCGGCTCGTCCGCCGTGCGCGGCAGGGTCAGGCGGAACTGCGAGCCGCCACCCGGCTCGCCCCACGCCTGCAGCCAGCCACCGTGCAGCCTGGCGTCCTCGACGGCGATCGACAGGCCGAGGCCGGTACCGCCCGTGGTCCGTGCACGCGCCGGATCGGCACGCCAGAACCTGTTGAACACACGCGTCGCCTCGCCGGGCTTGAGACCCACGCCGTAGTCCCGCACCGCGACCGCGACGGCGCCGCCCGCCACGGCCATACGGACCACGACGTCCTTGCCGTCACCGTGCTCGACGGCGTTGACCACGAGATTGCGCAGCACTCGCTCGACCCGCCGGGCATCGGCCTCGGCGACGACGGGCTGCTCATCGCCGAGGACCCGTATACGGCTGCCCTTGCGTTCCGCCAGCGGCTCGGCGCCGCCGATGACCCGCCGTACGACCTCGCGCAGATCTATCGGCTCCGCCTCGAGCGCGGCGGCGCCCGCGTCGAACCTGCTGATCTCCAGCAGGTCGGAGAGCAGCGACTCGAAGCGGTCGAGCTGGTCACCGAGGAGTTCGGCGGAGCGTGCCGTCACCGGGTCGAAGTCGCTGCGCGCCTCGTGAATGACATCGGCGGCCATCCGCACCGTCGTCAGCGGCGTACGCAGCTCGTGCGAAACGTCCGAGACGAAGCGGCGCTGCATCCTGGAGAGCTCCTCGAGCTGCTGGATCTTCAGCTGAAGGTTCTGCGCCATCTTGTTGAACGCCTCGCCGAGCCTGGCGATGTCGTCCTCGCCGGTGACCTTCATCCGCTCCTGGAGCCGGCCCGCCGCGAGACGCTCCGCGATCCCGGCCGCCATCCGTACGGGGGTGACGATCTGGCGCACCACCAACCAGGCGATGGCGCCGAGCAGCACCACGACGAAGAGTCCCGCCGTGGCGAGGGTGCCTCTGACCAGGTTCAGCGACTGTTCCTCCTGCGCCAGGGGGAACACGTAGTACAGCTCGTAGGGATTGCCCTCGATGTCGTTCAGCTGTGTGCCCACGACGAGCCCGGGCTCGGGATCGACCACGTTGTCCGTGTAACGGATGCTGAGGTACGTCTCGAACGTCCCCCCGCCCTGCCGCACGGCGTCCCGCAGATCCTGCGGGATGCTCGCCGGGTCCACGCCACCCGAGGTGCGCGGCGCACGGCTGGTACCCGCGCCCTGGGCGTCGGCGCTGAGCGCGACCACGTTGAAAGCGCCCTGGCCGCCACTGGAAAGCTGCACGACGAGATCGGAACGCCACGTACGGGCGTTCCCGTCCGCCGCGTTGTCGCCCTGTCCGCCGCCTGGGCCGATCGGCGCGTTCGCCTTCTCCCTGGCGACAGCGAAACCGCCGGCCGCCTGACTCTGCGCCGCCTGGCCCTTGGCGTCGAGCAGACCGTTGCGCACCTGTCCGATGACGACGAACCCGAGCAGCACCACTACGCCCAGTGACATCAAGAGGGTGCTCACGACCACCCGGAGCTGAATGTTCCGACGCCACAGCCTCACGGCAGGTAGCAGGGGACGGCGCACCCAGCGCATGACGAGCCGGGGCACCGGCCCGCCGGGGGCGCTTTCCTGGAGCAGCCGTCCGCCATGGAGCAGACGGCCGAATCGCGAGGGCCCACGCCCCGGTCCGGCAGCCCGCCCCGTACGGACCCCCGGCTCGCCGGGCTTCGGAGCAACGCTGCCATTGGACATGTCAGCTCGGCCCGGCCTTGTAACCGACACCACGGACGGTCACCACGATCTCCGGCCGCTCGGGATCCTTCTCGACCTTGGAGCGCAGCCGTTGCACATGCACGTTCACCAGCCGGGTGTCGGCGGCGTGGCGGTAGCCCCATACCTGCTCCAGCAGCACCTCTCGGGTGAACACCTGCCAGGGCTTGCGCGCCAGTGCGACCAGCAGGTCGAACTCCAGGGGGGTCAGCGCTATCGACTGCCCGTCCCGCTTCACGGAGTGACCGGCGACGTCGATGACCAGGTCCCCGATCGTCAGCTGCTCCGGCGCGGGCTCCTCCGACCTCCGCAGCCGGGCCCGGATCCGGGCGACCAGTTCCTTCGGCTTGAACGGCTTGACGATGTAGTCGTCGGCCCCGGACTCGAGCCCGACCACGACATCGACGGTGTCGCTCTTGGCAGTGAGCATCACGATCGGAACACCCGACTCCGCCCGAATCAGCCTGCACACCTCGATGCCGTCCCTTCCGGGCAGCATGAGGTCGAGCAGCACCAGATCCGGCTTGGCCTCCCTGAAAGCGGCAAGTGCCTTGTCACCGTCCGCTACGAACGACGGCTCGAAACCTTCACCACGCAGCACAATGCCGAGCATCTCGGCCAGTGCGGTGTCGTCGTCGACGACAAGGACTCGTCCCTTCATAAACGACATCATCCCATTAGCTAATCGTTACCTGGCGTGACCTGGCACACAGCTCCGCTACGCCGCCCACGGTGACCGGCGACAACACCCCCTCCTCGGTGACGATCGCCGTCACCAGATCCGGCGGCGTGACATCGAATGCGGGGTTGTACGCCTGGGTTCCCAGGGGGGCCACTGTCTGCCCGCCGCTTCCGGCGCCGGCCACTGCGGACTGCGGGGATGTTACCTCCGTCACCTCGTGCCCAGGCCGCTGCTCCACCTCGATCGCCGCGGCGTCCGGTGTCGCCAGGTCGATCGTCGTCGTGGGGGCGACCACGATGAACGGCACATGGTGGTACTTGGCGAGCACGGCCAGCGGATAGCTCCCGACCTTGTTCGCCACCGAGCCGTCCGCGGCGATCCGGTCCGCCCCGATCAGCACGGCGTCCACCTCTCCGGCCGCGAACAGGGAGCCCGCGGCGTTGTCCGTCAGCAGCGTGTAGGGCAGTCCGTTGCGTGCCGCCTCGTAGGCGGTGAGCCGGGAGCCCTGCAGCAGCGGCCGCGTCTCGTCCACCCACAGCCGTTGGAGCCGGCCCTCCCGGTGCGCCGAGAGCGCAACGGCGAACGCCGTGCCCTCACCGCCCGACACCAGTGCCCCGGTGTTGCAGTGCGTCAGGATCCGGTGACCCCCGCCTGGCAGTAGCTCATCGAGCAGCGCCAGACCGTGCCGGGCCATCAGCCGGCTGGCCTCTTCGTCACGGCGGTGCAGTTCCTCGGCCGCCGCGAGCGCCGCGCGGGCCGCCTCTTCGCCATCGGCCCCACGCTCGACGGCGGTCCGGTACGCGGACGCCGCCAGCCGCACCCCGTACCCGAGGTTGACGGCGGTGGGCCGCGCCGTCTCCAGCAGCTCCGCGGCCTCGTCCACGTCGAAGCCCCGCAGCGCCGCGAGGGCCACGCCGTAAGCACCGGCGATGCCGAGGAGCGGCGCCCCGCGCACCGCGAGCGTGCGGATGGCCCGCACCAGGACAGAAACGTCGGTGCAGACCAGCTCGACCTCTTCGGCGGGGAGCCGTGTCTGGTCGAGAAGTACCAGTACGGGCCCTTCGGGCGGCTCGTCCCAGCGCAGCACGGGAAGCTTCGACGGCTCGGCACCCACCGGGTTTTGTACGTACTGATCAGCCATCCGCCCAGTCTGCCCGGTGCCGCTCCGACAATGAAGCTACGAAGCTGACCCGGGCTCCGGTCCGCGGACAGCTCGCGCGTGGCACGATGGCAGCCAACCGGCCGCCCGGACAGGCGGAAGGACACTGTGAACGCGCCGGCTCGACGGGTCGGCCCCGTGAACGATCCATGAGGTGGACGACCGTGAACGACACTCCGGGTTGGGCATCGCCCGGATCGGCTCCTTCCGAAGGCCAGAACGGCCCCGGCGTACCGCAGCCCGCGCCGCCCGCGGACGGAAGCGGTCCTGCCTCGAAGTGGTCCAAGGAGCAGCCCCCTCCCGGACAGTGGTCCGCGCCGACCGGCCCCGGCCGGGTCCCCGGCCCGCCCCCGCCGCAATGGGGCGGCGGCAGGCACCACGGCGGCGGCTGGGGCGGGCCCCCCGCCGCGGCAAAGCCGGGAGTCATCCCGCTTCGGCCCCTCGGCGTCGGGGAAATCCTCGACGGCGCGGTGTCGACGCTGCGTGCGCACTGGCGCACGGTCCTGAGCGTGACGATCACGGTCTCCGTCATCTCCCAGATCTGCAGCATCCTTGTGGAGCGTTACCTGCTCCCGGCGCCTCCCGAGGTCGATCCCAATGCGACGCCTGAGGAGACGCTGAAGCAGTCCGTCGAGTCGCTGCAGGCGAGCCTGGTGGCCCTCGGCCCCGCTCTGTTGATCACCTTGATCGGCACTCTGCTCACCACCGCTCTGCTCACTGTGGTGATCAGCCGCTCGGTGCTCGGCCGCCCGATCACCCTCGCAGAGGCCTGGCGCGAGGCCAGGCCACGACTCCCGCACCTTCTGGGGCTCACCCTGCTGCTGCCGCTGGGCAGCGCCGCGATCATGACCGTCGGCGTACTGCCGGGAATGCTCATCGGCGGCGCGGGCGTGCTCCTCTCCGTGGTCGGCGGTCTCGCCGCCATCACCGTCATCATCTGGCTGATGGTCCGCTTCGCCCTGGCGTCCCCCGCTCTCGTGCTGGAACGTCAAGGCGTCATCACTTCGCTGCGCCGCTCCGCCAAGCTCGTCCAAGGTGCCTGGTGGCGCATCTTCGGGATCACACTGCTGACCCTGCTGCTGGTCTTCGTCGTGAGCATGGTCATCGCCATCCCGTTCACGATCATCGGCTTCGCGGTGGACGGCGCCGGAGTCGGTGATCTGTTCACCGGTACCGGCCCCGACTTCGGCTGGCCCTTCCTGATCATCACGGGCATCGGATCCGTGATCGCCTCGTCGATCACCTACCCGATCTCCGCCGGCGTGACGGTGCTCCTCTACGTCGACCAGCGCATCCGCCGCGAAGCGCTCGACCTCGAACTCGCGCGTGCAGCCGGCGTCTCCGGCTACGGGTCGGCGCCTCCCGGTGACCGCTCCACCGGGGGCTGATGCGGTGTTGGGCACGGGGGGCGCGACGGCGGCACTGCTGGCCGTCGCGAGCGACGACGTACCGGTGGACACTCCGCGCGACCCCGCACGCGAGGCGGCGGAGCGAGAGCTGTCCAGGCCGATGTACCACGAGAACGACCCGAACCTTCTCGAGCGCGCCCTCGACCGCTTCTGGGAGTGGGTCGACAGTCTCTTCGGCGCGGCATCGAGCGGCACGCCGGGCGGCTTGATCGGCCTGGTCGCCGTCATCCTCGTCGTCGTCGCCCTCGCGGCCGCCCTGTGGTGGCGGCTCGGTAAGCCCCAGCGCATGGTCCGTACGTCGTCGGACTCCCTCTTCGAAGACGGTCCGCGCAGCGCTTCCGCGCACCGCGCCGCGGCGGACAAGCACGCCGCCGCCGAACGGTGGAACCAGGCGGTGCAGGAGCGCATGCGCGCCATCGTCCGCTCACTGGAGGAACGCACGCTCCTCGACGCCAGGCCGGGCCGTACCGCCGACGAGGCCGCCGCGGAAGCGGGGCGTCCACTCCCCCACCACGCCGACGAACTACGCGCCGCGGCCCGTGTCTTCGATGACGTCACGTACGGCGGTCGCACCGCCGATCGGCAGGCGTACGAACGACTTCGGGACTTGGACCTCGCCCTGGAGAGCACCAAGCCCCTGTCGGCCACCGCCGCCGAGGGAGCCGCCGAATGACCGGCCTCACGGGCAGCACCACGTCCATGTCGCCCTCCACCCGCCAGGTCTGGAACCGGGTCCGGGGCCTGCTCCTCGTGCTCCTCCTTCTCGTCGTGGCCGGTATCGCCATGGCGGCACTGCGCTCGGGCGATCACCACGGCCGTCTCGACCCACGCTCCGTGGACCGGAACGGCAGCCGTGCTGTCGCCGAACTCCTCAAGGACCGGGGAATCTCGACCAGGGTCGTCACCACGCTGGCCGACGCCACCGCCGCAGCCGGCGCCGACACCACCGTCCTCGTCACCGAGCCCGACATGCTGACGACCACTCAGCAGCAGGTCTTCCGGTCCGCGACCCTCTCCGCCGGCGGACGAACAGTGCTGATCGCCCCCGGCTTCTCCTCCATCGGCACACTCGCGCCGGACGTCGACATCGAATCCCGGACCGAGGTGTCCGAGCGCAGCCCCCGGTGCGACCTCCCCGCCGCCCGCCGCGCAGGCACCGCCGATCTCGGCGGAGTGCGCTACTCGCCGGAGCCACCCGGCGCCGACAGTTGCTACCCGAGCGACGGCCTTCCCTCCCTTGTGAGGCTCGACGCGCCGAACGACGGTGACATCGTCCTGTTGGGCGCTCCGGACATCCTCTACAACGATCGTCTCGACAAGCACGGCAATGCCTCCCTCGCCTTGCAACTACTCGGGTCCCGGCCCGAAGTGGTCTGGTACATCCCTGCTCTCGACGACCCTTCCGCGGCGAGCCCCGCCGACGGAGACGGCGACGACCAGGGCACCGGCGAAACGGACGGCGAGGACACGTTCTTCAATCTGATCCCCGGCGGCTGGCTGTGGGGCACGCTGCAACTCCTCGTGGCGGCCGTCCTGGCGGCCGTCTGGCGTGCCCGCCGGCTCGGCCCTCTGGTGACCGAGCAACTGCCGGTCGCCATCCGCGCGTCGGAGTCAACCGAGGGCCGCGCCCGTCTCTACCGCAAGGTGAACGCGCGCGACCGCGCAGCCGCCTCGCTCCGTTCCGCCACGAGAGCCCGCCTTTCCCCGCTTCTCGGTGTCTCCGCCGCCGACACCCACTCGCCCGACGCCCTGCTTCCCGCGGTCTCCGCGCACCTCCCCCAGGGTGAACACGACCTCCGTGAACTGCTCTTCGGCGCTCCACCGGCCGACGACACCGCACTCGTTCGACTCGCAGACCAACTCGACGCCCTCGAAAGAGAGGTACGCACCTCATGAGCGCCCCGACCCCCGAGACAGCCGAGAGCTCGGACCGCGCCCGCGCCTCCCTGGAGGCCCTGCGCACCGAGATCGCCAAGGCCGTGGTCGGCCAGGACCCCGCTGTCACCGGTCTCGTCGTGGCTCTGCTCTGCCGCGGTCACGTCCTTCTCGAGGGAGTGCCGGGCGTCGCCAAGACACTCCTGGTGCGTGCCCTGGCTGCGTCACTCGAGCTCGACACGAAGCGCGTCCAGTTCACCCCCGACCTCATGCCGAGCGACGTCACCGGGTCCCTTGTCTACGACAGCCACACGTCCGAGTTCTCGTTCCAGCCCGGGCCGGTCTTCACGAACCTCCTTCTCGCCGACGAGATCAACCGCACACCGCCCAAGACCCAGTCGTCGCTCCTCGAAGCGATGGAGGAGCGACAGGTGACGGTCGACGGCACGCCTCGTCCGCTCCCCGATCCCTTCCTCGTCGCCGCGACGCAGAACCCCGTCGAATACGAGGGCACCTACCCCCTTCCGGAAGCACAGCTGGACCGCTTCCTCCTCAAGCTGACGGTTCCCCTCCCCTCCCGCGAGGACGAGATCAATGTCCTGACCCGACACGCGGAGGGCTTCAATCCCCGCGATCTCGAAGCGGCGGGGGTACGTCCCGTTGCCGGCCCTGCGGAACTGGAAGCGGCCCGTGTCGCCGTGGCCAAGACCTCCATCTCCGCCGAGATTGCCGCTTATGTCGTCGATATCTGCCGTGCCACGCGTGAATCCCCCTCACTCACTCTGGGTGCCTCCCCCCGAGGCGCAACCGCGCTGCTGTCCACCGCCCGCGCCTGGGCCTGGCTCACCGGGCGCGACTACGTCATCCCGGACGATGTGAAGGCCCTCGCCCTGCCCACCCTTCGGCACCGGATGCAGCTCCGGCCCGAGGCGGAGATGGAGGGAGTCACCGCCGACTCCGTCATCACCGCGATCCTCGCCCACGTCCCCGTACCGCGCTGAGGCACCGATGGCTCTCACAGGACGAACCGCACTCCTGGCCGCGCTCGGCTCACTCCCCGTAGGCATCCTCGCTCCGAGCTGGACCGGGATGCTCGCTGTCAACGCGCCCCTCTCACTCGCAATCCTGTGCGACTACGCCCTCGCCGCGCCAGTGCGAACGCTTCGGTTCACCCGAAATGGTGATACATCCGTTCGACTCGGTGACGCCGTGAAGGTAGACCTGATGGTCACCAACCCGTCGGGGCGGCGCCTGCGGGCCGACCTTCGCGATGCCTGGCCGCCGAGCAGTTGGAGACCGGGTGCGGAGCAGTCCGCCTCACGCCACAAGGTGACCGTTCCGGCCGGCGAGCGCCGCCGGCTCACCACGGTCCTGCAACCCACACGACGTGGCGACCGCCGACCGGACCGCATCACGATCCGCTCTTACGGGCCGCTGGGCCTGGCGGCCCGGCAGGGCAATCACAAGGTCCCTTGGACGGTCCGCGTTCTCCCGCCGTTCACGAGCCGCAAGCACCTGCCGTCCCGCCTGGCGCGACTGCGCGAACTCGACGGCCGCACCAGTGTGCTGATCCGGGGCCAGGGAACGGAGTTCGACAGTCTTCGCGACTACGTGCCCGGGGACGACACCCGCTCCATCGACTGGCGGGCCACCGCGCGTCGGACCACCGTTGCCGTGCGCACATGGCGCCCGGAACGGGACCGGCACATCTTGATCGTTCTCGACACGGGACGCACCTCGGCGGGACGCGTCGGGGATGTCCCGCGCCTGGACGCCGCGATGGACGCCGCGCTCCTGCTGGGCGCGCTGGCGTCACGGGCCGGTGACCGGATCGGACTGCTCGCGTACGACCGCCGCATCCGCGCCCAGGTCGTCGGTCGGTCCGCAGGCGACGTTCTTCCGGCCATGGTCAACGCGTTCGCTCCCCTGGAGCCGGAACTGGTCGAGACAGATGCCCGCGGCCTCAGCGCTGCCGCGCTGACGAACGCCCCCCGCCGGTCCCTCATCGTCCTTCTGACGAGCCTCGACGCCGCTCCCGTCGAGGAGGGCCTGCTGCCCGTCCTCCCGCAGCTCACACAGCGCCACACCGTTCTCGTGGCCTCTGTGGGGGACCCTCACATCGAACGCATGAAGGCGACACGCGGCTCGGTCGACGGCGTCTACGACGCCGCGGCAGCGACCCAGGCGCAGTCCCAGCGCAGCCGGGCGGCGGAACAGTTGCAGCGCCACGGGGTCACTGTTGTGGATGCGACGCCGGAGAAGATCGCGCCCGCCCTCGCCGATGCCTATCTCGCTCTCAAAGCAGCCGGTCGCCTCTGAACCCGCACTCCTTCAGATGCGGCCGGCTCGCCCGGGAACCGGCGCCCCTGTCGTACGGGAATTGCCCCTGAACGCAGGAAAGCCCCGCACCAGAGGTGCGGGGCTTTCCCACAATGATTGTTCGGCGGCGTCCTACTCTCCCACAGGGTCCCCCCTGCAGTACCATCGGCGCTGAAAGGCTTAGCTTCCGGGTTCGGAATGTAACCGGGCGTTTCCCTAACGCAATGACCACCGAAACACTATGAAGTTGGAACTCAAGCCGGCAAGGCGAGTTCGTTACTTCAGAACTAACACAGTGGACGCGAGCAACTGAGGACAAGCCCTCGGCCTATTAGTACCGGTCAACTCCACCCCTTACAGGGCTTCCATATCCGGCCTATCAACCCAGTCGTCTACTGGGAGCCTTACCCTCTCAAGGAGGTGGGAGTCCTCATCTCGAAGCAGGCTTCCCGCTTAGATGCTTTCAGCGGTTATCCTTTCCGAACGTAGCCAACCAGCCATGCCCTTGGCAGGACAACTGGCACACCAGAGGTTCGTCCGTCCCGGTCCTCTCGTACTAGGGACAGCCCTTCTCAAGACTCCTACGCGCACAGCGGATAGGGACCGAACTGTCTCACGACGTTCTAAACCCAGCTCGCGTACCGCTTTAATGGGCGAACAGCCCAACCCTTGGGACCGACTCCAGCCCCAGGATGCGACGAGCCGACATCGAGGTGCCAAACCATCCCGTCGATATGGACTCTTGGGGAAGATCAGCCTGTTATCCCCGGGGTACCTTTTATCCGTTGAGCGACGGCGCTTCCACAAGCCACCGCCGGATCACTAGTCCCGACTTTCGTCCCTGCTCGACCCGTCGGTCTCACAGTCAAGCTCCCTTGTGCACTTACACTCAACACCTGATTGCCAACCAGGCTGAGGGAACCTTTGGGCGCCTCCGTTACCCTTTGGGAGGCAACCGCCCCAGTTAAACTACCCATCAGACACTGTCCCTGATCCGGATCACGGACCCAGGTTAGACATCCAGCACGACCAGAGTGGTATTTCAACGACGACTCCACCTGAACTGGCGTCCAAGCTTCACAGTCTCCCACCTATCCTACACAAGCCGAACCGAACACCAATATCAAACTGTAGTAAAGGTCCCGGGGTCTTTCCGTCCTGCTGCGCGAAACGAGCATCTTTACTCGTAGTGCAATTTCACCGGGCCTATGGTTGAGACAGTCGAGAAGTCGTTACGCCATTCGTGCAGGTCGGAACTTACCCGACAAGGAATTTCGCTACCTTAGGATGGTTATAGTTACCACCGCCGTTTACTGGCGCTTAAGTTCTCAGCTTCGCCACCCCGAAGAGTGACTAACCGGTCCCCTTAACGTTCCAGCACCGGGCAGGCGTCAGTCCGTATACATCGCCTTACGGCTTCGCACGGACCTGTGTTTTTAGTAAACAGTCGCTTCTCGCTGGTCTCTGCGGCCACCCCCAGCTCACCGAGTAAATCGGATCACCAGTGATGGCCCCCCTTCTCCCGAAGTTACGGGGGCATTTTGCCGAGTTCCTTAACCATAGTTCACCCGAACGCCTCGGTATTCTCTACCTGACCACCTGAGTCGGTTTAGGGTACGGGCCGCCATGAAACTCGCTAGAGGCTTTTCTCGACAGCATAGGATCATCCACTTCACCACAATCGGCTCGGCATCAGGTCTCAGACTATGTGTGAGGCGGATTTGCCTACCCCACGTCCTACACCCTTACCCCGGGACAACCACCGCCCGGGCTGGACTACCTTCCTGCGTCACCCCATCGCTTACCTACTACAAGTCTGGTTCGTCGGCTCCACCACTCCGACCTCGTCCGAAGACTCAGCCGGCGGCTTCACGGACTTAGCATCGCCTGATTCGATATTGGGCGTTTCAAAGCGGGTACCGGAATATCAACCGGTTGTCCATCGACTACGCCTGTCGGCCTCGCCTTAGGTCCCGACTTACCCTGGGCAGATCAGCTTGACCCAGGAACCCTTAGTCAATCGGCGCACACGTTTCTCACGTGTGTATCGCTACTCATGCCTGCATTCTCACTCGTGAACCGTCCACAACTCGCTTCCGCGGCTGCTTCACCCGGCACACGACGCTCCCCTACCCATCCCAGCGGGCGTTGGCCCTCATGCTGGAATGACACGACTTCGGCGGTACGCTTGAGCCCCGCTACATTGTCGGCGCGGAATCACTTGACCAGTGAGCTATTACGCACTCTTTCAAGGGTGGCTGCTTCTAAGCCAACCTCCTGGTTGTCTCTGCGACTCCACATCCTTTCCCACTTAGCGTACGCTTAGGGGCCTTAGTCGATGCTCTGGGCTGTTTCCCTCTCGACCATGGAGCTTATCCCCCACAGTCTCACTGCCGCGCTCTCACTTACCGGCATTCGGAGTTTGGCTAAGGTCAGTAACCCGGTAGGGCCCATCGCCTATCCAGTGCTCTACCTCCGGCAAGAAACACACGACGCTGCACCTAAATGCATTTCGGGGAGAACCAGCTATCACGGAGTTTGATTGGCCTTTCACCCCTAACCACAGGTCATCCCCCAGGTTTTCAACCCTGGTGGGTTCGGTCCTCCACGAAGTCTTACCTCCGCTTCAACCTGCCCATGGCTAGATCACTCCGCTTCGGGTCTAGAGCGTGCAACTCGATCGCCCTGTTCGGACTCGCTTTCGCTACGGCTTCCCCACACGGGTTAACCTCGCTACACACCGCTAACTCGCAGGCTCATTCTTCAAAAGGCACGCAGTCACGACTGCATGTGCAAGCACATACAGCGACGCTCCCACGGCTTGTAGGCACACGGTTTCAGGTACTATTTCACTCCGCTCCCGCGGTACTTTTCACCATTCCCTCACGGTACTATCCGCTATCGGTCACCAGGGAATATTTAGGCTTAGCGGGTGGTCCCGCCAGATTCACACGGGATTTCTCGGGCCCCGTGCTACTTGGGTGTCTCTCAAACGAGCCGCATGAATTTCAGCTACGGGGGTCTTACCCTCTACGCCGGACCTTTCGCATGTCCTTCGCCTATTCATACGGTTTCTGACTCGTCTCATTGCCGGCAGACAATGAAAGAGAGATCCCACAACCCCGTATGCGCAACCCCTGCCGGGTATCACACGCATACGGTTTGGCCTCATCCGGTTTCGCTCGCCACTACTCCCGGAATCACGGTTGTTTTCTCTTCCTGAGGGTACTGAGATGTTTCACTTCCCCTCGTTCCCTCCACACTGCCTATGTGTTCAGCAGCGGGTGACAGCCCATGACGACTGCCGGGTTTCCCCATTCGGAAACCCCCGGATCAAAGCCTGGTTGACGGCTCCCCGGGGACTATCGTGGCCTCCCACGTCCTTCATCGGTTCCTGGTGCCAAGGCATCCACCGTGCGCCCTTAAAAACTTGGCCACAGATGCTCGCGTCCACTGTGTAGTTCTCAAGCAACGACCAGCCACCCATCACCCCACCTGCAAGGTGAGTTCACTGGGGCCGGCATCCCGAAGGACGAGCAACGCTCGCACCCTCAGACACCCAACAGTGTGCCCGGCCCTCTCGCCGTCCCCGAGTCCGTGTTCCACGCCGAAGCAGTACTGACAGACCAGAGATGGTCAAGAGTGCCGAATAATCAACGTTCCACCCATGAGCAACCGTGCGAGTCATTCGCTCGCAGTCGGCCATGTGCTCCTTAGAAAGGAGGTGATCCAGCCGCACCTTCCGGTACGGCTACCTTGTTACGACTTCGTCCCAATCGCCAGTCCCACCTTCGACAGCTCCCTCCCACAAGGGGTTGGGCCACCGGCTTCGGGTGTTACCGACTTTCGTGACGTGACGGGCGGTGTGTACAAGGCCCGGGAACGTATTCACCGCAGCAATGCTGATCTGCGATTACTAGCAACTCCGACTTCATGGGGTCGAGTTGCAGACCCCAATCCGAACTGAGACCGGCTTTTTGAGATTCGCTCCGCCTCACGGCTTCGCAGCTCTTTGTACCGGCCATTGTAGCACGTGTGCAGCCCAAGACATAAGGGGCATGATGACTTGACGTCGTCCCCACCTTCCTCCGAGTTGACCCCGGCAGTCTCCTGTGAGTCCCCATCACCCCGAAGGGCATGCTGGCAACACAGAACAAGGGTTGCGCTCGTTGCGGGACTTAACCCAACATCTCACGACACGAGCTGACGACAGCCATGCACCACCTGTATACCGACCACAAGGGGGGCACCATCTCTGATGCTTTCCGGTATATGTCAAGCCTTGGTAAGGTTCTTCGCGTTGCGTCGAATTAAGCCACATGCTCCGCTGCTTGTGCGGGCCCCCGTCAATTCCTTTGAGTTTTAGCCTTGCGGCCGTACTCCCCAGGCGGGGAACTTAATGCGTTAGCTGCGGCACCGACGACGTGGAATGTCGCCAACACCTAGTTCCCAACGTTTACGGCGTGGACTACCAGGGTATCTAATCCTGTTCGCTCCCCACGCTTTCGCTCCTCAGCGTCAGTAATGGCCCAGAGATCCGCCTTCGCCACCGGTGTTCCTCCTGATATCTGCGCATTTCACCGCTACACCAGGAATTCCGATCTCCCCTACCACACTCTAGCCTGCCCGTATCGAATGCAGACCCGGGGTTAAGCCCCGGGCTTTCACATCCGACGCGACAAGCCGCCTACGAGCTCTTTACGCCCAATAATTCCGGACAACGCTTGCGCCCTACGTATTACCGCGGCTGCTGGCACGTAGTTAGCCGGCGCTTCTTCTGCAGGTACCGTCACTTTCGCTTCTTCCCTGCTGAAAGAGGTTTACAACCCGAAGGCCGTCATCCCTCACGCGGCGTCGCTGCATCAGGCTTTCGCCCATTGTGCAATATTCCCCACTGCTGCCTCCCGTAGGAGTCTGGGCCGTGTCTCAGTCCCAGTGTGGCCGGTCGCCCTCTCAGGCCGGCTACCCGTCGTCGCCTTGGTAGGCCATCACCCCACCAACAAGCTGATAGGCCGCGGGCTCATCCTTCACCGCCGGAGCTTTCAACCGCAGACCATGCGATCCGCAGTGTTATCCGGTATTAGACCCCGTTTCCAGGGCTTGTCCCAGAGTGAAGGGCAGATTGCCCACGTGTTACTCACCCGTTCGCCACTAATCCCCTCCCGAAGGAGGTTCATCGTTCGACTTGCATGTGTTAAGCACGCCGCCAGCGTTCGTCCTGAGCCAGGATCAAACTCTCCATGAATGTTTACCCGTGATCGGGTGCACATCCGAAGAGCGGAACAACCGGTCGGAATAAGACCGGTCGTTCACAGCGTCCTCGCTGTGATTGCCACCCCGCAAGCGGGATGGACTTTTTCAAAGGAACCTCGACCATCCGAAGATGGACGGGGTATCAACATATCTGGCGTTGATTTTTGGCACACTGTTGAGTTCTCAAGGAACGGACGCTTCCTTTGTACTCACCCTCTTCGGGCTTTCCTCCGGGCGCTTCCCTTCGGTCTTGCGTTTCCAACCTTACCAGATCTGTTTTCCGTTCCGTTTCCGGTTCGGATGTCATTTCCGGGTGGCCGTTGGAGGGCCTTTTTGCCTTTCGGCTGATCCGAACTTTATCAGAATCATCTTGGCCGACCTAATCGGCGTTGTGATTCGGATAAGGAATCGGGAAGCGGCTCCGCGGAAATCATTTCCCGGCGAGAGCCAGACAGACTTTAAATGTTCACGCCCGAACCTGTCCAGTCCGAGGCAACCGTTAAAATCTACCTCCCCACGGGTCCCGTGTCAACGGGGCTGCGGGGCGAAGAGGAGACTAGCAGCTCACGAGGCCCGCACGCACATCAGGCCGCCGTGGGCAGCTCGGCGCTGCGGTCGGCCTCCTCCACATCGCCCGTGTCTCCTGCACGGGCCGCTCGGCCACCTAGGACGTAGACGTACGCGAGGAAGCCCAGCTCGGCGACGATGCCGATGGTGATGCGAGCCCACGTCGGCAGGCCGGAGGGGGTTACGAAGCCCTCGATCACGCCCGACACGAACAGCACCAGTGCGAGCCCGATGGCCATGCCGAGCGCCGCCCGGCCCTGCTGCGCAAGTGCGGTACGACGGCTCAGCGGTCCCGGGTCGATCACCGTCCAGCCGAGGCGCAGACCGGTGCCGGCCGCGACGAACACGGCCGTCAGTTCGAGCAGGCCGTGCGGGAGCACCAGCCCGAGGAAGACGTCGAGCCGGCCGGCGGACGACATGAGTCCGATACCCACACCCAGATTCAGCATGTTGAGGAAGAGGATCCAGATGACCGGCAGGCACAGGAACGCACCTAGGGTCAGGCACATGGCGGCTGCCTGAGCGTTGTTCGTCCACACCTGGGCGGCGAACGAGGCCGCGGGATGGCTCGAGTAGTAGGTCTCGTACTCCCCGCCGGGCCGGGTCAGCCGACGGAGTTCCTCCGGTGCCCCGATCGCCGACTGGACCTCCGGGTGGGTTCCGATCCACCAGCCGATGAGGGCGGCGACGAGGGTGGAGAGCACCGCGGTCGGTATCCACCAGTGCCGGGAGCGGTAGACGGCGGCGGGAAAACCGGCGGTGAGGAAGTGGACCGCGTCCCTCCAGCTCGACCGCCGGGTGCCGGTGACCACAGCTCGTGCCCGTGCCACGAGCTGGGTGAGCCTCGCGGTCAGTGCCGGTTCCGGAGCGCTGGACTGCACGAGAGAGAGATGAGTGGCCGTGCGCTGGTAGAGGGCGACGAGCTCGTCTGCTTCCGCGCCGGTCAGGTGACCGCCCCGCCGAAGGAGGTGGTCCAGGCGGTCCCACTCGGCACGGTGGGCTGTCACGAAGACGTCGAGGTCCATGGTCGGCTGCTGCTCCAGGCACTGGGTGCATTGCGTACGGTCCGTACTACTTCACTGCTGCACTACTGCGACACGCTGCCGGTCAGCTTGGCAGACTGGGAGATCAAGGGGCAGGGAAGACCGAAGAACGCGACGACAGGGGGCAGCAGTGAGTGGGCTAGTGACGGGGGACGCGGTCGTACTGGGGCTGCAGCCGGCAAGGCTGCCGAGCCGGGCGCTCGCCCTGGTGATCGATCTCGCCGTCATCTGGACCGTGTACCTGTTCCTGTCTATCGGTCTGGCACTCGCGACGGCATCACTGGACGAGGCCGCGGTCATGGCGGTGTCCATCGCCTCGTTCCTGCTGGTCCTCGTCGGTGCGCCGATAGCCGTGGAGACCCTCAGCCACGGTCGTTCCCTGGGAAAGCTGGCCTGCGGACTGCGGGTGGTCCGTGACGACGGCGGGCCGATCAGATTCCGGCACGCGTTGGTGCGCGGGGCGATGGGCGTCGTGGAGGTTCTCTTCACGTTCGGGGTCATCGCCTGCATCGCTTCGCTGGTGTCGGAACGGGGGCGGCGAATAGGCGACGTCTTTGCCGGGACACTCGTCGTGAGGGAGCGGGTCCCGGCCGCCCGTGGCCCGATGGCGTCGCCTCCTCCGCCGCCGTGGCTGGTAGGACGGTTCGCCCAGCTCGACCTCTCGGGTGTGCCGGACGACCTGTGGCTGGCGATACGCCAGTACCTGACCCGTATGAGGCAGCTGGATCCCGCCGTGAACTGGTCCATGGCGCAGCGGCTGGCCGGCGATCTGGCGGAGCGCACGGGAGCGCCGGCGCCTGAGGGCGTGCCGCCGGCCGCGTATCTGGCAGCCGTGGTAAACGAGCGGCAGGCCCGTGACGCCCGGCGAGCGTTCACCGCGGCCGCGCGCGAAGCCGGCCCGGGGGCCGGCGCTGCCGGTCCCGCTGCGGTCGCCCCCATTGCGGTCCCCGCGGAAACGACGGTCGGGAGCGTAGACACCCGGTATGCCGCTGCCGCCACAGGCAGCTCACCCTTCCCCCGCCCTAGTGCGCCGGCCCAAACCTACGTCCCGCCGACCGGGACGCCCGGAGGTTTCGCCCCTCCCGCCTGAGCGACCGAGCGTCGATCACTCGAGCGTCCGACCGGAACGCCGCGCGTTCGGTGCCGGAAGGCCTCGGTCCGCCGAGCCCGTCGGCAGGGACGGCCCGCCCGGCGCGCCGCGGTCAGCGGAAGGTGGAGGGTGGGCTCTCGAGGTCCTCGAGTTCGATGCCCGGCGCCGCGAGGACCACGTCCCCGGCGATGTGAATCACGTGCTGCTCGCCCGTGTCCAGGGCGTTGACCTGGTATTCGTCCACTGTCAGAAGGCCGTTGTCAGTGGTGTGCGCTTCACTTTTCACCAGAGCCCAGGACTGGTCGACGGTCCGGGGTGCGAGTACTGGGTCGGTGAAGGCGACGAGACGGATGCGGGTGGCGGGGGAGACGGGTGCGAGGCGCAGCAGCCGGGCCGTTGCGACAAGGAAGGCGGGGGAGGTGCCGGTGAAGGCGTGGGCGGGGGCGTTCCCTTCACGCGCGTCGGTTCCGGTCGGGTCGGTGCGGACCCAGGTGACGCCGTCGATCGCCGCGCCGCGGACCTGCCAGCTCGCCGCGTGGAGTTCGAGGCGGATGGGGCGGCCCAGCTCGTCGAGCGCGAGCTCGACGGAGCCGGCGTCGCCGCCGGAGGGAGTGGTGGTCCGGGAGACGTATCGCCAGCCGGACGGGCCGGGGGCGCATTGGAAGTGTTCTTCGCCGAGGGGGGTGTGGTCGTGCGGATCGTGGAGCGAATAGCGGCCGCGGGGCATGGGGGCGTAGGTGTCCTTGTGCGGTGAGGCGTGAGCCGGAGCCGTTCGAGGAGGGTACGGGGCAGGCCCCCGACACGGGGGTGCGGGGGCCTGCCTGGTACTGCTCTGCGAGTACTGCCTACGGCGCTGAGCCGTCGTCGTGATCAGTAGCGGTAGTGGTCCGGCTTGTACGGGCCGTCGACGTCGACGCCGATGTAGGCGGCCTGCTCCGGGCGCAGGGTGGTGAGCTTGACGCCGAGGGCGTCGAGGTGGAGCCGGGCGACCTTCTCGTCGAGGTGCTTGGGCAGCACGTAGACGTCGGTCGGGTACTCCTGCGGCTTGGTGAACAGCTCGATCTGCGCCAGGGTCTGGTCCGCGAACGAGTTGGACATCACGAAGGAGGGGTGGCCGGTCGCGTTGCCGAGGTTCAGCAGGCGTCCTTCGGACAGCACGATCAGGACCTTGCCGTCGGGGAAGGTCCAGGTGTGGACCTGCGGCTTGACCTCGTCCTTCACCACACCCGGCAGCTGCGCCAGGCCGGCCATGTCGATCTCGTTGTCGAAGTGGCCGATGTTGCCCACGATGGCCTGGTGCTTCATCCGGGCCATGTCCGAGGCCATGATGATGTCCTTGTTGCCGGTCGTGGTGATGAAGATGTCCGCGCTCTCCACCACCTCGTCCAGCGTGGTGACCTGGTAGCCGTCCATCGCCGCCTGCAGCGCGCAGATCGGGTCGATCTCGGTGATGATCACCCGGGCGCCCTGGCCGCGCAGCGACTCCGCGCAGCCCTTGCCCACGTCGCCGTAACCGCACACGACCGCCGTCTTGCCGCCGATCAGCACATCGGTGGCGCGGTTGATGCCGTCGATCAGCGAGTGCCGGCAGCCGTACTTGTTGTCGAACTTCGACTTCGTGACCGCGTCGTTCACGTTGATCGCCGGGAACAGCAGGGCGCCGTCGCGGTGCATCTCGTAGAGGCGGTGGACACCGGTGGTGGTCTCCTCCGTCACGCCGCGGATCTCCGACGCCAGCTGCGTCCACTTCTGCGGGTTCTCGGTGAGCGTGCGGTTCAGCAGGCGGAGGATGTGGCTGTACTCCTCGCTGTCCGCGGTGGACGGGTCGGGAGCGGCGCCCGCCTTCTCGAACTCGACGCCCTTGTGGACCAGGAGGGTGGCGTCACCGCCGTCGTCCAGGATCATGTTCGGGCCCCCGGTGGGGGTGTTCGGCCAGGTCAGGGCCTGCTCCGTGCACCACCAGTACTCCTCCAGCGTCTCGCCCTTCCAGGCGAAGACCGGGATGCCCTGCGGGTTCTCCGGGGTGCCGTTCGGACCGACCGCGATGGCGGCGGCGGCATGGTCCTGGGTGGAGAAGATGTTGCAGGAGGCCCAGCGGACCTCGGCGCCGAGCGCGGCAAGGGTCTCGATGAGGACGGCGGTCTGCACGGTCATGTGCAGGGAGCCGGTGATGCGGGCGCCGGCGAGCGGCTGGGCGTCGGCGTACTCCTTGCGGATCGACATCAGGCCGGGCATCTCGTGCTCGGCGAGAGTGATCTCCTTGCGGCCGAAGGCGGCGAGGGAAAGGTCGGCGACCTTGAAGTCCTGGCCATTGGCGACAGTCGACATGCGAGCTGCTCCTCGTGGTTCGGGTCGAGGGTGGTTACGGCTGGCTCTGCGGCGGGCCAGGGCATACGAATGCCCGGGAGTCCGCAGGACAGTCCGTCGGAGGCCCTCTCTCCCTCGGCCGGTCCGCGCGGGACCGCCCGACCGCCATCAGCAGCGACGTCTGACTGGTTACGAATCTACACCGATCGGCCCAGCCGACCCCAGCCGCCCAGGGGCGGGTTCCTGCCAGTCTCCCTGGTCCGGAAGGCGGCAGGTCTGCGGCTTCCGGGCTTCGACATGGTCGGAATCTGGTGCCCGATGCTGCGACACCGCTGGTGGTTCGGGACCATCCGCACGATCCGGCGGGTCGAGCGTCAGTAGAACCACGTGACGAGTCCGGCGAGCGGGCAGCGGGCGTTGAAGCTGCTGGCGGTGACGGCCTGTCCGACCGGCATCGCCCACACATACATGGCGGCGGAGAAGCTGACACAGGCCGCGCAGGTCCTCGGCGTCGACATGAAGGTGGAGGCCCAAGGATCCATCGGCGCCGAGACATGAGTTCATGGACGCGGAGTTCCATGAGCGCCTGACGACGACACCGGACGAACCGCGATCCTCGCCGGGCTGCGCGAGGCCGGCCAGCCGGCCGCCGGCCGGGGCGCTCCGCCATGCCGACGGCAACGTCCACGTCTAAGTCCACGTCCACGTGCCCGTCCGCAGGTACCGGTGTCGGCGGCGGCCGCCGGGACGGTACGCCGCGATCCGCGCGTTGCGCCCGGCGGCACCGCGGTGCGGCGGGCTCCGCCGTCCCGCCCCGGCCGGCGGCGGAGGAGACGCCTGTCCGCCCACGCCAACTCAAGCAGCCGGCGGAGAACACCGCCGGGCGCCCGGCACCGCACGAGGCCGCGGTCCTCGCGGGGCTGCGCGAGGCCGGCCAGCCGGCCGTCGGCCCGGCCGACGTCCACGGGCACCGGGCACCGGGCACCGGGCACCGGGCACCGGGCAAAGTTGCCGACGCACGACGCCCCAGGGGACACCGGCCGCGTGCCACACGCAACGCCAAGGCCCGCGAGCGGTCAGGAACGGCGAAAAGGGGAAGGCCCCCGACCGGCAACGCCGGCATCGCCGGTGGCACACGGTCCGAGGGCCTTCCCCGTTGGACCAGGACCCGCTCAGTGGCCGGAGCCGCCCGGCGACTTTGCGGGGTCGGTGCCCGCGGCAGCCCTCGACTCGTTGTAGATGTCCGGCTCGAGGTAGATGACGCGCGCGATCGGAACGGCCGCCCGGATGCGCTCCTCGGCGGCGTCGATGGCCTCCGCCACCTCGTCGGCGGTCTCGTGCTGCTCGACGGCGATCTTCGCTGCGACGAGCAGTTCCTCGGGACCGAGGTGGAGCGTGCGCATGTGGATGATGCGGGTGACGGTCCGGCCGTCGACCGTGGCGGCCTTGATCTTCTCGATGTCGTCCGTTCCCGCGGCCTCACCCAGCAGCAGCGACTTGGTCTCCGCGGCGAGCACGATGGCGATCAGGATGAGCAGGACACCGATGCACAGGGTGCCGATGCCGTCCCACACACCGTCGCCCGTGACCAGCGCCAGGCTGACGCCGACGAGGGCCAGGATCAGGCCGACCAGGGCACCCAGGTCCTCCAGAAGCACCACGGGAAGCTCGGGCGCCTTCGCCCGGCGCACGAACTGCGTCCAGCTGAGCTTCCCGCGCACCACGTTGGATTCCTTGATGGCGGTACGGAACGAGAACGTCTCGGCGATGATCGCGAAGACCAGCACGCCGACCGGCCAGTACCAGGCCTCGATCTCGTGCGGGTGCTTGATCTTCTCGTAGCCCTCGTAGATGGCGAACATGCCACCGACGGAGAACAGCACGATGGAGACTAGGAAGGCGTAGATGTAGCGCTCGCGCCCGTACCCGAAGGGGTGCTGGGGGGTCGCCTCGCGCTGAGCCTTCTTGCCGCCGAGCAGCAGCAGGCCCTGGTTGCCGGAGTCGGCGAGCGAGTGGACGCTTTCGGCGAGCATCGACGACGAACCACTGAAGAGGAACGCCACGAATTTGGCCACCGCGATTGCGAGGTTCGCGGCGAGTGCTGCCACGATCGCCTTGGTACCGCCTGACGCGCTCATGCTTGCCCGATGTCCCTTCGTACGTACGCCGACCGGTCCTGCGCGCGGTCTCGGCGGTGCGCCATTGTCGCAGCAGCCGTCTGCGGTGCCGACTCAGGCCACCACAGTCGCGCGGAAGACCGTGCCGGGACCGCCGTCCGTACCCGAGATCTCCACCTTCTCGCCTGCCGGCACGAACGCCGACTCGCCCGGTCCAAGCCGCAGTTGACCGGCCGTGACGCCGCCCGCGGTGCAGAGCAGGATCTGCGGCGTGGACGCGGTCACGTCGCGGGCCTCCGCGTCGGGCGCGAGTACAAAGCGGGACAGCCGGAATTCGTCGATGGGCGTCTCGTAGATCTCTTCCCCGGAGGGTGACGCCTCGGGGCGCAGCACGGCGGGTTCGGTGGCCTCGAACCGGACGATGCGCAGGAGTTCGGGAACGTCCACGTGCTTGGGGGTGAGTCCGCAGCGCAGTACGTTGTCGGAGTTGGCCATGATTTCGACGCCGAGTCCGTCGAGGTAGGCGTGCGGAACGCCGGCGCCGAGGAACAGCGCTTCTCCCGGCTGCAGTTGGATGTGGTTGAGCAGCATCGCCGCGATGACGCCAGGGTCGCCCGGGTAGTGGCGGGCGATCTCGGCGTACGGGGCGTATGCCCCGCCGAGGCGTTCGGCGGCGGCCGCGGCCTCCGCGACGGTGGCCGCCATCTCCTGCGGGTCCGCCGTCAGCACGGCGGTGAGCACCTCGCGGAGGGCGGCGTCCTCGGGCTGGGCGTGCAGGAGGTCGACGTACGGCTTGAGGGAGTCGACCTCGAGTCCGGCGAGCAGTTCGGCCGCGGCGGCGGGGGCGCGGAAGCCGCAGAGGCCGTCGAACGGCGTGAGCGCGCAGATCAGTTCCGGCTTGTGGTTGGCGTCCCTGTAGTTGCGGTGCGGCGCGTCGGCGGGGACTCCGGCGTTCTCCTCGGCGCCGTAGCCGTCCCTGGCCTGGGCGAGATCCGGGTGGACCTGGAGGGACAGGGGCGCGGCGGCGGCAAGAAGTTTGAGGAGGAAGGGCAGCCGGGGACCGAACTTGCCGACGGCCGCCTCGCCGAGCTCGCGTTCTGGGGCGGCGGCGATCACGTCGGACAGGGGCTGGTCCGCCTCGCCGCCGCGGGTGACGCGGGACGGTGCCCCCGGGTGTGCTCCCATCCACATCTCGGCCTGCGGCTCGCCCGTGGGAGCGACGCCGAGCAGCTCCGGGATGGCGGTCGTGGACCCCCACGCGTAGGGGCGCACGGTGTTGGCGAGGCGATCCATGGTCTTCCCTGGTCCTTCGTCGGTACGTCGTGGTGCGGGTGCGGCCGTTGTGCGTCTACTCGTGGTGGTTGCCGGAGGCCGCGAGGGCCAGGTACACGGCGGCGAAGTCGGTGACGGCGAGCAGTTCGGCGATCGACTCCAGCTGTGAGCCGTCCTCCGGTTCGAGCTCGCTGACGGCCGTGTCGTGGCCGAGCGCCAGTTCGCGGGCGGCGGGGGCCGCCGTGAGGCCGCCGGCCGGCCGGTCGCGCAGCAGTACGACACGGGCCCGCAGCGCCTGCTGCTCGTCGACCCGGTCGCGGAAGAAGTCGTCCTGGTCGGCGCCCGCAGTGAAGTCACCGGCGAGCAGCACTCCGTGCGCCGGCAGGGCCTCCGGCAGCTCGGCCGCGAGCGCGGGGCGGCCCGCGAGTTCGGCCAGGACCGCGGCGAAGCGCCGGCCTGCCGGACCGGCGCCCGCGCCCTCCGTCCAGATGAGCGGCAGCCGGTCGGCGAGGTCGGCGGCCAGGGTCTTGGCCGGGTTGCTGTGTGTGGCGATGGCGGGGCCGCACCGTTCGGCGGTGCGGTCCAGCCGGTCCGCGACCTTCGCGAGGCTCTCCGGGGGCGCGTCGACCAGCGCGAGGCGGTCGAGGAGCGCGAGGAGGGGCGTGAACAGCGCCCAGAGCGCGCCGGGCGCGGCGGCTTGGGCGGTCTCTTCCGCCTCGTAGGGGGCTGTGGCCATGGGAACGACCAGGCCGTGGATCGCGTCGACCGCCTCCGAGAGCGGCGCGGTCCGGGGAGCGACGGCGACGACCGTGCAGCCGCGCCGGTAGGCCTGCTCGGCGAGCAGGGCGAGGCCGGGTTCGCTGCCGTCCGTGGTCGTGAGGAGGAGAAGGTCGAGCGAGCCCGCCCAGCCCGGGAGGGCCCAGCGCAGGGCGCCTGCCGCGTGGGCGACGCCGGTGGGTCGGAGCGGGATGACGGGTGCGGAGGCGCCGGCGAGGGCGCCGATCAGGTCCGCGACGCCCAGGGCCGCGGTGCCGGGGCCCGCGACGAGGACGGCCCGCGGCCGACCCTCGGGGCTGAGCCGCGCGATGCCGGCTTCGTCGGCGTGCCTGGCGGCGGTGCGCACCCGGGCCCCGGCCTCTGCCGCGCCGCGGAGCAGGCCGCGGCGGTCGGCACGGGCCAAGGCGTCCGGGTCGTCGAGGAGCGACTCGTCGAGCATGGGGGTGGGCCTCCGATCGCCGTACGCGTGCGGGGGGTGTTGTGCGGTTGTCGGGACGCGGTCCTGAAGGTGGGGCCAGGTCCTTCGGGCGCCGTCGTACCGGGCCCGTGGTCCGTCGCACCACCGTCCGTCGGTGCCGCCTTATGCGGGGCGGCGAGCCTCGTCGACGAGAAGGACGGGGATGCCGTCCCTGACCGGGTAGGCGAGGCCGCAGTCCTTGCCGGTGCAGATCAGCTCGGGCGTGTCGGCTGCCGTGCGGTCGTCGAGCGGGGCGTGGCAGGCCGGGCAGGCGAGGATCTCCAGGAGGCCGGCTTCGAGCGGCATGACAGCGGTGTCCCTTCGGCTGTCGCACATCGGACGGAGCGGTTGCGCTCGCGTCCGACGCGCGGTCACTGTGTGGCGGATCAGGCCTCGTCAGCCTACCGCCGGGGGGCGGGGTGCGGCTCGTTCTGGGGCGGCGTGGGCGGTCGGTACGGGTGGGGACCGCGGCCCCCACCCGTACCGGCGGGCTCAGGCCCGTACGAGCGCCAGCACCTCGTCCCGGATCTTCACCATGGTCGCCTCGTCGCGTGCCTCGACGTTGAGCCGCAGCAGCGGCTCCGTGTTCGAGGCGCGCAGGTTGAACCACCAGTCCGCGGTGGTCACGGTCAGCCCGTCGAGCTCGTCGGCCGTGACGTCCTCGCGGGCGGCGAAGGCGGCCTTCACCGCCGCCGCCCGGCCGGCCTGGTCGTCGACCTTGGAGTTGATCTCGCCGGAGGCCGTGTACCGGTCGTACTGCGCGACCAGCTCGGACAGGGTGCCGTCCTGGGAACCGAGCGCCGCGAGGACGTGGAGCGCGGCGAGCATGCCCGTGTCGGCGTTCCAGAAGTCGCGGAAGTAGTAGTGCGCGGAGTGCTCGCCGCCGAAGATCGCTCCGGTACGGGCCATCTCCTCCTTGATGAAGGAGTGCCCGACCCTGGTGCGCACCGGTGTGCCACCGTTCTCGCGGACCACCTCCGGGACGGACCACGAGGTGATCAGGTTGTGGATGACCGTGCCGCCGGGGTGCTTGGCCAGTTCACGGGAGGCCACCAGAGCGGTGATCGCCGACGGTGGGACGCCCTCTCCGCGCTCGTCGACGACGAAGCAGCGGTCGGCGTCGCCGTCGAAGGCCAGGCCCAGGTCCGCGCCCTCCTCGCGCACGCGGGCCTGGAGGTCGACGATGTTGGCCGGGTCGAGCGGGTTGGCCTCGTGGTTGGGGAACGTGCCGTCCAGCTCGAAGTACATCGGGACGAGCGTGAGCGGCAGCGGGCCGAAGACTGTGGGGACCGTGTGGCCGCCCATGCCGTTCCCCGCGTCCACGACGACCTTGAGGGGGCGCATCGCCGAGAGGTCGACGAGCGAGAGCAGGTGCTCGGCGTAGTCGGTGAGCGTGTCGCGCTCGGTCACCGTGCCCGGGGTCCCTGCGGGAGCGGGGGCGCCCTGCTCGGACCAGGTCTCGACGAGCCGGCGGATGTCGGCGAGGCCGGTGTCCTGGCCGACGGGTGCGGCACCCGCGCGGCACATTTTGATGCCGTTGTACTGCGCCGGGTTGTGCGAGGCGGTGAACATGGCGCCCGGGAGCCCCATGTGTCCGGAGGCGAAGTACAGCTGGTCGGTCGAGCACAGTCCGATGAGGGTGACGTCGGCGCCGCGGGCCGCGGCGCCGCGGGCGAAGGCGCTCGACAGGCCGGGCGACGACGGCCGCATGTCGTGGCCGACGACGATCGCGTCCGCGCCCGTCACCTCGACGAAGGCGGCGCCGAACAGTTCGGCGAGCGACTCGTCCCACTGATCCGGCACCACCCCGCGGACGTCGTACGCCTTCACGATCTGCGACAGATCAGCAGCCACGGCCCAACCCCTTCTGAAGTCCATGCGGTCACCTCAAACTACCCTCACGGGGCTGTGGCGTGGGGGCGCGGACCGGGTCATGCCGCAAAGCCGTCGGGCAGGCGGGCGTTCGAGGGGAGCGGCGGCGTCAGGAGTCGGGGGAACGCAGCACCCGCAGGTGACCGCGGCGCGCGACCTCCATGGGGTCCGCCGAACGCCGTCCGCCCTGGCCGCCCGCTTCGGCCGTTCGGCCCTGGGGCCGTGCCGCCTCGCGCACCGCGTTCGCGAGCGCTTCGAGATCGTCGCCGCTGGGGCGGGCCGGGGCGGAGCCGTCGGTGAGCCGGACGACCTCCCAGCCGCGTGGCGCCGTCAGCCGCTCGCTGTGCTCGGCGCACAGGTCGTAGCAGTGGGGCTCGGCGTAGGTGGCGAGCGGACCGAGGACCGCAGTCGAATCGGCATAGACGTACGTCAGTGTCGCGACGGCAGGGCGGCCGCACGCGGTGCGCGAACAGCGACGTACAGGGCTCACGACGTTGGACGGTACCGCACTCTTGAGCGGGCTGCGACGACTCTCCACCAGGTCACTCCCCCGTGTCGTCGTGTGACTTGGGACATATCGGCTGTTCGGGCAACTGGCCTGACCTGCACGGAGAGACAACCGCACCGGAGACGGCCGGGCACCGCGCGGTCGCGAGGTGGAGTGAATCAGATCAATTGCGGCGAGAAGGGCGGTCGCGAGAGTCGTGGAATCGGGCTCAACGTTGGCCGGAATGCTCAATCGGCGACAGGCCGGCCGCCCCGGGCCCGGACACGATCGCCGCGGTCCCCGGAGAGCTACCCTGCGTCAGTGATGGACAGTCCCGTACCCCCCCGACCGGCTGAGGCCAGGCCCCGCCGCCGTGACCGCCACGGAAGAGGCATGCGCGGCCCCGTCGCTCCCCCTCAGGTGCCGCTCTCGGCCAGCCGTGCCGAGACGTTCCGTGACCTGGTCCAGGACTCGGTGGAGCGGCTGGAGCGGCACTGGCCGCAGTTGGCCGATGTCGACTTCCTGGTCCTGGAGGTCCCTGGTTCGCCCGACGAGTCGGTGCCCCTGGGCAGTGCGGTCCCGGCCGCAAAGGACCGGCCCGCGCGGATCATGATCTATCGGCGCCCCGTCGAGATCCGGACAAAGAACCGCGACGAACGGGCACTCCTCGTTCACGAAGTGGTCGTCGAGCAGGTCGCGGAGCTGCTCGGGCTGGCACCGGAGTCGGTCGATCCGCGCTACGGGCAGGACTGACGGACAGCCCGGGAATCGGCACGGACAACGGTGGCCAGCAAGCGCCGGCCACCGAACACGTCAGTCGTCCAGCACGGAGAGATCCTGTTCGGCCGCCGGCACGGCCACCATCCCGCGATCGTCCGGCAGCGTCTGCACGGTGAACATCAAGATGCCGTCGTCAGCGATCTCCAGCGACCGCGACGCGTGCACGGGCCCACCGGACACCGTCTCGACCGTGAGCGCGTAGGAACCCTTGAGCCCCGCCGGCACCGGCGCGGGTACGGCCAGCGTCGTCCCGGCCTTCACCGAGTACGTCTTGACGACCTCTGTACCGCCCTCGGTCCCCGCCGACGCGGTGACCTTGACCTCGGCGGCCTTGCCCGCCGCCACGAGCGACAGCTGGGAACCCTTGGCCCGGTTGTCGGCCACCGTGGCGCGCTCCCCCACCGGCGCGGCGGCCGGAATGAACGCGACCTCCTTCTTGTCGCCCTCACCCCGTACGACACGCAGCGCTGCCACCACGGGGGTGGCCCCGCCGCCTTCGGCCGGGCTGAGGACGAGCGAGCCCGCCTCGCCCCGGGTGACGTCCTTCAGGTCGAGGCTCGCGGTCATCCCGGACTTCACATGGAGCGTCTCCGCCCCCGCCGGGGTGATGGTGCCCGTCGCACCCGCCAGCCGCACCTGGAGCTCCGCGTCGTCGTCCCCGGGGGCGAACGCCACAAGCTGCACCGAGGTCGCGTCCGCCGGGATACCTGGCAGCACGGCCGTCGCTGCCGGGTCGGCGGAGGCCGCCAGCCAGTCGCCGCCGCTGTCCTTCTCCGCGGACCGCACGACGGCGCCGACCCGGCCGGTACGGGTCGTGACGTGGACGGTCACGTCCTCCGCCGGGTCCGCCGTCAGCGTCGACAGCAGGACCGGCAGGCCGGCCCCGCCGGGAACCGGGATGCCCTCGGCCACGGTGCTCTTGAGCGCGCCGTCCTTGCCGTGGAGCTCGACGTCGACGACGGCGGTGGTGTCGTCCGGGTTGGTCAGGTGCACATAGTCCTGGCGCTTCTCGGCCAGCGAGGCGCCGGGGAACCAGAAGTCCGTGTCCGGTGCGGTGCAGCTGACGCCGAGGAGGCCCCGGCCGCTGCCCGCTGCGACGACGGTGGTCTGCTGCGCGGTCCAGCCGGGGGCGAGGCGGCCGGTGGCCGTACCGACGAGCGCCGGGGCCTGGCCGCCGCTCTCCTCGGCCGAGACGGGCTTGCCGGGCTCCTTGAGAGCGAGGAATGGCTTGTCGGACGCGGCCTTCTCGGCGTCGCCGTCCTTGTCCGCCGTGCCCTTGTCCTCCTTGTCCGCCGGCGCGGCGCCGGGATCGGCCAGCGTGGCCGCCGACGGCCGCAGCTCGGCCGTGTCCGCGCCGCCGCCCGCCGCCTCGTCGGCCGCGACCCCGTCCTTGGCGCCTTCCTCCGCGCTGTCCTTCATGACCGGGGTGAACGAGGTGTAGCGCGTCTCCGCGAGGTCCGAGCTGCTGGGCGCCGGACAGAGCAGGCTGGAACGCTCTACGGGCAGCCGTGCCGGAGCCGCGGCTTCCGTGGTCGCCTCCCCGTCCGGTGCGGTGAGGGAGGCGAAGCCGGTCACCGCGGCGAGAGCCGTGGCGACGGCGATCAGGGAGATGGTCGTGCGCTTCACTCTGACTCGCCTCGCGTCGTGCCGGGGGCTTGCGCCGGGGGCTGGGGGTACGGGCCGCCGTTCGCGTCGCCGTAGCCGTACGGGTCGTACTGCCCGTCCTGCTGGAACTGGCCGTCCTGCTGGTACTGGCCGGGCTGGTACTGCCCGTCGGACCCGTACTGGCCGTCGGACCCGTACTGGCCGTCGGACCCGTACTGGCCGTCGCCGTAGGAAGGGGCCTGGTAGTGGTCGGCCTGGTACGGCTGCTGGTAGCGGGGGTCTCCGTACGTCTGATCCCCGCCGTACTGCTGGCCGTCCGCGTACTGCTGCTCGCCGCCGTACCCCTGGCTCGGGGCCTGGTCCGCGTTCTCGCCGTACCCGCCTTCCTGGTACTGCTGCTGGCCGTACGAGGTTCCGTACGGCGTGGCCGCGTGGGTCTGCGTGTCCCACTCGCCGTACTGCTGCTGCGGTACCGCCGCCGGGTACGGAGCGGGCTGCGCGGCCTCCTGGTCCTGACCCGGCGTCCGCTGCCCGTCCTGGGCGGTCGGCTCCGCCTCCTCGGCCTCCGCCTGGGCCCGCAGCCTGCGCGCCCGGCGGCCCTCGCCCGCGACCGGCTGCTCCGGCACGGCCACCGGCTCCTGCGGCAGGTCGTCGTCGATCTCCCGGCGCCGACCCGGCAGGGCCAGCACCAGCAGCACGAGCGCGAGGAACGCCTGCACCCAGATCCAGGCCGTGTGCGTGGCCGGGTCCTCGTACGTCAGGTCGAGGCGGCCGCCCTGCGCGGGCAGCTCGAAGCCCTGCGCCCAGCCGTCCACCGTGGTCTTCTTCAGCGGGCGTCCGTCGAGGGTCGCCTGCCAGCCTTCCGCGGCGCGGTCCGCGATGCGCAGGACGCGGCCGGAGCCGCCGACGGGGATCTTCGCGTGCGCCTCCACGGCGTCGGAGGCCACGGGCAGCGGCTCCTCCTTGCCGGTGACGATGGTGGCCCTGGCGACCTGGCGGTCCACCCGCCACAGCGCGCTGCCGTCGAGCTGGCTGAGCCGGCTCAGGCCCGGGGTGGCGTCGAGGACGCGGCTGGTCTGCCGGGGGGCTCCGTCGCGCACCAGCACATAGCGGATCGCGAAGCCGCTGAGCTGGCTGGTCTGGTCGGCGCCGGAGCCCGCGACCAGGTTGGCGACGACCTTGTCGAGCCTGGGGTCGCCGCCGGCGGTCTCGGTGAGCTCGGCGTCGCCGAGGCGGGCGCCGGAACCGCGTACGAGTGTGTAGGAGACCTTCGCTGCGGAGGCCCCGCCGAGGACGAGCGTGCGCGGCTGGTCCTGGGTGTCGCTCTCCTCGGCGACGAACGCCGGCACCTGCACCGGGTCACGCCGCTCAAGAGGACCTCCGGCGCCGCTCAGCATCCAGTTGGCGGCGGCGATGACCGGGGCGAGGCCGGCCGCCAGCGCGACGAGGGCGGCGACGGGCTGCCGCCAGCCGAAGCTCTGGGCGGCGACCCGGGTGCGGCCGCCCTCGGCGCCCAGCACGGCGGCGGCCAGCAGGGCGATGCCGTAGACGAGGGTCGCGGGTCCGGCCCAGCCGGCACCGCTGTCACCGGAGCCGTTGACGAGTGCCGCGAAGACCAGGGCGACCAGTGCGACCGCCCAGGCGCCGCGGATCGCGAACTGCCGCTCCTCGCGCAGCAGGGCGCCGAGCGCCGCGAGCACGATGCCGATCATCAGGAGCCCGCCGACGGTTCCGGGGCCGCCGGGACTGATGCCCAGCAGGTCGGTCGCGCCCGCCGCGCCGCCGTCGTACTCGAGCCCGGCCTCGCGGAGGAAGCCGGAAGGGCCGGCGAGCAGCGACAGCGACCAGGGGGCGAGGACCAGCATCGGCGTACCGACGGACGCGACGAAGCGCAGCGCGTATGCCGTGATGTCGCCGCGGCGCAGCACCAGGACGGCGATGCCGATGACGACGGCGATCGGCCAGACGACGGGGGTGAAGGCCGTCGCGAAGGTCAGCAGCAGGGCGTACGCCCACGTGGCCCGCCAGCTGCCGCGCCCGCCGCCCTTGAGACTCAGCCCGTGGGCGGCGACCGCGGCACGGGCGATGAGCGGCAGCACGATCGCGAGGACCGCCGTGCCGAGCCGCCCGGTGGCGAGCGCGCCCGTGGCGGCGGGCAGGAAGGCGTAGGCGACGCTCGCCCAGGCCCGCAGCAGCCGTGAGCCGACGATGGGGCGGGAGGCGAAGTACGCGGTGAGGCCGGCGAGCGGGACCGAGCAGACGAGCAGCACGGTCAGGGCGAGGCCGGTGGAGCCGAGGAAGAGTGCGGACAGCACCGCGAGGACGGCCAGGTAGGGCGGCGCCGCCTGGGTTCCGCCGGTGCCGATGGGATGCCAGCTGTCGGCGTAACGGCTCCAGAGGTCGAAGACGTCGGCCGGGGCGGGCAGCAGGGCGCCGCCGGCCAGCGCGCCGCCCGCGAAGAGTCCGCGGCAGGCGACGAGCGAGGCGACGAGGAGCAGGGCGAAGAGGAGCGGCCCGGGCTTGCGGGCGATCTTCTTGAGCCTGGCGAACTGCTCGATCTCCAAGAAGTCGGCGTCGTCCCCGCCGGGGCCCGATTCCACGGCGCCGTGCCGGGAGCCGCCGGAGTCGGCGTCCGAGCCACCGAAGCCGGAGACGACCTGCTCGACGGTGGCGCGGACGGTAGCGCCGGGCGGCGGGAAGAGCGGCCGCAGTTCGCTCGCCTCGACGGTCCGCCGGGACCGTCTGCGGCGGCCGGCCAGGATGCGTTCGGGGCGCAGCAGGACGCCGAAGAGTCCCATGACCTCGTCGACGGCCTGCCCGGGCACCTTGCCGACGAGGTAGGCGAGGGTGCGCAGCAGTGTGCCGAGGACGATGCGCAGCAGTACATAAGGCAGCGCGACGCCGCGGGTGTTGGTGAGCAGGGTGTAGACGGCGCCGGCCTTGTCGACGCGGTGCGGGCTGGCCACTGACCGGCCGGCGCAGTCGACGGTGCGGCGTTCGCGGGCGGCGGCCTCGGCGTGCCGCAGCACGGCGTCGGGGGCGATCAGGACGCGGTGCCCCGCGGAGTGGGCGCGCCAGCACAGGTCGACGTCGTCGCGCATGAGCGGCAGCCGCCGGTCGAAGCCGCCGAGTTCCTCGAACACGTCGCGGCGTACGAGCATGCCGGCGGAGGAGACGGAGAGGACGGAGCGCACCTGGTCGTGCTGACCCTGGTCCTGTTCGCGGCGGTCGAGTCCGGTCCAGCGCCGTCCGCTGTTGGCGATGGAGACGCCGGTCTCCAGGAGCTGCTTGCGGTCGTACCAGCCGCGGAGTTTGGGGCCGACGATCGCGACGTGTTCGTCGGAGTCGGCGACGCGCAGCAGTTCGGCGAGGGCGTCGGGCTCGGGGGCGCAGTCGTCGTGCAGGAGCCACAGCCATTGGACGGGCTCGCCGTGCGGCAGCTCGGGCATGTCGTACGCCTCGTCGCGCCAGGTCCTGCTGACGGGGTCCCAGCCGCTCGGCCGCTTCAGATACGGCAGTTCCTCGGGAGTGAGGACGCCGGCGGTGCGTGCCGCCTCTTCGACGGCGGTGCCGAAGCCGGTGCGGCGTGCGAGGTGCAGTACGCGGTCGGCGCCGAGGGCGTCGGTGAGCAGTCGGGCCGAGTCGTCGGCGCTGCCGGTGTCGGCCGCGACGACGTTCTGCACGGGGCGTTCCTGGCCGATCAGTCCGGCGAGGGCGTCGGGGAGCCAGCGCGCGCCGTCGTGGGAGACGAGCACGGCGGTGACTACGTGCCGCGGGAACTCTGGCGCGGCTGCCGGAACAAACGCGGCTGTGGTGGCGGACATTGAGGTACGGGCCCTCCGGCCGGGGTCACCCCGTAGGGGCTCTGGTGCGTCACGGACGGGGCCCCACACTAACGGCTGGCATGTAAACGGTCCGCAGCCTGTGGACAACCCACAGACGGCGGACCGTTCGTTACGTATGCATTTGACTTGCTTGTGCCGTTCGGGCCGGCGCGATCGGGCGGCTCGGACCGGAAGCGACCGGGCGGCGGGTGGGCGGCGATTCAGACGGCTGCCTTCTTCAGGCGCCGGCGTTCCCGCTCCGAGAGGCCGCCCCAGATTCCGAATCTCTCATCGTTGTTCAGGGCGTATTCGAGACATTCGGAGCGGACCTCGCAGGCGAGGCAGACCTTCTTGGCCTCGCGGGTGGAGCCACCCTTCTCGGGGAAGAAGGACTCGGGATCGGTCTGGGCGCACAACGCGCGCTCCTGCCAGCCGAGTTCCTCGTCCGCGTCCTCGACCAGCAGTTGTTCGAACAGCTCGGTCATGTGCGCCCCTCGTCTGTCTTTGCGTCCCCGTGATGTTGCCGCGATCGTTTTCGGCCGAACGACACGAGTGAAATTACAAGTGTGTGGCTCCGGGCCAGTCAAGCCGAGATCTGCTATTGGGCCCGGTATTCACTCTGCGGAACCAAGGCTATGCGGAAAGTGTTCAAATCACCAAAAAACATGACACATGCCAGCGGCCTGGTCCACACCCCACCGTCCCTCGAAAAGGAAGACGCCAGAGACATCGATCTTGTTTCGATCGAGCCGGCGAAGCGATCCGGATCACAGTGCGATCACTTCAGGCCGGATGACGTTTGAAAGCAGGGTTGCTGCCGCATGTGTCCCCACCCCCCGCTGCACAAACCTTTCTCCCGCTTCCGTAACCGGAAAAGGTGAAACATTGCCGCCAAATCGGTCATCGGGTTGACAGTCGACGAGCGTAACCGTCACCTTTGTTTCCATGCCAGCGACCACAGCGCCCCTCGCGACCCGCCTCCGCGGGTTCCGCAGCGCTGTCCAGGCGCGCTGTTGCTGTTGCTGTTCCAGCTGTTGATGCCCTCGAGCTCCAGCTTCTGCGTCTTCTTCCTGCTCTGCGACACCCCCGCACTTCTGCTGAGGACCCTCCGCACCCATGAACAGCGACAGCGACCTCCAGATCGCCGGCGACATCCTCGCCGTACAGCACCTGCTCCAGCCCGCACGTGAGCACCCGGCCACCGTGGCCGAGTTCGCCGGCCTCGCCCGGTCCATCGCCACCGACCGCACTCGGTGGGCGCACCTCGTCGAATACGACGCCACCACCCGCTGGTACCACCGGCTCGACACCGGCCCCGGCTACGAGATCTGGCTGCTCAGCTGGGTCCCCGGCCAGGGCAGCGGACTCCACGACCACGGTCCCTCCTCCGGCGTGCTCACCGTCCTCGAGGGCCGGCTGACCGAGCGGACCGCGCGCGGCGAACGCTCACTCGCCGCGGGTGCGCAGCGGGTCTTCGCACCGGGCTACGCGCACGAGGTCGTCAACGACTCCCTCGAACCCGCCGTGAGCCTGCACGTCTACTACCCGGGCCTGACCGAGATGCCGATGCACACGGCCGCGCGCTGCACGACGGAGACGGTTCCCGCCTGATGCCCCGCCGGCACCTGCGAGGATGTCGGCATGCGCATTGTGGTTCTGGCCGGCGGCATCGGCGGCGCCCGTTTCCTCCGCGGTCTCAAGCAGGCCGCGCCCGAAGCGGACGTCACGGTGATCGGCAACACCGGTGACGACATCCATCTGTTCGGCCTGAAGGTCTGTCCCGACCTCGACACCGTGATGTACACCCTCGGCGGTGGCATCAACGAGGAGCAGGGCTGGGGCCGCGAGGACGAGACCTTCCAGGTCAAGAGCGAACTCGCGGCGTACGGGGTCGGCCCCGAGTGGTTCGGTCTCGGGGACCGCGACTTCGCCACCCACATCGTCCGTACGCAGATGCTGAGCGCCGGCTATCCGCTCAGCGCCGTCACCGAGGCGCTCTGCGACCGGTGGAACCCGGGCGTACGGCTGCTGCCGATGTCCGACGACCGGGTGGAGACCCATGTCGCCGTGACGCTCGGCGGCGAACGCAAGGTCATCCACTTCCAGGAGTACTGGGTTCGGCTGCGGGCGTCCGTGGCCGCGGAGGCGGTCGTGCCGGTCGGCGCCGAGCAGGCCAAGCCCGCTCCCGGAGTGCTGGAGGCCATCGCCTCCGCGGACGTGATCCTCTTCCCGCCGTCGAATCCGGTCGTCAGCATCGGCACGATCCTCGCCGTGCCCGGCATCCGGGAAGCCATCGCGGAAGCCGGCGTACCGGTCGTCGGCCTCTCCCCCATCGTCGGGGACGCGCCCGTGCGCGGCATGGCCGACAAGGTCCTCGCCGCGGTGGGCGTGGAGGCGACGGCGGCGGCCGTCGCACAGCACTACGGCTCCGGGCTGCTCGACGGCTGGCTCGTCGACACGGTCGACGAGCCGGCGGTCGCCGCCGTCGAGGCGGCGGGCATCCGCTGCCGGGCGGTACCGCTGATGATGACCGACGTGGACGCGGCCGCCGACATGGCCCGGGCGGCCCTGGCGCTGGCCGAGGAGGTACAGGCGTGACCCCGGCGTCGTACCGGGTCTGGGCGCTGCCCGGCCTCGGCGAGGTCCGGCCCGGCGACAACCTCGCCAAGCTGATCGCCGCCACCTCGCCGGGACTGGCCGACGGGGACGTACTGCTCGTCACCTCCAAGATCGTCAGCAAGGCGGAGGGGCGGATCGTCGAAGCGGCGGACCGCGAGGCGGCGATCGACGCGGAGACAGTTCGGGTGGTCGCCCGGCGCGGCGCCCTGCGCATCGTCGAGAACCGGCAGGGCCTGGTCATGGCCGCGGCAGGCGTCGACGCGTCCAACACCCCTACGGGCACAGTACTGTTGCTGCCCGAGGACCCGGACGCCTCCGCCCGCGTGATCCGCGAGGGGCTGCGCGACGAGCTCGGCGTCGACCTCGGCGTCATCGTCACCGACACCTCCGGCCGCCCCTGGCGGACCGGGCTGACCGACATCGCGATCGGCGCGGCGGGTGTGCGGGTCCTGGACGATCTGCGCGGCGGCACCGACGCCCACGGCAATCCCCTCAGTGCCACCGTCGTGGCCACCGCCGACGAACTCGCCGCCGCGGGCGACCTGGTGAAGGGCAAGGCCGAGGGACTGCCGGTCGCCGTCGTCCGCGGCCTGCCGCACATCGTGGGCGACGGCGGCGAGAACGCGAGAGCACTCGTCCGGATCGCCGCCGACGACATGTTCCGGCTGGGCACCTCGGAGGCGATACGGGAGGCGGTGACACAGCGCCGCACGGTCCGCGAGTTCACCGACGAGCCGGTGGACGGCGGCGCGGTGCGGCGCGCGGTCGCGGCCGCGGTGACGGCGCCCGCCCCCCATCACACGACGCCGTGGCGCTTCGTGCTGCTCGAGTCGGCCGACTCCCGCCGCCGCCTGCTGGACGCCATGCGCGACGCCTGGATCGCGGACCTGCGCCGCGACGGGAAATCCGAGGAGTCCGTCGCCAAGCGGATCCGGCGCGGGGACGTTCTGCGCAACGCCCCGTACCTGGCGGTGCCGTGCCTGGTCTCGGAAGGGGCCCACACGTACGGCGACGAGCGCCGGGACGCGGCCGAACGCGAGATGTTCGTCGTCGCGGCGGGCGCGGGCGTGCAGAACTTCCTGGTGGCACTCGCGGCCGAGCGGCTGGGATCCGCGTGGGTCTCCTCGACGATGTTCTGCCGCGACGTGGTGCGGGAGGTGCTGTCGCTGCCGGCGACATGGGACCCGATGGGCGCTGTGGCGATCGGTCACGCCGCCGCCCCGCCCAAGGCACGTCCGGCGCGGGAGGCCTCCGCGTTCATCGAGGTACGTTAGGAACCCGCCGGCGGCTCAGTGCCCGCCGGTCACCACGCGGCGATGTCGACCCTGCGCATCTTCGGTTCGCGGCGCGGCGGGACGCGGCCCGCAAGCAGGATCAGGCGGGCCGCGCGGTGGCGCTGGCCCTCGTAGGGGGCGAGCAGTTCCAGCATCGCCGCGTCGTCGGTGTTGCGTTCACCGGCCAGGGAGTAGCCGACGATCCGTGGCAGGTGCAGGTCGCCGACCGTGACGGCGTCGGGGGCGCCGTTGCTGCGCTGGATCACCTCCGCCGAGGTCCACGGGCCGATGCCTGGGATCAACTCCAGCCTGGCCATGGCCTGTTCGGGCTCCATCGCCGCCGCTTCCTCCATCCGGCGGGCGACCCGCACCGCGCGCAGGATCGTCGACGCGCGCTTGTCGTCGACGCCCGCGCGGTGCCATTCCCAGGACGGGACGAGCGCCCAGGTGCGCGGCTCCGGCATGACGTACAGGCCCTGGTCCGGGCCCGGCGCCGGTTCGCCGTACTTGCGGACCAGCAGCCGCCAGGCCCGGTAGGCCTCGTCGGTGGTGATCTTCTGTTCCAGGATCGAGGGGATCAGGGACTCCATGACGAGTCCCGTGCGCAGCAGCCGCAGTCCCGGCCGCCGGTGCTGCGAGGCGGCGACCAGCCGGTGCCGCGGGGTGAAGGCCTCCGGCTCATCGGCCGCCCCGAGCAGTTCGGGAAGCCGGTCGAGCAGCCACTCCGCGCCCGGCCCCCAGGCTTCGGCCTCGACGGTGCCCGCCCGCATCGCGACGTGCAACGTCCCGGGCCCGGCCGGGGTGCGGCTGGTCCGCCAGGCAGAGCCGTCCGGCGTCGTACGGAAGGTGGGATCGGCGGCGCCCCTGCGCAACGGGCCGAGGACAAGTCCGAGGTCCAGCGGCCACGGCGGGGTCCATCGCCGGGTGCGGGCGGCGGCCGGCGCGGCAGGGACCTGTCGCGGTATCGCCGCGGGTACGCCGCTCCCGCCACCGCGCACGGTGGCGCGGCTCGTGTCCGGTCGGAAGCGCCCTGCCATGCGGCCAGGCTACTGGTCGGAGGAGAAGCGGACCGCGCCCGCAGGGAGCACCGCGTCGCACCACACCCGCGCACCGTCCCTCAGCTCGTTGTCCTCACCCACGACAGCGCCGTCCCCGACGACCACGCCGGACAGCACCGTGCGCGCCCCGATGCGCGCGCCCGCGCCGACGAGTGAGTCGCAGATCACGGCGCCCGCTTCCACGACGGCGCCGGCCAGGACCGTGCTGCCGTCGATCCGGGCGTCCTCGCCGACGGTAGCGCCCTCGCAGACCACGGTGCCGCCGGTCAGCTTGGCGCCCGGCGCGACGCGCGCGGACGGCAGCACCAGCCTGTCGCCGCGTCTGCCCGGCACGGCGGGAGAGGGAGCGCGGCCCAGGACCAGATCGGCGGAGCCGCGCACGAAGGCGTGCGGCGTGCCGAGGTCCAGCCAGTATGTGGAGTCGACCATGCCCTGGAGGTGGGCTCCGGCGCTCAGCAGCTCCGGGAAGGTCTCGCGCTCGACGGAGACGGGCCTGCCCGCCGGGACGGAGTCGATGACGGAACGCCGGAAGACGTAGGCTCCCGCGTTGATCTGGTCTGTGACGATCTCCTCGGGCGTCTGGGGCTTCTCCAGGAACGCGGTGACGCGCCCGGTTCCGTCCGTCGGCACCAGACCGAAGGCGCGCGGGTCCTCTACCCGGGTGAGGTGCAGGGAGACGTCGGCCCCGGACGAGCGGTGCGTGCCTACGAGGGCCTCGATGTCGAGTCCGGTGAGGATGTCCCCGTTGAAGACGAGGACCGGGTCGTCGGGACCCGACCGCAGCCGCGAGGCGACGTTGCGGATGGCCCCGCCGGTGCCGAGGGGCTCCTCCTCCGTCACGTATTCGAGGTGCAGCCCCAGCGCGGAGCCGTCGCCGAAGTACGGCTCGAAGACCTCCGCCAGGTACGAGGTGGCGAGCACGATGTGCTCGACGCCCGCCGCCCGCGCCCGCGCCAACTGATGGGTGAGGAACGGCACGCCCGCCGCCGGCACCATCGGCTTCGGGGTGCGGACGGTGAGCGGACGCAGCCGGGTTCCCTTGCCTCCGACCAGGAGGATCGCTTCTGTGGCCTGGTTCAATGCATTCTCTGCTTCCTGCTGGGGCCGGGCTCGGTCACGGATTTGACCGGCCAGTTTATGAGTTGCGTCCACGGCGACCGGAGTTGCGTCCGCCGTGTCCCGGCCCCGTCGTCCGGTCAGCGGCCCTGAAGCTTGGCCGAAGCCGTTCTGGCGATTCCGAGTCGGCTGTAGAGACGGCCTCCGGGGCAGTCCGTGAGGTAGCCGTCGCGGTGTCCGGAGATGGCGTTGAGCTGGACCTTGACGCCCTTCGCGTATTTCCCGCTGCCGGCCGAGGTGAGCGTGACCTTGCCCGCGGGGTTGATCCCGTGCAGGCCGAGCTTCCACGCGGTCAGCTTGGCCACGGCGGTCACCGCGGCCTGCGGCGGATTGGAGGAACTGTACGTGCCGAGCACGGCGATGCCCGTGCTGTTCGCGTTGAAACCCAGGGTGTGCGCGCCGAGCACCGGCTTGGCCACGCCTCCTGCCCGGCCTTCGTAGATGTTTCCGCACTTGTCGACGGCGAAGTTGTAGCCGATGTCGCGCCAACCGCTGCTCTTGACGTGGTAGCGGTAGATACTGCGGATAACGGAGGGGGCCTCCTTGCAGGTGTAGTTGTTGCCCGTGGCGCTGTGGTGGACGAACGCGGCCTTCACCGAGCCTGTGTAGACGAACGCCTTCTCCCGCCACGACTCGTCGGCGCCCCACCCCTTTCGGGTGACGATGCTCGGCCGCGGGCCGATGTACGGCTTGGCGCCGGCCGCGAGGTCGCCCGCGAGCAAGTCACCCGCCGCGGTCGCCTCGGCCTCGGTGTCGGCCTGGTTGAGGGCCGGGATCATGAGGCCGCCGACCGGGGAACGGCCGACGGTGGGCTCCGTGTCGGGGCCTGCCACGACCTGGTCGGTGCCGGGTTCGAGGGCGGTGTCCGTGTCGGGGGCGGTGTCGGTGTCGGGGGCTGCGGCGGCCGGCTCCTCGCCTGGGTCGACGAGTTCGAGGCGCATTCCCTCGGGCAGTCCGCTCGAGGTGCCGTCCTCGGCCCGTACGCGTACCTCCACGCCGTCCGATGCGCCGACCCACAGCGGGGCCGTGGAGCCGCGCACCGAGCGTGACTCGCTCTCGGCGGTACCGGGGTCGGCCGCGTGCTCCGAGTTGTGCGTCTCCACCTGCTGCCAGTCGGACCAGACGCCGGACCCGGCCGCCCGGGTGCGTACCTCGACGGTGCCGTGGAATTCGGTGAACGCGTCCTCCCAGACCACGCCGACGAGCGAGAACGGATCGACGTCCTGCTCGGGAAGGCCGAGTTCGGGGGCGCCGGCGGAACGGTCCGAGGGGGTTTGACCGATGGCCTTCAGTGGCAGGGACTGGGTCGAGCCGGGCACGTCCGGTACTTGTGGGACCGCGGCGGCCGGCAGGGGCGCGGCGAGCGCGCCGGAAGCGAGCGAGAGCGGAACGACGAGCGCGGTCGCGCACGCCACTCCGACGGAAGAAGCCAGGTATCCACGCATGGCAAGCATCCTGGGCCGGTGCGGCGCGCCGCGCTCGGCGGCAAACCCCCGTCGGACCGGGGGCCCTTCGGTCCGACCGGAGGACACCGTCACCCGAGCGGCCGCCCCCGTGCCCGGCGGCGGCGTACGCTTGCGCGGATGAACGCCAGCGACCGCACCCCCGCCGACCTGCTGCGATCCGCGCTCGCCGCGGACCCCGCGCGCCCCTTGGTCACTTTTTACGACGATGCCACCGGTGAGCGGGTCGAATTGTCCGTCGCCACCTTCGCCAATTGGGTGGCGAAGACGGCGAATCTGCTCCAGGGTGACCTCTCCGCGGAGCCGGGCGACCGGCTCGCGCTGCTGCTGCCGGCGCACTGGCAGAGCGCTGTCTGGCTGCTGGCCTGCTCCTCCGTGGGTGTGATCGCGGACGTCGGCGGCGACGCGGCGCGTGCGGACCATGTCGTGGCGGGGCCGGGCCGGTTCGACGACGGGCTCGCCTGCGGCGGTGAGCGGATCGCGCTGTCCCTCGCACCGCTGGGACGCCGCTTCCCCACCCCGCCGGCCGGTTACGCCGACTACGCGGTGGAGGTGCCGGGCCAGGGCGACAGGTTCGCCCCCTACGCGCCGATGGATCCGGAGGCGCCGGCGCTTACCGTCGGGGACCTGGAACTGACCGGTGCCGAACTGGTCGGGCGGGCGCGGGAAGACGCGGAGCGGCTTGGTCTCGCGCCGGGGTCGCGTCTGCTGTCCGGGAAGTCGTACGACTCCTGGGACGGGCTGTCCGCGGGACTGTACGCGCCTCTGGCGGGCGGGGCTTCCGTCGTTCTGTGCCGGAATCTCGGCGAGTTGTCGCCGGACGCGCTGGCGAAGCGCCTCGAGAGCGAGCGGGTCACCGTCACGGCGGTATGACAAGCGTGGGGCGTCCACTCATGTGGCGCACACTCGGGCCGAGCCCTCCCCGTCCGGCGCGGCGCCCGGTGGATGATCGGCGACAAGCGTGCTTCAACGCACAACCAAGCGCCGGGTTCAGCCGTCTAGACCAGCGATCGGCGGCCCAGCGTGCCGCCGACGCCATGAAGGATGGACGCACACGTGACGGACAAGGCCGGCACGTCGGCGGACCCCTCGGGGTCCGCCGACGCGGACGAGAAGGCGGGATCCGCGGTCGCGGACGACTCCGCCACGCCCGGCGGCCCGGCCGACTCCGGGAGGGCGGGCGACACCCCCGCCGCGAGCGGTGGCCACGCCGCTGACACACACGCCGAGAACACGACGGGTTCGACGGCCGACGACAAGGCCGGGAGCACGGCCGGCGCCACCGACGGCAGGAACGCCGAGAGCCCGGCGGACTCCACCCCCGCCACGCGGTCGGGGAACGCAGCAGCGTCGACGGCCGACGACGAGGCCGAGGGCACAGCAGACCCGAAGGCCGACCCCGAGGCAGCAAACACCTCCGGCCCCTCGGCCGGGACCGCCGCCGAGCCCGACGGTGCCACCTCCGGGGCGCGGGGCGGCAAGGACGTGCCGGTCGACAGTGACCGTGCCGGCGGCCCGGCCCCCTCGGGCGGAGGCGGACCGGGCGACGACAACGGCGGGGACGGTCACAGCGGGGACGGCGGCGACGGTCAGGCCGGGGACAGCGGCGACGGTCAGGCCGGGGACGGCGGCGACGGTCGGGCCGGAGGAAGGCCCCCACGGCACTGGATGCGCTGGGCCGCGCTCGGCACCTCGCTCGTCGTGCTCGCCGCCGCGGGCGCCGGCTGGTGGTTCTACCGCAAGCTCGACTCCAACATCACCACGGACACGACGGCCGCCGCCGAACTGGAGACGTACGAGAAGGAACGCCCCACGCCCGTGGCCGTCGACGCGCAGAACATCCTGCTGCTCGGCTCCGACACCAGGGCCGGCGAGGGAAACAGCAAGTACGGCCGGGACGAGAGCGGCGGCAGCCAGCGCTCCGACACAACGATCCTGCTGCACATCGCGGCCGACCGTAAGAGCGCGACGGCGATGTCGATCCCGCGCGACCTGCTGGTCACCGTCCCGAGCTGCGGAAAGCCGGACGGCAGCCGCTCCGAGGAGCAGACGGCACAGTTCAACTGGGCCTTCCAGTTCGGCGGGGCGGCCTGCACGATCCGTACGGTCGAGAAGTTCACCGGGGTCCGCATCGACCACCACATGGTGATCGACTTCCGCGGCTTCAAGGACATGGTGGACGCCGTGGACGGCGTGGAGGTGTGTCTGAAGCAGCCGATCGACGACAAGGACGCGCGGCTCAAGCTGCCGGCCGGGCCGCAGACGCTGCACGGCGAGGAGGCACTCGGGTTCGTACGGGCGCGCAAGACGCTGGGCAACGGCAGCGACACCGAACGCATGGAGCGGCAGCAGCAGTTCCTGGGCGCGCTGGTCAAGAAGGTGCAGAGCAACGGCGTACTGCTCAATCCGACGAGGCTCTATCCGGTGCTCGACGCGGCCACGAAGTCCATCACCACCGATCCGGGACTCGACTCACTGAAGGACCTTTACGACCTGACCCGATCACTTCGGAGCATTCCGACGGAAAAGGTCCAATTCCTCACCGTTCCCCGGCAGCCGCACGCCGCGAATCCCAACCGGGACGAGCTCGTGCAGCCGGACGCGGACCAGCTCTTCAAGAGTCTGCGCGAGGACGATCCGGTCACTGTCGTACCGAACGGCGAACGGGAGGGCGAGGGGACCACCGGAGATGCGGACACCGGCGGAACCGGCACCCCCAGTGCGACACCGACATTTCCCGGCACCAATGCCGCCGAAGGGATGTGTGAGTAAAGCAATGGCCAAACCGAAGCAGAGAGTGCTGACGGATTGGGCGAATTGCCCGGTTGTAAGGGGCGTGGAATTTGTCACGGACGTCGCTGGACGCCGAACTGGACGGATAGTGTGACGCGATCCGGTGCTTCCGACCCTGTGTCGCGCACTGCTGGATCGAAGGACCGAGCGCCTGCCGGGGGAGGCGCGTCGCGTGGCACCCGACGGAGGACTCAAGCAACCGTGGATGCGCAAAGCCGTGGGCGGGCGGACGAGATCGACCCCGCCGACCAGTGGGTACTCAACCCGCAGACCGGCAACTACGAACTGCGACTGGATCAATCCGCACCGCAGTCGACACCCTCCACCAGAGGCTCCGGCCGCGGCAGCACAAGAGCCGGTGCGGCCGGCAGCCGCGGTGCCGCCCCCCGGAACACGGCGGCCGGAAATGGTGCCCGGCGCGGTACGACCGCCCCGGGCACCGAGGTCCCCGAACAGCGTCGGCGTCGCACGGGTGACGCGTCCGCCGGCCGGGCGGCACAGGCGCAGACCGGCCGGCGCAAGCGCAAGCAGGGCAAGTCGCGCAAGAAGAAGGCGCTGCTCTGGACGGGCGGCACGCTCGCGCTGGTGATGGTGGGCACGGCGTCCGCCGGATACCTCTACTACGAGCACCTCAACTCCAACATCACCTCGGTCCCCGACGACGGCGCCGGCACCGGCGGCTTCAGCAAGGACCGGGCGATCAACATCCTGGTCATCGGCACGGACAAGCGCACCGGCGACGGCAACGAGGGCTACGGCGACAAGAACAGCGCCGGCCACGCCGACACGACGGTGCTGCTCCACGTGTCCAAGGACCGCACCAACGCGACGGCGCTGAGCATCCCGCGTGACCTGATCACGGATATCCCGGACTGTCCGACCACCCAGGAGGACGGGTCGACCAAGACCATCCCGGGGTCGCCGAACACCCGCTTCAATGTGAGCCTCGGCCAGTCGGGCCGTACACCCAGCTGCACCATGCGTACGGTCACCGAGCTCACCGGCATCAAGCCCGACCACTTCATGGTGGCCGACTTCAACGCGGTCAAAACGCTGACCTCGGCGGTCGGCGGTGTGCCGATCTGCCTCGCCAAGGACATAAAGGACCCCGACTCCAAGCTCGACCTGCCCGCGGGTGAGCACGAGATCGAGGGCGAGGAGGCCCTGGCGTTCGTCCGTACCCGGCACGCGGTGGGCTTCGGCGGCGACCTCGACCGCATCAAGCTGCAGCAGCAGTTCCTGAGCGCGCTGATGCGCAAGCTGAAGTCCAACGACACGCTCACCAGCCCGACGAAGCTGGTGAAGCTGGCGGAGGCGGGCACCAAGGCGCTGACCGTCGACTCCCAGATAAACGACATCATGAAGCTCCGTGACCTCGGTCTGGAGCTCGGCAAGTTCGACATGAAGAACCTGACCTTCGCGACCGTGCCCGTGCGGGACAACCCGGCGGAGACGGTCAAGGCCACAGTGGTGCTCGACGAGAGCAAGGCGGAATCGCTGTTCGCCATGGTCCGCGAGGACGTCTCCCTCACCGAGGTCGAGCAGAAGAAGCAGCAGGCCAAGGACAAGCAGAACGCCCTGCTCGAGGGCACCAGGGCCGAGGCGTCCGACGTCCGCGTCGATGTCTTCAACGGCGGCGGGCCGACGGGCGCCGCGCAGAAGACCCTCGACTGGCTCCAGAACACCGAGGGCGTCCTGAAGTCCGCCAACAAGGGGAACGCCCCGGCGGACGTCACCAGGACGACCCTCGAGTACGCACCGAACCAGGCCGACCAGGCCCGCGCGCTCGCGGACCTGATGGGCCTGCCTGCCGCGGCGTTGAAGCCGGGCACACAGGACGCGGAGGGTCTCACAGCGATGACGCTGACCCTCGGTCCCGATTTCAAGGGCGCAGGGGTGCCCATCACCGGTCCGGCGAAGGTGCCGGACGACATCCAGAAGGTCGAAGCCGACAAGAAGGTCTGTGCCGGATGACGCCGGAGGAACGGCTCGTGAGACGAGCCTGAAACCAGGGGGGACCCAGGGGTGGGAAGAAACAGCGTGCGTGGGGAGGGGACCCGGGAGCACGTGGCGGAACCCGGCGATCTCGGCTGGGACGAAGGGCTGTACGGCGGGGGGACCCGTGTCCCCGGCAGCCGTACGGCCCTCGTCGACGAACGGGGCCCGCAGGCCGCGCCGGCAGAAGGCGGCGGCAGCGGGCACCGGCGCGGCGGTCCTCGGCGTCCCGCGAAACGCGGCAAACGCCGGATATTGCGCGGCGTCGCGATCACGGTGGCGGTGGTGGTGCTCGGCACGGCGGGAGCCGGATATCTGTACTACCAGCACTTGAACAACAACATCCGTAAGGGTGAACGCAGTTCGGCCGACTCGGACGTGCGGAAGAGTGCCCCGAACGCGGCCGGCCAGACCCCGCTGAACGTCCTTCTCATCGGCTCCGACAGCCGGAACACGGCGGCCAACCTCAAGCTCGGCGGCTCCAGGAAGAGTGTGGGCGCCAAGCCCCTCGCGGACGTGCAGATGCTGTTGCACGTGTCCGCCGACCGCAAGAACGCCTCGGTCGTCTCCATCCCGCGCGACACCAAGGTCGACATCCCGAAGTGCACCGACCCCAAGACCGGGGACGAGTTCCCGGCGACACGTGACCTCATCAACGCGACACTGGGCCGCGGCGGTCCCGGCTGCACCCTCGCCACCTGGCAGGAGCTCACCGGCGTCTACATCGACCACTGGATGATGGTCGACTTCGCGGGCGTGGTCGCGATGGCGGACGCGATCGGCGGCGCCGAGGTCTGCGTGAAGCACGGTGTGTACGACGGCCCCAAACCGAACGTGCCCGGCGGCTCCGGTCTGCGGCTGGAGGCCGGCACCTGGCCGATCAAGGGCGAGCAGGCGCTCCAGTGGCTGCGCACCCGCCATGCGTTCGAGAGCGACTTCGGACGCTCCAAGGCGCAGCACATGTACATGAATTCGGTGATCCGCAATCTGAAGGACCAGAACGCCTTCACCGACACCGGCCGGCTCATGGACCTCGCGGAGACCGCGACCAAGTCGCTCCAGGTCTCGGAGGAGATCGGCACGGTCAAAAAGCTGTTCGACCTCGGGATGACCCTCAAGGACGTGCCCACGAGCCGGATCGCGATGCTGACCATGCCGCGCATACCCGACCCGAACAACCCGGAGGCGCATGTGCTGCCGGCGCCGGGTGAGGCCGACCGTCTGTGGCAGATGCTGCGCGAGGACACTCCGGTGGACGGCAAGGCGCCGACGTCGAAGCCCAAGCCTTCTGCCGCGCCGAAGGATCCGGCCGCCGACCCCGCCGAGATCGGGATCATGGTCCGCAACGGCACGGGCGTGAACCAGGACCCCACTCCACGCAGAGCGGCCGCGGTGGCCGAAGTGCTCACCGGCCAGGGCTTCACGGGCGCGAGGACGGACACGACCCCGGAGGCGGAGAGCCGCACACAGCTCCTGTTCCCGAGCGTCGACCTCGACGGCGACGCACACGCCGTCGCCGCGGCTCTCGGCATCCCGGCGAGCGCGGTGCGCAAGTCGTCCGAGGTGTCCGGCGTGACGCTGATCGTCGGCGCCGACTGGCGGACCGGGGACACGTTCCCGAAGCCGGAGGCGGCCGGGGGGCCGCCGAAGAACACGGAGACGGTCATGGGCGACGACAAGGGCGCCTGCATGGACATCTACGCGCCGTACCGGATCTGACCCGGCACCACCCGCGCATGTACGACAGCGCCGGTCCGCCCCTTCACGGGGGCGGACCGGCGCTGTCGTCGTGCTGGTGGGCCCGTGATTCAGGCTGCGGTCCGGACGGAGGGCCGCCGGCTCGCGATGACCTTCTTCGCCAGCGAGCGGGGGCTCGTCAGGAAGCCGTAGCCCCAGCACATGTGCATCGTGGCCAGCGCCACCGGGATCTGGAGCCGTGCCTTCAGGGACAGACCCTTGCCGGCGGGGACGGAGCCCGCGGTGATCGCCGCGAGATATCCGGCGGGGACGACGAACGCCCACGGCGTCAGCGCGGCACCCGCCACGACGCCCGCGGCGATCGCGCAGAGCGCCGTCGGCGGTGCCAGGTAGCGCAGGTTGATCGAGCCCTGGTGGTAGCGGGCCACGACATGCCGCCAGCGCCCGTAGTCCTTGTACTGCTTGGCGAGGGCCCGCACGGACGGCCGGGGACGGTACTGGACCCGCAGTTCCGGGGAGAACCAGATCAGGCCGCCGGCCTCGCGGATGCGGAAGTTCAGCTCCCAGTCCTGGGCGCGGATGAACTCCTCGTTGTAGCCGCCCTGCTGCTCCAGCGCCTCGCGCCGGAAGACGCCCAGATACACCGTCTCCGCGGGGCCCGCCTTGCCGCCCGTGTGGAAGGCGGCGTTGCCGACGCCGACCTTCGAGGTCATCGCGGCGGCGACGGCGTCCTCCCAGGCGTTCTCGCCCTCGGCGTGCATGATGCCGCCGACGTTCTGCGCGCCGGTCTCCGCCAGCACGCGGACCGCGGTCGCGATGTAGTTCGGCGACAGCATCCCGTGGCCGTCGACGCGCACCACGACGGGGTGGCGGGACGCCTTGATGGCGGCGTTCAGGGCGGCCGGGGTGCGGCCCGTCGGATTCGGCACGGTGCGGACCCTCGGGTCCTCCCGTACGAGCTCGGCGGCGATCTCGTCGGTGCGGTCCGTGGACGGCCCGAGCGCGATCACCACCTCCATCTCTCCGTCGTACTCCTGCTCGAGGATGTGGCGGACCGAGTTGCGCAGATGCCGCTCCTCGTTGAGGACCGGCATGATCACGGAAACAGCGGGCGTGGCGTTCATCGCCCGCCACGTTACCGCGAACGGGGGACACCCAGGCGCGGCGGCCGGTGTCGCAGATCGTATGGGCCTACGGTGCGGGGAATCCCCTGTCGTCCGCGGAGGTGTCCTCTTGCCCCCACCGCCCCGCCCGCGTCCCCGCCCCCGTCCGGCCCCGCAGCGCGGCGCCCCGGGGCGGCCCGCCGCGCGACAGCCGGCCCGGCCGGCAGGGCGGGGCGGGCACCCCGCACGGCGCACGGGCGGCGGATCACCACCGCGCCGGACCGGGCGCGCGGCACGGCCGCGCTGGGGCATGCGGATCGTCACATCGCTCTCGGTGCTGGTCCTGGGAGTGGGCGGCATCGGGCACGCCGTGGTCACCGGACTCGACACGGAGATCGAACGGGTCGACCCGTTCCGTGACATGAAGAACCGGCCCGAGGCCGGCCGGGGCACGAACATCCTCGTCGTCGGCACCGACGGCCGGGACAGGATCACGCCCGAGGAGAAGAAGAAGTACCGGCTCGGCGGGGCGCCCTGCAACTGCACCGACACGATCATGCTGGTGCACATCGCGCAGGATCGTGATCGCGCCAGCGTCGTCAGCCTGCCCAGGGACAGTTACGCGGAGATCCCCGAGCACACCGACACCACCACGGGCAAGCATCACAAGCCGCACCCGGTGAAGCTGAACGCGGCCTATGCCGAGGGCGGCCCCGGCCTGACCGTGCGCACGGTCGAGCACATGACCAAGGTGAAGATCGACCACTATCTCGAGGTCGACTTCACGAGCTTCATGAAGACGGTGGACGTGGTGGGCGGGGTGGAGGTCTGCACCGCCCGGCCGATGAAGGACACCTACACCGGTCTGGACCTGCCGGTCGGCACCCACAAGCTGAGCGGCGGGCAGGCGCTGCAGTACGTGCGCGCCCGCCACATCGACGGCGCCGCCGACCTGGGGCGGATGCAGCGCCAGCAGCGCTTCCTGGCGGCGCTCGTCGACCGGGCGACCAGCGGCGGCGTGCTGCTCAACCCGGTGAAGTTCCAGAAGGTCACCTCGACGATGCTCGGCTCGGTCCGCGCCGACCGGCAGTTCGGCACCCGGCAGATGCTTGCCCTCGGCCGGGCGATGCGGGGCTTCACGCCCTCCTCCTCCGAGTTCACCTCCGTGCCCGTCGGCGACGTCTCGTTCCCGGTCAAGGGCATCGGGTCCACCGTGAAGTGGGACGACGCGCGGGCGCAGCGGCTGTTCCGGCTGCTGCGCGAGGACAGGCCGCTCGCACCGCACCGCCCGAAGCGCGCCAAGGCCACCGTCGTCGACGTCGACCCGAAGCAGATCAAGGTCCAGGTCTACAACGGGACCCACCTCGCCGGCCTCGGCGAGAAGGTCGACAAGGCCCTGCAAGACCTCGGCTTCGACACCACACGCGCCCCGCTCAACGGCGGCGGCGGTGAGGTCGGGCGCACCTATGTGATGTACGACCCACGGTGGGACCGCTCGGCGAAGTCGCTCCAGGCGGCGCTGCCCGGTGCCGAGCTGCGTCCGGTGAAGGGGCAGGGCCCCACGATGAAGGTGATGGCGGGGACCGACTTCAAGGAAGTCCGGCCCGTACAGGCTCAGGAGCCCCACAGCGGCGAGTTCGGAGCGGTGACGGGCGACCAGGTCGTCTGCCCGTAGGTCCGCGCACGGCGGCCGGACTCAGTCCTCCATGCCCTCCGCGGCGCGCTTCTCGCGCAGTTCCCGGATCGCCCGGCGCCTGGCCAGCCGGTGCGTGCGCCGGATCTGCGCCTCCTGGTAGCGGCGCTGGTCCCGCTCGGTCTCGGGAACGACCGGCGGCACCGGCCGCGGCTTGCCGTCCGCATCCACCGCGGCGAAGACGAGGTAGGCACTGCCGACCTGGGTGGCGGGCGTCGACTCGTTCCAGCGCTCGGCCAGGACCCGCACGCCGACCTCCATGGAGGACCGGCCGGTCCAGTTGACCTGTGCCTTCACATGGACCAGGTCGCCCACCCTGACCGGCTCCAGGAACACCATCTCGTCCATCGAGGCGGTGACCGCGGGCCCGCCGGAGTGCCGGCCCGCGACGGCTCCGGCCGCGTCGTCCACCAGTTTCATGATCACGCCGCCGTGCACGGTGCCGAGGAGATTCGTGTCACTGCCGGTCATGATGTGGCTGAGGGTGGTGCGGGACGCCGAAGTGGGCTTGCCCGGAATTTCAGCCTCCGGGCGCTGGGCCTGATCTGTCATGCCGTCCACCATATGCCGGGGCCGGAATGCATCAGCTTCGCTACAGCCCTGGTGCGATTCCCCACCCACCCTGTCTGGGCGGCCACCCTCCCCTGCACACTGTTCCGCATGAATGACTGGCCCGATGGATGGACCGACAACGGCGGCAACGGCAACGCACCCGGCTACGGGCGCGGCAGCGCCGGGGAGCGGCCCGAGGGCGCGCGCGTCATGCGCCATGTCCAGCGACCGGCCGCCCCGCAGCACGGCGGGGTCCCCCCTCAGCAGCCCCGCGGTTACGACCAGGGCTACGCCGAGCCGGCGTACGACAGCGGCTACAACACGGGCCAGGTCTACCGCGGCGCGGGCGGCGGGGTGCCTCCGCAGGGCAGGCCCCCGCGGCAGCCCGGCCCGGCGCCGGACTGGCGGCGCAGGCTGAAGATCGGCTCGATCGTCGTGCTCGTGGCCGTGCTGGGCACCACCATCGGCACGTACTTCTGGGCGGACTCCAAGGTGCGGCGCGAGGTCGACCTCGCCAAGGTGATCGAGCGGCCCGCGGAGGGCGACTGCACCACCTACCTGATCGTCGGCTCCGACAGCCGTGAGGGCATGACGGCCGAGGAGAAGAAGAAGCTCCACACCGGTGACGCCGCGGGCAAGCGCACCGACTCGATGATGATCCTCGCGGCCTGCGGCAGCGGGAACACGATGGTGTCCCTGCCGCGTGACTCCGACGTCGAGATACCGTCCTTCATCGGCTCCGAGTCCGGGAAGAAGTTCCCCAACCAGGGCCGGCGCACCAAGCTGAACGCCGCCTACGCCGAGGACGGGCCCGAACTGCTGGTCCGCACCGTCGAGCACAACACCGGCCTGCGCATCGACCACTACGCGGAGATCGGCTTCGCCGGCTTCGCCAACATCGTGGACGCGCTCGGCGGTGTCGAGATGAACATCGAGAAGGGCTTCAAGGACAAGAAGTCCGGCGCCGACTTCGAGGCGGGCAAGCAGACCCTCGACGGCGAGCAGGCCCTCGCCTTCGTCCGCACCCGCTACGCCTTCGCGGAGTCGGACCTCGCACGCACCAAGAACCAGCAGAAGTTCCTCTCCGCGCTGGCGAGCCAGGCGGCGACCCCCGGCACGATCCTCAACCCGTTCAAGCTGTACCCGACCCTGGGCGCCGGCCTCGACACGCTCATCGTCGACAAGGAGATGTCCCTGTTCGACCTGGGCGAGATGTTCTTCGCGATGAAGGGCATCAGCGGCGGCGACGGTACGTCGATGAACATGCCGATGTCGGGAAGCCGGGGCGGCAACCTCGTCTGGGACAAGGCGAAGGTGCAGCAGCTGGTGAAGCAGATCCAGAACGACGAGAAGGTCACTGTCTCCGACAAGTGATTCCCGCGTCGAAGGGGCCCGCACCGCGCGACGCGGTGCGGGCCCTTCCGGCGTCCCGTCAGTGTGTGAACGGGTTGGCGTGCCCCGGGAGCTGCTGCCCCGGCCGCAGGAAGCGCCGGCGGCCGTGCTCGTCGGTGACGGCGGTGAAGCCGCCGGCCGTCAGGCGGTCGGCGATGCGCCGGCGCCGGACGTCGCTCAGCCGGAACGCGCCGACCAGGAAGGCGGCGAGGACGGCACCCACGGCAACGCCCTCCACCCACTTGCCCATGAGCAGGAAGACGGCGGCGGCAACGCCGGTCATCGCGTAGGCGAACCGCTTCTGGCCCTTGTCGGCGGCCTTCGCCATCACGTCGTACCCGATGCGGTCCTTCATGAGGGCGACAGCCGCCTCCGCCTCGGGGAGCGGGCTCAGCGTGCCGGGCCGCAGCCCGGGCACCGCGCCACCCCGTCCGGCGTCCGGGTAGGCCGCGATCGTCGCCGCCTCGCGGGCGCGCGCCTCGGGCCGGGGGTCGCGGTAGAGGTAGACGGCGAGGGTCTGCTTGTTGTGCCCCTCGCGCCGGGCCTCCCCGTACTCGAAGCCGTACTGCTCGACGACGTGCGCCTGCGCGGCGACCCGCTTGGCGACGGCCATCTCCTGTCGCAGCTCGACGACGTCCTGCGTGGCGATCTGCTTCAGCAGTGACGCGATCCGCCTGTCGGAAGCGCCCATGTTCTTCTCCCACCCATACGTGCGTGTCCCCCGGCCGCCCGGTGGCGGCAGCGCAGCGTAAACCGCGGTGGAGTGGATCATTCCGGCGGGTCCCGTGCACGACCCGCGGTGTTCCTGCCTCGGGACGAATTTGTCGAGAGATGTCCGTCTCGAAGGGCTCGCCACCAAGCAGCCCGCCGGGCCGACGACGTCGGTCTCGGCAAGACGATCGCAGCGGGCCTGGTGACGCAGGACCGGTGCTCCGCCACAGAGCCCGACGAGGCACCCCTGGAGTCAGGGGTGCCTCGCTTCGTCGACAGCGCCGCGTACCTACGGCAGGTTGCGGGCCATCACGATCCGCTGGACCTGGTTGGTGCCTTCGTAGATCTGCGTGATCTTGGCGTCGCGCATCATGCGCTCGACCGGGTAGTCACGGGTGTAGCCGTAGCCGCCGAGGAGCTGAACGGCGTCCGTGGTGACCTCCATGGCCACGTCGGAGGCGAAGCACTTGGCCGCCGCACCCTGGAAGGTGAGGTCGGCGTCACCGCGCTCGGACTTCGCGGCGGCCGCGTACGTCAGCTGGCGGGCGGCCTCGATCTTCATGGCCATGTCCGCGAGCATGAACTGCACGCCCTGGAACTCGGCGATCGGCTTGCCGAACTGCTTGCGCTCCTTGACGTAGCCCTTGGCGTAGTCGAGGGCACCCTGAGCGATGCCGAGCGCCTGCGCCGCGATGGTGATGCGGGTGTGGTCCAGGGTCTTCATCGCCGTGGCGAAGCCCGTGCCCTCCGCGCCGATCATGCGGTCGGCGGGGATGCGGACGTTGTCGAGGTAGACCTCACGGGTCGGCGAGCCCTTGATGCCGAGCTTCTTCTCCGGGGCGCCGAAGGAGACGCCCTCGTCGCCCTTCTCGACGACGAAGGCCGAGATGCCCTTGGAGCGCTTCTCGGGGTCGGTGACCGCCATCACCGTGTAGTACTCGGAGACGCCGGCGTTGGTGATCCAGCGCTTCACGCCGTTGAGGACGTAGAAGTCGCCGTCGCGGACAGCCTTCGTCTTCATACCTGCCGCGTCGGAGCCGGCGTCGGGCTCGGAGAGGCAGTACGAGAACATCGCGTCGCCCTTGGCGAGCGGACCCAGGTACTTCTTCTTCAGCTCCTCGGAGCCGGAGAGGATCACCGGGAGCGAACCGAGCTTGTTCACGGCCGGGATGAGGGAGGACGAGGCGCAGACACGGGCCACCTCCTCGATCACGATGACCGTGGCGAGCGCGTCGGCGCCGGCGCCGCCGTAGCTCTCCGGGACGTGCACGGCCTGAAGGTCGGAGGCGACGAGCGCGTCGAGTGCCTCCTGCGGGAAGCGGGCCTCCTCGTCCACCGCGGCGGCGAACGGCGCGATCTTCGCCTCGGCGAGGGAGCGGACCGTCTCACGGAGCATGTCGTGCTCCTCCGACGGGCGATACAGATCGAAGTCGGCCGATCCTGCCAAGACTCTCACTCCCCAAGGTGTTAACTACCGTTAAGTATTCCAATTTTAGATGCCCCTCCCTCGGCAGGCATACGTGAGCTTGGTGACAGCTCGGCCACAGCGCGCGAAGAGCGCTCAGGGGCGTGCCGCATGCCGCCGGATATGCTCGGCCCCGCACCGCCCTTGCCCGCGTCAGTACTGGAGCACCCCATGGCCCTCAAGATCACCGTGATCGGCACCGGATACCTCGGCGCCACCCACGCCGCGGCCATGGCGGAACTGGGCTTCGACGTCCTCGGACTGGACGTGGTCCCCGAGAAGATCGAACTGCTCTCCGCGGGCCGGGTGCCGATGTACGAGCCCGGTCTCGAGGAGCTCCTGCGGCGGCACGTCTCCGGGATCGAGGGTTCCAGCGGCAGGCTGCGGTTCACGACCTCCTACGAGGAGGCCGGTGAGTTCGGTGACGTCCACTTCGTGTGTGTGAACACCCCGCAGAAGCACGGCGAGTACGCGTGCGACATGAGCTACGTCGACTCCGCCTTCGCATCGCTGGCGCCGCACCTGAAGCGCCCGGCGCTCGTCGTCGGGAAGTCGACCGTCCCGGTCGGCTCCGCGGAGCGGCTCGGCCGGCTGCTCGCGGAGAAGGCGCCGGCGGGTCCGGACGTGGAGCTCGCCTGGAACCCGGAGTTCCTGCGGGAGGGGTTCGCAGTCGACGACACCCTGCACCCGGACCGGATCGTGGTCGGCGTGGAGAGCGAGAGCGCGGAGAAGCTGCTGCGGGAGGTGTACGCGACGCCGGTCGGCGAAGGCTCGCCGTTCGTGGTGACCGACTTCCCGACGGCGGAGCTGGTGAAGACTGCCGCGAACTCGTTCCTCGCGACGAAGATCTCCTTCATCAACGCGATGGCCGAGGTGTGCGAAGCCGCCGGCGGCGACGTGGTGAAGCTGGCTGAGGCGATCGGCTACGACGAGCGGATCGGCAAGAAGTTCCTGCGGGCCGGTGTCGGCTTCGGCGGCGGCTGCCTGCCGAAGGACATCCGCGCCTTCATGGCACGCGCCGGAGAGCTGGGCGCCGACCAGGCGCTGACATTCCTGCGCGAGGTCGACTCGATCAACATGCGCCGCCGTGGCCACATGGTCGAACTGGCGCGTGAGGCGGTCGGCGGCACGTCCTTCCTCGGCAAGCGGGTCGCCGTGCTCGGCGCGACGTTCAAGCCGGACTCGGACGACGTCCGTGACTCGCCGGCGCTGAACGTCGCCGGCCAGATCCACCTCCAGGGCGGCCAGGTCACCGTCTACGACCCCAAGGGCATGGACAACGCCCGCCGCCTGTTCCCGACGCTGGGTTACGCGGACACGGCACGGGAGGCCGTACGCGGCGCGGACGTGGTGCTGCACCTCACGGAGTGGCGCGAGTTCCGCGATCTGGACCCCGCGGAGCTGGCGGAGGTCGTGACCTCCCCGCTCATCCTCGACGGTCGCAACGCCCTGGACCCGGTGGCGTGGCGCGAGGCGGGATGGACGTACCGGGCGATGGGGCGCCCGCGGGCGTGACCCGCACGTCCGCCGGAGCTCCCTGAGCGGAAGCCGACCGAGCCCCTGACCGTGTGCGCGGGCGGCGGGCCGAGGGCGTGTGCCCCCGAGCAGCGGAGGCCGGGGGTCGTGACGCCGCTTCAGACGGAGTCGGCCCGGCGGGCGCGGTAACTGCGCATCTTGGCGCGGGCGCCGCAGACCGACATCGAGCACCAGCGGCTGCGGCACGCCGGGCTGCGGTCGTAGTACACCCACTGGCAGTCATCCGCCTCGCATGCCTTGAGGCGGAGCCAGGTGTTGTCGGCCGCCGCGGCGGCGATGGCCTCGGCGACGCGGGTGAGAAGGTCCGGCGGGCCCGTGGGGCACAGGGCGGCCTCGCCCGTGGGGGAGATCGCCACGCGCAGAGGGGCACCGGCAAGGAGGGCGTCGAGGGCCTTCGGACCGGGAGTGCCGTGGCCGGCGTGGGCCAGGCAGGCGGCGCGCAGCGCCTCGCGGAGCTCCCGTGCGGCGGGCACGTCGTCCGGCGCGAGACCGAACCGGGCTCGGCCGTCCGGCGTGTCGAGGCGGTCCGCGCCGGTGTCGATGTCCAGCGTGTTCACCAGCGCTTCGATCAGCGCGAGGCCACCGGGGGCGGGTGCCCTGTCATTCATGCTTGCGACGTTACCTGTTATGCGGGAGCATGCGGTAACCGTTACCGGTTAAACGCATCTAGTGGTAACCACCGAGGAGGAAGCATGAGCATCGGCAAGGTCGGAGCCGTCGTCCTGGACTGTCCCGATCCCGTGGCCCTCGCCCGCTTCTACGCCGAGCTCGTCGGCGGGACGGTCGAGGACGACGGCGACGGGTGGGTGGACCTCAAGGGGGCCGACGGCGCGCAGCTCGCCTTCCAGGGCGCCCCCGGTCACGTACCGCCGAAGTGGCCGTCCGCCAAGGACTCGCAGCAGTTCCACATCGACGTGATGGTCGAGGACATGGACGCCGCCGAGGAGCGGGTGCTCGCGCTCGGCGCCACCACGCTCGACGCGGAGGACCGCAAGCGGTCGTTCCGGGTGTACGCCGACCCGGCGGGGCATCCGTTCTGTCTCTGCGCCTGCTGAGCCGGCGCGGATCAGAGGTCCAGCGCGCCGATGGCCGCCCGTGAGGGGGCCCGGCGCGGCTGGGCCGCCCGGGCGGCGAACCCGGTACCACCAGTGCCCGGTAGTTCGACCAGGTCGGACCCATGACCTCGGATTCGGCCCGGCCCCGCTCGAGCGTTCCGCGATCAGCCTCGGCAGGCCGGAGGCGTCACGCAGGCCTGCCGGGTGCGGCAGTCTTGTGCCATACGCGCCGCTGATCGCGACGGCCTCGGGCACGGCGGTCTCCCGGACGTGGTCGAGCAGGTCCGCGGTCGCCGGCAGCGTCCCGGCGGTGCGCGGCACCACGCAACCCGGTGGTTGCCGCCCAGCGCGTCCAGCACGTCGTCCCGGGAGGGGCTCCGCGTGGTGCGAGAGGACGACAGGGGGCCCTGCTGACCAGGGGTGCGCGCCGCATGGCGCCGACGGTGCGGCGGAGAGGTCGATGAGGACTCGGAGCCGGTTCATCTCACGGACATCGAAGCCGGCGAGAGCCTGCCGGAGACCGATGTGCCCCGGCTGCGGCGCGGCGGGCGCGGGAGCCCAGTTGGTCGCGGCAAGTGGTGCGTGCGGGGTACGCGGCCCGCGGCCGCGCACCCCGAACCGCTCAGAGCGCGTCGAGTTCGGTGATCGTCGCGATCGACGGGCCGCGGGTCGCCTGCAGGTCGGCGGCCACGTCCTCGGCCGCCCGCAGCACGCGGACGGCGTTCTGCCAGGTGAGCTTCGCCAGATCGGCGTCCGACCAGCCGCGGCGCAGCAGCTCCGCGACGAGGTTCGGGTAGCCGGCGACGTCGTCCAGGCCGGCCGGGGTGAAGGCCGTGCCGTCGAAGTCGCCGCCGATGCCGACGTGGTCGATGCCGGCGACCTCCCGCATGTGGTCGAGGTGGTCGGCGACCGTGGCGGCGGTCGCCACCGGCCTGGGGTTCGCCGCCTCGAACGCCTCGTGGATCTTCATCGCCTGCGGCGTGGTGTCCAGGTGGTGCAGCCCGTGCGCCCGCAGGTTCTCGTCGGCCGCCCGGGTCCACTCGACGGCCGCCGGCAGGATGAACTTCGGTACGAACGTCGCCATCGCCACGCCCCCGTTGCCCGCCAGCAGGGCCAGCACCTCGTCGGGGACGTTGCGGGGGTGGTCGCACACCGCGCGGGCCGACGAGTGGGAGAAGATCACCGGCGCCACGGAGGTCGCGAGCGCGTGGCGCATCGTCGTCTCGGCGACGTGCGAGAGGTCCACGAGCATGCCGAGGCGGTTCATCTCGCGCACGACCTCGTGGCCGAAGGCCGACAGGCCGCCGACGCCGGGCTCGTCGGTCGCCGAGTCGGCCCAGGCGATGTTGTCGTTGTGCGTGAGCGTCATGTAGCGCACGCCCAGCGCGTAGAGGGCGCGCAGGGTCGCGAGCGAGTTGTTGATGGAGTGGCCGCCCTCGGCGCCCATGAGCGAGGCGATCCTGCCCTCGTCACGGGCGATCTCCATGTCCTCGGCGCTGAGTGCGCGGGCGAGGTCCGCGGGGTAGCGCTCGAGGAGCTGGTCGACGACGTCGATCTGCTCCAAGGTCGCGCTGACGGCCGTGTCGCCCGCCATGTCGCTGCGCACGTAGACGGACCAGAACTGCGCGCCGACCCCGCCGGCGCGCAGCCGGGGGATGTCGGTGTGGAGCCGGCCTTGCTGGTCGGCCGCGATGTCCATGCGGTCGAGGTCGTAGCGGACGTGTTCCCGCAGGGCCCAGGGAAGGTCGTTGTGACCGTCGACGACGGGGTGGGCGGCGAGCAGTTCGCGGGCCCGCTGGAGGAGTTCCGTGGGGGTGTCCATTGCCTGTTGCTTCCCCGCGTCCTACTTTCCGAAGCCGAAGGACTCCGCACCCGCGACCTTGGCGCGCAGCCGCTTGCCCTTGTCGGTGGCCTGGTCGTTGAGCTCCTGGAGGAACTCCACCATGCGGGCCTGAAGTTCGGCGTCCTGGGTGGCGAGGATGCGGGCGGCGAGCAGTCCGGCGTTCCGCGCGCCGCCGACCGAGACGGTGGCGACGGGCACGCCGGCCGGCATCTGCACGATGGACAGCAGCGAGTCCATGCCGTCGAGGTACTTCAGGGGGACGGGGACGCCGATGACCGGCAGCGGGGTCACCGAGGCCAGCATGCCCGGCAGGTGGGCCGCTCCCCCGGCGCCGGCGATGATCGCCTTGAGTCCGCGGCCGGCCGCCTCCTCGCCGTAGGCGATCATCTCGCGCGGCATGCGGTGCGCGGAGACGACGTCGACCTCGTAGCCGATCTCGAACTCGTCGAGCGCCTGCGCCGCCCCCTCCATGACGGGCCAGTCCGAGTCGGACCCCATGACAATGCCAACGACCGGGCTCATTCGGTGATCGTGCCTCTCAAGTAGTCGGCGGCGTGGCGGGCGCGCTCCAGGGCGTCGGCCAGGTCGTCGCCGTACGTGTTGACGTGCCCCACCTTGCGGCCGGGCTTCACGTCCTTGCCATACATGTGGATCTTGAGCTGGGGGTCCCGGGCCATGCAGTGCAGATAGGCCGCGTACATGTCCGGGTAGTCACCGCCCAGGACGTTGCACATGACCGTCCACGGGGCACGGGGACGGGGATCGCCCAGCGGCAGGTCCAGCACGGCACGGACGTGGTTGGCGAACTGCGAGGTGACCGCGCCGTCCTGGGTCCAGTGGCCGGAGTTGTGCGGGCGCATGGCGAGCTCGTTGACGAGGATGCGGCCGTCGGCGGTCTCGAACAGCTCGACGGCGAGGTGGCCGACGACGCCGAGTTCCTTCGCGATCCGCAGTGCGAGTTCCTGCGCCTGACCGGCGAGCTCCGCGTCGAGGTCCGGCGCGGGCGCGATCACGGTGTCACAGACCCCGTCGACCTGCTGCGACTCGACGACCGGATAGGCGACGGCCTGGCCGTGCGGGGAGCGGACGATGTTCGCGGCGAGCTCGCGGCGGAAGTCGACCTTCTCCTCCGCGAGGACCGGCACGCCCGCCTTGAACGGGGCCTCGGCGTCCTGCTCCGTGCGGACCAGCCAGACGCCCTTGCCGTCGTACCCGCCCCGCACGGTCTTGAGGATCACCGGGAAGCCCCCGGCCTCCTCGGCGAACGCCGTCACATCGGCCGGGTCGGCCACGATGCGGTGGCGGGGGCAGGGCACGCCGATCTCCGTGAGCCGCGCGCGCATCACCCCCTTGTCCTGGGCGTGCACCAGCGCGTCCGGCCCCGGCCGGACGACGACGCCGTCCGCCTCGAGGGCCCGCAGGTGCTCGACCGGGACATGCTCGTGGTCGAAGGTGATCACGTCACAGCCGCGCGCGAACTCGACGAGCGTGTCCAGGTCGCGATAGTCGCCGACGACGACATCGCTCACCACCTGGGCCGCTGAGTCCTGAGGGGTGTCACTGAGGAGCTTGAACTTCAGGCCGAGGGGGATACCCGCCTCATGGGTCATGCGGGCGAGCTGACCGCCGCCGACCATGCCGACTACCGGGAACGTCACTCTCCTAGGGTATCCGCCCAGTCGGCGGGCCCCGTCTTCCGTATGTTCCGACAATGCTCCGCGGCAGGCACCACATCATCATCACGGCCCACAGGCATCACAGGGAGCCGCTGGTTAGCATGACGGTGACCACACATGCCGATCTGATGAGGCTGGGCTCTCACTATGAGTGAACGAGGCGGAAGGCTGCGGGGGCAGCTGCACCAGCTCATCCGGGAGGTCGCCAAATTCGGCGCGGTGGGCGGGGCCGGGTTGCTCGTGAATCTCGCGGTCTTCAATCTCGTTCGGTACGTCACCGAGATTCCGGTGGTCCGGGCGTCCGTCCTGGCGACCGTCGTCGCCATCGCGTTCAACTACGTCGGGTTCCGCTACTTCACCTACCGCGACCGCGACAAGAGCCGGCGGACCAGGGAACTGACGCTGTTCCTGCTGTTCAGCGCGGTGGGCCTGGTGATCGAGAACGGCATTCTGTACACGGCCACGTACGGCTTCGGCTGGGACACCCCGCTGCAGAGCAACGTGTTCAAGTTCCTCGGGATCGGCGTCGCGACGCTGTTCCGGTTCTGGTCGTACCGCAGCTGGGTCTTCCGTGCGCTGCCCGCCCATGACGCCGTGCCGGGCGCCGAATCGTTCCTCGAGCAGCGTCGGCCCGCGCCTGAGCCGGTACGGCACCGCGTCGGCCGCTGAGGCCCGCGGGACCGGGGCCTGAGTCCGGGGCCGGGGCCGGGGCCGGGGCCGGGGCCGGGGCCGGGGCCGGGGCCGGGGCTATCGGATCGTCGGCTTCTCGTCGTTCTTGCGCTTCTTCGCCACCCTGCTCAGGAAGATCGCGAAGACCGGCGGGTGCTGCTGGAGCAGCTCCAGCCGGCCGCCGTCGGCCTCCGCGAGGTCCCGGGCGACGGCCAGGCCGATGCCGGTCGAGTTGCGGCCGCTGATGGTCCGCTCGAAGATCCGCGCGCCGAGGTCCCCCGGCACGCCGGGCCCCTCGTCCGTCACCTCGACCACCGCCTGGTTACCGGTCGCCCTGGTGCGCACCGCCACGGTGCCCCCGCCGTGCATCAGCGAGTTCTCGATCAGGGCGGCGAGCACCTGCGCCACGGCGCCGGGCGTGCCGACGGCGCGCATGCCCTGCCGGCCCGAGCAGACGATGGCCCGGCCGGCGCTGCGGTAGACCGGCCGCCACTCCTCGAGCTGCTGTTTGACCACCTCGTCCAGGTCGAAGACCACGGCGGAGCCGGTGCGCGGATCGCGGGAATTCGTCAGCAGCCGCTGGACCACGTCGGTGAGCCGCTCCACCTGCGTCAGGGCGATGCTGGCCTCGTCCTTCACGGTCTCCAGGTCGTCGGTGACCGTGATCTCCTCCAGCCGCATGGACAGCGCGGTCAGCGGTGTACGGAGCTGGTGGGAGGCGTCCGCGGCGAGCCGCCGTTCCGCGGTCAGCATCCGGGCGATCCGCTCCGCGCTGGCGTCGAGCACATCGGCGACCCGGTCCAGCTCCGGCACTCCGTAGCGGCGGTGGCGGGGGCGGGGATCGCCGGACCCGAGACGTTCCGCGGTCTCCGCGAGATCGGTCAGCGGCGAACCGAGGCGGTTGGCCTGCCGTACGGCGAGCAGCACTGCGGCGACGACGGCGAGCAGCGCCACCGTGGCGATGATCATCAGCGACCGTCCGACCTCGCGGGTCACGGAGGAGCGGGACTCCTCGACGGTGACCGTGGTGCTCCGTTCCCCCTCCGCGATGCCGCGGATGACGCTCCCGGAGGGCGGCTCGCCGATCTCGATGGGGCCCCGGCCGGGGATGTCGATCAGCGCGTAGCGGGTGATGTCGCCCTGCTCGGCGAGAATGTCCGGATTGACGGGCTCGCCGCCCACCAGGCGGCTCTCCACGATGCTGACGAGGCGCAGCGCGTCGGAGTCGACGCTCTCCTGGGCGCTGCTGGTGATGGTGCGCGTCTCTACGAGCACCAGGGAGACGCCGAAGACGGCGATGACGACGAGCACCACGGCGAGCGTGGAGGTGATCAGACGGCGGCGCATGGTGCTTTCAGTATCAGGACTTCTCGAAGCGGAAGCCGACGCCGCGCACGGTGGCGATGTAGCGGGGGTTCGCCGCGTCGTCGCCGAGCTTCTTGCGCAGCCATGAGATGTGCATGTCGAGGGTCTTGGTGGACGACCACCAGGTGGTGTCCCAGACCTCGCGCATCAACTGGTCCCGGGTGACGACCCGGCCGGCGTCCCTGACCAGCACCCGCAGCAGGTCGAACTCCTTGGCCGTCAACTGGAGTTCCTCGTCGCCCATCCAGGCGCGGTGCGACTCGACGTCGATCCGGACGCCGTGGGTGGCAGGGGCGGGGGCGGGCTCGGCGGATCCGCGCCGCAGCAGGGCCCGGACCCGGGCGAGCAGTTCGGCGAGACGGAACGGCTTGGTGACGTAGTCGTCGGCGCCCGCGTCGAGGCCGACGACGGTGTCCACCTCGTCGGCTCGGGCGGTGAGTACCAGGATCGGGATCGTGTGGCCCTCCGCACGCAGCCGACGGGCGACCTCCAGGCCGTCCATGCCGGGCAGGCCGAGATCGAGCACCACGAGGTCCACACCGCCGGCGAGTCCCGCGTCGAGCGCGGTCGGGCCGTCCTCGCGTACCTCCACCTCGTACCCCTCACGGCGCAGCGCGCGGGCCAGCGGTTCCGAGATGGATGCGTCGTCCTCGGCGAGCAGTACACGGGTCATGGGGTGATGGTAGTCCGCGGCCACGGGGCACGGGGCTTGATCGACAATGCCTGCGTCTATGGGGTGAGATCCTGTTTATGACCTTCGATTCAGGTCGGACGGTTCCACGTTCACCTGTGATCCATGTCTCAAGTCCTTCCATATGCCGCACTGTCGTGACGTATGGTGGCGAGACGCCCGTAGTACAACTCGGGGACCTTTGGCTGCCATGCGCACCAAAGGTCTCTTTTCTGTCCGAAGGTCGGCCCGATACCGTTCCGGTCGTTTCGAGTCCCGACCCGAAGCAGTGAATGACCTGTTGGCCGGGCCCCGGCGCCCTCACGCGCCCGGGGCGTGGACCCGGTACGGACCGTTTCCGGCCCCTGTTCTTCGCAGGCGCGGGCCCGGACCGTACCGGTGCCGGCCTCCCCCCACCGGGCGCGTACCGCTCACGAAGCGCCGCGTCCTGAGCGAGCAAGGATCGACCATGGCGTCCAGCCTGACGAAGGACTCGGCCAGCACTCCTGGCGGCGAGAAGACCTTCTTCGGCCACCCCCGCGGTATGGCCACTCTCTTCATGACGGAGATGTGGGAGCGCTTCTCCTGGTACGGGATGCGCGGCATCCTCGTCCTCTACCTGGTCGCGGAAGTCCTCGACGGCCGACTCGAGGACCGCGAGGCTCTGGCAGCCGCCATCTACGGCGTCTACAACGCCGTCGTCTACATGGCGGCCATGCCCGGCGGCTGGGTCGCCGACCGTCTGTGGGGCGCCCGCAAGGCCGTTCTCGTCGGCGGCATCGTCATCGCCCTCGGTCACTTCACGCTGGCGCTCCCTTCGGACACCGCGTTCTTCGCCGGCCTCGCGCTCATCGCCGCCGGTACGGGCCTGCTGAAGCCGAACATCTCGGCCATGGTGGGCGGCCTGTACGAGGGTCAGTCCAGCGCCCGCCGCGACGCCGGTTTCACGCTCTTCTACATGGCGATCAACATCGGCGGCATGGCCGCCCCGCTGGTCGTCGGCTACCTCGGTGAGAACGTCGACTGGCACCTCGGCTTCGCCGTCGCCGGTATCGGCATGACCCTGGCCGTCGTGCAGTACGTGCTGGGCGGCCGCCACCTCGGCGACGTCGGCAAGGAGCCGGGCACCCCGGCGACCCCGGAGGAGAAGCGCGCGGTCCTGCGCAAGGTCCTGCTGTGGTCGGGCCTCGCCGTGGCCGCCCTGCTGGCCGACATCGTGCTCGGCACCTACGACGTCGAGCACATCGTGAACGTGCTCGCGGTGCTCGGCATCGCCGTTCCGGTCATCTACTTCCTCTCGATGTTCCGCAACCCGGCGCTGACCGCTCAGGACAGGCCGAAGATCAAGGCGTTCGTGTGGTTCTTCGCCACGGCCGTCCTGTTCTGGATGATCTACGACCAGTCCGGCTCGCTGCTGACGCTGTTCGCGGACGGCAAGACCGACCGCATGATCGGCGGCTGGGAGTTCCCGGCGTCGTGGTACCAGTCGGTCAACCCGGCCATGGTCATCGTGCTGGCGCCGATCTTCGCCACGCTGTGGGTCAAGCTCGCCCAGCGCAACCGTGAGCCCAGCACCCCGATGAAGTTCGCGCTCGCGATGCTCCTCATCGGCGGCTCCTTCGGGATCATGGGCCTGGCGGGCGCCGCGGCCGCCAACAGCGACACCGGCAAGGTCACCGTTTTCTGGCTGCTGAGCGTCTACCTCGTCCAGACCATCGGTGAGATGTGCCTGTCCCCGGTCGGCCTGTCTCTGTCGACCAAGCTGGCGCCGAAGCAGTTCGTCGGCCAGATCATGGGTCTGTGGTTCCTGGCCACGGCGACGGGCAACGCGCTGAACGGCTGGACGACGAAGCTCAACAAGCCGCTGGGCGATGCCATGTACTACTCGCTCTGGGCGGTCATCGCGGTCGCCGCCGGACTGACGTTCATGATGGCGGGCCGTAAGATCCGCGCGCTCATGGGCGACGTGAAGTAGCACCACCGACCGGTCGGCGGACCGGTCCCGGCGCGACGGCGGAGGGCCGGCACGAAGGAGATTTCGCGCCGGCCCTCCTGCTGTTCGCGCATCGGCCTCACCGGGCGAACGCGCCGGGAGAAGCCACCGCTCAGCGCGGGCCTCGCAGGCGCTGCCACGGCGTGAAGGTGAACACCGCGCCGCCGAGGAGGATCACCGTGCCGGCGACCAGGGCGAGGGCGCGCAGCGCGCCGGTGTCCTCCGCGCCGGTCTGGGCGAGGCCGCCGGAGCTGCCACCGGACGACCCCGTTCCGCCGCCGGCCGTGCCGCCGCCGGTGGTGGTGCCCCCCGAAGCCCCGCCGGGCTGGGCCGAGGTGTCCAGCTCCAGGGAGAACGGGACGCCGGCCGGCGGGGTGCAGGTCGTGGTCGTGCCGAGCGCCTTGACCGTCAGCACACCGGGGCCGAGCGTCGCCCTGCCGGTCGCGCCCGGCTTGTACGTGCCCGTGAGGTCGGGGATCTCGATGGGCTCGCCCGACTTGATGGGCTCCTTGTTGGTCGGGCCCTCGACGTGGACGAATCCCTTGTCGGCTCCGCCGAGCCGGACCTCCATGGAGGGCTTGACGGAGTCCGCCGGGATGTCGGCGGGGCTGTCCATGACGGACTTGGAGAACTTCACGGTCAGGTCGTAACCGCCGCCGTTCTTCTTGGCGTTGATCCGGACCGGGGAGACGGCGTTCTTGTCTCCGATCGGGGTCTTGCAGGCGTAGGCGACCTCGATCTCCTTGCCCTCGAAGTCGGTGGGGCCGGGGTCGGTGCCGCCGGAGGTGGTTCCCCCGGAGCTGCCGCCACCGGAGGTCGTTGCGCCCGAGCTGCCGCCGCCGGAGTCGGACCCGCCATTGGTCGTTCCGCCCGTGGTGGTTCCTCCCGAGCTGGTGCCACCGGAGGTGGTACCGCCCGAGCTCGTACCGCCGGAGGTGCCGCCCTGGCCGTCCGTCACCTTGATCGTCGCGCCGGCCCCGACCGCCTCCTTCGGTGAGCACTTGGTGTCCGTCGAGATCGGCTTCGACACGTTGATGCTGTACGCGCCAGGCGTGAGCGTGATCTCGCCGGCCTTCTGCAGTTTCAGCGTGGCCTTCATGTCGGGGAGCACCATCGGGCTGTTCTTGGGGATCGGCGGATTCTGGCGCGGGCCTTCCGCCTTGAGTTCGCCGCTCGCGGCGCCCCCCAGGGTGATCGTGCCGGTCGGTTTGACCGTGTCCTTCTCCAGGTCCAGTACGTCCGGGTTCTTCGACGCCGCCTGGACGGTCTTCCACACCACCTCGACCTCGTCGCCGACCTTCGCCTCCGGGGGCGCGGTGATCTGCACCTTGGTGGTGCCCTGTACGGGCGGCAGACCGGAGATGGGCGGCGGAATGCACTCCGTCGCGTACGAGACCTCTGCGGCCTGTACCGGGCTCGCGGCCAGCAGCATCCCCGCTCCGCCGAGCATCAGCGCGACTCCTGCCGCGCTCATCCTCCGTTGCGTACTCACGAATGTCCCTTCGTCGTGGGCCGGTTCTCTGACGGTGCGGACGTTGTGGACGGTGCGCCAGGTGCGGGCGGTGCGGAGGACATTGAGGGCGCGGAGGGCGCGGCGTCGGGCACGAGCCACGGAAGCGCCGCGGCCGTGTCGCTCGCGCCGCCGTCGGCGGTGGCCGTGGCAGTGGCGCCACGCCGTCGGGACGGGCGGGCATGGCGGGGGTCCGGCGGCCGGACCTTGTCGACGACCGCCATGCCGATACGGAACAGGGCGGCCGGCACGACCAGTGCCAGCAGCACCCAGAACACCGTCACGCCCCATGGCCTGGGCACGCGCCAGGGCTGCTCGGCGAGGACCTTCGTGCCGTACTCGACCGAGATCGAGTAGTCACCGTGCGCCCCGGCGGGAAGCTGCACGGGCAGCGTGATCCGCGCCTTCTCGCCGGGCCGCACCGTCCCGCGCCACTGCTGCTCCTCCCACTGCGGGGCGAACAACCCGTGCCCTGTGCCGATCCGGAAGACCGGGTCCCGGACGGGGTCGGTGCCGAGGTTGCCGACCGTGAATTCGAGAGTGCGGGCGGGCGGGGCGCCGAAGAAGACGAGGAGGCCCGAATCCCCCTCGAGCCGGGTGGCCGTGAGCACCGCGAGCCTGCCGCCGCCGGTCTGCTCGGGAAGCGGGGCGGTGGGGTGGCCCGCGACGACGAACACGGCGTCGACGCTCTGCTGTTCCCCCATGACGGTGGCCACGTGGACGACGCAGGGGCAAGGTACGGGCGGTTCCGCGACCGGCACCTTCTTGCTGAACGACCCCGTGGCGTCGGTGGTGACCGCGCGACCGTCCGCGTTGGCACAGGAGTTGGTGCCGCCGATCACGCCCTTGGCGGGGGTGGCCCGGCCGCAGACGAGCAGCATGAGGAGGCTGCGGGGACGCCAGCCGCTGCCGCTGACGGTGATGTCCCGGCCCTTGCCCGCCTGCGGGGCGGACAGTTCCACCCTGGGCGGGGACTGGTCCGCGACCGCCGCGGGAACAGCGGGGAGCAGGAGGATCGCTGCGAGTACGACCGCGAGGGCGCGGCGGACGGAGGGCATCGTCAGCCTCCTTCTTTTGTGGACCGGCGCCGCAGACGGGCCCACAAGGGCGCGGGCAGCAACAGCGTCAGCAGCAGGGCCGGCCAGGGAAGGAAGGTCTTCGTCACCGTCGCGCCGGCGTGCACGCCGTCCGCCGCGGTGACGTCCAGGCGCAGTTCGACACGGTCCAGCGCCGGTGGGTCCCACCTCTCCGTCAGCGCCACCCGTGCCGCCGGCGGCAGGGAACGGACCTCGCGGGCGCGGCGGGTCACCGGAGCACCGAAGAAGCCGTCGGCGCGCAGCGAGACGCGCGGCGACAGGGGCGTGTTGCCGCGGTTGACGACGGTGTAGTGGACGAGACCGCCGGAGAAGGAAACGTCCTCGACGGTGAGGGCCGGGACCTTCGGGCCGCTCACCCGCAGGTGGACGCGGATCGGCTCCGTGCGGCCGCCGGCCGACGCCGTGATCGTCGCGGTCCGTTCACCCGGCGGCGTGTTCGCGGGGACGGTCACCGTGAAGGGGATCTCCGCACGGGTGCGGGCCGGGATCGTCACCTCGCCGGCGGCGAGAGCGATCCACGGGCCCGGGCCGGGCAGCGCCTTCATCTCCACCGTGAGCGCCTCGGTGCCCGGGTTGGTCAGGGACACGCGGTCCTCGAGCACCGTGCCGGGGGCGCCCTCCAGGTACACGTACTCGCGCTCCGGCTCCCAGCCGGCGCCGGGGGGAGGCGCGGCCAGGGCGAGTACGAGCGCGAGGGCGGCCCGCACGGTTCAGCCCGCGGTCCGGCCGCCGCGCCGGGTCAGCCAGAGGACACCGGCCGCCCCGGTCAGCAGTACGGTTCCGCCGAGCGTGCCGAGCGCGGTCGCCGAGTCCAGCGGACCGGTCTTCGGCAGTTCGGACGACCCGCCGCCCGTGGCGCCGCCCGCCGCCGTGACGTCGAGCTCGAGCGATGGCCGGGGACTGTTCTTCGGCGTGCAGGTCGTGGTCGTGCCGAGGGCCTTGATGGTCAGCACCCCTGCCGTGAAGGTGACCTTGCCGCTCTTCTTCGGGGTGTACGTACCGGACAGGTCGTTGATCTTGATCGGGGTCTCGGCGGGTACGGCGGCGGCGTTGGGCGGACCCGACACCCGCACCTCGCCCGTCTCCGCGCCGCCCAGTTCGATGACCGCGCTGGGGTTCATGGCGCCCTTGCCCAGTTCGACCGGGCTGGAGGAGACACCCTTCTGGAAGGACATCGTGAGCCGGTACGCGGCGCCGTTCTTGACCGCCTTGATGTCGATGGGCGACACGGCGCCCTTCGGGCCGATCGGGGTTCGGCACTCGTAGTCGACGTCCACGACGGCGGCGTGCGCGGCGGGGGCGGTCAGCAGCACCGCCGGAGCCGCCACCGCCGCCGCCAGGGCGAGAGCTGTTCGTTTCCGGTACGACACGTCGGGTCCCCTCGGCCGCAGTCAACTGACGACACATCAGATCGGGCGCTCAAGGTACGCCCGGGGCCTTGGGGAGGGAAGACAAAGAGCACGCCGTATCGGCGTGCTCTTTCAACGGGTGTTGAGCGGTGTCACGCGGGTGCGGCGAGCTCCGCCCACACCGTCTTGCCCGGGGAGCCGGGCGTTCTGACGACTCCCCAGTCCATGCACAGCCGCTGGACGATGAACATGCCGTGCCCGCCGGGCCGCCCGGCGCGGTGGGGGGTGCGGGGAGCCGGCTGACCGCCACCCCGGTCGGTGACCTCCAGGCGCAGCACTTTGCCGTCGCAGCCGACGCGCAGCACCTCCGGCCCCTCCGCGTGCAGGCAGGCGTTGGTGACCAGCTCCGAGACGACCAGGAGCACGTCCTCCGCGGCGGCTCTGCGGTCGGCCGTCGCGGCGGGCAGCCAGCCCCAGTCGTAGAGCGCCTGCCGCGTGAAGTCCCGGGCGAGGGGAACAATGCCGCTGGCCGCGCGCAGGGGAAGGCTGCGCACGGCGCCGCCGGAGACCCCGGATGCGGGGACGGCCGGCGGCGCGCCGGCGCCACCCGGCTCAGGGCCGGCGTCGCCCGGCTGCTGTTGCCGGGTGGTGCTCATCAGCGCTTCACCTCACCGATTCACCGATTCACCAGTTCGCCATGGTCTCAAGTACGCAGAGTGTTGGGCGTTCAACGTTCTGCGGGGTTCTCCTGCCCGGCCGGCCCGTGACGACACCCACTGAGCGGATACGGCCCGCGTGACGCGGGCAACAGGGCGGCCGGTCAGCGGACGAGGGCCGCTTCGACGGAGTCGTGCACGGTGAAGACCGCGTCGGCGCCGGTGATCTCGAAGACCCTCGCCACCACCGGCAGCATCCCTGCCAGATGGACCCCTCCACCACCGGCCTCGGCCTTCAACCGGGCGCCGAGCAGCACATTGAGTCCCGTGGAATCACAGAACTCCAGCTGCGAGCAGTCGATGACCAGACGTACGCGACCGCGTTCGACCGCCTCCTCCAAGGGCATGCGCAGCAGGTCCGCCGTGTGGTGATCGAGCTCACCCACCGGCTTCACGATTTCGCTGCGGCCCTCGGTCCGAACCTCGACCTGAAGCCGGCCCCGATTGACGCTGCCGACCGTCTCGCGGTCCATGCCGTCCCTTTTCGCCGTGTCGTTCAGTGTGTCGCCACCGTGTCGTACATCACGCCGGCACTGTCCACGGACGGCGCCGACGCCCGTCGAACCCTACGCCCTCCACGCGCACACCGGTAGCTGAACTAACCGACAATACGGACATCCTGCCGATACGCCACTTGCGATCGTCGTGGCAGACCGGGTAGGGCTAGTAGGGACACAACCAACACGGCCGGCTTTGGAGGCGCCGCTCACCGCAGCAGCATGTATGGGCTTCGGCAGCCATATGCCGAGAACGATGGAGGAGACCATGTCACCCCGGCTCGACGCATCGCGAACCCCCACCGCGCCGTCGACACTGTCCGCCCCCACCGACGAACAGGCCACGGGCCTCGAAGCCCTCGAGGGCCTTCCGGAGATCCCGCCGTTCGAAAAGGTGGGAGCGCTGGACGCGCGAGAACTGTCCAAGACGCTCTTCGCACGCCTCGCGTCCCTCGAGGAGGGCACGCACGAGTACGCGTACGTCCGTAACACCCTGGTGGAACTGAACCTCGCGCTGGTCAAGTTCGCCGCCTCGCGGTTCCGCACCCGCAGCGAACCGATGGAGGACATCGTCCAGGTCGGCACGATCGGCCTGATCAAGGCGATCGACCGCTTCGAACTCAGCCGCGGCGTCGAGTTCCCCACCTTCGCGATGCCGACCATCATCGGCGAGATCAAGCGCTTCTTCCGCGACACCAGTTGGTCGGTGCGTGTGCCGCGCCGGCTCCAGGAGCTGCGGCTGGACCTCGCGAAGGCGGGAGACGAGCTCTCCCAGCAGCTCGACCGCGCCCCCACCGTCGACGAGCTCGCGCAGCGGCTCGACATCGGTCGGGACGAGGTCGTGGAGGGCATGGCCGCGAGCAACGCGTACACCGCGAGCTCATTGGACGCCCAGCCGGAGGAGGACGACAGCGAGGGCGCCCTCGCCAACCGCATCGGCTACGAGGACCACGGGCTCGAAGGCATCGAGTACATCGAGTCGCTCAGGCCGATGATCGCGAGCCTTCCGCCGCGCGACCGCCAGATCCTCTCCCTGCGTTTCGTCGCCAACATGACGCAGTCGGAGATCGGTGAAGAGCTCGGCATCTCGCAGATGCACGTGTCCAGGCTGCTGTCCCGGACCCTGCGCAGGCTTCGCAAGGGCCTGACGCTGGAGGAGTGAGCGGACCATCTCACCTGCACCCGGAAGGGCCCATTCCGTCAAGGAATGGGCCCTTCCGGGTTATTGACGGGGCAGTCCTGATTGGTCCACATTGACGCAGGGGCAAGTGGGGGGAAACACATGGCTCTTGGGGAGGGCTGCCCGCGGGCGTACGCACCGCTCGAAGAGCTGATGCGCCGCCGTCTGGGCAGGGAGTGCCTTTACGTGCCGTCATGCCGTCTCGGCCTGTGGCGCTGCGCCACTGGTGCCGGCCGGGCGGGCGGATACTGATGTCGCCGGTCAACGACGACGTGATCTTCTTCGTGGTGCTGGCGGCCGGTCTGCGCCCCGTGCAGGCGCCGCTGCGGGCGGACGACGGCACCATCGACGCAGGGGCCGTCCCCGAGTCCCTGTGGCGCGGCCTCTCCGCCGTCCTCACCACCAACCTGTACGGGAATCCGGACCCCGCCCCCGAACTGCGCGCACGCTGCGACGCGTCGGGCATCCCGCTGCTGGAGGACGCGGCGCACGCCATCGGCACCGTGGTGGCCGAAAGGCCCGTCGGCGGCTTCGGCGACGCCTCCGCCTTCAGCCTCTCCAAACACACCGGCGCCGGCACGGGCGGGTTCCTCGCCGTCGCCGACCCCGCGTCGCGGGACGAGCTGGCGCGGGCCAGGGACGCCCTGCTGGCACCCGCACGGCTGTCGGCGGAGCTCGCCTACGGGCTGCGACCGTACGCGGAGGCCGGGCTGCGGGGCCTGCGGCTCACCGGAGCGGCACGCGCGGCGCTGCGGCTCCTCGGCCTCGAGGAGCGCACCGAGATCCGGATGGCGCTGCGCCCGGACGAACTGACGCGTGCGCTGCCGCGGTCCCCGTCGCTCGACGCGTTCGACTCCTGGGCGCGGGTGGACATGCACAGCTACCGGCTCGCGCCCGGCAGGCTGCGGTTACGGCGTACGGAGCGGCTGCTGGCACGCCTCGACGAGCGGCTCGCGGCCCATCTCACGGGCACCCAGAGGCTCTTGGACACGCCGTGGGCCGCTCCCCGCCCGGGCCCGGCGCAGCCGCTGTTCCGGGTGCCTCTGCTCGTGGAGGACCGGCCCGCCGCGACGGCGGCGCTGGCCCGGCACCGGATCCCCGTCGGCTACCTCTACGACCCGCCGCTCGACCGGTACGCGGGCGACCGCTTCACCGATCCCTCGCCCGCCCCCGCCGCGGCGTCGTGGTTCGCGCGCCACGCCCTGCCGGTCGATCCCCTGCGGGCCGAACAGGCCGCGGCGGTCCTGGACCGTGCCGGCGTACGACCGGCCAGGCCGCCGCAGAGCGCCCCCACCCGGGCGCCGGCGCGCGTACCGCCCCATGTCCTGCGCCCCCGCCCCGGCCCGTCCCTGGCGGCCCCGCGGCCGCCCCGCCGGGGCGATGCCGGTGCCTGACGCCCACGGCGCGGGCGAGGGCGCGGACACGGCGACGGCCGTGCCGCTCCCGGGGGCCGGGACGGGCGGCGGCGAGAAAGCTGCCGCTGGACCGACGGCGGCGGGCCACCGTGACGCGACGCTCACCGGCGCACCCGGGCCCGGCGCCGGTGACTCGCTGTTCCGCAACGCCTACGCGCTCATGCTCTCGACCGGGGTGTCCGCCGCGCTCGGACTCGGATTCTGGCTGGTGGCCGCCCGCCACTACACGCAGGAGGCCGTCGGGCAGGGGTCCGCCGCCATCGCCGCGATGCGGCTGCTCTCCTCGCTCACAGCCACTACCTTGATCGGCGCGGTCGTCCGGTACGTGCCCCGGGCCGGGCGCGGGACCGCGGCCCTGGTGAGGCGGGCGTACGCGCTCAGCTCGCTCGTCGTGTGCCTGGCGTCCGTCGCGTTCCTCCTCACGCTGGACCTGTGGGGCCCGTCGTACGCCCCGCTCGGGGGCCTCGCCGCCGGAGCCGTCTTCACGGCATCCTGCATCGGCTGGGCGCTGCTCACCCTCCAGGACGGCGTGCTCACGGGCCTGCGCAGAGCCGTGTGGGTGCCGGTCGGCAACACCGTGTTCTCCGTCGGCAAGCTGCTGCTGCTCGTGGTGTTCGCCGGCGCCCTGCCGGTGCTCGGCATCTTCGTCTCCTGGGCCGTGGCGATCGCCCTGTCCGTCCTGCCGCTCGGCTGGATGGTCTTTTGCCGGCTGATCCCGCGACAGGCGGCGGCCGACCACGACCGCGAGCCGCCGAGCCTGCACGACATCGGCCGCTTCCTGGCCGGCGACTCGGTGGGGGCGCTGTTCTCCCTGGCGATGATCAACCTGCTGCCGGTGATGGTCGCCGTCAGCTTCGACGCCGCGCACAACGGCTTCTTCTACATCGCCTACACCGTCGGCGGCACCATGGAGTTCATGGCCATCAACATGGCCTCCTCGCTGACGGCGCACGCCTCGCACAGCCCGGAAACCCTGGCCGCGGGGGTGCGCGGCGCACTGCGCCGGATGGCGATGCTGCTCGTCCCGGTCGTGGCCGTCCTCGTCGTGTTCGCCCCACAGATCCTCGCCCCCTTCGGCGAGGACTACGCGGCGCACGGCACCACCGTGCTGCGGCTGCTGGCGGCGGCGGCCCTGCCCCGGGTCGCCGTGGAGCTGTACATCGGCGTCCTGCGGGTCCAGGGGCGTACGGGCGTGCTGGCCGTGCTCCAGGCCGCCATGTGCGTGCTGGTCCTCGGCAGCGCGGCGCTGCTGCTGGGCCCGGCCGGGATCGCGGGGGCCGGCTGGGCGGTGCTGTTGTCGATGACGGCGATGGCGCTGGCGTGCGCGCCGGGGCTGCGTGCGGTCCTCGCCGGGGGACGCCCGCCCCGCGCCGGGCTCCGCGTCCGGGCATCCCGGGCCCGTGCGCGCGTCGGCGAGGAGCGGGCGGTCACGGTGCTGTGGCTCCGGCGTGCGCTGGCGCGTGCCATGGGGCGCGGCGCTGCCCCTCGCGGGCGCGCTCGCCCTGTGGGCGCACTCGGTACTGCGCACGGATCCTGCCGGGCTCGGCGACTTCGGGCTGGCGTGGGCGCTGCCCGCCCTGGCGGCGCTGGCCGCCTTGTTCCTGGCCTGGAACCTGACCGTCTCGCTGCCCTTCCTGCGCGAGGCGGTGCCCGGGATGCTCCGGTCCTTCGGCGACGTGCGCGGCAACCTGGAGACGGGCTACGGGTCGACGCCGACGGGGACCGGCCCGGTGACCGTGTCGTGGGTGGCCCGGCTGCTGTCGGCGGCGGTGCTGCTGCTCGCCGTGCTCGGCGTGCTGCGACGGAAAGCACTGCGGAGCCGGGCGAGGCCGCTGATGCTGCTCACCGCCGTCCCTCTGCTGATGCTCGTCGCGAACGACTACGGCAGCGAGATGATCTTCCGGGTGCTGCTGTTCATGCTGCCCGGCGCGTGCTTCTTCGCGGCAGCGGTCCTGCTTCCCCCGGCGGCGTCCGGCGCCGCTTCGGACGTCCCGGCGGCGGCGCCGGGCGACGGCGGACGGCGGCGGACCGTGCTCGCCGGGGCCGTGCTGCTCGTGCTCACCGCCGCGTTCGTGCCCGCCTACGCCGGCAAGGACCGGCTCAGCTACTTCCCGCCGGACGAGGTCGAGCTCGTCCGGCAGGTGATCGACGGCGCTCCGCCCGGCTCGCTCGTCGTCGCCGCGCACCGCAACTACCCGCTGGCGTACGCCTCGTACGGGGAGGTCGGCCACTACTGGTTCCTCGAGGACGCCAAGAGCCATGTGCGGGAGGTCCTCGCCGACCCGGCCGGCACACTCGCCCGCGACATGGCCGGGGTGGCTTCGCCGGGCCGGGCGTACTTCCTGCTCACGAAGGGGCAGATCGCGGGCTCCGAGATGAACGGCATGCTCAGCGCCGCGGAGCTGGGGCGCGTCGAACGGTCCGTCGCCGGCTCGCCCTTGTTCGAGCGGGTCGCCGGCAACAGCGCCGGCGTCGTCTACGCACTCAGGCCCACGACAGGGAGCACACCATGAGACCCGGATCGCTCACATTCCGGCTGCTGCCGCCTCTGGTGGGCTGGTGCGCGGTGGCCGCCACCGCGCTGCCCGCCGCCTCGCCGCTGCGCACGCTGCCCGTCGTCGCGTTCCTCCTCGCGGGCCCCGGCGCCGCCGCCGTCCGCGTCTGCGCGCCCGCCCTGCGCCGTTACGGCGTGGCCGCGCAGGACGACGGCTTCACCCGCGACTCCGACCGGCTGGAGCAGCTCGTGCTGGCGCTCTTCCTGAGTGTGGGCGCGGCGGTCCTCTGCGCGACCGCGCTGCTCGCCGCCGGCGCCTTCAGCGGACTGCGGCTCCTTGTCCTGCTGGCCGCGGCGACCACGCTCGCCGCGTGCTGCCCGCAGGTCACCGGCCGGACGCCGGCCGCCCGCTCCGCCTCCCCGCCGCGGAAGGGCTCCGTCACGTGACCCTCACGGGAGTGCCGGTGCACCACCGCCGGCCCTGGGTGGCGGTGGTGTCCGCGGTGCTGCTGTGCGGGGTGCTCGCCCTCACGTTCGCAGGCCCGGGGGACAGCACCCCGCCCTCGCCCGACAGTCCCCGGTGCCGCGCCACCGAACTGCTGGTGCCCCCTTGCGGCGCCTGGTTCGGCGCATACGTCCGGCACGACAAGACCGACCTGGAGGAGAAGGTCCTCGCCCACGAGAAGCGGCTCGGGCGCCGGCTGGACATCGTGTACGCCTACCACGACATGTCCACCGACGGCCTCGAGGGCCGGCTGCTGACCGAGCAGGAACAGCGCGTCGGCCGGGACCGCTTGCTGCTGCTGTCGTGGGAGAGCAAGTGGTGGAACGGCCGGCCGGAACAGCAGCCGAACTGGCGGCAGATCGCGGCGGGGCAGCTCGACCGCGGCGTCGTCGACGTGCAGGCGCGGCGGATCAAGGAGTACGGGCAGAAGGTGTTCCTCTCGTTCGACCTGGAGATGGACACCCGCACCCCGGCCGCGGGCACGCCGGAGGAGTACGTCGCCGCCTACCGCCACATCCATGACCGGTTCCGTGAACTGGGCGTTCACAACGTCGTCCGGACCTGGATCGTCACTGGCTGGACCGGGCACGCGGCGCTGTTCCCGCGGCTGTATCCGGGCGACGCGTACGTCGACTGGATCGGCTACAACCAGTACAACTACTTCCGCTGCCACCGGACGTCCTGGAAGAGCTTCGAGGAGACGCAGACCGCGTCCCACCGGTGGATCAGGGAGCACATCTCCCGCGACAAGCCCCTGATGCTCTCCGAGTTCGGCACGGCCGACGATCCGGCCCGCCCCGGCGCGCAGGCCGAGTGGTACGCAAAGGTCCCGGGCGTGGTGAAGGAACTGGACGGGGTGCGGGCCGCGCTCCAGTGGAACCACCGGGACCCGGGGCCCGGCTGCGACCTGTCGCTCGCGCGGGAGTCCTCCTGGCAGGGACTGCGACGCGCCGTGTCCGACCCGTACTTCGGCCAGCGCGTGCCGCGGGGCTGAGCCGCCTCTCGGGTCAGCCCGCGAGCTGCCTCCCCCGCACCACCGCACGGGCACGCCGGTACAGCCGCCAGCCCACTGTCGGCAGCCCGTCGGGGAACGGCGCGACGGGCACACCGCCCCGTGCGTCCATCCACGCCTCGACGTCCGCCACCGTGTGGGTGCGGCGCACGATGAGGCGGGCGATGCGGTACGCCTCGTCGGTCGGGGAGCTGAGCGCGTGCCGCACCGCGGCGGCCGACGTGTAGCCCGCCGCGGCCGCCGCCCTGCGCACGGCACGGCTGTTGTAGCCGTGCGGATAGGCGAGATGCGTCACCGCGTGGCCGAGCGCGTCCTCCAACTCCGTCTTCGCCTCGCGCAGTTCCCGGTCCAGTTCGGCGGGCGGCAGGGTGTCGAGCTGCGGATGGGTGACGGTGTGCGCGCCCACTTCCATGCCGTACTGCTCCAGCAGCGGCGCCCGGGACAGTGCCATCATCGGCGCGGGCGGCAGCAGGCTGGTCCGGCCGGGCGTGAGCGCTCCGGTGGTGAGATACGCGGTGGCCGGCATGCAGCGGCCGGCGAGCGCTTCCGCGGTCGGCCCGGGCAGATCGGCGAAACCGTCGTCGAAGGTGAGGACGACGGGGCGTGGGGGCAGCGGGCCGCCGTCGGTGAGCGCGTCCACGAGCGTGCCCACGGTCACCGGGGTGCGGCCGCTCGCCGCGACGGCGTCGAGATGCGCCCCGAACTGCGCCGGATCGACGGTGAATTCGGCGATCCAGGCAGGCGGATCGTCCATGACGGCGTGGTAGAGCAGCACCGGGATCGCGTCCGGCATGTCAGCGCCTCTCCGCCGCGACATCGGGCAGGTCGATGCCGCGCAGCCGCAGCCGTGCCCGCACGTATCCGAGCGGGCCGGCGAGCATCCCGCGGCGTTCCAGCCGGGACAGATGACGCGGCCACGGATGCTCCCTCGCCCCGTGCGTCCCCGGCGCCCCGCCCGTACCCGCCTCCCGGGAAGCGGTGATCGCACGGGCGTGGGCGAGGCCGGCCGGGAGTCTGCGCAGCAGGGCGGGCAGCAGCGCCGGGCGGCGGACCAGCAGGGCGGTCAGGGCTGCGGTCAGCCCGGCGCCGTACCCGTACGCCTGCCGGGTCAGGTCCCGCCACGTCTCACGGTGGTGGTGCCACACCAGCGCCTGCGGCGTGTAGCGCAGCCGGTGGCCCGCGGCGAGGACGGAGGCGAACGCGTACAGGTCGTCGCCGCCGCGGGCGGGCGTGCCCGTGCCGGTGGCCGGGTCGAAACCGCCCAGCCCGCGCAGCACGGCGGCCCGGAAGGCCATGTTGGCGCCGGACCCGAAGCTGCCCGCGGTGAACGGGAACAGCGGCTGGTCGGCCGGCGGGCGCAGCGGGTCGTAGGTACGCGGGGTGAACCCTTTGGCGAAGCCGCCGTGGCTCTCCAGCAGGATCTGCGCCGGGGTGCCCAGCCGGGCGGGCAGGATCAGTCCGGTCGTGCACCCGATCCGTGCGTCGTCGGCGAAGGGCGCGGTGAGCGACGTGAGCCAGTGCGGGTCCGCGACCACGTCGTCGTCCGTGAACGCGAGCACCGCGCCGTCGGCGACGGCGACGCCTCTGTTGTGGGCGACGGCGAGGCCCGGCACGGGTTCGCTGACGTACCGGACGCGTACGGTCCGCAGGCCGCCGTACTTGTTCTCGACGAGATCGCGGGTGGCGGTCGTGACGGGGGCGTTGTCGACGACGACGATCTCGTACTCAGGGTGGTCCTGGGCGAGCAGTGAGTCGAGCGCGCGGGCGAGCCGTCCGGCGCCCTCCCGGGTGGCGACGACGACGCTGGTTCGCGGCAGATCGCCGTGCGGCGGCACGGCCGGAGGCTCCCCGCCGGCGAGCCTCGCGCGGGCGGCCACGGCGACCGCGTCGACGGCCCTGCGCCCGGGCGGTACGCGGCACACCACGGTGGCGACGGGCCGCCCGCGCAGCCGGACCAGTGCGAAGACGTCGTCCGCCGCAGCGGTCGCCGGCTCCGCCGGGAGCGGGCTGCCCGGCAGTCCGCCGGCCTGTCCCGGCGGAGCCGGACCGAAGGCGAGGACCGGTCCGTCGGGGCCGTCGAGGTCCAGTTCCACCACCCGCATCGGCGCCGACGGCCGCGGCGGGGCGGGCCGTAGTGATCTGCTGAGCATGCGTGTCCCCCTGGTGTGCGTACGGTGCGCTGCCGGACCGATGCCCCTGGGGGCGGCGTCCGGCGTCAGCGGGTCCCCCGCAGTCGGCCCACCCGGTTCAGCGTCCGTCTGGCCTGCGCGGCGAGCCGCGGATGATCGCGGACGAACCCATGGGCCCGGCGCACCGGTTCGCGGCCGAGCCAGTACAGCGCGGCCCCCGGCCCCGGCCGCAGGGTCGCGCCCTCGCGGACCCTCAGCTCCCCGGTCTTGAGGGCGTCCTTGTACTCGGCGGCCCCACGGCCGAGGTCCAGCAGCGCGACGCCCTCGCGGGCCGCCGCCTCCGCCATCCTCAGATGCAGGATCAGGCCGGGTGAGAACTTGGCGAACTCGGGCTCGTACGCCGGGAACCAGCAGGCCAGCACCGTGCGCGAACGCAGCCCGAAGTGCGCGGCGACCGGCCGGTCACCGGCGTACAGCACGGAGAGCGTCCCTCGGCAGCCGGCCGCCCTCGACTCGTGCAGCTGCCGCACCAGGGTGCTGATCCACCGCTGCGAGAAGCGGTCCCTGCGGCCGGTCCTGCGGTACTGGGCGGATTTCCACGACATCAGCGTCCGCAGCGCGCCCGGGTCCCGCTCGTCCAGGACGAACCGCACGCCGCCGGCCTGCCGGCCGAGCCTGCGCTCCTTCGCGAGCGTGGTCCGCAGGAATTTGGGCGACCGCTCCCGGAGCTGCTCCTCGTAGGCGGCGTATCCCGCGGCGACGTCGATGACGGGCGAGCCGAAGGCATCGGCCGCGTCCGGCTCGAACAGCTTCTGGCCCGCCTCGAGGTTGTCGAACTCCCAGGCCGCCAGCGAACACGCCCGCAGCAGTTCCTGCGGGTCGAGGCCCAGCCCGGGCCGCAGGACCGCACCCTGGCAGTCGGACACGCCGAGACCGATGGCCCTGCCCCGCCCCAACGGCCCCCGCTCGTAGGGGAAGAAGCCGGCCGGTTCTCCGCCCTCCCGGAGCACGGCCACTCTCGCGGGGGCCCGCACCCGGCCGACCGCGAGGGTGAACTCGGGCTCCATGAAAGGATTCGCGGGTGCTTCCGCACCCGAGCGCATCTCCCGCCACGCCTCCGTCTGGCTCGCGCCCAGCTCCCCCGGCGTCACGACCCTGATTCGCACATCGCTCAACTCGACCCCCCGGCCTTGCTCTTGAGCTTTCAACAAGCTCGCCCCCAGGAGAGCGACGGTACCGGCCGAAATACCGACACGGTAGGGAGCGTCACGCTTCTTCTGACGCGTGCCGGTTCGCCCGCGCGCCCCCGCGGTCAGCCGCCCGGAGCGGGCCGGTCCGCCCGGCGCCGGTCCGGGTTCAGGCCAGCGCGGCCTCGACGGCCGCCCGCGCGTGCAAAGTCGTCGTCGGGAACACCGGAACAGGGCTGTCGCCGGGGCCGATCAGCAGCTCGATCTCGGTGCAGCCGAGGACGACGCCCTCCGCGCCGGCACGGACCAGCTCGCCGATGACGTCCTGGTAGCGGGCGCGGGACGCGTCCCGCACGATGCCGAGGCACAACTCGTCGTAGATCACCCGGTGGACCGTCGCACGCCCCTCCGCATCCGGGGTGATGACCTCGAGCCCGTGCCCGGCGAGGCGTTCTCGGTAGAAGTCCTGTTCCATCGTGAAGGCGGTGCCCAGCAGGCCGACGCGGGTGAGACCACGGGCCTTGACGGCGTCCGCGGTGGCGTCCGCCAGGTGCAGCAGCGGCACCCGGACCGCTGCCTCGACCTGGCCGGCGACCTTGTGCATGGTGTTGGTGCAGATCAGCAGCAGTTCTGCACCGGCGGCCTCGAGACCTCGGGCGGCCGCCGCGAGGATCTCGCCGGCCCGCTCCCACTCTCCGGCCGTCTGGAGCTGCTCGATCTCCGCGAAGTCGACGGAGTGGAGCACGCATCGCGCCGAATGGAGCCCGCCGAGCCGGTCCCGCACGAACTCGTTGAGAAGCCGGTAGTACTCCGCGCTGGATTCCCAGCTCATGCCGCCGATCAGCCCGATGGTGCGCATCCGCCCACTGTCGCATGTCGCGCGCCACCGGGCCGCCGGCGCCCGCGAGACTGGTGGGCACACCGGCCGGACCGCGCGTCCCGGCGGGAGAGGACCGCGCATCCCAGCAGGAGAGGACACCGTCATGCTCCCAGTCATCGCAGTCACCGGAGCGAGCGGCCGCGTCGGCGGCCGGGTGGCGCGCCGGCTCTCCGGTGCGGACGCCGCGACGCGGCTGATCGGCCGCGATCCCACCCGGCTGCCCGAACTGCCGGGCGCGACCCTCGCCCGCCCCGCCTCCTACGGCGACGGCGAGGCGATGCGGCGCGCCCTCGACGGGGCGCAGACGCTGTTCATGGTCTCCGCGCACGAGGCCCCGGACCGGGTGAAGGAGCACTGTACGGCCGTGGACGCGGCGGTCGCCGCGGGTGTCGAGCGGATCGTGTACGTGTCGTTCGTCGGCGCGGCGCCGGACGCGACGTTCACCTTCGCCCGCGACCACTGGCACACCGAGCAGTACATCCGATCCTGCGGGGTGCGCCACACCTTCCTGCGGGACAACTTCTATCTGGCCGCGTTCCCTTCGATGACCGGCAAGGACGGGGTGCTGCGCGGTCCTGGCGGCCAGGGCCGGGTGGCCGCCGTCGCCCACGACGACATCGCGGACGCGGCTGCGGCCGTGCTGCTGGACGGGAGCCGAACGCACGACAGGGTCGTGTACGACCTCACCGGCCCCGACGCGTTCACACTCGCCGAGGCCGCGCGGACGCTGAGTGAGGTCACCGGCCGCACCGTCCGCTACCACCTCGAGTCCCGCGACGAGGCGTACGCCTCCAGGGCCGGGTACGGCGCGGAGGACTGGGAGGTGACGGGCTGGGTCAGCTCTTACGAGGCGATCGCGAGGGGCGAGATGGCCACCGTCTCCGACGCGGTGCCCCGGCTGACGGGTCACCCCGCACAGGGGCTCCGCGACTACCTGGCGGCGCACCCGGGCAGCTGGCGGCACCTGCTGCCCGGGGCACCCTGAGCGGGCCGGGGCCGTCCGGTCCAGGATCGGCCGGGCGGTCCGTGTCGTGGTAGCGGACCGGGACGCCGCAGGAGCGGCCGAAGCGGCGGAGCCTGAGCCGGCCGGCCCAGGCCGTACCGGCACAGGCCTCGCGCGGGCCGGCCCGGTGGCGGCGGCCTACGCGGCGCGACGGCCCGCCCGCCACACCTCGCTCACCAGCGGAACACCCGGCCGGTACGCCAGGTGCACATGGCTGGGCGCGTCCAGCAGTACGAGATCGGCGCGGGCGCCGACGCCGAGGCGGCCCACGTCCGTGCGGCGCAGGGCCGCCGCCCCGCCGGCGGTCGCCGACCAGAGCGCCTCGTCGGGCGTCATTCCCATGTCGCGTACGGCGAGCGCGACGCAGAACGCCATCGACGAGGTGAACGACGAGCCCGGGTTGCAGTCCGTCGACAGCGCGACCGTCGCGCCGGCGTCGATGAGCCGGCGGGCGTCCGGCCACTCGGCGCGGGTCGAGAACTCGGCGCCCGGCAGCAGCGTCGCGACCGTCGCGCTGTCGGCGAGCGCGTCCACGTCCGCGTCGGTGAGGTGGGTGCAGTGGTCGGCGGACGCGGCGTCCAGCTCGACGGCGAGCTGCACGCCGGGGCCGTAGGTGAGCTGGTTGGCGTGCACGCGGGGAGTCAGCCCCCGCGCCTTGCCCGCGGTGAGGACGGCCCGCGCCTGGTCCGCGTCGAACGCGCCCTTCTCGCAGAAGACGTCCACCCAGCGGGCGTACGGCGCACAGGCGTCGAGCATCTCCCCGGTCACCAGGGCGACGTAGGCCGCCGGGTCGTCGGCGTAGTCCGGGGACACGATGTGCGCTCCGAGGTAGGTGACCTCGTCGGTGTGCGCGGCGGCGATCCGCAGGGCACGCGCCTCGTCCTCGACGGTGAGCCCGTAACCGGACTTGGTCTCCATGACGGTGGTCCCCTGCCGGAGTGCCTCCGCGAGATAGCGGGCGACGTTGGCGTCCAGCTGGGCGTCGCTCGCGGCGCGGGTCGCGGCGACGGTGGTCCGGATGCCGCCCGCTGCGTACGCCTGCCCGGACATCCGGGCGTTGAACTCGGCGGTGCGGTCACCGGCGAAGACGAGGTGCGAGTGCGAGTCGACGAAGCCGGGGACGACCGCCCGGCCACCGGCGTCGAGCCGGTTGTCAGTGGCGGGTGCTTTGCTCTTCTCACCGATCCAGGCGATGCGGTCGCCGTCGATGACGACGGCCGCGTCCCGGATCAGTCCGAGGGGGGATCCGTCACCGAGGGAGGGGTCGTTGGTGACCAGGCTGGCGATGTTGGTGATGACGGTGGCCGTCGCCGCGACGGCGCTGTTCGTCGTCGCGGGGCCGGGCGTCGCCGGGGCGTTGTTCGTCGTCTCGTGGCCGCTGTTCATGGTGCGGGGTGCCTCCTTCAGCCGTGCAGTGCGGCGATCGCGTCCGTCAGAGCTCGTGCAGCGTCGGGGACGGCGGCATGGACCCCGTCCCGTACGACATGGCGGCCACCCACGACCGTGTGGCGCACATCCGCTGCCGACCCGGCGAATACCGCTGTCTCAGCTGCCAGACGCGGTGGCGGCCCCGCTGTCCTGACGGTGTCCAGCGCGACGGTCGTGAAGTCCGCGAGCGCGCCCGGCTCGAGGCGGCCCGCCTCGTGCCAGCCCAGTGCGGCGTGTCCGTCGGCGGTGGCGGCCCGCAGCAGCGCCGCGGCCGTCCAGTGCCCACGGGTGCGCGAGCGCAGGCGCTCGTTCAGCTCCATGGCACGGGCCTCCTCGAACAGGTCGATCACGGCGTGGCTGTCGCTGCCGAGGGACAGGGGCGAGCCGGCCGCCTGGAGGGCGGGGGCGGGGCCGATGCCGTCCGCGAGGTCGCGTTCCGTCGTCGGGCACATGCAGGTGCCCGATGTCGTGCCGCCGAGCAGCGCGATGTCGGCGTCGGTGAGGTGGGTGTTGTGGACGCCCGTGGTGCGGGCGCCGAGCACACCGTGGTCGGCCAGCAGCCGGGTGGGGGTGCGGCCGTGCGCGGCGAGGCAGGCGTCGTTCTCCGCCGTCTGCTCGGAGAGGTGGACGTGCAGGGGCGCGTTCCGGGCAGCGGCCCAGGACGCGACCGTCGGCAGCTGCTCGGCGGGCACGGCCCGTACGGAGTGGATCGCGGCGCCGATCCGTACGTGTTCGCCGTCCTTCAGCGAGTCGGCCCGCTGGGCCCACGCGTCCGCCGTGCCGTCGGAGAAGCGCAACTGGTGGGTGGTGGGTGGCTCCCCGAAACCGGCGGACAGGTAGGCGGCGTCGAGCAGGGTGATCCGGATGCCGGCCTCGCCTGCAGCCGCGATCAGCGCCTCGCCCATCGCGTTGGGATCGGCGTACGGCACACCGCCCGGCGCGTGGTGCAGGTAGTGGAATTCACCGACCGCGGTGATGCCGGCCAGCGCCATCTCGGCGTAGACCGCGCGGGCCAGTGTGAAGTACGAGTCGGGGGTCAGGCGGACCGCCACGTCGTACATCACCTCCCGCCAGGTCCAGAAGGTCCCGGAGCCGACCTGCACCGTGCCGCGCAGCGCGCGGTGGAAGGCGTGCGAGTGGGCGTTCGCGAGGCCGGGAAGCGTGAAGCCGCGCAGCACCTCCGCCCCCGGCGGCGGGGTCTCGACCCCCTGCCGTACGGCGGTGATCCGGCCGTCCGTCACGTCGAGGGCAACCCCCGGCTCGGCGTGCGCGCCGAGCCAGGCGTGTTCCAGCCAGTACGTGGTCACCTGCACGCCAGGCCCTCCAGTACGTCGGCGAGTGCGAGAACCCCGGCCACGCAGTCGTCCTCGTCCGCCGACTCGGCCGGGGAGTGCGAGACACCGGTGGGGTTGCGTACGAACAGCATGGCGGTCGGGACGGACGTGGAGAGGATTCCCGCGTCGTGTCCCGCACCCGTGCCGAGCACGGGGACGGCGCCCCCGAGGATCTTGTTCAACTCGTCGCGCAGAGCGTGCTCGAACTCGATCACCGGCGTGAACGACTCCTGTACGACCGAGAGGTCCACGCCGTCGCGCTCGGCGCGTTCCCTCGCCGCCTGCTCGACGGCGGTGACGACCGTGTCGAGGGTGGCCTGGTCGGGCGCCCGGGAGTCCAGCCAGCCGCGCACCAGGGACGGGATGGCGTTGACGCCGTTCGGCTCGACGGAGATCTTGCCGAACGTGGCCACCGCTCCCGCGAGTTCCGCCTCCCGTCGCGCGGCGAGAACGGTCTGCGCGTACGTCAGCATCGGGTCGCGCCGGTCGACGAGCCGGGTGGTGCCGGCGTGGTTGGCCTCACCGGCGAAGTCGAACCGCCAGCGCCCGTGCGGCCAGATGGCGGACGCGATACCTACGGCGTCACCGGACAGGTCCAGGGCACGGCCCTGCTCGACATGCAGTTCCACGAACGCGCCGATCCGGGCGAGGCGTTCGGGGTCGGGACCGATGGCTGCCGGGTCGTACCCGGCAGCCTCCATGGCCTGCGGAAGGCTGATGCCGTCCGCGTCACGGAGTTCGTACGCCTTCTCCCGTGTCAGCTGCCCGGCACTCAGCCGGGACCCGACACAGGCGAGCCCGAACCGGGCGCCCTCCTCGTCACCGAAGTTGGTGACTGCGAGGGGCCGGGTGAATTCCGCTCCCCTGCGGCGGAGTTCGTCGAGGGCGGCGAAGGAGGTCACGACGCCGAGAGGGCCGTCGAAGGCTCCGCCGTCCGGTACGGAGTCGAGGTGTGAGCCGGTGACCACGGCGTCGCCCTGGGCGGGGTCGCCGAGCCAGGCCCACTGGTTGCCGTTTCGGTCGGTCTCGTAGGCGAGGCCACGTGACTCGGCCTGCGCCCTGAACCACGACCGGCAGTCGGCGTCGGCGGCGGTCCAGGCGTACCTGCGGTACCCGCCGGTGGACGCGTCGCGGCCGATGGGTCGCAGGTCGCGCCACATCTCGTGGAACGCGCCCGCCGCGGAGCCGGTGCCGGACCCGGCGGCCGCGCCCGCGACCGGCCCCGTTCCTGCCCTCGTCGCATCGCCGCCTGTGCCTGTGCCGGTCCCGGCGGCGCCGGTGCCGGACCCGGCGCCGCGACCCGCCGGGTCGGGGCGGCCGCCGCTCGTCACGAGTCCTCCCGCATCGGCACGCGGACGCCCTTGGCGTCGGCTACCGACTCGGCGCTCTCGTAGCCCGCGTCCACGTGGCGGATCACGCCCATCCCCGGGTCATTGGTGAGCACGCGGCGGATCTTCTCGCCCGCCAGCTTCGTGCCGTCCGCCACCGAGACCTGGCCGGCGTGGATGGAACGACCCATGCCGACACCGCCTCCGTGGTGGAGGGAGACCCACGACGCGCCCGACGCGACGTTCACCATCGCGTTCAGCAGAGGCCAGTCCGCGATCGCGTCGGAACCGTCGAGCATCGCCTCGGTCTCGCGGTACGGGGAGGCGACGGAGCCGCAGTCGAGGTGGTCCCGGCCGATCGCCAGCGGGGCGGCCAGCTCACCGCTCGCGACCATGTCGTTGAACCGCTCGCCCGCCCGGTCGCGCTCGCCGTAGCCGAGCCAGCAGATGCGCGCCGGCAGGCCCTGGAAGTGGACCCGCTCACCGGCCATCTTGATCCAGCGGTGCAGGGACTCGTTCTCGGGGAAGAGGTCGAGGATCGCCTTGTCGGTCTTGGCGATGTCGGACGCCTCGCCCGAGAGCGCCGCCCAGCGGAACGGTCCCTTGCCCTCGCAGAACAGCGGCCGGATGTAAGCGGGCACGAAGCCGGGGAAGGCGAACGCCCGGTCGTAGCCGACGAGCTGGGCCTCGCCCCTGATCGAGTTGCCGTAGTCGAAGACCTCGGCGCCCGCATCCATGAAGCCGACCATGGCCTCGACGTGGGTGGCCATCGACTCCCGGGCACGGGTGGTGAAGCCGGCCGGGTCCTTCGCCGCGTACGAGGCCATGTCGTCGAAGTCGACGCCGACGGGCAGGTAGGACAGCGGGTCGTGGGCGGAGGTCTGGTCGGTGACGACATCGATCGGCGCGCCCTCCGCAAGCATCCGCGGCAGCAGGTCGGCGGCATTGCCGAGGAGGCCGATGGAAAGCGGGCGGCGGGCGTCCCGGGCCTCGACGGCGAGCTGGAGGGCGTGCTCCAGGGAGTCGGCCTTGACGTCCAGGTAGCGGTGCTCGATGCGCCGCTCGATGGCGCGCGGGTCGCAGTCGATGCAGATCGCGACGCCGTCGTTCATGGTGACCGCGAGCGGCTGGGCGCCGCCCATGCCGCCGAGGCCGGCGGTGAGGGTGATCGTGCCCGCGAGCGTGCCGTTGAACTTCTTGGCCGCGACGGCGGCGAACGTCTCGTAGGTGCCTTGGAGGATGCCCTGGGTGCCGATGTAGATCCAGGAGCCGGCGGTCATCTGGCCGTACATGGTCAGGCCCAGCTGCTCGAGGCGCCGGAACTCCTCCCAGTTCGCCCAGTCGCCGACCAGGTTGGAGTTGGCGATGAGCACGCGCGGCGCCCACTCGTGGGTCTGCATGACGCCGACCGGACGGCCGGACTGGACGAGCATCGTCTCGTCCTGCTTCAGCGTCCGCAGCGTGCGGACCATCGCGTCGAAGGAGCGCCAGTCACGCGCGGCCTTCCCCGTGCCGCCGTAGACGACGAGCTTGTCGGGATGCTCGGCGACCTCCGGGTCGAGGTTGTTCTGCAGCATCCGCAGCGCGGCTTCCTGCTGCCATCCCAGGGCGCTCAGTTCGCTGCCGCGCGGTGCCCGTACGGGGCGGGGTCCTGACATGGCGGTGCCTCCTCGCGAAGATGTGTGGATTTTCTATTCACATACTTACTTCCTGAATAGATGTAGTCAACAGCTGCGGCGCGAACCGCCGGGTGATTGGCTGGCGAACATGACTGCCGACCGCCGGGACCGGGCCGTACGAGCGGCCGTGGAACAGGGACTTCTCTCCGAGGACCAACCCGTGACCGCCCTGATCGACGTGGCGGGTATCCGCTCGTCGGTGGCGGCGCTGCGGGCCGCTTTCGCCGCCGTCACCGACGCGCCGGTGCTGCACGCCTTCGCCGTGAAGGCCGCCCCGCTGGTGCCGGTCCTCGCGCTGCTGCACGCCGAGGGCATGGGCGCGGAGGTCGCGAGCCCCGGAGAGCTGGCACTGGCACGGGCCGCCGGACTGCCGTCCGGCTCGATCGTCCTCGACTCCCCCGCCAAGACGGTCGCCGAGCTGCGGGAGGCCCTCGCCCTGGGCATCGCCGTCAACGCCGACAACTGGCAGGAACTGGCCCGCATCGACGAGCTCGTCGCCGCCGGGCCCACCGCCTCGCCGCTGGGCCTGCGAGTGAACGCACAGGTCGGCGGCGGCTCCATCGGCGCCCTGTCGACGGCTACACCGACGTCCAAGTTCGGTGTGACCCTCCGCGACGAGGGTTCACGGGAGCGGCTCGTCCGCGCGTGTCTCGAGCGGCCCTGGCTGACCCGGCTGCACACCCACTCGGGCTCCCAGGGCATGGCCCTGACCCGGATGACGGAGGGCGTCCTCGCGGCGTACGAGCTGGCGGAAGAGATCAACGCGGCGGCAGGCCGGCGGCAGATCGACACCATCGACATCGGCGGCGGTCTGCCGGTCAACTTCGCGTCCGAGGAGCACGCCCCCGCCTTCGCCGACTACACCGCGCTGCTGCGGGAGCGCGTCCCCGGGCTGCTCGACGGCCGCTACGGCCTGGTCACCGAGTTCGGCCGCTCCCTGCTCGCCAAGCACGGCACCGTCCTCGCCCGGGTCGAGTACGCCAAGTCCGCCGGTTCGCGGCCCATCGCCGTCACCCACGCGGGCGTCCAGGTCGCCACCCGTACGGTCTACGACCCGTTGTCCTGGCCGCTGCGGATCAGCGCCTACGACGCGCAGGGGCTGCCCAAGGCGGGGCCCGGCGTCGAGCAGGACATCGCGGGGCCGGCGTGCTTCGCCGGTGACCTGCTCGCCGAGAAGCGGGCCATACCGCTGCTGGAGCCGGGCGACGTGATCGCCGCCCTGGACACGGGTGCCTACTACTTCTCCAGCCACTACGGCTACAACAGCCTGCCCAGGACCGCAGTGCACGGCTTCACCGCCGGAGCGAACGACGAGGTGCGGTTCACCACCGTGCGGACGGCCCAGAGCGTCGAATCCATCGTCGCGGAGGCCGGCGGGGCGGAGCGGGACGCGCTGCTCGGCCGACGACCGTGAGCGGGGGCGGCTGTCGCACCCCGGTGGTTCCATGGATCCATGGCTACCAGCAGCGTCGTCGTCGAGCGTCTGATCCTCGCACCGCCCGGTCCCGTGTGGCAGGCCCTGACCGACATCCGGGGCTGGGAGCGCACGCTCAGCGGCGTGGAGCGGATCGAAGTGCTGAGCGAGGGCGACTTCGGCGTGGGCACCAGGTGGCGGGAGACCCGGCGAATGCTGGGCAAGGAGGCCACGGAGGAGATGTACGTGACGGCCAGCGAGCCGCCCGAGCGCTATGTGGTGGAGGCCGATTCCCAAGGCACCCACTACGTCTCCGAGTTCCACCTGCTCACCGCGGGCCCGGAGGCGACGACCGTCCGGCTGACGTTCCGCGCCGAGCCGCCCGGCGGCTTCATGGGACTGCTCGCCAAGGTCTTCGGCAAGCTCGGCGCCAGGGCCGTCCGCAAGGCGATCGTGAGGGATCTGGACGACGTCGCCGCCGCGGTGGAGCACCGCACCCGCTGACGGCAGCACCCTCCGCCCGCCGGTCCGACCGTCCCCCGCGTTTCACCGGCCGGCCTCACCGTCATTGACGTCGCCCTGCGCCGGCACCGGCCGCCGAAGCACCGCTCGGCGACGGCAACGGACGGGGAGAGAGCGGACTTTATCCGGCGCACGCATGTTCCGCTGGAAAATGCCAGAAGTCCCCCCAACGGGCGGCACGTTGCGTAACCTCTCCGTCACTGCCGTGTTCGTGCGCGGCACACCGAGGCGGGGAGGGGAGTCCGCGTGCCCGGAATCGACGAGTGTCTGCTGCAAGCCATGGTGGTGCCCGGGGCCCGGGGGGCCGCGATCGTGGACTGGACCAGCGGTCTCGCCCTCGGCAGCATCGGAGAGACCCCCGGCGGCGACCACGAGGCGACCGCGGCGGAGACCGCCGAACTGGCCAGGATGGCCGCCGAGTACCCGACCTTCGCGCCCGAGGAGGAAGGGGCACCGGACGGCGCCAAGGGCTTACCCGTCGAGGACCTCATCGTCACCACACGCAACGGTTACCACGTGGTGCGCTTCGTGGAGACCACGTTCGACAGCAGTGTGTTCCTGCACATCTGGCTGGACCGGGAGACCGGGAATCTGGCGCTCGCCCGGCTGCGCCTCGCGGACCTCGCAGAGCGGCTGGTCCTCGGATGACCGCAGCGCCCACGGCCGTCTCCCCCATGCTCCTCAGGCTGGCGGAGGAGCGGGCCACCGGCGTCCTCGTCCGTGACCACGGCGCCCTCTACCTCGCGGACGGGCAGGTCGTGCACGCGGAGAGCCCGGCCGCACCCGGCGTCGAGGTGCTGCTGACCGCCGGCGGCCGGCTGGCCCCCGAGGGCTGGCAGGAGGCCGTGGCGAAGGCGGGCGCCCGCCGCGAGGTTGCCCGCTTCCTCGTCGAGAGCGGCCAGGTCGCCGGCGGAGAGATGGAGATCTGCCACCTCGGCGCCCTCCACGACGCGGCGTTCTTCGCCCTGGCGCCCGGCAGCGGGCCGACCCGCTTCCGCTACGGCGTCTCCCACTGGATCGGCGCCATACGTCCCGTGCCGGCCGTGGCGGTCGCCCGGGAGGCACGCCGGCGGCGCGGACTCCTCGACTCCGTGTGGCCGCACTCCGAGGTGGACACCGCGCCCCTGCGATGCCGCCCGCCCGACCACGGCGCGACGGCCACCCCTCGGCAGCGTGCGCTGCTGGAGCTCGCGGACGGTGTGCGCACGCCGTCCGCGATCGCGCGGGTGGTCGGGCGGCCCGCGTTCAACACCCTGCTCGAAGTACGGCGGATGGCCGCCGCGGGGCTCGTCGAGACACCGTCGGACCCCGCCGCACCCGATCCGGCCCCACTGCCCGCCTGGGTCGCCGATTTCGCCGTCGACCCGGACATCGCCCTGCTACGCCGGCTCCGCGACGCTCTGGAGGCAAGCCTGTGACACACCGCACGACCCACCGGGCCCTGCGCACACCGTCATGAGGCGCGCCCTGAGGCTGCGCGCCGAGAGGAGACAGCTCATGACGGCCGAGACCGAGGTGCTCGGTGAACTCAAGAGGTTGCGCGCCCGCGTGCCGCAGCTGACCGGCGGGCTCGCCGCGAGCGTCGACGGCCTGGTGCTTGCTGCGGACACGGAGGAGGCGGAGAGCGTCGCCGCGCTCACCGCCGCCGCGCTCGGCGTCGCGCTGCGGCTGAGTGAGGCCACCGGGCAGGGCGGCTTCAAGGAGCTGCTCGTCCGGGGCGAGGCGGGCTACGTCGCCACCTACGCGGCCGGCTCGTCGGCCGTGCTCACCGTCCTGGCCGAGCCACGCATCAACGTGGGCCGGCTCCATCTCGAGGCCCGTCGTGCCGGCGCCCGTATCGGGGCGCTGGTGGACGCCGCCCTCGAACGACCGGAGAACGCCTGACACATGGCCGCCACCCCCGAGGAACCCGCACCCGCACGAGCCCCTCGCACCACCCGATCCACCCGCACCACCGCGAGAACAACCAACCGACGGAAGGAAAGTGCGCCTGCCATGGCCAACACCGAAACAGCGCTGAAGGAAGCCATCACCATCGAGGGCGCCATCGGCGCCGCTCTCGTCGACTACACCAGCGGCATGGCGCTGGGCACCATCGGCGGCGGCAAGGAATTCGACCTCACCGTAGCCGCGGCCGGGAACACGGACGTGGTCCGTTCCAAGGTGCGCACGATGGAGCACCTCGGGCTCAAGGACGAGATCGAGGACATCCTCATCACCCTCGGCTCGCAGTACCACCTGATCCGCCTGATGAAGAGCCGTGGCTCCAACGGTCTCTTCCTCTACCTGGCGTTGGACAAGGATCGCGCGAACCTGGCGATGGCCCGGCACCAGTTGAAGAAGATCGAGGCCGATCTGGACGTCTGAGCCGTCCCTCAGCGCCGGCGCCGCGCCCCTCCGGGCGCGGCGTCGCCGGCGGCGATGCCGGTGATACGGAAGCCCTCGGTCTGCTTGCCGACCGGTCCCTTGGCCAGCCGGTCCGTGGGCAGCCACAGCAGCGTCTCCGTCGCGCGTTCACGCCGGCCCAGCCACACGGCCTTCAGCCACAGGCCGGTTCCCGCACCGGCGAGCAACGCACCGCCCGCGGCGGGCAGCACGAGCGAAGTCGCCACGGCGGCCAGGAAGGCGAGCAGCAGCCACCAGCGCCGCGGCCGCCGCACCACCCGCAGCGTCACCCGGCGGTCCTGGAGGACGTCGTGCCGGCCGGCACGGGTCGCCCTGTCCGCCAGGTGTGTGTAACGGCGGCGGCGTACGAGAGCGACCACGGCGGCGGTGACCAGGAACAGCGCCGCCCCGGCCAGGACCCCGATGCGACGTCCGGTGAGTCCGGGAAGCAGCAGCCCGGTCCCGGCAGCCAGGACCCCCAGCCACCACAGGGGCGCAGCCCCGGCTCTCACGACCACCGCCACCCGCGCCAGCGACTGCGTCCCGCGCCCCACGTCCGTGCTCCCTCCGGCAGATCCGATCCGTGGGCGCGGAGGTTAGCGGCCGTACATGAGTACCGTCTGAGAAACAGGGGCGGAAATCGGTCCGGTAAACGGCTCATTCCGCGAACAGGCCGCGTTCCGCCGCCTGCACGTCGAAGTCCTCCAGGCGTGCCTGCGCGTCCGGCAGACCGTCGCACATGGCCTCCAGAAGGACCCTCCCGAGCAGCATCGGCGCGCACGCGGTGTCGAAGGCCAGTCCGGTGCCGACCGCGGCCGGGATCAGCAGGTCACTGTGGGCGGCGACCGGGGCGAACGCCGAGTCGGCGACCGTCACCACCGTCAGACCCGCGGAGCGGCCGTACGCCAGTGCCTCCACGACCTCCTTGGGGTGGCGCGGCAGGGCGAAGCAGAGCAGCGCGCTCGCGCCCGCCCGCCGCGCCGCGTCGATGCGGTCAAGGAGCATCGAACCGCCCTCGTCGAGGAGCCGTACGTCCGGGTGCACCTTGGCGGCGAAGTAGGCGAAGCCTCTGGCCTGCGACGACGCGGCGCGCAGGCCCAGCACCGGCAGCGGCCGTGACGCCGCCAGCAACCGGCCGGCCTGCTCCACGGGCGCCGGCTCGGCGAGCATGGCGGCCAGGTGCTGCAGGTTCTCGATCTCGGCCTGCACGGCCTGCTGGTACTCGTTGTACACGTCGCCGATGTCGGGTGTCTCCGGCGGGACGACCTCGCGCAGATGCCTTCTCAGCGCGGGATAACCGTCGAAACCGAGCGCGACGGCGAAGCGGGTGACGGACGGCTGGCTGACGCCGGCCAGCTCCGCGAGCTCCACGCTCGACAGGAAGGGCACGTCCGCGGCACGGCGGACCATGCAGTGTGCGATGCGGCGCTGGGTGGGGGTGAGCCGGTGCCCCTCGAACAGCTGCTGCAGTCGTGCGGCAGGGCTGTCGCTCATGCCATCCCCCTCGTCCGGCCCGCTCGCCGTCGTCCTATTCACTCACCATGAACTCTGCATGACGATATGCAGACCGGGCAAGGCGAGGCGTACGAAAGCGGTTCAGGACGCGGCCCGCGGCTCCATGAACTCCAGCCGGTTGCCGACGTTGTCGTGGGCGTAGAAGCGGTCGTGGCCGGGGAATTCGCCGTCCCACGTCACCTCGTGTCCGCACTCCTCCAGCCGCTCTGCCAGGGCGCGCAGTGAACGGACGAGAATGCCGGGGTGCGCCTTGCGGGCGGGTGCGAAGTCCTGCTCGACACCGAGGTGGACCTCGAGACCGCCGCCGCGGAACCAGCAGCCGCCGCGGGCGGCCAGCACCGGGGGCTTCTCGAGCTCGGTCATGCCCAGCACGTCGCCCCAGAACCGGCGGCAGAGCTCCTCCGACCCCGGAGGGACGGCCAGCTGGACGTGGTGCAGGCCGCCGAGGACGTACTCGGCGGTCGGTGCGGTGCTGTGAGTGCTCATGTCGCCTCCCCCTGCGAATCGGCCTGACTCCGACGGCAGTCCGACCTCACATGCTGTCACAGCGCGACGGCCCTTTCCCGTTGTCCCCGGGGTGAAGAGGGGGGCTGTCCCCAATGACCCGGCGGCCCGCCCGACCGTAGCTTCGGTCCTATGGAAGCCCGCGACCCTGAGCTCAAGAAGGAGCTCGATGCCACCCTCCACGCCCGGCGCGAACTGGGCGAGGAGTACGACTCCGCGCTCGTCGAATCCTTCCTTGAGAAGGTCGAGGAGCGGCTCGACACCACGGTCGACCGCCGTGTCAGGCGCCAGCTGGCCGAGCAGCGGACGACCGCCGCCCGCAGCCCGGGCCGGCAGCGCTCCGCGGACAACTTCGGGGAGCGCTTCGGCTTCGGCATCATCACGATGGTCCTGGCCATCCCGCTCTCCGCGATCGGCGTCGCCAACGCGGACCTGCCCGGTCTGGTCGTCACCTGGCTCGGCATCGTCGGGGTGAACGTGGCCCACGCCGCCCACGGGTTGCCGTGGCAGCGCAGGTCGCGGAGCACCGGCTCGGACTGGGAGGACTGAGCGGCCGTCACCGCCGCTCGCGCCCTGTGCGCCGGCCGGCGCACAGGGCGCGAAGACTGTGCGCGGGGACCGCCGCACCCCCTGCCCGAGGGCCGGGGGGCGGGACGACGGCGGTCCCCGCGAAGGACACGGGCCGGGTCAGGACCGGTCCCCGTGTCCGGGGCGTCCTGGGAGTCCGGGAGCCGCTCCGGAAGTCCTGTGACGCCGCCAGTGGTGTCGGCCGGGGTACCTGCCCGGTCTCCCTGCCGACATCCACCAATGTGCCGTACGCGTGTTAAGCGGGTGCTGCGCGTACGTGACGCGCTCGTACCGATTGCGCGACAGGCGTCCGCAAACAGCTTGTCCGGCGGGCTACTTGGCGCCCTTGGCGAGGAACGCCAGCAGGTCCTGACGGCTCACCACGCCGGTGGGCTTGCCCTCGACCAGCACGATCGCCGCGTCCGCCGTCCCCAGCACCGACATCAGGTCGCCGACCGGTTCGCCGGAGCCGACCTGCGGCAGCGGTGCGGACATGTGCTTCTCCAGCGGGTCGCCGAGCGACGCGCGCTGGGTGAACAGGGCGTCCAGCAGCTCCCGCTCGACCACGGAGCCGATGACCTCCGCGGCCATCACGTCCGGGTGGCCGGCGCCCGGCTTGACGATCGGCATCTGGGAGACGCCGTACTCGCGCAGCACCTCGATGGCCTGGCCGACGGTCTCCTCCGGGTGCATGTGCACCAGGCTGGGGATGCCGCCGTGCTCCTTGTCGCGCAGCACGTCGCCGACGTTCGCGACGCCCTCGCCCTCCAGGAAGCCGTAGTCGGCCATCCACTCGTCGTTGAAGATCTTGCTCAGGTAGCCGCGGCCGCTGTCCGGCAGCAGGACGACGACGATGTCGTCGGGGCCGAGCCGCTCCGCGACGCGCAGCGCGGCGACGACCGCCATGCCGCAGGAGCCGCCCACCAGGAGGCCCTCCTCCTTGGCGAGCCGGCGCGTCATCTGGAAGGAGTCCTTGTCGGACACGGCGACGATCTCGTCGGTCACGGTCCGGTCGTAAGCGGAGGGCCAGAAGTCCTCGCCGACGCCCTCGACGAGATAAGGACGGCCGGAACCGCCGGAGTAGACGGAGCCCTCGGGGTCCGCGCCGACGATCCTGACCTTGCCGTCACTGACCTCCTTCAGGTACCGACCGGTGCCGGAGATCGTGCCGCCGGTGCCGACGCCCGCGACGAAGTGGGTGATCCGCCCGTCCGTCTGGTCCCACAGCTCGGGCCCGGTGGTCTCGTAGTGGGAGCGCGGGTTGTTGGGGTTGGAGTACTGGTCCGGCTTCCAGGCGCCCGGCGTCTCGCGCACCAGCCGGTCGGAGACGTTGTAGTACGAGTCCGGGTGCTCCGGGTCGACGGCCGTGGGGCAGACGACGACCTCGGCACCGTAGGCGCGCAGCACATTGATCTTGTCCGTGGACACCTTGTCCGGGCAGACGAAGATGCACTTGTAGCCCTTCTGCTGGGCCACGATGGCAAGTCCGACGCCGGTGTTGCCGCTGGTGGGCTCGACGATGGTGCCGCCGGGCTTGAGCGCGCCGCTCTCCTCGGCCGCCTCGATCATCCGCAGGGCGATCCGGTCCTTCACCGACCCGCCGGGGTTGAAGTACTCGACCTTGGCCAGGACCGTCGCCGAAATGCCTGCGGTCACGCTGTTCAGCTTCACCAGCGGGGTGTCGCCGACCAGGCTGATCATCGAATTGTGGATACGCACAATGTTCTCCGGGGTCTCCGTGATGGTTCGCCCAGCGTAAGCGGGCGGCCGCGGGATTGGGCGACGGTCGCTACGGGGCAGTTAGCTCTTGGAAGGCGACGAAGCCTGCGAGGGCCGCAGCACACGAGGCTGCGGCCCCGGTGGGTTGCGAGGAGGTGGCACGGACTGTGTCGAGAGCGAGGGTGGCGCGGCGCATCGCGGCCGGCGCGGCATACGGCGGGGGCAGCATCGGGCTGCTCGGGGCGGCGGCGGTGGGCCTGGTGCTGGCCGAGGTCCAGCTGGCCAAACGCACGGTCGGCGGGGGCCGGGCGCCCATCCCTCCGCGCGGCGACGGTCTCTACGGGCTGGCCTTCGGCCGGGAGAACCCGCTGCATCTCGGCGTCCTCGGCGACTCGACCGCGGCCGGCCAGGGTGTGCGCAGGGCCGGCCAGACTCCCGGGGCGCTGCTGGCGTCCGGGCTGGCGGCGGTGGCGGAGCGGCCGGTGGAGGTCCGCAACATCGCACTGCCCGGGGCGCGGTCCGACGACCTCGAGCGGCAGGTCACGCAACTGCTCGCGGACCGGTCGAGGACCCCGGACGTGTGCGTGATCATGATCGGCGCCAACGACGTCACCCACCGGATGCCGCCGACGGAGTCCGTGCGCTACCTGGCCGCCGCCGTCCGCAGACTGCGCACGGCGGGCGCGGAGGTGGTCGTCGGCACCTGCCCCGACCTCGGGACGATCGAGCCGGTCTACCAGCCGCTGCGCTGGATGGCCCGCCGCGTGAGCCGCCAGCTGGCCGCGGCGCAGACGATCGTGGTGGTCGAGCAGGGCGGGCGGACGGTCTCGCTGGGCGATCTGCTCGGCCCGGAGTTCGCGGCCAACCCGCGGGAGATGTTCGGCGTGGACAGCTACCACCCGTCGGCGGAGGGCTACGCGACGGCCGCCATGGCGATGCTGCCGACGCTGTGCGCGGTGCTCGGCCTGTGGCCGGAGACCGACGTGCTGGACGCGGACCGGGACGAGGACATGCTGCCGGTGGCCCGGGCGGCCGCGACGGCCGCTTCCGAGGCGGGCACGGAGGTCACGGGCGCCCGCGCGCCCTGGGCCCTGCTCAAGCACCGCCGTCGCCGTCGTCTGCCTCCGGCCACGGAGACCGCCTCCCCCGCCACCACGACGCACGCCGAGCCCGCCAGGGGTCACGCGGGCCCCGCGCACTGATTGGCCGGGCGCCCGGACCTGCCGTACACGCCGCTTCAGCGGTGTACGGCAGGCCCGGGCGTACGCGGCCTCGCCGCCTGCCGGCAGGGCCTCGCGGGAGGCCGGGCCTATGGGGGCGGAATCCGGGCGGCGTATCGGTTTCGGGGCCGTCCTCGGCGGGGAAGGGCAAGCCGGGAGGGCGCATAAGCAAGCGCCCGCTTAGAAAAGAGGCCCGCATCACACCATCCGCGCAGTGACCCGCGCGGTACGTACGGGTAACTTCCCAACCAGCCCTTCCGTCTTCCCCTCATGGAGCCGTGATGCCCGAAGCCGTGATCGTCTCTGCCGCCCGTTCCCCGATCGGCCGGGCCTTCAAGGGCTCGCTCAAGGACGTCCGCCCGGACGACCTGACCGCCGAGATCATCAAGGCCGCCCTCGCCAAGGTGCCCGAGCTCGACCCGCGTGACATCGACGACCTGATGCTCGGCTGCGGCCTCCCCGGGGGCGAGCAGGGCAACAACCTGGGCCGCATCGTGGCCGTGCAGATGGGGATGGACCACCTCCCCGGCTGCACCGTCACCCGCTACTGCTCCTCCTCGCTCCAGACGTCCCGGATGGCGCTGCACGCCATCAAGGCCGGCGAGGGCGACGTCTTCATCTCGGCGGGTGTCGAGACGGTGTCCCGCTTCGTGAAGGGCAACTCCGACAGCCTGCCGGACACGCACAACCCGTTCTTCGCCGAGGCCGAGGCCCGCACAGTCGCCGTCGCGGAGTCCGAGGGCTCCACGTGGCACGACCCGCGCGAGGACGGCCTGGTGCCGGACGCGTACATCGCGATGGGGCAGACCGCGGAGAACCTGGCCCGCCTCAAGGGCATCACCCGCCAGGACATGGACGAGTTCGGCGTCCGCTCGCAGAACCTCGCGGAGGAAGCCATCAAGAACGGCTTCTGGGAGCGTGAGATCACCCCCGTGACCACGCCCGACGGCACGGTCGTCAGCAAGGACGACGGTCCGCGCGCCGGAGTCACCCTCGAGGGCGTCGAGGGCCTGAAGCCCGTCTTCCGCCCCGACGGCCTGGTCACCGCCGCGAACTGCTGCCCGCTGAACGACGGTGCCGCCGCGCTCGTCATCATGAGCGACACCAAGGCCCGCGAACTGGGCCTCACGCCGCTCGCCCGGATCGTCTCCACCGGCGTCTCCGGCCTCTCCCCCGAGATCATGGGCCTCGGCCCGGTCGAGGCGTCCAAGCAGGCCCTGCGGCGCGCCGGCCTGACCACGTCGGACATCGACCTGGTCGAGATCAACGAGGCGTTCGCCGCGCAGGTCATCCCCTCGTACCGTGACCTCGGCTTCGACCTGGACAAGGTCAACGTCAACGGCGGAGCGATCGCGGTCGGCCACCCCTTCGGCATGACCGGCGCGCGGATCACGGGCACGCTGATCAACAGCCTCCAGTTCCACGACAAGCAGTTCGGCCTCGAGACGATGTGCGTGGGCGGCGGCCAGGGCATGGCGATGGTCATCGAGCGGCTGAGCTGAGCCGTAGCGGAGGGTAGGGGTCGCCCGAGGAACGAGGGCGGCACCTGCCCACAGCGGTGGCGAAGCGAACGCGACCCCACAACGCCGGCGGCTGAGCTGAGCCGTAGCGGAGGGTAGGGGTCGCCCGAGGAACGAGGGCGGCACCTGCCCACAGCGGTGGCGAAGCGAACGCGACCCCACAACGCCGGCGGCTGAGCCGAGCCGTAGCGTTCAAAGCCGTGGTGAGCGGCCGGGCCCGGTCCGGGACGCTGCCGTGGATCTCAGTTCGTGACTGAATCTCCCCCAGGATGTGACCTATCTCCTGGGGGAGGCGCCTTTTTGCAGGTCAGGCCCGATCCGCCGGTAAACGCCGGGCGCAAAGTCCTGTCCAATTGGTGACGTAATGCACTGACAGAGTGCGCGGGTTCATCGCAAGCTGATGTAGAAGTCGGGGGATCCGATTGAAACCGGGAGTAAGTCAGTGAGCGCCATGTCTCTTGCCCTGCTGCTGACCACGGCCGCCGCCACGGCCGTGGGCGCCGCTGCCCTGCACGCCGCCCATGGGCTCCGTAAGGAGGTGGCCGCCCTGCGCAGCGAGCTCGCCGAGGCGTCCGGGCTCGCCCGCACCGTCTCCGTACCCAAGGCACGCACCAGTGATGCCGCCGAGATACGGGCGGCCGTCGCCGAAGCGCTCGCCGAGGAACGGGAGCGCGAGCTGGCCGAGGCGCGGGCCTTCTGGGCCGCGCAGGAGGCGCGTGACGCCGCAGACGCCTCCGCCCGCTACTCCGGCGAGGGCTCCGGTTCCGGATCCGCGTCGGGGTCCGCGCTCGGCGGTCTGTCGGGCATCGGCGACGAGATCCCGCCGTTCTACGTCCCGCGCCAGGCCGACTTCGTGGGCCTGGAGTCCATGGGCCTCGAGTCGACGGACCTGGAGTCGCTGGATCTGGACGGCGTCGACGGGCTCGACGAGATGGCCGACCTCCCCGAGGTCACCGAGTTCGCTGAGGACTCCCCCGAACTGGCCGCCGCCCGCCGCCGGCACCCTTCCCACCCGGACTTCGTGCCGGTCCAGACGCCAGTCGTCACCGACCATGAGCGCACCGTGTCGAAGCTCGAGGAGCTGGCGGAGACGGGCATCGAGCTCGCGGACGTCCGCCCCGGCCCGCTGGGCACCCTGGACGTGTACGTCTTCGCCGACGGCACGACCCTGTGCATGACCCCGGGCCACCGGGAGACCGCTGAGCGCCTCGCGGACGCGCTGCGCGCGGGCACCGCGCCGGTGCTGCTGGGCGGCTCGGGTGTGTCGGGCGCGTACGCCCTGACGTTCTCCTGCGGCGACGAGAGCGTGTACATCCTCGCCGACCGCGTGATCGCCTCCCACTGAGCCACCTAGCCCGGCCGCTCGCCCGCCCCCCGGATCCCGGGGGCGCCGCCCGGAGTTCTACAGCCCCGAGCGGTCGGCGGCGGACCGCACCAGCGCGACCGCCTCGTCCACTTCCCTTGACGCGTCCGGCACCGGCCGAAGCGCTTCGGCCAGATCGCGAGCGGCCACCATCAGCTGGTCCGCGACCGCGAACACCCCCGCGTCGGGCATGATCCTCGGCTCCCGTCCGGGCTCCTCGATCCGCTGCGCCCTTTTCGCGAGTTCCCTGGCCAGGGCCAGTGCCTCCGCCGCCGCGCCCCGCTGGAGCCGGCTCTGCGGCGCGGCCCGCAGACGGTCCGCGAAGCGGTCCGCCGCGGCGATCAGTCCCGTCGTATCAAGCACGCCGCGACCCTACGCGCCCTCCCGGGACTGTTGCCAATACGCGCACGCTCAGGCACGGTGGCGTGAAGAGCACACGCGCAATGCGTCCGGAGGCGCCGATGTCCCAAGTCTTCTCCGAAGAGACCCACCGAAATCTGCTCTCCCGAATCCCCCAGTGCACCGGTCGTGACATCTCCGACTGGCTCCGCACCGTCGACGAAGGACCGTCTCTCTTCAATTTCGAGGAGAAGGTCAGCTGGCTCCGGGGCGAACACAACCTCGCGTACGGACATGCGAAAGCGATCATCCACGAGTACGACCTGAGGCGGGCCGCGCGCAAGCTGCTCTAGTGGCCTCAGGTGCCGACACGAGGAAGGGCCCGCAGGCAGTGCCTGCGGGCCCTTCGTGCGACCGGCTTCCCGGCCGCCGCGCCGACTAGTCGTCGCCGCTGAAGATGGCCACCAGACGCAGCATCTCCAGGTAGATCCACACCAGCGTCACGGTCAGGCCGAAGGCGGCCAGCCAGGACTCCTGGCGCGGCGCGCCGTAGGTGATGCCGTCCTCGATCTCCTTGAAGTTCAGGGTGAGGAAGAAGCAGCCGATCAGGATGGCCAGGATGCCGACGACCGCGCCGAGCGGCCCGAAGCTGCGCAGACCGCCGTCCTCGGCGACGCCGAAGACCACGAGCAGCAGGTTCACCGCCATCACGGCGATGAAGGCGATCGCGATGGTCATACCGATGCGGGCGTACCGCGCGGTGACCCGGATCCAGCGCTGCTTGTACACGAACAGCATGGCGCCGGTGACGGCCATGGTGCCGAGCACGGCCTGGAAGGGCGCGCCGTCCCAGCGGCTGTTGTACATCTCGCTGATCACGCCGAGGAAGATGCCCTCGAAGGCGGCGTAGCTCAGGATCAGCGCGGGCGACGGGGTGCGCTTGAAGGACTGGACGATCGCGAGGACGAAGGCCACCAGGGCCGAGCCGATGGCGATGCCGTAGCTGCTGGGGGAAACCGGCAGGACGGCCCAGGCGAGGACCGCACCGAGAACCACGACGCCCAGCGTCATGCCGGTGCGCGTGACGACGTCGTCCATCGTCATGGCGTCCGTACGGACGGGCGCCGGAGCGCCGTACTGGGTGCCTGCCGGGGCGTAGGGGTTGGTCGCGTAAGGGTTGCCGGCGCCCTGGGCGTAGGGGTTCGTTCCTACGGCGGGGCCCCCGGCCTGCGGCTGCTGCTGCGCGTTGAAGCCGGCGTAGCCGTTGTCACGGCTGAACCCCCGTCGCGAGAAGACCGGGTTGCTGCTCCTCATCTCACTCCTCCTTGGCCACCGTGCGCGGCCTAGAAGTCAAGAGTAATGCGGAAGCAAAGCGAACACTCTAGTGCTCGGGGAGGATCTTTCCGGGATCGTGACAGTGGAGCACGGCACGGGGCTCCACAGAGGGTGACCGTGTGCCGGGCGGTGGGGCGTCGAGGTGCCCGGAGCCGGACTCGAACCGGCACGCCCCGAGGGGCAGCGAGGTTTAAGCTCGCCGTGTCTGCATTCCACCACCCGGGCGTGGCGCGAGGGCTCCGCTTTGGCACCCGAGCCTATCGGTGCAGATCGACTCGCCATCGGGGCGATGGCCCGATCTTGTCTTGTTCTGTTGGCTCCTGAGGGAGCGTCAGGCCAGGTCGGGGTGTGTGCGCACCCCCCTCGCACCCCCTGCGACCGCTGCCCCGGGCCCCTGGGAATGACGTAAAAGCGCCCTCCGGGTCCCCCTCGTCTCTCAGGGGCGCCGTCATACCCAAGGAGGAGGAGCGGGCCGCCCGGTCCGACCGGAGAGGGCCCCGGGAACGGGCACCGGGAGTGACGATTCCCGCCGCCGGCGCGGACAGGATGAGGGAGTCAGCACGGCACACCCCCGACAGGAGCTCCCCTCGTGACCACCACCCCCATCGCTCACCGCGCCACCGCCGTGGCCGCCCGCGCCACGGACCTGTCCAAGGTGTACGGACAGGGCGAGACCCAGGTGGTCGCGCTGAACCATGTGAGCGTCGACTTCCGGCAGGCCGAGTTCACCGCGATCATGGGCCCGTCCGGCTCCGGCAAGTCGACGCTGATGCACTGCGTCGCCGGTCTGGACTCCTTCAGCTCCGGCTCCGTGCGCATCGGCGAGACCGAGCTCGGCAGCCTGAAGGACAAGCAGCTCACACAGCTGCGCCGCGACAAGATCGGCTTCATCTTCCAGGCGTTCAACCTGCTGCCGACGCTGACCGCGATGGAGAACATCACGCTGCCCATGGACATCGCGGGCCGTAAGCCCGACCGGGAGTGGCTGGAGCGGGTCATCGACATGGTGGGCCTGCGCGACCGGCTCGGTCACCGGCCGACCGAACTCTCTGGCGGCCAGCAGCAGCGCGTCGCCGTCGCCCGCGCCCTCGCCTCCCGGCCGGAGATCATCTTCGGTGACGAGCCGACCGGAAACCTCGACTCGCGCTCCGGCGCGGAGGTGCTCGGCTTCCTGCGCAACTCGGTTCGCGAGCTCCGCCAGACCGTGGTCATGGTGACCCACGACCCGGTGGCCGCCTCCTACGCCGATCGGGTGATCTTCCTGGCGGACGGCGCGATCGTCGACGAGATGATCAGCCCCACCGCCGACGGCGTCCTCGACCGGATGAAGGCCTTCGACGCCAAGGGCCGCACGAGCTGACGTCGCCGGGCCCCTACCGGCCCGTTCTCCCGCCCGGAGCCTCGCGCGCCCGCCCCGGGCTCCCGTGGCACGCCCCGGCGCCCCCGGCCGCCGCGCAGTACGCGCCCTGCCCCGCGCGCCTCCAAGACCTCACCTGTCACCGCCCGGCCCGCGGCCGGCCCCGCCGGGCCGCCCGCGAGGACGCCGGTGCCCGTTCCCAGGACACCCACATGTTCCGTACCGCCCTGCGCAATGTGCTCGCGCACAAGGCCAGGTTGCTGATGACCGTGCTCGCCGTGATGCTCGGCGTGGCCTTCGTGTCCGGCACCCTGGTCTTCACCGACACCCTCGGCAACGCCTACCGCAACCAGTCCGCCAAGAGCTACGACAAGGTCGCGGTCGCCGTGACGACCTACATCGACCCGAGCGAGGCCGCGAAGGACGCCGGCATCGACGAGAAGACCCTGGAGAAGATCCGGGGCGTCGACGGCGTCGCCTCCGCGGCCGGCCGGGTCTCCGGCTTCGCCGGCGTCGCCGATCAGGACGGCAAGCTCATAGGCAACGGCTGGTCCAACACCGGCGCGAACTTCGCCCCGGGCAAGGACGGCAAGGACGCCGCATACACCTTCACCGCCGGTGAGGGGCCGCGGGAGGACCGCGAGATCGCGCTCGACAAGGACTCCGCCGCCAAGGGCGGGTACAAGGTCGGCGACACCGTGCGGGTGGCCACCAACGGCCCGGTGAAGGAGTACACCCTCGCCGGTGTGTTCACCACCGAGGACGGCGCGGTCAACGCGGGCGGCAGCCTGGTCCTGTTCGACACCGCCGTGGCCCAGCAGCTCTACCTCCGGCCCGGCTATTTCTCGGACGTCACCGTGACTTCCGAGGCCGGCGCCTCCGACACGAAGATCCTCGCGGCCGTGAAGCCGCTGCTGCCCAAGGACTCCGAGGCACAGACCGGCAAGGAGCTGGCCGACGAGCAGGCTGAGCAGATCGAGAGCGGCCTGTCGAACATGAACACGATGCTGCTCGCGTTCGCGGCCATCGCCCTGTTCGTAGGCGTCTTCCTGATCGCCAACACCTTCACCATGCTGGTCGCCCAGCGCACCAGGGAGCTGGCGCTGCTTCGGGCCGTCGGCGCCTCCCGCCGACAGGTCAAGCGCTCGGTGATCCTCGAGGCGCTGGTCGTCGGGGCCGTCGCCTCGGTGGTCGGCTTCGTGCTGGGCCTCGGGCTGGCGACGGGTCTGAGGTCGGCGATGAGCACCTTCGGCGCCAAGGTGCCCGCGGGACCGCTGGTCGTCTCACCCACCGCGGTGGCCGCCGCCCTGGCCGTCGGTGTGCTGATCACGGTGCTGGCGGCATGGCTGCCCGCCCGCCGGGCCGCGAAGATCCCGCCGGTGGCGGCGATGAGCAGCGTCCACGCGGTCGCCACCACCAAGTCGCTGGTGCTGCGGAACACCATCGGCGGCGTGCTCACCCTGCTCGGCGCGGCCGCGATCGTCGCCGGCGCGGCGGCCGGCTCCGACGGCCGGACGATCATCGGCGGCGGCGCGTTCCTGGCGCTGGTCGGCATCATCGTCCTGATCCCGCTGCTGTCCCGCCCGGTGATCGCGCTGGTGCGGCCGCTGCTGCACCGTCTCTTCGGGGTGTCGGGCAAGCTCGCCGGACAGAACGCGGTGCGCAACCCGCGCCGTACGGGCGCCACCGCCTCCGCGCTGGCGATCGGTCTCACCCTGGTCACCGGGATCTCGGTGCTGGGCGCCACGATGGGCCGCGCCGTCGACCAGATGACCACGGACAACATCCGGGCCGACTACATGGTCTCCATGGCCGGCGGCGGCGCGCTGGACCGGTCGGCGCTCGACGCGATCGAGAAGGCCGAGGGCGTCAGCGCCGTCTCCCCGCAGCAGGCCTCCTCGATGGAGATCAAGGGCAACTGGCACTCGGCCTCCGCGGTCACCCCGGGCGACGTGGAGAAGGTCTTCGACCTGGAGACGGTCTCGGGCTCGCTCGCCACGCTCGGCAAGGGGCAGATCGCGGTCGACGACGACACCGCGAGGTCGAACGGCTGGAAGACCGGTGACACGCTGCCCGCCGAGTTCGGCCAGGAGGGCAAGAAGGAGACCAAGAACCTGACGGTCGGCGCCATCTACAAGGGCAACGAGTTCCTCTCCCCGATCCTGGTCGCCACCGACGTCGTCGCCCCCTACGAGCCGAAGCCGTACATCCCCGAGATCTGGGTGACGATGGACGGCGGCGCCAGTGCGGCGAACGAGCAAGCGCTGGTCGACGCGCTGGGCGACAACCCGGCGATGAGCGTCATGGACCAGCAGGACATCCGGAACATGTTCGGCGGATTCATCAACACGGCGCTGAACATCATGTACGGGCTGCTGGCGATGGCCCTGATCATCGCGGTGCTCGGCGTCATCAACACCCTGGCGATGTCCGTCTTCGAGCGTCAGCAGGAGATCGGCATGCTGCGGGCGATCGGCCTCGACCGCGGCAAGGTGAAGCGGATGATCCGGCTGGAGGCCGTCGTGATCTCGGTCTTCGGCGCGGTGGTCGGCATCGGTCTCGGCTCGTTCCTCGCCTGGGCGATCGGCGAGACGATCCGCAAGGAGATCCCCGGCTATGTGCTGGTCATGCCGTGGGACCGGATCGGGCTCTTCCTGCTGCTGGCCGGTGTGGTCGGTGTGCTGGCGGCGCTGTGGCCGGCCCGGAGCGCGGCGAAGCTGAACATGCTGACGGCGATCAAGACCGAGTAGATGTCCGGGGCGGGGCCCTGTGGGCGTGTGCTGTGCGCGCGCCCACGGGGCCCCGCGTCGTTCGTACGTCCGGCGGAGAGCATTCAGCGCCAGTCGCGGCTCCGCAGCGGCACTCCCGAGTCGCCGCTGTCGGGGGTCCTCACGGCGAGGATCTGGTTGACGCCGATCCTGTTGCGCTCGAAGGAGACCGCGGAGGCGGCCATGTAGAGCCGCCACACCCGGGCACGACCGGCCGACGTGTACCGCGCGGCCTCGGGCCATGCCTTCTCGAGATTGGCGACCCAGGCGCGCAGGGTGCGGGCGTAGTGCTCGCGGATGGCGTGGACGTCCCGGACCTCGAAGCCGGCGTCCTCCAGGGTGGCGACGGTACGGCCGAGGGGCGCGAGTTCGCCGTCGGGGAAGACGTATCGGTCGATGAACTCGTCGACCCGGTAGGCCGATTCGTTCTTCTCGGGCCGGCGGGCGATCTGGTGGTTGAGCAGCCGACCGCCCGGCACGAGGAGCGAGAACAGCTGGTCGGCGTATTCGCGGTAGCGGACCCGGCCGACGTGTTCCGCCATGCCGATGGACGAAATGGCGTCGTACGGACCGTCCCTGACGTCCCGGTAGTCCTGGACCCGGATCTCGATCCGGTCGGTGAGACCCTCGTCGGCGATGCGCTTGCGGGCGTAGACGGCCTGCTCACGCGAGAGTGTCACGCCGGTGACACGGGCGCCGTACTCGCGGGCGGCGTGGACGGCCATGGAACCCCAGCCGCAGCCCACGTCGAGGAGCCGGTCGCCCTGCTTCAGCCCGAGCTTGCGGCAGACCAGGTCGAGCTTGTCGCGCTGGGCCTCCTCCAGGGTGCCCGCCTGGTCCCAGTAGGCGCACGAGTAGACCATGGACGGCCCGAGCACGAGCTCGTAGAAGTCGTTGCCGACGTCGTAGTGGTGACTGATGGCCTCCTTGTCGCGCCGCTTGGTGTGCAGCGGGCCGGTACGCCGGCGCACCTCCTCGACGGGCGGGGCCGGCGGGGGCAGCGGCCCACCGAGCTTCAGCAGATCGAGGGCGGCCGCCCGCAGCCTCGGGTCCCGCGCGGCGCGTACCGCACGTACGGCGCTGTGCCGCTCGCCGCCGCGCTCCCAGAAGATCCCGGCGAGCAGGTCGAGGACCTCGTACAGGTCGCCGTCGACGTCGACCTCCCCGGCGACCCAGGCCCGTGCGAGCCCCAGCTCGCCCGGACGCCACAAAAGCCGCCGCAGGGCGCGCCGGTGGCGTACGACGAGGGTGGGCGCGCCCGGCGGTCCGGCTTCGCTGCCGTCCCATGCGCGGAGGCGGACCGGGAGCGGTGTCCCCAGCAGTTCCTCGGCGAGAGTGGTCAGCCGCAGTGCGGCGTCGGCCATGGCGCACACCTCCGTGACGGTGGTTCCCACGAACGCCCCGCGGGCCCCGCACCGCGGGACCGCACGGTTACATTCCTTCAACAACGTGACCACCGTGTGTGCTTCCCCGCACTACGCAATGCACAGGCAAAAAGGCGGGAAACGGCACCTGGTCGGAGTCAGCGCGCCCGCGGGCAGGGCAGGCACCCCCGGGCGGGCGGGTGGAGCGCGCCGGAGGGTGTTGAGGAACGCCGAAGGGGCCGCCCGCACCACGGATGGCGGGCGGCCCCTTCGGGGACAGCGGTACCGCTAGGAGGCCTTGGCCTTCTCGGCCTCCGGCTTGGCGGCGACCGGAGCCGGCTTGGCGGCCTCGTAGAACTCCTCGCGGGGGCTCTCCATCGCGCCGAGGGAGACGACCTCGCGCTTGAGGAACATCGCCAGCGTCCAGTCGGCGAACACGCGGATCTTGCGGTTCCACGTCGGCATGGCCATGCCGTGGTAGCCGCGGTGCATGTACCAGGCGAGCCGGCCCTTGAGCTTGATCTTCACCTTGCCCATGACGATCATCGCGACGCCCTTGTGCAGGCCGAGACCGGCGACCGCGCCCTTGTTCGCGTGCTCGTAGTCCTTCTGCGGGAAGCCGCGCATCCCGGAGATGACGTTGTCGCCGAGGACCTTGGCCTGGCGCAGCGCGTGCTGGGCGTTCGGCGGGCACCAGGCGTTCTCGACACCGGCCTTGCGGGCGGCCATGTCCGGGACCTGGGCGTTGTCGCCGGCGGCCCAGATGTAGTCGGTGCCCTGGACCTGGAGCTTCTCGCTGCAGTCCACGTGGCCGCGGGGGCCGAGCGGCAGGCCGTAGCGGGCCAGCGCCGGGTTCGGCTTCACACCGGCGGTCCACACGATGGTGCTGGAGTCGACCTCGAGGCCGTTCTTCAGCACCACGTGGCCGTCGACGCACGAGTCCATCGAGGTGGAGAGGTAGATCTCGACCCCACGGGCCTCGAGGTGCTCCTTGCCGTACTTGCCCAGCTTCGGGCCGACCTCGGGAAGGATCTTGTCGGCGGCGTCGACGAGGATGAAACGCATGTCCTCGCGCTTGACGTTGCTGTAGTACTTCGCAGCGTCACGGGCCAGGTCCTCGACCTCGCCTATGGTCTCGGCGCCGGCGAAGCCACCGCCGACGAAGACGAAGGTCAGCGCCTTGCGGCGGACGTCCTCGTCGGTCGTCGAGTCGGCCTTGTCCAGCTGCTCGAGCACGTGGTTGCGAAGGCCGATGGCCTCTTCGATGCCCTTCATGCCGATGCCCTGCTCGGCGAGGCCGGGGATCGGGAAGGTACGGGAGATCGCGCCGAGGGCGATCACCAGGTAGTCGAAGGGCAGCTCGTACGCCTCGCCGACGAGCGGCGAGACCGTCGCGACCTTGCGGTCCTGGTCGATGGTCGTGACCCGACCGGTGAGAACCTCTGCCTTGGGCAGCACGCGTCGCAGCGGGACGACGACATGCCGAGGCGAGATGCTGCCGGCGGCAGCTTCGGGGAGGAAGGGCTGGTACGTCATGTACGACCGCGGGTCGACGACCGTGACGGTCGCCTCGCCGTAGCGCATCTTCTTGAGAATGCGCCGAGCTGCGTACAGGCCTACGTACCCACCGCCTACAACGAGGATCCTGGGACGCTCCGTGGTGCTCATGCCATCGAGTATCCACCCCCCTCGGAGGGGGCGCTCGTGAGCCCCTTCACAAGGTGTTGGCTCCACTCTGCTACACTCCGCCGCCCACGTGACCCAGGTCATGGTTGCCAGGGGGAACCACAGGGCACCGGGGGACGTTGATCACCCCTCTGAGCTGGACCCTAGGGCTGCAGGGCCGCTGGACCGCCGCTCCTTGGGCTCTGGGGGCGCGGTCGGCCGCCCGCCTTCGAATGTGCCCGTCCGGGCACAACAGGCAGGCACAACGGGCCTTGAGGAGCCTCTACGGGCGTGTCAGGACGCTTTTCCTTGTGAAGAACTTCACGAACTTTCTCGCGAGCACCCCTCCAAGCCGGTCCGGCAGACCCTTCCGGCGGCGGCCGGAGCGTCGTCGGCCGGGGGCCCGCGCTCGGTGCCAGGCTGAGGCGCAGACCCCGGGAGGGACCGGGGAAGTCCCGGAGAAAGGCAATCGCGTGATCACCACTGACTTCGTGCCCGGCTCCCCCTGCTGGCTCGACCTCGGCGCCCCCGACATCGACGCGGCGGCCGCCTTCTACGGCGCCGTGTTCGGCTGGCAGGCCCAGGCGTTCGACCAGGAGGCGAGCGGCTACAAGTCGTTCCGGCTCGACGGCAAGGTGGTGGGAGCGGTCGGGCAGCTCACCGAGGAAGGCGCCCGCCCGGCCTGGATGGTCTACTTCCACACTCCCGACATCGAGTCCACCGTGAAGGCGGTCGAGCAGGCGGGCGGCTCGGTGCGCACTCCGCCCTCCGAGGTGTCGGACGAAGGACGGTTCGCCCAGCTCACCGACCCACAGGGGGCCCGGTTCGCGGTCTGGCAGCCGGGCTCGTACCCGGGGATCCAACTGGCCGACGCCCCGGGCAGCCTCGGCTGGGTGGAGCTCTACACCACCGACTCGACCGCCGCGCAGACCTTCTACGGCACCGTCTTCGGCTGGTCCGGCCAGGACATGGAGCTCCCCGGCGACGGCGGCACGTACACGATGGTCACGCCGAAGGACCAGCCGGCCGAGCGGATGTTCGGCGGCATCATGGCCGTTCCCCAGATGTTCTCCTCGGGAGAGGACCGGCCCTACTGGCACCCCGTCTTCGGCACCGCGGACTGCGACGCCACGGTCGCCCTCGTGCGGGAGAAGGGCGGCTCGGTCTCGATGGGCCCCGAGGACGCGGAGGGCGTGGGCCGGCTCGCGGTGTGCAACGACCCGGCCGGGGCTGAGTTCGTCGTGCTCACCCCGTCCCCGACCCCGACCTTCTGACGTGGAATCAGCCGGTGGTCCCGGCGGCGACGCTGTACGCGATGCCGTCGAGGATGTCGTGCTCGCTGACGACCACCTCGCGGGCCCCGGTCCGCCGCATGACCGTGAGCAGGACGAGCGCCCCGGCCGCGATCACGTCGACGCGGCCGGGGTGCATCACGCCGATCGCCGCGCGCTCGTCGTGCGTCGAGTTCAGCAGCAGGGTGGTGACCTCCTCGACCTGCTCATAGGAGATCCGGGAGTGGTGGATGGCCTCGGAGTCGTACTCCTCGAGGCCGAGCGCGATGCCCGCGACCGTGGTCACGGAGCCGGCGAGCCCGACCAGGGTGTGCGCCTGGCGGATGGGCACGGTCTTCTCGACGTCGTCGATCGCCGCCTCGATGTCCGCGGTGATCGCGGCGATCTGCTCCGGCGTCGCCGGACTGCTCGGCGCGTGCCGTTCGGTCATCCGTACACAGCCGATGTCGACGGACCGGGCGGCCCGGGCGTGCTCCTCGCCCACCACGAACTCGGTGGAGCCTCCGCCGATGTCGACGACCAGATAGGGAAGATCGACGTCGGAGCGGCCGTCGAGCGAGTTCGTGGCGCCGGTGAAGGAGAACTCGGCCTCCTGGTCACCGGTGATCACCTCCGGCTCCACGCCGAGGATGTCGAGCACGCCGGCGACGAACTCGTCGCGGTTCTCCGCGTCCCGCGACGCGGAGGTGGCGACGAAGCGGACGCGGCGGGCGCCGTGCTCCTCGATGACGGCGGCGTACTCACGGCAGGCGTCGAACGTCCGCTTCAGCGCCTGTGCGGCGAGCCGGCCGGTGCGGTCGACGTCCTGGCCCAGCCGGACGATGGTCATCCGGCGGTCGAGGTCGACGAGCTTCCCGGTGGCCGGGTCGACGTCCGCGACCAGGAGCCGGATGGAATTGGTGCCACAGTCGATTGCGGCGACGCGGGTCATGTCGGCGGTCTCCTCGGTGATCAGGCTTCGGGCGTCACGCAGGGCGACACGCACGGACCCTTGGCCCACCACTCCGGCAGCATCGCGATCGCCTCGTCGCCCAGCGGGTTGACGCCGGGGCCGGCAGCCAGCGAGTGGCCGACCAGCACGTGCAGGCACTTCACCCGGTCCGGCATGCCGCCGGCACTGGGGAAGCCCTCCAGCACCTCGATGGCGTCACGGCGCCGGATGTAGTCCTCGTGGGCCGCCCGGTAGGCGGCGGCGAGTTCGGGATCCGTCGCCAGGCGCTCGGTCATCTCCTTCATGACGCCGTTCGCCTCGAGCGTGCCGATCGCGGAGGCCGCCCGCGGGCACGTCAGGTAGTACAGCGTCGGGAAGGGGGTGCCGTCGGGGAGCCGCGGGGCGGTCTCGACGACGTCGGGCTGCCCGCAGGGGCAGCGGTGCGCGATCGCGCGCAGACCGCGCGGGGGCCGGCCGAGCTGCTCCTTGAACGCGGCGATGTCCGCGTCGGTGGGCTCGGTGGGTTCGGTGGTGGGAGGAGGTGTTTCCATGCCTGCCTTGTTCGCTGACTTAACCGTGCTGCGGGCCGTCGGCGCTGTCCACGCCGTTCCATACGTTCGAGTACCAGGGCCGGTCGGCCGCACCGCCCTCTTCCTGCTCCTGCTCGGCGGCCTCCGGATCGATCATGGTGTATCCGGTCTCCCCCGGCAGGACGTAGTGCAGATGCTCGCGGGCCAGGCGCCGGATGTACATGTCGTCCTTGAGACGCGCCTTCTCGTCCTTGAGCTGCTCGACGCTCTTGCGGGCCTCGTGCATCAGCCGTTCCTGCTCGGCGATCTCGGCCCGCTGCGAGACGTACTGGCGCATCGGGTAGGCGAGCGCGACGACGAGCGAGCAGACGACGAGGGCGAGGAAGGCCGCGCGTCCGGTGAGGCGGGAGCGGCGGGCCTGGCGGCGGTTCTGGGACCGGTAGACACGGGCGGCGGTCTGCTCGCCGAGCAGCCGCAGCCTGGTCGCCGTGGAGAACCGGTCCGCGTCCGGCGTGCGTGCCATTCCTCTCGCCTCCCCTTCACACGCGTACGTCCCCGGACACGGTACGGGACCGCGGCCGGGGACGTACGGACGACAGGGCTTCAGCCGGTGATCGGGCGGCGATCAGACGTAGGCCGGCCGTCGTGCCTTCTGTGCTTACTGGTCCGCGAAGCGGAACCGCGGGAACGCGCTGCGGCCCGCGTACACCGCCGCGTCGTCGAGGATCTCCTCGATGCGCAGCAGCTGGTTGTACTTGGCGACGCGCTCGGAGCGGGCCGGGGCGCCGGTCTTGATCTGGCCGCAGTTGGTGGCGACGGCCAGGTCGGCGATGGTGACGTCCTCGGTCTCGCCGGAGCGGTGGGACATCATGCACTTGAAGCCGTTGCGCTGGGCGAGCTCGACGGCGTCGAGGGTCTCGGTCAGCGAACCGATCTGGTTGACCTTCACGAGCAGGGCGTTCGCGGCGTTCTCCTCGATGCCGCGGGCCAGGCGCTCCGGGTTGGTGACGAACAGGTCGTCGCCGACGAGCTGCACCTTGGCGCCGAGCTTCTCGGTGATGGCCTGCCAGCCGGCCCAGTCGTCCTCGAACAGCGGGTCCTCGATGGAGACCAGCGGGTAGGAGTCGACGAGTTCCGCGTAGTACTCGGTCATCTCGGCGGCCGAGCGGGACTTGCCCTCGAACTCGTACGAGCCGTCCTTGTAGAACTCGGACGCGGCGACGTCGAGCGCGAGCGCGATGTCCTTGCCCGGGGCGTAACCGGCCTCCTTGATGGCCTCGAGGATGAGGTCCAGGGCGGCGCGGTTGGAGTCGAGGTTCGGCGCGAAGCCGCCCTCGTCGCCGAGACCGGTGGACAGGCCCTTCTGCTTCAGAACCTTCTTGAGGGTGTGGTAGACCTCGGTGCCCCAGCGAAGGGCCTCGGAGAAGGACTCGGCGCCGATCGGCGCGATCATGAACTCCTGGATGTCCACGTTGGAGTCGGCGTGCGAGCCGCCGTTCAGGATGTTCATCATCGGAACGGGCAGCAGGTGCGCGTTCGGGCCGCCCAGGTAGCGGAAGAGCGGCAGGTCCGAGGCCTCGGAGGCGGCGTGCGCCACGGCGAGGGAGACGCCGAGGATGGCGTTGGCGCCGAGGGAGGACTTGTCCGGGGTGGCGTCCAGGTCGAACATCGCCTGGTCGATCAGCCGCTGCTCGGTGGCGTCGTAACCGACGAGCTCCGGGCCGATCTGCTCGATGACGGCGAGGACGGCCTTCTCGACACCCTTGCCCTGGTAGCGGTTCTGGTCACCGTCGCGAAGCTCGAGAGCCTCGAACGCACCGGTGGAGGCGCCGGACGGAACTGCAGCACGACCCGTGCTGCCGTCGTCGAGGCCAACCTCGACCTCGACCGTGGGGTTACCTCGGGAGTCCAGGATTTCCCGGGCTACGACGACGTCGATGGACGGCACGAGCATCTCCTTCTGGGATGTGACGCGAGAAAAAGTGCAGAGGTCTGCTTGGCCTTGCGGCAAGAGCCTAACCGCCTCGGGGGCAAAGGCCTGCCGATGCCCGCCCCCTGGGACGAAAAAGGGCATCAAGTCCCTTGGGACGGGGCAAACAGGGCGGTATCTACCTGCGGGTAACCGGCATTCGGGCCCTGGCCCTCGACGGACCGAACCCCGGCCCGGCGCGTTCGGGGGGGAAGGTGCGCCGGACCGGGGTGCTCGGGTCCCGTACGGAAGACGGGTGGCCTCCCACGACCGCCGGACCGTGGGAGGAAGGGGTGGGTCAGCTCAGGTGGAGCTGCTGACCCGGGTGGATCACGTCGGCGTCCTCGACGATGTCCTTGTTCAGCTCGAAGAGCTTCTCCCAGCCGCCCTTGACCTTCTCGGCCTCGGCGATGGTGCTCAGGGTGTCGCCGGCCTTGACCTTGTACTCGCCGTCGCCCTTCTTGAAGGACTTGGCCTCGGCAGCGGCGGCGGGCTTCTCGGCCTTCTTCGCCGGGGCCTCGGCGCGCTCGGAGCGCGTGGTGGGGGCCTCGGCGCGCTCCTGGGCCGGCTGGGTGGGCTCGGCCTCGACGGAGCCGGCGTCGTTGGAGGCGTTGGACAGGCCGACGCCACAGCTCGGCCAGGCGCCCTTGCCCTGGCCGGCCAGGACCTTCTCGGCTATCTCGATCTGCTGGGACTTGGACGCCTGGTCGGCGGTCGCGGCGTACGCGGTGCCGCCGTACGCGGCCCAGGTCGAGGCGGAGAACTGCAGGCCGCCGTAGTAGCCGTTGCCGGTGTTGATGGACCAGTCGCCGCCGGACTCGCACTGGGCGACGGCGTCCCACTCGGCCGTGGTGGCGGCGGAGGCGGTGCCCGCACCGAGCAGCGGCGCGGCGACGGCCGCACCGGTGATGCCGACGAAGGCGGCGATACGGGTCGCCCGGGAAGCGCGGCGGTGCTTGGCGTTGCCGGAAGAACGCAGCATGGAGCTATCTCCTCACCGACGCCTGCGAGGTGAGCTGTCGGGTTCGGGCCTGTGAGTTGCCCGGCCGCACGTCACTGACGCACGGTCTTCACCCCCAGCCGGTTCCGTTCCGCCGGTCTCCACGGTCCGGCCGACCTCGACGTACGGTCGGCCTCTCGCTGTCCCGGCTCACGGGCCCGGCACTTACCTGGGTCCCCCGCTCCTGCCTTCGGCGCTCTGAGCGACGACTGTTCCCCCCGACCGACGGCAGGATTCGGCGTATCGGTCGACGGTGCCCGCGATGGCGAACGGTTCAGACGGTAGACACACGACTCCCCGATGTTCAAAGTCGAACATCGGGGAGAAATCGCCCGAACCGGCCACCCATGAGTGTCCGTTTTCGCAGGTGAGGGGCGGAGTGGGCGAATTCGCAGGGCTGTTTGCTGCAGTTGCAGCAAAGAGACCCTTGTCTCACTCGCACACAACGGACATAAGCCGGCGAAACGCTACGCGAACTAGCCCCGGTTCAGGCCGAGATCGAGGCTCTGACCGGGCCGGATGAGGTCCGGGTCGGCCCCGACGGCCTCCTGGTTCGCCTCGTAGAGCGCCGGCCACCCGCCGGGCACGTCCTTCTCGTTGGCGATGTCGCACAGGTTGTCGCCGGGCTGAACGGTGTAGGTGTCGGGGCGGGTTGCCTCATCGGCACCGTTTCGACCTGAACTGTCACCACGTGAGGCATGACGGCCGCTTTCGCGGCCCTTTTCCGTTTTGCCCGTTTCTGCCTCGCTGTCGGCGGGGGCGCCGCGGTGCTTGCCGCCGCCGCTCGTGGCGCCGTCGGAGGGAGCCGCGCCCGTGGCGCCGTCCGACGCGCCGGGAGCCTCCGGAGCCGTGGTGGTCCCGTCCGTGGAGTCCGGCGCGTCACCGGCGCCACGGGACGGCGCTCCGGTCCCGCCCGGACCGCCGGAAGAGTCCTCGATGGTCCCGCTGTCCGTGTCGTCGGCCGGCGTGTCCCTGCCGGAGGCGTCCTCGGACGGCTCCACGGCCGGTGCTTCGCTCTGCTGCGGCAGCGGCAGGATGCCGGGGTCGACGCCGGTGTCCGTGCCGTCGTTGACAAGCCCCGCGAGCGGCCCGCACGCGGGCCACGCCTGCGGGCCCTCGGCGGCGAGCACCTTCTCGGCGACCGCTATCTGCTGCGAGCGGCTGGCGAGGTCGGCGCTCGGCGCGTACGCGGTGCCGCCGTACGCGACCCAGACCTCCTCGGAGAACTGGAGTCCGCCGTAGAAGCCGTTGCCGAAGTCGGCGCTCCAGGCGCCGCCGCTCTCGCACTCCGCGACGCGGTCCCACGTGCTCGCGTCCGCGGCCGAGGCCGAGCCCGCGCCGAGCAGCGGAATGGCGATGGCCGAACCGGTCACCCCTGCCGCAACGATGAGGGCCGGAGCCTGGCGGGGTCGGCGGTGTCGTCCGTTCCCGGAGAGCATGCGGTTGCCTTTCGCGTGACAGCTGAGAAACCTGCGGCCTGCTGTTGCGTGCCGAGTCGACGGTGAACGTAGCCGTATTCGAACGCGAGTCACAAGTCGATGCAGCGGAGATCACGTGAAAGTCACAGAATTGACGCTGCGTCAGTTTGTTTCGGGTGTGAACTCAACGGGCAGAGTGCGCAATCCACGCATGATGAGTCCCCCACGCCACCGCAAATCGGCCGGATCTCCCGCAAGCCGCAAGTCAGGCATTCTGCGGAGCAGCGTGGCGAGCGCGGTCTGCCCCTCGAGCCGGGCGAGCGGCGCGCCGAGGCAGTAATGGATGCCGTGTCCGTACCCCAGATGCTGGTTGTCACGCCGGGACAGGTCGAGCGTGTCCGGCGCGTCGAAGCGTTCGGGGTCGCGGTCGGCGGCCGCGAGCACGACGAGGACCGGGTCGCCGGCAGCGATCCGCTGCCCGCCGACGGTGAGCGGTTCGGTGGCGAACCGCCATGTCGCCAGCTCCACCGGGCCGTCATAGCGCAGCAGTTCCTCGACGCCGGTGGCGAGCAGCTCGCTCTCGCCCGCGGCGAGCGACGCCTGGAGGCGCTCGCGCTGGCCGGGGTTGCGCAGCAGCGCGTACACACCGTTGCCGATGAGGTTCACGGTGGTCTCGAAGCCGGCGAAGAGCAGGATGAAGGCCATCGCCGCGGCCTCGTTCTCGGTGAGGTGCTCGCCGTGGTCGGACGCCTTGATGAGTCCCGAGATGAGGTCGTCCCCCGGTTCCTCCCGCTTACGGTGAATCAACTCCGCGAGGTATCCGCGCATCTTCTTCACCGAGCGGGCGACGCCGCCGCGCGGACCGCCCCCGTGGCGGATCATCATTCCCGCCCAGTCACGGAAGTCGTCCTGGTCCTCGCGCGGGACGCCGAGCATGTCGCAGATGGCGTAGATGGGCAGCGGGAAGGCGAACTCGTGGATCAGGTCCGCCTCCCCCTTCGCCGCGAAGGAGTCGATGAGACGGTCCGTCAGCTCCTGCACTCGCGGCGCGAACTCGGCCACACGGCGCGGGGTGAACGCCTTGGAGACCAGCCGGCGCAGCCGGGTGTGGTCCGGCGGGTCGATGTTCAGCAGATGCGTCATCAGCTCCGCCTTGCGCTCGCCCGGGATGCCTGTCTTCCCCTTGGCGTGCGCCGGTTCGTCGTGATGCGCTGGGTTCTTCGAGAGCCGCTGGTCGGCGAGGGCCTCCTTGGCGTCGGCGTACCGGGTGACCAGCCATGCCTCCACTCCGCTGGGCAGCCGGGTCCGGTGCACCGGCGAGTGCTCGCGCAGCCAGGCGTAGGCGGGGTAGGGGTCGGTCGCGAACTCCCAGGTGAAGAGTTCGGGAGCGGCGTTCCGGTCGGTCGGGTCGTTCACCCCTCGACGTTACCGGGGTGGCCCTCCGCCGCGCGGATCGCGTCCCGGTACGCGCGGGCGGCGGCACGCAGCGCCGCCTCGGGGTCGACGCCCGCCGCCTCCGCACGCACGGCGAGGGCGAGCAGCTCGTAGCCGACGCCCTGCCCGGCGGGGACAGGGACATCGAGGCCGGCCGTACGGACCCTGGAAGCAAGCTTCGCCGCCAGCGCGAGGCCCGGCTGGCCGAGCGGTACACCGTCGGTCACCGACGCGCGCTGCTTCTCGATCGCCTTGGTGCGCAGCCAGTGCGCCTTGACCTCCTCGGGCGTCGAGGCGGTCTCCTCACCGAAGACATGGGGATGGCGGTGGATCAGCTTCTCGACGATCGTGCCCGCGACGTCGTCGATCGAGAACGGCTCGTCCTCTTCCCCGGGGCCGCCCTCCTCGGCGATCCGCGCGTGGAAGACGACCTGGAGCAGTACGTCCCCGAGCTCCTCGCGCAGCTCGTCGCGGTCACCGTCCTCGATGGCCTCGACGAGCTCGTACGCCTCCTCGATGCCGTACTTCGCCAGGCCCTTGTGGGTCTGCCGCGAGGACCAGGGGCACTCGCGGCGGATGCGGTCCATGACCTCGACGAGGTCGAGCAGGCGTGCGCCGGGCAGGTCGTACGCACCGGGCAGCAGCTCCAGGTCCGGCATCGCCACCCGGCCGGACCCGCCGAGGCGGGCCAGACCGTCGGTCAGGGCCGGCTCCCCCTCGCCGGAGACCAGCACGACGACCGTGCGGCCTCCCGCGCAGGCGTCCACGAGCTCCTGCGCGCTCGGCGCGGCATGCTCCACGGTCACCCCGGCCTCACGCAGGTACGACAGCTGCCGGTGGTGCGGATCCGCACACAGCACCCGGTCCGCGGCGTGCAGCGTCCGCCACGCGGGCCAGGACAGCAGTCCGGGCGCGACGCGGTGGCTGGCGGTGAGCAGGACGATACGGCCGACGGCGGGTGCTTCGGTGGTCACACCCCGAACCTACCTCCCGCCGTTACGCACCCGCCTCGACGGGCTGTGCCTCCCGCGAGACCTGCGTGATCCAGGGCGCCTTGTAGGTCCCGAGCTCCAGCTTCGCGTCGTCCCAGGCGCCGTAGCGGGGGTTCACGTCGATGTCGAGGTCCTTCGCGGCGGCAGTGAATGCCTCGTTCAGCAGCTGCTGGCCCTCGGGGCTGTTCGCCGCGCCGATCGCGGTGGCGATCTTGCCGACCAGGATGTCGCGGCGCACGGCGTTCTCGACCTGGTCGGGGGCGACGCCGCGCTGCTGGAGGTACATGGCGGCGAGCTGCTCCTCACCGCCGGACTGCTCCGCGAGCTCGTCCCGCCCGTCCTGGATCTCCTTGCGGCTGACGCTCACCCCGGCGTCCTCCGCGGCCTTCGCGACCACCCGGTCGACGATCAGGTCGTACAGCTTGGCCCGGCCGAGCTGTCCGCTGTCCTTGATCAGCTGCGCGGACTGCGGCGAGGCCTGCTGCGCGTCGCGTACGTCCTGGACCTTCGCCTGGACGGTGGACATCTCGATCCGCTGCCCGCCGACGACGGCGGCGGTCCCGGGGTGCGCGTCGTTGCCGCAGGCGGCGAGGAGCGGCGCGGCGGCGAGGAGCGCGGCGGAGACGGTGAGCGCGGTGCGACGACGGCGGTGCAAAGGGGCCTCCCGGCATGATTGTGCTTCGGTGCACAAGGCCTTGCGGTGATCGATGTTAGGCACTGGGAGTGGCGTGGGCCACTGATTCGCCAAACGATTCGGCGGGAGCCGGGATGCGGGCGGGGCTCCCGCTCCCCCCACGGCGGTCACCGGCCCGGCGGACGCGTCCGGCACGACGGTCCGGAACGGGCCCCCGGGGGCCGCTCTCCGCATCGCTGCCGGGAGCTCCTGCGCACCTCCCCGACGCTCATCCGGCGTTCACCTGCCGCTCACGCCGGCGTCAGGGGCCGCTCCATCGGCCCCCCGTACCCTCGCCCGGTGACCACGCTCTCTGTCATCGTCCCCTGCTACAACGTCTCCGCGTACATAGCCGAAACGGTGGCCGGCCTGGTGAACAACGCCCGGGACGACTTCGAGTTCATCTTCGTCGAGGACCGCTCGACGGACGACACCTTCGAAGCCCTCACCGCGCTCACCCGGCGCCTGCCGAACAGCGCCGTAGTCCGCCACGAGGAGAACCGGGGACTCGCGTCGGCGCGCAACACCGGCATCGACCGGGCCGACGGCCGCCTGATCACCTTCCTCGACGGCGACGACTGGCTCGGGCGAGGTCATCTGGCGGCGCTCGTCGACGTGATCGACCGGCTCGGCGTGGACTTCGTACGCACCGACCATGTGCAGGTGACCGGCTCTCAGCGCACCCTCCAGCGCGCGCCGGAGGGACGGCGGGACACGCCGCTGGACCCGCGCTCGTCGATCCTGCCGGTCGGCGACTCGAGCATGGTCGACTACCCGTACGCCTGGGCCGGCGTCTACGACGCCTCCCTCCTCGACCGGGGGATGCTGCGGTTCACCGACGGACTGCGCACCGCGGAGGACCGGCCCTGGATCTGGCAACTGCACCGGCACGCCGAGTCCTACGCGGTGACCTCGCTGCACCAGATCTTCTACCGGCGGGGCGTCGCGAGTTCGCTCACCCAGATCGGCGACGTACGGCAGCTGGACTTCGTGAAGGCGTTCGACCAGGTACTGGCCGAACTCGCCGACGACCCGCAGGCGGACCTCCTGATGCCGAAGGCGGTCCGCGGCTACTGCGTCGTCATCGCCCATCAGCTCCGCGACCGGCAGCGCTTCAGCCGTTCCGTCGCCCGTGAGCTCAAGGCTCTCACCGGCGGGGCCCTGCGGCGCATTCCGGGTGCCGAGCTGGAGCGGGCACTCGCCGGGCTCGACGACGAACGGCGCACCATCATCAGAAAGGCCGCCGCATGACCGTCCAGATCTTCTGCGCCGCCACCCAGTACGCGGCGGCCACCGTCACGGCCGCCATCCGCTCCGGCCTGTTCGGTCCGCGGTCACGGCACCGCCGGATCCTGGTGGTCAGCGACACCTCGGCCGTTCCCGAACTGGGTACACCGCTGGACCGGATGTCCGGTTTCGAGGCGCTGCGCCCCGAGTTCGACGAGGTCCGCTCCTGGAACGCGACGATCCGCCCGCACCACCCGGCCGGCTGGTCCCCCCGTGCCCAGGACGTCCTGCTGTGGGAGAGGAGCCTGCGGCTCGCCTGGGGGCTGGGCGACGACAAGGTCGAGATCGCCTGCGAGTCGATCCAGGCCAACCCGTCGCGGGCCATCGCGGCGATCTTCGCGGACAGTCCGCTCCATGTGTACGCGGACGGGCTGATGAGCTACGGACCCACCCGCAACCAGATCCCGCTGCCGATGAGCAGCCGCATCAGTCGTCTGATCCATCTGGACCTGGTGCCGGGCCTGAGGCCGATGCTGCTGTCCGAGTACGGGGTCGAGCCCGTCGCCGTGCCCGACGCGGAGTTCCGCGCCGTGCTCGCCGAGGTCGGTTCGGCCGCGGAGACCGGTCAGCAGCGTCCCACGGCGCTGCTGCTCGGCCAGTACCTCTCCGCACTGGAGCTGATCAGCCGGGACGAGGAGGAGGAACTGCACCTCGGCATGATCCGCGGGGCCGCGGCCCTCGGACACCGTGTCATCACCTTCAAACCGCATCCCAGCGCCACCGCGGACTCCACGCGCGCCCTGGAGGAGCTCGGGTCCGGGCTCGGCCTCGACCTGCACATACTGCGGACGCCCATGCTCGCGGAGACGCTTTACGAACGGACCCGCCCGGAACTGGTCGTGGGGTGCTTCTCCACCGCGATGATCACGGCTGCGGCCTTCTACGGCATCCCCGCCGCCCGGGTGGGCACCGAACTGCTGCTGGAGCGCATCGCCCCCTACCAGAACAGCAACCGCGTCCCGCTGACCATCGTCGACGCCCTCGTCCCCGACCTGACCGACATCGAACGGGCGGGCAGGCCGGTGGACCTCACCGCCGATGTCGGCGGCCTGGTCCGCGCGGTCGGGTACTGCATGCAGTCCGCGTCCCACCCGGGACTTCGGGAGGAGGCGGTGTCCTTCCTCTCCGCGCTGCCCGAGGAAGAACTGACCCGCTACTTCAAGCGGCGCAGGCTGACCAGCCTGGGCCTGCCTGGTGCCACGCGGCCCGTGCGGGGCGAGGCGCTGCGCAGGAACCCGGTGCTGCGCAAGGTGGCCCGCCGGATGCGCTGAGCCGCCCGAGCCGTGCATGTCCGTGCCCCCGCGATCTCGGATCGGCGGGGCACGGGCGTGTACGGCGCTCGTCAGCGGACCGTGACCTGCTCCGGTTCCGTGTCCGGCCGGACCTGGGAGCGGTCCGAGCCGAGCATGATGAACCGCGACAGGACGAACGTCAGCGGGATGGCCGCGGCCGCCGCGAGCAGCGGCGCACAGGTGCTGCCGAAGTGCAGCACGTCGACGAGGAGGTACACCCCTCCGGTCGTCACCACGAAGTTCGCCGCGTTGGTGAGCGGGAACAGCAGGAACTTCCGCCACGTCGGCCGGGTGCGGTACGTGAAGTACGAGGTCAGGAAGAACGACCCGACCATGGACAGCAGGAAGGCGACGACGTGGGCCGCCACGTACGGCAGGACCGTGAGCAGGGCCAGGTACAGGCCGTAGTACGTCCCGGTGTTCACCAGTCCGACCAGGCCGAACCTGACGATCTGGCCCCGTACCGTCATTTCCCTACCAGTTCCCCCGCGCGCCTGTTCCCGTCACTGTCCCGTCGGCCGTCCTCCTGTCGGGGAAGGCCGGCGTTGGTCGCCTTCACCAGGAAGTGCGGCCGCCGCTTCACCTCGTAGTAGATGCGTCCGACGTACTCGCCGACCACACCCAGCATCAGCATCTGCACGCCGGCGAGCGCGATGACCGCCACGAGCAGGGTGACATATCCGGGGGTGTCCACGCCGTTCGCCAGGGCGACACCGACGATCCAGGCGGCATACACCATCGCGACGGCGAGCAGCAGCATTCCCAGATAGATCGCGGCCCGCAACGGTTTGTTGTTGAAGGACAGCAGCCCGTCGAGACCGTAATTGAGGAGCTTTCCGAAGCTCCATTTGGAGCGGCCCTGCTCGCGCACCGCGTTCTCGTACTCGAATGTCGTGGTGCGGAATCCGACCCAGGCGAAAATTCCCTTGGAGAAACGGTTGTACTCGGTCAGCTCCAGCACCGAGTCGACGGTGCGCCGGGACAGCAGCCGGAAATCGCCGACTCCGTCCACGAGTTGCACGTCGACCAGTCGGTTGATCAGCCAGTAGTAGGCGCGCGCCGTGATCGTGCGGGAGACCCGGTCGCCCTTGCGGGTGCGCTTGGCGATGACCTGGTCGAATCCGTCCTCGTACAACTGGAGCATGCGGCGCACGAGTTCCGGCGGATGCTGGAGGTCGGCGTCCATGATGACGACCGCGTCCCCCTCGGCGTGCCGGAGTCCGGCGAGCATCGCAGCCTCCTTGCCGAAGTTGCGGCTGAAGGAGACGTAACGGGTACGGGAGTCGGCCTCGGCGATCCCCTGAAGGAGATCGAGCGTCCGGTCCTGGCTTCCGTCGTCCACGTAGACCAGCTCGAATTCCTGCCCGAGCAGGTCCAGTTCGGCGGTCACATGGTCATGGAAGCGGCCGATGATCTCCTCTTCGTTGAAGCACGGGACAACTATCGAGATCAGCACCAGAGAACAACATCCGTCCTGAATGTCGCAGACGGGGTCACGACATGGCGCACAGACGACCTTTCGGTGAACTGGTCGTCCCTCAAGGTGATTTCACGATCACTACTGGCATATTCGACACATCATGTGGACTCTGCCCTCCGCGCGCGGCCGTGCTGCCGGTCTCGCCGCGCTCATCACCGCCGGCACCGTGTGCGCCGGTGACGCCGTCGCCCGCAGCTTCCCCTTCGGGCCGCACACGCGCAGCGTGAACGACCTCGGCAACCAGTTCGTCCCGTTCCACACCCGGCTGTGGGACCTGCTGCACGGGCGCGCCGACGGTGGAGTCCTGCTCAACTGGCAGTCCGGGTACGGCACCAGCTTCCTGCCCGACCTCGGCACCTACCTGGCGAGCCCGTTCTCGGTGCTCGTCGGGCTGTTCCCGCGCGACGAGATCGACCTGGCCGTCTACGTGGTCACCCTCCTCAAGATGGCGGCGGCCGCGGCGGCCATGACCTGGCTGCTCACGGCGATCCACCGGGGCACGGACCGAAGATGGGCGGCCGCGGTGCTCGGCGCCTCGTACGCCCTGTGCGGCTGGTCGGTCGTCGAGGCCTCGTACAACCCGATGTGGCTGGACGGGCTGATCGCCTTCCCGCTGCTGTGCCTCGTCGGCGAATGGGCCCGCCGTCGCAGGAGGCCCGTGCTGGGCCCCGTGATCGTCGCGCTGGCGTGGACCGCGAACTTCTACACCGCTTACATGGCGACCCTCGGTGCCGCACTGGTCCTCCTCCTGCGACTGCTCCTCGAGGAGCCGGAGCGGCGGGAACGGATACGGGCCCTGCTCCGCGCGGTGCGGACCGTGCTGCTCGGCACAGCGCTCGCGGCGCCCGTGCTCGTCCCCGTCTTCCTCGGCACCCGGCACGCCTATCCAGGATGGAAACGGGAGTTCGCGGCGGCCTCCTTGGCGGACACGTCCGCGCGTCTGCTGCCCGCCACCTACAGCTTCTTCACGCCTGCGCTGTTCCTCGGCACGGGCGCGCTGCTGCTGGCCTGCGCGCTGGCCTTCCACCGCGCGGTGCCCGGACGCGAACGGCTGGCCTGGACCGGCCTGGTGGCGGCGGTGGCACTGTCACTGCAATGGGCCCCCACGCATCTGCTGTGGCACGCCTTCGCGACGCCCAACGGCAGCCCCTACCGGCAGACCTTCGTGCTCGCCGGTGTGATCGTCATCGCGGCGTGGACCAACGTCGCCCGCGCCTGGCCCGGCCGCCGGGCACTGCTCGGCGGAGGCGCCCTGCTCCTCGCTGTCGCCGCCGCCGCGTCCTCGAGCCCACTGATCACCGGGTGGACGTACCCGCTGTTCGCCGCCGGGCTGCTCGCCGTCGTGGGCGGGCTGCTGCTCGCCCGCCGCGGCAGGCGAGCAGTACCGCTCGCCGCCGTCCTGCTGATCGGCGCCCTGGCGGGCCAGGCCGCGGCGACCACCGCCTACGCGGACCGCCAGCGCCTGAACCGCCTCGACGACTACGCGCCCTGGGGAACGCGCCAGCAGGTGCAGGCGGACGCCGTCCAAGAGGCCGACGGCTGGCCCCGCTACCGCACGGACCCCGGCCGGGAGCAGACCACCGCCAACGACCCGATGGCCGTCGGCGGACAGGGCGCCGCCTACTACAGCAGCCACACGCCCGCCGTGCTGACGCGCACGTTCCTCGCCCTCGGGAGCGGCTGGACCTCGGGCGGCCGGGCGATGCACAGCCTCGACAACCCCGTCACAGACGCGGTCTTCTCCGTCGGCGCCCGCGTCCACGTGCCCCGCGACCCGCACCAGGGCTGGACCAGGCCCGACGACAGGCCCACGACGGTGACCCGGCAGGAGGTCCCGCCGCTGGTGACCGTGCGGCCGGTCCTCCCGGACGGCATGCGCCTCGGCCGCTCCCCGTACCGCAACCAGGAGAAGCTGCTCGGCTCGGCCGTCTACACGGTCCCCGCCACCCGGCTGCGCACCGAGGCGGGGGCGGCCGTACCCGACCAGGACCGCTTCGACCACCGGCTGGCACCCGGCCGCTACACCCTGACGGCCCGCTGCCCCGCCGGCAGCGAGCTCTTCCTGTGGGCGCCGGACCTGTTCGGCACGGCCCGTGCCGGGGCGGGCGAACTCGTCGACTTCCGCGGCGAACTCCCGGGACGGCGCGCCGCGATGGCCGGCCTCGGACGGACCGGCGACGGGCAGGTGACCGTGTCCCTGCGGGCCGCGCGGGCCGGGACCCTGCCCCACGAGGCGCTCGGCTGTCTCGACCGACAACGGCTGGCCGCCGCGGTCGAGCGGCTGCGGGGCACCGGCGCGGTGTCCGTCGACGTCGCCGGAAGCGGTGTCAGCGCCGAACTCCCCGCCGGTCCGGGCGGAACGGCCGTGGTCGCGGCGCCCCGGATCGCGGGCTGGAGTTGCGGGGGCCGGCCGGCGGACTCGTACCTGGGCCTGGTGGCGACGCCCGTGACCGCCGGGCAGACGTCCGTGGAGTGCACGTTCCGGCCCCCGGGACTGCGCGCGGGCACGCTCGCGGCGGTGGCCGGCCTGATCGGGCTGATCGTCGTCGGTCCCGGCCGCCCGATGCTTTCCCGCTCGCGTCGCCGGGGGGACACCAAGTCTTCATCTGCCTAGCACTGTGGCTTGGTGGGCCCGCGGGTTGTTCACGCGTACGTTCCCGGGCATGCCCATTCTCCGCAACCGTCTGACGAAGCGCGCCCTGCGTCCCGCTCTCACCCTGCTCGACCAGCGTGTGAGACGTGGCGTGCAGCCCGACCTCGACACCTTGCGGCGGGAGGTGGCCGAGATGCGGCGGCAGCAGTACGCGGTGGGGTTGCTGCTCGACGGCACGGGCAGAGGCGCGCACCGCATCCCGCCCGCCGCCGAGATCGACCGGCTGGTGCGCGAGGTGGGTGACGTCAGCGGCCGCGGTGAGCACGCCCGGCGGAGTGTCGTCGTCGCCTTCCGCACGGTGGTCGCGCTGGAGGCACTCGGGGTGGGGCGGTTGGCGGGCTCCACGTCCAACATCTGCGGCAAGCTCGCGACCGTTCCGCTGCTCTCCCCACCGAACGGCAACATCCTCGAGATCGGGACCCTGTACGGGCTGTTCGCCTCCGCCCTGGTGCGCATGGTGCACCGGGCGGGCATCGAGCCGGACCTGACGATCGTCGACCCGCTGGCCGGCTCACAGCTCCAGCCGGGGACCTCGCAGCCCGCCGACCCGACCGGGACCCCGGTGCGCGAGGACGTCGTACGCGCCAACCTGGCCCTCGGCGGCAGCCGTTCGGCCCTCCGGGCCCGTATCCAGCAGGGCTTCTCGTCCGACCACGACGTCCGTGAGGCCGTCTCCGACCGGGAGTACGGGGTGATCGTCGTGGACGGCGACCACTCCATGGAGGGTGTCGCCGCCGACCTCGAATGGGTCGAGGAGATCACCGCCCCGGGCGGGATCGTGGTCCTCGACGACTACGGCGACAAGGCCTGGCCCGGAGTCCAGGAGGCACTGGACAAGCATCTGGCCGCCGGCACGTCCCGCCTGCGGATGCTGGGGCGGGTGTCCACCTCGGCGTTCTTGCGGGCGGACTGAGCCGGCGCCGGCCGCCGGAACCCGTCCGGCCCGTCAGCCCATGCGGAACTGCTGCTGGCGCTCCAGCGCCCGCCGCACCTCGGCCGGCAGGGGATGGTAGGGGCCGTACGCGCGCTCCGCGTCGTACAGCAGCGACTGGAACTGCTGGTGCGCCGCCGTGTGGTCGCCCACCGCGAGAAGCAGGTGGCCGATGCGGTGACGCACCTGGAGCGCGCGGTCCGGCTCCGAGCTCTCGTAGTACGGCAGGACCGCGCGGTACTCGGCCACCGCGGCGGCCGCCTCGCCGAGCTGCTCCAGGCAGTGGGCCGCGTCGTAGCGGTACTGCAGCGTCTGGGCGTCCGACGGGCCGGCCTCCGCCGTCCTGTCGTCGGCGAGGCGGCGCAGCTCGGGCAGGGCCCGGCGGTACTGGCCGTCGTCCATCAGGGTCGCCGCGTACTGCTTGCGCAGGATGCGGACGACGGGTGAGTGCTCGCCGTGCTCGGCCGCCGCTGCCGGGAGGATGCCGCCCAGGATGTCGACGGCCTGGGTGATGCCGCCCTCGCCGAGGAGACGCTTGACCTCGTCGACGGCGGCAGCGACATCGGGCCTCGGCGTGGGCGCCACCGGCGGCGCGGCGGGGGCCGGCACGGCACCCACCCGGTCCGGCCAGGGGGCGTGCGGGCGCAGGAAGGGGCGCGTCGGGTCGAGCGGCCCACGAGGCTCGCCGCGTTGCGGCAGCAGGGGGGCCAGCGCCTCGTACACCTCCTGCGCGCCGGAAGGACGGTGCTGCGGGTCCTTGGCGAGAAGACGCAGCACGAGGGCCTCCAGCGGCTCGGGGACCTCGGGCCGCAGCTGCCGGACCGGCAGCGGCGGCTCGTGGAGGTGCCGGTGCAGCACGCCGAGGGCCGTGGAGCCGGCGAAGGGGACGTTGCCGCTGAGGAGTTCGTGCAGCAGGACGCCCAGCGCGTACAGGTCCGTGTACGGGCCGACGGCGCCGCCCATCGCCTGTTCTGGGGCCATGTAGGCGGGGCTGCCGATCGGCGAGCCGGTGTGGGTGAGCCGGGTGGTGTCCGTGTCGATGACGGAGGCCACGCCGAGGTCGAGGACGGTGAGCGTGCCATCGGGCTTCACCATCACGTTGCGGGGCTTGAGGTCGCGATGGACGATCGGCACGGCGTGCACCGCGCCCAGCACCGCGCACAGCTGCGCGGCGACGCCGACGGCCCACTCCCACGGATACGGGTCGTGCTCCGCGAGGTGGTCGGCCAGGTCGGCGCCCTCGACGTACTGCATCACGAGGTACAGGTCGTCGCCGTCGCTGCCGGCGTCGTGCACGGTGACCAGGCCGGGGTGGCACACCTGGGCCGTCACCCGGCACTCGCGCACGAAGCGCCGGCGCATCTCGTCGGCGGCGGTCGCCGCGGCCATGTGGTCGGGGCGCAGCAGTTTGACAGCGACGCGGCGGTCGAGACGTCCGTCGTAGGCGGTCCACACCTGGCCCATGCCGCCCTGGCCGACGAGCGCGGACAGTTCGTAACGGCCCCCGACGACCCGTCCGTTCACTTGCCCTCTTCCTTGCGGAGCAGGTCGCTGAGCTCGTCGAGCTCGGCGCGGACCTGGTCGATGCGGGGCGTGGCCGCTCCTCCGGTTCCTGCCGGGGCCGCCGGCCGTCCGGCGGCTCCGGTGGGGGCCGCGGGCGGGAAGACCGGTGGCGGCGTGGACGGGGACGTGGGCGGCTGCACGGGAGCGGCCGGCGCCGCCGGCGCGGGCGGGTAGCCGTACGCCGGGGCAGGGACCCCGGGCCCGCCGGTGGCGGGCGGGTAGCCGTACGCGGGGGCAGGCGGCTGCGCCCCGTAGGGTCCGGGAGACGCACCCGCGACCGGCGGGCCGTAGGGCGAGCCGGCGACGGCGGGCGACCAGCCGGGGCGGGGCTCCTGGTAGTGCCGTATCTCGGCGACCAAATAATGCGTCGGCACCCCGATGGCGAGCCCGAACAGCACGCCCAGGCAGACGAAGTCGAGCGCCGTCGGGTCCTCCTCCGCGACGGGCGTGGTGCCCGTGGTGCTGAACTCGCCGATGACCACGAAGACCATGATGGTGAGGGCCAGCGACAGCCAGAACAGCACCCAGTCCGACCGGCGCCGGCGCACCACGGCGAGCCGCAGCATCGCCGCCCAGGCGAGGAACCCCACGCTCAGCAGCGCGAGCGCGACGAAGACGATGCGCAGGACCACGAGCACCGCTGTCGGTGGGCGCGTGGGCTGCGGCGGCGCATAGCCGTGGCCGTGCATTCTTGTGCTCCTGATGCCTGGGGACGAGGCGTAGGGGACCGAGCGTATACACCGACACCGACAAGAGGTCACGGGTTGTACGGAACGGTCGTCCTCTTCGTCACTCCGGCCGGAGGCTGCCGTCCGTCAATCCGTCGTACATGCCTTGGACGAGCCGCTCGCCGAGGCGGCCCGCGAGGCGGAGTGCGTCCTCGAACGCGGCGAGCGTGCGGAACCGCTCCCCGTAGCGCCGCTGCTCCTCGAGCGGCAGGCGCGGCAGTTGGAGGCGGCGGACGTCGAGGCGGGTCGCGGTGGAGGCGTAACTGCTGGCCTGGCGCTGGTTGGCGCTGCCGCGCAGGAAGCCTGCGAGGAACCAGGGGTCGAGCGTTTCCGGGTCGGGGCGCAGCAGTTGGAGGTTGCGCCCGAGGGCCGCGCCCTCGGTGGCCTCGTCCACGACGCGGACGATCGTGCCGGTGCCGAGCACGGGAACGACGACATCGCCCGCCTCGAGGCGCACCGGCTCCTCGTCCGGTCCGTCCGGAAGCGCACCCGTGGGGGGCTTGCCCGACAGGACGTCCTGCTCGGTGAGGACGGCCACGTCCTCGCCCGGTACGCCGCCGCCGGTCCCTCCGGCGTGCATGACGAGCGCGCCGGCCCGCGCCAGTTCGCCCACGGTGATGGCCGGCCGGTGGACGGGCGCGACGGCCGGGGACGCCGGCGGGGAGGGCGGCGGCGTGAGCTCACCGGTGCGGCGCAGAGTCTGCGTCAGGCGTTCGCGTACGGCGTCAAGTCCGGCGGCGCCGCCACCGGCGGCCGGGGGCGGCAGATGCCGGGCGGGGGCAAGGTCCACGTCGTCGTCGAGCAGTTCGATGACCGGGACGCACCGGCTCACGCCGGGGGTCTCGGTCACGGATCCCTGTCGCTCGAACGGCTGCCAGGCATCGAGCACCGCGGCGCGGATGGCCTGCCAGTCGAGCCGGTCGCGGCCCGCCGCTGCCGGCTCCGCGGTGGCGGTGTCGACGAGCAGCAGTTCCGGGGACGGGCGTTCGGCGGGGCCGGGCCTGCGCAGCACCCACAGGTGTAGCGGGATGCCATAGGGGGGCGCGGCCCCCGCCGGGAGGGCGACGACGGCCCGCAGCGCGCCGCGGCGCAGCAGACCGGCGCGGACGCGGCGCCCGGACCGGCGGGAAGCGGCGGCGGGAGGCATCAGCAGTACGGCGGTGCCGCCGGGGCGCAGCCGGGCGAGCGCGTGCTGCACCCAGGCCAGTTCGGACTCGGTGCGGGCGGGCAGGCCGTACTCCCACCGCGGGTCGTAGGCCAGTTCGTCGTGGCCCCAGTTGCGTTCGTTGAAGGGCGGATGGCACAGGACGGCGTCCGCGGCGAGCTCGGGGAAGGCGTCCGCCCGCAGCGCGTCGCCTGCCGCTGCCCGTACGTCGGCGTCCGCGTGCAGGGCGAGACGCAGGGCAGTGAGCGCGGCCAGGTCGGGGTCGGCCTCCTGGGCGTGGAGCGCGCAGGGGCGGTCGACGGCGCGCAGGAGGGTGCCGGTGCCGGAGGCGGGGTCGAGGACGGTCGCCGCGGGCCCGATCATCGCGGCCATCAGCGCCGCGGGTTCGGCCGGCGTGAGCGTGTACTGGCGGGGGTTGGCGTCGAGATGCCGCCCGAGCAGGAACTCGAAGGCCTGTCGGGCACCGGTCTCCGCGGCGAGCGCGGCGGCGCCCCGCAGCAGCGGCACGGAGGGCGCGAGCTCTTCGGGGAGCGGCGTCCGTACGGCCCGCGGGGCGCCGAAGCGGAACGTCAGCACCTCTTCGAGCGCGCCGGGCAGCACCTCCGCCAGGCGGGTGTCGGACACGGCGGCGAGGGCGGGCCAGCCGGACGGCCGGTGATGGACGAGGAGAAGTGCGCAGCCGGCGTGGACCAGGGCGGTGACCGCGCCGGCGGGGTGGGCGGACAGCTGTTGCCAGACCCGTTCGCGCAGCGGCACCTCGGCCAGTTTCCCCTGGTCGCGGAGCCAGCGTTCGACGTCGGCGAGGGCGAAGGAGGGGCTGGTCTCCGTCCCTCCTACGGGCTTGGGAAAATCGGCGTGCCGGCGTCGCCAGTTGCTCACGGCGGCTCGACCGACACCGGCGAGCCTGGCGATCTCGGCCGCGGTCACCTCTGCTGCCGTCATCTCTGCTGCCGTCCCGTCTGCTGCGTTGTCCGGCACCCGGCTGTCTCCCCCGTCACAATTCTGCTTGCTGTGTCGGCACTGTACTCGGGTTCACTGTCACAGGGCGCTTCACAGGGAGAGATTTGAGAGCAGACCACTTTCTTGTTGACTCGGTTCACAAGCTCTGCTGTTATTGACCCATGCAGAACGGGCCACCGAAGATCGGGCCCGCCACAAACAATGGGGGGGACCCATGTCGCAGTACACCCAGCCGCAACCGGACCAGTTCGCAGCGCCGACCCCGGCGCGCAACGGACTCGGTACGGCCGCCCTGGTGCTCGGAATCATCGGCCTCGTCTTCGCGATCATCCCGTTCCTGTTCTGGATCGGCACGATCCTGTGCCTGATCGCACTGATCCTCGGCATCGTCGGCCGGGGCCGCGCCAAGCGCGGCGAGGCCACGAACAAGGGCGTTGCCCTCGCCGGCACCGTGCTGGGCCTCCTCGGGATCGTCGTCAGCGTGATCATCGGAATCGTCACGGTGATGGCGGTGGACGACGCGGTCGACGAGATCAACAAGGCCGTCGAGAACACCGCGCCCAAGGACACCACCGCCGGTGGCACCGACGGTGCGGCGGAGGGTGACGCGCCGAAGGAGGAGGGCAAGTCCCTCGCCGCGGACGAGACCTCTGTCTACGACGACGACGTGCAGGTCACCGTCTCCGCGCCCAAGCCCTACACGCCCGGCGAGTTCGCTATCGGCCACACCGAGGGCAACAAGGCCTACCAGGTGACGATCACCATCGAGAACGCCGGCAAGGAGAAGTTCGACACGAGCCTCGTCACCGCCGACGCCCGCGCCGGCAAGGACGGTGTGACCGCCGAGCAGATCTTCGACGACAAGGCCGGCACCGGCTTCGAGGGCACGATCCTGCCCGGAAAGAAGGCCACGGTCACGTTCGCCTTCGACGCGCCCGCCGACGCGAAGAACCTGACGGTCGAGGTCTCCCCGGGCTTCGACTACGACGCCTCGCAGTGGGAGCTGAAGCTCTGACACCCGCGGCAGACGCGGTACGCACAAGGAGCCGGGGGCGGCCCGCCGGAAAGGCGGGCCGCCCCCGGCTTCTGCCGTCCCGCCCAGGGGCACGCGGTGACCGCCCCGCCGGTGGTCCCCGCAGCCGCCGCTGTCACGCCTGGTGGCGTACCCACACGTTCGGCTCGACGTATACCGCGTAACCCCGTTCCGTCTCGCAGTGCACGGGCACCAGCGCGCCCGGGACCTCGACCCGGCCCGTGGTGTCGAACGGGAGCCCCGTCCACTTGCGCCACTGCTCCAGCGATCCGCTGACCGTCATCGACGTCGGGGCCACCTTCTCGATGACGCCGCCGGCCCGGACGTGGACGCGCAGCCACGGGTCGTGCGGGAGCCCGTCCGCCTCGCGGGTGCGGTACGCGTACTCGCTCATCAGCGCCGACGGCTCGGCGCTCTTGGCACTCGGCCGCACCGGCGCGATCAGCTCGGCGAAGCCCAGGCGGCGTGCGTTGTCCCGCATCGCCGCGAGGAGCCGGCCCGATATGCCCCGGCCCTGGCTCTCCTTGGCGACCGTGATCTCGATGGCGCTCATCGTGTCCGGCTTCCGGCCGTGCCGCAGGTCCGAGAAGGCCCAGAGCATCACCTGGTCCCAGCCGCCGGCGGGAAGTTCCCGGCGCCCGTCCACGTCCATGGCCACCGGCACGCTGAACGCCCGCCCGACGACCTTCCCTTCGGCGTCCGTCGCGACCAGCACGTACTCCGGGAGTTCACCCACGATGCGCCCGATGTAGGCCCATCCGACGGGGTCGTTGACGATGAACTCGACCCACGTGTCGATCATCTGCCACATGGGGCCCTGCAGTTCCGGCCGCTCGGCCAGAGTCGTGATCTCAAGATCCATGGCGCCAGGCTAACCACGCCCGCGCCCGGACCCCAGTGGTTGAACGGCCTCCGCCGTTCCGCCCGGCGGATTCCCCCGAGCCGTCGGGGTCACCCTCCGCACTGGGCAAGCATGATGCGCTTGTCGGGAGCGGTCACCGGCAGCTCGTACTTGACCGCGACCTGCGCGAAGCGCACCGCGTAGGAGCAGCGGACGGGCTTGCTGGGCGGCAGCCACGACGCGGGGCCCGAGTCGCTCTTGGCACTGTTGGCGCGGCCCTCCACGGGCAGCAGGTTCAGCGGGTCGTTGGCCAGCCGGCGCCGCTTGGCCTCGTCCCAGCGGGCCGCGCCCATCTGCCAGCTGTACGACAGCGGAACGACGTGGTCTATCTGAACCTCGGCGGCGTCCTGCTTGCGCCACTCGATGGTCCTGCCGGTGTACGGATCGTGGATGGTCATCGCCACGACGACGCAGTCGGAGCCGTCGCGGAAGGACAGTTCCTTCCCGTCGCGGGCAAGGAGGTCGTTCCTCGTGTCGCAGCCGTTCCTGGCCAGGGGGACTCCGTCGGCCGTGTCCATCCAGGCGTAGCCGTACTCGTCGCGGTCGTAACCGGTCTTCGGGCCCCGCCCCTTCGTGGTCACCTCGCCGATCAGCTCGCGGGCGGCTGTCCGCTCCTCATCGGTGACGAGGGCGGCGAGACCCGGCTCCGTGCCGCGCGGGTTGGCGAGCGGACTCGTGCCGCCGGCGGCGGGTGCGGCCTGTGATGGGCCCCCGCCGCCCTCTGCGCCGCCGTCCCCGTCGATGCCGATACCGTCGCAAGCGGTGAGCAGCAGCGCCGCGAGAAGCACCGCCGCCCCTCGCCCGACCACCCCGTGTCTGTTCACCGTCCGTACGGTACTGCCGCGCCCGGGCCGTGCCGAGGGTCAGGGTGTCCCCCGTTTCGGCGGCAGACCGGTGCCCAGCGCCGCCTCCGTTGCCGCGGCCCGTTCCGCGCCGCGCAACTGCCTTGGGAATAGCGTGAGTCGATCACCGCTTGACGCCTGCGTGAGCGCGCATTCATCACCTCGCGCATCGGAACGGGAAAAGGGGCGGGACACATGACACCGACGAACTCCTTACGGCGCACCGGCGTCGCGCTGCTGGCCGCGACGGCCCTCGTCGTTCTTCCGGTCGTCGGCACGCAAGGAGGGGACGGCACCGGCGCCGCCGCGGCGGCGGAGAGCGGCAGCCTTACCTGGCACGGCGGTTGGGCGGCCTCTCCGCAGCCACCGACCGCGCCGTTCGCTCCCAACTGGTCGGAGCAGGGCTTCTCGGACCACACGGTCCGTCAGGTCGTCCGGGTGAGCACCGGCGGCACCAGGGCCCGCATCGAGCTGTCGAACCGGTACGGGAAGGCCCCGCTGCGGATCACCGGCGCGACGGTCGCCCGCACCGGCGAAGGCGCCTCCGTCGAACCCGGCTCGGTCCGCAGGCTGACCTTCGGCAAGGGCGGATCCGTGACGGTACCGGCCGGCGGCACGGTCCACAGCGACGGCGTGCCGCTCAAGGTCGCGCCCCTGGAGTCGGTGACGGTCACGCTCTACCTGGCGGAGCCGACCGGACCTGCCACCTTCCACTCGTTCGCCTCCGCCACCAGTTACCGGGCGGACGGGGACCACCGGTACGACAGGACCGGATCGGCGTTCAAGGAGACCAGTGACTCCTGGTACTTCCTCTCCGGCGTCGAGGTGAGCGGCGGGACCGCCGCCCGCAAAGACGCCGTCGTCGCCTTCGGCGACTCCATCACCGACGGCGTCGGCTCCGGCCTCGACGCCGACAACCGCTACCCGGACGAGTTGGCCGAGCGCTTCGCGGCCGCCGGCGAGCCCCGCGGCGTCCTCAACCACGGCATCGGCGGCAACCAGGTCACCAACGACACGGTCTGGGCCGGTGAGAAGGGGGTCACCCGTTTCAAGCTCGACGCGCTGAGCGAGCCGAACGTCGGCACGGTCGTCGTCCTCGAGGGCATCAACGACTTCGGCGGCAGCGGCTGGGAGGGCTTCCCCGGCGGGCCGACACCCGAGGTGTCGGTCGACCGGCTGATCGAGGGGCACCGCTCGCTGATCCGCCAGGCGCATGCCAAGGGCATCAAGGTGATCGGCGCGACGCTGACGCCGACCAAGGGGTCCGCGTACTACACCCCGGTCAACGAGGCCAAGCGCGAGGCGTTCAACCACTGGATCCGGACGTCCGGCGCGTACGACGCCGTGGCCGACTTCGACCGCGCGCTCGCCGACCCGGCCGACCCGGACCGCATCCTTCCCGCCTACGACTCGGGCGACCATCTGCACCCGGGCGACGCCGGATACCGCGCCATGGCGCAGGCACTGGACCTCGACGCGTTCTGACCCCGGTTCACCGGCGCCGGCCGTGCCCCGCCCGGGCACGGCCGATGCCGTGTCCGGGCGGACCGGTGCCCTGTCCGCTACGAGCCGAGGATGGTCGTCAGGAACTCGCCCGTCCACGCCAGCAGTTCGCGGCCCACCACCGGCTTGCCGCCGATCTTGCCGGACGTCGGGCGCGGCACCAGGATCTGGTGGACGGCCGGCTTGATGACCGTGCGCGGATGGAGCCGCTTGAGGCGCAGTTCCTGGGATTCGCGCAACTCCACCGGCGCGAAGCGGATGTTGGAGCCCTGGAGCACGATCTCGCCCACGCCGCACGCGCGGGCGAGCATCCGCAGGCCGGCGACCAGCAGCAGGTTCTCCACGGGCTCCGGCAGCTTGCCGTAGCGGTCGGTGAGCTCCTCGCGGACCGCCTTGATGTCCTCCTCCGAGTTGGCGGAGGCGATCGCCCGGTACGCCTGGAGACGCAGCCGCTCGCCGGGGGCGTAGTCGTGCGGGACGTGCGCGTCGACGGGGAGCTCGATCTTGACCTCGAGCGGGGGCTCCTCCTCCACGCCGCCCTCCAGCGAGGCGCGGTAGTCGGCGACCGCCTCGCCGACCATACGGACGTACAGGTCGAAGCCGACGCCGGCGATGTGGCCGGACTGTTCGCCGCCGAGCAGGTTGCCGGCGCCGCGGATCTCGAGGTCCTTCATCGCGACGTACATGCCCGCACCCATCTCGGTGTGCTGGGCGATCGTGGCGAGACGCTCGTGCGCGGTCTCCGTGAGCGGCTTCTCCGGCGGGTAGAGGAAGTAGGCGTACCCCCGCTCCCGGCTCCGCCCGACCCGGCCGCGCAGCTGGTGCAGTTGCGAGAGGCCGAAGTTGTCGCCGCGCTCCACGATGAGGGTGTTGGCGTTGGCGATGTCGATACCGGACTCGACGATCGTCGTGGAGACCAGCACGTCGAACTTCTTCTCCCAGAAGTCCACGACGACCTGCTCCAGCGCCGACTCCGACATCTGGCCGTGCGCGGTGGCGATGCGCGCCTCGGGGACGATCTCGCGCAGCCGGGCCGCGGCCCTGTCGATCGACTCGACGCGGTTGTGGATGTAGAAGACCTGGCCCTCGCGCAGCAGTTCCCGCCGTACGGCGGCGCCGATCTGCTTCTCCTCGTACGGGCCGACGAAGGTGAGCACCGGATGCCGCTCCTCCGGCGGGGTGGTGATCGTCGACATCTCGCGGATGCCGGTCACCGCCATCTCCAGCGTGCGGGGGATGGGTGTGGCGGACATGGTCAGGACGTCCACGTCGGCCCGCAGCTTCTTCAGCTGCTCCTTGTGCTCCACACCGAAGCGCTGCTCCTCGTCGACGATGACGAGACCGAGGTCCTTGAACTTGGTCTCGGAGGAGAAGAGGCGGTGGGTGCCGATCACGATGTCGACCGAGCCGTCCCGGAGCCCCTCGAGGGTCGCCTTCGCGTCGGCGTCCGACTGGAAACGCGACAACGCCCGGGTGACCACGGGGAACTGGGAGTACCGCTCGGAAAAGGTCCCGAAGTGCTGCTGGACGAGGAGTGTCGTGGGGACGAGGACGGCGACCTGCTTGCCGTCCTGGACCGCCTTGAAGGCGGCACGGACCGCGATCTCCGTCTTGCCGTAGCCGACGTCGCCGCAGATCAGCCGGTCCATCGGGACCGTCTTCTCCATGTCCTCCTTGACCTCGGCGATCGTGGAGAGCTGGTCGGGGGTCTCCACGTAGGGGAAGGCGTCCTCCAGCTCCCGCTGCCACGGGGTGTCCGGGCCGAAGGCATGGCCGGGGGCCGCCATCCGCGCCGAGTACAGCTTGATCAGGTCCGCGGCGATCTCCTTGACCGCCTTCTTCGCCCGCGCCTTGGTCTTCGTCCAGTCGGCGCCGCCGAGCCGGTGCAGCGTCGGGGCCTCACCGCCGACGTACTTGGTGACCTGCTCCAGCTGGTCGGTGGGGATGTAGAGGCGGTCACCGGGCTGGCCGCGCTTGGCGGGGGCGTACTCGACGAGCAGGTACTCGCGGGTCGCGCCCTGGACCGTGCGCTGCACCATCTCCAGGTAGCGCCCCACGCCGTGCTGCTCGTGGACGATGTAGTCGCCTGCCTCGAGGGTCAGCGGGTCGATCGTCTTGCGGCGTCTGGTCGGCATCCGCTGACCGTCCTTGCCGGCCGCCTTCTGGCCGGTCAGGTCGGTCTCGGTAAGGACCGCGAGCTTGAGCCCCGGGTCGACGAAGCCGTAGTCGATGGAACCGCAGGCGACGTGGACGATTGACGGCGTGATCTCGGCCAGGTCTGCGTCCAGCCGTGCCGCGATGCCCTCGCTCCCCAGCACCTCCACCGTGCGGGAGGCCGGGCCGTGCGCCTCCGTCACGAACACGGTGCGCCAACCGTCGGCCAGCCAGCCCTTGGTGTCGGCGAGCGCGCGGGCGGTGTCACCGCGGTACGTGTCCGGGGCGTGCATGCCGAGCTTGACAGTGTCGTCCTCCTGGTCGGCGGCGTCCGCCGCGAACGGGGACACGGACCACCACATCATCCCCAGCTCGCGCGCCCGGTCCCGCACGTCCGCGATGCCCCACAACGAGGCCGCGCCGACGTCGATCGGGGCCTCGCCTCCGCCCGCGGTGGCGGCCCAGGACGCCTGGAGGAACTCCTGCGACGTCGCCACCAGGTCCGCCGCCCGCGTCCGCACCCTCTCCGGGTCGCACACCACGGCCATCGAGCCCTGCGGCAGCACGTCCAGCAGCAGCTCCATGTCGTCGACGAGGACCGGCGCGAGGGACTCCATGCCCTCCACGGCGATGCCCTCGGCGATCTTGCCGAGCAGTTCGCCCAGCTCGGGGTGGGCCTCCGCCAGCGCGGCCGCCCGCTGCCGCACCTCGGCGGTCAGCAGCAGCTCGCGGCAGGGCGGGGCCCACAGTCCGTGCTCCGCGACCTCCAGGGAGCGCTGGTCGGCGACCTTGAAGTAGCGGATCTCCTCGACGTCGTCGCCCCAGAACTCCACCCGAAGGGGGTGCTCCTCGGTCGGCGGGAAGACGTCCAGGATCCCGCCGCGCACGGCGAACTCGCCGCGCTTCTCGACCAGTTCCACCCGCGAGTAGGCGGCTGCGGCGAGCCCTTCGACCACCTCGTTCAGATCAGCCTGCTGCCCGCTGCGCAGCGCCACGGGCTCGAGGTCGCCCAGCCCTTTGACCTGCGGCTGGAGTACGGACCGTACGGGCGCGACCACGACCTGGACGGGCCCTGCCGCCGGGTCGTCGGACGACGGGTGGGCGAGGCGGCGCAGCACGGCGAGGCGTCGGCCGACGGTGTCGGAGCGGGGCGACAGCCGCTCGTGCGGCAGCGTCTCCCACGCCGGGTACTCGACGACGCCCTCGCCCGGCAGCAGCGACCGCAGCGCGGCGGCCAGGTCCTCGGCCTCCCGGCCGGTGGCGGTGACGGCCAGCACGGTGCGGCCGGCGTCGCGGGCCAGGGCGGCCACGGCGAAGGGCCGCGCCGCGGGCGGCCCCACCAGGTCCACGTGCGTACGGCGGCCGTCGCCGGCCGCCTTGACCGCCTCGGCGAGCGCCGGGTCACGTACGACGGCGTCCAGCAGACCGTGCAGGCTCATGAAGGGGTTCCGTCCAGGGAGCAAGGGGTGGACAACGCGATGCGCCCGACACGTCGTACGGGCCGGGGGTCTCCAGACTACGTCCTGCCGATGTCACTCGCGCGAGCGAACGGCTTCCCTCCGGCGTCCCGCTCCTGGCAGCGCGAAGGCAGCGCGAAGGCAGCGCGAAGGCCCCGGGCGTCCTTGGCGGACACCCGGGGCCGTTCGGTGTGCGGGTGGGACCGGACCCCCGTACCGCGCCCGCCCGGCGCTACTCCGTCGCGATCGCGTTCAGGACGTTCATCCGGCCCGCCCGGAAGGCCGGCACCAAGGCCGCGAACAGGCCCACGAACGCCGAGCCCACGAAGACCGTGATGATCGTCGGCCACGGGATCTCCAGGACGCCCAGTCCCTCCAGCGCCAGCAGCTGCTGGGCGGAGGTGCCCCAGCCCATGCCCAGGCCGAGTCCGAGCAGCGCTCCGAAGAGGGCGATGACCACCGACTCGAGGCGGATCATCCGGCGCAGCTGGCGGCGGGAGAGGCCGATTGCCCGCATCAGGCCGATCTCCCTGGTCCGCTCGACCACCGACAGGGCCAGGGTGTTCACCACACCCAGGATCGCGACGATGATCGCGAGCGCCAGCAGGCCGTAGACGATGTTGAGCAGCTGTCCGATCTGGTCCTTCAGGTCCTGCTTGAAGTCGGTCTGGTTCTGCACCTTGTACTGCGGGTACTCGGCGAGCGACTTCTTCAGCGCTGTGTACGCCTCCTTCTCCTGCCCGTCGACCGCCTTGGCGAACATGATCATGTTCTCGGGCATCTTCTCGGCCGGGACGTACCGCGCGGCGGTCGTGATGTTCACGTACATCGCGCCCTTGTCGATGTTGGTGTCGTCGGAGGTGATCGCGGCGATCTTCAGATCGGCGGTGCTGCCGTTCTTGAAGTCGACCTTGATCGTGTCACCGACCTTCACGCCGCGCTTCTGCGCGTAGTCGCTGCCGACGGACATCGCGTCCTTGCCGTACGCGGCGGAGAGCTCGCCCGCCACCGTCTCGCGGCGCAGGTCCTCGGCGTACGTCGGGTCCGCAGCGACCAGTTGCAGGTCCTCCGCCGTGCCGTCAGGGGCGGTGATCTTCGCGTCGACACCCTTGTACTCGGTGACGTGCTCGATGCCCGGGGCCTCCTCCAGCGCCTCCTGAGCCTGCGGCACGATCGGGCGGCCATCGTTGGCCGCGGACTGCACGATGAAGTCGGCGCCCACCGACTTGTCGAGCTCCTGCGTCGCCGAGGCCACCATCGAGGAGCCGACCACCGACAGGCACGCCACCAGGGCTAGGCCGATCATCAGGGCGGCGCCGGTCGCTCCCGTACGGCGCGGGTTGCGCAGCGCGTTGCGCTCGGCCATCCGCCCCACCGGGCCGAACATCCGCAGCACCAGGGCGCTGATCACCCGCACCACACCGCCCGCCAGGAGCGGGCCGATCACGACGAAGCCGATCAGGGACAGCACCACACCCAGACCGAGGAACATCGATCCCTCGCTCGCCTTCTCCGCCTGCGTGGCGACCAGCAGCGCCGCGGCGCCGGCGCCGGTGAGCAGGAGGCCGATGCCACCGCGGATCCATCCGGCCCTGCCGTCGGCCGGCATGCCCGAGTCGCGCAGCGCCGCCATGGGCGAGACCTTGCCGGCACGGCGCGCCGGGATGTAAGCGGCGAGGACGGTGACGACGATGCCGAGCACCATACCGACCACCGGGGTCGTCCACTTGACGGTCAGGTCATCGGTGGAGAGGTTCATACCGACCGCGGACATCATCTTCATCAGCCCGACGGCCAGCCCCACACCGGCGGCCACACCGGCGATCGAGCCCACCAGGCCCAGCAGCAGCGCCTCGATGAGCACGGAGCGGTTGACCTGCGTGCGGCTCGACCCGATGGCGCGCATCAGGCCGATCTCCCGGGTGCGCTGGGCGACCAGCATCGAGAAGGTGTTGACGATCAGGAAGATGCCGACGAGGAACGCGATCCCGGCGAAGCCGAGCATCGCGTACTTCATCACGTCGAGGAACGAGCCGACCTCTTCGCGGCCGGCATCCGCCGCTTCCTCGGCGGTCTGCAGCTTGTACGGCTGCTCCAGCGCGGAAGCCAGGTTCTTCTTCAGCGCCTCGTCGCTGACGCCCTCGTCGGCGACGACCATGACGTTGGTGAACAGTCCTTCTTTGCCCAGCAGTTCACGCTGCGCGGTGACGGTGTCGTAGAAGACGACGGCGGCACCGGGGTTGGTGACCTTGAAGGACGCGATGCCCGTGATCTTCGCGGTGAAGTCGCCGGTGACGGCGATGGTCCGCAGTTCGTCGCCCAGCTTCAGCTTGTGCTTGTCGGCCGTGTCGGCGTCGACCATGACCTCGGTGGGGCCGCGCGGGGCGTGGCCCGAGGCTATCTCCATCGACTTGAGGTCGTTCTTGGTCCAGTTGGCGGCGATCGTCGGGGCGCCGGTGGTGGAGCCCATGTTCTTGTTCTCGGAGTCGACGACGGTGACGCTCATGCTGGACACGGCGCCCTCGGCGGACTGCACGCCCTCGACCTTGCCCACCTCGTCGACGAGGGAAGCGGGCAGCGTCTCCGGCCTGCCGGTCGCCGGGGCCTGCGTGTCCTCGGCGCCCTTGGGGCTGACGGTCACGTCCGCGGAGGAGACGGCGAAGAGCTTGTCGAACGTGGTGTTCATGGTGTCGGTGAAGACGAGCGTGCCCGAGACGAAGGCCACCGACAGCAGCACCGCGACGGCCGAGAGGGCCATACGCCCCTTGTGCGCGAAGAAGTTGCGCAGGGAGGTTCTGAAGACGGTCATGCGTCCGCCCGCGCGCGTCGAAGTCCTTCATGCGGTCGAGGACGGCCTCCGCGGTCGGCCGGAGCATCTCGTCGACGATGCGGCCGTCGGCGAGGTACAGGACGCGGTCCGCGTAGGAGGCGGCGACCGGGTCGTGCGTGACCATCACGATGGTCTGGCCCAGTTCGTCGACCGACGTGCGGAGGAAACCGAGCACTTCGGCGCCCGCCCGCGAGTCGAGGTTCCCGGTGGGCTCGTCACCGAAGATGATCTCGGGCCGGGCGGCGAGGGCGCGGGCGACGGCGACGCGCTGCTGCTGGCCGCCGGAGAGCTCGGTGGGCCGGTGCTTGAGGCGCTCGCCCAGCCCGACCGTCTCCACGACCCGGTTCAGCCAGGCGGCGTCGGGCTTGCGGCCGGCGATGTCCATGGGGAGGGTGATGTTCTCCAGGGCGTTCAGCGTCGGCAGGAGGTTGAACGCCTGGAAGATGAAGCCGATCCGGTCCCGGCGCAGCTGGGTGAGCTTCTTGTCCTTCAGCCCGGTGATCTCGGTGTCATCGAGGAAGATCTGCCCCGAGGTGACGGTGTCGAGACCGGCCAGACAGTGCATGAGGGTCGACTTGCCGGAGCCCGACGGGCCCATGATGGCGGTGAACTGCCCGCGGGCGATGTCCACATCGACGTGATCGAGCGCGACGACACGGGTCTCCCCGGCTCCGTACGCCTTGACGACCTGCCGCCCCCGTGCGGCGACGGCCGTGCGCCCTCCGGTCTCCCCGGGTGCGGGGGTGGTTACAGCCGTAGTCACGGTAGGTCTCCTAGCTCTGGGAAATCTGCGGTCTGGTTCCGGCGAACGGCGTCGCCGCGGGTATGTGTCGAGTCTTCCGACGGAAGCGGTCCGGCGCGCTGGTGCGCAGCGCAGTCTTGGTCCGGGGGTTTTCCCCACCCCCCTGCCGGAACTGCGACGACTGCGGGCCTCCTGCGGCCGTAAGAACAAGTTAAGGAACGGGACCTGGCCTTCACGTCGTCCGCCGGGACGAACGTCCCCCCGGCAGAAGTAGGGAGGAGCCCCTAGGGGGCCTCCACCCACGGGTGGACCCGGTCTGCGACGAGACTGCACCCTCCCCTTGCGTCAGCCTCAAGTGAGAAGGTGTCCCGGAAATAGATGCATGCGGAAAGGACTTGGGGCAGCGATGGGGAGCACCGGCCGCACGGAACGCATGTTCGGAGCAGAGGCGGTCCCGGCCGCACCCCGCGGGCGGGCCCCGGTCGTCGCGGCACTCATGCTGGGCATGGCGCTGGCCGCGCTCGACGGGACGGTCGTGTCGACCGCCGTGCCCCAGATCGTCGGAGACCTGGGCGGCTTCGCCGTCTTCTCCTGGCTCTTCTCCGGCTACCTCCTCGCCGTCACCGTCACCCTCCCCGTGTACGGCAAGCTCTCCGACACCTTCGGCCGCAAGCCCGTCCTCGTCGCCGGCATCGTCCTGTTCCTGCTGGGCTCCCTGTTGTGCGCCGTCGCCTGGAACATGGCCGCGCTCATCGCCTTCCGCGTCGTCCAGGGCCTCGGCGGCGGGGCGCTCCAGGGCACGGTGCAGACCATCGCCGCGGACCTCTACCCGCTGAAGGAACGCCCCAGGATCCAGGCCAGGCTGTCGACGGTCTGGGCGACGGCGGCCGTGGCCGGCCCCGCGGTCGGCGGGCTGCTCGCCGGTTACGCGGACTGGCGCTGGATCTTCCTCGTCAATCTGCCGGTCGGCGCGATCGCGCTCTTCCTCGTCGTCCGCTACTTCGTGGAACCGGCCCGCCCCTCCCCCGCGTCCCGCTCCCGCGTCGACTGGGCGGGGGCGCTGTGCGTCTTCGCGACGGGCGCCCTGCTCCTCACCGCGCTCGTCCAGGGCGGCACCGCGTGGCCCTGGGTCTCCGCGCCCTCACTGGCGCTGTTCGGCGGGGGCGCCGTCCTCGTCGCGGTCACGGTCGTCGTCGAACGCCGCGCTGCGGAACCGATCATCCCGGGCTGGGTCTGGCGTCGCCGCACCATCGCCGCCGTCAACCTGGCGCTCGGCGCGCTGGGCCTGCTGATGGTCGCACCGACCGTCTTCCTGCCCACCTACGCCCAGTCCGTGCTCGGCCTCGGCCCGATCGCAGCGGGCTTCGTCCTGTCGGTGATGACGCTCAGCTGGCCGGTCAGCGCCGCCCTGTCCGACCGGGTCTACAACCGCATCGGGTTCCGGCTGACGGCGATCCTCGGCATCACCGCGGCCATGCTCGTCCTGCTGTCCTTCCCGCTGCTGCCGTTCCCCGGCGAGCCGTGGCAGCCGGCTCTCGCGATGCTGCTGCTCGGCGCGGCGCTCGGCCTGTTCCAACTCCCCCTGATCGTCGGCGTGCAGTCCACCGTCGGCTGGTCGGAGCGCGGCACCACGACCGCGTCCGTCCTCTTCTGCCGCCAGGTCGGCCAGTCCATGGGCGCGGCCCTGTTCGGCGCGGTCGCCAACGCGGTCCTGCTGGCCCGCCTCGGCGGCGGCAGCCTCGACTCCGTGTCCCACGCCCTGGAGCACCCGGGCACGCTGACGACCGACGCCGCCGACGGTCTGCGGCGGGCGGTGGACGCCGCGGTCGACCACGTCTACCTGGGGGCGGCGGCAGCGGCGGGGGCCGCGCTGCTGGTCCTGGTCCTCATGGCGCCGAAGCGGTTTCCGGTCCGGACCGAGCCGATGGACTGACGCGCCGGCGTCAGGGGGCCTCGAACCGCCCGTCGGCGGCCGCGCGTACGAAGCGGTCCAGCACCGACCGACAACAGGCCGACTGGGCCCATGAACCGTCCGCCTGGGCCCTGCCGCCCTACGCGCCTCCCTGCGCCGACGGCGGTCGGGGCCTGCGGATCGTCGCCAACATGGAGTCAGGCGCGACCCAACGATGTGGGTGATCCACCTCGTCGTCGCACCTGTCCCCGCGGACGGCGGGACTGCAGGGCCCCCTTGCGGGGAGGAACACGGTCCCGGCGAGAGACGGGCCGGGGTCAATCCGCCTGGGGCGGGAAAAGCGCAGCCATGCCGTCGATCGACTCCGGGCCGTAGCCGACGGAGCCGACCGGGACGCGGGACTTGGTGGCCTCGATGACCTTGGCTGTCCACACGGGGCCGAAGCCGCCGCACAGTTCGATGAGCTGGATGCCTTCGTCGACCAGGGCCGCAGCGACCTCGGGTGCCCGGGACGGGTCCGCCATGCCGACCATGACGGCGCGGAAACCGTCACGCTCGATCACGGACCGGTCCCGCTCGGGGTCGAGTCCACGTCCGGTGAAGAGGAATCCGAATGCGTCGAGTGCCACGTCATCGCTCCTTGATCTGCTGGGGCAGCCGGGCCAGGCGCAGGGTCGAAGTCACGACGGCGACGCTACTCAGGCGGCCCAAGGGCGGCAAACAACTTTCCGTGCCCACCGGGGCCGGGGGCGATTTCCGGCCATCCAGGGCAAGGGCGATCTATCGGTCGGTGTTACCGCCGGTCCGTTCGCTCCTGCACAGGATCGTCACCGAACTGACATACCCGTTGGTCGGGAAGGCCTTACGTCATCGCCATACCCGTGAGTAACGTACGCGGACCACCAGCGCCACCCGCCCACCCTCCGGGCGGCAAGGAGCAAGACGATGTCGTACCACCACCAGCTCTTCCCTGATCCGCCGCCGCAACCACGGGTCCCCGGCCGGCACCGCCAGGAGGCGGCGGACCCCGCGTGGGGCTTCGAACCGCAGCCCTGGGACCGGCCGCAGGGCACGCAGCACCACCAGGCCGACGACGGGCGCGGCCGCGAACTGCAAAGCCTCGGCTCGGCCTACCGCAGGCTGCGGCGCGTCTCGACGTTCACCGCCCTCGGCTACTTCGTCCTCTTCCTGCTCCTGTCCGCCTACGCCCCCTCGATGATGACCGGCGAGGTCAGCGGCGGCCTCACGACCGGACTGGTGCTGGGACTCGTCCAACTGCCCGTGGCGCTCGCCGCGATCGCCGTCTACGAGCGGATCGCCCGCAGGCGCGTGGACCCGCTGGTCGCCTCGGTCAGGGAACGCTCCGAGCGGACGGCCCCGCACGGCGGACGGCCGCCCATGGGAGGTGCGCGCGCATGAACGGGTTCAGCTCCGAGGCCCAGACCATGTCCCTCATGGCGTTCATCGCCGTCATCACCGTGACGCTGCTGCTGTGCGTGATGACCGGACCCGACCGGGACGACCTCGGCGAGTTCTACACCGGCTACCGCTCCCTGTCCCCCATGCAGAGCGGACTCGCCATCGCCGGCGACTACATCTCCGCCGGAACCGTGCTCGGCACCATCGGCATCATCGCCCTCCTCGGGTACGACGGCATGACGCTCACCCTGAGCACCGTACTGTCGCTGGTCCTGATGATGTTCCTGCTCGCCGAACCCCTGCGCAACGCGGGCCGGTTCACCATGGGCGACGTCTTCGGCCGCCGCGCCCCGGGCCCCGTCGTACGGATCACCGTGGCGGCCGTCACCCTCGCCGCGCTGCTGCCGCTGGTCATCTTCCAGCTGGCGGGCGCGGGCGACCTGCTCGCCGTCGTCCTCGGCTTCCACACCGACGGATTCAAGACCGGGGCGATCGTGTTCCTCGGCCTGCTGATGATCACGTACGCGGCGATCGGCGGCATGAAGGGCACCGCCTTCATCCAGATCGTCAAGACCGTCGTCCTGCTCGGCGCGGCCACGGTCATCGCCGTACTGATCCTCGACCGCTTCGACTTCAGCCCTCCCGTGCTGCTCGACGCCGCCAAGGAAGGCAGCGGGCTGAAGGACGCGTATCTCACCCCCGGACTCCAGTTCGCCGGCGACGAGATCGACATGATCAGCACCCAGCTGACCGTCGTGCTCGGCGCGGCCGTACTGCCCCACATCACGATGCGCATGTTCACCGCCCGCAACGCGAAGGCCGTGCGGCGCTCCATGTCCTGGGCCGTGTCGATCGTCGTCGTGACCTGCCTCCTGATCGCCGTGATCGGCTTCGGCGCGGCCGCGCTCGTCGGGCACGAGGAACTCGCCGCCGGCGACCCGCAGGGCAAGACCGCGTTCCTGATGGTCAGCCAGGCCGTGCTGGGCCCCGACCCGAACACCGTCGAGACGCTGGTGTTCACCGCCGTGGCCACCGCGATCTTCCTCACGCTGCTCGCCTCGGTCGCCGGAATCACCCTGGCGTGCGCCAACACCCTGGCCCATGACCTGATCGCGCACGGGCTGCGCGATGCCCGGCTCACCGACCGCGCCGAGATGGCCATCGCCAGGTCCGCCGCGGCGGGCGTCGGCCTGGTCGCCATCGCGATCGCCGCCGGCGCCAGGCACCTGAACCTCCAGGCCCTGCTGACCCTGTCCTTCTGCATCGGCGCGTCCGCCGTCGCACCCGCCCTCGTCTACACCCTCTTCTGGCGCCGCTACACCCGTATGGGGCTGCTCGCCACGCTCATCGTGGGAACCGTGTCCGCGCTCGTACTGACGAGCGGGAGCAACCTGGTGTCCGGATCACCGCAGTCCGTCTTCCCCGACCAGGACTTCAACTGGTTCCCGTACACCACGGCCGGCCTGGTCTCCATCCCGCTCGGCTTCCTCGCCGGCTGGCTGGCGACCGTCCTCCACGACAACGACGCGGCGGCCCAGCGCCGCGACTACGAGGACCTGGAACCGACGATCCTCGCGGGCACGCCGACGAACTCCTGACCCGCACGCGCGAACGTGGGCGCCCGGTCCGTGGGCCACGGACCGGGCGCCCACGGCAGGTCAGATGGGATTGAACGACCAGAAGACACCGATCTCCTCTGATGAGGCGACGACAAGCCCGTAGTCGGCGGTGTACTCGGTGGGGGAGAACCAGCCCGGGGAGCTTCCGAAGAGGTCCGGCGTCTCTGTCGTTCGGGCGTCAGTGATGTTGGTGTAGCAGTCCACGTGCTCCCCGAACCGGGCGAGCAGCGTCCCTGCGTCAGCGAGAAGGCTCTCCTTGTTCTCCGTGGAACCAGGAATGTCGCCCAGCGTGCACCAGTCGTCCGTCATCGCGACGAGCAGGAGGGCAGCAGTCTCGGGCGCCACCTTGCGCAGACGGTCCTGAAGGAGGCCGACGCCGGCCTCGAGGAAGGGAAAGCAACGTCTGCGTTCCGGGGCCTCGGCCGCCTCCGCCTTGTCCCGGTCGAGGACGAGCCAACCACGCGGGTCGTCCGACTCCCGATTCATGACGGACAGAGCGTCGGTCCGCCAGTCCGGATGACGCCTCGGCCCCGCCGACACGAGCACGCACTCGTCCTCGAACAGGCGCAGAGCTGCTGCCGCCCAGGTCTCCTGGCCCACAGGGGACAGGCTGAAATCCTCCCGACGATGCCGTCGCACCCGTCGACGGAGCCGCGGGCCGGGATGTGACGCGGTGTGCCTCCGGCCGTAGGAGTTGGAGGCACACCGCGAGGGCCTACAGCAGGCCGTCCCACATCTGCTCGAGGAGGACCGACCACCAGCTCTCCGGCGACGACAGCGCCGCCGGGTCCAGGGCCGCCAGTTGGGCCTGGAAGTCGACCGTCCAGCGGCCCGCCTGCTCCGGGGTGAGGCCGAAGCGCAGCCGCCACATACGGCCGAGCAGCGCCAGGCAGCGCACGAACTCGGGCAGGCCCGTGTTCACGAACTGCGGGGCCACCGGCTGGCCGCCGGGGCCGGACTCCACCGGCACCGCCACGATGTGGGCCGTGCCGTACTGGACGCAGATCGCCCGGCCGAAGTCGCTGCCGATCACCAGGTACGAACCGGCGTCGGACGCCGGCTGCACCTGGCGCTGCGCGGCGAGCTCCGCCAGCGTCGGTACCACCGGCTGGGCCGGCTGCGCCCAGAAGAACGGGTTGAAGTCGCCCGGCAGGCCCGCCCACACCAGGGTCGCCGCCACGATCTCCGGCACTCCCTGACGCGACACGGCCCGCTGGTCGAACCGGCACAGCCCCTGCGGCCCGAACGCACCCGCCAGCTCCTGTGCCACACCCTCCGGCGGGATCGGCGGCGCCGGCGGCACCTGCGGCAGCGGGGCGCGCACCGGCGCGGGACGGGCGGGCCCGTCCGCGACCTGGTGCAACTCACCCTGGTGGGCGAGCAGTTGCCGCATCCCCTGCTGACGCGAGGCGTGGTCCCTGCCGTACGGGGCGATCGACGTGATCCGTGCCTGCGGCCATGTCTCGCGGATCATCCGCGCGCAGTACGCACCCGGCAGCTCGCACGACTCCAGCTCCGTGTGCAGTTCCAGCACCTGCTGGGGCGGCACGTTCATCGCGCGCAGCTCGTGCAGGATCTGCCACTCCGGGTGCGGGGTGCCCGGCGCGGAGCGGCGGATCAGCTGGGCCTCCGACCCGTCGGGGGCGCGGTAGCGCAGGACGGCCTGGTAGCCCGGGCCGACCGTCGGCACACCGGTGGGCTGCTGGGGGTAGCCGTACGGCGGACGACCGCCGGCCATCGGAGGCTGCGGCGCGTTCGGCACCGGGCCGGGGGCGCCGGGAGGGCCGGGCGGACCTGGGGGCTGCGGAGCCCCCGGACCCATCTGCGCGGGACCGGCCAGCATCGTCGCGGCCTGATGCACCCCACCGCCGGGTGGCGGCGTCGAACCAGGAGGCGCAGGCGGACCGGGAGGCTGCGGAACCCCCGGACCCATCTGACTCGGATCGGCCAGCATCGTCGCCGCGTGATGCACCCCGCCCGTGGGCGGCGGCGTCGAACCAGGAGGCGCGGGAGGCGCGGGCGGACCGGGAGGCGGCGGCGTGGAACCCGGCGGCCTCGGCGCACCGGGCGGACCCGGAGGCTGCGGAGCCCCCGGACCCATCTGCGCGGGACCGGCCAGCATCGTCGCGGCCTGATGCACCCCGCCCGTGGGCGGCGGCGTCGAACCAGGAGGCGCAGGCGGACCGGGAGGCTGCGGGCCCTCGGGGCCGAGCTGCGAGACGAGTTGGGTCGGCAGGTAGCCGCCCGCCGGGGCGCCGGGCGCGCCCGGACCCGACGGCGGCGGCGTCGCGCCGGCGGCCGGCCGGGCGCCGGGCGTGCCGGGAGCACCGGGCGGTGGCGGGGTCGTCGAGCCCGTACCACCACGCGCACCGCGCGGCGGCAGGACGGCCTTGCTCGTCGCCGCGTCCGCGATGTCGGCGGCACCGGCGCCCGGAGCGGGCGGCGGCGTCTGCTGCGACGGCTGCGGCGGCCCCGACTGCGGCTGCGCGCCCAGTCCCGGCACGATCGCGGTCCTCGGCAGCTGACTCCCGCCCGACATCAGCGCCGTGGGGGCGTCGGCCGCGACAGGCGGCGGTGGGCTGCTGTCGTCCAGCGACACCGGCGGCGCGAAAACGGTGGCCGGCAACGGCACCGACGCGTCGTCAGGACCCTCGGAGCTGGTGTCCGTCCAGCCGGTGCCGCCGGACGGCGTGGCAGGCACCCCGTCGGACGCCGTCGGCTCGTAGTCGGCCGCCCCGGCACTCGGCCACGCGGATCCGCCCCGCGAGGCGTCCGCGCCCGGCGACGAACCGGCCTCCGGCCAGCCGGATCCCGCCGAGGACGACGCGGAAGCAGCGGAGGAAGAAGAGGACGAGGAGGCGGACGAGGGCGACGAGGACAGCGACGAGGCAGCCGAACTGCCCGTCGCCTGCGACGCGTTGCCTCCGATGGAATCCCGGCCGTCGGGCGTCCCGGCAACGGGGGCCGACGACGCGTCCACACCGGAGGCGGGGGCAGCGGAAGCCGCCGGAGCCGAGGAGTCCGACGACGAACGCCGGTCGGGGATACCCATCCTGTCCGCCGCGTCCTGGAGCCACTCGGGCGGACTCAACAGGAACGACGTCTGGTTCAGATCTATCCGCTGCGGCGCTTCCGGCGCCGGAGCCTGCGAGGCGTCCTGGGCACCCCCGTACTCCTCCTCGTACCGGCGGATCACCTCACCGACCGGCAGCCCCGGCCACAGCGTCGCCTCACCGCTGTCCCTGGCGATCACCAGCCGCTGGCGGCCGCCGTCGGAACGGGCCCCCTGCTCGCGGTCCTCCGCCCACACGACGAATCCGAGGTCGAACTCGCGGACCCGCACCTCACGGTGCTGGTACGCGGGCACGTCGCCGTTGACCCACTCCTCGGCGCGCTCCTGCGCCTGCGCGAAAGTCACCACCGGTCGATCACCCCTCGCCCGAAACGGGAACGGCGCGCGCGAAGCCGCCGTCCACCATCAGATTCGCCACGGTCTCCAGCTCCGGCGGATTGCCCGCGATCCGCTGCAGGAACGCGTCGAAGTCATCGCCGCAGGGCAGCAGCAGCCTCTCCACGCGCTCCTGCACATTCCACCCGTCCTGGTCGCGGGCGTCGTCGTACGCGCAGAACCACACCGAACCGATGTCCGTGCCCCGCACCTTCAGCGCGAGGATCCCGCCCTGGACGAACGCGACGCCCAGATAGTCCTTGGTCAGATGGTCCCGCAGGCACTTGTTGACGTACACCAGGTCGTTGACCGCGGCCTCTTCGCGCACCGTGAAGAACGGCTGGTCCACCAGCAGTCCCAGCTCCGCGTCGAGCGCCGCGCCGACCGGCGCCGAACCGCCCGCCGCCTTGAGGAAGGAGCGGTACGCGCCGGGCAGACGGTAACCGAGATCCTCCTCGACGTGCCGCAACTGCTGCTCGCTCACCGACACGGCGCCCTTCGGCAGGCCGAAGTGGGCGGGCCGCGTCTCCTGGAGCGGGCGCGTGCCCCGCTTGGAGTGGTCCACGGTCGCCGTCGTAAGACCGCCGTGATGGCGCAGCAGCGCCTTCACCTCGACGGGCACGAGCTCCAGCCGCCGCGAGTTGGGTACGTGGTGCCACGTCCAGCCGTGGGGCGTCGCGACCGCCGGGACGGTGTCCCACAGGGGGTGCCCTTGCGCGGCCAGAGCGGCGTTCGCGGAGACGAAGTCCGTGAGGCGCAACTCGTCCACGCCGAAACCCTCAGGAGGCTCTGCGATCTCCGCCGCCGCGCGGGCGTACGGCGAGAAATCCGGGTATCCCCCGTCGTCGACCCGCACCCCTCTGGGGTGACGGGAGGCACGGACCGGGTCCGGGAAGTGCACGACCTGCCCGGCGTAGGCCGCATTCGGTGGCGCGGTACCCGCACCGGCCCCGGGGCCCGTAGCTGCCCCCAGGCCTTGCCGACCTGTCGTCATGGCGTTCTGCCCCCTGCTGGCTTCTGGCTGGTTCAGCACAGCCTAAGCGGTGCGGCAATAGTGACTGCCGGGCCTCCGGTTCCGTAACGAAGAGTCACTTTCGAGTGACCCAAAGGCCATGCGACGACACCACGGCGACACGTTTCAGCTACCCAGCTTCCTTACCAGCCACCCCATTTGGCAGGCTGTCTACCGCACCACGGGGGAGTGCACGGGAGGGACGGCAACACCATGCACACAGCGCAACCAAGCACATCAGGTGATCCACGCCTCAGGTGGAGCGCCGACGGGTCCGGGCGGGCGCCCGGACTGCGGCACCGCCGTGACGGAATCCTGCCCGCAGTGGCGGCCGCACTCTCCGTACGCGGAGAGACCCTCACTTGCACGGCGGGCAAGGGCGACCAGCCGCCGGTCCTCCACCCACTCGTACAGGATTTCCTCGACACCCTCACGAGCGGCCAGCGCGAACGCTTCACCGGACGCTGCCCGGAGGCGATCCTGCTGTCCCGCCATCTGAACGCCGCGGAGACCCAGCGCTCCAAGCGCGCCCAGCGCAAGCCACTCACCCATGGCGAGGCCCGGCGCGCGCTCAAGCACGCCAAGCTCACCGCACGCCGCATCCGCGAGGACGGCGACCCCCTGCACGGCAGCTACGCCCCGCCCTGCCGGTCGTGCACCGCGATGCTCGACCACTTCGGCGTACGCCCCGTCGCCCCGACCGCACCCGAGAACGGCTGACCCGCGACCGATGCCCGACCACCTCAGCACCACCCGCTTCCCCGTCGCCGTCGACGCCGCGCTGCGCGATGCGGGCTGGCAACCAGGCCGCTGGGACATCAAACAGGCCGAGCACTGGGCGGACACCCTGCGCGCACACGTCTCGCCGGCCGGCCATCAGCACACGGTCTTCCCTGCCGCCGTGGAGGCATGGGCGGAGTTCGGCGGGCTCACCGTCGTCGCGCCCGGGCCGGGACGGCAGCACGCGCCCGCGCCACTGCGTTTCGACCCGCTCGAAGGCCTCCATCTGGCACGCACCCTGGCCGACCTCGGCCGGGCACTCGACACCGAGATCTCACCGCTCGGTATGGAGGGCGACCAACAGGCTGTGCTCGCCATGGACATGGAAGGCCGGGTCTACAGCATCGACCACACCGGCGACTGGTATCTCGGCGCCGACATCGACCAGGCCCTGACCACCCTCGTCACCGGCGTCCAGCCGACCCGGCTCACCCCGGGCTGAGCCGCCACCTTGGACTCACCGGCACCAGGGACTGACGACCCGCGCCAGGCGGCCCGGACACATGTCGCGCCGCCGAGGCCCGGGGGCCACAGTCACTCGCGGCTGACTCCCCCGGCCGTGGCCGGGGGGAGTCGCTCACCGCAGGCTGACCTCAGCCCGGTCGGGCAGTACCGCCGACACCCGGAAGCCCCCCGCGTCCGTCGGCCCCGACACGAAGACCCCGCCCAGCGCGGTGACCCGCTCCCGCATACCCACCAGACCGTTGCCGCCGCTCGGCAGCCCGGCGTCCGCCGCGCCACCCGCCGCGTCCGGGGCGCCGTTCTCCACCTGCATCGCGACCTCCTCGTCGCGATGGGCCAGGCGCACCATCACCTTGGCGCCCGCGGCGTGCTTGTGGACGTTGGTCAGCGCCTCCTGGATCACCCGGTACGCCGTCTGCTCCACCTCGGGCGGATACACCCGCACGTCCCCCTGCACGGCGAGCTCCACCACCATGCCCGCCTGCCGCGACTGGCCCACGAGCACCTCGATGTCCTCGATGCACGGCCCGTCCTCCGCGGCGGCGGCAGCGGCGGCCGCAGCCGCCGCGCCCACCGCGGCCAGCGGCGGCACGTCCGCCTGCGCCCTCACCCGGCTCTCGCCCGAACGCAGCACCCCGAGCATCTCCCGCAGCTCCGTCAGCGCCTGGCGGCCCATGTCCCCCACCAGCGCCGCGTTCTTGACGGCCTTCTGCGGGTCCTTCAACGCCACCGCCTGCAACGCCGCCGCATGCACCACCATCAGACTCACCCGATGGGCCACCACGTCGTGCATCTCGCGCGCGATACGGGTCCGCTCCTCCTGACGCGCCCACTGCGCCCGCTGCTCCGCCCGGTCGGCCAGCAGCGACAGCTCCTGCTCCAGGCTGTCCGCCCGCTCCCGCAGACTCTCCATGAGCCGCCGACGGGCCCCTATGTAGAGGCCGAGCAGCACCGGAGGGGCCGTCAGCCCGAGAGACATGAAGACGGCCATCAACGGTACGTACGGTGCGCTGTAGTCCCCCGCCTCCACGTCCTGCCGCACGCGCACGAACGTCACGATGAACGTCGCGGACAGGGCCATCCCCGCCAGCGTCGCCGTGATCCGCCGCGGCACGTCGGAGGCGGCGAGCGTGTACAGCCCGACGAGCCCCATCAGAAAGCCCATCTCGGCCGGCGTGGTCGCGATGGACACCAGGACGACGGCGATCGGCCACCGACGTCTCAGCACCAGCACGGACCCGACCGCCAGCCCGAACAGCACGCCCAACGGCACGGGCAGCGCGGCCTGATCCGCGAACCCGACACCTTGTAGCGCACACTCGACGGCGGAGGCGACGGCAAGTCCCACGTCCAGCACGGCACTGCGCCGCCGTCTCCACCACAGCGGACCCCGGGCGGTAGAACCCGAGGCCTCCTGCTGTGCCCCCGTTGTGGTCATGTGTTCCAGCCTACGGGCGGGTGCGAGTCATTTTCACGGGAGCACGACAGCATCCAGCGAGCTCGTTCCGGGGAGGAATGCTCCCGACCCGCTCGAACTGGTGAATCGACCAGAGTTTCGACCGGGACGTCCGTGCGCCGGACGACGATCACCGTCACTCGCGAGCGGATACGCGCCCACGCCACCCGGAGCGCCGACCTTTACCGTCGCACGGAGGGCACTTGGTACGGCATAGTGTTGGGTGCCCAAACAGGCGCCTTGCCATCTGTCCGGTTTAGTCGCCTTTGGTCCCCTGTGGTGTAATTGGCAGCACTGAGGCTTTTGGTGCCTTATGTCCGGGTTCGAATCCTGGCGGGGGAGCTGTTCGCCTTCGGGTCCTGGCCTACCGGTCGGGACCCGCGCTCGTTTCCGGCCCGAAACCCCCCGGTATCCTTCGGATGTCCCACCACCCGAAGCCGAAGGGCATACCCGTGAGCGCCAATCGCCCGGCAGCCGTCGTCGTCCTCGCAGCGGGTGAGGGCACCCGCATGAAGTCGAAGACTCCCAAGGTCCTGCACGAAATCGCCGGACGTTCGCTCGTCGGACACGTCGTGTCCGCGGCACGTGAGCTCGACCCCGAGCAGCTCGTGGTGGTCGTCGGGCACGCACGGGAGCAGGTCGAGGCGCACCTCGGGGAGCACTACGCAGGCACGCGGACCGCCTTCCAGGCCGAGCAGAACGGCACCGGGCACGCCGTGCGGATGGGGCTCGAGGAGCTCGGCGACGCCTGGGGGTCCCGCCAGACCGAAGGATCCGGGGGAGGAACCGTCGTCGTCGTGTGCGGCGACACCCCTCTGCTCTCCGGCGCCACGCTCTCCGCGCTGGCAGCGACGCACTCGGCCGACGGCAACGCGGTGACCGTGCTGACCGCCGAGGTGCCGGACTCCACCGGCTACGGGCGCATCGTGCGGGACGCCGCCACCGGAGCCGTGACCGCGATCGTCGAGCACAAGGACGCCACCGACGAACAGCGCGCGATCCGTGAGATCAACTCCGGTGTGTTCGCGTTCGACGGGCAGCTCCTCGCCGACGCCCTGACGAAGGTGCGGACGGACAACAGCCAGGGCGAGGAGTACCTGACCGACGTGCTGGGAATCCTGCGCGAGGCGGGTCACCGGGTCGGCGCGTCCCTGGCCGGCGACCACCGCGAGATCCTGGGCATCAACAACCGGGTGCAGCTGGCGGAGGCCCGCAGGCTGATGAACGAGCGGCTGCTGGAGCAGGCCATGATGGCCGGCGTCACGGTCGTGGACCCGGCTTCGGTGATCGTCGACGTGACGGTGACGTTCGAGCCGGACTCGGTGGTGCACCCCGGTACGCAGCTGCTCGGCACCACGCACATCGCGGAGGGCGCGGAGGTCGGTCCGAACTCGCGCCTGACGAACACGACCGTGCGTGCGGGCGCCCGGGTGGACAACACGGTGGCGGATTCGGCCACGGTGGGCGAGGGCGCCTCGGTGGGCCCGTTCGCCTATCTGCGGCCCGGTACGCGTCTTGGCCTGAAGGCCAAGGCGGGCACGTTCGTCGAGATGAAGAACTCGTCGATCGGTGAAGGCACGAAGGTGCCGCACCTGTCGTACGTGGGCGACGCGACGATCGGCGAGTACACGAACATCGGCGCCGCGAGCGTCTTCGTGAACTACGACGGGGAGGCGAAGCACCACACGACGATCGGGTCGCACTGCAAGACGGGCTCGGACAACATGTTTGTGGCTCCTGTCACGGTGGGGGACGGTGCCTACACCGCCGCCGGCTCCGTGATCACGAAGGATGTGCCGGCGGGTTCGCTGGCCGTCGCCCGCGGCCAGCAGCGGAATATCGAGGGTTGGGTGGCTCGCAAGCGCCCCGGAAGCGCGGCCGCCCAGGCTGCCGCGGCGGCAACGGAACAGGTCGCCGAGGAGAACTGACCGAAAACGGCTGCGTCGAACTCGGCGTACCGTGATACGTGCACACAAAATTCGGCTGGCTCGCGTCCAGGACCCTGGTGCCCTGACTTCCGCGACCAGAGAACACGTCTGAGGAGACAGTGCTGTGACCGGGATCAAGACGACCGGCGAGAAGAAGCTGATGCTCTTCTCCGGCCGCGCCCACCCCGAGCTGGCCGAGGAGGTTGCACACCAGTTGGGTGTGGGCCTCGTCCCGACGAAGGCATTCGACTTCGCCAACGGCGAGATCTACGTCCGCTTCCAGGAGTCCGCCCGTGGTGCGGACTGCTTCCTGATCCAGAGCCACACGGCGCCCATCAACAAGTGGATCATGGAGCAGTTGATCATGATCGACGCTCTGAAGCGGGCTTCCGCCCGGAGCATCACCGTGATCATCCCGTCCTACGGCTACGCCCGTCAGGACAAGAAGCACCGCGGCCGTGAGCCGATCTCGGCCCGTCTGATCGCGGACATGCTGAAGTGCGCGGGTGCCCACCGCATCCTCACGGTGGACCTCCACACGGACCAGATCCAGGGCTTCTTCGACGGCCCCGTGGACCACCTGTCGGCGCTGCCGGTGCTCGCCGACTACGTGGGCGCCAAGGTCGACCGCAACAAGCTGACGATCGTCTCCCCGGACGCCGGCCGGGTGCGCGTGGCCGACCGCTGGTGCGACCGGCTGGACGCGCCGCTGGCGATCGTCCACAAGCGCCGCGACAAGGACGTCGCCAACCAGGTGACCGTCCACGAGGTCGTCGGTGAGGTCGAGGGCCGCGTCTGCGTGCTGGTGGACGACATGATCGACACGGGTGGCACGATCTGCGCCGCGGCGGACGCGCTCTTCGCGCACGGTGCGGAGGACGTGATCGTGACGGCGACGCACGGCATCCTGTCCGGGCCGGCGGCGGACCGCCTGAAGAACTCGAAGGTGAGCGAGTTCGTCCTGACGAACACGCTGCCGACCCCCGGCGAGCTGGAGCTCGACAAGATCAAGGTGCTGTCGATCGCGCCGACGATCGCCCGTGCCGTGCGCGAGGTCTTCGAGGACGGCTCCGTGACGAGCCTCTTCGAGGAGCAGGCGTGACGGACGGACGCGACGGCCGGTCGTAACGGCCAGGCGTAACGTTCCGCAAGGGCCGCCCCGCATTGCGCGGGGCGGCCCTTGCGCATGCCGGAGTGATCCACTTTGGGCCTGAGGGAGCGAGCTGGGTAGACTGCTGAAGTTGCTCGGCGAGGGAGGCCGCACTTTCGTGCGGCGGTCCGTTATCGACGCGCTCTTCGTAGCAGGCCTGTCGTGGCCGGGTGACCGCCACCAGATTTCTGCTCAATACGAGGAGTGCACATGTCCGAGGTGAAGCTCACCGCCGAGCGCCGTTCCGAGTTCGGCAAGGGCGCTGCCCGCCGTATCCGCCGCGACAACAAGGTCCCCGGCGTCCTCTACGGTCACGGCACCGACCCGGTCCACGTCACGCTGCCGGGCCACGAGCTGCTGCTCGCCCTGCGCACCCCGAACGTCCTGATCTCCCTGGACCTCGGTGGCACGAGCGAGCTGGCCATCCCGAAGGCCGTGCAGCGCGACCCGCTGAAGGGCTTCCTGGAGCACGTCGACCTGCTGCTCGTGAAGCGCGGCGAGAAGGTCAGCGTCGACATCCCGGTTCACACCGAGGGTGACCTGGCGCCGGGTGCCTTCCTGGTCGAGCACGTGCTGAACGCCCTGCCGGTCGAGGCCGAGGCCACCCACATCCCCGAGTCCGTCTCGGTCTCCATCGAGGGCCTGTCCGCCGGTGACTCCGTCCTGGCCAAGGACATCACCCTGCCCAAGGGCACCACGCTGACGGTCGAGGACGACACCGTCGTCCTGCAGGTCCTGGCCGCGCAGGCCGAGGAGCCGGCCGCCGAGGGCGCCGAGGGCGCGGGCGAAGAGGCTGCCGAGGCCTGAGCCGTAAGCTCTTCCGGAGCTTGACGACTGCTGACGGGGTGGCGGGCTGCGGCCCGCCACCCCGTTCCCCTGTTCACGGCCATCTCTACGAGGAGACGCAGCACAGATGTCCGACACGAACGCGCCCTGGCTGATCGTCGGTCTCGGCAATCCCGGGCCCGGGTACGCGGCCAACCGCCACAACGTCGGCTTCATGGTCGCGGACCTGCTGGCGGAGCGCATCGGCGGCTCGTTCAAGCGCGCCCAGAAGGCTCAGGCGCAGGTGCTGGAGGGCCGGATCGGGGCTCCAGGGCCGTCCAACCGGCGGGTGATCCTGGCCAAGCCGATGTCGTACATGAATCTGTCCGGCGGCCCGGTGACGGGGCTGCGGGACTTCTACAAGGTGCCGACGGCGAACATCGTCGCCGTCCACGACGAGCTGGACATCGACTTCGGCACGCTGCGGCTGAAGCTGGGCGGCGGGGACAACGGGCACAACGGTCTGAAGTCCATGACCAAGGCGATGGGCCCGGACTACCACCGGGTGCGCTTCGGCATCGGCCGGCCGCCGGGGCGGATGCAGGTGGCGGACTTCGTCCTGAAGGACTTCTCCTCGGCGGAGCGCAAGGAACTCGACTACTTCGTGGACCGTGCGGCCGACGCGGTGGAGTGCCTGGTGATCGACGGCCTGGAGCGGGCGCAGGGGACGTACAACTCGTAGGCGCGTCCGGCGGCGGTCCGAGTGCGTCCGCGTCGCGGCCATGCTCTATGTTGCAAAGGCCATGGCGAGGGGTTTCGCGTGCCTCGATCAGGACTGCCGCGGACGGTCGTCGACCGCGACGGCACGACGTGCTCCCGCGCGGCGGATGTGACGGACGGCTGAGGCGACGGAGCGAGAATGTCACGGGATTACGACAGCCAGCTTCTGGAGTCGGTGGCGGTACGCCGGCGCAGATTGCGGGACGCTCTGCTTTTCGGAGCACAGCGGACGCGCCTCAGTGCGGACGAGAGGCTCGGGAAGCTGTTCGCAGGTATCGCGATAGCGGCGGTCCTGTGCGCCGGGTGCATCGGGTGGTCCTTCCTCCAGCACACGTTGGAGAGGCAGAAGGCCGAGCAGAAACGCCAGGAGCAGCGGTACCAGCAGCCGGTGCAGTCCCCGGAGCCGGAGAAGTCGGCGGGCGCCGGAAAGAGTTGACGACAACGCCGCTCATGCGCGAAGAGTTCGCAGTGGCGGAGAGATTCACCGGAAGAGAATCGGGGGATTCGGTGACCATACGGATCGACGCAAAGCACCCGGGAGTTCACTGCGGCGCGGTGATAGGTTCCCGCAAGTGGTGAGTACAGCAACGGCTTCCCGGGCGCAACTGAGCAGGGTGACACTGGTCGGCGAGCGACGCCGCGCCGACATCGTCCTGCCCTCCGACACTCCCATCGGTCAACTGCTACCCGATATCCTCCAGTTGCTGGACGACCGGGCCGCGTCGCGTCCCATGACACGGCAGTTGCTCACCGCCGACGGCTCGGCGTTGTCGCACGAGAGCACGCTGGCCTCGGCCGGGATATCCGACGGCGCAGTCCTTCAATTGGTCAGGACACACTCCGCCCCGCCTGCCCCTGTGGTGCACGACGTCATCGACCTGGTCGCCGACGACCTCGACCTGCAGACCTGGCGCTGGCGGCCCAGCACCCGCCGTGCGGCCGCAGGGGTGGCCACTGTCATGTTCGCGGTGATTGCCGCGCTGCTCGCCCGCCGTGAGGTCGGGCTCGGCTCCCTGGCGGGCGCGCTCGGGGCCGTCACACTCGTCCTCGCAACCGCGGGAGCGATCGTCGCCAGGATCGGTGGGGGCAACCGCGGTCTGGCGACCGCCCTCCTCTTGACCTCCGGCGGGCTCGGCGTTCTCGCCGCGTGGACCGCCGCCGACGCATACGGCTGGCCCACCACCGCGAGGCTCGCCGTCGTCGCGACGTCGCTGGTTCTGACGCTGCTCCTCCTCGGTCATTTCTCGCCGCTCGGCCGCGGAGGAGTCATCGGAGCCCTGGCCACCGGCGTCGTCACGGTCGTGTGGGAAGCCGTTGCCGCAGTCCAGGACGAGCCGGCCCGGCTGGGAGCGGTCATGGCTCTCTTCTCCGTGGTGCTGCTCGGCCTGCTGCCGCGGATCGCCCTGATGACGTCGGGACTCGCCGCCCTCGACGACCGCCGCTCGGGTGGCATTTCCGTCAGCCGCCACACGGTGGCCAATGCGCTCGCGGCCACACACCGCGGGCTCGCCATCGCGACAATGGTCGCCGCGATGTCCGCAGCCGCCGCAGGGTGGCTGCTCACCCTGGCCGGGAGACCGACCGTGTGGACGGTGGTGCTGCCCTCGCTCGTCGCCGTGGTGCTGTTGTCCCGCGCACGGGCCTTCCCGCTGGTCGCGGAGGTAGTGGTCCTCTTCATCGCTGCGGCGGCACTCGTCGTACGCCTCGTCGTGCTGTGGATGAATCACGCCGGGGGTGCCGGTCCGCTCGCCGTGCTGTGCGCCGCCGCCGTGCTGCCGCTGCTCGTCCTGGCGGTCCAGCCTCCCGAGCATGTTCGGGTCCGGCTGCGGCGGACGGCCGATCTGGTCGAATCGATCGGAGTGGTGGGGCTCTTCCCGCTCGCCGTGGGAGTGTTCGGCGCGTACGGACAGCTGCTCAACAAGTTCTGAGTCAACGCGAAGGCGCTCCGGGGGCGGGGCAGCAGGGCGGAGGAGACGGCGGGCATGCCGAACGGAGACAACTGGCAGCGCGATCTGCTGCGTGACCTGAGAGGGGGCGACAGGACTCCGGATACGGCCTCGTCGCAGGGCAGTTCCCAGCCCCGCCGGGGCGGCGGCGGATCGCAGACACAAGCAGCCCAGCAGCCTCAGCCTCACCCGCAGCCGCAGCCGCAGCCGCAGCCGCAGACCCACCAAGCCCCGGCCCCGGTCCCTGGGGCTCAGGCACCGCAGGCGCAGCCGCACCCGACCCCCGCGCAAGGCAGCCCGGCGCACCACCCTCAGGTGCAGCCCCCTCCCCGTCCCACTCCTCCCCAGGCCGCCGGCCTCGCCGCCGGGCCCCGGCGCGCCCCCGACTCACGGCCCGTCGTCAGCGCGGACGTCGCCGCAGCACGTCGCGGGCCCCGCCGCGGCGAGTCCTTCGCCGCCCGCGCCGCCCGCGCCGTGGGGCGCATCGTCGTGTCGTCGGCCGCGCGTGAGGTCGCCGAGAGCACCCGTACCGCAGAGGTGCTCCAGCAGCCCGTGACTACCGGTCGCCAGATCGCAGTCACCTCCATACGCGGCGGCGCCGGCAAGTCGACCGTCGCGGCGCTGCTCGGCACCACGTACTCCCACTATCGGCAGGACCCCGTCCTCCTGGTCGAGGCGGATCCGGCGCTCGGCTCTCTGCCGCTGCGGCTCGGCGCACAGTCGCTGCGCTGGACGATCGGCGACGTGGCGGACATCGTCGAGCCGCAGATGTCCCTGCTCGACGTCACCGGATATCTCGTCCAGCTTCCGGGCAATGCCTGGCTGCTGCCCGGCAGCCAGGGCCAGATCGGCGCGATGCTCGACACCCGGGCGTACGGGCGGGTCATGGTGTCATTGCGCCGCTATTTCGGTGTGACGGTCGTCGACTGCGAGACTCTGCCCGCCGAGGTCGCCCGCGTCGCGCTCTCCGCCGCCCAGGCCCGGGTCCTGACCGCACCCGCCACGCTGGAGGGCATCACCAGCACGATCGCGGTGCTCCAGTGGATGCAGGGGCTGCCCCGGCACATGATCGCCGGCACGGTCGTCGTGCTCACGGAACTGGTGCCGCACCGGGGACTGGACCTGGACAAGGCGGTCGCGCGGCTCGAAGCGACGGGAGTCGGCGTGCATGTCCTGCCCTACGACCGGCATCTGGCGGCAGGCGGTGCGATCCACACGGCTCTGCTGGCCCGTTCGACCCGGCAGGCCGCCGCCCGTCTGTCGGCCGACGTGTTCCAGCTGTCGCAGAAACGTCACTGATCCCATGCCGAGCCCCATGGTTCCCCTGCCGAGCCCGACCGTGAACGACGACGGACGACGACGATGAGCACCCGACTGATACACCGCCCGGCCCGGAACACGAGGCCCCCGGCCGCTTCCGCCCCGCGCATCATCGAGGCCCCGCCGAACCTCCCCGAGGGGAAGGCGGGCAACATCGCGATGTCGCTGCTGCCGGTCGCCGGTGTCATGTCTTCCGTGGTGATGATGACGGTCGTACGCAACAGCCAGTTCGCCGCGCTGGGTGCGATCATCCTCCTCGTCACCATCGTCGGCTCGATCGTGCTGGTCTTCTCTCAGCGAGGCAAGGCGCAGCGCACCCGCCGCACCCAGCGCGAGGCGTACCTGGCCTATCTGGAGGAACTGCGCGAGGAGCTTTCCGCCGAGGAGCGTGAGCGCCGTGAGCGGGCCGGCATCCTCGATCCGCCGCCGCTCGCCCTGTACGACATCGTCCGCGACCCGGCCCGTCTGTGGGAGCGCCGGCGCGGCGACGGCGACTTCCTGCGGCTGCGTGTCGGCACCGGCGAGATGACCGTACGTGATCTCAAGGTCGCGGAGCAGGGCTCGTCCGTTCTCACGCCGCCCGACCGCTTCATGCTCAACGAGGCGTCGGCGCTCACCTCACGCTTCCGCACCGGCACCGAGCTTCCGCTCACCGTCCCCCTGGACCGCGTCGGCAACATCAGCGTCGTCGGCCCCCGCGAGGACTGCCTGCGCGTCGCACGTGCCCTGATCGTCCAGGCCGCCGCCCTGCACGCGCCCGACGACGTGGGCATCGCGCTCGCCGTACCCGGTGACCGGCGGGGTGACTGGGAGTGGGCGAAGTGGATGCCGCATCTGCTCGACGCCGATCAGTTCGACGGCCCGGTCGCTGCCCGGCGTATCGCCCCGTCCGTTTCCCAGCTCGCCCGGCAGATCGGTCCCGAGCTGCGCCGTCGCGCCTCCTACGCCGCCGAGGTGCGGCGCGGCCTGTCCGGCAAGGACGCCCTGACCATGACGTCCAGGCTGCTCGTCGTCAGTGACGGACACGGCGAGGACGCCGTCGACCTGCCGCGCCCCGATGACGCGGTCGGCCTGAGCGAGATGGGCGTCACCGTCCTGCACCTGCTCGAGGAGAGGGTCCAGGAGCCGGGCCACGTCGGCGTTCGGATCACCGTCGACGGCGACCGGGTGGTGACGGAAGACCTGCGTGAAGAGGAGACGATCAGCGCGCACGGCACCGTGGACGAGGTGGGCATCGCGTTCGCGGAGGGCCTGGCCCGGATGCTGGCGCCGCTGCGGCTCTCGGCGGAGTCCCTCACCGACGCCCCGCTCGCCGGGCCGGTCGATTTCGCGGATCTGCTCGGTATCGAGGATGTGGCGCGACTCGATCTGTCGCGGCTGTGGGCACCGCGCGGTGAACGTGCCTTCCTGCGCGTGCCCATCGGCATCAGCGACTCCCGTGAACCGGTGCTCCTGGATCTGAAGGAGTCGTCAGAGCTCGGGATGGGCCCGCACGGTCTGTGCGTCGGCGCCACCGGTTCCGGGAAGTCGGAGCTGCTGCGCACCCTGGTCCTCGCTCTGGTTTGCACTCATCCGCCGGAGGACCTGGCGCTCGTCCTGGTCGACTACAAGGGCGGCGCGACCTTCGCGCCGTTCGCGGACCTGCCCCATGTGGCGGGTGTCATCACCAACCTGGAGAACCAGGCGGGACTCGTGGAACGTGTCCATGCCTCTCTCGCCGGTGAGGTCAAGCGCCGCCAGCAGGTCCTCAAGGACGCGGGCAACATCGCGGACATCGGGGACTACGCGGCGCTGCGTGCCGGGAAGCGGACCGATCTGGAGCCGCTGCCGCACCTGTTCGTCGTCATCGACGAATTCGGCGAACTCCTCACCGCCAAGCCGGACTTCATCGACCTGTTTCTGTCCATCGGCAGGATCGGCCGCTCCATCGGTGTGCATCTTCTGTTGTCCAGTCAGCGCATCGAGGGCGGCAGGCTCAAGGGTCTGGACACCTATCTCTCCTACCGGCTCGGCCTGCGTACGTTCTCCGCCGACGAGTCCCGCACGGTCCTCGACACCGTGGACGCCTTCCACCTGCCACCGCTGCCGGGCTTCGGCTACCTCAAGGTCGACACGAGCCATTACGAGCGCTTCAAGGCGAGCTACGTCTCCGGCGCCTACCGCGGTCCCGTGCGTCGTGTCGAGCAGGAGGAGAGGGGTCCCCTCGCACTGGAGTACGAGGCGTACAACACGCTCGGCTCGCCCGACGACTCGGGCCCGCAGGAGCAGACGGTGCGGCGTCGGGAGACCGGCCCGACCGAGCTGGGCGTCGTGGTCGGGCAGTTGGAGAACGCCGGGGACCCGGTGCGCCGGATCTGGCTGCCCCCACTGCCCGGTGCCGTCGCCCTGGACGACGTGGCGGGCCCGCTGAAGGTCGGCAGGCGGGGAACGCAGTTGTCGAAGCGACGCGGGCAGCTGACGGTGCCGATCGGACTGCTCGACGACCCGACCAAGCAGTGGCAGGGCCAGTGGTACCTCGACCTCACCGTGGCCGGCGGACACGCCGCCGTCATCGGCGGCCCGCAGTCGGGCAAGACGACCCTCCTGCGCACCCTCGTCCTCTCCCTCGCCCTGACGCATACACCGCGGGAGGTCGGCGTCTACGGCCTCGACCTGGTCGGTGGCGGGCTCCAGGCCCTCGCAGGACTCCCCCACGTCGGGGGCGTGGCCGGCCGCGCCGACCGCGAGCGCGCGGCACGCACCGTCGAAGAGGTGCGGAACATGCTCGCGCTGCGCGAGGACCTCTTCCGCGAGCACGGCATCGACTCCGTCGAGCAGCTGCGCACCCTGCACGCGGCGGGCCGGCTGCCCGACCTGGCCTCGGCCGAGATCGTGCTGGTCATCGACGGATTCGGCGCGCTACGGGAGGACTTCGAGGAGCTGGACGACGCCGTCGTGGACATCCTCAAGCGCGGCGGCGGCTACGGCATCCATGTGGTCGCCGGCATGCTCCGCTGGAACGACGTCCGCATCGCCACCCAGTCGAACTTCGGTACCCGCGTCGAGCTGCGCCTCAACGACCCGAGCGAGTCCAGCATCGACCGCAAGCTCGCCGAGACCCTCTCGCCGGACGAGCCCGGCCGGGCGCTCACAGACGGCAAGCTGTTCGCACAGGTCGCGCTGCCCCGTACCGACTCGCTCCCGGACGTCTCGGAGCTCGGCACGGTCCTTGAGCGCACCGCCCGTACGATCCGCGCCACCTGGAGCGGCGAGGTCGCCCAGCCCGTGCGAGTCCTGCCGCACGTCCTTGAGCCGCACCTGCTGCCCGGTCCGGCCGCCGAGCCGCGGAAGGTGCCGATCGGCCTGGACCAGACCGCGCTTGCGCCGGTGCTGCTCGACCTCTTCGCCCATGACCAGCATCTGCTGGTCATGGGCGACAGCGAGTGCGGCAAGACGAACCTGCTGAAGGCGATCGCCGACGGCCTCGTCGAACGCTACGGTGAGGACGAGCTGGTGTTCGCCGTCATGGATCCGCGGCGCAGCCTGCGCGGCGCGGTCCCCGAGGAGTTCAACGGCGGCTACGCGTACAACGCCAAGCTGTGTGCCGGCCTTTCGGCGGGAATCGCCACCGAATTGGAGAAGCGACTGCCCGACGAGAACGCCCGCCTGGAGGATCTTCAGCCGGGCAGCTGGGGCGACGGCCCTCGGATCGTCGTCCTCGTCGACGACTACGACGTGCTCACCACGGCCGGCCAGTCGCCGCTCGGTCCGTTCCTGCCGTACATCCCCTCCGCCGTCGACATCGGACTGCACTTCGTGCTGACGCGCCGGGTCGCGGGTGCGTCGCGTGGGATGTACGAGCCGCTGGTGCAGGGCCTGCGCGAATCGGGGGCGTCGGCGGTCCTGATGGCGGGCGACCGCAGCGAGGGGCAACTGTTCCCCGGGGTGTACGCGTCCCAGCAGCCGCCGGGACGAGGGGTGTTCATCCGCAGGGGACAGTCGAACCGCCTGATCCAGACCGTGTACACGCCACGGTGATCTGCCGTTGACCTGGTCGGCGCCAGGTGCCCGCGGCACGCCGACCGAGCAGTGCCCGACCCGACCCACGCCGGACCGGGCGGCCCCGCGCGGGGCACGAACGACGCCCGACCGGACGACCACACCATGACCAGGAGCCGGACGACCACATGACCAAGGACGTCATCGCCCTCACCGATCGCATGCCCGACCCTTCGAGCATGCTCGCCGGCCTGATTTCCGGAGGCCCCGACAAACTGGTGGGCGCACAGGGAGACGGTGCCGTGGTGCAACTCTGCGACCCGGAAGGGCGACCGCTCGTCTCCGTGGAGACGCCGATGCTCATCGAGGTCGCCGGGGAGGCAGAGCGGCTGCTGGGAGCCACGGCGCCGCCCGTTCCGTACTGGTGGACGGAGGCCCGCGCCACCACCGGCGTCCAGGAGGCCGAACGGCTCGCGGGCACCTTCGCGGCCCGGCTGACCTCACTGCTCGGCGGCTCGGCGTGGCCTCCCGAACTCGCGCGGTCGCTCGCGGTCGTGGAGGGCGACGGGGCGAGTGCGGCAAGTGCCGTGCCGGCGCCCGCGGCAGCACAACCCGCGGTCGATGTCCTGACCGACAAGGTCGCCGTCGTGATCCAGGACCGTCCGGTGGTCGCCATGACGGCCTGGCTGTCCGACGCGTTCCGGGCCGCGGCGGACGCGGATCTCGGCCTGCAGATCGTCAGTCCTGCGGGCACCACGCTCTCCCTCGCCGTGCGCAACGCGCTGCCGGGACACCCGTCGCGCTGGGTCGTGCAGGACGAGCGGGACGGCTACTACGACGGCCGGTCCGGAGCGGTACTGCGCTGGCAGAACGGCATGTTCGCGCCGGTCGACGCGGTCCTGGCCTCCGACGGGAGCGCCGACGACCCGCGTACCCCGGTGGCAGCCGCCTTCAAGGAGACAGCGGACACCGGTGAACGCCAACTGGCCCTCACCTTCCGGACGATCCACCCGGCGGACGAGCGTCTGGTGCTCGGCCGAGCCGTGGAATCGATCTGGCGCGAGCTCACCGGCGAACCCCCGGCCGGGTGGGGCACCGCGGAGCCCGCCGGTGTTCCCTGGTCACCGCGTCGGCTCACCGATGTCGCCTACGAGCGGTCGCCTCGCCCCACCTGGGCCATGGTCGTCGGCCGCCCGGACCGGCCCGGCCTGGCGACGGTCCGCATCAGCCGCACCCAGGCGGGCGTCGAGGAGGAGGTCACGCTGGCGTTCGGCTACGGGACCGGCGAGGAGCCTCCGCTGGACGCCCTTCCGAGGGCGGCCGAGGTGCTCGCAACGCGCCACAACCTCCAATCGTTGCTTGTTCAACTGCGCAAAGCCCGCCGCGATCTGGCGGTGCCACCCCGTTTCGAGGGGCCGGGCGTTCCGGTGGCCTTCGTGCTCGGCGCGGAGGAGGTCCGCCGGATACCTGGCGACCGTGCCCGTCGTACGCCGCTGTCCGTGCCGCCGGTGCAGCTCGGACCGAAGGCACGGCCTGCCCTGTACTACTCCCTACCAGGGGATCCGTCCGACCTGTCGGGATGGCGGGACTTCGAGCGACTGGTCGGCCATCTCAAGGGCGTGTAGGGCGCACGGAGGACGGAATCACGCCAAAACCCTTCTGCCGGACCGGTATTGAGCGGTCCTGGTGTGACATTGTCGACTCCGGCTCGGAGTGTCATGAATGTTGATTGCTTCCGTGACGCCCGAGTTGGTAGGCATGAGTATTCGTACGTCCATCTGAACGAACGGGGGAGTTCGATGAAGTTCGACATGGGCGCGCAGACCCTGTCGACCCTGGCGTCGCAGTCGCACGGCTCGAGCCGGGACCTAGGGCTGCTGATCCGGCAGCTGATCCAGGCTGCGGCGCCGCTGGAGGGCAGGTTCAACGGGTCGGGCAAGGCGGCCTTCGACCTGTTCAAGTCCCGTGCGGACGAGATCACGGCAGATCTGAACGCCTCGCTGGCGGCGATCCTCGGCGGGCAGTCGGGGATGGACGCGGCCTTCGGCTCCGGTGATCAGGAGCAGGACGAGAACGCGAGGACGCAGATGTCCGCGGCGAACTTCGACGCGGCGCGGTTCTCGGGTCGTAGCTGACCTACTGGCGTGGCGGCAGTGTCCGGAACTTACGGGGAGTGATTGTGATGGCGGGTGCAGGCAGCGACCGTCGGTCGTACGACACGGGTGCGTCGAACGAGGCGCAGGGCAACATCCAGGCGGTGATCGCACGTCTGGAGCTGGTCATTGCGGCGCGTGACGCCCAGGTGAAGAACGCGATGAAGGACTTCGCCGCCGACGGCGTGGCCGATGAGTACCACGGCAAGGAACTGCGCTGGTACAGCACCTCTGAGGAGGTGCGGAACATCATCCGGCTGCTGAAGACGACGCTGGAGAAGAACGACGCGACCGCGCAGCAGACCCTGGCTCGGGCGAAGGCAGCGGTCGACGGCATCGGCTGAAACAGCTCGTACACGCCCACCCCGCCGGAGAAACGATCCGTCGGGGTGTCGTGGCACGTGGCGGCAGTGGCAGTCCGGGTTTGGCAGGGGGGCTTTCATGACGGCGTGGGACATCGAACCACAAGGCGTACAAGGGCAGTTGCAGCTCACCGGCACCCGTGCCGGAAGTCTGGAGAAGTTGCTGACCGCGATGATCGCGGACCTGTCCACAGCGGCGCAGGCAGCCGGCACCGCGGTGCCGGGCTCGGCGGTCTACCCGACCCGGGTGGGTCCGTTGGCGCCCGGACCAGGGCCGTCTCCGCTCATGCCGCACCAGAAGGCCGTGGGCCCGGTCGCGGCCGCGCTCTCCCAGTACGCGGAGAAGCGGTCAGCGGCTCTGAAGGCGATGGCCGACCGTGTCCAGGCGGCTGTCCTGGGCGCGGCGAAGGCCACCGGCGAGTACGTCGAGGGTGATCTGGCCGCGGCCAAGGAAGCGCAGGACGCTGCCCGTCAGGTGCGTCTGGACCTGCTGATGCGGGACACCGGGGGGAACCAGCGATGAGCGGAGACAACCCGGTCGACCCGTACGAGATCCCGCACTTCACCGGCGATTTCGCCGAGTTGGACCTTCGGGTGAAGTCGCTTTCCGGCGCGAGCACGAAGATTCCCACCGCTGCCGGCGACGTCCACACGACCTTCGGCGGGCTGCGCGCGTACTACGCGGCTCCGGAGGCGGAGCAGCTCTTCGCTGTCACCGAGCCGGTCAAGTCCACCGCGCAGCTCATTGGTTCCGACCTGTCGGTCATCGCGGGGGCGCTGCGCACATATGCACAGGACGCCGAGCCGCTGGCGAAACAGCTGGACGAACTGAGGGCGGAAGCGCGGGCGTTCCGCTCCAAGGTCGCGGACGACGACGAGTGGCGCGAGGACGGCGACCTGATCGACGAGAACCTGGAACGCCGTAACAAGGTCGCCGAGGTGTGGGCCGCGTTCCAGGACGTAGAGCTGGCTTGCCACGCCAAGATCGTCGCCCTCGTCGACGGCACCCCGCTGAAGAAGCACGACGGCTCCGACAAGGGGGGCATGTACGGCTACGACGCCGAAGCCCTCAAGCAGGCCAAAAGCCTGCCGTGGGGTGACGCGGTGGAAGAGTCCACGCCGGGCTGGCAGGTGTGGGAGCACGCCGCCGACTTCGTGACGGGCTTCTTCGTGGACGGCGTGTGGGGCACGATCGTGGGCCTCGGCACGCTGGCCGGCTTCAACGGCTGGGACGCGGCGGGGCAGGCCTGGGACGGGCTGGGCAAGCTGGTGATGGGAGCCGCGCTGGCCTCCAACCCCATGGTGAACCAGTGGTACATGTCCCGTTCGGACAACGAACTCCCCGCGTGGATGGCCGAGTCGCGCACCGCCTTGAAGGAGACCGGCAAGGCACTCCTGGCCTGGGACGACTGGGACGCCCACCCGGGGCGGGCGGCCGGCGCGGTCACGTTCAACGTGGTGACGACCGTCTTCACCGGCGGAGCGGGCGGCGCGGCGGCGACTGCTGGCAAGGCCGGTGCTGCGGCCAGGGCACTGGCGATCGCGGGCAAGGTGAGCCGCGCCGTCGACCCGATGACGTACGTCTTCAAGGGCGCGGGCGCGGGCCTGACGAAGCTCGGTGACGTGATGGCCGGTCTCAAGGGCATGGGCAGGATCGAGGTCCCGCCGCTGCCCGAGGGCGCCATTGCCCTGCCGCCGGGAGCGTACAAACTCGCCGACGGCACGCTGCACCTGCCCGACGGCGCGGCGATGCCGGAGGGCGCGTTCGCCGTCCCGGCGCGCACCGTCCTGCTCCCGGAGGGCACCCCCGTCCCGCCGGGCGCGGTGGACCTGGGCGACGGCATGGTCCAGCTCCCGAGGCGCGGCGAGATCCCGGCCGGCGCGGTCGCGGTCCCCGAGGGCACCATCAAAGTCCCGGCAGGCGCGACGGCACTGCCGCCGGGCACGGCCCCGGCAGGCACAGGCTTCTTCTCCCCCGAGGGCCACCTCCTCGCGAGGGACGGCTCCCTGCTCCAGCACGCCGACGACGCCCCCAAGTCCACCACCCCGACCACCGGAGCGGACGTCTCCTCGCCCACCCCGCCCGTCCGACAGCCGGCCCTCGTGGGCGCGGGCGCAGGCGACGACGCCGCACGTCTCGGCACGGGCCTGGGCGACGACGGCCTCCACCTCGGCGACAACGGCCCGGGCACGGGGGCCTTCCCGGACCGCACACCGGGCGGCGGAGTCGGCGGCAACATGCCGACGAACAACCTGGACAACGGAGCGGGCGGCGGCGCGGGCCGGGCGGGCGGCCAAACACCCACGGGCGGTGCCGGCGGCCACGCCGACACCCCGTCCCCGGGCAGCGGCGGCCGCGACGCCCCGGGCGGGTCGACAGTGGACAACGGCCTGCCGGACAGGTCTGCTGCGGAGAACGGCGACGGCAGCGGGTCCGGGCACGGGGAGGCCCCCGGCGCGGGCGGCGTAGATGACGTGACAAGTGGTGCGGACGAAGCGGCTACGTCGGCCGGCGGTACGTCCGGCCCGGGCCACGGCCCGGGCCATGTTCCCGACCCTCCGAGTTTCATGCGCCAGGGGAACAACCCCTACGGTCCTCCGGGGTCGCTCACTCGGGAACAGATTACGGAGATCCAGGTTTACCGAGCCAATTACGAGCCGGGGTACTTCGACGAGTACCACTGGCCGCGCGGCTATCGCCAGGACACCGACGTTGTTGACGAGAGTGGCTTCCCGCCGCCGCAGCTGATCAAGGACCCGGCGAATCCGAATGTATGGATCGCGAAGGACAACGCTCCGTCGGCCTTCCCGACGAAGTACTACGAGGGCTGGAACCGTTCGGGCACGACCGAGCAGATCAACGATCCTCAGGTCGGAAGCATCCTGGACGACCGTGCCAAGGCGCGGTACGAGGCGGTCGAGGCCGACAACCCCCTGCACGATCCGCTCGCAGACGCCAAGAAAGCATGGGAAGCGAACAGGACACCCGAGAACAAGGCGGCATACGACGCCCTCAAGGCTCATCATGCTCCGTACCACGACACGATGTCGAAGGCGTCGGAAGCCTATGGCGAGGCGGTCGCCCAGCATCACGCGATCCAACAGTTCTATCCCGGTGCCAAGTTGGAGCCGACCGCTGGCCCTAAGAATGGCAACGACCAGTTCGATCAGGTCTGGCGGCGTAGGAACGAGGAAGGCTTCGTCGTCGTTGAGGCGAAGAGTGACGTCCGCACGGGTATGAACGAGCGGAGGCTGCCGAGTGGATACAAGGCGAAGCAAGGCTCGCGCGAATACTTCCTCGACATCATGAATGAGATGTGGAAGAGAGCGCAGGGCGGAGACTCCGCTGAACTCAAGCTGTACACTGACTTGAAGAACGCCCTAATCGCGGACAAGGTCGAGTACATCCTCGTCAAGGGCGTTTCCAACGGGCCGACTCATGGGGGATTCAAGAGCAGTCGGTTCAACATCGGAAAGTTCAAGGAGGAAGACTTTTCCTTCGAGTCCATTGACGGGAGCACTCCGTGACGGCGGTTGTCGAGCGGCACGCCATTCCTGCAGTTGACGAGCAGGCCGTTAGGCGGCTGGCCGAGGAGTTCGAGACCAGCATCCAGAATCTGGACGCCTCTCCTGCGATCGTCGGTATGGCCCTGAATGAAGCGCTCCTGCAGATACAGGTGAACCAGGCCCTCAATCCGCGGGGCAACCGTTTCGCCACGTGGGACGCCACCGTCTCGGCCATGCAGGTGGGCACGGCGGCGTTCGTCGCCGCCTCCATCACCGAAGGTTCAATCGAGACGCGTATCGCACATGAGATGCGGACCATCAACGCCACGGGTCCGCAGTTCTATGCGAACGCCGGCAATTGGCTGACAGCGCTGTGGCTTGTCATCATCTGCCGGGATCAGCACCGGATGAACCAGATGTGCGAGATTCCGCTCGATCTCCTGCGGGCCTCCGGTGCCGAGGGTGACGAGTACCTCTACCACTGGGTGGACGCTCTGCAGACGTACTGGCGTGAACAGCCGGGTCTGCCGGAGAAGCTGACGGCTGCCATCGAGCAGTCACATCCGGACACCGCCACAATCGCGCCGCGTGATCTGCTCCAGTGCGTGCTTTACCCGCCGATCAACCTCTTCTACAAGTTCCTGCGCAAGGACCACGACGGGTTCAACCAGGCACTCGCAGAGGCCCTGGAACTCCACAAGGCGTACTGGAGCAAGCCAGAGCGGTCGGGGGACATCGCAGGATTCTTGGCCCTCGGTCCGCTGGCCATCGCGTGCCTCGCGTATGACGCCGGCTTCCCCATTGAGGTCGAGTCCGAGTACCTGCCCGTCCGCCTTTTGGACCGTTCCTGGGTGGGCGAGTTCGAAACGTGATGCCAAGAGGAAGCGACGCCGACTGTCCGATGGCATGACACCGGGGCCGACGGACAGTCGAGCGCGGCCAACTGCGGGTAGAGCACAGGAAGCGTTGCTTGCCTTCGGGTACACCAACGGAACCCTCAAGAACTTCCCTGACATGTTGATCAGAATTTCCGGGACAACGTCTTCATAGAATCGGATCTGACCCATCACGCCCTCCGTGGTCGAGTGGCGGGCCAGTTGCTCGATGAGTGCCACAACATCGTCCAGGAACTCCGCATGCACCTCCTGCCGGACGGTCAACACCCATCCCTCGGAACCTTGTGCCAATTCACCGACCAGCACCCCTCCGATGCGGCTTGCCGGGCCGCGGGCTGCCCAGAGGGGGAATTCATCCAGGCTTGTGGCCCCCGCGTCGCCGTTCGCCTCCAGTGTGAGCCCCAGGTGCCGACGCAGACTGGCCAGTGCGTCCTCCGGGGTGGATGGCGGCAGGTTGAGGGACACATCAACTGCATAGAGATCACCCATACGTTCAGCCTACGATCCCGTGGTCTGCCGCCCGTGCGCAACCGAACTCCTGCCTGCCGAGTTCCCTTCTCGGCACGTCCCTGGTAACCATTCGTTCTGGCAGAAGCCGAGCGTTGCTGCCTCGACGACCCGACCGCACGGAATCCACGCGGCGGGTCGCCGAAGAGCGTCGGTGACGTCATCGGTCCCCATCACGAGACCGGCGGACACCGGGCACAACCACTGAACCGGCAGGTATTCAGCCGGGGATGTCCTCGATGCGTTCCCGGTTGAGCAGATACGTCGGCAGGCACGGCTGCTTCAGGTCGACCGGGAACCCGTAGTCGTACGCCAGGCTCGCCATCGCCAGCGGTCCGAGCGCCACCCGGGCGCGCGGGGCCTGTGAGTCGCCCCAGTAGGTGGCGTGGTGTGCGAGAGCTTCGGACAGCGCTTCGGCGAAGGCGTCGCGGTCGCGGGTGATCAGGCGGTGGAAGAGCGCGACCGGCTGGTAGTCGATCAGGTTCACGAAGTTCTTCGGAGCCCGGGTCACGGCTTCGGGAGCGGACGTCGTCATGGTGGCGATCAGCTTCTCCACCACGTCGTCCATGGGGCGCTCGGCCCAGTAGGTCTGCAGCGTGTCGATCCAGTGCAGGACGTACTCGTCGATCGAGTCGTCCTGACGCAAGACCTCCAACGGCACCTGGCACAGCCGCTCGAGGCGGGCGCTCTGCCGGCACACGACGGCGATGTAGAAGGCGTCAAGCCAGGCGCGGGCGTCCGCCGGTGGCTGGGCGGGGACGGCGGGCAGCTGCCGTACGAGTTCACCGCCGAGGTGGCATTCCTGCGGCTGCGCGCCCGTGAACAGCGCGGAGCCCAGTTGCACGGCGGTGGCCCACGCGTCCCAGCTGTCGACGTGCGACACGTCGGGATCGACGGCGCAACGGGCGTGGGCGAGTTCCAGGGCGGAGGCGAAGGCGTCGCCGAGTCCGGCCCGGTCCTGGCCGAGGCGCGCTATCGAATCGGCCGCGGTGTGTGTGAGCAGGTCGATGTCCGGCGCGGCGACCGCGGAGCGGCCGGCGAGCCGCCCGGCCCGGTCGAGGCGGACCAGGCCCTTCAAGATGCCGAGCAGTTCCGGCGGCGGCTGGAGGGAGAAGGTGTTGGTCGCGGTGTCGATGACCGTGAGCGACGTCAGGCCTCCTCGATGCCACCAGTAGACGCGAGGGGACAGTGCACCCGGTCCGTCCTGGTAGGCGCCGAGAGCATATTGGGCAAGGTCGTTCACGGCGTCGGCGACAGACCCGTCAACGATCGGGTGGAACGCCAGCAGATGCCGGGTCGGCACGACGACGAGCGCTCCGGCGTCCGGGAGCGCCTCACCGGTTACCTCCCGGGCCAGTTCGGACAGGAACAGCGCCTTGCTCGCGACGAACGGGGAGTCGCCGTACACGGACTGCAGGACCGCCCGCCCCTCGAGGGCCACTTCCTCATGCTCGACAGGCACGCGCATCAGGTTCGTGTACGCCGCCTCTCCCAGCTGCTCCAGACCCGCGCGTTCCACGTCGGCGTCGGTGAGGATCCGCACCGATGTGGGCTGGTCGAGCGCGTAGGCGAAGACGAGCCCGTCGGCGACCACGCGCGCGTAGCGCATGGCGCCGGCGAGGTCGGGGGTGAGCGAGTCGGTGGGCAGCAGCCGTGCGTGCACCCCGCTGAGCAGTTCCGCGGCGTCCTCGCCGCCGCTGCCCGCCGCCCGCAAGCGGGCGAAGTGCGTCTCCACCTGTTCGGGCCAGCGGTCTTCCGGTACCCGGCGGCACGTCTCCGCCAGATTCCGCAGGGAATAGGTGTGGCCGTTGGCGGTGTAGGGAGCGGCGAGTCCCCGTAGGTGCGCTGCCTGTGCGGCGGTCAGCATCGGCAGGTCGTGGTCAGGGGCGTCCGGTGCGTCAAAGGCAGCTTCTGCATTCACCGTTGCGACTCTAACGGGCATGAGTGTGCCGATCTGACGTCGGGTCACCCGCGGTCCGGAGCTTCGCTCGTCAGCCCTCGGACGCGTACGTCACGAACTCCGTCCAAGCGTCGGACGTGAAGCCGAGCCGGGGGCCCCGGTGGTTCTTGGAGTCGCGGACGCGGACGGCACCGGTGGCCGCCGCGACCTCGACGCACGCGGGGCCGTCGTTGCTGCTGTAGCTGCTCTTGGCCCACCTCAGCGTGGGGCCTTCTGCGGCTGGCGTCTTGCCGGTCATGATTCTCCAAGGGCTTTTTCGATGAAGGCCAGTGACTCCCGTGGGCTGAGAGCCTGGGCCCGGATGATTCCGTATCACAGCTCGATGATCCGGACCTCTTTGGGATCGGAGGTCAGACGGTTGGACAACTGCCCCTCCCAGTGTGCCACCGCCGTGCCGTCGTCGAACTTGAGCAACTGGAGCTGGCCGCCCATCCCGGCGTGATCCTCCCGATCGGTCGGCATCACCTGGATCTCGACGTTCCGCAACTGGCCGACCGCCAGCAGATGTTCCAGCTGGCGGCGGGCCACCGCCCCGCCCCCGAGCGGGCGCTTGATCGTCACCTCTTCCTGGACGAACGTCAGCGTCGTCAGCGGCTGCCGCTCGAGGATCTCCTGTCGTGCCATCCGGCCCGCTACATAGCGGTCCACCTGATCGCGGCTGAACGACGGCCGCCGCATCTCGTACAGTGCCCGGGCGTACTCCTCGGTCTGGAGCAGCCCGTTCACATTGTGGTTGTCGTACGCGCCGAGTTCGACGGCGTCCGCCTCCAGCCTCGCCAGGTCGCGGACCTTCTTCGGGTATCTGGCCTCCGCCACGTCCTTTCCCGTGCGGAAGTTCACCGCGCTGCTCTCCCCTACGCGCCGAGGTGCCCGGCTCGCCCGGCTGCTGACGGCAGCACACCTCAGCCGGTGGGGCATCGAATCAGAACCGGCAGTTCATGTCGTCGCCGAACTGGCCGCCAATGCCGCCCTTCATGGCCGCGTACCGGGCCGGGACTTCCGTCTCGGCCTTGCCGTCCTGGACGACGGCAAGCGCCTTCGGATCGAAGTCACCGATACCCGTGGCGAATGCCTGCCGAGCAGGCCCGCGCCTGCTGGACCCGACCGCACCTCCGAATCCGGACGCGGGCTGCTGATCGTCGAAGCGCTCGCCGACCGCTGGGGCGTCACCCCAGGACCCGTGCCATGCAAGGCGGTTTGGGCGGATATCGGCCTGCTGTCGTGACCGTCGCCGCCGGGTCGCGGATCCCCGCGATGCGGTTCCCCGCGACGCGGCGGCGCACGACGTAAGAGACGTAAGAACTTCTTGAAAAGGACCGGGGGAAGAACCCACCCACCCCACCCCCACCCCGTCACCCGCGCGGGTGACATCGGCCAATTGGGCTGGATTTACGCCTGGTCGGCGGGCATATGCTCGCGGCGACAACCCCAGACATGCGACGGCCCCCGGCCGGGACTCGCAATCCCGATCGAGGGCCTGACCACCGAGGAAGTAGAGGCTTCCCGATGGATACCCCGCAGATTAGCGCGCCCTCGCGCGCCACGTCCCGCGTTCCCGGCCGTGTCACCGCCTTCGGCGTGGTCCACGTCAACGTGATCCACACCAGCCGCTTCACGATCGTCGGCAACCACCTCGCCCAGCACGGGCAGTTGTCGCTCACCGCGATCGGGCTCGCCGTCCACATCCAGTCGCTGCCCGACGGGGCCAAGGTCGGCATCAAGGTGCTCACCGACCGCTTCCCGGAGAGCGAGGCCCGTATCGCCGCCGCGCTGCGGGAGTTGGAGGACCACAGCTACCTGTCGCGCACCCTGGAGCGCCTGCCTGACGGCAAGGTCGTGACACGGACGATCTCGTACAACCGGCCGTGCACCGCCGCACCCACCACCGCCCCCGGCCCTCCCGCCGCCCGGGCAGCAGCGCCACCGCCCGCGACCGCGCTCGTACGACCGCCGGTGCCGGAACCGGCCCCCACGGCGGAGGCCACCTCGGCCCCGGCCACCGAAGTGAAGGGCAGGCCTGCCCCGAGCCCGGCATCTCCGCCGGAGGCAGCGCCGCCCGACCCGAAACCCGCACCCGCACCCGCACCGAAGGCAGCGACGGAGCCGCCGCCACCCCCGCGCCGTCTCCTCCCCCAGCCGCAGGCCCTCGACCCGGAGCGGCACCGGGCCGCCACCGACCTCCTCGCCGGCCTGCGCCGTCACGAACCTCGGCTGCTGCTGGCCGAGCACGACATCCGCCGCCTGGCACCCGCCGTCGCCACCTGGTTCGAACGCGACGTCCACCCCGACGCCGTACGCCACGCCCTGACCACCGACCTGCCCGAACACCTGAAACAGCCCGCCGGGCTTCTCACCCACCGCCTCACCGCACTACTGCCGCCACCCTTGCCGACGCTTGCCCACCCAAAGCCCGCAACCCGCTCCAGAACTGCGACAACTGCGACCGCGCCTTCCGCGCCCCGCTGCCGGGCCGCTGCCGCGATTGCCGCGCCGGCGCGCAGGCAGCCGCTTGAGCCGTCCTCATGCTGACAACCCAGCCGAAGGCACACCTGCAGTGGAGGAACCGGGTGACCATGGATCTTTCTTTCTACACCTCCCCCCTCTCGCAGGAGATTCGGGACGAAGGCCGCGCGGAAGGCCGCGCGGAAGGCCGCGCGGAAGGCCTCGCAGATGCCATCCTTCTGGTCCTTCAGCAGCGCGGACTCGACCTTCCCGACGAAGCCCGCGAGCGGATCACCACCTGCGACGACACGCAGCTGATGCGCACGTGGCTCAGTCGCGCGGTGACCGCCGCCTCCGCCGAGGCCATCTTCAGCGAGGAGTAGCGGCGGACTTCGGCGAGCGCCTTCACGTGCTCCTCCGGGGCGCGACTCGGTATCCGTGGGCCGCTGCCCGGGCGTGCGCGGCGCAGGCAATGCGCCCGTACCACAGGAGTACGGTCTCGCCACCGACCCTGCGAGGTTGACCCGGCGTAGCCTCATGGCCAAGGATCGCGGCCCATGAAGCGGAACTCCTCCGGCCGGATACTGGTCCACGCGCGCAACGCGGCGACGGCGCTCGTCGCCCTCCTGCTGCTGGTCGCAGGTTTCTGGTCGTCCTGGGGCACTGCCCAGCACATCCTGCTCTCAAAGGGCCGCGAGCACGGCACGCTCACCGTCTCCCGATGCGACGACGACACCTGCACGGGCGCCTACACGCCCCGGGACCCGGCGCCCGACCACGCGAACGTGACGATCGAGAAGTCCGTCGCGGTGAAGAAGGGCGTCACGCTGGCCGTCGTCCTGAAGCCCGGCACGGTCGAGGCGGTACGCACGGGCCCGGCCGGCGGTCTGTACGCGTGGGTGCCCCTGGGCGGGGCGCTGCTGCTCGCGGCCCTGGTGATCGGCGGCGGGCTGCGGCTGAGCCGGCTTGCCTGGGGCGCGGCGGGTGTGGGCGGGGCGCTACTGCTGTCGTCGTTCCTGGCGCTGTGACGGTTCGGCCCGGTTCGGGCCGGGAGGAAGCGGGCGCATTGTCCCGATCGTTATCAGGATTTTCAGAACAAGCATGAAGTCTTGGTGCATATAAGGCGGTTCTCCCCTTGACTGGTCCGCCGGTTCACAGGACGCTGAGCCGCCCCCCACGGCCTTCCTCTCTCACCGATGGACTGCCCATGCGCACGCTCACTGCCACTGGCGCCCTGCTGGCCGCCGCGGCGCTCTCCCTGACTGCGGCTCCTGCCGCACTCGCCACCCCGCCCGGCGACAACGGCACCGTGAAGATCCACGATGCGGAGACCGGCGAGGAACTCCGTAAGAACGAGCCGAAGGTCTGCACCTTCTACCTCGACGCCTTCGGTTTCGACGCCGGACAGAAGGTCGACTGGCACATCGAGGCCTGGGCGAACAACGAGGCCGACAAGGGAACGACCGTCAAGTCCGGTTCCCTCACCCTCGACGCCGATGGCCACGAGCGGACCACGGACATGACGCTGCCCGACGGGCAGTACAAGCTGTTCTGGAACTTCGAGGGCGAGCACGGCAGCGCCAAGCACAAGGTCTTCAAGACCGACTGCGAGGACGAGGGCTCCGACCCTTCCGCGACGCCGTCCGTAACGCCGTCCGACAAGCCCGGCGAGGAGCCGAGCAGCACGCCGGGCGCGCCCGACGCGTCGAGCCCGGCCGCCTCCGCGCCCGCCGGCGGCGACGGTTCGGCGCCGTCTGCCGACGACGCGGCCGGTGACCTGGCGGAGACGGGCAACGGCGCGCCGATCGGCGTGCTCGCGGCCGCGGCCGCGGCCCTCGTCGCCACCGGCGGCTACCTGCTGGCGCGGCGCCGCACGGCCGGCCGTCAGCACTGAGAGGACGGCACCGTGAACGACGGTGCCTGAACGACGGTGCCCCCGGCGGCCGCTGACGTGCAGCGGCCGACGGGGGCCCCTTCATTCCCCCGGCGTCAGCCGGTGTTGCGCAGGCCGGCCGCGACACCGTTGACCGTCAGCAGCAGGGCACGGGCCAGCAACGGGTCCGCCTCCTCGCCGCGTTCGGCCGCGTCGCGCTGGCGCTTGAGCAGCGCCACCTGAAGGTAGGAGATCGGATCCAGGTAGGCGTCCCTGATGGCGAACGTCTGCTGGAGCACCGGGTTGGAGCCGAGCAGTTCGTCGTTGCCCGTCACCTTCAGCACCTCGCTGACGGTGAGCGCGTGCTCGGCCTCGATGACCTCGAAGACGTGCTTCAGGTTCTCCGGCACCAGCGTGTCGACGTAGTGGCGGGCGATCCGCAGGTCCGTCTTGGCCAGCGTCATCTCCACGTTGGCGATGAAGTTGCGGAAGAAGTGCCAGCTGCCGTGCATCTCCGCGAGCACGGTGTCCAGACCGGCCTCGCGCAGCGCCTTGAGGCCGGAGCCGACACCGAACCAGCCCGGCACGATCTGCCGCGACTGCGTCCAGCCGAACACCCACGGGATGGCCCGCAGTCCGTCGAGGCCGGCGCCGGAGTCCGGACGGCGCGAGGGGCGCGAGCCGAGGTGCAGTTCGGCCAGCTGGTCGACGGGGGTGGCGGCGAAGAAGTACGCCGGCAGGTCCGGGTCCTCGACGAGCCTGCGGTATGCGGCGTGCGCGGCGTCGGAGACGGTGTCCATGGCCGCGTCCCAGCGCGACAGCGCCTCGTCGGACTGGCGGGGCGCCGTGTGCAGGGCGGATGCCTGGAGCGTGGCGGCGACCGTCAGCTCGAGGTTCTCCCTGGCCAGGGACGGGATCAGATACTTGTCGGAGATGACCTCGCCCTGCTCGGTCACCTTGATCTCGCCCTCGAGAGTGCCCCAGGGCTGCGCGAGGATCGCGTCGTGGGAGGGGCCTCCACCACGGCCGACGGTGCCGCCGCGGCCGTGGAACAGGCGCAGCCGCACGCCGTGGCGGTGGGCGACGTCACGCAGCCTGCGCTGGGCGCGGTGGATCTCCCACTGGCTGGTGGTGATGCCGCCGAACTTGGAGGAGTCGGAGTAGCCGAGCATGACCTCCTGGACATCGCCGCGCAGCGAGACGAGCCGCCGGTAGGAGGGGTCGGCGAGCATGCCCTCGAGGATGACGTCCGCGGCCTTCAGCTCGTCGGTGGTCTCCAGCAGGGGCACGATGCCGATCTTGGCCCAGCCGGCGTGCAGGTCGATCAGACCGGCCTCGCGGGCGAGGACCGCCGCGGCGAACACGTCGTCCGCGCCTTGGCACATGGAGATGATGTACGACTCGATGACCTCGGGCCCGAACCGCTCGAAGGCCTCCTTGACCGTGTGGAAGACGCCGAGGGTCTTCTGTCCCGCGGCGTCCAGCGGTGCCGGGGTGGGCGCGAGGGGACGGCGGGAGCGGAGTTCCTTGGCGAGCAGCTTCTGCCGGTAGTCGCGTGGCATGTCCGCGTACCGCCACGACTCCTCGCCGAGCCGGTCGAACAGCTGTCCGAGGGCGTGGTGGTGGGCGTCGGCGTGCTCGCGGACGTCCATGGTGGCGAGCTGGAGACCGAACGCGGAGAGGGTGCGGATGACCCGGTCCATGCGGCCGTCGGCGAAGAGTCCGCCGCGGTGCTCGCGCAGCGAGGTCTGGATGAGGGTGAGGTCGCTGATCAGCTCGGCGGTGCCGAGGTAGTCGCGGCCCTCTTCGTGCGGGGTGCCCTTGGCGAGGCGCTCGCGGGTGTTGACGAGCTTCTGGCGGATGCAGGTGGCCTTGAGCCGGTAGGGCTCCTCCGCGTTGAGGCGCTTGTAGCGGGGGCTGATCTCGGGCAGCCGCTCGAGGTCCGTCTGCAGGGAGGCGAGCAGTTCCTCGGTGGCTCCGGCGTAGCGGATGGAGTTGGACAGCAGTCCGCGCAGGTAGTCGATGACCTCGATGGCGTCGGTGATGCCGTGCTCGTGCTGGAGGATCAGCACGTCCCAGGTGACGGCGGGCGTGACGTTGGGGTTGCCGTCGCGGTCGCCTCCGATCCAGGTGCCGAAGGTGAGCGGCCGGGTGCCGGGCGGCAGCTCGACGCCGACGCGCTCCAGCTCGGCGGCGAGGTCCTCGAGGACGTCGCCGACAGCGCCCGCATGCAGTTCGTCGAGGTAGTAGATGGCGTTGCGCGCCTCGTCGGCGGGCTCCGGGCGGACGACGCGCAGCTCGTCGGTCTGCCAGATCAGGTCGATGCTCTCGGCGAGGCGCAGGTCGTGGCGGCGCCGGTCGGAGGCGATGACCGGGGTTTCCAGCAGCTCGGCGATGCGGCGGAGCTTGTTGAGCACGGAGCGCCGGGCGGCCTCGGTCGGGTGCGCGGTGAACACCGGCCGCACGTTGAGGTTCCTGACGGTCTCGCGTACGTGCTCGGGGTCGCCGTCCTTGAGCATGTCGGCCGTGCGGGCCAGCAGACCGCCCTCGGCGGCGCGGCGCTCGCGCATCTCGTGGCCGCGGTGCACCTGCTCGGTGACGTTGGCCAGGTGGAAGTACGTGGAGAAGGCGCGGACCAGCTTGGCCGCGGTCTCCAGGTCGGTGTCGCCCAGCAGCTCGGCGGCGGCCTCACCGTCGGTACGTGTCAGGGCGCGGACCCGCTCGACGAGGTCGAGAAGCTCCGGGCCCTCCTGGCGGACGAGGGTCTCGCCCAGAAGATCGCCCAGTCGGCGGATGTCGGCACGCAGTTCTGCACTGGCGGTGGGGGTCTGGTCGGCACTGCTCACAGGTGCGGCTCCTTGCAGTGTTTGAGCACGTCTGGAGGGGTACTGGAGGCTTGCGGACCGCGCTGTCCGACGCCATCCAGGATAGGTGGCCGTTTTTCCGGCGTTGTCCTCAGGTCTCTTGCCGCGCCGCAGTGCACTGCCATACTTACGTCGCCGTAGGTTACGGATCCGTAGCCAGGCGTCCGTCCCTCTCCCCACCCCTGGGAACACACATGACCACAAGCCCCGATCTGCTGGACGACGTAGCCGGCACTCCGGACTCCCCTCTCCCCTTGGCCACCCGGGGCGGAGACAGCAAGCGGTCGATCGAGCAGATCACTCTGCTCCTGTTCATCACGGTTCCGTTCCTCGCGCTCCTGGCGGCGGTGCCTCTGGCCTGGGGCTGGGGCGTGAGCTGGCTCGACATCGGCCTGCTGGTGGCCATGTACTACATCGGCTGCCACGGCATCACCATCGGCTTCCACCGCTACTTCACCCACGGCTCGTTCAAGGCGAAGCGGCCGCTCCGCATCGCCCTGGCGATCATGGGTTCGCTGGCGGTCGAGGGACCGCTGGTGCGCTGGGTGGCCGACCACCGCAGGCACCACAAGTTCTCGGACGCCGAGGGCGACCCGCACTCGCCGTGGCGGTTCGGCGAGACCGTCCCGGCGCTGATGAAGGGCCTGTGGTGGGCGCACATCGGCTGGATGTTCGACGAGGAGCAGACGCCGCAGCACAAGTACGCACCGGACCTGATCAAGGACCCGGCGCTCCGCCGGATCTCGCGCGACTTCATCTACTGGACCATCCTGTCGCTGGCGATCCCGCCCCTGGTCGGCGGTCTGGTGACGATGTCGTGGTGGGGCGCGTTCACCGCCTTCTTCTGGGGTTCGCTGGTCCGTGTGGCGCTGCTGCACCACGTGACCTGGTCGATCAACTCCATCTGCCATGCCGTGGGCAAGCGCCCGTTCAAGTCCCGCGACCGCTCGGGCAACGTGTGGTGGCTGGCGGTGCTGTCCTGCGGTGAGTCGTGGCACAACCTGCACCACGCCGACCCGACGAGCGCGCGGCACGGCGTGCTGCGCGGCCAGGTCGACTCCAGCGCACGGCTGATCCGCTGGTTCGAGAAGGCCGGCTGGGCCTACGACGTGCGCTGGCCGCAGCAGTCCCGTCTCGACGCCCGCCGCGACGACTCCGGCGAAGCCCGCCGCAAGGGCGATGCCGTAAACGCGGCATGATTGACATCGTGGCGAGTGACGGAAGTATCGGCAGTCCGGACAAGACCAGGGCGTCGGGCGGCAGGCGCGCCCGACGGGTACGCATGACCGGCGCGGAGCGCCGTGAGCAATTGTTGGACATCGGCCGCACCCTTTTCGCGGAGAAGGGCTTCGAGGGAACGTCCGTCGAGGAGATCGCGGCCAAGGCGGGGGTGTCCAAGCCGGTCGTGTACGAGCACTTCGGCGGCAAGGAGGGGCTCTACGCGGTCGTGGTGGACCGCGAGATGCGCCAGTTGCTCGACATGGTGACGGGGGCGCTGACCGCCGGGCATCCGCGTGAGCTGCTGGAGCAGGCGGCCTTCGCCCTGCTCGACTACATCGAGGCGTACACGGACGGTTTCCGCATCCTGGTGCGTGATTCGCCCGTCGCCCAGTCGACGGGCACGTTCGCCTCGCTCATCAGCGACATCGCCACCCAGGTCGAGGACATCCTGGGCATGGAGTTCAAGAACCGCGGTTTCGACCCCAAGCTGGCGCCGCTGTACGCGCAGGCGCTGGTCGGCATGGTGGCCCTCACGGGCCAGTGGTGGCTCGACGCGCGCCGTCCGAAGAAGGCCGAGGTTGCGGCGCATCTGGTGAACCTGGCGTGGCACGGGCTCGACGGTCTGGAGCCGAAGCCGAGGCTGATAGGTCACCGCAAGAACTGACCCGTTTTCCCGTACATCCCTCCACCCCTGTTGATCGTCTAAGCAGTGCCACGGCCCCGGATCGGACCGTGAAGCGATCATCTTCCCTGGGGGGACTTTGACTTCTGTGAACCTGGGCCGCCGTCCCGCGCCGACGGGTCGGCGCATCGCGGCCTGCACGGCACTCGCTCTCGCCGCGGGCATGCTCCTCGCCACCCCGGCGAGCGCGGACGACGCTCCCGTACGGCCGCTGCCGGCCGAGAAGCCGGCGGCGGACGCCGGCCGGGCGCAGGTGACCCTGCCGAACCTGCGCAGCGACAAGGACCGCTCCGCCGCCTCGGCGGACGCGGCGCTCGCCGTGGCGCGGCCGCGCAGCGACGTGGACGGCGACGGCATCAGCGACGTCCTGTACCGGGGCATCGGCGGTCAGTGGTGGCTGGAGGCCTCGGCCTCCGAGGGCGGGGAGTACCTCTTCGATTACACCGAGGAGTCCTTCAAGGACGTGTTCTCCCTCGCCGGGCTGCAGTCCGCGGCGCCGGAGAGCCCGACGCACTTCACCCTGTCGACGACCGGCCGGCTCACCGCGTACCGGTCCGACCTCACGAGCGGCTACTCCTTCTGGTCGGGCAGCGGGTGGAACATCTACAACAAGGTGTTCTCGCCCGGCGACCTGACCGGTGACGGCGTCGGTGACGTGCTGGCGCGCACCCACGGCGGCGACCTGTGGCTGTACAAGGGCACCGCGGACCTGTCCACGCCACTGTCGGCGCGGGTGAAGGTCGGCAGCGGCTGGCAGGCCTACGACCAGATCGTCGGCGTCAACGACGTCAACAGCGACGCGATCGCGGACCTGTACGCCCGCACGCCCTCCGGTGACCTGTACTTCTACTCGGGCACCGCGGAGGCCCAGCGCCCGTTCAAGGATCGGGTCAAGACGGGTCACGGCTGGCAGATCTACAACACGATCACCAGCTTCGACGACATCGACGGCGACGGTCTCGGTGACGTGGTCGGCCGCTCGCTCTCCGGCACGATCTACTCCTACATCGCCGACGGCACGGGGAACCTCAAGCCCCGTGAGGAGCTCGGCACCGGCTGGGAGGGGGTGTCCCAGTTCGCCGGGGCGGGCAACAATCCGGCGTGGGGCAAGCGCGAGGTCTTCGGGGTCGACAAGTCCGGCGTGCTCTACGCCTACCACGCCCTGAACAACGGCCGGCTCAGCGCGCGCGAGCAGCTCGGCAGCGGCTGGCAGGGCGCGAAGCTGACGCTGTCCTCGTCCGTCGACAACGACGGCTATGCCGACCTGTTCGAGGTCTACGACGGCGGCCTCTACAACCTGTCGTACGGCTACGAGGGCGCCTACCTGGGCCAGGGCTGGCAGATCTACAACGCCCTCGTAGGCCCCGGCGACCTGTCGGGTGACGGCAAGGGCGACCTGCTGGCGCGCGACTCCTCGGGCGTCCTGTGGCTCTACCAGGGCAACGGCAGCGGGACCGCCGTGGCTCCCCGGATCAAGATCGGCACCGGCTGGAACGGCTACAACGCCATCGTCGGCGCCGGCGACATCACCGGTGACGGCTTCGCCGACATCGTGGCCCGCACCCCCGCCGGCCAGCTGTACCTCTACAAGGGCCGCGGCCAGGCGGGCTGGGTCTTCGGTTCCCGGCAGCTGATCGGCAGCGGCTGGCAGGGTTACAACAAGCTGGTGGCGCCCGGTGACATCACCGGCGACGGTCGCGCCGACCTGCTGGCGACCACCTCCGGCGGCACGCTCTACCGCTACGAGGCCGACGGCAAGAGCCCGTTCAAGCCGCGCGTTTCGATCGGCACCGGCTGGAACACGTACGCGTCCTTGCACTGATCCCGTGTGAGACCGTGCAGCGCCCCCGCCCCCGGCGGGGGCGCTTCGTGTTTCCCGGGGACGGCCGGGCCCCGGGAGAGCGGGTCACGCCACCTTCCGTGCGACGGCGAAGATCCGCCGGAAGGGGAACACCGTGCCGTGGGGGCCGGGCGGGTACGCCTTGCGGAGCAGGTCCCGGTACTGGGCCAGGAACTCCTCCTGCGCCGCCGGGTCGTCCGCGAGCTCGGTGAGCACGGGCCGCAGGGCGGTGCCCTTCACCCAGTCCAGCACCGGGTCCTCGCCGCCGAGGAGCTGGAGGTACGTGGTCTCCCAGGCGTCCGCGTCGCAGCCGAGGTCGGCGAGGCGGGTGAGGTAGTCGGCGGGCTCCAGGATGTGGACATAGCGCCGGCCGTGGTCGCCGAGGCGGGCGCGCCACTGCGGGGTTTCGCAGAGTTCACTGAGCAGGGCGTGGCTGGGGGAGGTGAAGTTGCCGGGGACCTGGAAGGCGAGGGTGCCGCCGGGGGCGAGACCGTCGAGCCAGACGGCGAACGACTCGGGGTGGTTGGGCACCCATTGGAGGGCCGCGTTGGAGACGATCAGGTCGTAGGGCTCGTCCGGGGTCCAGTGCGCGGCGTCGGCGGGTCGGAAGTCCAGCCAGCCGCCGCCTGCCGTGGTGCCCGCGTATTCCTTCTCGGCCTGGGCGAGCATGTCCGGGGAGAGGTCGAATCCGGTGATGTGCGCGTCGGGCCACCGGTCGGCGAGCAGTGTGGTGACATTGCCGGGGCCGCAGCCGATGTCGGCGATCCGGGCGGGGCGGCCGACCGCGGGCAGCGCGGGTATGCGGGCGAGCATGTCGAGGAAGGGACGGGTGCGGTGCCCGGCGTGGCGGAGGTACTGCTCTGGGTCCCAGGTGGGCGCGGAATGCATGCTGAAGTCCCCCTCGCAGGAACGGAAAGCCGAAACAGGAACGTGTTCCGGCCCGACCATGCCCAATAGTCCACGGAAATATATCTTGACGTCAAGAGACTTCATGTCGACAGACCCTCTACACTGATCGACATGGAGGACGAGGTCGATCGACTGGTCGCAGCATGGCGCCGTGAGCGCCCGGACCTCGACGTGGAACCACTCGAGGTGCTCAGCCGCGTCTCCCGGCTCGCCCGCCATCTCGACCGGGCCCGTCGTATCGCGTTCTCGGAGCATCAGCTCGAGCCGTGGGAGTTCGACGTGCTCACCTCGCTGCGGCGGGCCGGCGCCCCGTACCAGCTCTCACCGGGCCAGCTGCTCACCCAGACGCTGGTGACCTCCGGGACGATGACCAACCGCATCGACCGCCTCGCCAAGAAGAACCTCGTCGAGAGGCTGCCCGACCCCAGCGACCGGCGCGGCGTCCTGGTGCGGCTGACCCCGGAGGGCCGCGACCGCGCCGATCAGGCACTGGCCGGACTGCTCGCCCAGGAGCGGGCGATCCTCTCCGAGCTCTCGGGTGCCCAGCGCGCGGAACTGGCTGCGCTGCTACGCCAGTTGACCGCCCCGTTCGACAACATCCCCGGCTAGGGCCGGTCCTCCGCCCAGGTCGGCGGGCCCCACACCGGCCCGGCGGGCCAGCGCGACCGCCGCGAGCGTGGAGTGCACGCCCAGCTTCCCCAGCACGTTCTGCATATGCGTACGAACGGTGTGCGGCGACAGGAAGAGGCGCTCGGCGACGGCTTTGCGCCCCAGGCCCGCGACCATGCAGCGCAGCACCTCCTGCTCGCGCGGGGTCAGCGACTCCACCAGCCGCTCGCTCTCCGTGCGGTGCTTGCGTGCCGCGGTCATCTCCCGCAGTACGCCGGTGAGCAGCGCCGGCGCCAGGTGCGTCTCGTCCCGCAGCACCCCGCGGATCACCGCCAGCAGTCGCTGCAGGGAGCAGTCCTTGGCGACCCAGCCGGAGGCGCCCGCCTGGAGGGCCAGTGCCGCGCGCCGGGCGTCGTCCTTCTGTGCGAGGACGACCGAACGCAGCGCGGGATGGAGCGAGCGGACGCCCGTGACCAGGGCGATCCCGTCGACGACGGGAGCCGCGCCGGTCTCCGGCACCGGACGGGCGACCGTGGCGGCCCTCGGCGGCGGCACCGCGGCCGACGCACCAAGGTCGGCGTCCACGAGCATCACGTCGAACCTGCGGCCTTCCGCCGCGGCGCGTTCCAGGCAGCGCAGCGCCGCGGGGCCGCTGCCTGCCGCGGCTACCTCCACATCGGGCTCCGCCGCCAGGGCCGCGGCGAGCGACTCGGCGAAGATTCGGTGGTCGTCCACGACCAGCACCCGGATACGAACCACAGGACACCCCCAGTGTCGGAGGACGGACCGGCACGGGTACGCCGCCCGGGGGACGGAGGGTACAGCGCATCGCCCGGCCGCCGCCGTGCTGTGACTGATACCCCGCCCCGGGCGCCGTACCCGGCTGTTTCGCCCCCTGATCGACACCGGCCCCCACCGGTGCTGTGGTTCAGAGTACGGACGGGCTGCGGTGACGGAAGGCTATTTGCAGAACTGATCGGCGGCGTTGCCGAGGGTGTGGCCGATGTTCCGAAACGACACCTGAGTGGACAGGCGACGACGGTTTCTGCCCGGCCGGCGCACAGAAAACGACGCTGGGGGGCCGGGCTCACCCCTGGCCGCCCGGCCCTCCCCGAGTTCCTCTTGGCCGGGCCTCCTCGAGGCGCTGCCTCTAGGAGAGCCGGCGTGCCCCCGCGGACGGGACGGCGGTGAAGACGCGCGGCTGCTCCAGCGAGGCCGCCGCGAAGGCCTCTTCGACGGACTTCGCCACCAGCGGCGAGGCGGACGTCTCCGTCAGGACGATCGCCGACCCGCCGAAACCGCCGCCCGTCATCCGGGCCCCCAGCGCGCCGGCCGCCAGCGCCGTGTCGACGACCAGGTCCAACTCCCGGCAGGAGACCCGGAAGTCGTCACGCAGCGAGGCGTGCCCCTCGGTCAGCACCGGGCCGATGGCCCTGACCTCGCCGGCCTCCAGGTGGGAGATCACCTGCTCCACCCGGTGGTTCTCGGTGACGATGTGCCGGACCAGCGAGCGCACTTCCGGGTCGTCGAGCCGGCCGAGGGCCGCGTCCAGCGCGTCGTACGGGACGTCCCGCAGGGCGTTCACCCCCAGCGCCGCCGCGCCCGCCTCGCAGCCGGCGCGCCGCTTGCCGTACTCACCATCGCTGTGGGCATGCTTCACCCGGGTGTCCACGACGAGGAGTTCGAGCCCGTGGGCGGCCAGGTCGAAGGGGATCTGCCGCTGGGAGAGGTCCCTGGTGTCCAGGTACAGGGCATGGCCCTCGGTGCAGCAGGCCGAGGCCGTCTGATCCATGATGCCGGTCGGGGCACCGACATAGACGTTCTCCGCGCGCCGGCACAGGCGGGCCGTGCGCCGGCGTTCCAGGCCGAGTTCGTACAGGTCGTTCAGGGCGAGGGCAGTGACGACCTCGATCGCCGCGGACGAGGAGAGCCCGGCGCCGGTGGGGACGGTCGACTCGAAGTGGATGTCGGCGCCGCCGACCCGGTGGCCGGCGTCGCGCAGCGCCCAGACGACGCCCGCCGGGTAGTCGGTCCAGCCGCCGTGGCCGCCGGGGCCGAGGTCGTCGACGCGCAGTTCGACCGGGCCGCCGTCCATGTCCGTGGAGGTCAGCCGCAGCATGCCGTCGTCGCGGCGCGACACGGTCGCCACCGTGGTGTGCGGAAGCGCGAAGGGCATCACGAAACCGTCGTTGTAATCGGTGTGTTCACCGATGAGGTTCACCCTGCCGGGTGCCGCCCACACACCCTCGCCCGTGGAGCTCATGACCCGTTCTCCCTCCCGCGGGCGAATGCCCAGGCGTCGGACACGATGCCGGCCAGGTCGGCACGGCTCGGCTTCCAGCCCAGGCGTTCCTGGGCCCTGGCGGCGGAGGCGACCAGCACGGCGGGGTCGCCGCCCCGTCGCTCCGCGACCACCTCGGGCACCGGGTGACCGGTGACCTCCCGTACGGTCTCGATGACCTCGCGCACCGAAAAGCCGTTGCCGTTGCCGAGGTTGCAGATCAGATGCTCACCGGAGGTGGCGGCGTCGAGCGCGAGGAGATGGGCCTCCGCCAGGTCCGCGACATGGATGTAGTCGCGGACGCAGGTGCCGTCCGGGGTCGGGTAGTCGTCGCCGTACACGGAGATCGACTCGCGCCGGCCGAGGGCGACCTGGAGCACCAGCGGGATCAGGTGCGACTCGGGGTCGTGGCGTTCGCCGTACACGCCGTAGGCCCCGGCGACGTTGAAGTACCGCAGTGAGACGGCCGCGAGACCGTGTGCCGCCGCCTCACCGGTGATCATGTGGTCCACCGCGAGCTTGGTGGCGCCGTAGGGACTGGTGGGCGCGGTCGGGTCGGACTCGGTGACGGGGGTGGAGACCGGCTCGCCGTAGGTGGCGGCGGTGGAGGAGAAGACCAGTGTGCGCACCCCCGCCGAGCGCATGGCCGCGAGCAGTTCCATCGTGCCGCCGACGTTGTTCGCCCAGTACTTCTCCGGCCCGGCGACGGACTCGCCGACCTGAGAGAAGGCCGCGAAGTGCAGCACCCCGTCGTACGAGGCATCCAGGTGGCGGGCGGCGTCCTGAATGCGACCCTCGATGAACCCGGCGCCCGCGGGCACCCCTTCGCGGAATCCGGTGGAGAGGTCGTCGAGCACGGTCACCTGGTGACCGGCCTCCAGAAGGTGCTGTGCCACGACACTGCCGACGTATCCCGCACCACCCGTGACCAGGTACTTCTTGCTCACTCGCTCGCTACCTCTCGCAATCGCGTCGCCGCGGCCTCCGGCGGCACATCGTTGATGAACACGCTCATACCGGATTCGGAACCGGCGAGGAACTTCAGCTTGCCGGGAGTGCGGCGGATGGTGAAAAGCTCGAGATGGAGGCCGAAGGCGTCCCTTCCCTCGCCTTCGAACGGCGCCTGGTGCCAGGCGGCGATGTACGGCGTCGGCGGTTCACCGGGCCCGAAGATCCGGTCGAAGCGCCTCAAGAGTTCCAGATAGATCTGTGGGAATTCTGTGCGGGCCGCGTCGTCCAGTGCCCGGAGATCCGGCACCCGCCGCTTCGGGTGGAGGTGCACCTCGTACGGCCAGTGCGCCGCGTACGGCACGAAGGCGATCCAGTGCTCGCCCTCCAGCACCACCCGCACCCCTTCCTCGCGCTCGCGCCGGACGAGGTCGTCGAAGAGGTTGCGGCCGGTCGCGGCCCGGTGGGCGGCCAGCGAGCGGAGCATCAGCTCGGTGCGCGGTGTCACGAAGGGGTAGCCGTAGATCTGCCCGTGCGGGTGTCCGAGCGTGACGCCGATCTCGGCTCCGCGGTTCTCGAAACAGAAGACCTGCTTGACGTGGGGCAGTTCGGCGAACTCCGCCGTGCGGTCCGTCCACGCCTCGAGGACGAGCGCCGCCTGCTCCTCGCTGAGATCGGCGAAGGACGCGTCGTGGTCGGAGGTGAAGCAGACGACCTCGCAGCGGCCCGAGTCGCCGGCCAGCGAGGGGAAGCGGTTCTCGAAGACGGCGACGTCGTAGTCGGCTGCCGGGATCTCGCTGAGGCGGCCGTCGCGCGAGGGGCACAGCGGGCACTCGTCGGCGGGCGGGTGGTAGATGCGGCCCTGACGATGGGAGGCGATGGCGACCCGGTCGCCGAGCAGCACGTCGTGCCGGATCTCGGCCGTGGTGGAGACGGCGTCGAGAGGCCGGAGGTCGACGGCGTCGCGGACGGCGTCGTCGCGCTCGTCGTAGTAGAGCAGCTCACGACCGTCGGCGAGCCGGGTCGACGTCTTCTTCATACGGAGCTCCTCACCACTCCGATCCAACATAACCGAACACAAGAAACCACAACCGAACAGGACGGTCAATGGGTGACCGCAGGCCGTCCCGTCCGGGCGCCCGCAGGAAGCAAACAAAGGACATCAAGTGGCGTGCCAGGCCCGGGGCGTGACCCCGCAGACCGCCTGACGGCCCGCCGGGCCCTAGTAGGCCGAGCCGGGACCGGACGGAGTCCCGTACGCCGCGCGGTCCAGCAGCCCCGTACGGGCGGCGAGCGCCGCCGCCTCCAGCCGGGAGCCCACGCCCAGCTTCATCAGCACCCGCTGCACGTGAGTGCGGGCCGTGCTCGGCGCGATCCCCATGCCGACGGCGATCAGCCTGGTGTCCTCGCCCTCCGCGACCCGCACCAGCACCTCCACCTCGCGCGGCGTCAGCAGTTGCAGCAGTCGCTGGCCCTCGTCGTCCGGCTGCGCGACCGGGTTGAGCAGCTCGGCGAACGCGCCCTGGAGCAGCAGCGGCGCCACCACCGCTTCTCCCGAACGCGCTTTCACCAGCGCCCGCTCCACGCCCTCGATGCGCTCGTCATGGCGCACGTATCCGGATGCCCCGGCGGCGAACGCCGCCGCTATCCCGCGCGGGCTGGGGACCGGTCCGAGGACCACGACGGCCACCTGCGGCCGTTCCCGTTTGATGCGGACGACCGGGTCGAAGGCGCCGGGCTCCGCGGGCGTCGCCGTGCCCAGCAGGCACACCTCCGGGGCCCTGGCTATCACCAGCTCGGCTGCTCCGGCCGCGGGCGCCGCCGCCGCGAGCACCCGGTGCCCGCGCAGTTTCAGCGCGGAGGCGAGCGCCTCCGCGAGCAGCCTGTGGTCGTCGACCACCATGAGCCGAACGCCCATCGAGCAACCCCCGTCCCGCTGGAGTCGGCCCCCCGGCCGTCCACGGCTACCCCGTCAGTCCCGGCAAGGTACACGCTTGTTCGACGTTGCGCGCCCCTAACTCGGCAGAAGCCCCCCGGAATGCCGAATTCTTCACCAAACAGGGCCACTTGAAAGCAGGCGTCAGGAAGACGGTCGGGGTACGACCGCGGCCCGGTCCCTCGCGTCTGCGAGGGGCCGGGCCGCGGTGCGGATGATGCGGTGGAGCGGATCAGCTCTTCGGGCCGAAGGAGATCGCCATGAACTTCGACGAGCTCGAGCTGCCCGTGTCGGGCTCGCTCAGGGTGTCGTCCGCGATGAACAGCCGCCCGTTCTTGAAGTGGTACTCCGAGCCGGACTCCACGAAGCTCGTCTCGGCGTCCCGCACCGTCTTGTCCGCCGGGTTCACCAGCAGGACGGTCTCCTTCAGGGTGGCGCCGTTGATGCTGACGACCTGGCCGCCCTTGTCGTAGGGGGGCCACTTGTAGGCGATGATGTTGCCGCCGTCCATGCGCAGCGGCAGCGAGTGGTAGCCCTCACCTGCGTCCGCACGGCCGCTGACGGCCTTTCCGGTCGCCAGGTCGAAGGCGATGATCTCGTTGGTGCGCGAGTAGGACTCGCCCGTTCCCTCGTGCTCCTCCGTCGGCAGGTAGATCCTGTCGTTGCCGACGACCACGAACTGGCAGCCCTCGACACCGTCGCTGGCGGAGCACCTCGCGAGGTACTTGTCGCCCGGCGCCGCGATCTTGGCGCGCAGCTTCCCGGTCTTGCCGTCGATCGAGAAGAAGTCCGAGATGCCGAACGTTCCCGTGTCACCGACGTCGGCGGCGACGACCAGCGGGTCGGAGGAGACGATCCGCGCGTCCTCGACACCGGCCGGCATCTTGAAGGACGAGAGCGGCGTGCCGTTCTCCGGGTTGAGCGGCTGGATGGTCACCTGGGCGTTGTCGTACGAGCCGCAGCGGCGTACCGCGACGAGCGCCTTGCCGCCGCCGTAGCCGATGTCCCGGCACTCCTCAGCGTCGACGGTGGGCTTCCAGCGGACGGCGCCGGTCGTCAGGTCGAACGCGGCGCTGCCGCCGAGGTATCCGGCGGCCACCGTGTTGCCGCTGAGGGTGACCTGGTCGAAGCGGGCCTTGTCGTCACCACTCGCGCCGCCGGTGACGGACTTGCTCCACAGCAGCTTGCCCGCGGTGAGGTCGACGACGCCGACCTCGGAGCACGGCGGGTAGCCCTTGTCGCCCTTGGCCCGCTTCGTGGCCTCGAAGATGACGGCGGTCTTGTTGTCGTCGGTCGTGTGACGCGAGGCGGCACACACCTGGCCGGGCAGGTCGAGGGTCCACAGCACGGTGCCCCTGGCCACGTCGTGGGCCACGATCGAGTTGACGCTCGTCTTGACGAACGCCTTGTCGGTGACCCAGGAGCCCGGCACACCCGTCACGTCGAAACGCGCGGGGATCGGCAGTTGGAAGGCGACCTTGGAGGCCGTGTCGGCCGGGGCCTGCTCCTTGCCGGGGCCGTCGGGGGCGGCCGGTGCGTCGTCGCCCTTCCCGCCCTTGCCGCCCTCGGTTCCGCCCGAGCTGTTCTTCGCCTCGTCCTGCTTGCCGCCGTCGTCCTTGGTGGACGAGTACAGGAAGCCGCCGCCGATGATCAGCACGATGGCGACGAACGCGGCGATGACGATCTGCAGTTGCGTCCTGTTCAGCAGTCCGCCGCCCCCTGAGGGCGCGGCCGGCTGCGGCATCATCGGCTGCGTCGGCGCGCTGTACGCGGGCTGCGGGTGGCCGTAGGGCGCGCCCGGGGCCGGGCTCTGCGGCTGCGTCTGGGGATAGCCGTAGCCCGGCTCGGCCGGAGGCGGCGTCTGCGGATAGCCGTAGGGCGCTCCCGGCGCGGGGGTCTGCGGCTGCGGCGCGGGGGTTCCGTACCCGCCGGCCGGCTGCTGGGGCTCCTTGGCCAGACCGTAGCCGCCGCCCGAGGGCGGGCCGGGCGGCTGGCTCGGGGGCTGGTTCGGCGGGCCGGGCGGCTGGTTCGGCGGCGGGCCGGGCGGCTGACTGGGCGGGGGCGGCGGCTGCGTCATGGCTTGCTTACCTCTGGGGGACGGAAGGTGGGTCCTACGACGGCGGAATCGGTCACTGGCCGAAGCCCATCATGGTCTTCGTCTCCTTCTCGGCCTTGTCGTTGGGCGCGCTCACACGACCGCTGGCGATGAAGAACCGGCCGTCCGCGTATGCCATCTTCGGGGAGTAGAAGGAGTTCTCGATCTCGGCGGTCGAGGCCGGGTGCTGGAGCAGCATCTTCGGCGCCCCACCGGTCGGCGCGACGGTGGCCACACCACCGCCCGTGTCGTACGAGGGCTGCATGTAGACGAGGACGTTGCCGCCCTCGATGCGCAGCGGCGTCATCTTGCGCTCCGCGCCGGCCGGCGCGCGCCAGGCTTCCTTGCCGCTGTCGAGGCTGAAGGCGACGAGCTCGTTGGCCTTGCCGTACTCGGTCTCCGTGGCCATGTAGAAGTGCTTCGCGTCGGCCGCGACACCGGTGCAGCCCTCGAGGTTCTGACCGAAGATGACGAACGCGCCGCCACAGCGCGGCTGGAACTTGTCGTTCTTGCCGCCCGAGATCTGCGAGCGCAGCTTGCCGTTGTCGGTCAGCGCGATGATCGACCACTTCTTCTCCGGCTCACGCTGGGTGATGGAGATGACCAGCGGGCTCGCGGAGTAGACCTTGTCGATCTCCCAGCCCTCGGGAGTGTTGTACGTCCACCGGGGCTTGCCGCTGGCGGGGTCGATCTCCTGGAGCTGCTGCTTCGGCTTGTCGTAGTCGTCCGTGGGGCAGCTCGCACCGGCCAGCAGCTTGGGGCCGCCGGCGAAGGCGAACGGCTTGCAGCCGCTGCCGGGCTTGCCGAAGAGCTGCTTACCGTCGGCCATCGAGAAGCCGTAGGAGTTGCCGCTGCCGCCCACCGCGAGCGTGGTGCCGCTGATGGCCAGGGTGAAGTCGGAGAGGGAGGCGAAGGCGCCGGACGCCTTCGGGATCGGCTTCTTCCAGCCGGCCTTGCCCGTCTTCAGGTCGATCATTTGGAGGTCGTTGCACTTGGCCTTCTCGGTGAGGCCGTCCTTGACCCCGATGACGATCTTGCCGTCGGCCGAGGTCTGCGCCGGGGCAGAGCACACCTCCGCGGGCAGCGGCACGCTCCACTTCTTGCTGCCGTCGGTCACCGAATAGCCGGCGACCTCCCGGTACATGGCCTTGACGACCGTGTCGCCGGTGACCCACGGGCCGAACACCTCGGCGCCGTTGCGGGGCAGGTCGATGTCGTTCTTCGTCAGGAACAGGACCTTGGCCTCGCCGTCCTTGCGGCCGGCGTTGAGGTCGTCGTCGCCTTCACGTCCGGTGCCGCTCCCGTCGCCCTGGTCGACGGACTCGGAACCGGTCGGCTTCGGGTCGTCGCTCGACTTGCTGACGGCCGGCTTGTCCTCCTTGCCGTCACCACTGCTGACGACGTACCAGGTACCACCGCCGACAAGGAGCAGCGCGGCGGCCGACGCGGCCACGATGATGCCGGTCTTCCCCTTGAAGAAGCCCCCGCCGCCGGGTGCGGGCGCACCGGGGTACTGCGGCTGCGTGGGGTAGCCGCCGTACGGACCCGGCTGGTTGTAGGCGCCGGGCTGCTGGTTGTACGGGCCCGGCTGCTGCGCGTACGGCCCCGGCTGCTGGGGATAGCCGTAGCCCGGCTGGCCGGGAGGCTGCTGCGGGTAGCCGTAGCCGGGCGCCGGCGCGCCGGGAGGCGCCATCGGCGGCGGTCCCTGCGGGGCGGGCGGCATCTGCTGCGGTTGCGCGGGCGGCTGGGGCTGCTGAGGAGTTCCCTGCTGAGGATCCTGCGGGGCTCCGAAGCCTCCCTGCGGGGGCTGGTTCGGCGGCTGCGTCATGGCGTACTACCTCATGGGTGGGAGATGCGAGTGGGAGTCGGGGATGTCCGGGTGACCCGGACCGCGTTCATCTGCCGGAAGCCGTCACGGTGTTCAGCAGCACCTTCCGCTCACCGCCCGAGGGCGCGGTCACGGACACGCCTCCCGCGCAGGGCGGGGGTTTGATGCGGTGACGACGCCGCCGGGCGCGGGTGTGCCGGCGTGCACGGCGGACGGCTGCGGCGAACGGGTACGGCCGGCGGATCCGCGTACGGCTGCGGAACCCCGCGCCCATGGTCCGCGGGCCGTGCCTGACCGGACGGCGGCGGCTGCCCCATCTGCGCTTCCCCCTTCGTACGGTCTGCTGCCCGGACGAACTCCCCCGCTCCTCCGGCAAGCGCATCGACCGGAAGGAGTGATTCGGACACGAACCCCGTTGTTCAGCATCAGTCGAGCGGGCCTTCTTTGTATCACCCGTGACCAGCGCAGAGCGGGGTCGGTCCTCCCCTGTTCCCAAGGGAGGACCGGGCCGTGATGGGGTTGTTACGCGCTCTGCACGGCTTCTCTACGGGTGGCGGGAGCCACCCGTCAGGCGTCTTCCGCCAGTTCGAGCCATCGCATCTCCAACTCTTCTCGCTCGGCGGCGAGTTCGCGAAGCTCCGCATCCAGCCTGGCGACCTTCTCGAAGTTCGTGGCGTTATCGGCGATCTGCGCGTGCAGCTTGGTCTCCTTGTCGGAGACCTTGTCGAGCTGCCGCTCGATGCGCTGGAGTTCCTTCTTCGCCGCGCGGGTGTCGGCCGCCGACTTCTCCTTGACGGCGCCGGCCGGGGCGGGCGGCGGCGTCGGCACGGCGGCCTCGACCATCCGGGCCCTGCGCTCCAGGTACTCGTCGATGCCACGCGGCAGCATCCGCAGCGCGCCGTCGCCGAGCAGCGCGAACGTACGGTCCGTGGTCCGCTCGAGGAAGAACCGGTCGTGCGAGATGACCACCATCGAGCCGGGCCAGCCGTCGAGGACGTCCTCGAGCTGCGTCAGGGTCTCGATGTCGAGGTCGTTGGTGGGCTCGTCGAGGAAGAGGACGTTCGGTTCGTCCATCAGCAGGCGCAGCAGCTGGAGCCGGCGGCGCTCGCCGCCCGACAGGTCGCCGACGGGCGTCCACTGCTTCTCCTTGCCGAAGCCGAACTGCTCGCACAGCTGGCCCGCGGTCATCTCCCGGCCCTTGCCGAGGTCGACCCGGTCGCGGATCTGCTGGACCGCCTCCAGCACGCGCAGCGCGGGCGGCAGTTCGGTGACGTCCTGCGAGAGGTAGGCGAGCCGTACGGTCCTGCCGACGGTGACCCGGCCCGCCACGGGCTGCTCCTCGCCGCCGGATCCGGCCGCCGCGGCGAGCGTACGCAGCAGTGAGGTCTTGCCCGCCCCGTTGACACCGACCAGACCGATGCGGTCGCCGGGGCCGAGCTGCCAGGTCGTATGCTTCAGCAGCACCTTCGGGCCGGCCTGGACCGTGACGTCCTCGAGGTCGAACACCGTCTTGCCGAGCCGGGCGGACGCGAACTTCATCAGCTCGGACGTGTCACGCGGCGGCGGCACGTCGGCGATCAGTTCGTTCGCCGCCTCGATGCGGTAGCGCGGCTTGGACGTACGGGCGGGGGCGCCGCGCCGCAGCCATGCCAGCTCCTTGCGCATCAGGTTCTGCCGCTTGGTCTCCTCGGTGGCGGCGATCCGCTCCCGCTCGGCCCGCGCGAAGACGTAGTCGGAGTAGCCGCCCTCGTACTCGTACACGTCGCCGCGCTGCACGTCCCACATGCGGGTGCAGACCTGGTCGAGGAACCATCGGTCGTGGGTGACGCAGACGAGCGCGGAACGGCGCGTCTGAAGATGCCGGGCGAGCCAGGCGATGCCCTCGACGTCGAGGTGGTTGGTCGGCTCGTCGAGGACGATCAGGTCCTGCTCCGCGATCAGCAGCTTGGCGAGCGCGATACGGCGGCGCTCGCCGCCGGACAGCGGTCCGATGACGGTGTCGAGCCCCTGCGGGAAGCCGGACAGGTCGAGCCCGTCGAACAGCCCCGTCAGCACATCCCTGATCTTGGCGTTGCCCGCCCACTCGTGGTCGGCGAGGTCCCCGATGACCTCGTGCCGGATCGTCGCCTCGGGGTCGAGCGAGTCGTGCTGGGTCAGCACGCCGAGCCGCAGCCCGCCGCTCTGGGTGACCCGGCCGGTGTCGGGCTCCTCGAGCTTGGCGAGCATCCGGATGAGGGTGGTCTTCCCGTCGCCGTTACGGCCGACGACGCCGATGCGGTCTCCCTCCGAGACGCCGAGGGAGACCCCGTCGAGCAGGGCGCGTGTTCCGTACACCTTGCTGACTGCCTCGACATTGACCAGGTTGACGGCCATTTCTCTCCTGACAGGGGGAACGATCGACCTCCCAGCCTACTTGTCAGGCGCGGCTGCCCCGTCCGGCCCGTTCCACCAGCAGCCAGCCGCCGAGCGCCATGGCGACGGCGGCCGGGGCGCTGACGTGCACGGCGACCAGCATCGCCGTCCTGCCCTCGAGGAGCCCGCCGAATCCGACCATGGAAAGACCCAGGATGCCGAACAGGCAGAGCGTGATCCCCGCGGCGGCGATCGGCCCGGTGCCCGGCACCGGCGTGACGGCGCTCCGCACGGGACGCTCGAACCTGCGGAACACGGCGACGAGCAGCGCGGTCAGCCCGGCCGCGGCGGCGATGCGCAGCGGCGTCTGCGCCCACCAGGCCGCCGACGCCGGAGCCCGCAGCGGAAGCCCGGCGGCGATCATCGCCCCGTAGACGCCGAGCATGGCGGTGAGGTGCCACAGGAAGGCGGTCATGGCGATCCCGTTGGCGGCCACCACCCCCCGCCAGACGCGAGCCCGCCGCACGAGCCGTCCGCCCGGTCCCTTCAGCAGCTCGACCGCGCCGACCAGCCACAGCCCGTGGAACAGCAGGGCGAGGGTCGGCGGGGCCATGTTCGAGATCTTCTCGCCGGGCATCCCGACCATGGACAGCGGATACGGCCCGAGCGCGACGAGCGCGGCGGCCCCGGCGAGACCGGCCGCCGCCAGGGCGGCGGGCATCCGGATGCGCCCATCGGCACGCAGGAAGCCGAGCTGGTGGACGGCGAGCCAGACGAAGGCGAAGTTCAGGAACTCGACGAACGGCACATGGGCGGCGAACCGCAGCACGTCCACGGCCGCCGCCGCGCCGAGGAGCGCGCCGAACGCGCCCCAGCCGAACCGCTCGTGCAGCTTCAGCAGCGGCGGGGTGAAGGCGACCATGGCGAGGTAGATCCCGATGAACCACAGCGGCTGCGCCACGAGCCGCAGCGCGACCCCGGTCATCCCGCCACCCCCGCCGAGCAACTGCACGACGAGCGCGGCGGCGCCCCAGACGAGGACGAACGCCATCGTGGGCCGCAGGAGCCGCTGGAGCCGGCCGCGCAGGAACACCGAGTACACGGACCGGTCCGGGTGCCGGCGCCGCAGCGACCGGTAGGACAGGGCATGCGAGAACCCGCCCACGAAGAAGAACACGGGCATCACCTGGAGGGCCCAGGTGAGCAGTTGCAGCTCCGGTACGACGGCGAGAAGGTTCCCGATGCCGTCGTCAGTGACCGCCGCCATGAGCCAGTGCCCGGCGACGACGGTCCCGAGCGAGGCGACCCTCAAAAGATCGATGTACCGGTCCCTGCTGCCGGGGGTGGCGGCGGCAAGCTCACGAACGCTGGTTCCCATGGGGGTTACGGTGCCGGGGCGGCGGGGTCGGGCGGGAGAGCGCTCGTACTCAGGTGGGCGGTGAGTACGTGGGTGGGGGCCGCGGGCGTGTACTTGGGCCGCTGTGCGGGCGCGTGGGCCGCTGCGCGGGGCCGTTCCCCTTTCCCCCTTCCCGATGTGCGGCTGCGCCGTGTGGCGGGCAGGTCCCGGACCCCGTACCGCGCTCCGCGCCGTGCCCTCGAACTCCCCCACGGCCCGGCGGCCGTGGGAGGTGCCCCGGGCGGGCTGGATTTCGCCCCGCGAAATCAGCCCCCGACGGCGGAGGCCTTTCAAGCCGCGTCGGCGGAGGCAACTCCTGCCTCGCCGGCGTTGGAGGCGCGGAGGTCCGGTGGGTCCCCCTCACGCCGCCAGGCGTGGAGGAGCCCCGAAACACCGCGCGGAGCGCGGTACCGGGCCCGGGCGCAGCCGATACGGGGCCGGTACAGGATCCGGGCGCAGCCCGGCAGGGGGTCCCGGCGCAGCCCGGCAGGGGTCCGGGCGGAGCCCGGGTTCGGGGAGGGGCGGGGAGGGGAAACGCCCCGCGCAGCGGTCACGCCCCGCCCGTGACCACCCTCGCCCCCACCGCCGGCGCCCCCGCGACCCGCGCGGCCCGGCACGTGCCCGACGCGAGCAGCGCCGACGCCACCGCGTCCGCCGCCTCCTCGTCCTTCACGAGGAACGCCGTCGTCGGGCCGGAGCCCGAGACGAGCGACGCGAGCGCCCCCGCGGAGACACCGACCGCGAGGGTGTCCGCGAGGGACGGGCGCAGGGACAGGGCCGCCGGCTGGAGGTCGTTGGAGACGGCGTCCGCCAGCGCGAGGACGTCGCCCGTGCGCAGCGCGTCGAGGAGCGCCGCCGAGGCCGCCGGCTCCGGAACGGCGCGGCCCTCGTTCAGCCGGTCGAACTCCCCGTACACCGCGGGCGTGGAGAGCCCGCCGTCCGCCACCGCGAACACCCAGTGGAACGTCCCGCCGACCTCCAGCTCGGTCAGCCGTTCGCCGCGGCCGGTGCCGAGCGCCGCCCCACCCACCAGGCTGAACGGCACGTCGCTGCCCAACTCCGCACAGATGGCGAGCAGATCGTCCCGCGAGGAGCCGAGACCCCAGAGCGCGTCGCACGCGAGCAGCGCGCCCGCGCCGTCCGCGCTGCCGCCCGCCATGCCGCCGGCGACGGGAATGTCCTTGTCGATGTGGATGTGGACGTCGGGCGAGATGCCGTGGCGGGCTGCCAGCAGTTCCGCGGCCCGCGCGGCCAGGTTCGTACGGTCCAGGGGGACCTGCCCGGCGTCCGGGCCGGAGCAGGTGATGCTCAGAAAGGGGGCCGGCCGTACCGTCACCTCGTCGTGGAGGCCGACCGCCAGGAAGACGTTGGCCAGGTCGTGGAAGCCGTCGGGGCGCGCTCCGCCGACCGCCAGCTGGACGTTGACCTTGGCCGGCACCCGTACCGTGACGCTCACTTCTTCGCCTCCGCGATCCGCGCGAACTCCTCCACCGTCAGCGACTCGCCCCGTGCCTGCGGCGACACGCCCGCCGCGACCAGGGCCTGCTCCGCCGCGGCCGGTGATCCGGCCCATCCGGCGAGCGCGGCGCGCAGCGTCTTGCGGCGCTGGGCGAAGGCGGCGTCGACGACCGCGAAGACCTCCGTCTTGGAGGCGGTCGTCGCCACCGGCGAGGTCCGGCGCACCAGGGAGACGAGGCCGGAGTCCACGTTCGGCGCGGGCCAGAAGACATTGCGGCCGATCGACCCCGCGCGCTTGACCTCGGTGTACCAGTTGGCCTTCACCGAGGGCACGCCGTACACCTTGTTCCCGGGGCCGGCGGCCAGCCGGTCGGCGACCTCGGCCTGGACCATCACGAGCGTCCGCTCGATCGTCGGGAAGCGGTCGAGCATGTGCAGCAGGACCGGCACGGCGACGTTGTACGGCAGGTTCGCGACGAGCGCGGTCGGCGGCGGCCCGGGGAGCTCCTGCACGTGCATCGCGTCCGAGTGCACCAGCGAGAACCGCGAGGCCCGGTCGGGCAGTCGCGCGGCGACCGTCGCCGGCAGCGCGCCGGCGAGCACGTCGTCGATCTCCACCGCCACGACCCGGTCGGCGGCCTCGAGCAGCCCGAGGGTCAGCGAGCCGAGCCCGGGGCCGATCTCGACGACCACGTCGTCGGGCTTCACCTCGGCCGTGCGCACGATCCTGCGGACCGTGTTGGCGTCGATGACGAAGTTCTGGCCGCGCTGTTTGGTGGGGCGTACGCCCAGCGCGGCGGCCAGCTCGCGGATGTCGGCGGGGCCGAGGAGTGCGTCGGGATCAGTGGTGCTCACCGATACAGCCTACGGCCGCAGTGCGGCCACGGACTCGCCCCCCGCTGCACATAGAGCTTCTTCGCCCGGTACGTCTGTTCCTCCGCGGGCGCGTCCTGCGGACGCCCGGTGCCGCCGAGGGAGTGCCAGGTCGCGGTGTCGAACTGGTACAGCCCGCCGTAGGTGCCGGAGGGGTCGACGGCGCCGGGCCGCCCGCCCGACTCGCACTCGGCGAGCGCCGCCCAGTTCAGCCCGTCCGCCCCGCGCACCGAGGACGGCGGCTGCCTGGTGCCGACCTTGACCTGCCCGGTGACGGGTTCGCGCACGACGTCCGTGGCGGTCCGCCGCGGTTTCTGGCGTACGCCGTCGACGGTCCGCAGGGCGTACGTGACCCTGCGCACGCCCGGCCGTCCCTGCCGCACGACGACCTCGGTACCCGTGAAGAGCGCGGGGTCCAGGGTCTTCTCGACGGCGAAGCCGATCGGCTCCTCGCGTACCTCACGGCTGCCGGTGATCCGTGTGACCGTGACGGTCTGGCCGTCGTGGGGGAAGCCGCCGGGCGGCACGGAGGTGGAGTCCTGACCGCGCAGCACGATCCCCGCCTCGCCGAGGGCCTCGCCCACGGTGGCGGCGTTGGTGCGGATGGTGCGTTCGCGTCCGTCGGCCATGAACGTGACGGCCCTCTCGGTGCGCACGTCCAGCGCCAGGCCGGTCCTCGGAATCCGGGTCGAAGGCGGCACGGAGAGGTACGCGCCCTCCGCGCGCACGCCCAGTTCCCGCAGGGCCGCTCCGACGGTGGTGGCCGTGGTCCACACCTCGCCGGGCCGTCCGTCGAGGGTGAGTCTCAGCGGTCTGCCGTGGCGGACGGTGACCTCGTCGCCGCTGTCGAGGTCCGCTTCGGGGCCGGGGGTGACGACGTCGTGCGCACGCAGGTCGAGGCCCTCGTCCTGGAGGAGTTCGGCCACGTCGTCGGCGAAGGTGTGCATGCTCCGCGGCACGCCGTCGACGGTGAGCCGGATCGCCTTGTCGTCGGCCACGAACGCGGTCGTCCCGCCGGCGAGGAAGGCGACGACGAGGGCTTGCGGGACGATCCGCCGCAGCCTGTCCGGCCGCTCCGCGGGCCGGCGGCGCCGGGATCCACCGCGTCGCGCCTGTACGCGGCGGCCCGGCTCCTCCGCGACGCCCGCGTCCCGGAGATCCACGTACGGCAAGGTGGGCGCCTGCGCCACGGCAGCCCGGCGGTGCGGCGGGACGGCTCCCGCCGGGATCGCGCCCGCGTCCGGGTCCACGAGGGTCAGCGCCCCGCGGCCAAGGTGCGGCAGGGTGGGCGCGTACGCCGCCCCGCGAGGCGCCGCGGCCCGGCCGTCCACGACCGTCGGCTGCGGCGCGCTGCTGTACGGCACCACGGTGGCCCGGTCGGCACCGGCCTCCGCCAAAGGCCGGGCACCGGCACGGCGTGAGCCGCGCGCCGCACGGTGACTGCCCTGTGAATTACTCACGCTCACGACGCTCCGTCAGGTCCGGTCAGCCAAGTGGCACCGGACAGTAGCGGAGCGCTGGTCACTCTCCAAAGCGACTCGAACACTCAGCGTTGCGACGGGTGAGGTCGCCCCGATCGGCTCAGTAGCCGAACGCCCGGGCGGTATTGGCCGCGATCGCCGCCGCCAGCGTGTCCTCGTCGGTGCCCCTGACCTGCGCCATGGCCCGCAGCGTGACCGGAATCAGATACGGCGCGTTGGGCCGTCCGCGGTAAGGCGCGGGAGTGAGGAACGGCGCGTCCGTCTCGACCAGCACGAGATCGGCGGGCGCGACGGCGAGCGCGTCACGCAGCGGCTGCGCGTTCTTGAAGGTCACATTGCCGGCGAAGGACATGAAGTAACCGGCGGCCGCGCAGACTTCGGCCATTTCCGCGTCGCCCGAATAGCAGTGGAAGATCGTGCGTTCCGGCGCACCTTCCTCCGCCAGAATGCGCAGCACATCCGCGTGCGCGTCGCGATCGTGGATGACGAGCGCCTTGCCGTGCCGTTTCGCGATCTCGATATGCGCCCGGAACGACCTTTCCTGCGCGGCCATTCCCTCGGGGCCGGTGCGGAAGCGGTCGAGTCCCGTCTCGCCGACGGCCTTGACCACGTCGAGGGCGGCCAGCCGGTCGATCTCGCCGAGGGCGTCGTCGAGCGCCGCGTACCCGCCCGCGTCCCGTGCCCCCTGCCGCGACCAGCCGTCAGGGTCCCCGAGCACGATCCTCGGCGCCTCGTTGGGGTGCAGGGCGACAGCGGCGTGCACCTCGCGGTGCGCGGCGGCCGTCTCCGCGGCCCACTGGGAGCCCTTGATGTCGCAGCCCACCTGGACGACGGTCGTCACACCGACCGCGGCCGCCCTGGCGAGGGCCTCCTCGACGGTGCCTTCCTGCATGTCCAGGTGGGTGTGCGAATCGGCGACCGCGACACCGAGCGGTTCGGGCAGCGGCGGCGGTGCGGATTTCGAACTCATGGGCGCGATCCTACGGAATCCGCCCCCGGTCGCTCACTTGCGGTGGTGGAAGGGGTGCAGCAGGTCGGAGAGGTGCCAGTGGTGCTCCTCGGGCGCGGCCTCCCCGCCCGTCCCGCCTTCCGTGACGACCTCCTCCGCCGTCGCCCCGGACGGCGGAGGTGCGGAAGACGTGGGTCGGTCGCCGGGCCGGTCCACTCGCGGATCGGGCACCTCCTCGCCCGGCAGCGGCCCCGAGGGGGACAGCCGCGGCACGGCGCTCGTGGCGGTGGAACCGGTCCCGGTCAGGCCCATCAGGTTCTGCACCGTGGAGACCCGCCCCGCCCGCATGATCCGTACGACGTGACCGCCGCAGTTGACACAGGTCGGGCTGGACAGCGGCGAAGGGACCCGCCGCCCGTCCGACTTGTAGACGACGAATTCCTGGCCCGACGGATCGACATGGTGCTCGATGTCGTAGGACTGCTCCCAGCCGTGCCCGCAGCGCATGCATGCGAAGGAATACTCCTCATGCACCTTCGCGGGTCCTGTGGTCTCACCCATGCCAGCTCCTCTCCACCTAATCCAGTGGACGCCTTTTCCGGCGGGAGCGCACCAGCGCTGTCGATCGATTGAGCGGTCTTGGGATTTTCCATACAGAAAAGGGGTCAGGACACGGTCTGCGCTTTGCTTTTCACGATAGACCTTTGCCCCCCGCCTACGCGGGTCGAGCCGCGTTCTTCGCCGCGACGACCGCGTCGAAGACCTCCCGCTTGGGAAGCCCCGCCTCCGCGGCGACCGCCGCGATGGCCTCCTTGCGCCGCTCCCCCGCCTCCTCCCGCACCTGGACCCTGCGCACCAGTTCGTCCGCGCCGAGCTCGTTCGGCCCGGACTCGGGCGCGCCCTCGACGACGACGGTGATCTCACCGCGGACGCCTTCCGCCGCCCAGGCAGCCAGCTCGCCGAGGCCGCCGCGCTTCACTTCCTCGTACGTCTTGGTCAGCTCGCGGCAGACGGCGGCCCTGCGGCTCTCTCCGAAGACCTCCGCCATGGCGGCGAGCGTGTCGTCGAGGCGGTGCGGGGCCTCGAAGTAGACGAGCGTGCGGCGCTCGCTCTGGACCTCCCGGAGCCTGCCGAGCCGCTCACCCGCCTTGCGGGGCAGGAAACCCTCGAAGCAGAAGCGGTCCACCGGCAGCCCCGACAGCGCGAGAGCGGTCAGCACGGCGGACGGGCCCGGTACGGCGGTGACCTTGATGTCCTTCTCCACCGCGGCGGCGACCAGCCGGTATCCGGGGTCGGAGACGGAGGGCATGCCCGCGTCGGTGACGAGCAGCACCCGTGCCCCGCCGGCCAGCGCCTCCACGAGCTCCGGTGTACGGGCCGCCTCGTTGCCCTCGAAGTAGGAGACGACCCTGCCCCGGGTGTGCACACCGAGGGCCTGGGTCAGCCGGCGCAGCCGCCGGGTGTCCTCGGCGGCGACGATGTCGGCGCCCTCCAGTTCGGCGGCGAGCCGGGGCGGCGCGTCCGCGACATCACCGATGGGCGTCCCTGCGAGTACCAGCGTTCCAGTCACACTCTCCATCCTCCCAGCACTGCCGAGCACCGATCGCACAGCCGTGTTCCCTACGATGGCGCGGTGACCAGTACCGCGCCACAGCCCCTGCGGGGCAAGGACGACGCCGAACAGCAGCCGCCCGGCTGGGAGAGCCGGCTGCGCCGATTCGGCTACACGCCCCGGCCAGTGATCGGGCTACGGGACCGGCTGGTGCCGCCTTTCACCCGGCCGTCCCGGCAGGTGTGGGCGGTCTTCGGCATTCCGCCGCGGGCGGTGGAACCGCTGCTCCGCATCGCCGCGTGGGGCGGACCGCTGCTGGTCGCCCTGGTCGCGGGCCTGCTGCGGTTCTGGAACCTCGGGCAGCCCCATGCGGTGATATTCGACGAGACGTACTACGCCAAGGACGCCTGGGCGCTGATCAACCAGGGGTACGAGGGCAGCTGGCCCAAGAACGTCGACAAGTCGATCCTGAACGATCCGTCGGCCGTCGCGATCCCCACCGATCCCGGTTACGTGGTCCACCCGCCGGTCGGCAAATGGATCATCGGCCTCGGCGAGAAGATGATCGACTTCTCACCCTTCGGCTGGCGCTTCATGGTCGCGGTGCTGGGCACCCTGTCGGTGCTGATGCTCTGCCGCATCGGCCGGAGGCTGTTCCGATCGACGTTCCTCGGCTGTCTCGCGGGCCTGCTGCTGGCCGTGGACGGCCTGCACTTCGTGATGAGCCGCACGGCTCTGCTCGACCTGGTGCTGATGTTCTTCGTGCTGGCGGCGTTCGGCGCGCTGGTGCTCGACCGCGACCGCTCACGACAGAAGCTCGCGGCGGCGCTTCCGGAGGAAGAGGACGGCAGGCTGCGTCCGGACGCCCGCGTCGCGGAGACCCTGCGCCTGGGGTGGCGGCCGTGGCGGCTGACGGCCGGAGTGATGCTGGGCCTGGCGGCCGGCACCAAGTGGAACGGGCTGTACATCATGGCCGCCTTCGGCCTGATGACCGTGCTGTGGGACGTGGGCTCGCGCCGCACGGCCGGCGCGGTCCAGCCCTACCTCGCCGTCCTGAAGAAGGACCTCGTGCCCGCCTTCGCCTCCGTCGTGCCGGTGGCGCTGGTGACCTACATGGTCTCGTGGACCGGGTGGCTGGTCACGGACAAGGGCTACCACCGCAACTGGGCCTCCACCGGCGCGGGCAAGGACAGCGCCTGGAGCTGGCTCTTCCCCGACTGGTGGCGCAGCTTCTGGCACTACGAGACCCAGGTCTACGACTTCCACGTCGGCCTGACGTCCGGCCACACCTACGAGTCCAACCCATGGAGCTGGCTGGTCCTCGGGCGCCCGGTCTCGTACTACTACGAGGACCCGAAGCCGGGCATCGACGGCTGCCCGAAGGACGCGGTCGACAAGTGCGCCGCGGAGGTCCTCGCCCTCGGCACCCCGCTCCTGTGGTGGGCTGCCTGCTTCGCGATCTGCTACGCCCTGTGGCGCTGGCTCTTCCGCCGCGACTGGCGCGCGGGCGCGATCCTGTGCGCGTTCGCCGCGGGGTGGGCCCCCTGGCTGATGTACCAGGAGCGCACGATCTTCCTCTTCTACGCGGTCGTGTTCGTCCCGTTCCTGTGCCTCGCGGTGGCGATGATGATCGGCGCCATCCTCGGCCCGGCCGGCTCCGACGAACGCCGCCGCGCGATCGGCGCTATCGGCGCGGGCGTACTGGTCCTTTTGATCGTCTGGAACTTCATCTACTTCTGGCCGATCTACACGGGCACCCCGATCCCGGTCGACGAATGGCGCAACCGCATGTGGCTCGACACCTGGGTGTAGCCGGGCAGGAACACGAAGGGCGCGGCCGCAAGCCGCGCCCTCTTCGTGGTGGTCCGACATCGAGCCGGGTGGTGGCGGCGTCAGCGGGAGCAACCGAATCGGCAGGCCGTGCCGTGGCGGGCCGGCCTTCCCGCCCGGCGGAGGCGCGGTCGGTCAGTACTTGAGGTTGATCGTGAAGCGCCTCGTGCCCGGAGCGATCGTGTCGGCGTGGACCGAGCCACGAGCCCGGTCGTATTTTCCGGTGCCGCCGGTGATCCCGTTGTCGAACGAAGGGGGAGGGCCCGGGACGAGATGGCCGAAGACCATCCCCTGCACGGAGAGCTGGCCGCCCGGGAGGGTGTAAGTGACGACGCACACCTCCGCTCCGCCGTTCGCGACCCGGGTGGTGGTGCACGTGCCGGCGGTCTCGCCGACCTCGTTGCCGGCCCGGTCGAAGAGGATCGAGCGGACGACGGTCCGATCGCCCTGGGCGGGGGCGCCGCCCGGGTTGACGGGGAAGCGCGACTGCTCCGCGAGCCGGCCGATGAGTGTGATGACCCGGTCCTTGCCCTCGGCGTGGGCGGAATCGGTGTCGGAGGCGGCCGCGACAGGGAGGCAGGCGAGAAGCGTGACCAGCGCGGTGGCCGTGCCGAGACAGGCTGCTCTGATGGGGCGCATCTTTGGCTCCTGAGGTCGATGATCATGGATGGTCCGGTGACCTTCATAGCCTCGGCTCTGCCGCCGCCCGAACGTCCCGGCGCGACCCACCGAAAGATCCGACCGGTCGGACCAAGCACCAAGGACCAACCCAGGACGAGCGACCACCCGCCCGACAGCTGACATCGCGGTCGTCGCGTTCCCATAACTACCGCCCCCTGTGTCCCTCCTGTCACGTAGAGTGCCAACGACTCATGCCCTTGAACGTGTTCAAGAGCATGCACACTCTGGGGAGGGGCTGCGGTCATGCGCAGTGGAGCAAAGGTCGGCATCATCGCCGGCGCGTTCGTGGTGGTCGCGAGTGGCGTGGGCTACGGCGGCTACAACCTGTACAACGGGCTGACCGGATCCGGCGGGGGCGGTGACGCGAGCACCAAGGCAGCGTCGGGCGAGAGACGGAGCGGCCCGCCGAGCGCGGACGAGATCGATGAGACCGCGACGGAGTTCCTCGCGGCCTGGGCCGCCGGCAAGGGCTCCGAGGCGGCGCAGCTGACCAACAACCAGGGCGAGGCGGAGCCGCTGCTGACGGGTTTCACGGAGCAGGCACACGTCTCGAAGGCCGTCATCAAGCCCGGCCGGGCGGCGGGCGCGACGGTGCCGTTCACCGTGGAGGCTACGGTGACGCACGAGGGGAAGAGCAAGCCCTGGTCGTACGCCTCGAAGCTGACCGTGGTGCGCGGGCTCACCACGGGCAGGGCGCTGGTCGACTGGCAGCCGTCCGTCGTCCATCCCGAACTCACCGCGGGCGCCTCGCTGGTGACGGCGGAGGCGTCGGCCCCGCCGATCAAGGCGCTCGACGACAACGGTGTCGAGCTCAGTGAGGCGAAGTTCCCCTCGCTCGGTCCGGTCCTCGACGCGCTGCGCAAGGAGTACGGGGACAAGGTCGGCGGCACGCCGGGCGTAGAGCTGGCGATCACCTCCACCGACGCGAACGTGCCCGATCGCAGCCTGCTGACGCTGACCGAGGGAAAGGCCGGCACCCTGCGCACCACGCTGGACGCCGGGGTGCAGGCGGCGGCCGAGAAGGCCGTGGCGGACTACGCCAAGGCGTCCGTCGTCGCGGTCCAGCCCAGCACGGGCGAGATCAAGGCGGTGGCCAACGCCCCCGCGGAGGGCTTCAACACGGCGTTCCAGGGAGCGCAGGCGCCCGGTTCGACGATGAAGATCGTGACGGCCGCGATGATGCTGGACAAGGGCCTGGTGAACGGGCCGAACTCGCCGGTCGAGTGCCCGTCGACGGTCACCTGGGAGCGGGAGTTCCACAACCTCGAGGACTTCTCGATCCCGGGCGCGACGTTCCAGCAGGCCTTCGCCCGCTCCTGCAACACCACCTTCATCAAGCCGGTGAAGCCGCTGGGCGCCGCTGCCGGCACGGCGCTCGGCGAGACCGCCGCCAAGTACTTCGGCATCGGCCTCAACTGGAAGGCCGGCGTGGTCACCGTCGACGGAAAGGTCCCGGAGTCGACGGGTTCGGAGACCGCCGCCTCGTACATCGGCCAGGGCCAGATCCAGATGAACGCCCTCAATGTCGCCTCCCTCGCAGCGACTGTGAAGAACGGCGGCTTCAAGCAGCCGGTCATCGTCCCGCAGAGCCTGGACGACCGTGAACTGGCGACCGCGCAGCGGCTGCCGGCCTCGATGGCGGCGTCCCTGCGGCAGATGATGCGCGCGGCGACCGTGGGCTCCGGAACGGCGACGGCGGCCATGGCGTCCGTCGGCGGCGACAAGGGCGCGAAGACCGGCTCCGCGGAGGTCGACGGCCAGGGCGACTCCAACAGCTGGTTCACCGGCTACGCCGACGACCTGGCCGCCGCGGCGGTCGTCCAGGCCGGCGGACACGGCGGCGACTCGGCGGGCAGCACCGTCGCCCGTGTGCTGAACGCGCGCTGAGCCACCGGGCGAAAACCTTCGCGTGGCCCGTACAGCTACCGCTAGCGTGCGGGCCATGAGCACTCACGACGAAGCCACCGGCGCCCACCTTCTTTTCGCGGAGGCCCTGCGCGAGCTCGGTCTCGACGTCCCGGTGCGCCGCTTCCCGGACGCGACCCGTACCGCCGCTCAGGCCGCGGAGGCCATCGGCTGCGAGGTCAGCGAGATCGTCAAGTCGCTGATCTTCACCGCGGACGGGGCGCCGGTGCTCGTGCTGATGGACGGCTCGTCGCGGGTGGACGTGGAGCGGGTACGGCAGGAACTCGGCGCCGAGTCCGTGAAGCGCGCCGATGCCGACCAGGTACGGGGGACGACGGGCTATGCGATCGGCGGCGTCCCGCCGTTCGGCCACCGCACCCGCACGCGGGTACTGGCCGACCGCGGGCTGCTCGACCACGAAGTGGTGTGGGCGGCGGCGGGAACCCCGCACACGGTCTTCCCGCTCGACCCGAAGTCCCTGATCGCACACGCGGGCGGCACTCTGGTGGATGTCCGCGAGCGCACCGCGTGACCCCTCTGGTCACCGGGGCGGTCCTCGCCGCGGCGTTGACCCACGCCGGCTGGAACGCGCTCGCGCACCGGATCAAGGACCGGCTGGTCGTCTTCACCCTGATCGTCGGGGGCGCGTCGGTCATCGGTGGGCTGATGGCGCCGTTCGTGCCGGTCCCGGCCGCCGGCGCCTGGCCGTATCTGATCGCGTCGGCGGTACTGCACGTCGGCTACCACGCGCTGCTGCTGCGGTCGTTCAGCCTCGGGGACTTCGGCCAGGTGTATCCGATCGCCCGCGGCACGGCCCCGCTGGTGGTGACCGCCGCTGCCGCCCTGTTCGTCGGCGAACGCGTCAGCGGCGGGCAGATGGCGGGCGTGGTGGTCGCCTCGGCCGGGCTCGTCGGCCTGGCGGTGTGGGGCGTCGTGCCGCTGGGCCGCCGGGCGGGGGTGGCCGCGCGGCCGCACTGGCCGGCGGTGATGGCGGCGCTCGCGACGGGCCTGTCGATCTCCGCGTACACCGTGATCGACGGGATGGGCGTGCGGCAGGCCGGTACGGCGGCCGGCTACATCGCCTGGCTGATGATCCTGGAGGGCATACCCCTGGTCCTCTACGCGATATACGTCCGCCGGGCCGCGCTGTGGCCGCAACTACGGCCGTACGCGGGGCGCGGGCTGCTGGGCGCGGCGATGGCGGTCACCGCGTACGGACTGGTGCTCTGGGCCCAGACGCGTGCGCCGCTCGCGCCCATCGCGGCGCTGCGCGAGTCGTCGATCATCGCGGGAGCGGCGATCGGCGCGCTGTTCTTCAAGGAACGCTTCGGTGGCCCGCGGATCGCGGCGGCGGTGCTGATGGTGGCGGGCATCGGCCTGATGCTGACGGCCGGCTGACGCCCTCCGCGACGGCCGGGCGCAGCCGGGTGCCGGCGCTCGCCCGACGGCGTTCCCGGCGGGCGTGCACCCCAGGTGGCCGGTGCTCCGCGGGACGCGGGGCGGCTAGCGCGGGGCGGTGTCGTCGGCCGGGAACGCAGGACCGTGACCGGGCACGATCAGGTCCGCGGTGGCGAGCACCCGCAGCCGGGACTCCCGCAGTGTCTCGTGATCCGGGGCCACCGGGTCGACCACCGGCCCGTTGGGCCGCCACCACAGGTCGCCCACGAAGGCGACGACACCCGAATCCGTGCCTGCCAGCAGGGTGATGTCCTCGAGGCTGTGTCCCGGCGTACGGATCAGCCGCAGCGACGGGCCGAGTTCGTGGCCCTCGGCGTCGCGGTCGGTCCACTGGTCGTTCTGGTAGATCGCCTTGTGGTCATGGACACGGGCCTGCCCGAAGAGACCGACGTTCATGGTGTTGTCCGGATGATGGTGGCTGAGTACCACGTCGGTGATGTCATCGGGACCGAGCCCCAACTCGGCGAGCGGGCCGAGGATCCGGTCCCGGCCGGCCACCATGCCGGGGTCGATGATCACATGGCGTCCCCCGTCACGGACGTAGGAGACGGTGGCGGCGACCCCGGGACCGGTGGAGAGGGTGTAGCCGGTGGTCAGGATCGTGTACACGGCGCTGCGGCCGAGCGGTGCGTCTGTCATGGCCCCCAGTCTTCGGGCCTGGCGGCTGTCCCACGAGTGGCCCTGCTGCCACTGATCGCAGGATTCGTGCCACACTGCCCGTATGCCGCCGTTCGTGACCGTCGCCGCCTACGCCCCGCCCGGTGTCGGCATGCTGGGCGCGGGCATCGTCTCCGAGGTGTTCGACGCGCGCGGCCAGGGCATGCCCCGCTTCGACTTCGCCCTGTGCACGGACCGACCGGGAAGGATCCGCAGCGATGTCGGGCTGCCACTCGTGGTCGAGCACGGTCTGGACCGGCTGGCCGCGGCCGACTTGGTGATCGCCTTGCCCTGGGCGGACTTCCGCACGCCGCCTGGACGGGCCGTACTCGATGCGCTGACCGCCGCACATGAGCGCGGCGCGCTGGTCGCGGGACACTGCGTCGGCGCTTTCGCGCTCGCCGCGGCCGGGCTGCTCGACGGGCGGCGCGCCACCACCCACTGGCGATTCGCCGGTCTGCTGGCCGACCGCCACCCGGGCATCACCGTCGAACCCGACGCGCTGTACATCGACGAAGGCCGGATCGCCACGGGCGCGGGAGCCGCTGCCGGATTCGACCTGTGCCTGCACCTCCTGCGACGCGAGTACGGCGCCGCCACGGCCAACGACATCGCCCGGGACCTGGTCCTTCCGTCCCACCGCGATGGCGGGCAGGCCCAGTACCTGGCCACCCCGGCCCCCGAGGACTGTCAGGACGAACGGCTCGCGGAAGTGCTCGCCTGGGCCCGGGAGCACCTCCACGAGCCGCTTCCGGTGGCGGAACTGGCCCGCCGCGCCCTCATGAGCCGTCGCTCCTTCGCCCGGCGCTTCGCCGCCTCCACCGGCACCACCCCGCACGCCTGGCTGCTCGGCCTGCGACTCAGCCGCGCAGAGGAACTCCTCGAGACCACGGACCTCCCGGTCGAGGAGATCGCCCGCTTGGTCGGCTACGGAAGCGCGGCGGTGCTGCGCGAACAGTTCGTACGGCGCCGGGGCGTGCCGCCCCGTTCCTACCGTCGGTCCTTCACCCGCATGTCGTGAGCGAGGAGGGCGTGCCCTGTCCGTGCCCATCGGAGCGCTGAACAGCGGTCGGCACTGGTACGGACAGGGCACGCGACCGACTCCGCCAACCGTTTCCGCAGGTCATGCATCACATCAGGGCCCGGAGCGGCACCGATCCCGAGCCTGTGGCGCGCCTTCGATTCCCGTCATCCGCTCAAGACAGGAAGGCCCAGGTCGGCAACCTGGGCCTTCGTCGTTCTCCAGAGACCGGAGTCGGCCTGACGCCCGCCCTCAGGTCCCGTCCCACGTCACCCCTCTCAGCCGGCGGCCTGCTCGTCCGCCGGAGCCGTCGGCAGACGGGCGAGTCGGCTCACGGGAGACATGACGAGCGCGATCAGCACCACGGCTGATCCGATCGCCGCAGCGGTCAACGCGCCGTGGGCACCGAGCCGGCCGGACAGCAGGCCCGCGGACAGGCCCCCGAGGGCGCCGCCGCCGAACAGCAGGGTGCGGAAGACCGCCGTCATCCGGCCCATCATCGACTGTGGGGTACTGGCCTGACGCAGGCTGACGATGACGACGCCGGCGACACCGAGCCCGAGGTAGCTGGTGAAGAAGGACAGGACGAACATCCCCACCATCACCGGCCGAGGGCCGGACGCCAGGACGATCAACAGGGGGCCGAGCAGGAGGGCCGACTGCGCGACGAGGTAGACCGGCCCGAGCCGGAAGCGCCGGATCACCCTGCGGGAGACTCCCGCGCCGATCAGACCGCCCACCGAAGCGGTCGCGAAGACACCACCGAGGGCCGTCGATCCGAGGTCCAGGTCGCGTGTCCCGTAGAGCAGGAACATGGTCCACACGGTGACCATCGAGAAGTTGCAGCAGAACCCGATGAGCGCGAGCGACCGCAGGACCGGATTCTTCAGCACCCACCGCAGACCGTCCCGGAGTTCGGTCAGCACGCGGCGTCGTACGCTCGCGGGCTCGGGCCGCGGCTCAGGGGTGCGGATGAGCAACAACGAAACCACGGACGCCAGATAGGAGAACGCGTCCGCGATCAGCGCTACGGGCGCGGTCAGGGCACCGACCAGGACACCGGCGAGCCCAGGTCCCGCCACATCGGCCGCCGATGAACTCACCCCCATCTTGGCGCCGGCCTCGACGTAGTGTTCGGGATCGCGCACCAGGGTCGGCACGTAGGACATCCAGCTCACGTCGAACAGCACCGAGGCGACGCCGACGGCACAGGCGATCACCAGCAGCGAGACCATGCCGAGCGCGTCCGTCCAGTACAGGACGGGCACGAGGGCCAGCAGAGCCATCCGGACGAGGTTGGCGCCGAGCATGATCCGCCGCCGCCGGGCGCGGTCCACCCACACACCGAAGATCAGGGCGAGCCCGAGGTACGGGACGAGCTGCAGGAACCGCAGGACCCCGACCTGTTCGTCGGTGGCGTCGAAGGCGGTGATCGCGGTCAGCGGCAGGGCGAGGTTCGTGACCTGGGTGCCCAGCAGCGACAGCGTCTCGCCGAGCCAGAACTTGAGGAAGTCGCCGTTGCGCCAGAGGCTTTTCACGGCCACCTCCGCGGTGTGCTCCTGCAGGGCGGTCACCGGCGCCGTCCCCGCCGGCGGCCGGGTGCCTGACGGACGAGGTCGGCGACCGTGCCGACGACGTGGTCCACCTCCTCCTCGGTGTTGTAGTAGTGCGGCGACAGGCGCAGACACCATTCGATGCCCTTGTCCCCGAAGTCGAACTGCGCGAACTCGCGGAAGCTGAGCGCCGAGTTGATACTCCGGTCGTCCATGGCCGCCTTGAACGGCTGCGGCTGCCAGCCCTCCACCGCGAAGGTGACGAGCGCGGCCAGCCGCGGACCGCGGTCGAGCACCCGCACTCCCGGGACGGTCTCGAGCCGGTCGCGCAGCCGGGCCGCGAGCGCGGGTGTGCGCTGCTCGATCGCCTCGATGCCGACCTCGCGGGCGTAGCGCGTCGCGGCGGCGCTGCCGAGCACCGTGGCATAGGGGAACTCCCATTCCTCGAACCGGGCTGCCGTCGGGGCGGGCTCGTACGCGCCCGGCCCGGTCCAGCGGGCACCGTGCATGTCGATGAACAGCGGTTCGTAGCCCGCCCGCAGGACGCGGTCGGAGACGTACAGGAATCCGGAGCCGCGCGGGCCGCGGAGGAATTTGCGGCAGGTGGCGGTGAGGAGGTCGCAGCCGATCTCTTCCACGTCGATGACGAACTGGCCCACCGACTGGCAGGCGTCCACCAGGTAGAGCAGGTCCAGCTCCCGGCAGTGACGGCCGATCTCGGCGATCGGCGAGACCAGTCCCGAGTTGGTGGGGACATGGGTGGCGGACACCAGGCGCGGGCGGTGGGTCCGCATCAGCGCGGCCATCGCCTCCACGTCGACGCCCCCGTCGGGGCCGTTGGGAGCGTGGACGATGCGTACGCCGAATCGCTTGCGCAGGGACAGGAAGGCGATCTGGTTGGAGACGAAGTCGTCACGGGTGGTGAGGATGACGTCGTCGGCCTCGAAGGGGATCGAGGACAGGGCGTTGGCGTAGGCATGGGTGGCGCTGCCCGCGAAGGCGATGTTGTCGGGCGTGGTGTTGATGAGGGCGGCAATCTCCGTGTAGAAGCTGCGCACTTCGGTGGCGCGGGCGGCCGACGCCTCGTAACCGCCGATCCGTGCTTCGAGGTTCAGATGGCCGACCATCGCGTCGAGTACGGAGGAGGCCGGCAGTCCGCAGCCCGCGTTGTTGAAGTGGATGACCTTCCGGCACCCCGGGGTGTCGGCCCGCAGCGCGGCGACGTCCAGCTGAAGTGCTTCCCGCCCAGGACCGATAGCGCTATTCTCTTCTCTCATGAATGACGGTAGCACTTCTGGCGAGTTGGTCGACAGGCTTCGGGCACTGCTCTCTCGGCTCTCGCCCGGCGACCGGCTGCCGAGCAGCCGCGAGCTGATCAAGGAGTACCGGGTCGGCCCCGCGACCGTGGCGCGGGCCATCGCCGCACTGGCCGCCGAGGGTGCGGTGGTGACCCGTCCAGGCAGCGGGACGTACGTGGCGCAGCGCACCCGGCTTCCCGACGAGGGCACCGGCACCGACTGGCAGACGGTCGCCCTTACGGACCGCGCCGTCGACACGCACCTGATCGTCGATCCGCTCGGACCGCCGCCGGCCGGGACGATCACCATGGACGGTGGCTACGTGCACCGCTCGCTCCAGCCCACCCGGGCCCTGAGCGCGGCGCTGGCGCGCGCGGCACGGCGCCCGGATGCCTGGGACCGCGCACCGGTCGGCGGTCTGACGGCGCTGCGTACCGTGTTCGCCCGCATCGTCGGCGGCAGCGTGGCACCGCAGGACGTCCTGGTCACCGCCGGCGGACAGAGCGCGCTGTCGATCGCGTTCCGGGCCATCGCCGGACCCGGCAGCCCGGTCCTGGTGGAGTCGCCCACCTATCCCCGCGCGCTGACCGCCGCCCGCGCCGCGGGGCTGCGGCCGGTGCCGGTCCCGCTCGACGCCGACGGGTTGCGGCCCGACCTGCTGGCCGACGCGTTCGCGATGACCGGCGCACGGCTGCTGTACTGCCAGCCGACCTTCCAGAACCCGACCGGCACGGTACTGGCGCCCGAACGGCGCCGTCAGATCCTCGATGTGGCACGAGCCTCGGGCGCGTTCGTGATCGAGGACGACTTCGCACGGCACCTGGGGCACGGCGGCGCCGTGCCGCGGCCGCTGGTCGCCGATGACCGCGACGGCACGGTCGTCCACATCACCTCACTCACCAAGCCCGCAGCCCCGAGCCTGCGGATCGGGGCACTCGTGGCCCGCGGACCGGTCATGGAGCGCATGCGGGCGGTGCGCCTCGTCGACGACTTCTTCGTCACGCGTCCGCTCCAGGAGGCCGCGCTGGAAGTGCTCAGCTCCCCGTCCTGGGACCGGCACGTCCGCTCTCTCGGTACGGCGCTGCGCGAGCGGTGCGCCGTACTGGCCGCCGCGGTCACCCGGGAGCTCCCGGGTGCGGCCCTGTCCGGGCTGCCGAGCGGAGGACTGCACCTGTGGGTACGTCTGCCGCCCGGCGTGGACGACACCGTACTCACGAGCACCGCCCGGCAGCGTGGCGTCGCCGTGAGCGCCGGCAGCCGCTACTTCGCCACAGAGCCACCGGCGGCTCACCTGCGCATCGGGTTCGCCGCAGCAGCCGACCACGCGGAGCTGACGCAGGGGGTACACCGGCTGGGAGCCGCGCTCATGGATCTCGACCAGAAGCGGGAAGGTGAGGCGCGGGAGGACTGAGCCACGGCCATGGGTGAATCCACAGGCGCGGAGTCCAGCCCGGATGCGGCCACCGTGGCCCGCCGCAGCCCAGCAGCGACTGGTGTCCCCGGTGACGTTCAGGAGGCGAAGAACGCGAATCGCCGGGCAGCCTCCGCAGGCGTGAACCCCTGCCCTCGCCCAGCGGCGTCATCATCAGGCGTGAACCCACTCGCTCAGCGGTGTCATCATCACCTCGTGGAGCACGGAGATCACGCCCGTGAACAAGCTGCTCGGCACGCTGACCGTACGAACCGCACGGCAAGGGGCGGCTACTGGCGGTCCGCCGCGCGCTCGTCCACCACCATCTGCCGGAATCCGGTGTTGACGGCCAGCAGCCCGCCGTCGACCGGCAGCGTCGCGCCCGTGACCCAGGCAGCGTCCCGTGAGGCGAGGAAGGCGACCGCAGCGGCGATGTCCTCGGGCTCACCTACCCGGCCGAGCGGGTAGACACCGCTCAAAACCTCGAGGCTCTTCTCCCGGCCCGCCCACGAACGGGTGCGGATCGTACCAGGGTTGACCTGGTTGACCCGGATGCCGCGTGCGGCGCCCTCACCCGCCAGGGTGCGGGTCAGCGACGCGAGGCCGGCCTTGGCCGCGCTGTAGGCGTGGCCGCCGAAGTCCTGTTCGGCGTTGACGGAGCCGATGTTGACGATCGCGCCGCGTCCATGAGCGGCCAGGTACGGCCACGCGGCCCGTGCGCACCGCAGCGCGCCGCTGAGCGTGACGTCCAGGTCCTGTTCCCAGCCGTCGTCCGGCAGCTCCTCGAGCGGCCCGAAGTGTGGGGAGGCCGAGAACGCGTTGTTGACCAGCACGTCCAGGGAACCGAAGTTCTCCACCGCGCGGGCCACGGCCGCCTCCGCCGACGCCCGGTCGCCGACGTCGCAGCGGACGAAGGCCGCACCCTCGATGGAGGCCGCGGTCCGCTCCGCGGCCTCGGCGTCGATGTCGGCGATCAGGACCCGCGCGCCCTCGGACGCCAGCCTGCGTGCCGTCGCCTCGCCGATGCCCCGTGCACCGCCGGTGATCAGTGCCCCGCAGCCCTCGAAACGTGTCATAGAGCCGAACGTACCGCCCTGATGAGGGCCTGGGCACGGGGGTCGGCGGTAACGCCCTTGCGCATGCCGTTGGTCGTGTACCCGAGGGCGATGCCCGATTCGGGGTCGGCGAAGCCGAGCGAACCGCCGCGGCCGGGGTGGCCGAAGGACCCAGGTCCCAGCAGCGGCGACGCGGGGCCGTGCAGCATGAAGCCGAGCCCGAAGCGGGTGGGCACCACCAGGACCCGGTCGGGTCCCGCGGACTCCTCGGTGCGGGCCAGCGTGAGCGTGGCGGGCGCGAAGAGCCGGCGGCCGCCGTCGACGTCGCCGATGGTCGCCGCGTAGAAACGGGCGAGCGCGCGGGCGGTGGATATGCCGTTGGAAGCGGGCAGTTCGGCGGTGCGGTAGACGGGGTCGTTCTCGTCGGGGAAAGGGTCGATGGCTCCGAAGGCGCGGCGGGTGAGGGAGGCAGGATCGCGGTACGCCTCCGCCACTGAGCGCTTGGGGCGCAGCCTGAGGCCGCCGCCCTCGGCGGCCGGGGGTTCCGCGACGGGGCCGAGCCGGCCGACCCGGTGGGCCTCTTCGCCGGGCAGTCCTATCCACAGGTCGAGGCCGAGGGGGCGGGCTATCTCCTCCGCGACCCAGCGGCCGATGCCGCGTCCGGTGACCCGGCGCACCAGTTCGCCCAGCAGCCAGCTGTAGGTCTGCGCGTGGTAGCCGTGGTCGGTGCCGGGATCCCAGACGGGCGCCTGCGCGGCGACGGCGGCCGGCCCGCCGATGCCGTCCGCCGCCTGCGCGGGGGTGAGCGGACGGTCCAGCACCGGCAGCCCCGCGCGGTGTGCGAGGAGGTGACGTACGAGGACGCGTTCCTTGCCGGCCGCCTTGAAGTCGGGCCAGTAGGTGCCGACGGGCGCGTCCAGGTCGATCTGGCCGCGCTGGTGGAGCAGGAGGACGACGGCCGCTGCGACGCCCTTGGTGGCGGAGCGGACGACCTGTGCGGTGTCGAGCGCCCACGGCTCTTGCCCGTCCACGTCCCGGGTGCCTGCCCACAGGTCTACGACCTTGCGCCCGTCACGGTAGACGGCGACGGCCGCCCCGCGTTCGCCGCGCTGTTCGAAGTTGCGTGCGAAGGCGTCCGCGACCGCCTCGTAGCCGTCCGCCACCGTGCCCCGGACGTCCACCACGTCTGCTCCTTCGCTGCGATCCATCCCCCCATGGTGCAACGTGGTCCGGACCACTGTGACCGCGGGTCGGTTCCCGCGGTCTCCCCCGGCAGGTCAGCTGAGGACGATGGAGACGTCGATGTTGTCGCGGGTCGCGTTGGAGTACGGGCAGACCTGATGGGCGGCGGCCACGAGCCGCGCCGCGAGGTCCTGGTCCACGAGCGGCAGAGAGACGTTCAGCGCGACGGCGAGCCCGTACCCGCGGGCGTTGTTGGGTCCGATGCCGACCTTGGCGGCGACGGTCGAGCCGGTGAGGTCGAGGCCCGCGCGGCGTCCGACGAGCACCAGGGCGTTATGGAAGCAGGCGCTGTAGCCGGCGGCGAAGAGCTGTTCCGGATTGGTGCCGCGGCCGTCGCCGCCGAGGGCGGGCGGCATGGCGACGCGGAGTTCGATCTGCCCGTCGTGGCTCGTCACATAGCCGTCGCGACCGCCGTGGGCGGTGGCCTCCGCCACGTACATGATCTTGGTGGGCCGGGTGTCGACCGTGTCGACCTGTTCGCTCATGCTGCGTCCCCGAGTGTGCACCGGTGCGATTACATCGCGCACAATGTATCCGAGCCCCAGCCGCGAGCCTACTCGGGGGTAGCCTTCGTCGCCGCGTCCGCGAGCCGGTGCAGATCGGCGCGGAGCCGCGCGATCTCCGCCCCCTCCAGGCCTGTGCTCACGAGCAGTTGGGCAGGCACCGCCTCGGCCTTTTCACGCATCGCCGCACCCTCCTCCGTGAGCACCAGCCGCACCGAGCGCTCATCGGCGGCGGAGCGCTCCCGGCGCACGAGACCCGCCGTCTCCAGCCGCTTCAGCAGCGGCGAGACGGTGCCGTAGTCGAGCCGCAGCGCTGCCCCCAGCTCCTTGACCGGGATCTCGCCGCGTTCCCACAGCACCAGCATCGTGAGGTACTGCGGGTAGGTCAGGCCGAGTTCGGCGAGCAGCGGCCGGTAGGCGGCCGTGACCGCCCGCTGCGCCGCGTACAGCGCGAAGCACAGCTGGTCGTCGAGCAGCAGCGACGCCGCCCCGCTCCGGTCCTCGTATCCACGCCCCATGTTCACGCGCCTATTGTCACGGACCTCGGATCGAAGCCGAAGGGCAGCTCCAGCCGGTGTGCGCGCATCAGATCGTCGTCGCCCAGCAGCTGCTGCGTGCTTCCGTCCGCGACGACGACCCCGTCGCTGAGGATCACCGAGCGTGGGCACAGCTCCAGCGCGTACGGCAGATCGTGCGTCACCATCAGTACGGTGACGTCCAACGCGCGCAGGATGTCGGCGAGTTCGCGACGCGAGGCCGGGTCGAGGTTGGACGAGGGCTCGTCGAGCACAAGGATCTCCGGCTCCATGGCGAGCACGGTCGCGACCGCGACCCGGCGGCGCTGCCCGAACGACAGATGGTGCGGCGGGCGGTCGGCGAACTCGGCCATACCGACCCGCTCCAGCGCGGCCATGACCCGGGCCTCCAGCTCGGGGCCGCGCATCCCGGCCGACGCCGGGCCGAACGCCACGTCCTCCCGGACGGACGGCATGAACAGCTGGTCGTCCGGGTCCTGGAAGACGATGCCGACGCGGCGGCGGATCTCCGCGAGGTTCTCGCGCCCGACCGGCAGCCCGGCGACGGACACCGTGCCGACCCCGCCCGCCAGGATGCCGTTGAGGTGGAGGACGAGCGTGGTCTTGCCCGCGCCGTTGGGGCCGAGGAGGGCGACCCGCTCGCCGCGCCCGACCGTCAGGTCGACGCCGAACAGAGCCTGGTGGCCGTCGGGATAGGCATACGCGAGTCCGCGCACGTCGAGAGAGGGCGGCGGCGTCACGTTCATAGCGTCCATCCCAGCAGACAGACCGCGAGAGCGGTCACGGGCAGTGCGGCGGCGTACGACCACTGGGCGCGGGTCGCCCGCACGTCGTCGAGGACCGGCATCGTGCCGGTGTAGCCCCGGCTGACCATCGCCAGGTGCACCCGTTCACCGCGCTCGTAGGAGCGGATGAACAGGGCGCCGGCGGACTTGGCCAGCACGCCCCAGTGGCGTACACCGCGCGCCTCGAAGCCGCGTGAGCGGCGGGCGATCGACATCCGGCGCATCTCGTCGGCGATGACGTCGCCGTAACGGATCATGAAGGAGGCTATCTGGACCAGCAGCGACGGCAGCCGCAGCCGCTGAAGTCCGAGGAGCAGGGAGCGCAGTTCGGTCGTCGAAGCGAGGATCACGGAGGCGGCGACACCCAGTGTGCCCTTGGCGAGGATGTTCCACGCGCCCCACAGGCCGGGGACGGAGAGGGAGATCCCCAGCACCTCGGTCTGCTCACCGGGCACCACGAACGGCATCAGCAGGGCGAAGGCCACGAAAGGGATCTCGATCAGCAGCCGCCGCAGCAGGAAGCCGGCGGGGATCCGGGCCACCGCCGCGACCGTGCCGAGCAGCACCGCGTAGAGCCCGAAGGCCCAGACCGCCTCGCGCGGGGTGGAGACCACGACGAGCACGAATCCGAGGACGGCGAGAAGCTTGCAGTGCGCCGGGAGCGCGTGCACCGGCGAGTGGCCGTGCCGGTAGAGCTTGTGGGCGTGGCCCGCACCCATGTCAGACCGATCCCTGGACGGATGCCGGTTCGGTGTCCTCGCTGCGGCGGCGGCGCACCACATAGAAGACGCCGCTGCCGAGGGCCACTGTCGCGCCGACCCCGATCACTCCGGCGAGACCGCCGGAGAGCCGGGCGTCGGAGACGTCCTTGACGCCGTAGTCGGCGAGCGGCGAGTCGGCGGCGGCGTGCTCCTCGACGGTGCGGTCGATGCCCTTGTCGGCGGCGACCTTCTCCAGACCGTCGGGGTCGGCGGAGGCGTAGAAGGAGACGAAGCCGGCCAGGACGAGACTGGTCACGAGGCCGCCGAGCCACAGCCGGCGCGATGAGCGGGCGGCGGCGGGTGCCGGTCGGGCTGCCGCCGGGGCGTCGACGAGCTCGCCGCCGACGCGGAGCTTCAGCGGTGCCGACAGGCCGCGGGCGCCGTACACCAGGTCGGGCCGTACTGCGATGACCGCGCCCACGGTCAGCATGGTGATCACGGCCTCGCCGATGCCGATGAGGACGTGGACCCCGACCATCGCGGTGAGGACTGAGCCGATCGGGACCTCGGTCAGGCCGCCGACCGCGTAGAGGATGGTGAACGCCGCGGCGGCAGCCGGGACGGACACCAGTGCCGCGACGAAGGATGCGGCCGTCACGGAGCGGCGGGTGCGCGGCAGCATCCTGACCAGGCCGCGGAAGAGTCCGTACGCGACGAGGACGGTGACGACGCCCATGACGGTGATGTTGACGCCGAGCGCGGTGAGCCCGCCGTCGGCGAAGAGGATGCCCTGCATCAGCAGGACGACGGCTATGCACAGCACGCCGGTGAACGGCCCGACGAGGACGGCCGCGAGCGCCCCGCCGAGCAGATGGCCGCTGGTGCCCGCCGCGACGGGGAAGTTGAGCATCTGAACGGCGAAGACGAACGCGGCGACGAGCCCGGCGAGCGGCGCCGTGCGGTCGGCGCCGGGAAGCTCCGCGGGGGATCCGCCGAGCTCGCGGCGGGCGCCGCGGAGGCTGACGGCGACCGCGCCGGCGGCGGCGACCCCGGCGGCCACCGAGACGGGCGTGTTGATGAATCCGTCGGGGACATGCATGGGGAGCTCCGCTTCGGACAGATGAAGAAGTGCTCAATGATAATGCCCTGCTGCAAATGACTTGCAAGAGCGCATGGACCACAAATGAACATGGTTCCACGGAGGACGACGGAGCATCCCAGCCGAAATATGGGACATTAGAGACAAAGTGGACGCGAGCGTGAGGAGCTTGCCGATGTCGCACGCCGTCAAAGAGCAGGCAAGAGGCCGGATCGTCACCGACGCTCCTCAGCACCGACCAGTGCGCGTCTTCCTCAGCTACGACCCCGCCGAGGATCCCGCCACCATCAGTTTCGCGTTCCCGAGCGGCAAGGAGTGGACGTTCCCGCGTGAACTCCTCGAGTCGGGGCTGCGGGCGCCCACCCGGGACGGGGACATCGGCATCTGGCCCTGCGGACGCGTCCAGGCGATCATCGAGTTCCACACCTCGGACGGTGTCGCGGTGGTCCAGTTCGACTCGCAGACGCTGATCCGGTTCCTCCGCCACACCTACGCGCTGACCGCTCCGGCGCTCTGAGGCCCGGTGTTCCACGGACACACAGCTGAAGAGGTGGCCGTATCCGCGTGCGGATACGGCCACCTCTTTCCGTGACGGCCCCCGTCCCCACGGTGCCGTCGCGGCGCCGGAGGCCCGCTCTCCCGGTGACGCGGCGAAGGCCGCGCCACCGGGCACCTCCGGAGTTCATGTCCTCCCTGGTCACGGGAGCGTCAGACGCGGACCAACTCGCGGTCCCCGTCCGGGTCGCCGGGACTCTCGGCGAGCTCCTTGCGGAGCTTCTCGCCCTCCACGTCGACGTTCGGCAGCACCCGGTCCAGCCAGCGGGGCAGCCACCAGGCCTTGTGGCCGAGCAGGGCCAGTACCGCCGGCACGATCGCCATACGGACCACGAACGCGTCGAAGAAGACCGCGATCGCGAGGCCGAAGCCGATCATCTTGACCATCTGCTCGCTGGAGCCGATGAAACCCGAGAAGACAGCGATCATGATGACGGCCGCTGCCGCCACCACCCGGGTCCCGTGGCGGAAGCCGGTGACGATCGCCTCGCCGGGCCGCTCACCGTGGACGTACGCCTCCCTCATCCGCGTGACCAGGAAGACCTCGTAGTCCATGGCGAGACCGAAGACGACGCCCACCATGAAGATCGGCATCATCGACATGATCGGGCCGGTCTGCTCGACGCCGAAGACCGAGCCCAGCCAGCCCCACTGGAAGACGGCCACGACCGCGCCGAGTGCCGCGACGACCGAGAGCAGGAATCCGAGGGCCGCCTTGAGCGGCACCAGCACCGACCGGAAGACCACCATCAGCAGCAGGAAGGCGAGACCCACGACGAGCGCCAGGTAGGGCAGCAGCGCGTCGTTCATCTTCTGCGAGAAGTCGATGTTCATCGCGGTGGCGCCGGTGACGAGGACCTCGTCACCGCTCCGGTCGCGGATGTCGTGCACCAGGTCCTCGGTCTGGACCGAGGACGGCCGGTCCTTGGGGATGACCGTGATCATCGCGGTGTCGGCGGCCTTGTTGAGGGTCGGCGGGGTGACGGCGGCGGCGCCGTCGAGGCCCTTGATGACCTCGACCGTGCGGTCCGCCACGCTCTTGTCGCCGTCGACGACCACCATCAGCGGGCCGTTGAAACCGGGGCCGAAGCCGTCGGAGAGCAGGTCGTACGCCTTGCGCTGGGTGGTGCTCGTGGGCTGCGCGCCGTCGTCGGGGAGACCCATCTCCAGCGACGCGGCCGGTATCGCGATGGCCCCGAGGCCCACGACGCCCGCGAGCAGCACGGCGACCGGGCGGCGCAGCACGAAGCGCGCCCAGCGGGTGCCGGCGTTCGGCTTGTCGGAGACCGGCGCGCCCTTGCGCACCTTGCGGCCGAGCACCCGCTTGCCCGCGAAGCCCAGCAGCGCCGGGATCAGGGTGAGGGCGATCAGGACGGCGATGACGACGGTGCCGGCGGCGGCGAAGCCCATCTTGGTGAGCATCGGGATGTTCACCACGGCCAGGCCGACGAGGGCGATGACCACGGTCAGTCCGGCGAAGACGACCGCGGACCCCGCGGTGCCGACGGCCCGTCCGGCCGCCTCCTCGTGCTCCTTGCCCTCCGCCAGCTCGGCGCGGTAGCGGGAGACGATGAACAGCGCGTAGTCGATGCCGACCGCCAGGCCGATCATCATCGCGAGGGTCGAGGTGGTGGAGCCGAGGTCGAGGACATTCGCCAGGGCGGTGATCGTCGAGATGCCGATGCCCACGCCGATGATCGCGGTGAGCAGCGGCAGTCCGGCGGCGACCAGCGAACCGAAGGTGATGACGAGGACGATGCCCGCGACGACGACGCCGATGATCTCGCCGGCCCCGGTCTCCGGGACCGCTTGCAGCGCGTCGCCGCCGATCTCCACCGTCAGGCCCGCTTCGCGCGCCTCGGTACCCGTCTCCTCCAGCGCCTCCCGCGTCGCGTCGGTCAGCTCCATCGAGCTGACGGCGTAGGTGACGGAGACGTACGCGGTGGAGCCGTCCCGGGAGACGGCCTTCGCGGTGTACGGGTCGGTGACCGCCGCGATCTGGTCGGAGCCGTCCTTGAGTTCGGAGACGGCCTTGTCCACCTCGGCACGGTGACCGGCATCGGTCATCTTCTCGCCGTCGGGGGCCTTGAAGACGACCCGGGCGGTGGCGCCGTCGGCGCTGCCGCCGGGGAAGCGCTCCTCCAGCAGGTCGAAGGCCTTCTGGGCCTCCGTCCCCGGAATGGAGAAGGAAGAGGAGGTGGCGGTGGACGCGGTGGCCGCGCCGACGCCGGCGACGGCGAGCAGCGCCACCCACAGCAGGGCGACGAGACGGCGGCGGCGGAAGGCCGACCGTCCTAGCTTGTAGAGAAACGTGGCCACGAGGGCTACTCCCGTATATGAGGGTGAACAGGGCATGGGGAGCCGGCCCGACGACGAGAGCGGCGCGCGTCAGGTGCTGTGCTGTGGTGCAGCGGGGAGGGTGTGGCGACCCGGGGAGGTCAGACGCCGAGGGCGGGGAGGACCACGGCGTCGAGATAGTCGGTGAGGAAGGCTTGGTCGGGTGTGCGGTCCTCGATCAGATGCCGGACGACGAACGCGCCGACCAGCATGTGCGGTACGTACCCCAGTGCCGGGTTGTCCGCTCTGACCTCGCCCCGGCCCACGGCCCGCCGCAGCAGCGCGTCGAGTCCGGTGATCTCGGGCTCGATGAGCAGCTCACGCAGGGCCTCGTGGAGATCGGGATGGGCGTGGATCGCCTGGGCCAGACCCCGCATCAGGGCGGAGTCCTTCTCCATCTGACAGTCGTCGGTACGTTCGATCATGGCGTGGAAGTCGCCGCGCAGGGTGCCGGTGTCGATGTCGCCGACATGCACCGGCTTCCCGTGCTTCAGCGCCGTGGCGACCAGCTCGGGCTTGCTCTTCCACTGGCGGTAGAGCGTGGCCTTGCTGGAGCGCGTACGGGCCGCCACGGCGTCCATGGTGAGGGCGTCGTAGCCGACCTCGCGGAGCAGGTCGAGCACGGCTTCGTACAACTGCGCCTCGCGCTCCGGGGTGAGCCGGCTGCGTGTCATGCCTGCCTCCCGGTCGAAGTCGATCGAACGAAACTGTTTCGTACACTTCGAGACTACCCGGGGCCCCATCGAAACGAAACCGTTTCGCTTGTGGTCTGGGTCACGGACGTTCCCGGCCGCAGAGGTTCGCGTCACGGACGGTGCCGGCCACGGACGTTTCCTCCCGGTCAGGGCCCACCGCGCCGCGCCGCGCTTCGGAGGCCCGGCGTTTCACCCCGGCCCACGAGTTGCCGCGGCCCTTGGGCGCGGAAAGCATTGGGGGGTGAGTGACGACGCCGCGTATCTCCGCTACCCGCATCTGTACGGCGACCTGCTGTGCTTCGCCGCCGAGGACGACCTGTGGATCGCGCCACTGGTCCCTGAGGGGAAACAGCCCGACCGGGCATGGCGGCTGACCGTCGACCGCACCAGGGTCGGGCACCCCCGCTTCTCGCCCGACGGCCGGCACATCGCCTACACGAACTGGCGCAGCCTCGACCCGGAGATCCATCTCGCGCCGGTCGAGGGCGGCCCCGCGCGCAGGCTCAGCTACTGGGGCTCGACCGACACCCGCGTCTGCGGCTGGACCCCCGACGGCCAGATCCTCGCCGTCTCCTCGCACGGCCAGCCCTTCTCGTACTTCTCCTGGGCCTACAGCGTCCCGACCGACGGCTCTCCCGGCGGCCGGCTCCCCTGGGGACCGGTCTCCGACATCGCCGTCACCGACGAGTCCGAGGGCCCCTCCCACCCCGGCGGGACCGGCTGCGAACGGCGCACACTGCTGCTCACCGGCAAGCCGCCGCACGAACCCGCCGCGTGGAAGCGCTACCGCGGCGGCGCGACCGGCCGGCTGTGGCTGCACGGCGAGCAGTTGCTCCCCGACCTGAACGGGCACCTCGACTGCCCCATGTTCATCCACGGCAACGGCGCCACCCGGTGGTCGGAGGACGACGGCCGGATCGCGTTCCTCTCCGACCACGAGGGCGTGGGCAACCTCTACTCCTGCCGCCCCGACGGAACGGGACTGCTGCGCCACACCGACCACGACGGCTTCTACGCCCGGCACGCCGCGAGCGACGGCCACCGGGTCGTGTACCAGTGCGGCGGCGACCTGTGGATCGTCGAGGACCTGAACACGCCCGACTCGGCGCCGCGCAAGCTCGAGGTGCGGCTGGGCGGGCCGCGCGCCGGACGCCGCACCTACCAGGTGCCCGCCGCCAGCCATGTGGGCGCGATCTCGGTCGACGAGACGGGGCGTGCCAGCGCCGTCAACGTGCGCGGCAGCCTGTACTGGCTCACCCACCGCGACGGCCCCGCCCGCACCATCGCGGACACCCCCGGCGTGCGGGTACGGCTGCCTGCGATGCTGGGCAGCGGCGGGCAGGTCGCCTACGTCACGGACGCGGACGGCGAGGACGCCGTCGAGATCGCGTACCTGCCGCGGGCGACCGGCGACCGTGAGCCGCGCCGGCTCGCGTCGGGACAGCTGGGGCGGGTGCTGGAGATGGCCGCCGACAGCGAGGGCGAACGGATCGCCATCGCGTCCCACGACGGCAGGCTGCTCCTGATCGACACCACGGAGGAGTCCACGGGCGAGGTCACCGAACTGGTCCGCTCCGCCAACGGGCCCGTGCGGGACCTGTCGTTCTCCCCCGACGGGCACTGGCTGACCTGGTCGCACCCCGGCATCGGACGCTCGCTTCGGCAGATCAGGATGGCCCGGATCGCCGACCGCACGATCGTCGACGTCACCAACGGACGCTTCGAGGACGAGAACCCGGTCTTCACCCGCGACGGCCGCTATCTCGCCTTCCTCTCCTGGCGCGGCTTCGACCCGGTGTACGACGTGCACACCGGCGACCTGTCCTTCCCGCTCGGCTGCCGCCCCTACCTGGTGCCGCTGTCCTCCGCGACGCCCTCGCCCTTCGCCCTCACACCGGAGGGCCGGCCGGCCGCCGGCGGGCTCGACCCGCTGGAGGAGGCTCCCGACAGCGCGGTGCTCGTCGAGATCGAGGGCCTGGAGAACCGGGTCACCCCGTTCCCGGTCGCCGCCTCCAAGTACTCGGCGCTGCACGCGGTCGCCGGCGGCGGCCTCGTCTGGCTGCGCTGGCCCATCTCCGGCGCGCTGGGCGAGACGTTCGTCAACCCGGCCGACACCTCCGGCAGGCCCACGCTGGAGCACTTCGACATCACCAAGGCACGGAGGACCGAACTCGTCGGCCATCTCGACTGGTTCGCCGTGAGCGGTGACGGAACCCGGCTCGTCGTCGTCGACGAGGGCGACCTGCGTGCCGTGCCCGCCACGGAGACCGGCGACCTCGACTCCACCGTCTTCCTCGACCTGCGCCGCATCCTGCACGAGGTGGACCCGGTGGCCGAATGGCGCCAGGCCTACGCGGAGGCCGGCCGCATCATCCGCGCCTACTTCTGGGAACCGGACATGTGCGGGATCGACTGGGACGGTGTGCTGGAGCAGTACCGGCCGCTGGTCGAACGGGTCGCCTCCCCCGACGAGTTCGCCGACCTGATGCGCGAGGTCCTCGGTGAACTGGGCACCTCCCACGCCTACGTCACCGGCGCCCGGCGCAACGAAGGGCCGCCGCACTACCAGCGAGCCATGGGTCTGCTGGGGGCGAACCTCGTCTGCCGGGACGGGAAATGGGTGGTCAAGCGCATCCTGCCGGGGGACTCCTCCGACTCCAAGGCCCGCTCCCCGCTGGCCGGTACGGGAATCAGGGAGGGCGCGGTCCTCACCCACGTGGACGGCCGCCCGGTCGACGCGGTCGCGGGACCGTACCCGATGCTCTCCGCGGCGGGCGGTACGACGGTCGAGCTGACGTTCCTGCCCGCGGAGGAGGAGGAAGAGGGCAGCGGCCCCCCGCGCCGGGTGGCGATCGTCCCGCTGATCGACGAGCGGCCGCTGCGGTACCAGGACTGGGTGGCCAAACGGCGCGCGGTGGTACGGGAGCTCAGCGGCGGCAAGTGCGGCTACCTGCACATCCCGGACATGGGCGGCTCGGGCTGGGCGCAGTTCAACCGCGACGTGCGGATGGAGGTCTCCCGGCCGGCGCTCATCGTGGATGTCCGCGGCAACGCCGGCGGCCACATCAGCGAGCTGGTCATCGAGAAGCTGACTCGCAGGATCCTGGGCTGGGACCTCACCCGCAACGCCCAGCCGGTCTCGTACACCTCCAACGCGCCGCGCGGGCCGGTCGTCGCGATCGCGGACGAGGCGACCTCGTCGGACGGGGACATGATCACGGCGGCGTTCAAACTGCTGGGCCGCGGCCCGGTGGTGGGCACCCGCACCTGGGGCGGCGTGGTCGGCATGACGGGCCGTCACCGGCTGGGCGACGGCACGGTGATCACGGTTCCGATGAACGCGGCATGGTTCGACGCCTACGGCTGGTCGATCGAGAACCACGGCGTCGAACCGGACGTGTACGCGCTGCGAACGCCACTGGACTGGGCGGAGGGGCGCCACGTGGGCCTCGACGACGCGATCCGGCTGGCCCTGGACATGCTCAAGGCGGCTCCGGCCGCGGTGCCCCCGGACTACTCCGAGGTCCCCGACCTGCGCAGGCCGCCGCTGCCACCGCGCTGAACAGTCCTCCGGGCCGGCCCGGTCATGTCCCCGTAACGGTGCCGGAGCCGCCGGTTCGGGACTGGTCCGGCCTCCGGTTCGGGCCCGGCCACGCCTCCTGACCTGGGGCGCGGTCAGGCCTCCTGACGGGGGGCGCGGTCAGGCCGGAGGTGTCCGGCGCAGGCGGCGGTCCATCGCCAAGGACAGCTCGGCCTCCACCACGCTCTTCGCGAGCGGGCGGAGCCTGTCCAACTCCCCGTCGGCACTGTGGGTGGTGAGCACGTCGACGAACAGTCCGGCCAGGGCCTCCGCGTGGACACGGACCCGGCGGCCCGCATCCAGCACCACCGACAGCGGCACACCTTCGCGCACCAGCGCGGCGGAGACGTCCAGCAGCCGGCGGCTGATGTGGACGATCTCCTCGCCGTCCGTGGCCAGATAGCCGAGCTCCAGCGCGGTGGCCAGGTTCTCCGGGGTGACCTGCCCCTCGAAGTAGTCGGCCAGCGCTTCGGGGGTGAGGCGGACGGGGGTCTCCTCCGTGGGTTCGCCGAGGCCGAGGACCTCGCCCACGTCCCGCCCGCTCTCGAAGGCGGTGGCCAGGTCGGCGATGCCGTTGAGGGTGTGTCCGCGCTCCAGCAGGGCGGCGATCGTGCGGAGCCTGGCGAGGTGGTGCTCGTCGTACCAGGCGATCCTGCCCTCCCGGCGGGGCGGTTGTATCAGCCCCCGCTCCCGGTAGAAGCGCAGGGTGCGCACCGTGATGCCGGCCTTCTCGGCCAATTCCTCCATGCGGTACTCACGCGCTTCCTTCACAACAGAAGCCTATGTTGTACCGCCGGTAACTTGTGGCCTCCTACCCCTACCGCTCGGTATGGAGCTGCTCTACCCTCCCAACCATGCCAGTGATCGCTGGCAACGTTTTGTGTTCGGTACGGGACCGTTCCAGCGGGAGGCGGCGGCATGGGCCAGCAGCAGCACGAGCACGTACGAGTGGCGGTGATCGGATCCGGATTCGGGGGCCTCGGCGCAGCCGTCCGGCTGCGCCGCGAGGGGATCACCGACTTCGTCGTCCTGGAGCGGGCGGACTCGGTCGGCGGCACCTGGCGGGACAACGACTACCCGGGCTGCGCCTGCGACGTCCCGTCGCACCTGTACTCGTTCTCCTTCGCCCCCAACCCCGACTGGCCCCGGACCTTCTCCGGCCAGGAGCACATCCGCGCCTACCTGGAGTACGTGGCCGACACTTTCCGGCTCCGTCCGCACCTGCGGCTGAAGCACGAAGTGCTGATGATGCGCTGGGACACCGACGAACTGCGCTGGGAGATCGAGACCTCGCAGGGCACGCTCACCGCCGATGTCGTCGTCTCCGCGACCGGGCCGCTGTCCGACCCGAAGATGCCCGACATCCCGGGCCTCGCCGGCTTCCCCGGCAAGGTCTTCCACTCCGCCCGCTGGGACCACGACTACGACCTGCGCGGCAAGCGCGTCGCGATGGTCGGCACCGGCGCGTCCGCGATCCAGATCGTGCCGGCGATCCAGCCCGAGGTCGGAAAGCTCATCCTCTTCCAGCGCACACCTCCGTGGGTGATGCCGCGCGTCGACCGGAAGATCTCGGGGGCGGAGCGCTGGCTGCACCGGCAGCTGCCGTTCACGGGCACCGCGCGGCGCGGACTGCTGTGGGGCATCCGTGAGTTGCAGGTCCAGGCGTTCACCAAGCGGCCGAACGAGCTCGGGCTGGTCGAGCAGCTCGCCAAGGCCAACATGCGCAAGGCGATCAAGGACCCGGCGCTGCGGGCGAAGCTGACGCCCGACTACCGCATCGGCTGCAAGCGCATCCTGCTCTCCAGCACGTACTATCCGGCGCTCGCGCAGCCCAATGTGGAAGTGGTCGCCTCAGGGCTGACCGAGGTGCGCGGCTCCACCGTCGTGGCCGGTGGGGGCACCTCCCAGGCCGGAGGCTCTGAGGGAGGGACGGAGGCCGAGGTCGACGCGATCGTCTTCGGCACCGGCTTCCACGTCACCGACATGCCGATCGCCGAACGGGTCGTCGGCGCGGAGGGCATCACGCTCGCCGAGGCGTGGAAGGGCGGCATGGAGTCGCTGCGCGGCGCGACCGCCGCCGGCTTCCCCAACTGGATGACCATCATCGGTCCGAACACCGGGCTCGGGAACTCGTCGATGATCCTGATGATCGAGTCCCAGCTGAACTACATGGCCGACTACATGCGGCAGTTGAACCTGCTCGGCGCCGGCTCCGCACTCGCCGCCCGGCCCTCTGCCGTCCACGCGTGGAACCGGCGGGTGCAGGAGCGGATGAAACGGACCGTGTGGAACACCGGCGGCTGCACCAGCTGGTACCTCGACCAGAACGGCCGCAACACCACCATCTGGCCCGGCACCACCACCGAGTTCCGGGGTGCGACCCGGCACGTGGACCTCGCCGAGTACGAGGTGGTCCGGGCCGGCGCCGGCAAGCAGCCGGTGGAGTCCGTCGGCGCGACGGCCGCCAAGGGCGCGACGGACGCAGAGGCCGTCGCATGATCCCCCAGCGCCTCCGGCCTGGGAGGTACCCCCGGCTGCTGCGTCGCAACGACGCCCCGCCCGTCGCAGACCGTGAGCTGACCGCGGTCTCCGCCGACGGAGCACGTATTCACGTCGAGGTGCACGGCCCCGAGGGAGCCCCCACCGTCGTACTGGCCCACGGCTGGACCTGCTCCACCCTCTTCTGGGCGGCCCAGATACGGGAGCTCGTCCCCGACCACCGCGTCGTCGTCTACGACCAGCGGGGCCACGGGCGCACTCCGGCGGGGGCGGTGGGCACCGAGCGGCTGGCCGACGACCTGGAGGCAGTGCTCCGAGCCGTCCTCGCGCCGGGCGAGAAGGCCGTGCTCGGCGGTCATTCCATGGGCGGCATGACGATGATGGCCGCGGCGGGCCGGGCCGGCTTCCGCGAGCACGCGGCGGCCGTGCTGCTGTGCAGCACCGGCAGCGCCCGGCTGGTCGAGGAGTCCGTCGTACTGCCGATGCGGCCGGGCCGGCTGCGGACCAGGCTCACGCATCTGATCCTCGGGGCCCGCGCGCCCCTCGGCCCGGTCACGCCCGTGTCCCGGAGCATCCTCAAGTACGGGACGATGGGCCCCGGTTCCTCGCCGGAGCGGGTCGACGAGTGCGCGCGCATCGTGCACGCCTGCCCGCGGGCCTCCCGGGTGGCCTGGTCACAGGTCCTCGGCGAACTCGACCTCGACAAGGGCGTACGGGCTTTGGACGTGCCCGCGATCGTCGTCGGCGGCACCGCCGACCGGCTCACGCCGATGGTGCACGCCAGGCGGCTGGCCGCCGAACTCCCGCAGTGCCTCGAACTGGTGGAGCTCGCGGGGATGGGTCACATGACACCGGTGGAGGCCCCCGAGGCCGTCACCGCCAAGATCCGCGAGCTGACCGGCGCGTACCTGGGCACGAAGGAGGAGGCAGCATGAGCAGGGTGAGCCTGGAAGGGCAGGTCGCGGTCGTCACGGGCGCGGCGCGGGGCGTCGGCGAGCTGCTGGCGCGCAAATTGTCCGCGCGCGGCGCGAAGGTGGCGCTGGTCGGCCTCGAGCCGGACGAACTGAAGAAGGTCTCCGAGCGGCTCCACAGCGAGAGCGACCACTGGCACGCGGACGTCACCGACCACGAGGCGATGGCCAAGGTCGCGCAGGAGGTCAAGGAGCGTTTCGGCAAGGTCGACATCGTCGTCGCCAACGCGGGTGTGGCGTCCGGCGGCCCGTTCCTGCACTCGGACCCGGACGCCTGGCGGCGGGTCATCGAGGTCAACCTGATCGGCAGCGCCGTGACGGGGCGGGCGTTCCTGCCCGTACTCCTGGAGAGCCGCGGGTACTTCCTCCAGATCGCGTCGCTCGCCGCCATCACGCCCGCGCCCATGATGTCGGCCTACTGCGCGTCCAAGTCGGGTGTGGAGGCGTTCGCGCACAGCCTGCGGGCCGAGGTCGGCCACCGCGGTGTACGCGTCGGTGTCGGCTATCTGTCGTGGACGGACACCGACATGGTGCGCGGCGCCGACCAGGACGAGGTGATGCGCGAACTCCGGCAGCGTCTGCCGTGGCCGTCGAACCGCACCTATCCGCTCGGCCCCGCGGTGGACCGGATCGTCGCCGGCATCGAACGCCGTTCCTCGCACGTGTACGCGCAGTGGTGGCTGAGGGGGATGCAATCGATCCGCGGCTGTCTTCCTGCGGTCATCGGGACGGCGGGACAGCGCGAGATGCGCCGGTTCGAACCGCGTCTCGACGGCGTCTCCACGGGCCTCGTGGGGGCCGGCGGGGCGGCCGACGAAGCGGGCCGGAAGCAGAACCACTGAGCGTAACTGATCGAAATGCGTGCTTTGTCCGTGCGTGCAACGCTGGTCGCAGCCCCGGGGGCATGACTGCCCCCGACCCCCCACACCCCTCTTAGGAGTGACATTTCATGGGCATCTCAGACCAGTTCAAGGACAAGGCGCAGGAGCTCGCGGACCAGGCGAAGCAGAAGGCCGGCAAGGGAGACCAGTCGGAGCGCGCACGCCGCGCACGCGAAGAGGTCTCCGAGCGCACCCAGCAGGGTCGCGAGCAGCAGGGCGCCCGGTCCCGGGAGTCCATGCAGGAGCGTGGCGAGAGCGCGATGCGCGAGCGCCGCGGCAGGGTCGAGGACTACGACGCCTGACGAGGCCTCGTAGCACCACCGACGACGGGCGCACCCGCAACAACCGCGGGTGCGCCCCTCTTTGCGTGGGCCGGGTCACCGGGCCGGACGCCCCGTGCCGCCCGGCCCGGCTGCGATCACCGGCCCGTCGAGGGTGCCGGCCCGCGCCGTCCCTGTCCGGGGCTCGGCCCGCCGTCGACGAAGCGGCGCCCACCGGCCGCTGCCGGACCTCCGCGACGGCGAGGTATGCCGTCGACGTGAGCCGCGCCGTGGCGCCTGCGACCCGCGGCCGACGCGCGAGTGCGCGTCCCGAAGGGGACAGGGCCGTGCCCGCACGGACCGAGCACGGGACTGAGGCTGTGCTCGACCCCGCCGCCGAGAGGGAACGCGTCGGTGGCGCACGCACGCCTGTCGAGGACATCGCCCATGGCGATGTGCACGTCGGCCGCGTCGGCCCGCGGCCCGCGCGCCAGATCCACCCTCACCCGAGCCGGCACCCGGTGCCCGACCGGCTCGGGCCACACCAGGCCCTCCGCCTCCGGGAAGTGGCGCACGAAGTCCCGCTCCAGCCCATGCGCCGGACGCGGATCGGAGCGGTGGAGGCGCCCCTGGTCCCGGTGCCACAGGGCGATGACGTTCCCGGCGCCGTAGGGGGACCAGTCGACCTGCCACACCGCGGCGTACGCCGTGAGCCGGTCCCCGTCGTAGAGCACCGGGCCGGGATCGGCGCCGACGACGACCGGCTCGCGGCGTACGAGCGGTGGCACCGCCCGATGCCGCCCCCGGTCGCCGAAGCGCTGCGTGCCGGCCCGGCCGCACTGGCTTCGCGCGCGGCGGACGCCCTCGTCGACCACTTCACCGCGGCGCCGGCCCCGGAGTGGGACGCGGGTCCGTGCCGTCCTCCAGGACGAGGTCAGCCACCGCGCCGAGAAGATGGCCGGTCTCGGCGCGGGAGCCATGATCGACGACTTGGGGGACGGGGTGCGCAGGCAACGATGAGATCCGCATCGCCCGCCCGTACGACGTGGTCGTCGACCGGACCACCGACGGTTTCGTCCTGGTGCCCTCCACCGCCGTGGACACACAAGTCCTTTTCAGCGCCGAGCATCCGCGGCCGCCCGTCCTGACCTACCCCGCGCGCGGGTGTCTCCCGGCTACGGGGTTCCTCGAAGGAACAGGGCGACGACGCGCTACGTGAACTGATCGGCGAGACATGGGCGATGCCGCTCGCCGACCGCGACGAACCCCGCTCCACCTCGGAGTTGAGCCGGGACATGGCTCTGGCGCCCGCGACGGTCTCCTACCACCTGGGGATCCTGCGCCGGGCCCGGCTGGTCCGCAGCCGCCGGCGACGCCGCGCGATGCTCTACCAGCAGTGCCCGCTCGGCACCCGGCTGCTGGACCGGGACCCGGCGACGCGGGCGACCTGGGTGACCCGGGCGAGAACCGACGCACAGGGCGGCCCGGCCGAGAGCCGACCGACCGCGTCGTCCGAACCGGGCCTACAGGCCGTAGACGGCCGTCACCGGCGCGTGGTCCGACCAGCGTTCGCCGTGCGTCGCCGCCCGCTCCACCCATGCCTTCACCGCGCGCCGCGCCAGACCTGCCGTCGCCACCTGGTAGTCGATGCGCCAGCCCGAGTCGTTGTCGAAGGCCCGCCCGCGGTAGGACCACCAGGTGTACGGGCCTTCCTGGTCCGGATGGAGGCCGCGGACCACGTCCACGTACTCCGCCTCGGAGAAGACCCGGCCGAGCCACTCCCGCTCCTCGGGAAGGAAGCCGGAGTTCTTCCGGTTGGCCCTCCAGTTCTTGAGGTCGGCCTCCTGGTGGGCGATGTTCCAGTCGCCGCAGACCACGACCTCGCGGCCGTCCGCCGCCGACCGGGCCCGCAGTTCCTTCAGGTACGGCAGGAACTCGCTCATGAAGCGCATTTTCTCGTCCTGGCGCTCCGTGCCGACCTCGCCGGACGGCAGATACAGGCTCGCCACCGTGACACCGGGCAGGTCGGCCTCGACGTACCGCCCACTGCGGTCGAACTCGCTCGAGCCGAACCCGATGCGCACCGCGTCCGGTTCACGCCGCGTGTACAGCGAGACGCCGGCACGGCCCTTCGCGGCCGCCGGGGCGTGCGCCGTGAACCAGCCCTCGGGGTTACGGACCTCCGGGGGCAGCTGATCGGCCTCGGCGCGCACCTCCTGGAGGCAGATCACGTCGGCGGCGGTGGTGTCCAGCCACTCGACGAAGCCCTTTTTCGCGGCGGCACGGAGACCGTTCACATTCACGGAGGTCACGGTGAGCATCCCGGCACCATACCGGCCGACACCATTCGCATACACGTACGCTTCTGAGCATGCATGTCAGAACCGTGAGCTTCGACCACCCCGACGCCGTGAAGCTCAATGACCAGGTCCAGCTGGAATACGTGGAGCGATACGGGGACGGCGAGGGCGACGCGACGCCGCTCGACGCCTCGATGTTCGCCCCGCCGAGTGGCCTGTATCTCATCGCCTACGACAACCAGGACCGCCCGCTGGCGACCGGCGGATGGCGCACCCAGGACGAGAACCCGGAGGGGTACTCGGACGGCGACGCCGAACTGAAGCGCATGTACGTGATCCCGGAGGCACGCGGCCTGGGTCTGGCCCGCCGCATCCTTGCCGCACTGGAGGAGGACGCCCGCGGGGCCGGCCGGACCCGCATGGTGCTGGAGACCGGGGACATGCAGCCGGAGGCGATCGCGCTGTACACCTCCAGCGGCTACGTGCCGTGCGCGAAATTCGGCCACTACCGGGAGTACGAGAACAGCCTCTGCATGGCGAAGTTCTTGACGCGCCCCTGACATAAGTTCGCGATTCGTGGCACTCTGCCTCACGCACGTCGATCCGCACCGCCCTGTCCCCCACCCCGCCCGAGGCATCCCGCGGGCGGGCACGGCAGAAGGAGACATGCGTGAGACGCCACCGCTTTGCCACCTCGGTCCTGACCGCCGTCGGCGCCCTGCTCGCCGGGGCCCTGTCCGCCACCTCCGCCGGCGCCACCCCGCCCCCCTCCCCCACTCCCGCGTCCTTCGCCCCCGAGCAGGCGGCCGAGGGCTTCTGGACCGCCGAGCGGATGCGGAGCGCCACCCCGCTCGACGTGATCCGCGCCACGCCGGGTTCCTTCCGGGCACCCGCCTCACCGGCCGGCGAGGAGACGGTCGTGGGGCCCACGGCCTTCCCGCAGGCCGGCGGCCCGTGGACGGGCGGCGGCTCGGTGGTGAAGACCTCCGGTCGCGTGTTCTTCACCTTCCAGGGCCGCACCGCCTCCTGCTCCGGCAACTCGGTCACCAGCACCAACGGCAGCACCGTCATGACGGCCGGTCACTGCGTGAAGTACCAGGGCTCCTGGCACACCAACTGGGTCTTCGTCCCCGGCTACGACAACGGCCAGGCGCCGTACGGCCAGTGGAGCGCGACCAAGACACTCGCAACGGATCAGTGGGCGGCGAGCGAGGACATCAACTACGACGTCGGCGCCGCCGTCGTCGCCCCGCTGAACGGAAAGACACTCAGCCAGACCGTCGGCGCCCAGGGCCTGAAGTTCAACGGCGGTTACAACAAGGCGATGTACGCCTTCGGCTTCCCCGCCGCCTCCCCGTACGACGGCTCCAAGCTCATCCACTGCAGCGGCAACAGCTCGAAGGACTTCCTCTTCTCCCAGGACCACAGCCTCGGCTGCAACATGACGGGCGGCTCCAGCGGCGGCCCCTGGTTCGAGTCCTTCAACGAATCCACCGGGACGGGTCTGCAGGTCTCCGTGAACAGCTTCGGCTACACGTTCCTGCCGAACCGCATGTTCGGCCCGTACTTCGGGGCGGAGGCGAAGGCCGTCTACGACAAGGCGCAGGTGTCGTGAGGGAGTGCCTCATGGCGTGAGGCCCTCCCCGAGTGCCTCATGGCGTGAAGCCGTCCCGGACCGACACGGGTCGGGGCCCTGCGGAAGATCCGCCGAGGCTTTGCCGAACGGACCGTCCGGCAAGGCGGTCACCGTCGGCCCGCCGCAGCTGTCACGGCTCCGTAGGGCCCGCGCCCGCCGCGGCTCATGGACCCGTCAGGGACGATCGGGTCTCGGCCGGTTGCCTCACCCGGCTGCCGCATGAATGGCGAGAGCCCCAGTCGGAGGAATCCGACTGGGGCTCTCAGCTGCGGTGGACCTGTGGGGATTTGAACCCCAGACCCCCTCGATGCGAACGAGGTGCGCTACCAGACTGCGCCACAGGCCCTTGCAACGAGTGAAACTCTAGCATCCCGATCGGGGTGCTTGGAAATCCGTTCCCCGCTGGTCACCCCGCCGGTCTTCTTGCTGGTCACGGACGACGCCCGGGGGCGCTGCCGGTCTTTCGGCGGCGCCCCCGGGCGGTCTCGTTCCGCATGCGTCGTCACTCGTTGGCAGCGCGCGGCCGGTCCTCGTCCGCGTACTGGTCGAAGAGTGGTGTGCGACCCCGGTCGCGGGCGCGGCGGGACGGGGAGGGGGTGCGGCGGCCCGGCGCGGCGCCGGCTTCGGGGTCCGGTGTCTCGCGCGGGTCGGGCGCCGGCTCGGCCACCGAGGAGCGGGCGGCGCTCCAGGTCTCCGGGTCGCTGACGTCGACGCCGCTCGACGCGCGCGGCGCGACCGGAGCGGTGACGTACGTGGGCAGCGGGACCGGCACCGGCTCCCAGCTGTCGCCGGTCACGGGTCCGCGCTGGCGCTGCTGGTCCACCCATTCCGCGTGATCGGTCTGCTCGACCAGCGCGCGGCGGCCCGCCTCCTGCGGTGAGAGCTTCGGCGCCGGCTCCGGCTCGGCGTCCTCGGCCTGCTCCATGGGCTCCCCCGGATCGGCCGCGGCGGTCGCCGGCTGGTGCCGGCGCGGGCGGTTCTCGCGCAGCCGCTGCGCCGCCGCCTCCGCCCGCCTCCGGTCCATGGTGAACGCGAAGCGCCGCCGCTCCTGGGCGCGCATCTGCACGATGTAGGCGCTGAGGAGCACGGCCGGCAGGGCGGGCGCCCAAAGGAGCCCCAGTCCGCCGACTGCGGCGACCACCGCGCCGAGGGTGAAGGCGAGGAAGAGGACGATTGTCGTCCGTCTGCGCCGGGCAAGGACCTTGCTGCGCCGCGCGCGCTCGGCGGCCGCGGCACGGTCGGACCGGCGGCGTGGGGCGGGGCGCCGGGCGGGGGTCCGGCCGGCGGGCCGGTCCGTCTCCTGCTCGGCGTCCTCGGACACGTCCCGGTGGACTTCGGTGCGGGGCGCGGCGAAGGCCCGGACGTCCACGGAACTCAAACGGTCCGTGTCAGCGTCCGGGTCCACGTCGTGCTCGGGCTGCTCAGCGGTGCGTTCCCGCAGCTCCTTGGCGTACCGGCGCTCCATCGCCGCTCGTCCGGACAGCAGCCGGATGGCGGTGGAGAAGCGTTCCGTCGGACGGGCTTCGTTCAGCTCGTCCTGCCTGCGGAGCCACATCGGCACCAAGTAGGCGGCCCAGGCCCCGACGATGACTGCGTAGATGAGGCCGCTGCTGCTCACGCAACACACCGTAGAGGGATTTGCACAAGGGCATCCGCCAATTGGCCCGGTGTGTCGCACGATCTGGCTGATATCACGGACTTTTTTTGTGATTGTTCAGATCGGTTCATGGCCACCGCTGACCAATTTCGAACACTTATTTTATTTCCCGGGCGGTTCCGGGTCGTGCCTGGTGCCAACGGTTGAGCAACCCCTCCGGCACCTCCTCGGCCGTCAGCGCGAACACCAGGTGATCCCGCCAGGCGCCGTCGATGTGGAGATAGCGGGGCCGCAGGCCCTCTTCACGGAATCCGAGTTTCTCCACCACGCGGCGGCTCGGCCCGTTCTCGGGCCGAATGCAGACCTCGATGCGGTGCAGACCGACCGAACGGAAACAGTGGTCCACGGCCAGGGCGACGGCCGTCGGCATGACCCCGCGGCCGGCGACGCTCCGGTCGACCCAGTAGCCGACATGCCCGGAGCACATCGAGCCCCAGGTGATCCCGGCCACGGTCAACTGACCGACGAACCTGCCCTGGTACTCGATCACGAACGGCAGCATCCGGCCCGCGTTCGCCTCTGCGCGCAGATGGCGGACCATCTGCCGGTACGTCGGCCGCTGGATGAGCGGACCGCCCGGCGCCGGGGGCGGGATCGTCGCCTCCCAGGGACGCAGCCAGTCGCGGTTGCGCCGGTTGACCTCACGCCAGGTGCGCTGGTCCCGCAGCTTTATGGGGCGGAGGGTGATGTCACCGTCCACCAGGACGACCGGCCAGCTGACGCTCATGACGGGCCGGGATGGTCGCCGCCGCGCAACTGGTCGACGGCATGGCGCAGGATCTGCTCCAGCACCGCGAGCCCGTCCCGCACGCCCCCGGTGGAGCCGGGCAGGTTGACGATCAGCGTGCGGCCGGCGACGCCGGCGACCCCGCGCGAGAGCACGGCGGTGGGCACCTTCTCGCGCCCGTACGCGCGGATCGCCTCCGGAATGCCGGGGACCTCGTGGTCGAGGAGGGCGCGGGTCGATTCGGGCGTGCGGTCGGTGGGCGAGACGCCCGTACCGCCGGTGGTGACGATGACGTCGTACCGGTCGGCCACTCCGTCGCGCAGCGCCTCGCCGACCGGGTCTCCGTCGGGGACGACCCTCGGGCCGTCCACGGCGAAGCCCATCTCGGTGAGCTTCTCGGCGATGAGCGGGCCGCCGGTGTCCTCGTACACGCCGGCCGCCGCCCGGTTGGAGGCGGTGACCACGAGCGCGCGGTACGGGGCCGTGGCGTGGGCGGCGGTCATGCGTGCGCTCCTTCTGCTCCCTCGTGTCCTTCGCGGGTCCAGTCGCCGGACTTGCCGCCCGTCTTCTCCTCGACGCGGATGTCGGTGATCACCGCCGCCTTGTCGACGGCCTTGATCATGTCCACGACCGTGAGAGCGGCGACGGAGACCGCCGTGAGCGCCTCCATCTCCACGCCCGTGCGGTCCGTCGTCTTCACAGTGGCCGCGATCTGCACCGCGTCGTCGGCGACGAGAAGGTCGAGCTTCACACCGGAGACCGCGAGGGGGTGGCAGAGCGGGATCAGGTCCGGGGTGCGCTTAGCGCCCATGATCCCGGCGATCCGTGCCGTGGCGAGCGCGTCTCCCTTGGGGACGCCCTCGCCGCGCAGCAACTCCACGACGTGAGGCGAGACCAGGACGCGGCCGGTGGCACGTGCGGTACGGGCGGTGACGTCCTTCCCGGATACGTCGACCATGCGGGCCGCCCCCGCCTCGTCGATGTGCGTCAGCCTGCCTTGCGTACTCATGCGCGCCTGTGCTCCCGGTCCGGTCCCGTCAGGGCCTGTGTGGTCAGACACGGTACCGCCACAGGGGGCCGGTCAGCCCAGGAGGACCACGCCGACCTCCGTGCCGGGCTCCACCGAGGTGTCGGACTCCGGGACGACGATCAGGCAGTCGGCGTGGGCGAGCGCCGCGATCAGATGGGAGCCCGAGCCGCCGACGGGGGTGACGCTGCCGGCCTCCGCGTCGTACCTGCCCCGGAGGAACTGGCGCTTGCCGGCCGGGGAGCCGATGGCCTTGTCCGCCTTGAGCACGGCCCGCGCGGTGGGGCGGTGCACGTCCGGCAGGCCCATGAGCGCGCGGATCGCGGGCCGGACGAACAACTCGAAGGAGACATAGGACGACACCGGGTTGCCGGGCAGGGCCAGCAGCGGTGTGCGCTCGGGGCCGATGGAGCCGAAGCCCTGCGGCTTGCCCGGCTGCATCGCGAGCCTGCGGAAGTCGATCCCGCTGCCGGGCACGTCCTCGTCGCCGACCGAGGAGAGCGCCTCCTTGACCACGTCGTACGCTCCGACGCTGACGCCGCCCGTGGTGACCAGCAGGTCGGCGCGGATCAGCTGGTCCTCGATGGTGGCGCGCAGGATCTCCGCGTCGTCGGTGACCGCGCCGACCCGGTAGGAGATCGCGCCCGCGTCCCGCGCGGCGGCGGCGAGGGCGAAGCTGTTGGAGTCGTAGATGCTGCCCTCGGTCAAGTCCTCGCCGGGCTGGACCAGTTCGCTGCCGGTCGACAGAACCACCACGCGGGGCCGGGGGCGAACCCGCACGGTGCCGCGGCCGATGGCGGCGAGCAGGCCGATCTGGGGCGGGCCGAGGACCGTGCCGGCCGCGAGAGCCAGGTCGCCCGCCTGCACGTCGCTGCCCCGGGCACGCACATGCGCACGCTCCTCGACGGGCCGGTGCACGCGGACCTCGCCGCTCGCCCCCGCCGGGTCCTCTCCGGCGGGGCGCATCGCCTGAGCCGCTCCCCCGCCGGTGCCGCCGTCGGTCCACTCCACGGGTACCACGGCCTGCGCGCCGGGCGGCAGCGGGGCTCCGGTCATGATCCGGGCGGCCTGGCCGGGGCCGACAGTGGGCAGGCCGCCGCTGCCGGCGGCCACGTCCCCGATGACGGTCAGGACGGAGGGGAACTCCTGCGTGGCGCCCGCGACATCTGCGACGCGGACCGCGTACCCGTCCATGGAGCTGTTGTCGAACGGTGGCAGCGCGACGGGGACGGTGACGTCCTCCACGAGGACACAGCCCTGAGCGTCCGGCAGCTGAAGCTCGATCGGGTCGAGCGGGCGGATCGCGGCGAGGATGTCCTCGAGGTGGTCGTCCACCGACCAGGTCGTGCTGCTCACGGTCCTACATCTCCTCGTTCACAAAACTGCGAAGCCAGTCCCGGAACTCCGGGCCCAGGTCTTCACGTTCGCATGCGAGTCTGACAATGGCACGCAGATAGTCGCCGCGGTCACCGGTGTCATAGCGGCGGCCCTTGAAGATCACTCCGTGGACCGGGCCGCCGTGGCTCGACTCCGTGGCGGCGGACTGGTCCGCCTCCGTAAGCTTCTGGAGAGCGTCGGTGAGCTGGATCTCGCCGCCGCGGCCCGGCTCCGTCTCCCGCAGTACGCCGAAGATGCCGGCGTCGAGGACGTAGCGGCCGATGATCGCCAGGTTGCTGGGCGCGTCCGCGGTCTCCGGCTTCTCCACCAGGTCGGTGATCTTGACGACGTCGCTGTCACGGGTGGGCTTCACGGCGGCGCAGCCGTAGAGGTGGATCTGCGCCGGGTCGACCTCCATCAGCGCGATGACGCTGCCGCCCTCGCGCTCCTGGACCTCGACCATGCGGGCGAGCAGGGGGTCGCGCGGATCGATCAGGTCGTCGCCGAGGAGAACCGCGAAGGGCTGGTCGCCGACGTGCGGCTCGGCGCACAGGACGGCGTGACCGAGGCCGCGCGGGTCGCCCTGGCGCACGTAGTGCATCGTCGCCAGGTCGCTGGACTCCTGGACCCTCGCGAGCCTGCCGGCGTCGCCCTTGCGGGACAGCGCCTCCTCGAGCTCGTAGTTGCGGTCGAAGTGGTCCTCGAGCGGACGCTTGTTGCGTCCCGTGATCATCAGTACGTCGGAGAGGCCGGCCGAGACGGCCTCCTCCACCACGTACTGGATCGCCGGCTTGTCGACCACAGGCAGCATCTCTTTGGGCGTGGCTTTCGTGGCAGGCAGGAACCGGGTGCCGAGGCCTGCGGCTGGGATGACAGCCTTGCTGATCCTGGGGTGCGACTGAGTCATGCGCAGCACCCTATCCGCTGAGTTGGGCGGAAGATGATACTCCGGTTAACTTCGTCCTCACAAAGACGTGTACAACGCATTTACAGGTGGGCAATGAACGCCGACATGTCGGAAAAAAGCGCACTGCGGGCCGAACTGCTCGGCGCACGACGGCTCCTGTCCACAGAGGACGTGACAGAGACCGCGGCGGTTCTCGCACGGCACGCTCTGCGGCTCCCCGAGCTCGCCGGCGCCGGCATCGTCGCCGCCTATGTGTCCGTCGGGCGCGAGCCCGGTACACGCGCGCTGCTCGACGCGCTGCTCGCCCGCGGAGTACGCGTCCTGCTGCCCGTGCTGCTGGACGACAACGACCTGGACTGGGGGTTGTACCGGGGCGCCGGTCACCTGCGGCGCGCCGGACGGGGGCTCTTGGAACCGGACGGGGAACGGCTCGGTCCGGACGCGGTACTCACGGCCGACGCCGTACTGCTGCCCGGGCTCGCCGTGGATGCCCGGGGCATGCGGCTCGGGCGCGGCGGCGGTTCGTACGACCGTGTCCTCGCCCGTCTCGCCGCCGCGGGCGCGGACCCCGCGCTCATGGTGCTCCTGCACGCGAACGAGGTGGTCGCGCAGGTCCCGGTGGAACCGCACGACCACCCCGTTCACGCGGTGGTGACGCCCGACGGCGTCATCCGGTTCACGGGACGGAGAAGCCCGGAGGAACGAGCGTGAGCGTGTCGGCGGTGCCGGCCGAAACCGCCTCCGCGCTGTAGGCCCAGTCCAGCAGCTCTCCGTCCGCCCACAAGTCGGTCTGGTCGGTGTAGTGCGCGTTGTACGCGTGGCCCGAGGCACCGGTGAGGTTGATCCACCGGGACTCGTCCCACTCGCCCACGTTGACCACCATCCGCATCGAGGGCACCCACACGACCTCGTAACCGCCCGCCGCGTTCCAGCCTGTGGCGTTCACCGCGGCCTCGCCGCCGCCGAGGTTCCACGGGCCGCGGTTGAGCATGGTCTGCAGGAAGCCCGGGCCGTCGGTGCCGAGCGTCTGGTTCTTCAGGGTGAGCTGGTGCAGGCGACCCCAGCTCCAGCTGGAGGCGTCCTTGCCCAACCGTGCCGTCAGCTCCCAGCGGGCGTCCGCCATCGCACGGCCGAGCAGCTCGTCACGGCTGTCGGTCGCCTGCTCCGTACGGGTCCGGGGCGACTGCCACCAGGTGTTGTCCTCGTCCTTCAGCAGCCGTCGCACCACCTCGAACCAGCGGTCGCCGCCGTCCGGCTGGGCCGAGTCGGGGTCACGCTGGCCGCACTCGCGCACCCGCTCCTCGAGGTCGTCGTCCGGGGCAGTGCTGTCGGCGGGCCGGACGCTGAGGCACTCGCCCTCGACGCGCAGCTCCTTGGGGAGCTTGTTGCCGAACGCCAGCTTGAGGACGTTGCGCCACACCGCGTTGAAGTAGGCGGCGGCACCGGAGTCCGGTTCCTGGGTGTAGTCCCAACCCTCGAGCAGCTTCTGCGCCTCGCGGACGTACGGGTCGGATATGTCGATCTTCAGCAGGTAGGGCGTGAGCAGCTTCGCGATCTCGCTGCTGTTGTCCGTCTGCATGGTGCGCATGTCTTCGGTCGAGATCTTGCCGCCGCCCTGGATCTTCGACTCGATGAGGTCGTTGATCCGCTGGCTCCGGGCGCCGTAGCCGTAGTCCTTGGTGATCAGGTACGGGTACTTCTCCTCGTCGATGACGGCCTGGTTGGCGGTGACGATGTAGCCGCGGTCGGGGTTGTACTCGTAGGGCAGCTCGTCGAAGGGGATGTAGTCGGTCCACTTGTACGCCGGGTCCCAGCCGGGCGCGGGGGTGGAGCCGTCACCCTGGGCGCGGACCGGGATCCGGCCGGGGGCCTGGTATCCGATGTTGCCCTTGGTGTCGGCGTAGACCAGGTTCTGCGAGGGGACCTCGAACTTCTGCGAGGCCTTGCGGAAGCTCTGGAAGTCCTTGGCCCGGTTGAGTTCGAAGACGGCGTCCATGGTCCTTCCCGGCTGGAGGGCGGTCCACTGGAGGGCGACCCCGTAGCCGGAGGCGCGGTCGGGCGCGGCGTTGGACACTGGCGCCTTCTGGCCGACCTTCTCCAGCTCTTCACTGCGGTCGGAGACCAAGGGGCCGTGCCCGGTGGAGCGGACCGTGATCGTCTTGCTGGCGCCGCCCGCGACCTTGATGACCTCCTTGCGGGTGGTCAGCTGCTTCTCCTCGTCGCCGACGAGGTAGCTGTCGCCGGTGAGCTTCTCGAGATAGAGGTCGGTGACGTCGGCGCCGAGATTGGTGAAACCCCAGGCAATGTCCTGGTTGTGGCCGATTATCACACCGGGCATTCCGGAGAAGGTGTAGCCCGCGACGTCGTAGCGGCACTTCTCGGAGGCCTCACGGCAGTGCAGACCCATCTGGTACCACAGCGAGGGAAGCTGGGGCGCGAGGTGCGGGTCGTTGGCCAGCAGGGGCTTGCCCGTGGTCGTGTACTTGCCGTTGACCACCCAGGAGTTGGACCCGATGCCGTTGCCGCTGGGACCGAGGAGTGCGGGGACCGCGTCGAGGGCGTCGGAGAGCGCGGCGAGCTGGGAGCTCGCTCCCGAGGCCGCGTCCGCGTCACCGCCGGCGCTGCCGGTTCCGGTGCCTTCGCCGGTGCTCGCGCCGGTGGAGCCGTCCTCGAGGTCGGAGGGCTTGGCCGCCGGGTCGAACTTCCCCGTGACCTGGCTGATGCCGCCTTCCCGCACGATCGGCTGGTTGCGCTCGAACGGATAGGACGGGTAGAGGTCCTTGATCTGCTTCTCGCTCAGCCTGCTGGTCAGCAGGGAGCGGTCGATCTCGTCCTCCATGTTCCCGCGCAGGTCCCAGGCCATCGCCTTGAGCCAGGCCACCGAGTCGACCGGCGACCACGGCTCGGGCTTGTAGTCGTTGGTGAAGGACAGCGCCGCGTACTCAACCGAGATCTCCTCGGCGGAGCGCCCCTTGAGGTACGCGTTGACGCCTTCCGAATAGGCCTGGAGGAACTTCTTCGTCTCCGCGGAGAGCTTGGTGTCGTACTCCTGCTGGGCGACGTGGCGCCAGCCGAGCGTGCGGAGGAACGCGTCCGTCCCGACCTGTGTCGAGCCGAACATCTCCGAGAGCCGGCCGGCGGTCATGTGCCGGCGGACGTCCATCTCCCAGAAGCGGTCCTGCGCCTGGACGAAGCCCTGGGCGCGGAAGAGGTCCTCGTCGGTGTCCGCGTAGATCTGCGGGATGCCGTGGTCGTCCCGCTTGACCTCGACCTTGCCGCCGAGCCCTTCGAGTTGGATCGACCCGGTGGTCTGCGGGAAGGAGGCACGCACCGTACTGATGCTCCAGTACGCCCCGTAGCCGACGCCCGCCACGAGGGCCAGCACCAGGACGAGCACGAGCAGACGGGCGCGTCGCCCCTTCTTCTTCTTGGGGGAAGAGGCGGTTGTGTTGGCGGGCATCGCTGTCCTTCGAGGGGCAGGGTGGTCCTGGGAATGCTGAGGCAACTCTAGGCGCAGCGCCCGACCGGCCCGGACGCGGTGTCCACAAGGCACCCTCGTACACAGACAAACAGATCATCACACCGTCAAGGAAGCGTTAAAGATTAGGTAAGGTAACGAAGTGTCGCCCGCCGGTACGAAGATCCGGCCGCAAGGCGCGAGGGGAAGGATCGGCCACTGACTGTCCACCAGCTCAACGAACTCCTGCTCGTCTGCTCGCTCGTCCTCATCGTGGCCGTGGCGGCTGTGCGCCTGTCCTCGCGCAGCGGGCTGCCGAGCCTGCTGCTGTATCTCGGCATCGGTATGGCCATCGGCCGGGACGGCCTGCTCGACGTCCAGTTCCATGACGCCGAACTGACGCAGGTCATCGGCTACGGCGCCCTCGTGGTGATCCTGGCCGAAGGTGGACTCGGCACGAAGTGGAAAGAGATCAGGCCCGCGTTGCCCGCGGCCGCGTCACTGGCGACGGTCGGTGTCGCGGTGAGCGTCGGCGTCACCGCCGCCGCCGCCCACTATCTGGTGGGACTCCCGTGGCAGCAGGCCCTGATCGTCGGCGCGGTCGTCTCGTCGACCGACGCCGCCGCGGTCTTCTCCGTGCTGCGCAAGGTGCCGCTGCCTTCCCGGGTGACCGGAGCGCTCGAGGCGGAGTCCGGCTTCAACGACGCCCCCGTGGTGATCCTTGTGGTGGCGTTCTCCACGACAGGACCGATCGAGGCCTGGTACCTGCTGATCGGCGAGATCGCGCTGGAGCTGGCGATCGGCGCGGTCATCGGACTCGCGATCGGCTGGCTCGGCGCGTTCGCCCTGCGGCACGTGGCCCTGCCCGCCTCCGGTCTCTACCCGATCGCCGTCCTGGCGATCGCCGTCATGGCGTACGCGGCCGGCGCCATGGCGCACGGCAGCGGCTTCCTCGCCGTATATCTCGCCTCGATGGTCCTCGGCAACGCCAGACTGCCGCACGCCCCGGCCAATCGCGGTTTCGCCGAAGGGCTCGGCTGGCTGGCCCAGATCGGCATGTTCGTCCTGCTCGGCCTGCTGGTGACGCCGCACGAGCTGCTCCGCGACTTCTGGCCCGCGGTGATCGTCGGCCTGATGCTGACCGTGGTAGCGCGCCCGGTCGGAGTCTTCGTCAGTCTGCTGCCGTTCCGTATCCCGTGGCGGGAACAGGTGCTGATGTCGTGGGCCGGCCTCCGCGGCGCTGTGCCCATTATTTTCGCGACGATCCCCATGGTCGCGGGAATCGAAGGCAACGACCGGATCTTCAACATCGTCTTCGTCCTGGTGGTCGTCTACACCCTCGTGCAGGGGCCGACCCTGCCCTGGCTCGCACGGCGGCTGCGGCTCGGCGACTCCTCGGAGGCCTCCGACCTCGGCATCGAGTCCGCACCCCTGGAGCGGCTGCGCGGGCACCTGCTCTCGGTCGCCGTCCCCGAAGGTTCGAAGATGCACGGCGTGGAGGTCGCGGAGCTGCGGCTGCCGTCGGGCTCCGCCGTCACCCTCGTCGTCCGCGAGGGCAAGAGTTTCGTACCACTGCCCTCGACGGTGCTGCGGCACGGCGACGAGCTTCTCGTGGTGGCGACCGACCCCGTGCGGGACGCCGCAGAGCGACGCCTGCGGGCGGTCGCCCACGGCGGAAAGCTCGCGGGCTGGCTGGGCACAGGGGGCGGCGCACGCCGCCGGCACCTGTGACCGGCGGGGCCGGATCAGCGGGTCAACCGTGACCGCTCCGTGAATCAGAGGAATACAGGACGTGATCCCTGCCATTTCCCAGGATGCGGCAGCGAAAGTCCCTGTACCATGAAGGCACACTGATCGACCAACTCTGCCTGACGCAGAGCTGGCGCGACCGTATGGCGGCCGCGGAGTCCCTCGCTGTGGACCCCGGTATCTACCGCAGTTCCGCGCAAGAGGACAGCTCTCGGCGGCTCCCGACACCCAGGGGAGCGCTACCAGGCGGCAGAAAGGCAAGGACCGTGGAGTCCACGGTCGCTTCTGGCAAGCGCCCTGGTTACGGGCAGCTGCTCCGTACCGCAGGTGCTTGGACATTCCTGCTCCCCGGGTTCGCCGCCCGGCAGCCCTTCGCGATGCTCACCATCGGCATCGTGCTGCTCGTCCAGCACACCACCGGCTCGTACGGCAGCGCAGGCGCCGTCGCAGCCGTCACCGGCGTGTCCATGGCACTGTTCGCGCCGCAGAGCGGCAAGCTCGCCGACCGCTTCGGCCAGCGCGCCGTGCTGGTCCCCGGCGTGCTCGTGCACACCGTTTCAGGTGCGGCGCTCACTGTGCTGGCCCTCACCGGCGCCCCCCTGTGGGCGCTGTTCGCCGCCGCCGTGCCGACCGGCGCCTCCGTCCCTCAGGTCGGCCCGATGGTGCGGGCCCGCTGGGCCGCGCGCCTCCAGGGCTCGCCGCTGATGTCGACGGCCGCGGCCTTCGAGTCCGTGACGGACGAATTCACTTTCGTGGTGGGACCTGTCCTCGCCACCGCACTGTGCACCGGGGTCCACCCGGCGGCCGGTCTGATCGCCGAGTCCGCGCTCACCCTGGCCGGCGGACTGCTGTTCGCCGCCCAGCGCCGCACCCAGCCCGCCCACGGCCACTCCCTCGCCGGCACCGGGGACAAGCGCACGTCCGCGTTGTCCGTGCCCGGCGTGCGGGTCCTGGTGGTGGCCTTCCTCGGCATCGGCTCCGTCTTCGGTGGCATGCAGGTCTCGCTGACCGCGTTCACCGAGGAGATCGGGCAGCCCGGTATGAACGGTCTGCTGTACGGCCTCTTCGCCGCCGGCAACATGCTGGCCGGCGTCGCCGTCGGCGCCATCGCCTGGAAGACCGGGCCGCGCCGCAGGCTGGTGCTGGGCTACGCCGGTCTCACCCTTGCCGCGTCCGTCCTCTGGACGGCCCATTCCGTGGTGCTGCTGGGGGCGCTGGGCCTGATCGTGGGCCTCTTCATCGCCCCCGCGCTGATCACCGGCTACACCCTCGTCGACTCGCTCGTACCGGCCTCCGCCCGCACCGAGGCCTTCACCTGGCTGACGGGCGCGGTGGCGCTGGGCCAGGCGGCCGCCGTGACGGTGGCCGGACAGCTGGCCGACGAGCACGGCGCGAGCGCCGGATTCGCCGTGCCGCTGGTGGGCACCGCGCTCGCGCTGATCACCCTCGTAACACTGCGTTCGCGTCTCACGCCGCGTACCTCCGGACGGGTCGCTGCGCGTGGGATCGGTCACCGAGTGCCGGTGACGGTGGACTGATTCCGCGGAATACGTCACTATGGATCGTCGTTAGCACTCATCGAGTGAGAGTGCCAGGAGGAAGACAAGTGCCGACCTACCAGTACCAGTGCACCGAATGCGGCGAGGGCCTCGAGGCGGTGCAGAAGTTCACCGATGACGCCCTGACCGTATGCCCCAGCTGTGACGGACGCCTGAAGAAGGTGTTCTCAGCGGTCGGCATCGTCTTCAAGGGTTCCGGCTTCTACCGCAACGACAGCCGCGGCTCGTCGTCGAGCAGCTCGCCCGCGTCGACCTCCTCGTCGTCGACGGGCACGAAGTCCTCGTCGGACACGAAGGCGTCGACCCCTGCCGCCTCCTCGACGGCTTCCTCGTCGTCCTCGAGCACGTCGAGCGCCTCCGGCTCCGCCGCCTGATTCCAACGTTTCCGAGACCCCGCCGGGCACATGACCACGGCGGGGTTCTTGGCATGTGCGCCTGCGGCTACTGTGATCGCCATGGCGACCAAGTCGAACGCAAGCGAAGCGGCCCGGCCTGCGGAGATCGGTGTGATCGGCGGTTCGGGCCTCTACTCCTTCCTGGAGGACGTCACCGAGATCGAGGTCGAGACCCCTTACGGTCCGCCCAGCGACTCCCTGTTCATCGGTGACGTCGCCGGACGGCGGGTCGCCTTCCTGCCCCGTCACGGGCGGGGCCACCACTTGCCGCCGCATCGCATCAACTACCGGGCCAACCTCTGGGCACTGCGTTCCCTCGGCGTCCGCCAGGTGCTCGGCCCGTGCGCGGTCGGGGGCCTGGTGCCCGAGTACGGCCCCGGCACGCTGCTCGTGCCCGACCAGTTCGTGGACCGCACGAAGGCACGGGCGCAAACCTACTTCGACGGCCTGCCGCTGCCCGACCGGACCGTCCCCAACGTGGTGCACGTGTCGCCCGCCGATCCGTACTGCCCGCGGGGGCGCAGGATCGTGCTGGACGCGGCCCGCGGACGCGACTGGGAGCCGGTGGACGGCGGGACGCTGGTGGTCGTCGAGGGGCCCCGCTTCTCGACCCGCGCCGAGTCCCGGTGGCACGCGGCGATGGGCTGGTCGGTGGTCGGCATGACCGGGCATCCCGAGGCTGTCCTCGCCCGGGAGCTCGAACTCTGCTACACGTCGATCACACTGGTCACCGACCTGGACGCCGGCGCCGAAGCGGGCGAAGGCGTCTCGCACGAAGAGGTGCTGAAGGTGTTCGCGGCCAATGTCGACCGGCTGCGGACGGTCCTGTTCGACGCGGTGGCGGGTCTGCCGTCGAACGACGATCGGGACTGCACGTGCGGCAACGCGCTGGCGGGGATGGACCCGGGCATCCCGCTGCCGTAGCGCGGGGCGGGCGCTGGGTGCCGGCTGGCGGGGCGGGCTGCGTGGTCGCGTTGCCGGACGGGTTCCGTAGTCGCGTCGCCGGGTGCTCGCTCGCGGGGCAGGGCTGAGCGGTCGCGGCGCGGGCCGGGTTTCGTGGTCGGGTCGCGGGGCCGCGTGGTCGCGTCGCGGCACGCAAATCTCGGCAGGGCTGCGAGGGCTCGGGGCGGGGCGCTCGCGCTCGGACACCCATTCCGGTGAGCGAGTTGTCCACATTCATCGCACTGTCCACAGGCTTCGGCGGGCCGGTGCCGGAGCGTGGATCGTGATGAGCGGTCGGTCAAGGGCGCAGGGCCCGGGCCACTCCTCGCGACAGGCGGTGCGACATGTCCTTCGTTCACTCCTCCCCTCCCTCCTCTCCCGCGCCGGAGCCCTTGGGCGTACCACTGTTCGCGCCGCTGCGGGTCCGCGGCGGGGCACAGCGGCTGCGGCGGGCGTTGTGGCGGCAGCGGCGAACCATGGCCGCGGGCCTGGCGGTGACGGCCGCGGCGCTCGCCGCGTCGACGGCGCGGGGAGCCGACGTCACGGGCGGTCCGGAGCAGGAAGGTCGGTCCGGTCCGGGCGCCGGCGTGCCTGCTGCCGCGTCCCCGGCACGTGAACCGCGTCCTGCCACCGAACTGGTGTCCGCGCCCGTTCGCATCGCTGACGCGGCTACGGTGCGGCTCCTGCGGCCCGGCGACCGCGTCGACGTCATCGCGGCCGCAGACCCTCCTACGGCAGGCGGCGAGGGGGCGGTTGCGGCGAAGGTCGTGGCGTCAAGGGTCCGGGTGACCGAGGTCCCGGCCGGGACGGAGGACTCCTCGGAAGGCGGCGCCCTCGTCGTGCTGTCCGTACCGCGCGCCACGGCGGCGGAGCTGGCGGGCGCCGGTGCGACCTCCCGCCTGGTGGTGACGGTGTGCTGACTCGCACTGACGTGGCGCCGCATGACCCCATGACGGCTGCGGATTGGACAAGGAGAGCGGGCGCTGCCTTAAGTTGCCGAGCCGTCCCCCTTCTTTGCTACATGTATGAAGAGAGGCTCATTCGTGAGCGACAAGAAGCCGACCGTCCTCGAAGGCTTCAAAGCCTTCCTGCTCCGTGGCAACGTGATCGACCTCGCGGTCGCCGTCGTCATCGGTGCCGCTTTCACCAACATCGTGAACGCCGTGGTGAAGGGCGTGATCAACCCGCTGGTCGGGGCGTTCGGAACGAAGGACCTGGATGCCTACAGCTCCTGCCTGAAGGCCCCGTGCGAGGTCGGCCCCGGCGGCGAGATGCAGGGCATCCAGATCATGTGGGGATCGGTGCTCGGCGCGACGCTCCAGTTCCTGATCACCGCTGCCGTCGTCTACTTCCTCATGGTGCTGCCCATGTCGAAGTACCTCGCCCGCCGTGTGGCGGCGCAGAAGGCGAAGGAAGGCGTGCAGGAGAGGCTCGAAGTGACCGAGCTGGAAGTGCTGAAGGAGATCCGCGACGCTCTGGTGGCGCAGCGCCGTACCGGCTCGACGACCGGCGACGACTCCGGTCCGGCCGGCACACCGGAGCCCGGCGCCGGTCGCTGACGCGGCCGACGGCCCCTGGGGGATCGGGCTCGTACGGCTCAGATGTGGTGGGGCGGCTTCTCGTCGAGGAAGCGCGCGAGGTCGGCGGCACCGTCACTGCCAGCGGGAGGCCGCTCACCCCACCCACGGTCCGTATCGTCCGCCGATTGCTGGTCCAGCGGATCGTCGAAGATCAGCCTCGGCTCGGGTCGTTGCTGTCCGGGCTGCTTCGCATCGCGCGGTCCGGGGGCGGGGGCGGTCCTCATACCTCCAGGGTACGGCCGCGGCACCCCCCGCCGTCACCTGTCTTCCCTCCCTCTGCCGGCATCCCTTGTTCGGGCGGGGCAGGCACCCGACCCGCGAGCGCCCCCGAATCCGGGCCGGGCCGTGAAACCCGGATCCGGACCGGGCCGTGAAACCCGGATCCGGGCCGGGTTCGGTGTCCCGCGGGTCGGCGCCGGCGAGCGTGGCCTCGCAGTCGGCGCCGGCGAGCGTGGGCCACCGCCGCGAACGGCGCTCATCAGCGCCGGAATCGCGAGGATCGGGCAGGGAATCGCGCGGAGACCGGGCACCGAATTCAAGGGCGGCTGGAGCACCGTTCGAGACCGAGCCGCGTAACTGCGCGACCGCCGCCGCGCACCGTCCGCGCAACTAACCTGGCAGACATGGTCGTTATGAAGAGGACTGATGGGCCGACCGACGGCCTCACGGATGTGGCGGGTCTGCGGGTCGGTCACGCACAGGTCGCCGGGGACGGTGCGCTCAGCGGCACGACCGTCGTCCTCGCGCCCGAAGGCGGAGTGGTCGCGGCTGTGGACGTCAGGGGCGGTGGGCCCGGTACCCGGGAGACGGACGCACTCGATCCGCGCAATGTCGTCCAGCGCATCGAGGCGGTCGTCCTGACCGGAGGAAGCGCGTTCGGGCTCGAGTCGGCCGCCGGGGTGATGGCGTGGCTGGAGGAACAGGGCCGGGGCGTACGGGTCGGCCCGGACCCCTCGCAGGTCGTACCCGTCGTGCCGGCGGCGTGCGTCTTCGATCTTGGGCGCGGCGGCGACTGGTCCGCGCGGCCGGACGCCTCCACAGGCCGGGCGGCGGTGGAGGCCGCTGCCGCCACCGCCGAGGGCGCGCCGGTCGTGGCGGGTGCGGTCGGTGCCGGCACCGGCGCGGTGATCGGCCACTTCAAGGGCGGTGTCGGCACGGCGAGCACGGTCCTCGAATCGGGCGTCACCGTCGCAGCCCTGGTCGTGGCGAACGCGGTGGGCTCGGCCGTCGATCCCGGGACCGGAGTGCTGTACGGCGAGTTGATCACCGAGGGGGCGGACCGTGCGGCGCTGCCCTCCCCCGCGGTGCACACCGCGGCGCAGCTGCGCCTGACCGAGGCACGTGAGAAGAACGGGCCCCCGCCGCTCAACACCACCCTCGCCGTAGTAGCCACCGACGCCGATCTCACCCGTGCGCAGGCGCACAAGCTCGCGGGGACGGCGCACGACGGCATCGCGCGCGCTGTCCGCCCTGTGCACCTCCTCAACGACGGCGACACCGTGTTCGCGCTGGCCACAGGCTCGGTGGCGCTCGCCGAAGGGAATCCGCTCGCGCTGAACGACGTTCTCGCGGCGGGCGCCGACATGGTGACGCGGGCGATCGTGCACGCCGTGAGATCCGCCGCGAGCGTCGACGGACCGGGCGGCAGCTTCCCTTCGTACGGGGAGTTGTACGGCATCGACTGACGTATCGGACAGCCGAGTTGGGGGCGCGCGGGAACTTCTGCCACGCGCCCCTTCGTTTTACCCAACCCTGAAGCACACCGTCGGACCGAAGCGCTACTTTTAGCAATCACCAAGTGACTTGTGGCGACGGCCTGGAGACCCCTCTTGAACGATCCGAACGATCCGTACGAGACAACCGAGACGCACCTCGAGCGACTCCTGGGTCGGGCGCTCAACTCCTTCGACCTGCCCGACGCTACGGTCGAGCGGCTCGGCTGCGCGCTGGCGCACGCCAGTTCACTGCACTCCTCGCACCACAGCGCGTCGCTGCACCGGGCCACCTACCGCCACGCCTATCTGCTGGCTGACGGCAGTTCGCTCGTGCTGTGGGAGCTCGTGCACAACACCGGACGCGACAGCACGGAGCAGCACGAACTCTACGAGGAGGAGTCCGAGGCCCGACTGGCGGCGTCCCGACTGCCCGCCGGCTTCCCCGGGTTCGCCGGTGCGGGGAGCGCCTCCGGTCCGGGCAGCGCACTCGAGCAGGAGCTCGGTATCGACCTGGACGCCGATCTGGAACTGCTCGCCGCTCTGATGGCGCCGCCTCCTGCCCCGCTGCCCCCGATGTACGTCCCTGACGACTCCGCCGACCACGCCCGCCGTGTGCTGCGTCGCGCGGAGAACGCCGACCGGCCGGGCGACGAGACGGCTCGTCTGCTGCGCAGCGCCTTCGCCCACCACATCACCCAGGTCTTCGGGCGTCAGTTCCGGGTGGCCGGCAAGGACGCGGGCTTCACGCTCTACGAGCACGCCTTCCTGCTGCTCGACGGTACGGAGCGGAGCCTGTGGGAGGTCGAGCACACGGCGACGCCGGACGGACGCCACATGTGTGAGGTCTACGAGGCGGAGCAGGACGCCCGCGCGGCCATGGAGCTCCGGGCGCGCGTCCGCTAGCCCGTCCGGCCCGGCGGACGCGCGTCCCGGCGGCCCGGGCGATGCCGTCTGCCTGCGAACGCGGGAGCCCGCGTCGCGGTGATCGCGGCGCGGGCACCCGGCGGACCGGTCAGCGTGAGAGGACCGGTTCCCCCTCCGGCTTCGCGAGCGGTCCCGTCGTGCCTTCCGCCGGAACTCCGGCACCGTCGTCCGTCACGACGCCCTCCGTCACGAAGTCGTCCGCCGCGCCGCCTTCCATGTGCTGCTTCGGCCGGGCCGGCAGAGCGAACATCACCAGGAAGATGACACCGAGCACTGCCGCGACCCACCACAGCGAGTTCTCGAAGGCCTGGGCGAAGGCGCTGCCGACGGTGTCGGGCGCGAGCTTCTCCTCGTCGATCGATCCGAAGAAGACCAGTGAGACGAGGCCGAGGCCGAGCGCGATGCCCATCTGCCCGGTCGTGTTGATCAGTCCGGACGCCGATCCGGCGTGCTCGCGCGGGACTTCGGAGAGGACAGCGTCGGTCAGCGGCGCGACGATCAGGCCCATGCCCACACCCATGACGACCAGCGGCAGGATCATCTGCCAGGGCTGAACGGCCATGCCGTAACGGTCGGCCTCCCAGATGTAGAGGAGCAACCCGATGGCCATGGTGGCCGCGCCTGCCTGAAGCACCTTGCGGCCGAAGCGGGGCACCAGCAGCTGCACGGACATACCGGCCGCCGCGGAGACGGCGATGGAGAACGGGACTCCGGTCAGGCCGGCCTTCAGCGGGCTCCAGTCGAGCCCGGTCTGCATGTACAGCGTCCAGACGAGGAAGAAGATGCCCATCACGATGCCGAACGTGAGCTGTACGGCGATACCGGCGGCGAAGCTCTTCACCTTGAACAGCGACAGTTCGACCAGCGGCGAGCCGTCCTTGCGCGTCTTGTACTTCTCGTACGCGATGAAGGCGGCGAAGACGAGCAGGCTGCCGGCCATGCAGAGGTGGCCCCAGAGCGGCCAGTCGAGCTCGCGGCCCCGCGTGAGCGGGTAGACCAGCATCAGCAGGCCGAGCGTGACCAGCACGACGCCGACGAGGTCGAGCTTGAGGGCCTTCGGCGCACGGGACTCCAGAATGTACTTCCGCCCGAGGATCAGCCCCGCGATACCGACCGGCAGGTTGATCAGGAAGATCGGCCGCCATTCGAGGCCGAACAGGTTCCACTGCGTGAGCAGTGCGCCGAGCAGCGGGCCGGACACCGCACCCAGTCCGACGACGGCGCCGAACAGGCCGAAGACCTTGCCGCGTTCGTGCGCAGGGAAGGTGACATGCACGATCGCGAGCACCTGCGGCACCATCATTGCTGCGGCCGAGCCCTGCAGCAGCCGTGAGGCGACGAGCATCTCCTCGTTGGCGGCGAACCCGCAGAGGGCGGAGGCGAGCGTGAAGCCGGTGATGCCGATGAGGAACAGCCGCTTGCGGCCATATATGTCACCGAGCCTGCCGCCCGTGATCAGGCCGGCGGCGAAGGCCAGCGCATATCCGGCGGTGATCCACTGGATCGCTCCGAACGACGCGCCGAGATCCCGCTCGATGCTGGGGATCGCGATGTTGACGATGGTGACGTCGACCAGGTCCATGAAGGCGGCGGTCATGACGATCGCCAGCGCGATCCAGCGGCGGCGGTCATGGCGGGCGTCCGGCGCCACCTCGGTTACGGCTGCCGTTTCGGCTACGGCGGGCTGCTGTGAACTCATGACGAGGAATCTAGGACCCATATAGGCCAGAACATGTCCTAGATGGCGGGCATCCTGAGAAACATGACGGACACTCCGGCACGACTTCTGAATCTGCTCTCGCTCCTCCAGACGCCGCGTGAATGGCCCGGCAGCGAGCTGGCCGAGCGCCTCGACGTCAGCCCGCGCACCATCCGGCGCGACATCGACCGGCTGCGCGACCTCGGATATCCGGTCGAGGCCACCAAGGGCGCCGTCGGCGGATACCGGCTGGTCGCGGGCGCCGCGATGCCGCCATTGCTGCTGGACGACGAGGAGGCCGTGGCGATCGCTGTCGGGCTGCGGGCCGGGGCGGGCCACGCGATCGAAGGCATCGAGGAGGCGTCCGTACGGGCGCTCGCGAAGCTCGAGCAGGTGCTGCCGTCCCGGCTGCGCCACCGGGTCACCACCCTCCAGGCAGCGACCCTGCCCCTCACCAGGGGCGACGGTGCCACGATCGATCCGCAGACCCTGACGGTCATCGCGAGCACGGTGACGGCGCGCGAGCGCCTCCGGTTCTGCTACCGGGCAGGGGACGGCGCAGAGACGCGGCGGCAGGTGGAGCCGTACCGCCTCGTATCGACGGGCCGGCGGTGGTACCTGGTGGCATACGACATGGGTCGCGAGGACTGGCGCACGTTCCGCGTCGACCGGATGACGGAGCCGTTCGCGACAGGGGCCCGGTTCACGCCGCGCGAGATGCCCGGCGGGGACGCGGCGGAGCTGCTGAGCCACTCGATGTCGCGGCACCAACAGGAACACGAGGTCGATGTCAGCTTCGAGGCTCCGGCGTCATACGTGGCGGCCCGGCTGCCGGAGCATCTTGGCCCGCCTTCGCCGACGGGCGACAGCGCATGCCGGCTCCGGGCGAGGTCGGCGGATTCGGTCGAGTGGCTGGCGCTGCGTCTGGCGCTGGTGGACTGCGAGTTCACCGTGCACGGCCCGCAGCCCCTGCGCGAGTACATGACGGACCTCGCGACGCGGCTCGCCAGGGCCACGGGCTGACGAGGCCACCGCAGACGGCCGCCGCGCCCGCTGCCGCGCACCGGTCATGGACGGGCCGGCCCGGGGGCGGACCGTCCATTGCCCCCCGGGGCTCCTAGGCGGCCGGCTCGAAGCCCGTGTCGCGGGCCATCCGCTTGAGCTCCAGCAGCGCGTGCTTCTCGATCTGGCGGATCCGTTCCCGCGTCAGGCCGTGTTCCTTGCCGACCTCGGTCAGGGTCCGCTCCCTGCCGTCCTCGATCCCGTACCGCATGCGGATGATGGACGCGGTGCGGTTGTCCAGCTTGCCGATCAGGTCCTCCAGCTCCTCGCTGCGCAGCAGCGTGAGCACCGACTGCTCCGGCGACACGGCGGAGGTGTCCTCCAGCAGGTCACCGAACTGGGTCTCGCCGGCGTCGTCCACCGACATGTTCAGGCTGACCGGGTCACGGGCCCAGTCGAGGACGTCGATGACGCGCTCGGGCGTCGAGCCGAGCTCCTCGGCGATCTCCGACGGCTCAGGTTCCCGGCCGTTCTCCCGGTTGAACTCGCGCTGGACGCGACGGATGCGGCCCAGTTCCTCGACCAGGTGGACGGGGAGCCGGATGGTGCGGGACTGGTCGGCTATGGACCTGGTGATCGCCTGGCGGATCCACCACGTCGCGTACGTGGAGAACTTGAATCCCTTGGCGTAGTCGAACTTCTCGACAGCGCGGACCAGGCCTGCGTTCCCTTCCTGGATCAGGTCGAGCAACGGCAGCCCGCTGCGCGGATAACGCCGGGCGACGGCCACGACGAGACGCAGATTCGAGCGGATGAAGATGTCCTTGGCACGCTCGCCGGCCTCGGCCAGCGCCTCCAGCTCCTCCCGCGTGGCTCCGCCGGCTTCGCTGTCTACTTCCTTGTCGAGGATCTGACGGGCATAGACACCCGCCTCGATGGTCTGGGACAGCTCGACTTCCTTGGCGGCGTCGAGCAGCGGCGTGCGCGCAATCTCGTCGAGGTACATGCCGACCAGGTCGCGATCGGCGATCTCCCCGCCCACGGCGCGAACACTGCTTGCCCTGTCGGTCGCCCCACCAGAGTCGGACTGACGGCGGGCGACGGCACGGGTTGCCATGCGAGCTCCCTTGCTGAGTAGGTCGCGACACCCTCCCGGGTGCCCTGCATCCGAAGGAAACAACGACTGGAATCCGGACAGAATTCCCATCAGGTGCGTCGATTTCCGCGATCATGCAGTACCCTGTCCGGCCGACCCAGGAGGACGGATGCTGCCGGCACAGGCGGAGGTGCAGGTCAGGCCGGGCGTGGAAGCCGACCTCGAAGCCCTCACAGACATCTGCAACCATTACGTCCGTGAGACCTCGATCACGTTCGACACCGCGGTTTTCACCCCTGAGCAGCGCCGCTCATGGCTGCACTCCCACCCTGAAGACGGCCCGCACCGCCTTCTGGTTGCTCAGGATGTCCGGTTTGCCGGACCGAATCCTTCGGGTACGACCGGACCACCCGACACGACCGGACCGACCGGACCGACCGGCGCACGGGATCCTGGGCTACGCCACCAGCAGCGCCTTCCGCCCCAAGGCGGCCTGCTCCACCTCCGTCGAGGTCAGCGTCTACTGCGCGCCGCAGGCCGCCGGACGCGGCATCGGCACCCTGCTCTACAAGGCGCTCTTCGAGGCCCTGGTGGACGAGGACCTGCGTCGGGCCTACGCGGGCGTCGCCCTGCCGAATGACGCGTCCGTCCGGCTGCACACCCGTTTCGGGTTCCGCCACATCGGCACGTACGGGGAGGTCGGGCGGAAGTTCGGCCGTTACCGGGACGTGGCCTGGTTCGAGAAGCACCTGCACTGAGCCCCCGGCCGCCGGGTCGGCGGAGGCCGTGAGGGGACACAGGAGGTGGGCAGGGGAGGTGGGCAGGAGCGGAGCAGGCGTCAGCCGAACTGCACGGACCGCTTCGCCAGTCCCATCCAGAAGCCGTCGATCACGCTCCGGCCGTTGCCGATCTCCGCCTCCGACGCCCCGATGGTGACGAACAGTGGCGCGAAGTGCTCGGTCCGCGGGTGGGCCAGTCGCCCGGCGGGGGCCTTGTTCTCGAAGTCGAGCAGCGCGTCGACGTCGGCGTCCGCCAGCGCCCGGTGCCCCCAGTCGTCGAACTCGGTGGACCAGCCGGGCGTTCCGTCGTGCCGCAGCGCCGCCAGGTTGTGAGTGAAGAAGCCACTGCCGACGATCAGCACGCCCTCGTCCCGCAGCGGGGCGAGCCTGCGCCCGATCTCGAGCAGCTTCTGCGGGTCGAGCGTGGGCATGGAGATCTGCAGCACCGGGATGTCCGCGTCCGGATACATCTCCACCAGCGGGACGTACGCGCCGTGGTCGAGTCCCCGGTCGGGGATGTCCTGCACCGGCGTGCCGGCGCGGCGGAGCAGTTTGCTTACGGAGTCGGCGAGTTCGGGAGCTCCGGGTGCGTCGTAGCGGACGCGGTAGTAGTGCTCCGGGAAGCCCCAGAAGTCGTACACCAGCGGCATGGTCCGGGTCGCGCCGAGGGCGAGGGGCGCCTCCTCCCAGTGCGCGGAGACCATAAGGATCGCCTTGGGCCTGGGCAGCGCGTCGGACCAGGCGGCGAGCTGGCCGGGCCAGAGCGGGTCGTCGGCGAGGGGCGGGGCGCCGTGCGAGAGGTAGAGCGCGGGCATGCGCGTCGCGTCGGAGGTGGTGGGTGCGGGGGTGGCGTTCATGGCTGGCGGCTCCCGGTCTGCTGGACCCGGTCGGCTGACCCGGCGTTACTGGAAGCTTGAAGTTTCAAGCTGATTCAACCCTAGACGCATTTAGTTCAACTTTCAAGAACAGGGTCGTAGAGTGGATACATGAACAGGGCACTCAAAGGTGAGGGCGGTCAGGAACCACGCTGGCTGAGCGACGAGGAGCAGCGGGTGTGGCGCTCCTACCTCCACGCCACCACCCTCCTCGAGGACCACCTCGACCGCCAGTTGCAGCGCGACGCGGGCATGCCGCACATCTACTACGGCCTACTCGTCCAGCTCTCCCAGGCGCCTCGCCGCCGCAAGCGGATGACCGAGCTGGCCATCGACGCCAAGATCACCCGGTCCCGGCTCTCGCACGCGATAGCCCGGCTGGAGAAGAACGGCTGGGTCCGGCGGGAGGACTGCCCCTCCGACAAGCGCGGGCAGAACGCCGTACTGACGGAGGAAGGCTTCGGAGTCCTCCGGCGGACAGCGCCGGGTCATGTCGAAGCCGTGCGCCAGGCGATGTTCGACCGGCTCACACCGGAACAGGTCGCACAGCTCGGCGAGATCATGCAGGTCATGGCGGAAGGGCTGCAGCCCCAGGACACCGGAGCGGACCTGCCCTGGCTCAGGTGACCCACGCAGACGCCGCCCGACCCGGGTGACCGGCGCAGCGCAGGGCGCCCTCCCGGCGCCCGGCTCGGACCTGCCGGGCGCGGGGCCCGCCCGGCTCGGATGATCGGCACGGCGAAGGGCCCCGTCCGCGACGCACCCGGACGGGGCCCTTCTTCACGCGCGTACCGCCTGATCCTCCCGCGGCCCGGTCCGTGACTCAGTGCGCGATGACGGGAACCTTGATCTCGTCGTCCGCGCCGGCGCCCTCACCGGAGCCCGCCGCGACCGGACCGGCCCCGGGGCGCCCGCTGTTGATGAGCGTGAACGCGATCGCCGCGGCAGCCGCCAGGATGCCGACCGCCCACCAGATCGCCGACGAGAAGCCGTGCACCATGCCCTGGAGCTCCAGCAGCTTCGGGTCCCCCGCTCCGGCGGCGTGCGAGGCGATGTACGAGGTCGTGGCGGAGGCCGCGATGGTGTTCAGCAGAGCCGTACCGATCGCGCCGCCCACCTGCTGGGAGGTGTTGACCATCGCGGAGGCGACGCCGGCGTCCGCCGGGTTCACCCCGTGCGTGGACAGGGACATCGCCGGCATGAACGCCGTGCCCATGCCGAGGCCGAGCAGCAGCTGGGCCGGCAGGATCAGGCCCGCGTAGGAGCTGTCGATCTCCAGCTGGGTCAGCAGCAGCATGCCGGTCGCCGCCACGACGAAGCCGGGGCCCATCAGCAGGCGCGGCGCCACCCGGGTCATCAGCCGGGCGCCGATCTGGGTCGAGCCGGTGATCATGCCCGCGATCATCGGCAGGAAGGCGAAGCCCGTCATGACGGGGGAGTAGCCCTTCACGACCTGAAGGTAGAACGTCAGGAAGAGGAAGAGCCCGAACATCGCGATGATGGCGAGGCCCAGCGACAGGTAGACACCGCCGCGGTTGCGTTCGGTCAGGACCCGCAGGGGCAGCAGCGGCGACTTGACCTTGGCCTCGGTGGCGACGAACGCGGCGAGCAGCACGACGGAGGCGAAGAACATGCCCACCGTCAGGCCGTCGGACCACCCGGCGGACTCGGCGCGGGTGAAGCCGTACACGAGCGCGACCAGACCGAGCGTGGAGAGCACGACACCGGGGATGTCCAGCGAGGAGCGGTTGCGCGCACCCGCCGGCTCGCGGATCACCAGGTACGCGCCGACGGCGGCGACGATCGCGAAGGGGATGTTGACGTAGAACGTCCAGCGCCAGTTGAGGTACTCGGTGAGGAAGCCGCCGAGGATCAGGCCGACGGCGCCACCGCCACCGGCGATCGCACCGTAGATGCCGAAGGCCTTGGCGCGCTCCTTGGCGTCGGTGAACATCACGGCGAGCAGCGAGAGCGCGGCGGGTGCGAGCAGCGCGCCGAACACGCCCTGCAGGGCGCGGGCGCCGAGCATCATCGCCTCGCCGGTCGCAGCGCCGCCGAGCGCGGAGGCTGCGGCGAAGCCGAGCAGTCCGACGATGAAGGTGCGCCTGCGTCCCCACAGGTCGGCGATGCGGCCGCCGAAGAGCAGCAGCCCGCCGAAGGCGAGGGCGTAGGCGGTGATGACCCACTGCCGGTTGGCGTCGGAGATCCCGAGGTCCTGCTGGGCGGTGGGGAGCGCGATGTTCACGATCGTCGCGTCGAGCACCACCATCAGCTGGGCGAGGGCTATGAAGACCAGAGCCTTCCAGCGGCTCGGGTCGGAGAGTCCCGGGCCGGGCAGTCTCGGCTCGGAGGATGATATGTCGGCTGTTTTCGGCATGGGTCTGGCCACCTAATGGGTAACGGGAGGTGACGCGCCGCCGGGTGACGGCATGTCACCCGGTGCGCGAAAAGGGCTCAGGAGTGCGGGAGGGCAGAAGGAGTCACGGCGTCACGTGGTGCGCAGGTCCTCCAGGGTCGCGGCCGTCCCGGGCAGTTCGGAGCGCGCGGGCGCCTCGAGTCCGTCCAGGAACAGCTGAAGATGACGGTGGACGAAACGGTCCATGTTCGGGCACGCGGTGCCCGGAAGTGGCCGGGTGAGCTGGGAGAGCGCCACCATCAGGTCGCCCACGGCGACATCGGTGCGCATCCGGCCGGCCGCCTGAGCCGCCTCGACGAGGCCGCGCACGGCCATGTCGAGTCGTTCACGGCCGGCGTGCAGGTCGGGGTGATGGGTGTCGAAGGCGCCGGAGAGCATGGGACACAGGGCCCCGATCCGCTCGTCGGCGGCCAGGTGGACGAAGCGACGCAGTGCGGCGAAGGGATCGGCCTCCTCGGCCGCCGCGGCGTCCGCCCGCTCCGTGGTGCGGGACAGGACGTAGAGGACGACCTCGCGGATCAAGGCCGCGCGGTCGGGGAAGTGACGGTAGAGCGTGGCGTTGCCGATGCCCGCACGGCGGGCGATCTCGTCGAGCGGGACTTCCGGCCCGAATTCGACGAACATCTCGCGCGCGGCCGACACGATCCGCTCGCGATTGCGCAGGGCGTCCGCCCGGGGGCGCGGCGGGCGGCGCGTTTCGGCGGCGGTGCTCACGACTCCACTTCCTTCCGTGTTCTTCCGTCTGCGGGGGGCCTCTCAGCCCTTCCGGCGGTCCGGGACGTCGGCGCTGAGGTCCCGTGAGGTTCCATGGACCCCAACCGGGGACCGTATCCCCGTTTCAGCGGAGACACGGGTTCAAACGGGGAAACGATCCCCGGTTATTTCCCCTGACTGCTGTGACCTGAGCCACATATGCCTTCCGTCGGGAAAACCCCCCGATCGGACCACCCGACGCGCGCCCTGCCACCGCCAGACACAGGCTGTTCGAAGTGAGCGCAGCCAGGGCCCGGCCTGCTGCCGCGGCCCCCGGAGGCGATCACGTGGAGCAGACCCGCCACCGGATACGCAGACGTGGCAGGCTCGCCGGACTCGCCGCCTTCGCGGCCCTGACGCTGGCCGCCTTGACCACGGCGAGTTCTACCGTCCCGGCCCCCGACCGGCTCTATGCCGGACCGAGCGCGGCGCCCGACGCCGTGGGCCTCGGACCCTGCCGCATCCCGTCGGGCATCGGCGTCCAGATGTCGGAGGGCCTGCCCACGCCCGCCGGTTACAGCCGCTCCACCGGCGTGGTCCGCGCTCTCAACCTGATGATCGACTTCCCGGACGCGGAGGGCAGCGGTTCCGCCCTCGACCGGCTCGCGGAGTTCTTCCCGCAGACCTCGCAGTGGTTCGCCACCAGCTCGTACGGCCGGCTCAGCTACCGGCCGCACGCCCCCGTGACCGACTGGCTGCGGATGCCGATGCCGTTCGCCGCCTACGGGATAGAGCGCGGCTCACCGTACGAACCGGGGTACCGGCAGCTCGTCGAGGACCTGGTCACCGTCGCCGACCCGAAAGTGGACTTCGCCCAGTACGACCTCGTCAACGTCCTGGTGACCCCCAACGCCGGCCCGTCCGCGCTGGACACCGTGCTCTCCGTGACCTTCTCCGGCAACGACGCGGCACCGGTCGCCGACGGTGTGCCGCTCGCCAACACGTCCTTCGTCTACAGCCGTCAGGACGACGGTTCCGGGTCGTACTCGGAGACCGGCTACCGCGTCCTGCCGCACGAGAACGGCCATGTCTTCGGGCTGCCCGACCTGTACACGGCGAGCGGCGGCGGTTCGGTCGGCCACTGGGACATCATGTCCGAGGACTGGGGCGCCAACAACGACCTGCTCGGCTGGCACAAGTGGAAGCTCGGCTGGCTGGACAACAGCCAGATCGGCTGCGCCGCCTCCCCCGGCACGACCGAGCACACCCTCACCCCGCTCGCCACACGCGGCGGCTCCAAGGTGGTGGTCGTGCCGCTGGACGAGAGCACCGGCTACGCGGCGGAGGTGCGCACCAGGGCCGGGAACGACGACCACGTGTGCGAGCCCGGCGTGCTCATCTACCGCGTCAAGTCCGACGTCGACACCGGGCAGGGCCCCGTGACCGTCTCCGACAGCGACCGCGACAGCGGCGGCTGCACCCGGGGCGCCAACGTCCACGCGGAACTCTCCGACGCCCCCTACCGGCCGGGCCAGACCTTCACCGATCGCGAGAACGGGATACGCATATCGGTGGTCGACAAGGACGAGAACGGTGTCTACCGGGTCCGGGTCACCCGCTCCGAAGCGACTCCCTGAGGACCCTCTTGAGGATCTTGCCCGTCGGGTTGCGCGGGATCGGCCCGTCCCGCAGCAGGACGCGGGCGGGCACCTTGAAGGCGGCCAGCCTCCCGCCGACGTGCTCCCTCAGGTCCTCGGCGGTGACCGTGGCGCCGGCACGCAACCGGACCACGGCCGCGACCTCCTCGCCCAGCAACGGGTGCGGCACGCCCAGCACGGCGGCGTCGGCGACCTCGGGGTGGTCGTGCAGCACCGCCTCGACCTCGACGCAGTACACGTTCTCGCCGCCCCGGACCACCATGTCCTTGATCCGGTCGACGATGCTGACGCGGCCCTCGCGGACCGTCGCGAGGTCCCCGGTCCGGAACCAGCCGTCCTGGAAGGCGGCCGCGCCGGCCGGCTCGTCGCGCCAGTAGCCGCGTACGAGCGACTGCCCGCGCAGCCACAGCTCGCCGACCTGCCCCTCCGGCAGCGGCGCGCCGTCGGTTCCGGCGATCCGCACCTCGGTCGCGGGCGAGGGCATGCCCACACTCCTGGGGTCGTCGCGGTAAGCGTCCCCCGAGTTGGCGAGCACACCGCCGCACGTCTCGGTCAGTCCGTAACCGCTGCGGGGCTCGATCCGGTGCCCGTAGCGGGCGGTCAGCCGGGTGACCAGATCGGGCGGGGCGGCCGCACCACCTGTACTGAGGTGGCTGAGCGTCGCCAGGTCCGACCCTGTGCTCTCGGCTGCGTCGAGAAGCTGGAGCGCCGTCGTCGGCACGCCCGAGTAGTGGGTTACGCCGTGCTCCCCGATCAAAGCGACGGCCTTCTCCGCGTCCCATTTCCGCATCAGGACGAGGGTGCCGCCGACGCCCATCATCGAGTACAGCGTCGTGAACGCGGCCACATGGAAGAACGGGAACGTCATCAGGACCACCGGTGCGGGCCCCTGACCGGGCAGCACACCGCGCGCCAGCGACGCGGCCACCGCGTGGTAGCGGGGGTGCAGGGCCGCGCCCGCCTGCGCAAGATGCGTGGCGACGGCGCCCTTGGGACGGCCGGTGGTTCCGGAGGTGTAGATGATCGTCGCGTCGTCCTCGGCGGCGACGTCGACGGCGGGCGGCGCGGCCAACGGGTCCGCCACGGGGAGGTCCTCGTACCGCTCGACCCCGTCGGCACGTGCGCCGGCTGGCCCGTAGTCGTGACCGTCCTGAGCCCCGTCGAAGTGTCCCTCGTCGTGCCCGTCCTCGTGGAAGACGACGCAGCGCGCGCCGTTCCGCTTCCGCCACTCCTCGACGCGCGGCAGCCGCTCGCCGTCCACGAGCAGCACGCGCGGCGCGCAGTCGTCCAGCGCGTAGGTCAGCTCCTGCTCGGTCCACCAGGCGTTGAGCGGGACGGCGACGAGGCCGGCGAGCTGCGCCGCCCAGAAGGCGATCTGCCACTCGGGGTGGTTGCGCATCGCCACGGCCGCCCGGTCCCCGGGCCGGAGCCCGTACACGTCAACGAACCGCCGGGCCAGGGCGGAGGCGGCAGCGAAGAACTCGCCGTAGGTGTACGTGCCGCTCTCCGCCACGAGGAACGGCCTGTCCCCGAACGCCCACGTCGCCTCGACGAACTCCAGCAAGGTGCGCGGCCCGTTCGCGTAGATCAGCCCGCCGTCCTCGCCCCGTACGACTTCGAAGGGAGCACCGGGAGCGGTGAGGGCGGCTTCGGGGTACGAGTGCGACACGGGCGGCCTTCCTAAGCGCATGCTCAGTACGTCCGCGACGCTATGCCGCTCCCCGGACCCCGTCAAGCGCCGGCCGCCTGCCCGGCCCGCTCCCCCGCCGCCTCCGGCACCCACCGGCCGCCGACCGGGTTCCCACTCCCGACGTACTGCCGTAACCCGGTCTTAATCGCGCATGCGACCGAACGGGGTCAAGCCCCTAGGCAGCCACGTGAATGGCCGGTACTTTGCGCCCCTGCCCGCTGCGAAACGCGGCGCGGCGGTGGCTCATCAAGGGGGTACTTTGCGCGACTTCAGCCTTCCGCCGCTGGTGGAGACCCTGGCGACGGGAAGCCTTGCCGACTCGGTGTACGACGTGGCCGAGCGCACCCCGAAGCTGTTACAGCTGTCCCGGCGCGTCAGCGGCCCGGGCGGCGACGAGTGGGTCCCGGTGACCGCGTCCGAATTCCGTGACGAGGTGGCGGGGTTGGCGAAGGGCCTGCTGGCCGAGGGCATACGGCTCGGCGAGCGGGTCGCCGTGATGTCCCGGACCCGCTACGAGTGGACCCTGTTCAGCTATGCGCTCTGGTCGATAGGCGCCCAGGTCGTACCCGTCTACCCCACCTCCTCGGCGGACCAGGTCCGTTGGATCCTGTCGAACACACAGGTGGTTGCCATCGTGGTCGAGCACGAGGACCACGCCATGACGGTGGGAGCGGCCTGTGACGGACTGTCGCTGCTCCGCTCGATGTGGCAGCTGGACTCGGGCTGCGTCGAGCGGCTGACGGAGCGGGGCCGGCAGGTGCCGGAGAGCATGGTGCACCGTCACCGCCGGGCGGTGGGGCCGCAGTCGGTCGCCGCCATCACGTACACGTCGGGCACCACCGGCCGGCCCAGAGGCTGCGTGATCACCCATGCCAACCTGGCGGCCGAGTGCGACACCCTGTACACGGGCTGGAGAAGCATCCTCGCCGAGCCGGGCGAGCAGCCGTGCATTCTCGCGTTCCTGCCGCTGTCGCACATCTACGGGCTGATGGTGCAGGTGGCCTGCATCCGGGGCGGCGTCCGGATCGGACACCAGCCCGACATCTCGCCCGACGCGCTGCTGCCGGCACTCGCGTCCTTCCGGCCGACCTACATCTTCGCCGTGCCGTACATCTTCGAGAAGATCTTCAGCAAGGCCCGCCGGGCGGCTGAGCAGGCCGGGCGGGGGGAACTGTTCGACAAGGCCGTCGACACGGCGGTGCGCTACGCCGAGGAGGCGCAGCGGCGGGACACCGGGGAGGGGCCCGGGCCGGGACGCATGCTCAAGGCCAGGCACGCGCTCTACGACCGGCTGGTGTACCGACGGCTGCGTGCCGTACTCGGCGGCCGCGTCCGGCACGCCACATCCGGCGGCTCGACCCTCGACCGGGAACTCGGCCTGTTCTTCGACGGCGCCGGGATCACCGTCCACGACGGGTACGGGCTCACGGAGACCACCGCCGCGGTGACCAGCCAGCCACCGGGCCGCCCCCGGTTCGGCACCGTGGGCCGGCCGCTGCCGGGCTGCTCCGTGCACATCGCCCAGGACGGGGAGATCTGGGTCCGCGGCGACGTCGTCTTCGCCGGCTACCACAACGACCCGGTGGCCACCGGGGCCGTCCTGCGCGACGGCTGGCTCGCGACGGGCGACGTGGGCTGGCTCGACGACGGCTACCTCGTGATCACGGGACGCAAGAAGGACATCATCGTCACGAGCGGCGGGAAGAGCGTCAGCCCCCGGATCCTGGAGGACCGGCTGCGCCGGCATCCCCTGATCTCGCAGTGCCTCGTGGTCGGCGACAACCGGCCCTTCATCGCGGCCCTGATCACGCTGGACCTGGAGGCGTCGAAGCACTGGTACCAACTGCGCGGGAAACAACTGTCGTTGCCCCAGGCGGCGACGATCGACAAGGAGCTGCACGCGGAGATCCAACGGGCCGTGACCATGGCGAACAGCGCGGTGTCCCGGGCCGAGTCGATCCGCGCGTTCCGGATCCTCCCGAACGAGTTCAGCATGGACGACGGCCTGATGACGCCATCACTCAAGCTGCGACGGGGCGCGATCGTGAAGGCGTACGCGGCGGACATCGAGGAGCTGTACGCATCGGGCTGAGCCCGAGGCGATCGCAAAGCGGCGGGGCGACCGCTCCGAGCTGCCGCCCCGCCCGGCCCCGGCTCCGACTCCGGGGGCGGGCCCGCCATGCTCGGGTGCCACGCCGGGAACGCCTCTGACCTGCGGAAACGAGAATGTTGCCAGTGCGTATCCCTTATCCGCTAGGCTAGTCGCCGGATCTCGGCCGAGGTCCATGCCTTCGTAGCTCAGGGGATAGAGCACCGCTCTCCTAAAGCGGGTGTCGCAGGTTCGAATCCTGCCGGGGGCACCAGCGCAAAGACCCCGGACCGATCATGGTCCGGGGCCTTTGGCATCAGCTTCTGACATCAACGAGGGTGGTCACTCACGGCCGTGCCGCCGCTAGAGCAGCCGGTCCATGTGGCTGATCGCCTCGCGCCGCGTGTCCTGGACGACGTGCGTGTAGACGTCCATGGTGTGCTGATCCGACTGTGCCCGAGGATCTCCATCACGACGCGAGGAGCGACCCCGGCAGCAGTGAGCAGGGTGCCGGGCATCGTTCAGCCGGATCACGCGGAGGCCGGCGGAGTCGGCGACGCGGGTGAAGGACCGGTACACGTTGCGCGGCTCGAGCGGGCGACCCTCGCGCCAGGCAGCCGTCAAGGCGGCGCGCATCACCCGGTGCCGTTCCTTGGCAGTGGCCGCGGTGGTCTTGTTCTCCATCTGGACGACGAAACGCCGAACGTCGGCAGCGCCCCGTGATTCGAGCCGCTTCGAGCCGCTTCGAGCCGAGCATGGGCACGAGGTACAGCCGGACGTGCGCCTCGTACTTGTCGTACGTGCTGAGCTTGCGGCCCCGGCTCGATGACGATGTCCAGCCGGTACGGCAGCCACTCGGACAGCCTTGCCGACCGGGTCGGCACGGGCACGCCCTGGTCGACCTTGACGAGAGTTCGCGGCGGATGGCCTCGCACTCGGCCCAGGTCTTGCCGTAGGCGAACTTCCGGGCGCGGGCGCCGTCCGGCTGGAGGACGCACACGGCGGCCTGATAGCGGCCTTCCTCGCGCTCGGTGATGGTGCCCGCGCCATTGGGATTGCGCTTGCGCTGAATGACCGGCAGGCGGCCTCATCGATCTCGCGGACGATGAACTCCCGCAGTGCGTCAGCCAGTACGCTCCTGGCGCGGCCGATCGTGATGGAGGTCAGGCGGCGTGAGCGGATGAGGTCGTAGACCGTGAAGCGGCCGAGCTTGAGCCGGGCCATGACCTCGGGCACGGTCAGCAGTTCGGCGGTGGCGGTGGTCATGCTGCGGCTCACGGTGCCTTCGAATCCCTCCAGTGGCAGCCCCTGTTCAATTGGGAGAGCATGACGTTATCGAATCGACCCCGTTGCCGAGAGGATGCGTCATGGATAGTTCGTCACTGACGACCATTGAGGCCGCAGTCAGCGACGGGAAATCCGTCATGTCTGCGGATACGAGCACGGTGGTGGCCGCCATTCAAGACTGCTTGCGAAACGGCCGGTCAGCGACATTCTACGTCTCTCATGACGCAGCTTCAGCCGTACACTCGTGGTTTTGGACTCCTCGGCGGATCAGAGAGGCCGCAATGGAGCCGGTGACGAAGGAAGAGAAAGCCAGGATTCAATCCGAGTTGGGGATCAAGGATACCGGGCCTCTCTACTCCAACCGCATCACATGCGAGTGCGGGAAAGTTTACGGCGCTTTCGAATTCGTGCAGCAGGGAATTCGGGAGCATGGGCGCGATGTGGTCGGCGCCGTCCTGGAGCTGGAGAATACCTCTGTCGTTCGAGTAAACCCTCACAACATCGCCATCTGTGCCAGTTGCAACAGAAGGTTGATGCAGGGGCACTACTACTGCTGGCTCAATGGGTACTGCTGCTGTGCTGAGATCTAGGCGGAGAAAGTCTGGATTTCGGGCGAGCCTCATGTGGGTGGGTGCTGCAGCAGCCGACCGGAGCGCCTGGCGGCAGCAGATCCGGCAGTACGGCTCTCGACTGAACTGAAGGAGCCGAGCAGCCGGCTCAGCAGACCTCAGCGACCGGCTCGCCCGTAGTTCGTATCGAGGGGCGGACCTGAGGTGACAGGCATGAGCACGCCACCAGTCTGCCCACGCTGCGGCCAGGACCGGCTCCACCCCTACCGCTTCAAGAACGATGGAGCGGCGTTCTTCCTGTGCACCGAGTGCGACTCGCTCTGGTGGCCGCAGACCGGGACGGACATCGCCAACGCGTTGTTCCTCGATGACGTCGTGGCAGCCAGGCTTGGCGAGGAAGGCAACCCCTGGACCACGCGCCTGTGGGCCGACGTGACCGAACCCCTGCCAGACGACGGCTGACGTCAACGACCGCGGACAGCCGTAGCCTGCATCTGTGCTGAGGGGAACGCCGGCCCGCGGTCGGAGGGCCCACGCGGCGCGTCCGTCGAACTCCTGAAGCGGGTGTCGCAAGTTCGAATCCTGCTGACGGCGGCCGTGGCAAAGTCCAGATGTGCGGCCAGCCGAGTCCCGGCTGTCGGCCACCGGAATTCCAGGTGGATGGCCGTCTGACCAGTGGTGTTCCTGATCACTTCCTTAACTGGAGGAGACCCCTCCCCCGTTTGCTGGTGTTTGCACGCATCAGCTACCGGCCGGAGAGTTCCTGTGAGTCTGACACGGAGATTATGGAAATCCTTGAGTCGTACGACCTGACCGGGACGGTCTGGTCGGCGGCGACCTTGACGGGGCACGACCCGAAGACGGTCAAGAGGTATGTCGAGGCCGCAACGGCGGGCGTGGGCAACGACAAAGTCGACCACGCCCTCGGACTCGCGGCCACGGCCGGACGCTTCGCCGACGACGACCTCCTCTCCATCCTGGGACACATCGCGGACAGCAAACCCGCCGGCGAGGTCGTCCGCGCGGACGAAGCCCACTCCATCCAGAACGGAACCACCGGCTGGCAGCTCGGTCAACTGCGACCCGTCCCCAGGGAGTTGACGGCCGACTGACTGCGGTCAGTCCCCGACGAACCACAGATACCGGTGCACTCGCTGCTGGACGACCTGGCACAACTCGCGGGCCTGCCCGACCCAGTCACCGCCGCAAGCGGCGGGGAGCCGGTCGAGTTCCGCCAGCAGTAGCGGCACCTGCCGGTGGTTGAAGACCGCGTCGCCATACGGGTCCAGGGCCCAGAGCATCGGAAACTCCGCCGGGTCCAGATCCGCGAATGCAGCGGTCCACTCCACACCACCCTGGGCCCGGGCCACGACGCTCCCGCGGTCGCCCCGCACCGACATATTGATCATCGGCCGAACCTATCGGCGCCCGCCCCGCCCCACGAAGGAATTAGCCACTATGACGTTTCCCCAGGCCCCGGCGCTGCCCGAATGCGCCGCACGCGCCTGCCCTACATGCGCAAAGCGGCCCCGGACGTCCTGGCCACCGCCCGAGCCCAGCGGTGGGATCCCGCCGAGGTCCTGCGGCTGCTGATGGCCGAGGAGGGCACCGGCCGCGACGCGGCCACCCGGCGTCCTCGCCGCCGCTCTGCGAACTTCCCCACAGGCAAGACCTTGGGGTCCTGGCGGGCCGAGGACTCCACCATCCGCCGAGGCGGCGCCGCGTGGTGCCTTTGCATTTCAGTGCTCGCCGGTGCCCGCTCGCTGATAGATGTCGGGGATGCCGTCGGCGTCCTCGTCGCGGGTCTCTTCCTCGTACAGGCGTCGGTAGATCCCGTTGCGACGCTTGATGAGAAAGGCCGCCGAGACGGCGGCGATGAGCGAACCGATCAGGACTGCGGCCTTGACGTGCTCTTCGGCGGCCGGGTCCGGGAACGCGAGTTCGCCGATCAGCAGGGCAACGGTGAAGCCGATGCCGGCCAGGACGGCGAGAGCGAGGACGTCCGCCCAGGCGAGCTCCGGGTTGAGCCGGGCACGGGTGAACCTGGCGGCGAGATAGGTGCCGGCGAAGATGCCCAGGGTCTTGCCGATGACCAGCCCCAACACGACCCCGAGGGGTTCGGGCCGGGTGAAGACCTCGCCGAGCGACGCCACCGATATGCCGACACCCGCGGCGAAGAGAGCGAACAAGGGGACCGCGACGCCGGCCGAGACGGGATGGAGCAGATGCGAGGTGCGCTCGGCGGGTGAAGCGGTCTCGCCCTTGTCGCGGGTGGTGCGCAGGATCAGGCCCATGGCCACACCGGCGACGGTGGCGTGGACGCCGCCGTTGTACATCAGCGCCCAGGTCACGATGCCGAGCGGGACGTACCACCACCAGCCGCGCACGCGGAAGCGCTGCAGCAGGTAGAAGATGACCAGGCCGGCGATGGCTCCGCCAAGTGCCAGAAAGTTCAGGTCGCTGGTGAAGAAGATGGCGATGATGAGGATCGCGCCCAGGTCGTCGACGACGGCGAGCGTGAGCAGAAAGGCGCGAAGCGCGGCAGGCAGGTGGGTGCTGAGGACTGCCAGGACGGCGAGTGCGAAAGCGATGTCGGTGGCCATGGGGACCGCCCAGCCGGCCAGGCTGCCGCCGCCGGCCATGACGGTGCCGGCGTACAGGGCGGCAGGCACGATCATGCCGCAGACCGCAGCGATGACCGGGAGCGCTGCTGTGGCCGGGGTGCGCAGCTCGCCCACGACCAGTTCACGCTTGAGTTCGATCCCGGCGACCAGGAAGAAGATGCTGAGGAGCCCGTCGGCGGTCCAGTGCTCCACGGAGAGGTCCAGCCCGAGTGCCGGTATGCCGAAGTGGAAGTCGCGGATCTGCTCGTAGACGCCGCTCCACGGTGTGTTCGCCCAGACCAGCGCCACCACGGCGGCCGCCAGGAGCACCAGCCCGCCGACGGTTTCCGTCCGCAGGGCCTGGACCACGGCATTGCGCTCCGGAAGCGGCAGCAGGCCGAGGAAGGGGGAACGTTCGCGAGGGGCGGCAGCCATCAGGGAGACCTCCGGGCGTCGGATGCGGGCATACGAGCCCAAGGACGCCGACCAGACTTCCCGGCACACCGCGCGTCGGAGGCGGCCGCCCGAAGGCGGGCACTGACGCGTTGTTCACACCCTAGCCGCTGGTTCCAAGCCCTGCCAGACCGTGTTTCACCTGCGGGAATGCCGTGGACGGCATGGCAAGCGGGCCCGTCCACACCAAGGCGCGAGGTGTGGGCGGGCCCGCTCAGAAGCCGGGTCAGACGGTGCTCTTCACCGACTCCTGGTCTTCGTCGTCCTCCGGGCTCTCGCCGGCCTTGCGGGCGCGGACGAACTCCAGGAAGGAGTTGAGCTCCCGCTTGACGACCGGCGCCAGCAGGTAGAGGCCGATGATGTTGATGACGGCGAGCATGAACAGCACCGCGTCGGCCATGTCGATCAGCGTCTGCAGCGTGAGCAGCGAACCGGCCACGGCGAACAGGGTGTAGACGACCTTGTAGACGGTCTCGCTGGCCTTGCTGCGGCCGAACAGGTACGTCCAGGCCTTGAGGCCGTAGTAGCCCCAGGTGAGCACGGTCGAGATGGCGAAGAGCATGACCGCGATCGTGAGGATGTACGGGAACCAGGGCAGCACCGTGGCGAAGGCGTCCGACGTGATGGTCACGCCGCCGATGGACCCCTCCTGCTTGCGGGCCTCGGCCCAGCTGGCGGGGTTGGCCACAACAATGGTCAGCGCCGTCATGGTGCAGATGACCACGGTGTCGATGAAGGGCTCGAGGAGCGCGACCAGGCCCTCGCTCGCGGGGTGCTTGGTCTTCACCGCGGAGTGGGCGATCGGCGCGGAGCCGAGGCCGGCCTCGTTGGAGAACGCTGCTCGCTTGAAGCCGATGATCAGCGCACCGAGCACACCGCCCGCGACGCCCTCGGGGTTGAAGGCGCCCTCGATGATCGTGCCGACCGCGGACGGCACGGCGGAGACGTTGACCAGGATGACGACCAGGCAGGCCGCGATGTAGATGGCGGCCATGGCGGGCACGAGGCGGCTGGTGACCGAGGCGATGGAGCGGATGCCGCCGAGCAGGACGATGCCGACGAGCGCGGCGATCAGGATGCCGAAGAACAGGGCGCCGGCCGAGGAGCCCATCATGCCGCTCTCGCCGCCGGTGACGGAGACGAGCTGGGCGTAGGACTGGTTTACCTGGAAGAGGTTTCCGCCGAAGAGGCCGAAGAAGAGGATCATGATCGACGCGAGCACGGCGAGGATCTTGCCGAGGGTCTTGCCGTTCTTGCCGAACCGGTCGGTCAGGCCCTTGGGCAGGTAGTGCATCGGCCCGCCCGAGACGGTGCCGTCGGCGTGCACCTCTCGGTACTTCACACCGAGGGTGACCTCGACGAACTTGGTGGCCATGCCGAGCAGACCGCAGAGGATCATCCAGAACGTGGCACCGGGGCCGCCGATGGAGACGGCGACGGCGACACCGGCGATGTTGCCGAGCCCGACGGTGCCGGAGACGGCCGCCGTCAGTGCCTGGAAGTGGTTGACCTCACCGGCCGACCCCTTCTCGTCGTACTTCCCTCTGACCACGTCGATGGCGAGCCGGAACTTGCGGAGCTGGACGAAGCCGAACCATGCGGTGAAGACCAGACCGGCCACCACCAGCCAGGCGACGATGAGCGGCAGGTCGGTGCCGCCCACGGGGACGGCGTAGAAGACGACCTCACCCAGCCATTTGGCGATGGGCTCGAAGAATCCGCTGACGGCTTCGTCGACGGATGTGGTCATGGAGTCGAGTGACACGTTGGCTACCTCGATGGCGCAGGACCGGCGCGGAGGGGTGTGCGCCGGTCGATGTGCGGGCTTTGAGCGAACGCCGTTGTCCGATCGGCGACCCGGGGCGAGCGGTCCGCGGACTCGGACCGTGGTCACCCTGGGCTTGCTTGCCGGCCCGGAGCCGGCACTCCGTGCCGCGGCCGAGCGGGGCCGCCGACGGAGATGCGCATGTCTACCACGACACTTACAAGATCTTTAGTGAGGCAAGTCACATAACGGTCAGTAACATTGGAAAGTCCCAGCGAGCGACGCCAGACCGTTATGCGGAACTCGAGGTCCGTTCATCGGACACCTATATCCCCACGGGTGGGAGTGTGCGACACACGCCCCCTCCCCTGCGGCGCGGTGGCCGCGCGCACCAGGGGGCGGCAAAGCCCTTCGGAAGCGTCTCGGACGACCGCCGGCGGGCGGACTTCCGACGGGCCACAGTACCGGCGGTCGCGGGAACGCCGGCGCCCGTCACGCCGAGGCGAACGGCGAGGCCTGGTTACTGCTCTCCGCGCGCATGAGCGGAAGCGTGCGGCACGGCCAGCCCGTATCCCGACCTCTTGGCGGCTGACGCCGGTCGTCGACATCAACGACGAAAAGCACGGCGATGAGCGATCAGCTACAACCTCGGCGCCGGCTCGGGCCTCGACTCCGGCGGTGGTGGCGCGGGAGCCGCCTGCACGTCGCGCGCGGTCCGAGGCCGGCTGCTGCCTCGGCGGTCGCCGGATCCGCCCCGGCAGCGGGCTCGTGCCGTGTCCGGCCGTCCCGGAGCGGCGAAGTGGCGGCCTTCCAGGAGTCCGGCTCGATGACCTGCCATTGAGCGACATGATCGGTCGCCGCCGGTCGTCGCCGTGGCCGGTCCGATCGCGAGCCGCGGGCCTGTCCGGCGACCGGCTCACGCAGGCGGGTGTTCGCCGTGGTGGACGACCGTGATCAGGTGGTCGGGGCCGGGGGTCCCGAGTTCGTCGACCACAGCGACGGCCAGGTCCTCGGCGCTGATCCAGGAGCGGCCGTCGGCGCCTATGAGCAACGTGTCGGTGCCGCGCCGATAGCGGCCGGTCCGTTCGCCGGGTTCGAGGAGGGCCGGGGGACTCAGGTAGACGTAGTCAGCGGCATGGGCCTGGCAGGTTCGCAGCTGAGCGATTCCGGCGGCGGCGACCGCCTTGATTTCGGCAGGCACGTACGCAGGGTTGTCGGCGACCAGCAGCTCGCGGTCCCCGGGGCTGCGCAACGCGCCGGCGCCGCCGACCACGAAGACGCGGATCCCGAGCTGTGCGGCGATGTCCAGCACCGTACGGGTGGCGCCGACCAGGAAGTCCTCATCGACCGGCATGGTCCGCACGGTCAGCACGACGGCGTCCGCGGCACCGCTGGAGGCGGAGCCTGCGAGCGTTTCGCGCAGGGCATCCGAATCGCTCGCGTCGGCCGCGATCGGCGTCACTCTCGGGCTCCTCGGGTCCGCACTCGCGGGTTTCCGGGACAGGGCGAGCACCTGGTGTCCGCGTGCGCTCGCCTCGTCGACCACCCGCCTGCCGACCATCCCGGTGGCGCCCAGTACGGCGATCGTCATGCCTGTCTTCATCGGGTCCGTCCTTCTCGTATGTGGTCGGCGCGCATCCGGTCTTCTCGGATCCGGCTTCGGCCTGTGGACCGCGTCCCACTCGTCCCGACGGATTCGGGCACGGCGCCGCGCCGCGATCAACGCGGCCCGGGCAAGAGGTGGGCATGTGATGAAGTCTCGGACCCGCCTCGTCATGGGTCCAACACATGCTTGTCATCACAGCCATGAACCGGAACGATCACGAGGTGGACCTTCAGCAGATGCGCTACGTCGTCGCCGTGGCCGAGACCGGTAACTTCACCCGGGCCGCCGAGCGCTGCTTCGTGGTGCAGTCGTCGCTCAGTCACCGGATCGCCGGCCTTGAACGGGAGCTCGGAGTCAGGCTGTTCGCCCGGTCCAGCCGCCGCGTCGAGCTGACCCCTGCGGGAGCGGCGTTCGTCGCCGGCGCACGTGATTGCCTGGCCGCCGCCGACCGCGCCGCCGCCGACGCTGCCGCCGCGACCGGCTTGGTACGCGGCCGGCTGGCCGTGGGCGTGATCGTGACGACGGCTGCCGTGGATGTGCCGGAGCTGCTGCAGCGGTACCGCGCCCTGCACCCGGACGTCCATGTCGCCCTCCGTTCCGGACGCAGCGATGAACTGGCGGCGGCGGTAAAGAACGGCGACCTGGACATCGCCTTCCTCGGCATGCCGGAGAGCGAACGGCCTTCCGGTGTGGAGTGCGTTGTTCTCGCTCATGACGAGCACGTACTGGTGGTGCCGGCCGGACACCGGCTGGCGGGCGTTTCCCGGGTCACGCTGCGGGAGATCGCGGAAGAGACGTTCGTGGACTTCGTGAGCGGGACGCCCGCCCGGGCCCAGTCCGATCAGGCGTTCGCCGCCGCGAGTCTGGTTCGCCGGGTCGCGTACGAGGTCGGCGTCGTGGAGCTGATCACCCGGCTGGTCGGGCGCGGGCTGGGCATCGCGCTGCTGCCGTCGGCGTTCATCCGGCCGCGGGCCGCCGACGACCCCGAACTGGCACTGGTTCCGGTGGTCGACGGGCCGCACCGCATCGAGTACCTGGCGTGGAGCCGCTTCAACCCCGGCCCGGCCACCCTAGCGATGCTCGCCGTCCTGGGTGTCGGGCCCCCGGCGACAGCATCCTGACCGGGACGGCTTCCTCACGGGTGGCCTCCGCCTTCGCATCTGCCGCACAGGGCTGGCCGGTTGCCGGGGTCCGCGCGCTGGCTCGTCGGGTCGACCGCCGCCGCTGCCTCGGCCCGGCCCGGCGCGGCGGCGGCAAGGCCGACACCGTCATCGCCCATCGCCCTCGCCCTGCTGATGCTGTTCGCCGCGTCCGTCACGGCGCTGAAGTGGCAGGCCGTCGCCGGCCGGTACCCCTTGATCTCCACGGTGGTGCGGCCTTCCCGGTGAAGCGGCCCCGGTCCTCACGCGGCTGGATGGGCGAGGGCTTTGGGATGCTTGGGTCCATGAGCACACCTCCCGACGGTCTGCCCGTCTATCGCGTTCTGACAGGTCCCGACGACGCGGCGTTCTGCCGTCGCGTCAGTGAGGCACTCGAGCTGGGGTACCGGCTGCATGAAGGGCCGGCCGTCACGTTCAACGGTGACCGGGTCGTCGTGGCCCAGGCAGTGGTCTGGCCGGCGGAGCAGTAGGAGGGACCCGGCCCCGGGGCGACGAGAGGGGCGTCCGGGATGTGTCGGGGCGTCCGGGGAAGGCCTCGTCACCAGTCGCAATCGTCGCGGTCCCAGCGGCCCCCGCCCGGATGGTCCCGGTCGTCGCGGCAGTTGTCGTGATCGCGCCAGGTCTGGGACGGGGTGGGCGTCGGTGCGGCGTCCGTGGTGGCGGGGGACGACGACGACTCGACCAGGGCCGACGCCGTCGCAGGGCCCGGTGAGGCGACCGGCGAAGAGGCGGAGGACGGCCGCGTCCCCGCCGCGGTCGAAGGATTCGGGGTGCTCGGGGTGGGCGCCGGGACGTCCGTCGGTGTGATCAGGTTGGGGCGTCCGCCGACTTCGATGTCGGCCACGGGAGCGGGCTCCCCCACGGTTTCGCCGCTGTCGTCCCCGAGCATCAGCACCGCGCCGCCGAGCAGCGCGCCCGCGCCGAGCACGGCGCAGAGGCCGAACAACACCTTGGGGCGTGACGGCGCCCGGTGACGCCCCGTTGTCCGAGCGCCGGGCGTCGCCGCGCACGCCTCGCACGTGCGTCCGTCAGGTCTGCATCCCTCACAAAGCATGACGGACACTATGCAGCACTGCCGTACCCGCCCGCAGGCGGGGTCTCTTCGTTCCGTGAGAGGGCTCACGCGCGGCACTCGGCCCGCATCTGCGCCGCCGCGTGGTGCGCTCCGCCGCGGTCGCCGCCGTCCACGTCCTCGCCCCTGTCGACGAGTTGGACGGTCAGCCGCTGGTCGTGGACCGGCACCTTCTCGACGACGAGGCCGCTGCCCCGCAGTTCGGTCTGGTCGATCTCGAAGACCTTCACCACGCTGCCCGGATCGTCCGGGTCCGACAGCACGTGGTAGGTGGTGGGCCGGCCCGCCACGTCGCGGTCGCGTCCGCTGTCGGGTACGACGACTGCGACCGAGCACGTGTCGTAGCCGCTGCCGACGTACCAGGACCAGGTCGCCCGCCCGCCTCCGTCCTTGGCGCTCCTGCCGGACATGGGGACCGCCGTGAAGCTGCCGTCGCAGCCGTCGCCGCGGTGGCCGCCGGAGCTGACGGTGTACCAGCCGCCGTCGCCGTCGCTGAAGCGGTTCTCCTCGCGGTAGAGCCCGCCTCCCGTGCAACCGGGCCCGGCCCAGGCGGAGTACGCCGGTCCCCGGGCCTGCTCGGGTGGCCGGAACTTCGCGGGTGGCTTCGGGGTGGCGCGTACGGGCGGCGGGGAGGCCGCGTCGCTCGGCGGGTCCGCGGGGGCGATGCGCTGCGGCGCGCCGCCCAGGTCACCGATGTCGCCCGCGCCGGGGGCCGGGCCGTCGCCGGATGCTTCCGAGGCCTGCGAGGTGTTCCCGAACAGGTCCCCGGCAGAGACGGTCAGGGCGGCCAGCGCCACCACGACGGCTCCTGCCAGCAGGAGTCCGTTCCTGCGGGAGAGCAGGAGAAGGCGTCCCGGCAGGGCCCGTCCCGTCGACCGTCCGGGGCCGGGGGGCCCGGCAGACTCGCGCCCGGCCGTCTCACCGGCCGTCCCGCACCTCGGGCAGTTCATACCGGGGAGGGCCTGTGTGCCGTCGCCGCCGCATTGTTCGCACGCCATGTATTCGCACCTGCATCAGTGGACCGACCGATCGGTATGCCGAGCGCGTCCACTATGCACGAGCAGCGGAGGGTGAGGTAGGTGTTAACGCGGGTAAGGGCGAAATGATCTAGCGGAGTTCGTCAGGGCAGGGAGTACCGCGGGGGAACTGGTACGGGGCGGCGAGCCGGTAGGTGCCGGGCCCCGGGGCGAGGAGTTCGGTCCACTCGTCGCCCTCCGTGTCCTTCTCCGCCTTCAGCAGACAGCCGTTGGTGTTGACGAAAATCCTGGGTCCGTCCTCACGGGCCTGTGACTCCGGCGTCTCGTGCGGGCCTTCGACGCCCTTGCCCTCGTCGTCCACGAGGCTCAGCCACGGAGAGTAAGGGACGCGGATCAGCACCCGGCCGGCGTTCTTCACGTGGATGGTCAGCTCGCCCGCCCCCGCATGGTCCACGGTCGCCGGCGGTTCCGCCATCGGCGTCGGGTTCTCGACCGCGAACAGCTGCCAGTTGGCGTCGCCCCAGATACGGGTGAGATAGGGCTGGCCCGCGCGGACGAGCTCCGCCTCCTGCTCGGCTCCGCTCGAGTCCGGCGCCCCCTTCGGCAGCACCACGTAGTGCACCGCCCACCGGTGCAGCCATTCGCGGTAGTCCGCGGAGGTGAGGACGTTCTCCTTGTCGTAGAAGAGGGGGTTGCGCTTCATGTCGGCCTGGCGGTTCCAGCCGCGGGCCAGGTTGACGTACGGGGCGAGGGCCGACGCCTCCCGGTGGCTGCTCGCCGGCACGACCTCGACCCGCCCGCGCTCGGCGTTGACCTCCTGAAGCCGGTTGACCAGCGGTGCGAGCTCGCGGTTCCAGGAAGCCGTCGGGGCCGTACGGACGATGTCGTCCACGCCCTTGTAGCCGATCCAGGTGTTCAGTCCGACGACGGCGATGACAACGGCGTACCACTTACGGGAACGTGGCACGGTGTACGGCAGGGCGGCGAGCAGCACCACACCCGCGAAGAGCATCGGCAGCCTGGACACGTTGGACCCGATCTGCGAGTCGATCGCCCAGGTCAGCAGCGTGCCGACGGCGTAGACCGCGGCGCCGGTGCGGACGGTGCGCCACTCCTTCGGTACGAGGAGGAACACGAGGACGCCGAAGAGGAACGGGAGCGACGTCGACCCGATCGACATGGGCTGTGTGCCGGAGAAGGGGAACAGCCACGCGGACAGGGCCACGACCAACACGGGCGTGAGGCCGATCGCGTACGCCCCCGGCCTGCGGCCGTTGAGGAACAGCGCCGCGGCCACCACGCCGAGGAACAGACCCGCCACGGGGCTTGCCGCGGTGGCGAGACCGGCGAGCGGCGCGGCGACGGCGGCCTTCGCCCAGCGGTGGTGCCGCAGGCGGTGCGGCCAGCAGAAGACGGCGCCGACCGCGCCGAGCGCGAACATCATGCCGAGGCCGAAGGTGACCCGGCCGGACAGCGCGTTGCACAGGAACGCGAAGACGCCCACGAGGGAGCACGCGACCGGGTTGCGCACGGCACGCACCCGGACCAGCATCAGCGCGGTCAGGGTGGCCGACACGGTGCCCGCGAGCATCATGGTCGTCCGCACGCCGAGGACCGACATCAGGTACGGGGAGACCACGCTGTACGAGACGGGGTGCATGCCGCCGTACCAGGCGAGGTTGTACGCCGAGTCGGGGTGGCGGCCGACGAACTCGGCCCAGGCGTCCTGGGCCGCGATGTCGCCGCCGCTGTTGGCGAAGAAGAAGAACCAGAGCAGATGAACGAAGGCGGCCGCGGCCGTCGCGAGGGCGACGGGGTGACGTGAGAGGCGGTCGCGTACGCCCACCGACCGGGTGGGTGCGGGGGCGGGGGCGGAGGTGGAAGTGGAGGTCGATGTGGACGGGAGTCGTGGCTCCGGCAACTGCGGCTTCGACGGCGCATTCGACTTCGCCTGCGGACGGAGCGGTATTCGCGGACCGGTGCCGATGGTGTTGTCGTCGCCGGCCGCGGAGCCGTCGACGGGCCGATCGCCGCTGGTTCCGGCCGTGTTCGTGCCGTGGGTGCTGCTGCCGTCCGTCCGTGTCGGCTCAGCGGTGGTCACTGCGGCTCTCCCCGTCCTGTCCTGCTGTCCGCCGTCGTCCTCCCGGCCGGCCGGCCGCGCCACGATGCTCGCTGTTCGCTTCTCGTTCCACAAGACGCTGCCCGGGCGTCCGAAGTTGCGCCGGGACGCCGGCACGCGGGCGCCCCGGTCTCCCGGGACGCCCGCGCGGCGGTCAGCCGAGGCGGGTGAGCTTGGCGCCGACGCCCGGCTCCGACAGGTCCCGCTGCAGGGCGACCGGTGCGCTGACCTTGCCGACGCCCTCACCCACGGACACCTGGCCGACGACCGTTCCGGCCTTCGCCGCGTGCGGGACCGCGCTGCCGTTCTCCGCGATCTCGATCTTCACCTGGAGACCGGCCCAGCCGACGGCCTTCAGGTCCTTGGTGGCGACGACGGGCGTACGGCCGCCGAGTCCGTCGTCGACGTGCCCGACGACGTCACCCTTCTTGACCACCGTGGCCGAGGTGACGGCCTCCTGGGCCGGCGGGATCAGGGCGATGCTGTAGTCGATCGCCTTCTCCAGCTTCTGCCACAGCTGAGGAGCGTCCTGCGCGCCCATCACTATCCCGACGATGCGCCGGACCTCACCGTCGACGACGGCGTTCGCGGACCAGAGCAGGTTGCCGCCGGCCGGCGTGGACGAACCGGTCTTGATACCGCCGACGCCGTCCATCAGCAGGGCCCGGTCGTTGTTGTTGCGGATCTTGCCGTCGATGCCCGGGATCTCGACCTGCGTCGTGTTCACGATCTCCCTGAACACGTCGTTCTCCATGACCGCCTTGCCGAGCTTGATCTGGTCCAGCGGGGTGGAGACGGTGGTGGCCTTGAGGCCGCTCGGGTCGGTGTAGGTGCTGTTCGTCATGCCGAGTTCCTTGGCGGCGTCGTTCATCTTCTTGACGAACGCCTCCTCGGAGCCGGCGCCCCAGCGCGCCAGCAGACGGGCCGCGTTGTTCCCCGACGGGATCATCAGCAGCTGGAGCATCTGCTTCTCGGTGAACTGCTGGCCTTCCTTTATGGGAGCCGTCGACTCGCTCTTCGCCTTCGACTCCTCCTCGGCCTTCTTGTCGACGGTGATCTTCGGGCCGACCTGCTTGCCGGTGATGGGGTGGTCCCTGAGGATCACGTACGCCGTCATCGTCTTCGCGACGCTGGCGATGGGAGCGGGCTTCTGGGGTCCGTACTGACCGAGACTGCCGACGCCGACGACCTCGGCGGCGCCCTGGCCCTCCGTCGGCCACGGGAGTTCGAGCCTGCCGCCATCGAAGCTGTAGGTCTCCTCCGCGGACAGTGCGAGCGTGGGGTCCGGAAGCGGACGCACGAGCTGTACGACCGCAAAGACGATCAGGAGGAGCAGGACCAGCGGAGTCCAGATCTTGACCCGTCGCACGACCGTGCGGACCGGCGTCTGCGGCGGCGGAGGCGTGTTCGTCAGCTCGGCGAGCAGGTCGAGCGGCGGCAGTGGCGGCATCGGCTGCTGCCTGGTCCGCTCGGCCTCGGCGAGTGACGCGGGAGTCCCGGACGCCGTCGGGAGCGGCTGCGCCGGCGCGGGGGCGGGTGCGGACGGCGCGGAGGCCGCCGGTGCCGGTGCGGACGGCGCAGCGGCCTTGGGTGTCTTGGGCGCGGCGGCCGCGGGACGTACGTCGTCGCGGCGCAGCGGCACGAAGGTGCTGGTGCGCTCGGCGTCCGTCTCCGGCTGCGACGCCGGCTCGGGTCGGGACTCCGGGCGGGACTCCGGCTTCGCGGCGGGCGTGGCCCGCGGGGGCATCTTGAGAGCGGTGGTGGGCTGGTCGACAGCCGGACGCCGCAGCGCCTTGAACATGGTCGTCGGCTGGTCGACACCGTGCCCGTCGGCCTCGACGGGTGCGTCGGCTTCCCTCTTTGCTTCCGCACCCGCCGGGGCTTCGGCTTCGGCGTCTTCGGTGGCTTCGGCGTCGGAGCCGCCGCGCCCGGCGTCGTCCTCGTCCTGGCCGTCGGTGTCGTCGCCGTCGTCGGACCGCTCCGCCGTCGCCGCAGCGGGGTCGTCCGTGGCTGTAGCTGTGGCTGCGTCAGAAGCCTTGGCGTCCGCAGGCCCGGCGCCGTCCGACGTGTCGGCGGCATCGCCCGTGGCGACCGCAGCCGCGTCCTTCGCCTCGTCGCCGTCCGGAGTGGCGTCGCTGGACGTGTCCTTGACGGGCTCGTCGGCCGTGGCGGCCTCCGTGGCGGGCTCCGTGGCGGACGAGGCCTCCTCGGGGACCTCCGCGCCTCCCTCGGCCTCCTCGTCCCGCCGGACGCCCTCAGAGCCCTCCTCAGAGCCCTCCAAGTCCGCGGAGCCCTCGGGCTTCTTCGAGCTGTCGGAGTCCTCGGAGCCGTCCTCCGGCTCGTCGGCCGTCGCCACCCACGCCGCAACCGCGGCGCGCAGGCGTGCGTCATTGCCCGAAGGGGCCGCGTCCGGCTCCTCGGGCGGCGGCGTGGTCCTGAAGACGGCCGTCGCCTGGTCCACGGGGGCCGGGCGTTCCGTCGCCTCGTCCGTCGTCGTCGTGGAGGTGTCATGGCCGGAGCCCTGCCCCTGCGCGGCGTCGCGCCCGGGAGATGGCCGGCGGAACACGGTGAGACGCGGATCCCGCTCCTCCTGAGTCGTCTCCCCCGACGACTTCCGCTGCTCCGACTTGTCGGGGGACTCGCCCGCCACCGTGCCTCCTCCATGAGTCATGTGCCATGCGCCATGCGTATGCCTTCACGAACACCAGGAACCGGCGGCCCGCCGACGGCTCGTGGTGTCCGAACCATCTACCAGTGTCCTGTGTGAGCGCTTGGCTCCCGTGCTAGACGAGAACGACATACCTATCGGTTCCCTAACAAAGCACCCAGGCGCCCTCGACAGACCAATGTGAGAGGGGTCACCCTGTCATTCATCCACGCGGGGAGGCATGGATGGGCAGGAGCCGCAGAACACTTCCGGAGGAGCTTCTGCTGCTCGCTCTGGACCCGGCAACGGGTACCACAGCGCAGCCGCAGTCGCTCGACCTCGGCCTGGCCGGGGCACAGCTAGTAGAGCTGGCTCTGGCAGGACGGATAGCCCCAGACGGGGATCGTATCGCCGTGGTGATGCCACGGCCGACAGGAGATCCGACTCTGGACTCCGCACTGGAGTTGCTGCGCAGACGCGGCAGTCCGGTACGGGCGGTCCACTGGATCGGCGGGCCCCGGCTGGGGCTGCGCCAGATTTACCTCTCGCATCTGGAGCGGTGCGGCATGGTGCATGCCGTTGCGGGCCAGATGTGCGGAGTTCTGCCGACGACTCGCTACCAGGCGACGGACACGGCGATCAGCCGGGACATCAGGGCCCGGCTGGACAGTGCGATCCGCACCGGTGTACCACCGGACCCGCGGACCGCGGCGCTTGCCGCACTGGCCCACGCGGTCGGACTCGGCAAGCACCTGTACCCGGGCAACGAAGGGCGTTCCTCGCGGTCCCGTCTGCGGGACCTCATCAGGCACGACCCGATGGGCGGCCTCGTCGCGCACGCGGTGATGGACGTCCAGAACGGTGTGGCCGCCCAGCCGCGCCGTGCCCAGCCGACGGCCCCCGCAGGCCGCCAGCCGGGACCCGTACCGATGCAGCCACGCCGCAGCAGCATGGCGGCACGTGTCGTCGCGCACTGAGCACGGCACCGCACCACCGCACCACCCGACACCCCTGAGCAGCACCGCGGAACCGGAGCGCTGAAGCGCCGTAGGAAAACCGCGGTGCCGCACAGCACGACCGCCGCACCGTCGTCCCCAACGACCGGTTCGGGAGCCGCAAGTGAACGCGCGGGGCAGCCAGGAGGCTGCCCCGCGCGTTCGTATGTGCGGCCGCGGCGTTCGCGCGTGTAGCCATTTGGCAGCGCAGCGACCACCATTGGTGGCAATCTGCTCAGCAGTAGATACGCACAGCTACGCAGTCGGAGGTGCTGTACCCGTGGCGTCCAACGTCAATCCCACCGTCAGGAGACGCCGATTGGGGCAGGAGCTGCGCCGGCTCCGCGAGCTGAAGGGCATGACGGCGGAGGAGGTCGCGGAGCGCCTGCTCGTCTCCCAGTCGAAGATCAGCCGCCTGGAGAACGGCCGTCGCTCCATCAGCCAGCGCGACGTACGCGACCTGTGCGGGGTCTACGAGGTGGAGGACCACCGGATCGTCGACTCGCTGATGCAGATGGCCAAGGACTCCCGCCAGCAGGGCTGGTGGCACGCCTTCGGTGACATCCCGTACAGCGTGTACATCGGCCTGGAGACCGACGCGGCCAGCCTGCGGGTGTACGAGCCGCAGGTCGTTCCCGGTCTGCTCCAGACGCAGCAGTACGCGGAGGCCCTCATCGCCGGTGCCCTGCCGGAGAGCGGAACCACCGACATCGAGAAGCGCGTCAGCGTCCGTCTGCGCCGCCAGGAGAGGATCAGGGACTCGGAGCATCCGCTGCGGATGTGGGCGGTGATCGACGAGGCGGCGCTGCGCCGGCAGGTAGGCGGCCGGCAGCTGATGCGCGAGCAGCTCGAGCACCTGGTGGAGCTGTCACAGCAGCCCCACGTCACCGTGCAGGTCCTGCCGTTCGAGATGGGCGCGCACCCGGGCGTCAACGGTCAGTACGCGATCCTGGAGTTCCCGGACACCTCCGACTCGAGCGTCGTCTACATCGAGGGCGTGACCAGCGACCTGTACCTCGAGAAGGCCAACGACGTGCAGAAGTACAGCGTCATGTACGAGCACCTGCGCGCGCAGGCCCTGAACGTGGAGCAGACGCGTCAGTTCATCGCGTCGATCGCCAAGGAATACACGGAGGGAGACGCCGCCTGACCCAAGGCGGCGGAACGGTACACCAGAGGCGCCGTGTGACGGAAGAGTCGCATGGAATATGCCATCCGGTCGAGTGAACGCCCGTCTCGCGCCTCTCTGTCGGCGAGTAGCGTCGATCACGCCAGCAAGAACGTTGGCTCGGATCACACCACTTGCCGGAAGCGGAGCGAACATGGCAATCCTTCAGGGCGCGACGGAGAGCTGGACGAAGTCCTCCTACTCCACGGGGAACGGCGCTTGTGTCGAGGTCAAGTCCCCTGTAGTCCAGGCGGTCTCCGTCCGGGACTCGAAAGTCCCCGCGGGCCCGACGATCACCTTCGTCCCCGAGTCGTGGAACGCGTTCGTGAATGAAGTGGGCGACGGCGCGTTCGATCTCGGCTGAGCGCGTCGCCGCCCGCGGTACGCGCACGCGAAGACACGAGCGACGCCCCGCACAAGACAGTACCGAGAGCCCTCTCGACTGGATCGCCGTCCCGGCCGAGGGGGCTCGGCCGTACCCCGGACCGCGTCGGCAGCGTGCCTCAGCGCAGCTGGTCGACATAGCGGTCGGTCCCGGGCACGGTCGGCACGAAAGGCGCCACCAACTCCACCCGTCCCAGCCCCGACTCCGCCACCACCGTGTCCAGCCCGGTGAACGTGTCCTCCCACCGGTCCCTCGGGTCCTCCTCGAGGAACCACAGCAGCGTAAGTCGGCTGTCCACGCCCTCCACCTGCTTCACATAGGTCATCCGGTCCCCCGGCAGCGGTGTGGGCCGGAAGACCGAAACCATGGCCGCGCAGGAGCCCGCCAGCCTCCTCGGCAGATGCTTCGCCCGCAGCCACCGCAGCAGTTCGGCCCGCTGGGCGGGGCCTTCGGCGTCGATGACCTCCAGCACCAGACCGGCGTACGGATGGTCCAGCGCATGCAGGTCACGCGGGCCCGCGGCGCCGTCGCGGTAGACGGTGGCCTCGTGGTCCTGGAAGGCCGTGAAGACGTGCGTCCGCCGCTGGTGGACGCGCCCGTCCCGGCCCAGGCGCTTGTTGATGGCGACGGTCCATCTCATGTGGTCGTCGTAGCGACCCTCGGTGATCCAGTACGTCGAGAGGTAGCACCCGGCCGCCACCGGCTGCGCCACCGCGGACTTCGCCGGGTAGCGCAGCAGTTGCAGGTCCCGTGTCGCCACCCAGCGCCGGCCGGCGCTGATCCAGGGCATCGCCATCGCGCCCGCGTAGTAGTGGTCGTCCTCGTACCAGCGGTTGTACGCGTACTCGTGGCCCGGATGCGGCTCGACCATCGTGATCAGCGCGTGGCCGGGGCGCACCCCGTACGGGCCGACGGACGCGAGTTCCGCGTACATCTCGCTGCGGGTGTCCTCACCGCGAGTGCCGCGGTCGCCGCCGTCACCGGTCCTGTCCTCGCTCATGGCGCTCCCCTTCCTTCCTGGGCCGGGCCGACCTACTCTGACGCTCCGTCAGATAAACCGCCAGCCTCGGGAGGCACCGGGATGCTGCTTCGGGACAAGACCGTCCTCGTGTCGGGCGTGGGCGCCGGGCTGGGCCTCCAGGTCGCGGCGGCCGTCGTCGAGGAGGGGGGCAGCGCCGTACTGGGCGCGCGCACGGAGGCGCACCTCGCGAAGACGGCCGGCGGGATCGACCCCGGCGGCGCCCGTACCGCGTACCGGGCCACCGACATCACCGACGAGGCCCAGTGCGAGGCGTTGGCCGCGCTCGCCGTTGAGCGCTTCGGGCGGATCGACGCCGTGGTGCACGTCGCCGCCCTGGACAGCGCCTTCGGCGGCCTCGAGGACGCGGACTTCGCCACCTGGCAGCGCGTCCTGGACGTGAATCTCCTCGGCACACTGCGGATGACGCGCGCGTGCCTGCCGGGACTCAGGGAGCGGGGAGGCTCCGTCGTGTTCATCGGCACGCAGTCGGCTCTCGCCGCACCCTCGCAGGTGCGGCAGGCCGCGTACGCGGCGTCCAAGGGAGCGCTGACGTCCGCGATGTACTCGCTGGCCCGGGAGCTCGGCCCCGACCGTGTCCGGGTGAACACCGTGCTGCCCGGCTGGATGTGGGGGCCGCCGGTGCAGGCATACGTCCGGTTCACGTCCGACGCCGAGGGAGTGGCGGAGGACGAGGTGCTCCGGCGGCTCACCGAGCGGACGGCCCTGCCCGACCTGGCCACGGACCGGGATGTCGCCCAGGCGGCGGTCTTCCTCGCCTCCGACCGCGCCCGGTCGATCACCGGCCAGTCGCTACTCGTCAACGCCGGTGAGCTGATGCGGTAGTTCGAGGACCGGTGTACCTCACTTCCTGGCCGCACGGGACCCGCATCCCGTGCGGTCTCTTCTGTCTGTCGGACTCGACGAAGTGCCCGCTCATCGTGTGGCCCACGTCTCGTTCGCGACAACGCCCCTCAAGGTCAAGAACGAGCAAAAGTCGTTCGTCTTGCTGATCCACGTTCACACTTATGACCACCAGAGGCCTTGACCACTGCCCGCGGCAGCCTGTTCAATCCGGGAAGTCCCCAACTCCCGCATGGGGCGCCGCTCAACGGACGCAAAGACGAAGCGCGCTCCTCGTTCACAAGGCGGACCCCTCTGGAGGGGACATGAACAGTCTCGACTGGGCCGTGCTCATCGGCTACTTCGGCGTGATGGTCGCGATCGGCGTCTGGTCCCACAAACGCGTGGACAACGTCAGCGACTTCTTCACCGCCGGCGGCAGGATGCCGTGGTGGCTGTCCGGAATCTCGCACCACATGTCGGGCTACAGCGCGGTGATGTTCACCGGCTACGCGGCCATCGCCTACACCTACGGCGTCACCTCGTACGTCACCTGGTCCTTCCCCATCGCGATCGGCATCGCGATCGGCGCCAAGGTGTTCGCGCCGCGGCTCAACCGGGTGCGATCGCGGCTGCACGTCGCCTCGCCGCTGGAATACCTCAAGAACCGCTACAACCTGCCGACGCAGCAGGCGCTCGCCTGGTCCGGCGTGCTGCTGAAGATCGTCGACGTCGGCGCGAAGTGGGCGGCCATCGCCACGCTCCTCTCCGTCTTCACGGGCGTCTCCCTCAACATGGGCATCCTGATCACCGGTGCGGTCACCGCCGTCTACTGCACCGTCGGCGGCCTGTGGGCCGATGCCCTCACCGAACTGGGCCAGTTCGTCATCCAGTTCGTCGCCGGTATCGCGATGCTCATCGCCGTCATGGCCGAGCTCGGCGGCTTCAGCAGCCTGTGGACCGTGTGGGACGAGCCAGAGCTGAAGGGTCACGCCGAGCCGCTCGCGGGCCCGTACATGATGGTGTTCCTGATCGCGTATCTCTTCATCAAGACCTTCGAGTACAACGGCGGCATGTGGAACCAGGCCCAGCGCTACATGGCCACCGACTCCGCGAAGTCCGCACAGCGCTCAGGCATCCTGTCCGCGGTGCTGTGGCTCGTCTGGCCGGCCGTCCTGTTCTTCCCCATGTGGGTCGCCCCGCTGCTCATCGAGACCGACGTACCCGCCGACAGTTACGCGCTGATGGCCGAACAGCTGCTGCCGCACGGTCTGCTGGGCCTGGTCATCGTCGGGTTCTTCTCACACACCATGGCCATGTGCTCCTCCGACGCCAACGCGATCGCCGCGGTCGTCACCCGCGACATCATGCCCGCGCTGTCCCGCAAGGCCCGGGAGTGGGACACCCGCGTCGGCCTGCTCGCCGCCCGCTGGGCAACACTGCTCTTCCTCGGCCTGTCGATGGCGATCGCGACGCAGGTCAACTCGCCGTTCTTCGGCGACATCATCACCGTCGTCATCAAGTGGGTCGCCGGACTCATGGGCCCGATCGCCATTCCGCTGATGCTGGGCCTGCTCCCCTGGTTCCGCAAGAGCGGACCCACCGCCGCCCTGCTCGGCTGGGGCGTCGGACTGCTCGCCTTCTGGCTGGTCAACTATCCGATCAGCTGGAGCGTCGAGGGCGGTGTGCCGCTGCAGTACCAGGTCTCGGTGCCGCTGGTCGTCTCGCTTGTCCTCTACATCGTGATCGGCTGGATCAAGCCCGAGGACACCCCGGAACGCGACGAGGTGCTCGCCAAGATCAACGGCGACGACGAGGGCGGCACCGGTACCGCCCGGCTGATCCCGTCGCCGGTCGCGGCCGGCGACGCGGACGTCAAGGTGCTCGGCCGCGAGGGCGCCGACGGCTGAGGCGCGCCTCCTCACCAGCACCGACCGTGCGAGGGCCCGGCTCCCGAGGAGGGGGGCCGGGCCCTCGTCGCTGCGGGAACGGGGCGGACCGGCTCAGGTCAGCTCGGCCGCCGCCCGCGGATACCGCTGGAGCCAGCCCGGCGCGGTCACCGTGGGGCTGTGCAGTGCCGGGCCCTGGGTCATCTCCATCGCGAAGTCGTCCGCGAGCTCCAGCAGCGTCGGACGGCCCTCCAGCTCGCACAGCCAGGCCGGCGGCAGCGCGGTCTCCCCGTGCATCGCGCCCAGCAGCGCGCCGCACACCGTACCGGTCACTTCGGACGGGCCGTCGTGATTGACGGCGAGACGCAGCCCGTGCCGGATGTCTTCGCCGACGAGGGCGCAGTAGACGGCGATCGCGAGGGCGTCCTCCGCCTGCCTGGCGTCGCCGAGGGACGCGATCCGCTCAGGGCTCGGGATGCCCTGCCGCACGGCGCCGAGGGCATGCTTGAGCGCGTCCGTGACCGGCTGATGGCCCGGTCGGGACGCCAGCTGCGCCAGCGCCCGCTGCACCGAGCCGTCCAGCGTCTCGCCGCGCGCCAGCCCGTGCACGATGACGGCGAACGCGCCGGCGGACAGGTACGCGGTCGGATGCCCGTGCGTCTGCGCCGCGCACTCGACGGCGAGCTGGCACACCAACTGCGGCTCCCAGCCGACCAGCAGCCCGAACGGCGCGGAACGCACCAGCGCGCCCGCGTCACGGGCGGTCGGGTTCTTGGGCGTCTGGAGGGTGCCCATGTTCGCGTCGCCGAGGCCGGTGACGGTGTCACGGGGCGGGTTGCGGCGGCTGTAGAGCCACTCCTCGCGGGCGAGCCAGCCGTTCTCCTTGCGCCGCTCGTCGGGGCCCCAGTCGCGTTGCGTGGCGGCCCATCTCAGATACGCGCGGTGCACGTCGGTGGGCGGGTGCCAGGCGCCGGTGTCACGGCGGACCTGGGCCCGTATCAGGCCGTCGACGGTGAAGAGCGTCAGCTGCGTGGCGGCTGTGACCGCGCCGCGGCGACCGTTGACGGGGGTGAGGTCGGTCAGCCCCTCCGCCCCGTGGGCGGCACGGATCTCGTCCAGGGTGAGCCCGCCGACGCCGGCGCCGAGCGCGTCGCCGATGGCACCGCCGAGCAGCGCGCCGCGCACCCTCGCGCGGAAGTCCTGCTGCTCGGCACGGCCCCACACGCCTGCGGCTGCTGCGCTCACCGCGCTCCTCCCCCGACGTCGAACGAACACTGCCCGGCCCAGCACTGTAATCGAACGGGAACGGCGTGCTCAGAGGGCGAGGACCGGTCCCGGCCGGGCCGCGCGCGGCTCGCACCGGTATGTCGCGGGACGAAGGCAGGCGCGGCGTACAGACCCGTATGCCCCGCCGTGCCGGGCACCGGCGCGGCCCACGGCCCGTCTCGCGCGGGCGCGTCTGCGGTCGGACCCGACGTCGGGCCGGGTCCCCCGACGACCGGCTCGACCGGTGGGCGGTCCGCCCGTGGTCGGTCCGGCGGCCGGTCCGCCGATGGTCGGTCCGGCGGCCGGTCCGCCGATGGTCGGTCCGGCGGCCGGTCCGCCGATGGTCGGTCCGGTGGGCCGTCCGCCCGTGGTCAGTCCGGCAGCAGGGGCAGCAGCTCCGGCAGGTGCCCGTCGGACGCGCTCGCCACCTGCCGGCGCTCGGCAGGGACCTCTCCGTACAGCGTCGTACGCGGCCGGGACGGCCGCCCCGCGGCCTGTGCGATGGCGGTCAGGTCACGCACGGAGCGGTACGAGCCGTAACTGGAGCCCGCCATACGGGAGATGGTCTCCTCCATCAGCGTGCCGCCGAGGTCGTTGGCCCCCGAACGGAGCATCTCCGCCGCGCCCTCCGCCCCCAGCTTCACCCAGCTCGTCTGGATGTTGGGGATGTGCGGGTGCAGGAGGAGGCGGGCCATCGCCGTGACGGCGCGGTTGTCGCGGGTGGTCGGGCCGGGCCTGGCGATGCCCGCCAGGTACACGGGCGCGTTGGTGTGGATGAACGGCAGCGTCACGAACTCCGTGAAGCCGCCGGTCTCCTGCTGGATGCGGGCGAGGGTACGGAAGTGGCCGAGCCAGTGACGCGGCTGGTCCACGTGCCCGTACATCATCGTGGAGGAGGACCGGATGCCGAGCTCGTGCGCCGTCTTCACGACCTCGATCCAGGTCGCGGTCGGCAGCTTGCCCTTGGTGAGGACCCAGCGGACCTCGTCGTCGAGGATCTCGGCGGCGGTGCCGGGGATCGAGTCGAGGCCCGCCTCCTTCGCCGCCGTCAGCCACTCGCGGATGGACATGTTGGTGCGGCTGGCCCCGTTGACGACCTCCATCGGCGAGAAGGCGTGCACATGCATGCCGGGGACGCGTTCCTTGACGGCCCGCGCGATGTCGAAGTACGCGGTGCCGGGCAGATCGGGGTGGATGCCGCCCTGCATGCACACCTCGACCGCGCCGACGTCCCACGCCTGCTGCGCCCGGTCCGCGACCTGGCTCAGCGACAAGGTGTAGGCGTCGGCGTCGGTGCGCCGCTGGGCGAAGGCGCAGAAACGGCAGCCGGTGTAGCAGACGTTGGTGAAGTTGATGTTCCGCGTGACGATGTACGTGACGTCGTCGCCGACGACCGACCTGCGCAGCTCGTCGGCGATACGGGTGAGGGCGTCCAGGGCCGGGCCGTCGGCGTGCAACAGTGCCAGCGCCTCGTCGTCCGTGAGCCTGGTGGGGTCGTCGGCGGCCGTGGCCAGTGCGGCCATCACGTCGGTGTCGAGGCGCTGCGGCACCATGCCGGGCGCGGCGGCCTCCCGCAGGGCGTCCCAGTCGCCGTAGACGGCGTCGAAGTCGTCACGCCGGTCGTGCGTCCGGCCGTCGGTGTCGATGGTCCGGTGCAGATCGGTGCGCCCGGTGGCGGTGAACCCCTCGTCCGGCTCCTGCCAGGGCAGCCCCGTGGGGAGGGCGTCGCTGTTCGCGAGACCGGTCTCCGGGTCGGCGAGCGCCTGTACGTGCGGCAGCAGCCGCGGGTCGAGCCACGGCTCGCCGCGCTGGACGAACTCCGGGTACACGCACAGCCGTTCACGCAGCTCGAAGCCCTCGGCCGCCGACCTCTCCGCGAGCTCGTCGATCCGGGGCCAGGGCCGCTCCGGATTGACGTGGTCGGGGGTGAGCGGCGATACGCCGCCCCAGTCGTCGATCCCCGCGCGGATCAGCCGCGCGAACTCCGCGTCCACGAGGTTCGGCGGCGCCTGCAGGCAGGCGGAGGGCCCCATGATGTGGCGCGCGACCGCGACGGTCGCGACGAGCTCGTCCAGCTCGGCGTCCGGCATACCGCGCATGGCCGTGTCCGGCTTGGAGCGGAAGTTCTGCAGGATCAGCTCCTGGATGCCGTGGTACGCCCGCGAGACGCGGCGCAGCGCGAACAGCGACTCGGCCCGCTCCTCGTACGTCTCGCCGATTCCGATCAGCAGTCCGCTGGTGAACGGGACGTTCGTCCGTCCTGCGTCCTCCAGCACGCGGAGCCTGACGGCGGGCTCCTTGTCGGGCGACCCGTAATGCGGCCCGCCCGGCTCGCTCCACAGCCGGGTCGCCGTCGTCTCCAGCATCATGCCCATCGACGGCGCGACGGGCTTCAGCCGCTGGAAGTCTGTCCAGGACATCACCCCGGGGTTGAGGTGCGGCAGCAGCCCGGTCTCCTCGAGGATCCGGATGGACATGGCCCGGACATACGCGATCGTGTCGTCGTACCCGTGCGCGTCGAGCCACTCGCGGGCCTCGGGCCAGCGGTCCTCCGGCTTGTCGCCGAGGGTGATCAGCGCTTCCTTGCAGCCGGCTTCGGCGCCGCGCCGCGCGATCTCCAGCACCTCGTCCGGCGACATGAACATCCCGTGCCCCGCGCGGCGGAGCTTGCCGGGCACGGTCACGAAGGTGCAGTAGTGACACTTGTCGCGGCACAGGCGGGTGAGCGGGATGAAGACGCTCTTCGAGTACGTGATGACCCCGGCCCGGCCGGCCGCCTCCAGCCCCGCGTCCCGGACCCTCGCGGCCGAGGCGGCAAGGTCCTCCAGGTCCGCGCCGCGGGCCTGCAACAGCACGGCGGCTTCCGCGACATCGAGCGCGACCCCGTCCCTCGCCCGCTTGAGCGCCCGGCGCATCGCGTTCTCGGTCGGCCGTGCCGGATGGGGTCCGCCCTGGTGATCGGTCATGCGTCGAGCATACGAGCGGTCCCGGACAACCGGCCGGGGACGGTGCCCGGTCGGCTGAGTAGTCGTGCTCATCCGACTTGAGTCGGTTGACGGGTACGGCCGTGCCGGCCCTCCTCGTAGCGTCGGTCCCGTGATCGAAGACCTCGCGCAGCCCCGCACCAGCACGTCCGCCGCCAAGTGGCTCGGCATCGCCCTGGCGACGATCGTCGGCATCCCCGTACTGCTGATCCTTGCCGTACTGGTGACGTACGGCGTGCAGCGCGCGACCCCCGAGGACTATCCGAAGGTCGCGCCGCAGAGCATGGCCGACCGGGCCGGCGCCCGGTCCCAGGAGTCGTACGACGTCCTCGGCTTCGACGCGCAGCTCCCGCCGGGCGAGTTCAACTCCCTGTCGTCCGGCTACTGCTACCCGGACGGCCTCGAGAGCGTGGCCGACGAGCACGTCGACAACGCCTACGCCCTCTCCCACGAGTGGCAACTCACCGACGTCACCGAGTCGGAGGCGCTCCCCGCCATGCGCCGTCTACGCGACCACCTCAGGGCCGACGGCTGGGACATCGTCTCGTTCGACTCCACACCGTCGGGCGACAACTGGACGCTGCGCACGGAACGCGACGGCGAGGGCCGCCAGGTCTACGAGTGGTACGCGGACGGCGGCCGCTTCCACGGGGGCGTGCACGCGGAGTGCGCGTACAACCCGACCCCGCCGACGGACCCGTACTCGAGCCCGACCGACGCTACGACGGGCCTGACGGCCCCGACACTGCGGCCGGCGTCCGCCTGACGGCCGGTGTCCCATTTGATGTCTGGCCGGCCGAAACGGTGAGGCGGGACAGCTCCAGCCGGGTGTGACGCGGGTCACCTCCAGTCGTGTCACGTCCTCCCCCGGTCGTTCCGTCGGAGAGGTGTAACCATCGGCAACGGCACAGGAGCTCACCATGGACGCTCGCTTGAACCTCTTCGCCAACCCGGTCGCCCTCCAGTTCATCAAGCACCTCAACGCCGCGGGCAAGGTCGTCTCGGACTCGACGCTGCCCCACGCGACGCAGGAGCTGGTGAAGCTCCGCGCCAGCCAGATCAACGGCTGCGGCTTCTGCACCGACATGCACTCCAAGGACGCCGCGCACGCCGGGGAGACCTCGGTCCGCCTCAATCTGGTCGCGGCCTGGCGTGAGGCCACCGTGTTCACCGACGCCGAGCGTGCCGCCCTGGAGCTGACCGAGCAGGGCACCCGCATCGCCGACGCGGCCGGTGGCGTCACGGACGAGGCCTGGGCGAACGCCGCCAAGTACTACGACGAGGAGCAACTCGCCGCCCTGGTGGGTCTCATCGCCCTCATCAACACCTACAACCGCGCGAACGTGATCGTCCAGCAGCCCGCCGGCAGCTACCGGCCCGGCCAGTTCGGATGACGAGGAGCACCGGGCACGGACCGTCGCCCGGTGCCGCCCCGTAGGAGAAGCAGCACCCGCCCCGGGCCGCCTCGTCGCGGCCCGGGGCGGACTTCGTCCGGGCCGCCGGCACGCCCGGCGCCGCTTCCGAAGGCCCGATTCAGCCGGGAGTGGCCGGACCCGCTGCGTCACGGACGGCGACGGTCGCCCAAACCGTCTTGCCCACGTCGCGCGGCGTGACGCCCCACGCGTCCGCCAAGGCCCCGACCAGCAGCAGGCCGCGCCCCGATTCGGCGTCGGGGGCCGCCGGCTCCGGCAGGGACGGGAGGCGTTCGGAGCGGGTGTCGGAGACCTCGATGCGCAGGGTGCCGGGCTCCGACAGCAGCAGGCGCAGCTCGAAGTCGCGGCCCGGTACCTGCCCGTGTGTCGCCGCGTTCGCCGCCAGTTCGGCGACGATGTGTCCCACCGCCTCTGACGTCTCCGTGCCGTAGTCGTAGCCCCAGTCCTCGAGCTGGTGCAGCGCCAGACGGCGGGCGAGGCGAGCACCGCGGCGGGTGGGGGTGAAGCGCTGGACGAACTCAGCCTTGCAGGTGGTCGTTTCCGTATTCACGTCCCCGAGCGTGTCCGCCCCTGCCTACCCTGACCAGGGGTTGCCGGTCGACGGGGCGCAGTTGTGCGGGTGCGCGTGCCGTTGTGTACGGGTCGTCGGGAGTGACCCGACGGCGGCGAGCGAGAGGCAGGTCGGGCATGGCGGACGCGGATCGCGACGAGCGGCCGGATCGGCCGGCCGAGGTCGACGGAACCACACACCTCTTCCGTGCGCTCGGGAAGCAGATCAAGGTGCTGCGCGAGGCCGCCGGGCTGAGCCAGAAGGAGTTGGGCGCGGCCACCCACTGCGGGGAGGCTCTGATCTCCGCGATGGAGCGCGGCGTCCGGACGCCGCAGCCCGACTTCCTGGAGCGTGCGGACGACTTGCTGGACGCGCGGGGCGTGCTCAGGGCAGCGGTGCCGGACGTGCGGGAGGCGCAGACGAAGGCCCGGACCCGGCACCCGGAGTGGTACCGGAACTACGCCAAGCTGGAGGCCGGAGCAGTAGAACTGCACGACTACAGCAATCAGGTCGTTCACGGGCTTCTGCAGACCGAGGACTACGCGCGGGCCATCTTCTCCCAACGTCGGCCGCTGCTCGATGAGGAGACCATCGCGATTCGCATCGTCGACCGAATGGCACGGCAGCAGCTCTTCGAGCGGTGGCCGGCGCCCACGTGCAGCTTCATTGTGGAGGAAGCGGCGCTCCAGCGTCCGATCGGAGGCCGGACGGTCCATGAAGCCCAGCTGCGCCAACTCCTCCGGGTGGGACGGATGCGGACCGTGGAACTACAGGTCATGCCGACGCACCGCGAGGAACACCCCAACGTCGACGGCGTGTTCACCCTGCTCACGGCCGAGACCCGCCAGCAGGTCGCGTACACGGAGGTGCAGGGGTACCCCCGGCTGATCACTGATGCGGAGCAGGTCAGGCTCATCACCGCCCGCTATGGCATCCTTCGGTCTCAGGCCCTCAACGCGCGGGAATCCCTGGCCCTGATCGAGAAGATGCTGGGAGAGCGATGAACATCGAGCAGCAACTCCACTGGTTCAAGAGCAGCTACAGCGGGGGTGAGGGCGGGTCCTGCGTCGAGATCGCTGGCGGTCGCGGCACCGTCCACGTCCGTGATTCCAAGGATCCGGCCGGCCCCCGGCTCGCCGTGCGCGCCTCCGCCTGGGCCGACTTCGTCGCATTCACCGGGGCTGCTCCTACGCCCTGAGGAGGCCGAAGCGTACCGACGGCGGAACACGTACCTCGGATGGGGGCGATTTGTCACAGTAGAGCCGGATCGGGGGTTTCCCGGTCCCGGTTCTCCTGGACCTCGACTCGCCCGCTTCAAAAGCTTTAAGAACCAGGGAAAGAACCTTCCTGACCCCACCCTCACCCGCCGCTCACTCGGACGGGTGACGCACCCCAACTCAACTGGCGCATATGCCATGACGCGGTGCAAGCTCAGCCTCGACAACAGAACACGACCGCAGAAATGCGGCGGCCCCCGGCCGGGACTGGCATCCCGATCGAGGGCCTCACCAACGAGGAAGAGAACGCTTCCCCATGGCTGTAGCGCAGCTTAACGCGCCCCTGTGCGCGTCGCCGCCCGTTCCCGCGGTCGGCATCCGGCACATCAACCTGCCGCACAATGAGCGCTTCGTCGTGGTCGGCAACCACCTCGCCCAGCACGATCGTCTCTCGCTGACCGCGATCGGGCTGTCGGTCCACATCCAGTCGCTCCGTACCGGGACCAGGATCTCGGTCAAGAAGCTGGCCGAGCGGTTCCCCGAGGGCGAGGACCGCATCTCGGACGCGCTCAACGAGTTGGAGCGGTACGGGTATCTGCGGCGTACGCGGGTGCGGCTGCCGTCCGGGCAGCTGATCACGACCACGGAGTCGTTCAACAACCCGCCGGCGATGCGGGCCGGTGTGCCGGGGCGGGCCGTGTCCGTGACCGCACCGGTCAGGGCAGCGCCGCCCGTCCGAGAAGCGCCGCCACCGACCCCGCCCGCCATGGAACGACCTCCGCCGCCCGAGCCGACCGCGCCCCGGAGACGGCCGTTCGGTCCCGTCCCCGTCGCGCTCCTCGCGGATCTGCGGCGGCACGATCCCCGGCTGCTGCTCTCCCAGCGGGACATCGGCCGGCTTGCGCCGGCCGTCGACGCCTGGCTCGAGCGCGGCATCGCGCCCGACGCCGTACGGCGGACACTGACCGCCGCGCTGCCCGCCGGACAGCTGCACCACCCGGCAGGTCTGCTCCGGCACCGGCTGACGGAACTGCTGCCGCCACCGCTCCCGGCCTCTCCGCCCGGCCCCTCGCGCCCGGACCCGTTCCAGACGTGCGACGCCTGCGACCTCGCGTTCCGCGCACCCGAGCCGGGCCTGTGCGGCGGTTGCGCCCACGCAGCAGTCGACCTGCCCGCAGCTTGACCGCAGCACGTGCCCCGATCACCCTGCGTGCAGGGCCCCGACCGGCCTCGTTACAGATACTGCGCGTACTCGTCCAGCGCCCGCAGGACCTCAGGCTCTGCCGCCGGCGGGAGCTGGAGGACGACCTCCTCCACGCCCAGCTCCGCGTAGTGCGCCAGCTTCCCCGCGGAGGGGCGGACCGCGTACGGGACGACCTGGAGGGTCTTCGGGTCGCGGCCCGCCGACTCCCAGGCGGCACGCAGCCGGGGCATCGTCTCCGTGAGGCCCCGGCCGCCGATCGGGAGCCAGCCGTCCGCGTACTGCGTGATGTGGGAGAAGAGCTTCGGGCCCGCCGCGCCGCCGACCAGGATCCGGGGAGCGCCGCCGGCCGGCTTGGGGAAGGCCGACGAGGGGCGTACGGAGGCGAACTCGCCCTTGTACGGAGTGGGTTCCGGCGCCCACAGCGCCCGCATCAGGCGCATCCGGTCCAGCGTGAGTTCGCGGCGCGTCGACCACTCGACCCCATGGTCCGCCGCCTCCTCCTTGTTCCAGCCGAAGCCGACGCCCAGTGTGAAGCGGCCGCCGGAGACATGGTCCAGGGTCGCGATCTGCTTGGCCAGGTCGATCGGATCGTGCTGCGCGACCAGGGTGATGCCGGTGCCGAGCGTCAGTGTCGACGTCACCGCCGCCGCCTGGGCGAGCGCCACGAACGGGTCGAGCGTGCGGCCGTACTCGCGGGGCAGCTCACCGCCCGCGGGGTAGCCCGTGGTCCGCTCCACCGGAATGTGGGTGTGCTCGGGGACGTAGAGGCCGGCGAAGCCCCGCCGCTCCAGCTCCCGGGCCAGCCGCACCGGGCTGATCGTCTCGTCGGTGAGGAAGATCGTGGTCGAGATCCGCATGCTTTCAACGTATGCCGTCCGAGGCGGTTCGTCTCCGGTCATGACCGCGTCGTCGGCCGAACCTCTTCCCTTGGCCGCCCGTTAACGGCTCAATACCAGGGTTCACATCGGTTCGGCTGCGTCACTGAAGCCTTTCGACACCCTGGGGAGTCCGACGGCATGTGCAACGAGGAAGAACACGCGGGACACACGATGGCACGGCGCGGGCTGCTCGTCTCCGGAGCGGCCGCCGCCCTTACGTTGGGGACCGTGAGTTTCGCGAGCGCCGCGCCGCGCGACGGTGAGCGGCGGACCGAGGTCGTGCGCGGCACCTTGCCACCCGGCTCCCCCGACTACGTCTACCTGCCCGTCGAAGTGCCGCGCGGGGTGCGGGAGATCCACGTCTCGTACGTGTACGAGAAGCCGGCCGTCCCCGGCGGGACGCAGGGCAACGCGCTCGACATCGGCATCTTCGACGAGCGCGGCACCGCCCTCGGCGGTGCCGGCTTCCGCGGCTGGTCGGGCGGCGCCCGGACGGAGTTCTTCATCCGCGCGGACGAGGCGACCCCCGGCTACATCCCCGGCCCGGTCCGGCCCGGCATCTGGCACATCGCGCTGGGCCCGTACACGGTCGCGCCGCAGGGCCTCCCGTACGAGGTGAGCGTCACGCTGACTTACGGCGAGCCGGCCCCGGCCCCGGAGGCGGTCCACCCGCCCGAGCGGGCCAAGGGCCGCGGGCGTGCCTGGTACCGCGGCGACTGCCATCTCCACTCCTGGTACTCGGACGGCAGGCGCACCCCCGCCGAGATCGCCGCCCTCGCCCGCGCCGCCGGGCTGGACTTCATCAACTCGTCCGAGCACAACACCCACTCCGCGCACGCCCACTGGGCGGCGGAGGCCGGGGACGATCTGCTGATCCTGCTCGGGGAGGAGGTCACGACCCGCAACGGGCACGTGGTGGCGATCGGCACCGATCCCGGCACGTTCATCGACTGGCGCTACCGTGCCCGCGACAACCGCTTCGGGCGCTACGCCCGGGAGATCCGCCGGGCCGGCGGGCTGGTGGTCCCCGCCCATCCGCACGCCACCTGCATCGGCTGCAACTGGAAGTTCGGCTTCGGGGAGGCCGACGCGGTGGAGGTCTGGAACGGGCCGTACACGCCCGACGACGAGGTGTCGCTCGCCGACTGGGACAGCACGCTCGCGCTCGCCGCCCGCACCGGCAAGGGCTGGACCCCCGCCATGGGCAGCAGCGACGCGCACCGCGATCCGGACAAGGTCGGCACCCCGCAGACCGTCGTCCTCGCCGACGACCTGACCCGCGAGGCGATCCTCGACGGGATCAGGGCCGGGCGCAGTTACGTCGCGGAGTCCAAGGACGTCTCGCTCGCCTTCTCCGCGGCCGGCGGGCGCGGCCGGCACGCGGGCATCGGCGAGCGGCTCCCCGTGGACGACCGGGATCCGGTGACGGTACGGCTGGAGGTCGAGGGCGCGCCCGGCTGCACCGTCCGGTTCGTCACCGACCAGGGGGTGCTGCACTCGGCGGCGCTCCCGCCGGACGGGTCCGGGACGGTGGAGTGGCGCACGACCGCGCGGTACGCCACCTACGTACGCGCCGAGGTGCGTCACGCGCCCGTGATGCCGCCGATGCCGGGCGCGCTCGCCGCCTTCACCAACCCCGTTTTCCTGGGCGGTTGAGCCTGCGCCGGGCGAAGTGACGTCCGGGCCGCCGGCGGTGCGGGCGGCCCGGCCCCCGGACCCTATCGGCCGTCCTCGTCCGACGAGAATGCAAGGTGCGGCCGGGGCCCCGCGCCCACGCGCCGGGCATCGGATCCCCATGCCCGCCACATCACCATCGACTCTGCCGACGCCCACCGTCTCGCCAACTTCTGGGCCGTGGTGCTGGACGTGAAGGTTCGCCGACGAGGACGCTCCCGGCGATCCGGGGGCGCTGGTCGAGTCGAAGAGCGGCTCTCCGCTGTTCGTCACCGTCCCCGCAGAGAAGACCCTGAAGAACCGTGTCACCTCGACATCGTGCCGGCGGAAGGAACCCGCGACGAGGAGGTGGAGCGGCTGCCGGCTCCGGGGCGACGCTCGTCGCCGATCACCGCGTATCCGACGGGAGGGGCGGGGGACGGTGGCGGACCCGGAGGGCAACGAGCTCTGCGTCGAGCGCGGCGCCGCCGAGCGCACGGCCTGACGACCGGGACCGGTCACCGCCTGTGCAGGGCCCCGACGTAGACGCCGAGCAGGATCAGCGGTGCCCCCAGCAACAGGCTCGCCGTCAGGGGCTCGTCGTCGAGCCACGCCGAGAGCAGGATGGTGACGAGAGGGAAGACGACGAAGACGTACGCGGCTCTCGACGGACCCCAGGCCCTGACCAGCATCAGGTAGAGCACGAACACCGCCACCGAGCCCGCCAGGACGACATAGGCCACGGCCCACCACGTCGCCGCGCGCTCGGGGAGGATCCACGCGTCCCCGGCGGCGCGTGAGCCGGCGAAGAGCAGGACCGCGGCGCCCGTCATACCGACCGCATTCATCGTGACCGGGTGGACCTTCGGCAGGCGGTGGATCAGGACCGTCGCCTCCGCGAAGGAGAGCACCGCGCCGAGTATCGCGAGGAACGAGAGCGGTGGGACGGAACCCTGCAGCGGGTTCCGGGACACCACGGCGACGCCCGCGACGGCGAGCACCGTCCCCACGGCCGCCCGCACACGGAACGTCTCCTGGTGCTGGGCGACGGAGAGCAGCAGGGCGGCGAGCGGCACCAGCGCGAGGATCGTCTGGCCGAGACCGGCGTGGATGCGGACGAGCGCGTAGTAGGCCAGGGCGAACGTGACGCCGAAGTTGAGCACGCCGAACAGCAGCGCTCCGGCCAGTGCCCGCCCGCGTGGCCACTCGAGCCGCATGACGGCCATGACGAGGAGCAGGACCGCGGCCGCCGCCCCGAAGCGCAGGGCGGCGCCCCACAGTGGATCCAGCTCTCGGTTGCTGAAGCGGACGCCGACGGCGTTGCCGCCGGCGAAGAGACAGCAGACGGAGAACGTGGCCGGTGCGGCGCCGCTGCCCGAAGGTGCGCGCATGACCGCACCGTAGGACGGGCAACGGCGTGAGCGGGACGCCGACACTCCAGGGCGCGCCCCCGGTTGCCTACCGCCCGTCCTTGCCGGCCGGGAAGAGCGGGGTCCATGGCAGCGCCGTGCGCCAGGTGTCGCCGCCGCGCATCCAGTCGCCGATGACCTTGGCCACCGGCTCGGGTCCGATGACGTCCCCCTGCCAGGGCACATGCGCCTCGAAGTGCAGGTGGTCACCGCCCTCGCGGTACTCGACCTGGTAGCTGAAATCGTCGTTCAGATACACCTGCATGAAGTGCTGGCCGGCCGGCTCCCTGTCGGTCCGCTCGACGATCACGAACCGGTGCGAGAGGTTCATGTCGGCGAGCAGGTCGTGGACGGCCACCTCCGACGGATCGTCGAGGGACCTCCCGCCCGCTTCGGTGGCTCGGATCAGCGGCTCGGTCATACGGCTGACTGTAGGGCCCGGGTCGGACAGCAGGGCCGGCCACGCTGTCCGACCATGCCGCCGCCAAGGCCGGGCCCTGCAGCCGGTGCCGCTGATCAGCGGCCCGGACAGCCGAAAGCCGGGCCTGCGGCGCGCGACGCGCACCGCAGACCCGGCAGAGGTCGTTCAGTCGGCCAGTTCCAGCGCCGGGGTCTCCTTGGTGAGGACCTCGCCGCGGAAGAACGCCGGGCTGCGGCGCTGCATGAGGAGCATCAGGAAGAAGCCGAGGACCAGCAGGCCGACTCCGATGACGAAGACCGAGCCCATGCCGAGGACGGAGGATCCGGAGCCGTAGGCCGGGTCCCACATGTCGTAGAGGGTCTTGCCGAAGACGGCGGTGAGCATCAGGCCGCCGACGCCGGGGAGGATGCCCTTGACCAGCAGATTGCCGGTCGAGCGGGTCAGTTCCTTGCGGAAGAACCAGACGCAGGCGAAGGCCGTGATCGAGTAGTAGAAGCAGATCATCAGGCCGAGCGCGTAGATCGTGTCGACGAGGACGTTCTCGCTGACAAGGCTCATCACCGTGTAGAAGACGCCGGTCGCGACGCCCGCGGCGACCGTGGCCAGCCCGGGCGTCCTGAAGCGGGGGTGGACCTTCGCGAACGCCGCCGGCATGGCGTCGTACGCGCTCATCGCGAGGGCGGTTCGGGCGACCGGGATGAAGGTGGTCTGGAGGCTGGCCGCAGCGGATGCGAGGACCGCGACGAAGAGCAGGACGCCGAGACCGGAGCCCATGATCGGGTCGGCCAGCACGGCGAACACGTTGTCGGAGGTGTCCGGGTTGCCGAGGCCGGCGCCCTCCTCGCCGATACCGGCGTACATCTGAACGGCGATGGCGACCATCAAGTACGAGGCGACGATGACGACCATGGCGAGCATGGCCGAGCGGCCCGGTGTGCGGGCGCTGCCGACGCTCTCCTCGTTGATGGACAGGCAGGCGTCCCAGCCCCAGTAGATGAAGATCGACAGGGAGAGCCCTGCGGTGAAGGCGGAGAAGGACTCGACGCCGAACGGGTTCATCCAGGAGAGGGAGAAGTCGAGGGAGCCGGCGACCTCGTCGGACTTGGCGATCGCCATGAACGCGAAGATCACGATGACGGTGAGCTGGAGGCCGACCAGGGCGTACTGGACCCACTTGGTCGCGGTGATGCCACGGTAGCTGATGGCCGTCGCGACGGCGATGAAGCCCAGGGTGGTGAGGATGTGGACGGCCTTGTTGCCGTCGAGGGCGGCGACGTCGGCACTGCCCGTGATCTCCCCGGCGGTGAGCCAGAAGAAGGACGTGGCCACGCCGGCGAGGTTGGAGAGGACCACGACGGTGGCCACCAGCAGGCCCCAGCCGCACATCCAGCCGATCTTGGGGCCGAAGGCCTTCACCGACCAGGTGAAGGAGGTGCCGCAGTCGGGGACGGCCTTGTTGAGTTCCCGGTAGGCGAATGCGACGAGCAGCATCGGCAGGAAGCCGGCCAGGAAGATGGCGGGCATCTGGAGACCGACCTCGCCGACGGTCGGTCCGAGTGTCGAGGTCAGGCAGTAGACGGGGGCAACCGTCGAGATGCCGATGACAGCTCCACCCATGAGGCCGACGGAGTTCCCGCCCAGGCCCTTGGTGCGGACACCCCCGTCGGGGGCGCTCCGTACCGTGTCTCCGGCCTGTGGCCGCGCATCCAGCTGTGTCATGGAGAGGACGTTAAGTGCTGCGGTTTCCACATCTGGATGATCGAAGTCCGGATACTCCTGGATCTACGGCGCTCGATTCCAAGGTCAAGACAGTCAGTTCCCTGGCATTCAAAAGTCACTCTGGGGTTACCAGTGGTATATCTCAAGGTAGTCGCGCCACTCTTCCGAGATGCGAGAACCGCAGCGGCACCCGTTTTGCCCGGTTTCAAAATTTCCCGTGCGTATTTCCGGCCCGGCGCCGGGCCGGTCGCCGCAAGGGAGTCGGGCCACGCGCCGCCCGCCGTCAGCCGGGCCACACCACCGACTGGAGCTCGCTGTACGCATACAGCGCGTACGAGCCCACATCCCGGCCCACGCCGCTCCGCTTGAAGCCGCCGAACGGCGCCTCCATGTTCCGGCCGACGGTGTTCACCCCGACCCCGCCCGCCCGCAGCCGGCCCGCCACCCGGAAGGCACGGGCCACGTCCCCGGACCAGACGTAGTCGATCAGGCCGTACTCGCCGTCGTCGGCGAGCGCGACGCCCTCCTCCTCGTCGTCGAACGGGATCACAACCACCACCGGGCCGAAGATCTCCTCACGCACGACGCGCATGTCCTTCGTGCAGTCGGCGAAGAGCGTGGGGGCCACGTAGAAGCCCTTCTCGAAGGCGGGCCGCCCGCCGCCCGCAACCAGTCGCGCGCCCTCCTTACTGCCCAGCCCGACATACGACTCCACCCTCTCGCGGTGCGCCGCCGAGATGACCGGTCCGACGACCGTGGCCGGATCGCGCGGGTCTCCGACGCGCAGGGCCCGTGCCAGGCCGGCCAGCCCCTCCACCAGCCGGTCGTACACACCGCGCTGCGCGATCACCCGCGTCGGCGCCGTGCAGATCTGACCGCTGTAGAAGGAGAACGTCGTACCGATCCCGCGCACCGCGGAACCGATGTCGGCGTCGTCGAAGACAAGGGCCGCGCCCTTGCCGCCCAGCTCCATCAGCTGGCGCTTCATCCCGCGGCCGCAGACCTCGGCGATGCGCTGTCCGACCGCCGTGGAGCCGGTGAAACTGACCATGTCGACGTCCTCGCAGTCGACGGCCGCCTCGCCGACGGCCGGTGCGGAACCGGTGACGACGTTCACCGTGCCGGGCGGGGCGCCCGCCTTTTCAAGGGCCGCCGCCATCCGGTAGACGGACAGCGGATCCTGCGGGGCGGGTTTCACCACGACCGTGTTGCCCATGGCGAGCGCCGGCGCGACCTTGCCGGCCGGGTTCGCCCACGGATTGTTGTACGAGGTGACGCAGGTGACCACGCCGACCGGCCGGCGCACCGCGACGGCGCCGAGCACGCCCCCCTTGCCCATCGGGCCCGCCGCGCTGATCTGCGGCGGCAGGGCCCGCTCGACCGGCTCCAGCGCACCCTTGGCGTACCGGGCGAACCGCGCCGCCGCCACCGCCACCTGCATCCCGCGTGCCGTGGCCGTCGTCGCGCCGCTCTCGGCACGGGCGAGCTCCGTGTGCGCCTCGCGGTCACGCAGGACCAGGGCGGCCGCCCGGTCCAGGACCGCGGCGCGCTCCTCGGGCCGCGTACGGGACCACGTGGTGAAGGCCTCGCGTGCGGCGGCGGCCGCGTCGTGGACCTGGGCACGGCTCGCCTCGGGCGCCAGGCCGACGACCTCCTCCGTCGCCGGGTCGATCACCTCGTAGTGCCCGTTGTCCGGCTCGACCCACTGTCCGCCGATGAACAGCCGCTGCCCGGCCCGCTCCGGTGCCGTCACCGGGTCGACACCGTCCTCGTGTCACGGCCGGAACGGAGCACCCTGCCCGGCACGGCGCCGGTGACCTTGTCGTTCCGTATCGTCTCGACGCCGTTGACCCGCACGGACACGATCCCGACGGCCTTCGCGTCCAGGCGCGGGCTCTCGCCGGGGAGGTCGTGCACGAGCGTCGCCGGGCCGGCGTCGATGCGTTCCGGGTCGAACAGGACGAGGTCCGCGTGGTGGCCCTCGACGACCCGGCCGCGGTCGCGCAGACCGAAGAGACGGGCCGGATCGTCGGTCAGCATCCTCACCGCCTCCTCCAGCCCGACGAGCTTGCGGCCCCGCAGGCAGTCCCCGAGGAAGCGGGTCGTGTACGGGGCGCCGCACATCCGGTCCAGGTGGGCGCCCGCGTCCGAGCCGCCGAGCAGCACGTCCTCGTGCTGCCAGGTCTCCGCACGCAGAGCCCACGAGTGAGGGTCGTTGTCGCTGGGCATGGGCCACAGGACGGTACGCAGATCGTCGTTGGCGCAGATCTCGACCAGGCACTGGAACGGGTCCTGACCGCGTTCCGCGGCGATGTCCCGCACGACGCGGCCGGTGAGGCCCTCGTTCTCCCGTGTGTACGTGTCCCCGATGACGTACCGGCCGAAGTGGGCCAGCCGGCGGAAGACACCGGCCTCCGGGGAGTCCGCGCGGCGCAGCATCCCGGCCCGGACATCCGGGTCACGCAGTTTCGCGATGCGCTGCGGCACGGGCAAGGAAAGGATCTCGCCCCAGCCGGAGATCAGGTTCAGCGCGCAGAACGTCCCCAGCGACATGTTCATCGGTGTCAGGATCGGCATGGTCAGCGCGACGACACGACCACCGGCCTTGCGGGCCCGCTCGGACGGGACCAGCTGCCGGGGGACGCGGTCGGGGACGGAGGCGTCGATGGTGAGGACGTTCCAGTTCAGCGGACGTCCCGCGGCGGCGCTCATCTCCACGAGAAGGTCGATCTCCTCGTCCCCGAACCGGTCGAGGCAGCCGGCGACGATCGCCTCGAGCTGGGTCCCCTCGTGCTCCCCCACCGCCCTGGAGAGGGCCAGCAGTTCGTGCGGCAGGGCGTAACGGGAGGCGACGGGCATGCCGTCACCGTCGGAGTGCGTCGACGACTGGGTGGTGGACAGGCCCCAGGCACCGGCCTCCATGGCATCGTGGAGGAGGGCCAGCATCTGCTCGAGCTGCACCGGGGTCGGCTGCCCGCCGATCGCGTCCGGGCCCATGACGTGCCGGCGGAGCGCGCAGTGGCCCACCATGAAGCCGGCGTTGACCGCTGTGCGGCCTTCGAGTGCGTCCAGGTACTCGCCGAAAGTGTGCCAGTTCCAGGGGGCGCCCTGCTCGAGGGCGACGAGGGACATGCCCTCGACCTTGGACATCATCCGCCGCGTGTAGTCGGCGTCCTCGGGGCGGTCCGGATTGAGTGGCGCCAGCGTGAACCCGCAGTTGCCGCCGGCGACTGTGGTGACACCGTGGTTGAGGGACGGGGTGGCGTACGGGTCCCAGAACAGCTGGGCGTCGTAGTGGGTGTGCGGATCGACGAAGCCGGGGGCGAGGACGAGGCCGGTGGCGTCCTCGACGGTCCTCGCGGAGGGGGCGCCGGTGCTGGTGCCCGACTCTGTGATGACGGCTATCCGGCCGTCGTCGCCGATGCCGACGTCGGCGGCGTAGGCGGGGGCGCCGGTGCCGTCGACGACGGTCGCGTTGCGGATGAGGTGGGCGAGCATGGCGTCCCCTTCTGTACGGGGTCGTTGAAGTGGGTGGGGTGCTGTGGTGTGGCCCGGCCGGGGTGTGCGGCGGCCGGCCGCGGCCACGCGCGCCGCCCCGACCGGGCCGCGACGGGCGACGGTCCGGGAAGACGCCGCCCGTGCGTGTGGGGTGGGGCGGGGTTCCGCTGCGCGCCCCTTCCCGGAACCGGACTCCGCCCGGACCCGGCACCGCGCTCCCCGCGGTGTTGGGGGCTCCGCCCCCGGACCCCGCGCCTCAAACTCCTGCGAGGCCGGAGTCGCCGGGCAACTTCAGCCCGCCCGACGATTGAGGGCACCGCGCGAAGCGCGGTACGGGGTCCGGGGCTTGCCTCGGTCTCGGGAAGGGGCGGGTAGGGGAGCAGGCCCGCCGCACGCGGCGCCCGCCCACCCCCGCCTCACCTCCCCGCCGACTCCCGGAAACGTGTCGTCCGGTGGATCGGATCCGTGTCGATCTGCGGGATCACGTGCTCGCCGATCAGCCGGATCGTCGTCATCGTGTCCTCGTAGGACACCCCGATCGGCAGGCCGAACGACAGCTGGTCCGCTCCCGCCTGCTCCCACCGCTTGCACTGCCGCAGCACCTCTCCCGGGTCGCCGCAGATCATCAGTTCCTCCGCTATCAGCAGTTCGATGATCTCCGCCGTGTACTCAGGCAGCAGTTCCGGCCACTCGGGGACGCCCTCGGGGCGCGGGAACGTGTCGTGGTAGCGGAACAGCAGCGACTGGAGGTAGTTGAGGCCGCCGGACACCGCGATCTCGACCGCGCGTTCGTGCGTCTCCGCGCAGATCGCCGTCGACGTCACCATCACGTTGTCGTTGACGAAGGCGCCGACCGCCTTCGCCTCCTTTACGGCCGACTTGTACGAGTCGAGGACCCATTCCATGTCGGAGACCTTCTGGACGCTGAAGCCCAGCACGCCGAGGCCCTTCTTGCCGGCCATGGCGTACGAGGACGGCGATCCGGCCGCGTACCACATCGGCGGGTGGGCGGGCCCGTACGGCTTGGGGAGTACCTTCCGGGGCGGCAGGGACCAGTGCTTGCCCTGGAAGCCCACGTACTCGTCCTGGAGCCACATCTTGGGGAACTCGGCGATCGTCTCCTCCCAGATCTCCTTGGTGTGGTTCATGTCGGTGATGCCCGGCATGAACCCGAGGATCTCGTGGGACCCGGCGCCCCGGCCCGAGCCGAATTCGAAGCGGCCCTGCGAGAGGTGGTCGAGCATCGCGACCTTCTCCGCGACCTTGACCGGGTGATTGACCGGGGCCAGGGGGTTGAAGATGCCGGAGCCGAGGTGGATGCGCTCGGTCGCGTGGGCCAGGTAGCCGAGGAAGACGTCGTTGGCCGACAGATGCGAGTACTCCTCCAGGAAGTGGTGCTCGGAGGCCCAGGCGTACTTGAACCCGGACCTGTCCGCCTGGATGACGTACTCGGTCTCCTCCATCAGAGCCTTGTGCTCGGCGAGCGGGTCGGTCTCGGCGCGCTTGCCGAGGTATCCCTGAACAAAGAGGCCGAATTCCAAGGGGGTTCACCGCCTAACGTTTCTGACGCATCGTCAGATCTGGATGGGTCGACTGTTGCACCGGGTTCCTGCGCAGTCAAGAGAGGGGGGACGCCGCGGCATCGAACGACGCCGGGCGGTGCCGCCTCACAGGATGCTGACGCCCGCAAGCCATCCGCCGTCGATCACGAACGGCTGGCCGGTGATGTACGAGGAGTCCTCGCCGGTCAGGAACAGGGCGAGCTTCGCGACCTCCTCCGCCCGCCCGATCCGCCCGAGGGGCACGAGCGTGCGGTACAGGTCACCGACCGCTTCCGGGTCCGCGCCCTCGGGATTGCTCATGGGGGTGTCCACGGCCCCCGGGCACACGGCGTTGACCCGGATGCCCTTGCCCGCGAGCTCGAGCGCGGCCACCCTCGTCAGGCCGAGGACCGCGTGCTTGGAGGCGGCGTACGCACCCACACAGGCCATGCCGGTCAGCGCCGTGTACGAGGCCGTGTTCACGATCGTGCCGCCGCCGGACGCCTCGATCTCCGGGGCGACGCCGCGGATTCCGAGGAAGGTGCCGATCTGGTTGACCTGAGTGATCAGCTGGAACTCTTCCAGCGGGGTCGCGACCAGTTCGTTGAAACGCAGGATGCCCGCGTTGTTGACCAGTCCGTCGATCTTGCCGAAGCGCTCCTTCGCGGCGGCGACGGCCGCGGTCCAGTCGGCCTCGCGGCTCACGTCGAGATGGACGTAGAGACCGCCGACCTCCTTGGCGAGCGGTTCACCGAGCTCGTCGAGGACGTCGGCGAGGACGACCTTCGCCCCCTCCGCGGCGAAGAGTCTGGCCTCCTGCTCCCCCTGCCCGCGCGCCGCGCCGGTGACGAGTACGACACGTCCGTCCAGCTTGCCCATGCCTGCTCCCTTTGGTCAGTCGAGGTGCGGGGCGACGTCGGCGGCGAAGGCCGCCATCTGGTCGGCCAGTTCGCTGCGGCTCCGGCTGCGGAACCGCACCTGGATCTGGTCCACGCCCATCAGGGCGTACGCCCGGAGGGACTCCGCGACCGCCGCCGGCTTGCCGCAGACCGTCCGGCGGCCGACCTGCCGGCCGGGTTCGCCGATGTACAGCGGTTCGGTGATGGCGCCGATCACGAAGGGCTCCTCGATGCCCGCCGCCTCGCGCAGCTGCCGGATCCGGGCGATCTGCGCCGGCAACCGCTCGCGCGGATCGCCCTGCGGCAGCCAGCCGTCGCCCTTGAGGGCGGCCCGTCGCACGGCGGCCGGCGAGGAGCCGCCGATCCACAATGGGACACGGGGCTGGGTCGGCCGCGGCCGCTGCCCGAGGTCCTTGAAGCGGAAGCGTTCGCCGTGGAACTCCGGATACTCGGCGGGACCGAGCGCGGCGCGCAGTGCGTCGACGCTCTCGTCGAGGACGGCTCCGCGGGCGTCGAAGTCGACCTCCAGGGCCTCGAACTCCTCCCGCACGTGCCCGGCCCCGACGCCGAGGACGAGCCGCCCGCCGGAGAGGTGGTCGAGGGTCGCGTACTGCTTGGCCGACGCCAGTGGGTGGCGCAGCCCGACGACCGCGACATGGCTGAGCAGCCGCACCCGCACGGTCACCCCTGCGAGGAACGAGAGCGTGGCGACCGGGTCGTACCAGACCGTGGACATGGCATCGGCGAGGCGGCGCGGGACGGCGACGTGGTCGCAGACGGCTACATAGGAGAAGCCGGCCCGGTCGGCCGCCACGGCGACGGCGGCCAGGTCGTCCGGGCCGGCCCCGGTCTCCCAGGGCTCGGCGTAGAGGGTGCTCTGCGACTGGACCGGGAGCTGCATCCCGTACGCCACCATGGAGACTCCTCGAACTGACGGTCCGTCAGAAACGACGGCTGCCGCCATCGTCAGGGTTGACACTCCATCAGGCAAGGGTGGCGCAGCGGCTTCAGCCGAGCAGCGCGTACACCGTCGAGGCGCGGGCCACGGGCTCAGGGGCACCCTGAGCGGTCACGGTGATGTCGGCGAAGGCCATTCGCTTGCCCAGTTTGGTGATCCGGGCGTCGATCAGGACGTCGGCGCCGACAACCGCGCGCATGAAGCTGGTCGACTGCTGGACCGTGGTCATGGGGACGAAGCCGCCCCGGGCCGACGACAAGGCGATCACCGTCGCCGTGTCGGCCGCGGCCATCAGCGCCTGCCCGGACATCCCGCCGCCTTCCCGGGCGAGCCGGTCGGACCAGGGCAGCCGCAGTACGGCGTGCAGGTCGCCCGTCTCTTCCACGGACAGGCCGAGTTCGAGCACCCAGGGCGCGAAATTGTCGGCAAGGATCTTGTCGGCTTCTGCGGTGGTGAGCGTCATACCCCGATGGTGCCCGGTCGCCGGGCCTGCCCGGTAGCGGGCGGGGCGCACGGGCCTCGCCGGAGCCCGCCTCCCGCAGGCCGCGGACGCCGGCGGAGCCCGCCCTGCCCCCACCCGTCGCGGACGTCAGCGGAGTTCGCCCTCCAGCAGGCCCATCGTGAACTGGTCGTACCACTTTCCGTCGCGGCGGAAGGACTGGCGAAGGCGACCTTCCTCCACGAAGCCGACCTTCTTGTAGACCTGCTGCGCGGCCAGGTTCTCGGTGACCACCGTGAGCGAGATCTTGTGCAGGCGCATCTTGTCGAAGCCGTACCGGCACACCGCCCGCATGGCGTCGGTCGCGCAGCCCTTGCCCCAGTAGTCCTTCTCGCCGAGATAGATGTCCAGTTCCGCGATGCCGGTCTCCGGTTCCGCGTCGCGCAGGGCAACGAGCCCGATCAGCCGGCCGTCGCTCAGCACCTCGACCCCGAGGAGCAGGTCGCCGTAGGTGTTGCGCGGGCGGTCGGCGAGCCACTTCTCCACGTGCTCCAGGGTCGAGGGGTGGTTGTCCTCCATCCAGCGCATGACGTCCGGGTCGTGGTTCCACCGCCACAGCGCCGCCGCGTCCGCCGGGCCCATCGCCCGCAGCTTCACCAGTTCTCCGAGCACCACGCCCGCCGCCCCCTGTCACTTCCGTGTGATGACGCCAGAAGTAGCACGCGGCGGGCGGGACGCTCAACGCGATTGCCGCGGTGATGCCCTACGGGCCCACCCACAGCCCGTCGTCGGTGAGCCCCAGCAGGTCGATCGCGTTGCCCGCCACGATTCTCTCCACCACGTCCTGCGGCAGGTGGCCCATCTGGGACTCGCCGACCTCCTTCGACTTCGGCCAGGTCGAGTCGGAGTGCGGGTAGTCCGTCTCGTAGAGGACGTTCCCCGCCCCGATCGCGTCCAGGTTCCGGAGGCCGAACGCGTCGTCGAAGAAGCAGCCGTAGACGTGCTCGGCGAAGAGTTCGGACGGTGGCCGTGTGACCTTTTCGGCGACACCGCCCCAGGCGCGGTTCTCCTCCCAGACGACATCCGCGCGCTCCAGGATGTACGGGATCCAGCCGATCTGGCCCTCCGCGTACATGACCCGCAGGCCCGGGAAGCGCTCGAACTTGCCGCTCATCAGCCAGTCGACCATCGAGAAGCAGCAGTTGGCGAAGGTGATGGTCGAACCGACGGCGGGGGGCGCGTCCGCGGAGGTGGACGGCATGCGGCTGGAGGAGCCGATGTGCATGGCGATGACCGTGCCGGTCTCGTCGCATGCCGCGAGGAACGGGTCCCACGCGTCGGTGTGGACGGAAGGGAGTCCGAGGTGCGGGGGTATCTCGGAGAAGGCGACGGCGCGCACGCCGCGCGCCGCGTTGCGGCGGACCTCAGCGGCGGCCAGTTCCGCGTCCCACAGCGGGATCAGGGTCAGCGGTACGAGCCGGCCATGTGCCTCGGGGCCGCACCACTCCTCCACCATCCAGTCGTTGTAGGCCCGGACGCACAGCAGGCCGAGCTCGCGGTCGGCGGCCTCCGTGAAGGTCTGGCCGCAGAAGCGCGGGAAGGTGGGGAAGCAGAGAGCGGACCGGACGTGGTTGACGTCCATGTCGGCGAGCCGCTCCGGGACGCTGTAGGAGCCCGGCCGCATCTGCTCATAGGTGATGATCTCCAGCTTGATCTCGTCGCGGTCGTAGCCGACGGCGGTGTCGAGCCGGGTGAGCGGCCGGTGCAGGTCCTCGTAGACCCACCAGTCGCCGACGGGCCCCTCGTCGCCGGGGGCTCCCATGACGGGCGCGAACCTGCCGCCCAGGAAGGTCATTTCCTTCAGGGGGGCGCGGACGATGCGGGGGCCTGTGCCTGCGTACTTCGACGGGAGCCGGTCCCGCCAGACGCCGGGGGGCTCCACCGTGTGATCGTCCACCGAGATGATCTTGGGGAAGGTCTCCATCATCTCAAGGTAGCGCCGATCTGACGGTCCGTCAGCTACCGGGCGGGTCCCTTCTGGCCGCTGCCGGTTCGGGTTCCGTCGGCCCCAGCCACTATAAACTCAGTGTATACATGCTGTGTATAGTCACCGGCGAGTACGGACGACCACCGGCCATCGGCCGCATTCCGTACGACCGGCACACCGCCGCACCACCGCACCACCACGAACGGGGAGATTCGCCATGCCTTCGAAGACGTACAAAACCGGGTCCAGGGTTGTCCCGGCTCTCGCCGCGGCCCTCACGCTGACCCTCACCCTCGCGGGCTGCTCCACCGACAGCACCTCGCCGGCGGACGCCCGCTCCGACGCCGCCGGCTCCGACGGGAAGCCGCTCGCGAGCGAGAGTGGCCAGGGCTCCGATTCACCGTCCGTCGACTGCGAGAAGGCCAAGTGCATAGCGCTCACCTTCGACGCGGGCCCCGGCAAGGACACCCCCGAACTGCTCGACCACCTCAAGAAGGAGAAGGTGCCCGCCACCTTCTTCCTCCTCGGCAAGAACCACGTCCTCAAATACCCCGACGTGGTGCGCCGCCTCGCCGCGGAGGGCCACGAGGTCGCCAACCACACCTGGACCCACCAGCGGCTCGACAAGCTCGGCAAGGAAGAGATACGCGCCGAACTCGACCGCACCCAGGACGCCATAGAGGAGATCACCGGCGAGAAGCCGCGGCTGATGCGCCCGCCGCAGGGCCGCACCGACGACGAGGTGAAGGCCGTCAGCAAGGAGCTCGGCCTCTCCCAGGTCCTGTGGAGCGCCACCGCCAAGGACTACTCCACCACCGACAGCGAGCTCATCAAGAAGCGGATCCTCGACCAGGCCGGACGCGACGGCATCATCCTGCTGCACGACATCTACGACGGAACGGTCCCCGCCGTGCCCGGGATCGTCTCCGAGCTCAAGAAGCGCGGTTACACCTTCGTCACGGTCACCCAACTGCTCGCCCCGGCCGTACCCGAACCCGGCACGGTCTATCGCCCCTGATCAGAGCGGGCCGGACGGACCGGCGGACGGGCAGCAGCCGCGGCCGCCCCGCTGCTGACGCGGCCACCCCCAACAAGGCAGACTGTCGAGGGCGATTCCGGCAGTACCGGCAGGGGGCACCTATGGACCGTGACAGCGGGCCACGCGTACCGAACCAGCGCGCTCCGCTCGGGAGCGAGGACGCCGAGCTGCACTTCAGCGTGCTCGGACCGGTACGGGTGCGGCGGGGCGGAGAGACCCTGCCGCCCGGCTCGCCGCAGCAGCGCGCCCTGCTGGTGGCGCTGCTGCTCCGCGACGGGCGCACCGCCACCGCCCACGAACTGATCGACGCGATCTGGGGCGAGGAACCCCCGTCCCAGGCGCTGGCCGCCGTCCGCACCTACGCCTCCCGGCTGCGCAAGGCACTCGACCCGGACACCCTGGTCAGCGAGTCGGGCGGCTACGCGCTGCGCATCGGCCGGGACGCCCTCGACCTCGCCGTCGCACAGGAACTCGCGGCGGAGGCGTACAAGGCGAACGCCGCCGGCGACCGTACCCAGGCGCGGGCGCTGCTCAACAAGGTGCTGAACCTGTGGGACGGCGAGCCGCTCGCCAACGTGCCGGGGCCGTACGCGGAGAACCAGCGCACCCGGCTCGTCGAATGGGGTCTGCAACTTCTCGAGACCCGGCTCGACATCGACCTCGAGGTCGGCCGGCACGCCGAGGCCGTCTCCGAGCTGACGGCGCTCACCGCGACCCACCCGCTGCGTGAGCGGCTGCGTGAGCTGCTGATGCTCGCCCTGTACCGCAGCGGCCGCCAGGCGGAGGCACTCGCGGTCTACGCCGACACCCGACGGCTGCTCGCCGAGGAACTGGGCGTCGACCCGCGCCCCGAACTCTCCAGCCTCCAGCAGCGCATCCTGCGGGCCGACGCCGAACTCGCCCGCCCGCAGGAGGAGACCGCACCCGCTCCGCAGACCACCCGACCCGCCCAGCTGCCGGCCACCGTGCCGGACTTCACCGGCCGGTCGTCCTTCGTGCAGGAGCTGGGAGGCCAACTGGCCACCGCCGAGGGCTCGGTGATGGCGGTGTCCGCCCTCGCCGGCATCGGCGGCGTCGGCAAGACCACCCTGGCCGTCCATGTGGCCCACCAGGCGCGCAAGCACTTCCCCGACGGACAGCTGTACGTCGACCTCCAGGGCACCGGCAACCGGTCCGCGGAGCCGGAGACGGTCCTCGGCGCCTTCCTGCGCGCCCTGGGCACGGCCGACTCGGCGATCCCGGACACCCTGGACGAACGAGCGGCCCTCTACCGCTCCGCCCTGGACGGGCGGCGGATCCTGGTGCTGCTCGACAACGCCCGCGACGCCGCCCAGGTCCGGCCCCTGCTGCCCGGCACGGCCGGCTGCGCCGCGCTGATCACCAGCCGGGTGCGGATGGTCGACCTCGCGGGCGCGCACCTGGTCGACCTGGACGTGATGTCCCCGGAGGAGGCCCTCCAGCTGTTCACCCGGATCGTCGGGGCGGAACGGGTCGGCGCGGAACGCGACGCCGCGCTGGACGTGGTCGCGGCATGCGGCTTCCTGCCGCTCGCCATCCGTATCGCCGCCTCGCGGCTGGCGGCCCGCCGCACCTGGACCGTCTCGGTCCTCGCGGCCAAGCTGGCCGACGGCCGGCGCCGCCTCGACGAGCTCCAGGCCGGCGACCTGGCGGTGAAGGCCACGTTCGAGCTGGGCTACGGCCAGTTGGAGCCCGCCCAGGCCAGGGCGTTCTGCCTGCTGGGCCTGGCGGACGGCCCGGACATCTCGCTCGCCGCCGCGGCGGCCGTGCTGGAGCTGCCGCCGCACGAGACGGAGGACCTGCTCGAGGCACTGGTCGACACGTCCCTGCTGGAGTCCGCGGCGCCGGGCCGGTACCGCTACCACGACCTGGTGCGGCTCTACGCGCGTTCATGCGCGGAGCGGGACGAGTCCCCGGAGGCACGGGAGGCCGCCCTCTCCCATCTGCTGGACTTCTACCTGGCGACGGCGGCCCGCGTCTTCGCCATGGAACGGCCCGGCGACCGGCTCGTCGTCCACCTGGAGCCGACCGGTGACGCCGGTCTGGAGTTCGCGCACCTCGACGACGCCCAGGACTGGCTCTACGCGGAGGCGCACTGCCTCCTGGCCTGCGCCCGGCAGGCGTCCCCCGGACCGCAGTTGCGCCGGGCGGTGGATCTGCTCTGGGCCGTCCAGAACCTCGCCGAGTCCGGAGCGAATTCGAAGGTCTACGAGTCCGTGGCCTGCGGAGCGGTCGAGGCCGCACGGGCCGCCGGCGACACCCGGACCGAAGCCCGGGCCCGGACGTCGATGACCAACGTCCACCTCACCGCGGGCCGTTACGACGAGGCGGACGAGGAGGCAGCCCAGGCGGCGGTACTGGCCCGCTCGGTGAACGACCCGGCGCCGGTCTACTGGTCGGACAACGACCGGGGCATCATCGCCTTCATACAGGGGCGCAACCAGGAGGCCGAGGAGCACCTGCGCCGCGCCATGGAGGGTTCACGCCTCGACGGCAACCTGCCCGGCGAGGCGAGCGCGCTGTCCAACCTCTCCCGCATCCACGTCGCCACCGGCCGCATCACCCAGGCGATCTCCCTCGCGGAGCAGGGCATCGCCCTCTACGACCGGATCGGCCACACCCTGCGGCTGGCCAACGCCCGCTACGCCCTCGGCGTCGCGCTGACGCAGGCAGGCCGCCACACGGACGCCCTGGAGCAACTGACGGAGGCGCTGCGCCTGTTCGAGTCGAACCGGCAGCGCCTGTGGGAGGGCACGGCCCACTTCCGCATCGCTCAGGCGCATCTGTCCGCGCACCGCCCGGCACGGGCGGCGCAGCACGCGGAACAGGCGCTCGCGACGGGCTGCATCGGCGGGGACCGTACCCGTGGCAACGTGCTGACGACGCTGGGACTGGCCCTGGACGCGCTCGGTCAGGCGGACCGTGCGCGTGCGTGCTGGCGTGACGCGCTGTTCCTCCACGAGCAGACGGGCGCGGCGGAGGCGGAAGAGGTCCGCGCGCTGCTCGAGCCGCTCAGCGGCGCCGCCTGACGGCGCCCCGTGCCCGCCCGGTCCCGGCAGGGTCGGAAAAGAGGACGCGGGAACACGACAGGGGCGGGGGCAGGGCGTTCATCGAATGTTTATGCTCGTCCGACATGCTTCAAGCATTCGATCCGTCGCGTCGGGGGGCAGACGGATCACACGGGCCGGCGCCTCAGCGGGTGACAGGTCCACCGGCCTTCCGTCCGGCGACCCTCGGGGGAGTCGCCGGCCGGAAGGCCCTCCGGTCAACGGACATCCCATGGGGGACGACATGAGCACGAGCAAGCAGAACCGCGAAGAGATCACCACGATGGGCGACCACCACGCGCCCGCGCCGCCCGCCGACGGCATCACCACCATGGGTGACCACCACGCCCCGGTGCCGCCCGCCGACGGCATCACCACGCTGGGCGACCACCACGCCCCGGTCCCGCCCGCCGACACCACCATCACGACCATGGGTGACCACCACGCCCCGGCGCCGCCGAAGGGCTGACACGAAGCCAACCACGACGGGGAACGGCCGCGGCGGCGCGGAGGGGGGCCGCCGCGGCCGTGGCATGTCCTGAGACGAATCACCCTTGCGGGACTGTGTTCTGAGCCACACTCAGACACTTCGTAAGCAATGGGCCACCGACCGGACAAAACCAAAGGATCTTCGACGGAAACCGAGCGCAACCGCTCGGCGGCAGTGTGTACTTGGCTGGCGAGCCTCACGGCGCCCCCACACCCTGCTCTCCCGAGGTCTAATTCGATGATCGAGATACCGGACCTGGCCGCCGGCGGCCTGGCCGCCGGGACGTTGTCGGCGCTCGTCCTGGGAGGAGGGCTCATCCGCTCCCGGCGGGAACGGGCCCGGCAGCGCCAGGAGATCGCCACGCTCCGGTCGCATCTCGACGCCGCCCGGCACGAAGTGGACCGAGCGGCCCGGGCCTTCGCCGCCGAGATCGCCCACCTCGCCGCGGAGCGTATGCCCGCGGAGGCCACCCGGACCGCCCACCCGCACGTCCGGGTGCCCGGACCGCTGGGGCCGGCGGGTACGGGGACCGAGGCCGTACTCGAAGCGCTGCGCACCGCCATGGCCCAGGAGCGCAAACGCGTCGACGCCGCCGCCCGCGCCGGTATGCGCGGCGCGACCCGCGAGATCCAAGCCGGCCTCTACCGGCTCCAGGACGTGCTGCGCGGGCTCCAGCAGCGCTATGACGACCCGGAGCTGGCGCAGACCCTCTTCGCCCTCGACCACGAGAACGAGCAGTCGCTGCGCCGCGCCCAGGTCGCCGCCGTCGTGTGCGGGGCGTGGGTGGGGCTCGCCCGCGAGGAGTCGCACCTGGTCGACGCCGTCACGGGCGGACAGGCCCGGCTCGTGGGCTACCACCGGGTCCAGGTGCACAACCACCTGGAGCCGGGCACCGCGCTCGTGTCGCACGCCGTCGAGCCGGTGGCGATCATCGTCGCCGAGCTGCTCGACAACGCGCTGCGCCACTCCTCGCCGGACACCGCCGTGGTGGTGAACCTCGAACGCGTCCACCACGGCGTCTCTGTGACGGTCGACGACGCCGGCGTCGGCATGGCGAGCGACGAACGGGCCGCAGCGCAGCGGCTGGTGGCCGGGGACGACCCGATCCTGCTGTCCGACCTCGGCGACCCGCCCCGGATGGGACTGGCGGCGATCGGCCGGCTCACGCGGCAGTTCGACGTGTCGGTGGACCTGTCCACGCCGTCGCCCTACGGGGGTGTGCGGGCCGTGCTGCTCGTCAAGAGCCATCTGCTGAGCCGTATCGACCCCGTCCTGCATCCGCCCGCCGTCAGCGCCGCACGCTCCACCCGGAGTTCGGCGGAGCCCGATCTCGTGGCCGAGCAGGCAGGACACCCGGAGCGGACCCCGCCGCCGGCCCGGCAGGACCGGACCGACCGGCAGGCGCAGCCCGCCGGCCCCGACCAGCCCCGCCCTGAACCGCACGCCGCGAGGCAGCCGCACTTCCCGGCACCGGCCGCCCACGCCGCGCCCCCGGCCGCCGCCCCGTCGTCGCATGCCGACGAGCCCGTCCACGAGCCGGTGCCCGAGCCCGCCCAGGACGGCGACCAGCTTCCGCAGCGCCGCCGCCGGGTCCGCGCCGAAGCATCCTCCGCGGCGCCGGCTCCCGACCCGGCCGCGCCCGCGGCACCCGCCCGCACCCCCGAGGAGTCCGCCGCGGCGCTCGGGGCGCTGCAGTCCGCAACAGCCGCGGCGCGCAACGCCGCAGAGATCGAAGGGAACGACCCCCGATGACCAGCCGCGACCCCGGCGAAGCCGCCTGGGTGCTCGATCCGATCCTCGAAATCCCGCATGTCAGGGCCGCCGCGCTGCTGACCAGGGACGGGCTCGTGTCCGGTTACTCCGCCGCGCTCTCCCAGGATTCGGCGGAGCGCGTCGCAGCGATCATCAGCACCGTCCAGGGGGCGTGCCGCACGGCAGCCGCCGCGTTCGCCGACGAGGACGCCGCCCGGCTGCGGCAGGTGGTCATCGAGTCCGACCACGGCTACATCCTGGTCGCGCCCACGGACCACGGCACGTGCGTGGCCGCGTACGGCAGCCCGGAGGTACGCCTCGACCTGCTGGGCCACCGTGTCCACTCCCAGGTCGCCCGGCTCGGTGAGAAGGCCATGGCCGCGGCGCCCCGGGTGGCCGACGGCGGCGCAGCGGTATGACCGGCCGCCGGAGCGGCCGCCCCCTGGTGCCCGCCTACCTGTCCACCGGCGGGGTGGCGCGGCCCAGTCGCAACAGCCTGGAGCGCCTGTCGGTGCTGACCGGCGCCGGCGGGCCCGCGCCCGCCGGCCTGCCCGCCGCCCAGCACGCCGTGCTGGAGGCGCTCGACGGCGGTTCGCTGACCGTGGTGGAGACGGCCGCCCTGCTGAAGCTGCCGGTCTCCGCGGTCCGTGTCCTGGCCGCCGCCCTGATCGACCAGGGTCTGGTGCGCGCACGCCCACCGGTCCCGTCCGCAGCCCTGCCCGACCGTGACCTTCTGAAGAGAGTGGCCGATGGCCTCCGCGCCCTCAAGCTTTAGCCCGCCCGCGAGCTCCGGTCCGTCCTCGCGTGAGCGGGACTCCGCCGAGGCCGGTCTGCATCTGCCCGACACCGCGCGTGAACTGGTCAAGATCCTTGTGGCCGGCCCTTTCGGCGTCGGCAAGACGACGCTGATCGACTCCGTCTCCGAGATCCGGCCGCTGCACACCGAGGAACACCTCACGCAGGCCTCGGTCGCGGTCGACGACCTGGCCGGGGTGCGCGACAAGACGACGACGACCGTCGCCATCGACTTCGGGCGGATCTCCCTGGGCGGCGGGATCGTGCTCTATCTCTTCGGCACCCCCGGCCAGGAACGTTTCCGCTCCCTGTGGAACGACATCGCCTACGGGGCGCTCGGCGCGCTCGTGCTCGTCGACACCCGGCGGATCGACGACTCCTTCGACGTCCTCGGCATGGTCGAGGAGTCCGGGCTGCCGTACGCCGTCGCCCTGAACACCTTCCCCGACTCCAAGAACTACGGCGAGGAGCAGCTGCGCCGCGCCCTCGACCTCGACCACGACACCCCGCTGGTGATGTGCGACGCCCGCGACACCAACTCCTCCGTCGACGCGCTGCTCGCCCTGGTCCAGCACCTCATCGACCGCAACAGCCGCCGGACGGAGCTCCGTTGAACGCCGCCTATCCTGCCCGCGCCGACGCGTTCTCGCTGTCCGCGCCCGTACGACTGTGGGAAGAGGGCTTCGCGGCCGACCCGCACGCCTACTACGCGGCGCTGCGGGCGCAGGGTCCGGTCGGCTGGGCGGAGCTCGCCCCCGGTGTGCCCGCGTACGTCGTGACCGACCGCCGCGCCGCCCTCGACCTGCTGCACGACCCCGAGACGTGGTCGCACGACCCGCGCCCCTGGGAGGCCACCGTCCCGGAGGACTGTCCCGTCCTCGGCATGATGCGCTGGCGGCCCAACAGCCTCTTCGCGGACGGGGACGCGCACATCCGCTACCGCCGCAGCCTCACCGACGCGTTCGACCTGGTGGAACCGCACGACCTGCGCGAACGCGTCCATCACGCGGTGGACGTGCTCGTCGGCCGCTTCGGCCCGGCAGGCTCCGCGGACCTCGTCACCGAGTTCGCCCGGCCGCTGATGGCGCTGATCTTCAACAACCTCTTCGGGCTGCCCGACAGCGAGTCCGGCCGGCTCGACGCCGCGCTCGGCGCGATGATGGAGGGCGGCGACCGCGCGGCGCAGGGGGAGGCCGAGTACGGCAGGTACGTGCTGGAGCTGATCGCCGCAAAGTCGGTGCGGCGCGGGCCCGACATCACCAGCCGGCTCCTGGACCACCCGCTGGCCCTCACGCCGGAGGAGGTCACCTGGCAGGTCTTCCTCACCCTCGGGGCGGGCCACGAGCCGAGCGCCAACCTCGTCTCCAACGCGCTCTCGCGGATCCTCGGCAACCCCGACTACTACTCGACCCTCACCAGTGGTTCCCGGCCGGTGATGGACGCGGTCCTCGAGGTGCTCCGGTACGAGACCCCACTGTCGAACTACGGCATCCACTTCGCCCGCGAGTCCGTTTCCTTCCACGGCGTCTGGGTCCAGGCGGCGGTCCCGGTCGTCGTCTCGTACGGAGCGCTGGGCCACTTCGCCGAGCAGGACTTCGCCGGGACGCACCACCGCCACGACGCCTCGCACCTGTCGTTCTCCGCGGGTGAGCACGCCTGCCCCGTGAAGCAGCCCGCCCTGCTGATCGCCACGGAGGCCATCGAACGCCTCACCCAGTGGCTGCCCGATCTTCAGCCGGTCGTACCGCGTGAGCGGCTCAGCTGGCGACCGGGCCCGTTCCACCGTTCGCTGACGGCGCTGCCCGTCAGATTCACACCTCACAGCCCCGACCAGGCAGGAGACCGTTCATGACCGTGTCCACCCGTGTGGCCGTCGATCCGTTCGGTGCCGACATCATCGCCGAGTGCGCGAAGCTCCGTTCCCTCGGTCCGGTGGTGCCCGTCGAGCTGCCCGGCGGCATACCCGCCTGGGCGCCGACCGGTTACGACACCCTCAAGGCCCTGATCCTCGACCCTCAGGTCAGCAAGGACCCGCGTAAGCACTGGTCGCTGTTCCCCAAGATCGGCGAGCGCCCGGAGTGGGGCTGGATCCTCGGCTGGGTGGGCGTGGTCAACATGCTGTCGACCTACGGCAGCGACCACACCCGGCTGCGCAGGCTCGTCGCCCCCAGCTTCACCGCCCGGCGCACCGAGGCGATGCGCGACCGGGTGGAGGCCATCACCGAGGAGCTGCTGACCGAGCTGGACGCGGCCGGCGCGAGGGGCGAAGTGGTGGACGTGAAGGCGGCGTTCGCGCATCCGCTGCCCATGCGGATGATCTGCGACCTCTTCGGTGTGCCCGACGAGCTGCGCGAGGCCACCGGCCGGCTGATCGCCGCCATCATGGACACCTCCGACCCGACCCCCGAACACGCGGCGATGGTCCAGGAGCAGATCGGCACGGTCCTCGGCTCGCTCATCGCGCACAAGGCCGAGCACCCGGGCGACGACATGACCACGGAACTGATCAAGGTCCGTGACGAGGAGGGCGACCGGCTCAGCGACGAGGAGCTCCTCTACACCCTGCTCCTGGTCATCGGCGCCGGCTTCGAGACGACGGTCAACCTGATCGGCAATGCCGTCGTCGCGCTGCTCGAGCACCCCGAGCAGCTGGCCGCCGTGAGGGCCGGCGCCATCAGCTGGGAGCAGGTGATCGAGGAGGTGCTGCGGGTCCGCCCGTCGATCGCTTCGCTGCCACTGCGGTTCGCGGTGTCCGACATCACCGTCGGCGGGGTCACCGTCCCGGCGGGCGACGCGATCCTCACGACGTACGCGGCGGCGGGCAACGACCCGTCGCGCTACGGCGAGGACGCGGCGGCCTTCGACGCCACGCGCGCGGCCGACGACCATCTGTCCTTCGGTATCGGCGTGCACCGCTGCATCGGCGCCCCGCTGGCCCGCATGGAGGCGATGACCGCGCTGCCGGCGCTGTTCGACCGCTACCCGGACCTCACCGCCGCGTTCACGTCCGACGAACTGAAGCAGGTGCCCTCGTTCATCGCGTACGGGTGGCAGGAGATCCCGGTCCGCCTCCACGGCTGATCCCTCTGACGGGCCCGGCCCGGTGCCGCGACAGCGCGGGACCGGGCCGGTGCCGCTCTCAGCCGACGTGCCGGGCGCGCAGCTCGGTCTTCAGCACCTTCCCGCTCGCGTTGCGGGGCAGGCCGGTCATGAACTCCACGTGCCGGGGCACCTTGTAGTTCGCCATCTCCCGCCGTGACCAGGCGATCAGGTCGTCGGAGGTGAGCGTCGAGCCGGGCCGGCGGACCGCGTACGCCTTACCCACCTCGCCGAGGCGTTCGTCGGGCACGCCGACGACGGCGACGTCCGCGACGTCCGGGTGCAGGCCGAGCAGCTGCTCGATCTCCGCGGGGTAGGCGTTGAATCCGCCGACGATGAACATGTCCTTGATCCGGTCGGTGATGCGCAAATTCCCCGCCTCGTCCAGTACGCCGACGTCGCCGGTGCGCAGCCAGCCGTCGGGAGTGATCGCGCGGGCCGTGGCCTCGGGATCCTCGAAGTAGCCGCACATGACGTTGTGACCGCGCACCAGGACCTCCCCCGGCTCCCCCGGCGGCGCGAGGACACGGACCTCGGTGCCGGGTATGGCACGGCCGGAGGTGGCGGCGACGGTGGCGGGGGCGTCGCCCCGGCGGCACATGGTCACGATGCCGCTCGCCTCGGAGAGTCCATAGGCTGTCAGGACGGTGGGGACACACAGTTCGTCGCGGAGCCGTTCCACCAGGTCGAGGGGGACGACGGCGGCGCCGGTGACGACGAGGCGCAGTGTGCTCAGGTCGTGCCGGCCGCGTGCCGGGTGGTCGAGCAGCGACCGGTGGAGGGTCGGCGGGCCGGGGAGCACGGAGATGCGTTCCGCGGCGATGTTGGCGAGGACGGTCTCCACGTCGAAGACGGGCTGCGGGACCATCGTGGCGCCGCGGGTGAGGCAGGCGATGATGCCCGCCTTGTAGCCGAAGGTGTGGAAGAACGGGTTCACGATCAGGTACCGGTCCCCCTCGCGCAGCCCTGCGAGTTCGCTCCACAGGTCGTAGCAGCGGAGGGTCTGGGCGTGGGTGATGACGGCCCCTTTGGGGCGGCCGGTGGTGCCGGAGGTGAAGACGAGGTCGGAGGGGTCGTCGGCGGTGACGGTGGCGGCCCGCTCCCGCACCTGCCGTGCGCCGACGGCGTCACCGCCCGCGAGGAAGTCCTTCCAGGTGCGGTACTCCTGCGGTGCGCTCTCGGCGAGGACGACCACCTGTTCCAGGTCGGGGAGCTCCACGTCGCAGCGGCGCAGGGAGGCGACGTAGGAGGTGCCGAGGAAGGTACCGGTGACGAAGAGGAGCCTGGCGCGTGAGCGCCGCAGGACGTCGGCCGCCTCCGTGCCCTTGAAGCGGGTGTTGAGGGGGACGAGCACGGCCCCGGCGGTGACGGCGCCCAGCGCGCAGACGATCCAGTCGAGGGTGTTGGGCGCCCAAACGGCGACCCGGTCCCCCTTGCGCACGCCGGCGGCGATGCACGCGGCGGCGGCTCGTTCGACCCGGTCCCCGAGCTCGGCGTAGGGGACGCGGGTGCGCCCTTCGACGACGGCCTCGCGTTGCCCGTACCGCAGGGCGGCGGTTCGCACCAGCTCCGGGACGGTGCCCCATGCCAGGTCGCCGCGTCGCATCAGATGCCTCCCGAACGTCCTCGCGCAGTAGCTGACGGTACGTCAGATTAGCTGTACGCTCCGGCCATGGCGACCCTCAAGGACAAGGCGGCGATAGTCGGGATCGGTTCGACGGCCTTCGCCAGGCGATTGCCCGAGTCGGAGAAGACGCTGGCCTGCCGGGCGGTCCTCGCCGCTCTCGACGACGCCGGTATCGCCCCTTCCGAGGTGGACGGCTTCGCCTCGTACACGATGGAGGAGACCGACGAGGTCGAGCTCGCCAAGGCCGTCGGCGCGGGCGACGTCACCTTCTTCTCCAAGGTCGGCTACGGGGGCGGCGGCTCGTGCGCCACCGTCGCCCACCTGGCCGGAGCCGTCGCCACCGGGCAGGCCGGCGTCGGCGTGGCCTGGCGCTCACGCAAACGCGGGTCCGGCCCCCGGCCCTGGACCAACACCACGGCCCAGCTGCCGACCCCCGCCCAGTGGACCCGCCCCTTCGGCCTGCTGCGGCCCGCCGACGAGATCGGCATCCTCGCCCGCCGCTACATGCACGAGTACGGCGCGACCCGCGACCACTTCTTCAACGTGGCCCTCGCCTGCCGCAACCGTGCCAACCAGAACCCGGCCGCGATGATGTACGAACGCCCGCTCACCCGCGAGATGTACATGACCGCCCGCTGGATCAGCGAACCGCTCTGCCTCTTCGACAACTGCCTCGAGACGGACGGCGCGCTCGCCTGCGTGATCGTGAGCGCCGAGCGCGCCCGCGACTGCCGGCACAGACCCGTCTACGTCCACTCCGCCGCCCAGGGCCTGCCCGCCCAGCACCACGGAATGGTCAACTACTGGAACGACGACCCGCTCACCGGTCCCGCCTGGACGGCCGCCCGGCACCTGTGGAAACAGGCCGACTTCGGGCCGGACGACATCCATGTGGCGCAGATCTACGACGCCTTCACCCCCCTGATCCCGCTCTCACTGGAGGGCTACGGCTTCTGCGGGCGGGGCGAGGGCGCGGCCTTCACCGAGGGCGGGGCGCTGGAGATCGGCGGCCGTCTGCCCCTGAACACGGCGGGCGGCGGACTCAGCGAGGCCTATGTGCACGGCTTCAACCTGATCAACGAGGGCGTCAAGCAACTGCGGGGCGCCTCGACGGCACAGGTGCCGGACGCGCGGACCTGCCTGGTGACAGCGGGCGAGGGCGTACCGACGTCGGCCCTTCTGCTGAGGAGCTGAGAATGCTGCGACCGGTCATCGACGACGACGGCGCGCCCTTCTGGAAGTACGCGGCGCGCGGCGAACTGCGCGTCCAGGCATGCGCCGCACCCGCCTGCGGCGAACCCCGCTTCCCGCCGCGGCCCTGCTGCCCGCACTGCGGGTCCTTCGACAGCGCATGGCGCAGGATGAGCGGCCGGGGCCGTATCTGGTCGTTCGTGTTCCCACACCCTCCCCTGCTGCCCGACTACGCCGAACAGGCCCCTTACAACGCGGTCGTCGTCGAACTGCTCGACGCCCCCCGCATCCGGCTCGCGGGCAACGTGGTCGCCGCACCGGACGCGCCGCTGAACTCCGTGGACCCGGACCGGCTGCGTATCGGCGCCGGGGTGCGCGTGGTGTTCACGCGGGACGGGCTGCCCCGCTGGCGACTGGAGCGCGCATGAGCCTGCGCGTGGAGACCGACAAGGACACCGGCGTCGCCCAGGTCACCCTCGACCGGCCCGCCAGACTCAACGCCGTCGACCTGGAGACCGCGGCCGAACTGAGCGCGGTGTGGCGCGAGTTCCGCCGCGACGACGCGGTCCGGGCGGCGGTGATCACTGGCGCGGGGACCAGGGCGTTCTGCACGGGCATCGACCGCTCGGCCAAGGTGCCGCAGCCGTCATCGCCGTACTCCATCGACGATCCGCTGCTGGAGATCGGTCCCAAGGCGAACGACCTGTGGAAGCCGGTGATCGCGGCCGTCGAGGGCATGGCCTGCGGCGGGGCGTTCTATCTGCTCGGCGAGAGCGAGTTCGTGATCGCCTCGCACGAGGCGACGTTCTTCGACCCGCACACCTCGTACGGGATGGTCAGCGCCTACGAGTCCGTCTTCATGGCACAGCGGATGCCGGTCGGCGAGGTGGCGCGGACGGCCCTGATGGGCACGGCGGAACGGCTGACGGCACGCCGCGCGTACGAAGTGGGCCTGGTCTCCGAGCTGACGGAGCCCGGCGGCGCGGCGGCGGCGGCGCTGCGGGCCGCGGCGGTGATCGCGTCGTGTCCGACGGACGCCGTCCAGGGGACGGTGCGCGCCGTGTGGTCGGCCACCGAGGCGTCACGTTGCCGGGCGCTCGCCCTTGCCCCGCACCTCGTCACGCTCGGCAACCTGCCGCCGCGACGGCAGGCCGAGTTGTTCGCGATGGGGCGGGGCAAGGGCGGCTTCCGACTGCGTTAGCGCCCCACAGGGGCGCCGTGGCGCCCGTCAGCTGCGGGAAGCCCGCGAGACCTCGCACTTGGTGTACTCGGAGCCGTCGCCGGAGCCGGTGTACGGAGTGGTGAGCACGGTGGTCTCCGAGGCGCCCGCGGCGACGGCGATCGCCGACTTGCTCGCGGAGGCCGGGACGGCCGTGCCGCCGGCGCCACCGGTGAACTTCATGGTGACGTCGTAGTCGTAGTCCAGCGAGCCGCTGTTGTTGATGGTGATCTTCGCGGTGAGTGCCTTCGTCGCGTCGTCGTACTTGCACTCGTTGATGGTGATGTCGCGCGCGGCCTTGTCGGCGCTGGAACCACCGGGGACGGAGACGCCGCCAGTGCTGCTCGAGCTGTCGTCGTCGCGGTGGCTGCCGCCACTGCTCGAAGAGCTGCTGGAGCTGCTGGAGTTGTCACAGCCACCACCGCCGGAGCCGCGGGCCCCGGTCAGTGCGACGAGCGCGATCCCGAAGACGGCAATGGCGCGGACATGGCGGATCTTCACGTTTCAACCCCCGTTGAAAGTGTCGGCGAATGGGCCCGGTTGACGAGCGCACGTCACCCTAGCAGCGTCACGGGGCACTTCCGGACACGAGAACGCCGACGGCGGTCGCCCCCGCAGGGGGACCGCCGCCGGCGTGACAGGACTCGCGCCCGAACCGGGCGGACAGTTCCGTGGGCCGTTACTTCGCCGGCTTCCTGCCCGTGATGCCGAGGTGCACCAACAGGGCGAGATTCGGCTTGAGTTCGGCCTGCTTGACACCCCAGGTCGTGAAGCCCTTCTGGTGCGAGGCGACCGCTGCAAGCATCGCCACCAGCGATCCGGCCATCGCTCCGGGGCTGACGTCCTTGTCGACCTTGCCCTTGCCCTGGAGCTCCTTGACGGCGTCCGAGAGGGAGTTGGTGACCGAGGTGAGGATCTTCATACGGATCTTGTAGAACCGCTTGTCGCCCTCGGCGGCTCCGAGATCGACCACGCGGAGAATGGCGTCGTTGCGGCGCCAGAAGTCGAGGAATCCCTCGACCAGTTCCTCCGCCGCCTGCCAGCCCGCCTTGCCGACCCAGGAGCGGCCGGAGACCAACTCGGTCAACTCGGCGCCCTCCTTGGCCATTTCCTCGGCGATTTCGAGAACGGCGCCTTCGACGTCGGGGAAGTACTGGTAGAACGTCGCCGGTGAAGTGCCCGCTTTACGGGCCACGTCGATGACTTTGACGTCCCGGTACGGCGACGAGCTGAGCATCTCGCTGAGGCAGTCGAGCAGTTTCTGCCGCGTCGCCTGCCCGCGTCGGCCGGCTACCCGGCCGTCGACGGTGCGCACTTGTCCTGTCATGCCGTCAGCTTACCGAGGGGTGATCGGCGCGCGATTCGGCCGACTGCAAATGGGGTGCCGACCACGTACAGCAATAGTGTTATCAACAGCCTGTGGACAACTTCGGTGGACAACTCGACGGAAACGGTCCCGCCGAAGGCGCCCAGCGCGCCCCTTTCGACCGCTCACCCCTCCCAGGGTGACCTTTGTCGAGCAAGCGTTCGAATTTATTCCGCGCGCACCGCGTGATGCGCCATTAGCTTGATGGTGACGGGCACCACACCCAGGGAAGGAATCAGGCCCATGGCCGCATTCGCAGAGGGCACGCCGTGCTGGGTGGACGCATCGCTCCCCGATGTGGAAGCAGGCAAGCGCTTCTACGGCGAGCTCTTCGGCTGGACCTTCACCGAGCGGGGCGGTGGCTACGTCCCCGGCGGCGTCCGCGGCCGTTACGCCGACGCGTTCAGCGACGGACGGCTGGTCGGGGCGCTGACTCCCAAGCGGGACGGCCGCATGCCCACCGTCTGGGGCGTCTACTTCGCCACCCCCGACGCCGCGGCACTCGGCCGGCGCATCGCCGACCACGGCGGCCGGCTGATCAACGACCCGCTGCCCGTCGACTCCGCGGGGATCTCCGCGGTGGCGGCGGACCCCGGCGGCGCGGTGTTCGGCCTGTGGCAGGCGGGCACCCGGCAGGGCTTCGAGAAGCAGGGCGAACCGAACTCGTTCTGCTGGACCGAGGTGTACACCCGGGACCACGGGCGTGCGGACGACTTCTACGAGTCCGTGTTCCACTTCCAGGGCACGGACCTCAGCGGAACCATGGCCGGCTTCCGCATGTGGTCACCGGCCGGCACGGAACCGGGCGAGAACACGGCCGTCGGCGGACGCAGCGCGATCACGGACGAGTTCCCGCCGGAGATGCCCGACCACTTCCTCGTCTACTTCTGCGTCACCGACTGCGACACGACGGCCGAGTCCGTCGTCCGCCTCGGCGGCCGGGTCCGCACCGTCCCCTCCGACACCCCGTACGGGCGGATCGCCGTCTTCGGCGACAACCAGGGCGCCACCTTCGCGGTGCTGGCGGAGCCCGACCGGTCGGCCGCGCCCGGCGGGACGCAGGAGACCGAGAGCGGCGGGACACGGCCGAAGTCCGGTACGGGCGGGACGCCGGACCGCGACGTCTCCGAGGTGGACCCAGAGGCCGCCAAGAGCGCCTGAGGCGACCGGTGGGCTACGCCCAGGGGTGCCCCTTTACCCACCCGCACCGGCCGGCGTCTGCCGAGTGCCGGCCGGTGACCGCGCTCACAGCGGTGCCCGAAACGCGGTGAGACACCCCGATCCGCCCCCCGGTTCGCAACCGTGGCTCCGTACAGGAAGAATCAGGGTGCTCACCGCTGAGGGGCTGGATGGTGAGACCCTGCACGGGGCTGTAAGTGACGGGCTCCATTTCGTGGGAGCCCGTACGGGGAGGTGGCACGCAGGTATGGAGCAGCTGACGCAGCACGACCCGAGACGGATCGGTCCGTTCGAGGTGCTGGGCCGGCTCGGTGCCGGTGGCATGGGACTGGTCTATCTCGCCAGGTCGGCGTCCGGCCGCCGGGTCGCGATCAAGACCGTGCGGACCGAGCTCGCGGAGGACCAGCTGTTCCGCGTCCGCTTCACGCGGGAGGTGGAAGCGGCCCGCGCGGTCAGCGGCTTCTACACCGCCGCCGTGGTCGACGCCGACCCGCGGGCCGCGGTGCCGTGGCTGGCCACCGCGTACGTCCCCGCCCCCTCCCTCGAGGAGATCATCAACGAATGCGGGCCGCTGCCCGCCCAGGCCGTCCGATGGCTCGCGGCAGGCATCGCGGAGGCGCTGCAGTCCATCCACGGCGCGGGGCTCGTGCACCGCGACCTCAAGCCGTCCAACGTGCTGGTGGTGGAGGACGGGCCGCGCGTCATCGACTTCGGTATCGCGTCAGGCGTCTCGAACACCCGGCTGACGATGACCAACGTCGCCGTCGGCACGCCCGCGTACATGTCGCCCGAGCAGGCCCGTGACTCCCGCAGCGTGACCGGCGCCAGCGATGTCTTCTCCCTCGGCTCCACCCTGGTCTTCGCAGCCACCGGGCACGCGCCCTTCCACGGCGCGAACCCCGTGGAGACCGTCTTCATGCTGCTGCGCGAAGGCCCGGACCTCGAAGGGCTCCCCGACGAGCTGCGGCCCCTGATCGACTCGTGCATGCAGATGGAGGCCGGGCTGCGGCCCACACCCGAGGACCTTCAGGCGCAGCTCGCGCCCCACCTCTTCTCCTCCGCCGGCGACGACAGCGGCACCGCCTCCGCGTGGCTTCCGACCTCGGCCACCGCCATGATCGAGACGCGTCGCGGAGGCGGCCGCCCGTCGGCCGCGTCCCAGCGCCCGGCGCCCCCGCGCCCCACCCCGCCGCCCGTCCCGCCGGCACCTCCCCAGCCACAGGCCGCGGCCGCTCCGCAGTCCCTGGGCGGCCCGGTACGGCTGCCCGGCTCCAACGTTCCCATCGGACCCGGCCCCCGGGTCGCCGACACCGGCCGCGCCGTGGTCGCGGAGGCCGGACCGGCCACCGGATGGGTCCGGCCGCCCGCCGGACTGGGGGGTACCGACGCCCACGGCGGCGCGGTGGCCGCGCCGCCGTCACCCGTCCCGCCCCCCGCGCAGGCGCCGGACCCCGGCCCCACCCACTGGCGCCCCTGGCGTTTCCGCATGTCGAACGACGTGTGGGGAACACCGGTCGTCGACGGCGACCTGCTGTACGTCACCTCGTTCGAGGTGCACGCGCTGGACGTGGGGACCGGCCGCCGCCAGTTCAAGACACGGGACGTGGCCTGGGCGATGGCCGTCGCCGCCGGCCGTATCCACGCCTCCGACGGCCCGACGCTGTACGCGCTCGACGCCGCCACCGGCAACGAACGCTGGCGGCTCCGGACCGACGCCTGGGTGTACTCCCTCAAGGTCGACCGCGGCACCGTCCTCACCGGCACCCGCGGCGGCGGCGTGCAGGCATGGGAGGCCTCCAACGGCGAGAAGCTGTGGGAGATCACGGGCGCCCAGAGCGACTTCGAGACACCGGAGGCCGGCCCCTCGATCTTCGGCGACACGGTCTACGTGTGGAAGGACGCACGGCTGCGCGCCCTCGAGGCCCGCACCGGCGACGAACGCTGGTCGTACCCGATCGGGGACGCCGCCTCGTGCGGGAACGTGCCCGTACGGGTGCAGCCCGCGCCCGACGGCTACGTGTACGTCTCCGCCGGCACGCGGGTGCTCGCCGTCGACATCACATCCGGACTGGTGCGCTGGCACTTCGAGGCACCCGCGGTGTTCCTCTCGCCGCCCGCTTTCGCGCCCGGTCCCGCCGTGACCGGCGGCGGCGTGTACCTCGCCGACTACCTCGGCACGGTCTACGCGCTGGACGCCACCACCGGCAAGGACCGGTGGCGCATCGCGACGGAGGCCCGCCAGTCCAGCGAGCCGGTACTCGTCGCGGCCGGCAACGTCCACGTCGGCAGCGGCTCGGCGCTCTACACACTCGACGCCGTGACCGGCACCCCGATGTGGCGCTTCGCGGCCGGAGGCGAGGTCGTCGGCACACCGGTCGTCGCGGACGGCCGCGTCCACTTCGGCTCCGCCGACCACGTCCTCTACACGCTCGACGCGAGCGGCGGCCAGCTCCGCTGGAAGCTGGCGACCGGCGGCGAGATCACGGGGTCGCCGGTGGCGCGGAACGGTGTGGTGTACGCGTGCAGCAAGGACCGGTGCGTGTACGCGCTGGATGCGGTGAAGGGCACGGCGACGGGCCGGGGCGCGGCGACGCGCTGACCACCGGGGCTCCTCCCCCGGCGCCCGGTGGGGTGGGGACCCCACCGGATCCCCGCGCCTCGAACGCCGGCGAGGCTTGAGTTGCCGGGCAACGTGAGCCCGCCCGCGGGCACCTCCCACAGCCTCCAGGCCGTAGGGGAGATAAGGCCACCGCGCGAAGGTACGGGTCCGGGACCTGCCCGCCACGCGACGGAGCCGCACATCGGTACAGCGGGAGGGCGCGGGGTGGGAAACGGCTCCGCGCAGCGGCACGCCCCCGTCGCAACCCCGGTTCAAGACGGATCCGCCGGGTACCCGCCGCATGTCGCCGTCGGCTACGGCGGCGGAAGGAGGCCGGCGATGATCCGCAACGTCATCGGCTCGATCCTCGCTCTCGTCGGAGCGACGGCCGCCGTATGGAGCCCCTTCCATGACTGGTACGACGGCCGTCACGGGAGCGACTACCGCATCCAGGACCTGTTCACCGGCATCACCTCGAACGAGGGCGAGCTCTTCGCGTCCCTCCTGCTGCCCATGGCCTTCGCCGCCCTGCTGACCCTGATCGGTCTGCTGCTGCGTTCCCGCCTGCTGGTGGCGCTGGCCGGTGTGGTCGTCCTCGGGTTCACCGTGCTGTGGATGGTCCGGCAGGGTCAGGCCGCCGGCAGCCTCACGGCGGGCGGTGACGGGGACGGGCTCGGCCTCGGCGTGGCGCTCGCCTTCGGCGGAGGCGTGCTGCTGCTGTTGGCCGCCGCGCTGATGAGCGGTCGCCGCGCGCTGCGCCGCAGGCGTGAGCCGCAGCCGCACGACGAGGAGCCCCGGGGCCACGTCCCGGCAGCGGCGGACGACTGGGGTCCGTACGGCCCGGACCCGAACAGCCCCGGCCCCTATCAGGGCCAGGACCGGTACGACGCGGGCCCCCGCTACGGGGACGAGGAGCCTCCGCCCCGGCGGACGTAGGCGTCACCGGCGGCCGGCGGTCTCCTGGGAGGACGCGAACAGCCCGGCGCGTTCGGCCGCGGCGTCTCGCAGGCGGTGCACAGGGCCGAAGAGCAGTTCGTCGGCAGCGGCCCGTCTGGCGTACAGATGCGCCTCGTGCTCCCAGGTGAAGCCGGTGCCGCCGTGCAACTGGACCGTCTCGCCCGCGACCGTGCGCAGCGTCTCGAGGCACTGGGCGAGTGCCAGGGCGGCGGCCGCCGGATCCCCTGCCGCGCAGTACGCGGCGGAGCGGGCCGCCTGGACGTCGGCGTACAGGCCGGCGAGCCGGTGTTCGACGACCTGGCGGGAAGCGACGCGGCCGGGCTGTCGCCGGGTCCTGACGTGCTCCACGGTTCTCGACAGCGCGCCCGCCGCCGCGCCCGCCGCTTCCGCCGCGAGGAGAGCCGCCGCACCGGAGCCGGTGGCGCGCAGAGCGCGGGGCACGTCGGCGCCGTCCTCGCCGAGGAGCCGGGCGGGGCTGTCGCGGAGTTCGAGGCGGGCCTGCGGGCGGGTCTCGTCGAGGGCCGTCAGCCGGGTGCGGGTCAGGCCGGGCGCGTCGGCGTCGACCTGGAAGAGCAGGGGGCGGCTGCGCGGGAAGCCGCCCGTGTGGGCGGCGACGAGCAACAGCCGGGCGCTGTGGCCGTCGAGCACCTGCGGGGCCTCTCCGTAGAGGGTCCAGCCCTCGTCGGCCCGCCGGGCCTGGATGCCGCCGGCCCGGCCGCCGCCCGCCCATGTTCCGGCTGTGTTGTCGCCGGTCAGCGCGAGCGCCTCGACGAGGTTGCCGGGGACGGCCAGCGTGCAGGTGAGCGAGGCGTCCGCGATGCGTGGCAGGAGCTCCGCGCGCTGTGCGGGGGTGCCGAGAGCCAGGATCAGGGGGGCGGCGAGGCCCGCGGTGGCGAGCAGGGGCGACGGCAGCAGGGCCCGGCCGCTCTCCTCGCAGGCGAGCGCGAGTTCGGTGAGGGTGCGGTCCGCGCCGCCGTACCGGGCGGGGAGCATGAGGCCGGGCAGGCCGAGCTGTTCCGCGAGGCGGGCCCACAGCTCGGTGTCGTACCCGTCGGGTGTGCGGGCGGCCGCGGCGGAAGCAGCGGTGTCCGCATGCTCCTTCAGTGCTTCGCGCAGCGTGCGGCGGATCTCGTGCTGCTCGGTGGTGAAGGCGGCATCCATCGGCGGCTCCTGCCCACGACATTCTGACGGGCCGTCATGTTAGGGGCTCGAGGAGCGGATGCACAGACGTCTTCCACTCCCTCGCCCTGCGTTATCTGATGTACCGTCAGATGCATGCCCTCCACTCCGCGCAAGGTCGCCGTCGTCGGCATGGCCCTCTCGGACTGCGGCCGCGTCGACGGCCCCACCCCCTACACGCTGCACGCCCAGGCGGCACGCCGGGCGCTCGCCGACTCCGGCCTCGACCGCTCCGTCGTGGACGGTCTCGCCTCGGCCGGTCTCGGCACGTTCGCGCCGACCGAGGTCGCCGAGTACCTCGGCCTGCGGCCCCTCTGGGTGGACTCCACGGCCGTCGGCGGGGCGAGCTGGGAGGTCATGGCGGCGCACGCGGCCGACGCCGTCGCCGCCGGCCACGCCAATGCGGTGCTGCTGGTCTACGGGTCCACGGCCCGCGCCGACATCAAGGCGGGACGGCGCACCTCCGACCTGTCCTTCGGCACCCGGGGCCCGCTCCAGTTCGAGGTGCCGTACGGGCACACCCTCGTCGCCAAGTACGCGATGGCGGCGCGCCGCCACATGCACCGGTACGGCACGACCCTGGAGCAGCTCGCGCAGGTGGCCGTTCAGGCGCGGGCCAACGCCGCCGCCAACGAGGACGCCATGTTCCGTGACCCGATCACCGTCGACGACGTGCTGGACGGCCCGGTGATCGCCGACCCGTTCACCAAGCTGCACTGCTGCATCCGCAGCGACGGCGGCTGCGCGGTGCTGCTCGCCGCTGAGGAGTACGTACCGGACACGGCGAAGGAGCCGGTGTGGATCCTCGGCACCGGTGAGCACGTGTCCCACACCACCATGTCGGAGTGGGACGACCTCACCGTCTCCCCCGCCGCGGTGAGCGGCCGGCTCGCCTTCGAACGGGCCGGCGTGCGGCCCGCCGAGATCGACATCGCGGAGATCTACGACGCCTTCACCTACATGACCCTGGTGACGCTGGAGGACCTCGGCTTCTGCGCCAAGGGCGAGGGCGGCGCCTTCGTCGAGCAGGGACGGCTGCTGCGGGACGGGGACCTGCCGGTCAACACCGACGGAGGCGGTCTCTCCGCCTGCCACCCGGGCATGCGGGGCCTGTTCCTCCTGGTCGAGGCCGTGCGGCAGCTGCGGGGCGAGGCCGGTGCCCATCAGGTCCGGGGGCCGGGCGGGCGGCTGCCGGCGCTCGCGGTGGCGTCGGGGACGGGCGGCTGGTTCTGCTCGTCGGGGACGGTGGTACTGGGGCGGGGCTGATCCCCCGCGGCGGAGGCCGGGGAGGTTGAATGCCTCCATGGACCACGAAGAGCGCGACCCGCAGGCGGCCTTCCGCGCCCTGCTGCACGCGCAGCGCGTCTGGGACGTCGAGCTGCCCGGGTTCGACCCGGCCGGTGCGCCCGGTGAGCCGCTGCCTCTGTTCCACCGGTGGTTCGGCGAGGCCGTGGCGGCCGGACAGCCGGAGCCGCACACCATGACCCTGGCGACGGTGGACGCCCAGGGGCGTCCGGACGCGCGGATCGTGATGCTCCACGACGCCGACGAGCACGGCTGGCACTTCGCCTCGCACGTCACCAGCGCGAAGGGCCGGCAGCTGGCGGCCGGGCCGGAGGCGTCGCTCGTCTTCTACTGGGCGTCGCAAGGCCGCCAGGTCAGGGTCCGGGGCCGGGTCGTCCCCGCCTCCGCCGAGGAGAGCGCGGCCGACCTGCACGCCCGCTCGACGGGTGCACTGGCCGCCGCTCTGACCGGACGGCAGAGCGAAGTGCTGGACTCCGTCGAAGAGTTGGCGCGCGCCTCGCAGGCCGCCTGGGAGAAGGCGCGGGCCGAGCCGGACGCCCCGGTGCCGACGTGGACGCGGTATGTGCTCCAGCCGCGCGAGGCCGAGTTCTTCCAGGGCGACGACCGGCGCCGGCATGTGAGGCTGCGCTACCGGCGGACCGCCGGCGGGGAGTGGGAGAGGGAGCTGCTCTGGCCCTGAGGGGGTCCGGTCGGCCGGAAGACGGGGACGCTGACGCCGTTCTCCCCCATACGGAAGGCGACCGTCAGCTCCATCCCGACGGCCAGCCGGTCCGGCGCGCACTCCACGACCTCGGTCATCATCCGCACGCCCTCCGTGAGTTCGACCAGCGCCGCCGTGTACGGCACGCGGTCCTTGAAGGGCGGCAGGTCGTTGCGGTGGACGACGGACCATGTGTAGAGCGTGGCGCGGCCGGCGGCCCGCTCCCAGCCGACGTCGTCACTCCAGCAGTGCGGGCAGAACTCCCGCGGATAGTGGTGCGGCCGCCCGCAGTCGGCACAGCGGCGGATCAGCAGTTCGCCGGCGGCGGCCGCGTCCCAGTAGGGGCGGGTGAAGTCGTCGATGCCGGGCGCGGACGGGTCCTGGGCCATCAGAAGAGTCCGATCGCGTCGTCGAGCGACCACACCTGCCAGGACATGGCGAAGAGGGCGACGAGGGAGATCAGGGCCATCATGGCGTTCTGCCCCTGCTCCGCCCAGTCGTGGATCATGAGCACCAGGTAGAGCAGATTGAGCAGCAGCCCGCCGATCAGCGCCACGGGGGTCAGGAACCCGCTGACCAGGCCGAGCCCGAGGGCCAGTTCCGCGTGCACCACGAGGTACGCCATCACCCTGGGCCTGGGCGCAACCACCTTGTCGAAGCCGGTGCGGACGGCCTGCCAGCGGTGCTCCGCGGCGACGCCGGCCGCCCAGGTGATGCCCGTACCGCGTTCGAGCCAGCCCTTGCGGTCCTTGTGGCGCCAGCTCTCCAGCCACCACAGGCCGAGGCCGATACGCAGAACGGCGGTCCATTCGGCACCGGTGAGCAGTATCGTCCGCATGCTCCTGCCTCCCCTCCCGCTGGCTCCTGACGGTACGTCAGTTCAGCGGAAGGCGGCGGCGGGCGCAAGAGGGCCGCGACCGTGACCGATTCGCAACCGAACTCCGTCTTGACTGAGACCCATCAAACCGGCGGGTCATTACGCTCACGCTCATGGCCGACGAGAAGGACTCCGACAGACACCCGGGCATCGACCGGACGAACGACCGCCCGGTGTATGTCGTCGGCGGCGGCCCGGGCGGTCTCGCCGCCGCTGCCGCACTGCGGGAGCGGGGCGTACGAGCGGTGGTGCTCGAGCGGTCCGAGTCGGTCGGCGCGTCCTGGCGGCGGCACTACGACCGGCTCCATCTGCACACCACCCGCAGGCTCTCCGCGCTGCCCGGCCTGCCGATGCCCCGCTCGTTCGGCCGCTGGGTCTCGCGTGACGACGTGGTCCGCTACCTGGACAAGTACGCGGAGTTCCACGCGCTGGAGATCGTCACCGGTGTCGAGGTGTCGCGCATCGAGCCGGCCGGCAACGACTGGGTGCTGCACGCCACCGGCGGCCGCCGACTGACCGGGCGGGCGGTCGTGGTGGCGACCGGCTACAACCACACCCCGCACCTGCCCGACTGGGCGGGCCGCGCCACCTTCCAGGGCCGACTGCTGCACGCCGGCGAGTACCGCAACCCCGGGCCCTTCACGGGCAAGGACGTGCTCGTCGTCGGCGTGGGCAACACCGGCGCCGAGATCGCCGTCGACCTCGTGGAGGGCGGCGCCGCGCGCGTACGGCTGGCCGTGCGCACCGTCCCGCACATCGTGCGCCGCTCCACCGCGGGCTGGCCCGCCCAGCGCACCGGCATCCTGGTCCGCCGGCTCCCGGTGCGGCTGGTGGACCGGGCGGGCAAGGTCATGAGCAGGATCGCCGTACCCGACCTCGCCGCGCAAGGGCTGCCGCGCCCGGACACGGGCCTGTACTCGCGCGTCAAGAAGGGCGCGATTCCCGTGCAGGACGTGGGCCTGATCGACGCCGTGCGCACGGGCAGGGTCGAGCCCGTCGCGGCCCTCGAGTCGTTCGACGACGGCAAGGCGGTGCTGGCCGACGGTACGCGGATCTCCCCGGACGCCGTGATCGCCGCGACCGGCTACCGGCGCGGGCTGGAGGACCTGGTGGGGCACCTCGGCGTGCTCGACGAGCGCGGCCGGCCCGTGGTCCACGGCGGCCGTACCCCGGCGCAGGCGCCGGGCCTGTACTTCACCGGCTTCACCAATCCGATCAGCGGCATGCTCCGCGAGATGGCGATCGACGCCCGCAAGATCGCGAAGGCGCTGGCGTAGCGAGGCCGCCGGAGCCGACCCATCGGCCCGACCCGGCCCACGACGCGGATCCCGCCCGGACGACGCGGCCGTGCGACGGCGGGCCCGGACTCCGGCCGGGCGATCCCCTCAGGACGGCGGCCGCCGCATGCCCGAACCGTGGCGGGCGCCGCGGACCCCGTACCTGACTCCGTGCGCCCCCGACCTCCCCCTACGGCCTGGCAGCCGTGGAGCACCCCAGCCGTAGGGAGATCGAGGCGCGGCGCCCTGGTCGGGGCAGGCGCCACGGCCTGCCCCGCTCCCCCGGGCGCACCCCGAAGCGGCACGACGTGCCCACCATGACGCACGGGCCGGCGGCGGCGCGCGTTCGAGCGCCGCACGACGGTTCCTGACTACCAGTCAGTTCGGTAACCTGACTAGGCGTCAGTTAACCGGCCGGGCAGTTCGGCCATCGAGCAGGAGCGGAGACCAGCGATGCTCGGATCAACTCACGGCACCCTCACCTCCGACCTTCGCGCGCGCGTCGTCGCCTGCGGCGACCGCCCCACGAACGCCGTCCACGAAGCCGCCGGACCCACCGCGTCCGCGGGCGACCTCGATGTGAGCGGCCGGCCCCTGTACGCACCGGTGCCCGACCTGGACCGGTTCTTCCGCCCCTCCTCCGTCGCGGTCGTCGGGGCCTCGGACACCGAGGGCAGGCCCAACACCGGCATCACCCGCCAACTCGTGGACTGGGCCGCCCGCGTGGGCGCCCGCCTGCACCCCGTGCACCCCACCCGTACGTCCGTCTTCGGCCTCGACTGCGTCCCCTCCGTCGCCGATCTGCCCGGCCCCGTCGATCTCGCCGTACTGCTCGTCCGCGACCCACTCCCACTGATCCCGCAACTCGGCGAGGCCAAGGTGCCCTTCGCGGTCGCGTTCGCCTCCGGGTACGCGGAGACCGGCGACCAGGGCGCCGCCGCACAGGCGCGGCTCGCGGCGGCCGTGGAGCGCGCGGGCGTACGGCTGCTCGGCCCCAACACCAATCTCAACGCCTTCGAGACGTTCCGCGACGACCTCGAAGGGCCGGCGATCGCGCTCATCACCCAGTCCGGCCACCAGGGCCGGCCCGTGTTCACCATGCAGGAACTCGGCGTACGGCTGTCCCACTGGGCACCCACCGGCAACGAGGCCGACCTCGAGACCGCCGACTTCATCTCGTACTTCGCCGAACGCCCGGAGGTCGGCTCCATCGCCTGCTACGTCGAGGGACTGAAGGACGGGCGCTCCTTCCTGCTCGCCGCCGACCGGGCGGCCCGGCGCGGGGTGCCGGTCGTCGCCGTCAAGGTCGGCCGCACCGGCACCGGCGCGCGGACGGCCGCCTCGCACACCGGCAAACTCACCGGCAGCGACCAGGTGGTGGACGCGGCGATGCGGCAGTTCGGCGTCATCCGCGTCGACGGCCTCGACGAACTCCAGGACACCGCGGCGCTGCTGGCGCGTGCACGGCGACCGGTCGGCGACGGTGTCGCCGTCTACTCGATCTCCGGCGGCACCGGCGCGCACTTCGCGGACCTGGCGACCGCCGCGGGACTGCGGATACCCCGGCTGAGCGACGCCCGGCAAGCCGAACTGCACCAGTGGATACCGCCCTACCTGAACGTCTCCAACCCCATCGACAACGGCGGACACCCGGTGGGCGACCACCGCGGCCGCAAGATCATCGACGCGATCCTCGCGGACCCGGACGTGGACGTGCTGATCTGCCCGATCACCGGCCCCTTCCCGCCGATGAGCGACCGGCTGGCCCAGGACCTGGTGGACGCTGCGGAGGCCACCGACAAGCTGGTGTGCGTGGTGTGGGGGTCACCGGCCGGCACGGAGGCGGCGTACCGGACCACGCTGCTCGGCTCCTCCCGTGTCGCCACCTTCCGCACCTTCTCCAACTGCATCACTGCCGTGCGCGCCCATCTGTCCCACCACCGGTTCACGGCCGGCTACCGCTCCCCGTTCGACGAGGCGCCACGCACCCCCTCCCCGTCGTACCGCAAGGCGCAGGCGCTGATGCGGCCCGGCGAGCAGCTCAGCGAGCACGCGGCGAAGCAGCTGCTGCGGGCCTACGGGATCCGTGTGCCCCGCGAACAGCTGGTGACCAGCGCGGCGGCGTCGGTACGGGCGGCGGCCCTGGTCGGCTACCCGGTCGTGATGAAGGCGTCGGCGCCGCAGCTCGCGCACAAGACCGAGCTGGGCCTCGTCAAGATCGGTCTCACCTCGGCGAGCCAGGTGCGCGACAGCTACCGTGAACTCACCGACATCGCCCGCTACGAGGGCGTGGACCTCGACGGCGTGCTGGTGTGCCAGATGGTGGAGCGGGGCGTCGAGATGGTCGTCGGGGTCTCGCCGGACGAGCTGTTCGGCCCCACCGTGACCGTCGGCCTCGGCGGGGTGCTGGTCGAAGTGCTGCACGACACCGCCGTACGCGTCCCGCCCTTCGGCGAGGACCAGGCGCGGGCCATGCTCGGCGAACTCCGCGGCCGGGCGCTGTTCGAAGGCGTACGGGGCGGCCCGCCGGTCGACGTGGACGCGCTCGTCGAGGTGATCCTGCGGGTGCAGCGAATGGCGCTCGAACTGGGCGACCAGCTCGCGGAACTGGACGTCAACCCGCTGATGGTGCTGCCCCGCGGGCAGGGCGCGGTGGCTCTGGACGCTCTGGCGGTGTGCCGGTGAGCCCTGACGTGCGGCACGCCTTGTCGGACGGCGTCTCCTGGATCACCCTCGACCGCCCGGAGGTGATGAACGCCCTCGCCTGGGAGCAGCGGGAACGGATCATCGACCTGCTCGCCGCCGCCTCGTCCGACCCGGCGGTGCGCGCCGTCGTCGTCACGGCGACGGGCCGGGGCTTCTGCGCGGGCGCGGACCTTCGTGGGGCGCCGCCGCGTGAACCCTTCCCGGGGGACATCGCCCGGACCATCCGACTCGGCGCGCAACGGCTGATCGGGGCGGTGCTGGACTGCGAGAAACCGGTGCTCGCGGCGGTCAACGGCACGGCGGCCGGTATCGGCGCGCATCTGGCCTTCGCCTGCGACCTGGTCCTGGCGGCGGAAGAGGCCCGCTTCATCGAGGTGTTCGTACGCCGGGGGCTGGTGCCGGACGGCGGCGGTGCGTATCTGCTGCCGCGTCTGATCGGCCCGCAGCGCGCGAAGGAGCTGATGTTCTTCGGGGACGCTCTCCCCGCGCCGGAGGCGCTGCGCATGGGCCTCGTCAACCGGGTCGTCCCGGCGGCGGACCTGGAGCGGACGGCCCGCGAGTGGGCAGCCCGCCTGGCCGCCGGCCCGACCCGTGCGCTCGCTCTGACCAAGCACCTGGTGAACACCTCCCTGGACGCGGACCGCGCCACGTCCTTCGCCGCGGAGGCCCTGTCCCAGGAGCTCAACATGACCACCCGCGACGCCCAGGAGGGTGTGACGAGCTTCGTGGAGCGCAGGGCGGCGCGTTTCGAGGGGCGGTAGCGGCGCCTCGGGGGTTCTTTTCTGACGATCCGTCAGTTTCAATGGAGGCGTGATGGGACACGCCGCCATGGCCGCCACCGCCGTTCGCTACCTCCGTTCCGCCGGTGCGCCCACCGTCGGGGCGTACGAGGCGCTGTCCGTGCCCGTGCTGCGAGCCGTCGGGGAGGACGAACGGGTGCCCGTCGGCAGGGAGGAGTTCCGGCGGGTGCTGGGGCACTTCGCCAGCGGGGTGACCGTCGTGACGGCGACCGGTCAGGACGGGCCGGCAGGGTTCGCCTGCCAGTCGTTCGCGTCGCTGTCGCTCGATCCGCCGCTCGTCGTCTTCATGGTGGGGCGCACGTCCACGACCTGGCCGCGGATCGCCCGCGCCGGAGGCTTCTGCGTCAACATCCTCGGCGAGGACCAGGGCGCGCTGTGCCGGGGCTTCGCCGTGAGCGGGGCAGACAAGTTCGCGGGGGTCGCGTACCGGCCGGCGCCCGTCACCGGCGCGCCGCTGCTGGACGGTGTGCCCGCCTGGATCGACTGCGAGGTCCAGGCCGTGCACACCGGCGGCGACCACCTCCTCGTGGTCGGCCGCGTGGCGGCGCTGGACGCCGACGAGGACCGAGCGCCGCTGCTGTTCCACCGCGGGCGCTTCGGGCGGTTCGACGTCCGATAGCCGCCGGCACGTGCCGTGCCCCGCCGCGGATGCTGATCGCATGACCACGACGCCGTGTGAAACCCTCGCCATCGGTCCCACCGTCCTGAAGCAGCTGCGGGAACGCGACGACGCGGGACTCGTCCCGCCGCCCGCCGTCGATCCGGAGGGCGGCGCCCCGCTGCGCTGCTGCCTGCGGCACAGCGAGGCCGACGAGCGCATCGTTCTCGTCTCGTACGCGCCGCTGCGCCGCTGGGCCGCCGAGGCCGGCGCCGAGCCGGGGCCCTACGACGAGTGCGGGCCCGTCTTCGTCCACGCGGAGGAGTGCGCCGGGCAGACGTCCGGGCCCGGCTGTCCCGTCGGGCTCCACGGCGCGCGAAGAGTGCTGCGCGCCTACGACACCGGCGGGCGCATCCTCGGCGGCACGTTGATCGAGATCCCCCACGAGCGCGCCGCCGAGGTCGACGGCGTCCTGCGGGACGTCTTCGCCGACCCCGCGGTGGCCCTGGTGCACGTACGCGCCGTGGAGTTCGGCTGCTTCATGGTCGAGATCCGCCGCCGCTAGACCGTGGCGACCGGGACCTTCGCCAGGGGCCTGCGACGGATGACGAGGGCCATCAGGGCCGCTGCCGCGCACAGGGCGCCGGAGGCGTACCAGACCACGTCGTAATCGCCGAACACGTCGCGGGCGACGCCGCCCGCGAAGGCGACGACGGCCGCGCCGACCTGATGGGAGGCCAGCACCCAGCCGAAGACGATCGCGCTGTCGTCGCCGTAGTGCTCGCGGCACAGGGCGATCGTCGGCGGGACGGTGGCGACCCAGTCGAGCCCGTAGAAGACGATGAAGAAGACCATCGGCGGCTCGACGGACGGCCCGAGCAGTATCGGCAGGAACAGGAGCGAGACGCCACGCAGCGCGTAGTACACGGCGAGGAGGCGGCGCGGGTCGAAGCGGTCGGTGAACCAGCCTGACGCGATCGTGCCGACGACGTCGAAGACACCGATCACGGCGAGAAGCGACGCGGCAGCCGTGATCGGCATTCCGTGGTCGTGCGCCGCCGGCACGAAGTGCGTCTTGACCAGGCCGTTCGTCGAGGCCCCACAGATCGCGAAGGTGCCGGCCAGCAGCCAGAACGGGCCGGTCCGGACGGCGCGGAAGAGGACGGCGAGTGCCCTGCGCGCCGCGCCGGGCACCGGCTCCGGCTTGGGTGTGAAGCCCTCGGCACCGTACGCGGCGAGGCCCACGTCGGCCGGGTGGTCACGCAGCAGAAGCCAGACGAAGGGGACGACGGCCAGCGCGGAGAGCGCGACGGTGATCGATGCGGGCTCCCAGTCGTGGTTCTCCACCAGCCACGACAGCAGCGGCAGGAAGACGAGCTGCCCGGACGCGCCCGCCGCGGTGAGGATGCCGGTGACCAGGCCACGGCGCTGCACGAACCACCGGTTGGTGACCGTCGCGGCGAAGGCGAGCGCCATGGAGCCGGAGCCGAGACCGACGAGGACACCCCAGTACATGACCAGTTGCCAGGCCGCGGTCATCGTCACCGTCAGCGCCGACCCGATCGCTATCACGGTGAGCGCGACGGCTACGACCCGGCGGATGCCGAACCGGTCCATCAGGGCGGCGGCGAACGGCGCGGTCAGCCCGTACAGGGCCAGGTTCACCGAGACGGCGAAGCCGATCGTGCCGCGCGACCAGCCGAAGTCCGCGTGCAGCGGCTCGATCAGCAGACCCGGCAGGGACGCGAAGGCCGCCGCGCCGATGATCGTCACGAAGGTGACAGCCGCGACGAACCAGGCGCGATGGATACGGGGCGGGCGGCGAAGAGGCTGCTGGGAGCCGGAGCTGGGCGCGGTTGTCTGGGTCACGTCACTCAGCTTCCGGTTCGGAGCCGCGCACAACGAGTGGCCCGAAGGACAGCATTCGATAGGATCGGGCCATGACTGCTGCGAGAAGGCACCGGATCGTGGTCCTGGCGCTGCACGGGCTGCTCCCCTTCGAGCTCGGCATCCCGCACCGCATCTTCGGCCGCGCCAAGGACGCCGCGGGCAACGCCGTCTACGAGATCCTCACCTGCGGCATCAGGCCGGGACCGGTCATGACCGACGCCGACTTCGCCGTGCACGTCGAGCACGGGCCAAAGGCCCTGGCCACCGCGGACACGGTCGTCGTCCCCGCGTCGTACGAGCTGGGGCCCGTCTACGACGAGGGCCGGCTCCCTGACGATCTGGCCGACGCCCTGGCGCACATCCGGCCCGGCACCCGCATGGTGTCCATCTGCACCGGCGGATACGTGCTCGCCGCCGCCGGATATCTCGACGGCCGCCCCGCCACCACGCACTGGTCCGCTGCCGAGCACTTCCAGCGGATGTTCCCGTCCGTCAAGGTCGACGCGGACGTCCTGTTCATCGACGACGGCGACGTGCTCACATCGGCAGGGGTCGCGGCCGGGCTCGACCTCTGCCTGCACATCGTGCGCCGCGACCACGGCGCCGCCGTCGCCAACGAGGTGGCGCGCCGGACCGTCGTACCGCCGCACCGCGACGGCGGCCAGGCCCAGTACATCCACCGGCCGGTGCCGGAACCGCAGTTGGCGACCACCACGGCCGCCCGCGCCTGGGCGCTGGACCGGCTGCACGAGCCGCTGCGGCTGCGGGACCTGGCCGACCAGGAATCGATGTCCGTGCGGACCTTCACCCGCCGCTTCCGCGAGGAGGTCGGCATCAGCCCGGGACAGTGGCTCACCCAGCAACGGGTGGAACGGGCCCGGCATCTGCTGGAGTCCACGGACCTGTCGGTGGACCAGGTGGCGCGGGACGCGGGTTTCGGCACGGCCCAGTCGATGCGGCAGCATCTCCAGGCGGCGCTCGGCGTCCCGCCCACGGTGTACCGGCGCACCTTCCGCGCGAGCGCGGGCAGCGCCTGACCCGAAGCGGAGCCGGACGCACAAGGGCGCGGGCCCCAGGCCGGGCGGTCGCGGGGCCGACGGGATTCGAACCCGCGGACAGGGAGGGGCAGGCCCGCCCCTCACCCCGTCAGTCGGCGTGGGAAGGGCCTCCCCCACGCCGATCGCAATGGGCCGCTCTGCCACGGCCCCGGGACCTGCGGGGCCGCGCGGCCCCGGTCCTGTGAGCCTATGGTCGGCGCCCGGCCGTGGCCACCCCTCAGTGCCGCGTCAGTCGATGATGACCGCGCCGGGCGGCGGATACCGAGGGCGCGGACCCTGCGTCGGGCCACTGATCGTGCTTCGCTGCAAGTCCTGGGCCCCGTCCCTCGGGGACTCAGAACGTCAACACACCGCGCGCCACGCAGCCCTGCCTCGCGTCCTCCGCCGCCTTGGCGAAGTCCTCGACGGGGTAGGTGGCGGTGACCAGTTCGTCGAGCAGCAGGTCGCCCCGGCGGTACAGACCGGCGTAGAGCGCGATGTCGTGCTGCGGACGGGAGGAGCCGTAACGGCAGCCGAGCACGGACTTGTCCAGGAACATCGACGCAGGCAGGAAGGACGCCTCTGCCGTCGGGGCGGGCATCCCGAGCAGGATCGCCTGGCCGCGCCGGTCGAGCAGTTCGATGGCCCGCCGCACGAGCGCGGCGCTGCCGACGCACTCGAAGACATGGTCCGCGCCGGTCGGCAGGATGTCGCGCACGCCGTCGGCCGACCCGAGGAAGTGCGTCGCACCGAACTGCCGTGCCACGGCCTCCTTCGCCGGATTGGTGTCGACGGCGAGGATCGCGGAGGCACCGGCGATCCTGGCGCCCTGCAGGACGTTGAGCCCGATGCCGCCGGTGCCGATGACGACGACGGTGTCACCGCGCTGCACCTCGGCCCGGTTGAGCACGGCCCCGACACCGGTCAGGACGCCGCAGCCGATGAGCGCGGCCGAGGTGAGGGGGATGTCCGCGGGTATCCTCACGGCCTGCACGGCCTTGACGACCGTGCGCTCCGCGAAAGCGGAGTTGGAGGCGAACTGGAACAGCGGCGTGCCGGCCCGTGAGAAGGGACGGCCGGGACGGCCGATCGCCCGGCGGCACATGGTGGGGCGCCCGCGGTCGCAGTCGGCGCAGGCGCCGCAGTTGGCGAGGGTGGACAGCGCGACATGGTCGCCGGGGGCCACATGGCCGACCCCGTGGCCGACCGCCGCGACGACGCCGGCGCCTTCGTGGCCGAGCACCACCGGCACGGGGAAGGGGATCGTCCCGTCGATCACCGACAGGTCGCTGTGGCAGAGCCCGGCTGCCGTGATGTCGACGGCGACCTCACCCGGCCCCGGGTCCCGTACGACCAGGTCCGTGACGACCTCGGCCTGTTCACCGTCGAACACGACACCTCTCATCACGGCTCCTTCGGCAGGCCGAGCACCCGCTCGGCGACGGTGTCCCACCGGCTCTCGTCCGAGCCGCCGTGGATCGTGCCGGCCCGGAAGGTGGTGAGTTCCACGGCGGCGGCTCAGTCCTGGGGCCGTGCGCCGAGGCGCCGGACGGTGTCGGCGGGGACGGTGTCCGTGGGGACGGTGTCGGCGCGGGCGGGGGCGCTCCCACGGGGCGCGTCCATCCGCTCAAGCAGCGGCATCGGGTCGGTGCCGACCGTGCCGGGGAGGAAGTCGGCGATCCGGTCGGGGGTCCAGGGCCCTTCCCCGTAGGCGGCCCGCAGCTCCCTCGGCTGCGCCCAGACCGCGATCTTGGGGCCGGCGATCGTGTAGACCTGCCCGGTGATCCGCTCGGCGCGGGCCCGCTCGGAGAGCAGGTAGACGACGAGGGCGGCGACGTCCTCGGGGTCGCCGATCTCCTTGAGTTCCATGGGGACGTTCGCCGACATGCGGGTACGGGCCACCGGGGCCACCGCGTTGGCCGTGACCCCGTACTTGTGGAGGCCGAGCGCCGCACTGCGGACCAGTGAGATGACGCCGCCCTTGGCGGCGGAGTAGTTGGCCTGCGACACGCTGCCCTGGTGGCTGCCGCTGGTGAATCCGATCAGGGTGCCGGACCTCTGGGCCCGCATCACCGCCGACGCGGCGCGGAAGACCGTGAAGGTGCCTTTGAGGTGGGTGGCGAGGACCGGGTCCCACTCGTCCTCCGACATGTTGAACAGCATTCGTTCGCGCAGGATGCCCGCGACGCAGACGACGCCGTCGAGCCGTCCGTACTCGGCGAGCGCCACGTCCACGACCCGCGCCCCGCCCGCCATCGTCGCGATGTCGTCGGCCACGGCAACGGCCGTGCCGCCGGCGGCCTCGATCTCCTTCACGACACCGTCGGCCACGGCCGACGTGGGCGAGGAGCCGTCGATCGAGACGCCGTGGTCGTTGACGACGACCTTCGCCCCCTCGGCCGCGCAGGCGATGGCCACCGCGCGCCCGATGCCACGGCCCGCCCCGGTCACGGCGACGGCCCTGCCTGCCAAGAAGTTCCCCACGACCGGCCCCTTCCCGCAGTTTCTGACGGACCGTTAGATTCTAGGCCCAGTCCGCCGCACGAGCACAAGCCCCGGGAGGCCAGATGTCATTGCCGGCCGCGTTCCACGACATCGCGAAACGCGTCAACAACTGGGGGCGCTGGGGCGCGGACGACGAGATCGGCACCCTGAACCTGATCACCGGCGAGGTGGTCAGGAACGCCGCCGCCACGGTGCGCAGCGGTCGGCGCGTGCCGCTCGCTCTTCCCCTCCGGCAGGACGGTGTGCAGACCGGCGTCATCCCGGGCCGGGTCAACCCGCTGCACACGATGGTCCAGATCAACCAGGAGCTCTTCGGGCCCGGGACGATCGCCACCAGCGACGACACCGTGACGATGGGGCTCCAGGCGGCCACCCACTGGGACGGCCTGACCCATGCCTCGCACTCGGGCCGCATCTACAACGGCCGCCCGGCCGACACGATCACGCCGCACGACCGGGCCCGCTTCAGCGGCATCGACAAGGCCACGCCCGTGGTCTCACGGGGCGTACTGCTGGACGTGGCACGGGCGAAGGGGCTGGACCGGCTGGCAGTCGACCATGCCGTCACGCCGGAGGACCTGGAGGAGGCCGCGGAGTACGGCCGGGTCACCGTCCGCGCCGGCGACATCGTCCTCGTACGGACGGGGCAGGTGCGGCTGTGCCTGGAGGGCGACCGGCACGGTTACGCGTTCCCTTCGCCCGGCCTGTCGGTGCGCACCCCCGAGTGGTTCCACGCCCGTGACGTCGCCGCCGTCGCGAACGACACCCTCACCTTCGAGATCTTCCCGCCGGAGATCGAGAACCTGTGGCTCGCGGTGCACGCACTCGACCTGGTGGAGATGGGCATGATGCAGGGCCAGAACTGGAATCTGGAGGAACTGTCCACAGCCTGTGCACAAGAACGGCGGTACGCGTTCCTGCTGTCGGCGATGGCGGAGCCCTTCGTCGGCGGGACCGGCACGCCGGTCGCACCGGTGGCCGTACTCTGACGCCACTCCCGCACCCGGCGGCGGGGATCGGACGCCGCACGCCGGTACGCGCGGGCGAAGGCTCCGCCCGGAGCCCGCAGGCGGCGGTCAGGCTCCGCGCGCGGCGACCGGCGGGCCGGCCAGCCGTGCGGCGTCCGCCGGCAGGTCGCGGTCCACCTCGCACCAGATGGACTTGCCCGCGCCCTCCCGCTGCCAGCCCCAGCGGTCCGCGAGGCCGTCGACGAGCTCCAGGCCCCGTCCGCCGGTGTCCTCGCCCTTCGCGTGCCGAGGTCTCGGCGGGCAGGCACTGACGTCGGCGACCTCGACCCGGACCGTCCCCGCCTCCGCGGTACCCGCGCCGAACAGCATCCGCAGCACGGCCGGACACCCGGTGTGCACCACGGCGTTGGTGACGAGCTCCGAGATCAGCAGGATCAACGTCTCCGCCAGCGGCTCGTCGTCACCCATGCCGGACTTGAGGAGCCGCGAACGGGCCCATCTTCGGGCCCGCCCCACCTCCGAAGGGTCGGATCCGATCTCCAACTGCACCTGAAGCACCTGCACCGCTCACACCACCCGAACCGGCGGACACATAGCCTCGCGCCTCACAGCCATAACGGAATGTGATTCCCTTACAGCACAGCATGATTGACTGTCAGTCACCGCAACAAGCGCTTCGGGCATATTCCAGCGTGAAGGAGTACGCATGGTGCATACTGTGCGACCCGCGTCCCTGGGAGTCGAACACAAGGCCGCAGAACGCTTTCGCAACCCGGCCCGCCTACCGCCTGCCGACCGCCGGAGGGGCCCCCACCTGCGGCCCGACGACTGCGAGAGATCGCCCCGAACAGTGCGCACCGACGGGCTCGGGACCGCCTGACCGGCGACACCGTGAGACCCCGTCATCGCAGCGACTCTCATCCCACGGAGAGTACCGGAGTGGCGCCCCGACTCCACCCAGTGACGAGTCCTCCGAAGGACACAACCCGATATCGACGCACGGTGACGGTTCAAAGTGCCGAGGCCAAAGCCTGCGCCTGGATCTCCTCCGCCCGGGCCGTCGTCAACCACATCCGGGCCCGCAGCAGGGCGCGTTTGAGGTGGAGGTGCACGTCCGACTCCCAGGTGAAGCCCATGCCGCCGAACACCTGGAGGCAGTCCTTGGCGCCGCGCACCGCCGCTTCGTCGGCGAGCAGTTTTGCGCCGGCGATCTCCGCCGGGTCCCCGCTGACGGCCGCCGCGTAGACGGCCGCCCGCGCGACCTCCGTGCGCACGAGCATCTCCGCGCACAGGTGCCCCACGGCCTGGAAGCCGCCGACCGGCTGCCCGAACTGCACCCGACCCTTCGCGTGGCGCACCGCCTCCTCGGTGCTGCGGGCGGCGCTGCCCAACTGCTCCGCGGCCGTGAGAAGGACGGCGGCGCCCGGCCCCGGGCCGGGCGCCCGGGGCGGGCGGGGGTGCGGAAGGCGGTGCAGGGGTGTGAGCGGGTCCAGCGATCGCACGGCGACCGCTGCCGAGGCGTCCACGGCGCGCGGCACGCCGTCGGGCGTGAACGCGACGACGGTGTCGGCCTCCTCGAAGTGCCGCACAAGGCAGAGGAGTTCGGACGTGGAGGTGACGACCACCGTGCCGTCGGCCGCTCCCGGCACGTGGCCCGCCGCCAGATGCGTCGCCACCAGCGGTCCCGGCAGCAGCGCCCGGCCCGCCTCCTCGAAGATGAGCACCGCCTCCGGGAGACCCGCACCGACGCCGCCGGCGTTCTCCGGCAGCCGCAGCGCGAAGAACCCCGCGTCGCCCAGTTCGCGCCAGAGCTTCCGGTCGAGCCTGCCCTCGCGGTCCACGGCGGCCCGCAGTGCCTCGCGCCCGAAGCGGCCGGCGAGCAGGTCCCGTACGCCGCTGCGCAGCGCCCGCTGGTCGTCGCTGAGCCGGAAGTCCATCAGCGCCCCTTCGGCAGGCCGAGTACGCGCTCGGCGAGGATGTTCCGCTGGATCTGGGAGGTGCCGGCGGCGATGGTGTACGAGAGGGACGAGAGCCGCTCCCGCGTCCAGGGCAGCGACAGGTCGAGAGCGCCGGGGCCGAGGACCTCCGCGGCGGCCTCGTACAGCTCCTGGCGTGCGTGGGAGTAGCGGAGCTTGAAGACGGAGCCGCCGGTTCCGGGCACGCCGCCGGTGGCGGCGGCCTCGCTGACGTTCCACTGCACGAGCCGCCACAGCGCCGTGAACTCGGCGTGCAGCCTGCCCAGTCTGCGGCGCAGCACCGGATCGTCCCAGCAGCCGTTCGCACATGCCCGCGCGGCCACCTCGCCGAGGGTGCGGCGGCAGGCGACGACCTCGCCGGCGAAGGCGGTGCCGCGCTCGAAGGAGAGCGTGACCATGGTGACGCGCCAGCCGTCGTTCTCCGCCCCCACGCGGTCGGCGGCGGGCACGCGGACCTCGTCGAGGAACACCTCGGCGAACTCGGCGGACCCGGCCAGTGTGCGCAGCGGCCGTACGGTGACACCGGGCGCGTCCATCCGCATCGCGAGCCAGGTGATGCCGCGGTGCCGGGGTGCGCCGGGGTCGGTGCGTACGAGCAGTTCGCACCAGTCGGCCACTTCCGCGTGCGAGGTCCAGATCTTCTGACCGGTGACGACGTAGGCGTCGCCGTCGCGGACGGCCTTGGTGCGCAGGGAGGCTAGGTCGCTCCCCGCGTCCGGTTCGCTGAATCCCTGGCACCAGATCGCCTCACCGCGCAGGATGGGTCCGAGCCAGCGTTCCCGCTGCTCGGGGGTGCCCTCCGCGGCGATGGTCGGCCCGGCGTGCAGCAGTCCGACGAAGTTGGCGCCTACGTAGGGTGCTCCGGCGAGCTCCGTCTCCTCGAGGAAGATCAACCGGAGGGTCGGGGAGGCGTCCCAGTGCACGTTCCCGTAGCCGGCGTCGTACAGCCTCCGCTGCCAGGCGCAGTCATAGGCGCGCCGGGCCGGCCAGTCGCCGGCCGGCGGCGGTGGAGGCAGCGTGGGCAGCGCGTCGGCCAGCCAGTGGCGCAGCCGGGCACGGAACTCCTCCTCCGCGGCGGTGTACGCCAGGTCCACTACGTGTCCAGGTCCAGGCCGAGCATGCGGATGGCGTTGCCGCGCATCAGCTTGTACACGGTCTCGTCGTCCAGGTCCTTCACATGGTCGAGGGCGACCTGCTTGGTGTGCGGGAAGGTCGAGTCGACGTGCGGGTAGTCGGTCTCGAAGGTGGCGTTGTCGCGGCCCACGGTGTCGAGGGAGGCGACGCCGTGCTTGTCGCGGAAGAAGCAGCAGAAGATCTGCCGGTAGTAGTACGTGGAGGGCGGTTCGGGGACCAGGTCGCGCACACCGCCCCAGGCCCGGTGCTCCTCCCACACGTCGTCGGCGCGTTCCAGGGCGTACGGGATCCATCCCATCTGCCCCTCGCTGTAGGCGAGCTTGAGCCGCGGGAAGCGCACGAGGACGCCGCTGAAGAGGAAGTCGGTCATCGAGGCCATGGCGTTGTTGAAGGAGAGTGCGGCCTGCACGGCGGGCGGCGCGTCCGGAGAGGCGGCGGGCATCTGGGACGACGAGCCGATGTGCATGTTGACGACGGTGCCGGTGTCCTGGCACACGGCGAAGAACGGGTCCCAGTAGCCCGAGTGGATCGACGGCAGCCCGAGGTACGTGGGGATCTCGGAGAAGGTGACGGCGCGCACGCCGCGCGCCGCGTTCCTGCGGATCTCGGCGACGGCCAGGCCGATGTCCCACAGCGGGACGATGCACAGCGGGACGAGCCGGCCGCCGCTGTCGCCGCACCACTCCTCGACCATCCAGTCGTTGTAGGCGCGGACGCAGGCGAGCGCGACCTCCTTGTCGTGGGCCTCCGCGAAGGTCTGTCCGCAGAAGCGGGGGAAGGTCGGGAAGCAGAGCGAGACCTCGACGTGGTTGAGGTCCATGTCCTTGAGGCGCTCGGCGGGATCCCAGCAGCCGGGCCGCATCTCCGCCCGGGTGATGCCCTCGAGGGTCATCTCGTCGCGGTCGAAGCCGACGGCTGCGATGTTGCGCTTGTACGGGAACTTCAGGTCCTCGTAGATCCACCAGTCGGTGGGCGGTCCGTCCGGGTCCATCGTGATCCGGTACTTGCCGCCGACGTAGGCGAGCTCGCCGATCCCGGCGGTCAGCGGCTTGGGCCCGCGCTCGCGGTACTTGGCGGGGAGCCAGGTCTCGAAGAGGTGCGCCGGTTCGATGACATGGTCGTCGACGCTGACGATACGGGGCAGTTCCTGTTCCATCGGGACCTTCCTCCGCTACTGACGCTGCGTCAGTTCCGGTGCTCAGGCTAGCTCCGCACCCCTGGACCGACAAGGCGCGCGACCCTACGATCTGACGCATCGTCAGATCATTTCCAGCGGAGGTGTCCGGGCATGGAAGAGACCGCTCACACACTGGGATCGGCCCGCACCCTCTGGGAACTCGTCGCACGCCGGGCCGCCCTCACCCCGCACCGCCCCGTACTGCTCCAGGACGACCGCGTCCTCACCTTCGGCGAACTCCGCGACGGCGCGGAGCGGACCGCCGCCGGACTGTACGCGCGGGGCGTCCGCCCGGGCACCGTCGTCGCCTGGCAGCTGCCCACCCGGATCGAGACGGTGCTGCTGACCGTGGCGCTCGCGCGCCTCGGCGCGGTCCAGTCGCCCGTCATCCCCTTCTACCGGGACCGGGAGGTCGGCTTCGCGCTCCGCGAGTCGCACGCCGCGTACTTCGCCGTGCCGGGCGAATGGCGCGGCTTCGACTTCACGGCCATGGCCCGGCGGGCCGGCGCCCGCGGTGTCTTCGAGGCGTACGCGTCACTGCCCGACGGCGATCCGTCCGTGCTGCCCGCGCCACCCGCCTCCGGCACCGACGTGCGCTGGATCTACTGGACCTCCGGCACCACCTCGGACCCCAAGGGCGTGCTGCACACCGACCGTTCGCTGATCGCGGGCGGCTCGTGCCTGGCGCACGCGCTGCGCCTGTCCGAGGACGACATCGGCTCGATCGCCTTCCCGTTCGCCCACATCGGCGGCCCGGACTACCTGGTCATGCTCCTGCTGTACGGGTTCCCCGCGGTGCTCTTCGAGAAGTTCGCGCTCCCCGACGCGCTCGACGAGTACCGCAGGCACCGCGTCACCGTCGCCGGCGGCTCCACGGCCTTCTACGCGATGTTCCTCGCCGAACAGCGCAAGCAGCCCGGCCGGAAGCTGATCCCCACCCTGCGGCTGCTCGCGGGCGGCGGCGCGCCCAAGCCGCCGGAACTGCACCGCGCCGTCGTCCGCGAGATGGGCTGCGTGCTCACCCACGGCTACGGCATGACCGAGGTGCCGATGATCACCATGGGCTCGCCCGACGACAGCGAGGACGACCTCGTCCGGACCGAGGGCAGACCGCCCGCCGGGATGGAGATACGGATCGTCGACGGCGAGGTGAGGCTGCGCGGCGAGGCCGTCTGCCAGGGCTACCTCGACCCCGTCGCGACGGCGGCGGCCTTCGACGCCGAGGGCTTCCTGATCACCGGCGACCTCGGCCTGCTCACCGACAAGGGGCACCTCGTGCTCACGGGGCGGGCCAAGGACGTCATCATCCGCAAGGGCGAGAACATCTCGGCGAAGGAGATCGAGGACCTGCTGCACGGCCACCCCGCGGTCGGCGACGTGGCCGTCGTCGGCCTGCCGGACGAGGAGCGCGGCGAGCGGGTGTGCGCGGTCGTGGAGCGGACGCCGGGCGTGGCGGATCCCGTACTGGAGGACATCACCGCCTTCCTCCGCGGCACGGGCGTCGCACTCCACAAACTCCCGGAACAGCTCGAGGTGGTGGACGCCCTTCCTCGCAACGAGGCGTTGAGGAAGGTACTCAAGTACAAACTGCGCGAACGGTACGCATGACCATTTTCCCAACCCGCCAGGTCCGGGCATGCGCGAGTCGCGCCCGCACATCCGGCCAGGCCGGCGATCGAGGCCACCGCGCGGAGCGCGGTAAGGGGTCCGGGGCGCAGCCCGGGAGGCCACGCGGGGCAGCCGCGTACAGATGACGCGGCCGCCCCGGAACGTCAGTTGGGCTCGGGTGTGACGTAATACGCGGCGAACGCGGTCAGTACGTCGTCCTCGGTGATCCGGCCGTCCCCGTCCGTGTCCAGCGCCGCCCCGGCCGCCGCCGCGACGCCCGCGTCGACGCCGAGCGCGCCGAGCACGCGTTCCACGGCCGCGGGCGTGACGCCGCGGCCGTCCTCGTCGGCGACCCTGATCACGGCGTGCACGAACGGGCGGGCGATCTCGCCGAAGCGTTTCGGGTTGTCGCGCAGTCTCTTGACCGCGCTCGTCACGAACTCCTGGCGGGTCACCCGCTGGTCGCCGTCCACGTCGGCGATCCCGGCCATACCCTGCCAGAACGCCTCCGCGCCGCTGTAAAGGCCCTGTCCCTTGTCGGACCGGGCGGTGACGGAGAACTCGGCAAGCAGCTTGGCCGCGGCCGAACTGAAGTCCTCGCGGTCGATGTAGCCGTTGCCGTCCTGATCGAAAGCGGCGAAGCGGGAAGCGATCTTCCGCTCGTACTCTGCGCTGTCCATGCGGGGAGCGTAAAGCCCCGGAGGCGGAGGTGTGTACGCACCCGGCCAATTGCACGGCGGCAACAGCTCGGCAAAGCGCAGGTGACGGGTGTGCGACGGGGCGTACAGGGGCGCGCGTGCGGGGCACGGGGCGCGCGTGCGGGCTTACGGCCGACGGTAGTTCGTGGGCTTCGTCGCGGGCCCGGCCGGTGTCACGCGGTCAGCGGCTGCGCCCCGTCGTCCGTCGCCGAGCCGGTGTCCGCGTAGACCTCGAAGAGACGGCGCACACCCAGGGCCCCCAGCACCCGGTTGACGTGCGACCCGTCCTCCGCGCCGCGCGCCGGAAGGATCAGCCGCAGCCGGCCCCGGCACGAACGCATCAGCCGCCGCGCGGCGATCAGCACGCCGACGCCGCTGGAATCACAGAAGAACACCTCGGAGAGGTCCAGCACGACGTCGTGGTGGCCGGCGGCGACAGCGTCGTGGACCCGCTGGCGCACGACCGGCGAGGACACGAGATCGAGCTCCCCGCGTACGTGCAGCACGGTCCACGCGCCCTGCCGGGACTCGGCCACCTTGAGCATCACCACGTTGGACCCCTCCTCAGGCCGGTCACAGAGGACCGGAAGCTGTCCTTCCACTGCCGCTGCCCGACCGTCCGTCGCTGAAACGCGACATTCGTCACGGAGCGCGTTCCCACTCGCCCCCAGGGGGTTCTTCCCCGGACGCGGCCCTACCATCCCGGACGCCGGCAGGACCGTACTTGACGCAAAGGCACGTGCGTATTTCGTCCGGCGCACTACATTCGAGGGAGCAACAGTCACGAGGGCAGAGGCAGGCACGGAGCGAGCGCAGAGCTTGGGGGCGGTATGGCGAAGGACGCACCACCGCGCTGGGACCGCAGGATGCAGCAGCGACTGGCCCGCGGCGAGGCCGCGGCGCTCGGTGAGCTGTACGACAAGTTCGCCGCGCTCGTGCACAGCCAGGCCCATCGCGTACTCGACGACGAGGAGGCCGCCGACCAGGTCACCCGCGAAGTCTTCGGGTACATATGGGAAAATCCGGACGCCTACGACCCCAAGCAGGGCTCCATGCGCTCCTGGGTCGCGCGACTCACCAACAGCCAGGCCGTGCACCGGCTGCGGCAGAGCGAGGCGGCGGCGCTCGCCGAGGGCGGCGGGGGCACGGCGGAGGAACTGGAGCAGAAGGTGCGCAGGGCCGCCGTCGCGGCCAGGGCCGACTACATCGTGACGTCCATGCCCGCCCCGCTGCGCGCCGCGCTGGAGCTGGCGTACTTCCAGCGCAGGGACTACCGACAGACCGCCGCCGACCTCGGCGTCACGGAGGACGAGGCCCGTCGGCGGCTGAGGCTGGGCCTGCAACTGCTGGCGACGGCGCACACCCGCTCACTCGAGGGCTCGTCACCGCCCGGGTACGGACGAGCGCTGTGAACGGCCCCCCGGACAGCGGTGGCGACGGGGAAGAAGTGCGGGGCGTGCCGCGCATCCCGTCCCCTCGCGCCGCGGCGGACGACCTCCGTCCGGACGCGTACCGGCCGGCACCGCCCGTTCCTCCGGAGTCGGCTCCCGGCGGCGGACCCTCGGACGCCATGGACGGCCCCTGCCCGGCGGCCGGGTCCGGCACGACCCGCAGCGCGGCGGGCAGCGGGGCGAACGGCGCGGTCGACGACTCCGGGAACCGCTCGGTGAACGGGGCGTCCACCGCCGACGATCCCGCGGCCGGTGACACACCCGCCGCTCCCGAAGCCCCCGCCGCCCCCTCGCACGGCGTACTGAAGTCCCTGCTCGGCGCCTGGGCCCTGTCCGCGTGCTCCGCGGAGGAGACCGCCACCGTCGAGGAGCACCTCGGCGACTGCGCCCCGTGCGCGGAGGAGGCCCTGCGGCTGCGTGACGCGGTCGGGCTGCTGCACACCGACCGGGACCTGGACCTCGACCCCCTGCTGCGCTTCCGGGTGCTGGAGAACTGCCTGGGCCGCAGACCCGCCCGTATCCCCGTGCCCGACTGGGCCGATCCGTACGACGCGGAGACCGCGAGGCTCGACGCGCTGCTCCGGGACATCGGGGACTCGGAGTGGCACGCGCCGGTGCGGCTCAAGTGGTTCGAGGGCGAACGCCAAATGAGCCGCCGCACGACGGTGGCCGGTGTCATCGGGCACCTGCTGACCGTCGACGGCACAGTGGCCGGGGCGATCGGGCTCGACGACCCGCTGGGGCCGCACGCACCGCTCCTGCCGACCGCGCGCACCGAGGCGTTCTGGGACGACAGGGAACTGCCGGCCACCGGCACGATCCGCGAACCGTGGCGCGACCAGAGCCACGACCTGATCCGCACCGTGTCGTTCGCCGGTCCGGGCGTCGCCGAAATGTCCGTCTCGTACGGCTCCTTCGCGCTTCCGCTGCGGGACGCACTGCTCGACCGTGCCTTCGAGTGCTGGATCCATGCGGACGACATCGCCGACGCGGTGGACTACCCGTACGCACCGCCGAGCGGCGCCCACCTCAACCGGATGATCGACCTCGCGGCGCGGCTGCTGCCCGCGGCCCTCGCGGAGCGCAGGCGCGCGGGGCTGGCTGCGCCGCCGCAGCAACTGGTGGCTGCGGGCGCGCCCGGACGGTCGCTCCATCTGGAGGTCGAGGGCTCCGGCGGCGGCAGCTGGTACATCGCCCTGGACTCCCCTGCGGCAGTCGGCTCACCGGACAAGTCGGTCGCCCAAGTGGCCCTGGACAGCGTCGAGTTCTGCAAACTGGTGGCCGGACATGTCTCCCCGCAGGAGGCCGCCGCGGGCCAGGACGGCGATCGCCGGGCCATCCGTGACGTGCTGTTCGCGGCGGCGGCCCTGAGCCGGCTCTAGGAGAACCACTGCCGGATCACCCCGGTAATCGGCCGGACGGCCCGGGGCCGGTTCCCTGGTTCCGGGGCCGGCCTCCGTCGGGCGGGGCGGGTTCGGGTGGTCCCGGACGAAAGAGTCCAGGCGCCGGGCGTCCGCTCCTTCGGCGTGCCGCCCGCCGTCCGGGCAGACGCCCACGGCTGCGGCAGTTCCTCTCGGCGGCGCACCGGGGAGAGGAAGACGGGGAGGAAGGCGAGCGTGAGGCAGCCCGCGCCCACCCACATCGCGACGCGCAGACCCGCGAGTTCACCGATCAGGCCGGCCACGGCCGAACCCACGGCGATCGCGCCGGTGAGCATGAAGCGGAAGGTGGCGTTCATCCGGCCGAGCAGCGGGTCCGGCGTGAGCCGTTGGCGCAGGCTCACCCCGAGGACGTTGTCGACGCCGATCTTGAAGGTCACCAGCATCCATCCGGCCCCGGCGAACCACAGCCAGGGACCGCGGTCGATGAGCGGCACGAGCAGCGCGGTCGGCGCCATCACAAGTCCCGCGACGCCGAGGGTACGGCCGTGGCCGAAACGGCGGGCCACGGGGCGGGCACAGCGCGCGCCGAGGAGGATGCCGGCGCCGCCCGTCGCCCAGTAGAGGCCGAGCACACCGGCGGACAGGCCGAGTTCGCGGGTGAACAGCACCGGCAGGAGCGTGTTGACGATCTGTGAACCGAGGTTGGTGAGGGACGCGGTGAGGGCGAGTGCGCGGAGTTCGGCGTTGCGCAGGACGTGCCGCAGTCCCTCCGCGATCTGCGCCGCCAGTCCGCCGCGCGCCGCGGCGCGCCCGCCGTTCACCCCCCGCGGGACGACACCGTCCGTCTCCGTGCGGGTACGGCCCGCCGACGGCAGCGCGAGACGGACGGCCGAGGCCAGGTAGAGGACGCCGACGCCGATGACGGCCACCGGCGCCGTGAACATCTGCACGATCCCGCCGCCCGCGCCCCGGCCCGCCACATTGCCCGCGGCCTGGAGGCTCACCACGGCGGCGTTCGCCCGTACCAGGCTCTCGCGGCCCACCAGCCGGGGAAGGATGCTCTGCGAGCCGACGTCGAAGAAGACCGTGGCGCAGCCGTTCAGCAGGACGACCGCGTAGAGGTGTTCCAGGGTGAGGGCGTCCAGCGCCCAGGCGGACGGCACGGAGGCGAACAGGGCGGCCCGCACGAGGTCCGCGGTGATCAGCACCCGGCGGTGGCGCAACCGGTCCACCCAGGCACCGGCCGGCAGGCCGATGAGGAGGAACGCGACCGTGCTCAGCGTCGCCAGCAGACCGACCTCGCCCGCGCTCGCGTCGAGCGCGGACACGGCGATCAGCGGGACGGCGACGTAGCCGATGTTGGTGCCGAGCTGGCTGAAGGCGGTGGCCGTGAAGAGTGTGCGGAAGTCACGGGAGCGCCAGGGACTGTCGCTGGTCATGGTCCGTACGCTGCCCCGGACTCCACGTCGGGCTCCAATGATTTAGCCTCGGCCGAATGGTGCTGGAGAGCCGCCCGGAGGGCGGCACACTGGAGATCGGTTTCTCCGCCGAGGACGTGGCCCGCATACGCTTCGCCGTTTCGCCGCTGTGGGAGGTGGTCGCGAGCGTGCGGGTGCTCAGGGACACCGGGCCGGGTGCGCACCGGCCGTGGGCGGAGCGGGTACGGCCCGCTCTCGCCGCCGCGAAGCTGGACCTCGCCCCGCTGTCCTCGCTCATCGGCCCGCCGCCGGCCGGCGTCCCCGGCTTCCTGGTGGCGCCGCCCACGACCCCGCAGCCCTCGCTCGACGTGGAGTTGGCGGCGCTGCGTTCCATGCCGCACGAACTGCTCCGTACGACGACGCCCGCCGCGAGGGAGGGGGTCGCCGCACTGCGCGCGGACCCGGATCGCGGTCTCGCGCGGCTCGCGGACGTGATCGCCACCTACTGGGAGGTGGCGATGGCCCCGTACTGGGCGCGGATCCTCACCGTGGTCGAGGGCGACATCCTCTATCGCGCCAAGCGCCTCGCAGAGGGCGGTGCCCGGCGTCTCTTCGACGACCTCGATCCGCGGGTCACGTGGGAATCGGGGACGTTGCAGGTGCTGCACCGCTGTGTACGTGGTGAACGGCGTCTGGACGGCCGCGGGCTGGTCCTGGTGCCATCGGTCTTCGGCGGGCCGCGGATCTTCTCCGACGTGGACAGCCCGGACTGGCAGCCCACTCTGCGCTACCCGCCGCGGGGCACCGCCACCCTGTGGGAAGCGCGGGCGGAACCGCTCTCCGACGCCCTGGCGGGTGTGCTGGGCCGCAGCAGGGCCCTGCTGCTGGCCGAGCTCGCGGCCCCGGCGTCGACCACCGACCTGGCCCGCCGTACCGGCCTGTCGGCGGGCGGTGTGTCGCAGCACCTCACGGCGATGCGCGCGGCGGGTCTGGTCAGCGCGCACCGTACGGGTCGCGTGGTGCTCTACGCCCGTACGAGCGTGGGCGAGGCGCTGGTGGCCGGCTGAACCCCGGGCGGTACGCGCGGTGCGTCAGCACCCGCCGGGGCCGACGGCGGTCCGTGCCGCGTCACTCGCCGCCGACACTGATGTGCGGGTCGCCGTCCGGTCCGTGCGGCTTCAGCTCCACCTGGATGGTGTGCGTCGTGTCGCGCGCCGCGGAGCCGCCGCCGCCGGCCGTCAGCACCCCGATCCGCAGCTCGGCCCGCCCGCTGCCCTCCCGGCGCACCTGCACCGCGAACTCCAGGTGCACGCTCTCCACGCTGAACCGCAGATCGCGTCCCTCGCCCGCCCGTTGGGCCCGCTCGAGTTCGTCACGGACCTGCCCTATGACCTCAGCCAGCCCCACGACCGCCGTTTCGTCACGCTCAGCCATCGCGTCCCCCGTCTCCCGTAGTTATCGTGAGCAGTATGAGCGAGCCGATTCGCACATCCAACTCCCAGATCCACGAAGAGAGTTGGCGGGTACGTCTGCTCCGCGGACCGGATCGGGCGGGCCGGCCGCTCGGCGCCGGGGTGCTGCTCCCCGGCGGCCTGGTGCTCACCTGCGCGCATGTCGTCCTGATGCGCCCGGACTCCTCCGGCATCCGTACCCCGCTGGAGGAGGTCTACGTCGACGTACCCCATGCCCCGGCCGGAAACACCACGGAGGCCCTGCGGGCCCGGCTGCTCAGGGAGTACCTGGTCATGCCGACGGGCCAGTTCGGCGGGGACCTGGCGCTGCTCAAGCTGGACCAGGAACCGGCGGTGCCGCACGCCGTCCTGCACCGGCAGATCCCCGCACGCGGCGACATGGTGCATTTCACCGGATATCCGGAGGACCTGCCCGGCGGGGAGCACCTGGACGCCCGGCTGATGGGGCGCGGCGGTCCCGCTCCGACGCCGGAGTGGGTGCAGCTCGACGCGCTGAACGCGCCCTACGTGGTGCGGCGCGGCTACAGCGGATGCGCCGTCGTCCACAGCCGTTCGCGGCGGGTCATCGGCATCGTGGCGCACCAGTTCGGCACGCCGCAGGCGCGGGTGCGCCGGGACCACGCGTACATGATCCCGACCGAGACGGTGCTGAAGCACCTGCCGCTGGAACGGCTGGGGCTCACGGTCACGGGGAAGCCGGCCGTGTCGCACGACGTCGCGGTCGCCCACGACAGGACCGCCTCCGGACGTGTCACAGGGCTGCACCGCCGGCTGACGCGCTGGCTCGACGGCGCCCCGGACACCGACCCGGTGGAGCCCGTGTTCGCCGGCGAGGGGCAGCACGACCTGCTGCACACTGTCAGATCGGTGCTCACCCTCGCCGACCGTGAGCAGAGCCCTCCGGACGCGCCGTCCGCCCGCGGCAGCGCGACGGGCCCGGGGCGGGGCGCGGGTGAGCCGCAGGCGGGCAGCATCGACATCGCGGTCGACGCCACCAACCGCACCGTGGCGGAACTGGCCAGGGACACGGCGGACCGTATCGGCCTCGATCCCCTCCCGGACGGCCTGCCGGCCGGTGCCGGCGACACGGACGGGGACCTGATCGGACGGATCGCGGCCGAGAGCCCGCCGCTGATCGCCGCCTTCCTGTCCGTCGACCGGTCGGCCTCCACCGACGACGAGATGCTGCGGCTCCTCTCCGCGCTCCTCGCCCGCGGCCAGAGCCGGCTCCTGCTCGTCTTCAGCGACCCCCGCTCACCCCTCCTCGCCCGGGTGCGCGACGCACTCCTCGGCCCCGACTGGGCCGCCCGCCGCGCCGAAAGGCTCGGCACGCGGGTGAGCCGGCTCGCGGAGACGGAGCAGCGACTGCGGCAGCTGTCCGGCCGGCGGCCCGCCGCCCTGGCCCCGCGACTGCGCCGGATGCTGGAACAACTCGGCCCGGCGGGCCCGTTGAACGGTTCCCCGGAACAGCCGCACGCCCTGTTCCGCTGCGCCGTCGACATCGAGTCGGCGCTGATCGACGCGGAGACGGCCGAACAGGAGCTCACCGGTCCGACGGGTCCCCGGGAGTTCGTCGTGGGGCCGCCCGGTGACGGACTGACCGATCTGCCGTCCGTCGCCGTGCGCGACCCGGACGCGCTGGTCACCGAGCAGGCCGGGGACCGCCTCGCGGGCGGCGAGCGGCTGCACCAGCAGTACGAGGTGGTGGGGCCCATCGGGCAGGGCAGCCACGGCAAGGTGTACCTCGCCCGCGATCTGCTCCTGGAGAACCGTCCCGTCGCGCTCAAGGGCATCCTCGACCCCGGTGATCCGGCGGCCGTGCTCCAGGCCCACCAGGAGCGGCTGCGGCTCGTCAGCCTCAACCATCCCTCGGTCATCCGGGTGGTCAACTACGCGCGCCACGAGCCGACATCGGCCGAGTTCATCGTGATGGAGTTCGCCGACGGGGCATCCCTGTCGTGGGTCGGCTCCCGCATCGCCCGCAGCGTCGAGCCGTTCGCCGGGCCACGGGTCCGCGAGTTCATCGTCGTGTACGGGCTGCTCGTGCTGGAGGCATTCGACCACCTGCACCAGGAGGAGAAACTGGTCTACGGCGACCTTTCGCTCACCAACGTCCTGCACTGCGGCACCGGCATCAAACTCATCGACGTCGCGGGCGTACGCGAACCGGAAGCACCGGGACCCGTCAGCCACCGGCCGCCGGAGAGCGGACCCGGCGGCGGGATGACCACCGCGGGCGACCTGTACACCGTCGGCGCCGTCCTCGGTGAGCTGCTCGCCAAGGACCCGGCGCCACCGTCCGACCTCGGCACCGAATCGCTCCGGCGCGCCCTCGCGCGTGCCACGGCCACCGACCCGAGGCGGCGCTACGCCTCCGCGCAGGAGATGGCCGTCCAGCTGCGCGGTGTGCTGCGCGAACTGCGGTCGCTGCGACTGGACGAGGAGACGTTCGAGCCGTCCCCGCTGTTCCACTCGGCCGCGATCGCGCTGGACGGCCGGCTGGGCAAGCCGCCGCCGCTGGAGCGCTGGCGGGCCGACGGCACGGCCGATCGGCTGGGCGCCCATGTGCCGGAGCCGGCGGAGGCGGCGGTGGCCCTGCCGGTGCCGAAGGCCGACGTGCAGGATCCCAACTGGAAGGAGCTCCAGCGCACCTCCTACGACGATCCGGCCGGTCTGCTCCAGCTCAGCGACGAGTGGCTGCCGTCGCCGGAGCTGCATCTGCTGCGCTGCCGGCTCCACCTGGAGCTGGCCGGTGTCCGCCGGCACGGCCGTGACAAGGAACTGGTGACCGCCGCGGTGGAGCTGGAGAGGGCCGGGCGGCTGCTCGGCGACCGGGCCCGCTACGACTGGCGCCTGGACTGGCACCAGGGTCTGGCGCAGCTGGCCCACGGCAGGCTGCACAGGGCGCTGAACTGCTTCGACACCGTGTACGCGGCGATCCCCGGCGAGTACGCCCCCAAGCTCGCCCTCGGCTACTGCCACGAGAAGCTCGCCGACGAGTGGCGGACCGGAGAGCGGGCCTGCGCGCCCGAGGCACCGGCCGCGCGTGAGGCGCACGAGCAGCAGGCCATGCTGTTCTACGACGCGGTGTGGCGGCGCAACCACGCCCTCGGCGCCGCCGCGTTCGGGCTGGCCCGTATCCATCTCGCCCGGCACAGCCCCGACCGCGCGCTGGCCTCCCTCGACGGTGTCCCGCCCGACTCGCGGCACCGCACGGCCGCGCGGACGGCGATGGTGCGCATCCACGCCGGCACGCCCACGGTCGCCTCCGCGGTGCGCGCCCACGCCGCCCTGCACCGGCTCGCGGGCCACGAAGGGCTCACCGACCGGCAGGCGCAGGAACGGCTCACCGCGGAGCTGCTGGAGCAACTGCTGGAGCTGGTGCGGTCACAGGGCGGCGGGGTGCTCGAGCGGGTGCGCGCCGCGCTGCCGTCGGCCGTCCCGCTCCCGCGGACCGAACGGGAACTGCGCGAGCAGTTGTCCGCGAGCTACCGCCAACTGGCGAAACAGGTACCGGACACGGACACCGCGGAGCGCGCCGCACTCGCGGAGGCGCTCCTCGACAACGCGTACAGCACCCGCCCGCTCGGTCTGCGCCATGCCCGCCACCACGACCGCGGCCCCTGGCTGCGCCGTCCGACCCTCGGGGGCCGTTCATGACCACGCGCCCGTACACCGGCCCGCCGGCGGACGCCGCCCGAGGGAAGGCCGGCGGGAGTGACGTGCGGCCGTCCGCGCGGCGAAGGGTGCCCGCGCTGTGGCGGCGTCCGGTCGCTGCGGTGCGCCGGCCGCCCGCAACGAAGCCCGCCCCGTGGATCAGGGCCTGGCGGATCCTCGGGCCCGGGCTGTGGGCGCGGGCCACCGGGCGGGGACCCGGTGGGCGGCGGGCGACGGCCGCGTTCCTGCGGCGCCGGATGCTGGTGCTGCCCGCCCTGGCGCTCGTCGCGCTCGCGCTGTGTGCCGCCGCGTACAGCGACGTGCACGATCGCTCGGACCGGCTGCGCCACCGGTCGGTGCCGGCGCTGGAGGGACTGGCGCAGGCCCGTACGTCGCTGGTCCTGGCGCGGGAGCAGGCCGAGCTGCGGTTGCTGAAGACCGGGCACGCCGGTCGGGTCGAGCTCGGCGAGACGTACCGCTCCCGGCTGACGGAGGCGTCGCAGAGCCTGAACCGGGTCGCCCTGACCGGTGCCCTCGGCCGGGGACAGGAACAGGAGCTGCGGGTGGTGTCCGGGCTCGTCGTCGCCTACGGGGACAAGATCGCCTGGGCCGACCGCAACCGGTCCAGCGAACTGCTGCGCACGGCCGGTGTCGAGTACGCGGCGGGACTGCTCGGCAGCCCGGGCACGAGTCCGCAGGAGGAGCAGGAACCGACCACCGTGCTGGACCGGATCCAGAAGATGGAGAGCCTGCTGCGGCAGGAGAGCGGCGACCTTGCCGCCTGGAGCCCTCTCACGCTGACAGCCGCCGGAGCGGCCGTGGTCACGACCGCGCTGTTCGGCTTCATGACGGTCGGCACGGCGGTGTTCCTGCGGGACCGGCTGCGGCTCGTCAGCCTCCAGCTGGCGGCGGGCGCGCTGCCGGTGCTGGTGACGCCGCTGCTGCTGGCGTTCGGCGGCGCCCAGGAGCACGACGCCCAGCACGACGTGCACGCGCAGGTCGCCGAACTGGCGGACGTGGAAACGGACGAGGCCGCCCCGCGGGCGATCGAGCGGGCGGCGGACGCCGCGTACGCGCGGATGAGCGTGGCGGACCCGGACGGCTGGTCGCTCACGGCGGGCATCACCGTGCCGGCCGCGGGACTCGGGGCCATCGCCTGCGGCGTCACGCTCCACCTCTACGGCAGGCCGTACCCGCCGGCCCGCACCCGACGGACGTCCACCGACGCGTGAGGAACTCATGAGGAGACGCAGGGGCCTGAGAACGCTGCTCGCGGGTGTTCTGCTCGCCGTGGCCACGGCCGGGTGCGGCGACGGCCCGCCGGAGGAACGCACCCTGGTCGTGCTCGGCCCGTGGACCGACGGCGAGGAGAAGCCTTTCGTACGAGCGCTGAACAGCATCGAGCAGCAGACCGGGAACCGTTACGTCTACAAGGGCACCCGCTCGCTGCGCGAGACCCTCGTCGCCCAGCTCCAGGCCGGCGCGCCGCCGGACGTGGCGATCCTCAACAGCCCCGGCGAGCTGGCCGAGTACGCCAGGGCGGGCGATCTCCGTCCGCTGCCTGAACATGTCGCGGGGGCCGCCGTCACCCCCTGGGCGCCCACCGTCACGGTGCAGGACGCGGGCGGCCAGGCGAGGACCCGCGCCTACTGGGCTCCCATCCGGGTGGACCTCAAGTCGCTGGTGTGGAGCAGGAGGGAGGTGGCGGACTCAGCCCCCGTGTGGTGCGTGGGACTAGGCTCCGGCGCCACCTCCGGCTGGCCGGGCACCGACTGGATCGAGGACTTGATGCTTCAACGCAGGGGCTCGGCGAAGTACGAGGAATGGGCCACCGGCAGGATGCCCTGGGAGGAGACCCGCGCGGTCTGGGAGGAGTGGGCACGGATGCTCACAGCGGGCGGGCGCACCCCCGAGGCCCGATGGCTGCACGACTTCGCGGTGATCGGTGACCGCCGCCACGGACTCCTGAACCGCGGTGACTGCACCCATGAGCACCAGGGCTCCTTCATCCGCAGGCACTACGGCGACGACGTGCGGCCCCTGCCGACTGCCGACTACCTGGACAGGCTGACGGCCGCGGAGGAGGACGAGGTGGACGAGAACGCCTTCGCGGTGTCGGGTGACATGGCCGCGGTGTTCAGGAGCAGTGCGGCAGCCTGGGACCTGCTCGACCGGCTCACCTCCGAGGAGGCCCGTAAGAGCTGGGCGGCCGCGGCGCTGCCCGGTGAGCGGCCGTTCTTCCCGGGCGCCACGGCACTCTCGGCGGGGCCGTCGGCCACCAGGGACGTCCAGCGGTTGTTCCGCTCGGCGAGCCGGATCTGCTTCGACGCCTCCGACGCGATGCCGCCGACCTTGCGTGACGCGTTCTACCGGGCGGTGCTCGAGTTCGTCGTCCGCCCTCGGGACGAGGCGCTGCTGGACCGGCTGCTCATGCAGCTGGAGGCGGAACGTCGGCTCCAGAACGAGGAGAAGGCGTTCGTCCTGGACGACCTGTGCGGCACCCCGGTCCACGGATAGGACGCGGTCGGACACCTGTCAGGCGAAGACGACGGTCCTGCGGCCGTTGAGCAGGATGCGGTGCTCGGCGTGCCACTTCACCGCGCGGGCCAGCGCCTGGCACTCCACGTCGCGGCCGACCGCGACGAGCTGTTCCGGGGTGACCTCGTGGCCGACGCGCTCGACCTCCTGCTCGATGATCGGGCCCTCGTCGAGGTCGGCCGTCACATAGTGGGCGGTCGCGCCGATGAGCTTCACACCGCGGGCGTGCGCCTGGTGGTAGGGCTTGGCGCCCTTGAAGCTCGGCAGGAAGGAGTGGTGGATGTTGATGATCCGGCCGCTGAGCTGCTTGCAGAGGTCGTCGGAGAGCACCTGCATGTAGCGGGCGAGGACGACCAGCTCCACCTGCTCGGCGTGCACCAGGTCCAGGAGCTGCGCCTCGGCGGCCGCCTTGTTGTCCTTGGTGACCGGAATGTGGTGGAACGGGATGTCGTAGGAGGCGACGAGCTCGGCGAAGTCGGTGTGGTTGGAGACGACGGCCGCAATCTCGACGGGCAGGGCGCCGGTACGGGAACGGAACAGCAGGTCGTTCAGGCAGTGCCCGAATTTGCTGACCATCAGCACGATCCGCATCCGCTCGTCGGCGAGATGGATCTGCCAGTCCATCTGGAAGGCGTCGCCGACGGCGGCGAAGCTGGCGCGCAGCTTGTCGACCGTCACCGGGGCCTCGGCGGAGAAGTGGACCCGCATGAAGAACAGACCAGTGTCCCGGTCACCGAACTGCTGGCTGTCCTCGATGTTGCAGCCGGTGATGAACAGGTAGCTCGAGACAGCGTGCACGATGCCCTGTTTGTCAGGACAGGAGAGCGTCAGGACGTACTGGTCGGTCATCCTTGTAGCCTGCCACATCCGGCCGTCCGGCCAGGACCACGTCCGTCAGGCGGACCGCGTCATGATCCGCAGCACCTCGAGGGAACGCGGCGGGGTGTCGGGGTCCTCCCCGTCGCTCGTGGCCATCCGGACGTGCGCGTCCCGCGCCGCCCGCACGGCCTCCGACCAGCCGTGGTGCTCCATGTACGCGGAGACCGGGGCGTCGGCACCGACCTGGTGCATGATCCGCAGCACCCGGAGCACGGCGACGTCGACGAGCGCCGCCTCGCCGGAGTCGCGGAAGATCGTCCCGACGTACTTCTCCGCGGACCAGTTGTCCAGCCAGGTGTCCTCGACCAGACGGTAGACGGCGTCGGTGACGTCGCCGTATCCCTCGCGTCCCGCCAGCCAGCACTCCTGATGGAAGACGGGGTCGGAAAGCATGTGCAGCGCCGAGCGCACGTTGCTGCGCCAGCGCCACCAGGGCATGTCGTTGAGCGGCATGCCGCCCATGGTGGAGGAGCGACGGCCGCGACGGGAAGGGTTGACCGAACCTTGCTGCACGCCTTCGATCGTACGTTCCCTTTCCGTCCGCCCGAACGCCCCCCTGTAATTCACCTGGACGTCACCCATCGTTGAACCATGCTCACTGTGCCGTTACCTGGAACCGGAAGCGTGCACAGTCATGACCGGTAGGCGTCGTCCCTCCTCCCCTCGCCCGTCCAAGACCTTCTCAGTCCGTACCGCGTGTACGGCGGTGGTGGCGACCGGGGCGTCGCTCATCGCCGGCTGTGGCGTACTCCCTGGAGATCCGGGGGGCTCCAGGGAGCCCGTCACCGTCATGACCTTCGCCCCGGAAGACACCAAATCAACCAATATGCCCGGCATGCCCGCCATGGCAAAGGCCTACGCCCGCTGGGCAGAGACGCAGGGCGGCATCGACGGCCACGAGCTGCGTGTCATCACGTGCAACGAGCAGAACACGCCCCAGGGCGCGGCCACCTGCGCCCGCCGCGCCGTCAAGGAAGGCGCGGCCGCGGTGGTCGGCTCCTACAGCCAGTACGGCGACGCGTTCATGGCTCCCCTGGAGGCCGCCGGCATTCCTTTCATCGGCGGATTCGGCATCTCCGACGAGGAGTTCACCAGCTATCTGTCCTACCCCGTCAACGGCGGTCAGGCCGCCCTGCTCGCCGGGAACGGCCAGCAGCTCGCGGACGTCTGCGACAAGGTCGCGCTCGTACGGCCGGACAGCCTCGCCGGCGACGACCTGCCCGACCTCCTCAACGCGGGCCTGGCCCGTGGCAAGGCCCGGGAATCGGCGGACATCCTCGCCGCCGACGACGCCACCGACTACTCCGACGACGCACGGCGGGCACGCAGGCAGGCGGCGGAGCCGGCCTGGACCACGACCGCGTCCGACGGCGACCGGCCGGGCTGTGTCACGGCCGCGCTCGGCGAACGCACGGAAACCTTCTTCGACTCCTACCGGCGGCTGCCCGAGGACGGACGGCAGGTCCGGATCTCGTCCGTGATGGGCAGCGTCGGCCAGCCCCTCATCGACCGCACCGGCGGACGCAACGGCCCTTACGAGGGCGCCTACATCACCGGCTGGTACCCCGACGCGAGCGACGCCCGCTGGGACCGGATGCGCGACGTGGTCCGGACCCACGCGTTCGGCGACAACAGGATCGACCCCGCCGACGCGGGCGTGCAGACCACGTGGATCGCGTACAACGTCCTCAACAAGGTCGTCCGCTCGATCAACAGCGACCGGATCACGCCGGGCAAGATCTCGCACGCCCTCGACCAAGGGGTGGAGGTGTCGACCGACGGCCTGACTCCGGCCCTGCGATGGAGCTACGAGGACATGCTCGGCGCTTCCCGCTATCCGAGGATCGTCAACAGCAGTGTGACGTTCCAAGTGGTCCGCGACGGACGGCTGGTGACGCAGCGGAAGGACTTCGTGGACGTCGGCCCGACCCTGATGGACGCTTCGTAGGCCGACCAGGGCCCCGGCACCCGGCGTCCGGCGCCCCGGCCCGCTCCCACGGGGAAGCGGGCCGGGGCCTCGTCGTCAGAGCTGGGTGCTGCGGCGCTCTGTCAGGCCGTACTTGCGGGCGATGGAGTTCCACAGCGGCGAGGCCGCGTTCTTCGCCGTCGTGGCCTCTCCGCTCGCCGCGTTGGCCTCGGCCGTGCTGCTGGTCACCCGCGCCTTGCCGTCCTTGCAGCCCTTCTTGCCCTTCACCTGCTGCGCCCAGGCCGCGTAGTGGTCGTCGGCGGAGGCCGACGCCTGCCACGCCTTGACCAGCGAGGCGGTCAACTCGGCGTTGCGGGGCAGCTTGTCGACGGACAGGGTGCCCAGCCGCGTCACGAGGCTCCGGCGCTGCTGCGCCGCGTCCTTCAGGTCGGCGGTGGCCTGGTCCAGGTTCTTGCAGACCTTGATGTTCTCCACGGAACGGATGACCGCGGCACGGCTGTTGTTGCTGTCCGCGAGGAGCTTGTCGAGGTCCTTCGCCTGCGGCTCCGCGGGGTCGGCGGCCTGCGTGGTGGGTCCGGCCTCGCTGGGCGCCGGGGCGTCGGCCGCGACGTTCTTGTCCGGGCCCGGGTCCTTCGGCTCGTCCCCGTCGCTGAACATCACGGCACTGACGCCGAGTCCGAGCACGGCGCACCCGACGACGAGCGCGGCGACCACCGGCGCCAGGGACCGGCGGCGCGGCTCCGGCTCCGGGTCGAAGTGCGGCTCGTACCGGGCCGCCGGCCGGCGGTCCTGCGGATGACCGTGACCGGGCGGTTCCTCGAAGCGGGGCATCTGCTGGGTGGCGTCTGCCGTCTGCGCACCCTGCCCCTCGGAACGGAACAGACTGTCGAACTCGGCGGGCGGCTGCCGGTCCCCGGGAGCACCGGGGCGGATGCCGAACGGCTGCCCGACGGGAGCGGGCGGCACGGCCCCGCCGGGCACCGGGGCGATGTACTGGGTGGCGTCGGCGTCGGAGACCTGGCCGGCTCCCTCCGGCGCACCGCCCTGCGCGGCGCCGGACGCCAGGGGGCCCGTGCCGAGGAACGTGGTCGACTCCGCGGGCATCTCCGGCGGCAGCGCACCGGGCGCGACGGGCGCGATGTACTGCGTGGCGTCGGCGTCGCCCCCGGCGGCCTGCGGGAAGCCGCTCGGCGCGTTCGGGCCGGCAGCCTGCGGGAAGCCGCTCTGCGAGTACGGGTCGTGCGGTGCCGGGGCCTGCTGGCCCTGAGCCGCCTGGAAGGGCTGCGCCCCCGCGCCCGGTCCGCCGAACCCGCCCCGACCGGCGACCTGAGGCGCTTCCTGGTACCGCCCGTAGGCGTCCGGTCCCTGAGGGGCGGAGGACTGCGCCGCCGGGGCGTCCTGCGGCGGGAGCGCCTGCCGGTGCACACCCGGCTGCGGTACCGCCGGCACCTGCCCCACGTACGACGGCTGTCCCTGGGGCCCACCCTGAGCCGGGTAGTGGCCCTGTCCGGCGGGCGCGGGGCCCGCCGGCGGGGCGGCGTGTGCACCCTGCCCGTGGTGCGCGTCCGTCTGCTGCGGCGGCGTACCGGGAGCCCCGTAGCCGGCCTGCTGAGCGGGACCGCCGGGGTGGTCCTGCGGACCTGCCTGCGCGGGGTAGGCCGGGTAGCCCTGGGGGCCGGCCTGCACGGGGGCGCCGGGGTGGCCGTAACCGCCCGGCTGCGGCGGGGAGGCCGGGTAGCCGTAGCCACCGGGCTGCGCGGGGGCCGGGTAGCCGTACCCCTGAGGCGCGTCGCCGGCGGCCGGCGGCGGGCCCGGGTATCCGTACGCGGCGCCGGGCACGGGAGCCGACTGCTGCGGGCCCCACGGCTCACCCCACGGCTGCCCACCCGCCGGAGCCGTCTGTGCGCCTGCCGCGCCCGGTATGAGGGGCTCACTGCCGTCGGCGGGCAGCACGACGCCTTCGTGCGCGGGCCGCGCGGCGGGTAGCCGCTGCTCGTCACCCTCTCCGCTGTGCGTCACCGGGACTCCTACGTGTGGGCCTACTGCGATCGTCGGCTCACGCTACCGGGTGCCCGGAGTGGTCCGCACACACGTGCCGGAGCGGTAACAAGATGCGGACACAACTCGCCCTCCTTTCCTGGGAGAAAGCCCTTGTGCACCACCCACCCCTTGCGCCTCCCGCGCCCCGCTCCACGTCAGGCCGCGGCCCGCAGTTCCAGCCGGGTGGCGAACTCCCGTACCGACGGCTCCTCCGCGTACGGCTCCAGCCGCAACTGAAGGTCGTCCAGATACTCAGCGCCCCTGCTGGAGCGCAGCGTGTCCAGCAGCTCCACCGCCCGCGTGCCCGTGCAGCAGGCCTGTTCCACCTCGCGCTGCTGCACCTGCGCGCAGGCCAGCAGGACCAGACCGATCGCCCGTCGGCGGGCCCGCGACTCGGGGTGGCCCTCCAGCGCCTGCGACGCGTAGCGCGCCGCGCTCTGCCCCTCACCGAGGTCGCGGTGGCAGTGCGCCAGCTCGTCCGCCAGATACGCGCCGTCGAAGTGAGTGATCCAGTCAGGGTCGTCGCCGCTGTCCGGCTCGGCCCGCTCCAGCGCGGCGAGCGCCCGGCCGGCCGCCCCGTGGCAAGTGCGGGCGTCACCGAGGAGGGCGTGCCCACGCGCCTCCGCCGCGTGGAACATGGCCTGCACCCGCGGGGTGACCCGCCCCCGCGCCCCTTCCTGGGCAGCGCGGGCGAGCTGGGCGATCTCGCGCGGGTTGCCGAGCTCCGCCGCCAGGTGGCTCATGGATGCGGCCAGCACATAGCCGCCGTACGCCCGGTCACCGGCGGCCTGCGCCAGGCGCAGCGCCTGGATGTAGTACCGCTGGGCGAGCCCCGGCTGACCGGTGTCCACGGCCATGTAGCCGGCGAGCTCCGTCAGCCGCGCCGCGGCGGCGAACAGCTCCCGGCCGACCGCCTCCCGGTACGAACCGGACAGCATCCCCGAGACCACGCTGTTCAGGTAGTGCACGACGACCGGCCGCACATGGCCGCTGCCGAAGCGGTGGTCCATCTCCGTCAGCGCGGCGGTCATCGCCCGGACCGCGTCGACGTCGGGCGGGCCGACCCGCGCCCCGGCGGTGCGGGCCACCTGAGTGTCCGCTCCCGTGATCAGCCAGTCGCGGCTCGGCTCCACGAGAGCGGACGCGGCGACCGCGGAGCCCGACAGGAAGTCCCGGCGGCCCACGTCGCTCCGCCACAGCTCGCAGACCTGCTCGATCGCCCCCACGACCGTCGGCGCGAACTGGAGGCCGACGCCGGTGGCGAGGTTCTTGCCGTTCGCCATGCCGATCTCGTCGATCGCGACCGTGCGCCCGAGCTTGCGGCCGAGCGCCTCGGCGATGATGCCCGGCGCCCGGCCGCGCGGCTGCTGGCCGCGCAGCCACCGGGCGACGGACGTCTTGTCATAGCGCAGGTCGAGGCCGCGCTCGGCACCGACCATGTTGACGCGCCGGGCCAGACCGGCGTTCGAGCATCCGGCTTCCTGGATGAGCGCCTGAAGCCGTTCGTTCGGCTGGCGGACGACGAGAGGCCTGGCTGCCATGAACTACCCCCTGATGTTGATCAATGAGTTGATCAATGCCCGGCTGATATACGGAGAATGCAGGGTTGGTCGGGTTGGTTCGCTTTTGCCGTGGTGCGGCCCGGTCACGGCCGCTGACGTGCGCGCCCCGCACTCCTACCCGCCCCTACGGCCCCCGCCCCGTGCGCGCCCCCGGTCGTGCACCCGTGCGCCCCACGTGCAGGATCGATGCTCCACCGCCCACCGCATCACGCCCCGTAACCGGTCGTTACGGCGGTAGTTGAGTGTGTCGTGGAAGAGACCATGGCAGTCACGAAAGCCGCCCGGATCCCCCGACAGCGAGGCGAGCAAGTGCTGGACAGCGCTGTGCGGTACGCGGAAGAGAGGCACTGGGACGTGTTCCCCGGCACCTGGCTCGAGGCGGTCGAAGGGGGGCAGCGCTGCTCGTGCGGCGACTTGCGCTGCCCCCTCCCCGGCGCGCACGCCGGCCGCCCGGACTGGGCGAACCAGGCGACGGGCAGCGCCACCGCCGCGCGCCGGATATGGGCCAAGCAACCGACGGCCTCGATCCTGCTGCCCACCGGCCGAACCTTCGACGCCATCGAGGTCTCCGATTCGGCCGGCTTCCTGGCGCTCGCACGCATGGAGCGGATGGATCTGCCCCTCGGCCCCGTGACGTGCACTCCCGACCGCCGGATGCTGTTCTTCGTACTGCCGGGCGCGGCGCTCAAGGCCCCCGAGCTGATCAGGAACCTGGGCTGGCTCCCGAGCTCCCTCGATCTGATCACCCGTGGCGAGGGCCACTACGTCGCCGCCCCGCCCACCCGGATCGGCGGGCAGGGCGCCGTGCAGTGGGCGCGCCGCCCAACCCCGGCCAACCGCTGGCTCCCGGACGCCGAGGAGCTCATCAGCCCGCTCGCGTACGCGTGCGGCAGGGAAGCGGCGTCGGCCCGGATGCGCCAGGGATAGCGGCAGCGCCGAGCGGACGCCCGGGAGGAGGCGGATGGGACGGGGACAGGGCAGCCTCCCCGCACCCCGGCGTCCGTAGGGTGGACCCGTACACCTGTGCCGCAAGGCACGTACGGGGACGGGCGAAAGGCGCGGAACACATGCCGGACCAGGCAGTTGAGGGTGCGGGCGGGGCACGGACGGCACCGCCCGCAGTGCAAGTCGAAGGTCTGTGGAAGCGGTTCGGCGAGCAGATCGCCGTCGCGGGGATCGATCTGACCCTGCCGGCCGGCAGCTTCATCGGCCTGGTCGGGCCGAACGGCGCGGGCAAGACCACGACCCTGTCGATGGTCACCGGCCTGCTCCGCCCGGACCAGGGCCGGGTCCAGGTCGCGGGACACGACGTATGGCGCGACCCCGTCGAGGTCAAGTCGCGCATCGGCGTCCTGCCGGAGGGCCTGCGGCTGTTCGAGCGACTGTCCGGCCGCGAACTGCTCGCCTACAACGGCCGGTTGCGCGGACTGCCGGGCGACGAGGTCGACAAGCGCGCCGGCCAGCTGCTGGACGTGCTGGACCTTGCGGGCGCGCAGCACAAGCTGGTCGTCGACTACTCGACCGGCATGCGCAAGAAGATCGGCCTGGCGGCGGCGCTGCTGCACAACCCGGAAGTCCTGTTCCTCGACGAGCCGTTCGAGGGCGTCGACCCGGTGTCCGCGCAGACGATCCGGGGGGTCCTCGAGCGGTACACCGCCTCGGGCGCGACCGTCGTCTTCTCCAGCCATGTGATGGAACTGGTCGAGTCGCTGTGCGACTGGGTGGCGGTCATGGCGGCCGGCACGATCCGCGCGCAGGGCCCGCTGGCCGAGGTCCGCGGCGACGCTCCGTCGCTCCAGGCCGCGTTCCTCGAACTGGTCGGCGCGCAGGGCAGGGACAACGGGGAGTCGCTGGACTGGCTCGGCGGCGGTGCGCGTTGAGTACGGCGTCCCTGACCTCCGTCTTCGTACGTCTGAAGCTGTCGCTGCTGCGCAACGGGCTGCGCCAGTCGTCGGGCCGCAGGACCGCGTTCGTCATCTCGATGGTGTTCGTGCTGCTGCTCGCCGCCTTCCAGCTGCTGGGCCTGATCATGCTCCGCGGCAACGAGCACGCCATGTCGCTCGTCGTCCTCCTGACAGGGTTGCTGGCGCTCGGCTGGGCGGTGCTGCCGCTGTTCTTCCCGAGCGGCGACGAGACCCTGGACCCGACGCGGCTGGTGATGCTGCCGCTCCGGCCGGGGCCGCTGGTGACCGCGCTGCTCGTCGCGTCCCTGATGGGCATCGGCCCGCTCTTCACTCTCTGCATGGTCGTGGGTTCGGCGTTCGCGCTGTCCCACGGCGTCGTCGCGGCACTGGTGTCCCTCGTCGCCGTCCCGCTCGCCCTGCTGGTGTGCCTGGCCCTCGCCCGCACGGTCGCGGCGGCGAACATCCGGCTGCTCACCTCCCGCAAGGGCCGCGACCTGGCGGTGCTCAGCGGACTGTTGATCGCGGTGGGCATCCAGTTCGTGAACTTCGGCGCCCAGCGCCTCGGCGACGCGGGCGGCCTGGCGGCACTGGACCCTGCGGCGGCGATCGTACGGTGGGTGCCGCCGGCGTCCGCGATCGGCGCGGTGGACTCGGCGAGCGACGGCGCGTACGGCCGGGCCCTGGCCCAGCTCGCCCTCTCCGCGGTGGCGCTCGTCCTGCTGCTGCGCGCCTGGCGACACAGCCTGACGAAGCTGATGACCACCCCGGACGGGTCCACGCTGGCCGCGGCGTCCGAGCCGACCCGCAAGGGCACCGCGTCGGGTCAGCACCGACTGCTGCCGGAGGGCCGCACGGGCACGGTGATGCAGCGCAGCCTCAAGTACATCTGGCGCGACCCGAAGACCAAGGGCGCCTGGGTGTCGTCGCTGGCCATCGGGCTGATCGTGCCCATATTCAACGCCCTCCAGGGCACCGGCTCGATCTACTTCGCGTGCTTCGCCGCCTGGATGCTCGGCATGATGATGTACAACCAGTTCGGTCAGGACACCTCGGCCTTCTGGATGGTGGCGCTGACGATCTCCTCCACGCGCGACGCGTACGAGGAACTGCGCGCCCGGACCCTGGCGCTGCTCGTCATCACCCTCCCGTACACCGTTCTCGTCGTGGTGCTCACGGGGGCGGCGCTCGGTCAGTGGCACGACCTGCCGGAGGCGCTCGGCCTGTCCTTCGCCCTGCTCGGCGCGATGCTGGCGACGGGCGCGGTGGCCTCGGCCCGTTTCCCGTACTCGATCCCGCAGGACAGCGCCTACAAGAACGTGGCCCCGGGGCAGGGCGGGCTGGCGTGGCTCTCCATCTTCGGCGGCGTGGTCATGGCGGCGCTGCTCTGCGCACCGGTGATCGTCCTCACGATCATGTTGAACGCCTCCGCCGGTTCCGGCAGCGAGACCCAGTGGACGGTGCTGCCGGTGGGTGCCGTGTACGGGGCGTTGCTCACGTGGGCGGGCGTGCGGCTCGCGGCACCGCAGACGGCGAGACGCCTGCCGGAGATCCTCACGGCGGTCAGCAAGGGCTGACGACCCCGGCCCCAGCCCGCTCACGCCGCCAGCCGCCGCAACACTGAACGGCCGCCGTCCGACCCCTGGCAAAGGGTCGGACGGCGGCCGTCGGGCTGTACGGGAGAAGCGCTACGTGCCGGACTCGCTGATACGCCAGGCAGCCGTTCCGGATGACCCCGGTTCGCCGTCGACATCGACCCTCGGCCTGCTCGGCGCTCGGGTGATCCGCTGATGAACCGCGGTGCCGTCACAGCCGAAACCCCGGACCGACGCACAGCGCCGCACTGGTCTCGCCGAAGCGTGCTCCAGTGGTCATGAACTCGCTGCCCGGTATCGCCAACCGGTCTCACGCATGTGAATTCCCCCTGTCTCAACGCCTGTCCATTCCGGCCAGTTGCGTCGGTACGGGGCCCACGCGTCGCTGAACAGGACCTTGAGCAGGACACGAGCCGGGCCGGTGCCGGGAACCGGCCGGGCGGTCATGACGTAGCGTCATGGTCATGTCGACGCCGCAGAATCCGTACGGGCAGCAGCCGAATCCATACGGCGGGCCGCCGCAGCCGCCGTACCCGGGACACGCGGCCCCGCCCGTGCCCCCGCAGGCGGGGTACGGCGGGCAGCCGTACCCGCCCGCGGGCGGGTGGGGCGCCCCCTCGCCCTACCCGTACGCCCCGCCGGTCCAGCCGCCGAAGAAGGACCACACCGCCAGGAACGTGGTCATCGTGATGGCGTCGATCATCGGGCTCCTCGCCTTCGGCTGGTTCGCGTCCGATGTCCTCCGGCCGGCCGGAGGGGGCGGCGGGGGCGGCGGGGGCGGCACCGCGTACCCGGCTGCCGAGTACGGGCTGACCGCACCGCAGACCCTGCTCGACGGGTCGTACGAGCTCGCCGACGACCAGTCCGCCCAGCGGCAGAAGGAGCTCGAGTCGTCACCGGTCGACGAGACCGACATCCGCGACCCCCAGGCCACGGTGGCCCAGTACACGTCCGCGTCGGAGGGCGGGGTCCTGGTGTTGTCCGGTATGCACGGCCGCATCAAGAACCCCGACACGGCCCGGGAAAAATTGCTCAACGGCGCGGCCACCGCGGACGGCGCCACGCTCGCCGTGCCGGCGACGGACGTCACCCCGACCGGCTCCCAGGTCACCATCACCTGCCAGGTCGTGACGATGGCACAGGACGGGGGCGGCACCAGCTCGTTGCCCATCTGCGCCTGGGCCGACGACAACACCAGCGCGTCGGTGACGGTGGTCACGGCCGCCACGTCGGCGAAGTCCCCGCAGGACATCGACCTCGACGCGGCGGCCGAGACGACGGCTCAGGTCCGCGAGCAGGCCCGCAAGCCGCTCAGCTGACGTCACGCGGCGCGCGCCGCTCCGGCAGGTCCTCCCCGCAGAGGACGCACACGAAGTGGTCCTCGCGCACGATGTTGAACTCCGCGCAGTCCGTGCAGCGGCGGAAGACGATCTCGTGCGTGAACCGAGCGGGCCGCGGGATCCCGGCCCGATCGAGGGCGGCGGCGACGGACGGCCAGCAGTCGGGGTCGGGGCAGTAGCCGGTGGACTGGTTGCTGACCTCGACCACCTCCCAGCCGTCGCCGGCCCGCCCGAAAGCGACCTCTCCGGCCGCACGGACAGCGGCCCGTCCGGCACAGGCGACATGCTCACTGCGCCGGGCGGCCAGCCGGAGGAAACCCTTCTCGTCGACGACGTACGTGAACGGTTCCGCCCACTCCGCCGGCTCCCGGGCCCCGGCCCAGTCCAGGAAGTCGTCGGTGCCGCGGATGACCCGCCCCTCAGGTGCGTCCTCGGCGGCGTGCCAGATCGCGCGCGGGCCCACGTACCCGAAGCGGCGCGGGCCGTCCGTGGAGAGGATCGTGCGTTCGCGGATCCGGTCCGCGCCCGCGCCGTTGAGGCGCACCTTCGCGCTGTGCGGCGGATCCACCCGGTCCACCGGCCGGCCGTACCGGTCCATCCGATCGAGGACCAGGCGCCCGCCCTCGTACGCCTGACCGGCCCGGGCGACGCCGGCCACACAGCGCACGACGCACACCGCGCCCCGTGCGTCCATGGACAGGATGTCGGCGATCTGGAGCTCCGCCGGACCCGGAGGGAGGGGCGACGCCGCGGGCGGGTCGAGGGCTGTCATTGCGTCAGGACCCCGTCCAGGAACGGCTCGATCGCGCTCCGCCAGCCGGACGGGCAGTCGTAGTGGACCAGGTGGCCCGCGTCGGACACCTCGCCGTACTGGCCGCGGGGCAGTACGCGGACCATCTCCTGGGCCTCAGCGCGGCCCAGTTCGCCGTCGAGGCCGCGGACCACCAGGGTGGGGCAGCGGACCTGGGCCAGCTCCTCCCAGTGGGCGTCGTGGACCCACGTCTCCCGGGAGGTGAGCATCTGCCGGCGGGAGAACACCGGGCGCCAGCCGTCGGCCCGCTCCGCCATGACCTCGGCGAAGAACTCGCCGCGGGCCGGGTTCGGCCGCTCGACGCGTGGATCGTCCTCGCCGAACCACTTGCGGACGTCGGCCAGGGTCGCGAACGGGACGGGCCAGGAGCGGAACCACTCCTCCCACTCCCGCTGGGACGCGGCGCCGAGCGCGGAGGCCCGCATGTCGCAGATGATCAGGGCCTGGACCAGGTCGGGGCGCTTGGCCGCGAGCTGCCAGGCGGTGAGGGCGCCCATCGCGTGGCCGATCAGGGTCACGGGCGCGAGGCCGAGTTGTTCGATCGCGGCCTCGGCGTCCGCCACGTACGCGTCGCGGGTGAAAGGCCCTTCCGCGGGTTTGTCGCTGCGGCCGTGCCCCCGCTGGTCGAGCGCCACCGCGCGGTGCCGCTCGGTGAGCCACCGGGCCGTCGAGGCCCAGTGCGATGCCCGGCCCATCAGGCCGTGGAGCAATAAGACCCCCGGGGCGTGGTCCCCTTCCGCGCGGCCCTTCGGCGGGTCCGCGAACTCCCAGGCAGCCAGGCGTACGCCATCTGCTCCGGTCACGTCGATGCGCCGCACCATCGGCCCTGGCACCCCCTTCTCTCCCCCGAGTAGGACTGGCTCGTGTGAGCCCCGTGTCGAACTCCGTCAGACTATCGAACCTATATTCGAAAACGCGGTTCTGCCACGCAACACCGCTCGTTCGAGTGACCCCATGCCGGGATTGACTCGCGCTACCGGGGGGAGATCTTCTGCGGGAGGCGGACCGCTCGGGGAAAAACGGTCCGTGGGGACTGACCCTGGGAGCTCGGGGCTCCGGGTCAGGACAGGGGAGGACAGGTCCCGGCGCCCTCGGGCGCCGGGACCCCTTCCTGTCAGCGGGCCCCCGCAGGAGCGGCAGCACAAGGAGGCACCCGCAAGTCCGCGCGGGCATCCGCGCCGGTTCCCGCGCGGGGCGTACGACGGGCGCATTTCCGGATCCCTCCCCTGCCCTCGGTGGGGGTCCCCACCCCCCGGCCGTGGTCATATGCCTCAGCCTCAGGGTGGCACGCGATTGCCCCGGCCGCTGCCATTCCGGACGGAAAACGGTTTCGTCCATGTGAAAAAACGGACCGGCCCCGCCCTCTTCGCTGAGGGGACGAGACCGGCCCGGACACAAGGCAGCGCGGACAAGCAGCGCTTCGGTACGACAGCGGCTACGAGCGTCGGCGCCTCGTGACGTCAGCGCCTCGAGACGCTTCCGCCCCAGGGCGTCGGCGTCTCACGGCGTCGGCGCCCCGGAACGCGAGGGTCTCAAGACGTCGGCGGCTCAGCGCTTCGCGACGAACACGTGCGAAGCCACCTCCGCGTCCAGTTCCGCCGCCTCACCGCTGCTGCCGACGAGCACACCGCCCGCCGACTCCGTCACGCTCACCACGGAACCGGGCTGCACGCCCGCGCGCCGCAGCGTGTACATCAGTTGGGCGTCGGTCTGGATCGGCTCGCCGATCCGCCGCACTACGACCGTCTTGCCGTCCGGACCCGGGTCCAGCTCGGCCAGGGAGACCATGCTGTCGTCCAGGAACGGGTCGGCCTCTGCCTTCTCCCCCAACTCCTCGAGGCCCGGGATCGGATTCCCGTACGGGGACTCCGTCGGGTGACGCAGCAGTTCCAGCACCCGCCGCTCCACCGCCTCGCTCATCACGTGCTCCCAGCGGCAGGCCTCCGCGTGGACCTGCTCCCACTCCAGCCCGATCACGTCGACGAGCAGACACTCGGCGAGCCGGTGCTTGCGCATCACGCGTGTGGCCAGCTGGCGGCCTTCGCCGGTCAGTTCCAGATGCCGGTCGCCGGCCACCGTCACCAGTCCGTCGCGCTCCATGCGCGCCACGGTCTGGCTGACCGTCGGACCGCTCTGGTCGAGCCGCTCCGCGATCCGGGCCCGCATGGGCACCACACCTTCCTCCTCGAGCTCGAGGATGGTGCGGAGATACATCTCCGTCGTGTCGATCAGTCCGGACATACGTGCCCCTCGATGCTGTGACTTGAAATCAGTCGTCCGCTGGCCCCAGGTCAATTCTTGCGCATCGCGCCGACAACCGTGCCCGGCTCTGCCAGGGCCGTATTGACAGGGCAATGGTCCAGACCGCAACGTGATCCACGACACGGGTACCACCGGTATTCCCCCCACCCTGCGGAAAGGGCTCGGCGATGAGCGAGAGCAAGCTGGCCGGTCAGTTCTTCGACGCCGCGATCGGTCTGCTGCAGCACGTGCGTGACGAGGAGTCCCGGAACATCGCGGCCGCCGGTGCGGCCGTCGCAGACACCGTGGAAGCGGGCGGCCGGCTCTTCGCGTTCGGTGCCGGGCACTCCTCGCTCGCGGCACAGGACGTCGTCTACCGGGCCGGCGGTCTCGCCGTGATGAACCTGCTCGCCGTCCCCGGCGCCGTCGGCGTCGACGTCATGCCCGCCACGCTCGGCTCCGCTCTCGAGCGCGTCGACGGGCTCGCGGGCGCGGTGCTCGACTCCAGCCCCGCCCGTGCCGGCGATCTGCTCGTGATCATCTCCCTCTCGGGTCGCAACGCGCTGCCCGTCGAGATGGCCATGAACGCCCGCGCCCTCGGCCTCACGGTCATCGGTGTGACCTCCGTCGCCTACGCCACGGAGACGAAGTCCCGCCACGCGTCCGGCACGTTCCTCAAGGACCACTGCGACATCGTGCTCGACTCCCACATCGCCGTCGGTGACGCCGAGCTGACCCACCCGGCCATCGAGGCGCCGTTCGCCCCCGCCTCCACGGTGGTGACCAGCGCGCTGATGCAGGCGACGATGGCCGCCGCAGCGGAGCAGCTCGCCGATCGGGGCATCGAGCCGCCGCTGCTGCGCTCGGGCAACGTCGACGGCGGGCACGAGTGGAACGGCCGCGTGATGGCCGAGTACCGGGACCGCATCTTCTTCCGGCACTGAAGCGCACGACCCGGCGGCCGGCCGCCGGGCCGGCGCCCTCAGTCGCCCGTCGACTGCGCCAGGTCCAGTGCCGAGGCGGTGAGCACCGCGACGCTCTCCGCGTACACGGCGTCCGGGCGCTCGAACGCAGGACGGGCCGCGCCGCGCAGGAAGGTCAGCACTCCGACCGTCCGGCCGCGGCTGCGGAGCACCGTGCACAGGGCGTGCGCCGCGTCATTGGGCCACTGCCGGCGTTCCGCCCAGTCCCCGGGCGTGCCCTCCGCGTCCGCGCTCGCCCTCACCGAGCCGAGCCGCTCCATGGCCTGGAGCGCCGGGTGCCCGGGCGCGTACCGCACCGGAAGCCCGCCGCCCGCCACGCCCGCGGCGGGGCCGGGCTCGCCGGCCGGTGACGCGACGGCCCGCACCAGGCGTTCTCCGGCGCCTTCGGTACCGTCGCCGTCCCCGCCGCCGCCCTCGGTCACGTCCAGCAGGGCGTGGTCGGCGAAACCCGCCAGCGCGAAGTCGAGATAGGCGGTCGCCGCCTCCAGCGGGTCCTCGCACTCGGAGGCCGCGCGCCCCGCCCGGTGCAGCTGACTCGACCTGAACCGCAGCCGGTTCGCCTCCTGCTCCGCCAGTTTGGCGTCGGTCACGTCGTGGAACAGCCACCCCACCCCGAGCGGAACCGGTTCCTCCGCCAGCGGGGAGGCGAGCCGCACGAACCCGCTGCGCCAGCAGCGCCGTTGCTCCCGCCCGCCGGTCGACGCGACGGCCACCCACAGGTCCACCAGGCCTCGGGGCGCACCCTCCGCCAGCACATGGTGCAGCGCGCCCTCGAGCTCCTCCACGCCCTGCTCCAGCAGCTCGCCGAGCGGCCGCCCGAGCGCGGACGTACGGCCTGCCGCGAGCGCACGGGCCGCCTCGCCGTTGACGACGGCGGGCCGCAGATCCACGTCGACCAGTACGACGCCCCACGACGCCTCCTCGAAGAGCGCCTCGCTCAGCGCGATGGACCGCTCGAGGTCGATCTGGGTGTGCACCTCGCTGAAGGCGCAGTAGACGCCGGCCGGCTTGCCGTCCCCGCCCACCACTCGCGCGGACTGGGTCCGTACGAGCACCCGCCCGCCGTCCTTCCGCAGCAGCGCGAACTCGTGCACCTGCCGGCCCGGCGCCTCCATCGCGGCCATCAGCCGGCCCTGCACCTCGGCCGCGTCCGCGCTGCGCACGGCCCACCCGGCGAAGCCCCGCCGCCCGACGGCCTCCCGCGCCGACCAGCCGAGTATCCGCTCCGCCTCGCGGTTCCAGTGCGTCACGACCCCCGCGGCGTCGAACGCGCACAGCGCGGCGTCCATGCCGTCGAGCAGCGCCGCGAGCAGATCCGCCCCCGGCGGCCCCGGCTCCCGCCCGCCGGCACCGGGCGCGTCGGTGATCTCACTCCTGGAAGCACTCATCCCGGGACCCCCTGCAGGACGTGTCCACGTGTGCTGATGCCCGTCACGACCATTCAACTTCAACGTGACGCACAACACACACGGTTCCCGGAAATCACCACGGTCCGGCGGCGCCTGACCGGCGCTGCCGGCGAGCTCATGGAGGAACTGACCCCGCCGGGCGGCCCTGTGATCGCCGCCCGGACAAATTCCGAGGGAACGCGCAGGTCGCAGGGGGTCCGGAAAGGCGCACGGAAAAACGGGTTGATCCTGCCGCCCGCGCTTCTTAGTGTGTGGGCACGCTCAGAAAGGAGGTGATCCGGAAGTGATTTCTTACCGGACAAGCGAGGTGGCTGCGGGCTGACGCCTGCCGTCGCACTCTGTGCACCTCGGCAGTCGTCTGCCGAAACCCAAGCAGTCACCCGACCCGTGGGCCGCCGGTAAGTCCGGCCGGCTCCCTCCGTCCGGACGGAGGGACCAAAGGCCCACGGGTCGTCTGCGTTTCCAGGGGCCGGCGCCCGCTCAGGGGGCGAGCCGCTCGATCGTCCAGCCGCCGTCCGTGCGGACGTACAGCAGCCGGTCGTGGAGGCGGTTCTCGTGGCCCTGCCAGAACTCCACCGCGTCGGGTACGACCCGGATGCCGCCCCAGTGGGCGGGCGCGGGGACCTGGGCACCCTCGGGGTAGCGGGTGGACAGCTCCTCGTACCGGCGCAGCAGTTCCTCGCGGGAAGAGATCACCCGGGACTGGTCGCTCGCCCAGGCGCCGAGCTGGGAGCCGTGCGGGCGGGTACGGAAGTAGGCGGCGGTCTCGTCGCGGCCGATACGGGCGGCCCGGCCGGTGACGATGATCTGGCGCTCGAGCGGGTGCCACGGGAAGAGCAGGGAGACGTGCGGGTTGGCGTCGATCTCGCGGCCCTTCCGCGAGTCGTAGTTGGTGAAGAAGACGAAGCCGCGTGCGTCGTACTGCTTCAGCAGCACCGTGCGCGAGGAGGGCCGGCCGTCGGGTGTCGCCGTCGCGACGATCATCGCGTTGGGCTCCAGCAGGGCGGCCGCGGCGGCCTCTGCGAACCACTGCGCGAACTGTTCCATGGGGCCGGCGGCCAGCGCCTCCTCGTCGAGCGGTGTCGAGCGGTACTGCTCGCGCATGACGGCCGGGTCCGGGACGACGAGTTCCGTCTCTGCCGGGTGCGGCACGGGCACGCCCGCGACGGTCACGTCCGAGGGGCGGGGTTCGGGAGCGGCGGCGTGGTCGGTCACAACGCCATCCTGCCGTAGGGACCGAGTTTGCCCGGCACGGAGTGCCGTCAATCCTCCTCGGGCGAAATGGGGCAGTGTGCCGGATGTCACGCTTCCCCGCATCGGCCGGACCCGCCAAAATCTTGGGTCCGGCCACTGTGGCCTCCATACACCAGGGGATATCGTGCCTGCCTCCCCGGCGGTTGGGTGACCACCGGCCGCACGGGGCATCACCGGTGTGTCCGACCTGCCCGTCGGCCGCCGTATGCCGCACCCCTTTGCCGCACACGTCTTGCCGCACACGTCTTGAGGAGCCGCCTGATGTCCGACTTCGTACCTGGACTCGAAGGAGTCGTCGCGTTCGAGACGGAGATCGCCGAACCGGACAAGGAGGGCGGCTCGCTCCGCTACCGGGGCGTCGACATCGAGGAACTGGTCGGGCACGTGTCTTTCGGGAACGTGTGGGGCCTGCTCGTCGACGGCGCCTTCAACCCGGGTCTGCCGCCCGCGGAACCGTTTCCGATCCCGGTTCACTCCGGCGACATCCGGGTCGACGTGCAGTCGGCGCTGGCGATGCTCGCACCCGTGTGGGGTCTCAAACCGCTCCTCGACATCGATGAGGCGCAGGCCCGTGACGACCTGGCGCGGGCGGCCGTGATGGCGCTCTCGTACGTGGCACAGAGTGCCCGTGGCCAGGGTCTGCCGATGGTTCCGCAGAGCGAGATCGACAAGGCGGAGTCCATCGTCGAGCGGTTCATGATCCGCTGGCGCGGCGAGCCCGACCCGCGGCACGTCAAGGCCGTCGACGCGTACTGGACGTCGGCCGCGGAGCACGGCATGAACGCCTCGACGTTCACGGCCCGTGTCATCGCTTCCACCGGCGCGGACGTCGCGGCGGCGCTGTCGGGCGCGGTGGGCGCGATGTCCGGTCCGCTGCACGGCGGGGCGCCGTCCCGGGTCCTCGGCATGATCGAGGAGATCGAGCGGACCGGTGACGCGACGGCGTACGTGAAGCGTGCCCTGGACAAGGGCGAGCGGCTGATGGGCTTCGGGCACCGGGTCTACCGCGCGGAGGACCCGCGGGCCCGTGTGCTGCGCCGTACGGCGAAGGAGCTGGCCGCACCTCGCTTCGAGGTGGCGGAGGCTCTGGAGAAGGCGGCGCTGGAGGAGTTGCACAACCGCCGCCCGGACCGGGTGCTGGCGACCAACGTCGAGTTCTGGGCCGCGATCATGCTGGACTTCGCGGAGGTCCCGGCGCACATGTTCACGTCGATGTTCACGTGCGCCCGTACGGCCGGCTGGTCGGCGCACATCCTGGAGCAGAAGCGCACGGGCCGGCTGGTGCGTCCGTCGGCGCGTTATGTGGGCCCGGGGACCCGCAGCCCGCGTGAGATCTCCGGCTACGAGGACATCGTCGGCTGACGGCGGGCGGCCCGCCCGGACGCGGGCCGCCGGGCGGGGTGTGTGCCGCGCCCCCCGCCCGGACTCAGCCGAGCGCCTCCTCGACCAGCGCCGCCCACTGCGCCACGACCCGTTCCCGGCGGGCCGCGTCGTCGGTGAGGAGGTTGGCCAGGCCCAGGCCGCGGGCCATGTCCAGCAGGCCCTGCACGGTTTCGCGGACGCCCGGCCGGGACTCGTCCGCGTTCAGCAGGCGGACGGCGATGCGGTGGGTCTCTCGGCCGACCTTCGCCTCCAGTTCGGTGACTCGGGGGCGCAGCTGCTCCTCGTTGGACGCGGCCACCCACAGGTGGAGCGCGGCCCGGAACAACGGCCCGGTGTAGAGGTCGACGAGTGCCGCGACGACGGCGGCGCGGTCCTGCGACGGGAGGTCCCGCAGCGCTTGCGAGCGTTCCTGGGCCACGTATTCGACGGCGGCCGTGAACAGGTCCTCGCGGGTCGGGAAGTGGTGCTGTGCCGCCCCGCGTGAGACGCCGGCCCGTTCGGCCACCACGGAGACCGTGGAGCCTGCCCAGCCGACCTCGGCCAGGCAGGCCACCGCGGCCTCCAGCAGCCGCTGCCGGGTGGCCCGGCTGCGGTCCTGCTTGGGGGCCTTGGCGGTCGGTGGCGTCACAACACCCATGCGGGGTCCCGTCGTTCGAGGAAGGCCGTCATCCCTTCGCGCGCCTCGGACGATGCGAACAGCGACGCCGAGCGCTGGACCAGGTCCTCCGCGTCGCGGTCGAAGGTTTCCAGCACCCTAGCCGTGACCAGTTCCTTCGATGCCGCCAGCCCCTGGGGGGAGGCCCTGCGCAGCCCGTCGAGGAGCGGCGCGAGGGCCGTGTCGACGTCGTCCGCGGTGAGGGTGAGCAGCCCGGTGCGGGCGGCCTCCGCCGCGTCGAAGCGTTCCCCGGTGAGGTAGTAGCGTCCGGCGGCCCGCGGGTCCATGCGGGGCAGCAGCGGCAGGGAGATGACGGCGGGTGCGACGCCGATGCGCACTTCGGTGAACGCGAAGTCGGAATCGCTGCTGGCGGCGGCGATGTCGCACGCGCCGACGAGGCCGAGGCCGCCGGCCCGCACATGGCCGGCGACCCTCGCCACCACGGGCTTGGGCAGTGTCACGATCTGCCGGAGCAGTCCGACGAACGTGTACGGGTTGGGCGGTGACTTGAGGTCCGCGCCCGCGCTGAACGTGGAGCCGGTGTGCGTGAGCACGACGGCGCGCACGTCCACGTCATGGGCGCACTTGCCGAGCGCTTCCGTGAGTTCGCCGACGAGCCTCGCCGTCAGGGCGTTGCGGTTGGCCGGCGCGTCCAGGGTCAGGGTGGTGATGCCGCGCTCGTGCGTGGTGGCGATGGTCACGTGCTACTGCTCCTTCGTACCGTTCTCGCGGACCCGCAGTTCCCGTCGGAGGATCTTCCCGGACGCGGCGCGGGGGACGGCGTCGATGAACTCGACGCGGCGGACCTTCTTGTACGGGGACACCTGGGCGGCGACGAAGTCGAGGACGTCCTCCTCTTTCAGGTGTTCGGTGCCCGGCTGTCGTACGACGTACGCCTTCGGGATCTCGTTGCCGTCGTCGTCGAGGACGCCGATGACCGCCGCGTCCGCGATCGCTTGGTGGGTGAGCAGCAGCGCCTCCAGCTCTGCGGGGGCGACCTGGTAGCCCTTGTACTTGATGAGTTCCTTGACGCGGTCGACGACGAACAGCCAGCCGTCGTCGTCGACGCGCCCGACGTCGCCGGTGTGGACCCAGCCGTCGGCGTCGATCATCGCGGCGGTGGCGTCGGGGCGGCCGAGGTAGCCCTTCATCACCTGGGGGCCGCGGATGGCGATCTCGCCTTCTTCTCCGGTGCCCAGTTCACTGCCGGAGCCGTCGAGGTCGAGGATGCGCATCTCGGTGCCGGGCAGCAGGAGGCCCACGGTGCCGGGCGGTGGGTTCTGGGCGGTGAGGGGTACGACATGGGTGCCCGGTGAGAGCTCCGTCATGCCGTAGGCCTGCCGTACCGGCGGCAGCCCGAGCCGTTTCGAGCATGCCTCCGCGAGGTTCGCGTCGAGCGGGGCGGCGGCGCTGAGGATGTACTCCAGCGACGAGAGGTCGTAGGAGGCGACCGCCGGGTGCTTGGCGAGCGCGAGGACGATGGGCGGGGCGACGTACAGCCCGTTGATGCGGTGTTCCTGGATCGCGCCGAGGAAGGTGTCCAGCTCGAAGCGGGGCAGGACGACGACGGTCGCGCCCTGTTTGAGCGGGGCGTTCATCAGGGCGGTGAGCCCGTAGATGTGGAAGAAGGGCAGGACGGCCAGGAGGCGGTGCCCGGGTCCGGCCGGGGCGACCGGTTCGAGCTGCGCCAGGTTGGTGGCGATGGACCGGTGGGTCAGCATCACACCTTTGGGGACGCCGGTCGTGCCGGACGAGTACGGCAGGGCGGCGACGTCGTCGGACGGGTCGATGGTGACGTCGGGCTCCGGTGCGGTGGAGCCGAGCATGTCGAGGACGCTGACGTGTCCGTCGGCGCGGTCGCAGACGAAGATCTCTTCGATCCCCGCGGCGAGTTCGGCGGCCCGGCGGGCCACCTCCAGCAGCGGGGAGACGGTGACGATCCAGCGGGCGGAGGAGTCGCGCAGCTGCTTGGCGAACTCCTCCGCCGTGGCCAGGGGATGGACGGTGGTGACGGCGGCGCCGGCGCGGGTGGCTCCGTAGAACACGGCCGGGTAGGCGACCGTGTTGGGGCTGTGCAGTGCGAGGACGTCGCCCTTGCGCAGGCCGGCGTCGGCGAGCGCGGCGGCGATGCGCCGATGGAACAGGTCGAGTTGCCCGTAGGTGACGGTGGTGCCGTTCACTCCGTCGACGAGGGCGACGGTGTCTCCGTACTCGGCGGCTCTTGCGAGCACGCTCTCGTGGATGGGTTCGACGACTGCGGGGACATCTGCGTAGCTGCTGCGGAACACCATGTGTGCGCTCCCTCGGCGTGTGTGGACGGCCAGAATGTCGCCTCTCAGTACGACTTGGGGAGACCCAGGGACTGGTGGGACACGTAGTTCAGGATCATTTCTCGGCTTACCGGGGCGATCCGGGCGACGCGGGCGGCCGCGATGAGCTTCGCGAGGCCGTACTCGCGTGTGAGTCCGTTGCCGCCGAGGGTGTGGACCGCTTGGTCGACCGCCTTCACACATGCCTCACCGGCGGCGTACTTGGCCATGTTCGCGGCCTCGCCGGCGCCGATGTCGTCGCCGGCGTCGTACAGGGCGGCGGCCTTCTGCATCATCAGCTTCGCGAGCTCGAGTTCGATGTGGGCCTGCGCGAGGGGGTGGGCGATGGCCTGGTGGGCACCGATGGGCGCCTTCCACACCTGGCGGGTCTTCGCGTACTCGACGGCCTGGGCGAGGGCGTAGCGGCCCATTCCGATGGCGAAGGCGGCGGTCATGATGCGTTCGGGGTTGAGCCCGGCGAACAGCTGGAGCAGGCCCGCGTCCTCGTCGCCGACGAGCGAGTCGGCGGGCAGCCGTACGTCGTCGAGCACCAGCTCGAACTGCTTCTCCTGCGCCTGGAGTTCCATGTCGATCACCGATCGGCCGAAGCCTTCGGCGTCGCGGGGAACGATGAACAGGCACGGCTTGAGACTGCCCGTCCTCGCGTCTTCCGTGCGGCCGACGATCAGGGTCGCGTCGGCGATGTCGACGCCGGAGACGAAGACCTTGCGGCCGCTCAGTGTCCAGCCGTCGCCGTCCCGGCGGGCGGTGGTGGTGATCCGGTGGGAGTTCGATCCGGCGTCGGGTTCGGTGATGCCGAAGGCCATGGTGAGGCTGCCGTCGGCGAGGCCGGGCAGCCACTGCCGCTTCTGCTCGTCGGTGCCGAAGCGGGCGATGACGGTGGCGCAGATGGCGGGTGAGACGATCATCATGAGGAGGGGGCAGCCGGCCGCGCCGGACTCCTCGAGGACGATGGACAGCTCGCTGATGCCGCCGCCTCCGCCGCCGTACTCCTCGGGGAGGTTCACGCCGAGGTAGCCGAGTTTGCCGGCCTCGGCCCACAGGGTGGCACGGTCGAAGCCGGGGCCGTGCCGGCGTCCGAGCGCGGCGACGGCTTCCCGCAGGTCCTTGTGCTCCTGGGTCTCGATGGCGTTCATGACGCGGTGTCCTCCTGTGCGTTGGCGGCTTCGCGTACGGTTTCCGTGGCGGCTTCGGCGACCGGTCGGGCGTCGGCTTCCGTGGTGGTCTCCGTGACGACGGCGAGCAGGGCGCCGACCTCGACCTGACGGCCGGGGACGGCGTGGAGTGCGGTGAGCGTGCCGGAGGCGGGCGAGACGATCCTGTGCTCCATCTTCATGGCCTCCAGCCAGACCAGCGGCTGGCCCTGGGTGACCGCCGCCCCTTCGACCACGCCGTCCCCGAGCCGGACGACGGTCCCGGGCATGGGCGCGAGCAGCGATCCGGGTTCGGCCCGGTCCTGGGGGTCGGTGAAGCGGGGCCGGGGAGTGAGGGCGTACGCCCCGGCGGGCGAGTCGACGTACACGGTGTCGCCGCGGTCGGTGACGTCGTAGGTCCGTACGACCCCGTCGATCTCGAGGGTGACGCGGTGGGGCTCGGCCCGCACGACCCGGGTGCCGGGGCGGTCCACGAGGTCGAAGCCGCCGTCCCTGGTGGGCCGGTAGCGGACCTCGTGGTCGCCGTAGCCCTTGACCTGGTCGGTGGAGGGCAGGTTGCGCCAGGCGCCGCCGAACCGGCCGGTGTGCCGGGCCGCGTGGGCGAGGGCCGCGGCGACGGCGGCGTGCTCCTCGCCGGGGGCCGGCCGGGTGAGGTCGGCCAGGTTCCGCTCGTAGAACCCGGTGTCGAGCAGGCCGCCGGTGAAGTCGGGGTGCTCCAGAGACGCGATGAGCAGCTCCCGGTTGGTGACGGGGCCGTGCACCCGTGCCCGGCGGAGGCTGTGCGCGAGCCTGCGCACCGCTTCGGCGCGCGTGGGCGCCCAGGCGATGACCTTGGCGATCATCGGGTCGTAGTGGACCCCGATGACGTCCCCGTCCGCGTATCCGGCGTCGACCCGCACCCTGGGCGTGCCGCCTGCGGGGTCCGGGCCGCCCGGGGCCGCGTCCGCGGGGAAGCTCAGCTCGTGCAGCCGCCCCGCCTGCGGGGTCCAGCCGGAGGACGGGTCCTCGGCGTAGAGGCGTGCCTCCACGGCGTGCCCGACGGCGGTGGGCGGGTGCGGCGGCAGGGCCGCGCCCTCCGCGACCGCGATCTGCAGGGCCACCAGGTCCACGCCGAAGACCGCTTCGGTCACGGGGTGTTCCACCTGGAGCCGGGTGTTCATCTCCAGGAAGTGCGCGCGGCCGTCCTCGGCGAGGAGGAACTCGACCGTGCCGGCGCCCCGGTAGTCCACGGCGCGTGCCGCGGCGACCGCCTGTGCGTGCAGTGTCCCGGCCTGTTCGGGGCCGAGGCCCGGCGCCGGGGCCTCTTCGATGACCTTCTGGTGGCGGCGTTGCAGTGAGCAGTCCCGGGTACCGAGCGCCCAGACCGTGCCGTGGGCATCCGCGAGGATCTGCACCTCGACGTGGCGGCCCGCCTCGATGTAGGGCTCGACGAAGACCTCCCCGTCGCCGAACGCCGATGCCGCTTCCGAGCGGGCCGCCGCCAGCTCCGCCGGGAGCGAGGCGAGCGAGCGGACCACGCGCATCCCCCGGCCGCCGCCGCCCGCCGCCGCCTTCACCAGGACGGGAAGGTCGTCGTCGGTGACCGAGGCGGGGTCCAGGGAGGTGAGGCCCATGAGCTGCTTGGCGCGGGTCTTGGACGCCATGGCCTCGATGGCGTCGGCGGGCGGGCCGATCCAGATCAGACCGGCGTCGGACACGGCCCGCGCGAAGCCCGCGTTCTCCGAGAGGAATCCGTAGCCGGGGTGGACGGCGTCGGCGCCCGCCGCCAGCGCCGCTTTGACGATCGCCTCGCCCCGCAGATAGGTCTCGGCCGGTGTGTCGCCGGGCAGCCGCACCGCCGCGTCCGCCTCCCGTACGTGAAGGGCGGTGGCGTCCGGGTCGGAGTGGACGGCGACCGTCGAGATGCCGAGCCGGTGGCAGGTGCGGAAGACACGGCAGGCGATCTCGCCGCGGTTGGCGACAAGGACAGTGGAAATCACAGGAGGGTCCTCACATCCGGAAGACGCCGAAGCCGCCGCGCGCGCCTTCGACCGGTGCCGTGTGGATGGCGGACAGGCACAGACCGAGCACCGTCCGGGTGTCGCGGGGGTCGATGACGCCGTCGTCGTAGAGCCGCCCGGACAGGAACATCGGCAGCGACTCCGCCTCGATCTGCTGCTCGACCATGGCGCGCAGGCCGGCGTCCGCCTCGTCGTCGTAGGGCCGTCCCTTCGCCGTGGCGGACGCCCGGGCGACGATGGACAGCACGCCGGCGAGCTGCTGGGGGCCCATGACCGCGGACTTGGCGCTGGGCCAGGCGAACAGGAACCTCGGGTCGTAGGCCCGGCCGCACATGCCGTAGTGCCCGGCGCCGTAGGACGCGCCGATGAGGACCGACAGATGTGGGACCCGGCTGTTGGACACCGCGTTGATCATCATGGCGCCGTGCTTGATGATGCCGCCCTGCTCGTACTCCTTGCCGACCATGTAGCCGGTGGTGTTGTGCAGGAACAGGAGCGGTACGTCGCGCTGGTTGGCGAGCTGGATGAACTGCGCGGCCTTCTGGGACTCGGCGGAGAACAGCACGCCCTGGGCGTTGGCCAGCACGCCGACCGGGTAGCCGTGCAGCCGCGCCCAGCCGGTGACCAGACTCGGCCCGTACAGCGGTTTGAACTCGTCGAAGTCGGAGCCGTCGACGATGCGGGCGACGACCTCGCGCGGGTCGAAGGGTGTCTTCAGGTCCTCCGGCACGATCCCGAGCAGTTCCTCCGCCGCGTACTTGGGCGGCTCGGCGGGACCGGGGTCCGGGTGCGCCTTGCGGTGGTTGAGGCGGGCGACGATCCGCCGGGCCTGGCGCAGCGCGTCGGGCTCGTCGAGGGCGAAGTGGTCGGCGAGTCCGGAGGTGCGGGCGTGCATCTCGGCGCCGCCGAGCGACTCGTCGTCGCTCTCCTCGCCCGTCGCCATCTTCACCAGCGGCGGACCGCCGAGGAAGACCTTCGACCGGTCCTTGATCATGATGGTGTGGTCGGACATGCCGGGCACATAGGCGCCGCCGGCGGTCGAGTTGCCGAAGACGACGGCGATCGTGGGGATGCCGGCCGCCGACAGCCGGGTGAGGTCGCGGAACAGTGCCCCGCCGGGGATGAAGATCTCTTTCTGGGACGGCAGGTCCGCGCCGCCGGACTCGACGAGCGAGATCACCGGCAGCCGGTTGGCGTAGGCGATCTCGTTGGCGCGCAGCGCCTTCTTGAGGGTCCAGGGGTTGGAGGCGCCGCCGCGTACCGTCGGGTCGTTGGCGGTGATCAGGCACTCGACGCCCTCCACCGTCCCGATGCCGGTCACGATCGAGGCGCCCACCGGGTAGTCGCTGCCCCACGCGGCGAGCGGGGACAGTTCCAGGAAGGGCGTGTCCGGGTCCAGCAGCAGTTCGATGCGTTCGCGGGCGAGCAGTTTGCCGCGGCCGCGGTGCCGGGCCACGTACTTCTCGCCGCCGCCGGCGAGCGCCTTCGCGTGCTCGGCGTCCAGTGCGGCGAGCCGGCCGAGCATCACGGCGCGGTGGGCGGTGTATTCGGGGCCGGCCACATCGACGGCCGAGGCGAGAACGGTCACAGCAGAGCCTCCGGGATGTCGACGTGCCGGGCGCGCAGCCACTCGCCGAGCGCCTTGCCCTGTGGATCGAAGCGGGCCTGCGCGGCAACCCCTTCGCCGAGGATCCCCGCGACGGTGAAGTTGAGGGCGCGCAGGTTGGGCAGTACGTGCCGTACGACGGGCAGTTCGGCGGTCTCGGGGAGCAGCGCGCGCAGCCGGTCGACGGTGAGTTCGTGGGAGAGCCAGCGCCAGGCGTCGTCGGTGCGGGCCCATACGCCGATGTTCGCGTCGCCCCCCTTGTCGCCGCTGCGCGCCCCGGCCACCAGTCCGAGCGGGGCACGGCGCGTCGGGCCGTGCCGCGGCGGCTCGGGCAGCACGACGGGCCCGGCGTCGGTGAGCTCCCGGGTGACCCGCGGGTGGGGGACGGTGACGCGCTCGCCGTCGTGCAGGACGGCGGTGTGCGGGACGCCGGCCGCCTCGGTGTACGCGGCCTCGAACACGCCGTACGGGGCCCCCTTGCCGGGCGGGGCGGTCACATGGAAACCGGGGTAGCTGCCGAGCGCGAGCTCGATCGCGGCGCTGCTCACGGCGCGGCCGACGCGTTCCGCGTCGGGGTCGCGGACGACGAGCCGCAGATACGCGGCGCCGCGCTCCTCGGTGTCGGGGTCGGCGCTCTGTGTGCGGGCGAGTTCCCAGCGCACCTCGGCGGGCGGCTGCTTGCCGAGCGCGTCCTCCATCTGCTCCCGCACGAGCCGGGCCTTGGCGTCGATGTCGAGTCCGGTCAGCACGAAGGCGACCTCGTTGCGCCAGCCGCCGAGGCGGTTCAGTCCGACCTTGAGCGTGGGCGGCGGTGCCTCCCCGCGCACTGCGGAGATCCGCACCCGGTCGGGGCCGTCCTGCTCGAGGCGGACGGTGTCGAGCCGGGCGGTCACGTCGGGGCCGGCGTACCGGGCGCCGCCGGTCTCGTACAGCAGTTGGGCGGTGACGGTGCCGACGTCCACGAGGCCGCCGGTGCCGTCGTGTTTGGTGATGACGGAGGTGCCGTCGGGGTGGATCTCGGCGACGGGGAAGCCGGGCCGGCGGATGTCGTGGTCGCCCTCGGCGAAGAACGCGTAGTTGCCGCCGGTCGCCTGGGTGCCGCATTCGAGGACGTGCCCGGCGACGACGGCGCCGGCGAGGGCGTCCAGGTCGTCGGGGCCCCATCCGAAGTGAGCGGCGGCCGGGCCGGTGACGAGGGCCGCGTCGGTGACGCGTCCGGTGACGACGATGTCGGCCCCCGCGCGCAGGCAGGCGGCGATCCCTCCGCCGCCGAGGTAGGCGTTGGCGGTGAGCGCGCCGGGGAAGCGGGCGGTGAGGTCGTCGCCCTCGACGTGCGCGACCTTCACGGGGACGCCGAGGCGGGCGGCCAGGGCACGGACGGCGTCGGCGAGGCCGGCGGGGTTGAGTCCGCCGGCGTTGGCGACGATGCGCACGCCCTTGTCGTGGGCGAGGCCGAGGGTCTCCTCGAGCTGCCGCAGGAAGGTCCTGGCGTAGCCGAGTCCGGGGTCCTTCAGACGGTCGCGGCCGAGGATGAGCATGGTGAGCTCGGCGAGGTAGTCCCCGGTGAGCACGTCCAGCGGCCCGCCGGTGAGCATCTCGCGCACGGCGTCGAAGCGGTCGCCGTAGAAGCCGGACGCGTTGCCGACGCGGAGCACCCGGGCGCTGTGCGCGGTTTCGGGGCCGGTCACGGCCTGCCGCCTTCCGGCACGTCGCCGGCCGGCGTGCCCGCGCCGGGCGCCCGCCCGGCACCGGGCGGGCCGGCGAAGGCCTGGGCGATGTCCAGCCAGCGGCCGGCGTCGGCGCCTTCGGCCCGCAGGGCCAGGTCGTCGCGGTGTGCGCGCTGGGTGACCAGCAGGCAGAAGTCGATCGCCGGGCCGGTCACGCGCTGTGCGGCGTCCTCGGGTCCGTAGGTCCACAATTCTCCACCGGGGCCGGCCAGTTCGACGCGGAACGGCTCGGCGGGCGGGGTCAGCCCGTGCACGCCGAACGCGAAGTCCCTCGTGCGGAAGCCCAGTCGGGCCACCTGCGCCAGACGCGCGGTCGGCCGCCGTACGACGCCGAGCGCGTCGGCGATGTCCTGGCCGTGCGCCCAGGTCTCCATGAGCCGTGCGGTCGCCATCGACGCGGCGCTCATCGGCGGCCCGTACCAGGGGAAGCGGGTGCCGGCGGGCGCCGAGCGGAGTGCCTTGGCGAGCTGTTCGCGGCCGGCCCGCCAGCGGGCGAGCAGTTCGCCGGGCGGCAGGGCGGCGCCGGCCCGTGCGCCGTCGTCCACGAAGGAGTCGGGGGCGGCGAGCGCCTTCTCCACCTCCGCGGCGAAGCCGCCGGGGTCCGTGACGGCCGTCAGGGCGGCGGCGTCGGTCCAGGCGAGGTGGGCGATCTGATGGGCGACGCTCCAGCCGGGGGCCGGCGTCGGGGCGACCCACCGCCCGGGATCCAGCTCTCTCACCAACTGGTCGAGGTCTTCGCTTTCGCTGCGCAAGTCGTCGAGTACGACGGCCGGGTCGGACACGGAACGCTCCCCTGTGGGACGACGGTCTGTGTCCCGGAGCATGGCAGCACCCTCGGAAACAAGCAAGCATGCTTGCTTTGATTAAGTCCGGTCGCCGACCTGCGGATGCACCGAACCGCAGGTCGACCGCGTGGCATCGCAGAATTGATTCTCTGTGAACCGCAAGGGCAGTTCGGCGCGAAGCCCATTGCGGGCGACACCGACGCCCCTCGACGCGGGGAGCCGATCGCCCCTCTCCCGGTCCGGCCGGCCCGTCGCGCCCCGCCGTTCGAAACGTAGAACCCTGGCGCCCGGACGGCCGGACGGAACAGCCCGCCGACAACGGCGGGGGCCGTTCCGGCGCGTCACGCCCCGGGCGCCCGCTTCGCGGCCGCCTGGGTCCGTACCGCGCCCATGCTCGCCGCGACGACCAGCACGATCGCCAGCCCCTCCGCCGGCGAGAGCGCCTGGCTCAGCAGGAGGAACCCGGCCGCCGCGGCGATCGCCGGCTCCAGGCTCATCAGCACAGCGAACGTCGCAGCGGGCAGCCTGCGCAGCGCCAGCAGCTCCAGGGTGTACGGCAGGACCGACGACATCAGCGCCACCGCCAGCCCCAGCCCCAGCGTCGAGGGCACGAACAGCCGCGACCCCGCCTCCATCAGGCCGAACGGCAGGCTCAGCAGCGCGGCGAAGCCCATCGCCAGCGCCAGCCCGTCCGCCTGCGGGAAACGCCGCCCCGTGCGGGCACTGAAGATGATGTACGCCGCCCACATGCCGCCCGCAGCCAGGGCGAACGCGGCACCGACGGGGTCGAGCCGGTCGAAGCCGCCGCCGCCGAGCAGGACCACACCGCCGAGCGCCAGTGCCGCCCACAGGAGGTTCACCAGCCGCCGGGACGCGATCACGGAGAGGGCGAGCGGTCCCAGCACCTCGAGCGTGACCGCCGCGCCGAGCGGGATCCGGTCGACGGCCTGGTAGAAGAGCATGTTCATCCCGCCCATGGCGGCACCGAAGGTGATCACGGTGGCCCAGTCGGTGCGGGAGTGTCCGCGCAGACGCGGCCGGCAGATCACGAACAGCACCAGGGCCGCGAGCACCAGCCGTAGCGTGACGACGCCCAGCGCACCGGCCCGCGGCATCAGCATCACGGCGACGGCGGCCCCGAACTGCACGGAGAGCCCGCCCGCGACGACGAGCGCGACGGGCCCGAGGGACCGCCGGGCACCGGACGGCGGCGCCCCGGCGGGACCCTGCGCCGCGGCGCCCGCCGCCTCCGGCAGCACCACCGCCGCGGCACCGGCCTGCGCCCCCGTGCCCGTGCCCGCGGACTGCGCGTCCTTCACCCCGGCCTCCCTGAACCGTCGCCCTTTGCCCTCCCCAAGCTACGGATCGGTGCGCCGCGCGTGAAATGCGTTTCTCGCTGCGGTTATGCTCCACGCGTATGAGCATCGAGCTGCGCCATCTCCGCTGCTTCCTGGCCGTCGCCGAGGAGTCGAGCGTGACCAGGGCGGCCGCCCGGCTCGGCCTCACCCAGCCCAGCGTCTCGCGCGCGCTCGCCTCGCTGGAGCGGCACGTGGGCGTCCGGCTGGTCGACCGTTCCACTCACCATGTCGCCCTCACGGCGGCGGGCCGCGTCTTCCGCGACAAGGCGGCCGTGGCCGTCGCCGCCTTCGACGACGCGCTCGACACCGGTCGGCTCCAGCACCGGCCCCTGCGCCTCGGGCACGCCTGGTCGGCCCTCGGGCCGTACACGACCCCGCTGCTGCGCCGGTGGCAGCGCGAGCGCCCGGACGTACCCCTGGAACTGCTGCGGGTCGACGACCGTACGGCGGGGCTCGCCCGCGGCGAGGTCGACGCCGCCGTACTGCGCGGGCCCGTGGACACCCCCGGCCTCGCCACCGAGCTGCTGTTCACGGAGCCCCGTGTGGCCGCCGTGCCGTCGGACGACCCCCGCGCGGCGGCGGCCTCGCTGACGCTGGCCGACCTGGCGGCCGGCCCGGTCGTGCTGAACACGGTGTCCGGCCTGACCACCCTGGACCTGTGGCCGCCGGAGATCCGGCCCACGGCGACGATCACGGTCGCCAACACGGACGACTGGCTCACCGCGATCGCCGCGGGCCGCGGCGTGGGCGCTTCGGCCGCCTCCACCGCCCAGATGCACGCGCACGGGGGTGTGACCTACCTGCCGTTGTCGGATGCCCCTCGGGTGCCCGTCTTCCTCGCCTGGCGCAGCGCCTCGCCGCACCCCGCCGTGCGTCAACTCGTCGCGCTGGCCAGAGCGGTGGCCCGGCCGCGCTGACGCACACCGTCCGGGCGGGACGGGCCGGGGTGCCGGCCTTGCCTGAGACGAGCGCCGAGCCGCCCGGCGCGGCCCGTGATAGGCAGGTCGTATGAAGCGCGACGAGCTGGTGTGGTTCCTCCGCAGGAACAGGCTCGCGGTCCAGGCCTCGGCCGCACCGGACGGATCACCTCAGGCGGCGGTCGTCGGATTCGCCGTCAGCGACGACCTCGAGATCGTCTTCGACACCGTCGAGACGACCCGCAAGAGCCTCAACCTGCGGGCCGACCCGCGTATCGCCCTCGTGATCGGCTGGGACGACGCGATCACCGTGCAGATCGAGGGGCTCGCGGACTTCCCCGCCGGCGACGAGCTGACGCGCCTCCAGGAGTGCTACTTCCGCGTGTACCCGGACGGCAGGGACCGGCTCTCCTGGCCGGGGATCACCCATGTGCGGGTGCGCCCGACGTGGGTTCGGTACAGCGACTTCACCCAGGAGCCGCCCCATGTCGTCGAGGTCTCCCCCGCGCAGCTCGGCTGAGACGCCCGCCTTCGCCGCTTCCCCCTTCCGCCGGCGGCCCGCCATGCGCCTGACGGTCGCCCTGGCGCCCCGTCCGGCCACCACCAGCAGCAGGACGGCCGCGACGCACAGCGCCGCACCGAGCGACCCGGCCGTTCCGCCGCGCAGCACCGAGACGACGAACGACCCGAGGCCCTTGTCCGCCGGGTCGACCGGGTCCACCGCGATCGCGGACACCAGCAACTGGCCCACCAGCGCGGCCAGGAGCAGGACCGCGCAGGACCGCGCCAGCAGACCTACGACGCCGGTCCGCCCGACGGTCTTGCGCATGGCATCCGCTCCTTACTGGCCGGCCGCCCATCCTGCCGGATGCCGGGGCGTCACGTCGTGGCCGGTCCCTCGTCCAGACCCTCCGCCAGAACCTCCGCGAGGTGCCGGGCCCGGCGGCCGGCGAGCTGCTCGAGCTGGGTGCGGCAGGAGAAGCCGTCGGCCAGCAGCTCGGTGCCCGCGGTGGCCGAGCGCACGGCGGGCAGCAGCTGCTCCTCCGCACACGCCACCGACACCTCGTAATGCCCCTTCTCGAACCCGAAGTTGCCCGCGAGACCGCAGCAGCCTCCGCTCAAGGCGCCCTGAAGGCCCGCCCGCGCACGCAGGCGGCGTTCCGCCGCGTCACCGAGGACGGCGTGCTGGTGGCAATGGGTCTGGCCCGCCACCGGGCGGTCGATCCGCGGCGGTTCCCAGCCGGGGGCGCACTCCTCCAGGGCCTGTGCGAAGGTCCGCACCGACGCCGCCAGCCGGGCCGACCTCGGGTCGTCGCCGAGCAGCTCGGGCAGATCGGTCTTCAGGGCGGCCGCACAACTCGGCTCCAGCACCACGACGGGCATCCCGCGTGCGAGCAGCGGCTCGACGACGTCGAGCGTGCGCCGCATGACCGTGCGCGCCAGGTCCAGCTGGCCGGTCGAGACATAGGTGAGTCCGCAGCAGACCCGCCCGGCCGGCAGTGCGATCCCGATGCCCGCCGCCTCCATGACCCGCCACGCCGCCTCTCCGACGTGCGGCGAGAGGTGGTCGGTGAAGGTGTCCGGCCACAGCACGGCCGCGGGCCTGCCGGCAGGCCGCCGCCCGCGCAGCCGGCGGCGCAGCGTCCCGCGCGCCAGGCGCGGCAGCTCCCGTTCCGGCGCGATGCCGGCGAGCCGTTTGGCGAGCGCGGCCAGCGGCCGCACCCGGGCCGCGGCGCCCAGCAGCGGCGCGAGGGGGGCCGCGGCGCGCAGCCACTGCGGGAGACGGCCCATGGCGTAGTGGGCGGCGGGGCGGCGCCGGCCCTTGTAGTGATGGTGCAGGAACTCGGCCTTGTAGGTGGCCATGTCGACGCCGACCGGGCAGTCGCTCCGGCAGCCCTTGCAGGACAGGCACAGATCGAGCGCGTCCCGCACCTCGGGCGAGCGCCAGCCGTCGGTGACGATCTCCCCGGCGAGCATCTCGTGCAGCAGCCGTGCCCGACCCCGGGTGGAGTGCCGCTCCTCGCCGGTGGCCCGGTACGAGGGGCACATCAGGCCGCCGCCCGCGGCGGCGTCCTCGGTGCGGCACTTGGCGACGCCGACGCAGCGGCGCACCGCGCCCGCGAAGTCGCCGCCGTCGTGCGGGTAGCCGAAGGCGACGTCGACGGGCCGGGCGGGGAGCACCGCGAAACGCAGGTTCGCGTCCAGCGGCGCGGGACGTACGAGCATGCCCGGGTTCATGCCGCCGGCCGGGTCCCACAGGTCCTTGAACCTGCCGAAGAGGCCCACCAGTTCGTCCCCGTACATCTTGGGCAGCAGTTCGGCGCGGGCCTGGCCGTCGCCGTGCTCGCCCGACAGGGAGCCGCCGTGGGCGACGACGACGGAGGCGACCTGCTCGGAGAAGGCGCGGAAGCGGCGGACGCCGTCCTTGCTCAACAGGTCGAAGTCGATGCGGACATGGACGCAGCCGTCGCCGAAGTGCCCGTAGGGGGTGCCGCGCAGGCCGTGTTCCGCCAGCAGGGCGCGGAAGTCGCGCAGATAGGCGCCGAGGCGGGCGGGCGGCACGGCGCAGTCCTCCCAGCCGGGCCACGCCTCGCCTCCGTCGGCCCGCCGGGTCGCGGCGCCCGACGCGTCCTCCCGCAGCCGCCACAGGGCGCGTACGGCGGCCGGGTCGTCGACGACGGCGCCGTCGAGGGCGTCGGCGGCCCGCATGATCCGCTCCGCCCGGTCCCGCGCCTCCGCGGCGCTGTCGCCGCCCGTCTCGACGAACAGCCACGCGCCGCCGCGCGGCAGACCGTGGCCGGCGGGCACCAGGTCCTCCGCCATGCCTTCGACGGTGAGCGGGCCGTGGGGCAGGAGGCCGGCGGCGGCTTCCGCGGCGGCGCTCTCGTCCTGGTAGCCGATGACGGCCAGCGCCCGGGCGGCCGGGGCGGCCACGAGGCGCACGGTCGCCTCCGTGAGCACGGCGAGGGTTCCCTCGCTGCCGCAGAACGCGCGGGCGAGGTCGGTGCCCTTCTCCGGCAGCAGCGCGTCGAGCGCGTAGCCGGAGATGCGGCGCGGCATGCCGTCGGGGAAGCCGGTGCGCAGCAGGGCGAGGTTGCGGTCGACGAGGTCGGTCAGGCCGGGCGGGGCGTCGTCCGGCGGACCGCCCCGGGCGAGCCGGTGGCGGACGCCCGCGTAGGTGAGGACCGACAGGGCGTGGACGTTGTCGGCCGTGGTCCCCCAGGCGACGGAGTGGGATCCGCACGCGTTGTTGCCGATCATCCCGCCGAGCGTGCAGCGGCTGTGCGTCGAAGGATCGGGGCCGAAGAGCAGACCGTGCCCCCGTACGGCGTCCTGGAGCCGGGCCTGTACGACCCCGGGCTGGACACGGGCGGTCCGCTCCTGCGGGTCGACGGCCAGGACCTTGTTCATGTGGCGGGTGAAGTCCAGGACGACACCGGTGCCGGTGGCCTGACCGGCGATGGAGGTGCCGCCGCCGCGCGGCACGACGGGGACTGTGTGGTGCCGGCACACCTCGAGCACCGCGGCCACGTCGTCGGCGTCTCGGGGGGCGACGACACCGACCGGGACCCGCCGGTAGTTCGAGGCGTCCATGGTCGTCAGGGCCCGGGCGGCGGCCGAGAAGTCCACGTCGCCGCCGACCGCGGCCTTGAGCGCGCGGGCCAGTTCGCCCGTATCCCTGGTGTGTTCAGCCATGCGCTCCAGGATGACTCCTCCGGCCGCCGACGCACCGGCAGGAAACGTGTCACTTGCACACGTTGTGCGCCTCCGTGAAGTGGGAAGCGCCACGCCCTTCCCCAACTGATCGTCAAGCCTCCTATAGTGACGACGACTTCGCCAGGAAGCAGCGGCTCCAGTTGCGCCCCCCGTCACCCCGGAAGGCACCACTCGATGACCGGCACCTCCGAGAAACGATGACCCGCGCCAAGACCCGGGCGACCCCCGGAAGCGCGCTCGCGGGCGCGGACGCCCCCGTGGGCGACGGCGCGGACTTCCGCGCGCTCAAGATCGCTGTGGTCGGCGGCTTCGGCGCCGGCCGGTCGACGATGGTGCGTTCGGTCAGCGAGATACGTCCGCTGCACACGGAGGCGGCGATGAGCGCGGCCACCCCCGTGAGCGACGCCGCCGTCCGGGTCCCGGCCAAGACGGCGACGACGGTCGCACTGGACTTCGGCCGCATCACGATCGACGAGCAGAGGGTCCTCTATCTGTTCGGCACCCCCGGACAGGAACGTTTCCGCTTCCTGTGGGACCGCCTGCTCCGCGGTACCACCGGCGCCGTCGTCCTCATCGACACGCGGGCCCTGACCGACGCCTGGTACGCGATAGACCGTCTGACGCACCACGGCACGCCGTTCATCATCGCCGTCAACGACTTCGGCGGCCCCTTCCATTCGGAGGAGGAGATCCGTGCCACGCTCGCCCTCCCGCCCGGCGTGCCGCTCGTCGAGTTCGACGCCCGCGACCACTCGTCCAGCAAGTTCGTGCTGATCGCCCTGGTGGAACATCTGCACGCACTCCGCGGCGGCCACGGTGTCTGACCCGGCGGCGGGGGGCGCGCGCCCCGTCTCAGCCGCCGGACCACGTCCCCGCCCCGCGGCCGGAGCGGTATACGCTCCGAACGTGGCTGATATCCAGATTCCCGCTGACATCAAGCCCGCCGACGGCCGTTTCGGCGCGGGCCCCTCCAAGGTGCGTACGGAGGCGCTGGACGCGCTGGCCGCCACCGGCACCTCCCTCCTCGGCACGTCCCACCGCCAGGCCCCGGTCAAGAACCTGGTCGGCGAGGTCCGTGACGGCGTGCGTGAGCTGTTCTCCCTCCCCGAGGGATACGAGGTGATTCTCGGCAACGGCGGGTCCACCGCCTTCTGGGACATCGCGACCCACGGCCTGATCGAGAACAAGTCCCAGCACCTGTCGTTCGGCGAGTTCTCCTCCAAGTTCGCCAAGGCCGCCAAGCTCGCGCCGTGGCTGGCGGACCCGACGGTCATCTCCTCCGACCCGGGCACCCACCCGGAGCCGCAGGCTGAGGCGGGCGTCGACGTCTACGCCTTCACCCACAACGAGACCTCCACCGGTGTCGCCGCCCCGATCCAGCGGGTCGCCGGCGCCGACGACGGCGCGCTGGTCCTGGTGGACGCCACCTCCGGCGCGGGCGGCCTGCCGGTCGACATCGCGCAGACGGACGTCTACTACTTCGCCCCGCAGAAGTCCTTCGCCTCGGACGGCGGGCTGTGGATCGGCGTCTTCTCCCCCGCCGCCCTCGAGCGCGCGGCCCGCGTGCACGGCTCCGGCCGGCACGTCCCGGAGTTCTTCTCGCTGCCGACGGCGATCGACAACTCGCTGAAGAACCAGACGTACAACACCCCGGCGCTGGCCACCCTCTTCCTGCTGAACGAGCAGCTGAAGTGGATCAACGGCCAGGGCGGCCTCGACTGGTCCGTCCGCCGCACCGCGACCTCCTCGCGCACCCTGTACGGCTGGGCGGAGGCGTCCAAGTACGCGACCCCGTTCGTCGTCGACCCGGCGAAGCGCTCGCAGGTCATCGGCACGATCGACTTCGCCGACGAGATCGACGCGTCCGCGGTCGCCAAGGCACTGCGCGCGAACGGCATCGTCGACACCGAGCCGTACCGCAAGCTGGGCCGCAACCAGCTGCGCGTGGCGATGTTCCCGGCGATCGACCCGGCGGACGTCGAGGCGCTGACGGCGTGCATCGACCACGTGATCGAGAAGCTCTAGCACCGGCCGTGACACGAAGGGCCCGGCGTCCGTGACGCCGGGCCCTTCGTGTCACCCGCGTCGCCGCGGTCCCTCACCCCGAGTGCGCCTTGTCGCCGCGGTCCCTCACCCCGACTGCGCCTTGATGTGGTCGATCACCTCGGCGAACTCCGCCGTCGGCGAGAACTCCACCACGTCGGTGTCCTCCATGGCCTCCGGAGCGTGGCCGGGCGACCAGTAGTACGCCTGGCCCGCCTCGTAGGTCTCCTCACCCGAAGCGGTCCGCATCCTGATCCGGCCGTTCAACAGGAATCCCCAGTGGGGGCACTGGCACAGGTCCCCGGGCATCCCCTTGAGCGCGGGGCCCATGTCCGTGCCCTTGGGCAGATGGATGTAGGCGACGGACAGACCGCCGCCGGCCTCTTTCATCCTCAGCTCCACACCGCCGCCCTCGAGTACGACGGGGGTCTCCTCGCGCGTGGTCGCGGTCATGATCGCCTCCACGGCCGGGACCGGTCGACTCGCGCTCCCCGGCCTCTTCCAGTCTCGCCCCGGCGGCCCCCACGGTCGAGGCAGCACGGAACCGCGCCGGTCAGCGGCCCCGTGCATGACCGCTCGATGGTGTGACGATCCGCCTAACGGACGCCGGTGGGTGCCGCGTCCTACGATGATGCTCTCGACACCAGCCACCAGGAGGCCCGCATGTCTGCCGCAGCAGTCGAGCACCCCTGTGACGGCGAGCCGCCGACGCTGCTCGAAGAGGCGAATCGCCTCATGGAGCTGCTCCCCGGCCATCGCGTCGAGATCATCGGAGGCATCCTCACCGTGACTCCCTCTCCGGACAGTGCGCATGCCAGGGCACTCACCAAACTCATGCGCCCGTTCATGCTGGCCGGGTTGGACGGCGGTGAGACCGAGGTACTCCAGGGTGTGGGGCTGTGGCTGCCGGACGGCCCCGAGGACTACGCCATCCCGGATCTCGCCGTTGTCGACGCCGACATCGACGAGCATCTGGTCCGGAACAACTGCTACGACCCCGCCGTCTTCCGGCTCGTCGTCGAGGTCACCTCCAGCAACTACCGCAACGACCTCCGGAACAAGGTCATCGCCTACGCCCAGGCGAAGGTCCCCGTTTATGTGATCGTCGACCGCAAGCACACCAGGATCCACGTGCTCACCAACCCGCTCACCAGCGAGTACGACAGCCATGAGGTCTACGCCCCGGGCCAGCAGATCGCCCTTCCCGCCTCGATCGGTGCCGAGGTGAAGCTCGACGCGGCCGAACTGCTGAAGGCCGGGGCGCCTCGCCGGTCCGACGACGTCAACGGCTGAGCCGCTGGAAGCGCCGCACCGCGAGCGGTGCGAAGACCGCCGTGACGATGATCGGCCACACCACCGCCATGAGCAGCGAGTTCTCCTGGATCCAGCTGCCGTCGCTCGCGACCGGGTTGCCGAACAGCTCGCGGGCCGCCGCGGCCGTGGAGGAGATCGGGTTCCAGGCAGCGATGGTGCCCAGCCAGTCCGGCATCGTCGACGGTGGCACGAAGACGCTCGAGATCATGGTCAGCGGGAAGGCCACCGCGTACAGGCCGCCGGCCGCCTCCGGGGTGGGGACGAGCAGGCCGAGCAGGATGCCCACCCAGATCAGGCAGAACCGCAGGAGCAGCAGCAGTGCGAACGCCGCGATTGCCTTCAGCGGTCCGGCGTCCGTGCGCCAGCCCATCGCGAAGGCGGTCGCCGCGAGGATCGTCAGCTCGGCGCAGGCGACGATCAGGTCGTTGACGCCCCGGCCGGTGACCACGGCGGAGGGCGCCATGGGCATCGAACGGAAGCGGTCGATCACGCCCTTCGTCGCGTCCGTGACCACGGCCATGGCCGTGTTCATGAAGCCGAAGGCCATCGTCATGGCGAACATGCCCGGCATCAGGAAGTCACGGACGCTGCCGCCGTCGGGCGACTTCATCGCGCCGCCGAAGACGTAGCCGTAGAGCAGCACGGAGATGATCGGGAAGCCGAGCTGCCAGGCGATGAGGACGGGCTGGCGCCGGTAGTGGGTCAGTCCGCGCCGGACCACGTTCCAGCAGTCGGCCACCGCCCAGTAGGCGCGCCCGTGCCCGTCGTCGAGGCTCAGGTCCACCAGGTCCGTCGTACTCACGCCGCCTCCTGGGTCTGTGTGCCGTGTCCGGTCAGGCGCAGGAACACGTCGTCCAGGCTGGGCCTGCGCAGCCCGATGTCCTCCACGGGGATCCGTTCGTCCTGAAGGGTGCGGGCGACCTCGGTGAGGGCCGCGACCCGGTCGGTCACCGGTGCGTGGATCCGGCGTTCCGGTTCGTCGGTGGTCGGGTCGGTGTCGGCGACCCGGGCCACGGTCTTGGCGATCGCCGGGAGGTCGGCCGCCTCGCGCGCGACGACCTCGATCCGGTCGCCGCCGACCCTGTTCTTCAGGCCGTCGGGCGTGTCGTCGGCGATGGCCCGGCCCTGGTCGATGACGGTGATGCGGGAGGCGAGCCGGTCGGCCTCCTCGAGGTACTGGGTGGTGAGCAGGACGGTCGTGCCGCCTGCGACGAGCCGGCGCACCGCGTCCCACACCTCGCCGCGCGAACGGGGGTCGAGTCCGGTCGTCGGTTCGTCGAGGAACAGCACATCGGGTGCGAGGATCATCGACGCGGCGAGGTCGAGCCGGCGGCGCATTCCGCCGCTGTACGTGCCCACGCCCTTGTCGCCTGCCTCCACCAGGTCGAACCGCGCCAGCAGTTCGGTGGCTCGCAACGCGGCGCGCCTGCCGCCGAGATGGAAGAGGCGGCCGAACATCTCCAGGTTCTGCCGGCCGGTCAGCACCTCGTCGACCGCCGCGTACTGGCCGGTGAGGCCGATGCGCCGGCGCACCTGCCGCGGTTCGCGCCGCACGTCGGCGCCTGCCACCCGCGCCCGGCCGCCGTCGAACCGCAGCAGGGTCGCGAGGGCCCGGACGGCGGTGGTCTTGCCGGCGCCGTTCGGTCCGAGCAGGCCGTGCACGGTGCCCCGGCGCACGGCGAGATCGAAGCCGTCGAGGGCCCGCTTGTCCCCGTACCGCTTCTCCAGTCCTTCTGCCGAGACGGCGTATTCGTCCACTGAGCCCCTCCGAGACGAGTCAACTGAGTACGGCGTACCCATATGAGGGTACACCGTACTCAGTTTCTGTCCAGGCGATTACGCTGACCCCATGACGACTGAGACGAGCGGCAGCAAAGACGTCTCGCGCAGCCTCGAACTGCTCTGGGGCACCGGCGAGCGACCCTCACGCGGCCCCAAGCCGGGCCTGACCCTCGACCGGATCGTCGGCGCCGCGATCAAGATCGCCGACGCGGAGGGCCTTGCCGCCGTCTCCATGCGCCGCCTCTCCACCGAGCTGGGCACCGGCACGATGTCCCTCTACCGCTACGTGCCCGGCAAGGCCGAGCTGCTCGACCTGATGCTCGACCGCGTCATGGGCGAGCCCTTGGAGAACGACGCGCACCCGCCGGAGTCCGACACCTGGCAGGACGCCGTACGCGCGATGGGCCGCGCCCACCTCGAGCTGTTCCGGGCGCACCCCTGGCTGCTGAAGGTCAACCAGTCGCGTACGGTCCTCGGCCCCAGCGCCGTACGGGGGTTGGACGCCTCACTGTTCGCGCTGAGGAACATGCGGCTGACGGACCCGGAGCTGATCTCCGTGATCATCGCGGTGCAGAGCTTCGTCACCGGCATCGCGCGCATGGAGCTCGACGCCGCGGAGGCGGCGAAGGAGACCGGGCAGAGCGAGGAGGAGTTCTGGCGCGCTCAGGAGCCGTTCCTGTCGAAGGCCATGGTCAGCGGCGAGTATCCGACCCTGGCGCATCTGTCGGAGGACGCCTTCACCTCGGACTTCGACCACTTCGCCTTCGGCCTCGAACGCCTGGTCGAGGGGTTCGAGACGCTGGTCCGCGTACGGGCGAAGGACGCCTGACGGCCGCGGGGCCCGACGGGCCCGCGGCCGAACGCCTCAGCCCCGTCGCCGACGCAGCGCGAGGACCAGCACCGCGCCGCCGCCGAGCACGAGCAGGCCGTACGTCGTCACGTCGCCCTTCTCGTCGTTCCCGGCGGCCTTCCCGCCGTCCGCCGGCGCGCCGGGACTCTTCGCCTCGCCTCCGGAGCCCGGTTCCTTCTCGACCGGCACCCGCTCGACGGGGCTCTGCTCCCCCTCGGTGCCGATCATCAGCGCCGTGCCGTCCGTCGTGTACGTCACCGACTCCGACTGGCCCTGGATCGGCGCGCGGACACGGTGGTCGGCCCCGAGGCGGCCGTCCTTCCACTCGTAGCCGCGGGCGCTGAAGTAGGAGCGGAGCACCAGTTCCGTGCCGTCCGGCGAGAAGGCGCCGTCGGTCACCCACGGCACCTCCCCGATCCGCCGGAAGACATTGGTGGCCTTGGCGTCGAGCGTGGCGGGGCCTTCGTAGAGACCGCCGCCGTCCTCGTTCTTCGAGGCGATGTAGACGCGGCCGGTCTTCGGATGCACCATCAGCGCCTCGGCGTTGCGGGCGCCGTCCGCGTACTTCACGTCGAACTGGGTGGCGGTGACGGTCTGGTCGCGCAGCCGCTCCGGCTCGGGGAAGCGGTAGATCCAGACGTGGTCCCAGCTGCCGTCGAGGTTGTCGCCGATGTCACCGACGTAGATGTTGCCGTCGGGGCCCACGGAGATCGCCTCCATGTCCCTCGGCTCGCCGACGCCGCGCAGGGTGATCGTCGCCACCGTCTCGCCCGTCGCCGAGTCGACGCCGAAGATCCGCGGTCGGTCCTGGTCGTTGTGCGTCCAGTAGATCCCGGGGTGCGCCCGGCTCGCCGCGAGCCCGCTGGACTCGGTGATCCGCGGGTCCTTGATGGTGAACCCCTCGGGCCCGCCGTCGGCCGCGGCGACGGGGCAGGCGGCGGCGAGCACGAGCGCGGCCGCCAGGCCGGTGACGTACGGAAGCGAACGCATGCCCCAAGCCTGCCATCCCGGCCGGGCGTCTCCTACGGGCGTACGGCGGTGACCAGCCACGCCGTGCTGCGCAGCCGGACGGCGCCGTCCTTCTCGTACGGCCGCAGGATGTCCGTGAGCCGGCGCCGGGCCCGCTCGCCGGTCGCCTCGTCGACCTGGCTCAGCAGATGGCGGCCGGGTCCCGAGCCCATGAGGAACGCGGTGGCGTCCTCGGCGTCACGTCCCCATGTTCCGTACGCCTCGGCGGGCTCGACCGCGATGCCGGTGAACCCGGCTGCCGTGAGGACCTCGCGGACGCGGCCGGGATCGGCCAGGGAGAACATGCCGGGCCCGCCGGTGGCGCCGAAGCCGCCCATCGGCAGCAGGTCCCGCAGGCCGGCCAGCGCCTGGATCCACTCGTTGCCGTCCCCGCCGGCGACGAGGAACGCCGCACGGCCGCCGGTGCGCAGGCCGCCGCCGATGTTGGCGAAGGCGGCCACCGGGTCGGCGAAGAACATCACGCCGAAGCGGCTGATCGCCACGTCGAAACCCCGGCCCTCGAGGGAATGGACCTGGGCGTCGCCGTGCTCGAAGCTCACGTTGAGGAGGTGTTCGGCGCGCGCGGACTCCCGGGCGCGCTCCAGCATCGGCCGGGACAGGTCCAGGCCGGTGGCGTGCCCGTCGGCCGCGCGGCGGGCCGCGAGCCTGGTGGTGGCGCCGGCGCCGCAGCCGACGTCGAGGACCGAGTCCCCGCGGCCGAGGGCGGCGGCAGCGAGCAGCGCCTCGTTGAAGCCCTGGTTGACGACGTCCCAGCGGTCCTGGTTGCGGGCCCAGTGGGTGCCCTCGTACCCGTTCCAGGCCTGCTCCTGCTCGGTGTTCACGATGTGTTCCACGACGCTGCCTCCCGCTAGAATGGGCGTATGCCCAAACAGTATGGGCGCTCGCCCATTCTGTCCATCGCGCCACGCAGAAGACCCGGAAGGCCCTGGATGTCACCCCGTGGAGTAGCCGTCCCCGACGCCCGCGAACGCCTCTTCGCCGCGGCGGAACGAGTCGTGGCCGAGGGCGGCCCCGGCGCCCTGACCAGCAGGGCCGTCACCGAGGAGGCGGGCTGCTCCAAGGGGCTGCTGCACGCGCACTTCGCGGGCGGGCTCGACGAGTTCGTCGCCGAACTGGTCCTCGACCGGCTCGCCCGCACGGCTGCCCTGGCGGACCGGCTCCCCTCACGGGCGGGCGAGGACACCGTCACCGCGAACCTCACCGAGGTCGCCACCGCGCTGTTCACCTCCACGGGGCCGACCGTCTCCGGGCTGGCCCTCACCCGCCCCGGCGTCGCGATCCGCTTCCGCGAGGCGATGGCGGCGGGCGCACCGGGCTTCACCACCGTCCAGGAAGCGGTCACCGCGTACCTGCGGGCCGAACAGCGCCTCGGCCGCGTCGACGGCCGGCTCGACGCGGAGTCCGTCGCCCTCGCGCTCGTCGGCACGGTCCACCACCTGCTGATGACGAGCCACCCGGGCACTCCGGACCCCCACGCGCAGATCCGGCGACTTGTCGCGGCACTGGCGGGTGGCGGGCCTCACATGGCACACCAGTGACGGGTTACCGGTGGGTTCAGCGATGATGTCGACCATGCGATTCCTGTTCGTCGGCGACTCCATGACCATCGGACGCGCCGGCGACTTCACCTGGCGCTACCGGATGTGGCAGCACCTCACCGCACTCGGCGAGCCCTTCGAGATCGTGGGCCCGCGCCGCGAGCTGTACGACACGGAGGCGAACGCGCCCGTGTCCCACCGGTACGCTGACCCCGGCTTCCCCGGCCCCGCCCGCCGCCATCTGGCCGGCTGGGGCGAGGGCTGGCTGCACATGGCTCCCCTGATCCGCGGGACCCTCGCCGCGGAGGGGGCCGACGTCCTCCTGGTCTCGCTGGGCCTGATAGACCTCGGCTTCTACACGGACAGCGACCAGACCGCCCGGAACGTAAGGGAGTTCATCGGGCAGGCCCGCCTGGCCAACCCGCGCGTCCGGATCGTCATGCTCCCGGTCATCCCGAACATCCGCGCCCGGTCCGACCGGCCCTTCGCCGCCGAGTGCGAAAGGTTCAACGACCTGCTCGCCAAGGCGGTGGCCGACCTGGACACGTCCGCGTCGCCGCTGCTGCTGGCCTCGCACCCGCCGTCGTACGACCTCGACACCGACACCTACGACGGCACCCACCCCGGCCCGAGTGGCGAGATAAAACTGGCCGGGGCGTTCGCCACGGCCATGCACCAGGCATGGGGACTGGGCGGGGCGTACGGCGTCGCCGCCTGAGCGGCCACGCCGCAGAGAATTTGGGTGCACGCAGATGGCCGTCATACACCGCCTGGCGCTTTACGTGGCGCTGCCGCTGGCACTCGCCGTCGTCGCGGGCTACGGCTGGTACCGGCTCAGCGACACGGGCAAGCGCTGGCGCTACGAAAACAAGCTGGCGACGTACTGCCAGGGCCTGATCCCGCCCGAGGAGTCGGCGGTCTTCACCGGCTACGACACGGAGCAGGGACTGCCGAACGACCTGCACCACGGCGGGTCCGACGGCTACGAGTTCTGCGTGGTCGGGAAGACGACGCTCACCATCGCCCTGATCCCGGAATCCGCCCGCGACGACGACGGCGCCCGCGGCGTGTTCGACGAGCTGCGCTCGAGCAGGACCGGCACCCTGCCGATGTCGCTGGGCGGCGGCTGGCACGGTTACAACGACCTCGACAGCACCGCCGTGGTGCTGAGTTGCCGCAACAAGGACGCGTCCGTCGTCGTCGGTACGGCCGGCCGCGGCCGGGCGGTGGCGGGCCGCACCACCGCCGAACTCGCCTCTGCCACCGCGGTCCGGGCGGCCGAGCACTGGAACTGCGAGGCCGAGCCCGGCGGCCGGATACCTTCCGTCCCCGCGGAGCCGGAGGAGAAGTCCCGCTTCGAGGCGAACGGAACGTGCGCCGGCATCCCGATGCGCGACATGGACACCGTCCATTGGATCAAGGAGACGCCGACGGCGGACTCCTTGGTGACGGAGAGCTGCGTGCTCGGCGAGACCAAGGCCCGCGCCGAGGAGCTGTTCCAGGTCCGCGCCTACTTCGGCCCCTTCGCACAGGCCTGGTACCCGGGTGCCGAGCCCGGCCAGGACGCGGGCCGCAACGGCAGCGACTTCCTCTGGGCCACCGCCGAGTGCCCCGGGACCAGCGCCCGCGCGGTCTTCACGATCTCCAGCACGGTCTACGTCCACGAGGACGTCGAGGACTTCGCCCGAGCGGCCCTCAAGGGCTTCGCCGAACGCTCGGCCGGGCAACGCGGCTGCATGGACCTGAAGCTCCCGGGCTGAAACCCCGACGCCGCCCCTGCCGCGAGGGTCTCAGCCGGTGCGCCCGGCCCGCTCCAGGACGGCGAGCACCGCCTGGGTGACGACGTCCGGCCTGCTGCTCTGGATGTAGTGTCCCGCGGCCGGAACCACGGCGTGCTCCCCGCCCGCCACGGACGCGGCCACGGATTTCTGGAGCTCCGTCCACCGGCGTCGCATCCCCTTCGGCATCCCCCGGCTCGCGCTGAGGACCGTCACGGGCACGTCCGGCAGTCCCGACGCGGCGCGGCGGCGCCGGATCTCGGGCGTGGCCTTGACGATCATGCGGTACTCGTCGACGGCTGTACGCACCTGCTGCCGGCCTCCGGAGGCGGCGAGCCAGGCGGTGACCAGCAGGTCCCGCACCCGCGGATCGTCGGACGCGCGGGATGCCTCACGCACGGCATGCCGGTGGTTCGACCGGCCGGTGAGCCGGAGAGAGGTACGGATCGCGAGCTGACGCGCGTACGTTCCTTCGGCCATCCGTCCGGCCCACGGCTGGAACTCCTCGTGCGAGGGGTCGAGGAGCACGAGCCCCGCCACCAGGTCCGGCCGGGCCCACGCCACGAGCTCGGCCAGCTGGCCGCCCCAGCTGTTGCCGACGAGGACGCAGGGACCGCCGCCGGTCCGTGAGAGCAGCGCGGTGAGATCCTCGACGGCCGAGTCGAGCGAGAGCCGGGGAACCCGGTCGCTCAGGCCGAGTCCCGCCCGGTCGTACGCGATCACCCGGGTGCAGCGGGCGAGAGGCGCCAGCACCGGCGTCCACATCATCGACGACCCGGCGCTCGGGGCGTCCAGCACTACCGCCGGCTCGCCCTCGCCCGCCTCGATCCAGCGCAACTTCCGGCCGTGCCGGTCCAGTTCGCCGCGCAGCGCCCCGCCAGGCACCAACGCTCGGACGGCCTCGACAACCGCGTCGTCCACGACTTCCCCTCCAGATCTCGCAACCGGCGCTTGCGCCAACGAATCCGCGCGGGCGTCGGTTCCGCCAGGGGAGCTGGAGGGTGTTTCCTGGCCGGTACTTGATCCTTCGGCCGGCGCCGGGCCGGTTCCACGCCTTCGGCGTCAGCCGGTGAGCAGGTCCGGGTTGTCGGCCAGGGAGGCGAGGTGGGCGCGCGGGTCGGCGATCAGCCTGCGGGTCGTGAGGTCGAGCATGCCCGCCACGCCGGAGATCTCGGCGGCGACCGTGCCGTCGTCCTTGACGATCTGCTGCTCGACGGTGAAGGTCTTGCCTTCCTCGTAGACGAACCGGCAGGTCACCCGGACTTCGTCGCCGCCGCGCAGCTCGCGCAGGAACTTGACCGTCACTTCGAGGGCGACCGGCCCCACGCCGCTGGCGAGCAGCTTCTCCTGCGGCAGACCGGCGGCACGGAGCAGTTCCCAGCGTGCGTGCTCGGCGTACTGCAGATAGACGGCCTGGTTCAGATGGCCCTGCGTGTCGAGCTCGTAGCCCCGCACGGTCACGTCGGCGAAGAAGGTCATGCCGACGGCAACAAGGGTGGTCCGGGCCGGTATTCCCGCCGGCGGGGGCCGTGGGACAGCGGGCCGTGCGCGCCCGGCCCTCGGTGGGGTCGTGGGCCGGGCCGCGAGCAGCAGGGACCGGTGTCAGAAGACGAACGGACCCGGGCTCTGCGAAGACGTGGCCGTGCACTCGGCGGTGATGCCGAAGACCACGACGGTCAGGCTCTTCGCCTCGAGGCTGTCGCCGGCCGCGACCGTGCCGTCGAGCGGGCCGGTGGAGACGGCGCCGCCCGCGGGGATCGCCGGGTTGGAGCTGCCGGTGAACGTGGCCGTGTCCGTGCCGTTCCTGGACAGGGTGAGCGTGGACCGGACGCGGTTCGCACCGATGGGCAGGGGTGCGGTGACGGCCGTCGTGGAGAGGTCGATGGTCGCGGCCGTCCCGTCCTGTGCGGCCTTGAGGGTGGCGGTGCCGGAGCCGTACGAGCCGCAGTCGAAGGACAGGGTCGCCGTCTCGGGCGTCACCGCGTGGGCGGCGGGCGCCATGGCGAGGGTGGCGGCGGCCAGGGCGGCGCCGGCGAGCAGGGTGCTGTTCTTCAGAGAGTTACTCATGGGGGAATCCGCCTTCGTGTGGGGGGTCACGGGCTGGTGAGGGCATTGCGGCATGTACGACCCGGGAAGGGAAGTAGGACACGGCACCCCCGGCCCACAACGGCCGGATCCCGCCCCTCCTCAGAGCGCGGCCCGCGTCAGCCGGTTCGCGAACGTCGACATCGTGTACGCGCCGATGCCCATGACGACCTCCAGCGCGTTCTGCGAGGTGAAGCCGTGCGCCAGGAAGTCGCGCAGCTCCTCGTCCCCGACGGCGCCGGCGGTACGGAACACCTCGAGCGTGAACCGCCGTACCGCCTCGAGCCGTTCGTCGTGCAGCACACGCTGCTCGGACAGCGCCGCGATCAGTTCCTCGTCGGCGCCGAGCATGCGCAGTTTTCCGGTGTGCATGGCCACGCACACATGGCATTCGTTGCGTGCGGCGACCGTCATGACGACGACCTCACGGGCCACCGGGTCGAGCGTCGTCGTCTCGAAGGCGGCGCTCAGCTTGAGGAAGCCCTCCAGCAGGTGGGGTGACTCGGCGAGTCTGGCGACTGCCGACGGCAGACGGCCGAGCCGCTTGGCGGTGGCCTCCATGGCACGGCGGGACGCGGGCGGGGCGGATTCCAGGGTGTGCTCGGTGAACATGGCCGGCTCCTACAATGGACAACATGGTTGACGAACCGCTCTCCGAGAACGTAAACCAGGTTGTCGAACAGCGCAAGACGATTGCGGACCCGCCCGGCTACGAGCTGCCCCTGCTCCTCTTCGCCGGGTTCCGCTCGCTCATCGACAGGCTGCACGCCGAACTGGCCGAGCAGGGCCACCCCGACGTACGGCCCGCCCACGGCTTCGCCATGCAGGCCATCGGCGCGGAAGGGGCCGGCGCCAGCGACCTCGGCCGACGCCTCGGCATCTCCAAACAGGCGGCCGGCAAGACCATCGACCGCCTGCTCTCCCTCGGTTACGCGGAACGCGCCGACGATCCGGCCGACGCCCGCCGCAAGCTGATCCGTCTCACCCCGCACGGATTCGACGCGCTCGCCCGCTCGGCGGCGATCTTCGACGAACTGCGCGCGGAATGGGCGCGGGCAATCGGCGCCGACCGCCTGCGCGACCTCGAATCCGCCCTGCGCACACTCACCCCTCCGGGCAGCATCCGCCTGGACGCGGCGGGCTGGCTGAGCGGCGCCTGACGCGTTCCGGTTCCGTGCTGCACCGACCCGAAGGCGGGCGACCGCACGACGGAGACGGCCGTCGCCTTTGGGCACGGACCTCGATCTCACCGGCACCCCCGCCGGCCTCACGCTCACCACCGCCGACTTCCCCCGCGCGTGAGGCGGGCGTGGGCCGCCACTCCCGGCAGGGAGCGGCGGCCGAGGTCACCAGGCGAAGGCCTCCGGGGAGGGGCCCGGCCCGGGGAAGATCTCGTCGAGACCCGTGAGCACTTCCTCGCTCAGCTCCACCTCCAGCGCGCGCAGCGCCGACTCCAGTTGCTCCGCCGTGCGCGGGCCGACGATCGGGCCCGTCACGCCCGGACGGGTCAGCAGCCAGGCGAGTGCCGCCTCACCGGGCTCCAGGCCGTGCTTGTCGAGCAGGTCCTCGTACGCCTGCACCTTCTCCCGCACGGCCGTGTCGGCCAGTGCGTCCGCGCTGCGGCCCGTCGCCCGCCGGGAGCCCTCGTTCTCCTTCCTGAGCACCCCGCCGAGCAGTCCGCCGTGCAGCGGCGACCAGGGGATGACGCCGAGGCCGTACTCCTGGGCGGCCGGGATGACCTCCATCTCGGCGCGGCGCTCGGCCAGGTTGTACAGGCACTGCTCGCTGACCAGGCCCAGCGAACCGAGACGGCGGGCCGTCTCGTTGGTCTGGGCGATCTTCCAGCCGGGGAAGTTGGAGGAACCCGCGTAGAGGATCTTGCCCTGCTGGATCAGTACGTCGATGGCCTGCCAGATCTCCTCGACCGGGGTGCTCCGGTCGATGTGGTGGAACTGGTAGAGGTCGATGTGGTCGGTCCGCAGGCGCTTGAGCGAAGCGTCCACCGCACGGCGGATGTTGAGCGCCGAGAGCTTGTCGTGGTTGGGCCAGGCCTCACCGTCCGTGCCCATGTTCGCGTACACCTTGGTGGCGAGCACGACCTTGTCACGGCGGCCCTCGCCCTTGGCGAACCAGCTTCCGATGATCTCTTCCGTGCGGCCCTTGTTCTCGCCCCACCCGTAGACGTTGGCCGTGTCGAAGAAGTTGATGCCCGCGCCGAGGGCCGAGTCCATGATGCCGTGGCTCGTGGCCTCGTCGGTCTGGGGGCCGAAGTTCATTGTGCCGAGGACGAGTCGGCTGACCTTGAGTCCGGTGCGTCCGAGCTGCGTGTACTTCATGACGTCCTAGCCAACGCCTTCGAGCGCGCTCGAAGCAAGCACCATTTCCGCGCAAGGACTGGTCCTGAGGGACACCGGGCGCGAGGTCGGCCCCGGCGCCCGGTCTCCGCGTCCGCGCGGTTGCAGGAGCCCCCGGCCCCGTCCCGGCTCGACGCAAGGAACAGCACCCGGTGGGCTCCCAGCGGGACCGGCCGCTCCCAGACGCTCGAGGCCGCCGCCCACAGCAGCCGGCCGCAGCGGACGGCCCCGACCGTGTCCCCGTCACAGACGAACAGGGTGCCGGTGGCCCGCCGCGATCTCCTCCGGGTGCACCGCCCGGCCGTCAGGCGCGCTCAGGCGCAGTCGCCGCAGCCCGCGCGCCCGCCGGCCTCGGCGACGTACAGCCGGTCCCGCCAGGTCGTCGCGTACACCCGGTCGCCCGCACATGGACGGTGCCGCCCACGACGACGGGTCCGCTCGGCGTCCCGCCGGGCGCGCGCAACGTCCACCGGACGCTCCCGCCACCCGCGCCGGTCGTCAAGGGCGGTCCGTCGCCCGGCATGTACGGCTCCTCGACGGCGAGCCGCCCGGCGCCGGATCCCGGCGCCGGGCGGCTCATCGCCGTGCGAAGGCGGATACCTGCCCATGTGTTCGGCCGGCCGGTCGCGGACGCGTCAGCCGAAGGCGGCGGACACGGCGACGATCACGAACATCAGCACCAGCGCCGCGGCCATGATCTGGTTTCTGGTCTTGGGATTCACCCGTCGAGGTTAACCCCCGCCCCCGAGGGGCCAGGAACCGACCACTTCGTACCGGGGCTGCTCGCCCGCCACTCCGCCGACCGGCAGGTTGCTGCGTACGAGGGCGAGATCGGCGACCTGCCACGGGGTGCCCTCGAATTCGGCCAGCGCCTCGACGTACGGACGCAGGTCACCCGCGTCACGGGCCCGGGCGATCGTCAGATGCGCCTGGTAGCGGCGGTGCTCCTCCATGCTCACGCCGGCGCGGCGGGCAGCGGCGTCCGAACGCTCGGCCAGCAGCCGCATCTCCTCCAGATCGCCGGCCGCCCCGACCCACAGCGCACGGTGCCCGAACCGCCCGCCCCGGTGGAGCCGCAGCGGAAACGCCGACGTCCTGTGCGCCGCCCGCGCCAGCCGCTCCCGCAGCTCGGGCACGAGCTCGTCGGCGACCTCCCCCATGAACGCGAGCGTGAAGTGCCACCCGGCGTGCCCGGTCCAGCGGAGACTGCCGGACTCGGGAAGCCGACGGAGGACTGCGACCTCGGTGGCGAGTTCGTCGACGGCCGCGGGGGGCGGGAGTACGGCGGCGAAGAGTCTCATGGGGTTCAGTGTGCCGCGCGGGGGCTCCGCTGCGCGGGCCGTTTTCCCCACCCCGCCCCTTCCCGAAGGCTGGGCCCGGACCCGCCACCGCGCTCCGCGCGGGTGCGGGGGGCTCCTCCCCTGCGCCTGGCGGCCTGGGGACCCCCCACCGCACCCCCGCGCCTCAAACGCCGGCGAGGCTGAAGTTGCCGGCAACGCCGGAGCCGCCGGGCTACGCCACCCTCGTCAGCTTCTTTCGCTCCACGAACCGCACCTGCGGATGCCCGCGGTGCCAGCCCACCGACAGTCGCAGGCCGCCGACCCGCGCCAGCATCACGCCGACGCCGACCGCCGCCACCGCGGCCACCGCGCCGCCCGCGGCGAAGCCGACGCGGGCGCCGTACGTGTCGGTGATCCAACCGACGAGCGGCGCGCCCAGCGGCGTGCCGCCGGTGAAGACCATCATGAAGAGGCTCATCACACGGCCCCGCATCAGCGGGTCCGTCGCCATCTGGATGCTCGAGTTGGCGGTCACGTTGACCGTCAGCCCGAACATGCCGATCGGGACCATCATCACCGCGAAGATCCAGAACGCAGGGGCGAAGGCGGTCACGATCTCCAGCACTCCGAAGAGCACCGCGGCGCCGACCAGCAGCCGCAGCCGCGAGGTGCCGCGCCGGGCGGCGAGCAGCGCGCCGGCCAGGGAGCCGACGGCCATCAGCGTGTTGAGCAGGCCGTATGTACCGGCGTCGCCGTGGAAGACGTCGTCGACGAACGCGGACAGCCAGATCGGGAAGTTGAAGCCGAAGGTGCCGATGAAGCCGACAAGGACGATCGGCCAGATCAGCTCGGGCCGGCCGGCGACGTACCGCAGTCCTTCGCGCAGCTGGCCCTTGCCGCGCGGGGCGCGCTCGACCTTGTGGAGCTCGCGGGCCCGCATCATCAGCAGTCCGGCGATGGGCGCGATGAAGGAGAGGCCGTTGAGCAGGAAGGCGTATCCGCTGCCGACGGCGGTGATCAGCACACCGGCCACGGCAGGTCCGACGAGGCGCGCGGACTGGAAGTTGGCCGAGTTGAGGGAGACGGCGTTGCGCAGCTGGTCGGGGCCGACCATCTCGGCGACGAACGACTGCCGGGCCGGGTTGTCGACGACGGTGACGAGGCCGAGCAGGAAGGCCGTCAGGTAGACGTGCCAGACCTGGACGTGGCCGCTGAGTGTGAGCACGGCGAGCGCCAGGCCGGTGAGGCCCATCGCGGCCTGGGTGGCGAGCAGCAGCTGCCGCTTGGGCAGCCGGTCCGCGAGCACCCCGCCGTACAGGCCGAGGAGAAGCATGGGGAGGAACTGCAGCGCGATGGTGATGCCGACGGCGGACGCGGATCCGGTCAGGCTGAGCACCAGCCAGTCCTGGGCGATGCGCTGCATCCAGGTGCCGGTATTGGACACGACCTGTCCGGTGGCGAAGAGCCGGTAGTTACGGATCTTCAGCGAGCTGAACATGCTCTGCTTGCGGTCGTGCCGGGGGGACAGGGTGTCGGGGTCGGTCGGTGCGGGGGCGGAGTCTGCTCCGGATCCCGTACTCAAAAGGGTTCGCCTCCTTTGGCCTTTCATGTGGGGCGTACGGGTGGGCGCGCTGTTCCACCCGCGGTCATTGCATGTGTGCGAGCTTCTCCAGGACGGGGGCGGCTTCGCGCAGCTTCGCCCACTCCGCCTCGTCCAGACCTTCGGCGAGCGAGGCCAGCCAGGCGTTCCGCTTGCGGCGGGACTCCTCGAGCATGGCCTCTGCCTGCTCGGTCTGACTGACCACCTTCTGCCGGCGGTCGTCGGGGTGCGGCTCGAGCCGGACGAGTCCCTTGGCCTCGAGCAGCGCCACGATGCGGGTCATCGACGGCGGCTGCACGTGTTCCTTGCGGGCCAGCTCACCGGGGGTGGCCGAACCGCAGCGGGCAAGTGTGCCGAGCACCGACATCTCGGTGGGGCTCAGCGATTCGTCGACGCGCTGGTGCTTCAGGCGGCGGCCCAGCCGCATGACGGCCGAGCGGAGCGAGTTCACGGCGGCGACGTCCGCGTCAGTGCCGTGGGACAGGTCAGGCATGTTGTTAGCGTAACTCATTACTCTGGCTAAAGACCAGCGGTTACGGGCCTGATGGATGCGTCACCCATATGAGTGAGAGGCAGCCGGAAAGTGACGTGCCGGCGGCAGGAGTCCGGCGACCCTGGCCGCATGAAATCGACTGTGCTCAGCCTGCGCATGGACGGTGAGCTGCTCGACCGGCTCCGGCAGCATGCGGCGAAACGACAAATGAGCGTCCAGGACTATGTGGTCCGGACGCTCATTCGCGACGACTTCGACGAGCGCTTCAAAGCGGCGGTCGACGAGACGGAGAAGTTCTACGGCGTCACCTGAGGGCCCCTCGCGCGCCCCGACCGCCCGCCGGACGGCCCCGCAGAAACGATCACGCGGCAGCGTTCGGCCAGGCCGACCCGTCGGACAGGGGCGGCCGTCACGCAGGCACGGCCCTCGTGCGAGGACGACCCGTCAGGTGAGACCGAGAGCCGGCATGGCGTAGTAGAAGACGAACACCGCCGACACCGCGTACATCGCCACGGGCACCTCGCGTCCGCGTCCGACGGCCAGGCGCAGCACGCTGAACGTGATGAAGCCGATGCCGATGCCGTGGGTGATCGAGTAGGTGAACGGCATCATCACCATCGCCAGGAACGCCGGCGCGGCGATCGTGAAGTCGCTCCAGTCGATGTCCTTGACCGAACCGGCCAGGATCAGGAAGCCGACCGCGACCAGCGCGGGCGTCGCCGCCTGGGACGGGACCATCGTGGCGAGCGGCGTGAGGAACAGCGCCAGCGAGAACAGCGCGCCGGTGACGACCGACGCCAGACCTGTACGCGCGCCTTCGCCGACGCCGGCCGTGGACTCCACGAAGCAGGTGTTGGCGGAGCAGGAGGCGCCACCGCCCGCGGCGACGGCGAGGCCGTCGACGACCAGGACCTTGTTGATGCCCGGGTAGTTGCCGTCCTTGTCCATGAGCTTCGCCTCGTCGCCGACGGCGAGGATGGTGCCCATCGCGTCGAAGAAGCAGGACAGCAGCACGGTGAAGACGAACAGGACGCCGGTCAGCAGGCCGACCTTCCCGAAGCCGCCGAACAGGCTGACCTGGCCGAGCAGGCCGAAGTCGGGCGTCGAGAGCGGATTGCCCGGCCATTCGGGCGTCGTCAGCCCCCAGGACTCGATGTCCGCCACGGCATGGACGATCATCGCGAGCGCCGTCATGACGACGATCGAGATGAGGATCGCGCCGGGCACCTTGCGGATGATCAGCGCAAGGGTGAGCAGCGTGCCGAGTGCGAAGACCAGGACCGGCCAGCCGAGCAGATGACCGCCGGTGCCCAGCTGGAGCGGGACGGTGGTGTGGGCGGCGTCCGGGATGCGGGTGATGAAGCCCGAGTCCACGAGCCCGATCAGCATGATGAACAGGCCGATACCGATCGCGATCGCCTTGCGCAGCCCGAGCGGGACGGCGTTCATCACGCGCTCACGCAGGCCGGTGGCCACCAGCAGCATGACCACGACACCGGCGAGCACGACCATGCCCATCGCGTCCGCCCAGGCCATCTGGGGCGCGAGCTGGAGGGCGACGACCGTGTTGACGCCGAGGCCGGCGGCGAGCGCGATCGGGACGTTGCCGATGACGCCCATCAGGAGGGTCGAGAAGGCCGCGGTCACCACGGTGGCGGTGACCAGCTGGCCGCCGTCGAGCTGGTGGCCGTACATGTCCTTCGCACTGCCGAGGATGATCGGGTTCAGCACGAGGATGTAGGCCATCGCGAAGAAGGTGGCGAATCCGCCCCGGACCTCGCGGGCGACCGTGGAGCCGCGTTCGGTGATCTTGAAGAAGCGGTCCAGACCGCCGGACGGCTGCGGGGACGTGGGCGGCAGGCCGGGAGACCCGACCTCGACGGTGGCCGTGGGGGGCATGCGGAAACCTCAGACGACGCTAAAGGGGGCGACACGAGAAGGGCAGAGAAAACCGGCCAGACTTGGATGATCCAATGAAGGAAACCAGTCGGCCGGAATCAGTTTCAGTATGAACATATGAACAAAAGATCGCCACTCTCCGCGCGTAGACCCTTGTGGTTGCCGGCCCCTCAGCCGTCCCGCCCACCGCGCCTACACTGTGCGCATGGCGAAATGGACCCCCCGGCACGAGGCACCCGAACCCCTTGAGGGACCGATCGTCGCCACCATCACCGGCGGCACGATCCTGTGGTTCGTGATGTTCCTCGTCCAGGTCCCCTTCTACGGCTGGTTCGACGACCGCGACCTGACCTGGTGGGTGTGGACCTGCCTGGCCGGCGCGGGCCTCGGGCTCATCGGCATCTGGTACGTACGCACCCGTGAAGCCGCGATCAACCGCGCCAGGAACGCCGACGCGGCCGGCGCCGAAGAGCACCCGGAACCGGGCGCCCCGCCTGCTCCGTAGTCCCCCAGGGGGATTCGTCTCCGACCGTGGTCCCATCTTCCGGCCGCCGGGGGGTGAACGGACCGGCCCGGCCGTAACGTCGGAACCATGACGCAGCGGGCGGACATGGGCCGCGGCCCCGAGCCGGAAGGACCCGTCATCGACGCGGGCGCAGAACTCGACCCCGTACACCCCCGGCGGCCACCGGGCGGCCGGCCGCCCGCCACCGGCCTGACGTCCGCGGAGGTGGCGGAACGGGTCGCACGGGGCGAGGTCAACGACGTCCCCGTACGCAGCTCGCGCTCCGCCGTCGACATCGTCCGCGCCAACGTCCTCACCCGCTTCAACGCCATCATCGGCGTGCTGTGGGTGATCATGTTCTTCGTCGCGCCGATCCAGGACAGCCTCTTCGGCTTCGTGATCATCGCCAACACCGGCATCGGCATCATCCAGGAACTGCGCGCCAAGAAGACCCTGGACTCCCTCGCGGTCATCGGCGAGGCGAAACCGAGAGTGCGCCGGGACGGTGTCGCCGCCGCGGTCTCCACCTCCGAGATCGTCCTCGGCGACCTGATGGAACTCGGCCCCGGCGACAAGGTCGTCGTCGACGGCGAGATCGTGGAGGCCGACAACCTGGAGGTCGACGAGTCGCTGCTGACCGGCGAGGCCGACCCCGTCCTCAAACAGCCCGGCGACCAGGTCATGTCCGGGAGCTTCGTGGTCGCGGGCGGCGGCGCGTTCACGGCCACGAAGGTCGGGCGCGAGGCGTACGCGGCACAGCTCGCTGAGGAGGCGTCCCGCTTCACGCTCGTCCACTCCGAGCTGCGCTCCGGCATCTCCACGATCCTCAAGTACGTGACGTGGATGATGGTCCCCACCGCGATCGGACTGATCGTCAGCCAGCTGGTGGCGAAGGGCGACAACTTCAAGGACTCGGTCGCACGGACCGTCGGCGGCATCGTGCCGATGATCCCCGAGGGGCTCGTCCTCCTCACCTCCGTCGCCTTCGCGATCGGCGTCATCCGCCTGGGCCGCAAGCAGTGCCTGGTGCAGGAGCTCCCCGCCATCGAGGGCCTCGCCCGTGTCGACGTCGTCTGCCTCGACAAGACCGGCACCCTCACGGAGGGCGGCATGGACGTCACCGAACTGCGCACGCTGGACGGCGCGGACGAGCAGCACGTACGGGCGGTCCTGGGCGCCCTCGGAGCGTCCGACCCGCGGCCGAACGCCTCGCTCCAGGCCGTCATCGCGTCCTACCCGGACGGCGGGGAGCACCGCTGCACCGCCGCGCTGCCCTTCTCCTCCGCCCGCAAGTACAGCGGCGCGACCCTCGCGGACGGCGACGGCGCGAGTACCACCTGGCTCCTCGGCGCGCCCGATGTGCTGCTGCCCGCCGGCAACCCGTCCCTCGCCGAGGTCGACCAGCTCAACCGTGAGGGCCTGCGGGTGCTGCTCCTCGCGCGGGCGGAAGGCACCTTGGAAGCCCCGCAGGAGAAGTCGCCGGCCGCTCTGGTCGTGCTGGAGCAGCGTCTGCGCCCCGACGCGTCGGCGACCCTGCGCTACTTCGCCGACCAGGACGTCGCCGCGAAGGTCATCTCCGGCGACAACGCGGTCTCGGTGGGCGCGGTCGCGGCCAAGCTCGGCCTGCCCGGCGCCGGCTCGACGCGCGACGCGCGCAAGCTGCCGGCCGAGCGCGAGGCGATGGGCGCGGAGCTGGACGGGGCCGCGGTCTTCGGCCGGGTCGGTCCGCAGCAGAAACGCGACATGGTCGGCGCGCTGCAGGCCCGCGGCCACACGGTCGCCATGACCGGCGACGGCGTCAACGACGTCCTCGCGCTGAAGGACGCGGACATCGGCGTGGCCATGGGGTCGGGCTCGGAGGCGACGAAGGCCGTCGCTCAGATCGTGCTCCTCAACAACAGCTTCGCGACGCTGCCTTCGGTGGTCGCGGAGGGCCGCCGGGTCATCGGCAACATCACCCGCGTCGCCACCCTCTTCCTGACGAAGACCGTGTACTCGGTGCTCCTCGCGATCCTCGTGGTCTGCAGCCAGGTCGAGTACCCGTTCCTGCCCCGGCATCTGACCCTGCTCTCCACCCTCACCATCGGCGTCCCGGCCTTCTTCCTGGCGCTCGCCCCCAACAAGGAGCGCGCCAAGCCCCACTTCGTCCGCAGGGTGATGCGCTACGCCGTACCGGCGGGCGTGATCGCGGCGGCGGCGAGCTTCTGCGCGTACTTGCTGGCCCGCTCGCACTACTCGGGCCCGGCCTCGCTGGCCGCGGAGACGAGCGTGGCGACGCTGACCCTGTTCCTGGTCGCCATGTGGGTCCTCGCGATCATCGCCCGCCCCTACACGTGGTGGCGGATCGGCCTGGTGGCGGCGATGGGACTGGGCTTCCTGCTGGTGCTGACGGTGCCGTGGCTCCAGGACTTCTTCGCGCTGAAGCTGGTCGGTACGACGATGCCGTGGACGGGCGTCGTGATCGCGGCGGTGGCGGCGGCGCTGCTGGAGCTGTCATGGCGGGTGGTGGGGCGGCGCTTCCCCGCGTAGCAGGACCGGACGGCCCGTTCCTCGACCGGGCCGTCGCCGAACACGGCGTGCCGCTTCCCCGCTCGCGCCGAACGACGCCGCGGATGCCCCCCGAGACGGCCGTAGAAGCGGGAAGATCGCGCGGAATCACGTTGATGGCCCCGCCGCGGCACCGAGCGGCAGCGGGCGGCCTCAGCCCGGGCGGCGGTCAGGGGGCGCAGTCGTACTGCTTGGCCAGGTTCTCGACCGCCTCCAGGATCACGGTGCGCGAGTCCTTTGTCAGCGATGCGTTGTCCCACTTCCGTCCGACGACGACCGCGGGTGAGACCTTGAGGGTGACCGTGACGTCCGCGGCGGTCGACTTCATCTTCTTCGCGCACCCGGCCGGCATCTGGACCTCGCTCTGGCGCGGGCTCACCCAGCCGGAGAGGCCCTCTCCGATCTCGGTGGCACCCTCCGGTTGATCACGAAGGGTGCCGGTGGGCCTTACGTCCAGGGTGTACTGGCCCCGAACGCCCTTGCTGCCGGCACCGGGGTTCTCCCGGTTGACGAAGCAGATGGTGGAGAAAATCGGGTCCGCCGGTTTGGCTGCGGATCCCGAGCTGTTCGGCACGAACTCGTCGACGAGGACATCCCCGCCCTTGCCGTCCTGGAGCAGACCCGCGGTCTTCTCGGTCAGCGTCCCCAGACACAGGTTCCGCTCGCGCAGTTCCTTCAGCTCCGTCGGCCACAGGGTGACCGCGGTGACGACAGCCGCGGCGATGACGAGTACGGCCGGCAGGACAAGGCGCTTCTTGTTCATGACTACGGCTGGCCCATCTTCATGTCGGCGTCTTCGATGCCGTTCTTGTACCACTGCTCGGCGGTCGGCTGGAGACCGTCCTCGTACTCGCCCGGGGTCGCGTCGAGCTCGTCCTCGCCGAGGCCCTTCGCCATGGCCGTCTCCCGCATCATGGCGTACATCTGGTTCTCGCCGTTCTCGAAGTGGTTGATCATGTTGTTGCGGGTTTCCGCATCAACCTTGGCGTTGAGGTCGTTCATGTACGCGGCCGTGCCGACGTCGATCGAGCGCTGGAGCACGTCGCCGGCGATGGGGATGGCCGTCAGGGGTGCGCCGATGATGTGGTAGTTCATCATCTTGTTCCAGCCGTTGGCGTCCTTCTCCGCCTGGCCGAGGTCGTAGATGACGTCTCCGCGCACTCCGTCGAGGTGGCCGAGCACCGACGCGGACTGCTTGACCCAGGCGCGCAGTTCGGGATCCTCCTTGCGGTACGAGTCCGCCGGAAACTGGCTCATCCCCTCGCCGATGACCACGCTCTGCGAGTGGTGCATGACAGCGAACGCCTTCGGGTCCTCGGCGACGCCGCGCATGATGCGCGTGAGATCTCCCCGGTCGATCTCGAGGTTGTTGAACTCGGTGGGCCCGTCCAGGTTCTTGCCGAGGATCTGGTGCACGTCAGATGCGTAGTCGCCGATCATGTTGCCCATGCTCGTGCGCATGGACAGGGGCACGGCACTCTGGTTCTTCTGATCCTCGTCGCCGCTGTACTCCTTGACGATCCGCTCGAAGATCGCGGTCTCCGCGCCGTCATGGTGGGCGGGGACTCCGTGCAGCGGGCTCCCCGGTTCCCGGCCCGTGGCAGCGGCCTCCAGCGCGGCGCCGAACTCGGTGCGGGCCGAGGTCTGCTTCAGCTCGTCGGGCATCTTGTCCTCGACAGCGCCGCCCGGCCAGTCACGGTCCTCCAGGAAGTACTTGAGGTTGTCCGTGGTGTTCGGGTCGAAGTAGCTGGTGGCCGCGGAGGGGTTTCGGCTCATGGCGTTCATCAGACCCTTCATCGGGTCCTCCTGCGTGCCCTGCCAGTTCTTCATGACGCCGTCGTAGGCGTCGTCGTTGGTCGTTTCCCACTCGCGGATGGTGTCGCCGACCTCGGTGAGGAAGGCTTCGCTGTAGCGCGGGTCGCCCTGGTCCTTGTCGTACGGCGAGGACTTCTGGTCCTTCGGGTCGTACGCCGGGTCGCCGACGTCGGCGGCCATCAGGTCGGTGAGGTCCTTCAGTGTGGCGGCGCCGCCCCCGATGTACCCAGGATGCCGGTTGGACAGGCCGTTGCCGTCGCGGGCCGTGGTGATGAGCTTGTCCGTCCAGGCCGCCGTGACGCCGCCGGGGGAACCGATCGAGGAGTCGGGTCCGGTGGCGGTGGCGAGGGAACCGGACAGGGCCTTGTAGAGGCGGGCGTCGGCGGCCGAGACCTGGCCGTCGCGGCCGCCGCTCTCCAGGCCACCGGCGAGCAGGAGCACGGCCTCCTGCTGGTCGCGGCCCCGGTAGCTGAGGTTCGTCATGAGCTGCTCGGCGAAGGCCGGCGAGTCCTTGCCGCCCTCGGCCAGCTGCAGCAGCCGCTCGCGCTCCTTGTCGTCCAGGTGCTCCCAGCGGGCGTACAACTTGGCAGCCTCACGGCCGTTCGCGGCCTGCTGCGTCTCCTCCGCACGCATCCGCTTGGCGTCGGCGACACCGCCGAGGTCTGTGCTGCCGAAGTCGTTGGGGTGGTTCTTGATCAGGGCCCGCAGGCCCCAGGCGCACAGTTCGTCCGCTTCGGCGGCACGCTTGAGTATGCCTTCCAACTTCTGGCGGTAGTGGTCGAACTGGGCCTCGGTGGCGACGGATTCGGTGCTGTCCTTGGACCGGCGGTCGGGGTGGACCGTGTGACTGATGACTCCGTCGGGGTAAATGGTGATGCCCGGCGGCGGGTTCTCGTACGCGGCCTTGAGGTCACTCTGAGCAGTCTTGAGCAGAGCGTGGGCGTCCTTGAGGAGGTCACGTACGGATTCGGCCTCGGTGACGGCGTCGTTGAACTCCTTGGCCGTCTTGGTGACGAACTCCTTGGTGACGCTGGCGTTCTCGCCCTTCCAGGTGGCCTTGTCGGCCTTTGTCTTCATGGCCTTGGCGTCGGTCTGGAGCTGCGTCAGCTTGGTGATCATCTCGGTCCACTCGGTGACCGCGGTGTCGAGAGGGCCGAGCTTGGCGTTGAGGAGCTGCTCGAAGGTGGGCATGGCGGCTGCGGCTCCTTAACGGAAGTACTTGTCGATCTGCGAGGCGGATACGGCGCCGTCGTCGCCGGGGGCCAACGGGCCGATGATGCGCAACTGAGCCTGGATCCAGTCGTCGTCCTTCTTGCTGGACTTCTTGGTGTGGTCCAGGTGGTTGGAGATGTGGGCGCATGCCTGGAGAAGTGTCTTCACCTGTGTGTCCCAGGTCTGCTTCACCTCGGTCAGCGCCGCACCGGAGTCGAAGCCGTCACCCGTCAGGCTCGTCCCTGCCGTCTCGCTCGCCGCTGCCGCATGCTTCCCACCGGACTCGAGGCCGCTGAACAGACCGAACGCGGCATGGCCTATGTCACCGAGTTCGTCGTCCTCCACCACATAGTCGACAGAACCCGGCTTCGGCTTGGAACCGCCCGCGCCGTCGGCGCTGTTCAAGTTCATGGCAACTGTCTTGGCCGCGGCCCACTCGTTGTCGAACGACATCGTCGACACCCCCGTGTCGTAAGGAAATTACTCACGACACGCTAGCCGCCTGATCAACAACCCGCCACAGGCGAATGATCCGATGCACGGACGAGGCGGAACCTCCTACGTTCCCACCCGACTCGTGGGCTGTCGCGAGAACCAGAGGCCGAGGTCGCTGTCAGCGGGGCCGAGGGCCTTCGGCACCGTTTCCGGAGGTGTGCTCATCGTGTCGGGGAGCGCCGGCCCTGCCGCTTCTCTCGTGCAGGAACAACCGAACGACACCGCCGTCGCTCCCAGGCATCCACCAGGGTCAGCAGGTGTCGGCATCCACGGTCACCTCGAGGTTGACGGTGATGGCGGTGAAGGTCTCGGGTGCGGACGGAGAGACGCGCAGACAGTACACAGCCTCGACGTCGTCCGTCGTGACCTCGAAGCTGTCCGAGTCGGGCTCCTCCACGTTGTTCGCGCTGTAAATCTCCGACGAAACGCTCACAGTGCCGTGTTCGGGGCCTTCACCGCTGGCTTCAATCGCGTCGGCTATCAGCTCCTCGTAGTCGCCCCTCCACCCGCCCACCTGCTGGGGTGCCGCGTTGAGGCTGTCCACAGCCGCATGGACCGCGTCATGGAGTTCCCCTTCGCTCCAGGAGGAACTGTCGTGGAGCGAGTACATACCGCCGGCAGCGAAGAGCAGGGACGCGATGATGAGTGCCATCCCCACAGGGTTGTCCGCGTTGTAGACGTAACGATTCGTCCCCCACTTGGAGCGGACGAAGACCGGCTCTGCGTCGTGATCTTCGCTCATGGGCGTGAGCCTAGCCGTGCAATTCGGCGGTGTGCCGGGCCGTCGCTGCACCGGATGCGCAGTCGGTGCCTGCTGCCGGCACGGCCGGCTCAACGTTGGTCGACGGCAATGCCGGCGTCCAGGTCAGCCACATCGCCTGACTCCCTGACCCGACGCGTCACCATTTCCCTTGACCAAGACATAGGGACCCCACCGGTCGGCACGGGCTCCCTGACCGGCGCGCAGACCGACTCGCAAGCCCTCGCGAACCGCCGGCCGCGGCGCCCCGCCGCCCCCGGCGCGCATCGGCTCTGCCGAATTCACTTGGGCGTCATACGGCCATCACGCATTGCCCACCGGGCGCAACGAGGGTCCACTACGACGAGCGAAGCGTCATGTACTCGACATAGAGGAGCTCATGTGACCCCGCGCCGCCCCCTCCGTACCGCCGCTCTCGTGGCAGGCACGGCCCTCGCGGCCGTCGCCGCGACCGTGCCCGCCGCGGCTCACCCGCACGGCCGGGCCGACGCCCTGCCCGCCGTCCAGCCGCGGGCGGAGACGGCCACGCTCTACGACGACGAGGCGGGCGGCAACGCCAACGCCGACGACCCCGCGATCTGGCGCAACGCCGCCGACCCGGGCCGCAGCCTCGTCGTCGCCACGGCGAAGGAGGGCGGCCTGCGGGTCTACGACCTCGACGCACGGCAGGTCCAGTCGATCGCGGCACCCGCCCCGGCCACGGAGGACGACGCCCCCGGGCGCTTCAACAACGTCGATCTTCTCCAGGGCCTCCGGCTCGGGACGGGGCGGGCGGACCTCGCCGTCGTCAGTGACCGCGGCAACGACCGGCTGCGCTTCTACCGCATCGACCGCGACCGCCCCGGCGGCCCGCTGACCGATGTCACCGATCCCGCGGCCGCGCCCGTGTTCTCCTCCGGCCAGGACGAGATCAACGAGCAGGCGACCGCGTACGGCCTGGCCACTTGGACCGACCGGTCGACGGGCCGCTCCTACGCCCTGGCCAGCCGCCGCAACCGGACGGGCATCGCCCTGCTGGAGATCACCGCCGGTCCCGACGGCACGGTCGGATACCGCAAGATCCGCACCGTCGAACTGCCCTCTGCGTTCCGCCTCCCCGACGGCACGTCCTGGTCCCCGTGCGGCGAGCCCGGTGAACTGCCCCAGGTGGAGGGCATGGTCGTCGACCCGGCGAACGGCATGCTCTACGCGGGCCAGGAGCGCGTGGGCGTCTGGCGGATGCCCGCCGACCTCACCGGCAGGCCCGTCCTCTTCGACAAGGTCCGCGAGTACGGCGTCCCCGGCACGTACGACGAGGAGACCGAGGAGTGCACGCCCGGCGCCGACCCGGGCTACGGCGGCACCCGGCTGGCGGCCGACGTCGAAGGGCTCGCCCTGCTCACCGAGCCGGACGGCGACGGCTATGTGATCGCCTCGGGCCAGGGCGACAACAGCTTCGCCCTCTACGACCGCGAGGTGGGTGACAAGAACGAGTACGAGGGCGGCTTCCGCGTCACCGCCGCCTCCGCCACCCTCGACGGCTCCGAGGAGTGCGACGGCGCGGCCGTGCTGAACGCCCCGCTCGGCCACCGGTACCCGAACGGCCTGCTGGTCGTCCAGGACGGCCACGACTCCCCAGGGGACGGTGACCGCGAGGCGACCAACTTCAAGTTCGTCGACCTGGCCGACGTCCTCGACACCGTCGACTGAGCCCGATACGCGCGGGGGCGGCCGGACGCCGCCCCCGCGCGTGCGGCGTCCGCTACGGCCGTGCGTAGGGCCGGGTCATGATCTCCATGTTGTGGCCGCTCGGGTCGTCGAAGTACGCGCCACGACCACCGAACAGGCGGTTGATCGCGCCCGGTTCGGTGTGGCTCGGGTCGGCGTAGTACGTGACCCCGACCGCCTCCAGACGGGCGATCATCGTGTCGAACTGCTCGTCGGGCACCAGGAACGCGTAGTGCTGCGACTGGATCGGCTCGTCGGCGAGCTCGTAGTAGTCGAGCGTGACGCCGTTGCCGAGGTCCACGGGCAGGAACGGCCCGAACGGCGCGGCGACTTCGACGCCCAGGATCGCGGCGATGAACTCGGCCGACAGACGCCGGTCCTTGGCGTACACGGCGGTGTGGTTCAGCTGGACGGATGTGACGGGTGGTTGCTGCGCAGGCATGGTGTGGCGACTCTCCAGGTCTTGGTTCCTCAAGGGACATGTCAGAGAGGAGAGACAGCGGCGGGCCCCTGGCCCGCCCCGCGCTCACGCCGAGGCCGGGCGCCTCACTCGTGCGTGGCCCATGGCCGACCCGGCAGTCACCCGGCCGAGCCTAGCCGCCGGCCGGGCACGGCGCACCCGGGTAAGTAGGCGTACTCATGACAGCGCCCCCAACAGGGCGGAAGGATCGACGGAGCGCGTACGCCCGCCCCTCCCCTGACCGCCGGAGTGCCCAGGTGAAACGTCTCGCCCCCGCTGTGACCGGCATTGCCGCCGTGCTGCTCTCGCTGCCTCTCGTCGCCGGCTGTGGAACCGTCGTCGGCGACGACCCGGGCGCCACTGCGACGCCCGACACGTCGAGCATCCCGGCCATGGACCACGAAGCGCGGACCAGGGCGGCGAAGGCCGCGCACGACCGGAGGTTCCCGGAGGTGGCGAAGATCTGCGCCGACGCACCGGTGAAGCCGTCCGAGGAACCGGCTCCTTCCGAGGCGCCCACCGACCCGTGGTCCCGCAAGGTCGCGGAGAACCACGCCTACAAGGCACAGGCGCTCCTGGACACCGACGCCCGCTGCCGGGGCGACGCGCACGCCCGCCGGATCACCGCCGGCCTGGTGGGCGTACACGACGAGAAGGCGCTGCGCTCCGCACTCGGCCGTCTCGGCTATCCGCCGGAGACGGTGGAGGTGTACGGAACAGGCGCCGCCCCCGGTTTCACGTTCAGCATCCCGGACGCCGGTCCGTGCATCACCGGCACCCTGGCCGACCCGGCAGAGGCACAGGCGCACGGGCACTACGTCGAGGGCGGCTGCATGGAGCCCAAGGGCGGGCACTGAGCCACCACTTCGGCCCAGACGGTCTTCCCGGCGGGGCGGCGCGGCTCCACGCCCCAGCGGTCGGCCAGTACGTCCACCAGAACCAGCCCCCGGCCCGACACGTCGTCGGCCGCGGGGGTCCGAACGTCGGTCGGCGGATGCACCGAGGACGCGTCGGAGACCTCGACGCGCACCCGCCTCGCCTCGAGCGTCAGCCGGAGCCGGAAGTCCCGTCCCGGCACGCGCCCGTGCCGCGCGGCGTTCCCGGCCAGCTCCGCCACCAGCAGGGCGACTGTGCAGGAGAGGTCGGAGTCGGCGGGGTGACCCCACTCGGCCAGGTGCCGCACGGCGACCCGCCGGGCCAGCCGCGCGCCCCGGGGTGTCGGGCCGAACAGCGCTGAGAACCGGCCTTCTGCGCGCGGCTCTTCGCCCGCCGCCCGCTGGTGGTCCGGGCCTTCGCCCGGCGTCGTCATGGTCTTCAGCACTGTGTCGCCCATCCCGGTTCGCCGCTCTCCTGAGGCACGACCCGTGGGTGTACGGACCGTGACGTTCCGTGTTCAAGAGTGGTCGCGCGGCTCTACGCTCGGAAGGGCATGCAGCCTTACACCGCAAGCCGTAAGGAACGGAAGTAAGCCCATGGCCAAAGGAATTGAGCCCGAGGAGTCGATGGCCGCGCTCTTCGGCTGCCGGGTCCGCCGCCTGCGGACGGCAGCAGGTCTGACACAGGCGCAACTGGGGGCGAAGACCCATGTGGTGAGCACCCGCATCACGCAGGTCGAGCGGGCGTCCGGCGCCCGTCCGACGCTGGAGCTCGCGCGGGCGCTCGACGAGGCGCTCGGAGCGGACGGGCTGCTGGTCGACCTGTGGCCGCACGTCTACCGGGAGTCGTTCCCTGACTGGTCGCGGACGTTCATGGCGTACTCGGCGCGGGCCGAGGCCATCCGTGAGTACACCGCGCACGTCGTGCCGGGTCTCCTGCAGACGGAGGAGTACGCCCGGGCCGTCCTGAGCGTCGGCCTGTCCCACCGGGACGAACAGCACCTGGAGGAGCGGCTGGCCGCCCGGCTGGAGCGGCAGAAGCGGCTCGGCTCGCCGGACCGCCCGGAGCTGCTGGTGATCCTCGACGAGACGGTGCTGCGGAAGCGGATCGGCGGGGACGACGTCATGCGACGCCAGCTCGCGCGTCTGCTGGAGGCCGCCGCCGAGCCGCACATCACGGTGCAGGTCCTGCCGTTCGACGAAGGCGCGCACGACGTGCTGGGCGGCTCGCTGACCGTGCTGACCCTGGCGGACGGATCCGAAGTCGCCTACACGGAAGGCGCGGACCACGGTCAGCTCTTCGAAGACCGGCCGGATGTGCGGCGTTTCGCGGTGGCCTACGATCGGCTGCGGGCAGCGGCCCTGCCCCCGCGCAGGTCGCTCACCATGATCCGATCCGCGATGGAGGAGGACTACCGTGACCCCGAGCTCCCTTCCCGGTCCGCGCGACGCCGCCTGGCGAAAGAGCAGCTACAGCAATCAGGAGGGCGGCAACTGCGTCGAGGTCGCCGACAAAATCCCCGGCGTGGTTCCGGTACGTGACAGCAAGGCTCCGCAAGGTCCCGCGCTCACCTTCACGACGACGTCCTGGACCGCGTTCATAGGCGGGTTGAAGGAAGCCGACCGGGCCTGAGCCGAGCGGGACCCGGTCCGCGCGCCGGTCTTCCCGGCCCGCCGGGACCTCGCCCGCGAGGGGTCGGTGAGCCACGAACTCCCCCGAAGAACCTGAGGGAAAGAACCACCTGCCCACCCTCCCCTCCCCCGCATCACCTGAACGGGTGACCGGCTTGCGGGGGCGGGAAGTCGGCCGTTACGTTCACGGCAACGACCTCAGACATATGACGGCCCCCGGCCGGGACGGCAATCCCGATCGAGGGCCTCACCACCCAGGAAGAAGCCCCTTCCCGATGGCTGAACGGCAGTCTAACGCGGCCCTGCGCGCCCCCGCCGGAGCTCCGACCTCCGGCGTGATCCACGTCCGCACCCGGCTCGCCGGTGACTTCACGGTGATCGCCAACTCCCTGCTCCGGCGCCGGGGCAGCGCGGTCACCGTGGGCGTCGCGGGCTACATCCTGTCGCTGCCGGACGGCGCACCCGTCCGCATCGACGCGCTCTGCGAGCACTTCACCGAGGGCGAGATCCTCATCTCCCGGGCCCTGCGGGAGCTGGAGGCCGACGGCTATCTGGAGCGGCGCCGCGAGCGCGGTCCGAGCGGCCGGCTTCGCACGCGGACGTTCTTCCACGACGTGCCGCCCCTGCCACCGGGCGACGACCCGGAGCCCCCACGGCCGCCCTCGCCGCCACGGCTACGAAGGGCGGCCGAGCCGTCGCCACCGCAGAAGCCCGCGCCCGGGCCCCGGGCGGAGCCCGACCACGAACCGGTCCCGGCGCCCGCCATGGAGACGGCCACCGCACAACCGGAGCCCGCGGCGGACCCGGCCGGCCACCCCGCTCCCGACCCCCGCGCCGCGGTGATCCTGGCCTCGCTGCGCATCGTGGACCGCAGGCTGATCCTGTCCCGGCGCGAGGCGGACCAGCTCGCCCCTGCGGTCACCCAGTGGCTCGAACAGGGCGTCGGCCCCGAGGACATCACCACCCACCTCACGACCCGCCTGCCGGAGCCTTTGCGGGCCCGCCCGGCCCGGATCCTCGCCTACCGCCTCCGCGAACTCCCCCCGCCCCTCCCCGACCGGCCCACGGCCCCCGCCGCCCTCCCCTGGCAGACCTGCGACGGCGGCTGCGAACGCGCCTTCCGCGCGGCGGAACCGGGCCGCTGCCGCGACTGCCCACCGGCCGCGGGCCTGGCGGCGGCGTGCTGACCGGGGCATACGTCGCCGGCGCCGGCGGGCCGACGTGGTTGTGCGACGATGCAGAATCCGACGGCTGCGGCAGGTGGCGCATCATCGTCGACAGACCTCTCGGTCGCCGTCGGCGGTGGGGCCGTGCACGTGGGTCTCGCGGTCCGAGGTACGCACCTGAGCAAAGGGTGCCTTGCCGGGGACCCGTAGGCGTCCCGGGCCGGCGACGCCGTCAGACGCGGGCGATCAAGGCGTAACGCTCGTCCGTCACCGGGCCGCCCCACAAGGCCGGGTCACCGCTGAGGGGTTCGACGCGCAGGTCGGCCACGAGAGGCCGCACGGCGGCCGACAGGTCGGCGGCCGTGACGCCGCCGTGCCAGGGCAGGGCCTCCGCGCCCGCCACGTACTCCGCACCGGCCTGGCCGGACTCTCGCCAGCGGCCCTCGACGAGGATCAGCGTGCCGCCGGGGCGGATGCGGGCCGTCCAGTCGGCGAGGGCGGCCACGGGGTCGGGCAGGGTCCACACGAGGTGGCGGGCGAGCAGGGCGTCGAACCGCTCGTCGCCGGTGGGCGGTGCCGCCGCGTCGCCCACCAGGAAACGGGCCGGGAGACCGGCGGCGGAGAGCTTGGCCCGGGCCTGGTCGACCATCCGGGGCGACAGGTCGACCCCGGTGACCCTGTGCCCGGCCTCCGCCACCAGAGCGGAGAGCGAGCCCGTGCCACAGCCGACGTCCAGCACGGACGACGGGCCCGACGGGAGCCATGCGGTGAGCAGTCGGGACCAGGCGGCGCGGGTCCCGGCGGCCCGCAGGCCGTGGTCGGGCTCGGCGTCGAAGTCGGCGGCGGCTGCATCCCAGTACGCGGTGATCGCTGCGGAGTTGCTCATCCGCCGATCCTTTCAGCCGGCACCGACAATGCCGTGGTGGGCGAGCGCCGCATGTGGATCGCCCTCGACGGGACGGTGGTCGATGTGGACGGTGGCCGCGGTCAGCCTGGGTACGGCGTGGATCAGCGCGTGCTCGGCCGCGACGGCCAGCGAATGCGCCTGGACGACGGTCAGTTGCGGGTCGACCACGATGTCGGCCTCGGCCCGCAGGGCGTGTCCGATCCACCGCATCCGCACCTGCCCGGTGTCCAGCACGCCCTCCACACCGCGCAGCGCGGTCTCCGCCGTCCCGACAAGGGCCGGGTCGACCGAGTCCATCAGACGCCGGCAGACCTCGCGGGCGGCGTCCTTCAGGACCAGCAGGATGGCGGCGGTGATCAGCAGACCGATGACGGGATCGGCCCACCGGAGGCCCAGCGCGGCGCCGCCCGCGCCCAACAGGACGGCCAGCGAGGTGAATCCGTCCGTACGGGCGTGCAGGCCGTCCGCGACGAGCGCGGCGGAGCCGATCCGCCGGCCGGTGCGGATGCGGTAGCGGGCGACCCACTCGTTGCCCGCGAAACCGACCAGCGCCGCCGCCGAGACCGCCCACAGGTGCGTGATGTCGCGAGGGTTCAGCAGCCGGTCGACGGCCATCCAGGCGGCGACGACCGCCGACGCCGCGATGGCGGCCACGATGACGATGCCCGCCAGGTCCTCGGCCCGTCCGTAGCCGTACGTGAAACGGCGGTTCGCCGCGCGTCTGCCCAGCATGAAGGCGATGCCGAGCGGGACGGCGGTCAGCGCGTCGGCGGCGTTGTGCACCGTGTCGCCGAGCAGCGCCACCGACCCGGACAGGGCGACGATGACGGCCTGGACGACAGTCGTGGCTCCCAGCACCACGAGCGAGATCCACAGCGTGCGCATCCCGTCGCGGGACGTCTCCATCGCCGCGTCGACCTTGTCACCGGACTCGTGGCTGTGCGGCCGAAGGAGGTGGGCGAGACGGTGCCGCGCCCCGCCGTGCACAGGACCGTGGTCGTGATCGCCGTGGTGCTCGTGATCGCCGCCGTGGTGGTGGTGCCCGTTCGCATGTGTGTGCCGAATCCCCGCCATGGCACCCACCGTCGCACAGGAATCACTTTGCGGCTACAGCCGTCATACGCCCTGTGACCAGGTGCGATTGTCTCGCAAGTACGCGCGGACAGCACTTGGTCCCCGGCGACGGACTACGCGTCGAACCACCGGTCCCGCGCCAGCTCCTCCGTACGGGACGGGTCCTCCAGCAGCGCCGCGACCTCGAAGCGGCGGGGCCACTGGCCCGCCGCCCAGGCGAGACCGGCAGCCACGCCTTCCAGCGTCGCGGCGTGCAGCACGCCGTCGGGGGTGCGGCGCCAGTCGAGTTCGGTGCCGCCCGCGACCAGCTCCTCGTGCTCGACGTACGACTCCGGCGTCGCCGGGCCCAGCAGGATACGGACGGACTCCGGGACCTCGTGCTCCTCGCCCTCCGTCGTGACGTCCGCGTCCACCGTCTCGCTCAGGCGCCTGACCTGGAACAGGTCCGCCAGGTCCGCCGCGCGCGTCGGCGCCACCGGAAGCAGGGGCAGACCGGCGCACAGCGGCAGCAGGTCAGGGGTGTCCGCGACGACGGCGTCGCCGGCGTCCACCACACGTACCTCTCCGTCCACCACCGCGCGCAGCTCGTCGGGGAGCGTGACCTGTTCGGGGTCCAGGTCGGCGAGCGCCGTGTAGAGGCCGTGCAGCTGTCGGCCGGTCACCTCACGGTCGGGATCGGCCAGCCGGGTCAGCAGCTCCGCCGCGCCGCCCGGCTCGTCCAGCAGCGCCGCGACGGAGGTGCGGACGCCGAGGGCGTGCAGCACCTGCGCGTCGGCGAAGCCCGTCGTGTCGGCCGACTCGTACAGGCCCTCCAGCAGCGGGTCCGCGCCCGACGCGCGCAGACCGGCGGGGCGGCGGCCGTCCAGCACCGGATGGTCGCGCAGCCACCACGCCGTGTACGGGCGCACGGTCTCCGTCGTGCCGTCCGGCAGCAGGATCCGTACGGACTGGGTGAGCGCGTCCCGCAGCGGCGGCTGTGCCAGGAGTGCGAGCGCCTGCGGCCAGCGGTCGTCGTCCACCAGGTCCAGGTCGCGCACGGCGACGATCTCCGTGGCGACCGGCGGCACGGGCGTGTCCGGCAGCCGGTCGAGGACGTCCTCGCACCACACGTCCACCGCGTCGAGCAGGCCCGCGTCGTCGGGCTCGGCGAAGTCGCCTTCGCGCGGCTCGAGTTCATCGGGGTCGAGGACGACGTCTGTTGCGCGAACCAGGGCGAAGTTCGCGAGTACGCCGCAGGCGGCGAGGGGCTGTTCGCCCCACCGCTCGGCCAGCTCCGCGTCGCACAGGGCGAGTTCGCCCTCGCGCATCACCGACGCGAACGGGCTGCCCGGCAGGACCAGTTCGCCGGCCGGAGCCGGTTCGCCGTCCTCGTCGGGCAGGGCGAGCGCGCCGAGCCACGGCTCGTCGCCCGGCTCCAACTCCGCGTCGCGGACAAGCGCGAGCACCGTCTCGGCGAGCTCCTCGGCGTCGAGCGTGTCGGCATCCTCGTCCCACACCTCGCCCTCGTCGAGTGAGGCCGCCACCGCCGCGCGCACCTGCGGCGTCCGCAGAACGGCGCGCGGCGTCGCGGGCAGCGCCCCCAGCTTCTCCAGCAACGGGTGTGCGGCGTCCGGGTGGACGACCTTCAGGCCGAGGCGGGCCAGGTCGGCCGGGGTGTCCGCGAGCGGAAGCAGTGTCTGGCGCGGGCCGATGGTGGTGCGCGAGTCGGCGAGCGGGACGGGCAGACCCGACAGGCGGTCCGGGTCGACGCCGGCGAGGCTGTCGTACAGGCGGTGCCACCAGGCCGGTTCGCGTTCCAGGCCGGCCAGCCGGTCGATCGCCTCCGTGAGCGGCACCCGTGCCACGCCCAGCGTGCGCAGCTCCACCCGGCGCTCGAGGCCGGCGGGCAGCAGCGTCGGCATGACCTCCGCAAGGACGCGCACCGTATCCGTGCCCGCGCCCTCCAGCACCTCCGCCTCGATGGGCCGCAGACCGCCGGTGGTCACCTGGTCCGGCAGTCCGGTGTCCTCGTCGGACACGTCACGCGGGACCGCCGCCTCGAGGAACGCGGTACGCGGCAGGCGCCGCAGGATCGCCGCCCGCAGCGCGCCGTCGAGTTCGCCCTTGCCGAGCGGGCCGGGCACGAGGTCGATGAGCCCGGTGGTCACCGGCTGCCAGCCGCCGAGCAGTTCGGCGTACGCGTCCGCCGCGCGCTCCACCAGGAAGTCGGTGAGCGGCCCACGGGCCGGGTGGCGGCGGGTCGTGTCCAGCGGCAGCGACGCGATGAGCAGCGCGGGCACGCCCAGGGGCTCGTCGGTCGGCGTCGGCGCGTGCACCACGGGCGCGGTGAGCGGCCGGGCGGGCGCGCCCTCGTCGTCGACGGGTACGGCCCACGTGACGGTCCAGTGCGGCCGCAGCCGCTCCTCGACCGGCCGGTCCGCCAGCAGCGCCGGCTCGGTCGCCCCGCCGTGGCTGACGACCCGCCAGCGGCGCTCGCCGTGGACGCTGTCCTCGACGCGGACGTACGGCTCCTGCTCGTGACGCTTCAACACCCGCGTCGAGTCGGGGGTTTCGATGACGATCTCGGCCAGGCCGGGCAGCGTGAGCAGAAGCGCGTCGTCGATGCCGGCGAGCAGACGCTCGACGAGGTCCACGGCGGCGCCGTCGCGCAGCGGCAGCACGACGACCGTGTCGTAGCCCTCCGGCGCGGTGCCCTCCGCGGGCAGCGGCAGCCGCAGCAGCGGTACGTGGCCGTCCCTGCGGCGCAGCTCGTCCCCGAGGCCGGGGCTGGCCTGGGCGGCCCGGCCCGCCAGCTCCCTGGCCTCCGCCAGGGACCAGCGCACGCCGCCGTGACGGCCGATGACGGCCGGCTCGTCACTGACCGCGAGGACAGCGGCGAAACCGACACCGAACCGGCCGACGGCCGCCTCGTGCCCCTCACGCTTCGCGGAGGCCCGCAGGGTGCTCAGCGACTCGACGCCCGTGGCGTCCAGCGGGGCACCGGTGTTCGCGGCGGCGAACACCGCGGGCTCGCCGTCCGCGCCGACGTGCCGCAGGTTCAGCCGCAGCCGGCCGGGGACACCGGCACGGGCCGCGGCGTCGGCGGCATTCTGCGCCAGTTCGACGACGAGGCGGTCCCGGTAGCCGCCGAGGGCGAGGTCCTCCTCGGCGTTGGCGTCCTCCCGGAAGCGGGCGGGGCTCGCGCCCCACGCGTCGAGCACGCCGCGCCGCAGCCGCGCCGTCCCGAACGGGTCGGCCCACTCGGTCGTCCTGACGCTCACGCTGTGCTCCACTCTCTTACGGCTCCCGGGCGCGTGGCCGGCCACGCCGGCCTGCTGCGACTCCTGATGCGCCCGAAGGTACCGCGTACCGGCGCGGGGTGCGGCCCGCGCCCACCGCCCGCCGCGACGCACCGGGCGTGTCCCCCTGCGCCGCGGCCCCAAGCCCCCTGCGACACACCGCCGGAACCACCGGCCCCCACCACCGCGGCACGCCGCGGGGCCGGGCTCGCGTCACCGGCGTGCGGGTCGAGTGACGCCGTTGGAGCCCGGGATCACCCGACCCGCCGTCGGCCCCCGCCCGGAACGCCGCGACGCACCGGGGCAGAACGGGCCATGGGCCCGAGGAAGCGGGGGGTACAGCTCGGGCGCGTCCCCGGCCGAGGAGCCGCGACCCACGACCCCTGAGCCCGGTGAGCACGGCCCGGAGACGGGCCATTGCCCCCGGACCGGGTGCGGGACGGGACACGGAACCTCCGAACCCGAGGCGCGGGTCAGGCCCGGTCCGCGAGGAGCGCGGGTTCAGGACCCGTGCGGGGCCGTCGCCACCCTCCGGGCGTGGCCGGGCACCCGCACGCCGGCAGGCACGCAGCGGCGCGAGCCACGCACGGCACCCGCGCGGAACCCTCGCCACGCACCCGCCCAGAGCAACGCATCGCGGGCCCGGGCCGCGAGGAGCGAGGGGCCCGGGCCCATCCGCACAGGGCAGGACCGTCCGCGCCGAGAGAGGCGGGGCTGCGGCCCTGCGTGCCGGGTGGGCCGTCGCCACACGCCCCGGGCCGGGGCCCGGGTGTCGTCGGGCCGCGGCCCGGTCCCCTAGGAGTGGCCGAGGTCGTCCGACGTGCCGTCGGGCTCCTCCGGGACGGAGCCGCCGTCACGGGGCGGACGCAGCGGGAACTCGTCCGCCGCCATGGAGTCGAAGACCGGCGGCGGCGGTGTCGGCGGCTTCGGCATCACCGCGGCCTCCGAGTGGCCGCCGCAGCCGTACGCCAGCGAGACCACCCGGCCGTCGGCCGGCGAGAACTCGTTCGCGCAGATGCCGAACGCCTGCCGCAGCGAGCCCGCGATCGGGACCAGGAAGCCGCAGGAGACGCAGGACGCCGGGGCAGCCTGTGCCATGGGCGTCTTCGCGCCGTAGGACTCCTCCCAGCGGTCGGCCGCCGCGTAGAGCCCGTACCGGGACAGCACGCGCGCACGGCGCATGCCCAGCTCCTCCGCGAGCGCCGCGATCTGGCCACGGCCGCTGTTGGTCGTGGACTCGATCGCCGGCCTGCGGTCGGTGAACTCCGCGTCCTCCGCCTCGGCCAGTTCGACCAGGTCGTGCGTCGGGGGGTGCTCCGCGAGGACCGAGTTCGGCGGCGGCTCGTCCTCGCCGCTGTAGCCGGGCTCGAGGCGCAGATCCTCGGCCTCCGTCGGCAGCAGGTCTCCAGGACCCATGTCGCCGGGCCGCAGCCGCTCGCTCCACGGGACCCACTCGGGCGCCAGCAGCGCATCGGGGCCGGGCAGCAGGACGGTTTCGTCAAGGGTGACGTTCTTCGCCCGTGAGGCGCGGGTGACGGTCACGGCCCAGCGCCAACCGCGGTAGCCGGGCTCCTGGCACTCGAAGAAGTGCGTGACGACCCGATCCCCCTCGGAGACGAGCGACACATGCTCTCCGACCACCCCGGGCGCCGCGGCCTCCTCGGCCGCCTCCCTGGCGAGGTCTACCGCCTCGGCGCACAGGCGGTCGGGGGTACGGCTTCGCGTCGTCGCAGCACTCACTAGTCTCGCTTCTCTCCTACGCCGTCTCACGGATGCGCTCGGCCGATGACGAGGTACGGGGCGGCGCACGGAGCGGACCAGAGGGCCGCATCGACGTCCACACGCCCGGACCGTCCTGATCCCGGGCACACCTAACGTCATCCATTCTGCGGGATGCCGAAGAGGCGCGCGGCCGAGAACAACCGCCGGTGGCGCGCTACGCACGCTACCCCTTCCTTCGCCCGCAGCCCACCTGCCCGTCACAACACGGGCCGAACCGGCACCGGCGAAAGGGCCGCCGCGACCGGCACGAACGGTGCGGGAACAGGGCAGGAAGGGGGCGGGGAACAGGTCGGGGACCGCAGGAACCGGGCGGCGGCCCGGCACGGACCGGTCACGTATCCACTCGGGAGCACCGCGGGAACACCCACAGAACTCCGCAAGGAGAAAACACGCCGCACCTCGGGCGGGGAACCGGTTCGGGGCAGCCGGGCTTGGGGCACTATGACGGGGTGGCAGCCGCAAGGTCGTCCGAAGGAGACGGCCCGGCCCGCAGGGCGGGCCGGGCGGTCGGCCGTGCCTTGCACCTTCCGTTCACCGGCACCGCCCGCGGCATCCGCAGGGCGACACACGCGCACGGCGCCGGCGAATCGGGCCTCGGGAAGCTGATCGAGCTGCACGCCGTGAACGGCGCGGGCGACGTCATGATCACCGTCGCGCTGGCGTCCACGGTCTTCTTCTCCGTCCCGACCGACGAGGCACGCGGCCGGGTCGCGCTGTACCTGGCCGTCACGATGGCGCCCTTCGTCCTGCTCGCTCCCGTGATCGGCCCCCTCCTCGACCGCATCCCGCACGGCCGGCGCGCAGCCATGGCGGGCGCGATGCTCGCCCGCGCGCTGCTGGCGCTGACGATGTCCGGCGCGGTCGCGACGGGCGGCCTGGAGCTGTATCCCGCGGCGCTCGGCGTGCTGGTGTCGTCGAAGGCGTACGGGGTGGTCCGCAGTGCCGTCGTGCCACGGCTGCTGCCACCGAAGTTCGCGCTGGTGAAGGCGAACTCCCGGGTGACGCTGGCAGGTCTGCTGGCCACGGGCGCCGCGGCGCCGATCGGTGTGGGACTCCAGCAGATCGGCCCGCAGTGGCCGCTGTACGGGGCTTGCGCGCTGTTCGTCCTCGGCGCGTACTGGGCCTTCACCATGCCGCCCAAGGTCGACTCGGCGAAGGGCGAGACGCCCGTGCTCATGCTCGCGCACGGCGAGAAGAGGCCGACGCTGCGGACGGTCGGCCCGTCGGTGCTGCACGGCCTCCAGGCGAACGCGGCGCATCGCGCGCTTTCCGGGTTCCTGATCTTCTTCCTCGCGTTCCTGCTGCGCGAGCATCCGCTCGCCGGGCAGTCGGCCGCGGTCTCGCTGGGAATGGTGGGCGTCGCCGCCGGCGTGGGCAACGCGCTCGGCACGGCGATCGGCGCCTGGCTCAAGGCCCGCGCCCCGGAGGCGATCATCGTCACGATGCTCTTGCTCGTGCTGACGGCGGCCGTCGCGGCGGCCGTCTTCTTCGGCACGGGCATGGTGGCGTTCCTCGGCGCGACGGCCGGGCTGTCCCAGGCGCTGTCGAAGCTGTCCCTGGACGCGGTGATCCAGCGGGACGTGCCGGAGCAGGTCCGCACATCGACGTTCGCCAGGTCGGAGACGCTGCTTCAGATGGCGTGGGTGGTGGGCGGCGCGATCGGCATCGTGCTGCCGCTGAACGGCGTGGTGGGCATGTCGGTGGCCGCGGGCATCGTGGCGGTGGGAGCCGTCTCCGCGGGACGCGGACTGCTCGAAGCGGCCCGTCACCGCGGGGCCACGCCGAAGGCCCGGGCGGCTTAGCTCCGGCCCCCGCAAGGCGCCCCGCCGGCCGTGCTACATGCGGTCACGGGTACCTCCCGCGGCGTAACCGGGGCGTGCTTCGGGCCGCCGCGCCGCGCACCCCCGCGCGGCAGGGCGAAGCACGCCCGATAGCCTTCGGCTCATGACCGTTGCGTTCTTCTCGGGCAAGCGCCGCCGGGCCGCTGCCGCTCTCGGTGCCGTCTCCGCCGGGCTCCTCGTCCTTTCCGCCTGCGACAAGCCGACGCCGCTCGTCACGGTGACCATCGGTTCGGACTCCGTCCACGCGGAGGCCGCCTGCTACAACGACGGCGAGGCGATCAAGGAGTCCGAGATCCAGGGCTGCCTGACCAAGAAGCCGTCGAAGACCATCAAGGTCGCCATGGACGACCAGGTGCGCATGGGCGTCGACCCGGAGATCGCGGACAACGGCTGGACCCTGCTGTTCGGCGCGCAGCCGGTGGAGCAGGAGCCCTTCAAGAAGACGTACCGGACGATCCCCGGCAACGCCTTCTTCTCCTCCGCGACCGGCGAGCCGACGACCAAGACGGCCGTCAGCGTCATGGAGACCAAGGGCCAGAAGGTCGTCGGCATCTGGAACTTCCAGTTCGAGAAGGAGTCCTGACCGGGACCGGAGGGTGACACCGTGCGTGTGCTTGTCGTGACCGCGGTGGCGGCGGAGGCCGCCGCCGTCGTCGCGGACGCCGGCCCTCCGGATGCCGCCGCCGTGCCGCTCCCGGGCGGCTACACGCTGACGCGCACCCCCGACTACGACGTGCTCGTCGGCGGGGTCGGCCCCGCCGCTGCCGCCGCGGCGACCGCCACCGCCCTGGCCGTGACCCGCACGCCGTACGGTCTCGTCGTCTCCGCCGGGATCGGCGGCGGCTTCCCGCCGCACGCGCCCGTCGGATCGCTCGTCGTCTCCGACGCCGTCGTCGCCGCCGATCTGGGCGCCGACACGCCCGACGGCTTCCTGCCCGTCGACACGCTCGGCTTCGGCCGTACCGTGCATCCCTCGCCCGCCGGCCTGTCGGCACTCTTCGCCGCGACCATCGGCGCCACCCACGCGCCCGTACTGACCGTGTCCACGGTCACGGGCAGCGCCGCCCGGGCGGCCGAGCTCGCCCGCCGGCATCCGCGTGCCGCCGCGGAGGCGATGGAGGGCTTCGGCGTCGCCGAGGCCGCCGCCGCCCACGGCGTGCCCGTCGTCGAGATCCGCGCGGTCTCCAACGCCGTCGGCCCCCGCGACCGCGCGGCCTGGCGCATCGGCGAGGCGCTGTCCGCCTTGCGGAAGGCGTTCCAGCAGCTCGCCCCCGTCATTCAGGAGCAACCGTGACCCTGCGTATCGCGTACTCGCCCTGCCCGAACGACACCTTCGTCTTCGATGCCTGGGCCCACGGCCGGGTCCCCGGCGCGCCCGCGCTGGACGTGACGTTCGCGGACATCGACCTCACCAACGGATGGGCCGAGCACGGGGGTGCCGACGCGTACGACGTGCTGAAGGTGTCGTACGCGGTGCTTCCGTGGGTGCTCGACGAGTACGCCCTGCTGCCGTGCGGCGGCGCGCTGGGCCGGGGCTGCGGCCCGCTGGTCCTCACGCGGGAGCCGGGCGCCGGGGGGACCTCCCGGGCCGAAGGCTCCGCGGGACTGAGCGGGAAGACGGTCGCCGTGCCGAGCGAGCGGTCGACGGCGTACCTGCTGTTCCGGCTGTGGGCAGCGGAGGTCGTGCCGGGCGGCGTCGGCGAGGTGGTCGTGATGCCGTTCCACGAGATCATGCCCGCCGTGCGCGACGGCAAGGTCGACGCCGGACTCGTCATCCACGAGGCCCGCTTCACGTACCAGGACTACGGGCTGCACTCACTCGCCGACATGGGCGAGTACTGGGAGTCCACGACGGGCCTGCCGATCCCGCTCGGGGCGATCATCGCCAAGCGGTCGCTGGGCGCGGAGACCCTGCGCCTGCTCGCCGAGTCGGCCCGGACGTCCGTACGGATGGCGTGGGACGACCCGGAGGCCTCGCGGCCGTACGTGCTCGAGCACGCCCAGGAGATGGACCCCGCGGTCGCCGACCGTCACATCGGGCTGTACGTCAACGAGTTCACCGCGGACCTCGGTGACGACGGCTACGCGGCCGTGCGCGGACTGCTCACACGCGCCGCGGCAGAAGGGCTCGTACCGCCCCTCGGCCCGGGCGCGCTCGACTTCGTCTGACGCACCCGCGCGTTCACGCGACGACGACGCACCCGGCGCCGGACCCGGAACTTCGGGTCCTTCCGCGCCGGGTGCCATGTCGTCCGCCGCGGGACGGCTACACGTCCAGCTGGTCCGCCACCGCGCGCAGCAGGCCGGCGATCTTCGCGCCCTGCGCCTTGTCGGGGTAACGGCCGCGCTCCAGCATCGGGGTGATGTTCTCCAGAAGCGTGGTGAGGTCCTGCACGATGGACGCCAGCTCGTCCGGCTTGCGCCGCTGCGCGGCCGCCACGGACGGCGTCGGGTCCAGCAGCGTCACCGACAGTGCCTGGTCGCCGCGCTGGCCGGCCACCACACCGAACTCGACGCGCTGGCCCGGCTTCAGGGCCTCTACCCCGGACGGGAGTACGGAGGAGTGCACGAAGACGTCGCCGCCGTCGTCGCGGGAGAGAAAGCCGAAGCCCTTCTCGCTGTTGAACCACTTGACCTTGCCGGTAGGCACGTCTGTCCTCGTCCTCGTACTCGTTGGGCGCTGGGGCACCGCAAGTCGGTCCGCCGAAAAACGGCTCTTGATAGCACTACAGCGGGTCGCCTGACCCGCCACCCCCAAGGCTAATGGTCCAGAGGCTGGTGACAAGACGTCCCCGGTCGGTTCGTACGCGCAAGGGAACTACCCTGGCCGAATGACTGCTACTCCTCCCGCCACCGCTCCCGCCCCGGGCGACGGGCTGGTGCGTGCCGGTGCCGTCCTGTTCATCATCGGCGCCGTGGCCACTCTGGTCACGGTGGCACCGCTGTTCCTGGGCACCGAGCCCTTTCCGACCGTCGCCTACATGGTGAGCATGCTGATGGGCGTCGGTTTCATGGTCGCCGCCGCGGGCGTGCTGCGTTCCATCGCCGCGCAGCGGCGTCAGGCCGGATCCGCGCGGTAGGAACGCAGCCACGCCGGGAACGCGGTCAGGTCGTCGAGGACCACATCCGCACCCGCCGCGCGCAGTTCGTCCGCGTCGCAAGGACCCGTCGGCACCGCCACGGAGAGCGCGCCGGCGACCCGCGCGCCCCGCACGTCACCGATGTGGTCGCCCACGTACACGCTCGCCCCGTGCTCGTGCAGCGCCTCCCCCTTGGCCTCCGCCCACAGCCAGCCGATCGTCTCGTCGGGCTCCATGCCGAGGTGCGCGAGGTGGAGCTTCGCGTTCGGCTCGTGCTTCGCCGTGACGACGATCGCCCGGCCCCCCGACTCCCGGACCGCGGCTATGGCCTCACGGGCACCGGGCATCGCGGGCGTCGGGGCGATGGCGTACACCGGGTACATCTCGCGGTACCTGTCGGCCGTCTCCTGGATCTGCTCGTCCGGGAACCAGTGCGCCAACTCCTGCTCCAACGGCGGCCCGAGGCGCGAGACGGCGAGGTCGGCGTCGATCGGAACGCCCGTCTCCTCGGACAGCGCGCGAAATGCGGCCCGAATGCCCGGCCTCGAGTCGATGAGCGTCATGTCGAGGTCGAAGCCGACGGTCAGGGGGCGCCGGGCGGAGTGAGAGGCCATAAGGGTCATTGTGCCCACCCGTAGGCACGCATTTTCGGACGCATAGACTTAGCCAAGCCTTACCAACCTCGGCCCGGTACCGGCGCTGCGCACCGGCCTCGGCCCGTCCTCACGCCCGACACGACCGCACCTCGATTGGTTCCCATGTCAGCCAGACGCGCGCTCGCGGCCCGCCGCATCGGGTGGACGGCCGCCGCCGTCGCTGCCCTGCTGCTCGCGGTGCTGCTCAGCCTCGCGGTCGGGGCGCGCTCGGTCGCCCCGACCGCCGTCCTCGACGCCGTACTGAACGGCGGACACAGCCCCGACGCCGAAGTCGTACGCGAACTGCGGGTTCCGCGGACCCTCGTCGGACTGATGGTCGGCGCGGCACTGGCCCTCGCCGGCACCGTCCTCCAGGGCATCACCCGCAACCCGATCGCCGACCCCGGCATCCTCGGCATCAGCCAGGGCGCCTCGGTCGGCGTGGTGCTGGCCATCGCCTTCGCCGGGGTGCACACGCTGAGCGGATACGTCTGGTTCGCCTTCGTCGGCGCGGCGATCGCCTCGGTCGCCGTGTACGCGATCGCCGCCCGCGGCCGGGGCGGCGCGACGCCCGTCAAACTGGCGCTCGCCGGCGCGGCGATCAACGCCCTGCTGGTCTCCGTGACGATGGGCGTCCTGACGACGAAGGCGGCGGCGCTGGACGAGTTCCGCTTCTGGCAGGTCGGCTCGGTCGCCGGCCGCGACGCCGAAGTGGTCGGCCGGATCTGGCCCTTCCTGCTCGTGGGCGCCGTCCTGGTGGTCTCCGTGGCCCGCGGCCTGGACGCGTTGGCGCTCGGCGAGGACATGGCGAAGGGCCTCGGCCAGAACGTCGCCACGGTAAGGATCGTGGGCGGCGTCGGCGCGACCGTGCTCACCGGCGCCGGGGTGGCGGCGGCCGGCCCGATCGCCTTCATCGGCCTGGCCGTTCCCCACATCGCCCGCGCCATCGTCGGCGGTGACCACCGGTGGGTGCTGCCGATGGCGGCCCTCGTCGGCCCGGTGATGCTGCTCGTCTCCGACGTCATCGGCCGGATCGTCTTCCCGCCCGGCGAGGTCCCGGCGGGCGTGATGACAGCGCTCATCGGTGTGCCGTTCCTCGTCACCCTGGTCCGCCGCAAGGCGGTGCCGGCATGAGCGCGCAGACCCTCACCGGCCGCCGGATCCGGCCCGCCGGCCACACCCTCGTGCGCACCGCCCGCGGCAGCTTCCTGCTGCACCGCCGCGCCGCCGCCGTCGCCCTCGGCCTCGCCACCGTGCTCGCCGCGGCCTGCGTCGCCTACCTCGGCGTCGGCGAGAGCTTCGTCGCCCCCGCCGAGGTGCTCAAGGTCGTCCTCGGGCAGCCCTCGCCGGACGAACTCGTCGTCGGGACGCTGCGGCTGCCCCGTATGGTCCTCGGACTCCTCGTCGGCGCCGCCTTCGGCGTCGCCGGGGCGCTGATCCAGACCGTCGCGCGCAACCCGCTCGCCAGCCCCGACATCATCGGCATCAGCCAGGGCGCGAGCGCGCTCACCGTGGGTGCGATGACGTTCGGCGTCACCTCGTACTCGGTGCTGCCGTACCTGTCCGTCACCGGCGGCATCGTCGCCGCCGCGCTGGTGTACGTGTTCGCCTGGCGCGGCGGGCTGCACGCCACCCGGTTCGTCCTCATCGGCATCGGCTTCGCCATCGCGCTCCGCTCGGTCACGACGCTGTTCATGACCAAGGGCGACTACCTCGTCGCCCAGCAGGCACAGATCTGGATGACCGGGTCGCTGAACGGCCGCGGCTGGGAGGAGGCCGCGCCGCTCGGCTGGACGCTGCTCGTCCTGCTGCCCGCCGTGCTGTGGGCCGCCCGCGCCCAGCGCACCGTCTCCATGGACGACGACACCGCGACCGCCCTCGGCGTACGGCTCGGACGGGTACGGCTCGGGCTGGTGCTCCTCGGGGTCGTACTCGCGTCGATCGCCACCGGCGCCGCCGGGCCCGTCGACTTCGTGGCGCTGCTCGCACCGCAGATCGCCCGTCGTATGACCCGCACCGCGCAGATCCCGCTGCTGTGTTCCGCGCTGCTCGGCGCAGTGATCGTCGTCCTCGCCGACCTCGCGGCCCGCCGGATGTTCTCGCCCACGGAGCTCCCGGTGGGTGTGCTGACGGCCGCGATCGGCGCTCCGTACCTGATCTGGCTGATCGTTCGCAGCCGCACCGTTGGAGGTAAGTAGTGAGCAGGCTGACGGCGCGCGAGCTGACGCTCGCCTACGAGGACCGCACGGTCGTTCACGAACTCGACCTCGCGGTCCCCGACGGTCGGGTCACCGTCATCGTCGGCCCCAACGCCTGCGGCAAGTCGACCACCCTGCGGGCGCTGGGCCGGCTGCTGAAGCCGAAGGGCGGCGCGGTCCTCCTCGACGGAGCGGAACTGTCCACGATCCCGACGAAGAAGATCGCCCGTTCGATCGGGCTGCTGCCGCAGTCCCCGGTCGCCCCGGAGGCCATCACCGTCGCCGACCTCGTGGCCCGCGGCCGCCAGCCCCACCAGCACTGGTGGCAGCAGTGGTCGCAGGAGGACGAGCGCGCCGTGACGGACGCCATGGAACGCACGGACGTCACAGCCCTCGCCGACCGTCCCGTCGACGAGCTGTCGGGCGGTCAGCGGCAGCGCGTGTGGATCGCGATGGCGCTCGCGCAGGAGACGGACCTGCTGCTGCTGGACGAGCCGACGACGTTCCTCGACATCGCGCACCAGGTCGAGGTGCTCGACCTCGTACGGCAGTTGAACCACGAACGCGGCCGCACGGTCGTCGCCGTGCTCCACGACCTCAACCAGGCCGCCCGCTACGCCGACCATCTCGTCGCCATGAAGGCCGGCCGGATCGTCGCGGAAGGCGCCCCGGCCGACATCGTCACCGCCGACCTGGTGCGCGAGGTGTTCGGCATGGAGTCGGTCGTGGTCCCCGACCCGGTGACCGGGTCGCCGCTCGTCGTGCCGGGAGCGCCCTACGCCCCGCCGGGCCGGCCCAAGACCCCCACGTCCACCTCACAGTCCGTCTGAAAGGTTCCCGTTCATGAGCAGCATGCTTCGCCGCCGCGGCGTCCTCGCCGGTTCCCTGGCCCTCACCGCCGCGATGACGCTGAGCGCCTGCGGCGCGAACGACGACGCCCCCACTCCCTCCGACCCGGCGGCATCCGGCGGCAAGCACACGGTGAAGACGGCCATGGGCGACGTCGAGGTCCCCGACGCGCCGAAGCGCGTCGTCGTCCTCGACACCGCCGAGCTCGACTCCGCGATCACCCTGGGCGTGAAGCCCGTCGGCGCCACCCACACCGGCACCGAGTCCGGCTTCCTCAACTACCTGCCCAAGGACAAGCTCGAAGGCATCACGGACGTCGGCGAGATGATGACCCCCAACCTGGAGGCCATCGCCGCGCTAAAGCCCGACCTGATCCTCACCAGCAAGATCCGCCACGGCGACAAGTACGCCGAGCTGAAGAAGATCGCGCCGACGGTGATGACCGAGACCACCGGCGAGCCCTGGAAGGAGAACTTCCGGACCCACGCGGACGCGCTCGGCAAGAAGGCGGAGGCGGCAAAGGCCGTCGCCGCGTACGAGGCGCACGCCGTAAAGGTCACCGATGCACTCGGTGGCAAGGAGAAGGCGGCGGCGACCGAGGTCAACGTCGTCCGCTTCGTCGAGGGCGCGGACATCCGCATCTACGGCAAGAAGAACTACATCTCGACGATCCTCGCGGACGTCGGCCTGGGCCGCCCGGCCATCACCGACAAGGCCAAGGACGGCTTCTCCTACGACGTGAGCCCCGAGAAGATCGACCTCGCGGACGCGGAGGTCGTCTTCCACTCGACGTACGGCGACCCGGAGAAGGCGAAGCAGAAGCAGACGCTGGACAGCGCGCTGTGGAAGAGCATGAAGGCGGTCGAGACCAACAAGGTGTTCGCGGTGGACGACGAACTGTGGATCCAGGGCATCGGCTACACGGCGGCGTCCCGCATCCTGGACGAACTCGAGGCGGACCTGACGAAGTAGCGAGCGAGGGCGGGGCCGCTGCGCGGGCTTTCACCCGCCCCTGCCCCTTCCCGAACCGGGGCAGAGCCCCTGAAACACCGCGCGGAGCGCGGTGACCGGTCCGGGCGGAGCCGGGTTTCGAGAAGGGGCGGGTAGGGGAAAGGCGCGCCGCAGGCGTCAGCGCGGCCGCCTCGACCGCCACACCAAGAACACCGCCGACGCCACCGCCGCCCCCCTCACCACCCACGGCCACGTCCCCGTCAGGGCGTCCCGCATCCCGTCCTCGGGAATCGCCTCGCCCCACTGGCCGTTGATGCGGCCCCACAGCCACAGCGCGCCGCCTGCCACAGCCGCGCCCGGCAGGCCGAGCACCGCGAACCTGACCTCCGTGCGGGACAGCCGGCGAGAGCCGTACGCGAGGAGCCAGCCGAGGCCGAGCGCGACGAGCGAGCCGAGGATCGCGCCGACGACGAGCAGCGCCGCGGCGAGCAGCAGCATCGGGCTGCCGAGCCCGGGCCGGGGCCCGGCGGAGGTGTCGGCGTCGGCGGCGCGGCGGCGCAGCAGCCGCCTGAGCGAACGGCGGCGCCCGCCCGCCCCGGCACCGGCGTCCTCGCCCTCAGGGTCACCGTCCTCGGCCTCGTTCTCGTCCTCCGACGGCGGTGGCTTCAGTATCTCGGGGATCTCCACACCGCCGACGAACCCGGCCACGGCGTCGCCCGCGCCGAACGGCGCCGGATCGATACGCCACCAGTCCGGTTCGGAGCCGGAGGGGCCCAGTTCGTCCATGCCGGCGAGGTGCGGAGGCGACGCGGCCTCACGCGGCAGAGGCGTAGGCGTCGGCGCGGGCGCGGGCGCGTCGCCCGTGCGCGGCCGCGGCACGCGACGCCGTCCCCGCGGACGCGCCATGTCCCGCTCCGCCGGGGTCGCCTGACGTGGCGCCGGCTGCGCCCCCTCGGCGTCCCGTGCGGTGGCCGAGGTCGCGGGAGCCGACGTCGCCGACGCCACCACTTCGTCCGGCGTGCCGAGCCGCCCGAGGATGCGGCGTACGCCCGCCGGGCTGTCCCCGCCGAACTTCGTCCGCTGCTTCTCGATCTCGGTCCGCAGCGTCGTCACGAGCCGCATGCGCTCGCCGGACGGAAGCTGGGCCTGCTGGGCCAGGTCGCCGACACGGCTCAGATAGTCGTAGACCAGCTGGTCGCTCTCGATCCCCACCGACGGTTCCCCTGACGTTCCCGGTGTGCCCGGCGTTCCCCGGTGTTCCCGTGCGCAGGCCGGCGGACGCCAAGAGCCGGCCCGCCTTCCCGGGCCGTCCCGTCCCCGACGGTAGCGCTCCAGGGGCTAACGTGGGGCGGATGGGGACCATGCCCGAAGAACGCGGCGGCAGCCCGCGCACGCTCGCGGAGGCGCTGCGCGCCCGCGACGACGAGGAGCTGGCCGCGCTGCTGCGCGCCCGCCCCGATCTGTTGAGCCCGGTGCCGAACGACGTCACCCAGCTCGCCACCCGGGCCGGTACCCGCGCTTCGGTCGTCCGGGCGCTGGAGCGGCTGGACCGGTTCGCCCTGCAGACCGCGGAGGCACTGGCGGTGGCGCCGGACCCGGCGCCGTACGGGACCCTGCTCGCGCTGATGGCGGGCGACGACGGCGACGCGGACGTCGAAGCGGCCCTCCCCGACGCACTGGAGGCGCTGCGCCGACAGGCCCTGGTGTGGGGCGGCGACGACCGGCTTCGGCTGGTGCGCACGGCACGTGAGCTGCTCGCGCCGTCGCCGAACCGTCCCTCGCCGACCGGGCTCGGTCCCTCGGTGACGGAGGCGACGGCCGGGATGTCGCCCGGCCGGCTCCAGGAGATCGTGGCGGCCGCGGGCCTGCCGACGACGCACGACCCGGTGTCGGCGGTCGCCTCACTGACCGCCCTGTTCACGGACCGGACGCGGATGGCGGCGCTGCTGGACACGGCCCCTTCCGACGCGCTCGCGGTCCTGGACCGTCTGGTGTGGGGGCCTCCGTACGGGGAGGTGACGGCCGATCCGACGCCGCCCGTGCGCTGGTTGAGGGACCGCGGTCTGCTGCTGCCGGCGTCGGCGCGCACCGTGGTGCTGCCGCGGGAAGTGGCGCTGCATCTGCGGGCGGGTCGTGCGCACCGGGTGCCGGAGCCCGTACCGCCGGCCGTCACGCCCGCCGCGGAATACGGTCCACAGGCTGTGGACGGCGCGGCGGCCGGGCAGGCCTACACGGCGCTGACCACGGTCGAGGACCTGCTGAAGGACTGGCACGAGGGCGGCCCGCCGGTGCTGCGCGCCGGAGGTCTGGCCGTGCGGGACCTCAAGCGGACGGCCGCGGCGCTGGACACCAGCGAGCAGCTCGCCGCGTTCTGGATCGAACTGGCCTACGCGGCGGGGCTGCTGGCCTCCGACGGCGAGGCGGACGAGCGGTACGCGCCGACACCGGCGTACGACGAGTGGCTCGAACGCCCGACGGCGGAGCGGTGGGGTGAACTGGCCGTCGCCTGGTTGACGGCGACGCGTACGCCGGGCCTCGTCGGCAGCCAGGACGCCAAGGGCCGCACGCTCTCCGTCCTCGGCCCGGACCTGGACCGCTCGGCCGCCGTGGAGGTGCGCCGGCGCGTCCTGGAACTGGCGGCGGAGCTTGCGCACGGCACCGCGCCCGCCCCCGAGTCGCTGCTGTCCCGGCTGCGCTGGGAGCGGCCGCTGCGCGCCGAGGCGGCGGGCTCCACGAAGGACCTGCGGGCACGTGTCGCGGCATGGACCCTGTCGGAGGCGGAGCTGCTCGGCGTGACGGGCAGGGGCGCGCTGTCCGCGCACGGCCGCGCCCTCCTCGGCAGGGAGGGGACCGGAGCCGACGGCACGCTCGCCGACCGGCGCGCCCTCGCCGTCACCTCGCTCGCGCCGCTCCTGCCGGAGCCGCTCGACCATGTCCTGCTCCAGGCCGACCTCACGGCGGTCGCGCCGGGGCCCCTCGACCGTCCCCTCGCGGAGACGCTCGCCGTCCTCGCCGAGATCGAGTCCAAGGGCGGCGCCACCGTCTACCGCTTCACGCCCGGCTCCGTGCGACGGGCACTCGACGCCGGCATGGCCGCCTCCGACGTGCACGCCTTCCTGGCCGCGCACTCCCGGACGCCCGTGCCGCAGCCGCTCAGCTACCTCGTCGACGACGTCGCCCGCCGCCACGGCCATCTGCGCATCGGCGCCGCCTCCGCCTATGTGCGCTGCGACGACGACGCCCTCCTAGGAGAGATCCTCGCCGACAAGCGTTCGCAGGGTCTCGGGCTGCGCCGCCTGGGGCCGACCGTGCTCGCCGCCCAGAGCGATCCGGGAACGCTGCTCGAGGGCCTGCGGGCGATGGGGTACGCACCGGCCGCCGAGTCCACCGAGGGCGACGTGTTGATCACCCGCGCCCATGCCCGCCGCACCCCGCCGCGCACACCTCCCGCCCCCGTCCCGGAGGGGCCGCCGGTACCGGACGGCACGCTGCTCGGCGCGGCCGTGAAGGCGATCAGGGCGGGTGACATGGCGGCCGGCGTCGTACGGAAGCCCGCCGCCGACGAGGACGGGCCGCAGGGCGGCGAGCTGCCCCGCACCTCGTCGGCGGAGACCCTGGCCACCGTCCAGGCCGCCGCGCTCACCGGATCCGCGGTGTGGATCGGCTACGTCAACGCGGAGGGCGCCGCCAGCCAGCGCGTCATCGCGCCGGTCCGCGTGGAGGGCGGCTTCGTGACGGCGTTCGACCACACCGCGGACGAGGTGAGGACGTATCCGCTGCACCGCATCACGGGCGTGGCGGAACTGGCGGACGACGTGTGAGCCGCCCACCGAGAAGGCGGGAGCGTCCGGTCGCGGGCTCGTCCGGTTCCGCCTCGCCGCGCCGCCGTCGCCACGCGCGGCCCAGCCTGCGCCCCAGCAGGAAGTAACCGATCAGCGCCCCCGTGGTGTTGAGGATCACGTCGTCCACGTCGAAGGCCCGGCCGGTGATGATCGCGCCCTGCGCCAGCTCCACCAGCGCCATCACCACGATCGTGAGCACGATCACCCGCAGCAGCCGCATCGACCGGGGCACCAGCACCGGCAGCAGCACGCCGAAGGGCACGCCGAGCAGCACATTGCCGCCGGCCTGCTTGGCGGCCGCCAGGAACGTGTACTCCTCGGCGTACTGCCGCAGGGACGCTCCGGGGCGCAGGTTCGCCGTAGCCACGCCCTCGGAGGCGTGCGACGGCGTGAGCGTCAGCCGGGCCAGGACGGCGGAGAACAGCACCAGAGCGGCGAAGGCGCAGACGATCAGACATGCGCGGAGGAGGGTTCTGCCCCACTCGCGGGGTCGTTCATCTGTGGTCATGACAACCCTGCTACCCGCGCGCCGCCCGGACAGCCCCGCGATGCGGGACACTGGATGTTTGGCCGTGTCCCGGACGGACGGACCGGCCCGACCGAAAGGGTGTGGCGTTGAACGGACCGCTGATCGTCCAGAGCGACAAGACGCTCCTGCTCGAGGTGGACCACGAGCAGGCGGACGCCTGTCGTCGCGCCATCGCGCCCTTCGCCGAACTGGAGCGCGCGCCGGAGCACATCCACACCTACCGGGTCACGCCGCTCGGCCTGTGGAACGCCAGGGCCGCCGGCCACGACGCCGAGCAGGTCGTCGACGCACTGGTCGAGTACTCCCGCTACCCGGTGCCGCACGCCCTCCTCGTCGACGTGGCGGAGACCATGGCCCGTTACGGCCGGCTCACGCTGTCCAAGCACCCCACCCACGGACTCGTCCTCACCTCCACCGACCGGCCGGTGCTCGAGGAGATCCTGCGGTCGAAGAAGGTCCAGCCGCTGGTCGGCACCCGCATCGACCCGGACACGGTCGCCGTGCACCCCTCGGAGCGCGGCCAGATCAAGCAGACGCTGCTGAAGCTCGGCTGGCCGGCCGAGGACCTCGCGGGCTACGTCGACGGCGAGGCGCACGCCATCGAGCTCGACGAGTCGGGCTGGGCGCTCCGCCCGTACCAGAGGCAGGCGGTCGAGGGCTTCTGGCACGGCGGCTCCGGCGTGGTCGTCCTCCCCTGCGGCGCGGGCAAGACCCTCGTCGGCGCCGGTGCGATGGCCCAGGCGAAGGCCACCACCCTGATCCTCGTCACCAACACCGTCTCGGCCCGCCAGTGGAAGCACGAGCTGGTGAAGCGCACCTCGCTGACCGAGGACGAGATCGGCGAGTACAGCGGCACGAAGAAGGAGATCCGCCCGGTCACGATCGCCACCTACCAGGTGCTGACGACCAAGCGGAAGGGCATCTACCCCCACCTGGAGCTCTTCGACTCCCGCGACTGGGGCCTGATCCTCTACGACGAGGTGCATCTGCTGCCCGCGCCGGTCTTCAAGTTCACCGCCGATCTCCAGGCCCGCCGCCGGCTCGGCCTCACGGCCACGCTGGTGCGCGAGGACGGCCGGGAGTCGGACGTCTTCTCCCTCATCGGCCCGAAGCGTTTCGACGCGCCGTGGAAGGAGATCGAGGCACAGGGCTACATCGCACCGGCGGACTGCGTGGAGGTACGGGTCAACCTGACCGACTCCGAGCGGCTGGCGTACGCGACGGCCGAGCAGGAGGAGAAGTACCGCTTCTGCGCGACGACCGCGACCAAGCGCAGGGTCACCGAGCAGCTGGTGCGCAAGCACGCGGGTCAGCAGACCCTCGTCATCGGCCAGTACATCGACCAGCTCGACGAGCTCGGCGAGCACCTGGACGCACCGGTCATCAAGGGCGAGACGCCGAACAGCCAGCGCGAGAAGCTCTTCGACGCGTTCCGCAACGGCGAGATCAGCGTGCTGGTGGTGTCCAAGGTCGCGAACTTCTCGATCGACCTGCCGGAGGCGACGATCGCGATCCAGGTGTCCGGGACGTTCGGTTCCCGCCAGGAGGAGGCACAGCGCCTCGGCCGGGTGCTGCGGCCGAAGGCGGACGGCCACAAGGCGCACTTCTACTCGGTGGTCGCGAGGGACACGATCGACCAGGACTTCGCGGCGCACCGCCAGCGGTTCCTGGCCGAGCAGGGTTACGCGTACCGGATCATGGACGCGGACGATCTGCTGGCGGGCGAGGACCCCGTGCGCTGACGCCGTGGTCCCGCCTGCCGCGGGTATCCCCACCACCGGACCCGCCTCCGCGCTGTGCGCGGACTCCGGCCGGGGTCGAGCTGCCGGGCGACGTGACCCTGCCCGGGGGCACCTCCCACGGCCGCCGGCCCGCAAGGGGAGATCGGGGGCACCGCGCGCAGCGCCGCGGTACGGGTCCGGAGCCCGCCCGGCCCCCCGGGGAGGGCGCGGACAGGGGAACGGCCCGGCGCAGCGGACACCGGGCACAGTGCCCTCGGCGCCGCCGCGGTCAGCGACGGCGGACGCCGGCCTCCTCCGCGTACTCACCGAGGACGGCGACGCTGAAGACGGCGCCCGCGAAGACCCTGACCGCGCGCAGGGCACTGCCCACGCGGTGGTGCCGGCTGTCACCGGCACCGCTCGCGGCGGCTCCGTGGCGAGTGGTTCCCGGGGTGAGGATGGCTGTGGTCATGCGTCCATGGTGCTGCGCGTCACCCGGTCGGAGCATCGGGCTGCGGGGTGAACCGGCGGGCGCTCCACGTACTACTCCAGACAGAGGGCGTCCCCTACGGGAATGACGCCGCCGCCCCTGACGGCCGGGAAAACCGTTCGCGTCCCTTCGACGCCCCAACTACAATCGCGGGCTTGCCCCAGGTCGCCTGTCCGCGGCCCGGGGCCTTCCCCGCCTCCCCACAGGAGAGCCGCCGCCCGGACGGAAACCGGCCGGTCCGCCATGTCGTGATCACGCAGCCCAGCCGGAGGCAACCCGTGCCCGCGCACGCCCCCGTACCCGACACATCCACCTCCACCGTGGCCACCGACGGGGAAGATCCGCTCTCACGCGAGCGGGCCCACCTCGCCGCGTCGCGGTCCGCCCTGCGCGCGATGCGCGAGGACGTCCAGTCACTCGACATCAAGGACGTCACGGCGAACTGGGTCAACGCAGCCGTACTCCAGTCGCAGATAGAGGACCGCATCAAGGCGCTCGCCGATCTGTCCCACACCCCGCTCTTCTTCGGCCGCCTCGACTACCTGCCCACCACGCAGGAGGGCCGCCGCTTCTACATCGGCCGCCGCCACGTCCACGACGCCGCGGGCGACCCGATGGTCATCGACTGGCGGGCGCCGGTCTCGCAGCCCTTCTACCGGGCCTCCCGCAAGGACCCGCAGGACGTCGGTCTGCGCCGGCGCTTCGGCTACACCGGCGGGGACCTGACGGCGTACGAGGACGAGCACCTCACCGACCCGTCGGAGACCGAGCAGACCTCCAGGCTCCTCCAGGCGGAGATCGAGCGGCCGCGCGTCGGCCCCATGCGGGACATCGTCGCGACGATCCAGCCCGAGCAGGACGAGATCGTGCGCAGCGGCCTGTCGGGCACGGTGTGCGTGCAGGGCGGGCCGGGCACCGGGAAGACTGCCGTCGGCCTGCACCGTGTCGCCTACCTCCTCTACGCGCACCGGGAACGCCTGGCGCGCACCGGCACCCTGGTCATCGGGCCGAACCGTTCCTTCCTCCACTACATCGAGCAGGTCCTGCCCGCCCTCGGCGAGCTCGAGGTCAAGCAGGCCACCGTCGACGACCTGGTCGGGCACGTGGAGGTCAGCGGCCGGGACACCGCGGCGGCGGCCGTCGTCAAGGGCGACGCCCGGATGGCGCAGGTCCTGCGGCGCGCGGTCCGCTCGCACGTCACGATGCCGACCGAGCCGGTGGTCGTCGTGCGCGGATCACGGCGCTGGCGGATCCCGGCGTACGAACTCGAGGAGATCGTCCGCGAGTTGCTCGACCGCGACATCCGCTACGGCGCCGCCCGCGACGCCCTCCCCCAGCGGATCGCGCACACCGTGCTGGTCCGTATGGAAGAGGCGGGGGAGGCGCCCGACGACCGGGTCCAGGACGCGGTCGCCCGCAACCCCGCCGTCAAGGCGGCGGTCAAGGCGATCTGGCCGCCGGTCGATCCGGCGAAGCTCGTGCTGCGGCTGCTCTCCGACGCGCAGTTCCTCGCCGCGCACGCGGAAGGTGTCCTCACCGCCGAGGAACAGGCGACGATCCTGCTGCCGAAGCCCGCGCGCAGCGTGCGGTCCGCGAAGTGGTCGTCGGCGGACGCGGTGCTGATCGACGAGGCGACGGACCTGGTGCAGCGCACCCAGTCGCTGGGTCATGTCGTCCTCGACGAGGCGCAGGACCTGTCCCCGATGCAGTACCGCGCGGTGGGCCGCCGCTGCTCCACCGGATCGGCGACGGTACTCGGCGACCTGGCCCAGGGCACGACGCCCTGGGCGACCGCGTCGTGGGCCGAGGCGCTGTCCCACCTCGGCAAGCCGGAGGCGGTCGTCGAGGAGCTGACCGCGGGCTTCCGCGTTCCCCGCGAAGTGATCGCCTACGCATCGCGCCTGCTCCCGCACATGTCCCCCGGCCTCGCGCCGGTCTCTTCGGTCCGCGAGTCCCCCGGTTCCCTCGACGTCCGCGCTGTCACGGACGTCGAGGACCTCGACGCGGCGGTCGTCGCGGCGTGCGTGGAGTCGCTCCGCCACGAGGGCTCGATCGGGCTGATCGCGGCGGACTCCCGCGTCCCGGCGGTCTCGGCCGCGCTGGCAGCGGCGGGCCTCCCGTACCTCTCCCCCGGTGAGGAGACCACCGCGCAGGCGCGTCTCACGCTCGTCCCGGCATCGCTGGCGAAGGGCCTGGAGTACGACTACGTGGTCCTCGACGAACCGGCGTCGGTCATCGGCGACGAACCGGACCTCCGCACGGGCCTGCGCCGCCTGTACGTCTCCCTGACCCGCGCGGTCTCCGGCCTCACGGTCCTCCACGCGTCCCCGCTTCCGCCCCAACTGACCTGACCACCGCGGTCGGCCCCGCCGCGTCAGGCGGGGCCTCCCGCGGATGCGACCGGGTCCGCGGCCCCGCCGCGTCAGGCGGGGCCGCGCCGGGACGGGCCCGCGGACGCGCCGGGACGGGCCCGCGGAACCGGACCTCGCCCGGGTGCGTGCCCCGCCCGCGCCGGGGCAGCCGGGCGGCCGGACCGGACCGGGCCGGCCCCGCCTGCCCCGGGCGCTGCGCGCTACGCGTCGAGCGCGGCGCGCCAGTCGCGAACCGCTGCCGGGTCCACGGGGGCCGACCAGCCGCCGGGCCGTGCCGCGCCGCCGATGTGGAAGCCCGTCAGGCCCGCCCGGCGCAGAGGCGGGACGTGGTCCAGGCGCAGGCCACCGCCGACCAGGAGCCGCGGCTCGTATCCCGGTTCGCCGTGTCGCGCGGCCTCGGTGAGGAGCGTGCGCATGCCGTCGTCGACGTCCGCGGCCGAGCCGGCCGTCAGGTACGTGTCGAGCCCGGGCAGGTCCGCCAGCTGCTTGCGCAGGGCGTCCCGGTCCGCCGCGTGGTCGATCGCGCGGTGGAAGGTCCAGCGGCAGTCGTCGACGACGGCCAGCAGCCGTTCGATCGTGACGAGGTCCGGCTGCCCGTGATCGTCGAGGAAGCCGAGTACGAACTCGTCCGCCCCCGCTTCACGCAAGGCTTCCGCGGCCCTGACCAGGGCGTCGACGTCCGCCGGGCCGCCGGCCGCGAAGCCGTCGGAGAGGCGGAGCATCACGCGCAGCGGGATGTCGACCGCCGCGCGGATCGCCGTGAAGGTGGCCACCGGTGGCGTCAGCCCGTCGGCCGCCATGTCGGTGACCAGCTCCAGCCGGTCGGCCCCTCCGGACTGGGCGGCGACCGCGTCCCGCGCGTCGAGGGCGATCACCTCCAGGAGTACACGGTTGCTCATGGGACCCATTCCTCCAGGCTCCGACAGGTCTAGTCCACTGGCCAGCCTAATGCTCGAAGAGCCGGGCGGCAGCCACACCCCCGATCCTTCCCGTGAAGCGGACTTGCGTCCGGTACGGGGCAGGGGTATACATGGAAGAGTAGATACCCCCTGGGGGTATGAAGAAGAGGCCGAGGAGACACCATGCCGCAGACCGCGACCGAATCCCGCTCCGTAGAGCTCGCAATCGGTGGCATGACGTGCGCCTCCTGCGCGGCTCGGATCGAGAAGAAGCTCAACCGCATGGACGGTGTCGAGGCGACCGTCAACTACGCCACCGAGAAGGCGAAGGTCACCTTCACCGAGGGCACCGCCGTCGCCGATCTCATCGCCACCGTGGAGGCGACGGGCTACACCGCCGCCGAGCCGGCGCCACCTCCTGTCGAAGGCGGACCCGCGGCACGGGAAGAGGCCCCGGCGGACGACGGGCTGACCCCCCTGCGGCAGCGTCTGGTGACCGCGGTGGTGCTCGCGGCGCCCGTGGTCGCGATGGCGATGATCCCGGCCCTGCAGATCGAGTACTGGCAGTGGCTGAGTCTGACCCTGGCCGCGCCGGTCGTCACCTACGCGGCCTGGCCCTTCCACCGGGCGGCGTGGACGAACGCGAAGCACGGCGCGGCGACGATGGACACGCTGATCTCGGTCGGTACGTCGGCGGCGTTCCTGTGGTCGTCGTGGGCGCTGTTCTTCGGCACCGCCGGCACCCCCGGCATGACGCATCCCTTCGAGTTCACGATCGCCCGCAGTGACGGGGCGGGGAACATCTACCTGGAGGCGGCGGCCGGTGTCACGGCGTTCATCCTCGCCGGGCGGTACTTCGAGGCCCGCTCGAAGCGCCGGGCGGGCGCGGCGCTGAAGGCCCTGCTGGAGCTGGGCGCCAAGGACGTGACCGTACTGCGTGACGGCCGACAGGAGACGATCCCGACGTCCGCCCTGAGGGTCGGGGACCGGTTCCTGGTCCGGCCGGGTGAGAAGATCGCCACCGACGGCACGGTCGTGGAGGGCGCCTCGGCCGTCGACGCCTCCATGCTCACCGGCGAGTCGGTCCCGGTCGAGGTCTCGGTCGGCGACACCGTCACCGGCGCCACCCTGAACGCCGGCGGCCGCCTCGTCGTCGAAGCAACCCGCGTCGGCGCCGACACCCGGCTCGCCCGGATGGCGAAGCTGGTCGAGGACGCGCAGAACGGCAAGGCCGCCGCCCAGCGCCTCGCCGACAGGATCTCCGCCGTGTTCGTCCCGGTCGTCATCGCACTCGCCCTCGGCACCCTCGGCTTCTGGCTCGGCAACGGCTCAGGACTGACCGCCGCGTTCACCGCGGCCGTCGCCGTCCTGATCATCGCCTGCCCCTGCGCCCTCGGCCTGGCCACCCCGACCGCGCTGATGGTCGGCACCGGCCGCGGCGCGCAGCTCGGCATCCTGATCAAGGGTCCCGAAGTCCTTGAGACCACCCGCAAGGTCGACACGATCGTCCTCGACAAGACCGGCACCGTCACCACCGGCCGGATGACCCTGCTCGCCGTGCACACCGCGGACGGCACGGACGAGGCCGAGGTGCTTCGCCTGGCCGGTGCGCTGGAGAACGCCTCCGAGCACCCCATCGCCCGCGCCGTCGCCGCCGGGGCCGTCGAGAAGCTCGGCGGCCTGCCCACACCCGAGGACTTCGCGAACCTCCCCGGCCTGGGGGTCCAGGGCATCGTCGAGGGGCACGCCGTCCTGGTCGGCCGCCGGAGGCTGCTCGAGGAGTGGGCGATGGAGCTGCCGGCCGGCCTCGCCCGGGCCCGGCAGGAGGCCGAGGCCGCCGGCCGCACCGCGATCGCCGTCGCCTGGGACGGCGAGGCCCGCGCGGTCCTCGAGGTCGCTGACGCCGTCAAGGACACCAGCGCGGAAGCCATCGGCCGCCTGCGCGCCCTCGGACTCACCCCCATCCTCCTGACCGGCGACAACGAGGCCGTCGCCAGGAGCGTGGCCGCCGAGGTCGGCATCTCCCCCGAGGACGTGATCGCGGAGGTCATGCCCGAGGACAAGGTGAACGTCGTCAAGCGCCTCCAGGCCGAAGGCCGCAGCGTCGCCATGGTCGGCGACGGCGTCAACGACGCCGCCGCCCTCGCCCGGGCCGACCTCGGCCTCGCCATGGGCACCGGCACCGACGCCGCCATCGAGGCCGGCGACCTCACCCTCGTCCGCGGCGACCTCAACGCCGCCCCCGACGCCATCCGCCTCTCCCGCAAGACCCTCGGCACCATAAAGTCCAACCTGTTCTGGGCCTTCGCCTACAACGTCGCCGCCCTCCCCCTCGCCGCCGCCGGCCTCCTCAACCCCATGATCGCCGGAGCGGCCATGGCCTTCTCCTCCGTCTTCGTCGTCGCCAACTCACTGCGCCTGCGCAGCTTCAAGGCCGCGTGAAGAGGCGCGGAGGGCCCCGGGGCACCCGCCCCGGGGCCCTCCGCGCGTGCGGGCACAATATGAGCCATGACCGACCGATCCGCCGACCTCCGCGCCCGCTGGGCCGACGCGCTCCTCGGCGCCCGCGGGGAAGCGAGCGGCCCCGACCCGCTGCCGTACGGGGAGAACCTGCTCGCGCGCTGGGCCGAGCCACAGCGGCGCTACCACACGACCGGCCATCTGATCGCGGTCCTCGACCACATCGACACCCTCGCCGTGCACTCGGACGATCCAGACCTCGTACGGCTGGCCGCCTGGTTCCACGACGCCGTGTACCTCCCCGACCGCTCGGAGAACGAGGAGCGCTCCGCCCGCCTCGCCGAGCGCGCCCTCCCGGAGGCCGGGCTGAGCGAGCGGGCGACCGCGGAGGTGGCCCGGCTGGTGCGCCTGACCACCACCCACGCCCCCGACGGTGACGACCGCAACGGCCAGGTGCTGTGCGACGCGGACCTGGCGATCCTGGCCGCCGCCCCCGACGCGTACGCCGCGTACGCGGCGGCGGTGCGCGAGGAGTACGCCTTCGTCCCGGACGAGGCCTTCCGCGACGGTCGTGCCGCGGTGCTCCGCCAACTCCTGTCCCTGCCGCGGCTGTTCCGTACACCGCACGGCCGGCGGGAGTGGGAGCAAAAGGCCCGCCACAACCTCACCGTGGAGCTGGAGCTGCTCGCCGCGTCCTGATCCCGTGGCCCGACCGGGGAATCCCAGGCTTCAACCACCTGTTGGCAACTGTCATGCCCGACCCTTCCGAACGTTGCGCCCGCGCCCGTATGCCGCTCGCCGTCCACATCCTCGGCCTCTCCGTCTTCGCCCTCGGCACGAGCGAGTTCATGCTCTCGGGGCTGCTGCCGCCCATCGCGGCGGACATGGACGTTTCGATCCCCCGGGCCGGGCTGCTGACGTCGGCGTTCGCGGTCGGCATGGTGGTCGGCGCACCGCTGCTCGCCGTCGCGACGCTGCGACTGCCCCGCAGGACCACTCTGATCACGCTGATCTCCGTCTTCGGCGTCGGCCAGGTCGCCGGCGCGCTCGCCCCCACCTACGAGATCCTTTTCGCTTCCCGGGTCATCAGCGCGCTCGCCTGCGCCGGCTTCTGGGCGGTGGGCGCGGCCGTCGCCATCGCGATGGTGCCCGTGACCTCTCGGGCCCGGGCCATGGCCGTCATGATCGGCGGACTGTCGATCGCCAACGTCCTCGGCGTCCCCGCGGGCGCGTTCCTCGGCGAGCACCTGGGCTGGCGTTCGGCGTTCTGGGCGGTCGGCGCGGCGTCCGCCGTGGCGCTCGTCGGCGTGTTGATGCGGATCCCGCACATCCCGCTGCCGCAGCAGAAGCCGCAGCTGCGGAAGGAGCTGACGATCTATCGGGACCGCCAGGTCTGGCTGGCCGTGGCGATCACCGCGCTGGCGGCGGGCGGCGTGTTCTGCCTGTTCACCTACCTCAGCCCGCTGCTCACCGATGTGGCGGGGCTGGACGCCGGCTGGGTGCCGACCGTGCTCGCGCTCTTCGGCATCGGCGCGCTGGCGGGCTCGACGATCGGCGGCCGGGTGGCCGACGCGCACCTGTTCGGCGTGATGCTCAGCGGCACAGCCGCGTCGACGGTGCTGCTGGCGGCGATCGCGCTGTTCGCCTCGTACGCGGCGGCCGCGGTGGCACTGTCGTTCCTGCTCGGCTTCTCCTCGTTCTTCACCGCCCCGGCGCTCAACGCCCGGATGTTCAACGTCGCGGGCGCGGCACCGACGCTCGCCGGTGCGACGACGACCGCGGCGTTCAACCTCGGCAACACCGGCGGGCCCTGGCTCGGCGGTGTGGTGATCGACGCGGACCTCGGCTTCCCTTCGACGGCCTGGGCGGGCGCGGCCATGACGGTCGTCGCCATCGTCCTCGTGGCGGTGGCGACGCGGCTCCACGGCAGCTCACGGGTGGTGTCCCGGTCGGTCCCTGGCGAGCGATCCCTCTCGGCGGAACGCGTCTGACCGGGACACGTCTTCTCGGACCGCGCCCGAGGAGCGGGACACGTCTTGGCGGACCGGGCCGAGCGGAAGAACGCGTCGAGCGGACACCGCGTCCGAGCCGGGCGGATCCCGTCCGGCTCGGACGCCTCAGACTGAACGCCCCTTGGGCCGGCGCAGCCCCGAGCCCGTGAGGCGGCGTACGAGCTCCTTCGAGCCCACCTCCACCGCGCCTGCCGCGACAGCGTCCGCGTAACGGTGCGAGGGGACGTCGTAGTGGTCGCGTTCGAAGGCGCGCGGCGGGCATCCGATGGCAGCGGCGAAGGCATGGAGCTCCTCGAACGACACGTCACTGACCAGGTGGGACCACATCCGGCCGTGACCCGGCCAGGTCGGCGGGTCGATGTAGACAGTCACGTCAGGCCGCCTATGGGGGCCACCACCACGCCCGCCTTCCCGCACACCCAGTGCGGGTCCGGCCCGAGCTCCGGCTGGATCTCCAGGGCGTGCGGGTCGCCGACGTCGCACACCGGGCACAGCGGCCAGCGGCCGTGCCGCTCCAGCAGGGAGTCCTGGACGTCCTGGGCGACCAGACCGGCGACGTACTCGACGCCCTCCGGCCACTGCTCGACCCACCAGCGGCGGTGGGTGACCGCGTCCTCGACCATGGAGACGACTCCTGCGTCGGCTACGTGGCGGGCGGCCAGATCGGCGAGGACCAGGGCCCGGGCCCGGTGCAGAGCCTGTTCCAGTGGGTTCGAGTCGTCCATGCCCCCATTGTCTCCAGGTCTTGACGCCACCCGAAACGCGAAAATACCTTTCAAGTGTGACCAATCCAGTGAAGGAAATTTTCAGAGGTGACGCTCCCGCCCCCGCCGCCCTCGCGGCCAAGGTGCGCACGCTCTCGCCGTCCATGACCCGTTCCATGCAGCGGGTCGCCGAAGCCGTCGCCGACGACCCGGCCGGCTGCGCGGCCCTCACGGTCACCGGCCTCGCCGAGCTCACCGGCACCAGTGAGGCCACCGTGGTCCGCACCGCGCGCCTGCTCGGCTACCCCGGCTACCGCGACCTTCGCCTGGCGCTCGCCGGTCTCGCCGCCCACCAGGAATCCGGCCGGGCGCCTGCCATCACCACCGACATCGCCGTCGACGATCCCATCGCGGACGTCGTCGCCAAGCTCGCCTACGACGAGCAGCAGACCCTCGCCGACACCGCCGCCGGTCTCGACACCGTCCAGCTCGGCGCCGCGGTGGCCGCCGCGTCGACCGCCCGCCGCATCGACATCTACGGCGTCGGCGCGTCCTCGCTCGTCGGCATGGACCTCGCGCAGAAACTCCTGCGCATCGGCCTGATCGCCCACGCCCACGCCGACCCGCACCTCGCCGTCACCAACGCCGTTCAGCTGCGCTCCGGTGACGTGGCCATCGCGATCACCCACTCCGGCTCCACCGGCGACGTGATCGAGCCGCTGCGGGTCGCCTTCGGCCGCGGCGCGACGACGATCGCCATCACCGGCCGCCCCGACGGCCCGGTCTCGCAGTACGCCGACCATGTGCTCACGACGTCGACCGCCCGCGAGAGCGAGCTGCGGCCGGCCGCGATGTCGTCCCGCACGAGCCAACTGCTTGTCGTGGACTGCCTGTTCATAGGCGTGGCCCAGCGTACGTACGAGTCGGCGGCCCCTGCCCTCGCCGCCTCGTACGAAGCCCTCGCGCACCGCCACAGCCCGCGCACCCGCTGACCGAACCCCCCGCGTACCAAGAAAGCCGAGCCGCTCTTCATGACCTCCACCTACGGTGAACTCCGCGCCCAGCTGGCCACTCTCACCACCGAGGCGTTCCGACCCGAGCTCGCCGACATCGACCGGCTGCCGACGCTCGAGATCGCCCGGATCATGAACGGCGAGGACGCGACCGTCCCCGCCGCCGTCGCCGCGCAACTGCCCGCCATCGCCGCCGCGATCGACGGCACCGCGGAGCGGATGTCCCACGGCGGCAGGCTGATCTACGCGGGGGCCGGCACGGCCGGCCGGCTGGGCGTGCTCGACGCCAGCGAGTGCCCGCCCACCTTCAACACCGACCCGTCGGAGGTCCTCGGCCTGATCGCGGGCGGCCCTACCGCGATGGTCAAGGCCGTCGAAGGGGCGGAGGACAGCAAGGAACTGGCCGCGGCGGACCTCGACGGCCTGAAGCTCACGGCCGACGACACGGTGGTCGGCATCTCGGCGTCCGGCCGTACCCCGTACGCCATCGGCGCGGTGGAACACGCCCGTGCGCTGGGCGCGCTCACCATCGGGCTCTCCTGCAACGCGGACAGCGCGCTGGCCGCGGCCGCGGAACACGGCATCGAGGTCGTCACCGGGCCCGAACTCCTCACCGGCTCGACCCGGTTGAAGGCGGGCACGGCGCAGAAGCTGGTGCTCAACATGATCTCGACGATCACCATGATCCGCCTCGGCAAGACCTACGGGAACCTGATGGTCGACGTCCGCGCGTCCAACGACAAACTCCGCGCCCGCTCCCGCCGCATCGTGGCGCTGGCCACGGGGGCGTCCGACGAGGAGATCGAGTCGGCCCTGGAGGCGACGGACGGCGAGGTGAAGAACGCGATCCTGGTGATCCTGGGCAATGTCGACGCCCCGACGGCAGCCACCCTCCTCGCCCGCACCTCGGGCCACCTGCGCGCGGCCCTCACGGCCTCGTCCGCCACCTGACCCACCCGGCCCGCGGCGGCCCCGCCGACCGGCCCGACGCGCCCCGCCGGCGCCGGGCACCTCACGGCCCCGCCCGCGCCCGGCCACTTCAAGCGTCGCCGGCGCCCGGGCACAGCTCACGGCCCCGCCGGCGCCCGGCCACTTCGCGTCTCGCCGGCGATCGAGGCGCGGGGCTCGGTGCAGAGCCCCGACGACCGGGCCGCGCCACGAATCCGGCCGCCCGCCGAAACTCACGGCCCGCCCTCCGGGCGGGTCCTCGATCGCCGGACGGGCTCAAGTGCCCGGCGCGCGAGACCGACTCCGCCTGCCCCCGGGCTCCCACCCGGCCCCGCCGGCGATCGAGGCTCGGGGCCAAGGGCAGAGCCCCGACGGCCGGGACGTGCTACGCCGCGTCCGCCGCTCGCTCCTTCACCGTCACCCGCCCCTTGCGGATCGTCGCGATCCGCTTCGTCCGGCGCGCCAGCGCCGAGTCGTGGGTGACCATCACGAACGTGAAGGCGTGCTCCTCCCACACGGCCTCCAGGACCTCCATGATCTCGTCGCGCATCGACTCGTCCAGGTTTCCCGTCGGCTCGTCCGCGAGCAGTACCGCCGGCCGTTTCACCAGCGCACGCGCGATCGCGACCCGCTGCTGCTGCCCGCCGGACAGCTCGCCGGGCAGGTGCCGCAGCCGCTCACCGAGACCGACGGAGGCCAGCGCCTCCGCGGCGCGTTCCCGGCGTTCGCGTGCCTTCAGACCCGGCAGCGGCACGAGCGCAGTCTCGACGTTCTCCTGCGCGGTCAGCGTGGGAATCAGGTTGAAACTCTGGAAGACGAAGCCGATCTTCTCCGCCCGCACCCGCGTCAGCCTCGCCTCCGGCAGGGTCGCCAGATCCGTCCCGTCGAGGACCACACTGCCCTCGCTCGGCCGGTCGAGGCCGCCGAGCATCTGCAGCAGCGTGGACTTGCCGCCTCCCGTGGGGCCCTGGATGACGAGCCGGCCGCCGTCCTCGATGGTCAGGTCGACGCCGTCGAGGGCGTTCACGCTGTCCTTGCCCCGCCGGTAGCGCTTGGTGACGCCACTGAGCTGGTACATCATCAACTCCTGTTGTATGGAAGAGAAGGGGCCCGGTGCCGGCCGGGTCATTCGACGCGGCGCAGCGCGTCGGCGGGTCGCAGCCGGGACGCCCGCCAGCCGCCGAAGCCGCCCGCGACGAGTCCGCCGGCGACGGCCAGGGTCACCGCGAGGCCGATCGTGGGGAGCGAGACGGGCGCGGTGAGCGCGATGTCGAGGGCGCGTTCGGCCGAGTCCCGCAGGGGCCCGCCAACGCCGCCGGGGCCTGCGACCCGCAGGCCGCCCCCTCCGCCCGCCCCGGCGCCGCCGCCGAGCTGAGCGGTGAGCGTCGGGCTGAAGGTGGTGATCAGCCACGCGCCGGTGAGCCCGAGGGCGATGCCGAGCGCGCCGCCGACGACCCCGTTGACGAGGGCCTCACCGGCGACCTGCCGTGTCACCCGGCCGCTGCGCCAGCCGAGCGCCTTGAGCGTGCCGAACTCCCGTACACGCCGGCTGACCGCCGAGGACGTCAGCAGTCCGGCGACGAGGAACGCGGCGGCCAGCACGAGGACGGAGAGCCACTTGCCGACGCCCGAAGCCAGGTCGGACGCCGTGGACAGCGATCCGGAGACCGTCTCCGCGAGGTCGGCGGATGTGGTCACGGTCGTACCGGAGATGTTCTTCTGGATGGTCTCCTTGACGCCGTCGATCTGCTGCGAGTCGGTGACCTGGACGTAGACCGTGGTCACCTTGCCCTCGGCGTCGGCGAGTTCCTGCGCCTGGGCGAGCGGGAGGTAGACGTTGGCCGCGGCGTCGCCGCTGTCCGCGGTCGCGATGCCGATGATCTCGAAGTCGGTGCCGGAGACGGTGAGTTTCTTGCCCGGCCCGAGGTTCTTCTCCTTGGCGTAGGCGCTGTCGAGGACGGCGACCCGTGCGTCGGTCTCGCTCTCCTTGAAGGTCCGCCCGGAGGTGATCGTCGAAGACGTCAGGGGTCCGAGCTCCTGGCGGGTGACGTCCGTTCCGTAAGCCGTGTACGAGTCGACGTCGAAGTCGGCCCCGCCGCCGCGCACGGCGCCGCCGCCTGCGCCCGGCCCGCCCTGACCGGGCTTCTGCTGCACCGCCCCGCGCTTGAACTCCCCGTTGACCTTCATGACGTTGACGCTCAGCCCGCCGACCGCGCCGGCGACGCCGTCCTGTTTCGCGACCTCGGCGACGGTCGAGGAGGCGAGGGTCTCGAAGCCCTGGACCATCACGATGTCGCTGCTCTGCTCTGCTTCGTCGCCCTCGTCCTTGGCGTCGAACCGGAAGCGGGGGCGCCGCACCGTCTCGCCCTCACCGGGCGGCTCCGCGGCCTTGGTGACGGTCATGTCGGTGCCGAGCCCGTACAGCGATTCCAGGACCCTGTCCTGGGCGCGGTTCATCCCGGACGACACCGAGTTGACGACGATGACCAGCGCGATCCCGAGGGCGAGCCCCGAGGCGACGACGAGCGCCGCCTTTCTGCGGCGGCAAAGTTCACGCCGGAGGTAGGTGAAGAACATGGCGTGACGGTATGGACGCGACGTGATGAGGAGTTGAGGCGACGATGAGAGCCCCATGAGTGTTCCGATCGAGACCTGACCGCCGAGGGCGAAGGCACTTGGGCACGTGCCGCTGCCCGACGCCGGCTCGGGGGCACCGGGCGCCCTCAGTGCCGAGTGCCGCACCGGGCAGGTTCACCAAAGAAATTCTGCAAAACTAATTTTGCAAAACCCCGCGCCCGCTCTACGCTCGCCCGGTGACCGATGACCACGAACGCCGTCGCGTACTCGATCCCCGCCAGGACGCCGCCGCCCTCAAGGCGCTCACACACCCTCTGCGGATCCGGCTGCTGGGCCTGCTGCGCATGGAGGGACCGGCCACCGCGAGCGAACTCGCCGTCAGGACGGGCGAGTCGTCCGCGTCGACCAGCTACCACCTGCGGGTGCTGGCCAAGTACGCGTTCATCGCGGAGGCCGAGCACCGCGACGGCCGCGAGCGGCGCTGGAGGTCCGTCCACGAGGTCACCAGCTGGAGCAACGCCGCGATGGCCGGCTCACAAGAGGCGCGGGCATTCGTCGACGTGGCCCGCCGGGCCCAACTCGAACACCTGGAACGCTCCCTGGCCCGGCACCAGGAGGACCTCGACACCGGCAGGCTCGACGGGGAGTGGCTGGAGCCGTCAGGCTTCAGCGACCTGGTGGCGCGCCTCACGCCGGAGTCGCTCACGGAACTGTGGGCGGCGTTCGAGCGCACCGTGAACGAGCTCGCCGCCCGCGACGAGGGCGACGCCCGAGCAGAACAGGTCGTACTCTTCACGGCCGGGCTGGCACTCGCCCCCGAAACCGGGGCGCGCGGCACAGAGCCGAACGCGGGAACAAGCAGCGCCAAGGCCGTCACGGAGAATGAGTCAGCCGCGGAGGACCGCTCATGAAGCTGCTGGACCCCCGCGCCGCCCGCCGCCGCTTCGTCACCGTCACATTCCTCTTCTGGCTCCCCGTCGGCCTCTACATACCGTCCCAGGTCCTGCTCCTTACCGAACGCGGCATGAGCCTCGCCGTGGTCGCCGGACTCTTCGCCGTCCACTCCCTCACCGTCTCCTTCATGGAACTGCCCACCGGCGGACTGTCAGACGTCCTCGGCCGCCGGTCCGTCCTCGCCGCGGCGGGCCTGCTCAATCTGTGCGCCCTGACCTTGATGGCGCTCGGAACCACCGTGTGGGCGCTCGCCGTCGCCATGTTCCTGATGGGCTCCGGCCGCGCCCTGTCCAGCGGCCCCGCGGAGGCCTGGTACGTGGACACCGTCCAGGCCCACTCCGGCGCGGGCGCCGAACTGCGCACCGGCCTGGCGCGCGGCAACACCGCCTCGGCCGCCGCGCTCGCCGCCGGAACCCTCCTCGGCGGGGCGCTGCCGCTCCTGCTGGGCCTCGGCCCCGACCCGGGCGCCCGACTGGCCGGCGCCACCGGCGGCCTCGTACTCCCGCTGTCGGTACCCGGCCTGCTCGGCGCGTCCGTCGGCGTCGGTTTCGTCGCCTATGTGCTCACCGCCCTGCCGGAGCCGCCCCGCCCGCCGGCCACCCTGCGCGGCGTGCTCCGCGGCGTCCCGGCGACGATGCTGGGCGGACTTCGGCTCGGCGTCACGGAGTCGCTCGTCCGCCGGGTCCTGCTGACCGCGGCCGCCGCCGGCGCGGCGCTCGCCGCCGTCGAGCTCCTCACCCCCGGCCGGGCCGCCCGGCTCACGGGCGCCCCCGAGTCCGGCGCTGTCCTTTACGCCGCACTCGCCTGCGCCGGCTTCCTGTGCACCGCGGTAGGCAGCCACTGCGCACCTTTGACCGCGCGGCTGACGGGGAGCAGCGAGCACGCGGTGCTCGCCGCCCTAGGTGTGAGCACGACCGGACTCGCGCTGCTCGGCGTGACGGCCGCCTGGGACGGCGGCGGGGCACCGCTCGCCCTGGCCGCCCTCGGATACGCCCTCGTCTACCTGGGTCTCGGCGCGGCGGGTCCGAACGAGAACGACCTGCTGCACCGTCGCGTCGACAGCACGGTCCGCGCCACCGCCCTGTCCGTGAAGTCGTTGGCGCTCCAGTCGGTCGCCGCGCTGACCGGCCTCGTGGCCGGCTCCCTGCCGGTCGGCCCGCTGCCGTGGCTGGTGGGCGCGACCGCACTGCTGCTCGGCGCACTGCTGTGGACCCGCCGGGCGAAGCCCGCCACCGCCGCGCATCCGGCGGACTGGGGCCTCGACGTCCAGTCCGTCGCAGGCAACCCGCCGGAACCCAACGGCACCGACCGGGGCTTGATCGCACGGCCCCGCTCCTGATCCCCTCAGAAGAAGTCGTCCTGGCGGCCTCCGCCCCGGGCCCCGTCCCGTGCGGCGGGAGCCGCGGGCCGCTGCCGCAGCCTTGCCGTGGCGGCGGAATGCGCAGCGCGTCGCCTCCACCAGAGCAGCAGAACCGCTGCGACCGGAGCCACGGGCAACAAACGCAGGGCCACCGCCCCGACATTCAGGGGGTCTTCCTGCGGACCGGAGTCGGCTGCCCCGCGCCGCGCGGGCGCCGACGGTTCGCCGTCGGCCGACCCCCGCGGTTCGACGTCGGCCGCCTGACGCGGGGTGGCCGCGCCGAGCCAGATCGCTCCGCGCCCGTCGGCGGACGGCACGCTCAGCGAGCGGTCGACCTCTCCCGGGAGGTTCGCGAAGTCCGCCGCGAAACGATTGCCGGAGACCTTCGCCATGGGGATCCGGGAAAAGTCGACACCACCGTAGACATAGCTGCGTACATAGGTGGTCCCGCCTTCAGTTGTCCTGTCGGTGACCTTGAACTCGCCCTTGGTGTACGACTCGACGAACCGGTCGAAGGTGTCGATGGGTTTCCAGTCGCCGGTGAGCGGCCAGGCGTCGACGTCACCCGTGTCGATGAGGTCGCCGTAGGTGGTGTCCTTGCCGCGGCTCAGGTCGCGGTACCACTCGGCGGCGACCCGGGAAAGGTAGACGCGGCGCAGCTCGGCGTACTCGGGCGCGGTGTTGATCGCCTTCTTGAGCTCGGTGAGGATCAGGCCGCGGAAGTGCTGCTCGTTGTGGTCCTCGGTGGCCTTGTCCTGCTTCGGGCACGAACCGGTGGCGGATCCGCCCCGCTGCTCCAGGTACTGGGACTCCATCCTGACGTCGAGGGGCGCGTCGAGGATGTAGAGCTTGTCGCCGTCCTGGTGGACCGACGCGGGTGCGGGCAGGATCCACGTCCGGTACGACATGCAGTCCCCCCGGATGCCGTCCCAGAATTTCCGGCCCCGCTCCGTGTGGGGGTGGATGAGTTTGCCGATCGTCTTCTTCATCAGCAGATCGGCCTCGAGGAGGACACGTCCGGCGTCCGTACGGCCGAGCCGTTCGTCGACGATGCGGTCCGGCTCGCCCGGGTTGAGGTTGACCCAAAACGCAGACGGTTCGAGGGACAGCCAGACGAAGAACGCGTCGGAGCTGCTCTCCGCGGCGTCGAGGCCCGCCGCCGGAGAACCGCCGCCATCGGCGGAGAGGGGCGCCCGGAAGGCGTACCGCAGACCGCTGCCGTCGCCGGGGTCCGAGAGATGGCGCAGTTCCAACGAGGAGAAGTCGATCCCGCCGGGCGCTTGGGGCACGGGCTGCGTCAGCGCCCGGGTCAGACCCCCCGCGGTGCCGTCCGCGGCGCCGCCTTCCGAACACGGGTCGGCCGCCGGTCGTGCGTTGTGCGGACCGGCCGGCGCCACGACAGTCGTCAGCTGGGGGCTGAAGCCGAGGGCCTGGCCATCGCCGCACGGTTTGGCGGCGCGGGGGTTACGGAAGAACTGGTTCTCCTTCCTGGCCTGCGCCCTCCGCTGCTGCTCCGCCGCCTTGCGCTCCTTGCCCAGCTGCTTCTGTGCCGCCACCTCCCGGGCGACGGTGGTCTTCTCGGCTTCGGCTCTCGCTTTGGCGCCGTCGATCAGCGCGTTCATCTCGTGGGAAGAGCCCCGACCGTTCACGACGGCGTAGATGACATCGGTGTTGGCCGGGATCCGGCCGGCGCACTGCGCCTTGCACGGCGAACGGTCGCTGTAGATCACGAAGAGCCGGTCCCGGGGCACCGGTTTCCGCACATCCTGGCTCAGGAAAGCCAGGTCCCAGACGAGGATGTTCAGTTCGGAGTGGTTGCCGTCCGCTTCCGCCGAGGCCTCGTTGGCGCGCGGGACGATGGCGAACCTCTCGATCCCGGGGCGTTCGTCCATGCGTAACCGCTCGTACAGCGCGGGGTCGTCGTGCTTCAGCGCGGCGGTCTCCACCACCTCCAGGCCCCGGATGTCCACGTCCTCGAGCCCGGTGATGTCCACGAACCCGATCGCGACGTTCCGCCCCCCGTCGATCCGTTGCTGGTTCCTGCCGCCGTCGATCCGCGACCGTTGCCCCCACACGGCCTGCCGGTACACGTACGACCGGTGTCCCAGGGGGTCGCTGTACCAGTCGCCTTCGATCCGGGTCAGCGATCTCCCGGACGGAGCGGGCTTGCGCTCCTTCTTCCCACCGTCGGCCGTGAGGTCCCGGGTCTGGCCGGACGACAGCGTCCGCGCCTCGGCGGACGCCTCCGCGAGGCCGCCGCCCGTGCCCAGTAACAACCCGAGCATCAGCACGGACGAGGCCAGCGCCCGCGGCCCCGTGCGTCCTCTGGTCAATGACATGCCGCTCCCCCGGTTTCCGTGCGCGTGAAATACGCGACTGTCCAGGAGGGCCCTTCCCCGGCAGTCACGCCCATGCCGCCGGTCCCTGGGCAGTTGGCCGGAAGTCGCCGCTGAAGGGCCAAAGACTCAGCCGCGCAGCGTCACCCCGTACCGCGTGCGCAGGCGGGTGAGTTCCCACCAGGCGATGGCGGTGACCGACGCCGGCCCGCCGACGACCGCGCAGATCTGGACGAGCGGCGGGCCCGGCGGGAGTCCCGCCGTGGCCAGGTTGAGGACCGCGAGTTCCCACACCAGGACGCCGGTGAGCAGCGCCGGGAGCGCCGCGTGCACGTCGGCCGTGTTGAAGGCGGTCCGCACGGCGGTCGTGGACGCGAACACGACGAAGAACAGCACCCACAGCACCGGAAGCAGGAACGCGAGCGTGATCAGCGGGCCGAGGCTGCTGTTCGCGTAGCCCTGACTGAGAAGCATCACGCCCGCGAACAGCAGCGGCACCGCTGTGAAGGCGCCGAAGTACCAGAGCACGGAGCGGACAGCGGGCCGCAGACGCGCCCGCATCCCCGGCCTCGCCGACGGCGGCGCGAGCCGGAACAGGACCAGCAGCACGACGGGGGCGGTGAGCAGCAGCAGCCACGGGGTGATCACCAGCCGGAAGAAGTACTGCTCCTGCACCTCGCTCCAGTCCGCTTCCGTGCCGTAGGCGAGCAGGATCAGGAAGGACGCGCCCAGAGCGACCCATGCCCGGGTCTTCTGCACGCGCCACACCTCGGGATCGTGGTACCGGCGGATGGCGTGAGCGGGAAACCGCCGCCTCGCCTGCCGACGGGCCGATCGGGCCAGCGGATAGCCCACCAGAAAGAGCAGCGCCGGCCACACGAAGCACATGCCGAGCGCCAGGAGGCAGCCGGGCGCCCGCCGCAGCCCGGTGAGCACCTCGCGCAGCGGGGGCCATTCGTCCTCACGGAACCGCTGCCAGAACGTCGGCGGCGGCCCGTACGGACGATACGGCTGCGGCCCCGGGTACGGCCCCGGACCGGGCTGCGGCGGCACCCCCGGATACGGCCCCGGACCGGGCTGCGGCGGCACCCCCGGATACGGCCCCGCACCGGGCTGCGGCGGCACCCCCGGCCTCGGCTGCCCATGCCCGTGCCTGTACCCCTGGTACGGATTCTGTCCCCCGAACGTCACGCCCGCGTCCCTCCTGAAGTGGTCCGCCGATCATTCCAGGAACCCGAACCGCCGTGCGTCGCCCGTCACTTGGCGAGTGCGTGGCCGGGGGATGCGCCGCCGCAGCTGGCGAGTAGACTTGAAGAGTTCTTCAATTCCGAAACTGTCCAGACGAGGTGAGCGAAGGGTGACTCCCAGCAGCCCGGTCCCGCTGTACCAGGCGAAGGCCGAGTTCTTCCGGATGCTGGGCCATCCGGTGCGCATCCGCGTCCTCGAACTGCTCCAGGACGGCCCGATGCCGGTGCGGGACCTGCTCGCCGCGATCGAGATCGAGCCCTCGAGCCTCTCCCAGCAGCTGGCCGTGCTGCGCCGCTCGGGCATCGTACGGGCCACCCGGGAGAGCTCGACAGTGGTGTACGAGCTGGCGGGCGGTGACGTCGCCGAACTGCTCGCCTCCGCACGCCGCATCCTGTCCCATCTTCTCGCCGGACAGCAGGAGTTGCTGGCCGAACTGCGCGAGGCCGACAGGGACGTGACGGCATGAGGCCCGGGTCGGAGCGCCAGGAACAGGACCTGGAGAAGTGGAAGGAGCGCGGCGTGATGCTGCGCGTCTTCGTGTACGTCTTCGCCACCCACCTATTCGCGGGCTTCGTCTGGCTGCTGTTCTACGTGGGAGAGCACGCACAGAGGTGACCGGCGGCGGCGGAGGCCGACGCTGCCCCGAGCACGAGAAGTACCCGATGAATCCCGCCCGCCGTGCCCGGCGCACCACCGCGATGACGCCCCGCGCCGGGGTCGTGCTCGCGGCATCCGTCGTATCGGTCGGACTCGGCGGCGCTGCCGTGTCCGCGGCCGTCGCCGAGGCGAAGCACTCCGGCGGCGTGGTCGTGCACCACGAGACACGGTCCCCCGAGGAGATCCGCGAGTTCTGGTCGCCGGAGCGGATGCGCGAGGCCGAGGGCGCCCCGATGCCGGTGATGCCGGTGATGCCGGCACGGCCGGCGGAGTGCTCGGACTGGAGCTGGTTCGTGCACGTGCACTGCTGGTAGGCGGTCAGAGGCCCGTCCGGCCCTCCTCGGACCAGTCGTCGCTGCACCATTCCCGCACCGGACCGTCAGGACGGCCGTGCGCCGCGAGTGCCGCGGCCAGGTCGCTGTGAACCGTCAGCGGCGGATGGCTGCCGTCGGGGACGAGGGAACCGTCCGCGGGGATCGCCGCGAGCTCCAGGAGCCTGCCCTCCGCGGCGAGTTGACGACCGGCCTGCGCGACGGCGAGCTGGCCGCCCACGGACCAGCCCCGGAGTTCCGTGAGGTCGAGAACGACCGGCCCGGCGCCCCGCGCCAGTACCCAGCCGACGGCCCCGGTGAAGCGGTGCACCGCTTCGGCGCCGAGGAAACCGGCCAGGGAGAGGACCCCGAGGTTCTGGTGGGTGGTGTAGCGCCACTCGATGGTCATCGTCGTTCTCTCGTTCTTCGCACTGATTCCGTCACAGGGGCAGGGTGATCCACACGCTCTTGCCGCCGCCGTCCGCGTCCCGGCGCAAACGCAGGTACCGCCGTAAGCGGCCAGCACCTCGGCCACCACCGCGAGACCCCCGCCGCAGCCCGCCCGGGCGAGGATGCCGGGGTGGCGGGGGTGGCGGTCGTGAACGGCGAAGGCGACGGTGTCCGCGCCGGCGGCGAGCGTGACGGTGAGGCTCGGGGACTGATCCGCGGCGTGCCGCACGCTGTTGGTCACCAACTCGGCGAGGATCAGCAGAGCCGGCCCCACGACCGGGTGCGAGGCGCCGATCCCCCACGAGGCGAACGTCATCTCGGCGGTTCGGCGCGCGAGCCGCACCGGGGCCGGCACCGTGGGCGCGGTCAGTGCGTGGCGGTGCGGCAGGTCGCTGAGAGTCGTCACGCTCCGCCCGGCCTTCCCTGTACGGGCACGGAGGTCGCGCCTTTCTGGCCCGGCACGGCTGGAATGACCCCGGCGCCCCGCAGCCGGGCCTTGGCCGCGGCGATCGCCTCGGGCGTGGTGGAGTGCTCCCCGCCGGTGGACCGCACCAGGTCGAGCACGCCGACCGAGTCGAGCACCTGCCGCTGCCCCGGCCGCACCCCGGACATCATCACCGCGATCCCGCGCCGCTCCAGCCCCCGCACCGCGTCCTTGAGGACGAGCGCGCCGGTCGCGTCGATGGTCGAGATGCGCGACATGCGCAGGATCACGACGCGTACGTCCACCACCTCCGACAGCTCCAGCAGGAAGCGGTGGGCGGCGGCGAAGAACAGCGGACCGTCGATGCGGTAGGCCACGATGTGCTCTGCCAGCAGAGCCTGCTCCTCGTCGCTGTGCTCGCCCGGCAGGTCGGGACGCAGGTCGACCTGGTCCATACGGGCCTGCCCGGCCACCGCCCGCAGGGCCAGCGCACCGGCCACCAGCAGCCCGATGACGACCGCGTAGACGAGGTCCAGCGCCAGCGTGGCGACGGCGGTGAGCACCAGCACGAGCCGGTCGGAGCGGGTGGCTCTCGCCATCGCGCGCAGCGAGGCGACCTCGACCATCCGGATCGCGGTGGCCAGCAGCACTCCGGCGAGCGCCGCCAGCGGAATCCTGGACACCAGCGGTGCGGCGGCGAACACGATGACGGCGAGCACGGCGGCGTGGGTGAGGGACGCCAACCGAGACGACGCACCGGTACGGACGTTGACCGCGGTACGCGCGATGGCCGCCGTCGCCGGGACGCCGCCGAACAGCGGCGCGGCCAGGTTCGCGATGCCCTGCCCGAACAGTTCCTTGTCCGGGTCGTGCCGCTGGCCGACCGTCATGCCGTCCGCCACGGTGGCCGACAGCAGGGACTCCAGTGCCGCAAGCGCGGCGACCGCCACGGCGGGCGCGAGCAGCGACCCGAGCGCGGACAGGTCGAGGAAGGCGAGGGAGGGCGCGGGCAGTCCGGACGGCAGGTCGCCGATCGGGGCCAGGTCCAGGTGGAGGAGCTGTGCGACGAGCGTCGCGGCGATCACGGCGACGAGGGAGAAGGGAACCGCGGGCCGCCACCGGGACCCGCCGAGCATCGCTGCGGCAACGGCGACGGCTGTCACCACGGCGGTCCACCCCGGCGACTTCGCGAACTCCTCGACCGCCCGCCACGCGACCACCAGAACCCGTTCACCCTCGGGCACTGGGACGCCGAGCGCGTTCGGGATCTGCTGAAGGGCGATCACACCGGCGATGCCGAGGGTGAAGCCCTCGACGACAGGGGCGGGCAGGTAGCGCATGTACTTCCCGGCCCGCAGCAGCGCGAGCCCGATCAGCATCAGCCCGGCCAGCAGCCCGACGGTCAGCACACCGCCGGGGCCGTACTGCGCGACGATCGGCACGAGGACCACCGTCATCGCCCCGGTGGGGCCGGAGACCTGGAGGTTCGAGCCGCCGAAGAGAGCGGCGAGCGCCCCGGCGACGACGGCCGTCGCGAGTCCGGCATCCGCGCCCAGCCCCGAGGACACCCCGAAGCCGAGGGCGAGGGGCAGCGCCACGACGGCGACGGTCAGACCGGCCAGCAGGTTGCGGCGCGGCCGGTGGGCCATGGCGGCGTAGTCGTCGCGGGTCGGAAGCAACGGACGCACCCGGCCGATCACTTGCGCCTGCACTTGGGCGAGCACGGTACTCACTCCACCGAACCTCGCCTTCCCGCAGCCTGGTGCTGTGCCCGCGGCTACCGACGGACACAGCGAACACAGCTTGTATTGAATTGCAGAATTTTGCAATTCGTGTACTCGTCAGGTCGTAAAGGGAGAGCTCACCTCAGGGCCGCCGCACCCGCGCGTTCACCTCCCGCACCCGCGCCCGCGACAGCTCCCCCGGCGTCGCCGGCCGCACATCCCCGGGCGGGCAGTCCCACTCCTGCCCCCCCCCCGCCCGGCGGCCGCAGCTGCACATACGTGCCGACCCGCCCCATGACGGTCCCGACCCACCCGTCCCGGACGTCGACGACGTACCCGCCGTGTCGATGAACGGCGCTCTCAGACTGATGTCCTTCCCGGACACGCCCCCGCTCGCCTGTCCTCGAAGTCCTCGCCACGGGCCAGTCGTCCCCGTCCGCGACTCCAAGGACCCCGACGGCCCGCACCTGGCCTTCCCCGCCACCGCCTGGTCGGCCTTCGTCGCCGACCTCAAGCAGGGCTGAGGCAGCTTTCCCGGAGCTCAAGTCCCGAGATTCGAGCGCTCTTCACAGTGATGTGGGTGGTGGGTCCTGTCTCGACCCACCCACCCGCCCTGTCGAGTTGACATCACGCGACCGACTTGCCACGCAGCGTCATCACGCTCTAGCGTTCCGATAAACGAACAACCCCCGCCAGGTGCTACCAACACCTGCGGGGGTCTGACCACAAGATCGAAACGGACTCGATCCATGGCTGACTGCCAGCTTAGTGCTGCCCCGCATCCCCTCGCCAACCCCGGCTACGGCAAGCGCCCCGCGCCCGGGCAACGCCCCCGGACGGACCGCGACTTCGACCACCTCCCGAAGCGGGACCGGCCCCTCGCGGCGTACATCGACAAACTCGCCGAGAACAGCGACATCTCCGTGAAGACGCTGGCCAAGCACACGACCTACGGCCAGTACGCCACCGCCCGCGTGCTCAACCGCCTCATCGAGGCCGGGCACCTGCGCCGCGGGCTCGAACTGGTGGAGAGCGAGGCGGGATCGCTCCTGTGGGTGACCCGGACCTGGTGGTCCCGTACGGCGCGTGACGACGCGTGGTGGGCGGCGTTCCAGCGAGGCGACGTGCCGGTGGAGCAGCGCCGGCCGACCCGCTCGCGGGCGTACATCCTGCTGGCTGCCCTCGGCCGGGAGCAGCCGGTGATGTCCCTCTCGCACGCCGAGTGCGAGGCATTGGCGCCGCTGGTGGAGGAGTGGTTCGCGCGCGGCTCCGACGCCCGCCGGATCACCCACGCCCTGACAACCGGCCCGCAGCGCCCGCCGCCGTCTGGTCGACAAGCTCCCCCCGGAGCCCGTCCGAGTGCCGCCGCCGATCCGTGTCCTCGAATGCGGCAAGTGCGGGGCACCGGGCCGGTCCGACGCGCTGGTGGACGGGGCCTGCGCCCGCTGCCGTGGCGCGGCCCCGCTCGCACCGCCGACGCTCCCCGCCGCCCGCGTCCGCGCCCACGCCGCCGAGGCCCGCGCGGCGGCGGCCCGCCCGCTCGAAACGACAAGGACACAGACATGACCGTGCCGCTCACCCGGCCATGCCACGGGGCACGATGGAGGGGAGGAGGCGACGCCATGCACCCGCATCAGCGCCGAGAACCCCGAGATCTCTGTCGAGGACTTCGAGGAACTGGCACGCAACGCCCCTGAGGGCGTCACGCTCGAATTGATCAACGGCAAGCTGAGGGTCAAGCCCGTGCCCGACGGTGACCACGGTGAGATCTGCACGTGGCTGCTGGAGCAGTGCATGCAACACCGCCCGGATCTGCGCCTCTACCCGGAGCGCGGGCTCCTGATCGACGGGGACCGCAAGCGCCGCAGCCGCCCCGACGGCACACTCGCCCCGCGGGGACACTTCGCCGGGCACGGCGAATGGTCGAGTCCCCATGGCGTCCTCATGGTTGTCGAAGTCACTTCCCACGACAACGACACCCACCGCCGTGACCGGATCGAGAAACGCGACGGCTATGCGGCGGCAGGCATCCCCGTCTGCCTCCTCGTCGATCGTGACTCCGACACCGTCGTTGTCCACAGTGAACCCAAGGACGGCCTGTACCACCTGGCCCGGCTCTACGCCTACGGCGAGACCGTCGAGTTCCCCTCCCCCGTCGGCATCACCCTCGAAACGGAGAAGCTCAAGGACTACTCCCAGGCGTAGACTCGGCCGCATGAGCCGACGACGACATTGATCCACCGCAGCGGGTCCTGGAACGGGCTGTCGCGGGCCGCCGCGCGGGTGAGCACCCGGCGTCCCCCGTCCGTTCCGCAGAAGGACCACACGCATGCTCACCGTTTCGTCATGCCCGCCCGACCCCCGCGTCCGCGGCGTCCGCCGGCTCGAGCGAAGGCTCTACGCCTACGCGGGTCTTGAGGACTTCGTCCTCCTCTACCCCCTCTACGCCCTGCTCTTCGCCGAACACGGCCTGACCACCGCCGAGATCTCCTCCCTCTTCGCCATCTGGTGCGTCGTCGGCCTGCTGGTCGAGGTGCCGTCGGGCGTATGGTCCGACGCGGTGTCCCGCCGCGTCACGCTCGTCGCCGGCCCGCTGCTGACCGCCGTCGGATTCGCGCTGTGGGCGCTGACCCCCTCCTACGCGGCCTACGCCGCCGGCTTCACGCTCTGGGCGGTCGGCGGCTCCCTGCGCTCCGGCTCCATGGAAGCGCTCGTGCACGACGAACTCGAACGGCTCGGCGCGGTCGACCGCTACGGCCGGATCATGGGCCGGGCCGCCGCCTTCGGCATGGCCGCGACGGCCGCGGCCACGGCCGCTGCCGCGCCGGCGCTCGCCTTCGGCGGCGACGCGCTGGTGTGGGCCGGGAGCATCGGCGCCTGCCTGCTGTGCGCGGCTGCCGGCGCGACGCTCCCCGAGCACCGCGCCACCGCCCACCACGACAGCGCCGAACGGCCGGGTTACCTCGCCACGTTGCGTTCCGGACTGGCCGAAGTACGCGGCAGCCGTCCCGTCCGGCGGGCGATGGTCCTCGCCGTGGTGATCACCTCGATCTGGGGTGTGCTGGACGAGTACGTGCCGCTGCTCGCCGCCGCCACGGGTGTCGCGACCGAGACCGTCCCCCTGCTGGTGCTGGTGGTGTGGGTGGGTGTGACGCTCGGCTCGCTGCTGGTGACGGCCGGCGAACGGCTGTCGGTCCGCGCGACCGGGGCGCTGGTCGCGGCCGCGGCCGTGGCGCTCGCGGCGGGCGCGCTGTCGGGCACGCCCGCCGGATTCGCCCTGCTCGCCGTCGCGTTCCTCGTCTTCCAACTCGCGGACGTGCTGGCCGACGTACGCCTCCAGGCCGCGATCACCGGCAGGAGCCGGGCGACCATCACCTCGCTGACGGGCCTCGGCACCAACATCGCCTCGCTGCTGGCGTACGGCACGTACGCGGCACTGTCGCCGTACGCCTCCCACGGCGCGGTCTTCGCGCTGCTGGCCGTGCCGTACCTGCTGGTGGCCGCCGTGATGGGCCGGCCGCGTCCGGCGCCGGCCCCGGCCGGTCAGGAGGCGCAGTAGCGGTCCCGCGCCGGGCGCTCCCCGGTGAGCAGGAAGCGGGTCACGGTCGCGTCGCCGCACTCGTTGCCGTTGTCGACGTAGGACCCGTGGCCGGCCGCGTCGACGACGACCATCCGCGCACGGTCCCCGAAGGCCGCCCGCATCTCCTTCGCGCCCGCGAGCGGGGTGGCCACGTCACGGTCGTTCTGGACGAGGAGGACGTTGGACGGGCCGTGCGGCGTGACGCGGACGGGCCGCTCGGTGGGGCCGAGGTCCCAGAAGGCGCACGGCATGACGTTGACGGGCATCCCGGCCGTCAACGGGTGGCGCTCACGGCTGTCGGCCACGGCCTTCTCGTAGGAGGCCTGGTCGTCCCCCCAGGCGTCCACGTCGTTGCAGATGGTCGCGGCCGACGCCGCCACCGTGTTCTGCATGGCCTCGTCCGGCGGCGTGTTCGGGGCCGGCAGCGCGGCCCCGGTGCGGGCGGCGGCGATCAGGCGGGCTACGACCGGGAAACGCCTGGGCGAGTAGAGGCTGTCGAGCAGCGTCTGGCGCAGCACGTTGCCGTTCAGCTCCTCGGGGTTGGCGCCCGGCCAGGGGATCGGCGCGCGGTCCAGGCGGGCGGCGAGGGCGAGGAAGAGGGGCCGCACCTCCTCCGGTGTCGCCGCCAGCCGATCCGGGTTGGCGGGATCGGCGGCCCAGGCGGCGAAGTCGGGGAAGACGTCCTCGACGCCGACCGCGTAGTTCGCCAGCCAGCCCCGCGCGACCCGCTCCGGGTCCGGGTCGTCGTTGCTGTCGAGGACCCAGCGGTCGGTGCGGTGGGGGAACATCTGCGCGTAGGCGGCGCCGGCGTAGGTGCCGTACGAGACGCCCCACGCGGACAGTTTCCGCTCCCCGAGCGCCTCCCGGACGCGGTCGATGTCGCGCGCCTCGTTGCGGGTGCTGATGGTGCGCAGGACCTCGCCGCCGTTCTCGGCACAGGCGTCGGCGAGGCGGCGGCCGGCGGCGACGTTGTCGTCGACGGAGCCGTCGGGCGCCGGCCAGGGGCGCAGGCGCTCCATGGCGAGGTCGTCGTGCGGGAGTTCGCAGCTGACGGGTGCGGACCGGCCGACGCCGCGCGGATCGAAGCTGACGACGTCGTACGCGTCGCGCACCGACTGCGGCAGGGCCTTCCCCCGGCGGGAGGGCTCGTGCAGACCGGGGTTGCCCGGTCCGCCTGGGATGATCAGCAGCGTGCCGCGCCGGGCCTCGGGCTTCTCGCTGCGCAGCCGGGACACGGCGAGCGTGATGTGCGGCCCGCGCGGCTCCGCGTGGTCCAGCGGCACGGACACCGTCCCGCACTCCTGGCGCGGGTCGAGCCCGGTCCCGGGGCACGGGCCCCACCGGACGGCCGATGCGGGCCGGGCGGTCGCCTCTGCGGACGGCGCGGGGAGGGCGACCAGCGTGGTCGCGAGGGCGGGCAGGGTCAGCGCGACGGTGACGGCGGGCCGGAGACGGAACGTTCGAGTGATTGCCATGGCACGACCCTCCCGGATCCGCGCGCCCGGCCCCACGGGACCAACTCCCGTATCCGGCAGGGGGTTTGTCCCACCCGCTCGGGCCGGTCACCCCCAGGACGGCTCCGGCGGCGGTCGTGGGCGTACGTCCTGCCCGCGCGCCGCCGGGGAACGCCCGAGGGCGGCACCCCGTGCAGGGGTGCCGCCCTCGGTGTGAAACCGGTCTGCCGATCCGCGGGCGGATCAGAAGTCCATGTCACCGCCCGGCATGCCGCCCGGAGCGGCCGCGGCGGCCTTCTCCGGCTTGTCGGCGATGACGGCCTCGGTGGTCAGGAACAGCGCCGCGATGGAGGCCGCGTTCTGCAGAGCAGAGCGGGTCACCTTCGCGGGGTCGATGATGCCCTCGGCGATCATGTCGACGTACTCACCGGTCGCGGCGTTCAGGCCGTGACCGACGGGCAGGTTGCGCACCTTCTCGACGATGACGCCGCCCTCGAGACCACCGTTGACGGCGATCTGCTTGAGCGGGGCCTCCAGCGCGAGCTTCACGGCGTTGGCGCCGGTCGCCTCGTCGCCCTGGAGCTCGAGCTTCTCGAAGACCGAGGAGGCCTGGAGCAGGGCCACGCCACCACCGGCGACGATGCCCTCCTCGACGGCCGCCTTCGCGTTGCGAACGGCGTCCTCGATGCGGTGCTTGCGCTCCTTGAGCTCGACCTCGGTCGCGGCGCCGGCCTTGATGACGGCCACGCCGCCGGCCAGCTTCGCGAGGCGCTCCTGGAGCTTCTCGCGGTCGTAGTCCGAGTCGCTGTTCTCGATCTCCGCACGGATCTGGTTGACGCGGCCCTGGACCTGGTCGCTGTCACCGGCACCGTCGACGATCGTGGTCTCGTCCTTGGTGATGACGACCTTGCGGGCGCGGCCCAGCAGGTCCAGGCCGGCGTTCTCGAGCTTGAGGCCGACCTCCTCGGAGATGACCGTGCCGCCCGTGAGGATGGCGATGTCGTTCAGCATGGCCTTGCGGCGGTCGCCGAAGCCCGGGGCCTTGACGGCGACGGACTTGAAGGTGCCGCGGATCTTGTTGACGACCAGGGTCGACAGGGCCTCACCCTCGACGTCCTCGGCGATGATCAGCAGCGGCTTGCCGGACTGCATGACCTTCTCCAGCAGCGGAAGGAGGTCCTTCACGTTGCCGACCTTGGAGTTGACGATCAGGATGTACGGGTCGTCCAGGGACGCCTCCATACGCTCCATGTCGGTGGCGAAGTACGCCGAGATGTAGCCCTTGTCGAAGCGCATACCCTCGGTGAGCTCGAGCTCCAGACCGAAGGTCTGGGACTCCTCGACGGTGATGACGCCTTCCTTGCCGACCTTGTCCATGGCCTCGGCGATGAGCTCACCGATCTGGACGTCAGCGGCGGAGATGGAGGCGGTGGAGGCGATCTGCTCCTTGGTCTCCACGTCCTTGGCCTGCTCGAGCAGGGCGCCGGAGACGGCCTCGACGGCCTTCTCGATGCCGCGCTTCAGGGCCATCGGGTTGGCGCCGGCGGCCACGTTGCGCAGGCCCTCACGGACGAGCGCCTGGGCGAGAACGGTCGCGGTGGTCGTACCGTCACCGGCGACGTCGTCCGTCTTCTTGGCGACTTCCTTGACCAGCTCGGCGCCGATCTTCTCGTACGGGTCCTCGAGCTCGATCTCCTTGGCGATGGAAACACCATCGTTGGTGATCGTGGGGGCGCCCCACTTCTTCTCGAGGACGACGTTGCGACCCTTGGGGCCAAGGGTGACCTTGACGGCGTCGGCGAGCTGGTTCATCCCGCGCTCGAGACCGCGCCGTGCCTCCTCGTCGAACGCGATGATCTTGGCCATGTGAAGTGGTCCTCCCGGACTGGGGTGGATTGCTTCGGATCGCATCCGGCGCCCGCGACGGACGGCCTGCGCGCCTTGTGGTTCCTTGCCCCACCCGGCTCGCGGGCCTCACCGACCCGATCCAAGTTCTGTCACTCTCACTGGGAGAGTGCTAACGCCAATGATTAGCACTCGACCCATGAGAGTGCAAGCGCCTTCGAGCAAGGCCGCCCGGCGGAAGGCGGTCGGGCGTGGGGTGGGCGCAGGCTTTCCCGAGGGACGCCGCGGCCGGCGCCGGCGCCCGCGGCGGTGTCAGGACACGCGTGAGGGGCCCGCTTCCCGGTGGCCGGGAGGCGAGCCCCTCATGCGTGAGTGCGTCGGTGGCCGATCGCGCCTCGATCAGTTGGATCAGACGGCGAGCTTGACCATGTCCGCCTGCGGACCCTTCTGGCCCTGCGAGATCTCGAATTCGACTCGCTGACCTTCTTCAAGGGTGCGGTAACCGTCCATCTGGATCGCACTGTAGTGGACGAAAACATCCGCACCACCGTCGACCGCGATGAAGCCGTACCCCTTCTCCGCGTTGAACCACTTGACGGTGCCCTGAGCCATGCCTAACTCCCCTATTACTGGCCCTTGCGCAGGACCGCACTTCGCGGACCCGGGTCAGACCTCCACCCCAGCAGGAGGGGTGTGCGCCGGAACGCGTCGACCGCGGCTGAATGTATCTGCCCAACTGCCCTCTGCAACAGGTCAATCGGACGAGAAATCTGGGCAGGACCGAACGACCGATCCGTGTCAATTCATGGAATTCCGGGGCAAGTCGGGCCCGGCAAATAACGCCTAAGTGGCAATTCGATCGCATGGTTCGGCCGCATTCTTGCGGAAGTTGAAGGCATTCTCGAGCGGCCGGCGAAGGGGGCTTCCCAAACTCTACCGCGCTCAACCCTGCAGAATTGCCCCCTCCGCTTCTCTCGCGGAGGGGGCAATTTCAGTAACTGCGGGTAAATCTCTGGGGAGAGCTCAGCGGCCGCTCCCCCTATTCCGTCAACCGCCGGCGACGGCGGGGATGATCGACACGCCCGCACCGTCCGGCGTGGCCGTCTCCAGGCCCTGCTCGAAGCGGACGTCGTCGTCGTTCACGTACACGTTGACGAACCGGCGCAGCTTGCCCTGGTCGTCCAGGACGCGGGCCGCGATACCCGTGTGGTTCTTCTCCAGGTCCGCGATGACCTCGGCGAGGGTCGCGCCCTCCGCCGGGACCTCGGCCCGGCCGCCCGTGTACGTACGGAGGATGGTGGGGATGCGGACGTTGACGCTCATGTTCGTCACCTCTCGGCGGAGTACGGCGTGGCAGTGCGGAGCAAGGTTCTCAGTGGGCGGCCAGGCCCGCGTCGCGGAACGCGTCCAGGCTCGGGCGGATGACGGCGGTCGCCTGCGAGGTCTCCGCGACGGCGTCGAGGGTCTTGAGACCGTCGCCGGTGTTGAGCACGACGGTGGTGAGCGCCGGGTCGAGCAGGCCCGCCTCGATCAGCTTCTTCGTCACACCCACCGTCACGCCACCGGCCGTCTCGGCGAAGATGCCCTCGGTGCGGGCCAGCAGCTTGATCGCGTCGACGACCTGCTCGTCATTGACGTCCTCGACGGCCCCGCCCGTGCGGCGCGCGATGTCCAGCACGTACGGGCCGTCGGCCGGGTTGCCGATGGCGAGGGACTTGGCGATGGTGTTCGGCTTCTGGGGCCGCACGACGTCGTGGCCGGCCTTGAAGGCGGTCGACACCGGCGAGCAGCCCTCGGCCTGGGCCCCGAAGATCTTGTACGGCCTGTCCTCGACGAGCCCGAGCTTGATCAGCTCCTGAAGACCCTTGTCGATCTTCGTGAGCTGGGAGCCGGAGGCGATCGGGACGACCAGCTGGTCCGGCAGCCGCCAGCCCAGCTGCTCGCAGATCTCGTACGCCAGGGTCTTGGACCCCTCCGCGTAGTACGGGCGGAGGTTGACGTTGACGAAGCCCCAGCCCTCGCCCAGCGGGTCGCCGATGAGCTCGGAGCAGAAGCGGTTCACGTCGTCGTAGTTGCCCTCGATGCCGACGAGCTCGCCGCCGTACACCGCGGCCATGACGACCTTGCCCTGCTCGAGGTCGTGCGGGATGAACACGCAGGAGCGGAAGCCGGCCCGCGCGGCGGCGGCGCCGACCGCGCCGGCGAGGTTGCCCGTGGAGGAGCAGGACAGGGTGGTGAAGCCGAAGGCACGGGCGGCCTCGAGGGCCTGGGCGACGACCCGGTCCTTGAAGGAGTGCGTCGGGTTGCCGGAGTCGTCCTTGACGAACAGACCGCCGGTGACGCCCAGTTCGCGGGCCAGGTTGTCGGCCCTGACCAGCTTGGTCCAGCCCGGGTTCAGGTTCGGCTTGTCGGCCACGTCGGCCGGGACGGGCAGCAGCGGGGCGTAGCGCCAGATGTTGGCCGGGCCCGCCTCGATCTGCTTCCGGAGCTCCTCGGGGCTGCCGCTCGGCAGGTCGTAGGCGACTTCGAGCGGCCCGAAACACTCGGCGCAGGCGAAGATGGGACCGAGTTCGAAACGCTGTCCGCACTCGCGGCACGAAAGTGCGGCGGCGGGGCCGAGATCCACGGAGGTGGACGAGGTGGCGGAGGTGCTGGTGCTTGCGACGGTCTGCGCAGCCATGATGGCGAGGCCCTTTCTCCTCATCTTCCTCGTGACGCACTTCGCCACGAGACGGAATTGGCACCTTCCCCACCGTGACCTCGCGGTCGGCGGGAGGGTTGCCGGGGCTTCAACGGGCCGTTCCCTCTGCCCCTCTGGATGAGCGGTATGGCTCCGGACGTGCGGTCCGGGCGTTTGTGTGCTGGGACCCCCCGAGATGCGCGGGTCCTTCGCGTTGCTCAAGACTGTAACCGAAGCCCCGGACGCTTGAGATAGTCGTCCGACCCGCGAGATGGATCACACGACCGACTGTCGATCGACTGTCAAGGGAGACGCGAAGTGCTCGATGAGGTGGCCCGCTGGCTGAGCCGGCGCTCCTGGTCCGCGTCCGACCGCTCCCTCGAGAGGCTGATGTCCGCCAAGGCCAGGCAGGGCACGACCGTCAGCGTCGTGCTCCCCGCGCTGAACGAGGAGGCGACCGTCGGAGAGATCGTCACGATCATCCGCCGGGAGCTGATGGAGAACACCCCGCTCGTCGACGAGCTGGTCGTCATCGACTCGGCCTCGACCGACCGCACGTCGGAGGTGGCCGCGGCCGCCGGCGCCCGGGTGGTGCACCGGGACGCGATACTGCCCGGTCTGCCCGCGGTGGCCGGCAAGGGCGAGGTGCTGTGGAGGTCGCTGATGGCGACGGGCGGTGACATCGTCTGCTTCTGCGACGCGGACCTGCGGGACTTCTCCGCGGACTTCGTCTCCGGCATCGTCGGCCCGTTGCTGACCGACCCCGACGTCCAGTTCGTCAAGGCCATGTACGACCGTCCGCTGGGCGGGGGCGCCGCTCCCGGGCCGGACGGCACCCCGGCCCAGGGCGGCCGGGTGACCGAGCTGATGGCCAGGCCGCTGCTGAATCTGCACTGGCCGCAGCTCGCCGGGTTCGTGCAGCCGCTGGGCGGCGAGTACGCGGCACGGCGCTCACTGCTGGAGCGGCTGCCCTTCCCCGTCGGATACGGCGTCGAGCTCGGCCTCCTCGTCGACTCACTGAACCTGGTGGGCCTGGACGCGCTGGCCCAGGTCGACGTCGGCACCCGCAAGCACCGCCATCAGGACGGGCACGCGCTCGGCAGAATGGCCGCGACGATCTACCGCACCGCCCAACTGAGGCTCGCCCGCCCGCACTTGGTGCGCCCGTCGATCACGCAGTTCGAGCGTGTGGGCAACGGCTTCGTGCCGGTGACCCACCCGGTGGACACGGAGGAGCGCCCACCGATGCTCGAGATCAGTGAGTACGCGGCGCGTCGCGCCGCATAAGCAGGACCAACCGGTCATTTTGCCTACATTTCCAATGTATGGGACTTATGGGATTTCTTGTTCTGTCGTTCCCCGGATCTCCGGGCAGCCGCGGCAGGCACCGCAAGGAGACGCCCTCCGGCGGCACGGAACGGCTGACCCGGCTCCTCGGCACCCTGGCGGTCACCGCGGCCGCCGTCTTCGGACCGGCCGTCCCCGCGGTGGCGGTGCCGGCCGGGCCGGCAGCGCCGGGAACGTTCCCCGGTGAGCAGCCGGCGCACCGGACCGCTCCCGGCGCGGCCTCGGACGCCGGCGGCCCGGAGGGGTCCGTGGGCGGGGCCGACGGCCTCCAGGGCCGGGAACCGGTCCGTCACGTGGAGATGGCCCGCACCGGCGGCACGGCGGAGCAGCTGTGGCTGCTGGGCGGCGTCGCGCTGAGCCTGACGGCGGCCGGCGTCATCGCCGTGGCCGCCACCCGCGGCCGCCGCCGCGACCACTGACCTGCGCGGCGCCGTACGCACGTTTGAGCTGTTGCGGTACGGGCTAGATTTCGGCACATGGTCTCCGACGCAGCCCAGATCCTCGTCGCGTCCAACCGCGGCCCTGTCTCCTACGAGCTGAACGAGGACGGAGAGCTCGACGCCCGCCGCGGCGGTGGAGGACTCGTCTCCGGCCTGTCGGCCATCGGCTCGGACGCGCAGTCGCTGTGGGTGTGCGCGGCCCTCGGCGACGGCGACCGCGAAGCGGTCCGGCGCGGGGTCGGCGAACCCGGTGTGCGCATGCTCGACATCGACGCCGGCGTCCACGCCGACGCGTACAACGGCATCGCGAACTCCGTGCTGTGGTTCGTCCACCACATGCTGTACCAGACGCCCTTCGAGCCCGCCTTCGGCCGGGAGTTCCGGCGCCAGTGGGGCGCCTACCGGCTCTACAACCGGGCCTTCGCCGAGGCGCTCGCCGCGGAGGCGGCCGACGACGCCGTTGTTCTCGTGCAGGACTACCACCTGGCCCTGGTCCCGGGAATGCTCCGCGAACTCCGTCCCGACCTGCGGATCGGCCACTTCTCGCACACTCCGTGGGCGCCCCCGGAGTATTTCGCGATGCTGCCCGGCGACATCGCGGAGGAACTGCTGCTCGGCATGCTCGGCGCCGACCGGCTCGGGTTCCTGACCAAGCGGTGGATGCGGGCGTTCCAGAGCTGTGCAGCCGCCGTCCTCGCGCCGTACGACGGGACGTCGCTCTGGCCGAAGGACCAGGAACCGAGCTTCGAGTTCCGCATGCCCGGCCGCGGCCGTCACCGGACCAGGCTCGGGGTCCACGGGCTGGGCGCCGACGCCGACTTCCTGCGTGAGCGGGCCGCACGCCCCGACGTCGACGAGCGGATGGCCGCCCTGCGGCAACAGGCCGGCGAAGGCCGCCGGACGATCGTGCGCGTCGACCGCACGGAACTGTCCAAGAACATCCTGCGCGGCCTCCAAGCCTACCAGGAGCTGCTGGAGGAGCACCCGGAGTGGCGCGAACGCGTCGTGCACATCGCGCTCGCCTATCCCTCACGCCAGGACCTGGAGGTCTACCGTCACTACACGGCGGAGGTCTTCCGTCTCGCCGACGAGATCAACACCCGGTACGGCACGGCCGGCTGGACGCCGGTCGTCGTGCACGTCAAGGACGACTTCGCCCGCTCGCTGGCCGCGTACCGGATGGCCGACGTGGCCCTGGTCAACCCGATCAGGGACGGCATGAACCTGGTCGCCAAGGAGGTACCCGTCGTCACCGACCTCGGCTGCGCCCTGGTCCTGTCACGGGAGGCCGGCGCCCACGAGGAGCTCGGCGAAGACGCGATCACCGTCAACCCGTACGACGTCAGCGGGACGGCGGCGGCGCTTCACGAGGCGCTGACCATGTCCGCCGACGAGCGGGCCGAACGCTCCAAGCGCCTGGCGGCGGCAGCGACCGCGCTGCCGCCGCGGCAGTGGTTCCTCGACCAGCTCCAGGCCTTGCGCGAGGAGGTCTAGGCCCTGACCCGGGCGGACAGGAACTAGACGCGCCGGGCCAGCGCGGCCAGGAAGTCCGCCAGCTGCGCCGGTCCCGGGAGCACCAGGTCGGCGCGGTCGGCCAGTTCGGGGACCTCGTTGCCGCTGCACAGCAGCAGGCCGGGCACACCGTCCGAGCGCAGCTTCTCGACGGCGCCGTAGGCGGCGAGGTCGCCCAGGTCGTCGCCCGCGTACAGCACGGACCCGGCGCCCACCTCCCGCACGTACTCGGACAGCGCGACGCCCTTGTCGACGCCCGGCGGGCGCAGTTCGAGGACCATGCGTCCCGGCTCCACGATCAGGCCGTGCCGGGAGGCGAGCGCGGCCAGGGGCTCACGCAGGGCGTCGAAGGCGGCCTGGGGGTCCTCGGCGCGGCGGGTGTGCACCGCGACGGCGCGGCCCTTCTCCTCGATCCAGGTGCCCTGCCAGGCGCCGATCCGGTCGAGGAAACCGGGGAGCTCGGCCCGCACGGCCGCGACCCCCGGGTCGGGGGCCGGGGCGCGTACGGTCCCGGTGACCGCGTCCCAGCGCTCGGCGCCGTAGTGGCCGAGCACGACAAGACGGTCGAGACCGGGGACACCGGAGAAGCCGCCGTAGCGGACGGCGACCCCGGCCGGGCGGCCGGTGATCACCGCGACCGACGCCACCTTCGGCGCGAGCGCGGCCAGCGCGGGGACGGCGCGCTCATGGGCGCGTGCCTGTTCGGGGTCCGGCACGATCTCGGCGAGCGTGCCGTCGAAGTCGAGTGCGATCACGGCCTGCCCGGGCCGTTCGAGGAGTGCCGCGAGGCCGTCACGGCCTGCGGGCGTGGACGGCGTCGGCATGGAGTCTTCGGCTTCTGCAAACGGGGAGCTGCCCATGCCTTCGACCCTAGCGGCGACTTCTCCTCGCGTCCCTCACACGGCGAAGCCGGTTGACGGTGACCGGGTCGTGCGCGAGGGCACGGGCGTCGTCGAGCAGGGCGTTGAGCAGTTGGTAGTAGCGGACCGGGGAGATGCCGAGCTGCTCCCTGACGGCCCGCTCCTTGACACCGGGGCCCGGCCAGGAACGGCGTTCCATGGCCAGGACGGCCCGGTCCCGCTCGGAGAGCTCCTGGGCGCCGGGCCGGTCGCCGGTCTCCTGCTCGTCAGGCGCCTGGTCGTCGGTCATACGATCCAACATATCGGTGTCCACCGACGCCCGGACCGCCCTGTGGACGACGCCGGCGCGCGGAGTCACTCCGCGCTCTCGGCCGCCTTGGCGTCCTGTGAGATCCGGTCCAGCGTGCGGGCGGGGCTGCCGCCCGGACCAACGGCGTCGCCGATGTTCTTCTTGATGTTCTCGCTGAGCGAGGCCCACGACGTCTTGCCCACCGGCGGCAGCACGGAACCCGGCAGCACCTCCAGGAACTCCTTGAGGTCCTCGTGGTCCGGGTCCTTCTTCATCTCCTCCTGGGCGGAGACCGTCACCGGCAGCAGATCGTTCTGCCCGGCGAACTCCAGGACGTTCTCGTCCGTGAAGAGGAAGTCCAGGAACTTGCCGATCTCCGCGCGGTGGCCGTTCTGCTTGAAGCCCATGATCCAGTCGGCGACGCCCATCGCCGTGTCGGCGGCGCCGTTCCTGCCGGGGAGCGCGACCTTGCCCACGTCGATGCCCGCCTTCTCCGCGGCCTGGAGCAGCGAGGGGTGGCCGTTGAGCATGCCGACCTCTCCCCGGGTGAACGCGGCGAAGGCGTCCTTGCGGTTGAGCTTGCCGGGGGCGACCGGTCCCGTGAGCTTCTCGTCGACCAGGTTCTCCTTCAGCCACTCGAAGGTGGCGATGTTCTGCTGGGAGTCGATCGCATACCTGCCGAGCTCGTCGGTGTAGCCGCCACCGCCGCTGAGCAGCCACATCATCGTCTCCGCCTGGGCCTCCTCGGGGCCGAGCGGCAGCGCGAAGGGGTAGTCGACGTCGGTGTTCTGCTCGAGCAGCTCCGCGTTCTCCTTCAGCTCCTCCCACGTCCCGGGGGCGCCGCTGATCCCGGCGTCCTCGAAGAGGTCCTTGTTGTAGAAGAGCAGCCGGGTGGAGGCGACGAACGGCAGTCCGTACTGGGTGCGCTTCATCTCGCCCGCGTCGGTGAGCGGGGGAAGGAAGTTGGACTGGACAGGGATGGAGAGCATCTGGTCGGCGGAGTACAGCTTGTCCGCCGCGGCGTAGTCGGCGTAGGCGCCTATCTGCGCGATGTCGGGAGCCTTGCCCGCCTTGACCATCTCGGCGACCTTGCGGTCCACGTCGTTCCAGGACTCGATCTGGACGTCGACCTCGATGCCGGGGTTCTCCGCCTCGAAGACGGCCGTCAGATCGGCCCAGTACTTCTTGCTGCTCTCACCGCCGGCGACGTCGTAGTCGGCGGCCACCAGCTTGAGGGTGACACCGTCCCCGGATCCGCTGGAGCTGCCGCAGCCCGCGAGCGAAACCGTCATTCCGAGTGCGGCGACAGCCGCTGTCAGACCCAAGAAGCGCCGCTGCACAGCTCTTCCCCACCCTCTGCTACCTAGTTACGCGTTGTCCGTTTGTCCCAGTCGGTCCCCCGCGACGTCCTGTGAGATAGGGAGCGATCTTTCCCCATCCGGCGTACAAGGTCTACACCACTGCGGTCTCACTTTCACAACGCCCGCACAGCCCCGCGCGGGGTACGCGGCGCACGGGGGGCGTCCGCGACCGGCCGCGCGCCCGGGCCACCGGTTTGTATGGCGTGGCAACAATCTCGGCGAGTGGACTAGACCTTTACCCGTTGTACGCGCCAGACTGTTCCCGTGAGACACGTCATCGCCCTCGATGTGGGCGGCACCGGTATGAAGGCTGCCCTGGTCGCGGCGGACGGCACGCTCCTGCACGAGGCACGGCGGCCCACCGGGCGCGAGCGCGGGCCCGACGCCGTCGTGGAGTCGATCCTCGGCTTCGCCGCCGATCTCCGCGGCCACGGCCAGAAACATCTGGGGCAGGCCGCGGAGGCCGCAGGCGTCGCCGTGCCCGGCATCGTCGACGGCGAGCACGGCATCGCCGTCTACGCCGCCAACCTCGGGTGGCGGGACGTCCCCCTGCGGGAACTGCTCAGCCACAGGCTCGACGACGTTCCGGTGGCGCTCGGCCACGACGTCCGCACCGGCGGCCTCGCGGAGGGCCGCATCGGCGCCGGCCGGGGCACCGACCGGTTCCTGTTCGTACCGCTCGGCACCGGCATCGCGGGCGCCATCGGCATCGACGGCACCATCGAGGCGGGCGCCCACGGCTGCGCCGGCGAGATCGGCCACATCGTCGTACGGCCCGGCGGCCCCGCCTGCGGATGCGGGCAGCGCGGCTGTCTCGAGACGCTGGCCTCCGCCGCCGCGGTCACCCGGGCCTGGGCCGCCGCCGCCAGCGACCCCACCGCTGACGCCGCCGACTGCGCCAGGGCGGTCGAGGCGGGCGACAAGGCGGCGACCAGGGTGTGGCAGGAGGCGGTCGACGCACTCGCCGACGGCCTCGTCACGGCGCTCACCCTGCTGGACCCCCGCACGCTGATCATCGGTGGCGGGCTCGCCGAGGCCGGGGAAACCTTGTTCTCACCCCTTCGGGCGGCCGTAGAGGAACGCGTGACGTTCCAGAAGCTGCCCACGATCGTCCCGGCGGCCCTCGGGGACACCGCCGGATGCCTGGGCGCAGGGCTGCTCGCCTGGGATCTACTCGCCACGGAGGTAACCGCCTGATGGCCGCCAGCGCCGCTCGCGCCACGAGCACGGTCCACGCCAGGAGCCCGCACCATCCGCCGAGCACCGTTCTGGCCGGTGCCCGGGTAGTGCTGCCGACAGGGACCGTCGACAACGGACGCGTCGTCGTCGAGGGCTCGAAGATCGTCACGGAGGCCTCCGCCGCGGAGGCTCACGTCCACGACCTTTCCGGCCACTGGGTGGTCCCCGGCTTCGTCGACATCCACAACCACGGCGGCGGCGGAGCCTCCTTCACCTCCGGCACCGCGGAGGACGTCCTGCGCGGCGTCATGACGCACCGGCGGCACGGCACCACCACACTGGTCGCCTCCACCGTCACCGGCGACATGGACTTCCTCGCCCACCGGGCCGGCTTCCTGTCCGAGCTGGTCGAACAGGGCGACCTCGCGGGCATTCACTTCGAGGGGCCGTTCATCTCCCCGTGCCGCAAGGGCGCCCACAGCGAGGAACTGCTCCGCGACCCCGACCCGGCCGAGGTCCGCAAGCTGATCGACGCCGCCCGCGGCACCGCGAAGATGGTCACCCTCGCCACCGAACTGCCCGGCGGAATCGACTCCGTACGGCTGCTCGCCGAGCACGGCGTGATCGCCGCGATCGGCCACACAGACGCGACCTACGAGCAGACCCGCGAGGCCATCGACGCCGGCGCCACCGTCGCCACGCACCTTTTCAACGCGATGCCGGCGCTCGGCCACCGGGCCCCCGGCCCGATCGCGGCGCTGCTCGAGGACGACCGGATCACCGTCGAGCTGATCAACGACGGCACCCATCTCCATCCTGCCGCCCTCGAACTGGCCTTCCGCAGCGCCGGCGCCGGCCGGGTCGCGTTCATCACGGACGCCATGGACGCCGCGGGCTTCGGTGACGGCCGCTACCAGTTGGGCCCCCTCGAGGTCGAGGTCAAGGACGGTGTCGCGCGGCTCGTGGAGGGCCATTCGATCGCGGGCTCCACACTCACGCTGGACACCGCCTTCAAACGGGCCGTCACCGTCGACCGCATCCCGGTGGAGGACGTCGTCACGGCGATCTCCGCCAACCCGGCGAAGCTCCTCGGCGCGTACGACAGGGTCGGTTCGCTCGACCCCGGGAAGGACGCGGACCTGGTGGTCCTCGACGCCGACTTCGCCCTCAAGGGCGTGATGCGTCGCGGCGAATGGGTCGTCCGCCCCCAAGTGGGCTGACGGCGCGGCACCTCGCGGCAGGCGGTTGGACACCGGGTCTTGGGCCAACCGCCTTCCGTTTGGCATGATCAGGACCCGTACGAGCACGGCAAACGCGTTCTTCGGGGGTGTCCACGGGTGATCCTTACGGTCACGCTCAACGCCGCCCTCGACATCACCTACCAGGTGGCCGCCCTCACCCCGCACACCACGCACCGGGTCGGCGAGGTCGTGGAGCGCCCCGGCGGCAAGGGCCTCAACGTCGCCCGCGTGCTCGCGGCCCTGGGCCACGAGAGCGTCGTCACCGGCTTCGCGGGCGGAGCCACCGGGGCGGTGCTGCGCGGGATGCTCGCCCCGCTCGCACCGCACGACGCGCTCGTCGAGATCTCCGGCACCACCCGCCGCACCATCGCCGTCACCGACAGCGCCGACGGCGACACCACGCAGCTGAACGAGCCGGGACCCACCGTCCTGCCCGAGGAGTGGGCCGCTTTCCTCTCCTCGTACGACTCCCTCCTGCGCGACGCCGACGCGGTCGCGCTGTGCGGCAGCCTGCCTCCGGGCATCCATGTCGGCGCGTACGCCGAGCTGGTGCGCCGGGCGCGCGCCGCCCAGGTGCCCGTACTCCTCGACACCAGCGGCGAACCGCTGCGCCGCGGCATCGCCGCCCGGCCTGATCTCGTCAAGCCCAACGCCGACGAGCTCGCGCAGCTCACCGGCTCACGGGAACCGCTCCGCGCCACCCGCGACGCCCGTCGCCGCGGCGCGCACACCGTGGTCGCCTCGCTCGGCCCGGACGGTCTGCTCGCCGCAACCCCGGACGGCATTTGGCAGGCGGCCCCGCCGGAGCCGGTGAAGGGCAACCCGACGGGCGCGGGCGACTCGGCGGTCGCCGGTCTGCTCTCCGGACTGGTCGCGGGACTCTCCTGGCCGGAGCGGCTGTCCCGGGCGGTGGCCCTCTCCACGGCGACCGTGCTGGCCCGCGCGGCGGGCGAGTTCGACGCGGCCGCGTACGAGCGGCTGCTGCCGAAGGTCACCGTCGTCGAGCTCACGCCGTCCGCACCCGGGAAGTGACCGCGCGGGAGCGCACCGGAAACGACTCGTCCCGGCTCGCGCGGGACGCGGCCGGGACGGTGACGGGCGTACGGGCCGAGCCCGGGGCCCACGGTCAGCTCTTGGTCTGGCCGGCCTCCAGCCAGACCTGGTCGAGATAGGCCTCGCACTGGTTCCCCTGCTCGCAGGAGATCTTGAGGTCGTTCTTGCCCTTCTCCAGGTTCACGAAGGCGTAGGTGTTGGTCCAGCCCTTCTGCCAGTCGCCCTCCGCGGCCTTCGCGAAGTTCGACATGTTGAGCTCGCGGGGCTGCCCGCCGTTGATCGTCAGGGAGGTCTTGGCGTCCTTGCCGGGCACGCTGTACGTGATGTACATCGTGTAGGCGCCGGCCTCCGGGACGTCCACCGACCAGCCGGCGGAACCGCCGACACCGTTGAACATCACGTACGCGCCGTCCGCGCCCTTCGCACCGGGCACGTCCTTGGCGAGCGCCGCCGGCGGGCCCAGCGTCAGCGTCGCCGCGTCCTGCTTGGGCAGTTCGGCGGGCGGCTGCGACTCGTTGTCGGTCGGCGACGGCTTCTCCTGGACGGTCTCGCCCGCGGACGGGGTGGTGCCCCCGCCGCCCTGGCCGGCCGAGTCGTCCTTGTCGCCGTTGCTGCTCATCAGCGCGGCGGCAATGCCGATCACCACGACCGCGACGACCGCGATCGCGCCGATCAGCAGACCCTTGGTGTTGGGGCCGCCGCCATGGCCGCCCTGGCCGTGGCCGCCGGGCTGGGCCGGCACCTGACGCGTCTGGGCGGAAGCCCCGGGGTACGTCTCCGGTGCGGCGTACGCGGCCGTCGGCTGCTGCCCGTACGCCTGCTGGTGCGGGACCTGCTGGCCGTACTGCCGTTCGCCGACCGTCCGGACCTGGTTGTACGAGGTGCGGGGGACCCCGGGCTGCGCGGCCGGACCGGGGTAGCCGTAGCCGCCCTGGCGCGGCGGCGTGGCGCCTGCCTGCTGCCCGTCGGCGTACAGGTAGCCGAACGGGTCGTCGTCCTCGGGCTTGCTCGCGCCGTTGTTCCCGGCCGTCATCCCAGTCACTCCTCACCATCTCGTCAGCACAACGCTGACGCGAGGCGAGCCTACCCGGTTCCACTCCACCCATCGGGTGTCGTGGGCCTCATCCGGTGGGACCGCAGCCGGTCACCAGGCCGGTCGCGGCCGGGTGTGATAGGTCACCCGGCCCCACGGGTGCTCAGCCGGCCCTGCGGTGGACCTTCGAACGGGACCGCTTCTCGATGTACATCCGCTGGTCCGCGGATTGCAGGACCTCTTCGACGGACATCCCGCAGCTCGCCCAGCCGATGCCGAAACTGGCGCCCACCCGCACCCCGCGGCCGCCCACCCGGATGGGCAGGATGATCGCGTTCCGCAGGCGTACGGCGAGATCGGCGGCGTCCGCCGCGCCGAGGCCGTCGGCGAGGACGACGAACTCGTCACCGCCGAGCCTGGCGACCGTGTCCCCGTCCCGTACCCCGGTGGTGAGCCGGCGCGCGACCTCGACGAGAACGGCGTCACCGGTCTGGTGCCCGAAGCGGTCGTTGATCGACTTGAAGCCGTCCAGGTCGCAGAAGAGGACCGCGAGCCCCTTGGCGCCGTCGTCGATCTCGCTGTCCGGCGCGACGGTGTGTATGTGGTGGTCGTAGGGCCGCCCGCCGACCGTGTCGAAGTCGAAGCCGTCGCTCCGGAACCCGCGGTCGGTCTCGTACGCGGCGTCGAGCGCCTCGATGTCCGTCGCGTACGTCGCGTGCGGCCGCTCGCACAGACGCGAACTGAGCCGGGCGCGCAGCTCCGCGCTGTTGGGCAGGCCGGTGAGCGCGTCGTGCGAGGCGCGGTGGGCGAGCTGGAGCTCGTGGCGCTTGCGGTCCTCGATGTCCTCGACGTGCGTGAGGAGGAAGCGGGGCCCGTCCGCGGTGTCGGCGACGACCGAGTTCCGCAGCGACACCCATACATAACTGCCGTCCCTGCGGCCCAGCCTGATCTCCGCGCGTCCGCCCTCGGCGGAGGTCCGCAGCAGGGTGCCGACGTCCTCGGGGTGGACGAGGTCGGCGAAGGAGTAGCGGCGCATCGCGGAGGCGGGGCGGCCCAGCAGCCGGCACAGGGCATCGTTGGTGCGCAGCAGGCGGCCGTGCTGGTCGCCGCCCATCTCGGCGATGGCCATGCCGCTCGGGGCGTACTCGAACGCCTGACGGAAGGATTCCTCGCTCGCGCGCAGTGCCTGCTGCTCGCGCTCGAGGCGGACCAGGGCGCGCTGCATATTGGCTCGAAGTCGTGCGTTGCTGATGGCGATCGCGGCCTGGGAGGCGTACATCTGCAACGCCTCCTGACCCCAGGGCCCGGGACGGCGGCCGTTGCGCGGCCGGTCCACGGAGATCACGCCGAGCAGTTCGCGCCCGCCGCCCGACGCGTACATCGGGGCGTAGAGGCGGTCCTGCGGGTGCCATTCGTCGTCGAAGCGGGGCTCGGGGCCGTCGGTGTGCCACTGGGGAACGTCGTCCTCTATGAGGACCCAGCCCTCGGTGTGCGGGATGAAGCGCAGGTCGCCCCAGGCTTCGCCCATGGACAGGCGGCGGTCCCAGGAAGTGCGCGAGCCGACCCGGCCGGTGATCAGGGCCTCGGCGGCGGCGCTGCCGGCGAAGGCGGCGACGACGAGGTCACCGTCGGGGCGCACCAGGTTGACGCAGGCCAGTTCGTAGCCCAGTCCGGCGACGATTCCGTCGGCGACGGTCTGCAGGGTGTCGGCCAGGCTGCGGGCCGTGTTGAGGTCCGCGACGACCCGGTGCAGCTGCCGCAGGGTCGCAAGACGGACATAGGGCTCCGACTCGGTCTCCATCGCTCGCTCTCCCCGAGACCTCGACAGCAAACTCCAGGGCGTCTGATTGGCGTACTTGTAGCGGTATCCCGGCCACTGAATCACAGCGAGCAGCTCAGCCGGTACACAGGGTCAACAAATACTGGGCTCTGTGACTCAAGTCACATCAGGTGATGAAGGGTCAGATGCTGACCGGCCGGACACACCTAGCTTTCTTGAAATCAATTATTGAATGCAAAACCATAGAGGCGTACCCATGGTTACTCATGGTGGTCGGCCCGCGGTCCTAGGACCCGGCTGGTCCCGGAGCCCGATGCGGCGGCGGAACGGCCGACACTAGCGTCCCCTGTGTGTTGCAGACGACCCCCGCTCCCGCCACTTCCGCCATCCCCCATCCTGAGGGGGTGAGCAATGAGGAATTCCGTGCCGCCATGTCCCGTCTGGCCGCCGGCGTGGTGCTGGTCACCGCGCACGACGCCGACCACGGGCCGCGCGGCGAGGACGTCGGCATGACGGCGACGTCCTTCATGTCCGTCTCCCTCGACCCGCCACTGGTGCTCGTCAGCCTGCGCAACGACTCACGCATGGACGACCTGCTCGCGGAACAGCCGCTGTGGGGCGTCTCCGTCCTCACCGAGGGCCAGCGGCAGATCGCCGGCCGGTTCGCCATGAAGGGCCGGCTCAGCGACCGCCTGCTCTTCGACGACCTGGCCCATGAACGCGGCGAGATCTGCGGGGCGCCTCTGGTGAAGGGCGCGCTGGCGACCCTCGAATGCCGCACGGAGCAGCGGGTGGAGGCCGGCGACCACACACTGGTCATCGGCCATGTCCTGAAGGTGGGACTCTCCGACGTGGTCGCCGGGCCCCTGACGTACTTCCGGGGGCGGTACCGGCACCTGGGCTGAACGCGCCGAGGTGCGCGCGCCGGTCGAGGTGGTGAGCGGCGCGCTACCAGTCGCGGCCGGAGCGGCCCCGCTTGGTCTCCGCGCGCTGCTTCTTCTCCCGCAGCCTGCGCTCGTTGATGCCGCGCGGGATCTTCGTCGCCCGGCGGGGCCTCGGCGGCGGAGCGGTCGCCTCGGCGAGCAGGGACGCCAGCCGTACCGCCGCGGTTTCACGGTTCCGCCACTGAGAGCGGTGCTCCGAGGCGCGTACGGCGATCACACCGCCCACCATCCGGCTCGCGAGCCGCTCCAGCGCACGGTCCTTCCAGACCGGCGGCAGCGCCTCCGTCCTCGCGAGATCGAAGCGGAGCTCCACCTGCGAGTCGCTGGTGTTGACGTGCTGGCCACCGGGCCCCGAGGACCTCGAGAAACGCCACATGAGCTCGGCCTCCGGCAGGGAGACGGAGCCGCGGATGATGTAGGGCCCGGACATGTCATCCATGGTCCCGCGCCCCGGACGCGCCCGTCACCCTCTTTTCTCCCCGACCGTTCGTCCGCGTCCGGGTCCGGCCCCGCTCCCGGTGCGTGGAACCGGACCCCGGTGGATGGAACCTGACAGTCCCCTGCCCGCGTTATGACCTGTGACGGTAGCTTCGGGAGGACCCGTAGCCCGCAGATCCGAATTGAAGGGGACTTCCCAATGGCAGTAAGCCTGTCCAAGGGCGGCAACGTCTCGCTCACCAAGGAGGCCCCGGGCCTCACCGCCGTCACGGTCGGCCTCGGCTGGGACGTCCGCACCACCACCGGCACGGACTTCGACCTCGACGCGTCCGCGATCGGTGTGAACAGCGCGGGCAAGGTCGCCTCCGACGCCCACTTCGTCTTCTTCAACAACAAGGCGACGCCGGACCAGACCATCGTCCACACCGGCGACAACCGCACCGGCGAGGGCGGCGGCGACGACGAGCAGATCAACGTCAACCTCGCGGGCCTGCCGGCCGACGTCGACAAGATCGTCTTCCCCGTCTCGATCTACGACGCCGTCTCCCGCAGCCAGAACTTCGGCCAGGTGCGCAACGCCTACATCCGCATCATCAACCAGGCCGGTGGCACCGAGATCGCCCGCTACGACCTCAGCGAGGACGCCGCCGTCGAGACCGCCATGGTCTTCGGCGAGCTCTACCGCAACGGAGCCGAGTGGAAGTTCCGCGCGGTCGGCCAGGGTTACGCCTCCGGCCTCGAGGGCATCGCCCGCGACTTCGGCGTCAACCTCTGACCTGACGCCACTTCGGCGTCGGCCTACCGCCTGACGTCCTGACACGGTCGTTCGACAGGGCCCCGGCCGCGAGCCGGGGCCCTGTCGCGCTTACGGGCTCCGGGGCCTGTCGCGCTCACGGGCTCCGGGGCCTGTCGTCCCCGTACAACCACACCTTCCACAGCTCCGTCAGATCCTTGCCCGACCTCGCCTCCGCGTAGGCGGTGAAGTCGCCTGTCGAGGCGTTGGCGTGACGGTTCTTCTGCGCCCAGCCGCGCACGATCTCGAAGAAGACGTCGTCGCCGACGGCCTCGCGGAGCTTGTGCAGCACCATCGCCCCCCGCCCGTAGACCGGCGCCGCGAAGATGTCCTCGGCGCGCGGTGGCACGGCCGGGGCGAAGGCCCAGTTCTCCTGGTCCGCGAAGGCGTCCTCGAAGCTCTCCCGCACCGGCGTGTCCCCGGCCTCCGCCAGCCACATCCACTCGGCGTAGGTGGCGAAGCTCTCGCTCAGCCAGATGTCCCGCCAGGACGCCGGCGTCACCGAGTTGCCGAACCACTGGTGTGCCAGCTCATGGACGAGGGTCTCCTCGTCGAAACGGTCCAGCGGGAAGACCGGCCGGCTCTGCGTCTCCAGCGCGTATCCGACCTCCCCGGCGGGCACGACGACCGCGCCCGCCGACGAGAACGGGTACGGCCCGAACTTCTCCGTCCCCCACTCGACGATCCGCGGGAGCTTGCGCAGCAGCGCCGCACTCTGCTCCGCCGCCGACGGATCGACGGCCGTCACGACAGGCAGCCCGGCAGCCGTGCGGGTGGTCGCCGTGCGGAAGTCGCCGACCGCGAGCAGGACCAGGAAGCTCGCCATCGGCTGCTCGGAACGCCAAGTGAAAACGGTCCGCCCGCCCTTGGTGAGCCCACCCGCCGGCTCGCCGTTGGACACCGCCTCGTAGCCGTCGGGAACGGTGACGGTGATGTCGTACGCGGCCTTGTCCGCCGGGTGGTGGTTGCCGGGGAACCACGCCATGGAACCGACCGGCTGGCCGACCGCGAGGGCGTCACCGTCAGCCGCACGCAGCCAGCCCTCCTTGGAGCCGTCGGCGTCCGTGACCGTCTGCGGGACCCCGGTGTACCGGACGACCGTACGGAACTCGGCGCCCTTGTGGATGTCCTGGCGCGGACGCACCGTCAGTTCCGTACCGGCCCGGTTGACGGCGGCCTCCGCGCCGTCGACCGTCACACGCTCCACCGTCATCCCGCGCAGGTCGAGGTGGAAGGCGCTCAGATCCTGGGTGGCGAGCGCCGTGAGCTCCGCCGTGCCCCGGAGGCGACCGTCGCGGGGGTCGTAGCCGAGGGCGAGTCCGTAGTGCCGGACGTCGTAACCGCCGTTGCCGAGCCGGGGGAAGTACGGATCACGGAGCCCCGCGGCGCCCGGCGTTCCCCGCACGCCCGCACCGTCACCGGAGCAGCCCATGGCGGCGGTCGCGACGAGCAGCAGGGCGAGGGCGGTACGCAGAAGGGCGGCGCGGCGCGAGAGGTGCGGGTCCACCCCGAGATCCTAGGCATGCGACACCCCGGGGTGGGTCCTGAACAGGCCGGCCCCGGGGCGGCCCGGTCAGCGGCCGAGCGCGGCGGCGCCTGCCCGGGCGAACTTCTCGTCGAGCTCGCCGCTCGGCGCGCCCGCCACACCGATGCCGGCGACCGGAGCGCCCTCGGCCTGCACCGGCACCCCGCCGCCGAGGAACAGCGTCCCCGGGATGTCCTTCAGGTTCGGGGCCTGCTCCAGCCGCTTGACCAGCTCGGACGTCGCGGCGTTCCAGGACACCGCGGTGTACGCCTTCTTCTCCGCCGACTCGTACGACTGCGGGCCCGCGCCGTCGCCGCGCAGGGTGACGATCGTGTTGCCGTTCCGGTCGACGACGGCGACCGTGACGCGCTGGTTCTCCTGCTCCGCGGCGTCGAGCGCGGCCTGCGCGGCCCTGGTGGCCGCGTCGATCGTCAGATGCGTGGACTGCTGAAGGCTGCGGGACGAGACGTCGGCGGTGACGGCGGCCCTGGTCTCCGCGGCCGGGGCGGAGGCGTTCGCCGCTACGGCGCCGAACGTGCCGACGGCGACAACGGCTGCGGTGGCGGCACCGATCAGGGTCTTCTTCATCCGGGTGGCTCCTTCATGAGGGCGGCTGTTCCGCCGTGGCTCTCGCTCTGCCATCGATCCTCCGGTCGCGGAGTGCCCGGTACGGTCCACGCTCCGGCTGCCCTTGGCGCGCATGATGGACGACGGGCGTGTCAGCCGATCGGTTGATGCCCCCATGGGTCCGCCGGGCCACCATGAAGAAGCAGGCCCAGGTCAGGGGCCTGGTCGGTCGAGGAGACGTCGGTGGACAAGGAACAGGGCAGGGGCGGAGCCCCGGCGCGGGAACGGCCCCGGGAGCGGACCCGCCCGCGGGTGCCGGACCGGCACGGCGGGCCCGCGGGCGGACAGCACGGCGAGCAGGACCCCGACGCCCGATGGCTGGCCGGTGTGATGCACGCGGCGTTCTTCCTGCTGCTCGGTGCCTCGCTCGTCCGCTATCTCCTGCGCCACCCCTGGGAGTTCCGGTCCCCGTGGATCATCGGGCTCTCGGTGACCCTCGCCGTCCTCTACACGGTGGGCCCGGTGTTCGGCCCGCGCGCCACCCCCCGTCGGCTGATGTGGCTGGTCACCGTCGTGGCCGTCTGGGTGGTCCTCGTCCTCCTCGCCCCGAGCTTCGCCTGGTGCGCCGTGCCCCTCCTCTACACGGGACTGCGCGCGCTGCCGACCCGCGCGGCGATCGCCCTGGTCGCTCTGCTCACGGTGTTCGTCGTCGCCGCGCAGCTGCAACTCGCACAGGGCGGCTTCGACCCGAACCTGGTCATCGCGCCGCCCGCGGTCGCAGCCGTCGCCACGGCCGTCTTCGTCCACGCGGAACGGCTCGCCGACCGCCGGCGGGCACTCATCGACGACCTGGTCCGCACCCGCCGCGAACTCGCCGCCACCGAGCGCCGTGAAGGCACTCTCGCCGAACGGCAGCGGCTGTCCATGGAGATCCACGACACCCTCGCGCAGAGCCTGTCCAGTCAGCAGATGCTGCTCCAGGCCGCCGACCGCACCTGGGACAGCGACCCGTCCGCCGCCCGCGGCCATGTCCGCACCGCCGAGTCCATCGCGGAGCGCAGCCTCGCCGAGGCCCGCCGCTTCGTCCACGACCTGGCCCCGGCCGACCTCACCGAGGGCGGGAGCCTCCCAGAGGCACTCCGGGCGCTCGCCGACCGGGAGTCCACCGACGCCCTCCCCGTCCGCTTCCACCTCGACGGCCCGCCCGCGCCCCTGCCCGACCGGGTCCAGTCCGCGCTGCTGCGTATCGCCCAGGGCGCGCTGGCGAACGTACGGGAGCACGCCGGTGCCACCGCCGCCACGCTGACCCTCACGCTGATGGGCGACCAGGTCGTCCTCGACGTCGCGGACGACGGGCGCGGCTTCGACCCCGCCGCCGGCCGCTCCTCCCCCGGCGTGCGCGGACACGGTCTGCCCGCGATCAGGGCCCGTGTCGAACAGCACGGCGGCACCCTCACCGTCGAGTCGGCACCCGGCGAGGGCACCGTGCTGTCCGCCGCGATCCCGTTGGAGGCCCGCTCATGACAGCCGTACGGATCCTGCTCTGCGACGACCACGCCGTCGTCCGCGCCGGACTGCTCGCGCTCCTCGGCAGCGAGCCCGACATCGAGGTCGTCGGCGAGGCCGGCAGCGGCGAGGAGGCCGTCGCGACGGCCGCCAAACTGAAGCCGGACGTCGTCCTGATGGACCTCCAGCTGGGCGCGGGCATCGACGGCGTCGAGGCCACCCGCCGTATCGCCTCGCCCGGCACCCACGTGCTGGTCCTGACCACGTACGACACGGACGCGGACATCACCCGGGCCATCGAGGCCGGCGCGACCGGCTACCTCCTCAAGGCGGAACGCCCCGAGGAGCTGTTCGCGGCGATCCGCGCGGCCGCGCAGGGCCGCACCGCGCTGTCGGCGCCCGTGGCGAGCCGGGTCATGGACCGTATGCGCGGAGCCGCCGCCCCGTCGCTGACCGACCGTGAACGCGACATCCTCGGCCAGCTGGCACAGGGCCTCGGCAACCGCGAGATCGCCCGCGCCCTGTTCATCAGCGAGGCGACCGTGAAGACCCACCTGGGCCGCATCTACGCCAAGCTCGGTGTCGACACCCGGGCCGGCGCGGTGGCGGTGGCGAAGGAGCAACGCCTGCTGCCGTGACACCGGGCGCCGGCGACGGCCGCGCTGCCGCGGCGGCCACGGGACCGGCTGCGGCCGCCGGGACCGGCCAGGACTTCGGCTGCCTGCGGCGGGGGCGTGGCGGCTGCGGCCCCGGTCCGCCTCCGGCTGCATGGCGGCCCCTGGACCGACCCCGGAACGACTGCGGCTGCGACCGACGCGGCGACACCGGACCGGACCCGGCCGGCTCCGACCGCGGCTGCGACCCGCGTCCCCGTCGTCTCCGCCGCGCGGCGGAGACGGTCCGCCGCGCAGGAGGAAGCGTCACCCCACCCCACGCGGACATCGTGGTTGTCATGACCGCCTCGACCACATCCTGCCGCCCGTCGCACCCGCCCACCGCCACCGCGCCGGCGCTCGCCCCCGCACCTCGCTGGGCGCGCCGTGCCGCCCACGCCATCGCCCTGTGCGCCCTGCCCTCCGGTCTGTGGCGCATCGCCATGGCGAGCGGTGTCTACGTCGGCTACAGCGACCAGGTCCTGCGCGACGCCTTCGGCATCCCCGGCTGGGGCATCGCCTACGTCGTCGGCCTCGCCGTCGTCTCCGAGCTCGCCGCCCTGTTCCCCGTGCTCCTGGTCAGCGACCGGTGGCAGCCGCTGCGCCCCCGCACGCTCGCCGCCCTCGCCTGGACCGCGTCCGCCCTGACGGTCCTCTTCGCACTGTGGCAGGTGGTGGTCCTGTTCACCGTGGAGAGCCGGACCTACATGTCGGGCACCGCCGAGACCGTCTGGGCCTTCTTCTTCGGACCGCTCGCCGCCGTCCCCTTCCTACTGACCGCCGTCACCTGGTCGTACAGCAGGCGCCGCCGGGCATGACACCATCGACCACGTGCTCGACATCGGCTACTCCCTCTCGCGCCGCTTCCCCGACCCGCCGCAGACCGACTACCGGCGCGCGGACGTACAGGCGCTGCGCCACGACCTCTTTTGCGGCGACGTCTATCTCGCCGACACGGAGAAGGACCGGGAGGTATCCACAGCCTGGGGATGGGTCCCGGTACTCGACTTCGCCTGGGCCCTGTGCGACATCGTCGAGCAGCTCGACCGCGACCCGCTCGGCAGCCGCGCGTCGAAGCCCCGGTACGCCGAGCTGGACTTCACGGAGTCCAGCGACCGGATGCTCTTCGAGCGCCGCTTCGGATGGGTCGACGTCGAGGCCGACTGGATGCCCGGCGACGAGCCGCCGATCACCTTCAGCCACGCCGAACTCCGCCGTGAGGCCCGCGACTTCCTGCACGACCTGATCGCCGACCTCACCGACATGCACGAGGGCCTCGGCGACAACCCGGTGATCTGGGACCTCCAGGCCCGCTTCCCCCGCACGGCCTGACCGGGCCGGCCCCACTCGGCGCGCTACTCCACCCGCACGCCGATCTGCGCCGCGAACGCGGGTGCCAGCTCCAGCAGTTGCCCCGGGCTGATCACCGCCCCCGCCAACCGCTCCACCCCGCGCGCGATGTCCAGCTCCGCCGCCCCGCGCAGGTCGACGTCCTTCATCCGCACCCCCGTCAGATCGACCCGCCGCAGCACACAGTCCCGGAACTCCACCCGCTCCAGCCGCGCGCCCCCGAAGTCCGCCTCCGACAGCACGCAGCCGTGGAACACGACGTCCGTCAGTCCCGCCTCCCGAAGATTCAGATAGTCGATCTTGCCGCCGCGCAGCACCACCCCCGTCAGCGACGCCCCGTGCAACTGCGCCCCGCCCAACCGCGCCTCACGCATCTCCACGTCACGCAGCGAGGCCCCGGCGAGATCCGCCCCTACCCCGCGGACCCCCTCGAGCACGCAGTCCACGAAACGGGCCTGCGTCAACCGCGTCCCGTCCAGGACGCAGTCCGTCAGCGCGCAGTCGATGAAGCGGGCCCCTGCCCCCTGCTGACCGCCCAGGTCCAGCCCCTCGAACCGCACCCCGTCGTAATCCCCGTCCGGCTCCAGTGCGCCGCCGCCGAACTCCTCGAGCCGCGGCAGCCGCACCTCGGTCACCCTCGCCGCCGCCACTGCCGCTCTCCGCGCCTTCGCCATTTCCCCATGGTGACGTGCGCCACTGACAACGGCTTCGCGCCCGTGTGATGTCACATCCCCCGGCCCCCGATCCGTCGCAGCCGTGAGAGCGACGAGCCGAACGATCCGGGAGAGACAGACATGCATGAGATCACCGTCATCGGCGGCGGATTCGCCGGCCTCACAGCGGCCATCACCGCCGCCGAGTCCGGCGCCCGTGTGGCCCTGTACGAGGCCCACCACACCCTCGGGGGACGCGCCCGCACCAGCGACGGCCCCTACCGGACCAATGACGGCCCCCACGCCCTCTACAACCGCGGTCCCCACTGGACCTGGCTGAAGCAGCGCAACCTCCTCGGCCCCCTCGCGCCCCTGCCTCCCCTCGAAGGAGCACGCTTCCGTTTCCGCCGCGACGGCGCGCTGCGCAGGACCCCGCCCCTCGGAATGCTCAGGCTCGCCCGCCGTCCCGCCGGCTCGGCCCCCGTCGACACCGACTTCCTGACCTGGGCGACGACCGTCGCGGGCGAGCAAGCCGCCCGGGCGGCCGCCCACTACATGGGCGTCGCCCTCTTCCACCACGACCCCGGCTCGCTCTCCGCCGCGTTCGTCCACGAACGCCTCCGACGGGCCACGGCCCTGCCGCCGGAGGCCCACTACCCACGCGGCGGATGGGGGCAGGTCGTCGAGCGGATGGCCGCCCGCGCCTGGGACCTGGGCGTACGCATCGAGACCACGTCACGCGTCGACTCCCTGCCCGAAGGTCACGGTCCCGTCATCGTCGCCACCACCCTCGACGCGGCCCGCCGCATCCTCGGCGACGACACCCTGCGCTGGACCAGCGGCCGCACCACCCTGGTCGACCTGGCGCTGCGGACCCGGCGCGGCGACGCGTTCGTGGTCTGCGACCTCGACGCCCCCGGCTGGCTGGAACGCTTCACCGCCCAGGACCCGACCCTCGCCCCTGCCGGGCAGCAGCTCCTGCAGGGACAGCTCCCCATCGCCCCCGACGCGTCCAAGGCCGACGGAACCGCCCACGCGGAGGCCCTCCTCGACCTCGGGTTCCCCGGCTGGCGGGAGCGGACCATGTGGCGGCGCGAAGCGCTCGCCAACGGCCGTACCGGCGCCGTCGACCTGCCCGGCACCACCTGGCGCGACCGTCCCGCCATCGACCGCGGTGACGGGGTCTACCTCGCCGGGGACCAGGTCGCAGCGCCGGGGCTGCTCTCGGAGGTGTCCTTCAACAGCGCGCTGGAGGCGGTCTCGCTCGCGCTGCGCGGCAGCGGCAGCGCCCACCGGGCGACCCGCAACCGCCTTGACGTCAAGCGCGCTTGAGGTTGAAGAGTGGGCCCGACGACCCCACGACAAGGGAGGCCACACCATGCACGCCGTCCGCCTGCACGCCTTCGGCCCCGCGGAGAACCTGACCTACGAGACGGCCGACGACCCTGTACCCGGCCCCGGCCAGGTACGGATCGCCGTCGCCGCCGCCGGTGTCCATCTCCTCGACACCGCGCTGCGCGAGGGCGCGCAAGGCCCGTACCCGGTGGCCGTGGAACTGCCGACGATCCCCGGCCGCGAAGTCGCCGGCGTCGTCGAGTCCCTCGGCGAGGGCACCGACCCCGCCTGGCTCGGCAAGCGCGTCGTCGCCCACCTCGGCATGGCGCCCGGGGGCTACGCCGAACTCGCCGTCACCGGCGCGGACCGACTCCACGAGATCCCCGGAGAACTCGACGAGGCGGCGGCCGTCGCCATGATCGGCACCGGAAGGACCGCGCTCGGCATCCTCCAGTACACCGACCTCGGGCCCGACGACATCGTGATCGTCCCCGCCGCAGCGGGCGGCATCGGCACGCTGATCGTCCAGTACGCCAAGAACGCCGGCGCCACCGTCGTCGGCCTGGCGGGCGGCCCCGCCAAGACCGCCCGCGTACGCGACAACGGCGCCGACCTGGCCGTCGACTACACCCGCCCGGACTGGCCCGACATCGTACGCGGCCACCTCGGCGACCGGCGTGCCGGCGTCGTCTACGACTCCGTCGGCGGCGAGGCCGGCCGCGCCGCCGTGGACCTCCTCGGCAAGGGCGGCAAGCACATCGTCTTCGGCTGGTCCAGCCAGGGCATCCTCTCCGACAGCCCGCTGACCCTCACCCCGGAGGAACTCGCCGAACGCGGCATCACCTCACAGGGCGTCCTCGGCCCCGCCATGCTCGAGAAGGCCGGCGGTCTGCGCGCCCTCGAGAGCCGCGCCCTCGCCGAGGCCGCCGCCGGCCGGCTCCGCCCCGCCGTCCAGCGCTACGCCCTGTCGGACGCCGCCGACGCACACCGCGCCCTCGAGACACGCGGCACCGTCGGCAAGGTGGTCCTCGTCCCGTAAGGCCCCGCCCTCGTCAGGTCCTGGTCACGTGGTCACGTCCCGGTGTCCAGGACCCGTGGTCCCGCACGCAGCAAAGGGGGATCAGGCTCCGAGGCTCTTGAGCGCCCCGTCGGTCAGCCGGTAGACCGTCCACTCGTCCTGCGGCCGTGCCCCCAGCGACCTGTAGAAGTCGATCGACGGGGTGTTCCAGTTCAGCACCGACCACTCCAGACGCTCGTAGCCGCGCTCCACGCAGATCCGCGCCAACTCCGTGAGCAGCGCCTTCCCGTGGCCGCCGCCCCGCAGCCCCGGCCGCACGTACAGGTCCTCCAGGTAGATCCCGTGCACACCGCGCCACGTGGAGAAGTTCAGGAACCACAGCGCGAAACCGGCCACCTCGCCGTCCTCCGTCTCCGCGATGTGCGCGAACGCCGCCGGCCGCTCACCGAACAGCGCCTCGCGCAGTTGCTCCTCGGTGGCGTTCGCCTCGTGCAAGGCCTTCTCGTATTCGGCGAGCTCCCGGACCATCTCGTGGATCACGGGCACATCGGCGGGTGCGGCAGTACGAATCATGCGCCCAGCCTGCCCTTACGACCGCTCGTCGCGCCAGACGATTCCACGGAGCGGACCACCGCCCGCCCGGCCACTGCCCATGCCGCGCCCCTACGTCGCGGAAGGCGGCCCGGAGCAGTACATTCCCGCCACACGGCCCACCCAACGGCAGGGAAAGCAGCGACCCACATGAACACCGTCAACGGCGGCATATCGTTCTGGTACGCGCAGGACGGCGCCCCCGTCCCCCGCGAACCCCTCCCCGGCGACAGCTCCGCCGACGTCTGCATCGTCGGCGGCGGATACACCGGCCTGTGGACCGCGTACTACCTCAAGAAGGCCGTCCCGTTCCTCAACATCACCGTCCTTGAAGCCACGTTCTGCGGATACGGCGCCTCGGGACGCAACGGCGGCTGGCTCTACAACGGCGTCGCCGGACGCGACCGCTACGCCCGGCTCCACGGCCACGACGCCGCCGTACGCCTCCAGCAGGCCATGAACGACACCGTCGACGAAGTCGTCCGCGTCGCCGGCGAGGAGAAGATCGACGCCGACATCCACAAGGGCGGCGTGCTCGAGGTCGCCCGCACGCCCGCCCAGCTCCAGCGCCTGAGGGACTTCCACTCCGTCGAGATCGCCTTCGGCGAGAAGGACCGTGTCCTGCTCGGCGCCCGTGAGACGGCGGAACGCGTCCACGTCAGCGGCGCCGTGGCCGGCAGCTGGACCCCGCACGGCGCCCGCCTGCACCCGGTGAAACTGGTCAAGGGCCTGGCCGCCGCCGTGGAGGCGCTCGGCGTCACCGTCCACGAGTCGACGCCTGTCACGGAGATCAGGCCCAAGCACGCCGTCACCCCGTACGGCACCGTCCGCGCTCCCTACATCCTGCGCTGCACCGAAGGGTTCACCGCGTCCCTCAAGGGCCAGCACCGCACCTGGCTCCCCATGAACTCCTCCATGATCGTCACGGAGCCGCTCCCGGACGACGCGTGGGACGAGATCGGCTGGTCCGGCCGCGAGGCCCTCGGCGACATGGCCCACGCCTACATGTACGCCCAGCGCACCGCCGACAACCGCATCGCGATCGGCGGGCGCGGCGCCCCCTACCGCTACGGCTCGCGGACCGACAACGACGGACGCACCGGCCCCGCCACCGTCGAGGCGCTGCGCGAAATCCTGATCCGCTTCTTCCCCCGGCTCGCCGGCACCCGGATCGCCCATGCCTGGTCGGGCGTCCTCGGCGTCCCCCGCGACTGGTGCGCGACCGCCACCCTCGACCGCTCCACCGGCCTCGGCTGGGCCGGCGGCTACGTCGGCTCCGGCGTGGCCACCTCCAACCTGGCCGCCCGCACCCTGCGCGACCTGATCCAGCAGGACTCCGGCCAGTCGGGCCCCACCGACCTGACCGCGCTCCCCTGGGTCAACCACAAGGTCCGCAAGTGGGAACCGGAACCCCTGCGCTGGCTGGGCGTCCACACCCTCTACTCCGCGTACCGCAGGGCCGACCGGTACGAGGCCACCACCCACACCCCGACGACGGCCCGCCTCGCGACCCTGGCGGACAAGATCTCCGGCCGGCACTGAGCGGACACGGCGAAGGGCCCCCGGACGGTCTGTCCGGGGGCCCTTCGCGTGCTGGAGCCTCCTGTCGGAGTCGAACCGACGACCTCAAGATTACAAGTCAAGCGCTCTAGCCAACTGAGCTAAGGAGGCAGCGAGAGAAGTGTAACCAACGCCCGCGCCGCCCCGGTGGGATTTCTCCCGCCACCGGCTACTGACAGATCCCCGATCGCCAGGTAGCGTCACGGCAGGTTCACACCGTTGGACCAGACCACTCCCTTACTCGGATCGTCCGGCACGTTCCTGCCGGTGAAGGAGACACATCAGCATGGCTACTGTCACGTTCGACAAGGCGACCCGGATCTACCCGGGCTCCGAGAAGCCCGCCGTCGACCAGCTCGAGATCGAGACCGAGGACGGCGAGTTCCTCGTCCTCGTCGGGCCGTCCGGCTGCGGCAAGTCGACCTCCCTGCGGATGCTCGCGGGTCTCGAGGACGTCAACGGCGGATCCATCCGGATCGGCAACCGCGACGTCACGCACCTGCCGCCGAAGGACCGGGACATCGCCATGGTGTTCCAGAACTACGCGCTCTACCCGCACATGACCGTCGCCGACAACATGGGCTTCGCGCTCAAGATCGCCGGCGTCAACAAGAGCGAGATCCGCAAGAAGGTCGAAGAGGCCGCGAAGATCCTCGACCTCAGCGACTACCTGGACCGCAAGCCGAAGGCCCTCTCCGGTGGTCAGCGCCAGCGTGTCGCGATGGGCCGCGCCATCGTGCGTGAGCCGCAGGTCTTCCTCATGGACGAGCCGCTGTCGAACCTGGACGCCAAGCTCCGTGTCTCCACCCGTACGCAGATCGCGAGCCTGCAGCGCCGCCTCGGCATCACCACTGTGTACGTCACCCACGACCAGGTCGAGGCCATGACCATGGGCGACCGGGTGGCCGTGCTGAAGGACGGCCTGCTCCAGCAGGTCGACTCGCCGCGCAACATGTACGACCGCCCCGCCAACCTCTTCGTCGCCGGCTTCATCGGCTCCCCGGCCATGAACCTCGTCGAGGTCCCGATCACCGACGGTGGCGTGAAGTTCGGCAACAGCGTCGTCCCGGTCTCCCGTGAGGCCCTGTCCGCCGCCGCCGACAAGGGCGACACGACCGTCACGGTCGGCGTCCGCCCCGAGCACTTCGACGTCGTCGAGCACGGCGCCGGTGACACCAAGACCCTCTCCCAGGACGCCCCGGCCGGCCTCGCCGTGTCCGTGAACGTCGTTGAGGAGCTCGGCGCCGACGGCTACGTGTACGGCTCCGCCCAGGTCGGCGGCGAGCACAAGGACCTCGTCGTCCGCGTCGGCGGCCGCGACGTCCCGGCCAAGGGCAGCGAGCTCCACGTCGTGCCGCGCTCCGGCGAGATCCACGTCTTCTCGACGTCGACCGGCGAGCGCCTCAGCGGCTGACCCGCCGAGCGGCCGGGCCGCGAATCAAGCAACGACGAAAGGCCGGGCCCCGCACTTCGGTGCGAGGCCCGGCTTTTCGGATAATTGGGCAAATAAGCCGCCAGAAGCGGATGTTCGACGCATTTCTCCGCCGGGCGTCAACACGGTAATCGAAAGGCGCGGTCGAACCATCCCTCGCGTGAGTGACTGAAGGTCGCCAAATCATCACTGGCCGCTACGCTCGCGAGCGTGACCCACACAGCCCGCCGAATCGGCCGCACTCTCGCCCTCGTTCTGCCTGTCGTCCTGGTGCTCTCCGGAACCCTCGCGGTCACCGCCGTCCCGTGGGCAGGGCAGGCCACCCAGTCGCAGATGCTCACCGCCTCCTCGGAGAACGTTTCCGTACGCGCCAAGTCCCGTGCCCCGCAGGATGTTCTGCGCGACCGGCTGCTCACGCAGCTGCAGACCGAGGACCCGGGTGTCGCGCTCACCCACCTCCAGCGGGAGATCGAGGCGCGCCCGTCGCTCGCCGAGCACTGCATGTCCCTCGCGCGCGCCCTCGGCCGGGCCGCGGTGGACCTCTACGGTCCGATCCGCGCCCAGTCGTTCTCCCGGCCCGTCTGCGACACGTCGTTCGCCACGGGCGTCGCGCAGCAGGCGCAGGGCTCCTGACGCCGTCACGGACAATGAGGGCCCGGGGGCAGCCCCGCCGGGCCCTGACCGCCCCCGGGGCGCTCCTGCGCCCCCATGGGCCGCCTCCACGCCGCGCTCAGCCACTGACGCCGCCCTGCAAACCCACTGACGCCGTCGGCCACGGCCAGTGACGCCGTCCCGGGCCCAGGGCGGGCCGGCCCGCCGCATATCGTTCAGGCCATGCAAACGCCTACGTTTCCGACGCAGGCCGTTGTCCTGGCGGGCGGCCAGGGCTCTCGGCTGCGCCCGTACACCGACGACCGCCCCAAGCCCATGGTCGAGATCCCGGGGACCGGCACCCCGATCATCGGCCACCAGCTTGCCTGGCTGGCCGAGGAGGGCGTGACCGACGCCGTGGTGTCCTGCGGCCATCTCGCGGAGGTCCTCCAGGAGTGGCTGGACAGCGCGGTGCTTCCCCTGCGCGTCAAGACCGTCGTCGAGACGGAGCCCTTGGGCCGCGGCGGCGGCCTCAAGTACGCCGCGGCCGCCCTGCCGCATCCCGATCAGCCCTGGTACGCGACCAACGGCGACATCTGGACCCGCTTCTCGCTGCGCGAGATGGCCGCCTTCCACGCCGAACGCGACGCCGCGGCGACCCTCGCGCTCGCGCGTCCGCGCATCCCCTGGGGTGCCGTGGAGACGGACGCCTTCGGGCACATCACGGACTTCATCGAGTCGCCGCCGTCGCCGTATCTGATCAACGCGGGCGTGTACGTCTTCTCCGCGGAGTTCACGGGGCTGCTGCCCGATGTGGGCGACCACGAGCGGACGACGTTCCCGCGGCTGGCGCGCGAACGCCGGCTGGCCGGCTTCCCGTTGCCCAACGGCGCCTACTGGCGGGCGATCGACACGGCGAAGGATCTGACAGAGGCGGCCAAGGAGCTTTCCACGCAGGTGCGTTGACGTTCCGGCAAGTGCGTTGACGTTCCGTCCCGCGCTTCCGGCCGAACGGGCGAAGGGGCGGCCACCGGAAGATTCCGGTGGCCGCCCCTTCGCTCCGCCGCGGACGGGCGGGCGTTCAGCCGAGCAGGCCGCCGATCACGCCGCCGCCCTCGTCGGATCCGCCGGTGCTGCCGCCGGAGCCGTCGCCCGAGCCGCCGCCGGTCGTGCCGCCGGAGCTGCTGCCGCCGGTCGAGGTCGGCCCCGTGGTGCCGGAGGACGGCGGAGGGGCGGGCCGGGAGCCGCTGGGCGACTGAGTGCGGCTGCCCTGCGTCTCGCTGGGCGTACCGGCGACCTGCCCGCTCTCCTGGACGGTCTCCCGCGTGGGCGTGGACGCCGCTTCCCTGGGCTTCTCGGTGGGCCGGCTGGCGGACGGGGAGGGCTTCTCCTTGCGCGGGCGGGGTGAGCCCGCGTCGGTTCCCGACTCCTTGGGCAGCGGGGCGCCGGGCAGGTAGTTGGTCGGGTTCTGGCGCGGGCCGGGCACGGTGACCATGTCGTTCGAGCGGACGGCGCCGCCGAGGATCGAGCCCACGAGCATCGTGAGCCCGACGACGACCGCGGCGACGAGGCCACCCCGGCGCAGGACGCGCCGGCGCAGGTCCCACAGTTCGGAGCGGGGCCCGAGGGTGCGCCAGGCCTCGCCGGCGAGACGGCCGTCGATCGAGTAGACGGGGGCGCCGGCGATGATCAGCGGCGACCAGGCCGCCAGGTAGATGAGGTCCGGCGTCTCGTAGACGGGGACCGACCGCCAGCTCACAGTCATGATCAGCGCCGCTGAGAGCAGCGCGCCGACGACCGCCGCGATGCGCTGCCACAGGCCGAGGACGGTGAGAACGCCGACGATGACCTGGAGGAAGGCGACGGTGAGCCCGGCGCCGACCGGGTGGGCGACCGCGAAGTCGCGCATCGGCTCGCCGAGGGCCCACGGGTTCAGGGCGTTGAGCCACTTGACCATGGAGCCGCGGTCGCCGCCGTCGAAGTAGACGGGGTCGCAGAGCTTGCCCATGCCGGCGTAGACGGAGATGAGGCCGAGGAGCACCCGCAGGGGCAGCAGCACCACTCCGAGGTTCATCCGGCGGCCGGGGTAGTAGGCGTGCCGCACGGAGTCCGCGCCGTGGCGCTGCGGAGAGCGCCGCCGGGCCTGTTCCCGCTCGAAGCCCTCGTGGTCGTACGCCTCGACCTCGTAGGCTCCCGCGTCGTACGGCTGCTGCTCGTGGGACGGGCCGGTGTCGTACGAGTCGTAGGCGCCGACCGCCTGCCGCATCGGAGGCAGCAGCGGCCTGTCCCGGCCCGGGCCGCCCGGGGCGGGGACCGTGGGGGCCGCCACGGTCTCTTCGAGGTCGACGCGGGGCATGACCCGGGTGGCGCCCGCGCTGTAGGGATCGTGCTCGAGGGTGGAGTTGCGTACGGCCTGGAGCAGCCCGGTGGCCCCGGAGTCCCCGGGGGCCGACCTGCCGCTCCATACGACGGGCGCCCTGCGCGGCCGTGCCGCCGCGCCGGCTCCGGCGAGCGGGGCGAGGCGCGCGGTGTCCGCCAGGGAACGTGCGGGGCGCGGGCTCCGGGCGAGCTGCACGCGGAAACTGGCGTGGCTGACGATGACCTGCGCGGGATCGCAGTCCACCTTCACCATGCTCAACGCAGGCTGATCATCGAACCCGGACCGGGGCGTTCTGGTGTCCACACTCATCTAACCGAGTGATGAGTGTTTAGGGCACGGCCGTGACGGGCCCGATCTGTCCGAGACCCGTCAAGCGTTCCTTATCGACCGGTTTACACCCACGGCCGTCCGAAAACGGCCCAATACGGTCCTCAGGCGCGCCGCTTGGCCGCCTCGTACAGGACGACACCGGCCGCGACACCCGCGTTGAGGGACTCCGCGCCGCCCGGCATCGGGATGCGGACCAGGTAGTCGCAGGTCTCCCCGACGAGACGGGACAGACCCTTGCCCTCGCTGCCCACCACGATGACCAGCGGCCCGCCGAGAGCCTCGAGGTCGCCGACCTCGCTCTCGCCGTCGGCGGCCAGGCCGACGACGGTCAGACCGGCCTTCTGGTACGACTCCAGGGCACGCGTCAGGTTGGTCGCCCGCGCCACCGGCGTGCGGGCGGCGGTGCCGGCGGACGTCTTCCAGGCGCCCGCGGTCATACCCGCGGCGCGGCGCTCGGGGACGACCACGCCGTGGCCGCCGAAGGCCGACACGGAGCGGACGACGGCGCCCAGGTTTCGAGGGTCGGTGACACCGTCGAGGGCGACGATCAGCGGGTCCTCACCGTCGTCGAACGCGGCGGCGGCCAGGTCCTCCGGGTGCGCGTACTCGTACGGCGGGACCTGAAGCACCAGGCCCTGGTGGTTGAGCCCGTTGGTCAGCCGGTCGAGCTCCGGGCGCGGCGCCTCCATGATGTTGATGTTGCCGCGTCCGGTGGCGAGCTGGAGCGCCTCGCGCACCCGCTCGTCGTTGTCGATGAACTGCTGGACGTAGAGGGTGGAGGCCGGCACGCCGTCGCGCAGCGCCTCGAAGACCGGGTTGCGGCCGACGACCATCTCGGACGTGCCCTTGCCGCCGCGGCGGGCGACGGGCCGGCGGGTGGCGGCCTTCCTCGCCTGTGCGTTGGCGACCCGGTTCTTCTTGTGTCCCTTACGGGCGGAGGCGGGCGGCGTCGGGCCCTTGCCCTCGAGACCGCGGCGACGCTGGCCACCGCTGCCGACCTGCGCGCCCTTCTTGTTGGACGTGCGGCGGTTCCTGCGCTGGCTGTTCCCGGCCATGACTTTTCGTTCCTCTGGATCGCGTCGTTAAGTGAATGTGTGCCGCCCGGAGCACCGGGCGGCACATGCGCCCGGTGCTCAGCGCGGTCCGAGTGTCCAGCGCGGTCCGTCGGGACCGTCCTCGATGACGAGTCCGGACTGGTTCAGCTGGTCGCGGATGGCGTCCGCCGTCGCCCAGTCCTTGCGGGACCTGGCCGACTCGCGCTGCTGGAGCACGAGCCTGACGAGCGTGTCGACGACCCCGTGCAGGTCTTCGCCGCGGTCGGCCTCGCCCGCCCAGTGCGGGTCGAGCGGGTCCAGGCCGAGGACTCCCAGCATGGCACGGACCTCGGCGAGGCGTGCCACGGCGGCTTCCTTGTCGTCGGCGGCCAGCGCGCTGTTCCCCTGCCGGACCGTGGTGTGGATGATCGCGAGGGCCTGCGGCACGCCCAGGTCGTCGTCCATGGCCTCGGCGAACGCCGGCGGCACCTCGGCGGCCGGCGCGACCGGTCCCGCCTTCTCGACGACCCGCTGGACGAAGCCCTCGATCCGCGCGAATGCCGACTCGGCCTCGCGCAGGGCCTCCTCGCTGTACTCGATCATCGAGCGGTAGTGCGGGGTGCCGAGGTAGTAGCGCAGGACGATCGGGCGCCAGTTCTTCACCATCTCCGAGACGAGCACCGAGTTGCCGAGGGACTTCGACATCTTCTCGCCGCTCATGGTGACCCAGGCGTTGTGCACCCAGTACGAGGCGAAGGCGTCGCCGTAGGCCTTGGCCTGGGCGATCTCGTTCTCGTGGTGGGGGAAGATCAGGTCGAGACCGCCGCCGTGGATGTCGAAGGCCTCGCCGAGGTACTTGTGCGCCATCGCCGAGCACTCGAGGTGCCAGCCCGGCCGGCCGCGGCCCCACGGGGTCTCCCAGGAGGGCTCGCCCGGCTTGGTCGCCTTCCACATGGCGAAGTCGCGCGGGTCGCGCTTACCGGTGATGCCCTCTTCCGTGGGCTGGCGCAGGTCGTCGATGTCCTGGTTGGACAGCGCCAGATAGTCGGGGAAGGACCGCACGTCGAAGTAGACGCTGCCGTCGGCCTCGTAGGCGTGCCCGCGCTCGATCAGGCCGCGCATCATCTCGACCATCTCGGTGATGTGGCCGGTGGCGCGCGGTTCGTAGGTGGGCGGGAGGCAGCCGAGGGACTCGTAGCCGTCGTTGAAGGCCCGCTCGTTCTCGTAGCCGATGGACCACCAGGGGCGGCCGTGGTCCGTCGACTTGGCGATGATCTTGTCGTCGATGTCGGTCACGTTCCGGATGAACGTGACGTCGAAGCCGCGGTACTCGAACCAACGGCGCATGATGTCGAAGTTCAGTCCCGACCGGATGTGCCCGATGTGCGGGGCGGCCTGCACAGTGGCACCGCACAGGTAGATCGAGACACAACCCGGCACGAGAGGGGCGAAGTCACGGATCTGCCGGGCGCTGGTGTCGTACAGGCGAATGGTCACGCAACAAGGGTAGTGGGCGCGTGGTAGTGCCTCGCGACCGTTTCCTGCCAGGACGTGTCATAAAGGTGACACGCGCCACACCCGCGCCGTCACGTCACCCCGTGCGGAACACCAACGCGGTCGCTATGGCGGCGAGCCCCTCCGCCCGTCCGGTCAGGCCGAGACCGTCGGTGGTGGTCCCCGAGACGGCGACCGGCGCGCCCGCCGCTGCGGACAGCGCCTTCTGCGCCTCCTCGCGGCGCTTGCCGATCTTGGGCCGCACGCCGATCACCTGAACGGAGACATTGCCGATCTCGAACCCGGCGGCGCGCACGATCCGCGCCGCCTCCGAGAGCAGGGCGACACCGGAGGCGCCGGACCACTCGGGCCGCGACGTGCCGAAATGCGCGCCGAGGTCACCGACGCCGGCGGCGGAGAACAGGGCGTCGCAGGCGGCGTGCGCGGCCACGTCACCGTCGGAGTGCCCCGCGAGGCCGTAGCCGTCACTCTCCGGGCCTTCCCAGAGCAGGCCGGCGCACCACAACTCGCGCCCCTTCTCGAAGGCGTGCACATCGGTGCCGATGCCGACCTGCGGCAACCGGAGCTCCTCAGAAGCCATCGGTGGCCCTCCTCCTGGCGAGTACGGCCTCGGCCAGCACGAGATCGAGCGGCCGGGTCACCTTGAACGCTTCCTCGTGCCCGGGGACGACAACGACCGGCAGGCCCAGCTGCTCGACCATGCTCGCGTCGTCGGTGACGTTGTCGGTGACCGTGGCGTGCGCGCGCACGAGTGTCTCGCGGTCGAAGCCCTGTGGAGTCTGCACGGCGCGCAGAGCGGCCCGGTCGGGAGTGGCGACGACAGGCTCCGGCTCATCCTTGCCGGCCGGCTCGACCAGCTTGACGGTGTCGGCGAGGGGCAGCGCGGGCACGACGGCGGGAGCACCGTCGCGTACGGCCTCGATGACCGAGTCGACGGTCTCCACGGGCACCAGCGGGCGGGCCGCGTCGTGCACGAGGACGGTTCCGATGTCGTCGGGGAGCGCCTCGAGACCGAGGCGTACGGACTCCTGCCGGGTGTCACCGCCCGGGACGACGAGGTAGTCCGTCCTCTCCGGCAGGGAATGCGTGTCGAGGAGCCGCTTCACCTCGGGCGCCCCGTCGGGCGGCGCGACCACAACCACCAGTGAGACGGCCCGGGACGCGGCCATGGCGCGCACGGCGTGGACGAGAATGGGCGTGCCGTTCAGCGTGCGGAGCGCCTTCGGGGCGCCGGGGCCGAGCCGCACACCCCGGCCGGCGGCCGGGATCACGGCCGCGGTGCGGTGGTGGCGCGATACGTCTGACATCGGTTGCACTCCGGCAGGTTTGTTTCCTCAGCCGACATGGGTATGGCCACAGCGTGCCGGGCGCGACGCCTTGACGGGCCCTTCCGTGACCACTGGTCTGCGCCAGCCGCCGAGGCCCGGCACGCCACGGTGCCGGACGACGACGGTCGCGACCGTCAGAAAGTTGCGACCCTTGCGCCCCTTCAGCTGCGACCTTTCATACACATGCCGCAGCGCCCGGCGGCAGGCTGGATTTCACGGAGGGTGATTTCACAGCGTGCCAGCGGGCACCGCGGCATTATCGTGCGTCAGGACGCGAGGACCTCGTCGAGCAGAGCCTCGGCCTTGTCCTCATTGGTGTTCTCCGCGAGGGCGAGCTCGCTCACCAGAATCTGGCGCGCCTTTGCGAGCATCCGCTTCTCACCCGCGGAAAGCCCGCGCTCGCGCTCGCGACGCCACAGGTCGCGCACCACTTCGGCGACCTTGATGACATCGCCGGAGGCGAGCTTCTCGAGATTTGCCTTGTAGCGACGGGACCAGTTCGTCGGCTCTTCGGCGTACGGTGCACGAAGCACCTCGAAGACCCGGTCCAGTCCGTCCTGGCCGACCACATCGCGAACGCCGACGAACTCCGCATTGTCCGCTGGCACGCGAACCGTCAGGTCACCCTGGGCGACCTTGAGCACCAAGTAGGTCTTGTCCACGCCTTTGATCTGGCGAGTTTCGATGGCCTCGATCAGCGCGGCCCCGTGATGGGGATAGACCACGGTGTCGCCAACCTTGAACGTCATGTGACAGGTACCCCTTCCGTGGCTATCCAGGGTAACACGGATACGGCTTCTTCTGAATGGCGTTTTCGCAGGTCAGGGCATATCTCGGGGCTTGACAACCGAGACAGGAACGTGCTGCGGACGGCTTCCGGAGTGCGGTATTCGCAGGTCGGAGCGGCTGTGCGGGCGGACGGAAACACACGCGTCACAGCGCGCCCACCCCCCTCCAAAGAGGCCGAACATCCCGATTTGTCGGATTCTCGGCGGTGAACTTCCCGTACTCCGTTCGGCCGCCGCTCACCCGTACGGACCGACGCTCGGCAGAATCCGAAATTGATCACCACGGCTATTCGCAAGGAATGTGCGACGCCCGGGGAAATCGATCACCACGGTTATGTGAACGGGCGGGTCGGCCGGTGATCGGAACACATGATCGGAGCGCTTCTTCCGGACACCTCGGCAGGGGCGCGGCGGCATCCGCCGGTCAGCCGGTCCTTCTCGTCCTCCGTCGGTAAAGGGCGGGTCGGGTGCGGGACGTGATCGACGGCTCGGTAACCTGAGCGCGAGCTGACACGCCCGTAGCCGGTGACAGCCGCCACCACCCCGTCCGTACGTAGAAGGAGAAGCGCCGCCGTGAGCAGCAGCCTTCGACGCGGTGCCCTCGCCGGCGCTGCCATCGTCTTCTCGATCGCCTCGCTCTCCGCCTGCGGTGCGGGCAACGACGCGCAGACCCTCGGTGTCAGGCCGGACAACGCGGCCACCGCCGTCGACAACCTGAAGCTGCAGAACGTGAACGTCATCACGCAGCCGAAGCCGGACGTGAAGGGCCCCGCGGTCGTGGCCCTGACGATCTTCAACGACGGCGTGAAGCCTCAGACCCTCGAGTCGATCACGCTGCCCGGCTCCGACGCCAAGGTGAAGCTGACCCCCGCCAAGGGCTCGAAGACGCTCACCGTCCCCGCGCAGGGCCGCCTCATCATCGGCGGCAAGGACAACGCGTCCGCCGTGATCGAGAACGGCAACCAGGAGATGAACGACGGCTCCAACCGCGAGGTCGTCTTCCGGTTCAGCGAGACGGGCGACGTCAAGCTGCAGGCGCTGGTCGTCCCGGCGACGAACTACTTCAAGGACTTCGGCCCGACCGAGGTGCCGAAGCCGTCGCCGGCCAAGCCGACGAAGTCCCCCTCGGGCAGCCCGACGGGCACTCCCACCGGCACCCCGGCGTCCCCCGACGCGCCGGCCGGCGACACGGAGGCTGCCGGCAGCGAGCCCGAGCAGCCGACCGACTCGGCGTCCGCGTCGCACGGCGCGGGCCACTGACCCCACGCACGAACGCCGAAGGGGCGCCCGCCGGAATCCGGCGGGCGCCCCTTCGCTGTGGTCACGGCGGACAGTCGGTCCGCCGGGTTCCTACGGCTCGAACTTGTAGCCGAGGCCGCGGACCGTCACCAGATAGCGCGGCGCGCCCGGGTCCGGCTCGATCTTGGCGCGCAGCCGCTTCACATGGACGTCGAGGGTCTTGGTGTCACCCACGTAGTCCGCGCCCCACACCCGGTCGATCAGCTGCATACGGGTCAGCACGCGGCCCGCGTTGCGCAGCAGCATCTCGAGCAGGTCGAACTCCTTGAGCGGCAGGTCCACCTTGCCGCCGGAGACGGTCACCACGTGACGGTCCACGTCCATGCGCACCGGCCCGGCCTCCAGGGCCGCCGGCGTGACCTCCTCCGGCTCGCCGCGGCGGCGGAGCACCGCGCGGATACGGGCGACCAGCTCCCGGGAGGAGAAGGGCTTGGTGACGTAGTCGTCGGCCCCTATCTCCAGCCCGACGACCTTGTCGATCTCGCTGTCCTTGGCCGTCACCATGATCACGGGCACGTTCGAGCGGCCCCGCAGCTGGCGGCACACCTCGGTGCCGGGCAGTCCGGGCAGCATCAGGTCGAGAAGCACCAGGTCGGCTCCGTTGCGTTCGAACTCGTCGAGTCCGTCGGGGCCTGTGGTCGCCACAGCGACCTCGAAGCCCTCCTTGCGGAGCATGTAGGACAGGGCGTCGCTGAAGGATTCCTCATCCTCGACGACGAGCACTCGGGTCACGGAAGGACCTCCGGGGCAGGAATTTCGGTGTTGGGATCGGTGTCGTAAGGCCGGTCGTCGTCCTCTTCGACGCGGTCCTGGCCGCTGGTTGCGCGTTCTTTCGCCGCGCCTGCTTCTGGCAGTCGCAGCGTGAAGGTGGAGCCCTGTCCCTCGGAGCTCCAGACCGTGACCTCCCCGCCGTGCGAGGCGGCCACGTGCTTGACGATGGCCAGCCCCAGGCCGGTGCCCCCGGTGGCGCGGGAACGTGCGGGGTCGACCCGGTAGAACCGCTCGAAGATCCGCTCGCGGTCCTTCTCGGAGATGCCGATGCCCTGGTCGGTCACGGCGATCTCGATCAGGTCCCCGCCGGGCGCCGAGACACGGCGGGCGGAGATGCCGACGCGGGTACGGGCCGGAGAGTAGTTGACGGCGTTCTCGACGAGATTGCCGAGCGCGGCTGCGAGCTTGCCACGGTTGCCCCAGATCCGCAGGTCGGCGGCGGCTCCCGCGGCCATGGTGATCTGCTTGGCGGACGCGGTCTGCCGGGAGCGGTCGATGGCCTCGGCGACCAGTTCCTCGACCCGTACGGGCTCGGAATCCTCCAGCGGGTCGTCGTTCTGCACACGGGAGAGGTCGATGAGCTCCTGCACGAGGTTGGTGAGCCGGGTCGCCTCGATCTGCATCCGGCCGGCGAAGCGGGTGACCGCCTCGGGGTCGTCGGAGGCGTCCATGACAGCCTCGGAGAGCAGGGAGAGCGCCCCGACAGGGGTCTTGAGCTCATGGCTGACATTGGCGACGAAGTCGCGCCGTACGGCCTCTATGCGGCGGGCCTCCGTCAGGTCCTCCACCAGCAGCAGGACGAGTCGTGAGCCCAGCGGCGCGACGCGGGCGGAGACGGCCAGCGCCTCGCCGCGACCGGTGCCGCGGCGGGGCAGGTCCAGCTCGACCTGCCGTATCTCCCCGTCACGCCGGGTGTCGCGGGCCATGTGCAGCATCGGTTCCACGGCGAGCTTGCCGCCCCGGACCAGGCCGAGGGCGTACGCCGCGGAGCTGGCCTTGACGACGGAGTCGGACTCGTCCAGGACGACCGCGGAACTGCGGAGCACCGACAGGACCGTGTCGACGCCGGGCGGGAGCACGGCATCGGTGTGGAGCGACGTCCGGGTGGGCCGCTTCTGTTCGCGCTCGCTCCAGCGGAACGCCAGCACGGCGATGACACCGGTACAAAGACCGGCGATCGCTGCTGCTGCGGCAACCGCCGCGTTCACGTCCATGCATTCAGGTTATGCGGGTCGCGGGGGACTCTCCCAGCCATACGGGTGGCACCTCGAACAGTCGTCGCTCAGAGTTCACCAAGGGGATAGTGCTGGTTCATTTGGGATGGAGCCGGCGGACTTCTGCCCACCGGAACGTGGGAGCGTGGGGGTTCGAGCCCCACCCGGACCCCGGCCGTATCAAGAGAGGGACACCATGCGGGACGCGTACCACGAGGAACTGGACTCGATCGGCGAGGGCCTGGTCGAAATGGCCCGGCTGGTCGGGTCGGCGATCGGGCGCGCCACCACGGCCATGCTCGACGCCGACCTCAAGCTCGCAGAGAACGTGATCGCCGGCGACCAGAAGGTCGACGATCTGCAGCACGACCTGGAGGCACGGGCGATCGCCCTGCTGGCGCGGCAGCAGCCGGTCGCCACGGATCTGCGGATCGTGGTCACCTCGCTGCGGATGAGCGCCGACCTGGAGCGCTCCGGCGACCTGGCCCAGCACGTGGCCAAGCTGGCCCGGCTGCGCTTCCCGGACCGTGCCGTGCCGAACGACCTGCACGCCACGATCCTCCAGATGGGACAGCTGGCCCAGCGCCTGATGGCGAAGGCGGCGGAGGTCATCATCACCAAGGACGTCGACCTGGCGCTCCAGCTCGAGCAGGACGACGACGAGATGGACCTGCTGCACCGCACGCTCTTCCAGCACCTGATGGACGACCGCTGGAAGCACGGCATCGAGACGGCGGTCGACGTGACGCTGCTCGGCCGCTACTACGAGCGGTTCGCCGATCACGCGGTGTCGGTGGCGAAGCGCGTGGTTTACCTGGTGACGGGTGAGCACGCCGACGAGATCCAGCAGCAGACGACGGTGGAGGGCGCGTAGCGGCGCTGAGGGGGCGTACGGGGAGCGCTTGCGCACATGCGCCGTTGATGCGCCCGGCCCGGCGGGACTGCAATGGGCATGGCGGCATTCCCGTACGCCCTGAGGAGGGACCCATGGCCGAATCCCCCACCAACGACCCCCGGCAGGAAGCCCCGCGCGAAGCGGTCCACCTGCCCGTCCTCGGCGCCTGCGGCTGCGGCTCCGGCTGCGGCTGCGGTTGCCAGTCCGGCGCTCCTTGCCAGTGCGGCGGCTGCTGCGGCTGACACGCACCCGCACGACGAGGGCCCCGTCCGCGACCGGGACGGGGCCCTCGTCGTGCGGGTGCGTGTCAGCCGGGTCTGTTCCTCATGGAGGACCGCACGAGATTCATCGCCTCCAGTGTCGGCGCGTCGCCGCCCTCCACGGACACGACGACGGTTTGCCCCGGCGTCATCACCGCGAGACGGCGCACCCGAAACGGCTTGATGGTGCTGTCGGGCGGGCTGAGCAGGTAGTCCCAGCTCAGGGCCGGGCTCGAGGCGACCTTTTGCTCGTGCTGGTGATGGTCGCTCTCGTACTCACCGGCGTTGGCGAGGCTCGCGCCTTCGAAGGCATCCATCACGCCCTGGGGGGTAACCCCGCCTAGGCCGACGGGCACGTAGACGGAGAGAGCCACCTTCGCCCCCGCTGCCCCCGTCTCGATCTCACACTCGTGCGAGAAGCTGAACCAGGCATGCTCCTCGTGGCCGCGGCCCTGCTTCACCGTCCGCGGCTTCGCCACGTCGAACGTGACCGGCAGCGCACAAGCCGAGCCGGTACCACCGATCGACGTGACGGCAGAGCCGCCCCCGGCCTCGCAACCCAGCATCCCGCTCGTCAGCAGAGCGGCCCCCAGTACCTCTCGGATCCGCCTTCGCACCCGGTCCCCCAACTCCGCCGGCCGTCACGCACCAGCCCCCTGTCCGCGGAGGGCCCGCGGGCAGGGGGCTTGTTCGCGTCGTGCTACTTCTTCTTGCCCTGGTTCTTGACCGCCTCGATCGCCGCCGCCGCCGCGTCCGGGTCGAGGTAGGTGCCGCCCGGCTTGACCGGGTTGAAGTCGGCGTCGAGCTCGTAGACGAGGGGGATGCCGGTGGGGATGTTCAGGCCGGCGATGTCCGCGTCGGAGATGCCGTCCAGGTGCTTGACCAGCGCGCGCAGGCTGTTGCCGTGGGCGGCGATCAGGACCGTGCGGCCGGCGAGCAGGTCGGGGACGATGCCGTCGTACCAGTACGGCAGCATGCGCTCGACGACGTCCTTGAGGCACTCGGTGCGGGGACGCAGCTCGCTCGGGATGGTCTGGTAGCGGGCGTCGTTCGCCTGCGAGAACTCGTTGTCGTCGGCGAGGACCGGCGGAGGCGTGTCGTAAGAGCGGCGCCAGAGCATGAACTGCTCCTCGCCGAACTCGGCCAGCGTCTGGGCCTTGTCCTTGCCCTGAAGAGCGCCGTAGTGGCGCTCGTTCAGCCGCCAGGTCCGGTGGACCGGGATCCAGTGGCGGTCGGCGGACTCCAGGGCGAGCTGCGCCGTGCGAATGGCGCGCTTCTGGAGCGAGGTGTGGAGTACGTCGGGGAGCAGACCGGCGTCCTTGAGCAGCTCACCGCCGCGGACTGCCTCCTTCTCGCCCTTCTCCGTGAGGTTGACGTCCACCCAACCGGTGAACAGGTTCTTCGCGTTCCATTCGCTCTCGCCGTGGCGGAGGAGGATCAGCTTGTACGGTGCGTCGGCCATGCGTCCGAGCCTAATCGACGCGCCGTCGGCGCCGCGCGGCTGCCCGAGGAGCGGACCGTTGACGATCGCCGTCAATTGAGTGGCGGCCCGCACCTCCCGCTAAGTAAGTTGCGGATGCATCAGAAGACCATTACAGCCGTGTGGGGGGCTCCCGTATGTCCATCGCTTCGCTCGGACGCGCAGCGCGCACGACCGTATCGGGCCTGCCTCCCGGCTTCTGGTGGCTGTGGACGTCGACGCTGGTGAACCGGACCGGCGCGTTCGTGCTCACCTTCCTGTCGCTCTACCTCACCCAGGAACTGGGCTACTCCGCCTGGTACGCCGGTCTCGTCATCGCCCTGCACGGGCTCGGCGGCGTGGCCGGGTCCCCGCTCGGCGGAATGCTCACCGACCGGTGGGGCCGGCGCCCCACGATGATCTCGATGCACCTTGCGGGCGCGGCGTGCGCCGCCGCCCTCGCGGTGGTCAGCAGTGCCTGGGGCATCGCGGTCGTGGTGCTCTTCATGGGCGTGGCGATGCAGGCCGTGCGGCCGGCGATCAGCGCGATGATCGCGGACATGGTCCCGGAGTCCGAGCTGCGCCGGGCGTACGCGCTCAACTACTGGGCCCTCAACCTGGGCTTCGCCGTCGCCGCGCTCGGCGGCGGTGCCGCGATCTTCCTCGGCTACCGGACGCTGTTCGTGGCCGACGCCGTGGCGACGGCCCTGTGCGCGGTGATCGTCTTCATGCGGCTGGGCGAGACCCGGCCCGCGGCCCCGGTCGACAGCGCCGGTGAGCGGGTCGAGGAGGAGCGGGTGACTGTCCTCGACGTACTGAAGGACGCTCCGTTCCGCACCCTTGTCCTGCTGAACCTGCTGGTCTGCCTGATCTTCACCGCCCCGTGGGTGGGCCTGCCGCTGACCATGGCCGGTGAAGGGCTGTCGGCCGATTCGTACGGCATGGTCATCGCAGTCAACGGTGTGGTGATCGTCGCCCTGCAGTTGCTCGTCAACAGGATCACGGACAAGCGCTCGCCTGCCGCGCTGCTCACCGTCTCGTCGCTGCTCTTCGCCGTCGGCACCGGGGCGACGGCCCTGGCCGGCACCCCGCTGGTGTTCGCGGCGACCGTGGTGGTGTGGACGCTCGGCGAGATGGTGCACGTCCCGACGAACGCCGCCGCCACTGCCCGGCTGTCCCCCGAGCACGCCCGGGGCCGCTACCAGGGCGTGATGGGCATGTCCTGGGCCGTCGCCGGCTTCGTCGCGCCGATCCTGGCGGGCTGGGTCGTGGACGGCCCCGGCCCCGACGTTCTGTGGATGGGCTGCGCGGTGGTCGGCGCGGTCGCGGCGGTGGGTTACTCACTGCTGCTGCGACGGGCACTGGCGGAGACGGCCGGTCCGGTGGAGCCCGCGGTGACCAAGGCCCCGGCGGTCGCGAAGGCGACCGAGGCGACGGACATGGACGACAAGCAGACCGAGCAGGGCGCGGCCCCGGTCGGGGGCTGACGGGACAGGGGCACGGGCGTCCAGGCGCCGGCCCGGACCTCCGGCGCCGGCTCCTCCGTGACGCGGGTCCCGGGTGGCGGAGCGCGCACAGGAAGGCAAGGACAGCGCGACCTGGGGCGTACGGACATGCCACTGTTCAGCGACCCAGTCGGCGTTGCGCCTCGTACAGATTGGCGGGGTGGACGGCCCCCGGGGCTCCGTACGCCTCCAGGCGGGAGTCGAGTGCGCCGGTGAAGTCCGGCACGTCGGTCTGGTCGAACTCACGGACCTCGCTGATGGCGACGGTGGCGCTGTACGGGGCGATCCCGTCGATCCGGACGAGGCCCGCGCGGCCGTTGGTGACCGTGACGTTCCAGTGGGTGAAGCGGGCGCCGTAGAGGGGGCCGGCGCTCGCGTCGCCGCCGTGTCTGCCGTTGTTCTCCACCGTGATCTCGGTGCGGACATTGGCGAACGGCATGCCTCGGTGGGTGTCGAAGGTGCCCATCTCCATCACACCGCGCGACCAGACGTTGTAGCTGGACAGGCCCTCGACGTTGATGCCGTGCAACTGGGTCCCGGCGGGCGCCGGGACGGTCCGGCGCGCGACGGTGAAGTCCTCGACGAGGTTGTCGTGCGAGCCCTCGCGGCAGAAGTAGGGGTGGTGCGAGCCGCGGCCCTCGACCCGGGTGCGCCGCAGGGTGCAGGCCGAGGCCGCGACGAGGCCGAACCCGTTGTCGACGTGGCGCACGGTGACGTCGTCGGCCCAGCAGTCGTACGCGCACTGGAAGGTGACGCCGTTGTAGCCCTTGTCGAGCAGGTGCGGGGACTGCGGCGTCTCGACGGCCGCGAGGGTCAGGCCCTCCACGCCGGATCCGGTGAGCGGTGTGACGAGGGTGGTGAGGCGGGGGTCCCATTCGGGGCGCACGTCGAGGGGAAGCGGGCGCTCGAGGACGACCCGGCCGCGGCCGACCGAAGTGATGCGAACGGGCCACTCGTAGGGGACATAGGACGTCAACTTGGTCTTGTCGTCCCAGACGTACGTCTTCGCGCCCTCCCCGTCGCCGGCCATGTGCCGCAGCAGGGTGTGGCCGGCGTCGTCGGCGAGGCGGAGCATGACGAGTTGTCCGCGGCGCAGCCCGGAGGTGTCAGAGACGGTGACGGACCGGTCGCCGCGGCGGGCGGGGGCGACGGTGGCGAGGGTGGTCCATTCGTCGCGTCGGTTGCCGGTCCAGCCCTCGAAGGGCCATGTCCTGGCCCTGATGGCGTCGGTGAGGGAGGCGTAACGGTCCTTCGGGCAGAGCCAGATGAGGCCGCCGGCCCAGGACCAGGAGGATTTGTCACCGCCGTAGCGGGAGCCGTAGGGACCGATGAGCTCGGTGAGGTTCCTGGTGGCGAGGAGGGTGGTGCGGCCGCTCCCGGCGCCGCGCAGGACGACGTCGCTGTGCCCGATGCGGATGACGTCGTCGACGCGGTACGTGCCCGGCGGGACGACGACCGTGCCGCCGCCGCGTTCGCCGACAGCGGCGACGGCACGGTTGATCGCGGGTGCGCAGTCGACGGCGCCGTCGCCTTCGGCCCCGTATTCGCGCACGTCGGCCCTGACGGGACGCCGCGGGAGGTGCCGCGCCCCGGCGGCCCGGCCGGCACTGCCGATGTACGGGATCTGCGCATGTGTGTAGGGGGCGCGGCGGAACTCCCGCCACAGTTCAGGGGTGGTACGGGTCAGCGCCGTCGCGGGAGCCGCCGCGAGGCCGCCGGTCGCGGCGATCGCCGCAACGCCGGTCGCACTACCGAGCAGTGCGCGTCTGCTGATGGCTCGTTGGTCGGTCCCCATGCCGCCACCTTCCATGGATGTGAACGACGTTCATGCCTACGTCGGCGGTGAGCATGCCACGGGGACCCGGCGCACCGAAAGGGTCGCGCACCGGGCAACACGGGAGTCAGGGCGTCAGTCGGCGGGCCGCTGAGTCAGGTGAGTGAACGCGTCGAGGTTGCGCGTCGATTCGCCGCGCGACACGCGCCACTCGTACTCGCGGCGGATGGCGCTCGCGAAACCCAGCTCCAGCAGCGTGTTGAACGGACCGTCCGCCGCCTCCAGGATCGAGCCCAGCAGCCGGTCGATCTCCTCGGGCGTGACCACGGAAAGCGGGAGTCTGCCCACGAGGTAGATGTCGCCGAGCCGGTCGATCGCGTAACTCACCCCGTACAGCTTGAGGTTGCGCTCCAGCAGCCAGCGATGGACGGCCGCGTCGTTCTCGTCGGGGTGGCGGATGACGAAGGCGTTGACCGAGAGCGAGTGCTTGCCGACGAGGAACGAGCACGTCGTGGAAAGCTTGCGGGTGCCCGGGAGTTTGACGACGTAGGAGCCCGTGTCGGGGCTCTCCCATTCGAGTTCGGCGTCCTTGAAGGCCTGCTCGATGACCTGCGTCGCCTGCTGTACGTCAGCCATGGGGCGAGCGTACGTCAGTGGTACACGGCACGCGTGCGACGGCCGTCACAGCTGTGCGGAACGCTCCGCACCCCGTAGGCGGGGCTCGAGCGGGGCGCCCGTCAGTGGTGCGCGGCGCGCGTACGGCGGCGGTGTTCGTACATGGCCGCCTGATAGACGTCCGCTGTCGCCGACGCCGCCGCGTCCCAGCCGAACGACTGCGCGTGCCGGGCCGCCGCCTCCCCCATCCGCTCGGTCCGGGAAGGGTCGCGGACGAAGCCCGCCAGGACGTCCGCGTAGTGCGCGGGATCGTGCCCCGGCACCAGGAAGCCGGTGCGCTCGTCGCGGACGGCGACCGGGAGACCGCCGACGGAAGCGGCGACCACCGGCGTGCCGGCGGCCTGCGCCTCTATGGCGACGAGCCCGAAGGATTCGCTGTAGGAAGGCATGACCAGCACGGAGGCGGCACGGAACCAGTCCGCGAGCTGCTCCTGGCCGACCGGCGGGCGGAAGTGCACGACGTCAGCGATGCCCAGCCTGGCGGCCAGCTTCTGGAGCCCTTCCGGCTTGGCGAGCCCGCTGCCGCTGGGGCCGCCGACGACGGGGACGTGGATACGGCGCCGCAAGGACGGGTCGCGTTCCAGCAGGGTCGCGACGGCGCGCAGCAGGATGTCGGGGGCCTTGAGGGGCTGTATCCGGCCCGCGAACAGCGGGATGAACGCCTCCTGGGGCAACCCGAGGCGTGCCCGGGCGGCGGCCCGCCCGTCCGCGGGGCGGAAGAGGTCCAGGTTCACGCCCGGATGGACGACGGCGATCTTCGCGGGGTCGGCGTCGTAGAAGCGGGCCAGCTCGTCGGCCTCCCCCGCCGTGTTGGCGATCAGCCGGTCGGCGGCGTTCACGATCTGCGTCTCGCCGATCACGCGGGTGGCCGGCTCCGGGGTGTCGCCCTCGGCCAGTGCGGCGTTCTTCACCTTGGCCATGGTGTGCATGGCGTGCACGAGCGGAACGCCCCACCGCTCCGCCGCCAGCCAGCCGACGTGGCCGGAGAGCCAGTAGTGCGAGTGGACGAGGTCGTAGTGGCCGGGGCGGCGGGCCGCCCACGCCTGCATCACCCCATGGGTGAAGGCGCACAACTGAGGAGGCAGGTCCTCCTTGGCCAGGCCCTCGTAGGGGCCGGCGTCGACGTGCCGCACGAGGACGCCGGGGGCGAGCTCCACAGCCGGCGGCAGGCCGCCGGCGGACGCCCGGGTGAATATCTCGACCTCGACGTTGATGGCGGCGAGACGCTTGGCCAGCTCGACGATGTAGACGTTCATGCCGCCGGCGTCGCCCGTCCCCGGCTGGTGCAGCGGGGACGTGTGGACGCTGAGCATGGCGACCCGGCGGGGCTTGCGGTTGCCGCCGGGGAACCGGATACGCGGTGCCATCCGGCTGCTGCCGAGGCGGGACACGTACTGGCTCACGTCGGCGGTCCTCTCGCTGCGGGCACGGCAAGGCACGGGGCAAGCGGGTCCCCGCACAGGCCCACAACAGCGGAGCATCTCCTTCCATTTCCTTCAGGGGCGACTTTGCCGAATCATTACCCTCCGTGGCCACCGCACCCCTTGCGCCGGAGGCCGCCGACCACGTCCGTTGTGCGCCGGTCCGACCGCATACCCTCTTCTGCATGAACCGCCCCGTCGGCACCGCGACCCGCGGGACGACCAACCCCAATCGGCTGCGCCGCATGGACCGCTGGATCGCGCATGCGCACGGCCCCGCCCTGCGCCGCGCCGGCACGGCACCCGTGGCCGTCGACCTCGGGTACGGGGCGGCCCCGTGGACAGCGGTGGAGCTGCTTCAGCGGCTGCGCACCGCCGATCCCCGGTGCGAGGTCGTCGGCATAGAGATCGACCCCGCGCGGGTCAGCGCCGCGAAGCCGTACGAACGGGCGGGGCTCGCCTTCCGCCACGGCGGCTTCGAGGTCCCGACGACGGACCGGCCCGCGCTCATCAGGGCCGCCAATGTGCTGCGCCAGTACGGCGAGGCGGAGGTGGCCGCCGTGTGGGCGCGGCTTTGCGGCCGCCTCGCGCCCGGCGGCCTGCTGGTGGAGGGCACCTGCGACGAGATCGGGCGGAGGCACGTGTGGGTGGCGCTCGGTCCGGAGGGGCCCCGGACGGTGACGTTCGCGACCCGGCTCGGCTCGCTCGAACGCCCCTCCGACCTCGCGGAGCGACTGCCCAAGGCGCTCATCCACCGCAACGTGCCGGGCGAACCGGTGCACGCCTTCCTCCGGGACTTCGACCGGGCGTGGGCGGCGGCGGCCCCGTACGCGCCCCTGGGCGCGCGGCAGCGCTGGATCAAGGCCGTGACGGACCTCTCGGGCACCTGGCCGCTGGCGGACGACCGGAGACGGTGGCGGCAGGGAGAAGTGACCGTGAAGTGGGCGGCACTCGATCCGAATTCGGGATGAAGGGCACCACGATCGAGTGAACGGACCGAACACGGGAACGCACCGGGGGCCTTGCTCGTCAGTGGAGTGGGAAGAACCGGCGGGCGCGATCAGGGGTGGATGATCTGCGGGGGTGATCTGCGCGCCGAAGTGCCGTTCGACACTGTCACTTTCGTGTACGTCATGACACCATCACGACGTCCAGCCCAAGTTACTGACGGTTAATCACATTCGGCTGCGCCGCAAGCAGCCCGGATGCCAGGCGTTCGTCCGAAGGGGGAGTCGTGAACCGACGCCACTGTGCCACTGCCGCGATCACACTGGTCTGCGCTCTGACGCTGCTGGCGTCCCCCGGCACGGCCTTCGCGGCCCCCGAGCCGGCCCCGACGACACCGGCGTCCGTCACGCGGCCCGGCGCGCTCCCGCCGCCCCCGCCCGCCGCGCCGGACCGGTCGCTCGAGGCGGTGCGCCTCGAGATAGACGCCCTCTACCGCAAGGCCGCGTCCGCGACGGACGCGTACAACCTCGCGGAGGAGCAGACCCAGAAGCAGTCGGCCGAGATCGTGAAGCTCGCGCAGGAGATGGCCAAGGGTCAGGCCAGGATCGAAGAGCTGAAGAACCGCGCGGGCGCGGCGGCCCGCGCCCAGTACCGCGCGGGCGGGCTCCCGCCGGAGGCACAGCTGGCGCTCGTCGACGACCCCCAGCTCTTCCTCGACGGCGTCGGCCGCATCCAGCAGGGCCAGAAGGCCACCAAGGACCTGATCACGGAACTGACCCGCACACAGGCGGACTTGGCCGCATACACCAAGGACGCCAGCGCCCAGTGGGAGAGGCTCGAGGCCAACCGGGTCAAGAAGGAGAAGGCACAGAAGGAGATAAAGGAGCGGATCGCCGCCGCCAAGAAGCTCGAGGACGAACTCGAGAAGGAGGAGCTGGCGACCCTCCTGCAACTGGAGCAGCGGGCGCAGTACGACGCACAGGCCGCCTGGCTCGACTCCGGCGCCCTGAAGGGCGTGGGCGGCACGGCGAGCGAACAGGGCCGCGAAGCACTCCGGTTCGCGTCGCAGCAGCTCGGCAAGCCGTACGTATGGGGCGCCGAGGGACCGGACTCGTACGACTGCTCGGGGCTCACCTCGAAGGCGTGGGCCGCCGCCGGCCGCACCATCCCCCGCACGTCGCAGGAACAGTGGCGGCTGCTGCCCCGGATCCGCATCCACGACATGCGTCCCGGCGACCTGATCATCTACCACTCGGACGCCAGCCATGTCGGCATGTACATCGGGGACGGCGCGATCATCCACGCGCCGCGGCCCGGCAGGAACGTGACCGTGGCCGGCGCCGGCTCGATGTCCATCCTCGGCGTCGTCCGCCCCGACAAGTGACGCCGGACACCCGGAACCACTGCGGCAGGACGCGGACGCCACCTCGCAAGTGACGCACGCCACGCGGAGGAAGGGGCGAAACGGGCGCCAGGGGTGATGTTCGTCATGGGCCGCCCGGCAACTACGCCCCTATGCACGGCATATGCCACCGGCTCTTCGCTGATCGCCATTCCGTTCGGCCACCGCATACCGCTATGGTCCCCGTCTGGCGGGTCGTCGATCGTCGTCCTGCCGCGCCCTCGGGGGGAGGGAAGGAACAACACCGATGCCCGTACCCGTACCGCGACAGAGGAACGTCCCCGTCGCGGAGACCGCCCCCGGCGGAGCCGGCGGCGGCGACCTCACACTCCTCGTGATCGAGGACGACCCTGCGGGCACCTTCAGCGTTCCCGGTCTGCTGGACGCCGCAGGTGCGCGTGTGCGCATCCGTACCGCCCGGAACCTCACCGAGGCCGAGCGGCTGCTCACGGACGACGTCCACTGCGTCCTCGTCGACCTCGCCCTCCCCGGACGCCCGCAGGACGACGCCCTCGGCGCGCTCAAGCACGTCCTGCGCCTCGCGCCCCGGCACGCGGTGCTGGCGCTGACCGCGTCCGGCGACACGGAGCTGGCCGCGGAGGCGGTACGGCTGGGCGCACAGGACCACCTCGTCCGCGAGGAGCTCGACGGACGCCTGCTGACCCGCGCCGTGCGGTACGCGGTGGAGCGCAAGCGGGCCGACACCGCCCAGGTGAAGCTCGCCGAGTCCCGGCTGCGCGCCCAGGAGAACGCCCGGCTCGAACGCGGACTGCTGCCCACCCCCCTGCTCGAGGGCTCCGACCTGCGCTTCGCGGCGCGCTACCGCCCGGGGCGCTCCCGGGCCCTGCTCGGCGGCGACTTCTACGACACCGTCCGCACCCCGGACGGCACGGTCCACGCGATGATCGGCGACGTCTGCGGCCACGGCCCGGACGAGGCGGCACTCGGTGTGGAACTGCGCATCGCCTGGCGGGCCCTCACGTTCGCCGGGCTGTGCGGCGACGACCTGCTCTCCACGCTCCAGCAGGTGCTGGAGCACGAGCGGGAGAGCGACGAGATCTTCGCGACGCTCTGCACCGTCGACATCTCCGCCGACGGCCGACGGGCGGGACTCTGCCTGGCGGGCCACCCCTCCCCGCTGATCGCCCGGTACGGCCGGGCGGCGCAGTTGCTCCCCTACGACGACGGCGGACCGGCGCTCGGACTGCTGCCACGTGCCCGCTGGCCGCGCCGCCAGGTCGAGCTGGGCGGCTCCTGGAGCCTGATGATGTACACGGACGGGCTCATAGAGGGCCGCAAGGGCCCGGACACCAAGCAGCGACTGGGCCAGGACGGCATGCTCGCGATGATCAACCGCCAACTGTCGGCCGGGCTGGACGGCGAGACGCTCCTCGAGGCCGCCGTCGGCGAGGTGCGCGAACTCAACGGCGGCGACCTCACCGACGACGTGGCGGTACTGCTGCTGAGCCGCGACGGGACCCGCCGCTGAGCGACGGTCGCCCGTCGGGGTCACCGGTTGTCCCTCGCGTCACTGGTCCGGGATCGCGTCACCGGTGGTCCCTTGCGTCACCGGTCCGAACATCGGGGTCACCGGTCCGGCATCACGCCGGCTGTCGCGCATTGCGGCACCGGTCCGGGATCGCGGTCGCCGATGGTCCCCTCGCGTCACCGGTCGCGCACGGCGTCAGTGGTCGCGTACCGCGGTCATGTGCGGCGATCGTGGGCAGGGCACCGCAGGTGCCGGCCGAGACTCGTGATCGGCAATGAGGCCGGACGTCGAGAACAGGCACACCGGCGAGTCCGTAAGCCGGGCGTTCGGTCGTCCTGGACGGTCACCGGCCGCCGTTGTAGGGGCCGTAGGGGCCGTCGCTGCTGGAGCCGCCACGCCGCCTGCCGCCTCCGGAGACCTGCTGGAGGGCGGGGCGCACGTCGACGAAGAAGACGATCGATGCGATCAGGCCGGCGATGGACAGGAACAGCATCGGGACGAAGAGGTTCACGGCGACCGCGACACCGAGGATGACCAGCCAGAACGGCTTGGTCTTCTTGTCGGCGGCCCGATAGGCGTCCTCACGGGCCATGGCGGCCATGACGAGAGCGGCCACGGACGTCACCAGGAAGACCAGGTTGACGATCATCCAGAGCCCGAAGTCGAAACTGTCAGCCAGCATCCTCAGCACCGCCTACTCAGTGGTTGGTGTCGCCTGCCTCGCCGCCAAGGTACCTCCGAGGATGCCCGCAGCGCGATGAACGTGCCGGGCGCCGCTTCCAGCGGCGCCCGCGCATCGCTCACTTCGCGGCCGGCGGCATGCTCTTCTTGGCGGCCGGCTTGCGCACGGCGGTCTTGCGCGAGGCCGGCTTGGCCTCGGCGCTCTGCGGCTCCACGGCGGCGGGCTTCGGCCCGGCGTCGCTCTGCTTGCCCTTCGCCGGCTCGGGCTCCACGGCGACGGCGATCTCGGTGATCTCCTCCGCCGCTTCGCCACGCCACGCCCGCACGGCCTGCTCGCCGTGCTCGGCAACCTTCTCGTATGTCTCACGGGCCTTGACCGCGTACTCGGCGGCGACGCCGACACTGCGCAGTGCGATGTCCTGGGCGCTCTCGCCCAGCTTCTTCAGGTCGGTGTCGAAGTTCCCGATCACCTCGGCGACCTTCGCCTGCACGGTGGCCTGCGCCTCCTTGGCCTGCGCGGTCACCTTCTCCTGCACGGCCTTGGGGTCGGTGTTGCGCACGGCGTCGATACGGCCCGGCGCCTCGGCGGCCAGCTGCTCGATCAGTGCGGGCACCTTCCTGGCCTGCTGGACGGCGAGGTCGGCGGTGCCGGCGGCGAAGTAGAGGGGGGTCGGGTCGGTGAGGGTCTTGCGCAGGTCATCGGTGATGGCCATGACTGTGGTCCTCCCGGAACGCAGATCAGTTCGTCTTCGGTTCGGCATCGCCCGTGCCGGCCGTGCGGGGGCCGTCAGCGGCAGTGTCCTCGTGGGCTTCCGAGGCAGCGGCGGTCTCGAGCCCGTTCTCCTTGCGGAAGGACTCGTAGATCTGGAGAAGCACCTGCTTCTGCCGCTCGTTGATGGACGGGTCGGCCAGGATGACGGCGCGCGTCTCCAACTCGTCCCGCTCCTGCTCGTCCAGGATCCCGGCCCGCACGTACAGCGTCTCGGCCGAGATCCGCAGGGCCTTGGCGACCTGCTGAAGGACCTCGGCGCTCGGCTTGCGCAGCCCGCGCTCGATCTGGCTCAGATACGGATTGGACACGCCGGCGGCGTCGGCGAGCTGCCGCAGGGACAGCTGCGCGTTGCGCCGCTGTTCGCGGAGGTACTCACCGAGGTTGCCGACGTTGAGCGATGCCATGTACCGATGGTGCCGCACCGGTGCTAACTATTGCAAGCAACTGCTTGCAATAGTGTCGCAAACAACACCCGGACGGACCAGGCGCCGGTCCCGCCGTGTCCGCTTCTCCGGTGCGGCACCGAGGCTGACGGAAAGTCACTGGCTTGCCGCTCCGTCCGCGGCGAGACTTCCGGCGTGACGATTCACGAGAACGAGATCCCCGTCGACGAGACCCTGGTCCGGTCACTGCTGAAGGCGCAGCGACCGGAGTGGGCCGGCCTGCCGCTGTCGCCGGCGGGCGCGGGCACGGAGAACACCATGTACCGGCTGGGCGACGACCTGCTCGTGCGCCTTCCCCGGACCGCCGACAAGGGAGCGTCCTTGCGGAAGGAGCAGGAGTGGCTCCCCCGCCTGGCGCCCCTCCTGTCCTGTCCGGTGCCCGAGCCCGTCCACGCCGGAACGCCCACCGACGCCTTCCGTCCGGTCTGGTCGGTCTACCGCTGGATCGACGGGGACCAGGCCGGCCCGGACACCGTCGGGGACTGGTCCGCCTTCGGAGCCGATCTGGCGGCGGTCGTCGGCGAACTCCACGGCATCGACCTCATGGGCGCGACGCGCGCTGACGGCCTCAGCTGGTACCGCGGGGGCAGCCTGGGGCCGTGCGACGAGTGGATCGGCAGAAGTCTCGACGACTGCCGGACCACCGTGGGCCTGGAACTCGACGTGGACACTCTGGAACAGCTGTGGCGGGCCGCGCTCGCGCTGCCCGAGCCGTCCGCACCTCATGTGTGGCTCCACGGCGACCTCAAGCCGACCAACCTCCTGGTCCGGGAAGGAAAGCTCCACGCGGTCATAGATTTCGGGGCACTGTCGGTCGGCTTTCCCGACGCCGAGCACTCCACCGTCTGGGACCTGCCGCCCCAGGCACGGCAGGCCTACTGGGACGCCTTGAGCATCGATGACGTGACCTGGTCCCGCGCCCGCGCCTGGGCGATCGCTGTGGGCGTCAGCGGGATCTCCTACTACTGGCACACCTATCCCGCCTTCGTCGCCGAATGCCGGGCACGGCTTCAGGCGATCCTCGCCGACTCCGGAACGCGCTGAGCGGATTCGCCGGCCAGAAGCTCACGGCGGCGCGTCGAGTGGCCCACGCGGCCGAGGAGACGCCGAGGAAGGTGCGCCGCTGAGCAGGCCGTCCCCGCAACTGCCGTCGAGCAGGTCGACATCGAGCCCGCCGGTGCCGTCCGGCCGTAGGGTTCCGTCCATGGGCGGGGACACGGATCACGGGCACGGCCGGGAGCACGGCGAGGACTGGGCGGCGACGCGCGCCTGGGTGCGCGGGCAACTCGCGGACGGGGAACGGATCGAGGGCGCGGAACGGCTTCTCGGCGGATGGACGTCAACGATGCGACGCCTGCGGGTCACGGGGCGGGCGGGGGCGGAACGCACGCTGGTGCTGCGGTCGTTCGTCGCACCGTTCTACCTCCGGCATGCGGCGGGACTCCTCACCCGCGAGGCCCGCATGCTCCGCCTGCTCGCCCCGGTCGACGCGGTGCCGGTGGCCGAGCTCCTGGCCGTCGACCCGGACGCCGAACACTGCGACCATCCCTCGCTCCTGATGAGCCTGCTCCCCGGGCGCGTCCGACTGGAAGAGGACCGCGCCGGCCGCCGGGCCGCCCTGCTCGCGGAGCAGTTGGTGGGCATCCACCGGCTGGACGTGCCCGAAAGGGACCGTCCACGCGCCTACCAGGCGTGGACCGCTCCCGAACACGTCCGGCTGCCCGGGGCGACGGACCGGCCCGAGGTGTGGCGGCGCGCGGTCGACGTCATACGCCGGGACCCGCCCGCCCACCGGGCCTGTTTCCTCCACCGCGACTTCCATCCCGGGAACGTGCTCTTCACCGGGGAGGCGGAGGACCTCAGCGTCAGCGGAGTCGTCGACTGGGTGGAGACCTCCTGGGGCCCCGCCGACCTGGACGTCGCCCACTGCTCCACGGCGCTCGCCCTGCTGCACGGACCCGACGAGGGCCTGCGCTTCGCGGACCACTACGCCGCCGCCGGCGGGCGGCTCGCCGAGAATCCGGCCGACCACCTCTACTGGCGGATGCTCGACGCACTGGCCTTCGCGCCGGACGCCGAGAAGGTCGCCGTCCCTTGGCGGGAGCTCGGCCGCACCGACCTGACGGCGCGGCGGGTCGCGCGACGGCTCGAGGACTACCTCGAAGCGCTGCTGCGCCGCTACGGCTGAGGCTCCCGCCCGGCCCCGTCCAGCAGTGCCATCTCGTCGTCCGAGAGCCGCAGGGAGCCGGCGGCCACGTTGTCGGCCAGATGGTCCGGGTTGCCCGTGCCCGGGATCGCGAGCACGTGGGGGCCGCGCCGCAGCGTCCAGGCGATCCGGACCTGCGCCGGCGTCGCGCCGTGCGCCCGGGCGACGGCACGGACCTCCTCGCTGTCGGCGCCGCTCGCGCCGGCCTCCCGGCCGTCGCCCGCGATCGCGAAGAACGGCACGAACGCCACGCCCTGTTCACCGCAGGAGTCCAGGAACGCGCTGTGCTCCGGCGACGCGCCCACCCCGTACGGGTTCTGCACACACACGACCGGCGCGATGGCGCGGGCCTCCTCGAGATGGTGCGGCCTGACGTTGGAGATGCCGAGATGGCGGATCAGGCCGGCGTCCCGCAGTCCGGCGAGGACCTCGAAGTGGGCCGCCAGCGAGCCGGTTTCACCGCTCGGCGGGACACGGAGGTTCACCACGTCCAGGTGTTCCCGACCGAGCTGCCGCAGGTTCTCCTCGACCTGTCCCCTCAACTGCTCCGGCGAAGCCCACCACCAGTTCCCGGACGGGTCACGGCCCGGCCACACCTTGGTGGTGATCACGAGGTCGGACGGGTACGGGTACAGGGCCCGGTTGATCAGCTCGTTGGCGGACCGGGTGGCCGAGAAGTAGAACGCGGCGGTGTCGATGTGGTTCACGCCGAGCTCCACGGCCCGCCGCAGCACCGTGACCGCCCTGTCCCTGTCCAGGGGAGCGCCGGCGGCGTCCGCCGTCAGCCTCATCGCACCGAACCCGATCCGGTTGACCGTCAGGTCGCCCAGCTGCCAACTCCCCGCGGCGGAGGCGGTGATCGTCTCTGTGGTCATCCCGGAAGTCTGACACGCCCGCCTGCGGCCCGGGGCGGGAAGGGACGGCGGACGCGGCGGCGCGGCGGCGCGGCGGAAGCCTCTCGCCCCGGGATTCACCCCAGGCCGGCCCTGAGCTGCGCGAAGGCGTGATCGGCCGCCGCCACGGCGTCCGGTGCGACGTCGTCGGCCCGTTCCCCCGCCTCGATGCGTCGCCAGTTCTCCTCCGCGAGGATGCGCAGCACGGCGACGATCTGGCCTGCCGCCAGCCGGGCGCCGATGCCCTGCGAACCCGCGGCGCACAGCGCCTCCGCCAGCGCCCGTTCCGACCTGACCCGGTAGGCGTGGAGCCGCACCACCAGGCTCGGCGTCCCGTACAGCAGCCGGTGGAAGGCGAGCACGCCCTCCTCGTCGTTCAGCCCGGTGAGCGGGTCGCGACGCGCCAGGCCGTCGAGGACGTGGCGGTGCAGCGCCTCGAGCGGCGGCACACCGGCCGGCCGGCCGGCGACCACACGCGCGGCCTCGTCCTCGTGCTCGGCGAACCGGTGCAGCGCCAGGTCCTCCTTCGTGGGGAAGTACCGGAACAGCGTCGGCTTCGAGACATCCGCCGCGGCCGCCACCTCGGCGACGGAGACCGCGTCGAAGTCCCGCTCGAGGAAGAGCGCGACGGCCGCGTCGGAGATCGCCCGGTAGGTGAGGCGCTTCTTGCGCTCGCGCAGGCCCGTTCCGCCGCTCGCGCCGCTCATGTCCGCGGTCCCCCCTCGCACGGCGCCCCGCCCGCGAGGCGCTTCTCGACGAGGACGCCCACCCCGTCCAGCAGTCGCTCCAGACCGAAGACGAACTCGAAGTCCTGGCTGTCCGGTTCGTACATCACCCGCGACTCCAGCAGGCGGGCGAGCGCCGGGTAACGCTCGGCGTCGGCGAACCGCTCCAGGGTGTCGGCGTAACGGCGCATGACCACGTCGGGGGACTCGCCGCTCGCCGCGATCGCCGCTCCGAGGTCGGCCATGAGCAGTGCCTCGTTGCGCACGAAACCGCCGACCAGCAGGACCACCGAGATCTTCTCGCCCTCGTCGAGACCGGTGTCCGCCAGGGCGGCGAGGCCGCGGTCCCACCAGGCGACCGAGTTGGGAGTGGCGGGCGGGCCGGAGACGGGGATGCGCAGCATCCACGGACTGCGGTGAAAGACCTCGCGCTGTGCCCACGCCCAGGCTTCCAAAGCCTCACGCCAGCCGGTCCCGGGTGCCGGGGGTTCGGGCGGCAGGCCGACGGCCTCCTCCAGCATCAGGATGTAGAGCTCGTCCTTCGCGGCGACGTACCGGTACAGCGACATCGTGGAGACGCCGAGCTCCTTTGCGACCCTCCCCATGGAGACCGCCGGCAGCCCTTCAGAGGACGCGACGGCCACGGCGGCCGCGACGATCCGCTCGATGCCGATCCCCGGCTTGGGGCCCTTCCCAGGACGTTTCCGCAGGCCCCACGCCGCCTCGATGCTCGCGGGCAGCCCGGTTCCGGTCTTCGCACCGTCCGGCGCGCGCCCGCGTCCACTGCCCGCCATCGACTCCGCCGCCTTCTGCTGTCGCCCGCTGCCCGCAGCCCTCTCACGCTTGACGCCCATCCTAGTAATGCGTAACCCTTACACAGTAACGCGTATGCCATACGCAGAAAGGGGCTCGTCATGATGAGCACCGGAAGACCGACGGCCACCCCACGGCCGCCGCACGTCACGCCCGTCTCAGGACCGGCGATCGAGGCGCACGGCCTGCGCAAGGCCTACGGGAAAGTGACGGTGCTCGACGGCGTCGACCTCCGGGTCGAAAGGGGCAGCGTCTTCTCGCTGCTCGGGCCGAACGGGGCGGGCAAGACGACGACCGTGCGAATCCTCGCCACACTCACCGCCGCCGACGCGGGACGTGCCCGGGTGGCGGGACACGACGTGACGGCCGACCGACGCCGGGTACGCCGGGCCATCAGCCTCACCGGCCAGTTCGCGGCGGTCGACGAGAAGCAGACCGGCGAGGAGAACCTGCGCATGATGGCCCGCCTCAGCGGCCTGTCCCGCGCGGCGTCACGCCGCCGTGCGGCCGAGCTGCTGGAACGCTTCGACCTCGCCGCCGCCGGGCGCCGCCTCGCCACGACGTACTCCGGCGGCATGCGCCGCCGCCTCGATCTCGCCGCCGGGCTCGTCGGCGACCCGGAGATCGTGTTCCTGGACGAGCCGACGACCGGCCTCGACCCGCGCAGCCGCCAGGAGCTCTGGCAGGTGGTCCGCGACCTCTCCGGCCGCGGCACCACGGTCTTCCTGACCACCCAGTACCTGGAGGAGGCCGACCGGCTCGCCGACCGCGTCGCCGTCATGGACACGGGCCGCATGGTGGCGGAAGGCACCGCCGCGCAGCTCAAGGCGGAGGTCGGCGGCCACCGCCTTGACGTCGTGTTCACCGACCGGGCCGCCTACGCACGGCACGAGCAACGGGCCGTGCACCGCTCCCCCGAGTCGCTCACGCTCGGCCTGCCCACCGACGGCACCGCCGTCGAGGTGCGGGCGCTGCTCGACGACATCGACCCGGAGCGGCGGGACGTCTCCCGCTTCTCGCTGCACACGACGACGCTCGACGACGTGTTCCTGTCCCTCACCCGGACCGGCGCCGCTTCCCGGCAGGAGGCCACCCATGCCTGAGACGTCGGCCGCCGGGCGCCTGCTCACCCCCGCCCTGACCATGACCGGCCGCTGCGTGCGCCTCAGCCGCCGCGACGTCGACGCCGTCATCACCTCGATGGTGCTGCCGGTCATGCTGATGCTCGTCTTCGTCTACTTCTTCGGCGGAGCGATCAACACCGGTACGGAGTACGTCAACTACGTCGTCCCGGGCATCCTCGTGCTCTGCTCCGCCTTCGGCTCGTCCGGCACGGCGGTCCGGGTGAGCGAGGACATGAAGGGCGGCATCATCGACCGCTTCCGGTCCCTGGACGTCGGCGGCACGTCGATCCTGGCCGGTCATGTCGTGGCGAGCACCGTGCGCAACGTCTTCTCGACCGCGCTCGTCCTCGCCGTCGGCCTCGCCATCGGTTTCCGCCCGTCGGCCTCCGCCGCCGGCTGGCCGGCCGCGGCCGGCATCCTGCTGGCCTTCCTGGTGGCGCTCTCCTGGCTGTCCGCGGCGGTCGGCCTCATGGCGAGGACACCGGAAGCGGCGTCCGGCTTCACCTTCTTCATGATGTTCCTGCCCTATCCGAGCAGCGCGTTCGTCCCCGTGGAGACCATGCCGTCCTGGCTCCACGGCTTCGCCGACCACCAGCCGGTCACGCCGCTGATCGAGTCCCTCCGCGGCCTCCTGCACGACGAGCCGGTCGGCACGGCACCGTGGACGGCGCTGGCCTGGTGCGGGGTGATCCTGGCGGTGGCGGTCGCACTGTCGGGGGTGCTGTTCAAGGCGCGGACACGCTGAACGACACCAGGGCGGTCATGATGCGGGGCACGTCCGGCGGCGGCCCCGAGCCCAGCGCGGAACGCCCCCGGGCGAGGACCGTCCGCAGCTTGTGCGAAGTCGCCTGGAGGGCACGCCAGTCGATGTCCCCCCGGGCCAGGCCGAGGGCCGCGCGGATGACGTCGGTGTAGACCGACTGGGCCCGCTTGTAGCGCAGCAGATGCGGCAAGTCCTTGCGCCATCCGCGCGAGCTGCCCGGCCGCGCCTCCTCGACCGCGTCCCGCCAGCGGCGCGCCACCGCCGCCTCCTGCTCCGCCGGATATCCCATCAGGTGCAGATGGGTGGCGAGGTCGTACAGCGGGTCGCCGAACATGGCCAGTTCCCAGTCGATCGTCCACAGCCGGCCGTCGCCGTCGACGATGAAGTTCTCCCGGTGCAGGTCCCCGTGCAGGAGGCAGAAGGGACGTCTGCTGAAGGAGCGCGTCCGCTCCACGAGTCGCAGCAGCCCTTCCTCGGGCACGCCGAGCTCCTGGAACAGCCGCCCGTACACGGGCCGGTGCGCCTGGTGGACGCGCTCCTCAGTGAAGCGGATCAGCCCTTCGGCGAACGCGCCGCAGTCCCCGTCAGTGGCGCCTCCCGGCGCGTCGGCCGGTTCCTCCGGCGGCAGCGCGGCCGTGGGAAAGGCCGCGAGCTCGCGGAACAGCCGCTCGATCTGGGCGACATGAGCCTCCTCGACAGCGGTGCCCGGACGCCCGTGCAGGGCGAGCGTCGAGCCCTCGATGAACCGCTGGAGTCCGATGTCGTCGACCACGATGATTTCCGGGACGCTGGAGACATGACCGGCCAGAGCGCGGACCAGCGCCCCTTCCGAGGGGAAGGAGCGCCGGTCGAAGCGGAGGATCCCCTCGCGGGGCTCCCGGCACTTCCACCGGACCGTCCCGGCGCCGCCCGCCGGGTGGGGCAGCGGGAAGGCGTAGGTCTCGTGGTGGTACCCCTTGAGCGGCCCTTCGATCAACGCCTCGCCGGCGCTGAGCCGCACGGCCTGCTGCCACACCCTCGCCGAAGGCTCGGCCGTCATGCTCGCTGCCCCCGTGTGAATGCGGCCGCCTCCTCGTTCACGGACCTCCCCTGGGTGGTGCGGTCCTCCTCCACAGGCACGGTACAACCGCCGCGCCGCCGTGGGTCTTCGGCCGCGACCGCCTCAGACGAACGGAAGGAACTCCGCCATCCCGGAAGCGATCAGCGGCACACCGGCCTCCCGCAGCCGTCGCCTTCCCCTCTCGGACCGGTGGTACCCGTAGAACGGCATCCCCACTTCCCTGGCGGCCCGGAAGTCCGTACCGGTGTCGCCGATCATCAGGTGCCGGTCCACGGCGACTCCGCGCAGCATGGCCTCCCTGAGCGGCGCCGGGTGGGGTTTCATCAGCAGCGCGTTCCGGCCCCGGCCGACCACCGGGCCCTCGAAGCAGTGGCGCACGGACATGCGCGCCAGGATCCGTGTCGCGGCGTCCACGTGGTTGTTCGTCGCGATGGAGAGGGTCCTTCCGGATGCGTGGCACGCCTCGATGAAGGCGGCGGCGCCGGGCGTGGGCGTCGCCGACTCGGCGGCCTTGCGCTCATAGGCGTCGAGTTGGTCGTGCATCTTCGCGACGGCCTCCGCCCAGCCGCCGTCGCCGTTGTTCCTGCGCATCCGCTCGGTGTGCCCGTACAGGAGGGCGATCGGGTCGGAGCAGCCGCGCAGTTCCTCGACCAGGCAGCCGTCGCGTTCGGCGATCTCCCACAGCTCGCGGGCGATGACGGCCGCGGGCTCTCCGGCGAAGACCCGCGCGATCGGGCCGTCCAGGTCGAACACGATGCACCGGGCCCGGGAGAGCATCTCCCGCATCGCGTCCGGGACCGCCACGGATGTGGTGACAGATGGCACGGTCAGAAATCCGCCTCTTTGGCCTGGTGCTTCCACATCGAATCGAAGAGGTACTGGAACGCCCGCACGATGCCGACCTGCTCGGGTGTGGAGTCGGCGGCGGCACGGAAGGGGAACAGGGTCGCCCCGGTGCCGTACGCGTCCAGGATCGTCACCTCCTCACCGTCCGGAGGGACGGTGATCGTCCCCAGCTCCGGCGGGTAGAAACCCTGGAGCGCCAGCCGGCGGTTGAGGATGTACAGCTTGAGCTGCGGCGCGAACGGGACCAGCCGGACCTCGACCGAGACCTCGGAGACCAGTCCGCGGTCGCGCAGCTCGTACAGAGACTGGCTGAGCATGGACGCGTGCGCCTGGAGAATGCCTCGCAGCCGGCGCCGCACGCGGGGATCGTCCCGCCCGTCCTTCAGCCGTGGGATCGCCAGGACGGGAGAGTCGGTGTCCGGGAGCATCAGCCGGGCGCTGATGCTGCGTGGCGGGCGGATCTCGCCGTCCATGATGCGGGTCTTCTGGGCGGACACCCTGGCCGCGAGGGTCTCCGTGGTCATCGAGAAGACATCGAGGGTGACCTCCGTGGCCTCGAACGCCTCTTCCAAGTAGGGCGCGAGCACCACCGGCGGGACACGCTCGGACACGACCGCCCACACGTCCTCGCCGTCGCCCGCGCCGGTCTGCGCCGGAATGCTGCGCTCGCTCCGGCTCACGAACGTCCCACTGCCCTGCCGTGACTCGATGAGCCTCTGCTCCCTGAGGACTTCGATGGCGCGGTTCACCGTCGCCCGGGACACACCGAACCGGGAGACCAGCTCGTTCTGGGTGGGCAGACGGTCGCCCGGCCGGCGCGTCCCGTCGTTGATCTCCCTGCGCAGTGCATCGGCGACCGACAGATACCTGTGCGTGTGGTCTCGCGGGACAGATCCATGACTCGTCACGCCGCAACCTTACAACTGACGTACAGCCAAGGAGAGATGCCTCGCACCGACCCGGCAAGAAGCAAGCAACCAGACAAGTTTGCGACCATGCCCCCAGGGGGCATCACTCAGACAGGTCAACCAGACCAATTTGTACGGCAGTTGACCCAATGCTCGGTCCAGTTGTAAGCCCCGCAGCACAACGGAGTGCGAGCCCGGTGCCTCTCCCTCGAAGGAGTGATCCCCATGCCTCTCATCACCCTCCTCGCCGAGCAGTACGTGCAACTGCGGTACGGCTTCGTCGCCGCCCTGGGGCTCGCCCTGCTCGCGGTCGGCATCAAGGCGGAGAACGCGGCCTGCGCCGGTATCGGCGGCTTCCTGCTGATCGCTCCGGCAGTCGGCACAGGGCCCTGACGGGCGCTCGTGTCCGAGGGCTGATCAGCCGTCGGACGGCGTCCGCGGCCGGTCCGGCCTGTGAAGGGCCGGCCCCGGGTCGGAGAGCACGACCTGCGCCACCATCGGCGGCTTCCTCGTCCCGGCCCCGCGCCGACCGCCGGGGCATGACCGCGAGGGCGCAGGCCACCGCCCGCCCGGCCTCAGAACACGTCGGGGCACCAGGGCCGGCGACCCGTACGGAACAGCAGGTCCGCCCGCGCGACCGCACCCGCGGTGTGCTCGTCGATGCGGCCGAGGGCCGTAAGACGGGTCGCGGACTCGTCACCCAGGCAGAGCACGGCCAGCTCCCGTACGTCCAGGGTCAGGTCCGGCGACTGCGAAGAGGGCGTGCAGGACGCGCCCGACGGCGACGCGTCCAGCCGGAAGCGGCCGGACGCCAGCGCCGAGTCGTCCCGCACGTCGAGCACCAAGGCCTTTGAGCCCTGATACGTCCGCGCCGTCAGCACGGCCGGGACGTCCAGGAGCCGCAGCCACAGGAAGTCCGCCTGCGTGACGATCCGCGCCGCACGCGGGTCGGGCAGCAGGTGGGGCAGCAGGTCGTCCGGGGCACGTCGGCCGGAGCGGACCGTGGTGATCCAGTCGACCGAGCAGACGAAGCGCCACAGGGCGCGCTCCGCGGACGGGGTCAACGCGATCATGTCGCGCACGGCGGCCGTGTTGAGCGGCTGCTTGCCGTCGCCCCACTTGTCGTCCGCCGAGTATGTCAGCAGCCCCTCGACCGTGCCGTCCGGCGAGCGGTACACGGCGTAGAACGGCTCCGTCCACGGATGCGCGGGAAGCTGCGCCCGGCCGGTGTTCACCTGCCACCAGCGCTCGTCGCGGTCGACGACGCCGTGCTGCGTGGCCGCCAGCCGCTGATGGAGCTCCGGCCCGAGCTTGCGTACGTCGTCACCGTCGACCAGGTCGATTCGGCCGCCGTCGTCCGGTCCCGCGGACCGCGGGTCGAGGCCGGCGCGGGGCACGTCCACGGACCACTCGGCAGTGGTGGTGGCCGGGCCGTAGCCGTACCGGCCGTAGATCGGGTACTCGGCGGCGATCAGCGTCGAGACGCTGTCGCCACGCTCCTTGGCCTCGGCGAGATCGGCGTCGATCATCCGGCTGAGCAGGCCCCGGCGGCGGTGCGTCGGGGAGACCGTGACGTTGGACACGGCGCTCGCCGCGAGCCGCGCGCCGCCGACCGTGGTGAGCCGCTGGGCGAAGGAACGGTACGTCGCCACGCACCGGCCGCCGTCGAACGCACCCCTGACCCGGCCGAGATCCGTGACCGCCCGGCGGTCGGCCACTTCCTCGTCGGTGACCACCGGCGGCCGGAGGAAGCCCGTGGCCAGCGCCCTGAGCCAGTCGGGGTACTCGGACTCGGCGATCAGGCGCGTCTCGACAGTCATGCACGTCACGCTAGGCGGGCGGATGAAGCCACCGCATCCGGATTTCCACCGCACCGGGCATCAGAACGCCGCCCGCACCGACCCGACCTCGACGCCCCCGCCGAGCAGCGGCAGGTGCCCGATCCGGGCCACCACCGGCGAGTCCACACCCATGAGAGTGAGCGTCCGCGCCAGCACCGGCCCCAGCGCCCGGGTGGAGCCGTCGTCGATCTTGAACGCCAGTGCCCGGCCGTCCGCCAGCGCCACCGCCTGCACCGCCTCCGCACCCATCTTGGAGAGCGTGCCGGGCACCTCGCGCATCAGCCAGGTGTCGGCCCGGCGGGTACCGGCGACGTACTCCGGGTGGGCGCGCATCGCGTCAGCGACACGGCGCTCTGCAGTACCGGGCGCGGCGAGCACGAAGTGCCGGAAGGCGCGGGCCAGGCCGGTCAGGGAGACGGCCATCAGCGGTGCGCCGCAACCGTCCGTGCCGACGGCGCCGACCGGTTCGCCCGCCGCGTCCTCGACCACCGTGCGGACCAGCTGCTGAAGGGGGTGAGCGGCGTCCAGGTAGCCCTTGCGGTCCCAGCCGTTCACGGCGCAGACCGCGAGCATGGCGGCGTGCTTGCCGGAGCAGTTCATGGCGACCTTGTCGCGCACCTGCCCCGACGCGAGGTACGCCTCGGCCTCCACCGGGTCGAGCGGCAGGTCCGCCGGGGCCAGCAGCTCGTCGGCGGTCAGCCCGTGGCCGGCGAGCATCTTGCGTACGAGCTCCAGGTGGAAGGGCTCGCCCGAGTGGCTGGCCGCGGCGAGCGCCAGGCGCTCCCCGTCGATGTCCAGCCCGGCCCGCAGCACGGCCGCGGCCTGCATCGGCTTGTTGGACGAGCGCGGGAAGACGGGCAGCGACGGGTCACCGAGCGCCAGTTCCACGCTGCCGTCCGCGGCCAGGACGACGAGCGATCCCCTGTGCCGGCCCTCCACGAAGCCGGAACGCACCACCTCGGCGAGGACCGGGGCCATGGCGGCGGCGTGGCCGGAGGAGGGCGAGGAGGACATCGGCGGCCTTCCGGAGCAGGGGATCCGCCCACCGGAAGGATCGCTTCACGTGAGCAGGTCGTCTACTTGTGCTTCGCCTTCACGGTACCTGCGGGCGATCTCGGCGCTGCAATCGTCGGCCGTCCGCTGGAACAGCCGGCGGCGGTGCGAGACCTGCTGCTCGTAGCCCAGCAGCCGGCCCATCGCCGTGTGCAACTCCTCGTCGGTGCGGGCGTCGAGGTCGGAGAGCTGGACCTCGTCGAGCATCTCGGAGGCGAGCCGCCGGTACTCCTCGCCGCGCGGTGTGGAGAGCGTCACGTGGCGGGCGGAGGACCCGCGTGTCGACGGCGGGTCGGCGAGGATCTCCGACAGCCGGTCCACGACCAGCCGGTCCACCACCGGTGCCCCCGGTGCGCCTGCCGTGCCCGGGTCCTTACGGCGGGCCAGCTCGGCCCGGAGGATGTCGATACGGCCCTGGACCAGCCGCCGCACATAGCTGAGATCGGCCTCGTCGCGCTGCGAGTCCCGGCGCAGGGTACGCAGCTCGGTCAGGCGCAGCGCGGTGAGGTCGTGCACCGGGTGCGCGGGCAGTTCGGCGCCACTGCGCTGCCGCGGCGGGCGGACCGCGGAAGCGGAGTACGGCCGGATCGGTACGGGACCGAGCGACTGCCCGGCGCCAGAAGTGCTCATGTGCGTGTGTCCGTCCCCTCGACCGGTGCATGGTCCTTCCCGGGCCCGGAGGGCCGAGGGGTTGCACCGCCTTCGTGCATGGTGCCACTCCGATACGTCCCCTTGCAGGCGCATCGCACCCGTTCGGCCCTGAATGGCGGCTTGGACGGCCCCGATAGGTTGCTCCGTATGCGAGCAGTGGTACAGAGGGTCGACGGCGCGAGCGTCGTGGTGCCCGGCGAGTCGGGACCGGAGACCGTCGGTGAGATCACCGGCGAAGGGCTGTGTGTGCTGGTGGGGGTCACGCACACGGACACCGCGGAGAAGGCGGCACAACTGGCCAGAAAACTATGGTCCGTTCGTATTCTCGAGGACGAGAAGTCCTGCTCGGACGTGGGCGCCCCCCTGCTGGTGGTCTCGCAGTTCACCCTCTACGGGGACGCCCGCAAGGGACGCCGCCCCACATGGAACGCGGCGGCCCCGGGCCCGGTGGCCGAGCCGCTCGTCGACGAGGTGGTGGCTCAGCTGCGGGCGCTCGGCGCGCACGTGGAAACGGGCCGGTTCGGAGCGAAGATGCGGGTCTCGCTCACCAACGACGGCCCGTTCACCGTGCTGATCGAGGTCTAGGTCCTCTCGTTCGGACCGGCCCTGGCGGCGGTCGTCGGCGCTACGGCTCGACGACCGTCTCCTGCGCGGCCGCCGTGTCGCCGGCCAGCAGCTCGGCGTCCACCGGCACGTTCCGCTTCACCAGCGCCAGCGCGATCGGCCCCAGCTCGTAGTGGCGGGCGGACGTCGTCACAAAGCCGAGCTGGCGGCCCTCGGCCCCGTCTGAGGCGAGGCGGACCGGGGTACCGGGCGGGGGCAGGTGCACCTCGCTGCCGTCCAGGTGGAGGAAGACCAGGCGGCGCGGCGGCTTCCCCAAATTGTGGACACGCGCGACCGTTTCCTGCCCGCGGTAGCAGCCCTTCTGGAGGTGCACGGCGCTGCCGATCCAGCCCAGTTCGTGCGGGATCGTACGGTGGTCGGTCTCGAACCCGAGACGCGGACGACGGCTCTCCACCCGCAGTGCCTCGTACGCGAGGATTCCCACGGCCGGCCCGGCCTCCCCGGCGAACGCCTCGAGGTCGGCGCGCGGCAGGAACAGGTCGCGGCCGTGCGCCGTCTCCCGCACGACGACGCCTTCGGGCACCTCGGCGATGGACCCCGCCGGCAGGTGGACGACCGCGAATGCGTCGGTACGGTCGGCGACTTCGGCCTTGTAGAAGAACTTCATCGACTCCAGGTAGGCGATGAGCGCCTCACGCGTGCCCGGTTCGACGTGCGCCCAGACCGTCTCGCCGTCGTCCACCAGATACAGGGCGTGCTCGATGTGACCGTGCGCGGAGAGGATCAGCGCCTCCGTGGCCTGCCCGGGGGACAGCTCGCTCACGTGCTGGGTGAGCAGCAGATGCAGCCAGCTCAGCCGTTCCTCGCCGGTGACGGTGACGACCCCTCGGTGCGACAGGTCGACGAAGCCCTTGCCGTCGGCGAGGGAACGCTGCTCACGGAACAGGTCGCCGTAGTGCGCGGCGACCCCTTCGTCGCGCCCCTCGGCGGGGACCGCACCGGGCAGGGACAACAGTGGGCTGGTCGATGACATGGCCCCAGCCTACGACTCGGCTCCCGCGGCCTTCGCCGTGCAGTCCTTACAGCGCCCGAAGATGGCGAAGTGCTTCATGTCCGTCTCGAAGCCGAACGTCTCACGCAGCTTGGCGGTGAACTCCGCGGCGACCGAGACATCCGCCTCGATCACCTCCGTGCAGTCCCGGCACACCAGATGGAGGTGGTGGTGCCGGTCGGCGAGGTGGTAGGTGGGCGCGCCGTGCCCGAGGTGGGCGTGCGAGACGAGGCCCAGCTCCTCGAGCAGCTCCAGCGTCCGGTACACCGTGGAGATGTTCACTCCGGACGCGGTCTTGCGCACCTCGCCGAGGATCTCGTCCGGCGTGGCGTGCTCGAGGGAGTCGACGGCCTCGAGGACAAGCTGGCGCTGCGGAGTCAGCCGGTAGCCGCGCTGCCGCAGATCGCTCTTCCAGTCGGTGCTCACCACGCCCCCAGTGTAGGCAGCGCGCAGCGTCCGGCGGCCGTCCGGTGCGAAGAGGATGTCCTGCCGGCGCGGTGCCGCGTCCGAGAAAGAGCCCTACTTGAAGAAGGCGATGCCGTCGTCGGGCAGGTCACCGAGGTCCTTTGCCCACGACTCGACCTGCTCGGGGGTGACGACCTTCTTCAGGTGCGCCGACATGTACGGGCGCAGCGACACCTCGGGGGTGGCCTTCTCACCCACCCACATCAGGTCGCTCTTCACGTAGCCGTACAGCCGCTTGCCGCCGCTGTACGGGCCGGAGGCCGCGGTGCGTGCGACGGCGTCCGTCGCCAGGTCGATCTGCGGCTTCTGGTGGGCGAGCTCGCCGTACCAGATCTCCACGATGCCCTGGTCACGGACCATGACGACCTCGACCTTGCGCTCCTTGTCGATGCGCCAGTACCCGGACTCGCTCTCCAGCGGCTTGACCTTGTTGCCCTCGGTGTCGAGGACCCAGGAGTGCGAGACGTACTCGATGAAGTCCCGGCCGTCGTGGCTGAAGGTCACTGACTGGCCGAAGTTGCACTTCTCGGCGCCGGGGAAGTCGGCGACGCCCGCGCCCTCCCACGTGCCCAGCAGGAACGCGAGGGGGACGAGGTCCGGGTTCAGGTCGGACGGGATCTCGATCATGAGCAGCTCTGTCGATCTCTAGGGTGTCGAGTGGTACGGGTCCCGAGGGTACGGGTGACTACCGCTGGCCCTGGTACAGCTTCTTCACGGTCAGACCGGCGAAGGCGAGGACGCCGACACAGACCAGAACCAGCAGAGCTTCGAAGAAAACGATCACGGGGTGCTCCTCGAATGAGCGTGGAGGCGAAAGCGGGCCGGGCCCCAGCTTAGTGGGCGGGGGCCCTGCCCGTTCTGTGAGGTCCGCGTCAGCCGGGCAGCTGCGTCGCAGGGCCGCGCATTACAGTTCGGCATATGGCGAACAAGCTCGTGATCAAGGTGACCGCAGGTGCCGACGCACCCGAGCGCTGCTCCCAGGCCTTCACGGTCGCGGCCGTGGCCGCAGCCAGCGGGGTGGAGGTCTCGCTCTGGCTGACCGGGGAGTCCTCCTGGTTCGCGCTGCCGGGGCGGGCGGCCGAGTTCGAGCTGCCGCATGCCGCGCCGCTGCCCGAGCTGATCGAGTCCATCCAGGCGAACGGGAAGATCACGCTGTGCACCCAGTGCGCGGCACGGCGGGACATCACTGAGAAGGACACGCTCGAGGGCGTGCGGATCGCGGGCGCGCAGGTGTTCGTCAGCGAGATCATGCCGGAGGGTGTGCAGGCCCTGGTCTACTGACCGCACGCCGCTTCACGCCGGCCCCGCCTATGGGTGCGGCCGGCGCCTGCCGTCGAGCTCGTCCCACCACTCGTCGGACTTCGGGTCGCCCGAAGGGTCGTCCCACCAGCGGTCTTCCGGGCCGCGCCGGTTGGCGATCACGGCGGCGACCGGCGGGATGACCATGGCGACGACGCACATGCCCACCGCCGCGGGCACGGACCACAGCCGCACCACGGCCCAGGCGGCGACGAAGAGGAACAGGCAGCCGCCCATCAGCAGGAAGTAGACGTGCCGACGCCTGGCGTACATACCTCCAGCGTACGACCGAAGGGCCGCACCTCGGTCCCGGTAGCGTCCAACCCCCAGGAGGTGCGGCCCTTCGGCCTGTCAGTGGCTCAGACGGCGATGGCGACCTCGGAGAGGCCCCCCGTCTGGGCGACGACCGTACGGTCCGCCGTGCCGCCGGGCACGAGCGCGCGCACGGTCCACGTGCCCTCGGCCGCGTAGAAGCGGAACTGTCCGGTCGCCGAGGTCGGGACCTCGGCGGTGAACTCGCCGGTCGAGTCCAGAAGACGGACGTAGCCCGTCACCGGCTCGCCGTCGCGGGTCACCTGACCCTGGATCGTGGTCTCACCGGGCTTGATCGTCGAGGCGTCGGGGCCGCCGGCCTGCGCTCCACACATGCTGTTCTCCAGAAAAGGTCGGGGCGGATTACTTGTTGGCGCCGAGCTCGATCGGCACGCCGACGAGGGAGCCGTACTCGGTCCACGAGCCGTCGTAGTTCTTGACGTTCTCCTGGCCGAGCAGCTCGTGCAGCACGAACCAGGTCAGCGCGGAGCGCTCGCCGATGCGGCAGTACGCGATGGTGTCCTTCGACAGGTCGACCTGCTCGTCCTCGTAGAGGGCCTTGAGCTCCTCGTCGGACTTGAAGGTGCCGTCGTCGTTGGCGTTCTTCGACCACGGGATGTTGCGGGCGCTGGGCACGTGGCCGGGACGCTGCGACTGCTCCTGCGGGAGGTGCGCCGGGGCGAGCAGCTTGCCGCTGAACTCGTCGGGCGAACGCACGTCGACCAGGTTCTGGTTGCCGATCGCGGCCACGACGTCGTCGCGGAAGGCGCGGATGGAGGTGTCCTGGGCCTTGGCCTTGTACTCGGTCGCCGGACGCGCTGGGACCTCGGCGACCAGGTCACGGGAGTCGAGCTCCCACTTCTTGCGGCCGCCGTCGAGCAGACGGACGTCGCCGTGGCCGTAGAGCTTGAAGTACCAGAAGGCGTAGGAGGCGAACCAGTTGTTGTTGCCGCCGTAGAGCACGACGGTGGAGTCGTTCGCGATGCCCTTCGCCGACAGGAGCTTCTCGAAGCCCTCCTGGTCGATGAAGTCACGGCGGACCGGGTCCTGAAGGTCCTTGGTCCAGTCGATCCGGATCGCGTTCCTGATGTGGTTCTTGTCGTAGGCCGAGGTGTCCTCGTCGACCTCGACGATGACGACCTTCGGGTCGTCGAGGTGGGCCTCGACCCAGTCGGCGTCTACAAGGACGTCGCTGCGGCTCATGGTTGTTCTCCTCCGGGGCAGTGTGCGGCGGTGGTGCGCGAGAGGTGTGCGGGTACGCGAAAGAGCGTCGATCAGCACGGGGCGGCCCTGACATGGAGGTCGAAGGGCCTGGGGATACGGGGCAGTGCTCCCGCTCAGACGGTGCGACAGAGCATGGCGGCGACGCGGCACAGGTCTACTGCCCGCCGCTTCGTGAGATCCGCCTGTCGCTGCTTCATGGGACCGATCGTAGGGACGAGTCGGTGGCCATGTCACCGGCGTGTCGTATGTTGAGACGCGATCGTCCACTATCTGGTACGAGTGTCGCGCCCCGAGCAGTCGGGAGCGTCCGGGAGGCGAGCAGGGTCCCACCGGTATCTGCACAGCGGACACAGCCGTCTCACCATTCGGCGCGACCCTTGTCCGGTCACGTCCCCGGTCCGGCGCGACGACGCCCGCTCCGCCGCGCCCCGGCCGGACGCGGCCGGGACCGGCGCTTCCGGCTCGGCTCAGGCCTTCCGGCTCGGCTCAGGCCTTCCGGCTCAGCCCGCGAGCCGGACGTCCCTGCCGGTGACCGTGATCACGACACCGTCCGGCCCGGTCTCGACCTTCTGGAGCTTCAGCCCCGCCGGCAGCCCGCCCAGCTTCCGGTCGAAGTCCGTCTTCTTGCGGATCTGGCCCTCGAGCCCGGGAATGCCCTCACCCGGGACCTTGTCGGCGCGCACCCTGATCGTGTCCCCGTCGACGATGCTCACCGTGGAAACGACGCTGCGCGTGATCTTCCCGAACAGCGGCAGCGTCACCGAGCCGGTGACCTTCACCTTGCCGTTCTCGCCGTACGCGACGGTGACACCGTCGTCGGCGGCCTCCGTGAGGTCCTCGTAGCTGACGCGGGCGGTGCCCTCGGCGCGGGCGGCCGTGGCGCTCGAATACCCCTCGGCGACCCGGACGTCGAACAGGTCGGCGGTCATCTCCTCGATCCGCACCGGACGGCCCGCCGCACTGGTCCGGATCCCGTCGAGCTTGATCTCGACCTCGTCGAACTCGCTGTCCATCGCCTGCGTCAGGAAGGGAAAGCCCTTGATGGACACGGCAGTCGAGTCGGCCGTCCCCTCCTGGAGCCTGATCCTCTCCGCCGCCTCCGACTCGGCCATGTTGAGCGCGATCCGGTCCGCGGCGACGAACAGGCCGCCGAGGACGACGGCGATGACGATCAGTATTCGCAGTGCACGCATGTGTTCGGTGTCCCCCACCCTGTCCGGCCACGGACGCCGGTTGAGCCCGAGCCGGTCGGGACGACGCCTGCGCAGTGATCGACGTCCGGCGGCCGCCGATGGTTCCGAACCTGCCCTCTGTGCGGGCGGCTATGCGAGCGCGCGCCCGATCAGGTAGACGGCGGGGGCCGCCGCGGTCAGCGGAAGCGCCACACCGGCGGTCATGTGGACGAAACGGGAGGGGTAGTCGTAGCTCGCCACCCGCAGACCGATCAGGGCGCATCCGCCCGCGGCCAGACCGAGCAGCGCACTCCCGGAACCCATGCCGATGAGGCCGCCGGCCGCGATGCCGGCGCCCGCGGCCGCCGCGAGGGACAGCACGACGGAGACCACTGCGCCCAACGGCAGCGCACGGACGGTCGTGGCGGCGGCGACGGCGATCGCGCCGACCACCACCGCGTCGCCGTCGGCGGCGAGATGCCCGGCGGCCAGGACGGCGAACGCCGCCGAGGCGACCGTCGCCATGAGGCCGTACATCCTCTCGTCGGCCCCCGCGTGACTGCGCAGTTGCAGCACGAGCGTCAGCAGTACCCACACACCGAGGGTGCCGATGATCGCGGCGGGCGCGTTCCCGTCGCCGGAGGCGAGGAGCGCGGCGTCGGCCGCGAGACCGCCGAGGAACGCGAGTGCGATGCCCTGCCTGGCCGGCCACATGCCGTTCAGGCGGAACCATCCGGCCGCGGTGACGGCCTGGAGCAGCACCAGCGGCACGAGCAGGGCGTACGGGCCGACGGCCGCGCCGCCGGCGAGCAGCAGCGCGAGCACGGCGGTGAGGCCGGCGGGCTGCATGCCCGGCGCGATGATCGGCGAACGCCCCTCGGCGCGGGCGCGCTGGGCGTCCGTGATCCTGGCATTGCCGCCGACCGTGGGCGGACTGTATCCACCCGGGGCCTCGGACACCGGCTCCGCCAGGGGGGCGGGCGCGCTCGGGTACGCGGCCGAAGCGTGGGCGGTGGCGTGCGGGACGGGCACCTCCGGCGGCAGCGGCAGACCCGCGGCGGCGGGCACCGGCGGCAGGTACGCCGTGTCGGCCGCCCCCGGAGCGGACGCCTGCTGCTGCGGCTCGGGCCGGGGCCCGGCCCAGGCACCGTCGGCCCCGGCGGGTGGGTACGCGCCGGGCTGGACGACCGGCTGGTACTGGGTGTCCCAGGTCTCGCCCTGCCAGGTCTGCGTCTCGCCCGGGTCCCGGTACGGCTGCTGCTGCCCGTACGGGTCGCCATGACCCGCCGGCTGCTGCTGCCCGTACGCGTCGTCGTACCCCGCCGGCTGCTGCTGCCCGTACGCGTCGTCGTACCCCGCCGGCTGCTGCTGCCCGTACGCGTCGTCGTACCCCGCCGGCTGCTGTCCGTGCGGATGCTGCTGGTCGCTGCTCATGCTGTGCGGTTCACCCTCCTGCGAACGGCGGGAGCACCTCGACCGTGCCGCCCTCGGCAAGCCGTACGGTCTCATGACTGCGGGTCCCGACGGGGTCACCGTCGACGAGGAACGAGCAGCGCAGCAGGACGCGCGTCAGCTCCCCGGGGTGCCTGACCCGTACCGCCTCCAAGGCCTCCGCGAGCGTATCCGCCGCGTATGGCTCCTCGGCGATGCCGGCCGCCGCCTTGGCCGCGGCCCAGTAGCGGATCGTTCCCGCTGCCATAGCGGCACTCCTTTCGTCTCCGTGCGCGCCGCTCACCATGATGGGCTATCGGCCGGTGAGCCATTCCCCCAGGCGGCGCAGCAGCGCCTCGTCCGCCGCGTTCTCCGCGTGCCCCATGCCCGGCTCTATCCACAGCTCGGCCGTCCCCTCCGCCGCTGCGGCCAGCATCCGGGGGTGGTCGAGCGGGAAGTACGGGTCGCGGTCGCCGTGCACGACGAGCAGCGGCGTCGGCGCGATCAGCGGCACGGACTCGGCCGGGGAGAGCGGCACCGGGTCCCACTCCCGGTGGTGGATACGGGTGCGGAACCCGTACCGCCCGACGATCCGGCCGGCAGGACGCGTGACCACCCAGTGCAGCCGCCGCATCGGCGCCGTACCGCGGTAGTACCAGCGGGCGGGGGCGCTCACCGAGACCACCGCGTCCGTGCGTGCTTCCGTGCGCCCCTCGTGCATCCGGGTGCCGTACAGCGCCGCGTGCCGCAGCACCACCGAACCGCCCATGGAGAAGCCGACGGTCACCACCCGGGTGTGCCCGAGCGACCGGGCCCACTCCACGGCGGCGGCCAGATCCAGCACCTCGCGGTCGCCGACGGTGGAACGCCCGCCGGAGCGGCCGTGGCCGCGGAAGGAGAAGGTCACCACCCCTGCGTAAAGGGAGAAGGTCCGTGCCGCGCGGCGCACTGCGGGCCGGTCGACCGAGCCGGTGAAACCGTGCGCGACGACGACGACGGTGTCGGTCGGTCCGCTCGCACAGGGCTTGTAGCGGGCTTCGATCCGGACACCGTCGGATGTCAGGAGGGTGGCGCCCCGAGGGCGCTGAGAGATCCTTGACACGTCCACAGTGTGAAATCGGCCCTCTCGCCCAGAACTCATGTGGGCTATTCTGCTGCGAGAGGATCCGGGCAATGCAGCCCCCGGATCCTTTTGTGTTTTCCGGCCATTGTTACAGGCTGGTGAACAAAGCCTCACAAAGGCGCTCAGGCGCGAGAGAGCCGCGTACGAAGCAGTGCACGTCCTCGCAGGGACCGAGGAGGAACCGACGTCATGGACGAGCGAACCGACGAGCGACCCCAGCACGCCGAAAGCACGACGATCAGGGCAGGTGGGACGCGATGAGCTCCCTGCTGCTCCTGACCAATGCCCTCCAGCCGTCGACGGAGGTGCTCCCCGCCCTCGGACTGCTCCTGCACAACGTAAGGGTGGCACCGGCGGAGGGGCCGGCCCTCGTCGACACACCCGGTGCCGACGTGATCCTCGTCGACGGCCGCCGCGACCTGCCGCAGGTGCGGTCGCTGTGCCAGCTGCTGCGGTCCACCGGGCCCGGCTGTCCGCTCGTCCTCGTCGTGACGGAGGGCGGCCTCGCGGCCGTCACCGCCGACTGGGGCATCGACGACGTGCTGCTGGACACGGCCGGACCGGCCGAGGTCGAGGCACGCCTGCGGCTCGCCACCGGCCGGCAGCAGATCACCTCCGACGACTCCCCGATGGAGATCCGCAACGGTGATCTGTCGGTGGACGAGGCGACGTACAGCGCAAAGCTGAAGGGCCGGGTCCTCGACCTGACTTTCAAGGAATTCGAACTGCTCAAATACCTCGCGCAGCACCCCGGCCGGGTCTTCACCCGGGCGCAGCTGCTCCAGGAGGTCTGGGGCTACGACTACTTCGGCGGTACGCGCACGGTCGACGTCCATGTGCGGCGGCTGCGCGCCAAGCTCGGGCCGGAGCACGAGTCGCTCATCGGCACCGTCCGGAACGTGGGCTACCGGTTCGTCGCCCCGGAGAAGGTCGAACGGGCGGCCGAGGAGGCCAAGGCGAAGGCCGCCAAGGCAGTAGCCCGGACGGATGACGGCGCCGAGGTGGAGGAACCGGCCGTACGCCCTGCCCAGAGGTAGGTCACCACGCGTAGACTTCGCGCGTGGCCAAGGTGACGCGGGACGATGTGGCACGACTGGCGGGGACTTCGACCGCGGTCGTCAGCTACGTCATCAACAACGGACCCCGGCCGGTCGCCCCGGCCACGCGCGAGCGGGTACTCGCAGCGATCAAGGAGCTGGGGTACCGGCCCGACCGGGTCGCGCAGGCGATGGCCTCCCGGCGCACCGACCTCATAGGCATGATCGTGCCCGACGCCCGGCAGCCTTTCTTCGCCGAGATGGCACACGCGGTCGAACAGGCCGCCGCCGAGCGCGGGAAAATGGTGCTCGTCGGCAATTCCGACTACCGCGACGAACGTGAGGTCCACTATCTGCGGGCCTTCCTCGGCATGCGCGTCTCCGGTCTGATCCTGGTCAGCCAGGGCATGAGCGAACGCGCGGCCGCCGAGATCGAGGCGTGGGACGCACGGGTCGTCCTGCTCCACGAGCGGCCGGAGGCGATCGACGACGTCGCCGTCGTCACGGACGACATCGGCGGCGCACAGCTCGCGACCCGGCACCTGCTCGAGCACGGGCACGAGTACGTCGCCTGTCTCGGCGGCGTCGAGTCGACCCCGTCGGTCGGCGACCCTGTCGCCGACCACGTCGAGGGCTGGCGCCGGGCCATGCAGGAGTCCGGCCGCACGACGGAGGGGCGGCTCTTCCAGGCCCCGTACAACCGTTACGACGCCTACCAGGTCGCGCTGAAGCTGCTCGCCGGTCCGGACCGCCCGCCGGCGATCTTCTGCTCGACCGACGACCAGGCCTTCGGCGTCCTGCGGGCCGCCCGTGAGCTGCGGATCGACGTGCCGTCCGAGCTCGCGGTGGCCGGCTTCGACGACGTCAAGGAGGCGGCCCTGACGGACCCGCCCCTCACGACGATCTCCTCCGACCGTCCGGCGATGGCCCGCGCGGCGATCGACCTGGTCCTCGACGACGGCCTGAGGCTGGCGGGCTCACGGCGCGAACGGGTCAAGCAGTTCCCCTCGGGTCTGGTGATCCGCCGCTCCTGCGGGTGCGGCAAGCCGTAGCGGCCGAACGGCACAGGCCGGGCACGCTCCCCCTGTCCGGGTGCCGCTTCATCAGGTGCCGTGCCGGTGCCGTCGACCGGTACGGCCGCCCACCGCTCGGCCTGCGACCTTATATCGGGCATACACGGTTCTGTCGGGCTTCTCAGCGCTGTCTCAGACAGCTCTCATCCGGCCCGACGAGAGTCGATGCCATGAGCGACCACTACCGCCGTAGCGGCGACGATGCCCACCCCCAGCAGCCGTACGGTTCTCCCCTCGCGCAGGAGGCGGGCGGCGGATACCCGCCGGTCCCGCCCTACCACCCCGGCGACGCCACGGCCGGGCACACACCGGGCCCGCACACACCCCCTCCCGCACAGGCTGCCACTTACGCGCCCGTGCCGGCCCCGCGTGCCCGGGCGAAGCGTCCCGTCGCGCTGCTCGCCGCCGTGGCCGTCGTCGCGGCGGCCTTCGGCGGCGGGGCCTCCGTCCTCGTCGGGGAGCTCACCGGAGGCACGGGAAGCGTCGGCTCCGGCGCGGTGACCGGCACGAATGTCTCGCAGAGCAGCAAGGGCACGGTCGCCGGCGTCGCACAGGCGGTCTCCCCGAGCATCGTGGAGATCAGCGCGAACTCGAACACCGGGCAGTCCACCGGCTCCGGTGTGATCATCACCGAGGACGGCGAGATCGTCACCAACAACCACGTCATCTCCGGCGCTTCGACGATCAAGGTGCAGCTCAGCAGCGGCAGGACGTACGAGGCGGACGTCCTCGGCACCGATCCCGGCAAGGACCTCGCCCTCATCAAGCTCCGGGGCGCGTCCGGTCTGAAGGCCGCCTCGCTCGGCGACTCCGGCAAGGTCAAGGTCGGCGACGAGGTCGTGGCGATCGGCTCGCCGGAGGGCCTGACCGGCACGGTGACGAGCGGCATCGTCTCCGCGCTCGACAGGGACGTGACCGTGGCCAAGGACGAGGAGCAGCCGCAGCAGCAGGACCCGCGGCAGGGCTGGCCCTTCGAGTTCGGCGGGCGGCAGTTCAACGGCGACACCGGCGACTCGACGACCACCTACAAGGCGATCCAGACCGACGCCTCCCTCAACCCCGGCAACTCCGGCGGCGCGCTGATCAATATGAACGGCGAGATCATCGGCATCAACTCGGCCATGTACTCCCCCAGTTCCGCCACGGGGTCCACCGCGGGCAGCGTCGGGCTCGGCTTCGCGATCCCGATCGACACCGTCAAGGCCGACCTGGACGCGCTCCGCTCCGGCGACGGCAACTGATCGCGTGCGAGGCTTGGTCCATGACTGAAGGTGAGCGCATCCTGATCGTCGACGACGAGCCCGCAGTGCGTGAGGCGCTCCAGCGCTCGCTCGCGTTCGAGGGGTACGTCACCGAAGTCGCCGCCGACGGCATCGACGCCCTCGCCCGCGCGGAGGCGTACGCACCCGACCTGATCGTCCTCGACATCCAGATGCCCCGGATGGACGGTCTGACCGCGGCCCGCCGGCTGCGGGCCGCCGGATCGACGGTGCCCATCCTGATGCTCACGGCCCGCGACACCGTCGGCGACCGGGTCACCGGCCTCGACGCCGGCGCGGACGACTACCTGGTCAAGCCGTTCGAGCTGGACGAGCTGTTCGCCCGTATCCGCGCGCTGCTCCGGCGCAGTTCGTACGCCACGGCCGGACCGGGGGGCGCTGAGGAGGACGTGCTGTCCTTCGCCGACCTGCGGATGGACCTCGCGACCCGGGAGGTCACCCGCGGCACCCGCCGGGTCGAGCTGACCCGTACCGAGTTCACGCTGCTGGAGCTGTTCCTGGCACATCCGCGCCAGGTGCTCACCCGTGAGCAGATCCTCAAATCCGTATGGGGCTTCGACTTCGAGCCGAGCTCCAACTCCCTGGACGTGTATGTCATGTACCTGCGGCGCAAGACGGAGGCGGCCGGCGAGCCGCGCCTCGTCCACACGGTGCGCGGCGTGGGGTACGCGCTGCGCACCGGCGGCCCGGAATGACGAACAGGTTCCGCGCGCTTCCCCTGCGCTCCCGTCTGGCGCTGCTGGTGGCGACAGCGGTGGCGGTGGCCGTCGCCGCCGCGGCCAGCGTGTGCTGGCTGGTGGTGCGCAGCGCGCTGGTCGACTCGCTCGACAACGCGCTCAGCACCAACCGGATGGCGCCGCGCCAGGTGCTCGCCTTCATCGACCCCGCGGGTCAGTGCCGCAAGGCGGCCCCCGCCCGTCCCGACACCGACCTCTTCAAGTCGACGATCCAGTTGCTGGACCGCGAGGGGAACAGCTGCGTGGTCCTCGGTGACGAGTCGGTCGACGTGACCGACGCCGATATCGACGTCGCCGGCGGCCGGTCCGACTCCTCGTTCCACAACGCCACGGCGTCCGACGGCTCCGAGTACCGCGTCTTCACCTATCCCATCGAGGGCTACGCGGGCGCGGTGATCGTCGCTCGTCCCCTCAGCGAGGTCGACGACACGCTCGGCAATCTGACGCTGGTGCTGGCACTGGTCGCCGGCGCCGGTGTGCTGGGCGCCGGCGCGGCAGGTGCCTGGGTCGCCAGGACCGGTCTGCGTCCGGTGGACGAACTGACGGGCGCGGTCGAGCATGTGGCCCGCACCGAGGACCTGAGCGTCCGCATCCCGGTCGAGGGGGACGACGAGATCGCCCGGCTGTCCAGGTCGTTCAACTCGATGACCGCGGCGCTGGCGTCCTCCCGCGACCTCCAGCAGCAACTGATCGCGGACGCCGGCCACGAGCTGCGCACGCCTCTGACATCGCTGCGCACCAACATCGAGCTGCTCGCCAGGAGCGAGGAGACCGGCCGTGCCATCCCGCCCGACGACCGCAGGGCGCTGCTCGCCTCTGTCAAGGCGCAGATGACCGAACTGGCCGCGCTCATCGGCGACCTCCAGGAGCTGTCCCGGCCCGACGTGGGCGCGAGCGGCAAGGTGCAGGTGGTGGCCCTGCACGAGATCACGCAGGCGGCCCTCGACCGCGCACGGCTGCGCGGCCCGGAGCTGACGTTCACGGCCCGGCTGGAGCCCTGGTACGTACGGGCCGACCAGGCCGCGCTGGAGCGGGCGCTGGTCAACGTGCTGGACAACGCCGTGAAGTTCTCGCCCCCGGGGGCCGAGGTCGAGGTGGGCCTGAGCGGCGGTGAGCTGACGGTCCGCGACCACGGGCCGGGCATCCCGCCGGAGGAACTGCCGCACGTCTTCGAACGGTTCTGGCGCTCGCCCTCGGCGCGGGCGCTGCCCGGTTCGGGGCTGGGGCTGTCGATCGTGGCGCGTACGGTCCGGCAGGCGGGGGGCGACGTCGCCCTGGGACCGGCCGCCGGCGGCGGCACCCGCGCGGTGATCCGCCTGCCGGGGGCGGCGGGCCCGCCTCCGCCCACCCCCTGAAACATCTCGCGAGACGCAACGTCTTGCCAGGGTGGGGCCCACGCACTACTCCCTCATCGAAACGAACCGTCTCGTCTCCATCTCTTGCCGTCCGCCGAAGGAAGCGCCCTTGTTCCCAGCCACCGCCCCCGCCGCCCAGTTCGTCGTCACCGACGTCACCAAGCGCTACGACGATCGAGGCAGCGCCGGCGCAGTACGCGGGGTCGCTGGTGCTGGTCACCGGGCGGCGTTCGACGGGCCGGAGTTCCCGCTCACCCCCTGCCGACGACCCGCCAGTGAAGGCGTTCTTGACGACCCACTACGGTCGTGTACATGCAGCCTCAACAGCCGTACCGGGCCCCCGTCCCGCCACCCCCGCCCATGCCGCCCACCCGGCCCGCCCGCGGCAGGGGTCCGCTGATGACCGCCCTGCTGGTCGGGCTTCTGGTGGGCGGCGGAGGCGTCGGTGCGGCCTGGGCGCTGACGGGCGCGGGCTCGGGAGAGGACGCGGTCGGTTCCGGGCCCGCGTCCGACGCGCGAGGCGCGTGCGCGGCCCTCGCCGGCTTCGACGAGTCCACGTACGCGGCCGAGGGGAACGAGGGCGAGGTGGCGCTCCACCGCTGGAACGGGGCCGTGGCGCTGGCCGAGGCCGCTGCCGCGGGCGACCCGGCCCACGAGCCGCTCGCTGACGCCCTGCGCCGGGCGGCGAACCGCCAGAGGCAGGTCTTCGAGTTCGACGCCCAGGTGATGAAGGAGCTGGCCACGGCACGGGAGATCTGCGCCGCGGATCGCTGATGCCTCAGCCGTTGTGACGGATGAGCGAATCCACCAGTCCTGCCCGCGTGTTGGGGAAATCGAGCGGAACGACGCCGAGGCCCCGCCAGCCGCTCGCCTCCGCGCCGTCGATGAAGCGGTGGACTCGCGGGTTGAGGTTGTCGGAGTTCCATCGGGGCGGCAGATACGCCGACGTGCTCACGTAGTTGACGAACAGTTTGCCCGGTTGCTGAACCGCCCTGCGGAAGTGCGCCTCGATCTTCGTGAACTTGGGGTCGGGCAGGGCGTTCCAGTCGTCCTGGATGTCGAACCACGTGCCGTCCGCGTACCGCACGCCGGGCAGACCGCCGTTGTCGCCGAGGAGCACGACGCGCCCGCGCGCCTCGCCCAGCACCGGGATGCCGTCGCCGATACGGAAGAGCGGCCGCCAGCCGCGACGGTCGAGGTAGTCGTCGAAGATCGCGCGGAAGGTGGCGTCGCCGTCCGAGGAGTACTCCTGCTTGACGCGCATCAGCACGGTCTCCGACGGGTGCGCGGCAAGGAAGTCGCGGCAGGCGAGGAGGACATCACCGAACATCATGTTCTGGTAGGACGGGCCGTGGTGGATGGCGAACGAGCCCCCGGTGACCCGGCACCGGATGTCGAGGAAACGGATGCCGCTGCCCAACTGCTCGGCGATGGTGGTGTTCTGGCATTCGCTCCACAGCCCGCCGAAGCGTGCACCGGAGTCGTGGGTGCCCGGGATCGTGAGTCTCTGCAGCGGGGTCGAGTCGGCCTGGCCGGCCATCCAGTCCTGTGCGGACAGGGTGCGGCGGGGCGCGGCGGTGGCGTGGGGGGCGCCGATGAGGGCGGCTGTCGACAGTGCGGCAGCGCCTGCGAGGAATCTCCGTCGGTCCATGGCGAGGGAGTATGACGCGTTCACGTCAGAGGCGCCAGACTCCCGTACCGCCCGGTAACGACAAGGGGGCGGCAGGCTTCGCGCCTGCCGCCCCCATCGCCGGGCCGTGCTACTGAACGACCGTGATCCGGTCGGCCTTCGGCGGCACGATCGGCGCGGAGGCCGAGGAGTTCGCCGCCAGGTAGGCGTTGAAGACTTCCAGGTCGGAGGCGCCCACCAGCTTGTTGGTGTGCGCCTTCAGGGCGGAGAAGCCGTCACCGCCGCCCGCGAGGAACTCGTTCATCGCGACGCGGTAGGTCTTCGACGGGACGATCGCCTCGCCGTTCAGCTTCACCGAGTCCACGACGATCCGGTCGGCGCCGGTCTTCGTCAGGTCCAGGGTGTACGTGAAGCCCCGCGATACCTGGAGGATCTTCGGGGAGGCCTCGTTCGGGCCGCTGACCTGCTGCTGGAGCGCGGTGATCAGCTGGGCGCCCGTCAGGTCGACGACGTTCATCATGTTGGTGAAAGGCTGGACCGTGAAGGCCTCGCCGTACGTCACCACACCGTCGCCCTCGCTGCCCGACGCCTTGTACACCAGGTCCGAGCGGATACCGCCCGGGTTCATCAGGGCCAGCTGCGCCCCGCCCTTGTCCGCCGGGGCGAGGCCCGCGAGCTGCGCGTCCGCGATGAGGTCGCCGAGAGGCTTCTCCGGGGTGGTGGCGCCACGGCCGTTGATGTCGGCGGAGATGAAGCCCTGCGGCCGGTTCGCGATCGGCGCGGCCAGCTTGTTCCAGCGGGTGATCAGGTCGGTCATGTCCTGGGCCTTGGCCTGGTCACGGCTGACCACGTGGTTCGCCGACTGCACGGACGTCCGCACGATGTCCTTGGTGCGGCGGTCGTAGGTGAGCGTCGTGTCCGTGTAGAGCTTGCCGTACGAGGACGCCGACGTGACCATGCGCGGCTTGCCGGACGGGTCCGGGATCGTGCACACGTACGCCTGGTGGGTGTGGCCGGTGACCAGCGCGTCGACCCGCGGCGTGATGTTCTTGGCGATGTCCGCGATCGGGCCGGAGATGCCGTCGCCCGCACCCGGCGAGTCGCAGTCGTAGTTGTACGACGTCGACGCCGGGGAGCCGCCCTCGTGGATGAGCGCGACGATCGACTTCACGCCCTTGCGGTCGAGCTCACGGGCGTACTTGTTGATCGTCTCGACCTCGTCATGGAACGCCAGGCCCTTGATGCCGTTGGCGCTGACGATGTCCGGCGTGCCTTCCAGCGTCACCCCGATGAAGCCGATCTTGACGCCGTTCCTCTCCCAGACCGTGTACGGCTTGAGGATCGGCTTGCCCGTGGACTCCTTGGTGACGTTGGCAGCCAGGTAGGGGAAGTCCGCGCCCTCGAACTCCTTGCCCTCCTCGAAGCAGCCGTCCGTCGGGTGGCAGCCGCCGTTCTGCAGGCGGGCCAGCTCGACGGCGCCCTCGTCGAATTCGTGGTTGCCCACGCCCGCCACGTCGAGGTCGAGCTTGTTCAGCGCCTCGACCGTCGGCTCGTCGTGGAAGAGACCGGACAGCAGCGGGCTCGCGCCCACCAGGTCACCGGCGGCGGCGGTGACGGAGTACGGGTTGCCCTGGCGCGCCGTGCGCAGCGACGTCGCCAGGTACTCGACGCCGCCGGCCGGGATGGACTTGACCGTGCCGTCGTGCTGGATCTCGGAGACGTTGCCGGCGGAGCCGGCCGGCGGCTCCAGGTTGCCGTGCAGGTCGTTGAAGGAGAGCAGCTGCACATCGACGGTGCGGCCATGGTGCGGCCGATGGTCGGCCTGCTCGCCGGGGGCGGCGCCGGCCGGCATGGCGGCGATGAGCGCGCCGACGGTCGCGAGACCGGCGGCGGCCGCGAGCACGCGGCGGTTCCGCTTGGCCGCGCGATGGTTGGGAGGTGTCGCTGACATCTGTCCCCTTGTCAGTCCAGCGTGGTGTGAGGGTGCGAGCGGCAGCCTAGAGTCAACGCGCGTAGCGCGACAGGGGGATGTGGGTTACGACCTGGTTGCCGTCTTTCGTCAACTGGTGATTACCGCACCATCACCCGCATGACGGACATATCTCCGCACATGTGGCGGCCACTTCGGCCCCTCGGCCTCTCGAGCCGCCGACCGGCACCCCCTCCGCCGTACCCTCGAAGCATGACGATCGACGCAGTGATTCCGGAGCCCGGCCGGCAGATCCAGTCCCTCGACGAGCTCACCTCCGAGCAGGCGGAGGCCGTGCTGGGCCTGCTCGCGGAGGCCGCGCGGAACGACGGGATGCAGGCCGTCTCCGAGCAGGGCCGGCTGCAGCTGCGCGGCGGGCGACGGGAAGGCGTACGCCACTTCCTGCTCACCGTCGGCGATCAGCTCGTCGGCTACGCCCAGCTGGAGGACACCGACCCCGTCGAGGCTCCGGCGGCCGAACTCGTCGTCCACCCCGGCCACCGGGGCCGCGGGCACGGACGGGCGCTCGGCACGACGCTCCTGAACGCCTCCGGCCGGCGGCTGCGGGTGTGGGCGCACGGCGGCAAGTCGGCCGCACGACACCTCGCCCAGGTGCTCGGCCTCACGCTCTTCCGCGAACTGCGCCAGCTCCGGCGCCCGTTGGACCTGCGGGACATCCCCGAACCGGTCTACCCGGCCGGCGTCACCGTGCGGACCTTCCGGCCCGGCGAGGACGACGCCGCGTGGCTCACCGTGAACGCCGCCGCCTTCGCCCACCACCCCGAGCAGGGCTCCCTGACGCAGCGGGACCTCGACGACCGCAAGGCCGAGCCGTGGTTCGACCCGAAGGGCTTCTTCCTGGCCGAGCGGGACGGCGAGATCGTCGGCTTCCACTGGACGAAGGTCCACGCCGAGGAGCAGCTCGGCGAGGTGTACGTGGTCGGCATCCGCCCCGACGCCCAGGGCGGCGGCCTGGGCAAGGCCCTCACCGCCACCGGCCTGCGGCACCTCGCCGCGCAGGGCATGCCGACCGCGATGCTCTACGTCGACGCCGACAACCCCGCCGCGCTGCGCGTGTACGAGCAGCTCGGCTTCGCCACCCACGAGGTCGACCTGATGTACCGCACGGAATCCTGACAGCGGCTCGGGGGCGCCCTTCCGGGCAGCGCTCGGGCGGACAAGGGGCGGTGTCCGTTGACACCGCCCCTTTTCTGCATCACCATTCCACTACTCAACTAGTGAAAGGGTGGTGCAGCGACATGGTCGAGTTCCGGATCGACCGGCACAGCGGGGTCGCCACCTACCTCCAGATCGTCCAGCAGACCAAACAGGCCCTGCGGCTCGGCCTGCTGGAGCCGGGCGACCGGCTGCCGACGGCCCGCGAGGTCGTCGAGGCCACCGCGATCAACCCGAACACCGTGCTCAAGGCCTACCGCGAACTGGAGCGCGAAGGGCTCGTCGAGGCCCGCCGGGGCCTCGGCACGTTCATCACCCGCACCCTCGGCGGCCAGGCCGCCGACACCCCGCTGCGGGCCGAACTCGCCGACTGGGTCGACCGGGCGCGCGGCGCCGGGCTCGAGCCGGACGACATCACGGCGCTGATCACCTCCGTGCTGGAGGAGCGCACACAGGACGACGACAAGGGGGACGGCGCATGACGGCGACCGCGATCGAGGCGACGGGCCTCGGCCTGGCCTACGGGAAGCGGGGCCGCCGGGCCCTGCACGACTGCTCGTTCCGCATACCGGTCGGCCGCGTATGCGCCCTCGCCGGACCCAACGGAGCCGGCAAGTCCACGCTGCTCGCCCTCGCGGCGGGTCTGCTCCGGCCGGGCGACGGGGCGCTGCGGGTCCTCGGCGGCACACCCTCCGACGTACGCTCACGCCTGGCGTACGTCGCCCAGGACAAGCCGCTGTACCCCCAGTTGACGGTCCGCGAGACACTGCGGCTGGGTCAGGAGCTCAACCCCGGCCGGTGGGACGCGACCGTCGCGGAACGGATCGTCGAGGAGGGCGGCGGTCTCGACCCCAGCGCCCGGATCCGCAGCCTCTCCGGCGGACAGCGCACCCGCGTCGCCCTCGCCCTCGCGCTCGGCAAGCGCCCCGAACTGATGCTGCTGGACGAGCCGATGGCCGACCTCGACCCGCTGGCACGCCACCGGCTGATGGCGGCCCTGATGACGGAGGCGGCCGACCACGGCACCACCATCGTGATCTCCTCGCACATCCTGTCCGAGCTGGAGACCACCTGCGACTACGTCCTCCTCGTCGACGGCGGCCGGGTGCGCCTCGCCGGCGAGACGGAGGACCTGATCGCCGCCCACACCCTGCTCACCGGGCCGGTCGCCGACCTGCCCGACCACACCGTCGTCGAATCCCGCACGACGGGTCGTCAGTTGACCGCGCTGGTACGGGGGTCCCGCGCGGTCGGCGGTCGATGGCGGGCCGCGAGGCCGTCCCTGGAGGAACTGCTCATGGCGCATCTGCGCAGCCCCGACGCCCCGGTGCTGCTCACCCCCAGCGCGGAGGTGGCGGCCGCATGAGCGCGCTCACCACGTCCCGCCCACGGCTGCGGGGCATCACCTGGGTCGTCGTCCACCAGCACCGCCGCATCCTGAGCACCGCGGCCGCCCTGCTGGCCGCCGCGGCGGCCGTCACGGCCGGGCTGCGGATCGCGTACGGGACGAGCTCGTACGACGACACCGGCGGCGGCCTCTTCACACGCTTCGCCTACCAGGGCGGGCTCTCCGCCGTCGCCGACTTCCTCACGAACGCCGCCCTGCTGCTGCCGCTGCTCGTCGCCGCCCTCGTGGCAGGACCGATGATCGGCCGGGAGCTGGAGAGCGGGACCCACAAGCTGGTCTGGGCGCAGTCGGTGTCCCCCGTCCGCTGGCTCGCCGCCAAGGTCGCGGTGCCCGCGGCGGCCGTCGCCGTCACCACCGTGGGCCTGACCGTCCTCTTCCGGATCCTGTCCGGCCCCGTCGCCTGGGATTACCGGCTCGCCTGGCACGACCGGCAGGTCTTCCTCGTCCTCGGGCCGACCCTGCTCGCCTACGGTCTCCTCGCGGTCGCCGTCGGCGCCCTCGCCGGCCTGCTGGTGCGCCGCACCCTGATCGCGATGTCCGTCGCGGGCATCACGACCGGAACGGTCATGCTCGCCCTGTCGTCCCAGTGGGGCGCACTGTGGCCGACCAGCAGTGCCCTGAGAACCGGTCCCGGGATGTTCCCCTCGCGGGAGGGGTGGCTCGTGACCGACACCGGACCGCTGACCGCGTCCGGCGAACGCCTCCACGACGACATCTGCTACGTCCCCGACCCCGCACGCTGCTTCGCCGAGCACGACGTCGTCGGCCGCTGGTGGGACTATCATCCGGCGTCGCACCTGTGGCCGCTCCAGCTCGTCGAGACCGGCATCGTCCTCGCCCTCGCCGCCGCGGCGGCCTGCGCGGCCTTCCGGGTCTTCCGCAGCCGCCACGCCTGACCCGCCCGACAGGCAGTACGGCCCCGGGAACGACCCCCGGGGGCCGTACTGCGCTTTCCCTCACGTCATGTCCTTGTTACCGGGCATTCAGACGCCCTTGCGACCCTCACCCAATGCAGCCCGCTGTGCCCGCCTCCCCCAACGGGAGAAAACGTCTCGCCCCGGCCCTCTCCGACGCGCCGTCGACGCCTCTCGCGCGGAACAATGGGCCCATGAGCCAGCAGCCCGCCGAGGTCCCGGTCCAGCACCCCCAGCCGTCCGTAGCGTCCATAGCCGCGCACCGGCCGCATACCGTCGCCGCCACGGTCTCCGATCTCGAGCCCGACCTCGACGCCGACCTCGATTCGTACCAGGAGGACCCGGAGTCGACGCTCGGCACGGAGCTGCCCCAGGGGCGGTTCCTCGACCGCGAGCGCAGCTGGCTCGCGTTCAACGAGCGGGTCCTCGAGCTCGCGGAGGACCCCGCCACGCCGCTGCTCGAACGCGCCAACTTCCTCGCGATCTTCGCGTCCAACCTGGACGAGTTCTTCATGGTCCGCGTCGCCGGCCTGAAGCGCCGGATCGCGACGGGCGTCGCCACGCGTTCGGCCTCGGGCCTCCAGCCCCGCGAGGTCCTCGACCTGATCTGGACCCGCTCGCGCGAACTCATGGCCCGGCACGCCGCCTGCTACCAGCAGGACGTCGCCCCCGCCCTGGCCGACGAAGGCATCCACCTGATCCGCTGGCCCGACCTGACGGAGAAGGAGCAGGCCCGCCTCTTCACGCTCTTCAGGCAGCAGATCTTCCCCGTCCTGACCCCGCTGGCCGTGGATCCCGCGCACCCCTTCCCGTACATCTCGGGCCTCTCCCTCAACCTCGCGGTCGTGGTGCGCAACCCCGTCAGCGGGCACCGCCACTTCGCCCGGGTCAAGGTCCCGCCGCTGCTGTCCCGCTTCCTGGAGGCCTCGCCCCAGCGGTACGTGCCCCTGGAGGACGTCATCGCGGCGCACCTCGAGGAACTCTTCCCGGGGATGGAGGTCCTCGCCCACCACATGTTCCGGGTCACCCGGAACGAGGACCTGGAGGTCGAGGAGGACGACGCGGAGAACCTCCTCCAGGCGCTGGAGAAGGAGCTCATGCGGCGCCGCTTCGGTCCGCCGGTGCGCCTCGAGGTCGAGGAGTCGATCGACCCGTACGTGCTCGACCTGCTGGTGCGCGAGCTGAAGGTGTCCGACGCCGAGGTGTACCCGCTGCCCGGACCGCTGGACCTCACGGGACTCTTCGGCATCTCGGCGCTGGACCGGCCGGAACTGAAGTTCCCCAAGTTCATCGCGGGCACCCACCGGGACCTGGCGGAGGTCGAGTCGGCGTCCGCGCCCGACATCTTCATGGCGCTGCGCGAACGGGACGTGCTGCTGCACCATCCGTACGACTCCTTCTCCACGTCCGTCCAGGCCTTCCTGGAGCAGGCCGCGGGCGACCCCGACGTCCTCGCGATCAAGCAGACGCTGTACCGCACGTCCGGCGACTCCCCGATAGTCGACGCGCTGATCGACGCCGCCGAGTCCGGCAAGCAGGTCCTCGTCCTCGTCGAGATCAAGGCCCGCTTCGACGAGCAGGCCAACATCAAGTGGGCGCGCAAGCTCGAGGAGTCCGGCTGCCACGTCGTCTACGGGCTCGTCGGCCTGAAGACCCACTGCAAGCTGTCGCTCGTGGTCCGCCAGGAGGGCGAGACGCTGCGGCGCTACTCGCACGTCGGCACCGGCAACTACCACCCGAAGACCGCCCGGCTCTACGAGGACCTGGGGCTGCTGACCGCCGACCCGCAGGTCGGCGCGGACCTCTCCGACCTGTTCAACCGGCTGTCCGGCTACTCGCGCCGCGAGACGTACCGCAGGCTGCTGGTCGCGCCGAAGTCGCTGCGAGACGGCCTGATCTCACGAATCAACAAGGAGATCGTCCACCACCGCGCGGGACGCCCAGCCTACGTCCGCATCAAGGTCAACTCGATGGTGGACGAGGCGATCATCGACGCCTGCTACCGGGCGGCGATGGCGGGCGTGCCGGTGGACATCTGGGTGCGCGGCATCTGCGCGATACGCCCCGGCGTGACCGGCCTCTCGGAGAACATCCGGGTCCGCTCGATCCTCGGCCGCTTCCTGGAGCACTCCCGGGTCTTCGCCTTCGGCAACGGCGGCGAGCCGGAAGTGTGGTTCGGAAGCGCCGACATGATGCACAGGAACCTCGATCGCCGGATCGAGGCGCTGGTACGGGTCACCGACCCGGCCCACCGCGCGGCCCTCACCAGGCTCTTCGAGACCGGCATGTCCGACACCACCGCCTCCTGGCACCTCGGCCCGGACGGCGCGTGGACCCGGCATGCGACGGACTCCGACGGCCAGCCGCTGCGGCACGTACAGGAGATGCTCATAGACGCCCGGAGGCGCCGGCGTGCACAGCCCTGAACTTTCCCGGCCGGACACCGTCGTCGCGGGCACGGCGGGCGAGGCGGTGGCCCACTATCTCCACGCCCAGGCCGCCGACTTCCTGCGCAGTCTGCGCCGGCACGGTGAGAGCGGCGCGGAGACGGCGGCCGTCGCGGACGCGGCCCGCTCGCTGCGGGCCGCGTCCCGCCGCATCAGCGGGACGCTCCACACCTTCCGTCCGCTGCTCGACCCGGCCTGGGCGGACGGCCTGCGCACGGAGCTGGGGTGGCTGTCCACGACCCTGGCCCTGGAGCACGCGTGCACCTCACGCCTGTCCCGCCTGCTGGACGCCCTTTCCCGCCTTTCGGGCACGGCCCCGCTGCCGCCGGCCCGAGGCGAGAGCCTGCCGCTGCACGGCTCCGCGGCACACAACGGTTCGGGAGGGGCCGAGTCCCGTCCCCACGGACCTACCGGCTCCGGCCCTGCTGCCGCGGAGGTCCCGACGGGCACCTCGCACACCGACGACGCGGGTGACGGGGCACCGGTCCCTCTCGCGGACGGCCACGCCACGCCGCCGACAGCGGGTGAAGGTCCGGCCTCCCGAGGCGTCCGGGCCACAGTGACCACACCGGCAACCGACCGTGCCGGGCGTACTGCCGGCTCCCCCTCCGGCAACGGCGCGCTCGCCGTGGGGGCCGCCCGGGCCGCGGCGCTGCTGGAGCGGCAGCTCACCCTCGCCCGGACCCGCGCCCACTCCGGCGCACTCCAGGCGCTCGGCTCTGCACGCTTCCACGCGGTCGCCGACGCCGTCGCTTTACTGGCCTCCGAGCTCCCGCTCGGCCCCGCGGCCGCCGGTCCGGCCGTCGAGACCCTGGTGCTGCCCGCGGAGTCCGCCGAGCGACGGCTGCTGGCTGCCGTCGCCGAACTGCCGCTGCGCAGGGCGGCCCACCCGTACAACGCGGAAGCACTGTTCAGCGGCCTCGCCGCGGCCTCCGCCGGTGAGGCACAGGACGCCCCCTGGCACGAGGTCCGCAGACTGCTGCGGCTGCACCGCTACGCGCAGGAGGTGCTGCACCCCGGCACCGACCCCGCCCTGCGCCACGCGGGCATCCTCCTCGACCGGCACCGCGACGCGGCGGAAGCGGCCTCGGCGGCGGCCACCGCGGCCCGCACCCCGCGCATCGCCCCGGCCACCGCGTACGCCCTCGGCGTGCTCCACGCCGACCAGCGTCACGAGGTCGAGGCGGCCAGGTTCGCCTTCCAGCAGGAGTGGCGGCACACCACCACGGCGGTCACGGCGCCATGAACGGCGGGGCCACCGTGCTCGCCGCGGGGTGCGTGCTCTGGCGCCGCTCCCCGCACCGGGACGGCGGCATCGAGATCTGCCTGGTCCACCGGCCCAAGTACGACGACTGGTCCCACCCGAAGGGCAAGCTCAAGCACGGCGAGGACACCCTCGCCGCGGCCCTGCGCGAGGTGCTGGAGGAGACCGGCCACCGCTGCGTCCCCGGTGCCCGCCTCCCCACCGTGCGCTACGTCGCGAACGGCCGGCCCAAGCAGGTCTCCTACTGGGCCGCCGAGGCGACCAGCGGTTCCTTCGCCGCCGGCGACGAGGTCGACGCCATCGTGTGGCTGCCCCCCGCCGCCGCGCGGACCCGGGTCACCCAGCCCCGCGACCGCTCACTGGTCGACGCGCTCCTCCAGACATTGCACACAGCGTGAGCACTCGGGAGCGTCACGTATGCACCGGACACGCAAACGAGTGAACATTCGAACGGGCACCGGGTCGCCGGGCACGGTTCACCTTGCGTTCACTCTCGCCAGTCGGCCGCTTCATCTCATCTGCCTAATTTCGGCCTCAGACGGTGACCGGCACGGCGCCGGTCCCCCCACCCCGACGCACGCCGCCACGGACGGCGGCAACTGGAAGGAACACCAGAAAGTGAAGCTTCAGCGCAAGAACGGGCTTCGCGCCACCGCGCTCGGCGCCCTCGCGATCTCCGGCGCCCTGGTCCTCACGGCGTGTGGCTCGGACAACAACACGGCCACCGGCCCCGACGGCGGCGACAAGACCAACGCCGCGTCGAACATCAAGTGCGAAGACGCCAAGGGCCAGATCCTCGCGGCCGGCTCGAGCGCGCAGAAGAACGCCATGGACCTGTGGGTGAAGAACTTCCAGGCCGCCTGTTCCGGTGTCGAGGTCAACTACCAGCCCATCGGCTCCGGTGGCGGTATCACCAAGTTCACCCAGGGCCAGGTCGCCTTCGCCGGCTCCGACTCCGCGCTGAAGCCGGAAGAGGTCGAGGAGTCGAAGAAGATCTGCAAGGGCGGCCAGGGGATCAACCTCCCGATGGTCGGCGGCCCCGTCGCGATCGGCTACAACCTGGAGGGCGTGGACAACCTCGTCCTCGACTCCACGACCATCGCGAAGATCTTCGACTCGAAGATCACCAAGTGGAACGACCCGGCCATCGCCAAGCTCAACCCCGACGCGAAGCTGCCGAGCTCCTCCATCCAGGCCTTCCACCGCTCCGACGAGTCGGGCACCACGCAGAACCTGCACAAGTACCTCAGCGAGGCCGCCCCGGCCGACTGGAAGCACGACCCCAAGTCGAAGTCGTGGCTGGCCCCCGGTGGCCAGGCCGCCAACGGCTCCTCCGGTGTCGCCGCACAGGTGAAGCAGACGCAGGGCTCGATCGGCTACTTCGAGCTGTCGTACGCGACCTCGCAGTCGATCTCCACCGTCAAGCTGGACACCGGTGCCGCCGCCCCGGTCGAGGCCACGAGCGAGAACGCCTCGAAGGCCATCGCCGCCGCCAAGATCAAGGGCACCGGCAAGGACCTGGCCCTCTCCCTCGACTACAAGACCAAGGCCGAGGGCGCCTACCCGATCATCCTCGTGACGTACGAGATCGCCTGCGACAAGGGCAACAAGGCGGAGACCCTGCCGACCCTGAAGGCGTTCCTCAACTACACCGCGAGCGACGAGGGCCAGAAGGTCCTCACGGACGCCGGCTACGCGCCGCTGCCCGCCGAGATCGCGACCAAGGTCCGCGAGATCGTCCCCACCCTGTCCTGATGTCCGGCCGGGGCCGGTCCGCCTGGACGGACCGGCCCCGGCTTCCGGTGCACCGCCGCCTGGAGCCTCACAGCTCCGCAGACCGGAGACCCCGATGGATACAGCAACCACCACATCAGCCCCACCGCCCCGTGCCCCGCAGCAAACGGGCACCACCCGCGGCAAGCCCCGTCCCGGTGACCGAATATTCCTGGGCCTGTCCCGGGGAGCAGGCATCTCCCTCCTGGTCATCATGGCCGCGATCGCGGGATTCCTCGCGTACCGCGCGGGCATCGCCATCTCGAAGGACGACGCCAACTTCCTGACCACGTCCGAGTGGAACCCGGCCGGTGACCCGCCGGTCTTCGGCATCGCCGTACTGGCCTTCGGCACCGTCGTCAGCTCGGTCATCGCGATGGTCATCGCCGTGCCGGTCGCCATCGGCATCGCGCTGTTCATCTCGCACTACGCGCCGCGGAAGCTCGCCACGCCCCTCGCGTACGTCGTCGACCTGCTCGCCGCCGTGCCCAGCATCATCTACGGCCTCTGGGGCGCCATCTTCCTGGTCCCCTACCTCGACGGCCTGAACAGCTGGCTCAACGAGTACTTCGGCTGGACGTACATCTTCGAGAAGACCGGCGAAGGCGTCGCCCGTAACCTGTTCACCGTGGGCATCCTGCTCGCGATCATGATCCTGCCGATCATCACCAACGTCACCCGCGAGGTCTTCCTCCAGGTGCCGAAGATGCACGAAGAGGCCGCCCTGGCGCTCGGCGCCACCCGCTGGGAGGTCATCCGGATGTCGGTGCTGCCCTTCGGCCGCTCCGGCATCATCAGCGCCTCCATGCTGGGCCTCGGCCGTGCCCTCGGCGAGACGATGGCCGTCGCCGTCGTCCTGTCGCCGAGCTTCATCATCTCCGGGCACCTGCTCGACCCGGGCGGCGGCACCTTCGCCCAGAACATCGCCGCCAAGTTCAACGAGGCGGACGAATTCGGCCGTGACGCCCTCATCGCCTCCGGCCTCGTCCTGTTCGTGATCACCCTGCTGGTCAACGGAGCGGCCCGCGCGATCATCGCCCGCCGCAAGGAGTACTCGGGGGCCAACGCATGAGCCAGCTCGTCCAGGACAAGCGTCCGGTGACCACCGTGCGCACCGGTCCGCTCTCCCACGCCCGCCTCCCGCGCTGGGCCCCGGCGGCCATCGCGGCCGGTTCGATCGCCGCGGGCTGCGGCATCGGCCTGGCGGCCGGCTGGCACAGCCGCGTCCAGTGGGGCATCATCGCCGCCCTCGTCTTCGTCCTCGCCACCTACGTGATCACCACGAAGGTCGAGAACTCCCGCCAGGCCAAGGACCGCGTCGCCACCAGCCTCGTCTGGGTGTGCTTCGTGCTCGCCGTCGTGCCGCTGTTCTCGCTGGCCTGGGTCACGATCACCAAGGGCCTGGAGGTGGTCGACGGCTACTTCCTCGGCCACTCCATGAACGGCGTCCTCGACGCCGAGCCCGGCGGCGGCATCTACCACGCCCTGCTCGGCACCATCGAGCAGGTCCTCATCGCCGCGGTCATCGCCGCCCCGATCGGCCTGCTCACCGCGATCTACCTCGTCGAGTACGGGCGCGGGAAGCTGGCCAAGGCCGTCACCTTCTTCGTCGACGTCATGACCGGCATCCCCTCCATCGTCGCGGGCCTGTTCGTCCTCGCCACCTGGAACCTGATGCTCGGCTTCGGCCCCTCCGGTTTCGCCGGCGGTCTCGCCCTCGCCATCCTGATGATGCCGGTGGTCGTCCGCTCCACCGAGGAAATGCTGAAGCTGGTCCCGAACGAGCTGCGCGAAGCCTCACTCGCCCTGGGCGTACCGAAGTGGCGGACCATCCTGAAGGTGGTCCTGCCCACCGCGATCGGTGGCATCACCACCGGCGTGATGCTCGCCGTCGCGCGTGTCACCGGTGAGACCGCTCCGGTACTGCTGCTCGTGTTCGGCACGAAGCTGATCAACCCGAACCCCTTCGAAGGCGCCCAGTCCTCCCTGCCGCTGTACGTGTACGAGCAGTACGCCGTCGGCACCGACGCCTCGATCGCGCGCGCCTGGGGCGCCGCCCTGGTTCTGATCGCCTTCGTCATGATCCTCAACCTGGTGGCCCGCGGCATCGCCCGCTGGAAGGCCCCGAAGACCGGAAAGTAGAAAGACCATGGCCAAGCGAATCGACGTATCGGGCCTGACCGCCTACTACGGCTCCCACAAGGCGATCGACGACATCTCCATGACCGTGGAGCCCCGCTCCGTGACCGCCTTCATCGGCCCGTCCGGCTGCGGAAAGTCCACCTTCCTGCGCACCCTGAACCGCATGCACGAGGTCACCCCCGGCGGCCGCGTCGAGGGCAAGGTGCTGCTGGACGACGAGAACCTCTACGCCAAGGACGTCGACCCGGTCGCCGTGCGCCGCACGGTCGGCATGGTCTTCCAGCGGCCCAACCCGTTCCCCACGATGTCGATCTTCGACAACGTCGCGGCGGGCCTGCGGCTGAACGGCAACTACAAGAAGAACCAGCTGGCGGACATCGTCGAGCGCTCCCTGCGGGGCGCGAACCTCTGGAACGAGGTCAAGGACCGGCTCAACAAGCCCGGCTCCGGCCTCTCCGGCGGCCAGCAGCAGCGCCTGTGCATCGCCCGCGCGATCGCGGTCGAGCCGGACGTGCTGCTGATGGACGAGCCCTGCTCGGCGCTCGACCCGATCTCGACGCTCGCGATCGAGGACCTGATCGGCGAGCTGAAGGAGCGCTTCACGATCGTCATCGTGACGCACAACATGCAGCAGGCGGCTCGCGTCTCGGACCGCACGGCGTTCTTCAACCTCTCGGCGGTCGGGCAGCCCGGCAAGCTGATCGAGATCGACGACACCGAGCGGATCTTCGCCAACCCGTCCGTGCAGGCGACCGAGGACTACATCTCCGGCCGCTTCGGCTGACAGACGCCCCGGACCGCCGGGGAGCAGACGTCCTGGGGTGCTGCATGGCGGTGCCACCCCAAGACGAAGGGCCCGCCCCTCTCCCAGGGGGCGGGCCCACCACGTCCTCCACCACCACCGTGCCGCAGCCCTCGCCTCTCCGCAGCGCGCGGGCGGGGCCGGACCGGGCGGGGCCCGACGCGACCGGCCGTCCGGGCCACACCGAGCCCCGATGCGCGGGCGGTCCGGGTGCAGGTCCGGACCCTGACAGCGCGGGGGCAGGCTCCGGACCGGGTGCGGGAGCGGAACGTGGGGGGGGCGGGACGGGGCGGGGGCCGGGGCCGGGCGCGTGACGCCGCGGGCGGGGGTTCGGGCTCGGGTCCCGACCCGAACCGGTCCGGACCCGATCCTGACCGGACCGCCGGGTCGCGGGCGCGTGGTGCGGTGACGCCTGCGGCGAGCTTTCCCCCTACCCGCCCCTTTCCGAAACCGGGCTCCGCCCTGACCCGTACCGCGCTCCGCGCGGTGTCGTCAAACGCCGGACGGGCCGAAAACGCCGCTTCGCGGCACCTCAGCCCGTCGGCGAAGGCGCTCCGGCCCTCCTGGGAATGCCGGCCCCGGACAACTCCGGCCCGCTGGCGATTGAGGCGCGGGGGTGCGGGGGCTGAGCCCCGAAAACACCGCGCGAAGCGCGGTGCCGGTCCCGGGCGGAGCCCGGTTCGGGGAAGGCGCGGGGTCCGGGGCGGAGACCCGGTTCGGGCAGGGGCGGGTAGGGGACAGGCTCACGCCCGCACCCACGCGCCGTCAGCCGAAGATCAGGTACACCACGCCATAGCTGACCGCCGCCACCATCGCCGCCGCCGGCATCGTGATGAACCACCCCAGGATGATGTTCTTCGCGACACCCCACCGCACCGCGTTCACCCGCTTCGTCGCGCCGACGCCCATGATCGCCGAGGTGATCACATGCGTCGTCGAGATCGGCGCGTGGAACAGGAACGCCGAGCCGAACATGATCGACGCGCCCGTGGTCTCCGCCGCGAAGCCCTGCGGCGGGTCAAGCTCGATGATCTTGCGGCCGAGCGTCCGCATGATGCGCCACCCACCGGCGTACGTACCGAGCGACAGCATCACCGCACAGGCGATCTTGACCCAGGCGGGGATCGGGTCGCCCTGGTTCTCGACGTCGGCGATGACGAGGGCCATCACGACGATGCCCATCGTCTTCTGCGCGTCCTGAAGGCCGTGGCCGAGCGCCATGCCCGCCGCGGACACCGTCTGCGCGATCCGGAAGCCGCGCTTGGCCTTGTGGGGGTTGGCGTTGCGGAACATCCACAGGATGCCGACCATCACCAGGTAGCCGATGGCCATACCGACGATCGGCGAGACGAACATCGGGATGACGATCTTCTCGAGCACCCCGGTCCAGATCACCTCGGTCCCGCCGGCGAGCGCCGCGCCGACCATGCCGCCGAACAGCGCGTGCGACGAGGAGGAGGGCAGGCCGAAGTACCAGGTGATCAGGTTCCAGACGATCGCACCGACCAGCGCCGCGAACAGGATGCCCATACCGCGTGAGCCGACGGGCGTCTCGATGAGTCCTTCGCTGACGGTCTTGGCGACGCCCTGTCCGAGGAAGGCACCCGCGAGGTTCATCACCGCGGCCATCGCCAGTGCCACGCGCGGCGTCAGTGCCCTCGTGGAGACCGATGTCGCGATCGCGTTCGCGGAGTCGTGGAAGCCGTTGGTGTACGTGAAGAAGAGCGCGACCCCGATGGTCACGACCAGGGCAAAGGTGTCCACGTGGTTCAGGACTCCTTGACCGCGATGGTCTCCACCGTGTTCGCCACGTGCTCGAACGCGTCCGCGGCCTCTTCGAGCACGTCGACGATCTGCTTGAGCTTGAGGACCTCGATGGCGTCGTACTTGCCGTTGAAGAGGTGCGCGAGCAGCTTGCGGTGGATCTGGTCCGCCTGGTTCTCCAGCCGGTTGACCTCGATCCAGTACTCGGTGAGGTTCTCCATCGTGCGCAGGTGCGGCATGGCCTCGGCCGTCAGCTCCGCCGCCCGCGCCAGGACCTCGATCTGCTGCTCGACACCCTTGGGCAGCTCTTCGACGTTGTAGAGGACGACCAGGTCGACGGCCTCCTCCATGAAGTCCATGATGTCGTCGAGGGACGACGCGAGGTTGTAGATGTCCTCACGGTCGAAGGGCGTGATGAACGAGGAGTTCAGCTGGTGGAAAATCGCGTGGGTGGCGTCGTCCCCGGCATGCTCGGCGGCCCGCATCCGTTCCGCGATCTCGGCCCTGGCGGAGGATTCCGCCCCGAGCAGTTCCATCAGGAGCTTCGAGCCCGTGACGATGTTGTCCGCGGATGCGGAGAACATGTCGTAGAAGCTCGTCTCCCTGGGGGTCAGACGAAATCGCACGTGGGGTCCTCGGGGTGCTTGGATTCGGTCAGGCTGATGCTAGGCGCATCATCCGGCCACGGCTAACCGGCAGTATCCCAGTGTCGCCCATCAGAACAAGGCGATCTGCACGGACCCTCACCGGATTCCGCACGATTCGTTACCATATACCCACGAGGGGTATACGCCCCCTTTCGGGACAACGGGAGGACACGATGACGACCACCGAGGCGGCCGGCCTTCCGGTCACGGAGCAAGAGACCGACCACGACCGCGGCGTGCACGGGTACCACAAGCAGAAGGACGAACACCTGAAGCGGCTGCGCCGTATCGAAGGCCAGATCCGCGGGCTGCAGCGGATGGTCGACGAGGACGTGTACTGCATCGACATACTCACCCAGGTCTCGGCTTCGACCAAGGCACTGCAGTCCTTCGCGCTGCAGTTGCTCGAGGAGCACCTGCGGCACTGCGTCGCGGACGCGGCGGTGAAGGGCGGCGCCGAGGTGGACGCCAAGGTGGAGGAAGCGACGAAGGCCATCGCCCGTCTGCTGCGCACCTGACCGGGCGGCCTTGCGTGGCTTGATCTTTGCGGTCCCCGCCGCGTGCGGCACCGCTCGGACCGGCCGGTGCCGGTGCGGCCGGATCAGCGCCTCGGCGCTCTCTCACCGGCAGGCGGCACGCTCGGCCGCCACCATCAGAACCTCGTCGATACGGTCCGCGCTGAGTCGCTCCTCCGCGGCGGCCGACGCGGCGATCATCAGCTCGCCGCACAGCTCGATCTCGGCGAGGGCCACGTGGTCGTCCTGGACGGTGGCCGTACTGGGCGGGGCCACGTGCAATCACCTCTTCCGGCCGATGTCGGTTTCCTAGCGTAGGGAGCGGTGCACGCGCTGCGCATGGCACGTCCGGACCATTTAGGTTCTGACTCTCCCGGCCCAGGCACCCCTGGCCTCCTCCGCGCGGACGGGCCCGTCCGGCACGCTCAGGCCTCCACCTTTCCGGAGTAGATGTCCTTCTCGTCCGGGAGCTGGACGACCACCCGTGCCCCGAAGTCGAAGAGGACCGTGGTCGATGTGACGTCGACCGTACGGCCCTCATTGACGAACGCGAAGCGGTGCCGCACCTTCCGGAGCCTGCCCGCCTCGTCGAGGTAGGCATCGAACGGCACCACGTCCCTGGCGAACCCTTTCGCCGCCGCGGTCAGTGCCCCCTTCGCATGAGGTTCCGCGACCCGCGCCGCCCGCCCGATGTCGGTGACGCCCTTGAAGTGCCGTACCTTCTGGCCGGCGATCTCCACATCGCCGACGTATGTCACCCGGTCCGCGCCACGCAGCAGTTCGGCTGCGGTGAGCGGGTCGGTCGCTCCACCCGTGACCAGGTTCCCGTCGTCCAGGGTGGTCGTGTCCACCCTGACCCACTTGTCCGCGGGCACACCCGCGCCCCGGTTCTTCATGTACAGGGCGCCGGACGTCAGCAGTTCGGTGATGGGCTCGTGCTCGTCCTCGCCGGCGGCGTCCGGCGGCAGTACGACCGTCAGCCTGCCCATGCCCCGGACGAAGTCGTATCCGCCCTCGCCACGGATGGTGACCCGGGTACCGCCCGAAGCCATCTCCATCGACGTACGCGCCTTGGAGCTCCTGGCCCCCGCCAGCGCGTCAGCGGCTCTGCGCACCTCGTCCGCCGGACCGCCGGACCTGCCCGGGGCAGCTCCGTTGCCGTCCTGCGCGGCAGCGCCCGGGTTCGAGCACCCCCCGGCCGCCGCCACGGCCATGGCTGCCAGGACGGCGACCGCTCCGCCCCTGCGCTTGTGCTGCACCACCATTGCCTGCCAACCCCCAACACCGGACCGCTGCTTGTACGGGTGCCCCCTTGCCCTCCGCCCGAGGGGCCGGGGAACGACCCATTCGCATAACGACCGCCCCGGCACGTCGTCACGCCGGTCCCGGAGGCTTTGCGGCGCCCGGGGCCGCAGTACCGTTGACCCGTGCCCCAGCAGGACCCCTCGGCCGGTGACCCGGCGACGCATACGACCACCACCGTCGAACGCGGCTCCTTCGCCGTGGCGCGCTGCACCTGCGGCTGGACGGGACCGGCCAGACGGTCCCGGGACCGGGCCCGTACCGACGCCCGGTCCCACGTACTGACCCCCACGTCCTGACCGGGCCGTCGGCCCGGGAACCTGCCGGCGCCGGGAGCCGTCTCGTTCCCCAGGAGGTTCCATGGACCGGCGTGCACTGCTGACCACCGCTGTCGCCCTCACCGCGGCCGCCGCTACGGGCTGCACGGAAAAGGAGGTACGCACCGCGCCCGGCACCACCGCCTCCCCACCCGCCCCCTCGCCGTCGGCCGCCAGGACCGCCGCCGCGAACTGGGCCGCCCTCGCCCGCGGCCTCGACGGGCAGCTGATCCGTCCCGGGGACGCGGCGTACGCGAGCGCCCGGCAGCTGTACAACACGCGCTTCGACTCGCTGAAGCCGGCGGCCGTCGCCTATGTGGCGGGCGAGGAGGACGTCAAGGAGTGCCTCGCCTACGCACGGGCACACGGCACACCGGTGTCCATCCGCAACGGCGGCCATTCCTACGGCGGCTGGTCCTCGGGCACCGGACGCCTCGTCATCGACGTGTCGTCGCTGGACCGGGTCGAGGCCGACGGCTCGATGGGCGCCGGCGCCAAACTCGTCGACGTCTACAACACACTGGCCCGGCACGGCCGCACGGTCCCCGCCGGTTCCTGCCCCACGGTCGGCATCTCCGGTCTCGCACTCGGCGGCGGCCACGGTGTCACCTCCCGCGCCTACGGGCTGACCTGCGACAGCCTCACCGAGGCGACGGTCGTCACCGCCGACGGCAGAGCGCTGACCACTGACGCCGACGAGAACAAGGACCTCTTCTGGGCGCTGCGCGGCGCCGGGAACGGCAACTTCGGGGTGGTGACACGGCTGCGTTTCCGCACCAGCCCCACCCCTGACACCGTCACCGCGTACCTCAACTGGCCATGGCAGAAAGCGGAACGGGTGCTCGCCGCCTGGCAGCGCTGGGGCCCCGACCAGCCCGACGAGATCTGGTCCTCGCTCCATCTGTCCGCCGGCCCCGGCGGCTCCAGGCCCACCCTGTCCGTCGTCGCCTTCACACTCGGCGCGGAGGGCGATCTGCAGAACGCGGTCGACCGGCTCGCCGGCGCGGCCGGCTCGGCCCCCTCCTCCGTCGCCCTGCGCCCCCGCAGCTACCGGGACGCCATGCTCGGCTATGCGAACTGCCTCTCCCTCAGCGAGGAACAGTGCCGGCTGCCGGGCAGCACCCCGGGCCGTGACCGGCGGGGCACGCTGACCCGCGAGACGTACGCCTCGGCCTCCGACTTCTACGACCGGGACATCGCGGCCGGCGGTCTGCGCGCGCTGATCGGTGCGGCGGAGGCCTTCACCCGTCTCCCGGCCGACGCGGGCGGCGGCGGTTCGATCGCCCTCACCGCGCTCGGCGGATCGGTGAACCGGGTGGATCCGCTCGCGACGTCGTTCGTGCACCGCCGGTCACGGATGCTGGCCCAGTACATCGCCGCCTGGCGGCCAGGCACCGGCGGTGCCACGCAGCAGTCCTGGCTGCGGGACACCCATGCGTCGATGCGGCGCTACGCGTCGGGAGCGGCGTACCAGAACTACGCCGATCCGGCCCTGTCCGACTGGCGCCGGGCCTACTACGGACCCGCCCTCGACCGGCTCACCCGGCTGAAGAAGCGGTACGACCCGGACCGCCTGTTCGACTACCCGCAGGCGCTCTGACCCGGACCTGCGTGCCGGCGGTTCCACCGGCCCGAGGCCCGCGGCGGAGGCTCCCGGACGCGCGGGGGCACGCTCCCGGACCGCCCGGGTATACGCGCCCCACCCGGACGTCAGCGGCGCTCAGGAGAACGCCTCGCCAGGAACTCCTCGAACGTCACCTTGCCCACGGCCTGCTCCGGCGTCAGATGCCCGCCCGCCCGGAACCCTCGGTACGCCTTGCCGGCCAGGCGCACGTTCAGCAGTGGACGGCGCCGTCCGCTCGCGCGCAGGTAGGCCCGCGCCAGCTCCGGAAACGGACGGACCTCGGGGCCGCCCATGTCCGGGACGCGACCCGCAGGCGCCCCGTCCGCGAGCTCGGCCAGCCGGGCGGCGACCTCCGCCACCTCGATCGGCTGGTCGGCGACCCCTGCCGGGAGCACCATGACCGGCAGCTTCGCCGAGCCGTGCAGGAACCGCAGCACCAAGTCGTGGAACTGTGTCGTGCGCAGCACGGTCCAGCCGAGCCCCGACTCCTCGACCTGCCTCTCCACGGCGAGCTTGGTCCGGTAGTAGCCGAGCGGCACGCGGTCGACGCCGACGATCGAGATGTACACCAGATGCCGCACCCCGGCCCTGCCGGCCGCCTCGATCAGATGGCGTGCCGCCTGCTCGTCGCCGCCGCGCGGCGAGCTCGCGCAGTGCACGACGGTGTCCACTCCCGCCACGGCCGCGGCCAGCCCTGTGCCCTCGCGGAGGTCCACGGCGTACGGCCGGGAGTGCCTGCTCAGCACCCGCACCTCGGCACCGTCCGCACGCAGCCGCTCGGTGACGAGCCGGCCGAGCGTTCCGGTGCCGCCGGTCACCAGGATCGTCGTCATCGCAGTTCTCATCCCTTCGCCGGGAGTGCGCTCCCTGGTGGAGCGCACGTCATCCACTGAGAACCGACGAGGACCCGAAGATGTGACAGCCCTTCGTGACCCGCACTCACCAGCGGGTCACGCATCGGCGGCCACGGCGGCGAACTGCCGGCCCGCGAAAACGAGTTTGTCCGGGTTCGCGACGACCCGCACGTGGGTGATGACGCCGTCGCGCAGCTCACACGAGGCGACGGCGACGAGCTGCTCCGCCGCGTGCGCCACCAGGGCCGGCATCCCGTTGACCTCGGCGACCATGAGGTCGAGCTCACCCCCGGTCCGCCGCAGGCCCACCAGGAAGTGCGCCACCGTCTCGCGGCCGACGAGCGGGCGCCGCGCCGCGGTGACCTTGCCGCCCCCGTCGCTCCACCAGGTGACGTCCTCGGCGAGCAGCCTCTCCAGCTCTGCCAGATCGCCCTCACGTGCCGCCAGGACGAACGACTCGACGAGCTCGTGCTGCCGCTCGGCCGGCGGCACGAAGCGGGCCTCGGGCGTCGCCACCCGCTGGACCGCCCTGCGGTACAGCTGGCGGCAGTTGGCCTCGCTCAGGTCGAGCACCCCGGCGATGTCCTGATGGCGGTAGCCGAACGCCTCGCGCAGAACGTAGACCGCACGCTCCGTCGGCGTGAGCCGCTCCAGCAGCACCAGCAGCGCCGTCGACACGGCGTCACGCTGCTCGGCGGACTCCATGGGTCCGAGCGAACCGTCCTGAGTGAACACCGGCTCGGGCAGCCACGGCCCCACGTACTGCTCGCGCTGCGCACGGGCCGAGGTGAGCCGGTTGAGGCAGAGGTTGGTGACGACCCTGGCGAGCCAGGCCCCCGGGTGCTCGATCGCCGCGCGATCGGCGCCGCTCCAGCGCAGATAAGCGTCCTGCACCGCGTCCTCCGCCTCCTCGGCGGAGCCGAGCAACCGGTAGGCCAGACCGAACATCCTGGGGCGGTGCGCGGTGAACTCCTCGGCGGTCCCTGACATCACCCGCCCAGCCTGCCAGAGGCGCGAAAGCGTCCGGCAACCGGCGTCCGGCCCGATGGGCAACGGCCCGCACGCACCATCATGCGGTCATCCGGCTCCGCGGCCTCCGGCCCGGCGGGTCAGGCCGCGAGGCCGTTCTCGCCCTTGCCCTCGGCCCTCGGCTCCGGGATGTCCAGGGACTCGGGCCGCAGTGAACCGCCCGCCGAGGACCTCTTGGACCGCACGAGCCACCCGAAGTGGCGTGAGCCCGCGATGGCCGACACCAGCGGCGTGAGCAGCGCGAGCGCCGGCGGGGCGAGCAGCAGCGCCACCGCCGTACCGAGGGCGAATCCGCCGATGACGTCGGTCGGGTAGTGCACGCCCATGTAGACACGGCAGAAGCCCTCGGCGAAGGCGAGCCCCAGCGCGGCGACACCGAACCGGCGGTTCGCCACGAACAACCCGGCGGCGATCGCCATGGCCATCGTGGCGTGGTCGCTCACGAACGAGTAGTCGGTCTTCCCCGCGACGAGGACCTCGAGACCCTCGTGCGAGAGGAACGGCCGGGGCCGTTCCACGAAGCCCCGGATGGGGATGTTGACGAGCAGGGCGATACCGGCGGCGAGCGGTGCCCAGATCACCCCGGCGACCGCCGAGACCGAGTCCTCCGCGCTGCCGCGCCGACGCACGCTCCACCAGCACCAGAGGCCGACCAGCACGAGGGCGAGCATGATCCCGTACTCGCCGACGAACTCCATGGTGCGGTCGAGCCAGGTGGGCGCGTCCTTGGCGAGGCCGTTGATGTCGTAGAGCAGGCCGACATCCGGGTTCACACCGTCTGCTGCGAGTCCAGCCATCTGCTGCGGCCCCTTGCCTTGTGCCTGCCGGCGCACCTGCCTGTGCGCCGTCCTGAATCAACCCCCGTGGTCAGTGCGGTGTCTGCTGCATGGTCAGTGCGGCCTTCCCTGCCCAGGGAACGACGTGATCGGCGGTCGCGTTCCACTCTCCACCGAACGATCACCATGACGTTATCGAAGAGTGACACGTCGTCGCAGCTCAGAGCCCGGGCACCACCGTCGTGTTCCAGCCACTCGGATGCCTCCTGCTCATGCCTCAGGAGCCTTCGGCAGATCCGTGGGCAGGGCGCGTGCGCCGTCCTCGGTGACGCGTGTCGCGCCGAAGTAGTCCGGGGTGTCGATCTTGTCGAACCGGATCACCGCACCGGTGTACGGGGCGTTGATCATGTACCCGCCGCCGACATACAGCCCCACGTGCCGGATCGCCCTCGAGTTGGTCAGGTCGTCCGAGAAGAAGACCAGGTCGCCCGGCAGCAACTCGTCCCGCGAGGGGTGCGGCCCGGCGTTGTACTGGTCGTTCGCCACCCGCGGCAGCTCGATCCCCACGGTGCGGTAGGCCGCCTGCGTCAGACCCGAGCAGTCGAAACGCCCGCCCTGCTCCGGCGTTCCGTTGCCGCCCCACAGGTACTTGGTGCCCAGTTTCTGCTGCGCGAAGTAGATGGCCCCGGCCGCCTGCTTGGATGGCTCCACCCGGCCGACGGGCTTGGCGAAGCTCTGCTCGAGCGTCCGGATGACCTTCACGTAGTTCTGCGTCTCGCGGTACGGAGGAACACCCCCGTACTTGATCACCGCGTAGGCGCCCGCGTTGTACGCGGCGAGCATGTTGTCGGTCGGATCACCCGGCGCCTTGCGAACATATCCGGCCAGTTCGCAGTCGTACGAGGCCGCCGACGGGATCGCGTCCTCCGGGTCCCACACGTCACGGTCCCCGTCCTTGTCCCCGTCGATCCCGTGCGTCGCCCACGTGCCCGGGATGAACTGGGCGATGCCCTGCGCGGCGGCGTGGCTCTGCGCCCTCGGGTTCCAGCCGCTCTCCTGGTAGAGCTGGGCGGCGAGCAGCGCGGGGTTGATGGCCGGGCAGAGGTTCCCCCACTTCTGCACCAGCGACTGGTACTTGGCCGGCACGGCCCCCTTCGCCAGCCCCACCGCCCCGTTCTTGGAGCCACCGAGGAGCCCGGAGGCCGCCGAGTACGTGCCGACGACGAGCAGCGCGACGAAGCACAGGCAGAACCCGATCGAGAGCCCCGCGACCAGCCACGCCTTACGCACCGTCAAACACCCCTCAGCGCCCGGTAGTCCGCATCGGCGCCAGTCTAGGCGGACGCCCCTCTCTCGTGGAGGCGCTCGACCGGCGCACCGGTTCGCGATGCCCGCCGTCCTCGACGAGCACTGCAACGGGGACCGCCGTCACTGCGCTGCGGGAGGCCCGCCGGAGGCGTAGCGGGGCAGTCGGCGAGTGGTGAGTGGGAAGGACAGCGGGATGGGCAGCGCGACCTCGTCGCCGTAGGCGCCGGAGCGCACGTCCCGGTATCGGCCGTCGCGCGGTCGGCGGCACAGGCGCCAGGTGCCGTCGCGGGGATCGACGATCAGCAGGCCACGGACACACGCGACGGCGTACCAGTCCTCCTTGTGCGCCACCCCTCGGCCCTTCTCCTGACGGGATATCACCTCAACGGCCAACAGCAGCGCTTGCGTACCCACCACCGGGCTTCCCAGGGTGCCCGGGGCGAGGACGACGAGGTCCGGCCGTACGAAGTCGTCCAGATCCATGGGCATCTCGACGGTCGCCCCCTCCAGGACGGCCACCGCCGTGTGCGCCCGGAGACCGGCCGCGAGAAGCCGGACGGACTCCGCGCGGGCTTCACAGGGCGGCGGGGACAGCACGAGAGCGCCGCCGACGATCTCCACCCGGAGATCCGTGGCGCGCGTGATCAGCCGGGCGACGGCGCGAGGCGTGCGGAGCGTACGAGCCGCCAGGCCGCCCAGGAGCGTGCGGGAACCGCTCACCGCCCGCCGCCGATCTCGACCCAGAGAAGCTTGCCCGGCTCAAGCACGGTCGCGCCCCAGGCGACCGCGCACTGAGCGACGAGACCAAGGCCCCTGCCGCCCTCGGCGTCCGGAGCGGCGCGCCGAGGCAGCCCGTGGAAGGGCGGCGGCACGTTGGGGTTGCTGTCCCACACCCCGAGCCTCAGCCGCCCCCGCTCGGGCGCCCTGAGCCGCAGCCCGTACGGGCCGTCGGTATGCCGGAAGGCGTTGGTGACGAGCTCGGAGGCCAGCAGTTCGGCGGTCTCGACGAGGGTGGCCAGTTGGTGGGCGTGGAGCACCGCGCGCAGGATGTGGCGGGCGATGCGCGGGGCGCGGGGGTCTTGCGGGAGTTGGAGGGAGTAGGTCCAGGGCGGGGATACGGTGAGCATGGAAGTCTCCTCGACGGAGGGCGGCTTGAGGTGGGCGTGACGCGTGCCTGGTGACCAGGTCGCTCCGTCGAGCGGGGTGCTTCCAGGCGGGTGGCCTGAGTCAGAGATTAGGGGCCACGCAAAGAAGCTTTGCGTCGATTGGAGGGATTCCATGCTGGAATCCCTCGTGTGGGTGACTCAACCACCCCTGACACCGGAGGAGTCAGATGGCTGCGAGGCCGGTCCCGACAGCGCGGCGCGTCCGCCTCGCCACCGAGCTGCGGCGACTACGCGAGCGAGCCGGAATGACAGCCACCGAGGCGGCCAAGGAACTCGGCACCAGTTCAGGACAGTTGAGCAACGTCGAGACGGCCAGATTCGGCGTGAGCGCGGACCGGGTCCGGGCCATGGCGCGTGCCTACTCCTGCTCGGACCAGGCGTTCGTCGATGCGCTGGTGACCATGGCCACCGAAAGAAGCCGGGGGTGGTGGGAGCAGTACAGGGACATCCTTCCCACCGGCCTTCTGGACCTTGCCGAGTTCGAGCACCACGCGACAGAGCTGCGCACGGCATACACCTCGCACATCCCTGGTCTCCTCCAGATCGCTGACCACGCCCGGGAGGTCTTCCGCCAAGTCGTGCCCGAGCTGACGCCACCAGAGATCGAGCACCGGGTGTCGCACCGCATCAAGCGTCAGGACGTCATCTATCGGTCGAGCCCGATCCCATACAGGTGCGTGGTGCACGAGGCCGCGCTCCGCATGCAGTTCGGCGGACCGGCGGTCGCACACAGGCAACTGGACCACCTGCTCGGCATGAGCGAGCGGCCCGACATCACCCTGCGCGTGATTCCTTTCGCCAGAGGCGCGTTCCCTGGCTCAGGTCAGTCCTTGGCCTACGGACACGGCCCTGTTCCTCAGCTCGACACCGTCCACCTCGACCAGTCCCACGGGCCCGTCCTGCTCGACGCGGAAGCGCAGCTCGCCCGCTATCGGACTCTGCTCGACCGGATGGAGGCCGTCGCTCTCACACCCGAGGCGTCCCGGGACTTCATCCAGAAGATTGCCCGCGAACTGTGAAAGGACCGGCCGTGCTCGAATCCGCTTGGCAGAAGTCTTCGTACTGCGGCGAGGGCGACGCCTGCCTGAACGTTGCTGCGGACGCCACCGGCGTCAGACTCACCGAAAGCAGCGATCCGGACGGACACATACTCCACGCCACCCCCAACGCCTTCGCGTCACTGATCCGCGCGCTCAAGACCGAAACACCGAGCCCGGAGATAGCCGTCACCCGCACCTCCGACGGTCTCGTCCGCATCGGCGCGACCGTCACCACCACGGCCGAGAAGTGGGATGCCTTCGTGCTCGGCGTACAGGCGGGCGAGTTCGACCACTTCGTTCAGGACGGGCGTTCACTCGTTCGGCAGAGGTGATCACCAAATCCGTACGGCTGCCCCGACCTGCGGACCAAGCTTCAATCCGTGTCGCACAACAGCAACGCCGACAAAGTGGTGGGTGTGTCGGCACTCGGCAGACCCGTCCCGATGTCGAGGAACTGACGGATTCCAGCCTTTCCTACGAGATGCCGCACGGCGCGACCGAGGAACTTTCGATCGGCCAGGGCGTAGTCCCCGATGCCCGGATGCAGTGTCCGGATCTGGTCGCCGACCTCCCTGTCGACCGGATAATTGCCCTTGCCACCGGTCCAGTAGTTCCATATCCGCGCCGTGTGCGGGCGCGAGGTGTCCGTACGAGCAGCCATGGGCACGTTTTCGGTCACCCCGCGAAGCGTGGGCAACTCGACCTGTGAGCAACAGGGTTGAGTAGAAACCGGCACGGATGCCGTCGCGGGGGCACCCAGGACCCCGCGCAACTGGTCTGGACCAGTTGCGGCTACTCTGTGTGACGCAGCCCAGAAGGCTGAGGTCAGACCCCCCTCCGGTGACCACGGCGGGGACCGGTAACACAGCACCAGGAGCAACACGTGAAGAACGCTGCGAGCGTGACGGACGCACCCGCCACACAGGACGCCCGCGGGGGAAGAACAGAACGCCGAAGCAGTGACGCCGGCGGCACGGTGGCGACGGTGACCTTCATCGCACTCCTCGCCATCGCCTTGGGAGTGCTCGGCTACATGGTGGCCATTCGCTGAACCGGGCCGGGCCGAGGTCCGGTGAGCACTGCGGCGGCGCGGATCCCGACGGGGATCCGCGCCGCCGTCGTCGCAGCCCGCACGAACCACCCCAAAGGTGGAACAACGACAGTCATTGCTCGAAGTCACCCTCCGTGATACACAGAGTAACCATGCACCCACTCGCACCGATACGAACAGCGCCACCGCAGGTCAGGGAGGCCGGCTCGGTCATACGTGCGGAGATCGGGTAAAGAGACCCTCCAAGTCGGCATACGCGGGCGGTTTCATCAGCGAAGATAGAACCTGAGCCTGTGCCGAGCCGGCGTGGGCGGCCAACAACCCAACTGGGGCGGTGAGTTACATGATCCTGGCAGCCGAAAAGGGCGATATCACCACCATCATCGGCGGAATCGCCCCGAACTGGGGGCCGTTCGGGAGCCTGGGCAACGAGGCTCGAGTGATGATCGAGGTCGTGATGGCCATTGCCATCCTGCTCTGCCTCGGCATCGCGATCTGGGGAGCGGCCAAACAACGCATCGGCGCGACGGCACTGCGCGACACGTTCAGCGCCGAACAGGGCAAGGGCCTGATCGTCGCCGGTCTGACCGGCGTCTTCATCATCGGGTCACTGGGGACCTTGTTCACCATTGTCTACGGGATGGCTGTCTAGCACCCGTCAGTCCTTTCCGGGCACGCCCGGGCCCACCGTTCGAGGTTGCGTCACCCTGATGTCGAGTCACCACACCGCGCCGACGCGGCAAGCAGTTCGTCCACCACTGGTTGAGGGGGCCTGGGCCAGATGAGCCTCGGCGACGATCACGGCTACGGCGGCGAGCCGGGCCGTACGAGCGACGGCTTCGGCGGCTCGGGACAGACCCGTACCCGCCTCCCGGGCAGCACCGACACGGACGTCTACGGCGGGGCACGGCGCACGGGGCGCAGCAGCTCACGGTCGCTCATCACGGTGGTGGGTGTAGTGGTGCTGCTGATCGCGGCGATCGCCTTCGCCAACCAGGGCGGCAGCGCGGACTCCCCGCCGGAGGCCGCCGGCAAGGCTCCCAAGGCCCAGCCGACGGCCCCGTCGGGCGTCCGCCCGGTGAAGGGCAACGCTGGCGGCATCCCGACGGGGTACGCGCAGGACGAGCAGGGGGCGCAGAGCGCGGCGGCGAACTACGCGGTGGCGTTGGGGTCCGACGGCATGTTCGACAAGGCTCGTCGCGACGAGATCGTGAACACGGTGTACGCACCGGATGTCGCGGCAGCCCGGCGTGGTGATCTAGACAGCGTCTACTCGAGCAAAGAGTTCCTTACCGGCATCGGTCTTGAGCCGGACGGCACGGCGCCCGCCGGGATGACCTTCATCACCCGCTTCAATCCGGTTGGAGCCAAGGTCGAGAGCTTCACCTCCGCCCGGGCAAGCGTCTCGGTCTGGTATTCGGCCCTCTTCGGGCTTGCGGGCGAAGGCTCGCAGAACCCGGTCACCGAGAGCTGGTACACGAACACCTTCGACTTGAGATGGGTTGACGGTGACTGGAAGGTCGCCGACTTCACGCAGAAGGAAGGTCCCGTGCCAGTGGGCCGGGATCAAACCGCCTCGGGTGCGCAAGAGATGGCGGACGCCGTGCAGCAGTTCGGAGGGTTCACTTATGCCCGCTAAGCGCCGTGCCATCTCGTTCGCCGCTGCGTTCGCCACCGTTCAGTCAGGTGCCGTGATGCTCCCGACACGAGCATCCGCCGACCCGACCCCCACGCCGAGCAACGACCCCTGCGACCTCATTCGCGGCCCCGCCCGCGACTACTGCGAGAACGGCGAAGCCCCCGCCACCCCCGGTCGGTCGTCCGTCGACGACCCCACCGCCGCGCTGGACCCGTTGTCCTCGCTCGCCCGCGGCTGCGCCGACGCCGCGTCGTGGACGATCGGGAAGCTGTCGCAGGCCGTCGAGTCGACGGCCACCGTCGACTTCACGAACGTGACCTTCCTCGCCCACTACGCCATCGTCTTCGCCGCCGCCTCGATCCTCACGCTCCTCCTGTGGCTGCTGGCCGTCGCCAAGCGGGCCATCAGGGGCGTGCCGTTCATGACGGCCGTCTCGGAGGCGATCGGGTTCCTGTGGCTGACGGTCCTCGCTTCCGCGTTCACGCCGCTGATCCTCTACACACTCGTCTCGGTCACCGACAGCGTGACCGAGGTCGTCTCAGGCAGTACGTCCGGGCAGACGGAGATGTTCTTCGGGAACTTCTCCAAGGCCCTCGCCAAGGGCGACGACATCGGCGGCGGACCGATCATGCTGATCGTCGTCTCGCTCGTCACGATCCTCGCCGCCGGGGTTCTCTACCTGGAGCTGTTCATCCGGGCCGTGCTGCTCTACGTCGGCGCGCTCCTCGGCGTCGTCGTCTACGCGGGCCTCGTCGACAAGAACATGTGGGGCCACGTCCGCCGCTGGGCCGGGATCATGATCGCGATCATCCTGGTCAAGCCGGTGATCGTGATCGTGCTGGGCCTCGCGGGCGCGCTCTCCGCCGACGACGGGCCGGACTCGTTCTCCGCCGTCGTGTCCGGGCTGGCGATCATCCTGCTCGCCATCTTCGCCTCCGCGATGATCTACCGTTTCGTCCCGGGGTTCGGGGACGAGATCGCCGCCTCCCGCAACAACCGCATCCAGAACGGCGCCGAGGGCAAGGCGGCGGCCGTCATCAGCTCGCCTGCCGCCCTCGTCTCCCAGGGCATCAAGACCCACAGTTCCCGTGGCAACACCGGTGGCGACAGCGGGGGCAGCACCCCCCGCCCCGCCAATCCCGCTTCCGGCGGCATGGCGGCCCACGGCAGCCGTACACCAGCGGCCGGCGGCAGCGCCGCGCCCGCGCCCCGTAACAGCCCGACCGGCGGTACCCCGCACAGCAATCGCAACAGCACAGGAGGTGGCCGGCGTTGACGACCCAGTCCCAACCGATCACGCCCCGCCGCACGTACCTCATCGGCCGTGCCCGGCCGAACGCGGTCATCGGCAAGAACCGCGAGACCGGCGAGATCGCGCTGATCATCGCCGGCGCGTTCCTCGGCATGATGAGCGGGCTGCTGGTCCCGGTCCTGTCCCTGCGCATCGTGCTGCTGATGGGCTTCCCGATGCTGGCGCTCGCCGCCGTCTACGTGCCCTACAAGCAGCGCACCTTCTACAAATGGTTCGAGATCAACCGCAGCTACAAGCGTTCACTGCGCAGCGGCGGCACCCTCTACCGGTCCGGTGCCGTCGAGGCCGGCACCCGGCTCGACGGGCGGGAGGTCGAGGTGGGCCCGCCGCCCGGCATCGGCCGGATCAACTGGCTTGCCGCACCCTTCGGACCCGACGAGATCGCCGTACTGCTGCACGCCGACCGCCGCACCGTCACGGCCGCGATCGAGATCGAGGGCCCGGGCGTCGGCCTGCGCGACAGCGAGGACCAGGAGGCCCTCGTCGACCGCTTCGGGACGCTGCTGAAGCACGTCGCCAACGGCGACGGCTTCGTGACCCGGCTTCAGATGCTCGCCCGCACCCTCCCCGCCGACCCGGACGCGCACGCCAAGGATGTCGCCCAGCGCGGCAACGCGGCGGCGCCCGGCTGGCTCCAGCAGTCGTACGAGCAGCTCCAGTCGATGGTGTCGACGTCCAGTGAGCAGCACCGCGCCTATCTTGTGGCGTGCATGCACTACTCCCGCGACCTTGCCGCGGAGGCGCACGCCATGGCCCGTGCCGTGCGCCATGCCTCGGGCGCCAAGCGGCTCGACAAGGACGCCGGTCTGGCCGTCGTCATGGCGCGTGAACTCACCGACATCTGCGCCCGGCTCGCCGAGGCCGACATCCGCGTACGGCAGCCCCTGGGACAGTCCCGCCTCGCGTCGCTCGTGCACTCCATGTACGACCCGGACCACCCCATCGACCACATCCAGGCGATGACGAAGCGGAACGCCTGGCCGGCCGAGCTGGACGCCGTCGAGCCCACCTACCTCCAGGCGAAGACACGCGAGTCGTCGACCCGCGCCCCTTGGTGCCACTCCACCGCGTGGGTGAAGGAGTGGCCGATGACCCCTGTCGGCGTCAACTTCCTTGCCCCGCTGCTCGTCCACACCCCCGACGTGATCCGTACGGTCGCGGTCACCATGGACCTGGAGCCCACCGAGGTCGCCATCGAGCGGATGCTCACCGAGAAGACCAACGACGAGGCGGACGCCAGCCGGGCCGCCAAGATGAACCGGACCGTCGACCCGCGCGACATCGCCGCGCACGGCCGGCTCGACCAGCGGGGTGAAGATCTCGCGAGCGGTGCGGCGGGGGTCAACCTCGTCGGGTACATCACTGTGTCGTCGCGTTCGCCCGAGGCCCTGGCCAGGGACAAGCGCACGATCCGGGCCTCCGCCGGCAAGTCGTACCTGAAGCTGGAGTGGTGCGACCGCGAGCATCACAGGGCCTTTGTGAACACCCTGCCGTTCGCGACCGGCATCCGACGCTGACCGAGAGGGCAGTCCGCCATGCGAGATCCGCTGTCCGTCCTCACGGATTCGTTCACCTCCTTCCTCTTCGGGAAGGTGGAGACCACCCGTCTGCCCGTCCGTACGTCGACAGGCCAGGCACAGGCCGTCTACCTGCCCACCGCCGCGCCGGGCCTCGGCGACTCGGGTGTGATCATCGGCCGCGAGGTCTACAGCGGCAAGGGCTACATCTACGACCCGTTCCAGCTGTACGGGCAGCAGCTGCCCGCCCCGCACTGGCTGGTGCTCGGCGAGTCCGGCAACGGCAAGTCGGCGCTCGAGAAGACGTACGTACTGCGGCAGTTGCGTTTCCGCGACCGGCAGGTCGTCGTGCTCGACGCACAGGGCGAGGACGGCGTCGGCGAGTGGAACCTCATCGCGCAGGAGTTGGGGATAACCCCCATCCGGCTCGACCCGATGACGGCGCGCGACGGCGGTATCCGCCTCAACCCGCTCGACCCGTCGATCACCACGACCGGCCAGCTGGCGCTGCTGCGCACCATCATCGAGGTCGCGATGGGGCACGGCCTCGACGAGCGCGCAGGCTTCGCGCTCAAGGTCGCCCACGCGTACGTCAACGCCAGCATCACCGACCGGCAGCCGGTCCTCACCGACATCGTGGAGCAGCTGCGGCATCCGGAGCCGGAGTCCGCGGAGGCGATGAACGTCGACATAGACGACGTACGCGCCTGGGGCCTCGACGTGGCGCTGGTCCTGGACCGGCTCGTCGACGGCGACCTGCGCGGCATGTTCGACGGGCCGACCACCGTCGGCATCGACCTCGACGCCCCGCTGATCGTCTTCGACCTGTCGCACATCGACCGCAACTCCATCGCCATGCCCATCCTGATGGCGATCGTCGGTGTGTGGCTGGAGCACACCTGGATCCGGCCCGACCGCAAGAAGCGCATCTTCCTGGTGGAGGAGGCGTGGCACATCATCAACAGCCCCTTCGTCGCGCAGCTCTTCCAGCGGCTGCTGAAGTTCGGGCGCAGGCTCGGTCTGTCCTTCGTCGCAGTGGTCCACCATCTGAGCGACGTCGTGGACGGCGCGGCGGCCAAGGAGGCCGCCGCGATCCTCAAGATGGCGTCCACCAGGACGATCTACGCCCAGAAGGCCGACGAGGCACGGGCCACCGGGCGGGTGCTCGGCCTGCCACGATGGGCCGTCGAGATCATCCCGACACTGACTCCGGGTATCGCCGTGTGGGACGTCAACGGCAACGTCCAAGTGGTCAAACACCTCGTGACGGAGGCGGAGAGACCGCTCGTCTTCACCGACCGGGCCATGACGGAGTCCTCGGCCCCTTCCGTGCCGGAGCATGTCCAGGCAGCGGAATGGGAGGCGGAGCAGCGCGCGCGGCTCATCGAACAGCAACAGTTGGACGAGTCGTCCGAGTCGACGGTGGCATGAGATGCACGAGGGGCGACAGGGACAGGGCGGCGGTCGGCCAGGAGAGCGCCAAGGGGGCGTCCCCGACGGCCTGTTGGTCGGGCTGCTGGCCTTCCTTCTCGGCCTGACGCTGCTCGTCTGGTCGGCCACGGGACTCGCCGGCGCTTTCGCCCACGGCGCCTGGCCGGCGGGCGTCACGTTCGGCAACACGCCCACAGCCATGCGGGAACTCGCCGCCTCGCCGCACGACCTGTCCGGCGCCTGGCCCGCCACGCCACCGGCGCAGCTCTCGGGCTACGGACTGTTCTGGGGCCTGCTCATCGGCCAGTTGATGGTGCTGATCGTGCTCACGGTGTTCACGCTCGGTACGGTCGCCCGCTGGCGTGCCGTCCGGGCGGCGGCACGCGAGGAGCGCGCCCGGCTCCGGGAGCAGCCCGCGCGAGAACAGCGGCCGCACCGGGAGGCCCCCATACACGCACAGGTCATGGCTGAAGCGGCGCCCGCTGCCGAGGCCGCTCCCGTCGCGCCCGTGGAAGCGCCCGCGGCGGTCCCGATCCCCACCGTCCCGGCCCCGCGCACCCGTACACCACGCGTGCTGTACGGCGACCGCACCGTCCGCCACCCCGCCGCCGTGCAGGCCCTCCTCGACGCGGAGGGCCCCGCGCTCGTCGTCACCTCCGACCCCATGGTGTGGGCCGACACCAAGGACGCGCGGGCCAAGCTCGGCCCCGTCCTGGTCTACGACCCCGGGCACCTGTGCGACACCCCCGCCCGGCTGCACTGGTCCCCCACGACCCACTGCGAGGACGACAGGACAGCGGCGGCCCGCGCGACCGCCGTGCTGGCGCCCGTACGCCCCCGGGCGCTCATCGACGCCACCATGGCGGACACGGCAGAGACGCTCCTGCGCTGCTGGCTGCACGCCGCCGCCGTGGACGGCCGCCCGTTCCGTCAGGTCCACCGCTGGGCCCAGGGCACCGGCGCCCACGAGCCGGTACGCATCCTCCGCACCCACCCCAAAGCCACGCCGGGACTCGCCGGGCTCCTCGAGTCGGCGCTCACCGCCCACCCGGAACGGCGCGAAGTGGCACAGCAGTTGGCCATTCGTGCACTGTCCGCGCTGTCCTCGGTCCACATCCGTGAGGCGTGCACACCGAATCGAACGGATTCGCTCGCCCTGGAATCATTCGTGAACGAAGCGGGCACGCTCTATGTGGTGGGTGAACCGATCGAGGATCCTCGCACCCACCCCGGCGCGATGCCTCTGTTGACGGCGCTCGCCGCAGACGTGGTCGAGCACGGCCGCCGCATGGCCGCACGGTCATCCGACGGTCGGCTCGACCCACCAATGACGCTCGTGCTCGACGACGTCGCGGCCGTCGCCCCGCTCCCCCACCTCCCCGAGCTGCTGGCCACCGGCCAGGACCAGGGCCTCGCGACCCTCGCCCTGCTCCGCTCCCCCGAACAGGCCCGCGCACGCTGGCAGGACGCGCTCCCCGCGCTCTGACGTCGCCCCCGCTATCGCCGGATCTCGTACTCCCGGGCCGGCGGGTCCTCGGGCACCGGCGCCAGCTCGTCGCTCGGCACGAACCCGACCTTGCGGTACAGGGCCGCGGCCCGCTCGTTGTCCTCGTGGAACAGCAGCCTCACCCGGTCCACCCGCGGCGAGTCCAGCGCCCACGACCAGTTGAGCGCCGCACGGAACAACTTGGCCGCGAGCCCGCTGCCGCGCGCCTCCGCCCGTACGAACACCCCCACCACGTGGGTCTGGTCCACCGGCGCCGGCTTGCCGATACGCGCGCTGCCCTTGGGTTCCACCAGCACGGACACCGTGCCGTCCCACCGGCCGTCCGGTGCCTCGGCCACGAACTGGACGACGTCCACCCCGGCGGCGACCGACGAGGTGCGCTCCTGCCAGAAGGAGTCGGGCTGCCCGAAGGCCTGCTCGTACGACTCGTAGAACGCTATCGGGGCAAGAGGGTCCTGCAGGGCGGCCAGCCGCAGGTCGCGGACCTGCACCCACTCGTCGGCGCGCACGCGCCGGATCACATGTTCCATCCCCCGATACTGACTTTGACCAGCGCCCCCGAGCAACGGCGTTTCCCGGTCGTACCCAGGTACTACGCCGCTCCCCGGGATCCCGCCCGCGGTCGGACGACCGTCCGTCTCACGCTCCATAGCGTCGGTGGCATGACCGGATCACACGGCATCGAAGCCGTCGGACTCACCAAACGCTACGGCGACAAGACCGTCGTCCAGGACCTCACCTTCAGTGTCGGGCCAGGCTCCGTCACCGGCTTCCTCGGACCCAACGGCGCCGGCAAGTCCACCACCATGCGCCTCCTGCTCGGCCTCGACGCCCCCACCCGCGGGCACTCAACCGTCGGCGGCCGCCCCTACGCGACCCACCCGGCGCCCCTCACCCAGGTCGGAGCCCTGTTGGAGGCCCGCTCCATCCACCCCGGACGCACCGCCAGGAACCACCTTCTCGCGCTCGCCCACACCCACGGCATCCCGCCCTCCCGCGTCGATGAGGTCATCGGCATGACCGGCCTGACCGATGTCGCGGGGCGGAGGATCAAGGGCTTCAGCCTCGGCATGGGCCAGCGCCTGGGAATCGCCGCAGCCCTCCTCGGCGACCCGGCCACCCTGGTCCTCGACGAACCCGTCAACGGACTCGACCCCGACGGCGTCCTCTGGATCAGAACACTCCTGAAGTCCCTCGCCGCGGAGGGCCGTACGGTCCTCGTCTCCTCGCACCTGATGAGCGAAATGGCCGTCACCGCCGACCATCTCGTCATCATCGGCCGCGGCAGGCTGCTCGCCGACACGACGGTGGAAGCGTTCGTGCGGGACGCCGGCGCGTCCGCCGTGAAGGTCGTCTCACCGGAAGCGTCCTCCCTCGCCGGCGTCCTCGGCGGACCGGGCGTGGACGTGGAACGGGCAGGCCCCGACGAGCTGCTCGTACGCGGCACGGACAGCAGGAGCATCGGCCGCACCGCCGCCGCCCACGGAATCCCCCTGTTCGAACTGACCCCTGTCACCGCATCGCTGGAACAGGCCTTCATGGAACTCACGCACGAGGCGGTCGAGTACCAGGCCGTCCCGCTCGAAGGAGCAGCAGCATGAGCACGTACGAGCTGACCCCCGCCCGTGTGCTGCGCTCCGAGTGGCACAAGCTGTGGACGCTGCGCTCGACCTGGATCACCCTGATGACGGCCGGGCTGCTGACGTTCGGCATCGGCCTCCTCATGGGCGCCACCTACGAGACGGGCGGTGGCGACGGTGACGTGGACGTGGTCGTACTCACCCTCATCGGCGTCCAGTTCGCGCAGATCGCGTTCGCCGTCCTCGGCATCCTCGTCACCGCGGGCGAGTACTCGACCGGCATGATCCGGGCCTCGATGACCACGGTGCCCCGCAGGCTCCCGGTGCTCTGGTCCAAGGCTGCCGTCTTCGCCGCCGTCACCTTCACCGTCACGCTCACCACGGCGTTCGTCACCTTCCCGACGGCGCAGCTCTTCTTCGCCGGCACCGACCAGGAGGCCTCCGTCGGCGACCCGGGAGTCGTGCGCGCCCTCGTGGGCAGCTCGGCCGGACTCACCCTGCTGGGGCTGATCGCCCTCGGACTGGGTGCGCTCGTGCGGTCGGTGCCGGGAGCGATCGGCGCGTTCATCGGCGGCATGATGGTGCTGCCCGAGGTGATCTCCGTGCTCCCGTACGACGTGGTGGCCGATGCCGTGGAGTACTTCCCCACGAAGGCCTTCGAGTCCCTCCTGTCGGCGGAGGCGATCCCCGGAGCGGCCTCACCGGGCGGCGCACTGCTGGCCCTGACCCTGTGGGCGGCCGCGACCCTCGCGGGGGCCGCCGTCCTGATCAAGCGCCGGGACGTCTGAGGCCGGGCCGGCCGGTGTACGAGGATGTGAGCATGCGCATGGCCCAGCAGAAGCGCCTCCCGCAGACCGCCCCCGCTCCCCAGGGCTGGTCGACCGGCGCCCAACCGCTCACCCGCCGGCTCCAGCGCCTCACCGAACGGCTGCGCGCCTTCGACCGCCGGCGCCCGCTGGTCTGGGACCTCCACCTCACCGCGGTGTTCGTGTTCGCCGCGCTGGTGGACGCGGCGGGCGGCTGGCGCAACGTCGCCTTCAACGACGACGTGCCGTCGTGGCTGGTGCTCGCCATGAGCCTGGGCTTCTCCGTGCCGCTGCTGTGGCGGCGCGGCCATCCGCTCGCCGTGCTCCTGGTGATGCTGCCGTTCTCTCTGGCCAACGCGGCGAGCGGCGCGCATCTTCAGGCGTCGTTCCTCCAGATGATCGCCGTCTACAACATCGCCCTGCGACTGCCGTTGCGCACCCTGGTGTGGTCGTTCGGCACCGTGCTCGTCCCGCTGGCGGTCGGTGCCACGGCCTACCCGGTAGGCAGTTGGGACCAGCAGTTCGTGCCGATGTTGTACAGCTTCGCGCTCGTCGCCCTGTTGGGACTCGCGGTCCGTTCACGGCAGGAGTACACCGCCTCCCTGGTGGAGCGCGCCAGACAGCTCGAGGTGGAGCGCGACCAGCAGGCGCAGCTCGCGGCAGCCGCCGAACGCACCCGTATCGCCCGGGAGATGCACGACATCATCGGCCACAACCTGTCGGTCATCACCGGTCTCGCGGACGGCGGCGCCTACGCCGCCGTGGGATCCCCTGAGCGCGCGGCCCAGGCCCTCCAGGCCATCGGCACCACCAGCCGACAGGCCCTGACGGAGCTGCGGCGGCTTCTGGACGTCCTGCGCGAGGACCCGGATGCCCCACCCCCTGCGGACCTCGCCCCGCAGCCGGCCCTGGCCGACCTGGAACGGCTGGTCGACGGCGTACGGGCAGCGGGCCTGCCGGTGGATCTCACCGTCGACGGCGACCCGGGCCCACTGCCCGCGGGGCGCCAGCTGACGGTCTACCGGGTCGTACAGGAGGCCCTCACCAACTCCCTGAAGCACGGCGGCCCCAGGGCGACGGCCACAGTCGCCGTGCGGTACGCGGCGGACGCGGTCACCGTCACGGTCACGGACACCGGAACCGGCGGCGCGCCCGGGAGCACGGGCCGCGGACTGGCCGGTATGCGAGAGCGAACAGCCTTGTACGACGGCACACTTGAGGCCGGTCCGCTGCACCGGCCCCCGGGGGGCTGGCGCGTACGTCTCCACCTTCCGAAGGAACCCGACCAGTGACGACAGTGCTCATCGTCGACGACCAGCCCATGCAGCGTTTCGGCTTCCGGATGCTGCTGGAGAGCCAGGACGACATGACGGTGGTGGGCGAGGCCGGAAACGGCGCCGATTCAGTACGTCAGGCCGCGGAACTCCACCCCGACGTCGTCCTGATGGACATCCGCATGCCGGGTCTCGACGGGATCGAGGCGACGCGGCGCATCGTCGCCTCGGGCGCCCGCACTCGTGTCCTCATCGTCACGACGTTCGACCTGGACGAGTACGCCTACAAGGGCCTGCGCGCGGGCGCGAGCGGCTTCCTCATCAAGGACGCGATGCCGGAGGAGCTCCTCTCCGGCATCCGTGCCGTGGCCGCCGGAGAGGCGGTCGTCGCTCCCAGCCTCACACGCCGGCTCCTGGACACGTACGTGCAGCACCTGCCGGAGACCACGGCCGTCGGGACCGGCGAGCCGGTGCCGGACACGCGTCTGGCACGGCTGACGGAACGGGAGCGCGAGATTCTGACGGTGATCGGCCAGGGCTGGACGAACACGGAGATCGCGAGCCGGTTCCACCTGGCCGAGTCCACGGTGAAGACCCATGTGAGCCGCATCCTGGCCAAGACCGGCGCGAGGGACCGCGTCCAGGCGGTCATCCTGGCGTACGACACCAGGCTGGTGAACCCGTCCTGAAGTCCGGGCGGCGCCCCTGTCGTACGGGAATCGACCCTGAACGCAGGAAAGCCCCGCACCAGAGGTGCGGGGCTTTCCCACAATGATTGTTCGGCGGCGTCCTACTCTCCCACAGGGTCCCCCCTGCAGTACCATCGGCGCTGAAAGGCTTAGCTTCCGGGTTCGGAATGTAACCGGGCGTTTCCCTAACGCAATGACCACCGAAACACTATGAAGTTGGAACTCAAGCCGGCAAGGCGAGTTCGTTACTTCAGAACTAACACAGTGGACGCGAGCAACTGAGGACAAGCCCTCGGCCTATTAGTACCGGTCAACTCCACCCCTTACAGGGCTTCCATATCCGGCCTATCAACCCAGTCGTCTACTGGGAGCCTTACCCTCTCAAGGAGGTGGGAGTCCTCATCTCGAAGCAGGCTTCCCGCTTAGATGCTTTCAGCGGTTATCCTTTCCGAACGTAGCCAACCAGCCATGCCCTTGGCAGGACAACTGGCACACCAGAGGTTCGTCCGTCCCGGTCCTCTCGTACTAGGGACAGCCCTTCTCAAGACTCCTACGCGCACAGCGGATAGGGACCGAACTGTCTCACGACGTTCTAAACCCAGCTCGCGTACCGCTTTAATGGGCGAACAGCCCAACCCTTGGGACCGACTCCAGCCCCAGGATGCGACGAGCCGACATCGAGGTGCCAAACCATCCCGTCGATATGGACTCTTGGGGAAGATCAGCCTGTTATCCCCGGGGTACCTTTTATCCGTTGAGCGACGGCGCTTCCACAAGCCACCGCCGGATCACTAGTCCCGACTTTCGTCCCTGCTCGACCCGTCGGTCTCACAGTCAAGCTCCCTTGTGCACTTACACTCAACACCTGATTGCCAACCAGGCTGAGGGAACCTTTGGGCGCCTCCGTTACCCTTTGGGAGGCAACCGCCCCAGTTAAACTACCCATCAGACACTGTCCCTGATCCGGATCACGGACCCAGGTTAGACATCCAGCACGACCAGAGTGGTATTTCAACGACGACTCCACCTGAACTGGCGTCCAAGCTTCACAGTCTCCCACCTATCCTACACAAGCCGAACCGAACACCAATATCAAACTGTAGTAAAGGTCCCGGGGTCTTTCCGTCCTGCTGCGCGAAACGAGCATCTTTACTCGTAGTGCAATTTCACCGGGCCTATGGTTGAGACAGTCGAGAAGTCGTTACGCCATTCGTGCAGGTCGGAACTTACCCGACAAGGAATTTCGCTACCTTAGGATGGTTATAGTTACCACCGCCGTTTACTGGCGCTTAAGTTCTCAGCTTCGCCACCCCGAAGAGTGACTAACCGGTCCCCTTAACGTTCCAGCACCGGGCAGGCGTCAGTCCGTATACATCGCCTTACGGCTTCGCACGGACCTGTGTTTTTAGTAAACAGTCGCTTCTCGCTGGTCTCTGCGGCCACCCCCAGCTCACCGAGTAAATCGGATCACCAGTGATGGCCCCCCTTCTCCCGAAGTTACGGGGGCATTTTGCCGAGTTCCTTAACCATAGTTCACCCGAACGCCTCGGTATTCTCTACCTGACCACCTGAGTCGGTTTAGGGTACGGGCCGCCATGAAACTCGCTAGAGGCTTTTCTCGACAGCATAGGATCATCCACTTCACCACAATCGGCTCGGCATCAGGTCTCAGACTATGTGTGAGGCGGATTTGCCTACCCCACGTCCTACACCCTTACCCCGGGACAACCACCGCCCGGGCTGGACTACCTTCCTGCGTCACCCCATCGCTTACCTACTACAAGTCTGGTTCGTCGGCTCCACCACTCCGACCTCGTCCGAAGACTCAGCCGGCGGCTTCACGGACTTAGCATCGCCTGATTCGATATTGGGCGTTTCAAAGCGGGTACCGGAATATCAACCGGTTGTCCATCGACTACGCCTGTCGGCCTCGCCTTAGGTCCCGACTTACCCTGGGCAGATCAGCTTGACCCAGGAACCCTTAGTCAATCGGCGCACACGTTTCTCACGTGTGTATCGCTACTCATGCCTGCATTCTCACTCGTGAACCGTCCACAACTCGCTTCCGCGGCTGCTTCACCCGGCACACGACGCTCCCCTACCCATCCCAGCGGGCGTTGGCCCTCATGCTGGAATGACACGACTTCGGCGGTACGCTTGAGCCCCGCTACATTGTCGGCGCGGAATCACTTGACCAGTGAGCTATTACGCACTCTTTCAAGGGTGGCTGCTTCTAAGCCAACCTCCTGGTTGTCTCTGCGACTCCACATCCTTTCCCACTTAGCGTACGCTTAGGGGCCTTAGTCGATGCTCTGGGCTGTTTCCCTCTCGACCATGGAGCTTATCCCCCACAGTCTCACTGCCGCGCTCTCACTTACCGGCATTCGGAGTTTGGCTAAGGTCAGTAACCCGGTAGGGCCCATCGCCTATCCAGTGCTCTACCTCCGGCAAGAAACACACGACGCTGCACCTAAATGCATTTCGGGGAGAACCAGCTATCACGGAGTTTGATTGGCCTTTCACCCCTAACCACAGGTCATCCCCCAGGTTTTCAACCCTGGTGGGTTCGGTCCTCCACGAAGTCTTACCTCCGCTTCAACCTGCCCATGGCTAGATCACTCCGCTTCGGGTCTAGAGCGTGCAACTCGATCGCCCTGTTCGGACTCGCTTTCGCTACGGCTTCCCCACACGGGTTAACCTCGCTACACACCGCTAACTCGCAGGCTCATTCTTCAAAAGGCACGCAGTCACGACTGCATGTGCAAGCACATACAGCGACGCTCCCACGGCTTGTAGGCACACGGTTTCAGGTACTATTTCACTCCGCTCCCGCGGTACTTTTCACCATTCCCTCACGGTACTATCCGCTATCGGTCACCAGGGAATATTTAGGCTTAGCGGGTGGTCCCGCCAGATTCACACGGGATTTCTCGGGCCCCGTGCTACTTGGGTGTCTCTCAAACGAGCCGCATGAATTTCAGCTACGGGGGTCTTACCCTCTACGCCGGACCTTTCGCATGTCCTTCGCCTATTCATACGGTTTCTGACTCGTCTCATTGCCGGCAGACAATGAAAGAGAGATCCCACAACCCCGTATGCGCAACCCCTGCCGGGTATCACACGCATACGGTTTGGCCTCATCCGGTTTCGCTCGCCACTACTCCCGGAATCACGGTTGTTTTCTCTTCCTGAGGGTACTGAGATGTTTCACTTCCCCTCGTTCCCTCCACACTGCCTATGTGTTCAGCAGCGGGTGACAGCCCATGACGACTGCCGGGTTTCCCCATTCGGAAACCCCCGGATCAAAGCCTGGTTGACGGCTCCCCGGGGACTATCGTGGCCTCCCACGTCCTTCATCGGTTCCTGGTGCCAAGGCATCCACCGTGCGCCCTTAAAAACTTGGCCACAGATGCTCGCGTCCACTGTGTAGTTCTCAAGCAACGACCAGCCACCCATCACCCCACCTGCAAGGTGAGTTCACTGGGGCCGGCATCCCGAAGGACGAGCAACGCTCGCACCCTCAGACACCCAACAGTGTGCCCGGCCCTCTCGCCGTCCCCGAGTCCGTGTTCCACGCCGAAGCAGTACTGACAGACCAGAGATGGTCAAGAGTGCCGAATAATCAACGTTCCACCCATGAGCAACCGTGCGAGTCATTCGCTCGCAGTCGGCCATGTGCTCCTTAGAAAGGAGGTGATCCAGCCGCACCTTCCGGTACGGCTACCTTGTTACGACTTCGTCCCAATCGCCAGTCCCACCTTCGACAGCTCCCTCCCACAAGGGGTTGGGCCACCGGCTTCGGGTGTTACCGACTTTCGTGACGTGACGGGCGGTGTGTACAAGGCCCGGGAACGTATTCACCGCAGCAATGCTGATCTGCGATTACTAGCAACTCCGACTTCATGGGGTCGAGTTGCAGACCCCAATCCGAACTGAGACCGGCTTTTTGAGATTCGCTCCGCCTCACGGCTTCGCAGCTCTTTGTACCGGCCATTGTAGCACGTGTGCAGCCCAAGACATAAGGGGCATGATGACTTGACGTCGTCCCCACCTTCCTCCGAGTTGACCCCGGCAGTCTCCTGTGAGTCCCCATCACCCCGAAGGGCATGCTGGCAACACAGAACAAGGGTTGCGCTCGTTGCGGGACTTAACCCAACATCTCACGACACGAGCTGACGACAGCCATGCACCACCTGTATACCGACCACAAGGGGGGCACCATCTCTGATGCTTTCCGGTATATGTCAAGCCTTGGTAAGGTTCTTCGCGTTGCGTCGAATTAAGCCACATGCTCCGCTGCTTGTGCGGGCCCCCGTCAATTCCTTTGAGTTTTAGCCTTGCGGCCGTACTCCCCAGGCGGGGAACTTAATGCGTTAGCTGCGGCACCGACGACGTGGAATGTCGCCAACACCTAGTTCCCAACGTTTACGGCGTGGACTACCAGGGTATCTAATCCTGTTCGCTCCCCACGCTTTCGCTCCTCAGCGTCAGTAATGGCCCAGAGATCCGCCTTCGCCACCGGTGTTCCTCCTGATATCTGCGCATTTCACCGCTACACCAGGAATTCCGATCTCCCCTACCACACTCTAGCCTGCCCGTATCGAATGCAGACCCGGGGTTAAGCCCCGGGCTTTCACATCCGACGCGACAAGCCGCCTACGAGCTCTTTACGCCCAATAATTCCGGACAACGCTTGCGCCCTACGTATTACCGCGGCTGCTGGCACGTAGTTAGCCGGCGCTTCTTCTGCAGGTACCGTCACTTTCGCTTCTTCCCTGCTGAAAGAGGTTTACAACCCGAAGGCCGTCATCCCTCACGCGGCGTCGCTGCATCAGGCTTTCGCCCATTGTGCAATATTCCCCACTGCTGCCTCCCGTAGGAGTCTGGGCCGTGTCTCAGTCCCAGTGTGGCCGGTCGCCCTCTCAGGCCGGCTACCCGTCGTCGCCTTGGTAGGCCATCACCCCACCAACAAGCTGATAGGCCGCGGGCTCATCCTTCACCGCCGGAGCTTTCAACCGCAGACCATGCGATCCGCAGTGTTATCCGGTATTAGACCCCGTTTCCAGGGCTTGTCCCAGAGTGAAGGGCAGATTGCCCACGTGTTACTCACCCGTTCGCCACTAATCCCCTCCCGAAGGAGGTTCATCGTTCGACTTGCATGTGTTAAGCACGCCGCCAGCGTTCGTCCTGAGCCAGGATCAAACTCTCCATGAATGTTTACCCGTGATCGGGTGCACATCCGAAGAGCGGAACAACCGGTCGGAATAAGACCGGTCGTTCACAGCGTCCTCGCTGTGATTGCCACCCCGCAAACGGGATGGACTTTTTCAAAGGAACCTCGACCATCCGAAGATGGACGGGGTATCAACATATCTGGCGTTGATTTTTGGCACACTGTTGAGTTCTCAAGGAACGGACGCTTCCTTTGTACTCACCCTCTTCGGGCTTTCCTCCGGGCGCTTCCCTTCGGTCTTGCGTTTCCGACTCTATCAGATCTTTCCGATCCGATTTCCTCGGTGTGCTTTCCGGCCTTTCGGCCTTCCGGCGGTTCCGACTCTATCAGACTCTTTCGGGCCTGATTCCCGGTCAGCGGGAGTTGTCTTCCCGGCTGTTGGGCCGTTCCGACGCTCAAACTCTAGCGGATTTCCCGGGCGGCTCATAATCGAGCTTTCGAAATAAATTTCGGCATGCCGAAATTCATCCCGGCTGGGAGATGGTGCTGAGTTTGGTTGCCGCGTTCGCGGCGGGATGGCTGTCGCAGAACCGTTCCGGCCCCGTGACAACTCGAAGAACCTTACGGATCGCAGAGGTCCATGTCAACTCTGCCCCGCGACCCGGCTAATCCAGGTCGGTGAGCCGCCCGCCGGCGTCCGGCTGGTCGTGTTCCACGCGGCGCAGCACGCGGATGAGCAGCTCGCCGAGGACCGCCCGCTCGTCGCCCGAGAGGTCCTGGAGCAGGTCCTCCTCGAAGTTCGTCGCCATGCGCATCGCCTCGAGCCACTTGGCCCGGCCCTCATCCGTCAGCTCGACGATCACACGTACCCGGTTGTTCTCGTCGCGATCACGGGTGACCAGGCCTTCGCCGGCCATGCGGTCGATGCGGTGCGTCATCGCGGCGGGGGTGAGTCCCAGACGCTTGGCGAGTTCACCGGGCCCCATGCGATAGGGGGAGCCCGAGAGCACCAGGGTCTTCAGGACTTCCCACTCGGTGTTGCTGATGCCGAGGTCGGCGACCTGGCGGCCGTACGCGACGTTCATCCGGCGGTTGAGCCGGCCGAGGGCGGAGACCACCTTCTCGACCTGCGGGTCGAGATCGCCGAATTCGCGCTGGTAGGCGGCGATCTGCTCGTCGAGGCTCGGCTCGTGCGGGCCGGACGGCAGAGAGGCCTCGGGGGTCTCGGTAGGCATGCGCCGAAGTATGGCACGGCACTCGTTGGCATTGAAGTCCTTCAATGTGTACTCTTCAGCATTGAACTTTAGTGTTGAAGTCTTCAGGGTTCAGTTTTACGGACTCGAGGAGCTTCTCGACCAGAAGCAGGTGAGTGTGACCAAGGCGAAGGGTGCAGCGATGCGCCGGATCCAGGCGGGGAACGCGCTGAGCGCGTTCGGGCTCGGCTTCACCGTTCCGTACCTCTACGTCTATGTGGCGCAGGTGCGCGAGCTGGGCGCGAGCACGGCGGGTGCCGTACTCGCGGTCTTCGCGATGGCCGCGCTCGTCGCTCTGCCCTTCACCGGGCGGATCATCGACCGCCGGGGGCCTCTGCCCGTGCTCGTGGCCGCCGCCGTGCTCGCCTCCGCGGGAGCCGTCGGCATGGGTCTCTCCAGCAGCATCCCGGCAGTCGTCCTGTCAGCCGCGCTGCTCGGCGCCGGTACGGCCGTGATGCAGCCGGCGCTCGCCACGATGATCGTCTGGTGCTCGGAGACGGCGACCCGCACCCGCGCCTTCGCCACACAGTTCTTCCTGCAGAACCTGGGACTCGGCCTCGGCGGCCTGATCGGCGGACACCTCGTCGACGAGAGCAGGCCGGCGAGCTTCACCCTGCTGTTCGGTATCGAGGCAGCCATGTTCCTCGTGCTCGCGGCGATCGCCCTGACCGTGCGGCTCCCCCACTCCCCCACGCTCCACGACTCGCGTCCCTCCGGCGCGGAGGCCGGTGCCAAGGGCGGCCTGCGGGCCCTGCTCGGCCACCGGGCCATGGTGCAGCTGCTCGTCCTGGGCTTCGTCCTCTTCTTCGCCTGCTACGGCCAGTTCGAGTCGGGTCTGGCCGCATACGGCACGGAGGCCGCCGGTATCGAGCCCGCCACCCTCGGCACGGCCCTTGCGGCCAACACCGCGGTCATCGTGCTCGCGCAGTTCCTGGTGCTGCGGTTCGTGGAGCGGCGCAGGCGCAGCAGGGTCATCGCCTCGGTCGGGCTCATCTGGGCCGTGGCCTGGCTGACGGCCGGCTACGCGGGCCTCGGCCACGGCAGCCAGGCCATGGCGACGGCCGCGTTCATCTCGACGTACGCGCTGTTCGGCCTCGGGGAGGCGATGCTCTCGCCGACCGTGGCGCCGCTGGTCGTGGACCTGGCGCCGGAGGCGATGGTCGGGCAGTACAACTCGGCGTTCGCGCTGGTCAAGCAGCTCGCCTTGGCGGTCGGCCCGGCCGTCGGCGGGCCGATGGGCGCCGCGCTGCACGGCCCGTACATCGTGACGTTCGTGCTGTTCTCGCTGTCGGTCACGGTGCTGGCGCTGCGCCTGGGCAAGCGGCTCACCCCGGTGCAGGACCGACCGTCGCTGGCGGCAAGGACCCGCGTGGTCGCCGTGCACAAGCCCGAGGAAGCAGTCGCCCCCGCCCACTGAGGCCCCGGGCCCGCGGTCTTCAGCGCGGAAGGGCGAACTCGCACCAGACCGCTTTGCCGCCGCCAGGGGTGCGCCGGCTCCCCCAGGACGAGGCGATCGTCGCGATGATTGAGATCCCGCGGCCCGCCTCGTCCTCCGTCTCGGCGCGGCGGCGGCGCGGAAGATGGTCGTCCCCGTCCGTCACCTCGACGATCAGACGGCGGTCGGTACGGCGGAGTCTGAGCCGCATGGGCGGGGTGCCGTGCTGGAGAGAGTTGGCCACCAGTTCACTGACGGCCAGCACACCGAGGTCGTGCAGCTCCGGCGAGAACCGCCACGAGGCGAGGACCCCTGACGCGAAGGCCCGGGCACGCGGCGCCGCCTCGATACCGCCGAGCAGGTCCAGGGCGGCGTTGTGGAACAGCTCGGCGTCCGCCCCCTTCCTCGTCGGGTGCTGAAGCACGAGCACGGCGACGTCGTCGTCGTGCTCCGCGGTGACGCCGAGGGAACGGATCAGCCGGTCGCAGACCACCTGCGGGCTGCCGGTCGCCCCGGACAGCGCGCGCTCCAGCGCGGCCACGCCTTCGTCGATGTCCTCGCCACGGCGTTCCACGAGGCCGTCCGTATAGAGGACGGCGGTGGAACCGGGCGGCAGGTCGATGGCGCCCGAGGTGTGCAGCCAGCCGCCGGTGCCGAGCGGCGGTCCGGTCGGTTCCGCCGCCTTGTGGACCGTACCGTCCTCGTCGCGTACGAGGATCGGCAGATGGCCTGCGGAGGCGTACACGAGCCGGCCCTCGTTCGGGTCGTGAACGGCGTACACGCAGGTGGCGATCTGGCTGGCGTCGATCTCGGAGGCCAGGCCGTCCAGCAGCTGGAGGACCTCGTGCGGCGGAAGGTCGAGACGGGCGTAGGCACGGACCGCGGTCCGCAGTTGACCCATGACGGCGGCGGCGCGCACGCCGCGGCCCATCACGTCTCCGATGACGAGCGCCGTGCGTCCCGCGCCGAGCGTGATCACGTCGTACCAGTCGCCGCCTACCGCGGCGTCGATGCCGCCGGGCTGGTAGGTGGCGGCGAAGCGGAGGTCGTCGGGCTGTTCCAGTTCCTGCGGGAGCAGCGAACGCTGAAGCGTCACGGCCGTCTCCCGATGCCGGCGCTCGCTGGCCCGCAGACGCTCCGCCGCCTCCGCGTGGTCGGTGACGTCGGCCGCGAAGACGAACACGCCCTCGGTCTCCTTGCTGCCGTCCGCGCGCTCCGCGGGCAGACAGGTGATCGTGTACGACCCCTCGCCCCGCCGGGCCGACTCCCCACCGCCCTGGATCCTGCGGGACTTGACCGTGCGCGGCTTGCCGCTGCGCAGCACCTGGTCCATCAGCGGCAGCAGGCCCAGCTCCGTGAGCTCGGGGCACACGTCGGCGGCAGGCGATCCTGCCGGACGCGGCCCGAAGGCGGCGGCGTAGGCGTCGTTCACGTAGGCGATGCGGTGCTCGGAGCCGTAGACGAGCGCGACGAGCGCGGGCAGGCGCCCGAGCATCTCCGGTACGGAGAAGTCTTCCAGCGCCGGGACGTCGGGCGGGGGCTCGGAGTGACCGTACTCGCCGCGGGCCGCGGGCACGGAGCCCTCGGACCGCTGCGCCGGGGAGAGCCCTCGGTCGGTTCCCCGCGCCGCGGCGCGGCGCTGCGTACCGGGGAGCCTGGCGCTCCAACGCGTGAAGTTCACTGACTTTCTAGCCTCAATGGGATCGTCGCCAAGGGTCACTCTGTGCAGGTGTGAGCCCACCTATGGTCACACGTCAAGTGTGGCCGACCGGACTGACAGTCGTCTTTCCCGAGTTGCCGAACCGCCGTCAGGTCCCCGTGGGACCGTCGGGTGATCCGTCGGCCGACTGCTCCTTGGGCCCTTCCTTCTGGCCTGCGGACGGCTGCTCCTTCGAGCCGTTCGCCGGTCGTCCGCCTCCCGCCGCGAGTTCGAACTCGGCGCGCGGGTGTTCCAGCGAGCCGAGAGAGACGATCTCACGCTTGAAGAGCCCGGAGAGGGTCCATTCGGCCAACACTCGTGCCTTGCGGTTGAAGGTCGGCACCCGGCTGAGGTGGTAGGCCCGGTGCATCAGCCAGGCCGGATAGCCCTTCAGCTTGCGCCCGTAGACGTGCGCGACGCCCTTGTGCAGGCCGAGGGACGCGACGGATCCCGCGTATTCGTGCGCGTAGTCCTGCATGGGCGCGCCGCGCAGCGAGGCCACGAGGTTCTCCGCGAGCACCTTGGTCTGGCGTACGGCGTGCTGGGCGTTGGGCGCGCACTCGGCCCCGGGCTTGTCGGACGTCAGGTCCGGGACGGCCGCGGCGTCACCGGCGGCCCAGGCGTGGTCGACACCTTCGACGGAGAGACGGGCCGTGCACTTGAGCCGGCCCCGCCCGTTCAGGGGCAGGTCGGTGGCGGCGAGGACCGGGGCGGGCTTGACGCCTGCCGTCCACACGAGCGTCCGGGTGGGGAAGCGGGAGCCGTCGCTCAGGACGGCGACACGGTCCTCGCAGGAGTCGAGGCGCGTCTCCAGGCGTACGTCGATGTTCCGGGCGCGCAGCTCACGTACGGCGTACCGGCCCATCTGCTCGCCGACCTCGGGGAGGATGCGCCCCTGTGCCTCGACGAGGATCCACTTCAGGTCCTCCGGCTTGATGTTGTGGTAGTAGCGGGAGGTGTAACGGGCCATGTCCTCGAGCTCGGCGAGGGCTTCGACACCCGCGTAGCCGCCGCCGACGAAGACGAAGGTCAGGGCGGCGTCGCGGATGGCCGGGTCCCGGGTCGACGAGGCGATGTCCATCTGTTCGATGACGTGGTTGCGCAGGCCGATCGCCTCCTCGACCGTCTTGAAACCGATGCCGAAGTCGGCGAGGCCGGGGACGGGAAGGGTGCGGGAGATCGACCCGGGCGCGATGACCAGCTCGTCATAGGTGATCTCGACGGCGCCGGCACCCTCCTCCTCGGTCGCGAGAGTGCTGACGGTGGCCGTGCGCTTCGCGTGGTCGACGGCCTTGGCCTCGCCGATCACGATGGTGCATCTGTCGAGAACACGGCGGAGGGGGACCACGACATGGCGTGGGGAGATGGAACCGGCCGCGGCCTCCGGGAGGAACGGCTGATACGTCATATAGGGGTCGGGCGTGACCACGACGATTTCCATCTCGCCACGCGCCAGCTCGGGCTTCAGCTTCCGCTGGAGGCGCAGCGCGGTGTACATCCCGACGTAACCGCCGCCGACGACGAGAATGCGTTTGCGCGGCGGGGTGCCGGGGGTCGTGCCCCGGGTGTTTGCAGCCTTCACCATCCCATGAGGCAACGGCCTCGGGACTTTGTCCACAGGCCCGGCAAATTGTGTGACCGGAAGACGGCTTCCGGCGGCTCCGCGCCCAGCTCGGGGCAAAAAGGAAGCCACGCAGGTCAGACATGGTGGTCGGGTCGGGGTCCCGGGGCGTAATAGGGAACCTTCCGGCCCTTGCTCCGATCGGGGGGCGCTCCGTGCGGAAGTACCCCCTTCTGAATTGACTCGGGCTCAACTATGTTCGTACTCGGTCGGGGTGTCTGGTCACGACATGCCCGGCGGACAGCGGGGAGGTCTCCGGGGGGAGACGACATGACCGGGGGAACGCTCATGCATATTCAGGATTCGCATTGGCAGACTGCCGTCGCGCCGGCATCGGCGGCCGACGGCAATGGGAGCGGGCGCGAGGGATCGGGCGGGACCAGCCGCTCCGCACCGCTGCGGGTGGACGCGCAGCGCAATCTCGAGCACGTGTTGCGAGCGGCGCGCGAAGTGTTCGGCGAGCTTGGTTACGGCGCGCCGATGGAGGACGTCGCCCGGCGTGCGCGGGTCGGCGTGGGGACGGTGTACCGCCGCTTTCCCAGCAAGGACGTCCTGGTGCGCCGGATAGCCGAGGAGGAGACGTCCCGGCTGACCGAGCAGGCGCGCACCGCGCTCGGGCAGGAGGAGGAGCCGTGGTCGGCACTCGCGCGTTTTCTGCGCACGTCGGTGGCGTCCGGTGCCGGTCGTCTGCTGCCGCCGCAGGTACTGCGGGTGGGCGTCGACGGTGACGAACCGGCCGTCGTCACCGACACCGAGCCGCTGGACGACGCACGGGTGCCGCAGCAGCGGGCGGCGGCCCAGCCCGGGCTGCGTGTGGTGGCGCCACGACCGATGCCTACGGAGGAGCTGGACGACAGCGGTGCGGCGGATCTGCTGGAGGTGGTGGGCCGGCTCGTGGAGCGGGCCCGTGCGGCGGGCGAGCTTCGGGGTGATGTGACCGTGGCGGACGTGCTGCTGGTGATAGCCACCCCCGCACCTTCGCTGCCCGACGCCGCACAGCAGGAGGCGGCCTCGGCCCGGCTGCTGGACATTCTGCTCGAGGGCCTGCGCCCCAGGGCGGTGTGATTGCTGCCCGCACGTCAACACGCCGTACCCGTACGCCTGCCGCAGTGTGCCTCTTACGGGTGAGGCAGAGGACCGGATCCGTGGAAGTTTCCCCGGACGGGTGGTTGCCGTACGGAGGGGTTCGGCGTAGGGCCGCTGTGTGACACGCTTGCCCGGTGTTCGGGTCTGTAGGTGCTTACGGGGGCTTCCGCGATGAGCGGTGACGGGCGGGACAAGTCGCTCAGCCGTGCGGCCGGGCCGGAGGCGGACGAGCTGTCCGCCTCCCAGGTGCCCAGCCAGGGCGGCCGAGGTGATTCCCGGGGCGGGGCGGGACCGGCCGGCGCGGCGGGGCAGGCGACGGCCAGTGCGCCGGACGTGTCCAGGACGCTGTCCGCCGAACCTGCGGAGTCGCAGGGCCACTACGCTGTGCCGCAGCAGCGGGCGGCCGGCGGTCACGGGTCGGTGCTACCCCCGCCCCCCGAACTGCCACCGGCAGACGCAGAATTGATTCTGCGCATGCGGGACGGCGACGACAGCGCGTACGAGGAGTTGTTCCGCCGCCACGCGACCGCCATACGGCGCTATGCCCGCACCTGTTGCCGGGACGCCGACACCGCCGACGACCTGACCGCGGAGGTCTTCGCCCGGACACTGCAGGCGGTGCGCGGCGGCGCCGGGCCCGAGCAAGCCGTACGCGCCTACCTGCTCACCACGGTCCGGCGCGTCGCCGCGATCTGGATGAAGACCGCGAAGCGGGAGCAACTGGTCGAGGACTTCGCGGCTTTCGCCGCGGAGGCGGCCCGCAGAGCCGACGCGTCGAACGAGGACACCCTCGACCTCGGCGCGGACGTACGGGCGATGCACGAGGCGGAACGGTCACTCGCCATGCAGGCGTTCCGGTCACTGCCGGAGCGCTGGCAGGCGGTGCTGTGGCACACCACCGTCGAGGAGGAGTCGCCGAGGGACGTCGCATTGCTCTTCGGGCTGACCGCCAACGCGACCGCGGTGCTCGCGAGCCGGGCCCGCGAAGGCCTCAAGCAGGCCTACCTCCAGGCCCATGTGAGCACGGCGCTCACCACGGGCGGCGACTGCGCGCGCTACGCGGACCGGCTGGGCGCGTACGCCCGCGGCGGTCTGCGCATGCGGGCGGAACGCGGGCTTCGCAAGCACCTGGACGAGTGCGTCAAGTGCCGGCTCGCCGCGGGTGAACTGGCGCATGTCAACGCAGGCATTCCGGCGCTGCTGCCGGTCGCGATGATCGGCTGGTTCGCCGCGGGGTACTCCGTCAAGGCCGCAGGCATCGTGGCGGCCGGCGCCGCGGGCGCCGCAGGAGCCGGAGCGGCGGCCGCCACCGGGAGCGCCGCCGGTGGTGCCTCGGGCGGTGCCGCCGCCGAAGGACTCGGGGCCCCGGCGAAGGCGGGCATCGCGGCGGCCGTCGCCGCGGTCGCGGCCGCCGGACTGATCTGGGCGCTTTTCGGTGACCCGCGACCGGTCCCGGATCCTGTGGCGAAGCCGCCGGTCGCCCAGCCCGTCGTACCGACGCCCGTGCCCGAGCAGGAGCCGCCGGCACCGCCCGCGCCGAATCCGCCGGCGGTCGTCGAACCTGTGGCCGCGCCGGAGCACGAGCCGGCACTTCCGAAGACCACGCCGTCGAAGCCGAGCCCCACGCCGGAGCCGCCGCCTTCCCCGACGCCCACACCCGCTCCCACGCCGTCGCCCACACCCACGCCTCCCACGCCGTCGCCCACACCCACGCCTCCGCCCCCCGCGCCGAAGGTCTACCAGGTGAACCGCCTGGAGTACGGGACCTTCGGCGACCACACGGGCCCGGAGGTCCGGCTCGGCGGGAGCAGCTGGCTGTGGCAGCGCTCGTCCATGTCCATCGGCGGCATGCAGTACGCGCACGGGGCGACCGCGCACGCCAAGTCGTCCATCACCATCGACCTCAACCGCCGGTGCACCACGTACGAATCATTCGTCGGCATCGACGACCTGACGCGCGGCCTGGGCATGGGCGCGGTGCGCTTCTCGGTGTACGGGGACGGGACGCGGCTGTGGAGCTCCCCCGTCGTCCGCAGCGGCGAACCGGCGGTCCCGGTCCACGTGCCCATCACCGGCCGCAGCACCATCCGCCTGGTGGCGGAACCGGAGACCCTACGGGACCAGGTCGCGCTGGCGGACTGGGCGGAGTCACGCATCACCTGCGAGTAGGGGGCGGGCGTGGCCGCTGCGTGGCTCGACCGCTGCGCGGGGCCGTTTCTTCACCCCGCCCCTTCCCGGAATCTGGGCGAGCCCCGGGCCCCGTAGGGCCTTCGGCCGGGCCCTCGATCGCCGGGTGGGCTGGGATTTCACAGAGCGAATCCAGCCCGCCCGGCGATCGAGGCGCGGTATCGGGTCCGGGCAGAGCCCGGTTTCGGGAAGGGGCGGTGCAGGGGAACAGCCCACCGCTGGCGGCGCGCAGCCGCCCCCTACGACTGCAGCGTCGGCCGCCGCGGCACCCCGCCCGCCACCGCTCGCTGCCGCGGCGCCGCCGTACCCGTCCAACACGTGCCCCGGCGCGACAGCAGCCTCCGCAGCCACAGTTCTGTAGAGACCAGGTCCGCCAGCCCGTCCAGTGGCACGGGCTCGCCCTCGGACGCCGCCCGGAGCGCACCGCGGACGACGCGTGCCTCGATGAGGCCCGCGTCCGCGAGCAGCGGGGCGTCGAAGAGGGCGATCAGGTGTGGCAGCGCCGACCGTAGTCCCGTGCGGGCCGCCGCGGCGGACGAGGCGTGCGTCGGGGAGCCCCAGCCGGGCGGCAGATCGTGGATGCCGGCGCCCGCGAGGACCGTGCGCAGTACGGCGGCCCGAGCGCCCGGCTGGACTCGGAGCGATTCCGGCAGGTCCCGGCAGGCCCGTACGACCTGGTTGTCCAGGTAGGGCGCGTGCAGACGCTGGCTGCGTACCTCCGCGGCCTGTTCCAGGATCCGGTGGTCGAAGGCGTGGCGGGCGAGCGCGGCCCGCGCCCGTGTCTCGCCGGGCCGTTGGACCGAAGTGGGCCGGGTCGCCGCCTCCGTCAGCCGAACCGATACTTCAGCGAGCGCCTCCCCGGTGAGCCAGCGCGCCGCGGGCCCGGGACGGGACCACGCCAGCGCCGCAAGTGACGCGCCCACCGCGCCGTTGCGCAGGGCGGGACCCGGCCGGTTGGCGAGGAGCAGGTCGCCGGCGGCCGCCTCGAGACCGGTGCGGTAGGGCGTTCGGGCCAGTCTGCGGGCCGCCCGGTACACGGTGAGCGGGACGAAGAGGGACTGGGAGGAAGGCCGTTCGGAGCGGGCCAGGGCGGTGACCGGCCGCAACAGGTGGCGTCTGCGCCGGTCCAGCAGCAGGTCGGCCAGCCGCGCCGGATGTGCGTCCAGCACCTGCCGCGCGCCCGCTCCGGTGAAGTGGTCGGCGCTGCCGGCGGCCAGCCGGCTCCGATGGCGCTCCGCGGTCACCAGGGACGGTGCGGGCTCGTCGGTCAGGGGGCCGGAGTCGAGATTCGCGTACGGCAGTCCTTCTTCTCCGGCGGCGACCACGACATGGTGCAGGCGTGGGTTGGCAGCGATGAGGCGGGCCCGTTCCAGCTCGGGCTCGCGCAATTCGTGTCCGCCGGTGGCCAGGTCGTTGAAGGTGACGGCGAGCAGCCGTTCACCGGCGCCGGTGCCGTGTCCGAGGACCGTGCCCGGTACGCCGGGCAGTCCGGCCGCGAGCAGGGCGAGGGTGCTGGAGGCGCTGCCCCCGGAGAGGTCGGCGCCGATCCCGGGCGTCGGTGCGCCGCGGGCCGCGCGGCGTTCGGCGGGGCCCATCCCGGGGACGGGCCCCGGGTCGGGCGGCATGGTCTCGGGCGCGTGCCGGGGCGCGGTCAGCCTGGCGCGCACGGCCTCGACGAGTGCGTCGCGTACACCGTCGATGGCGCGGGCGGCCTCGACCTGCGGGGCGGCGACGGCGAGCGAGGCGACCGGCTCGTATCCGGTGATCTCCCGTGAGCCCTCCCGCAGGATCAGCGCGTGCCCGGGCGGGATGCGTTTCACTCCGGCGTACGGAGTGGAGTCGCGCAGCGCCTCCGGCGACTCGGGGCAGGCCAGCAGGGCGGCCAGGTGTCCGATGTCGAGCTGGGCCTCGATGAGGTCGGCCAGCGGCAGGGCGGCGGTCGCGTACGCCGTGCCGTTCGCCCATGGGGTGTAGAAGACGGGGCGGGCGCCGGCGAGGTCGCCGACGACGGTGATGCGGCGGCCGACCTGGACGACGACGGTGTAGCTGCCCGCCCATGCGGTCAGATGCCTCAGTGCGCCGCCGCGCGCCGCGAACAGTCCGACCCGCAGCTGTTCGTCGCTGGCGACGCAGCAGCCGAGGACGGCGAGCCGGGTCACGGTGGGCGCCTGGCCGTTGCCCGGGGTGGCGTAAGGCCGTTGGTGCGGTTCGGCGGTGATGATGCGCACCTCGTCGGGTCGCCAGTCCCCGACGGCCCACAGCGGGTCCGGGTCACCCCACAGGAGTTGGGCCCCGACGGGATGCAGTGTGCGGCCCTCTTCGGAGGCTCCGACGGCGCCCGCCGTGCCGAAGTTCGCGGCGATACTGCTCCACCCCACCAGCCACCGCATCGCCGCCTCCCCAACATTGCCGGACATCGCCGAAGCCGTTCGGGAACATGCTGCCACGAAGGAGGCACACGCGAAGGGCTCCCGGTAGCGCGTGCAAAAACGGAACACCGCGGCGGCGGTGGCGATTTGCCGACGGTGCGGGAGCCGGTTCCGAGGCGGTCGGAGGGCCGGGCGAGCCTCGGGAGAGGCCCGCGGACAGGCGTCATTCAGCCATTTTCCGGGCGGCGTCAGCGTGACAGTTTGACCGCAACACATGGACCGGGAGGCGTAGTTCGCCTCCCGGGCCCTGTCCGCCGCCCGCGGGGATTGAGGCGGCGGTGTCCCCCAGCCCGCTGGTTCCAGTACGCAGCGGGCCGACCCACGCAGCACTCATGGAAGCGCTCCCGTCTCCGACCGGCCAGAGCGCACGGACGGGCGCACGGCCACACGGCGGGAGCACGAGGGCGTACGGGCGATCACCCGTACGGACAACAATCCCGCCATAGGGAAGTTGGCCCCTTAACGGTCGGGATGCGGCGAACTACGCTGTGTTTGCTGCTGTTCTCCACAGGCGCGCATATTCCGCAGGGCACGGCCACATGATTTTGCAGCCGGGACCGGTCGGGAGGGGGTGCTGCGAACCGGGAGAACCCAGCACGAATGCCGTGCGCGGGCCGTGCGCGGCAGCCGTCTGCGTGTCGAGGGGTGGCGCATGTCCAGGGAGCAACGCGGGCCGAACGAAAAGCTCGGCACGGTTCTCGCCCTCGCGGGAATCAGCAACGCGGGCCTCGCGCGGCGGGTCAACGACCTCGGCGCGCAGCGTGGTCTGACCCTCCGCTACGACAAGACTTCGGTGGCGCGGTGGGTGTCCAAGGGCATGGTGCCGCAGGGCGCCGCACCTCATCTGATCGCGGCCGCCATCGGCGCCAAGCTGGGCCGTCCGGTGCCGCTCCACGAGATCGGACTGGCCGACGCCGACCCGGCGCCCGAGGTGGGACTGGCGTTCCCGCGCGATGTCGGCGAAGCGGTGAAATCGGCCACCGAACTGTACCGGCTGGATCTTGCGGGCCGCCGTGCCGGCGGCGGGGGCATCTGGCAGTCCCTGGCCGGATCGTTCGCAGTGAGCGCTTACGCGACGCCCGCCTCCCGTTGGCTGATAACCCCGGCCGACGCGTCGGTCGAGCGGCTGTTCGACGCCACCGGCGGCTCGTCCCTCTCCTCCGACCCCTCTTCCCGTTCCCCGGAAGTTCCCGACGGCACGGAGATCGCGGACGCTGTCGACACGCCCGCCCGCGTGGGCCACAGCGACGTCGCGAAACTCCGGGAGGCGGCGGAGGACGCCCGCCGCTGGGACTCCAAGTACGGGGGCGGGGACTGGCGTTCGTCGATGGTCCCCGAGTGCCTGCGCGTCGACGCCGCACCCCTGCTCCTCGGCTCGTACTCGGACGAAGTGGGCCGGGCCCTCTTCGGCGCGACCGCCGAACTGACCCGGCTCGCCGGGTGGATGGCCTTCGACACCGGGCAGCAGGAGGCCGCACAGCGCTACTACATCCAGGCGCTGCGCCTGGCCCGCGCCGCCGCCGACGTGCCGCTGGGCGGATACGTGCTCGCCTCCATGTCGCTCCAGGCGACGTACCGCGGCTTCGCCGACGAGGGCGTCGACCTGGCCCAGGCGGCACTGGAACGCAACCGGGGACTCGCCACCGCCCGCACCATGAGCTTCTTCCGGCTGGTGGAGGCCCGCGCCCACGCCAAGGCGAACGACGCGGCGGCCGCGGGCGCGGCCCTCAAGGCCGCGGAGGGCTGGCTGGAGAGGTCGAGGGAGGGCGACGGCGACCCGTCCTGGCTGGGCTTCTACTCGTACGACAGATTCGCGGCGGACGCGGCCGAGTGCTACCGCGACCTGAAGGCGCCGCGGCAGGTGCGGCGCTTCACGGAGCAGGCACTGTCCCGCCCCACGGAGGAGTACGTGCGCTCGCACGGACTGCGGCTCGTGGTGTCCGCGGTGGCCGAGCTGGAATCGGGCAATCTGGACGCTGCCTGTGCGGCGGGCACCCGCGCGGTGGAGGTCGCGGGCCGGATCTCGTCAGCTCGGACCACGGAGTACGTACGGGACCTGCTGCACCGGCTCGAGCCGTACGGCGACGAGCCGCGGGTCATGGAGCTGCGGGAGAGGGCCCGCCCGCTCCTCATGACACCTGCCTGACGCCCTCACGGCACCCCCGGCGACGCCGGCGGCGGTTCCCGCGTGGAAGTCGGGCGTGTCTCCCGCGTGTCGACTGGTTTGAGCGCGTTGTCAGCGGGCCAGTGCACTATCGGGGTGGGAGGTGACGCGGTGAGGGCGTCCGGGCATGACTTCGACTGCGATGTGCTGGTGGTCGGCGGCGGCATCGTCGGCCTGTCGACGGCGTACGCCCTCTCGCGCTCGGCCCCGGGCACGGGAGTGACGGTCCTGGAGAAGGAACAGGGCCCCGCCCGGCACCAGACGGGCCGCAACAGCGGTGTGATCCACAGCGGGATCTACTACCGGCCCGGGTCCCTGAAGGCCCGGTTCGCCGTGCACGGCGCCGCCGAGATGGTCAAGTTCTGCGCGGAGTACGGCATCGGTCACGAGGTCACCGGCAAGCTGATCGTGGCGACGGACAGGGAGGAGCTCCCACGGCTCCACGCCCTGGTCCAGCGCGGCCGGGAGAACGGCATTCCGGTGCGCGAGCTGGGTCCGGCGCAGATCAGTGAGTACGAGCCGGAGGTCCGCGGCCTCGCCGCGATCCATGTGGCGACGACCGGCATCTGCGACTACGGGGCGGTGGCCGCACAGCTCGCGACGGCATCCGGTGCGGACGTGCGGTACGGCGAGGAGGTCACCGCCGTCGACCGCCGCCCTTGGGGCGTCGCGGTGCGGACACGCTCGGGCACGGTCGTACGGGCCCGGGTACTGGTCAACTGCGCCGGGCTGCACTGCGACCGGGTGGCCCGGCTCGCGGGCGACGACCCGGGGATGCGGATCGTCCCGTTCCGCGGGGAGTACTACGACCTGGCCCGCCCCGGTCTCGTCCGCGGGCTGGTCTACCCGGTGCCCGACCCGGCGTTCCCGTTCCTCGGCGTCCACCTCACCCGGGGCATCGACGGCGGCGTCCACGTCGGCCCGAACGCCGTGCCCGCGCTGGCACGCGAGGGCTACAGCTGGTCGGCCGTCCGGCCCCTGGACCTGGCGGGCACGCTCGGCTGGCCCGGCTCCTGGCACATCGCCCGCCGGCACTGGCGGTACGGGGCCGGGGAGCTGCGCCGCTCGATGTCCAAGCGGGCGTTCACGTCGGCGGTACGGCGACTGCTGCCGGCGGTTACGGAGGACGACCTGCACCCGGCACCGGCGGGCGTGCGCGCGCAGGCGGTGCTGCGCGACGGGACGCTCGCCGACGACTTCCTGATCCGGGAGGCCCCGCGGACGGTACACGTCCTGAACGCCCCCTCTCCGGCGGCGACGGCGTCGCTCCCGATCGGCCGCGAGGTCGCCCGCCGCGCGCTCACCGCGCTGTCGCCCTCGCTTCCCCGCACCGCCCGGTGACGCGACCGGACCGCTGGGCCCCCGCCTCGCCCGGAGCGTCACGGACCGGCCCGCGCCACTTCGTGACCTGACCGCTCCCGCTCAACGCGGGGCGGCCCACGCCGGCGCACCGCCCGATCGCGCCCTCGTAGAATCGGCGTCACTGTGTCTGAGTTCCGAGATCCCGACCCCAGCTCCGAGGCCCCGCGCCACTTCATCCGCGCCAAGAGCGAGCCGCGCTTCCCGGGCGGACCCGCCGCCGATCCGGCCGGTTCGCACCACGAGCGTCGTATTCGCAGCTTCCAGCCGCGGCGCAGCCGGGTCACCGCCGGGCAGGAGGAGGCGTTGCAGCGGCTGTGGCCGCTGTGGGGCCTGGACATCGACGGACACCGGGTGCTGGACCTCGAGAAGATGTTCGGCGGGCTTCCCGTCGTCCTGGAGATCGGCTTCGGCATGGGGGAGGCGACCGCCCAGATGGCCGCCGACGACCTGGGGACCGGGATCCTCGCCGTCGACGTCCACACCCCCGGCCAGGGCAACCTGCTCGCTCTCGCGGAACGGAACGGCCTCTCCAACATCCGGGTGGCCAACGGCGACGCGATCATCCTGCTGCGGGAGATGCTGCCGCCCCGCTCGCTCCACGGCATGCGGGTCTACTTCCCCGACCCGTGGCCGAAGAAGCGGCACCACAAGCGCCGGCTGATCCAGCCGGACTTCCTCACCCTCGCCGCCGGGCCGCTCGCTCCGGGCGCGATCCTGCACTGCGCGACCGACTGGGAGCCGTACGCCGAGCAGATGCTCGAGGTGCTGTCGGCGCATCCGGATTTCGAGAACACACAGGAGGACGGCGGCTTCGCGCCGCGACCCGCGTTCCGTCCCCTGACCCGCTTCGAGGGCCAGGGCCTGGACAAGGGCCACAAGGTCCGCGATCTGCTGTTCCGCCGGGTCACGCCAGAGGCCTGAACTGTTCGGCGGTGCCCGCGCCGGGTGACGCGCCGTCGCCGCTTGTCGGTGCTCCTGGTTAGGGTCGACGGGTGTCCGACTCCGCGCAGCAACCACCGGAGCACCGTCCGCAGCGCCCGGCGGTGCCCCCGCACCCCGTGTTGCCCGCGCGTGAGCAGGAGCATGTCGACGCGCTGCTGACCGAGGTGCCCGTGCCCGCGCGCCTGCGCTACCGGCCGCGGGCGGCGTCGCGGATCTGGCGCAGCCGGGCGTTCCGCGCCGGTGCGGTGATCACCCTGCTCGCCCTGTGCGCTCTGGTGATCCTGGTGCTCGTGCGCGAGCAGACCGGCACCCACGGCTTCCTGGTCGGTCTCGGTCTCGCGACCCTGCCGGTCCCGCTGCTGCTGGCGGCGTTCCGCTGGCTCGACCGGGTGGAGCCCGGCCCGTGGCGGAATCTTCTCTTCGCCTTCGCCTGGGGCGCGTTCGCCGCCGCGCTGGTCGCGATCGTCGCGAACACCTTCGCGACCCGCTGGATAGCGACGGCGACCGCCGACCCGGCGTCGGCCGACACCCTCGGCGCGACGGTGATAGCGCCGGTCGTCGAGGAGAGCGCGAAGGCCGCCGCGATCCTGCTGCTCTTCGTCTTCCGCAGACGGGACTTCACCGGGATCGTGGACGGCGTGGTGGTCGCCGGCTTCACCGCCACCGGCTTCGCCTTCACGGAGAACATCCTCTATCTGGGCAGCGCCTTCGACGAGGACCAGGCGATAGGCGCCTCCGGCTTCGCCTCCGTGACCGCCGCGACGTTCTTCGTACGCATCGTGATGTCGCCCTTCGCGCATCCGCTCTTCACCGTGCTCACCGGCCTCGGCTTCGGTCTCGCCGCGCTCGGCGCGCGCCGGCGGCCGCGGTTGCGGCGCATCGCGCTGCCGCTGCTGGGCCTGGCGCTCGCGATGGGGATGCACGCCCTGTGGAACGGCTCGGCGTCGATGCTCGGACCGTGGGGCTTCTACGCCGTGTACGGGGCGTTCATGGTGCCGGTGTTCGCGCTGCTCACCTGGCTGGCGATATGGACCCGCCAGCGTGAGCTGCGCACGATCTCGGAGGAGCTTCCGGCGTACGCCGCGGCCGGCTGGATGTCCGCGGCCGAGCCCCGCGCCCTGTCGTCGATGCGGGCCCGCACCGTGGCCAGGGACTTCGCCCGGCGCGCGTACGGCCCGGCGGCCGGGCACGCCGTGTCGGAGTACGAGGCGTTCGCGACGACGCTCGCCTTCCTGCGTCACCGGGCCCACCGGGGCGCGGCCGGCCCGGATTTCGTGGAGCGCGAGCAGGAGTTGCTGCACCACCTGTGGCAGCGCAGGGAGGTGGCGGGCCCTTCGCTGGCGTACGCCGCCCAGGCGACGGCCCGGACGCCGCTGCCGCCGCCGCACCGCGACTACAGCGGCTACAACCCCTACCGCTATTGAGCTTGCGCCGGTGCGGTCTCAGGCGGACGCGTCGGTCAGCTCGGCCAGCTCGCCGTCCGTCAGGGCCAGGTCCGTCGCCGCCACCAGGGCCGGCACCTGCTCGACCGTGCGGGCCGACGCGATCGGCGCGGCCACGGTCGGCTGCGCGGCCAGCCACGCCAGTGCAACGGTCGCGATCTCCACGCCACGGGCCTGCGCGATCCTGTCGAGCACGTCGAGGACCCTCAGCCCCCGCTCCGACTCGAGGTGCTTGGAGGCGCCCTGGGCCCTGGCGCTGTCCACCGTGGTGCCGGGCCGGTACTTGCCGGTGAGGAAGCCCGACGCGAGCGCGTAATAGGGGACGGCGGCGAGGCCGGCGCGGGCGGCGGCGTCCTGCAGTTCCCCCTCGTAGGTGCGGCGTGAGACCAGGTTGTAGTGGGGCTGCAGCACCGCATAGCGGGCTAGGCCCTCCCGCTCGGAGAAGTCCAGGGACGCCCGGAGCCGTTCGGCGCTGATGTTGGAGGCGGCGATCGCGCGCACCTTGCCGTCCTTCACCAGCTGGTCGAGGGCGGTGATGATCTCCTCGACGGGCACGGACGGGTCGTCGAAGTGGGTGTAGTAGAGGTCGATGTGGTCGGTGCCCAGCCGGGTGAGCGACTCCTCCGCGGCCGCCTTGATCGTGGCCGCGGAGAGGCCCTTGTGGCGGGGGTGGGCGCCGACCTTGGTGGCGATGACGACTTCGGAGCGGTTGCCGCGGGCCGCGAGCCACTTGCCGATGAGGGTCTCCGACTCGCCGCCCTCGTTCCCCGGGGCCCACGAGGAGTAGCTGTCGGCGGTGTCGACGAAGTTGCCGCCTGCGGCGGTGTACGCGTCGAGGACCGCGAAGGTCCTCGCCTCGTCGGCCGTCCAGCCGAAGACGTTGCCGCCGAGAGCAAGCGGGGAGACGGTCAGGCCGGAGGAACCGAGGGGGCGCAGAGAGGTCATGCGCTGATCAACGGCCGTGCCCGTAGCGGCTATTCCGGCAGCCCTGGCGTCGGGGGGGGTGCGCCAGGACTGCCGGAGACATGGATGTGCCCGGCACGGGACTTACCGCGACCCGTACCGGGCAGGGATCAGATCGTGAGGCCCTTGTCGCGCAGCCACGCCATCGGGTCGATGCCCGCGCCGCCGGCGGTGTGCACCTCGAGGTGCAGGTGCGGACCGGTGACATTGCCGGTCGCGCCGACGCGCCCGATCGTCTCGCCGGTGGACACCTGCTGGCCCGCGCTCGCCGTCATGGAGGAGAGGTGGGCATACAGGACCTCGGTGCCGTCCTCGAGTTCGAGGACGATGCGGTAGCCGTAGGAGCCGGACCAGCCGGCGGACTTGACCGTGCCGCCGTGCACCGCCTTGACCGGGGTCCCGGTCGGTGCCGCGAAGTCCAGGCCGGTGTGCTGGCCGGAGGACCACATCGCGCCGGACTCACCGTAGGTGGAGGTGATCGTGTAGGAGGAGGTCGGAAGGGAGAAGCTGCGGGCGAGCTCGGCGAGACGCGCGGCCTCTGCCGCCGCACGCGCGGCCTCCTCCGCCTTGCGCTTCTCCTCGGCGGCCTTGGCCTCGGCCGCGCTCTGCTGCTTCTCGGCTGCGGCCGCCGCCTGCTCGGCGGCGAGCGCCTCCGCGGCCGCCTTCGCCTCGGCGTCGGCCTCTGCCTGCTGCTGCTCGGCCTGCTGGAGGATCCGGGCGCGCAGGGCCTCGCCGGAGCCGGCGGCCTGAGCCTGGCCGGCGCCGGTGTCGGCGACCGTGGTCGCGGCGGTGAGCGGCGCGGCGTGGACATCGCCGTCGGAGTCGTCCGAGTCGGAGATCAGGGATCCCACGCCGGGAAGCGACTTCGCGTCGGGAAGCTTGTCCGCGATGGAATCGGGAAGGGAGATGGAGACCGCCGGCTTGTCCTGCGCGGTGGCTATGCCACCCGCGCCGACCGCGGCGATGACGCCGACTCCGAGCACCGTGGAGCTGCGGGCGATTCCGCCGCGCTGCTTGATGACACGGTGCCGGCCGCGCACGGGGCGGACGGAGTCCTCTGTGGGATTCCACTCCTCCCAGGTCCGCTCGGGGGCGTCGGTACTGAAACGTTCGGACGCGAAGCGGGCCTCGGGGGCAGGCATGTTGGACGCCACGAAGGCGTACTCCTTTCCTTCCTTCTCGCCTACCGGGTTAGCTGACGGGTTCGGAGCAGGAAGGTCTCCTACGGGCGCCCTCGACCGCGGACTGAGCGGCAAAGGGTGACCGATTCACCCCAATTAGTGGTTCCCCGGTTCCCTTGCGGGATTCGGCACGTGCGCACGGCGCCGCCTCTGCGACGGCTGGGACGACCGCACTGCGTTATCGAACGTTAATAGACGCCGGGGCCGGATTCCAAGCTGTTCCGGGTGATCATTAACGACTTCACCCGGGACTTACTCGGACAGAACCTGCCGGAACCGGGCGAGTTGATCAAACATCAGAGGCGGTCCCGGTTCTGATGGCATATCAAATGTTATGCGGACGGCTCCCCTTCGACTACGGAGCGTGCGCACCACCCGTATCAGGGGCGTTATGTCACGCAGGCCTGCCGCGACCGTCGGGCTCCGGCGGAACCACCGGCACCGTCCTGCGCCGTTCCGGCTGCCCTTCCGCCGGCCTGCCGACCGCCAGCAGTGCCATGTCGTCGCTCGATCCGCCGCCGGTGTACCGCCGTACGTCGTCGACGAGCGCGTCCAGCAGCTCCGCAGGCCCCGGGAAGAGACGCCCCGCGAGCCGTTCCACCGGGTCGTAGAAGACGCCGCGAGCGTCCCGCGCCTCCGTCACCCCGTCCGTGTAGAGCAGCAGCGTCGCCCCGTCGGGCAGCGGGTACTCGTCCGCCCGGTCCGGCCACGCCGCCAGATCACCCATACCCAGCGGCAGCGCGGCCTGCGCCGGCACCAGGACGTCCAGAGCCCCGTCGGCGTGCAGCACCAAGGGCTCGGGATGCCCCCGGTTCACGAGTCGCACCAGGGGCCGGCCGCGCGGGATCTCGCCCAGTACGGCGGTGGTGAACCCCTCCATGGCGTCCAGCCCCTCACGCCTGGTGCCCTCGCGCTTGAGCGCCCGCTCCAACCGCTGGGCCACGCCCTCCAGCGAGCGCTCCTGCTCCGCAGCCTCGCGGAAGGCGCCGATGAGCACGGCCACGGTCCCCACCGCCCCCAGCCCTTTGCCCCGTACATCGCCGACGAGGAGGCGCACGCCGTGAGGGGTGTCCTGCACCGCGAAGAGGTCGCCGCCGATGAACGCGCCCGCCTGCGCCGCCTCATAGCGGGCGGCGATGTGCAGACCGCCGATCCGGTCGGCCGGCGCGGGCAGGACGGCCCGCTGCGCGGTCTCGGCGATCACCCGGGCCGAGGCGAGCCGCTCACCGCTGCGCCGCACGAGGATGTTGATGAACAGCGCGAGTGCGACGACGGTGACCACCGTGGTCGTCTCGGTGAGGACCGTGATCTGCCAGAAGCTTCTGTTGACGGCGTGGAGGACGCTCAGCGCCAGAACCGCGGCGATCCCGGTCAGCAGGGTCGCCATCCATGACAGGACAGGCGCCGCGACGAGCGGGGCGGCTGCATAAAGAGGTACGGCGGTGAACCGGGGCGGGGTCAGCATGTCGAAGACCACCCCGCCGACGATCATCGCCATGGGCAACACGCGGACGAACCACGGGGTTCTTCTGGCGCCGCCCTGATCTCGCCACTCCTGGCCCAAAGGTGGTCTCCTGCCGGTCCTACCGGGTCCGCTGACGGCTGCGGACAGTACCGCGCCCCCATCAGGCTGAAGGCCGACGCGCCGCGGGGCGACTTCCGGTCGCCCGACCGGGCGACGATCGGGACGCTCGGAAAAAGCCACCGGCCCGGTGGTCGATCTTCTCGATCGACCACCGGGCCGGTGTCATCAGTAGCGGGGACAGGATTTGAACCTGCGACCTCTGGGTTATGAGCCCAGCGAGCTACCGAGCTGCTCCACCCCGCGTCGGTGAACACAACCTTACGCCATGCAGAGCAAGATCCGTACCAATTACGAGCAGCGCCGGGAGAAGGCCGGAAAATCGTCGCCGGCTACTCCTGACCGAGCCAGAGATCGGGCCCGAACACCTCGTAGTGCACGGCCGCGGCGGGAACGCCCCGGCGCAGCAGCTCACCCCGTACGGAGCGCATGAACGGCAACGGGCCGCACAGATAGGCCGTGAGCCCCTCGGGGAGGTCCAGTGCGCCGATGTCGGCCGGCCCGGCCGCCGCACCGGCGTCGCCGCCGGCCTCGTACCAGAGGTGGAGGGACGCCGAAGGGTGGGCGTCGACGAGACGGCGCAACTCCTCGCGGTGGGCGTGGTCCGCCGCGCTGCGGTCGGCGTGCACGACGATGACCCGGCGGTCGGAACCGGTGGCGGCGAGGTGATCGAGCATGGCGAGCATCGGCGTGCTGCCGATGCCGGCGGACGCCAGCAGCAGCGGGCCCTCGTCCTCGCCCAGCACCAGATCGCCGAAGGGCAAGGAGACGGTCAGCAGATCCCCGGCCCGCGCGGTCTCGTGGAGCCACGAGGAGACCTCACCCTGTGGACCGGCAGCGCCCCGCACCCGCTTGACGGTGATGCGCCACTGCGAGCCACCGGGGGCCGCGGAGAGGCTGTACTGGCGTATCTGCCGTGCGCCGTCAGGTAGTTCGGCCTGGACACTGACGTACTGCCCGGGCCTGAAGGCGCCGGCGGGAGATCCGTCGGCCGGCCGAAGGAGGAACGAGACCACGTCAGGCGTCTGTTCGCGCCGCTCGACGATCTCCATGCTGCGCCACACCTCACCGTCGGCGGCGCCGGCCTCCTTGTAGAGACGTGATTCCGCGGCGATCAAGGCGTTCGCCATCAGCCAGTAGACCTCGTCCCAGGCGGCGGCGACCTCGGCGGTGACAGCGTCGCCCAGCACCTCCGCGATCGCCGCGAACAGGTGCTCGTGCACGAGCTTGTACTGGCCGGAGGTGACACCCAAGGAGGCGTGCTTGTTGGCGATCCGCGCCAGCATCGCGTCCGGCCGCTCGTCGGGCCGCTCGAGCAGCATGCCCGCGAAGGCGGCTATCGAGCCGGCCAGCGCCTGCCGCTGCTCCCCGTTGGCCTGGTTGCCCCGGTTGAAGAAGTCCCGCAGCAGCTCGGGCCGGTCGTCGAACAGCTTGCGGTAGAAGAGCTCGGTGATGTCGCCGATAGCGGCTCCGACGACGGGAAGGGTGGCCCGGACGACCGGGACGGACTGCTCGGAGAGCACGACTACTCCTTAATTGGCATGTCATTTACGCATTCAAAGCCGTCGTTGTGAAACCCCTGAGGGCACGGCTTCAGCTTGGTGTCATCCGGTGCGGCGACCTGAGAGCCCGACCAGGACCGGCCCGGCCGGGGAAGCCACCAGATCGGCCACCGTCAGCGGATCCAGGGCTGCATGGAACGCCTCCTGCGCGTCGCGCAGCGCCCGCCGCAGCCGGCAGGCCCCGCGCAGGGGGCACGGCGCATCGCCCTCGCAGGCGACCACTTCACCCTCCCCCTCCAGCTCCCGCACCAGCCATCCGACAGAGGCCCGCCGACCGAGCGCGGTCAGCTCGAGCCCTCCACCCCGTCCGCGCCGGGCCTCCAGGACGCCGAGACGCTGGAGCCGGGCGATCGCCTTGGCCATGTGCGCGTAAGGAACGTTCATCTCCTCCGCCACCGCGCGGGTGGTCAGAGGCCCGCCCTGCTCGGAGACCGCGAGACGCATGACGGCGCGGAGCGCCAGATCGGTGAACTTGGTCAGTCGCACGAGGCGACGCTAGCAAACACGCATCTGAGAGTCGCATTTGGGGTCCGCCTCACCGCGCCGCCCCGGATCCGCATGCCCCTACCTGCCGCCGCGCGGCGGAAGGAGGGCCGAAGCCGTGGCGCCGAAGCGCAGCACCGAGCCGGGCACGCCGATGCCATCCGCCTGACACCAGGGGGCGACGGCGCGATTATGGGAACCCAAGGCGGCCTCTGAAAGGTACTTTCGTGACGAACGGGAACAGCGACGCCGACTACGAGGGCATACGCCCCGCCCGCAGGGATCAGGCTGAGGCCTTCGACGCCATCGGCGACAGCTACGACGACGCCTTCCCGCACAAGGAGGGCCAGATCTCCGCCGGCGAATGGCTGGTCGAGGCGCTGGCCCCCGGGGCACGGGTGCTGGATCTGGGCTGCGGCACCGGAGTGCCGACCGCGCGGCGGCTGACGGACGCCGGATTCGGGGTGGTGGGCGTCGACCTGTCGAAGGAGATGGTGCGCCTCGCCCGGGCGAACGTGCCGAAAGGGGTGTTCCACAGACTCGACGTCGCGGACCTCCGGCCGGGCGGCCCCGCGGATCTGGGCCGCTTCGACGCGGTCACGGCCTTCTTCTCCCTGCTCATGCTGCCCCGCGAGGAGATCCCCGAGGCCCTGCGCACCGTCCACCACCTGCTGGCCCCCGGCGGCCTGTTCGTGCTCTCGATGGTGGAGGCGGACATGGACAACCGCGCGATCCCGTTCCTCGGAAAGAGCATCCGGGTGTCCGGCTACCTCCGCGAGGAACTGCACAAGGTCGTCGAGCAGGACTTCGAGATCCTCGAGGAGTCCTCGTACACCTACGCACCGGCGATCAGCGACGTGCCGCCCGAGGAACAGGTCTTCCTCTGCTGCCGGCGACGCGACCGAGCGTCCTCAGGTGTGCGCCGCTACTTCAGCGACTGACCGCCGGGGTCCTCATTCGCGGTGTCCTGCCGCGGAACCGTGTACTCGTGCCCGCACTTGCCGCAGAGGTACCGCTTCGCCCCGAGCTCCTCGTCTCCCGTCCTGGTGATGTCGTGCTGGATCCCGGTCGTGTGGTCGCAGTCGTCTTCGAGTGCCATGGGTACACCTCCTGTCTCCAGTGTGCGCGGGTTCCCGGGGTACCGGCGTCCTGGCCGGCCAGTGGGGCCGGACAACCGCCGAAGCCGGCCGGAGACAAGATCAGCCCCAGGCCAGAACCTTCCTGACCTGGGGCTGAGTGGTAGGCCGTGTGGGACTCGAACCCACAACCAACGGATTAAAAGTCCGCTGCTCTGCCAATTGAGCTAACGGCCCTCGACGCAACACCCCTGAGCATAGCGGGAGAGATCCCCGGAGCCGATCGGGTATCTCCGCTCCCCCGCACGAGTCGCCGGCGAAGGAGCGTGAACCCGCTCGGGCACGACCCGCTCGCAGGCGCATTCCGGGCGCCGGTACAGGAACGCACCCGCACGGAAAGCGGCGCCGTACACGAAGAAGCAGGGCCCGTACCGCACCGAAGTGCCGTACGGGCCCTGCTCAATCGGTCCTCACACGAGGTCAGCCGTTGCGCTTCCAGCGCGGCTTGTCGTCGCGGCGGCCGCCACCGAAGGAGCCGGAGCTCGAACCGGCGCCACCGCGGTGGTCGTCACGGCGGCCGTACGGGCGGTCGCCGGCGCCGGGACGGAAGCCGCTCGAGGGGCGGTCGTCGCGGCGGTCACGGTTGAACGGACGGTCGCTGCCACGGTGACCGGCGGGGCGGTCGTCACGGCGGAAGCCGCCACGGTCGCCACTGCGGTCGTCACGACGGAAGCCACCACGGTCACCGTCACGGCGCTCGAAGGAACGGCCGCCACGGTCGTCGTCGCGACGGAAGCCACCACGGTCGCCACCGCGGTCGTCACGACGCTCGAAGGAACGGCCGCCACGGTCGCCACCGCGGTCGTCGCGACGGAAGCCGCCACGGTCACCACCGCGGTCGTCACGGCGGAAACCACCACGGTCACCACCGCGGTCGTCACGACGCTCGAAGGAACGGCCGCCACGGTCGCCACCGCGGTCGTCGCGACGGAAGCCGCCACGGTCACCACCGCGGTCGTCACGGCGGAAACCACCGCGGTCGTCACGGCGGAAGTTGCCACGCTCGTCACGACGGTCGGACGAGGGACGCTCGTCACGGTCGCGCACCGGCTCGGCCTGCTCCGGCACCGCGGCGATCTCGGCCACCGCGGCCTCGGTCACCTCGGCGACGGCGGCCTCCGGGTCCTCACCGCGCTCACGGGCGGCGCGGGCGACCAGACGGTCGGCCTCCTCGCGCAGCTCGGTCGCGCGACGCTGGACGCGCTCGAGCTGGCGGGTCAGCTCGACGACCTCGCGCTCGGCCTGCTTGGCGGCGTTGTTCGCCGAGTCGGCCTGGACCTCGGTCAGCGAGCGGGCGCCGGTGATCTCGGCGACCTCCGGGTCGAATGCGCCCGCTCCGCCGACGATGTGACGCGAGGCGTCGACGCCCGCGTCCTCCATCAGCCGGAAGATCTGGCGGCGCTGGTGCGGCAGCGACAGCGAGACCACGACACCGGACTTGCCGGCCCGGGCCGTACGGCCGGAGCGGTGCAGGTAGTCCTTGTGGTCACCGGCCGGGTCCACGTTCAGGACCAGGTCGATGCCGTCGACGTGGATGCCGCGGGCGGCGACGTCGGTCGCGACGAGCGCGTTGACGTAGCCCTCCTTGAAGTCGGCCAGCGTGCGGGTACGGGCGCCCTGGGTCATGCCGCCGTGCAGCGCGTCCGCCTTCACGCCCGACTCGCGCAGCTGCTCCGCGATGCGGTCGGCGCCGAGCTGGGTGCGGACGAAGATGATCGTGCGGCCCTTGCGGGCGGCGATGGCGGCCGTGACCGGCGCCTTGTCCTTGGGCTTCACGACGAGCACGTGGTGGCTCATGGTCGTGACGTTGCCCTGGGCGCTGTCGACCTCGTGCGTGACCGGGTCGGTCAGGTAGCGCTTGACCAGCGTGCTGATCTCGTTCTCCATGGTGGCGGAGAAGAGCATGCGCTGACCGCCGGCCGGGATCTGGTCGAGCAGCTCGGTGACCTCGGGCAGGAAGCCCAGGTCGGACATCTGGTCGGCCTCGTCGAGGACGGCGACCTGGACGTTCTCCAGGGAGCAGGCGCCGCGGTTGATGATGTCGCGCAGGCGGCCCGGGGTGGCGACGAGGACGTCGACACCGCGCTCGAGGGCGTAGATCTGGTTGCCCATGGAGGTACCGCCGCAGACGACCTTCATCTTGAGGCCCAGCACGTCGCCGTAGGGCTGCAGCGCGTCCGCGACCTGCATCGCGAGCTCACGGGTCGGGGTGAGGATGATCGCGCGGGGCTTCTTCTTCTCGGTGTGGCCGCCGGCCAGCGTGGCCAGGGTCGGCAGACCGAAGGAGAGGGTCTTGCCGGAGCCGGTGCGGCCACGGCCGAGGATGTCCTTGCCGGCCAGGGCGTCCGGGATGGTCGCGGCCTGGATCGGGAAGGGCGTGGTCACGCCGTTCTGGGCGAGCTTGCGTACGACGCCCTCGGGCAGGCCGAGCTCCGCGAACGTGGTCTGCGGCTCCTCGGAAGCCTCCACGGCCTCCGCGACAACCGTCTCGACAATCTCGTCGTTCTCGGGCATGACGGCGTGATCAGTGCTGAAATTGGACATGCGAAATGCGAAACCTTCCGGAGTCTCGGCACGCGCCCAAACTCCGTGAATTCGCAATTCGACCGCCTCGATGCGGTCAGCCACGGCTAGGGAGAGTACGCGCCACGCGGCGCTCTTCTGTTTCGGCGCCGGGCAATGGGATCAAACGATCTACCACCATACGCACCCTCCCCCACCGAAGGCAAACCGCTGCCGAGTGACGCCCGGCACACCGCCCTAGGCGGCGGACGGGCCGGCCCCGTCGCTTCGGCCCGGGCCGTCCGGGCGCGACTGCGGTGACGCCGAGGGCTCCACGTCCGCGTCGGCCCGCACCACCCGCATCGCGCCCGCGTGCACCTCGGGCGCGGAGGAGGCACTCGGGGGGTCGGACGGCTGCGGTGGTGACGGGGGAGGGCTCTCCACCGGCGGCTCCGGCGACTCCTCCGCCGGCGGCATCGACGGCTGCGGCGCGGAGGCGGTCGGCCCGGCACCCCCGGGGGGCGCCGGCGGCTTCGGCCCCGAGGGCGGCGGGGCGGCCTCGGAGGGCCTGGCACCGGCGGACGCCGGACCGCTCGGGGCGGGCGAAGGGCTCCCGTCGTTCCCGTCGGGATCCCGGGAGGCGTCCCCGCCGCCTCCCGCCTGCCGCCCGTGTCCGCCCGGGAGCACACGTCCGCCGTCCGGTTCCGCCCCCGTCCCGCGCCGCTCCGCGGACGAGCCGGGGGCGGGCTTCGTCCCGCCGTCGTCGCTCACGCTCATACAGCCTGCCGAGGCCAGGACCGCCATGGAGGCGGCGATCCAGACGGCCGTACGGCCGGGGGCTGACAACTGGCGCACGAGGGCACCTCCGGGGCAGGGGACACGGGTTTCCCTGACCAACTCCCGTCACCCCGCAAGGGACACGCCCGGGATCCCGCCACGGCGCGGGCCGGCGCGGCGGGTCACGCCGTGAGGGCGCGCCCCAACTCCAGCCCCAGGAACACCGATCCGAGCCCGACCAGCACCGAGGCGGCCACGTTCGCCACGGCCAGGAACCGCTGTCCCCGCTCGGCCAGCCGCAGCGTCTCGTACGAGAACGTGGAATAGGTCGTCAACGCCCCGCACAGGCCCGTACCGAGCAGCGCGTACGCCGGCGAGGACACCGACGCCCCCGCCACGGCGCCGAGCATCAGACTTCCCGCGGCGTTCACCGCGAACGTCCCCCACGGGAACACCGAGTCGTGGCGGGCCTGCACCGCACGGTCCGTCAGGTACCGCAGCGGCGCGCCGACCGCGGCACCCACGACCACCAGCAGCCAGTTCACGGCGCCGCCGTCCGGTTCAGCGCCGCCCGCGTCGCCGAGGCCCCGAGCCACACCGCACCCATCGCCCCGGCGAGCGTGCCGACCGCGTACGCGAGCGCGACGCCGGTCTCTTCGCGCTCCAACAGGCCCGAGAGGTCCAGGGCGTACGTGGAGAACGTGGTGAACCCGCCGAGCACACCGACCCCGAGGAAGGGCCGCACCAGCGCGGGCGCCGTTCTGCCTCCCTCGCCGACGAGCGCCATGAGCACCCCGATCAGGGCGCAGCCGGTCACGTTGACCCAGAAGACGGCCCACGGGAACGTGCCTTCGGGCGTCGGCCACAGCAAGGTCGTGCCGTGGCGCGCGCAGGCACCGACCACGCCGCCCGCCGAAATCGCGGCGAGCACCGACCACTTGCGCCCACCGGCGGTCTCGGCCCGGTGGGCGGGAACGTGGAGGTCGACGTCCGGGTCGATGGCCTCCGCGTCGCCGGCTGCGTCGGCGCCGGAGATCACCCGTACCCCAGCTCGTGCAGGCGCTCGTCGTCGATCCCGAAGTGGTGCGCGATCTCGTGCACCACGGTGATCTCCGTCTCCGCGACGACGTCCTCGCGGGACTCGCACATCCGCAGCGTCGGCCCCCGGTAGATGGTGATGCGGTCGGGCAGCACGCCCGCGTACCACTCCCCGCGATCGGTCAGCGGAGTCCCCTCGTAGAGGCCGAGCAGGTCGGGGTCGTCCGGGGCGGGCTCGTCCTCCACGAACACGGCGACGTTGTCCATCAGCCGCGTCAGTTCGGGCGGGATCCTGTCCAGGGCCTCGGAGACCAGTTCCTCGAACTCCTCGCGCGTCATCTCCAGCACCCGGCCATTGTCACGTACGCCGTGCGAGTGGTCGCCCCGGCATGGCCGCCCGCCGGTGTGGGCATACGGGACCAATGGCCCGCCAAGCCCAGGAACCGCACCGCTCGCCCACGTCGTTCCCGCCGATCCCGGCCGCACTGAGCCGGCTCCTGCACCGCCTGCACAAACGCGGCGCGCCCGCCGGACCGGCCCCCGCCCCCGCGCTCGACCCGGCCCCCCGGCCATGGCTCAGGGCGCTGGGAGTCACCGGCGTCGTCCTGATCGGCGCCTGGCTGGGGCTGCTGATCGTCGGGAACGTCCGTACGCCGGTCGGCCCCATGGACACGACGATGACGCTGCGGCCTTCCCTGAACGGCGGAACGAAGATCAACGTTTCTCCGCTGGGCGCGCTGGAGCTCGACTCGCACACCGCACCGGTGCGTCTCGACGTCGACGTGGACCGGCTGGACCCGGCCCGCTCCCAGGCCCTGGTGGAACACCCGGAACTGATCTCCGGCCTCCAGGACGAGATCACCCGCGACGTCCAGGACGGCACGGCGGAGCTGGCGTTCCGGTCCTGCGTCGCCGTCGTCTCCGGAGCCACCGCGCTCGGCCTCGCCGTCTACCGCCGCCCGCGCCGGGCGCTGGCGGCGGGTGGCCTGGCGCTGGCCCTGCTGGCGGCGTCCGGCGTCAGCGCGTACGCCACCTGGAACCCGAAGTCCGTTCTCGAGCCCAAGTTCTCCGGCCTGCTGACGTCCGCGCCGTCCGTCGTCGGCAACGCCCGCTCGATCGTCACCGAATTCGGCATCTACCAGGAGGAGTTGGCCCGGCTCGTCACCAACGTCACCAAGCTGTACGAGGCGACCTCCACGCTCCCGGCCTACCAGCCCGACCCGGGCACGATGCGGGTGCTGCACGTCTCCGACATCCACCTCAACCCGGCGGCCTGGCACATCATCGCGTCGCTCGTCGAGCAGTACGAGATCGACGTGATCATCGACTCCGGCGACACGATGGACCACGGCTCCGCCGCCGAGAACGGCTTCCTCGACCCGATCTCCGACCTGGGCGCGCCGTACGTATGGGTGCGCGGCAACCATGACTCGCGCACCACCCAGGAGTACCTCTCCCGCCTCAAGAACGTGCATGTGCTCGACGACGGCAGGGCCGTGACCGTGGCCGGGCTGCGCATCGCCGGCAGCGGCGACCCCCAGTTCACCCCCGACCGGTCGGTGGTCGCGCAGGGCGACCCCGCCGAACGGATGACAGGCATCCGCCTCGCCTCCGCGCTGCGGGACCAGGAGGCCGCGGGCACGCCGGTCGACATCGCAGTCGCCCACAACCCGGTCGCCGCCCGTGAGACCGACGGAACGGTCCCGCTGGCGCTGGCCGGCCACATCCACAAGCGGCAGACCGAGCTCCTCAAGCACGGCACCCGGCTGAAGGTCGAGGGCTCCACGGGCGGGGGCGGTCTGCGCGCGGTCCAGAACGTGAAACCGGAGAAGGTGCGCGCCTCGGTCCTCTATCTGGACCGGACGACCCGCCGGATGCAGGCGTGGGACGAGATCACCCTGGGCGGTCTCGGACTGACGACGGCCGAGGTCACCCGCCACCTCGCCGAGGACCCGACGGCGAAGCCCTCGCCTTCGGGATCACCGTCCGGGACCCCCTCCGGCACGCCCTCCACCGCCACGCCGAGCCCCTCCCCGTAAACCGTTTTGGCGATAGCTCCCCGCATCCCATATGCTTCTCACGTCCCCGACGCGCTGAGAAGCGCCCAGGCGGGCCCTTAGCCCTCATCGTCTAGTGGCCCAGGACGCCGCCCTTTCAAGGCGGTAGCACGGGTTCGAATCCCGTTGGGGGCACGCTTTACCGTGTGCGAGACTTGGTCTCGCACATAGCTTGGTCCTGTGGAGCAGTTTGGAGTGCTCGCCACCCTGTCAAGGTGGAGGCCGCGGGTTCAAATCCCGTCAGGACCGCTGAAGCTCGAAAGAGCTTCGTGGCTGGGTAGCTCAGTTGGTACGAGCGATCGCCTGAAAAGCGATAGGTCGCCGGTTCGACCCCGGCCCCAGCCACAATCCAGACGGCCCCGGCTCTTCGAGTCGGGGCCGTCGTCGTGCTCAGGGAATGCCCGGAGACGTCGCATGCGCCGCAGGGCCCGCCCCGGCCGGGCGGGCCCCCGCACGTCAGGCGCGCTCGCGGTCACCACCAGGGCCAGCAGCGCCCAGTCGGGGATCGCCCCGCCGAGGCGCGACGCCCACTCCTCTACAGCGAACGAGTCGTCGACCGAGAGCAGTCCCGGCAGCGCCGTGGTGCCGTCGAAGACCAGGAACAGCGTCCCGAGCACGACGAAGAACAGTCCCGAGAGCAGCGACGTCGTGTGCAGCTCGAAGCGGCCCGCCCGCAGCGTCCGGCCGCGCAGCCACCGGCGGCGGCCCAGGTCGAACCGTTCCCACAGCAGGGCGAGGACGAAGAGCGGGACCGCCATGCCGAGGGCGTAGACCGCCAGGAGCAGACCGCCGTAGACCGGGCTGCCGCTGACCGCCGCCACCGTCAGCACGCTGCCCAGGATCGGCCCCGCGCAGAACCCCGCCAGGCCGTAGACCAGACCGAGCGCGTACACGGACGCCGCTGTCGTCGGGCGGATACGGCCGGACACCGAAGCGATATGGCGGGAGGCGAAACCCATGCCGAGGATCTGCGCGACACCCAGCGCGACGATCAGCCATCCGCCGGCCAGGACGAGCAGATCACGGTGGCCGTAGAACAGCCGTCCCGCGAAAGACCCCGCCGCGCCCAGCGGGACGAGGGTGGTGGCCAGGCCCGCGTAGAAGATTCCCGTGCGGGCCAGAAGCCGGCCGGCCGAGTCGACGGAGTAGGCGAAGAAGGCGGGCAGCAGCAGTGCGCTGCAGGGGCTGACCAGCGCCAGCAGACCGCCGAGGAAGGCGGCCAGGTAGCCGATGTCGCTCACCGGCCGTTCCCGTCCGCGGCCTGCTTCGCCGCCTCGATCGCCTCGGTGAACGTCGCCAACGGCTGGGCGCCCGCGACGGGCCGCCCGTTGATCAGGAAGGACGGGGTGGACGTCGCGCCCAGCCCGTACGCCTCCTCCTGGTCCTTCTTCACGGCCTGCCGAGCCGCCTCGCTGTCGAGGTCCCGTGCGAAGCGCCCGAGATCGGCGACTCCCGCCTCACGCGCCAGCGCGTCGAGCCTGTCCTTGCCGAAGCCTTTCTCCTTGGCCCCCTCCGCGTACGCGGCCGCGTGGAACTCCCAGAAACGGCCCTGCCGGCCCGCCGCCCAAGAGGCGCGTGCGGCGGCCTCCGACTCCTCGCCGAAGATCGGGAAGTTGCGCCACTCGATACGCAGGGTCCCGTCCTCGATGTACTTCTTGATCAGCTCGGGCTCGGTGTCGCGGGCGAACTGTCCGCAGTAGCCGCACTGGAAGTCCGCGTACTCGACCATGACGACGGGCGCGTCGGCGCGGCCCACCGCCAGCGGGTCCGCCGCTTCGCGGCGGGCGAGCTTCTCCAACTCGGGATGGACGCCGTCCCGCGGGTCGGCGGAGACATCGGCCACGGCGGAGGAACCGCCGGCCGGCGCGTCCGGCTTGGTGGCGGTGTACGACGCGAAGCCGAGCAGCAGGGCGGCTACGAGGACACCCGCGCCGATGGCGATGGGCTTACGGGAAGGGGAAGAAGGCATGGTGGTGCTCCAGGGCGAAGGTCCGGCGGACTGACGAGGAAGAGGTGCCGCCGGGCCTAGACGCGCAGGACGGAGAGAGCGACCGGGGTGGGGGGCGCCACCGGCGGTGGCGCGGGCAGCGGCGACTCGTCGAGGAAGGCACGGTCGGGCAGCAGCGCCCCGTGGCCGGCGGGACCGCCGGCCTGGTGGAGCGCGGGCAGCAGCTCGTACGGGGAACTGCCGCGCGGGGGCGTCCCGGGGTGGGCGTCCCTGTCGTCGTCGTTGGCGCCCTGCCCGCAGCCCGGGCGCTGCGCGGGAGCGGCCGCCGGCCCGGCCATGGCCGCGAGTGCGGTGTCCGGCCCCGCCATGGACCCGGGCGCCGTGACCGGCCCGGTGACGGAGACCGGTCCGGGGTCCGCCGCCGTCGCCGCGCCCATGCACCCGAGCAGCGCTCCCAGCAGGCCGAGCAGCAGGCTCGCGGACACCACGAGACGGTGCCTGCGGTCGCGGCCGATCAGCATGGACGCGCTGTCCTTTCGGGGTCGGCGGGGGCGGAGTCGCTCAATACTGCACCAGGCTGCGCGTGAAATGAGTTCGCCAGTGGTTTCCCGGGGGTGCGATCCTGGAGTTCGTATGTCTACTTCCTTCGCCGACCTTCAGACCCTGCTGGCCGGGGCGTCGCTGCGCGACGCCCACCGGCTCGGCCGCCGTCTCGAAGGCGCCCGCCGCATCCGTAAGCCCGAGGCTCGGCAGGCCGTGCTGGACGAGATCGCCGCGGAGGCGGAGAAGTCCGCGGCCCGCACCGCGCTCCGGACCGGCCGCGTGCCCGCGGTCTCGTACCCGGAGCAGCTTCCGGTCAGCCAGAAGAAGGACGCGATCCTCGAGGCGATACGGGACCACCAGGTCGTGATCGTCGCGGGCGAGACCGGCTCCGGCAAGACCACCCAGATCCCGAAGATCTGTCTGGAACTTGGCCGTGGCGTGCGCGGCATGATCGGCCACACGCAGCCCCGCCGTATCGCCGCCCGCACCGTCGCGGAGCGGGTCGCGGAAGAGCTGGACACCCCGCTCGGCGAGGCCGTCGGCTGGAAGGTCCGCTTCACCGACCAGGTGAACCAGGACGCCACCTTCGTGAAGCTCATGACCGACGGCATCCTGCTCGCCGAGATCCAGACCGACCGCGAGCTGCGCGCCTACGACACGATCATCATCGACGAGGCCCACGAGCGGTCGCTCAACATCGACTTCCTGCTCGGCTACCTGGCGCAGTTGCTGCCCAGGCGTCCCGATCTCAAGGTCGTGATCACGTCCGCGACGATCGACCCCGAGCGCTTCTCCCGGCACTTCGGCGACGCCCCGATCGTCGAGGTCAGCGGCCGCACGTATCCCGTCGAGGTCCGCTACCGCCCACTGCTCGAAGAGGACGGCGAGGAGAGCGACCGCGACCAGATCACCGCGATCACGGACGCGGTGGAGGAGCTGATGGGCGAGGGGAAGGGCGACATCCTCGTCTTCCTCTCCGGCGAGCGCGAGATCCGCGACACCGCGGAGGCGCTCAACAAGAAGCAGTACCGCTTCACCGAGGTGCTCCCCCTCTACGCCCGTCTCTCGCACGCCGAGCAGCACCGCGTCTTCCAGCAGCACACCGGCCGCCGGATCGTCCTCGCCACCAATGTCGCGGAGACCTCACTGACCGTCCCCGGCATCAAGTACGTGATCGATCCGGGGACCGCCCGTATCTCCCGCTACAGCCATCGCACGAAGGTGCAGCGGCTGCCCATCGAGGCGATCAGCCAGGCCAGCGCCAACCAGCGCAAGGGCCGCTGCGGCCGCACGTCGGACGGCATCTGCATCCGGCTGTACTCGGAGGACGACTTCAACGCCCGGCCCGAGTTCACGGACGCGGAGATCCTCCGTACGAACCTGGCGTCGGTCATCCTCCAGATGACGGCGGCCGGACTCGGCGACATCGAGAAGTTTCCGTTCATCGACCCGCCGGACCACCGCAACATCCGCGACGGTGTCCAGCTCCTCCAGGAACTGGGCGCGTTCGACCCGGCGCAGAAGGATCCCCGCAAGAAGCTGACGGAGATGGGCCGCAAGCTCTCCCAGCTGCCGGTCGACCCCCGGCTCGCCCGTATGGTCGTCGAGGCCGACAAGAACGGCTGTGTGCGCGAGGTCATGGTGATCGCGGCCGCGCTGTCGATCCAGGACCCGCGCGAGCGCCCGGCGGAGAAGCAGACGCAGGCCGACCAGCAGCACGCCCGCTTCAAGGACGAGACCAGCGACTTCCTCGCCTTCCTCAACCTGTGGCGCTATGTCCGTGAACAGCAGAAGGAGCGCGGCTCCTCGAGCTTCCGCCGGATGTGCAAGCAGGAGTATCTGAACTTCCTGCGCATCCGGGAGTGGCAGGACATCTACTCCCAGCTCCGCACGGTCGCCAAGCAGATGGGCATGCGGCTGGAGGAGCCCTCGGCGGACGCTGCCGCGCCCGAGCAGTCCGTCCACGTCTCGCTGCTCGCGGGTCTGCTGTCGCACGTCGGCATGAAGGACGTGAAGGAGACCGCAGGCGAGAGCGGAAGGAGCACAGGGAAGAACGAGTACCTGGGCGCCCGCGGCGCCAAGTTCGCGATCTTCCCAGGCTCGGCCCTCTTCAAGAAGCCGCCGCGGTTCGTGATGTCGGCCGAGCTGGTGGAGACGTCCCGCCTGTGGGCACGGGTCAACGCGAGGATCGAGCCGGAGTGGATCGAACCACTCGCCGAGCATTTGCTGAAGCGTACGTACAGCGAACCGCACTGGGAGAAGGACGCGGCCGCGGTGATGGCGTACGAGAAGGTGACGCTCTACGGCGTGCCGATCGTCGCCCAGCGGAAGGTGAACTACGGGCGGATCGACCCGGAGGTCTCGCGTGACCTCTTCATTCGCAACGCGCTGGTCGAGGGCGACTGGCGCACGCACCACAAGTTCTTCGCGGACAACCGCAGACTGCTGACCGAGGTCGAGGAGCTGGAGCACCGCGCCCGCCGTCGAGACATCCTGGTGGACGACGAGACCCTCTTCGACTTCTACGACCAGCGGGTGCCCGAACACGTCGTGTCCGGCGCGCACTTCGACTCCTGGTGGAAGCACAAGCGCCGCGAGCAGCCTGACCTGCTCGACTTCGAGCGCGAGATGCTCATCAACGAGAAGGCGGGTGCGGTCACCAAGGACGACTACCCGGACTCGTGGCGGCAGGGCCGGCTGAAGTTCCGGGTGACGTACCAGTTCGAACCGGGGGCGGACGCGGACGGTGTCACCGTGCACATCCCGCTGCAGGTGCTGAACCAGGTGACCGACGAGGGCTTCGACTGGCAGATCCCGGGGCTGCGCGAGGACGTGGTCACCGAGCTGATCCGTTCGCTGCCGAAACCGGTCCGCCGCCACTACGTGCCCGCGCCGAACTACGCGAAGGCGTTCCTTGCCAGGGCCGTGCCGCTCCAGGAGCCGCTGCCGGTCACGCTCGCGCGGGAACTGAAGCGGATGGTCGGCGTGCCGGTCACGGCGGAGGACTTCGATCTGTCCCGTGTGCCCGACCACTTGAAGATCACGTTCCGGATCGTCGACGAGCGTCGTAAGAAGCTCGCTGAGGACAAGGACCTGGAGGCCCTCCGGGTCCAGCTGAGGCCGAAGGCCCGGCAGGCGCTGTCCAAGGCCGCCGCCTCCTCCAGCCCTTCCGGCGAGTCCCTGGAGCGCAGCGGACTGACGGACTGGACGATCGGCACGCTCTCGAAGGTCTTCGAGACGCGGCGCGCGGGCCAGCCGGTCAAGGCGTTCCCCGCCCTGGTCGACGAGGGCGGTTCCGTCGCCGTGCGGCTCTTCGACACCGAGGCGGAGCAGGCGCAGGCGATGTGGCGCGGGACCCGTCGTCTGATCATGCTCAACATCCCGGTGAATCCGGCCAAGTTCGCCTCGGACAAGCTGACGAACCAGCAGAAGCTGGCGCTCTCCCGCAATCCGCACGGCTCGGTCCAGGCGCTGTTCGAGGACTGCGCACTGGCCGCGGCCGACCGTCTGATCGCGGAGCACGGCGGACCCGCGTGGGACGAGGAATCGTTCCGGAAGCTGTTCGACAAGGTGCGGGCCGACCTCGTCGACCTGACCGTCCGCACGATCGACCAGGTGCAGCAGATCCTGGCGGCCTGGCAGGCCTGTGAGCGCCGTCTGAAGGCCACGAACAGCCTGGTGCTCATCAACAACGTCCAGGACGTACGCGAGCAGCTGGCAGCCCTCGTGCCGGCCGGCTTCGTGACCCGCACAGGGCTGCGCAGGCTGCCCGACCTGATGCGCTACCTGGTGGCAGTGGACCGCCGCCTCCAGCAGATGCCCACGGCCGTCCAGCGCGACACCACGCGCATGGAGAAGGTCCACGAGATGCAGGACGAGTACGCCTGGCTGCTGGAGCAGCTGCCGCAGGGCCGCCCGGTGCCGCAGGAGGTCCTGGACATCCGCTGGATGATCGAGGAGCTGCGGGTGAGCTACTTCGCGCACGCGCTGGGCACGGCGTACCCGGTGTCCGACAAGCGGATCGTGAAGGCCATCGACGCGGCCGCGCCGTGACGGGCCGGTCGCCAGGAGTGAGTTCGACCTGATGGTCGCACCTGCTGTACAGTCTCTCTCGCAGCCAAGAGAGCAAATACCGGCTGCGAAACCTGGTCCTGTGGAGCAGTTTGGAGTGCTCGCCACCCTGTCAAGGTGGAGGCCGCGGGTTCAAATCCCGTCAGGACCGCGCTGGATGACGAAGGCCCGCATCATTCGATGCGGGCCTTCGTCGTGCCCGGGCATCTTGACGGCGTCATCTGCCACGGGTACCCAGTCACTAGGGTCATTCGTTCGGATCCGGCGGGAGCCGGACGAGCGGCCCAAGAGGGCGGCACACACCCGGAGGTGACGTGCATGGCGGCGTCCACAGCAAGGCGGTACGAGACCCGGGCGCTGCTGCGCGCCCATCTGTCCGCCGCCTCCGGCTATCGGCACCTCACGAGGTCCTGCCCCATCTGCCATCGCCTCCTGCGGCTCGCCATGGAGCGCCCCGACGGGGAGCCTGCCGGCACCGGACGGGCACAGCCGCCCGCCGCCCGGCCGCCGACAGAGGCAACCCGGCCGTCGGCAGAGGCGGTGGACGGCCCGTCGGCCGAGGACAAGAGCCCGACCAAGGAGTGACCAACAGCCGCTCTGGCACGCCTGGTTCCGTGACAGGCTGGACTTTGGCAAGAGCCGTGCGGTGTGACGGGAGTCACCGAACGGGTTTTCAGAACCCCTCCTTTTAACCCCTCCCTACAACCGTCCGATTTAATATGTGCCATTGCACTCTCCTCAAGGCTGTCCGGCACAGGCCGGCGCAAGGCCTCCGAAGCCCCGCCCGGGCACAAAAAAATCGCGCTGGACCCGGCGGAGTCCAGCGCGATCGATGACGAGGGTCTGTTGGGGCAGAGCACCGTCACATGGAGCTAAGGGCGGGTTTTCCGAGGTGGGGGCCCCGGAAATGCCCGGTCTTGCAGGGGTGTTCAGGCCTCGCTGCGCTGCTGCGGGATACCCGCAAGCAGTGCGCGGACCTCTGCCTCGCGGTACCGGCGATGTCCTCCGAGCGTGCGGATGGACGTGAGCTTGCCTGCCTTGGCCCAGCGGGTAACCGTCTTCGGGTCCACGCGGAACATGGTGGCGACCTCAGCCGGGGTCAGCAGCGGCTCGGCATCAGGGGTGCGAGCGGTCATGAGCGGCCTCCTCGGGAGAACCGAACCTTCTCGGTTCTTTCCTCTAAATTCTGCACCTTGACCCGCGTTGCCCGAAATGGCAGACGCGGGCCGAGTCGGTTATAGGACGAACGGCTTGTCCTCGGCACTACAACTACACCATCTGTCCAGCGACGTCGGCCAAACCGATGGAATTGCCCTCTCAGGTGTCCATCAGCGGCCGAAGCCCGATGGACCATGCCATAACGGACAGTCACGTCACAGTAACGATCAGTCACAGAGCGATCAGGAGTCGCCAGACCCCCCATAGCGTGCAATGCTGAGCATTCCGCCCTTACTTGGACGGAAGGAACCCTCCCCGGACTCCTTGTCCTATTTTGACACGAGGGTAGGTGATGGGCGCAAGGGCGCGGTTAGTGCCGTCCGTCACGCTTGGGGGGCAAGTGCCCGGATCGGGACCTACGTCCTGTACGCAGCGCACCCCCGACAACGAAGTCGGCCTTCAGTTGGCGAACTGACGGTCCCTGACGGCCCGCCAGCGCTCGGTCAGCCGCCCGTACGCCAGCGCCGCGCCCTCACCGTCGCCGGCCCGCAGCGCCGCGATCCCCTCCGCCACATCGGCCGCGGAACGGTCCTGAGCCAGCTGTCCGTCCGGCAGGGCGTGCACCAGGCCGCCGTAATCCAGCTCCACCAGCGACCGCGGATGGAACTCCTCGAGCCAGCGGCCGACGTCCAGCAGCCCCTCGGTCAGCGGGCCCTCGTCGATCGTCTCCCGCAGCGTCCGCAGCGCCCGTGCGACCCGCCTGCGCGCCTGGACCATCGGCGTCCGGTATCGCAGCACGGGCGCCGCCGGACCGGCCGCCTCGTACTCACGCTCCTCGTCGGCGAAGAGCGTGAACCAACCGACCGGTACATGCCAGACCGCCGTCCTGATCCAGGGCCGGGCGTCGGGGTTGCGGGCACGCCACTCTTCGAAGTCCGCCGCCGCCTGGTCCCGCACCACGCGCGGCAGCGCCGCGTCCAGCAACTGCGCCGGCAGCTGCTCCGGAAGCTCCTCCAGGGCCAGCCAGCCACGGAGCCGGGTCCGCCAGGGGCAGATGCAGACCACCCCGTCGACGTCCGCCACGAACGCGTCGGCGCTCTCGTGGACCGGTACGGGGACGGGCGGCGTCGGCAGCAAGTCGGCGAGCGAACGGCGCAGTTCGTCCTGGGCCGTCGGTGTGGCCTCCCGGCAGGCGTAGCGGGCCCAGTGGCCGCGTTCCGGCTCGGGGAAGGCCGCCAGCGGCTCGTAGATCCGAAGATAGGACGCATAAGGGACAAGAACCGAGGACAGCGCTGGCATGCCGCAAATCCTTCCACGCCGGTACCCCGCGAGAGGGTGATCCTCGGCACTGCGTCGGATCTACGCACGCGTAGGACTTACCCTCTTGCCAAACCGGTCCTTCCCCGCGTCTGCCCAGCCAAAAGCGACGGTCAGGCCCCGAGGACGGACCGTCTCCGCCGCTTCGTACTTGGGAGTCACCACCGTGACCGATGTGACCGGCGCCAATGCCGACGTACTGCACACCCTCTTCCGATCGGATCAGGGGGGCCACGAGCAAGTCGTGCTGTGCCAGGACCGCGCCAGTGGCCTGAAGGCTGTCATCGCCATCCACTCCACCGCTCTGGGCCCGGCCCTCGGCGGCACCCGCTTCTACCCGTACGCGTCCGAGGAAGCGGCCGTCGCCGACGCGCTGAACCTCTCCCGGGGCATGTCGTACAAGAACGCCATGGCCGGTCTCGAGCACGGCGGCGGCAAGGCCGTGATCATCGGTGACCCCGAGCAGATCAAGTCGGAGGAACTGCTGCTGGCCTACGGCCGGTTCGTCGACTCCCTCGGCGGCCGCTACGTGACCGCCTGCGACGTGGGCACCTACGTCGCCGACATGGATGTCGTCGCACGTGAGAGCCGCTGGGTGACCGGCCGCTCCCCCGAGAACGGCGGCGCGGGCGATTCTTCCGTGCTGACCGCGTACGGCGTCTTCCAGGGCATGCGCGCCTCGGCCGAGCACCTGTGGGGCGAACCGACGCTGCGCGGCCGCAAGGTCGGCGTGGCGGGCGTCGGCAAGGTGGGCCACCACCTGGTCGACCACCTGGTCTCCGACGGGGCCGAGGTCGTGATCACGGACGTCCGCGAGGACTCGGTGCGCCGGATCCTCGATCGGCACCCCCGGGCGACCGCCGTCGCCGACACGGCCACCCTGATCCGCACCGAGGGCCTGGACGTCTACGCCCCCTGCGCGCTGGGCGGCGCCCTGAACGACGCGACCGTCCCGGTGCTGACCGCCAGGATCGTCTGCGGCGCGGCCAACAACCAGCTCGCGCACCCGGGCGTGGAGAAGGACCTCGCGGATCGCGGCATCCTCTACGCGCCCGACTACGTCGTGAACGCCGGCGGCGTCATCCAGGTCGCCGACGAGCTGCACGGCTTCGAGTTCGACCGCTGCAAGGCGAAGGCGTCCAAGATCTTCGACACCACGCTGGCAATATTCGCACGTGCGAAGGAAGACGGTATTCCGCCGGCTGCGGCGGCCGACCGGATCGCCGAGCACCGCATGGCGGAGGCGCGCGGTCGCTGACCGTGTTCGCCCGGCCCGCCGGCCTCGGGGAGACAAGACTCACCCCGGTCGGCGGGTCGACCGCCGGGAAGAGGTTAAAATCGCAGTTGACCAGCGAGGATCGGGCACCTTGCTGGTCCTGCCAAGTGGCACGTGATGCGGGCGGCGTACCGTATGGCCGCGGAAGCAGGTACCGTTGAAGCCCTACGGACCGGTCTCTCCACGGAGAGCCCGTTCCGACTCATGAACGCGTGTCAAGACTCTGGGGCCGTCGAGCCCCGTCACCGAGGGGGTCGAGCCATGGGGCGCGGCCGGGCCAAGGCCAAGCAGACAAAGGTCGCCCGCCAGCTGAAGTACAACAGCGGCGGGACTGACCTGTCGCGTCTGGCCAACGAGCTGGGCGCTTCGACTTCGAGTCAGCCTCCGAACGGCGAGCCGTTCGAGGACGACGACGAGGAAGACGACCCGTACGCACAGTACGCGGATCTGTACAACGACGACGAGGACGAGGACGAGGAGTCCGGTCCGTCGTCGCAACAGCGCCGCGGCGCTTGACGCTGCACCGACACTGACCCGGTCCAGGGGCGACCCCGGACCGGGTTCTGTGCTGTCGGCTCACGCCGCCGGCCGGACTGCGATCGCTACGCGTACGTCCCGGTCAGCTCCGCACCCGTGTGCCGGTCGCCTTGCCGGTCGACTACGGTCCCGGCCACCCATGCCTCGACCCCGCGGTCGGCGAGTGTGGTCAGCGCCACATCGACGGATTCCTGCGGCACGACGGCCATCATGCCGACGCCCATGTTCAGCGTCTTCTCCAGCTCGAGCTGCTCGACCTGGCCGGCCTTGCCGACAAGATCGAAAATCGCTCCCGGGGTCCAGGTCGAACGATCGACGACCGCGTGCAGCGAGTCGGGGAAGACCCGCGCCAGGTTGTTCGCGAGACCGCCGCCGGTGATGTGGCTGAACGCGTGCACCTCGGTGGTCCGGGTGAGCGCCAGACAGTCCAGCGAGTAGATCTTGGTGGGCTCCAGCAGCTCCTCGCCCAGCGTCCGGCCGAGCTCCTCGACCTGCTGGTCCAGCGACATCTTCGCCCGGTCGAACAGCACATGCCGGACCAGCGAGTATCCGTTGGAGTGAAGCCCGGACGACGCCATCGCGATGACCGCGTCACCCTTACGGATGCGTTCCGGGCCGAGCAGCCGGTCCGCCTCGACCACACCGGTACCTGCTCCCGCGACGTCGAAGTCGTCGGGGCCGAGCAGGCCGGGGTGCTCAGCGGTCTCGCCGCCGACCAGCGCGGTGCCGGCGAGCACACAGCCCTCGGCGATGCCCTTGACGATCCCCGCCACCCGCTCAGGGTGGACCTTGCCGACGCAGATGTAGTCGGTCATGAACAGCGGCTCCGCGCCGCAGACCACGATGTCGTCCATGACCATGGCCACCAGGTCGTGGCCGATCGTGTCGTAGACACCCATCTGGCGTGCGATGTCGACCTTGGTGCCGACGCCGTCGGTGGCCGAGGCCAGCAGCGGACGCTCGTAGCGCTTGAGGGCGGAGGCGTCGAAGAGGCCGGCGAAGCCGCCGAGGCCGCCGAGGCCCGCGACCTCGGGGCGCTGCGTCTTCTTCACCCACTCCTTCATCAGCTCCACCGCGCGGTCGCCCGCCTCGATGTCGACGCCCGCCGCCGCGTAACTGGCACCGGTGCCCGCGTGCGGAGCACGCTCGGAAGATTCAGCAGACATGCTGGAGGACTTTCGTGTCGTACTGCAGGGGGATCACGGACGACGGAGCGCGTCGGCGGCGTCGGAGCCGCCCGCCAGCTCGGTCTCCAGAAGCTGCTTGCCGAGCAGCTCGGGGTCGGGAAGCTCCATCGGGTACTCACCGTCGAAGCAGGCACGGCAGAGGTTCGGCTTGGCGATCGTGGTCGCCTCGATCATGCCGTCGATGGAGATGTACGACAGGGAGTCGGCCCCGAGCGAGGTGCCGATCTCGTCGATCGTCATGCCGTTGGCGATGAGCTCCGCGCGGGTCGCGAAGTCGATCCCGAAGAAGCAGGGCCACTTCACCGGCGGGGACGAGATCCGGATGTGGACCTCGGCCGCTCCTGCCTCGCGGAGCATCTTGACCAGGGCCCGCTGGGTGTTGCCTCGGACGATCGAGTCGTCCACGACGACCAGCCGCTTGCCCCGGATGACTTCCTTGAGCGGGTTCAGCTTGAGGCGGATACCCAGCTGGCGGATGGTCTGCGAGGGCTGGATGAAGGTGCGGCCGACATAGGCGTTCTTCACCAGGCCGGAGCCGTACGGGATACCGCTGGCCTCCGCGTAGCCGATGGCCGCGGGCGTGCCGGACTCCGGCGTCGCTATGACCAGGTCGGCCTCGACCGGCGCTTCCTTGGCCAGTTTCCTACCCATCTCCACACGGGAGAGGTAGACGTTCCGGCCGGCGATGTCCGTGTCCGGGCGGGCCAGGTAGACGTACTCGAAGACACAGCCCTTGGGCTTCGCTTCCGCGAAGCGCGAAGTGCGGAGGCCGTTCTCGTCGATGGCGATGAGCTCACCGAGCTCGATCTCCCGGACGAAGCTGGCGCCGCAGATGTCGAGGGCGGCGGTCTCGGACGCCACGACCCAGCCGCGCTCGAGGCGGCCGAGGACCAGCGGGCGGATGCCCTGCGGGTCGCGGGCCGCGTAGAGGGTGCCCTCGTCCATGAAGACGAGCGAGAAGGCGCCCCGGACCTCGGGGAGGACCTTGGCGGCCGCCTCCTCGATGGTCAGCGGCTTGCCGTCGTCGTCGACCTGGCCGGCGAGCAGCGCGGTGATCAGATCGGTGTCGTTGGTCGCGGCGACCTGGGTGGCGCGCCCGTTCTCCTTGGGGAGTTCGGCGACCATCTCCGCGAGCTGGGCGGTGTTGACCAGGTTTCCGTTGTGGCCGAGCGCGATCGAGCCGTGGGCGGTGGCCCGGAAGGTCGGCTGCGCGTTCTCCCACACCGAGGCGCCCGTGGTCGAGTAGCGGGCGTGACCGACCGCGATATGACCTGTGAGGGAGCCGAGGGAGGTTTCGTCGAAGACCTGGGAAACCAGGCCCATGTCCTTGAAGACGAGGATCTGGGAGCCGTTGCTCACCGCGATTCCCGCGGATTCCTGGCCTCGATGTTGGAGGGCGTAGAGCCCGAAGTAAGTGAGCTTCGCGACCTCTTCTCCCGGAGCCCAGACACCGAAGACGCCGCAAGCGTCCTGGGGGCCCTTCTCACCGGGGAGCAGGTCGTGGTTGAGTCGTCCGTCACCACGTGGCACGCCACCGAGTGTAGGCGAGATCGACCACTGGTCCGAATTGGGGACACCGCGCAACCGGGTTTCCAAGGGTGCAAACGGCGCATGAAGGGCCCCGTCCCTTGGGCCCGCCGGCGTGCGCCCGACCTCGCCGGACACTCGCAGATCGTCCAGCGAGGCGTCCAGGATCCGGGACGGACGTGCCCGCACCCCGTCCCGGCCAGGGATTCGGCCTCCGGCCCGCCGCCATCGACTTGATCACCCTCCGTCAACGAGCGCCCGGTGCGGTCCGTCGCGTCCGGTGGAGGCGGCGTGTGCTAGTTCACACGGTCACTTCTCGCGGGACGTGTCGGAAGCGACCGCCGCGAAGCCCTCGCCGTCCGGGGCGGTGAGCGTGAGCGACCGGTGCCCCAGCCGGTACTTCACCGTCCCGTCGAGGACCTTGGCCAGCTGACGCTCCACGTCCATCACCGGGCCTTCGCACAGCTTCCGGGTCGAGGAGAGGCGACCGAAGGTGATCGAGTCGTCCGAGATCTTCGCCGTGCTGGTGAAGCGGTTGCAGCCCAGGCTGCCCCTCACGGAACCGTCCTTGGCGAAGGTCAGATGCGCCTTGTTCTCCGTGCCGGCCGGCAGGGACGCCGCCGTCTGCCCGGACACCAGGCTGTTCACGGACCACTTGGTGCCCACCAGCGGGGAGGACGGCTCGGAGGTGAGGGCGATGGAGTCGCCCTTCTCCGTCGTCAGGGTCAGCCTGCCGTCGCTGAGCTTCGCCTTGAGCTTCCCGGAGAAGGCGGCGCGCAGGGTGTCCTCGAAGCCCTGGATCTTCTCCTCGCACGCCATCTCGGTCATCTCTCCGGGCCCCACCGTGATGGTGTCGCCCTCGATCTTCACGTCGGCGCCGAAGCGGTTGCAGCCGTAGTTGCCCTGGGCCCGCCCCTTGTCCGTGATCTCGACGTGGGCGTCGGCAGGGGCCTTGGTCCTGCGCCCGTCGACCGTGACGCTGTCGACGGACCAGTGGACACCGGTCACAGGAACATCGGGCTGCACGGTTCCTCCTCCGTCGCCTCCTCCTCCGTCGCCGCGGTCACCGGAGCCGGCGCCCGACTCCGTGCCGCAGGCGGCGAGTGCGAGGACGGCCAGTGCGGTCACAGAAATGCTCAGCTGATTGCGCATACCCGTGTGACGGAGCGGCCCTGAGGTCGGTTCCGCCCGTTCCCCCGTCCGGCCGCAGGGCACGGGCCCGACGTGGCCCTTCCGCCCGCCCCGCCGGTCAGCCCAGGATCGGCAGCAGTGCGCCGAGATCGGCGCGCTCGCCGCTCGCGGCGACCTTCGCCGAGTCGAGCGCCTCACGCCATCCGGTACGGCCGGTGGCGAGGCGGACCCACGTCAGCGGGTCGGTCTCGACGACATTGGGCGGCGTGCCGCGGGTGTGCCGCGGGCCTTCGACGCACTGCACCACGGCGAACGGCGGGACGCGCACCTCCGTCGACGCACCCGGCGCCTTCACCGCGAGGGCGTCCGCGAGCAGCCGTGTGCAGGCGGCGAGCGCCCGGCGGTCGTACGGGATGTCCAGCCCGGTCGCGTCGTTCAGGTCGTCGGTGTGGACGATCAGCTCGACGGTGCGGGTGACCAGGAAGTCCCCGAGCCGCATCCCGCCGAACCGCATGGGCACGAGCCGCTCCGCGTCGGCGGTCGGCAACAGCTCCTCGAGGCCCGCGGCCGTGCGGTCGAACAGTTCGGCGACCGTACCGCCCTTCGCGAAGGCCCTGGTGTCCTCGTCGACCTGCCCCGCCGCCGTCACCGTCGCGAAGGGCCAGTCCAGCAGCGCCAGGTCCTGCTTGTCGGGCTCCGGCAGGCGCAGATAGCGCGTGACGAGTCCGGCGACCATGGCCACGTGCGCGGCGAGCTCCCGCACGGTCCAGTCCCCGAGCCGCGTCGGCAGCGCCAACTGGCCGTCGGTGAGGCCGTCCACAGCCTGCCTGACGTGCCCGAACTGGGCGAGCACGGCGGCGCGGGTGAGGGCGGGATCGTAGCTGCGAAGACGCTTCCTGGCCGGTGGCATGAACCGACCCTACGGGGTGGGCAGGCCACCGGACACCGTGTCCCCGGCAGTGAACGTCTCCCCCGTTCCCGGGGACTTCGAGCCCGCGCCGTCGGACCGCGAGCCGACCGCGGTGTCCGCGTCCGGGCCGTCCATGAGCTGGAAGTGAAGGTGCGGTTCCGAGGAGTTGCCGGAGTTCCCGCACCGTGCGATCGGCTGCCCTGCCCGGAGCCGGTCGCCTGCCCGGACCGCGAGGGAGCCGCGCTGGAGATGCACGTACGCGGCAACCCTCCGTCGCCGAGGTCCAGGACGACATGGTTGCCGAAGACCTCGCGGACTCCGCCGATGTCCCGGAGCGACGGCTCGACGATCACCAGGTGGGGCACCACGAGCAGCGAATTGCGGCTCAGACGGGTCCTCGCGTGGACGACGATGGCATCGGCGACGGCGGACAGCGGCTCCCCGAAGGCAGGAACGTCCCTGTTCCGGCGGACGACCGGCCAAAGGGCCATGAACCGCGGCCGGGCGCCCTCGGAAGGCTCGGCAACGAGGTCGATGGCGTACGTCTGCCCGTAGCCATGGGCTCGGCGTGCGGTCCGTCGGGCTGTTCAGCGCCGACCAGTGGCTGCGCACCGGGACGCCGACCTCGGCCGCCTCGCGCGGGTGCTGACGCCGGGCCCGGCGGGTGCGGACGCAAGCGCCCACGAGTACCGCGAGGGAGAGCAGCGCGGGCGACCAGATCCGCAGCCGGTCGAACGGAAGGCCGGCGAGCAGGTCGAGGAGCATGAGCGCGAGGAGCGCCCTCCATCCGACCGGTAGACGATCACTTACGTGCAACACCCGCACGCAGAAGCCCCCGCCCGGTCGGAACCGGACGGGGGGCCACAGAGCGGAAGGTCAGACGAGCAGACCCGGGATGGTCGCCTCGTGCGCCGTGCGCAGCTCGCTCAGCGGGATGCTGAACTCGCCCTGCACCTCGACGGCGTCTCCGTCCACCACACCGATACGGGTCACGGGCAGACCGCGGGCGCCGCACATGTCGTTGAAGCGGAGCTCCTCGCTGCGCGGGACGGCGACGACCGCCCGGCCGGCCGACTCGCTCAGCAGGAAGGTGAACGCGTCCAGACCGTCCGGGACGACGAGCCGCGCACCCTTGCCGCCACGCAGGCACGACTCCGTGACCGCCTGGATCAGGCCGCCGTCGGACAGGTCGTGCGCCGCGTCGATCATGCCGTCGCGGGAGGCCGAGATCAGGATCTCGCCCAGCAGCTTCTCCCGGTCGAGGTCGACCTTCGGCGGCAGACCGCCGAGGTGGTCGTGGACGACCTGGGACCAGGCCGAGCCGCCGAACTCCTCTCGGGTGTCGCCGAGCAGGTAGAGCAGTTGCCCCTCCTCGGCGAACGCGATCGGCGTCCTGCGGTTGACGTCGTCGATCACACCGAGCACCGCGACGACCGGCGTCGGGTGGATCGCCGTCTCGCCCGTCTGGTTGTAGAGCGAGACGTTGCCGCCGGTCACCGGCGTGCCCAGCTGCAGACAGCCGTCCGCGAGACCACGCGTGGCCTCGGCGAACTGCCACATGACGTCCGGGTCCTCGGGCGAGCCGAAGTTCAGGCAGTCGGAGATCGCGAGCGGCTTCGCACCGGACGCGGCCACGTTGCGGTACGCCTCCGCCAGCGCGAGCTGCGCACCCGTGTACGGGTCGAGCTTCGCGTACCGGCCGTTGCCGTCGGTCGCCATGGCCACGCCCAGGTTCGACTCCTCGTCGATCCGGACCATGCCCGCGTCCTCCGGCTGCGCCAGCACCGTGTTGCCCTGCACGAAGCGGTCGTACTGGTCGGTGATCCACGCCTTGGAGGCCTGGTTCGGAGAGGCGACCAGCTTCAGGACCTGCTCGCGCAGCTCCTCCGCGTTCGCCGGGCGGGCCAGCTTGTTCGCGTCGTCCGCCTGGAGCGCGTCCTGCCAGGAGGGGCGGGCGTACGGGCGGTGGTAGACCGGGCCCTCGTGGGCGACGGTCCGCGGCGGCACGTCGACGATCTGCTCGCCGTGCCAGAAGATCTCCAGGCGCTCGCCGTCGGTCACCTCACCGATGACCGTGGCGATGACGTCCCACTTCTCGCAGATCTCCAGGAACCGGTCCACCTTGTCCGGCTCGACGATCGCGCACATGCGCTCCTGCGACTCGCTCATGAGGATCTCCTCCGGCGAGAGCGTCGCGTCGCGCAGCGGCACGCTGTCCAGCTCGACCCGCATACCGCCGGAGCCGGCGCTCGCGAGCTCGGAGGTGGCGCAGGACAGACCGGCGCCGCCGAGGTCCTGGATGCCGGCGACGAGCTTCTCCTTGAAGATCTCAAGGGTGCACTCGATGAGGAGCTTCTCCTGGAAGGGGTCGCCGACCTGGACGGCGGGCCGCTTGGCGGGACCCGTCGACTCGAAGGTCTCCGAGGCGAGCACCGAGACACCGCCGATGCCGTCGCCGCCGGTGCGGGCGCCGTAGAGGATCACCTTGTTGCCGGGGCCCGACGCCTTCGCGAGGTGGATGTCCTCGTGCTTCATCACACCGATGCAGCCGGCGTTGACCAGCGGGTTGCCCTGGTAGCACTCGTCGAAGACGACCTCGCCGCCGATGTTCGGCAGGCCCAGGCAGTTGCCGTAGCCGCCGATGCCCGCGACCACGCCCGGCAGGACGCGCTTGGTGTCGGGGTGGTCGGCGGCGCCGAAGCGCAGCGGGTCCACGACGGCGACCGGGCGGGCGCCCATCGCGAGGATGTCGCGGACGATGCCGCCGACACCGGTGGCCGCGCCCTGGTAGGGCTCGATGTACGACGGGTGGTTGTGCGACTCCACCTTGAAGGTGACGGCGTAACCCTGGCCGACGTCGACGACGCCCGCGTTCTCACCGATGCCGACGAGCATGGCGTCGTTCTCGGGCGCCTTCTCGCCGAACTGCTTCAGGTGGACCTTGCTGCTCTTGTACGAGCAGTGCTCCGACCACATGACGCTGTACATCGCGAGCTCGGCACCGGTGGGACGGCGGCCCAGGATCTCGCGGATCCGGGCGTACTCGTCCTCCTTGAGGCCGAGCTCCTTCCACGGCTGGCCGGCGTCCGGGGTCTCGGTGGCGTGCTTGACGGTGTCCAGAGTCATGCTGCGACCAGCTTCTTGAGAATGGAGGTGAAGAATCCGAGTCCGTCGGTACCGCCGGTACCGATCAGTGGCTCCACGGCGTGCTCGGGGTGCGGCATCAGACCGACCACGTTGCCCGCGGCGTTGGTGATGCCGGCGATGTCGCGCAGCGAGCCGTTGGGGTTCAGGTCCAGGTAGCGGAAGGCGACACGGCCCTCGGCCTCGAGCTCGTCGAGCACCCGCTCGTCGGCGACGTACCGGCCGTCCATGTTCTTCAGCGGTACGGAGATCTCCTGGCCGGACTCGTAGTCCGCGGTCCAGGCGGTGTCCGCGTTCTCCACCCGCAGCTTCTGGTCACGGCAGATGAAGTGCAGATGGTTGTTCCGCAGCATCGCGCCCGGCAGGAGGTGGGCCTCCGTGAGGATCTGGAAACCGTTGCAGATACCCAGGACCGGCATACCGGCCTTCGCCTGCTCGATGATCGTCTCCATCACCGGCGAGAACCGGGAGATGGCACCGGCACGGAGATAGTCGCCGTACGAGAAACCTCCGGCGAGGACGACCGCGTCGACCTGCTTGAGGTCCTTGTCGCGGTGCCAGAGCGGTACCGCCTCTGCGCCGGCGAGCCGTGCGGCACGCAGCGCGTCCTGGTCATCGAGCGTTCCGGGGAAGGTGACGACTCCGATACGAGCGGTCACGACTCCACCTTCACGACGAAGTCCTCGATGACGGTGTTGGCGAGGAACGTTTCAGCCATCTCATGGATGCGGGAGAGGGCGGCGTCGTCGACCGGCCCCTCCACCTCCAGTTCGAAGCGCTTTCCCTGACGGACGTCCGCGATCCCGGCGAATCCCAGTCGCGGCAGTGCACGCTGCACCGCCTGTCCCTGGGGGTCGAGGATCTCGGGCTTGAGCATGACGTCGACTACGACGCGAGCCACGGGCACTCCCGGTGGTGTGTTGCGAGGGCGGTTCCCTCAGCGTACCCGCCCGGAAAATCTACGCGGGTAGATATCAAACCCACCCACCGCGAAATCCAAGGAAAGATTGCCGGGCCCCATTGTGAAGGACACGCGCAAGTAATTGCCGGGGCTTCACAATGCACGCCCGTCCGCTGTACAAAGGAATACAGAGGAAAGCAGCATTGCCCCTCGACGGCCGAATAACCGGTATCGCCGCACGTCACAACCCACGCCGTTCCGGCGATACCGCAGGGAAAGGACCGATATCCGTGGCTCAGCGAGTGGTGGTCACGCTCTCCGACGACATCGATGGCGGAGAAGCGACGGAAACGGTCACGTTCGGCCTCGACGGGAAGTCGTACGAGATCGACCTCAATCTCTCCAATGCAAAGAAACTGCGCAAGGCGCTGGCGCCCTACATGGCTGCCGGACGAAAGCAGACGAACGGCGGCAAGCGCGACAAGCCGCGCGCCGTTGCCTACCGGCACACCGCCGTCGAGGCCGCACCGGCAGCGGTCCGGGCGTGGGCACAGTCCAACAAGATGGACGTGCCGGCCCGCGGCCGTATCCCGAAGCGCGTCTACGAGGCGTTCCGCGAGGCCAGTTGAGCGACGCCGGCCGCGGCCGCGCCCAACGGAGTTGCACTGCACCCCAGGTGATCCGCTAGAGTCTGGAGCACGCCGAGGGGCAAGCCGAAAGGCCCGCCTCGAGCAGCGTGCGGGTGTAGTTCAGTAGTAGAACATCCCCCTTCCAGGGGGAAGGCGCAGTGTGCAATTCCTGTCACCCGCTCTGCATCGCTTTACCGTCCACGGATGTGGATCAGGTACAGTGGTGGACGTACCGCCCGGTGAGAGCCGAGCGGCAACAATGCGGACGTGGCTCAGTTGGTAGAGCATCACCTTGCCAAGGTGAGGGTCGCGAGTTCGAATCTCGTCGTCCGCTCAAGAGAACGAAGGCCCCGGTCATTGCGACCGGGGCCTTCGTCGTGCTCCGAGCCTTCGTCATACTCCGGGCCTCCTCCTGATCGGGCTTCTCTTCATGTGCGGACGGGCAGCTCATCAGCGAACGGGTGGCGCCGGCGGCATTGATCCAGCCGGCGCATGACCGGCAAAGGCGATGTGAGCAGGAAACCGCGCAGCCGCACCCGGGCATCCCGGGCACATGTTGTGACAGTGCCCACAGCCCACGCGTCGGCGAACCGTGATCATTACCGGCCGCGCAGGCCGGCCGAGGCCCTCACCCGGAGTGCTTGTGACGACCGCGCCAGGGCCCGGCCCGAGAACGTCGGCGACCGGCGAACATCCGTCCGGTGCGCCGGAAATCCCTCCGGACAGAGCCGAGTTGACTTCCGAAGCCATGCGCTCACCCAAGCCCTGGAAAGGGCGAGGTGATCGCCGTCCCACCGAGCGGGCTCCCTGTCGCGAAGAAGTCGCACCGGCGCGGGCCGGCAATGCGGAATGCTCTGGCGTCCCGCCCTGCCGGGCCGCGAGGGGAACTCCGGTCGGCGGTGCGTCTCGCGCACCGCCGACTTTGGGTATAGTGGTCTCCGCGCTACGGCGCATGCGGACGTGGCTCAGTTGGTAGAGCATCACCTTGCCAAGGTGAGGGTCGCGAGTTCGAATCTCGTCGTCCGCTCAAGAGAAGAAGCCCCCGGCCTTTCGGCCGGGGGCTTCTTCGTGTCCGGGCGTCCTGCTAGGACCAGGTCGCGCCGGTCAGCAGTTCGTAGGCCTCCACGTACTTGGCGCGGGTCGCGTCCACGACCTCCTGCGGCAGTGCGGGCGGCGGCTGCTCGCTGTTCCGGTCCCAGCCGGACTCCGGCGAGGTCAACCAGTCCCGGACGTACTGCTTGTCGTAGGACGGCTGGGCGCGGCCCGGCTGCCAGCTCGCCGCCGGCCAGAATCGGGACGAGTCCGGGGTGAGCACCTCGTCGGCGATGAGCAACCTGTCACCGTCGAAGCCGAACTCGAACTTCGTGTCCGCCAGGATGATGCCCCGCCCGCGTGCGATGTCACGGGCCCGGGAGTAGACGGCGAGGGTCGACTGGCGCAGGTGGGCGGCGGTCTCGGCGCCGACCTGGCGGGCGACCTCCTCGTAGCTCACGTTCTCGTCGTGGTCCCCGACGGCGGCCTTGGTCGCGGGCGTGAAGATCGGGGCGGGGAGCTCGGAGCCGTCACTCAGACCCTCGGGGAGCGCCAGGCCGCACACCGTGCGGCTCTGCCGGTATTCGGCGAGCCCGGATCCGGTGAGATAGCCGCGGGCCACGCACTCGACCGGGACCATGCGCAGTGACTTGCACACCGTGGTGCGGCCGGCCCAGTCCGCGGGCGCGCCGGGAGGCAGCTCGGTGGAGATGACGTGGTTGCCGATCAGGTCCTCGAGGCGTTCGAACCACCACAGCGAGAGCTGGGTCAGGACCCGGCCCTTGTCGGGGATCTCGGTGGGCAGTACCCAGTCGTACGCCGACATGCGATCGCTGGCGACCATCACGAGGTCGCCCGCCTCGTTCTGGTACAGGTCGCGCACCTTGCCGGTGTGCAGATGCACCAGGCCGGGCACCTGCAGCGGCTCGGGCTTTTCGACGAATCCGGACACGGTTCCTCCCCGTGGCTGTGAACAACAGCTCCGATTGTCCCGTACGCGGGCCGGACCCACCCGGTCAGGGTGCGGCAGGCCCCGCCGGTCGACCGACCGCCCGGGGCACATCGTGCCCCGGGCGGTGCGGACGGGGACTAGTCACGCTTGGAGATGCGGTCCAGGAGATTGGCGGTCGCCCGCTGGATCCGGGGGTCGACGTGGCCGGGCCGGTCCAGGGCCGGGGACCACGCGAAGGTCCCCGAGGCGAAGACCAGGGCGCCGGAGGGTGCGCGGTAGAGGGAGGTCTCCTGGTGGCGGACCGTGCCGTCGCCGTCCAGGTACGGGGAGTGCGCGAGCAGGATCCGGCTCTCGTGCTCGGGCAGTGCCGTGCGCGGGAAGTACCGGTCGGCCTCTCCGGCGACCAGGCCGGGCAGTTCGTCGCCCTCCGTCGCGCCGGTGGTCTCCCACAGCCAGTGGTCCGCGTTCCGTACGACCAGCGGGGACGGCTCGGGCACCCGGCCCGCGTACTGGATGCCCATCAGCTGCTGCTCGGCCCGGTCCACCTCGCGCCACAGCGCGGGCTTTCCGGGGCCACGGCGTTTGCGGCAGGTCAACAGCCGGTCCGGGACGCCTGACGGTGACGGTGAGAGCTCGACCTGCCAGTACATGGTGTTGGCGGAGAGGAAGACGAGCGACGTGCCCCGGTCGCGGGCCTGCTCCACCGCCCGGCGCATGGGGGCCGACCAGTACTCGTCGTGGCCGGGGAAGACCAGGCCGCGGTAGCGGGCCGGATCGATGCGTCCGGCGTGCAGATCGCGGGTGTCGGCGTAGGCGAGGTCGTAGCCGTACCGCTCGGCCCAGCGGATGAAGTCGTAGGCGTGGCCGACATGGAGCGGGAGGCCGGCGCCCGCGTACGGACGGTCGAAGGAGACCGTGGTCGCGGCGTCCTCCTCGCCCAGCAGCCTGCCGTCCTCGTCCCAGGCGTGATAGAGGCTGGCGCCGGTGCGGCCGTCCTCCGGATAGAGGTTGTACGCCTGCCAGGTGACGTCGGGCAGCAGCAGGAGCAGGTCCGCGGGATGGTCGTCGCGGACCGTGAAGGGGATGTGCGAGCGGTACCCGTCCAGGGTGGTCAGCACGGCGACGTAGGCGCCGACGGACCAGTATGAGGGGATCTGGAGCCGCCAGGAGAGCCACCAGTGGTGGCAGGAGACCGTGCGGTCGGCGGTGAGCGGCGGAGGCTGGACGATCCCCGAGAGCCGGGGGCTCGTGGTGATCTTGGCGGCGCCGTCGCCGTCGTAGTGGCCGATCCGGTATACGTCTACGGAGAACTGCTGCGGGGGATCCACCGTGATGTGGAAGTCGACGGCCTCACCGGGGGCGGCGGCTCCGGGACTCACGAACCCCTTGATCTGACGGCGCACGTCGTCCGCGGTCCGCGGACCCCCGGAGCCGCCGCGGGCCAGGCTCGGATCGGCGTACCAGGGGACCACCTGGCCGGTGTCGTCGAAGTAGTTCTCACTGCCGCGCAGCCAGGGCAGCGGCCCCTGGCCGAAGGGATCGGAGACGGCGTGCGCGAGAGCGCCCGATTCCCATCGCCGGATCTGATCCGCCCCCATGCCTGCCCCCTCCCTCGGTGCCCCTGTGACAACCGCGCCGCGCCGACCTGTTCAGCGCCGGTCTCCAGCACATCACATTACGCATGCAGTCCGTCACCGTTCGTCGCGAATTGACGGCAAGGAGACCGGAACCGGAACAGATCACTCCGATTCGCGCTGCCCGTGCCGTCCGGCACCCGGCATCCGGACCCGGCGCGGGAGCGGCCGGTCCGCCGCGGCTTCGCCCGGTGGGCGCCCTTCAGACAAGGCGGACCGGCTTCTCCGGGCGGACCCCGAGGGAACCCAGCCAGACCCGCAGCGGTTGAGCGTCCCCGTCCTCGACCAGGCTCAGCACGGGCGCCGCCAGATCCGCCCGCCGCTCGCCGTCGACCAGGAGCGCGGGACCGTCGAGCCAGTCCAGGCCCGGCACCGCGCCGACGGTGTCGACAGCCGTGCAGCACACCATCGCGACGACATGGTCGGCGAGCAGCTCGCGGCCGGTGCGCGGCGGCTGAAGCGGCATGAGCGGCAGCGGATCGCCGCCGCCCCAGAGCGCCAGGGCGTCCTCGGACGCGTCCACCGGGTGGTCCCCGATTCCGGCCACGGGCTCCGCGAGCGCCTCCTCACGCGCCACACGGGCGGTCAGCACGGCGGCCAGGGCCTCGCTCGCCTCTCCGCCGGGCCGTGCGGACAGGTGGTCCATGACCCGGACCAGCGTCGGGCCCTGCGGCCCCCTCGACGGCGCGACGCCGAGCTCGTCGAGAACCTGATGGATGCGGGCCGCTTCCGTACGCCACTTCCGGTCCACGACCTCCTCCGGATACTGCTGCCAGTCGACCGGTGCCCAGTCGGGGCCCTGGCCGGCGGGACCGCCGTGGAAGAGACGCGCGGCCAGCAGTGACGCCGCCTCGTCGACCGCGCCCGGCTCCTCCAGCAGGTCGCACGCCGGGCGCTCGCCCAGCCGGGAGGCGAAGCCCTCGGCAAGGCGGTCGCGGCGCGACAGCTCGGTCAGGGCGGACACCACACCGGCGTCCAGCCGGGAGGGCCAGCGGCCCATCCGCCAGGCGGGGAGCGCGACCCTCGTCAGCAACCGGTCCCAGCCCGCGTACGCCAGGCCGACCTGCTCCTGCGCCACGATGCGCAGCCCGTAGTCCACAGCCTGTGCGCGCTCCGACGCGGCCGCGGCGACCCAGCGCTCCATGCCCGCGGCCTGGTCCTGACAACTTCGGAGCAACAGCCTCGCGGTCCTGCCGACGAAGCGGGACAGCAGCTGGCGCGTCCTGCCCTGGCCCGGGCGGGCCGCATCGGCGACCACCGCGTCCAGCCCCCGTACGAAACGGCGGGCGGCGGCTATGTCGGGATCGGCCGCGGACCCGGTGCCCGCGACGACCGGAGCGAGCACCGCGCGCAGCTCGGCCACCCGCATCCACCACAGGAACGGCGAACCGATGACCAGCACCGGAGCCTCGCCCGTGCGACGCCGGCCACCCGATATCGAGTGCGCCGGGTGCGACCGGTCCTCGAGCCAGCTGTCGCAGTCAGGCGTCAGCGCCAGCGCCGACGGCGCGGGCACCTCGAGGCGCTCCGCCAGGTCCCTCACCAGTCGGTAGAGATCCGGGGCGGAACGCTCCGGCAGCTCCACGGTCGGGCTCAGCGCGGGGGAGGCACGCACGATCGCCGCGGTCACGATAGCCGCGGTCACCAGCACGACCATCGCGCAGCCCGTGACGACCCAGCGGGCGATGTCCCAGCCGCCGCCTGCCATGTGGCCCGTCGCCCCGCCTGCGAACAGGACGACGGCGGCGGCCGCCGGGAGGAGTGCCACCGAGACCGCCCTACTGCGGATACGCAGCACGGCCAGCGCCTTGGCACGCGCGCCCCTGGCGCCCATCGACTCACCGATACCGGTACCGGACACGGCCGGACCTCACCCCCTCTGCCCTGCGACGGTGTTGGTCACTCCCCCACTGTGGCATCGCCCACTGACATCGCAATGCCGGTGGGCCAAGTGCCGGAATGCTTGCGCCGCACCATAGTTGGGGCTTTGGCGGCCGTCATCCGGATGGGGAAGCCGTCACCCGATGGAATGGCTTTGGGCAAAGGATCGCCCGCCCGGACGGAATGTCCGGGCGGGCGTCGTACGGCGGTGCGAAGTGTCACCGGCGGCCTTGCCGGGCCGTACGCGGTCGGCCCTGGCCGCAGGGGAGGGCGGTTCGTCGGGCCGCGTGCGCAAGGCGGCCGGATCCGCGCCAGGGCGGACGGCCGAGCGACAGGGCGCGGACGGGCAGCTCAGGCGCCGGGACGGGCCTGAGCGGCCTTGCGGGCGATGTCCGTGCGGTGCTGGGACCCGTCGAGGCGGATCCTGCCCACGGCCCGGTAGGCCCGCTCACGGGCCTCGGTGAGGTCCTTGCCGGTCGCCGTGACCGACAGCACCCGGCCGCCCGCGCTCACGACCGCGTCGCCGTCCCGCTTCGTACCGGCGTGCAGCACGTACGCGTGGGGCGCGTCCTCGGCCGCGACGGCATCGAGGCCCTCGATCGGGTCGCCGGTGCGCGGGGTGCCCGGGTAGTTGTGCGAGGCGACAACGACGGTCACGGCCGCGTCGTCGTGCCAGGTGAGCGGGGGCTCGGTGTCCAGCGTGCCCTTGGCCGCATGGAGCAGGACACGCGCCAGCGGCGTCTTGAGACGCGCCAGGACGACCTGCGTCTCCGGGTCGCCGAAGCGGGCGTTGAACTCGATCACCCGCACACCGCGTGAGGTGATCGCCAGCCCCGCGTACAGCAGGCCGGAGAACGGCGTGCCACGGCGGCGCAGCTCGTCCACGGTCGGCTGGAGCACGCTCGCCATGACCTCGTCGACCAGCTTCGGGTCGGCCCAGGGCAGCGGCGAGTAGGCTCCCATGCCGCCCGTGTTGGGCCCCTCGTCGTCGTCGAGGGCGCGCTTGAAGTCCTGCGCGGGCTGGAGGGGGAGGACCGTCACGCCGTCGGTGATCGCGAACAGGGACACCTCGGGACCGTCGAGGAACTCCTCGATCACGACCCGGCCGCAGGCCAGCGCGTGCTCGCGGGCCGCGGCGACGTCGTCGGTGACGACGACACCCTTGCCGGCCGCCAGGCCGTCGTCCTTGACGACGTACGGGGCTCCGAAGGCGTCGAGCGCCTCGTCGATCTCCTCCGGGGTCGTGCAGACGTAGCTGCGCGCCGTCGGCACTCCCGCGGCGGCCATCACGTCCTTGGCGAACGCCTTGGAGCCCTCCAGCTCCGCCGCCTCCTTGGAGGGGCCGAAGCAGGGGATACCCGCCCGGCGCACGGCGTCGGCGACACCGGCGACGAGGGGAGCCTCGGGGCCGACGACGACGAGCCCGGCTCCGAGCCCGGTGGCGAGCTCCGCGACGGCCGCGCCGTCCATCTGGTCGACCGGGTGGAGCTCGGCGACCTCCGCGATACCGGCGTTTCCGGGCGCGCAGTGCAGAGCGGTGACGTCGGGATCGAGGGACAGAGAGCGGCACAGGGCATGTTCGCGGGCGCCGCCGCCGATGACGAGGACCTTCACGGCAGTCAGCCTAACCGCCGGACGCCCCTGCCTGTCGTACGGGCCTCCGAGGGCGAGGCCGCTACTCGTTCGTATATTCCTCCACGACCGTGGCACCGAGCTCGCGCACGATGAGGTCGTGGCCCGACAGCGCGGAGTCCACCAGGTCCGGATCGTCCGCCTCCGGAACGTCGTCCTCGATGGACACCGGGGGCGGTGCGTACTGCTCCGCGGGACGGGGCGGCTCCGGCGAGGACTGCGGCGCGGGAGCCGCTGAGGCCTGGTGCGACGGCTGCGACGGGGCCCGGTCGTACTGCGGCGCAGGCGCGGCGGGGGCCGGCGCGGGCGGGGAGGCAGGGGCGGCGGCCTGCGGCCTGCCCTGGCCGTAGCCGCCGGGGCCGCCAGACGTAGGAGCGGATCCGCCCGGGCCGCCGGAACCGCCGGACGGGTCGACGATCGCCTCGACCTTCCACTGCACGTTGAACTGCTCGGCCAAGGCCTGCTTCAGGACCTCCTCGCTGCCGCTGCTCGCGAAGTTGTCCCTGGCACCGGCGTTGATGAAGCCCAGCTGGAGGGTCGTGCCGTCGAAGCCGGTGACCTGTGCGTTCTGGCTGAGGAGGATCCAGGTGAAGCGACGGCGGTTCTTGACGGCCTCCAGGATCTCCGGCCACATGTTCCGCACCTGGCCGGCACCCTGCGCGAGGCCAGGACCGGGCGCCGCCGGGGCCGCCTGCGCGGGAGCGGGGGCCGGGGCGGGAGCGGAAGCCGCGGGCTGCGGCGCGCCCTGGCCGGGGGCGGAGGCGGTGGGCCAGCCGCCGGGTCGGCGGGCCGGCTCCGCGGTCCCGGCCCCGCCGGCGTTACCGCCCGGGCCTGCGGTCCCCGGCCACGCGCCCGGGCGGGGCGCGGCGGGCTGCGGCTGCTGGGACGGCTCCTGCCGCGGGGGCTGTTGGGGCTGCTGCTGTCCGATGGGCGGCGCGACCGGCTCGGGCGCCGGGCTCGGGGCCGGCGCGGGAACCGTGGGAGCCGCGTCACCGCGCGCCGCGGCACGGGCGGCGGCGGGGCCGGCACCCGGCGGCACGGGCGCGTGCGCCTGGGCGTCCGGCCCGGGCACGTATCCCATGGCGGGGCCCTGGCCGCCGGGCGAGAACGACGCCCCGCGCTCCAGGCGGTCCAGCCGGGCCCGCACCGACCGCTCGTCGTCGAACGCCGCAGGCAGCAGCACCCGGGCGCAGATCAGCTCCAGTTGCAGCCGCGGCGACGTGGCTCCCCGCATCTCGGTCAGGCCGGTGTTGACCAGGTCCGCGGCCCTGCTGAGCTCGGCGGCGCCGAACACGGCGGCCTGCGCCTGCATCCGCTCCACGACGTCCGCCGGGGCGTCGATCAGCCCCTTGGTGCCGGCGTCCGGCACCGCGGCGAGGATCACCAGGTCACGCAGCCGCTCCAGCAGGTCCGCGACGAACCGGCGCGGATCGTTCCCGCCTTCGACGACGCGGTCCACGACCTCGAAGGCGGCGGCTCCGTCGCCCGCCGCGAACGCGTCGACGACGGAGTCGAGCAGCGAACCGTCCGTGTAGCCGAGCAGCGCCGTCGCCATGGCATATGTCACACCGTCGTCCGCGGCGCCGGCGAGCAGCTGGTCCATGACGGACATGGAGTCACGCACCGAGCCGGCGCCCGCACGCACAACCAGGGGGAGGACGCCGTCCTCCACCGGGATGCCCTCCTGGCCGCACACCTCCGCCAGATACGCCCGGAGCGTCCCGGGCGGGACCAGCCGGAACGGGTAGTGGTGCGTACGCGACCGGATCGTGCCGATGACCTTCTCGGGCTCGGTGGTCGCGAAGATGAACTTCAGATGCTCCGGGGGCTCCTCGACCACCTTCAGCAGGGCGTTGAACCCCGCGGGGGTGACCATGTGGGCCTCATCGATGATGTAGATCTTGTACCGGCTGCTCGCGGGGCCGAAGAAGGCCTTCTCGCGCAGCTCACGCGCGTCGTCCACACCACCGTGCGAAGCGGCGTCGATCTCGATGACGTCGATGGATCCGGGCCCGGTGCGCGCCAGGTCCTGGCAGGATTGGCACTCCCCGCAGGGGGTCGGCGTCGGTCCCTGCTCGCAGTTCAGGCAGCGGGCGAGGATGCGGGCGCTGGTCGTCTTTCCGCAGCCGCGCGGCCCGCTGAACAGGTACGCGTGATTGACCCGGTTGTTGCGCAGGGCCTGCTGGAGCGGGTCAGTGACATGCTCCTGACCGATGACCTCTGCGAACGACTCGGGGCGGTAGCGGCGGTACAGCGCAAGGGACGACACACCTACGAGGTTATCGGGGCCCACCGACAACCGGAGCCGCCCCGGATCCGCCGGAACGCAAGCGCCCCCCACGCACCCGCCAGAGCCGACCTACCCTTGCTGCCTTCCGGCCCTGGGGGAGTTCAGTCAGATAGCGCCACGTGAGGGGCTATACCCAGGCTACCCGATGCCGGGGAGTGGTCATGACCCCCGCGAGGAAGATCGGGAAGGTGTTCGCGAGCACTCCTCAACGTCTTGTATTGTTTGCGGCGGAGGATTCGCCTAGTGGCCTAGGGCGCACGCTTGGAAAGCGTGTTGGGGGCAACCCCTCACGAGTTCGAATCTCGTATCCTCCGCCAGTGCCTCACCGGGCACGATGTCGAAGGGCCCCACCGCTTGCGGTGGGGCCCTTCGTCGTTGTCCGTCTCAGTTTCCGTCTCAGTTGTCCTTCGGCGACTCCCAGAGCATGTCGCCGACTTGCTGGGCGACCTTCCGCAGCATCGGCCCGGTGATGTGCATGTACCGGGCGCGCATCCTGGCCGCTCCCCCGGGCTCCCAGCCCATGATCGAGTCGACCACGACGTCTGGGACGCCGAGGAGGAGAAGCACCGTCGCCGCGGTGTGGCGAGCGTCATGCAGCCGCCCGTCCCGTACGCCCGCGTCCCGCAGGAGCCGCTTCCAGACGTGGAAGTCGGTGTTGGGGCTCAGCGGCCCGCCGGTCGGCGAGGCGAACACGTAGCCCTTCCCCTCCCAGTCGGCGCCGGCCGTGACCCGCTCCTGCTCCTGCGCCTCCTGATGCTGACGGAAAATCTTGATCAGCGGATCGGGCAGGCCGATGGTGCGCCGACCGGCACGGGACTTGGTGGACTTGTGCTCGCGGCGGGTCTGCTGTCGCTGCGGGCAGTAGCCGGCCTTCCGCCCGCACGGATCACCCCCGCAGCCGTGGGCGTACTTCGGGCGCAGTCGGTTCTTGCGGATGCGGACGTATCCCGCGTCCAGGTCGACGTCTTCCCAGTGCAGCCCGAGCGCCTCTCCTTGCCGGAGACCGAGCGCCAGGGCGACGACCCAGCGCGCGCTGTTGCGGAGCTTGGCCGCCTCGACGAGCAGGCTCTGAACCTCCTCGATCGTGTACGGCTCGATGTCCTCTTCCTCGAGCCGCGGCGCCTTCGCGATCTCGCCCGCGTTGGTGGGGACGTGCCCGCGCCGCACCGCCTCACCAAGGGCGACCCGGATCGTCCGGTGGACGTGGTGAGCGGTGCCTGCCGAGCTCCCGGCATCCTGCATCTTCCGGTAGAAGCGCTCCAGGTGCTCGGGCTCCAGGCGGTCGAGCTTGTGAGCACCGAGTCCGGGCACCAGGTGCACGCGCACGTCGACCTCGTACCCGTCGTACGTGTTCTCGGAGACGTACGGCTTGGCGATGTTCTCGACCCAGTGCTCAAGCCACGCCTGGAGCGTCCAGCTCTGCCCCGGCTTCCTGAGCTTCTTCTCGTCGCGCGCCCGCTCCATTTCACGGACGGCCTTGGTCACCTCGGTCTTGGTCTTCCGTTCGATGTGGCGGCGGTCGGGCTTGCCGTCATCGCGGACACCGACCGTCACTCGACCGTGCCACTTCCCGTCCTTGCCGAAGTAGATCGACGAGGCCCCGTTGGGCTGGCGGGTGCGCTTCTGCTCTGCCATGTCCCGCTCCCCTACGCAGCGGCGGCCGGACGCCGCAGCCTCGCCACGTACGCCGCGAGGGCGTCGACCGGGACCCGCCGCAGCCGCCCCACGGTCACGGACTCGATCTCGCCGGACATGACGAGCCGGAAGCACGTCGTACGGCCGATCCGGAGCCGCCGCGCGGCCTCTTCTACGGTCAGCAGCACCAGGGCGGAGTCGTCGGTTTCTTCGAGGACTGCCGGGCGAACCGCTGTCAGCGTGGTCATCGGGTGGCGTCTCCCATCGGGTCGAAGGCAGGAACGTCCAAGGGCACGGGCGGGCATACGGCGTCGGGGGGTGGAGCGCCGGTGGCAACGAGGCGTTCTGCGTCCGTCCAGCCGGTGCCGGCGAAGCGCCAGTGAGACAGGACAAGGACGGTGTCCGGATCGGGCAGTGGACGGCCGGCCTCGGTTGCGCGCTCGCGGGCCAGGGCTTCGTTGTGGTCGGCGCGTGCCTGGCGGAGGGCGCCGAGCGTGACGGAGTAGGCGCGGGACTTGGTGGAGAAGTGGCCGCGGAAGCCGAGCATGTGAGCCCACTTGCGCAGGCGTAGGCCTTCGAGTTCGGGCAGGGCTCCGAGGTGCCAGCAGGTAAGGATCATGCGCCGGGCGTGGTCGGTGACGCCGGAGCCGATTAGGTCGGTGATCGGGTTGCGGATGGGCCGATCGAGGGTGCCCGCGGTTTCGGCGCCCTTGGTGGCGTACTTGGCGATGTAGGCGGCCACGGCGCGGCTCGACAGTTCTGAGGTGCCCGCGAAGTCGGCCGAGCGGATGGGGCGGATGTCGAGCTGGCCGCCGAAGCGGAAGGCGTATGCGTGGCCGTCGAGGATGGGGCCGGGTGTCTCGGCGAGCTGGGCCGCCGAGCGGATCGCGTCGGTGAGCAGTTCGGTGGTGGCCCAGGCCGGTGGGGAGTCCTCGGCGCCGTCCGGGCCGTCGAGGCGGATGACGGCGTGGAAGTGGACGGCGCCGCGCCGCTGGTACTCGGCGACCTTGGCATAGGAGACCTTGAGGCAGTGCCGCAGCGCCGAGCGGCTGATACCCGCGTGAGAGGCGAGGTGCTGACGCAGGTAGGTGGTGAACCGTCCCCACAGTGCCCCGGCGTGCGCGTTCCACAGGACGGCGGCGCGGTAGTCGTAGCGGACCGGGTCGAGAGGTGTGCCGAGGGCGGGGTCGTCGTCGGAGTGGCGGCGTCCGCAGCGGCACCGGCCGCCGCCGGGGCGGTTGTGGACGGGACCGAAGGACGGGGCAGTGAACGTGGCGAAGACCCGAGGGTGTTGGGCGACGGACGGGCCGATGCCCTTGCCGCCGCTCAGGCCGGCGGTGACCAGGTGGAAGGTGTCTTTGCGGTAGATCTCGGCGCAGGCGGCGCACCGGGTGGCACGGCGGTTGTTGCAGCGGATGAGGAGTTGTCCGGCCGGAAGGTCGCGGTCGGTGAGCTCGCGGACGATCTCCCCACTTGCGGCGTGGACGTCGAGCCGGTGCCCTTCCATGCGTACGGGCTGCTCGCAGCCGCCGAGACGCTGGATCTGGTGTGCGTAGGCGCTGAGATCGCCGTGCCGGGCGAGGGCGGCCAACTGGCGGATTGCTGCGGTCGGAGCCGCAGGGCGCATGTGCGGGTTCCTCCTTGGAAGAGACGGATGTGCGGTGTGAGCGCCCGGCCTGCCCTGTCGAGGGGGCTAGACAGGGAGAGCAGGCCAGGCGGGTGGAGAGATGAGGTCAGCGGCGGGTGAGGAGGGAGCGGACGACGACGGCGCACACGGCCACGGACGTGGCGGTGAGGGCGACGGCGAGGAGCATTAAAACCAGGACGGCGCCGACGACCAGGACCATGGCGGTGCCGCCGCCGACGAGGGCGCAAGCAGTGCCGGGCCTGAAACGAGCGGCAGGGCCGGGCGAAGCTGGAGCGATCGGAGCCGGGGCGCCCGGCGTGATGGTGGTCGGCTCGACGACGACGGCGGGCGGGGCGGCCAGGCCGGTGGGCTGCGGCATGGTCGGGACTTTCGGCCGGAACATGAACGATCCCCTTTCGCGGGTCACTTGACGAAGCTGTCGATGACGGGAGCAAGCAGGCTGTCGGCGAGCAGGTAGCCGCCGACGAGCAGAACGGCGATGAGCCACACGGGCGGGCGGATGAGCTTGACGCCGAGGACCCCGACTACGAGCAGGGCGAGCCAGAGCGGAACGTCCATTTCGGTAGGTCTCCTGTTCAGGCCGGGCAGCGGTGGAGGCGGGCGGCGAGTTCGGCGGCGGCGCGGCTGTCGTACTCAGCAGAGAAGTCGCAGCGGGGCGCGGTGCAGGCGGCCAGGTGGCGATTGCGGCCGCGGTCAGCGAACGAGGCGACGTTGACCGGGCCGATGCGGCGGACGTTTCGGAAGCGGCGGTTCATGGCGTTGCTCCTCTCAGAGGTGTGCAGCGACGGACGGGGTCATGGACGGGGGCAGGCCGAGCCGGACGCGTACGGCGTCGGGGTCGGCCGGGTGGCCGGTGGTCGAGCGGTGTTCCTCGGCCAGCGCCCGCGCCCGGTCGACGAGGGCGGGCGGCAGGGTGACGGTGGAAGCGGTCACCGGGGCCGGAGCTGCGGCCGGTTCGGTGGTGGGCTCTGAGGCCGGTTCGAGGTCGTTGGAGGGCGCCGGCTGCGCGTCTCGGTCGGCCCGGTCGACGGCACCCGCAGCCGGACTCGGTGTCGGGTCGGCGTCTGTCGCCGGGGACGCCGGGATCACCGGTGCTTCCGGGACGGCAGGCGCGTGAGCCAGCAGCGTGCCGCCGAAGAAGGCGACGGCGGGCCAACCCGCGACCGTCACGCCGAGCCAGGCCGGAACCTGCTCCAGGTCGAGGAGCCCGGCCGTGGCGACGTTGGCGCCGAGGGATGCGGCCAGGGCGACCAGGAACCACAGCCGCGGGCCACCGGCCGCCACTCCCGCTCGCTGCTGCTGACGCATCCGGCGCCAGGCCGCGACCAAGAGCAGGTCGACACTCACCGGGTAGGCCCACGCCTTCCAGCCGTCCTGTCCGGCCGCCGCAGCGAGGTCGTGCAGGTGGGAGAAGGACAGGGCGCCGGCGATGACGGCCTGAACGATCACGGCGTCCACGCGGGCCAGTTGGGCGCGCATCGGCTCGGTCTCCTTCCGGTTTCGGGCATGGGAGGGGTAGGGACATGGCGCGAGGCGGTCACGCCGGCCGTGGGAGTGGGAGTGCGGTTACTCGGCCACCGGGCGGGCGGTGGGCACGGTACGAGCGGCGGACGAAGGCCCGGCGGGCGTGGCGGCGACGAGGGGCCGGAAGGCGTCGAGGCGAGGCAGGTCCGGGACCAGGCCCGCGGTATCGCAGCAGACGGCCGCAGCGTCGTCGAGGGTGAGGTGGGGCGAGCGGACGCGGGACCAGCCGCCGGAGGAGTCGCCGACGACCGCGACGCCAGGCCGTTCGGCCGGGATGGAGGTGGCGGCCAGTGCCGCTTCCTGCGCGATGTCGCCGAGCGCCATGGTGGCGGAGGTCTCGTCGTTGACGCGATGGCAGACGCGGCCGGTGAGCTGGGCGCGGAGCATGGTGGCTCCCTTGCCGAGTTCGGCGCCGAAGCGCTGCCCGCAGACCTCCAGGTAGATGCCGGCCGCGCGGCCGAGCTGGGCGAGCCGGATGAGCTTGGTGACCATGGCGTCCCGTCGCTTCTCGTCGTCCTTGCTCGCGGCGAGGAAGAGTTCGGCGACCTCGTCGACGACGACCACGACCGGCACCGGCCGTACCTTCTCCGGCAGGCCCCAGACGTCCGAAGTCAGCCCGGCGTCCGAACCGGCCCCGCCCCTCACGCCGATGAGGCGGAACCGCGCTTCCATCTCGTCCACCAAGGAATCCAGCAGTTCGTTCGCACGGTCCGGCGTATCGGCCAACGCCGACAACCGGGGCGCAAACGGGGCCAGTTCCACACCCCACTTACAGTCGATGCCGACGAGCGCGACGGGTTGCCGGGCCAGCCCGCACAGCAGGTTGCGCAGGTACACGGACTTGCCGGACTGCGTGGCGCCGAGGATCAGTTCGTGCGGCACGGTGCGGAAGTCACGGACGTGCCAGTGCCCGTCTTCACGCAAGGCCAGAGGCAGGGTCAGCGGTTCGGTCCGCAGCCACCGCCGAGGAGGCCGGACGTCGGCGATGACATCCCAGCCGACCAACCGCAGCTCCAACCGCCCCGGCTTGGTGGGCCGGACGTGCACGGCGTGCGCGCCCCAGGCGTGCCGCAGCCGGTCGGCCGAGGCGGTGAAGTCCTCGGGTGACTGCCCTGCCGCCATGCGCAGGCGCATCACGAGCCCGGACCCGGTCGGCAACGGGAACGACCGGCGAGGCGGCACAGGAGCAGCCTGCCGCCCCACCATCCGGGCAGTGGCCCGACGCATGGCCGAAGCGGGCACCGTGAGGCCGCAGGCATCCATGGTGGCCCGGTAGGAGGTGAGCACCCGCAGGGTGACGGCCGGATACCCGACCAGCCACCAGAACAGGACCGGCAGCCGACGACGCACAGCGACCAGGGCGGCCACCGCCAGCAATCCCAGCATCAGGACCCACAGGGCATCGGTCATGACACTCAGCCCTGCGCCGTCGCCGGGGTGCCGACCATGACGGCGTCGGCCCGGTAGGCGATGCCGTGCCGGGCACGACCGCCGAACTCGCTCTCCCAGGGCCGGGCCACCAGTCCGGACAGGAAGACCGGCGCACCCATGGCCAGCCCTTCACCAACGCCCTTCTCGGGCACGGTGACCTTGATCATGTCGGAGCCGCCCTGCGCGATGAACACCAGCTCCAGGACCATGAGCCGGTCGTTGGTCACCGGGTCTACGGCCACTTCACCGGTCTGCCGGTCCCTCACCTTGACCTCGGGCAGCTTGGTGACCAGCAGAGTTGCGGACGAGGTGTCCACGGGGATGAAACGCATTCTGTGAACCTCACTTGCGTCGGGCGCCCATCGCGGACGCCGCATCGAGCTGGATACCCCCCTAGACAGCAAGGGGGCGGCCCGCCATAACTGTCTAGGGGGGTTGACGGAAACCGTAACCGACGCCCCGTCAAACTGTCTAGGGGGGTATACGAGCGGGTCTCGAAGACCGTTGGGATGCGCTACGACATGACCCAGTGCAGCGCGGTCGCGTCGTCGCGGGCCTTGCCTCGCGGCCAGCGCCGGCCGTTGGGGTCGCCAGCCTCGGCCGCACGTACGCGCCGGATCAGTTCATCCGGTCCCGACGAGTTGAGGAGACACAACGCCTCTTTCCAGTCGGCGAGTTCGAAGCTGTCGACGAGTCGCGTAGCCCCATCGCTCAGCAGCGTCACGGAGGCCAGTGAATCCAGCGGCACCGTCCCCGTCAGGGCATGGTCGGCCGCTTGCGGGTCGGGGCCGGCGATCCAGAAGCCGCCCGGCCGGTTACGGAGGCCGGTCAGAGCGTCCCGGTATTCCGCGAGGGCGGTGGCGTGTTCGGGTGAACCGGTAGACAGTGCGTCGAGCGGTCCGCGCAGCCGTTCGCCGACCTCGTCCAAGCGCTGGTCGGTGATGGCGGCCGTAGTCCCGTCCCTCTCGGCGAGCAGGAGGGTCGAGTCACCGAGGACGAGGTACTCCAGGGCTCCTTCCATCGCCCGGACAGCGACGACGGTGCTGGTCGGACTGGCCCGGTAAGCGAGGTCGCATGTGCCCTCGTGCAGGGAGCGGACAGTGCGGATCGAGTCGGCGAGACACGCAACGAGCGGCCGGGCAGGATGCGCCGCGATACCGGCCAGCAGCAGCCCGCCCAGCGTCGAGGAGAACCAGGCGATGCCGTGTACGCATCCGGTCTCCGCCCCGGCCACGCCGGCGCCGTCGAGGAGAACGGCCGCACCGGGACCAGCTGCGGCGAAGTCCTCGTTCTCCCGTCCCGGGTCGGCCGGCTGCGAGCCGAGGGCGACGTTCATGCCGTTGCCTCCTCGTCGTGCAGGTAGAGGGGGCAGAGCAGTTCGACGGATTGCGGCTCGTCGGTCTCGGGGTCGTAATCGACGCTCACCAGCGTGGAGAAGTGCCGCTCGCCCACCTGTCCCCAGAGCGAGTTGAGGTCCGACGCGAGCAGGTGGACCACGCCGAGGGAGCCTGCCGTGTGGATTCCGGCGATGGCGAGTACCGAGCCGTTGCCGTCCGGTCGGGGCAGCCTGCCGAGGTATCCGACGTCGTGCGGGCGGCGCGGTTCGATGTCCGCCCCCGCGTGATACGTCGCCCCGGTGCGCCGGTCGACCAGCGCCCACGGTTCGCCCTCCGGATGTTCCCAGCCGAGTACCGGGTCCTGGGCGTACAGATCCTTCATGGCCTCGGACATACCCGGCCCGCAGACGACGATCAGGCCGTCACGGTTCAGGTCGATCTCACCGCTCACCCGCACGTGACCGGAGCTGACGGCAAGCCCGTAGGACTTGGCCAGCTCCTCCAGCCGCTTCCCGGAGTTCATGTCGGCCATGGCGACGACCGGACGCTTCTTCTCGCCGTCCCACCGCAGCGGAGTCACGACAGTGACGGCACCCACCCCCAGGAAGGCTCCCTCAGGCGCTGGGCCGGTGTGCCGGATCTGGTGAATCCGCCCACGGCTCAGACCGGCCTTCTCGGCGATCTGCGCGTAGGACAGCCCTTGCGCGTGGAGGTCCTGGACCACACGGCGGCGGAGCCGGGCAAGCTCGGTCACCTCCTGCTGCGCGTCGGCCAGCCGCTTGGTGACCTCGCGCAGGAGCAGATACGGATCATCGATGGCCGTGATCCGCTGCAGCTCGTCCGACATGACCGCACCTCCTAGAAGTAACCAGGAGTCTAGGGCCCTAGACGGAACGGGCGGGAGGCGCCGCCCTGTGCGCACGCTGACCATGAAGAACCGGGACCGCCGCCGCGGCACACCCCGAGGACTCACCCGCCACCGCCCGGGAGATGGCCGCCGACCGCCCAAGGGCCGGGCATGATCACACCCCCTCCCGCGCCAGCTCTGCCCACACAGCACGCCCCTGGGGCCAGTTCTTCACACCCCAGTCCTTGGCGCAGGAGGCGATCAACAGCAACCCGCGCCCGCTCTCTTCCTGGCTGGTCACGTCGCACAGGTGGGGCACCCGCTCGCCGCCCTCGTCGACCACCTCGATCCGCACGTGGTCATCGCCGAAGCAGACGACCACGAGGAACCAGCCGCCGGGCGAACCGCTCCGAGAGTGCCGTACGGCATTGGTCGCAAGCTCACTCACGACCAGGACCGCTTCGTCGACGGGGCCGTGCCCGTCGAGCAGGGCAGCGACAAAGTGACGGGCATGCGCCACCTCCTCGGCCACACCGGGAAAGGCACGGCACCACTTGGACCGCATAGGAGACTCCTCACCATCGTCTAGGGGGCTAGACAGCCAGCGGCAGCGTATTCCCAAGCAGACCCAACAAGCCAGGCATACTGAGGAATTATTCCTCTAAGGGGTGAAGGTGTCTCCCAAGTCGCGGAACTCCTGCATCACCTGCAACAGCAGCTCCCGCACATCGTCGCCGAAAACCGCAGCCCGCTCAAAGCGACCGAACGTCTCCTCGTACGAGGCCACCTCGACCGAGGCGGCCGACACCCGCTCGGCGCCGAACGTCTCGACCACCACCGCTCGCCGGTCGCACAACGTAAACCCATGGCGAGGCAGGACCGGAACTGGGCGACGCCAAGGAACGACTCCGAGCCGCACCGTGCTCAGACTCTCGACAGCCAGCAACCGATCCAGCTGAGCCAGCATCAGCGCCGGCGTCCCGGGCCACGTCCGCAGCACGGCTTCAGTCAGCACGAACACCGACTCGCGCCCCGGTTCGTACAGAACGCTCTGCCGCTCAACACGGGCAGCAACAGCCTGGCCCACGGACTCAGGCGCCGCGCCGGGCGCACTCTCGAAAACGTGGCGGGCGTACTCCGCGCTCTGGAGCATGGCCGGCAGAACGACGCACTGGAAGGAGCGCACCAGTTGAGCGGAACGAACCTCATCATCAACGGCGGTACCTGTTGAGGTCGCGGCGCCTTCCGGTCCGCCGGTGTCCGCAGCCGCCTCTACCGCGGCCAGGAGGTCACGCACCTCCAGGGCAGTCACCTCATCGAGGCCGAGCGCACGAGAGAGCCGACCCAGCACGTCGGGGCTCGGAACCATGCGCCCGTTCTCTACCTTGGACACAGTCGGCTGCCCCACATGAGCCCGCTGCGCCAACACAGCACCCGTCAGACCGGCCTCTGCACGAAGCGCACGGAGACGCACCCCGAGCGCCCGCATCCGCTCTCGCCGTTCACTCCCCATGCCCAGGGTTCTACACCACGAACCAGCAGTCACCGGGCACAAGAGCAGCATCAACGTGCAGCAGAGCGTGCGTGATTCAAAGTCTCCCTACTGGTTCAAGACACCCGGCGTCGCTCCCGCTCCGCCGGGCGCGCGACGGCCGGCGGCCGCGCCCGCGCTCATGTCTCCGCCCCGCTCGGCACGGCCGCCGGCCGTCGCGCGCCCGCAAGGTAGGCCCGGGGCATGAGGTCAGAACCGATTGCCTCCGGCGGGGGCGCTCAGGCTCCGGGATGGCAATCGGCTGGCATGCGTCTGCGCGTTCATCGTGGCGAGCGCGGGGAGCTTCCATCCCGCCTGCCATCGGCCCAGGCGGAGCCAAGCAGACCCGCACCCCGGCGTCCAGGTCGTTCGTACAGTGGCGCGCTCCACCTGGACGCCGGGGCACAGGCCCGCTTCACGTGCGTGTGGGTCGACGGCAGACGGGATGGAAGCTGGGGAAGGTGGTGGGTTGAGGTGTCATGGAATCAGCCTCATGACGCTCAGGGCGCCCAACCCTAATCGACATTTTTCTTGCACTCCCGGCGCTTCAACGCTCTCCGGATTAGCAAGTAGGTCGCAATGGCGATCAGGGTCATCCCCATGAGGATCAAGATTGCCCCGATGACGATCAGGATCGTCCCGACAAGGATCAAGATCGTCCCGATGATGAGAAGGAAGATCGCGAGGACGATCACGGTTGCCTCCTGTCCCCCTCCCGACTCTGGCTCCGTCCCGTATCCCATGCAACCACTTCCGGATGAAACCGCGCGGTGTACCGCCCGGCGATGCCCGTCCGCTGAGGTCCGGCCTATTCGGGCCAGGTCGTAGCACCGGTGGGGACGTCCCAGGTCATGGCACCGGCTACCACGGCCGGGGAAGTCAGTGGCCGTCGAGCGCCTTCCCGGGCCGTCACGGGGCCGTGAAAGGGTGCTCGACGGCGACCAACGCTGACAACCGTTGACGGCTCAGCCGCAGGTCACAGCGTTGATCGGTCAGACGACCGCAGGTCAGAGAACCGGCGTGTCACTTCTTCCTTCGGCTACTGAGACCCGCGGAGGGGGTTGTGGCTGGCGTGCCCGTTCCATGCCCGGTCCGGCGGGATCTTCCGGAGACTCACGGGGAACAGCGGCGACAGTCGCGCTCCGGACCAGGTCAGGAGCTTGGCTGGTCAGCCGCGGTCTGCATACGGCGTCTTCCAAACTGGGGCTCCAGACGCAATGCGCTGGCACTTGATGCGACCGGTGGGAAGCTGTTTCTGCTCCCTTGATCACCACCTTCGCCGTTTCAGCGCGTAGGCCATGTGTGGAAGTTCCTCGTACAGCAGTCGGCCGACCAGCGCACCGCCGAAGACAACGACCCCCACGCCGACCAGCCAGGACTGGATGACCAGGACGGTTCCAATGGGGCCGAAGCTGACGGTGTTGGATGCGATCAGCGGCGAGAAGACGAGCCGGGAGAAGATCCTCAGGCCGAGCAGCCCGATCACAGTGGCGACCGCACCGGGAAGCAGGGCACGCCAGCCGAGCCGCCCGCCGAGCAGCAATCGCTGAGACCACCAGAGGAACAGGAGGGCGCTCAGCAACGCGACCGCTCCACCCGCCAGCGGCTCGCGCCGCAGCGCGGTGGTTGCGGAGACGAAGAGGTATCCGGTGAGGACGCCGAGCCAAACCACATGCCGCCACCTGGCCCACCAGCGGGCTGGCGGCAGGTCCCAGACCTTCTCGTAGCCGGTCTGCACCGCAGCCCCGAAACTCAGGCCGAAGACGGCGAGGGCGGCGATGCCGAAGGCGGTTGTAGTGCGCAGCGCCTGGCGGGGCCGGGTGAACAACTGCTCGACTTCTGGTCTAGAGGCGGTCGACACGCCGAGCCCTTCGCCGAGCCACTGCGCGAACCCCCGCCCGTGCTCGGGATCGGCAGAGGAGACAATGATCAGCAGCGGCACCAGCGTGAGGAACCCCAGCGCCGCGAAGCCCAGCACACGCGACCACAGCTCAACATCCCTGCTCCGCCGCCATGCGCGCCCGACTGGTGAACGGCTGATCATGTGGCGCAGCCGTCCGAGCCAGGATGAACGTTCGGCGTCAGAAGGCTTCATCGGCATCCCTGTCGATTACCACGCCAGAACCCATGCCGCACGAGGGCGCGCAGAGTTCTCCGACAGCCTGGCAGGACAAGGAGCTACTCAGCCACCCAGGGGAAATTTAATCCCACCTGTTTCGATCCCGCAGCAAGTACCTCCCAGTCCGGGAAACCACTGATCCGGGTGAATCCCGGGCTCTTCTTCCGCCCCATGAATGGCAGGCGCCATCGATCGGCGCGACGGGTGATGAGGCATTCGCGATGGCTTGCCCCACGGAGACGGCAGCTATTCGGCTCAATATTTAGTCATACATTCTGTGGTGCATATTGATTGATTCCGACGACAACACTCGGTGATTCCTCGCCCGAGATGGCCCCTGCGTAATATGCGACCGACAGAAGAGGCGATTCCCGTTCGACGAGGAACGCCGGATGTCACCACCCACAGGAGTTGACTCCTCTATGAGACTGAATATTGCCGATGTGTCGCATCGGCGCACAATGACGGCCTGGATCGCGGGGGTGCTCACCCTGCTGGTCGCATTGGCCGCAGTGGCAGTGACACCTACTCGGGCAAGTGCCGTCGCAACGGAAGTAGATCTGGGAACCGCGGATAGCTTTGCGGTGCTGGGCGGCTCGGCAGTCACCAACACCGGCCCCTCGGTGATCAACGGAGACCTCGGAGTGAGTCCGGGGTCGTCCGTCACCGGATTCCCTCCCGGAATCGTGAACGGGGCCGTTCACGTAACGGATGCTGTGGCCGCTCAAGCCCAGAGCGACCTGACGACGGCTTATAACGATGCGGCCGGGCAGGCACCGGACGTAGTGTTCCCCGACGATCCTCCGGTGGAGCTCGGCGGTAGGACTCTGACTCCAGGCGTCTACAACGCCCCCGTCAGTGCCGCCATCACCGGCACACTCACCCTGAACGCCGAGAACGACCCCGACGCCGTCTGGGTGTTCCAGGTCGGTTCGACGCTGACGACGGCAACCGCCAGCGATGTGTCCCTCATCAACGGCGCATCACCGTGCAACGTGTTCTGGCAGATCGGAAGTTCGGCCACTCTCGGAACCGGCTCCACCTTCGTGGGCACCATCATGGCCCTGACCTCTATCAGTGCCACCACGGGGGCGAACATCGAGGGCCGCGCGCTGGCCCGCAACGGCGCCGTGACGCTTGACACCAACACGATCACCCGACCGCTGTGTGAGGACGACACCACCACCACGGGTGATGATGCCGCTGCCGCGACCGGTGATGACGCCGCTGCCGCGACCGGCGATGACGCCGCAGCTGCCACGGGTGATGATGCCGCTGCGACCGGTGACGACGCCGCAGCCGCGACCGGCGATGACGCCGCAGCTGCCACGGGTGATGATGCCGCTGCGACCGGTGACGACGCCGCAGCCGCGACCGGCGATGACGCCGCAGCTGCCACGGGTGATGATGCCGCTGCGACCGGTGACGACGCCGCAGCCGCGACCGGCGATGACGCCGCAGCTGCCACGGGTGATGATGCCGCTGCGACCGGTGACGACGCCGCAGCCGCGACCGGTGACCACTCGGGTGGTCACGACTCGGGTGGTCACGACTCGGGTGGTCACGACTCGGGTGGTCACGACTCGGGTGGTCACGACGACGACGGCGACCACCCCGGCAAGCCCGGCAAGCCCGGCAAGCCGGGGAAGCCTGGCCCCTACGACGTGAAGCCCCCGTTGCACAAGGTGCACATCCCCCACTGAGTGAGTTCGTTCCGCAGTTCGGCGGGACTGGCGAGTCGCGCGTGGATCCTCTGCGGAGCGCATGCACGGCTCGTTGCCCACACGCGAGTAAGGGGTGGCGCGCGGCGGATCGTCGATTCCGTCGCGCGCCATCCGCGGAAGTAGGAGAAGCAGGTGCGAACAGTCGCAATGAGAAGGGCCGGGTGGGCCGTGCTGGGCGGCGTTGAGTCGACGAATGCGAAGGATTCACGGCAGGCCGGCGCTGAGTCGGCAGCGCCAGGCGGCGGCGAAGGCCAGCGCAGGTCTCGTGGAAATGCAAAGCCCCCCCGACTGCTGATCGCCGGCACGGGAGTCGCGGTGGCTCTGTGCCTCGCAGTGACTCTGGTCCATGTGGTCCTGGTGTTTCTGTATGTGGCACCCTCGAACGCCATTTCCAAGGCGTACAGTCAGCAGGTCAACGCGTGGGTCCGGCCTGTGTTTTCGCAGAACTGGCGACTCTTCGCCCCGGATCCGCAATCCGTCAATCGGCAGATTTCGGCGAGGGTCGGATACACGGCTCCGAGCGGCACCACGCACGTGAGTGACTGGATCGACGTAAGCTCCATGGACGATTCCGCCGTAAAGCACAACGTCTTTCCGAGCCATACGTCACAGAATATGCTGCGCCAAGCCTGGAATTCCTACCTCAAAACGCACAGCAGCGACGACCAGCCGCACTCGGCGCGGGCTCTTCTAATCCAGCAGTATCTCCGCAACATTGCCGCGGACCGCGTCAGCGCTCAACGGGGCGGCACCTTCGACTCCATCCAGCTACGGGTGACCACGCTGCCCATCGTCCCTCCCCACGCGGCGAACGGCTCCCGTCCGGCCGCCGCGGCATCTGCGCCAGCCGTGACCCGACACCTGCCCTGGTGGAAGGTGGACTCGCAATGAAGCGGAGTGAGCAGGCACCGACCACGGCGACCACAGCGCCCACAGCGCCCACAGAACAGGGCGCCGTACGCATGCTCCAGCGCGTGCTCGATCGGATCCAAGCTCTCCTCGTCCTCCTCACCGAGCGGCCGGTCTCCCTGTACGCGGCGGCGATGTTGCGCATCGGGTACGGGTTGCTCTATCTCGTCTTCCTGCTCCGCGAGTTTCCACACCGCGACGAAATGTGGGGCCCCGGTTCGCCATGGACGCCGGAACTGGCCCGACTTATGTACGAGCAGAGCGGATGGGCCAGCGTCCTCATGCTCTCCGACAGCCGGGCGTACTTCGAGGTCTGCTACGCCGTTGCCGTCGTCACGTGCGCGCTGTTCGTGCTGGGCTGGCGCACGCGCGCTGTGTCCGTGCTGTTCGCGGTCGTGATGGTGTCCTTCCATGCCAGGGCGATCTACATGGCGGACGGCGGAGACAACCTCATGGTCCTCATGGCCGTCTACCTGGCCTTCACCGCGTGTGGTCGACACTGGTCCCTCGACGCGCGCAAGATCCGGCTCAAAGCCGCGGCCGGCAGGGCTGCAGATCCCCGGGGGAACGGTCTCCGGCACCAACTCCACGATTCGCGCGCCATCTTGACCACCGTGCTGCACAACTGCGGCATGTTCGTCATCGCAGCCCAGGTCTGCTTCCTCTACGGATGCGCCGGCCTGTACAAGGTGCAAGGTCCCAAGTGGGCCGATGGCACCGCCCTCCACTACGTCCTGAACATCGACCTGTTCCGGCCCTGGCCTGAGTTGTCCCAGGTGATCGACGGCCACCACGTACTGCTCACCGTCGTCGGCTACATGACGGTGCTGGTACAGGTCGCTTTTCCGTTCGTTCTCTTCAGCAGACTTAAATACCCTGTCTTGATCCTTTTGCTGGGCATGCACGTGAATATCGCGGTGCTCATGGGACTGCCGCTGTTCTCCGGCGCGATGATCGTCGCCGATGCCGTGTTCCTGCCGGACCGCTTCTACCGCGCCGTGGGACGGCTATGGCGGCGTACTGTCCGACGAGCAGGCGTCACGGGAGCGGAAGCCCATCCTGAAACGACATCTGCCGCGGTGCCGCTGCAACCCGGACCGGCAGGTGATGCCCACCCGTCAGGCCGATCCCCTGCCCCTCACGGCCCGCGATGAGCGGGGGCCTTGGAGAGGTCTCCCGCACCTCGGTCTTTCGCCGAGGGGTAGGCGACGGGACGACGGTCCGCTCACGAACGGAATGGGTACCGCTACCAGGGGCCCAAGTACCTCGTTGAGATGGTGTGGACCCCATTCTCCGACCGCGATTCGCCCTTGGCTCCCGTTCCGTGGCTGCTAGGTGCGTACTGGCTTGACTCACCGGTTCACGACGACAGCGAATGCAGTCGATGTGGACTGGTGGGGCAAGACATCGTTGCTGTTTCTGAGGACCCGGACATGCTCCCGTTCTGACATCCACACCTGACATCAACGACGGTGGACAGCAGCAGCCCCGAGCGGCCCAAGACGACTTCGCCGCCCCCAATTGCTAGTGCCGCGACACGTCACCGATCGGACTCCTAAAGCGGTGCTCTGGATGCGGCTGGTCGGTGGTGACCACGAGCGCTGCCCCTGAGGTATCCGCGTGCTCGACCGCGAACGTGCACGGCGACCAGGCCAAGCCCTGGCAGTACGTCGGTCTGCCTCGCAGCCGCCAGCGGTAGACCGTGCCGTCGACAACGATCCGTCGTGATCCCTTGCGGACCAGTGCCATGACACCTCCTGGACGCCGAGGATGCTAGCGTGCCCGGCCCCACCGTCCGTCTCAGTTTCCGTCTCATTCAGCGCCGTTCACGGCCGTTCAGACGAGACCCGGAGCCGTCCCTACACCGGCGGCCGACCGCCCATGAAGCCAGGTGAACGCCCCCAAACGACACGCACCGCCCCACCACCACAGTTGGAAAGCGTGTTGGGGGCAACCCCTCACGAGTTCGAATCTCGTATCCTCCGCCAGTGCCTCACCGGGCACGATGTCGAAGGGCCCCACCGTTCGCGGTGGGGCCCTTCGACGTTTTTGTCCCGGAGCGACTGAACGCGCCGTACTTCCCGCGCCGAAGGGCGGCCTCCACCCGGCGACCGGCTCGACGGCTTAGCACGGGCCGGGAGTCCGGCGGGCGGGAACAGGGTCAGGTCGACCGGATCCGGCGAAAAGGGCATGGTTCCGGCCAACACTCCGCGAGCTGGGGGACCGCAGACAACCGACAGGGCCGTCCTTGGACTCTCACAGGCGGGACACAGCTTCGCGACGGGGGGCCGCGTCGTTCCGACGAGCGCGGCCGGTTGTGCGAGCGGGCTGTTGATCCATGTCCCGTCAGGCACTCGGATATGAGGATTGATGACCAGATCCCACCATGCCCGCCTGTGGCGCCCCGCGATCGCCGCGGGCGCGGCGATCGCCGTCACCGCCGGCGTCGTCGCGGCAGCACCCGACGCCCGGAAGGCACAGAGCAAGCCGAAGTTCAGTCTGATCGCCGCCTCCACGTCGGTGACCCTCGACTCCTGGAAGGAAGATCCCGGCGTCTACCTCGACCTCGGGACCTACCTCACGGCCGAGAACGGCCCCCTTGAGCTCAAGGTGACCCGTAAGTCCTACAAGGACCCGGTCGTCGCCACGCAGATCATCCGGCAGGGGAACAAGGCGCCCAGGACCAAGACCCTGCCCGCGGGACTCGTGAAGGACTTCTCCGGGCTTCCCGGCTTCGTCCGGATCACGGTCACCGACGCGGCCGGCAAGACCGTGGCGACCAAGGACGAGGCGTTCTGCCCGAACAACGCCTCCGGCCGCGTCCGTCCCGACGCCCCGGCGAAGTCGAAGTATCCGCAGAGCTGTCCCACGAATCCCTTCACCCTCGGCTCGGTGTGGGGGGTGGAGAACGGCTGGGCGTCCAACACGTACTCGGGCTTCTACTCGGCCCCGGTCGCCCTTCCGGCCGGCAAGTACACCGCGAAGGTGTCCGTGGCGAAGCGCTACCGGGACCTGTTCGGCATCGAGGACAAGCCGCAGACGATCAGCGTGACCGTGCGGGAACGGAGCTGGGAGGAGGGCGCGCGCGCCTCCGCGGCCAAGGAGCACGCGGGCCACACGACCGGTCACTCCGGCCACTCGGGCCACAGCGCCATGCGCCCTGAGGCGCCCGCGGCCCCCACGAGCGGCGCGGGGCCGTCGTACAACGTGGGCCACGGGCCCTACCCGCCCGCTCCTCCGGCCGTGCCGTGGGCCCTCAAGAAGGCCACCCTGAAGGCCGCGCAGGCCGGTGACGGGACAGGGCGGACCGACGGCTCCAGGAAGGCACCCGCGCTGACGCCGAACGCCAAGCGGCCGACCGGCAAGGCGTCCGTGCCCAACGTGCCGAAGCCCGACCTGCGGTCGCTGCCGGCCTACGGCATCCAGATCAGCGACGGCGGGGACGACGTCCCCGGCAAGGACTATCTGGCGTTCAGCGCCAACGTGTGGAACGCGGGCCCCGCGCAACTGGTGGTGGACGGCTTCCGCTCCCCCGGCAAGAAGCTGATGGACGCCTATCAGTACTTCTACGACGCGGCCGGCAAGCAGGTCGGCTACACCCCGACCGGCACCATGGAATGGGACCCGCGGCCCGGACACGAGCACTGGCACTTCACCGACTTCGCCAGCTACCGGCTGCTCAAGGCCGACCAGAAGGAAGCGGTGCGCAGCGGCAAGGAGGCCTTCTGCCTGGCCAACACCGACGCAGTCGACTACACGGTGAAGAACGCCAACTGGCACCCGGAGAACACCGACCTGTCCACCGCGTGCGGCCAGGAGAACTCGATCTCCGTCCGTGAGGTGCTGGACGTCGGCTCCGGCGACACGTACACCCAGGATCTGCCCGGCCAGTCCTTCGACATCACCGACCTTCCCAACGGCACCTACTACATCCAGGTGCTCGCCAACCCCGAGAAGCGGCTCCAGGAGACCGACCTCAACAACAACAGCGCGCTCCGCAAGGTCGTGCTGGGCGGCAAGCCGGGCGCCCGCACGGTGAAGGTGCCTGCGCACGACCTGGTCGACGCCAACTGACCTCCGTTCGACAGCAGGGCCGGAAAGGTCCGGCCGACGCCGGTCCCGGGACACGTTCCCGGGGCCGGCGTCGCACGTTCGTCCGCGCTCACGGGCCGCTCTGCCCCGCCCGCGAAAAAACCTGCCGCGTCGTGTCGAGAACGCCCCGACGTCTCCGACGTCTCCTGTGAGAGTTGCCCGGAGGGGCGACCGACCGGCCACAAGGAGCGAGTCATGAAGTACCTCGTGATGATTCAGGGCACGCAGGCGGACTACGAGGCGATGAGCGGCAACGGCTCCGAGCACGCCCCGGCCTGGAACGAGAAGGACGTGCAGGCGATGTTCTCGTTCATGCAGAGCGTCAACGACGACCTCGCCGAGTCCGGCGAGTTCGTCGACGGGCAGGGCCTGGCCGCGCCGGCGCAGGCCCGGCACGTCCTTTCCGGCAAGGACGGCCGGCCGGTGGTGACGGACGGGCCGTACGGCGAGACGAAGGAGGTGCTCGCCGGGTACTGGGTCCTGGAGTGCGAGAGCCTGGACCGCGTGACGGAGATCGCGTCCCGCATCACCCAGTGCCCGGTCCCCGACGGCACCACCGAATACCCCGTGGTGATCCGGCAGATCATGGACGGCGGAGGCGATGTCTGCTGATCCCCGCCGGGTCGAGGACCTGCTGCGCCTGCACGCGCCGCAGGTCCTCGGCGCGCTGGTGCGTCGGTACGGCCACTTCGACCTGGCCGAGGACGCCGTTCAGGAAGCGCTGCTGGCGGCGGCGCAGCAGTGGCCGGACGGCGGCGTACCGGACAATCCGCGCGGCTGGCTGATCAGGGTCGCAGCCCGCCGACTGACGGACCTGCTGCGCAGCGAGGAGGCCAGGCGCCGTCGTGAGGAGACGGCCGGCCGGCTCGCCCCGCGGGACGCCTTCACCGGGCCACCGCCCGGTGAGGCACGCGCACCGTCCGAGGACGACACGCTCACCCTGCTCTTCCTGTGCTGCCATCCCGAGCTCGGCCCGCCCGCGCAGATCGCCCTGACCCTGCGGGCCGTCGGCGGTCTGACGACCGCCGAGATCGCCCGGGCGCACCTGGTGCCGGAGGCCACCATGGCGCAGCGGATCAGCCGGGCGAAGCAGCGGATACGAGGCCTGCCGTTCCGGCAGCCGGGCCCGGGGGACCGGGACGCCCGGCTCGCCGCCGTCCTTCAGGTGCTCTACCTGATCTTCAACGAGGGGTACACGGCGACCTCCGGCCGTGATCTGCACCGCGGCGACCTGGCGGCGGAGGCGATCCGCCTGGTCCGCGCCGTACGACGCCTGCTGCCGGCGGACGGTGCGGTGACCGGGCTGCTGGCGCTGATGCTGCTCACCGACGCCCGCAGCGCCGCCCGCACCGGCCCGCGCGGAGAGCTGATCCCGCTCGACGAGCAGGACCGCACCCGCTGGGACCGCGCGGCGATCGCCGAGGGCACCCGACTGGTGGAGGAGGCGCTGGCGCAGGGCCCTGCGGGCCCGTACCAACTGCAGGCGGCGATCGCTGCGTTGCACGACGAGGCTCCGAGCGCCGACGAGACCGACTGGCCGCAGATCCTCGCCCTGTACGACCTTCTCGTCGCCCGTACTGCCGAACCGATGGCCGAGCTCGGCCGGGCGGTGGCGACGGCGATGGTGCACGGACCGCGGGCCGGTCTGGCCGAAGTGGCCCGTCTGGAGGACAGGCTGAGCGGCAACCACCGGCTCGAGTCCGTAAGGGCGCACCTGCTGGAGAAGGCGGGCGACCTCGACGCGGCGCGTGCCGCCTACCGCTCTGCCGCCGCCCTGACGCTGAGCATCCCGGAGGCCCGCTATCTCCGGGCCAGGGCCGCCCGGCTGAGCCCGTGACACCCTCGCGGCCCCGCCGGCCCCGCCGGCGCAGCCCGGGCGCCGCCCGGCGCTTCGCTGGCGGCGTACCGGCCGCCGGGTGATCATCAGGCCATGGACGCCACGATTCACCTCGCCCAGCAACCGGAGGCCGACGAACTCCTCGGCCGCAGCCCGCTCGCCGCCCTGATCGGGATGCTCCTCGACCAGCAGATCCCCATGGAGTGGGCGTTCACCGGCCCGTACACCGTGGCGCAGCGCCTGGGCACCGACGATCTCGATGCCGCCGAGATCGCCGCCTACGACCCGGACGCCTTCACCGAACTGCTGCGGGAGAAGCCGGCGGTCCACCGCTACCCGGCGTCCATGGCCAAACGGGTTCAGGAGCTGTGCCGGTTCCTCGTCGACGAGTACGGCGGCGACGCGAGCGCCGTGTGGACGGACGCGGCCGACGGTGCGGACCTGCTGGCGAGGCTGAAGGCGCTGCCCGGCTTCGGCGAACAGAAGGCGCAGATCTTCCTGGCCCTCCTCGGCAAGCAGTACGGCGTACGTCCCGAGGGCTGGCGGGAGGCCGCCGGGGCGTACGGCGAGAAGGACTCCTACCGGTCGGCCGCCGACATCACCGGGCCCGAGTCGCTCGCCAGGGTGCGGGCGTACAAGCAGGAGAAGAAGGCCGCCGCCAAGGCAGCCAAGGCCACACAGACCGCCAGGACCCTGAAGGCGACGAAGACGGCCAAGACGGCCAAGTCAACCAACTCGACGAAGTCGCCCAGGAAGCCCTGAAGAACCGGGAGTTGAAGTGGATGAAGCGCTTCCGTGTGCTGATGGGGGAAATACGCCATGAGTTACGGCACAAGTGTTCACAGGGGCGACAGAGATCGCTAACTTCCCCTCAACCCTCGTACACATCGGGAAGGACCTCTGTGAAGGCAACCCATCGCAGAGCCGTGGCCACCGTGGCCGCTGCCGCACTCGCAACCCCGCTCCTGCTGGCGTCCGCCTCCCCGTCCGCTGCGCACCGTCAGGACCCGGGCGACCGGGCGGCCATGGACGCGTCGAAGCTGGCACGGAAGCTGGTCCAGAAGGCGTCCGCTGACGACGCCTTCGAGCACCTTGAGAAGTTCCAGCAGATAGCGGACAGCACGGGCGGCCACCGCGCCGCCGGTTCGCTCGGTCACGACGCCTCCGCCGCGTACGTGTACCAGCAGATGAAGAAGTACGGGTACGACGTCTCGTACCAGCGCTTCGACTTCATTTACACGGAGACGCTCGCCGAGAAGCTCTCCGTCGTCTCACCGACGCCGCGTGACGTCGACATCGCGGCCATGACATACACCAAGTCCACTCCTGTGGGCGGCATCAAGGCCGCTGTGGCGGCGGTGCCCGTGGACAGCACGACGGGCTGCGAGGCGGCCGACTACGCGTCGGACACCTTCACCGGCAAGATCGCGCTGATCAAGCGCGGCGGATGCAGCTTCGCCGCCAAGCAGGCCACCGCGGCTGCCGCCGGCGCGGTCGGCGCCATCGTCTACAACAACACCGAGGGCAGCCTCTCCGGAACCCTGGGCGACCAGGCCTCCGCGAAGATCCCGACCGGAGGCATCACGCAGGCCGACGGCGAGAAGCTCGCCGCCGACCTCGCCAAGGGCCCGCTGGAGGTCTCCTTCGAGGTCCGCGAGCTCCAGGAGAAGCGCAGCACCAACAACGTGATCGCGGAGACCCGCCGGGGCAACGCCGCCAACACGGTGATGCTCGGCGCCCACCTCGACTCGGTGACCGCCGGCCCCGGCATCAACGACAACGGCTCCGGCTCCGCCGGTCTGCTCGAGGTCGCGGAGGAGCTGGCCAAGCGGGAGAAGCGGCCCACCAACAAGGTGCGCTTCGCCTGGTGGTCGGCCGAGGAGAACGGACTGCTCGGCTCCGAGCACTACGTCGCGAACCTCAGCAACCTGGGGAAGAAGGAGGTCAAGCTCTACCTCAACTTCGACATGATCGCGTCGCCGAACTACGGACTCTTCGTCTACGACGGCGACAACTCCGACGGCGTCGGCTCCGGCGCGGGCCCGGCGGGCTCCGCGCAGCTCGAGCGCGACATCAACGAGTTCCTCGACAAGCGGGGCACCCCGCACGAGGGCACCGACTTCACCGGCCGCTCCGACTACGGGCCGTTCATCGAGGTGGGCATCCCGTCCGGTGGCACCTTCACCGGCGCGGAGGGGATCAAGACCGAGGCGCAGGCGAAGAAGTTCGGCGGTTCCGCGGGCATCGCGTACGACGTGAACTACCACGCCGCGGGCGACGACATCAACAACATCAACATGAAGGCGTTCGCCGTCAACATCGGCATCATCGCCAACGCCGTGGGCACCTACGCCCACGACATCAGCTCGCTGCGCAAGCCGGTCACGACCGTCCCGACGGACGGTGACGCCGGCAGCGGCGGCGGCCTCCACGACGGTCACGACCACGAAGTGACCGAGTAACACCGAACGTCACACCGGCCGCTCCGCCCCCGACGGGCGCCGGGACGGTCGCGGCGCGCCGCGGGCTCATCGCCCGCGGCGCGCCGTCCTCATAGAGGGGCCGCGAGATCTTCCGGCGCGTCCTTGGGCGCTCTGAGGTCTGCGTGAAACCGCCCCCGTTCGAGCGATCCAGCCCCACGGTCCGCGGGATCGACCGGGCCCCGCCACGCCCCTGCGCCAAAGGCGGTGACCGGCCTCGGAACCCCATGGCGGTCGCGAGGACACCGCGGACGCCGCCCTCGAGCGACGGGAAAGTGCAGCGGGAGACCCCATTCGCCCGGTTTGCAAAGTATTGATCGGATCGCACCGCGGTTCCGTTGCTGCGCCATGAGCCTCTTGACCGGTAGGCTTTCCGTGTGATCTTCAAGCGCATCGGTAACGGGCGGCCGTATCCCGACCACGGCCGGGAAAGCACCCGGCAGTGGGCGGATGTCGCGCCGCGCCCGGTCCGCCTCGATCAGCTCGTGACCACCAAGGGACAGCTGGATCTCGAGACGCTGCTCGCAGAGGACTCGACGTTCTACGGGGACCTCTTCGCCCACGTCGTGAAGTGGCAGGGCGACCTCTATCTGGAGGACGGCCTGCACCGCGCCGTGCGCGCGGCCCTTCAGCAGCGTCAGGTCCTGCACGCCCGCGTGCTCGAGCTGGGTTGAGCGGACCGGCGCTTCCCGGGGCCGCGGCGGCGGCCGGCCGCGCCCCGAGGGTGGCCGACACGGTCTGCGGCTGATCCTTTCGGGGCCCTTTCGACACCGTACGGACGCAATCAGCTGATCGTTTAGTAGGCACGGCCACCACACCGCATTACGCTGCGCCCATGAGCATGCTGACTCCCCCGGGCATGGGCGGAAAGTACCGCATCACGGGCGACAAGTACCCACGAATGCGACGCCCCCGGAACCGCCGCAGGATCGTCCTCGCGGCTGTCGCCGCAGTGGTCGCGCTGGGCCTCGCCGGCTGGGGGACGCTGCAGCTCATCGACGCGTTCACGGGCGGCGGCGCCAAGACCTCCGCGAGCGGGGGCGGCACGCGGTGCAAGCCCGCCCCGTCCCCCTCCGCGGCGCCCCCGCCGCCGCTGCCGCGCCAGATCACGGTGAACGTCTACAACGCGACGCCGCGCGCCGGTCTCGCCAAGTCGACGGCCGACGAACTGAAGAAACGTGGCTTCAAGATCGGCAAGGTCGCGAACGCGCCGGCTGCCTACGACAAGAAGGTCCCCGGCACCGCCGTACTGCTCGGGGCGTCCACCTCGCAGAGCGGCGCCTTCCGGGTGCTCGGCACCCAGGTGCGGGGCTTCCAGGCGCAGACCGACACCCGCACGACCGCGGATGTCGACTTCATCATCGGCACCGCGTTCAAGACCCTCGACGCGAAGGCGAGCGCGGACGTCGCCCTCGCAGCCCTGTCGCAGCCGAAGCCGGCTCCTTCCGGCAAGTGCCAGGTAGCGCCCCGGTAACGACGGAAGGGCCGGAACTCTCCGGCCCTTCCTGTGCCCCGCGGCGCGGTCGGCCGCACCCCTGACGGACCGCTACTCGGCCGTCCCGTACATGCGGTCACCCGCGTCACCGAGGCCCGGCACGATGTACCCGTTCTCGTTCAGACGCTCGTCGACGGAGGCGGTCACGACGGTCACCGGCGTGCCCGCCAGCTCGCGCTCCATCACCTCGACGCCCTCCGGCGCCGCGAGAAGCACGACCGCGGTCACATCGTCCGCGCCACGCTTGATCAGTTCACGGATCGCGGCGACCAGCGTCCCGCCCGTCGCCAGCATCGGGTCCAGCACGTACACCTGGCGCCCGGAGAGGTCCTCAGGCATGCGCGTCGCGTACGTGGAGGCCTCGAGCGTCTCCTCGTTGCGGATCATCCCCAGGAAGCCCACCTCGGCGGTCGGCAGCAGCCGGACCATACCGTCGAGCATGCCCAGGCCGGCCCGCAGGATCGGCACGACGAGCGGCTTCGGGCTGGACAGCTTCACACCGGTCGTCCGGGTCACCGGGGTCTCGATGTCGACCTGCTCCGTCCGCACGTCCCGGGTGGCCTCGTAGGCGAGCAGGGTGACCAGCTCGTCGGCGAGCCGCCGGAAGGTAGGGGAGTCGGTGCGCCTGTCGCGCAGCGTTGTGAGTTTGTGCGCCACCAGCGGGTGGTCGACGACGTGGATCCGCATGGCGTCAACAGTAGCCCGCACTCGCATCAAGGACGGTTCCGGAGGGAAGGTGGAGAGGTGTCTCCCCAGGCCGCGGGGCGAGTGAGTGCCCGCGGACAGGTCCCGGGGGGAGTACGGATACAGCCGTGGGGTGGTGTGGCCGATGCCGGAGACCGAGCCGGAGCCGGAGCCGGAGATCGCGACCGACGGGGAGCGCCGCAGACGACGCGCCCAATTCCTGCGCGAACTGAACGAGGCCAAAGCGCTGCGCGACCGTGTCCAGCCGCGACGCGCCCGAGCGGCCCGGATGCGCCGGCAGATGCGCATGCGGACCTTCCGCTGGTAGACCGTCCCACGAGCCCCTTAAGAACTGATGGCCGACGCAACGACGGAAGACCTCTCGCAACGCGCCTCTTTCTGCCACGATTCCGAGTGGGCGGGGCACGAACGCAGAACGCGCCGCCGGTCGTCACACCTCTGATCAGTGGGAGAGTCACGGTGTACTTCGCCGCACTGCTCGCGCGCACTCATGACGGGTGGGAAGCGAGCGACACAGAGCTCGACGATGTGGAGACCCTGTCGGATCTGACCGACCTGGCCCGCGAAGCCTCGGTGGACGAGGACACGGTCCTCGTCTTCATCGAGCAGGAGGACGCCTGGTTCGGCATCCTCCGGGTCGAGGGCGAGGAGGACCCTCGGATCTTCGTCTCGGACGCGGCAGCTGCCGCACGCTCCTCCTATGGGGAGATCCTCACCAACGAACTGCTCGGCGGGGACGACGACGACCCTGCCGCCGACCTCGACGCGCTGGACCTCGACGGTACGGAGGACGGAGAACCGGAGGAGGACGGGGCCGACACGGTGGACCTGCCCGCCCAGGCCGGCGAGTCCGTCCCGACGGGTCCTGCCGGCGACCGCGAGATCCTCGCCGATCTCGGGCTGTCCGAAAAGGAACTGCTGGCGCTGGAGACGGACGCGCTGTCGGAGATCGCGGACGCGCTCGGCGCCGGCGAGGTACTGGAGACCGTGCGCTAGTGCCCCGCCAGGCAGATGAACGGGCACCGGACCGTACGCCGGAACCGGTGCCGTGGAACGACCCTGTGCGCGGTCCGTGGGAGGCGTCGATGCGCCTCGCCCTCGGCGAGGCGGACCGCGCGGCGCAGGGCGGCGACGTGCCGGTCGGCGCCGTGCTCCTCTCCGGGGACGGCACGATCCTCGCCGTCGGACACAACGAGCGCGAGGCGACGGGCGATCCGACCGCGCACGCCGAGGTGCTGGCGATCCGCAGGGCCGCCGTCGTCCTCGGCGAGTGGCGGCTGACCGGCTGCACGCTCGTCGTGACGTTGGAGCCGTGCACGATGTGCGCCGGCGCGATCGTGCAGTCGCGGGTGACGCGCGTGGTCTACGGGGCGCGCGACGACAAGGCCGGCGCGGCGGGCTCCCTGTGGGACGTCGTACGGGACCGCCGGCTCAACCACCGGCCCGAGGTCGTGAGCGGAGTGCTGGGCGAGGAGTGCTCGAAGCAGCTAACGGCGTTCTTCAGGGACCGGCCGGGCGACCGCTGAACCCTGCCCGCCGGCAGTCGGGAACGGGCTCGGCGGACGCTTGCCCATAACCGATTTCAGAGCACGGCCCACCTTGGGCTAAGCTCTCTCCCGGTAGCGTGTCCGAGCGGCCGAAGGAGCTCGCCTCGAAAGCGAGTGTGGCGCAAGTCACCGAGGGTTCAAATCCCTCCGCTACCGCTCTTGTCGAAGGCCCCGGTGCATGCACCGGGGCCTTCGTCGTGGCCGCGGACCCCTCGATAAGTCCCCGACCCTCCCACCGGACGCCAGGGCCCGCAGAGGGATCTCCAGGCACCGCTGAAGCCGCTGAGGATTCGACGCCTGCGGGCGGGGCGCGCCAAGGCGCGGCTCCGGCGGCAGGACGCCGGTCCGGGCCGGCCCGGTGACCACGATCGAGAGCACCACGGCCAGGGGCCGGTGAGCGGCTCCGCGGCTCGCACTCACCCGGCCGCGCGCCCGAAAGGGCGCGGCGAACAGCCTCTTGGCCGTGGAAAATCTGTCCGAATGCGCTCGGCTAGACTCACGCGACGCGTCGCCGGGGCAGGACAGCAGGGGAGACAGGGGCCGATGGTGCAAGCCAAGAAGATAGCCGTGTACATCGTGGTCGTCTTCATCCTCTACACGATCATCAACTCCCCCGACAGAGCGGCCGACCTGGTGGGGGTAGGGTTCGAGGGCATTTCGAGCGCCGCGCAGGGCGTCGGAGAGTTCATGACCGAGCTCGTCAACTAGGGCCGCGCCAGGCATCGCGGCCCCCGGCCAAGATCCGCCGGACAGGCCCCCGCCTGCCGGCCAACCAGGGAGTGCCCCGTGATCCGCCATCTGGTCCTCTTCAAGCTCAACGAGGGTGTCGAGCGCGACGAGCCCCGCGTCGCTGCCGGAGTGAAGGCCTTCCAGGAGCTGGACGGCGTCGTACCGGAGCTGGAGTTCTGGGAGTGCGCCTGGAACATCACGGACCGGCCGATCGCCTACGACTTCGCCATCAACTCGGCCGTGGCCGACAAGGACGCGCTGAAGCGGTACATCGAGCATCCGGCCCACCAGGCGGCCGCCGGACAGTGGCGTGAGTTCGCCACGTGGGTGATCGCCGACTACGAGTTCTGAAGGCCCCTCCACGAGCCCCTCGCCCTCCAGGGCGGGGGGCTCGTCGGTTTTCCGTCCCAGCAGGACGTCAACACGGCGTTATCGGGTGCTTGCACACAGTGGACATGTCTTGTGATGCTATGACCGCTTTTGACGGATGAGTTGACTGAAAATGACCGCAAAGGGGTGGCTTGACCGTGTCGGCCAGTACTGCGCCTCAGGTGCCACCTCAGAACGAGAGGCCGGACGACACCGCCCCTGCCGCGAGGCCGCAGAGGCGCGGTGCGGACACCCGGGCTCTGACCCAGGTGCTGTTCGGCCGCCTCAAGGGACTCCAGGCGGGGACCGCGGAGCACTCCAGGGTGCGCGCCGCGCTCATCGAGGCCAACCTCCCGCTCGTGCGGTACGCCGCGGCCAGGTTCCGCAGCCGCAACGAGCCGATGGAGGACGTGGTCCAGGTCGGCACGATCGGACTGATCAACGCCATCGACCGGTTCGACCCGGACCGCGGCGTGCAGTTCCCGACGTTCGCGATGCCCACGGTGGTGGGAGAGATCAAGCGGTACTTCCGCGACAACGTGCGGACCGTGCACGTACCGCGGCGCCTCCACGAGCTGTGGGTGCAGGTGAACGGGGCCACCGAGGACCTGACGACCGCCCACGGGCGTTCCCCCACGACCGCGGAGATCGCCGAGCGGCTGAAGATCGGCGAGGACGAGGTGCTGGCCTGCATCGAGGCCGGCCGCTCGTACCACGCGACGTCACTGGAGGCGGCCCAGGAGGGCGACGGTATGCCGGGGCTGCTGGACCGGCTCGGCTACGAGGACCCGGCGCTGGCCGGCGTCGAACACCGCGATCTGGTGCGGCATCTCCTCGTCCAGCTGCCCGAGCGCGAACAGCGGATCCTGATGCTCCGCTACTACAGCAACCTGACACAGTCGCAGATCAGTCAGGAACTGGGCGTCTCCCAGATGCACGTGTCGCGACTGCTGGCGAGAAGTTTCGCTCGACTTCGTTCCGCAAACAGGATCGAAGCGTAGCTCGAACGGGTAGAGCACCCTTGAGCCGCTGACGGGGGCTCAAAAGCCGTACACCCCCTGTTTACTGGGCATTTTTGCGCGATACTTGTCGACATGTCACTACAGCGTGTTGCCGACATGTGACATTCTGCTGGAACCGCGTTTGCCGCAGCCTCGCCGCCGGTATTCAGGTGGAGGCTGCGTTCCTCAGACGGTCGCGGCCACCGCGACCGTCCGCGACCTCAAGGGGGTGGCATGTCCGTAGAACAGGGCAGCTCGAAGGTGCTCACTCGCGCTCCAAGCGCGCCCGCACCCGTCGTGCCCGGCAGCTCGGAAGCCATCGACACCCGCACTCTCTCCCGTTCCCTGTTCCTGCGGCTTCGCACCCTGGACAGCGAGGGCGCGGCCGACGACAGCCCGGAGCGCACCTACGTGCGCGACACCCTCATCGAGCTCAACCTCCCGCTCGTCCGGTACGCCGCGGCGCGGTTCCGCAGCCGCAACGAGCCGATGGAGGACATCGTCCAGGTCGGCACGATCGGCCTGATCAAGGCGATCGACCGCTTCGACTGCGAACGGGGCGTGGAGTTCCCCACCTTCGCGATGCCGACGGTCGTGGGCGAGATCAAGCGCTTCTTCCGTGACACCTCGTGGTCCGTGCGGGTCCCTCGCCGGCTCCAGGAGCTGCGCCTCGCACTCACCAAGGCGAGCGACGAGCTCGCCCAGAAGCTGGACCGCTCCCCGACCGTTCCCGAACTGGCCGCGGTACTGGGCGTGTCGGAGGAGGACGTCGTCGACGGCCTCGCCGTGGGCAACGCCTACACAGCGTCTTCGCTCGACTCGCCCTCGCCCGAGGACGACGGTGGCGAAGGCTCGCTCGCGGACCGCCTCGGCTACGAGGACTCGGCTCTGGAAGGTGTCGAGTACCGCGAGTCCCTCAAGCCGCTGCTGGCCAAACTGCCGCCCCGGGAGCGGCAGATCATCATGCTGCGATTCTTCGCCAACATGACCCAGTCGCAGATCGGCGAGGAGGTCGGCATCTCACAGATGCACGTCTCCCGTCTGCTGACCCGCACGCTGGCACAGCTGAGGGAAGGGCTGATCGCCGACTGACGAGCCGGGGTCCGTCCGCTCGTGGCCCCGTCTCGAAGAGGTTTCCGGAAGCTTCCTTCCTGACGGGTCGTCAGTCACACTGACGCGATGCGACGGCGAACCGGTTCAGGGATCGTGGCGTTGGCGCTCTGCCTCGGCGGAGCGCTGACCGCGTGCGGCAGCAGCGGCGAGGGGGAGGTTGCCCTCGGCGCCGCCGGCCCGGGACCGGACCGTGCGCCCACCGCTGCCGTGCCGCCGAAGGGCAAGGTCTCGCTCGCCCCGCTGGACGGGAGCGAAGAGCCCGCCGGCGATGCGACCGCGGGCGCGGCCGGGAAGGCGCCCCGACAGGGCGCCGGCGGGCCTGTCCCCGGCCCGGAGGGCGGCAGTGGTCACGCGCCGAGCGGTCCTGGCGGCACACCGGCGAGCGGTACGAGCGGCACCGGCCCTTCCGGGAGCGGCGGACCGCAGCAGAGCCCGGGCTCCGACGGCACGCCCGACGCCTCCCCCACCCCGACACCGTCAGCGCCGGCGCCTGGTCCGTCCGATCCGGCACCGGACCCCACAGGCCCGGCCGTGCTTCAGCTCGGCGAGCCCGTCCGCGAGGCCCTCGACCGGCGCTGGTGCGAGAAGGTCACCGTGGAGTTCCGCAACACCGGCGGCACCGCCGCCGTGTCCGGGACCGTCACCTTCGCCACCCACATCATCGGCCCGCTCGGAGTCGACTGGGGCACGCGCGAGTCCAGCGGGCCGCTGCCCGCGCCGATTCCGGCCGGAGCCGTGCGGAAGCAGGCGTACACGGTCTGCGTGGACGCCTGGCGGGTGCCCCTGGGCATGCACATCGAGACCCAGGACGTCACCGCGACATGGAAGTGACCGGTCCCGCCCGGCCCGGAGAAGTTCCGGCCCGGACGGGTTCTGGTTCCGGCCCGGCCGGGTTCCGGCCGACAGGTTCTACCCGAGTGCGAGCCAGGCGACCGCGCCGAGGATGACGACCGCCGCGATGACGCCGACGATGAGGCCGACGCGCGAGGAGGACGTCGCCGCGGGCGTCCCGGCCGCGCGGCCCTGCGGGGCGCCTTCGTCCACGAAGGCGCGGAACATCTGGGTGCTGCCGGCGGGGTCGTAGTTGCCCTCGGGGCCCTGGCCTTGGGGAGCATGGGGGTTGTGTGCCATGGGGCAGGACCCTAGCGAACGGCGTCCGCGGCCCCAACCCCGGGCGGGCGGCCGGTGCGCTCCGAGAAGGAGATGGCCCGCCCATGGCTCCGCATACGCAAAGGCTTTTGGGTTCCTTTACCCGGCCAGGCCCGTTTTCATTTGCCTGTAGCAACCAACGGATTCTATTGTTGCCCTAAGCAACGAAAAGTGGGAGGGGCCTTGGCCGAGCGGAGTCAGTACGAGGAGCTGGCCCGGCAGATAGGCGCAGTCGGGGCCGTGAAACGGGTCCTCTCGCGGATCCTGCCCGCCGAGTGCCCTTCCGGGTCCGCCGCGGTGCTGTCACTGCTCGGCCGGCACGGAGAGATGCGGATGGGCCGCCTCGCCGAGCTGATGGCCGTCGACATGTCCGTCACCAGCCGGCACGTGGCCCATGTGGTGGAGCGCGGCTGGCTGGAGCGGTCGCCAGATCCCGAGGACCGGCGGTCCCGCATCCTGCGGCTCACGCCGGCGGGCAGGGACCTGCTCGCCGATCTCGGCCGGCGGACCGCGGACATGTTCGCCCACTACCTCGAGGACTGGTCCGACGAAGAAGTCGGACAGCTGAACGCGATGCTGGCCCGCCTCCGCGAATCCGTCGGGGACTGCCGGGCCCCCGCCACCCGTACACCCGTATGAAGAGAAGGAAGTTCATGGCTACGACCACACCGAACGGTGTGCGGGGCGGGCACGCCGAGCACGGCGGTGGATCCGCCTCCGACGGCGGGGCGCCGATGACGCACCGGCAGATCATGGAGGCGCTGTCCGGGCTGATGCTCGGCATGTTCGTCGCCATCCTCTCGTCGACGATCGTCTCCAACGCCCTGCCGGAGATCATCACCGACCTCGGTGGAGGCCAGAGCGCCTACACCTGGGTCGTCACCGCCTCGCTGCTGGCGATGACCGCGACCACCCCGCTGTGGGGCAAGCTCTCGGACCTCTTCTCCAAGAAGCTGCTTGTCCAGATATCGCTGCTCATCTACGTCCTGGGTTCGGTCGTCGCCGGACTCTCGCAGAACTCCGGCATGCTGATCGCCTGCCGTGTGGTCCAGGGCATCGGCGTCGGCGGTCTGTCCGCCCTCGCGCAGATCGTCATGGCCGCGATGATCGCCCCCCGGGAGCGGGGCCGCTACAGCGGATACATCGGTGCCGTCTTCGCGGTCGCGACCGTCGGCGGCCCGCTGCTCGGCGGCGTCATCACCGACACCGAGTGGCTGGGCTGGCGCTGGTGCTTCTACGTCGGCGTGCCGTTCGCCCTGATCGCCCTGTTCGTCCTGCAGAAGACCCTCAAGCTCCCCGTGGTCCAGCGGCAGGTGAAGGTCGACTGGGCGGGCGCGTTCTTCATCAGCGCCGCCGTCTCGCTGCTGTTGGTGTGGGTGACCTTCGCCGGTGACAAGTACGACTGGGTTTCGTGGCAGACCGGCGCGATGGTCGGCGGTTCCGTGGTGCTCGGCGCGCTCTTCCTCCTGGTGGAGTCGAAAGCGAGCGAACCGATCATCCCGCTGCGGCTGTTCCGCAACCGCACGATCACGCTGGCCTCGCTGGCCTCGCTCTTCGTCGGCGTCGCCATGTTCGCCGGCACGGTGTTCTTCAGCCAGTACTTCCAGCTGGCGCGCGACGAGTCGCCGACCATGTCCGGTGTGCTGACGATCCCGATGATCGGCGGACTCTTCGTCTCGTCGACCGTGTCGGGCCAGATCATCACCAGGACCGGCCGCTGGAAGGCCTGGCTGGTCTCGGGCGGCGCCCTGGTGACGGCGGGCCTCGGTCTGCTGGGCACCATCCGGTACGACACCGAGTACTCGCACATCGCGGTCTTCATGGTCCTGATGGGCCTCGGACTCGGCATGATGATGCAGAACCTGGTGCTCTGCACCCAGAACCAGGTCGACCCGTCGGACCTCGGCGCGGCCAGCTCGGTCGTCACCTTCTTCCGGTCCCTCGGCGGCGCGATCGGCGTCTCCGCGCTCGGCGCGGTGATGGCGACCCGGGTCACTCACTACGTCAAGGACGGGCTCGCCGAACTCGGCCCGCAGGGCGAGGCGCTGGGACACGGCGGTACGGGCGGCGGCGGCATTCCCGACCTCGACAAGCTGCCGCTCCCCGTCCGCACCGTGATGGAGACGGCGTACGGGCACGGGGTCGCCGACATCTTCCTGTACTCCGCCCCCTTCGCGCTCGTCGCGTTCCTGGTGACCTTCTTCATCAAGGAGGTCGCACTGAAGAGCAGCTCGTCGGACGCCGAGACGAAGCAGGCGAAGGACGCCCTCGCCACCTCCGAGGCACCGGAGGCGCTCGCCGTCGCCACGGCCCCCGCCCCGGGGCAGGCCGTCGCGACCGAGCCGGTCACCTCCGTCCCCTCCGGTGTCGCGGTCGGCGGAGTGGTGCGCGGTTCCGAGGCGCCACGGTGCCCCGGGCAGCAGTCACACTGATCTCGCCGTCCGGCCGGCAGCTCGGCCGCTCCGTCGCCCAGGGGGACGGCAGCTACACGCTGGACGCGCCGGGCGCCGGATCGTATGTGCTGATCGCCTCGGCCGACGGCTTCCAGCCGCAGGCCTCCACGGTGAACGTCACAGGTGAGCCGCTGGTGCACGACATCCTGCTCGCCGGGACCAGCGGCGTCGGCGGAGTGGTGCGCGCGGCCGACGGCGGCGCCCCCGTCGAAGGAGCGATGGTCGTCATCACGGATGCGCGCGGCGATGTGCTCGCCACCGGGACGAGTACGGAGCAGGGCGAGTTCGCCTTCGGCGAGCTCGTGCCCGGCGCGGTGACCGTCGCGGTGAACGCGCCCGGCTACCGGCCGCTCGCGCTGCCCGTGGAGATCGGCGGCCAGAGTGCGACCCGGATAGAGGCGGCGCTCCAGTACGGCGCCGTCGTGCGGGGCGTGGTACGCGGGGCCGCGGGCCTGCCGCTGACCGACGCCCGGGTGACCCTTGTGGCCGCAGCCGGGAACGTGGTCGCCACAGCGACCACCGGCGACGACGGGGCCTACGCCTTCGCGGACCTGGACGCGGGCGAGTACTCGGTCATCGCGACCGGATACCCGCCGGTGGCGAACCAGTTGACCGTGACCGGTCGCGGCGTCGACGGTCACGACATCGAACTCGCCCACCCGGGCGAGTAAAGGACCCTCTGGGCCGGGCGCCTCGTTCTCGGCGGAGACGAGCCGCCCGCCCGGCGGAGACAGGCCCCGGAGACGGGGGCGGCAGGCAGGGGACGGCCGGTCGCCCCGCCCGGGGCCCGAACGCTCCTCCTCAGCCGTGAGGGCCGGACACAGAAAAAAACGGGATCAACGGGTATGGGACTTCGCGCACAGGTACGGACCCGCGACGGCTGGGCCGTCCAGCACGCGGTCGTCACCGTGACGGACATGACCGGCGTCCAGGTGCTGCGGGCACAGGCCGGCGCGGACGGCACGGTGAGGCCGGGGCGACGAGAGTCCGCCGGCCCTTACGGTCCGGGAAGGGCGGGCTACGCCTTCGACCGCTCCACCATCGCCTCGATACCCGCGATGAGGAGATCGAGCGCGAACCCGAAGTCCCGCTCCCGCATCTCCTCCACGGTGTCGCCGCCGCGCGCCTCCATCAGCTCGTCGGCATGCGCGAACTTCTCGCGGTACTCCGGCCGTTCTCGGATCGTCCCCATGGCTTGGCGGAAGTACTCGTCCTGGCTGAGCCCTGCCGCCGCGCAGCGTTCGGTGAAGTGACCCTCGATGGTGCCGAATCCGTAGACGAACTGGAAGACCGCGGAGATGCCCCCCATCTGTCCGTGGGGCGGCAGGCCGGTGTTGCGGACGATCTGCTGGGCCGCCCGCGAGAAGGCCATCGAGTGCGGACCGATGTTCAGGTACGTGCCGATCAGCGGCGACACCCACGGATGCCGGACCAGCAGTGCCCGGTACCCGGCGGCGAGGGCACGGAGCTGCTCGCGCCAGCCGTTCGGGGCCGCGTCCGTGTCCGGCAGCGACACGGTTCCGAAGACCGCGTCGAGGGCCAGCTCCAGCAGGTCGTCCTTGGTGTCGACGTACCAGTAGACCGACATCGCGGTGACGTTCAGTTCGGCGGCCAGCTTGCGCATGGAGAAGCGGGCCGCGCCCTCGGCGTCCAGGAGCCGGACCGTGGCGTCGATGATCTTGTCGCGGTCCAGTCCGGCCGGCTGTGCCGACCTGCGCCCGCGGTCGGCCTTGCCCTCCAGCCAGACACTGGTCCGCATGGGGCTCTTCGTGCGGTCGGTGGTACTCGCCATCGCACACCCTCTCGGTTCTTCCCGGCCGGACGGGCGGTGCCGGAAGCCTCCGGTCCGCCCGCCTCCGATGCTATGCCGCTGAACTGTGCCACGGTGCTGTGCCCTGTGCGGCACAGCACCGTGGGCGCCCGGCGGTGTCAGGCCGCAGCCGCGGGAGGGTCCGCCCGCTCCGCCCGTCGCAGCAGCAACGCGGCGAGCAGACCGCCGGCCAGCACCGCCACCGCACCCACCAGCTGGCTCGTCTCCAGCCCCGAGGCGAACGCCTCCGAGACCGAAGCGCGCTCGCCGGCGCCGTCCGCCGCCGCCAGGGCGGCGGGCAGCGAGGTCGCCCCGACGGCCGCGGGCACCAGAGCGACGAAGCGGGAGTTGAGTACGGCGCCCAGGACGGCGACGCCGAGGCCGTTGCCGAACTCGGCGAGAGTGCCGTTGATGCCCGCGCCCACGCCCGCCTTCTCCGGCGGGATGGCGCTCATGATCGCGTTGGCCATCGCGGGCATGGACAGGGCCACCCCGGCGCCCATGACGACCAGGCCGAGCAGCATCCCGCCGTATCCGTCGGCACCGAGGACCGCGATGGCGGCGAGGCCGCCGGAGACCAGGGCCATGCCGACGGCGATGGTGACCGGAGTCCCGAAGATCCGCAGCAGCCGGGCCCCGATGCCCGTCAGGTTGAGCGCGACGACCGTGAGCGCCAGCGGGGCCGTACGAAGACCGGCGTCCAGGGCTCCGTACCCGAGCACGAACTGGAGGTGCTGGGTCAGCAGGAAGAGCGAGCCGGTCATGCCGAACGCCACCAGGATCGCGCCGGCGACCGCGCCGATGAAGCGCTGGTTGCGGAAGAAGTGCATGTCGAGCATCGGGTACGGAATGCGCAGCTCCCAGACCACGAAGGCACCGAGGAAGAACGCGCCGAGGGCGGCCGACGCCAGGACCTGGGTGGAGGTCCAGCCGTGGTCCGGGCCCGAGATGATCGCGTACACGACGGCCGTCATACCGATCGTGGACAGCACGGCGCCGAGCAGATCGGGCCGGTCACCCTGCGGGTTCTTGGACTCCGGGACCATCGCGAGCACCGACGCCAGCCCGATCACGGCTACGGGGATGTTGATCAGGAAGATCGCGCCCCACCAGAAGTGCTCGAGCACCACGCCGCCGATCAGCGGTCCGGCCGCGAAGCCCAGAGAGCTGACGGTCGACCACAGAGCGATGGCTTTCACCCGCTCCTTGTCGTCGAAGACCTGCACGACGACGGCGAGGGTCGTGGTCATCAGCAGCGCCCCGCCCACGCCCATGCCGGCGCGCGCCGCGATCAACTGGCCGGAGGTCTGGGCGAGTCCGGCAGCGAGCGAGCCGATGCCGAACAGGGCCAGGCCCGAGGCGAGCATCTTCCTGCGGCCGTACCGGTCCGCCGCGTTGCCCGCGGTGAGGAGCAGGCCCGACTGGACCAGCGAATAGGCGTTGATCATCCACTGGATGTCGGCCGTCGAGGCGTGGAGCTCCCTCGTGAGGGACGGGATCGCCACGGACAGGATGGTGTTGTCGAGCAACACGGTGAGCTGGGCGAGACAGATGACGCCGAGGATCAGCCAGCGACGCGGGTGGCCTCCGGACGGGGCCGCCTTACGGGTCTCGGTCGTCGTTGCCGTCATTCAGGCTCCTTGTACGGCGTAAGGGAAAGTGCCCGTACACCGTACAAGGATCTCCCATACGCTGTACAGCGCTATTCCCCCGAGGTCAGGTCGTAGAAGCTGACGCCGTCCACCGTGACCTCGGTGAACGTCTCCTCGACCCAGGCGGTGATCTCCGAACTCGAGCCGCCGCCGGGTCCGCCGGCCCCGCCGCCCGGCCCGGCACCGCCGCCGATGAACCAGTGGATCCGCCCGTCCGCCACGTACTGCTTGAACCGGGCGAGGGTCGGGGACGGGTCACTGCCGTTGAAGCCGCCGATCGCCATCACCGGTTCGCCCGTCGCGAGTTGGTAGCTCGCGGCGTTCTGCGAGCCGACGGCGGCGGCCGCCCAGGTGTAGCCGTCGGCGTCCCGCTCCAGCAGGGACCGGGCCTCGGCGCCGACGTCCGCCCCGTCGAGGAGACCACCCATGCCGCCACCCCCGCCGGGGGCACCGGTCTCGCCCCGGGCGGGGAAGCCGCCTTGGCCCTGGCCCCCGGGTCGGGCCTGGCCCGCGCCGGCCGGGGGCGCCGCCGCGCCGGGGCCCGCGCCCTGCCCGGCTCCGGCGGGAGGCCGCATTCCCGCACGGCCGTCGTCGCCTCCGGGGCCGCCTCCGGGGCCGCCCCCGGGGCCGCCCCGGCCGCCCGCCACGGCGGGGCCCGCCGTCACGATCGAGCCCGCGTGCCCCTCGCCCACGGTCGTCAGCGAGTACGCGGCAGGGCCCGCCAGCATCGTCACGACGCCGAGTGCGGCTGCCGCCAAGGCCGTCCGCCGGCCGGCCCGCACCACGAACATCAGGACCGCCGCGGAGACGAGACCACCGATCAGCACCGCCGTCGGCAGCCACGGAAGGTAGTCGGCGGACCGGCCCAGCAGCACGTACGACCACCACGCGGACAGTGCCACCGTCATCGCGAGCAGCGTCGACCAGAACGGCTTCGCGCGCTCCTCCCACAGCAGCGTGCCACCCATGCCGACCAGCGCTGCGATGTACGGCGCCAGCGCCACCGTGTAGTACTCGTGGAAGATCCCGGCCATGAAACTGAAGATCACGGCCGTACTCAGCAACGAGCCGCCCCAGACAAGGAAAGCGGCCCTGGCCGTGTCCGTACGCGCCGCCCGCCGGGTGAGGAAGAGGGCCGCGACGAGCAGCAGCAGTGCGGCGGGGAGCAGCCAGGAGATCTGCCCGCCGACGTTCCCGGCGAACAGCCGGCCGACACCGGTCTCGCCCCAGCCGCCTCCGCCGCCGACGCTGCCGGTCTCCTCGCCGTTGATCCGTCCCAGTCCGTTGTAGCCGAAGGTCAGTTCCAGGAAGCTGTCGTTCTGGGAGCCGCCGATGTAAGGACGCGATGACTTCGGCCACAGCTCCACGACGGCCGGCCACCAGCCGCCGCAGACCACGATCGCGAGACCCGCCAGGGCGAGTTGGCCGAGCCTGCGGCGCAGCGTCGTCGGCGCGCACACCGCGTACACCGCTGCCAGGGCAGGCAGGATCAGGAACGCCTGGAGCGTCTTGGTCAGGAACGCGAGGCCCACCGCGACGCCGGCCCACATCAGCCACGCGGTCCGCGCGTCCTCGAGTGCCCGCAGCACGCAGTACACGGTGACCGTCATCAGCAGCGCGAGCAGGGCGTCCGGGTTGTTGAAGCGGAACATCAGCACGGCGACCGGTGTGAGCGCCAGGACCGCGCCCGCGGCGAGCCCCGCCGCCGGCGTGAAGCGCCGGCGTACCGCCGCGTACAGCACCGCGACGGTCGCCACGCCCATCAGCACCTGGGGCACGAGGATCTGCCACGAGCCGAGGCCGAAGATCCGCACGGACAGGCCCATCGGCCAGAGCGATGCCGGGGGCTTGTCGACGGTGATGGAGTTGCCCGCGTCCAAGGAGCCGAAGAAGAAGGCCTTCCAGCTCTCGCTGCCGGCCTGCGCCGCCGCGGAGTAGAAGGAGTTGGCGTAGCCGGAGGCGCTCAGGTTCCAGAGGTGGAGCAGTGCGGTCGCGGCCAGCAGGGCGAGGAACGCGGGACGCACCCAGCGGGCGTCCGTCTCCCTGCCACGCCACAGCGCCGCGAGTCGGCGTGCCCGCGGGTGTGCGTGCCCGGGGCCGTCGGGCATGGTGATCCCGCCGTGCGGGACGGTCGTGGTCATGCGGTGTACCTCTTGTCGGTCATGTCGGCGCGGGCACCGTGCTGTTCGGGGAAGACCCAGGCCCGGAGGAGCAGGAACCGCAGCGCGGTCGCGGCAAGGTTCGCCGCGACGAGCACGGCAAGCTCGGTGCCATGTGAGGGACCGCCGGCGGCCACGTCCAGGGCGGCGAGGGAACCGCTGGTCAGAGCGAGTCCGATGCCGAAGACGACCAGGCCCTGCGCCTGATGGCGTACGGCGCGGACCCGGCCGCGCACACCGAACGTGAGCCGGCGGTTGGCCGCGGTGTTGGCGACGGCGGAGAGCAGCAGAGCGGCGGCGTTGGCCGGCTGCGGCCCCGTCCCGGCACGGAACAGCGAGTACAGCAGCAGGAACAGCAGTGTCGAGAACACGCCGACCGCACAGAAGCCGACGAGCTGACGGGCCAGTCCCCTGGGCACGCCGCTGAGCTCCCGGTCACGCGGGTCGTCACCGAAGGGGCGGGCGAGACGCTCCAGCGGGAGCGCCCCGACCGCGAGCGCGCGCCCGACCCGCCAGACGCCTTTGAGGTCCTCGGCGGCCGTCCTGACGATGTGGACGCTGGAATCGGGGTCGTCGACCCAGTCCACCGGCACCTCGTGGATCCGCAGACCGGCCCGTTCCGCCAGCACCAGCAGCTCGGTGTCGAAGAACCATCCGGTGTCCTCGACCATCGGCAGCAGCCGCTGCGCCACGTCCCGCCGGACGGCCTTGAACCCGCACTGCGCGTCGGAGAAGCGCGCCGCCAGCGACGACTTGAGGATCAGGTTGTAGGCGCGCGAGACGAACTCCCGCTCGGGGCCGCGCACCACGCGGGAGCTCCGCGCCAGGCGGGAGCCGATCGCCAGGTCCGAATGGCCGGAGATCAACGGCGCGACGAGCGGAAGGAGGGCGTTCAGGTCGGTGGACAGGTCGACGTCCATGTAGGCGAGCACGGGCGCGTCCGAGTGCGTCCACACCGTGCGCAGCGCCCGGCCCCGTCCCTTCTCCTCCAGCCGGCACGCCCGCACCTCGGCGATACCGGCCTCCAGGCGGGCGGCGATCTCGGGCGTCCGGTCGGTGCTCGCGTTGTCGGCGACGGTGATCCGGAAGCCGTACGGGAACGTCTCCGTGAGGTGCTTGTGCAGCCGCACCACGCACCGTTCGAGATCGGCCTCCTCGTTGAAGACGGGGATCACCACGTCGAGTACGGGTGGATCGGCCGCGCCGGCGAGCAGATGCTCGCGGGCCGGCAGGGTTTCCCATGGGGTGTCGGTTCGCATACCGACGACCCTCGAAGGGCCCGCTGTCACGGCCGTGTGATCAGCCTGTGGTCCGTCTGTGAGCCGGCGGCGGCGGGCCGGACGGCAGGGCGGAGGGCAGGCTCGGGCGCGTCCGGACCGGGGGCGGTTCGGGCGCGTCCGGCGCGGCGGGCAGCGTGACCGCGAACACGGTGCGGCCCGGCGCCGACCGCACGGTCACGGCACCGTCGTGGGCGGCGACGACGGCATGCACGATGGCGAGTCCGAGTCCGGTGCTGCCGGCCTGGCGCGACCGGGAGGCGTCGCCTCGGGCGAAGCGCTCGAAAATGCGCGGCAGCAGGCCTTCTGGGATGCCGGGCCCATCGTCCTCGACCTCGAGCACGACGGCCGGAGCCTGGCCGGACGCCGGAGGAGCGGCGGACGCCGATGCCCGGCCGCGCGCCGGTGCGACGCACGGCCCAATGAGGCGCACGCGCGCCGTGACGGTGGTGCCCGGCGGCGTGTGGGTGCGGGCGTTGGCGAGGAGGTTGACCAGGACCTGCTGGAGCCGGGGCGCGTCGCCCCGTACCGCCGCCGGCCGCGACGGCAGTTCCAGGCGCCACACATGGCCGGGTCCCGCTGCCCTCGCGTCCGCGACCGCGTCCACGACCAGCGGTGAGAGATCGGTGCTCTCCACGCAGAGCGGCCGTCCGGCATCCAACCGGGCCAGCAGCAGCAGATCCTCCACCAGTCCCGTCATACGCGTCGCCTCGGCCTCGATACGGCCCAGCGCGTGCCGCGTGTCAGGGCCTGCCGCGGGCCCCTCCCCGCCCCGTCGCGTCAGTTCGGCGTACCCGCGGATCGACGCCAGCGGCGTGCGCAGCTCATGACTGGCGTCCGCGACGAACTGCCGTACCCGTGTCTCGCTCTGCTGCCGTGCCACCAGCGCCGCACCGACGTGACCGAGCAAGCGGTTCAGCGCCGCCCCCACCTGTCCGACCTCGGTCCGCGGATCCGCCTCCGCTTCGGGCACCCGCTCGTGCAGGGCCACCTCGCCGCTGTGCAACGGCAGTTCCGACACCCGCCTCGCGGTCGCGGCGACCCGCCGCAGCGGACGCAGGGCCATCCCGACCATGCCGGCGCCCGCGATCCCGGCGGCGGCCAGCCCGGCCCCTGTGACGCACACCTCGACCAGCACCAGCGTCCCGAGAGCGTCCTGCACGTCCTCGGTCGGGATGCCGACGAGGTAGGTGCCGCGCACACCGTCGGCACAGGTCACCCGGTACCCGCCAATTCCCGGCAGGTCCACGGTGTGCGGCTTCCCGTCGCGCACCACGGCGGCCAGCGCCTCGGTCTGCGCCGCGTCGAGCACGCTCTCGGTAGGTTCCGGCCCCGAAGGCTCCACCTGGGTGCTCGCCACGGCCCGGATCACGGCGCCGTCGTCCTCGACGACCGCGCCCACCGTCCCGACGGGTGTGCCGCCGCCGGTCACGAAGTCCAGCGGCCCCATGCGCGGCATGTCCGGCGGCCGCTTCGCCTCCGCAGCCGACGGCCCCGACGCCCGCATCGCCACAGCCGCCAGCCGGGCGTCCAGCTGACCGTACAGATAGGTGCGGAACGCGATGGTGGTGACCGTGCCGATCACCGTCCCCACCACGGCGATCAGCAGCACCGCCGAGACCACCAGCCGTGCCCGCAGCGACCACGGCCGCCGCGGTGTCACCTCACGCACCGGGCTTGATCAGATATCCCGCGCCGCGCCGTGTGTGGATCATCGGCGGGCGGCCCGCGTCGATCTTCCGCCGCAGATAGGAGATGTAGAGCTCGACGACGTTGGCCTGTCCCCCGAAGTCGTAGCTCCACACCCGGTCCAGGATCTGCGCCTTGCTCAGCACACGGCGAGGATTGCGCATCAGATAGCGCAGCAGCTCGAACTCCGTCGCTGTCAGGTGGATCGACTGCCCGCCGCGGGTCACCTCGTGGCTGTCCTCGTCGAGCGTCAGGTCCCCCACCGCGAGCAGCGACTCGCTGCGCACCGCCGCCGTGCCGGACCGCCGGATCAGGCCGCGCAGCCGTGCCACGACCTCCTCCAGCGAGAACGGCTTGGTCACGTAGTCGTCCCCGCCCGCCGTGAGGCCCGCGATCCGGTCCTCGACGGCGTCCCGTGCCGTCAGGAACAGGACGGGCACGTCCGGCACCTCACGCCGCAGCCGACCGAGGACGGCGAGCCCGTCCACGTCCGGCAGCATGATGTCGAGCACCACGGCGTCCGGACGGAACTCCCGCACCGTGCGCACCGCACCCGCGCCGTCGCCGGCGCTGCGCACCTCCCAGCCCTCGTAGCGCAGGGCCATCGACAGCAGTTCGCTGAGCGGCGCCTCGTCGTCCACGACGAGCACCCGCACGGGGCTGCCGTCCGGCCTGAGCATTTCGGTGCGCCCCTGGGGCGAGGTCGTCGTCATGTTCATCAGGCTGTGACATTGCCCTGAGAGGCTTCTTTCCCGAACCTGTGAATTCCCTGAGAAGGTGCGGCTGAGTCAACGGAAACATCCGGGGTCGCCCAGGGAGCGGAACCGGAAGTCTGAAGGCGGTCGGCGTGGGCACGGCACACGAATCCTTCTGGCGGCTACGGCTGCGGCGGACACTCGCCGGGAACAGCGCCGCGCCCGTCCTCCTGCTGCTGGAGGGCCCCGCCGGTACGGGCAAGAGCCGCCTCGCAGAAGAGCTGGCCGGACTCGCCGAGGGCACAGGAGCGGCCTGCCTGCGGTGGACGCCCGGCGAGGCCGGGACCGTGCCGCAGCCCACCGAGCTGGCCGGAGACCTGCCCCTCCTGCTGATCGTGGACGACGTGCACCGCGCGGACCGGGAGGAACTGCGCAGGCTCCACCGGCTCCTGGAGCAGCCGCGGCCGGGACTGGCCGCGGTGATCGCCTACCGTCCCGAGGAACTGGCCGCACCCGGCCTGCCCCTTGGGGCCCCGCCGCCCCGCTACCCGTCCGCTCTGGCCGTCCTGCGGCACCGAATACGGCCGTGGACGGAGGCGGAGGTCCGGCAGGCCGCGACGGCGGCCCTCGGTGAACGCTGCACGGCGGAGGCGGTGACGCGGCTGCACGAACGTTCCGGCGGAGTCGCTCAGGTCGTCGTCGACCTGCTCGCGGTGCTGCGCGACAGCACCCGTCAGCGGTGCACGGCCACCGACGTGGACGCCGCGGGCGTGCCCGTACGGCTGGCCGACCTGAGTATCGGCCGGACGGCCGCCCTGCCGCCGGAACACCGGCCCGTCGTGTGGGCCGCCGCCGTACTGGGCGAGCCGGTGAACCGCGACGAACTCGTCGCCGTGTCGGGGCTGGGACCGGCCCTCGGCAGGGAGGCGCTGCTCAGCGCGCTCGCCGGCGCCGCACTGACGGAATCGGGGGAGGGCCGCTACGGGCTGCCCGTCCCGCTCGCGGCCGTCGCCGTGCACGGGTCCTTGCCGGGGCCCGTACGGCAGGAACTGCACGGGCGGGCGGCCTCCGTACTGGCGCACCGGCAGCCCGTGCCCTGGGCGGCACTGGCAAGGCACCACAGAGCCGGCGGCCGGATACGCGGCTGGCTGCGCGCCGTCGAACAGGCCGCGCGGGAGGCGGCGGAGTCGGAGCGGCACCAGGAGGCCATCGGCCTGCTGGAGCAGACCCTCGCCGACCCGGCCGTACCGCCGCAGACCCGCGCCCGGCTGGCCCCGATCCTGGCCCGCAGCGCGGTCGTCGGACTGCGCTCCGACCAGACCGTCCAGGTGCTGACCCAGATCGTCGAGGACGCCGCCCTCCCCGCAGCCGTGCGGGGCGAACTCCGGCTCGACCTGGGGCTGCTGCTGTGCAACCAGGTCGGTATGAGCGACAAGGGCTGGCACGAATTGGAGCGGGCCGCCGCCGAACTGCGCGAGGCCCGGCCCGACCTGTCGGCGCGGGCGATGTCCGCGCTGGTCATGCCCCACTGGCCCAGTTCCTCGCTCGAGGTCCACCAGGGGTGGCTGGAGGACGCGGCCAGGACCGCGGAGGACAGTGGCGACGAAGCCGCCCGCTCGGCCGTCGCCGCCAACCGCGTCGGCCTGGCCATGAGTTGCGGCGACCCGCAGGCCTGGGATCTCGTCACGGAGCTGCCCACGGACAGCCCCGACCCCCGGTCGCGGCTGCACGCGGCCCGCGGTCTGTGCAACGCCGCCGACGCCGCTCTGTGGCTCGGCCACCCGGGGCGGGCACAGGACCTGCTCACCGAGGGCTTCGAACTGGCCGGCAAGAGCGGCGCGCCCTACACCGAGCACACGGCGCTCGGGACCCGGCTGCGGCTCGAGTGGGTCACCGGACGCTGGGCCGGCCTGGCCGACAGGTGCGAGAGCTTCGTCGCCTCCACAGCCGCGATGCCGGTGATCAGCGCGGACGCCCGCCTGGTGCGTGGGCTCCTCGCGCTGGCCCAGGGCGAGTGGGATGCGGCACTGTCGTGGCTGTCCGGCGCGAACGCCGCGCCACGGGACGAGGCCGCGCCGCCGCTCGCCGCCGCCACCTCGGGAGCCCTGATCCGGCTCGCCCTGGCCCGCCAGGAACTGCCCTCCGCGGCACAGGAGGCGCGTGAGGCGTGGGCGAGGGCACGCCGGAAAGGGATCTGGGTGTGGGCGGCGGACCTGGCGCCCTGGGCCGTCGAGGCACTCGCCCGATCGGGCGACCCGGAAGCGGCACGGGAGGTGATCGCCGAATACACCGCAGGGCTCGAAGGCCGTGACGCCCCCGGGGCCGAGGCCGCGGGCAGCTGGAGCCTCGCCGCGCTGGCCGAGGCCGAGGGCCGGTTTTCCGATGCCGTCCCGCTCTACCGGGCGGCGGCCGCCGCGTACGTGTCGCTGCCCAGCCCGTACGCCCAGGCGCTGACCACGGAAGCTGCGGGCCGCTGTGCCCTGGCGGCGGGCGCCGAACCGACCCGGACGGCTGTGCGGGAGGCCGACGGCCCAGCGGAAGCCGACGACGCGGTGGACGGATGGCCCGTGAGCGAGACGGACGCCGGGTGCGCCGCACGAAAGGCGCGCCACGAACAGGCCGTCGCGGACCTGACCTCCTGCACACGGCAGTTCACCGACCTCGGTGCCGTGTGGGACGCCGCTCGTGCCCGTGCCCTGCTCCGTTCGTACCAGCCCGCCAAGGAGACGCGCCCGCCGGGCAGGCCCTCGTACGGCGACCGCCTCTCGCCACGTGAGCGCGAGGTCGCCGAGCTGGCGGGGACCGGGCTGACGAACCGGGAGATCGCGACGACGCTGCATCTCTCTCCGCGCACGGTGGAGCAGCACGTCGCACGGGCGATGCGCAAACTCGGCACCACATCGCGGCAACATCTCGCCAAAATCATCGACACGGCCGTTCTGCCGGAGACCCCGAACGCCACCGTAAACAGTGACTAATCGGACCGTTCAGCTGAAGACCAGGGGTTAATCAGGTATCCGTAGCGGCACCCCCCCGGATAGGCGAGTGTGCATTCTCAGCCGTAGGTTCCATGCCCATCGGCCGGTCGAACGCGCATCCACAGCGGGGGAGCTGTCAGCGCGTCCGACCGTCCGGTGACACGAGCGGCTGAAGGGGGCCGTGTACGGGTGTTCTCGGCCCACCCAGCCGACGTCGCCCGCACCGTGCGTCCCCGGCATCCGGACACGAGCGCACCCCAATCCACTGGCGCTCGACGGGGCTCCCTTCGCTGCCCGCTCGGACGGCCGCCCTCTCACAACCCCCTGCACCCTGTCAGCGGCGACAGGAACCCCCGGCTTGTCATGCACTGAACCAGGTATGCCTTGGTTCGTGCTGCCGGGTCGAACCCTCGAAAGGCAACGCCTTGAACGGTCCAAGACTCATACGCACGTCCCTTCTCGCGGCAACCGCCACCGCGATGCTCTGCGTCGGCACGGCCACCTCGGTCGCCGCGCCCACCGCTGCCCCGGACGCCGCCCCCGCACCCTCGGCCCCGGCCCCGGCCGGCCAGGCCCCCGTCGAACGCCTCATCGTCGGCTACAAGTCGATGACCACAGAGGCCAACTCCGACTCCGCGGCCGCCAAAGACGCCGAGGCCAAGGGCAAGAAGGCCGGCGAGTCCCTCGACTTCGACCGCCGTCTGGGCACCGGAGCCGCCCTGGTCGACCTCGGCGGAGAGCTCGACAAGAAGGACGCCGACGATGTGATGGCCGCCTTCCGCGCCGACCCGGACGTCGCCTACGTAGTCCCCGACCGCCGGGTGTACGCCGCGGCCGTGAACCCGAACGACACCGAGTACCAGCGTCAGTGGGACCTGTTCGAGTCGGCCGCCGGCATGAACGTCCCGGGCGCCTGGGACAAGGCCACGGGCGAGGGCGTCAAGGTCGCCGTCATCGACACCGGCTACGTCGCCCACTCCGATCTCGCCGGCAACGTGATCGCGGGCTACGACTTCATCTCCGACCCGTTCATGGCGAACGACGGCGGCGGCCGCGACAGCAACGCCGCCGACCCGGGCGACTGGATGCTGCAGGGCGAGTGCGGCAACAACTACCCCGAGCGCGACACCACCAGCTCCTGGCACGGCACCCACGTCGCGGGCACCATCGCCGCCACCACGAACAACAGCAAGGGCATCGCCGGCATCGCGTACAACGCGACCATCCAGCCGGTCCGCGTGCTCGGCAAGTGCGGCGGCACGACGGCCGACATCATGGACTCCATCACCTGGGCCTCCGGCGGCACCGTCTCGGGCGTACCGAACAACCCGAACCCCGCCGATGTCATCAACATGAGCCTCGGCGGCAGCGGGGCCTGCGACTCCGGCACCCAGAGCGCCATCAACGCCGCCGTGAACCGCGGCACCACCGTCGTGGTGGCGGCCGGCAACAGCAACGCCAACGCGGCCAACTTCAACCCGGCGAACTGCGGCAACGTCATCACCGTCGCCGCGTCCGACCGTGAGGGCAACCGCGCCTCCTACTCGAACTACGGCACCATCGTCGACATCACCGCCCCCGGCGGCGAGACCGCGGTGAGCTCCGCCAACGGCATCTGGTCCACGCTGAACAGCGGCACCCGCAGCCCGAGCACCGAGAACTACAAGGCGTACCAGGGCACCAGCATGGCCGCCCCGCACATCGCCGGCCTCGCCGCGCTGATGTACCAGGCCAACCCGTCCGTCACGCCGGCCCAGGTCGAGAGCTCGATCAGGAGCAACGCCCGCACGCTGCCCGGCACCTGCTCCGGCGGCTGCGGCGCGGGTCTCGCCGACGCCGCCCGCACCCTCGGCGCGTCCGGCGGCACCGCCCCGCAGCCGCCCACCGGCAGCGTGTTCACCAACGCCGCCAACGTGAGCATCCCGGACACCAACACCCCGGTCACCTCCTCCCTCGCGGTGACCGGCATCAGCGGCAACGCGCCGGCCGCCCTCAAGATCGCCGTGGACATCAAGCACACCTACCGCGGTGACCTCAAGATCGAGATCGTCGCCCCGAGCGGCGCCTCCGCAGTGCTGCAGAACACCTCCAACGACAGCGCGGACAACGTCCTCACCACCTACACGGTCGACGCCTCCGGCGTCGCTGCGAGCGGCACCTGGAAGCTGCGCGTCACCGACATGTACAGCGGTGACACCGGTTACATCGACTCCTGGAGCCTGACCTTCTGACAGGTCCACGCCTCCAGGCCGACTCAGGGGCCTGCCGATGTCGAGGAGGGCATCGGCAGGCCCCTGCACATGCTCTAGGCACCCAGCAGCCGGGCACCGTTGTCGTGGCAGACGGCACGCAGCCAGTCGTCGCCGAGCCCGAGCCGCTCCAGCGCCAGCAGCTGGTGCGCATACGGATACGGGATGTTCGGGAAGTCCGTACCCAGCACGATCCGGTCCCCCAGGTCCGCCAGCCGCGCCCGTTCCCCCTCCGGGAAGGGCGCGAAGGCCTCGCTGAAATCCGTGAACGCCATCGTCGTGTCCAGCCGGACCTCCCCGTAGCGCTCGGCCAGGTCCAGGAAGTCGCCGTACTCGGGCATACCCATGTGCGCCACCACCAGCCGCAGCCGGGGATGGCGCGCCAGCAGCCGCCCTACCGGCTCAGGCCCGGTGTGCTTACCGGGGGCGGGACCGGAGCCGCAGTGCATCACGACGGGCACCCGCGCCTCCACGAGCAGCCCCCAGACCGGATCCAGCAGCGGGTCACCCGGGTCGTACGCCCCCACCTGCAGATGGGACTTGAAGATCCGCGCCCCGCCGTCGACCGCCTCCCGCACATAACGGTCCACGCCCTCCTCGGGAAAGAACGTCGCGGTGTGCACGCAGTCCGGCGTCCTCGCGGCGAAGTCGGCCGCCCAGCCATTGAGCCAGGCCGCCATCCCAGGCTTGTGCGGATAGAGCATCGAGGTGAAGGCCCGCACGCCGAACTCCCGCAGCAGCGCGACCCGTTCCTCCTCCTCGTGCCGATAGGTGATCGGCCACTCCATGCCGGTCATCGGGCCGACGGCGTCGAAGTAGGCCCACACTTTCCGCAGTACGGGCTCCGGCATGAAATGCGTGTGCACGTCCACGAGTCCCGGCAGCCCCAGCCCATACCAGAACCGCCGTACCTCAGCCGCCGCGTCCTTTGCGGATTCGATGCTCATGGCAGCCACCTTCCGTCCCCGGTCGGGCCGGCGTCCAGATCGATCACCGCAGAGACTCGAAGAGATCCGACGGGATCCGACGGGATCCGACCAGCTTCCGCCGGCCCGGATCCGCGGACGTCGTGGCAGTCCCGTCCCGCTCCGTCAGAAGAGGCCGTCCTGCACGCCGTCCCCCCGCACGCCGACGGTGGGCACACTCAGCGCCTCGCCCTCCCCGGCACCGACCAGGTCCCAGCCGGTCATCAGCCGGGTGTCGACCACGACGATCCCGTCCCTCGCCGTCCGCAGATGCAGATCCGGCCCGGCCACGGCGATCAACCGTCCCGCGACCGCCCCGCCGCCCACCAGTTCGCGCACCACCGCGTCGGCGGCGGGCAGACCTTCGAGCCCGAACACACCGACGTGGTCCACCGCCTCGAACGCGATCGGCTCCAGGGACTCCGCCCACCCCGGTAGTGCCAGCGCCCGCCGGTGCAGTGCGGCCACTTCCGCGACCCGCTCGTCCGGCCCCGGCAACGCCGCCCGCACGGCACGCTTGCGCGCGTACGCGATCCGGTCCGGCACACCCAGCGCCGCCCGCAGCAGTTCCTCCGTGCGCCGCGCCGCCATCAGCGGGCCCCGCCCCAGCCAGGCGAACACCACGGCCCCCTGCTCGAGCAACCGCGCCGGGCCGCGTTCCTCCGCCGTGATCCCGACCTTCACCATGCCCGGCCCGAACCAGGCCAGGTACACCCGGTACGTGCGGGGGTCGTCGGGCACGGCGTCGGCGGCGACCGAATGCGCCCGGTCCAGCCGCGCGCAGTCCGGGCACCGCGCCTGGGTCGCCCTGCCGGACACCACGGCGGCCATGGGGCACGCGTTCCCCCGCGCACCGACACAGCGGCGGACGCCCTCCGCCCGGAAGCCGAGGCCCTTGCCGATGACGAGCGGACTGACCCGGCCGCCCTCCCATCTCAGCACGCACACCCGGGCACCACTCGGCCAGCCGAGCCCGGCACACCGCCAGCCCATACCCACCTCCATAGGGCGAACGCCGGTGGCTCCCGCCTCCCCTGTACGACGGCCACCGCTCGCACCACCCACGCGAAAGGCCCCCGGATCTCTCCGGAGGCCTCTCGCCTGCTGCGCACCCGGCAGGATGTGAACCTGCGATCTTCTCGAAACCACAGGCGTGCGCGCCGTCCGATTCAGGGCCCGGTGACGACCCTATCGACAGCCGGTGACACGTGACCGTGCGACGCAACAGCCCGCGAGTGCTACCGACACGGGGCCTGTGGCCGCATACCCGGCCGGGCCGGGGCCCGCGGGCTCAGCGGATCACGCGTCGGGGTTCATGCCCTGGGCGGTCTTCTTCAGCCGGTCGATCTGGAGCTTCGCGAGGTCGTTGTAGTTCGGCTTCTCCACGAAGGTGCCGTCGCCGCTCACCACGGCGACGACGCTGCCGATCCGCATCATGACCAAGGTCTCGCCGTCGGCATCCTCGAAGGCCTCGGTCTCCTCGGCGCCCGCGTCGATCTCCAACGGCTTCACCTTCTTTCCGTCCTCCTCCGCCTTGCCGCGCTCCTCGGTGACCAGGGCCTTGTACGTGGCACTGGCGTCGTCCGGGCTCTGGAAGGCCAGGATGCCGAAGTCGACCTCACCGTCGTAGTCGGAGCTGTCGCCCCGGTCTCTGTCGTCCGTGTCGAAGTCGGTGGCGCCCATGCTGATCAGCCCGCCGCAGTTGGACTCGGTCGAGTCGGTGCACGCCTCGACCGCCTCGTCGCCGACCTCGACCTCGATGTCGTCGCCCTCGAAGCCCTTGGGGGCGCTCGCCTTGCTGGGGAGGGCGGTGCGGACCATGTCCGGCGTCAGCGTGACCGGGGGCTTGTCCCCGTCCCCACGGAAGGCATCCAGACCGTCGTCCGAACCACCACATGCCGTCAGTACGGCCATCAGCACCACTCCGGCCGTGATCCCCCGTGCTGCCTTATTCAACGTCAACTCCCCGCGACCATTACCCATTTAAGTGGATACTCAAGCGCATCAGGGCTGACCACGCCAAATGCGTCTCCCCCGTCGTCCGCGGTCGCACCCCGTTCATCCGCGGCAGAGACCTGTCGCCGGCATCGGCGCCCGATCCGGATGCGGGGCCGATGCTGATCGCACCCCGCTCCGGAACACCCGGCACGGTTCGCTTCCGGTCGCCGTCAAGTTCCACCCGGAGGTGGCACAGCGCATCCCTCGGCACTCGCAGATCGCATGACGACGGAGGTCTGGGCCGAAACGAGCGGGGAAGCCGTACGGGCCGCGATCGGCAGGCCGGCGACTCGATGAGCCGGACCGGCCGACAGCAGTCGGCGCGGTCGCTGCAGTTCGCTGCTGCACGCCCCAACGCGAGAGGCCCCGGACTTGTCGTCCGGGGCCTCTCGCCTGCTGTGCACTCGGCAGGATTCGAACCTGCAACCTTCTGATCCGTAGTCAGATGCTCTATCCGTTAAGCTACGAGTGCTTGTGCTTCCCGGGCTTTTCTGCCTGGTCGGCGTTGCGGGAACAACATTACATGACCTGCGCCGCGACGCGAAATCCATTAACCGCACCACGCCTGACCTGCTAAAACACCTGAACGGGTGTACGCACACGGCCCACGGGGCGAGCCAGGCCCCGTGCCGTGCCGGCCGACCACCGGGACGACCGGCGCCCTGTCCGTGCGAGCCGACCCAAGGAACGACCGAAGCCCCGGCCGTGTGGCCGGGGCTTCGATGATCAACTGGCGGAGGCGGAGGGATTTGAACCCTCGATGGGCTTTAAGACCCAAACCGCATTAGCAGTGCGGCGCCATAGACCGGACTAGGCGACGCCTCCAGCACACTCACGCGGGCGCGAGTGGTGCGTGCAGATGATGACACAGCCCAGGGGCGTGTCACCAATCGCCGTCCACGGTACTAGCCCCTGGGCCCGAAGGGCAAAGTGCTTGCGGTTGCGCAACGCCGGGGCGTGAGCAGCGTTAGACATGCCGGGGCCTGTCCTGGCCCCCGGCCGTACCCGTGAATCTTCAGGAGGCCCCATGCTGCGCCGCCTTGTCCTCACCGCAACCGCGTCCGTCGCCGCCCTGGCCGCGGCCGTGCCCGCCGCCGGGGCGGTCGTACTCTCGCCGCCACCGCTGCCCCTGCCGCTGCTGAAGAGACCCGCCCCCGAGCAGCCCGATCGGCTGACAGTGATCGTCTCCGCGACCGGGAACACCCGGACGGACGGCAGGTACGAGCTCGAGTGCCGACCGGCCGGCGGGACCCACCCCTCCGCCGAGTCGGCCTGCAGCCGCCTCGAGGAGTTCGCGCGGGAGCAGCAGGACCCGTTCGCCCCGGTGGCCGCGGACCAGATGTGCACCCAGCAGTTCGGCGGGCCGGCCACGGCGCGGGTCACCGGTACCTGGCAGGGGCGACAGGTGGACGCCACCTTCGACCGGAGCAACGGCTGCGAGATCTCGCGGTGGCAGACACTCGAGCCGGTGCTGCCGAACACCAGGTCATAGGCCGACGGCGTACGTCATGTGCACACAACCTTGGTGAGAGCTCCCCCTCATCCGCCGTCCGGGCCCCGGCCGGTGCCCTTAGACTCCCTTCAGTGACAGGCCGAGGCCCGAGGGGCACTATGGGAGCGGCCGTCCGCAATACGCAGTAGGTCAGGGAGGAACCGTCGTCGTGAGCAGCAGGCCATCCCGAGGCGCTGCTCGCCTCGCAGCCATACTCGACGCCCTTCCGGACGGGCTCGTGCTCGTCAATGCCAACGGCACGGTCGTCAACGCCAACACCATCGCCCTGGAGCTTTTCGAGACCCCGGGGACCGCTCTGGTCGGACGGGGTCTCCTCGATCTGCTGCCCCAGTTCGACTCGCGGCTGATCCCCGGGTCGATGCGCCGGCCCGACGCCGCGGACCGGCGGGGACGTACCAAGCCCACCCGCATGATCGCGCGGCGTACGGACGGCGGCGAGTTCCCCGTCGAGGTGACCAGCGCGAGCCTGGAGGACGGGCGCGAGGCGTACGACTCCTTCAACGCGTACACCGGCGACGAGCTGCTGATGCTCGTCGTCCGCGATCTGTCGGGCACCGTCGACACCGAGGCGGAGCTGGCGCGTTCGCAGCGGCAGACGGAGATGATCCTCCGGGCGGCCTCCGAGGGCGTCGTGGGCACCGACACCGACGGACGGGTCGTGCTGGTCAACCCGGCCGCCGCCCAGATCCTCGGGTTCCGCGCCAGCGACCTCGGCGGCCAGGAGCTGCACCCGCTGATCGTGCACTCACGCGCGGACGGCGAGCCGTTCCCGTACGAGGAGTCGCCGCTCGCCGACACCCTCAAGTCCGGGCGCAAGCACCGGGTGCGCGGCCAGGTTCTGTGGGCCAAGAACGGCTCCAAGGTCGCTGTCGACCTGACGACGGCACCGGTGCGCGACGGGGACCAGCTGGTGGGCGCGGTGATGACGTTCACCGACCGGCGGCCTTACGAGGAGCAGGCCGAGAAGCACGCCGCCGAGCTGGCGGAGACGACGGAGCGGCTCACGGCGGAACTGGCCGCCACCACCGAGCGCTACGAGGCCGAGCTGGCGGACAAGGTCGAGCGGTACGAGGCCGAGCTCGCTGACAAGGCCGACCGCTACACGGCCGAGCTGGAAGCGGGCTCCGAGCGGTACTCGGAGCTGGCCGCCCGGCACGCACAGCTGACCGCGGTGCTCGGGGAGTCGCTGCGCGGCCCCCTGGAGGAACTGCGCACCGAACTGGGCACGCTGGCTGCCGACCCTGCCGGACAGCTGTGGCCGGAAGCGAATCAGATCCTGCACCACCTGGCCGCCGGCTACGCGCGGATGACCACGCTCGTCGACAACGTCCTCGGCTACCAGCGCCTCGACACCGGCACGGAGCAGCTGACGAAGACCAACGTCCTGCTCGACGCGGTCGTCGCGGCGGGTGTCGAGGGCGCGATCGAGCTCATCGGTCCCGGGCGCGCCCAGTTCGCGGTGCACGCGCCGCCGATCGAGGCAGAGGTCGACGGGACACGGCTGGCCACGGCGCTCGCGCATCTGGTGGCGGACGTCGCGGGTGTCGACTCGACCGGCAAGGCCAAGCTCCCTCCCGGTGGCGGCTACGTGGACTCGACCGTCGTCGTCGCGGCCGCCCAGCGCGGTGACGTCGTCCGGATCGAGGTGCGAGGGCCGTTCGCCGGGGGCGACCCGGTGCACGAGCCGATCGTGCGCGGGATCGTACGGGCGCACGGCGGTGTGCTGCAGACGCACGAGGTGCCGGGGATGAGCGGCAGCGCATACGTGCTCGAGGTGCCGCTGGGCGAGGGCGCGGGGACCGTCGCCCCGCCCGCCCCTGCCGCGGCCCAGTTGCCCGCGCTGCCGGCGCAGCAGTCGTCCGAGCCGTCCGGGCCGGTCATGGCTTCGGCGAACACGACCACCGGTGGCGGCGGACGCCGACGGGCTCGGCGGGCCTCCACGGACGCCTTCCTGGAGAGCCCGGTGGCCATGGAGGACCCGGTGGCCGCGACGCAGCCGACCGGGAGGCGCCGGGCGGCGCAGTCGGACGCCGAGCTCATCCCTGCCCAGGACACGGGTGAGGGAGCCGCCCGGAACAGCGTCGAGGGACCGGCCGAGGGCCAGGGCGGCAGCGGGGGGACCGGGCGGCGGCGTGGTCGCCCCAGCCCCGCCGAGAACGCGGCCGTGGCCGTGCGGCCCGCGGAGGGCTCCGTGGTGACCGCCGCCGAAGGCGCGGGCGGACGTGCGGCGCTCGGGCAGACCGTCCCGCCGCAAGGTGTACCGGTCGATCCCCACGGCATGCAGACGGCGCCCTCGGGGCGGCGCGCGCGGAGGGCCGTCGAGAGCGGCCTGCCCTCCCCGGCGGGCGCCGAACAGACCCGCCAGGCGCCGCAGCCCAGCGGCCGGCGCGCCCGGCGCGCGCTGGCCGCGGCACCGGCCGAGCCCGAGAGCGCGGCACCGCGCAGCGCGTTCGCCCTGCCGCCGGCGGAAGCGGACCGGATCCCCGCCGAAGAGGTCAGGCCCGAGGGCCCCGCAGCTGAGCGGCACGACGCCGTGGCTGCGGCCCCGGACACCGCGCACCACACGCCTCCGCAGCAGCACCCGGCGCCGACCGGGCGCAGGCGTGCCCGTAACGAGGAGCAGCCGACCCCACCGCCGCAGGCCCCGGTTCCCGGTGAGATTCCGGCCGGGCCCACGGCGGCCGGTCAGGCCGGGTGGGGGCAGGAAGCCGCACTCCCCGGCGGCTCTGCCGACGGTCCTTCCGGCGACGGCGCTTCAGGCGCTGCATCCGGTGGTCCTTCGGTCGGTGGTCCTTCGGTCGGTGGTCCTTCGGTCGGCGGTCCTTCGGCCGGCGTCACGGGCGGGGTCTCCGCCGCCGAACCGCCCGCCGCAGTCGGGCACCCGTCGGCCGGCCAGGGCTTCGCCGCACCCGTGCAGGCGTCCGACACCGCTTCCGTATCGCTGCCCCTGCCGCCCGTCGCACCGGCTCAGCCGCAGGACGAAGCGGGGCAGCGGGACCAGGAGGGGAACGCCCCGCAGGCCGGAGCGCTGCCGTCGGCCCAGGCCCCTCGGCCTGCGGTCGCGCGCGTCGCCCAGCCCCTCCCCGAGGAGCAGCCGGTACCCGCCGACTCCACGCAGGGACGCGCGTTCAGCGTGCGCACCCTGGGCCAGGGTGTGCCGTTCGCCCAGCACCTCACCCAGCAGCAGAACCAGACACTCGGATCGGGCCGCCGCAGGAAGCTCGGCACTCGTCCCGACAGCGAGCAGCCCGAACTCGCCGCCCGGCCGCATCCGCAGCCCACCGCGGCGCCGGTGCCCGCCCCCGTTCCTCCCGGCGTACCGCAGAACGGTCCCCGGCTCCCCGCCGACCGCGCGGACAACCGCTCCGAGGGGCGGTCCTACGCGATAGGGGCACCCGACGAAGGCGCGGAGGGCCCGGAACCGCTTGACGGGCCCGGAGGCGCGGTCGAGGTCGCCAACCAGCCGCAGCCGCAGCCCGTCGACGACGAACTGCCCCCGGAGCCGCTGGACAACCCCCGTCGGCTGCTGGTGTGGCCGGCACCCGACGTCTCCACGCAGCAGGCGCTGAGCGACCGCGGCTACCGGCCCGTCGTAGTGCACTCGCGTGAGGAGGTCGACGCGCAGATCGCGGCGTTCCCGGCCGCCCTGTTCGTGGACCCCCTCACCGGGCCGATCACCCGGACCGCGCTGCAGTCGCTGCGCCAGGCCGCCGTGGCCGCCGAGGTTCCGGTGCTGGTGACGGCGGGTCTGGGGCAGGCGACGCGGGAGGCCGCCTACGGCGCCGATCCCGCCGTACTGCTCAAGGCGCTGGCGCCCAGGGACAGTGAGCAGCACCCGTCGCGGGTGCTGCTGATCGAGGAGCACGAGGAGATCGCGCTCGCGCTGACGTCGACGCTGGAGCGGCGCGGCATGCAGGTGGCACGGGCCGGCGCCGACGCGGACGCCGTCACCCTCGCCACCCAGATGCGCCCGAACCTGGTGGTGATGGACCTGATGCAGGTGCGTCGCCGGCGTGCCGGGATCATCGACTGGCTGCGCGCGAGCGGCCAGTTGAACCGCACCCCGCTGGTCGTCTACACCTCCGCAGGCCTCGATCCGGCGGAGCTGCCGCGGCTGTCCTCGGGGGAGACGGTGCTCTTCCTCGCGGAACGCTCGACGAGCAACGAGGTCCAGGCGCGCATCGTGGACCTTCTGGCGAAGATCGGCACCAACTGAATCGGGGCCGACCGACGCGAAAGGGCCGGCGGTCTCGACCGCCGGCCCCTCTGTTCCCGCTGGTACGCGCACTGCCGGAGCGACTACGGCTCCGAGCCTGGACCTCTGTGTTCCGCAGCCGTGTGTCCTACCGCTCCGTGGCCTGCGGCCCCGCGTCCCGCGGCACAGTTCTTCAGAGCCGCGTTTCTACAGCGCCGTGGCCCGCAGCGCCATCTCCTACAGCTCGGAGACGTCGAGCTCACCGTCCGCGTACTGCCGGCGGATGACCTTCTTGTCGAACTTGCCGACGCTGGTCTTCGGCACCGCCGGGACCACCGCCCAGCGCTCCGGAAGCTGCCACTTGGCGATCTTGCCGGCGAGGAACGTCTTGAGCGTCTCGTAGTCCGCGGTCGAACCTTCCTTCAGCACCACGGTCGCCAGCGGCCGCTCGCCCCACTTGTCGTCGGGTACGGCGACGACCGCCGCCTCCGCCACCTCGGGGTGTGCCATGAGGGCGTTCTCGAGCTCGACGCTGGAGATCCACTCGCCGCCCGACTTGATGACGTCCTTGGCCCGGTCGGTCAGGGTCAGGAAGCCGTCAGGGCTGATCACACCGACGTCGCCGGTCTTCAGCCAGCCGTCCTCACTGAACTTGTCCTCGGGCCGGAAGTCCTCGCCGCCCGCACCGCCGTAGTACGCACCCGCTATCCAGGCGCCGCGCACCTCCAGCTCACCGGCCGACTCACCGTCCCACGGCAGGATGTCGCCGCCGGGGCCGACCAGCCGCCCCTCGACGCCGGCCGGGAAGCGGCCCTGCGTAACGCGGTACGGCCACTCCTCCTCGGCGGTCAGACCGGCCGGCGGGTGGGCCATGGTGCCGAGCGGGGAGGTCTCCGTCATGCCCCAGGCCTGACAGAGCCGGACGCCGAGCTTGTCGTACGCCTCCATGAGGGACGGCGGACAGGCGGCGCCGCCGATGGTGACCTGCGTCATTGAGCTCAGGTCGCGGGGGTTGGCGGTCACCTCCGCGAGCAGGCCCTGCCAGATCGTCGGGACCGCAGCGGCGTGCTGGGGCTTCTCCCGCTCGATCATCTCGGCGAGCGGGGCGGGCTGGAGGAAACGGTCCGGCATCAGCATGTTGATGCCGGTCATGAACGTCGCGTGCGGGAGTCCCCAGGCGTTCACATGGAACTGCGGGACGACCACCAGGGTCGTGTCCTTGTCGGTCAGACCCATCGACTCGGCCATGTTGACCTGCATGGAGTGCAGGTAGATCGAGCGGTGGGAGTAGACGACGCCCTTGGGGTCGCCCGTCGTGCCGGAGGTGTAGCACATGGCCGCGGCGGCCCGCTCGTCCAGCTCGGGCCAGTCGTACGTGGTCGGGCGGCCGGCGATCAGCTCCTCGTACTCGTGGACCTGTGCCTCCGTGTCGGCGAGGAGGGAACGGTCACCCGGGCCGGAGACGACGATGTGCTCGATCGTCGGCAGATGCGGCAGCAGCGGCGCCAGCAGCGGCAGGAGTGAGCCGTTGACGATCACGGCGCGGTCGGCGGCGTGGTTGACGATCCAGACCAGCTGCTCGGCGGGCAGCCGCAGGTTGAGCGTGTGGAGGACGGCGCCCATGGAGGGGATCGCGAAGTACGCCTCCACATGCTCGGCGTTGTTCCACATGAGGGTGGCGACTCTCTGGTCACCGTCGATGCCGAGTTCGTCGCGCAGGGCGTTGGCCAGCTGGGTGGCCCGTCGGCCTGCCTCCGCGAAACTGCGCCGCTGCGGCTCGGGCTCCCCGGTCCAAGTGGTGATCTGCGATTTCCCGTGGATCGTCATCCCATGCTGGAGGATGCGGGTCACAGTCAGCGGTACGTCCTGCATGGTGCTCAGCACGGCGTCCTCCCGGTGGGCGCGTTGCGCTACGTGGCAGAAAAGGTGGGAAGATTCTGCGCACATACCACGCGGTATGTCACTACCCGGAGGTAATGAATCGTCGTACATCCCCGCGCAGCACCGCACAACAGCGCACACGAACCGGCCAGAGCCGGGCGGCCAGGGGCGCGGGAGGCGGCGGATGCGGGGGAGGCGGGGGAGGCGGGAGGGAGCCTGCCGGAGGGGGTGCCGCCGTACGGGAGTCGTCAGGGACCGGTCGTCAGCGGACCGGTGACAGCTCCGGATCCTCGCGGAGCTTCCCCAGCGCCCGGGACACGGCACTCTTGACCGTACCGATCGACACCCCGAGCACCTCCGCCGTCTGCGCTTCGCTCAGGTCCTCGTAGTAGCGGAGCACGACCATTGCTCGCTGGCGGTCCGGCAGCTTCATCACCGCGCGCCACATCGCGTCATGCAGCACCTGCTGCTCGGCCGGGTCGGTGAGTGGAACCGTCGCCGGCTCGGGCAGCTCTTCGCAGACGAATTCGTCCACCTTGCGCTTGCGCCACTGCGACGTCCGCGTGTTCACCAGAGCCCGGCGGACGTAGCCGTCGAGCGCCCGGTGGTCCTCGATCCGCTCCCAGGCGACATACGTCTTGGTCAGCGCCGTCTGCAGCAGATCCTCCGCATCGCTCACGTTCGACGTCAGCGAGCGGGCGGTGCGCAGCAGCACGGGTCCCCTCGCCTGCACGTACGAAGAGAACGAGGCGTAGGGCGTGTACGACGGCACCGGCGCGGCGGCCTTGGAAGCGCTCGTACAGACTGGCGTGGTCATGGCTCAACGCTAGGAGCGCACCCCGCCGTCGCGGATCGGCCCCAGGTCCCGAAGCGTTGTCCCCCTCAGGTTGTAGGGGCGCCTCGGGCTGCACCTCCTGAAGGTGGAGGACACCCTCAGGGGCTACTCACCGTCGGCCCCGAGAACCAGTCCTGAGGTGGGCACGCCAGTGCCCGCGGTGACCAGAGCCCTGGCCGCACCGGGTATCTGGTTCACCGCCGTGCCGCGAAGCTGTCTGACTGCCTCGGCGATGCCGTTCATCCCGTGCAGATACGCCTCTCCCAGTTGCCCTCCATGCGTGTTGAGCGGCAGGACGTCCGAGGCCACGAACGCGGCCCCCTCGCCGGGCTTGCAGAAGCCGAACTCCTCGAGCTGCATGAGCACGAACGGCGTGAAGTGGTCGTAGACGATCCCCACGTCGATGTCCCTCGGGGCGAGCCCCGAGGTCCGCCACAACTGCCGGGCGACGACGCCCATCTCGGGGAGGCCGGTGAGGTCGTCGCGGTAGAAGCTGGTCATCTGCTCCTGGGCTCTGCCCGCGCCCTGGGCGGCGGCGAGAATCACGGCCGGCGGCCGCCGCAGGTCGCGTGCGCGCTCGAGGCCGGTGACGACGATCGCTTGGCCGCCGTCGGTCTCCTGGCAGCAGTCCAGCAGCCGCAGCGGCTCGACCGTCCAGCGGGACGCGGCGTGATCCTCCAGGGTGATGGGGCGGCCGTAGAAGTACGCGGCCGGGTTGGTGGCCGCGTGACGGCGGCCGGTGACAGCGACATGGCCGAACGCCTCCGGCGTCAGCCCGTAGGCGTACAGATAGCGCTGAGCGGCCATCGCCACCCAGGATGCGGGCGTGAGCAGCCCGAACGGGAGATTCCATCCGAGCGCGGCACCTTCCGCGGTCGGCTCCCTGTGCTGCACGCCGGAGCCGAAGCGCCGTCCGGAACGCTCGTTGAACGCCCGGTAGCAGACGACGACCTCCGCGATGCCCGCGGCAACCGCCAGTGCAGCCTGCTGCACGGTCGCGCAGGCCGCGCCGCCGCCGTAATGGACCCGCGAGAAGAACGAGAGCTCACCGATGCCGGCGGCCTGCGCGACCGTGACCTCCGGGTTGGTGTCCATCGTGAAGGTCACCATGCCGTCGACATCAGCGGGCGAGAGGCCGGCGTCGTCCAGCGCGGCGCGCACGGCCTCGGCGGCGAGCCTCAGCTCACTGCGGCCGGAGTTCTTCGAGAATTCCGTCGCCCCGATACCGACGACGGCCGCCCGTCCGCCGAGCGCGTCCTTCTCCCGAATGCTCATACGGCGGCCTCCGGAATCGTCACCGTCACCGTGCCGGTGACGTGGTTGCCGAGACTGTTGGCGCCGACGACCCGCACTTCGGCGGTCGCTCCGTCGAACGCGCCGATCGTGCCGCTCAGCACCATCGTGTCTCCGGGATGGTTGGGGGCGCCGAGCCGTATGGACACCTTCCGCAGGACGGCGCGGCACCCGAGGGAATCGGTGATGTACCGGCCGACCAGGCCGTTGGTCGTCAGGATGTTCATGAAGATGTCCGGCGACCCCTTCTCCTTGGCGATCTCCGCGTCGTGGTGCACATCCTGGAAGTCGCGTGAGGCGATGGCCCCGGCAACGATCAACGTGCGGGTGACGGGAACGACCAGCGAAGGCAGGGCCACGCCGACCCGCAGGGCAGGGGGCGTATCCGGGCGGGTGGCGGAGGCCGGAGCGGCGGGCGGATCCGGGCGGGTGGCCAAGGCGGGAGCGGGGTGCGGAGCCGGGCCTGGGGTTGTGTCGGCGACGGGGCGGTGGTCTTGGGCGAGGGCCGGGCGGTGGTCTTGGGCGAGGGCCGGACCGGGGCCGGCCGCCGGGTCAGGGGCCATGTCCGGAAATACGTCTTGCTTCGCGGAGTCCGTCTCGGCCGACGCACCCGGCACGCCGCGGAAGACCGGAAGCTCGTACTCCCCGCCCACACCGAGGAACTCAAGCTCCACCGGCATACCGATGCGCACCTTGTCGGGCGGCACACCCACGATGTTGCTGACCATCCGCACACCCTCGGCCAGCTCGATCAGCCCCACTGCGTACGGCGGGTCGAACGCCGGAAACGGCGGATGGTGCATGACCACATAGGAGAAAACGCTTCCCGAGCCGCAAGCATCCAGCGTGTCCCAGTGCGGAGAGCCACAGGCACCGCATCCCGGCAACCAGGGAAACCGCGGCTTTCCGCATCCGCCGCAGCGCTGAATCAGCAGCCGGCGGTCTGCCACGCCCTCCCAGAAGCCGGCATTGTCCCTATTGATCACCGGACGCGGCCGGCCTTCCTTCGGTTTCCGGTTCCTGGGTGCGTACTTCAGGATCCGGAAGCGGTGTTTCCCTGCCGGCTCCCCTCCTGCCCGCACGTCCATCCGCGTGGTGATGAAGTAGCCGGTCCCCAGCTTTGTCGTCTTGCGCTCGGAAACGGACTCGATCACCGAGTCGAAGGTGATTCGGTCGCCCGGACGTAACGGCCGCAGATACTCCTGCTCGCAGTCCGTGGCCACCACCGAGGTGCAACCGGCCTCGTCGAGCAGCTCGAACAGCTCGTCATGCGCCGCGTTACGGCCCGTGTGTCCCGACAGGCCGCCCATCGTCCATGCCTGGAGCATCGCCGGTGGAGCGACGGCGTCCGCCCCGGCGTAGGCAGGGTGCCTGTCCCCCATCGCCTCGCACCAATGCCTGATCATCGGCTCGTTGACCAGGTCCTTGCCCACGCCGGGGAGGGTGGCGCCCCGCCCTTCGTACGTCTTCAACCGTGCGTACAGAACGTCGGTCACCTCTCCCCCTCCTCCGCGCGAGTCGCATCGTCGCCACGATCCCCGGCTGCACCTCACTTACCCCCGCCCCGAGGTGCTGAGCTGCGCGGCCCGTGATGGCCCGCTGCCTCCTCCCTGCGCTCCGCCGGTCTCCCGCATACATGTGAACCACTGGATCTGACTGTCCGTCAGCTCTCTACTTCTGTCAAGGTCATGTGCCGGACGGCCCGGCTACGCCCCCACGCCCTCGGGCCGTCACGCCCCACCTCGAGCCCATCTGCACGACGGCGCCCCCAAGCGCCGCCGCCCAGACGGTCGTCGTCCCCCAGCTCACGCTCCCCTCGGGCCGGCCGTCACCAAAGAGGCCAGAAATTCACGGTGACGTTGTCCTGGTCGATGACCGTGAAGCCCAGCCCGCCGGCGCCGGCGGTATTGCTTCGATTGCTCGCCCCCCATCCGGTCGCCACCTGTTGAGTGGTGGACGAGTCGCCGAAGTTGGCGCCCTCGACGCCGCTGCCTGCAATGGTCGCCACCGACACGTTCGACCCGTCGTCCCCGAAGCCGCCGCCGTGGGCGTGGGCCACCCCGCCGAGGAGCGCGACGGTGAGAGGCAGGGCGGCCGCTACGGCGAGAACGCGGGCGGAACGGATGCTTGCCATGTCATTTCCTCCATGTACCGGAACTGCACAAGTGCTTCGGATTCCGGGGCGGTTGGCCTGCCGCTCCCGACTCGATCACGACGTCGCAAGATCAGAATTGCCCACGCGATCCACCACCAATCGCCCCGGTAGGTGCGGTTCGCTCGCAAGCGTGATGACTTGTCGATAAACCATCTCCATGCCCGAAGATCGACCGATTGGCGCCGCCGCTTCAGAGGCGGGTGCCGCAAGAGGCGATACGATTCGGCAACTTTTGCGCCATATTCCCACCTTCCCTTCTTCGAACGTCTGTACGAAAATGGATCCATGGCCATCACCGACCGGCAGACCGCCACCCTGGCCCTCGCCCACGCCCTCTCCGCCGCCGAGCGCGGGCTCCCCGTCATCCCGCTGTCCGCGACGAAGCTCCCCGCCCTGCGCTCCCCCCACCGCGGCGACCCGCAACCGGTGCTGTGCCGGGGCGAATGCGGTCTCCCCGGCCATGGGGTCCACGACGCCACCGCCGACCTCGCTGCTGTACGCGCCCTCTTCGCGGCCGCGCCCTGGGCCACCGGCTACGGCATCGCCTGCGGTCGTCCGCCGCACCACCTGATCGGCATCGATCTCGACGTCAAGTCCTCGACGGACTCGATGGCGGAACTGCAGCACCTGGCGCTGCGCCACCTGTTCACCATCCCGGAGACGGTCACCGTCCTCACACCGAGCGGCGGTCGTCACCTCTGGCTGACCGGGCCGCCCGACACCGTCGTCCCCAACTCGGCGAGCCGGCTCGCCCCCGGCATAGACGTCCGCGGCACGGGCGGATATCTCGTCGGCCCCGGCTCGGTCACCGCAAGTGGCGCGTATCGCATCGCCCCTGGTACGGCCCACCTCGCGCCGGCGCCGTGCCCGCGTGCGCTCCTGCGCCTGATCACGCCCCCGGCGCGCACGCGTTCCGTCGCCGGTTCACCCCACGGTCAAGGGCACGGCCTCGTCCAGTTCGTACTCGCGGCGCAGGAGGGGCAGCGCAACACCCGACTGTTCTGGGCGGCATGCCGCGCTTACGAGAACGGCCTCGGCGACTCCCTGACGGAAGCCCTCACCGACGCGGCGGTCCGGGCCGGCCTCACTGAACGTGAGGCACGCGCCACGATCGCCTCCGCCGACCGCCTCACGTCGAACCGCGGCATCCGCTGACCGCAGCCTGCCAGGAACCGTCCCGGCATCTCGTGGCGTGCCGGCGATTGCCCTACCGCTTCAGCCACCACCACCAGCCGGTCCCGTCGGCGCAGGACGAGACAAGGTGAACGCAGAGGGCGCGGCTCCGAAACCGGAGCCGCGCCCTCTGACCTGCAAGCGGTGGGTGTGGGATTTGAACCCACGGTGACTCGCGCCACGACGGTTTTCAAGACCGTTCCCTTAGGCCGCTCGGGCAACCCACCCACGCCCCGCCTCACCTGCTGCGGAGCGGGCTACAGACTACCGGGCCGGGGCGTTGCGCGGGGTCCGTGGTCCACACGGGGTCCACTGGCTCCGTTCCCGGGTACTTCCTCACCTGTAGCACTCCACACGGCGCATGCGGTCTCTGTACCGTCAAGGGTAGTAGCCCACACGGATGGAGCACCGATGCCTCGCCGCCCTCTTCGAGTTCCGGCGGGAGGACCACTTCAATCTGGCCCTCGACCCGGACACGGCCAGGGAGTTCCACGACGAGACGCTGCCGGCCGAGTCGGCGAAGACCGCGCACTTCTGCTCGATGTGCGGTCTCAAGTTCTGCTCGATGAAGATCAGCAGAAGCATCACAGAGCGGTTCGCCCCGGATCTCGCCATGACCAGTGACGATGACGTTGAAGCGGGCATGCTCGCCAAGTCGAAGGAGTTCGCGGAGGCCGGCCACCGCGTCTACCTCCCTATCGCGGACTGATCTTCTTACGTCTCAGCGTCCCTTGGCATGCGACCCGGGGGACGCTGTCGTCTCTCACGAACGAGCTGCGGCAGGAAAGGTCTGGTGGCGCGGCCGGGCGGCGACCTCTGACTGGGGCTACTGTCACCGGGGGCCGGCCGACGCGTTCGCGGGACCGGGCAAGTCGCCGAGCTCCAGGTCACCGTCCATGAACCGCTGAACAAACCAGGCACGACGAACGTGTTGCCTCGCCCCGATCGTTCAGCGAGTTCGGCCTGTGTGCCTCGCAGGTTCCGGAGCTCTGACCGTTCGGACCGCGGGCCTGCGCGCGTCGGCTCCTTCGACGATGGGGCGGCTATCGGCTCACTCCAGGATGGTGAGGTGGTCGGCGGCGCCCCCGCGCCACTCGACGAGGAACAGGGTCGCGTCGTCACTGGTGCTCCCGCCCCGTTCCTCCTTCAGGGCGTGGGAGAGCGAGCGCACCACCGCCCGCACTCCCTCCCCGGTCTGCTGGATGCGGTTGACCCAGTGGATGAGCTGTTCCTCGCCGAACTCCTCTTCGCCGGCTTCGTGCTCTTCGATCAGGCCGTCGGTGAAGCACAGCACCCGGTCGCCGCGCAGAAGCATCTGCTCGCTGACCTGGGGCTTCTCACCGCCGAAGCCGACCGGGAAGGTGGTGGGGGCGTCCAGCCGGCGCAGGACCTGGTGGTTGCGGATCAGCAGTGGTGCGGGGTGACCCGCGTTGACCCACTGCAGGTGGCCCGTTGCGATGTTCAGACGCATCATCTGCGCGGTGACGAAGTGTTCGGGGCCGAACTGCTCGGCGATGGCCCGGTCCATGAACGCATAGATCTCGGGCAGGCCGATACCGGCCCGTCTGGAGTGGCGGTAGGCGCCGATGGCTACGGTGGCCATCGTGGCGGCGTTGAGGCCGTGGCCCATCGCATCGAGTACGGCCATGTGCAGGATGTCGTCGTTGAGTGCGTAGTCGAAGCTGTCGCCGGCGACGTTGTAGGCGGGCTCCAGGATTCCGGCCACCGCGACTTGGGGGACGGACATCACCAGCGGCGGGAGCAGAGACCACTGGATCTCCGCGGCCACGCTCATGGGTTCACGGCGCCGGGTGAGGAAGAACTGGTCGGTGTAGCTGTGCTTGGTGACCAGCATGTCGGCGATCAGCCCGGCGAGCCTGCGCAGCAGACGCCGGTCGTCGTCATCGACGGTCTCCAGGGTGAGAACCAACACTCCCACCTGGTCGCTACCGTCCAGCAATGGCAGATACATCCGAACGCCATCGGCCTGCGGTACCTCGACAGGGGCCGCGTTCAGGAATGCCGTGCCGGCATGGGAACCACCGATCGGCTCAGGCTCACCGACGCTCAGCCCCTTGCCCGGCAGCGGCATGAGCAGGAGCTGTGCATAGTCCTGCAGGAGGATCGAGATGTCCCGGCCACCGACCCGGGCCACCTCTTCCGCGATCAGCGGGGCGATCAGCTGCGGCGGCATCTCGTGTGCCCGGTCCAGTAGCACCCCCAACAGCCGCTCACCGAACCCCTCCGACCGGTCCACCCTGTCCTTGCCGGGCTGCCGATCGCCCTCCACCATAGCCGCGCCCTTTCACGTCACCAGCCCTGCTTTCACGTTCGCCTGCCGCGCCGGCTGTCTCCAAACGAGTGGTCGCCCGGGGCAGCCGTGTGCTGGGCTTCGATGCCTTGCTGCCAGGATCCGTTCGATCAATACCGTCGTGTCGACCGTGCGCAACGGCCCCGGCGTTTACACACCGGGGCCGCTCATCCAGGCCGGTCGCACGTGAGAAGTGCGCCGACCCATGCACAATAATATGCCTATGCCGCTTATCTGACATAAGGAACTTTGCAGATAATACGTTCCTTGATCGGAAAGGCTCGGCGCCGTGTCAGCCGCGTTCCTCGCGGATTCCGTGGTGCGTCAGCGTGCCCAGTGCGGGTCTGTTTCTGTGTCCAGCCGACCGTGATGAGCCCGTCGCCCGCGAGATACGCACAGGCTGCGGCCAGGTCCTGCTCAGGCATGTGGGGTCGATGCGCAGCTGAAGGTCGGTGCGCAGCTGTGCCAAGGAGGCGTGTGCCCTCTGTGGCCTCCTACAGGTTCCTCCAGATCGCTTCGCGGTAGTTCTTCCGCTCATGGAGTGTTGCCATGATTGCTGCCCACTCCTGCCGGGCGCCGACGAGGGTCCTTACCTCAGACTTCGTCCGTCTGTGTGCGGTCCTGCGCGGAGGAACGACTGGCTACCAGCCAAGGCTGTGCCGGCTCTGCCGCGTGCATGGTGTCCACCGTGAGGTGGAGGCGGGTTCCGCCGTCGCTACCGGCGGGGTAGCTGCGCTGTTCGGTGGCGGCGAAGAACTGACGGAGTGCCTCTGCGACCCGACGGGCGGCCTCGGGAGACGCGGCGACGATGCGCACCTCGGCCCGCCCGTCCGAGGGGGGCTGTTGCGTTGGCTTCACGGTGGCCTCTTTCATCGGGCCGATGTGCCGGTGGGCGGACGCTTGGCGCCACGCCCACCGGCACGGTCAGGGGAAGGTCGAGTGTCTTCCGCGGCCACGTCGCGGTGTTCATCGTGAGTGGCGGGTGATGACGTCGGGGCTCCGGCAGGCTCTGCCGGCCGTCGGTTCTTCCGCCTCCGCCGTCCGATTCCCGGCAGGGCGTCGCCGTAGTGGAATGCTGCTATCCGCTGGTCGTGCTGGCCGTTGAGCAGATGAATCAGCAGCACTCCCATGATGATCAGGGCCATGATCACAGACACGGTGATGGCGATCTCCATGACCTCACATCCCTCGGGCGGAGCTCATGGGCCCGGTCGGATGCGGGTCCTCAGCCGCAGATGAGGCTCGCCCACCGTCGGTCTCCCACTCCTCTTCCCGGTCCAGCGCCTCCTCCGCCTCGCGGCAGGTGTCCTCGTTCGTCATCAGAGCGCTGGCGGTGGCGAGCCCGCCGGGGGTTGTAGCGGCGGCCATCAGCCGGGCGGCGGCAGCCGCGTCGGTCTCCGGCGGGATCACCAGCAGGTCCCAGCGGCCCGCAGTGTAGGAGAGGAGAATCAGCTTGTGCGGGTCCTGCTCATCGGCGAACCAGCCGACGTGCACCGTGTGTCCCGCGGCGGGCACCTTGCGGGGGATCATGGGCCAGTGCGTCGGGTTCACCGTCACACGCGTGATCCGGCCCCAACGGGCGTCCAGTATGGCGACGAGGGCAGGGAGTTCACGGGAAAGATCGCGGGAGCGAGGCCACCAGGCGCCGTCCAGGAGACCATGGGCGGACCCCGCCGTCACGGACAGACGGGCCGATGGTGAGGTCGCAAGTTCACTGATAGTCACACGGTCGATGGTCGCGGTCATGGCGCGGACCTGTCCCCGGGGCTCGTGTCGGCGTCCCGGTGTTGTTGCTCGCCGAGAACGACACCGGCATGAGAGCCGGTGTGCGAAGTACTCCCGGTGGTTCCACTGTACTCCGGGTATGGTCTGCTGAACTCGCGCGTGACCAGCGACCTTCGATGGGAACTCGGGGATCTGCGGCGAGCGGGTGGGCTGTACCCGGGCACACGGAGTACGGTGAAACCGGCAGCCGCCCAGACCTCGTCCCAGGCGATCAGCGAGCGCATGCCGAACCCCGAAGACGGGTGGCACACCATGTCCGACGCCGACACCCCGCGTGAAGCGAAGCTTCTGCCGGACGCTATTCACCATGCCGTGAAACCTGGAACAGCCCTCCTGCGGCTGGAGACGACACATGCCCGTCAAGGGGTTCTCGACGGTGCGTGGTGGCCGCATTCCCGCGAAATCGGCGCCGAGCTGCCGAGCCTCGTCACCGCGCTGACCGAGCACCTCGGACCCGTCACGCGCGTCGGCCTGGACTCCAGTGCCTGGGAAGAACTACCGACACGACTGGTCATCGACGACCGCGTCGTGCACATCGACTCCTTCCCTGTCGGTGACGACACCGTCCTCATCACCCGCGGCGAGCGAGACTACTTCTCCCTGCTGGTGATCCCACCGGACACGCCGCCTGACGCGGCACGCTCAGCGATGGCCCGGGCCGTCCGCGCCGACAACGCCACGGCCGAGCAGATCCTCATCGACACCGGCATCGGCCGGACACGCCCGATCGCCACAGAAGACCCGCAGACGGGCTAGGAACGCTGCGATACGAGGTGACGCACATGCCATGGCCCTCTTTCCAGGCCGCTTTCCATGAGTAAGGCTGCAATCCACGATGAGCTGCTGCTCGATGAAGATCAGTAGAAGCATCACAGAGAGGTTCGGCTCCGATGAGCCCCTGACCAGCGAAGATGAGGTTATTGCCGGGATGATGGCCAAGTCTGCTGAGTTTGCTTCCCAGGGGAACCGGGTGTACCTGCCAATTGCAGACTGATCTTCTGACGTCTCAGCGTCCCCCAGCACACTTGCCGGGGGACGCTGGCGTTTCACCCGGCGGGGTATTCGTCAGTGTGACGTGAATTTGTTGGAAGTCGGTCATGGTATGTCGTTGCTCTGCGATGCTAGGGGGACTTCGAGAGGGGCCGCAGCGATGCAGTGGAAGATCCACGGGGAACGTCCGATCTACGAGAACCCTTGGGTGAACCTGTGGTTGACCGATGTCGAGCAGCCTGATGGGCGTCGGTGGGAGTACCACGTCGTCAAGCTTCGGCACCTGGCCGTCGCCGCTGTCGTCAACGACCGTCGCGAGGTTCTGATGATGTGGCGTCATCGCTTCATCACGGACGCATGGGCCTGGGAACTCCCCATGGGCCTTGTCGAGGTCGGAGAGACCCCCTCCGAGGCAGCTGCTCGCGAGGTACTCGAAGAGACGGGCTGGCAGCCAGGGTCCATGAAGCCGCTGATCTACGCTGAACCCGCCAACGGCATCACGGACTCACAGCACCACGTCTTCCGGGCGGACGGCGCCACGTACGAGGGTCCGCCGACGGAGAAGAATGAGTCCGACCGCATCGAGTGGATCCCGCTCGCGGATATCCGAGGCATGATCGACCGCCGTGAGATCGTCAGCAGTGGATCTCTCGTCGGCCTGCTGTACGTGCTCATGGACGAGGCGATCCGCTGACCTGCGCGGGGAGAATGTCCCGGAGACGGGACTCGAAGACGACAGCTACGGGCTCTCGCCGGTGAGGCGCCAGTTCGTCGTAGAACTCGCGTAGGTGGCCTGACACCCGCTCGGACACCACCGATGATGCGGGTTCCAGCGCCTCCGTCGCGGTCTGGCATGCCTGATCGAGTTTGCCGAGTTTCAGCTGTGTGCGGGCGAGCCAGAAGGCATGGAACGCCCGCCCGCGGTGGTTTGAGCTGTTCTCTCTGCGCAATGCGTCGGCGATCAGAGGTTCTGCGGTCGCGGCTTCCCCGAGGCGGCCGTGAGCAATGCCTGTGTCGACGATGAGCTTCGGCTCGTCGAAGTAGGTCACCCACGCCGGATCGGGGTCGTTCTCCTGGATCTGCTCGAACTGTCGGTGCGCCTCACCGATGGCGTCGTGGGTGGCGGTCCGACTACCAAGTGAGGCATGGGCGAACGCTTCCCGCAGAGACAGCATCGACAGAACGCGCGGCGTAGTGCCGGCGGCAGCTCGCGCCTCGTCCTGCGCCGCCGCAACGAACGCCAACGCGTCCCCCGGCTTGTCCTCATAGGTGGCTTGCAAGCTCATGCAGGCAAGCACGTTGGCCATGAACTCCCGGTCGCCAATCTCCTTGGCGAAGTGCAACGCCTCCTTGAAGTAGGCGCGGGCCTGGCTGTACTGGAGTGCGTCGAAGTGTGTCCAGCCGGTGAGGCGTGCAAGCTCGGCGCTCTGGAAGTGGGCCCACATGCTCGGCTTCCGCGGCCACTTCTCCAGCAATAGCCGCGCCTACTCCACCACCCTCGGCGCACTCCGCGACGTACGCCGCGGCCTGGCGCACCGCTCAAGCCGACCACGCCCGCGCCCTGGCCGGCCTCCCCACCCACGACGAGAACACCACCCTCGTCACCGACTGCTCGTGGACCTACCTCAGCAGCGGCTACCGCCCCGGCGAAGAACTGCTCGCCGCACAGACCCGCCACGACATCGCCCAAGCCGAACACATCAAGTCAGAAGGAGACCCCTGGCTGTGACTACTTCGACCGCGGCCGTTAGGCAGACGCTGAAGCTGGGGGAAGCCCTGGTTGAGATCGGGGTATCCCGCGCCGCCTTCTACCGCATGCGCGCTCGGGGCCAGGCCCCCAGGCACCTGAAGCTTCCCAACGGACAGATCCGCATACGCCGCGCCGACCTCGACGCCTGGTTCGAGTCCTGTGAGGTGCAGGAAGCATGCTGACCTACGACGTGCAGATCTGGGGCATCCGTAAGCGGCCTGACCGCGTGGCGGCCTATCAGCTCCGCTGGCGGGTCGGCCCTCGTCCCTTCTCCAAGAGCTACAAGATCAAGGCCCAGGCTGACGGTCGGCGCTCGGAACTGCTGGGCGCCCTACGCAGCCGCGAACAGTTCGACGCTGAAACCGGCCTGCCTGCCTCGGAGATGCAAGCGCTCAAGTCCACTACCTGGTACGCCCATACGCGCGCGTACGCGGCGATGAAGTGGCCCGGCGCCTCTGCCAAGCACCGCGCGAGCATCGCTGACACGCTGGCCACCATCACGCCGAAGCTGGTCAAGGACGACCGTGGGGCTCCGGCTTCCAAGGTGCTGCGCATCGCCCTTTATTCCTGGGTCTACCGCTTCGTCCTCGGTGACGACGGGACGCTGAAGCCTCGTATCGACATCGAAGAGCCGCCCACCGATATCGTGGCGGCGCTGGACTGGATCAGGCGAAAGTCCGTCGATGTCGCCGCGCTCAATACGCCCTCGGTGGTGCGCACGGCGCTCGACGCTCTGAGGCTGAAGCAGGACGGCACGGCCGCTGCCGAGAACACGGTGAATCGCAAGCGAACGGTCTTCAGTAACTGCCTTCGGTACGCGGTGGAACGGGAGTTGCTGACGGCTCTGCCTCTCGACAAGGTCGATTGGACACCGCCCGAAACTGATGACGAGATCGACTTCCGGTTCGTACCCGGCCCACAGCGGGCAAAGGCGCTGATCGGCGCTGGAGGCGAGCAGGGAGCACGCGGACGGCACCTGATGGCCTTCTTCGGCTGCCTGTACTACGCCGCCAACCGCCCTGGAGAGGCGGCCAACCTCCGGGAAGAAGACTTCACCTTGCCCGAAGAGGGCTGGGGAGAAGTGCTGCTGTCCACGAGCACGCCCCGCGTCGGCTCCGGGTGGACCGATACGGGCGAGTCGTTCGATACGCGCGGCCTGAAGAAGCGGGCCGCAAGGCGACCCGGCCTGTGCCGATTCCGCTTCTACGCGAAGGCAATCCACCGAAGCCAGCAGCGTGCGAATGAGCAGATCCAACGCGCCCTAGAATCCGCGGACGAGTAGCTCTTTGCCCGACAAGGCGCCTCCCCCCAGCTGTGCGAGTGGGACGGCGCCTTCGTCGCTCATTCCCACTTCGGGTCGGCCCTTGGCGTATCTAGGCGACGTGTTGGGCGTGGTGGCGGACTTCCTTGAGTCGGACCTTCGAGGGGAGGTGGTCCAGGCCGGCCGAGTCCCGCGCGTGCGTGAGTGTTTCCCGGCTCAGTTGCCCCAGAGTCCGCGCTGGATCCGCATGAGGCTCCAGCAACAGCAGCACGCGGGCGGTGGGAGCGGTACTTCGCCCCGTCAGCCGTACATGAGCCCGCGAGACCCCGTCCAAGGCCTGCGCCTCTGCCTCGATCACGTCCTCCAGCGTGCGGCCGTCGAGTCTGGCCGCCGCGCCGTCCCCGCTGTCGACGCGGACCCCGCCCAGGCGGCGTCTGCGCTGGGCGAGGAGCCACCACAGCAGCAGGGCCAGCAGCACCGCGAGCACCGCGATGACGGTCGGCCACCACCAGCCTTCCTCCCGCCACCGGGTGCGGCCCTCGGTGCCCAGCACCACGTCGTCCGGCCCGCGGAAGGGCCACCAGCCCGCCATGCCGAAGTCCCAGCGGCGCTGCAGATCCAGCCCGCCCAGCAGCACACCGCCGCCCAGGGCGAACAGTCCAAGGCCGAGAAGCCCCAGCAGCACCCGGTTCACCGTCCCGAGCATCGGGATCACCTCAGCCCTTCTTCGGACGCCGGACGCGCACGGTCAGCGTGGGTTGCCGGGCAAGACCCAAGAACGTCACGGCTTCGCCCAGCGTGGCGTCCAGGTCCGCGCGGACCTCCTCGAGATCGCGGAAATGAGCGCGCGCCCGGGCTTTGACCTTCCGGCGGCCGACAGCGACCCGTGCCGACTGGACACCGGGCACCTGCACGGCCCGGTCACGCAGAACCAGGGCGGCCGCGCGGCGGTCGAGCCCGGCGCGGACCTCCCCTGTCCCGGTGATGCCGCTGGACTGCCGCATGGGCAGCAGCCTGCGCAGTCCCGGCGTCACCGCCAGCAGGAACAGCCACAGGCCGAGCGCCATCGTCACTGCGGCCCCGACGATCATCCAGACGTCGTCCAGTGGCCGTGTGGCCAGTTCCTCGGCGAGCCGCCGCCGCCAGCGCATCGCAGACCGACCTGCCCGGACCGAGACCACGTCGTACAGGAGCAATCCGATGGCCGCGGCGGACAGCAGGGCCACCACGGCCGCAGGAATCCGCCGCGTTGACCAGAAACGGCGCGCCGACCCGCCTGACTCATCGATCGCCGCCGTCGCGCCCGAGCCCGCCCCCGGGGCGCCATCGGCGGACGGAGCTGCCTGTCCGGGTTCGGAGGGAAGGTCGCTGTCACCGGTCGGCTGCCGCCAGGTGTTCGCGCTCATCTCACCCTCTCCTGATCCGTGTGACGCGTATGCACCGAGTGCAGCCTCTCGACCGATACCGCAAGGTCGGACACCTCCATGGCGGCCCATGTCCTGAGCCGTTCGGTAACCTCCCGGCGCACCGCGGCGCACTGCGCCCCGATGTCGGACGGATAGCCGAGCTCGACGGTGATGTGCAGCCCTGCCTCGCCGAGCGGCGCCTGCCGTCCGGCGGCGGACTCGGCGTCTCGTCCTGCGGTATCCCGCTCCGGTGCCCGCCGCACGGAAGTGGTTACGCGTGGCGTCCGACGGCCGGGGGGTACGTTGCCGACCGACTCGGTGAATCGGCTCAGCGCCTCGCGCGCCACGTGGGAAGCGATCTTCGCAACGACCCGGTCCGCGATGGTGATCGCACCGCGCTCCCCACGGGGAATGCCCGGCCGCAGTTTGGCTTCACCGGTCACTGCCGCCAGTCTCCCCGTGCCCGTCGCCGGTCATCGCGGATCCGCTCCTGCCGGTCCCGGCGGCGGACGAAGTCGCCCGGTTCGAGATCGCCTTCCATGAGCCGCCCGACAACGAGTCCGACGACGCCCAGCCCCAGCACCAGCAGGAAAGCCCAGAAGTCACCGAAATACGCGGCGAAACCCAGCGCCATCCCGGCAATCAAGCCCACCACAGCCCTGCTCATCACGCGCTCCTTCACTCAAGCGGACTGCATCGCCCCGGCTACTGGATCCGCTGCCGCTCTTCCCCTTCGTCCTCCTCGTCGGGGAGCTTCACATCGCTGACCATGATGTTGACTTCCACGACTTCCCGCCCCGCCATCCGCTCCACCGCGGAAATCACGTTCTCCCGTACCTCACCGGCCACGTCCGTGATGGAGAAGCCGTAGTCGACGACGATCTCCAGATCGATGGCCGCCTGCTTCTCTCCGACCTCGACACTGACCCCGCGCGTGGCGGACTTGCCACTGCCGGCACCGGGCATCCGCTCCCGCATGGATCCCATTGAGCGCGCGAATCCGCTCCCCAGGGCATAGACGCCGCGCACGTCGCGAGCCGCCATTCCGGCGATCTTCTCCACCACCACATCGGCGATGGTCGTCCGGCCTCGAGAACCGGGCGCACCGCCATACCTTGCGCCGGTGTTCTCAGTCATCGACATTCCTCCCTCTAGAGGGGGCCTCTCGCACCTTTATTCATACTATATTTCCATTGGTAGGTTTGCCTGATATCCGGCGTATGAGGCGGGATGCTCCAACGAGTGGCACGAGCGCCCCTGCCCCAGAGCCCTCGCGGACACTCGGGCGCACTTGCGGCAGGAAGAGGACCGCGGCCATGGAAGAAAGAGGGTGAGAGGCCGGTGAAAACCGAGGCGTGGACGCAGGCAGTACGGCACCGGCTCGACCTGGGCCGGCTGCTCCCGCTCGGTGGGCCCGGCGACGGGACATGGATCACCGAACAAGCAGCCGTCTCGGTCCTTGAGCTCGCGGCCGCTGAGATCCCCGGTGTCCGGCTGGAGTCTCTGCGCATCGGGGCGGCACCGCTCGAGCCCGTGTCCGAGCCGACTGTCCGTCCGCCGGCCAGCGCGCTACCGCCTGGCCCGCTCAGGATCGAAGCCGCATGCACAGCATCTCTCGGACAGCCGCTGCCCGAGACCGCGGACCAGTTGAGGAGCACACTGCTCAACGTGGCCGCCGAACGGCTCGGCCTGGCTACCGTGACAGCTGACTTGCGCGTCACGAATCTCCATGACGGCCCTGAGACAGTCGACAGATCGCGAACCTCAACGAGGGCCATGAAGTCCCCGCCGGAAGGTGCAGCCGCGCGAAGCTCGCAGCCGGCGACCAAAATAGGGCCCAACCCGGGGCTCACCAGGGAGCTGGCCGACATCGCGGCGGCCGTTCCAGGCGTCGCCCGTCTCACCGCCGTGCTGGGAAGCCGCCCGGTCAAGGTGGAGGACCATGACGATCCACCCGGCCGCCACATCGAGGTCCAGCTCGCGGTCGCCCGCGGCCACCATCCGCTGGAAGTCGCCCGCGCCGTCCGGGCCGCCGTAGCCGACGCAGCCACCACCGACAATTCCGGCCCGGTCACCGCCACCGTCCTCATCACGGAAACCGCGACCTAGCGAGCCAGGCGTCAACCTGGTTGCTCAGGCCCAAGCTGGTCCACGCCTGGTCCACACGCACTGATCCACAACGCGGCAGAGCCGGATCAAGGTGAGACAACCCCGACGCAGAAGGGGTGCGCCTCAGCGAGAGGCACCCCTTCTGACCAGCACGTCTCTGACCTGCGGAGGCGGTGGGATTCGAACCCACGGTGACGTTCTCACCACGTCACTACGGTTTTCAAGACCGTTCCCTTAGGCCGCTCGGGCAACCCACCCACGCCCCGCCTCACCTGCTGCGGAGCGGGCTACAGACTACCGGGCCCGCGTCGCCGGGCGCAGCAGCGTTCCGGGGACGGTGGGAGTTCCGGCCGAGCGGGGTCAGCTGTCGCCCTTGCGTTCGCCCAGAACGAGCTCAACCTTGCGGGACTCTCCGTCACGCTCGTAGGTCATCGTGACCTTGTCACCCGGCTTCTTGGTCCAGATCTCGCTGATCAGGGTGGGGCCGCTGTCGATCGGCTTGCCGTTGAACGTGGTGATGACGTCGCCCGGCTTGAGCCCGGCCTTCGCCGCCGGTCCGTCCGGGGTCACCGCCGGGGTGCCGCCGGAGCCCTCCTCGGTGATCCGGGCGCCGGAGCCCTGGACCGACATGTCGACCGTCGCGCCGATGACCGGGTAGACCGGCTGGCCCGTCTTGATCAACTGCTCGGCGACCGTCTTGGCCTGGTTGATCGGGATGGCGAAACCGAGGCCGATGGAGCCGGCCTGTGTCTGGCCGAGGCCGCCGTTGCCCGCGGATTGGATGGCCGAGTTGATGCCGATGACCGCGCCGCGCGAGTCCAGCAGGGGTCCGCCGGAGTTGCCCGGGTTGATGGACGCGTCGGTCTGCAGTGCGCTCATGTAGGAGTTGTTGCCACTCGACCCGTCGCCGGACGCGACCGGCCTGTTCTTCGCGCTGATGATTCCGGTGGTGACGGTGTTCGACAGCCCGAAGGGGGCGCCGATGGCGATGGTCGAGTCGCCGACCGCGACCTTCTCCGAGTCGCCGAGGGCCAGCGGGTCGACGCCGGAGGGGGCGTTCTTCAACTTGAGGACTGCCACGTCGTAGCCCTGCGCCCGGCCGACGACCTCGGCGTCGTACTTCTTGCCGTTGGAGAAGATCGCTGCCAGGGTGCCGCCCTCGGCTGCGGAGGCGACCACATGGTTGTTGGTGAGGATGTGGCCCTCCTTGTCGTAGACGAAGCCGGTTCCCGTTCCGCCTTCGCCCTCGCCCTCGGAGCCTTCGATGCCGCCGCCGCCCGACTTGGCTTCGATGGTGACGACGCTGGGCAGCGCGCTCGCGGCGACCGCGGCGACCGTCCCCGGGTCGCGCTTGAGGTCCTGCGGGCTGGCTGCGGAGACCGTGGTGGAACTGGAGCTGTCGTCGGCGCGCTCGGCCGCCCAGTAGCCGATGCCACCGCCGACACCGCCGGCGACGAGCGCCGCGGCGAGCACGCCGGCCGCCAGCCCGCCCGCACGCCGGCGCCTGGGCCCGTGCGCCGGGGCCGGTGCGCCCCAGGCGGGTCCGCCGCCGCTGCCGCCTCCGTAAGGGGGCAACGTGGGCGGCGGCGGGGGCCAGTCCGCGCCGGCCTGCTGCGCGCCCTCGGGAGCGGCGGCCGGAGGAGCCGGTGGCTTACGGCCGTGACCGTGGGCCGGTGCCGCGGCGGGCTCGGGCCGCGGGGCGTGCCCGGGCTGCTCCGCGGAGGTCGCCGGCTCATGGGCGGGGGGCGCGGAGTGGGAGGGGACAGAAGCAGAGGGGGAACCGGCGGACCCGTGTGCCGCGTCCTGCGGCCCCTCTCCGGGCCCTGGAGACGTCGATCCCTGGGGAGCGGCGCCCGGCACAGGAGGTACGGACGGGGCGGCAGGGACCGCGTTGCCCTCGTTCTCGGTGCTCACAGCTCTTTCTCCTCAGGTTCCACGTCGGTCTCCGGCGAGCGGCGGGGTCCGCACGGGCCGGAAGTACGTCACGTCATGACTTCCGCTGCGCAGGTGTCCGCGGCCAGCTTTTCCCACTGCACGTCAGGCCACTGTAAGCAGGACCTGTGTGTATTCCGGCAATCCTTTACTTCCGACAATAAGGGCGCACTTCCACGGCGCCCTCCGGGGTCGTTCCGTCGGGTCATGCCCTGCGGGTCTTCCCCGACGGACCGCCTCTCCTCACCGACCGCGTCCACACCGGTACCGGACGTTGTCCGACACCCTGCACGCCGCCTACCCCGCGGCGATGACACCATGACGCGGTGACCCAAGCACGGCAGCACAGCATTCAGGTCGTCGCGCACCGCGGTGCCTCCGAAGACGCCCCCGAGCACACCCTGGCCGCCTACCGGAAGGCGATCGAGGACGGCGCGAACGCCCTCGAGTGCGATGTACGGCTCACCGCCGACGGCCATCTGGTGTGCGTCCACGACCGCCGGGTGAACCGCACGTCCAACGGGCGGGGTGCGGTCTCGGCCCTGGAGCTCGCGGATCTCGCGGCGCTCGACTTCGGTTCGTGGAAGGACGCGGCGGAGAGCCCCGACTGGAAGGACCCGTCCCTCACCTCCGTGCTCACGCTGGAGCGGCTGCTGGAGCTGGTGGCGGACGCGGGACGCCGTGTCGAGCTGGCCATCGAGACCAAGCACCCCACCCGCTGGGCGGGACAGGTGGAGGAGCGGCTGTTGCAGCTGCTGGGACGGTTCGGGCTGGCCGCGCCGGCGTCGCCCCCCGACTCCGCGGTCCGGGTCATGAGTTTCTCGGCCCGCTCCCTGAGCCGGATCTCCGCGGCCGCGCCGACGCTCCCCACCGTGTACCTGATGCAGTTCATGTCCCCGCGGATGCGCGACGGACGACTGCCCGCCGGTGCGCGGATCGCCGGTCCGGGCATTCGCGTCGTACGCAATCATCCGGACTACGTCGCCAGGCTGCACCGCGCGGGCCACTCCGTCCATGTCTGGACCGTCAACGAGCCGGAGGACGTCGAGCTCTGTGCGCGACTCGGCGTGGAGGCCATCATCACCAACCGTCCCAAGCAGGTACTCGAACAGCTGGGCCGCCTCTGATCCGGCTCGCCCGGCCTCGGGACCTCGGTCTTCGGGGCGCCTCACGAGGAGTGCACCGGCGCGTTCGGCGCGTAAGCGATGGTGTCGAGTACGTCACTGCTCCGCCCTTGGCCGGTTTCCGGTCCAGTCCATTGGGGCATTCACACCGTGGCGTGGGGCAAAGGAGGTCTCGGGGGTGGCGTTTGTGGTGGCACAGGAGGTGCCCACGTCGTCGAGCATGGCCGTACCCCATGGCCCTGCGGGCGTGGGTGAGGCGCGACACAGGATGCGCGAACAGCTGAACCGCAGTGGTGTCCCGGAAACGGTCGTCGACGACGCAGTACTGATCCTTTCCGAGCTGCTGAGCAACGCCTGCCGGCACGGCAGGCCGTTGGGGAACGGGGACGCGGGAGACGGTGACGTACGGGCCGCGTGGCGGGTCGACAAGGCGGGGCGGCTCACGGTCGAGGTGACGGACGGAGGCGGTCCGACCCGCCCTGTTCCGGCCACACCCTCGGTCACCGCACGAGGGGGCCGCGGGCTCAACATCATCACGGCGCTGGCGCAGGAGTGGGGAGTGCGTGACAGCACGGCCGGTGAGGTCACTGTCTGGGTGATCGTCACGGAAGGGCACCGCCGCGAGGATTTCGCTACGCGCGTCGGCGGTCCCGCGTTCGACTTCGCGGACGCTTTCGACGATCTCGACTGACGTTCTCCCGCAGGGCTTTCGACCGGTCAGCGCGTCCGAGCGAGCCGGACCGGGGGAGGCCCGCAGCCGGTGCCGGAGCGAACACGCCGCCCGGTTCGGCTTCAGCGGTTCCGGCAACGCCGGCTGTTGAGGCACGGCGACTTCGACGACCTCCGCGGCGTGGACTTCCGGGGCGCCTCGCCCCGCTGCTCCCCCACGGAGGCGGTGGACGGCTAGGCTCGCGCCCGACACAGCACCGCCGCAATCGGGAGAAAGCCACACCATGGCCAAGAAGCGCCCCCAGACGAAGGCGACGAAGCCTCAGCTCAGGAACGGGGCCCGCACCGCAGGCGTCGACGAGCCGGTTCCGGTGGTGGGAGCCCGCGAGCCCTGCCCCTGCGGCTCCGGCCGCCGCTACAAGGCATGTCACGGCCGGGCGGCGTCCCACGCCGTGACGGAGCTGGTCCAGCGCCCCTTCGAGGGACTGCCGGGAGAGTGCGACTGGGTGGCCCTGCGTGAGCTGGTGCCCGCCGCGACCGTCGAACTCACCCTGAAGGGCGGCCTTCCCGAGGGCGTGCCCTCCGTGACGCTCGCGACGGTACTGCCCATGGCATGGCCGGCCCTGCGGCGCGACGACGGCTCCGTCCTCCTCGGCCTGCAGAACGACACCCCCTCCGGCGATCTCAGCCGCGACCTCGCCGCAACGCTCCAGCGGGCACTCACCGCCCAGCCAGGCACCCCGGTCACCGCCGCCACCGCACCGGCCGAGGGCGTGCGGCTGCAGGACCTGCTCGACCCGGACGCCTCTTTCGAGCCGACCGTCCACTCCGGTTTCGAGTTCTGGGTCCCGGCCTCGGCCGAGCAGGCCTCCCCCGAGGTGGCCGCCTCCCTCGAACGCGCCAACGCCGCGGCGATCCCGACGGTGAAGCTCTCGGGCGTCGACGCCGCCTACTGGTGCGAAACGCCGGAGAAGAACCACCTCCGCTGGGTCATGCCGCACCCCGAGGAGCAGCTGCTCGACGCGCTGGCCAGGCTGCACGCGGCCGGCACGTCGTCGCTGGGTGAAGGGACCCGTCTGGTGGGCTCCTTCCGTGCGCACGGGCTGATGGTTCCGGTGTGGGACCTGCCGACCACGATGGGCGCCGAGGACTGCGAGAAGCCCGCCGCCGAGTTCGCCGAGCGGCTGGCCGCCGCGCTGGAGAGCGACGCCCCGCTCACCGCCGAGGAACGCCGGGCGCGCGGGGGTCTCACCAACCGCCAGGTGACGCTCAGCTGAGAGTGACGATTACCGGTGCGCACTGGGTGACACCTGTCACAAGTCACTCATTCGGAAGGTAAATCCCTGTCCGAATACGAGAGATCGAATTTGCGAACCGCAGATCTCTTGTTACCGTTCTAGAAGCCCGGTCGCTGGTGCATCCCCCGTCGCCAGCGATCGGGCGTTTCCATTTCCCGAACGCCTCTGGCGTCTCAACGGCCCGTGAACTCTTGGGTGTTGCTCCCGGAGCGGAGCAGCAGCGGCCCATCTCCCGTTCTGTCGTGAACGGCGAACTCGGCGATCGCCCGGTAGTCGGAAGAGCTGCCGACCGAAGGCTCACGAGGAGTTTCACACGCACGTGGCTCATCGTCGGCCTCGACCTTGCAGTTGGTCTGCACAGTGCGTCCGTCCGGTGCCATCAGAGCGAGTACGGACGTCAATTCCTCACCGGTCGCATTGCGGTAATAGGTGCGTCCCCAGGTCCGGCCGCCCTGGGTGAGCACACATGTCTGCGCCTCGATGCCGCCGGCAGAGGCGAGTTCCGGCCCACATCGGGAGTCCGTCCGCGGGACGGCGTCACCGTCGCTGCCGCTCTCCTCGCGCCCCGCCGCCGCGGCCTCGGAAGGCTCGTCCCGGGCGCCGGCGGCGCCGGCCGCTCCCATGTCGGCGCCTTCGGACGCCTCGAGCCCCGGCAGCGCACCGGGTGCGGTCGCTCGCCGGCCCTTCGCGTCGTCGGCAGGGCCGGTTCCCGTTCCGTTCGCCGGTCGCGGCCCCGCCGCCGGTCCGGCCGACGCGACGATGGGTACCAGTGTGACCGTCACCACCACGGCGGCGAGCCCGAGCATGCGGAGATTCATGGGCCACCAGCCGACTGCGGAGGTTCGGAAACGACTGCCCGAAGATATCGGCGGACCGTGACCACCCGGCCGCCGCGCGCCCATGTCCCTGCCGGTTCGGCCCACCTCTTACCCGTACGAGTGACGAGCCGGGCCCGACGTGGCAGCCGTGGCGGCCGCCTGCGGCCCGTTCGTGCGGCGCTGCCTGGGCCAGGGTTCCCAGTAGGTGTGCTGGAGCCGGCTGCCGGTGTTCAGTACGTGAGCCGGCTGCCCTCTCCCGCCTCCGGCGGATAGAGCCCGCTGCCGGGCGTACTGCTCGCGCTCGCCTCGACAAGAGCGTCCACGACCGCCTCGACGTCGGGCAGCCACGGTGCCGCTGAACCGGGCAGCGGCGCCCGCTCCCACCGCACCTGACCGGTTCCGGTCCGAGAGGGGGGAAGCACCAGATAGCCGCCACTGCCGTGGAAGCGCAGTGAACTGGGCACGCAGTCCTTGACGAAGAGCAGCTCGCCGAGCTGCTCCAGGGTGTAGGGGGCAACGAGCAACGACCAGCGGGTCGGGGTGGCGACCACCGGTCCCAGTCGCATGTCCATCCGGTCCAGCACCGACAGCGCACACGATGCGGCCACCGCGGGAAGGCTCACGGCACAGGGCGCGCGGCCTTCGCCGGAGCCCCCGACCCGGGACGGGCCACCGGTGGCCAGCATGATCGGGGCGGTCGGCCGGTTGGTCCACCACCAGCGGATCATCCGCTCGTCGGTGGTCGCGGCGAGGAGGCCGGGATCGAAGGGGTGGGCGCCGGGGACGACGCACTCCGGATCGGGGCAGGCGCACCCGCGGTCGCCGCGGTTTCTGCCACGGCCCTCGGACCGGTCGCCACCGGCCGATTTCAGTCCTGCACCGGGGAGCACGGGCCATTGCCACTCGGCGGCGAAGGTCAGTGCCGCTTCAAGCTGATCAGGTCCCTTCCCGCGCCGGTACCGGAGCCTGCGTCGCCTTCCGAGGATCTCGCGCATGAGCGCTCGTTCCTTTCCGTTGAACGCCGGGGTCCACATCACATCTCGTGTGCAGCTCATTACTGTGCGTACAAGTGCGCGTACTGATCGGCGTCATCGCCCCTTGCCGCCGGCATGGGCGGGCCCTCGGTTTCGCCGGCGACAGGATCGTCGCCCGAGGGCCGAACGTGGGCTGTAGTCCATTAAACGTGTGGCGAGGGGTGGCGCGCGCCTGGCGCTTGCTGTCCCGCTGTACTTCTTCCCCGCCACTCGGGGATGAGGCGCGGCCTCCGGCTGTTAGGACGCCGGGGCCCGCGGCCAGGTTCCGGGGCGCTTTCAACTGCCCCTGGTCATCACCGTTTACGTACCCAGCACGCTTGCAATGACGCTTTCCCCCCGGGCCTTCGCCCTGGGGGACCCCCTGCCGAACGCCCTCAGTCGACCTCAATCGGCCGCCATCGGGTGCATTTTTCAGCCAAGTTAACGGGTACGCCCATATCGCCTGGACACCACCAATCCCACAGGGACAGTGCTGGACACACCTTACGTGTGCGTGTAGATGTGGATGCACTGATAGCGGCGCAGAATGACATGGGGGTTTGCGATGCTATTGAGCGAAACGCACCTGCCGGAAAGCCGGCTGCCATGAGCGCCCCTCACCTGCCGAAAGTGGCTGGAATCGACTCAACTGTTCCTGCCCCCGCGCACACTCCCTCAACCCTGCCCCCCGTACCCACCGCGCCCCCCGCGGCCGGAGCGGTGCTTCAGGACCGCCTGGCCGGCTGGGTCTCGGACCTCACCACACTCCACGAACTCACCGAGCGGCTGATCAGAACCGGCACCCTCGACGACGCCCTCGAGGAACTGCTCGGTGCGGGCGCCGCACTCGTCGGCGCCCGCCGCGGACTGGTCGTCCTCGAGCCGCGCCGGGACGCCGCCCGCGACAGCCCGCTCGAGGACGACCGCGGGCCCGGCCTCGCCAGGGGCCTCGGACTCAGCCGCTCCGACCTCGGCCACATCGAGACGGTCCCGCGCGGCGCGACGGCGTACGGCCGCATCCTCGAAAGCGGCCGCTCCGGTGTCCCCGGACCCGTCGCCCATCCCGACCTGCTCGGCGACGACGCGCTCCACCCCCTGCACCGCGAGGTAGCGATCCGCCTCGGCTATTCGGCCAGTTACACGGTCCCACTGGCGACAGAGGACTCCGGCACACTCGGCGCGGCCGTCTGGCTCTACGACGAACCTGCCGCACCCGTCGAGCGCCAGTGCCACCTGGTCGGGCTCTACATGCGCTCCGCCACCGAACACCTGGCCCGACTGCTCGAACTGGAGCAGGCGCGCGCGACCGTCGCGACCGTCGCCGAGGAGTTGCTGCCCCGCAGACTGCCCCGGGTGCCCGGCGTCCAGCTCGCCGCCCGGCATCACAGCGGCCCTCGCGGCGGCGGCCACTGGTACGACGCGCTGCCGCTGCCGGAGGGAGCGCTCGCACTCGCGGTCGGCTCGGTCAGCGGCTGCGGCCCCAGCACGCTCGCCGCGATGGGCAGGCTGCGGGCCTCTCTGCGGGCGTACGCGGTGATGGAGGGCGAGGATCCGGTCGCGGTCCTGTCAGACCTCGAACTGCTGCTGCGTCTCACCGAGCCCGCGCGCACGGCGACCGCTCTCTTCGCCTACGCCGAACCCGCCGAGCGAAAGATCGTGCTGGCCGGCGCCGGTCACACACCGCCGCTGGTGATCGGCGACGGGCGCACGGAGTTCGTCGAGACGTCGCTGTCGGCTCCGCTGGGGATGCTCGCCTGCTGGGAGGCGCCGAGCGTCGAACTCCGCCTCCAGCCGGGAGAAACGGTGCTGCTGTACACGGACGGACTGCTGCGGCGCGCCGGCGACCCCATGGACCGCGCCTTCACCCGGCTCCACTCCGCCGCGGCGGGCGTTCCGCGAGCGCTGCGCGGCGACCCCGCGGCGATCGCCGACCACATCGTCGGGGCGGTGCTCCCCGACGGACCGGACAGCACCGGCGGCGGAGAGGACGTCGTCCTGCTTGCTGCCCGATTTGACTGATTTCTCACACGCTTTCCGGCCTCTTCCGGTCACACATACGATGGAAGCGTCCCCTCGCCGACCCGGAGGAGGGGGCAAGGTGTCGTAAACGGTCAAGGCCGACAAGCCCAGGAGGCAGACGTGGCTGAGGAGCTCACCCCGGCGGAAACCGATCTTGCTGCGGACGCAGCAGGCGCGGAGGGCGAGGAGCAGCCGATCAAGCAGCGCAAGAACGGCCTGTACCCGGGCGTGTCCGACGAGCTGGCCGAGAACATGACCACCGGCTGGGCCGACACCGAACTGCACGGTCTCGAGCCCATCGCGCAGGCCACGCACACCGCGGCCCGCCGTGCCGCACTCTCGGCACGGTTCCCGGGCGAGCGACTGGTCGTCCCTGCGGGCAACCTGAAGACCCGCTCGAACGACACCGAGTACAGCTTCCGCGCCTCGACCGAGTACGCGTACCTGACCGGCGACCAGACCGAGGACGGCGTCCTGGTGCTGGAGCCCAGGGGCGAGGGCCACGTCGCCACGATCTACCTCCTGCCGCGCTCCAACCGTGAGAACGGCGAGTTCTGGCTGTCGGGCCAGGGCGAGCTGTGGGTCGGCCGCCGCCACTCCCTCGCGGAGGCCGAGCAGCTGCTGGGCATTCCCGCCGAGGACGTCCGGGAGCTGGCCGCCAAGCTGAGCGAGGCCACCGGTCCGGTACGGGTCGTCCGTGGCCACGACGCCTCCATCGAGGCCGCTCTGACCGACAAGGTCACCAAGGAGCGCGACGAGGAGCTGCGTGTCTTCCTCTCGGAAGCCCGCGCCGTGAAGGACGACTTCGAGATCGGCGAGCTCCAGAAGGCGTGCGACTCCACCGCCCGCGGCTTCGAGGACGTCGTCAAGGTCCTCGACAAGGCTCAGGCCACCAGCGAGCGCTACATCGAGGGCACCTTCTTCCTGCGCGCCCGGGTCGAGGGCAACGACGTCGGCTACGGCTCGATCTGCGCCGCCGGCCCGCACGCGACCACCCTGCACTGGGTGCGCAACGACGGCCCCGTCCGCTCCGGCGACCTGCTGCTGCTCGACGCCGGCGTGGAGACCCACACGCTCTACACCGCGGACGTCACCCGCACACTGCCCATCAGCGGCCGGTACACCGAGATCCAGCGCAAGATCTACGACGCCGTGTACGAGGCCCAGGAGGCCGGTATCGCGGCCGTCAGGCCCGGCGCCAAGTACCGCGACTTCCACGACGCCTCGCAGCGGGTGCTCGCCGAGAAGCTCGTCGAGTGGGGTCTGGTCGAGGGCCCCGTCGAGCGGGTGATCGAACTGGGCCTGCAGCGGCGCTGGACGCTCCACGGCACCGGCCACATGCTCGGCATGGACGTGCACGACTGCGCCGCCGCGCGCACGGAGGCGTACGTCGACGGCACCCTCGAGCCGGGCATGTGCCTCACCGTCGAGCCCGGCCTGTACTTCCAGGCCGACGACCTGACCGTGCCCGAGGAGTACCGCGGCATCGGCGTCCGCATCGAGGACGACATCCTCGTGACCGAGGACGGCAACAGGAACCTCTCCGCCGCGCTGCCGCGTCAGGCCGACGAGGTGGAGGCCTGGATGGCCTCGCTCCAGCAGAGCTGATCCGGCAGGAAACGCCCGGTGAGGGCGCGCTGCTCATGACACGCCGAGCAGCGCGCCCTCACGCCATTTGAGGATCTTGTCGAAGCTGACCACGGCACCGCGCCCGGGCCTGTTGCGGACGTGGACATGATCGGCGAGCTGCTCGATCAGGCACAGACCGCGGCCGCTCTCGGCATGGCCGGGGGCAGGGGCGGCGCTGTGGCCACGCAGGGTGGCGCCGCCGACGGGAAAGCCCGGGCCCGAATCGGCCACCTCGATGCGGCACTTCTCGCCGTCCAGGTAGGCCGTCACGCGGTAGTCCCTGGACGCTTCGTCGGTGTCCCGGTCGCCGCCGTGCTCGACGGCGTTGGCGCATGCCTCGGTCAGCGCGACCGACAAGTCGTAGGAGATGTCCGGATCGACGCCGGCGGTCTCCATGGTGCCCAGCAACAGGCGCCGTGCGAGCGGCACGCTCGCAGCCTCGCGCCGCAAGTGGAGGGACCACCAGATGCTCATGCTCCAGCCTCCTGGCCGCGGCTCGACATACCGATACGTATTGCCCCAAGGCACGCTGCGTAAGCGCATCGTCGGACTGACCGCCCTCGTTCGGCGGATGCGCGTTCCGCGCCCACCGGTGTATGCCGGCAAAGGGGATCTTCCGGACCTGCCGTACGGGCGTCGGCACCGCAGTGCGATGATGAGCCGGCCATGTCGTCCATACGCCAAGCACGCGCCGGAGCCGGTCTGCGGCTGCTGAGGGCCGCGGTGTTCACCGCGGTCTGCGTCGTGCTGTCCGGGACGGGACATGTGCTCGCCGCCTGCCGGGCGGTCCCCCTGTGGACTTTGGCCCTCGGCCTCATCGGGGTCTTCGTCGTCGTCCTGCCGTTCACCGGCAGGGAGCGTTCGCTGCCCGCGATCGCCGGAGTGCTCACCGCCGGGCAGCTCGCCCTGCACACGCTCTTCGCCACCGGCCAGGGTCATCTGCGGCTGGCGCCGACGGCCGACGACGCCCTGATCAGACTGGCGGCGAAGCTGGTGTGCGGAGCGGGGGCCTCCGCGATGAGCCCCGCGGAAGCCCGCCGCATCGTCACCATGGCAGGCATCGATCCGGCCGCCCACACGGCGCACACGCACACCGCCCAGGCGGTGGCCACGCCGGAACTGCTGCCCTCGCTGCCCATGCTGCTCGGGCACCTGCTGGCGGCCGTCGCGACCGGACTGCTGATGCGCCGCGGCGACGCTGCGCTGTCACGGCTGATCCGGCTCTCGGCAGACTCGGCCCACGAGGTCGTGCAGATCGCGTGGTTGCGCCCGTTGCGGGCCGCGATGGTCCTGGTGCACGCCCTGCGGGCGGGACTCCAGCAGACGCCGGGCGCCGGGCCGGTCCTCGTGCCGCCGGTGGCCGGACCTCCCCTGCCCGTTGCGGGTCAGGAACTACAGCACACGGTGATCAGGCGCGGGCCGCCGCCCGTATTCGTCCTCAGCGCCTGACGCGGCCCCTCGACGGGAGTGGTGCCGCGGTGCCCGCGCACACCCGCGCGTTGCCGGCACACCTCACTTCTCTCCACCGTGGAGCTTCCTGTCATGAACGTTTCCCGTATCGCCGCCGCGTCCGCCGTCGCCGCCACATCGGTGCTGATGTTCTCCGGCGCCGCCTTCGCGCACGTCGGCGTACAGCCGCAGGGCGAGGCCGCCAAGGGCGGTTACGCGGTCGTCAACGTCAAGGTGCCGAACGAGCGCGACAACGCCTCGACCGTGAAGGTCGAGATCAACCTGCCCGCCGAGCACCCCCTGTCGTCCGTGATGCCGCAGCCCGTGCAGGGGTGGAAGGTCACCGTCGACAAGTCGAAGCTGGACAAGCCCCTCGAGGTGCACGGCAAGCAGATCACCGAAGCCGTCACCAAGGTCACCTGGACCGCCGACGGCGGCAAGATCGGACCGGGCCAGTTCCAGCAGTTCCCGCTCTCCCTCGGCCGGTTGCCCGAGGACGCCGACCAGATGGTGTTCAAGGCCATCCAGACGTACGACAACAAGGAGGTCGTGCGCTGGATCGAGGAGCCGGTGGAGGGTGGCGAGGAGCCCGAGGCCCCCGCTCCCGTCCTCAAGTTGTCGGCCGCCGGCGACGACCACCACGGCGCGGGCGCGACCGGTGCCGCCGCCGGGGACGACGCCAAGGCCTCGGACCACGGGAAGAAGGACGCCACGTCCTCCGCTTCCACCTCCGCCGACAGCAGTGACTCCACCGCCCGCATCCTGGGTGTCGTCGGCATTCTCGTCGGCGCCGCGGGCGTGACCTTCGGCGTGCTCGCCGGACGCCGCCGCTCGGCCTGACCGTCCCCGTACCGAACCGCTTTGAAAGAGAACCCCATGCACAACCCCAAGAGCGACGGGGAGCCCCGCCGCAGCCGGCGAGCGCCGCTGGTCGCGGCGCTCGCCGTCACGGCCGCGTTCGCCGTGGCGGCCGGCGTCGCCGTCACCCAGAACGACTCCGGTGACGACAGCCCCGTCAGTCAGGTCTCCGCGGAGACGAGGACGCAGGCCGCGACGGTGCTCACGCAGCCGTACACAAAGCCCGATCTCGTGCTGACCGACACCAGCGGCAAGAAGTTCGACCTGCGCGAGCGGACCAAGGGCAGGCCGACGCTGATCTACTTCGGCTACACGCACTGCCCCGACGTCTGCCCCCTGACGATGAGCAACCTCTCCATCGCCAAGAAGCAGCTGCCCAAGGCCGACCAGGACAAGCTCCAGGTCGTCTTCGTCACCACCGACCCCGAGCGGGACACCGCGGCCGAGCTCGCCAAGTGGCTGCCGAGCGCCGGTGACCCGTCCTTCATCGGACTCACCGGCGACTTCCCGACCATCCAGGCGGGAGCGCGTCAGATCGGCATCGGCATCGACGCCCCGAAGAAGGAGAAGAACGGCACCGTCGTGTCCATGCACGGCGCCCAGGTCGTCGCCTTCTCCCCGAAGACGGACCAGGGCTACGTGCTGTACGGCGAGAACACCACGGCGGACGAATGGGCGGCGGACCTCCCGGAGCTGATCAAGGGCGAGAAGCCGTGACTCCACGCGTCCGTACCGCCGTCGCCGCCGTCGGGCTGGGTGTGGGCCTGGCCCTCGCTGGCTGCTCGTCCGGCAGCGGGCCCGAGTTGAAGGTCAGCGGCGGCTTCGTGCCGCAGCCCGTCGGCGACATGGCCGCCGGATTCCTGACCGTCGAGAACGACGGCGGCAGCGCGGACAGGCTCACCTCGGTCACCAGCACCATCTCCGACGACGTCACGATCCACGAGACGAAGAACCAGAAGATGCGGGAGGTGAAGTCCTTCGACATCCCGGCCGGCGGCGAGCTCGACCTCGAACGTGGTGGCAACCACATCATGTTCATGGCTCTCAAGCAGCAGCCGAAGCAGGGCGAGAAGGTCTCCGTCGAGCTGCACTTCGAGAAGTCGGACCCGATCAAGGTCGAGCTCCCCGTGAAGGAGACCACCCACAACCCGCAGAAGCACTGAGCATCCAGGGACGGATCAGATGATGACAGCCACCGCCCCGCGCTTCGGACGGTTCCCGGTCCGGGTGCTGCTCGCCGTGACCGTGCTGTTGGGCACGGTTCTCGGCGCGCTGCTGGCCGGCGCGAGCCCAGCTGCGGCCCACGCCGCGCTGACCGGGAGCAACCCGAAGGACGGGGCGGTGGTGGCCACCGCGCCGAAGGAGGTCACCCTGACCTTCTCCGAACAGATCGCCATGGGCGACGACTCGATCCGGGTCCTGGAACCGAGCGGCAAGCGCGCCGACACCGCCAAGGTCCGCGATCTCGGCACCGGGGGCACCGTCGCCTACGGTGTCGATCTCCATGCCGGCCTGCCCGACGGTACGTACACCGTCGCCTGGAAGGCCGTCTCCGCCGACAGCCATCCGGTCTCCGGAGCCTTCACCTTCTCCATCGGCGCTCCTTCCAGCACCACGGTCGCGCTGCCCGAGGAGCAGGCCGGCGGCGGGATCGTCGGCTTCCTGTACGGCGTCGCACGCTACGTCGCGTACGCCGGTTTCGTACTGCTCGCCGGCGGGGCGGCCTTCGTGCTGCTGTGCTGGCAGCGCGGTGCGGCGGTACGGCCGGTGCAGCGCCTGGTCGTGCACGGCTGGGTGGCCATGACGGCGTCCACTCTCGCCATGCTGGTGCTACGAGGGCCTTACACCGGCTCCGGCAGCCTCGGCGACATCCTCGATCTCGGGGCACTGCCTGCTGTTCTCGAGACCAAGACCGGGGCGGCTCTCGTCTCACGGCTGCTGCTCCTCGGGGCGGCCGCACTGTTCGTGGCCGTCCTCTTCGGCGCGTTCGCGAAGCGCGAGGACGGGGCCGAGAAGAAGGACCTGAGTTTCGGGCTCGCCATCGGAGGCACGGTCGTCGCGGCCGGCATCGCCGCGACATGGGCACTGTCCGAGCACGCGTCGACCGGTATCCAGTCGGTCGTCGCGATGCCCGTCGACGTGCTGCACCTGCTGGCCGTCGCTGTCTGGCTCGGCGGCCTCGCCACGCTGCTGACCGCTCTCTACCGGTCGTCGGCGGTGGAACGCCGCGCGGTCCGGCGGTTCTCCACCGTCGCCTTCACCAGCGTCGTGGTGCTGGCCGCTACCGGGTTGTACCAGTCGTGGCGGCAGGTCGGCTCGTGGTCGGCGCTGACCGGGACGAGGTACGGGCAACTGCTGCTGCTCAAGGTGGGGCTCGTCGCCGTCATGGTCGGCGTCGCGTGGATCTCCCGGCGCTGGACGGCGCAGCTCGCCGACGTCGCGGAGGCCGAGCAGGTGTCCGGGATCGCGGATGCCGAGGGGACAGCGGAGAAGGACGAGGACGCGGGCGCGTCCGCCGACCCCGCACGCGAGGCGCAGCTCGCCCGGCAGAGGGCCGCAGTGGCGACGGCCGAGCGCAAGCGGAACCGGGACGCCGACCGCGAGCGTTCCGGACTGCGCCGTTCCGTGCTGGCGGAAACAGGCGTCGCGGTGGTCCTGCTCGCCGTGACGACCGTGCTCACCTCCACCGAGCCGGGCCGTACGGAGGAGACCGCCAGGGCCGGCGCCGCGCAGGCCGCGCCCGCCGCTCCGGCGGGGCCGACGGAGGTCAGGATGCCGTTCGACACGGGCGGCCCCAGCGGCAAGGGAACGGTGCGCCTCAGCCTGGACCCGGCGCTCTCCGGCGCCAACGACATGCACGTATGGATCGAGTCGCCGGACGGCAAGGCCCTGGACGCCCCGGAGGTGAAGGTCTCCTTCACCCTGAAGGCCAAGGAGATCGGCCCGCTGCCCATCACCCCGGACCGCATCGCCGCGGGACACTGGACCGCGAGCGCCGTCCAGATCCCGATGCCGGGCGACTGGCAGGTCAAGGTGACCGTGCGGACCTCGGACATCGACCAGACGACCATCGACAAGAACATCAAGATCGGCTGAACCACCGTGACATCCCTGACTCCTGCGAGCGGCGCCTCCTCCGGCCACGACGGCATCTCCAGACGACGACTGCTCGGCACGGCGGGCGCCGCCGGTGCGACCGGTCTCGTGCTGGGCGCGGCAGGCGGCGCCGCGGCGTACGCCGTGGCCGAGGAGAGCCCCACCGCGCTCGCCACGGTCGGGTCCACGGGCATCGCCTTCCACGACCGCCCGCACCAGGCGGGCATCACCGAACCACAGCAGGCGCACGGTCATCTGGTCGCCTTCGACCTTGCCCCCGGAGCCGGGCGTAAGGAGGCGGCGGCGCTGATGCGGCGCTGGTCCGCCCTGGCCGCCGACCTGATGGCCGGCCGGCCCGCCGGCGACGGTGACACGGGCATCGCACTGGACGCGGGACCGTCCTCGCTGACCGTCACCTTCGGGTTCGGCCGCTCCTTCTTCGACCGAACGTCCCTGGTGGCGCAGCGGCCGCCGGGGCTCGACCCGCTGCCGGCGTTCTCCTCGGACCAGTTGGACGCGGGACGTTCCAACGGCGACCTCTGGGTGCAGATCGGGGCCAACGACGCTCTCGTCGCCTTCCACGCGCTGCGCGCGGTCCAGAAGGCGGCGGGTGCCGCGGCCCGGGTGCGCTGGCAGATGAACGGCTTCAACCGTTCGCCCGGCGCGACCGCGCAGCCGATGACCGCCCGCAATCTGATGGGACAGGTCGACGGCACCGGAAACCCCAAGCCGTCGGAACCCGACTTCGAGCAGCGGCTCTTCGTACCGTCCGGCAGCGACCATCCGTGGCTGGACGGCGGGTCGTACGCCGTGGTGCGCCGCATCCGGATGCTCCTCGACGACTGGGAGAAGCTCTCGCTCCACCAGCAGGAGCGGGTCATCGGACGGCGGAAGTCGGACGGCGCCCCGCTGACCGGCGGTACGGAGACCACGGAACTCGCCCTCGACGAGACCGGGCCCGACGGAAAGCTGGTCGTACCCGAGAACGCGCACGCCCGTATCTCCGCGCCGGAGCAGAACGGCGGCGCCGCGATGCTGCGCCGGCCCTTCTCGTTCCACGACGGGATCGGCCCGGACGGGACCCCCGACGCCGGGCTGCTCTTCATCTGCTGGCAGGCCGACCCGCTGCGCGGCTTCGTGCCGGTGCAGCGCAAGCTGGACCGGGGCGACGCCCTCTCGGCGTTCGTCCGGCACGAGGCGAGCGGACTGTTCGCCGTGCCGGCGGCGCCGAAGGGGGGCGAGTACGTGGGGCAGCGGTTGCTGGAGACGTGAGGGGCGGTTCCGCGGCCCATTAGGGTGACGGTATGTCGGCCACGCGCTTCACATATCTCGGTCCCGAGGGCACCTTCACCGAAGCCGCCCTGCGTACTCTCCCGGAAGCCGCGACCAGGGAACTCGTCCCGATGGTCTCCGTCCCCGCCGCGCTGGACGCCGTACGGGCCGGGGAGGCGGCGGCCGCTCTCGTACCGATCGAGAACTCCGTGGAGGGCGGCGTCACCGCCACGCTCGACGAGCTCGCCTCTGGCGAGCCGCTGATGATCTACCGCGAGGTGCTGCTGCCCATCGCCTTCGCGCTGCTGGTGCGCCCGGGGACGAAGCTCTCCGAGGTGAAGACGGTGACCGGCCACCCGGTCGCGCAGCCTCAGGTGCGGAACTGGCTGCGCAACAACCTCCCCGACGCGCTGTGGGAGTCGGCCGCCTCGAACGCCGACGGCGCCCGGCTGGTGCAGGAGGGCCGCTACGACGCCGCCTTCGCCGGCGAGTTCGCGGCGGCCACGTACGGGCTGGAGCCCTTGGTCAGCGAGATCCACGACGCTGAGAACGCGGAGACGCGCTTCGTCCTCGTGGGGCGGCCCGCGCGGCCCTCGGCGCCGACCGGTGCCGACAAGACGTCCGTCGTCATCTGGCTGGGCGACGACCACCCCGGTGCGCTGCTGGAACTGCTCCAGGAGTTCGCGGTACGCGGGGTCAACCTGATGCTGATCCAGTCCCGGCCGACGGGCGCCGGCATCGGCAACTACTGCTTCGCGGTAGACGCGGAAGGCCATATCGCGGACCGGCGGGTGGGCGAGGCCTTGATGGGGCTGAAGCGGATCTGTCCCAAGGTGCGCTTCCTCGGTTCCTACCCGAGGGCCGGTGTGACGGCGGACGACGTACGACCGCTGCGTGCCGGCACATCGGACGTGGAATTCACGGCAGCGTCGGACTGGCTGGCACGCTGCCAGGACGGCCGCGCCTGAGGCGTCCTGCCCCTGAAGCGGCTGGTCCTACCTGCAGATTTTAGTTGTCCACAGAACTTGTCCACAGGCACGCTTCTCGACCTGGGGACAAGTCGACAACAGAACGTCACAGGGTCGACAAATCGGCCGACCCGCCCACTTCCGTCCACAGAGCACCAGGTCGGCCCCTGTCACCCAAATTCCATTGATCAACTCTTTGGGGCGAGGAATTCCCACCCGAATGAGTGCGTGAGGCCGGTTTGAGATGGGAATTCCCGGGCCCGCAGGCGACTGCCGGAATGATCACTTCCGCAATCCACAGATCGTGCACACAGGCTGTGGATAACTTTACGGGCCGGTGCATCCCTGTGGACAAGCCCCTCCAGGAGCGGCGGCCGGGGGCGCGGGGCCGGAGCGGGAACCACCGCCCGTGCACCCTTTCGGCGAAAGAGCCTCGATTGTTTGACACTGCCGGATTTACTTTCACCGCACGTTTATTAATTCTGGCAACTACTCACAATCCGGGCAAAGCGACACGCACTTAGATATCGGGTGGGGTGGGGCGAGTCGACACCGGTAGCCTGGTGGGGTGATTGACCTTCGCCTGCTCCGTGAGGACCCTGACCGTGTCCGCGCCTCTCAGCGCGCCCGTGGAGAGGACGTCGGCCTCGTCGACGCCCTGCTCTCCGCCGACGAGCGGCGAAGGTCCTCGGGCCTCCGCTTCGACGAGCTGCGCTCCGAGCAGAAGTCGCTCGGCAAGCTGATCCCCAAGGCCACCCCGGACGAGCGTGCCGAACTGCTCAAGAAGGCCGAGCAGCTCAAGAGCGACGTCAAGGCCGCAGAGGCCGAGCAGAACGACGCCGAGGAAGAGACCCGCCGCCTGCTGCTCCAGCTCGGCAACCTCGTCCACGAGGACGTCCCGGTCGGCGGCGAGGAGGACTTCGTCGTCCTCGAGACGCACGGCACGATCCGCGACTTCGGCGCGGAGGGCTTCACTCCCAAGGACCACCTGGAGCTCGGCGAGGCGCTCGGCGCCATCGACGTCGAACGCGGTGCCAAGGTGTCCGGCTCGCGCTTCTACTACCTCACCGGTGTCGGCGCGCTTCTCGAGCTCGCCCTCGTCAACGCGGCGATCGCGCAGGCCACGGAGGCCGGCTTCATCCCGATGCTCACGCCCGCGCTGGTCCGACCGCGCGCCATGGAGGGCACCGGGTTTCTCGGCCAGGCCTCGGAGAACGTGTACCACCTGGAGAAGGACGACTACTACCTGGTCGGCACGTCCGAAGTACCGCTCGCCGCGTACCACATGGACGAGATCCTCGACGCCGACAAGCTGCCGCTGCGGTACGCGGGCTTCTCACCCTGCTTCCGCCGCGAGGCCGGCACCTACGGCAAGGACACCCGCGGCATCTTCCGCGTCCACCAGTTCGACAAGGTCGAGATGTTCTCGTACGTCGCGCCGGAGGACGCCGAGGCGGAGCACAAGCGCCTGCTGGACTGGGAGAAGCAGTGGCTGACCGCCCTGGAGCTGCCGTTCCAGGTGATCGACGTGGCGACCGGTGACCTGGGCGCGTCCGCGTCGCGCAAGTTCGACTGCGAGGCGTGGATCCCGACCCAGGGCAAGTACCGCGAGCTGACCTCAGCCTCGAACTGCGACGGTTTCCAGGCGCGCCGCCTCTCCGTGCGTATGCGCGAAGGCAAGAAGGTGCAGCCGCTGGCGACGCTGAACGGAACGCTGTGCGCCGTGCCGCGCACCATCGTGGCGATCCTCGAGAACCACCAGCTGGCCGACGGTTCCGTGCGCGTTCCCGAGGTGCTGCGCCCGTATCTCGGTGGACGCGAACTGCTGGAGCCGATCTCCAAGTGAGCCCGGCCCTCTTCCCGTACAAGCTCGTCGCCACCGATCTCGACGGAACGCTGCTGCGCGGCGACGACACGGTCTCGCAACGCACGCGCGACGCGCTCGCCGCGGTGACAGAGGCGGGCTCCGCCCACATCATCGTCACCGGTCGGGCGGTGCCGTGGACCAGGCACATCCTCGATGACCTGGGGTACGACGGTCTGGCGGTCTGCGGGCAGGGGGCGCAGGTCTACCACGCCGGCGAACACCGGCTACTGACCTCCGTGACGCTCGACCGGCAGCTGGCCGGACTCGCCCTGTCCAAGATCGAGGCCGAGGTGGGGCCGCTGCTGCTCGCCGCGAGCCGCGACGGCCTCGAGGGCGACGTGCTGGTCGGCTCCGGTTACCGGGTGCTGGAGGGCCCCCTGCCCTACGTTCCCATGCACGACCCCGCCGACCTGTGGGCAGCACCGCTGAACAAGGTCTACATACAGCACCCGACGCTCGGCGACGACGAACTGGCGAAGGCGGCCAGGGCGACGGTCGGGAATCTGGTGGATGTGGTCATGGCCGGCGCGGGTGTCGTGGAGATCCTGCCGCTGGGGCTGAGCAAGGCAACCGGCCTGTCGCTGGCCGCCCGGCGGCTGGGACTGCGGGCGGCGGACACCATCGCCTTCGGTGACATGCCGAACGACATCCCGATGTTCGGCTGGGCGGCGCACGGTGTGGCGATGGCGAACGCGCACGACGAACTGAAGGCAGTGGCCCACGAGATCACCGCGTCGAACGACAACGACGGCATCGCGGTGGTGCTGGAGCATCTGCTGTCCGGCTGAGTGTCCGGGAGGGGGCGGCCCGCGCGGATGCGCGCTCGAAGCGGCCGCCCCCTGGGCGGCCGCCCGGCGGCCGTGCGGAGTGTGATGACTACTCCGCCGCCTGCCGGGTGCCGCCTCGACGGGAGCACGACGGACTCGGGCTCGAACCTTCGGTCATCGCCGCGCTCCTCTCCCGGTCGGTGGCGCCGGTCGCACAGATGTGCTGTCCCGGCCCCACAACTGTGCCGGGCCGGCCGGTCCGGCGCCACCGATTAATCAGCGGTTCCTACGACGACGAAGATCCCGCAGCCGGCAAGGGAAGTCGTACATCCTGGCGTCCATCCGGGCCATGTCGTCGGACAGCTCGCACAGCCGGTTGCTCATCGCGGCGACGACCCGGTTGGTGGCGTCGAGCCGGTGGTCGAGCCGGTCGAGCCGCTCCGACATCCGGTGGAGCACCGGACCCAGTTCCTGCAGGGCCGTGCCGACTCCGGCCAGGCAGTGCTCGACGGCGGTGACCCGCCGGTCGAGCGACGCGTAGCCCTCACGCAGGGACTCCTCGGCGTCGAGGAGGTGGGTGCGGACGCGGCGCGCGATGTCACTGTCGCGCAGCAGCATCGCGACGTTGAGCACCGCCCGGCGGGTGAAGAGGGTGAGGCTGGAGCGGCGCTGTGGATAACTCACCTCGCCCTCGTATGAGAGGGACAAGCTGTCCCTCTGATATTCGCCCAGGTCAGAACCCTTCAGCACGCGCATCCCGTTCTCGGTGAGCTCCTCCCGGTGCCGCTGCGTCACCTTCTTGATGACCTCTGTGGATACTTCGAAGTAGCGCGCGACGCCCTCTGTGGATACATGAATGCTGTCGGGCAGTAGGCCGAGAGCCTTCACCTTGTCCAGCGCCTCGACCCGCCCCGCGTGCTCGACGCGCATCGCGCGCGACTCGAGCAGGGCAACTTCCGTCGGCATGGGTATGCCTTCCGTTCGTGAAACCGTCAGGGACGGCCCTCTCCCCGGGCCCAGGAGCGGAGGTCGGCTCACGGTGCATCCCACTCAATGACCGGCCCGGGCGAGAACGTCGCCTCGGCACCGGCAATCCCCGACTTCACGAACTCTCGACGTCACGAACTCCAGTTGCCTCCACGCACGGTGGACAACGAGCCGATAACCGTACAGTTACGCGATATGCCTCGGCCCCCGCCGGGAAGGCAGGGGCCGGGGCCGGGAACGATCGCGGCTCACTCCTCGCCGGCGAGCTTGAGCACTCGAAGCTTCTGGCCCGCGTACCAAGTCGCGGCCACCGTGACGCCCGCCAGCAGCGCCACCGCCGCGGGCAGGCCCACGTCGGAGCCGATCAGTCCTTCGCCGCCGATCTTCTCGGCGAGCGCCAGCGACCACTGCTGGACGCTCAGCGTCCGGGCGCCGGGCACCAGGCTGCCGAAGAGGGTCTCCCACACCAGGGCGTAGACGAGGCCGATGACCACCGCGTGCCGGCTCACCGTTCCCAGCAGCAGGAAGAGCGCGCTGTACGCGATCGATGCCACCAGGGCCGCCAGGGTGTAGGCGATGGCCACCTGCTGGCCGTTGCCGTTCAGGATGAAGCCCGCGATGAACGTGGGCACCGCAGAGAAGGCCATCGTCACGGCGATCGCGACAATGAGCTTGGTGAAGATGATCGTCGGCCGCTTCACAGGCTTGGCGAGCAGGTAGACGATCGAGCCGTCGTCGATCTCGGGGCCGATCGACCCCGTACCGGCGATGACACCGATCAGCGGCACCATCGTGGCGATGGCGAACCCGCCGAGGACATCTGCGGCGACCTGGTCGTCCGCCCCGTTGAAGCCCCGTACGGCGGCCGCGATCAGCAGCAGCAGTCCGGGGAGCACGAACAGGATCGCGGCTCGGCGCCTGCCGAGGACGGCCCGATAGGTGAGCCGGGCGACTGTGGGGTTGTACATGTCCGTCACAGCTCCTTTCAGGCCGCTACGAGGTAGGAGAAGACCGACTCGAGGGACTCGTCCGAGGGCGAGACCGTCAGGAGCCGGATGGAGTGCTCGCGGGCGACCTTCGGAAGGAGCTCCGTGAACCGGCCGAAGTCGACCGCCTGGATGCGCAGCGCGCCCTCTGCCAGGTCGACCTCGATCCCGGCGGTCGACGGGTCGGCGATCAGGGCGGCCGCGAGCGCCCGGTCGTCGCTGGAGCGCACGAGGTAGCGGTGCGGCCGGTCCGTCATCAGCCGGCGGATACGGCGGAAGTCACCGCTGGCCGCGTGGCGTCCGGCGACGATCACCTCGATGTGCGAGGCGAGTTGCTCCACCTCCTCCAGGATGTGCGAGGAGAACAGAACGGTGCGGCCCTCGGCGCCCATCCGCCGCAACAGATCCATCAGCTGCATCCGCTGGCGCGGGTCCATGCCGTTGAACGGTTCGTCGAGCAGCAGTACCGCCGGATCGTGCACCAGGGCGGAAGCCATCTTCACCCGCTGGCGCATGCCCTTGCTGTACGTGGAGACCTTGCGGTCCTGCGCGTACTCCATCTCGACCGTGGCCAGCGCCCTTTGGGCCTCCTTCGCGCCCAGGCCGTGCAGTTCGGCGTTGGCGACCACGAACTCACGGCCGGTGAGGAAGTCGTACATCGCCTCCCGCTCCGGGACGACCCCGATCTGCCGGTACACGGACTCGTTCCGCCAGATCTGCGTCCCGTCGAGGGTGACGGTGCCGTTCGAGGGGGCGAGGAAGCCGCCCATCATGTTGATGAGGGTGGACTTTCCCGCGCCGTTGGGGCCGAGGAGGCCGGTGACGCCGGGGCCGATGGTCATCGTCACGTCGTTGACGGCGACGACGTTGCCGAACCACCGCGAGGTGTTGTCGATGCGAAGAGTGCTCATGGGCGCAGCGCATTCCTAGGAAGGGTGGTGGCGGGCGACGGTTTCGAGCTCACAGCCCGACCTTTCGGTAGCGGCGCATGAGGACGCCGTACGAACCGGCGACGAGCGCGAGGACGACGAGCAGGTAGACGACTCCGACGCCGGCGCCGGGACCCTCGCCGCCGGGGAATGCGGAGGTCGCGCCGAGGAAGGCGGTCTGCAGCCCGTCGATGAGCGTGACCGGTGAGAACAGGCCCAGCCACTGGATCACACCGGCGGAGCCCGTCTCCCAGGCGATGGCCTGAACGGTGGAGACCGCCCCGTAGGTGATCGTGAGCGTCGCGATCACGGCGGCGACGCCGAAGCCGCGGCGGGGGGTGAACGCGGCGAGCACGAGCCCGATCCCGCCGAAGAGGACGGAGAGCACAGCCACGGAGACCAGTCCCTGGGCGAAGCCCTTCGTCTGGTCGGCGAAGTCGAACTCCGCCAGCAGCGCGCCCGCATAGAGGATCACCAGCGGTGCGGCGGTGAGCACGAAGACGGCGGAGGCCATGGCCGCGTACTTGGCGAGGACGTAGTCGACGCGCTCGATCGGCCGTGAGAAGTACAGCGGCACGGACTTGAAACGCAGGTCGCGGGAGACGGACTGCGGTGCCTGCGAGGCGAGGAACAGCGCGATCAGCGCCTGCATGATGATCGCGTACCGCGTGTACTTCAGCGGCAGGTCGGACATGTTGGGGGTGGCGACGGCCACGGCCACGATGATCGCCGCGACCATGCACATGATGCCGAGCAGGATCATCGGCAGCACCTTGGACTTGGCCGAGCGGCCGAGACCGAAGGCGCCGCGCAGCGACTGCGAGTAGAGGGAGCGGCGCGCGTAGGCGCGGCCGAGGCGGGGGCCGTCGTAGTTGCGGTATCCGATGTTGTGGATCCGCGTCGTGCCGGGGACCTGGCCGCCGTGGGTCTGGGTGCTCATCAGGCCTGCACCTCCATGGCCTTGGCGGCCTCAGGGCGGAAGACCTCCGCGATGTGGTGGCGTCGCTGTTCCATGCGCACGAGGCCGAGACCGAGCTCGGCGACGGCGTCGCGCACGGTGTCGTACGTCTCCTCGCCGGCCGCCTCGAGCAGGAGGATGTGGCCGGCGCCGGGCAGCCCGTCCTCCGTGCGGTCGTGCAGCTTGAGCCCGGCTGTGGTGAGGGCCGCACGGAGCGCGGCCGTGCCGTCGGGGTGTGCGTCGGAGTCGGTGACCTCGACCGCGAGGGTGGTCGTCGTCTGCGTGAACTCCTTGGTGGAACTGGAGCGCAGCAGGGTGCCGCCGTCGACGACGACGACATGGTCGCAGGTGCGCTCGAGCTCTCCGAGGAGATGGGAGGTGACCAGGACCGAGATGCCGAAGTCGGTGTGGACGCGCCGGATCAGGCCGAGCATCTCGTCGCGGCCGACCGGGTCGAGACCGTTGGTCGGCTCGTCGAGCAGGACCAGCTTCGGGTCGTGGACGAGGGCCTGCGCGAGCTTCACCCGCTGCTTCATGCCGGTCGAGTAACCGCCGATGGGGCGGTACCGCTCCTCGTACAGGCCGACGTGGCGCAGCGTGTCCGCGGTGCGTTCTCGTGCGGCGGTCGGGGGGAGGCCGGACATGCGCGCCATGTGGACGACGAACTCCGTGGCGGAGACGTCCGGCGGCAGGCAGTCGTGCTCGGGCATGTAGCCCACCTGCTCGCGGATACGGGCGCCGTCGGTGGCGACGTCCAGGCCGAGCACGGCGGCACGGCCCTCCGTGGCGGGGGACAGACCCAGCAGGATCTTGATCAACGTGGACTTGCCGGCTCCGTTGGCGCCCACCAGGCCGGTCACACCGGGGCCGATGTCCAAGGAGAGCCGGTCAAGCGCGGTCACCCTGGGGAACCGCTTGCTCAGGCTTTCGGTCGCGATCACAGTCACGTTTCGAAGGTAGTGGCGTACGGCACGTCTGACGTCAGCCTCGCGGCTCTATCCGCCTCCGACTCAAGAGGTACAGGCCCGTAAGGGCTGTCCGACCTTGGTGGACGCGCTCCTCGGGGCCGGGAGCCGCTGCTCGGGGTTTTCCACAGGAGCCGCACGCCCCTTGACGCAGCCGTGAGGCATTGTCACATTCATCAGTGGCAGGTAACGGCGCGTGCCACCGGGAGGACGGACGGTGGCAGGCGGGATCCGTGGGTTCGGCGACCGCGAGGCGGTCATGGCTCCGACAACCCTGGCGCTCGCCTTTCCGGCCGGACGATGCCCGGGTGCGGAGAATGTGCCGACGAGAGGAACGTTGAGCGTGCGAGGACTGCCCACGGCGCGTGAGCGCCGGATCAGCACGGGAGGGATCGAGCTGTGCGTCGTCGAGCTCGGCGACACGTCACGGCCGACCGTGGTGCTCGTCCACGGCTATCCCGACAGCAAGGAGGTCTGGTCGGAGGTCGCGACCCGCCTCGCGGAGCGCTTCCATGTGGTGCTGTACGACGTCCGTGGACACGGCCGCTCCACGGCCCCGGTCCCGTTGCGCGGCGGATTCACCCTGGAGAAGCTGACGGACGACTTCCTGGCGGTCGCCGACGCCGTGAGCCCGGACCGGCCCGTGCACCTGGTGGGACACGACTGGGGATCCGTCCAGGCGTGGGAGTTCGTCACGGTCGGGCGCACCGAGGGCCGCGTCGCTTCCTTCACCTCCATGTCGGGCCCCTCCCTGGACCACTTCGGCCACTGGATCAAACGGCGGACGGTCCGTCCGACCCCCAGGAGGGTCGGACAGCTGCTCGGCCAGGGCGCCAAGTCCTGGTACGTCTACCTGCTGCACACACCGGTACTGCCCGAGCTCGCCTGGCGCGGCCCGCTGGGCAAGTACTGGCCGGGGATTCTTCAGCGGGTCGAGAAGGTCCCCGCGGGCGACTACCCGACGGCGTCACTGCCGCAGGACGCCGCACGCGGCGCATGGCTCTACCGCGACAACGTCCGCGCGCGGCTGCGCCGTCCACGCGCCGACGCCCACGCCCACGCCCCGGTCCAGCTCATCAATCCGACCGGCGACGCGTTCCTCTCCGAGCGGCTGTACGACGATCTCGACGAATGGGTACCGCAGTTGACCCGCCGCTCGCTGGTGGCCAAGCACTGGGTGCCCCGGACGCGACCTGATCAACTCGCCTCATGGATCGCCGACTTCGTCGAAGCGCACGAGGACGGTGCCGGTGGGCCCGGCAGCCTGCAGAGGAAGGCGCCGGTAACGGGCCCGTACGCGGAACACTTCGCCGGTCGGCTGGTCCTCGTGACCGGGGCCGCCAGCGGCATCGGCCGGGCCACGGCCCTCGCCTTCGCGGCGGCCGGGGCACGCGTCGTGGCCGCGGACCGGGACGCCGCAGGAGCAGCAGGAACGGCGGAGACATGCCTGCTCAGAGGCGCCCCGGACGCCTGGGCCGAGGTGGTGGACGTCAGTGACGAACAGGCCATGGAGGAGTTGGCCGAGAAGGTGGCCGCCGAGTACGGCGTCGTCGATGTGCTGGTCAACAACGCCGGTATCGGGCTCTCCGGCCCCTTCCTGGAGACGAGCTCCGACGACTGGAAGAAGATCCTGGACGTCAACTTGTGGGGAGTGATCCACGGTTGCCGGATCTTCGGCGGTCAGATGGCCGAGCGCGGCCAGGGCGGCCACATAGTCAACATCGCCTCCGCCGCCGCCTATCTGCCGTCCAGGGCCCTGCCCGCGTACAGCGCCTCGAAGGCCGCGGTGCTGATGCTCAGTGAGTGCCTGCGCGCCGAACTGGCCGACCGGGACATCGGAGTCACCGCGGTCTGTCCCGGGATCGTCAACACCAACATCACCGCCACCGCCCGCTTCGCGGGGGTGGACGAGAGGGAGGAGAAGCGGCGGCAGCAGAAGACCGCTCGGTTGTACAAGCTGCGCAACTACCCTCCGGAGAAGGTCGCGGAGGCCATCCTGCGTGCGGTGGTGCGGAATCAGGCCGTCGTGCCGGTCACCCCGGAGGCCCGTGGCGCTCGTCTGCTGTCACGCGTCTCGCCAGGGCTGCTGCGCGCGTTCGCCAGGATCAGGCCGCGGCTTTGACACTTGCCGTCGGCCGTAGTTGAGGGAGTGGGTTTGCCGGAACAGTCCGCAGCCGAATACCGGATCGAGGACCTGGCGCACCAGAGCGGGGCCACGGTCCGGACCATCCGCGCCTACCAGGACCGCGGGCTGCTGCCCAGGCCGGAGCGCCGCGGCCGTTCCAATGTGTACGGCCCCGCGCACCTCGGCCGCCTGCGCCAGATCTCGGACCTCCTCGACCGGGGCTACACACTGGCCTCCATCAAGGAGCTTCTCGACGCCTGGGACACCGGTCGCGGTCTCGGCGGAGTGCTCGGTCTCGTGGCCGAGGTTCAGGGTCCATGGACCGACGAGGAAGTCGCGCGGATCTCCCGCGCGGAGCTGGAGCGACGGTTCGGCGGGGCTCCCGACGAGAACGCTGTGGCGGAAGCGGTGGCGCTCGGCGTACTGGAACCGGTTCCCGGCAACGAGGATGAATTCCTCGTGCCCAGTCCCCAAGAACTCGCTGTCGCTGTCGAGTTGCATGCGGCGGGTGTTCCGCTGATTGCAATATCCGAGCAGCTCAAGGAGGTTCGTCAGCAGGTCGAGCACATCGCCTCCAGGTTCCTGGAGTTCACGACGGAGCATGTCTTCGCGCGGTTCCTGGAGCACGGGCCGCCGACCGACGCCGATGCGACGGAGGCAGCGGCACTGGTGCGGCGGCTGCGCCCCCTCGCCCAGCAGACGATCGACGCCGAACTGGCCCGTGCCATGCGGATGTTCGCGACTCGCCACCTCCGGCAGCACCTCATGGCCGACGCGGCGCCGAAAGTGGAGGAGCACACGGCAGTCCCCCTCCCGGCCGGCACGATGCATGCCGTTCGGCGGCTGGTTGGCGCGGCCGACGCTCCGGCCTTCGTGCACGCGGCCACCGAACGGGAGCTGCACAACAGAACATTGGATACATTGGTGTCAAACCACTCAAGAAAGGGACAAGTTGATCAAATCAGCTGAAGCGTCACGCCAGTTGTCCACAGAATTGTCAATTAGCTTGTGGATAAGTGGAGTTGGCTGTGGATCAAACCTCAGCGTCAAAATTTTCTCAGTGGCGTCGGCGACACCTCAACGGGCACGCTGGCGACATGAACCCCACATCTGAGACAAGCGGGTCGGCGCCGCCCGACGAGAGACGCACCGTCAAGGTGTCGAAGTACCTCTCGAAGCATCTGCGTCACCAACCGGACCGGATCGGCATCACCCTCGACGCCAACGGCTGGGTTGAGATCGACGAGCTGATGCGGGCCGCGTCGGAGCACGGCTTCCGTTTCACCCGTGCCGAGCTCGAACATGTCGTCGCCGTCAACGACAAACGCCGCTTCACCATCGACGGCCCGATGATCCGCGCCAATCAGGGCCACACCGTCGCCGTCGATCTCGACCTGCCCGCCGCGGAGCCGCCGGAGTACCTGTACCACGGGACCGTCTCCCGCAACCTGGACGCGATCCGCGCGGACGGCCTGCTGCCCATGGCCCGCCACGACGTGCACCTCTCGCCCGACCGGGAAACGGCGACCCGGGTGGGCGCCCGGCGCGGCCGCCCCGTCGTCCTCTCCGTCCACGCGGGAGAGCTGCACCGGGCCGGCCATGTCTTCCGGGTGAGCGCCAACGGCGTCTGGCTCACCGCTTCCGTACCGCCCCGGTACATCCGCTTCCCCGACGCCCGGCGCCCCTGAGGGCAGCGGCCCAAGCCTGCGTCAGCCGCCCAGCTGGGCCGGCGCCTCCGTCGCGATCCGCTCGAAGACCGCCTGGTCGGCGGCGAAGTCCGAGTCGGGGATCGGGGCGTGGACGACGATCTCGGTGAACCCGAGCTCGAGGTGCTTGCCCGCGAAGTCCACGAACGCGTCCAGCGACTCCAGCGGACGCCCGCGGTCGGGGGTGAAGCCGGTGAGCAGGATCTTGTCCAGCTCCGACACGTTCCGGCCGGTGTCGGCACATGCCTTGGCGAGCTTGTCGATCTGGCCGCCGATGGCTTCCAGGGACTGCTCGGGGGTGCCCGTCTCGAACAGCTTCGGGTCTCCCGTGGTCACCCATGCCTGCCCGTACCGCGCTGCGAGCTTCAGCCCGCGCGGACCGGTCGCGGCGACCGCGAAGGGCAGCCGGGGCCGCTGCACGCACCCGGGGATGTTCCTGGCCTCCACCGCCGAGTAGAAGGCGCCCCCGTGCGTCACGGAGCCCTCGGTCAGCAGCCGGTCGAGGAGCGGCACGAACTCGGCGAAGCGGTCCGCCCGCTCCCGCGGCGTCCACGCCTCCTGCCCCAGGGCAGTGGCGTCGAAGCCCGTTCCGCCCGCACCGATCCCCAGGGTGATCCGCCCGCCCGAGACGTCGTCCAGCGAGATCAGGTCCTTCGCCAGGGTCACCGGATGCCGGAAGTTCGGCGAGGTGACCAGCGTTCCGAGGCGCAGCCGCTCGGTCGCCGCGGCAGCGGCGGTCAGCGTCGGGACGGCTCCGTACCAGGGACCGTCACGGAAGGTCCGCCACGAAAGGTGGTCGTAGGTGTACGCGGTGTGGAAGCCGAGCTGCTCGGCGCGCAGCCACTCGTCACGGCCACCGCTCCGCCAGGGGCGGACGGGGAGTATCACAGTGCTCAGACGCATGGCCCCGAGCCTACGCGGCCGGACCGGTTTGCCGATGTCCACTCAAATGTGCGCCCTCTCGCACGCCCGTGCACCCCGTACGGGAGAATGGATCGGTGACCTCAGCTACCGATCTCCGCCGCCTGCCCGCCACCACGCCCCGGCTGATCGCCACCGACCTCGACGGCACGCTGCTGCGTGACGACAAGTCGGTCTCCGACCGTACGATCGCCGCACTCGCGGCCGCCGAGGAGGCAGGGATCGAGGTCTTCTTCGTCACCGGCAGGCCCGCCCGCTGGATGGACGTCGTCAGCGCCCACGTCCACGGCCACGGTCTCGCCATCTGCGCGAACGGCGCCGCGGTGGTCGACCTGCATGCCGGCGGCAAGATGCTGGAGGTCCGCGACCTGCCCCGGGCCGCGGCCATGGAAGTCGTGCGGACGCTGCGCACGACCGCCCCCGGCACCTCCTTCGCGGTCGAGCTGACCACGGGCATCCACTACGAGCCCGACTATCCGCCCTTCCATCTCGACCCCGGTGCGACCATCGCCCCCGCGGAGAAGCTGCTCCACGAGGAGGAGCCGGGCGAGGGCGCCCCCGTGCTCAAGCTGCTCGCCCACCATTCGGAGCTCCTCCCGGACGGCTTCCTCACCCTGGCACGTACGGCAGCGGGCGGCGTCGCGTCGTTCACCCGCTCCAGCCCCACCGCGCTCCTGGAGGTCAGCGGACCGGGCGTGAGCAAGGCCAGCACCCTGGCGCTGTGCTGCGCACAGCGGGGCATCTCCTCCGACGAGGTGGTGGCGTTCGGTGACATGCCGAACGACGTGGAGATGCTGACCTGGGCCGGGACCTCCTACGCCATGGGCAACGCGCATCCCGACGTGATCGCGGCTGCCTCCGGGCGCACGGTCGCCAACAACGACGACGGTGTCGCAGTGGTCATCGAGAAGATCCTTGCCCGGCGCTCGGAGCAGCCGCTCTGACACGGACCCTGCCGCGCCGCCCGGCAGTGTGGGGAGCGGACGAGGAGTCGCGCGCGGCTCCCCGTCAGAGGATCACACCGCGCTCGCGGAGCCAGACGACCGGGTCCACGCCGGACCCCAGATACGGCGTGAGCCGCGCCTCGAAGTGCAGGTGCGGCCCCGTCGAATTTCCCGTCGTACCCGCCTGACCGATCCACTGGCCGGTGTCCACCCGCTCGCCCTGGTCGACGGTGACCCCCGCCAGGTGCGCGTACTGCGAGTAGTAGCCGTCGGGATGCTGCACCAGCACCTCGATTCCGAAGGCCCCGCCGCACGACACCGAGACCACCCGTCCGGACCCGACCGACCGCACCGGAGCGCCGATGTCGACGGCGAAGTCCTGGCCCGTGTGCCGGCTTGCCCATCGCTCACCGGCGCCGCCGAAGCCGGCGGACAGCGCGTAGTTCTCCACGGGTGCCACCCAGTCGGAGCCCCGCGCTGCCCTGCCCGGCTGCTCGATGCGCACGGCCCCGGCACACCTGCCCGCCGCCACGCTGCGGTCCGCCTCTGCCTGGAGCTGCCACTGCGCGGACTCCAGCTTCGTCTCGATGCCGCGCTTGACGGCTGCCAGCCGCGCGGTGCGCGCGTCGAGGTTCTGCCACGCGGCACGGGCGCTCGTCTCCGCGGCGACGAGATCGCGCTCCGCCGTCCGCTCACGGTCCAAGAGCCGGCTGACGGCCTTCTCGGCCCGGGCGGCGATCCCATAGCCGCGCAGCAGCGCATCCGGGTCGTCGGCGAGCAGGAGGCGACCGGCGTGGGCGAGGGAACCGCCGGTGCGGTACTGCTCCCGGGCGACGCCGCCGATGGCGTCGTGGATGACGCCGAGCCGTTCCCGTTGTCGGGCGACCCTTTCCTCGAGCCGGTTCGCCGTGGCGCGCTGCCGCTCTGCGGCGCGCCTGCCCTTCTCGTACTGCTCCGTCGCCTTGGCCGCCTCCGTGAACAGCCGTGCCACTTCGGCGCCTACAGGTGGCGCTGGGCCGTCGGACGCCGCGGCTGCGGATGACGGCGTGCCGAGGAGCGTGCACAGCATCACCGGGAGGATCAGAAACCGGTCGCGGTGTCTCGAGCTCATTGACGGATCGTCACCCGGAAAGGGCGGGATACCGGGGACGGGAGCGGTGTCGTACGGCCGGCTGGCCCAGTCATAGCCGCAACACGGGCGAAAACCGGGGCGCGGCCGCTCCCGTGGGGTAAGGCCGGTCGGGGACGGTCCGACCCGGACGGCGAAGCCCCGGACCGGCGTCCCACGTCGGTTCAGGCCCGGCTCATGACCAGGCCGCCCTCGTCAGGTCGGCCCACATGGGCCGGTCGAGCGCCCGTGCAGTTCCAGTCCGGTGCCCGACCGACCGCATGGCTTCCAGGAGCTGCGGCACCCGGGCGGTGACCTCCGCGGACAGCACCGGACGGACAAGGGCCTCCCCGGGCCGCGGCGCCGGATGGGCCCTGCGTTCAAAGGCGGTCACGCCCCGCGACTAATCAGCACTGTTCGACAGGGAAAGGCGGACGCCGATCCGGTCCGTGGCCTGTTCGCGTTCGAGCATCGTCCGCAGCGGTCCTTCGATCGCGGCAAGGTCCTCGTACGTCCCTCGCTGCACCACACGTCCGGACTCCAGCACCACGATCTCGTCGACTGCCTCCAGGCCGCGCAGCCGATGCGTGACGAGCACGGCCGCGGGCCTCGTCCCGTCCTCGGCCGGGGCGGCTGTCGCTCCTTGGATGCCTCCCGGACACGTCGCGTGCCCTTCCGTCGCTGCCAGCAGGTCGGCGGTGAGCGCGTCGGCCGTCGCCAGGTCGAGGTGCTCGGCCGGCTCGTCAAGCACGAGTACGGGGAAGGCGGCGAGAAGTGCCCGTGCCAGGGCCAGCCTCTGACGCTGACCTCCGGAGAGCCGGGCGCCGTGCTCCCCCACGAGGGTGTCGAGTCCGTCGGGGAGGGCATCGACCCACTCCAGCAGGCGGGCGTCCTCGAGCGCTCTCCTCAGCTCCTGCTCCGTAGCGTCAGGGCGAGCGAGCCTGAGGTTCTCGCGTACGGAACTGTCGAAGAGGTGGGCGTCCTGGGCGCACAGCCCCACGAACCGCCGGACGGCGTCGCCTTCCATCTCACCGGCGGGCACACCGCCGATGGTGTAGGTCCCCGATCCGGTGTCCAGGAAACGGAGCAGCACCTGCGCGAGCGTCGTCTTCCCCGAACCGGAGGCACCGACGACGGCGACCCGCTTCCCGGGGGTCAGCGTCAGGTCGAACCCGCTCAGCGCGTCCCGCCGCCGGCCCGCGTACCGGGCGCCGATCCCGCGGAGCTCCAGCGGGAAGGCCGTGGCGGGCGGGGCGGCCGGCTCGGAGGGCTCCCGTACGGGAACGCGCGTGTCGATGACCTCGTACACCCGTTCCGCGCTGCGTGCGACCCGCCGCCGGTACTGCACCGCGAGAGGCAGGACGGAGACCGCTTCGAAGGCGGCGAGCGGCGTGAGCACGACGACCGCCAGGCTGGTCCCGTCGAGACGCCCCGCCGCCACCGCCTGCACGCCGACGAGTGCGGCACCCACCACGGTCAGGGAGCAGACGAGGGCGGAGAGTCCAGCTCCGAGCGCGGTGGCGGCGGACTGGCGTGCCGCGATGCGGGTCAGTGCCCGGTCGGCGTCGCGCGCCGCCGAGAGACGCCGCGGCAACGCGCCGGCGACGGTCAGTTCGGCCGTTCCCCGCAGCAGATCGACGACCCTGGTCGCCAGGAGGCCGCGCGCCGGGGCGAGTTGCCGTTCGGCACGCCGGGCGATCGTTCCGCTGATCAGCGGGACGCCCACTCCGGCCACGAGCAGCCCGACGGCGAGGACCAGGCCGGCCTCGGGCAGCAGCCAGGCGGTGAAACCTACCGCTCCCGCGCCGACCACTACGGCCGTTCCGGCAGGCAGCAGCCATCGCAGCCAGTAGTCCTGCAGGGCGTCCACGTCGGCCACGAGCCGGGACAGCAGGTCACCGCGCCTGGTCCGGGCGAGTCCGGCGGGCGCGATCCGCTCGAGCCTGCGATACACCGCGACGCGCATCTCTGCCAGCATCCGCAGTACGGCGTCGTGGGACACGAGCCGCTCCGCGTAGCGGAAGACGGCCCGACCGATGCCGAAGGCCCGGGTGGCCGTGACGGCGACCATCAGGTGCAGCACCGGAGGCTGTTCGGACGCACGGGAGATGAGCCATCCGGACACGGCCATGAGCCCGACCGCCGAGCCGAGAGCGAGACAGCCCAGCAGCAGGGCAAGTACGAGCCGTCCGCGCAGGTGGCGCGCGGCCTCCCGGACGCGCACCAGCGGCTGACGTGCCTGCGTGCCCGGAGCCCGGGCCGGGGACGGACCTTCTGATGCCGTCGGATCGGCCGGACTCGCTCCCGTCGCCCCCTTGCCGGCCAGCACCGCCGGTGCGTCGGGTTCCGCGTCCCGCTGGGCTGTCGGCCGGGAGAGTGTGACGACCCGGTCCGCCACCGCCAGGAGCGCCGGACGGTGTACGACTAGCAGTACGGTCCGCCCCTCGGCCAGCCGTCCCACCGCCTCCACGATGCCTTCCTCCGTGGCCCCGTCCAGCGCGGCCGTCGGCTCGTCGAGCAGCAGCAGCGGCCTGTCCGCGAGGAACGCCCTTGCCAGCGCCAGCCGTTGCCGCTGGCCGGCGGAAAGACCGGCGCCGTCCTCGCCGATCAGTGTGTCCGGCCCTTGGGGAAGGGCCGCGACGAATTCGTACGCCCCCGCCTCCCGCAACGCCCCCATGACGGCCGCGTCGTCCGAGTCCGGCCTCGCGAGCCGCACGTTCTCCGCGACCGTTCCGGCGAAGAGGTACGGCAGCTGGGGAACCCACGCGATCTGCCGCCTCCACCCCTCCATGTCCATATCGGCCAGATCCGTGCCACCGACGCGTACGCGCCCTTCTGCCGGGTCCACGAAGCCCAGCAGCACGTCGAGCAGGGTGGACTTTCCGACGCCGCTCTCCCCGACAAGGGCGACCGTCTCACCCGGCTCGACCACGAGCGACGTACGGCACAACGATGCTTCGCCACGGCCCTGGTGGCGGACCGTCACCCCGTCGACCTCCAGCCGGAGCGCGGGCGGGACGGGAGCTCCACCGGAGAGCCGCGGTGCGGTCTCGAGCACGTCGAAGATCTCCTCCGCCGCGGAGAGTCCCTCTGCGGCGGCGTGGAACTGGGCCCCCACTTGCCGGATCGGCAGATACGCCTCCGGCGCGAGGATGAGGATCACCAGTCCCGTGTACAGATCCAGATCGCCGTGGACCAGCCGCATACCGATCCCGACGGCCACCAGGGCCACCGACAGAGTCGACAGCAGCTCCAGTGCGAAGGACGACAGGAAGGCGATCCGCAGGGTCCGCATGGTCGCCCGGCGGTACTGGGTGGTGATGGCACGGATGGACTCGGCCTGCGCCTTTGCCCGTCCGAACACCTTCAGTGTCGGCAGCCCCGCGACCACGTCCAGGAAGTGGCCGGAGAGCTGGGACAGCAGCCGCCACTGGCGGTCCATGCTCGACTGGGTCGCCCAGCCGATCAGCACCATGAAGGCCGGGATGAGCGGCAGCGTCACCAAGATGATCGCGGCCGAGACCCAGTCCTCCGTCACGATCCGGGCGAGGACCGCGACCGGCACCACGACCGCGAGCCCCAGTTGGGGCAGGTAGCGCGAGAAGTAGTCGTCCAGCGCATCGACGCCTCGCGTGGCCAGCGCGACGAGCGAGCCCGTGTTCTGCCCGCTCAGCCGGCCGGGCCCCAGTTCGGCGGACCGCTCCAGGAGCCGCCGCCGGAGCTCCGACTTCACGGCGGCGCTCGCGCGGTGTGCGGCCAGTTCGGTCAGCCAGGAAACGGCCGCACGTCCGACCGCCACCGCCGCCAGCAGCACCAGCGGTGTGCCCAGCTCTGAGAGGGACAGCCCCCGCTGGAACGCTCCCACCACCACCTCGGCGACGAGCATCGCCTGGGCGATGACCAGGACCGCTCCGGCGATCCCGAGCACCACTACTGCGGCCAGGAAGCGGCGGGTCGCGTGCGCGTACCGGAGCAGCCGCGGGTCGATCGGTTTCACGTGAAACATCCCCCGCTAGTGCGCATCGGCGATGTGCTGGGTGCCGATCCGCTTGCGGAACACCCAGTAGGTCCAACCCTGGTAGAGCATCACCAGCGGGGTAGCGACGGCCGCGCACCAAGTCATGATCTTGAGGGTGTACGGGCTGGACGAGGCATTGGTGACGGTCAGGCTCCACGCCTCGTCGAGGGAGGAAGGCATCACGTCAGGGAAGAGCGCCAGAAACAGCATCGCCACCGAGGTGGCGATGGTCACGCCCGAGAGGGCGAACGACCAGCCCTCCCGGCCCTCCTTCACCGCGAGAACCGCTACGGCCAGGGCCAGCACCGCCACGATCAGTGCCACCAGGCTCTTGCCGTCCCCGCGCGACGCCTGGGTCCACAGCAGGAAGCCGAGCGCCGGGACCATGGTGAGCAGCCCCAGCTTCACGGCCAGTGCCCTGGCTCGGGTCCTGATGTCCCCCACCGTCTTCAACGCCGCGAAGACCGCGCCGTGGAAGGTGAACAGCGTGAGCGTCATCAACCCGCCGAGCAGCGCATAGGGGTTGAGGAGGTCGAGGAGACCGCCGACGTACTCCTTGTTCTCGTCGATCTTCACGCCGCGCGTGATGTTCCCGAAGGCGACGCCCCACAGGAAGGCCGGCAGCAACGAGGTCCAGAAGATCGCGTGCTCCCAGTTGGTCTGCCAGCGCTCCTCCGCCCGCTTGTGCCGGTACTCGAACGCGACGCCCCGCACGATCAGGCAGACGAGGATCAGCAGCAGTGGCAGATAGAAGCCCGAGAAGAGGGTGGCGTACCACTCGGGGAACGCGGCGAACGTGGCACCGCCCGCTGTGAGCAGCCAGACCTCGTTGCCGTCCCAGACCGGGCCGATGGTGTTGATCAGCACACGGCGCTCGGTGCGGTCCCTCGCCAGCAGCTTGGTGAGGACACCGATCCCGAAGTCGAAGCCCTCCAGGAAGAAGTAGCCGATCCACAGGACGGCGATGAGTATGAACCAGACGTTGTGGAGTTCCATGCCTCAGCAGCTCCTCAGCGGACTCAGTACGAGAAGGCCATCGGCCGGTCGGCGTCACGGTTGTCGCCGCCGATCTTGGTGGGTGGGGTCAGGTCGGCCTCGGTGAGTTCGGGCGGCCCGGCCTTGACGTACTTCACGAGCAGCCTGACCTCGATCACCGCGAGCACGGCGTAGAGCAGGGTGAAGACGGTCATCGAGATGAGAACCTCACCCTGGGAGACACCGGGGGAGACCGCGTCACGCGTACGCAGCACGCCGTAGACGACCCACGGCTGCCTGCCCATCTCGGTGAAGATCCAGCCCCAGGAGTTGGCGATCAGGGGGAAGGCCATCGTCCACAGCGCGATGAGCCAGTACCACCGGCCCAGACGAGGGCTGAGCGCCTTGTTCCTGAAGAGCACCAGATTCGGGACCTCGTCCTCGCCCGTGCGCAACGCGGCGGGCAGCAGGAACTTTCTGCGGGTCAGCCAGAGCCCGATCATCCCGATGGTGAGCGAGGCCATGCCGAAACCGATCATCCAGCGGAAGCCCCAGTAGGCCACCGGGATGTTGGGCCGGTAGTCGCCGGGCCCGTACGTCTCCTGGAGCTGCTCGTTGACGTCGTTGATGCCCGGGACGTGGGAGTCGAAGTCGCTGTGCGCGAGGAAGGACAACAGGCCCGGGATCTCGACGGCCACCTTGTTGTGGCCCTCGTCGACGTCGCCGTAGGCGAAGATCGAGAACGGCGCGGGCGCCTCGCCGTCCCAGAGGGCTTCGGCGGCCGCCATCTTCATGGGCTGTTGCTCGTACATCACCTTGCCCAGCAGGTCACCGCTGACAGCGGTCATCAGACCGGCGACCGCGACCGTGACCAGGCCCACCCGCAGGGACGACCTCATGACGGGGATGTGCTTCCGGCGCGCCAGATGGAAGGCCGATATGCCCGCCATGAAGGCGCCTCCGACGAGGAAGGCCGCCGTCATGGTGTGGAAGAACTGGGTGAGCGCGGTGTTCTGGGTCAGGACCAGCCAGAAGTCGGTGAGTTCGGCCCGTCCGCGCTCCTCGTTGATCCGGTAGCCGACCGGGTGCTGCATCCAGGAGTTGGCCGCCAGGATGAAGTACGCGGAGAGGACCGTACCGATCGAGACCATCCAGATGCAGGCCAGGTGGATCTTCTGCGGCAGCTTGTCCCAGCCGAAGATCCACAACCCGATGAACGTGGACTCGAAGAAGAAGGCGATCAGCGCTTCGAAGGCGAGTGGGGCACCGAAGACGTCCCCGACGAAGCGCGAGTAGTCGGACCAGTTCATCCCGAACTGGAACTCCTGGACGATGCCCGTGACGACGCCCATGGCGATGTTGATCAGGAAGAGCTTTCCCCAGAACTTGGTGGCCCTGAGGTACTTCTCCTTACCCGTGCGCACCCATGCGGTCTGCAGGCCGGCGGTGAGTGCCGCGAGCGAGATCGTGAGGGGGACGAACAGGAAGTGGTAGACGGTGGTGATGCCGAACTGCCATCGCGCCAGGGTCTCTGGCGCCAGAGCGAGGTCCACGTCGTCTCTCCTTACGTCGCCGTGGTCACAGCGGGAGCCGTCCCCTCCCTTCGACTGATTACGGGAGCAACCGGGACGCGCTTGTGAACGCGTTCACATTCACAAGCATTATTGCGCACAGCCATTCGGACACTTTGACCGGGGGTGCCCCTTGCGCAGAAAGCCCCCGCGAGCAGAACGCTCGCGGGGGCCCGAAGATTTTGCCTGGTCAGACCGCCTGCCACCCTCCAGCGGCGCCGGGCGGCCCGGCGTCAGGCGTCCTTGCGGAACATATCCGCCGTGTGCAGAAACACATCGTTCGCCTCGCACTCACCGATCGTCACGCGCACACCCTCGCCCGCGAACGGCCGGACGACCACGCCGGCCTTCTCGCACGCGGCGGCGAAATCGAGCGTGCGGTCGCCGAGGCGCATCCAGACGAAGTTCGCCTGCGTCTCGGGGACCGTCCAGCCCTGCTCGACCAGGGCATGGTGCACCCGGGCCCGCTCCGTGACCAGGCTGCCCACCCGCCCCAGCAGCTCGTCCTCGGCGCGGAGCGAGGCCACCGCCGCGTCCTGCGCGAGCTGGCTGACACCGAAGGGGACCGCCGTCTTGCGCAGCGCCGCGGCCACCGGCTCATGGGCGACCGCGAAGCCGACCCGCAGCCCCGCCAGCCCGTACGCCTTGGAGAAGGTGCGCAGCACCGCGACATTCGGCCGGTCGCGGTAGATCTCGAGTCCGTCAGGGACGTCGGCGTCGCGGATGAACTCCCGGTACGCCTCGTCGAGCACCACCAGTACGTCCGAGGGCACCCGGTCCAGGAAGCGCTCCAGCTCGGCCCGCCGCACGACGGTGCCGGTCGGGTTGTTCGGGTTGCAGACGAAGATGAGGCGGGTCCGTTCGGTGATCGCCTCCGCCATGGCGTCGAGGTCGTGGACCTCCCCCTCGGTCAGCGGGACCTGCACGGACGTCGCTCCGCTGATCTGCGTGATGATCGGGTACGCCTCGAAGGAGCGCCAGGCGTAGATCACTTCGTCGCCGGGTCCGGAGGTGGACTGCAGCAGCGACTGTGCCACACCCACGGAGCCGGTGCCCGTCGCCAGGTGGGTCACCGGCACGCCGAACCGGTCCGCCAGCTCGTTCATCAGCCCGGTGCAGGCCATGTCGGGGTAGCGGTTGAAGTTCTGCGCCGCGGCGATCGCGCTCTCCATGACGCCGGGCAACGGCGGATACGGGTTCTCGTTGGAGGACAGCTTGTAGGCGACCGGGCCGCCGGCCGCTGCGGGCCTGCCCGGCTTGTATGTGGGGATGCCGTCCAGCTCGGCGCGCAGCTTGGGGCTCGTCTCGCTCACCGCAGGTCCTCCTCGACCGTCCGTGCACATCGGTACTCAACCAATACTGCTCACCTTATGAGGATTCCCCTCCGCTGCGAATGGCCGGAGGCACGGAACCTCACGAACCGTTCGGGGCGGGCTTTCCGAGGACCGATCCAGGGGGAGCGCTCGCGACCGTGGCGCGCGCCGGTGGCTCGCGCCGTGGCGCGCATCCCCCGTAGTGATGAGTTGAGACCTCTTCGAGACATGGAGTCTTCGCCAGGCCCCAGCAACCTGGCACCCGACACTCCACTGCGCTTACCTCCAACTACCGCGCTTTCCAAGGGAGTCGGTGCTAAATGATCATGCAGAAACGTGCCTGCCGACGTGGGCATATGCGACCGGCCGTCCCACCTGCGCGAGCCCTACTATCGGCACGCCATGACAGCAGCAGGGAAGCATCAGGTGAGCCGGACGGAAACATCCCGCCGGAGCGGTAGGCAAGGCCGGGCAGGCATCAGGGACGTGGCCGCCGCGGCCGGGGTCTCCATCACAACTGTCTCCGACGCCCTCAACGGCAAGGGCCGGCTCCCGGACGCCACCCGCCGACACGTCCGCGAGGTCGCAGACCGGCTGGGCTACCGCCCTTCCGCCGCGGCCCGCACCCTCCGTACCGGAAAGTCGGGCTTAATCGGCCTGACCGTGACGACGTACGGGGATGAACCTTTCACCTTCACGGAGTTCGCGTACTTCGCCGAGATGGCCAGAGCCGCGACCTCGGCCGCGCTCGCCCGCGGCTACGCACTCGTCATTCTGCCCGCAACCTCACGACACGACGTCTGGTCGAACGTCGCCCTCGACGGCACGGTCGTCATCGACCCCTCCGACCACGACCCGGTCGTCACCGAGCTGGTACGCCAAGGACTGCCCGTCGTCTCCGACGGCCGCCCCGCAGGCACCCTCCCGGTCACCGCCTGGGTGGACAACGACCACGAAGCCGCCGTACTCGATCTGCTCGACCATCTCGCCGCCGCCGGGGCCCGCCGCATCGGCCTGCTCACCGGCACCACGACCGACACGTACACCCGGCTGTCCACGACCGCCTACCTCAACTGGTGCGAACGCGTCGGCCAGGCCCCCGTCTACGAGTCCTACCCCGCCCACGATCCGTGCGCCGGCGCCGTCGCCGCCGACCGGCTGCTCGCCCGGCCGGACCGGCCCGACGCCGTGTACGGGCTCTTCGACCCCAACGGCACCGATCTGCTGGCCGCTGCCCGCAGGTACGGCCTGCGCGTCCCTGACGATCTGCTCCTCGTGTGCTGCAGCGAGTCCACCGTGTACGCCACCACGGAGCCCCCGATCACCACGCTCTCGCTCAAGCCCCGCAGAATCGGCACGGCGGTCGTCCAGTTGCTGATCGACGCGATCGAGGGAATCGACGAGGACCGGCCGGTCGAGCAGGTGATACCGACCGAACTGATCGTCAGGACCTCGTCGCAGCGCCGTCCTCCCCGGACAACCGTGAGCGCACCACGGTCTCCCTCGAAGAACTGAACCGTCCCCACAAAGGACTGGACCTTCCCAATTGGGACGAAACAACCTGCGAAACAGCGGTGCGCAAGGATTTCACCACCCCTGGTGCGTCACACACCGCCTGGCTCATTCCTATGATGGGCGAACGACACCGCGGACCACCCCGACCAGGCTGGGCCGAGAGGTGAACGGCGGCGCGACGGTGGTGGAGGGGTCGATGACTCAGGGGGCCGGTCAAGGACCCGTGGTCCGGACGGCGACGTTGCGCGATTTCCGCGTACCGCCGTACGCGCAGGTTCCCGTGCAGTCACACACAGCGGACCCGATCCATTCGGGCCATCCTGGCAACGCCTTCCCCAAGGGCGAGCCGCCGGAGGGCTACACCCCCACCGCGCGCGACCTTCCCGTCATCGGCCGCGGCGGCCCGGGCGACACCGTGCAGATCCATGTCGATCCGGACGAGGCGCCCACTCCCGACGGTCGGGGCCCGCTGTACGTCGTCGGAGACGTCCACGGCTACCTCGACGAGCTCGTAGCCGCCCTGGCCGCCAAGGGCCTCATCGACACCGAAGGTCACTGGGCCGCGGGCAACGCCCGGCTCTGGTTCCTCGGCGACTTCACCGATCGCGGTCCCGACGGGATCGGCGTCATCGACCTGGTCATGCGCCTTTCCGCGGAGGCCGCCGCTGCCGGCGGCTACTGCAAGGCCCTGATGGGCAACCACGAACTGCTGCTGATCGGCGCCAAACGATTCGGGGACACGCCTGTCAACTCCGGCGCCGGCACCGCCACCTTCCAAGCCGCGTGGCTGCTCAACGGCGGCCAGAAGGCGGACATGGACCGGCTGCAGGAGGTCCATCTCCAGTGGATGGCCAGGCTCGACGCGATCGTCGAGGAGGACAGCCACCTCCTGCTGCACTCCGACACGACCGCGTACCTCGATTACGGATCCACCATCGCGGACGTCAACGACACCGTGCACGCGGTCCTCACCCGGGGCGACGCGGACGAATGCTGGGACCTGTTCCGCAAGTTCACCAAGCGCTTCGCCTTCCGCGACGAGGGCGGGCCGCAGGCGGTGCGCGAGCTGCTCTCCGCCTATGGCGGCCGGCGCATCGTCCATGGTCACAGCCCCATCCCCTATCTTCTGGGCGAGGTGGGCACCGAGGACGGCGAGGACGGCGACCGCCCGGTGGTCGAGGGTCCGCACGTCTACGCTGACGGGCTCGCCATCGCCATGGACGGCGGCGTGACCATGGCCGGAAAGCTTCTTGTCCAGCAGCTCCCCCTGACGGACTGAGCCGACTGCGGCAGGCGATTTACGGAAACCCCCTGTCACCCTGTGCCGTAACCGCTCTACCATCGGCCTATCCGTAGCAGACTCTCCTCCGTTTCCGCTCGACCGCCCGCCATACGGGCCGTCCGGCCCTACGGAGCATCGGGGGATGCACATGAAAAGCGCTCCGCACCTGCTGAACGAGGACCGCGCCGAGTACCAACGGGTCCTCGACGAAGCACTGCGCAACGCCCATGAACGCCCTGACCTCGCCGCCGTGGGACTACGCCTCAACGCCGAGCAGTTGCGCACCATGGCGCTCAACGCGATGGCACTGATAGCTGCCTCCGCCGCCGCCGAGTACGAGCACTATGTGAAAGTGCGCCGGGAGATGCGCACGTCGGCGACCGCCTCGGCAAGCGGCTCCGTGCTGTCCCCGGCCGTCGGGCAGAGCGCCGACAGCGGCGGCGCCGGCTTCGCCGCCGTCATCGCGGTGCTCGCCCCCGTCCTCGCCGGTACCGCCGCGGCGATCTTCCTGCTCGTCGGCTACATCCTGAAGATGCTCAGCCCTACGCCTTCGTTCGCCGACGCCCTGCTGACGGCCGGGTGGTTCTTCGGCGCCCTCACGGCCGCCGCCATCCTGGTCGCCGCGGTGGGGCTGCTCCTGACCGCCCTGCGCAACGGTGCCGCCCAGGTGGCGGAAGAGGTGCCAGCCGGAGAACTGCCGGACGAGGTGTCCAGAGCGAAGGACGCCTGGCGCCACGCCCTCCTGGAGCGCGGCATCCTGCCGTTCCTGCGGGCAGCCCTTGCCGACCCGAGCGCCGATCCGGCGTCCACCGCACCACCGCGACCGGTCAGCCGGATCCCCAAGATCGGTTTCAGCGGACCGGAGTTCTCCAGCCCGGCGGAGGGGTCGACCGCCGGGCAGCGGCCGACCTTCACCAGCCCGGACTTCACGAGCCCCGACTTCGGCGGCCCGGAACACCGACCGGACTGATCACCGACCCGACTGATCAGCGACAGATACCCGCTGAGGCACGGCGAGGGCGGGGTGGAGAGCATGGCCGACACCGCGGTGCCGGCCCACCCACCCGTCGCTGCTCGCGCGGGTCAGTCCGCGATCGGCAGATAGACCCGGTTGCCCGCGGCAGCGAACTCCCGTGACTTCTCCGCCATGCCGGCTTCCGCCTCCGCGAGGTCGCCGCCGTGCTTGCGCCTGATGTCCTGCGAGATCTTCATCGAGCAGAACTTGGGACCGCACATCGAGCAGAAGTGCGCGGTCTTCGCCGGTTCGGCCGGCAGCGTCTCGTCGTGGAACTCCCTGGCCGTGTCCGGGTCAAGGGCCAGATTGAACTGGTCCTCCCACCGGAACTCGAAGCGCGCGTCGGACAGCGCGTCGTCCCACTCCTGGGCGCCCGGGTGCCCCTTGGCGAGGTCCGCCGCATGCGCGGCGATCTTGTAAGTGATGACACCGGTCTTCACGTCGTCACGGTCCGGAAGGCCCAGGTGCTCCTTGGGTGTCACGTAGCAGAGCATGGCCGTGCCCCACCAGGCGATCATGGCCGCTCCGATGCCGGAGGTGATGTGGTCGTAGGCGGGGGCAACATCGGTGGTGAGCGGACCGAGGGTGTAGAACGGCGCCTCCTCACAGATCTCCTGCTGGAGGTCGATGTTCTCCTTGATCTTGTGCATCGGGACGTGACCGGGGCCTTCGATCATCGTCTGCACATTGAAACGCTTCGCGATCGAGTTGAGCTCCCCGAGCGTCTTCAACTCGGCGAACTGCGCCTCGTCGTTGGCGTCCGCGATCGAGCCGGGCCGCAGGCCGTCACCGAGGGAGTACGTCACGTCGTACGCGGCGAGGATCTCGCAGAGCTCCTCGAAGTGCTCGTACAGGAAGGACTCCTTGTGGTGCGCGAGGCACCACGCCGCCATGATCGAGCCGCCGCGCGAGACGATGCCGGTCTTGCGGCGCGCCGTCAGCGGCACGTAGCGCAGCAGTACCCCCGCGTGGACCGTCATGTAGTCCACGCCCTGCTCGGCCTGTTCGATGACGGTGTCCTTGTAGACGTCCCAGGTCAGCTCCTCGGCCTTGCCGTCGACCTTCTCCAGTGCCTGGTACAGCGGCACGGTGCCGATCGGCACGGGGGAGTTGCGCAGCACCCACTCGCGGGTGGTGTGGATGTTGCGCCCCGTGGACAGGTCCATGACCGTGTCGGCGCCCCAGCGGGTCGCCCAGGTCATCTTCTCCACCTCCTCCTCGATGGAGGAGGTGACCGCGGAGTTGCCGATGTTGGCGTTGACCTTCACCAGGAACCGCTTGCCGATGATCATCGGCTCGATCTCCGGGTGGTTCACGTTCGCCGGCAGAACGGCCCGGCCGGCAGCGATCTCCTCCCGCACAACCTCGGGGGAGACGTTCTCGCGGATGGCGACGTACTCCATCTCCGGCGTGATCTCGCCCCGACGGGCGTACGCGAGTTGGGTGACCGCCTGGCCATCACGTCCGCGGCGGGGCTGGCGCGGGCGGCCGGGGAACACCGCGTCGAGGTTGCGCAGTCCGCCGCGCGGCGACGTGTGCTTGATTCCGTCGTCCTCGGGCCTGACCGGCCGCCCCGCGTACTCCTCCGTGTCGCCGCGGCCGATGATCCAGCTCTCCCGCAGAGGCGCCAGCCCGCGGCGTACATCGGTCTCGACGTTCGGGTCGGTGTACGGGCCGGACGTGTCGTACAGCGTCACATCCTTGCCGTTGGTGAGGTGCACCTTGCGGACCGGCACCCGAAGGTCGGGGCGCGAACCCTCGACGTATCCCTTGTGCCAGCCAATGGACTTCCCGGCCTCGTCGTTCTGGTTCGAGGCAGGCGTGCGTGCGTCCGATACGGTCATGAGACCTACTCCCTACGCCGGCATTACCCGGTAACAGGTTCGGCGGTCGGCGCAGCTGTCCCGTACGGATGTACGAAGGTCAGCGCCCTCTCAGCCCGGTGCTCCGAGCTCCCGCGTGTGCAAAGGTGCCACCACGCTAGCGTCATATCTGGCGCGCTGAACAGAGGGCCCCCTCCTGCTCTTGCGATGATCGGTCCGTGACCTCATCGCCGCAGCCCCCAGAACCGCACGGCCAAGCCCACAGTCATGCGCACAGTCATGGGCCCGCCGCGCCAGTCTCCAAACACCTTCGCAAGGTCATCGCCGCTGTTCTGATCCCTTTCGCGACGGCTGTCCTCGTCGGGCTCGCCGTGCTGTGGCCGGGGGGCGCACCCGGCCACGAGCGCACCGGTGTCGGCTTCGACCGCCAGACGGAGCAGGGCAAGGTGGTTTCTCTCGAGAGGGTCGACTGCAAGGACGTCAACGCCGCCCAGGTACCGCCGACCGGCGACACCTCCACGCCGGAGGGCCGCGAGGCGGTCAACTCGCAGCAGGGCCAGTGCGCCAGAGCGACCGTCGAAGTGACCACGGGCAAGGACAAGGGCCGCACCTTCGTCGAGATCGTCCAGCCGGACGCGCCGCGGCAGTTGCAGGAAGGTCAAGGTGTGGTCGTCGCGTACGCCCCGGACGCGCCCCGCGATCTCCAGTACTCGGTGACGGACATCGACCGGGGATTCCCGATGGCGCTGCTGGCCGGGATCTTCGCGCTCGTCGTGGTGCTCGTCGGCCGGTTGCGCGGCGTGATGGCCCTGATCTCGCTCGCCGCCTCGTTCGCCGTGTTGACGCTCTTCATCCTGCCCGCGATTCTGCAGGGGTCCAATCCCCTGGTCGTGGCCGTGGTCGGGGCGAGCGCCATCATGCTGATCGCGCTCTACCTGTGCCACGGGGTGACCGCGCGGACTTCGGTCGCGGTGATCGGCACCCTGATCTCCTTGCTGCTGATCGGGCTGCTCGGCTCACTGTTCATCGGCTGGGCCAGTCTCAGTGGGAACACCGACGACAACACCGGCCTGATCCACGGCCTGTATCCCGAGATCGACATGAGCGGTCTGCTGCTGGCCGGCGTCATCATCGGCTCGCTCGGCGTCCTGGACGACGTGACGGTGACGCAGACCTCGGCCGTGTGGGAGCTGCATCAGGCAGACCCCGACATGGGGTCCCGGGCGCTCTACCGCTCGGCCATCCGTATCGGCCGCGACCACATCGCGTCCGTCGTCAACACGCTGGTGCTCGCCTACGCGGGTGCCGCTCTGCCGCTGCTGCTGCTCTTCTCCATCGCGCAGTCCAGCGTGGGCACCGTCGCCAACAGCGAGTTGGTGGCCGAGGAGATCGTACGGACGCTGATCGGGTCGATCGGCCTGGTCGCGTCGGTGCCGGTGACCACCGCCCTCGCCGCCCTGGTGGTCTCCGCGGACCGCTCCGGTCCGGCGGGACCGGGCAAGGAGAACGGGGCGCCGGTGCGGACGGGCAGGGGGCGGCGGCGACGCAAGGCATGAGCGGACGGCGAAGCAGCGGGGCGACGCGTCAGCCGGCGTTCTCCTCGGCGAGGATGCGGCCGAGTGCTTCCTCCAGGCTGGGCTCGAAGTCACCGAGAGTGAGCTCCTGCCCCATCGGCAACAGCTTGTCCGTGCGGTCGAGGAAGGCGACCAGCGGCGCCGCTCCCGCCCTGAACCGTGCGGAATCCGCGCCGACGCGAAGCCTGATCATGACGTCCGACAGGCTTTCCGGTCCCACGGGAGCGATGTGGACATCACCGTCACCGCTCGGCCCGTTGATCCCGTCGAGCAGCAGCTCCCGCCCGAATGCCCAGGTCACAGGCGCGTCACCGGGCAGGTGAAAGGTCATCCGCACCGCGTACGGATCTCCTGTCTCGTAATCCAGTCCCACCGGAATCCGGAAGGAGAGTTCCTCGGACACGAGGAACCTCATCAGAACCTCGGCCTGGACCGACTCGCACATCACATACCCCGCAGCAGATGAAGCAATGAATGAACCCGCACTGAACAAAGCAGAAGGAACGACCAGGAACGATCCCCCTAGACCCTCTGACGCCATCGTGGTCGAAGGCCCAGCAGATCACAAGGAGTGATATTTCAGATACTGATAGAGAAGGCAAGTGACCCCAACAGCCCACCGATTCGGCTGCGCAACTGCTCAACTGCCGGAAGCAGCCTGGCCTCCTGGTCCAACGGGAGTGAAATGGCCATCGTTGCGGCATGGCTGCCGACAGTGATCGGAATGGCGGCACAGACCGTGCCGAGTGCATATTCCTGCCGTTCCACGACGGGCTCCATGGACCCTCGTGCGGCAAGTCGCTCGAGCATGGTGCGCCCGTCACCCACCGTGTACGGCGTCACGGGCTGCACGGGATGGCGGCTCAGGTGGTCGCGGCGAGACGGTTCGTCGAGTTGTCCGAGCAGGCACTGGCCCAGTGCATGTGCGTGTCCGGTCTCCCGGAAGTCGGCCCACTCGGGCACGGCGGGGGCGTACGGCGTTTCGGAGACCGCGACGATGTCGATCTCGCCCTCGCGGTAGACGGCGAAATAGACGGGGACGCCGATCGCGTCCCGCCAGTGCGCGAGGGAGTCCTCGAGGGTGGTGCGTCGAGCCTCAGGCGTACCGCCGACCAGACGTTCGACGGCGTCCCCGAGCGTGTACACACCGCTCCGCCGCCGCAGGTAGTCGTCGTGGGTCAGGGTCCGCAGCAGGTGGTAGGCGGTCGGCAGAGGGATCCCGGCCTCGCGTGCGAGCTGCTTCGCGGGAGCCCCGTCCGGATGTGCGCCGGCCGCTTCGAGCAGCCTCAAGGCACGCTGCACGGAGCTGATCAGGGTAGCGGCTTTCGTCGTCCCGGCCACACGTCACCCCCAGGCATGGTGGCGGGCAGCACGCCCACCCGCGAGGGGGCCGCCCCCGCGCGGCCGCCGCAGCCCCGTGCCCTCGACAGGCAACGGCCCCGGGACACCTACAGGTGCTGTTGGGAACGCCGGTGTTCCCGAGAGGCGGCAGAGGCCAGCCAGATTAGACGGGAGGGCCTGACCGCGTACGCCGGTCGGCCGGCCGTTCCCCCGGCCGGGCTAACGGCGGCGCCCCCGGTGGGCCGTGCGGCTACCAGTCACCGCGTGAGCCGGCAGACGACATGAACTTCCTTACGACGAAGACGAGTCCGCCGACCAGGGCGACGAAGACCAGCAGCTTGAAGAGCAGCCCGATCACGAACCCGACGACGCTCGCGATGAGTCCACCGAATACGACCAACGCGATCACAGGGATCGCCACCCACTTGACCCACCACGGCATCCCCGTGAGCATCTCCCGCACAGCCATCGTCCCTACCTCGTTTCTCCGGTTTGCCTGCCCTCGATGCTAGGCGGGCGGAAGCGTGGAAGGGGGCCCGCGAGCCCTTGAACTCCCCTGACCGAACCCCTAGGGACCGGCGGGGTGGGCCGTCAGCTCTCAGGCGGAGAGAAGACCACCATGACCCGGAGGTCCTCGCTGATGTGGTGGAACTTGTGCGGGACCCCCGCCGGCACGTAGACCACGCTTCCGCGCCCGACCTGCGTGGTCTCCATCCCCACGGTGATCGCCGCGCGGCCGCTCACCACGAAGTAGACCTCGTCCTGTTTATGGGGCAGCTGGGGGTCGATCTCACCGGCGTCGAGCGCGTACAGGCCGACCGACATGTTCCGTTCCCGCAGGAACTGCAGGTACGCCCCGTCGTTCGCGGCGCGCTCCGCCTCGAGTTCGTCCAGCCGGAATGCCTTCATGCCTGTCCCGCCCCTGCCATCGGTCCGATCACGTCTGCCACGATCAGACACATGATGAATTTCCTAGTCAAGACGATCGCGAACGCCGGTGCCCTCTGGGTGGCCGTGTGGTTGCTGCAGGACATCACACTGACCGGTGACAGCACCGGCAAGAAGGCCTGGACCCTGGTCCTGGTCGCCCTTCTCTTCGGCCTGGTGAACTTCGTCGTCAAGCCCGTGGTGAAGCTGCTGACCCTGCCTTTGTTCATCCTCACCCTCGGCCTGATCACCCTGGTGATCAATGCTCTGATGCTGCTCCTCACCTCGTGGCTCGCCGACAAGCTGGACCTTGGGTTCCATGTCGACGGCTTCTGGACGGCGGTGCTCGGCGGCCTGATCATCTCCGTCGTCTCGTGGGCGCTGAACCTCGCCCTGCCCGACAAGGACTGAGCGGCGCATGAGCTCCCCGTATCGCGTCTGCTTCGTCTGCACGGGCAACATCTGCCGGTCGCCGATGGCCGAGGCGGTCTTCCGCGCCTGCGTCGAGGACGCCGGGCTCGGCCGCGTCGTGCGCGTAGACAGCGCCGGTACCGGCGGGTGGCACGAGGGGGACGGCGCCGACCCGCGTACCGTCTCGGTACTCGAGGCGAACGGCTACCCCTCGAACCACTCCGCCCGGCAGTTCCGGGCGGAGTGGTTCGACGGCCTGGACCTGGTCATCGCGCTGGACGAAGGACATCTGCGGGCGCTGCGGAGGCTGGCGCCGACGCCGGCGGACGCCGCGAAGGTACGCATGCTGCGCGCGTACGACCCCGCGCAGCCGGAGGACCTCGACGTCCCCGACCCTTATTACGGCGGCATGGACGGTTTCGACGACTGCCTGGAGATGGTGGAGGCGGCGGGCAAAGGACTGCTCGACGCCGTGAGAACTGCACTTGAGGAGCGAGCGGCATGACAGGCACGACCCAGGGGGACGGCACCACGGCGGTACGGGCGGGGCTGCCCGAACCGCTGAAGTACGAACCGACCCTGCCCGGTCCCGTCTTCGCGGCTCACTTCCATCTGCCCGGTGAGCCGACGGGCCCCTATACCTACGGCCGCGACGAGAACCCCACCTGGACCCATCTGGAGCGGGCCATCGGTGAGCTGGAGGCGCCCGGAGAGGTCGTCGAGACCGTCACCTTCGCCTCCGGCATGGCGGCGATCTCCGCCGTGCTCATGTCGCAGCTGAAGGCGGGGGACGTCGTCGTCATGCCCGACGACGGCTATCAGGCCCTGCCCCTGGTGCACGAGCAGCTGCGCGCGTTCGGCATCGAGGTACGCACGGCGCCGACCGTCGGCGACGCACAGGCCGTGCTGCTGGACGGGGCACGTCTGCTGTGGATCGAGACGCCCTCCAACCCGGGACTAGACGTGTGCGACGTGCGGCGGCTCGCCGATCTCGCCCATGCGGCAGGCGCGCTCGTCGCCGTGGACAACACACTGGCCACCCCCCTCGGACAGCGTCCGCTCGAGCTGGGCGCCGACTTCTCAGTGGCCAGCGACACCAAGGGCATGACCGGCCACGGAGACATCCTGCTCGGACACGTGACCTGCCGCGATCCCCAGCTCGCGGCCGGAGTTCGGCGTTGGCGCAAGATCGTCGGTGCGATCCCGGGGCCGATGGAGGCCTGGCTCGCGCACCGGTCGCTCGCCACGCTGCAACTGCGTGCGGACCGGCAGAGCGCGAACGCGCTTGCCGTCGCACGGGCGTTGAGCGGCCGCGCCGAGGTCAGCGGTCTGCGTCATCCCGGACTGCCGGACGACCCCTCGCACAAGATCGCCGCGCAGCAGATGCGGCGCTTCGGATGCGTCGTCTCCTTCAACCTGCCCGACCGCGCCCACGCGGAGTGTTTCCTCGACAGGCTGCGCCTGGTCGACGACGCCACCAGCTTCGGCGGGGTGCGCTCGACCGCCGAACGCCGAGGCCGGTGGGGCGGTGACGCCGTACCCGAGGGCTTCATCCGCTTCTCCGCCGGCGCCGAGGACGGAGACGACCTGGTGGCGGACGTGCTGCGGGCACTGGACGAGGCCGCCACCGCGGCATGGGACGAACCCCCGTCCACGCACACCGACTGACCCTGGTGAACGGGCGGTCCGAGCCTCCCCCCTCATGGCTCGGACCGCCCTCGGCTCCTGCGCGCTAAGAACCGTGCCGACAAGGCTAGTTGACTCACCGTCAGTGTCCAATCACGCTAGCGACAGAGACCTATCGACTTATTTATAGTTGGCCGGGTTCGGGGGCGACGTCGGATCGGGAAGGGCATGGCATGGATCTGGCCCTACTGCGCACATTCGTCACAGTGCACCGGGCCGGGTCGTTCACACGCGCCGCCGCACTGCTCGGACTCTCCCAGCCCGCGGTCACCGGACAGATCCGCACACTGGAGCGGCAACTCGGCCGGCCGCTCTTCCTCCGGCAGGCGCGCGGCGTCACCCCGACCACCATCGGGGACGAACTCGCACACCGCGCTGCACCGCATCTGGACGCCCTGCTCGAGATAGCCGAGGTAGGTCTCGACACCGAGACCGGCATCCGCACGGTCCATCTCGCCGGGCCGCCCGAGTTCACCTCCGCGCGCGCACTCCCCGCGCTCACGCCCCTGATCGGCCAGGGATTCACCCTGCGCGCCTCCTTCGGGAACGCGGAGGAAACCCTCGAAGGTCTCGCCGCGGGCCACCACGACCTCGCCATCGCCACCGCCCGGCCCCGTGGCCGGCTCCTCACAGCCACGCCGCTGTGCGACGAGGAGCACGTCCTCGTCGCGGCGCCCCGCTGGGCGGTCCACCTGGGGCCCTCGGTGTTACGAAAGGGCCATGTCGTCCTCGAACAGCTCCCTGTGGTCGAGGTCCATGAGTCCCTGCCGTTCGTCTCGAGGTACTGGCACTCCGTCTTCGATTCACGGCCGGCCGCAACAGGCACCGTCATCGCGCCCGATCTCAGGGCCGCCCTGGAAGCGACCGCATCGGGAGCCGGGCTCGCCGTACTTCCGCGCTACCTGTGCGAGGACGCCCTCGAACGCGGTCGCATCGTCGCTCTCCTCGAACCACCCGTGCCCCCTCTGCGCACGTACTTCCTGGTCATACGCACCGGCACCCTCGCCCATCCCCATATCGCCCGGGCGCACGAAGCCTTGTTGCGCGCCGCGGCGGAGTGGTGAGGACACGGCACAGAACGCCCACAGGAGTTTCAAGAGCGAAGACATGGGCCACTCTCTTGCCATGACCGAACGACCAGTGGTCAAGCGCACCGCACGCGCCATCCTGCTCGACGGGAACGACCTCATCCTGATCAAGCGGACCAAGCCCGGCGTGGATCCCTACTGGCTCACGCCGGGCGGCGGGGTCGAGCCCGAAGACGCCACCGTCGTCGACGCCCTCCACCGAGAGGTCGACGAAGAGCTCGGCGCCAAGATCACCGATGTCGTCCCCTGTTTCGTCGACACGGTCGAGCACATCGCCGACGGCGGCGTGACGGGGGTGAAGGTGCAGCACTTCTTCGTATGCCGCCTGGAATCCATGGACCCCTCCTTGCGGCACGGCCCAGAGGTCGATGAACCCTGCGGAGGATACGAGATCGTGCGCGTGCCGTTCAGCCGCGTCGGAATCGCTGCCGTCCATCTGGTGCCGCTGTCACTGCGGCACTATCTGGACGGCAACATCGAAGGCGTCAGGGCCATGCACGCACCCGATCTCGGTTGATCCTCAGGATCGAACTATTCGGCGGACCACACCAGTTCATACGCCTCACGTAGATCGGTTCCCACATAGCTGTGGCTGGCCAGTCCGGCGACATGGTGGTCGGCGTTCACGGCCACCGCCGTGGGCACCGCCGCAAAGATCGCGGCATCCGACAGGGAATCCCCGTAGGCGACGCAGTCCTCCATCCCCAGTCCGAATCCTGTGCAGAGCCGGCCGGCGATCTCCACCTTCGCAGCCGCGCTGAGGATGCCTGCCGGATCCACGGGCTGGGTGAAGGGAACGTCCGGGAATCGTGATCCATGAGCTGCGTGGGCGCCCCAGTCCAGCAGCCGCTCCACGAAGAACGACGGCGACAGCGAGATCACAGCGCAATAGTCACCACGCGACCGGATCTCGCTCCACACCTCCCGGATACCCGTGAGCCAGGGAGCGGATTCGAAGGCAGCCGCCACATGGGCCTCGGTGAGATCCGACCACAGGGCGTGAACGCGGACCGCGTACTCCGGCGGGCCGATCCTGCCTGCGATCAGGTCCCGCTCCACCTCACCGATCTCCTCCAGCAGCCCGAGCTGGCGTGAAATCTCGACCGGGGCCGCAGAGCCGCGGATCAGCGTGCCGTCCAGATCGAAGATGTGAAGCCTTGGTCGTCTGCTCATGTACGCCGAGGTTAGTACCCGTGATTACTCCCGCTGTCAGACGCAACCAGACCGTGGTGGCAGGCACCGTGTTTCACGTGAAACCACTCAAGCGTCCCGTTCGCCGGACCACACTCGTAGTCCATGTCGCCGCGTCGGCCGGCTGGCTCGGTCTCACTCTCGGTCTGCTGGCCCTTGCGCTCGCGGCGTACACCTCGCAATCCGCTTCCATCGCGGAAGCGTCGTATCGATCCATGGAGATCTTCACCGACTGGCTGGTACTGCCCTTGGCGCTGCTCACCCTGACCAGTGGTCTCGTACTGTCACTGGGCACACCGTGGGGACTGGCGCGCCATCGATGGGTGTTCATCAAGTTCTGGCTCACCCTCGCGACCACCACCGCGTCCGTCCTCGTGCTCCGCCCCGGGGTCGACAGGGCGGCCGAAACCGTGACCTCGGGCGGTGTCGTCGCGGAACCTCGCGACCTTGTGATGGGGCCCGTGGTCTCGCTGACCACCTATGTGTTCATGACCGTCGTCTCGGTCCTCAAGCCGTGGGGTCCCACTCGGCGCGGCCGCCGGCTCCGCGTCTCGACCGGTTCGCGAAAAGTGGTGGACGAAAGATCAACGCGTCAGACAGCCTGACGTCATGCAGACACCGCTGTCCGAACTTCCCATCAGGCGTCTCACCAAGGACGACTTGGCCGCGTGTGCCGATCTCTCCGAGGACCGTGGATGGCCGCGGGAGGAGCACAAGTGGGGTCTGCTCCTCACAGCAGGCACGGGATACGGGATCGATGATCCTGACGGCAAGGGCCTGGTGACCTCCTGCGTCGTCACGCACTACGGCACGGACCTCGCCGCCGTCGGCATGGTGCTGGTCGCTGAGCGGTACTCCCGCCTGGGCATCGGGCGCCGCCTGATGCAGCACGTGCTTCAGGACATGGGCAGCACCCCGCTCACCCTCCATGCCACGCCCTTCGGACAGCCCCTCTACGAAGACCTGGGTTTCACCATGACCAGCCGCGCCGAGATGGTCCGCGGCCGCTTCACCGCCTCGGGCCGACCGCAGGTTTCGACCCGCCCTGCGACCGCCGAGGACCTGGCCGAGGTGGTCCGTCTGGACACCGAGGTCTTCGGCCTCGACCGCACCCACATGATCACGCGGCTTCCCTCGTTCGCCGACCAGCTCCGCGTCGCGGAGGAGGACGGCAGACTGACGGGCTACGCGGCGGCCTGGCCGAACATGGACACTCATGTCATCGGCCCTCTGATTGCCCGGGACACGGAAACCGCGAAGGCTCTGATCTCCTCCCTGGCCGACGGAACGGACCGGCCGCTGCGCACCGACATCGACGTGCGCCACAAGGACCTTCTCGACTGGGTGAAGGAGCGGGGCCTGGAGCCGATCGCCTTCAACGCCGTGATGACCCTCGGCACGGCGGACCTCCCGGGGGACTGGACCCGCCGTTTCGCTCCACTGACGGTCGCGGCAGGCTGATCGGACATGACGGAGCCCGACGCCGCATAGTTGCACACGCCTTTAGATTGCACACGCGGTCTATTGCGGTCATGGCCTACCCTGGTGGTAAGCCGCTCCGGTACCGAGGAGGAGACAGATGACAGCGACCGACCCCGCTCTTACCGCCCTCGCGCAGGGATGGTGCGCTCTCTCGCTGCTCCACGGCCGCATCGAGGCCCAGATCGGGCGGGCCCTCGAGGCGAAGCACAACCTCAGCGTCCGCGAGTACTCCCTCCTCGACGTTCTCAGCCGCCAACACAACGGCGAAGGCGGTCATCTCCAGATGAAGCAGGTCGCCGACGCCGTCGTCCTCAGCCAGAGCGCCACCACCCGGCTGGTCACCCGACTCGAGGACCGCGGACTTCTGGCTCGCTACCTCTGCCCTACCGACCGCCGGGGCATCTACACCGACGTCAGTGAAGCGGGCCTGCAACTTCTGGCGGAAGCCCGGCCCACCAACGATGCGGCACTTCGCGAGGCACTCGACGAGGCAGCGAAGGACCCGGAGCTCGCCCCGCTGGTCAGAGCCGTCGAGGGGCTCAAGGCGCCGACCGTCGCGGCATAAACCCGGCGCGCGAAAGCTCGGCGAGTGTCCGCGCCTCGTACGGCCCGGGTCGACGTTTCACGTGAAACCCTGTCGATACACGTTTCACGTGAAACGTCGTATGCGGTTGAGAACCGTACGCGGTTCAGAACCGGAATCCTCGCCAACCCTCGGGGTCCACACCCCCGGGAACAGCGTCGCCGGGCTCATAAGGTTCCCTCGTGAAGGCGAATGAGCCCAGATCCAGGTGGCTCACCGAACCGTCGCCTCGACGCACCACCTGTAGCGTCTCTCCTGCGTAGTAACCGTCCAGCCCGACCCACGTCCCGTCGGCGCCGGCCAGAAAGCGCGAGCGGCGCCCCCCTCCGCGCAGCGGCTCCAGCTCCACGCCCTGATCGGCGACAAGGCGCAGGACATAGGCAGAGGTCCCCCAGTACCAGGGGCCGGTCAGCCCCAGCAGCTCTGGGTCGACATCGGGCAGCGGGCGCCACGGCTCAGGAATCTTCGGCTCGGCGTCGGCGACGATGCGCACAAGGTCTGCGGCGACCGTCGCCGCCGGCAGCCCGGAGGTGGCATTGGCCAGCGCCACGGCAGCTACACCGTCGTCGACGCTCGCCCACAGTCCCGCGACGAACCCGGGCAACGAGCCGGAATGACCGACGAGAGTCCGCCCCTCCTGCCGCACGATCTGGAGTCCCAGCCCATAGCTGCCGTTCCACTCCTCCGCCTCCAGCGGCACGGACGGCACCCGCATCTCCCGCACGGACCCAGCAGCAAGCACCCGCTTGTCCCCTTCGGCAAGGAATGCGGCGAACCGGCACAGGTCAGCAGGGGTGGACCAGAGCTGCCCGGCAGGGGCCATGAGCCCAAGGTCCTCGACAGGCTCGGAAAGCATCACGTCCGCCCATGGGTGAACGGCCCATCCGCCGGCATGCGGAGCCTGCGGCTGTGCACTCGTCCGCTCCAGTCCCAGAGGCTCGAGAATCTCCCGCCTCAGCGCCTCCTCCCATGACATCCCTCGGACAGCTTCGACCAGCGATCCCAACAAGGTGTAGCCAGGGTTGGAATAGTGGTGCCGCCGGCCGGCTGGGTGCATCCCCGTGCCCTCACCGAGCACGTCGGAGAGCTGAGGGCGCATGGAACCAGGCGTCCGCTCCCACCACGGAGGCGGCGTCTCGGCGCCGAGGCCGGCAGTGTGCCCCAGCAATTGGGCAATGGTCACCTCACCCACCCCCGTGCCGGGCAGATGCTTCTCCAGCGGGTCGTCGAGATCGAGCAGCCCCTCGTCCCGCAGCCGCATCACAAGGACCGCGGTGAACGTCTTGGTGATGGAACCGATGCGGTACTGGGTGTCCGCGTCCGGCGCATGCCCGTCGACGGACGTACGGGATCCTGTCCACACCAGGTGCCCGTGGCGTTGCACGGCGGCGGCGAGCGACGGTGCGCGCCCTTCGCTCTGAGCTACGGCGATGCGGTGCAGCAGGGAGCGCCGGGTACTCGGCAGCAGTTCTTCCATGGCTGAAGTCATGGATCAGGTCTATCGGTGCCGTCAACCCGCGTCGACCGCATATCCGGTGAGACGGGGACTGATCGGCGACACGGGGACGAGGCCGTCGAGCCGTCTGCCTCGTCCCACCGTGTCCGCGAAGCCGCAGTCAGCAGCCGACGTAGGCCGCGAGGTGCTCACCAGTGAGGGTGGAACGCGCGGCGACGAGGTCGGCCGGTGCGCCCTCGAAGACGACCCGGCCGCCGTCGTGACCGGCGCCGGGACCGAGATCGATGATCCAGTCGGCGTGCGCCATCACGGCCTGGTGATGCTCGATGACGATGACCGACTTGCCGGAGTCGACGAGCCGGTCGAGCAGGCCGAGCAGTTGCTCGACGTCGGCGAGGTGAAGGCCGGTGGTCGGTTCGTCGAGGACGTAGACGCCGCCCTTCTCTGCCATGTGCGTGGCCAGCTTGAGCCGCTGCCGCTCGCCCCCGGACAGCGTGGTGAGCGGCTGCCCCAAGGTCAGGTAGCCGAGGCCGACGTCGCCGAGCCGCTCGAGGATCTTGTGCGCGGGAGGCGTGTGCGCCTCGCCGGCGCCGAAGAAGTCCTTCGCCTCGGTCACCGACATCGCCAGGACCTCGCTGATGTCGCGGCCGCCGAGGTGGTACTCCAGCACCGATGCCTGGAACCGCTTGCCCTCGCACTCCTCGCAGGGTGTGGCGACGCCCGCCATCATCGCCAGATCGATGTAGGTGACGCCGGCGCCGTTGCAGTTCGGGCAGGCGCCCTCGGAGTTGGCGCTGAACAGCGCCGGCTTCACGCCGTTGGTTTTCGCGAAGGCCTTGCGAATCGGTTCGAGCAGCCCGGTGTACGTGGCCGGGTTGCTCCGCCGCGAGCCACGGATCGCGCCCTGATCCACCGACACCACATCCTCGCCGGCCGGGATCGATCCGTGCAGGAGCGAACTCTTGCCGGAACCCGCGACGCCCGTGACGACGGCCAGCACGCCGAGCGGGATGTCGACGTCGACGTTACGCAGATTGTTCGCCGTCGCGCCGCGGATCTCCAGCTTCCCGGTGGGCTTACGCACCGTCTCCTTGAGAGCCGCCCGGTCGTCGAGATGGCGGCCGGTGATGGTGTCACCGGCCCGCAGCCCCTCGACGGTGCCCTCGAAGCAGACGGTGCCGCCCGCCGTACCGGCGCCGGGACCGAGGTCGACCACGTGGTCGGCGATCGCGATCGTCTCCGGCTTGTGCTCCACGACGAGCACCGTGTTGCCCTTGTCCCGGAGCCGCAGCAGCAGGTCGTTCATCCGCTGGATGTCATGGGGGTGCAGGCCGATGGTCGGCTCGTCGAAGACGTAGGTGACGTCGGTGAGCGAGGAACCGAGGTGGCGGATCATCTTGACGCGCTGCGCCTCGCCGCCCGACAGCGTGCCCGACGGCCGGTCCAGCGAGAGGTAGCCCAACCCGATCTCCACGAACGAGTCGAGGGTTCCGCCCAACGTCGTCAGCAACGGCGCCACTGAAGGCTCGTCGAGGCCGCGGATCCATTCGGCCAGGTCGCTGATCTGCATCACGCAGGCGTCGGCGATGCTGATGCCCTTGATCTTCGACGACCGGGCCCCCTCACTGAGCCGGGTCCCGTCGCACTCGGGGCAGGTGGTGAAGGTGACCGCACGCTCCACGAACGCCCGGATGTGCGGCTGCATGGCCTCCTTGTCCTTGGACAGAAAGGACTTCTGGATCTTGGGGATCAGCCCCTCGTAGGTGAGGTTCACTCCCTCGACCTTCACCTTGGTCGGTTCCCGGTAGAGGAAGTCCTGCATCTCCTTCTTGGTGAACTTCCGAATCGGCTTGTCCGGGTCGAGGAAGCCCGACTCGGCGTACAGCCGCACGGTCCAGAAGCTGTCCGACTTCCACCCGGGGATAGTGAACGCACCCTCGGCGATCGACTTGGAGTCGTCGTAGAGCTGGGTGAGGTCGATGTCGGAGACCGAGCCCCTGCCTTCGCAGCGCTCGCACATGCCGCCGGTGCGCGTGAAGGTCGCCTTCACCGTCTTCTTGGCACCGCGCTCGACGGTGATGGCACCGCTCGCCCGGACCGATGGGACGTTGAACGCGTAGGCGCTGGGCGGGCCGATGTGCGGCTGCCCGAGCCGGCTGAAAAGGATGCGCAGCATCGCGTTGGCGTCCGTGGCGGTGCCCACCGTGGAGCGGGGGTCGGCCCCCAGCCGCTGCTGGTCGACGGTGATCACGGTCGTCAGCCCGTCGAGTACGTCGACCTCGGGGCGGGCCAGCGTCGGCATGAAGCCCTGGACGAAGGCACTGTAGGTCTCGTTGATCATCCGCTGCGATTCGGCGGCGATCGTGTTGAACACGAGCGAGCTCTTGCCCGAGCCGGAGACACCGGTGAACACCGTCAGACGGCGCTTGGGGATCTCGATGCTGACGTCCTTGAGGTTGTTCTCCCGCGCGCCGTGCACCCGGATCAGATCGTGGCTGTCGGCGACGTGCAGCGCAGGCGATCGCGTGTCCGTCCTCGTGGCCTTGCTCATCGTGTCTCCATCTGTTGGCGGGCCGCCCTCGCGGTCCCCGTCGGCGTCGCCTGCTCGGCTCGAGCAGTATGTCTGTTTCTCCTTCGCCGGCGCGGCCGAGTCGACGATCTCGGTGCCGCGGGCCTCCAGGGATGCCACCGGCGTCGTGCGCGGCCTCTCGCACGGCCCCGTCCGTGCAAGGCCATGACTGCGATCGCCGGTCGGCTCAGCGGAGCTCGTTGATACGGATCAGGTTGCCGGCGGGGTCGCGGAAGGCGCAGTCGCGGATGCCGTACGGCTGCTCGGTCGGCTCCTGAACAACCTCGGCACCACCGGCCCGCACCTTCTCGCAGGTGCCGTCGAGGTCGGCGGAGGCCAGGGTGATGCGGGCGTAGCTGCCCTTGTCCATCATCCGGGCGATGGCGCGGCGCTCGTCGTCGGTGGTGTTCGGGTCGGCGGCCGGAGGCTCCAGGACGATGGACGTCCCCGGCTGGTCGGCAGGGCCGACCGTGATCCAGCGCATGTCGCCGTACCCGACGTCGTTGCGGACCTCGAAACCGAGGGTGTCGCGGTAGAACGCCAGGGAGGCGTCCGGGTCATTGTGCGGGAGGAAGGCCCAGTGAATGCTGATGTCCATGGCGATGACGCTAGTGACGGGGCCATGGCCCGCGCTTCTCGATTCCTGATCGATCCGGTCGCCGCTCCGGCAGCACCTGTTCGCCGGCTCCGGCCCCGCTGTTCCTCCTGATCCGGCTCCGCGCATCGTCCCCGTTCCCCCATCACCGTCCGCCGTGCTGTGGGAAAATACTCAGGTGAGACGGCAGGATCTCGACGACCTCGTACGCCTGCGGCGGGCCCGCGACCGGATGGACCGCGACTACGCCGAGCCGCTCGACGTCCCCGCGCTCGCACGTGACGCCCTGATGTCGCCGGGGCATTTCTCCCGCAGCTTCCGCGCCGCTTACGGCGAGACCCCGTACAGCTACCTGATGACACGCCGCATCGAGCGCGCCAAGGCGCTGCTGCGCCGCGGCGACCTCACGGTGACCGAGGTCTGCTTCGCGGTCGGCTGTTCGTCGCTCGGGTCGTTCAGCTCGCGCTTCACCGAGCTGGTCGGCGAGAGCCCGAGCGCCTACCGGGCCCGCAACCACGAACAGGGCGCCGCCATCCCGGCATGCATGGCCAAGATCCACACTCGGCCGGTCAGGAACGGAGAAGCGAACCCCACCGCCCGGCCGTAGCGTGACGGCATGGACATCAGGCTTTCCCAATGCTTCATCGCCGTCGACGACCACGACAAGGCGATCGCCTTCTACCGCGACGTGCTCGGCCTTGAGGTACGCAACGACGTGGGGTTCGAGGGGATGCGCTGGGTGACCGTCGGCGCGCCCTCTCAACCGGATGTGAACATCGTCCTGGAGCCGCCCGTCGCCGATCCGAACGCCTCACCGGCCGACAAGGAGGCCATGGCGGAGTTGATGGCCAAGGGCCTGCTGCGCGGCGTCATCTTCGCGACGGACGACTGCGACGCCACCTTCGAGCGCATCAGCGCCGCGGGAGGCGAGGTGTTGCAGGAGCCGATGGACCAGCCCTACGGCGTTCGCGACTGCGGATTCCGCGACCCTGCCGGCAACCTGTTGCGCTTCACCCAGCCCCTGGGGAAGTGAGCCCCTGACGGCCGGTCGGCTTCACGGCCCTCCGACTTCCCTGAAGTCGACCGCCGGCGCCCCCTGCCGGGCATCCGGCCTCCCCGGTGCGCCCGCGGCCTCCGCCCCGTACCAGGGACGTAGTTGCAGGTACCGCTTCCTCATGGCCGGCCCGAGATGCGCCTCGATCCCGTATCCGGGTTCCCCCGGGTAGGGAAGGTCGTGGAGGAACGACGTCACGATGACCTCGATCGCCCCGGGCGTGCAGCGCCGCGTCTCCTCCTCCAGGAAGGCGAGGACCTGACGCCAGTCGGGGCGGTCCGGGTCCCCTTCCCCCAGGTACGAGCGCACGGTGTCCTGCACGACGTCCCAGAAGAACATGTGGGAGAGCACCCCGTGCTCGTTGAAGACGTGGCACTCGTACGCGTCCTCGAAGCCGGGCACCTGAGCGACCAGGTCCTCCACGAGCCGCACACGGCCGACGGCCTTTTCGTCCGCCTCGCGCTTGTCGTCGCCGTCGGCCGTCATGTGCCGGGACGCTTCAGCGCGCCGGCACCAACCGCCGCATTCTCCGCTGCCCGTCAGCCGATCAGGTCTGCGCCATGTCCACGAAGCGCGAGTAGTGGCCCTGGAAGGCCACGGTGATAGTCGCAGTGGGGCCGTTACGGTGCTTGGCCACGATCAGGTCGGCCTCGCCCGCACGGGGGGACTCCTTCTCGTAGGCGTCCTCACGGTGCAGAAGGATGACCATGTCCGCGTCCTGCTCGATCGAGCCGGATTCACGGAGGTCGGACACCATCGGCTTCTTGTCCGTGCGCTGCTCGGGGCCACGGTTCAGCTGCGAGAGCGCGATCACGGGAACCTCGAGCTCCTTCGCGAGGAGCTTGAGGTTACGGGACATGTCGGAGACTTCCTGCTGGCGGCTCTCCGCCCGCTTCGAGCCGCCCGACTGCATCAGCTGCAGGTAGTCGATGACGACGAGTTTGAGGTCGTTCCGCTGCTTCAACCGACGGCACTTCGCGCGGATCTCCATCATCGAGAGGTTCGGTGAGTCATCGATGTAGAGCGGCGCCTGCGACACGTCCGGCATCCTCCGGGCCAGCCGCGTCCAGTCCTCGTCCGTCATCGTGCCCGACCGCATGTGGTGCAGGGCCACTCTGGCCTCCGCGGACAGCAGTCGCATCGCGATCTCGTTGCGGCCCATTTCGAGCGAGAAGATCACGCTCGGAAGGTTGTTCTTGATCGAGGCGGCTCGCGCGAAGTCGAGCGCCAGGGTCGACTTACCCATCGCGGGACGCGCGGCAATCACGATCATCTGGCCGGGGTGCAGGCCGTTGGTCAGGGAGTCGAAGTCGGTGAAGCCCGTCGGCACACCGGTCATCTCGCCGCTGCGCGAACCGATCGCCTCGATCTCGTCGAGCGCGCCCTCCATGATGTCGCCGAGCGGAAGGTAGTCCTCGCTCGTGCGCTGCTCGGTGACGGCATAGATCTCGGCCTGGGCGGAGTTCACGATCTCGTCGACGTCACCGTCGGCGGCGTAACCCATCTGTGTGATCTTGGTGCCGGCTTCGACCAGCCTGCGCAGCACGGCCCGCTCGTGGACGATTTCCGCGTAGTACGAGGCGTTGGCCGCCGTCGGAACCGACTGGACCAGCGTGTGGAGGTACGGGGCACCGCCGACCCGGGTGATCTCGCCCCGCTTGACCAGCTCGGCCGCCACGGTGATGGGGTCGGCCGGCTCGCCCCTGGCGTACAGATCGAGGATGGCCTGGTAGACCGTCTCGTGGGCCGGCCGATAGAAGTCGTGGCCCTTGATGATCTCGACGACGTCGGCGATCGCGTCCTTGGACAGCAGCATGCCGCCGAGAACCGACTGCTCGGCGTCCAGGTCCTGCGGCGGGACGCGCTCGAATCCGGGGGAGCCCCCGTCCCAGCCACCGCTCTCCCTGCCGCGGTCGTGCTGGTCCTCACGACCGCGCCCTTCGTGGCGTCGCTGACGGGAGACGGGGAGTCGGTCCCCCGGACTGTCGGCCGCCCACGGGTCGTCCAAGGGCTCGGAAATGCTCACCCGGGCCACCTCCTCCCGTCCGCTCCACGGACCTACGCCATGGCAGTCTTTTCTATGCCACGGCACTGACAGATCGAGTCGCCGGACTCCGTTTGAAGCAGGGGCTTCCGCACGTCGGGCGACGGTCCACGGTAGGCCCGGCGGGAGCCTCAGCCAATCTGGTTATCCACAGGCACTGTGGACGAAGGATCAGATGCTGTGGAGAACCCTCCGCAACCTGTGCACGGACCGGGGGACAGCACTGTGGAAAAGTTCACGTCCTCCCCCTCATAGCGCCTCTCACCTGGGGTTATCGCATCCACCGCCTGTGGGGGAGAAAAACTTCTCTCGCCGGATCAAGATCAGAACAAACGGCGCACGAACCGAGGAGCAACACCCTCCGAGGTAAGGACTGCTAGTCGCTTGCATCACTTACCTGTGGAAGATTAGATTGGCGCCCATGACACAGCTGACGGCAGGGCCGAAGGAACGTCTGCGGCGGCACGATCGGGAGATCATCGCTCTCGCCGTTCCCGCCTTCGGCGCCCTTGTCGCCGAGCCGCTGTTCGTCATGGTCGACAGCGCCATCGTCGGCCATCTCGGTACCCCGCAGCTGGCGGGCCTCGGCGTCGCGGCTGCCCTGTTGATGACGGCAGTGAGTGTCTTCGTCTTTCTGGCCTATGCGACCACGGCCGCCGTTGCCCGCCGCGTCGGAGCGGGTGACCTGCAGTCGGCAATCCGGCAGGGAATGGACGGCATCTGGCTGGCACTGGCTCTCGGCGTCGCCGTGATCGCGGTCACCCTTCCCGCGGCCCCATGGCTGGTGGAGGTTTTCGGAGCTTCCGATACCGCCGCGCCTCACGCGATCACATATCTGCGCATCTCCAGTCTCGGCATCCCCGCCATGCTGATCGTCCTCGCGGCCACCGGAGTGCTCCGAGGTCTTCAGGACACCCGCACCCCTCTTTATGTCGCGGTCGGCGGCTTCGCCGCCAACGCGGGGCTCAACGCCGGACTGGTCTACGGAGCCGGCTTCGGTATCGCCGGATCGGCCTGGGGCACCGTGATCGCACAGTGCGGAATGGCGGCCGCATACCTGGTCGTCGTCGTCCGAGGAGCACGTAAGCACGGTTCCTCGCTCCGGCCCGACGCGGCGGGGATCCTGGCGAGCGCCCAGGCGGGGGTACCGCTGCTCGTGCGTACGCTCTCCCTGCGAGCGGTCCTCGTGATCGCCACTGCCGTGGCGGCCAGGCTGGGTGACACGGACATCGCCGCGCACCAGATCGTGCTGTCCCTCTGGAGCCTGACGGCCTTCGCGCTGGACGCGATCGCTATTGCCGGACAGGCCATCATCGGGCGCTATCTGGGAGCTGGTGACGCAGAGGGGGCCAAACAGGCCTGCCGGCGGATGGTGCAGTGGGGAGTGGTCTCGGGCGTGGTGCTCGGGATCCTGATCGTGGCCGCCCGGCCCCTCTTCGTCCCCCTGTTCACTGGTGATCAGGCTGTCCGTGACACGCTGCTCCCCGCGCTGCTGGTCGTCGCGGTGTCCCAGCCGATCGCCGGTGTGGTGTTCGTGCTGGACGGTGTCCTGATGGGCGCCGGTGACGGCCCCTACCTGGCAGCGGCCATGCTGCTCACGCTGGCGGTGTTCGCCCCGGTCGCCCTGCTGGTGCCCGCTCTCGGGGGTGGACTGACCACTCTGTGGTGGGCGATGACCTTGATGATGTCCGTCCGATTGATGACCCTGTGGTGGAGGGCACGTTCCGGCCGGTGGATCGTGACGGGGGCTGCGCGCTGAACGCCGTTTCACGTGAAACGGCGCCACCATGAAGAACCCGCCACCACACAGACGGCGAAAGGGCCGCACCCGACGGGGTGCGGCCCTTTCTCTTGCTCTGGCGAGCGTCAGCGCTTAGGCGGCGACGACCTCGACGCCGAGCTGCGCGGCAACCTCGGGGTGCAGACGCACAGACACCTGGTGCGAGCCCAGGGTCTTGATCGGCGAACCGAGCTCGACTCGACGCTTGTCGACCTCCGGACCACCGGCGGCCTTGATCGCCGAGGCGATGTCGGCCGGGGTGACGGAGCCGAAGAGGCGGCCGGCGTCGCCGGAGCGAACAGCGAGGCGCACCTTGACGGCCTCGAGCTGACCCTTGATGGAGTTGGCCTGCTCGATGGTCGCGATCTCGTGGATCTTGCGGGCGCGGCGGATCTGCGCCACGTCCTTCTCGCCACCCTTGGTCCAGCGGATCGCGAAACCGCGCGGGACCAGGTAGTTGCGAGCGTATCCGTCCTTGACGTCGACGACGTCGCCGGCGGCACCGAGGCCAGAAACCTCGTGGGTGAGGATGATCTTCATGTTTCGGTCACCCTTCCCTTATCGCGCGGTGGACGTGTAGGGCAGCAGCGCCATCTCACGGCTGTTCTTGACGGCCGTGGCGACGTCACGCTGGTGCTGCGTGCAGTTGCCGGTCACGCGGCGGGCACGGATCTTGCCGCGGTCGGAAATGAACTTCCGCAGCATGTTCGTGTCCTTGTAGTCCACGTACGCGGTCTTGTCCTTGCAGAAAGCGCAGACCTTCTTCTTAGGCTTGCGCACAGGCGGCTTCGCCATGGTGTATCTCCTGTGTGATCAAGAAGTGGGGTACGAGCTGCCCTAGAAGGGCGGCTCGTCCGAGTAGCCGCCGCCAGAGCCCCCGGAGCCGCCGGAGCTTCCGCCCCAGCCGCCCCCGCCCTGCTGGCCGCCGCCGGACGGCGCGCTGGTGGCCCAGGGATCGTCGGCGGGAGCACCGCCGCCCTGCTGCTGGCCACCGCCGGGGCCGCCGCCCCAGCCGCCGCCCTGCTGGCCGCCGGCACCGCCGCCGTAGCCGCCCTGGCCGCCGCGACCGGTGGTCTTGGTGACCTTGGCCGTGGCGTTCTTCAGGCTGGGGCCGACTTCCTCGACGTCCAGCTCATAGACCGTGCGCTTGACGCCCTCGCGGTCCTCGTAGGACCGCTGCTTGAGCCGGCCCTGCACGACGACACGCATGCCGCGCTGGAGCGACTCGGCGACGTTCTCCGCCGCCTGACGCCAGACCGAGCAGGTGAGGAAGAGGCTCTCGCCGTCCTTCCACTCATTGGTCTGGCGGTCGAAGGTGCGGGGAGTGGACGCGACACGGAACTTCGCGACCGCCGCACCGGACGGGGTGAAGCGCAGCTCGGGGTCGTCGACGAGATTGCCGACGACCGTGATGACGGTCTCGCCTGCCATGGGTGAACCTCTCGGCGGGATTGCTGCTGGCTGCTTGCTGCTACTCGAAACCCGATGACCTCTGAGCTAGATGCTCAGTGGGTCTCGGGGCGGAGGACCTTGGTCCGGAGGACCGACTCGTTCAGGTTCATCTGGCGGTCGAGCTCCTTGACGACCGCAGGCTCGGCCTGCAGGTCGATGACCGAGTAGATGCCCTCGGGCTTCTTCTTGATCTCGTAAGCGAGACGACGACGGCCCCAGGTGTCGACCTTCTCGACCTTTCCGTTGCCCTCACGGACGACGGAGAGGAAGTTCTCGATCAGCGGGGAGACAGCGCGCTCCTCGAGATCGGGGTCGAGGATGACCATCACCTCGTAGTGACGCATGTGGAACCCACCTCCTTTGGACTCAGCGGCCACGGTCGTTCCGTGGCAGGAGGGTCGTGATGCGTGAGCAACGGTATCGGCCGCCACTGACAATCCCCCTCGTCGAGTGGCGATCGCGTCGTGGCCTGGGCAGACACCGGTGCAGACCGTACAGAGTACCCGCACTCCGGCTTCCGGTTGAAATCCGGTGGCCCATGGCCTCAATCTGTACACATCGGGTGGACGCGGCGCTACGATGCGCCGCCTTCCGGCAAAGCCAGGAGGTGCCTCATGGCACAGGCAATGCGACGTCACTCCTCTGTCTCGCTGCTCGCCACGGACGGCAAGCCTCATCCCCTTCAAGACACCCTGATGGCGGTGACGCTGGTACTGGGCGCTCTCGCGTTCATCTCGGCGATGTTCCACAATCTGCATCTGCTCAGCTCATGGGCCGGGCTCATCGGAATCGGGACGGGCGCGTACGGACAGTTCATCTCCGCGACGACCCGTGAGCGGTTCCTGCTGATCATCGGGCTGGGCGCATCCGCGGTGGGGTTCTTCCTCGGGATGGCCCACGGCGGACTTTTCGGTGGCGTCCTCGGCTGAGGCCGGGGGGCGTCGAACCCAGGGGCGGGGATGGGAGCGGGCCGGCCGGCGGCCCGCTCCCGCGCACAGCCATTCGGGCCCCAGCCACGGACCAGTAGGCTTCGGCGCGAGAGCCGGAGCCCCTGACCCATGGGGACACACCTGCCGAGGAGCGCCCCGCATGAGCCTGACCCTGAGGACCATCAGCCGTGAGCAGCATCTGGCATACATCCAGACCCTGCCCTCGGCGAGTCACTGCCAGGTCCCGGCGTGGGCGGACGTGAAGACGGAGTGGCGCTCGGAGAACCTTGGTTGGTTCGACAAGAACGGTGAGCTCGTCGGCGCGGGCCTGGTGCTCTACCGCCAGCTCCCCAAGATCAAGCGATACCTGGCGTACCTCCCCGAGGGCCCGGTGATCAACTGGTACGCCCCCAACCTGGACGACTGGCTCCAGCCGATGCTGGCGCACCTGAAGAACCAGGGCGCGTTCTCGGTGAAGATGGGGCCGCCGGTCGTGATCCGCCGCTGGGACGCCCCGGCGATCAAGGCCGGTATCCAGGACCCGGACGTGAAGCGGCTGCGCGACGTGGAAGCGACGCACATCGAGCCGCGCGCGTTCGAAGTGGCCGACAGGCTGCGGAAGATGGGCTGGCAGCAGGGCGAGGACGGAGGCGCCGGCTTCGGCGACGTCCAGCCCCGGTACGTCTATCAGGTGCCGCTGGCCAACCGCTCGCTGGACGATGTCCTCAAGGGCTTCAACCAGCTGTGGCGGCGCAACATCAAGAAGGCCGAGAAGGCCGGCGTGGAGGTCGTGCAGGGCCGCTACGAGGACCTCGCCGAATGGCAGCGGCTGTACGAGATCACTGCTGAGCGGGACCGTTTCCGGCCGCGCCCCCTCTCCTACTTCCAGCGCATGTGGACGGTGCTGAACAACGAGGACCCCAACCGCATGCGCCTGTACTTCGCGCGGCACAACGGGGTCAACCTGTCCGCGGCGACGATGCTGGTCGTCGGTGGTCATGTCTGGTACTCGTACGGCGCCTCGGACAACATCGGGCGCGAGGTCCGGCCCTCGAACGCGATGCAGTGGCGGATGCTCCGCGACGCGTACGCCATGGGCGCGACGGTCTACGACCTGCGGGGCATCAGCGACTCGCTCGACGAGACGGACCACCTCTTCGGCCTGATCCAGTTCAAGGTCGGGACCGGCGGCGAGGCCGTCGAGTACGTCGGTGAGTGGGACTTCCCGCTGAACAAGCTCCTCCACAAGGCGCTGGACATCTACATGTCGCGTCGCTGACGACGCCGCGGCCGACTCCGTAGTCTCGTACATACCTCTGATACACCGCAGCCACCAGAAAGGTTCCGGGCCGGCCATGGCGCTCTCCCTCTACGTCGACACCGCTCGCTGGCGGGCGCACCAGAAGTCGGTGATCGACCAGTTCCCCGGTCTCGTCCCTGTCTGCAAGGGCAACGGCTACGGCTTCGGCCACGAGCGGCTGTCGGAGGAGGCGTCACGCTTCGGCGCCGACATGCTCGCCGTGGGCACGACGTACGAGGCCGCACGGATCAAGGACTGGTTCAGCGGCGATCTGCTGGTGCTCACGCCCTTCCGGCGCGGTGAGGAACCGGTGCCGCTGCCTGACAGGGTGGTCCGCTCCGTCTCCTCGGTCGACGGCGTACACGCGCTGGTGGGAGCCCGGGTCGTCATCGAGTGCATGAGCTCGATGAAGCGCCACGGCATCTCCGAGCAGGACCTCGGCCAGCTGCACGCCGCCATCGAGGACGTACGGCTGGAGGGCTTCGCCCTGCACCTGCCGCTGGACCGGACCGACGGTTCCGACGCGGTCGAGGAAGTCATCGGCTGGATGGACCGGCTGCGTGCGGCCAGGCTGCCGCTGCACACGATGTTCGTGAGTCATCTGCGCGCCCAGGAGCAGGCCCGGCTGCAGCAGCAGTTCCCGCAGACCCGCTTTCGCGCGCGGATCGGGACGCGGCTGTGGCTCGGAGACCACGAGGCCACCGAGTACCGAGGTGCCGTGCTCGACGTGACCCGCGTGGCCAAGGGGGATCGTTTCGGCTACCGCCAGCAGAAGGCCGCCTCGGACGGCTGGCTCGTCGTGGTGGCGGGCGGCACCTCGCACGGTGTCGGCCTGGAGGCGCCCAAGGCGCTGCACGGTGTGATGCCGCGTGCGAAGGGTGTGGCACGGGCGGGACTGGCGACGGTCAACCGCAACCTGTCGCCGTTCGTGTGGGCGGGCAAGCAGCGCTGGTTCGCCGAGCCGCCCCACATGCAGGTCTCGATCCTGTTCGTGCCCGCCGACGCGCAGGAGCCGAAGGTCGGTGACGAGCTGGTGGCGCACCTCAGGCACACGACGACCCAGTTCGACCGGCTGGTGGACCGCTGACAAAGCCCCTGCCCGGGGGACGGACACGCCGCCCTGCCCCCCGGCCCGCAGAAGGCTCAGGAAGGATGCGGCCCGGTCTTCGGGCCGCTCCCGGCCTGAACGCCCCATTCCACGCGCGGACCTTCCTCAGCGTGAGCGGCGTGCCGCGGCGGATGCGTCGCCGGCCCCAGCACGAACGCGTCCGGAGCACCGTCGAGCACACCCCCGCCGGGATCGTCGGAGCCGTCCTGACGAACCCCGTCCCGTTCCGGCATGAGGATGTCACGCACGATCACGGCGCACAGGTACAGCGTCCCGAGCAGATGCAGCGCAATGGCCAACTGGTAGCCCTCCTGCGGTAGCCCTTGGTGCTTGGGGCTGGTCGTGTAGGCGAGGTACATCCAGATGCCCAGGTAGTACATGACCTCGCACGCCTGCCAGATGAGGAAGTCGCGCCAGCGGGGACGGGCGAGGGCGGCGAGCGGGATCAGCCACAGCACGTACTGCGGCGAGTAGACCTTGTTGGTGAGGATGAACGCGGCCACGACCAGGAAGGCGACCTGGGCGAAACGGGGGCGGCTCGGGGCCCGCAGGGTGAGCAGGCCGATGCCCGCGCAGGCCAGGATCATCAGCAGGGTGGCGTAGGTGTTGACGTTCTCCACGTCGATGGACTCACCGGTGCGCTGCGTGATGATCAGCCAGAACGATCCGAAGTCGACCTGGCGCTCCTGGCTGAACGTGTAGAACTTCTTCCAGCCCTCAGGCGCGAACAGCATCACGGGCAGATTGACCAGGAGCCAGGCTGCCGCCGCGCCGAGCGTCGCCGTGATGAATTCCCGCCACTTGCCCGCCCGCCAGCACAGGACGAGCAGAGGGCCGAGCAGCAGCACCGGATACAGCTTGGCGGCGGTCGCGAGTCCGATCAGGACGCCGAAAGCGACAACCCTGCCGCGTGACCACATCAGCATCGCCGCGGCGGTGAGAGCCACCGCGAACAGGTCCCAGTTGATGGTGGCGGTCAGCGCGAAGGCAGGGGCGAGAGCGACGAGCAGCGCGTCCCAGGGGCGCCGGCGGTGCGTGCGGGCGACGCAGACCGCGATGATAGCTGCGCAGATCATCAGCAGCCCCGCGTTGATCATCCAGTACATCTGCTGCGGCGCCTGGCCGGAGCCACCGCCGAGGCGGCCGATCCAGGAGGCGACCTGCATGAAGAGGCCCGTCAGCACGGGGTACTCGAGGTACTCCATGTCGCCGGGCAGCCGGTCGAAGTACGGGATCAGGCCCTCGGAGAAGCCGCGGCCCACGAAGAGATGCGGGATGTCCGAGTAGCACGCGTGGGTGTACTGCGAGCTGGTGCCCCTGAACCATGCCCAGTTGTAACAGGGCAGCTTCTGCACCATGCCCAGCGCGAACATGCCGATGGTGACCAGCGCCACCACTCGCACGGGTGTGAGCGGGCCGCTCCCGCTGCGCGACGCCCAGCGCCCGGCCGGGCCGCCGATCACCTCGCTGCCTGCCGCGGCGATCCGGTCCCGCCGTGTGGGACGTACGTCGGGAGCCTCGGGGCGTAGGTCGGGCTTTTCCTCGTACACGCTCGTCTCTTCTGCGCTGGGCATGGTTCACATCCTGCCGTACAGGGAGGGGGATACGACGAGGGCCGCCGCCCCGGGGGGCTCGGCACGAATGCCGGGCCTTTCCCGGTGCGGCGGCCCCGTCACGGCGCCGGCGCCGGTGAGCGTCAGCCTTCGCCGTCGGTGCCTCCGAAGAGGGCGCCGCCGTTGCCGCCACCGTTCCCGTTGCCTCCACCGCTGTCGGCGCCGCCGTCGGTGCCGGTCGACGTCGACGGGCTCGACGTCACGCCGCCGTTGCCGCCGCCACCGTCACCGCCGCCATTTCCGCTGCCGCCGTCGACGCCGCAGGTCCAGTCCTCCCACGGGTTGCAGGACTTCGAGGGACCGGGGCTGCTCGACGGGGACGGGCTGGGGGACGTGGACGGAGACGGGGACGGGGACGAGGACGGGCTGCTGCTGGGCGTCGGGGACGGGCTGACCGCGCCGCCGCCCCAGACCGCCTCACCGTCGATCGGCTCCGGCTTCGGGAACTTGAGGACCTTGGTGCCCTTGAGTGCTTCCGTCATGTAGTTCTGGAAGATCTCGGACGGGAACGACGAACCGTGGATCTTCTTCTGACCACCGGTGTCGTACATCTCGAGGAACTCGCGCTTCTTGTTCTTCTCGTTGTCGTCCAGGCGGTACATGTCGATGGCCGTCGACAGTTGGGGCGTGTAGCCCACGAACCAGGCCGACTTGTTGCCGTCCGTCGTACCGGTCTTGCCGGCGACCTGCCGTCCCGCGACCTGGGCGTTGTTGCCGGTGCCCTCTGGATGCTCGACGACGTCCCTGAGAACGTCGGTCACGTTGTTGGCGATGTCCTCGTCGAAGGCCTTCTCGGCCTTGTCCTCGTGCTTGTAGATGGTCAGGCCCTCGCGCTTGACCTCCGTCACCGAGTAAGGGTCACGCTGCTCACCCTCGGCGGCGAAGGTCCCGTAGGCACCCGCCATACGGATGGCACTGGGTTCGGAGATGCCGAGCGAGAAGGAAGGAACGTTCGACTTGCTCAGGCTGGACTCCAGCAGACCGGCGTCGACGGCGGCGTCCCTCACCTGCGGGATGCCGATGTCCATGCCGAGCTGCACGTAGGGGGAGTTGGCGGAGTGGATCATCGCCTCACGCAGGCTGATGTTGCCGTAGCTCTTCTGACCGTCGTTGGTCTGATTCCACTCCTTTCCTTCCTCGTTGCGCCAGATGGAACCGTCGAAGTTCTTGATCTTCAGCTTGTTCTTGCCGCTGTAACGGCTCTTGTCGGGGTCGACGATCCGGCGATCGTCGGGTCCCTGCTCCTCCTGGAGCTCGGGGTTGCGGACGCCGTCGCGCATGGCGGCGGCAAGAACGAAGGGCTTGAACGTCGATCCGACCTGGGCGCCGGTGGCATCGGCGTTGTTGGTGAAGTGCTTGGTGGCGTCCTCACCGCCGTAGATCGCGACGATCTTGCCCGTGCCGGGCTCGACCGAGGCGCCGCCGAACTGGACGTGCGTGTCCGTCTTCGGGCGCTTCTTCGGGTCGATGTTCTTGTCACGGACGTTCTTGACCGCCTTCTCGAGGGCGGCGACCCGCTTCTTGTTGAAGGTCGTGTAGATCTCGTAACCGCCCTTGGACAGGTCGACTTCCTCGTCGTAGTTGTTGAGGAAGTTGGCCTTGGCCAGGTCCACCAGATAACCGATCTGGCCGCCGAGCTGGGCGTTCTTACGGGGCGACTCCGATGCCGGAAGGTCCGTGTACTTCTGGCGCTCCGCCGCGTCGAGGTACTTGTCCTTGACCATCTCGTCGAGGATCCAGCTCCAGCGGATCGTCATCCGCTTGGTGTTGGCTTCCTCCGTCGCCGCTGGATCGATCGCCATGGCGCCGGCCGGGTCGTAGTAGGTCGCGCCCTTGAGGAGCGACGCCAGGAACGCGCACTGGCTCACGTCGAGCTTCTCGGCGTCCTTGTTGAAGTACGTGCGGGCCGCAGCTTGGATGCCGTACGCGCCCCGACCGTAGTAGGAGGTGTTGAGGTACCCCTCCATGATGTCTTCCTTCTCCATCTCCGAATCGATCTTCATGGAGATGAAAAGCTCTTGGAACTTACGGCTGAGGGTCTGGTCCTGGTTGTCCAGCCGCGCGTTCTTCACATACTGCTGGGTGATCGTCGAACCACCCTGCGTCTGCTCGCCCCGCGCCATGTTGAAGACGGCCCGGCCGATGCCCATCGGGTCGATGCCCGAGTCCTCGCGGAAGGTCTTGTTCTCCGCGGAGATGACGGCGTTCTGCATCTCGATGGGGATCTTCGAGATGGGGATGATTTGCCGGTTGACCTCACCACCGGTCGCCACCATCTGGGTGCCGTCGTCCCAGTAGTAGACGTTGTTCTGCGCCCCGGCGATCAAAGCCTGCTCGGGCACGCCCACCATGGCGTAGGCGATGGTGCCCGCCGTCATCACACTGGCGAGGAACCCGAGGAACAGCCCGGTCACGAGCTTCCAGGAGGGCACCCAGCGCCGCCACCCGTACTTGTCGTGACGCGGGTAATCGATCAGCCGTTTCTTCCCCGGCCGTCCACCACGGCGGCCGGCACCGTCGTATCCGCCGTCACCGCCGCCTCCGCCGCGACGGCCACCGCGACCTCCGTGGCCGCCACCGCGCTGCGCGGCGCGGCGCGCCTCGGCGCGACTGCTGTAGGGCCGTTCCTCACCATGTGAAGCGGCAGGTGAGGCCGACGTGGCGCCCCGGGGTGGGACGCCCCGGCGGCCTGAAGACTGCTGGGCGGCGCGTCTGGCCGCGGCGCGCCCGCCACCCTGTGGCTGCGGCGGTTTGCGACGGTGCTCGCTCATCGAACGACTACTCCTCGGGCAGGCGAGACGCCTGGAAGCGGCAGTTGAGTTCCGGTCCCCCCGAAATGGATACGGACGAGCTCTGGGCAGGGCTCATCCGCTGTGCATCCACGGCGATGACGCATGGAGGCGTCACATGGTTCCCGGTGGTCTGCATCCGCACAGACTACGCACGGCCAAAACCCACCTAGGCCTGAAGTTCACCCCATTTCAGGCAACTCTCTCCCTATGAATTGACGATGTGACGCCGCTCACCATGGCCGCCCTTGTCGGGACAGTCGAGCCGTTCTATCGTGCTGATGTATCGAGTCGATACATCAGCACGACATACAGGACCGGGACCGGCGAAGGAGGCGACTGTGAGCAAGCGCTCCGGCATCCTCGAGTTCGCCGTCCTCGGTCTGCTCCGCGAAGCCCCGATGCACGGTTACGAGCTGCGCAAGCGGCTCAACACGTCACTGGGAATCTTCCGCGCCTTCAGTTACGGAACCCTCTACCCCTGCCTCAAGACGCTGGTCGCCAACGGCTGGTTGATCGAGGAACCGGGAAACGCTCCGGAGGACGCCCTCGCAGCCTCGCTCGCCGGACGGCGCGCAAAGATCGTCTACCGGTTGACGGCGGAAGGTAAGGAGCACTTCGAGGAGCTGCTCTCCCACACCGGCCCGGACAGCTGGGAGGACGAGCACTTCGCGGCACGTTTTGCCTTCTTCGGGCAGACGGAGCGCGAAGTGCGGATGCGGGTGCTGGAAGGCCGCCGCAGCCGGCTCGAAGAGCGTCTGGAGAAGATGCGTGCCTCCTTGGCCCGCACTCGCGAGCGTCTCGACGACTACACCCTCGAGCTGCAGCGGCACGGCATGGAGTCCGTGGAGCGTGAAGTGCGCTGGCTGAACGAGCTCATCGAGAGCGAGCGGGCAGGGCGGGATCAGAGATCCTCTCCCGAGAGCACCGCGCAGCAGGACAACACACCTGGAGCGACGGGCGGCCTGCCCCGGCACAGGGGTGCCGAGTCTTCCGGAGGGGCGCCTCCCGATGACTCCACCCCGCCGGATCCGTCCGACGACCCCGCCAAGTGAAACCCCGCGCACCGCAGGGTTTCATCCGGAACACCGATAACACACAGGGAGCAACCGCCAATGGGTTCGGTTCGCGTAGCCATCGTCGGCGTGGGCAACTGCGCCGCCTCGCTGGTGCAGGGCGTCGAGTACTACAAGGACGCCGACCCGGCCGGCAAGGTGCCGGGTCTGATGCACGTCCAGTTCGGCGAGTACCACGTCCGTGACATCGAGTTCGTGGCCGCCTTCGACGTGGACGCCAAGAAGGTCGGCCTCGACCTCTCGGACGCCATCGGCGCCAGCGAGAACAACACCATCAAGATCTGCGACGTGCCGAACACCGGCATCACCGTCCAGCGTGGCCACACGCTCGACGGTCTCGGCAAGTACTACCGCGAGACCATCGAGGAGTCCGCCGAGGCGCCGGTCGACATCGTCCAGACCCTCAAGGACAAGCAGGTCGACGTCCTGGTCTGCTACCTGCCGGTCGGTTCCGAGGACGCTGCGAAGTACTACGCGCAGTGCGCCATCGACGCCAAGGTCGCGTTCGTCAACGCTCTCCCGGTCTTCATCGCCGGCACCAAGGAGTGGGCGGACAAGTTCACCGAGGCCGGTGTTCCGATCGTCGGCGACGACATCAAGTCGCAGGTCGGCGCCACCATCACGCACCGCGTGATGGCCAAGCTCTTCGAGGACCGGGGCGTCATCCTGGACCGCACGATGCAGCTGAACGTCGGCGGCAACATGGACTTCAAGAACATGCTCGAGCGTGAGCGCCTGGAGTCCAAGAAGATCTCGAAGACGCAGGCCGTCACCTCGCAGATCCCCGACCGTGACATGGGCGAGAAGAACGTCCACATCGGGCCGTCGGACTACGTGGCCTGGCTGGACGACCGCAAGTGGGCCTACGTGCGCCTCGAGGGCCGTGCCTTCGGTGACGTCCCGCTGAACCTCGAGTACAAGCTCGAGGTCTGGGACTCCCCGAACTCGGCCGGTGTCATCATCGACGCCGTGCGTGCCGCGAAGATCGCCAAGGACCGCGGCATCGGCGGTCCGATCCTCTCCGCGTCCTCGTACTTCATGAAGTCCCCGCCGGTGCAGTACTTCGACGACGAGGCCCGCGAGAACGTCGAGAAGTTCATCCAGGGCGAGGTCGAGCGCTAAGCGCTTCCACCTGCTGTCGCGGAGGGTCCCCGGGTCGTACACCCGGGGACCCTCCGCGTGTGTGACCCTTACTCGCATGCCCGTCGTACGTGATCTGCGCGTACTCCTGCGCCTCGCCGACTTCCGCCGGCTGCTGACCGTGCGCCTGCTCTCTCAGGCGGCCGACGGCGTGTACCAGGTCGCTCTTGCCACATATGTGGTCTTCTCCCCGGAACAGCAGACCTCTCCGGCAGCGATCGCGTCCGCCATGGCCGTCCTGCTCCTCCCCTACTCCCTGGTCGGCCCCTTTGCCGGAGTGCTGCTCGACCGGTGGCAACGCCGCCAGGTGTTCCTGTACGGGAACCTGCTGCGTGCACTCCTCGCCTGCTGCACCGCACTGCTGATCCTCGCTTCCGTCCCCGAATGGCTCTTCTACGCCTCGGCCCTGTCGGTCACGGCCGTCAACCGCTTCGTTCTGGCCGGGCTCTCCGCGGCACTCCCACGCGTCGTGGATTCCGAGCACCTCGTCATGGCCAACTCCCTCTCGCCCACCGCGGGAACGCTTGCCGCGACAGCCGGCGGTGGTCTCGCCTTCGTCGTGCGACTGGTCGCCTCGGAATCGGACGCCGCTGTCGTCCTTTTCGGAGCGGCGCTCTACCTCGGCTCTGCCCTGGCTTCCCTGCGGATGGCGAGGGACCTGCTCGGCCCGGACCCCGACGTGGTTCAGCCCCGCCTGGGTGCCGCCATCGCCTCCACGGCGCGGGGACTGCTCGAAGGGCTTCGGTACCTGAGCCGGCGCCCTGCGGCGACCTACGCGCTCACCGCTATGACACTGCTCCGTTTCTGCTACGGAGCGCTCACTGTGATGGTGCTCATGCTCTGCCGCTACTACTGGTCCACCGACGAGTCGGACGGACTCGCGCTGCTGGGCCTGGCCCTGGCCGCTTCGGGCGCCGGCTTTTTCGCGGCGGCCGTGCTGACCCCTTGGGGGATCGGGAAGCTCGGCCGGTACGGATGGATGACCGCCTGCGCGGCGGCCGCCGCAGTCCTCGTGCCTTCTCTGGCACTGCCGTTCAGGCCCGGCCCGATGCTTGTCGCAGCCTTCCTGCTCGGGCTCGTGACGCAGGGGGCGAAGATCGCGACGGACACGGTGGTGCAGACCTCCGTGGAAGACGCCTTCCGCGGCCGGGTCTTCTCGCTGTACGACGTGCTGTTCAACGTCGCCTTCGTCGGCGCGGCGGGCGTCGCCGCGTTGATACTTCCCCCTGACGGCCGGTCGGTTCCGCTGGTCCTGATGGTGGCGGGGATCTATGCAACGGCGGCCGCAGGCCTGGTGCGTTGGGGCCGTGCCGGCCGAGTGCTATAGCGTGCCCGCGTCAAACACAGAGAGCACTTCCTCAGGGGGAATCCCGCATGACCTATCCGCCGCAGCAGGGGCAGGGCCCCTACGGACAGCCGCCCCAGCAGCCGCAGCCGGGATACGGCTACCCGCAGCAGCCGCACATGCAGCAGCCCCAGCCGGGTTACGGACAGACTCAGCCGCAGCAGTGGGGAACAGCGCCGACGCCACCCCCTGCTCCCTCTCGCGGTGGCCTCAGCCTCAAGAAGAAGTTCCAGATAGTCGTGGGCGTTCTGGCCGTCATCGCTTTCGCGGTGTTCTGGTTCATGGGCCGCGACGATGCCGACACAGCGAAGGCGGGCGACTGCCTCAAGAACAGCGGTAACGACATCAACCCGGATCTGGAGGTCGTCGACTGCGGCGGCACCGAGGCGGCCTACAAGGTGGTCTCCGTGCACAGCGACACGACGGACCAGACGATCTGCGAAGGCAAGGCCGACATCGGCTACTACGAGCAGACCAGTGGACGGCGCAGCTCTGGCAAGTCGTTCGTGCTCTGCCTGAACGAGATCAAGAAGTAGCCGCTCCCGCGGGCTTGTTTCACGTGAAACAAGCCCGCTCGGCTCGTGTCGACGGCGCGATGTTTCACGTGAAACATCGCGCCGTTTCACGCTCAGCCTTGCTTGGCCCACCACCCCTTGAGTGCCGAAACGGCAGCGTCGCGCTCCATCGGTCCGTTCTCCAGCCGCAACTCGAGGAGAAACGCGTACGCCTTGCCGATCACCGGGCCAGGGCCGATACCCAGGATCTCCTGAATCTCGTTACCGTTCAGGTCAGGCCTGATGGCATCCAGCTCCTCCTGCTCCTGAAGCTGGGCAATACGGTCCTCGAGGCCGTCGTAGGCCCGTGAGAGGGCTGCTGCCTTCCGCTTGTTCCGCGTGGTGCAGTCGGAGCGGGTCAGCTTGTGAAGGCGGTCCAGAAGCGGTCCGGCGTCGCGCACATACCGTCGCACCGCGGAGTCGGTCCACTCACCGGTTCCATAGCCGTGGAAACGCAGGTGCAGTTCCACGAGCCGCGAGACGTCCTTGACCATCTCGTTCGAGTACTTCAGCGCCATCATGCGCTTCTTGGTCATCTTCGCGCCCACCACCTCGTGGTGATGGAAGGAGACCCGGCCGTCCTGCTCGAAGCGGCGAGTCCTCGGCTTCCCGATGTCGTGCAGCAGCGCGGCCAGCCGGAGCACCAGATCGGGCCCGTCCTCCTCGAGGGCGATGGCCTGGTCCAGCACGGTGAGCGAGTGCTCGTAAACGTCCTTGTGCCGATGGTGCTCGTCACTCTCCAGACGGAGCGCCGGCAGCTCGGGCAGCACGTGGGCGGCAAGGCCGGTATCGACGAGGAGCGACAGTCCCTTGCGGGGCTGTCCGGAAAGGAGCAGCTTGTTGAACTCGTCACGCACCCGTTCGGCGGAAACGATCTCGACACGCTCCGACATCGCCTTCATGGCAGCGACGACGTCCGGCGCCACCTCGAAGTCGAGCTGCGCGGCGAATCGGGCGGCCCTCATCATCCGCAGCGGGTCGTCGGAGAAGGACTCCTCGGGTGTACCGGGCGTGCGCAGGAACTTCGCGGCAAGGTCCTTGAGGCCACCGTGGGGATCGATGAATTCCTTGGCCGGCAGCGCCACGGCCATCGCATTGACCGTGAAATCACGCCGGACCAGGTCCTCCTCGATGGAGTCGCCGTAGGAAACCTCCGGCTTACGTGACGTCCGGTCGTATGCCTCCGAGCGGTACGTCGTCACCTCGATCTGGAAGGGCTGAACCGCGTCGCCGACGCGTCCGGCCTTCTGAGCACCGACCGTGCCGAAGGCGATACCGACGTCCCACACCGAATCCGCCCATGGCCGGACGATCTTCAGCACATCCTCGGGACGGGCGTCCGTCGTAAAGTCGAGGTCATTGCCGAGCCGACCGAGCAACGCGTCGCGGACCGACCCGCCGACCAGGGCAAGACTGAATCCGGCATCCTGGAAACGGCGCGCCAGGTCGTCGGCGACGGGTGACACCCGCAGCAGTTCGCTTACCGCGCGGTGTTGCGCCTGGCTCAGGGCAGTGGGGTTGTCTTCATTGGCGTTCGGCACAACAGAAAAGGGTACGTGCCCGGGCCGACCGGGTCGTCCCCGTTTCCGGTGCCTCGCCGGTCCGTTCCGATCTTGTGGGGCACTCCGCGGCACTTGAACACAGCGGGCCTCGTTACCATGCGTGGACGCAAGAGCAGAGAACCACCAAGGACAGCAGACGACGAGGGACGGGCGAGCGCGTGGCCGAGGCGGCAGACTTCCAGGGGATGCGTAGTTCTCCTGCGCGCCGGTGGCTGCGTCGCACAGCCTTTCTGATCACCGGCGTGCCACTCCTGACCGGACTGCTGTGCGGCCAGGCCGCACCCGCGGCTCAGGCCGCGGAACCCACGGGATCCCGCACCGTGGATGTGTCGCTGGACACGGTGACGCCCGAAGCGCCCGGCAAGGACGACACGATCACGGTCTCGGGGACCGTGGTCAACGAGGGCCCGCGGACGATTACAGGCGCACATGTCGATCTCCGGGTGGGCCCCAAGCTGGCCGGCAGAACAAGCATCGACCGGGCCGCTGAGAGGACCGGCTACACCTACGGTGTGGACGGCCCGACGGTCGACGACAAGTACAGCGTCGACCTTCCGAAGCTCGCCTCGGGTATCAGTTACGACTTCAAGCTCTCGGTGCCCGCCGACAAGCTCGATCTCGACGACAACGGCGGCGTATACGAGCTCGGTGTGTCCCTGACGGGTCAGACCTCGAGCCAGTCCTTCGAGCGCGTCCTCGGCATCGAGCGGACCTTCCTTCCCTGGCAGCCAAGGGCCATGGAGAAGAAGACACGACTCACCTATCTCTGGCCGCTGATCTCCTCGACCCACCTCACGTCGGAAACCGGCTCGGACGAACAGCAGACCCCCGTCTTCGAGGACGAGGCGCTGGCTGCCGAGCTCGCTCCCGGCGGGCGGCTCGACCAGCTGGTGTCACTCGGCAAGGAGCTGCCGGTCACCTGGGTCATCGACCCGGACCTTCTGGCCACCGTCGACGCCATGACACGTAGCTACCGGGTCAAGAGCGGGGACTCCACGGTGGCCGGCAGGAACCAGGCCGTCGCCAAGCGATGGCTGAGTTCTGTCGAAGCCGCAGTGCAGGGCAAGAAGGTCGTTGCTCTCCCGTTCGCGGACCCGGATCTCGCCTCGCTGGCGCACACCGGCAAGTCGGTCTCCGGTTCGCTCAGCCATCTGCAGCCGGCCACACAAGTTGCGGAGATCACAGTGGAGACAATCCTCCATGTGAAGCCGTCCGTCGATTTCGCCTGGCCGGTGGACGGTGCGATCGACTCGTCGATCGTGGACGTGGCCACCTCGGCCGGCGCACACAAGGTGATCGCACGGAGCGACAGCCTCCAGGACAATCTGTCGTACACCCCCACGGCGGCCCGTCCCATCGGTGGCGGCACCACGGCCGTGGTCGCCGACACCCGCCTGTCGACCGCCTTCCAGGGCGACATGACGGACGCCGGCGACTCCACGCTCGCGGTACAGAAATTCCTCGCACAGTCGCTGGCCCTCGCCCTACAGGACCCCGAGAAACAGCGGAGCATCGTGGTCGCTCCGCAGCGCGTGCCCACAGTGGCCCAGGCCCAGTCCATGGCCCGCGCACTGCGTGCTCTCGAGCCCAAGCGCTGGACACAGCCGCTGGACCTGGTGGCGGCTGCTTCCGCCGAACCGGACGCCGAGGCGAACACCAAGGTGCCCGGTGCCTCCCAGTACCCCGCCGCGCTGCGCCGGCAGGAGCTGCCGGTCGAGGCATTCGAGGACATCAGCGAGACGCAGAGCACACTGGACAAGTTCAAGGTCGTCCTCACCTTCGCCGACCGGGTCGAAGCCCCCTTCGGCAGGGCGATCGACCGTGAGCTGTCGACGGCGTGGCGGGGCAAGCCTGAAGCTGCTCAGCGCTACCGCGACGAGGTCCAGTCGTATCTGCGGAACCTCACCGAAGAGGTCCGGCTGATCGAGAAGTCGGATGTGACCCTCTCCGGTCGCAGTGCGACCATCCCGGTCACGGTGCAGAACCAGCTGGTCCAGGGCATCGACGACCTTGTGCTGCGGCTGAAGTCCAACAACCCGAACCGTCTCCACTTCGATGGGGACGAGGGCATGGCGGAGCAGCCGATCAAGGTCGAGGGAGGCCACAGCCAGTCGGTGAAGTTCCCGGCCGCCGCCAATGCCAACGGTCAGGTCCAGATGACCGCCCAGCTCTTCACGAAGGACGGCACACCGTACGGCCCCGAGATGTCGTTCACGGTGAGGGTCTCCGAGATCACTCCGACCGTCATGCTCGTCCTCGCAGGCGGTGTTCTCCTGCTCGTCCTCGCAGGCATCAGGATGTACACCCAGCGCAAGCGCGCTGCCGCCGCGGAAACCGCCGAGGCCGGAGACCCCGTGACGTCGGATGCTCCGGACACGGAGGGTGGCGGCAGCGGCTCGGATCCAGGGCAGCCGAGTGACCTCGCCCCTGACACCGGACCGGAAAGCGGCAACCCGTCCGGCGCTGGTGAGAAAGTGGACCGTTGAGCGATGTCGTGGCCGGTCGGCCGGGGACGATGAGGTGGGGTAGTCATGAACGCGCCGTACGACGGTGACCGTGGTCAGGGCGCGGGCGGTGACCCTGCAGGCTCCTTCCCGCCCCAGCAGCCCTCGTCGGACCCGTATACGCAGGACCCCTATGTCCAGGACGCCTACGCCCCGGATCCCTTCCAGGCTCAGGACCTCTCCGCCCAGGACCCGGTGAACGAGGCGTTCTACGACCGCTCCGCGCACCCGCCGCCGCCCCCGGGCACCTACCAGGAGCCGCAGCCGCTCTACCAGCAGCCGGCGACGCCCCAGTACGCCCCGGACCCCCGCATCTGGGCGCAGGCACCGCCACCGGAGCCCGAGGGCCCTTCCCGGCACCTCCCATACGGCGACGACGCGCGGACCACACAGTTCACCGGGGTCGACGACCTGGTCACGCGGGCCGGCGAGGAGAAGCCGGAGCCTGACGCTTTCGCTCACCTCTACAAGGACCAGCAGTCCTCGGTGCCGCCGCCCGCCTCCGAACCGGTGCCGGCGCCGCCTGCCCCGAAGAAGCCCACGGGCCGGGCTGCGGGACTTCTGAGGTCGAGTGCCGTGATGGCGGCCGGAACCCTGGTCTCCCGCCTCACGGGCTTCGTACGCAGTCTCGTGATCACCGCAGCTCTCGGCGCCGCGCTCCTCGGCGACACGTTCACCGTCGCCTACACGCTGCCGACGATGATCTACATCCTCACGGTCGGCGGCGGGCTCAACTCCGTCTTCGTTCCGCAGCTGGTCCGTGCGATGAAGAACGACGATGACGGCGGCGAGGCCTACGCCAACCGTCTGCTCACGCTGGTGATGGTGGCGCTCGGCGCGATCGTCGCGCTCGCCATCTTCGCGGCACCGCTGCTGATCCGGCTGATGTCGGACACGATCGCGAGCGATCAGGCGGCCAACAGCGTCGCGGTCACGTTCGCCCGTTACTGCTTGCCCACGATCTTCTTCATGGGCGTCCATGTGGTCATGGGGCAGATCCTCAACGCCCGCGGCAGGTTCGGGGCGATGATGTGGACCCCGGTCCTGAACAACATCGTCATGATCACCACCTTCGGGCTGTTCATCTGGGTGTACGGCACCTCCGCCGAATCCCAGATGGGTGTGCAGACGATTCCCGCTGAGGGGGTCCGGCTGCTGGGCATCGGGACGCTTCTCGGTCTCGTCGTCCAGGCTCTGGCGATGATCCCGTACCTGCGGGAGACAGGATTCCGCTTCCGTCCCCGGTTCGACTGGAAGGGGCACGGGCTCGGCAAGACCGTAAAGCTGGCCAAGTGGACCGTCCTGTTCGTCCTGGCGAACCAGGCCGGCGTTCTGGTCGTCACCCAGCTCGCCACGGCTGCGGGTGAGGCGTCCGGAAAGCAGGGCGCGGGCTTCATCGCCTACACCAACGCCCAGCTGATCTGGGGCATGCCGCAGGCCATCATCACCGTCTCCGTCATGGCCGCCCTGCTGCCGCGCATCTCCCGTGCGGCCCACGACAACGATCCCGGTGCCGTACGCGACGACATCTCCCAAGGTCTCCGCAACTCGGCCGTCGCCATCGTTCCCGTATCGTTCGCGTTCCTCGCGCTCGGCCTGCCCATGTCGACGCTGCTCTTCGCCTCCACCGGTACCGAGGCGGCCCGGGGCATGGGCTTCATCCTCATGGCCTTCGGACTCGGCCTCATCCCGTACTCCGTGCAGTACGTGGTGCTGCGTGGCTTCTACGCCTACGAGGACACCCGGACGCCCTTCTACAACACCGTCATCGTCGCCGTCGTCAACGCCGGTGCCTCTGCCCTCTGTTACGTGCTGCTGCCCGCCCAGTGGGCCGTGGTCGGCATGGCCGCCTCCTATGGCCTCGCCTACGCCGTCGGTGTCGGCGTCGCCTGGCGGAGGCTCAAGAACCGTCTCGGCGGCGACCTGGACGGCGCTCACGTCATGCGCACCTATGCCCGGCTGTCCATGGCGTCCGTTCCCGCGGCGGTGGTCGGCGGCGCCGTGGCCTACGGCATCCTGAAGGGACTCGGCAGCGGCGCCGGGGGCTCCATGGTCGCGCTCGTGGCCGGCGGCATCGCACTGCTGGGTGTCTTCTTCGTGGCTGCGAAGCGGATGCGGATCGAGGAACTCAACGCCATGGTCGGCATGGTCCGTGGCCGGCTCGGCCGCTAGACGGTCGTCACAAGTACCCCGACGGTCGGGCTGCGGGCCGGTCCCGCACAACCATCGTCGGACGCCGTGTGTCGTGCATAGCGTCGGACTGTGGGCACAATTGGCATGGCTGTTGGACATGGCGCAACGGATGGGGAGGCAGGAACGACGGTGGCGGAACGTAGCACGGCTGCCGTCGACGTGGCCGACAACGGCGGGGACGAACCGCTGACCGCGAAGGCGGGCAAGGCCACGACCGACGGGGCGGCAGACACCCAGACGGCAGAGTCTCCGGCAGCGGGCTCTCAAGGCGCGGCGGAAAAGGCCGTGCTCGACAGGGACGACGAACGGCAGGGCGGCGAACCGTCCTACTCGACGCCGGAACTGCACAGCGGCCACAAGCTCGCCAGACGCTATCGGCTCGAGGAGTGCGTCACCCGTCTGGACGGTTTCAGCAGTTGGCGCGCCGTCGACGAGAAGCTCCGGCGCGCGGTCGGCGTGCACATCCTGCCGGCCGACCACCCCCGAGCACGCTCGGTGCTGGCGGCCGCCAGGTCCTCGGCCCTCCTCGGCGACCCGCGGTTCGTCCAGGTCCTCGACGCGGTCGAGGAGAACGACCTCGTCTACGTCGTGCACGAATGGCTGCCCGACGCCGTCGAGCTGACGGCCCTCTTGGCCGCCGGCCCGTTCGAGCCGCACGACGCGTACCAGCTCGTCGACCAGGTCTCCCAGGCGATGGCCGCGGCCCACCGGGAGGGACTCGCTCACCTGAGGCTCACTCCCGGGGCTGTCCTGCGCACTTCGACGGGGCAGTACCGGATCCGCGGGCTGGCGGTGAACGCCGCCCTGCGCGGTATCTCCGTCGACGGCCCCCAGCGCACCGACACCGAGGCCATCGGTGCCCTCCTGTACGCGGCGCTGACGCAGCGCTGGCCCTACGAGAACGACGCGTACGGCCTCACCGGCCTCCCCAAGGGAGTCGGCCTGGTCGCTCCCGACCAGGTGCGGGCCGGCGTCCACCGCGGTCTGTCCGAGCTGGCCATGCGGGCTCTGGTCAACGACGGCGCCACCGCGTCCCGCCAGGAACCGCCGTGCACGACACCGGACGAACTGGCCAAGGCCGTCGCTGCAATGCCGCGCATCCGCCCGCCGGAGCCGGCCTTCACGGCACCGCCCGAGTACCAGCGGACCACCTATCAGCAGGGCAGCTACGCCCGGCCCGCTGCCATGCCGGGAGTCGGCACCACCCAGCCGACGCCGACACCGCCGCCGCCCCTGCAGACCCGGACGGGCAAGGCCCTCAAGTGGGCCGTATCGGCACTCCTCATTGCCGCTCTCGGACTCGGTAGCTGGCAGGTCGCCGACAAGCTGCTGGACAACCGCAACGGCTCCGAGGAGCCGAAGACCTCGGAGACCGAGACCACGAACCAGGGCGGCGACAAGCCCGACGCGCCCGTGCCTCTCGCCATCCAGGGCGCCCAGGAGTACGCACCGGACGGGTCGCCGCAGAACCCGAACAACGTCGGGGCCACTCATGACTCGGACAGCACCACCTATTGGCGGAGCCGGAGCTACTTCGACGGACCGGACCTGGTGCCGTCCGTGAAGCAGGGCGTCGGCATCGTCTACGACCTCGGTTCCGACAAAGACGTCGCCGGCGCGTCCATAGCGTTGCGCTACGGCGGAGACCACACCACCATCAGCGTCTATGCCGTTGATTCGCTGAATCCGTCCGGTCCGGTCGGCTCGATGAAGCAGATCGCAACCGGTCGTACCAGCGATTCCACTCTGAAGGTGACCGCCAAGGAGCCGGTGAAGAGCCGGTACGTGCTGATCTGGATGACGGCGATGCCGTACTCACCGCAGGACGAGTACAGCGATCCCGGCTACAAGCAGGGCATCACGGACGTCGCCTTCACCGGCTGACACGGAGGCATGGGAGGGGGCTCACCGTTGGACGACGCGACACTCGGAGACGTAAGCGACCAGGATCTGCTGGCACGCCACGTCGACGGGGACCCCGACGCCTTCGGCGAGCTCGTGCGTCGCCATCGCGACAGGCTGTGGGCCGTGGCGCTGCGCACATTGGGAGACCGTGAGGAGGCCGCCGACGCGGTGCAGGACGCACTCGTTTCGGCCTTCCGCGCGGCACACACCTTCCGCGGTCAGTCGGCCGTCACGACATGGCTGCACCGCATCACGGTCAACGCCTGCCTCGACCGGGCGCGGAAGGCCGCCTCCCGTAAGACCTCGCCCGTGGACGACACGGAGCGTCTGGAGCAGCTCCTGGAGCCCCACGAGTCGGCAGAGGCTCCCGCCGAGCGTCACGACCTCCACCGGGAGCTCCTGGCCGCCCTGGCGAAACTCCCGGTCGATCAGCGTGCGGCGCTGGTGCTCGTGGACATGCAGGGGTATCCGGTCGCCGAAGCCGCCCGTCTCCTGGATGTCCCCACAGGAACGGTGAAGAGCCGTTGTGCCCGGGGCCGCGCACGTCTCCTGCCCATGCTCACGCATCTGCGTGGTCAGGCCGGGGATAACACCGACCTCACCATGGGAAGGAACCGGACGCCGGGGACATCCGTCCCACCGGCGTCGGGACCAAGAGAGACAGGGCCGAGTGACCCTGCGGCAGTGAAGGGCGGAGGTGGGCGCGCGTGACATCGACCGACACGACTGGGCACCCGCACGTCTCGGAAATCTCCGACCTCACCGAGGGACTTCTCCCGCCCGCACGCACGGCAGAGGTGCGCCTCCACCTCGACGACTGTCCGCTGTGCGCCGACGTGCAGACGTCTTTGGAAGAGATCCGTGGCCTGCTGGGCACCCTGCCGGGTCCTCCCCGCATGCCCGCCGATATCGCCGGCCGAATCGATGCGGCGCTGGCCGCAGAGGCTCTGCTCCAAGCCACGGCACCTGAAGATCGCGAGCACGTTTCACGTGAAACAGTGCTGCGCTCGCCCGCAGCAGAAAATTCTTCGACATCCGCCCGGCCGGCAGGGCACTCCCGCGCGGCGACCGGTCCGGGGCGGAACGGCCGGGCACGTAGTCGACGCGCTGCCGTCCTGGGCGCCGTGTTCGGCGCCGCCGCAGTAGGTGTCGGGGTGATGTTTCTCCAGTCGGCCCAGACGAATACCGCCAACGACGCCTCCGCTGCCAAGAAGGAGACGAGCGTGAGCTCCGCGGCGCGGGGCAACGCGGAGTTCTCCGGCAGCACCCTCGGGAGTCGGGTCCAGTCCCTGCTGGCGGCCGCACCGACACATGAGGCAGAGCCCAGGATCGAGAAGGCGCCCTCCCTCCAGAGCGATCCCAACACGATGTCGCCCAAGGACGCTCCGGACGCCGCGGTGCCTGCCTGCATTCAGCAGGGGACCGGCCGTACAGACGGCCCCATCGCCGCTGAGCGGGGCACATACGAAGGTGTCAACGCCTACCTCGTCCTGATGACACACGCCAAGGACAGCACTCAGGTCCAGGCGTACGTCGTCGATGCGGCATGCGTGGATGGCGCGGCGAACTCGCCCGGAGAGCTGCTCCTCACGGAGTCCTATCCCCGCCCTTGAGACATCGTCTGTGCCGCTCCGGCTTCAAGGGAATGCACGCCCCGTAGGATCCGTTGGGTGGGGTGAGAGTCCATGAAGCCGCCCCGTAGGCAGTAGGCAGTCTGCAGAGACGAGGAACAAACCCGTGAGCGACGTCCGTAACGTGATCATCATCGGCTCCGGGCCCGCGGGCTATACAGCCGCGCTCTACACCGCGCGGGCATCGCTTCAGCCGCTGGTGTTCGAGGGAGCTGTCACCGCCGGCGGTGCGCTGATGAACACGACCGAGGTGGAGAACTTCCCGGGCTTCCGCGACGGCATCATGGGGCCCGACCTCATGGACAACATGCGTGCCCAGGCCGAGCGCTTCGGGGCCGAGCTCGTGCCCGACGACATCGTGTCCGTCGACCTCACCGGCGACATCAAGACCGTGACCGACACGGCCGGCACCGTTCACCGCGCGAAGGCCGTGATCGTCACCACCGGCTCCCAGCACCGCAAGCTCGGCCTTCCCAACGAGGACGTGCTCTCCGGCCGTGGTGTCTCCTGGTGCGCGACCTGTGACGGCTTCTTCTTCAAGGACCAGGACATCGCTGTCGTCGGCGGTGGCGACACAGCGATGGAGGAAGCCACCTTCCTCTCCCGCTTCGCCAAGTCGGTCACGATCATCCACCGACGTGACACCCTGCGGGCCTCCAAGGCCATGCAGGAGCGGGCCTTCGCCGACCCGAAGATCTCTTTCGCCTGGGACAGCGAGGTGGCCGAGATCCACGGTGACCAGAAGCTCTCGGGTCTGACCCTGAACAACACCAAGACGGGCGAGAAGTCCCCGCTCGCGGTGACGGGTCTGTTCATCGCGGTGGGGCACGACCCCCGGACCGAGCTGTTCAAGGGACAGCTCGAGCTGGACGGCGAGGGCTACCTGAAGGTCGACGCCCCGTCGACCCGCACCAATGTCACCGGAGTGTTCGCCGCCGGTGACGTGGTCGACCACACCTACCGTCAGGCCATCACGGCCGCCGGGACCGGCTGCGCCGCCGCCCTGGACGCCGAGCGCTTCCTCGCCGCTCTTTCGGACAGCGAGAAGGCGGCCGAGCCGGAGAAGACCCCCGTGGTCTGACCCACCTTTGGACCACCCAACTCCACCCCACACCTCGCAGAGAAGTAAGGAGGCCGCCGTGGCCGGCGCCCTGAAGAACGTGACTGATGACTCCTTCGAGGAGGACGTCCTCAAGAGCGACAAGCCTGTGCTCGTGGACTTCTGGGCCGCGTGGTGCGGTCCTTGCCGCCAGATCGCGCCGTCCCTCGAAGCCATCGCGGCCGAGCACGGCGACAAGATCCAGGTCGTGAAGCTCAACATCGACGAGAACCCGGCCACCGCAGCCAAGTACGGCGTCATGTCGATCCCGACGCTGAACGTCTACCAGAACGGCGAGGTTGCCAAGACCATCGTCGGCGCCAAGCCGAAGGCCGCGATCGTCCGCGACCTTGAGAGCTTCATCGGAGAGTAGAAACGCCTCCGCTGTTTCACGTGAAACACGAATGGGCCCATCCCTCTCGGGGTGGGCCCGTTTTCGCGTGCGCAGTCAGAGAGGCCGCAGCGCCGGCTCTTTCTGTACGGCTCCCAGCAGACGGTCCAGAGCCAGCTCAACATCTTCCTTCCAGGAGAGTGTCGTGCGCAGCTCCAATCGCAGGCGGGGATATGTGGGGTGTGGTCGGACCGTCTTGAAGCCGACTGCGAGGAGATGGTCGGCCGGCAGGACACAGGCCGGCTCCTGCCACCGGGCATTGCCGAATGCCTCGATCGCACGGAAGCCCCGGCGGAGCAGGTCCTTGGCGACCGTCTGGACAATGACCCGCCCGAGACCCTGCCCCTGATAGCCGGGCATGACCCACGCGGTCATCAACTGGACCGCGTCAGCCGCCACAGGACTCGTCGGGAAGGCAGTGGAGCGCGGTACGTAGGCAGGCGGGGCATAGACAACAAAGCCCACCGGAACCTCGTCCACGTAGACCACGCGACCACAGGACCCCCACTCGAGGAGTACGGCCGAGATCCAGGCCTCTTTCTCGAGCTCAGGGGTACCGGCCTTTACTGCGGCTTCACCGCTGACCGGGTCAAGTTCCCAGAAGACGCACGCACGGCAACGCTTGGGAAGGTCCGAAAGGTTGTCCAGCGTGAGCGGTACGAGCCGACGACCCATGGAGGCTGTTCCTCACTTCCCTCGTGTGCCGCGCTGCGAGCATCTGCCAGCCTGCTCCGCTCGAGGAGGAAGCTGCTGACAAAGCCGCTCACCGCCCCGAGGCCCAGGCCTGCCGTCACCAGTTGGCCGCAGCTCACCGATCGCATGGCCTTGCCCTCTTTCCGAAGTGGCTCAAGGAGGATGCGTCATACCAGAACGCATCGTATCCACCCGACCCCGGCACGGATACCGCGCCAAGCCGAAGGGGCGGGTGGTGTTCCGTGCTCCGGAACCCCACCCGCCCCTTCAGACAGCTTCGACACTTCCGAGCTGAAGGCTCAGGCCTCGTTGTCCTCGGCAGGTCCCTCGCCGAGTCCCTTCTCCAGCACGCGTCCTTCACCGGGGGCCAGTGTCCCGAGGATTCGCTCAAGGTCGTCCATCGAGGCGAACTCGACAACGATCTTCCCCTTCTTCTGACCGAGGTCGACCTTCACTCGCGTCTCGAAGCGGTCCGAGAGCCGAGAGGCAAGGTCCGTGAGCGCCGGGGACAGCCGCGTGCCGGCACGGGGACCCTTCGGCTTGGGCGCGGTCTTGGGGTTCGAGTTCAGCAGCGTCACGATCTCTTCGACGGCCCTGACCGACAGACCCTCGGCGACGATCCGGTGCGCCAGCCGGTCCTGCTCCTCAGAGTCGTCCACGGAGAGCAGAGCTCGGGCGTGCCCGGCAGAAAGCACTCCAGCCGCGACCCGGCGCTGGACGGGCGGGGAAAGCCGGAGCAGGCGAAGCGTGTTGGACACCTGCGGGCGAGAACGCCCGATGCGGTCCGCGAGCTGATCGTGGGTGCAGTTGAAGTCCTTCAACAGCTGGTCGTAGGCCGCCGCCTCTTCCAGCGGATTCAACTGGGCCCGGTGCAGGTTCTCCAGAAGGGCATCCAGCAGCAGCTTCTCGTCATCGGTGTCCCGGACGATCGCCGGGATCCGTTCGAGACCGGCTTCCCTGCAGGCCCGCCAGCGACGCTCACCCATGATGAGCTCATAGCGGTCCGGGCCCAACTGCCGCACGACAACGGGCTGAAGGAGCCCCACTTCCTTGATTGACGTGACCAGCTCTGCGAGGGCGTCCTCATCGAAGACTTCCCGCGGCTGACGCGGGTTGGGCGTGATCGCACCGAGCGGCACCTCGGCGAAGTGCGCACCAGCCGGAGCACTCGCCGAAGTGCCTGCGGCCTCCCCCTCGTGGGCGGGAGCACCCGCCTGCGGTGTGACCACCGCTGCGGGCAACGTGGCGACCTTTGCCGCCGCCACCCCTCGTTCCGCAGTCAGCACTGGGGACGACCCCTGAGACGACTCCGGTCCCGACGCAGTCGGCTGCTTCTCCTGCGGAGCGGCAGGAATCAGCGCACCGAGCCCACGCCCCAATCCTCTACGTCGCTCGCTCACTGGATCCCCTCCGACAAATTCTGCTGGCTGTTCTGGCCCACCTGGGCATGGTGCGGGTCGTACTGCACGCCGACCCCACGCAGCGCGATCTCACGCGCGGCTTCGAGATACGACAGGGAACCGCTGGACCCTGGATCGTAGGTCAGCACTGTCTGCCCATAGCTCGGGGCCTCCGAAATACGCACCGAACGCGGGATGCTCGTACGCAGTACCTCTTCGCCGAAGTGACTGCGCACCTCGTCCGCGACCTGCGAGGCAAGCCGGGTCCTGCCGTCGTACATCGTGAGCAGGATGGTCGAGACATGCAGGGCCGGGTTGAGATGGCCGCGCACCAGGTCCACGTTGCGCAACAACTGGCCCAGCCCCTCCAGCGCGTAGTACTCGCACTGGATGGGGATCAGCACCTCTGCGCCGGCGACCAGCGCGTTGACCGTCAGCAGGCCCAGCGAGGGCGGACAGTCGATGAGGATGTAGTCCAGCGGTTGCTCATAGGCCTGGATCGCCCGCTGCAGCCTGCTCTCCCGCGCCACCAGCGACACCAGCTCGATCTCCGCACCGGCGAGATCGATGGTGGCGGGGGCGCAGAAGAGTCCTTCGACGTCCGGGACAGGCTGGACCACTTCGGCGAGCGGCCTGCTCTCCACCAGGACGTCATAGATCGAGGGAACTTCCGCATGATGATCGATCCCCAGAGCCGTCGAGGCGTTTCCCTGCGGATCCAGGTCGATCACCAGAACGCGCGCGCCGTGCAAGGCGAGCGAAGCAGCGAGATTGACCGTGGTGGTCGTCTTGCCTACGCCGCCCTTCTGGTTGGCAACGACCATGATGCGTGTCTGCTCAGGTCGGGGCAGACCCTCACCGGCACGCCCCAGCGCCTCCACGGCCAGCTGAGCAGCACGGCCGATGGGGGTGTCATCCATGGGGGGCGGTGTTTCACGTGAAACATCGTCCCCCGCGGACTCGGTACGGGGACCGGGGACCGGATCGGTCATCGGTCCCGCGATGTTGGCGTCGGACCGCAAGGATTCACTCTCCTCGACATCAGGCTCGCAATGAGCAGAGCCTGCCATGCTTTCGGGGTCGCGAACCAGCGAGCCCCGTGGATCTGTGGAGGAATCCACCTCTGTGGACAACTCTGTAGCCCTCAAGAGGGGCCTACGACCCTTGGTCGGGGCGGCCGCACGGCCGCGGCTGATGATTCCCTGCAGCAGTGAGCGACGTTTCACGTGAAACACGATGCCCAAGCCACATGACCAGACCGGGGCGACACTCCGAAATCAGTACGTATGGCAACGTGTATGGCTCAGCGACGACGGCGCGTACGACTGGTGCGGGCAGCTTTCGCCCGCTTTGCGGCGAACCTCACACCACCCGGACTCTCCCCGACCTCCACCCGCACAACTGTGGACAGCGGATCGACGAGGCCTTCACCGACATGAAGGACCGAGGTCCCCACGACACCCAGCTTGCTGAGAGCCGCACGCGCGCCCTGGATCTCTTCCTCGGCAGTGTCGCCCTTGAGAGCCAGCATCTCGCCGTAGGGCCGCAGCAGAGGGACGCCCCAACCGGCGAGCCGGTCCAGCGGGGCCACTGCCCGCGCCGTGACCACGTGCACCGGAGGAACCTTCCCGAGGACCTCCTCGGCCCGTCCACGCACCACGGTCACGTGGTCCAGACCGAGCAGCTCCACGACTTCCTGCAGGAAGTTCGTCCTGCGGAGCAACGGTTCCAGAAGAGTGATCTTCAGATCCGGTCGCACCAGCGCCAGCGGGATCCCGGGAAGTCCCGCACCGGAGCCGACGTCACACACCGTCACGCCCTCCGGCACCACTTCCGAGAGGACGGCACAGTTCAGCAGATGCCGTTCCCACAGCCGCGGCACTTCACGCGGCCCGATCAGACCGCGCTTTACCCCGGCGTCCGCGAGCAGCTCCGCGTACCGCACGGCTTCGGGAAAGTGCTCTTTGAACACCTTCCGTGCCGCCTCGGGCGCCTGGGGAAGCTGTGCTGCCTCCGTCACGGGGACCGTCCTTCCGTACCGCACTGCCGCAATGCGGACTGTGGTGGCTGATTAACAGGCTGACAAAGATCGGCCCCGCCTGCGAACAGACGGGGCCGACAGAACAAAGCGGTCAGGCAGGGAGCACGACGACGAAGCGCTGAGGCTCCTCGCCCTCGGACTCGCTGCGCAGCCCCGCCGCCGCGACGGCGTCATGGACGACCTTGCGCTCGAACGGCGTCATCGGGTCGAGCTTCACCGGCTCACCGCTGCTCTTGACCTCTGCGGCGGCCTTCGCGCCCAGCTCGGCCAGCTCGGTGCGCTTGTTCGCCCGGAAGCCGGCGATGTCGAGCATCAGTCGGCTGCGGTCGCCCGTCTCCCGGTGCACGGCCAGACGCGTCAGCTCCTGAAGGGCCTCCAGAACCTCACCGTCCTTGCCGACGAGCTTCTGGAGGTCGCGGCTGGCAGTGTCGCTGATGATCGAAACCGCAGCACGGTCCGCCTCGACATCCATGTCGATGTCACCGTCGAGGTCTGCGATGTCGAGCAGGCCCTCGAGGTAGTCGGCCGCGATCTCCCCTTCCTGCTCGAGGCGGGTCAGGGTGTCGCCACCCTCGGCGGCGGCGGAGATGGTGCCTTCCGTCACGGATGCTCCTTCTTACTTCTTGGACGACGGGTGCTTGGGCCGCTGCGGGCCCTTGCGCTGTCCGGACTTGGGCTGGCGTGCGGAACCGGTGGCCTTGCCGCCGCCGGCGCCCTGCTTGGCGTCGCCCTGGGAGGAACCGGCTCTGGAGCGGCCCTCCGCCGGCTTGTCCTTTTCCAGGGAGGTCTTGGCAGTGGCGCCGGCGGCGTCGGAACCCTTGGCGGCACCCGGCTGGGCCGTCGTGGTCTGGCGTTTGGACTTGCTCTGGCGCTTGGGCTGCTGACGCCTCTGTGCGGGGCCGCCCTCGGCCTCGGCCACGGCCGCCTCGCTCTTGGTCACCGTGCCGTCCGCCTGCGCGGCCAGGCCGGCCTTGGCGAGACCGGAGATGAACCGGCGCTCGTTGTCGTTGCGGTCCGTCCCCTTGGCCACGATCGCCTGGACGACACTGCGCTTGCGCCGCGAGCGGACCTCGCCGTGGGCGGTGACGCTCTTGAGAAGCCGCTGCAGATAGTGGTCCTGGGCCTTGCTGCCCGGGGTGGGGTTCTGGTTGATCACGTACATCTGCTGGCCCATGGTCCACACGTTGGTGGTCAGCCAGTAGACGAGGACACCGACGGGGAAGTTGATGCCCATGACGGCGAAAATCAGCGGGAAGATGTACATCAGCATCTTCTGCTGCTGCATGTACGGCGTCTTGACCGTGAGGTCGACGTTCTTCTGCATCAGCTGACGCTGGGTGTAGAACTGCGACGCCGACATCAGGATGATCATGATGGCGGTGACGATGCGGACGTCGGTCAGGGAGGCGTTGAGCGCCTCGACCTTCGCCGGGTCGTCCATGAACTTCGCAGCGATGGGAGCACCGAAAATGTGCGCCTCACGCGCGCTGTTCACGAGGTCCTTGTTGAGCACCCCGATCTCGTCACCCGAGGCGATCTTGCTGAGCACGTGGTACAGCGCGAAGAAGAACGGCGACTGGGCCAGGATGGGAAGGCACGAGGAGAGCGGGTTGGTGCCCGTCTCCTTGTACAGCTTCATCATCTCTTCGGACTGACGCTGTCGGTCGTTCTTGTAGCGCTCCTGGATCGCCTTCATCTTCGGCTGGAGCGCCTGCATGTTCCGGGTCGACTTGATCTGCTTCACGAAGAGCGGGATCAGACAGATCCGGATCAGGATCACGAGCGACACGATGGACAGTCCCCAGGCCCATCCCGTGTCAGGGCCGAAGATCGCCCCGTAGAGACTGTGGAACTGGACGATGATCCACGAGACAGGCGTGGTGATAAAACTGAAGAGACTGGCAATCGTGTCCACTAATCAGGCTCCTTGAGCATTGGGCGAGGTCTCTGCGGCCGGGCCCTGGGATGCGGAGGCCGATCCCGGGGCAGGCAGATCAACGGCGGCGTCCCCGCCCTTGCTGTCGCCGCGCAAGGCATCACGCAGCATTTCGTGCCACCGCGGGCGCTTGCGCTGAGGCACGTGGTCCACCCCGCCCGGCGACCACGGATTGCACCGCAGGATGCGCCAGGCGGTCAGTACCGTGCCCTTGACCGCGCCGTGCCGGTCGATGGCCGTGTATCCGTAGTGGGAACACGACGGGTAGTACCTGCAGACGGGCCCCAGCAGCGGGCTGATCGTCCACTGATAGATCTTGATCAGAGCCAGCAGCGGGTACTTCATCGCGCGCCCCCTCCCAGCAGCCGCTGAAGAGCGGCGTCCAGGTCTCGGGCCAGCTGTGCATGTTCGGCGTCACCCGCGCCGGGCAGCGCCCGTACGACCACCAGGCTACCGGGGGGCAGCTCGGAGAGCCGATCGCGTATGAGATGGCGCAGTCTCCGCTTGACCTTGTTGCGGACCACAGCACCGCCCACAGCCTTGCTCACGACGAAACCCGCACACGTCGGGGAGGCGCTCTCCCCAGGCGCGTGCGGGTCCGTTGTGCCGCTGCGAAGGTGGACGACGAGAAGCGGGCGGCCTGCCCTGCGTCCCCGCCGTACCGCAGTCGCGAAGTCCTCGCGCCGCCTCAGCCGATTCTCGGTAGGCAGCACGTCATGACCTGTACGCGATCAGGCGGACAGGTTGGCGCGACCCTTGCCACGGCGGTTCGCCAGGATGGCGCGGCCGGCACGGGTACGCATGCGCAGGCGGAAACCGTGGGTCTTCGCGCGACGACGGTTGTTCGGCTGGAAGGTGCGCTTGCTCACTCGGGGGCTCCAGAAATGATTCGTAGACGGCGGGACATCGCCTGGCTGTCACCGTGCGCCCACGAGAAGCTCGCGATTACGCCCGTGTGCACCGCTTCACAATCACAGATCGTGATCTTTGCCCATCGGAGGCAGGCGGCAGCAGCCATCGACAACTCGACCTGGTCACGGTACGCGCGGCTACGCCATCCGGTCAAACCGACCCTATGGCGTGGTCCACTGTGCACAGGCTGTGGACAACAACTTGAACCACGCGGGTCGCCCTGACTACCGTGGCTGAACTTGGATTCGTTTCCTGCCTGTCTTCCCATCCCGTCCCGAGAACCACACATTCGTGGGACCTGTGAGAGAGCGTGCCTTGTGGCTGACGTACCTGCCGATCTTGCCGCAGTGTGGCCACGAGTGCTCGAGCAGCTCCTCGATGAGGGCCAGCAGGGCGTCGAGCCGAAGGACAAACAGTGGATCGAGCGCTGCCAGCCGCTCGCCCTGGTCGCCGACACCGCACTGCTCGCCGTCCCCAATGAATGGGGCAAGCGCGTACTCGAAGGCCGACTCGCTCCCCTCATCAGCGAGACGCTGAGCCGTGAGTGCGGCCGCCCCATCCGGATCGCGATCACCGTCGACGATTCGGTCGGCGAGGGGCCGATGCCCCAAGGCCCTCCGCAGCAGCAGCCCCGGTACCAAGGTCCGCAGCACGACGAGCCCCGGCCCGGAGATCCGTACGACACCTACGGCCACCGCTCCTCCGACGACGGTCTCCCGACGGCCAGACCCGCCTACCCCGAGTACCAGCAGCGGCCCGAGCCGGGCTCCTGGCCGCGTACCCAGGAGGACCTGTCGTGGCAGCAGCCGCGGCTCGGGGGGTTCCAGGAACGCGACCCCTACGCCTCCCCGCCGCAGCGGCAGCCCGACCACGACTACCGGTCGCCGCAGCCGCCGGAGCGTCGGCAGTACGACTCACGTCCGGAGCGGCACTCGATGCAGGAGCCGCAGGCTCCGCACCGCGGCCCTTCGGGAGCTCCCGGACCGCTCGGCGCACAGCCGGCACCGGCTCCTGGTCCCGGCGAGCCGCAAGCCCGCCTCAATCCCAAGTACCTGTTCGACACCTTCGTCATCGGCGCCTCCAACCGATTCGCACACGCCGCGGCCGTCGCTGTCGCCGAGGCTCCGGCCAAGGCGTACAACCCCCTCTTCATCTATGGGGAGTCGGGACTCGGCAAGACGCACCTGCTGCACGCGATCGGGCACTACGCGCGCAGCCTCTACCCGGGCACCCGCGTCCGGTACGTGAGTTCGGAGGAGTTCACCAACGAGTTCATCAACTCGATCCGGGACGGCAAGGGCGACACCTTCCGCAAGCGCTACCGGGACGTGGACATCCTCCTCGTCGACGACATCCAGTTCCTCGCGAGCAAGGAGTCGACACAGGAGGAGTTCTTCCACACCTTCAATACCCTCCACAACGCCAACAAGCAGATCGTGCTGTCCTCCGACCGGCCGCCCAAGCAGCTGATGACGCTGGAGGACCGGCTGCGCAACCGGTTCGAGTGGGGCCTGACCACGGACGTGCAGCCCCCGGAGCTCGAGACGCGCATCGCGATCCTCCGGAAGAAAGCCGTCCAGGAGCAGCTGAACGCCCCTCCGGAGGTATTGGAGTTCATCGCCTCCCGCATCTCACGCAACATCCGTGAGCTCGAGGGCGCGCTGATCCGCGTGACGGCGTTCGCGTCCCTCAACCGGCAGCCGGTGGACCTGGGGCTGACCGAGATCGTGCTGAAGGATCTGATCCCCGGCGGAGAGGACGCGGCTCCCGAGATCACCGCGAGCGCCATCATGGCGGCCACCGCGGACTACTTCGGGCTCACGGTCGAGGACCTCTGCGGTTCCTCCCGCAGCCGGGTGCTCGTGACGGCGAGGCAGATCGCCATGTACCTGTGCAGGGAGCTGACGGATCTGTCGCTTCCGAAGATCGGCGCACAGTTCGGTGGCCGGGACCATACGACGGTGATGCACGCGGACCGGAAGATCCGGGCCCTCATGGCGGAGCGGCGGTCCATCTACAACCAGGTGACCGAGCTCACCAACCGCATCAAGAACGGCTGACAAGCCGGCCACGACGGCTCCTGAGGGCGCTCCGGGACGGTTCCCGGGGCGCCCTCAGCCGTTTCACCCCCACCGCTCTGTTCGATTTCGAGCCGGCGTCGAGCCGTTCTCCACAGTGGAGCCGGGATTCTTCCGTCCACAGCCTGGGGACCAGGAAGTTGTCCACGACCGGTCCACAGGCATACCGATCACCGGGCCGTCCACCCAGGTCAGCACCTTGGGGATTTGTGGCAAACCAAGTTCCACAGACTGTGGACACGGAAAACATCCACAGGCTGTGATCGTCGTTGTCCACCGCCGCCCCACAGGCAACGGCCCGTTGCCCACAGCTTCTCCACACCCCTGTCCACTGTTCGGCAACGAAACACACCCGCTCACCGCGTTGAGTGAAAGCCGTCACACCAACGAGGTCGGTTGGCCTGTGGGGAACCGGGGTAAAGCTGGGGACGGGACTGGGGAGAAGTCCCTGGGGCCTGTGCATCGGGTGTGCAGAACTTTCGCGTGTCCACAGAAGCGCCCGGTTGTCCACGGTCACCGCCCACAGGCGCAGTGGACAAAAAAGCGGGCTTGACCTGGGCAAACGACGTTATCCACCGTTTCCACAGCCCCTACTACTACTCCCACCTAGAGTTACCGGGGAATTCGCTTCGAAGAAGGCCCTGTGCACAACTCGAGCCCGGACCGCCGGGCAGCTCTTGCCACGACTTGACCCCGACCCGCACCGACTGTCGGCGTCGTGCGTCAGACTGGTCCCCGGCATCAAGCCGACGAGAAGGCCAGCAGGGCGAGCCAGCAACAGCAGGAGGCGGTTCCGGTGAAGATCCGGGTGGAGCGCGATGTACTCGCGGAGGCGGTGGCGTGGGTGGCCCGTAGCCTCCCGGCCCGGCCGCCGGCGCCCGTTCTTGCGGGCCTTCTCCTGAAGGCGGAGGACGGGGCCGTCAGCTTCTCGAGCTTCGACTACGAGGTCTCGGCCCGTGTGTCGGTCGAGGCCGAGGTGGACGAGGACGGCACCGTCCTGGTCTCCGGCCGTCTTCTCGCCGACATCTGCCGCGCCCTCCCCAACCGTCCGGTGGAGATTTCCACAGACGGTGTACGAGCAACCGTGGTCTGCGGCTCGTCCCGATTCACACTCCACACCCTGCCTGTGGAGGAGTACCCGGCACTGCCGCAGATGCCGACCGCGACCGGCACCGTGCCCGGTGAGGTCTTCGCCTCGGCCGCTGCCCAGGTCGCCATCGCCGCCGGTCGCGACGACACCCTGCCCGTCCTGACCGGTGTGCGCATCGAGATCGAGGGCGACACCGTCACGCTGGCGTCGACCGACCGCTACCGCTTCGCCGTCCGCGAGTTCCTCTGGAAGCCCGAGAACCCGGACGCCTCCGCGGTCGCCCTGGTGCCCGCCAAGACACTGCTGGACACCGCCAAGGCGCTCACCAGCGGTGACACCGTCACCCTGGCGCTGTCGGGCTCCGGCGCCGGTGAGGGTCTGATCGGTTTCGAGGGAGCGGGGCGCCGGACCACGACGCGCCTGCTCGAGGGCGACCTGCCGAAGTACCGGACGCTCTTCCCGACCGAGTTCAACTCGGTGGCCGTCATCGAGACCGCGCCGTTCGTCGAGGCCGTCAAGCGCGTGGCCCTGGTGGCCGAGCGCAACACCCCGGTGCGGCTCAGCTTCGAGCAGGGCGTGCTGATCCTGGAGGCGGGCTCCAGCGACGACGCACAGGCTGTGGAGCGGGTCGACGCGCAGCTCGAGGGCGACGACATCTCGATCGCCTTCAACCCGACCTTCCTGCTGGACGGCCTGAGCGCGATCGACTCGCCCGTCGCCCAGCTCTCGTTCACCACCTCCACCAAGCCGGCGCTGCTGAGCGGCCGGCCGGCCGTGGACGCCGAGGCGGACGAGGCCTACAAGTACCTGATCATGCCCGTGCGGCTGAGCGGCTGATCAGCGGCTTTTGAGCGCTTGACCCCACAGGTGTGCACCCGTGTCCGGGCGTAGGCTCGGACACGGGTAGGTACTGCACACAACGATTGAGGAATCATCTGATGGAGCTCGGTCTCGTCGGTCTCGGCAAGATGGGCGGCAACATGCGCGAGCGCATTCGCCGCGCCGGCCACACCGTCATCGGGTACGACCGCAACCCTGACGTCGCTGATGTCCACAGCCTCGAGGAGCTTGTGGGCAAGCTCAAGGGCCCGCGGGTCGTCTGGGTCATGGTCCCGGCAGGCGCCGCCACGCAGTCCACGATCGACGAGCTGGCCGAGCTGCTCTCCCCGGGTGATGTGGTCGTCGACGGCGGCAACTCCCGCTGGACCGACGACGAGAAGCACGCCGTCGAGCTGGGCCTGAAGGGCATCGGCTTCGTCGACTGCGGTGTGTCCGGCGGTGTGTGGGGCCTGGAGAACGGCTATGCGCTGATGTACGGCGGAGACGCCGAGAACGTCGCGAAGGTGCAGCCGATCTTCGACGCCCTCAAGCCGGAGGGCGAGTTCGGTTCGGTCCACGCGGGCAGGGTCGGCGCGGGCCACTTCGCCAAGATGGTCCACAACGGCATCGAGTACGCGATGATGCAGGCCTACGCCGAGGGCTGGGAGCTCCTGGAGAAGGTCGACTCGGTCACCGATGTGCGCGAGGTCTTCCGTTCCTGGCAGGAGGGCACGGTCATCCGTTCCTGGCTGCTCGACCTCGCGGTCAACGCGTTGGACGAGGACGAGCACCTCGAGCAACTGCGCGGTTATGCACAGGATTCCGGCGAGGGCCGGTGGACGGTGGAAGCCGCCATCGACAACGCCGTTCCGCTGCCTGCGATCACCGCGTCGCTGTTCGCCCGTTTCGCGTCCCGTCAGGACGACTCGCCGCAGATGAAGATGATCGCCGCGCTGCGCAACCAGTTCGGCGGCCACGCGGTGGAGAGCAAGAAGTAGTCCACAGGCTGTGCACCAGTGGTGCACAGCCATGCCGGGGGAAGGTCGGCGCACACCATGCACGTCACGCATCTGTCGCTGGCCGACTTCCGCTCGTACGCCCGGGTCGAGGTCCCTCTCGATCCGGGCGTCACCGCTTTCGTGGGGGCGAACGGGCAGGGCAAGACGAATCTCGTCGAGGCCGTCGGCTATCTCGCCACGCTGGCCAGCCACCGCGTCTCCTCGGATGCGCCGCTGGTACGGATGGGGGCCGAGCGGGCCGTCATCCGGGCCGCCGTGACCCAGGGGGAGCGCTCGCAGCTCGTCGAGCTCGAACTCAATCCCGGCCGGGCGAACCGGGCCCGGATCAACAGGTCGTCGCAGGTCAGGCCTCGTGACGTGCTGGGGATAGTACGGACGGTGCTCTTCGCCCCGGAGGACCTGTCGCTGGTGAAGGGCGATCCCGGCGAGCGCCGGCGGTTCCTCGACGAGCTGGTCACGGCACGCTCTCCGCGGATGGCGGCTGTGCGCTCCGACTACGAGCGTGTGCTGAAGCAGCGCAACACCCTGCTGAAGTCGGCGGCCATGGCGCGGCGACACGGCGGCCGTGGCATGGACCTGTCCACCCTCGACGTCTGGGACCAGCACCTGGCTCGCGCGGGCGCCGAGGTGAGCGCTCAGCGGCTCGACCTGATCGCCGCCCTGCAGCCGCTTGCGGACAAGGCGTACGAGGCGCTCGCGCCAGGAGGCGGTCCCGTCGCGCTCGAGTACCGGTCCTCGGCCGGCCCCATGGACGAGGCGCACGGCCGCGAAGCGCTGTACGAGCAGCTGACGGCGGCACTGGCCGAGGTGCGCAAGCAGGAGATCGAGCGGGGCGTGACCCTGGTCGGTCCTCACCGTGACGAACTGGTCCTGAAATTGGGGCAAATGCCCGCCAAGGGGTACGCGAGCCACGGAGAGTCCTGGTCGTACGCGCTGGCGCTGCGGCTGGCTTCGTACGACCTGCTGCGGGCCGAGGGCAACGAACCCGTGCTGGTCCTCGACGACGTCTTCGCTGAGCTCGACGCCCGGCGCAGGGAGCGGCTGGCCGAGCTGGTGGTCCCCGGCGAGCAGGTGCTGGTGACCGCGGCCGTGGACGACGACGTACCCGCAGTGCTGGCGGGTGCCCGCTACGAGGTCTCGGGCGGGACGGTGCAGCGCGTATGACCGGCGAGAGCGGGGAAAGGCCGGCAGAGGCAGGGGCTTCGGGCGCCGGAGAGTCCTCCGGTGTGGATCTGGCACGCGTGGCGTTGCGGGCCGCGAAGGAGCAGGCCAAGGCCCGTGGCGCGGCGGCGCAGCAGAAGAAGCAGGCCAGACGGGGCGGTGGGCTGCGGTCCGGCGCCCGGGCCGACGGGCGTGATCCGCTGCCGCTGGGTGCGGCGATCAACCGGCTGATCACCGAGCGGGGCTGGGAGACGCCGGCCGCCGTGGGCGGGGTGATGGGCCGCTGGCCGCAGATCGTGGGCGACGATCTGGCCAATCACTGTGTCCCGCTGCGGTACGACGAGGCGCCGGACGAGCGCCTGCTGACCGTTCAGTGCGACTCGACGGCGTGGGCCACCCAGCTGCGGCTGCTGGCTCCGCGCCTGGTGGCCCGGCTCAACGAGGACCTCGGGCACGGGACCGTCCGCGCGATCAAGGTGCTCGGTCCGGGAGGCCCCGCGCGCCGGTTCGGACCCTTGCGGGCCCCGGGCAGCACGGGCCCCGGGGACACCTACGGCTGATGTCAGGCCGTCACCGCGGAGGCCCTTGCGGTACAAGGAACCGGGTGGCACGGATGAGGTGTCCCTCACGGTAGCGAGAGGTTGACAGCCCGAAGCGCTCAAAGCCCGCGTGAGCCTCTTGGAGCCCCTTCCCGGATATGGGGAGTCGGACCGTGATGGTTCAGGGCGCCACAGGCGGACTCAGCTACCGGCAAACCGCCATTAGTGTCAGCGATACCGGTAGACTGGTCGACAGTCCCGCTTCTGTCGCGGGACACGTCGATTAGATGCCGAACGACGCAGCCGCTCCCGCCTTGCCGGTGAACGGCTCGTGCTGTGCCAGAAAGGGCGCTTCGTGGCCGATTCCGGCAACCCCAACGAGAACACTCCGTCCACCCCTGCCGGTGGGAACGGCGAGGTCACAGCCTCGTACGACGCCAGCGCGATCACCGTCCTCGAGGGTCTGGACGCGGTCCGCAAGCGCCCCGGCATGTACATCGGCTCGACCGGTGAGCGTGGACTCCACCACCTCGTCCAAGAGGTCGTCGACAACTCCGTCGACGAGGCGATGGCCGGCCACGCCGACACCATCGACGTCACGATCCTCGCCGACGGCGGCGTACGCGTCATCGACAACGGCCGTGGCATCCCGGTGGGCATCCACCCCGTCGAGAAGAAGCCGGCCGTCGAGGTCGTGCTCACAGTGCTGCACGCGGGCGGCAAGTTCGGCGGCGGCGGCTACGCCGTCTCCGGCGGTCTGCACGGTGTCGGTGTCTCCGTGGTGAACGCGCTGTCCTACAAGCTCGCCGTCGAGATCTGGACGGACGGCTACCGCTGGACGCAGGAGTACAAGTCGGGCGTCCCCACCGCGCCGCTGGAGCGGCACGAGGCCACCACCGAGACCGGCACCTCGGTCACGTTCTGGGCCGACGGCGACATCTTCGAGACGACGGAGTACTCCTTCGAGACGCTCTCGCGCCGTTTCCAGGAGATGGCCTTCCTCAACAAGGGCCTGACCCTGACGCTGACCGACGAGCGTGAGTCGGCCAAGGCCACCGCGGGCGCGGAGACGGGTCAGGAGCCGGAGGACCTCGAGCAGCCGGCCCGCACGGTCAAGTACCACTACGAGGGCGGCATCGTCGACTTCGTGAAGTACCTGAACTCCCGCAAGGGCGAGCTCATCCACCCCACGGTCATCGACATCGAGGCCGAGGACAGGGAGCGGCTGCTCTCCGTCGAGATCGCGATGCAGTGGAACTCGCAGTACACGGAGGGGGTCTACTCCTTCGCGAACACGATCCACACGCACGAGGGCGGCACCCATGAAGAGGGCTTCCGCTCCGCACTCACGGGCCTGGTCAACCGGTACGCACGCGAGAAGAAGCTGCTGCGCGAGAAGGACGACAACCTCTCCGGCGAGGACATCCGCGAGGGTCTGACCGCGATCATCTCGGTCAAGCTGGGCGAGCCGCAGTTCGAGGGTCAGACGAAGACCAAGCTGGGCAACACGGAGGCAAAGACCTTCGTGCAGAAGGTCGTCCACGAGACCCTGACCGACTGGTTCGACCGCAATCCGAACGAGGCCGCGGACATCATCCGCAAGGGCATCCAGGCGCAGACGGCCCGCGTCGCGGCCCGTAAGGCGCGTGACCTGACGCGCCGCAAGGGTCTGCTGGAGTCGGCGTCGCTGCCGGGCAAGCTGAGCGACTGCCAGTCCAACGACCCGACGAAGTGCGAGATCTTCATCGTCGAGGGTGACTCCGCCGGCGGCTCGGCCAAGTCCGGCCGTAACCCGATGTACCAGGCCATCCTGCCCATCCGAGGCAAGATCCTGAACGTCGAGAAGGCGCGGATCGACAAGATCCTCCAGAACACCGAGGTGCAGGCGCTGATCTCGGCCTTCGGCACCGGTGTCCACGAGGACTTCGACATCGAGAAGCTCCGCTATCACAAGATCATTCTGATGGCGGACGCCGACGTCGACGGCCAGCACATCAACACCCTGCTCCTGACGTTCCTGTTCCGCTTCATGCGGCCGCTCGTCGAAGCGGGCCACGTCTTCCTCTCGCGCCCGCCGCTGTACAAGATCAAGTGGGGCCGGGACGACTTCGAGTACGCCTACTCCGACCGCGAGCGCGACGCCCTGGTCGAGCTGGGCAAGCGGAGCGGCAAGCGGATCAAGGAAGACTCCATCCAGCGCTTCAAGGGTCTCGGCGAGATGAACGCCGAGGAACTGCGCATCACCACCATGGACCAGGACCACCGAGTGCTCGGCCAGGTCACGCTGGACGACGCGGCCCAGGCCGACGACCTGTTCTCGGTGCTCATGGGTGAGGACGTGGAGGCGCGGCGCTCGTTCATCCAGCGCAACGCCAAGGACGTCCGCTTCCTCGACATCTGAGTCGGTCTCAGCTGACCGCACGAAAGGACTGAAGACCAGCAATGGCCGACGAGAACACGACAGTGACGCCCGAAGAGGAGCCCATTATCCCGGGCGTGGGCATGCGCGTGGAGCCCGTGGGGCTCGAGACCGAGATGCAGCGCTCGTATCTCGACTACGCGATGTCCGTCATCGTCTCGCGTGCGCTGCCGGACGTGCGGGACGGGCTCAAGCCCGTCCACCGCCGTGTGCTGTACGCGATGTACGACGGTGGCTACCGGCCCGAGAAGGGCTTCTACAAGTGCGCCCGCGTCGTCGGCGACGTCATGGGCACCTACCACCCGCACGGCGACTCCTCGATCTACGACGCCCTGGTCCGCCTGGCCCAGCCGTGGTCGATGCGTTTGCCGCTGGTGGACTCCAACGGAAACTTCGGCTCTCCCGGAAACGACCCGGCTGCCGCCATGCGGTACACCGAGTGCAAGATGATGCCGCTGTCCATGGAGATGCTCCGGGACATCGACGAGGAGACCGTCGACTTCCAGGACAACTACGACGGCCGTAACCAGGAGCCGACGGTCCTGCCGGCGCGGTTCCCGAACCTGCTGATCAACGGCAGTGCCGGTATCGCCGTCGGTATGGCCACCAACATCCCGCCGCACAACCTCCGCGAGGTCGCGTCGGGCGCGCAGTGGGCGCTGGAGCACCCCGAGGCCACTCATGAGGAGCTGCTCGAGGCGCTGATCGAGCGGATCAAGGGGCCGGACTTCCCGACCGGTGCCCTGGTCGTGGGCCGCAAGGGCATCGAGGAGGCGTACCGCACCGGTCGTGGCTCCATCACGATGCGCGCGGTCGTCGAGGTCGAGGAGATCCAGAACCGCCAGTGCCTGGTGGTCACGGAACTGCCGTACCAGACCAACCCGGACAACCTCGCTCAGAAGATTGCCGACCTGGTCAAGGACGGCAAGATCGGCGGCATCGCCGACGTCCGTGACGAGACGTCCTCGCGCACCGGCCAGCGCCTGGTCATCGTGCTGAAGCGCGACGCCGTCGCCAAGGTCGTCCTGAACAACCTGTACAAGCACACCGACCTGCAGACGAACTTCGGCGCCAACATGCTGGCGCTCGTCGACGGCGTGCCGCGCACCCTGTCGCTGGACGCGTTCATCCGCCACTGGGTGACGCACCAGATCGAGGTCATCGTCCGGCGCACCAAGTTCCGGCTGCGCAAGGCGGAGGAGCGCGCCCACATCCTGCGCGGTCTGCTCAAGGCACTGGACGCGATCGACGAGGTCATCGCGCTGATCCGGCGCAGCGACACGGTCGACGTCGCGCGAGAGGGCCTGATGGGCCTGCTCGAGATCGACGAGATCCAGGCCAACGCCATCCTCGAGATGCAGCTGCGCCGACTGGCCGCCCTGGAGCGCCAGAAGATCGTGCAGGAGCACGACGAACTGCAGGCGAAGATCAACGAGTACAACGCGATCCTCGCCTCGCCGGAGAGGCAGCGCGGCATCGTCAGCGACGAACTCGCCGCGCTCGTGGAGAAGTTCGGCGACGACCGGCGCTCCAAGCTGGTGCCCTTCGACGGTGACATGTCCATCGAGGACCTGATCGCCGAGGAGGACATCGTCGTCACGATCACGCGTGGCGGCTATGTGAAGCGCACCAAGACCGACGACTACCGCTCCCAGAAGCGCGGTGGCAAGGGCGTGCGCGGGACGAAGCTCAAGGAAGACGACATCGTCGACCACTTCTTCGTCTCCACGACGCACCACTGGCTGCTGTTCTTCACCAACAAGGGCCGGGTGTACCGGGCCAAGGCGTACGAGCTGCCGGACGCCGGCCGTGACGCGCGCGGCCAGCACGTCGCCAACCTGCTGGCCTTCCAGCCGGACGAGCAGATCGCCGAGATCCTGGCGATCCGAGACTACGACGCCGCTCCGTACCTGGTGCTCGCCACCAAGGCCGGTCTGGTGAAGAAGACGTCTCTGAAGGACTACGACTCACCCCGTTCCGGTGGTGTCATCGCGATCAACCTCCGGGAGACGGAGAGCGGTGAGGACGACGAACTGATCGGCGCGGAGCTGGTGTCGGCGGAGGACGATCTGCTGCTCATCAGTAAGAAGGCGCAGTCGATCCGGTTCACCGCGACCGACGAGGCGCTGCGCCCGATGGGCCGCGCGACCTCCGGCGTCAAGGGAATGAGTTTCCGCGAGGGCGACGAACTGCTCTCGATGAATGTCGTCCGGCCCGGTACGTTCGTGTTCACAGCCACGGATGGCGGGTACGCGAAGCGGACCGCCGTCGACGAGTACCGCGTCCAGGGGCGCGGCGGCCTCGGTATCAAGGCCGCCAAGATCGTGGAGGACCGCGGATCTCTCGTGGGCGCGCTGGTGGTCGAGGAGTCCGACGAGATCCTCGCCATCACGCTCGGTGGCGGTGTGATTCGAACGCGAGTCAATGAAGTCAGGGAGACGGGCCGTGACACCATGGGCGTCCAACTGATCAACCTGGGCAAGCGCGATGCCGTCGTCGGCATCGCTCGCAACGCCGAGGCCGGTCGTGAGGCCGAAGAGGTCGAGGCGGCCGTCGAGGCCGAAGGGACCGACGAGGCCGCCGTCGAGGCGACGGCCGAGGCGGCAGCCGAGGGCACACAGTCCTCGGCCGGGGAGCACGAGGAGTAAAGCGTGAGTGGAGCCACGGGCGCCGGACCGGCAGCATCCGGAGCGAACGGTGCCCGTGGCCCTGCCGCGGACTCCCAGGGGGCCACAGTGACGGACAACCGAGGGCAGCAGCCCCCGTACCAGATGTTTTCCGGCGAGCAGCCTGCCCCGCAGCAGGCGGGCCAGCCGTACCACCCGCCGCAGGCGTATCCCTCGCCCGGCGGGACCCAGGGCGGCCAGCAGCGGCCGGCCCAGGGTGCGGGTGCGGCTTCGGGTGCCGCGGTGCGCAGACCGCGCACAGGGGCCCGTACGACGCCGCGTACGCGCAAGGCACGCCTGCGGGTGGCGAAGGCCGACCCGTGGTCGGTGATGAAGGTCAGCTTCCTGCTCTCCATCGCGCTCGGCGTGTGCACCGTGGTCGCGGCCGCGGTGCTGTGGATGGTCATGGACGCGATGGGCGTCTTCTCGACCGTCGGCGGGACGATCAGCGAGGCGACCGGCTCGAACGAGAGCAACGGCTTCGACCTCCAGTCGTTCCTGTCGCTGCCTCGGGTGCTCATCTTCACCTCGGTGATCGCGGTGATCGATGTGGTGCTCGCCACAGCGCTGGCGACGCTCGGAGCCTTCATCTACAACCTCTCCGCCGGTTTTGTGGGCGGTGTCGAGCTCACGCTCGCCGAGGACGAGTAGCGCCGCGCAGGGGTCCTCGGATTCCGATTTTGGCGCTGCACCGCGTGTGCGCTAATCTTCAGAGGTCAGCGCGCAGCGCGGAGGGGCTATAGCTCAGTTGGTTAGAGCGCATCCCTGATAAGGATGAGGCCACAGGTTCAAATCCTGTTAGCCCCACCAGTGCAAAGAACCCCAGTCGAATCCGACTGGGGTTCTTTGACATCTACGGCCGGCATCAGCCGAGGAGCGGATCTTTCAGAAGGTCGGCGAGCATGGCGGCCGCCTCCCGCCCATCGTCGTCCACAACGTGGGTGGCCGTCCATGGTCATGCTGATCCGGCTGTGCCGCAGGATCGCCTGAGCCACCTTGGGACGCACCTTGAGGAAGGCGAGCAGCGTTCCGCAGGTGTGCCGGGCCGGCCGGACCGTGATCCGGCGCAGACCGGCTCCTTGATCAACGCGTCGAAGGTGCGGGAGAAGTCGCGCGGCTCGATCACCGGGGTGAACTGCTGGCGGTCGAAGTCGATGTCCTGCCAGCGCAGGGCAAGGACTTTCGTCCGAGACTTCCAGTCGCTGCGCCGACGCGGGATCCAGCGACTTGCGCGAGAACTGGGAGAGGGCCGCTCGATCCGGTCGGCGGCCCTGGTCGGGCGGGACCCGGTCGTGGACCACCAGGTGGAGGTGTCCGACCAGGAGGCCCCCGATCTGGTGGCACGAGTGCTCGACCTTGAGGACGGCGCCGGGTCTGTGTCCGCAGTCGACGCTTCGTACTGGAAGGCAGGTCGGTGCTGGTCGCGACGTCGTATCTCCCGGCCGAGTTGGTGGCAGGGGCCGCGATCACTCGACCCCGCGCCCGGCGGCGCGCTGCGTGCCGCGGGCAGGAGTGAGGAAGTCACCAGCAGCTCAAGGACATGCCTCCGGGGGCGCTCAGGCTTCAGGAGGGTGGGGGCGCCGTTCGCGAGTGCCGGCCGGCTGGTGGCGTGCGGGATGGGAGCTTGGTAAGTGGTGGGCCGCGGTAGCCGCGATCCGCGGGGAAGAGTGCGGCTCAGTACCAGAAGGCCTTGACGACAGCGTGCCCCGTGGGGACGGTCCGGTCGTAGAAGGCCCGCAGGTCGGTGTGGTGGGTGAGGAACCAGCCCTTGACCTCGGCCTCGTCGAAGGCGGAGAAGGGAGGCAACACCTGCGGCCGGGCCGCCTCCCAAAGATCGTCGAAGGAGACCGCCGCCAGGAAGGCGGCCACCTCGCGCACCTGGACGGGGCGGAGTATCAGAAACGGCGGCTGGTTGTGAGTGGCGTGGTACACGGGGCTGCCCCCGAAGACCGCGAGCTCCCGGTCATGAGAGCCCTGTGGGGTGCACGCCGCCCTGTAGACCTCATGCAGGGCGGGGAAGTGGTACTCCACGACTTCGGCGATGCCGTCCCGGCGTTCGGCCTGGAAGCGGTCGAAGTCCCCGGCGTCCCTCATGAACTCCTCCAGCCAGGCCCAGTCCTCTCGGATCTCGGACTCCGGCATGGCGCGCAACTGCATCTCGATGCTCATGCCGCGCATTCTGGCCGAGGCAACCGACAACACCGAGTCGGTCAGATGACCGCAACGGCCAACAGGTGCTGACAGCGCCGACCAATGCCGTTTGGCAGCGGACAGTCAGCCAAGGAGACCGGCCGGTCGGCCAACGTTGCCGACCCCCTGTGATCGACCTGATGAGGATGAGGCCACAGGTCCAAATCCTGTCAGCCCCACAGTGACGACAGGCCCGGCCGGAGATTCTCCGCCGTGCCTGTCGCTTTGTGTACGGCGTGCGTTGATGTGCCGAGGGTGCCAGCGGGCGTAGGTCACCGATCGGTATCGGTCGGTGTGTATAGTCGGGCGCCAGAAGTCCTCATACGTCAAGGAAAGACGAGGTCGCGCGGTGAAGAAGCTTCTCCTGGTCGCACTGGCCGCCATCGGCGGGCTCCTCGTGTACCGCCAGATCCAGGCGGATCGCGCCGAGCAGGATCTGTGGACGGAGGCGACTGACTCCGTGCCCGCAGGTTCGGGTGTGTGAGACGCAGCGTTTCTTGGACATGAGCCCCGGTCGCCGTAGCGGCCGGGGCTCTGTGCTGTCCGCCCCGAGGGCCGTTGCCCCCGGGGTGGATCACTGAACGTCATCGATCGTGACCGGGTCCTGGGGCTTTCGCTTCCGCGAATCAGTTGCTTGCGATAGCGAATCTGATCTTTGCCGACCGCGTGGACACGCCCCCAGCGCCGTGGATCAGAGGCTGGACGGGGGCGCCGGCCCGACCCGGTGGCGGACAACGGGGGATGATTCGCCCGTGCGCGAAGACAGCGGAGCGGAGTCCGGGGCAGGATGGTCCGGGCCACGGTCGCGTGGTGCCGGGCGCGGTGCGTCCAGGCCCCGGCCGGGGCGTCGTTCCTGGTGCGGCGAAGAGCACGGCGGCCACGGGCAGGTGCGGCTCTCGGCGGACTCATCGACCACAAGGAGAAGCGCGTGAAGAGGCAGCGCGGCAGGGCCCGGGTGGCGCTGGCCGGGGCGGCGGCGTTGTGTGCGGTGGCGGCGTTGCCGGGACAGGCAGGGGCGGCGGGCCGGCCGAGCCCCTACGTCTTCGACGTTGAGGCCAAGCCGGTGAAGGGCACCCCCCTCAACATCAACGGCCCGGAGCTTACGGCCGGTTCGGCGTACAAGGACTCGATCAAGCCGGGTGAGAGGCGCTACTACCGCCTCAACCTGGACGCCCGGTCCAATGCCTATGTGTCGGCGGTCGCGGTTCCCGGGCCGGGCACCAAGGTCACCTATGCGGACCAGCTCAAGGTGTCCATCGAGGACGGCTCGGGCACCGAGTGCAGCGACGGCGAGGCACGGTTCGGGTCGGCGGCCTTCGCCCGGCCGGTGGCCGACTACGCGAGCCGCCGGATCGAGAAGGACAACAGCAGTTGTCAGCAGGCAGGCGCGTACTACGTGCTGCTGGAGCGGGACTCGGACGACGCGTCCTCGTCAGAACCGTGGGACGTGGAACTCCGCTTCGCCTCCGAACCGGCGCTGAAGTCCGCCGGCCCCACCGCGCCTCCCGAGGTCTGGCCCTCCGCCTCGCCCGCGGCGCCGGCCGGCGGGCCGCAGAAGCGTCACGGGGGCACGAGCTTCCATGACTCCACGAGCCTCGAGCAAGGTGAATGGCAGGACAGCATCAAGCCCGGGGAGACGCTCTTCTACCGGGTGCCTGTCGACTGGGGCCAGCAGATCTTCGTCGGCGCCGACCTGGCCAACAGCCCGAGCGGCGACGCGACGAAGAGCGTCAGCAACGCCCTGGTGCTCGCCCTGCACAACCCGGCGAGGGGCTTCGTCGACGACGAGTCGAGCATGTACTACGACGGCAAGCAGAAGTCGATCTCGCTGGATCCGCTGCCTCCCGTGGCCTACGAGAACCGCTACGCCTCGGACACCGCCACCAGCGCTATGCGGTTCGCCGGCTGGTACTACCTCGCTGTCACGCTGAACCCGGAGATCGAGGAGGCGTACGACGGCAACGCCGTCCCGCTGACCCTGCGCGTGAACGTCAAGGGGGACGCCGCTGAGGCACCCGCGTACGACGGGCCGGCCGGGGACTTCCGGGTCACGGAAGAGGACCGTGCGGCCGCGGAGAGCGGTGCGAGCGCGCAGGAAGCGGCCAAGAGCGACACGATGGTGATCGTCGCGATCGCGGGGATCGGAGCGGGGACCGTGCTGGTGCTCGGGCTCGGCGCCTGGACGCTGCTGGCACGGCGCCGGATGCCCGAGGAAGCGGCGCCCACCCCCTTCTCCGTTCCGGGCCAGGGCGGCCCGCAAGCCGCTCAGGGGGTGGGGAACGGCCCCGCCCAGGGCTACGGGTACGGGCAGTACGGGCCCCCGCCGGGGCAGTAGGGCACTGGGCCCCTGCCGGCGTCGGCGGGGCGGCACGGCCCTACCGCCGCAGGGCGACTGCGGCCACGGCCGGTCCCTTCCCGACGACCGCCGGCCGGGGAGTACGGCTCCTGCCCGGCGGGCGTCGGGTACGTTCCACCGGCGGGACTCAGACCTGGGTCAGTGCCCAGATCCCCACCGCGAAGCACAGCACAGCGACCAGCAGCACCGGGACCGCGACCTTCGGGGGCGGTCCCGGCCGCTTTCCAGTGCGTGCGGGTGGAACCTGCGGGCCGTGAGCGGTGTAAGTACGGCTAGAGGGCCCGCCGTACGGCGTCGGCGGCGGCTGATGGGGGGAGGCGGCATGCGCGGTGACAGCATCGGCAGTCTGGACATGCGCGGGGGTGTCCGACGTGGCACCGGCCGGACGCGGGACCGGCGGCGGGACGGGCATGGGACCGGGTGTGGGCTGGGTCCCGGCGGGAAAGGCAGGCGGCGGGTGCGGCCCACCGGTGTGCGGCAGCGGGGAGGGCTGCTGCTGTGGTGGCGGCGCGAGATGGAAACTGCCCGTCTCCGAAGGGGGAGGAGTCGGCTGCACAGCCGTGCTCCGGTCGGCGGCCTGCTGCAGTGTCTGGGGCCCGTTCGAGCCGAAACCCGCGGGCAGTGGCCCGAGTTGGTCGAAGATCTCGACGGGCTCCTCGCCCGGCGGGGGCTCGGGAAGCAGGTCCGCGGCTGCCGTGAGGGCCTTGCGCGCTCCCGTAGCGGTACGGAACCGCGCCTGCGGATCCGGCTGGAGCAACCCTGCCAGCACCTGCCAGAGCGGCTCGGGAATTCCCTGGGGAGCGCTCGGAGTGCCGTGGGCGGCGTAGTGCTCCACCAAGGCCTGGGAGTCCGGTTTGCGGCCCTGCAACAGATAGAGGCCGACCAGGCCCACCGCGAACAGGTCGGCCGTGAAGTCCGGCTCCGCGCCGAGCATCTGCTCCGGTGCGAAGTAACCCGGCGTGCCCACCACATAGTTGGTCTCGGTCAGCCGGGGCTCGCCCTTGCGCATCGAGATCCCGAAGTCGGAGACCCGCAGATGAGGCCGTCCCTTTCCTGTCGCCTCCATCAGGATGTTGGCCGGCTTGATGTCGCGGTGCACGACACCCTCCGCGTGGACCGCGGCAAGACCGGACAGCAACTGGTCGAGCAGGGTGCAGACGAACCGCGGCGGCAGCGCACCGTAGTCACCGATGACATGGGCAAGCGAACCGCCGCTCACCAGGTCCATGGTGAACAGCACCTTGTCGTCGTCCGCGGCCCAACTGGCGGGGGCGAGCACATGGGGATGGTCGATGCGCATCGCCTGCTCCCGCACGAAGCGGAGCAGCGTGTGCGCATCGCTCTGCTGGAGAACCTTCGCCGCCACATAGCGACGACGACGGTGGTCCCAGGCGCGCCAGACGGCGCCGACACCACCGCGCCCGATCGGATCGATCAGTTCGTACCGACCAGCGAAGACCTCACCCATTGTGCTGCGCCCGCTCCCCGTCCCTCATGAAGGCGACTGTCCGCCTCGTTCAGCTCTGGTGCGATTCGAAGTGCGAGACCGCGTCGGCGGTGCGCCCGGCGCCGTACACCCGGAGGAACTCTGCCAGCTCCGGGTGGGTCGGGGCGAGGGAGTCCGCCGCATCGATGATGTCCCCCGCAGCTGCCACGGAGCGCAGCAGTGACTGGATCTCGCGCACCACACGACGGACCGTCGGCGCCCCCGAGCCGCTGGTCGACGGGTTGGTGCTCGTGAGGACCGAGCCGCCTTGCGACTTCCTGATCTCGTCCATCCGCGCGGTCGCCTCCACGGCACTCACACTGCCGTCGGCCACCTGACCCGCCAACTCCTGGAGCGCCTGGACGCGTTGGACGACTGCGGGGTTTCCGATCTTCGCCCGCTGGCCGCTCATCAGCTGCGACAGCATCGGAGCCGAGAGCCCGAGGACGCCGGCGAGTCGCGCCTGGTTGAGCCCCAGGTCATCGATCAGGCGACGAAAGAGAGCCCCGAGGGGCTCCCCGTACCAGCTGCGCTGCAGTTCCCTGGCTCTTGCGGTTGTTTCCTGCTGCGCTGCGTCCATTGCGTCTCCCCATCGCTTCCCCAAGCGGCTTCGCTGCTGCGAACCTTGTGCTGCATCTTACGGAGCGTGGTCGGCGACGGGGAGTCCCGGCAGGAACCCCGATATTTTTGCAGGATCACGGGGATGACCCGGTACTCTTGTGCACGGCGGTTGCCGGGGCACGGTTGTCCACGGTCCTTCCGTCGTTCCGGGGCCTTAGCTCAGTTGGTAGAGCGCTGTCTTTGCATGGCAGATGTCAGGGGTTCGACTCCCCTAGGCTCCACACCGAGAATTGCCCCCTGCCCCGCGGAGACGCGGGGCAGGGGGCAATTTCGATGGCATCGGTGGGCGTGTCCATGTCCACGCGGTACGGGGAGCCGTCGGTCCCCAAGGGGTTTGCGCGCTCCTGGTCTCCCTTGGGGAGACCGTCTAGACGGGCACGTCCTGCGGGACATCGCTCTCGTCCGCCGACCACTGCTGATTGCGGACAAGCGCCTGGTACTCCGGGCAGCGGAGAAGCAGCTCCTGGTGTGTACCGGCATCCAGGGCGTGGCCGGACTCCATGACCAGTACATGATCGGCATGCTGGACTGTGGACAGACGGTGCGCCACGACGACCACTGAGCGGTCCAGGGCGAGCCGCGTGACCAGGTCGCGCAGGCGCTGCTCATTGATGCTGTCGAGCTGTGACGTGGGTTCGTCCAGCAGGACCACGTCAGCGTCTGTGAGCAGCACGCGGGCCAGGGCAAGGCGCTGGCGTTGCCCGCCCGAAAGGTCGGTGGCGCGGCCAAGGACGGTGTCGAGCCCATCGGGGAGTCGCAGCACCTCGTCGCGCAGCGCCACCGAGTGGAGCACTTCGAGGAGTACGTCGTTGCCGGGATCGGCGTCGCTTCCCAGCAGAAGGTTTTCGCGCACGGTCCCCTCGAGCAGGGTGAAACTCTGGTCGACATAGGCCACGCGCCGCCTGAGGTCGTACAGCGGCCAGTCGTGCACGTCGTGTCCGAGGACCCGGATCGTGCCCGCGTCGGGGTGCACGAATCGTTCGATCAGCGCCAGAACCGTGGACTTGCCCGCGCCTGAGTGTCCGACGAGCGCGGTGAGCCCGCGCCGGGGTGCGGAGAAGGTCAGGTTTCCCAGGACGGGTTCGTCGTCGTAGGCGAAGGCGACGTCGCGGAATTCGACGCCGGGTGCGCCCTTGACCGGGAGCGGGCAGGGGGTGGCCGTGTCCTCGGCCTCCTGGGGAAGTGACAGCAGTTCGTCGAAGCGTGTGCGTGCGGCGAGTCCCGCCTGCAGCTGGCTGATGCTGGAAGCCACGACCGCAACCGGAGCGACGAGTTGGAGCAGGTAGAGAAGGAACGCCGTGAAGTCCGGCATGGACAGGTCGCCGGAGGCCATCCGGGCGCCGCCACCGAGGATGATGCTGACCAGGGCGATCTGCTGCCCGAGTCCCATCACGGGGCCGATGAGTGATTGCAGCCGGGCGCTGAACAGCGTCGATTCCGTCAGGTCGGACGCGTCCTGGGTCAGGGAGCGGGTCGCGCGGTCCTCGGCGCGGTAGGCCTTGATGGTCGGCAGCGCGGCGAGTGTGGCGGTGAAGCGTTGAGCCAGTTCGCCAAGGGCTGTTTGCTGGGCGACGATGCTGCGTCGCACGCGGATGATCACCAGGCCGATGACAGCCCCGGCCAGCGCGAAGGACCCTATGGTGATCAGCACCAGCACCCAGTCGAGCAGACTCATGACGACCAAGGTGGCCACGACTGTGATGGTCGACAGCGGAAGCTGTATCGCTCCGACATCGATCACGGATCGCAGCATCATCGCGTCGGAGGTGACCCGCGCGACGAGGTTGCCCGGTCCCTGTGTGCGGACTTCGCGGAGCGGAAGCCGCACGGTGTGTTCCATGACCCGTGAACGCAGTCCAAGGATCATCTTTTCGCCTGTGCGGGCGAGCAGATAGCCGGACATGGTCGCGGAGAGCGCGCCGACGACCGCGAGCGCGGTCATCAGAACAACCGGCCACAACAGTCCACCGCTGTCTGAAAGGGCTTCCACCAGGTCTCTGACCATCAGTGGCACGGCCAACGTCGCGGCGGTCGAAATCAGTGCCAACAGGGCCGCGATCCCAAGTTGCAAGCGGTCTCCGCCGGCGAGGACAGCCCGCAACCGCAAGCCCGGGGCGGATTCGTTACGGGCGACTGGCATTCGTGTACTCCACCTTGTGTGCGAATTTCTGGGATTCACGGATTTCTTCGCGAGTCCATCACACGCGCGCGCGAAAAAGTAACGACAATTCTTGGGCATCCGGCGCCGATCTGTGGAAAGGCGGCCCGACGTACAACAATTGGCTCAGGCCCGGGTGTCTCAAAGTTGGCGTCGGCGGCGGATTGTTCCGGCTGGAGTGATCGGCTCCGGAAGCTGCCTGTAGCGTGACGGGGACGTCATCCGTCCGGCGTTTTTCAGGATGGCTGTTCCAGCAGGCCGGCGAGAGAGAAGGACCGGGTATGTTCAACAAAAGGGAAGTGCACCTGATTGCGCTCAGCGACCTCGGTGACGCCCGTGATGCGGTGCGCCAGGCGCTGTCCGACGCTCCGAGTGACGAGGTCCCCGGACTGCGGCGTGCCGCGCGGATCCTGGACGACCTGGCGGGGCGGAGCGGTGAACCGCGGCTGCGCTGGGCCCGGAAGATTCTTGAGCGTGAAGGCATCGACCCCGTCGATCACGAGGTGTCCGCCATACGGGCCCTGCGGCAGGAGCTCCCGGGCCTGAGCCTGACGGCGGCGACCGAGTTGGCACGGGAAGCGAAGCTGGCTCAGGGCATGTGAGTGCCTGCTGGTAGTCGCCTCAGAGAGCCCCTCGGGGACGGAACTCGTCCCCGAGGGGCTCTCATGCGTCCCGGACCGCCCATGGAAAGTACTTGCCAGTTTGGAAAGTCCATGCCAGTCTGGAATCAGCAAGCCCCTCACCGTCACGGGAAGCCGGAGAATCAATGAACACCTCAGGAGCGATGCAGCCGAGCGCCGAGTCCGCCGCAGCTGCACTGCGGAGTGCGCGTGCCGCCGAGACCGCGGCTCGGCGTCCCCGACCGGTGCCTGGCTGGTACCCCGCCACGCACGGTCTGCTGCTCGCCGCAGGATTCAGCGGTTTCGGTGCGGCCCGTATGTGGTCGCAGTGGCAGGACTGGTTCCTCGCGGCCGCCACGCTCTGCCTGGCCGGCTTCCTCGCGGTGACCTGGATCACGATGCGAAGCTCCGGTGTCGCTCCTTGGTTCGACCGGCAGCGGGGGGCCTCATGGCGCTCCTGGGGCTCGCCCGCCGTTCCGTTCGCCGTCGGCCTCCTGGCGGCGATTCCCTACGGCACGGCCGGCTGGTTCATCGGATTCGGTGTGGCCGCCGGCGCGGCGTCCTGGGTGGGGGCCGGCCGCCGGCGCGCACGCGCTCTGGAGTCGTCGTGAACCGAGCGGACCTTCCCGGCCTGGACAAGGAGATCCACCATCCCACTCGGCTCATCGTGGCCGCGTTTCTCTCCGGCTGCGCGGAGGCCGAGTTCGGGGCGGTACGGGATTACTGCGGGGTCACGGACTCGGTGATGAGCAAGACGGTCGCGGCGCTGGAAAAAGCCGGGTACGTGACGGTGCGGAAGGGTTACATCGGTAAGCGGCCGCGGACATGGGTGGCACTCACCTTGAACGGCAGGGAGGCGCTCTCCGCGCATCTCGCCGCGCTCGAGACCCTCGCGGAAGCATCCCGCAGGGCAGGGGCCGACGGACCGGCCCCGGGCGAAGGACAGCAGGAGAAGAGCTAGGGAACGGAAAACACCGCTGGGTGCCCGGGGTGCAGGCGCCCAGCGGTGGTTTGCGACCTACGGACGCAACTGGTTCAGCAGCCCCAGTTCGCCGTGGCGGAGACGCCGGCACCGCTGATGGCGCTGACAGCCGCGCCGCAGCCGCCGCTGGAGCCACCGATGAAGCTGAGGACCGTCGGGGTGATGGCCGGGGCATCGGCCGAGACGCCGGCGCCGAACTCCTCGGCGTTGGTGTAGGCGGTGTAGCCGGTGAGGAGCTGCTCTGCGGTGTTCATTGAGAATCCTTTGCTGAATGCTATGTGTAAGGGCGAATATTTCCCGCCCCCTGTTTCCGCCTTTTCAGGCGGACGTCCACCGATCGATCAGCGGTTGCTGATCAGCAGCCCCAGGCCTTGGTGCTGGCGATGCTGCCCGCAGAGGCGCCGAGAGAGAAGTAGATGCACTCGGGGGAAGAAACGGTGGTGATGGTGGGCGTCGCGGCCGGGGACTGGTTGTCCGCGCTCGCGCCGAAGTCCTCGGCGTTGGTGTAGGCGGTGTAGCCGGCGAGAAGCTGCTCTGCGGTGTTCATGCTGATCCTTCGTCGAGTGATCTTCAGAGCGGTGGTCTTTCCTGCTCTGTCTCTATTCGATCGCAGGTATCGCCCTGAGCGCTACGCAAAAGTTATCGGCGATTGGGGGCGACCCCCCTCGCGACCTGCAATCTCTTCCCTCAGGCCACAGGAATTGGCTCACTGATCGGATACGCCAAAGCTGGGAACCCGGTATAGGCAAATACAATCGGGTGAGAAAGCAGAGCAGCCCTCACCGAGAAAGGTGAGGGCTGCTTGCCAGTGGTGCTCGGAGGTCGATCATCCCGTATCAGGGACCCGGCGCCAGTATTTTCGTATCGCCTGCCACACATGCAGTTCGAGGCAGACCTCTCCCAGGGCCGACTTGAGCTCTGTCACCTCAGCCACGAGCCGGATCTCACGCGGGGGCGGACGGTGTGCGCCGGCTCCCTGAAGTCCGCGCAGGCCGCCTTCCATGAACGCTTCACGCCAGTCCTCGACGGACCGCTCCGAGATGTTCATGTGCCGTCCGGCTGCCTCGGCAACCGATTCCCGGCCCGAGATGACGCCCAGGACGATGTTCATCCTGTCGTCGACCGAGATCGCCCGGGACGGGTCGTACGTGCTCTCTTCCATCCGTTCACGGACCGATGGTCATGCCAGGCCGATTCCCGGCAGCACCGGAGAGTCCAGATTCCTGGCCGGCATCAGCGGGTCCGTCCCGGCGTTGAGGAACGCCTCGGCGACGACGGCCTCGCGCGAGACGCCGTCGGCCCGCACCGCGTGTCCGACCAGGGCCTCGGCGAGTACCTGGCAACGGTGCTCGCCGAAGCTCAGCGCCCCCTTGCCCGGTCGTGGGTCGTCCGGCTCCCAGGCGGTACCGACACCGTCGGCCAACCGTCGGACGAAGGGGGAGGTGGTGGTGCCAAGACCGGACAGGCCTTGGACGGACGCGGCGATGTCGCCCGCCGCATGCCAGGCATCCGGCCCGAGATAGACCACCAGGGCGTCGCGGCGTGGGAAGTGCTTCAGGGACGAGGTGACCTTGGCCCGGTAGCGGAGCTCCAACTCCTCCATCTGTGACAGCACCGTCCCCCAGACGTTCGGGGCCGACTCCGCGTCGGTCAGGTGGATGTAGAGGCGCAGCATCTGGGATCCCGTGACACGTCCCCGGGAGGCGTCGGTCAGGAAGAAGCCGGTCGAAAGGGCGGGGCGCGGCGCCGGGATCCGGAGGGTGACGAGATCGGAATCCGGGCCCGGCAGACGGTCACCGAGGCGGTCGCGGGGTATGCGTACCCGCAGGCCGTCGAGCCGGACGATCACGCTGTCCGCCTCAGGGACGTCGCTGAGCACGGTCGCCTGGACCCGCGTGGTCCGATGGGGCATCGCGGCGAACAGCCGCTGGTCGAAGTCGTCGTCGCGAAGGCTCCGTTGCCGGGTGCTGTCGCCCTGGTCCTTCATCCCGGCGTGCAGATTCTGGTAGAAGAGGCCGCCGAGTTTCTTGGCGAGGTCGCCGGGGGTCTTGGCGTCCAGTTCTTCGTGCCCGACGACGGCGGTCAGGCCCCCTTCGGCGACCTCGATCTCTTCCAGTGCCTCCGAGATCTCGGGAGCAATGAGCCCAACGGCGGTCGTCATGAGGTGCCTTCCAGACCGAGTACGGAGGTGAAGTTGTGCGGTGCCAGCAGTACGGTGCGTCCGATGCCCGCAGCCGCGCGGTCACCGGCTGTCAGCCGGGTTCCGAACTTGGCGCCGGCGAGCATGCGGTCGATCATGTGCCATCCGGCGAAAGCCGCGACCCGGGTGGTGAAGCCGTCCTCGGCTGTGGGCCGCGCCTCGCGGTAGCCGTCCCAGAACGCTTTGATCCGCGGGCGAAGACGGTCGATCTCGCGGGCCCCGTGGGCGAGGATGTCCTCGTGTGACGCGTCGCGGCCGAAGCTGTGTCCGGGATCCTCGCTGATGGACTTGGGGATGCCCTGGATGGCCCGGTACAGCCATTCGCCGACGAATCCGCCGACGTCGCGGGCGGCGTCGCCGAAGCGGAATTCCTCCCAGTCGGTCAGGTAGAGGTCGTCACCCGCGACAAGGTACTGGTCGAGCCGGATGTCGCAGTGTGCGGGCACCAGGGGCGCGTCCGCTTCGCGGCGACGCAGCTCGTGCAGGGAGGCGATCAACTCCCGGTCCGGCTGGAGGAGAGCCCAGGACTCGACTTCGGCGAAGGCCGAGTGGATGAAGACCGGCAGCGACAGGGCGTCGAAGTCGTCCATCGACGGTGTCTGGTGGGGCGTGCAGTCCAGCGTTCCGGGCTCGAGCGGCAGCGTGTGCAGGATTCCCAGGATGCGGCCGGCCCGGCAGCACAGGTCGTCGTCGAACGCGTCATCGGCGGACAGTTCCGACCCCGAACGCGCATCCTCGATCCGGGTGAAGGCGACCAGGCGGTGTTCCTCGTCGGATCCGAGCAGTTCGGGGCCCTGGAGGTCTGTTCCGTTGAAGCGTGACGCGATCTTCTCGAAGGCCATGATGCGGTGGAACCGCCGCAGTACGTCGTTGGGTTCGCCGCCGACGCGCTTGACGAAGACCTTGGCGCCGGTACTCGTCGTACCGGCCCAGTTGTCGTTGCGACCGATGTGGGCCACGACGGTGTCCGCGTCGAAACTGCCCAGACCCAGCCGGCCGAGGAACTGCTCGACTTCGGGCGCCTTTTCCAACTGGACCGGGTCGAAGCGGGCCTGGGTCAACGGCGGCTTCGATACTTGATCTGTAATCACGATCACGGAGCGTATGGATTGCCCCGGCAGCCCGACAACGGATGGCTCACTATTCCCCGTTGTTGTGTTGGGGAGGGACTGCCGTTTCGGGGGCGATGGGTGTCAGTACCGGTACGGCGCGGCTCTGTGGGTCCAAAGTAACGGGTTTTGTGTGGTCTTCTTGCGGGCGTCCGGGTCCCATAAGGTACGGGTATGCCCACTCCGATCCTGCAGCGCTTCACGCTGCCCAATGGTCTTCGGGTAGTTCTCTATCCGATATCAGGTGTTCCGGCCGTCGGCGTCAGTGTTCACTACGACGTCGGCTTTCGATCCGAACCCCAGCAGCGGACCGGATTCGCTCACCTATTCGAGCATTTGATGTTCCAGGGCAGCGAGAGCGTGGACCGGATGGAACATTTCGGCCATGTGCAGGCAGCCGGTGGAACCGCCAACGGATCGACACATCAGGACTACACGGACTTCTATCAAGTGGTTCCGTCAGCTGCGCTGGAGCGAGTTCTGTTCCTGGAAGCCGATCGGATGCGCGCGCCGAAGCTGACGGCGGAAAACCTGCGGACACAGGTGAACGTGGTCAAGGAGGAGATCCGGCTCAATGTGCTGAACAAGCCCTATGGCGGCTTCCCGTGGACCGTTCTGCCGGGTTTGTTGTTCCAGACCTATCCCAATGCGCACAACGGATACGGTGATTTCACCGACCTCGGGCGGGCAACGGTGGACGAGTGCGCCGCGTTCTTCGATGCCCACTACGCGCCGGGAAACGCGGTATTGACGATCGCGGGCGACATCGACCCCGGTCGAGCGGTCGATCTGGCTTTCCGGCACTTCCAGGATGTTCCGTCGCGACAGCTTCCCCCGGCCGTGGACCTGAGCGAGGCGGCGCCGGATCAGGAGCTCAGGAAAGAGCACTTCGACCCCCACGCGCCGATGCCGGCCACCGCGGTCGGCTATCGCATGCCGGACCCCCTCGCCGACCTTGACGCCTATCTGGCGCACATGGTGCTCTGCGTCGTTCTCACCGGTTCGGGCGAGTCGTCCAGGCTCAAGCGGCGGTTGATCCACGGTGCCTCCCCGCTGGTCACCGATGTGAGCACCGGCTGCGGCCTGTTCGGCGCTCTGGACGCCCGGGATCCCGAGACCTTCCTGTGCGTCGCGACGCATCCGCAGGAGACCTCGACCGACCGGCTGCTGGATGTGCTGGACAGCGAGCTCGAGGACTTGGCGGCACGGGGCCCTCTTGAGGAGGAACTGGTCCGGGCCACGGCTTTGAGCAGCGTGGGCATGCACCGCAAGCACGACATGCTGCTGGCGCGGACGCGCGCCCTCGGGGCGCAGGAGGTGCTCTTCGGTAAAGCCGAGCTCGTGGACGAGCTGCCCGGCCGCCTCGCCGCCGTGACAGCGGAAGACATCGCCCTGGCGGCCAAGTCCCTGCGGCCGTACTCACGTGCCGTGCTCAGTCTTCGTCCCGCTCCGTCACCGGTACCTCGTCCGAGCCTGTCAGGAAGCTGATCCATGATCGACACGCCTTTGGTCCGCGCTCCCCTGGGAGAGCCTGTCCGTCGCAGCGCTGAGGAGATCGGCCGCACCGCCACCGGGCCCCGGGCGCTGCCGGCCCTCGATGTCGGCGGACGCCAGGCCCTGCCACCGATGACAGACGTCGTTCTGCCCAATGGGCTGCGGGTGATCGCCGCCCGGAGGCCGTCCATCCCGATGGTCGAGATGCGGATGTCGGTGCCCTTCGCCGGCGCCACGTTCGAGCACGCGGCCACGGCCGAGGTCCTGGCCGCCACCCTGTTCCGTGAAGGGCGACCTTCACGGGAGGGCATGGAGGCCGCGATGTCCCGTCACGGCGTCACCCTGGCCGCTGACCGTTCGTCCCGGTGGCTGCACATCTCCGGGTCCGCGCCCGGGCACGCGCTGGACACGTTGGTGGACGTCCTGGCCGACGCGCTCACGCACGGGTCCCCGGAAGAGGAGGAGATCCGCCAGATACGGCACCGGATGGTGCGGCAGATTTCCATGATCCGGGCGCAGCCGCAGGTGATCGCGCAGGAGGCTCTGTTCGCGCACTGCTACGGAGAGGTCCCCGGACTTCAGGAGGTTCCCTTCCCGGCGCCCGTGGAAGCGGTCACAGGCGAGTCCGTACGGGAGTTGCACAAGGCCCTGGTGCGTCCCAGGGGAACCGTCCTGGTGCTGGTGGGAGACCTGGATCCGGAGCGAGCTGTCGACCTGGTGGCCACTGCGACGCGGAACTGGGGCGGCATCGGGGTGGGCACGGCACCGCCGGCGCTCCCGCCGGTGCGCGGTGGGCGTGTCGCGCTCGTGCCCCGGGCCGGCGCGGTTCAGTCGCAGATCAGGCTCGTCCGCCCGGTGGTGGCGCGGACCGACGACCGTTTTCCGGCCCTGAGCCTTGCCAGTCTGGTATTCGGCGGCTACTTCTCCTCACGGCTGGTCAAGAATATCCGTGAGCGCAAGGGACTGGCATATCGCGCGGATGTCGGCTTCCAGGATCATCTGGACAAATTGGTTGTGAGTATCGAGGCGGACACCGCCACGGAGGCCACGGCCCAGGCCTACGGAGAAATCCGTGCAGAGATGGAGCGCCTGGTCGACGATCCGCCTTCGGAGGCGGAGATCGGCGCTGCCCGCGAGTACACCATCGGTATGGCGATGCTCGCGCTGTCGTCCCAGGCGGGGTTCGCCACCAGTGTGGTGACGGCTGTGAGTCTGGGGCACGAACCGGATCGGGTCACCACGTTTCCGGAGCTGCTGCGGAGCGTCACTCGTGTTCAAGTGGCCCACAGCGTAAGGGAGTTCTTTGATCCTGGTGCGTTCAGTGGGGTCGTGGTCGGCGATGCGGTCGAGCTGGCGGACGGGCTGCACGCCGTGGGCGGAGTCGATGTCTCCGCGTCCGCCGCCGGCTGATCCTTCGGCACGCCGCATCGGGGCAGAAGCGTCCGGAAAGTTCGTATTGGGAAATCTCAAGTAAGGCGCAATTTTGTTGCCCCGCGGAATGCGCCAGTTATATGATCTTGGTGTTGGCGGGCATTCCGTGCGCGACCAAATGTGTTCACTTGAGAGATCTGACCAAGTCTTTCCAACGGGGAAACAGTGACACCATCCGAGATGTTCAATATTCACACACTGCCGCCGTTCCATACGGACGTCATCCGTCATGGGCGTTCCAGCGCCCGCCCATGTTCGTGAACGGCCCCAGGACCGTTTGAGCGGGTCTTCAGGCCGTCAGGTCTGGACCTGGACTCACAGTCACTGCAGGTCGCGCGGGGTGCGTATGTGAACGGACTGACCTCCCGTCCACCTGGGCACCCCGTCGGATCCACCGCGGGGAGGCTTGCCGGCAGCAAGCTCTCGCGGGTTATGAAATGGAGACGAGAGGCGATGTCACGCCCTCCGGTAATGCCAGCTGCTGAAAAACTGAAGATCGTCCTCGGGGTGTTGTCGGGCGATCACACAATCGCAGAAGCCGCGCGTCGAGCCGGTGTATCTGAACAGTCCGTGGGGAACTGGAAGCGGCAGTTCCTCGATGGCGGACGTACCGGCCTCGAGGGAGGGAATTCACGCAATGCCCAGCGCGAGCGTGATCTCCTTTCCGAAATCACGGAACTGAAAACAGCCCTGGGCGAGGCGTATGTGCAACTAAGGGTGCGGAGGAAGTCGGGCGAGTACCGCACGGTCCCTTTTCAGACCTCGAGGCAATCAGACAGGACGCCAGGATCAATGTCTCGAGGTTCTGCGAGATCTTGGGAATCCCTCGGCGGACCTACACGCGCTGGAAGATGAAGCACGTTCCCTTGCAGAGGGCCCAGCGGGACTGAGGCCGCGCTGGGCCACGGATGAACTGATCCGCGGATGAACCGCGGTGCCCCCGGCGGCAGTCGCCGCCGGGGGCACCGGCAGTTCCAGGTCATCAGAGAATCGACAGCGGTCCAGGCAGGGCCTGGGCACCGTCCTCGTCGATCAGTTCGGCGATCGCCGAGGCGTACTCGATGAGTTCGGGATGCCATCCCATGTACGCGGCGAAGTCGTGCGCGTGAGTGAAGATCCGCAGCACCGCGGCGCGCCCCACCGTCGCCGGGTCGTCCGGCGCACCGTACGCCCGGCAGAGCCCGGTGAGAGCGGCGTGGTAGTCGCGCGGGTCCATGACCAGGCCTGGTGTTCGGCGCAAGAGGGTCATCCGCCACTCCGCGAACTCTCCCAGCAGCCAGCCGAAGTCGAAGTCCGCCGGGCCGCGGGCGACATCCTCACCGATGAGCAGGCAGCCCTCTCCCGGCCGGCTCCCCGCGATGACCGATCCCAGGCTCGGGGCCCCGTGCAGGAAGACGCCGTCGGTGAGATCGGTGGCCAGTGACGCGCACCAGTCCTGCACCTGGCTCCACCGGCCGGAGCCGAGCTGTCGGCGGACCACGGTGTGGAAGGCCGTCGCGGCCCGTGGTCCCCTGCCTTGGAGCATCCAGGCAGCCAGCCGGGCCGGACCCGCCGGCCCGGACGTGGCCCGGGAACCGGGAACCGCGCAGTGGAGAAGGCGCAGGGCCGCTCCGGTGCCGGACAGGGCCGAGGTGACGAGCTGGGGCGTGAGGCGGGGATCGCTGCCGACACAGAGCTTCGCCACCGCGACGGGCCCCGGCACCCGGTAGTGCAGGGCGTCCGCGACCACTTCCGGGAGCGCCAGGCGCAGGTCCGGGAGTCGCAGAGCGCGGATCGCGTCGCGGACCGGCCGACCGGGAGGAGTCAGGGGTGACGGGCGGTCGGCGCCCGAGCGGCGGATCCACACATAGCCGTGATCGCCCTCGTGGATGGCCGTCCGGAGGAAGCCCGTGGTGAATTCCTCCACAGGAGGCGCGGTGGTGCCCGTCATGACCGGACCCCACGCTCGGCGGCGCCGGCCACCAGCCGCGCCCTGAGGTGTTCGAGGGTGGATATCACCTCGGGCAGCGGTGTGGCGACGGAGGCGTCCATCTGCCCGGTCGTCACGCTGAAGCCCGGTTGCGGGGCCACCAGGGCCACATTGGGACGCCGCTCCAGCGCCGCTACGTGCTGCTGGTAGGCGAACGATTCCACTCCGCCGGGCGGCAGCGCGGGGGCGACGGCGATGGGCGCCCGGGTGCACTGCAGGGCGAGCATGAGGGGCGTGTCCGCGACACCGAGCGCCAGGCGGCTGACGAAGTGGAACGTCGCCGGGTGAACCACGATCGCGTCCGGCCACTGCGCGAGTTCGACGTGACGCGCGCCGACTTCGGGCGACTCCGGCCACGCGTCCCGCAGCACCTCGTCGCCGGCGAATGCCGTCAACGCTGACCGCGTGACGAAACGTTCGGCGGACCTGGTGACCATCGTCCGCAACTCGACATCGGGATAAGCAGTCCGCAGCCAGTTGACCCACATCGGCATGAACATCACCCCGATGGCGCCGGTTCCCACGAAGAGCACCTTGCGGGCGCCGAAGGCCGGGGCCGGCCCTGCGGCCATCTTTGTCGCCTCAGCCATGGAGCCGGTCCTCGGCCGCGAGGATCTCCTGAAGGTCGGTCATGGTGGCGCCCAGCCCTTCCGTATGGATCACACCGGCCGGATTCAGCACGACCTCATCCACGCCCTTGAGCCGGTAGCGGTGGAGTTCAGCCGCGATCTCGTCGGGTGTACCGGACACGAACACCCCCGCCTCCACGAGGGCGTCCGCCCCCGCGTCGGGGTCATCGGCGTACGCCTGCACTCCCGCCCGGCGCAGCATGTCGGTGTAGTGGGCGGCGCTGAGATGCGCGCCCGCACCGCGGCGGGCCGCCAGGCGGATGTCACGGCCGGGCCGGGCGACCGCAACATGGACCACGGTCGCCACACGCGGTGCCTTGCGGCCCGCCTCCGCCGCGCCCTCGGCCAGCGAGGGCACGAGCGTGTCGGCGACATAGTCGGCGGGCGTCATCCAGGTGACAGCCACGTCGGCGACCGCGCCCGCCATCCGGGCCATCCTCGGGCGCAGTACGCCGAGGCCGAGTTCGACCGGCGGGGCGTCCAAGGGGATGAGCTGCGCATCGATGGAGTGGTACTCGCTCTCATGGCGCACCACCTTCCCGTCGAGCAGTTCCCGCATGGAGGTCATGTACTCGCGCATCGCGGTGAGCGGCTTGGCGTAGCGGGCCGGCAGCAGGGACTCCTGGAACTCCGGTGCGGCCGGGCCGATACCGGCCACGTACGGGGCTCCGGTGAGCGCGGCGACGGAGCGCGCCTGCACGGCGGCGTCGTAAGGATGCCGCAGGGGCGCGAGGGTCACTCCGCTGCCCATGGGGATGCGTAGGCCCATGCCCGCCAGAGTCGCGAAGAGCTGGTGCGTGTCCAGGCGCAGGGACTGCCCGAGCCACAGTCTTCCCGAGCCGCGGCGTTGCAGCAGCCGAGCGACAGGAAGGATCTGCCCCGTGGTCGTGGGCTGGATCGGGTACATGATGCTGGTCTTGTGCTTGGAGGCCATGGGGTCCATCCCTCAGTAGGAGCGTTGGCCGACGACTTCACGACGAGCCATCAGCCGGCTCCCGGACTCCCGGCGTGCGGAGTTGAGCAGGAGCCGCGGAGCGAGCAGGAGACCGAGCAGGGTCCAGGCGCCGAGAACACCGAAGGTCTCCCAGTGCTGCCAGCTCTGCGCGGTCTCGGCGACGAGCGCACTGTCGGGGAGCAGCGCCGAACGAATGCCCTGTGCGATCCATTTGAGCGGGAAGACCTGGCCGACGATCTGCAGCCACTGGGGCATGCTCGTGACGGGGAAGAAGATTCCCGAGACGAAGAGCAGCCCGAACATGGGGATCATGACCCAGGCCAGCGCCTGGCGCGGATTGGGCAGAACGGCGCCGATCGCAGCGCCGGTCAGGGCGAGGGCGACGAGGCCCAAGGTGATGACCCAGAGCAGGGTGCACCATTGGCCCGGACTCTGGGGGAACCCGGAATCGGTGAGGCCCGCGCCGCCGACAAGGAGGAGCACGGTGCTGAGAACGGCGATCGTGATGACCATCAGGGTCTTGGCCACGAGGTAGGCGAACATGCCGCCCGGCGTGCCGCGCAGACGCAGCAGCGTTCCGTCCTCGCGCTCCGTGGCCAACTGCTGCGGGAGCCAGACCATGGCGACCAGGAGGAGCAGCGACGCGACGCCCCCGGCGATCACCATCCGGGAGGAGGCCACCGAGCTGCCCGAAATGTTTCCCGTCTGCAAGGACGCGGCGAAGAGGAACATGGCCGGATTGCCCAGGTGCCCGAGATACTCGCGCGGAGTACGCATGGTCTGCCGCAGTTCGATTCTTCCCCGGTGCAGCCCCACCACGAGGGCCTGTCGGCTGATCACGCCTCCTCCTGACGGAGCATGCCCAGGTAGGTGTCTTCCAGCGTGGGCCGGCGCACCTCCAGGTCGGGGATGGGACCACCGAGCCGGGTGTGGAGCTCCCACACCAGACGGGAAGGGTCTTTGGTGCGCTGATGGCGCCGCTCATCGGCCTCCGACCAGCGGACCTCCGCATCGGCCTGGATCTCGGCTGCCAGCCGGGCAGGGGACCCCAAGGCGATGAGACGGCCCCCGACGAGCACCGCGATCCGGTCTGCCAGTCGTTCCGCCTCGGCGAGATCGTGGGTGGTGAGCAGGACGGTCATGCCTTCCACCGTGCTGAGACGTTCGACCAGCGTGTGGAAGTCGCGCCGCGCCTCCGGGTCGAATCCGGTGGTCGGTTCGTCGAGGAAGAGCAACTCGGGCCCACCGATGATGCCCAATGCGACATCCAGGCGCCTCCGCTGACCGCCCGACAGTTGCTGGCACTCCTGTCCGGCCTGCTCACTCAGCCCGACGGCGTCCAGCAGTTCCTGTGGGTCGCGGGGGTCGGGGTAATACCGTGCAAAGTGTTCGACCAGCTCCTGGACCCGCCACCGGGCGTGGTCGCGCCAGGACTGCATGACGATGCCCACCCGGGCCCGCCACGCGTCTCCGGCGTCCTCGGGGTCGGTCCCCAGCACGCTGACGTCGCCGCCGGAGCGACGGCGGAATCCTTCGAGGATCTCGATGGTGGTGCTCTTGCCCGCTCCGTTCGGGCCCAGCAACGCGAGCACCTCGCCGCGTCGCACATCGAGGTCCACGCCGTGGAGCACGTCGCGTGCCCCGTAACGCATCCGCAGATTGCGGATGCTGATCGCGGGAGGGCCTGGGTCGGAGGACGGCACCGCTACCGGCGGCGCTGCTGCGGGGATGACCATATCGCTGGACCCTAATCAGCAGATGATCTCCGCACACGCTCGCGGAGGAGGTTGGCCCAGGTTCCGGATGCGTTCGCCACCACGCGATTCATGGCTTCTGACCTGGTCAAACACGTCTTCGGGTAGCTGGGCGCCCAACTAACCGAGGTGGTTGCTTTCTTGGTGACGCGCCGGGGATCGGGTCGACGCCGGCCGGCACCGGCCGGCCGATGAGCCGGCCGTCGCCGGGCACGATGTCGTACCCGATCACGACCGTTGGCTGTGGCCTCTCGCAGTCACTAGCGGCGGGCGGTGCGTCTGTCGAATCGGCCGCCTACGCCTCCACTGCCCTTCAGCGTTGTGCCAAGGAGGGGTTTCGGGGTCCCGTCGAGTCGGTGAACCGACCGGACGTCGCTCGCGAAAGCAGTCCGGCGGGAACCGTTTCCCTACGCTGACCTGTACTTTCGCCGTTCTGCGGGGAGAACGGCGAAGCCTTGGACGGGTCGCGGCGGGCTCGCAAGTCGGGGCGCCGGCCCGGCGGGCTGGGCCATCCGAGTGTTGTTCATCAGAAGAACTGCGCAGTGGCGGCGTCGCTCCCCCACTTCTCGGAATGCGTACACATCATGAGGAAGGTATGTAAAGCGCTCAACCCGAAAGCGAGGGGTCATGGCCACCTTCAAGGTCAGGAATCTGTGGAACGCGTTCCTCACCGCGTTCTTTGCTCTGCTTGCCTCGGTGGGGTTCACCACCGCCGCCGCGACCGCCGCCACGGCACAGCCGGCGGCGCAGTCCCCCGAGGAGCCGGCCGACGCCGCCCGTCCGAAGGCGCTGCGCGCCACGGTGCCGGCTCAGACCAGGCGACAGGTCACATGGCCGGCGCCGACGGTGCGCGACCGGTCGCTGCCGCCCACGATGAAGCAGCGCATCAGCGCCGAGGCGCATGGATCGTCTCCCGCTGTGCGGCATCTGTCAGGGCGGCCCGACACGAACGGCGCGTATCCGCCGGCGCCCTACGCAGGCCCGTTCCGCGCCGCCGCATCGACCGGCGACTCCTCGGCATCCGCCCCTGTCCCCGCGGCGCCGTCCCGCGCAGCCTCCGCCCCCGCTGCCGCGACAGGGTCCGCCGCCCGCGTCGGGGAAGTCCCCTCGATGAGCACTTCGACCGGCGCCGACGCTCAGGCCGACAGCCGGACCGCTCCCTCGGCCGCCCCGTCCGCGGACTCCCCGGCCGGCGTCTCCGACGGTTCTTCGGCCGCAGCTCCGGTCGGCGCCTTTGTCGCCGCTCCGACCGGTGCGTCCGCCGCCTCCGCCGTGTCCGCCACCGCGTCCCGGCGAGCTCTCTCGGCCGTCCCCGCCGTGCATCCTGCGGACGCCCCCGAAGGCTCCGCGGTCGTCCTCACGGCCGACTTCGCTGCCGCGCGCGGTGACCAGGGTGACGGCCCCGCTCTCCTCGCAGCATGAGGCGCCGGGAGCGTTCTCCACTCCCGGCGCCCTACGCAAGACGGACAAGCCGTCAGCGGCGGTCCTCGTCGCCCGTCTCGGCCTCGTCCTGCTTCACCTGGACGTCAGGGTCCAGCCCGGCCTGGGTGCTGCCGTCGACCGACGTCAGCGGGGCGCGGTCGGAGACCTCCGTCGCAGCGGGCGGTTCCACCAGCCAGTCGGGATTGGCCTGCTTGTCCCACCACTTCCATGCGGCGAAAGCTCCGCCGGCGAGTACACCGAGGGCCACGAGACCCTTGGCGAGACGACCGGCCTTCGACCGCCGCTTGTGCTTCCTCACCAGCTTCTGAATCTCCTTGGCCGTCACCTGACCGCGCAGCGCGGCCAGAGCGGCAGCCGAACGGGCCGTAGCCTCCTCACGAACGGGCTGAGCCACGGCAATCACGTGCTCGACACGCGGGACGGTGTAGTCGGCCGCCTGACGAGCGGCCCTCCTGGCCTGTACCGCGGCGCGGCGCGCGGCCACATCGACTTTCGGCGGTACGTGTGGCGCGACACGACTGCCGTACTGAACTCGGGCCGCGGTAGCGGCCTGCGAAACCTTCGGCGCGAGCCGTACGCGGGCCTCGTGCGCATAGTGCGCGGCCTGGTCCTTGGCCGTGCCGGCGTAAGGCGCCACCACGTCCGCGGCGTGCAGCACGCTGTCCTTCGCCGTACCGGTCGCGGCGCGCACGCTGTCCATGCGGGTCACGGGATCCTCCTCCTCGGTGGCGTTCTGAGGGTGACCGGGGTTGTCCCCAGTTGGGGTACAGTCCCGCCTTTCCACCCGATTGAAAATCATGCCCGTTGAACGCCGCCCCGGCATGCGGGGCGGGCATCCGGGTCATGCCGGGAGCTTGTGGACGACGATGCCACGGTTCCACCCAAAGCGTGCCGCTCGGGCGACGACCCGGCGGCCTTTCTCCGTGAGTGGCTCTTCCGTGCAAGGATCGGGAGACGTCAGAGAAGACTTACGGAAGGCAGATCGTGGCCGAGCAGCTTTACGCCACCCTGAAGACCAACCAAGGCGACATCGAGATCCGGCTTCTGCCGAACCACGCGCCCAAGACGGTCAAGAACTTCGTCGAGCTCGCGCAGGGCAAGAGGGAGTGGATCAATCCGGCGACCGGCAAGAAGTCGACGGACAGGTTGTACGACGGCACGGTCTTCCACCGCGTGATCAGCGGCTTCATGATCCAGGGCGGCGACCCGCTGGGCAACGGCACCGGCGGTCCGGGCTACGAGTTCGCGGACGAGTTCCACCCGGACCTGGCCTTCGACAAGCCGTACCTGCTGGCCATGGCCAACGCCGGCCCGGGGACCAACGGTTCCCAGTTCTTCATCACCGTCGCCCCGACCGCCTGGCTGACGCGCAAGCACACCATTTTCGGTGAGGTCAGCACCGATGCCGGCAAGAAGGTCGTCGACGCGATCGTGAACACTCAGACGAACCCGCGCACCGACCGGCCCGTCAACGACGTCGTGATCGAGTCCGTCGTCGTCGAGACGCGCTGACGCCCGCCGCAGGCGCTTTTCCGCAGGGGAACCTTTGCGCCCCGTCCATCCGTAAGGATGGGCGGGGCGACGTCGTGAGCCCCAGATTGGTGAGGTGATCCCATGGACCAGGCGCCAGGCGGTCCGCAGGAGCCGGGGGACGTCCACGGCCTGCGCAACTGCTACCGCCACCCCGGCCGCGAGACGGGCATCACGTGCACCCGCTGCGAGCGGCCCATCTGCACGGACTGCATGGTCGACGCATCCGTCGGCTTCCACTGCCCGGAGTGCGTCCGCACCGGTTCCGGTACCGGGCACCACCCGAACGCGACCCGGCCGCGGACCATCGCCGGTGGTGCGATTGCCGCCGACCCACGGCTGATCACGAAGATCATCCTCGCCCTCAACATCGCCATGTTCGGTCTGGCGCTCGGGCTCGAGGACCAGTTCGTCAACCGGTTCACGATGATCGGCTACTGGTACGACCGGAGCCTCGGGGAGGTCGTGGGCGTCGCGGACGGTGAGTGGTACCGCCTGGCCACGGCGATGTTCCTGCACGAGGAAACCTGGCACATCTTCTTCAACATGCTGCTGCTGTGGTGGCTGGGCGGTCCGCTGGAGGAGGCGCTCGGGCGGGTGCGCTACCTCGCGCTCTATCTGATCTCGGGCCTGGCCGGCAGCGCCTTCACGTATCTGATCGAGATGCCGGCGCAGGGGTCGCTGGGCGCCTCCGGCGCGATCTACGGCCTGCTCGGCGCCACCGTGGTGCTGATGCGCAGGCTGCGGCAGGACCTGCGTCCGATCATGGTGCTCATCGCGATCAACCTGGTCATCACGTTCTTCTGGGCGGGCATCGCCTGGCAGGCGCACATCGGCGGCCTGATCGCCGGAGTCGTGATCGCGTACGGCCTGGTGCACGCACCGCAGGGAAAGCGCCGCAGCGCCGTACAGTTCGCTGTCTGCGCGGCGGTCGTGCTCCTCAGTGCCGTCGCGGTCGTGGCCAGGACCGCCGCCATCACATGACCTGACAGCAACGGGAGCGGAGCTTTCCCCAGAGTTGTCCACAGCGTGTGGCGGATCTTGTGCATCGTGTGTGGAACTAGCGTGCCCCTTGTCCCTGACCTGGTTTTTTCCAGGAGGAGCAAGGGGCTGATCGCTTCACCGGCCTGGCGGGCGCAGTCACATCGGCGTCAACGGGCCGAGAGTTATCCACAGATCTTCTGACCTTTTCCCCGGCCTGTGGAAAACGGTGTGGACAACTGGGGACGCGGTCCGTGCGCCCGGCTGCGGGACAGCTACTTCCACTGGGTCGAGACGCCGAACCCCGCAGCGATGAACCCGAAGCCGGCAACGATGTTCCAGTTGCCGAAGCTCTTGATCGGCAGGCTGCCCTCGGTCACGTAGAACAGGACGATCCAGGCGAGCCCGATCAGGAACAGGGCGAGCATCACCGGCGCGACCCAGCTGCGGTTGGTGAGCTTTATCGTCGCCGCCTGCTTCGCGGCCGGAGGCGGCGTGAAGTCGGCCTTCTTGCGGATACGTGACTTCGGCACGAGGGACTCTCCTGTCGATGCGCTGCGTTACCGCGCAGGGAACTGTGGCTGGCGCCGGGGCCGGAGCCAGGGGGGCCACTGCCGCCCCCGGGCGTCCGTTAGCGTAGTGCTTCCGCGGCGTCGAAGGAGATAAGGGTACGTTGAGCAATTCCGCCGACTCTCCGCAAGGCCCCGTTCGCCGCTCGCAGTGGCGACCGGTCCGGCTGCTGACGGCTGCCGTTTTCGCCCTCGCGGGACTGATCTTCGTGACCAGCTTCAACACCGCCAAGGGTACGGACCTGCGCACGGACGATTCCCTGCTGAGGCTCTCCGACCTGATCAAGCAGCGCAGCGAGAAGAACGGCGACCTCGAGGAGTCCACCTCGGCCGTGCGCGGCGACGTGGACGCCCTCGCGAAGCGCGACGACGGCTCCACGGAGGCCGAGGACGCGAAGCTGGCGGCGCTGGAGAAATCGGCGGGTACCGAGCCCCTCAAGGGCAGCGCCCTGACCGTCACCCTCGACGACGCACCGCCGGACGCCCGTGCCGCGCCCGGCTACCCCGAGCCGCAGGCCAACGATCTGGTCATCCACCAGCAGGACCTCCAGGCCGTCGTCAACGCCCTTTGGCAAGGCGGCGCCAAGGGCATCCGCGTCATGGACCAGCGGCTCATCTCCACCAGCGCCGTGCGCTGCGTGGGCAACACGCTGATCCTCCAGGGCCGGGTCTACTCACCGCCCTACAAGATCACCGCCGTCGGCGACCAGGACCTTCTCAAGAAGGCGCTCGCCGACTCTCCCGCGATCAAGAACTACCAGCTGTACGTGGAGGCCTACGGCCTCGGCTGGAAGGTCGACGAGAACGAGGCCGTGACTCTCCCCGGCTACTCCGGCACAGTGGATCTGCACTACGCGAAACCCGTCGGGTAGGCCTTCCTTCGGCGCTTGGGGGAGCCGGTGTCGATATCGGTGCGTGCGCTCGTGAGGACCTTCAGTGAGCTGTGCATCACCATCGGCGCCTTGATCGTGCTGTTCGTCGTCCATCTGCTGTTCTGGACCGGGCTCGAGGCCGACAGGGCCACGGCCGGCGAGATCGGCAGACTGCGGGCCCACTGGGCGGCGAAGGCGCCCGAGCCCGGTGGCGCACCAGCACCCCGCCCCACGACCGCGGCGTACGAGCCGGGTGAGTCCTTCGCGGTCATGTACATCCCCCGGTTCGGCAAGAACTGGGACCGGCCGGTCCTTGAGGGCACGGGGCCGGGAGTGCTCAAGAAGGGGCTCGGGCACTACGCCTCCACGGGCACGCTCGGAGCCACGGGCAACTTCGCGGTCGCGGGCCACCGCCGAACGCACGGAGACCCGTTCAAGGATTTTCCGCAGCTTCGTCCCGGTGACGAGGTGGTGCTCACCGACGGTACGACCTGGTTCACCTACCGCATCGCGAACCGGCCCCACAGGACCGTTCCCGGGGACATCGGCGTGATCGAACCGGTGCCCCGTCCATTGAGGCGGGAAGCGGCCCCCTTCGACGAGCCGGGGCGCTATCTGACACTCACCACGTGCGAGCCGGAGTGGGGCAGCAGCCACCGTCTCGTCGTCTGGGCGGACCTCGATGCGACCCACCCTGTGACCGAAGGCAAACCACCGGCTTTGCGCAGCTGACCCACACGCCTCCCCGGCCCTTTAGTCTGGTGCCGTACCGAACGGAAAGGGACGGCATGTACGGCTGGATCTGGCGGCATCTGCCGGGCAACGCGTGGGTGCGGGCGGCTCTCTCGCTCGTGCTCGTCCTGGCGGTCGTCTACGTGCTGTTCCAGTACGTCTTCCCGTGGGCCGAACCGTTGCTCCCGTTCGGCGACGTGACGGTCGACGGAGAGGGAGCAGCCCGGTGAGCGCGCGCATTCTCGTCGTCGACAACTACGACAGCTTCGTCTTCAACCTCGTCCAGTACCTGTACCAGCTCGGCGCGGAGTGCGAGGTCGTGCGCAACGACGAGGTCGCCCTCGAGCACGCGCAGGACGGCTTCGACGGGGTGCTGCTGTCACCCGGTCCCGGCGCTCCCGAAGAGGCCGGCGTGTGCATCGACATGGTGCGGCACTGCGCGGCCACGGGTGTGCCCGTGTTCGGCGTGTGCCTTGGCATGCAGTCGATGGCCGTCGCGTACGGCGGGGTGGTGGACCGTGCCCCGGAGCTGCTGCACGGCAAGACCTCGCCGGTCACGCACGAGGGCACGGGCGTCTTCACGGGCCTGCCGTCGCCCTTCATCGCGACCCGCTATCACTCGCTGGCCGCGGAGCCGGCGCGGTTCCCGGCCGAACTCGAAGTGACGGCCCGTACGGCGGACGGCATCATCATGGGGCTGCGCCACCGTGAACTGCCGGTCGAGGGCGTGCAGTTCCACCCGGAGTCGGTTCTCACCGAGCACGGCCATCGGATGCTCGCCAACTGGCTGGAGCAGTGCGGCGACGCCGGGGCGGTCGGGCGTTCGGCGGGACTCGCACCGGTGGTGGGCAAGGCTCTGGCGTGAGCGCCGTGCGCCCCGGGCACGAGCACGAATACGAGTACGAGGGCCGGTACGGGTACGGCCCCGAGGGGCAGAGCGGTCCCGCGTACGACCCGTTGACGGATCCCGTCCCTCCCGACCGGCAGGGCTCGCCGTGGTTCCGTGCGGCGAACATCCCACCGACAGCGGACAACGCGGCGCAGGACTTCGGCGCCTCCGACATGGCGGCACCGGCCGGGCCGCAGCGGCAGGAGCCGGAGCCGCAGGAGTGGTCGGCGCTCCAGCAGCCCCTGAGCGCCACGCAGGAGCCCCTGCACGACTGGTACGCGGCCGGGGACGCGGCGGACCCTGTCACGGTCTCCTTGCCGGCACAGGGGCCGGCGCCGGGCCAGGAGCAACGGCGAACTCCCGTGTCGGACCCGATTCCTGTGCCCGACGACGAGACGGTGGCCCTGCGCACGTCCGACACCCGCCGCGCGGCGGAGACACCACCGGGTCCGGGGCGGGCCGAGCGGCGCCGCGCCGCCAGGAACCGCGGTCGCAGACGGGCCACCGCCGCGCCGGCCGCGGCACCGGCGGCCGGGGAGCCGGGAAAGCCGCTGTCCCGTGTCGAGGCCCGGCGCGCGGCGCGTGCCGCGAAGGACAGTCCGGCGGTCATCGCCAGCCGTGCCATCGGTGAACTGTTCATCACCTTCGGCGTGTTGATGCTGCTGTTCGTCACCTACCAGCTGTGGTGGACGAACGTGCTCGCCGGACAACAGGCCGACAAGGCGGCGAACAAGATCCAGGACGACTGGGCGAACGGCCGCAAGCCCGACGCGTTCGAGCCGGGTCAGGGATTCGCCATCATGTACATCCCCAAGCTGGACGTCGTCGTGCCGATCGCGGAGGGCATCGACAAGCAGAGCGTGCTCGACCGGGGCATGGTCGGCCACTACGGCGAGGGAAAGCTCAAGACGGCGATGCCCGAGGACAAGCAGGGCAACTTCGCCGTCGCGGGCCACCGCAACACCCACGGCGAACCGTTCCGGTACATCAACCGCCTCGAGCGCGGAGATCCGATCGTCGTCGAGACGCAGGACACGTACTACACGTACGAGATGGCGAGCATCCTTCCGCAGACCTCGCCGTCGAACGTGAGCGTGATCAGCCCTGTACCGGAGCAGTCCGGATTCAAGGAGCCCGGCCGCTACATCACATTGACGACCTGCACCCCCGAATTCACGAGTACATACCGAATGATCGTGTGGGGCAAGATGGTCGAGGAACGGCCGCGCAGCAAGGGCAAACCCGACGCGCTCGTCGGCTGAGACACCTCAAGACAGGGAACAGGTGCAGTGGCACGTGCACGAGGCCGGATCGCCGGCACCATCAGCGTCTTCGGCGAGCTGCTGATCACCGCGGGTGTGGTGCTGGGGCTCTTCGTCGTCTACTCGCTGTGGTGGACCAACCTTCTGGCCGACCGTGAGTCGTCCAGGCAGGGCGACCGGATCCGGGACGACTGGGCGAACAGCGGCCCCGGCGCGCTGGACACCAAGGACGGCATCGGCTTCCTCCACGTACCCGCGATGGGCGACGACGAGGTCCTGGTGAAGAAAGGCACGAACACCAAGGAACTCAACAACGGCATCGCCGGCTACTACACCGAGCCGATCAAGTCGGCCCTCCCTTGGGACGACAAGGGCAACTTCACACTGGCCGCGCACAGGGACGGGCACGGAGCCAAGTTCCACAACATCCACAAGATCAAGAACGGTGATCCGGTCGTCTTCGAGACCAAGGACACCTGGTACGTCTACAAGGTGTACAAGACGCTGCCGCAGACGTCGAAGTACAACGTGGAAGTGCTGCAGCCGGTCCCGAAGGAGTCCGGGAAGACCAAGCCGGGCAGGTACATCACGCTGACGACGTGCACGCCGATCTACACCTCGGACTACCGGTACATCGTGTGGGGCGAACTGGAGCGTACGGAGAAGGTGGACGGGAAGCGCACACCGCCGGCGGAGCTGCGCTGACTGTCCACCGCCCCGGACACGGGTGAGCCCCGGCACCTCGAAGGTGCCGGGGCTCACTGCTTGCCGTTCGCGGAGGAGGGGATCAGTCCTCGCCGCCGATGCCGCCGAAGAAGCCGCCGCCGTCGTTGCCGCCGTTACCGTTGCCGCCGTTGCCGCCGTCACCGCCGATCGTCGCGAGGACGATCGTGGTGGTGGCCGGGTCGGCGGGAGTGCCCGGGGGCGGGTTGGAGCCGGTGACGATCGCGTTGTCGTCCCCCGGGTTGCCGGGCGCGATCTGGACGTTGGTGAATCCGGCCTGGGCGAGGATCTGCTTCGCCTCGGCCACCGTCCTCGTCCGGAACTCAGGGACCGGAACCTGCGTCTGCTGCGGGCCCTTGGAGACCTGGAGCGTGACCTTGCTGCCCTTGGCGACCTTGCCGGGCTGCGGGTCCTGGGCGACGACCTGGTTGGCCGGCTTGTCCGAGTCGACGTCGACCCTCACGACCTCGAACCCGAGCAACTCGAGCTGGTTCTTCGCCGGTTCGAACTGCTGGTCGACGACGTTGGGCAGGTCCCGCTTGGCCTGCTTGGCGACGGTCAGCGTCACCGTCGCGCCGGTCTCGGCCATGGAGCGGCCTTCGGGAGTCTGCTCGAGGACCGTGCCGGGGTCCTCGTCCGCGGACTCGACCTCCTTGGTCTCGACCTTGAACTTCTCGGCCTCGAGGATCTCGGTCGCGGACTCGACGTCCTTGTCCACGACGTCCGGGACCTTGACCTTGGGGGCGCCCTCGGAGACGACCACCTGGATCGTCTCGCCCTCGTTCATCTTCCCGGGGGGCGCAGGGTCCTGGGAGCAGATGCTGCCCTTCGGCTGCTCGCACCGTGCGGTGCCGGCCTGCGAGACCTCCACCTTGGAGTTCTCGGCCGCTCTTTGGGCGTCGGCCATCGAAAGACCCACCAGCCGCGGCACGTCCACCTCGCCGCCGCCACCCGTGCTGCCGAAGATGGACTTGCCGATCAGCACCGCGCCGACCAGCACCAGGATGCCCGCGAGCACCAGCAGGATCGTCGAGGTGTTGGACTTCTTCTGGCGCCGGCGGTCCGGACGGTCGTCGTAGGCGCCGAAGCCGCCGTCGTCCGGGTTCATGGGCGGCAGCATCGACGTCTGGCCGGCCGGGTCCGCCTGACGCAGGGCCGTGGTCTGCTGGTCGTCCCCGTAACCGCCGCCGTAGCCGACCGCACCCATCGCGGCCGTGGCCGCGACCGGCTGGCCGTCGAGGCACGCCTCGATGTCCGCGCGCATCTCGTCCGCGGACTGGTAGCGGTAGTCCGGGTCCTTGACGAGCGCCTTCAACACGATCGCGTCCATCTCGGGCGTGATCTCGGGGTCGAAGTTGCTCGGCGGCTGCGGCTCCTCCCGAACGTGCTGATAGGCCACGGCCACCGGGGAGTCACCCACGAAGGGGGGACGCACGGTGAGGAGCTCGTAGAGCAGGCAGCCGGTGGAGTAGAGGTCCGAGCGGGCGTCGACCTGCTCGCCCTTGGCCTGCTCCGGGGAGAGGTACTGGGCGGTGCCGATGACGGCGGCCGTCTGCGTCATGGTCATACCGGAGTCGCCCATGGCCCGGGCGATGCCGAAGTCCATGACCTTGACCTGCCCGGTGCGCGTCAGCATGACGTTCGCGGGCTTGATGTCGCGGTGGACGATCCCGGCGCGGTGCGAGTACTCCAGCGCCTGGAGGATACCCACGGTCATCTCGAGCGTGCGTTCCGGCAGCAGCTTGCGGCCGGAGTGAAGCAGCTCACGCAGCGTGGAGCCGTCGACGTACTCCATGACGATGTACGGGATCGAGACCCCGGACCCGCCGGCGGCGCCGTCGTACACCATGTCCTCGCCGGTGTCGTAGACAGCGACGATCGCGGGGTGGTTGAGCGAGGCGGCAGACTGGGCCTCACGGCGGAACCGGGCCTGGAAGGACGGGTCGCGGGCGAGGTCGGCCCGCAGCGTCTTCACGGCGACAGTGCGGCCGAGCCGGGTGTCGTGAGCGAGGTAGACCTCGGCCATGCCACCACGGCCGAGCACCGAGCCCAGTTCATACCGGCCGCCGAGGCGACGCGGCTCTTCCATAACTGTTCCAGCCCTCTCCGTCAGTCCCGACCGCACCCGTGTGTGGTCCTCCGGTGTGCTGTTTCGCGCAAAGGCTACCGGGCACGCCCTACTTGATCCGCCCGCAATCGGCAGCTGATACCCGACCGGTATCGCAATGTGCAGGTATGGAGGTCGGGAGTGATCCTCGTCACTGCCTGTCGCCCAGCACCGCCTGCATCACGGCCTTGGCGATCGGGGCGGCGAGGCCGCCGCCCGAGATGTCGTCACGGCGGGCGTTGCTGTCCTCGACGACCACCGCGACGGCGACCGGCGAGCCGTTGTCCGTCTTGGCGTACGAGATGAACCAGGCGTACGGGTTCTTGCTGTTGTTCTCACCGTGCTGCGCCGTACCGGTCTTTCCGCCGACCTTCACGCCGTCGATGGCCGCGTTGCCGCCGGTGCCGTTCTCGACGACGTTCTCCATCATCTGCTGGAGCAGCTGGGCGTTCTCCGCGGAGATCGGCCGGCTCATCTCCTCAGGGTCGTTCTGCTGGATGACGTCCAGGTCGGGGGAGACCAGCTTGTCGACCATGTACGGCTTCATCAGCCTGCCGTCGTTGGCGATCGCCGCGGTGACCATCGCCATCTGGAGCGGGGTGGCGGCGGTGTTGAACTGGCCGATGGAGGACTGCGCGTTGCCGTCCCGGCTCATCTTCTTGTCGTAGACGGAGGCGGCGGCACGGATCGGGGTGTCGATCTCCGTGTTGTTGAAGCCGAACTTCTCCGCCATCTCGACCATCTTGTCGCGGCTCACGTCATCGCCCAGCTTGGCGAAGACGGAGTTGCAGGAGACCTCCATGGCCCTGTTCAAAGTGGCGTTCTCGCAGCCGCTGGCGTGGTTGACCATGGGGGTGCGGGTGCCGGGGAGGATGTACGGCTCGGGGGTGTCCGTGGGCGCGTTGATGTCCTTGACCGCACCGTGTTCGAGTGCGGCGGCGGCCGTGAGCACCTTGAACGTGGAGCCCGGAGGGTACGTCTCGCGCAGCGCGCGGTTGAGCATCGGCTTGTCAGGATCGTTGGTCAGCGCCGTCCACGCCTTCCCGTCCTTCTCCAGACGGCCGGCGAAGGAGGAGGGGTCGTACGACGGGGTGGAGGCGAGGGCGAGGATCTTGCCGGTCTTCGGGTCGATCGCCGCGACGGCCCCCTTCTTGTCGCCGAGTCCCTTGTAGGCCGCTTCCTGAGCCTTCCCGCTGAGGGTGGTGACGGCGTTGCCGCCCTTCTTCTTGTCGCCGGTGAACATCGCCATCGTGCGGTCGAAGAAGAGCTGGTCCGAATTGCCGCTGAGGATGCCGTCCTCGAGCTTCTCGAGCTGGTTGGCGCCGAAGACCTGTGAGGCGTAACCGGTCACGGGAGCCCACATGGGCCCGTTGGTGTAGGTCCGCTTGTACTTGTAGTAGTTGTCGTCCGTCTCGACGGAGCCGGTGATCGACTTGCCGTCGACGATGATGTTGCCGCGTTCGTGCGCGTAGCGCTCGATCTCGACGCGCTTGTTGTACTTGTTCGCGTTGAGCTCGTCGGCCCGGACGTACTGGAGCCAGTTGTCCCGGATCATCAGGGCGAGGACCAGGATTCCGCAGAAGATCGCGATCCGGCGCAGAGGCTTGTTCACGGTCGGACCACCTGGGTCATCTCGGCGTCAGGGGACGGGGCGGGGGAAGGCGCGGGGCGCCGCGCGGTGTCGCTGATACGGATCAGGATGCCGATCAGCGCCCAGTTGGCGATGACGGACGAACCACCGGCCGCGAGGAACGGCATCGTCATACCGGTCAGCGGGATGAGGCCCATCACACCACCCGCGACCACGAAGACCTGGAGTGCGAACGCGCCGGAAAGGCCGATCGCGAAGAGCTTTCCGAACGGGTCGCGCGCGGCGAGGGCGGTGCGGACACCGCGCTCGATGATGAGTCCGTACAGCAGCAGGAACGCCATCACGCCCGCCAGGCCGAGCTCTTCACCGACGGTGGCGAAGATGAAGTCGGAGTTGGCGGCGAATGCGATCAGGTCGGAGTTGCCCTGTCCCCAGCCGGTACCCAGCGTTCCGCCGGCGCCGAACGACATCAGCACCTGGGTCATCTGGTCGCAGGCGTTCAGCATGTTCGAGCCTTCGGGAGCCGTCTCCAGGCATCCGAACGGGTCGAGCCACGCCGCCACACGGGACTGGACATGGCTGGCGAACGAGGAGACGACGACGGCTCCGCCCGCGGACATCAGCAGACCCATGACGATCCAGCTGGTCCGCTCGGTGGCGACGTACAGCATGATCACGAACATGCCGAAGAACAGCAGCGAGGTGCCGAGGTCGTTCTCGAAGACCAGGATCAGCAGGCTCATCGCCCAGATGGTGAGGATCGGGCCGAGGTCACGACCGCGAGGAAGGTAGAGCCCCATGAACCGGCGGCTGGCGAGGGCGAGCGCGTCACGCTTCACCATCAGGTAGCCGGAGAAGAACACCGCGATCACGATCTTCGCGAACTCACCGGGCTGGATGGAGAAGCCGCCCACCCGGATCCAGATCTTGGCACCGAAGACGTCCGCGCCGAGCCCCGGGACGAGCGGCAGCAGCAGCAGGACGATGGAGACCGCCATCGAGATGTACGTGAAGCGCTGCAGGACGCGGTGGTCCTTCATGACCAGCAGCACGCCGACGAACAGCGCGATGCCGAGTGCCGAGTACATCAGCTGGTTCGTCGCCTGTGGGGCGAAGTCGCTGCGCGCGAGCAGCCGGGGAGACTGGTCCAGCCGCCAGATGAGGACCAGGCCGAGACCGTTCAGCAGTGTCGCCAGCGGCAGCATCAGCGGATCGGCGTACCTGGCGAACCGGCGCACCACGAGGTGGGCCACGCCCGCGAGCAGGCCGAGGCCGAGGCCGTAACCGAGGACGCCCGCCGGCAGCTCGCCGTCGAGGGCGAGGCCGACGTTGATGTAGGCGAACACCGGGATGGCCACGGCGAAACCGAGCAGCATCAGCTCGGTGTTCCGCCGGCTCGGTGCGTCGATCGCGCCGATCGTGGTCGTGTTGGTGACAACGCTCATGGTGGAGAAGGCCCCCTACGGACGATTACTGCTTGCCGCAGTTCGAGGCCAGCTTCTGCTCCTCCTCCGAGAGGGTGGGACCCGGGGAGGGAGAGGCTGCGGTCGGCTTGGTCTGTGCGCCCTGGGTGGTGGGCGTCCCGGCGGTGCCGCCGGCCTCGCCCTCGCCCGGAGGCGGGGTGCTCGCGCGATCGGCCGCCTCGCGGCGCTCCTCGTTCTTCTTGCAGGCGCCTGCCTGCTTGGCGAGCTCGTCGATCTTCGCGCGGGCCGTGACGAGGCTGTCCTCGGTGATCGTCGCTTCGACCTGCTTGCGCTGGTAGGGCGGTAGGTACTTGAGTTCGATCTCGGGATGGTCCTTCTCGACCTCCGAGAGCGACAGCCAGGCGAGATCCTGGCTGATACCGCGGTACAGGGCCACGTGCTCGCCCTTGGTGCCGACGTAGTACTGGGTCTGGGTCCAGCGGTAGCCGCCGTACAGACCGCCGCCGACGACCGCCAGGGCGAGAACGGTGTACAGCGAGCGCTTCAGCCACTTGCGTCCGCCGCGCTTGACGAAGTCGTCGTCCGTGTAGGCGCCGAAGCTGCCCTCCGGGGGCATGCCGCCGTAGCCGCCGTCGCCCGATCCGGGCGGGCCGAAACTCCCGCCCGGGGCCTCCGGTGCCGAGGGACGTCCCAGGCCGGCGGCACGGCCGGCCGGCGTCTGCATGGCGCCGCCGTCGTTCAGCTGGTGCTGGTTCTCGGCGACCGCGCCGACGACGACGGGGGTGTCGCTCAGCTGCCCGGCCAGGGTGTCGCCCGAGTCGGTGTCGAGGACGTCGGCGACGATGCAGGTGATGTTGTCGGGACCGCCGCCGCGCAGAGCGAGCTGAATCAGGTCTTGGACCGTCTCCTGCGGGCCCTGGTAGCTGGCGAGCGTCTCCTCCATGGTCTGGTGGGAGACGACGCCGGACAGCCCGTCGGAGCAGATCAGATAGCGGTCACCGGCGCGGACCTCGCGGATGGAGAGATCGGGCTCCACGTGGTCGCCGCTGCCGAGCGCCCGCATCAGCAGAGAGCGCTGCGGGTGGGTGGTGGCTTCCTCTTCGGTGATCCGGCCCTCGTCCACGAGCCGCTGCACCCAGGTGTGGTCCTGTGTGATCTGAGTGAGCACGCCGTCGCGCAGAAGGTACGCGCGGGAGTCGCCGACGTGGACGAGGCCGAGACGCTGGCCGGTCCACAGCAGGGCGGTGAGCGTGGTGCCCATGCCCTCGAGCTGCGGGTCCTCCTCGACCATCATCCGGAGCTGGTCGTTGGCACGCTGAACGGCGGTGCCCAGCGAGGTGAGGATGTCGGAGCCGGGCACGTCGTCGTCGAGGGTGACGAGCGTGGAGATGACCTCGGAGGAGGCGACCTCGCCGGCCGCCTGGCCACCCATGCCGTCGGCGATGGCCAGCAGACGGGGGCCGGCGTAACCGGAGTCCTCGTTGCCCTCGCGGATCATGCCTTTGTGCGATCCGGCGGCGAAACGCAGAGAAAGACTCATGCGCACCTCACCCGTCGGCTCGCCGGTCGACTGTCGCGCCAGCCGGTCTCGAGCCACACTGCCCACCCTCCGGTCGGGAGCCCGTGCCGGTCGCCGGTGGGGACCGCTGCGGCTCGCTCGCTCCGCTCGCTCATTGTCGTACTACTTCCGCAGCTCGATGACGGTCTTGCCGATGCGGATCGGCGCGCCCAGCGGAATCGGTGTCGGGGTGGTGAGTCGGGTCCGGTCGAGATATGTGCCGTTGGTGGACCCGAGATCCTCGACGATCCACTGGCCGTCACGGTCCGGGTAGATCCTGGCATGCCTGCTGGACGCGTAGTCGTCGTCCAGCACGATCGTGGAGTCGTGCGCCCGGCCCAGGGTGATGGTCTGGCCCTGGAGGGCGACGGTGGTGCCGGTGAGTGTGCCTTCGGACACGACCAGCTTCGTCGGCGCTCCGCGCCGCTGGCGGCCGCCGGCCTGTTGGCGCTGCTGCGGCGGCGCCGCGTTCTGGCGCGGCTGCTGCGGACGCGCGTCGGCGCCGCGGCGCGAACCGCGCTGCGTCACCCGCGTACCGAACAGATCGCTGCGAATGACCTGGACGGCCACGATGACGAACAGCCACAGAACGGCCAGGAAACCTAGCCGCATGACCGTCAGGGTCAGCTCTGACATTGCCCCCGCTTCACCCTTCGGCTTGCCGGTAAACGATGGTGGTGCTGCCCACGACGATCCGCGAGCCGTCGCGGAGCGTAGCGCGGGTGGTGTGCTGCCCGTCCACCACGATGCCGTTGGTGGACCCGAGATCCTGGATCGTCGAGGGCGTTCCGGTCCGGATCTCACAGTGCCGGCGCGATACGCCGGGGTCGTCGATCCGCACATCGGCGTCGGTGCTGCGACCCAGCACCAGCGTCGGGCGGGAGATCTGATGGCGTGTGCCATTGATCTCGATCCAGCGTCGTACTTGTGTGTTCGGCATGGCGCCCGGGCCGGCTGCGCGCTGGCCCGCAGCGGGGCCGGGACGCGGACCCGCGGACATGCCGGGAGGTGGTGCGGCCGGCATCGGAGGAGCACTGGCCGGAGGGTAACCGTAGCCGCCGGCGGGGCCGGCCACTGCCTGGGGGCCTCCGGCGGGCCGTCCTCCGGGCGCCTGTGACGTACTCGAAGCCAAAGTGCGGCTGCGTACCCGGTACAGACCCGTGTCGAGGTCGTCCGCCTTCTCCAGGTGGACCTTGATCGGGCCCATGAAGGTGTAGCGCTGCTGCTTGGCGTAGTCACGGACCAGGCCGGAGAGCTCGTCGCCGAGCTGGCCCGAGTACGGGCTCAGGCGCTCGAAGTCGGGCGCGCTGAGCTCGACGATGAAGTCGTTGGGGACGACGGTCCGCTCGCGGTTCCAGATCGTCGCGTTGTTGTCGCACTCCCGCTGGAGGGCGCCCGCGATCTCGACAGGCTGGACCTCGGACTTGAACACCTTGGCGAAGGTGCCGTTGACCAGACCTTCGAGTCGCTGCTCGAAACGCTTCAGGACTCCCATGGGGCACCTCCTCCGTTGCTGTCGTCCTCGTACTGCTTACTGATCGTATCCACGCGTCGGGAAATCGGCTGGTTCCCCTTGTCTACCCCGTCGATGAGTGTCACCTCTCACACCGGATCGTAGAGGCGGCCTCCTGACAGTGTCCCGCACCCGGGATGCATACAGGAGGAGTGGGGGGCGCCGCCGTTCGTTCCCCGACCGCTCGCTTCGTTCCCTGTTCGTTCCCTGGGCCACCCAAACAAACGGATGTGAATCCACCCTGTGCAGCGTGCTAATCTTCTGCATGTCGCCAGGGGGTCGCACCGAACAGGTGAGGCACTCGAGCACAACACCCAATGCGCGGGTGGCGGAATAGGCAGACGCGCTGGATTCAGGTTCCAGTGCCCGAAAGGGCGTGGGGGTTCAACTCCCCCCTCGCGCACAGCGGAGAAGGGTCTCCACCGGACGAAAGTACCGGTGGGGGCCCTTTTCTCATGCCTCGGTGCGGGCTGTGACGCGTGCGTCGATACGCCGGGCTCCATTGATGTTTCACGTGGAACGTCCGCGGCCCGGCAACTGATTCGGATGTCGACTCTCCCTGATGGCTCGGCCTGTACGGGGGTTTTCCACAGGGGCAGACGGCCGTCGGGACCCGGCGGTACCGTCAGGGCACTTGATGTTGATGGCGCACGTCGCCGGGGGAGGCCGCGGGCATGAGCGAAACCATGGCGACGGTGTCGGAGGGGCGGACCGGGTCCGGTGGGGAGAGTCGTGGCCGAGCCACCGGCGGCTCCGGCGGGGTGGCGCGTCCGCGTATCCCCGTGGTGCCGGGCTTCGCGCCGCGCAAGGCGTCGGCCGACGTGACATCTCCGAAGGACGCCGGCAAGGCGCTTCGTAAGAAAGTGCCACGGTCCTCGCACGACGGGCTTCGGTCTCCGTCGGGGCGTCCCGACGCCTTGCAGGCGGTGGAGGAGTCGAGCCGCGGACGTGTGCCGGAGCTCACTCCGATACGGGTGGGACGGATGGCGGCCACCCCGTTCGCCTTCCTGCGGGGCGCGGCGGGCCTGATGGCCCACGATCTGGTGGGAACTCCCGTCACGGGTATCGGCGCACAGATATGTGGTGATGCGCACGCCGCGAACTTCGGCCTCTACGCAGACGCCCGCGGCAGGCTCGTGATGGACCTCAACGACTTCGACGAGACCGTCGTCGGCCCGTGGGAGTGGGACCTCAAGCGACTGGCGGTGTCCCTGGTGCTGGCCGGGCGGGTCGCGGGCGGAAGCGAGGACTCCTGCCGCGCGGCGGCCTTCGACGCCGTGGGTGCCTATCGCCGAACCATGCGGTTGCTGGCCAAGCTGCCGGCCATGGACGCGTGGAACGCCATCGCCGACGAGGAACTCGTCTCGCACACGGACGCGCGGGATCTTCTGGGCACGCTGGAGCGGGTCGCGGCAAAGGCCCGCAACAACACGAGTGCGCGCTTCGCGGCCAGGTCGACCGAGGTCGTAGGAGAGGGCGACGAGGCCGGTGGGCGGCGCTTCGTGGACGCTCCGCCGGTCCTGCGCCGCGTGTCGGACGAGGAGGCGGCAGCGGTCGCGGGCTCGCTCGGGGAGTATCTGACCACCGTCGCGGAAGACCGTCGTCCGCTGCTCGCTCGCTACGCGATCCACGACGTGGCCTTCCGTGTCGTGGGGACCGGGAGCGTAGGGACGCGCTCGTATGTGGTGCTCCTCCTCGACCACCGCGGCGATCCGCTGGTGCTCCAGGTGAAGGAGGCCCGTGCCTCCGCGCTCCTCCCGCACCTGGCGTCCGTCGGCCTCCCGGCGCCGGACCCGGAGCACGAGGGACGCCGGGTGGTGCAGGGACAGAAGCGGATGCAGGTCGTCAGTGACAGCTTGCTGGGCTGGACGACGGTGGAGGGTCGCCCCTTCCAGGTGCGGCAGTTCAGGAACCGCAAGGGCAGTGTCGACCCCGCGGCTCTCACCCCCGACCAGCTCGACGACTACGGCCGGATGACGGGGGCGCTGCTCGCCCGTGCCCACGCCCACAGTGCGGATCCGCGGCTGCTTGCCGGTTACTGCGGCAAGAGCGAGGAGCTCGACGAGGCGGTCGCCGCGTTCGCCGTGACGTACGCGGACCGTACGGAAGCGGACCACGCGGACCTGCTGACGGCCATCAAGAGTGGCCGGACAGCCGCTGAGCTGGGTGTGTGACAACGCGGTCGGCCACGCCCGTAGGCTGGAGCGGTGACTCAGGATGCCGCCGGGGGACCGACGACCCACAACGACGACGACCAGTCCGTGCAGGATGCCGCACAGACTGCCGAGCAGGACCGGCCCGAGGCGCGGCTGGCGAAGGCAGTGGGGGCGGCGGAGCACGCGCTGATCGAGTTCGAGATCGCGGTGGAGACGTTCCGGGTGGAAGTGGAGAACTTCTCGCGGCTGCATCACCAGAAGCTCGGACCGATGTACGCGCGGCTGGACGAGCTCGACGCGCAGATCGCGGAAGCCCGGGCGGCGCGCAGCGGCGATCCGGAGGATCTGAGGAAGGCGCAGGAGGCACGCGCCCTGGTGCTTCCGATGCCCGGCGTCGACGAGCTGTTCCACGGCTGGATGGACTCCGACGGCCTCTCCCCCGAGGCCGCGGCGATGCTCACCGATCAGCCCGTGCAGGCGCCGAAGCGGGTCCGGCCGAGCGAGGAGGCACGCAAGCTCTACCGCGAGCTGGCCCGCAAGGCGCACCCGGACCTGGCGCAGGACGAGACGGAGCGGGCGCGGCGCGACGAGTTCATCGCGCGCGTGAACGCCGCCTACGGTCTCGGGGACGCGGCGAAGCTGAGGGAGCTGGCGGAGGAATGGGCCGCGGGCCCCGCGCCGACCGCCCCGCGGCCCAGTGAGCGCGAGGAGCTCTACGCCCGGCTCGAGTGGCTGGCGCAGCGCAAGGAGCTGCTGACCGTGGTCGCCCGTGAGCTGGAGGAGAGCGCGATCGGCGCGATGCTGCGGATGGCGCCCGACGATCCGGACCGGCTGCTGGAGGAGATCGCCGAGCAGCTTCTGGCGCAGGTGGCCGAGCGTGAGGCCGAGCTGGCCGCGCTCGTGCAGTAGGTTTTCCGGAGCCCTCGGCAGTCGGGATCCCGCACCGGACCGCTGCGGTACGGGGCCGGCACCACACATAAGAGAGAAGGCATCACCCATGAACTTCGCCCCGTTGCCCTCCGTGGAAGCCGCGGCGGTACCGGACGACGCCCTGGTGCTGGACGTCAGGGAGGCCGATGAGTGGGCTGCCGGGCATGTCGAAGGCGCGCTGCACGTGCCGATGAGCGACTTCGTGGCCCGGTTCGGACAGGTGACGGAAGCGCTGGCCGACGGGCGCCGTGCCTTTGTGATGTGCCGGGTCGGTGGTCGCTCCGCGCAGGTCACTCAGTATCTGGTGCAGCAGGGCCTCGACGCGGTGAACATCGACGGGGGCATGCTCGCCTGGGACGGGGCGGGACGCCCCATGGTCACCGAGAACGGCAGCCCCGCCTTCGTGCTCTGACCGCCCGCGGCCCGGCGGACACGCGGTCCGTCGGCGCCGGGGCAGCCTAGTCGAGCAGGTGGGCGGCAAGAAGGTCGCCCAGAGCCTCCTCATGGGCGGCGGCGGGACCGAGTGAGAGCTCGAGCTGCTTTGCCCAGGCGTGGTATCGGTGGAGCGGATAGTCGACGTCGGCGCCGAACCCGCCGTGCAGATGCTGAGCGGTCTGCACCACGCGCCTCACCCCTTCCGACGCCCAGATCTTGGCCACCGCGATGTCCCCCGCGGGTGGCAGCGCTCCGCCGGAGTCGGTGCCGATCCGCCAGGCGGCCTGCCAGAGGGTGGCCTCCATGGCGCGCAGGTCGATGTACCGGTCGGCGGCCTGAACGGCCACGGCCTGGAAAGTGGCCACAGGGAAGCCGAACTGCTCGCGCCTGCCGGTGTATTCACCGGTCATGGCAAGCACGTGCTCCCCGAGACCGAGCGCCAGGGCGCAGGTGCCCGTGGCGAGAAGGCCGCGGAGAAACTCCCATGCCTGCTTGTCGTCGATCAGACGGTGTTCGTCGATCCGCACCCCGTCGAGGCGGACCTCCGCCAGGCGCTCGCCGTTGGTGGAGATCTGCTCGGCCAGGGTGAGGCCGTCGTGGATTCGCGGGACGAGGGCGAGAACCGTACTGCCGCCGCTCGTGTGGGCGGGGACGGCGACAAGGTCCGCGCACTGTGCCCAGGGCACCGTGGTCTGCGCCCCGTCGAGGATCCAGCCGCCCGCCGGCCCGGCCTCACGGTGTGCGGTGACGGCGAGTTCGGCGGCATCGTGGCCGGTGCGGCCGCTGGCTCCGGCCGTGAGTACCAGGCCGCCGCTTCCGACGCGGGGCAGAACCTCTTCGCAGAGCTCGGCACTGCCGTGGCGCTCCACGGCCATGGCGACGGCGCTCGTCTCCAGCAGCGGCACGCGTGCCAGTACCTTGGCCGACTCGCGCAGTACCAGGCAGAGCGCGATGGGGTCGAGACCGGCGCCGTCGTGCTCCGGCGACAGCATCAGCCCCAGCAGACCGGAATCGGCAAGCTGTGCCCACAGCCCACGGTCGAAGTCCTCGGCGACCGCACCGGCGGTCATCGCGGGGCTCGGTACCGCGTCCGGCGCCACTGCCGAGAACACGGCCTTCGCCGCCTCCGCCGCCGCCAGGTGTTCCTCGGTGAAGGTGAAGTCCACTGCCCGCTCCTTCCAACGACCCGCCGTATCTGACGGATCGTCAAGATAGGTCAGGCCGGGCGGGAAGGGAATGGGCGCGGGGCCCGGGAGGACCCTGAGGACCCTGTCGGTCGAGGGGGGCGTGGCGGGCGTGGTCATCGCGGCGCGAGTCGGCGCGGAACCGGGGTCGACGTCGAAGATTTCCTTGGTGTCGCTGCGGCCGGTGCCCAGTGTCTTGGTGGCGTTGTACAGACGGAGGCCGTGGCCGACCCGGCCCGAACCCCCGACCGACCGGTCGTTCGATTCATCGGCTTCAATGGTCGGGCGATGGCCCGTAGGGTGTCACCCCTGTGGATGACCGAGGTGACCGGCGGGGATCGGGGCGGGGATGGACTCCTACCAGGACGAGGAAGGCAAAGGCACCGGTTTTCCGGGTGCCGAATCGCCTCCGCTTCCCCTCGCCCGACAGCCGGAAGGCGGCCGTCCGGACGATCGCCACGAGAGCTGGCCGATAGCCCGGCTCCAGCCTCCTCCCTACATCACCGCAGGCCACGTGCATGTTCCCCCTCCCGCAGGCCCCGTGGACCCTCCCGGTCCGCAGGATCCTGCCGACTCCTCCGGTGCCGACCCGGCTCCGTCCGGGCCGGTCGGCTCCGGCCGAGGAATGGTCGGGCTGTCCCTCCCGTACCAGGTGGCGGCAGCCCTCTCGCTCGCGCTGATCGCGGCGGTGGCCTGCACCCACCTGGCGATGGTCTTCCTCCACGTGGCCCCGTCCAACACCGTGACGAAGCAGCACGGCGAACTGGTGGACTTCTGGGTCTATCCCGAGTTCGAGCAGAACTGGAAACTCTTCGCCCCAAACCCGCTTCAGCAGAACATCGCCGTTCAGGTGCGTGCCCAGTACACGGCCGACGACGGCAGTCGCCGCACCAGCGACTGGATCGATCTGTCAGCGGAGGACGGTGCGGAGATCCGCGGCAACCCGCTTCCCAGCCACGTCCACCAGAACCAGCTCCGCCGGGCCTGGGACTTCTACGTGGGCTCCCACGACACCGGTGACAGTCCCAACGGCCTCCGCGGCCGGCTCTCGGAGAGCTACATCCGCCGCATCGTCATGCTGCGCCTCGAGCCGCACGACCTCGGGGGTCGCGTCGAACGCATCCAGCTCCGCGCCTCGACGATATTGATCGAAGCCCCTCGGTGGAGCGACGAGAAGATCGACACCCGGCCCGTCCACCGGGAGCTCCCGTGGTGGACGGTCACCCCGGCGGATCTGCCCGGAGGCGCCGAGAACAAGGAGCGCGCCACCGGCGGGACGGAGGCGGCGCGGTGAAGCAGGCCCAGGAGCGCAGGCTCGCCCGCGCCGTTCAGCGCGTCACCGCTACGGCACTCGGCCCGTACCAGAGCGCCGTCGTCCGGATCGGGTTCGGTGCGACGTGGCTGCTGTTCCTGCTGACCGAGTTCCCTCACCGGCACGACCTCTACGGACCCGACGGTCCGTGGAGCTGGGAAATGGGCAAGGAGCTGATCGCGGACAACGACGCGTTCAGCGCGCTCCTGTGGTCCGACAGCGCCCTGTGGTTCGAACTCGTCTACGGCGTCGGTGTGCTGTCCAGCCTGCTCATGGTGCTCGGCTGGCGTACCCGCGCCGTGTCCGTTCTGTTCATGATCGGTGTGCTGTCCCTGCAGAACCGGTCGATCTTCGTGGGCGACGGCGGCGACAACGTCGTTCACCTCATGGCCGTCTACCTGGTGATGACGCGCTGCGCGCAGGTCTGGTCCCTGGACGCGCGGCGTGCGGCACGCCCTTCCGCGAGGGACCGTACGGGCCCGGTCCTGTGGTCCGTGCTGGGCGCCATGCTCTTCGTGGAAACGATCGTGGGCAGAGCCGGCGGGGAATCATGGATCATGGTTCTGTGGTGGGGCGTGTGGACGGCACAGGGCCTGTGGTGGGCCCTGAACCGCTACGCGCCGGACAGCGAGCCCCGCACTTTGCTGGACGTCCTGGCCAACCTCGTGCACAACGCCGCACTCGCCGTGATCATGGCCGAGGTCTGCGTGATCTACGCGACCGCCGGCTGGTACAAGATCCAGGGTTCACGCTGGCAGGACGGCACCGCCCTGTACTACCCGCTCAAGCTGGACTACTTCGCTCCCTGGCCGGCGCTCTCCGGGCTCCTCGCGTCCGGCGGGGTGGTGGTCATGTTGCTCACCTACGGCACCGTCATCGTGCAGGTGGCCTTCCCCTTCACCCTGTTCAACCGGCGCGTCAAGAACGTGCTGTTGGTGATCATGATGCTCGAGCACGCCGGCATCGCCGTACTGCTCGGGCTGCCGTTCTTCTCACTGGCGATGATCGCGGCTGATGCCGTTTTCCTGCCGACCGGCTTCCTGGTCGGCCTGGGTGCCGTGGTGGTGCGCAGACGGGACCGGCTGCTGGCCGGCAGCGCCATTCCGTCCCAGCTGCGGCGCAGAAGCGAGGAACAGCCCCGTACGCTCGTCGGGTGAGCACCACCGAAGAACCGCTGCAGTACGACGAGGGCTACGCCCCCGAGATCGGCGTCGGCCCCCACCCGCTGCCCTGGCCGCAGGACGAGCGCTACGACCCCGAGCTGCTGGCCGCGGGCGACCGGCGCAACGTCGTGGACCGGTATCGCTACTGGACACGCGAGGCGATCGTCGCCGACCTGGACACCCGCAGGCACGGGTTCCATGTGGCCGTGGAGAACTGGGGCCACGACTTCAACATCGGCTCAGTGGTGCGCACTGCCAACGCGTTCCTGGCCAGGGAGATCCACATCGTCGGACGCCGGCGCTGGAACAGGCGCGGCGCGATGGTCACCGACCGGTACCAGCATGTGCGGCATCATCCGGACACGGCCTCGCTGACCGAGTGGGCGACCGCCGAGGACCTGCCGATCATCGGGATCGACAATCTGCCGGGGGCCGTGCCGATCGAGCGGACGGAGCTGCCGCGCCGGTGCGTGCTTCTCTTCGGTCAGGAGGGCCCCGGACTCACCGAGGAGGCCCGCAAGCACGCGTCCGTGGTGTGCTCGATCGCGCAGTTCGGCTCGACGCGGTCCATCAACGCGGGCGCGGCGGCGGCCATCGCGATGCATGCCTGGGTGCAGCGGTACGCCGACGTGCCGGCTCCGCGAGAATGAGCGCGGCTTCCGTCTGAGAACCCGGAGCGAGGACTCAGGGCGTCAGGGCGACCTGTCCGCCGGACCGGCCTGTGTGGTGGAGCACTGCCCCGCCCTGGGGGACTGCGGAGGCGCGTGCCCCGCAGTCCCCCGCGTGTCAGGCCTGGCGGCGGACCTCCACCACACGGAAGCGGTTGGCGACGAACGCGGCGTCGCACAGGGCCGCGTTCGCGGCGGGGTTGCCGCCGGAGCCGTGGAAGTCGGAGAAAGCGGCGGTCTGGTTGACGTACACCCCGCCGGTCAGGTTCAACGAGAGCTGCGCCGACTCCTCCAAACAGACGTCCTCGATCGCGCGCTCCGTCTCCGCGGACGTCGTGTACGCCCCGACCGTCATCGCACCCTTCTCGCGGACCGTGCGGCGCAGAAGGTCCAGGGCGTCGGCCGTGGAGTCCACGGCCACCACGAAGGAGACCGGGCCGAAGCACTCGGAGAGATACGCGGGCTCGTTGTCCGCGGACTCCCAGTACTTACGGGCGCCGTCGAGCTTGACGATCACCGGGGTCCGTACCGTCGCGCCCGGGAAGTCGGGGTTGGGAACCTCGCGCGACTCGAGAGCCACCTCGCCCAGGTCGGCCGCCGCCTCGAGCCGCGCCTTCACATCGGGGTTGACCAGGGCGCCCAGCAGCGCGTTCGCCCGGGCGTCGTCGCCGAGCAGACCGCCCACGGCGGCCGCCAGGTCGGAGGCGACCTCTTCGTAGCTCTTGGGGCCCGACTCGGTGGCGATGCCGTCCCTCGGGATCAGGACGTTCTGCGGGGTGGTGCACATCTGGCCGCTGTACAGCGACAGCGAGAAGGCCAGGTTGGACAGCATTCCCTTGTAGTCGTCGGTGGAGTCGATGACGATAGTGTTGACGCCGGCCTTCTCCGTGTAGACCTGCGCCTGACGGGCGTTGGCCTCCAGCCAGTCGCCGAAGGCGGTGGAGCCCGTGTAGTCGATGATCTTGATTTCGGGGCGCGTCGCGAGGGTCTTCGCGATGCCCTCGTCCGGACGATCGACGGCGAGGCAGACCAGGTTCGGGTCGAAGCCGGCCTCCGCGAGCACCTCGCGGGCCACCTTCACGGTGAGGGCCAGCGGGAGCACGGCACGGGGATGAGGCTTCACCAAGACCGGGTTGCCCGTGGCCAGGGAGGCGAAGAGGCCCGGGTAGCCGTTCCACGTCGGGAAGGTGTTGCAGCCGATCACCAGCGCGATGCCGCGTCCGGCGGTCGTGAACGTCTTCCGAAGCTGCAACGGGTCGCGCTTGCCCTGGGGCTTGGACCAGTCCGCGGCGGCGGGGGTGCGGGTCTGCTCCGCGTACGCGTAGGCCACGGCCTCGAGGCCGCGGTCCTGGGCGTGCGGGCCGCCGGCCTGGAACGCCATCATGAAGGCCTGTCCGCTGGTGTGCATCACCGCGTGCGCGAACTCATGGGTGCGGGCGCTGATCCGGGAGAGGATCTCCAGGCAGACGAGGGCTCGCTTCTCGGGGCCGGCCTCGCGCCAGCCCGCCATCCCGGCGCGCATCGCGGGGAGCAGCACATCCAGGTCCGGGTGCGGATATTCGATGCCCAGCTCCGGTCCGTACGGAGAGACCTCACTGCCGGTCCAGCCGTCGGTGCCCGGCTGGTCCAGGTCGAAACGGGAGCCCCGAAGCGCCTCGAAGGCGGCCAGGCCGTCGGCGGGTGCGCTTTCGCCGTAGGCCTTGGGGTGCTCGGGGTGCGGAGACCAGTACGCCCGCGTGCGGATCGCCTCGAGGGCCTGGTCGAGCGTGGGCCGGTGGGTCTCGGTCAGCTGCATGCGGACCAACTCCTCGTCGAGCTGGGCAGGGGAGTGATGACAGAGTTAGAGTAACCGAACGATCGGTCGGTACAAGGGGGCCTGTCGAACCTGTGGACAACTCATCGGGGAGGATCGCCTCCATGACCGCCATCGACTCCACGACCGCAATCGGCACGAACCGCACCGTCGCCGTCGTCGGCACCGGAACCATGGGCCAGGGGATCGCGCAGGTGGCCCTGGTCGCAGGCCATCCCGTTCGCCTCCATGACGCCGTTCCCGGCCGGGCCCAGGAGGCCGCGGAGACGATCGGCGGGCGCCTGGACCGGCTCGTCGAGAAGGGGCGGATGACGCCCGCGGAGCGGGACGACGCCCGCGGCCGGCTGCTCCCCGCCACGGACATCTCGGAGCTCGCCGACGCGGCACTCGTCGTCGAGGCCGTACTGGAACAGCTCCCGGTGAAGCAGGAACTGTTCACGGCGCTGGAGAAGACCGTCGCCGACGACTGCCTCCTCGCCACCAACACCTCTTCTCTCTCCGTCACGGCCGTCGCCGGCATGCTGCGCAGGCCCGGCCGCTTCGTCGGCCTGCACTTCTTCAACCCGGCGCCTCTCCTCCCCCTCGTCGAGGTCGTCAGCGGCCACGCCACCGACGAGGCGGCGGCCGAACGGGCCCTGGCCACCGTCACCGCCTGGGGCAAGACTCCCGTGCGCTGCGCGGACACGCCCGGCTTTATCGTCAACCGCATCGCGCGCCCCTTCTATGCGGAGGCGTTCGCGGTCCACGAGGAGCGTGGCGCCGACCCGGCGACCATCGACGCGGTGCTGCGCGAGTGCGGCGGTTTCCGGATGGGGGCGTTCGAGCTGACCGATCTGATCGGCCAGGACGTCAATGAAGCGGTCACCCGTTCCGTCTGGGACTCCTTCTTCCAGAGCCCGAAGTTCACGCCGTCACTGGCGCAGCGCCGGCTCGTCGAGTCGGGCCGCCAGGGCCGCAAGTCCGGGCACGGCTGGTTCTCGTACGCACAAGGCGCCGAGCGCCCCCGGCCGCAGACTCAGCCGCCCGCCGCGGCTCCCACGAGCGTGGTCGTGCAAGGCGATCTCGGACCCGCGGAGCCATTGGCGGAACTTGTCGAGCGGGCCGGCATCACCGTCCACCGCAGGGAGGGCGACGGCTGCATATCCCTCCCTGGCGGCGCGGAACTCGGTCTGGTGGACGGGGAGACGTCGTTCGAGTTCGACGACGGGATCGTGTACTTCGACCTCGCCCTGGACTACGAGAAGGCGACGCGCATCGCCCTTTCCACGTCCGAGAGCACGCTCAGGAACATGCCCGGCGCGGTGGAGGAGGCCGTCGGCCTCTTCCAGGCCATCGGCAAGGAAGTCTCGCTGATCGGGGACGTACCGGGCATGATCGTCGCCCGTACGGTGGCGATGCTGGCGGACTTGGCAGCCGACGCCGTCGACCGCGGTGTCGCTTCCGGCCCGGACATCGACACCGCGATGAAGCTCGGAGTCAACTACCCGGCCGGACCGCTGGAGTGGGGCGAGAAGCTCGGCTTCGAGCGGGTGCGTGCGCTGCTCGCCGCCCTTCACGAGCGCTACCCCACCGGCCGGTACGCACCGTCCTTGGCCACCGCACGCCGCGCCCACGCCGACAACGACGAGGCGGACGGCCGATGACCACAGCCAGGCGCGACGCGTACACGCCCGAAACGCTGCTGACCGTCGCGGTGCGGATCTTCAACGAGCGTGGCTACGACGGCACTTCCATGGAGCACCTGTCCAAGGCGGCCGGCATCTCCAAATCGTCGATCTACCATCACGTCGCGGGCAAGGAGGAACTGCTGCGCCGGGCCGTCAGTCGGGCGCTGGACTCCTTGTTCGCGATCCTCGACGAGAACGGCGCCCGGCATGGCCGCGCCATCGAGCGGGTGGAGTACGTCACCCGGCGGACGGTCGAGGTGCTGGTGGCCGAACTGCCCTACGTGACACTGCTGCTGCGGGTCAGAGGGAACACGAAGACCGAACGCTGGGCGCTCGAGCGTCGCCGTGAGTTCGACCAGCGCGTCGCGGACCTGCTGAAGGCGGCCGCCGCGGACGGCGACCTGCGGGCCGACGTCGACATCCGGCTGGCGACGCGACTGCTCTTCGGCATGGTGAACTCCCTGGTCGAGTGGTACCGCCCGCACCCGGGCGGCGGCTACGACGCGGACCAGGTGGCGGAGACCGTCGTGCAGATCGCGTTCGACGGGCTGCGCACGGACTCCTGATCCGTCCGGCCGCACGGGGGAGCGGCATCAGAAGGTTTCCCCGGGCCGGCCGTCAGAGCGGATCGGTATCCTGGTCCGCCGCCGCCGCAGAACCGTGGGCCGGGCCCGGGCCGGGATCGAGGTCCGTCTCCTCGAACACCAGCAGCGTCCGGGTCGACAGCACCTCCGGGATGGCCTGGAGCCTGGTCAGGACCAGTTCCCGCAAGGTGCGGTTGTCGGGCGTGTGCACCAGCAGAAGGACGTCGAAGTCCCCGCTGACGAGCGCGATGTGCGCGGCGCCGGGGAGCGCCTGCAGTTGTTCCCTGACCGTCCGCCACGAGTTCTGCACGATCTTGAGGGTGATGTAGGCCGAGGCCCCCTGGCCGGCCCGCTCGTGGTTCACCCGCGCGCTGAACCCGCGGATCACGCCGTCGTCGATCAGCCGGTTGATCCGGGCGTACGCGTTGGCGCGGGACACATGCACCCGGTCGGCGACGGAGCGTATGGAAGCGCGACCGTCCGTCTGGAGCATGCGCAGGATGTCGCGGTCGATGGCGTCCAGTGGGCGCGGCGGCGGGGTCTGCCCTGTGCGGCCCCCACCGTCGGCCATTTGTTCAGCTGCCACGTCCCCCCGCCTTCCTAGCTTGGACGACCTGTCTCCATCTCATGCTGTGGAGAACCGTTTGTCCACAGGCTGCCCGCGCCTGTAGCCAAAATGCGTCCACGACCGAACAATCGGTAGGTGAGGCGCGCCACACACACGTGCGCCGCCGACCCGTGTTCTTCATCGCTTTCGTCGTCGCTCCCACGAGGAGGTGCTCGCGTTGAGAAAGAGCAGCATGACGGTCCAGGAGCTGCCCGGTTCCGCTGCCGCCGCCTACCGGCCCACACCGCCCCCGGCGTGGCAGCCCCGCACCGACCCTGCGCCGCTGCTCCCCGATCCCGAGCCGTACCGCGTGCTCGGCACGGAAGCCGCTGCCTCCGCCGACCCTGAGCTGCTGCTCCGGCTCTACGCGGAGCTGGTGCGCGGTCGCAGGTACAACACCCAGGCGACCGCGCTCACCAAGCAGGGCAGGCTCGCCGTCTACCCCTCGAGCACCGGGCAGGAGGCCTGCGAGGTCGGTGCCGCGCTCGCGCTCGAGGAGCGTGACTGGCTCTTCCCGAGCTACCGCGACACCCTCGCGGCCGTGGCCCGCGGCCTGGACCCGGTCCAGGCCCTGACACTGCTCCGCGGCGACTGGCACACCGGATACGACCCGCACGAGCACCGCGTCGCGCCGCTGTGCACGCCCCTGGCCACGCAGCTGCCCCACGCGGTGGGACTCGCGCACGCCGCCCGGCTCAAGGGCGACGACGTCGTGGCGCTGGCCATGATCGGAGACGGCGGCACCAGCGAGGGCGACTTCCACGAGGCCCTGAACTTCGCCGCCGTGTGGAACGCCCCGGTGGTCTTCCTCGTACAGAACAACGGCTTCGCGATCTCCGTCCCGCTGGCCAAGCAGACCGCTGCGCCCTCCCTCGCCCACAAGGCCGTCGGTTACGGCATGCCGGGCCGGCTCGTCGACGGCAACGACGCGGTCGCGGTGCACGAAGTGCTCGGCCAGGCCGTTGCCCGCGCCCGTCGCGGTGGCGGACCCACCCTGATCGAGGCGGTCACCTACCGCATGGACGCCCACACCAACGCGGACGACGCCACCCGCTACCGCGCGGACAGCGAGGTCGAGACCTGGCGCGCGCACGACCCGATCCAGCTCCTGGAGCGGGAGCTGACCGAGCGGGGGCTGCTCGACGACGGGACCAGGCAGGCCGCTGCCGAGGCGGCGGAGACCATGGCAGCCGATCTCCGGGAGCGGATGAACACCGACCCGGTGCTGAACCCGATGGATCTTTTCGAGCACGTCTACGCCCGGCAGACCACGCAGCTGCGTGAGCAGGCCGCGCTGCTCCGGGCCGAGCTGGACGCTGAGGAAGAGGCACGATGACCACGGCCGCGGTGAAGCCCGCAACCATGGCCCAGGCCCTGCAGCGCGCGATGCGCGACGCGATGGCCGAGGACCCGACCGTCCATGTCATGGGAGAGGACGTCGGCACGCTCGGCGGTGTCTTCCGGGTCACGGACGGGCTCGCCAAGGAGTTCGGCGAGGACCGGTGCACGGACACCCCGCTGGCCGAGGCGGGCATTCTCGGCACCGCCGTCGGCATGGCGATGTACGGACTGCGGCCGGTCGTGGAAATGCAGTTCGACGCCTTTGCGTACCCGGCGTTCGAGCAGCTCATCAGCCATGTCGCCCGCATGCGCAACCGCACGAAGGGCGGCATGCCCATGCCGATCACCGTGCGGGTGCCGTACGGCGGCGGGATCGGCGGAGTCGAGCACCACAGCGACTCGTCCGAGGCGTACTACATGGCGACCCCGGGCCTGCACGTCGTCACTCCGGCCACGGTCGAGGACGCGTACGGACTGCTCCGTGCCTCCATCGCCTCCGACGACCCCGTCGTCTTCCTCGAGCCCAAGCGGCTGTACTGGTCCAAGGCGGAGTGGTCGCCGGAGGCGCCGGCCGCCGTGGAACCGATCGGGCGTGCCGTGGTGCGCCGCTCCGGGCGCAGCGCCACGCTCATCACCTACGGCCCTTCCGTGCCGGTGTGCATGGAGGCGGCGGAGGCCGCCGCAGCGGAGGGCTGGGACCTGGAGGTCGTCGACCTGCGCTCCCTGGTGCCTTTCGACGACGAGACGGTCTGCGCGTCGGTGCGGCGCACCGGCCGGGCGGTCGTCGTCCATGAGTCGACCGGCTTCGGCGGACCCGGTGGAGAGATCGCGGCCCGGGTGACCGAGCGCTGCTTCCACCACCTGGAGGCGCCGGTGCTCCGGGTCGCCGGTTTCGACATCCCGTACCCGCCGCCGATGCTGGAGCGGCATCATCTGCCGGGAGTGGACCGTGTGCTGGACGCGGTGGCGCGGTTGCAGTGGGAGGCGGCGAGCTGATGGCCCAGGTGCTCGAATTCAAGCTTCCCGATCTCGGGGAAGGGCTCACCGAGGCGGAGATCGTCCGCTGGCTGGTGTCGGTCGGCGACGTGGTCGCGATCGACCAGCCTGTGGTCGAGGTCGAGACGGCCAAGGCCATGGTGGAAGTGCCCTGCCCGTACGGCGGCGTAGTGACCGCTCGCTTCGGCGAGGAAGGCACGGAGCTGCCCGTCGGCGCACCGCTGATCACCGTGGCGGTAGGGGCGACGGAGACCCCCGGCGCGGACGCCTCCGCCGCCGGTTCAGGTGCGGCGCCCGCGCGTGTGGAACCCTCCCCGTCGTCCGGAGACGGCGCGGAGTCGTCCGGCAACGTCCTGGTCGGGTACGGGACCGGCGCTCCTGCCGCGCGGCGACGCCGTATCCGGCCAACGGCTCCGGCTGCCTCCGTCGGAGAACGGACGCACGGGCCCGGCCGGACCGCGGGAGACACGGCAGCGCCGGCTCAGGTCCGGTCGTCCGCCACCTCCCCCACTGCCGGCGGGACGTCCACCGTCGCACCGAGCAAGGTCCACGGCGCCGCGGCCGTGGCGCAGGACGGTCCGGTGGCCGTCATCTCCCCCTTGGTCCGCAAGCTCGCACGCGAGCACGACGTCGATCTGCGGGCGCTCACCGGCTCGGGCCCCGACGGCCTGATCCTGCGTGCCGACGTCGAGCGGGCGCTCCGTGCTCACGAGACGGTCGCCGCGACACCCGCCGCAGCGGCAGTGGCCGGCAAGGCGCAGGGCGAGCGCGTCCCGCTGCGCGGGGTGCGCGGCGCGGTGGCCGACAAGCTGTCGCGCAGTCGGCGTGAGATCCCGGACGCCACCTGCTGGGTCGATGCGGACGCGACCGAACTGATGGCAGCACGCGCGGCGATGAACGCCGCGGGCGGACCGAAGATCTCGCTGCTGGCGCTGCTGGCCCGCATCTGCACCGCCGCCCTGGAGCGATACCCCGAGCTCAACTCCACGGTTGATATGGACGCCCGGGAGATCGTGCGGCTGCCAGGAGTGCACCTCGGCTTCGCGGCGCAGACCGAGCGCGGACTGGTCGTTCCCGTCGTGAAGGACGCCGACGCGCGCTCGGCGGAGTCGTTGACGGCCGAGTTCGCCAGGCTCACCGAGGCGGCCCGCCAAGGGGCGCTCACCCCTGCGGACCTGACCGGCGGCACCTTCACGCTGAACAACTACGGAGTGTTCGGTGTGGACGGATCCACGCCGATCATCAACCACCCCGAGGCGGCGATGCTCGGCGTCGGCAGGATCGTGCCGAAGCCGTGGGTGCATCAGGGCGAACTGGCCGTCCGGCAGGTCGTCCAGCTCTCGCTCACGTTCGACCACCGGGTCTGCGACGGCGGCACCGCGGGAGGATTCCTGCGCTACGTCGCCGACTGCGTCGAGCACCCCTCGGTGCTTCTGCGCACCCTCTAGGGAGCAGCTTCCGCCGCGGAGGGCCCGCGGCGGAAGAAAGATCGAACCGGGCCTCCCCGCCCGCAGGATCGCGGACCATACTTCAGGAATGACCGCGACTACCGCGTACGACGCCATCGTGCTCGCCGGAGGTGCCGCCAAGCGGCTGGGCGGGGCGGACAAGCCGGCGGTGAGCGTGGGCGGGCGGGCCCTGCTCGACCGCGTTCTCGGGGCCTGCCGTGACGCCGACCGTACCGTGGTTGTCGGCGGGCGCAGGCCCACCGCCCGTCCCGTCGTGTGGGCGCGCGAGGAGCCGGCCGGAGGCGGCCCGCTGGCCGCGCTCGACGCCGGGGTACGGCACACCGCGGCCGGGTCCCTCCTCGTGCTCTCGGCCGATCTTCCGTTCGTCCGTGAGGGGACGGTGCGCAGACTCGTGGACGCTCTCGCCGCGCGTGACGGCGAGGGCGTCGTTCTGACCGACGCCGACGGCCGTGACCAGCCCCTCGTGGCCGCTTACCGCGCTGAGCCCCTTCGGCGTGAACTTGCTCTCCTCGCAGCCGAATACGGGAGCCTTTCCGGGCTGCCGCTGCGTCTACTGACCCGGGAACTGGACCTGGCCCGGATCGAGTCCGACCCTCTCGCCTCCTTCGACTGCGACACCTGGGAGGACATCTCAACAGCCCGGGCCCGCATCAGGGAGCATGTGAACGTGCTGGACGAATGGATCAACGCAGTCAAGGACGAGCTCGGCATCGAGCTGGACGTCGACACCCATGTCCTTCTCGACCTCGCGCGCGACGCCGCCCACGGGGTCGCGCGCCCCGCCGCACCACTGACCACCTTCCTGGTGGGCTACGCGGCGGCCAAGGCAGAGGGCGGACCCGAGGCTGTCGCGGAGGCCGCCCGCAAGGCGGCCGCGCTGGCTGCACGCTGGGCCGAGGAGGCGGAGCAGGGCGCTCGGCCGGATGACCCGGCAGCGGGCGCGAGCGGTGGTGACGCAGCCCGATGACCGGTCACGATAGCCAGGCCGCGGCAGCGGCCGGCAACGAGCAGCCGGCACCCACCGCCGGCGCGGCCCCACCCGATGCGGGCGACCTGGACGGGGTCGACGAAGCGCTGGCCCTGGTCGGTCCCAGGCCGGGTGACGGACCCGGCCCGACCGCCGACCCTGCCCTTCCCGCCGGTGGCTCCCGCCCGCACCGCGAGCGTGCCGCCGCATGGCCCGACGCACGGTCCCGGGCAGCACAGGCCGGTCACGCGGCCGTCCCCCGTACCCACCGCGTGCCGCTGGCCGAGGCGCTGGGGCTGGTGCTCGCCGAGCCGCTCACGGCACTGTGCGACCTCCCCTCCTTCGACACCTCCGCCATGGACGGCTGGGCGGTCGCGGGCCCAGGTCCCTGGTCCCTCCGAGGTGACGGTTCGATCCTCGCCGGCCATTCCGACAGCGGGCCGCTGCCCGACGGCACGGCGGTACGGATCGCCACAGGCGCCCGCATTCCACCGGAGACCACCGCCGTCATCCGCAGTGAACACGCCCGGGTCGACGCCGCCGCGCAGCAGCTCCACGCCGATCGTGAGGTCATTCCCGGACAGGACATCCGCCCCCGTGGCCAGGAGTGCCGGACCGGCGACCGGCTGCTGCCGGCCCTGGCCGTGGTGACACCGCCGGTGCTCGGGCTCGCAGCCGCCGCTGGATACGACGAACTGGTCACGTTCGCCCGTCCCCGCGTGGAGATCCTCGTCCTCGGCGATGAGCTGCTCACCTCCTCCCTGCCTCACGACGGACTCATCCGTGACGCCCTCGGGCCGATGATCGGTCCGTGGCTGCGTGCCCTGGGCGCGGAGGTACTGGCCACACGCCGGCTCGGAGACGACGCCGAGGCCCTCCACAGGGCGGTCACCACCTCCGAGGCGGACGTGGTGGTCACCACGGGCGGTACGGCGGCCGGCCCTGTCGACCATGTCCATCCGGTCCTGCGGAAGGCGGGTGCCGAGCTGCTGGTCGACCAGGTCGCCGTGCGCCCCGGGCATCCGATGCTGCTGGCGCGGCTGGCTCCGGGGAAGTACCTGGTGGGCCTGCCGGGCAACCCCCTGGCCGCCGTCTCCGGTCTCCTGACGCTGGCCGAGCCGCTGCTCCGCGGCCTCGCGGGCCGGCCCACCCCCGCGCCGTACAGCGCCCCGCTGAAGGACGAGGTGCACGGCCACCCGCACGACACCCGGCTCGTTCCCGTTGTGCATCGGGAGGACCGGCTGGTCCCCCTGCACTACAACGGCCCTGCCATGCTGCGAGGCATCGCTGCTGCGGACGGGCTCGCGGTCGTCCCTCCGGGAGGCGCGAGAGCCGGCGAAGAGCTGGAAATCCTCGACCTGCCCTGGGCCACCTTGGCGCCGTGGACCCCCTCGGACGCGGGAAGGTGTTTCACGTGAAACTTCCCGGCCAGGACGCCATGGCCCGGCATGCGGACGAGCACCTCGTCAGCGGCCGTGTGAAACTGCCCCGCCGAATCGTCGAGCGCCCGCTGCGCCAGGTGAGCAAGCGGCTGCTGATGGCGTTGATGGTGCTCGCCATCACGGTGTTCATCGTCTGGACCGACCGAGCCGGCTACCACGACAATTCGGACGAGAAGGTCACGTTCCTCGACGCCGTCTACTACGCCACGGTCACCCTCTCCACCACCGGCTACGGAGACATCGTTCCGTACAGCGACGCGGCACGGCTCACCAACGTGCTGCTGATCACGCCGCTCCGCGTTCTCTTTCTCATCATCCTGGTCGGCACCACTCTCGAGGTCCTCACGGAACGCACTCGGGAGGAGTGGCGGCTGAACCGCTGGAGGTCCAACTTGCGTGAGCACACGGTCATCGTCGGCTTCGGCACGAAGGGACGATCGGCGATGCAGACGCTCTGTGCCACTGGGCTGAGGAAGGACCAGATCGTCATCATCGACCCGAGCGCCAAGGTGATCGAGGCCGCCAACGCGGAGGGATTCGTCGGCGTCGTCGGCGACGCGACGCGCAGCGACGTCCTGATCCGTGCCGAACTGCAGAAGGCCCGGCAGATCGTGGTCGCACCCCAGCGGGACGACACCGCGGTCCTGGTCACCCTCACCGCCCGCCAGCTCAACCGCGGCGCGAAGATCGTCGCCGCGGTCCGCGAGGAGGAGAACGCTCCGTTGCTCCGTCAATCCGGGGCGGACGCAGTCATCACCAGCTCCGGCGCGGCCGGCCGACTGCTCGGCCTGTCCGTCCTGAGCCCCAGCGCGGGAACGGTGATGGAGGACCTGATCCAGCAGGGCAGTGGTCTCGATCTGATCGAGCGTCCGGTGATAAAGGCCGAAGTGGGCCGCAGCGTCCGCGAGACGGAGGACCTGGTCGTGTCCGTGCTGCGCGGCCACCGACTGCTGGGATACGACGATCCGGCCGCGAGCCCGCTGCAGCTCACCGACCGGCTCATCACCATCGTGAGGGCGCAGAACGATTCCGCACCGAACTCGTCCGAGTAGCCTCGCCGCCATGTATGCGATCACGATTCCCGAGCCCGGCGGTCCCGAAGCCCTGGTCTGGGCGGAAGTCCCCGATCCGGTGCCCGGCGAGGGCGAAGTACTCGTCGACGTCGCGGCGAGCGCGGTGAACCGCGCGGATCTGCTGCAACGGCAGGGCTTCTACGACCCCCCGCCGGGATCTTCCCCGTACCCCGGCCTCGAATGTTCGGGCCGGATCTCGGCCGTGGGCCCCGGTGTCTCCGGCTGGGCCGTCGGCGACGAGGTGTGCGCGCTGCTGGCGGGCGGCGGCTACGCGGAGAAGGTGGCTGTACCCGCGGGGCAGTTGCTGCCCGTCCCGGACGGCATGGACCTGATCACGGCCGCCGCGCTGCCCGAGGTGACGGCCACGGTGTGGTCGAACGTGTTCATGATCGCCCATCTGCGACCCGGCGAGACGCTTCTCATCCACGGCGGAGCGAGCGGGATCGGCACCATGGCCGTACAGCTGGCCAAGGCCGTGGGCGCGCGGGTGGCCGTCACCGCAGGGAGCGCCCAGAAGCTCGAGCGCTGTGCAGAGCTGGGTGCCGACTTCCTGATCAACTACCGCGAGCAGGACTTCGTGGAGGAGATCGGAAAGGCCACCGGCGGAGCCGGCGCCGACGTCATCCTCGACATCGTCGGCGCGAAGTACCTGGACCGGAACGTGAAGGCGCTGGCGGTCAACGGCCGGCTCGCCGTCATCGGTCTCCAGGGCGGCGTCAAGGGCGAATTGAACCTGGGCGCTCTGCTGCGCAAGCGTGCAGCCGTCACCGCCACATCGCTGCGCGGCAGGCCGCTGGGTGAGAAGGCGGCGATCGTGGCCGCCGTGCGCGAACACGTCTGGCCCCTGATCGGTGGGGGACGTGTGCACGCGGTCGTGGACCGCAAGGTCCCGCTCGCGGACGCGGCGGAAGGCCACCGCGCGCTGGAGTCCGGGGAGCATGTGGGCAAGGTCCTGCTGATCGCACCGGGTCAGGCCTGAACCATCCCCGGTCAGCGGGGGTCAGGCGCACACGGACGAGGGCCCCGGCCACCGGGAGGTGGCCGGGGCCCTCGTGCCGGACCAGAGGTAAGGGGCCGGACTGTGGACCGTGACCCGCGGTACGGGCCGGGGACCGGACCAGACGTACGGGCCGGACCGGAGACCCGGAGGCAATAAGGCGGACCGGACTAGAGGTAGGGGCCGGAGCGGATCGCGCCGTGCTGACCGCCCTCGTCCTCCTCGTGGGACGCACCGGGCGGGAGTGCGCGCCGCATCTGCTCCAACTGGGCCCGTGCGGCCATCTGCTGGGCGAACAGCGCCGTCTGGATCCCGTGGAAAAGACCTTCGAGCCAGCCCACCAACTGGGCCTGGGCGATACGCAGTTCCGCTTCCGACGGAATCGCGTCGTCCGTGAACGGGAGGGAGAGGCGTTCCAGTTCTTCCACGAGCTCCGGCGCGAGCCCGTCCTCCAGCTCCTTGACGGAACCGGCGTGGATCTCCTTGAGCCGGACCCGGCTCGCCTCGTCCAGAGGAGCTGCCCGCACTTCCTCGAGCAGCTGCTTGATCATGCTGCCGATGCGCATGACCTTCGCCGGCTGTTCGACCATTTCCGTCACCGGGACCTCACGCGACTCGTTGTCACCGTCACCCTGGCTGAGGGCCATCCCGTCCTGTCCCACGACGAGGACGTGTGGGCTCTCCTGCGACCGTTCATTCCTCGGCATCTCCATGCCGCCATTCTCTCGTACATGCGCGTAACCAGAGTTGTGCCCCCGTCGGAGAGTGATCCACCCTCCGACGGGGGCACAAAACCGCTGGACAGCGATCCGCCGATACAGGTTCACCGGGTCGTCGGCGGATGCCGCGGGAATGTGATCAGGCAGCCTCGCGCCGGGCGAGCGCGCCCCGGGAGCGGGTGACCAGCGCGGCCAGTAGTGCGGCGCCCACCGGGACTGCGACCAGCAGAGCGGCCAGTGTCTCCCAGGGCACCACGATCGGCACGTACGGCACAGAGCCCATGGGGCCCCAGCCCTCGTCCAGAGCCTGCTCGTACCAGGCCCGCTGCTGGCGCTCCTCGGTGAGCCTCAGCCCGATCGCCGGCAGTACGCCGGCCGCCGAGCCGAGGACCACGCCCATCGCGGCCACCACCCCGCACTGGAAGCCGCTGAGCGTCCTGCGGACCCTCGGCGGGGCTCCGACGGCGGCAAGGGTCTTCAGGTCGGCCTCCGCGTCCGCCTGGGCCAGTCCGGTGGCGATGCCCGCCGCTCCGATAGTGATCAGACCGGCGAACACCGTCAGTGCCAGCATCACGATGCTGTTCTCGCTGGTGTAGCCCTCCTCGATGTGAAGGTTGACCGCGGCGCCCGTCTTGTCCAGCTCGCCGTCGAGCCGCTGCTGCTGCTCGGTGCTCGGCATCCTGTCCGTCGAGAAGTAGGCGCCGAGCGGCACCGTGGTGAGCCCCGCCGACTTGGCCGCGGCGGGCGTGAGCAGCGTGGAGAGGCCGTACGAGTTCGTCTCCGCGGCCATGTGAGCGGTGAAGGTCCTGATCTCGCCAGGGGGCTGTTGGCCCTTCTCCGCGGCCCGGTCGGCGGCCTCGATGTCGGTGATCAACCGGATGCCGATCTTGCCCTTGCTGTCGACGTTGCGCTTGTCGAAGGACACGATCTGCCCGGCCGCCAGGGCCTTCTCCGCGGCGGGATCGTCGATGCCGAGCACCTTGAGCAGCTTGGCGTCCGCGACGGTCACGCCGCCGTCGACGTAGGCCCCACCGCCGCTGCCCTCCTTGCAGCGCCAGTCCTCGGCCAGCTTGCGGCGTTCCGCCTTGCTGAACTTTTCCGACGGGTCCTGGTCCGGGTGCGCCGAATCCACGGCCCACAGCGGGCACTCGTTTGCCTTGGGCACGATGATCTCGTACCGTCCACAGCCCTTGCCGCTGTCGTACATCCCGCAGCCGGCCCGGCCCACGGAGATCCGGTCGACGTCCGCCCGCACGTCCACGGGAAGCAGCTTCTGTACGGTGCTGCGCGCACCCGGGACGTCACGCCCGCCCCCCTCGTCGATCGTCATGGAGACGGCGCCGTGCGGCAGTTGTGCCTGGTACTCGGCGGCGCCCTGGGCATCGGAGCTCGCAGCGTAGGTGGCGACGGCCACCGTGCCCGCGACGGCGGCCAGTACCGCGGCGACCGCGGGAGCCGTGCGTCCCCGGTTGCGGACGGCGTCGCGCAGGGCGAGTCGGGGGGACAGCGGCAGGATCCGGCCGATCCGGCCGAACAGGCCCACCAGGGCGGGAGTCAGCGCGACCACGCCCAGCTCGGCCAGGGCACTGCCGCCGGCGACGATGGCGAACTGGTCGGTCATCATCGACCCGTACAGGGCGATCGCAGCACCGAGACCCACCGCGATCAGGCCGATGACCGGCAGGACCCGGCTGCTGCGGCGGACGCCGCGGCGGCCGGTGAGCGAGGCGAGGACGGTCTGCCGCGACGCGGTGACGGCGGGTACGACGGCGGCCAGCAGACCGGTCAGCACGGCGAGCAGTGCGATACCCAGCAGTTCGAGCGGCCGGACGTCGAAGTGCCCGAAGCGCTTGCCCAGGTAGTCCTCCAGCAGCGGCTGGAGCAGGTAGGTGAGGGCCAGTCCGAGGACCGTGCCCACGACGGCTGCCGCGACGCCGATCACCAGACCGCCACCGAGAACGATGGCCCGGATGTGCCGGCGGTCGCCGCCGTTGGCCCCCACCAGGCCGAGCTGGCGGCGGGAGCGCCGGGCGCCCACCGCGAAGGCGGGGCCGGCCAGCAGGCAGATCTCGAGCATGGCGAGGCCGACGACGGTACCCACAGCGGCGAGCGCCGCCGCCTTTGCGGCCGTGCTCTCCTCGAAGTTCCCCCAGCCCTCCTCCTGGAAGAGGGGCACCTCGGAGTCGGCCGGCGGGTTCAGGGACACCGCCCGTGATTCGACCGTCACACCCTTGGTGTTGATGTCCTTGACGATGTTCCACGTGAAACCGCCGGGAAGGGTCGCAAGCAGCGTCGTGGAGGGCGACGTGCCGGACAGCCCCGCCGTTTCCAGCGCCTTGTCGAGCGGTGCGAGCATGGCACCCGGCAAGGCGTTGACCTGGTCGGTGTCCAGGTCGTTGGGGAGTTCGTACGAGCCGACGATGCGGTACGCGCGGTCGAATCCCCGAGCGGTGAGCGTGGAGCCCACCTTGAGGCCGCTGCTCTCGAGGAAGTGCGTGGTCGCGGCCACTTCGTCGGGCTTCTGCGGGAGCCGGCCGCTGACCACGGCCAGGATGCCCTCGGCCATCGGGTCGGAGGCGTTCAGCTCCCGTATCTCTGTGTGCAGCAGACCGTGCGTCGTGCGGAGCTTGGCGGAACCGACCGTGTCCTTCAGTGTCTTCGCGCCTGCGGGCAGGGCCTTGGTGATGTCCGCCTTCCCCTCCGGCCACGGCTTGTCGTCGAAGTCGCCGATCGGGTTGTAGTTCCTGCCGTCCGGTGACTGCATGATCGGTACGCCGCCCAGACCCGGGTCGGAGATCCTGCCGTCGGCGGCACCGAGCGAGCGCTCGAGTCCCTGCTCGGTGGAGAGTTCCGCGCTGCGGACGGTCAGATCCGCCGCGCTCACCCCGAGGATGGGCAGGGCGATCATGGCCAGGACGAGGAAGCTGCGGCCCTTCGAGCGCCAGGCGTCGCGGCGCGCGATCCGGATCGCGGCGCGCCAGGAGTGGTACCAGGTGATCACAGCTCGGCCGCCTGGCCGGAGAGCAGGGAGTCCGCCTGGCTGCGCACGGTCTGATCGACGACCGCGCCGTCGCGCAGGAACACCACGCGGTCGGCCCAGGCGGCGAAGCGCGGCTCGTGGGTGACCAGGATGCCGGCGGCGCCGGCGTCACAGCGGGAGCGCAGCAGGGCGAGCACGGACTCACCGGTCTCCGAGTCCAGGGCGCCGGTCGGCTCGTCGGCGAGCACGAGGCGGCGGTCGCCCACGAGGGCCCGCGCGATGGCGACCCGCTGCTGCTGGCCGCCCGACATCTCGTCGGGGAAGCGGTCGGCGAGGTGCCCGAGGTCCATCTCCTCAAGAGCGGCGACGGCTTCGCCACGGGCCTTCCGGGCGGAGACGCCGTCGAGTTCGCGCGGCAGGGCGACGTTCTCTGCGGCGGTGAGTGCCGGGATGAGGTTGTAGTCCTGGAAGACGTAGCCGATGCTGCGCCGGCGCAGAGCGGCGAGCGTCTTGCGATCGGCGGTCGTGATGTCGGTGTCCTCGACGATCACGCGCCCGGAGGTCGGAACGTCGAGGCCGCCCGCGATGGTCAGCAGCGTCGACTTCCCGGAGCCCGACGGGCCCATGACGGCGACGAGTTCGCCGGGGAAGACATCGAGGTTGATCCCACGCAGGGCATGCACTTCGGTGGCGCCGCTGCCGTGCACACGCGTCAACTGCTGTAGTTGCAGAACCGGTTGCTGTGCAGGCTGAGGCTGCTGTGACAGCTGTTCGGACATAGGTGAAGTCCCCCTTGGTCGGGCGCGTACACACGAGCGGGTGTACGGAGAGGTGTGTGGTCGGCCGGGTGGGCCGATTCGGTTCTGTGGGCCGCGCTGCGGCCGGGTGACCGGTGCGGAGCGGGCGTTCGCCCTGTGGCCCTTGGTGGCCGGCCGGAGCGGGTGTCCGGCCCGGCGTGGCGTCCGGCGCCTTCCCGTGTCCGCCCCCGGCGTGGTGGCCGTCGAAGGGCGTGGCCCTGAGCGGACGAGCGGTGCCGGTCTGCGGGATGTGCGGTCTGTGCAGTGACCGGGCGCCCTGCGTGCGGATGGTTCCGACTCGCCCAAGCCGGCCTGAGCCGGAGCCGGAGCCGGCCTAATCAGGCCGCGCCGGACGGGCGCCCGCAGTGGTCGGACGGGTCCGTGCCGACGGTGCGACGGCGGGTGGATCGGCTGCCGGTTGCGTTCCCCGCCCTGCCGCCGCCGAGAGCCTGATCAGCCGCACCTCGCAGTGGTCGAGCCAGCGCGCCTCGGCCTCCGTCTGGAAGATGAGCTGCTCCAGCACGAGCAGCCACGCCACGTCGTCCCGCTCCCGCGACCCCCCGCTCTCGATCGCGGCGAGCGCCTGGGCCTTGAGGCGGGTGTAGTCCTGCATGGCGTTCACCGTGTGATGGCGCTGGGACTGGATGACGGCACGGATGTCCACCCCCGGTGCGCCGACCGCCATGGCGAGCTTGATGGCCAGTTCGTCGCGGGGCGGGCTGCTGCGGTCCACCGGCGTCTCGAACCAGCTCCTGAGCTCCGAGCGGCCGGCGTCCGTGATGACGTACAGAGCGTGCCCGGCCTCGTCCTCGCCGTTCTGAGCGACCATCCCGTCACGCTCCAGACGGTTGAGGGTCGTGTAGACCTGGCCGACGTTGAGCGGCCAGGTGGCGCCCGTTCGCGACTCGAACTCCGAGCGGAGCTGGGAGCCGTAGCGGGGGCCGTGTTCGAGGAGGGCGAGGAGCCCGTGCCTGATGGACATACTCAGTATGTATACCGAGTATGCCCATGACGGCAACCATCGCTGGAGGGACTCACGGCGTCCCCCTTGAGACGGACGCGGGAGTCAGCGACGGCGCAGCCGCATGCCCAGAAAGCCGATGCCGAGGCCCATCAGGGCCATGCCGATGCCCAGCGAGAGCGGCGAGATCTGCTGGGCGACGGGCATCGGCGATGACTGAGGTGCCTGGTGGCGGGCGGCGGCGGGGTCGCTCCTGCGGGGTCCGTAGGTCGGCGCGTTCCAGGCCCCGACGGGCTCGTCCGTCTCGGGTGCCCAGTCCTCCTCCGGAAGTGCGTCCTCCGGGGGTCGTCCCGGGCGGAACGGCCGGTCCTCGTGCCGCCGGGGCGGCCGGTCCGGGGCGGAGGACTTCGCGGGGGCGCCGGTTTTCGACGGCGACACCGCCGCGGCGTGAGTGCCCGAAGGGGCGATGGAAGGGCTCGCGCTCGGCGACGGCGTCGTACGACGGCCGGGGCGCTGGCGCCCCTCCCCTGCCTGCCGCCCCGCGAGCGATTTGGAGACAGAGGGTTCGGGGGACGCCTCCCGCTGCTCCCGCTCCCCGGCGTTGGCGACCGGAGTGGCCAGCAGGAGAAGTGAAGCGACGGTGATCGCGCATCGAGTGCGCAGCGCTGGAGTCACCGGATGACCCCTCCCGTGCCGAGTCGTCGTCACCGACATATCGGAGTCAGCGTCACATGACGCCCGCTCGCCGGCATCTCGGGCAGGGGGTCGTCCCGGCGGCGGGTACGGAGACGGCCCGGTGCGCAGGGCGCGTACCGGGCCGTTTGCTTCGTGCGGTGCCCTTGAAGGAGCTCGGGAGGGGCTACTCCGGATAGCCGGTGGAGACTTCGAGGTCGAACGTCGCGTCGTCCTCCGACACCTCGACGTCGGCGCCCGGGAACTGGGTCACCACGACGCCCTCGCCCCATTGCGCGTTGGGCACGTCCTTGACGTTGACCTTCCAGCCCGCGGCCTGCGCGCACTCCTTGACCGACAGGATGTCCTTGTAGACGAAGTCGGGGGCCTGGACCTTGGACGGATCGTCGTAGCCCTCCTGGGCGTCCGAGCACTTCGTCTTGTCGATCTTCCGCTGGCGCTCCGGGCCCTTGTAGCCGGCCTGCTGCGACTCGCTGGTCGTCGGGTCGCCGCCTGCCTCGGTGCTCGGATCGTCGTCGTCCTTGTTCATGACGATCGCGGTGATGAGACCGCCGACGGCGAGCAGTGCCACCGCGATGGCGCCCACGATCACCGGCATGTTCCGCCGGCCACCGCCACCGCTGCCGCCGGTCGTTGCAGGCTGCGGCGAGATCGTGTACGGCGGCGGCGTCGGCACCGCCGGGGCCTGTGTCTGGTAGGCCGGGGCGGGCGTCGGGTAGCCGTAGTGCGGCGTAGGGGCCGGGGTGGGCGCGCCGTAGGGACCGGGCTGGTAGGGCGTCTGGACGCCGCTCTGCGGGGGCGGGGCGGACTGGTCCAGGGGCGGGAAGACGGCGGAACCGACGCCCGCGCCGCTGCTCGCCGGCGCACCGCTGATGATCACAGGTGCGCCGGTCTGTCCGGCGCTCATGACCCGGGCGCACTCGTCGCGCATGGCCGCGGCGCTCGGGAACCGCTCGTTCGGGTTCTTCTTCAGGGCGCGGGCGACGAGCGCGTCCATCGCGGGAGTGATGGACCGGTTGACGGTGGACGGCGCGACCGGCTCTTCCTGGACGTGCGCATACGCGATCGCCAGCGGCGAGTCCGCGTCGAACGGCAGCCGGCCGGTCAGCAGCTGGAAGAGCATGATCCCCACCGAGTACAGGTCGGAGCGGGCGTCCACACCGCGTCCGAGGGCCTGCTCAGGGGAGAGGTACTGCGGCGTGCCGACGACCATGCCCGTCTGCGTCATCGACGTGACGCCCGACTGCATGGCGCGGGCGATGCCGAAGTCCATCACCTTGACGATGCCGCGCTTGGTCATCATCACGTTGCCCGGCTTGATGTCGCGGTGGACCAGGCCCATCTCGTGACTGGTCTCAAGGGCCGCGAGCACGTCGGCGGTGACCTTGAGGGCCTTGTCGGCGGGCATCGCGCCGTACTGCTGGATGTCGGCGGCCAGGACGGATCCCAGCGGCTGCCCCTCCACGTACTCCATGACGATGTACGGCATCAGCGAGCCGTCGAGCTCGTCCTCGCCGGTGTCGAAGACGGACACGATGTTGGTGTGGGACAGCTTGGCGACGGCCTGCGCCTCTCGCCGGAACCGCTCGCGGAACGACTGCTCGCGCCCCAGTTCCGTGTGGAGCGTCTTGATGGCCACCTGGCGGTCGAGCGCGGAGTCGTAGGCCAGGTAGACGGATGCCATGCCGCCTTCGCCGAGCAGATCGCGAAGCTGATACCGGCCGCCCGCCACGGAACCACCCGCATAGCGGCCCTGCGCGCCGTCCTGGCTCATGACTGTGCATCCCCCTCGGCGCGGTGGCCCGACGGCCCGGTCCGCGATGGTTCGCAATTGCTTGCCGATCCTTGTCTCGAGGACCGAGAAACCTGGACCGTGATCCCGTATTACGGGGCAAGTCTGCCGCAGGGGTCCGACACGTCAAGCCAGGTGCCCGTTCCGTGACCGTACGCACAACAAGCGTCTCGGAAGCGTTACAGGAACAGCATGGAATTTGCACCCCTCCGCGCCCAGGCGGTTTGATGGCCGGTCCCTCTCGAAAACCGGCCTGCCGCGCCAAGGCTGTAGCGTGACGTGGCACAGCACCCCGAGAAATGACATCCCGCAGGCAGAGTACGCACGCGGACAGATACGACGGCGAGGACTGATGGCACCCGAACCCGGAGCAGACGGCAGCGGAGTGCCGGATTCTGCGGACGCCTGGGGTGTCGGCGGACTGGTCGGAGACGGCCGCTACCGCCTGACGCACCGTCTCGGCCGCGGCGGCATGGCCGAGGTGTTCGCGGCGGAGGACGTACGGCTCGGCCGTACGGTCGCCGTCAAACTGCTGCGGCCGGACCTGGCAGAGGATCCGGTCTCCAAGGCCCGCTTCACCCGTGAGGCGCAGTCGGTCGCCGGCCTCAACCACCATGCGGTGGTGGCGGTCTACGACTCCGGCGAGGACGTGGTGGGCAGCCAGACCGTCCCCTACATCGTGATGGAGCTCGTCGAGGGGCGCACCATCCGCGACCTGCTCGTCAACGCGGAGGCGCCGCCGCCCGAGCAGGCCCTGATCATCGTCTCCGGCGTCCTCGAGGCCCTCGCCTATTCGCACCAGCACGGCATCGTGCACCGCGACATCAAGCCCGCCAACGTCATCATCACCAACTCCGGCGCGGTCAAGGTGATGGACTTCGGCATCGCGCGCGCACTGCACGGCGCCCAGTCGACGATGACCCAGACCGGCATGGTCATGGGCACCCCCCAGTACCTCTCCCCCGAGCAGGCGCTGGGCAAGGCCGTCGACCACCGTTCCGACCTGTACGCGACGGGCTGCCTGCTGTACGAACTGCTCGCGCTGCGGCCCCCGTTCACCGGTGAGACGCCGCTCTCGGTCGTCTACCAACACGTGCAGGACATCCCCGTGCCGCCGTCCGACGTCTCGGACGTGGTGCCGCCCGAGCTCGACGGGCTGGTCATGCGCTCCCTCGCCAAGGACCCGGACGACCGGTTCCAGAGCGCGGAGGAGATGCGCGGACTGGTGCAGTACGGGCTGCAGATGCTGCAGCAGCAGGGCAGCCACAACGGCACCTGGAACACCGGGCCGGTCCAGCTCTACGACGGTGGCGGAACCCCGGCGAGGGGCATGACCGGCGCGACCGCGGCGCACCCCGTGCACGGCGAGACCTCGCAGGGCCCGATCCTTCCCCCGATGAACCCGAACGACGGGGGCTACGACGGCGGTTACGGGGCCGGCGGGCGCGGCGGCAGGGACGGCCGGGGCAAGGTCTGGCTGCTCGCGGCTCTTGCCGTGGTAGCGGTGGTCGTGGGCATCGCCTTCGCGCTCGACAGGGCGAACGACAAGGGCGGCACGAACCCGGGCGACGGAAAGACGGTCTCCGAGACGCCGACGACTCCGGAGGAGTCGCCGACGCCGACCGAGGAGGAGACCGAGCCGACGGACGAGCCCGACACCTCCACGGGCGGCAACCAGCAGCCGTCGTGGACTCCTTCGGACGTACCGTCGTTCACGCCGAGCACCCAGCCGACGCCGTCCTGGACGCCGTCCCCGACGGGCAAGCCGACCGAGCCGACGGGCAAGCCGACGCAGCCGACGCCGACGCCGACGGAGCCGACGGACGAACCGCCCCCGACCGAGACGGGCGGTGTCACCGAAGGCGGGGGCGGCACCGTGGAGGGCAACGACGGCGGCGAGTGACGGGGCGGGTCCGGCCTTGCGGTGCCTGCGGCACCCGCGCACGCCTCACCCGGCGAACGCGTCGCACACCGCGTCGTACTCCTTCGTCCACCACACCGCCAGGGCCGACACCGCGGGGAACTGCGGGTCGGCCCTTCGGTCGTGCAGCTCGTAGCGCCAGCGCAGTATCCAGAAGTCGTTGAGCCGCTCCCACCAGACCCGGTGCACGGCGGCCCGCAGTTCGGCCGGGTCGGCGCCGGCGGCACGCCGGTACGCACGTGCATAGGCCCGCACCTTCGTGAGCTCCAGCCGGCCGGCCGGGAGGACGAAGAAGATCGCCGCTGCCCGCACCGCCTCCTCCGCCCGCGGCTGTACCCCGAGCCGGTCCCAGTCGACGATCGCGGCCGGCTCCGCCCCCTGGTAAAGCAGGTTCAGCGGGTGGAAGTCGCCGTGCACCCAGCCGCCCGCGCCGCCCGGCGGCGGTCTGCGGCCGGCGTGGTGCTCCAGCAGCGTGCGCCGCTGGAGGAGGCGGTGTTCCGCGAGGGTGTCGAAGGAGTCGCGGGGCCGGGCCGACCTGGCCAGCTCCAGCAGTTCGTCGATGAGATCGAACGTCTCTTCGGGGTCGGCGCTGTTGTGCTCGGTCTTGCGGGCGGCGCCGTCGTCCATGACCTGCGCAAGGCAGGTGTGGACCAGGCCGAGGAGCGATCCGAGCCGCCGTGACTGGGCGGTGCTGAGCTGGGCGCCGTTGCGGTGGCGGCCTTCGATCCAGGGGTGCAGGGCGTAGCAGTGGCCGTCGATCACGGCGACCGTCTCACCGCCCTGGTCCTCCAGGGGCGGCGCGACGGGCACGTGGAGGGCCTGGAGCCGCTGGGTGGCGCGGTGCTGCCGCACGATGGCCTCGTGGTCGCCGTCGAGGTGGTGCTTGAGGAAGTACGCCCCGCGGGTGGTCGCAAGGCGGTAGCCACGGTTGAGGAGCCCCTGGGTGACGGGTTTGCAGGAGAGGGGCTCGCCCGCGTTCTCGTAGCGGCGCAGAAGCGCGGAGAGGGGCGGAGCTGTATCAGATGAGCGCGGCACCCGCCAGATGTTAGATCACTCCGTGTGTTGCGCCGAATGCCCCTCGGAGTCACCGAAGATGTGCACGGTGGCGAAGTGGGGTTCGACGCACAGGTATGCCGGCCGGAAGTCCTCGCCGTCGATGCGGTCCGGCCGCGGCCCGAAGTGCGCCGGCTCCTCGTTCGGGCCGACCGTCTCCGCGGTACCGGTGAACTGCACGGGCCAGAGAGCCGCCGCACCGCGTGGAGGTTGTCCGCGCCGGAGGCGACCACGCTGCCGCAGCCTGCCCGCAGATGCTCGCCGGTGGCCTGCAGCCTCAGCAGTACGGCCGTCCGCACGACGTGTCGTGCGGGACCAGGACGGGCACGGCTCGGACACTGGTGGCCAAGGAGGCAGTGGGCGGACGCGGCCGAGCAGCTCGATGGCGCGGAGTCCCTCCGAGGGCATGCCGTCCACTCTCGGTGCTCCGACGGCTCCGCAGGTGGAGGCTCCGGAGCAGAACGTGACGGACCCCAGGTCCCATGACCGCGCGTGGACGCGTTGGCCCGAACGAGTGACGGTGGCGGTGTCAGTGGTGCTGACGTTCCGCCTGGACCCTCGCCACGTGCGCGGCGGCCTGCGTGCGCCGCTCCATGCCCGGCTCGGCGAGCAGGCTGGAGACGTAGTTCTTGATGGTCTTCTCCGCGAGGTGGAGCCGCTCGCCGATGGCCCGGTTGGTGAGCCCTTCCCCGATCAGGTCCAAGATCCTGCGCTCCTGGTCCGTGAGGTTCGCGATCCGCTCGTCGCCGGCCGGCCTGTTCCCCTCGCGCAGCCGCTCCATGACCCGGGCGGTCGCCGCCGGGTCGAGCAGCGATCTGCCCGCGGCGACGTCCCGCACCGCGGCGAGCAGTTCGCTGCCGCGGATCGCCTTCAGCGCATATCCCGAGGCACCTGCCATGATCGCGTCGAAGAGGGCCTCGTCGTCGGCGAACGAGGTGAGCATCAGACACTTGATGTTCTCGTTGCGCGAACGGACCTCGCGGCTCACCTCCACGCCGCTGCCGTCCGGCAGCCGCACGTCGAGGATGGCGACATCCGGAGCGGTCGCAGGGATCCTGACCAGGGCGTCTTCCGCGGTTTCCGCCTCGCCGACCACCTCGATGTCGGCTTCGGCGGCGAGCAGTTCACGAACGCCACGCCGGACCATTTCATGGTCGTCGAGAAGAAATGCAGTGATTTTTCCCGTTTCGCGCACGGAGGCAGTCTCACATATTGACTCTTCCCGTGTCCGGGGTGGCCGGGATAACGTGCCCGTGTTCCGGCGGCCTGCAGGGCTGTGACCAGTGGTTGTTCCCCTATTTCTCGATTTACTTGGATATCCAAGCAAAATCGCAGGTCAAATGGGGTTTCGCAGTAATGCTGCCCACTGGGTAACGTGCCTGTGACAGGGCGTTCGCCGGGGCACCTGTCACGCCTGACTTCCGGCCGCGTCGCACACACCCCGTGCGCGGGCACGGACGTGGGCGAGCCGCACTGGCTTTCCGGCGGACCCCGGGGGCCGGACCGACGGAGGAGCACGCACGTGACCGTGGAGAGCACTGCTGCCGCGCGTAAACCGCGACGCGCCAGTAAGCGCGCCAGCGCCGCCAAGAAGCCGCAGAGTTCCGAGCCCCAGCTCGTACAACTGCTGACGCCCGAGGGCGAACGCGTCCAGCATCCCGAGTACGACATCGATCTGAGCGCCGACGAGATGCGCGGGCTGTACCGGGACATGGTCCTGACCCGCCGCTTCGATGCCGAGGCCACCGCGCTGCAGCGCCAGGGCGAGCTGGGCCTGTGGGCCTCGCTGCTGGGTCAGGAAGCCGCGCAGATCGGCTCGGGACGCGCACTGCGCGACGACGACTACGTCTTCCCGACCTACCGTGAGCACGGCGTCGCCTGGTGCCGCGGTGTCGACCCGACCAACCTGCTGGGCATGTTCCGCGGGGTGAATCACGGTGGCTGGGACCCGACCACCAACAACTTCCACCTCTACACGATCGTCATCGGCTCGCAGACGCTGCACGCCACCGGCTACGCCATGGGCGTCGCCAAGGACGGCGCAGACTCGGCCGTGATCGCGTACTTCGGCGACGGTGCTTCCAGCCAGGGCGACGTGGCCGAGTCGTTCACGTTCTCCGCGGTCTACAACGCCCCGGTCGTGTTCTTCTGCCAGAACAACCAGTGGGCGATCTCCGAGCCCACCGAGCGCCAGACCCGGGTGCCGCTGTACCAGCGCGCGCAGGGCTTCGGCTTCCCCGGCGTCCGCGTCGACGGCAACGACGTCCTCGCCTGCCTGGCCGTGACCCGCTCCGCCCTGGAGAGGGCCCGCCGCGGCGAGGGCCCGACGCTCGTCGAGGCCTTCACGTACCGCATGGGTGCGCACACCACCTCGGACGACCCCACCAAGTACCGCCACGACGACGAGCGTGCGGCCTGGGAGGCCAAGGACCCGATCCTTCGCCTGCGGACGTACCTCGAGACCGAGGGCCACGCCGACGAGGCGTTCTTCACCTCCCTCGACGAGGAGAGCGACGTGCTCGCCAAGCGGGTCCGTGAGGCGGTCCGGGCCATGCCCGACCCCGAGGACATGGCGATGTTCGACCACGTGTACGCGGACGGGCACTCGCTCGTCGACGAGGAGCGCGCCCAGTTCGCCGCTTACCAGGCGTCGTTCGCCGAGGAGGGCAACTAGTCATGGCTGTAGAGAAGCTTCCTCTCGCGAAGGCGCTCAACGAGTCGCTCCGCAAGGCCCTCGAGACCGACCCCAAAGTCCTGATCATGGGTGAGGACGTCGGCAAGCTCGGCGGCGTCTTCCGTATCACTGACGGGCTCCAGAAGGACTTCGGCGAGGACCGGGTCATCGACACCCCTCTCGCCGAGTCGGGCATCGTCGGCACCGCCATCGGTCTGGCCCTGCGCGGCTACCGCCCCGTGGTGGAGATCCAGTTCGACGGCTTCGTCTTCCCGGCGTACGACCAGATCGTCACGCAGCTCGCGAAGATGCACGCCCGCGCGCTCGGCAAGATCAAGCTGCCGGTCGTCATCCGCATCCCCTACGGCGGTGGCATCGGCGCGGTCGAGCACCACTCCGAGTCCCCCGAGGCGCTCTTCGCGCACGTGGCCGGTCTCAAGGTCGTCTCCCCGTCGAACTCCTCCGACGCCTACTGGATGCTCCAGCAGGCGATCCAGAGTGACGACCCGGTGATCTTCTTCGAGCCGAAGCGCCGCTACTGGGACAAGAGCGAGGTGGACACCGAGGCCATCCCCGGCCGGCTGCACGCGGCGCGTGTCGCACAGCCCGGGTCCGACATCACGCTGGCCGCTTACGGCCCGATGGTGAAGGTCTGCCTCGAGGCGGCCGCGGCCGCCGCCGAGGAGGGCAAGTCGGTGGAGGTCATCGACCTGCGCTCGATGTCCCCGATCGACTTCGACACCATCCAGACGTCCGTCGAGAAGACCGGCCGGCTGGTCGTGGTCCACGAGGCGCCCGTCTTCTACGGCTCCGGCGCCGAGATCGCGGCCCGCATCACCGAGCGGTGCTTCTACCACCTCGAGGCCCCTGTGCTGAGGGTCGGCGGCTTTCACGCCCCGTATCCGCCGGCGCGGCTCGAGGAGGAGTACCTTCCGGGTCTGGACCGTGTGCTGGACGCCGTCGACCGCTCGCTCGCGTACTGAGGAGTGCCGTGACCATGACTCAAGACACTTCCCTTCGCTTCCGCGAGTTCAAGATGCCCGACGTGGGCGAGGGACTCACCGAGGCCGAGATCCTCAAGTGGTACGTCCAGCCGGGCGACACCGTCACCGACGGCCAGGTCGTGTGCGAGGTCGAGACGGCGAAGGCGGCCGTCGAGCTTCCGATCCCGTACGACGGCGTGGTGCACGAGCTGCGCTTCGCCGAGGGCACCACCGTTGACGTCGGCACCTCGATCATCACGGTCGATGTGGCGCCGGGAAGCGGTGAGGCGGCTCCGGCCGAGGCCGCCGCGGTGCCGCCCGCCCAGACCGAGGCGTCGCCCGTCGCCGAGGCCGCCGCGGAGGCTGAGGAGGCGAAGCCGCAGGGCCGTCAGCCGGTCCTCGTCGGCTACGGCGTTGCCGAGTCCTCGACCAAGCGCAGGCCGCGCAAGCAGGCGGGTGCGCCCGAGCAGAGCCGCGCGGCAGCGGCCGTCCAGGCGGAGATGAACGGCCACGGCGCCCCGACGGCGCCGCGTCCGCTCGCCAAGCCCCCGGTGCGCAAGCTCGCCAAGGACCTGGGCATCGACCTGGCGACGGTCACCCCGACCGGCCCGGACGGCGTCATCACCCGTGAGGACGTCCACGCGGCCGCCGCCCCGGCTGCCGCCGCGGCACCGGTCACAGCGCCGGCCGCAGAGCCCGTCACCGGGCAGGAGCCGCTCGCCGCCCCCGCCGTCGAGGCCGGCGCGCGCGAGACCCGGGTGCCGATCAAGGGTGTGCGCAAGGCGACCGCCTCCGCGATGGTCGGAAGCGCCTTCACCGCACCGCATGTCACGGAGTTCGTCACGATCGACGTGACGCGCACGATGAAGCTGGTCGAGGAGCTCAAGACCGACAAGGACATGGCCGGTCTGCGGGTCAACCCGCTGCTGCTGATCGCCAAGGCCCTGCTGGTCGCCATCAAGCGGAACCCGGAGGTCAACGCCTCCTGGGACGAGGCGAACCAGGAGATCGTGCAGAAGCACTACGTCAACCTGGGCATCGCCGCGGCCACTCCGCGGGGCCTGATCGTGCCGAACATCAAGGACGCGCACGACAAAACCCTGCCGCAGCTCGCGGCGGCGCTGGGCGAGCTGGTGGCCACGGCCCGCGAGGGGAAGACCACCCCGGCGGCGATGCAGGGTGGCACGGTGACCATCACCAATGTCGGTGTCTTCGGTGTCGACACCGGAACGCCGATCCTCAACCCCGGTGAGTCCGCGATCCTCGCTGTGGGCGCGATCAAGCTCCAGCCGTGGGTCCACAAGGGCAAGGTGAAGCCCCGTCAGGTCACCACGCTGGCGCTCTCCTTCGACCACCGCCTGGTCGACGGCGAGCTCGGCTCCAAGGTTCTCGCGGATGTCGCGGCGATCCTGGAGCAGCCGAAGAGGCTGATCACCTGGGCCTGATGGCCTTGAAGTCCTGTTTCACGTGAAACGCCCGGCCGGGCGGTCCCGGCCGGGCGTTTCACGTTGAAGACGATGCCTTTCATGGGTTTGCCGGAAATGGGATTCCGTCATGCGGACGTGCCTGCCTGATGCACCTCTGTTGTATCTATGCTGTGCGCATGCCTGCCGCGCCCGTGAAACGACCCCCTGCCGCCGACCGCGTCTACACCCACGTCAAGCAGGCCGTCCTCGACCGGCGCTACGAGGGCGGCACCCTGCTCACCGAAGGCGAACTCGCCGAGGCGGTAGGGGTCTCCCGCACGCCGGTACGAGAGGCCCTGCTCAAGCTCGAGGTCGAAGGGCTGATCAAGCTCTATCCGAAGAAGGGCGCGCTCGTCCTCGCCGTCTCCGCCCAGGAGATCAGGGACGTGGTCGAGACCCGCCTGCTGGTCGAGGAGTTCGCGGTGCGCCGGGCCGTGCCCGCTCCCGCCGTGCTCATCGCCCGTCTGGAGGAACTGCTGGCCGAACAGCGCCGCCACGCCGACGCCGGAGACCTCGCCGCCTTCGCCGTCAGCGACCGGTGCTTCCACGCCGAGATCGTCAAGCACGCCGGCAACGACATCCTCTCCAGGCTGTACGACCAGCTCCGCGACCGTCAGCTGCGCATGGGCGTCGCGATGATGCAGGCGCTGCCGGACCGCATCACCCGCAACCACGACGAGCACGCCGAGATCCTCGAAAGGATCAAGGCGGGAGACGCCGAGGGTGCTGCCGCCTGCGTGCGGGGACACCTCGGCCGGGTCGAGGACCTGGTCCGGGGTGAGACACGGTGAGCGGCTCCGCCCCCGCCGTCTCCCTGCCGGGTGATCCCCCCGGCGGCCGCCGCGCCGCCGCGGTCTGGGGCATCGGCGTCGCCGTCTACTTCGTCGCCGTCATCTTCCGCACCAGCCTGGGCGTCGCCGGCCTCGACGCAGCCGACCGCTTCGACGTGGGCGCCTCCGCCCTGTCCACCTTCTCGATCCTCCAACTCCTCGTCTACGCGGGCATGCAGATACCGGTGGGCCTGATGGTCGACCGGCTGGGCACCAAGAAGGTGCTCACCATCGGCGTGGTCCTGTTCACCGTCGGCCAGCTGGGCTTCGCGCTCTCGCCCTCGTACGAGACCGCGCTCGCGTCCCGCGCCCTGCTCGGCTGCGGCGACGCGATGACCTTCATCAGCGTGCTGCGTCTCGGATCGCGCTGGTTCCCCGCCCGTCGCGGACCGCTCATCGGGCAGGTCGCCGCCCTCTTCGGAATGGCCGGCAACCTCGTCTCGACGCTCGTCATCGCCCGCATGCTGCACGGTGTGGGCTGGACCGCCACCTTCGTCGGCAGTGCCGCGTGCGGGGTGGTCGTCCTGATCCTGCTCTCGCTCTTCCTCTCCGACCACCCGGTAGGCCACGAACCCCCGCCGGCCCGGCACGCGGGGCCCGCCTTCGTGCAGAAGCAGATAGCCATGTCCTGGCGTGAGCCCGGAACCCGGCTCGGCATGTGGGTCCACTTCACCACCCAGTTCCCCGCCATGGTGTTCCTGCTCCTTTGGGGGATGCCGTTCCTGGTGGAGGCGCAGGGCCTGTCCCGCGAGACCGCGGGCAGCCTGCTGACGCTCGTGGTGCTCTCCAACATGCTGGTGGGCCTGGTGTACGGCCAGGTCATTGCCCGCCACCACGGAGCACGGGTGCCGCTGGCCCTCGGCACGGTCGGCGCCACCGCGGCCCTATGGGCGGCCACCCTCGCCTACCCGGGCGACCATGCGCCCATGTGGCTGCTCATCGCACTGTGCTCGGTGCTCGGCGCCTGCGGTCCCGCCTCGATGATCGGCTTCGACTTCGCGCGTCCCGCCAACCCGCCGGAACGGCAGGGCACTGCGTCCGGGATCGTCAACATGGGCGGGTTTGTCGCCTCGATGGCAACGTTGCTGGCGGTGGGCGTCCTTCTGGACGCAACCGGCGACGACTACCGCATCGCCTTCTCGTCGGTCTTCGTGCTGGAGGCGCTCGGGATCACCCAGATCCTGCGGCTGCGCGCCCGCGCGGCACGGCGCGAACGGGAACGGCTGGTGGCGAGCCGGGTGGAGGCGGTGCACGTCCCCGCCTGAGACCCCCGGGCCGCGACGGCGCCCGGTGGCTCGGAGCTGCGCCCAGGGGTCCCGGGGCCCTCCCAGGGCCCCACAGGCACGTCTACGGCGTGACCGCGAACTCCCGCAGGATCGCCGCCGCCAGCTCCGTGTCCCCGTCCACCTTGATCCGGTCCGGCACCGCGGCGGCCCGGACGCGGCCGCAGGCCAGCCGGTAGTAGGTCTCCCAGTCCATGGCGAGGGTCACAAGCGGGCCGAGGGAGGGCGAGCCGTCGATCGAGCCGCGACCGTCGGAGTCGACCCGCACCGTGCGCAGGAACTCCAGCGGGCCGTGGACATCGAAGACGACGGCCGAATTCGCCGGCGCACCCGCCTCCTTGGCGACCACCTTGGGCAGGCCCTGGAGGAGCACGTCCCGGGCGACATACGCGCCGGGGGAGTCGAGGTTGCCCGGCTTGTTCAACGCGGCCCGCAGGTCCTGCTCGTGCACCCACGTGTCGAACGCCCGCATCCGGTAGGCGAGTTCGACCGTCTGCTCGGCCCCCAGCGGTGCCCGGATCAGGGTGTCGGGGCTGCGGTTCTCGTTGCGCAGCTGACGAGCCCGCCGAATCATCGTGTACTCGAGTTCCGCGGTCATCTCCGGCGCCGTGTGGTGACGGCGCACATCGACCTGCATCTCCATGTAGCGGGCGAACTCGCTCCGCACATGATAGAGATCGCGCGGCAGGGAGTGGATGGGCCGCGGGTCGCCGAGCATCTCGCACTCCAGGCCGATGACATGCGAGACGATGTCACGCACCGACCAGCCCGGGCACGGAGTGGCGCGGTTCCACTCACCCTCGACGAGCGGCCCGACCAGCTCGGCTATCGCTTCGATGGAGTGGGTCCAGGCATCTGCGTAGTTCTGGAGGCTGGGATGGACGGTCACGGGACCCCTCGGCGGTCGTACGCGGACAAATTGGACTGGCAGCGCTGTGGGGGTCCGGGGGTGGCCCCCGGATGAGCACAGTACGCTGCCCGAAGGCACCCCGGCAGTGCTTTCGTGTGACGATCGTAGGCCCGTGTTGACGGCTCGAATGCCAGGACGGTGGTAGTGTGCGCGCCTCGCTCCTTCAGATCGCGGTAGACCCGGACGAAAAGGTCGATTCCCGAAGGCGGCGTGCGGCCTCCCTGGTGCGGGAACAGTCGGGCTCCGAACTGGTGATCCTCCCGGAGCTGTGGCCCGTGGGCGCCTTCGCCTACCAGCAGTTCGAGCAGGAGGCGGAGCGGCCCACCGGACCGACCTTCGAAGCCATGGCCGAGGCCGCGAAGGACGCGGCGGTCTGGCTGCACGCCGGTTCCGTCGTGGAGAAGGCCGCCGACGGCACCCTCTACAACACAGCGCTCGTCATCTCCCCCAGCGGCGAACTCGCCGCCGTCTACCGCAAGATCCACCGTTTCGGGTTCGACAAGGGCGAGGCCGTGATGATGGGCGCGGGCGAGGAGCTGGTGACCGTCCCGCTCCCGGGCGCCCTTACCATCGGTCTCGCCACCTGTTACGACCTCCGATTCCCCGAACTGTTCCGCGGCCTCGTCGACGCCGGCGCCCAGGCGCTGGTGATCCCCGCCGGCTGGCCCGCCCGCCGCCGCGAGCACTGGACCCTGCTCGCCCGCGCACGCGCGGTGGAGAACCAGGCCTACGTCCTCGCCTGCGGCACGGCCGGCACCCACGCCGGCGTCGAGCAGGCCGGCCACAGCATCGTCGTCGACCCCTGGGGCGAGGTCCTCGCGGAGGCGGGCCCCGGCGAAGAGGTCCTCACCGTGGACCTCGACCCCGCGAAGGTCACGAGGACCCGGGACGACTTCCCCGCCCTCAAGGACCGCCGCCTGGGCCTGCCGGCCCCGGCCGCCCCCAGGCTCTGACCGCACGCGTCGAGGCAGGGCCCGCTCCGAGGCGGGCCCTTGTCAGCGGTCCTCCCGCTCCTTCTCCGCCATCCGGATCACACACACCGCCACCGCGATCAGCAGCGCCGCGTCAGCGTCCTCCCGTACGACGTCCACCCCGTACGTGTCACGCAGCGTCAGCCACCGCCGTGAGACGTGGGCAAGGAGCTCCCCCTCGTACTCGACCGCGAACTCCCGGTCGAGGATCCGCCCGCTGACGTCCAGTTCGGTTCCTTCGGCCAGCGTCACCCGGTAGTGGTTGCGCAGCAGTGACATCCGCTTCCTGCGCACGGTGGCCAGCGTCCCGCCGTCCCGTTCGATCGTCATCGCGTCCCGGATGCTGAACATCCGCCGGCGCAGAGTGATCAGCACCCGCCCGTCCGGGTCCTGGATCTCCAGGGTGTCCCGCAGCCGCATGGCCTTCCCGTCGACCAGGAAGGCGTGCCGCCCGTGCTCGTCATCGATCCAGTAGTCGTCGCCGATCGCGAAGATCCTGTCCCGTACCAGATATTTCATGGCGGAATGAGTACCCCCGCGGGGGGCCGCGGGACCGGGGTACGGCTGCACGTGCACGCCTTCGGGTGCCCCGAGTGGGCCATGACCGGCAAGGGCCAGGGACTGTGGCCGGGCGTCAGTCGCCGACCTGCTGCTCCACGCGGTCCGGTTCGTTCCCGTCCTCGCCCGACCGGCGCTCCCCTGTCGTAGGCCCTGCCGGACGTGCGTGATCGGGCGTCCGTGCCCGGATGGCAAGCTTGAAGCATGAACGATGCCGCCTCGGCGCCCACTCCCGCGCCCGCGCCCCGCCGTGCCCGTGTCCGTGCCCCCGAGCTGATCGGCAAGGGGGGCTGGATCAACACCGGCGGCAAGGACCTGAAGCTCGCCGACTTCCGAGGCCGCATATTGATCTTGGATTTTTGAAATCGACAACGAACCACCAAACTCTTCGTCACACTGAGTGTGTGCACCAAGACACGATCTGTGACCTGTACCTCCGCCTGTCTCTTGACCGGGACGGCAAGACCGCAATCGAACGGCAGGAAGCCGACTGCCGTGCCTGGGCCGAACGCAACGGACTGGCCGTCCGCAAGGTCCACATAGACAGAGGGCGCTCCGGCTACAAGACCGTTGAGCGCAAGGGCTTCGACGCCGCGCTGGCGGCCGTCACGGCGGGCGTCGTGGGCACGCTGATCGTCTGGAAACTGGACCGCCTGTCCCGCAAGGGCATCGGCCAGGTTGGCAAAGTGCTGGACGACATCGAGAAGGCTGGCGGCCGTCTCGTCTCGGTGGTGGACGGTCTCGACACTTCGAACGACTCGGCTCGCATGGTCGTGGCGATGCTCGCCGAACTCGCCCGATCCGAGTCGAAGAATCTCGGCACACGCGTCGGCCATGCCAAGCGCTACCTACGCAGCAAGGGTCAGTGGATCGGCGGACAGCCTCCGTACGGGCTGCTCATCGACCCGCAGACCAAGAAGCTCGTCCGTGACCCGGAGCACGCCGTCTACGCCCGTCTCATCGCGGATGAAGCGCTCGCCGGAACGTCGCTGGTCAAGATCGCCCGACTTCTCAACGAGTACGAGATTCTTTCGCCCAGAGGCGGGCAGTGGAACGCGGCGAGCATCATGCAGCTCCTGCGCTCGCCAGCGTTTGCCGGCCTGATGCCGGAGACCGAGACCGTCGAGACGGACGACGGCGAGCGGAAGTACACGGGCAGGGTCTTCCCGTACCGCGATCCCGAGACTCTGGACACCGTCGAGATCGGCGAGGGGATCATCACGGTCGGAGAGCGTGAACAGATCATCCGCACCCTGGAATCCAGGACGTTCGTACACGCAGGAAAGCGGCGGCCGAAGCCCGAGGGGACGGCGCTGCTCACGGGACTCGTCTACTGCGCGGTACCCGGCTGCGGTCGCCGAATGCACCGCGTGGGAGGCAGCTACCAGTGCATGGCTCGCCGCGCGGGCAACCAGTGCATCGGAGCGTCGGCGCTGGCTGAAGCGGTGGACCAGTACGTGACGGAACAGTTCCTCACGAAGCTCCCAGCGCTCGAACCGGACGACCCGTTGCTTGTCGCGATCGCAGACCGCTGGGTGCACCGCGTGGACCCGGAGACCTTCGCGAAACGTGATGCGCTTACTGCTGAGATCCAGGATGAGGAAGCCCGCCTCGCCGATCTGGAGGACGCGCGATACGTGCGCGGTGAGTTCGGTGGCCCCGCAGCCGTGGAGCGCTACAACCGGCTTGCAGAGCGCCTGAGGGGGCGCATTGAAGGGCTTGGCGCCGATCTCCGCAAGCTCCCCATGCCGTCCGTGGACGTGTCACCGATGCTTGACGGCCTCATCCTGCGTGAGGCGTGGGCTGAGGCGACGAACGAAGATCGGCGCGGCCGGTTGTCACTCGCGATAGACCGGGTTGAAGTGGCTAAGGGAGTGCGCGGACAGCGGATCATCCCTGAGCAACGCATCCGGATTCATTGGGCGAAGCTGGGAACCGACAGCGCCGCCTGATGAGCACCGGGGTAACCCTTCCAGCTGTCGGCAGCGGACACGCGTGACGAAGTGACGAAATGACGCTCTCGCCCGGTTACCTCTTATAGAAGTGTTGTTGTTTCCATGAATGGAACAGAAGCAATCGTCATTCCGTCACTTCGTCACTCGGGATGTCCAAAGCTCAGGCGAAGTCCTCACCGCGACCCCGGCCCCGGCTCGGAAAACGTGGCCTGGGTGCCGCCCCGTTTTTGGACTGCCGACCCTTGCAGCCACTGAGTAAGGGCCTCCTTGAGCCCCTGAGAACGACTCCGCGAAGAGGCCGGTAGGCCGTGCGAAGCGGTACTGAGCCCCCGGTGGCTGCCCGCACTGGGTGGCTGTCAGGGGCTTCGTCGTACCCGCACCCTGTACCAACAAGCTTGTCCTGACGCGCTCTTGCGCCGGTCAGCCACAGGAGTGAGGCTCGTGCACGTTCGCGCAACCGACGCGACACCTGGAGTGATCGTGAACCTAAGGTTCCTCGGCATCATCCCGAACACGCCGACCGACGAGTCCCCGACCATCTGGCTTGATGAAGAGACCGGTGACCTGCTGATCCAGTCGTACAGGGCGACGGCGGAAGAGGTGAAGGCTTGCCAGGAGATCGGCTCGATCAACGGGCACTCCACGGACGTGCCGGACCACGAAACGATCATCAGGCTCCCTGCGGTGATGCTGAAGTACATCCCGCGCCCGGACGAGAACGGAGAAGCCGGAAGTGCAGCCACCCGCGCGTAACGCACTGGCCCGCGCGCAGCACTCAGCCGTGCATCTTGAGTTGCGTGACAGCTACATGCTCGATGACCCAGAGTTCCTTGCCTGGCAGCAGGGCAAGCGGCTGGACCCGGCTGATCGGTCGTCGTGGTGGGGCGGCTGGCACGACGCGGTGAGCGCTGCCACGGCGCGCGGGGTGGTGGTCCGCCGGGTCCGCATCGTGTCCGAGCCGATCAGTGACTACGTACGCTACGAGTACGACTGCACCTTCACCAATCTTGCTGCGGGTGAGTTGGTCCGGTGGCTGCCCCGCCGGCGGACGACGGACTTGGCGTTGCCAGGTACGGACTTCTGGGTCTTCGACGGCAACCAGGCCCTCTTCCACCACTTCACCGGAGAGGGCCAGTTGGACGAGGACGGGCGGGAGCACACCGACGATCCTGCGCGGGTCCACCTGTGTGCCACGGCGTTCGAGGCCGTCTGGCAACGAGCGATCCCGCACGAGGAGTACAAGCCGCGCTGATCGGTCACCACCATGGCTGTCTCTCCTTCTTCGAGTGCCCAGCATGCCCGGCAGGCTCTGGCGAACCGACTCGCTGAGCTCTGCCGGGACTCGGGCCTGAACGGGCGCGATCTCGCCCGGCTCTGCGGATGGCACCCGTCCAAGTCATCCCGGATCATGAACGCCCGTACGCCTCCGTCCGCCGACGACATCCGGGCTTGGTGCCGCGCGTGCGGGGCCGAAGGGCAGACGGACGATCTGATCGCCTCGCTGCGGACCGTCGAAGACATGTGGATCGGCTGGCGACGCATGGAGCGCGCCGGGCTCAAGCAAGCACAGGAAGCCCGGCTGCCGCTCTTCGAGCGAACCCGCCGGTTCCGCTCCTACTCCTCGTGGTTCGTTCCGGGCCTGATCCAGACCTACGGCTACACGGAAGCCGTCTTGCGTGCCGTTCAGCGGAGACGGGTCGAGGTCGATGACGTGGCCGATGCCGTCGCCGTGCGCATGGAACGTCAGCGCGTCCTCTACGAGGGTGACCGCCGGTTCGCGTTCCTGGTTGAGGAGTCGGTCTTGCGTAACGGTCTCGGGGGGCCGGACGTGCAGGAGGAACAGCTCAGCCACCTGCTCACAGTCGGCTCCCTGCCCAGCGTCAGCCTGGGCGTGGTGCCCACGCGGACCGATCGGTCCCGGATGCCGGTGGAAGGGTTCTGGATCTTCGACAGGGCACAGGTCAACGTCGAGCTGGTCTCCGGCTACCTCACGCTGACCCAGCCGAGCGAGGTTGCCGCGTACGCGGACACGTTCACCGAACTGGCCGAGATGGCCGTCCATGGGGCGAAGGCCCGCGCGCTGATCACCAGCGCCATTCAGACGCTCAGGTGACGACCGTGCAACCTCATGCAATTTCCTGGGAGTTGCCGCTCCACCGTTCCTAGCGTGGTCGCTACGCGGACGACACGAGGAGCGGGGCCGTGAAGACGATCACGTATGCGCAACCCCCGGTAGAGCTGCCGTTGCGAACAGACCCGGACCCCGTACCGGCGGCCAGCTGCGGGGTCTGCGCGGCCCTGGCCGCACAGCGCCGGGACGCCCGTCACCGGGGCGACCACTCCACGGCCAGTGATTGCAACGTGGAGCTCCGGAACCATCCGCACCCCGGGGAAGCGACATGACCGTGAGGGCCGTGCTCCGGTACGTCAGCTACGTCATGCACCGCCACCCCTCGGCGGAGACGACGGCCACGGCGCGGTGTCTGAACCCGGACTGCCAGTGGACTGCCGCGCCGACCGGGAACGCGGACGTGTGCACGGATATGTGTATCGAGCACACGGGCCGGACCGGTCACATGACCTTCGTGCGGGAGTTCTCGGAAGTCGCCGTGGTCGAGCGTGCCCAGTGAGGGCGTCAGTCACCGACCTGGTGTTCCACGCGGTGGCGGATGTATTCGTCCGGATGGGACCGGGCTATCGCCACGGCCGCGTCCACCAGGTCGTGCAGCTCCGGCGGATAGGCCGACTTCCGGAGCGGCAGGCCCGGCAGGATGCAGCGCCGGACGTCCAGGTGCTCGTTGCTCACGAACTCACGTAGCGCGGTTTCGTACCAATCGGCCCTCACGGTTGGGGCGTCGTCGGGCTCCGCCGGACCGGTGGCTGCGGGGTGCTCCGCCCGTACGGTGGGCATGCGCAGGGGTAGAGCCGACCAGTACCAGGCATTCGCCGCGCCCGCCCGCTCGAGGTCCGTGCCGGCCCGCAGGTACCCGAGCAGGGAGGCCTGGACCCGCCTACGCCCGAACGCGTTCAGCGCCGGCTCGAGGAAATGGCGGTTGAAGCTCGGGTCGGGGTCGTAGATGGCCGCCTTGATCAGCGTCTGGAAGGACTCCTCGGAAAGGATCAGGTCCCGGCGGCAGGCCTTGTACAGCGCCGTCCGAGCATGGTTCACCCAGGTTCGTGGATCGCCGGGCTGCGGCTCGTGAGCGACATCGAGTCCCAGGACCCGGACGACCTCCGCCACGCATCCGGCGAACACCTCCCTACGGTCCTCCACCGGCCCCGGCAGCGCCATGAACCCCTGCACCGTCCGCGCCGTCTCGCCGGCAGTCGTCTCTTCCTCGTCCGTAGCCAACCTTCGGTCCCCTGTCGTAGGTCCTGCCTTACGCGGTGATCCGACGTTCATACCAGGATGGCAAGCTTGAAGGATGAACGATGCTGCTCCGGCGCCCATCCCTGCGCCCGCACTCCGCAAGCGTGCCCGTGTCCGTGCCCCCGAGCTGATCGGCAAGGGCGGCTGGCTGAACACCGGAGGCAAAGAGCTCACCCTCGCCGACCTGCGAGGTAAGTGCGTTGTTGTGGATTTTTGGACGTTCTGCTGCATCAACTGCCTGCACGTCCTCGACGAGCTGCGCGAGCTCGAGGAGAAGCACCGCGACACCGTCGTGATCATCGGCGTGCACTCGCCGAAGTTCGTGCACGAGGCGGAGCACCAGGCCGTCGTGGACGCCGTCGAGCGCTACCAGGTCCACCACCCCGTCCTCGACGACCCCGAGCTCGCGACCTGGAAGCAGTACGCGGTGCGCGCGTGGCCGACGCTCGTCGTCATCGATCCCGAGGGGTACGTCGTCGCGCAGCACGCCGGCGAGGGGCACGCGCACGCCATCGAGAAGCTGGTCGAGGAGCTCGAGGCGGAGCACGCGGCGAAGGGCACGCTGCGTCGCGGCGACGGCCCCTACGTCGCTCCGGATCCCGTCGCCACCGACCTGCGCTTCCCCGGCAAGGCCCTGCTGCTGCCCAACGGGAACCTCCTCGTCTCCGACTCCACCCGGCACCAGCTGGTCGAGATGGAGGCGGACGGCGAGACCGTCGTGCGCCGCATCGGCGACGGCGAGTTCAACGAGCCGCAGGGTCTCGCCCTGCTGCCGGACGGGCGGGTCGCCGTCGCCGACACCGTCAACCACGCCATCCGCGCCTACGACCCGGCGACCGGCGCGATCGAGTTGCTCGCCGGGACCGGGAAGCAGTGGTGGCAGGGCTCACCGACCGTCGGGCCGGCGCTGGAGGTGGCCCTCTCCTCCCCGTGGGACGTGGCCTGGTGGGAGGGCCGGCTGTGGATCGCCATGGCCGGGGTGCACCAGCTGTGGACGTACGACCCCGAGCAGGGCACGGTCCAGGTCGCCGCGGGTACCACCAACGAGGGCCTGGTCGACGGGCCCGCCGCGGAGGCCTGGTTCGCCCAGCCCTCCGGGCTCGCGGCCACCGAGGACAGGCTGTGGATCGCCGACTCGGAGACGTCCGCGGTGCGCTGGATCGACCGCGACCTTCACGTCCACACCGCTGTCGGCACCGGGCTCTTCGACTTCGGGCACCGCGACGGTGACGCCGGACAGGCGCTGCTCCAGCACCCTCTGGGAGTCACCGCCCTGCCCGACGGATCGGTCGCCGTGAGCGACACCTACAACCACGCGCTGCGCCGCTTCGATCCCGCGACCGGCGAGGTGACCACGCTCGCGACGGATCTGCGCGAGCCCAGCGGGGCGGTGCTGGCCGGCGACGACATCGTGGTCGTGGAGTCGGCCAGGCACCGGCTGACCCGGCTGCGGCTGCCCGACGAGGCGGTACGGGTGGAATCGGTCGCGCACCGCACGCAGCGTGCGGCGACCGACGTCGCGCCGGGCACGCTCCGGCTCGACGTGGTCTTCGAGGCCCCGGCCGGCCAGAAGCTGGACACCCGGTACGGGCCTTCGACGCGGCTGCTGGTCTCCTCGACCCCGCCCGCGCTGCTGCGCGCGGGCGAGGGCGCGGGGACGGACCTGAGCCGTGAGCTGGACATCGATCCGGCCGTCGGGGAGGGCGTGCTGCATGTCTCCGCGATGGCGGCGTCGTGCGACGACGACCCGGCGAACGAGTACCCGGCCTGCCACGTCCACCAGCAGGACTGGGGCGTTCCGGTGCGGATCACGGCCGATGGCGCGACCCGGCTGCCGCTCGTGCTGGCGGGGATGGACCGGGCCGAGTAGGACCGGACGGGCCGCGACCGGGCCGAGCGAGCGGCCCGGAGGAACAGGCTCAGCCGGACGGGCTCAGCAGGAGCCGGCCGGCGGTGAAGGGGACGCGGGGGCGGTCAGCGCGCCTTGGCCGCCTCTTCGAGGCCCCGCATCAGGTCGTCCTTGTTCATGCACGGCTGGACCTCGACCTGCGCCCCGAGCTGACGGAAGAGCGGCTCGAGGAGGACGGGCAACTGGGCGCTGTCCTGCATGTCGAACACGATGATGCAGGAGCGGCAGCCCTGGTGCGGGCTGAAGTAGGCGGCCTCCGGCTCGAGCCTGCCGAGGATGCGGCCCCAGATCTCCTGGATCCCTGCCGGGTCGGTCAGCTCGTTGGTCTGCTTCGTGTCCATGACGGCCCGCAGCATCATCCTCATGGCGGTGACTCCGATCGTGTCGTGCCGAGTGGGCCCCCCTTGCCGCACTCAGCGTCGACCGCCCCGGAGGCGGCGGCAACATCTTCTACGCCGCTCCGGTGGGACTCGGAGCGGCGCAGGAACAGGGCCTCGGCGAGGGCCTCCGTCACCGCCGCAGCAGGCCACGCCCCCGGGCGGGGCCGCGGCCGGCTGCCGTGCTCAGCCCTCGAGGAACGCGGCGAGCGCGTTCGCGAGCAGGTACGGGTCGTCCGCGCCGCACAGTTCACGGGCGCTGTGCATCGACAGGATGGCGACGCCGATGTCGACGGTGTGGATCCCGTGCCGGGCCGCCGTGATGGGGCCGATGGTGGTGCCGCACGGCATCGCGTTGTTCGAGACGAACGTCTGCCACGGCACGCCGGCCTTCTCGCAGGCCGCGGCGAAGTAGGCCCTGCCCTGGCCGTCGGTGGCGTACCGCTGGTTCACGTTGACCTTGAGGATGGGGCCGCCGTTGGCGCGCGGGTGGTGCGTCGGGTCGTGCCGCTCGCCGTAGTTGGGGTGGACGGCGTGGCCGGTGTCGGACGAGAGGCAGACCGTTCCGGCGAAGGCGCGCGCCCGGTCCTCGAAGCTGCCGCCGCGGGCGAACACCGAGCGTTCCAGGACCGACCCGAGCAGCGGGCCGTCGGCTCCGGTGTCCGACTGGGAGCCGTTCTCCTCGTGGTCGAAGGCGGCGAGTACGGGGATGAAGGGCAGCTCGGCGGAGGTCGCGACTGCGGCCAGCGCGGCCGTTCCGGCGTGCACGGAGACGAGGTTGTCCATCCGCGGGCCAGCGACCAGTTCGCGGTCGCGTCCCAGATATGCGGGCGGTTCGACGGAGTGGGCCATCAGGTCCCAGCCGGTGACCTCGCCCTGAGGGATGCCGGACTCCGCCTCGAGGAAGCGGATCAGATCGCCTTCCTCGACGTCGCCGAGCCCCCAGATCGGCTGCATGTGGCGCTGCCGGTCGAGCTTGAGGCCGTCGGTGTTGACGGAGCGGTCGAGGTGGACCGCGAGCTGCGGTACACGCAGCAGTGGCCGGTCGATGTTGACCAGGCGGTGGGACCCGTCGCGCAGCGTGAGCCGGCCGGCGAGCCCGAGGTCGCGGTCGAGCCAGGTGTTGAGGAGGGTGCCGCCGTAGATCTCGACGGCGACCTGCCGCCAGCCGTACGCGCCGGTGTCGGGCAGGGGCTTGACCCGCAGGTTCGGCGAGTCGGTGTGCGCGCCGACGATGCGGAACGGGGTGTGGGCCGAGGCGCCTTCCGGCACGTACCAGGCGATGAGGGCCCCGCCGCGCAGTACGTACTTGCCGCCGGTGGTCCCGTCCCAGGCGTCCGTCTCGAGGACCTGCCGGAAGCCGGCCTTCTCGAGCCGTTCGGCAGCCGCGGCGACAGCGTGGTACGGCGTGGGTGCTGCCGTGAGGAAGGACATGAGGTCGTCGGTGTGGCCGCGATCGAAGCGGGCGGGTGCGCTGCTCATGGGTTCACCTTAACGAGGGGGTAAGTTGCCCGTTCGTCCATCTGTGACACCTGGTCCACAGGGCGCCGGCGACGGCTGGAAACGTTGCCGTGACGGTCCGGCGGGGCACGGGCCAGGGTACCGAGGGGACGCGGCAGGGCCGCCGTCCGAGGAGTCGGACGGCGGCCCTGTGACGGTCTGACGGGAGCCTAGAAGGCGGCCTCGTCGAGGTCCATCAGCGAACCGTCGACGGTCTCGGCGAGCGCGCGCTCGACGGAGACGCCCGGGAGGACGTTGGCAGCGAAGAACTTCGCCGCCGCGATCTTGCCCTGGTAGAACGGCACGTCCTTGGCGGAGGCGGTCTCGAGCTTCTCGGCGGCGACGGCCGCACCGCGCAGCAGCAGGTAGGCGACGACCACGTCGCCGGAGGCCATCAGCAGGCGGGTGGTGTTGAGGCCCACCTTGTAGATGTTCTTGACGTCCTCGCCGGTGGCGATGAGGTCGTTCGTCATGGTGCCGACGATCGCCTCGAGGTCCACGGCGGCCTTGGCCAGCGCGTCGCGGGCGGCGGCCAGCTCCTCGCCGCCGGTGCCGACCGCCAGGAACTTCTTGATCTCCTCGGAGAGGGCGTTCAGCGCCTGGCCCTGGTCGCGGACGATCTTCCGGAAGAAGTAGTCCTGGCCCTGGATGGCGGTGGTGCCCTCGTAGAGGGTGTCGATCTTGGCGTCGCGGATGTACTGCTCGACCGGGTACTCCTGGAGGTAACCGGAGCCGCCGAAGGTCTGCAGCGACTGGGCCAGCTGCTCGTACGACTTCTCCGAGCCGTAGCCCTTGACGATCGGCAGCAGCAGGTCGTTGAGCGCCACCAGCGCCTTGGCGTCCTCGCCCGCGGTCTCCTTGACGGCGATCTCGTCCTGGATGGAGGCGGTGTACAGCACGAGGGCGCGCATGCCCTCGGCGTACGCCTTCTGCGTCATCAGAGAGCGGCGCACGTCGGGGTGGTGCGTGATGGTGACCTTGGGGGCGGTCTTGTCCGCGAAGTTCTTGAGGTCCGGACCCTGGACGCGCTCCTTGGCGTACTCGAGCGCGTTGAGGTAGCCGGTGGACAGGGTGGCGATGGCCTTCGTGCCGACCATCATCCGGGCGAACTCGATGATCATGAACATCTGGCGGATGCCGTCGTGCTTGTCGCCGATCAGCCAGCCCTTGGCGGGGTGCTGGTCGCCGAACGTCATCTCGCAGGTGTTGGAGGCCTTGAGGCCCATCTTGTGCTCGACGTTCGTCGCGTAGACGCCGTTGCGCTCGCCGAGCTCGCCGGTCTCCCAGTCGAAGTGGTACTTGGGCACGAGGAAGAGGGAGAGGCCCTTGGTGCCCGGACCGGCACCCTCGGGGCGTGCGAGGACGTAGTGGAGGATGTTCTCCTCCATGTCGTGCTCACCGGAGGTGATGAAGCGCTTCACGCCCTCGATGTGCCAGGAGCCGTCCTCCTGCTGGATCGCCTTGGTGCGGCCGGCGCCGACGTCCGAGCCGGCGTCCGGCTCGGTGAGGACCATGGTGGAGCCCCAGCGCTTCTCGACGGCTATCTCGGCGATCTTCTTCTGTGCCTCGTTGCCCTCTTCGAAGAGGACGCCGGCGAAGGCGGGGCCGGAGGAGTACATCCAGACGGCCGGGTTCGAGCCGAGCAGCAGCTCCGCGTAGGACCAGATCAGGGAGCGGGGCGAGGTGGTGCCGCCGATCTCCTCGGGCAGGCCCAGACGCCAGTACTCGGAGTCCATGAAGGCCTTGTAGCTCTTCTTGAAGCTCTCGGGGACCGGGGCGGTGTTGGTCGCGGGGTCGAACACCGGCGGGTTGCGGTCGGCGTCCGCGAAGGACTCGGCGAGCTCGTTCTCCGCGAGGCGGGCGATCTCTTCGAGGATCGACTTGGCGGTGTCGACGTCCATCTCCGCGAACGGGCCGGTGCCGTACAGCTTGTCGCGCCCGAGGACCTCGAAGAGGTTGAACTCGATGTCGCGGAGATTCGACTTGTAGTGCCCCATGGCGACGGCTCCGTAAGGATCGGAAGTCTGGATTTCGCATCCACGTACCAGCAAGTAGCTACGATGATGCTACCCGTCGGTAATAAGATGCAACCCCTATCGGGGCAACTGTGACTCGTTACTCTTGCGGGCATGTACGGCTACGACCAGACCCCGGGCGCTCAACAGCAGCAGTACGTGCCTCAGCAGCCCTCCTACGGGGAGCAGCCGCTGTACCCCGAGCCGTCGCCGCCGTCACTGGCCGACGCGGTGCGGGCCTTCACGACGGGGTCGATGGCGGCCGAGGACTTCCAGCAGATCTTCGCGACGTCGAAGGTCTACTGCCCGCGCGGCGACAATCCGGGGTTCCTGGCCCTGCACAACACGCAGCAACCGGTGATCCCGATGTTCACCTCGCTCAAGGAGCTGCGCCGGTACGCCGGCAAGGAGTCGAAGTACTTCGTGATCACGGGGGCCGAGGTGATCGACCTGCTGCCGACGGGCTACGGCTTCGTGCTGGACATGGAGGGCGACCACCGGATGGTCTTCGACGCGAAGGCCGTCGAGCAGATGGTCGACTTCGCCATGCGGCGGATGTACGGGTAGCCGTCGCCGCGCCGTGCGGGCGGCCCGGCTGCCGGCCTCGCGCTCCTGCTTTCCGCGCCCGGGAGGAATTCCTCCCGGGCGTTCTCCGTTTGCGGTGACAAGAAGTTCATTCTTCAACTAAAGTCGTCGCACAAGGAGGTCCCGCCATGCCTGCAGTGACTGTCGAGAACCCGATCACCCTGCCGCGCGTCGCCGCGCCCGCCGAGGCGCTGCCGCGGCCCGTGCTCGCCGTGACCACGGCCCCGAGCGGCTTCGAGGGGGAGGGATTCCCGGTGCGGCGCGCGTTCGCCGGGATCAACTACCAGTACCTCGACCCGTTCATCATGATGGACCAGATGGGCGAGGTGGAGTACGCGCCCGGTGAGCCGAAGGGCACACCCTGGCACCCGCACCGCGGCTTCGAGACGGTCACGTACCTGGTCGACGGAACCTTCGTGCACCAGGACAGCAACGGTGGCGGCGGAACCATCCAGAACGGCGACACGCAGTGGATGACGGCCGGCAGCGGCCTGCTCCACATCGAGGCCCCGCCGGAGGAGCTGGTGGTGTCGGGAGGGCTGTTCCACGGCCTCCAGCTGTGGGTGAACCTGCCCGCGCGCGACAAGATGATGGACCCGCGCTACCAGGACATCCGTGGCGGTCACGTGCGTCTGCTGACCTCCCCCGACGGCGGTGCCCTGCTCCGGGTGATCGCCGGCGAGCTCGGCGGTCATGAGGGCCCGGGCATCACGCACACCCCGATCACCATGGTCCACGCGACTCTGGCGCCGGGTGCGGAGATCACCCTGCCGTGGCGCGAGGACTTCAACGGCCTCGCGTACGTCCTCGCGGGCCGCGGTGCGGTGGGACAGGAACTGCGGCCCGTGCGGAAGGGGCAGACGGCCGTCTTCGGCGAGGGTGGATCGCTGACCGTGCGTGCGGACGAGTCGCAGGACTCGAACACGCCCGACCTGGAGGTCGTGCTGCTCGGCGGCCGGCCGATCAGGGAGCCGATGGCGCACTACGGCCCCTTCGTGATGAACACCCAGGACGAGCTGCGGCAGGCCTTCGAGGACTTCCAGCGGGGCCGTCTCGGCACCGTTCCCGCGGTCCACGGCATGTAGTCGCTCCCTGCCGCTCTCGCGGGCGGCGGGCGCGAGGTCGACGACCCCGCCGTCCGTTTGACGGAGCGTCACCCGTGCGGACCGGGTGGGCGGGACGGGTGCGGGCGGCCGTGGTCGGGTGGGGCTGTGCCCCAGTCGAAGCCGCTGCTGCCGGAGCCCATGAAGCGCCTCGCTGCCTGGTGCGTCGTCGCGCTGCTCGTCACCGGGGTCGCGGCGGTCGGGATCTGGCTCGTCGTCAGGTTCCGGACGGCCGTGACGCCCGTGCTCCTCGCCCTGCTCGGGACCGCGTTGCTGGGACCGCTGTACCGGCGGCTGGTCCGGATGAAGGTGCAGCAGTCGCTGGCCGCGGGACTCACCTGTGTCGCCGTGGTGGCCGTGGTCGGCGGCGCGGTCTACATCGTCGTCAGCGCGCTGATCGAGAACGGCGACCAGATCACCGCCTCGCTACGGCGGGCTGCCTCCGACCTCTCCCGGCACTTCGGAGCCGCCGGGACCTCGCTCGACGACGTGGCCGCGAATGCCAGGGAGCTGCTCGGCAAGTTCGGTGGAACGGCGGCCTCCGGTGTGATCTCCGGCCTGAGCGTGGTCGGCGAGATGATCGCGATCGCCGTCCTGGCGCTGCTGCTGATCTTCTTCTCCCTGCGGGACTCCGACCGGGCCGTCGAAGCGCTGCGCTCCGTCGCGCCGGGCGACGCGGGCGAACTCGTCGAGGCCATCGGGCGCCGCGCCTTCCGCGGTGTCGAGGGCTTCATGCGGGGGACGACGCTCATCGCGCTGATCGACGCCGTGTGCATCACGCTCGGGCTGCTGATCCTGCGGGTGCCCGGCGCCGTGGGACTGGGGGCGCTCGTCTTCGTGGGCGCCTACATCCCCTATCTCGGGGCGTTCATCTCCGGCGCGGTGGCCGTCCTGGTCGCTCTCGCCGACCGGGGGTTCGTCATCGCGCTGTGGGCGCTCGGGGTGGTGCTGGCCGTACAGGTGCTGGAGGGACATGTGCTCCAGCCGATGATCCAGAGCCGTACGGTCCACATGCATCCCGCGGTCGTACTGCTGGCGATCACGGCGGGGGCCAGCCTCGCGGGCATCCTCGGGATGCTGCTCGCCGTGCCCGTGACCGCCGCGGTGTTCGGCGCCGTTCGCGAGCTCCGGACGCGTTACGGCGCGGGGCGGGAGGAGCCCGGCGGGACCGGTCCGTCGCCAGGTGCGGCCGGCGCGTCCGGCTCGTAGAGCTCGAACCAGATCGACTTGCCCTCGCCCCTCGGGTCCACGCCCCAGTTGTCGGCCAGCATCTGCATCAGCAGCAGCCCTCGCCCCGAGGAGGCCATCTCGCCGGGCCGGCGGCGATGGGGCAGCTCGTCACTGGTATCGGTGACCTCCACGCGCAGACGCCGTTTCGGGGTGCGGTGTGGGCTCGTCGGGCGTGAAGGCGACCGGATGGCGGAAGGCCGCCATCCACGCGCCCATGGTCCGGCCGGCGACGATCAGGGGCAGGAACGCCCAGGACCGGCGGCCGAAGCGCTGGGCGAGGGGCCAGGTGACGGGGTAGCGACGGCGGTAGTCGCCCGGGGTCGGCAGATAGACGGCCCGCCCCGTCCGAACCACTTCGGCGGCCGGGTAGTCGGTGTCGAGCGGCAGGTCCGTGAACGGCTGCTCGTCCTCCGCGCTGTGCCCGTGGTGTCCGGTGATCGTCAGATGGTCGCCGGCCACGCCGAAGACCGCCAGGCCGTCCGGCGAGAAGCCGGGCATGGACAGGGAAGAGGCGACCCGCAGCACCTCGGCCGTGGACCGGGCCTCCGCGAGCGCGCGGCCCGCGTCCAGCAGGAACGCCTCTCGGTGGCGCCGCCAGTCACCGGTGACCGGGGTCTTGGCGGCCGTCGTGCCCGGGTGCGGCTCCGCCACCTCTTGGAGGGTGCCGACCAGCAGGTAGCCCTCGCCCTCCGCGCGCGCCTTGGTGCGGCTGCGGACGGTGCGCAGCACCCGTCCGGTCCCGTCCACGACGCGGAGCCTCGCCTCGGCGAGGGTGCCCTCGGCGACCGCCATGGAGAGGACGCCGTTGATCTCGCCCCAGTCGACGGGGTGGAAGCGGGCGCGTACGGCGGACGCGGGGACGTCACCTGCCCCGACGGCGAGCTCGATCAGCCTGGCCGCCTCGGCATCGAGGGTGACCGTGCCGGATGCGGTGTCCCATCGCCACACGCCGGTCGCGATCGCGGCGAGAACATCCTCCGTGCCCATTGGTTCACTATTATTCCGATCATCACGGTTGTGACGGGCGAAGAAGCTGTCGCGTCTATGTCAATGGGCGGCAGTGAGGCCGGGCGGTAACCTTGCAACGGTTGTGCCCACCCCGAATCGCTAAGACTGGATGAACGACGATGCATCGGTACAGGTCCCACACCTGCGGCGAGCTCCGCGCCTCTGACGTCGGAGCCGACGTCCGGCTGAGCGGCTGGCTGCACAATCGCCGAGACCTGGGTGGCATCCTCTTCATCGATCTGCGCGACCACTACGGCATCACGCAGCTCGTCGCCCGGCCCGGCACGAAGGCCGCGGAGGTGCTCGACAAGCTCACCAAGGAGACGGTGATCCGCGTCGACGGCAAGGTCGTCTCCCGCGGCGCCGAGAACGTCAACCCGGACCTCCCCACCGGTGAGGTCGAGGTCGAGGCCGCCGCGGTCGAGGTCCTCGGCGCCGCCAAGCAGCTGCCGTTCACCGTCAACACCGACGACGGTGTGAACGAGGAGCGCCGGCTGGAGTACCGCTTCCTCGACCTGCGCCGTGAGCGCATGCACCGCAACATCATGCTGCGCACCGCCGTCATCTCCGCCATCCGGCACAAGATGACCGCGCTCGGTTTCAACGAGATGGCCACCCCGATCCTCGCCGCGACGTCTCCCGAGGGCGCTCGCGACTTCGTGGTGCCGTCCCGCCTCAACCCGGGCAAGTTCTACGCGCTGCCGCAGGCCCCGCAGCAGTTCAAGCAGCTGCTGATGATCTCCGGCTTCGACCGCTACTTCCAGATCGCGCCGTGCTTCCGCGACGAGGACGCCCGCGCCGACCGCTCGCCCGGCGAGTTCTACCAGCTCGACGTCGAGATGAGCTTCGTCGAGCAGGAGGACGTCTTCCGGCCCATCGAGAAGCTGATGACGGAGCTCTTCGAGGAGTTCGGCGGCGGCCGCCACGTCACGTCTCCCTTCCCGCGCATCCCGTTCCGCGAGGCGATGCTGAAGTACGGCTCCGACAAGCCGGACCTGCGCGCCAAGCTGGAGCTCGTCGACATCTCCGACGTCTTCGCGGGCTCGGAGTTCAAGGCCTTCGCCGGCAAGCACGTCCGCGCCCTGGCCGTGCCGGACACCGCCGACCAGCCCCGCAAGTTCTTCGACGGCCTCGGCGACTACGCCGTCGAGCAGGGCGCCAAGGGCCTCGCCTGGGTGCGTGTCGGCAGCGACGGAGCCCTGACCGGCCCCATCGCCAAGTTCCTCACCGAGGAGAACGTCAAGGTCCTCACGGAGCGTCTGAGCCTCGCCGCCGGCCACGCGGTCTTCTTCGGCGCCGGCGACTTCGACGAGGTCTCGAAGATCATGGGCGCCGTCCGCGTCGAGGCCGCCAAGCGCGCCGGCCACTTCGAGGAGAACGTCTTCCGCTTCTGCTGGATCGTCGACTTCCCGATGTACGAGCGGGACGAGGAGACCGGCAAGATCGACTTCTCGCACAATCCGTTCTCGATGCCGCAGGGCGGCCTCGAGGCCCTGGAGACCAAGGACCCGCTGGACATCCTCGGCTGGCAGTACGACATCGTCTGCAACGGCGTCGAGCTGTCCTCCGGCGCGATCCGGAACCACGAGCCCGAGATCATGTTCAAGGCGTTCGAGATCGCGGGCTACTCCCGTGAGACCGTCGAGCACGAGTTCGCCGGCATGCTCCGCGCCTTCGAGTACGGCGCCCCGCCGCACGGCGGCATCGCCCCCGGTATCGACCGCATCGTGATGCTGCTGGCCGACGAGCCGAACATCCGCGAGACGATCGCGTTCCCGCTCAACGGCAACGCGCAGGACCTGCTGATGGGCGCGCCCACCGAGCTGGACGAGGCCCGTCTGCGCGAGCTGAACATCCAGCTGCGCAAGCCGGTCGCCAAGTCCGGCGAGTAGCACGGCACGTGCACCGCACGGAGAAGGGCCCGGGAGCCATCGAGTTCCCGGGCCCGTCTCCGTGTCCGGAGGCAACCCGACCGGGACCCCACCGCGTTCAACCGGTGTGGAACACCGAAGGGGACGGCGAGGAGCGGATGCGCGGTGGGCGGGGCGAGCGCGACTTCGAGGAGTTCGTCGCCGCGCGCGGCACGGGCACGACGCGCTCAAGGGCTGGACGGACGACCACCGCCAGGGCGACCTGCGCTCACCGGTCGGCGTCCTCGGGCTCACCGACGCCGGTGGCAGACTCCCCGACCCCGGCACGGTTCTCCCGTACGACCGCGGACCCGCCTTCAGCATCAGCGGGCGTGGATCAGAGGAGGAGCCGCTCGCCGGTTCCTTCGACCACGTCGTGGCCGTCGACTGCAACCGCAAGCCCGGCACCACACCCCCGGACCGGACCCGTCCGCTCGGCGCCGGGAAGGGCGGCGGCATCTGGATCCACGTCGACCACGGGGGGCCGACGCAGGGCTGCGTGTCGCTGCCACGCGGCAGGATGAAGGAACTGCTGCGGTCGCTGGACCCGGCCAAGCGGCCGGTGGTGGTGATGGGCGACGCGGCGGCGCCGCCGCGCTGAGAGCGACGGCGAGGGCCCGGAACCGCGAACGGTTCCGGGCCCTCGCCGCGTCGCACATCAGTGCATGTCAGGCCTTCTTGGGCTCCTCCAGGCGTGGGAACAGGACCGCGCCCTTCGTCACCGTCGCTCCGGCAGGCAGCTTGCCCCACTCGCCCGCCTCCTGGACCTTCTGGTCCGCGAGGGCGCCCAGCGGGGCCTCGGCGCCGAGGGAGTCCCACAGCTTCTGGGACGTCTCCGGCATGACCGGGTTGAGCAGGACCGCGACCGCGCGCAGGGACTCCGCCGCCGTGTACAGGATCGTCGCGAGACGCGCCCGGCCCTCCGGGGAGTCGTCCTTCGCGACCTTCCACGGCTCCTGCTCGGTGATGTAGCCGTTGACCTGCTTCACGAACTCGAAGACGCTCAGGATGCCGCTCTGGAAGTCCAGCTCCTCGCCGATCTTCCGGTCGGCCTCCGCGACCGCCTTCGCCAGACCGTCCTGGACGGCCTTCTCCGCCTCGCCCGAGGCCGTGGCCGCCGGCAGAGCACCGTCGAAGTACTTGCCGACCATGGCCGCCACGCGGGAGGCGAGGTTGCCGTAGTCGTTGGCGAGCTCGGAGGTGTACCGGGCGGTGAAGTCCTCCCAGGAGAACGAACCGTCCTGGCCGAACGCGATGGCGCGCAGGAAGTACCAGCGGTACGCGTCCACACCGAAGTGGGACGTCAGGTCCTGCGGCTTGATGCCGGTCAGGTTGGACTTCGACATCTTCTCGCCGCCGACCATCAGCCAGCCGTTGGCCGCGACCTTGCCGGGCACCGGCAGGCCCTGCGCCATCAGCATCGCGGGCCAGATGATCGCGTGGAAGCGCAGGATGTCCTTGCCCACCAGGTGGACGTTCGCCGGGAAGGTCTCGTCGAACTTCGCCTGGTTCGAGCCGTAGCCGACAGCGGTGGCGTAGTTGAGGAGCGCGTCGATCCACACGTAGATGACGTGCTTCTCGTCCCACGGGACCGGGACGCCCCAGTCGAACGTCGAGCGCGAGATGGAAAGGTCCTGAAGGCCCTGCTTGACGAAGTTCACGACCTCGTTGCGGGCCGACTCGGGCTGGATGAAGTCCGGGTTCCCCGCGTAGAAGTCGAGCAGCTTCGGGCCGTACTCGCTGAGCTTGAAGAAGTAGTTCTCCTCCTTGAGGATCTCCACCGGCTTCTTGTGGATCGGGCACAGCTTGGTGCCGTCCTCGGCCTCGATGAGGTCGCCGGGGAGCTTGTACTCCTCACAGCCCACGCAGTACGGGCCTTCGTACCCGCCCTTGTAGATCTCGCCCTTGTCGTACAGGTCCTGCACGAACTCCTGCACACGGTCCGTGTGCCGCTTCTCCGTGGTGCGGATGAAGTCGTCGTTCGCGATGTTCAGGTGCTCCCAGAGGGGCTTCCATGCCTCCTCGACGAGCTTGTCGCACCACTCCTGGGGGGTGACGCCGTTCGCCTCCGCGGTGCGCATGATCTTCTGACCGTGCTCGTCCGTGCCGGTGAGGTACCACACCTTCTCGCCACGCTGACGGTGCCAGCGTGTGAGCACGTCGCCTGCGACGGTCGTATAGGCGTGGCCCAGGTGAGGAGCGTCGTTGACGTAGTAAATGGGGGTCGAGACGTAGTACGCCTTCGCCCCCTGCTTCTCGGATCCAGTGGCCGCCATGGTCGAAATCCTATCGGGCCCGAGAAGATCGACTCACACGCGTGCCGAGGGCACGGGCGACCTCCGGCGCCCCCGTACGTCCGGGCGGACGCTGTCCGCGTCCGCCCGGACGTCACCGGGGGTCACCGCCGGGTCGTGCTCACGGCCGCCAGACCTCGAGGATGCCCTTGAACAGCTCCGCGTGCGGGAGCTCGAGGGGCGCCGGGCCGGCATGGAAGAAGGCGGCGTTGTCCACCTGGAGCTTGCGCAGGTAGTCGAACGCCTTGGCGTCGTGCTCACCGAACGCCACGAACTGCCAGAACACCGGCTTGCCGGCGGTCGCCGCGAGCGCGGCGGTGGCGGCGGTCTTCGACTCGGGGGCGCCGTCGGTCTGGAAGATCACGAACGCGGGGGCGTCGGTGTTCTTCTTCGCGTGCAGGGCGAGGACCTCCTCGACGGCGAGGTGGTAGTTCGTCCGGCCCATGCGGCCGAGCCCGGCGTGCAGCTCGTCCACACGGCCCTCGTGGGAGTCGAGGGTGAGCTCGCCGGTGCCGTCGATCTCGGTCGAGAAGAACACGACGTCGACGGTCGCGTCGGCGTCGAGGTGCGCGGAGAGCGCGAGCGCCTGCTCGCCGAGACGCTGGGCGCTGCCGTCCTTGAAGAACGGGCGCATGGATCCGGACCGGTCGAGCACGAGGTACACGCGGGCACGCGCCCCGGTGAGCTCCGCCTTCTTGAGGGCGGCGCCTGCGGCCTTGTACGCGTCCACCAGCTGCGGCGCCCGTGCCTTGACCCGCGCGAGCCCGATCGCGGCGCGCCCGGCGGCGACGGTGGGCTCGGTCTCCGCGGCTTCGGCCTCGTCGGCCTCCGCGGCTTCGGTGACGGGGGCGGCTGCGGCGTCGGGCTCCTCGGCCTCGGCCGCGACCGGGGTTTCGGCGGGCTCGTCGACCGCGACCGGCTCGGCGGCGGGCTCCTCGGCCGCGACCGGCTCGGCGGCGGGCTCCTCGGCCGCGACCGGCTCGGCGGCGACGGGCTCTTCAGACGCCGCGGGCTCGTCGGCCGCGGTGACCTCGGGTTCCTCCGTGGCCGCCTCGGGCTCGGTCACGACCGGGTCAGCGGCCGCGACGGGCTCGGCGGCGGGCTCCTCGGCCGTGACGGTCTCGGACGCTTCGGCCTCGGCGGCGGGCTCCTCGGCCGTGACGGCCTCGGATGCTTCGGCCTCGGCGACCGCCTCGCGGGCGGAGTCGTCCGTGTCCGCAGTCGGCGGGTCGATCTCGACGGCCTTGTCCTCGGCGACCTCGTCCGCAGCGGCCTCGGTTTCTGGAGCCTTCTCGGTCGCGGGTTCGGTCACCGGGGCTTCGGCCTCGGCGGTCGTGTCCTCGGCCGCCTCGACCACGGCCTCTGCGACGTCGGCCTCGGTGGTATCGGCCACGACCGCCTTGTCCGCAGCGGCCTCGGTTTCTGGAGCCTTCTCGGTCGCGGGTTCGGTCACCGGGGCCTCGGCCTCGGCGGCCACGTCCTCGGCGGCGGGCTTCGGCTCCGCCTCGTCGGTGGAGACGCTCGGCTCCGGCGAGGTGGCCTGGGCCGGGACCGACGTTTTGCGGGGGCGCGGCACCGGGTTGTCGAACGCGGCGGAGACCAGGTCTGCCGCCCGGTCGGTGGGGGGCTGCGACGGGACCGTCGCGGTGGACGTGTCCTTGGCCGGTTCCGTGCGCTCGCTCTGGGCCGGAACGGAGGGTGCCGCCGACTCGTTACGCTCATCGCGGTCGCGTCCGAACACCTTGCGCAGCATGCTCCGAATACCCATGGGCGAGGCCTTTCACATGAGTTGGGTGCGGTGACTGTCCGCTCCGGCCCGGGGCAACAAGGCAGGGCGGACACGTAAGGTTAGCGGCCGCCCGGCGCGGCTTCGGGGAGGGCACCCGCCGGGCCGTTCCACACACCTCGACCGGGCCCCGGCCGTGCCCCATTCATCCTTCGTTCATCTCGCGTCCGCCGCCATGCAGGTGAGCGCCTCTAACGTCATGGCCGGAATCATTCCGACACCATGTCGGCGCAGGTGCGCCGAAGGAGGACGAAGTGCGCAAACTGCTGCCGCTGTTGACCACCACTCCGCACGCGGGCGGACGTTCCGCCCTCACTTGCCGTTACCGCTGTGGCGACGCCTGCTTCCACGAGGTCCCGAACACCAGCGACAACGAGTACGTCGGTGACGTCATAGCGAGCGCCCTGTCGCGCCGTTCGATGATGCGCGCCGCCGCGGTGGTGACCGTCGCCGCCGCGGCCGGCGGCTCGGCCGTCGTCCAGTCGGCCACTCCCGCGGAGGCCGCCGGCCACAAGCCGGGCGCCGGCAAGGTGGACGGCGCCCGGGGTCTGCGCTTCGCGCCCGTCGCACCCAACAAGGACGACAAGGTCACCGTCCCCGAGGGCTACGCGCAGAGTGTTGTCATCCGCTGGGGCGAGCCGATCCTCCGCGGCGCCCCCGCCTTCGACCCCGACCGTCAGTCGGCGAAGGCGCAGGCCGGCCAGTTCGGCTACAACAACGACTTCCTCAGCCTGCTCCCACTGCGGGGCGAGCGCGGCCGCCAGGTCCTCGTGGCGAACCACGAGTACACGGACGAGGTGCTGATGTTCAAGGGGTACGACCCCGAGAACCCGACCCGCGAGCAGGTCGAGATCGCGTGGGCCGCGCACGGTCTGTCGGTCGTGGTGGTCCAGGAGGAGCACCGCTCCGGCAAGCTCACTCCGGTGAACCGCCACCCGCTCAACCGACGTCTCACCGCGACGAGCGAGTTCGAGGTCACAGGCCCGGCCGCCGGCGGCGCGCTGCTGCGTACCTCCGCCGACCCGTCGGGCACCAAGGTGCTCGGCACGCTCAACAACTGCGCCGGCGGCACCACCCCGTGGGGCACCACCCTCCACGGCGAGGAGAACTTCAACCAGTACTTCGCGAACGGTTCGAGCGCGACGGACAAGCGCTACGGCATCGGCTCCGGGGCCACGGAGCGCAAGTGGGAGCGTTTCGACAGGCGTTTCGACCTCAAGCAGGAGCCCAACGAGGTCCACCGCCACGGGTGGGTCGTCGAACTCGACCCGTTCGACCCGGACTTCACGCCCGCCAAGCGCACCGCGCTGGGCCGGTTCAAGCACGAGGCCGCGCAGCCCCGGCTCACCGCCGACGGCCGGCCCGTCGTCTACATGGGCGACGACGAGCGCTTCGACTACTTCTACAAGTTCGTCTCCTCCAAGCGGATGAAGAAGGGCGGCGGCCGCGCCGCGCGCGAGCACAACCGCACGCTCCTGGACGAGGGCACCCTGTACGTCGCCAAGCTGACCGGCGACAGCCCGGCCGCCGAGATCGACGGCACCGGCAAGCTCCCGAACGACGGCGAGTTCGACGGTTCCGGCGTGTGGATCCCGCTCGCGACGGGCGACGTGTCGCACGTGCCCGGTATGACCGCCGAGGAGGTGTACGTCTTCACCCGTCTCGCCGGTGACAAGGTCGGCGCGACGAAGATGGACCGCCCCGAGGACGTCGAGCCGAGCCCCCGCTCCGGCCGGGTGTACGTGGCTCTCACCAACAACAAGGACCGCGGCGCCGCCGGCAAGGCTAGCGCGGACGAGGCCAACCCGCGCAACGGCAACAAGCACGGCCAGGTCCTCGAGCTGGCCGAGCACTGGGACGACCCGGCGTCGGACGGCTTCGCCTGGCGTCTCTTCCTGGTCGCCGGCGACCCGAACGATCCGGCGACCTACTTCGCCGGTTTCCCGAAGGACAGGGTCAGCCCCATCTCCTGCCCGGACAACGTGGCGTTCGACGCGCACGGGAACCTGTGGCTCTCCACGGACGGCAACGCGCTCGGCACCCACGACGGTCTCTTCGGCGTGGCGACACAGGGCGAGCGCCGTGGTGAACTGAAGCAGTTCCTGACCGTGCCGGTCGGTGCGGAGACCTGCGGGCCGGTCATCCAGGACCGTCGTGTCCTGGTGGCGGTGCAGCACCCGGGCGAGGTCGACGGCGCGTCCGTCGAGAAGCCCGCGAGCACCTGGCCCGACGGACCGGGCAAGCTGGTCCGTCCGTCGGTCGTCGCCGTCTACCGCAAGGACGGCGGGGACATCGGCGTCTGACCCGGCAGCGCGTTCACGAGGTGGCGCCCGTCTGCGTGCGCCACCTCGTGAACTGTTCGGCGGCGTCGCCCGTGTACGCCCACGGGAGATACGCCGCCCTGGCGCCGAGCAGCTGGAACAGCCCGCCCGCCTCCTGCCGCAGTCCCGCGAGGCATGCGGCGTGCGTGAGGTAGTTCAGCTCCCCGATCTCCTCGGGCGCGACGGGCCCGTCCGTACGCCACAGAACCCACCGCTCCCAGGTGCGGCGGATCTCCCTGATCGCAAGCTCGTGCTTCCAATGCTGGTCGAATCCGCGCACGACCCGGCCCTGCGCGGCGTCGGCGACGTACCGGTACTCCTCCGCGCGGGCGATCTGCACCAGCACCGGCAGCGGTGAGCCGGGCGGTGACGCGCCGGCCGCGTCGCGGGCGAAGTCGTACATCCGGCCGTGCGTGCCGTGCCAGCGGGCCGAGTGGTAGCGCAGCAGCTGCACATGGCCCTCGACGTTGTAAGGGTCGCGCCGGCGCAGCTCGTCCCACCAGCCGCGCAGTTCACGGCGGGGGACCCCGTCCTCGTATAGCCGGGCCACCGTCAGCAGCGACACCCACGGCATCGGGTCGGCGGGGTGGGCGTCGGCGGCGGTGAGGCAGGCCCGTACCGCGGCGTCGAGCCGTGCGCGGTCGGCTCCGCCGCGGCCGGTGGCGATCACCCGCTGGAACGCGCGGACGACATCCGTGGCGGCGCCGAGGACCGCGGCGTCGGGGCGGTCCGGTTCCGCGGCCAGCCATATCTCGGCCGCGGAGGAGCCGGCAGCGGCGTGGGCGAGCAGCCGTATCCGGTGGGTGCGCAGCGGCCAGTCGTCGCCGGTGGCGTGCAGCAGGTCGCGGACGCCCTGCCAGCGGCCGATGACGATGTCGTGCAGAGCGTCGGTGAGGGGGCGGTCCCCGAAGGCGGGATCGAAGTCGGGTACGAAGCGGCGGCGTACGGCCATCTGCGTCACTCCCCTCTGCGGTGTGTTCGTGCGACGGGCCCTCTGCGGTCCCGGTGGTGTTCAGAAGTCCGTGGCCAGCGCCTTGTCGGCGTAGTCACCGCGGTGGGGGCCGCGGTCACCGGTGCCGTCCCCGGCGACGGCACGGGCCGCGTCCAGCCTGGCCGGCCGGTAGTACGCGCTGCCCCGCCGCCAGTAGAGGACCATCGGGACGATTCCCGAGGCGATACCGCCGAGACCGATCGCGACCGAGGCGCCGCTCAGCTCCCCGAGTGACTCGAAGAAGATCCACAGCATGAACAGCGCGCCCAGCAGAGGCCAGACGCCGCCGAGCACGAACTCGCGCACGGACACCAGCAGCATCCTGCGGTAGGCGACGACGGCGGCGATCCCGGCGAGCCCGTAGTAGAAGGCGATCTGGAGGCCTATCGCGGCGACCGCCGCGGCGACCACGTCGGCGACGGAGCCGAGTGCCGTGGAGGCCGCGAACATGGCGAGGGCGACCAGGCCGACGACCGTCACTGCCGCCCAAGGCGTGTTCCAGCGGCGGTGGACCAGGCCCAGCGCCGCAGGCATCGTCCGGTCGCGGCCCATCGCGAACAGCGAGCGGGTGACCTGGATCAGGGTGGTCTCCAGGGTGGCGACCGTCGACAACAGCACCGCCAGGACCAGCAGCTTTCCGCCGACACCGGGCCAGACGGCGGCCCCGAGCACGGCCGGCACGTTCGCTCCGGCCGCCTGGATCTCGCCGGGCGTCAGGACCACGTTGACGGCGATCGTGAACGCCTCGAACAGCAGGAAGACGATCCCGACACCGACGACCGCGGCCAGCCCGGCGGTGCGGCGGCTGTTCCGGGTCTCCTCGCTCAGGTTGCTGGTGACGTCCCAGCCCCAGTAGTAGAACGTGGCGATCAGCGCCCCGGAGGCGAAGCCGGCCGGCCCGTCGAAGTGCGAGAAGCCGAACCAGGACCAGTCGAAGGCGGTCGCGGCGCCCTCGTGCAGAAGGGCGGCCCCGACGAAGAAGAGCAGGATCGCCAGCTCCGTGCCGGTCAGGATCAGCTGGGCACGTACCGTCAGCCGCGCCCCGCCCAGCACGATCAGCAGCATCGCCAGGAACCACGCCGCCCCCACGGCCGTCGCGAGGAACCGGTCGTCGGCGAGATCCGGGTCGAAGAGCGCCAGGGTCATCGCGCCCGCGGGCAGCGACCCCGCCACCATGAAGATCGTCGTCGAGACGACCAGCGCCCACCCGGAGAGGAATCCCAGGAACGGGTGGAGGGTCCGCCCGACCCAGGAGTAACCGGCGCCCGCGTTGACGTCGATACGGCCGAGCCTGCCGAAGGCGAGGACGATGCCGAGCATGGGGATCGCGCAGTACAGCAGCGCCGCGGGACCGGCGAGTCCGACCGTGGCGACGAGCACCGCCGTGGTGGCCGCGATCGAATAGGCGGGGGCACTGCCCGCCACGGCCATCACGATGGTGTCGAACGTCCCGAGGACATTGGGCCGGAGCCCTCTGCCGGAGCTGCTGCGCATGGAAGTCTCCGAAAGCCCTTGTGCCGCGCGGTAGGTGCCGGCGCATCAGAAAGGGGTCGCCCGTACGGAGGGAAGGCTCCGTTCCGGGGATCGTGCGCATCGTAGTCGGATGTGTGCGTACGGGTGAGGGGGCGGGGTCCGCTCCCGTCCGCAGGGGGGCGGACGGGGTCCGCGCCGGTCCGTACGGGTCCGTGCCGCGGAGCGGCCGCGGGTCGTAGAGTCGGGACATGGCTGCACAGGGAGCGTCCACGTCAGGCGAGGGGACCGTACGCGTCGACGTGTGGATCTGGTCCGTACGGCTCACCAAGACCCGCTCGCAGGCGTCCGCCGCCTGCCGCGCCGGCCATGTGCGTGTCAACGGCGAGCGCGTCAAGCCCGCCCAGGCGCTGCGCGTCGGGGACCAGGTACGGCTGTTCCACGCCGGGCGCGAGCGTCTTGTGGTCGTCTCGAAGATCCTGCGGAAGCGGGTGGGCCCGCCGGTCGCGGCGGAGGCGTACGTGGACAACAGCCCGCCGCCCCCGCCCAAGGAGTTCGCCGCCCCGGCGGCGGTACGTGACCGCGGGGCCGGCCGTCCGACCAAGCGCGACCGGCGCGAGCTGGAGCGGCTCCACGGCGCCCGGCACAAGGGCTGACCGGTCCGGCGGGGAGCACGCGGCGGCGGAGCGCCGTCACGACCTCGGCGCGGGTGACGCGATCGCCCGCGCCGCCCGCACCTCCTGGCGCAGCGGCGCCAGCACACCCTCCTCGTCGCCCGGCAGATCCGCCCGCACCTCGACCAGTACCTCGCTCGACCGCAGCCCGTCAGCCAGCTCGCGCAGCTGCCGCTCGATGTCGGTGACCTCGGCGGCGTCGGGCGGGTCGGCGCCGTGGTCGACGCGGACCCGTGCCGCTGTCGTGGCGTCCACGACCCGCTCGGCGGCGACGACCAGCGGCCACCAGGCGGCGGCCCGCGCGCCGGTCGGCGGCGGCTCCGTCAGGGCCCGCTGGAACTCGGAACGCACGGAGGACAGGTCGCGGTAGATCCGCCGCCGGGCGTGCGCCCGCTCCGTGTGGTCCGTGCCGCGGAACGCGGACGCCACATAGTGCGCCGTGTCCTCCACGCACTGCGCGAGCCGGTCGCCGATCCGGGTGTGCCAGCTCTCCGGCCACATCAGATAGCCGGCGACCAGCACGATGGCGCACCCGATGAGGCTGTCCACCAGACGCGGCAGCACCAGATGGAAGCCCTCGTGGTCGAGGATGTCCGACAGCATGAGGATCACCGGGGTGATCGCCGCGGTCTGGAAGGCGTAGCCCTTGACGGAGAACGCCGGGATCAGCGCCGCGAGAACCATCATCACGGGCACGTCCCACCAGCCGCGTTCCACCGCCGCCAGCACGGCGGCCGCGACGAGGAGACCGGCGGCCGTGCCGACCGCGCGCAGCACGGCGCGGGAGAACACCGAACCGAAGTCCGGTTTCAGGACGAACGTGACCGTGAGGGCCACCCAGTAGGAACGTGTGACCGGGACCAGCGACACCAGTGTCTGCGCCAGCCCGATGCAGAGCGCGAGCCGCAGTCCGTAGCGCCAAGAGGACTCCGACAGCAGTACGTTGCGGGCCGCCAGACGCGCCCTGACGCCGAGCGCCGCCGGCCGGCCCAGGCGGTCGTCCACGCCCGCGGGGTCGGGGTCGGTCCGGTGGACGACTGCCGACGCGTGGCGCAGGGCGCTGTTCACGGCACGGTCGGCCGGGCCTTCGGGCTCGGGCAGCACGAACTCGGGCGCGGTGGTGCGTCCCTGCTCCACCGATTGGGCCAACTCGCTTACCGCCGCCGCGATCTCGGGCCGCCGGGAGGCACGCCCGTAAAGGTGCGCCGCGGCCGCAGCCTCGACGAGCGGGACGATCACATTGAGCTGGGCGAGCAGCCGGACCAGCCCGCCCCGCCGGCCGTGGTCGCGGGCACGCCTGGCCAGGACGAGGTCGTACGAGGTGTTGAGCGACTGGGTGACGTCCTGACGGCGGGCGTCGTACTCGGTGGTGCCCGCGGCGGCCAGCAGCGCGGCGACGCTGCGGTAGGTCGCGGCGACCGCCGCCTGCTCCGGGACCCGGGCACGCACCGGCCAGGCCAGCAGGGTCAGTACGAGGACGAACAGCCCGCCGAGCGTCAGCAGGAGCGGCGCCTTCCACCAGGGCGCCGGCATCGGCAGCCCTGCTCCCACCACCGCGTTGAGCAGGAGCAGCAGCCCGGACACGGAGGCCACCGCACCGATGGAGGAGATCATGCCGGAGACGAGCGCGACCAGGGTGAGCGCACCGACCGCGACCCATCCCTCCCCGTGGACGAGGATGCCGAGGGTCACGCCGACCGCTCCGAAGAACTGCGGGACGGCGATGTTCAGCAGGCGCATCCGGTAGGCATCGGCGGTGTCGCCGATGACGCCGGCCAGTGCGCCCATGGACACCAGCGCGCCGTATTCGGGGCGGCCGGTCGCCAGACCGACGGCCAGTGGCGCGGCGAGGGCGACGGCGGCGCGACCGACAGCGGCCTTGGGGACGGGCACGGACGCGGGCCGCAGACTGTGCATCAGCCAGTCCGGCGGCGTCAGGCGCCCCGTGCGGCCGCCGTTGCCGTCCTCGCGTCGTCCCATGGCTTCAAGAGACCCCGAACGGGCCGCCGGGCGCAAGCTTCACCGCGGCCCGGGCTGCCGCGACCGTGCTCAGCTGCGGTAGTTCTCGACCTCTTCGGCGGGCCGCTCCCGCACCGTGCCGGGGTCCTCACCGAACTCGGCCTTCGCGCGACGCCGGCGCAGCAGGTCCCAACACTGGTCGAGCCGGATCTCCAGCTGGCGCAGCCGGGCCTGTTCGTCGGGACCGAGGCCGCGCTGGTCGGTGGAGCGGTCGCGCAGCGCCCGCTCCTCGGCGACGAGGTTCCCGATGTCGTCGATGATCTGCTCATCGACCTGCTCGTTCTTCTGCTCGTGGTCCATGGCGTCCGCTCCGTGGTCCGTCGTGCGGGGTGCCCGGTGTGCCGTCCTCGGCGGTGAGCGGTCACACGGTCACGGCTCGAGGCGCCCGTCCGGTGCCTCCTGACCGGGGCCCCCGCCGTCCCGCACCACGTACCCACTTTCGCTCGCGCCGGCGGTCAGCGCACGTCGTGCAGTTCGAGTTCGACGAGGAGCGAGCGGTGGTCGGTGTCCGGGAGGTCCAGGAAGCGGGCACGGCGCACCGAGAAGTCGTCGCTCACCAGCACATGGTCGATCTGCGTGCCCAGCGGGCGGGGCAGCGCTGCCGGCCAGGAGGGCGTGCGGGCGGCGCCGGCGAGGGTGGCGCTGTCGCTCAGCCCGCCCGCCCGCAGGATGCGGCGGAACGCGGCGTGGTCCTGGCCCGCGTTGAAATCGCCCGCCACGACGGTCGGCGAGCCCTTCGCGCGGGCCGCGTGGTCCCGAAGCAGTCCCAGTTCCCGGCGCCAGTCGTCCACGGCGTCAGGGACCGGCGGCAGGGGATGCGCGAGCTGGAGGCCGACCTCACGCCCGGCGACGTCGACGACGGCCCCCGGCATGGCGAGCGTGCTGTCGACACCGGGGGAGGCCCGCAGCGGATGCCTGCTGAGGATCGCGGAACCGGCGGCGGAGAAGTCCGCCACGACCTGACGGTACGGGTAGTCGGCACGCGGCACGTCCGCCTCCAGGGCGTCGGCGCACGCGTGGTCGCATTCCTGGACGAAGACGATGTCCGGCCGCTCGCGGCGCAGCGTGGCCACCAGTGCCCCGGTGGCCTGCCCGAACTCGACGTTCGAGGTCAGCACGTCGAGGCGGGCGACGACGGGACCGGGCGGCTTCTCGGTCAGTCCGGTGTCGTAGGGCCTGACGAACCACCCCGTGACCGCGAGCACCGCGACCGCCCAGCCCGCGAGGAGACGGCTGCGCGCAGGCAGAGCGAGGAGCAGGGCGGCGCCGGCGGGCAGCAGCAGCCACGGCAGGAACGCGAGCAGTTGCGGGACGGGCGTGACACCGTCCGTGTCCGCGGCGCGGCAGGCGGCGACGGCGGTGGGAGCGAGGAGCAGCAGCGCGGCGAGCCGTCCCGCGGTGCGCCGTGCGCCGGAGCCGGCCGTGCCGTACGGGGTCCGTGCCCCGTCCTCCTCCGTGCTCTCCCAGGTCGCCCTGTCCAAACCGGCCTCCGAGCCTGTGCGTACGGGAACGTGTGGCCCCTGGGACATGAGACGCCCGTTTCCGCAGGTTCGTTGCGGATGCCCCCGACACGGAGCGCCGGTCCCGGTCAGGTCCTCCCAGGACTTGCCCGCGGCCGCCCACGGGTGTGCCCTGAAAGGGCGCGGGGGAAGAGGGAAGGAGCGTTCCGCCATGGCCGCACACGCAGCGATGCCGCACCGCCGGCGCCGGACTTCAGAACGACAGCACCACAGTCCCACCGCCTGGGCGGTGCCCGTCACCGTGGGACTTCTCCTCGGAATCTGGGCGGCGTTCATCAAGCGGGCCCAGAACGACGGCGTGGCGACCGGGGGCCAGTGGGTCCTCGGAGTGATCACCGCGGTCGTCATCGCCGTGCTGTTGTTCGCGCTGATGCGCGTCCAGCACGCGCTGCCCCGTGAACTGCGGGCCCTGGCCTACGGGGCCCTGACCGCGGCGACGGTCGGATTCCTGACCAGTCTCGCCGGAGGGAGCGTCCTGCGGGCCGCGGGGATCGGCGTGGCGGTCGGGGCGGGTGTGGCCGCCATGACCTTCTACTTCTACTACACGCGCGAGTGAGACAGGCTGAGTCACGGGCAGAAACCTCGATCGGCGGGCCGTCAACGACGGCCCGCCGAAGCGATGCCGCCGGGGCCGGCGTCCTGCCGCGACCGTCACAGGCGGCCGCCGTGGGCGTCGCGCTGACGGGTCGGCCGCGATCTTCCGCCCGACCGATGACTTCCGGCATCCCGCGGCGTCTCTACTGCACGGGCACCAAAGGACCGAAGGACTTGACGATGAGTGACCTGGCAATCGAGACCACCGGACTGGTGAAGGTCTTCGGCGACAACCGCGCCGTGGACGGCGTCGACCTCCGGGTGCCGGCCGGCACGGTCTACGGGGTTCTCGGACCGAACGGCGCCGGCAAGACGACCACGGTGCGGATGCTCGCCACCCTGCTGCGACCGGACGGTGGCGAGGCCCGCGTCTTCGGCAAGGACGTGCAGAAGGACGCCGACGCCGTCCGCAGCCGGGTGAGCCTCACCGGCCAGTACGCCTCCGTCGACGAGGACCTGACGGGCACGGAGAACCTGGTGCTGCTCGCGCGGCTGCTCGGCCACGCCAAGCCGGCCGCCAGGGACCGGGCTGCCCAGCTGCTGGAGGCGTTCGGTCTGCGCGAGGCGGCCGGCAAGCAGGTGAAGAACTACTCGGGAGGCATGCGGCGCCGCATCGACATCGCCGCGTCCATCCTCAACACCCCGGACCTGCTCTTCCTGGACGAGCCCACCACCGGCCTCGACCCGCGCAGCCGCAACCAGGTCTGGGACATCGTGCGGGCCGTCGTCTCCCAGGGGACGACGGTGCTGCTCACGACGCAGTACCTCGACGAGGCCGACCACCTCGCGTCGCGCATCGCCGTGATCGACCACGGCAAGGTCATCGCCGAGGGAACGAAGGGCGAGCTGAAGGCCTCCGTCGGGTCGGGGGCCGTGCACCTGCGGCTGCGCGATGCCGACCAGCGGCCAAGGGCCGAGCGGGTGCTGGCGGAGGCGCTGGGCGCGGAGGTGCTGCTCGACGCCGATCCGGTCGCCCTCACCGCCCGGGTCGACGGCCGGTCCACCGAACGCGGAGCGGCGGAGCAGGCGGCGCACGCGCTGGCCGAGCTCGCCCGCTCGGGCATCACCGTGGACAACTTCGCGCTGGGACAACCCAGCCTGGACGAGGTCTTCCTCGCCCTGACCGACAAGAAGGGGGACGCCGCATGAGCACCGCGACCACCACCAAGGACCCCGGCGAGCTGGAATTCGAAGCACCGAAGGCGGAGGACCTCGCCTCGCTGCTGGTGGCCGCGGAGCGGCCCCCGAGGCCCGGTGCGTGGTCGGCGTCGCTGACGTTCGGCTGGCGCGCCATGCTCAAGATCAAGCATGTGCCGGAGCAGCTGTTCGACGTGACGGCGTTCCCGATCATGATGGTGCTGATGTACACGTACCTCTTCGGAGGCGCGATCGCCGGCTCCGTCGACGCGTACATCCAGTTCCTGCTGCCCGGCATCCTGACCATGAGCGTCGTGATGATCACGATGTACACGGGTGTCGCCGTCAACAACGACATCTCCAAGGGCGTCTTCGACCGGTTCCGTACGCTGCCGATCTGGCGGCCCGCGCCGATGGTCGGCTATCTGCTCGGCGACGTGGTCCGCTATCTGATCGCATCCGTCGTGATGCTGGCCGTCGGGCTGATGATCGGGTACCGCCCCGACGGCGGGCCGGTCGGCATCGTCCTCGGTATCGCGGTGCTGATGGTCTTCTCGTTCGCGTTCTCGTGGATCTGGACGATGTTCGGTCTGCTGCTGCGCACCGAGAAGTCGGTGATGGGCGTCAGCATGATGGTCATCTTCCCGATGACGTTCCTGAGCAACGTGTTCGTCGACCCGCGGACGATGCCCGGCTGGCTCCAGGCCTTCGTCAACAACAGCCCCGTGACCCATGTCTCCACCGCGGTGCGTGAGCTGATGGCGGGCAACTGGCCGGCGGCGGACATCGCCTGGTCGCTCGGCTGGTCGGCCGTGCTCGTGGTCGTCTTCGGCACGGTCACGATGCGCCTCTACAACCGCAAGTGACCCCGCCTGCCGCAACGGCGTCGCCCCTGACCCGTGAAGAGGCCGGGGGCGTCGCCGTCAAGCGGAAGGTGCGTCAGTCGCTCTCGCCGCGTACGACGACGACCGGGCAGGGCGCGTGCTGGGCGAGGTGCAGGCCGACGGAGCCGAGCAGCGTCGCCTTGAAGCCGCTGTAGCCCCGTTCGCCGACGACCAGCAGCGAGGCGCCCGCCGACCTGTCCATAAGGGCCTGCGCCGCACTGCCGATCAGGACGGTGCGGGTCACGGCCGCGGCGGCCTCGGCGCCGAGTGTCTGCTCGAGGGTGTCGTCGAGCACCTTGGCCGCCAGCGCCTGAGGGTCGAAGTCGGCCGGGACGGCGGCGACCATCGAGGCCCAGCCGGCGGCGGGGTACTCCCAGCTGATGACGGCCTCCAGGGAGTCCCCTGTCATCCCGGCCTGCCGTACGGCCCATCGCAGGGCCCTGATCGACGGCTCCGAGCCGTCGACGCCCACGACGATCCTGCCCGCCGCGCCGGTCGTGTCCGTCATGTCCGCCACCTCCATAGCCACCTGGCCCATGGCCTTTCCGGCCGTAACCGGTGCAAGCCTATGTAAATCTATGCAAACAGGTCGGCTGTTGCCGTGGCGTGGTCCGGTGCGCCGGTGGTTCGCGAGGCCATCAGAGTGGCGAGCTCGCGGCCCGCGCGGGCGATCCGGTCGGGCAGGGTGTCGGTCATCGGATCGCCCGAGCCGCCCCAGTCCTCGGACGCCGCGTACACGGCGGTCGGCACGACGAGCGCCCGCAGGTAGGCGAACAGCGGTCGCAGCGCATGCTCCAGCACCAGCGAGTGCCTTGCGGTCCCGCCGGTCGCCGCGATCAGCACCGGCTTCCCGGTGAGCGCGTCGGGCTCGATCAGGTCGAAGAACGACTTGAACAGTCCGCTGTACGAGGCGGTGAACACGGGCGTCACGGCTATCAGCCCGTCGGCGCCGGTCACCGCGTCGATCGCGTCGGCGAGCGGCTCCGCCGGGAAGCCCGTCACCAGGTTGTTGGCGATGGACACGGCGAGGTCGCGCAGCTCGACGACCGTCACCCGCACCTCGCGCCCGCCCGCGAGTTCCCGGCGCACGGACTCGGTGATCCGGTCGGCAAGCAGCCGGCTGGAGGACGGGACGCCCAGCCCGGCCGATACGACGACGAGGTTCACGGGGCCTGATGTCTGCGTCATGACGTCTCCTTCGTGTTCCGGCCGAGGACGGCGGGGTGCTGCGGGGCGGTCTTCGGGACTCCGGCCGGCCGCAGCTTGGCGAACTCCTCGCGCAGCACCGGCACGACCTCCTCGCCGAGGATGTCGAGCTGCTCGAGGACGGTCTTCAGCGGGAGCCCCGCGTGGTCCATCAGGAACAGCTGTCGCTGGTAGTCGCCGACCGCGTCGCGGAAGCCGAGCGTGCGCTCGATGACCTGCTGCGGGGAGCCGACGGTCAGTGGTGTCTGCTCGGTGAAGTCCTCCAGGGACGGCCCGTGGCCGTAGACGGGCGCGTTGTCGAAGTACGGCCGGAACTCGCGCACCGCGTCCTGCGAGTTCCTGCGCATGAACACCTGGCCGCCCAGCCCGACGATGGCCTGCTCGGGGGTGCCGTGGCCGTGGTGCGCGAACCGCTGCCGGTACAGCCCGACCATCTTCTTGGTGTGGGACATGGGCCAGAAGATGTTGTTGTGGAAGAAACCGTCGCCGTAGTACGCGGCCTGCTCGGCGATCTCGGGGGAGCGGATCGAGCCGTGCCAGACGAAGGGCGGGACGCCGTCGAGCGGGCGCGGGGTCGCGGTGAAGCCCTGGAGGGGCGTACGGAACCTGCCCTCCCAGTCGACGACGTCCTCCCTCCACAGCCTGTGGAGGAGCGCGTAGTTCTCCATGGCCAGGGGGATGCCTTGGCGGATGTCCTTGCCGAACCACGGATAGACCGGGCCGGTGTTGCCGCGGCCCATCATCAGGTCGACGCGGCCGTCCGCGATGTGCTGGAGGTACGCGTAGTCCTCGGCGATCTTCACCGGGTCGTTGGTGGTGATCAGCGTGGTCGACGTGGAGAGCATGATCCGCTCGGTCAGGGCGGCGACGTGCCCGAGCAGGGTGGTCGGTGAGGAGGGGACGAACGGCGGGTTGTGGTGCTCGCCGGTCGCGAAGACGTCGAGACCGACCTCTTCCGCCTTGCGGGCGATGGCGACCGTCGCCTTGATCCGCTCGTGCTCGCTCGGCGTACGGCCGGTGGTCGGGTCCGGCGTGACGTCGCCGACCGTGAAGATGCCGAACTGCATGACGGGTTCACCTCTCGGGGTTGGTTGAACGTTGAACTAACTATATCGCTCAACCGTGACACCCCGGCGGCTATTCCGGCCGCGCCGGACCACCGCCGTCCCCACCGGCCCGCGGGCCTCAGCTCGGGCCGACGGCGCCAGGGAACAGCTGGCGGAAGGCGTCCGCCGACTCGGAGCCCGACCGGCCGAACGGTGCGTCGAAGTCCCAGACGAGGAAGAGGAGGAACGCGATCAATGCGCTGAAGAGACCCGCGAGCAGCAACTCCCGGAACGTGCGGCCGATCTGCATCGTGAAGATCAGTCCGATCGTGACGGCGGCCCCGCTGATCAGGCCGAACCAAACGATGCCCGGCAGCGTCTCCTCGGCACCCGACGCACGGGCGTTGCGCGCGTCCTCCGCGGCCGCGACCTGGTCGAGCATCGGCTGATAGGCCTGGGCCTCCAGCTCGTTCTTCGGCTCGCGCTCCGCTACTTCGGAGCGCACGGCCGCCAGCAACTCGGTGCCGCGGGGCGACAGCTCCTTGTGGTCGATCATCCGGGGCCACTCGGTCTCGACGACCTCCGCGACATAGACGTCGATGTCCTCCCGGAGCCGGTCGCGGAAGTCGGCCGGATAGACCTGGGCGCGCTGGGTGACCTCGTGCAGCGCCTGTGCCTCCGTGCGGACTGCGTCCTGCGCCGCGCCGCGAGCTTCCCAGACGCCGGCGATGGCGAGGCCGAGCACGATCGCGTACACGACGCCGACCATCATCACCATGTACTCGAGCACATCAGGTGTCTCCGGGGCCTCCCGCTCCTCGATGCCGGTCTCCGCCGCGGCGTCGCGTGTGCGCTGGCTGAGGAGGGTGACGACGAGGACGACGGCGCAGGCGGCGGCCATCACGATGGCCAGGACCAGCCATTCGGACATGGGGGTCTCCGGTGGTGAGGTGAGGTCTGGGAGGGCGGGGCGAGGGTCAGGCCCGGCCGCGCCGGTTGGCGGCGGACTGCGAGCGGGGGCGCAGCAGGGCCGCGGCGAGCACGGCCGGAGTGGTGGTGACCAGCATCAGGATCGTGAGGGGCGTCCCGTCGGCGGGCTCCACTCCCCCGGTCGCGGGCCGGTATGTGCGGATGGCCACGGCCTTCGCGCGGGCCGGCGGCGCGGGGGCCGCGGCGGGTGGGGCGGGGGCCGGCGGTTCGGAAGGCGCCGGTGGGGCCGGCGCCGCGGGCGCCTCGGTCCGCACCACGGGCGGGGCAGGCGGTTCGGCGGACGGCGACGGTGTCGGTGCCGGGGGAGGCGAGGGCGTCGGCGCGGGTGCGGGCGGCGGCGAAGGGGCGGGCGTCTGCGGGGGCTCGGGCGCCGGCGACGGAGTGGGCGGGGGTGTCGGCGCAGGCGGCGTCGGCGTGGGCCCGGGCGGGCAGTCCCCGCCGATGGTCACCGACACTCCGACGCCGATCAGCCCCGGTAACGCCACCGACACCGACAGGGTCGGATCCTCTGTGCTGTGCTCCGGCCCGGGCTCATGATCGGATGCGGTCGCCGATACGTCGGCGTGCCCTGATCCGCCGGCGTTCCCGGACGCGGCGGCAACGATCCCCGCCCCGTGTGTTCCGAGAATCGCCGCGACCCCCAGTGCGCTCACGTGCTGCCATCCCGCCACGACGCCACGGTAGAGGTCCGGAAGGGGCCTTATGGGCAAAATCACCCGTTTGGATGATTAGTGAGTTCATTCGACCGTGCGGGCGCTCTGTGGCGCGAGTCATTTTGCACTTTGTTGCAAAAGGGCCCGGGGGCGGCTAAACATTCAGTCGACACCCCGCGCGAGGAGGACCGATGAGCACGAGCACCAGCACCACCACGGCCGGGCCGACGCCGTACCCGCATCTGCTGAGCCCGCTCGACCTCGGGTTCACCACCCTGCCCAACCGCGTCCTGATGGGATCCATGCACGTCGGCCTCGAAGAGGCGGAGCGCGGCTTCGAGCGCATGGCCGCCTTCTACGCGGAGCGTGCCCGCGGCGGTGTCGGCCTCATCGTCACCGGTGGCATATCGCCCAACGACCGCGGCCGTCCGTACGAGGGCGGGGCCAGGATGACCACCGACGAAGAGGCCGCGCAGCACCGCATCGTCACCGAGGCCGTGCACGCCGAGGGCGGCCGGATCGCCATGCAGATCCTCCACTTCGGCCGGTACGCCTACCACCAGGACCTGGTCGCGCCCAGCGCGATCCAGGCGCCCATCAGCCCCTTCGTCCCGCACGCCCTGACCGACGCCGAGGTCGAGGAGACCATCGAGGACTTCGTCAGGGCGGCCACCCTCGCCAAGTCGGCGGGCTACGACGGCGTCGAGATCATGGGCTCCGAGGGCTACTTCATCAACGAGTTCATCGCGAGCGCCACCAACCACCGCACCGACCGCTGGGGCGGCAGCTACGAGAACCGCATCCGGCTGCCCCTGGAGATCGTCCGCCGGACGCGTGAAGCGGTCGGCACCGACTTCATCCTGATCTACCGGCTCTCCATGCTCGACCTGGTGCCCGGCGGCTCCTCTCTCGAAGAGGTAGTGACGCTCGCCAAGGAGATCGAGGCGGCGGGCGCCACGATCATCAACACCGGCATCGGCTGGCACGAGGCCCGCATCCCCACCATCGCGACGTCCGTGCCGCGCGGCGCTTACAGCTGGGTGACCAAGAAGCTGATGGGTGCCGTCTCGGTGCCGCTGGTGACGAGCAACCGGATCAACACCCCCGAGGTCGCGGAGGAGTTGCTCGCCGACGGGCGCGCCGACATGGTGTCCCTGGCCCGCCCCTTCCTCGCGGACCCCGAGTTCGTCGCCAAGGCACGGGCCGGGCGCGCCGACGCGATCAACACCTGCATCGGCTGCAACCAGGCCTGCCTGGACCACACGTTCAACCTCAAGATCACCTCGTGTCTGGTGAACCCGCGCGCCTGCCACGAGACCGAACTGGTCCTCGCGCCCACCCGGCTGAAGAAGCGCATCGCCGTCGTCGGCGCCGGTCCCGCCGGTCTGGCCTGCGCCGTCTCCGCCGCCGAGCGAGGCCACGAGGTGACCCTCTTCGACGCCGCGGACGAGATCGGCGGCCAGCTGAACATCGCCAAGCGGGTCCCGGGCAAGGAGGAGTTCGACGAGACCCTCCGCTATTTCCGCACCCAGCTCGCGGAGCGCGGTGTCCGCCTGCGTCTCGGTACCCGCGTCGGCGCCGGCGACCTCCCGGCCGCCGACTTCGACGAGGTCGTCGTCGCCACCGGCGTCACACCGCGCACCCCCGAGATCGACGGCGTCGACCACCCGAGCGTCGTCAGCTACCTCGACGTGCTGCGTGACGGTGCCGCGGTCGGTGAGCGCGTCGCCGTCATCGGCGCCGGCGGGATCGGCTTCGACGTCGCGGAGTTCCTCACCGACGGCGGCGAGGGCGCGAGCCAGGACCCGGAGACGTATTTCCGTCAGTGGGGCGTCGACACCGGTTACGCGGCCCGTGGCGGGCTGACCGAGCCCGTGCGCCCGGCCCCGCCGCGGGCCGTGCACCTCCTCCAGCGCAAGACCAGCAAGGTCGGTGCCGGTCTCGGGAAGACGACGGGCTGGATTCACCGCACGGAGCTCAAGCACCGCGGCGTGACGATGACGGCGGGCGCCACCTACGAGCGGATCGACGACGAGGGCCTGCACCTGACCGTCGACGGCACCGCGTCCGTGCTGCCCGTCGACACGGTCGTGCTCTGCACCGGCCAGGAGCCGCAGCGCGGACTGTACGACGAGCTCGCCGCGGCCGGCCGGACCGTGCACCTCATCGGTGGGGCGGACGTGGCAGCCGAGTTGGACGCGAAGCGCGCCATCGACCAGGGCACCCGGCTGGCCGCCACCCTCTGACGGGTGATCCCGGCCGGGCGGCGGGACGCCGGCGCTGCCCCCGGCCTCGGTGTCCGGCCGGGAGGCGACCCGCTCGGGTCCCTTCCGGCCGTCCGGCCCGCGCTCACGAGCCGGTCACAGGGGTGGCATACCATGCGCACGACATTTATAAGACTTTCGTAAGAGGATGTACGCGTCATGGCAGTCCGCTCCCTGTCCCGGTCCCTGCGCGGTATGTCCGCCGCCGTCGCTCTGCTCGCCGTAGGCGCGGTGGGGTGCTCGGAAGTCGTCGACGGCGCCAAGGACGGGGCGAAGAAGGTGGCCCGGCAGCGGTCCGTGTTCTCGCTCAACCCGGGGGACTGCTACAACCCGAACGGCAAGGCCACCGAGGGTGAAGCGGTCGCCATCGAGGTCGTTCCGTGCGCCGAGCCGCACCAGGCGGAGGTCGTCGGCGAGTTCACGCTCGACGAAGGCAAGACCTTCCCCGGCAACGACGCGATCTGGGCGATCGCCGACGAGCGCTGCCCGGCGGAGGCCCAGAAGTTCTCGCCGGACACCTGGGCGCTGCCCAAGGGCGTGGAGATCTTCTACTACACGCCGACCAGCGAGAGCTGGGCGACCGGCGACCGCTCCGTGAGCTGCAGCTACACCCAGGAGACGGGCAAGCTCACCGGCTCGCTGAAGGCCGGCCCCGAGGCGTCGAAGCCGGAGCAGACCGCTTACCTCAAGGGCGCCAACGCGGTCTACGACGCGCTGTGGACGACCCAGCCCGAAGCGGAGACCGTCGAGGACGACCTCGCCGGCTACAAGGCGCAGGCCAAGGCCGTTGCCGCCGCCCTCGACACGCACATCGCGGGCATGAAGGACATCAAGGGCGTGGAGACCGGCAAGCTGCGCGCGCAGTTGGAGAAGACCGCCGGGCACTGGAAGAAGGCCGCGAACGCCGCCGACGCCGACGCGTTCTACGTTTCCTACGACCCGGCCTTCACCGGCCTCGACCCGAACGGGACGGTCGCCGCGCGCAAGGAGCTCGGCCTGGCCACCACCGTCCCGGCCGACGACGCGGAGGTCTGGGCGGGCTGACGCCCGCCGGAGGGGGCCCGCGTCCGCCGGGACGCCGGTCCCGCCGCCCGGCCCCGCGCGGGGCCGGGCGTGTGACGGGCCGCGGCGGGGCGAGTCCTACGATGCGGCCATGTCCCTGCCGCACGCCATCCTCACCGCCCTGCTGGAGAAGCCCTCGTCCGGTCTGGAGCTGACCCGCCGGTTCGACCGGTCGATCGGCTACTTCTGGTCGGCGACCCACCAGCAGATCTACCGGGAGCTGGGCAAGCTCGAGCAGGCCGGACACATCCGGGCGCTGCCCACCGAGCAGCCGGCCCGCGGGCAGAAGAAGGAGTACGAGGTCCTGCCCGCCGGCCTGGAGGAACTGACGAGCTGGGTGACCCGCCCCGAGGACCCCCGGCAGATCCGTGACCCACTGCTGCTGCGGCTGCGTGCGGCGGCGGTGGTGGGTGGCGCGGACATGGAGGCGGAGCTCGTACGCCACCTGGAGCTCCACCGGGCCCAGTTGGACGATTACCTGGCGTTCGAGCAGCGCGACTTCCCGCCCGAGCGCCGGGTGACCAGGCAGGACCGGCTGCGCCATGTGGTGCTGCGGGGCGGCATCGAACTCGAGACGTTCTGGACGAAGTGGCTGACGGACACCCTCGCCGAGCTCAGGGGTCCCGAGGACGGACCCTCCCGACATGCGGCACCTGACGGGCCGTGAGATCGTCGCCGCGTGACGGACACCTTGATGGCCGCGTTCTGCGTGGCTGCTCTCGCGCTGTTGCTCAGATCCGCCGTCGGCCTCGCCCGCGCCGGCGGCGCCGACCCGTCCGCGGAGGCGCGCCACGTGACGACGGCGCTGTACGGCTGCGGGATCGCCGTACTGACGCTGGGCCTGTTCATCACGCTGACCTGACGCCCCGCCGCCTGCGCGCGGGTCCCGCCGTACTCGTGGGCCGGTTCTCGTTGCACGCGCCAGGTCAGTCCGGGTCGGTGCCCGAGCCGGTGGTCCTGCGGGCCTCCTGCGCGCGGTCGGTGAGCCGGGCGTGGAGCCAGCGGGAGAGGGCGGTGGCCGCGGCTGTGAGGAAGACGAAGGTGTAGAGGATCTGCAGGATCGTCACCAGGCGGGCGCTCTGACCGCGTGGGTGGATGTCGCCGTAGCCGACCGTCGCGAGGGTGACGACGGTGAAGTACAGGGCGTCCATACGGGTGTGCAGGCCGGTGAACTCGCCCGGTTCCCTGGCGAGGGTGTGGTACGCGCCGGAGAAGACGAGCACGGAAAGGCACATCAGCAGCGGGATGGCGATGCCCGGGCGGGTGCTGGGCCGCTCGGTGAGCACGTCCCTGACCTGGAAGAGAAGCAGCAGGGCGATCGACACCAGTACCAGGGTGAAGAGGGTCCAGCTGACGGCGGGGCGGTCGGGGCCGAGCTCCTCCAGGGGTAGGAGGAAGTACCCCACGGTCATGAGGATGCCTCCGCAGAGGGCGGCCAGCCTCAGCCGTCCCCGCCCCGGGCGGCGTGCCGTGCGGTCGTCCGCCATCCGTGTGCCTCCCCGCTCGCCCGCCTGCCGTCGTCGCCCACGATGCTCGCTTGCCGTCGTCGCCCACGATCGGCCGGTCCTTCGGCCCGCCGCCATCCGGGCACGGCCGAACGGCGCACGCGGCCCCTGGCCCAAAGGGGTGGCCCGCCGTCCGTGCGGCCGGGGTCAGGGGTCCCCCGGCGTACGGCTCACGGTCCGGCCCAGCGCGGTGGCGGCCCGCGCGAACTGTGCCGCGTCCAGGACGGCGGCCCCGCCGGGATCGTTGTTGAAGTACACGTACACGTCGTCCTCGTCGGACCAGGCGTCGGTGACGCGTACGGCCCAGGACTTCAGCGCTGCGCGGCCGTAGCGCGGCGGCGGCTGGGCGAGGCCGGCGTGGAAGCGTACGTAGCCCCATGACGCCGTCCGCCACAGCGGTGTCACGGGGCGGGATCCGCGGTCCGCCCAGCACAGGGCGGCGCCGTGCCGTTCCAGCACCGTACGCAGCCGGGGCTCCGCCGCCCACCACGAGGCATGCCGGAGTTCCACGGCCACGCGGACGGTGCGGGGGAAGCACTTCAGACAGGCGTCCAGCGCGTCGGTGTCCGCCTGGAAGTTCGGTGGCAGTTGCAGCAGCACCGGACCCATCCGGTCGCCGAGGCCCGCTGTCCGGTCCAGCAGCCGGTGCACCGGCTCCGCGGGCTCCCGGAGCCGCTTCAGGTGGGTCAGGTAGCGGCTCGCCTTGACCGCCATGACGAACCCGTCCGGCGTCCGCTCACGCCACGATGTGAAGATCTCGGTGGTGGGGAGCCGGTAGAAGGCGTTGTTGTTCTCCACGGTGGCGAATCGCGCGGCGTACTCCTCGAGCCACAGCCGCTGCGGGAGGCCGGGCTGATAGAGGATGCCGCGCCAGTCCTTGTACTGCCATCCGGAGGTTCCGACCAACATGGGCATGGGCTGATGCCTGCCCGTGCCGCGGGCCGGTCTATCGCGCCACGGGGGTGCCGCGGGGGCGCCGACGAGGGCCGCGTTCGTGGCGCGGCGGATCCGTGGGACCGTCCTCCGCTCTCTCCGCTCGTGCGACAGGGCCGGGGACGCCCGGCAGAAAGGCACGAAGACAGGCCCGTTCAGGCTCTGTTGTTACCTGCGGGAACACTTTCCAGGCGGGTGGCCCTGCTCCACTATGGGGTCCTGTTTCCGGCCAGTAACACGGGAGCCCCTCCGGTCACGGACGGGCGGATGTGCCGCATCGTGACTGAACGAGGAGTCAAGAGGGTGTCGAAGCCGAAGCTCCAGAAGGCCGTTGTGGAGATGGCGGCCGACAACGCCGGCTGCACCGCTCTGCCCGACGGGGAACTCACCGAACGCATCCGCGCCGGCGCCCCGTCCGCGTATCCCGCCGTCCAGGAACTCAGACGCCGCCACATGCCGGCCCTCCGCGGCTACGCCATGCTCTGCGGTCGCAACACCCTTGCCGGCAACCAGCTGGCGGTACAGGCATTCGACCTCGCCACCCAGGAGGCATGCCGGGGCATCGGCCCCGAAGGATGCTGGGGCAGGCATCTGCTGATGGTGCTTCAGCGGATCGGGCTCACCTGGGCGGCGGGCAGCCGCCGCGCCCGGCTCGAGCCCGGCTTCGCCGCGTGGCTCGACGACAACACCGACGTCGCGCCGCCGTATCCGCCGGACTCCCCACGACCCCGGCTCCGGGCGACGTCTCCCATGCTGACCGGCTTCCAGCGGCTGCCCGAACAGACGAGGGGCATCCTCTGGTACGCGATGGTCGACGACGAGCCGGACACCACGGTCGCCACATTTGTCGGATTGAGCCCGGCCATGGTCCCCGAACTGCGGGGCAAGGCACTGGACGCGCTGAGGCGCGCCTACATCCAGGCGTATCTGGAGGACAGCGGCAGCAGGAAGTGCCAGGGCTTCCGCCGCATCATCGAGGCGGCGTCGCAGCCGGGGGACGGGCGACGCAGCAACGACCTGGCCCTTCATCTCGCCGAGTGTCCCGGCTGTGCCCGGCTGACCGAGGAACTGAGCCGGATGGCGGCCGGCCCGCGGGCCGTGCTCGCCGAGGGCCTGCTGCGGTGGGGCGGCGCGGCCTACGCGGCCGGTGGCCCCGTACGGGCCCGGTACGCCGCCGAACCCGCCACGATCGAACGGTGGGAGAGCGCAAGGGCCGCGTTGCCCGTGCCGCACGCCGCCGCAGGTCGTCAAAGACCGGGCGAGGGGACGGCGGGCCACGGTGGGCGGCGGCCGTCCCGGCCCGCCGTGCTCGTCGCCGTTGTGGTGGCGGCCGTCGTGATCGGAACCCTGCTGGCGACGGGGTCCGGGGACCAGGCCTCCGGAGAGGACCACGCCCGTGCCGGCGCGGAGGAACCCTCGCGCTGGGAGGCACGGCCGCCCGCCGTCCTCCCCACTGCCGCGCCCTCGGCGACCGCCGCGCCGTCGCCTTCCCCGTCGAAGAAGCCCTCGGCGTCACCGAGCCGCACCACCGCGGCACCCACGACGGCGGCACCGGCGCCGAAGCCCCGGCCGCCCGCCCCGTCGAAGAGCACGCCGCCCCGGCCGGTGCCCATCGCCGCCGGCAGCGGATACACCCAGGTCGTCAACGCTGCCTCCGGGCTGTGCCTGGACATCGACGGCGGTGTCATGCAGGACCGCACCGACGTCCTCACCGCCCCGTGCGACGGCACCCCGAGCCAGCAGTGGAAGCTGGAGTCCATCGGCCTTCTGCGCAGCAGCGCCGACCCGGACTACTGCCTGGACTCGCGTGGTGCCACGGACCGCGGTGTGGGCATCTGGTCCTGCTCCTCCGTCAGCGGCAGGAACGGTCTCAACCTGCTGTTCATCGTCGACTCCGCCGGAGTCGTCCGCCCCCGGATCGCGCCGGACTTCGCGCTCGAACCACTCGGGGACTCCGGCGGCGGCACCCTCGACTTCGATCCGGCCGACGGGGACAGCGACCAGCGCTGGACCGCCGGCCGCTGACCCGCACGGGACCACGGGTCGACGCGTCCGGTGGCGTCCCGGCCCCGGCGGCCCGGGCTCCGCAGGCGGAGACGGCACCGAAAGCGTCAACCGGTGGAGCAGGCTGCTCCGTTCAGCGTGAAGGAAGCCGGCCTCGCGGTGTTCCCGGTGTGGCCGGCCCGGAGGCCGATCTGCGTACTCGCACCGGCGGCGAGCGTCCCGGGGAACCGCCCGGCCTCAGGACTGCGTGGTGTCCTGCGTACACGGGACGGGAAGACACCTGGCGGCTGGAAGGAGCTTCGGATGGGCGACGGCACGGCACTCGCGGAGCGGATCGCCGAGCGGCGGGACGGTTCCGGCGATCCGATGGCCATGGTGGGCGAGTTGCGGCGCGCACTGGTTCTCGTCCCTGTCGACGCGGGCGGCCTGTGGACGGCGCCGCTCGGCGGGGTGCGCTGGATCTGCGCCTTCACCAGCGAGGAGGCGCTCGCCCGGTTCGCACGCGCCCGTGACGCGGGGGACGGCCAGGAGACGGGCCGGTCCTGGGAGTTCGCCGAAATGCGCGGGGCACGGCTGCTCGACGAGATCGTTCCGGCCATGGGCGTGCCGGCCGGGGTGGCCGTCGACGTCGCCGACCCGGACGGGGCGATGCTCTTCCCGCCGGCGGTGGGCATCGTGCCCGACGCCGTCGCGGTCGACGCGCCCGCCGCGGAGGGGGCCGCCTGATGGGCGGCGGGGCACAGGACCTGCGGGTCGGTCCGGAGAGCGTACGGCAGATCACCGAGGGCCTGCGGTCGGCGATCGCCGAGCTGCGGGAGGTCGGCACCGGGACCGGGGCCGTCCTCGGCAAGGGCTTCTCGGACCTGGCGATGACCGGCATGGAGGCCGGGCACCACGGTCTGTCGGTGGACTTCGAGGACTACTGCGAGCGCTGGGAATGGGGCGTGCGGGCGTTGATCCAGGACGCCAACACCATCGCCGCGACGCTCGGACTCGCCGCCGGGATGGTCTGGGAGGAGGACCAGTACCTCCAGGGCACCTTCAAGATCGCGGTGAACGCGGCCGTCGGCAATCCGCACGCCTCCGAGGAGGACATCGTCAAGCAGAACTGGGGCGATGTGCTCACACCCGACTACCTGAACCCCGACTGGAGCCAGGAATCCTTCCAGCGTGCGGGCGAGGACGCCGCGCAGACCTGGAAGGACACCGGGCGGGCGGTGTTGACGGAGGGCAACGGCGGGCGCCAGTCGCAGATCCTGAACGAGATGCTGGGCGTGGACCAGGAGGCGTTCGACCGGGCCGTGGACGACACGTTCGGTCCGTCGCCCGAGGAGCGGGCCGCCCAGCAACAGCCGGGTACCGGGGGGAACTGAGCCGTGGGCATCGGGGATTTCGTCAGCGACATCACTCCGGACGTCGTCGAGGACGCGGTCGAGGACGGTACCGAATGGCTCGGCGACCGCGTCGAGGACGCCGGTGACTGGACCGCCGACCGGCTCGAGGACGTGGGCTGGGAGTCGGGCGCGGACTGGGTCCGCGAGCAGTCCCGTTCGCTGGCCAACCGGATGGGCGCAGAGGTCGACGAGATGGACCTCGGGCAGACCGAGGACAAGACCAAGCTCATCTACGGCAGCCCCGACAAACTGCGCACGACCGCCTCGCACCTGCGGGATCTCCAGAAGTCGTTCGACCTGGTGGGCGAGGGGCTCAAGGGCCTGGACTCCTCCGAGATCAAAGGTGAGGCGGCGGACGCGTTCCGCGAGACGGTGTCCATCGAGCCGCCGAAGTGGTTCAAGGGCGCGGACGCCTTCGGCAAGGCAGCCGACGCGCTGGCGAGTTTCGCCCTGACGGTCGAGTGGGCGCAGCGGCAGGCGCAGACCGCCATCGACAAGTGGAAGGCCGGCACCAAGGCGTCGTCGGACGCGCTGGACGCGCACAACAAGAAGGTCGACGCGTACAACAGCGCGGCCGACCGCTACAACGCCCAGCCCGAGGACCAGCGGGACCCTTCCTCCCTGCCGCCGAAACCGGGTGCGTTCAGCGATCCGGGCAAGGCGCAGATGGAGGAGGCCCAGCAGATCCTGGCCGAGGCCCGCAAACAGCGGAACGCCGCGGCGGACACCGCGCGCACCGCCGTGCAGGCCGCCAGGGACGCGGCGCCCCCCAAGCCGTCGTACGCCGAACAGGCCATGGACGGCCTGGAGGAACTGCAGGTGATGCAGACCCACTTCGGCGCGGGCATCGTCAAGGGAACAGCGGGCCTCGTCACCTTCGTACGCGGCATCAACCCCACCGACCCGTACAACATCACGCACCCCGCCGAGTACCTCACCAACTTGAACAACCTGGCCTCCGGGCTGGTGCTGGTCGCCAACGACCCGTGGGGCGCGGGCAAGCAGATGCTCGACAACTTCATGAAGGATCCGGCGGAGGGCTTCGGCCGTCTCGTTCCCGACCTGCTGCTCACCGCGGCCACGGGTGGCGCCGGGGCCGGCGTCAAGGGGGTACGGGTCGCCGCGGAGGCGGCGGACCTGGCCAGTGACGCCAACCGTGCCCGCAGGCTGATCGACGACGTACCGAACGGCACCCACGACCGTCCCGACGGACAGCGTCTGATCGACGAGACCGACCCCGTCGACCTCGCCTCCGGCCGGATGTTCCTGCCGCAGACCGACGCCGTCGTCCCCGGCACGCTGCCGCTCGCCTTCACCCGCCGCGTCGAGTCCGGTTACACCGTCGGGCGCTTCTTCGGGCCGTCCTGGTCCTCCACCGTCGACGAACGCCTGGAGATCGACGCCAAAGGCGTCGTCCACGTCACCGACGACGGTCTCCTGCTCACCTACCCCCACCCGGTGCCCGGGGTCCCCACGCTTCCCGAGTCCGGTACCGGGTGCCGTCCGCTCACCCGCGAGGAGAGCGGCGACTACACCGTCACCGACCCGGAGAGCGGCCTGACCCGCCACTTCACCGCACCGTCCGGCACCGAACCGGGTGACGACGGGGACGCCTGGCTCGAGCGGATCAGCGACCGCAACGGCCACAGCGTCACCGTCGACCGCGACGAGACCGGCACGCCGCTTGCGCTCGTCCACTCCGCGGGCAGCCGGCTCTCGGTGGCCACGGCGGACGGCCGGGTGACCGGCCTGTCCCTGGCGCTGCCGGACGGCACGGAGCAGCCGGTCGCCGGCTACGGCTACACGGACGGCAACCTCACCGCCGTCACCAGACCTTCGGGCGCCACGCTCACGTTCGAGTACGACGAGCGCCGACGGGTGATCGCCTGGATCGACTCCAACGGCAGCCGGTACGACTACGCCTACGACGACCACGACCGCGTGATCGGCGAGGGCGGTCAGGCCGGCCACGTACAGCTCACCCTGTCCTACGGCCTTCCCGACCCGGCCACCGGACACCGGGTGACCGAGCTGACCACCGCCGACGGCCGGACCACCCGCCATCTGATCGACAGCGCCTGCCGGGTCGTGGCCACCACCGATCCGCTCGGTCACACCACCCGCTACACCCATGACGCGCGGGGGAACCGGCTGACCCGCACCGACGCCCTCGGCCGGACGACTTCCTACACGTACGACGAGGCGCGCAGGCTCCTCGCCGTCGTGCGCCCCGACGGCACCAGGATCAGCACCGTCCGCGACGAACGGGGTCTGCCGGTCGAGTTCACCGAGGCCGACGGGACGAGCTGGCGGCAGGAGTTCGACGACCGGGGCAACCGCCTCTGCGTCACGGACCCCTCCGGCCGCACCACCCGCTACGCGTACGACTCCCGCGGGCATCTCGTGTCCTCCACCGACGCGTTCGGCGCCGTCACCACCTTCCGCTGCGACGCGGCCGGCATGCCGCTGGAGGTCACCGACCCGCTCGGCGGCACCACGCGGTGCGAACGCGACGCCTTCGGCCGGCTCGTCCGCATCACCGACCCCCTCGGCGCGGTCACCACCCTCGAGTGGACCGCCGACGGCGAACTGGCCCGGCGCACCCGTCCGGACGGCAGCAGCGAGTCATGGACGTACGACGGGGAGGGGAACTGCACCGGCCACACCGACGCGACCGGGCGGACGACCCGCTTCGAGTACACCCACTTCGACCTGCCGGCCGCCCGCACCGGCCCCGACGGCGTGCGCCACGAATTCGAGCACGACGCCTCGCTGCGGCTCGCCAAGGTCACCGACCCGCAGGGCCTGACCTGGTCCTACAGCTACGACGCGGCCGGCCGGATGGTCTCGGAGACCGACTTCGACGGGCGGACGGTCAGCTACGCGATCGACGCCGTCGGCCAGGTCGCGGCCCGTACGAACCCGCTCGGCCGGACGGTCTCCTACGAGCGCGACCAGCTCGACCGGGTCGTCAGGAAGGACGCCGCGGGCGCCGTCACCACCTATGCCTACGACCCCGCCGGGCGGATGGTCCGGGCCACCGGCCCGGACAGCGAGCTGATCCGGCAGTACGACCGCCGGGGCGACCTGAAGGCCGAGCTGGTCGACGGCCGCCCCATCACCTACACCTACGATTCCGTGGGCCGCCGGGTCCGCCGCATCACACCCACCGGCCGCGTCACCACGTACGGCTACGACGCCGCCGGCCGGCCCACGCACCTCACCAGCGGCACGCACCGCGTCTCCTTCACACACGACGCGGCGGGACGCGAGCTGCGACGCGTATTCGGCGACTCCCTCACGCTGGCGTCGATCTGGGACGAGACCGGCCGTCTGGCCGGCCAGCACCTCACCACCGGCGCTCGCACCATCAACCGCCGGGCCTACACCTATCGCGCCGACGGGCACCTCACCGCACTCGACGACACCCTCCGGGGCTCCTTCCGCTTCGACCTCGACCCCGCCGGCCGGGTCACGGCGGTGACGGCCGCCGACTGGTCGGAGACGTACGCCTACGACGCGGCCGGGAACCAGACCTCCGCCACCTGGCCCGCCGGCCACCCGGGCCAGGAGGCGACCGGTTCGCGCGACTACACCGGCACCACCATCACCCGTGCCGGGTCGGTGCGTTACGAACACGACGGCGCCGGCCGCATCACCCTGCGCAGGAAGACGCGGCTGTCCCGCAAGCCCGACACCTGGCACTACTCCTGGGACGCGGAGGACCGCCTCACGGCCGTCACCACGCCCGACGGGACGCGCTGGCGCTACCGCTACGACCCGCTGGGCCGCCGCACAGCCAAGCAGCGCCTGGCCGACGACGGCGAGAGCGTGGTCGAGGAGGTGCTGTTCACCTGGGACGGCACGACGCTGTGCGAACAGACCACCACCGCCCCCGAGCTGCCGCGCCCCGTCGTCCTGACCTGGGAGCACCACGGTGCCCGGCCGCTCGCCCAGACCGAGCGCGTGCTCGGCGCGGACGCGCCCCAACAGGACGTCGACGAACGCTTCTTCGCCATCGTCACGGACATCGTCGGCACGCCCACCGAACTCGTCGACGAATCGGGTGACGTGGCCTGGCACACCCGCGCCACGCTCTGGGGCACCACGACCTGGACCAGATCCGCCACCGCCTACACCCCGCTGCGCTTCCCCGGCCAGTACTACGACCCGGAGACCGGCCTCCACCAGAACTACTTCCGGCAGTACGACCCGGAGACGGCCCGCTACCTCACACCCGACCCGCTCGGCCTGTCCCCGGCACCCAACCCGGCCGCCTACGTCCACAACCCGTTCACCTGGTCCGACCCGATGGGCCTCTCGCCCTACCGGGGTCTGGGCCTCAGCGACGAGGCGATGAACGCCATCAACAAGCTTGAGAACATCAAGGCCGACCCGATCGGCCGCATCAACTCGGAGCCGAACCACAACCATTACTCGGCGGCCCGACGTGAGGCGGCGGGTGAGGTCGTGGCACGCAGACCGGACGGGACGCCGTACGACCACGTCAAGGACCTGACGCAAGCACAACAAGGGCTGGAGAACGTCCGTCGGATACTGTGGAAGGAGATGGAACGGCTGCCTGACGGTATGACCGAACGGGGCCTGGAAGTCCTCCTCAAGAAGCACGACGAGACCGTCTACCACCTGGACCGTGTGAAGGGGTTCCTCCACCAGATCCAACGGTGACCGACCCGCCCCCGGGAGCGCCAGGCCATGAGCACACCACCGGACGACACCCGGCACGAGACCGAGCTGCGCGACCGGTGGACCCGGCCGGAGAACGCCGACGTCCTCGCCGCTCTGAGGGAAGCGCTGGTGGGCGGCGGCGCCTGGCGCGGCCTGCTGCGTGAGTGGTCGCAGCCGTGGGGCACCGACAACGACCTCGGGGGCATCCCGCTGGCGGGGACCGACCTCACGGGCAGGGACCTGAAGGGCGTCTACCTCGCCTACGCGGACCTGCGCGAGTGCTCGCTGAGCGGCTGCGACCTCTCCGACGCGTCACTGACCGGCGCGGACCTGACCGGCGCGGACCTCACGGGCGCGACGCTGACCGGGGTGAACGCCGGCCTCTGCGACCTCACGGGTGCCGAGCTCGGCGGTGTCCGCGCCGACGACGCCGTACTGTCGCGTGCCCGTCTTGTCCGCACCACCCTGCGCGGCGCGTCGCTGCGCAGGGCCAAGCTCATGGCGGCCGATCTCACGGACGCGGACCTCACGGACGCGGACCTGTCCTTTGCCGTACTCATCGGAGCGAGGACCGACGGGGCAGTCATGACCGGTGCCCGGACGGACGGTGCGCGCCGCGGATCCCTGCGGCCCTGAGTCCCCCGCGGGACGGCCGCCGACGGGCCCTGGGGCAGGGTCGCCGGCTTGCCCCGCGTGTCCGCCGTGATCAGTCGTGCGGGGAGTCCTGCCGGCCGGTGCCGCAGTGGCGGTCCGGGCCCGGGGACACGTCCAGCAGACCGCTCTGGGCGGTCAGATACGCGAGCTGCGCCCGGCTCTTGCTGCCCAGCGCGTCCGACACCTTCTTCAGGTGGGTCGCCACGGTACGGACGCTCATTCCGAGCCGGGCCGCGATGGCGGCGTCGGTGTAGCCGTCGACCATCATCCGCAGCACGCGCCGGCGCGTCTCGTCGGTGAGGATCTTGGGGCGCTGCTGGTCGGGCTCGTAGACGACCGGTTCCGCACGGTCCCAGGCGTGCTCGAAGACGGAGACGAGGAAGTGCACGATGCCCGGGTCGGTGACTCTCAGGGCGTGGTTGTGATGCTCCTTCTCCTTGTCGGGGATGAAGGCGACCGAGCGGTCCCAGATGAGCATGCGGTCGAAGACCTCGTCGACGGTGCGCACTTCGGCCCCGGCGCTGGTGGCAGCCTTGATGTAGTCGAGCGTCGGGCCGTGCGTCCGTACCGTGTGCTGGTACAGCGTCCGCTGCCTGACGCCGCGCTTCTTCGCCTCCAGCGTGTACGACAAGGACTTGGCGAGGACTTCTTCCGGACGGCCCCCACCGGGATGCGCGGTGAGCGTCTCACGCGTGGCGGACTGTGCCTCCGCCTCCACCGCGGCGGCGATCATCGCCGCTCCGGTGAGCCGCTGAACGGCATGGCTCCCCTCCCGCAGGCCCCGGTAGACGCTCTCCACCTGGGACATGGACGCCCGGAGTGTGGCCACCGTCCGCTGCTGTTCGTTGACGCGCCGCTCCAGGGGACGCACCAGCGTCGCTTCGGCGACAGCGGGCGGCACGGGCACCATGGCCTCGGGATCGTCCACCGCGGGCACCAGCAGTCCGAGGTCCGGCAGGCACGCGGGGGCGTTTGCCCGTGCGATCCTGCCCGCCACGAGCGCGGTCCGGTAGACCGCCATCCCCTCAGCACAGATCTCTATATGTGCGCTGTCTTCGCTTATATCCGTTTTGCTGCACATCTGCCGCCCCCTTCGACTTTCTGCACTGCATGATCATGACCCCTGTAACTCCTTCCGGCAATGTCCTTCTCAGGGCAGTCTCTTCATGTGGACAGCGGCACGCGAACGACTGACCACTAACCGTCCAGGGGGGACACGAAATGAAGTACGTCACGCGTTCAGTCAAGTATTTCGCGGCGTGCATGATCGCCGCCGCCGCGTTGATCGCCTTCTCCGTCGTTCCGGGTGACACCGACCGGTCCGCGGTCGCCGGAACCGGAACGTCGAGCCCGCAGGACCCGGGCTGGGTCTGACCCACCAGGCACGGCTGCCCCATCAGGCACACCTGCCCCACCAGGCACGCCTTCACCGGGCACGCCTTCGCCGGGCGCCTGCAGCACACCTTCACCACCCGACCGCCGTGCCGCGGAGCGGGGCCCGCGGCACGCGGGCCCCGCTCCGCGGGACTCCCGCGACGCCGGCCGTATCAGCATGCCTATTTACAGAAGGAGTTTCGAAAAAATGACCACCGCCATTGCGGCTCCGAAATGCCTCGTGTGCGACACGGAATTCGAGGTTCAGGAAGCCTGGGAAAAGGGTGAGATCACCGAGTGCGCGGCCTGCGGCCAGGAGCACGAGGTCGTCGAGAAGTCCGACGCCGGCGCGCGGCTGGACCTCGCCCCCGAGGTGGAAGAGGACTGGGGCGAGTGACTTCCGCCGACCAGGTCCTGCTCTCGGTCACGATGCTGCGCCCCGACGAGAAGCTCCTTCTCGGCGCACTGCGTGACGAGGGTCTGACGGCAAGGCCGTTGCTCGTGAAGGATCTGGCCGAGGTCGTGGCGGGCCGCACGGGCCCGCCCGGTCTCGTCCTCATCAGGAACCTGTCCCACCGCGAGGCGATCAGCGTCTCCCGCCGGCTCGAGCACGCCGGAGCCACCACCCTCAACCGGTCGGCGACCATCGAGACCTGCAACGACAAGGGACTTCAGGCGCTGCTCTTCGAGCGCCACGGCGTCCCCCACCCCGTCACCCGGCACGCCTTCAGCTACGAGCAGGTGCACGCGAGCGTCGCCGAACTCGGCCTGCCCGCCGTGGTGAAGCCCGTGAGCGGGTCCTGGGGGCGCGGTGTCACCAAGATGGCCAACGCGGAGTGTGTCGAGGCCTGGGCCGGCGGCCGCGAGTCCGCCGACGCCGCGGGGAAGCTCTTCCCCGTCGTCGTACAGGAGTACATCGACAAGCCGGGCCACGACCTGCGCGTGGTCGTCGTCGGACGCACCCCCGTCGTGGCGATCCAGCGCGTCTCGACCGACTGGCGTACCAATACCCACCTCGGGGCGGAGGTCCGGCGGACCGAGGTCACCACGGAGATCGAAAAGCTCTGCGGCCACGTCGTCGACATCCTCGGCCCCGGTTTCTACGGAGTGGACCTGGTCGAGGACCGGACCACCGGTGAGCTGCTCGTGCTCGAAGTGAATGCCAACCCCGAATTCGCCCGCTCCTCCGCCCAGCACGGAGTCAACGTGGCCGGCCACCTCGCCGCCTACGTCGCGGAGCAGCTCGCGGCCGCGGCCGCGTGACACGGAGACGACCCATGGAACTGTTCGACACAGCGACGGTGCTCACTCGCGTCCTCACCTCGGGCGTGGTCATGAGCATCGAGAAGAGCGACCGGGAACTGCCCGGTCTGGAAAGGCTGCTGACCAAGCAGACCGGACGCGCGAAGGCGGTCCTCCTCAACAGCCGTACGGGAGCCGTCCACGCGGCCCTCGCCGGCCAGGGCATCGGCCACGGCGACACCGTGTCGCTGCCCGAGCCGGACGCGGCCACCGAAGCGTTCCTGAACTGGCTCGGCGTCACCGTGGAGCCCGCGGTGGACGAACAGGGCGCGCGGCCGGTCGCCTACGACCACGTGGCACTGGACGCGACCAACGCCGACCGGCTGACCGAACTGGCAGCCGGCGCTAGTTCCCCCGCGCTGGTCGTGGACCTGACCGGACTCGGCTTCGGACCGGCCGCGGCCGTGCTGACCGACGATGCCGGGCTCTGGGCCCGCGCCGAGCGGCTGAAGATCTTCGGCGCCTACGACCTGCGCACGATGTGGACGCAGGAGGAGGCCGACGCCTCGCTGGTGCCCGGCGTCCAGTTCAACTACCGGCTGAGCCCCCTGGTGGCCGCCTGCGCACGGATGGCCCTGACCCGAGCGGCGCGTCCCGCCGCCACTTCCGGAGCACGCTCATGATCACTGACTTCCCGGCGGCACCGCTGCCGCTCCCCGACGCCGCGGACATCGAAGCGGAGCTCGCCGCCCTCGGCGGCGGGGCGGTGATCCCCAAGGCCATGCGCCGCACACTCTTCCCGGTCATCACCAAGGAAGACGTCTTCAACCTGATGCTCGCCCAGCGGCAGACGCCCGAGAAGGTCGTCGCCGGCTTCGCCGAGGCCTACCGCTCCTACGTCGGCGCCCGGTACGCCCTGCCCACCGCCAGCGGCACGTCCAGCCTCCACATGGCGCTGGTGGGCGCCGGCGTGCAGCCCGGTGACGAGGTCATCGTCCCCGCGTTCACGTTCATCGCCACCGCCCAGGCCGTCGTCGCCGCGCACGCGATCCCGGTGTTCGTCGACATCGACCCGGTCACGTACTGCATGGACCCGCAGGCCGCCGCCGCCGCGATCACCGACCGGACCCGCGCGCTCATGCCGGTGCACGTCCACGGCCTGCCCGCGGACGTCCCCGCGCTGCGCGCCCTGGCCGACAGCCACGGCATCGCGCTCGTCGAGGACGCCTCGCACGCCCATTCCGCGAAGATCGGCGACCGGCTGGCCGGTTCCTTCGGCGACGCCGCCGGGCAGAGCCTGATGGCCGACAAGAACTTCCCGCTCGGCGGCGAGGGCGGTATCGCGTTCTTCTCGACCGAGGAGGCGTACGACCGGGCCGTCGCCCATCTGGATCGGCACGGCATCGACTACGGCATGTCGTGGGTCGCGGCGGCCTTCGGCACCAGCCAACTGGCACGCCTGCCCTACTACGACGAGATCCGGGCCCGCAACGCCGCCCTGATCGGCGAAGCCCTGCGCGAGACCGGCCTGTTCACCCCGCCGCACGTCCCGGACGGGCATGTCCACGCGTACAACATGTACCGGATGACCCTGCACCCGGACGCCGTGGGCCTCGGCGACCTCCCGGTGCACGCCGTCAAGGAGGCGGTGCACGAACTGCTCGTCGCCGAGGGCGTCCCCGCCCGCGAATGGCAGAACACCCCGATCCCGTGCCACCTGCCCTTCCGGCACCGGGACGGCTTCGGAAGCGGCTACCCGTTCACCCTCAACCCGGGAGCCGTGCGCGATCACCGCCCGGAGGACTTCCCGGTCACCCTGGGGATGCTGGACAGCACCCTGGTCCTCTGCCGCGAGCTGCGCTCCCCGGTCGAGTACGAGCGCATCCTGCGCTACGCCGACGCCTTCCGGAAGGTCGCCCGGCGTCCGGACGCCATCCGCAAGCTCGTCGAACAGGGCGACCACCGCCGCCCGTACGAGAAGGCGGCCCGCCTTGGCTGAGACCTCTCACGAGACGATCCGCGTCGCCGTCATCGGCGCCAGCGGTTACACCGGCGGGGAGATGATCCGGCTCCTGCTGGAGCACCCGCACGTCGAGCTCGCCTTCCTCTCCGCGGAGCGCAGCGCGGGCGCCACCATCGGCAGCGTCCATCCGTGGCTGCGCAACCACCCCAAGGCGGCCGGGCTCAAGTTCCGCCCCCTGGCGCAGCTGGCGGACATCGACGCCGTCGACATCGCCTTCGGCTGCCTGCCCACCGGCGCCCTGCCCGAGCAGCTGCCGCTGATCGCCGAGCACGCCAAGCGGGTCGTGAACCTGGGCGGCGACTTCCGGCTGCGGGACAGCGCGGAGGTCCTGACGCACTATCCGCGGACCGCCGCCAACCCGCCGGCGGAGGACTTCGCCTACTACGTCCCCGAGCTCAGCGACGGGGTCCCGGAGAGCCGGTTCATCAGCCTGCCCGGCTGCATGGCCGTCACCAGCGTCTACGCCTTGTACCCGCTGTTCGCCGAGTCCCTCGTGGACGGCCGTGTGGTCGTCGACGCCAAGACCGGCTCCACGGGCGGCGGCCGCGGCGGCAGCGAGCCGCCCGCGGAGCGCAGCGGCAACTTCCGTGTGCACAAGCTGTACGGGCACCGGCACGCGCCGGAGGTCCGCCAGGCCATCGCCGACCACACCGGCGCGGCCATGGACCTGCGGTTCTCCACCCACAGCCTCGACGTGGCCCGCGGCATCATGGTCACCGCGTACACCGAACTGCGGCCCGGCGTCGCGGCGCTGGACGTCAAGCGCGCCTACGCCAAGGCGTACGTCGGCAAGCCGTTCGTGCGGGTCCGGCCGGCGCCCAAGGTGCCGCAGGACTTCCCCATGCTCAAGGCCGTCGTCGGCTCGAACGTCGCCGAGGTCGCGATCGCGGTCCGCGACGGTCAGTGCGTCGCCGTGGCCGCCCTCGACAACCTGATCAAGGGCGCCGCAGGCCAGGCCGTGCAGGCCATGAACCTGATCTTCGGCTTCGACGAGACGTCCGGGCTGCCCACCACGGCGGTGTCGCCATGACCCGGCCCCTCTACGTGATCAAGGTCGGCAGCGCGACGCTCGACCGCGAGACCATCCACAAGGAGATCGCGGACGTGGTGGCCCGCGGCGCCCGGGTGCTCCTGGTCACCGGCGGCGCCACCGGCATCGAGCGGCACTACTCGGCGATCGGCCGGCCGATGCCGCAACTGCGGCTCGCAGGCGGCGACTCGGTCCGCTACTGCCCGCCCGAGGAGATGGCGCACCTGGTCGACGCCTACGAGCGGGTCACCCTGCCGGCCGTGGAGCAGGGCCTGCGGACCCTCGGGCTGAGCGTGTTCACCGCCGTGGCCGCGCGCGGCGGCCTGGTGACCGGCCGGGCCAACCGCCCCTTGAAGGCGATGTCCCCCGAGGGCCGTCCCGTCGTGGTCCGCGACCACCGCGCCGGAGTTCCCGTCGATGTCGACACCGTACGGCTGAACGCCCTGCTCGACACGTACGACGTGGTGTGCCTGTCGCCGCCGGTGGCGGGTCCGGCCGGCGAGCCGCCGCTGAACGTCGACGCCGACGTCCTTGCCGCGGTCCTCTCCAACGCCCTGCACGCCGACCATCTGCGGCTGGTCACCGGCACACCCGGACTGCTGACCGACCCGGACGACCCCCGCTCGACCCTGTGCAACGCCTATCCGGGCGACGGCGCGCAGTACGCGCGGGGCAGGATGCGCCAGAAGGTCCGCGCCGCCGAGATCGCCCTGGACGGCAGCGCGGACGTGGCCGTCACCGGTCCGCACACCATGACGGAGCCGGGGGGTTGGACCCGCTTCTGGCGCACCAGGGAACCCGCCGCCGACCTCGGCCTGCTCACCCGGCTGGTCTCCGTGCCTTCGGTCTCCGGCGACGAGGCGGAACTGGCCTCGTTCCTGGCCGAGTGGTGCCAGGAGCGCGGCATGAGGGCCAGGGTCGACGAGGCGGGAAACCTGGTCGCGACCCGCGGCGACGGCCCCCGGCGGCTGCTGCTCCTCGGCCACCTCGACACGGTGCCGCACCACTGGCCCGCCGAATGGCGCGAGGACGAACTGTGGGGACGCGGCAGCGTCGACGCCAAGGGCAGCCTGGCGAGCTTCTTGGAGGTGCTCGCGCACGCGGACATCCCGGAGGACGGGCAGCTGTGCGCGATCGGCGCGGTGGAGGAGGAGATCTCCTCCTCCAAGGGCGCCTTCCACGTCCGCGACACCTATCCGGCCGACGCCGTCGTCATCGGTGAGCCCAGCGGCTCGCGGACCCTGACCCTCGGCTACTTCGGCCTGTTCAAGCTCGAGGTGACCGCGTCCGTGCCCAGCGGGCACTCGGCCGGCATGGACGCGGTGTCCGCCCCGGACCACCTGATCGGTGCCCTCCGCGAGATCCGTACCTCGGTCCTCGAGGAGGCGCCCGACGCCCTGAGCGCTGTCATCGACATCAGCTGCGCGAGCGGGCGCGAGCGGAACCGGGCCACCGGGATCCTCAACTTCCGGGTGCCGCCCACGGCGGACCTGGAAGCGCTGCGCACCGCCGCGCTCGGACATGTCCGCGAGGGCTTGGAGATCGACGTGCTGCGCGCCACCCCCGGTTACGCAGGCGGCCGTTCCGGCCCACTGGTCAAGGCCTTCACCCGGGCCTTCGCCGATGCAGGGATCAGGCCCCGCTTCGTGGTGAAGAAGGGGACCTCCGACATGAACACGCTGGCCACCACCTGGCACGACGTGCCGATGGTGGCGTACGGGCCCGGCGACTCCTCGCTCGACCACACCGACGAGGAGCGCATCGGCGGCATGGAGTACCGGACCGCGCGCTCGCTGCTCGCCGACGCCGTCAACCGATGGTTCACCCTGCCCGAAGGGAGCCGCTGATGACCGCCGTTCTCGACCCGCCGGAGACCCTGCCCGTCCTGGACACCCTCGCCGCACGCGCGGTGGAGGCCAGGCGGCTGGTCGTCGACATGGCCGCGAGCCCGCGCGGCTGCCACCTCGGCGGCAGCCTGTCCGTGCTCGACATCCTGATCGCGGCGCTGCACCGGGCCTCGGCCGGCGACGGCACGGAGGTCGTCCTGAGCAAGGGCCACGCGGCCGCCGGCCTCTACGCCGCCCTGCACGTCAGCGGCGTCCTGCCGGAGAACCCCGCCCCGCTGTACGGCATGGCGGACGGGCCCTTCACCGGACACCCGGGCCCCAAGGTGCCCGGCGTCCGGTTCCCCACCGGGAGCCTCGGCCACGGAGTGCCGTACGCCGCCGGGTGGGCGCTGTCCCGCCGGATCGCGGGCCGGCCGGGGCTCGGCATCGCCGTCGCTGGTGACGGCGAACTCCAGGAGGGGCTGGTCTGGGAGACCTGCCAGGTCGCCGCTGCCCAGGGGCTGGGCAACTTCGTGCTCGTCGTGGACCGCAACGGCGGCCAGAACGACGGGCCGGTGGCCGACATCTCGCCGCTGCCCCGCCTCGCCGACCGGTTCGCGGCCTTCGGGTTCGAAGTGGCGGAGATGGACGGGCACGATCTCGCCGCCCTCACGGCGCTGTTCGCCGCGGACCGGTCGACGGCCCGGCGGCCGCTGGCCGTCGTCGCGGACACCGTCAAGGGGAAGGGTGTGCCGGCCGTGGAGGGGAAGGCCGCCTCCCATTACGTGACCATCGACGCCGCGCGCGCCGCCAAGTGGAAGCGAGCGATCCGATGACTCTCTCCGGCCGGGACGCCTATCGGGACGAGCTCACCGGGCTCGCCGCCGAGGACGACTCCATCGTGTGCCTGGAGGCGGACCTTGGCGGCAAGGGCCACCCCTTCCAGGCCGCCCATCCGGAACGGTTCTTCAACCTCGGCATCGCGGAAGGCGCCATGGTGGACATGGCGGCGGGTCTCGCGGCAGGCGGCCACAAGCCGTTCGCCAGCACCTTCGCGCCGTTCGCGGCCCTGCGGGCGGCGGAGAGCCTGAAGCTGACCCTCGGCTACCTGTCCGCCGGGGTCACCGTCGTGGCGCCCTACGCGGGTGTCTCCGGAGCGTGGTTCGGGACCACCCACCACTGCCTGGAGGACCTGGCGATCCTGCGCAGCGTCCCCGGCGTGACCATCGCGGCCCCTTACGGAGAGGCCGAGATGCGCGCGGTGGTCCGGGCGGCCGTGCGCTCCGGCAAGCCGCACTACATCCGCACCGGCCGCAACGCCGCGTACGACTCGATCGACTGGACGGGCGAGCAACCTCCCCTCGTCAATTGGGAGTTCCGCTCCACACCGGAGGAGGTCTGCCTGGTGTCGGTGGGGGAGGAGGGCACCCGCCTGGCCATGGCGGCCCGGCCGGCCGTGCCCGGCGCCGCCCACGCGCACCTTGTCTACCTGGACCACGCGCACCTGACCCTGGCCGCCGCCGAACTCGCCCGCCACCACAGCCGGTTCGTCGTCATCGAGGAGCACCGGGGCCAGGGCGGCATCGCCGAGGGTCTCGCGCTGCTGATGCCCCGGTGCGAGGTCACGTCGGTGAGCGCGGACCAGAGCTGGCCCTACCGGGGCGGCGACCACGAGGAGGTCATGGCCGCGCTCGGCCTCGACCTGCCCGCCGTGCTCGCGGCCGTGGACAGGGCCGGGTCCCGGGCGCCGGCGGCGGCCTCCGGAGCCGCCGCACGCTGAGCCGCCGCCCCGGGCAGGCACCCGCACCCGACCGCATCACGCGCATCCCCCACCCACCACATCCCCGCGCTGCCGCACACCACACAACCGGCAGCGACCACGAGACCTCAGGAGTACACACCCATGCATATCCTCATGATCGAATGCAACCCGAACGGGATCGCCGGCATCGCCAACGCCCTGGAACTGGGCCACGACGTCACCCTCGTGTCGGTCGACCCCGACTTCTACCTCGGCGTCTCGCCCCTGGCGGAGGCCGCCTACGCGCACCCCAGGTGCCAGGTCGTCAAGAGCGAACAGGCCTTCTCCATCGAGGACCTGACAGCCCTCGCACGCAGCCTGCACGCCGAGAAGCCGGTCCACGGCGTCACCACCTACAGCGAGTACCACACCGTCCACACCGCGGCGGTCGCCGAGGCGCTCGGCCTGCCGGGCATGAGCGTCGAGGGTGCCCGCAACGCCCGGCACAAGCACCTGACCCGCCTCAGCCTGGACGGCACCGGCGTACGGCAGCCGCGCTTCGCCCACGTCGCCGACCCGGCCGGGGTCGAGGCGGCCGTCCGCGAGATCGGCTTCCCCTGCGTGGTCAAGCCCTCCGACGGCACGGCGAGCCTGCACGTGCTGCACCTCAAGGACGAGGACGACCTGCGCGATTATCTGGCCGAACTGGCGGACGTCGTCGACTACGGCCGCGGCGTCGTACGCATCCCGGACATCCTCATCGAGGAGTTCGTCACCGGCGAGCTGATCTCCGTGGAGTCCTGCGTCCTCGGCAACGGCGAGGTCGTCAACCTCGGCCTGACCGACCGGCCGTTGAGCGGGTTCCCGCACTTCATCGAGATGGGCGCCACCTACTTCAGCGGACACCCGCTCCAGGACGAGCTGTTCGCCACAACCACCCGCGTACTGAACGAACTCGGCGTCGACTTCGGCTTCATCCACACCGAGTACCTGCTCGGCGCGGACGGCCCGGTGCTGTGCGAGGTCAACGGCCGTCTCATCGGCGGGATCGTGCCGAGCCTCATGCAGATCACGTCCGGCGTCGACCCCTACCTGGAGGTCATCCGGCAGGCCCTCGGCGAGCGGCCCGAACTCCCCTTCCCCGGCGAGACCACCGCGGGCGGCCACTGGTTCGGCGCCCCGGTCGCCGGCACCGTAGAGGCCATCGGCTTCGACTCCATCGAGAAGCTCCCCGGCTTCCACAGCGCCCTTGCCTACAAGAAGCCGGGCACCCAGGTCACCCGGCTGTCCCGCAGCAACTTCGACTGGATCGGCCACATCATCTTCACCGGCGCCGACCGCGACGAGGTCAACAAGCGGTGCGAGGCGGCCCTCGACGGCATCGACCTTCGGATGAAGGTCGACGTGGCCCGATGAACACGACCGCCCACCGTCAGGCGCCGCCCGCGACCCTCCGGGGCGTGGCCGTGCCCGCCCTCGACGACGAGGCGCTGTTCGACGTCACCACCGAGGACGGCGTCTTCACCCGCATCGAACCGTCGGGCACCCGCGGCGGAGGCGAGACGGAGCTGTGGCCCGGCTACACCGAGACCCACGCCCATGTCTCGCTTCCCGCCAACTGGGACGACTCCGTCGACGACCCGCGGATCGTCGCCCTCCAGTACCTCTACCACGGGGTCACCCACGTCGTGGACATGTTCGGCTTCCCCCTGGTGTCCGACGCCTGGGAAGCCGGCAGCAGCACCTCGCCCTGGCCGTACCCCGAGATCGCCCACTGCGGATATGCGGTGACGGCGATGACCAACGCGGCCGGACTGCGCGGGCACGGCGTCGAATTCCCGGCGCCCGTCCACATGCTCGCCGTCGAGGCCGACCTGGACCACGCGCTGCGCACCAACACCGAGCGGGGCGGCACCTTCCTCAAGGTCATGTTCACGGACGGCACGGAGCAGCCGGGCACCCCCGTACGCTTCTCCCGCCTGTCCGAGCGGGTCCTCAAGTTCACCGCCCGCATCGCCGCCGAGCGCGGCATCACCGCGGTCATCGACTGCAACACGCTCCAGGAGACCCTCTGGGCCTACGACTGCGGATTCCGGCTCTTCGCCCACTCCGTGCGGGACCGGACCCTGGACGCGGCCGACTGGAAGCGGCTCGAGGGCGCCCGGTTCGTCTCCACCCTCGCCGGACTGAGCCCCATGGTCATGACCCGGGAGGAGTTCCTTGCCGACTACGGCCGCGAGGGATTCGCGGAGACCCAGGACCGCGGCAACCTCGCATTCGTCCAGGACATCGAGAAGCCCTTCGGGATCGAGTACGGCTGCCAGGAGACCCGCACCGCCGCACTGGCCGACATGCGGCGCAACGCCCTCACCGCGCTGCGCCACGGCAACCTGCTCGTCGGCACCGACTCCGGCAACACCGGCGCCTACCACGGCTACTCCCTCCTCAGTGAGCTCGACCTGCTGCGCGGCGACGACCTCTCGTCGGCCGGAGCGCTGCGTCGGCAGGCCACGGTCGGCGGCCGCCGCTACTTCGACGAACTGCGCGGCGACACCGCCGGAGCCCACCCGCTGAGCCCCGGGGCGGCGGCCACGTACAACCTGCACGCACCCGGCAAGCCGCTCTCGGCACTGCCCCTGGCCACCGTCGTCCGGGGTGTACCGGTCGACCGGCCCGCCGTCGCGCGCGCCATCGCGGACCTCCGCGCCACCGAGTCCAAGGGAAAGGTCGCGCTATGACCATCGAACGCAGGCGGGCGCTCATCGGCGTCAACGCCGGCATCTTCCTCGCCCACATCGGGAACTTCATCTGGTTCCCCGTACTCCTCGCCTCGCTCGGCGGCACCGACAGCGGCTTCTGGGCCGGCGTGGTCATGTGTATGACGTACGTGGGCCGTCTGCTCGCCACCTTCTTCTACGAGGGGACCGCGGCCCGCATCGGCATCCGGGGTGCGGTGTTCCTCGGCACCGCCATGGAGGCGGTGGCGCTGGGCGCCATGGGCTTCAGCGGCGGCGTACTCGTCTACAGCGTGCTCGCGTTCTTCATCGGATTCGGTTCCGGAACCGCCTTCCCCGGCCTGAAGAACATCCTCGTCTCTTACCCGGACGACGAGCGGCCCAAGGCGTTCTCCACCTTCCAGATGTCGGCGCAGGTGGGCCTGTTCGGCGGTGCGCTGCTCGGCGGTCTGCTCGCCGACGTGGATCTGCGCACCCTCTTCAGCGTCGTGTTCGCCATCTTCATCGGCTTCTGCCTCGCGTCCTCGGCGTTCATCCCGCGCGACGGGTTCGAGACACGGGCAGCGGCCGACGCACGGGCGGCCGAGGCTGCCGGGGCACCCAAGCCGCTGTTCAGTCTGACCGTGTTCAAGGGCATCGACGTACGGGGAGCCACCCGGTACTTCCTGCTCTCGGCCGTGTTCTGGTTCCTCTCGATCGGCTTCCTGGTCGGCATTCCGCTGCACATGGAGGAGTACGCGCCGCAGTGGGCGCCGTCCGCACCGTTCTGGATCACCGGTCTGAGCGTCCTGGTGCTCCAGTACCCCCTCTTCAAGTTCCTGATCAAGCACCTGCGTCCAGGCGCCGTCATGGCCGTCGGCCTGGCCGGCATGACCGCCGCCTTCCTCGCCTTCGGCGCCGGCCGCAGTGCCGCCTGGGTGATCGTCGGCTGCCTCGTCGTCGTCCTCGGCGAGGTCCTCTTCGTGCCGTCCTTCGACATCTGGGTCGCCCGCAAGGTCCCCGAGCAGCGACTCGCCAAGGCCATGGGCGCCATGCACTTCTTCCGCAGCGCGGGCAACATGGTCGGCTCGCTCCTCGCCGGCGTCCTGTTCGACCTGTCGCTCTCCCTCGGCGTCCCGGGCGCCAACTGGTACGCCGCCGCCGCGGTGGCGGCAGCCTGTGCCGTCATCTGCCTGATCAGCCGGGACGCAGCGGCCGCGGTGCAACCGGCCGAAGAGCCCGCGCCGGAGACGGAGGCTGCCCCCGCGTAACAACCGTCGCGAGCCCGGGGCGCACCCGGCGCCCCCCGCTCGGCGCTCCGCCGTGTCCCGGCACGACACGGCGTACGACCTCTCCGCCCGAGCGGGAGTCCGACCATCGCGTTGCGCCTCGCACGCCCCGGTCCCTCTCGGAAGGAACACACCTGCCTCACGCACGACCCGTCCGGCGGCAGCTCGCCGCGGCCGTCACGACCGTTCTCGCCGTCACCCTCGGCGTGACCACACTGACTTACCGGCGATCGCACACGAGAGGCCACCAACCTGCCGTGCACGGACCCGGCAGACACCGCCGTCCTCCGACCGGATCACCATGCGGCCCCGGCCGGCAGCTCACCTCTCTTCCTGCACGCGCGCGAAGCCAGGAAGCGGTCATCCGCGTCGAAGTACCTGGTCGGAACTGAGTACGTGCGCCCTGGCCCGTCCCGGCAGCAGCCGGGACGCTTGAGCCATGCGACAAGGACTTGCGAAAATCGTTCCCCAGCTGGCGGCAGGCCTCGTACTGGCCGCCGTCTCCGTCGGGGCATGGGCCGCCTGGCTGGGCTGGGACCAGCAGCGCGACGTGCAGCCGGACGGCTCCACGACCGGCCCGTACGAGGCGTGGCAGGTGATCGGCCTGGTGCTGACCCTGCTGGCGCTGGTGTACGGGGCGGTGTCCCGGAACTTCATAGCGGCCGTGGCCGGCATCCCGGTCGGTCTGACCGCCGCGGCCTATTTCGACTGGTCGGACGACGCCAGCGGCCTCTTCATGGTCGGCGTGCTGATGGTCATGGCCGGCAGCGTCGCCGTGACCGCCGGCGTGTCCGCCCTGATCGCGTTTCTGACACGAGACGGACGTCGGCGCAGGCGCACCACGTAGCCCCGCCCTCCCGTCCGCGGTGGAGCGGCGCGCGGGCGGCCGGACGCGATGGGCACCGCACCCCCGGGCCGATCAGGAAAGCGCCATGATGCGGAGCGCGGCAGGCGACCGTCATGGCCGTGACCGACGATCCGGAGCGCGGCCGAGGCAGCCTTCGCCGTCCGGGAGCGGGCGGACGCCTGCAAAGTTCTGGAACTCGCCGACCACGCCGGCCGCTGACGGCGGAGGACCTCGAACTCTCGCCACCTCGCCTACATGGCCGGTCGCACGAAGACATGGTGAGCGAGCCGCAGGCCTCTGCGGCCGGGCCGATCGCAGAGGCCCTCCTGTGACGCACCCGCACGCAGCCCTGGACGGAGAGCCCGGGCCCAGGGCACCGCAGCGTGAATGGCCCTCGAACCGGCACAAGAACTGGCCCAAGGCAGCCCGTGATCACGCGTCTAACGTCATGAGCATGCCTGTTTCGCCACCGCGTCAGACGTCCACGGATCGAGCCGCGCCTCGTGTGCTCGCCGCCGCGCAGTTGGCCAACTCCATCGGGGACGGAGCCTTCTACACCTGCTCGGCTCTGTACTTCTCACAGGTCGTCGGGCTGTCGGCCGGGCAGATCGGCCTCGGCCTGACGACGGCCTGGGGCGTGGGTTCCCTTGCCGGCGTACCGCTCGGGCAGCTCGCGGACCGCCGGGGGCCGCGCGGCACCGCGTTGCTGCTGGCTCTGGCGACGAGCGCCACGGTCGTCGCGTTCCTCTTCATACGCTCCTTCGTGCCGTTCCTCGTCGCCGCCTGCCTGTACACCACGGCCCAGTGCGGACTCGCGGCCGCCCGGCAGGCGCTGCTCGCAGGGCTGGTCGAACCGTCGGAGCGCACAGGCGTTCTGGCGCGGCTCCAAGCCACGCTCAACGCGGGGCTCGCCGTAGGGGCCGCTCTCGGCGGGCTCGCCCTGCACGCCGGCACCCGCGCGGCCTACCTCGCCGTCTTCGCCCTCGACGCGGCCTGCTTCCTGGCGTGCGCGCTGATCCTGCACCGGCTGCCTCGGGTACTGCCCATGCCGCCGGGCGCGGGCACCGTGCCGGGCAAACCAGGCCTCGCGGTGCTGCGCGACCGCCCCTACGTGCTGGTCACGCTGCTGAACGCAGTCCTGCTGCTCCGACTGCCGCTGCTCAGTCTGGCCCTGCCGCTGTGGATCGCCGAGCGTACGGAGGCGCCGGACTGGACGGTGTCGGCGCTCTTCGTCCTCAACACCCTGGCGGTGACGCTCTGCCAGGTCCGCGTGGCCCGGAAGGTGACCGACACCGCGACGGCGACCCGCGCCGTCCGCAGATCGGGACTTGTGATGCTCGCGTCGTGCGCGGTCTTCGCCACGACCGCCTTGTCCGGCCTCTCCGCCTGGTCGGCGCTCGCCGTACTGACCTTCGGGGCGGCGCTCCAGGTCGTCGCGGAGATGCAGCACTCGGCCGGCGCGTGGCAGATCAGCTTCTCCCTCGCACCGCCCGACCGGATCGGCCAGTACCAGGGCTTCTTCGGCTCCGGCATCCCGGTGGCCCGCACGCTGGGCCCGGCCCTGGCCACCACTTTGCTGGTCACCTTCGGCCCGGCGGGCTGGCTACTCCTGGGAGCGGTCCTCCTGGCCGCCGCGACGGTGATGACCCCCGCGGTCCGCCGCGCGGAGCGCGGGCGCCCCGCCGCCTACCGGGCCGGGTGGTACGAAAGGCCCAGCCGGAAGGCGGGCCGGTGAGCGGTCGCGCGCATCCCGTTCCTCAGAGTTTGCCTCCCACCAGGACCGTGCGATGGCCACCCAGCGCGCGTGCGAATCGTTCAAGAAAGCCGGGGCTGAACTCGGGCCAGTCCCAGAACTCGAAGCCCAGGTAGCCGAATGCGTAGTAGTCGTCCTCGAAGGCCCACGCGGTCAGGCCACCGGCTCGATCACAGCGTGGGCAGGTAACGGCGGCTCGGCCCGTGTCGTACCAGGTGTGGATGGCCCTGCTGAAGGGCTCCCAGGCAGCCTCGATCATGTCCCACTCATCGGTGTACAGGTCCACGCGGGCGGCACAGTGAGGGCACACGGCGTACATGGCGTCGCCCTGCCCGCCGTGGAAGACGGTTCGGCCCGTCTCGATCTTGAGTCCGTCGCTGGGCTCCCAGTCCACTTGCCCCACCGCCTTGGCCCAGAGCGGACCGGGCGGGTGCCCCAGCGGGGCGCCGAGAACACAGTCCGTGCGCTCGGCGCGGACTATCCCTTCCCTGACGAGCCAGTCAAGGCCGCGAGCAGCGAGGGCCGCCGCGTCTGCCGGCGTGGCATCCAAGTCGACGACGGTCTGAAAGTGGTTTCCCATGAGGCGTGACAGTAGAAGACCCCACCGACAGCACCTCAGGGCTCCACGGGGAGCGGAGGACATGAGCGCGGGAACGACGCTCTGAGGTGCGGCAGTTGGCGCTACGCCAGGCAACAGGCCTGCTGTCCTCAAGCCGGGTCTATGACCTGGGCCTTCTGCGTGGAGCGGGTGACGGGAATCGAACCCGCGCTCTGAGCTTGGGAATCCAGAGAATGCGGTCACCGGGTTGTGGGCTGACCTGCAAGAACCACGCTGGAGCAGTGCTGTGATTGCCGCTCGACATCACCGCAGTTGACCGTGACTGTCCGCCCTGAGTGGTGCTAGGTGGTGCACGTGCGACAGCGGGAGTCGCCTTCGGCGCCTGCGCCCCATCGAGGTCGGCTTCGCCGACGGGCTGCAACATACCGGGATGTTGCAGCCGCCTGTTGCCGGACACCCCGGACAGCCTTAGTTTCGAGTGTCCGGGTGGTTTGCGCAGGTCAGAGTGCCAACCGGACAGCCGGACAGTCCGGACACACGAGGTCGTTGCTGCGGACCGTCCTTGGGGCGGCGACGGAGATCTCGGCTCGGGTCCTGGCGATTGTCGAGAGCGCGGTAGGCGGCCCGTCGCCCGGGCCTGCGCTCCTGTCTGCGCCCCGCTCCAGCCCGGCCGCCGGCCGCACGCCTACGGCTCGGGTTGATGGGTGGCGAACCCACGAGGGTTGCGTCCTGGGAAGTGGTGTACGGGTTCGACCTGATCCGGGGGTTTGCTCCGGCATCGGGATGGTGCCCGCATAGATGAACGGCCACCGGCTGATCTTCGAGATGTCGAAGCTCGAAGGAGATCAGCACGATGACCGCACCCGACAGTCTGCCCCTGCACGCCCTCGCCGAGGACAACCTCGCCGCGGCGAGTCCCGATCTGCTGCGCGCGATGATCAAGACGTTCGCCGACGCGCTCATGTCCGCCGAGGCCGACGCCCTCTGCAACGCCGAATACGGGCAGGTCAGCGACGAACGCGTCAACCACCGCAACGGCTATCGCCCGCGTGAGTGGGACACCAGGGCCGGCACCGTCGAACTGGCCATCCCCAAGCTGCGGCAGGGCAGTTACTTCCCGCACTGGCTCCTGGAACGTCGTCGTCGGGCCGAGCAGGCCCTCATCTCGGTGGTCGCCACCGCCTACCTGCTCGGGGTCTCCACTCGGCGGGTCGAGAAGCTCGCCGAGTCCCTGGGCGTCACCCAGCTGTCGAAGTCCCAGGTCTCCGCGATGGCCAAGCACCTGGACGAGCAGGTCGCCGCGTTCCGCAACCGGCCGCTGGACGCCGGGCCGTATGCCTTCGTCTGGGTCGACGCACTGACCCAGAAGGTCCGGGAAGGCGGCCGCATCATCAACGTCCACGCGCTGATCGCCGTCGGCGTCAATGCGGACGGGCACCGCGAGATCCTCGGCATCGACGTCGCCACGGCGGAGGACGGTGCCGGCTGGCTCGCTTTCCTGCGCTCGCTCATCGCCCGCGGCCTGACCGGCGTCCAGCTCGTCATCTCCGACGCGCACGCCGGCCTCGTCGACGCCGTTGGCGCCGTCCTGCCCGGCTCGTCGTGGCAGCGGTGCCGGACCCACTACGCCAGAAACCTGCTGAGCCAGGTCCCCAAGTCGGCCCAGCCCTGGGTGGCGACCCTGCTGCGGACCGTCTTCGAACAGCCCGACACCGACGCCGTGAAGGCCCAGATGCGGCATGTCCTAGACGCGCTGGAGGCCAAGTTCCCCAAGGCCGCAGCCCACTTGGACACCGCCCAGCACGACCTGCTGGCCTTCACCGCCTTCCCGCGTGAGATCTGGCGGCAGATCTGGTCGAACAATCCGCAGGAGCGGCTGAACAAGGAGATCCGCCGCCGCACCGACGTGGTCGGCATCTTCCCTGACCGCACCGCCGTCCTCCGGCTCGTCGGCGCGGTCCTGGCCGAGCAGAACGACGAGTGGACCGAGGCTCGCCGCTACATGGGCCGCGAGCTGTTGGCCAAGGCCCGCCTCCACCCGATCGAGTCAGAATCCGACGACACCGTCCTGCCCACCGAACTCACCGCATAGCCTCAAAACGAGATCACCGAGTGGCCGTCGATACACCACTCCAGCGGACGTGACCCCCACGAGGTGTCCGAGGCGGTACGCGAGTGCGGGTCAAGACGATGCCTCCGGCGGGGGCGCTCAGGCTCCGGGATGGAGGGGGCCGTACGCGGGTGCCGGCCGGTGGGGTGTGGCGGTGGGGAGAGTGGTGGGTTGAGGTGAGTGGCTGGGATGCCGGTCTGCCCCTCCGGAACCGTGATGGAAGCAGCCTGACATCCCCCTCGAAGGGGCCCTGTGCCTCTTTTTGGTTAATGCCTTTTTGGATGCATTGGGCGGTCATCGGTGTTGCGGATGCCGGACAGACTGTGACGGACATAAGCCAAGCCAGTGGCGCACGCCCGCGCATCGGGCTCAAGGCTGGGAATCTTCGCGGGTCAGACGGGAAGCTCCCCACTTCTAGGCGTGGGGCTCTTGCGACGCGTGCCCCTCGTTTCTGCAAATCAGCGAATTTCGTTGGTGAGCCGTTTTCAAAGTCGCTCGGCAGGCGACTGGAAGTTCTGGGCCGCCTGACAGGTGGAGTTGCAGCCGCTGGGGAGAGACCGCGTCGTCTCTTCGGGTGGTGCGGGTCTTGTGCTGTATCGGCGGGCGGAGACCTGCCGTGCGATCACTGAGACGCCTCACAGGCTGACGACGACCAGGGCGGTGTCGTCTGTGACGCCTTCGGCGGGGATCAGGTCGTTCATCACGGCATCGGCGAGTGCTTCGGGGGTGGTGCGTTCCTTGTGGCGGATCAGGGCGTCGGCGAGCTGGCTGAGTCCGGTGTCGATGTCCTGGTGGCGGCGTTCGATGAGGCCGTCGGTGTAGAGCAGGAGGGTGCCGCCGTCGGTGAAGGTGGTGGTGGCTTCCGGCCGGGGGCTGGACTCGAAGACGGCATCCAGCGGCGGATCGGTCGCCTGGTCCAAAAACTCCACAGTGCCGTCGGCGCGAAGAAGGACCGGAGGGGGGTGGCCGGCGCTGGAGTAGGTGATGAGGTGGCGGCTGAAGTCGATGAAGGCGGTCACCGCGGTGGTCGACTCGGCGCCGGTGACGCAATGCGCGTACCGGGCGAGGACCTCGAGGGCCTGTGCGGGGCCGGTGGCGACCAGGGAGGTGGCGGACAGGGCGCTGCGGAGCTGGCCCATGATGCCTGCGGCCTCCAGGCCGTGGCCGACGACATCGCCCACGGCCACGGCGATCTTGTCGCCGTCCTGTAGTTGGACCAGGTCGTACCAGTCGCCACAGACATTGAGGGAGCCGACCGCGGGCCGGTAGCGGACGGCGAACCGGTGATGGCCGATCGAGGGCGGAACGGGGAGCATGGCGCGCTGCAGGGCGAGGGCGACCTCACGCTCGCGGGCGTGGGCGCGACGCAGGTGCTCGTTGATTTCGTGCAGCTGCCGCATCCGGCTGAAGAGCTCGGCCTCGAGCTGGAGTGAGCCGTCCGGCCGGCTGGTGGCGCGCAGGAGTTCAGTGACTTCCTCGACGCGGTGGATCACCAGGGCGATCTGGCCGTCGGGCGCGAAGACGGGCGCGTTGACCACGCTCCAGTAGCGTTCCTCCCAATGGCCGGGGCGCTGCGCGGATTCCACGTCGTAGCGCTGCAGGTCCATGTCGATCTTGCGGTTGGCCAGGACCGCGCGCAGGGATGCCTCCAGGTGGCGGGCGTCGGAGGCTGCCGGGTCCCGCGGAGTGCCGGGGAAGGCGTCGAAGAGGTAGCGGCCCACCACTTGGTCGCGGCTGCGTCCGGCCTGGCGCAGCCACGCGAGGTTGGCGTCGGCGAAGACCAGCTCGGGAGTCAGCAGAGCGACCGCGCCCGGCAGTGCTTGGAACACTGCCGCGTAGTCGATAATCATGGATGCAGGATAGGGATAAGTAGTGCGATTCACGCTTACCGGCATCCTCCTGATGGAGACGGGCCTTCCCTCGGCGGCAACCCGATCAGGAAGCTAAGGCCCTGGTTGATGGGGAGGTCCTCTGGCCCACCGCCCGCAACCGCCAGGTCAAGGTCCGGCTTGATGAGTGACCGGCAGCCGACGAGTGATCTCCGCTGGGCCGTCTCTGGGTCGTCCGAGGCCGCTCAGCGGCGACCGGTGACGACTACTAACGACAGCCGTAGCAGGCGACAGCCACAGGTCACCTGATTGGATCTGCGACACTGGTAGCACCATGCCCAAGCCCGGAGAACTGGTACGACGAAGCCGGGCCGGCTGACTACGGTAGGCCCGTGTTGGAAGACGATGGTGGTTCGGCCGCGTGGCTGGAGTCGAAGCGGCTACTCACCAGCCCTGAGCGTCACATCGACACTTTGCGGTGCCTGCTTGCCGAGGACGACGACGCGTTCTTGATGCACAACTACGACCTCATCAGTGATCCGCAGACAGTTGCCATCGTGAGAGCTCAGCAGCGCGCAGCGGGACAGCGCCGCCGTAGGCTGCGACGACTGGCGAACCGCCGATGCTCCGCGAACTGACATCAACGGATGACATCAACGCCCCCGGACGGCAACGGACCGAAACAGCCACAAGGGCGCTGGGAACCCTCAGCGTCATGAGGGACGGAGCAGGCCGCACAGCCCGGTGATCGAACTTACAAAGCAGGTGTCGGCGTGCCAGAGGCGTGCCAGATCGAGCGGTGAATCACGGTCAACACGGGTATGCCGCAACAGCCTTCGCCATGACAGCAGCGGAGTGTCTGTCCAGCTCAGCGCCGCACTCGATGGCCAACGGGCCGTGATTCCCAAGCTCAGGTCTCGGCGACTCAGTACGGCCGCGGGATCTCGTGAGCCTCCAGGGCAGCGGCGTACCGCGCCAAGAGCTCGTCGAGGCCGGCGAGCAGGAGGCCAGCGGCTTCCCGTGCACCAGCGATGTCGCCCTGGTCGCAGGCGGCCACCACTTCGGCAACTTCGCTGCGGATGATGGAGAGTGAGTCGCCCTGGATCAGGACACCGGGGAACCGGCGGGGCGACAGCCGGACCACAGCGTTGTTTCCGCCGTCCGTGAACAGCTCGGCTTCGACGTGTTTCATGCGGCCATCCAAGCTGACTTCACCAGTTGACATCAACGGCGTTGGGTCTGCTGCAGGTTTGGGTGACAGGTTGACCTGCCCCACCTCTCAGGTTCCAGTTCTGCTGGCTAACTGACGGCCTTCACGAAAGGCTGCCCGACATGCCCCGCGCCTACCCCGCTGAGTTCCGCGCCCGCGCCATCGCGTTGGTGCGGGCAGGAAAAGAACAGAAGCAGACCGCCGTTGATCTCGGCATCCATCCGGTCACGTTGTCGAAGTGGTCGCGCCAGGACGACATCGACAACGGCCGGCGCCCTGGCACGGGCTTCTTCGGGGGCCGGGCCTCATACGTCACCGTCGGGGATGTGGCCGACCGTGCCGTCCCCCGCCGGGCCGAGGAAGAGCGCGCCGGGGTCCAGCAGGCCGATCAGGTTGTGCCACGCCTCGGCCTGCACCCGGTCCAGCGGGGAGGCGTCGGCACGGAAACCGCTCCACCACGCATCGCCGCGGAGCGGACCAAGCACCCCGGTCTCGATCACCTCCCGATGGGAACGCGCCGTGCGGCCCCCGAAGGGCGATACGTCGCCGGCCCATTCGGTGAACACATGCAGCTCCGGGGCCAGCGTCTCCGCCCGGTGCCACACCTCTTGGCTCCACGGGCCCGTCCCGATCGTCGCGTCGAGCACACGGCGCATCCACTGCCCCGACGCCCTGTTCACAGTGCCGACTAGCGTGCTCCACTGCGCCTCCCGCGAGCTGCCTGGCCAGCGGTGGGGGTTCCGACCGATCGGCACGGCGAACGTCACGGTCGGCGCATGCCCTGACAGGCACAGCTCGAACCGCCGCCGCTCCCCCTCACCTCCCAGCCAGACCAGCTCCGCACCCAGCACCTGCGTGACCGGGTACGTGACCGGCGGCCGCCACGGCAGGATGGGAGCGAGCCGACGCTGCACGGTGACGGTGTCGCCGTCGAAACGAGCCCGGGCACAGGAGGTTTCCGCCGAAAGGACCGGCCCGCCGACAGCTGACATGAAGCCTCCCGAGTAGTTATGGCGCCAGCGCACGGATGCCGGCGCGGCCTCTCGACCACTGTCACGACCGGAAGCGCCGAACCGTTCCCTCCACTCAGCTCGTCGGCGAGGCCGCGAGCGAGAGCGAGCGGCTGCGGACGGAGGCGGCCGAGACCGCCAGCCGCCTGGCGGAGCAGCACGTCGGCGTGGTGGTGGCCGCGCTGGCCGGAGACCGCGTGGAGATCAGGGGTGCCGGGCGCGCCGGCGGTGAACGGCATGGTGTGCCCGGCGCCGACACCCTTTTGACCTCGAGGCCGGGCAGCCCGCGATGGAGGTGCCCCGCGGCCGCCAGGCACCGCCTCTTTGCACACCGGTGCGCCCCTGCTCAATCCTTCATGGCTGCCTTAGCCGGTTTCCATTGCCCGGGCCATTCTGAGCACGCTCGGATACGCCCTGGCGCCCTCTGTAACACCCCCCGTGCCTATAGACGTGGCTACATTGGATCGGACCACCAGCAGCCCGGGGGACGCCTGGGGGGACAACGCCTGATCAGAACCGAGGCACAGGCGAGAAATCGTGAGACAGTTCGAACGCGAGAGGGGGTGCCCGGATTCCCCGGGCACCCCTTCTCACCCTTATGTGGCTACACGCGGTGGGTGTGGGATCTGAACCCAGGTGACTCGCGCGGCGTGACGGTCACGGACATCATCGAGCGCCGCGAACGCCTCGCCTCGGGCCTGCGCCGGCCGCTGGGGTGCGTGTGGCCGGAGGCGGTGCCGGACGAGCACACCGCCCACATGGTCCTGTGGGTCGGCGACCAGGACATGTCCACCGCCCGCAAGCCCAAGTGGCCCCTGCTCAGCTCGTGTTCGGTGGACCTGTTCAAGCCGGTCGCCTACGGCACCGACCAGCGCGGACGCTGGGTCGAGGTGACCCTGATGTACATCGCGGGGATCATCGGCGCGATCCCCCGCATGGGCAAGACGTTCCTGCTCCGCCTGCTGCTGCTGATTGCGGCACTGGACCCGCAGGCGGAGTTGCACACGTACGACATGAAGGGAACCGGCGCCTGGACCCGGTGGGCAACGCGGTCTCACACCGTCACGCCGCGGGCGACGACGACGAGTCGATCGAGTACGCCATCGCCGACTTCCGCGCCCTGCGCGAGGAGCTGCGCCGCCGCACGAAGGTGATCCGCTCACTGCCGCGGGACATCTGCCCGGAGTCCAAGGTGACCAGCCAGCTCGCGGACAAGCGCTCGTTGGGGCTGCATCCCATCGTGGTCGGCGTGGACGAGTGCCAGGTCCTCTTCGAGCACCCGAAGTACAAGGACGAGTTCGAGGAGATCGCCACCGACCTGGTCAAGCGCGGACCGGCCACCGGAATCGTGCTTCTGCTGGCCACGCAGCGGCCGGAGGCCAAGGCCCTGCCGACCGGCATCTCCGCGAATGCGTCGGCCCGTTGGTGCCTGAAGGTCATGGGTCAGCTGGAGAACGACATGGTCCTCGGCACCTCGAGCTACAAGCGCGGGGTGCGGGCGACGATGTTCGCCTGGGGAGACAAGGGCATCCACTACTTCGTGGGCGAAGGCTCCGATGCCCGGATCGTCTCCTCCGTCTACGTCGACGGCCGCCGACACCGTCGCCGCCCGCGCCCGCGCGCTGCGGGAGAAGGCCGGCCTGCTCTCCGGCCACGCCCTCGGGGAGGAGCCGGAGACGGTGGTCAGCGGCTACGACCTGCTCGCCGAGACCCTCGCCGTCGTCACGGCCAAGGAGACGAAGGTGTGGTCCGAGACTGTCGTGGCACGGCTCGCGGAGCCCCGCCCGGAGGTCTACGACGGCTGGGACCCCGACGCGCTCGCCGCAGCGCTCAAGCCGCACCGGATCACCACCATCCAGGTGGGCCGCCGCGTGGACGGCAAGGTCGTCAACTGGCGCGGTATCGACCGCTCCCACATCACCACAGCGATTGCGGAGCGTGACCGAAAGCGGGACGCGGGCTGACCGTCCGGGGCCGCTAGCGCTAGCGGCACACCCCGCTACGTTAGCGGCCCCGCTAGCCCCCACACCGCACCTGATCAGGCTGCTAGCGGATAGCGGCCCACCTCCGAGAACCCCCGAAACCCGCCTGGGAGGGCCCGTCATGACCCCTGCCCTGCTCGCTATCGCCTGCCTACTCGCCATCACCCTGTGTTACGTCGGGGTGTGTGCGGGATCGCCGTTCGGCGACTGCCGCAAGTGCCGCGGCATGGGCCACGCGATCACCACCGACCGCAAAGGCCGCATGAAGCGCGGCAAGGACTGCCGCCGCTGCAAGGCCACCGGCAAACGCATCCGCGTCGGCCGCCACCTCTACAACCTCTGGGCCCGCGCCTACCGCGACGGCACCCGCTGACGTGGACGCGAAGCGGCCGACGGTGCCCGTCATGAGACGTACCCCGCTCCGAGCAGGAGCTAGGCGGGCGCACCGTCGGCCCAAGACCCCGAGCTTGTCAGCACCCGGAGTGCCCGCACCCTATCCGCCGTCACCGACCCACCGTCACAGGAGTTTCCGCATGGCCGTGACCGTCTCACTCGTCGCCCTGTTCGGGCTCGTCCTGTTCTTCCTCCTGCGCTCCAAGACCCTCGGCTACGGCTCCGCGTTCGTCGCCGCAGCGTTCGGGTTCTTCCTCGCCTCCACCGGCGCGGCCGGGCCCATCTCCCAGCTCACCACAGCTGTCATCGACGCCATCCAACAGATCACCTGAGGAGAGACGCGATGAACCAGCCCATCACCGTCCGCCACCCGCTCACCGTCCTCGCCCCCAAGGCCGCGCCCGCCGTCGCCACATCCACCGTGCTCATCCTCGGGCGGATCTGGAACGCCAACGGCGCCGAACACTCCGTCGGCAACGCCACGCTCATGGTCGTGCTTGCCACCGGAGCCGCGGCGGCCGGCGTCTGCGCGTCCGTCGGCCGGGCCGGTGACGGAGTCCTCGCCGGTACGTGCTTCGCCGCCTCCGGGGGGCTCGCGCTCGCCGGGGTCGCCGGATACGCCGACGGCCTCTCGCTCCCGCTGCTGCTGTGGGCGCTGGCCACCGCCGTCGCCTACGGGCTCGCCGCCCGCTACTGGCGGACCGACCGCCGCGACACCGTGACCTTCGAGCGGTGCATGTCGGAGAAGCGCGAGGACCACGGCCACATCGAGCGCATCGAGGCCATGCGGTCGCGCACGCAGATCGAGGTGGCCCGCGAGGGCGCCGCCTACGCCGCCGCGCTCGCCGAAGCCATGACCGCCCGCGCCATGCTCCCCGGCTTCGATCCGACGGAACTCACCCGCGCGGGACTGCCCGAACTGCCCACCACCACACCCAAGGAGAACTGACCATGTTCGAGATCCGGATCATCTGCGACCCCGCCCACATCTGACCTGCAAGAACGACCCGGACAGTCAGAAATCGAGCTGTCCGGGCTGTCCGGTCCCGAGTCCGCACCGGGAGGAGAGCGCCTTGCGTGAGAGGTACCTGTCCGTGTCCGAGTTCGCTGAACTCCTCGGTACGACCGAGCGTTTCCCCAGGCGGCTCATCGCGAGCGCCGCATCAGGTTCGTGAAGGTCGGGCGTCACGTCCGCATCCCCGAAAGCGTCCTCTCTGCCTTCATCGAGGCCAACACCGTTGAACCGATCCGCCCTCGTCGCCGCGTGAGGAGGGCCGCTTAGTGGCAAAGAAGGGACCGAAGAAGGGCAAGAACTTCCGTCGGTTCGGAGCGGTGAGGCAGTATCGCTCCGGCCGCTGGACGGCGTCCTACCTCGATCCGGCCGGGGAGAGGCGTCGGGCACCGGACACCTTCGACACCAAGTCGGATGCCGAAATCTGGCTCTCGCAGGTTGAGGCTGATCTCACCCGCGGCGACTGGCGGGACCCGGATGCCGGCGCGGTCAACTTCAAGGAGTACGCCTTGAAGTGGGTTGCTGAACGAGGGGTTCTGCCCACTACGGATGAGCTCTATCGGCGGCTGCTTCGGCTGCACATTTTCCCAACGTTCGGCACGTACGACCTAGTCCAGATCACCCCGCCTCGCGTACGCGAGTGGAGGGCCGAACGAATCGCCGCCACCGGAGCTGCCACCACAGTCGCCAAGGCGTACCGCCTGCTGAAGGCGATCCTTGAGACCGCAGCCGATGACGAACTGATCCGGCGCCACCCGTGCCGCATCAGGGGAGCAGGCAAGGAAGCGGCAGCCGAGCGGGAGATCGCCACCGTGGAACAGGTGGATGCCCTCGCTGACGCCGTCGGTCCGCGCTGGAGGCTGATGGTGTTCCTCGGGGCTTACGGGCCACTGCGGCCGGAGGAACAGGCCGAGCTCCGGCGCAGAGACGTGGACCTCGACACGATGACGATCCGGGTCCGCAAAGCAGCTCCCGAGCTGAACACCGGGAAGCGAGCAGAGGGGCCGACGAAGTCGGAGGCGGGCAATCGCCTTGTGGTTCTGCCGGCCTTCCTTCACACGGATCTGCGGAGGCATCTCGACTGGTACGCGGAGAAGCAGCCGGACGGACTGCTGTTCGTGGGGGAGCGGGGCAAGCCCTTCCGGCGTTCCACGTTCGGGCGGAAGTGGCGGAAGGCTCGCGCGGCGGTCGGGCTGCCGGAGAACTTCCGCTTCTACGACCTTCGTCACACCGGTCACACGCTCTCGACGCAGTCGGGTGCCACGCTCAAGGACACGATGGTCCGCGCCGGGCAGTCCTCCGAGCGGGCCGCGCTGATCTATCAGCACTCGAACCTGGAGCGGCAGCGGGAGGTGGCCGACGGGATCGATGCCCGTGTCCGCGCCGAGCGTGAGAAGGCCGACACCGTGCCCGATGATCAGGCATCGGGCACGGAACGGGCACGCGAAGCCTGATCCGGTCTGGACAACAAAGAAGCCCCGGGCCGCTGGCCTGGGGCTTTCTGCTGGAGCGGGTGACGGGAATCGAACCCGCGCTCTGAGCTTGGGAAGCTCATGTTCTACCATTAAACTACACCCGCACAGCGCACCGGTGATCGGTGCCGCATCGTCGCACACTCTACCTCATCGCTCGCCCCACGGTGTATTTCGCCGCGGGGCGTTCGTGTTCCTCGGGTCATGGACACGGGTGCGGAGCGCGGGAGTTGAGGCGTACCGTGGCGGGCGGAGCGCCGCGTGCGGCGCTGTCCTGGATATCCCCTAATGTGTGGTTCGTCCGCATTCGTTGGGGAAGGGGCCTGATGGACCTGATGGAGCGCACGGTCGTCCGCTGTGCCGAGGGGCATGTGTTCAGTACCGCTTCGTTTCCGATGCAGCAGCTCGGGACGGACCGGATCGGGCCGGGGCGGCTCATCCGGTGTCCGCGCTGCGCTCGGCTGAGGAGCGCCGTGCCCGTGGTGCACGGGCAGCAGGGGCAGCAGGACGGGCGATAAGCAGGCGACAGCAGTGTCAGGGGCGCGCGGGCAGGTGTCCGATTGGGGACGGCCCGCGCGCTCTGCGTATCCTCGGGGCGTGCTTCTCTCAGACAAGGACATCCGGGCCGAGATCGACGCCGGGCGCGTGCGCATCGATCCGTATGACGAATCCATGGTGCAGCCCTCGAGCATCGATGTGCGGCTGGACCGCTACTTCCGGGTGTTCGAGAATCACCGCTACCCCCACATCGACCCCGCCGTCGAGCAGGCCGACCTGACGCGGCTCGTCGAACCGGAGGGGGACGAGGCGTTCATCCTGCATCCCGGCGAGTTCGTGCTGGCGTCGACGTACGAGGTCATCTCGCTGCCCGACGACCTCGCGTCGAGGCTGGAGGGCAAGTCCAGTCTCGGGCGGCTCGGTCTTGTGACGCACTCGACGGCCGGCTTCATCGACCCCGGTTTCTCCGGGCATGTCACGCTCGAGCTGTCGAACCTCGCCACGCTGCCGATCAAGCTCTGGCCGGGCATGAAGATCGGGCAGCTGTGCATGTTCCGGCTCAGCTCTCCCGCGGAGGAGCCGTACGGGAGCGCGCGCTACGGCTCCCGCTACCAGGGGCAGCGGGGGCCGACGGCCTCGCGGTCGTTCATGAATTTCCATCGGACGCAGGTGTGAGGACCTTCAGCGCATGAGTGACGTACGCGAGAACCTGACTTACGAGAAGTTCGGCGGGGCGATCCGAGAGCTGGCGCAGACGATCGCCGACGACGGATACGAGCCCGATGTCGTGCTGTCCATCGCCCGCGGCGGTGTGTTCGTGGCCGGCGGACTGGCGTACGCGCTTGACTGCAAGAACATCCACCTGGTGAACGTGGAGTTCTACACCGGTGTGGGGACCACGCTGGAGATGCCGGTCATGCTGGCGCCGGTGCCCAACGCCATCGACTTCTCCAACAAGAAGGTCCTCATCGCGGACGACGTCGCCGACACCGGCAAGACGCTCAAGCTCGTCCATGACTTCTGCCTCGACCACGTCGCCGAGGTGCGCAGCGCGGTGATCTACGAGAAGTCGCACTCTCTCGTGAAGTGCGAGTACGTGTGGAAGCGGACCGACGAATGGATCAACTTCCCCTGGAGCGTGTTGCCTCCCGTGCGTAAGGCGGGCGAGCCCATCACGCCTTCCAGGGAAGCGCTGTAGCCCTGGGCTCAGCGCTGAGCCGGGGCGACACAACGACTGCTTGGCATGCTCATGGAGGCGATCCGCTGACCTCGCGGAGTGCTGGCAGCCGGTTGCCCCGATCGATCGCCATCCCTGTAGATCGTGTGCGGTCATGTCCTCGACACGGGCTTCAGGCCACCGTGTCGAGGACGATCTGTCTCACTGCCTAATAGTGGTCGTACCGAGAGGGCGAGCAGACCTGGCCTTCCAGGACGACGCCACTGGCCGCACCCGCAGTGGAGTCGGTCGGTCCATGTGTGAGCTGTGTCTCCCACGCCGCCCAACTACCTGCCAGGTCCTGGTTGGCCGGCTGCGGTCCCGCGGGCTGCTGTTGCTGTTCGTGAGAAGCAGCCTCCTCCGGGTGGGAGTCGGCCCTCTCGCTCCGCTTACGGTGGCGCCCCTTGGGTGCGCCGCCACCGTTTCCGCGCAGGATTCCCTGCGTGGACAACTCCTTCAGCCGCGCGACGACGCTTGCCACGTCGGTGCCGATCTGGGCGGCGAGCACATGGAGATCGACCCCCTGGCTCCATCCGATGCTGAGGGCGGCGTCCAGCTCTCCGGACCACTCGGCGGCCCGACGGTTCTCGTCGGACGCCGTCGGCTCGTCGAGCATGTCGTCGGCAACGATCCGCGCATTGGTCCTGCCGACCTCGCGGCGCGCTGATCTCACCTCGCGTTCGGGCAGGCCCAACAGGTCGGCTGCCGACCTGTCCCGTCCCACTGTGACGGCGAGGGCTGCCAGTAAGCGGCTGCGGTGCATCTGCGCTTCTCGCAACGCTTCTTCCACCAACCTGACCCGTTTGTCATGCAAACAGAACTCTTCCGCCAGGGCTTTGTGCCGACTCCAGGACTGCTGCGGATCCATGATTGGACCAACGTTTTTCCGGGGGTAATGTGCTGATCAGGGGTGGATTGTCACTCGAAAGTGGCCTTGTGTGATCATGCTTCGGGAGCTTCCGGGGGCATAGCCACTGTGCGGGCGCGCGCCAATGATCGTGCGAGGCCGGCCCGTCGAAAACGGCGCAGCCGCTGACATCTACGCCCCCGGCGTGATGCTCATCCCTTTGCCTGTGGGGCGGCCATCCGTCTGCGTGGGAAGACGGCGAGCCGACCGCATCGACCGGAGCGCGACTCGCGAACGTCCGAGCGCAAGAAGACCGAAGACCGGACCACCCCCGGCCTGAACGGCATCCGGGGTGGTCCGGTCCTGGAAGTCCCCCTCAGGATTCGGTGCCGCCCGCCTGTCCTGACCGGACGACGGACGGCCCGAAAGCCCTGCCAGGGCCTGCCCCATCGGGTCCCGCACCGCCTGGCCACCTGGGCCGGCGTCTGCCGACGCCCACCACCGCGGGCGGCCCTACGACACGGCCTGACGAAGCGCTGTCAGGCGATGCTGTTGAACTTGGCGCCCTCACCCGCGTACAGAGTCGTCGTCTGCCGGGTGAACGGGGCTGTCGTCGAGCCCGTCGAGCGGTAGACGTACGTGCCGTTCGCGCCGTAGGCGATCAGATCGGGGCGTCCGTCGGCGGTGACGTCGCCGGCTCCGACAAGGTGGGAGAAGGCGTTCCAGCCGGCGCCGATCTTGACGCGGGGGGCGTAGCCGCCCGTGCCGTTGCCCTCGTAGAGCCAGAGGACGCCGGAGGTGTCGCGGGCGACGAGATCGCCGGCCGCGCTGCCCGCGATGTTGCCGACCGCGGTGATCTGGTTGTAGATGCCCCAGCCCCAGCCGGCCTTCACGCGGGGCGCGAAGGGGGCGGTCCAGCTGCCGGTGCCCTTGTAGAGCCACAGGACGCCGGAGGTGTCGGTGGCGATGAGGTCGGGGCGTCCGTCGCCGGTGAGGTCGCTGCCGGCGGTGGTCTTGTTGTAGATCTGCCAGCCGGAGCCGACCTTGACGCGGGTCGCGAACGTGCCGTCGCCCTTGCCCAGGTACAGCCACAGGACGCCCGAGGTGTCGCGGGCGACGAGGTCGCCCGCCGGGGCGCCGGCGAGGTTCCCCGCGGCCTCGATCTGGTTGTAGATCTGCCAACCGGCGCCGATCTTCGTCCGCTTGGCGGTGGTGACCTGACCGCCCGACGGCCAGTCGAAGAGGTCGTCGCGCCACAGCACACCGGAGGCGTCCCGCGCGAGGGCGTCCGTCGAGCCGTTGTCGTTGAAGTCGTGCGGGTTGGCCTCGCGCGAGACCTGGAAGCTTCCCGAGGCGGTCGCCGGGGCGCCGGCGCCGTCGTTCGGGGTCGCGGTGACCTGCCAGGTGTAGGCGCCGTTCGGGGCGCTGAAGCCCTCCAGGAGACCGTCCCAGGCGAAGGCGAAGCGGCTGTCGGAGACCGGCTGGGAAAGGTGCTGGATGAGCTTCTTGCCGGTGGCCGTGTGGGTGAGCGTGAGGTCCACGGTGGCGTTCGCGCGGGACAGCGTCCACTCCATCGGGACCGCGGTGCCCGGCTTCTCCAGGTCCACCGCGGTGGGGACCTTCGACCCGGTCACCCGGACCGCCATGACCCGGCCGGTGTCGGCCACGAGCGTGGCGCTCGGCCGACCGTCGTCCCCCACCCAGATCCGGAACAGCCCGTCGGCGTCGGCCGTGCTGCCGCGCACGAGCAGACCGCCGTCGGGCGCGTGGGCCACGCTGGAGTAGTCCTCCAGAAGCTTGTACGGCGCGGCGGTGGAGTCCTTGATGCTCCGGGCGTACAGCGGGCTCGAGGTCTCGTCCGTCGCCTGGCCCGGCACCCCGTAGAGCAGCGTGTCCTGGAGGATGCCGGCGACGACGGCGCCGCTCATGGAGCTGTCCATGGCGAATCTCGGGTGGGCGTACGTCCCGTCCACGGCGATCTCGGTGATCCCGCTCCGGTACTGGACCCACGCCTCGTAGTCGGCCGTGTAGGCGCCCGTCGAGGCCTGGTTCCACGGAGCGATGTTCCCCCTGCTGCCCCATTCGATGGGCTGGTCGCCGTTGACCGTCGTGCGCGTCAGCCAGTACTCGGTCCGGAAGGTCGACGAGTTCGGGAACACCCGGTTGCTGCTCAGAACGAGCATGATGTCGCTCGTGGAGGCGATGACCTTGAAGTCCATGCCGTAGGAGTTGGACGAACGCTTCGTCTTCCTCGCCAGCCCGTCGACGGGGGTGAGCTGCCACAACTCGTGGTAGTCCGCGGTGGTCGGAACACGCACGAAGAGGTTCTCGCCGACCACGCCGACGAGTTTCGCCCCGGGCTTGAACTCGGCCGCGAGGTCGAAGGACGCGGACAGGGTGGCGCCTTCCCTCATGTCCTGCAGGAAGACCGTGCTGTCGCCGTCACTGGTCACGACGATGTCGGACCCGCTGTCGTGGCCCGTGGTGCCCATGGTGATCGGCACAACCGAGCCGTCGGCGTACTTGTGCCACTCCAGGACCGTGTCGCCGGAGCCGTCCTTCCGGGAGGTGAGGTAGCCGGTGTCGCCAGTGCTGACGATCTCGGCGCCGAGGGGCAGATTCGCCTCGGCGGTGGCGTCGGCGGCGGTGGTGGCGGCCACGGCAGCGGTAGCGGCCACCGCCCCGGGGGAGGCCATGACGCCGGCACCGACCGTCACGGCGAGCACGGTGGCGACACAGGCGCCGAGACGGCGTCGGGTGGTGCGTACGGAAGCCAAGGAAGTCCCTTCTGATCGAGCGGTACGCACATCAGTGCGTACCGCTCGATCAGACTTACTGCGAGGGGAGGTGGTTGTACGAGTTCCGTTTGTTTCCCGAGGGGAACGAGTGGCCTGTGCGCGCGGCAGGCCCCTCGGGCGAAGTGGTCATACGGGCAAGCTGGTCAGGACGGCACGTACTGGGAAGGGCCCGCCGGTAGCCGGCGGGCCCTTCCTCATGTGTGCGGGTCTCAGATCGTGCCGAGCTTGATGATCGACAGCAGCGCGATCAACTGGATGGCCGAAGCGCCCAGCGCCTTCGGCCACGGCAGGTCGTGCGACTTGCTCACCATCGAGGTGAACAGCGCGCCCGCCGCCAGCCAGGTCACCCAACCGAGCACCTGGACCAGGGAGTTCTCGCCGCCGAGGAACATGGCGAAGACGAGGCGTGGCGCGTCGGTGATCGACATGATCAGCATGGAGAGGCCGACCGTCGGCTGCCAGGCGCCGTCGCCGCCGAGCTGGCGGGCCAGGGTGTGCGTCACCGCGCCGAGCACCAGGCCGCTGATCACGAACGCGACGCCGGTGATCAGCACGTACGGGATCGCGTTGGACAGCGTCGCGTTGATGACCTCCTGGCGCGGCTCGTCGAATCCGAAGATCGCGAGCATGCCGTAGAGGAAGGTGACGACGAGCGCCGGACCCCAGACGGCGTAGTCGCGCATCTGAAGGAACGTCGGCCCTGGCCGCAGCACGATGCCGCTGAGGAGCTGCTTCCAGTGCAGACGCGGGCCCACCGGGGCCGCCGGAGCGGCGCCGGCGCGGTAGGCCCCGCCGTCACCGTAGGGGTCGTCGTTCACGCTGAACATCTGCGTGTGGCCGGGGTTGTTGGCCGCGTACGGGTCCTGCGGCGGGGCGTACTGGGGGTGCGGATCGCCGAAGTACTCCGGCTCGCCGTACCCGCCGCCCCCTTGGGGGGCCGCGCCATGCCGGGGCGCGCCGCCGGCGGGCGGCCACTGCTGCTGTTGCCCGTACGGCGGCGGGGCCGGCCGGCCACCTCCCTGGTAGGGGGGCGGCGCCTGCGGTGCCTGCTGCCGTTGAGGGGTGCGGTTGTCCCGGCCGCGTCCGATCCTGAATCCAGCCACGTAATCGAACGTACCCGGTCCGCGAGCGCGAGGTGGCGGCGGACCGGGGACAAGAGGGCCTTTGCTGCCGAGCTGTGACATCCCCTAGGGGAACCCCGGGGGGCCGTCCCCAGGACGGCCGGTCGACGCCCAACTGCTGGTCAGGGCAGGAAGACCGAGGTGCTGAAGGTGATCAGAGGGCGGGCGCCGGACTGCTCCGCCACGGCCGGGTACAGCGCGACGACGTCGGCCCGTTCGCCGTGGTGCGTCCGTGTCACCACGTCGGGGCGCCCATCGCCGTCGAAGTCCGCGTGCGCGAGCAGGTCCGTCACCGGTTTCGTCTCTCCGGCCGGGAGCCCGGGCGCCGGCTGCACCGGGACCGCGTCGAAGACGTGTCTCCCGCCGGGACGGCCGGGGCCGGTGGGTCCGCCGAGCAGCAGCGTGCCCTTGCCGGGGGCGCCGGCCGTACGGGTACGGGGCAGGACGACCAGGTCGTCGGCGCCGTCCCCGTCGGTGTCGGTCTTTCCGGCGGGTGCCGCGATGGCGGGTCCGCCGGCGGTGACGGGCGCGCCGCCCGCGCGGGGCGCACCGGTACGGGTGAACGGGCCGCGCAGGAAGCTGACGCGCCCGGCGGAGGCGGTGACGGCCAGGTCGGCGCTCCCGTCACCGTCGAAGTCGCCGCAGACGGGGTGGCCGGGCCAGTCGTTGCCGTAGCGGGCCTTGTCGGGGATCCGCAGGACGACGGCCTTGCCGGTGATGCCCGTGGCGGATCCGAAGAGCAGTTGGAGCGGTACGGGCGGGCGGCCGATGCCGTCGTACGGGGGGTCGGTGGTGACGATCAGGTCCGCGTAGCCGTCCTTGTCGAGGTCGCAGGAGGTCTCGGCGTCGAACGCGGCAGGGAGCACGCCCTGAACCGCGGCTCCGTGCGTGCGGGGCGTGAGGAGCTGCCGTACGGCCGGGTCGAGGCGTTCGCCGCCGCCGGTGCCGTAGACGATGCCGATGCCCGCGTCGTCGCCGTGGCTGTCCTTCGCGGACTTCACCAGGTCGTCGAGGACGAGGTCGCGGTGGCCGTCGCCGTTGAAGTCGGACGGGACTCGGCTGCCGTCGCCGCGCGGCACGGGGCGGGAGGGCGTGGTGGGGCGGCCCGCGAGGGGCGCGGCGTCGCCGTTCTTGGCGGCGGGCTCCGTGGCGGCGGGTGCGGGGCCGCTGTCGCAGCCGGTGAGGGCTGCCATCAGCACCGCGGAGACGCAGAGCGCGCCCAGTGCGGTCGCCGTGCCGGCTCGTGCACGCCGCACGGCCCACCCCCGTTTCGCTGTCACCCGCGTCATCCGCTGTCCCCTCGCCCCACGATGGTCGTGCGGGCGGGCCGGTGAGGGCAATGGACGGCGCTTGATCGAAGGGCAAAGGTTATGAGGCTCCAGGGGGAGCAGCGATCCGGGCCGTCCGCCGGCCGCTCCCGCAACGCGCGAGCGGCCGGTCCTGCCCCCGAGGCAGGTCCGGCCGCTCGTCGTTCTCCTGCTGGGAGACGCCTACTTCACGGGCTCCGGTTCCGGTGCGCCCTCGGGCTCCGTCTCCGGCGCGGGGTCGGACGGCGGCGTCTTGACCGAGTCGAGCAGCAGCTGGGCCACGTCGACGACCTGGAGGGACTCCTTTGCCTTGCCGTCGTTCTTCTTGCCGTTGACCGAGTCGGTGAGCATGACCAGGCAGAACGGGCAGGCGGTGGAGACGATGTCCGGGTTGAGGGACAGGGCCTCGTCGACGCGCTCGGTGTTGATGCGCTTGCCGATCCGCTCCTCCATCCACATCCGCGCGCCGCCGGCGCCGCAGCAGAAGCCGCGCTCCTTGTGGCGGTGCATCTCCTGCTGGCGCAGGCCCGGGACGGCCGACATGATCTCGCGCGGGGGCGTGTAGACCTTGTTGTGGCGGCCCAGGTAGCACGGGTCGTGGTAGGTGATCAGACCGTCGACCGGCGTGACCGGGACGAGCTTGCCCTCGTCGATCAGGTGCTGCAGCAGCTGCGTGTGGTGGATGACCTCGAACTCGCCACCGAGCTGCGGGTACTCGTTCGCGATCGTGTTGAAGCAGTGCGGGCAGGTGGCGACGATCTTCTTTGCCGACTTCGGCTTCTTCGTCTCCGGGTCGTCGTCGTCCTCGCCGAACGCCATGTTCAGCATCGCGACGTTCTCCTGGCCGAGCTGCTGGAAAAGCGGCTCGTTGCCCAGGCGCCGCGGCGAGTCACCGGTGCACTTCTCCTCGCCGCCCATGATCGCGAACTTGACGCCCGCCATGTGCAGCAGCTCCGCGAAGGCCTTGGTGGTCTTCTTGGCGCGGTCCTCGAGGGCGCCGGCGCAGCCGACCCAGTACAGGTAGTCGACCTCGGTGAGGTCCTCGACGTCCTTGCCGACGATCGGGACCTCGAAGTCGACCTCCTTGGTCCACTCCACACGCTGCTTCTTGGCCAGCCCCCAGGGGTTGCCCTTCTTCTCCAGGTTCTTGAGCATCGTGCCCGCCTCGGACGGGAACGAGGACTCGATCATGACCTGGTAGCGGCGCATGTCGACGATGTGGTCGATGTGCTCGATGTCGACCGGGCACTGCTCGACGCAGGCGCCGCAGGTGGTGCAGGACCACAGGACGTCCGGGTCGATGACGCCGTTCTCCTCGAGCGTCCCGATCAGGGGGCGCTCGGCCTCGGCCAGGGCGGCCGCGGGGACGTCCTTGAGCTGCTCGGCGGAGGCCTTCTCCTCGCCCTCCATGGTCTTGCCGCCGCCGGCCAGCAGGTACGGGGCCTTGGCGTGCGCGTGGTCGCGCAGCGACATGATCAGGAGCTTCGGGGACAGCGGCTTGCCGGTGTTCCAGGCGGGGCACTGCGACTGGCAGCGGCCGCACTCGGTGCAGGTGGAGAAGTCGAGGATGCCCTTCCAGGAGAACTGCTCGACCTGGGAGACGCCGAACACGTCGTCCTCGCCCGGGTCCTCCCAGTCGATCTCCTTGCCGCCGGACGTCATCGGCTTCAGCTCGCCGAGGGCGGACTCACCGGTCGCGTTGCGCTTGAACCAGATGTTCGGGAAGGCGAGGAAGCGGTGCCAGGCCACACCCATGTTGGTGTTGAGCGAGACCGTGATCATCCAGATCATGGTTGTGCTCAGCTTGATCATCGCGAACAGGTAGACCAGGTTCTGGAGAACGCCGAGGCTCAGGCCCTTGAAGGCCAGGACCAGCGGGTACGAAGCGAAGTACGCGGCCTCGTAGCCCTCCACGTGGTGGATCGCGCCTTCCAGGCCCCGCAGCACGTAGATCGCCAGACCGATGATGAGGATGACGTACTCGACGAAGTACGCCTGTCCCATCTTCGAGCCCGCGAACCGGGACTTGCGGCCGGGGCCCGAGGGCAGGTTCAGCAGGCGGATGACCATCAGCGTGGCGATGCCGAGGACGGTCATCGACCCGATGAACTCGATGTAGAGCTCGTACGGCAGGAAGCCGCCGATCACCGGCAGCGTCCAGTCGGCCTGGAAGAGCTGGCCGTAGGCGGTGATGATCGTCGGCGGCAGCGTCAGGAAGCCGATCGCGACGAACCAGTGGGCGATGCCGACGATGCCCCATCGGTTCATCCGCGTATGACCGAGGAACTCCCTGACCAGGGTCACGCTGCGCTGGTAGGGGTTGTCGGTCCGGGTGCCGGCGGGCACCGGCTGCCCCAGCTTGAAGTAGCGCACGAACTGGCCGATGGCGCGGGCGAGCAGCGCAACGCCCACCACGGTCAGGGTCAGCGACACGATGATCGCGGCGAGTTGCATGGAGGCTCCTCGGGCCTGCGAGGGTGGAGGACTAGGTACTACTAAGCGGTAACTTATTCAGCCCGAGCTGAGACTACCCACTTATTCCGCCGCACTGTAGCCACGCAGGCGGTGATCTGTGTCGCTCAGGCGACCCTGACCGGGGTCACCGGGGCGGCATGGGCGACGCGTCGTCCGGCGACCGCCACGGGCACTGTGCGGGCCAGGATCACCAGGTCGAGTCCCAGCCAGTGCTGCTCCACATAATGCAGGTCCAGCACGGTCATTTCCTCCCAGGGCAGCTCCGAGCGCCCGCCGACCTGCCACAGGCCCGTCATTCCGGGCCGTACGGCGAGCCGGACGCGCTCGGGCCCGCGCCCGTCGCGAGCGGCGTCCGGTGCCAGCGGGAGCGGCCCCACCAGGGACATCTCGCCGCGGACCACGTTGAGCAGCTGGGGGAGCCGGTCCGTGAAGTGGCGGCGCAGCGCCCGGCCCACCGTCGTGACGCGGCCCGCGCACCTCGTCCGGAACGTGAACATGGTGAAGGTGCGGCCGCCGAGGCCCACGCGGTGGTGGCGCTCCAGTACGGGGCCGGTCGTGGTCAGCGCCACGGCGGCCGAGGCGGCCAGCAGTGCCGGGGACAGCGCCAGCAGCAGGAGCAGGGCGCCCGTCAGATCGAGGGCTCGCTTTGCCGACATGGGGAGCACCCTTCTCGTCCGTGGCCGGCGGTCGTTTCCTGACGGGGCTCTTGGCCGCATTGACAGTTCTTGACCGCTTTTTTCGGATATGACTCTTCCAGATGTACGTCCGCCGCAGGGCGCGCCACGCGCGCGGTCAAGAGCTGCACGTAAGGACGGGATAAAACTTGAGCCGCCTCGACTCAGGTTGGTTGACTCGGTCCAACGGGTGAGGCATCCTTGAGCCAGTTCCACTCAAGTCAGTTGTTGGAGGAATCGAAATGGCACGTGCGGTCGGCATCGACCTGGGCACGACTAACTCCGTCGTCAGCGTTCTGGAGGGCGGCGAGCCCACCGTCATCACCAACGCCGAGGGTGCCAGGACCACGCCGTCCGTCGTCGCCTTCGCGAAGAACGGTGAGGTGCTGGTCGGCGAGGTGGCCAAGCGTCAGGCGGTCACCAACGTCGATCGGACCATTCGGTCCGTCAAGCGCCACATGGGCACGGACTGGAAGATCGAGCTCGACGGGAAGAACTTCAACCCGCAGCAGATGAGCGCGTTCATCCTGCAGAAGCTGAAGCGGGACGCGGAGTCCTACCTGGGCGAGAAGGTCACCGACGCGGTGATCACCGTCCCCGCGTACTTCAACGACTCCGAGCGCCAGGCGACCAAGGAGGCCGGTGAGATCGCGGGCCTCAACGTCCTGCGCATCGTCAACGAGCCCACCGCGGCGGCCCTGGCCTACGGCCTGGACAAGGACGACCAGACGATCCTCGTCTTCGACCTCGGTGGCGGCACCTTCGACGTCTCCCTGCTCGAGATCGGCGACGGCGTCGTCGAGGTGAAGGCCACCAACGGCGACAACCACCTCGGTGGTGACGACTGGGACCAGCGCGTCGTCGACTACCTGGTGAAGCAGTTCGCCAACGGGCACGGCGTCGACCTGTCCAAGGACAAGATGGCTCTCCAGCGTCTCCGCGAAGCCGCGGAGAAGGCCAAGATCGAGCTGTCGTCCTCGACCGAGACGTCGATCAACCTGCCCTACATCACGGCCTCCGCCGAGGGCCCGCTGCACCTGGACGAGAAGCTCACCCGCGCCCAGTTCCAGCAGCTGACGTCCGACCTGCTCGAGCGCTGCAAGACCCCGTTCCACAACGTCATCAAGGACGCCGGCATCGCGCTGTCCGAGATCGACCACGTGGTCCTGGTCGGCGGCTCGACCCGTATGCCCGCCGTCGCCGAGCTCGTCAAGGAGCTCACCGGCGGCAAGGACGCCAACAAGGGCGTGAACCCGGACGAGGTCGTCGCCATCGGCGCCTCCCTCCAGGCCGGTGTCCTCAAGGGTGAGGTCAAGGACGTCCTGCTCCTCGACGTGACCCCGCTGTCCCTCGGTATCGAGACCAAGGGCGGCATCATGACCAAGCTCATCGAGCGCAACACCACGATCCCGACCAAGCGGTCCGAGATCTTCACGACGGCCGAGGACAACCAGCCGTCCGTGCAGATCCAGGTCTACCAGGGCGAGCGCGAGATCGCGGCGTACAACAAGAAGCTCGGGATGTTCGAGCTGACCGGTCTGCCGCCGGCCCCGCGCGGGGTGCCGCAGATCGAGGTCTCCTTCGACATCGACGCCAACGGCATCATGCACGTGACCGCGAAGGACCTCGGCACGGGCAAGGAGCAGAAGATGACCGTCACCGGCGGCTCCTCGCTGCCGAAGGACGAGGTCGACCGGATGCGCCAGGAGGCCGAGCAGTACGCGGACGAGGACCACCGTCGCCGCGAGGCCGCCGAGACCCGTAACCAGGGTGAGCAGCTCGTCTACCAGACCGAGAAGTTCCTCAAGGACAACGAGGACAAGGTCCCCGGCGAGGTGAAGACCGAGGTCGAGACGGCTCTCACCGAGCTGAAGGAGAAGCTCAAGGGCGAGGACACGGCCGAGATCCGTACCGCCACGGAGAAGGTCGCCGCGGTCAGCCAGAAGCTCGGCCAGGCCATGTACGCCAACGCCGCGCCCGAGGGCGCAGCCGCGGGTGCCGGCGCCGAGGGCCAGGCCGGTGCCGGCCAGGCCGACGACGACGTCGTCGACGCCGAGATCGTCGACGAGGACAAGCCGAAGAAGGACGGTGCCGCGTGACCGAGGAGACCCCGGGCTTCGAGGAGAAGCCCGACGTCCCCTCCGGCGCCACACCTGACGACGCCGCCGAGTCCGCCGAGACCTCCTCCGAGCAGGAGGGCCCGGCGGCCCCGGCAGGGGACGCAGCAAAGATCGCCGGCCTGACGGCGCAGCTGGACCAGACGCGTACCGCCCTCAACGAGCGGACCGCCGACCTCCAGCGGCTCCAGGCCGAGTACCAGAACTACCGCCGGCGCGTGGAGCGCGACAGGGTCACGGTCAAGGAGATCGCCACGGCGACGCTGCTGACCGAGCTCCTGCCCGTGCTCGACGACATCGGCCGCGCCCGGGAGCACGGGGAGTTGGTGGGCGGGTTCAAGTCGGTGGCCGAGTCCCTCGAGACGGCCGCCGCCAAGATGGGCCTGCAGCAGTTCGGCAAGGAGGGCGAGCCCTTCGACCCGACCATCCACGAGGCCCTGATGCACTCGTACGCACCGGATGTCACGGAGACGACGTGCGTCGCCGTGCTCCAGCCGGGGTACCGCATCGGCGAGCGCACGATCCGCCCGGCGCGGGTCGCGGTGGCCGAGCCCCAGCCGGGCGCGGCTCCCGCGGCGCAGAAGGAAGAGAAGTCGGCCGACGAGGAGAGCGGTGGCCCCGAGGAGGGCTGACGCAGGAAACGTCCGGAAGGAGGGACGTCGATGAGCACGAAGGACTTCGTCGAGAAGGACTACTACAAGGTTCTCGGCGTCCCCAAGGACGCCACAGAGGCCGAGATCAAGAAGGCGTACCGGAAGCTCGCCCGCGAGTTCCACCCGGACGCCAACAAGGGTGACGCGAAGGCCGAGGAGCGCTTCAAGGAGATCTCCGAGGCCAACGACATCCTCGGCGACCCTAAACGGCGCAAGGAGTACGACGACGCCCGCGCCCTGTTCGGCAACGGCGGCTTCCGCGCTCCGGGCGCCGGCGGTCCCGGCGGCACCTTCAACTTCGACCTGGGCGACCTCTTCGGAGGCGCCCCGGGCGGCGGCCAGGCCGGCGGCTTCGGCGGCGGCCTGGGGGACGTGTTCGGCGGCCTGTTCAACCGGGGCGCCGGCCCGGGCACGCGCACCCAGCCGCGCCGCGGACAGGACATCGAGTCCGAGGTGACGCTCAGCTTCACCGAGGCGGTGGACGGGGCCACGGTCCCCCTGCGGATGTCCAGCTCGGCCGCGTGCAAGGCATGCTCCGGCACCGGTGACAAGAACGGCACGCCCCGGGTGTGCCCGACCTGCGTCGGTACCGGCCAGGTCTCCCGCGGCGGCAGCGGTTCCTTCTCGCTGACGGACCCGTGCGTGGACTGCAAGGGCCGCGGGCTCATCGCCCAGGACCCGTGCGACGTCTGCAAGGGCAGCGGACGGGCACGCTCTTCGCGCACCATGCAGGTCCGCATCCCCGCGGGGGTCTTTGACGGGCAGCGGATCCGGCTGCGCGGCAAGGGCGCTCCCGGCGAGCGCGGCGGCCCGGCCGGTGACCTGTACGTCGTCGTCCACGTCGACGCGCACCCGGTCTTCGGCCGCAAGGGCGACAACCTCACCGTCACGGTGCCGGTCTCCTTCACGGAGGCTGCGCTCGGCGGCGAGATCAGGGTCCCCACGCTCGGCGGCCCGCCGGTCACGCTGAAGCTGCCCGCCGGCACGCCCGCCGGGCGCACCATGCGAGCCCGCGGCAAGGGCGCCGTCCGCAAGGACGGCACCCGCGGCGACCTGCTGGTGACCGTCGAGGTGGCCGTGCCCGGCGAGCTCGGCGACAAGGCCAGGGAAGCGCTGGAGGCCTACCGCGAAGCCACCGCGGACGAGGATCCGCGGGCGGAGTTGTTCCAGGCCGCGAAGGGAGCTTGATATGGACCGGTCGGGGCGCAGTCGCAACCCGTACGAACTGACCGACGAGTCGCCGGTGTACGTCATCTCGGTCGCCGCGCAGCTGTCGGGCCTGCATCCGCAGACCCTGCGGCAGTACGACCGGCTGGGTCTCGTCTCGCCCGACCGCACGGCCGGCCGCGGCAGGCGTTACTCGGCCCGGGACATCGAACTGTTGCGTACGGTGCAGCAGTTGTCGCAGGACGAGGGCATCAACCTGGCCGGCATCAAGCGGATCATCGAACTGGAGAACCAGGTCGCGGCTCTGCAGCAGCGGGTCGCGGAGCTGTCGTCGGCCCTCGACGGCGCGGCGGCGGCCATGCAGCAGCGCGAGGCGCAGGTCCACGCTTCCTACCGGCGCGATCTCGTGCCGTACCAGGACGTCCAGCAGGCGAGCGCGCTGGTCGTCTGGCGGCCCAAGCGGCCGGAGTAGTCGCGGGACCCCGCGTCGGGGCGGCCCGGGCCGCCCCGGACGCCCGAAGGGCCGGGAGGCACTGCCTCCCGGCCCTTCACGTCTGTCCGGCCGGATTCAGCGGCTCTCGTCCAGGATTCCCGACTGGGCGATCAGGTAGCCGAGTTGGGCGCGGCTGCCGCTGCCGAGCGTGGCGTTCAGTTTGGCGATGTGGGCGCGGCAGGTGCGCACGTTCATCCCGAGGCGGCGGGCGATGGAGTCGTCGACGTGTCCTTCGACGAGCAGTTTGGCGATGGAGCGCTGCACGCTGGTGATGCCGTCCAGCTCGGGCGCGTAGGACAGTTGCTCCTCCCACGGTGTGGCGTGGAGCCAGAACTGCTCGAAGACGCCCACGAGATAGCGCACGAGCCCTTCGTGGCGCAGTTCCAGTGCGACCTGCCGGTCGCTGCGGGCGGGTACGAAGGCCACCTTGCGGTCGACGATGATCAGGCGGTCGATGATCTCCTCGAGCGTGCGGACCTCCACGCCGTAGGGACTGACCCGTTCGACATAGGCCAGTGTCGAGGGGTGGTGGCGGGCCGTGTGCTGGTACAGCGTGCGCATCTTCACGCCGTTCTTCAGCAGCGGCTCCGCCCGGCGCAGACCGTGCTCCAGGGTGTCCGGACGCCGTCCGCTGCCGGGCTGCACGGTGAGGAGTTCCTCGGCGCACTCGGCGGTGACCCGGTCCAGGGCCGCGTTGATGAGGCCCAGGCCCTCGAGCACGGTGATGGCGTGTCTGGTCGACAGGTCCTGGGCGGTCAGGGTCATGAACGGCTCGAACGTGCCGACGATGGACAGGGCGAGCTGCCGGCGCTCCTGGATCTCCCTTTCGATGGGGTGAATCAGCTGGTTGAGTGCGAGTGACGGCGGGACCGGGCGGAGCCAGCCGGCGTCGTCGGGATCGGGGCGCAGCAGGGCGAGATCCAGCAGGCAGGGTGCGCTCCCGGCCTCTGACCGGGAAACCTGGCCGGTACGCAATGCCGTTGCGTAGAGATTCTTCCCTGCTTCGCATAGTTCGCCTGCACTGTGGCTATGCCCGACATTGTCCTTGTTCGACGCCATTTGACACCCCCTCAGGGTCCTGAATTACAGGAACATGATGCCTGTGGTCGCTGGTGGAAGCATTCGGTGTGAGACATCGTCTTAGACGCGGGGGGAGGGTATTGGACAGAATGGGGTGGAGATCCTCCATGAACAGGACGCTTCGCATACTTGGCGCACTTGCTGTTGCCGCAGCCGCGTTCAGTGTTCTAGGGACGAGTGGTGAGCCGACGTGGGAGTCAGAGCCGGCGCACACGGTGATTGCCGGTGAGCCGACCTGGGAGTCGGAGTCTGCGGGTGCGGTGATCGCGGGCGCCGACGAACTCACGTGGGAGATCGCTCCCGTGGACGCGGGCGCGGGCGCATGACCATCCCGCCGGATGATCGCGTGTTCCGGCGGGAGATGGCGACGGCTTACAGGTCCGGGTGGCATTTCATCGACCTCGTCACGGCGATTCCGCACCGTGGCGACTCGTTGATGGTCACCCTGTTCGGTGAGCCGATCGTCGTCGCGCGCGAGGAGGACGAGGATGTCCGTGCCTACCGCTGTCTTCGCCGGCCCCGAGGGGCTCCTCAGCCCGTCCGCTGTGCCATCCGGTACGGCATGATTTTTGTCAATCTCGACCAGCGTGACCACCAGCTGGCCGAGCCGGACACAACCGCCACCCCCCGCAGTGCCTGAGCGATTCCCCCGTCGTTTCAAATCGCTCAGGTGCTTCCCCCACACAGCGGCGCCATCGTGGACCTGAAACACGATGGCGCCGTTGTGCTGCCCGGAACTTGTCCGGCGCCCGGCCCGGTCATGCCCGGCCCATCGCGCGGGTGAGCGCGATCTCGATGACCACCCGGTCCGGATTGGGGGCCGGGGTGCGTCCGTACCTCTCCGCGTAACGGCTCACCGCGTCCGCCACGACCGCCGCCTCCGTGCGGATCGTCGCGATGCCCTCCAGTGTCGCCCAGCGGCCTCTGTCCACCTGGCAGACCGCGACCCGTGCCCCTTCCGGGCCGGCGGCCAGCACGTTCGCGACCTTGCGGCTGTGCTTGTTGGTGATCACCCGGGCGAAACCGCCCTCCGGGTCGTAGGTGACTCCCACCGCGACGACGTGCGGAGTGCCGTCAGGCCGAGGGGTCGTCAGTGTGCACATGTGGTGATCACGCCAGAAGCTGAGGTAGGACGCGCCGGGGTTGCGAGGATCGATGGCCATGGGCGGAACCTACCTCCGGGCTCTGCCCGGCAGTACCCTGAGTGGAATAGACTCAACTTTATACAGGTTGCTTGGGTCATAATTGAGGCAACCGCTCCATCGGCAAGGAGGAGATGCGTACGTGGACGCCGAGCTGACCAACAAGAGCCGGGACGCGATCAACGCCGCCACCAGCAGGGCAGTGTCCGGCGGACACCCGGACCTCACCCCGGCGCATCTGCTTCTGGCGCTGCTGGAGGGCGCGGACAACGAGAACATCACCGATCTGCTGGCCGCCGTCGACGCGGACCAGGCCGCCGTACGCTCCGGGGCGGAGCGCATCCTCGCGTCGCTGCCGAGCGTGACCGGCTCCACGGTCGCCCCGCCCCAGCCCAACCGCGAACTGCTGGCCGTCATCGCCGACGCCTCGCAGCGAGCCAAGGAGCTCGGTGACGAGTACCTGTCCACCGAGCACCTGCTCATCGGCATCGCGGCGAAGGGCGGCGCGGCCGGGGAGGTGCTGGACCGGCAGGGCGCCGGGGCCAAGCAACTGGTGGACGCTTTCGAGAAGACAAGGGGAGGGCGCCGGGTGACCACACCCGACCCTGAGGGTCAGTACAAGGCGCTGGAGAAGTTCGGCACGGACTTCACCGCGGCGGCCCGTGAGGGCAAGCTCGACCCGGTCATCGGCCGGGACCAGGAGATCCGCCGCGTCGTGCAGGTCCTGTCGCGGCGCACGAAGAACAACCCCGTGCTCATCGGCGAGCCCGGCGTCGGCAAGACGGCCGTCGTCGAGGGCCTCGCCCAGCGCATCGTCAAGGGCGACGTGCCCGAGTCGCTGCGCAACAAGCGGCTGGTCGCGCTCGACCTCGGCGCGATGGTGGCGGGCGCCAAGTACCGCGGTGAGTTCGAGGAGCGGCTGAAGACCGTGCTGTCCGAGATCAAGGAGAGCGACGGCCAGATCATCACCTTCATCGACGAGCTGCACACGGTCGTCGGCGCGGGCGCCGGCGGCGACTCCGCCATGGACGCGGGCAACATGCTCAAGCCGATGCTGGCCCGCGGCGAGCTGCGGATGGTCGGCGCGACGACGCTCGACGAGTACCGCGAGCGGATCGAGAAGGACCCGGCGCTCGAGCGCCGCTTCCAGCAGGTGCTGGTCGCCGAGCCGTCGGTCGAGGACACGATCGCGATCCTGCGCGGGCTCAAGGGCCGCTACGAGGCCCACCACAAGGTGCAGATCAACGACAGCGCGCTCGTCGCCGCCGCCACCCTCTCCGACCGGTACATCACCTCCCGGTTCCTGCCGGACAAGGCCATCGACCTCGTCGACGAGTCCGCGTCGCGGCTGCGCATGGAGATCGACTCCTCGCCCGTCGAGATCGACGAGCTCCAGCGCGCCGTCGACCGGCTGCGGATGGAGGAGCTGGCGCTCAGGAACGAGTCCGACCCCGCCTCCAAGCAGCGCCTTGAGAAGCTGCGCAGGGACCTGGCCGACCGGGAGGAGGAGCTGCGCGGACTCACCGCCCGCTGGGAGAAGGAGAAGCAGGGCCTCAACCGCGTCGGTGAGCTGAAGGAACGCCTCGACGACCTGCGCGGTCAGGCCGAACGCGCCCAGCGCGACGGCGACTTCGACACCGCCTCCAAGTTGCTCTACGGGGAGATCCCCGGCCTGGAGCGCGAGTTGGAGGAGGCGGCGCAGGCCGAGGCCGAGCAGGCCTCCAAGGACACGATGGTCAAGGAGGAGGTCGGCCCGGACGACATCGCCGACGTCGTGGGTTCCTGGACCGGTATCCCGGCCGGGCGGCTCCTCGAGGGCGAGACGCAGAAGCTGCTGCGCATGGAGCAGGAGCTGGGCCGCCGGCTGATCGGCCAGTCCGAGGCCGTGCAGGCGGTCTCCGACGCGGTGCGCCGGACACGGGCGGGCATCGCCGACCCCGACCGGCCCACCGGCTCCTTCCTGTTCCTCGGCCCGACCGGTGTCGGCAAGACGGAACTGGCGAAGGCGCTCGCGGACTTCCTCTTCGACGACGAGCGGGCGATGGTCCGCATCGACATGTCCGAGTACGGCGAGAAGCACAGCGTGGCCCGCCTGGTCGGCGCCCCTCCCGGTTACGTCGGTTACGAGGAGGGCGGTCAGCTCACCGAGGCCGTGCGCCGGCGCCCGTACAGCGTGGTGCTGCTGGACGAGGTGGAGAAGGCCCACCCCGAGGTCTTCGACATCCTGCTCCAGGTGCTCGACGACGGGCGGCTCACCGACGGCCAGGGCCGGACGGTGGACTTCCGCAACACCATCCTGATCCTGACCTCCAACCTCGGGTCGCAGTACCTGATGGAGCCCACGACCAGCGAGGAGCAGAAGAAGCAGCAGGTGCTGGAGGTCGTGCGGGCCTCCTTCAAGCCGGAGTTCCTCAACCGCCTCGACGACCTGGTGGTCTTCTCGGCCCTGTCCAAGGCGGAGCTGCAGCGCATCGCCGAGCTCCAGATCGGACGTCTCGCCAAGCGGATGGCGGACCGCCGTCTGACGCTGGAGGTCACGCCCGAGGCGCTGGCATGGCTCGCGGAGGAGGGCAACGACCCGGCGTACGGCGCGCGTCCGCTGCGGCGGCTGATCCAGACGGCGATCGGCGACCGGCTCGCGAAGGAGATCCTGGCGGGTGAGGTCAACGACGGCGACACCGTACGGGTGGACCGCTTCGAGGACGGCCTGATCGTGGGCGCGGCGGCCTGACACCGCGCGGCACGGCCGTCCCGGCGAGCGGGGCACGAGGACAGGGCACGAGTGTGGTGGCCCGCCCCCGTGCCCCGTTCGTGTCCGCCGCCCGTTCACCCGGACAGCGGCGGGCGGGGCACCCGAGCGGGAGATCTTGTCAGCCCGCAGCGGATCGCGGGCGGCGGGGCTTGCCAGCCCCCGCCGGGGATGGGAGAGGATGGCGGCATCCGTACGAAGGGAAATACACGGTGACCATCGACCCGTCCTCGATTCCGAATTTCGGGGGCCAGCCCAAGCCTCAGGCCGCAGGACCGGCGGGCCCCGTCGTTCCCGACCAGGACCTGGTGAAGCAGCTCCTCGACCAGATGGAGCTGAAGTACGTCGTCGACGACGAGGGCGACCTCGCGGCGCCGTGGGAGGACTTCCGCACGTACTTCATGTTCCGCGGTGAGGATGAGCAGCAGGTCTTCTCGGTGCGGACCTTCTACGACCGCCCGCACGCGGTGACCGAGAAGGCCAAGATCCTCGACGCCATCGACGACTGGAACCGCCGCACCCTGTGGCCGAAGGTCTACACCCACCTCCACGAGGAGGAGGGCGCAGAGCTTCCGACGATCCGCCTCATCGGTGAGGCGCAGATGCTCATCGGCACCGGCGTGAGTCTCGAGCACTTCGTCTCGTCCACGGTCAGCTGGGTGCGCGCCTCGATCGAGTTCGACAAGTGGCTCGCGGAGCAGTTCGGTCTGGCCGTCCCCGAGGAGGAGAAGCCCGCCGACGACGCCTGACGCGTCACGCACACGCGAGGCCCGGCAGGTCCGCGATCCCTGTGATCGCAGGCCCGCCGGGCCTGCCTCTTTCTCAGCGCGCCAAGGACTTCAGCCGGGCAACGGCCTCCTCGAGGACGTCGCCCCGCTTGCAGAACGCGAATCGAACGAACGGCGCGCCTTCGTCACGGTGGTCGTAGAAGACCGCGTTCGGGATCGCCACCACCCCGCAGCGCTCCGGCAGCGCACGGCAGAACGCGAAGCCGTCCGCCTCGCCGAGCGGCCGGATGTCGGTGGTGACGAAGTACGTGCCGGCAGGGCGGTGCACCGCGAACCCGGCCGCGGACAGGCCCTCGCACAGAAGGTCGCGCTTGGCGCGCAGATCGTCGCGGAGGCCGTCGAAATACGCGTCCGGGAGGCGGAGCGCCTCGGCGACCGCGTACTGGAACGGGCCCGCCGAGACGTACGTCAGGAACTGCTTCGCCGAGCGGACCGCCGTGACCAGCTCGGGGGAGGCGGTGACCCAGCCGACCTTCCACCCGGTGAACGAGAACGTCTTGCCGGCGCTGGAGATCGTGACGGTGCGTTCGCGCATCCCCGGGAACGACGCCAGCGGAACATGCTCGCCGTCGAAGGCCAGATGCTCGTAGACCTCGTCGGTGACCACGAGCAGGTCCCGTTCGACAGCGAGCTCGGCGATCGCCGCCAGCTCCGCGCGGGTCAGGACCGTGCCGGTGGGGTTGTGCGGCGTGTTGATCAGGAGCAGACGGGTGCGCTCGGTGACCGCGTCACACAGCTCGTCCAGGTCGAGGCGGAAGGCGAGCTCGTGCGGGCGCAACGTCACGGGCACCCGTACGCCGCCCGCCATGGCGATGCCGGCGGCGTACGAGTCGTAGTACGGCTCCAGCGCGATCACCTCGTCGCCCGGTTCCACCAGCGCGAGCAGGGCGGCGGCGATCGCCTCCGTGGCGCCCGCCGTGACCAGGACCTCCGTGTCGGGGTCGTAGGCCAGGCCGTGGAAGCGCCGCTGGTGCTCCGCGATCGCGGTGCGGAGTTCAGGGACGCCCGGACCGGGCGGGTACTGGTTGCCGCGGCCGTCGCGCAGTGCCCGCACCGCCGCCTCCCTGATCTCCTCGGGGCCGTCGGTGTCGGGGAAGCCCTGGCCCAGATTGATCGAGCCGGTGCGCAGGGCCAGCGCCGACATCTCCGCGAAGATCGTGGTGCCGAACTCCGCCAGCCTGCGGTTGAGCAGCGGCCGGGTGCCCTCTTCGCCTGCTGTCCTGTGCGTCGTCATGGCGGTCATCCTGCGCGGAACCTCTGGAGTTGCTCAAGTCTGCTTTGGCTCCGAGTGGCCGAGGGCATCCCTTTGCCACGCAGGTAAGCGTCCCGCGGATGCGGGTGAAGCGGTCACGCAGTGTCGCGGGGGTCCTGCTTCGGGGGAACGAGAAGGACGGGGAGAACCATGATGTTTCTCGGGATCGCACTGTTCGTTCTGGTGGTTGTTCTCGCTGTGGCGGCGGCGTCCGGCGCGAGCCGCACGAGCCGCCGTCGCCGCGGCAGCGAGGCCGCGAGCGGCGGTGGAGCGTGGTGGGGCGGCGGAGACTCCGGCTCGTCGTGCGGCAGCAGCAGCTCGTCATGCAGCAGCAGTTCGTCGTCGTGCGGCGGGGGCGGGGGCGGATGCGGCGGAGGCAGCTGACACGGGGCAGCTGGTCCGCGGCGGTGAAGGTGCCCGGCGGGTGAGTGGCGAAGGCCGACTCCCGCCGGGCGCCTTCCTGTTGGCAGAAAGTCCGGCGGATATGTTGACTTCGCCCGACCCCTCTCCGTTGAACAGTTGAACCTATGGGCCCCCGAGGGGATGGAAACGGCGCCAAGTTGGGTAAAAAGGCTGTGGTCGACGTCCATTTCGTGATTTTCTCACTGTCGGAACCTGTTGGATCCATTCAGCCCTCGGACCTCACGTGGACCGAAGCAGGCCACCCCCCACGTCTTGCGCACCCTTTCGGAGTGCCAGGTCCACGCGTCCACCCGCCGAAGCGCGCTTGCGGAGCCGACCCATGCTCACGACCATCGATACCGCCTATACCGACACCCGTGCCGACGACCTCGCCTGGGCGCTCGGCCGGGAGCCGCTCCCCGCCCTGGCCGTCCTCGACCTCGAACTTTCCGGTGCCAAGCTGCAGTTGAGGCTGCTGGGTGCCTCCCACCAGGTGCTGCTCGAGGAGGAGCGGGGCACTTGTTCGGAGACCGTCGCCTGCATCCCCGGCAGCAGCACACCGTTGCCCCTCGGGGTGGCGAAGCGGCTCGGCGACTGGGAGTACGAGTTCGCGGCTCGTGTCGAGACGCTCTCCCAGCGCTCGTTCGCGGGCCGGGCCCAGGAGTTGCTGGCCCTTGTCGCGGACCACCCCCACGGTCTCGCCGGCACATTTCCCGGTTCCCCGCACGCGTTCACCGCGATGGTGGCGCAGAGCGGCGAGGGGCAGGCGCGGTGGCGCACCTGGCACGCGTACCCGCAGGAGGGCCGGCTCGTCGTCACGCGTACGCGCGTCGGCTTCTCGGCCCGCGGGTCGCAGAGCGTGCGGATGAGCCACCCCGACCCCGAGCCCTTCGGGCTGTAGTCGACACCTGTGGGTGACAGCCCGTGCGGCGCCTGTGACGTAGCGTGTCGAGGATGATCGACCGGCCGCAGACCTCGCCGCCCAAGGGCATGGTGCTGCTGCCCGTGCGCCCCGAGTCCGGCCGCCATCTCGTGCTCGCCGCGGTCTTCGTCTGCGCGGCCTGCGGCCTGGTCTACGAGCTGGAACTCGTCGCGCTCGCCACGTATCTGGTCGGGGACTCGGTCACCCAGGCGTCCGTGATCCTTTCCGTGATGGTGTTCGCGATGGGCATCGGATCGCTCCTCGCCAAGCGGATGCGCTGCCGGGCCGCCGTGGGCTTCGGCCTGCTGGAAGCGGCACTGGCGCTGGTCGGCGGCAGTTCGGCCATGGTGCTCTACGCGTCCTTCGCCTGGTTCGGCGGCTCCGGGGTGCCTCTGGTGGTCTTCAGCCTGACCATCGGCGTCCTGATCGGCGCGGAGATACCGCTGCTGATGTCGCTGATCCAGCGCATCTCCCGGCGGGACGCGGAAGGCACCGTCGCCGATCTGTTCGCCGCGGACTACGTGGGGGCGCTCGTCGGCGGGCTGGCGTTCCCCTTCCTGCTGCTGCCGTGGCTCGGTGAACTCACCGGGGCGCTGGTGACGGGTGCGGTCAACGCCCTGGCCGGCGGGGCGGTGGTGCTGTGGCTGTTCCGCCGCGACCTCACACCGCGGTGGCGGACCAGGCTGCTCACCGTCAACGTCCTCGTGCTGGCGGTGCTGGCGGGCGCCACCGTGATGGTCGACGACTTCGAGCGGGCGGCCCGCCGGGCGGTCTACGGCTCCGATGTGCGGGTCGCCGTGCGCACCGGTGTCCAGGAGGTGGTGGTCACCGGCGGGCCCTCCCGGCCCCCGGACCTCTTCCTGGACGGACGGCTGAAGGTGCGGGGGCAGGAGGAGCACCGCTACCACGAAGCGCTCGTCCACCCCGCCATGCGAGGTCCGCACGAAAGGGTGCTGATCCTCGGCGGCGACGGGCTGGCAGCGCGCGAGGCACTGCGGTACGCCGATGTCCGGGCGTTGACCGTCGTCGAGCGGGACCCCGGAGTGGTCGAACTGGCCCGCAGTGATCCGGCGCTCACCGATCTGAACGACCACGCGTACGACGACCCGCGGACCCGGGTCGTCACGGCGGACGCCTTCTCCTGGCTGCGTGAGCACGAGGGCACGTACGACGTGATCGTCTCCGACCTGCCCGACCCGGGTATCACCGAGAGCACCAAGCTCTACTCGCTGGAGTTCTACGGGCTGGCCCGGCGGGTCCTGGCGGACGGCGGGCGGCTCGTGGTCCACGCAGGGCCGACCACGCGGCCCCGTACGTACTGGACGGTCGACACGACGCTGCGGGCCGCCGGCTTCGGCACCACGGCCTACCGGGTCAGCGGCAGGGGGACCGGTGCTGCGGGCGGCCCGGCGCGGTTCAGGGCGGGTGAGGACGCGGCCACCGACTGGGGACTGCTGATCGCGGCCGAGGGCGGCGCACCCGGGCTCGCGATCGGCGCGGACGCGCCGCGGCTGCGCTCGGAGGTCGAGGACACACTCACGCAGGACAGGTTCGCGGCGGAGCGGACCCGGCTGACGGGCCTGCTGCCCTCGACGCTGGTCCATCCGCGCTACACCCGCTGACCGTCATGGCCGCGGTCACGGAGGGGCGGTACGGGGCGGCCGCCGACGGGGCCGCCAGGACGCGGACGTGGCGGGCGCACGACGGAAAGGCAGACGCGGCGGGCCGTGCTGAGTAGGCTCGGCTTCCATGGAGCATGAGGTGTTCGTTCCGGTACCGGCTGAGACCCTCCGACGTGCGCTGCGGGACCCCGCCAGGGTCGCCCGCTGCGTCCCTGGGCTCCAGCAGGACGCAGACGAGTCGGCGGGCCCCTTGTCGGGGCGGCTCAAGGTCAGGGTCGCCGGCCACACCATCACCTACCGCGGCGCCCTTCACATCACGGAGCAGGACGACGAGCGGGGCGGCGCCTTCGCCGTCGAGGGCGAGGGCGCCGAGGCGCGCGGCGCCGGCTCGGTGAAGCTCACGCTGACGGTCCGCCCCGCGCAGACCGACGGCGGCACGACCCTGACGTTCAGCGGTTTTGTACGTGCCGAGGGCAGGCTGGCCGACCTCGCGGACGGTGCGAAGGTGTCGGCGGCCCACCGGCTGCTCGATCGTTTCGCGGAAGCACTGGCCGCGGCCGCCTTCGAGGCCACGCAGCCGGAGGAGCGCGCCGACGGTGACGGTGCCGCCTTGCTCCCGGAACCGCAGGAAGCGGCCGGTGAGCCTTCGGCCGCCGCCGGCGACGACGCTCGGGACGCGACAGCTGCCGGTTCGGACGACGCGCCCGACCCCGGCGGCTCGGTCTTCGACGCACCCGTACCTCCGCCGTCGCTCGGCGCCGACGCCGAGGACGAGTTCGAGGACCTCGACGAGGTCGACGGCGCGGACGACGTGGACGGTGTGGACGACCTCGACGGCATCGAGGACCTCGACGACCTGTCCGGCCTGCCGGACGCGGTGCCCGCCGAGGCCGCCCACGCACGACGCACCATGATCGGCCGCAGCGCCGAGGAGGTCGACCACGCCCCACCGCGCGGCCGCTACGCGCCCACGCCGGCTCCCGACGCCTCTTCCACGGGGGCGACCCTGCGGTGGCTGGCCCCTGCCGCGGCCCTGGCACTGGCATCGGCGGTCGTGGTCGGCAGGGCGCTGCGCCGCCGTAGGTGACACGCCGTAATGTCGGGGTGTGAGTAGCGAACAGAGCATCCGGCTGGCCGCCGGTGACGTCGAGTTGACCGTGCATCCGAAGAACGGCTGCCGCATCGGAAGCCTGCGCATCGGCGGCACCGAAATGCTGCGACAGGGCGAGCGCTACGGCTCGTTCCCGATGGTGCCGTGGTGCGGGCGTACTCGGGACGGACAGTTCAGCAACGGCGGAGTACCGCATCAACTGCCGCTCAATGCCCCGCCGCACGCCATTCACGGCACCGGCCGTGACACCGCCTGGCGTACCGCGCGGGCCGGTGAAAGCGAAGCTGCCTTCACCTATGACCTCACCGACCCGTGGCCGTACACAGGGCGCGTCACCCAGACGTTCGAGCTGGCGGACGACTCCGTCACCCTCAGGATGGGCGTGGAGACGTACGGGACGTCGTTCCCGGCGCAGGCGGGCTGGCACCCCTGGTTCCTGCGCGACCTGGGAGACGGGGGCGAGGACGTACGGATCGACTTCACGCCCGAGTGGCAGGAGGAGCGCGGTGAGGACCATCTGCCTACCGGCAAGCGCATCACACCGCTCCCCGGACCGTGGGACGACTGCTTCGGCATGCCCGACGGGGTCGACGTCACGCTGACCTGGCCGGGCCGGCTGGAGCTGATCGTCCGCAGCCCTGCGGAGTGGGTCGTGATCTACGACGAGCAGGCCGAGGCGGTCTGTGTCGAGCCGCAGTCCGGCCCGCCGAACGGTCTCAACACCCGCCCGCAGCTCGTCACGCCGATCGAGCCGCTGGAGATCGCGACGACCTGGAGCTGGCGGCGGCTCTGAGCAGAGGGACCGGCGCCCTTAAGCTGAGCCCCATGACTGACGTGCGTGCTGAGCTGCTCCAGCAGATCAAGGACAAGGCCGTGGTACACGGCAAGGTGACCCTCTCCTCGGGCATCGAGGCCGACTGGTACATCGATCTGCGCCGGATCACGCTGGACGGCGAGGCCGCGCCGATGGTCGGTCAGGTGATGCTCGACGCCACCGCCGACCTGGACTACGACTGCGTGGGCGGTCTGACGCTGGGCGCCGACCCGGTGGCGACGTCGATGCTGCACGCCTCCGCTGCGCGCGGCAAGCGGCTCGACGCGTTCGTCGTCCGCAAGGCTGGCAAGGCGCACGGTATGCAGCGCCGGATCGAGGGCACGGACGTGAAGGGCCGGCGCTGCCTGGTCGTGGAGGACGTGTCGACCACCGGCGGCTCCCCGCTGACCGCCGTGGAGGCGGTCAGGGAGGCCGGCGGCGAGGTGGTCGCGGTGGCCGTGATCGTGGAGCGCGGTGCGGCCCCCAAGATCGCGGAGGCGGGTCTGAAGTACGTCAACGCCTATTCGCTCGACGAGCTCGGTCTCGCCTGATCATGGCTTGAGCTGCGGAGATTCGAGGGGGCGTGCTGTTTCACGTGAAACAGCACGCCCCTTCGCCATGCGGGTGGGGCAGGCATGGTGGACCCGGGGCGGGAGTCTGGAAAGATAGGCCGCGACGATGACGTCGCCCAAGGTCAGGGCACTGGGTTCACCGGGGACGCACCCCGGCCCCCCGTACCACATACCCGCACATCACAAGGAGCGGACATATGCCCATCGCGACTCCCGAGGTCTACAACGAGATGCTTGACCGGGCGAAGGCAGGCAAGTTTGCCTACCCCGCCATCAACGTGACCTCGTCCCAGACCCTGCACGCCGCGCTGCGTGGCTTCGCGGAGGCCGAGAGCGACGGCATCATCCAGATTTCCACCGGCGGTGCCGAGTTCCTGGGTGGCCAGTACAGCAAGGACATGGTCACCGGCGCCGTCGCCCTGGCCGAGTTCGCGCACATCGTCGCCGCCAAGTACGACATCACCGTCGCGCTGCACACCGACCACTGCCCGAAGGACAAGCTGGACGGCTATGTACGTCCGCTGCTCGACATCTCCGCCGAGCGCGTGAAGGCCGGACGCAACCCGCTGTTCCAGTCCCACATGTGGGACGGGTCGGCCGAGACCCTCGCCGACAACCTGGCCATCGGCCAGGAGCTGCTGGCGCAGGCCGCCGCCGCGAAGATCATCCTCGAGGTCGAGATCACCCCGACCGGCGGCGAGGAGGACGGCGTCTCGCACGAGATCAACGACGAGCTGTACACCACCGTCGACGACGCGCTGCGCACCGCCGAGGCCCTGGGCCTGGGCGAGAAGGGCCGCTACCTGCTTGCCGCGTCCTTCGGCAACGTGCACGGCGTCTACAAGCCGGGCAACGTCGTGCTCCGCCCCGAGCTGCTGAAGGACCTCCAGGCGGGTGTCTCCGCCCAGTACGGCAAGGCCGACCCGTTCGACTTCGTCTTCCACGGCGGCTCGGGCTCGACCGCGGAGGAGATCGCCACGGCCCTGGAGAACGGCGTCGTGAAGATGAACCTCGACACCGACACGCAGTACGCCTTCACGCGTCCGGTGGCGGACCACATGTTCAAGAACTACGACGGCGTCCTGAAGGTCGACGGCGAGGTCGGCTCCAAGAAGACCTACGACCCGCGCACCTGGGGCAAGCTCGCCGAGGCCGGCATGGCCACCCGTGTCACGGAGGCATGTGCGGCCCTGCGCTCCACCGGCACCAAGATCAAGTAAGTAGCCGCCTCACCACGGGCCCGGCACCCCCTCGCGGGCGCCGGGCCCGCGGTGTGTCCACGGGGAGGGGAATCATGAGCTTCGACTTCGACGCGGTCGTCGACCGCCGGGGCACCTGGAGCGTGCAGTGGGACGGTGTCGCCGCCCGGTTCGGAACCGACGGCCTGCTGCCCTTCACCATCTCCGACATGGACTTCCCCTCCCCTCCCGTGGTCCTCGACGCCCTCCGTGACCGGGTCGCGCACGGAGTCTTCGGCTACACCGACTGGCGGAACGAGGACTTCCTCTCCGCCGTCCGTCACTGGTTCGCCGTCCGGTACGGCACGGACATCGACACCGACCGCGTCGTGTACGCGCCCTCCGTGCTCAACCAGCTCTCGCAGCTGCTGCGGATGTGGACCGGACCCGGCGACGGCGTGATCGTCCACACCCCCACGTACGACGGTTTCATCAAGGTGATCACCGGTCTGGGCCGGGAGCTGCGCCCAGTGCCCGTCGGGGACGACGAGGCACTGGAACGGCAGCTCGCCCGGCCCGACAGCAAGGTCCTGGTGCTCTGCTCGCCCCACAACCCCACCGGAAGGGTGTGGACGCACGACGAGCTCACCCGGACCGCCGAGCTCGCCGAACGGCACGGCGTCGCGGTCGTCAGCGACGAGATCCACGCCGACTTCGTACGCGACGGAGTGCACCTGCCCTGGACCCGCTACGGCACCGGCCGCTGGGCCCTGATCACCTCCGGCACCAAGGCGTTCAACTTCCCCGCCCTGAGCGGCTCGTACGGCATCATCGGCGACCCCGCGGACCATGCCGGGTTCGTGCGGCGGATGGAGACCGGCGAGGGACTCGCGTCGCCCGCCGTGCTGTCGCTGACCGCGCACATCGCCGCCTACCGCCGTGGCGGACCGTGGCTGGACGACCTCAACGCCTATGTGGCCGGCAACCTGCGGATGCTCGCCGACCGGCTCGGCGCGGCGTTCCCGCAGCTCGGCTGGGAGCCGCCGCAGGCCGGCTACCTCGCGTGGATCGACCTTCGTCCGCTCGGCATCGGCTCCCGGACCGAGGACACGGTGCTCCAGCGTGAGCTCGTGGAACGGGAGAAGGTCGCGATCATGCCGGGAGCGGTGTACGGGTGCGAGGGCTTCGTCCGTCTCAACGTCGGCTGTCCGCGCAGCAAGGCGGAACGCGGTGCGGACGCCCTGATCCGGGCGCTCCGCCGCGTCACCTGACTCCCTGCCCGGACCCCGAGGGGCCGCGGGCGGGGACACGGGCGTTCGGGTCGTAACGTCGTGAAGCGGCTGCGATGATCCCCGTATGGGCACGAGTCCGGGGGACATCAGGCTGACATCCGCCACGGGCCGCTGGGTGGTCCTGACGACCGTCCTCGGGTCCGGCATGGCACTGCTCGACTCCACCGTCGTCAACGTCGCCCTGCCCCGCATCGGCAGGGACCTCGACGCAGACCTGGGCGTCCTCCAGTGGACCGTCAACTCCTACATGCTGACGCTGGCTGCGCTGATCCTGCTCGGCGGGGCACTCGGCGACCGGTACGGGCGCCGCCGGATCTTCGTCCTCGGCGTGGTCTGGTTCGCCCTGGGCTCCCTGCTCTGCGGGATCGCGCCCAACGGCGGTGTGCTGGTCGCCGCCCGCGCCCTCCAGGGCATCGGAGGCGCCCTGCTCACCCCCGGATCGCTGGCCCTCATCCAGGCGAGCTTCCACCCCGACGACCGGTCGCGGGCCGTGGGCCTGTGGTCGGGGCTCGGCGGCGTCGGCGCGGCGATCGGGCCCTTCGTCGGCGGCTGGCTGGTCGACGGGCCGGGCTGGCGCTGGGTCTTCCTGCTCAACGTGCCGCTGGCCGCCCTGTGCGTACCGGTGGCGCTGCGCCATGTACCGGAGTCCCGCGATCCGAGGGCGACCGGTCGGTTCGACGTCCTGGGCGCGGCCCTGTGCGCGGCGGCGCTCGGGCTCGTGACCTACGCGCTCATCGAGGAGACCGTGTGGGCAGGGCTCGCAGGCGCGTGCGTGGGAGCCGTGTTCGTGCTGGTCGAGCGGCGTACGGCGGAGCCGATGCTGCCGCTGTCCCTCTTCCGTATCCACCAGTTCACCGCCGTGAACCTGGTGACGCTCTGCGTGTACGCCGCCTTCGGCGGGTTCTTCTTCCTCGTCGCGCTCCAGCTCCAGGTCGTGGCCGGGTACACGGCCCTCGGCGCGGGCGCGGCACTGCTGCCGACGACCGTGCTGATGCTGCTGCTGTCCGCCCGCTCCGGGGAACTGGGCGACCGCATCGGCCCGCGTATCCCGCTGACCGCCGGCCCGCTGCTCTGCGGCGTCGGCATGATGCTGACGCTCAGGGTCGGCGAGGACGCGTCGTACCTCGTGGACGTGCTGCCCGCCCTGCTGGTCATGGGGCTGGGCATGGTCACGCTGGTCGCCCCGCTGACCTCGACCGTCCTCGCGTCCGTGGAGACCGGCCGGGCGGGCATCGCCAGCGGCATCAACAACGCGGCGGCCCGGGCCGCGGGCCTGATCGCGGTGGCCGCCCTGCCGCTGCTCGCCGGCATGGGCCCTGAGGCGTACCGCTCGGCGACGGCGTTCGACGAGGCGTTCCGGCGCGCCATCCCGATGTGCGCGGGGGTCCTGGTGGCCGGGGCCCTGATCGCATGGGGGACTGTGCGGGTGCCGCCGAAGGACGCGGACGTCTGCCACCCGGAGTGCAAGGTCAGCTGCGGGATCGCCGCGCCGCCGCTCGAGCCGCAGGCGGAACCGAAGCGCTGACCCGCTCTCCACGACCGCACAACGGCCGTCCTTCGGCCGTTGGCCACGGAAGGGGGCCCGACCTGTGAGACTGGGGGCCATGTCGATCCACGAGAACCTGCTCGGGGGGCCTCCCCCGACCCATCTGCCCGACGAGCCCGGACCGCGTGAGCTCCTGGCCGGCGGCACACCCGCCGCCGAGGTCGCGGCCCAGTACCCGACCAGTTCGCTCGCCTGGGCGCAGCTGGCCGACGACGCCTTCGAGCGGGGCAGTGTCGTCGAGTCGTACGCCTACGCGCGCACCGGCTACCACCGCGGCCTCGACGCGCTGCGCCGCAACGGCTGGAAGGGCCACGGCCCGGTGCCGTGGGAGCACGAGCCCAACCGCGGCTTCCTGCGCGCGCTGAACGCGCTGGCCCGTGCCGCCGGGGCGATCGGCGAGAAGGACGAGCACGAGCGCTGCACCACGTTCCTGCGCGACTCCTCCCAGACCGCCGCGGAGACGCTGAGCTGAACCGTCCCGGCGGAGCCGGCCTCCGCCGTGACGGTTCCGCGGGCCGGCGACCTGAACCCGGGTCGCCGGCCCGCGGCCGGTACGATCGCACACACTGCCGATTCACGGATCACAGCCGGTGAGAGGCCCCCACTTCCTCTCCCCCAACGCCGGCCGAACCAGGGGAGAGATCTGTCTTGGGCCAGCGTGCCGCCGCCCGCAACGGGCGCAGCCGCAGACGGGGCCGCCGGAACACGGGCCGACGCCGTCCGACCGGACCGATACTTCTGCTGGGCGTGTGCCTCGCCCTCATGTCGGTGGGCGCCGGTGCCGCCCTCGCGCACTGGAGGGGCGCGCCGCCCCCCGCCGAGGCGGCCGACGGGTCCGATGTCGCGCCGCTGATGTCGAAGGACCCGGCACCGGAGCCGTCGACCTCGCCCTCGCCGGTGCGCAGCCCCAGCAGCTCGCCGAAGCCGAAGCCGTCGCCTTCCCCCTCTGCCAAGAGCGAGCCGCCGAGCGTGCCGGCGTCGGGGCCGGGCACGTTCACCGTCGCCCGGTCGTCCGGGACGGCGGCCGGCACCGGCACTCTGCGCCGCTACAAGGTGGAGGTCGAGGACGGCGTGGACGTGTCCGCCCAGCAGGCGGCAGCCGAGATACAGCAGATCCTGGCCCACCCGCGCGGCTGGGCCGCGAACGGACGCGGCCGCTTCCAGCTGGTGTCGTCGAACGCCGACTTCGTGATCAGGATCGCCACACCGGCCACCGCGGACAAGCTCTGCCTCGCCGTGGGCCTGAACACCCGCGGTGAGCTGAACTGCGAGACCACCGAGGGCGTCGTGGTGAACCTGCGGCGCTGGATGCTGGGCTCCCCGACCTTCGCGGGCACGCCCGCCGAGTACCGGCATCTGATCATCAACCACGAGGTCGGGCACGAGATCGGCATCCGGCAGCACATGGGCTGCCCCGGCCCCGGCAAACCAGCCCCGGTGATGATGCAGCAGATCAAGGGCTTGAACGGCTGCGTCTCCAATGCGTGGCCCTACGACGACGACGGGACATATCTCTCCGGACCGCCGGTGTGATCCTCGGCTTATGATGCGAGTGGGGACCGGGGCCCACACCGGACAGGAAGGGGCGGACCGCTACCCGGATGTCGAGGAGACAGCAATGTCACATGACTCCGCCCCGAATCTGGACTTCGCGGGCACCACGCCGTACGAGGACTACGTCCAGGCGGACGTCCTCACGCACCTCCAGCATCCGCGGTCGGACGACCCGGGCGAGATGGTCTTCCTGGTCACCACCCAGGTCATGGAGCTGTGGTTCACCGTCGTCGTCCACGAGTGGGAGACCGCCGCACGCGCCCTGCGCGAGGACCGGATCCCCGTGGCGATGGACGCGCTGAAGCGGTCGGTACGGGAGCTGGAGGCGCTCAACGCCTCCTGGAAGCCCATCGCCAACCTGACGCCCGCGCAGTTCAACGCCTACCGCGACGCCCTCGGTGAGGGCTCCGGCTTCCAGTCGGCGATGTACCGGCGGATGGAGTTCCTGCTCGGGGACAAGTCCGCCTCCATGCTGGTGCCGCACCGGGGCGCCCCGCGCGTCCACGCGGAACTGGAGAAGGCACTGCACGAGCCGAGCCTCTACGACGAGGTGCTGCGGCTCCTCGCCCGCCGCGGGTACGCGGTGCCCACCGAGGTGCTGGAGCGCGACCTGGCGCAGAAGTACGAGCCGTCGGAGGCGGTCGAGCAGGTCTGGGCCGCGGTCTACGGCGCCGATGACCAGGACACCGAACTGGTGCGCCTCGGTGAGGCGTTGACGGATGTCGGCGAGCTGGTGTGGCGTTGGCGCAACGACCACCTGGTGGCGACCCGGCGGGCCATGGGCTCGAAGGTCGGCACGGGCGGCTCCGCCGGTGTCTCGTGGCTCGAGAAGCGTGCCCGCAAGAACGTCTTCCCCGAGCTGTGGACGGCGCGCAGCCATGTCTGAGTCCCTGGCCCAGCGGGCCGCGGCGCTCGACGCCGCAGACGAACTGGCCGGTGCCCGGAAGCTGTTCGCCCTCGACGAGGCGGTCTACCTCGACGGCAACTCGCTCGGCGCGCTGCCCGCGCACGTCCCCGACCGCGTCGCCGATGTGGTGAACCGGCAGTGGGGCAAGCTGCGCATCCGTTCCTGGACGGAAGGCGACTGGTGGAGTGCGCCCGAGCGGATCGGTGACCGGATCGCGCCGCTGGTCGGCGCGGCGCCCGGGCAGATCGTGGTCGGCGACTCCACGAGCGTCAACGTCTTCAAGGCCGTCGTCGGCGCCGTACGGCTGAACGACGACCCGGCACGGACGGACATCCTCGTCGACGCGACGACGTTCCCGACGGACGGGTACATAGCGTCGTCGGCGGCCAGGATGACCGGCCGCCGTATCGTGCCGGTCGACCCGGCCGATCTGCCCTCGGCACTCGGCCCCACCACGGCGGCGGCACTCGTCAACCACGTCGACTACCGCTCCGGTCGGCTGCACGACCTGCCCGGTCTGACGGCGGCCGTCCACGACGCGGGGGCCCTCGCGGTCTGGGACCTGTGCCACAGCGCGGGCGCCCTGCCGGTGGGACTCGACGCCCACGGCGTCGACCTGGCCGTCGGCTGCACCTACAAGTACCTCAACGGCGGCCCCGGTTCGCCCGCGTACCTGTACCTCGCCGAGCGTCACCAGGCGTCCTTCGACTCGCCGCTGCCCGGCTGGACGTCGCACGCCGACCCGTTCGCGATGACGTCCGGCTACGAGGCGGCCGACGGGTCGACCCGCGGCCGGGTGGGCACGCCGGACATCCTGTCCATGCTGGCCCTCGAAGCGGCGCTCGAGGTGTGGGACGGGATCGCGATCGAGACGGTCAGGGCGAAGAGCCTGGCGCTGACGGACTTCTTCCTGGAGTGCGTCGACGCCTATGTCCCGGCCGGACAGGTCACCTCCCTGACCCCCGCGGAGCACGCCGCGCGCGGGAGCCAGGTGGCGCTGCGGTGCGAGGACGCGCCGCGGGTCATGGAGACCCTGACGGCCAGGGGCGTCGTCGGCGACCTGCGCCGCCCGGACGTCCTGCGCTTCGGCTTCACACCGCTGTACGTGGGCTTCGCCGACACGGAGCGCGCGGCACGCGTCCTGGCGGAGGTCCTCGCCGGCTGAGCCCGGTCCGCCCCAGGGGACGCCGAGTTCCCGGGGCGGACCTCTGTCGCCCGAGCCGCCGCCGGCCGTGGCGAAGCTGGTAGCGTCCGCGCTGGTCAGGTGGAACAGGCCACCCCCACGGGACTGTTGGAGCAGCACATGCCGGACCCCGTCGCCCGTGACGCCGCCGAGGAAGCGTCGGCGATGTCGCATCCTGCCGTCGCGCCGGACGTATCCGTCTCGTACGGGGAGCATCCCGACCAGGTCGTCGACTTCTACGCGCCGCGCAGCGGGCACGCCGCCGTGCCGTTGGTGGTCGTGCTGCACGGCGGCGCCTGGCGGGCGCCGTACGACCGGCGACATGTGACGCCGTTCGCCGGCTTCCTGGCGCGCCGCGGGCTCGCCGTCGCCAACGTCGAGTACCGCCGCGGGCGGGAGATCCCGGGCCGGCGCGGAGAAGGGCCGGTCGCCGGACGGTGGCCGGAGACGTTCGACGACGTGGCCGCCGCGATGGATGCCCTGCCGGACCTGGCGCGGCAGGCGCTGCCGCAGGCCGACCCGCGGCGGACCGTCGTGACCGGGCACTCCGCCGGAGGCCACCTCGCGCTGTGGGCCGCCGCCCGGCACGTCCTGCCGGCCGGCTCGCCGTGGCGGCTGGCGGCGCCGCCGCCGCTGCGCGGTGTCGTCGCACTGGCCCCGATCGCCGATTTCGGCACGGCCGTGGAGCTGGGTGTGTGCGGCGGCGCCGTACGGCAACTGCTGGGCGGCGAGGCGCAGTACGACGAGCGCGTCCCGCACGGCGATCCCGCCGCCCTGCTGCCGACCGGCATCGCGACGGTCGTGGTGCAGGGCCGTACGGACGTCGTCGTGCCGCAGGCCGTCGCGGAGGCGTTCGTGGACGCGGCGGCGAAGGCGGGCGAGACCGTCGGATGGACGCTCCTCGAAGAGGTCGGGCACTTCCCGCTGATCGACCCGGCGGCCGACGCGTGCGCCGTGGTCGCGGAGGAGATCGCCCAACTCGCCTGGTGAGCCTGCGGAAACAGCCTGTGGAACGGATTCGACCAACCCTTGCGGAAAGAAGCTGACCGCAAGGGTTCATACGTTCTTCCCATGACGAATCTCGTGACCGGAGCAACCGGAACAGTAGGCCGCCAGGTGGTCGCGGAGCTTCTCCGCCGTGGACAGTCCGTCCGCGCCCTGACCCGCGACCCGGCGAAGGCCGACTTCCCCGACGGCGTCGAGGTCGTGCGGGGCGACCTCACCGATGCAGACACCCTGGCCCCCGCCCTGGAGGGCGTCACCGGCCTTCACCTGATCACCTTCGGCGGCCCGTACTTCGCGCCGCTGGAGACCGGCCCGCGCATCCTTCGGCTGGCCAAGGAGGCCGGCGTGCGGCGGATCACCGTGCTGCACGGCGGCGGCCCGAGCCTGCTGGAGGACGCGGTACGGGAGAGCGACTTCGCCTGGACCGTGCTGATGCCGGTGGAGTTCATGGCGAACGCCCTGGAGTGGGCCGACGGCATCCGCGCCGACGGCGAGGTGCGTGAACCGTTCGCCGACAGGCTCAGCGCCATGGTCCACGAGGCCGACATCGGCGCCGTCGCGGCGGTCGCCCTCACCGAGGACGGCCACGGGGGCCAGGAGTACGTGATCACCGGCCCCCAGGTGCTGACGCTGGAGGACAAGGTCGACGCGCTCGCCGCCGCACGGGGCAGGAAGATCCGGCTCGTCGAACTGAGCGAACAGCAGGCGGTCGAGCAGTGGAAGGCGGCAGGGCAGCCGGAGGACGTCATCGCCTTCCTGCTGGAGGCGTACGGCAACACACCTCCCGTGGGCCGTACCGTCGTCGACACCGTCGACAAGGTCACCGGCCGGCCGGCCAGGACGTTCGCCGCATGGGCCGACGAGCACGCGGACACCTTCCGGAGCTGACACGGCACGGGTACGGGCAGAGCCGCCGAGCGGCCCGGCCCGTACCCGCCGCACCCGGCCCCCGCCTGCCGAACCGGCTACGGACCCCGGCCCCACCAGGTAGTACTCAAGGCGGACGCCCCAGGATCCGCAGTGATGCTGACGACCGGGGCCCGTGCGCCCGCTTACCGTCATCACGTGACCCAGAAGACCCGCAGCCCTGAATACGACCTGGCCCAGGGAGCGCTCAGCGGCCTCCGCCAGGACCTCTTCCACGACGCGTTCGCCTACCGGCCGCTGCCGCCGCTGAGCGAAGAAGGACCGCTGGTCCGCCGGCTGCCGGGTGAGCGGATACGCAGGGGCGCGGTGTGGCTGCCGCACGCCGTGGTGCTGTTCCTCGCCCTGTGCGCCCTGCTGCTCGCCTACGCCGACGACGAGGGCGGTCTCGCCTTCGTCATCGGCGGGTTCGTCCCCGCCGCGGCGGTCGCGATGACCCTGGTCAGGCCCGTGGGCGCCTGGTGGGTTTCGATCATCAGCACACCGTTCGTGGCGGTGCTGGGCTCCTGGAGCGACTGGCCCTGGGCGCCCGCCGGATTCCTGTCCCACCTGACCGTGCTGGTCGTCGTGGCCCTGCGGACCCGCCCCCGGACGGCCGGCTGGATGTGGCTGATCACCGCGGCGTACGGCATGTTCGCCGACACGGTGATCAGCCGCGGCTACGGCCCCGGCGCGGCGCCCATGCTGTTCACCTCAGCGATCCTGCTGCTGATGGTGAGCATGATCCTGGTCCGCCGTGAGGCGAAGGAGGAGGTCGCCGCCCAGCAGACGGTCACCGCCACCGAGCGCGACCGGCGCACCCTCTTGGAGGAGCGCACCACCATCGCCCGTGAGCTGCACGACGTGGTCGCCCACCACATGTCGGTCGTCGCGATCCAGGCGGAGGCCGCCCCCTACCGGGTCGAGAACCCGCCGGAGGAACTGGAGAAGGCGTTCGCCACGATCCGCGAGAACGCGGTCGCCGCGCTCACCGAACTGCGCCGCATCCTCGGGGTCGTAAGGGCGGAGGACTACCAGGCCCCCGACGCGCCCCAGCCCGTCCTCGCCGACCTCGACAACCTGCTCTCCAACGTCCGCGAGGCGGGGCTGGAGACCGAGAAGACGGTCACCGGAGCGGTGCGCGAGCTGCCGCAGGGCGTCGAGCTCTCGGCCTACCGGATCATCCAGGAGGCGCTCAGCAACGCGCTGCGGCACGCACCCGGTTCGACCGCGAAGATCGAGGTCTCCTACGTGCTCGGCGGCCTGGGCCTGCGGATCGTCAACACACCGCCACGCGGCCTTGTGAAGCCCTCGCCGGGAGCCGGTCACGGCATCACCGGCATGCGGGAGCGTGTGACGATGCTGAACGGTGAGATGACCGCGGCGCCCACCGAAGAGGGCGGGTACGAGGTCACCGCCTTCATCCCCGTCGCCGCCATCCCCGCCGAGGAGACGTCATGACGATCCGTGTGCTCATCGTCGACGACCAGATCATGGTCCGCGAGGGCTTCTCGGTCCTGCTGAACGCCATGCCCGACATCGAGGTCGTCGGCGAAGCCGTCAACGGCCGTGAAGCCATCGCCAGGGTCGCCGAACTGGCGCCCGACGTGGTGCTGATGGACATCCGCATGCCGGAGCTGAACGGCATCGACGCCACCCGCGAGATCGTCGCGGCGGACGGCGGCGCCAAGGTGCTGGTGCTCACCACCTTCGACCTGGACGAGTACGTGTACCAGGCGCTGCGGGCGGGAGCCTCCGGGTTCCTGCTGAAGGACGCCTCCGCCCGGCAGCTCGCCGACGGCGTACGCGTGGTGGCCGCCGGCGAGGCGCTGCTCGCGCCGACCGTCACCCGCCGGCTGATCACCGAGTTCTCGAAGCTGTCCGAGACCCCGCGCCCCGCCGCGATGACCCAGGTCGCCGACCTGACCGAGCGCGAGACCGAGGTCCTGGTCCTGATCGCGCAGGGCCTGTCGAACGCCGAGATCGCCTCGCACCTGGTCGTCGCGGAGTCGACCATCAAGACCCATGTGAGCAGGGTCCTCGTCAAACTGGGGCTCAGGGACCGCACCCAGGCGGCGGTCTTCGCGTACGAGGCGAGGCTGGTCACACCCTCGTAGGGAGCGTTAGCGTCCGGGCATGGACGCGCTCTTCGAACCCTGGTCCCCCCAGTTCGTGGCCGACCCCTACCCCGCCTTCGCCGAACTGCGGGAGCGGGGCCGGGTGCACTGGTTCGAGCCGACACGGCAGTGGCTCGTCCCGCACCACGCGGACGTGTCCGCGCTGCTGCGGGACCGGCGGCTGGGGCGGACGTACCGGCACCGCTTCACCCACGAGGAGTTCGACCGCACTCCGCCGCCCGCCGCGCACGAGCCGTTCCATACGCTCAACGACCACGGTCTGCTGGACCTCGAGGCCCCGGATCACACGAGGATCCGGCGGCTTGTGACGAAGGCGTTCACCCCGCGGACCGTGCAGGCGCTGGAACCGGTCGTACAGCGGCTGGCGGCCGGCCTGGTCGCCGACTTCAAGAAGGCGGGCGGCGGCGATCTGCTGGCCGAGGTCGCCGAGCCGCTGCCGGTGGCCGTGATCGCCGAGATGCTCGGCATCCCGGAATCCGACCGGCCGCTGCTGCGGCCGTGGTCGGCCGACATCTGCGGGATGTACGAGCTGAACCCGTCGGAAGAGACGGCGGCGCGGGCGGTGCGGGCCTCGACCGGGTTCAGCGCGTACCTGCGGGAACTGATCGCCGTGCGGCGTGAGCGGCCGGGCGACGACCTGGTCTCCGCGCTCATCGCCGCCCACGACGAGGGCGACCGGCTCACCGAGCAGGAGATGATCTCCACCTGTGTGCTGCTGCTGAACGCGGGTCACGAGGCGACCGTCAACACGACGGCGGGCGGGTGGTGGACGCTCTTCCGCCACCCCGACCAGCTCGCGGCCCTCCGGGCGGACCACTCGCTGTTGTCCACAGCTGTGGAAGAACTGATGCGTTACGACACCCCGCTCCAGCTCTTCGAACGCTGGGTGCTGGACGACATCGAGATCGACGGCGTCGTGGTGCCGCGCGGCTCCGAACTGGCCCTGCTGTTCGGCTCCGCGAACCGCGACGGCACCCGCTTCGACCGCCCCGACACGCTGGATCTGGCACGCGCGGACAACCCGCATGTGAGCTTCGGCGCGGGCATCCACTACTGCCTGGGCGCACCGCTCGCCCGCATCGAACTGGCGGCTTCGTTCGGAGAACTGCTCCGCCAGTGCCCGGACATGCGGCTCGCGGAGGAGCCGCGGTGGAAGGGCGGTTTCGTGATCAGGGGCCTTCAGGCACTACGGGTCGAACTGTGACGTCCGGCCGCCGCTACTTCGTCTCCAAGTCCCGTTTGCGGAAGCCCTCGAGGCCCACCCGGACCAGCCCCGCCGCGACCAGCGTCAGGACCACCATCGGGGTCCAGTTCATCGGCGCGGCGGGCAACTGGGGGATGTGCCCGAACGGGGACAGGTCGCTCATCCAGCCGGGGAACTGAAGCAACTGCCCCAGGTAACCGACCACGAAGGCGTACACCGGCACGATCCAGGCCGCCGCGCTCGCCCGCGGGAACCAGCCGAAGAGCACGACGGCGACGCCGACCGTGACCCACAGCGCCGGCGCGTAGGCGAGCGCCGAGGCCACCAGGTCGAGGAACAGCCCCGCGTCGTCCGCGGACGCCGCCCCCGCGATCCCGAAGCCGACCCCGGCCAGGAGCAGCAGCGCGGTGCCGCCCGCCATGGCCACGGCCACGTGGCTGCCCACCCAGCGGGCACGGGACAGCCCGGTCGCGAGCAGCGGCTCCGCGCGGCCGGCGGTCTCCTCGGCGCGCGGCCGCAGCGCCGCCATCACGACGTACACGGCCGCGACGACGGAGATCACGACCATGACCATCGAGGCGAACGACTCCGCCACCGAGGCGCCGCCGATCTCCTTGAGCGCCTCCTGGAGCTGGTCGATGTTCTTGAGCATGTCCTCCGCGTCGCCGAGGATCGACCCGTACATCGCGCCCATGAGGAACAGGCCCGCGCCGAACCCGGTCAGCATGCCGCGGTGCAGCCGCAGGGCGAAGCCGAACGGCCGGCTCAGCGCGTCCGACGCCGCCGCGCTGCCGAGCCGCGACGCCCGCAGGCCGGCGCCCACGTCCCGCCGCGTGGACAGCACGAAGCCCGCGGCGGCGCACAGCACGGCGAACACCAGGCACAGCAGCAGCGGCCACCAGCGGTCGTCGACGTACACGTAGGTGCGCTGTGCCCAGCCGATCGGCGACAGCCAGGCGAGCGCCCCGTCTCCTCCCACATCGCCCGCCGCGCGCAGGACGTAAGCGACACCGACGACGGCGAGTGCCATGCCGGAGGCGCCTCGTGTGTGCGCGGTGATCTGCGCCGTGACGGCGGCGACGGCGGCGAAGGCGATGCCCACGGCGGCGTGCGCGGAGCCGTAGAGCAGCGAGCCACCGGTGTCGATGCCGTCGATACCCGTACTGCCGAGGGTGAGCGCGAGCAGCAGGGCGAGGGCCACATTGGCGAGGACGGCGAGCGACAGCGCCGCGGCCAGGTGCGCGTGCCGTCCGACGACGGTGGAGCGCACCAGTTCGGCGCGTCCCGTCTCCTCCTCGTTGCGGGTGTGCCTGGTGACGGTGAGGACGCTCATCAGGCCGACCATCACGGCCATGAAGCCGAGCATCTGGTGGCCCAGCATCGCGCCGAAGTCGTAGTCGTCCAGGTAGTGGCGCGGTCCGGTCATGGCGAGCCCGGCGGGGCTGTCCATGGTCGCCGCGACCGAGGCGCGGTCCGCCGGATCGGCATACAGCGCCTTGAAGTTGCTCGCCGTCGACACCGTGCCGACGACCAGCGCGAGGATCCACACGGTCAGCCGGACGCGGTCCCTGCGCAGGCCGAAGCGGAGCAGGCCGAGCGTGCCGGCGAGCGCGTTGCCGCCGTTCGCGGTGCTGGGGGCGGTGGCCGCATCGGTGGCGGTCGCCGTGCTCATCGTGCTGCTCCGTCGTCGGTGAAGCGGGTCGTGCCGTCGGCGGCGGTGCCGTGTCCGTTCGCGCCCAGCTCGTCGCCGTAGTGGCGCAGCATCAGCTCCTCGAGCGTCGGCGGGTGGCTGACGAGGCTGCGGACGCCGAACTCGGAGAGCCTGCGGATCGCACCGTCCAGATGACTGCCGTCGACGGCGAACCGCACCCGCCCGCTGTCGGTCCGCAGGTTGTGCACGCCCGGCAGTTCGGCCAGGCCGCTGACCGGGCGGGCCGTCTCCGCCTCGACCGTCGTACGCGTCAGATGCCGCATCTCGCTCAGCGTCCCGGACTGCACGGTCTTCCCCTGCCGGATGATGCTGACCCGGTCGGCGAGCTTCTCCACCTGGGCCAGGATGTGGCTGGAGAGAAGCACGGTCTTGCCCGCGGCCTTCGCCTCGAGGATGACGTCCTGGAAGATGACCTCCATCAGAGGGTCGAGGCCGGCGGTCGGCTCGTCGAGCAGCAGCAGCTCGGCGTCGGACGCGAGCGCGGCGACGATGGCCACCTTCTGCCGGTTGCCCTTTGAGTAGGCCCTGCCCTTCTTGGTCGGGTCCAGGTCGAACCGCTCGACGAGTTCCTCGCGGCGCCGCTTGTCGATGCCGCCGCGCAGCCGGGAGAGCAGGTCGATGGCCTCGCCGCCGGTGAGACCCGGCCACAGCTCGACGTCACCGGGGACGTAGGCGAGGCGCCGGTGCAGTTCCACGGCGTCGTGCCAGGGGTCCTTGCCGAGCATCCGGGCCGCGCCCGAGTCGGAGCGCAGCAGCCCGAGCAGGACCCGGATGGTGGTCGACTTTCCCGCGCCGTTGGGCCCGAGGAAGCCGTGGACCTCACCGGTCTCGACCGAGAGGTCGAGACCGTCCAGCGCACGTGTCCGCCCGAACGACTTGTGGAGTCCGGAGACGGTGATTGCCTTCGTCATGCTTCAGAACGTACGCTGAATTCACAATTTTGTGAAGTTAAGGAACTGTATTAACTCGGCTCAGGACCGTGACAAGGGGAGATGATCCGGTGGTGACCGAACAGACCACGGCAGCGCAGCAGCCGCGCGACGAGGACGCGGTGTCCGCATTCGTGGAGCGTTTCGCCGCCCAGCTCGTCGAAGCGGGCATGACCCGCATGCCGGCCCGCGTCTTCGCCGCCCTGCTCTCCTCCGACTCCGGTGTGATGACCTCGGCCGAACTCGGGCAGCAGCTCCAGGTCAGCCCCGCCGCGGTCTCAGGCGCGATCCGCTACCTCGCCCAGGTCAACATGGTCTCCCGCGAGCGGGAGCCGGGCTCCCGCCGCGAGCGCTACCGCGTGCACAGCAACCAGTGGTACGAGGCGCTCACCAACCGCGACCAGATCCTCAAGCGCTGGGAGCACACCCTGCGGGAGGGCGTGGTGAGCCTCGGACCCGACACGGGGGCGGGCCGGCGGATGTCCGAGACGCTGGAGTTCTTCCAGTTCCTGGAGAAGGAGCTCGCCCTCCTCATGGAACGCTGGCGCCAACACCGCGACCAGCTCTACGGCGCGGCCTGACCCCGGCAGGGCGGGCCGCCCCTGCCAGGTCGTCGACGTTTGCCCGTCGAGGTCAGGCCTGCCTGGCGTTCGCCGCGGTCAGCCCGCCGGGGCCGGCAGCGGCAGTGTCAGGCCCCATGCGCCCGCTCGTACCGTCCATGTGCGGGTCCTGACCGGGCCGGTGACGTGCGCGTCGGCCCGGTAGCGGAAGTCCGGGCCCGAGACCGTCACGGAGAGGGCGCTCGCGCGCAGGGGCTCGGCGGTCGAGCCGTGGCGTACGACGACCTCCGCGCGGCCGCCGGGGCCGGCGCGGACGGTGACGTCCTCGACAGGGCGGTCCAGGTCGCACATCAGGACCCCGTCCGCCTCCACACGCAGCCGGTGGGTGCGGACCGGCGCGGCCGAGGGAGCGGGGCGCACCAGGGTGCGGACGAGGGAGCGGGCCGCCGTCCACACCGAGGCGCCCTCCACATGCGTCACCGGGCGGGCCGCCGGGATCGCCAGGTCGCCCAGGACCACCCCGTCGCTCTCGTCCACCAGGAGGTCCAGCCGCCGCGGCGTCCCCTCGAGGACCGCCCTGGCCGCCGCGACCGCCCCGGCGGGAACGCCGAGGGAGTGCGCCAGTCGTACGGAGGAGCCCACGGGGACGAGCGCCAGCACGCCGTCGCCCAGGGAGCGGTCGCGGTGCAGCAGGGCCACGGCCCTCAGCAGTGCCCGGTCGTCGCCGACCACCACCGGCCTGCGTGAACCCCTCCGGGCGAGTGCCCGGGCGAATTCCTCCGGGCCCTGGGGAAGACAGATTTTCGCCTCCGACCCGCCGCACAGCACATCTTTCGCGATGCGCACGGACTCGCCGTCCATTCGGCGGGCGACCGGGTCGATGACCACCAGCAGCTGGTCGGGATCCGACACCTCGGTCCTTCCTCGGGTAGCATCTTTGTGCAAGAGCCCCTTGCGCTATTGCGCCAGGGGCTTCGTCTATTCCGGGGCAACCTGTCCCAGGACTCAGGCACGGCTCCGGCCCCCTGACCTTGGTCTTGCCCCGCCCGGAAGGGGTGTACGCCTGTGCCCGCACTTGTGCTGCTCGGTGCTCAGTGGGGTGACGAGGGCAAGGGAAAGGCCACCGACCTGCTCGGTGGATCAGTGGATTATGTGGTGCGCTACCAGGGCGGCAACAACGCCGGCCACACGGTTGTCGTCGGCGACCAGAAGTATGCGCTGCATCTCCTCCCTTCCGGAATCCTCTCGCCGGGATGTACTCCGGTCATCGGTAACGGCGTCGTCGTGGATCCGGCGGTTCTGCTCTCCGAGCTGAGCGGGCTGAACGACCGCGGCGTCGACACATCCAAGCTTCTGATCAGCGGAAACGCCCATCTGATCACCCCGTACAACGTCACCGTCGACAAGGTGACCGAGCGGTTCCTGGGCAAGCGCAAGATCGGCACCACGGGCCGCGGTATCGGTCCGACGTACGCCGACAAGATCAACCGCGTCGGCATCCGCGTCCAGGACCTCTACGACGAGTCGATCCTGATGCAGAAGGTCGAAGCGGCCCTCGACACCAAGAACCAGCTCCTCACCAAGGTCTTCAACCGTCGCGCGATCGAGACGGAGAAGATCGTCGAGGAGATGCTCCAGTACGCGGAGCAGATCCGGCCGTACGTCGCCGACACCACGCTGATCCTGAACAACGCCATCGACGAGGGCAAGGTCGTCCTCTTCGAGGGCGGGCAGGGCACCCTGCTTGACGTCGACCACGGCACGTACCCCTTCGTCACCTCCTCGAACCCGACCGCGGGCGGCGCCTGCACCGGCGCCGGTGTGGGCCCGACGAAGATCAGCCGGGTCATCGGCATCCTCAAGGCCTACACGACCCGTGTCGGCGCCGGGCCGTTTCCCACCGAGCTGTTCGACGAGGACGGCGAGGCGCTGCGCCGCATCGGCGGCGAGCGGGGCGTCACCACCGGCCGCGACCGCCGCTGCGGCTGGTTCGACGCGGTCATCGCGCGCTACGCGACCCGGGTCAACGGTCTGACCGACTTCTTCCTCACCAAGCTGGACGTCCTGACCGGCTGGGAGCAGATTCCGGTCTGCGTGGCGTACGAGATCGACGGCAAGCGCGTCGAGGAGCTCCCGTACAGCCAGACCGACTTCCACCACGCGAAGCCGGTGTACGAGATGCTGCCGGGCTGGTCCGAGGACATCACCAAGGCGAAGACCTTCGCCGACCTGCCGAAGAACGCGCAGGCGTACGTGAAGGCGCTGGAGGACATGTCCGGCGCCCCGATCTCGGCGATCGGCGTCGGCCCCGGCCGGACCGAGACCATCGAGATCAACTCGTTCCTGTAGGGCATTCGCGGGACACTGAAAACCCCCGAGGGGCAGATCCGCGGCGAGGGCCGAGCGCTTTCGCCGTGGATCCGCGTCCGGGGGTTTTTCCGTGCCCGGCCGCGCCGCACCGGCCGGGGCACGAGGCCGGTGCGGTGCCCACGCCGTCCGGCGTCACCGGTGTCCCTTATGCTCCCGCCATGAGCGACGGGGGCGCCGGCAGGCGGGTGGTCGACGGCCGGTTCGAGCTGGAGGGGCGGCTCGGCGGCGGCGGTATGGGGACGGTCTGGCGGGCGCGGGACGTCGTGCTGGACCGGGCCGTGGCGTTGAAGGAAGTGCGGCCGCCCGATCCCGGGCTCGCGGAGTACGACCCGGAGGCGGCCCGCATGCTGCGGGCGCGGGTGCTGCGGGAGGCGCGCGCTCTGGCCAGGGTCGAGCATCCGAACGTGGTGACGATCCACCACGTCGTGGACGGCGGCGAGGACACCTATCCGTGGCTCGTCATGGAACTGGTCACCGGTGGGTCGCTCGCGGAGCGGCTCGCGGAGGGGCCGATGGCGCCCGCCGAAGCCGCCCGGCTGGGGCGGGAGGTACTGGCGGCGCTGCGGGCCGCGCACGAGGTCGGCATCCAGCACCGGGACGTGAAGCCCGCGAACGTACTGCTGCGGCCCGACGGGCGGCCCGTGCTCACCGACTTCGGGATCGCGGCGATCCGGGAGTCGACCGTCCTCACGGCGACCGGGTCCATCATCGGCACGCCCGACTACATGGCCCCCGAGCGCATCTCCGGGGACGAGGGCGGGCCCGGCTCGGACCTGTGGTCGCTGGCGATGATGCTGTACGTCGCGGTCGAGGGGCACCACCCGCTGCGCCGGGGTACGACGCTCGCCACCTTGGCGGCCGTCCTCAACGACGAGCTTCCGCCGCCGCGTCAGGCAGGCCCGCTGGCGGCGGTGCTGGCCGCGTTGCTGGTCAAGGACCCGGCCGCGCGTCCCGGCCCGGAGGCGGTGGACCGGATGCTGGCCGAGGTGGTGGAGGGCCGTCCGCCGGAGCGGGTGCACGCGGTGCCCGTAGCCGCAGGGCCGGAGGTCGCGGGGCCCGCGGACGCGGTGCCCACCTCGTACCGGCTGTCCCCTCCTGCCACCCCAGGGCCCCACGACGCCGTCCCGCCGCGGGGGGTCGCGCTGTCGGCGCTGCGGCAGCACGCGCTGGGGACGGTGGAACGCGAGGAGACCGCCCGCCGTGAGGAGGTGCGGCGGGCCCGGCTGGGCCGCCGGATCGCGATCGGCTCGTCGATCACTGCGACGGTGCTCGCGGGCGTCCTGGTGTGGGCGGCGATGCCCGACGGCGAAGAGGGCGGGGAAGCGGGGGCGAAGCCGTCGGGGCCGGCCGTCACGGGGATACGGACCCCGACACCGACCCCTCCTGATCCCACACAGGGCGCCCGGCAGGTCGACCTGCTGACGCCTGACGGTATCCGTACGGCGGTCGCGGACATCAAGTCCAAGACCGGTACGGACCGGGTCGGAAGCCTCACCGTGTACCCGGAGCACGTGTCGGCCAATGTGATGGTCGACGGCGACGACAGGCGGTACGACAGCTGGATCTACCGGGTCGGGGAGGGCGCGGAGAAGGGCATCATCAGCGGCACCCTCTCCAGCGGGGACCGTCCGTTCAGCCTGGACGACTTCGACTGGGACGTGGTTCCCGCCCTGCTCGAGCGGGCCCGCAAGGATTTGAACGTGAAGGACCCGACCACCCGCTATCTGGTGGCCCGGGAGCCCAGCACAACGCTCGGCACAACGCTCGGTCTGGGCGTCTACCTGTCCGACGAATACGGCGCGAGCGGGTATCTGGACGCCGACCTCCAGGGCAAGGTCACCCGGGTGTACCCGTACGAGGGGTGAGCCCGCCCATGGCTCACCTGCGGACGTACTCCGCCGGTTCGCCGTCGGCGCTCATCCCGTACATGAGGAGGCGTTCCCTGCCCTCGACGCGGTCGGCGCGCAGGTTCTGCGCGGAACCCGACGGGGTGCACTCGGGGTCGGAACCCTGTTCCAGCTGCGGCGGCCCGAGGACGACCAGGTCGCCGACGCCGCCGAGCACGGCGGTGCTCTCGCAGTGCACCAGGTCGCCGGTCTCCTCGCCGGTCTCCTCGTCGGTGCGCGGGTAGTTCTCGGAGAACCGTACGAGCGGGGCGCCGACCGGACCCTGGGTGACCGTCATCTCGAAGGAACGGGACTCCTCGTAGTCCGGCGGGGCGTCCAGCACGTCGAACTTCTGCCGCCAGTGACCGACGAAGGCGGACGGCACGGCCCTGGGGCCGTTCTTCGACCGGTGGAATGTGGCAGTGACGTCCCCGGACGTCCACTCCAGCACCTCGGGCGACCGTACGGTCAGGGTCTGGTGAGCCGCGGGGGTGCAGCGCTTCTCGGGCACGCTGGTGGTCACGTCGCTCTCGCCGAACACGATCCGGTCGGCGTCGGCGGAGACGAGCGTGGAGCGCCCCATGCACAGCCGCTCACCGGTGACGTGGACGTACACGCCGGTCTTCTCGCCGGCCCGGCCCTGGGTGATCTCGATGCGCCCGGTCTCGTAGGGCGCGTCGGCACTGCCCCGCAGGACTCCCTCCCACGCGCCGAGGAAGTCGTCGGGCACGATGCCGTCAAAGTCGCCGGGGCCGCTGCTGGACGCGACCGGGGTGCCGGTCGCTCCCGCGCCGCCCGCCCCGTCGTCCGTCCCCCCGCGGTCCTTCCACTGCAGGGCGGCGAACGTGCCGGCGACGGCGAGAACGGTGACCGCGGCCGCGGCGGTCAGAGCGGTACGCCGCCGCCTGCGCGGCGCGGCCGGCACGGTCACCGGCGTCGGGGGTGTCGGGTCCCCGTCCGCGTCGAGCAGCCGGGCCGCGTGCCGCCCCAGCCCGGCCAGCAGACCGGCGGGCAACCACGGTTCGTCCGGAAGGGACACGCTCGCCAGCTCCGCGGCCGTCGGCCGGGCGGCCGGGTCCTTGTCAAGGCAGCCCCGCACGAGCGACTCCAGCTCGGGCGCGAGCCCGGCGAGGTCCGGCTCCTCGTGGGCGATACGGAACAGCACGGCGTGCACCCCGCTGTCCGCGGACCCGAACGGCGGGCGCCCGGTGCCCGCGTACGCCAGCACGGCGCCCAGACAGAACACGTCCGACGCGGGCGTGAGCCGCTCGCCGCGCACCTGCTCGGGCGACATGAAGCCGGGCGATCCGACGACCGCGCCGGTCGTCGTCAGCCCGCCGTCGGTGACGGTGTCCACGGCGCGTGCGATGCCGAAGTCGATGATGCGGGGGCCGTCGACGGTGAGCAGGATGTTGGAGGGCTTCAGGTCCCGGTGCAGCAGCCCGGCGGCGTGGATGTGCCCGAGCGCGTCGGCCAGTCCGGCGGCCAAGGCGCGTACGGAGTTCGGCGGCAGCGGCCCGTACTGGTCGACGACGACGCTCCTCAGCGACGGCCCCGGCACATATCCGATGGCCACCCAGGGCGACTTCGCCGCGGTGTCAGAGGCGATGACGGGAGTGGTCCCGGCCCCTCCGACCCGCTCCAGCGCCTCGACCTCACGCGCGAACCGGCGCCGGAACTCGTCCTGTGCGGCGAGCTCGGCCCGTACGAGTTTGACGGCCACGGTCCGGCCGCCGGCGGAGCGGGCGAGATAGACCCGGCCCATCCCGCCGACTCCTAGCCGTCCGAGCAGCCGGAACGGGCCGATCTGGGTAGGGTCTTCGGGCAGCAGGGCATCCACGCCCGGATCTTCCCACAACGCGGCTCACAGGGCCTCTGTCATGGTCAAGTCCCCTATGTGCAAAAGGACTTGAGGTCGTGGGCCGCCTGGGTCCACCCAGGCGGTCCGCTGTCCGCTGTCCACGAGTGCCGGGGCAGAGTCGCTACGGGACGGTCCGGACCTGGCGCAAGCAGCCCCTCGGTGACCTGCCGGCCGTCTTCGCCCGGAGTACGAGAGCAGCCGCTACGTGTACCCGATGACCCTGTAGCGGCGCCCGCTGAACGGTCCGGTACCGCGGCACGTACTGAGGAGGGGGCCGCGCCGTCCGGGGCCCCATGGCACTGGCGAAGCCGTTCGTTACGACCTTGGGGCCGCGCATGATGCACGCACGACGGAGGGGCGCACGACGGACACTCCAGCGGGTCGTGCGGCTGGCCGCCGTGGTCGGGCTGCTCAGCGGCGGGCTGATGGTCTCCGGCGCCATGGCGGGCGAGCCGCCTGCCGCCGGACCGCCCGCCGCGGGTGATCCGCGGGCCGCCGACGACCCGGTGGCCGGGCTGGTGTCGCGGCTCGGCCCGGCCCGTACCGCGGGCAGCTGGACCGGCCCCGACGGGAGGACGGTCGTGGCCGTCACCGATCAGGAGGCCGCGGAGGAGGTGCGGCGGGCCGGCGCGGAGGCCGAAGTGGTGCCCCACAGCATGGAGCGGCTCCGCTCGGCCACCGAGACCCTGCGCTCCGCGCCCCGGGTGCCCGGCACCGCGTGGGCGGTCGACTACGCGGCCAACAGCATCACCGTGCGCGCCGACAGCACCGTCTCCGCCGGCGACTGGTCGCGCATGTCCGGCCTCGCGGAGGAGATCGGCGGCTTCGTCCGCATGGAACGCACCTCGGGGACCTTCACCACCAGGGTCAACGGCGGCACCGCGGTCTTCGGGGACCAGCGGCGGTGCACCGCCGGGTTCAACGTCACCAACGGCCAGGACATCTTCATCCTGACGGCGGGGCACTGCGGGCCCGAGGACTCCACCTGGTTCCGGGACCGTCAGGGCGACGAACTCGTCGGCACCACCACGGCCGCCAGCTTCCCCGGCGACGACTACTCCCTGGTGCGCTACGAGGACGTCGACGTCCTGGACCGCACCAACGTCGTGGACATCGGCGGCGGCAGGGGCGTACAGATCGTCGGGGCCGGCGAACCGGCCGTCGGGCAGCGGGTGTTCCGCAGCGGCAGCACTACCGGGTTCCGCTCCGGCGAGGTGACCGCCGTCAACGCGACGGTGAACTACCCCGAAGGCACGGTGACCGGACTGATCGAGACCACGGTCTGCGCCGAGCCGGGGGACAGCGGCGGGCCGCTGTTCTCCGAAGGGCTGGCGCTCGGCGTCACCTCGGGCGGCGACGGGGACTGCACCACGGGCGGCACCACCTACTTCCAGCCGGTGACCACCGCCATGGAGAAGCTGGGCGTGGACCTGACGGGCGGCCCGCCCGCCCCCGGCGGGACGGCCGAAGAGTCCGAGGGCGGCGCCCCGCCCGTACCCTCGCCGCCGCCGCGGCCCGGGGAGGGACTCGGATCACGGGCGGTCAGCTCGATCGTCGACTTCGGCAACCCGGCCCTGGGTGCGGGTCTGATCGGCCTCAGCCTGACCGGACTGCTGGTCGCACGGTGGCTCGTGTCGGCCCAGGAGCGCAGGGAGTACCGCAACTTCCACAGCGCGAGCTGGGGCTGAGGCCGGCTGCCGAAGGCCCGGCCGAGCAGACCCTCTCGGCCGGCGTGGGCCCTTCTCAGCCCGTCTTGGTGTACGTGAGCGGCTCGCCGGTCGAGCCGACGAGCTCGCGGACGATGATGTTGTCTGCGGGCATGTTCAGCCGGCTCCACTGCCCCGGGGCGCACGAGACGCGGTCGCCGAACGTGACGGCCGTGGGGGCGAGTTCGAGCGGCGGTCCCGGGGCGCGGAGCGTGGCCGACCAGCGGCAGTCGTAGTTGGGACCCGTTCCGCTCAGCGTCATGACCTGTTCGCCGGTCGCGCCCTGCGTGATCGTCATGATCCGTGTGTTCGTGCCGTCCGCCGTCTCGAACGACGCCCGCCAGGTGCCGACGTACTCCTGCGGCACATCGCCCGCCGTCCCGGCCGTCGGCGGTGGGCCGGTCGGTGCGGGAGTGCCGGAGGAAGCGGGGGGAGAGGTGGGGGCCGAGGACGTGGAGGTGGGCTTCGGGTCCGCCGTCGTCCCCTTGCCCTTGTCCTTGGACATGAACGCGTACACCGAGCCGCCCGCGCCGAGGGCGACGACCAGCGCGACGGCGATCAGGGCCAGTGTCCCGCCACGGGAGCCGCGCCGTGGCGCCGGAGGCGGAGTCCGGGCATGGGGCCCTGGCGGGTGCGGGGCAGGGTGGTACGGGCCCGGCTGGTACGGCTGCGGATAGCCGTACACGGGTCCGGGCGGCGTGTGCGGCGCCGCGGCCGGTATCGGCGCCGGAGCGGGAGGCGGTGTCGCGACCGCGCGAGGAGGCGCCGTCATCGTCGGCGGCTGCACCGGCGCCTGCGGCTGTTCGGCGTCCAGCAACTGGACCGCGTGGCGGCCGAGTTGCGCGATCAGCGCCCCCGGCAGCCACGGCTCGCCGTCCGCGTCGGCGGCCGTCCGGCGAAGGATCTCGTCCACGGTGGGCCGTGCCCCCGCCTCCTTGCGCAGACAGTCGCGGATCAGGTCCACCAGAGCCTCGGGGGCCCCGGCCAGGTCCGGCTCCTCCTGCGCGATACGGAACATCTGCGCGTGGCCGCCGCTCGCGGCGGATCCGAACGGGAGCCGGCCTGTCGCCGCGTAGGCGAGTACGGACCCCAGGCAGAAGATGTCGCACGCCGGGGTGATTGGGTCGCCGCGCACCTGCTCGGGCGACATGAAACCGGGCGAGCCGACGAGCGCGCCGGTGCGGGTGAGGCCGCCGTCGGCGACCGTCTCCAGCGCCCGGGCGATGCCGAAGTCGATGACACGCGGCCCGTCGATGGTGAGCAGGATGTTCGACGGCTTGAGGTCGCGGTGGATCAGGCCGGCCGTATGGATGTCCTTCAGCGCGTGCGCCAGGCCGGAGGCCAGCAGGCGGACGCTGCGCTCCGGCAGCGGTCCGTGCTCGCCGGAGACGACGGTGTGCAGCGCGGGCCCGGCGATGTAACCGGTGGCGACCCACGGGACCGGGGCCTCCGTGTCCGCGTCGAGTACGGGGGCCGTCCACCTCCCGCCGACGCGCAGGGCGGCCCGGACCTCGAGCCGGAAGCGGTTGCGGAACTCCTCCTGCTCCGCGAGCTCCTGCCGCACGAGCTTCACCGCGACGGTGCGTCCGCGGTCGGAGCGGGCGAGATACACCTGGCCCATGCCGCCCGCACCGAGCCGGCTCAGGATCCGGTACTCGCCGATGTGATGTGGATCCCCTGGTGCCAGCTGCTCCATCGCCGCGCGGCCCTTCCCCCGTACCGAAATGCTCGATGGACCGAGGATAGTGGGCGCGCACGGAGCCACACAGGTCAGCGATCCGCGCGGAAACGCCGCCGGGGCCCCGGCGGCGCGCCCCGTGCCGGGCTCCTGGCGTCGGTTCCCGGCTGCGGCTTCCGGGCCCGGGGACCGTGTCCGTTTCCCGACTCAAGCTCTCGGCATCAGGCTTCCCGCCCCGGCGGGAGGACGGCCATGTCCTCGGCATCGATGGTGTCCATCGCCCGTGACAGCTGCTCCAGCACCAGCACGGTCTCCGCGAACTCCTCCGGTCCGAGGGCGTCCAGCAGCCGGTTCGCCAGCCGTGCGTGGCCGGGGTCGATCTGCTTGATCGCGGCCCGGCCCTCCTCCGTCGCGTGCAGCAGCTTCGCGCGCCGGTGGGCCGGGTTGGGCCGGTACTCGGCCAGCCCCTGCCCGGCGAGCACGTCGGCGATGCGCTGCACGCTCTGCCGGGTGATGCCCATCGTGCGGGCGATCCCGGCCACGGACTGCGGCTCGCGCACCACGGCGCCGAGGACCTGCCATCGGGCGGCCGTCAGCCCCGCCTCCGTGGCGATGCGGTCCGAGACGGTGATGAACTGCCCGTTCAGCCGGAAGACACCGAGGGCCGTGCGGGTCAGCAGTTCCTGGGGGTGGTGGTCCGGCCTCATGCGTTCAGGACCTCGAAGGCCGCCGGGTCGGAGTCGTGGAACAGCCGGTACCAGGCGTCCAGCTTCTCCCCCTCGTACACGCCGAGGCGGGCGAAGACCTCGCGGGCGAAGGCGACGGGCTCGGTCGGGCCGGCGGTGATCAGGTCGCCGTCGGTGACGGCGTCCGTCTCGACGTAGTGGTCGCCGCCCTTGTAGCCCGTGGCGGCCAGATAGAACGAGACGGCGCTGGTGTGGGCGCGGTCGTCGAGCAGGCCCTCGCGTGCGAGACCGGCGGTCGCGCCGCAGATCGCCGCGACCGGGACGCCCGCGTCGAGGAACGTGCGGGCCTTGGCGGCGAAGGGCGAGAGGACGTCGCCGGTGTCCCACAGGGTCGCTCCGGTGAGGATCAGCAGCGTGCTGTCCGCCGGGTCGAGGTCCGCGAGCGCCAGATCGGGCTGGATACGGACGCCACCCATGGTGGTGACGGGGTGCGTGGTGAGACCGACGGTCTTCACGGTGAAGCCGTTCTGGGTGAGGTGGGCGGTGGTGTGGCCCGTCTCCCAGTCGGCGTAGGTGTCGTAAACGGCCAGATGAACGGTCCCCGTGGTCATGGTGCCCTCCTTGACGCGTGTCCTGCTCCTCCGTATGACAGCAGCCTGTCATGACGACAGCATGCTGTCAATCGTGAACGGGTGCCGGAGGGGCGACACCCTGCCCAGATAAGCGGCCGGGTCCATACAAGGTGGCCATGTCGGCTCCGACCGGCGGTTCCATACGCTGAGCCGCATGACCCCTCATGCCGACCCGCAGACCGGAGCTGCCGTCAAGGCGGCCGACCGCGCCCATGTGTTCCACTCCTGGTCCGCCCAGGGCCTGATCGACCCGCTCGCCGTCGCCGGCGCAGAGGGGTCCTACTTCTGGGACTACGACGGCAACCGCTACCTCGACTTCACCAGCGGCCTCGTCTACACCAATATCGGCTACCAGCACCCCAAGGTGGTCGCGGCGATCCAGGAACAGGCCGGCAAGCTGGCCACCTTCGCGCCCGCGTTCGCCGTGGAGGCGCGCTCCGAGGCGGCCCGGCTGATCGCCGAGCGCACACCCGGTGACCTGGACAAGATCTTCTTCACCAACGGCGGCGCGGAGGCCGTCGAGAACGCGATCCGGATGGCCCGTCTGCACACGGGCCGTCCGAAGGTGCTCTCCGCCTACCGCTCGTACCACGGCGGCACCGCGACGGCGGTCAACATCACCGGCGACCCGCGCCGCTGGGCCAGCGACAACGGCACGGCGGGCGTCGTCCACTTCTGGGCGCCGTTCCTGTACCGGTCCCCGTTCTACTCCTCGACGGAGGCGGAGGAGTGCGCACGCGCCCTGACGCACCTGGAGGACACCATCGCCTTCGAGGGCCCGCAGACGATCGCGGCGATCATCCTCGAGACGATCCCGGGCACGGCCGGCATCATGACGCCGCCGCCCGGCTATCTCGCGGGCGTCCGCGAGATCTGTGACCGGTACGGCATCGTGTTCGTCCTCGACGAGGTCATGGCGGGCTTCGGACGCACGGGAGCCTGGTTCGCCGCCGACCACTTCGATGTGGTGCCGGACCTGATCACCTTCGCCAAGGGCGTCAACTCGGGATACGTGCCGCTCGGCGGTGTGGCGATCTCCGCAGAGATCGCCGCGACCTTCGACAAGCGCCCCTACCCCGGCGGGCTCACCTACTCCGGCCACCCGCTGGCGTGTGCGGCGGCCGTCGCCACCATCCAGGTCATGGCGGACGAGAAGGTCGTCGAGAACGCGGCGGTCGTCGGAGAGACCGTGCTCGGGCCGGGGCTGCGCGAGCTCGCCGAACGCCACCCCTCGGTGGGGGAGGTGCGCGGCCTGGGCGTCTTCTGGGCGCTCGAACTCGTCCGCGACCGCGGGACCCGCGAGCCGCTGGTGCCCTACAACGCGTCCGGCGAGGCGAACGCGGCGATGGCGGCGTTCGGCGCGGCCTGCAAGAAGAACGGCCTGTGGCCCTTCATCAACATGAACCGCACGCACGCCGTCCCCGCGTGCAACGTGAGCGAGGCCGAGGCGAAGGAGGGTCTGGCCGTGCTGGACGCGGCGCTGTCGGTAGCTGACGAGTGGACGGTCTGAGGCCCGCTCGACGCCCCTGTGACGCGGGCCGCCCCTGAGGCGCCCTACGCCCCCTCCGGCCACGGTCTGCCGGAGGGTGGCGTCGGCATGGCCGGCGGGTGCCGCGTCGGAGGTCGGACGACCCACCGCCGACGCCGACGCGGCCCCCGCCGATCCGCGGGCGGCGCCCCGCGGGCCTCGCACCGGCGACGCGTCTCCCCGCCGGTCACGACCGGCCTCGACCGTCAGCAGCCCTCACGCCCCGGGTTCGACCTCGAGGAACCGCCGCTTCTTCGGGCCCCGGTACAGCAGCCCCTCCCAGCCCAGCCCCGCCAGCACCTCGGCGCACGCCCCCAGCCGGTCCTCCTCCTCATGGACGGCCCCGCTGCCCGGCGGGCCGAGCCACTCGACGTACACCGTGTGCGGGCGCTCGCCGGGGCGTACCCGGTAGCCGGTGGCCGTGCGCCGCTCCTCGTGGACGGCGGAGGGCGGGAAGCCGGAGGCCTCCAGCGCCAGCGCCACCGCGCGGACCGTCCGGACCAGCTCCCACTGTGCGGGCACGGCCTCTGTGCCCGTGGTGTTCGTCACCCGCCGGATCTGGAGCAGCGCCTCGAACGCCGTCCGCACCTCAGCAGCCCTGCCGGGCCCTGACACCGGCGGGCCGTCGCCGGTGGCCGCCTCGAACATCTCGCGCACCCGGATCTCGCCTCCCCTCCCGCTCCGGACCGTACGCCGCCCGCGTACCGGCCGTATCACCCCTGGCCTATCGTGTCGGGGACCGAAGGCGAAGGAGAAGCCCCACGATGCCCGGCTACGGCAGCGGTGGCGGGAACGGCAACCCGAATGCCGTCACCCGCAACACCCTGCGGCAACAGATCGCCGACGCGCTGCGTGACGAAGTGCTCGCGGGGCGGATGCAGCCCGGCCAGGAGTTCACCGTCAGGGAGATCGCCGACCAGTACGGCGTCTCGGCGACCCCCGTGCGTGAGGCCCTCGTCGACCTGTCCGCCCAGGGACTCCTCGACTCGGACCAGCACCGCGGTTTCAAGGTGCACCGGTTCACCTTCGACGACTTCCGGACCATGGTCGAGACCCGGTCGCTGATCGTGGACGCGATCTTCGGCCACGTCACGCGGAGCAGGCCCGCGCTGCCGACGCCGCAGGCCCTGCTGTCCGTGCGGCGCCGGGCGGAGGAGGCCGCGCGGGCGGCCCGCTCCGGCGACCTGGACATCCTCATCGGTTACGACCTGCGCTTCTGGCGTGAGCTCGGCGCGCTCGTCGCCAACCGCTACCTCTGCGACTTCCTGCACCGGCTGCGGGTGCAGGCGTGGGTGTTCTCCGTACCGTTCCTGCGCATGGACGGGGAGCTGCCCGAGCGGCTCTGGGGCGGCCACCAGGACATCGTCGACGCGGTGACCCGCGGCGACGCGGCCGGTGTCCGCGCCGAGATCCGGGCCTATGACGACCACGCGCTGGCCTGGGCGGAGCGCATGGAGCAACGGGAGAGGCAGACGCAGCGCGAGGGATGAGCGTCCCGCTGCGCGAAGCCGCACCGAAACTGCCGGGCCGGCCGGGGGAGAGGGCGGCCGGGGTGTGGGTATGGGTCGTGGGAGAGGAGTGACAAGGGGGTACCGGAACGTACCGAACCATGTCGAACGGACCCTTCGCGCACCGCGCCGGCGGCACTACGCTGTCCCGACCATCATCTTTCTTCACGCTTTCTCCACCTGATGCCGCCGTCCCGGCGTCCTCCCCCGTCCAAGACCCTCGACCGCACCACTCGTGCCCGAACTGCTGAGAGCGAGCCCTCCCTTGGCCTGTGACCTGTGGCTGGTCCCCCTTGTCGACGTGCTGTGCCACAGCCCCGACAACCCCTTCGCCGAAGAGATCGCCGCCTATGACAAGGCGCTGACCGGCGCGGGCCTGCCGACGGTGCCCGTCTTCGCCTACATGCCGGGCCTGTCGGGCGATGTCGCCCCGGTCGCCGGCTTCGACTACGACGCGCTGCACTTCCTGCGACGCGCCTATCTGCTGCAGCTGTGCGGGCTCGCAGTGACCCCCGTCGACGAACTGGGCGGCGACTACGAGCAGTTGCTGGAGATGTTCGAGACGACGGCTCAGCAGTCGCACCTGGTGTGGCACTACGACCACGCCGGCGCCTACGTCCCCGTCGACTTCGCCAACCCGCTCTTCAACGACGAACTCCTCGAGGGAGGCGGCCCCTTGGGCTCGACCCAGGGACTGTTGCGCGAGCTGGAGTACGTGGCCCCGTCCATCGGCATCGACCCGGCGAACCCGCCGGCCGCGCCGGAGCCGCCCGAGCGCCCCACGGCACTGGAGGAGCCCGCGGGGCCGATCCCGTACGACGAGAGCCCGTTCGCCCGCGAACGGCATGTGTGGCTGGGACTCCACGCGGCGGCCACACGGAGTCTCGGGCAGGGATCGATGATCATCTTCAGCTGAGTGACTGTCCGCCGCCCCGACGGTCAGGCCGCCGGACAGGTCCCCGACGACTGTCGGGCACCTGTCCCGCGCGGTGACGGCACGACGCGGACCACCACCCGCGCCCCAGGATCGCGCCGGTGGGCTAGCGCGTCAGCGCGGCGGCTCCGTCAGCGCGGCGGCTCCGGAGGGCGCTGCCGCGGCATGTTCGGGCGGGAAGCAGGGGGAATCGGGAAGCGGCCCTGGATGACGCCGGGGGCCGGATGGGCCTCCGGCGCCGTGCGCGGGGGCGCGGAATGCAGCCGCAACGGGGCAGGACCGGGCCGGAAGTCCGTCATCCAGTCCGCGGTCTCGGAGCGGACCAGGTCGGAGACCTCCTCCGAGAAGCGGCGGAGCACGCCGAGGCAGCGCTCCGCGGCCTCGCTCGCCGTGCCCTCCGCCGGGCCCAGCACCTCACGCACGCTCTCCGACGCCCAGTCGTACTGCAGTGCCTGGAGCCGGCGCTGCACCGCCTGCGCGGTGGCCACGTTCCGCATCCAGCCGGACGTCAGGCCGAAGTACCGGTCACAGGCCAGGCAGGCCGCCGCGATGAGCAGCGAGAGGTAGCCCCAGGGCGCCGCCCGGCCGAGCGCGCCGGCGAGGTCGAGCAGGGGCAGAGCCGCTCCGGCGACCGCGCCGAGTGCCGTGCCCAGACGCAACAGGCGCGCGGCCCGGCGTTTGCGGACCCGGTCGGACAGATACCAGTCCACGGTGCGCAGCGCGTCCGCCTCGACCCAGCGGTAGAGCTCGTCGAGGCGGGCCGCGGGCTCGCCCCAGTCCCCGAGGGGGAACGGCCTACCCGTCAGGTCACCCAGCGGCACCTCGCCCCCCTCCCCGCGGGTCGGTCCCCCGGGCTGCATCTCCGGCTGGCTCACCGGTGCACTCCTCTGCGCTCTGCTGACGACCAGGACTGACGACCAGGACTGACTATCAGGTCCGAAAAGGTGCTGAAAAGGTGCTGACGCTACACCGCGTGACGTACGTGGCGCGCATGCGTCCCGATGCGGCGCAGCCCCTTCATACCGCCGAATGGAGGGCTGTGTGCCCCCGATCCCCGGATTGACGCCCACATGGGGGCCCAGGTCAGGTAAAGGAGCTCCAGAAATGCCTCCGCCGCTCACCCGAAAGAGTTGCCGGAAGCGGGTGGGGCGCCCTGCTGGGCGAGCACGTAGGCTCAGGTGTACCGAAACGTACGGAGCGTCCGGACGTACGGGATTTCCAGTCGTCGATGCAGCCAGGAGTGACCGTGATCCCCGGTGGTGGCCAGCCCAACATGCAGCAGCTGCTCCAGCAGGCCCAGAAGATGCAGCAGGACCTGGCGAAGGCCCAGGAAGAGCTCGCGCAGACCGAGGTCGAGGGCCAGGCCGGCGGAGGGCTCGTGAAGGCGACCGTCACGGGCTCCGGTGAGCTCCGCGGTCTGGTCATCGACCCCAAGGCCGTGGACCCGGAGGACACCGAGACCCTGGCCGACCTCGTCGTCGCCGCCGTCCAGGCCGCCAACGAGAACGCGCAGCAGCTCCAGCAGGACAAGCTCGGACCGCTCGCCCAGGGCCTGGGCGGCATGCCGGGCATGCCTTTCTGAGACGTCCGCAGATACGTCTCCCCTACCTCTCGGTCACCAACTACCGTAAGCAGCAAGACTCCAAGGAGAGGCGTTCCGTTGTACGAAGGCGTGGTTCAGGACCTCATCGACGAACTGGGCAGACTGCCCGGCGTCGGTCCCAAGAGCGCGCAGCGGATCGCCTTCCACATCCTCCAGACGGAGCCGGCCGACGTGCGCCGGCTCGCGCACGCCCTCCTCGAGGTCAAGGACAAGGTCCGCTTCTGCGCCGTCTGCGGGAACGTGGCCCAGCAGGAGCAGTGCAACATCTGCCGCGACCCGCGTCGCGACCCCTCGGTCATCTGTGTCGTCGAGGAGCCGAAGGACGTCGTCGCGATCGAGCGCACGCGTGAGTTCCGAGGGCGCTACCACGTCCTGGGCGGGGCCATCAGCCCCATCGAGGGTGTCGGCCCCGACGACCTGCGGATCCGCGAGCTGCTGGCCCGGCTCGCGGACGGCACGGTCACCGAGCTGATCCTGGCCACGGACCCCAATCTGGAGGGCGAGGCCACGGCCACGTACCTCGCCAGAATGATCAAACCGATGGGTTTGAAGGTCACGAGGCTGGCCAGCGGACTCCCTGTCGGGGGAGACTTGGAATACGCCGACGAGGTCACGCTCGGGCGTGCCTTCGAGGGGAGACGACTGCTCGATGTCTGACGCCATGCTGCACGCCGTTGACCAGAACCCGGACGACTTCGCGGTTCAGATCGCCGACTCGATCGAATCCTTCATCGTCGCCACGACAGAGGTGGCGAAGGGTGACGAACCGGACAGCGCGGTACCGTTCCTGCTGCTCGAGGTCTCCCAGTTGCTGCTGACCGGCGGCCGACTCGGCGCCCACGAGGACATCGTCCCGGACGAGCGGTACGAGCCGGACACCGGCCCGGACGCCGACGTCGACGACCTGCGCATGCGCTTCGCGGTGATGCTCGACCCGGTGGACGTCTTCTCGGAGGTCTTCGACCCCTACGAGCCGCGCAAGGCACCGGTTCCCTCGCGGATCTCCGACAGCCTCGCCGACATCGTCATGGACCTGCGCCACGGGCTGGCCCACTACCGGGCGGGCCGCACCTCGGAGGCCCTGTGGTGGTGGCAGTTCTCGTACTTCTCCAACTGGGGGCCGACCGCCTCCGCGACGCTGCGGGCCCTCCAGTCCCTGGTCGCGCACGTCCGGCTCGACCAGCCGCTCGCCGAGCTCGACGGTCTCGACACCGACGAGGACCTGACGGAGGAGGCGCTCGCCGAGGAGGCGGGCCGCGTCATGGTCGAGGAGATCCTCGGCCCGCCGGAACTGCGCCGGGCCCACTGACCGCCGCTGACCGGCCCCCGGTGAGCCCGTACGGCCGGATCCCGCGTCCGGTGCGTGTGAGCCGGCCCACACCTCCGCGTAGCTCCCCGCCCCTTGGGCAGTAGCCAGTCCGAACGGCCGCGGGCGCCCCTCCGGGACTTCCGGATGATCACCTGTTGAGCGGGACATCTCACCATGTGACATCACAGGGGCGATCCGCGGCCGCTCGATAGACTGAGCCGACCGCAGTAGTGACTGCACAAGACGGAACGAGGAGCGCACGTGGGCCTTGTCGTGCAGAAGTACGGAGGCTCCTCCGTAGCCGATGCCGAAGGCATCAAGCGGGTCGCCAAGCGAATCGTCGATGCCAAGAAGAACGGCCACCAGGTGGTCGTCGTGGTGTCGGCGATGGGTGACACGACGGACGAGCTGATCGATCTCGCCGAGCAGGTATCCCCGATCCCTGCCGGGCGTGAGTTCGACATGCTGCTGACCGCGGGAGAGCGGATCTCCATGGCCCTGCTGGCCATGGCGATCAAGAACCTGGGCCACGAGGCCCAGTCGTTCACCGGCAGCCAGGCCGGCGTCATCACCGACTCGGTCCACAACAAAGCGCGCATCATCGATGTGACGCCGGGCCGGATCCGCACGGCGCTCGACGAGGGCAACATCGCCATCGTCGCCGGCTTCCAGGGTGTGTCCCAGGACAAGAAGGACATCACCACGCTCGGCCGGGGCGGGTCGGACACGACCGCCGTCGCTCTCGCCGCCGCGCTGGACGCCGAGGTCTGCGAGATCTACACCGACGTCGACGGTGTCTTCACCGCCGACCCGCGGGTCGTGAAGAAGGCCCGGAAGATCGACTGGATCTCCTCCGAGGACATGCTGGAGCTCGCTGCCTCCGGCTCCAAGGTGCTCCTGCACCGGTGCGTCGAGTACGCACGCCGATACAACATCCCGATCCACGTCCGCTCGTCCTTCTCGGGACTGCGGGGCACCTGGGTCAGCAACGAACCGCAAGGGGATCAGAAGGTGGAGCACGCCATCATCTCCGGAGTCGCCCACGACGTCTCCGAGGCGAAGATCACGGTCGTCGGGGTGCCGGACAAGCCGGGCGAGGCCGCGGCCATCTTCCGCACCATCGCGGACGCCGAGATCAACATCGACATGGTCGTCCAGAACGTCTCCGCGGCCACCACCGCGCTGACGGACATCTCCTTCACCCTCCCCAAGACGGACGGCCGCAAGGCCATGGACGCGCTGGAGAAGGCGAAGGGCTCGATCGGCTTCGACTCGCTGCGCTACGACGACCAGATCGGCAAGATCTCCCTGGTCGGCGCCGGAATGAAGACCAACCCGGGCGTCACCGCCTCGTTCTTCGAAGCGCTGTCGGACGCGGGCGTGAACATCGAGCTGATCTCGACCTCCGAGATCCGCATCTCGGTGGTCACCCGCGCCGACGACGTCAACGAGGCCGTCCGGGCCGTGCACAGCGCCTTCGGGCTCGACTCCGACTCCGACGAGGCGGTCGTCTACGGCGGCACCGGGCGATGAACCGCAAGCCGGCGCTCGCGGTCGTCGGTGCGACCGGAGCAGCCGGCGCGGTGATGCTCGAGATCCTGTCCCAGCACGCGGACGTCTGGGGCGAGATCCGACTCGCCGCCTCCCCGCGCTCGGCCGGCCGCAAGCTGGCCGTGCGCGGGGAGCGGTGCGAGGTCCTGGCGCTCGAAGAGAGCGTCTTCGACGGCATCGACGTCGCGCTCTTCCTGGTGCCCGGCGCGGTGTCGGAGCGCTGGGCGCCCGTCGCCGTCGCCAAGGGCGCGGTCGTCGTGGACGCGTCGCCGGCCTTCCGGGCCGACCCCGACGTGCCGCTGGTCGTACCCGAGGTCAACCCGCACGCCGTACGGGTGCGACCGCGCGGCATCGTCGCCGGCCCGCACGACACCACGCTCGCCATGATCCCGGCCGTCGGCGCGCTGCACGCCGAGTTCGGGCTGCGCGAACTGGTCGTCTCGTCCTACCAGGCCGTCAGCGGCGCCGGACGTGACGCCGTGGCCGCCCTGCGCAAGCAACTGTCCATGGTCGCCGGTACGGAACTGGGCACCGGACCCGGAGACGTACGGCGGGCGGTGGGCGACGATCTCGGGCCGTTCCCCGCGCCGCTCGCCCTCAACGTGGTCCCCTGGACGGGGACGCTCGCCGACGACGGCTGGTCCTCCGAAGAGCTCGGGCTACGCGCGGAGACCCGCAAGATCCTCGATCTGCCGGGGCTGAAGGTCGCGGCCACCTGCGTACGCGTGCCGGTGCTCACCACCCACTCGCTGTCGGTGCACGCCCGCTTCGAGAACGAGATCACCGTGGAGCGGGCGCACGAGGTCCTCGCGACCTCACCCGGTGTCGTCCTCTACGACAACCCGGAGGCGGGCGACTTCCCCACGCCCGCGGACGTGGTCGGGACGGACCCGACATGGGTGGGGCGGGTGCGACGGTCGCCGGACGACCCCTGCGCCCTCGAGATGTTCGTGTGCGGCGACAACCTCCGCAAGGGCGCGGCCCTCAATTCGGCCCAGATCGCGGAGGCCGTGGCCGCCGAGTACCGCGCAGGGGCGGGCGGCGTCAGGACCGCCGGGACGATCTCGTAATCTCGTGGTCCCAGCAGTTAATCCGACGTGATTCCGTGGGGGTCCTTTGTAGGATCTGTGGACGCCCTGTGAGGAAGTCGAAATCTGTACCACTTGAACTGGGGCATCGGCATGTTTGATAGTTCGCTTCTCCCTTGCTGCAACCGGTAGTTGGGCGGGAAGCGTCTTTGCGCACCTCGGCACGGTGCTGCAATAAAATTGGGCATTGGGGAAGAGCGGTGCGCATGCGGACATTTGGTCCACCGTCAAAAGCGGTGGCGTACGCGTACAACCCTGGCGGGGGGAAGCGTGTCCAACTGGCGTGGCAGAGGTTCTCGACATCGCAAGGGTCCCGGTACGAGGCGCAGCAGTGCGTCCGCTCCGCCGGCCCCGCCCGGCCGGCGGCATGCCGGTGATCGCTCCCATGCCCGCTTCGCGGACGTCACGCGTCCCGTCCCAGCGGCAGGGCGCTGACGACGCCATGGCCACAGGCACCACCGTCGACCACCTCACCGAGACCTACCGCGCCCACTACCGGTCGCTGCTGGGTCTCGCCGCGCTGCTCCTCGACGACACGGCCTCCTGCGAGGACGTCGTCCAGGAGGCCTTCATCCGGGTCCACTCGGCGCGCAAACGCGTGCGTGACCCGGAGAAGACGCTCGCCTACCTGCGGCAGACCGTGGTCAACCTTTCGCGTTCCGCGCTCCGCAGGCGCATCCTCGGCCTCAAGCTGCTCTCGAAGCCCATGCCCGACATGGCGAGCGCCGAGGAAGGCGCGTACGACCGGCTGGAGCGGGACGCGCTCATCAAGGCGATGCGCGGGCTTCAGCGGCGTCAGCGCGAGGTGCTGGTGCTGCGGTACTTCGCCGACATGACCGAGGCACAGGTCGCCGAGACCCTCGGAGTCTCACTCGGCTCGGTGAAGGCGTACGGCTCACGGGGTATCGCGGCGCTGCGCGTCGCCATGGAGGCCACCAAATGAGCGGGCAAGAACGCGAGCACGAGCAAGAACGCGAGCAGGAACGCGAGCGCGATCAGAGCGCTGGGCATTACGGGCCGGACGGGCCGTCTGACGACCGGACTGGGAACGAGATTGTGAACAACGGGCCGACCAATGACCTCGGCACGGAGATCGGGACCGACGAGGACGCGCTGCGGCGGCTGCTGCACGGTGTCGTCGAGGACATCCAGCCTTCCGCCGGCGCGCTGGACCACCTGCGCAGGGCGGTACCGGCGCGGCGGGCCCGCAAGAGGCAGGCACTCGTCGGAGCGGCCGCCGCGGCACTGCTGATCGGCACCGCCGTCCCCGCGTTCGTGCACGTGGCGAACTCGAACGGCAGCGGCAGCGCGAACCCGGTCAACGCCGGGCACGGCGAACAGGCCCAGGGCGGCACGGGCAACTCCCCGGGCGTCACCGGCGGCGACAACGGCACCAAGGGGCCCACGCAGGGCGCCGGGCCGGCGGTGCCGCCGGGCCCCAGCACCGGAGGGAACCCGCCGGCCGCGCAGCCCAGCGGCGGTGGGGACGGCGGCTCCGGCGCGGTCCAGCCGCCCGCCGTGGGCGAGGTGCAGACCTGCGAGGCCGGGCAGCTGAGCGTCTCCACGGAGACGGGCGCACCGGACGGCGAGGGCAAGGTGTACGGCACCTTCCGTGTCACCAATGTCTCGACCACCGACTGCATCATCGGTCGATCCACGATCGGCTTCCACACGTCCGGCGCGGCCGACCAGGCGCGGATCAGCGTGGTGCGGCACGTCGCGGGCGACGCGGCGGGCGGTCTGCCCGACCCGTCGCCTTCGGACACGGACGTGGCGGTCGCGATGGCGTCCGCATCGTTCGCGATGAAGTTCGCCTGGGTCCCCTCCGACACCTGCCCGACCACGGAACCCTCGCCCGACCCCTCGCCCACCGAAGGTGACGCCTCAGGGGGCGGCGGGGGCCAGGGCGGTGGCACCGGCGATACCGGCGGGAGCGCGGCTGAGCCGCAGCTCATGACGGAGGACGGCGTCAAGGAGGGCAGCGTGACGGTCACCTACTCGGCGCTGGGCGGCGGCGTGTACGGACAGTCGCTCGTCCCGAACGCGTGCGCCGGAACGATCTACCACACGGGTGTGCTGACGGGCCAGTGACGTCCTTGCCGCAGGCCCCCGGGGACTGACGGCCGGGCCGCGTCGCCGGGCAGTCGGCGGCGCCTCCAGGGCCCGCCGGGGAGATGGCCGCTTCCCAGGTCCGCCGGGCAGGGCGGGGTGGCGGCCGCCGGTGTCCGCCGGGCAGGCGGACAGGCAGGTCAGGGCGGGGCCGCGCCGGTGAGTCGGGCCCATGGGCGTCGGTGCGCAGGTCCGCCGGGGCGCAGGTCAGCGCCGGTGGCCGGGAACCGCTCTGCCGGGGTCGCGGGCAGGGGGTCGCGAGCAGGGCCGTTGGGCCGGGCGGTGGGCAGGGCCGGCAGCAGTACGTCGTCGGGCCGGGCAGCGCCGGTTGCCGGCACCCGCCGGGATCAGGGCCCGAGCCTCCCGGCCGGGACCATGCGGCAGGCCGGATCGTCAGGCGGCGGTCTCGGGCTCCAGGCCGAGCGCCCGGTCCCGCGCCGCCTCCGCCTCGCGGCGGACCAGGCGGAACCACATGAAGAGCACGAAGCCGGCGAAGACGAACCACTCGCCCGTGTAGCCCAGGTTCTGGAAGGCCTTGAGGTCGAGGCCGCTGTTCTCCGGCGCTGACGCCGGCACGGCCGTCAGGCCGCTGTCCGGCCTCGACAGCGTGACCCACGCGTCGTACACGTCGTCCGGCACCAGGTTCACCAGTGACGCCGCGCTGATCATGCCCAGCTGTCCGGCCGGCAGACCGCCGGCCGTGTGCACCCCGTCGCTGCCCGTCGACTCGGAGGCCTGAAGCGCTCCCGTGACCGTGACCTCGCCCGCCGGAGCGGCCGGGGCCCGGCCGCCCTCGGGCATCCAGCCGCGGACCACGGGCAGCATCCTGCCGTTGTCCGTCTCCAGCAGCGTCAGCACGTACGAGCCGCGCCTGCCGTCGAGTTCACGCCCGGGGACGAGGAACTGCTCGCCGTACCGGCCCGACGCCGTGGCCAGTCGGCCCGATGTCTCCTTGTCGACGGGCAGTAGCTCGTCCAGCGGCGCTGCCTTCTGGTCCGCGCCCGGCTTCCGCTCCGCCTCACGGTGAGAGTCGACGCGGTCCTCGAACCTGCCCAGCTGCCACGAGCCCATGAAGATGCAGAACGGGATCGCCAGCAGGACGAAGACGTTGATCCCCCACCAGCGGGGCGTCAGCAGGAATCGGTACACCCCTCCACGGTACGGAACACCTCGGCCGTTCCCGGTGCCGGGGCCGTCGACAGGCCGGTCCGACGGGCCGGCGCCGCCGATGGGCCGGCCTGTCGCGTCAGGTCACCGCTGCGTCGCCGCCCCCTCAAGATGCCTCTCCGCGAAGTCGATCTCCAGCCGCACCTGCTTGATCCGCTCCTCCACCACGAGCGAGCCGTGCCCCGCGTCGTACCGGTACACCTCGTGGACCGCGCCGCGGGCCGCCAGCCTGTCGACGTAGTTGTCGATCTGCCGTATCGGGCACCGCGGGTCGTTGACACCGGCCGAGATGTAGACCGGGGCCCGGACCGCGTCCACATACGTCAGCGGTGACGAGGCCTTGTAACGCTCCGGCACCTCTTCCGGGCTGCCGCCGAACAGAGTGCGGTCCAGCGCCTTCAGGTTCTCCATCTCGTCGTGGTACGAGGTGACGAAGTCGGCCACCGGGACCGCCGCCAGGCCGACCGCCCACGCCTCCGGCTGGGTACCAAGGCCCAGCAGGGTGAGATAGCCGCCCCACGAGCCGCCCGCCAGGACGAGCTTGGCCGGATCGGCGAGGCCCGAGCCGACCGCCCACTCACGGACCGCCGTGATGTCTTCGAGCTCGATCAGTCCGACGCGGTGCTTCAGCGCGTCCGTCCACTCGCGGCCGTAGCCCGTGGAGCCGCGGTAGTTCACACGGACGACCGCGTAGCCGTGGTCGATCCAGGCGGCGGGGCCCGCCGCGAAGGCGTCGCTGTCGTGCCAGGCCGGGCCGCCGTGGATCTCGAAGACCGTGGGCAGCGGCCCCTCCGTACCGGCCGGCTTCTGCACCAGGGCGTGGATACGGCCGCCGGGGCCCTCGACCCAGACGTCCTCGACCGGCACCGAAGCGGGCGCCTTCATACCGGGCGGGTCGAGGACAACGCCGCCGCCGGCCGAGCGGACACTCGGCGGCTGGGCCGCCGACGACCACAGATACTCCACCGTGCGGTCCGGCCTGGCCGTCGCGCCCGAGACCGATCCGGCCGGGGTCTCGATCTGCGTCAGCGCGCGGGTCGCCAGGTCGTAGCGCCACAGCTCGCCGCGGGCCTCGAAGCTGTGCGCGATCAGCAGCGCGGAACCGTCCGGATACCACTCGGCGTTCACATCGCCCGGCAGCTCGATGCCGAGCTCTGTCTCCTCGCCGGAGGCGATGTCCCAGATCATGGGCTCCCACCGGCCGCGCCGCTGGTGCCCGACGAGCAGCCTGGTGTCGCCGTCGACCGGCGCGAAGCCGAGGACCTCGAGGCCCAGCTCCACCGTGCCGCCGCGGGTGTCGTCCAGCTCGGCGACCGTGCTGCCGTCGAGGCGGGTCACGCGCAATGCGGAGTGCATGGCGTCGCCGTGTTCGGTGTGCTCGATCGCGAGCAGCGAGCCGTCGTGCGAGAGGTCGCCCACCCCCGCCGACTCACGGTGCTTGTAGATCTCGACGGGCGTGGCCCCCTCCCGCACGACATGGATCGTCGTGCCGTCCTCGTCGGTGGAGCGGCCGACGACGGCGGTGGTGCCGTCCCGGCCGATGGCGAGACCCGCCGGGTAGGAGGGCTCCAGGCCGGGCGCGGCGGGCACGTCGTCCCCGCCGTGGAAAGGCTGCCGCATCCAAATGCCGAACTCGTCGCCGTCGGTGTCGGAGAACCACCACACGGCCTCGCCGTCCGGGGTGAGTATGCCGTCCGTCGTACCGTTCGGACGGTCGGTGACCTGGCGCTGCTCGCCCGTGGACCGGTCCCAGGCGTACAGCTCGTACGTCCCCGTCGCGTTCGAGACGAAGAGGGAACGGTCCGGTGCGTCCTCTGCCCAGGCGGGCAGCGAGACGCGCGGTGCCCGGAACCGCTTCTCCCAGTCGGGCACGGGAGGGCTGACGGGCATGTCGGGCGTGGTGGGTGCGTCGCTCATGCCCTCAATGAAAGCGGATTTCGCCCGCGTCCTCCGCAGCCTGTGGACAACTTCGCCCGCAGCCTGCTTCCCGGCCGCCGGAGCGACCTCGGCAGCGGCCGACTCCCGCCGCCAAGGTCCCCGTCAAGGCCGCGGCGACGCATGGCGCAGCAGCCGGTCACCGGACTGCCACAGGCCCCCCGCCGGACGGCGGTGGCCCCGGCGGCCCCGACGACCCGCCACCGTCGGAGGGCGGCGGCCCCGTCGGCTCTGAAAGCCCCGAGGGCACAGGCGGGTCCGTCGGGAAGGCCGCGTGGCGTCCCCGCGGCCCTGCCGGGAGGTGGCGCGGGTCAGCGGCCCGCGTGATCGCGGACTCGACCGCCGCCACCCGGTCGGCGAGCAGCCCGAGAGCGGCGACGGCCCGTGTCAGCGGGTCGCCGTCCGGTCCGCCGAGGGCCTGCGCGCGCACGTACCGCGTCCTGATCTCCTCCCAGCGCGCCTCCTGTTCCCTGGTCAGCGTCCCCCGCAGCTCCGCCAGCTTGAGCAGGGCCGCCTCCGCGCCCGACGTCAGCGTCTGGGCCTCGCCCGTGTAGTGGTCCTCGATCACGGCGGCCACCTCCGCGTCGTTCATCACCGGGCTGATCCGCTCCACGATCTTGTTCATGTTGCGGTAGGAGCCCTGGAGCCGGAACGGCGGTTCCGAGCGGGTCTCGTCACTGCTTGCCGCGGAGGCGATGTACGCGGAGTTCACGGCGAGGACCGTGCGCCGGGCGGTCAGCAGATGCCGCAGGACCGCCAGGATCTGTTCCAGCTCGGCCGGTGCGTAGGAGTGGCCGAGCATGTCGGCCCGCACGGCCGCGTCCTCGGACGCGAGGCGCACCAGCAGCTCCAGTTCGGTCCGGTCGCGGCCCGCCAGGGGAGCCAGCAGCGGGTGGGAGGTGAGCGCGTTCTCGACGAAGCTCAGCGCGAACACGTTCTCCTTGCCCGTCAGCACGTCACCCAGGTTCCACACGTCGGCACGGTTCGCGAGCATGTCCGGGATCCGGAACCGCTGCCCCGACTCGGTGTACGGATTGCCCGCCATGCACACCGCGAAGCGCTTCCCGCGCAGGTCGTAGGTGCGGGTCGCGCTCCGCCACACGCCCTCCATGCGGCGCTGCGCGTCACACAGGGAGATGAACTTCTGCAGCAGCTCGGGCGAGGTGTGCTGGATGTCGTCCAGGTACAGCAGAACGTTGCTGCCCGCCTCCAGGGCGAAATTGATCTTCTGGACCTCCTGGCGGGCTGTCGCGTTCGGCGCCTCCTCGGGATCCAGCGACGTCACCGCATGGCCCAGCGCGGGGCCGTTGACCTTGACCAGGAGCAGACCGAGCCGGTCGGCGACGTACTCCATGAGTGTCGTCTTGCCGTAGCCGGGCGGGGAGACCAGCAGGAGCAGTCCGTTGCTGTCTGTGCGCCGGGACTCGTCGGCCGTGCCGAGCTGCTTGGCGAGGTTGTCGCCGATCAGCGGCAGGTAGACATCGTCGATGAGACGGTTGCGCACGAACGCCGGCATCACCCGCGGCCGGTGCTCCTCCAGTCGCAGCATGTCCCGCTCGGCGGCCGCCAGGGCGGTCCTGCGCCGCTGGTACGCGCGGAACCCGGAGGTCACCTGCTCGCGGAAATGCCGTGCGCGAGGGAGCAGTTCGTCGATCCGTACGGTCATCGACCGGCGCTGGACACGCGGGTGGCTGCCGAGCAGTCCCTCGACGTGCTCGGTCAGCTGCGCCGCGCACTCGTACCGGGCGAGGCCGGGGCAGAGCTCTACCGCGACGGCCTCCGCGAGGTCGGTGGTGCCGGTGCCGGTCGCTTCGGTGTAGGCGCCCAGCCAGTTCTCGACGACCTGCCGCCGGGCCGGGAGGTCGTCGCCGAGGGCCGCGAGGTCCTCCTCGTAGGCGGAAGTGCCCACCGTGCGGCGGAACTTCTCCAGCAGCGTGCGCGCGGAAGTGCTCGTCACGAACCCGTCAGGGCCGCACGTCAGCTCCTCGAAGAGGTACTCCGCGGAGAGCGTGTCCCCCATCTCCTGTGCCATCTCCTCCCTGAACGCGCCGATCGCCGGCGCCAGACCGAACGTCTCCCGGGCCCGCGCCAGCGACACCGCCCGCCGCTTCCACGCGATGCGCCGGGCCTCGTCGGTTCCGTGCGCCCAGAACAGCTGCGCCGTTGCCCGCGCTTCCGGTGGGTGGCGAAGCAGCCCGGCCCGCTCGTGCAGCCGCAGGAGCGCGGCGAGGATCAGGGCCGCGTCGTGGTCGTGCACACCGCGCTCGTAGCCCTCGTCGTAGGAGGCATCGGCCGCCTTCCTTACGAGGCCCGCGAGTTCGACGCCGGTCAGGGCCGCGGCGCCGTGCTCGTCGAGCAGCCGGGCGGCCAGGTGCTCGGCGCGGTACACCGACGCGTTCTCCGAGGGCAGCGTCTGCTCCCAGTACGGGCGGGTGTCCGCGAAGCCGGGAGCTGCCGCGTCGGTGACCGGTGAGCGGTAGTCCGTGCCGGTGAGTGCGAACGCGAGACCGTCGCCCTGCGGCACGAGCGTCAGCTCGAACGGCTGGGTGTTCACCGCGAACCGGTGACGGCCGAGCCGGATCGCGGAGCCGCCGTCCGCGTACAGGTCGGTCCGGTCGCGCAGGGACCGTGCCGCCTCCTGGCGCGCGGCCGTCAACTGCCCTTCGAGTTCCTCCGCCCGCGCCCCGTCGCCGAGTTCACGCAGTTCGGCCGCGGTACGGCGGAGTTTGGCGACCATCGGGTCGGAAGCGAAGTAGGTGTTGATCCCGTCGGTGTCGCCGAGGGACGCGAGGCGCCGGGAGACGGTCTGAAGGACCCGTTCCGCCGAACCGGCCAGCCGCTCGGCGCGGCGGGCACGCGCGTCCTGGAGGGTCTGCCGCCGGGACGCGAACGCCTCGTACACCTCGGTCCGCTTCGCGCCCAGCTGCGCCAGGAAGTCGTCGGACTCGGCGAACCGCGACTCCAGGTTCTCCAGCCGCAGCAGCAGCGCGGCGAGCTGCTCGTCGCATGCCTTCGGGTCGGAGGCGACGGCGAGCGCACCGGTCACCGCCTGCCCCAGCAGGGCCAGTTCCGCGGTGAACTCCGCCCTGCCCTCGTGGGCGAGGAGGTCCCTGCGGCGACCGTCGAGCGTTGCCCGGGCCCGGTTGAGACCGCCGAGCACCTCCGCGATCCGCTCCAGGACCGAGGTCCGGACGACCGCGTCACCGATGTCAAGGCCGGCGACCACCTCGGTGACCGTACGCAGCCCTTCCGCCTGCGCGTCGAGCCGCTCGCCGACCGGTGCGGCCTCCGCGACGGTCCGGATCGCCTCCGCCTCCGCCGTCAGCCGCTCGATCTCGAGGTGGTGACCCGAGAAGGCGTCCTCGCGCCCGAGGAATGCCACGGCCCGCTGCGCGAAGGAGGCGATGTCGGCGTCGGTGTCGGCGGCGAGAGCGTCGATACGGCCGGTGTCGGCGTACCGCAGCTCCTTGAGCGTGATCAGCTCCCCCTGCGCGCGGCGCAGCCCGGTCAGCCCTTCGACCCATTCGTCCGCGCCGCGCGGCGTCCCGCCCCGCAGCCGGCGCACCTGTCCGGCGATCCGGGCGGCCGCCTCGTCCAGCGCGCGGGCGGCCTGCGCCGTCAGTTCCCGTACGGTCTCGTACTCGGCGACGATCTGCTCGGCCGTCGCCCGCATTCCTGCGAGCGGGTTGCAGAGGTCGCCAAGCTCGGGATCGGCCAGCCAGTGGTACGCATCCATGGCACGGGCGCAGGCGGTGAACAGCGCCTGGTAGACGCCGGTGGTGGGACTGTCCCGGGTCTCTGTGACGGCCCCGGCCAGGGACAGGCAGTCGGAGATGCCGCGCACCAGGTCCGCGTTGCCGACGACGGCCAGCGGACCCTCCCCGGCGGGGCGGGCCGCGGCGTAGGTGTCGGAGAGGAACGGCGACTGCCAGCGCTGCGCCGGGTGGACCCTGCCCGGCTCCTCCCCGTCGGAGCGCAGCACCAGCAGCGTGCCGTCCTCGAAGAGGGCGTGGCCCTCGCAGAGCAGCGGGGTGGCGACGGACTTGCGGATCACGTTGTACGGCAGCAGGAGGCTCCGGCCCTCCACACGGGCGTGGAAGACGAACATCACGTCCTCGCCGTTCGGTGACCGTACCGTCCGCTCGAACTCGAGCGCGCCGATCAGCCCGGCGTCGATGTCGAAGGTTCGCGCGGTGCCGCTCGCCGTGAGGTAGTAGCCGCCGGGGAAGACGATGCCCTGGTCCTCGGGCAGCCTGCGGCACGCCTGCCCTATGCCGTCCAGCCGCACCACTGTCCCCGTGACCGTGTTGTGGACGAGGTGGCGGTACGCCTCCTCCTTGTACGGGCGGATGCGCAGCAGGACGAGCGGACCGACGCGGGCGTGCTCGATCTCGGCGTCCCCGAGGGACTGGAGCGGTTCGACGACCGGCTCGGCGTGGATGCCCTCGGCCGTCTCCGTGTCGTCCTCGGTCTTCACCGTCAGCAAGCCCCCGACGGTCGAGACGAACACGTCACCGCCGACGGACACGTGCGGATGGCGGCCGAGCACATGGTCGTCGCGGGTGGCGGCCGTCCACTCGAAGTCGTGGGACGGCGGGAGCACATGGTCGCGCTCGCCCCGCGCGTCGAGAAAACGCGCGGCCCCGTCCGGCGTCAGCTCCCAGCGCAGCACCCGGATGTCGTCGGCCTTGTCGCCGGTACGGAAGACGGCCAGCAGCCGGCCGTCGACGCGACGCAGCCGGAGGAGACGGGCGCCCTGGTAGTAGCGGTGCAGCGCCTCGAACTCGCCGCGGAAGTCCGGGTCGTCGAGGAGGCCGGGTACGGCGTCCAGCGCGAGCCGGTTCAACTCGCGGTCATGGACGGCGAAGACGTCCCCGACCGTCGTGCGAGCCCGCAGCCCCGGAGACACGTTGTGGCCGAGCAGCAGACGGTCGCCGACAGCGACGACGTCACGCGGCACGCTGTTGCTCTCCGTACGGAGGTGCTCGGTGCCGGTGAGCCGCAGCTCCATCGAGCCGAAGGTCTCGATACGACGGGTGTTGAGCTCCTCGGCCCGACGGGCGAGCTCCGAGGCCTGTGCGCCGAGCCGGTCGCGCAGCACCTCGTACGTTCCGGAGTCCGGGCTCCCGGCGTGCGGCTCTTCGGCGGTGTGCGTGGTCATGGTGGCTGTGCTCGCTTCCTGCGCGGGGCACGCGGCCCGAGGTACGTCTGCCGGGAGCGGAGGGCCGTTCTGGGCGGGCCCCTTCCCGACTGGGGCGATCTCCGGCCGGAGCCGGTGGGGATGCCGTCCGGCCACGAGAGGTGTGCGTCCCGGCCGTCCGCGGCGGCGTCGTACGCCACCCCGGACGGCAGGACCCGACCCGCACCCGCCCGGCGCTGCTGACCCCCGTCCGGCAGCACCGGTGCGTGTGCGGGCGGTATCAGGCGGCCGGGGCCGAGCCGTTGAGCGTCGTGGCGCCGGCCGGTACGTGGCCGTCCGGGAGCGCCCCGATCGGGGTGTCGGCGAGGCCGAGCCGGTCGGCCATGTCCAGCAGCGGCTGGAGCTGCGCGCCGCCGCCCGACTTCATCAGCCGCATCAGCAGAGCCGACACCGTCAGATTTTGCACATCACCGGTGGAGACCGAACCCAGGACCGAGGTCAGATCGTCGGTGAAGCTCGACGTACCGTCCAGCCACGGCTTCGCCAGCGTCTGAGCCGTCTCCGAGTTCCGCACGAACGAGTCCACGCCCTTGCCGAGCGAGATCGACGACATGAGCCGGTCGAAGAAGACGGACTCCCCGCCGACGATGCTGATGTCGGCGTTCTCCAACCCCGTGGCCAGCACTGTCGCCTGGGCCTGTGCGACCTGCCGCTGGACCTCCAGCCCCGCCAGCCGGACGTCCTTGTCCGCTTCGAGGCGCAGCCTGTACTCCTCGTGTCCGCGCGAGGCCTCGTCGAGGGCCGCCATCGCAGCGGCCTTCTCGGTGAGGCCCGCCGCCTCCGCCTTCAGCTTGTCGCCGATGGCCGCCGCGTGCGCCGCGCCCTTCGCCCGTACGCCCTCCGCCTCCGCGAGCAGCCGGGCATGCTCGGCGCCGGCCTCGGCACGGCCGGCCTTCTCGATCGCGTCGGCCTCCTTCTCGCGGACCTGGACGGCCGCGAGACCTGCCGCCGCGGCCTCCGCCTGAATGCCTTCGGCGAGCCGCAGCTTGGCCCGGGCGTCGAGATCCGCGGACTTGACCCGGGCCTCCGCGAGCGTGATCTCCTCCGCCGCCCGGTGCACCGCGGCCTGCTCGGCCGCCTCCGCCGCCTTGATGTCCTTGACCAGCTTCTCCTGGGCCTCGGCCTCGGCCGCGATGATGATCGCCTGCCGCTCGCGCTCGGCCTCCTCCACCGCGCGCAGCCGCTTGATCGACTCCTCCTGCTCGGCGACCGTACGGTCCACCGCGACCCGCTCACGCACGACCTCGGCGATCTCCCGCCGCTCCGCCTCGACCTCCTTGTCGGCGGCGATCCTGGTCAGCGCTGTCTCACGGTCACGCGCGATGACCTCGAGCAGCCGGTCCTTCTCGATGCGCTCGTTCTCGATGGCGATCACCCGCTCGCGGTTCTTCTCCGCGACGGCCACCTCGCGTGCCTGGTTCTCACGCTGCACGCCGAGCTGCTCCTCCGTCCGCAGGAAGGCGCTCTGGGCCCGCAGCCGCTCCTCCTCCATCACCCGGGCGGTCTCCGCCTCCTCACGGGCGCGCACCGTCTCGATCTCGCGGCGCTGCTTGATCTCGGCGTCGGCCTGCCGGCGCTCCAGCTCGAGAATCGCCTCTCGCGCGTCGACGTTCTGCCGGGTGATCTCCTTCTCCTCCGTGCGCTGGAACTCGTTGGTGCGCACATGCTCGACGGACGTCATCTCGGTGATCTTCCGGATGCCTTGGGCGTCGAGGACGTTGGACGGGTCGAGCTGGGAGAGCGGCGTCTGCTCCAGGTAGTCGATCGCCGCGTCCTCGAGGCTGTAGCCGTTGAGGTCGGTGCCGATGAGCTGGATGATCCGGTCCCGGAGCTCGTCGCGCTTGGTGTAGAGGTCGGTGAAGTCCATCTGCTTGCCGACGGTCTTGAGCGCCTCGGAGAACTTGGCGTTGAACAGGTCCTGCAGCGTCTCCTTGTCACTGGCCCGCGCGGTCCCGATGGCCTGGGCGACCTTGATGACGTCCTCTACGGTCTTGTTGACGCGGACGAAGAACGAGATCCGGATGTCGGCGCGGATGTTGTCGCGGCAGATGAGGCCGTCACGGCCGGTCCGCGTGATGTCGATGGCCTTCACCGAGATGTCCATGGTCTCGGCCTTGTGCAGGACCGGCAGCACGACCTGCCCGGTGAAGGTGACGTCCACCTTCCGCATCTTGGAGACGATCAGGGCCTTGCCCTGTTCGACCTTGCGGAACAGTCTCGAGACGATCAGCAGCAGACCTACGGCGATGAGCAGTACGACGGCGATGAGCACGCCGATGCCCACAGTGATGGCATCCATGAGGAATCCCTCGCATGAGAGGTGAGGTACGAGTGGCGAGCAGGGAAGGCGGTGCGGTCGCGAACGTGGTCGCGGCCACCACCTGCCGGGTGACGAGAGGTCAGGCAGCGGACGAGGAGCCGGCGCCGGGCAGTTCACCGAACTGAGGGAAGGGCGCGACCCAGAAGAACTCATCGGTCTCGTCGTACGCGTAGAGCAGCCCCGTGGAACCGGCGGCGAGAGGCTCCTCATCCTCGGCGCCCAGTGCTCTGACCTGCACGACGGCGGTGGAGCCGTCCGGGGCCGCGACCTCCGCCTGGCCGAAGCGCGCGTCCACCCGCCCGGTGCGGACGGTGCACGTCATGCCGACGAAGTCCTGCCGGGACGGCCCGCGTTCCTCGGGGAACAGCCTGACCAGGATGCGCACCAGGCGTCGGGTGACCCACCAGGCGACGAGCACCGCGCAGGCGAGCACCGCGCAGGCGAGGGCGGCGTACGGGCCGCCGACGAGGGAGGACCCGCGCAGCAGTACCGATCCTGTGAGGCTGGTGAACCAGGCGAAGGTGATCAGCAGCGACGCGGCAACCGAGACCGGCACCCCGCCGAGGCCGGCGGCGCCAATGCCCGACGGCTCGATGTCGGTGTCGAAGGTGCCGTGTTCCGCGACGCCGAGAAGCACGAGCAGCCAGAAGACGAAGACCACGGCGAGCGCGGCGCTGAACAGGAGGGTGGGGAACGAGAAGGCGGCCGACAAGAACTCGTTCACCGTTCGACCCCCGTATCCCGTTGCCGAGTCACAGCATCAGGAGCATCCCGTGCTCCCGAGCAGCCCCATCGTTGCAGTGCTCAGTAGTTGCTGGCATTGCCGGATTCCGGCAGTCTTTACGTGTTCTTGGTGCCGGACGACCGCCGCGTGATGCAGTCGGTGCCGAATGGTTTTGGGGATCGGTGGGGGGACGCGCATGACAGTCAAGGAGGTTCCGGAGGAGTACCTCTCGGGGTACGCGGAGATCCTGGCCGAGGTCGGCAGGACAGGACGCCGGCTGACCCGCGACGAGGTGGAGGGCCGCCGGGCGCTCGGAGAGCAGGCCGCCGAGTCCGGGCACGGCCTACGGGCCCTGGTCATCCGGCACTTGGCGGCCACAAGGGCGTCATGGCCGCGGACCAATTCGCCGGAGCGCGTGCTCGCAGCGGTCGAGCAGGCCATCGACGCCTTCGCGGGGGGCTACGAGCGGGCGCAGCGGCTGGCGGTGCGCAAGGAGGAAGCCGCACGGCGGGAGTTCATCGACGACCTGCTGTACGGACGCAGCGACCCGGGCCGACTGGCTGAGCGTGCCGAACGCTTCGGGCTGCGGCTCGCCCACGCGCACGCCGTCGCCGTCGCCGCCGGCCCTGAACCGTACGACGACACGCATCCGGTGACGCGCTCCGTGGACGCGGCCCTGCTCAGCCGCTTCGGGGACCGCCGGATCCTGCTGACCACCAAGGACGGCCGGCTCATCTGCGTGGTTCCGGCCGACCAGGAGGAGGTCGTTCGGTACTTCGCCAAGCAGGCACACGCTGCGACGGACGGCGGACGCGCGGCCGTAGGCCGCGCCCATCCGGGCGCGGGCGGTGTCGTCCGCTCGTACGAGGAAGCCCTCAACGCCCTCGACCTCGCCGACCGCATCGGCCTCGACGAACCGGTCCTGCACGCGGCGGACCTGCTGGTCTTCCCGGTGCTGGCACGCGACAGGGAGGCCATGGCGGACCTGGTGCACAGTGCGCTCGGCCCGCTTCAGCAGGCGAGAGGCGGCGCGCAGCCGCTGCTGGACACACTGCACGCGTACTTCGAGGCGGGGTGTGTCGCCGCGCAGGCGGCCCGGGCGCTGCGGCTGAGCGTGCGCGCCCTGACGTACCGGCTGGATCGGATCCACCGGCTGACCGGCTCCGACCCCACGGATCCTCAGCACCGCTACACGCTGCAGACAGCGGCGATAGGGGCGCGGCTGCTCGACTGGCCGGCGAAGGAGCTCTAGGCGGCGGTCGTGATGCCGGGGGCACGGCCCCGACTCGAGGCATTCCTGACATCCCGGCCCTGATGTCCGGTCCGCGATGCGCGGACCGGACACCGGAAAGCCGGACCGGGGCCGATCAGATGTTGACGCCGAAGTCCTGCGCGATGCCGCGCAGGCCGGAGGCGTAACCCTGGCCGACGGCGCGGAACTTCCACTCCGCGCCGTTGCGGTACAGCTCGCCGAAGACCATCGCGGTCTCGGTCGAGGCGTCCTCGCTCAGGTCGTAACGCGCGAGCTCGTTGTTGTCGGCCTGGTTGACGACGCGGATGAACGCGTTGCGTACCTGGCCGAAGGACTGGCTGCGGCTCTCGCCCTCATGGATCGAGACCGGGAACACGATCTTGTCGACCTCTGCGGCCACGCCGGCCAGGTTGACCTTGATCTGCTCGTCGTCGCCCTCGCCCTCACCGGTGAGGTTGTCACCGGTGTGCTCGACGGAGGCGTCGGGGCTCTTGAGGTTGTTGAAGAACACGAAGTGCTGGTCGGACAGGACCTTGCCGTTCGTGTCCACCAGCAGGGCGCTGGCGTCCAGGTCGAAGTCGGTCCCGGTGGTGCTGCGTACGTCCCAGCCGAGGCCCACGACGACCGCGGTCAGGCCCGGGGCCTCCTTGCTGAGCGAGACATTGCCGCCCTTGGAAAGGCTGACACCCATGGAAATCCCCTGCGCAATCCGGCGCGGGCCGCGCCACTTGACGATTCCTTTGCCCGACCGGACAACGACCGACCCCACGCTTCGGTTCCCCCTTTTCCCGATCGGGTCCCACGACCGGGTGCGGGCCGCCCTCCTCGTCGACGAGGGAGACCGAGCCGCGGCCGATGACGAGGCTGAACACGCCCGCCGGTACTCCGGCCGCGTCCATGATCTCCGCCAGGATGACGGCGGAGTACGGGGTGAGCTGGACCTGCTGCATGCACGCTCACCCGTAAGACCAGCCGACCAGGAACCCCGTTCGATCTGCACGTCCCGTGATCGGCTGAGACACAGCTTCCTCAAGAGCGGCCACAGCGTCTCGTGCCCGCTCGAGGAAAGCCCAGGTCAGTCCTTGCTGACCTGGGCATTCGCCTCCCTCACACGCGCCTTCGCTTCACCCCCGCCAGCGGCGGATCAGCAGCACCGCGTTATGGCCGCCGAAGCCGAATGAATTGCTCATCGCCACTTCCACGTCCTTGCGCTGCGGGACGTGGGCGACGTAGTTCATCGTCTTGTCCAGCGGGTTCTCGCAGTTGATCGTGGGCGGTACCATGCCGGCACCGAGGACCTGTACGGAGGCGATGAGCTCCGCTGCCCCCGCTGCCCCGATCATGTGTCCCGTCATCGACTTGGTGGAGCTGACGGGAATCGTGGTGGCGTGCGGCCCGAGGACGTCGCGGATCGCCGCCGTCTCCACTTCGTCGTTGAGCGGAGTGCTCGTGCCGTGCGCGTTGACATAGCCGATCTCCTCCGGCTCGATGCCCGCGTCGTCGATTGCCGCGCGCATCGCCTGCTTCATTCCCTCGCCCCCCATCCGCGGCGCCGTCCAGTGGTACGCGTCCGAGCTCGCGCCGTAGCCGATGAGTTCGGCGAGGATCGGGGCGCCGCGCCGTACCGCAGCCTCGGCCTCTTCGAGGACGACGATGCCCGCGCCCGCGCTCATCACGAATCCGTCCCGGTCCGTGTCGAACGGCCGTGACGCTCTCTGCGGCTCGTCGACCCGTACCGACAGCGCCCCCGCGTTTCCGCTCCCCGCGATGTCGACCCGGGTGATGCAGTCCTCGGCGCCGCCCGTGATGGCCGCGTCGACGAGGCCGTATCTGATCCACTGGGCGGCTTCGCCGATGGCGTCGGTGCCGGATGCGCAGGCCGTGCTCAGTGCGCGGGAGGGGCCGCGGGCGCCGGTGAGCATGCTGATCTCGCCTGATGCGCTGTCCATTGCTCCGGTCACCTGGGAGTACGGAGTGATGAAGCGCGGTCCTTTGTCCCGCAGGGTGTGCACCATGCTCTGATTCGAGTGCACGGGACCGTAGCCGCTGCCGACCAGGACTCCCGTACGCTCCGAGGTCCGGTTGTCCAGCCGCAGTCCGGACGACTCCAGCGCCTGTACGGCGGCGCCGACCGCGTACTGCGCGTACGTGTCCATCCTTCTGCTGAGCCGGCGCGGCACATAGGCACTGGGGTCGAATCCCTGGACCTCGCCCGCGATGGAGGTGGGCAGGTCGGAGGCGTCGAAACCCGTGATCGTACGGATGCCGCTGCGTCCTTCGAGAAGCGCCGCCCAGGTCTCCTCCGCGGTAAGGGCGAGCGGGGTGATCGCGCCGCAGCCCGTTATGACGACGCGGCGGCGCGCCTTCCTCAGCTCTTCAGGGAGCATCGTCTTTCCTCTCCGTCGCGGTCGTCTGCATGGTGGTCCCGGCGTCGCCGTCATTGCGGAACGGGGGCGTCCGACACCTCGTTGATTCCGGGCGGGATGTCGTCGAGGCCCACCGGTACGTGCACGACGGAGACCCTCCCGGCCGCGCACTCCTTCAGCGCCGTGGCAAGGGCGGATGCCAACTCCCCTTTTCCGGAGACCACGTGCTGATACACGCCGGGCAGGTGGCCCGGCTCTGGAACCCCCGGCTCGTCACGGACGAAGGAGAACCGCTGCGCGGCGCCCCCCAGGTGGTCGAGCTGGGACTGGAGCCAGCCGTAGCCGCCGTTGTGCAGGACTACGTAGAGCACCGCGGCGCCCGCGTCCGCCGACGTGGCGAGGTCGCTGCGGAACAGCCCGAACGCCCCGTCGCCGACGAAGGCGGCCACCGTCCGTTGCGGGGCGGCGAGTTTCACGCCCGCGGCAGCCGCCGCGCCGAAGCCCAGGCTCGTCTGCTCCGAGGGCACGACCGAACCGCCGAGCGCGCCGGTGCTGTAGTAAGGGAAGAAATAGGACCACATGTCCTGGAGCCCGTTCTCCTGCACGAGCACGTGGTCGGCCGGCAGCACCGCGGTGAGGGCGGAGAGCACCTCCGCGACGTGCAGCCGGTCCGATGCGGCCATGCGCCGCAGGTCGCGGTTCGCCGCCTCGGTCGTCTCCCGCCGCGCCTGCGACACCGCGCCGCGCCAGGCGCAGTCCCCTCCGGCCCCGGGAAGCAGCCCGGACCATGCGGCGAGCGTGCCCGCGGCGTCGCCGATCACCCGCGGACCCGCGAACTCGGCGGAGAGCTCGGCCGCGGCCGTGTTGACCTGGACGACCGGTGTGTCAGGCGGCAGGGAGTCCCAGCCGTAGGTGGCTGTCTCCTCCAGCCTGCTCCCGACGGCGATCACCAGGTCGGTGTCGCGCCAGAGCCCGGCGGTCTCCGGACGCCGGTAGAGGCCGGAGAGGCCGCAGAACAGCAGGTGGTCCTCGGCCACGGCGCCACGGCCCGAGGCGGTACAGAAGACGGCGGCGCCGATCTGCTCGGCAAAGCGCTCCACCAGCCGGTCCGTGTTGCGGTGCCGCATGCCGCCGCCCGCCAGCAGGATGGGTCGGCGGCTCCGCCGGATCGCCTCGAGCGCGTCGCCGCCCGCGTGCGCGGGGTCCACATGGCGGAGCGTCTGGGGGAGCCGGGCCCAGGGGCGCCGCCGTATGATCTCGGTTTCGAGGAGGTCGTCGGGGAGTTCGAGATAGACCGGGCCGGGGGCCGGGCCTGTCGCTATGGCCAGCGCCTTCTCCAGGGCCGGCGCCAGTCGCTCCGGGTGGTCCACCCGGTGGGCCCACCGCACCAGCGAACCGACCAGTGCCATCTGGTCGACCTCCTGGAACGCCGCGGTGCCCCGGCGTGCGGCCGGTGTCCCTGCGGCGAGCAGCAGCACGGGGGCCGCCGAGTACTGCGCCTCCAGGAGGCCGGTGACGGCGTTGGCGGCGGCGGGCCCCTTGCCGACCACGCAGACCGCCGGCCGTCCGGAGGCGAGAGCGTGACCCGTTGCCATGAAGAGCGCGTTGCGTTGGTCCCGGCAGAGCACCATGTTCACGTCGGAGCCGGAGGCGTCCAGCGCCCGCAGCAGTTGGACGTCGTCTGCGGGAAGGCCGAAGACGGTGTCGACTCCGGATGCGGAGAGGAAGTCGACGACCGCGTGCCACGACCCCGGATAACTCTGCTGCCTGGGCCCGTTCATGGGGTCCTTTCGTACGTGTTCAACCGGCCCGGAAGGGCCGCGGGTGATGGGGTCATGCCTTCAACGGCTTCGGAGAAGTGGCCGCCCGGTCAACGGGCCTCCTCTGACGCGCGCTGGGCGAGTACCGCCGGGAAGTGCTCTGCCACTACACGGGAGACCAGCAGCGGTTCGGCGATCCGCGTCTTTCCGTAGGCGAGGTAGTTCGCGATGACGCCGCGGCCGCCGAAGGGCCGGTTTCCGTCCTCGTCGTCCAGCAGGGTCCGGTTCACGCAGGTGTGGTGCCGCTCGGAGAGGAGTTCGACGGTCTCCGGCGCGTCGCCGTAGACCATGGCGCCCATGGCGCGCTCGTTGAAGAACGGGGAGGAGAGGCGGCGGTGCAGCTGTTCGGTGTCGTCGTACGGGATCACGTTGAAGATGGGTGCGAACATCTCGGGCAGCGAGCCCTTGTCGCTCATCGGGCGCACGAGCACGGTGGGTGCGATACGCCGTCGCCGAAAGTCCACCTCGCCGCCGCGCACGATCCATTTGGCATGCCGGCGCAGATGGTCGACGGCCATCTCCATCGCGGCCTCGTAGTAGATCGGCCCGTACTCGGCCGCCGGGTCGGTGTTATCGCCGAACCGCAGGGCGTCGAGCCGGCCGTTGAGGCTGTTGAGGAATCCCTCCAGCTCGTCGGCGTGTACGAAGAAGACATCCGGCCCGTAGCAGTCCTGCCCCGAGTTGTACATCCGGATGGAGACCGCGCCCTGTGCGGCCAGCAGCGGATCGGCGCCCGGCGCGACGATGAACGGGTTGATGCCCTGCCCGAAGAACACCAGCAGCTGGTCGCGCCGCAGCCCCTCCCGTACCTTCTCACCGTTCTTGTAGGTGCCGGTGAAGACCAGGACGTCCGCGTCGCTCGCGGGCCCTTCGACGAATGCGCGCTGGCCCAGGTCGGACAGCGCGACCGGAAGCCCGTGCACCGGCGCCAGGTACTCGTGAAGACGCCTGGTCTGGTCCGCGACCTGGCTCGACGGACGGAAGACGACGTCCTCGGAGTAGAGCGTGGGTATCAGAACGAACAGCGCGTACGAGTAGAGCAGGACGTTGGACGGCATGAAGACGGCGGTCCTGCCGACCCGGCCGGGCCGATAGGTCTCGATCTCTCGCGCGGCCCCTTCGAGGGTGGCGAGGAAGGAGGCGACGTCGGACTCCGCGGCCTGGTGGTTGGAGACCTCGGTGAGAATCTTGAGCAGCGGCGCCGGGTCCTTCGCGACGTGTCTGCGCACGGCCTCGAGGGCGTCGAGCCGCATGGGGATGGGCGTCGTGCGGGAACTGGCGGTCGAATTCATCGGAGTTGCCCCTGCGATCGTGCGGATGAGAGTCCCGGCCGGTGCTCCCGGCCTTGCGTGTGGCGGTCCCCGAGGTCCTCGCGGTCCTGCCGGCCTGTCCGGTCCTGCTGTGCCGCGGAGACCGGTGCGGGTTGATCCGCCGGTGCGGAGTGCGCACCGGCGGCATCGCCGACGCCGCGGCCGTCGACGGCCTTCTCGGCGAGCTGTCTCAAGCGGCGGGCGTCGGTCTTCCCGTTGCGGTTCAAGGGGAGTTCGGGAACGACAAGGACGACGTTCGGCTGGCCGTGGGACGGCAGGTGCGGTGCCATCGACCGCCGCCAGTGCCGGGCGTTCCCGCCGGCCTCGTCCTCGACGACGAACACGAGCCGGCAGCCGAGGCGTTCATCGTCCACGGGCACGACGCGCACCGGGCGCCCGCACGCCTCGGCGGCCGCGGCGAGCGCCTCGGGGTAGAGGGTATGGCCGAGCCGGTGCACGGCACGCTTGCGCCCGATCACATGGACGTTGCCCTCCACGTCGCGGTAACCCAGGTCCCCGGTGCGGTACCGGTCGTCGCCGAGGGGGACCAGGGCGCCCTCCGCGCTGAGGTAGCCGCTCATCAGGCCGGGCGTGCGCACGGAGATCTCGCCAGCCGCGCCGGGCTCCGCCTCCGTGTCGTCCTCGGTGTGTATCCGCAGGTCCACGCCGTCCAGTGGCTTTCCGCAGCCGACCGGGTCGGCCTCGGTGGCGAGCGCGATGTTGCCCGCCTCGGAGCTCCCGTAGCCGTCGAGCAGCGGCTGGCCCATGCGGTCCCGGAACTCCCGCGCCAGCCGCTCCCCGAGCGGGGCGCCACCCACGCAGAACATCCGCACCTTCTCCAGTCCGGCGCCGAGCGCCGGCCTGCGCGCCGTCAGCTTGAGCAGGCTGTGGTACGTGGAAGGGGCCGCGTCGACGACCGTGACCCCGGCGTCCACGGCGAACCGCACGGCGTGGTCGAGGCGGCTGTGCGGTGGAATCACCAGCGAACAGCCCGTCGTCCACCACAACAGCACGAGGGACAGCCCGTACTGGTGGGAGAACGGCAGCAGGGGCAGCAGTACGTCGTCCGTGCGGTATTCCATCCGGCGGGCGGTGCTCTGGATATTGCGCAGCACCGAATTCCCGGTGCGCACAATTCCCTTGGGCTCCCCCGTCGTGCCCGAGGACCAGCAGATGATCGCGTCACGACGGCTGCGCCATTCCAGCAGCTGCAATTCGCCCGCGATGTCGTCTGCCGGTGCCCCCTCACACAGATAGGCGTCGCACAGTTCCTCGATACAAAACGGTACAGGGCCCTTAGAAGACGCGGAGCGCAGGGTGTCGTCGGCATCGTGCAGCAGCCAGCCCGCCCGGGTGTGGTCCTCGATAGCGGCTTGCTGCGGCGCGGTCCGACGGCGGTCCACCAGGACGATGGAGGTGTCCAGGTGCATCAGCGCCAGCAGTGCCACGACGTGCGCGGCCGAGTTCTCCGTGCTGAGCAGTACCCGGTCGCCCGGTCGCACGCCGTGCGAGCGCAGCGCCCCTGCCGTGCGCAGGGCCGCCGTCGAAACCCGGGAGAGGGGGCGGCGGCCTTCTCCCGTGATGATGTCACCGGTCACCGGTGCCTCCATGACCTTGTGATTCTTCGTTTCCTGTACATATGGCGCGGGTCATCTGGGTGCCTTCTGCGTTCGGTGCGGTGGATTCCGGGGCCGGTGCGCCGAACCGGACTCCGATCGGTTATGAGCGCGAAGGCCGACGTCTGTGGGCGGTATGCGGCGCGTTACAATCAGTCGACAGCGGTCAGCTCACCTCGATCGCTGCGTGGACCAGGAGAGGGGTGACCGGGATGGCCGGCCCGGGACAGCACTACTTTTCGGCGGATCCCGGGGTGACGTCGGAGCGCGGCCTGGTGAAGGTCAAGCTGCCCGATATCGAACTGGACCTCGTCACCGACCGCGGCGTCTTCTCCCACTCCAAGCTCGACGCCGGCACGAAAGTGCTGCTGGACCACGCGCCGTCGCCCAAGGTGCGCGGGGACATTCTGGACATCGGCTGTGGCTACGGCCCCATCGCGCTGACCTTCGCGTCCCGCCGCAAGCGACTGCCCGTCTGGGCCGTGGACGTGAACGAGCGGGCGCTCGGCCTGGTCAGGGAGAACGCGGAAGCCGCGAAGCTCGGCAATGTACGGGCGTGCCTTCCGAATGAGGTGCCGGAGGACGTGCGTTTCGGCGCCATCTATTCCAATCCGCCGATCCGGGTCGGCAAGGCGGAACTGCACTCCATGCTCAAGCACTGGCTCCCCAGGCTGTTGCCCGATGCCGCCGCCTATCTCGTTGTGCAGAAACACCTCGGTTCGGACTCGTTGGCAAAGTGGCTGACCGCGCAGGGCTTTCCGACGACTCGGCTGGCCTCCGAGCGCGGATACCGCGTACTTGAAGTGCACCATCACCAAACCTCTCCTAGCGGATAAGTGAATGCAGCAGCTCAGAGGCACAGATCTCAAGCGTTTGCACAGGTCCTGGCGACGACGGAGCTCGTCCCGGGTGGCCCTGCTCCTCGAGTCCGTGCAGTCCCCTTTCAATGTCGGCGCGATCGTGCGCACCGCCGCCGCACTGGGCGTCGGACAGCTCTATCTCGTCGGCGCCTCCGCCTCACCCCGCAATGCCAAGGCGCAGAAGACGGCCATGGGGACCGACCGGTATCTGGATGTGCAGACGTTCAGCGAACTCCACGAGGCGGTGGAGAAGGTGCGGGCCGACGGATACCGGCTGGTCGGACTCGAAATCGCCAGCGACGCCCTTCCGACACACGAGGTCGACCTCTCCGGGAGCGTGTGCATCGCTGTCGGAAACGAGGACCGCGGGCTGTCGGTCGAATGCCTGGAAGCCTGTGACACGGTGACCTACATTCCGCAGCTCGGCCGCGTCGGCTCGCTCAATGTGGCCACCGCCGTCGCCGTCTGCTGCTACGAGGTGCGCCGTCAGGAGTGGACGGCCGGGCTCGAAAAGGACTGACAGCGCACCGGGCCCGCCCGCTTTGCATGTCATGCCCACGCCTCCAGGGAATTGTGGAACACCCGGGGGTGCACGACCCGCATCGGCAGCGCACTTCCCGGGGACTCCTCGAAGCGCCCAGCGGGCACGCTGCCGTCCGCGAACAGCACGATGTTCTGGGCGTACCAGGGCTCTACGTCCTCGTCGTCCCAGACCTGGCTGCGGAGGACGTCGTGAAGCCGGTATCCCCGCCTGGTGAATTTCTCCGCCCAGTAGTCCAGCCACTGCTCGTTCACATGCCCCACACCGCCCTGCCCGGGGACGGCGGCGGAGAAGAGGATCGTGGGGGCGGCGGCCGTCAGATAGGCGACGAGCTGCTCGGAACTGCTGTCCGGAAGGTGCTCGGCGACCTCCAGGCAGACGGCGAGATCATGTGATGCGGGGGGCTGTCCCAGGTCGCTGATGTCCAGCGCGGTGAACCGCTCCCGCGGAATGTGCAGGCGCTCCACGTCGACCCATGGGCCGTCGAATCCGGAGATCCGCCCGGCCCCGTGCCGGGCGAACTCCGCCAGCCACGCGCCGGTGCCGCAGCCGAGGTCCAGCACCGATTCCGGGGCGGCGATCCGGTGGACCATCGGCACGATCACTCGTGCCGAGCGGAGAATTCCCTCCTCGATGTCCGAGTAGAACTCACTGCTGTAGATCTTCTCGTCCTGTGCAGGGCCGGCGGTGTCGGCGGTTTCTTCACTCATTGACGTCATACCTTCCGCATACCTTCCGAGCGGGATCATGTGGAACCTGGATCATGCGGAACCAGGGCCGGCGCGGGTGAGACGCCCCGGCGCAGGACTACGGCGGGAGTGCCCGCCACGACGGATCCCGGCGTCACGTCCTTGAGCACGGTGGCTCCCGCTCCGGCCACGCTCCACGCGCCGAGCCGGACACCCGGCAGCACTGCGCAGTTCAGCCCGAGCGTGACGCCGTCCTCCAGCACCGCCCTGCCACCGACCCGGGCGCCGGGGGCGAGGGTGCAGTAGGCGCCTATGACGTCGTCGTGGCTGACCGAGGCGCCGACGTTGACGTGGGTGTGCCGGCCCAGTACGCAGTCCGTGGTCAGCGTGGCGTTGGCGGCCACGTAGCAGCCGGGGCCGAGGACCGCCCGCGGCCCCACCGAGGCCGCCGGGTGCACCACGGTCGCGGGCGTACGCGAGGACCGGCGGGCCATCTCGTCCAGCCGCTCCCGGACAGCGCCGTCTCCGATCCCGATGACGTACCAGGCGTCCAGCATGCTGATCGCCGAGGTCGGGCCGAGGAAGGGCGCTCTGACCTTCGGCCCCGGCTCGGTGGGGCGATCGCCGTCGTCCAGGACGCCGAGCAGGTCCCAGGTGGGCCGCACGGCGTTGACCGCGTGGACGGCGTCGATGAGTTCACGGGCGTGCCCTCCGGCGCCGAGCACCACGAGCCGCTCCAGCCTGTGTGCCGTGGTCACCCCGGTACCCCTTTCCCGGTCCCGGCGAGCGTCTCGCGCGCCACGCCTACCACGAGTTCCACCGACGTGTCCGGGATGACGCCGCTGACCGGAACGTCGACGATTCGCCCTGCGGCGGCCGCGGCGACCGGCAGCGGCTGCGCGGCGTAACGGGCGTAGGGGGCCGAGAGGTGCAGCGGCCGGTGATACGTGCCGGACTCGATCCGGTGGTCGGCCAGCCGGCGGGTGAGCCGTTCCGCCTGGGAAGCGGAGGCAGCCATCAGTGGTACCTCCGCCCACGCCGGCGCCGACTCACCGGAACGGGGCCCGACAAGTCGGAGCCCCGGCACGTCCGCGAGCAGCTTCCGGTACAGCTCGACCGACCGCTGCCGGGCGCTCACCTCGGCGTCCAGCAACGGCAGCGCGGCCAGCACCTGCGCGGCGTCGGGCTCCGCCAGACACCCGGGGGAACCTGGGTCAGGGCGTCCGCCGTCCGGCCCGAGGCGTACAAGGTGCCGGAGCGCGGTGGCCCACGCGGGGTCCCGGAGGGCGATCACGCCGCCCGGCCCACAGCCCAGCGGCGTGCCGGGGCCGAAGCCGAACACCTCCGCGTCGCCGAGGGAGCCTGTCCGCACGCCGCCGGTCGTCGAGCCCAGCGCCGTCCTCGCATCCGCGACCAGGAACGCCCCGTGTGCGTCGGCGAGTTCGCGCAGCTCGCTCATGTCACAGGGAATGCCGTGTAGGTGGACCGGGAGCAGGGCGAGCGTCCCCCGGGTCGTCGCCGGCTCGGCGGTCGCAGCGGTGACGGTCAGCGTCCCCGCGTCCACATCGCAGAACACGGGGGTGAGGCCGGAGCGCACCACCGCCTCGGCCGCGCTGTGCGGGGCACAGCTGGGGACCACCACCTCGGTCCTGTCGGGGCAGCGGTCGCGCAGGACGCGCAGCACCAGGTCGAGCCCGGTGTCGCCGTCCGGTAGGGCCACCGTCTCGGGGACGCCGAGATAGTGGGCGAGGGCGGATTCGAGCTCCGCCGTGCGCGAGAGATCACGCAGAGTGGTCGCGTGGCCGTCGCCTTCGGGGGCGGGCTTCGCGGCGACGGTCTTCGGGGGCGGGGAGATGCGCAGGACTCCGTCGAAACTGTCCCCGTAGTAGACGGCCTGGGCGGACGCCGTGCCGACGAACCGCGCGCCGGCCCGGTGCATCGCCAGCCACTTGCCGTGGTCGGCGGCCCGCTTCCCGTCGGTGGGATAGGGCGGCTGCTTCCACTTCGCGCGGTAGGCGACGGTCGGCGTGTAGAGCACGTTCTCGGCGAGAAAGGCGTCCAGCGTGCCGGGGGCGTCCCATGGGTGGTAATAGTCCGACTCCGCGCCGGAGTTGACGTCGTGGAGACGCACCAGGCCGTAGGCCAGGTCGGCGCCGGTCTCGGTCAGCAGGCGGACGCAGTCCGCCAGATGGTTCGGAAGGAAGGCGTCGTCGTCGTCCAACAGGGCGATGATCTCGCCTTCCGCCAGTTCCTCGGCGCGGTTCCGCGCGGCGGCGCCCGCGATGAACCAGCGCCCGGTGCGATCGAGCCCCGAATAGTCGGGCCTGGGGATCTCCGCGTATCTGATCCGGCTGTCGCCGATTCCGCACGCCGCAGCGCGAACAGCGTGGTTGTCCAGGCCGTCGCTGACGACGATCAGCTCCCAGTTCCGGTACGTCTGCTCCAGAACCGAGGGGATCGACCGGTGCGTCATCAGATAAGGCCGGTTGTAACAGGGCATGAGGACGCTGACCAAGGGTTCCGACGTGGTCATATGGGATTCCTTCCTCCCTTCTGATCGGGCACGGCTTCCTCCTCGGCCACATCTGGGGTGTCCTCGGCGCCCGGCGAGATTCTGCGTGCGATGTCCACGAGACGGGTGAGGTCCTGAATGATGGACGGCAGCTGGTCCAGGCTCTCGGTGTAGGTGCGGACGTAGGAGATGACCGCGAAGATGGTTCCGGCCTGCGCCTCGGGCGAGTCGGTCGCCTGGAAGAACACCAGAACGCAGAGCGCGATGACGAAGATCTCCAGCACTCCCCAGTTCTTCGCCTCGGCGTCGGAGAGCTTCACCTCCCACTTCCGCAGCAGGCTGTAGTGCCGACGCACCGCGGGCTCGGGCTGGGAGGTGAGGATGTGCACCTCCCGCTCCTGCTGGCCGTTCAGCTCCCGGTTGAGCAGGTAGGAGCGCCGGGTGAACCACCAGTTGACCGCCACGATCGGCACGATCAGCAGTACGCAGTAGACCGCGCTGCGCACGCTGTAGGTGAACAGCATGAACAGCGAGCCCACGATGGCGAGGAGCCCGGAGACCATACCGGGGACATGCGTCTCGGCGAAGACCACGAACTCCCGGGACAGCGTCGACCTGGCCACCACGACCGAGGCCGGCAGGTTCCGCTTCCGCTGCTCGACGACCACGTCGCCGGCGAGCTGCGCGTACATGCCCGTGAAGACGCGGGTGTCGTACAGGTGCCGCACCATGCCCGTCACCGCGTGCAGGGCCCAGATCGCCACGAACGGAATGATGCTCGTCTCATCGCCTTGCAGCAGACCGTTGATGGCCACACCGATGGCGAACGGGTAGAGCAGATTGCAGAGTTCCTCCAGTACGACCAGTGCATACGTCAGACACACCTTGCGGCGGTACTGGCGATAGATGCGGCGCAGTATGCTCGGCTCCGGAACCTCTGGTTCCGTGACACTCACCGTCTACGTTCCTTTCAGAGCCACCGGATCCACTGCCCCGCAGCAGCCGGGTGACCGGCCTTTCGCCGGAGTTACCCCGCTGCTCCATGGAAAGCAGACGTGTAGCAGACCCAGCATTCCCAGTAGTCTCGGTCCCAGTCGAACATGCCGGCCCGTTCGAAGACCTTGAGTGCGCCCGTGGGGTTGCCGGAGTCGACTGTGAACCCCAGGTGGTCGTACCCCTCGCGTCTGGCGGCCTGGTCCACAGCCGCGGTCAGATGCCTGAAGAATCCCCGCCCCCGCCACCCGGGCGGAGTTCCCAGGTAGTTGATGCGCAGTTCGCGCTGCGTCGATCGGTCGCTCTTCCACTCGTTCGCCTGGGTGAGGACGTACGAGACGATCGCGCCGGTCGGGTCGAGTACGAGGTACGAGAGTCCGGGTCGGAACATGGGGTCATTCTCGAAATCCTGCTTCCACCGCTCCGGAGATACCGCACCGTCCTCCCACTGACCGTTGAAACTGGCGTTGTGCACCTCGCGCAGCCCCGCCATGTCCGTGGGCCGCACCGTGCGCAGAGTGAAGCCCGAGGGCAGCTCCGGAATCTCCAGCGCTGACACCTCGTCCAGCTGACAGGACACCTCGTACCACCAGCGGGTGGGCTGGAACCCCTGTGCCTTGGCGAGCGACCGCAGATCCGTGTTCTCCTCCAGCGACCACACGGTGGCCGACGACTGCCGCCCGCTGGAGAGGGCCGCCTGGCGTTCACGTGCGCGCCCGCAGGACCACTGCATCAGTTGCGTACCGATCCCCTTGCGCCGGTGGCCGGGGGCCACTCCGCCTTCCAGGACCACGCGGTGGGCGCCGTCCCAGCTGAGCTTCGCGTGGACGACGCCGAAACCGGCCAGCACGCCGTCGTCGGTGAAGACGCCGACGGAGTCGCTCACCGGGTCGAGCCGGCCGTCCAGTGCGGCCTCCACGAATTCCTCCGGGTAGAAATTGGCGCTCGCCCCGTCGGTCCGCTCCGACTCCTCCATCAGCGCGTGCCAGACGTCGGCGTCGTCAGCCGTCAGCGACCTGGCTCGGTACTGAGGGGGCAACCGCAGGGCGGGCGTGCTCATGCCGGCCTCTCCTCCTTCCGTACGGCGTGGGAACCCGCTGGCTGGTGCGCGACGTGCACCAGCCTGTCGAGGCCGGCTTTCACGTGGTCCGACTCCCGGTGCACCGGAGTCAGTCGATAGCGATCGGACAGCGGGATCACCAGGTCCACCTGGGAGCCGTACCGGATCTGAGAGAAGCGGGCGCCCTGCTGTACCGGGATGTTCTGCTGGAGCCGGAAGGGCGTGATGCAGCTGACGTCGTAGTCGGCGATCTGAAGCAGCCGGTAGGTCTCCCCGAGGGCCGGTGCGTAGATCCGATTCACCATCCGCTGGTTGGGGCGCAGATAGCCGGCCTCGGACAGGTCGATCCGCAGGTCGTAGAGCAGCCGGTTCTCCACGTCCAGCATCGGCCGGTTGTACGTGTGGATCGGGGGCAGCTCCCGGTAGGACAGAGTGCCGCGGTACGGGACCCGGTTGACGTGTACGTCGAAGAACGTCATGAAGATCCCGATGACCAGGCTCTCACGGTTGTATTCCGGCTCGCGCAGCGCGTCTCGGAGACTGTACGACTCGCCCTTGATATCGAGGATCGGCTCGTCCGGCTTGACGGTCCGCTGGTAGAGAATGACGCCGTCCGCGGGCGAGAAGAAGTACGAGGAATCAACGGTTCGAGGCCGTCGCGGGTCGCGGAAGAAGTAAACGTCGGACAGCCATGCGGGCGACCGGTCATCGAGCTGCAGAACCTCGTTCTCCACCCACTCTTCCAGTGACTGCGCCATGTCCCAACTTCCTGCCTCTTCACAGTGGTGGCTGCGCGGAATGGGAAGTTCACCGCACAGTGTTCGCGAGTACTCGACGTCAACCGGTTCTACCTGGACACCAGGTGCTCCGTCACCACCGATGGCACCTTGCTGCCAGGTCTTTGACATGGGGTTCGTCGCCCGGAGAACGTGATGGGGCGGCAGGCGGATGCGCGGATTCACGGGACGAACCTCCGGGGTCCATTCGGGACCGTTCGCCGGGACCCCGGAGTTCACCGGGGTGATCGTGGACTTCTTCTCCAGCAATCGACCATGCAAAGGGCGATATGGCGCAGAGCATCGAAGAGTGGGTGTCGGACGAGGTCAAAGAGCTGAGCGACAAGTCGCCCCAATGGCTGGCTGAGAACCACTTCTTCCGCGACCCGCGACGGCCGCGGTACGTCGATCCGCGGTTCTTCTATGCGCCGGCGGACGGCATCATCCTCTACCAGCGGAAGGTGAAGCCGGACGAGCAGGTCATCGACCTCAAGAGCGTCGACTACACGCTGCGGCAGGCGCTTCGGGATCCGGATTATCAGCAGGAGAGCCTGGTCATCGGCATTTTCATGACCTTCTTCGACGTGCACACCAACCGGATCCCTTATTCCGGTTGTCTCAAGTACCGGCTGCTCGACCCGATCGCCACGTACAACCTGCCGATGATCGCCATGGAGAACTCGATACTCGACGATCTCCGCATCGATCTGAGCACCACGGCGTATCTGCGGCAGAACCAGCGGATGGTCTCCACGGTTCACTCGCCGCGGCTCGGCGGCAGCTATCACATGCTCCAGATCGCCGATTACGACGTGGACTGCATTCTGCCCTACCGGCTCAAGCAGAACTCGCCGTACCGGCAGGGGGAGCGGTTCTCGCAGATCAGATACGGGTCGCAGGTGGAGCTGGTCGTGCCCCTGTCCGACCGGTACGAGCTGGAAGTTCTGCAACCCGACGGCTGGCATGTCAAGGCCGGGCTCGACCCGCTGATCCGCGTGCACCACAAAGGAACGGACGGCTTCAAGTGATGACGGAGGACATGTGACGGACACAGCAGGCACGTCGACGGCGGTCGAGGCGGCCCCGCAGGAGATCGCCAACCCGAGCCATCTCGATTATCCGGCCTTTCTGGTCAACGCGCCGTTCTCACTCTCGGCAGAGGTGCCCAACAACGTATGGATGGAGGAACTCGCCGAGGGCGACCGTGAGATCAACCGCAGTCGGGCGATGGTGCAGTTCCTCGAGGTCTTCTCGGTACTGAGCGCGGGCGCTCTGGTGTATGTGCTGCCGACACCGCGCACGACGGGTCTCCAGGACCTGGTCTACACGGCGAACCTGGGAATCGTGCCGACCCATTTGCCGGGCGGACGCGACGTGATCATCTCGAATTTCACCTCGGAGCCGCGGCGCGGGGAAACCCAGGTGGGTGTGGACTTCTTCCGCTCCATGGGCTACCGGCCCACTGTCTCCCCGTTCAAGTTCGAGGGCGAGGCCGATCTCAAGCATCTGCACGACAACGTCTACATAGGCGGCTACGGGCAGCGCTCGCAGCGCGAAGCCTACGAGTGGATGGAGCGGGAGTACGGCATGCGCGTGGTGAAGGTCGAGATGACCGACGCGCATCTGTACCACCTGGACTGCAGCATCTTCCCCATCACCGAGCATTCCACACTCGTGCACACCGCCGCATACAGCAAGTCGGACCTCGCCGAGATGGAGAAGCACACGGAGGTAATCGACGTCCCCGAAGCGGCGGCCTACTCCGGGATCTGCAATTCGGTGCGGTCCGGAAAAACCATCATCAACTCCTCTTGTCTGGCGGACCTGAAGGCCGGAACCGACGCCTATCAGGAAGAGAAGCAGAAGCTGGACACGCTGGAACGGATAGCAGGACAGCAGGGCTTCGAAGTCGTTCTGGTGAACATCGACGAGTACTTCAAGAGCGGTGCGCTGCTTTCCTGCATGGTCATGCACCTCAACCGGTTCTCCTACGGGATTGCGCTGATGTGACGCGCTTTCGCCGGTGCGGCGCGCGCACCGGGCCGCCCACCACGGAGGAGCTATGGAATCGATCATCAAGCGAAGCAACGGTGAGATGTGATGGCCGTGACTACCACAGCCGCCCTCCCGGACCATAGGGCGCTGCTGAGCGACGCCACCGCGGCGGCGGCCGTCCGGGGCACGGGGCCACAGCGGGTGCTGGTCGTCGTACCGACGAAGGGCCGCCGGGAACGCGTGCGCCGCCAGGTCGCGGTACTGCCCGCCGGCTACGACGTGGCAGTGCTCGCGACCGCGCCGGAGGACCTGCCCTCCGACCTCTCCGAGCGCCCGGGACTGATGCGGCGGACAGGCCCGTACCCGAACGTGGGCCGATCCTTCGGCACTCCTCATCCTGACCTGTCGGCCAAGCGCAACGTCGGTCTGGCGATGGGGAGATCGGGCGGCTACCAGGCGGTCGTTTTCCTCGACGACGACGTCGAGGTGACCGCGGACGACCTGGAGGCGATGGTGGCCGCGCTCAGCCGGTACACCGTGGTGGCCCGCCCGTCCGTCGGAGTCGCCGACCATTCGATGCTCTACAAGGTGATGGGTCACGCCGGCCTCGTCGCCCCGTTCATCTCGGGCAGCTGTCTGGCCACCCGGACGACGTACGACGGCGTGTTCCCTGACATCTACAACGAGGACTGGTTCTTCATGTGGCCCGCGCTGTGCCGCCATGAGATCGGGCGGCTCGGCGACGTACGTCAGGTGGAGGTCGGCACGGGCGCCGGCGGCAGCGGCCTGCGGGCCGCCGCGGAGGAGGTCGGCGACGTACTGGCCGAGGGGTTCCTCCGGTGCCTGCACGAACTGCCCGCCGTCACCTGGGTGGAGGAGGCGGAGCGGACGCTGCGGACCGAGCAGTTCTGGTCCGGCGCCCTGCACCGGCGCCACTTCCTCTACGAGCTGGCCTACACCGTCCTCGACAGATTCCCCGGGCCCGACCGCGAGGTGATGGCGGACAGCCTGCGGGCCGGACACAGCAGCCTGTCGGAGCTGGATCCACGGGAACTCGCGGACATCGCGGCAGAGCTCTGCGCGAGCCCGGCGCACACCTTCGGCGACGGGGACGTGGCCGAGATGGCGGCGAGCGTGATGAGCGAACGGGTGAGGTCATGAGGATTCTGCTGACGGGTGCGCTCGGCTATATCGGCCAGGTCGTCGGGCCGAGTCTGGAGCGTGCGGGCCACGAGGTGACATCGCTCGACATCGGGCTGTTCCAGGACCGCATGGCTGACGGCGACCACGCCGCGGGCCATCTGTTCCAGGACGTCCGCGACATCACCGTCACCGATCTGATCGGCTTCGACTGCGTGGTGCATCTGGCCGGTCTGTCCAACGACGCATGCGCCAACCTTCAGCCGGAGGCGGCCCATTCCGTCAACGAGATGGCTGCGGGCCGGCTGGCCGCCACCGCGAAGCAGGCGGGGGTGCGCAGTTTCCTCTTCGCTTCTAGCTGCAGTGTGTACGGGCGGGCCGAGGAGGCCCGCGCGGAGAACGACGAGCCGGCGCCGCTGAGCCGCTACGCACAGACGAAGCTCGGCGCGGAGCGGCGCATTCTGGCCCACCACGGCGCTGGTTTCCAGCCGGTGGTGCTGCGTTTCGGCACGGCGTACGGGCCCTCGCCCAGCATGCGCACCGATCTGGTGGTCAACCGCATGGCCACCTGCGGAGTCTTCGACCGGGAGGTAGTGGTGCACGGCAACGGGCTGCAGCGGCGCCCCATGGTGCATGTGAGGGAGATCGCGACGGCCATCGAGGGCATTCTCGTCACGCTCCGAGAAGCCGCCGGCGAGATATTCAACGTGGCCGGCGAGCAGGGCGCCGTGCAGATGAGGGACATCGCCGCGCACGTGACCGACCTGCTCGACGTTCCGGTGATCAGCGAGGCGGTCATGACCGACGCGCGCGACTACATCGTCGACAACGGCAAGCTGCGTGCGCTGGGAATCCGCCTGGACGAGGACTTCGGAGCCGCCGTCGCGGCGACCGTGAAGGACATCGGCAGCCGCTTCACGTCCCTGGACGAGGCGCTGGGCGCGCCCCAGAACCGGGCCGCTGCCGTCATGACGCTGGTGGACGAGGGCGCCGTGGACGCCGAACTGCGGCGCCATGCCAGAAGCAGTACCGACCGATGAGGGAGACGGCCGGATGACAAATTTCGACTCGTTGGTGAGCGTGCTGCTCAGCAGCTCGGGACGGTCCCATCTGCTGGCCGAGAGGGCGATACCCTCCGTCCTCGCGCAGAGCTACCCCCACTGGGAGCTCATCGTCGTGAACACCGTTCCCGACGGCGGGCGGACGGCGCGGGTGGTCGGCTCCTTCGGTGATTCGCGTATCCGCTGTCACGAGGCGTTCCCGGAGGGGGCAGCTCCGGCGGAAGGCGGCCAGGACGCCGCTGACGCGCTCGCCACGAGCAGGCGCCGGGCCGAGGAGGTGGCCCGGGGCGAGGTCCTGGCGCTGCTCGACGAGGACGGCGAATTCCTGCCGAACCACCTCGACGACTGCATAGCGGCACTGACGAGCACCGACGCCGACCTCGTGTACGGCAGGGTGCGCACGGTCGACCCGAATCTGGGGCGCGAGACGACGGAGTACCTCGACTGGGAGTCCTCGAAGACGCGGGGGCAGTTCGGCAAGGAACCGGTCTTTTCCGCCTGCTCGGTGGCGTACCGGGCGGTATGGCGGGAGACCGGCGTCCCCGCGGGCGGTGCCGGCGCCGACCCCGACCACGGGAAGTGGGTCGCCATGCGCGACGCCGGTGCGCGGTTCACGAGCATCGGCGCGGAACAGGCCATCGACCACGGTGGCAGGAACGCGCGCCGCGTCCAGGTCTCCCTGCCGAGCCTGCCGCCCGTCGAAGAGCTGCACGCCGCTGTCGACCGGATCGCGGAATCCCGTTACGTGTCCAACTTCGGTCCCTACAGCCGTGAGTTGGAGAGCGTGCTCGCCGAGTATCTGGGCGTCGACCACGTCATCGCCACCGCCAGCGGGGACACCGCCCTGGGTATGGCCTTCACCGCGGTACGGCGCGCCATGCCGGGACGTCGCGAGGTGGTGGTTCCCAGCTACACCTTCCCCTCCACGGTGAACGCGATTCTGCGCGCCGGTCTCGAACCGGTCTTCTGCGACGTCGACCCGGTGTCGCTCGGCCTCACGCCGGAGCTGGCCGAACGGCGGATCGGCCCCGCGACCGCAGCCATGGTGCCGGTGCACTCGCACGGTATTCCCGCGGACATGCCGGCGCTGGAGAAGCTGGCGGAGCGGCACGGAGTCATGCTCGTCAGCGATGCGGCCGCGGCCCTCGGAGCGACCATCGACGGCCGCAGGATCGGCTCCTTCGGCGACATGGAGGTGTTCAGCCTCAGTGGCACCAAGGTGCTCACCAGCGGAGAGGGCGGCGCCATCGCCTGCCGCAACGAGGAACTGGCCCAGCAGCTGAGGGGGCTGGGGCGGTACGGGCTCGGGGAGAACTACGAGTGCGTCGACGCCGGAGGCGTCAACGGCCGCATGCCCGAGCTGGCGGCGGCCACAGCGTTGGCCGGAATGCGCTGCCTGGACTCCTGGCTGACCCGCCGCCGGGACTCGGCGGCGCTCTACCGGAAGCTGCTGGACACGGGGCAGGGACTGCGCGTGGTGGGGCCCGTCGACGCCCGCTCCGAGCCCACGTGGAAGGACATCTCCGTGGTGACGCCCTCGGTCGAGGTGACGGAGCAGCTCGTCGCGAGGCTGGCGGCGTACCGCGTGGAGACCCGGCCCTACTACCGGCCGCTGCACCGGATGCGTGCCTACGCGCATCTGCCCGCCGAGGACCTGCCCGTCACCGAGCAGATAGCGGACCGGCTGATCAGCGTTCCGATCTCCAATGAGATCCCGGACAGCACGGTGCGCCTCGTCGCCGGAATCCTGCTTGCCGAGTTCGGCGAGCTGACCGGCCAACACCTCATCTGAACCGCGGAGGAGTCACGTCCATGGGAGTCCATGTAGGGCTGTACGACGACCACAATGCCGGCTTCGCCGCCGTGGATGAGCAGGGCGTCGTCGGATACACCGAGTTCGAACGCATCACCCGCATCAAGAACCAGGAGGGCTGGCTGCCGGAACTGGTCGGCGCCTGCTTCGACCGGCTGCCGCTGGAGCAGCTCGAATCCGTCACCGCGCCCCGCCCCGAGCTGGTGAAGGAGCTGTTCACGGAGCGCTACGGCGCGGTGCGCAGCGGCCCGTCCCATATGACTCTCGACGGCCGCACCGTACGCGTCATCCCCCAGCCGGACCTGCACGGCTACTTCCATGTGCTCGCCGGGACCACGTTGCCGCTGGCCGGTCCCGGGATCTACCTCTCGATCGTCTTCGACGCCGAGCAGCCCCGCTTCGGCTGGATCGACCTGCGCAAGCCGCTGGAGACGCCGCGTCCCGTGGAGCTGACTCCGGTGTCGTCGGAGCGGTGGTTCAACGGGGCGGTGTTCGGCGACCTCTTCGGCCGGATCTTCTACGGCTCGGGAGATCTGAGCAACTGCGGCAAGCTCATGGGTCTCTCGGCCTGGGGCTCGGCGAAGCTGAAGCACGTGCGCCAGCTGGAGCACGTTGCCCAGAAGTCCTTCGACCCCGACGTGGAGACCTGGAACGGATACTGCCTCGGCTCCGCCGACGAGGCGCCGGCCGCCATCGCGGAGTACCTCGGCGGCTCGCCCCGCAACCACGAGCTCTCCGCGACGCTCGACCTGGCGGCGTCGGCGCAGGAGCTCTTCACCCACCACTTCATCGAGCAGGTGAGGGAGGGCGTCGCACGGACCCGTAAGGCGATCCGGGCCGCCGGAATCACCGACGAGCCGGTGGGAGTGATCTACGGCGGCGGCTGTGCCCTGTCCGTAGTGTCCAACCGGGACGTACGCGAGGTCGCCGGGCTGCCGGTGTTCATCCCGCCCTTCGCTCACGACGCGTCGCAGTTCGTCGGCGGCGCGGTGTGGGCCGGCCTCAAGTCGGGGATGCGGTGGCCCGGGGGGCTCGGCTGGTCCGGAGTACCGGAGCACACCGAGGACCATGTCAGCGTGGCCGCCGCCGTGGAGGCGGGCTACGGGGCGACCCCCGCCACACCGGCGGACGTCGCCGGGATCATCGCCTCCGGCGGTCTGGTGGCGCTGGCCAGGGGCGGGGCCGAGGCCGGTCCCCGGGCGCTCGGCCACAGGTCGCTGCTGGCCAGGGCCAACGACCCCGCGATGCGCGACCGGCTGAACGATCACGTCAAGAAGCGCGAGTGGTACCGGCCGTTCGCCCCGCTGCTGCCGCGCGAGGAGTTCCCGCGCTACTTCGGGGAGGAGGCGTCCCCGGCGTCCCGGTACATGCTGGACTCGTACCGCGTCCGGCCGGAGTTCCGGGGCCGGCTGACCTCGGTGACCGGTCCGGACGGGGTCGCCAGGCCGCAGTGCGTCGACCCGGACAGCGACCCGTTCCTGTACGGGGTCTGCCAAGAACTCGGCCGGCTCTGCGGGGACCCTGTGCTGCTGAACACCAGCCTGAACGCACCGGGCCGTACCATCGCCCACGATCTCGGACAGGTCGTCGAGGACGTCATCGAACTCGGCCTGGACGCTCTGGTGATCGACGATTCCTTCATCGACCTCAAGGGGCGCGTCCGATGACTGCCGCGGCCGCGGCTGGACCGGATGTCGTCCTCTCCGTCTGCAAGGACGAGGAGGACGCCATCGAGGCCTTCGTCCGGTTTCACCTGGACATGGGCTTCGACGCGGTCTACGTCGTCGACAACAAAAGCACCGACCGCACGATCGAGATCCTTCTGGCCCTGGCGGACGAAGGGTTACCGGTCCACCTGAGGTCCGACCACCGAGTGGGCTACGACCGCTACCTCACCGAGCACTACCACTGGGCCGGAGAGCACTCCGGCGCGCGCTGGCTGTTCTTCCTGGACTGCGACGAGTACGTGTACTTCCCGCACGGCGCGAAGCACCTGCTGGAGCGCCTCGACCCCCGGTTCAACCTGATCAGACTGCCGCAACGGCAGATGTTCCAGGACACACTCGAGTCGGACGGGGGGACCTACTCCTTCCTCCGAGCCACGACGGGCTCCATCGGCTTCGGCGACGAGCCCAGCAAGGTGGTCAGCCGCTACACCCCCGGCGCCAAGGTGTACGGGGGGAAGCACCGGATCGATCTGCCCGGGGCCTGTGAGACGTCGCCCCCGGACCTGTTCATCCGGCATTTCAAGTACCGCAGCGTGCGGCAGGCGCGTTCGAAGGAGATCAACCGGGTCGCCAGCGAGCAGGTGTTCACCGACGATGACCTGCGGGAACTGTCCGCCTTCGACACGACGGAGACCAGGAACTGGATCGAGGAGAGCAGGCAGCTCGCCGCGGCCGAGCACTGGCGCTCCTGGTTCTCCCCCCGGTGGCCCACCACCTACGACGACGTGCTGGCGCGCTGGGTGAACGCCCGGACCGGCGACCCGGCGCCGGCGTTCCCCGGGCAGACGGAGAGCCATCCGGTACCGGAGGAACGGCTGCTCCTGCACGAGACGCTGCGCAGGGTCTCGGGAGCGGACGGAGCGCTGCCCCTGCATCTGCGTGGTGGGTCGCCCGAGTTGCGCGAGCGGCTGAACAGCGAGCCGGCCGTCGTGCTCTGCGATGAGGAGAAGGCCGACGGGATCCTGCTTGCCGCACCGGCTCCGGCAGCGATCGAGGACGTCGTCGCGATCGGCCTGTGGGACCCGCGGGACACCCGCTGGATCCTCACCGCGGCGCCGCACCCCGAACAGGACGCCCTGGTGGCGGCGGTGCGCCGGGAGAGCATGCACGCCGCGGTCTTCGGCGCCGACTACTACGGGGCGGAACAGATGCGCCAGTGCGGTGCTCCGGAGAACGCCGCGGTGCTCAGCGTCGTCCCCCACCCCCACGGACGCACGGAGAACGGCGTGCTCTCCGGCGACGGCACGGCGACTCCCGGAGACCGGGTTCCGGGCGTTCGGACGCTCGGCTCAGAAGACTGAAGCGAGGAGAAGAAGACAGCGATGGCTGACGAGGAACTCACGAAGCTGCGGAACGGCACACACGACATGGTCCTGCGGACCGGGTATTCCGTCCGGGAGGAGGGGATAAGGATCTTCCCGAGCGAGGGCGAGTACCCGGTCTACAACGACGACACCTATGACGTGATGAACGACGACATGTGGTGCGACGCCGCCTACATGGAGGCCATCGAGAGGTACGTGCCGGGTCGCACGGTGCTCGACATCGGAACCGGCAGGGACGCCAACTGGGCCGTCGCGGCGGCCCAGGCGGGCGCGAAGAAGGTGTACGCGGTCGAGGTGCTGCCGGAGTGGGCGGAGGCTGCGGCGAAGACGGTCGAAGAGGCCCAACTGGGCGACACGATCACCGTCGTGACCGGCAGCTCGAAGGAAATCGAGCTGCCGGAGAACATCGATGTGTGCGTGTCCGAGATCATCGGCACGATCGGCGGGTCCGAGGGCGCCGCCGCGTCCATCCAGGACGCCCGGCAGCGCTTCATGGAGAAGACCGGGATATCCATCCCGCACCGCTGCACCACGGGCATCGCGGGGGCCTCGCTCGTCGCCCACTTCCCGGACGGCATCCTGCTGGATCCGGACGGCGTGGAGACAGTCGGGCGCATCTTCGACGCGGTCGGGCACCCCTTCGACGTCCGGCTGAGCCTGGACGGGCCGGTCCAGGAGACCCTGGTGACCGAGAGCTCCGAAGTGGAGGAACTCGCTTTCAACGGAGACCTGTCCACCGAAGGCGAGGACCGCATCAGCCTCACGGTCAACCGGGACGAACTGCTGACGGGGCTCGTTCTGTGGCCGCTGCTCCAGGCCAGGAAGGGCGGGGTGGCTCTGGATGCGCTGCGCATGGACACCAGCTGGCTGCCGCTCTATGTCCCGCTGTTCCTCGGCGGCGTCGAGGTACGGCAGGGTGACGTCCTCGACGTGGTCTTCCGTCGGCAGCTCAGCGACGATCTCCGGCACCCCGACTACGACATCACCGGGACGGTACGGCGGGAGGGAGGGGACGACATCCCGTTTGAGTGGCAGTCGCCCCATCACGCCCCCGTGTTCCGTGCCGACGGCGCCTACCGGTGGCTCTTCCCCGAGCAGTGACGCGCGCATCCCTGCCCCTCCCGGTACCTCGGCAGGCGTGCCCGGCACCTCCCCGACAGGGCACGGGAAGCGCGTGCGGGCCGGCCGACTCTGCAGGCCCGCACGCGGTTCCCGGCCGCGGCCGCTCCGCGGTCGCCCGTGCTGCTCAGCGCAGCCAGCCGAGGCGGTGGGCTGCGGCGCCCGCCTGGAACCGGCTCTCGACGCCGAGCTTGCTCATGATGTCCGCGACATGACGCCGGTAGGTGCGCAGCGAGATGTTCAGCGTCCGCGCTCCCGCGCTGTCGGTCAGACCGCCGCTCATCAGGCGCAGAACCTCCCGGTGCTTGTTGTGCAGCACGGTAGTCGCGGTCGCGCTCAGCGGGACGGCGGGCTGCCACATGGAGCCGAAGACGGAACGCATATTGCTGACCACCACAGGGTTGCGGATCAGCATCGTCCCGCCGCACGGATTCTGCTGGTCAGCAGGAACCAGGGCGATGCGCCGGTCGAGGATGACAAGCCACCCGGGAACCCGGGCCGACACTCTCACCTCCGCCTCCACAGAACGTTCCACCGTGGCGACCTCCGCCCCCGGCCGTCTTCTGCTCGGCGCCCGGCTCAGAACTCCACTGTCGTACAGCAGCCGCGCATGGAAACCAGGGTGCTTCTGAGGGAACTGGAATCCGGAGCGCGGATCGTCCGGACGAATGGTCCCGGGGAGGTCCGGAACCATCATCAGCAGTTCCCGGTCGGCCATCCGAGCATACTTCTGGAAAAGTTCGCCCATGCTTTGAGGAAGTAGGGCCATATCGCTTCTCAGTAGCGGGGCACGCGGCGTCGGGGAAGTTACCGGTGGTTTTGTCGAGCGGCCTTGCAATGCGCGCACCGGGCTGCGCAGCCCGGTGCGCACCGAAGCGGTCAATGCGCGTTCATCGGTGTTCTCTGCGGCGATCGCGGCTTCTCTCGAGATTCCCCGCCGCAGCGGCATTGCGGAGGGCATCGGATCGTAGGAGCCCAGGAGTGTCGTGGTGATCAGGCCGACGGTTAAAGGAAGTTGCAACAGCATAGTGTGGATTTCCCCTCATACGCTGCATAATTTCAGGGACGACAAGTTGGTCAGCGACGGATGTGCCTCCAGCGAGCGCGTGCCGCCCACTGGAGGCGTGCGTCGACGGAACATCGCCACCGTTCCACCGGGCCGGGTGACCGCCGGGACCGGGAGAGGATGTGACGCGACGGAATCTGACACGGAGGGCAGCCGGGACCGCCTGGGCTTCCCGTGGGGCCTGCGCCGGCCATGGCTGTGACAGAAGCGCGAGTGGTGAACCGCAGGGAATTGGTCAGTCTCCGGCCGTGACCACGTCCGCGAATCAGTAGCGCTTCATCTGTGGCACGCCCAGCCGAGGGATCTCACCCGACAGAATTCTGCGGTTCTCGGCGTCGTGGCGACATGAAGTCGCCTGCGCGGCCGCGTCGCTCGAATTCGACATTCTTGCCAAGTTGACATGACTTCCCCCATTGCACAGGCACATGAAGGGGAGGGTGCATTCCAGGTCACTCCGCGACTCACGGCCCGGAACGTACTTGCTTCCGGGTGGCGGCCACAGAATTCCCCGAGAATAGTCGAATCCCCGTCAGGTTTCGCGGCTGGTCAGGCCGCAACACCTTTTCATATGCAGTGCCATAAATACCTTGTGGAACCTCACAGGCGCACGGCTCGCACGGTCCGGTGCGCCCGCGTACAGCGGTGATCCAATCTATAACCCTTCTTGGGTATCTGCAATGCCCAAGGCTGCCGGTAGGCCCTTACTTCTCAATCGCCGGCCCGTGGACCAGCGAAGCGGGGCCGCTGGTGGCGAATGTCACATCAACGATGCCCGTTCTCGGGAATCAAGGAAACGCTTCGGTAAATGGGACTTGTTCTCGGCGTAGCCAAGCGCTCACGTTCCGATTCCGGCGGGTGTTCTCCGCGTCCGCGACACGGCCCGAGGGCGGGTGCCGATCGACCGTGAACGGCATGTCCCCGGCCCCCCGGAGTTCCGACCTTTACGATGTTCCGCCTCTCATGTCCGGCTGGCCGACAGAAGCCACAGGCGCCAGGGGTGGTCTGGCGCGATCACCTTGATCGCATCCGCCAGCCAGACGCGTTGCGACGCGTCCAGCAGCGGCAGCACCGCTTCGAAGTCGGTCTCGTCCTTGTTCCGGGTGGCCTTATGCCTTGTAGAAGAGCTGCACTTCGGGCGCCAGGTAGGGAGCCCCAGCCGGGCTCGTCCGCCCCACCCGCTCGATAGGAAGCCGGATCTGCGGGGCGCGCCGTGAGACCGATTGGTCGCCCTCAGCCTCATGCTGCATGAGCTGCACCGACCAGGGCGCCACCGGCGTGCGCCGATACCAGATGTCGTGAAGCGGTGGGGGCAACGCCTCCCCGGAACGCCACGGTCGTAGCTGCCCTTGGCCGGGTGGGTCTGCTACGTACAGGTCCCATTCGACCAGGAGGTCGCGGGCGAGGGCTTGGTCGCGACGGAGGACCAGGACGTCGAGATCGGCGTGCGGACGCAGCTCACGACCGACCGCGAGCTCGATCGCGTATCCGCCGGCGATCCACCAGGGGAAGGTCGCCTCGGCGAACACCTCGGCGACTTCTTCGGGGCTGTCCGGCACCCAGCGCCCCAATAAGAGGTACAAGTTCGCCGATGCCGGTGAGTACGGCAGCAACCACCGCACTCAAAATCTGCGAGCCCACAGCCTCCGCAATGCTCTCCACGCCCCTCGCTCCCTCCGCCCTAGCAGACCTTGGCGTTCGCCCTGCGGTCTGCCTGTTCGGTCCTGATCTGGGCCGATCCGTCTGAGAACGGACCCGAGTCGGTGCTCACGCGGTCGGCGGAGCGGCTTTCCGGCCGTGGCGTGCATTGGAGGAGATCTCTCGCCTCGTGGGTCACTCCGGCACAGCCGTCACCGAAAAGGTCTATCGGAGGCAGATCCGGCCCCGGATCCAGACCGCCGTGGTCATGGACGGCATCTTCAAGCGGGCGGGGAAAGCGTAGTCACGCAGATAGACACTCAGACGAAAGAGGTCAGGCCACCTACTGCGAAGGTGGCCTGACCTGGTGTTTCAGCTGTCGGGGTGGCGGGATTTGAACCCACGACCTCTTCGTCCCGAAGCAATTCGATCACCGGGGCTGCCTGCGGCAGGAGGCCCGCTGACCTGGGGTGACAGTCCCGGGGCGTCCGTGATTGTTCGCCGCAGTACGCGGTGGTTGTAGCGCAGTTAGACACTCACCTTCACCCCATCCGCGCGTACCTTGCTCATTCCACGGTCGGTGCCTCGTTCGTGGAGAGCGGTCCTCCCCAGGCACGCTCGGTCAGCTTGCCCCACACGCCTGGCTCGACCGTCCTCGGATCGACCCCCTCTGTCGGGGTTCCGGTCTCGTAGACGCCTTGAGGCTTCTCAGACCGGTCGTGTTCCTTGACCCAGAAGACCCTCCGGCTGAACATTCCGGGTGGGTCGCTGGGCGCCTTGGGCTTGAGGACTGAGTAGCCGACGCGTCGACCAGGACCGCGCCATGGCACAGGGCGTCGGCGGGTGCCGGCGCTGGGTTCTAGGGTCTCGCGCACGTAGTCGAGGGGCGTAATGTCCTCGGTCCAGACGATGCCGTCCTCATGCTGGATGGCTTCGGGGTCCTTGCTCATTCAGTTCCCTCCCGGAGGCTTGGTCGAGGTGCTTCCCCTCATGACCCCTCGTCATTAATGAACAACGACGACGAGGCATGGCGGAAGTCGCCTTCGGTGCCCGCGGTCACCAGGGTCGGCCTCGCCGACGGATTTACAGACTCCTGCCGTTCGCGCGCTGGTACCCCTTCTGACCTGCGGCGGAGCTGGTAGCGCACTCGGTGCGCGGACCTGCCGTCCATGTCTCGTCCACGGCGGGGTCAGAGAGGCACAAGAGGAGTCGCCTCCGGCGACACGCCCCATGGGGTCGGCTACGCCGACGGGCTGCAACACCGCCCCCGGTGTTGCAGCCATCTTTGACGGGACAGCCCGGACACCGGCCGTCAGAGCTGTCCGGCCCATATCCGCTGGTCAGAGCCTTAACCGGACAGCCGGACAGTCCGGACACACTCTGCCAAGGCTGTCCGGAGGCATGGCAACTACGCCGCGCTGTACTCGTGCGGCCCCCCGCCCCGCCAGTCGATCAGCAGCGAATCGCTGAGGACCAGGTCGTCAGCGTCGGCTAGGCCCGCTCGCCGCAGAAACTCGATCAGGTCTCGGTCCGAGTACGCGAGCCCCAAGATCTCGCCGTCCACGCGCACGCGCCGGCCACCCGTAGGCGAGGGCGGGTAGACGATCACACATAGCGGCTCAGACATGTCTCCACCCTGCGACTGATTTCGCTTCAGAAGCACGCCGACAGCCCGGCACCGCCCGCAGCGCGTCAAGGCGCTCTGGCCCGAGCGTGGTCGAATCTTCACTACTCGATCAAGGTCCGCGCACGGTTAGAAGAGAGTGATCCCGTTCGTTGTGATCACAGCTCTGACCTGCGGCTCAGTGGCCTGACGCGGACTCCATGCAGCCTTCACCACCGTGCATCCACCGGAAGGCAGTATTCCGCGCCCCGCGCGGCTCCTCTGTGGGCTGGGACGTAGACCGGGCAAGGAACCTTGCGGATCAGCTGGCGCGAACCGCAAGCGGGTGCCGAACTTTCCCGCGGTTGCCCGCTCGATCTGGCACGGATCTGGCACGGCCGCTTCGTCCCGAACGACTTGGTAGGGAGGCAGCCCGGGGGAGTGTCGTTGGCCCGTGCTTGACTGCCTGGTCATGGACGAACAGGAGTTGCTCGCGGCCGTTCACTCTCTAGTGGCGCTGGGCCGGCGGGACCTGGTGTGCGGCCAGGTCGGTCACGGTGAGGGGCATGTGTGCCTGATGGCAGACGATGGCGTTGGCCTGCCTGCCTTCGGCAAGGTACTCAGCGGTCGGTACGGGCGGTTGCGCAACCTGGCCATGGACGGGTACGCCGATCCGACGGTAACCGAACGAACCGGAGCCCCGCTCCTCGCCCCCTTCGGGGAGCAAGTCGTCGAGATGCGCGCATGGACGCACGCCGACCGATGGATCGGCTGCGGCGTGGTCCGGGCTGGCAGCGATGTGAGGCCAGTGGTGCTGGTTGCCGAGCGGGTCATACCGCAGCCGAACGGGCTGACGGACGGGCCGATGGAGGAAGCCTCCTGGGTGGAACGTGTCGTCGCCGTCACAGGGTGGGCACGGGAGCGAGGCGACGTGGTCGATTGGGCGACGGTCGAGGCTCGGCTCGGGACGGCGCTGCCCAGTGACTACAAGGAGCTGGTGGAGCGGTTCGGATACGGCGACTTCGACGGCTATCTCGGCCTCCTGATCGCCGACGGGCCGCCCGGCAGCCAACACATTGCCGAGGTCAACGAGTTTTGGGCTCGAACGTCCAGGGCCGATGGCAGCGGTCCGTGGGAGCCGTACCGCCTGTATCCGGCTCCGGGCGGTTTGCTGCAGTGGGCGAGCACGGAACAGCGGACGTCGTTCTTTTGGCTCACCAAGGGCGTCGATCCTGACCGGTGGCCCATCCTCGTCACAGGTGAGGACTACACCGATTGGGACCGGTTCGACGGCTCGACCGCGGAGTTCATCTATCGCATGCTCACCGACCCGCTGCACCCTCACTCGACCGCTCGCTACTTCGACCGACACTGGTTCATGAGCTACGAGAGCCCAAACCAGGAAGACGACCGCTAGCACCGTCTCACACCCGCTTTAAGGCAGCGCGAGCCCCCAAGATCATGGCCCCAACGTCATGCTTTAGGGCAGCCGGTCACGGGCCGACCATCTCAGGCCAAAGCGCGAGCATTCGCGAGACGTTGGACCAGATCACGCCCCTTCTCAGTGATTGTGTAGAACTCCTGCGTGCCCCCGGCGAAGTCAATCTCGGCATTGCTCCCGTTCGGGATCAGGAGAGCCAAGCTCGGCCCCAAGCCCCGTACGAACATGCCGTCTTTGACGAGGTGCAACATCATGACGTCCGACGCTGCCGGCATGGGGATCGACTTGATGCTGGGATTCTCTGCGAAGAGGGCCAGAACCCGCCGCTCGATCTCGCCGTACCGACCGTTGATCACGCCAAGGTTGGCCTTGTACTGTTGCATTGCTTTTCGGTCGATCCGAGTACTGAGTCTGGAGCTGAAGGAGCTGGCGCCGGTCGGCGCCCCGGCAGGTGGCTCAGCAGCAAGGCCAAGACGCTCAGCACACGCACCTTGCAGGGCATCCACTCGTGCCTGAACCGTTCGGTGAAACGGGCCATGGCCCGGGACAAGGTCAAGCGCAACGTCGTGGAGCTCTGCTCCATCCCCAAAGGGCAGCCCGGCCGGCCCTCAAAGGCACTGACGCTCGCCCAGGCTGAGGCAGTACTCCGTGCCGCCGAAAGAACATCCATGCACGCGTACATCGTGCTGGCGCTGCTCACTGGAGCCCGTACCGAAGAGCTGCGGGCGCTCACGTGGGACCACGTCTTCCTGAAAGGCGAACCGGAAGCGAGTCCGCCCATCCCGCCGTACATCGCGGTCTGGCGATCGGTGCGTGCCGGCGGGGACACCAAGACGCGGAAGTCCCGCCGAACGCTCGCCCTCCCGGTCCGGTGCGTGGATGCGCTCTGGCAGCAGTTCGAGGGCCAGGGCTGGGACCGCGTGGCGGCCGGTGACGACTGGCAGGAGAACGGTCTCGTCTTCGCATCCGCCGTTGGCAAGGAGCTCGATGCCACCAACGTGCGGAGAGCGTTCCGACAGGCTCTGAGCCAGGCAGACGGACTGGATCCGAAGGAGTGGACGCCGCGGGAGCTGTCGGCACAGCTTCGTGTCGCTGCTGTCCGACAGCGGGGTCCCGCTCGAAGAGATCTCGCGCTTGGTCGGGCACTCGGGGACGGCCGTGACTGAGGAGGTCTACCGCAAGCAGATCCGGCCGGTGATCCAGACGGGCGCGGTCGCGATGGACGGCATCTTCAAGGCTGACCCGAAGCGATAGGCACTCAGTTAGACACTCACCCAACAAATCAGCGGACCTACTGAAATCAGTAGGTCCGCTGACCTGGTACTTCTCTGTCGGGGTGGCGGGATTTGAACCCACGACCTCTTCGTCCCGAACGAAGCGCGCTGCCAAGCTGCGCTACACCCCGATGCAACCGGTGTCCCGGCGACATCGATTACTTTAGCCCACCCGCGGCCGGAGGCGAAATCCGGTTTCGGCGGGCCGAGGCGCCCGGCAGCGCGGGGCCGGCGGCGACCTCAGCCGCGTGCGGTCGGCCGCCTGGGACCAGCCACGGGCGGTCAGCCGCCTGCGACCCGCCCGTCGGATCAGTCCTGGGCGGTCAGCGTCAGAAGGGTCGCTTCCGGGGGGCAGGCGAAGCGGACCGGGGTGTAGCGGTTCGTGCCGCAGCCCGCGGAGACGTGGAGGTAGGAGACCTTCCCCTCCGCCCGGTGCCTGGACAGGCCCTTGACCCGGTCGGTGTCCAGGTCGCAGTTCGTGACCAGGGCGCCGTAGAAGGGGATGCACAGCTGCCCGCCGTGGGTGTGGCCCGCCAGGATCAGGGGGTAGCCGTCGGCGGTGAAGGCGTCGAGGGCGCGGAGGTAAGGAGCGTGGACGACGGCCAGCGACAGGTCGGCGTCCTTCTCGGGGCCGCCGAGGACCTTGTCGTAACGGTCCCTCTTGATGTGCGGGTCGTCCAGGCCGGTGAAGGCGATCTTGTAGCCGTCGAGCTTCAGCCGGCCGCGGGTGTTCGTCAGGTCCACCCATCCCGCCGCGTCGAACGCGTCACGCATTCCCTCCCATGGGTTGTGGACGGCGCCGACGGCCGGGGCGTTGCCGTTGAGGCCGTGGCGGCCCTGCGCCTTTTCCATGAGGTAGCGGGCCGGGTTGCGGAGCTTCGGGCCGTAGTAGTCGTTGGAGCCGAAGACGTAGACGCCGGGGATCTCCATCAGCGGACCCAGCGCGTCCAGCACCTCCGGCACACCCTCCGGGTCGGAGAGGTTGTCGCCGGTGTTGACGACGAAGTCCGGGCGCAGCCCGGCCAGGGACTGGAGCCACGCCCGCTTCTTGCGCTGGCCGCTCACCATGTGGATGTCGGAGACCTGCAGCACCCGCAACGGCCGCATCCCACGCGGCAGCACCGGCACCGTCACCCTTCGCAGCCGGTACGAACGGGCTTCTATGCCCGCGGCGTAGACGAGGCCGGCGGCTCCGGCCGCCGTTATTCCTGCGGTGATCTTCAGGGGGAGCCCGTAGCGTGCGCGCATGTGTCCATCGTCGCAGACCCGTCAGGTACGGGGCAGTGGAGGGAGGTGCCCCCGGGACGGGCCCCGGACCGGTAGGGCGACGAGCAGTCCCAGCGCGATCCACACGTATGTGTTGCCGCCGAGGAAGCCATCGATTCCGGACGAGTCCTCGCTCCACAGCCACACGACGCTGCTCGAAAGTACGACCGGCAGCGTGACGGACGAGGTCAGCAGCCTGCGGCGGTCCGGTCCCGCGGGTGTGCCCAGGGCGGCGCCGGCGAGGACCGCGAGGGCGGGTACCAGCCACACCAGGTGGTGCACCCAGGTGACCGGGCTGATCAGACAGGCCAGTATGCCGGTCAGTGCGACCGCGGCGGCATGGTCACCGGCGGCGGTCGCCCGGCGGACCCGTACGAACCACACAGTGAGCAGTATGAGAACCCCTGCCCCCCAGATGCCGCGACTCGGCTCGTGCGGTTCGACGAGCCGGGCGAGCATTCCCTGCCAGGACTGGTTGGAGACGTACGCGAGCGAGCCGACCCGGTCGGTGTCCCAGAGCGCCTGGGTCCAGTAGACGCGGGAGGTGTCCGGCGCGATCCATGCCGCGAGCCCGGTGGCGCCGAGCGCGACGGCGATGGCTGTCGCGGCGGCGCGGGGGCGGCCGGTGAGGAGCAGGTGGCCGATGAACACGGCGGGCGTGAGCTTGATCGCGGCGGCGAGGCCGATGCCGATGCCGGCGTAACGGGAGGCGCGGCCCTCGGCCGGCAGGCACAGGTCGACGAGGACGAGCGCCAGCAGCAGCAGGTTGACCTGACCGAAGCTGACGGTGTCGCGGACCGGCTCGAGAAGGGCGAAGGCGCAGCAGGTGAGCGCCAGGGCGTACCAGGGGGTCCAGCCCCGGGCCCTGACGACCGGCCCGGCGGTCAGGCGCAGGATCACGACGGCCGCGGCGGCGTTGAGCAGCAGGGTGAGGGCGATTGCGCCGTTCCAGTGGATCAGCGTCATCGGCAGCATGGTCAGGGCGGCGAACGGCGGGTACGTGAAGCCGTATCGGCTGCCGGGCATCTGGTAGTCGTAGAGAGCGCCGCCGTCCACCCAGTGGTGCACGGCCCCGTAATAGATGCCCAGGTCGAACCAGCCGCGGTGCAGCGGCACCGTCGTGAGGAACAGCAGGACGGTGGAGGCCAGCGAGGCGACCAGGATGAGTCGTCCGCGAGTGGTGGTCGGCCACCGCCATGCGGTCTCCGTCGTACCCAGCTGTGTCATGCAGTACTCCCGATCGGTCGGCGCGCGACGCGGTCTGCGCCCCACAGAGCTGTCACCGCGAGCAGGCCGCCCCCGACGGCCAGCCCCAACTGGGCGGCATCCGGCGCGAATCCACTCGGCAGAACGACGAGGGCGAGGATGGCACTGGCCACGGCGGCCGTCCGGCGCAAAGATCTGCCGGGCCCGGCGGCCGCTATCAGGAACAGTCCCCACAGCAGGTACCACGGGCGGATCGCGGGGCCGAGGACGGCAACCGCCGTCAGGCTGAGACCGAGCGCGTGGACCGGGCGCAGCAGATGGTGGCGGCGCCAGGCGAGCAGTACGGCGACGGCGGTTGCGGCGAGGCCCAGCAGATGCCACGCCGGGCCGGCATAGCGCGCGAGGGCCGCGGGCCCGTCGCCCGCCCGTTCGAGGAGGGCGGTGGTCGTCCGGCCGAGGGTAGAAGTGAGGGACCAGTTCCCGGGGGAGACGGGGGTGTCCAGCCTCGCGAGCCACCCGTATCCCGTACCCACGGCCGCCGTGGTCACCGCTGTGGTCGCCGCGCAGACGCAGACGACGGCAGCGGCGGCCGACGTCCGCGGAGCCCGCGCCCATGACGTCTGCCGGGCCCACAGCATCACCACGGCGACGAGCCCCAGCGCCGCCGGGGCCTTGACCAGGGCCGCCAGGGTGATGAGTACGACCGCGGCCACCGGCCTGCGGCCGAGCGCCGCGACCAGTCCGACACCCAGCAGGCCCAGCATGACCGCGTCGTTGTGCGCGCCGCCGACCAGATGCAGCAGGACCAACGGGTTGAGTACGCCGAGCCAGAGAGCCACGGAAGGGTCGGTGCCGCAGTACCGGGCCAGCCGGGGCAGGCACAACGCCATGGCCGTCACACCGAGGAGTGCGACGAGCCGCATCCCGAGCACCCCGGTGGACACCTGGTCGGCGGGGAACGCGGCAGGGCCGGGGGAGTGCGCCACCGCGGCGAGGGCGAGGAAGACCGGGCCGTACGGGGCCGGCGTGTCCCGCCACAGGGGTGCGACCTCCGCCGGGAGCGGGCCGCCGAGGTGGGACGGTCCGAGGCTGTGGACATCGAGCTGCGCGTCTACCATCGCGCCCTGCGCGAGGTAGCTGTACACGTCGCGGCTGAACAACGGCGGCGCCACCACCAGCGGCGCCGCCCACAGAACCAGCGTCAGCAGCAGGTCACGGCGGCCGGGCGGCCGGGGTCCGCGCACCGCCGCCCCCAACAGCGCCCAGGCCGCTATCAGGACGACGAGCCCGAAATACGCGCAGACGAGCCCGAGTGCGGCCGGGCCGGAGCCGGGGGCGGGCATGTGCCGTACCGGCAGGGCGCCTGAACTCACGCCGCCCGCCGCGAGCGCCGTCGAACCCGTCAGCCCGAGCAGCTGACAGTGGCGGAAGTCGACGGCCCGGTCGCGGACCCGGTCGACGACGAGACGGAGGGACGGCATTTGCGCAGGCTGTCAACGGCCGGTGTCCCGCAGGCGACGCGACGGCCGCGCGCGGGCGTCGGTCGTGTGTCCGCCGCTTGACGGGACGCCGCGTTGTCGAAGGCGCATGCGGCGGCGGTGTCGCAGGCCCTGCTCGCCGCCGAAGCCGCCGACACTGGCGCGACCTCCGCCGGCCGGGTGACACCGGCGTCCGGGCCTCGCGGGGCCGGCTTCGGCGCCGCCGTGCCACGTCGGCTTCTGTCCGAGCCCTGCCGGGCCGACTCGGTCCCGGCCGTGCGATGCCGGCTTCCGGCCCGGTCGTCCGAGGGCCACGTCCGTCCCCCGTCTCTCGAACCCCGCTTCCGGCAGGGCCCCATGAGGCCGGACTCTGTGTCGGCTGAGGCCCCCGCCTCCTCCCGGTCTCGCGACGCGCCCCCCGCCCCGCCGCGAAATGCGCGGGCGAGTTCCGTCGCGCACCTGACACACTTGGCCGCATGACCACGCTCAAGTCCAAGCTGCAGGAAGACCTCACCGAGGCGATCAGGGCGCGCGACGAACTGCGCTCCTCCACGCTTCGGCTGACCCTCTCCGCGATCACCAAGGAGGAGGTTTCGGGCAAGACCGCCCGTGAACTCTCCGACGACGAGGTGCAGAAGGTGATCGCCAAGGAGGCGAAGAAGCGCCGCGAGGCCGCCGATGCCTTCGCCCAGGGCGGTCGCCCCGAGCAGGCCGAGCGCGAGAAGGCGGAGGGCGTGATCCTCGACGCGTATCTGCCGCAGCAGCTGACGGACGACGAGCTGAACCAGATCGTGGCGCAGGCCGTCGAGGAGGCCAGGTCCGCGGGCGCCGAGGGTCCGCGCGCCATGGGCGCCGTCATGAAGATCGTGAACCCGAAGGTGGCGGGCCGGGCCGAGGGCGGCCGGGTCGCCGCCGCGGTGAAGCGGCTGCTGGCCGGCTGAGAGCCGGGCCGGCGGCGCACGCCGTGACGGCAGGGCACCCGCCGAGAGCAGGGTGACCGCCCGCGACGGCGGTGGGCGCCCGCCATGAGGGCAGGAAGAAGGGGGACCCGGTCACCGGGTCCCCCTTCTTCACACTTCACGCGGGCGCCTACGGCCAGCTGCCGCCGTCAGTGCCGCCGTTGCCCTGGCCGCGGTTGTTGCCGCCGCCGATCAGGTCCGGCGGGATGGAGATGCCGGGCCACGGCTCCTCGTCACCGGGCTTGCCGTCGTCCGGCTTGCCCCGGTCCTTCTCCTTGTCCTTGTCGTCCTTCGGGACGTCCGGTATGTGCACGCCGACGAAGGGCGGAGCGGGCTCGCCGGCCAGCGCCCCCGTCATCGCGTCCTTCCAGATCGGACCCGGGACCGCGCCACCGAAGACCTTCTCGTGGTACTGGCCGCCGATGGTGATGTACTCCATCTTCACCTGCTGGCTGGCGCTGCCGACCCAGACGGCGCCTGACATGTTCGGGGTGTAGCCCACGAACCAGGCGTTCTTCCTGAAGTCGGTCGTACCGGTCTTGCCCGCGTTGTCGCGGCTCTGCAGACCGGCCTGTCGGCCGGTGCCGGAGTCGACCACTCCGCGCAGCAGGGTGTTGATCGTGTCGGCGGTCCGCTCGGACATCGCCTTGCTGCACTCGGTCTGCGGGACCTTCAGGCTCTTGCCGTCGGCCGTCTTGATCGACTCGATGGCCGTCGGCGTGCAGTAGGTCCCGCGGTTGGCGAAGGTCGCGTAGGCGTTGGCCATCACGAGGGGCGCGATACCGGTGGAGCCGAGGGTGAGCGCCGAGGGCACTTCCGGCAGCTTCGTGTTGTTGCCCTGCACCACGCCCAGCTTGCCGGTCAGCTCCGTGATCGGGCACATGCCGATCTCGCCGATCATCTGCACGAAGTAGGTGTTGACGGACAGCGCCATCGCTTCCTTGAGCGGGTACGGCCCGACCTCGGTCTCGTTCTCGTTCTCCAGCATGGTGTTGTCGGTGTTGACCCACGGCTTGCCGCTGCACGTCGACACCGACTGCGGGTAAGGCATCTTGTACGGCGACGGGTAGACCTGCGTCGGCGGCTTGCCCTGTTCCAGGGCCGCGGCGGCCAGGAACGGCTTGAAGGTCGAGCCGACCGGGAAGCCGAAGTTCGAGCCGCCCATGTCGTGGTTGACCGAGTAGTTGATCTGGGTCTCGTTCTTGCCGAAGCCGTACGGCTTGGACTGACCCATGGCGACGATCTTGCCCGTCCCGGGCTGGACGAGCGTGACCGCGGCGGCGACCTTGTCCGTCTGGTAGACGTGGTCCTTTATCGAGTTCTGCGCCGATGCCTGGGCCTGCGGGTCCAGGGTGGTCCTGATCGTCAGACCGCCCTGGTTCCAGACCTTGAGCCGGTCCTCCCTGGTCTTGCCGAAGACCGGGTCGGTCAGGAACACCTGGCGTACGTAGTCGCAGAAGAAGCCGGCGCCGTTGACGGCGGTGATGCAGCCGTTCTTGGGCTTGCTGACGTTCAGCTTGATCGGGCTGGCCTTGGCCTTGTCCGCCTCGGCCTGGGAGACGTCCCGGACGTCCGCCATGCGCTGGAGCACGATGTTGCGGCGCTTGGTCGCCTCTTCCGAGTCGTTGACCGGGTCGAAGCGGCTGGGCGACTGGACGATACCGGCGAGCAGCGCGGCCTCCTCCAGCTTCAGGTCCTTCGCCTTCTTGGAGAAGTACCGCTGGGACGCGGCCTCGACGCCGTACGCCTGCTGACCGAAGAACGTGATGTTGAGGTAGTTCTCGAGGATCTTCTTCTTGCCCAGTTCCTCTTCGACCTGGATCGCGTACTTCAGTTCGCGGATCTTCCGGCCGAGGGTCTGCTGGGTGGCCTGGGCGACCTTGTCGGGGTCGTCACCGGCCTCCTCCACGAAGACGTTCTTCACATACTGCTGGGTGAGGGTCGAGGCGCCTTCGGAGACGCCACCCGACTGCGCGTTCTTGTTCAGCGCGCGCAGCACGCCCTTGAGGTCGATCGCGCCGTGGTCGTAGAAGCGGGCGTCCTCGATCGCGACGATCGCCTTCTGCATGTACGGGGAGATGTCCTCGATCGGCACGACCGTGCGGTCACGGGAGTAGACCGTGGCGATCTGACCGCCCTCGGAGTCGAGGATCGTGGTGCGCTGACTCAGCGGCGGAGTCTTGAGGTTGGCCGGGATGGTGTCGAATCCCTCGACCGTTCCCTTGGCCGCGAGTCCCAGTGCACCGGCGGCGGGCAGGGCGATGCCCGCCAGCACCGCTCCGGCGAGCACGCTGACACCGAGGAACTTGGCGGCCTGCTGGGTCCCGGTCAGACCACCGCCCGAGCGCTTCTTTGGCATGGGGCCAGCCTACGTTCTCATTCGCCGGACACGCGTAAAGGCATTGGCCTAAGCTGCTCACAACTGTCACAGCAGTGCGGTTCTGCATCAAGCACTTGACATGATTTCCGCTGTACCCGAATCCGGCGGAGTTGTGTCCGTCAGTCATGTCCGTATTCGGCACTTGTGTTACGCGGTGCCCCTTGTGACACAACTGAACTGCCCGACTATGTCGGCTTTGTCTGGAATGCCCTCAGGTCACTCCCCTGGGTGATCTGCCGCGTACGCATAGTCCGTTCGGACCATTCAAGATTGGGCCCCAAGGGGGTGTTGCGCTGTGCCCACCTTCCGTAACGTCCTCAACTGGTAGCGGTGAATATGCCGCTGCCGCCGTGGGGGAGCCTCGATTCGGGAGAGGACGGCGCCGGCATGGGCTGGGTAACCGACTGGAGTGCGCAGGCAGCCTGCCGCACTACTGATCCGGATGAACTGTTCGTACAAGGGGCAGCGCAGAACAGGGCCAAGGCGGTGTGCACCGGATGCCCGGTGCGGACCGAATGCCTGGCCGACGCGCTCGACAACCGCGTCGAGTTCGGCGTCTGGGGCGGAATGACGGAGCGGGAGCGACGCGCATTGCTGCGCAGACGCCCCACCGTCACCTCCTGGCGCAGGCTGCTCGAGACCGCACGCACGGAATACGAGCGCAGCGCGGGGATTCTGCCCGTCGCCCTCGACGACGACGAGACCTACGAGGCGTACGCCGCGGTCGGCTAGCTGTCGGCGGTCGCGCCGGAAAGCACCGGTCGTACCGGGCGGCTGTCGGACTCGGTCTCGGCCGCGGTCGGCCTTTCGCCTGGTGGTACGGGCCGCGAGCGGCCGTCGTGGTGTCCGTGTCGGACACGGGCGTCCGAGGCATGCCTTGAGGGCGCGCGCCGGGCCGATGCGCCTCCGCCACGCGTACCGACGTGCCGAACAGCAGGTGCGGGGACGCCGGGCCATCCGGTTATGCCCCCACGCCGGACCACACGGCCAACCGGGTCCTGAAGAACCCGCGCCCGTGCTGCGGCGTCGACTCACCCACGAGCTATGCGCGAGCCGTGCGCTCAGCGCGGCTACGCCGCCCCGGCCGGGGCGCGACCCCCCATGGCGAGGCGGTCGCCGATGGCGCGCAGGCCGGCGAGATCGTGCACATCGCCCGGGAGGGCCGGGACCTCGGCCACCGGAACCTCCGGGTGGAGCGCGGTAAAACGGTCACGTGTGCGCTGCTCGCGAGCAAGCACCTGCATGCGCTCGGCATGCAGACGAAGCAGACCGGCAGTCATCTCCTGCGTGGTCTGCGTCCGGGAACTCTTCGACTCTGCGGGTTCTTCGGCGACTTGCGGGTGGGCTTCGGGGGAGTGGCCCGCGGACGGGGATTCGGGAGAGAGGGCCGCGGCGTCACGAACACCAGTCTTCCCGTGCCCCTGATCCACAATGCCGCCCTCATCAAGATTTTCCGCGGCCGCGAGCGCCCGCTCCGCCGACAGCCGCGCGGCGCCGCTGACGTGCACCCGGTTGAGGACCAGGCCGGCGAGCGGCATGTCCTCCTCCGCCAGCCGTTCCACGAAGTACGCCGCCTCCCGCAGCGCGTCACGCTCGGGTGCCGCGACCACCATGAACGCCGTCCCCGGGGCCTGCAGCAGCCGGTACGTCGCGTCGGCGCGGGTGCGGAACCCGCCGAACATCGTGTCCATCGCGGCCACGAACGTCTGCACGTCCCGTAGCAGTTGGCCGCCGAGCAGCTTCCCGAGGGTGCCCGTCATCATCGACATGCCGACGTTGAGGAACTTCATCCCCGCCCGGCCGCCCATCTTCGCCGGAGCCATCAGCAGCTTGATGAATTTCCCGTCGAGGAACGACCCCAGGCGCTTCGGCGCGTCGAGGAAGTCCAGCGCGGAGCGCGAGGGCGGGGTGTCCACGATGATCAGGTCCCACTCGTCCCGCGCCCGCAGCTGGCCCAACTTCTCCATGGCCATGTACTCCTGCGTGCCGGCGAAACCGGCGGACAGGGACTGGTAGAAGGGGTTCTCCAGGATGGCGCGGGCCCGGTCCGCATCTGCGTGCGACTCGACGATCTCGTCGAAGGTCCGCTTCATGTCGAGCATCATGGCGTGCAACTCCCCGCCGCCGTCGATGCCCTCGACCCGGCGCGGAGTGTTGTCGAGCGAGTCGATGCCCATGGACTGCGCGAGCCGCCGGGCCGGGTCGATGGTGAGGACGACCACCTTGCGGCCGCGCTCCGCGGCCCGTACCCCCAGCGCCGCGGCCGTCGTCGTCTTACCGACGCCGCCGGCGCCGCAGCACACGATGATCCGGGTGGCGGGGTCGTCGATGAGCGGGTCGACCTCCAGCCGGGCCGATGAGTCCAGGGTCATGAGCCGGCCCCTTGCTTGCGCAGTTCCTTCGCCAGTTGGTAGAGCCCTGCCAGGTCGACTCCCTCGCTCAGCATGGGGAGTTCGTAGGCGCCCAGCTCCAGGGCGTTGAGCGCCTTGCGCTGCTCGCGCTCCAGCTCCACACGCTGCGCGTGTTCGGCCGCCTGTTCCAGCAGCGGGGTGACGAGCCCCGCGGCGCCGGTCACTCCCGCGGCCTTGAGCGCGTCGGTGATGGCGGCGCGCCGGCCGTTCGCCGCGTCGTGCACGGCATCCTCGTCGAGGAGGTGCGGCCGGACCATGTTCACGATGGCGTTGCCCACCGGCAGGTCGGCGGCGCGCAGCTCTGCGACACCGTCGGCCGTTTCCTGGACCGGCATCTCCTCGAGCAGGGTGACCAGGTGGACGGCCGTCTCGGGAGACTTGAGGACCCGCATCACCGCCTGCGCCTGATTGTGTATCGGGCCGATCCGGGCCAGGCCCGCCACCTCGTCGTTGACGTTCAGGAAGCGGGTGATGCGGCCGGTGGGCGGCGCGTCCATGACCACGTAGTCGTAGACGTACCGCCCCTGTCTGTCCCGGCGGCGCACGGCCTCGCAGGCCTTGCCCGTCAGCAGCACGTCCCGGACGCCCGGGGCGATGGTCGTCGCGAAGTCGATCGCGCCGATCTTTTTCAGGGCGCGGCCCGCGCTGCCGAGTTTGTAGAACATCTGGAGGTAGTCGAGGAGGGCACGCTCGGCATCGATGGCGAGCGCGAACACCTCACCGCCGCCGGAGGCGACGGCGATCTTGCGCTCCTCGTAAGGAAGGGCCTCCGTCTCGAACAGCTGGGCAATGCCCTGCCTGCCCTCGACCTCGACGAGAAGAGTCCGCTTTCCCTCTGTCGCGAGGGCGAGCGCGAGGGCAGCGGCCACCGTGGTCTTACCGGTACCGCCCTTGCCGCTGACGACCTGGAGCCTGCTCACGTATTCGAGCCTAACCAGTCGGACCCCGCCCTACGCACGAGGCTGCCTGCGGCCTGTGTCACGGACCGGATGGAGGGTGCGGCTACAGTCGGCTCCATGACCAAGTGGGAATACGCGACCGTGCCGCTTCTCGTGCACGCGACGAAGCAGATTTTGGACACCTGGGGCGAGGACGGCTGGGAGCTGGTCCAGGTCGTGCCCGGGCCGAACAACCCCGAGCAGCTCGTGGCCTATCTGAAGCGGGAGAGGTCCTCGTGAGCGGCGTGGTCGACGCCAGGCTCGCCGAACTGGGGCTGACGCTGCCCGAGGTCGTTCCGCCGCTCGCCGCCTACCAGCCCGCCGTCGTGTCCGGGGCGTACGTCTACACCGCGGGGCAGCTCCCGATGGTGGAGGGCAAGCTGCCGGTCACCGGCAAGGTGGGTGCGGAGGTGACCCCGGAGGAGGCCAAGGAACTGGCGCGCACCTGCGCGCTGAACGCCCTGGCCGCCGTGAAGTCGGTCATCGGTGACCTGGACCGGATCGCGCGGGTCGTGAAGGTCGTCGGCTTCGTCGCCTCGGCGTCGGACTTCACCGGGCAGCCGGCCGTTCTCAACGGAGCGAGCGAGCTGCTGGGCGAGGTGCTCGGCGACAAGGGCGTGCACGCCCGCAGCGCGGTGGGTGTCGCGGTGCTGCCGCTGGACGCTCCCGTCGAGGTCGAGATCCAGGTGGAGCTCGTCCAGGGCTGAGCCCGGCCGACACCCCAGCCAGTACATGTACGGCCCCGTGCCCCCGGATTCCCGGCGGGCACGGGGCCGTTGCCGTTCCGCCGGTGCGTCGATCCTCCCGCGCCGGTCTTGACGAGGACGAGTCGGTGGGTGTGCCCTGTCTTTGGCGTCCAAGGTTAGGAACCCTTCCTATCGATGTGAACGCTCTCGTGGAACCGGCGAACAGTCCGCACTCACCTCCTCCATCCCCTCGTCCCCCCGAACGAAAGTGGGAGGAAACAGTGGCACCCACCCCCCGCCCACGGGCCGCCCTCGGCGTTCTCGTGGCCGCCGCGACCGCGGCGTTATCCGTTGCGGCACCACCCCTCGCGGGCACGGCAACCGCCCCCGTCGCGTACGAGGCCGAAGCGGCCAAGGTCTCCCAAGGCGCGGTCGACTCCGACCACGCAGGTCACTCCGGCACCGGCTACGTGAACTTCCGGCCGGTGACGGGCGCCTACGTCGAGTTCACCGTCGCATCCGACCGGACCACCGACGCGACCCTCGAATTCCGGTACGCCAACGGCACGTCCGCGAACCGCCCCCTCGACATCCGGGTCAACGGCACGCTCGTCGCCGACGACCGCGCCTTCCCCGCCACCGGCGCCTGGACCACCTGGCGGACCGTCACCGCGAATGCCGCCCTCAAAGTGGGCGACAACACGGTCCGGGTCACCACCGCGGCGTCCGACGGGCCCAATCTGGACAAGCTCACCGTCACGGCGAACGGCCCCGCCGACACGCAGAAACCGACGGCCCCCGCCAACCTGCGCAAGGACAAGGAGCCCACAGCGACGAGCGTCTCGCTCGCCTGGGACGCCGCCTCCGACGACACGGCCGTCGTCGGCTACGACGTCTACCAGCACGGCCAGTTGATGAAGCAGGTCGGCGGGACCACCCTCGCGGCCACCGTCGACGGGCTCGACCCGGAAACGGCCTACGACTGGACGGTCTTCGCCCGTGACGCCGCCGGCAACGTCTCCGCCGCCAGCAACGCCGTCACCGTCTCCACCCTGCCTGCCCCGCCCGACACACAGGCCCCCAGCGTGCCCGGTGGCCTGCGCTCCACCAGCGCGGGCGCGACCGGCGTCGACCTCGTGTGGACCGCGTCCACGGACGACACGGGCGTCGCCGGATACGAGATCCACCGCGACGGGGCCGCAGCCGCTACCGCCGACGCCACCTCCGCGACCGTCGGCGGTCTGACCCCGGACACGTCGTACCGCTTCAAGGTCAGGGCCTTCGACCGCAAGGGCAACAGGTCCGCCTTCAGCCCCGAGATCACCGTCAGGACCGGTGGCGCGATCCCCGGCGGCACTCCCGACCCTGGCACGGTCTCCACCCTGGCCGGCGGCGTGGACGTCGCCTGGGGGCTCGGTTTCCTGCCGGACGGCACGGGCGTCTTCACCGAGCGGAACACCTTCAATGTCTACACGCTCTCCAAGACCGGTCGGAAGACGTTCGTCGGCAAGGTCCCCGAGTCGCAGACCACCGGCGGTGAGGGAGGCCTGATGGGCCTCGAGGTCAGTCCGGACTTCGCCACCGACCGCCTGCTGTACTTCCTGCACACCGCGGGCGACGGCAACCGCATCGCTCGCATGAAGCTCGAGAACAACAGCCTCAGCGGCTACACCGTGCTGCTCGCAGGCATGGAGAAGAGCCGCTTCCACAACGGCGGCAGGCTGCGCTTCGGCCCCGACGGGAAGCTGTACGCCGCCATGGGCGACGCCCAGAGCTCCAGCAAGGCCCAGGACCAGAACTCCCTCAACGGCAAGATCCTCCGGATCGACCGCGACGGTTCGATTCCCGCGGACAACCCCTTCGGCAACGCCGTCTGGTCCCTGGGACACCGCAACCCGCAGGGCCTCGACTTCGACTCGCAGGGCCGCCTCTGGCAGGCCGAGTTCGGCAACAGCGTCATGGACGAGGTCAATCTGATCCGCAAGGGCGGCAACTACGGCTGGCCAGCCTGCGAGGGCACCAGCGGCAGCTGCTCCGGCTACCTCGCGCCGAAGAAGACCTGGCCGACGGCTCAGGCCTCGCCCAGCGGCCTGACGATCATCAACGACCACGTCTTCGTCGCCACGACCAGGGGCGAACGCGTCTACCGGATGCGCATCGACACGAGCAGCAACCTGGTGGAGCAGAAGATCTACTTCCAGGGCACCTACGACCGGCTGCGCACCGTCGAGGTCGACCACCAGGGCGACATCTGGCTCACCACGTCGACCGACAAGGACGGCGTGAACGGAAACGACAGGATCCTGCGGATCGACATCGTGTACTCGGGCACAGGAGCCGCCCGCGTGACCGGCCGCGGGAAGGAGACTCTCGAACATCGGCGCGGAAGCGCATAGCATCCGCCCATGTCCAATGGTCAGTGGTACCCGCCGGAATGGCCCGACCGTATCCGCGCACTCGCCGCCGGTGAGCTCACCGCCGTGGTTCCCAAGCGGGCCGCCACGGTGATGCTGCTGCGGGACACCCCCGACGGTACCGCTGTCCACATGCTGCGACGACGCGCCTCCATGGCCTTCGCCGGAGGCGCGTACGCGTACCCGGGCGGCGGTGTGGACCCGAGGGACGACCGGCCGGTGCGCTGGGCCGGCCCCTCCCTGGACGTCTGGGCGGAGCGCCTCGGAGTCGACGACACGGCGTCCGCGCAGGCCATCGTGTGCGCCGCGGTGCGGGAGACCTTCGAGGAGGCGGGCATCCTGCTGGCCGGCCCCACTCCCGACACCGTCGTCGGGGACACGACGGGCGACGACTGGGAGGCGGACCGGCAGGCACTGGTCAACCGCGGCCTGTCCTTCGCGGACTTCATCGACCGCCGGGGCCTCGTGCTGCGGTCCGACCTGCTGGGCGCGTGGGCTCGCTGGATCACGCCGGAGTTCGAGCCGCGCCGCTACGACACCTGGTTCTTCGTGGCCGCCCTGCCCGAGGGCCAGCGCGCCCGCAATGTGTCGACCGAGGCGGAGTCGACGGTCTGGATCAGCCCAGCCGACGCCACGGACGGGTACGACAAGGGTGAGCTGCTGATGATGCCGCCGACGGTCGCGACGCTGCGGACGCTCCAGGCGTTCCGTACGTCCGCCGAGGCGCTGGCGGCGGCGGCGAGCCAGGACATGACCCCGGTGCTGGCCGAGGCCCGGCTCGAGAACGGCGAGGTCGTCCTCAGCTGGCCGGGGCACGAGGAGTTCACCAAGCACGTCTCCACGGGAGGTCCGCGATGACCGACGCAGCCACTCTGCCGGGGCAGCCCCGCGGCGGTGTGCTGTCCGGGCCGGCCACCGCCCGTGCCGTCAACGTCCTCGCGCCGAACGCGTCCGCCATGACCCTCGACGGGACCAACACCTGGATCGTCTCCGAGCCGGACTCCGAGCTCGCGGTCGTCGTCGATCCCGGACCGCTCCACGACACGCACCTGCGGGCCGTCATCGCCACGGCGGAACGCGCGGGCAAGCGGATCGCCCTCACCCTGCTCACCCACGGCCATCCCGACCACGCCGAGGGCGCCTCCCGTTTCGCCGAACTGACCGGTACGAACGTCCGGGCCCTCGACCCGGCGCTGCGGCTCGGTGACGAGGGGCTCGCCCCCGGTGACGTGATCACCACGGGCGGCCTGGAGATGAGGGTCGTCCCCACCCCGGGGCACACCGCGGACTCCCTCTGCTTCCACCTGCCCGCCGACCGGGCCGTACTGACCGGTGACACGATCCTCGGCCGCGGCACGACGGTCGTCGCGCACCCGGAGGGACGGCTCGGCGACTACCTCGACTCCCTGCGGCGGCTGCGCTCGCTCACCGTCGACGACGGCATCCACACCGTGCTGCCGGGCCACGGGCCGGTTCTCGACGACGCCCAGGGTGCGGTCGAGTACTACCTCGCGCACCGCGCGACCCGGCTCGCCCAGGTGGAGACGGCAGTCGAGGACGGCTGGACCACCGCCTCCGAGGTGGTCGCCCAGGTGTACGCGGACGTGGACAGGTCGCTGTGGCCCGCCGCGGAGCTCTCCGTGCGCGCACAGATGGAGTACCTGCGGGAACACGGGCTGATCGGCCCCTGACAGCCGGGCGGGTGCCGCTCTGCGGAGCGGCCGTACCGGCCCTTCGCGCGGTCCTCGGCACGGACGGAACCGGCCGGCCGTCCTCCGGCGTCGTGGTGCGAGCGATGCTTTACGCTCCGCTTACTTGCGGCATTCGTTCCCGGGGGGAAACCGTGTTCGTACTCTTCGTCATCCTCGTCATCGCCGCGGCGGTGATGTACCTCGTCGCCAGAGGCGGCGACAACAAGGGACTCAAGCTCGGCGCCGTGGGCGCGCTCATCGCCGGCCTCTTCTCGGGCATAGCCAGCTGTGTCCACGTCATCAGCGCCTACGAGGTCGGTGTGCCCGTCACCTTCGGCAAGGTCGGCGCACCCATGAACTCGGGCATGAACATCACGTCGCCGTTCACCAACGTCACCACCTTCTCCACCCGCCCCGTGGACCTCAACCTCTCCGACAAGGACGTGGTCGAGGTGCGCTCCTCGCAAGGTGGCGTGATGTACGTGGAGGTCACCGTGAAGTGGGCGGTCACCCCGGCGAAGGCGGTCGAGCTGTACCGGCTCGCGGGCAGCGAGGACGCCATCCAGCAGCGCCTGGTCTTCCCCGACAGCCGGGAGATCATCCGTAACGTCTTCGCCCGTCACACGAGCGAGGAGGGCTACACCTCCGCGCGCGAGAAGATCAACGCGGAGATCGGCGACCTGATCAAGGAGCGCCTGGCGCCCCGCGGGATCGCCGTCACCACCGTCAACCTGCGCAATGTGCGGCCGTCCGAGCAGTTGCAGGAGCAGATCGACCGCAAGATCCAGCAGCAGCAGGCCACCGAGCGGGCGACGGAGGCGGCGCGGACCGCCACTGCGGAGGCCGAGCGCCGCCGGATCGAGGCCGAGGGCATCGCCAAGGCCAACAAGATCCTCAACGACTCGCTCAGTGACAGGGTGCTCGCCAACCAGTGCATCGAGGCCTTCAAGGAGGCGGCGGCGAAGAACCCGGTGTACGCGGTTCCGTGCGGCACCGGCACGGGGAATCCGTTGATCGTGGACGGCAGCAAGAGGTGAGCAGCAAGGGCTGAGCAGCGCACGAGGGCCGCCCGCATGGTGCGGGCGGCCCCTCGTGCATGTGCTCGGTTCGCGGTCGGCGCGGGTGAGCCCGGCGGTCCGTGGCTCAGCGGGAGCGCTTGGCCAGCCGCTCGACGTCCAGCAGGATCACCGCACGGGCCTCCAGCCGCAGCCAGCCGCGCTGTGCGAAGTCGGCCAGCGCCTTGTTCACGGTCTCGCGGGAGGCGCCGACAAGCTGGGCCAGCTCCTCCTGGGTGAGGTCGTGGACGACGTGGATGCCCTCCTCCGACTGCACGCCGAAGCGGCGTGACAGGTCGAGGAGCGCACGGGCGACACGGCCCGGCACGTCCGAGAAGACCAGGTCGGACATCTGGTCGTTGGTCTTGCGGAGCCGACGGGCGACCGCGCGCAGCAGTGCCGTCGCCACCTCGGGCCGGACGTTCAGCCAGGGCTGGAGGTCGCCGTGGCCGAGGCCGAGGAGCTTGACCTCGGTGAGGGCGGTGGCGGTCGCGGTGCGCGGCCCGGGGTCGAAGAGGGACAGCTCGCCGATCAGCTCGCCGGGGCCGAGGACCGCCAGCATGTTCTCGCGGCCGTCGGGGGAGGTGCGATGCAGCTTGACCTTGCCTTCGGTGACCACGTAGAGGCGGTCGCCCGGTTCGCCCTCGTGGAAGAGCGCGTCGCCGCGGGCGAGCGTCGCTTCACTCATCGAGGCGCGGAGCTCCGCGGCCTGCTCGTCATCGAGCGCCGCGAAGAGCGGGGCGCGCCGCAGAACGTCGTCCACGAGTTCTCTCCTTGTCGACCTGCTCAGGGGACGTTGGTCCCATGATGCCGGACTGTGCTGTGCCGGCCCGGGGACACTGTGCCCCCGTGGGGCACCACCGGGGAACGGACCCCGGTAGTAAACAATCGTGCGATCAATCACAACAAGTTTGACGTACCGGCGCGTCTCTCCCTACGGCAGGGGCCCGATCGGGGCCGGATTACTGGGGACCGGGGCGGATGTCGGTGGGGGCCTTTAGGCTGGCCGGGTGTCCAATTCGCCGGTGAGAGCACAGGCCGAGGGGGCTGGCAGCGTGTCCGGTAAGCAGAATTCCGCCGTGGGCGAACAGCAGTCGCCCAGCTCCGGCAAAAGGAAGAAAACGCCCAAACCGGAAACGCGACTGGCCATGGTCCGGCGTGCCCGCCGCATCAATCGCGAGCTCGCCGAGGTCTATCCGTACGCCCATCCGGAGCTCGACTTCGAGAACGCCTTCCAGCTGCTGATCGCCACGGTCCTGTCCGCACAGACCACCGACCTCCGGGTCAACCAGACCACCCCCGCGCTCTTCGCCAAGTACCCCACGCCGGAGGATCTGGCGGCGGCGCAGCCGGAGGAGGTCGAGGAGCTCATCCGCCCGACGGGCTTCTTCCGCGCCAAGACCAAATCGATCATGGGCCTCTCTGCCGCCGTCCGGGACAACTTCGGCGGCGAGGTCCCCGGCCGGCTTGAGGACCTGGTCGCCCTGCCCGGCGTGGGCCGCAAGACCGCGTTCGTGGTCCTCGGCAACGCCTTCGGCGTCCCGGGTATCACCGTGGACACCCACTTCATGCGCCTCGCCCGGCGCTGGAAGTGGACCGATCAGGACGATCCGGTGAAGATCGAGGCCGAGATCGCCACGATCTTCCCCAAGAGCGAGTGGACGATGCTCTCGCACCGGGTGATCTTCCACGGCCGCCGTGTCTGCCACTCACGCCGGCCCGCCTGCGGCGCCTGTCCCATCACGCACCTCTGCCCGGCCTATGGGGAGGGCGAGACCGACCCCGAGAAGGCAAGGAAACTCCTGAAGTACGAGATGGGCGGCCGGCCCGGCCAGCGCCTCAAGCCGCCCCCTGACTATCCCGGAGAGCCGGCACCCGCCATGGGCCCGATCGAGTGACGTCACCGCCGACGGAACGAACGAGGCCCTCCGGCACGTTGCCCGTGAGGGGGTGCCGATGACACGCACAGGAGAAGACACGTACCAGCGGTTCGAGCAGCACGACGACGGCAAGGTGGTCGTGGACGGTGACGTGGTCGTCACCACCGAAGGGCTGCCCGACTGGCTCGGGCCCGTCGTCCGCGCGGCGGAAACCGTCGAGCCCCACCAGCTCAGCCGGTTCCTTCCGCCGGAGAGCGGCCACGGCCGCCAGTCCGCCGTCCTCGTGCTCTTCGGCGAGGGGGCCCGGGGCCCGGAGCTGCTGCTCATGGAGCGGGCGGGAACCCTTCGCTCGCACGCCGGGCAGCCCTCCTTCCCCGGCGGCGCGCTGGACCCGGAGGACGGCGACCCGGCGACCACGGGCCCGCTGCGCGCCGCGCTGCGGGAGGCCGAGGAGGAGACCGGGCTCGACCCCACAGGGGTGCAGACCTTCGGCGTGCTGCCCAAGCTCTACATTCCGGTGAGCAGTTTCGTCGTCACGCCCGTACTGGGATGGTGGCGCACCCCGAGCCCGGTCGGAGCGGTCGATCCCGCCGAGACCGCGCGGGTCTTCACCGTGCCCGTGGCAGATCTCACGGACCCGGCCAACCGTGCGACGGCCGTGCACCCGCGCGGTCACGCAGGGCCCGCTTTCACGGTCGAAGGCGCTCTGGTCTGGGGTTTCACGGCCGGAGTCATCGACCGGATCCTGCACTTCGCAGGCTGGGAGCGACCATGGGACCGCACCAAGGAGGTCCCGCTCGACTGGCACGCATGACAGGCTGACCCAGTGATGCGCTCCCGGCGGGGGCGTCACGTCCGAAGCGGCAGTGCGCCGTGGCCACACCCCAGCCGGACAGAGCACCGGCGACGACACTGCGAGGCAAATGACGGTGAACGTGCTGGACATCCTGTTGCTGGTCGCCGCCGTGTGGTTCGCGATCGTCGGCTATCGCCAGGGCTTCGTCGTCGGCATCCTCTCGGTGATCGGCTTTCTCGGCGGCGGACTCGTCGCGGTCTATCTGCTCCCGGTGATCTGGGGCGCACTGACCGATGACTCCGAAGTGTCCACCACCGCCGCGATAGTCGCCGTCGTCATCGTGATCGTCTGCGCCTCCGTCGGCCAGGCCTTCACCACCCACCTCGGCAACAAACTGCGCCGGTTCATCACCTGGTCGCCCGCCCGCGCGCTGGACGCCACCGGCGGCGCCCTGGTCAACGTCGTGGCGATGCTCCTGGTCGCCTGGCTGATCGGCTCGGCGCTCGCCGGCACTTCACTGCCCACCCTGGGCAAGGAGGTGCGCAATTCGAAGGTGCTGCTCGGGGTGTCCCGTGTGATGCCCGATCAGGCGAACACGTGGTTCACGGACTTCTCGTCCGTGCTCGCCCAGAACGGCTTCCCGCAGGTCTTCAGCCCGTTCGCCAACGAGCCCATCACCGAGGTCCAGGCGCCCGACCCGGCCCTCGTAGGCAGCCCCGTGGCAGCGCGTGCGAAGCAGTCCATCGTCAAGGTCGTCGGCACGGCCCCGGGCTGCGGCAAGGTCCTCGAAGGCACCGGCTTCGTCTTCGACGAACGCCGTGTGATGACCAACGCCCACGTCGTCGGAGGTGTCGACGAACCGACCGTGCAGATCGGGGGGGAGGGCCGCCTCTACGACGCCAAGGTCGTCCTCTACGACTGGGAGCGCGACATCGCCGTCCTGGACGTGCCCGACCTCAAGGCCCGCCCCTTGGAGTTCGCCGACTTCGAGGAGGGCGACGCCCGCAGCGGCGACAGCGCGATCGTCGCGGGCTTCCCGGAGAACGGCTCGTACGACGTCCGCTCCGCCCGCGTCCGCGGCCGCATCAACGCCAACGGCCCCGACATCTACCACCGGGGCACCGTCCGCCGCGACGTGTACTCACTGTTCGCGACCGTGCGTCAGGGCAACTCCGGCGGCCCGCTGCTCACGACGGACGGCAAGGTCTACGGCGTCATCTTCGCCAGGTCTCTCGATGACGCCGACACCGGTTACGCCCTGACGGCCGACGAGATCCGCGAGGACATCAGCCTCGGCCGCACCGCCAACCAACAGGTCGACAGCCAGGGCTGCGCCCTGTAGGGGGCAGAGGAAAGGGAGCGGATGCCCGCGGACATGCCCAGCTGCGTGGCGGTCAGTCCCGGGGATGGTGTCGCAGGCGCGCGGACACCCAGCGTGCACGGCGCTTCAGGATGAGGGGGATCCCCATCCCCTGGCCCGGAGGGGCGTGGTCCTCGCTGGGAAGTCCACCTGTCTCGTGGATGATCGGCCTGCCGGCCGAGCGGCGGTTGCGTGCTGCGTCACCGTAGTCGTGCGTCAAGCCCATACCGGGACGTGTGCCCGTGCCCCATGGTCGGTAACCGTCCGGTGGGCCGCCAATTGGCCTATGCGGCAGGCATGTGGCTGTTCGCAGCACAACCGTTCTCGCGGTGTACGACTTCGCCCTGCGGGCCTAGCGGTCGGGCTCCGGGTCCTTGAGCCAGCTGATCAGCTCGTTCGAGAACGCCACCGGATCCTCTTCGTGCGGGAAGTGGCCGAGGCCGTCGAACAGCCGCCACCGGTACGGCGCTTCGACGTACTCGCCGGAACCGGCCGCACTCCGCGTCCGCATCGCCGGATCGAGGGAACCGTGCAGATGCAGGGTGGGAACCCGTACCGGACGCTTCATCCTGCGGTTGAACTGGATCCCGTCGGGCCGGGCCAGCGACCGCACCATCCACCGGTAGGGCTCGATCGAGCAGTGCGCCGTCGACGGGATGCACATGGCCCGGCGGTAGACGTCGACGGCCCCGTCCTCGAGCGGCCTCGGGCCGGTCCAGCTTTCGAGCAGCTCACCGACCAAGGCGGCGTCGTCCGCCACCAGTTGCCGCTCCGGGATCCACGGACGCTGGAAGCCCCACACGTAGGAACCCGCGCGGCTCTGCGCGAAGTCGGACAGCATCGCCGAGCGCCAGCGCCGGGGATGCGGCATCGAGGAGACCGCGAGCCGGCGCACCAGCTTCGGCCGCATCACCGCGGCCGTCCACGCCAGATAGCCGCCGAGGTCGTGCCCCACCAGCGCCGCGTCCGGCTCACCCAGCGACCGCACGACACCCGTGATGTCGAGCGCCAAGTTGGCGGGGTCGTAGCCCCGGGGCGTCCGGTCGCTGCCCCCGACGCCGCGCAGGTCCATCGCCACGGCCCGGTATCCCGCGTCGGCGAGCGCCGTCAGCTGGTGCCGCCATGTCCACCAGAACTGCGGAAAGCCGTGCAGCAGCATTACCAGCGGTCCGTCGCCCATCTCGGCGATATGGAAGCGGGCACCGTTGGCGGCCACGTCGCGGTGGGTCCAGGGACCGTCGAGGCGTACGGGGCTACCGAGTGCGGCGGGACTGCCGGGGCCGGAATCTGGGACCGTCATGCTGATGAGCGTCCCACAACGCGGCACACCGCGTTCGCGACCCTCCTGTCGGGGATCACGCCGAAACCTTGTCCGACGCCGTGCTCCCGGAGGCCTTGGTCAGTTCCACACGGCGGGGATGCGGCTTGGCGTTGCCCAGCACCGCGGCGGTCTCCTTGGCGGAGGCGACCGTCTTCTGCGGGCCCTTGCCCTTCTTCGCCTTCTTGACGAAGATCACGCCGACCAGGGCGAGAAGACCGGCCACGATGATGTTGGCCGCGAACGAGAGCAGGAAGCAGTAGGCCAGATGCCAGCCGCCGCTCCACATGTGGATGAAGTAGGCGAGCGCGAAGCTCAGCATCGGCAACGAGAAGATCAGTACCGCGCCGGCCGCGGTGAACGCGGCGCCTCCCACCCCGGCCTTCTTCGCATCCTGCCGCAGCTGTGCCTTGGCCAGCGCGATCTCGTCGTGCACGAGCGCGGACATCTCGGCGGTCGCCGAGGCGACCAGCTGGCCGAGACTGCGGTCGGCGCCGACAGCGTTCGCTGTGGTGTTGCCGGGGTCGCTCATCGCTGACTCCCTCTCCTCTTCCACGGGGCCGGTGTTGTACGGTCCGATGTCAGATCATGCCGGACTGTCGCCGCCGTCGCTCGACACCCCGGCCGCTTCCGCCTTTCTGCGGTGCTCAGCCGCCTTCTCCTCGTAGATCGCGGCCATCCTCAGGTGGTAAGCCGGGTCGTCCTGCTCGTAGATGTCCGGGATGCCGGACATGTCCTCATCGCGCTCCTCCTCGGCCGCCAGTGCCTGGTAGACGCGTACCCGTCGCTTGAGCAGAACAGCCGCGAGGATTGCGGCGATCAGCGAGCCCATCAGGACCGAGGCCTTGACCTGGTCGGTGAGCGTCGCGTCCCCGGCGAAGGCGAGTTCGCCGATGAGGAGAGAGACCGTGAAGCCGATGCCTGCGAGCGTGGCGAGCGCCAGCACGTCGGGCCAGGCGAGGTCCTCGTTGAGTTCCGCCTTGGTGAAGCGCGCGGCCAGCCAGGTGCCGCCGAAGATGCCGACCGCCTTTCCGACCACCAGACCGAGGACGACACCGAGGGTCTCCGGCTGGGTGAAGACATCGGCGAGGGACTCGCCGGTGACGGCCACACCCGCGGAGAACAGCGCGAACAGCGGCACGGCGATGCCGGCGGACAGCGGCCGCACGAGATGCTCGATGTGCTCGCCCGGCGAGTGTTCCTCGCCCTCGCGCCGGCTGCAGCGCAGCATCAGACCCATTGCCACACCGGCGATCGTGGCGTGGACGCCGCTGTTGTACATCAGCCCCCACACGACGAGGGCCAGCGGCACGTACACGTACCAGCCGCGGACCCCCTTGCGCAGCAGCAGCCAGAACACAGCGAGGCCGACGACGGCCCCGCCGAGGGCCGCGAAATTCAGGTCGTTGGTGAAGAAGAGCGCGATGATCAAAATCGCGAACAGGTCGTCGACGACCGCGAGGGTCAGCAGGAAGGCGCGCAGCGCCGACGGCAGCGAGGTGCCGATGACGGCGAGGACGGCCAGCGCGAACGCGATGTCGGTAGCGGTCGGGACGGCCCATCCGGAGGCGGAACCGCCACCTGTGGTGGTGACGACGAGGTAGACGATCGCGGGCATAGCCATGCCGCACAGCGCGGCGATGACGGGCAGGGCGGCGGCCTTCGGATCGCGCAGCTCGCCGGCGACCAGTTCGCGCTTGAGCTCTATGCCGGCGACGAAGAAGAAGATCGCGAGCAGCCCGTCGGCCGCCCAGTGCTCGATGGACAGGTCGAGGCCCAAGGATGCGGGACCGATGTGGAAGTCGCTCACCGAGGTGTAGCTGTCGCCCAGCGGCGTGTTTGCCCAGATAAGAGCGACGACCGCCGCGAGCAGCAGGAGCACTCCGCCGACCGTCTCCGTGCGCAGAGCGTCCGCGACGTAGTTCCGCTCCGGCAGGGAGAGGCGTCCGAAGACCTTGCGGGGAGTGGGGCTGGGCGCGGCCACGAGATGGAACCTCCGTGCTGGTGGGCAGGACAAAACACTTGCCGACCAGACTTCCCGGCGCACCTTGGAATGCTCATCGCGTCATTGACGCGTTCTTCACTCTACAGAAGGCCGCCCCCAGGCATTCGGGAACGGAGCCGCGAGCAGGAACGGGCCCCTGGTGGGTCAGGGGCCCGTTCACCGAATACCGGGTCAGTCCTCGCTGGGTGCGCTGGGGAGCTTCGACTGGATGAGATCCATCACGGAGGAGTCCGTCAGCGTGGTGACGTCTCCCAGCTGGCGGTTCTCGGCGACGTCGCGCAGCAGTCGCCGCATGATCTTGCCGGAGCGGGTCTTCGGCAGCTCGGCCACTGGGAGGATCCGCTTGGGCTTGGCGATCGGCCCGAGCGTCGTGCCGACGTGGTTGCGCAGGTCGTCGACCAGGCTGTCGTCCTCGGTCGCCGAACCGCGGAGGATCACGAAGGCGACGATGGCCTGACCGGTGGTCTCGTCCGTGGCGCCCACGACCGCGGCCTCCGCCACCTTCGGGTGCGAGACGAGGGCCGACTCCACCTCGGTGGTCGAGATGTTGTGCCCGGATACCAGCATTACGTCGTCGACCCGGCCGAGCAGCCAGATGTCGCCGTCCTGGTCCTTCTTGGCGCCGTCGCCCGCGAAGTACTTGCCCTCGAAGCGCGACCAGTAGGTGTCGAGGAACCGCTGGTCGTCGCCCCAGATGGTGCGCAGCATCGACGGCCACGGCTCGGTGAGGACCAGGTAGCCGCCGCCCCCGTCGGGCACCTCGTTCGCCTCGTCATCCACGACGGTGGCCGAGATACCGGGCAGCGGGCGCTGCGCCGAACCGGGCTTCGCCGCGGTGACTCCGGGCAGCGGCGAGATCATCATCGCGCCCGTCTCCGTCTGCCACCAGGTGTCCACGACCGGGGTCTTGCCCGCGCCGATGTTCTCCCGGTACCAGATCCACGCCTCCGGGTTGATCGGCTCGCCGACGGAGCCGAGGACACGCAGGCTGCTCAGGTCGAACTTGGCGGGGATATCGTCGCCCCACTTCATGAACGTACGGATCGCAGTGGGCGCCGTGTAGAGGATCGTGACGCCGTACTTCTGGACGATTTCCCAGAAGCGGCCCTGGTGCGGGGTGTCGGGGGTGCCCTCATACATCACCTGCGTCGCACCGTTGGCGAGCGGGCCGTACACGATGTACGAGTGGCCGGTCACCCAGCCGATGTCGGCGGTGCACCAGTAGACGTCCGTCTCGGGCTTGAGATCGAACACGGCATGGTGCGTGTACGCCGTCTGGGTGAGGTAGCCGCCAGAAGTGTGCAGGATGCCCTTCGGCTTACCCGTCGTGCCCGAGGTGTAGAGGATGAAGAGCGGGTGCTCCGCGTCGAAGGCCTCGGGGGTGTGCTCGGAGGACTGCCGGCCGACGATGTCGTGCCACCACACGTCGCGGCCCTCGGTGAAGGCGGTCTCCTGACCGGTGCGCCGCACGACGAGTACGTGCTCGACCTGCGGGCAGCGGCTCACCGCCTCGTCGATCGCGGGCTTGAGGGCGCTCGGCTTGCCGCGGCGGTAGCCGCCGTCGGAGGTGATGACGAGCTTGGCGTCGGCGTCCTGGATGCGTGAGGCGACCGCATCCGCGGAGAAGCCGCCGAAGACAACCGAGTGTGCGGCGCCGATGCGGGCGCATGCCAGCATCGCGACGGCCGCCTCGGGAATCATCGGCAGGTAGACGGCTACCCGGTCGCCCTTGCGGACTCCCAGCTCGAGCAGGGCGTTGGCGGCCTTGGAGACCTCGTCCTTGAGCTCGGCATAGGTGATGGCGCGTCCGTCGCCGGGCTCGCCCTCGAAGTGGATGGCGACACGGTCGCCGTGGCCCGCCTCGACGTGGCGGTCCACGCAGTTGTACGCCACGTTCAGCTTGCCGTCGGCGAACCACTTGGCGAAGGGCGGGTTGGTCCAGTCGAGGGTCTCGGTCGGCTCGGTGGCCCAGCTGAGCCGACGCGCCTGCTCGGCCCAGAAGCCAAGCCTGTCCGCCGCGGCCTGTTCGTACGCCTCCGCCGTCACGTTGGCGTTCGCTGCCAGCTCGGCCGGCGGGGGGAACCGCCGCTCTTCTTTAAGAAGGTTGGCCAGGCTCTCGTTGCTCACGACATCTCCCTTTCCCAGGGCGTCTTCTGTGCGTATGTGTCCCAGGCCATAGCTCATCAGCCGGAGGGCCGGGTGACAAGGGCCTTCCGGATATTGGTTTAGACCTGTGGGCACCCCTCGTCCCCGGGCGGTGGGGACGAGGGGCCACACGTTCTCACGGACGGGGACCGCTCAGGGTTCATCCGTGCCGTCCAGGCGTGCCGTGGAGCAGGTCCGCCACACGCCTCAGCTGTGCGACTTTTCGAGCGCGGACGGTGCCGGTGCCACTCTGTCGAAGACCTCGTCGATCTCCTGCTCCGCCGCACTCGTGAGGAGGTACGCCTGTGCCTCGCCGACGTGGAAGTACATGCCGTGCAGTTGGAGCGAGCCCTCGGCGAGTCGTCGGGCGACCGACTCGTGGGCCCTCAGATGCTCCAGTTGCTGGACGACGTTGGTCAGGCAGAGCTGCTCCACCGCGTCGGTGGGCATGCGTCCGGAGATCCTGGCCCAGGAGCGGTGGCGGTTCTTCATCCGCTGGAGGCTGGGACGTCCGTGCCGCAGCCAGCGGGCGAGCGGTGTGGCGGTGCCGTCGGGCGGGCTGTTCAGCAGGGCCTGCATCGCGCCGCAGCCCGAATGCCCGCAGACGGTGATCGAATCCACCTCGAGGACGTCGACGGCGTACTCGATTGCTGCTGCGACGGAGTCGTCCGCCCCCTTCTCGCCGGGCAGCGGCACGAGATTGCCCACATTGCGCACCGTGAACAGATCACCCGGTCCGCTCGCCGTGATCATGCTGGTCACCAGCCGGGAGTCCGCGCAGGTGATGAACAGCTGGGACGGCCGCTGCCCCTCGCGTGCCAGCCGGGCCAGCTCGTCGCGTACCAATGGGGCGGTGTTGCGTTGGAAGGAGCTCAACCCGTTGGCCAGGTGATGGGTGTCCGTGTCGCGGGGACGGCCGTCGCAATGGTGGTTGCGCCATGGGGTCCAGGGCCGGCAGCAGCCGTGGGTCTCGTCGGCCGGCTCGCTGATCCGGCCGCCGGCCCGCCCGGTCACCTCGACGGTGCCCCCCTGGGAGGAGTGGGAGGTTTGCCAGTCGTGCAGGGCCTCATAGGCGGCGTGGTCCATGAAGGAGCCGTCCAACTCGACCACGCAGGGGGCTCCGTGGGGCACCTGGCTCAGCATCCGGCTCAGCCTGGGCACGGCGAGGAACGTCAGCTGCCCTCGGGCGCGCACCCGATGGACACCGTCCCGTTCCTCGACGGTGATCCGCGTGCGGGTGAGCCGGTGCAGCGCGACTGCCACCGCCACAGCGATGCCGATGACGACGCCTTCCAGCACGCCGGTGAGGACGACAGCCGTCAGCGTGGCCGCGTAGACCAGCATCTCGCGGTTCTTCTTCACGCTGCGCAGGTGCGTGATGTTGACCATCTGGACACCCACGACCATGACCAGCGCCGCCAGCGCGGCCAGCGGGATCAGATCGAGGACCGGCACCAGCAGCAGAGCCGCCACCACGACCCATAGGCCGTGCAGCATGGTGGAGTTGCGGCTCACGGCGCCGGCCGAGACGTTCGCGGAGCTGCGCACCGCGACGCCGGTGACGGGCAGCCCTCCGAGAGCCCCGGACACCATGTTCGCCGCGCCCTGCCCCGCGAGCTCACGGTCCAGATCGGCGCGGGGGATGCGTACGGTCGGCTTCTTGCGGGCGGCGACCAGTTTGTCGATGGCGACGGCCGACAGGAGGGACTCCACGCTCCCGACGAGCGTGATGGTGAGGACCGCGGCGAGCAGGCCGAGCACCGGACCCTCCGGAAGTTCGGGCAGCGCGTGCGAACGCCAGGAGGGCAGGTCGACCCGCGGCTGGTGCAGTCCGGCGAAGACCGCGAGCGCCGTGGCGGCGGCCACTGCCGCTAGGGCGGCGGGGATCTTCCGGACGATCCTGCCGGTGCGCCCGGGCACCCGCGGCCAGATCAGCAGCACGGCGACCGTCAGGATGCTGACGGACAGCGCGGCCGGGTGGAGTTCGGCCAACTGGGCGGGCAGGCCGAGCACGTTGCTCACTGCCGAGCTCTGGGGTGTGCCGCCGAGGACGATGTGGAGCTGGGCGAGGGCGATCGTGGCGCCGATGCCCGCGAGCATGCCGTGCACGATCGCGGGGCTCACGGCGAGGGCCGACCGGGCCACCCGCAGGGCGGACAGGGCGAGTTGGCAGAGGCCGGCGAGGACGGTGATGGCGCATGTGGTGCGCCAGCCGTACTGCTGGATCAACTCGGCCGTCACGACGGTCAGTCCTGCGGCGGGGCCGCTGACCTGGAGCGGTGCTCCGCCGAGCCGGCCGACGACGATGCCTCCGACCGCCGCGGCGACGAGACCGGCCTGGAGCGGCGCGCCGGTCGCGAGTGCGATGCCGAGAGACAGCGGGAGTGCGATCAGAAAGACGGCGACGGACGCGGAGACATCGGCGCCGTGGATGCGGAAGCGGCGGTCGTTGCCGGACGGCGGACCGTGCGGGCGCTGGAAGTGTGATTCGGGGGCCAGCAGGTTCGTGCGGGCGGGGTCGTTCTCGTGGGGGTCGTCGGGCTGGTGAGAAGCGTCGTCGGTACGCGTAGGGGCGTAGGACATGGTTCCCGTCTCCTCCGGGGCGGCGCGGTCGCGGAATGGGGGGACGCGGCCGTGGGTCACGGCGTGCAGCGGCGGGATACTTCAAACGTTCGGTAAATGGATCGTAATGCAGAGTAAAGACTCGGGCATTATTTTCCGTGCAAATAGGGCAGAACTTCACCCGATGTGGTGATTAGTAATTTCATAACGGCTCGTCGCTCGCCCTCTCCGTTCACCTCGATGCGACTTTGACGGCTCCGTATGCACCGCCGTCAGACAGTCGTATAGGCACAGGAATGAGGTGGGCGGATGTTGGCCGCCACGAAGAGGGTCGTCGCCGTCGGCACGGTCGCCACGGCGCTGATCGCAGGTCTCGCAGGGTGTTCCGAATCGAGGGCGCCGGGCGGCTCGGCCGGTGAACAGGGCGCTTCCGGCGGGAAGGAAGGTGTCGCCGCACCGAAGAGCGCCGTACGCCTCATCGGCGATGGTTCAACGGCCTTCACCGGCGCCCAGCCGGGGCTCCTTCGGCCCGAACGCCTCAAGCCCGGCCAGAAGCCCCCCCAGTTCGTGGTCTTCTCCTGGGACGGTGCCGGTGAGGACAGCCAGAAGCTGTTCTCGCGCTTCCGCGAAGTCGGCAAGAAGTACGACGCGACGATGACGTACTTCCTCAGCGGCGTCTATCTCCTCCCTGAGGAGAAGCGCACGATGTACAACCCGCCGCAGCACTCGGCCGGCCGCTCCGACATCGGCTTCAACGACGTCGACGGGATCAAGGACACCGTCCGTGAGCTGCGTGCTGCCTGGCTGGACGGCAACGAGGTGGGGACCCACTTCAACGGCCACTTCTGCGGCAAGGACGGCGGGGTGGGCACCTGGTCCGTCGAGGAGTGGAAGAGCGAGATCAGTCAGGCCAAGTCATTCGTCAAGAACTGGAAGACGAACGCGGGCCTGGCCTCCATGGACCCGCTTCCGTTCGACTACGACAGAGAACTCATCGGCGCCCGTACGCCGTGCCTCGAGGGCCGCGACAACTTCATCCGCGCCGCGAGCGAACTCGGCTTCCGCTACGACACCAGCGGCGTCAACAACCAGGTGTGGCCGAAGAAGGAACTCGGCCTGTGGGACCTCTCGCTCCAGATGGTTCCGGTGCCCGGCCGCGCCTTCGAGACGCTGGCGATGGACTACAACTTCATGGTCAACCAGTCCGGCACCACCAAGGGGGACCCGTCGAAGCACGTCTACTGGGGCAACCAGATGCGCGACGGCCTGATCCAGGCCTTCGACCGCGCCTACGAGGGCAACCGTGCGCCGCTGATCATCGGCAACCACTTCGAGTCCTGGAACGGCGGCACTTACATGCGTGCCATTGAGCAGACGATCGCGACGGTGTGCGTGAAGAGCGACGTGAAGTGCGTGTCGTTCCGTCAACTCGTGGACTGGCTGGACGCACAGGACCCGAAGGTGATCGAGAAGATGCGGGGTCTCGATGTCGGCGAGGCGCCGCAGGGCGGCTGGACGCAGTTCCTGGCCAAGCCGGTGGCTCCGGCGGCTCCGCCGGCCGACAAGGCTGCCAAGAACCGGGTCGAGGAGCCGGTCGAGAAGCGATGAACTGACGTGGCCTGCGCCGAGCGCGCATGACAGCGGCCGGTCCCGTCCCCGACGCCGGGGACGGGACCGGCCGGCGGCGTCAGCCGGGCTGCGCGACAGGGGCGTGCTCACCGAGCATGAACGTGGGATCGATCTGCGCCGCCAGGTCGGCTCCCGTCCTGGCGTTTCCCCAGCTCTCGGCGTTCTTCAGGTGGAAGTGCACCATCTGCCGTGTGTAGCGCTCCCAGTCCCGCGCCGCGTACGAGTCCTCCGCCGCGTTCTGCAGGCTCTGCAGGGCCATGCGGTTGTCCGCCTCCAACAGCTCGAAACGGGGCGGACGCCCTTTCTCCATGGCGCGTACCCAGTTGGAGTGCCCCACGGTGACGAGCAGGTCGTCGCCGACCTCCGCCCTGAGGAACGCGATGTCGTCCTCACACTGCACCTTGTTGCCCACGACCTTCAGGGCCACACCGAAGTCGCGGGCGTACTCCTTGTACTGGCGGTACACGGAAACGCCCTTGAGGGTGGGCTCTGCCACCAGGAACGTCATGTCGAAGCGGGTGAACATCCCGGAGGCGAACGAGTCGGAGCCGGCGGTCATGTCGACCACCACGTACTCGTCCGGGCCGTCCACGAGGTGGTTCAGACAGAGCTCGACCGCTCCGACCTTGGAGTGGTAGCAGGAAACACCGAGATCCGACTCGGTGAAGGGGCCGGTGGCCATCAAGCGGATGTCGCCGTCGTCGAGCCGGACCGTCCGGGCGCACGCGTCGTACACCGGGTTGTCCTCGACCACGCGCAGCAGCCGCGATCCCTCCCCGGGAGGTGTGGTCTTGATCATCGTGTCGGCCGAGGTGATGCGTGGGTTGGAGCCGCGCAGATAATCCTTGATCAGCGGCAGATGCGCGCCCATCGCGGGCAGCGACGCCGCTTCTGCCTCGTCGAGACCGAGCGCGGCCCCCAGGTGCTGGTTGATGTCGGCGTCCACCGCGATGACGTGCGCCTCGTTGGCGGCCAGGTGACGAATGAAGAGGGAGGACAGGGTCGTCTTGCCGCTGCCGCCCTTCCCTACGAAAGCGATCTTCATGTTCACCTAGAGTAGCGGAGTGATTGCTTGGGGTCGCCGTGAAGGGTGAGGAAGACCACTCCAATGTGGGCGGGACCCGCTCGCGCGCGTAACCTCGCTACTTATGAGTACGAACGCCTCGTCGGCCGATCCCCTCGCCGCCCTCGGTGCCCTGCCGGGTGTTGCCGACTCCGTTGATTCCGTGCGGAAGGCCGTCGACAGGGTCTACGGGCACCGGGTCATGCGCCGCCGCGGCAACGAGATCACCTCCGAGGCCGCCCTGCGCGGAGCGCGTGGTTCCGCCGCACTGTCCGGGGCGGACTGGGCCCTGGAGGAGGTGCGCAGGCGTACCGACTTCGGCAGCGAGCCGGAGGCGCGCACCGTCGGCGCCGCCCTGCGGCTCACGGCCGAAGCAGGGCAACTGCTCTCCATCTGGCGGCAGTCGCCGCTGCGCGTCCTGGCTCGGCTGCACCTTGTCGCGGCCGGCCGCGCGGGCGACGACGACACCGTGGGTCGCCCGCGGCTGCCCGGCGAGACCGTGGACGAGCCGCTGATCAACGCGCCGCTGCCGGACGTCGCCGAGGTGACGGGCCGACTGGACGGTCTGGCAGAGTTGATCATCGCAGGCACCGAAGCGCCTGCCCTGGTGACGGCCGCGGTGGTGCACGGCGAGCTCCTGGCCCTGCGGCCGTTCGGTTCCTGCAACGGGCTGGTCGCCAGGGCGGCCGAGCGGATCGTGCTCGTCGGCAGCGGACTCGACCCGAAATCGATCTGCCCGGCCGAGGTGGGCCATGCCGAGCAGGGCAGAGCCGCTTATGTCGCCGCCTTCGAGGCGTATCTGACCGGTACGCCGGAGGGGCTCGCCGCGTGGATCGCCCACTGCGGCCGCGCGGTGGAACTCGGCGTCAGGGAGTCGACGGCGGTGTGCGAGGCGCTTCAGCGCGGCGCTGCCTGAGGCTGCTCCCTGAGCTGCGGAAAGTCCTGGGAACGGGTTGCGGCGGTACCGCTTCCGGTACCGCCGCTGGCATGAGCCCCGAGTTACCATGCGTCCTCGAAATGTTGCCCATCAGGTCGGGTACTTTGCCCGTCACCTGGTGCGGCTGGCCCGTAATCGACGGGTCGACGTCGCGTGGGTGCTCAGTTTTCATGCTTCGGTCCGTGGGGCCTTTTGCGTTACAGATGATCCTTTCGGATGTACTCGGTCTCGCGGGCCGTGACTCCTTTGTACTACTGCGGCCACGGATGGGAAAGGCCTGCCTGCAGTTCTTTACTTTTAGGTTCAAATACGGGCGAACCGAAGCTGACTTGATCGGCGAGTGCCGACCAGTCTCCCGGGGGTCCGCACTCCGGGAGACGGCGCGAATCAGCCGACGGCAGTCTGTGCGGCGGCGGTCCGCCGGCGGCTGGCGTACCAGACGAGCCCGGCCGTGGCCGCTGCCGCTCCGACGGCGGCCATGGCGATCAGGGCGGGCCGCGGCGCCATCGAGAAGCCGGGCAGTCGCTGCTTCAAGCGCACCGGACGGTGGAAGTCGAGAATCGGCCAGTCGCGCAGGACCGCCTCACGGCGCAGCCCTCGCCCCGGGTTCACCGCGTAAGGATGTCCCACGGCCGCGAGCATGGGGACGTCGGTGACCGAGTCGCTGTACGCGTAACTGCGCGCCAGGTCGTACCCCTCGGACTCGGCGAGTTCTCGAATCGCCTCGGCCTTGGTGGGCCCGTAGGCGTAGTAGCCCACCTCGCCGGTGAAGCAGCCGTCGTCGCCGACCACCATGCGGGTGGCCACCACGCGGTCGGCGCCGAGCAGCTCGCCGATCGGCTCCACGACCTCGGCGCCGGAGGTGGAGACGATCACCACGTCGCGGCCGGCGGCGTGATGCTCCTCGATGAGCGAGGCGGCCTCGTCGTAGATGATCGGGTCGATGAGGTCGTGGAGAGTCTCGGCGACGATCTCCTTGACCTGCTGGACGTTCCAGCCTTTGCAGAGCATGGAGAGGTACTCGCGCATCCGCTCCATCTGGTCGTGGTCCGCACCGCCTGCGAGAAAAACGAACTGGGCATAGGCGGTACGCAGTACGGCGCGCCGGTTGATCAGCCCGCCCTGGTAGAAGGACTTGCTGAAGGTCAGAGTCGATGACTTCGCAATGACCGTCTTGTCCAGGTCAAAGAAGGCGGCTGTGCGCGGCAAGGAGTGGTTTTCCACGAGGCAGAGCATATGTGCCCGCCATTCGGCGTACGCTCGGGCGTGTGGGTTTGCCTGAGAAGGCTGTCGGGTACACCATGGAAGTCACGGATCGTTCGCGACCGTGCTAACCCGGTCCGGCTCCTCCCCCCCCGAGTCGGCCGGAGAGACGACCCCCGCTCTCCCCCCCGGCGGGGGTCGTCGCATGTCCGGGCGCGTTTTCCGGCTCTCCCGCGCTTCCGTCGCCGGTGTTCGCCATTCGATCGGATCAGGACGGCACCGGACGGCTCACCCCCGGATCGGTCACTGCATGTAGTCGTCGGGCTGCTCTCCGAGAGTCTTCCGAACAGTGTGCAGTGTGGCTCAAGGCTCTGTCCATGAGTCATCAAGCGCTCACCGGTATGAGCTACCGGGATATTCACAAGTGGCGAGTTGTCCACAGTTTTTCAGCAAGATCCACACGATTTTTCACTGGACCGCACCGTGATTCCAGCCGCGTAAGTCGCGGGCCGAAGGAATCACGGATCTCGATGCGATGCGAGATCGCAGAGGGAAGGGGTGGAGATCGTGGCCGGATCCATCACATCAGACCGCTCGCGCGCCGCGGAGGAGCGGCCTGGCGGACCCTTGATCGTCACCGAGGACATGGAGCTGCTGGACGATCTGCTTCGGCTGTGCGCCGCAGCGGGCGCAGAGCCGGAGGTCCACCATTCGCCACCGGAGCGGAAGGGCGGCTGGGAGGACGCGCCGCTCGTCCTCGTCGGCGACGATGCCGCCGCCCGCTGCCACGGCGCCTCGCGCAGGCGCGGGGTGTTCCTGGTGGGCAAGGACCAGGACAACCCCGACGTATGGCGGCGAGCCGTGGAGATCGGGGCCGACTGCGTGTTGCGGCTGCCCGACGCGGAGAGCTGGCTGGTGGACCGGATCGCGGATGTGGCCGAAGGCGTCGGGCGTCAGGCACTGACCGTGGGGGTGATCGGCGGCCGAGGCGGCGCAGGGGCTTCGACCCTGGCCGCCGCTCTCGCGGTGACCGCCGCACGCGGCGGAAGTCGCACGATGCTGGTCGACGGCGATCCGCTCGGCGGAGGACTGGACGTACTGCTCGGAGGCGAGCACACGGAAGGCTTGCGATGGCCGGATTTCGCCGCTTCGAAGGGCCGTGTCGCCGGCGGTGCGCTGGAGGAGTCGCTGCCTGAACTGCACGCGCTGCGCGTGCTCAGCTGGGACCGCGGCGATTCCGTCGTCATCCCACCGGAGGCCATGAGGTCCGTCCTGGCGGCCGCCCGTCGGCGAGGCGGAGTGGTGGTCGTCGATCTGCCCCGGCGGGTCGACGAGGGCGTGGCGGAGGCCCTGGCCCAGCTCGATCTCGGGCTGCTCGTCGTACCGGGCGAGCTGCGAGCGGTCGCCGCGGCGAACAGGGTCGCCTCCGCCGTGGGCATGGTCCTGGCGGACCTGCGCGTGGTGTGCCGAGGTCCTTACGCGCCCGGGCTGGACGATCAGTGGGTGGCGGCCGCCCTAGGACTGCCGCTCGCCGGTGAACTTCCGACAGAGCCCGGACTGGCGGCCGCGCAGACCGCCGGAGCGCCACCGGGGGGCAGCGGCCGGGGACCGCTTGCCAGGTTCTGCAGCGCGTTCTGGGAGCGTGCGCTGGTGGGGGAGGGCATCGCATGAGCTCCGGACTGCTGGAGGCAGTACGGCAGCGACTGGCGGAGAGCGGCGCGGAGCCCACGCCGGCCCGCGTGGCCGCGGCCCTGCGGGCACAGGGCCGGCTGCTGGGCGACGCCGAAGTGCTGGGCGGCACGGAGCGGTTGCGCTGTGAGCTGGTGGGTACGGGGCCGCTGGAGCCGCTCTTGGCAGACCCGTCGGTCACGGACGTGCTGGTTTCCGCGCCCGACCGGGTATGGGTGGACCGGGGCAGGGGCCTGGAGCTCACCGAGGTGACGTTCGCGGACGCGGCGTCGGTGCGCAGACTGGCCCAGCGGCTCGCGGCAGTGGCAGAGCGGCGGCTGGACGACGCCCGTCCATGGGTGGACGCCCGGCTGCCCGACGGGACACGCATGCATGCCGTGATCCCTCCCGTGGCCGTCGGCTCGACGTGTCTTTCGCTGCGCGTCGTGCGGCCCCGTGCGTTCTCGGTCGGAGAGTTGGTCACCGCCGGCACGGTGCCACCCGGCGGGGACAGGCTGCTGCGGGCCCTGATCGAGGCCCGGCTCTCGTTCCTGATCAGCGGCGGGACCGGTTCGGGTAAGACGACGCTGCTCAGCACCCTGCTGGGGATGGTCGGGGAGCGGGAGCGCATCGTCCTGGCCGAGGATTCGGCCGAACTGAGACCCGAGCATCCGCATGTGGTGCGCCTGGAGTCGCGCACGGCGAACCAGGAGGGTGCGGGACGCGTGACCTTGAGGGACCTGGTGAGGCAGGCCCTGCGCATGCGCCCCGACCGGCTGGTGGTCGGAGAGGTCCGGGGCGCGGAGGTGACCGAACTCCTGGCGGCCCTCAATACAGGCCACGAAGGCGGCTGCGGCACGGTCCACGCGAACGCGGCGGCGGACGTGCCGGCTCGGCTGGAGGCGCTGGGCACCGCGGCCGGGCTCGATCGGGCCGCGCTGCACAGCCAGTTGGCCGCTGCTCTCGCGGTGGTGATCCACCTCGTGCGGGACGGAGCAGGCAGGCGGCGGCTGGCAGAGATCCATGTGCTGGAGCGGGACGCGGCGGGACTGGTGGTGACGGTGCCCGCCCTGAGATGGGCCAAGGGGGCGTTCGCGGCCGAGGCAGGCTGGGAGCGGCTGCGGACCCTGATCGGTGATGCGCTGTGACAGCCGTCCAGTCGATGTGCGCGGCGGCGGTGTGTCTGATCGCGGCTGCCTGGCTGCTGACCGGCGGGCAGGAGCAGGAACTGCGAAGGGCGCGGCTGATGTTCGCGGGCCCGGGGGCAGTGGTGCTGCCGCCGCGGTGGTCGCGCGAACGGCTCCTGCCCGTTATCAGGCTCCGTAAGGAGTGGTGGTGCTTGCCTGCGGGAGCCGCGGTGGCTGTCGTCGGGGAATCTCCACTGCCGCTTGCGGTGGGAGCCGTCGCCGTGCCTTTGGTGCGGCGGTGGTTGCGGGCCCGGGAGCGCAGGAGCGACGAGGACCGGCGGGCCCTGGGCGTCATCGGCCTGTGCGGGGCGACGGCCGCGGAGCTGAGGGCGGGACTGCAGCCGGCACAGGCACTGCTCTTCGCCGCGGGAGCGACGGACGTCCTCGGGGATGCGGAGGCCGAGGTGCTGGCGGCGGCGAGATTTGGCGGAGACGTGCCCGAGGCATTGCGCACGGCGGCGCGACAGCCGGGCGCGGAAGGACTGGCCGGTGTGGCGGCGTGCTGGCGGGTCGCCGTGGACAGCGGCGCCGGCCTGGCGGCCGGGCTGGACCGTCTGGAAGCGGCCCTGCGCGCCGAGATGGATCAACGAGAGGAACTGAAAGCGCAATTGGCAGGCGCCCGGTCGACCATCGTGCTGCTTGCGCTGCTGCCGGTCGCGGGTCTGGCCATGGGCTGGGCCCTCGGAGCCGAACCGCTGCATGTGCTGTTCCACAGCCCCGCCGGCATCGCCTGTCTGGTGATCGGAGGGCTGCTGGAGACGGCAGGGGTGTGCTGGGCCGGACGCATCGTACGTGCGGGAGGGGAAGCATGAGCGGCGATGCCGTCCACAGGCTGGGGACGGCGGTGGCGGTTCTCGCCACCGTGGCCTGCCTCGTCTCCCTGGTGGCGGCGAAGCGGCGAGAGGGAAAGGCGCGCACGAGGGGCATGGCCTTGCTGCGGTCAGGGCCCGAAGTCCGCGGCAGGCGTATCGACTTCGGGCGGCGGGCCAAGCCGTGGGCGGCTCCGCTGGGAGTGGTTGCCGTCAGCTGGTTCCTGATCGGCGGACCCGCGGGCGGCGCGGTGGGACTTGTCGCCGCCATGGGCGTGCACCGATGGCAGCGGGACCGCCGGCAGCGGGCAGGCGCCGGAACGCCCGAGGCGGACGTCGCTAAGGAAGTGGCGCGTCAACTGCCTTTGGCAGCCGACCTGATGGCCGCGTGCATCTCCGCCGGAGCGGGCCCGCGGGAGGCGGCGGAGGCGGTCGGCGAATCCCTGGGCGGCCTGGTCGGTGGCCGCCTCGCACGGACTGCCGCGCAGCTGCGGCTCGGTGCGGAACCGGCGCCCGCGTGGGGTTGCTTCGGCGAGATACCGGGCGCGGAGCCGCTGGCCCGCTGCTTGGAGCGGGCCGACTCCACCGGAGCTCCCGCCGCGGAGCTGGTGTCCCGGCTCGCTGAGCGATTCCGTGCGGAGCGTGCCCGCGCCGCGGCGGGACGGGGACGCAGGGCGCAGGTACTGATCACGGCACCGGTGGGGCTGTGCTTCCTGCCCGCGTTCCTCGCGGTCGGTGTGGCGCCCGTGGTGATCGGCCTGGCGGGCGGACTCCTGCACGGCAACTGACGACAGACAACGCGACGACACAGACGGCAATTTCGACATCAGGGGGTTCACCATGTGGCAAGCGATGCGGGTTCGGCTGAACGCGCTGAGGCGCGGCATGCGCACCGACGACGGTATGACCACATCCGAGTACGCGATGGGAACGATCGCCGCGTGCGCCTTCGCGGCGGTCCTCTACAAGATCGTCACGAGCGGCACCGTCTCGGGAGCGCTGGAAGCCGTGATCGGGAAGGCGCTCGATGCGCAGTTCTGAGGCACCGTCCGCGGGCGCACGGGCCGGGGCACGGTCAGGTCCAGGCGTAGGCGCACGGCCAGGGCGAGGCCCAGAGGGCGACCCCGGCCGAGGTGAGGCCCACGGCGAGGACGGTGGCAAGGAATTCGGGGACATGGGGGCCGTGACGGCGGAGGCCGCTGTCGCGGTGCCGGCGCTGGTGATGTTCACCATGGGGCTGGTCTGGGCCCTGATGGCGGCTTCGGCGCAGATCCAGTGCGTGGACGCCGCGCGCGCCGGTGCTCGCGCGGCGGCCCGGTCGGAGCCACGGGCCGCAGCGGTCGCCGCCGCCCGTTCGGCGGCACCGAGCGGCTCCGCGGTCACCCTCATTCGGAACGGTGACCTGTGGCGGGTGCGCGTCGAGGCGGACACGCCCGGGCCCGGCGCGCTCGCCCTGACGCTGAGAGCGGAGGCCGTCGCGTTCGCCGAGGACTCCGTGGGTCAGGCGCCGAACGCGGTCGTGCCGGGGGTCGTCGTGCGGGACACCGGTCCGCGGACCGCCAGGTGGGAAGCGGCACAGGACCTGACTCCCGAGGACGCCCCGCCTGACGCCGCCGAGACCCCGGCATCGGCCCTGGCGGCCCTCTCAGGCCCCGCCCCGGCCTCCCCGGTCCGCAGACACCGGGTCGGCGTTCAGAAGCGGGGAGAGGGCCTTGTGCTGATGCGTGCGGACAGAGGGGGCCGCGGAAGCGACACAGGGCCTGCCCGCACCGTCGGCGTACCGAGGGCTGAACGCGCTGAACGGCCCGGCACTGCCACAGCGGCGATCGAGGAGGTGGCGCCGTGAGGGAGGACCGTGGCTCGGCGACCGTGTGGGCGGCGATGGCGACGACTGTGCTGTGCGCGGTGTTCGCGATCATCCTGGCGATGGGCCAGGCCGTGGTCGCCCGGCACCGGGCGGGAGCCGCGGCCGACCTCGCGGCCCTCGCCGCGGCCGACAACGCTCTGCGGGGCACGGCCGAGGCCTGTGCGGTAGCGGGCCGGGTGGCCGGCGCACAGGGAGCGCAGCTGGTCCGGTGCTCCGTGACGGGCGAGATCGCCGACGTGAGTGCGACGGCCCGCTTCGGCCCGTACGCCCCGGCGGTCAGGGCGCGGGCGGGCCCGCCGGGGTCTCCTGGGCCGTCGGCGCCGTCCGGAGCAGCTCCGTGAGCAGCCGGACCGCGCCCCGCTTGTGCAGCGGATCGTTGCCGTTGCCGCATTTGGGCGACTGGATGCACGACGGGCAGCCCGCCTCGCATTCGCACGAGGCGATCGCCTCCCGGGTGGCGGTGAGCCACTCGCGGGCCGTGTGGAAGGCCCGCTCGGCGAAGCCCGCCCCGCCCGGGTGCCCGTCGTACACGAAGACGGTCGGCAGCAGCGTGTCGGGATGGAGCGGCACGGAGACGCCTCCGATGTCCCACCGGTCGCATGTGGCGAACAGGGGCAGCATCCCGATGGAGGCGTGCTCGGCGGCGTGCAGGGCCCCGCCCAGCTGTTCCGGGTTGATCCGGGCGGCGTCCAGCTGGTCCTCGGTGACCGTCCACCACACGGCACGGGTGCGCAGGGTCCGGGGAGGCAGGTCGAGCTTGGACTCGCCGAGGACTTCGCCGGTGATGAGTCTGCGCCGCAGGAAGGAGACGACCTGGTTGGTGACTTGGACGGAGCCGTAGCTCAGGCGTCCGTCTCCCCACGGGATCTCGATGTCGGTTTCGAGTACGGAGATGGAGGTGGTGTCGCGTGCGGTGGTCGAGTAGGGCGGGCCGGCCTCCGTGACGAGGGCGACGGAGTCTTCCAGGTCGAGCTTGTCGACCAGGTACGTACGGCCCTGGTGCAGATGGACGGCGCCGTCGTGGACCGCTGTGTGGGCGGCCCCCTCGTCGACCGTGCCGAGCAGCCGGCCCGTGGCGGACTCGACGATCTGGACGGGCCGACCGCCGCCGCCCCGGATGTCGGTCAGGTCGGCGGCCCGCTCGCGACGGGTCCAGTGCCAGCCGGAGGCCCGCCGCCGCAGCAGCCTCGCGGCCTCCAGTTGGGGCATGAGGTCCGCCGCACCCGGACCGAAGAGTTCCAGGTCGGTCTCCGTGAGCGGAAGCTCGGCGGCTGCCGCGCACAGATGAGGGGCCAGCACGTAGGGGTTGTCCGGGTCGAGGACGGTGGATTCCACCGGACGGTCGAACAGGGCCTCGGGATGGTGGACGAGAAACGTGTCCAGTGGGTCGTCCCGGGCCACGAGTACGGCGAGGGCTCCCTGACCCGAGCGGCCTGCCCTGCCCGCCTGCTGCCACAGCGAGGCCCGTGTGCCCGGGTATCCGGCGATCACGACGGCGTCCAGGCCGGCGACGTCCACACCGAGCTCGAGGGCGGTGGTGGCCGCCAGACCGAGGAGTTCACCGGAGTGCAGGGCACGCTCCAGTGCCCGGCGCTCCTCGGGGAGATAGCCGCCCCGGTAGGCGGCGACACGCCGGGGCAGGGAGCGGTCCACCTCGGCGAGGCGCTCCTTGGCGATCACGGAGATCAGCTCGGCGCCGCGGCGGGAGCGCACGAAGGCCACGCTGCGGACGCCCTGCACCGTCAGGTCGGTCAGGAGGTCGGCGGTCTCCGCGGTCGCGGTGCGGCGTACGGGCGCGCCCTTCTCGCCCTGGAGCTCGGTCAGCGGCGGCTCCCACAGCGCGAAGACCAGCTCTCCGCGCGGGGAGGCGTCGTCCGCGACCTCGTGGACGGGCAGACCGGTGAGCCGGCCCGCCGCGACGGCCGGTTCCGCCGACGTGGCGGAGGCGAGCAGGAAGACCGGATTCGCGCCGTAGCGCGCGCACAGCCGGCGAAGGCGGCGCAGCACCTGGGCCACATGGGAGCCGAATACGCCGCGGTAGGTGTGGCACTCGTCGATCACGACGTACCGCAGTGAGCGCAGGAAGGAGGACCAGCGTGGGTGGGCGGGGAGTATCCCGCGGTGCAGCATGTCCGGGTTGGTGAGGACGTAATTGGCGTACTGGCGCACCCATTCGCGTTCTTCGACCGGCGTGTCGCCGTCGTAGACGGCGGGTCGGATCCGGTTGCCGAGCGGGGCCGCCAGCTCCTTCACCGCGCGTCGCTGGTCGGCGGCGAGCGCCTTGGTGGGCGCCAGGTAGAGCGCGGTGGTGCCCCGGCCGTTCGGAGCCTCCGCGCCGTCGAGCAGCGTGCTCAGTACGGGGGCCAGATAGGCGAGGGACTTGCCGGACGCCGTGCCGGTCGCGATGACCACGGATTCGCCGTTCAGGGCATGCTCGGCAGCGGCTGCCTGATGGGCCCAGGGGTCCTCGATCCCGGCATGCTGGACAGCGCTGATCACTTCTGTCCGGATGCGGTCCGGCCAGACTGCATGCCTTCCCGGTCGAGGGGGCAGGTGCTCCGTATGAGTGATGCGCGCAGCCCGGCTCGCACCAGCGGTGAGCCGGTCGAGGACCGTGCTGGGGGAGGGGCGGTTTTCCACGCTCCCGGGCGGTCGACTGGGACGGTGATTCATGGCCATCGGCACCGAGTGTGTCACTGGCGTGACGGACAATGGTCCCAAGGCGTCGTGCATGGCTGCTGGTAAGTGATTGAATGCCATCGCGGCTGGCGACCGTCCTCCGGCTCCGTCGGGGAGACTTGAAGGGCGGCCGCTCGATAGCAAGGTGCTGGAGGATCCGTGGACCTGTCCCTGTCGACTCGCAATGTGTCCGGACCTGGTGGCGACCGTACGGTCGTCGAGGTCGGTGGCGAGATTGATGTGTATACCGCGCCCAAGCTGCGCGAGCAGTTGGTCGAGTTGGTGAACGACGGCAGCTACCACCTGGTTGTCGACATGGAGGGCGTGGACTTCCTCGACTCCACCGGCCTCGGCGTGCTCGTGGGCGGGCTCAAGCGTGTGCGTGCCCACGAGGGCTCCCTGCGCCTGGTGTGCAACCAGGAGCGCATTCTCAAGATCTTCCGGATCACGGGTCTGACCAAGGTGTTCCCCATTCACACCACGGTCGACGAAGCTGTCGCGGCGACCGACTGACGGTCGGCCGGAGACTGCCGGAAGCAAGAGGGGCCCCGGGCATCCAGCCCGGGCCTCTGAGAGGCACGCCCGTACGTCGAGAGGCACGCCCGTACGTCCGAGGGGGACTGCATGGCCACCGTTGAGCTCCGCTTCAGCGCCCAGCCCGAACATGTCAGGACGGCGAGACTGGTTGCCGCTGCCGTGGCTCGTCGTGCCGGGGTCGAGGAGGCGGTGCTGGACGAGGTCCGGCTCGCCGTCGGAGAGGCCTGCAGTCGCGCTGTCGGGCTGCACCGCAGCCATGGCATCACCGCACCCGTACGGGTGATTCTGGCCGATGAGGAGAAGATCTTCTCCATCGAGGTCGGTGACGAGGTCCCGAGCGTGGGCGCCGGCTCCGCAGCCGTGTCCGGCGGACGCGGCGAGGGCACCGAGGACCTCGACGCGGAGGGCGAGGACGAGATGGGCCTCGCCGTCATCAGCGGTCTCGTCGACGACATGGAGGTCTCCTCCACCGAGGACGGCGGTGTCATCCGTATGAGCTGGCCGGCGACATCGTTCGCCGTCGCGCCCTGACGTCGTCTCTTTCCGAGTCGTCCTGGAGCCCATCGGTTCCCGAGCCGGCGGTTCGATGGCTGTCGGCCCCGTAGCCGTGGGCCCTGTGCTCCCGGGGCCGGGGTCGGTCCGTCAGCCCTTCGAACCATGAGCCGTCGGTCGGACAGCTTCGGCCTCCGAGCCGGCGGTCCTATGGCTGTTCGACCCGAGTGTCGGTCCGCGGGCCCTCGGGCCCCAGAGGGTCGGTCCCGGGCCGCTCGGTCCTGAAGCGGTCCAGGGCCCGCTGTCGAAGAGACCTCGACCGCGGAGCCGTGTCGCACTGATCGTCGTCTTCTGAGCCCTCACGCCCTGATCCGACCGTGCAGGACCGGACAGTCCTGGGGCCGGTGTGGCGGAGGGGCAGATCGGCGCCGCCCGGGATTCGGTCTCAATGCCCGCTGATCATTTCCGGATCGTTCCGACGTAAAGAGGCCCTGCTGAGCAGGGCCTCTTTCCTATTTTCTAGATCATCGTTCGGGCGTCAATGCTTTTGCACCGTTACCGCTTTCGGGGATCATTTCCGGGCCCAATCATTTGCTGAGTAGCAAGTCAAGGTCAATTACATTTACCGCGCCCTGTTTTGATCAGGTTCCGCTCCCTACAATCCGTCCACATCTTGAGCTCTGACGTCAAGGAGGACGAATGGCGGGGCTCTTCAACCCACACCTGATCGATCACCCCACTTCTCTCGCAGTCGCGGTACTCACGGATGACAACCGACTGATCGTTATTGTGATCGCGGCTGTCGCCCTGGCAGCACTCGTGGTCGCCCAGCTCCTGGTACGCCAGGTGCTGGCTGCGGGCGAGGGCACCGATTCCATGAAGAAGATCGCGGCCGCGGTACAGGAAGGCGCGAATGCGTATCTGGCACGGCAGCTGCGCACTCTCGGCGTCTTCGCCGTCGTGGTGTTCTTCCTGCTGATGCTTCTCCCGGCCGACGACTGGGCGCAGCGCGCCGGGCGCTCGGTGTTCTTCCTGGTGGGTGCGCTTTTCTCGGCGGCCACCGGATACATCGGCATGCGCCTTGCCGTGCGGGCCAATGTGCGCGTAGCCGCCGCCGCGCGTGAAGCCACGCCGGCGGAAGGTGAGGCGGAAAAGGATCTCACGGCCGTCTCGCACAAGGCCATGAAGATCGCTTTTCGTACGGGCGGCGTGGTCGGCATGTTCACGGTGGGCCTCGGTCTGCTGGGCGCGTCCTGCGTCGTGCTCGTCTACGCGGCGGACGCGCCGAAGGTGCTCGAGGGCTTCGGCCTCGGCGCGGCGCTCATCGCCATGTTCATGCGTGTCGGTGGCGGCATCTTCACCAAGGCGGCCGACGTCGGCGCCGACCTCGTCGGCAAGGTCGAGCAGGGCATCCCCGAGGACGACCCGCGCAACGCCGCCACGATCGCCGACAACGTGGGCGACAACGTCGGCGACTGCGCGGGCATGGCGGCCGACCTCTTCGAGTCGTACGCCGTCACGCTCGTCGCGGCTCTCATCCTCGGTATGGCCGCGTTCGGCGACGCCGGGCTCGCCTTCCCCCTCATCGTCCCGGCGATCGGCGTGGTCACCGCGATGATCGGCATCTTCGCGGTCGCCCCGCGGCGCGCCGACCGCAGCGGGATGACGGCGATCAACCGCGGCTTCTTCATCTCCGCGCTGATCTCGCTCGTGCTGGTCGCCGTGGCCGCCTACGTCTACCTGCCCGGCTCGTACGCCGAGCTGGACGGGGTCGGCGACGTGGCGGTCCAAACGCACGACGGGGACCCGCGGGTCCTGGCGCTCGTCGCCGTCGCCATCGGCATCGTCCTGGCGGCACTGATCCAGCAGCTGACCGGCTACTTCACGGAGACCAACCGGCGCCCCGTGCGCGACATCGGCAAGTCGTCGCTCACCGGCCCGGCGACCGTCGTCCTGGCAGGCATGTCCATCGGCCTCGAATCGGCCGTCTACACCGCCCTGTTGATCGGCCTCGGCGTCTACGGGGCCTTCCTGCTCGGCGGCACGTCGATCATGCTGGCGCTGTTCGCGGTGGCGCTGGCCGGCACGGGCCTGCTCACCACCGTCGGCGTGATCGTGGCCATGGACACCTTCGGCCCGGTCTCGGACAACGCACAGGGCATCGCCGAGATGTCCGGTGACGTCACCGGCGCGGGCGCCCAGGTGCTGACCGACCTGGACGCCGTGGGCAACACCACCAAGGCCATCACCAAGGGCATCGCGATCGCCACGGCCGTGCTGGCGGCCTCGGCGCTCTTCGGCTCGTACCGCGACGCCATCGCGACGGCGGCCTCGGAGGTCGGCGAGAAGCTGGGGGACGGCGCCCCGATGAACCTGGTGATGGACATCTCGCAGCCCAACAACCTGGTTGGTCTCGTTCTCGGCGCCGCGGTCGTCTTCCTCTTCTCCGGGCTGGCCATCAACGCCGTGTCCCGCTCGGCCGGCGCCGTGGTCTACGAGGTGCGGCGGCAGTTCCGTGAGCACCCCGGGATCATGGACTACACGGAGAAGCCTGAGTACGGGCGCGTCGTCGACATCTGTACCAAGGACGCGCTGCGCGAGCTGACGACGCCCGGTCTGCTCGCCGTGCTGACCCCGATCGCGGTCGGCTTCTCGCTCGGCGTCGGCGCCCTCGGATCGTTCCTTGCGGGCGCGATCGGCACGGGCACGCTGATGGCCGTCTTCCTCGCCAACTCCGGTGGCGCGTGGGACAACGCCAAGAAGCTCGTCGAGGACGGACACCACGGCGGCAAGGGCAGTGAGGCGCACGCCGCGACCGTCATCGGCGACACGGTCGGCGACCCGTTCAAGGACACCGCGGGCCCGGCGATCAACCCGCTGCTGAAGGTCATGAACCTGGTTGCGCTGCTGATCGCGCCCGCCGTGATCCAGTTCAGCTACGGGGACGACGCCAGCGCTGGGGTGCGTGCGGTGGTCGCGGTCCTGGCGATCCTGATCATCGTCGGAGCTGTGTACCTCTCGAAGCGGCGTGGCATCGCCGTCGGCGACGAGTCGGGCACTGCCGAGCGCAGCGCGAAGCCGACCGATCCGGCGGTGGTTTCCTGACACTGATTCAGTGGACGGGCGGGCGGCACGGTTTGACGTGCCGCCCGCCCGTCCGTGTGTGGAATCACCGCTCAGCGTGAGCCTTGTCTCTCTTGGTGCAAATGGCTTCAATGGGTAATAAAGCGGGCGCACGACACGCGGTTGTCGCCCAGTTGGCGTGTATGTTCCGGGGCCGAGAGGCCTTGGAAGGGACCAATCCGGTGAACAAGAAGCTTGCGGCCGCCCTGTCCGGCGGCGCGGTACTGGTACTGGCGCTGTCCGGCTGCGGCGACGACAGCGAAGAAAAGGTGAACGCCTGGGCGAAGGATGTTTGCGACCAGGCGCAGCCGCAGATCAAGAAGAGGGCCGACGCACAGCAGGCCATCATCTCGACGGCTGCGGACGGGAAGCCCGCGGACATCCAGGCTGCCGACTCCAAGGCGTTCGCGGACATCGCGGCTGCGGACAAGGCGCTCGCCAAGGCGGTCAAGGACGCCGGCGTCCCCCCGGTCGAGAACGGAGAGAAGCTCCAGCAGGACGCGGTGAAGGAGCTCGACGCCACCGCCGCCGCCTACCTCGACCTGAAGAAGAAGGTCGACGAACTCGACCCGAAGAACCAGCAGAAGTTCGCGGACGGCCTGCAAACCGTCGCGGACGGGCTGAAGAAGATCGAGCGCATGGACCAAGCGGCGCTGGCGAAGCTGCAGTCCGGCGAGCTCGGCACAGCCATGGCGAAGCAGCCCGGCTGCCAGCGGGCCGACACGTCGAGCCCCGCGGGCGGCGCGTCGGCGTCGTCGGGCAAGGCGTAGGCCGTCCTGGCGCCGTGGCGGAACGGCGCCCGCCCGTCCGGCGGGCCGTCGGACAGGTAGGGGGCCGCCCCGGCGCCGTGACGCAACGCGCCCGCCCCTTCGGCGCGGCGGGGGCCGGTTGATCCGACGGTGTGCGACGGGAGCCGGGGGTTCGGCGGAGGGCAGCGGTCCGAATGGGATGCCGGGCCGCGCGGCGGTCGTCCTTCGCGGCGGCCACAATGGGCGGGTGAGTACGACAAGCCTCCCCGTGCCCGACCACGCGCCCCGGCTGCGTGAAGCGCTCCTCTCCGCCGCCTTCACGGCCGACGGGCTGCTCGACCTGCTCGGCGCGCCCGCCTACGCGGCGCTCGCCCGCAGCGAGACCGTGCCCGCCCTGCGCGCCACGCGCGGGGCGGGTGTCCTGGAGACGCTCGTCCGGCTGTTCCTGCTCCAATGCGCCGTGCCCCACGAGCAGGCCCGCAAGGCGCTCCCTCTCGACGAGTGCCTCGCGGACGGCTGGGTGTCTCGCGACGGTGACGAGGTACGGGCCACAGTGGACGTCCGTCCGTACGGCGGGCCGGAGGCGCAGGACTGGTTCATCGTCTCCGACCTCGGCTGCGCGGTCGGCGGGGCGGGCGGGGCGAGCGGCCAGGGCGAGGGAGTGGTCCTCGGCGTCGGCGGCGCGTCCACCACGCTCGCCGGCATCACGATCCGCACGCCCGTCGCGGCCGCGCTCGACCTGGGAACCGGTTCCGGCATCCAGGCGCTGCACGCCGCCCAGCACGCGACGCGGGTGACGGCCACCGATCTCAACCCCCGGGCCCTGCACTTCACCCGGCTCACACTCGCCCTGTCCGGCGCGCGGGAGGCAGACCTGCGGGAGGGGTCGCTGTTCGAGCCGGTCGGCTCCGACACGTACGACCTGATCGTGTCGAACCCTCCGTTCGTCATCTCTCCCGGTGCCCGGCTGACCTACCGGGACGGCGGGATGGGCGGGGACGATCTGTGTCGCTCTCTCGTTCAGCAGGCGGGGGACAGGCTCAACGACGGCGGCCACGCCCAGTTCCTCGCCAACTGGCAGCACGTGGAAGGGGAGGACTGGCAGGACCGGCTGCGCTCCTGGGTGCCGCCAGGCTGCGACGCGTGGATCGTGCAGCGCGAGGTGCAGGACGTGACGCAGTACGTGGAGCTCTGGCTGCGCGACAGCGGGGACCACCGCACCGACCCGGCCCGGTATGCCGCGCGCTACGACGCGTGGCTGGACGAGTTCGAGGCGCGCCGCACGAAGTCGGTCGGCTTCGGCTGGATCACCTTGCGGAAGTCCGGCGCCGAACGCCCCTCGATCGTCACGGAGGAGTGGCCGCACCCCGTCGAGCAGCCGCTCGGCGACACGGTGCGCGCGCACTTCGCCCGGCAGGACTATCTGCGTGCGCATGACGATGCCGCGCTGCTCGCCGATCACTTCGTGCTGGCCGAAGAGATCATGCAGGAGCAGGTCGGGATGCCGGGCGCGGAGGATCCGGAACACGTGGTGCTGCGCCAGAACCGGGGCATGCGCCGTGCCACCAAGGTCGACACGGTCGGCGCCGGTTTCGCGGGCGCGTGCGACGGCAGCCTGAGTGCCGGGCAGATCCTCGACGCCATCGCCCAGCTGCTCGGCGAGGATCCGGTCCTGCTGCGCGACCGCACTCCGCAGGCACTGCGACTGCTGATCGAGGAAGGCTTCCTGGAGCCCGTCCCGAGGTGACGCCGCACCGTGCGGCGGGACCGGCCCGTCCCGGTACCGTCCCGGGTCCCGGGCCTCGCTGCCCCGTCCCGCTCCCCGGCCGCTGCCGGTTCCTGGTCCCCGTATCCGGTCCAGGCCGCTGCCGGTACCTGGTCCCCGTATCCGGTCCAGGCCGCCGCGGCTCGTGGTGGCGGAAATCGACAGGGAAATCCGGCCAAGGTTCGGTTTGCGATCCCATTTCCTGTGACTTCGGCCCGCCCGCCGTGTGACTTCGACCGCGACCGGGCGGGTGAACCCCACGTGGCGTTCACCCGGAGTTCGTGCCTGCGACGCCCTGGGGTGCCAGCCTCGCCCTGCACAGGGACCTCGGCGTCAGGAAAGGACCGGGTACGGGCATGGAGAGCGGGCCAGCGATCTTCGCCGGAACGGCATTCGCGCTGTTCGGGGCCGCACTGCTGCTGTGGACGGGGATGCGCGCGCTGCACCGCCGGCCCGTCGCACACGGAGTGACCACGGCCACGGGCGTGACCTTCGGGATGCTGTTCGGTGCGGTGTTCCTCACTCTCGCCGTGTGGTGCTTCGGCCGTCTCTGACCCGGCTCCTGGAGGACGACGTGCCGGGTCCGGGCGGCATGAACAGTTGGACTCGGGTTACCGTTCGAGTGGCCGTTGCGGGCTTTTGCCGTTTGACACGGGGGCGGGTTGTACCGTCACACTCCGCAGCGACAACAGCGTCACAGCAGTGCGACCAGGCACAGGACCACGTGCCGCACCCGCCGTGAGCGCCCATCGAGCGTCGACCGGAGAGAAGAGCGAAGTTGTCCCCGACCAGCGAGACCGCACACGGCGGCCGCCGACTTGTGATCGTCGAGTCGCCTGCCAAGGCGAAGACGATCAAGGGCTACCTCGGCCCTGGCTATGTCGTCGAGGCGAGCGTCGGGCACATCCGCGACCTGCCGAACGGTGCCGCAGAGGTGCCGGAGAAGTACACCGGCGAGGTGCGGCGGCTCGGCGTCGACGTCGAACATGACTTCCAGCCCATCTATGTCGTCAATGCCGACAAGAAGGCCCAGGTCAGGAAGCTCAAGGAGCAGCTGGCCGAATCCGACGAGCTCTTCCTCGCCACCGATGAGGACCGCGAGGGCGAGGCCATCGCGTGGCACCTTCTCGAGGTGCTCAAGCCCAAGGTCCCGGTCCACCGGATGGTCTTCCACGAGATCACCAAGGAAGCGATCCGGGACGCCGTCGCCAACCCGCGCGAGCTGAACAAGCGCATGGTCGACGCCCAGGAGACCCGCCGCATCCTCGACCGCCTCTACGGCTACGAGGTCTCGCCGGTCCTGTGGAAGAAGGTCATGCCCAGGCTCTCCGCCGGGCGCGTCCAGTCGGTCGCGACCCGGCTCGTCGTCGAGCGGGAGCGCGAGCGGATCGCCTTCCGTTCCGCCGAGTACTGGGACCTGACCGGCACGTTCTCCACCGGCCGGGCCGGTGACCCGTCCGACCCGTCCACGCTCACCGCCCGCCTGAACACCGTCGACGGGCAGCGTGTCGCGCAGGGCCGCGACTTCGGTTCCGACGGCCGGCTCAAGTCCGCCCAGGTGCTGCACCTGGACGAGGCGAACGCCCGCTCCCTCGCGGCTGCCCTCGAAGGCGCGTCGTTCGCGGTGCGCTCCGTCGAGTCCAAGCCGTACCGCCGCTCGCCGTACGCACCGTTCCGTACGACGACGCTCCAGCAGGAGGCGTCCCGGAAGCTGGGCTTCGGGGCGAAGGCGACCATGCAGGTCGCGCAGAAGCTGTACGAGAACGGCTTCATCACCTATATGCGTACGGACTCCACGACGCTGTCCGAGACGGCCGTCGCCGCGGCCCGCGCACAGGTGACGCAGCTGTACGGCGCCGACTACCTGCCGGAGAAGCCGCGCGTTTACGCCGGCAAGGTCAAGAACGCGCAGGAGGCGCACGAGGCGATCCGCCCGTCGGGTGATCGTTTCCGTACCCCCGCGGAGACCGGCCTGACCGGTGACCAGTTCAAGCTCTACGAGCTGATCTGGAAGCGGACCGTCGCCTCTCAGATGAAGGACGCGGTCGGTAACTCCGTCACCGTGAAGATCGGTGGCGGGGGTTCGGACGGCCGTGACGCAGAGTTCAGCGCGTCCGGCAAGACGATCACGTTCCACGGCTTCATGAAGGCCTACGTCGAGGGCGCCGACGACCCGAACGCGGAGCTCGACGACCGCGAGCGGCGCCTGCCGCAGGTCGCGGAGGGCGACGCCCTGTCGTCAGAGGAGATCTCGGTCGACGGTCACGCCACCAAGCCGCCGGCCCGCTACACCGAGGCGTCCCTCGTCAAGGAGCTGGAAGAGCGCGAGATCGGCCGCCCGTCGACCTACGCCTCGATCATCGGCACCATCCTCGACCGCGGCTACGTCTTCAAGAAGGGGACGGCCCTCGTCCCCTCGTTCCTCTCCTTCGCCGTGGTCAACCTGCTGGAGAAGCACTTCGGCCGGCTCGTCGACTACGACTTCACCGCGAGGATGGAAGACGACCTCGACCGCATCGCGCGCGGCGAGGCCCAGGCCGTGCCGTGGCTGAGGCGCTTCTACTTCGGCGCGGGCGACGCCGCCGGCGCCGCCTCCGAGGCGGGCAACGGCGACGGTGACCACCTCGGCGGCCTCAAGGAACTGGTCACGGACCTCGGCGCGATCGACGCCCGGGAGATCTCCAGCTTCCCCGTCGGCAACGACATCAAGCTGCGCGTCGGCCGGTACGGGCCGTACGTCGAGCGTGGCGAGAAGGAGGCGGAGGGCCACCAGCGCGCCGACGTCCCCGAGGACCTCGCACCCGACGAGCTCACCGTCGAGTACGCGGAGGAACTGCTCGCCAAGCCGAGCGGTGACTTCGAACTGGGCACCGACCCGGCCACCGGCCACCAGATCATCGCCAGGGACGGGCGCTATGGCCCGTACGTGACCGAGGTCCTGCCCGAGGGCACGCCGAAGACGGGCAAGAACGCGGTCAAGCCGCGGACCGCCTCGCTCTTCAAGAGCATGTCCCTGGACACGGTGACCCTCGAGGACGCCCTCAAGTTGATGTCCCTGCCGCGAGTGGTGGGCACCGACGCCGAGGGTGTAGAGATCACCGCGCAGAACGGCCGCTACGGCCCGTATTTGAAGAAGGGCACCGACTCGCGCTCCCTCGAGAACGAGGAGCAGCTCTTCTCCATCACGCTGGAAGAGGCGCTGGCGATCTACGCGCAGCCCAAGCAGCGTGGCCGGGCCGCCGCCAAGCCGCCGCTGAAGGAACTGGGCACCGACCCGGTCAGCGAGCGTCCGGTGGTCGTCAAGGACGGCAGGTTCGGCCCGTACGTGACGGACGGCGAGACGAACGCCACCCTGCGGACCGGCGACAGCGTCGAGGACATCACTCCGGAACGCGGATACGAGCTGCTCGCCGAGAAGCGGGCGAAGGGGCCTGCCAAGAAGACGGCGAAGAAGGCTCCGGCGAAGAAGACGGCCGCCAAGAAGACGGCGGCGAAGAAGACCGCCGCCAAGAAGACGACCGCCGCGAAGACGACGGCCAAGAAGACGACGGCCAAGACGGCGGCCAAGAAGACGGCCGCTTCGGCGGACGAGTAGCCGGGACGGCGGGGCGGTCTCCTCACGAGGAGACCGCCCCGCCGCATACTGTGACCGAGCGCTCCGCGACCGGCGAACTTCACACCCTTGCCACAAGAGCGCCCGTATGTTCGGACACCCCTCCGGGGAGCACCAGGCTCCGGATAGGCTGGCCGAATGACGCGAGCCGAGCAGCCAGCCGAGCAGCAGGCGGTCATGAGCACCGCTTCACAGACTGCCTCCGACGCATCGGGTTCCGATGCACTTGCCACGGACTCACGTGAAAGGGCCGTGCGCTCCCTGTTGCGCCACCCACCGCTGAGGCGGTTGTGGAACGCCCAGGTGGCCGGCGGTACCGGGGACGCACTCGCCGTGCTTGTGCTCCTCCTGCTGTCGCTCCAGGCAGCGGTGGAGTCCGGTTCGTTCGGAAGCGGATACCGCGGGGCCGCCTTCGCCGTCGCCGCCGTGTTCGGCGCGCGGGTCCTGTCGACGCTGCTCTTCGGAGCCGTACTCCTCGGCCCGATGACCTCGCTCACGGCGCCGAGCGGACCGTTCGACCGGCGCTGGACCATGATCGGGTCCGACGGGCTGCGCCTGGCGCTGCTCGTCGTCGCACCGCTGTGGATCGACTGGACACCGGACAACGCACTGGCGATCCTGCTCGTCACGGTCTTCCTGACCGGCGTCGCCGAGCGCTTCTGGACCGTCGCCCGCGAAGGCGCCGCACCCGCGCTGCTGCCCGCGCCGCCGCCGGAGGGCGCGGCCGTACGGCCCCTGCCCGACCACCTCGAGTCGCTGCGCACGCTGTGGCTGCGCACCGCCTTCGCCGTCGTACCCGCCGCGGCCGTGGCGCTCCTGCTCGCCACGCTGATCGGCAACCTGCTGGGCACGGGCGTCGAATGGTTCTCCCAGCACCAGGCGGCCCTGGGCTCCTACCTCGCGGCCGGACTGTTCGCCGCGTCCGTGTCGACCCTGTACTTCGTGGAGCTGCCCGGCTCGCAGACGCCCCGGCCGCGTTCGCCGCTGGAGGGTCTGCGGCGGCCTTCCAAGGGCGACGGGCCGGACAAGGGCCGCACAGGCGCCATACCGCTGTTCGTCCTGGCCTGCGCCGCCGTCACGGCGGCCATCGCCTCCGCCGCGGCGGTCGCCGTGCTGCACGCCGTGGACCTGGGCGGCGGCCCCGTGACCTTCTCGCTGCTGATCCTCGCGCTGGTCGGCGGCACCGGTGTCGGCATCCGCGGGGCGGGCGCCGTACTGCCTTCGCTGTCCCGCCGCAGGCTGCTCTCCCTCGCCCTCGCCGTGACCGGCGTCGCCCTGCTCGCGCTGGGCCTCGTTCCGGACACGGCGACCGGATTGTTCCTCGCCGCGGTCGCCGGCGTCTGCGCGGGCATCGCCGCGAACACCGGACACGCACTTGTCGACCAGGAGACCGAGGACTTCCGGCGGCCCCGGTTCGCCGCGCACCTCCAGGCCGTCGTCCGCTTCGTCATCGGGCTGGCCGCGGTCGCCGCCCCGCTGCTCGCCGCCGCGATCGGACCGCACAGGCTGGCCGGCGGCGACTTCGTCTTCGCACACGGCGGGGCCGCGTTCACGCTCATGCTCGTCGGAGCACTGCTGCTGCCGGTCGCCGCGCTCGTCCTCGCCAAGACGGACGACCGCTCAGGCGTGCCGCTTCGCCGCGACCTCCGCGACGCGCTGCGCGGCGGGGCCGACCCGGGGCAGGCCCCCGCGACGAGCGGATTCTTCATCGCCATCGAAGGGGGCGACGGAGCCGGCAAGTCGACCCAGGTCGAGGCCCTCGCCGAATGGATCCGTGCCAAGGGCCACGAGGTGGTCGTCACCCGCGAGCCCGGTGCCACCCCGGTCGGAAAGCGGCTGCGTTCCATCCTGCTGGACGTCTCGAGCGCCGGACTGTCCAACCGCGCGGAGGCACTGCTGTACGCGGCCGACCGCGCGGAGCACGTCGACTCGGTGATCCGCCCGGCGCTCGACCGGGGCGCGATCGTCATCTCCGACCGGTACATCGACTCGTCCGTGGCCTACCAGGGCGCCGGCCGTGACCTGTCCCCGACCGAGATCGCCCGGATCTCGCGCTGGGCGACGGACGGTCTCGTGCCCAACCTGACCGTGCTCCTCGACGTCTCGCCCGAGGCCGCCAGGGAACGCTTCACCGAGGCACCCGACCGGCTCGAGTCCGAGCCGGCGGAGTTCCACCAGCGGGTCCGCTCCGGCTTCCTGACCCTGGCCGCGGCCGACCCCGGCCGCTACCTGGTCGTCGACGCCGGACAGGAGCCCGGGTCGGTCACCACGGTCGTGAGGCACCGGCTCGACCAGCTGCTGCCGCTGTCGCAGGCGGAGATCAAGGCCCAGGAGGACGCCCGCAAGGCGGCCGAGGAGGCGGCCCGCCGCAAGGCCGAGGAAGAGGCCGCGCGGAAGGCCGAGGAGGAGCGCCTCGAACGGGAGCGGCAGGAACAGCTCGCCAAGCTCCGGGCCGAGGAGGAGGAGCGCAAGCGCCGCGAGCTGGAGGAGGCGCGGCAGCGCGAGGCGGAGCGCCAGGCCGAGGAGGCCAGGCAGCGCGCCGAGGAGGCACGGCGCCGGGCCGAGGAGGAGCGGCAGCGCCGCGAGGCCGAGGAGCGGGCACGCCAGGCGGAGCAGGAACGGCTGCGCAAGCAGGCGGAGGAAGAGGCCCGGCTGCGCAAGGAGGCGGAGGAACGCCGCCTCGAGAAGCAGCGCAAGGCCGAGGAGGCGTTGCTGAAGGCGGAGGAGGCACGCCGGGCGGCGGAGGCCGCCGCTGCCGCGGCCGCCGCCGCGTCGGCCGTGGAGACCACGGTGCCCACTCCGGTCGTGAAGCCGGACGAGGTCACGCAGGAGGTTCCGATGCCGGGCGGCTCGCACGACGCCACGAGCGTGCTGCCGAAGGTCCCGGACGAAGCCGAGACGGCCATGCTGCCCAAGGTCCCCGACAACGAGGACACCACCATGCTGCGGCCGGTGCGAGACGCGCGTGCGGCGGACGAGACGGCGGTACTGCCTCCGGTGCGCGACGCCGGCCCGGCCGACCGTGTGCCGCCGGGCATCTTCCGCGACGAGCACGAGGAGCGGGGGGTCGGCGGGGGCAACGAACGCACCACGGAACTCCCCCAGGTGGATCCCTCTGCGGAGCGCCCGCGCCGCCGGTCCGACTGGGCGGAGGAGACACCGCTGGACGACCTTCCGACGCTCGCGGACGAACTCCTCGGCCCGCACGAGGACGACGAGAACGACGGTGGACGCGGACGCCGGGGCCGCCGCGGCTGACGGCCGCACCTGTGCGCGCTGAAGAGGACCGGGCCCGGTGCCCGGTCCTCTTGCGGTTGCGGGACGTGCGGGACCAGCGGACTCGCGGTCTCGGGGGCAGGGCGGCGGGAAGCCGGTGGACGGCACTGTCGGCGCCCTCCGCCACAATGGGAGACCGCAGCAGGAAAGGGCGGTGACGGCACATGGCCGTATGGGACGACTTGGTCGGCCAGGAGCGCGTCCAGGAGCAGCTCTCCGCCGCCGCGCGCGACGCCGACGCACACGTCACCGCCCACGCCGCGGGGGAGCCGGTGCCGCCCGCGTCGAAGATGACGCACGCCTGGCTGTTCACCGGACCCCCTGGTTCCGGGCGCGTCACCGCGGCGCGCGCCTTCGCGGCGGCCCTGCAGTGCACCAGCCCGGACCGGGCTCTGGGCGGCACGCCGGGGTGCGGCTTCTGCGACGGCTGCCACACAGCCTTGATCGGCACGCATGCGGATGTGAGCTGGATCGCCGCCACGGGCACGCAGATCCTCGTCAGCGACATGCGGGACACGGTCCGCAAGTCGTTCACCGCGCCGGCGAACGGCCGCTGGCAGGTGATCCTCGTCGAGGACGCCGAGCGGCTGAACGAGAAGTCGGCCAACGCCGTACTGAAGGCCGTCGAGGAGCCGGCCCCCCGCACCGTGTGGCTGATGTGCGCGCCTTCCGTAGAGGACGTGCTGCCCACCATCCGCTCCCGATGCCGTCACCTGACCCTCCGTACCCCGCCGGTGGCCGCTGTCGCCGACGTGCTGATCAGAAGGGACGGCGTCGAACCGGATCTCGCGGCGACGGCGGCCCGCGCCACGCAGGGGCACATCGGCCGCGCCCGTCGCCTGGCCACGGACGAACGGGCCCGGGCCCGCCGGATGGCCGTTCTCAAGCTGCCGCTGCGCGTGGAGGACATCGGCGGTTGCCTGCGGGCCGCCCAGGAACTGGTCGACGCGGCCGCCGACGACGCCAAGCAGGTCGCGGAGGAGACCGACGTCAAGGAGACCGAGGAGCTCAGGGCGGCGCTGGGCGCGTCGGAGGGCGGCCGGATGCCGCGCGGGACGGCCGGCCTGATGAAGGAGCTCGAGGACCTCCAGAAGCGCCGCAAGACCCGCACCCAGCGCGACAGCCTCGACCTGGCACTGACGGACCTCACCGGCTTCTACCGGGACGTGCTCGCGCTGCAGCTGGGTTCACGGGTCGCCCTCGCCAACGACGATGTGCGGGACTCCCTCGACCGCATCGCCCGCGGTTCCACACCGGAGGGCACCCTGCGCCGGATAGAGGCGATCGTCGCCTGCCGTGAGGCGCTGGACCGCAACGTCGCGCCGCTGCTGGCGGTCGAGGCGATGACTGTGACGCTGCGGGCGGGCTGACGGCGTCCGCCGACGGCATCGGCACAGAGAACATCGTCCGGTCGACCGGCTCACCGGTGCGAGCCGGGACGGGCAACGGATGCCTCCTGCTACTACGCTCCGTTGAATGGACACCAGGCGCCTGCTCCGCACGTTCGCCCTCCCGCTGGCCACGGTCGGCCTGCTCGCCTCCGCCTGCACCACCGGCGGCCCGACCGTGAGCGGGCCGAAGGCCCCGGGGGCGGCCGGCGGGTCGGCGCCCTCCGCCTCCCTCGCGCCCTACTACGGGCAGAAGCTCGACTGGCGCGAATGCGGCGTGCCGAAGTTCGAGTGCGCCACGATGAAGGCGCCGCTGGACTACGCGAAGCCCGAGGGCGAGGCGATCAAGCTCGCCGTCTCCCGCATCAAGGCCACCGGGCCCGGCGAGCGGCTCGGCTCGCTGCTGGTGAACCCGGGCGGCCCCGGCGGCTCTGCCGTCGGCTACCTCCAGGCGTACGCGGGCATCGGCTACCCGGCCCCGGTCCGCGCCCGCTACGACATGGTGGCCGTCGACCCGCGCGGCGTGGCCCGCAGCGAGCCCGTCGAATGTCTCACGGGCCCCGAGATGGACACGTACACCCAGGTCGACCAGACGCCCGACGACGCCGCCGAGGCGGACAAGCTGGAGCAGGCGTACAAGAAATTCGCCGCGGGCTGCGAGAAGCGCTCCGGGAAGGTCCTGCCCCATGTCTCCACCACGGAGGCGGCCCGCGACATGGACGTCCTGCGTGCGGTGCTGGGCGACGAGAAGCTGAACTACGTCGGAGCGTCGTACGGCACCTTCCTCGGCGCGACCTACGCCGAGCTGTTCCCCGACCGGACCGGCCGGCTGGTCCTCGACGGGGCGATGGACCCGGCCCTGCCCGCCCGCCAGCTGAACCGCGACCAGACGGCCGGCTTCGAGACGGCGTTCAAATCGTTCGCCGCCGACTGCGTCGAGCAGGCGGAATGCCCCCTCGGTAATAAGTCCGTCGCCGACGCGACCGCCCGCCTCAAGGACTTCTTCGCGAAGCTCGACGCCTCTCCCGTGCCCACCGGGGAGGACCGCGAGCTCAGCGAGTCCCTGGCCACCACCGGCGTGATCGCCGCCATGTACGACGACGGCGCGTGGCCCCAGCTGCGTTCCGCGCTCGCCGCCGCGCAGAACGGCGACGGCGCCCCGCTGCTGGCGATGGCCGACAGTTACTACGAGCGCGAGGCGGACGGGTCCTACGCGAACCTGATGTTCGCCAACGCGGCCGTGAACTGCCTCGACCTGCCGGCCGCCTTCAAGACCCCGGACGCGGTCCGTGCCGCCGTCCCCGAGTTCGAAAAGGCCTCCCCGGTCTTCGGCCGCGGCTTCGCCTGGGCCGCCCTGAACTGCGGCCACTGGCCCGTCCCCGCGACCGGCAAGGCGCACCCCATCGAGGCGGAGGGCGCGGCCCCGATCGTGGTCGTCGGCACCACCCGCGACCCGGCGACCCCGTACAAGTGGGCCCAGGGCCTCGCGGGCCAGCTGTCGTCCGGCCGGCTCCTGACGTACGACGGCGACGGCCACACCGCGTACGGCCGGGGCAGCGACTGCATCGACACGGCGATCAACACCTACCTCCTGGAGGGCAAGGCCCCGCAGGACGGCGAGCGCTGCTGAGGCCCTCGTCAGGGGCGCGCGGGAGGTGGTTCGGGGCACCCCGAAGAACCCTGTAGACTTGGCGCCGCTGCTGATGAGAGCGTGTCCTCGGCGAGGACGTGTATCTCCCGGCAGCTTGCCGCCTTAGCTCAGTTGGCCAGAGCAACGCACTCGTAATGCGTAGGTCTCGGGTTCGAATCCCGAAGGCGGCTCATCCTGAAACCCCAGGTCGGAATTACTCCGACCTGGGGTTTCCTTGTTCAGCGGATGCGGCCATGGCGGCGGGAGCGGGCCTCGCGCGTGTCGGGCGGTCTCAGTTCTGGTCTCAGTAGGGCCCGGATCGGGGGCCGGGGAGCCGCTACGAAGAGCTCGCGGCCGGGGCGCGTCCCTGGTCGCGCAGGCGCTCCAATCCCTGACCTTGCGCTTGGACTCGGTAGACGCCTGCTGCTCCGCCCAGCGCTGTGACCGGGAAGGTCTGCCTGGTCGGGTGATCAGGACGTCAGCTCCTCCAGCACCGGGCCGGGGAACTGCTGTCGCCGTGCGAGCGTCGTACGGAGCATGCCCAGACCCTGGATGCCCCGCGTCGTCGCGGTGTGCGTGACGCTCCTGACAGCATGCGCCGCCGAACCGGAGGGGCATGCTCGCCCGAGGCCGACGGGGGACGGGTCGACGATCTACGACACGCACTGGTCAGTGGACTCCGTGACCGTCTACGACAGCCAGGACGACCTCGGCTGGAAAGACCGGGCGTACGTGGTGTTCAGCAGGGACGGCTCGGCGTACGGCAACGCCGGCTGCAACGACTTCACCGCGCGAGCGGAAATCACGGAGGAGTACTTCTTGGTTTCCGACGTCCGGATCCTCACGGACCGCAAGTGCGTCCAGGAGGCCCGGACGATGGAGGACGCCGTCCTGTACCGCTTCGAGAAGAAGATGCTCTACGCCATCCACAAGGGCGTCTACATGAAGGCTGACGAAGACACCACCAACATGCATCTGCAGCACGGCATCCACTTCAAGCCCCGCCTGTGACGTTCAGGCCTGGGGCGGCCAAGCGGCTACTCCGGCGAGGACGTCGGGGTGACGGGCGTTCTGGGTCACCGTTCACCCGCGACGCCCCGGGGCTCGGCGGTGAGAGCGCCCGCCGGGACGCCATCGACGCGCTGGTCGCCGCCGACGGCTACGTCACCGAGGCGCACGTGACCGCCGTCATCGGCAAGGGCGGCCGGGACCCTGCCGCGGGCGCGGCCGCGGCGAGGAAGTTCCTTGCCGTGTGACCGGGCCCCGCACTGCGCCCGCCGCGCGTGGGCAGGGGCACGGTCGGTCCCGTGGCGGGTGCGGCATGTTCAGCGCAGGTCGAGGCGCATCAGGATCCGGGGGTGGCCGGCCAGCACGGAGGTGGTGTCGGCGGCCTTGGTGAAGCCGGCGCGCTCGAAGTTCGCGCGGATCCCGGCGTAGGCCATCGTCAGGTCGACCTTGGCCCCGCCGTTGTCGAGGGGGTACGCCTCGATCGCAGGGGCGCCGTGGGCGCGGGCGAACTCGACGGCGCCGGCGATGAGGGCGTGCGAGATCCCCTGCTTGCGGTGACCCGGGCGCACCCGGATGCACCACAGCGACCAGACCGGCAGGTCGTCGACGTGCGGGATCTTGCGGTTGCGCGCGAAGGACGTGTCCGAGCGCGGCGCCACGGCGGCCCAGCCGACCGGTTCGTCGCCGTCGTAGGCGAGCACACCCGGAGGGGGACCGGTACGGCACAGCTCGGCGACGTACTCACCGCGGGCAGGCCCCCGAAGCTCGTTGTTGAGCTTGGACGGGATCCGGTAGCTCAGGCACCAGCAGACGTTTGCGCCGGGCGACTTCGGGCCGAGCAGGGTCCGGACGTCCTCGAAGACCGAAGCCGGGCGAACTTCGATGGTCATGGCACCACGATGGCACGGCGCTCACGGCGACGCCGCGCGATTCCCGGCGGAGGATCCGCGCCCCCTGGGCGGTCCGGGCCGATCCCGCGGCGGTCCCGGCCGAAACCGCCGCACCGGCTCACCGGCCGGGTCCCGGCCGAAACCGCCGCACCGGCTCACCGGCCGGGTCCCGGCGGCGCGGGCGCCCGGGGCGGGCCGGGCCCGGGTGGGAAGAAATCCGCTGCGACCGATTTCACGTACGTTTCACCGGAACCGGGTGCTGTCCTGTTGATGCCTGGCCGATTGTGGCCCCCGGATCCCCCTTCTGCCGATGCTCGCCGGCCCGCATGATTTACCCGTCGCGCCAGAGCGAGGGGGGTGAGCGGAAAAGGAAAGAACGGGCGCCGGGCGGTAGTTGTGGAACCATTGGCGTGGGATGCCGGCGCCGTGCGTCCGGTGGGTCCGGAAATGATTCCGGAAAGTCCCGAATTCGAGGGCTTGACCCACAGGTGGCGAGACCCGTCGAGTGACGAAAACCGATGGCACGGGAGGTGCCATGAGCGGTCCTTCGTTCTATGGAATCCAGGAGCGTCAGGACGGCACGGTCCTCGTGACGTGGGGATGCCGTCCCGTTCTGTCCGTGCGCAGGCCTGCCGAGGTCAGCCGGCTCAGCAGCGAGCTCAGCCAGGGTGACGTCCAGGAAGTGCTGGCCCGATGGGCCGGCCGAGCCCCGAAGGAAATGGTGTGAGCGACGAGCGCATTACCCCTCCTGATCCGGGCCCGGCAGGGTCGTCCGCACTCGAGCAGTACGAGATCGACCTGCCGAGGATTTACGCGCACGATCCCGACCACGCGTATTCGGGCCATGGCGCCCGGGGCGCCGAAGATCCAGCGATGCGAGGGCTTTGAGCAGCATTCGCTGCGAACGCCCGCGTACCGGTTTCTCATTTCAGCAATTCTTCCCTGCACCGACATCACATCTGGCACAAGGAGAATGCTCATGACGATCGAAGCCGTATCCCCCGCCATGACCATGCGCGACGCCGCTGCCGCGCTGCTCGCCCATGGGAACGTCCCCGGTCCGCACGTCGACATGGACGAGGTCGCCCGTATCGACCGGATGATCGCCCGGCACCGGCTCACCCTCGACGAGAAGCTGACGGCCGCCAAGCGGCAGTACTCCGCCGAGCACTACGCCCGCACCACGGCGCTGCTGCCTGCCGAGCTGATCTCCGAGCTGCGGGCCGAGGCGCGCCGGCTCGCGGACCTCAACACCCGGCGGATCGACATCACCGTCCCCGTGACCGGTGACACTCCCCGCAGGCTGGGCAGTCTGCCCAACTCGCTGTTCCAGGAGCAGAGCAAGCTGTTCACCGCCCTGTACAACTCCGTGGAGTTCCGCTCCGTGCTCTCCACGGTGGTCGGGACGCCGGTCCTCGACGCTTCCTTCGAGGACGAGAAGATCACCGGCACGCACCAGAACCGCGTGGGGGACACGCACGGCTGGCACTGGGGCGACCACGAGTTCGCCTTCATCTTCATCGCCGAGGCGCCCTCCATCGAGCACGGCGGCATGCTGCAGGCCGTGCCGCACACCGTCTGGGACAAGAAGAACCCGGCCGTGCACGAGAACCTGGCGGGCGGCACCATCCGCACCTACCACCACGGGGCCGGCGAGTCGTACGTCTTCAAGACGGACACCACCCTGCACCGCACCGTTCCGATCCAGACGGAGGGCGTGGAGCGGATCATCGTCAACCTGACCCTCGCCAGCCTCAAGGACTGGCTGGAGGAGAAGTCCTACGAGACGACCAACGCCGTCTACACGGACTGAGGAGGGGGTCGGGCATGACAACGATCCTCTTCGCCAAGGAGAGCGACTGCGAGGAGAACCCGGGCGGGCACGACCTGCGCGCCACCCTGGTTCCCCAGGACGTACGCCGTTACGTCGACCGCGGGTTCGACGTCGTCGTCCAGCAGGGCCTGGGTGAGGGCATCGGCTACCTGGACCGCCAGTACGAGCTGGAGGGGGCACGGGTCGAGCCCTACCCCTCCTGCTACGGCGGCAAGGACCTCGTGGTCAAGCTCAAGGGGCCGTCGGCTGCCGAGGTGGCGCAGCTTTCCTACGGGACCACGCTGTTCTCCATGGGGCACCTGTACTGCTTCCCCGAGCGGGAGCGGCTGCTGCGGGACAAAGGAGTCCGGCTCGTCGGCATGGAGACGGTGACCGACCCGCAGGAGCCGTCGGACGGGTACCTGGCCGGCATCGCCGCGGGGTCCGGCGTGGACACGCGCGCCCTGGGGCCGGAACCGGAGGTCATGCTCGACCCGTCGGCGCCGCAGGAGTACGTCAACGGCCTGCTGAGGGCGCTGATGCGCTACGGGCGCAAACCGCTCCGGGTCCGCTGCACGGACACGGCAGGCGCGGAGCAGTCCCGGGCGGCGCTCTCCGGTTCTGCCGTGCTGACCGTCGGCGACGGGGTCACCGACCTCGTGCCGGCGGTGGGCCGCCCGTACCGACTTGGCGAAGGGGATCTTCCCGCCGGCCGCGACGGTCTGCTGGCCGAGGAGCGGGGCAAGCCCGTGCGCGCCATCGGCCAGATCAGGGAGGTCGGCATCGGGGGCACCAAGTACGGCCTGGACCTGTACCGTTCCCGGAACTCCGGGCGGACCCCCGAGGTCCTCGTCCTGGGATACGGCAACTGCTCCATGGGCGCCTTCGAGCATCTGCGCGACCGGCGCGTCGAGTTCACCGTGCTCGGCAGGCCCCAGACGACGCCCGACGAGCTGCCCGGTCGGCTCGCCTCGGCGCAGCTGATCGTCAACGGCGCGGAGACGCCCGGCGAGAGCCAATACATCATCACCCGGCGGAACGCCGAGCGGGACGTCCCCGTCGGAGCCGTCGTCATCGACCTCATCGGCGGCTCTCCGGCACTGCGTTCGCCGGTGGAGTCCTTCGTGTGGACGACCTTCCTGCCGGACATCCACTTCGAGGAGCAGGGCCGCTTCTTCGCGGGCCTGTGGGGCTGGGACATGTACTACTCGATGCACGACACGGCCCTGGAGTACAGCCGGCGCATCGCCAAGGTCCTCACCAGCGGTGACCGGTACGCCAAGTCGCTCGACGACTTCGTCTCCGACTACGCCTACGCGCTGCAGTTGGGGGGCTGATGACGACCGGGATCGCGCTCTGCCGGCACCCGCTCACACAGTTCGGGTACGAGCGGCTCGCCGGCCGGGTGGACATGAGGCTGTTGTGCCACCCGGAGAAGAGCCTCGCCTCCGTCACCACGGGAGGCGTCGCCCCGGAGCGGGTGACCGTGTACGAGGACTACGACGTCAACAGCCTGGTGGAGTACGACGCGGCACGCATCGTCGAGGAGCAGGGCGGCTGCGCCGGAGTGATCGCCCTGTCCGAAGTGGACATCATGCGTGCCGCGTTGCTCCGGGAGCGCTACGGCATCGCCGGCCTGCGGCCGGCGGCCGCCCGGCTGTTCCGCGACAAGGCCGCGATGAAGGACCGCCTGGCGGACGCCGGGGTGAGCGTGCCCCGGTACCGCACGGTGGAGACGGGTCTCGACCTGCTGTCCGCCGCGCGGGACTTCGGCTTCCCCTTCGTGGTCAAACCGCGTCTCGGCGGAGGCTCGGTGGGCACGCGCGTGGTGCGGGACGAGGCCGCGCTGCGCGCGTTGCTGGCCACCGGGCTGCAGCCCGCCTTCTACACCCCGGCGCACATGGAGGCGGAGGAGTTCGTCGACGGGGAGCTGTGCCATGTGGACGGCCTGGTCCTGGACGGCAGGGTCTTTCTCCAGACGGTCAGCCGCTACCGCAGCGACATCCTGGAGTTCGGCGCGCCGCTGTCCACGGCGATGATCGATCCCGACTCCCCGCGTGCGGTGGAGCTCCGCGGCTTCACCCGGCGGGTGCTCGACGTGCTCGGCCTGCTGGTCGGCGGCGCGCACTCCTACTTCCACTGCGAGGTGTTCGTGACCTCGCGGGGACCGGTGCTCTGCGAGGTCGCCGCCCGGCCGGGCGGCCTCGGCATCGTCGACCAGGTGGACGCCTACTTCGGCGTCAGCACGTTCGATCTGCTCCTGGACGCGACGTTCGGCAGGGCGCCGAAGGGCCCGGCCCCCCAGGGCAGCGGCGTGACGGGCTGGGTCGGCATCCCCAAGTCCTTCGATCCGGCGCTGGTCCGTTCCTGTGTCCCCGAACCGCACCGGGCGCTCGAGCGGGTGCACCGCCGGTCCGCCGGCACCCGTCAGATCTCCTCGGTCGACCTCGACGGCTTCCTCGTCGTCCGCGGCGGTACCGCGGACGAGCTGGAGCTGCTCCTGAGCCAGGCCGTGTCCCGAATCGCCATGGAGGTGGCCCAGTGAGCCGCGACACCGTTCTCGTCCTGACGGGCTTCGATCTTCAGGCCCTGCCCGTGGTGCGCTGGCTCGCGGACCGGTTCCGCGTGGTCCTGATCGCCTCGCGCAACGCCACGAACCAGAAGCACTACAAGGCCTTCGTCGAGAGCGCCGCTCTCGCGGAGGAGTGGATCTGGGTCGACGACCTGTTCGGCGACTGGACCACGGTGCGCCAGGCGGAGAAATGGCACGCTCGTTACGGCGTGCGGCACATCGTGTGTCTGGACGAGCGCGGCCTGATCGTCGCGGCCCGGCTGCGCGGGCTGCTCGGTGTGACGAGCGGTCAGGACCTCTGCTCCGCTGAGGCGTTCCGGCTGAAGCATCGGATGTACGAACTGCTCCAAGGTGCCGTGGACGTGCCGTCCTTCGCCGTCGCGGCCGACGGCTTCGAGGTTCGGGAAGCCGCGCGCTCGCTGGGCACACCGGTGGTGGTGAAGCCCGTCGACGGGGCGGGCTCGAAGGACACCGTGGTGCTCCGGGACGACACGGCGCTGGACGACTGGCTCGATACACACCCTGTGACGCTGGGCGCCCCGGTGCTGGTCCAGGAGTTCGCGGCCGGCGACATGTACCACGTGGACGGTCTGACGATCGGGAACGAGGCGTACGGCATCACCGTCTCCCGGTACGGCGGCAGCACCCTCGGCTATCAGGAGGCACGCCCGCTGACCTCGGCGATGGTGCCCCTGTCCGCCCCGTCCCACGCACGGCTCACCGAGGCTGTCCGCACTGTGCTGGCCACGCTCCCGGACACCGGGGGCAGCCCGTTCCACGCGGAGTTCTTCCTCGAGGAGAGCGGGCGGGTCCGGTTCTGCGAGATCGCCGCTCGCGGCGGCGGCGCCGGTGTCGGCCCCTGCTGGAAGCTCGCCTACGGGGCCGACATGTTCCGTGCCCACGCTTTGATGCAGTGCGGTCTCGCCGACGAGGTCCTGCCGAGACTCCCGGCGCGGCCCGCGGGCCGGTACGGCTGGTACCTGGAGTCCTCGCCCGAGGGCCGGCTCCTCGGGCTCCCGGACCGGTGCGACCTGCCCGGCGTCCTGGAGTACGACGTCACGGGCCGGATGGGGCAGCCGCACGGCGGCGCCACGTCGAGCATCGACGCGATCCAGCAGTTCGTCGTCGGTTTCCAGGGCGACGAGGACGAGCGCAAGACCTTCGACGAGCTGTCCCGCTGGTGCGCCCAGCACCGGCTGCTCGTCCCCGTCACCGCCGCCTGACGTTCCACGCCCGGCTCTGCCCGCGATGTCCGCCACGACCGCCCGTACCGGCGCAGAAAGGCTCTGCCATGACCCAGGCCGCGGACACCCCGCGCGCACCGTCACCCCGCGGGGCGGTCGCCGCCTACTACAGCTCCGCCCTCGCGATCCGTACGGCGGACGCCGGTTCGGCCGCGGCCGTCGTCCTGCTCGCCCAGAAGTCCGACGGAGTGGCGGCGTCGGCGCTGCTGGCGGCGTGCATCACCGTGCCCCACATGTTCGGGCCGTTGTCCGCCCGGGTGATGTCGCTGGTGAGGTCGCCGCGCGTGGCACTCGCGGGTTCCTTCGCCCTCTTCGCCGTGCTGTTCGGTGTCGCGGGCCTGCTCATCCAGCGGGGCGATGTCGTCCTGGCGGCCTGTGCCCTGGCTGTCGCCGGCTTCCTGGGGCCCATCTTCACTGGCGGGCTGAGCAGTTGGCTCGGCAGCCTCGTACCGGAGACGCGGGCGGCGCAGCGGCGGGCCCAGTCGGGGGACTCGCTCACCTACGCGATCAGCAGCAGCGTGGGCAACTCCGTCGTCGGGGCCGTGGCCACCGCCGTGTCGGCGCAGGCCACGGTCGGGGTGCTCTGCGCCCTGGCCGCCGCGGCGGCCCTGCTGGTCCTCCGGCTCCCCCTGGAACCCGTGCCCGCCGCGGATCGCGCCGGCACCTCGATCTCCAACGTCCTCGGGACCATCGCGCGCACCAAGGACCTGCGCGACATCACGATCATCACCTACGGCAACGCGTTCGGGCTGGGGAGTCTGCTCGTCCTCGTGACCACGTTCGCCCGCAGCGAGGGCCTCCCGGGATCGGTGGGGCCCCTCCTGATCGCGGCGACGGGGGTGGGAGCGCTGCTGACCGCGCTGTACTTCGTCGTCCGCCCGCTCGCCTGGGACGTGATGCGCACCGCGCGCTTCTGCGCCGTCGTCAGCGGCGTGTTCATCGCCGCCGTGCCCTTCGTCGGGGTGTGGGGCGCGGCGGTGGCGTTCCTGGCCGTCGGCGCGTGCCAGTCCGTCCTCAACACCGTCTCGTTCGCGGTCCGCAGGGACGCGTCTCCCGAACACCTGCGGGCCTCCGTCTTCGTGACGATGGCGGGGGTGAAGATCGCGGTGTCCGCGCTGGGACTGGGCCTGGCCGGCCTGGTCCCGGTGGAAGGGGTGCACCTCGGGTTCGTGCTGGCCGGTCTCGCCAGCCTGGTGGCCGGCCTGGCGCCCCGCCTGCGGGCGGAGCGCCCCGCCGGTGAGGCCGAGCCGCACACGCAGAAGGCGACGACGCGATGAGCCCCCGCCTGATCAGGGTCAACGGGGGACGCCCCCAGCGGCCGCTGGTGCCGACGGACACCATCGAAGGGTACGGAAACCGCATCCTGGACCTGCTGTTCACCGGCCTGTACGTCTACACGGCGGACGGCGTCCCGGTGCCCGCGATGCTGGAGTCCCTCACCTGCCACGACGAGCGCACATGGACCGTCGCCCTGCGGCCGGGCTGGACCTTCTCCGACGGCAGCGCGGTGACCGCCCACGACTACGTCCGGACCTGGAACTACGGTGCCGACCCGGCCAACCGGCAGGCCCAGCGGTGCGTCTTCGCGCCCATCGACGGCTACGCCCCGGACGGTGCCGGCTCCTGCCCCAGGCTGCGCGGCCTCACCGTGCTGGACGATCTGACCTTCACCGTCCGGCTCCGCGAACCCGACCGGGACTTCCTGCTCTCCCTCGGCTTCACCCCGTTCGCCCCGCTGCCTCCGGTCTTCTTCGAGCGGGGGCCCGAGGCGTTCGGGCGCAGTCCGGTGGGCAACGGGCCGTACCGTCCGGCGCCGGGCGGCGGACCGGACGGAGGCCACTACGACCTCGTCCCCCGCGAGGGACATCCAGGCCCCCGCCGGGCACGCAACGCGGGCCTGTCGTTCGTCTACTACGACGATCTGGAACGCGCCTACGAGGACCTGCTCGCCGGCCGCCTCGACATCCTCGACAGCATCCCCGACAGCCGGATCGCCGATTACCGGGCGGAGTTCGGCGACCGTGCCGTCGACCGCCCCGTCGCCCTGAACAAGGCGCTGGCCGTCCCGTACTCGCTGCCGCGGTTCAGCGGTGCCGAAGGCGCTCTGCGCCGGGCGGCACTGTCCCGTGCCCTCGACCGGGACCGGGTCGTCCGGCGGGTCTTCCGGGGCACGAAACGCGCGGCCGCCGACTTCACCGCCCACACCCTCCCGGGCTTCCGGGCCGGCCTTCCCGGCTCGGAGGCGCTGGTCCATGATCCGGCCGCGGCGCGGGAACTCTGGGCGCGGGCCGACGCGGTGGCGCCTTGGGAGGACCCCTTCCGGATCACCTGCAACGCGGACGGTGGTCATGAGGACTGGCTGCGCGAGGTGTCGGAACAGTGGCGTACGACCCTCGGCATCGAGACCGAGCTGATCACGCTGCCGACCTTCAAGGACGTCCGGGACGCCGTGTCGTCCGGAAACCTGCGTACCGCGTTCCGCACCGGCTGGCGAGGCGACTACCCGTCGCTGCTGTCCTTCCTCCAGGCCCAGTTCGCCGGCGGATCAGCGGCCAACGAGACGGGTTACCGCAGCCGGGAGTTCGAGGACGCCCTGGCCGCGGCCCGGCGCGCGGCCCACGACGCGGAGGCACACCGGTGGGCGGCACGGGCGCAGGCCGTGCTCTTCGCGGACCTGCCGGTGATCCCGCTCTGGGACTGCGTCAACGCCGCCGGGCTCGGTGCCGGCGTCGACGCGCGCTTCAGATGGAACGGGCTTCCGGACTACACGGACGCCACCCTCGCACGGCCGGATCCTCCTGCCGCCTCGGAGCCTTAGGCCGGCGGCCGCCCGTCTCACCGTCCGGGAGAGAAGACCATGACCCACTCCACGCCTGCGATGGCCCAGACCATCGCGGCCCTGTCGATCATCCTGGTGCTCGGGGCGCTGCTGCGGCCCTTCATGCAGCGACTGCGCCAACCCGCGGTCACGGCCGAGATCCTGGTCGGCATCGCGCTGGGCCCCAGTCTGCTGGGGCTCCTCCCGGGTGATCTGCCGAGCCTTCTCTTTCCCGACGAGACGCGAGCGGCCCTCACGGCCATCGCTCAGGTCGGGATCCTGCTGTTCATGTTCCTGATCGGCTGGGACATCGATCTCGGCAGGTTACGGCGCAGCGGAGGGACCGTCGCGGCCCTGTCGGTGGCGAGCATCGCGGTCCCCTTCGCCACCGGAGGACTGCTCGCGCTCTGGCTCCACGGGTCCCATTCCTCCGCGGGCGGGCAGCCCGTGGACCGGACCACGTTCGTCCTCTTCGTCGGCACGGCCATGGCGATCACCGCCTTTCCCGTGCTGGCCCGGATCGTCGCCGACAACCGGCTCGGCGGGACGACGGTCGGATTCCTCGCCGTGGCCGCGGCGGCGGTCGGCGACATCCTCGCCTGGTGCATGCTCGTCGCCGTGTCCGTCATGGCGGTCTCCGGCGGCTACTCGCATCTGCTGTCCGTCGCGGGGTGGTCCGCCGTCGCCGTCCTTGTCCTGGCCCTGGTCGTCAGGCCGGTCCTGCGGCACGTGCTGGAACGGGCGGCGCGGACGGGAAGGCTGATCACGGTGGGGCTTCCCGTGGTCGCCGCCGGAGTGTTCGCCGCCGCCTGGACGGCGCAGTGGATCGGGCTCGAGACGATCTTCGGAGCCTTCGCGTTCGGACTGGCCGTGCCGCGCACCGTGCGCCCCGCGGTGAAGGAAGCGCTCGAGGTGCCGTTCCAGCACGTCAGCGGTCTGCTGCTGCCCGTCTTCTTCATCGCCACGGGGCTGACCGTCGACGTCGCGGGACTGGGCGGGACGGGGCTGACGGAGTTCCTGGCCATCCTGGCGGTGGCGTGCGCCGGCAAACTCGCCGGCACGATGGCGGTGGCGCGTGCCCGGGGACTGGGCTGGCGGGACAGCACGGTCCTCGGGTTCCTCATGAACACCCGTGGGCTGACCGAGCTGATCATCCTCAACGCCGGGCTCAGCATGGGCATACTCGACACCCGGATGTTCACGATGATGGTCTGCATGGCCGTCGTGACCACCGGGATGGCCGGGTTCGTGCTGCCCAGGCCGGGAACGCGCCGCACGGCGTCGGCCGCCCCGGCGGCCGAAGGCTCACCGGAGGTCCCGGCACCGGGCGCCGGTATGTCCGCGCGGCAGGACGCGGACCCGGTGGCCACTGCTCAGTGAAGGAGCCCGCGCGATGCGGAACCTCGATGAACGCCTGCTCGTGGACGAGTTCCGGGCACTCGGCATGCGGCGCGGCATGGTGGTCGTCGTCCATGCGTCGCTGTCCCGGCTCGGGCATGTCGAGGGCGGGGCGCCGACCGTGGTCGCGGCGCTGAGATCGGCGCTCGGCCCCGAAGGGACGCTCGCCGTACCGGCGTTCACGCCGTCCGTCGCCGACCCGTGCCCCGACGCCGCGGACCTCGACGCCGAGGCGGCAGCGGCCCGTGAACGGGTTCCGCTGTTCCGTCCCGGCATGCCGACGGAGATGGGGGCGATCCCGAACGCCGTGCTGGCACTTCCGGGGCGACAGCGCAGCGCGCACCCGCAGGTGTCCGTCGCCGCGATCGGACCGGACGCGGAGCGCATCACGGCAGTGCAGACGCTGGGCCACGCGGTGGGCGGGTCGTCCCCGTTCGCGGCGCTCCTGGCGCTCGATGCCCGGATCCTGCTGCTGGGAGTGGGGCACAACCGCAACTCCTTCCTCCACCACGCCGAGGGCCTGGTCCCCGGGCACCGCCGCAAGCGACGCCGTTTCCCGTACCTCGTGGACGGGGAGCGGGTGTGGGTGCAGACCGAGGACGTCGGGGACGACAACGGCCGCTTCTTCCCGGCCGTCGGCGCCGCGTACGAGGACCTGCACGAAGGGCGGCCCGGCGACGGGGTGCGGAGGCGGACGATCGGTGCGGCCGAGTGCCGGCTGCTGCCGAGCGTCCCGTTCGTCGAGTTCGCCCGCCGCCGTCTGCGGGAACTGCTCGCCGCCTGAGCCCTCAAGGCGTCCCGAACCGGCACGGCTCGAGGCAGCACCCCGAACCAGCAGCGCGCCCGGTGCGATGGGCACCGGGCGCGGCTGCTGGTGAACGGCCCCTTCCTGACGGCAGGCCGTCCTGCCTGAAGAAGCGTTACTTGTTTCCCTGAGTCGTACGGGTGAGGAAGGCGAGGGACAGCAGCAGGGCCACGAACGACACTCCTGCGACGACCCAAAGCCCTGTATGGATGCCCACGGTGAACGACGCGTTGACGGCCTCGGTCACCTCGGCCGTGGACCGGCCGTCGCCGTTGCCGCCGCTGCGCGCGACCTCGACGACCGCGGCGGCCGTCCCGGGCGGCACCTGGGCCGCCGCCAGCTCGTCCGGGAGAGTACCGACGAAGCGCACGGCCAGTACGGCGCCGAGCACGGACGTCGCCAGGACCGAGCCGACCTGCCGGAACGCGGTCACGGCGTTGGACGCCGAGCCCATCTGCGCCGGCTCGACGACGGCGAACGCGGCGGCCGTCGAGGGCGCCACCACCAGTCCGCTGCCGAGGCCCAGCAGCGTCAGGCCGAGAGCCGTGACCCCGTACGTGCTGTCGGGCTGCTGTGCGACGAGGACGACCGCGGCCACACCGGCCACCAGCGAACCGGCGGCCAGCAGCCGTCCCGGGCCGACCTTCGCGGCGATGCGCTGCGCCACCAGTGTGGCCAGGACGAACGAGACCATGGCGGGCAGCAGCTGCACACCGGTTTCCAGCGGCTCGGACCCTTGGACCCGCTGGAGGAACAGCACTTCGAGGAAGACGACGCCGACGAAGGTGAACAGCGCGCTCGCCGCCACCACCAGCGTCGCCGACACTCGCAGGGAGCCCATCATCCGCACGTCCAGCATGGGCATGGCCGCGCGCCGTTCCACCAGTACCAGCGCGGTCAGCGACGCCACGGCGACCACCAGGGCGGCCACCACCAACGGGTCGTCGTACCCCGTCCGGCCGCCGACCGCGATCCCGTACACGAGGGTGCCGAGGCCCACCACGGACAGGCACTGGCCCCGGAGGTCCAGCGGCCGGTTCGGCACGGAGGTCTCCTTCACCGCGTACAGCGTGACGGCCACGGTGACCACGGCGACCGGCGTGTTCACCAGGTAGACCGCGGGCCAGTCGAAGACGTTCAGCAGCGCCCCGCCCAGCAGCGGGCCGACGGCCAGCCCGATCCCGGACACCGACACCCAGATCGTGATGTAGCGCAACATGCGCGGCAGGTCGACGAAGAACGTCGTGGTGATGATGGCCAGCGACGTCGGCAGCACCAGGGCGCCGCCGACGCCGCTGATCGCGCGCCCGACGAGGACCTGCGGGTAGCCGCTCGCGCTCGCCACCACCAGGGAACCGGCCGCCAGGGCCACCACACCGATGACGAACACGCGACGCCTGCCGAAACGCTCACCGAGCGCACCGCCGGACAGCACGCAGGCCGCCACGACCAGGGTGTACATGCTGGACACCCAGCTCAGGTCGGCCGGGGCGACCTGCATGTCCACCTGCAGGGCGCGCAGGGTCGAGATCGCCGCCGTCACCTCGATGAACGACATGAACAGGCCGAGGCAGGCGGCCGCCAGCACGAGCCTGCCGTGCTCGATGACCGGCTTCGGTGGCGCGGCGGACGACAACGCGTCCGTCGGCGTGCTCATTTGGCGGCCTCCTTGCGGGTCAGCCGGGCGACGGCGTCGTCCCAGTCCGCGGGCAGGCTGTTCCGGCCGGCCGGGTAGAAGACGAACACCGAGTGGTCCATCACCTTGCGCAGCCCGGCGACGATCCGGGCGTGCGGGTCGGAACGGGAGAAGGTGTCCAGCGACTCCTGGCTGTCCCACGCCGAGAGCGTCCAGAAGGTCTTCTTCAGCGGCTCGGCGCGCAGCGAGGCGCCGACCACACCCGGCGCCGACCGCACCTGCTTCCACACCACCAGCGACAGCAGGAAGAAGCGGGGGACGCTGAGCAGGGACTTCACTTGGAGCTTGGACGCCATAACCACTGCCTCGCCCGAGTCTGCGGGCCTGTCGGCGGCGGCCCCGGGCATCCAGGGAATGGTGGGCATGGAGGCTTCTCCTCTTCGACATGGAACAGGCGGGGACGGCAGACGGAGCCCGTCTCATCCACATGAGTCCCCCGGAGAGTTCTTCCGGACAACCTGCGCGCGTGAACTTCCGGGAACGGGAAGGGTTGGCCTGATCGTGCCTGCGAGCCCCCGACCGTACGGATCCGGACACCGGTCACCGGCCCCATCGGCCATCCCGATGGGGAGAGGAGCATCCGTGATGCGGTGATTGACCCTCCTCCGACCACCGCCCTACGGTCCTTCCACGCCCGACCCGACACCGCCGTTCGCACGGGTCGGTGAGCGAATTCACGCCTTCAGAGGTGCCAGCCCTCTGCGTTCCAGCCGCTGTCGCGCAACGCGACCGGTTCTTCGCGTACCGCTCGAGCCGAAGGGCTTCCCGCCATGACCACCCGAGTCGCTGTCGTCGGTGCCGGCATCTCCGGACTCTCCGCCGCATACCACCTGCCCGACGACGTCGAAGTCACCGTGTACGAGAAGGAGGACCGGCCCGGCGGCCACGCGCTGACCGTCGAAGTCGACGAGGACGGCCGCACGCTGGGCATCGACACCGCCTTCGTCGTCTTCAACAGCCGCACGTATCCCCAGCTGACCGCCTTCTTCCAGGAGCTGGGCGTCACCGCCCTCGACCACACGGGCGGCTTCGACTTCTTCGACCTCGACCGGGGCCTCGACTACGGAACCGCCGAGTTCGAACTCACGGAGGAGGAGATAGCCCGGTCCTACCCGGCCGACTTCCTGACGCTGTGGCGGGACGCCGAGCGTTTCCACCGGGAGGCGCCCCGCGACTTCCTGCGAAAGCGCACCGACATGGCGCTGGGCGAGTACCTGGAGCGCGGCGGGTACTCCGACGCCTTCAAATACGGCTACGTGGTGCTCCTGGCCACGGCGGTCTGGTCGGTTCCGGCCGAGCTCATCTGGGAGATGCCCGCCACCACGGTCATCGCTTTCTTCATGTCGCACGACCCGGGCGGCCTCGGCGGGCGTTCCGTCGCCTGGAAGACCGTCGCCGGCGGCAGCATCGAGTACGTACGCCGTCTCGTGACCGCCGTCAACGGCAAGGTGCGCACCTCCAGTCCGGTCACCCGCGTCCGTGAGGAGGCGGACGCGGTCGTCATCGGGACCGCCGACGGCGAGGAACGCTACGACTACGCCGTGCTCGCCTCGCACGCTGACCAGACGCTGTCCGTGCTCGAAGCCCCGTCCGCCCTCCAGGCCGACATCCTGGGCAAGGTCCGGTACAGCTCCACCAGCGCCGTACTGCACACCGACCCCTCCAGCATGCCGCCGGACCGCTCCCGCTGGCAGAGCTGGAACTACGGGCTCAAGACGGTCGACGGCCGCACCCGTACCTGGGTGGCGTACTACATGAACTCCCTCCAGGGCTTCACCGCGCGCAACGACTACTTCGTCACGCTCGACTCCCCGATCGTCCCGCGCGACGAACTCGTCATCCGCGAGCTGCCCTTCACCCACCCCGTCATCGACCTGGACGTACGGGCCATGCAGCGCGGGATCTACGCCGTCAACGACGGCGGCCGGGTCAAGCTCGCCGGCTCGTACTTCCACTCCCCGAAGATCGGCCACGACCTGATCGGCTCCCACGAGGCCGGATACGTCTCCGGGCTCAAGGCCGCCGAGTCCATCGCCCGCGACATCAAGAAGTGAGAAGAGGTACTCCCATGCAGCGTGTCACCGCTGAAGAGGCACAGTCCTGGCTGGTCGAGAAGCTCGCGATCCGGCTCGAGGTCGAACCGTCCGAGATCGACGTCGACCGCTACTTCGACGAGTTCGACCTCGATTCCACCGAGGCCCTGATCCTCGCCGGCGAGCTCGAGAAGTGGCTCGGCTTCGAACTCGAGGCGACCGCGCTCTGGTACCACCCGACGATCGCCGCGCTGTCGGAGCACATCGCGGAGGAGAACGCCCGCCATGCCACCGCGGCCTGACCCGGGCGCGCCGCGTCCGGTCCTGCGCACGTTGCGCGCACCGGACGGCCCGGCGGCCCACCGGGTCTGCGCCGTGCATCCGGGCGCGCTCGCGTCCGGGGAGTGGGCGGCCGTCGCCGGTCGGCTCCCCGAGGACACCGCCTTCGACCTCCTGGACCTCGGCAATGTGCCCGAGTTCCTCGCCGCGGCCCTCGACGCCCGGGCACCGGTCGTCCCGGTCACCGAGCTGGCGGCACGCTGCCTGGACGAACTCGCCGCGGCGGGCGCTGTCGCGGAGCCGTTCACCCTGGTCGGCTGGTCGTTCGGCGGCGTCGTCGCCTTCGAGATGGCGGCCCGACTGGACGCAGCCGGGAACGGCGGGGTCGTGCGGGACCTCGTCCTGCTCGACAGCATCGCCCCCGTCCCCGCCTTCAAGCGCACCGACGAGCTCATGGAACCGGCGATGCTGCTCGACTGGTTCGCGATGTACCTCGCCGCCAAACGCGGCCGCCCCCTCACCCTCGGCCTCACCGCGGACGAGCGCCGGCTCCTCGCCGCACCCGAGGAGGGTCTGCCCCAGGTGCTCGAGTCGGCCGTCGCCCAGGGGGTTCTGCCGGCCGGCACCGAGCTCGCCGGACTGCGCAAGCTGTACGCCGCCTACCAGGGCGGCCTCTCCCGCAACAACCGGAGCACCGCCCCCTACGAACCGGCGCCCCTCGACCGGGCCCTGACCCTCGTCAAACCGGCCGGATCCCTGCTGCCCACCAGTGGCGACCTCGGCTGGAGCGGGCTCGGCGCGCGGCCCGTACGACAGGTGGACGTCCCCGGCGACCACTACACGATGCTTCGGGACCCCGAGGCCGTCGGCGTGCTCTCCGGCCTCCTGGCCGGCTCGGCCGTCGCTTGAACACACCGTGATCCGTGCCCTGCACACCCGGCGCACAAGACCGAGAGGACCGTCGTGCATCACTCACGTCTGGCCGACACACCCATCGCCATCGTCGGGTTGGCCGGCCTGTTCCCCCAGTCGCGCGACCTGCGCGAATTCTGGCGCAACATCGTGGACGCCAAGGACTGCATAGAGGACGTCCCGTCGAGCCACTGGAACACCGACGACTACTACGATCCCGACCCCGCCGCCGAGGACAGGACCTACGCCCGGCGCGGCGGGTTCCTCCCGGAGATCGCCTTCAACCCCATGGAGTTCGGCCTCCCGCCGAACACCCTCGAGGTCACCGACATCCTGCAGCTGCTGTCGCTGACCGTCGCCCGCGACGTGCTGCGCGACGCCGGCACCGAGGGCTCCACCTGGTACGACCCCACGCGCACCGGAGTCATCCTCGGCGTCACCGGAGCCAACTCGCTCACCCAGCCGCTCTCCGCGCGCCTGCAGACCCCGGTCCTCAAAGAGGTCGTGCGCAGCGTCGGGCTCAGCGAGGCCCAGGCCGATGAGGTCGCCGCCCGCTTCAAGAAGGCGTACATCCCCTGGGAGGAGAACTCCTTCCCCGGCATGCTGGGGAACGTCGTCGCCGGGCGCATAGCCAACCGCTTCGATCTCGGCGGCACCAACTGCACCGTGGACGCCGCCTGCGCCAGCTCCCTCGCCGCGGTCAAGTTGGCCGTCAGCGAGCTGATCGAGGGCCGCGCCGACATGATGATCACCGGCGGCTGCGACGCCGAGAATACGATCCTCATGTACATGTGCTTCAGCAAGACCCCGGCGTTCTCCAAGAGCCAGGTCATCCGGCCCTTCGACCGCTCCGCCGACGGGACGCTGATCGGCGAGGGCATCGGCATGCTGGCCCTCAAGCGGCTGGCCGACGCCGAACGCGACGGGGACCGCATCTACTCCGTGCTCCGCGGCATCGGCACCTCCAGCGACGGCCGCTTCAAGAGCATCTACGCCCCGCGTGCCGAGGGCCAGCAACTCGCTCTGCGCCGGGCCTACGAGGACGCCGCCGTCACGCCCGGCTCCGTGGAGCTCTTCGAGGCGCACGGCACCGGCACCGCCGTCGGCGACCACACCGAACTGTCCGCACTCGGCTCCTTCGTCATGGAGGGGCAGGACGAGCGCGGCTATGCCGCCATCGGCAGCGTCAAGTCCCAGATCGGGCACACCAAGGCCGCCGCCGGCGCGGCCGGCCTCATCAAGCTGTCGCTCGCCCTGCACCAGAAGGTCCTGCCGCCCACCATCAACGTCGAGGAGCCCAGCGAGGCCGTCGACCCGGCGAGCACCCCCTTCTACGTCAGCGGCGAGGCCCGCCCCTGGGTCGCCGACCCCGGCCGGGACAAGCGCCGCGCCGCGGTCTCTTCCTTCGGCTTCGGCGGCACCAACTTCCACATGGTCCTCGAGGAGCACGGGACCGACGTGTCCGCCGTCCTCGGACCCGTCGCCCGTACCGGCATATGGCACGCCGCCGACCCCGTCTCGCTCGCCCGCCGTCTGGAGGAGGGCGCCGCCCCGGACCCCGCCGGCTGGATGCCGTCGGGCGACGCCCGGCTCGGAATCGTGGCCCGCTCGGACGCCGAGTTCGAGGAACTGCGCGCCACCGCGGCGCAGTTGCTCCGCGCCAAGCCGGACGCCTCCTCGTGGCAGCACCCCAAGGGGATCACCTACCGCCGCTCCGCGCTGCCCGCGGGAACGAAGACCGCGGCCGTGTTCGCAGGCCAGGGCAGCCAGTACGTCGGCATGGGCCGTCGCGCGGCGCTAGCACTGCCGCCCGTGCTCACCGCGTACGACAGGGCCAACCGGCTCAGCGACGGTACGGAGACCCTCGGCCGGGTCGTGTTCCCCCCGCCCGCCTTCGACGACGCGACCCGCACGGCCCAGGACGCGGCACTGCGGCGGACACAGTTCGCGCAGCCCGCGATCGGAGCGCTGTCGGCAGGCCAGTTCGCCTGGTTCCGCGAGCTCGGCTTCAGCCCCGAGGGCGCGATCGGCCACTCCTTCGGCGAACTGACCGCCCTGTGGGCGGCCGGGGCCCTGGACGACGCTGCCTTCTCGGAGCTCGCCCGCGCCCGTGGACTGGCCATGGCCCCGCCGGCGGACCGCGCGGGCACCGGCCACGACGCCGGTGCGATGGCCGCGGTCCGCGGCGAACTCGACGCGGTGACAGCCGCGCTCACGCACTACCGTGACGTGACCGTCTGCAACATCAACGCTCCGGGCCAGATCGTCGTGGGCGGCCCCACCGCCGAGATCGACCGGCTCGTGGCCGATCAGGCCGGCGGCACCCTCCCCGCGAAGCGGCTCCCGGTCTCCGCGGCGTTCCACACCCGCTTCGTCGCCCACGCCGCCGACGCGTTCCGCGAGGCCGTCGAACGCGTCGACATGGCCGCGCCCCGCATCCCCGTGTACGCCGACGCACCGGGCGCGTCCTACGGGAACGACATCGCCGCCAACCGCCGCACCCTCGTCGAACAGCTGCTCCAGCCGGTCGACTTCGCCGCGCGCATCGAGGAGATGTACGCCGACGGCTACCGCGTCTTCGTCGAGTTCGGCCCCAAGCGGGTGCTGTCGGACCTCGTCGACCGCATCCTCGAAGGCCGCGAGGACGTCGTGACCGTCGCCGTCGACGGCGGCCCCGCCAAGGACGGCGAGATCGCCGCCAAGCGTGCCGCGCTCGAGCTGACGATCCTCGGCCTGCCGGTCGCCGGCATCGACGACCGCACGGCACCGGTGCCGGCCGAACCGGCGCGCAAGGGCATGGCGATTCCCCTGCGCGGCGTCAACTACGTGAGCGACGCCCGGCGTTCCGCCTACGCGGAGGCACTGGCCGAGCCGGTGGCAGGCGTTCCCGCGGGAGGGGTTCCGGCGGCCGCGGAGGCGCCGACCGGCCTGGACGACGTCGTGCGCGAAGGGCTCGGCCTCCAGGCCGAGATCCTCGACACCCACCTGGAGACCGTCCGCCGGACGGTCCGCTCGCTGGAGGACTCCGTCCGATCCGGCACCGCCGCGGACGCGGATGCAGCGCTGCGCCTGATCGAACAGCACAGCACCTCGATCACGGCAGGGCACGAGCGGGCGACGCGACTGCTGATCGAGGCGCTGCGGGAGGGGAGGCCGACGGCGGAGACGACGCCGGCGGTGGAGCCGGCGGCCCTGCCGGTGACGGTGCCGGCGGCTTTGCCCGTTGTCGGGTCCGTTGCGGCTGCCGTGTCTGGTCCGGTTGCTGTGCCTGCGCCTGTTGTTGATGGTGCGGTGTTGGGTGCGTTGGTGGAGGTGGTGGCGGAGAAGACGGGTTATCCGGCGGAGATGTTGGAGCCGGGTATGGATCTTGAGGCGGATCTGGGGATCGATTCGATCAAGCGGGTTCAGATCATGGGTGCGTTGCAGGATCGGTTCCCGGTGTCGGGTGATGTGGATCCTGAGCGTCTGGGTGAGTTGCGCACGTTGGGTGATGTGGCGGGTTTCCTGGCGTCGTCCGCGTCCGCGTCTCCGGTGGTGTCCGTGGTCGAGGCCGCTCCCGTTGCCGCTGCTGTTGTCGGGTCCGTTGCGGCTGCCGTGTCTGGTCCGGTTGCTGTGCCTGCGCCTGTTGTTGATGGTGCGGTGTTGGGTGCGTTGGTGGAGGTGGTGGCGGAGAAGACGGGTTATCCGGCGGAGATGTTGGAGCCGGGTATGGATCTTGAGGCGGATCTGGGGATCGATTCGATCAAGCGGGTTCAGATCATGGGTGCGTTGCAGGATCGGTTCCCGGTGTCGGGTGATGTGGATCCTGAGCGTCTGGGTGAGTTGCGCACGTTGGGTGATGTGGCGGGTTTCCTGGCGTCGTCCGCGTCCGCGTCTCCGGTGGTGTCCGTGGTCGAGGCCGCTCCCGTTGCCGCTGCTGTTGTCGGGTCCGTTGCGGCTGCCGTGTCTGGTCCGGTTGCTGTGCCTGCGCCTGTTGTTGGTGGTGCGGTGTTGGGTGCGTTGGTGGAGGTGGTGGCGGAGAAGACGGGTTATCCGGCGGAGATGTTGGAGCCGGGTATGGATCTTGAGGCGGATCTGGGGATCGATTCGATCAAGCGGGTTCAGATCATGGGTGCGTTGCAGGATCGGTTCCCGGTGTCGGGTGATGTGGATCCTGAGCGTCTGGGTGAGTTGCGCACGTTGGGTGATGTGGCGGGTTTCCTGGCGTCGTCCGCGTCCGCGTCTCCGGTGGTGTCCGTGGTCGAGGCCGCTCCCGTTGCCGCTGCTGTTGTCGGGTCCGTTGCGGCTGCCGTGTCTGGTCCGGTTGCTGTGCCTGCGCCTGTTGTTGGTGGTGCGGTGTTGGGTGCGTTGGTGGAGGTGGTGGCGGAGAAGACGGGTTATCCGGCGGAGATGTTGGAGCCGGGTATGGATCTTGAGGCGGATCTGGGGATCGATTCGATCAAGCGGGTTCAGATCATGGGTGCGTTGCAGGATCGGTTCCCGGTGTCGGGTGATGTGGATCCTGAGCGTCTGGGTGAGTTGCGCACGTTGGGTGATGTGGCGGGTTTCCTGGCGTCGTCCGCGTCCGCGTCCGCGTCTCCGGTGGTGTCTGTGGTCGAGGCCGCTCCCGTCGCCGACACTCCGCTCGCCGTGACGTACCCGGCGGCGGACGGGGTCGGGCGGACCTTCGCCGGCATACGGGAACTGCCCGTTCCCTCAACCGTTGTCGGGGCCTACGCCGAGCAGCGGACCGCGCTCGTCATGGACGACGGGTCCACGCTGACGCAGCCTCTCGTGGCCGCGCTGCGTGCCGACGGCTGGCGGGTCGAGGTCGTCGCGCTGCCGGACGGTATCGCGACCTCCGTCGAGGCGGACTCCGTGCGCTCGCTGGGTACCTGGGAGGCCGAGGAGCTGGCCCGTGTCGTCACGGCCGGGCGTCTCGACCTCGTGGTGCAGATGGCGGCGGCGGCCGGTCAGGAATGGGCCGACGCGGCCCGGCGACTGGGACACGCCGTCCTGGTGGCGAAGCAGACGCAGCCCGCGCTGAAGGCCGCTGCCGCGGCCGGCGGCAGAGCGGCCTTCGTGGCGGTGACCCAGCTGGACGGCGCGAGCGGCTACCGCGGCGGCGGCATCGGGTCGGCCCTGCTCGGCGGGGTGAGCGGCCTGGTGAAGACGCTGGCGATCGAGACGCCGGAGATCTTCGCCCGTACGGTCGACTTCGCGCCGGGCATGGACACCCGAACGGTCGCCGCCCGCTTCCTGGGCGAGATCCAGGACCTGGCGACCGGTATCGCGGATGTGGCGCACGACGCGGACGGACGGCGCACCGTCGTGCCGTCGGCCGAGGCGCCGGCCGTGCATGTGACGGCCGTACCGGAGATCAGCACGCGGGACCTGCTCGTCGTGACGGGCGGTGCCAGAGGTATCACCGCCGACTGCCTGCACGCACTGGTCGCCGCACGTCCGGCCGGTCTGCTGCTTCTCGGCCGCAGTGCGGCGGCTGCCGATCCCGGGTGGGCGCTGGGTCTGGAGGGCGCGGCCCTCAAGGGCACCATCGCGAAGCGGATCGCCGCCACGGGGGAGAAGCCGACACCTCGCGGGGTCGAGGCGGTCTACCGGGAGGTGACCGGCAGCCGGGAGATCCAGGCCAACCTGGGCAGGCTGCGCGCGACCGGCGCCACCGTCGAGTACGTCACCGTCGACATCACCGACGCCGAGGCCGTGAGCCGTGCGCTCGCGCCGTACGCCGCACGCGTCACCGGGGTCGTGCACGGTGCGGGAGTGCTCGCCGACCGGCTGATCGCGGACAAGACGCAGGAGGAGGTCGCCAGGGTCCTCCGGACGAAGATCGTGGGTCTGGGCAATGTGCTGGACGCGCTGCGCGGCACGGCGGCACTGCGTCACCTGGTCTTCTTCTCCTCGGTCGCCGGATTCTTCGGCAACCGGGGCCAGTCGGACTACGCCGTCGCCAACGAAGCGCTCAACCGGCTCGCCGTGCGGCTCAAGCACGAACTGCCCTCCGCGCGCGTCACCTCCGTCAACTGGGGTGCGTGGGACGGCGGCATGGTCACCGACGATCTGCGCCGGATGTTCGCCTCGCGCGGTGTGGAGCTCGTTCCGGTGGAGACAGGCGCGGGGATCTTCGCCGAGCAGTTCACCGCGGCCCGCGGTCATGACACCGTCATCGTCGCCGGACCGCTGAAGCCGTTGTCCGCGGCGCCGGCCGACGACGCGGCACCCCGGGCGTCCCTGCTCGTGGACCGCACGCTGGCGGACATCGCGACGGAGACGGTCCTCGCCGACCACGCGATCGACGGCAGGCGGGTACTGCCCGCCACCGCCGCGCTGGGCGCGCTGGTCAACACCGCCGAGACGGCCACAGGGAAGCCGGTCACCGAGGTGAGCGGGTTCAAGGTCTTCAAGGGCGTCGTCCTGGACGGCGACGGCGACAGCAACGGCCACCTCGCCGACAACGGCGGGCAGGCCCAAGGCGCGGGCCGGTTGCGGCTGTTCATGGAGCCCGGCCAGGCCACCCGCCCCGGTTCGGTCGACGTGCTGGCCTCCGCGGTGGACGACGCCGGGCGCAGCAGGCCCGCGTACGGCGGCGTCCTCGTCACGGACCCGGCCGCCGGCCGTCCTGCCGGCCGGCCGGACCTCGCCCGCGCCGCCCGTGAGGCGGACCGGACCGACGCCGCCCACCTGTACCGCGACGGGACCCTCTTCCACGGGCCCACGCTGCGGGGCATCCGCGGAATCCTCGCGGCCGACGAGCGGCTGCTGCTGATCGGCGCACGGCTCGGCGACACGCGTCCGGCGCGCGGTGCGTACCACGGGCGGTTCCACAGCCCGGTGCTCGCCGATCTGATGCTCCAGGCCGCGCTGGTCTGGGTCAGGCGCTTCCGCAACCGGGCGTGCCTGCCGATGGAGATCGCCCGCGCCCGCTACTTCGCCGAGCTCCCCACGGACCAGGAGTTCCTGATCGCCGTGGAGAACATCGTGGCGGGACCGGCCGGCATCACCTGCTCGGTCACCGCGCTCGACCGCGAGGGCGGTGTCCTCCAGGTCATGGAGGGGGTGTCGGTCGTCGAGGACCCGCAGCTCGAAGGGAAGTTCGGGCCGGCCGAACGGACCGGCGCGGCGACCGTGACGGTCTGACGCCCGATCGCCGACCACTTTCCCGAGCGGACATTCGGACAACTCGGAGGCTGACCCAACCATGGGCAAGTACGCGATCGTCGGCCTGGCCTGCCTTTTCCCGGGGGCGGGGACACCCGACGACTACTGGCGCAACCTGATCGGCGGCGTGGACTCACGCACCGACGGGAACGACCGGATCTTCGGGCACTCCCCACAGGCCCGGGAGACCGACCCGGAGGACAGGCACCGCATCTACTGCACCCGGGGAGGCTTCCTCGGCGAGTACGACGAGAGCACGGCCTTCGAACCGAACGGATATCTTCTCCCGTCCGACTACCTGGCCGGCCTGGACCGCTCGTTCCACTGGGCGCTCCGGGTGGCCGGGGACGCACTGGCCGACGCGGGACATCCCCCTACCGCGGGCGGTCCGAGCCGGCGGAGGACCGGGGTGGTGTTCGGGAACTATCCGTTCCCCACCCCGGCCTCCGGCCGGTTCACCGGTGACCTGTGGGACTCCGCAGTGGCCCACGGGCTGGCGGACGCCGCTCTGCGCGTACCGCCTCACGCCGTGGCCGGACCCGGCCACGGCTCCCACCCCACGGCCGCAGCGCACAACCTCTGGGCGGGCGGTATGCCCGCCAAGGTGGTGGCCGCGGCCCTGGGCCTGGAGGGGCCGAGGTTCACCCTCGACGCGGCCTGCTCGTCCGCGCTGTACGCGTTGAAGCTGGCCTGCGCCCATCTGGAGACCGGGCGTGCCGATCTCATGCTGGCCGGCGGTGTGTGCGCACCCGACCCGACCGTGATCCACCTGTCCTTCTCCGACCTGCGGGCCTACCCGCCGGACGGCTTCAGCCAGCCTTTCGACGAGCGCTCGCGCGGCATCGTCACCGGCCAGGGCGCGGCGATGATCGCCGTGAAGCGGCTGGCCGACGCCAGGCGCGACGGCGACCGCGTGCACGCCGTCATCGACGCGCTCGCGCTCACCAACGACGGGCCCGGCAAACACATGCTGGTACCGAACGTGACCGGGCAGCTCGCGGCGTACGAACTGGCCTACGGGGAGGCCGGCGTCGATCCTTCCGCCGTCCAGTACGTCGAATGCCACGCCACCGGCACTCCGATCGGGGACGGCACCGAGCTCGGCGGCGTCGAGGACTTCTTCGGACGTGGCCCGCTCCTCGGTTCAGTCAAGGCCAACGTCGGCCACCTGCTGACCGTCGCGGGCATGTCCAGCCTCCTCAAGGTCGTCCTGTCCCTGTCGCACGGTGTGATCCCGCCGACCATCGGCGTCGACCGCCCCCTTCCCGGAACGGTCGCCGACCGAGTGGTGCGCGAGGCGGTCCCGTGGCCGGAGCCGGCTCCCGGCTCACCACGGCGGGCCGGTGTCTCGGCGTTCGGTTTCGGCGGCACCAACGCGCATGTGGTGCTGTCGGCGCCGGACGGAACACCGGCCGAGGCCGAAGCCGGACCCGGTGCCGAGACCCCGTCGCTGGCCGTGATCGGCATGGGGGCCCACTTCGGCTCCTTCAGCACGCTCGACGAGTTCGAACGGGCCGGCTACGAAGGGCACGATGCCGTACGGGACCTGCCGGAGCAGCGCTGGCGCGGCTTCGAGACCGTGCCGGGCGGCCCCCTGGAGCAGGCCGGGCTCGCGGGCCCGTCGGCCCCGCGCGGCGCGTACATCGAGGACTTCGAGGTCGACACCACGTCGTACCGGATACCACCCAAGGACCTCGACCACTTCAACCAGCAGCAGCTGCTGATGATGCGCGTCGCGGAAGAGGCCCTGCGGGACGCCGGATACGAACGCCCCCGTCCCGGCGGCGACGTCGCCAGCGGGCCCCGCCGCGTGGGTGTCGTCATCGGCATGGAGATGGAGCCCAGCGCGCACGGACACGGCGCACGCTACGAGCTGGGCCGCCGGCTGACCGAATGGTGCGCGGCGGCGGGCGTCGAGCCCTCGCCGCAGCAGCTGGCGGAACTCACCCGGGCCGCACGCGACGGCATCCACGACTCCATCGAACCCAACGAGGTCCTCAGCTACATCGGCAACATCATGGCCGGCCGGGTCGCCTCCCTGTGGAACTTCACCGGCCCCTCCTTCACGCTCTCCTCCGACAGCGCGGTCGGCGTCGAAGCCCTCGACGTGGCCCGGCTGCTGCTGCTCGACCCCACCGTCGAGGCCGTCCTCGTCGGCGCGGTCGATCTCGCCGCGGGCCCGGAGAACACCCTCGCCCGCGAGCTGCTCGAACCCGGCGCCGTCCGCGACGGGATCCGTGTCCTCGGCGAGGGCGCCGGGGCTGTCGTCGTCACCCGGTCCGACGCCGTGGCCAAGGGCCGCACCGTCTACGCCACGGTCCGGTCCCTCTCCGTGCACCATGCGCCGGACGTCACGCCCGCCGTGCGCCCCGAGCTGGTCGAACGGGCCGCCGAGGACGCTCTCGCAGCCGCCGGGCTGACCCCGCGGGACGTCGAACTGGTCGAGGCCGGCCGCGCGGACACCGCAGAGGTCGAAGGGCTGGCGCGGGTGTGGACCGGCGCACGGGCCGGCGGGGAGCTGCGCACCGCCCTGACCGGGGTACGGGGCGCCGTCGGCGACACCGGCTGCGCCTCCGGGCTCGCCGGCGTCATCCGCGCGGCACTCTGCCTGCACCACGCCTACTTCCCGGTGGCTCCGGACGGGATCGGCGCCGAACGGCTCGACGGCTCCGCCTTCTTCCTCGCCGGCGACTCCCGTCCCTGGCTGCGGACACGGCGCGACGGGCGGCGTGCCGCTTCCGTCAGTGTCACCGGAACGGCCGGCAGCCACGCCCACCTGGTGCTCACGGGCGCCACCGTCCGCGGTGAACTCGCAGCGACCGACTGGGCGCGGTCCGGCGGGGCACTGGTCGTGCCGGTCGGCGCCGACGACTTCGAGGGCCTGCTCCGGCGGCTCGCGGAGGTACGGTCGGCGCTCGACGGGGACGCCGACGCCGAGGTGTTCGAGGACCGGCCGGCCGCGCTCAAGGCCGTACTGGTCGCCGACGACGCGGCGGGCCTCGTCCGGCAGATCGACCAGGCGCTCAAGGACCTTCCCGGCGTGTGGCGGTCGCGCGGCGAGTGGTCGTCGCCGTCGGGCAGCTTCTTCACCGCGCGGCCCGTGGGCCCCGGTGCGAAGGTCGCCCTGGTCTTCCCGGGCGCCTTCAACTCCTACCTGGGGCTGGGCCGGTCGCTGTTCCGTGCGTTCCCCGGCCTGCTGCCCCGCTTCGAGGACCAGGCGGAACTCCCCGCCGAACTGCTGCGAAGCGCCGCCCTCTATCCGAGGGCGCGCGGCCCGCTGGACCGCCGCGAGCTGATGCGCCGGGAGGGGGAACTGGTCGAGGACATCCCGCTGATGCTGGCGGCCGGCACCAGCTACGCCCTGCTGTCGACGGACCTCGTGCGGGAAGTGCTGGGCATCGACGTGCACGGCGCCTTCGGCTACAGCCTCGGCGAGAGCAGCATGCTCTTCGCGACAGGCGGCTGGATCAAGAGCGCGCGCGGGGACGAGAAGATCAGCGCCTCGCCGCTCTTCGACGACATGCTGCGCGGGCCCAAGCGCACGGTGCGCGCGCTGTGGGGCCTCGGCGACGAGGTCGCGGACGGGGACGTCTGGGCGACGCATGTGGTGCTCGCGCCGGCCGAGGAGGTACGGGCGGCCGTCGCCCGCCACGACCGGGTGTACCTCACGCACGTCAACACCCCACAGGAGTCGGTGATCGCCGGCGACCCCCGTCAGTGCCGGGAGCTCATCGCCGAACTCGACTGCCGCAGCGCCCGTTCCCCCGCGAACCATGTGATGCACTGCCCCGTGGTGGACGGTGTCCTGACCGACCTGGCGGATCTGAACCGCTATCCGACGGGCGACGTGGGGGACCTGGTCCTCTACAGCAGCCGCCACTACGCGCCCGTGACGGACTTCGACGCGGACGCCGTGGCGGGGAACATCGCCGTGACGCTGCGCGAGACGGTGGACTTCCCACGGCTGGTGCGGCGCGCGTACGACGACGGTTACCGCTGCTTCATCGAGGTCGGACCCAGCAGCACCTGCGCGCGCTGGATCCAGGAGACCCTGGCCGGCGCCTCGCATCTCGCGGTCTCCGTCGACCGCCGCGGGGCGCGGGGGGCGAGCGATGTCGCGCGGCTCGCCGCCCGCCTCGCGGGCCACGGCATCCCCGTGGACCTCGGCGCCTTCGCCCCGGCCCGCAGGCCCCGCAGGGCGGTGGGCGTGCGCAGCTTCCCGACGGGCGGCATCCCGGTCCCACGCCTGGTGACACAGGCGACGGCCCCACTCGTACCGCACCTGCCGCGTGCGGCGGTGGCCCCGCGTGCGGCCGGGTCGCCTGTGGCGGCGGTGGCGAGTGCGGTCGAGCGGCCTGCGCAGGCGGTGGCGGCGGTGGCGAGTGCGGCCGGGGCGCCGGCGGTGAGCGTGCCGACCGGTTCGGGCGTTGCCACGCCGCTCGGGGCGACGGGGCCGAGTGCCTTCCCGTCGGCGGGGCCCACCGGGCTCACCAGCCCGACAGGGCCGAGTGCCGCTACGCCTCTCGCATCGACCGTGGCGGCCGAAACGGCCGCCGTACGAACCGAGTCGGCCGACGCTCCCGCGACGCCGTGCTCCGGCGACGGAGCTCGGCCACCGGCGCCCGTACCGGGGGCCGGTGGCCCCCTCATCCCTGCCCCGGCGCACGCCAGGGGCTCAGACACTCCGACGGAATGGGACACCGCAATGCCGAACCGCCCCTCCGCGCAGCCGAAGGCGCCGGCCCTGGTGCTGGAACGGGAGCCCATCACGATGATCCCGGCGGGAGCCGTCGTGTTGCCGTCCGGACCCGCCGAGGCGCGGGCGGAGGCGGACCCGCCGCCCGGCCCGGCGATCTTCGGAGCGCCTTTGCCGGTACCGCCCGCCGGCCCTGACCGGCCTGATGGGTCCCCGCAGCCCGCGCGGAACGGGTTGGTCACGGCCGACGAGACCACCGCCGTCCTCGTCCGTGGCCTGCGCGGCGACATGCTGGAGGCGCACCGAGAGGTGCTCAAGGCCCAGCACGAGCTGCGTGACGAACTCGTCGCGCTGCTCTCGCCCGGCGGCGGCCCCGCCGCGCCGCCCGCGGCGCGCACGACGCCCGCCGTGCCCGCACCGCCCACCGCGCTGCCCACGACCCCCGCGTCACCGCCCGCGCCGCCCACGTCCACGGTGCCCACCGCACCCGAGCTCTCCTCCCTGCCCACGACGCCGGCGTCACCGCCCGCCGTGCCCGCACCGCCCACCGCGCCCCGGCCGCCGAAGCCCGAGGGCGTCGTGTGGGACGAGCACGATCTCCTCGAGTTCGCGACCGGCAGGATCGGCAACGTCTTCGGCCCCCGCTTCGCGGAGATCGACGGCTACCGCCGCCGGGTCCGGCTGCCCGCGCCGCCGTACCACTTCGCCACACGCGTCACCGCACTGGACGCCGAACCGGGCGAGTTCAAGCCCTCGTTCATCCGGACCGAGTACGACATCCCGATGGACGCCTGGTACGCCGTCGACGGGCAGGTCCCGCCGGCCGTCACCATCGAGGCGGGCCAGTGCGACCTGCTTCTGATCAGCTATCTGGGCGCCGACTTCACCAACCGCGGGGACCGCGTCTACCGCCTCCTGGACAGCAGCCTCAGCTTCGTCGGTGACCTGCCCCGCGTCGGGCAGACCCTCCGCTACGACATCTGGATCGACCAGTTCGTGCGCCAGGGCGACACGCTGCTGTTCTTCTTCCACTACGACTGCTACGCCGACGGCGAGCTGATCCTGAAGCTCAACAACGCCTGCGCCGGGTTCTTCACCGACGAGGAGCTCGACAGCTCCCTCGGCATCATCCAGGGCAAGGCCGTTCCGCCCAAGGGCGACGGCACGTTCTCGGGGGCGAGCTCGTTCAAGCCGCTGGCCCGTACCGAGCGCACCTCGCTCACCTCGGCGGACCTGGCGCTGCTCGCCGACGGCCGGATCGCCGAGGTGTTCGGGCCGGGGCACCGCCAGCCCGCAGGCTGCAACACCTCGCTCAGGCTGCCCACGGAACGCCTCCGCATGGCCGACGAGGTGACACTCCTCGACCGCTCGGGCGGCCCGGCGGGCCTCGGGCGCATCGAGGCGGTGAAGCGGCTCGTCCCGGACGGCTGGTACTTCACGAGCCACTTCCCGGACGACCCGGTGCTCGCCGGCTCGCTCGTCGCGGAGGGCGCGGTCCAGCTCCTGGAGGTGTACGCCCTCTCCCTCGGCCTGCACCTGTCGTTCCCCGACGCCCGTTTCCAGCCCGTCCCCGGTCTGCAGACCGAGGTCAAGGTCCGGGGGCAGATCACCCCGGACACCGAGCGCATCGAGTACCGCATCGACATCACCGGACTCACCCTGCTGCCGCGGCCCGCGATCACGGCGGATGTGGTCGTGCTGCGCGACGGGAAGCCGTCGATCAGCGTCAGCGGTCTCGGTATCCGCCTGGTGGAGAAGCCCGGCGCCCCGTTCCGGCCGGAGGCAGGCGGCAAGGTGCCGCACTTCCTCGGCCGGCTCAGCCCCGCCACGGGGAAGCCCGCGATGCTCAGCGAGTTCCACATGGCGCACGCCGCGAAGGGCGACCTGGCCACCGCCATGGGGCCGGAGTTCGAGATCTACGCCGACAGCAGGGCCCCGTACATCCCCAACGGGGACTTCCTCTTCGTCGACCGGGTGATGGAGCTCGAGGGCACCCGGGGTGTCCTCAAGCGGGGGGCCGTCATGGTCACCGAGTACGACTCGCCCGACGACGCCTGGTACTACCGCCACAACGGGCACCCTCACATGCCCAACTGCGTCTACATGGAGTCGAGTCTGCAGGCCGCCATCCTGCTCGGCTACTACCTGGGAGCAACCCTCCCGGAACCCGACGAGCAGTTCAGCATCCGCAACCTCGACGGCCGAGCCACCCTGGTGAAGGACATCGACCTGCGAGGCAAGACCGTCCAGCACCGCTCCACGCTGCTGTCCAGCGATCGGATGCCCGGTTCCGTCCTGCAGAACTACCGCTATGAACTCTCCGCCGACGGCGAGGTCTTCTACACCGGAGAGTCCCTCTTCGGATACTTCAACGCCAAGGCCCTGGAGAACCAGGTCGGCCTCGACAAGGGCAAGCACGTACTGCCCTGGCTGGACCGGCAGCCCGACCGTCCGGCGGGGGTCCGCCGCATCGAGCTGCCGGCGTACCGCGCCGGGGAGCCGGCCCGCGGCGGCCCGCGACTGGCGGGCGGCCACCTCGATCTCGTCGAGTGGGTCGACGTCCTGCCGGGCGGCGGCGATCACGGCCGCGGCTATCTGCGCGGCCACCGCACGATCCGCCCGGACGACTGGTACTTCTCCTGCCACTTCCACCGCGACCCGGTGATGCCCGGCTCGCTCGGCGTCGAGGCGCTGCTCCAGGGCCTTCAGGTCTACGCGGTCGAGACCGGACTCACGGACGGGCTGGTCAATCCGCGTTTCGCGCTGCTGTCCGGCAGCGAGACGAGCTGGACGTACCGCGGCCAGATCCTGCGCACCGACCCGGACATGGAGTTCGACGTGCACATCAAGGAGGTGCGCCGCGAACCGGGCCGGATCCAGCTGCTCGGTGACGCGAACGTCTGGAAGTCCGCCCTGCGGATCTACCAGCTGGGTGGCATCGGCATCGAGATCCACCACGACCAGGCCTGATCCGGCGTGAGACCTACAGGAGACTCAGCATGACCACCGACGTGTACCGGCCGCGCTGGAGCGGCCCCGGGCAGCCCGCGGTCGGCGACACCGGGATCCACCAGGCCCTGACCCGGCTCGACGAGCCCGTGTACATCCTGCGCGGGCCGTACGGCCTGGGGGCCGCGAGCGGCGGCACGGTGACCGCCGACGGTGACCACGAGATCGTCGCCGCCGCGCCGCCCCTCGGCCCCGAACGGCTCGGCAGCGCCGCGTTCCTCGCCGACCACGGAGTGCGTCAGGCGTACATGAGCGGCGCCATGGCCAACGGCATCGCGTCGGCCGACATGGTCATCGCCATGGCACGGGCCGGTTTCCTCGGCTCCTACGGAGCGGCCGGCCTGCTGCCGGAGGCGGTCGAGAAGGCGCTGGTGCGCTTCCGCGACGAGATCCCCGGGCTCGCGTACGCCTGCAATCTGATCCACAGCCCCAGCGAGGAGCGGCTCGAACGCACCTCGGTCGACCTGTTCCTCAAGTACGGGGTCCGGCGCGTCGAGGCGTCGGCCTTCCTCCGGCTCACCCCGCATCTGGTCCGATACCGGGTGGCCGGGCTCACCGCGGGCGGGCCGTCCGGCGTCACCGCCACCAACAAGATCATCGCCAAGGTGTCCCGGCCGGAGATCGCGGACCTCTTCCTGAGGCCCGCTCCCGAGGCGATGGTGCGGGCGCTCGTCGAGGAGGGACTGGTCACCGAGGAGCAGGCCCGTCTCGCCGCGCTGGTCCCCCTCGCCGACGACATCACCGTCGAGGCCGACTCCGGCGGACACACCGACCGCCGGCCGCTGCCCGCCCTGCTGCCCGTCATCATGCGCCAGCGCGACGCCGTCGCGCAGGAGACCGGCTGCCCCGTGCGTATCCGGATCGGCGCGGCGGGCGGGATCGGCACCCCCGAGGCGGCGGCCGCCGCCTTCGCCATGGGGGCCGACTACATCGTCACCGGTTCCGTCAACCAGTCCTGCCTCGAGGCCGGGACGTCCGCACGGGTCAAGGAGATGCTCAGCCAGGCGGGCATCGCCGACTGCGACATGGCCCCCGCCGCCGACATGTTCGAGATGGGCGTCGAGCTCCAGGTGCTTCGGCGCGGCACGTTCTTCCCGATGCGAGCGAAGCAGCTGTACGAGCTGTACCGCGCGTACGACGGCATCGAGGCGATTCCGGCGGACGTACGCACCCGGGTCGAGGAGCAGATCTTCCGGCGGCCGCTGGACGACGTGTGGGAGGAGACCGCCGAGTACTTCCGGCGCCGCGACCCGGGCCAGCTCGCCCGTGCCGAGGGGAACCCCAAGCGGCGCGCGGCCCTCATCTTCCGCTGGTACCTCGGCATGGCCTCGCGGTGGGCGAAGACAGGGGAGGCCGACCGCGCCGTCGACTTCCAGATCTGGTGCGGGCCGGCGATGGGCAGCTTCAACGCCTGGGTGCGCGGCACCTATCTGGCGGCGCCCGAGCACCGCCGGGTGGCCGACGTGGCCCGGCAGATCATGGCCGGGGCGGCGTTCCACCAGCGGCTGGCCGTTCTGCGGGCCGCGGGCGTCGCCTTCCCCGCGGGCTTCGCGACCCGTCCGTCGCCGGAGGACTCCGCCTCCTGCGATCCCACCGTGGGGGTGGGGCGGTGACAGGCGCACGCACGGCGACCGCGCCCGCCCCGGCCCCTGGACCGGCCGCCGCGCCGTTCGCCCGCGCCGAGGCGCTGGACGCGGCGCTGGGGGACCCGTGGCTGCCGGACAACCCGTACGGTTTCGCGGCCGGTGCGGCCCGCGACGCCGAGGGGACGTACCCGGGGGCGGCCGAGAGGCGGCTGCGCGCGGAGGGCTTCCACCTCTGCCATCTCCCCGAGTCACTGGGCGGCACGCTGCGCTCCTTCGAGGACACCCACGTCCTGGTTCGCGTCTGTGCCCGACGCGACGTGAACGTCATGCCCGCCACGATGTTCAGCATCTCGGCCGTCACGACCGTCCTCGCCGCCGGTACGGCAGAGCAGCACCGCACGGTCGCCGCATGGCTGCGGGACGGCCGCACCATCGCCTTCGGGCTGTCCGAGGAGCAGGCAGGCAGCGACGTCCTCGCCAACGCCTGCCGGCTGGCCGACGACGGCAGGCTGACCGGGGTCAAATGGCTGGTCGGCCGGGGGGCTTCGGCGGACGCGGCCGTCGTCGTGGCCCGTACCGCCGAGCGCGGCCCCGCCGCGTTCACCGCCCTGCTGCTCGGACCCGGGGAGCTGGCGGACGACCGCGTACGGCGGCTTCCGGCGCGGCCCACCACCGGGATGCGCGGCATCGACTTCGCGGACTTGGAGTTCGACGGCCTCCCCGTGCCGCCCGGCGCCGTCGTCGGGGACACCGGCAGCGGCCTCGCCGGGGCGCTGCGGGCCCAGCAGATCGTCCGGCTGATGAGCACCGCGGGCTGCCTGGCCACCGCCGACACGGCGCTGCGTACGGCGCTGCGCTTCGCCCGTGGGCACCGCACAGGGGGCGACCGCGTCGCGGACACCCCGTACGGATCCCGTGAACTGGCCCTGGCCGCCGCCGAACTGATCGCGACCGACGTGACCGTGCTCGCCGCCGCGCGGCTCGTCCATGTCGCACCGGCGTCGTTCGGCCTCTGCTCCTCGGTCGTCAAACACGTGGCCACCCGGCTCACCGCCGCGTGCGCCACCCGGTCCCGTGCTCTGGTGGGTGCCCGCGGGGTGCTCCGTGAGGGGCGGGGCGCGGTCCTGGACAAGGCGGTCCGCGACAACGCCATGGTCGCTGTCATCGACACCAGCGTGCTCGGCAACCTGCGGGCCATCGCGATGCACCTGCCCGCGTACGCGGCCGCCTACGACCAGGAACCGGGCGGGGCGGCGCGGTCGGACGGGACTGCCGCGGCGGACCGCGAGCGCCGGCTGACCGCCGTCTTCGCCCTCGGCGACGTCGACGTCCTCCCCGGCGTCGAACCGGCCGCGCTCGACCTGGGCGTACGCCCGAAGGATGACATCCTGCTCGGTTTCGCCGGGCACGCGGACGCGATCGCCGCCGAACTCGACCGCAGGGGCGACACTCGTGCCGCCGCCCTGGTGACGGGTGTCCGCCGGGCGCTCGGCGGCGTCGTACGGGAGGCGGCGGCCGCCCAGCGTGACCGGACCCGCTCGCTGAAGGCGTCCCCGGAGCTGCTGGACCTCGCCGACCGGCTGTGCCTGCTCTACGCGGCGGCGACGGCCGCCCTGACGTGGTGGTTCCACCGCGACCGCGCCGGACTTTACGGCGAGGCGTCGCCCGGAGCCACCGGGTGGCTCACCGCCGTCCTTGGTCTGCTGACCACGCTCGTGGACGGCCGCGAGCCCCGCTCGGCGGGCCACGACGCCGCCCCGGCCGCGCGACTGATCACCGAACTCGACGCCGCACACCGGCTGTTCACGGCTCTGCCGGTACGGCTCAGTGACGGCACCGCACACCGGGCCGGCCCGGACGACGTGGAGGACGAGAAGCGATGACCGATCTGCCGGCCCTGATGGCCGACCTCGAGCGTCACCTGGGCGATCCGCAGGACCCGGCCGGGCCCATGCCGTTCTCCCGCATCCTCGCCCTGGACGAACGGGAGGAGTATCCCCACGAGTTCGTCGACCACCTCGCCTCCTGGGGGCTGTACGACTGGATCGTCCCCGCCGAGAACGGCGGCAGGGCCGTCGACGTCCAGGACGGCTTCAACCTCTACCGGCTCGTCGCGCGGCGGGACCCCACGTCCGCCACGGCCATGGTCCTCACCAGCCTCAGTTACATGCCGGTGTGGATCGCCGGGACCCCCGGGCAGCGCCAGCACTTCGCCGATGTGATCAGGAGCGGCGGGAAGCTGGCGTGGGGGCTGTCGGAACGCCGGCACGGCAGCGACATCCTCGCCAACGACACCACCGCCCGCAGGACCGAGGGCGGCTGGCTGCTCGACGGGGAGAAGTGGACGATCGGCAACGCCACCGTCGCCGATGCCGTCATGGTCTTCGCCCGTACCTCGGATCGGGGCGGCCCGGGCGGATACTCCGTGTTCGCCGTCGAGAAGGCAGGCGTACCCGCCGACCAGCTCGAACACCTGCCGGACGAGCCGTTGCACGGCCTGCGCGGGCTGGACATGAGCGGGGTGCGGCTGCGGAACTGCTTCGTACCGGACTCAGCCCTCGTCGGACGGGCCGGCCAGGGCCTCGAAACGGCGCTCAAGAGCAGCCAGTTGGCCCGGGTGGCCATCGCCAGCATCGCGATGAGCTGTGTGGACACCGCACTGCGCACCACGCTCGACTTCGCCGTCCGGCGCACCATCTTCGGCGGGCCGGTCTTCGAGGTCCCCTACTCGCGGCGCCAACTCGTCGAGTGCTTCGCGGACCTGCTGATCACAGACGCGCTTACCACCGGAGCGGTGCGCAGCCTTCAGCTGAGCCCGGACCAGGCGAGCATCTGGTCGTCGGTGGTGAAGTACTTCGTCCCCACCTTCCTGGAGGAGACGCTCGGACGGCTGAGCACCGTGCTGGGTGCGCGCTACTACCTGCGCTCCCATCCCCGGCACGGGATCTTCCAGAAGGTCCTGCGGGACTTCGCCATCTCCAACTTCGCCGACGGCAACACCGTCGTGAACCTCAAGAACATCGCCCTCCAGCTCGAGAAGCTGCTCGCCAACGCCACCGCCCAGGACCCCGGGGCAGTGGCCGGCGCGGTGGCGAGGACCGGTCCGCTGTTCGACCCCTCCTACCCCATGGAGCCCTACCGGCCCGCGGAGCAACAGCTGTTCAGCCGGGGCGTCGACGACCCGGTGCTCGCCCTGCGCTCCGCCGTCGACGAGCTGCGCTGGTCCGCCGGTGCCGCCACCGGCCGCGACGCCGCACAGCTCGCCGCCGCCGCCGACGCCGCCGGCGCCATCGCGGGCGAACTGGACCGGATCGCGGAGGAGCACCGCAAACTCCTCTCGGACCTGGGCAAGGACGCCGCCTCCTCGGCGGAGCTGTACGACCTCGCCAAGCAGTACACCACCGTGTCCGCCGCGGCCTCCGTCGTGCACCTCCACCTCAACGGTGGCCACTGCATGGACCCGGCGCTGCGGTCCCCGGCGGTGCTCCTGGTGTGTCTGGAACGGCTGCTCAAGCGGTTCCACCCGACCCGGCGGATCACCGGACCCCAGGAGATCGGCGAGGTCGCCGCGGCACTGTCGTCGGCGTACAGCGAAGGCCGGCTCTTCTCCTTCCGGTCTTTTCCCGTCAACCGGTGAACTCAGGAAGGGAGGAACACACATGGACATCGGGGCACGGCTCGCCGACCCGGTCGCCGATCCGCCGGAGGCCCGGCCCGACGACCCCCTCGCGGACACCGCCGAGGTCTGGCTGCTCGCCGAGGAGGACGTCGACCGGTTCGCCGAGGCCACCGGTGGTGCCGCGCTGCTCACCGGCGAGGAAAGGGCCCGGCACGACCGGCTGCTGTTCCCCGCCGCCCGGCGCCGGTTCCTCGGCGCCAGGCTGCTCTCCCGCCAGGTCCTGTCACGCTACGCGGACGTTCCGCCCGGCTCCTGGCGGTTCCGCACCGGTAAGTACGGCCGCCCGGAGGTCGAGGGCACGGCCTGGGGGCTGGACTTCAACATCACCCACACCAACGGACTGATCGCGGCCATCGTCGTCCGGGGCCGGACCGCCGGGGTGGACGCCGAGGTCACCCCCGCCCGGTCAGAGGCGATGCAGTTCGCGCCGAAGGTCTTCACCCCGCTGGAGACCGAGGTGCTCCGGCGCAACCGGGAGGACCAGCGCGGCCACGCCTTCGCCGACTCCTGGGTGGCGAAGGAGGCGTACACCAAGGCCACCGGCATGGGCATGTGCCGCGGGTTCGACGCCTTCTCCGTGCACCGGCTGCGTGACGGGGGCCTGGCCGTCGTGGACGACGAGATCCCCGAACAGGAGCGTGAACTGTGGCAGGTGCAGGTGTTGCAGGTGTGGGACAGGTTCGCGCTCGGCGTGGCCATCCGTGCCGGGAGCGAGGACACGGGTCCGCTGCCGGTCAGGCTGCGCTCGGCCATGGCGGAACTCCTTCCCCGCGAGGCCGGCCCGTGACCCGGCCGGGCCGGGACGGGCCGCCCCGGTGTCCACCTGTGGCCGGTCCGCTAGCTGCCAGCCGATGTGCTTGCCCGCCTTGGCCGACGGCGGCTTGCATGAGAGGTACCCCCCGCCGTCGGCACTGTTGTTTTGCTACGAGGGAATTCCAATGACCCGTAAAGGGAATGCGGAACTTCTGGCCGGATGCGCACGCGGCGAACAGGAGTCCTGGGACGAGATCGTGGAGCGGTACGGCAGGCTCGTGTCCTCCGTCGTGCGCAGCCACCGGATGAACGACGTGGACGCCGAGGACGTGCGCCAACTCACCTGGTTCCGGCTCGTGCAGAACGTGGACCGGATTCGCGATCCCGACCGTGTCGGCGACTGGCTCGCCACCGTCGCGCGACGTGAATCCCTCAAAGTCGTCACCCGGGGGAAACGTCTCGTCATGGTCGGCGACAGCGAAACACTCGACGGCCTTTCCGGGCACGGTGAAAGCCCGGAGCAGATCACGTTACGGGCCCAGAGCGGGGAAGAGGTGCTGCGGGCCATCGGCACGCTCTCCGAGCAGTGCCGGGGTGTGCTGCTCCTCGCCCTGGACGACCCGCCCGCCTCGTACGAGGAGATCTCCGCCGCCCTGTCCATGTCCGTCGGCTCGGTCGGCCCCATACGTACGCGCTGCCTGCGCCGTCTCCGTCGGGTGCTCGCCGCCGTCGAGGCGGGGGAGCGCGTCCCCGCGGCGGCCGGCTGCGTCAGCTGCCCGGCCGCGCCGGACCCCGCCGACGTGTCCGGTCCGCGCCGTCCGGCGGCTCTGGTGAGAAGAGGCCGCGAAGCAGGGGTCTTCGAGGCCGGGCAGGCCGGACAGGAGTGATGTGCATGTCTCAATACGACGTGAGGGAACTCGTTCGTTCCATCGTCATCGACACGCTCGGGATCGACGCCGCCGTCTACCGCACCGATCTCGTTCTCAGCGCCGATCTCGGCCTGGAATCGCTGGATCTGCTGGACATCTTCTTCCGTATCGAATGCAGCGCGCCGGTGGTTCTCTCGGTGGAGCGCTGCGGCCGATATCTGCAGGGCGACGTTGCCGACGCGGAATTCTGCGACGCCGGTGGAATCATCAGCCCCCGCGGCCTCGCCCAACTGCGCACCGTCATGCCGCAGCTCGACCCGGCGGAATGGGAAGGGCGGCTCACCCTCGACCGGATGCTCGACCGGATGACGGTCGGAAACCTGATCTCCATGGTCGAGGGTCTGCTCGCCGAGGGGCAGGCCGCCCATGCCTGAGCACGGGCAGAGCGTTCTTCGGATCGGCAGCTACGGCGTCGCGGTCGACTCGCTCGACAGGCTGATCGCCCGGCACGGCGTCACGGCGGTGAAGCTGCCCGCGGGGCGCGGTTGCGCCGTCCGGTGGGCACTGCGCCAGGCGACGCTGCGGGCCCTGGCCGCCCCGCCGCGGGTGGCCGGCCGATGGCGGGACGTCCAACTGCTGGGCACCGACGACGGCCCCTACACCCTGGTCTTCCGGGGCGAGGTCGCCCGCTTCGCAGAGACGGTTCTGCGCGGCGACATCTCCCTCTCCGTCACCACCGGCGCCGGCCGGGTCACCGCCCACGCGGTCCTGACGCGCGGCGGCGGTCCGGCACGTCCCTCCCACGAAGAAACAGAGGTATGCAGGTGACCACTGCCACCGAAGCCGCGCTCCTGACGAGCCGGGAGATCATCACCGGTGAGGAACTGGGCAGCGTCCCGCTCGCCACCCCGGGCGCCGTGGCCGCGGCCGCCCGCCGTGCCGCCGCCGCGGCTCCTGCCTGGGCGGCGCGGCCCGCCGCCGAACGCGCCGCGATCCTGTCCCGGGCCGCCGATCTGCTGCTGGAGCGCGACCAGGAGGCCATGGACCTGCTGGTCCGCGAGGGCGGCTCGATCACCGGGAAGGCGTTCTACGAGGTGCACGCGGGGGCCGCCGAGCTGCGGCACGCCGCCGCGCTCGCCACCGGCCCCGACAGTCCGCACGGCCCCGGTTCCGAGCCCGGACGGGAGACCGAGGTGAGCCGGGTACCGCTCGGCGTCGTCGGGGTCATCGTGCCGTGGAACTTCCCACTGCTGCTCGGCATGCGCTCGGTGGCCCCCGCGCTCGCCCTGGGCAACACGGTGCTGCTGAAGCCGGATCCCCACACGCCGCTGTCCGGCGGACGCCTCTTCGCCGAGGTGCTCGCCGACGCCGGGCTGCCCGAGGGCGTGCTGGAGGTGGTCCACGGCGACGCGGACGCCGGAGCCGCCCTGGTCCAGGCGCCCGACGTGGCGATGGTGTCGTTCACCGGTTCCACCGAGGTGGGCCGCGAGATCGGCGCCACGGCCGGCCGGCTGCTCAAGCGGGTCGTCCTGGAACTCGGCGGGCAGAACGCCTTCGTCGTCCTGCCGGACGCCGACATCGAGCAGGCGGCGTCCGCCGGCTCCTGGGGATCGTTCCTGCACCAGGGTCAGATCTGTATGGCGGCCCGCCGACATCTGGTCCACCAGGACGTGGTGGAGGCCTACACCGAGACCCTTGCCCGCCGTGCCGCCGCGCTCCGTATCGGCGACCCCTACCGCACGGACGCCCAGATCGGGCCGGTCATCGAACACGGGGCGCTCACCCGGATCGCGGCCGCCGTCGAGGAAGCCGTCGCCCAGGGGGCCCGACTGGTCACCGGCGGACGGATGCAGGGCCCGTTCTTCCCGCCGACGGTGCTCGCCGACGTCACGCCGAAAATGGCCGTCTTCCACAAAGAGGTCTTCGGGCCGGTCGCCACGATCACGGCCTTCGCCGACGACGACGAGGCGGTCGCGCTCGCCAACACCTCCGACTACGGGCTCACCGCCGCCGTTTACACGTCCGACGCCGACCGGGGGCGGGCCCTCGCGCCCCGCCTGCGCTGCGGCGTCGTCCATGTCGGCGACCAGACCGTCAACCACGACCCGGCGCTGCCGTTCGGCGGCATCGGGGCCTCCGGCAACGCCTCCGGATTCGGCGGCCGGGCCGCGCTCGACGCGTTCACCCGCTGGCACACCCTCACCACCAGCAGCCCCGCCCGCGCCTACCCGTTCTGAGAGGAGCTCCCGATGGACCTCAAGGTCGTCACCGAGCCACGCATAGCCGCGCCGCCCGAGGGCACCGTGGTGCTGCTGATCGGCACCCGCATCAACAAGTTCTGGATGGTGCACCGCTGGCTGCCCGTCATCGCCTCGATGATCCCCATGCTGATCGAGCTGAAGAAGAACAAGGACCACGGCTTCCTCTACTCGAGGGCCTGGTTCAACCGGACCGTGATCATGCTCCAGTACTGGCGCAGCATGGACGATCTGATGCGTTACTCGCACAACACGGAGGGCAAGCACCGCTCCATGTGGGCCTGGTTCAACCGGGCGGTGCGCAACGACGGTGCCGTGGGCATCTTCCACGAGGCGTACATCGTCGATCCGGCGCGGATGCACACCGTCTACCGGAACATCCCCGTCTTCGGGATCGCCGCCGCCACCGAATCCGTCCCGCAGCGCGTCCGGCCGCCGGTACCGGGCAGCACCGGCCCGGAGCGGGCGTGATCGGCCGTGAGCCCGCAACAGGGCCCGGTGAGGGCCGACCAGGAGGTGCAGTGGCGCAGATGCGGAGCGTGCGGCGCCTTCGTCTACGTCAAACGGCTGGACCGCAATCGGAAGGTCTGTCCGGAGTGCCAGTTCCACTTCCGCATCCCCCCGCACACCCGGATCGAGCAGCTCGCGGACGCCGACAGCTTCCGGCCGTTCCCCGACGACTACCGTCCCCGTGACCTGCTGGAGTTCACGGACAGCAAGCCCTACCCCGACCGGCTGCGCGACGCTCAGGCCAGGACCGGCCGCCATGACGCCCTGGTCGCCGGTGAGCTGACGATCGAGGGACGCCCGCTGGTCGTGGCCGCCATCGACTTCAGCTTCATGGGCGGCAGCATGGGCGCCGTCGTCGGCGAGGGCATCGCCGCCGCGGCCCGCCGCGCACTGTCCCGGAGGCTGCCCCTGCTGCTGATCGCCGCCTCGGGCGGCGCACGGATGCAGGAGGGCGCCCTGTCACTGATGCAGATGGCCAAGACGGCCCAGTGGGTCGCCCGGCTGCGCGAGGCCCGGCTGCCGGTGATCAACCTCAACACCGATCCGACCTTCGGCGGCGTCAGCGCCTCCTTCGCCATGCTCGGCGACGTCATCCTCGCCGAACCGGGCAGCCTGATCGGTTTCGCCGGCCCCCAGGTCATCCGCAACACCATCCGCCAGGAACTGCCCGCCGGCTTCCAGAGCGCCGAATTCCTGCTGGAACACGGCATGATCGACGCGGTGGTCCCCCGGGAGAACCAGCGCGAACACCTCGCCCGGCTGCTGACCCTGCTCGGCCCCTCCGTGCCCGAACTGCCCGAGGTGAACGGCGCGGAGCCGCTCACCGCACCGCCCCCGGCCGTCCGTGGCACGCGCGACACCGTCGCGCTGGCCCGCGACATCGGGCGTCCCACCACGCAGGAGTACATCGGCTACGTCTTCGACGACTTCGTGAGCCTGCACGGCGATCGGGTCCACGGCGACGACCAGGCGCTGACGGGCGGCGTCGCCCGGCTCGGCGGCCGGAGCGTCGTCGTGCTCGGCCACCAGAAGGGCCACGACACCGCGGCGCTGGTCCGCAGCAACTTCGGTATGCCCAATCCCGAGGGCTATCGCAAGGCGCTGCGGCTGATGCGGCTGGCGGACCGCTTCGGCCTGCCCGTCGTGGCGTTCGTCGACACCCCGGGCGCCTTCCCCGGCATCGGCGCGGAGGAACGGGGGCAGAGCCTTGCCATCGCGGAATGCATCCTGGAGCTCTCCCGGCTGCGCGTCCCGGTGGTCTCGGTGGTCACCGGCGAGGGCGGCAGCGGCGGCGCACTGGCGCTGGGCGTCGCCAACTCGGTGTTGATGCTGGAGAACGCGTACTACTCGGTGATCAGCCCGGAGGGCTGCTCCACGATCCTGTTCGGCACCGCGGATCGCGCGGGCCAGGCGGCCGACGCGCTCCGGCTGACCGCGCCGGACCTGCTGCGCCTCGGCGTGGTCGACGCGATCGTGCCCGAACCGCCGGACGGGGCGCACACGGCGCCGTATCCGACGGCACTCAATGTGAAGACCGCTCTGGTGCGGACCCTCGGTCCGCTGCTCGACCTACCGGGGGACCGGCTCGTCGAGCTGCGCCGGGAGCGTTTCGACCGGTTCGGGCACCCCGAACGTCAGCCCATCGTCGACTGGGAGAAGCGTGATGACCACTGAGGCGTCCGAGGCGCCGACCGCCGCCGCCACCATGACGGTCGAAGAGCTCAGGGCACAGACCCGGCTGCTGGCCGGTGAACTGCCGGGCACCCTGCGCCGGATCACGCTGCGGGCCGGCGGGATCAGCGTCGATGTCGAGTGGGAGACGGCCCCGGCCGCTGCCGCCCCCGTCGCCGTGCTTCCCGCCCCCGCGGCGGCCGCCGCACCGGCCGCTGTCGTGCCGACCGCCGCCGCGCCCGCCGAGGACACGGCGCCCGCGGGCCTCGTCCAGGTCACCGCGCCGCTGGTCGGCACCTACTACCAGGCGCCGTCACCCGGAGCGGAGCCGTTCGTCAAGGTCGGCGACATCGTCGAGCCCGGAGCCCAGCTGGCCGTCGTCGAGGCGATGAAGCTGCTCAATTCCATCACCGCCGACGTCCGCGGCCGGGTGCACGCCATCCACGCCCAGGACGGCGAGGTGGTCGAGTACGCGCAGCCGCTCATCGATCTCGTCCCGGTCGACTGACCCGCCGGCGCCACACACACGGGAGGACCGAGACGTGTTCGACAAGGTACTCATCGCCAACCGCGGTGAGATCGCGCTGCGGATCATCCGCTCCTGTCGCGATCTGGGCGTGCGTACGGTGGCGGTCTACTCCACGCCCGATGCCGACGCCCCGTTCGTCAAGGCCGCGGACGAGGCCGTCCACATCGGCCCGGGCGCCCCCGCCCGCAGCTACCTCAACATCCCCAACATCATCGGCGCGGCCGTCCGTACCGGCGCGGAGGCCATCCACCCCGGATACGGGTTCCTCTCCGAGGACCCGTACTTCGCCGAGATCTGCGCCGACGACGGCATCACGTTCATCGGGCCGCCGCCGGACGTGATGGAGAACGTCGGCGACAAGGCGACCGCGCGACGGCTGATGACCTCGGCCGGCCTTCCGCTGCTGCCGGGCACGGTCGAGCCGGTGGACTCGGTGGACGCGGCCGTGGCCGTCGCGGCGGAGATCGGCTATCCGGTCATCATCAAGGCGGTGGCCGGCGGCGGAGGACGCGGCATCACCGTCGTGCACGACCCCAAGGACCTGCGCGACGCCTACACCGCCACCCGGGCGAGCGCCCAGGCCGTCTTCAAGAACAGCGCCGTCTACATGGAGCGCTACCTGCAAAAGACCCGGCACATCGAGGTCCAGGTGGTCTGCGACGACTTCGGCGGCGCGGTCCACCTCGGCGAACGCGACTGCTCGGTGCAGCGCAGACACCAGAAGCTCATCGAGGAGTCACCCTCCGCGATGGTCTCTCCCGAGCTGCGGAACCGGCTGGGCGAGGCGGCCGTGGCGGGCGCCCGTGCGGTGGGCTACCGGGGCGCCGGCACCGTGGAGTTCCTGCTTGAGGCCGGGGACGAGGCGTTCTGGTTCATGGAGATGAACGCCCGTATCCAGGTCGAGCACCCGGTCACCGAACTCGTCACCGGCGTCGACCTGGTGTCCGAGCAGCTGCGTGTGGCGTCCGGCAGCCCGCTGTCCTTCAAGCAGGAGGACATCGAGATCCGCGGTCATGCCATCGAGTGCCGTATCAACGCCGAGGACCCCGCACGGGGATTCGTCCCGACGCCGGGTCTGCTGGAGGAGTACCGGGTCCCGGGCGGCCCGTGGGTCCGCGTCGACACCGACTACGTGGCCGGATCGCGGGTGAGTCCCTACTACGACTCCATGATCGGGAAGCTCATCGTGTGGGGGCCGGACCGCGACACCTGTATCCACCGCGCCCTGCGCGCGCTGTCGGAGTTCGACGTCCGCGGACCCGGTGTGCACACCACCGTGCCGATGCACCAGGAGATCCTCCGCCACCCCGAATTCCGCGGAGGAGACATCGCGACGGACTTCCTCGGGCGTCACTTCGCGCTGTGAGCGGCACACCGGACGAAAGGAAGCACACGCCGGAACGGGGAGCAGCCATGCCGTCGGACGAGCTCACCGCCCAGGACATCGGCGTCTACCGGCAGTTGCTCGAGACGTCCCCCGACGCGGAGGAGACCGCCCGGCGGCTCGGGCTCTCCAGCGAGCAGGTCGCCGAGTCCGTGAAGAGACTGACGGCCCGCCGGCTGCTCCGACCCGGCGGCCCCGGCCGTCACGAGGCCCTCTCCCCGGCCGTCGCCGCCGCCGCGCTGACCGCCGCCTGCCACACGCGGGTCCACGAGCTGGTGCGGCTGATCGACACCACCCGTCGTGAACTGGGGCCGCTGGGCTCGGCGTACGAGGCGCACCGGCGGCAGGAGCTCGACGGCACCACCACCGAGCTGTTCGCCGACGGGGACGCCGTACGGCACCGCCTCACCGATCTGTCCGCCCAGGTGCGGCACAGCGTGCTGACGGCGCACCCCACACTGGGCAGTCCACAGACGCTGCGCGCCGCCCTGGATCTCGACCGAGGGCTCCTCGACCGCGGTGTGCGGTACCGGACGGTGGTGCCGCACACCGCTCGCCGGCAGTACGAGGCGCTGCAACATGTCAGGCGCCTCGGCGAACTGGGGGCACAGGTGCGCACCGCCGCCGTGATACCCGGCAGGATGATTCTGCTCGACGACGCCTTCGCGTTCGTGTCCACAGCTTCGGGCGGTGCCGCACTGCTCCGCGATCCGGTGGCGGTCGGCTTTCTGTCGTTGATTTTCGACCACATCTGGGAACACGCCAGACCGGTCGGCGGCGGAAGTCACGACGACGCGGTCTTCGAAGATGTGGAACTGGAAATCATCCGGCATCTGGAACGGGGAAGATCCGACGAGTTCATGTCGCGAAGGCTGGGTATCTCGACGCGCACACTGAGCCGGTACCTGGCCGGAATGTGCGAAAAGCTCCAGGTGGAGACCCGGTTCCAACTGGGCATGGCAGCAGCCCGACTTGGCCTTGCGGGTGACGGCCGGGAGCCGGACGCCGAGGGATAGGAATTCCTGATCCGTCCGATCAGGAATGCCGTCCGATGCCGCTGGACCGGGCGGCACGGCCCATGGATAGTTTCCATGACGTAACTCCTTTCTCCCCGGGGGAACGAATGAACGGCACAGCTTCTGCTCCGAGACTGAGAGTCGTCGTTTCCGGTCTGTCCTCCGACGCCCATCAGTGGAACCTGGTCTTCCTTCAGCTGCTGCTGGAGGAACGCGGCCATGACGTCTCGAACCTGGGCAATGTGACGCCCGACGCGACGATCATCGGCGCATGCCGCGGTCTGCGGCCGGACCTGCTCGTCATCAGCAGCGTCAACGGGCACGGCCGGCTGGACGGGCTGCGCCTCGTCCGCGCCCTGCGTGCCACGTCCGAACTCGCCGCCCTGCCCGTCGTCATCGGCGGGAAGCTCGGAGTGGACGACCGCGACCACGCGGAGGCCACCGCGCAGCTGACCGCCGCCGGTTACGACGCGGTGTTCGACGACGCGGACGAAGGCGGCCCCGACGCGGCCCTGGCGCGCTTCGACGACTTCCTTGTCGCCCTCGCCGCCCTTCGCCGTCCCGGCCCCGCCGCTGGTCACTCGGTGACCCGTCCCGGGGCCGGCCCCGCCACGGCCTTCCCGGCACCGCGGCTCGCCGTCCCGGCGGGAGCGGCGTGATGGCGACCGACCGGTTCACCGGCATGGTGCGCGACGCCCGCCGCGCGGGACATCTCGTCATCCAGGCCCGCATGGGCTTCGGTGAACTCGACCGCATGCGCGCCGGGCTGCGCGCCGTGCGGGACGCCGGCCCCTTCACGGCCGGCACCGTCACCCTCGACAGCTACACCCGCTGCCACGACTTCACCGCCGCGCGCCGCGCCCTGCGCGAGCACCCCGGGAGCCTCAACGGCTTCCCGCTCGTCGCCCACGGTGTGCCCGCGGTGCGGGCCCTGCTGGAGGAGACGTCCTCACCCGCCTTCCCGGTCCAGGTCCGGCACGGCACCCCCCGCCCGTTACGCGTGCTCGACGCCATGGTCCGGGCCGGCGCCGACGCCACGGAGGGCGGGCCCGTCTCGTACTGCCTGCCCTACAGCCGGGTGCCGCTCGGACAGGCGGTACGCGAATGGAGCGCCGGCTGCGAACTGCTCGCGGCGCAGCCCGTACCGATGCACATGGAGACGTTCGGCGGCTGCATGCTGGGCCAGTTGTGCCCGCCGTCGCTGCTGGTCGCCCTCGGAGTGCTGGAAGCGATGTTCTTCCAGGAGCACGGGCTGACGGGCGTGTCGCTCAGCTACGCCCAGCAGATCCACCCGGGACAGGACCGGGAGGCCCTCGCCGCGTTACGGCGTCTCGCCGACGAGCGGCTGGCCGGCGATGACCACCACATCGTCCTCTACACCTTCATGGGCGTCTTCCCCCGCACCGGGGACGGAAGCCGCCGGCTGCTCGCGGAGAGCGTCCCGCTCGCCGTGCAGGGCGGCGCCGACCGGCTGATCGTCAAGACCCCGGCCGAGGCGCATCGCATTCCTACGATCGAGGAGAACGCGGCGGCGATCGCGTTCGCCCGCTCCGTGGCCGACGCCACCGACGTCAACGGCGGCCCCGCACCCACGTCCACGGGCCTGTACGAAGAGGCGAGGGCCCTCGTCGACGCCACCCTCGAACTCGGCGGCAGCATCGGCCGGTGCCTGGTCGTAGCCTTCGCCCGGGGCATCCTCGACGTGCCGTTCTGCCTGCACCCCGACAACGCCAACCGCGCACGGGCCACCATCGACGCACGGTCCGTGCTCAGTTGGAGCGACGCGGGCGGCATGCCGGTGACGGCCGCCCGGGAGAGCGGTCCGCTCACCGCGAGGCGCCTCACCGAACTGCTCACCTTCAACCGGCGCCGCTTCGACCGGCCGGAACGCGAACCGCTCGGGAGCCTGTCATGAGCCGCCCGGCCACCACCGCCACGCTCCGGGCCGCCAAGGTCCGCGGGGCCGTGCGCGTCGCCGTGTCCCAGGGCGTCCGCGGCCTGTCGCTGCGGACGCCGGCCGGGCTGTGGAGGGGGCTCGACACCGACATCGCCCGCGCCGTGGCCGCGGCCGCCCTCGGGGACGCGGAGGCGGTCGACTGGGTCCCGGTACGCGCCACCGACCGGCTGCGCACCCTGGAGTCGGGCCGGGCGGATCTCACGGTGTGCAACCTGACCTGGACGATGGGCCGTGAGGCGGCGGGCGCGGTGCTCTTCGCCGGCATCACCTGCTACGACGGCGAGGGGTTCCTCGTGCGTGCGGCCGACGGCGCAGGCGATCCTGCGGACCTCGCCGGCCGGCGTCTCGCCGTCCACAACGGCTGCACCACCGTGGTCAATCTCGAGTCGTGGTACGGCCCACGAGGCCTTGACGTCGAGCCCGTCGGCTTCGACGACCCGGCCGAGGCGCTCGCCGCCTACGCGAGCGGCGACTGCGCCGCCTATGTCCTGGACCGCACGGCGCTGGCCGGCGCCAGGGCGTGCCTGCCACGGCCGCAGGACCACCGGATCCTTCCGGTGTCGATCTCCCGCGAGCCCATGGCGGCGGCGGTCCACGAGGCCGATCCGCACTGGTTCCGGCTGGTCCGGTGGGTGCTCCAGTTGCTGGTGGCCGCCGAGCACGAGGGCCCCGAGGACGCGGCCGGGATGGCAGGGCCACACGGGCCGTCGGCGGGGCTGGACGAGAAGTGGGCCGACAGGGTCCTGTCCGCGGTCGGTACCTACGCGGACGTCTACGAACGGAACCTGGGCGCCGCGTCGGGCCTCGACGTGCCCCGGGGGGTGAACGAGCTGTGGACCGCGGGCGGCCTGCACTACGCAGTCCCGCTGCACTGACCCCGAACGTACCGATCCGCCCGCACCGATCCGAACGTACCGATCCGCCCGCACCGATCCGAACGTACCGATCCGCCCGCACCGATCCGAACGTCACCGAGAGGGAGTCGAGGCGTATGACCAACGAGGCCGTACCGGCCGACCGGCAGCGCAGAGGCGCCGTCCAGCTCATCGCGGCCATGGGGCTGTCGGGGACCCTGGGTGTGTTCGTCCTGGAGTCCGGCGCCTCCTCCTTCAACGTGGTGTTCTTCCGGTGCGTCTTCGGCGCCCTGGCCCTGGCCGCGTACTGCCTGTTCCGCGGCTATCTGAGGAACACCCGGCTGACCCGGGGCACCCTCGCGCTCGCCGCCCTCGGCGGCGTGTTCATCGTCTTCAACTGGGTGCTGCTGTTCGACGCGTACAGCCGTACGTCGATATCCGTGGCCACCGTCGTCTACCACACCCAGCCCTTCTACGTGGTGCTGCTGGGGGTGATCCTCTTCAAGGAGCGCCTCGACAGGTACCGGGCCGGCTGGATCCTCGCCGCCTTCGCCGGTGTGGTGCTGGTGGCGGATCTGCCGGGCGCCGACCTCGGCGGCAGCGACGGTTATCTGCTGGGCGTCGGCGAGGCTCTCGTGGCGGCGCTCTTCTACGCCTTCGCCACGGTCATCGCCAAGCGGCTGACCACGCTGCGCCCCGAAGTCACCGCTCTCGTGCAGGTGCTGGTCGGCATTCCGCTGTTGCTGCCGTTCACCCGGCTCGGTGACACCGCCGGTCTCGACGCCCGCTGGGGCTGGCTCGTGGGCCTCGGAGTGATCCACACCTGTGTGATGTACATCCTTCTGTACTCCTCGTACCAGAAGCTGGCCACCGACCGGATCGCGGTGCTGTCCTTCGTGTACCCGGCGGTGGCGATCCTCGTGGACCTCACCGTCTACGGACATCGCATCGATGCCCTCCAGGCCCTCGGTGTCGCGCTGATCGCCGCGGCGGCCCTCGCAGTGAACCTCGGCCGGCTGCCCCTGCTGCCCGGCGGGCGCCGCCGGACGGCCGGGAAGCCCGCGCCCACCGCCCCGCCGAAGGCCGAGGCGGTGCGTCGATGACGCCGCCGTCACGGGTGTGCGGCCCCACAGGTTTCGTCCTGGAAGCCGTACGAGCAGCTCTGGCACCCGCAGCCGGACCCGTACAGATCGGAGAAGTCTGATGACGCTCGTCACCGACCCAGCAGCCCCGCGCATCGCCATCGTCGGTGCGACCGGAGTGGTGGGCAACACCCTCATCGAGCTGATCGAGGAGAGGTCGCTGCCCTACCGCGAGATGCATCTGGTGGCCTCGGCCCGCAGCGCCGGCCGGGAGCTCATGGTGGACGGCCGGCCGTACGCCGTCCAGGACCTGGAGGACTTCGACTTCGGCAGGGCCGATATCGCCTTCTTCTCCGCGGGCACTTTGATCAGCACCGAATGGGTGCCCGTCGCCGCGGCCAAGGGCACACTCGTGATCGACAACACCAACGCCTTCCGCATGGACCCGGACACCCCCTTGGTGGTCCCGCAGGTCAATGCCCACGTGCTGGAGCGGCGCCCCGACAGCGGCATCGTCGCCAACCCCAACTGCTCCACCATCCCGCTGGTGCGCGTGCTGCAGCCCGTCGAACGCCGCTGGGGCATCCGCCAGGTGGTGGTCAGCACCTACCAGGCCGCCTCGGGCCAGGGCCATCAAGGCATCGAGGAACTGCTGGAGGGCACCGAGCTGGCGCTGCGCGACCCGGATGCCGAGCTGCCCGCCGAGCGGTTCAAGCCGCCGCTCGCCTTCAACGTGGTCCCTTCCATCGACCGGCTCCTGGACACCGGGTTCACCCTGGAGGAGCAGAAGATGCTGCAGGAGTCGCGGAAGATCCTCGACCAACCCCATCTGGACCTCACCGCCACCTGCGTACGCGTGCCCGTGGTCAACTCCCACTCCGAAGCCGTCTGGGTGGAGGCGGGTGCTCCGGTCGACCGGGCGGAGCTCGTCGCCCTGCTCGCCGGGCTGCCGGAGGTGACCGTGCACGACGCGGAGAATCCGGCGGCCTTCCCGACCCCGCTGCGGGCCGGGCACCCCGATCATGTGCACGTCGGCAGGATCCGGGTGACCCCGGACAACCCGCGCGGCTTCTGGCTCTGGCTGGTGTCGGACAACCTCCGCGTCGGCGCCGCGCTCAACGCCATCCAGGTGGCCGAGTACGTCCTGCGGCAAGGATTCATGGCGGGAGGCACCCGTTGAACGGCCCGGTGGTACTGAAATTCGGCGGCTCCACCTTCCGTACGCACGCCGCCTACGACGAACTCGCTGCCGGGCTCGAGGATCGCCTTTGCGTCGGGGGACGCCCGATGGCAGTCGTGGTCAGTGCGATGCAGGGCGAGACCGAGGGGCTGCGGGGCCGGCTGCACGAGGTCAACCCCCGGCCCGAGGACGCCACCTCCGCCGGGATGCTGGCGACCGGCGATCTCGTCAGCGCCCATCTGCTGGCCGCCGCGCTGCACCGCAGGGGCCGCACGGCCACGGTGCTCGCCGGCCACCAGCTTGGTCTGACCACCGACAACTCCTTCCTGTGGGCGCGCGTCGTCAGGACCGATCCCGCCCCGCTGCGCCGGGCGATGTCGGAGCACGAGGTCGTCGTGGTGCCCGGGGGACAGGCCGTCGACGCGGAAGGACGGCCGACCTGGCTCGGCAAGAACAGTTCCGACCTGTCGGCCCTGGCGGTCGCCCGGGCCGTCGGCAGCACCGCCTGCGAGATCCATTCGGACGTCGACGGCATCTACACCTCCGACCCGCATCTGATCGCCGGCGCCCGCGTCCTGCCCCGGGTCTCGTACAACATGGCGGCACTGATGTCGCTGTACGGGGCCAAGGTCCTGCACCGCCGCGCCGTGCAGCTCGCTCTGCGGCACCGTATCGAGATCGTGCTCCGCTACAACCGCGCCCCGTTCTCCGCCGGGACGACCATCAGCGCGGAGGGCACCCAGACGTCCGCGGTGGTCTTCAACCAGCGTTCCGTGGTGCTCGGATATCCCGACGACGCCCATGCCGACGCGGCACACAACGCCTTCCACGGCGCCGGCATCGACACGGTGCGGCTCACGGGACGGCCCGGGGTCGCGGTGGTCGGCGGCTACGTCGACGTGGAGGCCGTCCAGCGCCGTGCCGGGATCGAGCCGGGCCGTCCGATGGGCGTGCCCGTCGCCGAGGTGCGGGGCAGCAAGGTCACGATGCACCTCGCGGACAGCGGCGAGGACGCGCTCCACCTGGCGCAGCGGCTGCACGACGGGATGGACTTCCCGCAGCCGAGGGACACGGTCGCGCTGGCAGGGGTGTGAGGACGTGGTGACGGCATTCCCGGTCCACGGGGAGCCCCCCGGCCGGTACGGCGGGCCAAAGGGGCCCGGCGCCGCGACCCGTCTGGACCTGGTGCTCCCGGACGCGGTGCGGGACACGCTCCACAGTGGCCTCTCCCGGCTGCCCGATCCGAGTGAGGACTTCGACCGGGCCACCGCGCGATGTCACCAGGTCTTCGCGGCCCTTCCCACCGAACTGCTCCAGGCGGTCATGGACTTCGGCCGGCACATCGACACGGCCGGTGTCGCCCTGGTGCGGAACCTCCCGGTCGACGACGTGCTGCCGCCGACACCCGACGACGGCGGACCGAGCCGGGCCAAACGCGGCTTTGTCTCCGAGGGGGTGCTGCTGGGGCTGACGGGACTGCTCGGTGAACCCCTGGGGGTGCTCACCGAGAAGGACGGTCGGCTGATCCACGACATCGTGCCGGTGGCCGGCGGCGAGCGGACCCAGACCAACCAGAGTTCGGCGGTCTTCCTGAACTTCCACAGCGACATCACCTACGACCGGACGGGCCGGTACGACGTCGCCAATCCGGACTTCCTGGTGCTCAACTGCCTGCGTGGCGACCCTTTCGGCGCCGCGGTCACCTATTACGCCGACGCCCGCGACATCTGCGGCCGGCTGCCGGACGACCAGCTCCGCCTGCTGCGCAGTCCGCTGTTCCGGCTCAACGCGCCGGGCAGTTACACCCGCAGTGCCGCGGGCGGGGCGGAGGTGCTGTCCGATCCGGCCCCGATCATCAGCGGTGCCGAGGACTTTCCGGAGATCGCCGTGTCGGCCAACGGCGTACGCCCGCTGAGCGGGGAGGCGGCGGCCGCTTTCGAGGGACTCCAGGAGACGTGCCGCGAGGTGGCGCACGCCGTGCGGCTGGAGCCGGGGCAGGCGCTCCTGGTCAACAACCGCAAGGGCGTGCACGCGAGGTCGCGGTTCGGCGCACGCCACGACGGTCGGGACCGGTGGCTGCAGCGCACCTATGTCCGGCGCAGCCTGTGGGACATCCGGTACCGCGTGACGCCGGAGAACCGGCGCGTCCACTTCTGACCGCCCGGCGCCGGCGTCCCCGGCTCCGGTCCCGGGCCCGGGACCGGGACCGGACGGCCGTGACGGCCCGTCGACGCGAACGACGGGCCGTCACGGAGCCTCGAGGCTAACGGCAGTGCCGCGGCCAGTGGAGAGTGCCGTATTCGGCTCCGACCGCCCGGAGCCGTCCGGCCATTGGCATATTCCCCGACATCAATACTCCTTTGGCCTGCACCACTGGGTCAGTACTGATCACGCTCGGCCGCGGTGGATCCCTCGCCCGGCATCGGGGAGTCCCACTTGTCGTCCGCGAGAATCACCCCGGATAACGAGTTGCCTTCGGGAACGGACGTGGTCACCCCTGCCATGGAATGGATCACCGCGAGCGCCAGCACGGTCACCGAGATTCCATGAGCCAGGAAACGGTGTGCCTTCGCCATCGTGTATTTCCCCCTCGTTGTTCATCCGATGCGTGCCGTCTCCGGCCGCAAGAACAAGGTGGCACTAGTGAAGATCGAGTTCGAGTGGCATGGAGTGTCCTATGATGGAGCGGCAGCAAGTGGATAGCGACAAATCGGGCAATTGGCTGGGGTTGGTGACCTATGGGGGAGCATCAACTGCTGGGCGGCGTCGCAGTCGAGGTCTATGAATACGCATTGCGTAACGGAACGTTCAAGGACGAGGAGATCGCAGGTCGCCTGGGCGTCGATGTCCGGATGATCAGTGAGGCCCGCGAGGTGCTGCAGGAGCTTCGGCTGCTCGCCGTATCGGCGAACGGCCGTGTCGTGGCCGCGCTCGATCCGGACATCGCCGAGGCCGAACTGGTCACCCCGCTCGAGCTGTCCATCGCCCAGCGCCGCCGCGAGATCGCCGGTATACACCAGGAGTTGCGGGTCCTGTCGGAGGTCTACCGCTCCCGGGCCCGGTCCACGTCGGACGATGTGCCGATCCGGGTGCTCGACGACTTCGAGGACGTCCGGCGCGAGATCGACCTCGCCCGCCGGCGCTGCACGGAGGAGCGCATCAGCCTCCAGCCCGGCGGCGGCCGCAGCGCGGAATTGCTGGAGCAGGACCTGCTGCAGACGCTCGAGATGAGAAAACGCGGTATCCGCATCCGCACGCTCTATCAGAACACCGCCCGCGCGAGCCTCGCCACGCGCACCTATGTACGCCAGATCTGCGCACAGGGCGCGGAGGTCCGGACAGCGGAAGAGCTGTCGGAGCGGCTGATCATCTACGACCGCAAGTTCGCTTTCATTCCCAAGGAACGCACCGGCAAGGAGCCGCCGGGCGCGGCGCTCGTCACCGACCCCACGGTCGTGGCCTATCTCTGCCGTTCCTTCGAGTCCATCTGGCAGGCGAGCCAGCCGTTCGAAATGGGCCGGACCGCCGAATACCAGCAGATCACCGAAGATCTGCGGGTGTCGATCACCCGGCTCATGGCGAAGGGCCTCAAGGACGAGGGCATCGCGCGCCGGCTCGGTATGGCGACCCGCACCTGCCGTCGCCACATCTCCGCCATCATGGAGGAAGTCGGCGCCACCAGCCGCTTCCAGGCCGGACTCCTCCTCGCTCAGCAGGGCTTGATCCCTGATGCGAGCGCTGTGCCCGCCAATCAGGACAGGGCCGAAGTGGCAGATTCCTGACGGTCATTGTCCCCGATCGGACAGGCCGCTGTTCTGGTGTCCCCATTCCCCGGCTGATTTCCTGGTTCATGCGCCACGAGTTCGGCGACAACCGGACCACGGAGGGGACATGGACATTCGGCAGTTGGCGACATTTCACAAGGTGGCGACGCTGCTCAGTTTCACCCGCGCGGCGGCGGAACTGAAGTACGCGCAATCCAGTGTCACCGCGCACATCAAAGCCCTTGAGGAATCGCTCGAGGTGAATCTCTTCGACCGTCTCGGCGGCCGGGTCGAACTCACCGAGGCGGGGCGACGACTTCTCCCCTATGCCGAGCAGATGCTCGCCCTGGCCGGAGAAGCGCGCGGTGCGGCGCTGGGTTCCGAGGAGCCGGCAGGGGTGCTCACCGTCGGTTCCATGGAGAGCATCACCTCCTATCGGATGCCGCCGCTGCTGGAGTTCTTCCACCACCGTCACCCGGCACTGCAGATCGTGCTGCGCCCCAGTCTGTGCGCCGAGACCTGCCACGCCCTGCGCCAGGGCATGTTCGACATGGGCTTCCTGATGGAGGCGGAGACCCAGCACCCCGGAGTGCAGACGGAAGTGCTCGGCTCCGAGCCGCTCACGGTCGTCGCGGCCCCGGGCCATCCCCTCACCCGCGCCGAGAAGGTGACGACGGACGACCTGCGCGCCACCCAGGTCATCTCCGCGGAAGCGGGCTGCGCCTACCGGGAGCTGTTCGAGGCGGAACTCAACGACGGCACCGGCGAATCCCTGCCCTTCCTGGAGTTCGGCACCATAGAGTCGATCAAGCGCGGTGTCGCCGCCGGACTCGGTATCAGCCTGCTGCCGAGCGTCACCGTGGCCGACAGCCTCGAGAGCGGCACCCTCGTACCCCTGCCCTGGACCGTCCCGTTCGAGGTCCACACCCAGATCGCCTGGCGGCGCGGGAAGACCCTCTCACGCGAGATGCGGGTGTTCGTCGACCAGACGATCAAGTTCCTCTCCGAGGAGTACGCGCGCCGGCCCTGATCCCGGTGGCGCGAGCGCGTCCGGCCGCCGGGGCCGGCGTACGGGACGCGCCAGGATGCCCCGGCCGGCCCGTACGAGCGGACCCGCCGGCGGCCGGCCGGTCGGGACGAGCACCCCTACCGCAGCGTCGCCGTGAAGCTGCGGCCGTAGGCGTGGTGCGTTGTGACATCGAGGCGGGTGCCGCCCGGGACGTGAGTGGTGCGGACCTCGTCGTCGGCAGAGACCGGGCGCAGGGCGCGACCGTGGAGGGTGACCCTGACCGTGCGGCGTTCCGTGGTCGGGTCGGACACGGCGATCGAGCACGTGCCGTCGGCGGACCGGCGCAGGATCACCGACGCGGGGCCGTCGACGGAGAGGCGCTCGACGCGGTGGGTGCCCGGGGTGAAGGTGTTGACGGCCAGGATGCCCAGCCCGGTGTGCTTGACCGCCTGGGCGCGGACGGTGTTGGCGAGGACGGAGAGCGGCCCGCCCGAGTAGGAGGCCAACTGACGCTCGGAGGCGTTCGGGACGATCGCGTGTGCCGTCGCGGTGGGCGCGGCCCCGGCGGGCCGGTCGTAGGAGACCGTGAAGACCTGCCTGGTCACGGTGGTGTCCGGGTTGGACAGACGGACACGGCGCAGGCTGCGGGTGACCGTGTCGAGCGCGACGGCCGGGTCGGGTCCGGACAGGAAGACGTATCCGACGGCGGTCCGCTGCCCGGGATCGTCGTACCGCAGCCAGGCGAGCGGCGCGGTACCGGTGCCCTGCCACCGCGTCCCGTCGTGGAGTTCACCGGTCAGGGTGACCGTGGCGGTCGCGGAAGCCATGCGGGTGTCGACGGTCGTGGTCACCGCGCGGTCCGCGTGGCCCGTGACACCGGCCGCGAGGACGACGATCTCGTCGTCGAGCATGAACCAGGACCTGGTGCCACGGGCGCCCTGGTAGGCGACGAAGTCGTCGGGCAGTTCGCCCGCCTCCTTCGCCGCGTACGCGACGTCGTCGGACAGGACGAGCGCGGTGGCGCCGTACACGCCGAGGCGGGCGCCTCCGGAGTGCGGGTGGCTGCCGCGCGGGAAGTAGACGTACGTGTTCTGGGACTCGGAGGACGAGGTGAAACCCCGCTCGGGGTTGTCGTACCAGAGCGTTCCGTACAGCTCCGGCACGCTACGGCGGTCCTCCACCGGGGCGGTCACCCCCGCCAGACGGTAAGGGGAGACGGTGGTGAAGTAGTCGATCCCGAACGCCTGCCGCTGGTCCTGGCCGGAGAGATAGAGGTAGTGGGCCCCGTCGCCCTGGAACCAGGGCATCAGGTTCTCGCCACTCATGTACTCGTACTTGCTGATGCGGTCCGAGCTGCGGGCCAGGGCGAACGCGTAGCCGGGGCGCCGGTGGACGGTTCTGTCCATGGCATTGAACGCGGTGTGGGAGGCGGCGGGCACCAGGTCCTCCGCCGGGGCCGGGGACTTCAGGATGTCGGCGTAGCGGGCGATGCTGACGGGGGAGACGAAGGAGGCCGGGTCCAGGTTCGTCCTGGACGTCTGCCGGACGTACTTGACGTAGCCCTCGAGCGCCTCGGTGTCGCCGCCGGCGCTGTATCCGGAGAGGTCGACCACGGCCTCCACGACGGCGGCGACGTCCGCGTAGCCCGTGCCGGTGCGTGACACGGCGCGGCCCTTGACGATCTCCATCATCCAGCCTTCGAAGATCACCGGGGCGAAGCCTTCCGCGACCCAGCCCTGCACGACGCCGACCAGGTCCTCGGCAGGAACGTAGGCCGTCCCGTCGAGGATCTTGACGCTCTGGACGATCCGGGTGAGCAGGCCCTTGCCGTAGGAGCCGGTGTAGGCGACGGACGCGTGCTGGACGAAGGAGCCGTCCGCGTAGAAGCCGTCGGTCACGCCGTGCCGCAGGTCGTACGGGTCGATCCGGGCGAAGACGGTGAGCTGGTCGGCGACGGCCTTGCTGACACGGGCGTCGTCGCCGAGGACCGCTCCCTGGAGGATCCGGTTGGTCGTGATGTCGGCGAGGTTGGCTCCGGTGTGGAAGCGCGAGTCGAGGTCGACGTCGCCGTCCTTGCCGTTGCGCAGGTACGCGTCCATGGAGGCGACGTAGGTCGCGGGGAGGTCCGACCGGTACGCCGCGAGCTCGTCCCCGAGGAGGACGAGGGTCTTGGTCGCGTGGCCGGGGATGCCGATCTCCCAGTTGAACCAATTGCCGTAGTAGCCCTTCGACTGGTCGCCGTAGTACTCGTCGTGGAGACGGACCAGACCGTCGGCGACCCTGCGCCGGACCGCCGTGCCGTCGAACAGACGGGAGGCGCCCGGGGTGCGGGTGGCCAGGGCGATCTCGTACAGGTACTGGAACGTCCTGCTCAGGTTGGGATCGCTGGTCCCGAGCGGGACCCCCGCGAAGAGCTCGCCCGGTCCGGCGTCGTCCATCGCGGCGAGCCGCGACCGCGCCGCGGAGGCGATGGCCGCGAGTTTCGGGGCGACCTCCGCCCGGGCGTTGGCCTCCGCCGTGCCGGCGAAGACTGCCACCGTGTTGCGGAGCAGGGTCTCGTGATCGGCTGCCTGCCCGGAGGCGGAGGCGGAGGCGGAGGGGCGGACGCGGGGCGCGGCTCGGGCGCGCAGGGGCTGGGCCACGGCAAGCAGCGTTGCCGCCGGGATCACGGACAGCACGGAACGACGCGAGAACTCCACCTGAACGCTCCAAGGTTCGGCCGGAAAGCGCTTGCCAGACGACGAAACAACGCTGTCCCACCGCTGTCAACGGGCGGGACGCACGTACCTGGCCCCCTTGTCAGTGGGGTCGGCTAACGTCGGCCGAATGACGATCCCGGCCGACAACCACCATGTGATCCAGGTGCGCGGCGCGCGCGAGAACAACCTGGCCGACATTTCGCTCGACATCCCCAAGCGGCGCCTCACCGTCTTCACCGGCGTGTCCGGCTCGGGGAAGTCGTCCCTCGTCTTCGGGACGATCGCCGCCGAGTCCCAGCGCCTCATCAACGAGACGTACACCGCCTTCATCCAGTCGTTCATGCCGAGCCTCGGCCGGCCCGACGTCGACGCGCTGCACAACCTGAGCGCCGCCATCGTGGTCGACCAGGAGCGGATGGGAGCCAACTCCCGCTCCACCGTGGGCACCGCGACCGACGCGTACACCATGCTGCGGATCGTCTTCTCCCGTCTCGGCACGCCGCACATCGGCACGTCCGGAGCCTTCAGCTTCAACCTGCCGGAAGGCATGTGCCCGCGCTGCGAAGGCGTCGGCCAGGTGTCGGACATCGACATCGACCAGCTGGTCGACCGCGACAAGTCGCTGAACGAGGGTGCGATCACCGTGCCGAACTTCGCGGTGGACTCGTGGTACTGGCAGATCATGGCCAACTCCGGTTTCTACGACCCGGACAAGAAGCTCAGGGACTTCACCGAGCAGGAGTGGGCGGACTTCCTCCACAAACCGCAGGTCAAGGTGAAGGTCGGCAGCAACAACTTCACGTACGAGGGCCTGCTGCTGAAGGTGCAGCGGACGATGCTGACCAAGGACCGCGAGGCGATGCAGTCCCACATCCGGGCCTTCGTCGACCGGGCCGTGGTCTTCCGCGAATGTCCCGACTGCGGGGGCACACGGCTGACGGCCGCCGCCCTCTCCTCGAAGATCGACGGGGTGAACATCGCGGAGTGCTCCGCGATGCAGATCAGCGATCTCGCGAAGTTCGTGCGCCGGATCGACGATCCGGGTGTGGCTCCCCTGCTCGCCGGGCTGCGGGACCTGCTCGACTCGCTGGTGGAGATCGGCCTCGGCTATCTCAGCCTGGACCGTCCCGCCGGCACTCTGTCCGGCGGTGAGGCGCAGCGCGTGAAGATGGTGCGGCACCTCGGTTCCAGCCTCACCGACGTGACCTACGTCTTCGACGAGCCGACCGTCGGTCTCCACCCGCACGACATCCGGCGGATGAACGACCTGCTGCTGCGGCTGCGCGACAAGGGGAACACGGTGCTCGTCGTCGAGCACAAGCCCGAGGTGATCGCGATCGCCGATCATGTCGTCGACCTCGGTCCCGGGGCCGGCACGGAAGGCGGACAGATCTGCTTCAGCGGCGATGTGCCCGGACTGCGGGCCTCCGGGACGCTGACGGGGCGGCACCTGGAGCACCGGGCCGGGCTGCGGGAGAAGGTGCGCGAGCCGCGCGGGCAGCTGGCCATCAAGGGCGCCGACCTGCACAACCTGCGGGACGTGAGCGTCGACATACCGCTCGGGGTCCTGACCGTGGTCACCGGCGTCGCCGGATCCGGCAAGAGCTCGCTCATCCACGGCAGCCTGCCCGCCCGTGACCAAGTGGTGGTCGCCGACCAGTCGCCCATCCGCGGTTCCCGCCGCTCGAACCCGGCGACGTACACCGGTCTGCTGAACCCGATCCGTACCGCCTTCGCCAAGGCCAACGGAGTCAAGGCAGCGCTGTTCAGCGCCAATTCGGAGGGTGCCTGCCCCAAGTGCAACGGTCTGGGGCTCGTCTACACCGACCTCGCCATGATGGCCGGCGTGGCCTCGGTGTGCGAGGAGTGCGAGGGCAAGAGGTTCACGCCAGAGGTGCTCACGTACACCCTGCGCGGCAAGAACATCAGCGAGGTGCTCGGGATGTCGGTGGCCGAGGCCCACGACTTCTTCACCTCGGGTCAGGCCCACACCATCCTCGGGCGGCTGCGGGACGTCGGGCTCGGCTACCTCCGGCTCGGACAGCCGCTCAACACCCTCTCCGGCGGGGAGCGGCAGCGCCTCAAGCTGGCCATCCACATGGCGGAGAAGGCGGCGACGTACGTACTGGACGAGCCGACCACCGGTCTGCACATGGCCGACGTGGACCAGCTGCTGGCGCTGCTCGACCGGCTGGTGGACGCCGGCAACACCGTGATCGTCATCGAGCACCACCAGGCGGTCATGGCACATGCAGACTGGCTCATCGATCTCGGCCCCGGCGCCGGACACGACGGCGGCCGCATCGTCTTCGAGGGGACGCCCAAGGACCTGGTCGCCCACGGGGACACCCTCACCGCGCACCATCTGCGGGAGTACGTCGGGGCCTGACCCGCGCACCGGCACGGGTCCTGGAAAAAGGTTGAAACATTACGGGGACGCCGCCGCGTCAATGAGGTGAAGGGGTCGCCGGCGCACGACGGGGGGAGTGTGAGCAGGGGATGAGAGCGTCCCGCACGGAGGAGTACAGAGAGTTCGCGGCGAATCGCGCCGCGCACCTCTACCGCTCCGCCTGCCTCCTGACCAGCGGGGACACGCACCTCGCAGAGGATCTGGTGCAGGAGACGCTCGGCCGGATGTACGTGCTGTGGGGGCGCGTCTCCCGGATCGAGAATCCGGCGGGATACGCACAGACGGTTCTCGTCCGCTCGTTCCTCACTCACAGGCGCCGGCGCTCCGCTTCGGAACGCCCTGTCGGCGAACTGCCCGACTCCGCCCTGCTCTGCGGTGACGACCCCGAGCTGCGCCTCGCACTTCTCGGTGCGCTCGGCCGGCTCTCACCGAAGGACCGGGCGGTGGTGGTGCTGCGGTACTGGGAGGACCGCAGCATCGAGGAGACCGCCGACGCGATGAACGTCAGCTCCGCCGCCGTGCGCAGCAGAACGGTGCGGGCGCTGGCCAAGCTCCGTGAGCAACTCGGCGGCAGTCTCGTGGAGTTCGCCGCCCGCTGAGGCGCGGCACCGCGACGACGGGCTCTCTCCGCGGGCAGCCCCGCGGGGCCCCACCACTTCATTCATGTGACGCGACCAGGGAGTGTGGTTCCCCATGCCTTTCGAGGACGAACTCGGTGATGCGATCCGCCGTACCGGTGACACGTTCCGGCCCTCGGACCGGCCGGGTCTGGTGGACGCCGGCCTGACCCGCGGCCGCCGCCGGCTGGCCCGTCGCAGAGCCGCCGCCGTGACCGGCAGTGTCCTGGCGCTCGCCGTGGTCGGCGTCGCCGGCGGCTATACGACCGGCGCACTCGGCTCCGGCGACGGCCAGGCCTCGGCCGCGGCACCGGCCACGCCCACCGCCGTCGCGGGGCAGGCCACGCCCGGTGCTCCGAGCTCGCCCCCGGCGGGCGGGGTCACCAAGGAGAAGATGATCGAGGCCTTCAAGGCCCTCCTGCCCGAAGGGAAGATCACCCGCGAGGCCGGTCGGGGTATCACCGAGGACGTCAAGGGCGGGAAGACCGGCCCGTACGCCTCAGTCGTATTCGACGACGGACAGGGAGCGGCGGCGATCAGCCTCGGCGTGAGCACCGTCGATCCGGCCGGACAGCGCGCCGACCAGTCCGTCACGTGCCCGTCCAAGGCACTGGTGCAGCACGACACATGCAAGGCCGAGACGCTGCCCGACGGCTCCCGCTACATGCTGTTCCAGGGCTACGAGTATCCCGACCGGCGTGTGGACACCCGACTGTGGCGGGCCGTCCTGATCACGCCCAAGGGCGTGCAGGTCGATGCCGGCGAATGGAACGCGCCCGCCGAGAAGGGCGCGCCGGTCAGCCGGCCGGCCCCGCCCCTGACGGGCCCGCAGCTGAAGACGCTCGTCACGGACGACGTGTGGCAGTCGATCGGCGCGCAACTGGGCGAGCCCGACGAGGAGACACCGCTGCCCGGCGCCGCCGGAACCTCGGTGGACAAGATCCTCACCTCGCTGCTGCCCAAAGGGCTGAAGGTCCTCGACAAGCAGGGCGACCCCGGTTACGGATTCGTCGTCGCCGACGACGGCAAGGGCGCCGGCTTCATCCAGGTCAACGCGCAGTCCGGCATGCAGGACCTCGCAGCGGTCTTCACCGGCGATGTCACGACCCTGCCGGACGGCACCAAGGTCATGGTGAAGAAGGAGAACGACCCCGACCAGAAGGGCGGCGCGGGCACGGTGGGCTGGACGGTCGACACCCTGCGGCCCGACGGCTTCCGGGTCGTGATGATGGCCTTCAACGCGCCGGGGCAGGGCCAGGACGCCAGCCGCGCCGAGCCGGTCCTGACCATCGAGCAGATGAAGACCGTCGTTCTCGACGAGAAGTGGCGCACGACGACCGGATGAGCCGCAGGGGCCGGCCCCTCGGAGCCGGGCTCCGGCGGCCTGGTCTCCACGGCGGCGCGAGCGCCACGGCTTGGCCCCACGGCGCCGAGGGGCTCCCTGACGGCGAGTTCCGGCAGCCGGCCTCGGCGCGAACCCAGGGCCTCGTCTCCGCGGCGCCGGAACCGGAACCGCAGGCGGGCCGCTCGCGTCACTTCGCGTCCGAGTAGCGCTCCACCACCGCGATCGTGAACGGGAACCGCACCGGCGTCTCACCGAAGGCGATCCGCCCGGCCAGCTCACCGGCCGAGCGGATCGCCTCCGCCACGTCGCGGGCCTCGTCGGCAGGGCAGTGCACGATCACCTCGTCGTGCTGGAAGAACACCAGCTCCGCCCGCATCCCCGCGGTCGCCTGCCGCAGTGCCGCCAGCATCAGCAGCGCCCAGTCGGCGGCGCTGCCCTGCACCACGAAGTTCCGGGTGAAGCGGCCCCGTGCCCTGGCGTTGGTCGACGCGTAGCCGGGCGTGAACTCGCCGTCGGCGGGAGCGGCTTCGACGGGCTCCTGGGGGATGCCCGCCTCGTCGTCGTCGCCCGCGCCGGCCGCCCGGGGACTGGTGCGCCCGAGCCATGTCCGTACAAGCCGGCCCTCCTCGCCCGCCTTCGCCGCGTCGTCCACATAGGCCACCGCCCTCGGGAACCTGCGCCGGAGCGCCGCCAGGTTCTTCAGGCCGTCGCCCGACGTCTGGCCGTAGATCGCGCCGAGCAGCGCGATCTTGGCGTGGTCGCGGTCACCGGAGAACGCCCGGTCGGACAGCGCCGTGTAGAGGTCGCCGTCGTGCCCCGCGACCTCCATCAGGCCGTGGTCCCGCGAGATCGCGGCGAGCACCCGCGGCTCCATCTGGTCGACGTCGGCGACCACGAGACGCCAGCCGTCGTCCGCGACGACGGCCCGCCGGATCACCTTCGGTATCTGAAGTGCACCGCCACCGTTGGTCGTCCAACGGCCGGAAACGCTGCCGCCGGGCAGGTACCCGGGCCGGAAACGGCCGTCCCGCACCCAGTCCTGTAGCCAGCTCCAGCCGTGTGCGGTCCAGATGCGGTACAGCTTCTTGTACTCGATCAACGGCTTCACGGCCGGGTGGTCGATCTCCTCCAGCTCCCATCGCCGGGTCGAGCGCACCTTGATCCCCGCCTGTGCGAACGCCCGCACCACATCAGCCGGCAGGTCGGGCCGCACGCGCCGGCCGAAGGCGGCCGACACCTCGTCCGCGAGCTCCGCCAGACGTTTCGGCTCGCCACCGCCCGCGTACCGCTCGCCGAGCAGTTCGTGCAGCACCGCCCGGTGCACATCGGCCCGCCACGGGAGCCCCGCGCGGTTCATCTCGGCGGCCACCAGCATGCCTGCGGACTCCGCGGCCGTGAGCAGCCGCATCCGGCCGGGGTGCTCGGCGGCCAGATGCCTGCGCTGCTGGTCGGCGTAGACCTCGAGCAGCGCCTCCAGGGGCACGGCGACGGGCTGCGGCTCGAACAGTGAGGACTGGGAGCCGGGCTCTGCCGCGCGGGCCGGCGGATCGGGCGGCACGGGAGCGTTGCGCAGCCGCGCCCAGGCGGCGGCCGCCGAGCGGGGCTCGCCGAGCCGTCCCTCGTGGCCGAGCAGCAGCAGCTCGGCGTCCTCGATGTCGTAGCACCTCTCGACCCGGACACCGGCGGCCAGCAGCCGAGGATAGATCCCGGTGGTCGACCGCCACACCCACCGGTCCACCGCGGGACGGGAACGGACCGCCTCGACCAGGTCGGGCTCCTCCACCACGGGCCCAGCGGGCAGGCCGTCGGGAAGGAGGGGGACGAGCCTGGCCCCGTCCCCCTCCGTCGCTGCCAGAGCCCATCGTTCGCCCATGGGTTCGAGTGTGGCAGCCGGGTACGACAACGGCCGGTCGACGGGCCGGGCGGCGACACGGGACGCGGGCGCGGGGCGGGCTCAGCCCGTGAGGGAGCGGACGACGCGGGCGGGGTTGCCCACGGCGAGCACCCCGGCAGGCAGGTCCCTGGTGACCACGGAGCCCGCGCCGACGACGGTGTTCTCCCCGATGGTGACGCCGGGGCAGACGATCACGCCGCCGCCGAGCCATACGTTGTCACCGATCACGATGGGGACCGCCTTCTCCCAGCCCGCTCGGCGTCGCTCCGTGTCCATCTCGTGCGCCGGGGTGAGGAGTTGCACGTTCGGTCCGATCTGCACGTCGGCGCCGACGGTGATGGGGGCCGCGTCAAGGAAGACCGCGTTGAAATTGACGAACGTACGGTCCCCGATGCTGATGCAGCGCCCGTAGTCGCAGTGGAACGGCGGCCGGATGCGTACGTCCTCGCCCAGCGAGCCGAGCAGTTCGCGGAGTATCGCGGTCCGCTCGTCGGGCGAGGCGCCACCGTTCTGGTTGTAGGCGGCGCAGAGTTCGGAACGGCGCCGGGTGTCCGCGCCCAACTCCTCGTCGTCCGGGAGGTACCACTCGCCGGCCAGCATCCGGTCCTTGTTCTCGCCCATTGCTCGAACCCTTCCTCGACAGCGGCTCTCCGTAGGATCGATCCTGCTACGCCGCCGACGGCGGTGGCGGGTTCACGGACAGACAGGGTGGGGATCCTTCGGTGCGGAGTGTGATGCGGGGACGTGCGCGCGGCGCGGCTCTCGGGGTGGTGGCGGCGGTACTGGCGACGGGGTTGGCCAGCGGCTGCTCGTCGAAGGCCGGCTCGGACGATCACGCGGGCGGTCCGGCGAGCCGGCAGGACGCGGGCAAGGAAGAGACGCAGAAGGAGAAGACCGAAGAAGAGAGCAAGGAGCAGGACAAGGCGGCCGACGGGCCGGCGGAGGCGGGCTCGGTGGGCGCCCCCGGCTCCACCTGCCCGATGCCCGTCACCTTCTCGCTCGCCGCGAACTGGAAGCCGGAACTCCTCGAGAACGACAAGGACAGCGAGTTCGCCGCGGTCCTCGACCAGGGCCCGGTCACGCTCGTGTGCGAGATCGACGCCAAGCCCGCCGGCCACATCGGCTTCATCCGGGTGTGGGTCGGGGCCGGGGCCGGGGACGACACCCGCAAGGCGCTCCAGGCGTTCGTCGCCGACGGGGCGAAGGAGCGGACGGACGAGGTGTACAAGGAGACCAAGGCGGGGAAGCTCGCCGCCACCGAGGTCACGTACATCAACAAGAACGAGTTCTTCGACGACCCGAAGAAGGAGCGTGCCTTCGCGGTGGCCACGCCGCAGGGTCTGGTGGTCGTGGACCTCGGCGGCTTCGACTCGCAGGAGCACGAGCAGATGCTCCCCGCGTACGAACTCGCGAAGCGGACGCTGCGCATCTCCTGACGGGCTGTTCCTGACCGGGTCGTTTCCCGACCTGGCGCGCGCCGTCCCGGGAAGGGACCGGGGGCGGGGGACCGGGCTCCCGGGCCCCGGAGTCCCGCGACCTTGTCCCTCGCCCCGCCCCGGAGTCCCGCCGCCCTCACCTTGTCCGCGGGCAGCTCACCAGCGACGCCAGGACCGCGACCGCCGCACACGACCCGAGTGCCGCTCCGGCCGTGCCCCACGGCACCACCACGGTCACGGGCGCCGACAGTGCGGCCAGCGCCGTCCCCAGCCCGGCCAGGTTCACCGCGGTGATCGCCGCCCCCAGCACGGCTCCCACCGCGACGGAGAGCAGCGCCTCTCCTGTGACCACCCGCAGCACCTGCGCGCGGGTCGCTCCCGCGAGTCGCAGCGCAGCGAGTTCGCCGGCGCGTGCCGACGTGGCCATCAGCAGCGTTCCGGCGAGGGCGATCGCGGTGTAGACAAGGGCGATCCCGAGGACCACGAGCATTCCGAGACGCGTCTGCGGGCTCGTACGGGGATGCGTCGCCGCGGTCCACTCGTGGACGTCGCGGACCGTTCCGCCGAAGGAGCGCCGCAGTTCGCCGGCGAGGGCGTCGAGTGCGGCCGGGGGGACCCCGGCGCCGGCCCGTACGTCGATCCGGTCGACCGGGGCGGTGGGCGCGTTGGCCGCCGTGACGAAAGCGCCGTCGCCACCGGTCCCGACCGCAAGGACGGCGGCGATACGCAGCCTGGCCGGGCGGCCGTCGCCCAGCCACACGTCCATGGTCCGCCCCACCTCGTGCCGCATCCATTCCTCGGTGACGACGATGGAACGGTCGTCAAGATCGCGCAGGTCGCCCGCCGTGACGGGCAGCCGCGCCAGCTTCGCGAACGCCGCGGGGTCGGTCACCGCACGCGCCTCGAATTCGACGAGCGCGGTGCCCTCCTCCCGTACGTACACGGCGGTGGACGCGGACGGCGAGAGAGTCGCGGTCTTCATCACCGGCGTGCTGTCGGAGCGCTCCGGCACGCGCAACCGCTCCCCGGTCACGACCAGTTGGGCCGCCGTCCTTTCCCGGGCGTCCGCCGCCCGCGCCGCCGTCACCGACTCGGCGGTCCCGGTCATCGAGCCGGCGAGTGCCACGGTGACGAGTACGGGCGCGGCGACGGCGGCCGTGCGGCGCACGGACGCGGCGGTGTTCTCCCGTACGAGCATCCCCACCGCGCCGGGCAGGGGCAGCAGCCTCGCGGTGCGCCGCACGAGCAGCGGAGCCAGCAGCGCGACGGCGGTGATCAGGATCATCGGCCGGGTCAGGTAGGTCTTGCGTTTCAGCAGGTCGGCCGGGTCCGTGGCGAGCCCCCAGGCCAGCAGCGCCGCACCGGCCACCGCGAGGACGACGCCGGCCAGCAGCCTGCCGCGCGGCAGCACGCCCGTGTCCACGTCCGCCTCACGCAGTGCCTCCGCCGGACCGATGCGCCCTGCCCGGCGCGAGGCGGCCCACACTCCGGTGACGGCGACCAGCAGCCCGGTCCAGAACGCCACGTGGAAGGGCCAGTTCACGTCCTCGCGGATCCCGAACCAGGCGGGCGCCACCCGTCCTTCCACGAGGGCCCGGGCCAGCCGCGGCGCTCCCCACGCGCCGAGTGCGCAGCCCGCGGCCGAGGCGAGCACACCGACGACCAGTGATTCGGTGAGCAGCAGGCGGCGGATCTGGCCGGGTGTCGCCCCCGCTGTCCGCAGCAGCCCGAACTCACGTCGCCGCAGGGCCACCGCGAAGGCGAACGTCGAGGCGACCACGAAGACGGAGACGAAGGCTGACACGCCGCCGGCAGTGCCGAGCAGCGAGTTCACCGAGACGAGGGCCTGGGCGTCGCGCTCGGTCCCGGGATCGGCGCGCCGCCGTTCGTCCCCGGTGAGGACCTGTGCCCTGCGGCCCACCACTTCTCTCACTTCGTCGGCGGGGGCGTCGACGCCGACGGCGTCAGGGCCGCCGTCGCGGGTCACCCGGCCGAGCGCGGCCAGTTCCCGCACCAGTGCGGTGTCCACAGGGTGTGGATGAGCGAGCGGCTTCGACACCGTCTCGGTCGCCGGCCCCCGACGGACCTCCACGGTGAGCCTGTCCTGCCCCATGACGACCACCGGCGAGGAGGCGAACCGCTCCGGCGGGCGCTGTGGCGCCTCCAAGGTGGAGGCCAGGCCGAGGCCCATCGTCGTGAGCAGGCCGACGCCCAGCGCGAGTGCGACGAAGCCGGCGACGAAGGTGGCCCAGCGTGCCCGCAGTGCGGCACAGGCGACGGTCAGCACGGGACCGCCTCCAGCCCCGCGAGACGCGCCGCGACCTGCTCGGCGGTGGGCGACGTGAGCTCTCCGCCGACCCGCCCGTCGACCAGGAGGACGACCCGGTCGGCGAACGACGCGGCCACCGGATCATGGGTGACCATCACGATCGTCTGCCCTTCGCGGTCCACCAGCCCGCGCAGGAGTCCGAGCACCTCCTTGCTGGTTACGGTGTCGAGCGCGCCGGTCGGCTCGTCCGCGAACAGCACGGCCGGCCGGGTGATCAGGGCACGGGCGAGGGCGACCCGCTGCTGCTGCCCGCCCGACATCCGGCCCGGCCGATGTCCCGCCCTGCCCTCGAGGCCCACCTCGGCGAGCGCCCGGCGCACATCGGCACGCGACGGCCGCCGCCCGGCCAGCCGAAGCGGCAGGGCGACGTTCTGCGCCGCGGTCAGCGACGGGATCAGGTTGTAGGCCTGGAAGACGAAGCCGATCCGGTCGCGCCGCAGCAGCGTCAGCCGCCGTTCGCTCAGCCCGTCCAGCCTGAAGCCGTCGATCTCCACGCTCCCCGACGTGGGCCGGTCGAGCCCGGCGGCGCACTGGAGCAGGGTGGACTTGCCCGATCCGGAGGGCCCCATGACGGCGGTGAAGGACCCTTGCGGGAATTCCAGGTCGACGCCGTCGAGTGCGGTGACGTCACGGTGGACGCGGCGGAGGCCGGTGAGCCGTACGGCTGTTGTGGTCATGCCGCCAGGCTTCCGTCTCCCGGCGCCGTGATCACGACCACTGGAGGGTGTTCCGGGGGTATGGCCTGCCCTACCCCCTGAAGCACCCCGCGGGACCGGCCGCCCCGTCCGTGGGACCATCCGAAGTATGAGTACGGTCGAAAAGGCGCTGGCGGCGGCGCTGTACGGGGAGGGCGACGAGGCGCTCGACACCGGCGCGTCCCTTCTCGCCGCCGACCCCTCCGCCGACGGCGAGCTGCGCCTTCGCGGCGAGGAGTTGGTGCGGCGGGCGTGGGAACGCGGCTGGCAGCCGGCCGACGTCGTGCGGCTGGTCCGGCGGGACCTCGACGACACGCACGAGCTGCTGGCGGCGGGGCTGATCACGGCGGAGACCAAGCGCTACGGCCCGCGGCTCGCCCCCCGCTTCCGTGCCCAGCTCGACGAACTCGCCGGTCTGCAACCGCCCAGGGCCGACCGTTTCTCGCACGCCACCGCCCTGCTGGAGCTGTACCGGCTGCTCTCCCGCCTCCCCGCGATCGAACCGGTCGGCCCCGTCCCGGGCGCGTCCCTGGCCTCGGTGCCGGCGTCACCGTACGAGCCGCGCATGCTCGGGCGGATCCGCGCGCTTCTGGCGAAGGCGGAGGCCACCGGCTACCCGGAGGAGGCGGAGGCGCTCACCGCCAAGGCACAGGAGCTGATGGCCCGGCACAGCGTCGACGAGGCCCTGCTGGCCACCCGTGCGCACAGCCCGGACGCCCCGTCCGCGTGCCGGATCGGTGTGGACGCCCCGTACGAGGCGTCTAAGGCGGTCCTGCTCGACGCGGTCGCCGCCGCGAACCGCTGCCGAGCGGTGTGGAACAGCGCGTTCGGCTTCTCGACCGTCGTCGGCTTCGAGAGCGACCTCGAGTCGGTCGAGCTGCTGCACACCTCCCTGCTCGTCCAAGGCGCGACGGCCCTCACCAAGGCGGAGTCCGCGCAGCGTGCGGGCGGCCGCCGGCGGACCAAGACCTTCCGCCAGTCGTTCTGGACCGCGTACGCGAGCCGCCTCGGCGAACATCTGACCGCCGTCGCCGACGAGGTGGTCACCGCCGACCTGCTGCCGGTCCTGGCATCGCGGGACGTGGCGGTGGCCTCGCACACCGACCGGATGTTCCCCGAGACGACGACCACGCGGGTGCGCGGCGCCACGGACCTCGACGGCTGGCAGGACGGCCGGGCCGCGGCGGACCGCGCGGAGCGTCGGGGCCCGGCGCCGTCGGCGGGACGCATCCCGCGCAGACCCCGCCACTAGCCACGACGGCCGCACACCGGTCGGCGGCGCCGGCTGTCACCTCGGCCCGACGCGGTACGCCTCCGCACCCCCGCCACGCCCGTCAACCGGCGCGCTGCCTCGTGCGCGCCGCGGCCATGCCCCCCATGCACACGACCACCGCGCCGAGCAGCAGCCATTCGAGGATGCCGAGCCATTCCGGCAGGAGGCGGTACGTGGTGCCGTCCCGGTACACACAGGCGGCCTGTGCGGGAAAGATGTCGCGATCCACGCGCGTGGCGCGTTCGTGGACACCGGTCACGAACGCCGAACAGGACCGGAGGGGCTCCTTACCGGGCGAGGTCAGCGCCGTGCCGCCGGCGTGGACGCGAGCGAGGGCGAATCCCGCGCCCACGGCGGTCGCCCCCATCCGCCGGGCCGCCTTCTCGTGATCGGGCCGGACGAACTCCAGTGCCGTCGCGGCGACGGCGCAGGCGGCCGTGGCGGCGATGCACGCCCACATCACCCGGACCAGCGCGCCGGCGGTGGAAATGGTGGTGCCGTCCGCGAACACGCACCGCACGTCCGGCGGCAGGCTGCTCCGCTCGACGGTGAACGGCCCGCCGGGGCCGACCATCCCGTGGCTGCACCGCTCGTCCAGTTCGGAGATCGCCGCCAGCAGGCCCGCCGCCAGCCAGACGACGACGGACGCGCACAGCAGCAACGCGAAGGCGACCCAAAGCCCGTCCGACGACACCCGCGCCGTGCGTATGTTCGACATGGTCGGAGCGTATGGCCCGGCGTCGCCCCTCCGGGCGGTGCCCTCCGCCCGGAGGTCGGGCGAAATGCCGGGAAAGGTCGTTACGCTCGGCCCATGAGCTGGCTCCGGGCGCTGAAGGAGACCGCCCTTTCGGGGCTGAAGATCGAGCGGAAGCGGCTGGAACCCCTCATCGCCGTCCGGGGCGCCGCCGGGCTGGCGCTCGTCGTCGGCGCGGGGCTCACGCTCTTCGGGCCCGCCGTCGCCGTGAGTTCCGCCTTCGGCGCGTTCCAGTCCGCCCTCGCGACGTTCCAGCGCAGCTGGCGGCCGCGGCCGGTCCTCGCGCTGCTGTCGGGAGCGACGCTCGCCGTCTCCACCTTCCTCGGGTACCTCACCGGCGCCCATGTCGTCCTGTTCCTCGCCCTGCTGACGCTGTGGACCTTCCTCGGCGGTCTCCTGTGGGCGGTGGGACCGACCGCCGGGATCATGGCGTCCTCCAACATCGCCATCATGCTGGTGACCGTCACACTGCCCACGTCGGTCGCCGCCGCCGCGGGCCATGCCGCCATGATCGCCGTCGGAGGCGTCGTACAGGCCCTGCTCGTCGTCCTGTTCCCCGTGCGCCGCTGGGGTGCGCAGCGCGACGCGCTCGCCGACGCGCTCGCGGCTGAGGCCGACTACGCCCGCAGGCTCCGCGAGGACCCGACGGCGTCCTTCGACCCGGCCCCCCTGATGCACGCCCGCAGTGCCGCTGCCGTCACCGCTCGCCAGGCCAGGCGCAGGCCGGCGGAGCTGCACGGCACCCGCGGCGTCGCCGAGCGCATCAGGCCCGTGCTCGCCTCACTGGCCGACCCGGCGGTCGGCGTCCCCGCGGAGGGCCCGGCCCGCGACCGGGTGCGCGAACTCCTCCACGCCGCGGGGACGGTGCTCGACGCCGTCGCGAGCGCCGTACGTCATGGGGAGGCCGTCCGGGTGCCGCCGGCCGCGGCCGCCGCCCTGCGGACGCCCGACACCGGAGCCATTCTCTCCGGGCCGCCCCGACGAGCGGCCGTGCGGCTGACCGCGCTGCTCGACGAGGTCGTCGGCACGGTGCGCGGCGCGGGCGCCGCCGAGTCCGACCACCGCACACGGCACGGGCTGGTGCGGCTGATCCCCGGTGCCGTGCGGGCCATGCGCGACGAGCTGCGGCCCGACTCGCCGGTGCTGCGGCACGCGATCCGCTCGTCGGCGGTCGTGGCCGCGGGCTATCTGCTGGGTACCGCGCTGCCGTTGGGCCACGGCTACTGGGCGCCGCTGACGGCGGTCATGGTCATGCGTCCCGACTTCTCGCAGACCTACGGCCGTTCCGTCGCCCGCTTCTGCGGCACCCTCGTCGGTGTGGGCGTGGCGACGGCGGTGGTGCAGACGGCCCGGCCCGGCACCTATGTCAGCGCGGGCATCGCCGTCCTGTGCGCCTTCGGCATGTACCTGGTGATGCGCACCGGGTACGCGGTGGCCAGCGTCTTCATCTCCGCCTATGTGGTCTTCCTGCTCGGTACCGGCGGTGAGGACTGGGCCCAGACGGTTCCCCAGCGGGTGGTGCTCACCTTCCTCGGCGGGCTGCTGGCGATGCTCGCCTACGCGCTCTACCCGGCCTGGGAGACCCCCCGCCTGCACCACCGGCTCGCCGACTGGCTGCTAGCGAACGGCCGTTATGCCGCGGCCGTCCTCGACCGCTACGCCGATCCCGCCGAGAAGACGGACACCGCCGGGACCTCCGGGTCCGCGGACGTCCGGGGGACGCTGCTCGACTCGCGGGACGCGCGTATCGCCTGGCGGGACGCCCTGTCGAAGGCCAAGCACGAGCCGGTGCCCTCCCGTGTGCTGTCACGGAGAACGGCGGAGGACGCGGGCCGGGCACTCGCCCAGGCGGGCAGGGTCGCCATGCTCATCGAGGCGCACCTGCCCGAGTACGGCGGCGGGCAGGGTGCCGCGCCGGTGCCCGCCGCCGCCGCGCTGGCCGAGGTACTGCGCCACGCCGTCGAGGAGGGCGCGGAGGCGGTACGCGAGAACCGGGTGCCGGACTGGGATCCGGTGCACGAGGTCGTGGACCGCTGGGGAACGAAGGAGACGTCCGACGCCGTACTTCGCGGCGGCGCCGTCCAACTCCTCGCCGCGCTGGACGACCTGGCCGACGCCATGGCCGCGAGGCCGGGCGAGGACGGGCCGCGAGTCCACGAGGGACCCGCGGCCCGGTGACGCAGGAGTGACGTGCGGAGCGGCTCGCCCCCGGCGACCGGCCGGCGGTGAACCGCAGCCGTCACGGGGTCGGGAAGTCCGACGGCAGGCCGGTCGGCAGACCGTCGGGCAGCGCGCCCGCCTCACTCTTCTTGAGGGTGTCCTTCTTGCCGGCGTCCCACGAAATGACCAGAGTCGTACCGTCGTTGGACTCGATCGAGCCCATCGTGCGGTCGGTGTTCCCGTCCGCGCACTTCAGCGACAGCATCTGCTCGCCCATGTCCTGCACCTCGCCCGTGCAGGCATGACCGTCGGCGACGATCGCGGCGTTGGAGCCCTGGACGGACAGCGCGACCGGCTTCCCGTCGCTCAGGCCGGTCCAGGTGCCCTCGATGTCACGGGCCCTGCCCTCGCCGCCGCCGCTGTCGCCGCCGGCCTCGGTGGGCGAGGCCGTGGCCTTGCCCTTGCCCTTGCCTGCGTCGTCGCTGTCGCCGCTGCCGCATCCGGTCAGCGCGAGGGCGGCGACGAGGCCCGCCGCGACGGCCGATGTACGTACGAGCTTGAGCACTGATCTGTCCCCCTGATCGATAGCAAGACCGCGCCAAGTTACCAGCAGGACGTGCCCACACCAGGGAGGACGCCGGCGTGCGCCTGCTCACGCCTCGGCGACCTGGGCAGCCGGAACTTCCGCAGGCGGCCCCCCGGTTCGCCTGCCCGTCGCGCCACCGTCGCCATGTCGCGGACGCGCGCCGGACCGGCGTCCCGCGGCCGGTGGCGTCGTCCGGCCTGCGCGACCGCTGCTCCGGCACGCACGTGCCCGGCCTGCGCGGGCGATGACTTTGATAATGGAAATCATTTCCATATACTGCGCGTCATGGCTCGCAACGACATCCGCCCGGTCATCAAGCTCCGCTCCACCGCGGGCACCGGCTACACCTACGTCACCCGCAAGAACCGCCGTAACGACCCGGACCGGCTGACCCTTCGCAAGTACGACCCGGTCGCCGGCCGGCACGTCGACTTCCGAGAGGAGCGCTGACATGAAGTCCGGTGTCCACCCGCCCTACGGGCCTGTCGTCTTCCGCGACAAGGCCGCCGGCTTCGCCTTCCTGACCCGGTCGACGGCCACCGGCGCGAGGACCGTCGACTGGGAGGACGGCCACACCTACCCGGTCATCGACGTGGAGATCTCCTCCGCGAGCCACCCCTTCTACACAGGGACGGCGCGCGTCCTCGACACGGCCGGCCGCGTCGAGCGCTTCGAGCGCAGGTACGGAGGCGGAAGGTGACGCTGCCCGTCGTACTCGTCGGCGGACTGCACGCCGACGCCCGCCGGGCAGCCGTGGAGCGGCTGCTCACCACGGTGCCCGGCAGCGTCGCCCTTCACCACGACCTCTCGACCGCCCAACGGGGCACGGTCGTCAGGACGGTCCGCGACGCACGGGGCGTCCGCGACACGGGGGAGACGCCGCTCGTCAACGACTGCGCCTGCTGCGCACTGCGTGAGGATCTGGTGCCCGAACTGGCGCGGCTCGCCGCGGACGGCGCCACCGGTCTCGCGGTCGTCGAGCTGTGGGACTCGGTCGAGCCCAAGGCCATGGCGGAAGTGATCGCGGCGCACGGCGGCGAAGGTCTCGCCCTGACATCGGTGATGACCGCCGTGGACCCCGCGCTGCTGCTGCCGTATCTCGCCAACGGCGACGACCTGACGGACGCGGGGCTGGCCGCGGCGGCCACGGACCGGCGCACGATCGCGGACACCTGGGCGCGTCAGCTCGAGTACGCGCCGGTCCTCGCCCTCGTCGACAGCGAGGAGGCGGACGACGAGGACCGCGCCCTGCTGGCACAACTGCACCCGACGGCCAGGCGGATCGCCGTGGACGGCGAGGGGCTGGCCGCCGCGGCCGTCGCCGGGTTCGACGTGGACGCGGCCGCCGCCGCGCAGCATCCGGCCTGCGCACGGCTGCCGCAGGAGGCCGACGACTGCGGCGTCGCCACCTATGTGTGGCACAGCTGCCGGCCCTTCCATCCGGAACGTCTCTACCAGGCGCTGGAGGACCTGACCTGCGCGGCGGCCCGCAGCCGCGGCCGGTTCTGGCTCGCCGACCGGCCGGACACCCTGCTGGCCTGGGACGCGGCAGGCGGCGCGCTCTGTGTCGAGAGCGCGGGGCCCTGGCTCGCCTCGCTGCCGGACGCCGCCTGGGAGATGGTCCCGCCCGTGCGCCGGGCGGCCGCCGCGCTCAACTGGCACCCCGAGCACGGAGACCGCTGCCAGCACCTGGTGTTCACCTCGCCGGGCCTCGACCGCGACGGACTCCAACAGCTCCTCGAGTCGTGCCTGCTGACCGACGCCGAGTACGCCGCGGGCCGCGAGGCCTGGAAGCGGCTGCCGCCCGCCTTCGACTCCCTGCTCGAGGTCTGACATGTCAGCCCGCGTCTCGGCTCGTCCGGCTGAACGGACGGGCACGGCCCGTCCGTATCCACCGGGGGCGCCCGGAACCGGGCCGCGACAGATGGCACCGATCGGCGGTGGCATGCGTCTCCATGGGTGAGGCCGTCGCTGCTGTAACCGCGGGGACACCCCGCGTGCACGTGCATCTGCTCGCGCATCGGCCTCATGCATCTGCATGTGAACACAGCTATGATCCCGGATAGTTGACACTTGCACCTTGCACCCCGGGAGCGACTTGTGCACCAGGTCTACAACGGCATGGCGGCGACGGAGCTTCGCGGGGTCGTCTGGCAGAAGAGCCGTCACAGCAATTCGCAGGGTTCGTGCGTGGAACTCGCCAGACTTCCGGACGGCGACGTGGCGATGCGCAATTCGCGGCACCCCGACGGGCCCGCGCTCGTCTACACGCCCGCCGAGATAGAAGCGCTGCTTCTGGGCGTCAAGGACGGGGAGTTCGATCACCTGATCGCGGGGGCGTGAGGCCCGGCCGCTCCGGCGCACGCCGGGCCGGGACACGCGACCGTGTCCCGGGCGTGGGCGACCGGTTCAGACCGATGGAGGCGCCTGGTTCAGACGGAACAGCGCCCAGACCACCTTGCCGCGCAGCGACCCGGCGAGCGGGTGCCAGCCCCAGCCGTCGCTGAAGGAGTCGACCAGGAAGAGCCCGCGGCCGGACTCGGCGGCGAAGTCCTCCTCGGCCTCTCGCGACCGGGGGCCGTCGTGGCTGGGGTCACGCACCGCGCACACCAGCCGGCCGGTCCACCGCATCAGGTGCAACCGGACCGGGGCTTCCTTGGTGGGCTCGTGCGGGGCACCGTCGGACGGCAGAGCGTGCCGCAGGGCGTTGGTCACGAGCTCGGAGACGACCAGGGCGACATCGTCGAAGCGTTCGTCCAGCTGCCACTGGCCCAGCGTGTTCTTGGTGAACATCCGGGCGCCGCGCACCGCTTCGAAGCGGGCGGGCAGGGCGCACGAGGCCGAACTCGAGACGGCCGCGGGGTCGAAGGGGGGAAGGCCCTGCCGTAACGGCTCGAGCATGGTGGATCCATTCGGTCCCATGCGAGGCACTCCCGGGAATCGCGGCTGTGACGCTACAACACGAACGAGCACGCAGGTGCGCGAGGACCATGGTTCCGAATGCGTAGGGCAGATGCAAGGGCAGATGCACGTGCACGCGCCGGACCTGTCCGCGCCCGTGCCGGTTCTTGCTCATTTCTTCCACCAATATCTTGCGCGCTCGGCCCTGCGCGCCTTCTCATTTCCGTAATCGAACGAGTACGGGCTGAAGCGTTTTGGTGGCAGAATCCGGCTCTTGGGGTTCGGGGGGACCTCCGGAAGCATCGGTGTCGAGCGAACAGAGCGTGCACAGCAGGGATGGGGAGGGTCGAAGTCGTGGCAGCAGGCGAGTCAGCGTGGTCGTGGGAACAGTCCCGTGCCGAGGGCCCGGGCGGGGGTTCGGTGGTACGGCGCATCCTGCTGGGGTCACAGCTCAGAAGGCTGAGGGAATCGCGTGGCATCACGCGAGAGGCTGCCGGCTACTCGATCCGCGCGTCCGAATCCAAGATCAGCCGTATGGAGTTGGGCCGGGTGAGCTTCAAGGCGCGCGACGTGGAGGACCTGCTGACGCTCTACGGCGTCGCCGACGACAGCGAACGCGATGCGCTGCTCGGGCTCGCCAAGGAGGCCAACGTCGCCGGCTGGTGGCACAGCTTCGGTGACGTACTGCCCGGCTGGTTCCAGACATACATCGGCCTCGAGGGTGCCGCCTCGCTGATCCGCATCTACGAAGTGCAGTTCGTGCACGGGCTGCTGCAGACCGAGTCGTACGCGCACGCCGTCGTCACCCGCGGAATGCCCGACGCGCCGCGGGCAGAGATCGACCGCAGGGTCGCGCTGCGCCTGGAGCGCCAGAAGACGCTCGTCTCCGAACGCGCCCCGCACCTTCACGCAGTGCTGGACGAGGCGGCCCTGCGCCGCCCGTACGGCGACCGGGCGGTGATGCAGGCCCAGCTCCGCCATCTGATCGAGGTCTCGGAGCACCCGAACATCACGCTTCAGGTCATGCCCTTCAGCTTCGGCGGCCACGCGGGCGAGAGCGGCGCGTTCACCATGCTGCGCTTCCCGGAGTCGGACCTCTCCGACATCGTCTACCTCGAGCAGCTGACCAGCGCCCTGTATCTGGACAAGCGCGAGGAGGTCGCCCAGTACGAGCGGGTGATGGAACGGCTGACCGAGGACAGTCCTGATCCGGCCGAGACCCGTGACCTTCTTCGGGGTCTCCTCCAACTCATCTGAAACATAAGTACGATGACGCAACATCAGACGTCCGTGCTCATGCCTCTGGAGTAAGGGATCACATGTCCTTCTTCACCGATCTGGCCCAGCAGTACATAGACGGCGAGTGGAGGCCCGGCAGCGGCTCCTGGGACATCATCGACTTCAATCCCTACGACGGTGAGAAGCTCGCCTCGATCGCCGTGGCCACGGCGGACGAGGTGGACCAGGCGTACCGCGCGGCGGACCGCGCTCAGCGGGCGTGGGCGGACACCAACCCGTACTCCCGACGGGCGGTCTTCGAGCGGGCCCTTCGGATCATCGAGGACCGCGAGGAGGAGATCGCGGAGGCGATCGTCGCCGAGCTCGGCGGCACCCGGCTCAAGGCGGCGTTCGAACTGCATCTCGCCAAGGAGTTCATGCGCGAGGCGGTGCACCTGGCGCTGCGGCCGGAGGGGCGCATCCTGCCCTCGCCGGTCGACGGCAAGGAGAACCGCGTCTACCGGGTTCCGGTCGGAGTGGTGGGCGTCATCAGCCCCTTCAACTTCCCCTTCCTGCTGTCGGTCAAGTCGGTGGCCCCGGCTCTCGCCCTCGGCAACGCCGTGGTCCTCAAGCCGCACCAGAACACCCCGATCTGCGGCGGCTCCCTCGTGGCCAAGGTGTTCGAGGAAGCGGGACTGCCTGCCGGCCTGCTGAACGTCGTGATCACGGACATAGCCGAGATAGGCGACGCGCTCATCGCGCACCCGATACCGAAGGTGATCTCCTTCACCGGCTCCGACAAGGTGGGCCGGCACGTGGCCACCGTCTGCGCGGCCAACTTCAAGCACGCGATCCTCGAACTCGGCGGCAACAGCGCCCTGATCGTCCTCGACGACGCCGACATCGACTACGCGGTGGACGCCGCGGTCTTCAGCCGGTTCGTGCACCAGGGCCAGGTCTGCATGGCCGCCAACCGCGTCCTGGTGGACCGCTCGGTCGAGAAGGAGTTCACCGAGAAGTTCGTCGCCAAGGTGCGGACCCTCAAGGTGGGCGACCCGGCCGACCCGGCGACCCACATCGGCCCACTCATCAACTCCTCCCAGGCGGACGCGGTCTCCGCGCTGGTCGAGCAGACGGTGGAGGCGGGTGCGACGGCGCTGCTGCACGGCGCCGCGGACGGCAATCTCGTCTTCCCTTCGGTGCTGACCGGCATCCCCGCCGACTCGCCGGTGCTGACGCAGGAGATCTTCGGTCCGGTGGCCCTGATCGTCCCCTTCGACGGCGAGGACGAGGCGGTCCGGATCGCCAACGAGACGCCGTACGGCTTGAGCGGCGCCGTGCACACCGGTGACGTGGAGCGGGGTGTGCGGCTCGCCAGGCGGGTGGACACCGGCATGATCCACATCAATGACGGCACCGTGCACGACGAGCCGATCGTGCCCTTCGGCGGCGAGAAGCAGTCGGGTCTCGGCAGGCTGAACGGCGACTCGATGCTCGACTCGTTCACGACCCAGAAGTGGATCTCGGTCCAGCACGGGCGCTCGCGGTTCCCGTTCTGACGAATCTTCCTCCGTAGGGCCCTTGCGGACAGAAGCTGACCGCAAGGGCCCGTAGCTTCTGAGGTGTCGGCAGGAGGGCGGACGGCCCTTCCCCACGATCCGGAAGGCGGACACACCATGGTCACCCACGTTCCCGCGGAGGCCCACGGCGACGAGCGCGGCGCGCTCCTGTCCTTCGTCGAGGCGCAGCGGGGCGCGATCCGGCGCTCCGTCCTCGGTCTGACGGAGGAGCAGGCGGCGAGCCGGCCGAGCGCGAGCGAGCTGTCGCTGTCGGGGCTGGTCAAGCATGTGGCGGAGACGGAGCTGAACTGGCTGCGGCTGGCGCAGCAGCGGCCGAGCGAGAGGCAGCGCAGCGAGGAGACCTGGGGCGACAGCTTCCGCCTGGTCGACGGCGAGACCGTGCCGGGTGTGCTGGCCCTCTGGGAGTCGGTCGCGAAGGAGACGGAGGAGTTCATCCGCTCGGTGCCGAGCCTCGACGACACCTTCCCGCTGCCCCCGGCGCCCTGGTACCCCAAGGACGCGCGGGTCTCCATGCGGTGGCTGATGATGCACCTGGTCGAGGAGATCGCCCGGCACGCGGGCCACGCGGACATCATCCGCGAGTCGCTGGACGGCAAGGGCGCGTTCGACCTGATCGCGCTGGAACAGGGTGGGGACTGGGGGGCGTGACGACCGCTGCGTACCCTGGTCAAAGTTGATTAGGAGGTACGCGGATGTCAGCGATCCGGCTTCTCGTCCTGGGGGCCGTGCGCCAGCACGGACGGGCGCACGGCTACCAGGTCCGCAACGATCTCGAGTACTGGGGCGCCCACGAGTGGTCCAACGCCAAGCCGGGGTCGATCTATCACGCGCTCAAGCAGATGGCGAAGCAGGGACTGCTGCACGCCCATGAGATCGCCCCCTCGACGGCGGGCGGGCCGCCGCGGACCGAGTACGAGATCACCGAGCGGGGCACCGAGGAGTTCTTCGCGCTCCTGCGGGAGTCCCTGACGGCGCACGACCAGAAGACGGACGTGCTCTCGGCCGCGATCGGTTTCATCGTCGATCTGCCCCGGGACGAGGCGGTGGCGCTGCTCAAGGAGAGGGTGCGTGGTCTGGAGCAGTGGCGGGCGGCGGTCACCGAGTACTACACGCCGGAGGAGGGCCCCCAGTCGCTGGGCCACATCGGCGAGATCATGAACATGTGGGTCTCGTCCGCGGACTTCGGCGCGGAGTGGACACGCGGCCTGATCAGCCGGATCGAGGACGGCGCCTACACCTTCGCCGGTGAGGGGGAACCGTTCATCGGGGTGCGGGCGGAGGGCGACGAGAACCCTTACGCGACGGGCGAGCCTCATGAGGGCGATCTCGGCTAATCAAGTTTGACCAATCGATTTCAGGGGACTACCCTACGGCAGTGGTCAAATTTGACTACTGTCCCAAGGCTGCTGGAGGAGACGGATGACGGACGCGATCGTCGTCGAGGGTGTACGGAAGCGGTACGGGGACAAGCACGCTCTGGACGGCCTGGACCTGACGGTGGCGAGCGGCACCGTGCACGGCGTGCTCGGTCCCAACGGAGCGGGCAAGACCACCGCCGTGCGGGTCATGGCGACACTGCTGCGGCACGACGAGGGCGTGGTGCGCGTCGCCGGTCACGACGTGCGCACCAGGGCCGGCGAGGTCCGTAAGCGGATCGGCCTGCTCGGGCAGCACGCGGCGGTCGACGAAGAGCTCGGCGGACGGCAGAACCTCGAGATGTTCGGGCGGCTGTACCACCTCGGCGCACGCCGGGCGGGCGCCAGGGCCGACGAGCTGCTCGAGCGGTTCGACCTCGTGGACACCGGACGCAAGGCCGTCAAGCTCTACAGCGGCGGCATGCGCAGAAGGCTGGATCTCGCGGCCTCGCTGATCACCGAGCCCGAGGTGCTGTTCCTCGACGAGCCCACGACAGGACTCGACCCGCGCGGCCGGGCCGAGGTGTGGGCCTCGGTGCGCTCCCTCGTCGGCGCCGGCACCACGGTGCTGCTGACCACGCAGTACCTGGAGGAGGCCGATCAGCTGGCCGACCGGATCTCGGTCGTCGACGCCGGACGGGTGATCGCGGAGGGCACGGCGGACGAGCTGAAGGCCAAGACCGGCGGCGACCGGATCGACGTGGTCCTGCGGGACGCGGACCGCCTCGCACTCGTCGCCTCCCTGCTCCCCGGCGAGGCGATCGTGGACCCCGACCGGCGGCTCGTCAGCGCGCCGGTGAGCGACCGGATGGCCGCCCTGACCGAGACCGTGCGGGCACTGGAGGCGGCCGGGGTGGAGGCCGAGGACCTGTCCGTCCGCCGCCCCACCCTCGACGAGGTCTTCCTCCACCTGACGAAGGAGCACGCGGCATGAGCAGTTACGTACTGACCGACTCCTGGACCATGACCCGGCGCGAACTCGCGCACTGGGCACGGCAGCCCGTGCAGGTCGTGGTCGGGCTCGTGTTCCCCGTGATGCTGCTGCTGATGTTCGGCTACCTGATCGGCGGCGGCCGGGGCGTGGAAGGGGCCTACGTCGACTTCCTGATTCCGGGCATGCTCGCGCTGACGATGGCCTTCGGTCTCGAGGCGACGATGCTCGCGGTCACCCAGGACCTCAACAAGGGCGTCATCGACCGCTTCAGGTCCATGCCCATGGCGTCGTCCGCGGTGCTGGTCGGGCGCAGCTTCGCGGACATGCTCCAGTCGGCGCTCGGCCTGCTGGTCATGATCGGCGTCGGCCATGCCATCGGCTGGCGCTGGAACGGCGGCTTCGGCGCGCTGCTCGGGGCCGTCGGGCTGCTCCTGCTGCTGCGCTTCGCGATGCTGTGGGCCGGCATCCACCTCGCGATGGTCGCGGGGAAGCCGGAACTGGTACAGGCCGTGCAGATCCTCGTCTGGCCGGTCGGCTTCCTGTCCAACGCCTTCGCGACGCCCGAATCGATGCCGGGCTGGCTGGGCGCGGCCGTCGAATGGAACCCGATCTCGGCGACCGCGACGACGGTCCGCGACCTCGCGGGCATCCCCGACGTGACCACGGGCTCCTGGGCCGCGGAGCACGCGGACCTGCTGGCGGTGGCCTGGCCTCTGGCGCTGGTCGCGGTCTTCTTCCCGCTGGCGGTCTCCCGCTTCCGGCGTCTGGGCCGCTGAGACGGCGGGGCCCGGCACCGGCCGGTGCCGGTGCCGGGCCGCCCCCGCTCAGTGGTGGAAGGCCGTGGCCTCCGCGGTGCTCCTGGTCAAAGGGTGCGACTGGGCGTGCAGTTCGGGAAGCAGCAGCCGCAGATCCTCCAGGAGCAGTTCGGCGAGGTCCGCGGAGAAGCCGTTGCGGCAGACCACCCGCAGCACCGAGAGGTCCTGGCGGTTCGCCGGGAAGGTGTAGGCGGGCACCAGCCACCCCTTCTCCCGCAGCCGCCGCGACACGTCGAAGACGTCGAACGACTTCACCTCGGGCGCGGTCGTGAAGGCGAAGACGGGCAACTGGTCGCCCGCGGTGAGCAGCCGGAAGTCGTCCAGCGCCCCGATCCGATCGGCGAGCTGCGTCGCCACCTCGCGGGCCGTCCGCTGGACGGCCCGGTATCCCTCGCGCCCGAGCCGCAGGAACGTGTAGTACTGCGCCACCACCTGCGCGCCGGGGCGGGAGAAGTTGAGGGCGAACGTCGGCATGTCGCCGCCGAGATAGTTCACCCGGAACACCAGCTCCTCGGGGAGTTCGTCGGGCGACCGCCACAGCGCCCACCCCACACCGGGGTAGACCAGCCCGTACTTGTGCCCCGAGGTGTTGATCGAGCACACCCGCGGCAGCTTGAAGTCCCAGACGAGGTCCTCGTCGAGGAACGGGGCGACCATCGCGCCCGACGCGCCGTCGACATGGACCGGGACGTCCAGGCCGGTGCGCTCCTGGAGGTCGTCCAGCGCGGCACAGAGCTCGCCGACCGGCTCGTAGGAGCCGTCGAAGGTCGAGCCGAGCACCGCCACCACCCCGATGGTGTTCTCGTCGCACAACTCGGCGGCGGCCTGGGGGTCAAGATGGAAGCGGTTCCCCTCCATGGGCACGAGCCGTGGCTCGACCTCCCAGAAGTTGCAGAACTTGTCCCAGCAGACCTGCACGTTGACGCCCATCACCAGGTTGGGCCGGGCCGTCGCCGGATAGCGGTCGGCGTTCCGCTTCGCCCACCGCCGCTTGAGGGCCATCCCGGCGAGCATGCAGGCCTCGCTCGAGCCGGTGGTCGAACAGCCGACGGCCGAGGCCGGTTCCGGCGCATGCCACAGGTCGGCGAGCATCGCCACACACCTGCGCTCCAGCTCCGCCGTGCGCGGGTACTCGTCCTTGTCGATCATGTTCTTGTCGCGGCACTCGGCCATCAGCTCCGCCGCCTGCTGCTCCATCCAGGTGGTGACGAAGGTGGCGAGGTTGAGACGGGAGTTCCCGTCGAGCATGAGCTCGTCGTGCACCAGCTGATACGCCGTGAGAGGCGGCATCGGGCCGTCCGGGAGGCGGTGCGTGGGCGGGGCGGCCGTCATCCCGCCGACCGGGTCGGCCGGACCGAAGAAGGGGTTGACCGCGAGCCTGCGCCGCTCCGGTGTGTGGTCCTCGGTCCCGGTGGTGCCCTGGTGGAGTGCCATAGCCCACAGGCTCGTACGGGCTTGCACCTCACGCAACGTGAGGCAGCAGTCTGGGTCCGTAAAGCGAAGGAAGGAGCGAAGGCGATGAGCTACTCCGTGGGACAGGTCGCCCGTTTCGCCGGAGTCACTGTGCGCACGCTGCACCACTACGACGAGATCGGACTGCTGCGTCCGAGCGGCCGCAGCGGGTCGGGCCACCGGCGTTACGACGACGCAGACCTGGACCGGCTGCAGCAGATCCTGTTCTACCGGGAGCTCGGCTTTCCCCTCGAAGAGGTGGCGGCACTCCTGGACGACCCCGACGCGGACCCGCAGGCCCACCTGCGGCGGCAGCACGAACTGCTCTCCGCCCGGATCACCGGACTCAAGGAGATGGCCGCGGCCGTGGAACGAGCCATGGAGGCGAAGAAGATGGGCATCAACCTGACGCCCGAGGAGAAGTTCGAGGTCTTCGGGGACTTCGACCCCGAAGAGTACGCCGAGGAGACCGAGCAGCGCTGGGGCGGCACCGACGCGTACGAGGAGTCCCGGCGGCGCACGGCCTCGTACACGAAGGAGGACTGGCTGCGCATCCAGCGCGAGGCCGACGAGATCACCCGGCGCTTCGTGGCGCTGATGGACGCGGGCGAGGAGCCGGAGTCCCGGGCCGCCATGGACGTGGCGGAGGACCACCGCCGGTGGATCTCGAGCCACCACTACACCTGCACGTACGAGATCCACACGGGCCTGGCCGAGATGTACGTCGCCGACGAGCGGTTCACCCGCAACATCGACAAGGCCAGGCCCGGGCTCGCGGCGTACGAGCGGGAGGCGATCCTCGCGAACGCCGTCCGGCACCTCTGAGCCCCGCGGGCGGGCACGGACCGGGCGAGGGGGACCGGACGGGCCGGGCGACGGCCGGGAGCGCCGCGTCCCGCGCCGTCACACCTTCGCCACCGTCACCGCCGTGCCGTACGCGCAGACCTCCGTGCCGACGTCCGCGGCCTCCGTCACATCGAAGCGGAAGGCGAGCACCGCGTTCGCCCCCCGTGACCGGGCCTGCTCGACCAGGCGCTCCATGGCCTGGTTGCGGGTCTCCACGAGCGTCTTGGTCAGACCCTTGAGCTCGCCGCCGATCATCGACTTGAGGCCGGACCCGATCTGGCTGCCCAGATGCCGCGAGCGCACCGTCAGGCCGAAGACCTCGCCGATCACCTGCTCCACACGGTGGCCGGGGAGGTCGTTCGTCGTGACGACCAGCACATCGGCCTGCGGGCCCTGCCCGCCGCCGTAATCATCGATTCCCATGGTGAAAGCTTCGGGGCCCTGCGTCCACCTCGCATCCGCAGGGGCAGGTGGAACCGGGTGTCACCCGTATGCGTTGATAGCTTTGGGCAGCCGACCCTGCCGACGACTATCACCACAGGAGCCCGGACCTCGTGAACACCCTTGCGCTCGGACCGAGCTGGCTCGACCCGGACTACCTGATCACCACGTTCGGGCTGATCGGCGTCCTGGTGATCGTCTTCGCCGAGTCGGGCCTCCTGATCGGGTTCTTCCTGCCCGGCGACTCGCTGCTGTTCACCACGGGTCTCCTGGTGACCACGGGCGCGATCGACATGCCGCTGTGGCTGGTCTGCACGCTGATCGTGATGGCCGCCGTCATCGGTGACCAGGTCGGCTATCTCTTCGGCCGCAAGGTCGGCCCGGCCCTCTTCAAGCGCCCCGACTCCCGCCTCTTCAAGCAGGAGAACGTGGAGAAGGCGCACGACTTCTTCGAGAAGTACGGCCCGAAGTCCCTGGTCCTGGCCCGCTTCGTACCCATCGTGCGCACGTTCACGCCGATCATCGCCGGTGTGAGCCGGATGAACTACCGCTCGTTCGTCACCTTCAACGTCATCGGCGGCGTCCTGTGGGGCGCCGGCGTCACGCTGCTCGGTGCCGCGCTGGGCAAGGTCGAGTTCGTCCACAAGAACATCGAGGCGATCCTGATCCTGATCGTCCTGCTCTCGGTCGTCCCGATCGTGATCGAGTTCCTGCGGGCCCGCTCCAAGAACAAGAAGTCGGAGGCAGCCGCAGCCTCCGCGCCGGAGGGCGAGATCCCGCCGTCGTCCCGTGGCGGCCGTCACGCCAAGCGCTGACCCCGACCGCAGACGCGGAGACCCTAGAAGCCGCGCGTCCGCTTGGCCGCGCGGCGTCCGCCCGGCGTCTCCTCGCCCGGCAGGGCGCCGGTGACCCCCGGCGCCCGCAGGAACAACCGGGAGATCTCGCCACCGAGGTTCACCCCGATCGCGATGGCCAGCGCCAGGGCGGCCGCCTTGCTCAGCGAGGCGAGTCCGGTGTTGAGATTGCCGCGGGCGACCTCCAGCAGTCCGAAGTACGTGGCGCTACCGGGCAGCAGCGGGCCGATCGCGGCCGTCACGTACGGCAGCGCCGACTCGAACCGGAATCGCGAGAGCATCTGGCCGAACAGGCCCACGAGCCCCGCGGCGAGGGCGGTAGCGGCCACAGGCGAGCCACCGGCGACGTCCGCGACCGCGCCGTACACCACCCAGGCCACACCGCCGCTGAAGGTCACCAGGGCCACGGTCCGGCGCTCCTGCTGGAGCATCACCGCGAAGCACAGCGACAGGCCCATCGCCGCTAGGGTCTGCGTGACCGGCCGCGGCACGCTGTGGATCGCGGTCTCCGGACTGAGTCCGGCATCCAGAGCGACACCGAGATAGAGCACGCCGAGCACGCCGACGACGATGCCGACCACCAGATAGCCGACCTCGAGCAGTCGCGCGGCCGCGGTGATGTAGAAGCCGGTCAGTCCGTCCTGCACGCCGGCCACGAGTGCTCGTCCGGGGATCAGGGCGAAGAGTCCACCGGTGATGACGGCGGACGCCCGCAGTTCCAGCGGTGACAGGCTCAGCGCCACGCCCATCGCCGCCGGGGGCATCGCCGCGGCGACGAACTGGTAGAACTCGGGCAGCCCGCGCCCGGCGCACAGCCACGCCAGCCGGTCGCCGAGCATCGCGCTGACCGCGGCGGCGAGGAACACCACCGTGTCACCGCCGACGAGCACGGAGGCGGAGCCCGCCAGCAGCCCGCCGGCCAGAGTCAGCGCCCAGCCGGGGTAGGGGTGCCGGTTCCGGCGGATCTCGGCGAGACGCCGGTACGCCTCCTCCAGCGTGACGTCCGACTCCTCGGCGCTGATGTCGTGGACCAGCCGGTAGACGGCGGCGAGCCGGGTGTAGTCGGTGCCGCGCCGCCGGACGGTCCGGTTCGCGGTCACCGGGTCGTCGACCAGGGACGGCTGATAGGTGATCGACAGCAGGGTGAAGGTGACCGTCGGCTCGCAGCGGTCCAGCCCGTACGAGCGGGAGATGGCGAACATGGCCGCCTCGACGTCCTCGGCGCCCTCGCCACCTGCGAGCAGCAACTCGCCGATACGCAGGGTCAGGTCGAGCACCCGGGGCACGGCCGGACCCGCCTCGTCGTGCCGGTGCGGTGTCTCCGGCACCGGCCGCTCGCCCACGGGCATCCGCAGCATCGCCCGCATGCGGTCCTGCCAGGGCGCGTCCTTGGTGAGCCGCACCATCGGGATGCCGTGCGCGGGGGTGAAGGCGGGCGGCGAGGTCCTGGCGCTGTAGGTGCGCGGCGGAGCGAACGCGGAGCCCTCGGGCTCCGCGGGCGGCTCGGGGGCCAGACCTTCTGGGACGGCGAACTCGGAACTGGGGTGGTCCTCTTCCGGCGCCCCGGGCTGTTCCACCCCCGCCGGCGGGACGAAAGCGCTGTGCGCCTCGTCGGACTGAGGCTTCCGGTCTTCCGGACCCTCGGGTTCCGCCACCACTCGTGTTCCTCGCTCCCTCTCGTACCGCCCCTTGACCGGCGCTTCTGCCCAGTATGGCCGCGGGCATGGGCCCAAACGCGACGCGGGCGGGACACCAGATGGTGTCCCGCCCGCGTCGCGTACGTCAGCGGTACCGCGTCAGTGCGCGCCGCCCTGCGCCTCGAGGCGCTTGAAGGAGGCCTCGATCTCGGCCTCGGCCTCGGCGCGGCCGACCCAGTCGGCGCCCTCGACGGACTTGCCCGGCTCCAGGTCCTTGTAGACCTCGAAGAAGTGCTGGATCTCCAGGCGGTCGAACTCCGACACGTGGTGGATGTCCCGCAGGTGCTCCACGCGCGGGTCGGACGCCGGCACGCAGAGCAGCTTGTCGTCGCCGCCCGCCTCGTCCGTCATCCGGAACATGCCGATGGCGCGGCACTTGATGAGGCAGCCCGGGAAGGTCGGCTCGTCGAGGATGACCAGCGCGTCCAGCGGGTCGCCGTCCTCGCCGAGGGTGTTCTCGACGAAACCGTAGTCGGCGGGGTAGCTGGTCGAGGTGAAGAGTCGACGGTCAAGGCGGATCCGACCGGTCTCGTGGTCCACCTCGTACTTGTTCCGCGAACCCTTCGGGATCTCGATGGTGACGTCGAACTCCACGGGTGGCTCCTCCATGATCAACACATAGCAAGACGCAGTACTGGTGATTAAGTGTCCCTCACGCACATGTGTGATCGCGAAAGGGGCTGGTGCGAGGTGCCGAAGGTCAGGACGTGGCAGCTCGCAGCAGGTGCTGCCGTGGTCGGCCTCACCCTCTCCGCCGGGGCGGTGGCCGCGGCGGGACCTTGGGACAACGGTCAGCGTAAGGCCGAGAAGCAGCGGGTGGCGGCCCACGGCCCCACGGGTGGCGCACATCACCAAGCGCCCGCACCGAAGAGCCCGGCGCCGGCGCCCTCCGCCGCCTCGGTGCTCGAGGCCCTCGGCGGCCCGCGGACCGTGTCCGCGGAGGTCCCCGCCCGGGCGGACGGCCTGGCCGGGACGCTCGGGCCGCTGCTCGCCGACTCCGGCCTCGGACCGGCGCCCGCCGTCTGCGTCGTCGATCTCACCACCGGCGAGCGGCTGTACGGGAAGCGGGCGGAGACCCCCATGGTCCCGGCGTCGACCGTCAAGATCGCCACAGCCGCGGCGGCCCTCACCGCACTCGGACCGGACCACCGCATCCCCACCACGGTCGTCGCCGCTCCGGACGCAGACGCGATCACGCTGGTCGGAGGCGGCGACGCGACCCTCGACCGGGCCCGTCTCGCCGAACTGGCCGACCTGACCGCGAACTCCCTGCGGGCGCGAGCCGAGGGCTCCCGGAAGGCCGCCACGGTCCGGCTCGTGTACGACGCCTCGCTCTACCAGGGCCCCGTCCTGCATCCCATCGGCCCCAACGACAACATCGCCCCGGTCACCGCCCTCATGGTCGGACAGGGCCGGCTCGACGACCGCACGAGGGGGCCCGCCACCCGCAGCGCCGACCCGGCGGGCGAAACGGCCCGGGTCTTCCGCGAGCAGCTCTCGGAACGCGGGATCAGCACGACGCCGCCCGCACCCGGGCGCGCGCCGGCCGACGCGGTCCCCCTCGCCCAGGTGCTCTCCGAGCCCCTGTCGACCGTCGTCGAGCGGATGCTCACCGACAGCGACAACGACATCGCGGAGTCACTCGCCCGCCAGACCGCCGTCGCCACCGGCGACAAGGCGTCGTTCGCCGGCGCGGAGCGGGCCGTGACCGAGCAGCTCCGCCGGCTCCAGCTGCCGCTGGCCGGTACCCGGTTCGCCGACGGTAGCGGGCTGAACCGCCGCGACAAGGTGTCGGCGGCGCTGCTCACGACGGTTCTGGCGCGGGCGGCGGACGCGGCCCACCCCGAGCTGCGGCCGATCCTCACCGGACTCCCCGTCGCCGGCTTCAGCGGCACACTCGAGGACCGCTACTCCGACACCTCCGCCGGCACCGGCTTCGTCCGGGCCAAGACCGGCACCCTCACCGGCATCAACTCCCTGGCCGGCACCGTCGTTGCCCCGGGCGGCCGACTCCTCGGCTTCGCGTTCCTCGCCGCGGACACACCCTCCCCCTACGAGGCGCAGCCCGCTCTGGACCGGCTGGCGGCAGCCCTGGTCTCCTGAGGCAGGGGCCCGAACCGGCCGGGGGACCGGATCGGCGGACGACGACACCTCTCCGCGGCGCGGGCCGAGAACGTACGGTTGACGCATGACGAGCATCGGTGGTGCCGAGATGGTCGACTGGAACCTCGCCGTGGCGACCGCGACCCGCTTCGTGCGGCCGGGTCCCGAAGTGAGCCGGGACGAGGCGCGCGCCGTCGTCGCCGAGCTCCGCCGCCACGCCAAGGCCTCGGAGGAGCACGTCCGGGAGTTCACCCGGATGATTCCGGAGGGCGCCCGGCCACGGGACACCCCGGTCCTTGTGGTGGACCGTGCCGGCTGGATCAAGGCGAACGTCGCGGGCTTCCGCGAACTGCTGCGCCCGCTGCTGGACAAGATGCAGGAACGGCGCTCCGGCACGCCCGGCGGCGCGGTGCTCGGCGCCGTGGGCGGCAAGGTGACCGGCGTCGAGGTCGGCATGCTGCTGTCGTTCCTGGCCTCACGGGTGCTGGGACAGTACGAGACCTTCGCGCCGGGCGGTCGCGACCTGCCGTCCGCGGACCCCGCGGAGGGTAACGGCGGCGGACGGCTGCTGCTGGTCGCGCCCAACATCGTCCACGTCGAACGCGAACTGGAAGTGGAGCCGCACGACTTCCGGCTCTGGGTCTGCCTCCACGAGGAGACCCACCGCACGCAGTTCACCGGCGTGCCCTGGCTGCGCGACCATCTCGAGGGCGAGATCCAGTCGTTCCTCAGTGAGACCGAGATGGATCCCATGACCGTCCTCGAGCGGTTCCGGGAGGCCGCGCAGTCCCTCGTCGGGGCGCGTCCGGAGGGCGAGCAGGACGAGGAAGGCCGCTCCATCGTCGAGATCGTGCAGACCCCCGCCCAGCGGGAGATCCTCGGCCGGCTGACCGCGGTGATGTCCCTGCTGGAGGGCCACGCCGACTTCGTGATGGACGGCGTCGGCCCCGCGGTGGTGCCGTCGGTCGCGGAGATCAGGGAGAAGTTCCAGCAGCGCAGGGCACGGGGCGCGAGCCGGCTGGACCTCGCGCTGCGCAAGCTGCTGGGGCTCGACGCCAAGCTGCGCCAGTACCGCGACGGCGAGCGCTTCGTGCGCGCCGTGGTGGAGGAGGTGGGGATGGAGGGCTTCAACCGCGTCTGGACCTCACCGAACACGCTCCCGACCAAGGCGGAGATCGCCAAACCGGCGGACTGGGTCGCGAGGGTGCACCGCAAGGGGGAGGGCGCGCCGTAGAGGAGAGTCGCGAAAGACAGGCGGGCATCGGCAGAAGGGCGCCCCTCCAATCACCCGTCCGAGGGACCGTGGGCTGTGGATAGGCGTGCAATGCTCGGGTATTGGCTCGGTTCTGTCACCATCGACGCACTCTGAGTGACTGCTCTCGGAGTGACGGTCTTCGTCATGTGGGCCGTCCTGATCGTCCGACTCGACCGAGTCACCCCACTCCCGAACCGTTCACGAAGGGCACCGGACATGGGTCCCCATCCTGCGGTCGCGGCGATACGCCTGGCGGTCCGCCGCGTACTCCACGACGTCCTCACCGACCAGACAGAAAACGCCGCACGCTTCGCGCACTCCGCCCCGGGCCCGGCGCCCGCGAGCGAACCCCCGCTCGTCCTCGTGGCGTGCTCCGGCGGTGCGGATTCCATGGCGCTCGCCTCCGCCCTCGCCTTCGAGGCCCGCAAACTTTCCGTCCGGGCCGGCGGCGTCACCGTCGACCACGGCCTCCAGGACGGCTCCGGCATGCGCGCCGCCGAGGTCGCCGCACGCCTCACCGCGATGCAGCTGGACCCGGTCGAGGCCATCGCCGTCCGGGTCGGCCGCGAGGGCGGACCCGAGGCCGCGGCCCGTGACGCCCGCTACGCCGCCCTGGACGACGCCGCCGAGCGCCACGGAGCCGCCGCCGTGCTGCTCGGCCACACTCGCGACGACCAGGCGGAGACCGTGCTGCTCGGACTCGCCAGAGGCTCCGGCATCCGCTCACTGTCCGGAATGGCCGCCGTGTCGGGCACCGCCGGCCGCTACCGCCGGCCCTTCCTCCACATCGACCGGCAGACCGCCCGCAAGGCCTGCATGGTCCAGTCGCTGCCCGTGTGGGACGACCCGCACAACGCCGACCCGGCCTACACCCGCTCCCGGCTGCGCCACGAAGGGCTGCCCGCCCTGGAGAAGGCGCTCGGAAAGGGCGTCGTCGAGGCACTGGCCCGTACCGCCCAGCTCTCCCGCGACGATGCCGACGCCCTCGACAGCTGGGCCGCCGACGTGGAGGCCACCGTGCGGGACGAGAGCGGTCGGTTGGAATGCGCCAAGCTCTACGTCCTGCCGCCCGCGGTGCGCCGCCGGGTGCTGCGCCGGGCCGTGATCGAGGCCGGGGCGCCCGCCGGATCGCTGTTTGCCCGGCACGTCGAGGAAGTCGACCGTCTCATCACCGGATGGCGCGGTCAGGGCACCATCAACCTGCCCGGCCGGGTCGAAGCGCGACGCCAGGGTGGCAGACTGGTCATTCGGCAAGGCTGAACCGCCGAGAGAAAGCGACGCGGGTGAACGAGAAGGACATGGGCACCGACCTTCAGTCGGTGCTCATCACCAAGGAAGAGATCGACGCGAAGCTCGTCGAGCTGGCCGCGAAGATCGACGCAGAGTACGCGGGCAAGGACCTGCTCATCGTCGGAGTCCTCAAGGGCGCGGTGATGGTGATGGCGGATCTGGCGCGCGCGCTGTCCACCCCCGTCACGATGGACTGGATGGCGGTTTCCTCGTACGGCGCCGGCACGCAGTCGTCCGGTGTGGTCCGCATCCTCAAGGACCTGGACACCGACATCAAGGGCAAGCACGTACTGATCGTCGAAGACATCATCGACTCGGGGCTGACCCTGTCGTGGCTGCTGTCGAACCTGGGCTCCCGGGAGCCGGCCTCACTCGAGGTCTGCACCCTGCTGCGGAAGCCGGACGCGGCCAAGGTCGCGATCGACGTGAAGTGGATCGGGTTCGACATCCCGAACGAGTTCGTCGTCGGATATGGCCTTGATTACGCGGAGAAGTACCGGAACCTCCCGTTCGTGGGCACGCTGGCGCCGCACGTCTACGGAGGCTGAAGCAACGGCACGCCGGGGAACCAAGCCCGCCTTTTCGCCGTTGGAGCAGGGGAAGGCGGTCGTCGGCGTCGATGCTGAGGTACCGTCCGAAGAACAGTTGTCTTTTCTCACAGCAGCATTTACCTACGGGCAGGAGGGACGGGGCGACACCGCCCCGTATGGATGGACGTGAAGCGATACTTCCGTGGGCCGGTCATGTGGATCGTGCTGGCCGTCCTCGCCGTGGTCGTGCTGATGCAGGTCGTCGGCTCGTCCGGTGGCTACAAGACGGTTGACACCGGCGAGGTCGTCCAGGCGATCGCAAAAGACCAGGTCAAGCAGGCAAAACTGACCACTGGTGACGAGCAGATCATCAAGATCGAGCTCAAGGAGGGCCAGAAGGTCGACAACAGCAGCAAGGTGCAGGCCAGCTACATCGGCACCCAGGGTGCCGACCTGGCCGACACGCTGCAGGACAAGTTCGAGGCCGGCGCGATCGAGGACGGTTACACGGTCTCGCCGTCGAAGCAGAGCCCGTTCGTCTCGGTCCTGCTCTCCCTGTTGCCCTTCGTGCTGATCGTCGTGGTCTTCCTGTTCCTGATGAACCAGATGCAGGGCGGCGGCTCCCGAGTCATGAACTTCGGGAAGTCCAAGGCCAAGCTGATCACCAAGGACACCCCGAAGACGACCTTCGCCGACGTGGCGGGGTCCGACGAGGCCGTCGAGGAGCTCCACGAGATCAAGGAGTTCCTCCAGGAGCCGGCGAAGTTCCAGGCCGTCGGCGCCAAGATCCCGAAGGGTGTGCTGCTCTACGGCCCGCCCGGTACGGGTAAGACGCTGCTCGCACGCGCCGTCGCCGGCGAGGCGGGCGTCCCGTTCTACTCGATCTCCGGTTCCGACTTCGTCGAGATGTTCGTCGGTGTCGGTGCCTCCCGGGTCCGCGACCTCTTCGAGCAGGCCAAGGCGAACGCCCCGGCGATCGTCTTCGTCGACGAGATCGACGCCGTCGGCCGGCACCGTGGTGCGGGTCTCGGCGGTGGCCACGACGAGCGCGAGCAGACGCTGAACCAGCTGCTCGTCGAGATGGACGGCTTCGACGTGAAGGGCGGCGTCATCCTGATCGCCGCCACCAACCGGCCCGACATCCTCGACCCGGCGCTGCTGCGCCCGGGCCGCTTCGACCGGCAGATCGCGGTCGACCGTCCGGACATGCAGGGCCGGCTCGAGATCCTCAAGGTCCACCAGAAGGGCAAGCCGGTCGCTCCGGACGTGGACCTGGGCGCGGTTGCCCGGCGCACGCCCGGCTTCACCGGCGCCGACCTGTCGAACGTGCTGAACGAAGCCGCGCTCCTGACCGCGCGCAGCGACAAGAAGCTGATCGACAACCACGCGCTGGACGAGGCGATCGACCGTGTCGTGGCCGGTCCGCAGAAGCGGACCCGGATCATGTCCGACAAGGAGAAGAAGATCACCGCGTACCACGAGGGCGGTCACGCCCTGGTCGCGGCGGCTTCACCCAACTCCGATCCGGTCCACAAGATCACGATCCTCTCCCGGGGGCGTGCCCTCGGTTACACGATGGTGCTCCCGGAAGAGGACAAGTACTCGACCACCCGCAACGAGATGCTCGACCAGCTCGCCTACATGCTGGGCGGGCGTGCGGCCGAGGAGCTCGTCTTCCACGACCCGACCACGGGCGCTGCGAACGACATCGAGAAGGCCACCGCCACGGCCCGCGCGATGGTCACGCAGTACGGCATGACCGAGCGGCTGGGCGCGATCAAGTTCGGCGGTGACAACACCGAGCCGTTCCTCGGCCGCGAGATGTCCCACCCGCGCGACTACTCGGAAGAGGTCGCGGCGCTGGTCGACGAAGAGGTCAAGAAGCTCATCGAGGCCGCGCACAACGAGGCCTGGGAGATTCTCGTCGAGAACCGGGACGTTCTCGACAACCTGGTCCTCCAGCTGCTGGAGAAGGAGACGCTCGGCAAGGAGGAGATCGCTGAGATCTTCGCGCCGATCGTGAAGCGCCCGGCCCGCCCGGCGTGGACCGGCTCCTCGCGGCGTACCCCCTCCACCCGCCCGCCGGTGCTCTCGCCCAAGGAGCTGGCGCTGACCAACGGCGCCGCGAACGGTGCGACGTCGGCCTCGGCCACGGCGACCACGGTGACCGATGTCACCAAGTCGTCCGCCGAGCCGGTCCCGGAGGAGCGTCCGGAGGCCTGACCAGGGCATTCGTCGCCCCAGGGCCACCGGCCCCGGAATGAACGCCGCACTTCCCAGGTTCTAGCCTGGGAAGTGCGGCGTTTTCGCGCCACGCTTGGAGCAGAGGAACGAGGCACTGATGACCGACCCGGTGACGCTGGACGGCGAGGGCTATCTCGCCGAGTTCGACGAGAAGCGCGCGGAGAACGCCGTTCGTGAACTGCTCATCGCGGTCGGCGAGGACCCGGACCGCGAGGGGTTGCGTGAGACGCCCGCACGCGTGGCGCGGGCGTACAAGGAGATATTCGCGGGTCTGTGGCAGCAGCCGGAGGACGTCCTGACGACGACGTTCGACCTCGGCCACGACGAGATGGTGCTCGTCAAGGACATCGAGGTGTACTCGACCTGTGAGCACCACCTGGTCCCCTTCAGGGGCGTGGCGCATGTCGGTTACATCCCGTCCACCAGCGGCAAGATCACCGGCCTGTCCAAGCTGGCCCGGCTGGTGGACGTCTTCGCGCGCCGGCCGCAGGTGCAGGAGCGGATGACCACTCAGATCGCCGACTCCCTGATGGAGATCCTTGAGCCCCGGGGCGTCATCGTCGTCGTCGAGTGCGAGCACATGTGCATGTCGATGCGCGGTATCCGCAAGCCCGGCGCCAAGACGATCACTTCCGCGGTCCGCGGTCAGCTGCGTGACCCCGCGACGCGCAACGAGGCGATGAGCCTGATCATGGCGCGCTGATCCCACACTCCCGACAGTGTCCGCGTTCTTCATCAACTCCCCGGTGACAGCCTGGAGTTGCTGCAAGGATCGGCCGTATGACCGAACAACTGCTGCCCACGCGCCGCCTCGGTGACCTCGAGGTCTCCGCACTCGGCTTCGGCGCGATGGTCCTTTCCCCCGGTGTGTACGGCGAGATCGACGACGAGCGCGGCGAGCGGGCACTGCTCGCCGCCGTCGACGCCGGCGCCACCTTCATCGACACGTCCGACGGCTACGGAACCGACGGGCACAACGAGCAGCTCATCGGCAGGGCCCTGCGTGGCCGGCGGGACGAGATCGCCATCGCCACGAAGTTCGGCTTCCGACTTCCGGACGGTGTCGAACCGCATCCGTTCCCCGTCGGCTTCGCCTTCGGCGAGCTGGCCGTCAACGCCGCGCCGGAGCATGTCCGCGGCTACGCCGAAGCGAGCCTGCGCGGCCTCGGCACCGACCGGATCGACCTCTACTACCCGCACTTCCCGGACCCGCAGGTGCCGCTGGAGGACACGGTCGGCGCCGTCGCCGAGCTGATCAGGGACGGTCTCGTCCTGCACCTCGGTCTGTCCAACGTGACCGCCGCGCAACTGCGCGCCGCGCATGCCGTGCACCCGGTGGCGGCCGTGCAGACGGAGTGGTCGATGTGGCGGCCTATCGATCCGGAGCTGCTGGCGGCCGCGAGGGAGCTGGGGGTGGGCATCGTGCCGTGGTCCCCGCTGGGCAGCGGGTTCCTCAGCGGCGCCGTCAGTGAGGTGAAGGAGGGCGACTTCCGGCAGAACGCGCCGCGCTTCGCCGCCGCCAACCTCAAGGCCAACAACGACCGTTTCGCCCCGGTCCGCGGCATCGCGGCCGAGCTGTCGATCACGCCCGCCCAGCTGGCGCTGGCATGGCTGCTGCACCAGGACGAGCACGTGGTCCCGATTCCGGGCAGCCGGACGCCCGCGCACATCGAGGAGAACCTGGCGGCGGGGAGGGTGAAGCTGCCCGGAGAGGTTCTCGAGCGGCTCTCGGCGATCCTGTCGTCCACCGAGGTGGAGGGTGGCACGCTGCTCTGACCGGAGGGCCGGCCGCCCAGCGGCCCGCCTGGCGCGGCGGTTCGGGGTCAGGCCCTGGCCGCGCCGTCGCCGTTCTCGTCGTCGCCGTCCTCCGGGAGCTTGCAGACCCGCTCCAGGAAGATGGCGGCGGCGATCACGGCGATGCCGGTCACCACGGCGAAACCGGCGTAGATCGCCTGGTCGCGGCGGGCCGGGACGTCGAGGGAGCCCAGCAGGAACACACCCGTGCCGCCGTACATGCCGCTGACCAGGGCCGCCACCAGGGCGCTCGCCTGACCGAAGACCACCGCGCGGGCGGCCATCAGGGGCTCGACGCCCTTGGCGCCCGGCCGGCGTTCGCGCTGGGCCCGCAGGCGGGCGCGCAGGGAGAGCGCGGTCGCGGCGAGGACGACGGCGATCGCGGCGAGCACGATCGGCGCGGCAAGCGGCACGCTCGGCAGGGTGCCCAGTGAGTCCCACAGGCGGGCGCCGCCCCAGGAAAGGACTCCTGCCACGGCGAAGAGACCGGCCAGCACACCGAGCCGTAGTTGCTTCACCGAGTAAGCCGCCCTTCGCCTGTCGTCCGTGCCCCGCGGACCCGCCGCGGGAGATCGTTCCGTACGAGCCTAACGACTACTCGGGCAGCCGCAGTTCCAGGTCGCCGCGCGGCTGGACGCCGCCCGCGCCCACACCGGCCAGCAGCTCGGCCACCGCGCCGCGGCCCGGCAGCTGTGCCTCCGGCTGCACGTCGTGCCAGGGGGCTAGGACGAAGGCGCGCTGATGGGCGCGCGGATGCGGAAGGGTGAGGGCCGGATCGTCGGACACGACGTCCGCGTAGGCGACGATGTCGACGTCGATGGTGCGCGGGCCCCAGCGCTCCTCGCGGACGCGGTCGAACGCCTCCTCGATGGCCTGTCCGCGCTCCAGCAGCGACGACGGCGGCAGGGTCGTCCTGATCACGACCACCGCGTTGAAGTACGACGGCTGGCTGCCGGGGTCGACGCCCCACGGCTCCGTCTCGTACACGGGAGACACGGCCTTCACCCGGAGGCCGGGAGTGTCCTCGAGGGCGTCGATGGCGCCCTGGAGGGTCTCCAGGCGGTTGCCGAGGTTGGATCCGAGGGACAGCACGGCGTCCTTGGGGTTGGACAGGGTGACGTCGGCCGCGTCGACCTGTTCCGTGACGGACGACGGCACCGGCTGCACGGTCGGGTCGCTCGCTGCCTGGTTCATACTCGGCTCCGGGTGATCGTGATGGTGACGTCGTCGAAGGGCACCGTGATCGGGGCGTCCGGCTTGTGCACCACCACTTGGACCTCCTCGACAGGGTCGTGTTTGAGGCACACCTGGGCGATCCGCTCCGCCAGCGTCTCGATCAGGTCCACCGGGTCGCCCTCGACGACGGCGACGACCTCCTCCGCGACCACTCCGTAGTGCACGGTCTTCGCCAGGTCGTCGTCGGCAGCCGCGGGGCGGGTGTCCAGACCGAGCACCAGGTCGACGATGAAGGTCTGGCCCTCTTCCCGTTCCTTGGGAAAAACGCCGTGGTGCCCACGGGCCTTGAGGCCGCGCAGCGCGACACGATCCACGCGAATCACTCCTGCTTCTGTAGGTCTGCGGGCACGCGGCCACATGCGGATGGCGTGGTGCCCGCGTTCGAATCTACCTGCGAGCACCGACAGGACCTGCCCATGGGGCCGTGGAGGACTCACGAGAGGCCGGGTAGGCGCGTATACCCGCGCATGCGCGGCGACGAACCCTGTGTTGGCCCCCTACCCACTTATGAGGGGCTGTTCTCGTCCTCTTCGCCGTCGGTTTCCGTGAGCACCGGCGAGCCGTGGTGTGACCAGATCTTCCAGCCGTCGGCTGTGCGGCGGAAGACATTGGTCGCCACGACCAGCTGGCCGACGAGTGGCCCGAGCTCGCCGCCGTCCTCCGCGGGACCGCCGCTGAGGATGTTCTCCGTACAGGTGACCAGCGCCGTGTCACCGGCCAGGTGCACCTTCACGTCGGTGAGGAAGAACTGGATGTACTCGGTGTTCGCCATGATCAGGGCGTACGAGCGGAGCACCTCGCCGCGGCCGGAGAGCACCGGCCAGCCGGGGTGGATGCACGAGATGTCGTCGTCCAGCCACAGGTCGGACAGTTCGTCGAAGTCACCGCGTTCCATCGTCTCGTAGAAGGCGGTGTTGGCCTGCTCGACGAGCTCGGTGTCGGTCAGGCTCACCGGGCGCCCTCGACGGCACGCGCGACCCTTACGGCGTCGGCCGTGGCCCGCACCTCGTGGACCCTGACCGCCCAGGCGCCTTCGTGGGCGGAGATGGCGGAGACCGCGGCGGTGGCGGCGTCCCGCTCGCGGGCGGGCGGCGGCGGCCCGTCCTTGGCCAGTACGCGGCCGAGGAAGCGCTTGCGGGACGCGGCGACCAGGACCGGCCGGCCGAGCGCCCGCAGTTCCGCGAGATGTGCCACGAGCGCGAGGTCGTGCTCCGCCCGCTTCGCGAAGCCGAGGCCCGGGTCGACGACGATGCGCTCCGGCGCGATCCCGCCCTCGACGACGGCCTCCATACGGGCGCGCAGTTCGGCGACCACCTCGGCGACCACGTCCGCGTACACGGCGCGGCTGTTCATGTCCTCGCTGAAGCCCCGCCAGTGCATGACCACGAACGGGGCACCCGTCGCGGCCACGACGGGGACCATCCGGGGGTCGGCGAGGCCGCCGCTGACGTCGTTGACGAGCACCGCGCCGGCCGCGACCGCCTGCTCCGCAACGACGGCGCGCATCGTGTCGACGGAGACGGTGACGCCCTCCGCGGCGAGGCCCCGCACGACGGGCACGACCCGGCGGAGCTCCTCGTCCTCGTCGACCCGGCTGGCTCCTGGCCTGGTGGACTCGCCGCCCACGTCGACGAGGTCGGCGCCCTCGGCCACCAGCTCGAGACCGCGCTTGATCGCGGCCGTGGTGTCGAACCAGCGCCCGCCGTCGGAGAAGGAGTCCGGCGTCACATTGACGACTCCCATGACCGCACAGCGATCCCACTCCGGCAGGCCGTCGGCCGTGCCCCGTCCGCGCAACGTACTCATGGAACCCAGCCTAGGCCCGTACGGACCGCGTCCATGCCACTCGTGGCCGGGTGCGGCTCGTGCGCGAGTTGTGCGGCGCCCGGGCCCGGCTCGGGCCGCGCTCGCGCCGCACCGGGCGTCCACGGCCCCTGCGGGGCCGGGGGCGCACAGGGGCGGACCCCGTCATGCCGCGTGGGCCTCGCGCGGTTCCGGCCGGGCGGGCAGATGGGCGCAGGGGCGCGGAACCCGCGTGCGTCGGCGGGCGAAGGGGCGCGGCAGCGAGAGATTGACGAATCCCTCGGCCTGCATCGCGGCGAAGCCGATTCGGGGCAGATCGCGGGTGGCGGGGAAGACCACGAACCGGGGCTCCCAGCGGGGCCGGAACTTGGCGTTGAACTTGTACAGCGACTCGATCTGGAACCAGCGGGAGAGGAACACGAGCAGCCCGCGCCACATCCGCAGCACCGGCCCGGCCCCGATCTTCTCGCCCCTGGCCAGCGCCGAACGGAACATCGCGAAGTTGAGGGAGACACGCTCGACCCCCAGGCCGGGCGCCGCCTGGAGGGCGGCGACGATCAGCAGCTCGTTCATGCCCGGGTCGGCGGACCGGTCGCGGCGCATCAGCTCCAGCGACATGCCGTCCGTGCCCCACGGGACGAAGTGAATGACCGCCTTCAGGTCGCCGTAAGGCGACGTTCCGCTCTCGTCGGCCTTGTGGGCGGTGGCGATCACGGCCTCGCCGTCGGCGGGGTCGCCGATACGGCCCAGGGCCATGGAGAAGCCGCGCTCGGTGTCGGTGCCGCGCCAGTCGGCGGCGGCGCGGCGGATCTGCCCGACCTCCTCGTCGGTGAGATCACGGGCGCGGCGCACGCGGGTACGGTAGCCGCCCCGCTCGATGCGCTTCACCATCTGGCGCACGTTCCGCATGGCGCGCCCGGTGAGGGAGAAATCCGCGACATCCACCACCGCCTCGTCCCCGAGTTCCAGGGCGTCGAGGCCGGTCTCGCGGGTCCAGACCTCGCCCCCTGTCTCCGAGCACCCCATCACCGCCGGGGTCCAGGAGTGGGCCTTCGCCTCGTCCATGAAGCGTTCGATGGCGCCGGGCCATGCCTCGACGTCGCCGATCGGGTCGCCGCTCGCGAGCATCACACCGGACACGACGCGGTAGCAGACGGCGGCCTTGCCGCTGGGGGAGAAGACGACGCCCTTGTCGCGGCGGAGCGCGAAGTGGCCGAGCGAGTCACGCCCGCCGTGGACGGCGAGCAGGTCCCGCAGCCGGCGCTCGTCGTCCTCGGTGAGGCGGGCGGCGGGGTGCTCGGGACGGAAGGCGAGGTAGATGGTGGTGACGGCGGTCAGCAGGCCGAGTGCGCCGAGGCAGTAGCCGACGGTCCAGGAGACTGTGCCGGTGTACTCGATGGGGCCCTCGAAGCCGAAGAGCCCGTAGATGACGTGCTCCAGGCGGTCGGTGAGCCCGGGGTCGCCGACGACCCGGCCGGGGTGGGCGCTGACGACCACCAGCCCGATGACGAGTGAACCGGCGCCCATCGAAACGAAGTTGGCGAGCGCCCGCCAGCGGCTGCGCGGGTCGGGCAGCGCGGCGAACTCACCCCGGTGGCGCAGCAGCAGCGCCAGCAGCGCGAGGGAGAGCAGCACGCCGATGACGGAGTGCCGGTAGACGAACTGCGCGACGGCCCCGGCCGGCAGCAGTACGACGGCCGCCCGCCAGGCCCGGCGCTTGTGGCGCTTGATCCCGTGCGCCAGCAGGAGCAGCAGCATGCCGGCGCTCAGCGAGAGCGCGGCGGCGAACGGGCCGGTGGCGCCCGGCAGTACCTCGGCGATCGTGTGCATCCGGCTGTGCCGGAAACGCGGGAAGATCCCTGCCGCGATGTCGATCAGACCGACGAACGTGCAGGCCGTGCCGACCAGGGCCGGGACCGTCTCGGGCCGTGGGCCGTGCAGCATGCGGCGCACCCGGTTCGGAACCGATCCTGATTTGTCCCCATCTACTGTTGCAGACATCGCTTCCCGTGATTTCGGATGAGATCCCGTGCCCAAGGCCTCAGGTCGGTCGGCCCGGACGATTTGCGCCCTCTAGGACGGGACTTCGGGGAGGCGGGTTCATCCGCACCCGGAATTCGACGATACGGAAGGCACACCCGACTCATGGGTCTGACCAGTAACAAAGTCCTGGCCTTGGCCGTCGCGGCGGCCGTGCTGCTGTTCGCCGCCACGGTATGGCTGTGGCCGAGGCTGGCGGGCCGCGGGCCGCGGGCCGTGGCGGGGCGTGTCGGTCTGCTGCTCGCCACACAGCTTTCGCTCTTCGCCGCGGTCGGGCTCGCGGCCAACAACTCCTTCCTGTTCTACGGCTCGTGGGCCGACCTCTTCGGGCAGCAGCAGGACATGGGCGTGGTCGTGGACCATTCGCAGGGCACCCATCTGAGGGTCGTCGAGAAGCAGAGACCCGGTGTGCCGGGCGCGTCCCGCCCGGAGACGGGCGGCCAGATACACAAGGTGGTCGTGTCGGGCGCGAAGTCGGGGATCGACAGCCCCGCGTACGTCTATCTGCCGCCGGAGTACTTCCATGCCGAGCACCGGGAGCGGACCTTTCCGGCGGCAGTCGTGCTGACGGGGTACCCGGGCACCGCGGAGAACCTGCTCAAGGGACTCAAGTACCCGAGGACCGCGTACGAGCAGGGCAAGGACGGGCGGATGCAGCCGATGATCCTGGTGATGCTGCGGCCGACGGTGGCGCCGCCGAGGGACACCGAGTGCGTGGACGTGCCCGGGGGACCGAAGACGGAGACCTTCTTCGCCGAGGACCTGCCGAGGGCCGTCTCCGAGACGTACCGGGTGGGGACCCATGCGCGTAACTGGGGCTTCATGGGCAACTCCACGGGCGGCTACTGCGCTTTGAAGATCGCGCTGCACCATCCGGAGCGGTTCTCGGCGGGTGTCGGGCTCTCGGCGTACTACAAGGCGGCCGAGGACCCGACGACCGGCGACCTGTTCCACGGCGACGACCGGGAGCGCAAGCGGGCCGACCTGCTGTGGAGCCTGGACCATCTGCCGCAGGGCCGTTCGTCGTTCCTGGTCACCACCTCCCGGCAGGGCGAAGGCAATCTGGCGGCAACGCGCGCCTTCGTCAAGAAGGTGAAGGCGCCGGCGCGGGTGTCGTCGATCGTCCTCGACAGCGGCGGGCACAACTTCAACACGTGGCGGCGAGAGATCCCGCCGGCCCTTCAGTGGCTGGCCGGCCGGCTCAGTCCTTCGTGACGGGGCCCGCCGGCGGGACGGTCGCGATGGACTCCAGGGCCACCTCCGCACGGGAGATGTCCTGGGCGTCCGCGTCGATCGAGCGCCGCAGCGCCTCGTGCAGCCGGGCCGGGGTGAGGACACCGAGGAACCGCCCGGTCTCCTCCTCGTCGATCACCGCGATCCAGCCCGCGTCGTGCTGGAGCATCGTGGAGAACGCCTGCTTGAGCGAGGCGCCCACCGGCAGCCAGGCCTCCATACGGCGGGAATGGTCGCGCACCGAACCGCTCTGCCGGGCCCGCTCCTCGGAGATCCAGCCGTGCAGGTTCTCCTCGCCGTCCAGGACGACGGCCCAGCGGGCGCCGAGGTCGCGGGGGAGCGGATCGTCCAGGTGGACGACCGGCGGCTGCTCCAGGTCCGCGGGCTCGATGGGGGTGACGGACAGACGCTTGAGTCCGCGGTCCGCGCCGACGAACTCGGCCACGTAGGGGGTGGCGGGGGCGCCGAGGACGGCCGCCGGGGCGTCGAACTGCTCGATGCGGCCCTGCCCGTAGACCGCGATGCGGTCCCCGAGGCGCACGGCCTCCTCGATGTCGTGGGTGACGAACAGGACCGTCTTGCGCACCTGTGCCTGGAGCTTCAGGAACTCGTTCTGCAGATGCTCGCGTACGACGGGGTCGACCGCGCCGAAGGGCTCGTCCATCAGCAGCACGGGCGGGTCGGCGGCCAGTGCCCTGGCCACGCCGACCCGCTGGCGCTGGCCGCCCGACAACTGGTCCGGGTAGCGGTCGCCGTACACGGACGGGTCGAGGCCCACCAGGTCGAGGAGTTCAGCGGCGCGCGCCCGGCCTGCGGACCGCTTGGCGCCGAGGAGGCGGGGGACGGTCGCGGTGTTCTCCAGGACCGTCCGGTGCGGGAACAGACCGACCTGCTGGATCACATAGCCGATACGGCGGCGCAGTTCGACCGGGTTCGTGCCGGCGATGTCCCGGCCGTCCATGAAGATCTGCCCGCTGCTCGGTTCGATGAGGCGGTTGACCATCTTCATGGTGGTGGTCTTGCCGCAGCCGGACGGTCCGACGAGCGTGACCAGTTCACCCTCCGCGACCTCGAAGGAGAGATCGTCGACGGCCGTCGTGCCGTCCGGGTACCGCTTGGTGACGTGCTCGAACCGGATCATGACTCCCCATTGTGACGGGTGCTGTGTGAAAGCCGTGTTGCTGCACTGTGGCCGTTCCGGGGCATTGTCGGTGCCCAGGGTTATGGTCGCCAGACATATGTTCGGCGGTTGCGGGGGAGGTGGGGGTGGATGAGTACGTGGTGGGCGGGCACAAAGCAGGCGGCGGGGGGCTGTCTCGCGGCGAACGACTGGATCTGCGGCGAGTACATCCGCTCCCGCGGTCAGGAGTTGACCGAAGCGACGGTCCAGCACGTCTGGATCACCGTCGCGTCGGTACTGATCGGGCTGGCGGTGGCCTTCCCGCTCGCGCTGCTGGCCCGTGCCAGGCCGCGGTTCGCCGGTCCCGTGCTGGGGTTGACCACCCTGCTCTACACGATCCCCTCGCTGGCCATGTTCTCGCTGCTGCTGCCGTTCTTCGGGCTGTCTGCCGCCCTGGTGGTGACAGGGCTCGTGCTCTACTCCCTCACCATCCTCGTGCGCAACATCATGGCCGGGCTGGAAGCGGTCCCGACCGAGGCGCGTGAGGCCGCCCGCGGCATGGGCTACGGCCCCGCGCGCCTGCTGTGGGAGGTGGAACTGCCGCTGGCCCTGCCGGCCTTGATGGCGGGTATCCGCATCGCGACCGTGTCGACGATCGCGCTGACGACGGTGGGCGCGCTCGTCGGCAAGGGCGGTCTCGGCAATCTCATCGACGACGGCGTGCAGACCACGTTCAAGGCCCAGGTGCTCACCGCGTCCGTGCTGTGCGTGCTGCTGGCGGCCGTCGCCGATCTGCTGCTCCTCGGCCTGCAGCGGCTGCTCACCCCCTGGAGCCGGGTACGGACGGCGGAGGCGAAGGTCCGATGAGTGTGGTCCCGGGTGCTTGGACGTGGCTCACCACCGGCGCCAACTGGTCCGGGGAGGGCGGCGCCTGGCACCGGCTCGGCGAACATGTCTACGTCAGCGGTGTCGCGCTCCTCCTCGCCTGCGCGATCGCGCTGCCCGTAGCCCTGTGGCTCGGGCACATCGGCAAGGGCGGCGCGCTCGCGGTCAACATCTCCAACGCGGGCCGGGCCGTGCCGGTCTTCGCGGTCCTCGCGCTGTTCATGCTCACGCCGCTGCGCAGCGCCGGCTATGTGCCGACCATCATCGCCCTGGTGCTGTTCGCCGTGCCGCCGCTGCTGACCAACGCGTACGTGGGCATGCGGGAGGTCGACCGGGCCGTGGTGGAGGCCGCGCGGGGGATGGGCATGTCGGGCGGGCAGGTCTTCCTGCGGGTCGAGCTGCCCCTCGCGTATCCGCTGCTGATGACCGGGCTGAGGTCCGCCGCGGTCCAGGTCGTGGCGACGGCCACGATCGCTTCGATGGTCGGCCAGGGCGGCCTCGGCCGCATCATCACCGCCGGGTTCAACACGTACAACACCCCGCAGGTTGTGGCGGGGGCGCTGCTCGCGGCGCTGCTGGCCCTTGTCGTGGAAGGGGTTCTGGTGGCCGCCGACCGGCTGCTGAGTCCCTTGCGCAGGACCGTGCCGTCGTCCGCCTGACGGCACGCGCCGACTGCGCGTGCCGCCGATTCGCTTCCCATGTCGCTGTGGACGGAGAACCTTGATGAGCAAGACCTCTCGCATCGCCGGTGCGGTACTCGGTGTGGTGGCCCTGACGGGTTCCCTCGCCGCGTGCGGCGGTGGATCCCTCGAGCAGGAGAAGGCCGGCACGTCACCGGGGACCGGATCGGGCAAGAAGGGCACCCTGGTCGTCGGGGCCGCTGCCTTCACCGAGTCCAAGGTCCTCGCCGAGCTGTACGCACAGCTGCTCGGCGACGCCGGCTACAAGACGTCGATCACCACCGTGAAGAACCGCGAGTTGTACGAACCGTCCCTGGAGAAGGGCGAGATCGACGTCGTACCGGAATACGCGGCCACCCTCGCCGAATTCCTCAACGCGAAGGTCAACGGACCCAAGGCGCCGGAGGAGAAGCCCGTCGCGTCGGGTGATGTCACCTCGACCGTTCAGGAGCTCACGAAGCTCGCGGAGCCGCTCGGACTGAAGGTGCTGCCCGTCGGAGAAGCCGTCGACCAGAACGCCTTCGCCGTCACGAAGGAATTCGCCGAGAAGAACAAACTGAAGACGCTCAGTGATCTCGGCAGGTCCAAGCGTCCGGTGAAGATCGCGGCCGGCGACGAGTGCGAGGTGCGGCCCTTCTGCGCGCCGGGTCTGAAGAAGACCTACGGCATCGACGTCGCGGGCATCGACCCGAAGGGCGTCGGGACCCCGCAGGCCAAGCAGGCCGTCAAGGACGGTGAGGACGACATGGTGCTCACCTACACGACCGACGGCACGCTCGAGAGCTACGGCCTGGTGGTCCTGGAGGACGACAAGAAGCTCCAGAACGCCGACAACATTCTTCCGGTCGTCAATGCGAAGGACGCCGGGAGCGCGGAGATCGCCGATGTCCTCGCCGGGTTGACCAACGCACTGACCACCGAGGATCTCGCCGAGTTGAACCGCAAGGTGGACTCCGAACGCGCGAAGCCGGCGGACGTCGCGAAGGCCTATCTGGAGTCGGAGGGACTGCTGCGGAAGTAGCGGCCGCCGGGCCCGGCATTCTCTCCCAGAGATTTGCCGGGCCGATGCCCCATTCCGTGCCTACGCACGGTAAATTTCGGGCCATGCCACGAGGACGCCACCGCCATTCCCCGCCCCTGCACAAGCTGCTGCCTCCCTCGGCGGTCGCCGGAGCGTCGGTCCTGTGCGCCGCCGGCGCGTGGTTCGTCGGCGATACCGTGGCGCTCCGGGTGCTGGTCGCCGCCGCGGCGGCCGCCGCCGTCACCGGTGCGGTCCTCATGCGCAACTGGGACCGAGGGGCCGGGCGCAGGGTCGCGGAGCTGACGCGCGGCCGGGCCAGTGACCAGTGGAAGTTCGAGGAACGCATAGCGGAGCTCGAGACGGACGTCGAGGAGTCCCGCGAGCTGCGGCTGAAGCTCGACGCGAAGCTGCGCGCCAAGCGGGTCGAACTCGCCGCGCTGCGCGGCGAGCACGCGGCACTGCTGCGGCGGTACGCGAACGCCGAGACGGAGCGGGCCAGCGCCCTCGAGGGCCGCAGGCAGCTCGCGATCGAGGCGGCGGCACCGGCGAAGGTGCTGCTGCCCGCGGGTTCCACGCCGACGCCCTCGACGTTTCTGCGTGCGGCCAAGGCGCTGGAGGACCTGTCGCGCAATGCCGCGGCGCAGGAGGCGAGACACACGGTCGAGGAAGCGCGCCGCCGGGACCTCGCGGAGCGTTCCCGTGAGGCGGACGAGCCGCAGGGGAAGCACGCGGCGGGCGCCGGGGCCGAGCAGGACGTACGCCCGTCGTCCGCCCTCCCCGCCCGCCGAACCGTTCCTGCCGCCGCCGCGATCGTCCCGTACGGTCAGCAGCGCTCCCGCGTGAAGCGCCCTGAGGGCGGCTTCGACTTCTTCGGCACGGGCGGCCCGGCGAACGGCGTCACGGGCGACGGCGGCGAGGCCGGGTCCGCTGCCAAGGCCGTCGAAGGCGTCAAGGCCGTCGAGAGCGCCACCGCCCTGAGGGCCATCGAGGCGCCGGACACACAGAAGGCGATCGAAGCGGTCCAGCACGAGGACCTGGCGGACGTCGTGGGCGAAGAGGCCCTCGCCGCCCAGCGCGTCAGGGGGCCCCGCGCGGTCGGCAAGGTCATCGACCTGACCGCGCACGACGAGACGGAGCAGCTGGACGTCGCCGGGCTGCGCAACGCCGTCTCCTGAAGCGACGGACGCTACTTGTCGATGTCGCCGACGACGAAGAACAGCGACCCGAGGATGGCGACCATGTCGGCGACCAGCGTCCCGGGCAGCAGCACCGTGAGCGCCTGGATGTTGTTGTAGGACGCCGACCGGAGCTTGAGCCGGTAGGGCGTCTTCTCACCCTTGGAGACCAGGTAGTAGCCGTTGATGCCGAGCGGGTTCTCGGTCCAGGCGTACGTGTGGCCCTCGGGTGCCTTGAGGACCTTCGGCAGCCGCTGGTTGATCGGGCCCGGCGGCAGTTCGGCGATCCGGTCGAGGCAGGCGTCCGCCAGGTCCAGGGCGTTGTGCGTCTGCTCGAGGAGCACCTCGAAGCGGGCCAGGCAGTCGCCCTCCTGCCGGGTCACCACGTGGAGGGTGTCCTGCAGTTCGGGGTAGGCGAGGTAGGGCTCGTCGCGGCGCAGGTCGAAGTCCACACCGGAGGCGCGGGCGATCGGACCGCTGACGCCGAAGGCGTGGACGGCCTCCGCGGAGAGCACTCCCACGTCACGCGTCCGGCCGCGGAAGATCTCGTTGCCGAGGACGAGGCGGTCGTACACGTCCATGCGGGAGCGGACGTCCGCGATCGCGTGCCGGGCGCGGCCGAGCCAGCCGGCGGGCAGGTCCTCCTTGAGACCGCCGACCCGGTTGAACATGTAGTGCATCCTGCCGCCGGAGATCTCCTCCATCACGGTCTGCAGCTCTTCACGCTCGCGGAACGCGTGGAACACCGGCGTGATGCCGCCCAGCTCCAAGGGGTAGGAGCCCAGGAACATCAGGTGGTTGAGGACCCGGTTCAGCTCGGCGAGGAGCGTACGGGACCAGACCGCGCGCTCCGGGACCTCCATGCCGAGCATCCGCTCCACGGCCATGACGACACCGAGCTCGTTGGAGAAGGCGGACAGCCAGTCGTGCCGGTTGGCGAGCACCACGATCTGCCGGTAGTCGCGGGCCTCGAAGAGCTTCTCCGCACCGCGGTGCATGTAGCCGACGATCGGCTCCGCCTCCCGGATGCGCTCGCCGTCGAGCACCAGACGAAGACGCAGCACGCCGTGCGTGGAGGGGTGCTGGGGCCCGATGTTGAGCACCATGTCGGTGTTCTCCGCCGCACCGCCGATGCCGACCGTCGTCTCCGTCATGCCGACCAGTCTCTCAGAGGCCGCCCCACCCTCTGCATGAGCCAGGTGAAGTCGCCGAGGCCGCCCTTCGCGGTCAGCTCCGCCGCCTCCCCGGCCCGTGACAGGGCACGCACATAGCCCATGGGGTCCGACGACGCGAGGGCGAGCGGCGGCCGCTCCCCGCTCACGCCCAGCCTCCGCAGCGCCTCCCGCTGGCCGACCAGCTCGGCGCCCCCCGGCGCGGCGCACGCGTCCAGCGCCACGTGGGCCGTGATGTCACAGCTTCCGTCCGGCACGGGGCGCACCTCGCGGCCGTCGCGGAAGCCGGTCAGCGTGCCGAACGGCGGCCGGGCCCCCGCCGTGTGCGCGTAGTCCACGGCGACCGCGAGACCCGACGCAAGGGAGCCTGCCGCCGCCGCCCACGCCTCGTCCCGGGGCCGGCCGATCTCCGCACGCGTTCCCGGTTCGCCCAGCGGCCACCAGCGGGCGAGCCAGTCGGCGTCCGCCCCGGTGACCTCGTCGCCGAGCCGCTCTTCGCCGTCGTCGCGGACCAGCACGCGGCGGACCACCCCGTGGGCGTCCATCTCCGCCACGTCCACGGGAACATTGTCGAGCCACTCGTTCGCGAACAGCAGCCCGTTCAGATCCTCGGGGATCTCCGCGGTCCACTCGATCCGCGGATCGAGGCCCGCGGGCCGGTCCGCCCGCTCGACCGCGTAGGCGCGAACCGGCAGGCCCGGCGGCAGCGCGGCGAGCACACCGGTCAGCAGTTCGCCGCGGCCCGCCCCCACGTCGATCAGCGCCGGCTCGGCGAGGTCCAGCGACCCGGCCGTCGAGGTCAGCAGGCGGGCCACCGCGGCGGCGAACAGCCCGGACGCGTGGACGGAGGTACGGAAATGGCCCGCCGGACCTTCCGGCCGCCGGTAGAACCCCCGAGGCCCGTAGAGCGCGGTCTCCGCCGCCTCCCGCCAGCCGCGCCAATCGCCGGTCTCATACGTCACGGGCACCAGTCTCCACCTTGCGGAGTACGCCTCCGCTGCCCGGATCGCCCCTCCGGTTGACCCCTGCACCTATCTGCCTTCCCTACTCTGGGTTACGTGCAGCGCCTCTACGACTTCATCCGCAGACACCCGACGGGCGTCGACACCTTCTGGGCCGTCGCGCTCTTCGGATTCGCCATGCTGTGGGTGGTCGAGGTGCCGGACGGCGCCGGCCGCACCATCGCGGCCGCCGTCATCGTCACGGCACTGAGCCTTGTCGTGGCGATGCGCCGGCGGATGCCCGAACACATGCTGGTCCTTGCCGCGCTGGCGGGCGTCGCGCAGCTCGTGTTCGACATCGGCGTCAATCCTGCGGACTTCGCGATGATGGTCATCATCTACACCGTCGCGGCGGTCGGCTCGCCCCGGTGGGCCTCGCGGCTGGCCCTGATCGGCGGTCTGTCAGCGGCGTCGCTGGCGCAGATCCGCTGGCCGGAGGAGGCGTCCGCGGTCTCCGAGCGGATCTTCATCACCGTCGTCATGAGCCTGCCGTTCGTCCTGGCCTGGGTGCTCGGCGACTCCATACGCACCCGGCGCGCCTACTTCGACCAGCTCGAGGAGCGCGCCACCCGCCTGGAGAAGGAACGCGAGGCGCAGGCCAAGGTCGCGGTCGCGGCCGAGCGCGCCAGGATCGCCCGCGAGCTCCACGACGTCGTCGCCCACAACGTGTCCGTGATGGTCGTGCAGGCCGACGGCGCCGCCTACGTCATGGACGCCGCGCCCGACCAGGCCAAGCAGGCCCTCGAGACCATTTCGAGCACCGGCCGCCAGGCGCTCGCGGAGATGCGCCGGCTGCTCGGCGTGCTGCGCACCGGCGACGGGCCGGAGAGCGGCGAGTACGTTCCCCAGCCGGATGTGGAGCAGATCGAGGAACTGGTCGAGCACGTCCGCCGGGCCGGTCTGACCGTGGACTTCAAGGTCGAGGGAACGCCGCGCACGCTGCCCAGCGGTGTCGAGCTCACCGCCTACCGGATCGTGCAGGAAGCACTCACCAACACCCGTAAGCACGGTGGCCCGGACGCCGGCGCCAGCGTGCGGCTCGTCTACTTCGACGACGGGCTCGGGCTGCTCGTCGAGGACGACGGCCGCGGCGCCTCGCACGAGCTGTACGAGGACGGGGGCGCTGACGGCCGAGGCCACGGCCTCATCGGCATGCGGGAGCGCGTCGGCATGGTCGGCGGCACCCTGGACGCGGGACCCCGGCCCGGCGGAGGCTTCCGTATCAGTGCGCTGCTGCCGCTCAAGCCCGCCCACTAGTGCCCACAGAACCGAGGGACGGAACCCACATGTCCATCCGCGTGATGCTCGTCGACGACCAGGTGCTGCTGCGCACCGGCTTCCGCATGGTGCTCGCCGCCCAACCGGACATGGAGGTCGTCGCGGAGGCCGGGGACGGCGCGGAGGCGATCGAGAACCTGCGGTCCGCCGCTGTCGACGTCGTGCTGATGGACGTACGCATGCCGAGGCTCGACGGGGTGGAGGCGACGCGGCGCATCTGCGCGGAGCCGAACGCCCCCAAGGTGCTGATCCTGACCACCTTCGACCTCGACGAGTACGCCTTCTCGGGTCTGAAGGCCGGCGCCAGCGGCTTCATGCTCAAGGACGTGCCGCCCGGCGAACTACTCGCCGCGATCCGTTCCGTGCACAGCGGTGACGCGGTCGTGGCGCCGTCGACGACGCGGCGGCTCCTGGACCGTTTCTCCCCGATGCTGCCGAGCGCCGGCCCGGAGCCGCGGCAGAAGGAGCTGGCCAGGCTGACGGAGCGGGAGCGGGAAGTGATGATGCTCGTCGCCCAGGGCCTGTCCAACGGGGAGATCGCCGGCCGCCTCGTGCTGTCGGAGGCCACCGTCAAGACGCACGTCGGCCGCATCCTGACCAAACTCGGCCTCCGAGACCGTGTGCAGGTGGTGGTGCTCGCCTACGAGACCGGGCTGGTCCGGGCCGGCGGCGGGACGGCCTGACCGGTCGGCACGCCGACGCCCACCGTTCGCCCTGCTGAGCGCCGCCGTTTGTCCCGCCGCCCGCCCCGGCCGGCACCGGTTCGTCACGCCGCGCGTCCGGCCGGTGGCCATGACGCGTTCGGCCGGGGGTCGCGCGGAGGTGTGTGCGGGCTACCGGAGGCGGCGTGCGAACTCCGAGGCCGCCTCCGCCACGTCCTGAGGTGTCCACTCGAGGCCCTCGGACGCGACGGTCACCTCGGTGACCGAGACGCCCGGCGGGCAGCCCTCCGAGAACCAGCGTCGGAAGAGCGTCACGCCGGTCTCCTCCGCCTGCGTCAGCGCCGCTTCGTTGAGAACGTCCTTGTCGTACGGCAGCCAGACCTGGAACTGGTGCGTGTGCGGAACGGGCGGGTGGATCCGCGCCCAGGGGACGGCCGGCTCGCGCAGCGCGTCCGTGAGTGCCGCGGCGACGACCTTCGCGTGGGCCACGTACGACGGCAGCCGGGGCAGCTCCCTTTCGAGGCCCAGCAGCGCCGACAGGGCTGCCGGGTACTGCTGGAACAGCTGGCCCCCGTACCGGTGCCGCCAGGCCCGTGCCTCGTCGATCAGGGGCGCCGGACCGGCGAGCACCGCCCCCGACATGCCGTCCAGGGACTTGTAGAACGACACGTACGCGCTGTCCGCCAGGGACGCGATCTCGTCGAGCGGGCGGCCGAAGTGCGGGGCGCATTCCCACAGGCGCGCGCCGTCGAAGTGCACCACCGCATCACGTTCCCGCGCCGCCTCCACGACGGCCACCAGCTCCTCCCAGGTGGGCAGTACGAAGCCGGCGTCCCGCAGCGGCAGTTCGAGCATCAGCGCGCCGAAGGGCTCGTCGCACTCGCGCACCTCGTCGGCCGTCGGCAGCCGGGGCTCCGTCGTGGGGTGGACCGTGCGCAGGCCGCTCACCACGGAGAAGGCGGAGCGTTCGTGCACCTCCGGATGCGCCTGGGGGTGCAGCGCGACCGTCGCGTTCCCGGTGCGCGCCGCCCAGCAGCGCAGCGCCACCTGCTGCGCCATCGTGCCGGTCGGGAAGAACGCGGCGGCCGGGAAACCGAGCAGCGAGGCCGTACGTCGCTCCAGCTCCGCCACGACCCCGTTCCCGTACACGTCGGTCCAGTCGTCCAGGTCGTGCACCTCGCCCGCGGCCTCCGCCAGCGCCGCGAGGCGCTCGCCGATCCGCCGGTCGGCGGAGACGCGCGACAGCACACGGTCCGACGCGCGCCACGCGGCGAGGCGGCGGCGCCGCTCGTCCTGCTCGTCCTGCTCGTCCTGCTCGTCCAGGGCGTCCGGGACGTCCGGCTCTGTCCGGTGGTGCCGGTCGTCGTGCTCCGTCTGCTTGCCGTACTCGTTCGTTCCGTTCGTGTCCGTCACGTTCCGATCATCGCCCACAGCCTGTGGACAACTGCGGGGTGCCGGAAACGCTGGCGTAGCATCGTGGACGAGAAATCGTCCGGTACCCGTGCGGACTGGAACGGAAGGCACCGCCGCGTGAATCCCACAGCACCACAGGAACCGCTCGACCCGCGGGACCGCCCCGCCCGGCTGACCGTCGGCGTGGTCGGAGCGGGCCGGGTAGGGCCCGCGCTCGCCGCGTCCCTGCAACTCGCCGGTCACCGGCCGGTCGCCGCGTCGGGAGTCTCCGACGCCTCCGTCCGCCGTGCCGCCGCCATGCTCCCGGACGTCCCGCTGGTGACGCCCGCGGACGTGCTGGCCCGCGCGGAACTGGTGCTGCTGACCGTGCCAGACGACGCGCTCCCCGGCCTGGTGGAGGGTCTCGTCGAGACCGGCGCCGTACGGCCCGGGCAGCTGCTCGTGCACACCTCCGGCCGGTACGGCACCAAGGTGCTCGAGCCCGCGCTGCGGGCCGGGGCGCTGCCGCTGGCCCTGCACCCCGCGATGACCTTCACCGGCACGGCGGTCGACGTGCAGCGGCTGGCCGGCTGCTCCTTCGGCGTGACCGCGCCCGCGGAGCTGCGGCTCGCCGCGGAGGCGCTGGTCATCGAGATGGGCGGCGAGCCCGAGTGGATCGAGGAGCAGAACCGCCCGCTCTACCACGCGGCCCTCGCGCTCGGCGCGAACCACCTCGTCACGCTGGTCGCCCAGTCGATGGAACTGCTGCGCGCCGCGGGCGTCGGCGCCCCCGACCGGATGCTCGGCCCCCTTCTCGGCGCCGCGCTGGACAACGCCCTGCGTTCCGGTGACGCCGCCCTGACCGGGCCGGTCGCCAGGGGCGACGCGGGCACCGTCGCCGCGCACGTCGCCGAGCTGCGCAAACACGCTCCCGCCGCCGTCGCCGGCTATCTGGCGATGGCCCGTACGACCGCCGACCGCGCCCTCGCGCACGGCATGCTCAAGCCGGAGCTCGCGGAGGATCTGCTGGGCGTGCTGGCCGAGGGGGACCTGCGATGAGCCGCGACTTCGAGCTCGTACCGACCAGGGAGGACCTGCGGTACGTGGTGGAGCACCACGCCGTCCCCGGCCGCACCGCCGTCGTGATGACCATGGGCGCCCTCCATCAGGGACACGCCTCCCTGATCCGTACCGCCCGTGAGCGCGTCGGCCGCAAGGGCTTCGTCATCGTCACGGTCTTCGTCAACCCCCTTCAGTTCGGCGTGGGAGAGGACCTCGACCGTTACCCCCGCACCCTCGACGCCGACCTCCGGACCGCCGAAGAGGCGGGCGCCGACGTGGTGTTCGCCCCGTCCGTCGAGGAGGTCTACCCGGGTGGGCAGCCGCAGGTCCGCATCACGGCAGGCCCGATGGGGGAGCGCCTCGAAGGCCGGACCCGTCCCGGCCACTTCGACGGCATGCTCACCGTCGTCGCCAAGCTGCTGCATCTCACCGGCCCGGACGTGGCGTTGTTCGGGCAGAAGGACGCCCAGCAGCTGGCCCTGATCCGCCGGATGGTGCGCGACCTGAACTTCCCGGTCGAGATCGTCGGCGTGCCCACCGTCCGAGAGGACGACGGCCTCGCGCTCTCCAGCCGCAACCGCTACCTGTCCGCCGGCGAGCGGCGGACCGCCCTGGCCCTCTCCCGCGCCTTGTTCGCGGCTGCCGACCGGCTCGCCGCCCAGCAGGCCCTGCACGCGAGGGCCGAAGTGGTTCCGGCAGCGCCCACCCGCGCCGCCGCGCTCTCAAAGCTCGGCGAGGCCCGTGCGGCGGCGGACGCGCACGCGGTGGCCCAGGCATGGCCGCCCGTCGGCGCCGACGCCGTCCGGGCCGCGGCCCGGACCGTCCTGGACGAGGCGGCGAAGGCCGAGCCGCCGCTCGCGCTGGACTATGTGGCACTCGTCGACCCGGCGACCTTCGAGGAGGTGCCCGACGACCACAGGGGCGAGGCGGTCCTGGCCGTCGCGGCCAAGGTCGGCTCGACCCGCCTCATCGACAACATCCCGCTGGACTTCGGAACCGCGCATCCCGGGACCGCACTGAACGACGGAGCCGCCAAGTGACCGGAATACGGCTGACCGCCCCCGCCCCGGGCTGGGCCATCGACGCGGATGTCGTCGTGGTCGGCTCGGGAGTCGCCGGGCTCACGGCGGCACTGCGCTGCGCGGCGGCCGGTCTGGATACGGTCGTCGTCACCAAGGCCCGCCTCGACGACGGTTCCACGCGCTGGGCGCAGGGCGGTATCGCCGCGGCGCTCGGCGACGGCGACACCCCGGAACAGCACCTGGAGGACACGTTGGTGGCGGGTGCCGGCCTGTGTGACGAGGCGGCGGTGCGGGCCCTCGTCACCGAGGGGCCCGACGCCGTGCGCCGGCTGATCGCCACGGGTGCGCACTTCGACACCGACCCGGCGTCCGGTGAGATCGAGCTGACCCGTGAGGGCGGCCACCACCGGCGCCGCATCGCGCACGCCGGCGGCGACGCGACCGGCGCCGAGATCTCCCGCGCCCTGGTCGACGCGGTCCGCGACCAGGGGCTGCGGACCATCGAGAACGCCCTGGTCCTCGACCTGCTCACCGACGCGGACGGGCGGACGGCGGGCATCACGCTCCACGTCATGGGCGAGGGCCAGCACGACGGCGTGGGCGCGGTCCACGCCCCGACGGTCGTGCTCGCCACCGGCGGCATGGGCCAGGTCTTCTCCGCGACGACCAACCCCGCCGTCTCCACCGGCGACGGCGTGGCGCTCGCGCTCCGCGCGGGCGCGGAGGTCTCGGACGTCGAGTTCGTGCAGTTCCACCCGACGGTGCTGTTCCTCGGCCCGGACAGCGAGGGCCAGCAGCCGCTGGTCTCCGAGGCGGTACGCGGCGAGGGTGCCCACCTGGTCGACGCGGACGGCGTCCGCTTCATGGTCGGACAGCACGAACTGGCCGAGCTCGCCCCGCGCGACATCGTCGCCAAGGGCATCATGCGCCGCATGCAGGAGCAGGGCGCCGACCACATGCTCCTGGACGCCCGCCACTTCGGCGCCGAGATGTGGGAGCAGCGCTTCCCCACGATCCTCGCCGCCTGCCGGGCCCACGGCTTCGACCCGGTGACCGAGCCGATCCCGGTCGCTCCCGCCGCCCACTACGCGTCCGGCGGCGTACGCACGGACCTGCAGGGCCGCACCACCGTTCCCGGCCTCTACGCCTGCGGCGAGGTCGCCTGCACCGGAGTCCACGGCGCCAACCGCCTCGCGTCCAACTCGCTGCTCGAAGGGCTCGTCTTCGCGGAGCGCATCGCCGCCGACATCGCCGCCAGGCGGCCGTGGCCTTGCGTCGCGCCCGCCGCACCGCGTGAGCCGTCCCTGCTGCCGCTCATCGCCCCGGAGGAGCGCGCGGAGATCCAGCGGATCATGTCCCACGGCGCCGGCGTGCTGCGCTCGGCCGCGTCGCTCGCCGCCGCGGCCGCAGCCCTCGAGTCGGTGTACGTGACCGCCGTGCAGGAGCGCGAAGGATCCGGGAAGACGGCGGAGCCCGGCGTCGAGTCGTGGGAGACCTCGAACCTCCTGTGCGTGGCCCGCGTGCTGACCGCGGCTGCCCTGGAGCGCGAGGAGACCCGCGGCTGCCACTGGCGCGAGGACCGTCCGGAGCGGGACGACGCCGAGTGGCGCCGCCATCTCGTCGTACGGCTCGCGCCGGACCGCCGGCTCGTCGTCCGGCACACCGACGGGACAGCCTTCCCGTCCACCGATACCTTGTCCGTCCCCGACGCACCCAGGGAGCCGTAACCGTGAGCACGCCCGATGAACGCCCGAGCCCCGTGGACGTACCGCTGATCCAGATCGGCGCCCCGGCCGGCGGCGGCTGCGGGGACGACTGCGGCTGCGCCGAAGAGGTGTACGAGTGCGGTCTCGACCCGGCGCTCGCCACGCTCCTCGCAGAGGCCGGGCTCGACCCCGTCCAGGTCGAGGACATAGCGCACCTTGCCATCGAGGAGGACCTGGACGGCGGCGTCGACGTGACGAGCGTCGCGACCGTCCCCCAGGACGCCGTCGCGACCGGCGACTTCACCGCCCGCGAGGCGGGCACGGTCGCCGGTCTGCGGGTCGCGGAGGCGATCCTTTCGATCGTCTGCACCACCGAGTTCGAGGTGGAACGGCACGTCGAGGACGGCGACCGCGTCGAGGCGGGCCAGAAGCTCCTTTCCGTCACCGCGGGCACCCGTGACCTGCTGACCGGCGAGCGCAGCGCACTCAACATCCTGTGCCGTCTCTCCGGCATCGCCACGGCCACCCGCGCCTGGGCCGACGCCCTCGAGGGCACCAGGGCGAAGGTCCGCGACACCCGCAAGACCACGCCCGGCCTGCGGGCACTGGAGAAGTACGCGGTGCGCTGCGGCGGCGGCGTCAACCACCGCATGTCGCTGTCCGACGCCGCGCTGGTCAAGGACAACCACGTGATCGCGGCCGGCGGCGTCGCGGCGGCCTTCAAGGCCGTGCGGGACCGCTTCCCGGACCTCCCGATCGAGGTCGAGGTGGACACCCTCGACCAGGTGCGCGAGGTCCTGGACGCCGGCGCCGACCTGATCCTCCTCGACAACTTCACCCCGGCGGCGACGGCGGAGGCCGTCACAGTCGTCGCGGGCCGCGCGGTCCTTGAGTCCTCCGGCCGGCTCGCGCTCGACAACGCCCGCGCCTACGCCGAGACCGGCGTCGACTACCTCGCCGTGGGCGCCCTCACGCACTCCTCGCCGATCCTCGACATCGGCCTCGACCTCCGCGAGGTCGAGAGCTGATGCTGCTCACCATCGACGTCGGCAACACCCACACCGTCCTGGGCCTCTTCGACGGGGAGGAGATCGTCGAGCACTGGCGCATCTCCACCGACTCCCGGCGCACCGCCGACGAACTCGCCGTCCTGCTCCAGGGCCTGATGGGCATGCACCCGCTGCTCGGCGACGAACTCGGCGACGGCATCGAGGGCATCGCGATCTGCTCCACGGTCCCTTCCGTGCTGCACGAGCTCCGCGAGGTGACCCGCCGCTACTACGGCGACGTCCCGGCGGTCCTGGTGGAGCCCGGCATCAAGACCGGCGTGCCGATCCTGATGGACAACCCGAAGGAGGTCGGCGCGGACCGCATCATCAACGCGGTCGCCGCGGTGGACCTCTACGGCGGTCCCGCGATCGTCGTCGACTTCGGTACGGCGACGACGTTCGACGCGGTCAGCGCACGGGGCGAGTACACCGGCGGTGTGATCGCTCCGGGCATAGAGATCTCCGTCGAGGCGCTCGGTGTCAAGGGCGCGCAGCTGCGCAAGATCGAGCTGGCCCGCCCGCGGAGCGTGATCGGCAAGAACACCGTGGAGGCCATGCAGTCCGGCATCGTCTACGGCTTCGCCGGCCAGGTCGACGGTGTCGTCCAGCGGATGAAGCGCGAGCTGGCGGAGGACCCGGACGACGTGACGGTGATCGCGACGGGCGGTCTCGCCCCGATAATCCTCGGCGAGGCGACGGCGATCGACGAGCACGAGCCGTGGCTGACGCTGATCGGACTGCGGCTGGTGTACGAGCGCAACGTCTCCCGCATGTGAGGCCCGCCCGGTGACGTCCGGGCGGCCTGCGGGACCGTACAACCCTTCCTGCCCGGCAGGGGTCTTGCTCCGCGGGCGGTGCACCGGTCCGCCCGTGGAGGGGGTATCCAACATGAGTGGACGCAAGGCCGGCCTGATGGCGGCTCTGGCGACGACGGCCCTGTTCGGCACGGCCCTGGGCGCGCCGGCCCAGGCCGCTCAGGCCGCGAGCGACTTCACGCTGATCGAAATGGACGCGCAGGAGTCCTACTTCGCGCGGCCCGACGGCACCGACGTCAACAACCGGTTCCAGACGATCCTCGCCGTGCGGCAGCCGGGGGGCGGCGAGGAGCGCAACGCGAAGAACGTGGTGGCCGTCTACGACGCGTCCGCCCTCAAGGGCAAGGTCACCCTCTCCGGCCTCGGATACCGCTGCACACGGCAGGACCATGTGGTCACCTGCCCTCAGGGGGACTTCTACGAGCGCACCTATGTGACGCCGTTCAGGATCAAGGCGGTCGCGGGAGCGGAGATCGGCGAGGCGGGGCCGATCAAGGTCACGGTCACCAGTGACAACGCCGGCACGCTGACCAGGTCGACCCGGGTGTTCATCGGGGAGCACCAGCCGGTCTACCGGTCCCATGCCCCGTACACCGTGCCGGAATCGGAGCGGGGTTCGCTGCCCGCCGTCACCCCTGCCTTCGGCAATGCCGGTCAGGTGGAGATGCCGACCGGCGTGGTGATGAGAGTCGCGGTGGGCGACGCGCTCGACTTCACCGGGGAGAGGTACAGCAACTGCTACTACGGAAAGGCCGTGGCCCACTGCGAGTTCCCCGGGCCGCTGATGCCGGGCACGGCGTACGAGACGGACGGCGACTTCGATGCCGTCACCGAGACGAAGCGCCGTGTGAAGGGGGCCTACGGCTACAGCGTCCGTCCCGTCGGGAACCCGCTCCAATACACGGACTACCGTCGTGAACCGAGGGGGAACGGCCGTGTGCTCGGTCTGAAGCCCGTGGACATCGGGACGCTGAGCACGGAGGGCGGCCAACTGCCGTTCGTGACGGAGGGCGAGTGGACGACCGACTGGTCGTTCCAGGACGGGGATGCACCGGGCGATGCCTCCGGGGTGACGCTCGAGGGTGCGGTCGGCAGCTATGCGGAGGTCGAGCTGCCGCAGGCCCTCAACCTGGGGCCCGACCAGGCCGGCGAAACACTTGTGCGTCAAGCTGTCGTGACCCTGCCTGACGGAGTGTCCCTCGCTGCGCCCGAACCGGGCAGCCATCCTTCGGACATCGGCTACTGCACCGCGGGGCGCTCCGCGGACGAGCCGATCCGCTGCGGGCTGAACAACTACTACAACGTCCTTCGGGTGCACATCGACCGCAAGCCCGAGCAGGGCAGGCCGGGCACTCTGTCGCTGGTCCTGCCGGGCGGCGTGAACGATCCGGACCTGTCGAACAACACCGTTCCGGTGAGGCTCGAGGTGACCGGTGACGCGTCTCCGTCGGCGAGCCCGTCTCCGGCGCCGAGCGCCTCGCCGGGGCCGAACCCGAGCCCGAGCCTCTCGGCCTCGCCGGCGACCGGCGCCGGTCCCTCCGCCGCTGCGGGATCGCCGAACGGGAAGCTGGCCTCCACCGGTACCTCCGCGGTCGTGCTGATCGGTACGGCGTCCGCCGTGGCCGTGGCTCTGGGAGCCGCTCTGCTCCTGCGCCGCCGCCGGGCCTGAACCAGGGCGCGGGGACACGGTGACGTGGTCCGGAGGTGCCGGCGGGCGTTGCCCGGCCGCACCCCCGGACCGCGTGGAGCCACGCCGCGCCCACGGGTGGGCGTTAAGCGGATTTTGGGCAATTAGGACGTACTGTCGGGACATGCCCACGCCATACGGATCCCGTGGCGGCATGGCGTTCGGTGCGGACGAGCTGCGTGTGCTCCGACGCGCCCTCGCCGTCGCCCTTCACCCCGTCCCCTTGGCCGACGACGACGTCCGGGAATGTCTGCGCCTGGCCGACTCCGTCGACGAGGCGGTCCGCGAGGCAGGCCGGCTGCGTGCGTTCCTCGTCGCCGACCTCGCCCGCTACCGCGACGCCCTGCCCGGCACGGCCACCAGCTACCTGGAGCGCCTCCAGGACGCCCTCGCCGCCGGTTACGACCCCCGCCCGGACGATTTGGCGGCGCTGCGCGCCCTGCGCGGCAATCCGGCCGCCGCGGCCGTGCTGCGGCGCTGTCAGGGCCTGGCGGAGCAGTCGGTGCGCGACCGGCTCGCCGGCCGCGTCGTCCACGTCCCGGCGCCCGCCCAGGCGCCCCGGCGTGCCCGGCTCCTCGCGCTCCCCGGGGGCCGTGCCGCCGACGCGCCGAAGCCCAGACCGCAACCGCAGCCACAGCCGAAGCCGCCCGCGCCGGACGAGCGCCCCGTGCCCAAGCCCTCCGAGGTGTTCCCGCCGCGCCGTAAGCCTGTGCCCCCGCCGGAGCAGTGGGCCGTCGGCTAGTTACCCTGGACGGCATGGACTACGTTTCCGCGCTTGTGCCTCCCGTGGTGATGGCCGCGTTCTTCATCGGCCTGGTCGTGACGATCGTCAAGAGCCAGGGCGGTCCGAACAAGGCCAAGGAGGACGCCGCCGTGGACGCGGCGCTGGCCCGGACGAAGTCCGGTCCGCAGACCGGACGCGACAACTGAGGGCCGTCCCCGACGGCCGAGGACGCACGGTGGAATTCCCGCCGTGCGTCCTTTTTGTCACGTCAAAGGGCAGTTGATCCCTGATCTCCCACTATGGTGGTGGTGTGCCCCGCCAATTGGGAGAGCTCGAAGACGCCGTCATGACACGGATCTGGCAATGGAACCGGCCGGTGACGGTCAGGGAAGTCCTGGAAGACCTCCAGAAGGAACGGTCCATCGCGTACACCACCGTCATGACGGTAATGGACAATCTCCATCAGAAGGGCTGGGTCCGCCGGGAAGTCGAGGGCCGGGCCTATCGATATAGAGCCGTCTCCACCCGCGCCGCCTACGCGGCCGCACTGATGAACGAAGCATGGTCCAAGAGCGACAACCCCGCGGCGGCTCTTGTCGCCTTCTTCGGCATGATGTCCCCCGAGCAGCGCGAGTCGCTGCAAGCCGCAGTGCGTCTCGTTCAGGGCAACGAGGCCGCCGAGGACCCCGGAGCAGCGGAGCGATAGCGTCGGGCCCATGCCTTATGCCGCAGCAAATGCCTTCACCGTCCGGCGCGCGAGGACCGGCGATGTGCCGGACGTGCGCCGGCTCGTGGACCCGTACGTCGGTGAAGGCATCCTGCTCGACAAAGCGACGGTGACTCTTTACGAAGCCATCCAGGAGTTCTGGGTCGCCGAACGCGACGAGGACGGCCTGGTGGTCGGCTGCGGCGCTCTCCACGTCATGTGGGAGGACCTGGCGGAAGTGCGAACTCTCGCCGTCGACCCGGCCTTCAAGGGTCACGGCATCGGTCACCAGGTTCTCGAGAAGCTGGTGGCCACCGCGCGCAGGCTGGGAGTGCGCAGAGTTTTCTGCCTCACCTTCGAAGTGGACTTCTTCGGTAAGCACGGCTTCGTCGAGATCGGGGAGACTCAGACGCCCGTCGACACCGATGTCTACGCCGAGCTCCTGCGTTCCTATGACGAGGGTGTCGCAGAGTTCCTGGGTCTCGAACGAGTGAAGCCGAACACCTTGGGCAACAGCCGGATGCTTCTGCACCTGTGATCGCCTCTAGAGCCCCGGATCCCTATGTCCGAATCGCGCACGTTTCCCGCGTTCTCGCGGTTCTGAACCTCTGTCAAGGGTTTGTGTTTTCCAAGGAAAAGCGGTTTCCTTTCCGCGTACTGCATTTTCGATGAAGGAAATCCCGGTGGCACAGAAGGTTCAGGTCCTTCTTGTCGATGACCTCGACGGCGGCGAGGCGGACGAGACGGTGACGTTCGCACTGGACGGCAAGACCTACGAGATCGACCTCACCACCGCCAATGCGGACAAGCTCCGGGGTCTGCTCGAGCCGTACACGAAGAACGGCCGGCGCACCGGTGGCCGTGCGGCGACCGGGCGCGGCAAGGGCCGTGCGACGACGGGCGGCAACAAGGACACCGCCGAGATCCGCGCCTGGGCGAAGGCGAACGGCTTCGAGGTCAACGACCGCGGCCGTGTCCCCGCGACGGTCCGTGAGGCCTACGAGAAGGCCAACGGCTGAGTCGTCGCCCGTCGCGTATTCGTACGCGCCGTACGCGTCAGTCGGGCGCGGTGGCACTCGGTGGCCGCCGTGTCCACCAGCCGTACGAGATCGGGGGCATCCCCACTGCCCCCGAGGCCGGCGAGAGCGGGCAGCTGTGCCTCGCGCCCCGGCGCGGGGGGCCGCAGCCACATGGCGGCCCGACCGGCACGAGGACGCCCGGGCGGCGGCGGGGCGGTCATCGATCCGCCCGCGCCGAGGGCGGTCAGATCCAGATCGACGCCGCCCCATTCCAGCCAGTCGAGCAGCCCCGGCAGCTCCTCCGCGCTTCCCGGAGCGACCAGCAGCCGCATTCGCTGCCCCACGAGGGCGACCGGCCCGGTGCGGGCGACCCGGCGGAGCGCCGCCGCTCCGGCGTCCGCCGGCAGGTCGAGCACATCGAACCGCACCCCCGTCGTGAGCAGCACGGGACTGCCCTCCGTCGCCGCCCAGCCGAGTTCGCTGCGGTACCACTGCGCGGCGCCGCCCTCGAAGGGCGCGCGGGGGGACGGCACGGTGAAGGGCATGTTCCGCAAACTGCGCGGCCACGATGATGGTTACGCAACGTACTAGAGGCATTGCTGAACGTGGCGAATTCGGGGGCGCGCACGCGCATGGAACGGCGCAAGGTTGTTCGCCCGTAGCTGAGGGACGGGGTGCACGCTGCATGGACTGTCGGTGGCAGCGGGTAAGACATTCCTAGTGGGGAGGGGCGACACGCTCGCAGGGCAGTCTCACGTTCGCCATCGGCGTAGTGGCGGTGGGGGTAACTGCCTGGCCTGCGGGAACATCGTCTCGCACCATCGGGTTGGAGCAGTTGTCGGCGTTCAGGGGTCAGGAGGCCACAGACGGGTGTCGGCAGTTGGAATGAGCGGTCCCCGCTTGCGGGACTAAGCTGCGGAAGGACAGGGAGGGGACCGACCCCTTACTGCCTGACCGCTCTGAGGAGCGATTAACGATGTTCGAGAGGTTCACCGACCGCGCGCGGCGGGTTGTCGTCCTGGCTCAGGAAGAAGCCCGGATGCTCAACCACAACTACATCGGCACCGAGCACATCCTCCTGGGCCTTATCCACGAGGGTGAGGGTGTCGCCGCTAAGGCCCTGGAGAGCCTCGGGATTTCGCTCGAGGCGGTCCGCCAGCAGGTGGAGGAGATCATCGGCCAGGGCCAGCAGGCCCCGTCCGGTCACATCCCCTTCACGCCCCGTGCCAAGAAGGTCCTGGAGCTGTCGCTCCGGGAGGCTCTTCAGCTGGGCCACAACTACATCGGCACCGAGCACATCCTGCTCGGCCTGATCCGCGAGGGCGAGGGCGTCGCCGCCCAGGTCCTCGTGAAGCTGGGCGCCGATCTCAACCGGGTGCGGCAGCAGGTCATCCAGCTGCTCTCCGGATACCAGGGCAAGGAGGCCGCCACGGCAGGCGGCCCGGCCGAGGGCACTCCTTCGACCTCCCTGGTCCTCGACCAGTTCGGCCGGAACCTCACCCAGGCCGCTCGTGAGTCCAAGCTCGACCCGGTCATCGGGCGCGAGAAGGAGATCGAGCGGGTCATGCAGGTGCTGTCCCGCCGTACCAAGAACAACCCGGTCCTCATCGGCGAGCCCGGCGTCGGTAAGACGGCGGTCGTCGAGGGCCTGGCGCAGGCCATCGTCAAGGGCGAGGTGCCCGAGACCCTCAAGGACAAGCACCTCTACACCCTGGACCTCGGCGCGCTGGTCGCCGGCTCCCGCTACCGCGGTGACTTCGAGGAGCGCCTGAAGAAGGTCCTCAAGGAGATCCGCACCCGCGGCGACATCATCCTGTTCATCGACGAGCTCCACACCCTGGTGGGTGCGGGCGCCGCCGAGGGCGCGATCGACGCCGCGAGCATCCTCAAGCCGATGCTGGCGCGAGGCGAGCTGCAGACCATCGGCGCCACCACGCTCGACGAGTACCGCAAGCACCTGGAGAAGGACGCGGCGCTCGAGCGCCGCTTCCAGCCCATCCAGGTCGCGGAGCCGTCGCTGCCGCACACCATCGAGATCCTCAAGGGTCTGCGCGACCGTTACGAGGCCCACCACAGAGTCTCCATCACGGACGAGGCGCTGGTCCAGGCCGCCACCCTGGCCGACCGGTACATCTCGGACCGCTTCCTGCCGGACAAGGCGATCGACCTGATCGACGAGGCCGGCTCCCGGATGCGCATCCGCCGGATGACCGCGCCGCCGGACCTGCGCGAGTTCGACGAGAAGATCGCCGGCGTCCGCCGCGACAAGGAGTCCGCGATCGACTCCCAGGACTTCGAGAAGGCAGCTTCGCTCCGCGACAAGGAGAAGCAGCTGCTGGCGGCGAAGGCCAAGCGGGAGAAGGAGTGGAAGGCCGGCGACATGGACGTCGTCGCCGAGGTCGACGGTGAGCTGATCGCCGAGGTCCTCGCGACCGCCACCGGCATCCCGGTCTTCAAGCTGACCGAGGAGGAGTCCTCGCGTCTGCTGCGCATGGAGGACGAGCTCCACAAGCGCGTCATCGGACAGAAGGACGCCATCAAGGCCCTTTCGCAGGCCATCCGCCGTACGCGGGCCGGTCTGAAGGACCCGAAGCGCCCCGGTGGCTCGTTCATCTTCGCCGGCCCGTCCGGTGTGGGTAAGACCGAGCTCTCCAAGACGCTCGCCGAATTCCTCTTCGGTGACGAGGACGCACTGATCTCCCTCGACATGTCGGAGTTCAGCGAGAAGCACACGGTTTCCCGTCTCTTCGGTTCGCCCCCCGGATACGTGGGCTACGAAGAGGGCGGCCAGCTCACCGAGAAGGTCCGCCGGAAGCCGTTCTCCGTCGTCCTCTTCGACGAGGTCGAGAAGGCCCACCCCGATATCTTCAATTCCCTTCTGCAGATCCTGGAGGACGGTCGTCTGACCGACTCCCAGGGACGCGTCGTGGACTTCAAGAACACGGTCATCATCATGACGACCAACCTCGGGACCCGGGACATCTCCAAGGGCTTCAACCTGGGCTTCGCCGCCCAGGGCGACGTCAAGTCGAACTACGACCGGATGAAGGTCAAGGTCAACGAAGAGCTGAAGCAGCACTTCCGGCCCGAGTTCCTCAACCGCGTCGACGACACGGTCGTCTTCCACCAGCTCACCGAGGAAGACATCATCCAGATCGTCGACCTCATGATCGCCAAGGTGGACGAGCGTCTGAAGGACCGCGACATGGGCATCGAGCTCAGCGCCACGGCCAAGTCGCTCCTCGCCAAGAAGGGCTATGACCCCGTCCTGGGCGCCCGGCCGCTGCGCCGGACGATCCAGCGCGAGATCGAGGACATCCTGTCGGAGAAGATCCTCTTCGGCGAGCTGCGCCCCGGTCACATCGTGGTCGTGGACACCGAGGGCGAGGGTGAGGAGAAGAAGTTCACCTTCCGCGGCGAGGAGAAGTCGGCTCTGCCCGACGTCCCGCCGATCGAGCAGGCGGCCGGTGGCACCGGTCCGAACCTGTCGAAGGACGCGTAACGGCCCTGCCGGGCCGGCTGACGTGACGGGGCGGGCCCCGGACCCACAAAGGTCCGGGGCCCGCCTCTTTCGCGTGCCGCGACGCGCCGTGCGTGAGCTGCCTGGTGCCCTGCCGGGGCCCAGGGTCCGCGAGACGCGTCCCAGACCTTGCGCCGCCTGGTGCCCAGGTGCGTCGTGGCCGACCGCCGTCGTCGCCGGCCCTGACCGTGTCAGCAGGCGGCGACCGTGTCAGGAGGCGGCCGGGACGTCCCATGCGGGTGCTGCGTGCTGCCCTGGGTGGGCCCGTGCGCTCCTGCTGCCGCCGTCAGGCCCGGTCGGCAGCAGGCGTGCCGCGCCGAGGCCCTGCGTACGCGCCAGGGGGCTCTGGCCCGCCAGGGCCCTGCCGCAGCCCGCGGCGGGGCCTGTCAGGGCTCGGGTGGCGTGCCATGCCGAGGCTGTGTGGGCGTCCTCGTGAGCTGGGGCGCCCGCATTGTCGTCGGCGGACCCTGGCAGCAGCACACGCAGTGCCGGGGCCCTGCGTGGGCTGACCGGTGCTCTGGCGGGCCGGAGCACCGGCCCGCCCGCTGTTGTCCGGCGGGTCCGACAGGGTCAGCAGGGCTGCCTGCCGAGGCACTGTGGCGCTGCTGGCGCACAGGAGGGCCAGGCCCCCCGGTCGGCGCCCTGTCAGGGCTTGGGTCGCTTCAATGCCGCGGCGTGCGCGCCGTGCCAGGGCCCCAACCTGGTGCCGGTGGGCCAGGGGGCCCCAACCTGGTGCCGGTGGGCCAGGGGGCACGCCGGCATCCAGGCTGACCCCCGCGGGGTCAGCAGGAGGCGGGTTTGCGCCAAGAGCATTCCAGCGAGGCCTCGGGTTCCGCCGTGCGGGCACGCGGGGGCGACGCGGGCACGATCGTGCCCGCCGCGGTGTCCGAGGACGCCAGGGTGACGACCAGCGCGTCCTCGATGCTCTTCACCGAGGAGGCGAGGTAGTTGTTGAGGACGACGCTGTAGACGAGTTCGCGTCCCGCGGCGTCGGTGACGTATCCCGACAGCGCGGAGGCACCCGTCAGCGAGCCGGTCTTGCCCCGGGCGTTGAGGGCGGCCGGGGTGCCGCACATACGGGAACGCAGCGTTCCGCCCACGGCGCGGTCGGGGGCGCAGGCCACCGGCAGGGACTCGTACCAGTCGGCGAACCAGGGGGCGTCGCGGACGGAGAGCAGGAGGGTCGCCAGCTCGGCGGCCGGAAACATGTTCATCCGGGACAGTCCGGAGCCGTCGGCCTGGCGGAGGGTGGAGGTCCTGACGCCCTCCTTCTTCAGCTGGGCGCCGATCGCGGCGAGGCCGGCGTCCCAGGTGCCCCGGCCGGACGCCCGGTGTCCCATCTCCTTGGTGAGCGCCTCCGCGTGCATGTTGTTGGAGAGCTTCATGAACGGGTGCATCAGTTCGCTGAGCGGCATGGAGCGGTGCGAGGCGAGCATGCGCGCCCCGGCGGGGGTCGGGCGGCCCAGGCGGGGAGTGCCCGAGACCCGTACGCCGTGCTCGGCGAGTGCGTCGGCGAACACGGCGGCCGCGTAGCCGGTCGGTTCCCAGACCGCGATCCACTCCTTGGCGGCTGCCGAGCCGACGGGGACGTCACCGCTGATCGTGAGCCTGTTCGTGCCGTGGTCACGGGAGACGGCCAGGGTGTCCGGCCGGCCCGCCTCGACCGTGGTGGCGCTGACGTCGAGGCGTACGTAGTCGGTGGGCGGGGTCAGCGTCACGCGGGGGCGCTCGCCCGGCCGGGTGCCCGGGGCGACCTCGACGACGACGGTGCCGGAGTCGTAGTCGGTATCGGGAGCGAGGGTGAGCGCCGAGATCTGCGCGGAGTAGTAGGCGGACTCGTCGTCGGCCGCCCAGGACCGGCCGAGGCGCCTGTCGTCGAAGCGGGTGTCGTCGGCGACGAGGCGTCCGGTGACGCGTTTGATGCCGGACGCCGCGACGTCCGCCGCGAGGCGTCTGTAGTCGGCCGCGAGCAGGGTGGGATCGCCGCTGCCGCGCAGGTACAGGTCGCCGGTGAGAGTGGCGCCGTCGCGGCGGCCGGTGGTCAGCACGTCGGTGCTGAAGCGGTGGCCCGGGCCCAGTACGGCCATGGCGGCGGCGGAGGTGGCGAGCTTGGTGTTGGACGCGGGCATCAGACGGTCGCCGCTGTCGCGCTGGTAGAGGCGCTCACCGGTATCGGCGTCGGCGACCACGACGCTCAGGGCGCCGCCGTCGATCCTGGGGTCCGCGAGGACCTTGTCGAGGGCGCCTTTGAGGCCGGTGTCGGACGGGCCGGCCCCGGCCGGCGAACTCCAGGTGAGCGTGCAGACGAGGCCGGCGGCGAGCGGCCAGATCCAGGCGCGGCGCAGCGCGCGGTGACGGATACGAACCACGGGTCTACTCATGGCACAGGAGGATCCCGGAAGCGGATCCTTCCCGGAAGGACGCGCGGCGGGCCTTCCGGTAGATGAAAAGGGCCGAATTCTGTGGCCCCGGTCACCTCGCGGCCCCTTTTCCGGTGTGGTCCGGAGCACTTTCCCATGGCCGTCGCGCGTGGCCTGGCTCACGATTCCGGACCCCCGAAAGGGGCCCCTCCGTGACAAGGCGCACAGGCGTTTTGGGTACTACTAGGTGGATTAGTGATCGGAATATCCGTTTTGCCCCTCATGGGGGATCCGGTCGGCCCGAGGCGTCCGGGCTCCTCGTCCGCGGGTTCGGTTGCAGGGCGTCGCTCCCGGGGCTCGTGGCCAGGACATGCGGTTAAACCGGTCGGTCCCGGGCATAAGAGGCCCCGTTTTCCGTCGGTGCGCACATCTCGGCCGGGAGTCAAGAGGCGTATTTCCGCGGATGCCACTACGACGCAATGTCGTAGTTGGGGGGTTTGAGACGACTTGGGGCCACGGGTTACCAATGTGGAGCCAGCCCGGTGCGGATGCATCGGGTCCATTCATGCCCGGAGGTTCTCCCGTATGTCGAAGCGCACCATGATCCACCAGCTCCGCCCGTCCGTGCTCCGTACCCGTGGTGCTGTCGTGGCCGCCGGAATGGGTGCCGTGATGGTCGTCGGAGCCGGTGCGGGTGTCGCCTCCGCCGACGCGGGCAAGCCGGCCAAGCCGGTCGTCGTTGACGCCGCCTCTGCCGTCGCCGCCCAGGCCGACGCACAGGCGAACGCCGCGAAGGCGAAGGCCGCCAAGAAGACCGCCAAGAAGAAGCCCGTCAAGAAGGCCCCGGCGTGGGTCAAGCCGGTCGCCAAGTACACGCTGACCGCGAGCTTCGCGCAGGGTGGCGCCATGTGGGCCGCCAAGCACTCCGGCCAGGACTTCGCCGTGCCGATCGGCACGCCGGTCAAGGCGGTCGGCGCCGGTACCGTCGTCAAGGCGGGCCCGAACGGCGGCGGCGACGGCCCCGCCTACGGCAACGCCATCGTGATCAAGCACAACAACGGTAAGTACTCCCAGTACGCCCACCTGTCGAAGATCAACGTGAACGTGGGCGCGAAGGTGAAGACCGGCCAGAACATAGCCAAGTCCGGCAACACCGGTAACTCCTCCGGCCCGCACCTCCACTTCGAGATCCGCACGACGCCGAACTACGGCTCTGCGCTCAACCCGATGTCGTTCCTGCGCTCCGCCGGCGTCAACCTGTGACGCACGCCTGAGCCCGCCCCGTCGCACAGCGCCGGGGTGATCAGAAGGCCCCGCCCTACCCGGGTGGGGCCTTTGTGCGCCCCGGACACGGCAGGGGCTCAGCCGCGACGCTTCAGCCGGGGCCGCTTCAGCCTCTTCGGCCGCTCCGGCTCCCGGTTCTCCGCCGGTGTCAGCACCGGGAAGCTCCCGGTGTTCGTCGGCGCGTGCTCGGGCAGCCAGAGCACCGCGATCGCCCCGCCACAGGCCCCCAGCGGCGTCGAGCCCTCCGGCGCGGCGTTCCGGAACGTCAGCCTCGCCCCGAGCACCCGCGCCTGACCGGCCGCGATCGTGAGGCCCAGACCGTGCCCCGTACCCGCACGGTCGCTGGCACCCGTGCGGAACCGGCTCGGTCCCTCCCGCAACACCGACTCCGGGAATCCGGGTCCGTGGTCCCTTACCCGCACCACCCGGCCCTCGACGGTGACCTCGATCGGGCCCTTGCCGTACTTGGCCGCGTTGGTGAGCAGATTGCCGAGGATGCGCTCGAGACGCCGAGGGTCGGTGCTCACCCAGGAGTTGTGCACCACCCGGACCTCCGCCTCGGGGTGGAACACGGCGACCCTGCGCCCGACGAATTCGCCCAGCTGGATCTCCTGGAGTTCGGCCCGCTCGGAGGCGCTGTCGAGCCTGGCCACCTCCAGCACGTCCTCCACCAGCGTCCGCATGGCCTGCGCCCGGTCCCGTACGAGCTCGGTCGGGCGCCCGGGCGGCAGCAGCTCGGCCGCCGTGAGCAGCCCCGTCACCGGTGTGCGCAGTTCGTGGGCGATGTCCGCGGTGACCCGGCGCTCGGCCTCGATCCGTTCGTTGAGGGCATCGGTGAGCGCGTCGACGGCCCGCGCCAGATCGTCGGTCTCGTCGCGCACCACGCCGCCGATGGCGTCCCGCACCCGGACCTCGTGGTTGCCCTCGGCGACATTGCCCGCCGCCGCGGCCGCCTTGCGCAGCCGGCGTGAGAGCTGCCCGCCGATCAGGACACCCAGCGCGGAACCGCCCAGTACGACCGAGACCGAACCGATGATCAGCGCCCGGTCCAGGTCCTGCATGATCTCGGCGCCGCGCCCGGCGAACGCCGTGTGCAGGGAGAGCACGTCACCGCCGGCCAAAGGCACTGCGGCCCAGATCTCGGGCGTCCCGTCGTGGCCCTCGTCGATGTACGAGCCGCGCCGCTTCTCACGCATCAGCCGCTGGAGCTCGTCCGGCAGTGCGGGATCGTTGATCTTGCTGTTGAAGCGCGGGTCCCTGTTCTTGGACGTCTCGTACCAGCGCTGCGCCAGCAGGACCCGGTCCATCTGGACGTCGCGGGCGTTGTCGAGCATGGAGACCCGGGCGGCGTTGTGCACGACCAGGCTGAGCGCCATGGCGATCAGGGCGCCGACCGCCGCGATCGCAATGCTGATCTTCCAGCGGACGCCGGTGCGCAGGACGAGACGCCTCATGCGGTGGAACTCTCCTCGGCGAAAGGTGCTGCGGCACTCATATGGCGTGCCTCAGGCCTTGAGCTTGTAGCCGAAGCCGCGGACCGTCTCGATCCGGTCCTGGCCGATCTTGGTGCGCAGACGCTGGACATGGACGTCCACGACCCGGGTGTCGCCGCCCCAGCCGTAGTCCCAGACCCGGTCCAGCAGCTTGTCGCGGGAGAGCACGGTGCCGGGGGCGGACGAGAACTCGAGCAGGAGCCGCATCTCGGTCGGCGTCAGCGACACCGGCGTGCCGGCCCTGCGCACCTCCATGCCCTCGGTGTCGACCTCGAGGTCGCCGAAGGTCAGCGCGCCGCCCTGCTCCTGCCGCCCCGCGGGTCCGCCGTCGCCCGCCGGGCCGCCGGCATGGCCGAAGCGGCGGAGCACGGCACGGATACGGGCGACGAGCACGGCGCCGTCGAAGGGCTTGGTGACGTAGTCGTCCGCCCCGGCCTCCAGGCCGAGGACCACGTCGATCGAGTCGGCACGTGCCGAGAGCATGATCACGGGGACCGTCGACTCGTCGCGGATCCGTCGGCACAGGCTCACCCCGTCGAGGCCGGGCACCATCACGTCCAGCAGCGCGATGTCGGGCCGGTCCGCCCGGAACGCCTCGAGGCCGAGCAGCCCGTCGGGCACAGCGGTGACCGCGAAGCCGTCGCGCTCGAGGGCGAGCTGCGTGGCCTCGCGGATGACGTCGTCGTCCTCGACGAACAGGACATGGGTCTCGGCCATCCGGCGCTCTCTCAGTTCTCTCAGTTGCCGCTCGGCGCGGGAGCCTCGGAGGCGACCACCTCGCCCTCGCCGACCGCCCTGCTGAATTCGTTGCGCACCCAGAACTCCCGGGTGAACCTGCCCGCCGACCAGCGGTAGGTGCTCACTTCCTCGCCGGACGGCTCCGCCACCGGGTCGTCCTTGGCGTAAACCTGCTTGGTCACCACCAGATCGCCCCGGTCGACCGCCGCATAGACCGCCGGCTCCTCGACGGAGAACACGTTCTCGTAGGTCTTTCCGGTCTCCCGGTACACATACGTGCCCATGCCGACCGCGTCACCGCAGGTCAGCACGTTGACGATGACGTCGGGTGCGTCATTTCCGGTGAGTACCGCGTACGAGGTGTCGACGGGGTACGAGTCCTTCGCGCACGGCCGCAGATCCGCCTTGACCCGGGCGCTGACCTTCGGGTCGGCCATCAGCAGCTTGACCGCGTCCACCGACTCCGTGAAATGGCCCGCGTCACCGGCGGGCGGCACCGGGGCCGCCCTGCTCGTGGCCTGGGAGGGCGCCGCACCCTCGTCCTCCACCCCCGTGCCCCCGGTGGAACAGCCGGCGGCGAACAGCGCCGCGGCGACGAGCCCGGCCGTCGCCGTGCCGCTCGCCGCCATGGTCCTGCTGCTGCCCCTGCCTCTCAGGCCGCGCACCGCTCCCGCTCCCGTCCGTCATGCCGATCGGCACGCCGCGCCTCGTACCGCTCCAGGGTGCGGGCGTCCAGCTCCCGTGCCTCGAGTTCCTGGCGGAGCCGGGCGAGCGCCCGGTGCAGCGTGCTCTTCACCGTACCGGCCGACATTCCGAGCGCGGCGGCGGTCTCCTCGGTGCTCATCTGCTCCCAGTGCCGCAGCACCACGACGCTGCGCTGCTTGGGCGCCAGCACTCCGAGCACGTCCATCAGCAGAGCCCGGTCCGCACGCTGCTCGCTGCCGTCCTCGACGCTGGCGTCGGGCAGCTGCTCGGTGGGGACCTCATCGAGCTTGCGGGCCCGCCACCACTCTGTGCGCGTATTGATCATCACGCGGCGAAGGTACGCGTCGGCGAGCGACTTGTCCGCGATTCCGTCCCACCGGCCGTAGGTGCGTACGAGCGCGGTCTGGAGCAGGTCCTGCGCGTCGACCGGGTCGGGGACGAGGCGGCGGGCGCTGCGCAGCAGCGCCTCCTGCCTGGTGCGTACGTACTCCTCGAAGTCGAGCACCTCGCCGTGCGCCATTCCAACCGCCTCCGTCCCCGTGACCAAGCTCTACGTGCTTTGCCGCTCTTGTGTTTCTCCTGCGTCACAAGAAGCTACGGAGGTGTTGTCACGGCACTGTGCGGAGCAGCCGTCGGAGGGCGCACGGCCATCCATCGGTTGTGTAACAGCGGATGTTTCAGGTGAGGGGTGAGGGGGGTAGAGGCTTTGGCCCCGTGCCCGCTCAGGTCAACGGGAGACGGTAATGACCGTTCTCCAGCGGCTCGACCAGTCCGTCGGCGACCAGCCCGTCCAGAGCACGGCCCCGCTGCATCGGCTCGTGCCAGACCGCGTCCAGGGCCGACTGCGGCACCGGTGTCACGGCCTCGCGCAGCACGGCGAGCAGCTTGCCGCGGACCTGCCGGTCCGTGCCGACGTACGTCTGGCCGCGTCGTGCGGGCCCCACGTGCGCCGGCTTGCCGGCCAGCCGCCAGGCACACTGCCCCGCGATCGGGCAGCGCGCGCAGTCCTCGTTCTTGGCGGTGCACACCAGCGCGCCCAGCTCCATCGAGGCCGCCGCCCAGCGGGCCGCCGTCCGCTCCTCCTCCGGGAGCAGCATGCGGGCAAGCTTGCGCTCGGCCGCCGTCGTCGCGTTCGGCGGATACTGGATGCCCGTCGCGGCGCGCGCGAACACCCGCCGGACGTTGGTGTCCAGGACGGCGTGCCGCTGCCCGTACGCGAAGGAGGCAACGGCCGCCGCCGTGTACTCGCCGATCCCCGGCAGCGCGAGAAGCTGCGCGTGGTCGGTCGGGACCTCACCGCCGTGCCGCTCCGTTATCGCCTGCGCGGCGCCGTGCAGGCGCAGGGCCCGCCTGGGGTAGCCGAGCCGGCCCCAGGCTCGGACGGCTTCACCGGGGGCATCCCTGGCCAGGTCGGCGGGGCGCGGCCAGCGGTCCAGCCACTGCTTGTACACGGGCAGGACCCGCGTCACCGGGGTCTGCTGCAGCATGAACTCGCTCACCATCACGCCCCATGCGCCTGCTTCGGGGCGGCGCCAGGGCAGGTCACGGGCGTGCTGGTCGAACCAGGCGATGACGGGGGTGTGGAGGGAGGCGGGGTCGACGGCTACGGACGTCTGGGTTTCGTGAGTGACAGTCATGGCACACCGATCCTGGCACGTCCGCCGCTGTGCACGCCGCATACACGGGCTCGGGCAAGCCCACGGGGCGTGTCCGACGCCGGCCGCGGGGGCGCGGCGGCCGGCGGGTCCCGGGTGTGCCGCCATGTGGCGCCCAGGTGGCCCGGAAGCCGCCGGGCGCGCTCCTCCCACGCGGGAGCGGGGCCGCTCCCCAGGGCGCAGGCGCCCGGAAAGTGTCAAGCGCGGGGCTCGTACTCCTGCGGCGCGGCCGCCTGCGCCGGTGCCTGGCCGGGGCCGGCGAACCAGACAACGAGCGGTGTGCGGCTCATCCGCATCGTGCCCAGCAGCGCCGCCGCCGCACGGACCAGCACCAGGGTGAAAACGGTCGCGACGAGGGCGCCGACCACCAACCCCACCAGCACGTCGTGCGGGTAGTGCACGCCGACGAAGACCCGGGAGAACGCCATCAGCAGGGCCATCGGCACAGTGAGCAGCGCGATCCGGGGCCGAGCGAGGGCCAGGGCGACGGCCGCAGCGCCCGCGATCGCAGCGTGGTTGCTGGGGAACGACCAGTCGCCGGTCGGCGGGCAGGGCACCAGTGCCGCCGCAGCGTCCGCGACCGTGCGGCACGGGCGTTCCTCGTCCACGACCGACTTCAGGGACTCGCTGACGACGTAGCCGGCGGCCGTAGCGAGCGGTGCGAGCACCGCGAGGGCGACGGCACGGTTGTCGCCCGCCCGCGACCGCCACCAGGCCACTACGTACAGCACTCCGAAGAGCAACAGCCCCGCCTCCGTCCAGAGTTCGGCGACGTGCTGCACCCAGGAAGGAGTCGTGTGGGCGAAGTCGATGATGTCCCGGTAGAGATCGCGGGTGATGCTGCTGTCCATGGTCAGGGACCGTACCTTCCCTGCGTCGGCGGTCACCCGGGGCCATCGGACAGGGTCACTCCCGACGAACGTAACCGCCTTGCGGGGCGGGGTCCGTGATGATGATCGGCAGAGTTAGGAAGTATGGCGGCGGGTGCGGCGGGAGTTGGGCCGGATCTCTCGTAGAGTTTGAGCCGTGGGATCTCTGCGCAATCCGATCGGGCCGCTCCCCTCCTCCATCTACTGGCGACGGAGGGCAGTCGCGGCGTCGCTGGTTGCGCTCATCGCGGTGCTGATCCTCTGGGTGGTCGGTTCGGCGGGAGAGGGCGGCGGCACCGACGACAAGGGTGCCGGGGGTACATCTCCCGTTCCCTCGATCACGCCGGGGCCCGGCCAGTCGGGGCCCGCGATCAGCGAACAGCCGGGCGGGCGTGACGAATCGGACGCCGGTGCGGACAACGGCGGTAGCGGGTCGGGGAGTTCGAGCGGTACCGGCGACTCCTCGGGCGGTGCTTCCGGCGGAGCGACGAACGGCACGACCGGCGGCTCGTCCGACGGCGGCACGGACGGCGGCGCCGGCGGCACGGACGTCGGCGGCTCGGCCGGCCGACCCGTACCGGCGGGTTCCACGCTCCCGAGCTGCGCCCCGGGGTCACTGAAGTTGACGCTGCGCAGCGCGAAGGTCGCCTACGAGCCGGGGGAGAACCCTTCGTTCCGGCTCGTCGTCACCAACTCCTCAGCGACGACGTGCAAGGCCGACTTCGGCCCGAAGGCGGCCGTGTTCACCGTCACGGACGCCGAGGACGAGTCCGTCTGGTCCACCAAGGACTGCCCGCGCCCGGCCGGGAGCCGGCTGCTCCAGGTCCCGGCGAAGTCCACGATCACGCACACCGTGGAGTGGGACCGCAAGCGGAGCGCGCCGCAGTGCGCGACGCCGACGGCGGGCGCAGTAGGTCCGGGCACCTACTTGGTGGAGGCGACGTTCCCGGGTGCGACGGTGCTGCCGGCCTCGTTCCGTCTCGACAAGGTCTGAGCCCAGGGCTCCTCCGGAGGTTCCGGGCACGACAACGCGCGGGGGGCGTACGGCCGCGATCCGGCGAAAGACCTAGACGTACCGCTCGAGGATCGAGGACTCCGCGAGCCGCGACAGGCCCTCCCGCACGCTGCGGGCCCGCGCCTCGCCGACGCCGTCCACGGCCTGAAGGTCGTCCACGCTCGCCGCGAGCAGCTTCTGCAGCCCGCCGAAGTGCTCGACGAGCCGCTCGATGATCGCGCCCGGCAGCCGCGGAACCTTCGCCAGCAGCCGGTAACCGCGCGGCGAGACAGCCGAGTCGAGCGTCTCCGGCGAACCGCTGTAGCCGAGCGCCCTGGCCACGGTGGGCAGTTCGAGCAGCTCGCCGTGGCTGAGCGCGTCCAGCTCCGCGAGTGCCTCCTCCACGGTGCGCGAGCGCTTCGCGGTGGGCTCCGGTACGTAGTCGCGCACGACCAGTTCACGCTCCGGCTCGACACCCGCGATCAACTCGTCGAGCTGCAGGGCCAGCAGACGGCCGTCGGTGCCCAGCTCGACCACGTACTCCGCGATCTCCGTCGCGATGCGGCGCACCATCTCGAGGCGCTGCGCGACCGCGGTGACGTCGCGGACGGTGACCAGGTCCTCGATCTCCAGGGCCGACAGTGTGCCCGCGACCTCGTCGAGGCGGAGCTTGTAGCGCTCGAGGGTGGCCAGGGCCTGGTTGGCGCGGGACAGGATCGCCGCCGACTCCTCCAGGACCCGGCGCTCGCCGTCCACGTACAGCGCGATCAGGCGCATCGACTGCGACACGGACACGACCGGGAAGCCGCACTGACGTGAGACCCGGTCCGCGGTGCGGTGCCGGGTGCCCGTCTCCTCCGTGGGGATCGAGGCGTCCGGGACCAGCTGCACCCCGGCCCGGTGGATCTTGGAGATGTCCTTGTCGAGGATGAGCGCGCCGTCCAGCTTGCACAGCTCGCGCAACCTGGTGGCGGTGAATTCCACGTCCAGCACGAAACCGCCGGTGCACATCGACTCGACGGTCTTGTCCATGCCGAGAACGATCAGACCTCCGGTGTTGCCCCGGAGGATGCGCTCCAGTCCGTCGCGCAGGGCGGTGCCCGGTGCGACGGCGCTCAGGGCGGCGCGGATCAGCGCTTCGTTGCCGGAGCCTCCGCCGGACTTTCCGGGTGCTGATGCCCCGTCCTTGGCTGCCACTGCACTCCTCCGGCTCGTACGGGTGGGCGAGACCAGGGCAAAGTCTACCGGCGAGCTTCCGCCTCCCGTGGGGCCTCCGCCCGCTCTCTGCGCGAGCCGTCGCCGGAGGACCTCTGACGGCCCTTTGGCAGCACCCTCAGGGCGTCACCCATGTCGGCGACTTCGGTGACCTTCATACCGGGTGGGACCTTCCCCGGATCGGAGGGGACCAAGGCGTGCGTGAAGCCCAGGCGGTGCGCCTCCGCCAGTCTGCGCTGGACGCCCGTGACCCTCCTCACCTCGCCCGCGAGGCCGACCTCGCCGATCGCGACCAGGTTCTTCGGCAGGGGCACGTCGCTGGCAGCCGAGGCCAGGGCGAGCGCGATCGCCAAATCCGCGGCCGGTTCGGAGAGCTTCACCCCGCCGACCGTGGCGCTGTAGATGTCGCGCTTGCCGAGGGCGGTGATCCGGCCGCGCTGCTCGAGCACGGCCAGCATCATCGACACGCGGGAGGTCTCCAGACCGGACGTGGTGCGCCGCGGGGAGGGGATCTGGGAGTCGACAGTGAGGGCCTGCACCTCGGCGACCAGGGGGCGGCGGCCCTCCAGGGTCACCGTCAGGCACGTGCCCGGGACCGGCTCTGCGCGGCGGGTGAGGAACAGCCCGGACGGGTCCGCGAGGCCGGTGATGCCCTCGTCGTGCAGTTCGAAGCAGCCGACCTCGTCGGTCGCTCCGTAGCGGTTCTTCACGCCTCTGACCAGACGCAGCCGGGCGTGCCGGTCGCCCTCGAAGGAGAGCACCACGTCCACCAGATGCTCGAGCAGCCTGGGACCGGCGATGGCGCCGTCCTTGGTGACGTGGCCGACGAGCAGCGTGGACATGCCGCGCTCCTTGGAGGCGCGGATGAGCGCGCCCGCCACCTCCCTGACCTGAGCCATGCCGCCGGGGGCCCCGTCGATCTCGGGGGACGCCACGGTCTGCACCGAGTCGAGGACCAGCAGGGAGGGCTTGACCGCGTCCAGGTGGCCGAGCACGGCCGAGAGGTCGGTCTCAGCGGCGAGGTAGAGGTGGTCGTGCAGCGCCTTGATCCGGTCGGCGCGCAGCCGCACCTGACTCGCGGACTCCTCGCCCGTCACATAGAGAGTGCGGTGCTCGTCGCTGGCCGCCTTCGCCGCGACGTCGAGCAGCAGCGTCGACTTACCGACGCCGGGTTCGCCCGCGAGGAGGACGACGGCGCCGGGCACCAGCCCCCCGCCGAGCACCCGGTCGAGCTCGTCGACGCCGGTGGAGCGGGCGGTCGCCTGCCGGCCGTCGACCTGGCCGATGGGCAGCGCGGCCGTGGACACACGGCCGGCGGCGGTCGTGCGGACGGCGGGTGCGCCGTACTCCTCGACCGTGCCCCACGCCTGGCATTCGGGGCAGCGGCCGAGCCACTTGACGGTCGTCCAGCCGCACTCTGTGCAGCGGTAGGACGGCCGGTCCTTCGCGGATTTCGTACGGGCAGCCATGCGCAAACCGTAACCGGGGCCACCGACAGCGCGGCGACTCGACCGAAAGGGGGATGGCATTCGGCCCTGATTTCACTACCACTGTCCCCCTTCGAGCGAACTGTTCACCCGTAGGGGTTAAAAGTGCTCAAGGGGTGCGAAGGGGTCGCGGTCCTGCCCCTACGGTCACGGAGTGACGAGCAGCAGGCTGGAATCCCCTACCCACACCACCGGCGGACACCGGGCGCACCGACGCGCCCCCCGAATGTCGCCCGGGCGGCCGCCCGCACGTTACGAGCCGTACCTGGACGGCCTGTTCACCTACTGCCTGTCCGTGCTCTGCGATCACGACGCGGCCACGGCGGTGCTCGGTGACGTACTCGCCATCGCCGAACGCCAGCAGGGGCGCTGCCCCGGCGGCACGGCCGAGCGGAAGGCCTGGCTGTACGCGCTCGCACGGTGGGCCTGCCTGCGCCGGCTGACGGAACAGCGGCGCAGGCGCCACGGCGCGCACACCGGGCGGCCCGCCGCCGCGGAGGAGCGCGATCCCGGGACGAGTCCGAGGATCGCGGAGCGTCATCGCGCCGAACTCGCCCTGCTGGCCTGGCCGGAGGCCGCCGGCACCACCCCCGAGCAGCGCGAGGCACTCGAACTCGCCGTCCGGCACGGGCTCGACGCCGGCCAGGTCGCCTCCGTCCTCGGGGCGGAGCCCGCGGCCACGCGCGACCTGCTCGCGGCAGCCGCGTGCGAGGTCGAGCGGACCCGCGCCGCGCTCGCTGTCGTCGAGACGGGCAACTGCCCCGCGGTCGGCCGGCTCACCGGCGACAACCGCGTGTTGCTCTCCGCGGCGCTGCGCCAGGAGCTCGTACGGCACGTCGACGACTGCCCGCGCTGCCGGCGCGCCGCCGAGCGCGCCGGCGCGGGAGGGCCCTGGCCGGGCTCCGCTGTCACCCCCGCCGTGCTGCCGCTGGTCGAGGCGCCCAGGGCGGCCGCCTACATGGCGATGCTCCACGTACCGAGGGCGCGGGCCGGAGGGCCGCGGTTCGGCCCCCAGGGCTTCCCGCTGGACCCGAAGGACCATGCGGCGCGGCGGGGCCGGCTGCGCGCGCGGGCGGTGACGACGACGGTCGTGGCCACGGTCGTGGCCGCTCCGGTGTTCGCCCTGTGGGCCGCGTACCGAGGGGCGCCGCTGACCGGGGAGGCCCGCGGTCCCGCGGCCAGCGCGGACGAGCGGGCGGGCGCCGGCGGCTCGGCCGCCGACCCGTACGACCACTACGAGAACGCGGGCAACGCGAGCACGACGCCGGACCCGAGGTTCACGGCGAACCGGAGCTCGCCCGATGTCTCGGTCGAGGTCGTCAGCGAGGAAAGGATCACGTCGCCGTCCGTCGCGGGCCGGGTGGGGCCGGGCCGGATCACCGTCGAGGCGGAGCCGGCCGGGGACGGCACCCGCATCACGCTCGCGGCGTCCGGCGGCTCGCCGGTCCGCTGGTCGGCCTGGACGGGTGCGTCCTGGCTCCACCTGAGCCGGTCGTCCGGCACGCTGGACCCCGGCGAAACGATCACCCTGTATGTGACCGTCGACCGTTCGCGGGAGCCGGCCGGGCCGTGGCGGGCACGGGTGGGCGTCGATCCGTCCGGGGCGGTCGTCTTCATCCGCGGTCACGGTGACGCCACGAGGCCGCCGTCGTCGCCGGACCCCGACCCGACCTCGCCCTCCGACCCGCCCCCGACCTCGCCCTCCGACCCGCCCCCGTCCTCGCCGGACCCGACACCGCCGTCGAGCCCGCCGCCGTCGAGCCCGCCGCCCTCCGACCCGCCGTCGTCGCCCGCGCCGGACCCGACCCCGTCGGACCCGCCGACGGAGCCCGCGACACCGCCGCCGGCGAACTGAGGCGCACGGGCCCGACGCTGCCGGGAACGCGGCCGCCCCGCCCGTGCTCCACGGCCGGGCGGCCGCCCTCGGGACCGGCGCGTGCGCCCGACCCCGCAGCAGGTCTCAGACGGCCGGATCGGCCGGGTGGGGGGCGACCAGGGGGAGCGAGGACGCCAGGCGGGCCTCGCACAGGCCGGCCAGGACGTCGTAGGCCGCCTTGCCCATCAGCTCCGTCAGCTCCGGGCGGTAGGTCACGTACACCGGCTCGCCGGCGCCGTGCGCGGACGTCGCCGACGTGCACCACCAGTGCAGGTCGTGACCGCCGGGGCCCCATCCGCGGCGGTCGTACTCACCGATGGACACCTGGAGGACGCGGGAGTCGTCGGGCCGGTCGATCCACTCGTAGGTGCGCCGCACCGGCAGCTGCCAGCACACGTCCGGCTTGGTCTCCAGCGGCTCGCGGCCCTCGCGCAGCGCCAGGATGTGCAGCGAGCACCCGGCGCCGCCCGCGAAACCCGGGCGGTTCTGGAAGATGCACGAGCCCTCCCAGCGCCGCGTCTGACGCTCACCGTCGTCGTCCTTCTGCACCCATCCCGTGCTCGTGCCGACGTCGTGGAACTGCCAGAGGTCCGGCGTGAGACGGGCCACATGCTCCGCGACGCGCTTCTCGTCGTCCTCGTCGGAGAAGTGCGCCCCCAGCGTGCAGCAGCCGTCGTCCGCGCGCCCCGCCTGGATGCCCTGGCAGCCGCTGCCGAAGATGCAGCTCCAGCGCGATGTCAGCCAGGTCAGGTCGCAGCGGAAGACCTGTTCGTCGTCGGCGGGGTCGGGAAACTCGACCCAGGCGCGGGCGAAGTCCAGGCCCTTCTCGTCGGTCTCGGTCTTCTGCGGAGGGCTGGCTTTGCCCGGCTTCGCCTTTTTCGTCTTTGGCACGGGTCCAGCGTATGCGGGCGGCCGCAGTAGCGTTCCGCCCATGAGACTCGGAGTCCTCGACGTCGGTTCGAACACGGTGCATCTGCTGGCAGTGGATGCGCACCCCGGCGCACGGCCGCTGCCCGCCCACTCGCACAAGGCGGAACTGCGCCTCGCCGAGCTGCTCGACGAGGACGGGGCGATCGGTGACGAGGGCGTCGACCGTCTCATCGACACGATCACCGACGCCCTCCAGGCCGCCGAGGACAAGGGCTGCGAAGAGGTGCTGGCGTTCGCCACCTCCGCGGTGCGCGAGGCCACCAACGCGGACGCCGTGCTGGCCCGGGTGAAGGAGGAGACGGGTGTCACCCTGACGGTGCTGAGCGGCGAGGAAGAGGCGCGGCTCACCTTCCTCGCCGCCCGCCGATGGTTCGGCTGGTCGGCCGGGAAGCTGCTCGTCCTCGACATCGGCGGCGGTTCCCTCGAGATCGCGTACGGCATGGACGAGGAGCCCGACGCGGCCGTGTCCCTGCCGCTCGGCGCGGGCCGGCTCACCGCGGGCATGCTGCCCGGCGATCCGCCGGACACGCACGACGTCAAGGCTCTGCGCCGCCATGTGCGGGCCCAGATCGCCCGGGTCGTCGGCGAATTCACCCGCTTCGGCAAGCCGGACCACATAGTCGCGACCTCCAAGACCTTCAAGCAGCTCGCCCGGATAACCGGCGCGGCACGCTCGACCGAAGGGCTGTACGTGCAGAGGGAACTGAGTCGTAAATCACTGGAGGAGTGGGTCCCCAAGCTGGCGGCCATGACGGTCGAGCAGCGCGCCGGACTGCCCGGCGTGTCGGAGGGGCGGGCCCGCCAGATCCTCGCGGGAGCGCTGGTGGCGGAGGGTGCGATGGACCTCTTCGGCGCGGACGAACTCGAGATCTGCCCCTGGGCTCTGCGTGAGGGCGTGATCCTCCGCCGCCTGGATCACCTCCCTGCCGACTAGTCCGGCCCCGTACCCTGTCCCCGTGGCAGAACCAGTCGTGCGTATCCCGGATGCGAAGGTTGTCCTGTCGACGGCTTCCGTCTATCCGGAGTCGACGGCGACGGCTTTCGAGGTCGCCGCGCGCCTCGGCTACGACGGGGTCGAGGTCATGGTGTGGACCGATCCCGTGAGCCAGGACATCGAGGCGCTCCGCCGGCTCTCCGACTACCACCGGATGCCGGTCCACGCCGTTCACGCGCCGTGTCTGCTGATCACCCAGCGGGTCTGGTCCACGGACCCGTGGGTGAAGCTCCAGCGGGCGAAGGCGGCGGCGGAAAAACTCGGGGCGTCGACGGTCGTGGTGCATCCGCCGTTCCGCTGGCAGCGCCAGTACGCACGCGACTTCGTCCGCGGGATCTGGCGGATGGCGGACGAGACGGACGTGCGGTTCGCGGTGGAGAACATGTACCCGTGGCGCTACCGGGACCGCGAGATGCTCGCCTACGCCCCCGACTGGGACGTCACCAAGGACGACTACCGCCACTTCACGATCGACCTCTCGCACACCGCGACGTCCCGCACCGACACCATGGCGATGGTCGACCGCATGGGCGACCGGCTCGGCCACGTGCACCTGGCCGACGGCAAGGGGTCCGCGAAGGACGAGCACCTGGTGCCCGGCCGCGGCGACCAGCCCTGCGCGGAACTGCTGGAGCGGCTCGCGCGATCGGGTTTCGACGGCCATGTCGTCATCGAGGTCAACACCCGTCGCGCCATGTCCGCCGCCGAACGCGAGGCCGATCTGGCGGAGGCGCTGGCCTTCACCCGGCTGCACCTGGCGTCGGCCTCCCGCATCCCGTGACGGAGGAACGCAGGCGGCGCGGCCGTCCGGCCCGCAAGGCGGCCGACGAGGGGCCGGGCGCGCGGGAACGCATCCTCGAGGCTGCCCGTGCCGAGTTCGCCGAGCGCGGTTACGACAAGACGACGATGCGGGGGATCGCCCGGGCGGCCGGGGTCGACGCGGCGCTCGTCCACCACTACTTCGGTACCAAGGACGACGTCTTCGCGGCCGCGATCGAGGTCTCCTTCGAACCGGCGATGGTGCTTCCGCAGATCCTCGGCCAGGGTGAGGCGGGGATCGGTGAACGCCTGGCGCGCTACTTCATCGGCATCTGGGAGAACCCGGTGACCCGCGCGCCCCTGCTCGCGATCGTCCGTTCCGCGCTGACCCACGAGGCGGCGGCCAAGGTGCTGCGGGGCTTCGTGCTGCGGCGCCTGCTGGAGCGGGTGGCGGGTGAGCTGGACGTACCGGATCCGCGCTTCCGGGCCGAGCTCGCCGCCTCCCACATGGTGGGCATCGTGATCCTTCGGTACGTGGTCCAGGTGGAGCCGCTGGCCTCGGTGGATCCGGAGGAGATCGTGCGGATGGTGGCGCCGTCGCTGCAGCGCTACCTGACCGAGGACATCGAACGGCCGACCGAGGACTGAGCCGGGCATCCCGCATTTCGGACAACCTGTCCAGATCTTGGAGCGGCGGCGTACGCTCGAGGCAGGTACACCCGTCACGAGGAGCGAGCGACGATGCCCGAGCTGAGGTCCCGCACTGTCACCCACGGCCGCAACATGGCGGGTGCCCGCGCCCTTATGCGGGCGTCGGGCGTAGCGAGCGAGGACATCGGCAAGCCGATCGTCGCCGTCGCCAACTCCTTCACCGAGTTCGTCCCCGGGCACACGCACCTGGCCCCGGTGGGCCGGATCGTGTCCGAGGCGATCAAGGCCGCGGGCGCCGTGCCCCGCGAGTTCAACACGATCGCCGTCGACGACGGCATCGCCATGGGCCACGGCGGCATGCTCTACTCACTGCCCTCCCGCGACCTCATCGCCGACTCGGTCGAGTACATGGTCGAGGCGCACTGCGCGGACGCCCTGATCTGCATCTCCAACTGCGACAAGATCACCCCGGGCATGCTCAATGCCGCGCTGCGGCTGAACATCCCGACCGTCTTCGTCTCCGGCGGCCCGATGGAGTCCGGCCGGGCGACGCTCGTCGACGGCACGGTCCGCACGCTCGACCTGGTCGACGCCATGTCGGACGCGGTCAACGAGAAGATCTCGGACGAGGACATCCTCCGCATCGAGGAGAACGCCTGTCCGACCTGCGGCTCCTGTTCCGGCATGTTCACCGCCAACTCGATGAACTGCCTGACCGAGGCCATCGGCCTGTCCCTGCCGGGCAACGGCTCCGTCCTCGCCACCCACACCGCCCGCAAGGCGCTGTACGAGAACGCCGCCGCCACGGTCGTCGACATCACCAAGCGGTACTACGAGCAGGGCGACGAGTCCGTCCTGCCGCGTAACGTCGCCACCTTCGCGGCCTTCGAGAACGCCATGGCGCTCGACATCGCCATGGGCGGCTCGACGAACACGATCCTGCACCTGCTGGCCGCCGCCCAGGAGGCGGGCGTCGAGTTCGGCCTCGACGAGATCGACGCCGTCTCCCGCCGGGTGCCCTGCCTGGCAAAGGTCGCGCCGAACGTCGCCAAGAACCGCACGTACTACATGGAGGACGTCCACCGCGCCGGCGGCATCCCGGCCCTGCTGGGCGAGCTGCACCGCGCCGGCATGCTGAACGAGGACGTGCACTCCGTGCACAGCCCCTCGCTCGCGGACTGGCTCAAGAGCTGGGACGTGCGCGGCGGTTCGCCGTCCGCCGAGGCCGTCGAACTGTGGCACGCGGCGCCCGGCTGCGTCCGCTCCGCCACGGCCTTCTCCCAGTCCGAGCGCTGGGAGGCGCTGGACGACGACGCGGAGAACGGCTGCATCCGCTCCGCCGAGCACGCGTACTCCAAGGACGGCGGACTCGCCGTGCTGCGCGGCAACCTCGCCGTCGACGGCTGTGTCGTGAAGACCGCCGGCGTGGACGAGTCGATCTGGACCTTCGAGGGCCCGGCCGTGGTCTGCGAGTCGCAGGAAGAGGCCGTCGACAAGATCCTCAAGAAGGAGGTCACCCACGGCGATGTGGTGGTCATCCGGTACGAGGGCCCCAAGGGCGGCCCCGGCATGCAGGAGATGCTCTACCCGACGTCCTTCCTCAAGGGCCGCGGCCTCGGCAAGACCTGCGCCCTGATCACCGACGGCCGGTTCTCCGGCGGCACCTCGGGCCTGTCGATCGGCCACGCCTCCCCGGAGGCGGCCTCCGGCGGCACGATCGCGCTCGTCGAGGACGGCGACCGTATCCGCATCGACATCCCGGGCCGCACCATCGAACTCCTCGTCGATGAGGCCACGCTGGCGGCCCGGCGCGAGGCCCTGAACGGCGTCTACGCCCCCAAGTCGCGGGAACGCAAGGTGTCCGCCGCCCTGCGCGCCTACGCCGCGATGGCGACGAGCGCCGACAGGGGCGCTGTCAGGGACGTGTCCAAGCTGGGCTGACCCGCCGCCCGACTGCTCGCGGACCCGGTGCGCTCACCAGCGCGCCGGGTCCTTCGCGTCCACGGCGAAGACGGAGCCGTCCGGGGCGCTGGCGTACACCTTGCCGTCCACGGTGACGGGTGCGGGCAGCAGCGCGGAGAAGGTCGAACCGTCGTCGGACATCCGCAGGCCCGTCTGGCCGGTGATCCTGCCGAGCCGCGCGTCGACGGCGAGCAGCCGCCCGTCGGCGGCGGACAGGTAGACCGCCCGTCCGTCGGTGACCGGGCGCGAAAGGTGGGCGACCCCGGTCTCCAGGCGCCACAGCTCGGGACCGTCGGTACCCGGCCGGGCCGTGTCCAACGCGAGGAGCGAGCCGCCGGAACCGGAGATGTAGACGGTCCTCCCCGCGACCGTCGCCTGCGCCTGGTCGACCGGGACGGTCAGGGGCATGGTGCGCACGGCCCGGCCGTCGGTCGCGGTGTCGATCGTGACGACCGCGCCGGTGAAGCCGTCGGTGCCGGCCGAGAGGAGATACAGCACGCCGCCGGCGAGCGTTACCGGCGTCAGCGAACCCGGCACGCGTTCGGTCCACAGCAGCTCGCCGCTCATGGGGCCGACGGCGCTGACGAGGGTCGAGGTCCCACTCGCCGACGGCGTGGCGGCGAGCGCCGGGCCGTCGCCGCCCGGGTCGGACAGCCACTGGGTACCGGGCCCGCCGTGCCGCTTCCGCCAGCGCTCCTCGCCGGTGGTCGCGTCGATCGCCCGGACCGTCCCGGCGTCCGACACCAGCAGGACGGTGTCGCCGACGACTCGTACGGTCGGATGTCCGGACGCGTCCAGCTCCCGGCGCACCTCGCCCGTCCCCGGGTCGAGCGCCTGGTAGCGGTCACCGTCGCGCGTCACCATGTGCAGCAGTCCGCCGGCGGGGTGGGGCGCCAGGCCCTCGTCGCTCTGCGCGGCGGCGTCACCGGCGGCCCGGTCCTCCGCCGTCCAGACCGTCGAGCCGTCGGCCGGGTCCAGCCGGGTGGTCCCGACGCCGGGGGCCGCACAGTAGAGGGCGTCGCCGTCGCCGGCCGTGCACACGGGGACACCGGAGACGGCGCCGTCCCGCAGGGGGACGTTCCACGGGCGGAAGCGCTGTTCGGCGGAGGGCGTGGTGCGCCCGCCGGCGGGGGAGCCGTCGTCCGGGACGACGGCGGCGGTGCCGGCGGCGGCGAGTACGGCGACCGCGGCGACGGCGACGGCCCAGCGCCTTTTGGCCCGGCGCGCGGGGGAAGCGGCGGCGGGTGGGTCGCCGGCCGGATCGGAGCCCGCGGACGGTTCCGGCACGGCCGCGCGGATCTCACCGGGAGCGGGATCGCGCTGCGCCGGTATGTACGCCTGGGTGTCGTACGCGGAGGACGGCGAGGACGCCCGCAGCGCCACCATCAGCTCGTACGGCGTCGGCCGCGCCTGCGGGTCCTTCGCCAGACACCGCGCCACCAGCGGTACGAGCCGCTCCGGCACACCCGTCAGGTCCGGCTCGTTGTGCACGACCTGGTACGCCACGATGTACGGGCTGTCGGAGTCGAACGGCCCGCGCCCGGTCGCCGCGTGGACGAGCACCGCGCCCAGCGCGAACACATCCGCTGCCGGCCCGACCTCGCGGGGCCGCTGGAACTGCTCGGGTGCCATGAACGGCGGTGTGCCGATCAGTTTTCCGGTCTCGGTGCGCAGATCGCTGTCGGCGGGACGCGAGATGCCGAAGTCGATGACTTTCGGCCCGTCCGCGGCCAGCAGCACGTTGCTGGGTTTGAGATCGCGGTGCACCACGCCGGCCCGGTGGATGTCGCGGAGCGCCTCCGCGAGCCCGGCGCCCGCCCGCACGAGTTCGGCCGGATTCAGCGGGCCGTTCCGTTTCACCCGGTCCGCGAGGGTCGGGCCCTCGATGAACAAGGTGGCCATCCAGGGCCGGCCGGCGTCCGGGTCGGCGTCGACGACCGGCGCGGTGAAAGCTCCGCTGACCCGTCGGGCGGCGGCGACCTCTTGGCGGAAACGCGCTCTGAACTCCGGGTCCAGGGCGTGCTCGGCATGGATGACCTTGACCGCGAGCCGTAGACCCGAGGCGGAGGCGGCCAGATGGACGACGCCCATCCCGCCGTTGCCCAATACCGCCTCGAGGCGGTACTGCCCTGCATATTCCGGATGCTCCGCTTCCGGGAACGGCCCGGTGCTGCGCAGCGGTGGCATCTCCCACCCCCGTCTGATGGTGCGCACGCGCGACGCACGGAGCCTAGTCGATGATGCTTGCGATCCAGCCATGGCTTGCTAGCCTGCGCGCGGCGCAACTCCAATCGTCCATGTCAACGGGGGGAAGTCCGATGGCTCTTGAAGAGGCTCAGAACACAGCGGCCGGGAACGCGGCCGCCGAGGCGGACGCGACCGAGGCCGAATCGGTCGGCACCATGACGGTCAAGCGCTACCCGGTCGCCCCCGGCGTGCGTCTCAATGTGCGCAGCGGGCCGGGGACCGACTACCGGCTGGTCAGGATCCTGCCGTACGGCGCCACCGTCCCGATCAACTGCCAGAAGGCCGGCGAGACCGTCACCGGCACCTACGGCACGAGCAACATCTGGGACAACATCGCCAACGGCGAGTTCGTCGCGGACGCGTACGTGCAGACCGGCAGCGACGGTTACGTCGCCCGGCGCTGCGCCTGACCCTCCGCCCGCGTACGGGGATAATCGACCCCGTGAGCGAGCAGAGCGAGAACCCGACGGCGAGCGGCGGCGGCCCGGAGCCCGAGCCCATCCGTTTCTTCGGCACGACATGGGTCGGCCACGACGGGGGGTACGGGCTGCGCCGGGCCGCTGTCGCCGCCGGCTCGCTGATCACGGCCTTCGCGGCCGCCCTGCTCCTGCGCTTCGCCTATCAAGGGCTGGCCATCGCCGAGGTCGGCAGCTTCGTGAACGTCCTCGTCGTCGTGATGTTCGCGGTGTGCAGCGCCATAGCGTTCCGCAAGACCTGGGAGAGCTTCTCCCGCCGGCCCGACGGCTCGCCGTCGGAGGACTCGCTGCGCAGCCTCAAGACGATCGGCTTCATCGGCTCGCTCATCGCGTACGCCCTGCGTTGCCTCATTGAGGCGCCGGGCGAAAAGCTGCGCCGCGCCGAGTACGAGTCGGCGCTCAGGCAGTACGAGAAGCGCCGCGGCACCCGCTCGGGCAACCCGGCCGCCCGCGGGACGAAGGGCCGCCCCAAGCGCCGCTGACGCGACAGTCACACGAACGCCCGGTCATGCCCCTACAGGGGTGCGGCCGGGCGTTCGTGCTTGACGGCCCGTATCGGCCGGAGCATTATTCATCACATGATGAATTCATCTGGCGTCGCCGTCGTCGCCCGCGGCCTCACCGTGCTGCGAGGAGACCGCACCGTCCTGCGCGGCCTCGATTTCTCGGTCCTGTCCGGCCGCATCACCGGGCTCCTCGGGCCTTCCGGCTGCGGGAAGTCGACGCTGATGCGCGCGGTCGTCGGCACCCAGGCCAAGGTCGGCGGCACCCTCGAGATCCTCGGCCGACCCGCCGGCGCCGCCGAGCTCCGCTCCCGCATCGGCTACGTCACCCAGGCCCCGTCCGTCTACGACGACCTCACCGTCCGGCAGAACCTCGACTACTTCGCCTCCATCCTCCTCCCGGGCCGCCGCAACCGCGACGCCCGCCGCGAGTACGTCACGCGAGCCGTCGAGGACGTCGATCTCGCCTCGCACGCCGACTCGCTCGCCGGACGGCTCTCCGGCGGCCAGCGCAGCCGGGTCTCGCTCGCGGTCGCCCTGCTGGGCACCCCTGAGGTGCTCGTCCTCGACGAGCCCACCGTCGGCCTCGACCCCGTCCTCCGCCGCGACCTGTGGGACCTCTTCCACCGCCTCGCCGGCGAACGCGGAGCGACAATCCTCGTCTCCTCCCACGTGATGGACGAGGCCGAACGCTGTCACCGCCTCCTCCTCATGCGCGAAGGGGAGATCCTCGCCGAGGACGCCCCGGACGACCTGCGCGTCCGCACCCGCTCGGAAACCGTCGAACAGGCCTTCCTCCACCTCGTGGACGAGGCCGAGGCCCTTCAGGAGAGCCGCCGATGAGCTCCCGCCCGAATCCCGCCACCCTTCCGCGGCCGGCCCTCGCGCCCTCCGTGTCCCGCACCCTCGCGACCTCCGCACGGGTCCTGCGGCAGCTCCGCCACGACCCCCGCTCCATCGCCCTGATGCTGCTCGTGCCGTGCCTGATGCTCTTCCTGCTCCGATTCGTCTTCGACGGCAGCCCCGGTACCTTCGACTCCATCGGCGCCTCGCTGCTCGGCATCTTCCCGCTGATCACCATGTTCCTGGTGACCTCCATCGCCACCCTGCGCGAACGCACCTCCGGCACCCTGGAACGACTCCTCGCCATGCCGCTCGGCAAGGCCGACCTCATCGCCGGCTACGCACTCGCCTTCGGTCTCGTCGCAGTGATCCAGTCACTGCTCGCCACCGGACTCGCCCTCTGGGTCCTCGGCCTCGACGTCGTCGGCTCGCCCTGGCTGCTGCTCCTCGTCGCGCTGCTCGACGCGTTGCTGGGCACGGCGCTCGGACTGTTCGTCTCCGCCTTCGCCGCCTCCGAGTTCCAGGCGGTCCAGTTCATGCCGGCCGTGATCTTCCCCCAGCTGCTGCTGTGCGGCCTGTTCGCACCCCGCGACACGATGCAGCCCGTCCTCGAAGCAATTTCCGACGTGCTCCCCATGTCCTACGCCGTCGACGCCATGAGCGAGGTCCTGCGCCATCCCGACGTCACCGGCGACTTCGTGCGGGACGTCCTGGTCGTCGCACTCTGCGCGCTGGTCGTCCTCGCCCTCGGCGCCGCCACCCTGCGCCGCCGCACCGCCTGACCACCGCCACCACGGGCAGCGCCCGTACCGACACTCGGACGACCACGGCACGAGCCCGCCTCCGGTGACAGGATGTGCGCACGTATCCCCACCGGCGAGGTGAACTTCAGCCATGACCCAGACAGTCGCAGTCCTCGGTACGGGCAAGATCGGTGAAGCGCTGCTCAGCGGCATGATCCGTGCGGGCTGGCGCCCCGCGGACCTGCTGGTCACCACCCGTCGCACCGACCGCGCCGACGAACTGCGCACCCGGTACGGCGTCGAGCCCGTCACCAACGCGGAAGCCGCCAAGCGTGCCGACACCCTGATCCTCGCCGTCAAGCCGCAGGACATGGGCAAGCTCCTCGACGAGCTCGGCCCGCACATCACCGCGGACCGACTCGTCATCAGTGCGGCGGCCGGTATCACCACGTCCTTCATCGAGGAGCGCCTGGCCGCGGGCACACCCGTGGTCCGGGTCATGCCCAACACCCCTGTGCTCGTGGACGAGGGCATGTCCGTGATCTCCGCCGGCAGCCATGCCACGGGCGACCACGTCGCCCATGCCGAGGAGATCTTCGGCGGTGTGGGCAAGACGCTGCGCGTCCCCGAGTCGCAGCAGGACGCGGCGACGGCCCTCTCCGGCTCGGGTCCGGCGTACTTCTACTTCCTCGTCGAGGCCATGACGGACGCGGGAATCCTGCTCGGCCTTCCGCGCGCCCAGGCCCACGATCTGATCGTCCAGGCCGCCATCGGCGCGGCCGTGATGCTCAGGGACAGCGGCGAGCACCCGGTGAAACTGCGGGAAGCGGTCACCTCGCCGGCGGGCACCACCATCAGCGCCATCCGCGAACTGGAGAACCACGGCGTACGCGCGGCCCTGATCGCCGCTCTCGAGGCCGCCCGCGACCGCAGCCGCGAACTGGCCTCCGGCAACGGCTGACCGGCCCGCCGCGGTTCTCCGTGTTCCGCGTCCGTCATGCAGCCGGCAGCAGTCCGATCGCCCGGTAGGCGGCGTCCACCGTCGGACGGGCCATGCCCCTGGCCCGTTCCGCTCCCTTCCTCAGCACCTCGTCGACGTGTCCCGGATCGGCCGCGAGCTCGGCGTGCCGCTCCCTGATCGGCCTCAGCACCTCGAGTACCGCCTCGGCCGTGTCCTTCTTCAAGGCCCCGTACGACTGATACGCACCGGCCAGCTCCCTGGGGCTCTCGCCGGAGCAGGCCGAGAGGATCTCGAGCAGATTCGCGACGCCGGGCCGGGTGCCGGGGTCGTACTCGACGTCATGCCCGCTGTCCGTGACAGCCCGCATGATCTTCTTGCGCACCACGTCGGCCTCGTCCAGCAGGTAGACGATCCCAGCCCCGGAGTCGTGCGACTTCCCCATCTTCGACATGGGGTCCTGAAGGTCCATGACCCGGGCCGCGACCGGCGGGGCCGTGGCCCGGGGGACGGTGAAGGTGTGCCCGTAGCGCTGGTTGAACCGCACCGCCAGGTCGCGGGTCAGCTCCACATGCTGCGTCTGGTCGTCACCCACCGGCACGTCGTCCGCCTGGTAGGCCAGGATGTCCGCCGCCATCAGCGCCGGATAGGTGAGCAGCGACAGCCGCACGCTCTGCCCGGCCGCGTGTGCCCGGACGCTCTTCTCCTTGTACTGGATCATGCGCCGCAGCTCGCCGTCGGTGGCCGTGCACTCGAGGAGGTACGACAGCCGAGCGTGCTCGTCCACGTGGCTCTGCACGAAGACGGTGCACAGATCAGGGTTCAGGCCGGCCGCCAGCATCAGAGTCGCGGCCTGGCGACTGAGTCTGCGCACCCGCGCCGGGTCGTGCTCGACCGTGAGCGCGTGCAGGTCGACCACGCTGAACAGCGCTTCGGCCTGGTGCTGGTCCACCTCGACCCACCTGCGCATCGCGCCCAGGTAGTTTCCGAGGGTCAGATGCCCTGTCGGCTTGATCCCGCTGAAGATCCGCTTCATCCCGTTCTCCGTCTCCTGATCGAAGCCGCCGCGCTCAGCGGCCGGGCTCCCGGAGGGAGATACGCGAACGGCCGCCGAGGCGGCGGCCGTGGGTGCATGCGAAGGCGCCGGCCGCCGTCAGGCGGCCCACCACTGGTGGAGGCACATGCGCGATGTCATGGGCCCAACAGTACGCCGCCAGGGGCCGCCAGGGGGCGGGTTGACATCAGGTACCGGCATCCGTAGTGTTCTCCGAGTTGTCCGACGTGAGCACCGACCCCGGTCGGCCCCGGACAGCCATTCCGTAAGACCCACTTCGATGAACGGCATTCTGTGTCGTCTGTCTTTCGTGCGCCTTTGCGAAATGAAGAATCCACGTTCGAAAGGACGCCGGCCCCGATTAGCTTCGGGGCGGGGGATTCCGCTAAAGTCTCACTCGTCGGAACGGCCCAACAGCCGGGAAGGCAACTCCCGCTGACCGGGAATCAGGCCCGAAAGAGTCTGATAGAGTCGGAACCGCCGGAAGGCCGGAAAGCACACCGAGGAAATCGGATCGGAAAGATCTGATAGAGTCGGAAACGCAAGACCGAAGGGAAGCGCCCGGAGGAAAGCCCGAAGAGGGTGAGTACAAAGGAAGCGTCCGTTCCTTGAGAACTCAACAGTGTGCCAAAAATCAACGCCAGATATGTTGATACCCCGTCCATCTTCGGATGGTCGAGGTTCCTTTGAAAAAGTCCATCCCGCTTGCGGGGTGGCAATCACAGCGAGGACGCTGTGAACGACCGGTCTTATTCCGACCGGTTGTTCCGCTCTTCGGATGTGCACCCGATCACGGGTAAACATTCATGGAGAGTTTGATCCTGGCTCAGGACGAACGCTGGCGGCGTGCTTAACACATGCAAGTCGAACGATGAACCTCCTTCGGGAGGGGATTAGTGGCGAACGGGTGAGTAACACGTGGGCAATCTGCCCTTCACTCTGGGACAAGCCCTGGAAACGGGGTCTAATACCGGATAACACTGCGGATCGCATGGTCTGCGGTTGAAAGCTCCGGCGGTGAAGGATGAGCCCGCGGCCTATCAGCTTGTTGGTGGGGTGATGGCCTACCAAGGCGACGACGGGTAGCCGGCCTGAGAGGGCGACCGGCCACACTGGGACTGAGACACGGCCCAGACTCCTACGGGAGGCAGCAGTGGGGAATATTGCACAATGGGCGAAAGCCTGATGCAGCGACGCCGCGTGAGGGATGACGGCCTTCGGGTTGTAAACCTCTTTCAGCAGGGAAGAAGCGAAAGTGACGGTACCTGCAGAAGAAGCGCCGGCTAACTACGTGCCAGCAGCCGCGGTAATACGTAGGGCGCAAGCGTTGTCCGGAATTATTGGGCGTAAAGAGCTCGTAGGCGGCTTGTCGCGTCGGATGTGAAAGCCCGGGGCTTAACCCCGGGTCTGCATTCGATACGGGCAGGCTAGAGTGTGGTAGGGGAGATCGGAATTCCTGGTGTAGCGGTGAAATGCGCAGATATCAGGAGGAACACCGGTGGCGAAGGCGGATCTCTGGGCCATTACTGACGCTGAGGAGCGAAAGCGTGGGGAGCGAACAGGATTAGATACCCTGGTAGTCCACGCCGTAAACGTTGGGAACTAGGTGTTGGCGACATTCCACGTCGTCGGTGCCGCAGCTAACGCATTAAGTTCCCCGCCTGGGGAGTACGGCCGCAAGGCTAAAACTCAAAGGAATTGACGGGGGCCCGCACAAGCAGCGGAGCATGTGGCTTAATTCGACGCAACGCGAAGAACCTTACCAAGGCTTGACATATACCGGAAAGCATCAGAGATGGTGCCCCCCTTGTGGTCGGTATACAGGTGGTGCATGGCTGTCGTCAGCTCGTGTCGTGAGATGTTGGGTTAAGTCCCGCAACGAGCGCAACCCTTGTTCTGTGTTGCCAGCATGCCCTTCGGGGTGATGGGGACTCACAGGAGACTGCCGGGGTCAACTCGGAGGAAGGTGGGGACGACGTCAAGTCATCATGCCCCTTATGTCTTGGGCTGCACACGTGCTACAATGGCCGGTACAAAGAGCTGCGAAGCCGTGAGGCGGAGCGAATCTCAAAAAGCCGGTCTCAGTTCGGATTGGGGTCTGCAACTCGACCCCATGAAGTCGGAGTTGCTAGTAATCGCAGATCAGCATTGCTGCGGTGAATACGTTCCCGGGCCTTGTACACACCGCCCGTCACGTCACGAAAGTCGGTAACACCCGAAGCCGGTGGCCCAACCCCTTGTGGGAGGGAGCTGTCGAAGGTGGGACTGGCGATTGGGACGAAGTCGTAACAAGGTAGCCGTACCGGAAGGTGCGGCTGGATCACCTCCTTTCTAAGGAGCACATGGCCGACTGCGAGCGAATGACTCGCACGGTTGCTCATGGGTGGAACGTTGATTATTCGGCACAGTTGATGGATGAATTCACCAGTACTGCTTCGGCGTGGAACGTGATCACCATCCGGGACTGTTCCGGGCACACTGTTGGGTGTCTGAGGGTGCGAGCGTTGCTCGTCCTTCGGGATGCCGGCCCCAGTGAACTCACCTTGAAAAGGGTGGGGTGATGGGTGGCTGGTCGTTGCTTGAGAACTACACAGTGGACGCGAGCATCTGTGGCCAAGTTTTTAAGGGCGCACGGTGGATGCCTTGGCACCAGGAACCGATGAAGGACGTGGGAGGCCACGATAGTCCCCGGGGAGCCGTCAACCAGGCTTTGATCCGGGGGTTTCCGAATGGGGAAACCCGGCAGTCGTCATGGGCTGTCACCCGCTGCTGAACACATAGGCAGTGTGGAGGGAACGAGGGGAAGTGAAACATCTCAGTACCCTCAGGAAGAGAAAACAACCGTGATTCCGGGAGTAGTGGCGAGCGAAACCGGATGAGGCCAAACCGTATGCGTGTGATACCCGGCAGGGGTTGCGCATACGGGGTTGTGGGATCTCTCTTTCATTGTCTGCCGGCAATGAGACGAGTCAGAAACCGTATGAATAGGCGAAGGACATGCGAAAGGTCCGGCGTAGAGGGTAAGACCCCCGTAGCTGAAATTCATGCGGCTCGTTTGAGAGACACCCAAGTAGCACGGGGCCCGAGAAATCCCGTGTGAATCTGGCGGGACCACCCGCTAAGCCTAAATATTCCCTGGTGACCGATAGCGGATAGTACCGTGAGGGAATGGTGAAAAGTACCGCGGGAGCGGAGTGAAATAGTACCTGAAACCGTGTGCCTACAAGCCGTGGGAGCGTCGCTGTATGTGCTTGCACATGCAGTCGTGACTGCGTGCCTTTTGAAGAATGAGCCTGCGAGTTAGCGGTGTGTAGCGAGGTTAACCCGTGTGGGGAAGCCGTAGCGAAAGCGAGTCCGAACAGGGCGATCGAGTTGCACGCTCTAGACCCGAAGCGGAGTGATCTAGCCATGGGCAGGTTGAAGCGGAGGTAAGACTTCGTGGAGGACCGAACCCACCAGGGTTGAAAACCTGGGGGATGACCTGTGGTTAGGGGTGAAAGGCCAATCAAACTCCGTGATAGCTGGTTCTCCCCGAAATGCATTTAGGTGCAGCGTCGTGTGTTTCTTGCCGGAGGTAGAGCACTGGATAGGCGATGGGCCCTACCGGGTTACTGACCTTAGCCAAACTCCGAATGCCGGTAAGTGAGAGCGCGGCAGTGAGACTGTGGGGGATAAGCTCCATGGTCGAGAGGGAAACAGCCCAGAGCATCGACTAAGGCCCCTAAGCGTACGCTAAGTGGGAAAGGATGTGGAGTCGCAGAGACAACCAGGAGGTTGGCTTAGAAGCAGCCACCCTTGAAAGAGTGCGTAATAGCTCACTGGTCAAGTGATTCCGCGCCGACAATGTAGCGGGGCTCAAGCGTACCGCCGAAGTCGTGTCATTCCAGCATGAGGGCCAACGCCCGCTGGGATGGGTAGGGGAGCGTCGTGTGCCGGGTGAAGCAGCCGCGGAAGCGAGTTGTGGACGGTTCACGAGTGAGAATGCAGGCATGAGTAGCGATACACACGTGAGAAACGTGTGCGCCGATTGACTAAGGGTTCCTGGGTCAAGCTGATCTGCCCAGGGTAAGTCGGGACCTAAGGCGAGGCCGACAGGCGTAGTCGATGGACAACCGGTTGATATTCCGGTACCCGCTTTGAAACGCCCAATATCGAATCAGGCGATGCTAAGTCCGTGAAGCCGCCGGCTGAGTCTTCGGACGAGGTCGGAGTGGTGGAGCCGACGAACCAGACTTGTAGTAGGTAAGCGATGGGGTGACGCAGGAAGGTAGTCCAGCCCGGGCGGTGGTTGTCCCGGGGTAAGGGTGTAGGACGTGGGGTAGGCAAATCCGCCTCACACATAGTCTGAGACCTGATGCCGAGCCGATTGTGGTGAAGTGGATGATCCTATGCTGTCGAGAAAAGCCTCTAGCGAGTTTCATGGCGGCCCGTACCCTAAACCGACTCAGGTGGTCAGGTAGAGAATACCGAGGCGTTCGGGTGAACTATGGTTAAGGAACTCGGCAAAATGCCCCCGTAACTTCGGGAGAAGGGGGGCCATCACTGGTGATCCGATTTACTCGGTGAGCTGGGGGTGGCCGCAGAGACCAGCGAGAAGCGACTGTTTACTAAAAACACAGGTCCGTGCGAAGCCGTAAGGCGATGTATACGGACTGACGCCTGCCCGGTGCTGGAACGTTAAGGGGACCGGTTAGTCACTCTTCGGGGTGGCGAAGCTGAGAACTTAAGCGCCAGTAAACGGCGGTGGTAACTATAACCATCCTAAGGTAGCGAAATTCCTTGTCGGGTAAGTTCCGACCTGCACGAATGGCGTAACGACTTCTCGACTGTCTCAACCATAGGCCCGGTGAAATTGCACTACGAGTAAAGATGCTCGTTTCGCGCAGCAGGACGGAAAGACCCCGGGACCTTTACTACAGTTTGATATTGGTGTTCGGTTCGGCTTGTGTAGGATAGGTGGGAGACTGTGAAGCTTGGACGCCAGTTCAGGTGGAGTCGTCGTTGAAATACCACTCTGGTCGTGCTGGATGTCTAACCTGGGTCCGTGATCCGGATCAGGGACAGTGTCTGATGGGTAGTTTAACTGGGGCGGTTGCCTCCCAAAGGGTAACGGAGGCGCCCAAAGGTTCCCTCAGCCTGGTTGGCAATCAGGTGTTGAGTGTAAGTGCACAAGGGAGCTTGACTGTGAGACCGACGGGTCGAGCAGGGACGAAAGTCGGGACTAGTGATCCGGCGGTGGCTTGTGGAAGCGCCGTCGCTCAACGGATAAAAGGTACCCCGGGGATAACAGGCTGATCTTCCCCAAGAGTCCATATCGACGGGATGGTTTGGCACCTCGATGTCGGCTCGTCGCATCCTGGGGCTGGAGTCGGTCCCAAGGGTTGGGCTGTTCGCCCATTAAAGCGGTACGCGAGCTGGGTTTAGAACGTCGTGAGACAGTTCGGTCCCTATCCGCTGTGCGCGTAGGAGTCTTGAGAAGGGCTGTCCCTAGTACGAGAGGACCGGGACGGACGAACCTCTGGTGTGCCAGTTGTCCTGCCAAGGGCATGGCTGGTTGGCTACGTTCGGAAAGGATAACCGCTGAAAGCATCTAAGCGGGAAGCCTGCTTCGAGATGAGGACTCCCACCTCCTTGAGAGGGTAAGGCTCCCAGTAGACGACTGGGTTGATAGGCCGGATATGGAAGCCCTGTAAGGGGTGGAGTTGACCGGTACTAATAGGCCGAGGGCTTGTCCTCAGTTGCTCGCGTCCACTGTGTTAGTTCTGAAGTAACGAACTCGCCTTGTCGGCTTGAGTTCCAACTTCATAGTGTTTCGGTGGTCATTGCGTTAGGGAAACGCCCGGTTACATTCCGAACCCGGAAGCTAAGCCTTTCAGCGCCGATGGTACTGCAGGGGGGACCCTGTGGGAGAGTAGGACGCCGCCGAACAATCATTGTGGGAAAGCCCCGCACCTCTGGTGCGGGGCTTTCCTGCGTTCAGGGTCGATTAAGGTCGGCCGCATGCGCTATGACCTCGTCATCTTCGACAACGACGGAGTGCTCGTCGACAGCGAGCCCCTGTCCAACACCCTCCTGGCCGCCTATCTCACCGAGCTGGGACACCCCACCACGTACGAGGAGTCCCTGCGGGACTACATGGGCGCCGCGATGCACCGGGTGCACGACGTCGTCCGGGAGCGGACCGGGCAGGACCTGCCGGCGGACTTCGACGACACGTTCCATGCCCGCGTCTTCGCCGCGTTCGAAGGGGAGTTGGCGGCTGTCGACGGGGTGACCGAAGTGCTCGAGAAGCTCCGCGCCGATGCCGTCCCCTACTGCGTCGCGTCGTCCGGCAGTCATGAGCGCATCCGGATCGGGCACCGCACGACCGGACTCGACCGGTGGTTCAGGGAAGGGACCGTCTTCAGCGCGCAGGACGTCGGCAGGGGCAAGCCCGCACCCGACCTGTTCCTCCATGCCGCCGAGCGGATGGGTGTGGCGCCCGAGCGGTGCGTGGTCGTCGAGGACAGCCGTCTCGGCGTGCAGGCGGCGCTCGCGGCCGGGATGGACGTGTACGGATTCACGGCCATGACCCCTGCGGCCGAACTGGCGGGCGCCGACGGACACTTCGCCACCATGGCGGAGCTGCCCGCACTGCTCGCGTGAACGCTGCCCGGACGACGCCGGCAGGTCGGCGGCGCCGTTCGCGGTGAAGCGGCTCGTACGACGCTGCCCGTGTGACGCGTCTACCACCCGGTAGGGACCGGGCCTACGCTGTGCGGCCATGACAGAACCGCGGTTGCGCCACGGGCGCACCTCCCTCGCGTTCAGCTTCTTCTCGCAGGGTGTCGCGTTCGCTCTCCTCGTGACCCGAATACCCGCCATCCAGGAGCGGTACGGGATATCCGACGCCCTGCTGCCGTTGTTCCTCGCGGCGGTGCCCGTCCTTGCCGGGGTGGGCAGCGTGCTGACCGAGCGGATCGTGCGGCGGGCGCCCGTGAGTGCGGTGCTGCGCTGGGCCCAGCCGGTGGTGCTGCTCGCGCTGCTCGGTGTGGCCGCGGGCGACGAGATGTGGCACGTGGCCGTCGCACTCGGGGTGTTCGGACTGTCGGTGGGCGCGCTCGACGCGTCGATGAACATGCTGGGCGTAGGGCTCCAGGCGGTGTACGGGCGCAGCATCATGCTCGGCTTCCATGCGGCGTACAGCCTCGGCGGGATCGTCGGAGCCTCGCTCGCCTGGGCGGGCGCGCACTGGGACCTGGCGCTCGTCGTCTCCTACTTCCCGGTGGTCGTGGTGCTGGTGCCCGCGGCGCTGGTGGGCAGCCGGTGGTACTACGGCGGGGAGCGCCCGCCGGGCCGCCCGGATACCGGCGACGGCGGCAAGGACAGGGCGGTCGGCGACGGCGGCCGGGTGGCGTTCAGGATGCTGCTGCCGCTCGCGCTGGTGATGACCTTCGCGTACATCGGCGACTCGACCGTCTCCAACTGGAGCGCCAAATATCTGCAGGACGTCCTCGGCAGCTCGGAGGAGCTGGCCACCGTCCCGTACAACGCCTACATGGTGACGACGCTGGTGGGCCGGGCCGTCGGGGACCTCGGGGTGCGGCGCTTCGGGGCCGTGGCCGTCGTCCGGTGCGGGGCGGTGCTGGCGGCGGCCGGGTTCGCCGTGGTGGCGGCCGCACCGGGGGCGTGGACGGGCATGGCGGGCTTCACGGTGCTGGGGCTCGGCCTGTGCGTGATCGTGCCGCAGACCTTCGCGGCCGCGGGCCGGCTGTTCGAGGGCCGGAGCGACGCGGCCGTGGCGCGGCTGAACGTCTTCAACTATGTCGGCTTCCTCATCGGGTCGCCCTTGGTCGGGGCGCTGGGGGACGCCTGGAGCTACCGCGGGGCGATGCTCGTACCGATGGCACTCGTGTTGTTGACGCTGGTGTACGCCGGATCGTTCGGCGACGGGAGCGCCCGATACGGTGTCGGGCATGAGCGGCCGCGGATTGCTGATGTGGGACGAGGCGGTAACCGGGTATGACTTCGGTTCCGGCCATCCGATGGATCCGGTGCGGCTCGCACTGACCATGGGGCTGGTGCGGGCCTACGGGCTCGACCGGGCGATGCGGGTGGTCGCAGCCAGGCCGGCCGGGGAGTCGACGCTGCGGCTCGTGCACCGGGAGGACTACGTGGACGCGGTGCGGGCGGCTTCGGCCGACCCGAAGGCCGCGGACCAGTCGTACGGGCTCGGCACGGTCGACGACCCGGCGTTCGAGGGGATGCACGAGGCGTCGGCGCTGATCGCCGGGCAGTCCGTCGGCGCGGCGGAGTCCGTGTGGCGCGGAGAGGCCGATCATGCGGTCAACTTCGCCGGCGGGCTGCACCACGCGATGCCGGGGAGCGCCTCCGGGTTCTGCATCTACAACGACGCGTCGCTGGCCATCGCGCGGCTGCTCGAGCTCGGCGCGGAACGCGTGGCCTACGTCGACGTGGACGTCCATCACGGGGACGGCGTGCAGGCGGCGTTCTGGGACGACCCGCGGGTCCTGACGGTGTCGCTGCACGAGCACCCGCAGACCCTGTTCCCACAGACCGGCCGGCCGGAGGAGACGGGCGGGGCCGGTCCCGCGGAGGGCTCCGCGGTCAACGTGGCGCTGCCTGCGGGCACGGGGGACCAGGGCTGGCTGCGGGCCTTCCACGCGGTCGTGCCCGAACTGCTGGCCGACTTCCGGCCGCAGATCCTGGTGACACAGCACGGGGCGGACACACACTTCGAGGACCCGCTGGCGCACCTGGCGGTGTCGCTCGATGCGCAGCGCGCCGTCCAGGAGGCGTGCCACGCCCTGGCGCACGAGCATGTGGAGGGCGGCCGGTGGGTCGCCCTCGGCGGCGGCGGTTACGCGGTGGTCGACGTGGTCCCCCGGTCGTGGACGCATCTGGTGGGGATCGCGGCGCACCAGCCGGTCGAGCCCGAGTCGGTGATTCCCTCGTCGTGGCGGGACGAGGTGTACGCGCGGACGCGGCAGCTGGCTCCGGCCCGGATGACGGACGGCCGGTGGCCGGTCACCTGGCGCGGCTGGGAAGAGGGCTACGACCCCGCGGACCGGCTGGACCAGGCCGTGCTGGCGACGCGACGGGCGGTCTTCCCGCTGCGGGGACTGCTGGCCTGAGGACGGTCGACCGGGTGCCTGACGGACGTTAGGCCAACTGTGCGCGTTGTTCGGGGTTTTCGCGTGGTGGGTGTCTTGCTGCGTCAGCATCGGGAGGGTGTTGAGCACCGAGGCGTTGCGGGCGCATCTGCTGGCGTCCCGGCTGGCCGGTGATGTCGCCACCTCTCGCGAGACGAGTCTGCGGAGCTACCGCGCGTTCGTCGCCCGCGATCCGCGGGTCACCCTCGGACTGGACCCCCGGTGGGCCTGGAGCGTGCGGGACCTCATCGCCCTCATGGCGGACAGGTGCGGGGTCTCGGCCGATCCCGAGCAGGTGACCGGGGCGGACGTCATCGACCCGGAGCGGACCCTCGGCAGGCTCGCCGCGTTCGCGGAGCGGCTGGGTGCGGTGGTCGCGCGGGGCGGGGCGGTGCTGTTCGGCACCGGACATCCGCACCGGCTGCTCGGCTTCTACGCCGATCTGGCAGACGCGCTGTCGGCGGCGGGGTGTTCCGTACTCACACCCGCGCAGGGGCGATGTGTCGACATAACGACCCGGTTCGGCGTACGTACGTACCGGCTCGAATACGTACGGGGAGTGGCTCGGCTCCGGGAGGCGGGCGCCGGCGGCGCGGGAGCCCACAGTCATTCCCCGCTGCCGGTCAGGGTCGCGCTGGGGGCGGCCGCGGACGCCGGACGGCGGCTGCCCGACCTCGTCGTCGGTGATCACGGCTGGGTATGCGGAGCAGGTCAACTGGGTATCGAGGCCATCGGGCTGGCCGACACCGATGATCCGGCGCTGTTCGTCGGTGAGGCGGAGGGGCAGGTCTCCGTCGCCGTTCCGCTCGACGACGCCGTAAGGTCCGATTACTACCGGCCGTTGGCGCGCTATGTGCTCAATCGGGCGTGTCTGTCACAGTAGGCGGCCGATCGCTGCTCCTCTTCCCCACTCGCATCACCCGCCCCTAGTCTGGGCAGTGAGCGCACAGCGACGAAGAGTCACCGGAGGGGAAGCCGGTGCGCGTCGGGTGCGGAAGGTACAGGTGGGTCATGGATGCTGGCAGCGAGAGGCCTCTCAACGAGGTCAAGTTCCTTACCGTGGCGGAAGTCGCCTCGGTGATGCGGGTGTCGAAGATGACCGTGTACCGCTTGGTGCACAGCGGTCATCTGCCGGCGATTCGGGTGGGGAGGTCCTTCCGGGTACCGGAGCAAGCGGTTCACGAATATCTCCGCGAATCCTTCGTGGGGGTGGAATCCGCGTAACGGAGGAGGGACGGCCGCCCTCGGATTACGTCCCTCACTCGGCGGCAGGTAGGCTAGGCCGACGTAGGTCGTGTGGGCCCAGACGCCCCGCACCGAGTGAAGAGAAGTGAGCGAGGGTAGTCGTGGGCTCTGTTATCAAGAAGCGGCGTAAGCGGATGGCCAAGAAGAAGCACCGCAAGCTGCTCAAGCGCACCCGCGTTCAGCGTCGCAACAAGAAGTAAGCGGCAGCTGAGCGTGTCCTTCGGCCCCTCCACCAGTCCGGTGGGGGGGCCGAGGTGCTTCTCCGGGTCCGGGACGGACTCCTTACGGAGCAAAGGTGGAGCACTGGTGGACACGACGTGGCAAAAGTCCGTCGTGCGGTCATCACAGCGCAACGGTGACGCGCTACGGTGACGCCAGGAGCTAGGGAAGGCGCTGATCTTGGGCAAGGTCGTGCTCGTCACCGGAGTGGCCCGGCAGCTCGGCGGCCGTCTGGTGCGGCGGATCCAGCGGGATCCCGAGGTGGACCGGGTGATCGGGGTCGACGCCGAGGGGCCCGGACACCATCTGGGCGGGGCCGAGTTCGTGCGTGCCGACATCCGCCGGCCCGCGATCGCGAGGGTCCTCGCCGAGCACGCCGTGGACACGGTGGTCCATATGGACGTCACCGGGACGCCGCTGGGCGCCGGCGGCCGCACGGCCGTCAAGGAGACCAACGTCATCGGCACCATGCAGCTGCTCGGCGCCTGCCAGAAGTCACCGACCGTCAAGCGGCTGGTGATCAAATCGAGTACGAGCGTGTACGGCTCCGCCCCCCGAGACCCGGCGGTCTTCACGGAGACCACCCCGCCCAAGTCGCTGCCGAGCGGTGGATTCGCCAAGGACGCCGTCGAGGTCGAGGGATACGTACGCGGCTTCGCCCGCCGCCGGCCCGACGTGGCGGTGTGCGTGCTGCGCTTCGCCAACATCCTCGGACCGTGCGCGGACTCGCCTCTCGCCGAGTTCTTCTCGCTGCCGGTGATGCCGACGGTCTTCGGCTACGACCCCCGGCTCCAGTTCGTCCATGAGGACGACGTGATCGACGTACTGCGGATCGCCCTCCACGAGCCCCGCCGCGGGACGCTCAACAGCGGTACCTTCAACATCGCGGGTGACGGCGTGCTGACGCTGTCGCAGTGCTCGCGGCGGCTGGGGCGGCCGACGATGCCGCTGCTGCTCCCCGCGGTCACCTGGGTGGGCTCGGCGCTGCGGACGGTCGGTTTCACCGACTTCTCGCCCGAGCAGATCCGGCTGCTCACGCACGGACGGGTGGTGAGCACCGTTCAGATGCGCGAGACACTGGGCTTCCGGCCGAAGTACACGACCGCGGAGACGTTCGCGGACTTCGCACGCAGCCGTGGCCCGGGGCTGCTGCCGCCGAAGGCGGTCGCCGAGGCGGTGGACCGGGTCGCGGAGGCTCTGTCGCTCGGCGTCCTCGACGCGGTGCCCGTCGAGGCCGGCGGGCGAGCGGTCACCCAGACGACGCACAGCAGCGGACAGCCCGGATAAGGAGCGCAACCGACGATGGCGGACGCCAAGGTCATTCCGTTCGACGACGACCGGTCGCGCGGTGGCGCGGCGCAGCGCCCGGCACGGCGGCGCTCCGCGTCCGGCGGCCGGCGCAAGGCGGAACCGGCGGCGATGCGGGACGCCGCGCTGAGTCCGCTGCCCGGCCCGCAGGCCGGTGAGGGCGGTACGGGCCCCGACAGCGGCCCGGCGGCCCCTGCCGAGCCGGTCCGTGGCGCCGTCTCCGCGGCTTCCGGCATGCCGGGTGAGGCAGGCGGCGTCGGCGGCTCCCCGCAGGACGGGACGGCCGCCGAGACCCCCGTGACGGCCGCCGGGCGGCCGCCGGGGCCGGCGGACAGCGGCTGGGACCGGAGGATCGCCGGCGGGCTGGCGTTCCTGCGGCGCCGCCTCACGGGCGACTACGAGGTCGACGAGTTCGGCTACGACGCCGAGCTCACCGACCAGGTCCTGATGTCGATGCTGCGGCCGATGTATCAGAAGTACTTCCGCGTCGAGGTCAAGGGCATCGAGAACATCCCGTCAAAGGGCGGGGCGCTGGTGGTGGCGAACCACTCGGGCACCGTGCCGCTGGACGGGCTGATGCTCCAGGTCGCCGTGCACGACAACCATCCCGCGGGCCGCCATCTGCGGCTGCTGGCCGCGGATCTGGTGTTCATGCTGCCGGTGGTCAACGAACTGGCCCGGAAGGCCGGTCACACCTTGGCGTGCACGGAGGACGCGGAAAGGCTGCTCCAGCGCGGTGAGGTCGTCGGTGTGATGCCGGAGGGCTTCAAGGGCATCGGCAAGCCGTTCAGCGAGCGCTACAAGCTTCAGCGTTTCGGCCGGGGCGGCTTCGTCTCCACGGCGCTGCGGGCGGGCGTGCCGATCGTGCCGTGCTCGATCGTCGGGGCGGAGGAGATCTACCCGATGATCGGCAACGCGAAGACGCTGGCGCGGCTGCTGGGCTTCCCGTACTTCCCGATCACTCCGACGTTCCCGTGGCTCGGACCGGTGGGCGCGGTGCCCCTGCCGACGAAGTGGACGATCCAGTTCGGGGAGCCGATCGCGACGGACGGGTACCCGCCGGAGGCGGCGGAGGACCCGATGCTGATGTTCAACCTGACGGACCAGGTGCGCGAGCAGATCCAGCACACGCTCTACAAGCTGCTGGTGCAGCGCCGATCGGTCTTCTTCTAGGTCCTGCCCGGGCCCGAGAAGACCGCCCGGGCAGCGCCTGGCCGTGCCGGTGCTGCCGGAGCGCCATGGACACCGGTGAGGGGTGGGTCCCGACCTGGACCCACCCCTCAGCCGCGCGTGGTGCTGCCGCCGACGTCAGCCGTCGTCCTCGGCCTCGAGACCGAGACCCGGGAGGATGCCCGGCAGCAGTGGCGGGATGGTGATCTCCGGATGCGGTGGCTCCGAGCCCTTGCCGGACGGGGAGGGACTCGTCTGCCCCTTCGGCGGATCGAGGAGGCCTCCGGTGTTGCCCCCGAGCAGGCCGTCGTTCGGCGAACCCGAAGTGGAGCCGGACGGACTGGGACTGGTGTCCCCGCTCCCGTGCCCGCCGTCGGTGCCGGGCGAACTCGATGCCGTACGGTCCGGGTCGGCGGTGCGTCCCGAGTCCTGTGAGGCGCCCGGGCCCTGGGAGTCGCGTTGCTTCTCGGGAGTGCGGGGCAGCATCGACTCGAGCGGGCCGACCTGTTGGTCTATGGCGTCGAAGGCGGAGTCGACGTCGTTGCCGACGTCGGTCAGCTGGGCGGGCAGCCGGTCGCGCAGTCCGTCCCACGTGTCGCGGTGCGAGCGGGAGAAGGAATTGAGCGCGGCCATCGGGGCGAGCGACCCGTCGCGCTCGTATGCGGCGCTGAGCAGGCGGTGGCCTTCGGTGACATCGTGCCGCATGCCGTTGAGCGTGCGGCGGACCTCGCCCAGGGACTCGTGGTCAAGTGCGCCGCCGCGGTCCCGCTCCATCAGCCGGCGCGCCTCGCTCAGGCGGGTCGACGCCTGGTCGAGGTAGAGCTCACCGCGGTCGGAGTCACCGTCCGCGAGGCCGAGCTTGAAGTCCTCCATGCCGCGCTTCAGCCCGTACAGCGAGTCACCGGGGAGGGCGTCGGTACTTGCAGCGGCCACTCCGCCGAATGCTCCGGCCGCCACACCGACGGTCAGCCCGCCGGCGGCGAGCCCTTTGGACCAGCGCGAACGCGGTCGCAGTTTCCGGAGCGGGGACGCCCGGTGCGCGCCGCGGCCGGAGGTCCGCTGCTCGGGCACCGTAGGGCCCGTGGACGCACCCCCTCTGCCTTCCTGGAGCAGCGATTCCATCGCCGCCACGAGCTGTGCCCGCTGCACCACCTTGACCTCGGGGTCCAGCTGCGGCTTCGGCAGTTCGCCGAGACCGTGGGCCAGGGTCAACAGCCGTTCGTGCTCGGGCGGTTCGACGGACTCGACCGATTCGTCGGGCTGTTCGGCCGCCTGGTCTTCCAAGGCCTGGGCGAAGGCGTTCGCCCGCCGGTGCGCCGAAACGTTCGCGATCACTGGCGGCACCTCCTCTCGTCATGACGATCGACTCCCCTGAGGGTCTGGAGGGTTGCACACCTTGAGCACATCCACACGAACGAGTGAGTGGCTGCGGGCATGGCGCGTCCAGAGGGAGCCTGCATTCCGCACAACGAGCGTCGCGGCACTTGGGTTACGCGCGAAAGATGATCGGACCAGTGCGTCATCGAGGCGTCACCGATTGTCAGTTGGGGACGGGGGCCGTGGGGGAACTGTGGGGCTCTGTCGCGGGGGGAACGGCTCAGCGTGCGTCGTCGGGCAGCAGTCGGGCGAGCGTGCGGACCGCCCGGTACTGAAGGGTCTTGATCGCGCCCTCGTTCTTGCCCATCGCCCTGGCCGTCTCCGCGACGGACAGGCCTTGCAGGAAGCGGAGCGTGACGCACTCCTGCTGCTGGGGGTTGAGCTTGCGGACGGCTTCGAGCAGCGCGGCGTTGGAGAGGGACTCCAGGACCGAGTCCTCCGGGCTGCGCTCGACCTCGTTGGCGTCGAGCATCTCGCCGGTGGTCACTTCCAGGCGGAAGCGGCTCGATTTGAAGTGGTCGGCGACCAGATTGCGGGCGATCGTGACGAGCCAGGCGCCGAAGTCCCGGCCCTGCCAGGTGAAGGTGGAAATGCGGCGCAGCGCGCGCAGGAAGGTCTCGCTGGTGAGGTCCTCCGCCGTGGCCTTTCCGCCGACGCGGTAGTAGATGTAGCGGTAGACGGTGTCGCTGTACTGGTCGTAGAGCCGGCCGAAGGCCTCGGCCTCGCCCGCCTGGGCGCGCTCGACCAGGTCCATCATGCGGGCGCTGTCGCTGTCGGCGGTGGGTCGGCGGGTGGCGGCGTGAGCGCCTGAGCTGCCCCGGCCCGCCCTTCTGCCCGCGGCCCGTCCGTCGTCCGACCGCCGCCCCTCGTCGACGGCGCTGCGTGCGGGACCCTTCTGCAGGCCGTCGGTCAGGGCGTAGCAGGGTGCTGCCGGACCGCCGGCGGCGAGGCCGGGGGTGGCATATGCGGGGACGGTGTACGCGGCGGGGACAAGGCCGCGCAAGTGGTCGAGGACCGCTGCGCGCAGCGTAGCCAGGCCCGAGGCGTCAACCCCGACGTGTGGGTACACGGGACTCCCAGAGGCAGAGCTTCCATCACGAGCAGTGCGGGACCTTTCACCCGTCGTGATGACTGGTGGGGTGGTCCGTCATGCGTCTGAGGAGAATAACGCTTCGTACAGGCAGCGCTACACCCAGTTGCTAAAATCGTCGTTTCCGTCGCTTCTGTTACGTCTAAGGGCCGCAACTTGTCGCACATTGTGAGCACTTGTTGATCGAATTACGTCGAGAACTGTCTTATCGAGCGGTGAGTTGTAGCCGGCCGTGACAAGAGGACCGGCCGGGGGCCCGGAGGGGCAACACCCGTGGATTGGGCGCCCGACACGCGCGGGGAGCACGTGTTCGGAAGCGTGCGACGGCCGAAGGCCGTCGGTGAAAGGCCGCGCGGGGTCGGTTGCGGCGACTCCGGGGCGTGACCGCGTCAGCGCCGGCGGCGGTGGAGCGCGACCGCGGCCGCGGTGCCGCCCGCCAGGGCCCCCACCCCGGCCGCCGCGGGGATGCCGACCTTGGCCGCCTTGCGGCCGGTGCGGTAGTCGCGCAGCCGCCAGTCCCGCTGCCGGGCGTGCTTGCGCAGCTTGGTGTCCGGATTGATCGCGTACGGATGGCCGACGAGCGAGAGCATCGGGATGTCGTTGTGGCTGTCGCTGTACGCCGCGCAGCGGAACAGGTCGAGGCCCTCCGCCGCGGCCAGCGCGCGCACGGCCTCTGCCTTCGCCGGGCCGTGCAGCGGTTCGCCGACGAGTTTGCCCGTGTAGACGCCGTCGACCGACTCGGCGACGGTGCCGAGCGCACCGGTCAGGCCGAGGCGGCGGGCGATGATCGTCGCGGTCTCCACGGGTGCCGCCGTGACCAGCCATACCTTCTGGCCGGCGTCGAGGTGGGCCTGGGCGAGCGCGCGGGTGCCCGGCCAGATGCGGTCGGCCATGTACTCGTCGTAGATCTCCTCGCCGATGCTCATCAACTCGGAGACGCGGTGGCCCTTGACGATGGAGAGGGCGCTGTCGCGGGCGTCCTGCATGTGCTCGGGGTCCTCGACGCCGGCCAGCCGGAACCACGCCTGCTGCCAGGCGAACCTAGCCAGTTCACGGCGCTGGAAGAACTTGCGCTTGTAGAGCCCGCGGCCGAAGTGGAAGATCGCGGCGCCCTGCATGACCGTGTTGTCGAGGTCGAAGAAGGCGGCGGCGCGCTCGTCGCCCGCGACGGGGAACTCCGGTTCCACGGCAGGGGCGGTGACGTCCTGTGCCTCGAGTGCCTCGATCGTCTGCGAGGACTTCCGTGCTGCCTCGGCTGCGGCTTCGCCCGCGAGCACGCTGCGTGCCGTGGCGGAGCGCCTGCGCGGGGTGAGCCATCCCAGTGCGGCCATGTCGTGAGCATAGCCAGTCTGTTCGGCTCTTCCTGACGCACCAGGATGCGGCGGCGTGAACAGTCCGCAACCGCGCTGTTAAGCGGACCGGCGAGAATGGGCGTATGAGTCCACTGCTGCGGCATACGAAGAAGAACTCCGGGGAACGCATGGTGACCCTCATCGGGAAGCCCGGATGTCATCTCTGTGACGATGCGCGCGCCGTGGTGGAGCAGGTGTGCGCGGAGGCGGGCGTCCCCTGGGAGGAGAAGGACATCAACCAGGACGAGGAGCTGCACCGCGCCTACTGGGAGCAGATCCCGGTGGTGCTCGTCGACGGCGAGCAGCACACCTTCTGGAAGGTTGACGCGGCCCGGCTGCGACGCGCGCTGGGCGCCTAGGTCCTCTCCGCCCCGACAGGACCCGGGCCCCGCCCGGTCCCGCTCCGACGGAAGTGCGCGGCGCGCCGTCGCGGCCCTATCGGCATTCGATGACGGCAGGGCACAGTAGGCGGGAATCAGGCGGTCTCGGGGGCGTATTCGAGAGGAGAGTGTCCGATTTTGCGCCCTTCGGTAGCCCTGCGGTCACGATCGGTTCGCGGTTCCTCGATACGGCCGCCGAATCGCGTGACCCCGGTCACTTTGGACGGACAAAGCGGACACCATCTTTGTGCACGCGTTCACAAAGACATAGCCTGCTGTCGACGGGGCGGTCCTGGGACACACGGCCGCCTGCAGCCTCGCTCATCCCCCAGGAGCACCGTGGCAACTGGCCGAAATCACCGACCGGCGACCCGTAGCCGAGGAATCCCCGAGGCCACCGTCGCCCGGCTTCCGCTGTACCTGCGCGCACTGACCGCGCTGTCGGAGCGTTCCGTACCCACGGTCTCGTCCGAGGAGCTCGCCGCGGCCGCGGGCGTCAACTCCGCGAAGCTGCGCAAGGACTTCTCCTACCTCGGCTCGTACGGGACCCGGGGCGTGGGCTACGACGTGGAGTATCTCGTCTACCAGATCTCCCGGGAACTGGGCCTGACCCAGGACTGGCCGGTTGTGATCGTAGGAATCGGTAACCTCGGCGCCGCGCTCGCCAACTACGGCGGCTTCGCGTCCCGTGGTTTCCGGGTCGCCGCGCTGATCGACGCCGACCCCACCATGGCCGGAAAGCCCGTCGCGGGCATCCCGGTGCAGCACACGGACGAGCTCGAGAAGATCATCAGCGACAACGGGGTCTCGATCGGCGTCATCTCCACGCCCGCCGGCGCCGCGCAGCAAGTGTGCGAACGCCTGATCGCCGCCGGTGTCACCTCCATCCTGAACTTCGCGCCCACCGTGCTGTCCGTGCCGGACGGCGTGGACGTGCGCAAGGTCGACCTTTCGATCGAGCTCCAGATCCTCGCCTTCCACGAGCAGCGCAAGGCCGGCGAAGAAGCCGAGGCCGCGAACCGCAAGGGCCCCGACGGTGACATGTCCGCGGTGATGCCGGCATGAGTCTCCTGGTCGTAGGGCTGAGCCACCGCAGCGCACCCGTGAGTGTGCTGGAGCGGGCATCCCTGCCCCCTGACGCGCGGAGCAAGCTTCTCCAGGACACCCTGGCCGCGGAACCCGCCACCGAGGCGACGGTGCTCGCCACGTGCAACCGCATCGAGCTGTACGCGGACGTGGACAAGTTCCACGCCGGTGTCGCCGAGCTGTCCACGCTGCTCGCCCGACACAGCGGCGTGGGCCTCGAGGAGCTCACCCCCTATCTCTACGTGCACTACGAGGACCGGGCCGTCCACCACCTCTTCTCGGTGGCCTGCGGCCTGGACTCGATGGTCGTCGGCGAGGGGCAGATCCTCGGCCAGATAAAGGACGCGCTGGCGCTCGGGCAGGAACTGCACACCGCCGGACGGCTGATCAACGACCTGTTCCAGCAGGCGCTGCGGGTCGGCAAGCGCGCTCACAGCGAGACCGGGATCGACCGGGCCGGACAGTCGCTCGTCACCTTCGGTCTCGAGCAGCTCGCCGCGGGGGAGCCGATCGAGACCTGGGCGCGGGACCGTAAGGCGCTCGTCATCGGTGCCGGCTCGATGTCCTCGCTGGCCGCCGCGACGCTGGCGCGCCTCGGCGTGCGGGAACTCGTCGTCGCCAACCGGACCATGGAACGCGCGGAGCGGCTGGCCGCGGTGCTGTCCGAGGGCGGCGTGAGCGCGCGCGCCGTGCGCATGTCGGACGTGCCCGCCGAACTGGCCCTGGCCGACGTGGCAGTGTCGTGCACCGGTGCGACGGGCCTGGTGCTGACGGCCGAGTCGGTCGCGGCGGCGTTCGCGCAGCACGTGGTGCCCGGCGCGGCGGTCCTCGAGGACCTGCGTGCGCCGGAAGGAAGCCTGGTCGCGCGCCTCGCCGCCGTCGCGGCGCGCGACGGACGGGTGGCCGAGCTGCCCGGACGCCACGACGACCTTGCGGGCCTTCCCGGGGTGCCGCCCGCCGCCGTCGACGCCGACGCGCCGGTCTCCGCCGTGGAACAGGGCGCGGACAGCGCCGTGGCCTTCGCCGCCGCGGATGTTGCCCCGGGCACCGAGCCCGCCGTCACGGACGCCGCCGAGTGCCCCGTCGGGCTCGACGACTCCCTCGTCCAGCACGGCGCCTGGGTCGACAACGGCTCACGCGCCCCGCGGGAGGCGGACCGCACGGTCGCGCACGGCGCCAGCCCGGTACGGCTCGGGCTGCTGGACCTGGCGATGCCGAGGGACATCGACGCAGCCGTCCACCGCCTCGCGGGCGTACGCCTCGTCGACATCGAGTCCCTCGCGGAGGCCTCGGCCGACGCGCCCATGGCCGCCGACGTGGACCAGGTCCGCTCGATCGTCTCCGACGAGGTCGCCGCCTTCGGCGCCGCCCAGCGTGCCGCGCACATCACGCCGACCGTGGTCGCCCTGCGCACCATGGCCGCCGACGTGGTGGCGGGCGAGATGGCCCGCCTCGAGGGGCGGCTGACCGGACTCGACGAGAAGCAGCGGGCCGAGATCACCCAGACCGTGCGCCGCGTGGTGGACAAGCTCCTGCACGCGCCCACCGTGCGGGTCAAGCAGCTGGCCGGTGAACCCGGCGGCGCCGGGTACGCGGACGCGCTGCGGACACTCTTCGACCTCGACCCGGAGACGGTCGCCTCCGTCAGCCGGGCCGACCTGAATGACGCAGATGTCAAGAACCGAGGGCGAGTATGACCGAGAGGGCACTGAGGCTCGGAACCCGGCGCAGCAAGCTGGCCATGGCCCAGTCCGGGCAAGTGGCCGAGGCGGTGCGTCGGCAGACCGGCCGCGCCGTCGAGCTCGTCGAGATCACCACGTACGGGGACGTGTCCCGTGAGCATCTCGCGCAGATCGGCGGCACCGGCGTGTTCGTCGCCGCGCTGCGTGAGGCGCTGGCGCGCGGGGAGGTCGACTTCGCCGTTCACTCGCTGAAGGACCTGCCCACGACCCAGCCCGACGAGCTGGCGCTCGCGGCCGTGCCGAAGCGTGAGGACCCGCGCGACGTGCTGATCGCACGCGACGGCCTCAGCTTCGAACAGCTGCCGAACGGCGCCCGGATCGGGACCGGTTCGCCGCGCCGGATGGCGCAGCTGAACGCGTACGCCCGCACGCACGGCCTGACGATCGAGACGGTGCCGATCCGCGGCAACGTCGACACCCGTATCGGGTTCGTACGGAACGGGGAGCTCGACGCCGTCGTGCTCGCCGCGGCCGGACTCAACCGCATCGGCAGGACCGACGAGGTGACCGACTTCCTGTCGGTGGACTTCGTCCTGCCCGCTCCCGGCCAGGGAGCACTGGCGATCGAGTGTTCCGCGTCCGACGCGGACCTCACCGCCGCGCTCGCCGAGCTCGACGACCCGCACACGCGGGCCGCCGTGACCGCCGAGCGATCCCTGCTCGCCGCCCTGGAGGCCGGCTGCTCCGCACCTGTGGGTGCGCTGGCCGACCTGTTGGGCGACGGCCAGGAATTCACCGAAATGCGCCTGCGCGGCGTCGTCGGCACGACCGACGGCTCCTCGCTGGTGCAGCTGTCCACCACCGGTCCCGTACCCACGTCGCACGACGACGCGGCGGCGCTCGGACGCGAACTCGCGGACGAGATGCTGGCCAAGGGTGCGGCTGGTCTTATGGGGGAGCGAGCACTTTGAGCCCCACCACCTCGAACCGTCCGCCCCTTCCGGCACACGGACACGGGCACGTCACCTTCCTGGGTGCCGGTCCCGGCGATCCCGGTCTGCTGACTCTGCGCGCCGTCGAGGCGCTTGCCGGCGCCGACGTGCTGGTCGCCGAGCCGCAGGTGCTCGACGTCGTTCGCGGCCATGCGCGGGCGAGCGTGAGCACGCCTGAACTGACGGTTGTTGACGATGTGTCAACAACCGCCGGAATCCCCGTACTCAGGGATGCGGCCAATATTGTCATGGAGGCCGCACGGGGCGGCAAGCGGGTCGTCCGTGCGGTGACCGGTGACCCCGGTCTGGACACCGACGCAGGCAAGGAGATGCTCGCCTGCGCCGCGGCGGGGATTCCCTTCGAGGTCGTGCCCGGTGTGGCGACCGCGGTGGGCGTGCCCGCTTACGCGGGTGTCCCGCTCCGCGACAAGCAGGGCGCCGACGTCAGGTTCGTCGACGCGCGGACCGCTTCCGACCGCTGCTGGAGCGAGGTCGGCGCCAGTGACGGCACGGCCGTCGTCTCCGCCACGCTCGAGACGGTCGCCGCGGCGGCCGGCGAGCTGGTCGCGGCCGGCCGTAAGCCGGACACCCCGCTCACCGTCACCGTCGCCGGCACGACCACGCGGCAGCGGACCTGGACGGCGACGCTCGGCACGATCGCGCAGACGCTGAAGCAGGCGAAGGTGCTGCCGTCCCCCGACGGCCACCAGCCGGTCATAGCCGTGGTCGGTGAGCGCAGCGCCGCGGCACAGCGTGAGCAGCTCGCGTGGTTCGAGTCCAAGCCGCTGTTCGGCTGGAAGGTGCTCGTGCCGCGTACGAAGGAGCAGGCGGCCTCGCTCTCCGACCAGCTTCGTTCCTACGGCGCCGTGCCGCACGAGGTCCCGACGATCGCCGTCGAACCGCCGCGCACGCCGCAGCAGATGGAGCGAGCGGTCAAGGGCCTGGTCACCGGCCGTTACGAGTGGATCGCCTTCACGTCGGTCAACGCCGTGAAGGCGGTGCGGGAGAAGTTCGAGGAGTACGGGCTCGACGCCCGCGCCTTCGCCGGGATCAAGGTCGCGGCGGTCGGCGAGCAGACGGCGGCCGCGCTGGTGGACTTCGGCGTCAAGCCGGACCTCGTGCCGAGCGGTGAGCAGTCCGCGGCCGGCCTGCTGGAGGACTGGCCGCCCTACGACCCGGTCTTCGACCCGATCGACCGCGTCTTCCTGCCGCGCGCCGACATCGCGACCGAGACGCTGGTCGCGGGCCTCATCGAGCTCGGGTGGGAGGTCGACGACGTGACCGCCTACCGGACCGTGCGGGCCTCGCCGCCGCCGGCGGACACCCGCGAGGCGATCAAGGGCGGCGGCTTCGACGCCGTGCTCTTCACCTCGTCGTCGACGGTGCGGAACCTGGTCGGCATCGCCGGCAAGCCGCACAACGTGACCGTGATCGCCTGCATCGGTCCCGCCACCGCGAAGACCGCGGAGGAGCACGGACTGCGGGTGGACGTGCTGTCCCCCGAGCCGTCCGTGCACCGGCTGGCCGAGGCGCTGGCCGAGTTCGGCGCGGCCCGCCGCGCCGCCGCGGTCGAGGCGGGCGAGCACGTGACGCGCCCGTCGGAGCGCCGTCCGGGCGGCCGGAGGCGTCGCACGACGACCTGAGTGACGTGATCCGGAGGCGGGGGCAGACAGGCGTACACCGGAAGCACAAGGATCCTTCCGGGCAGGCAAGTGGGTGACCCGCTGTGAGCGCCAGCACTCTCCACGTCGATCCGTCCAACGCCGAACAGGCACGCGCCTGGGACGGCGACCAGGGCGCCTACTGGGCGGCACACGCGGAGGACTTCGACCGCGCCGTCCACGCCTACCAGCGCCCGTTCCTCGACGCCGCGAGGCTCCAGCGGGGCGAGCGGGTGCTCGACATCGGCTGCGGCAACGGCCTGACCTCCCGCGCGGCCGCCCGGCTCACCGTCGGCGGGCCCGTGTTCGGCATCGACCTGTCCGCGGCGATGCTGCGCGCCGCCAGGCAGGAGACGGAGCGCGAAGGGCTCGACAGCGTCCGCTACGAGCAGGGTGACGCCCAGACGTACCCGTTCCCCACCGGCGCCTTCGACGTGGCCGTCAGCCGCAACGGGTGCGTGTTCTTCGCCGAGCCGGTCACCGCGTTCCGCAACATCGCCCGCGCCCTGCGGCCCGGCGGGCGGCTGGCACTGCTCGTCTGGCAGGACGCGGAGCGCAACGAATGGTTCATGTCCTTCCTGGGCGCCGTCGCGGTCGGCCGTGACCTTCCCATGCCGCCTCCCGGTGCGCCCGGCCCGTTCTCCATGGCCGACCCGGATGTCGTGGGCGACGTGCTCGTGGCGGCCGGATTCGATGCGCCTCACTTCGACGGGCGCGCCCTGCCCATGAATTTCGGACGCGACATCGAGCACGCCGGGCATTTCGTCTCCGGCATGCTGGAGTGGGCGCTGGAAGGGCTCGATGAGCAGGACAGGGAGCGGGCCCTGCGGTCGCTCCGCGCGGACCTCGATTGTCATCTGACCCCGGAAGGCGTCCGCTACGAGTCCGCTGCCTGGATCGTCACCGCGACCAAGCCGTAGGAGCCCGGTCCCACCGACGCACTGTCGGCATTGGCACCCGTCCCACAGGCGTAGCGTGGCCGTATGACTGCGTACGGATCCTTCCCCGGTGCCCGCCCCCGGCGGCTCCGGACCACCCCCGCGATGCGGCGCATGGTCGCGGAGACGCGCCTGCACCCGGCCGACCTGATCCTCCCCGCGTTCGTCCGGGAGGGCATCGGCGAGCCCGTGCCCATCTCGGCCATGCCCGGAGTCGTCCAGCACACCCGCGACACGCTCCGCAAGGCCGCCGTGGAGGCCCGGGAGGCGGGCGTGGCCGGGATCATGCTCTTCGGCGTGCCGGAGGACGCGAAGAAGGACGCGCTCGGCACCGCCGGCACCGACCCGGAGGGCATCCTCCAGGTCGCGATCCGGGACGTGAAGGCCGAGGTCGGCGACGAGCTCGTGATCATGTCCGACCTGTGCCTGGACGAGTACACCGACCACGGCCACTGCGGGGTCCTCGCGGCTGACGGCCGCGTCGACAACGACGCCACCCTCGAGCGCTACGCCGAGATGGCGCAGGTCCAGGCGGACGCCGGCGTCCACGTCGTCGGCCCGAGCGGAATGATGGACGGCCAGATCGGGGTCGTCCGCGACGCGCTCGACACCATCGGCAAGGAGGATGTGTCGATCCTCGCGTACACCGCGAAGTACTCCTCCGCCTTCTACGGCCCCTTCCGCGAGGCCGTCGGCTCGTCGCTCAAGGGCGACCGCAAGACCTACCAGCAGGACACGGCCAACGTCCGCGAGTCGATGCGCGAGCTGGCGCTCGACCTCGAGGAGGGCGCGGACATGGTCATGGTCAAGCCCGCGGGCCCCTACCTCGACGTCCTGGCGAAGGTCGCGGAGTCGGTGGACGTGCCGGTCGCGGCGTACCAGATCAGCGGCGAGTACGCGATGGTCGAGGCCGCGGCGGAGAAGGGCTGGATCGACCGGGACAAGGCGATCGCCGAGACCCTGCTCGGCATCAAGCGCGCCGGCGCGAGCATGATCCTCACCTACTGGGCGACCGAGGTGGCCCAGGGGCTCAGCTCAGGTCGCTGACGAAGAACTCCCAGGCGGCCGGGGCGAGCGTGAGGCTCGGGCCGCCGGGGTTCTTGGAGTCGCGGACATGGATCGCGGCGGGGTGGGTGGCGACCTCGACGCAGGCCCCTTCGGGGCCGTCGCTGTGGGTCGACTTGCGCCAGTCGTAGGCCACTTCGAGGCATTCGCCGCCCTCGCTGCCGCTGTAGCTCGACTTGAACCACTTCAGTGCGGTGCTCATTGCTCTCCCAGCAGCCGGTTCAACAGGGCCATTGAGTCCTCCGCGTTGAGGGCCTGAGTTCGCAGCATCGCATACTTCTGGGAGAGGATGGACACCTCGTCCTGGTCGGACACCAACTGACTGCCGCGTTGAGTTTCGCTGTACGCGAGCTGTTGGTGGTCGGGCGTTTCCAGGAGGACGAACGGCCCGTCAAGTGCCGCATGTGACTCTCTGCCGAGCGGCATGATCTGGAGCGCGATGCCGGTCAGCCCGGAACACGTGCGCAGATGGTCCAACTGCTCTCGGTAGGTGGCTGCTCCGCCAAGGTGGTCTCTGAGCACGGCCTCCCAGATGATGAAGCTGAGGTTGGGCGGAGGGTCGCGCCGCAGTATCGCCTGGCGACCCAAGCGCGCTGCCGCCTGCGCTTCGACCTCCCCTTCGCTGAAGGCTGGAACCCGGCTGCGGAACACAGCTTTGGCGTACTCCTCCGTCTGGAGGAGGCCTGGCAGGGCCTGGTTGGCGTAGAAGCACAAGGTCAGCGCCTCCCGCTCCAGATCCATGTACTCCTCCGCCCACGCCGGGATCAGATCCACCTCCGGCATGTGCTCCACCGCGACCGACAGCGCGCCCTTCGTGTCGAGGCGGTCGTCGAGTCTCTGCGCGAGGTCCGGCTTCAGCGGGCGGCGGCCCTGTTCCATGGAGGCGACGGTCTCCTCGGCGAGGTTGAACTCCGTCGCGAGTTCGCGTTGTGTGAGGCCCGAGGCCTCGCGGAAGCGGGCGAGCTGGCGGCCGACCAGCCGCATCGCCGACGCGTTCTTCCGGTGGCGTCTCCTGGGGTGCATGCCCGACCAACTCCCCAGGCAGCCCCGTACGTTACGCCTCCACCACCCGTACAAAAGAAATGTACGGGTGGACGGAGTGCTGCCGCCCGGTCACGCGCCGCGACGCTCCTCCCGTGGACAAGACGATGCAACACGAGGACCTGCGTGAACTGTTCTGCCGCCGGGAGCGGCGATCCGTGCGCCTGGCACGGAAGTTCGCGCGCGAGGCGCTTGCGGCGTGGGGCTGGGTCGCGCAGGCCCACGACGTCACGCTCTGCGTGAGCGAACTCGCGACGAACGCGCTGGTGCACGGTGTGCCACCCGGCCGCGGGTATCTGCTGCGGCTCCGGCTGTCGGAGGACGGGACGCTGCGCGTCGAGGTGCACGACAGCGGCGACGGGAAGCCGCGCCTGCGCGACCCGGACGACGGGTCGGGGCGCGGCCTGCTGCTGGTGGACGCGCTGGCCGACAGGTGGGGGGTGGGGCCGCGCGAACCCGGCAAGGTGGTGTGGTGCGAGTTCGCGCGGCCTTGATCTACGACGCCTACGGCGCGTCGAGCACCGTTCCTGTCATGACGGGGCCGTGCGGCTCGCCCTCGTCGTCGACGGACTGCAGGCCGATGTGCTCCGCCGGTTCCTTCACCTGGTCGGTGACCGTGGGAACGGTCACCTCCGCGCTGGTGCTCCCGGCCGGTACGGAGGCCCAGAGGTAGGCGTACTCCAGCCGGGACAGCGGGAGGTCACCGTCGGGGACCTCGCCGATCATGTCGAGCAGCCACTGCCGGTCGACGTCCTTGGTGGACAGCTCGGGGCGGCCCGGGACGCCGACGAACCGGAGCGTCGACGACAGGTCCACGTCGGCGGGCGCGGAGAGAGCGACCCGCCACGTCAGCGGCTGCCCCTCCGTCACCTTGTCGGCGACCGGCTTCACGGTGATCTCGGGCATCGGGTCGTCGTTCTCCGCGGTGACCCCGCCGGAGTACGCGCCGACGACGGTCCCGCGGACCGCCTTCACGAGCACGTCGTGGGAGGTGTCCCAGGAGTAGCGCGTGTTGCCCTTCACCTTCACCGGCACGTCGATGCCGCCGGCGCCGGGCCGGACCGTCACCAGCCGGTCCTTCGCCCGGCCGGTGGCAGGGTCGACGACGTACACGCGCACCGTGCCGCTGCTCTTGCCGGACACCCGGACGGGCACCTGGTACGTGCGGACGCCGGAGTCGCCTTCCTTGACCTTGAGACGGCCGAGGTCGATCCGGGTCAGTGGGGCCTCACGGACGGCGGGCGTGCCGGGGCTCCAGGCCCAGGCGTCCATCAGCCACGCCTTGCCGGAGCGGGTACGCGGGGTCAGCTCCAGGGCGGCGACCCGGCGCAGATCGAGCCCGGCGCGTGCGGCCGCGGTGAGGGGAACACGCACCTCGCGCGCCCAGTAGGAGGCCGTGCGGTCGCTGCCCGGCAGCCCGTCCACCCGGACACCGCCCAGCTTCGCCCGCTTGCCGGAGGCGTCGGTGACGGACACGTCCAGCTGCGTGCCGGTGGTGTTCGGCGGCACGAAGACGCGCAGCGCGAGGCTGTCGGCGCCCTTGAGGGAGAGCGGCTTTGCGGGCCTGACGGTCACCGCCGAGCCCGGTGCGGACCAGTTCAACGCCACCGCGCGGCGGCCGGTCTCGCGCTCCGGCTGCCAGTGCGCGAAGTGCGGCGAGGAGCCCACTTCGCTGTCCAGGCAGGGGGTCTGCGGGTCGATCGCGTCGCACAGCCGGCCGCCGGTCACGGTCACGGCTCCGTCGGGAAGGAACCCGGCGCCGCGGTTCGCGCCGACGGCGTGGGTCAGTACACGGGCGGGGTCGGCGGAGGGGGCCCGGCGGCCCGTGCCGTCGAGCAGTTCGCGCACCCGGTCGTCCCCGGCGACGAACAGCCGTGCGGCGGCGGCGATGTAGGTGGCGCCGGCGCGGTGCTGCTGGTCGGCGGTCAGCCGGGTCGCGGTCCCCGGTGAGCAGACCGGGTCCGGCTGCTCGGGGTCGGGCCAGAAGTCGTCGTCGGCGGGGGCCTGGGCCTGGCCCGGGGTCCACTCGCTGTTGAAGTAGTTGTGGTTCGCGCCGACCATGTAGACCGCGCTGTGCAGGGCCTTGCCCCGGCTGACGCCGCGGGTCCCGTCCGCGTACACCTGGCCCTGGAGGTCGGAGACGTCGCCGTCGCAGCCCGGCAGGATCGTCAGCGACGGGACGTCCGGCACCGGGTTGTGGCCGAAGATCGTCGGGCCGATGAGCACGGTCCCGCGGATGTGCCAGCGCACCTTGCCGCGGTAGCCGTCCTGGGCGGGGGCGGGGGGATACAGACTGTCCATGGCCGCGCGGTTGACGCCCTCGCCGCCGCGCGAGTGGCCGACGAGCAGGACACGGGACAGGTCGGCCTTCGGGGCCTGGCGTACCGGTCCCGGGGCGGTGGCGGGCTTCGCGGCCCAGTCCGCCCAGCGGGCCAGATGCGACCGCACGAGCGAGGAGCGCGCCTGCGCGCCGCCGTCCTCGGCGTCCCCGTCCTGGCCGTTGACGCCGTTCGCGGAGACGGACACGGTCACATAGCCCTGGGAGGCCAGCAACTGCTGATCGCGCAGGTAGCCACGGTGGCTGGGGATCGGCTTCGCGCCCTTGGCGCAGGGCCAGTCGATCGTCACCTCGTCGTCCTTGCCCGGGACGTAGCAGGTGGCGTGCCGGCCGTGCAGGAACAGGGCGAGGGGGCGCTTGCCGGGGGCGCCCTTCGGGGCGACCACGACGGCGCGCATCTCGACCGGGTTCGCGAAACCGGGCAGGCGGACCGGGTCGAGCGTGTACTCGCCCGTGGTCGTCCGGTAGGTGCCCGGCCGACCCGGGTCGACGGCCCCCGGCGGGAACTCGGCCGGCGGCTTCGCGGCCGGAGCGGTCCCGCGGGCGCCGGAGTCGCCGCCGGGCTCCTGGTCCAGGCGGCGGCCGCCCGCCAGCACGCTCAGGTTCTTCAGGTCCGCAGGGTCGGCCGTACGTGCGTCGTCGAGGGGCAGTCGGAAGGTCCGTCCGTCCTTGCCGGCCTCGGGCACGCCGACGATCCTGTCGTCCGCGTGGAACTCGACGCGCGCGTCACCCGGGGGGACGGGACGCGGCGAGCGCCATTCCAGTGCGCTCTGTCCGTCGTCATGGGTGATCCGCCAGCCGGGCGGCAGAGCGTCGTTGCCGTTCGCCGCCGTGGCGGGGCGAACTTCGGGCGGCTGGACGGCCTGCGCCGCCGCCGGCGCCGCCCCTACCGCCATGAGCACCGCTGTCGCGGTGGCCCATATCCTCCGGGCACGTATCAACGTTCCCCTCCTCAACCCCGTGTTTCGGGCGCCCGGTTGTCCCGAGTGCCTCGACCTCGGAGGACGGGAGGAAGAGCGTGGGGGCTGCCTGGTCGGAACGTTTCGGCCGGATCTGTGCGGTCGGAGGCCCGTGACATGGTGCGGCCGCGGACCGGGGGACGTCGTCTCCCCGGTCCGCGGCCCGTTCATGGGGTCCGGCGGATCAGCAGTAGAGGTTGGAGCCGGTCGGTACGCCAAGGATCTGCGTGAACTGCTGGTACTTGGTCACCCGGCTCTGGACCTGCGCCGGGTTCTTGCCGTCGCACTCCAGGGAGCCGTTGATCGAGCGGATCGTGTGACCGAAGCCCGCCTGGTTGACCATGGCGTTGTGGCCGGTCATCGTGCCCGGGCCGTTCTGGGTGTTCCAGTACCAGAGGCCGGTCTTCCAGGCGACGGCCGCCTCGCGCTCCACCCGCCACGGGTTGTTCAGCAGGTCGATGCCGAGCGCGTCGCCCGCGGCCTTGTAGTTGAAGTTCCAGCTGAGCTGGATCGGGCCGCGGCCGTAGTAGGCCGCCTGTCCGGCCGGGCAGCCGTAGGGCCGGCTCCAGTCGCAGTAGTGCGGGTAGTTGGCGGTGTTCTGCTCGACGATGTGGACCAGGCCGCCGGTCTCGTGGCTGACGTTGGCGAGGAACGCCGCCGCCTCCTGCTTCTTCACCGTGTCGCTGCCGGTGTTGGCGAACGCCGGATAGGCGCTCAGGGCCGCGGTGAGGCCGCTGTATGTGTAGAAGGGGTTCCGGTTCGGGAACATCTGGTTGAACTGCGACTCGCTGACCACGAAGCCGGACGGGGACGGGGTGCCGCCGCCGCTGCAGGTGTACGGGTCCCAGTACCAGGTGCTGATGGTCGGGCTGTAGCCCGGGTTGTCGTGCTCCGCTATGTAGTAGGAGCCGTTGTACCTGACAACGTTGCCAGCCGTGTACCAGGCGCCCTGGCGCCAGTCCGTGGCGGTGTCGCACGGGCCGGCGGCGGACGCGGAGGGTGTCAGGGCGACGGCCAGACCGGTGGCCATGAGGATGGCGGTCAGCAGTGCCATGAGGCGGGTTCTCAGCACTCGATCACTCCTTTGAGCGCAACGGCTTTACCCGGAGCGGTAGTTGCTCTCCGGGCGCGGCCGCGGTGGGGGGCTGTGCGCACACTCAAGCGTGATTGTCGTGATCGAGTCAAGGTATAGACCAATGTGACTTCCGGGTAAGTCCATCCGGTTCAGCGGTCTCAGAGGTCCTTCCAGAAGGAGTAGTTGTGCTCCTTCGCGAGATCCGCGGGGCGGACGCCCTCGGACGAGACGGCCGCGGTGTGCGGCGCGACCGGCGTGTACGGCTTCCACGGTGCGCGGCCGGTGCGCGCGAAGTCCGACCAGATTCCGGTCAGCGCGGCGGCCAGGCGCCGCTGCTCCGCCGTCAGTGGTTCGGACCAGTCGAGGTCGAACAGATATGGCAGCTCGGCGAGGTGCGGTGCGCCGACCGGGAAGCTCGCCCGCGGGAAGCCCTTGAACCACGGGTTGTCCTGCTCGGAGAACTCGTAGGCGTACGTCGGCGTCCGCGCGCCCAGGGCGTCATTGGTGACGATCGCCGGACGTCCCCAGACGGCGTCCGTCATGGCCGCCGCGAGCGCCCGCCCGTACGAGCCGCCGTACGCGCTCGCCGGATACCGCGCGAGAGCCCTCTTTGCGACCTCCGCGCCGTAAACGCCGGCCACGTACGCACGGAAGTCCTGCTCGTCGAGCAGGCGCTGCCGGGCCAACTCCAGGCCGTACACGCGGAACGTTTCCTCGTCGCGGTTGATGCCGTGCAGTACGGGCACGCGGTTGAAGCGTCCGGACGCGAACGCCTCGCGGGGGGTGCGGGGCAGCAGCCGGGTGCCGTAGGCAGGGCCGTAGCGCGTCTCCTCGTCGTCCGCCGCCACCAGCTTCGCCGCGGACACCGTGCGCAGGGGCTGCTCGAACTTGCCTTCCAGGTGCCGCGCGTGACGCAGGGCCTCGGCGCGGGTCAGGGTCTCGTCCTCGTCCAGGCACGGGCCGCTCTGCAGGACCGCCCGGTGGAACAGGCCGGCCGACGCGGGCGAGACCAGGTTCGCGCAGACGCTGCGGGCGCCGCCCGACTCGCCGAACAGCGTCACATTGCGTGGGTCGCCGCCGAAGGCCGCCACGTTCGCCCGGACCCAGCGCAGGGCCGCTTGCTGGTCCTGGAGACCGAAGTTGCCGTCGCCCAGGTAGCCGAGGGCCCCGAGCCGGTAGTTGACCGTCACGACCACGACATCGCCGCCCGCCGCGAGAGGCTCCGCCCCGTACATCGCCCCCTCGCCGTCCTCGTGGTCCCCGCCGTGCAGCCAGACCATGACCGGACGGGGCGACGGCGCGGCGGCGCGCGGAGTCGTGACGTTGACGAAGAGGCAGTCCTCGGCGTCGCTCCGCGGGCCCTTGACCGGGATGGCGCCGGACTGCGCGCACGCCGCTCCCGGCCCGGTCGCGTCCCGTATGCCTCGCCATGCCCGCACGGGCCCGGGCGGCTCCCAGCGCGTGGGCGGGGCGGCGTACGGGATGCCCTGGAAGACGCGGGCGGTTTCGGTGACGGTGCCGCGTACCGCGCCGTCCGCCGTGCGCACGACGGGGGAGGTACCGGTGGGCGGGTCGGCGGCTGCCCCGCCGGGGGCGCCTGCGCCGGTCAGGGCACCGGCCGCGAGGGCGGCGACGGTGGCGATCACCACGGTTGTTTTCGACATGCGCATGACGCTACGGAGACGGCGGAGCCGCGGGCAGCCGGCGCACCCCCGTACCGCGGGTGTCGTCAGATGCACCCGGGGTGGGGGGCCGGCCCACCGGCAGGGCCGCGGGCCGTGCGCCCGCCGGTGTTTCCGGGGCGCGCACTCGCGTTCAGGGACCGTGCGGCGCACCCTTGAAGGGGTACCGCTGGAGGTGAACCGCCATGCAGACACTCGTCGGATGGCACATCGAGATGGAGTTCAAGGAGGAGGGCGACCGGACCAGGGCGGCCGCCATGGTGAGGCTCGGTGACGGGACGGAGTACCGCGGGCACGGAAACGCAAATCGGCACCACTCCGACCAGCCACAACTGCTCGTCGGTGAGGAGATCGCCGGCGCCCGTGCGCTGATGGACCTCGCTTCCCAGCTCCTGCAGAAGGCGCACACGGAGATCGACCAGGCATCAGGAAGGCAGTCCCACCAGCTCCTGCGGTGAGCGGGAGTCGCTGATCGGGGGCCCCGGCAGTCCCGGGGTCCCCGATCGCCTGCACAGCAATCAGTACATGAGGGCGTCGTCCATCGAGCCCTGCCAGTAGCTGACCGTCGTGGTGGTGTCGGTGTACGTGTCGGCCGGCAGGCTGATCACGGCCGGGGCGGCGTCGGTCGAGCCGGAACCGCTGCGCGGGGCGAAATGCACGGCGAGCCCGGCGGCCGTACGGCCGTCGCTCCCGCTGCCGTCCGCCGCCGCGAGCATGATCGAGGCGTAGGCGGACTCGCCCGGGGCGATGGTGACGACGGCCTGCGGCCTGCTGTCCTGGTTGACGGCCGTGGCGGCCTGCGCGTCGTCGAAGCGGAGCAGCGGCGCGTGGTACGCGTTGCACGGCTTCGAGCCTGTGTTGGTCATGGTGAGCAGCGCGTGGTTGATGGGCCGGCGCACCGTGCTGTAGGTGACCTTCACGTCCGCGCCGCAGGCAGTCGTGACCGGGCCCGCATCCTCTCTCCCGCCACCGGAGCCGGCGGCGGGACCGCCGGAGCCACCCGTGCCGCCGGTGTTGCCTGCGCTGCTCCCCTTGCCGTCGCCTGCCGGCTTGCCGGCCGACGGGCTCGCGGACCCGGCCGGGTCCGAAGCCGGGGACGCCTTCGGGTCCGCGGTCGGGTCCTGGGTCGGCTTCTGCGGGGCGGGAGCACTCGCGGAAGGGGCCGCGCCCTCGTCCCGGGCGCCGTCGTCGCCCTGGCAGGCGGTGAGCGAGAGGGCCGCGATCAGGGCGGTGGCGGCGACGGCCGTCGTGCGGATCAGGTTGGTGCGCATGGTGGGCGTTCTCCCCGTTGAAAGGTCGTTCTCTGTCGGTGCCTTGCGGCGTGGTCACAGGTTGGCGAGGGGCGGATTCCGGCCGCAACGCCCACCGGACCATTGGGGATGCCGGAATGCCTGTGAGTACTCTGACCTGGGTGAAAAGCCCTTCCCTGGAACGCCGTTCCGGGACGTGGCACCGGCGACGCGGGGGAGAACAGCAGTGGCGACGACGCCGGAGGCCGACCAGCTCGCGTCCGTGCTGCGGCAGTTGAAGGACCGCTCCGGACTCAGCTACGGAGTGCTGGCCGCCAAGCTGCACGTCAGCACGTCGACGCTGCACCGCTACTGCAACGGCGACGCGGTTCCGGCCGAGTTCGCCCCCGTCGACCGGCTCGCGCGGCTGTGCGGTGCGCAGCGCGAGGAGTTGGTCGATCTGCATCGGCGGTGGATCGTCGCGGACGAGGCCCGTCGACGCGGACGCGCCGGATCGGAGCCGGCAGCCCCGGCCGCCGCGCCGGCCGTGGGGGCCGCGACCGACGAGGAAACGGGACGCGGCACCGGCGTCACGGACGGCGGCGCGAGCACCGGCGGCACGGCCGAGGCGGCCCCCGCCCCCGCCGCGGACGAGCCCGCTCCGCAGGCCGCCACCGGCGCCACCGTCGAGGGCGGACCGCGGCCCGGCACCGTCGACCGCTCCCGGGGCAAGGCCCTTCTCATGGCTCTGTCCGCAGCCGCCGTCGTCGCGCTGGCCGTCCCCGTGGCAGTCGTCGCGAGCGACTCCGGCGACTCCAGGGACACGGCGGCCACGGGTGCCTCGGCCGACGGGTCTGCCGGAGCTGGGGCGCCGACCGGGGCCGTGTCCCGTTCCGCCTCAGCCACCGGCTCCGCCCCGCCCTCGACGAGCGCCTCACCGAACAGCAGCGAGGACCCGAGTGCCTCCCCTCGCAGCGCGACCCCGTCCGCGGAGGCGTCCCGCGACGGCAAGGCCCCGGTCGGCGGTGTGCCGCTGCGCGTGGGGGTCAGTTCGTACAACTGGGCGTCGCCGTGCGGGCAGTACTACCTGTTCGAGGGGAAGTCGGACGGAGTCCCCCCGCCGCCCGCCCCGCAGGACCGCCGGCGCTGGGCCCGCGTGCTCGGCGGCGTCGACGCCGGCCATATGCAGCTCCAGCTGACCGCCACCGGCAGGACCGAGGATTCGGTCGTCATCAACGCCGTGCACGTACGGACCGTTGCCCGGGGCGCGGCGCTCGCCTGGAACGCGTACTCGATGGGCGAGGGGTGCGGCAGCGGCGTCACCCCGCAGACCTTCGACATCGACCTCGACGCGGGCCGCCCCGTCGTGAAGCCCGTCGCGGGGACGGACGGCGATCTGACCGTGCCCGCCAAGGACTTCCCGTACAAGGTGGCGTCGAACGATCCGCAGGTTCTCAACTTCGACGTGCACACCGAGGGGCACGACGTCAGCTGGTATCTGGAGGTCGCCTGGAGCAGCGGTGACCGGAGCGGGACCGTCCGGGTGGACGACGGCGGCAGGCCGTTCCGTACCAGTGCCGCGGAAGGCCGTCCCATGTACGACTACTGGCCGGACAAGGGCGAGTGGGTGGCTCGCTGACTCGTCCGGCCAGTGGGTGAAACCGTGTGATCAGAGACGCTCGGGCGTCCGGATGCCCAGCAGCGCCATGCCCTGGTGCAGCGTCCGCCCGGTGAGGTCGACGAGGAAGAGGCGGTTCTCCACGACCTCCGCCGGATTGTCCGCGCTCAGCACGTGGCACTGGTCGTAGAACGTCGTCAGGTGCGAGGCCAGCTGGTACAGGTACGCGGCCAGCTTGTGCGGCTCGTACGAGGACGCCACCTCGGCCAGCACCTCACCGAACTGGTCCAGGTGGAGACCGAGCGCACGCTCCGCCGGGGCGAGCGCGAGCTCCGGGTGCGCGACCGGGCTGCGGTCGCCCGCCTTGCGCTTGATCGACTGGATACGGGCGTACGCGTACTGCAGGTACACGGACGTGTCGCCGTTCAGCGACACCATCTGGTCCAGGTCGAACTTGTAGTCGCGCACCGCGGACGTCGACAGGTCGGCGTACTTCACCGCGCCCACGCCCACGTACCGGCCGTTCTCGACGATCTCCTGCTCGCTCAGGCCCACCTTCTCGGCCTTCTCGCGCACCACCGCGGTCGCACGGTCGATCGCCTCGTCCAGCAGGTCCACCAGCCGTACCGTCTCGCCCTCACGGGTCTTGAACGGCTTGCCGTCCTTGCCCAGCACGGTGCCGAAGGCCAGCTGGACCGCCTTGACCTTTTCGTTCAGCCAGCCGGCCCGGCGGGCGGTCTCGAAGACCATCTTGAAGTGCAGGGACTGGCGGGCGTCGACGACGTACACGAGGGTGTCAGCGCCGAGGCTCTGCACACGGTCGCGGATCGCGGAGAGGTCGGTCGCGGCGTAGCCGTAGCCGCCGTTGGACTTCTTCACGATCAGCGGGACCGGATTGCCGTCGGGGCCCTTCACGTCGTCGAAGAACACGCACAGAGCGCCCTCGGAGCGCACGGCGACGCCGGACTCCTCGAGGATGCGGCAGGTCTCGTCGAGCATGTCGTTGTACCCGGACTCGCCGACGATGTCGGGGTCACGGATCTCCATGTCGAGCTTCTCGAAGACCGAGTAGAAGTAGATCTTCGACTCGTCGACGAACCTCTGCCACAGCGCGAGGGTCTCCTCGTCGCCGGCCTGGAGGTCCACCACACGGCGCCGGGCCCGGTCCTTGAACTCCTCGTCGGAGTCGAACAGGGTGCGCGAGGCCTTGTAGAGGCGGTTCAGGTTGGACATCGCCTCCTCGCCGGAGACGCCGTCCTTGTGGTCCAGCTCGTGCGGGTGCTCGATCAGGTACTGGATGAGCATGCCGAACTGGGTGCCCCAGTCGCCGATGTGGTGGCGACGGACCACCTTCTCGCCGGTGAACTCCATGATCTGCACCATCGCGTCACCGATCACGGCGGACCGCAGATGCCCGACGTGCATCTCCTTGGCCACGTTCGGCTGCGCGTAGTCGATCACCGTGGTGCCGGACTCCGCGGCGAAGGGCACGCCGAGACGGTCGTCGGCCGCACGCGCGGCCAGCGTCCGCGTGATCGCCTTGTCGGTGATCGTGATGTTCAGGAAGCCGGGGCCGGAGACCTCGATGTCCCCCAGGACGTCGTTCGGGCCGATGGCGTCCACGACCTTGGCCGCCAGCTCGCGGGGATTGCCCCCCAGCTTCTTGGCCAGCGCCAGGATGCCGTTGGCCTGGAAGTCGGCCCGGTCGCTTCGTCGCAGCAGGGGGTCGGCGGCACCGGCCTCCGGCAGGGCTGCCGTGAGGGCGTCCGCGAGGCGCTGCTGCACATTCGAAGCGAGGGAAGGGACCGAGGCCATGAGCTTCCGTTCCGATAGGAGAAGGTCTGTTGCGGTTGTCAAGTATCCCATGGAGACACAAGCGGTTTCCCGGAACAATGAGCCGCGCCCCGCAGAGCCCGGAGCGATCTGCTCCGTCTGGGAGAATGACTGAGAGCTCCGGCTCCGCCCAGCTCCGCCCCAGCTTCAGCCAGCTTCGAGAAGCTTCGAGAAAGAAGGACGTGCCGACCGTGGCTCAGAGCAGCACCGAGACCGACTGGGTCTCCCGTTTCGCGGACGAGGTCATCGCCGAGTCGGAGCGACGTGCGCCTGGCAAACCGGTCGTCGTCGCGTCCGGCCTGTCCCCCTCCGGCCCCATCCACCTGGGCAACCTCCGCGAGGTCATGACACCGCACCTGGTCGCCGACGAGATCCGGCGGCGGGGCCACGAGGTCCGCCATCTGATCTCCTGGGACGACTACGACCGCTACCGCAAGGTGCCGGCCGGTGTCGAGGGCATCGACGAGTCCTGGGCGGAGCACATCGGCAAGCCGCTGACCTCCGTCCCCGCGCCCGCCGGCTCGGCCCACCCGAACTGGGCCGAGCACTTCAAGGCCGCGATGACCGCCGCCCTGGACGAGCTGGGCGTCGAGTACGACGGGATCAGCCAGACCGAGCAGTACACGTCGGGCGCCTACCGCGAGCAGATCCTGCACGCGATGAAGCACCGCGGCGACATCGACGCGATCCTCGACCAGTACCGCACCAAGAAGGCCCCCGCGAAGAAGTCGCAGAAGCCGGTCGACGAGGCCGAGCTCGAAGCGGCGGAGGGTTCCGGCGCGGCCGCGGAGGACGACGGCAGCGGCGGCGCCGGCGGGTACTACCCGTACAAGCCCTACTGCGGGCAGTGCGGCAAGGACCTGACCACGGTCACCTCGTACGACGACACGACCACCGAGCTGGCGTACACCTGCACCGCCTGCACCTTCAGCGAGACCGTCCGGCTGAGCGAGTTCAACCGCGGCAAGCTCGTCTGGAAGGTCGACTGGCCGATGCGCTGGGCCTACGAAGGAGTGATCTTCGAGCCGAGCGGCGTCGACCACTCCTCCCCGGGCTCGTCCTTCGTCGTCGGCGGGCAGATCGTCCGCGAGATCTTCGACGGCGTCCAGCCGATCGGCCCCATGTACGCGTTCGTCGGCATCAGCGGCATGGCCAAGATGTCGTCGTCGCGCGGCGGTGTGCCGACCCCGGCCGACGCGCTGAAGATCATGGAGGCGCCGCTGCTGCGCTGGCTGTACGCCCGCCGCAGGCCCAACCAGTCCTTCAAGATCGCCTTCGACCAGGAGATCCAGCGGCTCTACGACGAGTGGGACAAGCTCGCCGCGAAGGTCGAGGACGGCGGCGCGCTGCCGGCCGACGCCGCCGCGTACTCGCGGGCCGTTCGCACGGCCGCCGGCGAGCTGCCGCGCACCCCGCGCCCGCTGCCCTACCGCACGCTCGCCTCCGTCGTCGACATCACCGGCGGCCACGACGAGCAGACCCTGCGCATCCTCAGCGACCTCGACCCGGCGAACCCGCTCTCCTCGCTCGACGAGGCACGGCCGCGGCTGGACCGCGCCGAGAACTGGATCACCACCCAGGTCCCGGCCGACCAGCGCACCGTGGTCCGCGCCGAGCCCGACACGGAGCTGCTCGCCACCCTGGACGACGAGGGCCGTGAGTCGCTTCGGCTGCTGCTGGAGGGCCTGGACACGCACTGGTCCCTGGACGGCCTGACCACGCTCGTCTACGGCGTACCGAAGGTGATGGCCGGTCTGGAGCCGGACGCCAAGCCCACGCCGGAACTGAAGATCGCCCAGCGCTCCTTCTTCGCGCTGCTGTACCGCCTGCTCGTCAGCCGTGAGACCGGACCGCGTCTGCCCACGCTGCTGCTGGCAGTGGGTGCGGACCGGGTCCGCAAACTGCTGGCCGCCTGACGACCGTGCCCGGCAGGGCCCTCGCCCCATGAGGGGTGAGGGCCCTGCGGCGTTTCTGCATCCTTCTGCCCGCCCCGGGATCCGCCGTGCGCACGAGGAAGCGGTCACGGAACCGGGAGACGGTGGAGGCGTGAAGGAAATCGCGGCAATCATCGGCCGGGTGACCGGCGTCCAGGGCGTACTGGGCTGGGCCGGCCCGACCTTCGCCGACAAGCCCTGGGGCCTGCTCCACAAATGGTGGGAGATCCCGTCGGCCGGCTACATCGCCGTGGCCGTGGCGGGCGTGGCGCTCGCACTCGCGGCGGAGGCCGCGAAGAAGCGGGCGTGACCCGCGGCCGCCAAGAAGCGGGCGGGACGTGGAGGCCGCCTCGAAGCGGCTGCGACGTGAGGCCCCGCCCGGTCACGCGATGTGCTCGGCCTCCAGGTCGGCCTGGTGGCGGTTCTTGAACTCGGGCATCAGGCGGCGCAGCAGCGCCCCACTGCGCGGGTGGTTCACCCCGTGGCGGTCGGCGAGCAGTATGTCGAGGTGGTCGGCCTTCGGCCAATCGTTGTTCTCTTTGACGTACGTCCTGAACACCGGGTACGCGAGCTCCGCGAACTCCTTGTCCTCGGCCGTGTAGTCGGGGGCGGGCTCGGACGCGGGCTCCTCGAAGGGCACGGGGCCCTCGACGCTGTCCGCGTAGGTCTCGGCCGGCTCCTGCCGGGCGTAAGGCTGCTGGTACGGCGCCACCTGCTGCGGGGCGTAGGGAACCTGCTGCTCGTACGGCCCGTCCTGCGCCTGCGACTCGGGCGACGGCCCGGAACCGAGCGGACGCGTGCGGCCGGGACCTGCCGGGACCGGCACCGGGTGAGGCTCCAGGCCCTCCACGTACGTCGGGTTGTACGCCCGCTCGTACGCGTCCTGCGGAACCTGCGGAGCCGCGAACCAGGGGCTCTCATGGGAGCCCGGACCCTCGTACGGCTCCTCGCCGGGAACTTCGGAAGCCGGCTCGTCACGCCGGGAGGCGACCGCTCGCTCCGGCTCGCGCCGGGCCGGCTCCTCCGCCTCGCCGCCCACCGGCAGCTCCGGCTGCGCCGCGGCCTGCGCCACCGGCGACGGGGGCAGCAGGACCGGCTCGATGCCGGCGGCCGCCAGGCCGGCCGGGGCGGTCTGCGCCAGCGGCACGCCGAACTTCGCCAGCCGCAGCGGCATCAGCGCCTCGATCGGGGCCTTGCGCCGCCACGCCCGGCCGAAACGCGCCTGAAGACGGGCCTGGTAGATCAGCCGGTCCTGCTCGAGCTTGATCACCTGCTCATAGCTGCGCAGCTCCCACAGCTTCATCCGCCGCCACAGCTTGAACGTCGGGACGGGCGAGAGCAGCCAGCGGGTCAGCCGCACGCCCTCCATGTGCTTGTCGGCCGTGATGTCCGCGATCCGGCCCACCGCGTGCCTGGCCGCCTCGACGGCCACGACGAACAAAATCGGGATGACGGCGTGCATGCCGACACCGAGCGGATCCGGCCACGCGGCCGCGCCGTTGAACGCGATCGTCGCGAAGGTCAGCAGCCAGGCCGTCTGGCGCAGCAGCGGGAAAGGTATCCGCATCCACGTCAGCAGCAGGTCGAGCGCCAGCAGCACACAGATGCCGGCGTCGATGCCGATGGGGAAGACCAGGGAGAAGTCGCCGAAGCCCTTCTGCTCCGCGAGCTCGCGCACGGCGGCGTACGACCCGGCGAAGCCGATCGCGGCGATGATCAACGCGCCCGCGACGACGACCCCGATGAGTATTCGGTGCGTGCGTGTCAGCTGCATCGCGGCCACCCGCGACCCCTCCCCAATTCCTGGACCGGATTTCCGCACAGGCCCCTGCGCGGATCCTGAACCGGCGGGCACAGCCTGGCACATGCCACCGGAGTCCGGTCCTCCGGGCTCCCGGCGTTACGTACTTGTGTACTACTTGTTGGCCGTGGCGACCGAGGCCACTGCCTCCTTGGCGGCCCTGAGGGCGTCCTTCGACAGATCGGCGGCGGAGGGATTCTTCGCGCCCGCGTAACCCGTGCCGTTGTACGTGAGTGTCACCACACCGTTCTCGGTGCGGGCCACGATCGTGACGTAGGTGAAGTCCTCGTCGGTCTTGCGCAGCGTGTAGTTGACCGTCGTCGCCTCGTCGCCCACACCCGGTGCCGGTGACGTCTTGACGTTCTTGGCGCCCTCGGTGCCCTTGGCCTTCGCGATCTCCTTGGCGTACGACTCCACGGCGCGCTGCTCGCCGCTCACGGCGAGCGAGGCGTCGGAGTCGTAGCGCAGGAAAGAGACATCGAGCCAGCGGTACTGCGAGCCCTTCACGCCGTTGTCGTCCAGGCCGTTCCAGGAGCAGCTGCCGCGCCGCGCGATGTCCGACGACTTGCCGGCCGTGCCGCCCTTGGACTTGGTGCCGGGCACCAGGTCCTCGATCGTCTTCTTTGCGATCGAGTCGCACGGACTCGGCAGCTTGCTGAACTTGGCGGGAGCGACGGTCGGGGACTTCTTGGCCTCAGGGGTGGCGGAGGCGGAGGAGGCGGAGCCCTTGGAAGCGCTGTCGGAGTCCGAGGAGCAGCCTGCGACGACGAGCATCACCGGGACGGCGGCGCAGGCGAGTATGCGGGTGAGTCGCGGGGCTGAACGGTGCATGGTTCCTTCAGTCGGTCAGGTACCCGGTCGGTCAGGTACCCGGTCGGTCGGGTACGTGGTCGATCAGGCACTCGGTCGATCGGTCAGGCAGTCGGTGGCCGGGCAGCCGGTCCGTCGGGGCGGCAGCCGGACGCACCGGCGAGGCCACCGTACGCGGACCCGCCACAACTGTGTGCCGGACCGTTGAACGCGAAAACGGCGCAACCCGGGCCGCGAGGCCGCTCACTCGTTGAACTGCTCCGCCAGTTTCCGGGCCAGACTCCGCGCTTTTTCCTGCAGTTCCTTGCTGTCGGGCACTCCTCCCGTCACGGCCGGCTGCTCGCCGTAGACGACGGTGACGATCACATTGGATGTGCGGAACACCACGCTCACGGTGCGGCGCTGAACCGTGGAACCGGCGCGGCCGAGCACGTCGTCCAGGAACGCCGCGTCACCGAGCCCGTCCAGCGCCCGGGGCTCGAGGCCCTCGAGCCCGGGAGCGGAGGAGGACGTACCGGTGGACGCGGAGGCTCCGGCCGCCGTGTCCGTGGACGCTCCGGCGGCCGGGTCGGCGCCGCTCGAACTCCCGGCCGCGGGAATCTGGGTGGCCGACGGCGAGGCGCCGTCGGTCTCCGGCTCGTCCTTCAGGGGCGCGATCGGAACGGAAGCGGAATCCTGCTTCGTCTCGAAGACCTCCTGTGCGCGGTCGTCGTCGCTGACGGCCGGGTCGTAGGAGACGACGCGTTCGAAGTCGACCCGCAGCTGGTGGGAGGCGTCCGGGGCGTCGCCCTTCCAGCTGCACGCGACGCGGCGGTCCGTGTCGTAGGTGACGGCGGCGGTGCCACGCAGGACCTTCTGCTGCTGCTCCTCGGGCAGCGTCACGGTGCCCGGCAGCAGGTCCGTCAGCGTGGAACGCTCGACGGACCCGCACGGCTCGAGAAGCGTGCGGTACTTGCCGGGGGGTGCCGCGGAGGCCTTGGCCCCGTTGACCTTGGCGTCGATGTCGGAGCCCTCGGTGCCGTCGCCGGCGGTGCAGCCGGTCACGAGCGCCGCGAGAAGCGCCGCCACGCCGGGCACGTACGCCTTTCGTTGCACGCCCGGGCTCCCTTCTGTCTGTGCTCCGCGCCGCTGTTACGGCGAAAACTGGTTGCCGCCGTTCGGAGGCCGATGGACACAATGTCTATCGCACACGCTGCCGTGGCCGCCGGTCTGTCGAGTCTTTCACTGTCATTGGTCACGTCATTTGCGTTTCACGCCGTTTCGGGGGAATCGAGTAAATATGTCGTACGTGGAGATGCCGGGCGCCAAGGTCCCGATCCGTATGTGGACCGACCCTTCGACGGTCGAGGACGTCGCGCTGCAGCAGCTGCGGAACGTGGCCACACTGCCGTGGATCAAGGGCCTCGCCGTGATGCCGGACGTGCACTACGGCAAGGGCGCCACCGTGGGCTCGGTGATCGCGATGCACGGTGCGGTCTGTCCGGCCGCCGTCGGTGTGGACATCGGCTGCGGTATGTCGGCGGTGCGGACGTCGCTGACGGCCAACGACCTGCCGGGCGACCTCTCGCGGCTCCGTACCCGGATCGAGCAGGCCATCCCGGTGGGGCGCGGAATGCACGACGAGATGGTCGACCCCGGGAAGGTGTACGGCCTCCAGGCCGGCGGCTGGGACGGGCTCTGGGAGCGGTTCGACTCTGTGGCCGACGCGGTGAAGTTCCGCCGGGAGCGGGCGACGAAGCAGATGGGGACGCTCGGCTCAGGGAATCACTTCGTCGAGGTGTGCATCGACACATCCGGCTCGGTATGGCTCATGCTGCACTCCGGTTCTCGGAACATCGGCAAGGAGCTCGCCGATCACCATATCGGCGAGGCGCAGAAGCTTCCCTACAACCAGGGGCTGATCGACCGCGATTTGGCGGTGTTCGTCTCGGACACCCCACAGATGGCGGCCTACCGCAACGACCTCTTCTGGGCGCAGGAGTACGCCAAGTACAACCGCGCGGTCATGATGGGGCTCCTGAAGGAAGTGATCCGCAAGGATTTCAGGAAGGCCAAGGTCAGCTTCGAGCAGGAGATCAGCTGCCACCACAACTACGTGGCGGAGGAGCGGTACGCGGGCATGGACCTGCTGGTCACGCGCAAGGGCGCGATCCGGGCCGGCAGTGGTGATTTCGGGATCATCCCAGGCTCCATGGGCACAGGCTCGTACATCGTGAAGGGCCTCGGCAACGAGGCGTCCTTCAACTCGGCCTCGCACGGCGCCGGCCGCAAGATGAGCCGGAACGCGGCGAAGCGGCGATTCTCCGCGCGTGACCTGGAGGAGCAGACGCGAGGCGTGGAGTGCCGCAAGGACTCCGGCGTCGTGGATGAGATCCCGGGCGCGTACAAGCCGATCGAGCAAGTGATGGACCAGCAGCGGGACCTGGTCGAGGTCGTCGCCAAGCTGAAGCAGGTCATCTGTGTGAAGGGTTGAGGGCCCCTGGCTCCATGCCCTCCCGGCGGGCGCCGGACCGGATCGGTCCGGCGCCCGCCGTATGTCTCAGCCGCGCGCTACCGGCAGGGACTTGTGGAAGAACGTCGTCGGGCGCAGCGTGCCGGACGGGTCGGCGGCGTAGTCGGGAAGCGTGCCGAGGGCCGACCAGCCCGAGGTGCGGTAGAGGCTCTCCGCCGCGCTGCCGGTCTGGGTGTCCAGCATCAACAGGGTGCGGCCGGACGCGGCGGCGAAGGCCTCGGCCGTGGCGAGGAGACGGCGGGCGATGCCGCGCCCACGGGCCGCACGGTGGACCAGGAGCTTGGCGATCTCCGCGCGGTGCCGGCCGTTGGCGGACGTCTCGAGTCTGAGCTGGACGGTGCCTATGAGCCGGCCGCCGTCGTGAGCGGCCCAGAGGACCACGCGTTCGTCGGCGAGGTCGGGGGCGAGGGAGCGCCACCAGGCCTCGGCCTGTGCGGAGGTGAGGGACGAGGTGAAGCCCACGGAGGCGCCGTCGTCCACCGCGTCGAGGAGCAGTGCGGCGAGATCGGGGGCGGCGGCGGGCATGGCGTCCGGGGTCAGCCGGGTGATGGTGGGGCCGTCGGTCGTCACAGCTCCCTGTGCACCTTCGAGTTGGACGCCTGGGCGCGGGGCCTGACGACCAGGAGATCGATGTTGACGTGCGGTGGGCGGGTGACGGCCCAGGTGATGGTGTCCGCCACGTCGTCTGCGGTGAGCGGCTGAGCCACACCCGCGTAGACCTTGGCGGCCTTGTCGGTGTCCCCGCGGAAGCGGGTGGTCGCGAACTCCTCCGTCCTGACCATGCCTGGGGCGACCTCGATCACCCGGACCGGGTTGCCGACGATCTCCAGCCGGAGGGTCTCGGCGAGGACGTGCTCGCCGTGCTTGGCCGCGACATATCCGCCGCCGCCCTCGTATGTGCTGAGGCCCGCGGTGGACGAGAGGATCACGACCGTGCCGTCACCGCTCGCGGTGAGCGCCGGGAGCAGTGCCTGGGTGAGGTTGAGCGTGCCGATGACGTTGACCTCGAACATCCGGCGCCAGTCGGCCGGATCGCCGGTGGCGACCGGGTCGGCGCCCAGGGCACCGCCCGCGTTGTTCACCAGGACGTCGCAACGCTCGAGGCCGGCGGCGAAGGAGTCGACGGCAGGGCGGTCCGTGACGTCGAGGGGGTGGGCGGTGGCGCGGTGGCCGGCGGCGGTGAGCTCGGCGGCCAGCGCCTCGATGCGGTCCTTGCGGCGGGCGGTGAGGACCACGTGATAGCCGGCGGCGGCCAGTTGGCGCCCGGTGGCCGCACCGATGCCGCTACTGGCCCCGGTGACGACGGCGACGGGTGTCCCAGCGGTGCTCATGTCGTAGCTCCTCGCGCGTGTGATCGATGGTGATCGCGACGCCGCCAGAATAGATCGGCAGGACCCGCCGGAGCTCCCGCGCAATCACTCGTATTTTCGGGCAATAGGTATCTTCTGGCTCATGTGTGCGATGCGAAGGGCCCTGCCGGCGGGGACCGCGGCCGGGCTGCTGCTGATCGGCGCGGGGGCGGCGAGTGCGGGCGCGGATGGCGGCGGTGTGGACGGCGGGAACGTCGCGGGCGTCGGCGGGGGCCCGGACAGCGGTGTGGGCGACCGGGGCGTGGACGGCCGTCGCGTCGCGGGTATCGCGCCGGAGGCCGATGTGGCGCACCACGGCCGCGTGCCGCTGACCGACGGGCGGGTCGCGATCTCTGTGACGACGCTGAACCACGGTCCCTCCGCCCTCGCCGGGGTGACCGTGCGGCTCACCCTTTCGGTGCCGCCGGCCGGTACGCCGAAGCTGCCGCACGGGTGCCTGCGGGCCGCCGAGCGGGAGTTGCTGTGCGCGACGGGTGTTCTTGCCGGCGGACGGACCTGGCCGGACGCTCGGACTGGAACTCGGCACGGCCGGCAGCCCGCACGAGGTCGTGCTGCACGTCGCCACCGCGTGGAACGGCGGGGCGAGCGACCGGAACCCGGTGAACGCCGGGCACCGGGTGCTGGTGCCGGCCACCGGGGACCCGTACGTCTTCTGACGGCCGAGCCCCCGGCCTGCCGCGTCACCGCGGGGTGCCGGCTCCCGTCGCCCAGGCGATGTAGCCGTCGGGGCGGACGAGGAGCGCGGTGCGCCGGTCCGTCGCCCAGTGCGCCCGTATGACGCGGCCGGGGACGGGCGGGACGTCGGGCTCGCTGCCCTGAGGGCCCACCAGGACGAAGTCGCCCTCACGGAGCAGTTCGTAGAGCCGGCCCTCCGCGAGCTGCAGGTCGGGTGCGCGCCGCCCGGTCAGGCGGTGGGAGCCGCGAGGCGCGCCGTAGGAGATGCCGATGCCCGAGACCATGCCCATCGCCTTTGCGGCGGCGGGGCGGACGGCGCTCAGGAAGGCGGCGGCCAGTGAGCGTGCCGCGCGGTGGAGCGGGGTGCGGGCCATGGCGAGGCGCACGATGGCGCCGCTGCTGCGCAGCACCGCCGCGCCGACCGGATGGCGCTCCGACTCGTAGCTTTCGAGCAGGACTTCGGGGTCGGGGGCGCGGCCCAGGACGACGGAGGCGAGCTTCCAGGAGAGGTTCGCCGCGTCCTGGAGGCCGGTGTTCATGCCCTGACCGCCGGCGGGGGAGTGGACGTGCGCGGCGTCGCCGGCGAGGAAGACGCGGCCCTTGCGATAGGACGGCGCCTGGCGTTCGTCGCTGTGGAAGCGGGAGATCCAGCGGGCGTCGTGCATCCCGAAGTCGGTGCCGAGGGCGCGGCGGGCGATGTCGCGGACCTCGTCGAGGTCGACGGGTTCGTCGTCGGCCACCTGGCGGTCGCGGTTCCAGCCCATGACTCGGTACCAGCCGTCGCCGAAGGGGGCGATGAAGGCGAAGGCGTCCCCCACGCCGTTGACCGTGAGGAGGCCGGCGGGCTCTTCCGCGAGCTTCACGTCGGCGAGCACGATGGACCTGATCACCGAAACGCCGGGGAAGGGCAGGCCGATGGCTTCGCGCACGGCGCTGCGCACGCCGTCGGCACCGACCACATAACGCGCGCGAAGGGTCCGCGTGCCGGTCGCGTCCGTAGCCAGCGCGGTGACGGAGGAGTCGGAAAGCTCCAGGCCCGTGAGCTCGGTCCCGTACCGGAAGTCGACGCCGGCGGCCAAGGCGCGGCGCTCCAAGAGCTTCTCCACCTCGTACTGCGGGGTGATGAGGAGGAACGGGAAGCGGGAGGGCAGCCGGGACAGGTCGAGGGAGAGGTGCCGGAACAGTCTGAGGCCGGTGATCGGGGTGCCGTGGCGCACCAGTTCGTCGGCGAGACCGCGGGCGTCGAGCAACTCCAGCGTGCGTGCGTGCACGCCGAAGGCGCGGGTGATGTTGCTTCTCTCGTGGGAGCGGCGCTCGAGGAGTGTGACGCTGACGCCCGCGGCGGCCAGGTCGCCGGCGAGCAGCATCCCGGTGGGGCCTGCCCCTACGACCAGCACATCGGTGTCGAACCCGGAGTCCGGGCCGACAGGAGTGGGGTCGGTGGCCGGAGTGGTCTTTGGCGAGGTGCGGTGAACGTTCGTGCTTCCGGTGCTGGGCCTGCCGGTCATGGCTGCCTCCTGATCCGGGCGCCGAAGGGCTGCGCCGATGGTCAACGCTTGCGGTCAACGCTTGTGGGCCAACATCTGTTGGTCAACGCTTGTTGGCAACTTTAGAGAGCCCGGCACTGGCTTGTCAACACTTGTTGGCCTACATTTGTTGGCATGACGATGGAAGCACCCGGCGCACCCCGCCGGTCGGACGTGACCAGGGCCGCGATCCTCGGAGCCGCCCGCGAGCGCTTCGCCGCCGACGGGTACGAGCGGGCGACGATCCGCGCTATCGCCCGTGACGCGGGGATCGACCCGTCGATGGTGATGCGCTACTACGGCAACAAGGAAGGGCTCTTCGCGGTCGCCTCCGAGTTCGACCTGCGCCTGCCCGAACTGGGCGCGCTCCCGGCCCGGCATGCGGGAGCGGTTCTCGTCACGCACTTTCTCGACCGCTGGGAGCAGGACGAGGTCCTGACGGCGCTGCTGCGCGCGGCCGTCACGAACGAGGCGGCCGCGGAGCGGACCCGCGCGATCTTCCGCGAACAGCTGGGCCCGGTCGCCGTCGCTCTGTGCCCCGATCCCGCGGAGGCTCCCCGACGCGCGGCGCTCATCGCTTCCCAGATACTCGGCATGGCGATGGCCCGGTACGTGCTGCGGTTCCCACCCGCCGTGGACATGAGCCGCGACGAGGTCGTCAGCTGGCTGGCCCCGACCGTGCAGCGCTATCTCACGGAGCCGTACGCCGAGGTGAGGCCGTCGGAGCGGTCGGCAGCGGAACCGAGGCCGTCCTGACGGTCGCGAGTGGGCGCGGCGTCATTGTCGGGCGCGGGCCGGGAACAGGGCCGGTGGCGCGGGCGACGCAGGGGCGGCCCTGAGGCCCGCCGGTCCTGCTCCGAAGCCTGCCGGGCCTACGCGCCCGAGGTGCGCAGGGCGTCGGTGACGATCGCCTCGAGGCGGGCGTGGTGCGCGCCGCGCCAGTACACCCGGCCGCAGGCCGTGCACTGGGCGAACACGTCGTACGAACGCTGTGTGCCGTGCTGAAGCTGTTCCTGGACGGAGTCCTTGTCGGCCTCCTTCAGGGGGCCGTTGCAGGCCGTGCAGCGCGTCCACGGCGCGAGCGCGGGGGCGAAACGCTGGAGCACGTCCCGCAGTTGATCGTCGGGCCGGTCGCTGTACACATACGCCCCGGCCCAGATCTCGCGGCGGCGCAGCAGGCCCCGGTCGCGTGAGAGCAGCACCCGCCGCTCCTTGGCGGAGAGCGTGGCGAGGGCCGGGTCGCCGATGTCCTCGTTCTCGTACGCCGCGTCGACGCCGAGCAGACGGAGCCGCCGGGCCAGCGTGCCGAGGTGGACGTCGAGGAGGAAGCGGAGCGGGGCGCCGGGCACGTGCTGCGGACGGTCCACGCCGTGCACCTCGACGTGCTCTCCCGCGCCCGGGATGTGCGAGGTGGGGACCTCGCGGCCGTCGACCGTCAGCCGGCCCGCCTCGGTGAGCGGCACGCCCAGGGACTCCACGACATGGCCGAGCGTCGAGGAGCCGTCGGTGGTCAGGGTCGTACGGCCCCGGCGGTAGTCCGACGGCACGAAAAGACGCAGCTCGGGGGCGACGTCGATGGTGATCTCCGGTCCGTTCACAGCGCCCAGCATGTCAAAGGCCGCGGTGGAGCGGCCAGCGCTTTCCCCTGCCGGCCCTCACCGGCCCGCGCACCGGCCGCGGCCGGCTCACCCGCCCGTCGGCCCCAGGTCGAGGCACCAGTCGTTGCTGCGCAGCAGATTGCCCGGCGGGTACTCGAAGTCGCACTCGCCGACGAGGGAGAAGCCCGCCTTCCTGCACACCGCGTTCGACGGGCCGTTGGAGACGGACGGGAAGGCGTGCAGGAACCGGTGCTTGCGCTCCGCTCGCGCCGCCTCGACGACCGCCAGTGTCCCCGCCGTCGCGATCCCGAGGCCCTGGAACGCGGGCAGCACACTCCAGCCCGTCTCGTAGACCTGCTCGTCCTCCCAGGTCTGCTCCCAGAAACCGACCGTGCCCGCGGCCTCGCCGCCGCGGCGCCCGCCGGTCTCCAGGACTATGCGGAACATCCGGCCGCGCCCGGTGCGGTCGGCGCTCAGGTCGACGTACCGCCGGTGGCGGTTGAGGAGCTGCTCCTCCGTCTCCGGGCCGCCGAGGTGGTCCATCAGCTCGGGGGCGTTCGCCGCGCGGAGCAGTTCGAGGTCGTCCTCGGACCAGGGCTCGATTCGTACCGGGATCGCTTTGCCGTCCATGTCCGCACTGTAGGGCCCGGGTACGACAGCGGCCCGGCCGTGCGGCTACCGCGCTGCCCTGGTGTACGCCGACGGGGGGACGCCGACGGTCGCCGTGAAGTCCCTTACGAGATGCGCCTGGTCGCTGTACCCCAGGTCGTCGGCGAGTGCGGCCCAGTCGACACCGCCGGCCGGTCCACCGGTCCGTTCGTCGGCCTGTTCGGCGCGCTCCAGTGCCTCATGGATGCGGTAGCGCAGGATGACCCACTTGGGCCCCACGCCCACCCAGCCGGCGAAGAGACGCTGCAGGGACCGGACCGACAGGCCCGCAGCGCCGGAGAGTTGGGACACGCGCCGCACGGAACGGTCGGTACGGACCAGTTCGACGAGCTCCATGGCGTGTTCCGCCCGCGGGTCCGGCCGCGGGTCGAGCCCGAGCAGGAAGGTGTCCAGCGCGGCCACCCGGGCGTCCTCGCCGTCCGGGTCCACGACGGCGTGCGCGGCGGTGCGCAGCGTCTCCTCGTCCCGGCCCGGCAGCAGTACGTCACCGAACGGCAGGCGTTGCCCCGTCCAGTCCGACACCGGTCGGTCCGGCGCGAACGGCCGGAAGCCGCCGGGCCGGAACTGCACCCCGCAGACCCGGCCCCGCCCGGCCAGCTTGTGTGTGAACAGCTCCAGCCCTATGCCGGCGACCTCGGCGAGGGCGGGCTCGTCGTCGTACCGCTGGAAGACCATGTTGACCGACGGATGGGGAACCACATGGGAGGCGTACGGTTCGGTCAGATCCCAGTCGATCAACCAGTAGTGCTCGAGATACGGGCGAAGGGCGGGCGCGGGCTCGCGCCGCCGGAAACGGACCCGCGCGAAGAGTTCACGAGCCTCCACGATGCCTCTCGTGTCGCGTCGCGGACCGGTCATTCTTCGATCCTAGGACCGCCAGGTGGCGTGTTCCTCCGAGCGGGGTGTCGCGTTTTTTCAATACGCGGCCATGGTGACGCTGCCTACCGTGACCCCATGACGAAACCCCTCAGTGAACTGCTGGCAGCGGCCGCGGAGCGCTCCGTTCCGGTGGTGTGCGGCATCACCGACGAACAGCTCGACCAGCCCACCCCGTGCGCCGAGTACGACGTGCGCGGTCTCGCGAACCACCTGTTCCAGGTCATGGTCAACTTCCAGGCGCTGGCGGCGAAGAAGGAAGCGGACTTCTCCGTGGCACCGGACTATGTCGGGCACGGCGACTGGCGTGCCGCCTTCGAGAGGGAGACCGCCGCACTGGTGAAGGCATGGGGGGAACCCGGCGCAGAGGAGGGCACGTCGGGAGCGATGGGGCTGCCGGCCGGCACCGTCGGCCGGATGGCCCTCGACGACCTCACCGTGCACGCCTGGGATCTCGCCCGCGCCACGGGGCAGGAGTACGAGCCCGACCCGGTCGTCGTCGCCGAAGCGCTCCGGTCCTGCGCCGAGCTCGCCCCCACCGGCCGCAAGATGGGCGCCTTCGGCGAGGAGTTCCCCCTGCCCGACAGCGGCGCCGGGGCGTCGGACCTCGACCGCCTGCTGGCCCTGACCGGCCGCGACCCGGAATGGCGGCGGCCGTAGCGGCTTCCTCCTCGACCTCCCCCGACACGCGCGGCCGGACGACCGGAAGTGACTGCCGTAGCGGCTCCCCCCGCGGGACCTCTCCGGACACGCTCGGCCGGCGGCGGGACGTCGGAGGCGACGTTCGGCCGGGGCCGGGCTGGATGACCGGAGGCCGGCCGGGTCGGGTCATGCGCCACACCGACTCCGATGCGCGGCGGCACGGCGGCGAACTCCCGTGGTCGGCTGGATGCCGATGATGCCGACCGGGTGAGCGCCCGCCCCGGGCACGCCTCCGCCATGTGGCGCGCTCGGGCCGCGGAAGAACGCGGGAACGGTGGAGCGGACGGACGACAGAAGGGCAGTGCCGCCGGCCGTCGGGCCGGTGCGTGCCGTGGCGTAAGGGAACCGTCATGACTTCCCGGCTCCATGGCGGTGCGGGATCTCGTTGAATGGGACCTGTAACAGCTGTTCTAGGAGGTGGGGATGGCAATGGGACGCATGCGCTCAGTACTCGCGAGGCCGGCCGGTATCGCCGTGGTGATCGTGGTCGTGATGGCGGCCGTCGTGGGGCTGTACTGGTTCCAGCCGTGGAAGCTCTGGCAGGACGAGACGGTGCAGGAGGCGTTGCCGGGGACGTCGGCCGATGCCGAGCCGCCGTCCGCCGCACCGAGCGGGCCCTCGGCGGCGCCCGCGTCGCCGTCGACTCCGCCCGGTCCGGCGAAGGTGGCGGCCGGTGAGCTGATCAGCCACGAGCACGAGACGTCCGGCTCCGTACGGCTGCTCCGGCTGCCCGACGGCTCCTACACCGTCCGGCTGGAGAACCTGGACACGAGCAACGGCCCCGACCTGTACGTCTGGTTGACCGACGCTCCGGTCAAGGCAGGCCGGGCCGGCTGGCACGTCTTCGACGACGGGGCCCACGTGAGCCTCGGCAAGCTGAAGGGGAACAAGGGCGACCAGAACTACGCCCTGCCCGCCGGCACCGACCCGGCCCGCTACAACAGCGTCACCATCTGGTGCGACCGGTTCGACGTGTCCTTCGGCGCGGCGGAACTCGGCCGCGTCTGACGCCGACCGGACAGGTCAAGGGCGGGGCACGCCAGGACAGGTCAGGGCAGTGAGCAGGCGGCCGGGCACGGTCAGGGCCAGGTCAGGAACCGCGGTCGGGGTCGGGGCGCGCTCGGACATCCGGCCGACCCCCGGCAAAACGCCCGTTCAGGGCCAGACGAGGCAATACGGCTGATGCCCTGCCTCGTGGAGTCGGTGGGAGAAGTCCTGCCATTCGTGGAGCAGTTGGTACACGTTGAACGCGTCCCTGGGCCCGCCCCGGTCGGGGACCGTCGACCATATGAACGCCGCCGCGCCCACCGACTCCTCGCCGATGCCACGCAGCGGGTCGACCACGGTCATCGGCAGCTTCACCACCGCGTAGTCGGGGTGCAGTACGACGAGCTCCAGCGGCGGCACCTTGTTCAGCGGCATGCCCTGGATGCCGGTGAGAACCATGGCCGCTATGGTCTCCGGCTTGATCTTCGTGAACATTCCGCCCATGCCGAGCTCGTCGCCGCCGAGCTCCTCGGGGCGCATCGAGATCGGCACCCGGGCCGCGGTGGCTCCGTCGGGCGCGCCGAAGTATTTGTAGGTCACCCCCACTCGGCCGCTCCTGCCTCCCACGGGCTCGTCGCCTTCGCCTCGCCGGTGCTTTCCGCGCCGGGCAGGCTCAGGACCCAGGTCGTCGGTCCCCTCGCCCAGTCCGCCACCGCGATGCATATCTCCACCCGACCACTCGCAGCCCCCGCCGCGCAACCCGATCATCGTGACAGTGACCTCCCCCACGAACGTGTGGTGAAACACCTGTCCGCAGATACGTCCGAGCCTCTGAGACCATGGATTCCGTGAGCTTTCCCTATGACGCCCCAGTTTCGCAGACGCTTTTCGACCGCGCGTCCCTCGTGACGCCCGGCGGCGTGAACTCTCCCGTCCGTGCCTTCCGTGCTGTGGGCGGTACGCCCCGGTTCATGGTGTCCGGTACCGGTCCGTACCTCACCGATGCCGACGGGCGCGAGTATGTCGACCTCGTGTGCTCGTGGGGGCCGATGATCCTCGGGCACTCCCACCCGGCCGTGATCGAGGCGGTGCAGGCCGCGGTCGCGCGCGGCACGTCGTTCGGCACGCCGGGGGAGGGAGAGGTCGCCCTCGCCGAGGAGATCGTGGCCCGTGTCGAGCCCGTCGAGCAGGTTCGGCTGGTTTCCAGCGGTACGGAAGCGACCATGTCGGCGATCCGGCTGGCCCGCGGCTTCACCGGCCGACCCAAGATCATCAAGTTCGCCGGCTGCTACCACGGGCACGTGGACGCCCTGCTGGCGGCCGCCGGTTCGGGAGTGGCGACGTTCGGCCTGCCCGACACGCCCGGTGTCACCGGCGCGCAGGCCGGTGACACCATCGTGCTGCCGTACAACGACCTCGAGGCCGTGCACACCGCGTTCCACGCCAACGCCGGCCAGATCGCCTGTGTGATCACCGAGGCGTCGCCCGGCAACATGGGTGTCGTCCCGCCGCAGCCCGGTTTCAACGAGGGTCTCAAGGCGGCGTGCGCGCAGAACGGCGCGCTCTACATCTCCGACGAGGTGATGACCGGTTTCCGCACCTCGAAGGCCGGCTGGTACGGCGTCGACGGTGTCGCGCCCGACCTGATGACCTTCGGCAAGGTCATGGGCGGCGGCTTCCCCGCCGCGGCGTTCGGCGGCCGCAAGGACGTCATGGCGCACCTCGCCCCGGCGGGCCCGGTCTACCAGGCGGGCACCCTGTCCGGTAACCCGGTCGCCACCGCCGCCGGTCTCGCGCAGCTGCGGCTCCTCGACGACGCCGCCTACGACAAGGTGAACGCGGTCTCCAAGGAGATCCGCGCCCTGGTGACGGAGGCACTGACCAAGGAGGGCGTCGCCCACCGGCTGCAGACGGCGTCCAACATGTTCTCCGTCTTCTTCACCCCGACCGAGGTCAGGGATTACGAGGACGCCAAGAAGCAGGAGGCGTTCCGCTTCAACGCCTTCTTCCACTCGATGCTCTCCCAGGGCGTCTACCTGCCGCCGTCCGCCTTCGAGTCCTGGTTCGTGTCGACGGCGCACGACGAGCGGGCGATCGAGCGGATCGCCGCGGCCCTGCCCGCCGCCGCCCGCGCCGCCGCGGAGGCCACGGCATGAGCGCCGGCAGCCACCGCCCCACGGGGGGCGCCGACTCCGGCGCCCTGACGCCCCGGGCCGGCGCCGTCGAGGCAGCGCTGGAGCGCGTCGCGGCGACGGACGGCGACGTCCGGCGCGAGGCCGGCGAGATCACCGTCGTGCACGTGATGCGCCACGGTGAAGTGCACAACCCCGACGGTGTCCTCTACGGCCGCCGCAGCGGCTACCACCTCTCCGAACTCGGGCGGCAGATGGCCGACCGGGTCGCCGAGCACCTCTCAGGCCGGGACATCACCCATGTCGTCGCCTCGCCGCTGGAGCGCGCCCAGGAGACGGCCACGCCCATCGCCAAGGGGCACGGCCTCGCTCTCGAGACGGACGAGCGGCTGATAGAGGCGGGCAACGTCTTCGAGGGCAAGACATTCGGCGTCGGCGACGGCGCGCTGCGCAAACCGGGCAACTGGCGGCACCTGACCAACCCGTTCCGCCCGTCGTGGGGCGAGCCGTACATGGACCAGGTCGTGCGGATGATGGCTGCGCTGGACGCGGCACGGGACGCGGCGCGCGGTCACGAGGCCGTGTGCGTCAGCCACCAGCTGCCCATCTGGACGTTGCGCAGCTTCGTGGAGCGCCGCCGGCTGTGGCACGACCCGCGGCGCCGGCAGTGCACACTCGCCTCGCTGACCACCTTCACGTACATGGGCGACCGGATCGTCTCCGTGGGATACACGGAACCGGCCCGCGATCTTGTGCCGCCTCATCTCCTCGCCGGCGCCAAGCCGGTGAAGGGGAAGAGCAAGGCATTCGGCGCATAGCCGGTCCCGTATTCGATCACCCGTATTCAAGAAAAATAAGCAGAGTTACCCGGAACCCGCGAGTTCCACAGCGCATCTCAGCTTGTGCCGGTTTGTTCGCCGGTTCGAGCAACTGCTCTCGTGACCAGGAGAGCGCGGATGGGGGCGATATGCGGGAGATCAGCCGAAGGGGATTGCTCGGAGCGGGACTTGGGGCCGCAGCGGCCATCGGGGTGGCGGGCTGCGGCTCCAACGGCTTCGGCGGCGGACGTACCGACCCGGCCGAGGGGGTCGGCCAGGGAAAGGGCAGCAGCAGCCCCTCCCCGTCGAAGAACCCCGTACGGCTGATCGGCGACGGCTCCACCGCCGACACGGGAAAGCAGCCGCACCAGCCGCCGAAGCCCGTCCCGCTGGAACCGGGCCAGACACCGCCGCAATTCGTGATCTTCTCCTGGGACGGCGCGGGCGAAGTCGGCAACGGCCTCTTCCCCCGTTTCCTGGAACTGGCCAGGGACCACGGCGCGGGAATGACCTTCTTCCTTTCCGGTATCTATCTGCTGCCCGAATCGAAGAAGTCGCTCTACCGGCCGCCCAACAACACCATCGGCGCGTCCGACATCGGTTATCTCACGGACGACCACATCAAGGACACCCTGAAGTGCATACGCCAGGCGTGGCTCGACGGCCATGAGATAGGCACCCACTTCAACGGGCATTTCTGCGGCGGCTCCGGTTCCGTCGGCAACTGGACCTCCGCGGACTGGCAGAGCGAGATCGACCAGGCTGTGAAGTTCGTCACCGAATGGCGGACCAACAGCGGCTGGCACGACATCGACCCGCTGCCCTTCGACTACCGCAAGGAACTCGTCGGCGGCCGCACCCCCTGCCTGCTCGGCCAGGACAATCTGCTGCCGACCGCCAAGCGGCTCGGCTGGCGCTACGACGCCAGTTCACCCGGCGGCCACCAGATGTGGCCCGGGAAGAAGCTGGGCCTCTGGGACCTGCCGCTCCAGTCCGTCCCGTTCCCCGGCCACACCTTCGAAGTCCTGTCGATGGACTACAACATGCTGGCCAATCAGTCGAAGAACTCGACCAACGGCATGCCCTCCCGCTATCCGGGCTGGAAGAAGCAGGCGCGGGACGCCTATCTCGCCGGATTCCAGCGGGCCTACGAGACCAATCGCGCACCCTTCTTCATAGGCAACCACTTCGAACAGTGGAACGGCGGCATCTACATGGACGCCGTGGAGGAAGCACTCAAAGGCATGGCAGGCAAGAAGGACGTACGGCTGGTGTCCTTCCGGCAGTTCTGCGACTGGCTCGATGTGCAGGATCCGCAGGTGCTCGCCAAGCTGCGTACGCTCGGGACCGGTCAGGCGCCGGCGGGCGGCTGGAACGCATTCTTTAAGGCCGCTTGACAACGGCCCTAAACGGGCACGCAGGGGGGTGCGGAAGATCCCCGCCAGGCCCATGCGAAACTTTTCACATGAGCCTTAGCCGTGCCCCCCGCGCCGCCCTGCTGACCGCCCTGGTCGCCGCAGGTGCGCTCACCCTGTCGGCCTGCGGCGACGGTGGGAAGTCCGGAGGCGGCGGTGACACGAACTTCGTCACCGGAACCGGTGGCATCGACACGGTCGCCAAGGGCGAGCGCCGGGCCCCCAAGAAGCTCGCGGGCGAGACCCTCGACGGCGGGCGCCTCGACATCGCCGACCTCAAGGGCAAGATCGTCGTGATGAACGTCTGGGGATCGTGGTGCGCCCCCTGCCGTTCCGAGGCGCCCTACTTCGCGAAGGTCGCCAAGGAGACCGAGGCGGACGGAGTCGAGTTCGTCGGGATCAACACCCGCGACCCGCAGAAGGGCCCCGCCCTCGCCTTCGAGAAGGATTACGGCGTCGGATATCCGAGCCTCTACGACCCGATCGGGAAGCTGATCGTCAACGGTTTCCCCAAGGGCAGCCTCAACCCGCAGGCCATTCCATCCACGATCGTCCTCGACCGGGAAGGGAAGATCGCGGCGCGCTCGCTCAAGGCGCTCGACGACGAGGAACTCCGCAAGATGATCGACCCGTTGATCGCGGAGAAGTGATCCTGTGGAAGTTCTGGCCGCAGCGTCCGGCATGAACGAGACGGTGTTCGGCGGCGCACTGCTCCTCGCGCTGCCCATCGCCGTGCTCGGCGGACTCGTCTCCTTCTTCTCGCCGTGCGTCCTGCCTCTGGTGCCCGGCTACCTCTCCTATGTGACCGGCGTCACCGGCACCGACCTGGCCGACGCCCGGCGCGGCCGGATGGTCGTCGGCGCGTCGCTGTTCGTCCTCGGGTTCACCGTCGTCTTCGTCTCAGGCGGCGCCTTCTTCGGCTACTTCGGCAACACCCTGCTGGGACACCGGGACGTGCTGTCCAAGGTCCTCGGCGTGCTGATGGTCCTGCTGGGCGTGTTCTTCATGGGGCTGATGCCCTGGCTCACCCAGCGCGAGTTCCGCTTCCACAAGAAGCCCGCGACCGGCCTGGTCGGCGCGCCGCTGCTCGGCGCGCTGTTCGGAGTGGGTTGGGCCCCGTGCATCGGCCCGACCCTCGCGTCGGTGCAGGCCCTCGCGCTCAACGAGGGAAGCGCGGGCCGCGGGGCCGTACTGTCTGTCGCGTACTGCCTCGGTCTCGGGCTGCCGTTCATCGTCGCCGCGGTCGCCTTCCGCAAGGCGCTCGGCGCCTTCGGCTGGATCAAGCGGCACTACACATGGGTGATGCGGATCGGTGGGGTCATGATGATCGCGACCGGTCTGCTGCTGCTCACAGGTGCATGGGACACCCTGGTGCGAGAGATGCAGGGATGGTCGAACGGCTTCACGGTGGGGATCTGAGTTCATGAGCAAGACCGAAGAGCGCGACCTCGGCGACGCCGGGGCGCAGCTGTCCACCGCCCCCGTGGAGAATCCGGCCGACCAGGCGATCGGCGGGCCCACGCTCTCCGTCATGGGCTGGGTCCGCTGGTTCTGGCGCCAGCTGACTTCCATGCGGGTCGCGCTGATCCTGCTGTTCATGCTGTCGCTCGGCGCCATCCCGGGATCCCTCGTCCCGCAGAACAGCGTGGACGAGCTCAAGGTGCAGGCGTTCAAGAAGCAGCACGACCTCCTGACGCCGGTCTACGAGAAGCTCCAGTTCTTCGACGTCTACAGCTCGGTGTGGTTCTCCGCGATCTACATCCTGCTGTTCGTCTCCCTCATCGGCTGCATCGTGCCGCGCAGCTGGCAGTTCGTCGGCCAGCTCCGCAGCCGGCCGCCGGGCGCGCCGAAGCGGCTCACCCGCCTGCCCGCGTACACCACCTGGCGCACAGGGACCGATCCGGAGCAGGTGCGCGAGGCGGCCCTGGCGATCCTCAAGAAGCGCCGCTTCCGTGCCGACGCGGCAGGCGACGCCGTCGCCGCGGAGAAGGGCTACCTGCGCGAGGCGGGCAACCTCGTCTTCCATGTGTCGCTGATCGTGATGCTGGTGGCCTTCGCCACGGGGACGCTGTTCAAGTCCGAGGGCGGGAAGCTGATCGTCGAGGGCGACGGCTTCTCCAACACGCTCATCCAGTACGACGACTTCAAGTCCGGGTCGCTGTTCGACACCGACGAACTCGTGCCGTTCAGCTTCAGCCTGGACAGCTTCACCGGGACGTACGCGAAGGACGGCCCGCAGCGGGGCACTCCGCGCACCTATGAGGCAGCCGTCACCTGGTCCAAGGGCGACGGTCCCGCGCGGAAGTCGGTCATCGAGGTCAACAAGCCGCTCGAGGTCGACGGCACCAAGGTCTATCTGCTGTCGCACGGCTATGCACCCGTCGTCACTGTCAGGGACGGCAAGGGCAAGGTCGTCTCCAGCGGCGCCGTGCCGCTGCTGCCGATCGACTCCAACGTCACGTCGACCGGCGCCATCAAGGTGATGGACGGCTACCGCGACAAGGACGGCAAGAAGGACCAGCTCGGCTTCCAGGCCTTCTTCGTGCCGACGTTCGCGGGCGCGGGACACGGCGACATGTTCTCCCAGTTCCCCGGGCTCGAGTACCCGGTGCTCGCGCTGACCGGCTACCACGGCAGCCTCGGCGTCGACGCCGGCCTGCCGCAGAACGTGTACCAGCTCGACACCCGCAAGATGGAGCAGTTCAAGGACGCGGACGGTGAGATCCTCAAGCAGCGTCTGCGGCCAGGCGAAACCATGAAGCTCCCCGACGGCGCCGGCTCCATCACCTTCGAGAACGAGGTGAAGGAGTGGGCGAGTTTCCAGATCTCTCAGCAGCCCGGCAACGGCTGGGCCCTGGCCGGCGCGATCGCCGCCATCACCGGTCTGATCGGCTCACTCTTCATCCAGCGCCGCCGCGTCTGGGTGCGCGCGGTTCGCAGCGCGGACGGTGTGACCGTGGTCGAGATGGCCGGCCTCGGCCGAGCTGAGTCCGCGAAGCTCCCCGAGGAGCTGGCGGAGCTGGCCGCGACCCTCCATGCACAGGCGCCGACCGCGCCTGAACCCGTAGAAGTTCCTGCCGAAGGGGCTGAGAAGTGACGCTCGCCGCCGCAACCAACGCGAACCTGGCGGAGATCAGCAACTATCTGATCTATTCGTCGATGGCCGTCTACACGCTGGCCTTCTTCGCGCACATCGCCGAGTGGACGCTCGGCAGCCGCAGCAAGGTGGCCCGTACGGCCGCCGCACTGACCTCCCCCGACCGGAAGACCCCGGCCGACGCCCCGAAGATCCAGGTCAAGGGCGGCGGCACCGCCGTTCTGGAGAAGCCCGAGGTCATCACCCGGACCGCGAGCGGCGCCCGTGACGTACCCGACGGCCCGGGCGCGCACGGCGGCACGGAGAGCGGTGACCTGTACGGCCGCATCGCCGTGTCCCTGACCACGCTCGCGTTCCTGATCCAGGCCGCAGGCGTCACCTCCCGCGCCCTGTCGGTGCAGCGGGCGCCGTGGGGCAACATGTACGAGTTCTCCACGACGTTCTCGACCGTTGTCGTGGGTGTGTACCTGGCGCTGCTGCTCGCCAAGAAGAACGTCCGCTGGGCCGGACTGCCGCTGGTCACCACGGTGCTGCTCGACCTGGGCATCGCCGTCACCTGGCTCTACACGGAGAGCGACCAGCTCGTCCCGGCCCTGGACTCGTACTGGCTGTGGATCCACGTCTCCACCGCGATCTTCTGCGGCGCGGTCTTCTACCTCGGCGCCGTGGGCACCGTGCTCTACCTGTTCCGCGACTCCTACGAGGCCAAGCTGGACCGCGGCGGCAAGCCCGGCCGCTTCGCCTCCTCGGTCCTGGAGCGGCTGCCCGCCGCCGCGTCGCTCGACAAGTTCTCCTACCGCGTGAACGCGGCCGTCTTCCCGCTGTGGACGTTCACGATCATCGCCGGCGCGATCTGGGCCGGCGACGCGTGGGGCCGCTACTGGGGCTGGGACGCCAAGGAGGTCTGGTCGTTCATCACCTGGGTCGCCTACGCCGCATATCTGCACGCCCGCGCGACGGCCGGCTGGAAGGGTCGCAAGGCCGCGTACCTGGCGCTGATCGCCTTCGCCTGCTGGCTGTTCAACTACTACGGCGTGAACATGTTCGTGAACAGCCTGCACTCGTACGCGGGCGTGGAGTGAGGTAGCGCCCGCGCCGCCGAGGGGTGACGCTGGAGGCATGAGTGACGTAATCCCCCACGGCACTGTCGAGACCCGGGACGACGGCACTCACCTGCTGCGGTACGAACTCCACCTGCCGCATCCGGTGATTTCGGTGTGGGCCGCCGTCGCCACGCCCGAAGGGCTGCCTAGCTGGCTGTGCGCCGCCGACGTACTCGAACCGAGAGTCGGCGGCGCGGTGCGGTTCCGCCGTCTCGACGCGGACGCCCAGGGCCGGCACACCGTCGCCGAAGGACGTGTCACCGCCTGGGACGTGGAGCGGGTCGCCGAGTACACCGTCTCCGTCCACGGCCGTATCCGCTTCCACCTCGAACCGCACCGAGAGGGCAGCACCGTGGTGCGCTTCACCAACGGACTGCGCTGCGACGACGACGTGCTGCCGGACTGCCTGGCCTGCTGGCACAACCACTTCGAACTGCTCGACGACGCCCTCGGCGGCAGGCCGACGACCGACTGGGCCCGCTGGACGCCGAAGCGCCGGCAGGAACTGCGGGACTCCTACGCCGCGGCGTAGCGGCGCCCTCAGTCGCCGATGTCCTCCTGCCAGAGACCGGGGCTCGCGGCGACGAAGTCACGCATCATCGTCCGGCACGACGGGTCGTCGAGGAGCACGATCTCCACGCCGTTCCCGGCCAGCCAGTCGTGGCCGCCGTGGAATGTCTCCGCCTCACCGATCACCACCCGCGAGATGCCGAACTGCCGCACCAGACCGCTGCAGTACCAGCACGGCGACAGGGTCGTCACCATCGTCGTGCCGCGGTAGGAACGCTGCCGCCCCGCGGCACGGAACGCCTCCGTCTCGGCGTGCGCCGACGGATCACCGTCCTGCACACGGCGGTTGCGGCCACGGCCGAGGATGGTGCCGTCCGCGCCGTAGAGCGCGGCCCCGATGGGGATGCCGCCCTCCGCGAGGCCGGCCCGGGCCTCCGCCAGGGCCGTCTCCAGCCATGTCCCGTACCTGTCCTGTGCCATGCGCTTCCTCTCCGCTCCGGGACCCATCGGACGCGCCTATGGGCCCATCGGCAGGACGCCCCACTGGCGCGTGGACCGCCCCGGTATGCCGCTCGTAGCTTCACAGACATGACAACCGAGACCGTGCAGACCGCCGCGGACGCCACCAGGCGCGGTACCGTCGAACTCACCCTGGCCATGGTGCTCTCCGGCACCCTCGGCATCTTCGTCGTCGAGTCGGGCGCCTCCCCGTTCGAGGTCGTGTTCTTCCGCTGCCTGTTCGGCGCCCTCGCCCTCGGCGCCTACTGCCTGGCCCGCGGCTACTTCACCGACCACGCCTTCACACCGAAGAAGCTGGGGCTCGCCGCGCTCGGCGGCGTATTCATCGTCTTCAACTGGGTGTTCCTCTTCGAGGCGTACGAGGAGTCGTCCATCTCGCTCGCGACCGTCGTCTACCACACCCAGCCGTTCTACGTGGTGCTGCTCGGCGCGCTGCTGTTCAAGGAGCGGCTGACCGCCGCGACCTTCGGCTGGCTCGGCGTCGCGTTCGCCGGTCTCGTCCTCGTCTCCGGCGTGAGCCCCACGGACCCCGGCCCGCTCGCCGGGCTGGGATTCGCCCTGCTGGCCGCGTTGTTCTACGCCGTCTCCACGGTGATCACCAAGCGCGTCACCGGTGTGAAGCCGCATCTGGTCGCGCTGGTGCAGGTGCTGGTCGGCATCCCGCTGCTGCTGCCCTTCGCCGACTTCGCGGCGGTGAGCGGTCTCGACGTCGGCTGGGCCTGGCTGGTGGGCCTCGGCCTGATCCACACCTGCCTCATGTACGTGCTGATGTACTCGGCCTACCAGAAGCTCGCCACCGCGAAGATCGCCGTGCTGGCCTTCGTCTACCCGGCCGTCGCCATGGTCGCCGACTGGGCGGTGTACGGGCACCACATCGGGCTGGTGCAGGCGCTCGGCGTCCCGCTGATCCTCCTGGCCTCGCTGCGGATCAACCGCGCCCGGCAACCGCGCACCGTGGCCCGCTCCGCCACGACCAAGGCTTCCGCTACGACTCCTGCTCCCGCACCAGCCGCACCGTCTCGTCGATGAACAGCCGCACATGCCGGGGCAGCCGCTTCCCCTCCCGCCACGCCACCTGCGTGTGCAGCCGGAACGGCGGCTCCCACGGCAGCGCCACCAGCGCCCCGGACGCCAGCTCCGCATCGACCGTCATCCGGGGCAGCAGCGCGACGCCGAGACCTGCGGCCACACCCCGCTTGGTCGCCTCGATCGTGCCGAACTCCATGAACGGCGGCGGCGCCCCGGTCCGCTCGCGCAGTTCGCCCTCGAAGAGGTCCCGGTACGGGCAGCCCGGTTCGGTGCCCACCAGCTGGGCGTCCGCCAGGTCGGCGGTGGTCAGCTGCCCGGCGCCCGCCAGCGGATGGCCGGGCGCGGCCACCAGTACCAGCGGCTCCGGAGCCAGGACCTCGCTCTCGAGGCCCGGGTGCTCCGTCTCCCGTTCCATCAGGAAGCCGATGTCGTACACGCCGTGGCGCAGCGCCTGGCGGGTCTCGTCGCCCAGGGTGGGGCGCAGCGACAGTTTGACCCGGGGATAGCGGTGGTGGAACAGCTCGAGCAGTTCCGGGAGCCGGTAGGAGGTGAGCGACTCCATGGTGCCGATGGTGATGGCGCCCGCCGGTTCGTCGGTCTCGACGACGGCCGCCCGCGCCTCTTCCGACAGTTCGATGATCCTGCGGGCGTAGGGCACCAGTCGTTCGCCCGCCTCCGTGAGCCGGATGCGGCTGCCGAGCCGGTCGAACAGCTCGGTGTCCAGGGAGCTCTCCAGCGAGCGGATCTGGCTGGTGACGCTCGACTGGGCGTACTTCAGCTCGGCCGCGGCCTGCGTGAAGCTGAGGTGTGCCGCGACCTTCTCGAAGGTGACCAGCAGGCGGATCTCCACGTCAGGACTTGTCGCCCTCGCCGCCCTGCTCGCGCTTCTTCAGCTCATCCTCGCGGCGGCGCAGGTCGGCCTCCCAGTCCTTGAGGACCGCCTCGTCCTTCTCGTTCTCGTCCTTGAGGGACTTCAGGAAGTCCGGATTGTCGTCGGGGGCGACCCACTGCGTGCGGTGGTTGCGGTGCCATTCGGAGGGGGTGCGGCCGCCGGCCGGGGCGTGGCGCATCTTGCCGGCGGCGAACCAGACGATCGGGCCGACGATCCAGAAAAGCAGGATGATGAACACCCAGGCCAGCTTGGGGAGATGCTTCGCCTCGTCCTCGGGGGTGTTCAGGCAGTCGACGAACGCGTAGATCGTCAGCGCCAGCGGCAGGATGTACATCAGCGCCCTGAGCATGTGGGACAGCCCCCTGGAGACTTAGGCGGGGCGGCGTTTCCCCGGCCCCGGTGACGGGGCCAGGGTAGCGGGTGACCGATACTTGACCCCATGGCTTACGACGATCTTCGCTCCCTGCTCCGGGCGCTGGAGCGCGAGGGCGACCTCAAGCGCATCAAGGCCGAAGTCGACCCGTATCTCGAGGTCGGGGAGATCGTCGACCGGGTGAACAAGGCAGGTGGTCCGGCCCTGCTGTTCGAGAACGTGCGCGGCTCCGCGATGCCGCTCGCGATGAACGTGTTCGGCACCGACCGCCGGCTGCTGAAGTCGCTCGGGCTGAAGTCCTACGCGCAGATCAGCGACAAGATCGGCGGGCTGCTCAAGCCCGAGCTGCCGCACGGCTTCATCGGGGTGCGCGAGGCGTTCGGCAAGCTCGGGTCGATGGTCCACGTGCCGCCGAAGAAGGTGAAGGACGCGCCCGTGCACGAGGTCGTCCTGCGCGGGGACGACGTCGACCTGGACGCTCTGCCCGCGCTGTTCACCTGGCCCAAGGACGGCGGCTCCTTCTTCAACCTGGGCCTCACCCACACCAAGCACCCGGAGACGGGCGTACGGAACCTCGGCCTGTACCGCCTCCAGCGCCACGACCGGCGCACCATCGGGATGCACTGGCAGATCCACAAGGACAGCCGCAACCACTACGCCGTGGCGGCGGAGCGGGGCGAGCGGCTGCCGGTCGCCATCGCGTTCGGTTGCCCCCCGGCCGTGACGTACGCCTCGACCGCGCCGCTGCCCGGCGACATCGACGAGTACCTGTTCGCCGGTTTCGTCGCGGGCAAGCGGATCGAGATGGTCGACTGCAAGACGGTGCCGCTCCAGGTGCCGGCGAACGCCGAGGTCGTCCTGGAGGGCTGGCTGGAGCCGGGGGAGATGCTGCCCGAGGGCCCCTTCGGCGACCACACCGGCTTCTACACGCCGCAGGAACCCTTCCCGGCCCTGACCATCGACTGCGTCACGATGCGCAAGCGGCCGCTGCTCCAGTCGATCGTGGTGGGCCGGCCGCCGACGGAGGACGGGCCGCTGGGGCGGGCGACCGAGCGTTTCTTCCTGCCGCTGCTGAAGATCATCGTGCCGGACATCGTGGACTACCACCTGCCGGAGTCGGGCGGCTTCCACAACTGCGCCATCGTCTCGATCGACAAGAAGTACCCGAAGCACGCCCAGAAGGTGATGCACGCCATCTGGGGCGCGCACATGATGTCGCTGACCAAGCTCATCGTGGTGGTGGACAAGGACTGCGACGTCCACGACCTGCACGAAGTCTCCTGGCGCGCGCTCGGCAACACCGACTACGCACGCGACCTCACCGTCGTCGAAGGCCCAGTCGACCATCTGGACCACGCGTCCTACCAGCAGTTCTGGGGCGGCAAGGCAGGCATCGACGCGACGCGCAAACTGCCGGAGGAGGGGTACACGCGGGACGGAGGCTGGCCGGAGATGGTCGAGTCCGATCCCTCGACGGCGGCGCTCGTCGACCGCCGCTGGAAGGAGTACGGCCTGTGAGTCCCATCGCCGTGGGCGGCCCCGCCCTCTACATCGGCACCGACACCGACTACGTGGCCCTGGTACGCCCCGAGCTCGACCCCGCCGACCCGGGTGTCCGGCTGGCCGCCGAGCAGGCGGGCGTCGCGCCCGAGGAGTTCGCGGGCGCCGGCGACACCTGGGCGGTCCTTGTGGAGAACGACGGCGAGGGCGACGGCTTCGAGCTGCCCGGTGTACGCGACGCGGAGCCCGCCGATTTCGCGGAGCGGCTGCGCTCGGAGCTCGCCGCGGCGTCCGGGCCGTTCACCGTCGACGGCGGGGCCGTGCTGAGTCTGGACGCGCGTCCTGCCGGTGCGGACGCGTACGCCTTCACGGCGCGCGTCACACCGCCCGACGACGAGACCGGGACGCCGCTGACCGTGGAGACGGGGCCGCTGCCCGTCGCCGGGCTGCTGGCCGACCTCGACGCGTTCCTCGGGAGCCTCGCATGATGACGACCGCCGACGGGGTCGTGGGTTCCGGCCCGGCACCGCAGCCCACCGGGAAGGTGAAGGCCTTCCTGCGGCTGGTGATGATCGAGCACTCGGTATTCGCGCTGCCCTTCGCCTACATCGCCGCCCTCACCGCGATGTTCCAGCTGGACGGGCGGGTCCACTGGACGGACCTGCTGCTCGTCACCGTCGCCATGGTGGGTCTGCGGACCTTCGCAATGGCCTGCAACCGGATCATCGACCGCGAGATCGACGCACGGAACCCGCGCACCGCGGGGCGCGAACTGGTCACGGGCGCGGTGTCCGTACGGTCCGCGTGGACCGGCGCGCTGATCGCGCTGGTCGTCTTCCTCGGCGCGGCGGCGCTGCTCAACCCGCTGTGCCTGGCGCTCGCGCCCGTCGCGGTCGTGCCGATGGTGGTCTATCCGTACGGCAAGCGGTTCACCGACTTCCCGCACGCCATCCTCGGTCTCGCGCAGGCCATCGGCCCCGTCGGCGCGTGGATCGCGGTCACGGGCGAGTGGTCGTGGGACGCGGTGATCCTGGGTCTGGCCGTGGGCGTGTGGATCGGCGGCTTCGACCTGATCTTCGCCTGCCAGGACGTGCAGGCCGACCGCGCCCATGGGGTGAAGTCCGTCCCGGCCCGCTTCGGCATCCCGGCCGCGCTGTACGGCGCCCGCGCCTCGCACGTCGTGACGACGGGCCTGCTCGTCTGGTTCGCGCTGGCGACGGACGCGGGCGTGCTGTTCTGGGCGGGCCTGGTGATCGTTGCGGCGGCGTTCCTCTACGAGCACACGATCGTCCGGCCGCACGACCTGTCCCGTCTGAACAGGGCTTTCTTCACGACGAACGGCTTCATCGGGATCTCGCTCTTCGTGTGCGCCCTGCTCGATCTCGTGGTGCGGGGCCTGACGGTCTGACCGCCCCGTCCGCTCAGGCGCGGGCGCGGGCGCGGAAGACGAACGCGGCCCCGATGCCCGCCAGCAGGCCGAAGAGGTGGCCCTGCCAGCTCACGCCCGTGTTCGCGGGGGAGAGACCGAACAGGATCGAGCTGCCCCAGACCGCGCCGATCAGCAGGCCCACGCACACGTCCAGCAGCTTGCGCTCCACGAAGCCGCGCACCACGAGGTAGCCGAAGAGCCCGAAGACCAGGCCGGAGGCCCCGGCGGTGTTGGCCCCCGAGGGGGAGAACAGCCAGACGCCGATGCCCGCCACCAGGATGATCATCAGCGCCACGGCGAGGAAGCGGCGCACGCCGGCCAGCGCCGCCAGGAAGCCGAAGACCAGCAGCGGGACGCTGTTGGCGGCGAGATGCGCGAAGCCGAAGTGCATGAACGCCGACGGCACGATGTCGACCAGTTCGTCCGGCTCACGGGCGACCACGCCGTAGGAGTCGAGGGCGTGTCCCGTCGCCACGTCGACCGCTTCCAGCAGCCACAGCAGGGCGACGAAGGCGAGGACCAGCTTGGCCGCGGCCCCGGCCCGCTCCGATCTGCCCCACTCCTTGACCTCTGTACGGGTCATCGTCGCCCCCTGCGGTGTGCACGCGCTTGTGTGACGGGAACGTCCCGCGCACCGTGCCCGGTTCCGCGTTCGCGCGGCCGGATAGGCTCGGCGGTGTGGAGCAGCGAGAAGTGAACAGTCGACGGCCCTGGGTCGTGGGGGTGTCCGGTGCTTCCGGCACGCCGTACGCGGCCGCCGTGCTGCGCGGTCTGCTGGCCGCCGGCGAGAGCGTGGACCTGGTGGTCAGCAGGGCCTCGCGGCTGACGTTGCTCGACGAGACCGGTATCGCCTTCCGGGACGCGCACTGGCAGGAGGACCTGCGGCAGTGGCTGGCCAGGGGAGCCGACGGGAAGCCGGACAGCTTCGACGTCGATGTGAGCGACGTGCGGCACTGGGCGGCCGGGGACCTCGCCGCCGGGCCGTCGTCGGGGTCGTACCCGGTGAAGGGGATGTTGATCGTGCCGGCGTCGACCGCCTGTGTGGCGGGTGTGGCGCTCGGGCTCTCGAAGGATCTGCTGCAGCGGGCGGCGAGCGTGACGCTCAAGGAACGGCGCCCTCTGGTGGTCGCCGTGCGGGAGACCCCGCTGAACGGACAGACCCTGAAGCACCTGGTGACGCTGGACGAGGCGGGCGCAGTGGTGCTGCCCGCCTCTCCGGCGTTCTACGCGGGGGCGACGCACATCCAGGATCTGGTGGACTTCGTCGCGGGGCGGGTGCTCGATGCGGCAGGGGTGCCGCATCGGCTGTACCGCCGCTGGAAGGGGGAGCTGGGTGGTGGCTCCGGAGGCGATTAGCGCTTCTTGCCGGTGCGCGGTGCGCGGGCCGTGGTGGCCTTGCGGGCGGCAGCGGGCTGGTGGGCACGCGAGCGGTTGGCCAGCTCCTGCAGCTGTCGCATGTGGGCGTAGGCCATCTCGATCGTGTACACGGTAAGTGTCATCTCCTGTATGGATCGTGATCCTGTGGGATCAACTCTGATCATTTGAGTGAATCGCAGGGTGTCGGCCCTGTGTACCTTAGATTCTACACGTAAACTTGCGGTATCGCTGAATAATGGAAGGCTCAGGCATATGGACGCCGTGGACAGGCAGCTCATCCAGGCCCTGCGCGAGAACGGCAGGGCTTCGTACGCCGAGCTCGGCCGGCTCGTGGGGCTCTCGGGCCCCTCCGTCACCGACCGCATCAACCGCCTGGAAGCGGCGGGCGTCATCACCGGGTACCGCGCCACCGTCGACGCCCGCTCCCTGGGCCTCGGCGTCACGGCCCTGATCGGCATCTCGCTCTCCGACGCCGCGGACCACGAGGACGTGGCGCGCAGGCTGAAGGACCTTGCGGAGATCGAGGACTGCTGGTTCATCGCCGGCGACGACTCGTACATGCTCAAGGTGCGCGCGAGCGACGTGGACGGCCTCGAGAAGACGATCCGCCGGCTCTCCGGGACGCGCGGCGTCTCGCGCACACGGACCACCATCGTGCTCTCCACCAAGTGGGAGAACCGGGTCGGCGACCTGCCGGAGGAGAGCTAGGGATACCGTGGGTGGAGCCCGATTGGTAGACGTATGGGAGGCGGCCCGAAGTGGACGCAGGACTCAAGCGCGAGCTCGAGGAGAAGGTCCGGGCCGGTGAGCGGCTGACGCGTGAGGACGGCATGGCCCTCTACGAGTCGGACGACCTGGCATGGCTCGGCGGTCTCGCGCACGAGGTGCGCACCCGCAAGAACGGCGACGTCGTCCACTTCAACGTCAACCGGCACCTCAACATGACCAACGTGTGCACCGCGTCGTGCGCCTACTGCTCGTTCCAGCGCAAGCCGGGCGAGAAGGACGCGTACACCATGCGCATCGAGGAGGCCGTCCGCCTCGCGAAGGCGATGGAGGGCGAGAACCTCACCGAGCTGCACATCGTCAACGGGCTCCACCCCAACCTGCCCTGGCGCTACTACCCGCGCTCGCTCTCCGAGCTCAAGAAGGCCCTGCCGAACGTCTCGCTGAAGGCCTTCACAGCCACCGAGATCCACCACTTCGAGACGATCTCCGGGCTCAGCGCCTCCGAGATCCTCGACGAGCTCATCGAGGCCGGTCTGGAGTCGCTGACCGGCGGCGGCGCGGAGATCTTCGACTGGGAGGTCCGCCAGCACATCGTCGACCACCGCACCCACTGGGAGGACTGGTCGCGCATCCACCGCCTGGCGCACGAGAAGGGCCTCAAGACCCCGTGCACCATGCTGTACGGGCACATCGAGGAGCCGCGCCACCGGGTCGACCATGTGCTGCGGCTGCGTGAACTCCAGGACGAGACCGGTGGTTTCCAGGTCTTCATCCCGCTGCGCTACCAGCACGACTTCGTGGACATGCAGGACGGCAAGGTCCGCAACAAGCTCCAGGCGCGCACCACGATGGCGACCGGGGCGGAGGCGCTCAAGACCTTCGCCGTGTCGCGGCTGCTGTTCGACAACGTGCCGCACGTCAAGGTCTTCTGGGTGATGCACGGTGTGCAGACCGCCCAACTCGCCCTTCAGCACGGGGCGGACGACATGGACGGCTCGGTCGTCGAGTACAAGATCACGCACGACGCGGACAACTACGGGACGCCGAACAAGCTGACCCGTGACGACCTGCTCGACCTGATCCGCGACGCCGGCTTCCGTCCCGTGGAGCGCAACACCCGCTACGAGATCATCCGCGAGTACCCGGGCCCCGACGCCGACCGTCGCGAGTCGCCGCAGCCCATGCGAGTCTGAGACCCCGGACCGCGTCCGTCTCGCTCTGCGAACCCCGGCCCCGACCGGGGTTCGCCGTTTTCTACGCTGGCTGGCATGGCCCTCACCTTCGAACTCGACCCGGCCCTCACGAACGAGCTGCGGGACGGTGTCGTCGCGCTCTGGACGGACGTCAGCAACGCCGGCGGCGCCGTCGGCTTCGTCCCGCCCGTGTCGGCCGAGGACGTCCGGCCGGGGTGGCTCGGCCACCTCACCGCCATCGCCGACGGTCGGATGCGGCTGCTCGTCGGCCGCGACGAGGCCGGCGCGATCGCGGCCACCGCCTTCCTCGCCTTCAACACCCACCGCCTGATGAAGCACTGGATCTGGCTCTACACGGTGATGGTCCACCCCTGCCACCAGGGCAGGGGCTACGGGCGCGATCTGATGGCGGCCGCCGCCGACGCCGCCCGCGGGTTCGACGGCATCGAGGCGATACGTCTGACCTGCCGCGGCGGCACCGGCGCCGACCACTTCTACGCCGCCTGCGGCTACAAGGAGGTCGGCCGGGTGCCGGGGGCGATCCGGGTCGGAGACGGCGACGACCGCGACGACGTCATCATGCTGCTGCCCCTCGGCTAGCGCCTCCGGGCGGCGTGCTTCACTGGACAGGCACCCACGTCGTACGCAAGGAAGAAGGCCCGCCGTGTCCGCTGCAAGGACGAGTGCCGCGATCAAGTACACCGCACTGCGTCTGGCGATCTTCGTCGGCTGTTTCGTCGTCGTCGCCGGACTGGTCCAGGTCGGCGCTCTCCCCAAGGGCCTCGGCGACTCCAACTTCGTCTGGGTCGTGCTGCTCGCGCTCGTGCTCTCCGCGCCGCTCAGCTTCGTGCTGCTGCGCAAGCAGCGTGACGCGATGTCAGCCCAGATCGTCACCAAGGTGGACAGCGCCAAGGCCCGTCTCGAGGCCAACCGCAAGCAGGAGGACGGCGTCACCCAGTAGGGCGGGCCGACGGTCACCCGGCAGGGCGGGCCGACAGGGGCCCCAAAGGGGAGCTTTGAGCTTCGATAAGTTCAAGTGTTAACGTGTTCGGCGTGAAGACAGCAGTGCGCCACCCAGACGCCGCGAGCCTCCTGCTCGTGGCGCGCCTGCATGTCGATCTGTGCCGCTGCATGTCCGCGGTCTGTTGCCGCCACATCTGACAACCCGGCATCACGCAGCGGCGCCGCGCCTTCGCGCGCACGGGCGCCGCACCCCCGTCCCCTGTCTTTCCCGAGCGCCACCACTGGAGTGCGTCCGTGTCCGCGAACACCGCGTCCACCCCTGCCGGAAATCCGTCCGGCTCCGGATTCCGTATACCCAAGGTCCCCTTCTGGGCCCAGATCGTCGCCGGTCTGGCGCTCGGCGTCCTGCTCGGCGCCCTTGCCCGCAGCCAGGACATCGGCTGGCTGAAGGACACCCTCGACCAGGTCGGCTCGATCTTCGTCCAGCTGCTGAAGCTGGCCGTCGCACCGCTCGTGTTCTTCGCCATCCTGGTGTCGATCACTAACCTGCGGAAGGTCAACAACGCCGCACGGCTGGCCGGCCGCACGCTGCTGTGGTTCATGATCACTTCGCTGATCGCCGTGGCCATCGGCCTCGTCATCGGACTGGTCACGAACCCGGGCGCGGGCACGGGCCTCACCCCGAAGGACGGCCAGAAGCCGGAGAACGCCGGAACCTGGATCGACTTCCTCACCGGCATCGTCCCGACGGACATCATCACGCCGTTCACCGAGCTGGAAGTGCTCCAGATCGTCTTCATGGCCGCCGTCGCGGGTATTGCCGCGCTCAAGCTGGGTGACCGCGCCAAGCCGATACTCGACCTGAGCGAGTCGGTGCTCGAGCTGCTCCAGAAGGCCCTGTGGTGGGTCATCCGCCTCGCCCCCATCGGCACCGTCGGCCTCATCGGCTTCGCCATCGCCGACTACGGCTGGGAGCTCATCGGTAAGTACGCCACCTTCACCGCCGACGTCTACATCGGCTGCGCCCTTGTCCTGTTCGGCGTCTACCCGCTGCTGCTCGCGACCGTCGCCAAGGTCAACCCCGTCCAGTTCTTCAGAGGCGCCTGGCCGGCCATCCAGCTGGCGTTCGTGTCCCGCTCCTCGGTCGGCACCATGCCGGTCACCCAGAAGGTCACCGAGCGTCTCGGCGTCCCGAAGGAGTACACGAGCTTCGCGGTCCCGTTCGGTGCGACCACCAAGATGGACGGCTGCGCCGCCATCTACCCGGCGCTCGCCGCGATCTTCATCGCGCAGATCTTCGACGTGCAGCTCGGCATCCAGGACTACCTGCTGATCGCCTTCGTCTCCGTGGTCGGCTCCGCCGCCACCGCCGGTCTGACCGGCGCCACGGTCATGCTGACGCTGACCCTGTCCACCCTGGGCCTCCCGCTGGAGGGCGTCGGCCTGCTGATGGCGATCGACCCGATCCTGGACATGATGCGCACCGCCACCAACGTCGCGGGACAGGCGCTCGTTCCCGTCATCGTCGCGGCGCGTGAGCAGATCCTCGACCACGACGCGTACAACAGCGCCACTTCCTCGCCGATCGACGACGCCGACGGTGGGTCCGACGCCGGCACCGACGCCGTGACGGTCGAAGAGAAGGGGACCGTGCCGGTCCCCGCCTGACGTCGCACCGCGTCCGGCGGTCCGTGCGACCGCCTCTCCTCGTGGGCCTCTCCCGTCAGCGGGCGAGGCCCACGGTCTTCCGCGGGTCTTCCGCGGGGCGATGCGGCGAACCCGGTTCGCCACGGACTGCCGCCGGTGGATTTCCGGCAGGTCGGGCACAGTGATCGAGAGGGCATGAAGCAGATCCGGCCCTGATCCGCCGATGGACCGGCTCCTGGTGAAGCCCAGAACGCCGACCGTGTGCTGTGTCCGCCTCGCCGCGGGCACAGCACACGCATGTCCGGGGCCGCCCGGATACGGCCGAGACCCGTCGCGTGCGGTTGACCCCGTCGCGCGGAGTGGACCTTAATGCGGGCCATGAACGCCGCTATGACGGAGTCAACTGCCAGGGTCGTAGGCTTACTGCTGAGTAAGGGCACGGGGCGGGAGGAACACTGAGATGAGTGCGGTGAAGAGCGCGAGGACCAAGCGCATGCCGCGGGCCGTGCGCGAGCAGCAGATGATGGACGCCGCCGTGCGGACCTTCGGGCAGCTGGGCTACCGGGCCGCCTCGATGGACGAGATCGCGGAGCTCGCCGGTGTCTCCAAGCCCCTGGTGTACCTGTACCTGAACTCCAAGGAGGAGCTCTTCACCGCCTGCATCAGGCGAGAGGCGCAGCGGCTGACCGCGGCCGTCCAGGCGGCCATCCAGCCGGGGCTGACGGCGGATCAGCAGATGTGGGCGGGGCTGGAGGCCTTCTTCCGTCACACGCGGGAGAACCCTGACGGCTGGTCGGTGCTGCACCGCCAGGCGCGTACCCACGGCGAGCCGTTCGCGGCGGAGGTCGCGCGGATGCGGGCGGAGATCGCCGCCTTCGTGACCGTGCTGATCGGCGCGGCGGCCGAACAGGGTGTGCCTCCGGCGCCGGGAACGGCGGGCTCGCACCGCAGTTCCGAGCTGGCCGACCGGGACATCGAAGGCCTCGCTCAGGCGCTCGTGGGGGCCGCGGAGTCGCTCGCGGGGTGGGCGAACGACTCCGGAGGCATCTCGGCGAAGGAGGCCGCCGGCCTTTTGATGAACTTCGCCTGGACCGGCCTGGGGGGCCTCATGCGCGGGGAGCGCTGGTCTCCCCGGTGAGGTGCACGCGGTCGCCGCTGCGCAGTTCGAAGCGGGTGCCGCCCGGGGCGGTGCGTGCCGCGTAGGTGACATCGGCCGGCAGCAGCACGGGCGCCCGGAACTCGGCCCGGGCGCCCGCCGCCGGCCCCCCGGTCCGCTCGGCCTCCGCCAGGCAGCGGGCGAACGTCCACATGCCGTGGGCGATGGCGCGGGGGAATCCGAAGAGCCTCGCCGTGAGCGGGTGCAGATGGATCGGATTGCGGTCCCCGGAGACGGCGCCGTAGCGGCGTCCCAGGTCACCGGGGACGCGCCACACGGTGACGGCGGGCAACGGCTCGGCGGCGGGGGCGCCTTCCCGCGGACCGTCGTCACCGGTGCGGTGCCGGGCGAGACAGGAGCTGCGGGACTCCCACACCAGTGAGCGGGCGTCTGACGCCGTCGCTGAAGCTGAAGCGCGCGGCGATCGCCCACGACTTCGGGACCGAGATCGAAGCCCTGTACGACGGCGGGAGGGACTGAGGGCCCTCTCGGGAGGCCGCGGGTCCGCCCCGGAGCTGCGGCAGATGTGCGGAGAGGCGGAAAAGAGGCGGAAAAGAGCCGGGAAAGGCCCGGGAAAGGCCCGGGAAAGGCAGGAGCCCCGGCTCCGTACGACGTACGGGGCGGGGCTCCTTGGGTACTGCTGAGTCGTGCGCGATCGCCGACCCTGGCTGACTAGGCCGGGGTGACGTTCTCCGCCTGCGGGCCCTTCGGGCCCTGGGTGACGTCGAAGTTCACGACCTGGTTCTCCTCGAGGGAGCGGAACCCGGACGCGTTGATCGCGGAGTAGTGGACGAAGACATCCGGGCCGCCGCCGTCCTGGGCGATGAAGCCGAAGCCCTTTTCAGCGTTGAACCACTTGACGGTTCCGGTAGCCATAAGCCCTCCTATGGGCCAAAGGGTTGCCCTGCTCCAGAACCTGCAAGAAGTCTGAAAACTACAAAAGCCTGCGGGTTACATGCTCCGCAGGCTCTGTACTGCAAGGGAAACCAAACTGCAACTTGCGTCGAGCCTAGCACGCAGCGTGTGCGCAGCGGTAGAGGGAAAGATCACGTCACCCGGACGTTTGACCGGCCCCTCGTCGCGCTGACGAAGCCCAGCTCGGACGGGTCGCGCCGGAGCTCGCGGCGACCCGACGCGGAGGGATCCGGGGGACAGGTCTAGCCTCACGATGTGGACAGTCTTGGAGAAAGCGCAGCAACCGACCTCCGACGCAGCCGGCCGCGTGTCGGGCACATCCAGTTCCTGAACTGTCTGCCCCTTTACTGGGGGCTCGCCAGGACCGGAACTCTCCTCGATCTCGAACTGACGAAGGACACCCCGGAGAAGCTCAGCGAACGGCTGGTGAGGGGTGAACTCGACATCGCCCCCGTCACGCTCGTCGAATTCCTTCGCAATGCCGACGAACTCGTCGCCTTTCCGGACCTCGCGGTGGGCTGCGACGGCCCGGTGATGTCCTGTGTGATCGTGTCGCAGCTTCCGCTGGAGCAGCTCGACAAGGCACGGGTCGCGCTCGGCTCGACCTCCCGCACATCGGTACGGCTGGCCCAGCTGCTGCTGGCCGAGCAGTATCGGGTCGCCCCCGACTACTACACGTGCCCGCCCGACCTCGGGTTGATGATGCAGGAGGCCGACGCGGCCGTCCTGATCGGCGACGCCGCGCTGCGCGCGTCCCTCCATGACGCTCCCCGCCTCGGTCTCCAGGTCCACGACCTGGGGCAGATGTGGAAGGACTGGACGGGACTGCCGTTCGTCTTCGCCGTCTGGGCCGCGCGCAAGGACTATCTGGCCCGTGAGCCCCGCGTGGTGCGCAAGGTGCACGAGGCCTTCCTCGCCTCGCGGGACCTCTCCCTCGAAGAGGTCGCCAAGGTCGCAGAGCAGGCGGCGCGCTGGGAGGCCTTCGACGCGGAGCTGCTGGAGCGGTACTTCACGACGCTGGACTTCCGCTTCGGTCCCGACCAGCTCGCCGGCGTCACGGAATTCGCCCGCAGGACCGGCCCGACGACCGGCTTCCCGGCTGACGTGAAGGTCGAACTCCTGGGCAGCTGACCGGCGTCACGGCGCCGCGGGCCGGTCGCCCCGGGCAACCCCTAGGCTGTGGCCGACTGGCACAGGATGCCGAACGGGGGAGTTCAGATGCAGCCGCTTGATCCCGGCGAGCCGCGCAGCATCGGCGCGTACCGGCTGCTGGGCAGGCTCGGGGCGGGCGGAATGGGGCGTGTCTATCTGGGGCGCAGCTCCGGCGGGCGCACCGTCGCGGTCAAGGTCGTCCACCCGCACTTCGCGCTCGACGACGAGTTCCGTGCCCGCTTCCGGCGCGAGGTGGAGGCCGCACGCAGGGTCGGTGGGGAGTGGACCGCCCCGGTCCTCGACGCCGGCCCCGACGAGCCGGTCCCGTGGGTGGCGACCGGTTACATCGCCGGACCCTCACTCACCCAGGCGGTCACGGACCACGGGCCGCTCCCCGCGCACTCGGTCCGGGTACTGGGTGAGGGACTGGCACAAGCATTGGTCGCCGTCCACGCGCTGGGACTGGTGCACCGGGACGTGAAGCCCTCCAACGTCCTGCTGACGCTGGAGGGACCGCGGCTGATCGACTTCGGGATCGCCCGTGCCACGGACGGCACCGCGTCCCTCACCTCCACCGGTGTCTCCGTCGGGTCGCCCGGCTACATGTCTCCCGAGCAGATCCTCGGCAAGGGCGTCACGGGCGCCGCCGACGTCTTCTCGCTCGGCGCGGTCCTCGCGTACGCGGCGACCGGCACCGCCCCCTTCCAGGGCGACTCCTCGGCAGCGCTTCTCTACAAAGTCGTGCACGAGGAGCCCGAACTCAGCGCGCTGGACGGCGAACTGCGGGACCTGGTGGGCGCCTGCCTGGCCAAGGACCCGGCCGCCCGGCCGGTCCCCGGCGAGATCGCGGACGGCCTCGCCGTCGCCGCGGGGCCGTCGGGGTGGCTGCCGGGGCCGCTTGTCGAGCAGATCAGCCGCGCGGCGGTGGAACTGCTGCATCTGGAATCGCTGCCGGACGAGCCGACCGGGCCGGGGCCCGTGTCCGCCGCCGAGCCGGGTGCGTCGGGGCCGGTGGCGTTCAGCAGCCCCGCCGTCGGCGTCTTCGGCCCGCCGATCGACCCGGATGCGCCGGGGGCGGCCCCGGCAGGATGGGGGCCGCCGCCCGGCGGTGCGGCGGGCACCCCGGCGCAGCAGGGTCCGCAACCGTCCGGTCCGACGCAGGCGTCGAGGAGCGGCCTCTCGTTCTCCGCGAGCGGTGGCCGGAGGGTGAGCTGCACTCTCGCGCTCACCGTCGCGGGCGCGCTCGCCGCTGTCACGGTCGGCGCCGGGATCCTCCAGGACACCTGGCGAAAGGGCGACGCGGACAAGGGGGACGTCGGGGCACAGCCCCCGCCCTCCGCGACGGCCTCCAAGTCACCGCCGGCCGCGGGCGGCGCCGAGCCCGTCGACGAGGTGCCCAAGGCGTTCGTCGGCACCTGGAGCGGCCCGGCGGTCGAGCGGACCGGTCTGCCGCACGGCACGCTGACCGTCACGTTCACCGAGGGCGGCACGGGGGAGGACATCGTGCGGACGACCACCTCGATCTCCGTGCTGGGGGTGAGCATCGAGTGCCACGGCGTCGGCAAGCTCGCCGCGGGCAGCACGCAGCGGTCCCTGCACGTCGAGGAGCGCACCGACCCCGAACGGCCGGGACAGCAGGGCCAGTGCACCTCGGGGAAGGCCGGACTGGTCTTCACGCTCGACGACGACGGGACACTGCGCTACCGGTCCGACGAGGACGCCGCGGGCCGGCCCACCGCCACACTCACCAAGAAGACCGGCTGACGGCCCGGCCCAGGCGGTGGCGTAGCCTGGATCGGTCCGTAGATCCACCGAAAAACCGCCGAAGGGTGACGCCCGGTGACCGAGAAGGCCGATCTTCAGCCCGTCCTGGACCGTGCCGCAGAAGGCGGGCGGATCACGGCAGAGGAAGCGCTCGAGCTCTACCGCTCCGCTCCGCTGCACGCCCTTGGCGCGGCGGCGGACGCCGTGCGCCGGCGCCGGTACGCCGGCACCGAGCACATCGCGACGTACATCATCGAGCGCAACATCAACTACACCAACGTGTGTGTCACGGCGTGCAAGTTCTGCGCCTTCTACGCCGCGCCGAAGGACACCGCGAAGGGCTGGAGCCGAGACCTCGACGACATCCTGCGCCGCTGCGCGGAGACCGTCGAGCTCGGTGGTACGCAGATCATGTTCCAGGGCGGCCACCACCCGGACTACGGCGTCGAGTACTACGAAGAGCACTTCGCGGCCATCAAGAAGGAGTTCCCGCAGCTGGTGATCCACTCGCTCGGCGCGTCCGAGGTGGAGCACATGGCCCGGATCTCCGGGGTGTCCGTCGAGGAGGCGATCACGCGCATCCACGCCGCCGGTCTGGACTCCTTCGCGGGCGCCGGCGCCGAGTTGCTGCCGGAGCGTCCCCGTAAGGCGATCGCGCCGCTCAAGGAGTCCGGCGAGCGGTGGCTGGAGATCATGGAGATCGCGCACAACCTGGGCGTGGAGTCCACCTCCACCATGCTGATGGGTACCGGCGAGACCAACGCCGAGCGCATCGAGCACCTGCGCATGATCCGCGACGTGCAGGACCGCACGGGCGGCTTCCGCGCGTTCATCCCGTACACCTACCAGCCCGAGAACAACCACCTGAAGGGCCGTACGCAGGCCACGCTCTTCGAGTACCTGCGCATGATCGCGATCGCACGGCTCTTCCTCGACAACGTCGCGCACATCCAGGGCTCCTGGCTCACCACCGGCAAGGAGGTCGGCCAGCTGTCGCTGCACTACGGCGCGGACGACCTCGGCTCGATCATGCTCGAGGAGAACGTCGTCTCCTCGGCGGGCGCCAAGCACCGCTCCAACCGCATGGAGATCATCGACCTGATCCGCAAGTCCGGTCGCGTCCCGGCGCAGCGGACCACGACGTACGAGCACATCGTGGTGCACGACGACCCGGCCGCCGACCCGGTCGACGAGCGGGTCGTGTCGCACATCTCGTCCACGGCGATCGAGGGCGGGACGGCGCACCCAGAGCTGAAGCTGCTCGCGTCGAACTGAGGTCGCCGTGCTGACCATTCACGTGGCCGAGGCCTCGCCCGAGCTCGCCGTCCTCGTCGACGGCGCGCAGGTCGCGGCCGTCGGCCCGTACGAGGAGCTGGCCGCCGTCCGCCCGCAGGCGCGGGTACGGCGGTGGCCCGGCATCCTCACCCCGGGGCTGCTCAACCCCTATGGGCCCGAGCTGCTGGAAGCCACCTACCACCCCGACCCGCGCGAGGCCGCCGAGCTGGGCACCGAGCCGATCACCGGGGAGCGTGCGCAGGCCGTCTTCCGCGCCGACGCGTCACGGCGGGGCGCGAGCGCGCGTCGCGGTGTCCAGCGGCTGCTGGCGCACGGAACGGTCGCAATCGCGGGTGAGTTGCGCAGCCGGCCCGCGCTCGACGCGGTGCGCCGTGCCGGACTGGTCATCGGCGGACGCCCGGCGAAGCTGCCCGGACCCCCGTCCTTCTCGCCCGTGCCGCTCGTCCTGCTCCCCATGCCGAACCCCGGCGGGCCCGCCCGCTTCGCCGTGTTCGACGTACCGGACCGGGCCGAACTGGTGCGGCGCGGGGCGTCGACGTGCGTGGCCACCGTCATCGGCGGGCGGCTGGTCCACCGGGGCAGGTAGCCGGGGCGGGGCTGCCCGGGTCGGCCGCCCGCCGGCCTCGGCCTGCGGGACCGCGAGCCGTCCGGTGACCTCAGCCGCCCGGGATCGACGTCTGCCTCTCCTGCATCGGCTGTTCGTCCGCGATCCGGACCAGGTCGAGGAAGGCCGGGGCGGCGGCCACGGCCAGCAGCTGGTCATTGGTCACCGGAGCGGAGGTGTTCGACGCGTCGTGGGGGTTCAGCGACAGTGACACATCGCTGTCGCCGTACCGGAAGTTCACCGCGGTGCCGGTCACCGCTCCCGAGTTCATGGGCATGGTCGTCGCCTGCGCCTCGATGCCGCCCGGCAGCGTCGCCTCCTCGCACACCATGCCCTTGACGGCGTCGAGGCACGGCTTCTGCGATCGGCCCGGGTCGTGGGGGCGGACCGAGAAGATGAGGACGAACTCCTTGTCGCCCTTCGTCACCTGGTACCGCGTGACGTTGAGGTCCGTTCGCTGTACGGCGCCGATCCCCTCGGGCAGCAACTCCCGCAGGACGCCGACGGCCCGTTGCTGGAAATGCTCCTGACGCGTCCGCTCCGCCGCCGGCAGATCGGCCATCGACTCCTCCCCCGGGGTCGGCTCGACGTGGAGGGGGAGCGACGGGGACGCCGACGCGGCCGGTGGATGTGACGGGGAGGCCGAGGCGGCCGGCGGGGAGGCGGCCGGCGGTGCCGCCGAAGGCCCGCCTGCGGACAGGGCCACGGCACCGGCCGTGCCGATCACCGCCACCGTGAGCACGCAGGAGACGATCGCCAGCCGCGTGCGGCCCTTGCGGCGCCGCCCCTCGGCGAGGGCGGGGCCGCTGAGGTCGGGCAGCGGGGGGAGGTCGGCGGACGCGCGGTCCATGACGTCCCGTACCAGCAGGATGGTCCGGTCCTCGGTGTGTTCCTGATCGTTCATGGCGTGCGTCACCTCTCCGACGTGTAGATCTCGGCCTCGCCCAGCTCGCCGCGCAGCCGGGAGAGCGCCCGTGAACACTGGCTCTTGACCGTGCCTTCGCTGCACCGCATCAAGGCGGCGACCGCCTCCACGCTCAGGTCCTCCCAGTAGCGCAGGACGACCATGGCCCGGCCGCGCGGCGGCAGCGTGGACAACGCGGCCAGCAGCGTCACCCGGAGCTCCGTGCTGCGCGGCGGGGGCGGCGTGTCGACGTGCCGGTGGGCCACCAGGGCCCGCAGACCGCGGCGCCGTTCGGACAGGAAGGTCCGCGTCAGCACGGTCTTCGCGTAGGCGTGCGGGTGATCGGCGGCGGCGACCCGTCGCCAGTGCTGGAACAACTTGGCGAGAGTGGTCTGGGTGAGGTCGCGTGCCGCGTCGGCGTCGCCGCACAGCAGATACGCCGTCCGGTAGAGCCTCTGCTGGCTCGCCCGGGCGAATTCCTCGAAGTCCTGCTCGCTGTCGGGTGGCATCGGCCGCCCCTCCGTGGTGATGATCATCCGTCCCCGCTGTCAACCGTTCCTTGAGCACCGGCGGGCGGAAAAGGTTGCGTGCGGATCCGGGGAGGACGGATTCATCGCCTTCCGGCCCACCGGGCCGTTCGGCAATCGGACCCACCCGTGGCGCGCGGGCGCAACCCTGGTCCCTCCCAGGGCCGGGCCGGGTTGCACAATGGGTCCGTGACCCGAGCCTCCCTGGAAAAGCAGCCGCACGAAGTCGCCTCGATGTTCGACGACGTGGCGGCCAAGTACGACCTCACCAACGACGTGCTCTCGCTCGGCCAGGCCAGGCTGTGGCGCAAGGAGGTCGCAAAGGCGGTCGACGCCCGCCCCGCGCAGAAGGTCCTCGACCTCGCCGCGGGCACCGGCACCTCGTCCCTGCCCTTCACGGCCACCGGCGCGTACGTCGTGCCGTGCGACTTCTCCCTGGGGATGTTGCGCGAGGGCAAGAAGCGCAATCCCTGGCTGCCGCTCACCGCGGGCGACGCGACGAAGCTGCCGTTCGCCGACGGCGTCTTCGACGCCGTGACGATCTCCTTCGGGTTGCGCAACGTGCAGGACACCGACGCCGCGCTGCGTGAGCTGTACCGGGTGACCAAACCGGGCGGGCGCGTGGTCATCTGCGAGTTCTCGCACCCGACCTGGGCGCCGTTCCGCACCGTGTACGAGGAGTACCTGATGCGCGCCCTGCCGCCGGTGGCGCGTGCCGTCTCCTCCAACCCCGACGCCTACGTCTACCTCGCCGAGTCGATCCAGAGCTGGCCCGACCAGCCCGCGCTCGCCGGCCGCCTCCAGCGGGCCGGCTGGTCGAAGGTCGCCTGGCGCAACCTGTCCGGCGGCATCGTGGCGCTGCACCGCGGTACCAAGGCCGGGTAGGCAACCGGACATGGAGCACCAGGGGATCGCCGTGGACTACCAAGCGGTCCTGGAGCAGATCGCGGCCGACATCGCCCCGCTGATCGGCAGTGGCACGCCCGCCGAGTACATCCCGGCTCTCGCCTCGGTCGACCCGCGGCGCTTCGGCATGGCGATCGCCGACGTCAGCGGCAAGGTGTACGGAGTGGGGGACTGGCAACACCCCTTCTCCGTACAGTCGATCACCAAGGTCTTCACCCTCGCGCTCGCCCTCGCCGCGGACGACGAGAGCCTTTGGGAACGCGTCGGCCGTGAACCCTCGGGCAACCCCTTCAACTCGCTGGTCCAACTGGAGTACGAGAACGGGATCCCGCGCAACCCGTTCATCAACGCCGGGGCGCTCGTCGTCACCGACCGGCTGCAGACCCTGACCGGGGACGCGAGCAGCGAGCTGCTGGAGTTCCTGCGGCAGGAGAGCGGCAACCCCGAACTTGCCTTCGACCCCGAGGTCGCCGAGTCGGAGTCCGCGCACGGCGACCGCAACGCCGCCCTCGCCCATTTCATGGCCTCGTACGGCAACATCGCCAACCCCGTGCCGACTCTGCTCGACCACTACTTCTGGCAGTGCTCGATCGAGATGAGCTGCGCCGATCTGACCCTGGCGGCCCGCTTCCTGGCCCGGCACGGGCTGCGCGCCGACGGCTCGCGCCTGCTGACCCGCAGCGAGGCCAAGCAGATCAACGCCGTGATGCTCACGTGCGGCACCTACGACGCGGCCGGGGACTTCGCCTACCGGGTCGGGCTGCCCGGCAAGAGCGGGGTGGGTGGAGGGATCGTCGCGGTCGTGCCGGGTCGGTGCACGCTGTGCGTGTGGAGCCCGGGGCTGGACGCACGGGGCAACTCGGTGGCGGGCGTGGCGGCGCTGGACCGCTTCACGACACTGACGGGTCTGTCCGTGTTCTGAGGCGGCGTCCACTTCCTTAGTGGAAGGGAGAGTTGACGGGAACCGCCGGGTGGTGAAGATGAGTCAGTCGTCTACGACCGCTCACGGATCGTGTCGCACCCCCGTCTCCCCGTCACCGCTTGCCCTTTCGGAGTCTCCCCATGGCGTCGTACTGCCTGCACTGCGGCACCCCGTTCCCGGACGAGGCGCGCTTCTGCATGAAATGCGGGAAGGAACGGCTGCCCGAAGTTCCGTCCGCGCCGGCCGGCTCGCCGGCCCCGCCCGTACCTGCCGCCCCACCGGCTCCCTCCGCCCCCTCCGCCCCCCCGACCCCTTCGGCACCTGCGGCCCCACCCGCCCCCGCCGTGCCGCCGCCGCTGTACGGGCCCGGCCCCATACAGCCGTCGCCCGTCGGCGCGTTCCTCGGTCGGGCGATGCGAGGCGACTGGCTGTCGGCCGCCAAGGCCGCCGCGTGGCCGACCGGACTGCTGCTGGTGCTGGCGATCGGGCTGGCGATTCCGTCCTACGGCCAGGACGACGAGGTGTTCGTCGGCTGGAGCGAGCGGCTCCGCATCGCCCTCGCCCTGCTGCTCCAAGGCGTCGGCGGCGGCTTCGAGCTGAAGGCGGCCGGATCGTCACCGTACGGACCGGACGGCTCGGGCTTCGGGTCCGGCTTCGGGTCCGACGGCTCCTACGGCCCGGACCTGGACGAACTCGCGCAGGGAGCGGCGACCCTGTCGCTCGTACCGCTGACCGTGACCGCCTTGTGGATCGCCGCGCTCTGGCTGGGCGCCCGGACGCTGCGCCGGCGCGGCGAGGCCCTGGAGGCGGCGGTGCGCGTCTCCCTGCTGGTGACGGCGGCGGTACTGGTCCTCGGCCTGTTCGCCCAGCCCGAGATCGTGGGTGTGCAGGTCTCCTCCTCGCCCGTGCTGGCCGCGCTCGGCGCCCTCGTGATCTCCCTGGTGGTGACCGCGGGGGTGCTCCAGCGGGACCAGCTCGCGGCCGTGCTCGCGCAGCGTCCGGCCGCACGGTCGGCGGTCCGCGCACTGGGCACGGCCGTCGGCGTGGTGGGCGCGGTGGTCGCGCTGTGCTCGCTGGTCGGCTTCGTGGTCCACGCCCGCACCGACGACGTGGACGGCACGGCACTGCTGCTCGCCCTGCCGATCCTGCCCAACATCGGCTTCGCCGTGCTGGGGTTGAGCTGGGGCGTTCCCGTGGAGTACAGCTTCCGGGGAAGGGTCGGTTGGGGCGACTCCGCTGTGGAGCGCGGCAGCATCGGGCTCGGGGAGATCTCCGACGAGTGGGGCGGCGGCGCCGTGGCCGGTGTCCTGGTGCTCGGCGTCGTGTGCGCGCTGGCCATCGGCCTCTGGACGGCCCGCCGCTCGGCCGACCGCCGTGAGCAGGTGCTGGCGGGCGGGTTCGCGCTGGCGCTGATCCTGATGTTCACCGGCGTCAGCGGCGTCACCACGGATCTCGCCGGCGCCTTGGGCGACTTCGGCGGCATGGGCAGGACCGAGGTGGCCCCGAGCGTGCCGGACGCGCTGCTCTTCGGGCTGCTGTGGGTGGGCGGAGCGCTACTGCTCGGCCCCGTGCTGCTGCGTCTCACGGGCGGCGGGCCCGCGCCGCGGGGCACGGGCCCCGCCCCGCAGGCGCCGGTGCGGCCCACGCCCGGGCAGCCGCCCATGGGGCACAACCAGCCGCCCTACGGGCCCGGTCCCGCCGCCGCCCCGGCACCACACCTTGCCGGACCTGCCGGTGTGTACCCGGCCGGTCCGCCCGGTCCCGCGGGGTCCGCGCCCGAGCCGGGCCCGGCCGCGGGGGCGACGCCTCACGCCGCAGGACCTGTAGAGGCGACACCGCACCACGCCGCCCCCGCGGGGGCGACTCCGCACGCCGCAGGGCCCGTCGGGCCCGGGCCCGAACCGGGCCCGGCCGCCTTGGTGCCCACGCCCACCGCCGTGGACGGCGGCGCAGCGGCCCACGTGCCCGCACCGTACGTGCCGCAGCCCCAGCTCCCCGGGGCGTACGACAAGCCCGCCGGCGGCGGGGGCGGCAAGCGCCGCGTCCTGTTGTGGACGGCGACCCTCACCGCCGCGTTCGTCATCGGAGGCGGCGCGGCCGCGGGGCTGCTGATGCTCCAGGACGGGGACGACCCGGCCGATCCGTCGATCGAGATCGTCGGGACGCCGGACGGCGACGCGAAGGGCTCCACGTCACCCTCGCCGACCCCGCCGCCCCCGGCGGCGTCCACCACGCCGACCACCGCTCCCTCCCCGAGCGCGACGGGGCCGTCGCCCAGCGCCGACCCGGTGCTCCCGGCCGGCTTCGTGCTGAAGCACGACCCCGCCGGGTTCACCGTCGGCGTGATGGAGGGCTGGTCACGCAGGCAGGCCGGCAGCCAGGTCTTCTACGAGGCGCCCACCGGCGGCGACTACATCCAGATCGGCATCGTGAGGAACACGCCGATGAGTTCGTACGACAACTTCACCGGGCTGGAGCGGAAGCATCTGGCCAAGGCCGGGAGCGACTACGAGCGGCTGCGCCTGGAGGAGAACACCTACCAGGGCCGTCCGGGCGCGATCTGGGAGTTCACGCACGTTCCCGAGCCCGAGGAGAGCGACCTGCGACGTCATGTGATCGACCAGGCCTTCGTCGCCGCGGACGGGACCGAGTACGCGATCCTCGCCGCCGGGCGCGCCGACACCTGGGATCCGGCCGAGGACGTCGTCTTCTCCACCGCCATCAGCACGTTCGAGGTCGGCTGAGCCCGCCGCCGCGGCCCTGGAGCGCCCCGCCGCGGCCCCGGAGCGCCCCGCCGGCGCTCAGGGGCGGCCGGGGGCGCCGAGTTCCAGCCGGAAGCAGTACCCGCTCTGCCGGGACACCGGGGTCGTGAAGGTCTCCGCGAGCTCCATGCCGAGCCGCCTCGCCACGGCGATGGACCGCTCGTTGCGGGAGTTCACCATCGCCACGACCCGCTCCACCCCCGCCGCCCGTACCCGCTCCAGCGTGGTGCGGGCGGCGGCGGTCGCGTAGCCGCGGCCCCAGGCGGAACGGGCCAGCCGCCAGCCGATCTCGATCTCGCCGACAGGGCCGAAGTCCTCGTGCGGCCAGGGTTGGGCGCCGGTGAAACCGACGACATCGCCGTCCTCGTCGAGCATCGTCCAGAGGCAGAACCCGTGCTCGGCGTCGTGTCTGCGCTGCCGGGCCGTCAGCTCTTCGTACACGGACAGCTCGGCCGCTCTTCCGCCGTGGAACTCCATGACCTCCGGGTCGTCGAAGACCCGGTGCCAGATGACGGCGTCCTCGTCCGTGGGCACCCGCAGCTGTATGACGGGAAGCGGCCTGCTGCTCATAGACGGAGCCCTTCGGTCGGTTGATCGGTACGCCACCTTAGACTGCACAAGACTGCACAGGTCCTGTGCCGTTCGGTACGCAAATATCGGAATGCCCCATCGAATACTCGGGAGAAGCCGCCGTGACCGAAGCCCTCACCGAGCACACTGCCGATGTGATCGTCGTCGGGGCGGGCCCGGCCGGCTCCACCACCGCGTACTACCTGGCCAAGGCCGGGCTGGACGTGCTGCTGCTGGAGAAGACCGCCTTCCCCCGCGAGAAGGTCTGCGGCGACGGCCTCACCCCCCGTGCCACCAAGCAGCTCGTCTCCATGGGGATCGACATCTCCGAAGAGGCGGGCTGGCTGCGGAACAAGGGCCTGCGGATCATCGGCGGCGGTGTGCGTCTCCAGCTCGACTGGCCCGACCTCGCCTCGTACCCGGACTACGGGCTGGTGCGCAAGCGCGACGACTTCGACGAGCAGCTGGCCCGCCAGGCCCAGAAGGCGGGCGCGCGGCTGTACGAGCGCTGCAACGTCGGCGCCCCCGTCATCGACGACCGCACCGGCCGGATCACCGGCGTGCACGCCAAGCTCGGCGAGGACAAGACCCCGGTCACCTTCCACGCCCCGCTGGTGGTCGCCGCCGACGGAAACTCCTCCCGGATCTCGCTCGCGATGGGCCTGCACCGCCGCGAGGACCGCCCGATGGGCGTGGCGGTCCGTACCTACTTCACCTCACCGCGTCACGACGACGACTACCTCGAGTCGTGGCTGGAGCTGTGGGACCGGCGCGGTCCGGGCGAGGACCGGCTGCTGCCCGGCTACGGCTGGATCTTCGGCATGGGCGACGGCACGTCCAACGTCGGCCTCGGCGTACTGAACACCTCGGCGTCCTTCAAGGAACTGGACTGGCGCGAGGTCCTGAAGGCCTGGTGCGCCTCCATGCCGGAGGACTGGGGCTACACAGAAGAGAACATGACGGGCCCGATCCGCGGCGCGGCCCTGCCGATGGCGTTCAACCGCCAGCCGCACTACACCAAGGGCCTGCTGCTGGTCGGCGACGCGGGCGGTCTGGTCAACCCGTTCAACGGCGAGGGCATCGCCTACGCGATGGAGTCCGGCCAGATCGCGGCCGATGTCATCGTCCAGGCACACGCCCGGCAGACCCCGGCCCAGCGCGAACTGGCGCTGCACCGCTACCCGAAGGTCCTCAAGGACACCTACGGCGGCTACTACACCCTCGGCCGCGCGTTCGTGAAGCTGATCGGCAACCCGAAGGTCATGAAGATCGCGACGCAGCGTGGTCTGACCCACCCGCTGCTGATGAAGTTCACCCTGAAGATGCTGGCGAACCTGACCGACCCGTCGGGCGGCGACGCGATGGACCGCATCATCAACGGCCTGTCGAAGGTGGCCCCGAAGGCGTGAGTACCGCGGTGCTGTCCGATGGCACGGTGCTGCGGACGGCGACGCCCGCCGACGCGGAGGCGCTGTGCGCGGCGTACGTGGACAACCGGGAGCACCTGGCCCCCTGGGAGCCGCGCCGCGACGAAGGCTTCTTCACGGTCGAGGGGCAGGCCGTCCGGCTCGCCGAACGGCTCCGTGAGTACGAGGCCGGCCGCACGGCGCCCTGGCTGCTCGTCGCCGGTGACGGGCGCGTCGTGGGGACGATCACGCTCTCCGGCATCACCCTCGGCCCTTTCTGCAGCGCCTACCTCGGCTACTGGACGGCGGCCGACCGGCAGGGCAGGGGGCTGGCGACGGCGGCCGTGGAGGCGGTGTGCGGCATCGCGGCGGGCGAGCTCGGCCTGCACCGGATCGAGGCGACGACACTGGTGGACAACGTGCGTTCGCAGCGCGTGCTCGAGCGGTGCGGCTTCGAACCCATCGGCATGGCGCCGCGCTATCTGCACATCGACGGCCGGTGGCGCGACCACCGGCTGTTCCAGCGCATCCTGCACGACGCCCCGCCCGCCTGACGGCCGTGCCGGCCGCGTCACCGGCGGCGGCCCCGTCCGGCACGTCGAAGGGCCGCCGCTCCCCGCGGGGAACGACGGCCCTTCCAGGCACTGAGGGAACGTCAGAGCACGCGAACCGCGCCGCTCGCCGGGTAGCCGGACAGATCCTGGATGACGACGCCCTTGCTCGGGTTCGCGGCGTCCAGGTACTGGCCGTCACCGATGTAGACGCCCGTGTGGTAGGCGGAACCGGCGCCGCCCCAGTAGAGGATGTCGCCCACCTGAAGGTTGGAGGTGCCGACCTGCGTGCCGGCCAGCGACTGGTCCTGGGAGACACGCGGCAGGTCGATGCCGACGGTGCGGTACGCGGCCTGGACCAGGCTGGAGCAGTCCCAGGCGTTGGGGCCGGTGGCGCCCATGATGTACGCGTCGCCGAGCTGTGCCTTGAGGAAGGCGACCACGGTGGCGGCGCTGCCCGTGGCGGTGCCGGTGGAGGCGGAGGCCGAGAGCGTGGTGCGCTCGGAGGTGCGGGACGCGCGCTCCTGGGCGGCGGCCTCGGCGCGCTTGCGCGCCTCTTCCTTCTCCTTGGCCTCGGCCGCGCGGTCCGCCTCGGCCTTGGCCTTCTCGGCGGCCTTCGCGGCCTTGGCGGCGGCGGCCTCTTCCTGGGCCTGCAGCTGCGCCTGGAGCTCGAGGTCGAGGGCGACCTGCTGGGTGGCCTCGGCGGACTGGGCGACCGCAGCCAGGGAGTCGGCGGTGAGCAAGGGCATCTCGATGGTCTCGGTCACCGGCTCGGCGTTCGCCGGCCCGGCAGCACCGGCCACCGCGATGGTGCTGAGGAAGCCACCGGCAACTCCGGCCCGTATCGCCATTTTCGAGGCGCTGCGGCGGGGCTTCCGGTGGCTGGGTATGTGAGCGGTGTGGGACATGAGTACAACCGCTATCAGGGCGGGACGGTTCCCTTCAAGAAACGTGTGTTGCGCCACAGTTACGACCGGAACCTGTGAATCCGCCGGGCATGGAACCTTATTGACGCCGTAACGGGCAAACCGGTCAGAGGTGATCACAGCTGTGATCATGGGCTTTCCGTAAAAGGTCCGAATTGCCGTGGGCTTACCACCCCTCCGCATCGTTGGCCAAGCCCGCTTTTGTTGAACTCTTGAATGAGTGGCGCAGGTCACAGAATGGTCAACGTCCGCAGGCTCGGGAGGCCGTGGGTCGGCACTCCCGTCCACCGTGATCCGCCCGATCCCACTGCCGAGTGACCCGGCGGTCCAATATCACCCGATGCGGTCCATCTCGAATTTGCGTGCACCCGCCTCGGCTTGATAGGGCACCCCGCCTCCGACCAGCGGTAACGGCTCCAGATGTCACGTCTGGTGATCACCCGGGAGCTTCGCGTACGAAGATCACTGCTCATCCGGCTTCATGATCCTTCGTCGGGTGGTGGAGATCACAAACTCGATGCCCGACCCCGTGTCGCAGATCACAGACCGACAGGCATAGGATGCGGGTTCCGGGCTTGTGAACTGCCTCACATGTGCACGATCTTCGGCACGGCCTTCGAGGCGGCGAGTGATCGCCCGGGTGCGGTCCAACGGTCAAGGACGACTGGAAGGAGCGGGGAGGGTGAATGCTTACGCGCCCATCCTTGTGCTCGGCGCCCTCGGGGCAGGGTTTGCGATCTTCTCCGTGGTCATGGCCACGCTTATCGGCCCCAAGCGGTACAACCGGGCAAAGCTCGAAGCGTACGAGTGCGGCATCGAGCCCACACCTACGCCCGCCGGAGGCGGACGCTTTCCGATCAAGTACTACCTGACGGCGATGCTCTTCATCATTTTCGACATCGAGATCGTCTTCCTCTATCCCTGGGCCGTCACCTTCGACGCCCTGGGGATCTTCGGGCTCGTGGAGATGCTGCTCTTCGTGCTCACCGTCTTCGTCGCCTACGCGTATGTATGGCGGCGCGGCGGCCTGGAATGGGACTGAGGGGCTGAGGGGCACACCATGGGACTCGAAGAGAAGCTGCCGAGCGGTTTCCTGCTGACCACCGTCGAACAGGCCGCGGGCTGGGTGCGCAAGTCATCCGTCTTTCCCGCCACGTTCGGTCTGGCCTGCTGCGCCATCGAGATGATGACGACCGGAGCCGGCCGGTACGACCTGGCGCGTTTCGGCATGGAGGTCTTCCGCGGATCGCCGCGCCAGGCCGACCTGATGATCGTGGCCGGCCGGGTGAGCCAGAAGATGGCGCCCGTCCTGCGCCAGGTCTACGACCAGATGCCCAACCCCAAGTGGGTCATCTCCATGGGTGTTTGCGCATCGTCGGGCGGAATGTTCAACAATTACGCGATTGTGCAGGGTGTTGATCATATTGTCCCTGTTGACATCTATCTGCCCGGTTGCCCCCCGCGCCCAGAGATGCTGATGGACGCGATCCTCAAGCTCCACCAAAAGATCCAGAGCTCCAAGCTCGGTGTGAACGCGGAGGAAGCGGCCCGCGAGGCGGAGGAGGCGGCCCTCAAGGCGCTCCCGACGATCGAGATGAAGGGGCTGCTGCGATGACGGACCAGCCGAATCCCGAGAAGGACCTCTCCGCGCAGAACCTTCCCGGCCAGCGCGGCGAGCACGGCGAGGAGATCCGCGTCCAGCGCGGCATGTTCGGCGCCAACAACGGAGGGGACACGTCCGGCTACGGAGGGCTCGTCCGCTCCGTACGGCTGCCCGGGCCGGCCACCCGCCCCTACGGCGGCTGGTTCGACGAGGTGGCCGACGAACTCGAGGGCGCGCTCGAGGAGCAGGGCATCGTCCCCGAGAACGCCATCGAGAAGACCGTCGTCGACCGCGGCGAACTGACCTTCCACATCGCGCGCGAACACCTGCTGCACGTGGCGAGGACACTGCGTGACGACCCGGCGCTGCGCTTCGAGCTCTGCACCGGGGTCAGCGGCGTGCACTACCTGGAGGACAAGGGCCGGGAGCTGCACGCCGTCTACCACCTGCGCTCGCTGACCCACGGCCGGCTGATCCGGCTCGAGGTCTCCGCCCCGGACCGTGACCCGCACGTCCCGTCACTGGTGTCGGTCTATCCCACCAACGACTGGCACGAGCGCGAGACCTACGACTTCTTCGGGCTCGTCTTCGACGGCCACCCCGCCCTCACCCGGATCATGATGCCGGACGACTGGCAGGGCTTCCCGCAGCGCAAGGACTATCCGCTCGGCGGCATCGCCGTCGAGTACAAGGGCGCCCAGATCCCGGCTCCGGACCAGCGGAGGTCGTACTCGTGACTACACCGTCTGCACACGCACGCGAAACCACCGAAGGCCCCGTCTACACGGTCACCGGTGGCGACTGGGACGAGGTCGTCCGGTCCGCAGCCAAGGCCGACGACGAGCGCATCGTCGTCAACATGGGCCCGCAGCACCCCTCCACGCACGGAGTGCTCCGCCTGATCCTCGAGATCGACGGCGAGACGGTCACCGAGGCCCGCTGCGGCATCGGCTACCTCCACACCGGCATCGAGAAGAACCTCGAGTACCGGACGTGGACGCAGGGCACCACCTTCGTGACGCGCATGGACTACCTGACGCCGTTCTTCAACGAGACGGCGTACTGCCTCGGCGTGGAGCGGCTGCTCGGCATCGAGGACCAGATCCCCGACCGCGCGACCGTCATCCGCGTCCTGCTGATGGAGCTCAACCGCCTCTCCTCGCACCTGGTGTGCATCGCCACCGGAGGCATGGAGCTCGGCGCCACCACGATCATGATCTACGGATTCCGTGATCGTGAACTCATTCTCGACATCTACGAGCTGATCACCGGCCTGCGCATGAACCATGCGTACATCCGGCCCGGCGGACTCGCGCAGGACCTGCCCCCCGGCGCGATCGACCAGCTCCGCGAGTTCGTGAAGACGATGAAGAAGAACCTGCCGGAGTACGACAAGCTCGCCACCGGCAACCCGATCTTCAAGGCCCGTATGCAGGACGTCGGGTACCTGGACCTGACCGGCTGCATGGCGCTCGGCGCGACCGGACCGATCCTGCGCTCGACAGGCCTCGCCCACGACCTGCGCAAGACCGACCCGTACTGCGGCTACGAGACGTACGACTTCGACGTACCGACCGCCGACACCTGCGACTCATACGGCCGCTTCCTCATCCGCCTCGAGGAGATGCGGCAGTCGCTGCGGATCGTCGAGCAGTGCCTGGACCGGCTCGAACCGGGCCCGGTGATGGTCGCCGACAAGAAGATCGCCTGGCCCGCGCAGCTCGCGCTCGGTCCCGACGGTCTCGGCAACTCCCTGGACCACATCAAGAAGATCATGGGCACCTCGATGGAGGCCCTGATCCACCACTTCAAGCTGGTGACAGAGGGGTTCAGGGTGCCGGCCGGGCAGGCGTACGCCGCGGTCGAGTCACCGAAGGGCGAACTCGGTGTCCATGTCGTCTCCGACGGCGGGACCCGCCCCTTCCGGGTCCACTTCCGCGACCCGTCGTTCACCAACCTGCAGGCCATGGCGGCCATGTGCGAGGGCGGCCAGGTGGCCGACGTCATCGTCGCCGTCGCGTCCATCGACCCCGTGATGGGAGGCGTCGACCGATGACGGACGTATCGCTGGGCATGCCGCAGCTGCCGGCCCCGGACTATCCGGCCGAGGTGCGCGCGCGGCTCGAGGCGGACGCGAAGGAGGTCATCGCCCGCTATCCCGGCAGCCGGTCCGCCCTGCTGCCGCTGCTGCACCTGGTGCAGTCGGAGGAGGGTCATGTCTCCCGCACCGGCATGCGCTTCTGCGCCGAGATGCTGGACCTGACCACGGCCGAGGTGACCGCGGTCGCCACCTTCTACTCGATGTACCGGCGCAAGCCGTCCGGCGACTACCAGGTCGGCGTCTGCACCAACACGCTCTGCGCGGTGATGGGCGGCGACGCGATCTTCGAGGAGCTGAAGGAGCACCTCGGCGTCGGCAACAACGAGACGACCGACGACGGCAGGATCACCCTCGAGCACATCGAGTGCAACGCGGCCTGCGACTTCGCCCCCGTGGTGATGGTCAACTGGGAGTTCTTCGACAACCAGACGCCCGAGTCCGCCAAGCAGCTCGTCGACGACCTGCGCGCCGGCGAGCAGGTCGTCCCCACCCGTGGCGCGCCGCTGTGCACCTACAAGGAGACGGCCCGCATCCTGGCCGGCTTCCCCGACCAGCGGCCCGGCGCGGTCGAGGCCGGCGGCGGCGCGGGGCCCGCGTCGCTCGTCGGGCTCAAGCTCGCCAAGGGCGAGGCCGCTCCGGCGCGCGTGGTCCACCCGCGGGGCGAGTACCCGAAGGACCGTCCGCAGGCCGGATCCGAGCACCTCAGCTCGCACGACGCACCGCAGAAGACTTCGGCATCCGACCCGGACAACCCGGCCGGACCTGTCGCGGAGGGTGAGTGATGACCTTGTCCACCGAGTACGACGGCGGCTCCCGGCCGGAGGTCGGGGGAGAGAGCAGCCCTGAAAAGCTCCTCTCCCCGGTCCTGTCGGCCTTCTGGGACGATCCGCAGTCGTGGACGCTCGCGACCTACCGCAGGCACGACGGCTACGAGGGACTGCGCAAGGCGCTCGCCATGTCGCCCGACGACCTGATCGCGTACGTCAAGGACGCCGGTCTGCGCGGCCGCGGCGGCGCCGGCTTCCCCACCGGTATGAAGTGGCAGTTCATCCCGCAGGGCGACGGCAAGCCGCACTATCTCGTCGTCAACGCCGACGAGTCGGAGCCCGGCACCTGCAAGGACATCCCCCTTCTCTTCGCCAATCCGCACTCCCTCATCGAGGGAATCGTGATCGCCTGCTACGCGATCCGCTCCAGCCACGCCTTCATCTACCTGCGCGGCGAGGTCGTCCCCGTCCTGCGGCGGCTGCACGAGGCCGTGCGCGAGGCGTACGAGGCGGGATTCCTCGGCAAGAACATCCTCGGCAGCGGCCTCGACCTGGAACTCACCGTGCACGCGGGCGCGGGCGCCTACATCTGCGGTGAGGAGACCGCGCTGCTGGACTCCCTGGAAGGCCGCCGCGGCCAGCCCCGGCTGCGGCCCCCCTTCCCCGCGGTCGCCGGCCTGTACGCCTGCCCCACTGTGGTGAACAACGTCGAGTCCATCGCTTCGGTTCCCGCGATCCTCCACAAGGGCAAGGACTGGTTCAGGTCCATGGGCAGCGAGAAGTCCCCGGGCTTCACGCTGTACTCGCTCAGCGGTCATGTCGCGAGCCCCGGCCAGTACGAGGCGCCGCTCGGCATCACCCTGCGCCAGCTCCTCGACATGAGCGGCGGGATGCGGCCCGGCCACCGGCTGAAGTTCTGGACGCCCGGCGGTTCGTCGACCCCGATGTTCACCGACGAGCACCTCGACGTACCACTGGACTACGAGGGCGTGGGCGCCGCCGGTTCGATGCTCGGCACCAAGGCGCTCCAGTGCTTCGACGAGACGACCTGCGTGGTGCGGGCCGTCACCCGCTGGACGGAGTTCTACGCCCACGAGTCCTGCGGCAAGTGCACGCCCTGCCGCGAAGGGACTTACTGGCTCGTCCAGTTGCTCCGCGACATCGAGGCGGGGAAGGGCCTCATGTCCGACCTCGACAAGCTCAACGACATCGCCGACAACATCAACGGCAAGTCGTTCTGCGCCCTCGGCGACGGCGCCGCCTCGCCGATCTTCTCCTCGCTCAAGTACTTCCGCGACGAGTACGAGCAGCACATCACGCAGGGCGGTTGCCCCTTCGACCCTGCCAGGTCGACGGCCTGGGCGGACAAGCACATGGAGGTGAACGCATGACGGTCACGACGTCTGCCCCCTCCGGGGGCTCCGAGGCCCCGGTCCCGCCCGAGGACCTCGTGACGCTGACCATCGACGGCATCGAGATCTCCGTCCCCAAGGGGACGCTGGTCATCCGGGCCGCCGAACTCCTCGGCATCGAGATCCCGCGCTTCTGCGACCACCCGCTCCTCGACCCGGCCGGCGCCTGCCGCCAGTGCATCGTCGAGGTGGAGGGCCAGCGCAAGCCGATGGCCTCCTGCACCATCACCTGCACGGACGGCATGGTCGTCAGGTCGCAGCTCACCTCGCCCGTCGCCGAGAAGGCGCAGAAGGGCGTGATGGAGCTGCTGCTGATCAACCATCCGCTGGACTGCCCGGTCTGCGACAAGGGCGGCGAGTGCCCCCTTCAGAATCAGGCCGTCTCGCACGGCCAGGCCGAATCGCGGTTCGAGGGCAAGAAGCGCACCTTCGAGAAGCCGGTCCCGCTCTCCACGCAGGTGCTGCTCGACCGTGAGCGGTGCGTGCTCTGCGCCCGCTGCACCCGCTTCTCCAACCAGGTGGCGGGCGACCCGATGATCGAGCTCCTGGAGCGCGGCGCGCTCCAGCAGGTCGGCACCGGTGAGGGCGACCCGTTCGAGTCGTACTTCTCCGGGAACACCATCCAGATCTGCCCGGTGGGCGCGCTGACCTCGGCCGCGTACCGCTTCCGCTCCCGCCCCTTCGACCTGGTGTCCTCGCCGAGCGTGTGCGAGCACTGTGCGGGCGGCTGCGCCACCCGCACCGACCACCGCCGCGGCAAGGTCATGCGGCGCCTCGCCGCGGAGGACCCGGAGGTCAACGAGGAGTGGCTGTGCGACAAGGGCCGCTTCGGCTTCCGCTACGCCCAGCAGCGTGACCGGCTCACCACGCCGCTCGTCCGCAACGAGCAGGGTGTGCTGGAGCCGGCGAGCTGGCCGGAGGCGCTGGAGGCCGCGGCCCGCGGTCTCGTCAAGGGCCGTACCGGTGTCCTCACCGGCGGCCGGCTGACCGTCGAGGACGCCTACGCGTACGCCAAGTTCGCCCGGGTCGCCCTCGACACCAACGACATCGACTTCCGTGCGCGGGCGCACTCCGCGGAGGAGGCCGACTTCCTCGCGGCGCGGGTCGCGGGGCAGGGCAGGGACCTGTCCGGCACCGGAGTCACCTACACGTCGCTGGAGAAGGCCCCGGCGGTGCTTCTCGCGGGCTTCGAGTCGGAGGAGGAGGCCCCCGGCGTCTTCCTGCGGCTGCGCAAGGCCCACCGCAAGCACGGACAGCACGTCTTCTCCCTCGCCACGCACGCCACGCGCGGCCTCGAGAAGACGGGCGGGACGCTGCTGCCCGCGGCCCCCGGCACCGAGACAGAGTGGCTGAACGCCCTCACCTCGGGCACCGGCCTCGACGAGGCCGGTGCGAAGGCGGCACAGGCGCTGCGCGCCGAAGGCGCGGTGATCGTGGTCGGCGAACGGCTCGCGGCCGTGCCCGGCGGTCTCAGCGCCGCCGTGCGCGCCTCGGCCGCTACCGGCGCACAGCTGGTGTGGATCCCGCGCCGCGCCGGAGAGCGGGGCGCCGTCGAGGCGGGCGCGCTGCCGTCGCTGCTGCCGGGCGGCCGCCCGGCGACCGACCCGCGGGCCCGTACGGAGACCGCGGAGGTGTGGCGGGTACGTGAACTCCCGCACCGCTACGGCCGCGACACCGGCCAGATCATCGAGGCCGCTGCCACCGGCGAACTGGGCGCGCTGCTCGTCGCGGGCGTCGAGGTCGCGGACCTGCCCGACCCGGCGCGGGCGCGAGAAGCGCTCGACGCGGTCGGGTTCCTCGTGTCGCTGGAGCTGCGCCCCAGCGAGGTCACCGAGCGGGCGGACGTCGTCTTCCCCGTCGCGGCCGTCGTGGAGAAGCCCGGCACCTTCCTCAACTGGGAGGGCAGGGCCCGGATGTTCGAGGCGGCGCTCAAGCCCGAGCAGATGACCCGGACCCTCGCGCCGACCGACGCACGAGTGCTGCACATGCTGGCCGACACGCTCGACGTGCCCTTCGGCCTGCCGGACCTCAGGTCGGTCCGCACCGAACTGGACCGACTCGGCAGCTGGGACGGCCCCCGGGCCACCGAGCCGGCGCAGAGCGCCGAACCGCTGCCGAGGCCGGGCTCCGGCGAGGCGGTCCTCGCCGGGCACCGGCTCCTGCTCGACCAGGGCCTGCTCCAGCAGGGCGACGAGGCGCTGGCCGGCACCCGGCACGCCGCGGTCGCCAGGCTGTCGGCGGCCACGGCGGCCGAGACCGGCGTCAAGGACGGCGACGAGCTGGAGGTCTGCGGACCGGCCGGCTCCGTGCGGCTGCCGCTCCAGGTGAGCGAGATGCCCGACCGGGTGGTGTGGCTGCCGGTGAACTCCGTCGGCGGCGGCGTCACCACGGACACCGGGGCCCGCCCCGGCGAGCTGGTCCGTATCGCGGCGGCGACGGGCGCGACGGAGGTGGAGGCATGACCGTCCTGGCATTGGAAGACCTGTCGATGTTCGGACGCGACCCCTGGTGGCTCGTCCTCATCAAGGCCGTGTTCTGCTTCGCCTTCCTGATGGTGACCGTGCTCTTCTCCATCGTGTGGGAGCGCAAGGTCGTCGCCTGGATGCAGCTGCGCATCGGCCCGAACAGGCACGGCCCCTGGGGCATGCTCCAGTCGCTCGCCGACGGCATCAAGCTGATGCTGAAGGAAGACGTCATCGTCAAGCGCGCCGACAAGGTCGTCTATGTCCTGGCGCCGATCGTGGCCGCGATCCCCGCGTTCATGGCGATCGCGGTGATCCCCTTCGGCCCGTCCGGCAACGAGGTCTCGATCTTCGGCCAGCGCACCACGATGCAGCTGACCGACCTGCCGATCGCGATGCTCTACATCCTCGCGGTCGCCTCCGTCGGCATCTACGGCATCGTGCTCGCCGGCTGGTCCTCCGGTTCGACCTACCCGCTGCTCGGCGGTCTGCGCTCCTGCGCGCAGATGATCTCGTACGAGATCGCGATGGGCGCGGCGTTCGCCTCCGTCTTCCTCTATTCCGGGTCGATGTCGACCTCGGCGATCGTGGAAGCTCAGGCCGACCGCTGGTTCATCATCCTGCTGCCGGTCTCCTTCATCATCTACGTCGTCACGATGGTCGGTGAGACCAACCGCGCTCCGTTCGACATGCCGGAGTCCGAGGGCGACCTGGTCGGCGGCTTCAACACCGAGTACAGCTCCATCAAGTTCGCGATGTTCATGCTGGCCGAGTACGTCAACATGGTCACCGTCTCCGCCGTCTCCGTGACGCTCTTCCTGGGCGGCTGGCGGGCGCCGTACCCGATCTCCACCTTCTGGGAGGGGGCGAACCACGGCTGGTGGCCGATGCTCTGGTTCGTCCTCAAGGTGCAGCTGCTGCTGTTCTTCTTCATCTGGCTGCGCGGCACGCTTCCCCGGGTCCGCTACGACCAGCTGATGAAGCTCGGCTGGAAGGTCCTGATCCCGGTCTCCGTGGTCTGGCTGATGCTGGTGGCGACCGTGCGCGCGCTGCGCAACGAGAACTACGACTTCCAGCAGATCGTGCTGTACGTAGGCGGCGCTGTGATCGCGGTGCTGCTGCTCTCCCTCGTCGCCGACATGTTCCGCGGCCGCAAGGAGAAGGCCGAGGAAGCGGCCGCGCCGCCGCCCGCGGCCTTCGACCCGATGGCGGGCGGCTTCCCCGTACCGCCGCTGCCCGGCCAGGAGTTGCCGCCGGTGCCACGCAGGCGGCCCCGGCACGAGCGTGAGCTGATCGTCAGTGGCGGCCCCAATGACAGTGATGGTCCTCGGGACGGAAAGGAGGCTGACGGTGTCTGAGGAATCCCAGCGCAAGGAATCCGGTGGCAAGGAATCCGAGAGCACGTTCCTGAATCCGGTTGCCGGCTTCGGCGTGACCTTCAAGGCCATGTTCAAGAAGCGGCTGACCGAGCAGTACCCGGAGCAGCAGAAGGTCACGGCGCCGCGCTTCCACGGCCGGCACCAGCTCAACCGTCATCCGGACGGACTCGAGAAGTGCGTCGGGTGCGAGTTGTGCGCCTGGGCCTGCCCGGCGGACGCGATCTATGTGGAGGGCGCGGACAACACCGAGGAGGAGCGCTACTCCCCGGGTGAGCGGTACGGCCGCGTCTACCAGATCAACTACGCCCGCTGCATCCTGTGCGGTCTGTGCATCGAGGCCTGTCCGACCCGCGCGCTGACGATGACGAACGAGTTCGAACTCGCCGACTCGAGCCGCGAGAACCTCATCTACACCAAGGAGCAGCTGCTCGCGGGTCTGGAGGAGGGCATGGTCGACTCGCCTCACGCGATCTACCCCGGCATGGACGAGCAGGACTACTACCGGGGCCTGGTCACCGAGGCCGCACCCGGCACGGTCCAGCAGGCCGCCGTCTCCAAGGACCAGCCGCAGGAGGGCGAGTCCAGCTTCGGCGAGGACGAGCCCGCATCGAAGAAGGTGATCGGCGCATGAACACGCTCGCCGCATCCGTCACCTCCACCGGCGAGGCCGTCCAGTTCTGGGTCCTCGGCACGATCGCCGTGATCGGGGCGCTCTGCACGATCCTGATGAAGCGGGCCGTGCACAGCGCCCTGTGCCTGGCCGGGACGATGATCATCCTCGCGGTGTTCTACCTGGCCAACGGCGCGTACTTCCTGGGCGTCGTGCAGATCGTCGTCTACACCGGCGCGATCATGATGCTGTTCCTCTTCGTCGTCATGCTGGTCGGCGTCACGGCCGCCGACTCGCTCAAGGAGACGCTGAAGGGACAGCGCTGGCTCGCCGCGGCCTGCGGCCTCGGCTTCGGCATCCTGCTGATCGCCGGCATCGGCAACGCCTCCCTGAAGAACTTCAACGGACTGGGCGCCGCCAACTCCGCGCACGGCGGGAACGTCGAGGGCCTCGCGGCGCTCATCTTCACCAAGTACGTCTTCGCCTTCGAGATCACCGGCGCGCTGCTGATCACCGCGGCCGTCGGCGCGATGGTGCTCACCCACCGGGAACGCACCGAGCGGGCCAGGACGCAGCGCGAACTCTCCGAGCAGCGCGTCCGCGAGGGCAAGCATCTGCCTCCGCTGCCCGCGCCCGGCGTCTACGCCAGGCACAACGCGGTGGACATCGCCGGTCTGCTGCCGGACGGCTCCCCGTCCGAGCTCACGGTCAACAGGACGCTGCGCGACCGCGGTCAGATCCGGGACGTCTCGACGGAGGCGCTCGACGACCTCAAGGCCCTGGAGCAGCGCTCCGAGGAGCGCCTGGGACGCGACCGGGACGCCCGGGACCGGGACGGACAGGAGGCCAAACGGTGAATCCGGTCAACTACCTCTATCTCGCCGCCCTGCTGTTCACCATCGGCGCGGCGGGTGTCCTGATCCGGCGGAACGCGATCGTGGTGTTCATGTGCGTCGAGCTCATGCTCAACGCCTGCAACCTCGCGTTCGTCGCCTTCTCCCGTATGCACGGCAATCTCGACGGCCAGATCATCGCGTTCTTCACGATGGTCGTCGCCGCGGCGGAGGTCGTGGTCGGGCTCGCGATCATCGTGTCGCTGTTCCGCTCCCGCCACTCGGCCTCGGTCGACGACGCCAGCCTGATGAAGCTGTAAGGGGTCGGAAGAATCGTGGAGAACCTGATTGCGCTGCTCGTCGCGGCGCCCCTGCTCGGAGCGGCGGTCCTGCTGTGCGGCGGTCGCCGCCTCGACCGGACCGGCCACTGGCTGGGCACCCTGCTCGCCGCCGCGTCCTTCGTGGTCGGCGCGGTGCTGTTCATCGACATGCTGGGCAAGGGTCCGGAGGAACGGGCCCTGCACCAGAAGCTGTTCAGCTGGATCCCCGTCGAGGGCTTCCAGGCGGACATCGCCTTCCAGCTCGACCAGCTGTCGATGACGTTCGTCCTGCTGATCACCGGTGTGGGCACCCTGATCCACATCTACTCGATCGGTTACATGGAGCACGACGAGCGGCGCCGCCGCTTCTTCGGCTACCTCAACCTCTTCCTCGCGGCGATGCTCCTGCTCGTCGTCGCCGACAACTACCTTCTGCTGTACGTCGGCTGGGAAGGCGTCGGTCTCGCCTCCTACCTGCTCATCGGCTTCTGGCAGCACAAGCCCAGCGCGGCGACCGCGGCGAAGAAGGCATTCCTCGTCAACCGCGTCGGCGACATGGGCCTGTCGATCGCGATCATGCTGATGTTCACCACCTTCGGCACCTTCGCCTTCGGTCCGGTGCTGGGTGCGACAGGGGAGACCAGCGAGGGCACGCTGACGGCCATCGGCCTGATGCTGCTGCTCGCCGCGTGCGGCAAGTCGGCCCAGGTGCCGCTGCAGTCCTGGCTCGGGGACGCGATGGAGGGCCCGACCCCCGTCTCCGCCCTTATCCACGCGGCCACCATGGTCACCGCCGGTGTCTACCTCATCGTCCGCTCCGGCGCGATCTTCAACGCCGCCCCGGACGCGCAGCTCGCCGTCGTCATCGTCGGCGCGGTCACGCTCCTCTTCGGTGCGATCGTCGGTTGCGCGAAGGACGACATCAAGAAGGCGCTGGCCGGTTCCACGATGTCGCAGATCGGCTACATGGTCCTCGCGGCCGGCCTCGGCCCGATCGGCTACGCCTTCGCGATCATGCACCTGGTGACGCACGGCTTCTTCAAGGCCGGGCTCTTCCTCGGGGCCGGTTCGGTCATGCACGGCATGAACGACGAGGTGGACATGAGGAAGTACGGCGGTCTGCGCAAGTACATGCCGATCACCTTCGTCACCTTCGGTCTCGGCTACCTGGCGATCATCGGCTTCCCCGGCCTGTCCGGCTTCTGGTCCAAGGACAAGATCATCGAGGCGGCGTTCGCGTACGACGACGGGATCCGCGGCTGGATCTTCGGCGGTGTGGCGCTGCTCGGCGCGGGCATCACCGCGTTCTACATGACGCGCGTGATGATCATGACCTTCTTCGGTGAGAAGCGCTGGCAGCCGGCGCCCGACCCGGACAAGGACGCGAGTGTCGAGCCCGGCATCGAGGTGACCCCCGGCGAGATGCCGCACCCGCACGAGTCGCCCAAGTCGATGACGATCCCCATGATCGTGCTCGCCTTCGGGTCGGTCTTCGCGGGAGCGTTCTTCTCCATCGGCGACCGGTTCGCCAACTGGCTCGCCCCGGTGACCGAGTTCGAGCACCCGCACCCGGTGATCAGCGTCCCGGCCATCACGACCGCGACCATGGTCGTCCTGCTGGCCGGCGCTCTGATCGCCTACCTGATGTACGGGCGCCGGCCCGTGCCGGTCACCGCGCCGCGCGGCTCGCTGCTCACCCGGGCCGCCCGCCGCGACCTGCTCCAGGACGACTTCAACCATGTGGTCCTGGTCCGCGGCGGCGAGCACCTCACGCGGTCCCTGGTCTACGTCGACCACAGCCTGGTCGACGGAGTGGTGAACGGCACGGCCGCCTCGTTCGGCGGGCTCTCCGGCCGGCTGCGCAAGCTGCAGAACGGCTACGCCCGCAGCTACGCGGTCTCGATGTTCGGCGGTACGGCGATCCTGATCGCCGCGACCCTGCTGATGAGGGCGGTCTGACATGTCCTTCCCGATCCTGACGGCCACGGCGGTGCTCCCGGCGGTGGGCGCCATCGTCACCGCCGCCGTCCCCGCCGCGCGCAGGACCGCCGCCAAATGGGTGGCCCTGCTCTTCTCGCTCGCCACGTTGGTCATGGCCGCGATCGTGCTCGTACGGTTCGAGCCCGGCGGCGACCGGTACCAGCTCACCGAATCGCACGCCTGGATCGCCGACTTCGGCGTCCGCTACGAGCTCGGTGTGGACGGCATCGGGGTCGTGATGGTGGCGCTCACCGCGCTGCTGATCCCGTTCGTCATCCTCGCGGGCTGGCACGACGCCGATCCTCTCGAGAACAAGTCGTCACGCTGGCGGCCCACTCAGGGCTTCTTCGCCCTGATCCTCATGGTCGAGGCGATGGTGGTCCTGTCCTTCGAGGCCACCGACGTCTTCCTCTTCTACATCCTGTTCGAAGCCATGCTCATCCCGATGTACTTCCTCATCGGCGGCTTCGGCGACCGCGCCCACTTCGGCACCGACGAGAACGCCGCCGCGCAGCGGTCGTACGCGGCGGTCAAGTTCCTGCTGTACAACCTGGCCGGCGGCCTGATCATGCTCGCCGCCGTCATCGGGCTGTACGTGGTCGCGGGCAGCTTCTCGCTCTCCGAGATCGCGGAGGCCAGGGCGAGCGGCTCGCTGGAGATGGCGACCACCACCGAACGGCTGCTGTTCCTCGGCTTCTTCTTCGCCTTCGCGATCAAGGCGCCGCTGTGGCCGCTGCACACCTGGCTGCCCAACGCCATGGGCGAGGCGACGGCTCCCGTCGCCGTGCTCATCACGGCGGTCGTCGACAAGGTCGGCACCTTCGCGATGCTGCGGTTCTGCCTCCAGCTCTTCCCGGAGGCGTCGAAGTGGGCGACCCCGGCGATCATCGTGCTGGCGCTGGTCAGCATCGTCTACGGCGCGCTGCTCGCGGTCGGCCAGCGCGACATCAAGCGCCTGATCGCCTACGCGTCGGTCTCCCACTTCGGCTTCATCATCCTCGGCATCTTCGCCATGACCAGCCAGGGCCAGTCCGGCGCGACGCTCTACATGGTCAACCACGGCCTGTCCACGGCGGCGCTGATGCTGGTGGCCGGCTTCCTGATCTCGCGGCGCGGCTCGCGGCTCATCGCCGACTACGGCGGTGTGCAGAAGGTCGCCCCGGTGCTCGCCGGCACATTCCTGATCGGCGGCCTGGCCACCCTCTCGCTGCCGGGACTCGCGCCGTTCGTCAGTGAATTCCTGGTCCTCGTGGGCACGTTCGCCGCCTATCCGGTGGCCGGGATCATCGCGACCTTCGGCATCGTGCTCGCCGCGCTCTACACCCTGGTCCTCTACCAGCGGACGATGACCGGTCCGGTGAAGGCCGAGGTGCGCGCGATGCCGGACCTCAGGGTGCGTGAACTGGCGGTGGTCGCACCGCTGATCGCCCTGCTGCTCTTCCTCGGTGTCTTCCCGAAGCCGCTGACGGAGATCATCAACCCGGCCGTGGAGCACACGATGTCCGACGTACAGAAGCAGGACCCCCGGCCCGATGTGGAGGCGGCCAAGTGAGCGCTACAGCTGTCCACAGCCTGTGGACAACGGCGGCGGAGGTCGAGCCCCTCGGCAAGATCCCCACGCCCCACATCGAGTACGCACAACTGGCGCCCGTGCTGATCGTCGTCGGCGCGGCCGTCCTGGGCATCCTGGTGGAGGCCTTCGTCCCGCGCAGGGCGCGCTACTACACCCAGCTGTTCCTCACGACCGTCGCGCTCGCGGCCGCCTTCGCCGCGGTCGTCGGGCTCGCGGCCGGCGGTTACGGCACCACCGAGAAGCAGATCGCGGCGATGGGCGCCATCGCCGTCGACGGCCCGGCGCTGTTCCTTCAGGGCACCATCCTGCTGGCCTCGCTGGTGTCGGTGTTCACCTTCGCCGAACGCCGGCTCGACCCGGCGGCGCACGGCAACCGCATCGACTCGTTCGCCGCGGAGGCCGCCGCCGTACCGGGCAGCGAGCACGAGAAGGCCGCGGTCAAGGCGGGGTTCACCACCACAGAGGTGTTCCCGCTCGTGCTGTTCGCGATCACGGGCATGCTGGTCTTCCCGGCCGCGAACGATCTGCTGACGCTGTTCATCGCCCTCGAGGTGTTCTCCCTCCCGCTGTACCTCCTGTGCGCCGTGGCCCGCCGCAAGCGGCTCATGTCGCAGGAGGCCGCGGTGAAGTACTTCCTGCTGGGGGCGTTCTCCTCCGCGTTCCTGCTCTTCGGTATCGCCTTGGTCTACGGCTACGCGGGCTCCGTCTCGTACGCCCGGATCGCGGACGTCGTCGAGGGCAGCGTGCGCACCATCGACCCGGCGCTCGCCGACACCATGGGCAACGACGCGCTGCTGCTGATCGGCGGCGCGCTGATCCTCATGGGCCTGCTGTTCAAGGTCGGCGCGGTGCCGTTCCACATGTGGACGCCGGACGTCTACCAGGGTGCGCCCACCCCGGTCACCGGCTTCATGGCGGCGGCCACCAAGGTCGCCGCCTTCGGCGCGCTGCTGCGGCTGCTCTACGTGGCGCTGCCGGGCCTCGCCTGGGACTGGCAGCCGGTCATGTGGGCGATCGCCATCGTCACCATGCTCGGCGGTGCGATCGTCGCGATCACGCAGACCGACATCAAGCGGCTGCTGGCGTACTCGTCGATCGCGCACGCCGGGTTCATCCTCGCCGGTGTCATCGCCACGACTCCCGAGGGCATCTCGTCCGTCCTCTTCTACCTGCTGGCCTACTCCTTCGTGACGATCGGCGCGTTCGCAGTCGTCACCCTGGTCCGCGACGCGGGCGGCGAGGCCACGCACCTGTCCAAGTGGGCGGGGCTCGGGCGGCGTTCGCCGCTGGTGGCCGCCGTCTTCGCGGTGTTCCTGCTGGCCTTCGCGGGCATCCCGCTGACCTCCGGTTTCGCGGGCAAGTTCGCGGTCTTCAAGGCTGCGGCGGAGGGCGGCGCCGGGGTGCTGGTCGTGGTCGGTGTGATCTCGTCGGCGATCGCCGCGTTCTTCTACATCCGGGTCATCGTGCTGATGTTCTTCAGCGAACCGAAGCCGGAGGGCCCGACGGTGGCGGTGCCGTCGCCGCTGACGATGACGACGATCGGGGTCGGCGTGGCGGTCACGCTGGCGCTCGGTCTCGCACCGCAGTACTTCCTGGATCTCGCGAGCCAGGCGGGCGTGTTCGTCCGCTGACGGACGGCACGGCGAGAAGGTCCGGCGTCTCCTCGGGGGAGAGGCCGGACCTTCGGCGTGTCCTACTGCTCGCGGGACCGTCCGCGTTCCGGGACGATCGCGGTCAGATCGAGGTCGACGGGGAACGGGACGTCGGCCTTCAGCCGGTCGCGGAAGGTGCTCCCATGGGACGGAGTCTCGCGGGCCCGTTCCAGCGTAACGGGCAGAAACGGATCAACACCCTGCGCACGTGTGAACGAGTCACTTCGTGTTGACTCGCAGCGGAAGTGCCGGACGTCCGGCACTGTCGACGACCGACCGATGCGAACTCCTGGGGGAGCCATGAACGGCCAGAACACCACGACGGAGACGGCGAGCGCGCCGGAACGAACGGACGACGTCGGCACCTGGCCGCTGGCGCTGCTCGTACCGTCGATGCTGCTGCTCAGGTTCCTGGGCGAGCACTCCTGGGCGTACTGGACCGCTGCCGTGATCGGCGTGCTCGGTGTCGCCGCAGCCGCCGTCGCCCTCACCGGCTGCGCTCGGGACCTGCTGCGCGGGCACCGGCGATGGCGTGCCGCCGGCGTCGGTCTGCTGCTGATCGGCGCCTGCTTCTCCGTCCTTTCCCGACTCCTCGACCGCTGAGTCGGGGCGCGGCACCCAGGAGCAGGCGAAGGCCCGGCGTCCCCCCGAAACCGCCGAGCGGGGGGCCGGGCCTTCGACACCACGGGGAGGGGTCAGGGCGTGCGAGCGGGGACGATCCGCCCGGTGACCTCTCCGAGCCCGACCCGTACACCGTCCGGGCCCGGGGCCCAGGCAGTCAGCGTGACTACATCGCCGTCCTCGAGGAACGTCCGCTTGCCTTCCGGCAGTTCGAGAGCGTCGCGGCCGTTCCAGGTGAGCTCGAGCAGCGAACCGCGCTGGTTCACCTCGGGGCCGCTGACGGTGCCGGAGCCGTAGAGGTCGCCCGTACGAAGGGAGGCGCCGTTGGCCGTCATGTGGGCCAACTGCTGGGCGGCCGTCCAGTACATGGTGTCGAACGGCGGCTCCGCGACGACCTGGCCGTTGATCGCCACCGAGATCCGTACGTCGAAGCCGCCCGGCTCCTCCTCCGCCGAGTCGTCGAGGTAGGGCAGCAGCTCGACGTCACGGGCGGGCGGGGCGGTCCTGGCCGCGTCCAGTGCCTCCAACGGGGTCACCCAGGCGGCGACGGACGTTGCGAAGGACTTGCCGAGGAACGGGCCGAGCGGCACGTACTCCCAGGCCTGGATGTCGCGCGCCGACCAGTCGTTGAGCAGGAAGAGGCCGAAGACGTGGTCGCGGAAGTCCGCGAGGGCCACGGGCTTCCCCTGCTCCGAGGGCGTACCGACGAGGAAGCCGACCTCGGCCTCGATGTCGAGCTTCACGGAGGGCCCGTGGACGGGCGCGGGGTCGGTGGGCGCCTTGCGCTGCCCCGAGGGGCGTACGACATCGGTGCCGGAGACCACGACCGTGCCGGACCTGCCGTGGTAACCGATCGGCAAGTGCTTCCAGTTGGGCGTCAGCGGCTCGCCGTCGGGGCGGAAGATCCGGCCCACGTTGGTGGCGTGGTGCTCGCTCGCGTAGAAGTCGACGTAGTCCGCCACCTCGTACGGGAGGTGCATCGTCACGGCGTCCAAGGGGTGCAGCAGCGGCTCTATGTCGGGCCGGTGCGCCGGCACGGTGACCCATGCGGTGACGGCCCTGCGCACATCGCGCCACGTCGTGCGCCCGGCCGCCAGCAGCGGGTCGAGACTCGGCCGGGCCAGCAGTCCGGCATAGGGGGAGCCGAGCGCGTGCGCGGCGGCGCCGACGTCGAGCACGTGGTTCCCGATCCGGACACCGAGCCGCCTGCGGTCGGGTTCGCCGGCCGTGGTGAAGACGCCGTACGGAAGGTTGTGCGGGCCGAAGGGATCGCCCTCGGCGAGATCGAGCGGGCTCTGCTCGGGCATCGGTGCTTGCCTCGCTTTCCACGGATGTGGGTGACACGTTACGTGGCCGCCCCACGGTCATGGCACCGCGCCGGGCAGCCGGTTCAGTCCGCCGGCCGGGAGACGCGCTTCTCCCAGGTGCGGTGGAAGACGATCTCGTCGCCGTACCGGCACACCAGCTCGTCGGAGGTGACGAAGCCGGCCCCCTCGCGGCTGATCCCGGAGCGCGTCTCGACGCGCACGTCCCAGGCAGCCTCCGGCCGGTGCAGCCGGATCGTCCACTCGGCGCGGGCGCGGGCGGACAGCGGGTCGCCGTCTTCGATCGTGTACGTCTCGTGGCTCTCCTCCGTGTACTCCAGGCCGTCCGGGTGCACATGGGTGCCGCCGCGGTGGGGCGTCGCCGTGACGATCCAGCGGCCGGCCGGCACGTCGCGGGTGAGCAGCAGCCGCGGCTGCTGCTCGTCCAGCGTCTGCGGGACGGTGACCGGGGGCGCCGCGGAGTGCTCCGGCTCGGCGAAGCGGACGGTCTCATCCCGCTCCTGTGCCCCGGGCCGTCGCCGGACCGGGAGGTCGAGCCGGGAGCCCGCCGGGTCGAGGGTGAAGCCCCCGGGGACCGGGTGCGGCCAGATCCACGGCCAGTACGCCGAGGAGACGGCGAGCCGGATGCGGTGCCCCGGCTCGAAGACGTGGCAGGCCGCGGACAGCTCGAACGTCACGTCCTCCGCCGTGCCGCCGGGCCAGGGCACCGCGCGCTCCGGTCCGCGGCGCGCGGCGAGGTTCAGCGCCCCGCGGGTGACGAGTGTGGAGAGGCCGTCGGGGGCGACGTCGCAGAGCCGCGCCACGACGACCCCGCCCGCGGCGGCGGGGCGCAGCCGCAGGGTGACCCGGGGGCGGCCGAGCACGCTGAGGGCGTCGTCTCCGGCGGGGAACTCGAAGCACACCGACCGTGCGTCCTCCTCGCGCTGGTCCGGCGGCAGATCGCCGTCGTGGCCGACCGGCAGGAACCGCCCCGCGTCCGTCCCGGTGCGGAGCGGCGAGTCGACGACGACGGGGCCGCCGCCGAGCGCGTACGGGACGACGGTGACCTGCGGCGGCGGCCACGCGTCCGTCCCGGTCCAGTGGCCCCGCGCAGGGTCGGCCGTTGCGAGCCGGCACCGCAGCAGCGGCTCCGACAGCACGCCGGTGTCCTTGTCCTTGAGCCAGTGGTCCCACCACCGGAGCGTCTCCTGGAGGAAGCCGATCGCCGGGCCCCGTCGAGGATGCTCCTGTCCGCGATCCTCATCGGAATTCCGGTCCGGGTACTGGTGCGGCCACGGCCCGATCAGTCCGCGCACCCGGTCCGCGGGGAGTTCTCCGACCAGCCGCAGGACCGTGTCCCGATACGGCGTGTGCAGTCCGCTCACGGCCAGCACGGCGGCCCTGACCGCCGCGGTGTCGTCGCTGACGCCGGCACTGCGCCAGAACTCGTCGCGCAGCGGATGGGCCAGCCAGGTCGGGGCCGCGGGGGTGAGGGCCTCCAGCCGCGCGAGCCACATCGCGAGCCATCCGTCGCCCGTGTGGAGCGGGTCGGGCGGCCGGGCCGCGAGCGCCAGCCTGCCCGCGGCCGTCGAGTGCAGCCCCTGGGCGGCGACGGCGCCGCCGACGTAGAGGCCGTCGTTGTCGTACGGGTCGTCGCTCGCGTCCACGACCACCACCGCCCGCAGCGGTTTTGGCGCGAGCGCCGCGATCCGCAGCGCACTCCGGCCGCCCGTGCCGATTCCGAACATGCCGACCCGGCCGCTGCACCACGGCTGCCGGGACAGCCACTCGATCACCGCGACGCCGTCGGCGAGCTCGACCGCGTCGTACTCCCCGCCGGGGACGCCGCCGCTGTTCCCGTGGCCGCGTACGTCGACCCGCACGGAGGCGTAGCCGTGGCCCGCGTACCAGGGGTGGCGTTCACCGTCGCGGACGACCGTCGCGTCGGTGAGCCGGTGCGGCGCGTACTCGAGCAGCGCGGGCACGGGCTCCTCGGTGACCGGCCGCCACACCCGCGCGTACAGATCGACGGGCCCGCCGGCGTCCGCGGAGTCCTCGGGAATCCCCGGCGGTCCGGGCAGCGTGATGCGGAGATCCGTGTGGACGGTTTCGTACGGGAAGTCGGTGCGGATACGCATGGCGGGACCTCGGCGGCGCGTGAGGAGTGGCGGTCCGACGGTAACCGTCAAATGGTGCATTTCCTACCATTGAGTCCGATCGCGAACATACCGGGGGTGGCGGGAAGGCGCTCATGGTGATCGAAAGGCGACCGGATACGCTGACTTGAGTGAATCCAGCGACACATCGACAATCCGTGTGATCGTCATCAGACAGGAGATCTCCTCGTGACCGTCGTCGAGCCGTTCGGGCTGAGCGTGCGGGACCAGGCTCTTGAGGCCGATGTCCGGACCGGGTTGTCGGCCGTCGAGGCGGGCCTGCTCGATGCCACCAAGAGCGAGGTCCCGTTCATCACGGAGGCCGCCCAGCACCTGGTGCGGGCCGGCGGCAAGCGTTTCCGCCCGCTGCTCGTGATGCTGGCGTCCCAGTTCGGCGACCCGTACGCGCCGGGGATCGTGCCCTCCGCCGTGGTCGTCGAGCTCACCCATCTCGCGACGCTCTACCACGACGACGTCATGGACGAGGCGGACGTACGGCGCGGTGTGGACAGCGCGAACAGTCGCTGGGGCAACTCGGTGGCCGTCCTCACCGGCGACTTCCTCTTCGCCCGGGCCTCCCACATTCTGGCCGACCTCGGCCCGGAGGCCGTGCGCATCCAGGCGGAGGCGTTCGAGCGGCTGGTGACGGGACAGATCCTGGAGACCGCGGGGCCCCGCGACGGCCGTGACCCGGTGGACCACTACCTCGACGTCATGGCGGGCAAGACGGGCTCGCTCGTCGCCGTCTCCGTACGCTTCGGCGCGATGATGGCCGGGGCCGACGAGCGGGTCGTCGACACCCTCACCCAGTACGGCGAGCGGCTCGGTGTCGCCTTCCAGCTCGCCGACGACGTGCTCGACATCGCCTCCGACTCCCACGAGTCCGGCAAGACACCCGGCACCGATCTGCGCGAAGGGGTCCCCACGCTGCCGGTCCTGCGGCTGCGCGCCATGGCGGACGCCGACGGCCGGCCGGAGGATCTCGAGCTCGTGGCGCTCCTCGAGAGCGACCTGACCGACGACGACCGGCACGCGGAAGCACTGCGGCGGCTGCGTGAGCACCCCGCGCTCGAGCAGGCCCGCAAGGACACCGTGCGGTACGCCCAGGAGGCGCGGGCGCTGCTCGCCCCGCTGCCGGACTGCTCGGCCAAGGCCGCCCTGGAAGAGCTGTGCGACGCGGTGGTCCACCGCGCCGGTTGATCCGGTCACGCCCCGAACCCCCTACGGGACGGGTGAGTTGCCGGGGCCCCTTCTCATCCCAGAGGGGTAGAGGAAGTTGCGCCCGCGGTCTGACGCTTCCGTCCGGCCGATTTGGTCATATGGAGAGCACCACCCCTGACCAACCACGGAGGTAGGGCACACCATGGCACCGAACGACAGCACACGGACCACCGAAGAGGCCAAGGACCTCGCGGCGGGGCGTCGCAAGACGGCCCGCTACCTCGTCCCGGTCGCGGTGGCCGGTGTGGCGGCCGCGACCATCGGGCTCGTCCCGGCGCTCGCTGCCTCCGGTGACCCCGATCTGCCGAAGATCAGCGCGCAGGAACTCATCGAGAAGATGGCCGCTTCGGAGACCCAGCAGCTCTCCGGCACGGTCAAGATCAATACCGACCTCGGGCTGCCGTCCTTCGGCGGTCTCGCCGGTTCGCTCGCCGGCGCAGGCGGTCAGGGCGAGGATTCCTCCGCGGCTCCCGACGCCAAGCTGACCGAGCTCGCCACGGGCACCCACACCCTGCGCATCGCGGCCGACGGCCCCGACCGGCAGAAGGTGTCCATCCTGGAGGACTCCTCCGAGTACAGCCTCATCCACAACGGCGACGACGTGTGGGGCTACGACAGCGCCACGAACGAAGTCTTCCACGCCGAGGGTGACGGGCACCGAGAAGGCGGGCACGGCAAGGACGGCCGGACGCCGGACGGCCTGCCCACCACCCCCAAGGACCTCGCCGACGAGGTGCTGAAGGCCGCCGACGACACCACGTCCGTCACCGTCGACGGCACGTCCCAGGTCGCCGGGCGCGACGCGTACAAGCTGGTCGTCAAGCCCAAGCAGGAGGGCTCGACGGTCGGCTCGATCGTCATCGCGGTGGACGCGAAGAACGGCGTGCCGCTGAAGTTCACCCTCAACCCGAGCAGCGGTGGCAAGGCCGTGGTCGACGTGGGCTTCACCAAGGTCGACTTCTCCCGGCCGGCCGCCTCCACCTTCGACTTCACCCCGCCGAAGGGCGCCAAGGTGACCGAGGCCGACGAGCACGCGGACGGCAAGGGCACCCGCGCGCCCGAGGGTCACGAGGAGTTCAAGGGCCTCGGGGACATGGGCGGGCTCGACGTGATCGGTGAGGGCTGGACGTCCATCGCCAAGATCGAAGGGCCCGCGGGCGGCCCAGGCGACAGCGGGACGAAGAACGAGAAGGGCGATGTCCCGGCCGAGGCACAGCAGTTCCTCGACGCCCTCGGCGACAAGGTCGAAGGGAAGTTCGGCTCCGGCACGGTCTTCAAGACCCGCCTGGTCAACGCCCTGATGACCGACGACGGCACGGTCTACGTCGGTGCCGTCACCAAGGACGCCCTGGTGAAGGCCGCGAACGAGGGCAAGTAGCAGGAGGTACCGGCGGGCGGCGTACCGCCGCCGTACGGAACACCAGCAGGCATCACCCCGGCCGTCCGCCCCGTCGTACGCACCGTGCGGCGGGGCGGACGGCCGACCGGGCGGACACGGACGAACGGGAGAGTCGATGACCGCCGTCATCGAGACACGCGGGCTCACCAAGCGCTACCGGGGCGGCCGGCCGGCGGTCGACCGGCTCGATCTCAGCGTGCCGGCAGGCAGCGTCTTCGGTTTCCTCGGGCCCAACGGCTCGGGAAAGACCACCACGATCCGCATGCTCATGGGCCTCATCGGGCCCACTGCCGGCACTGCCACGGTCCTCGGCCTGCCCATGCCCCGCTCGGCCGGCTCGGTGCTTCCGCACGTCGGCGCACTGATCGAGGGCCCGGCGCTGTACGGGTTCCTCAGCGGCCGGGACAACCTGCTGCGCTACGACTCGGCCGATCCGGCCGCCGATCCCCGTACCCGCGAGGCACGGGTGGCGTCCGCGCTGGGCCGCGTGGGGCTGACCCAGGCGTCCGGCAAGAAGGCAAAGGCCTACTCCCTCGGCATGAAGCAGCGCCTGGGCCTGGCCGCGGCGCTGCTCCGGCCGCGGAAGCTGCTGGTGCTGGACGAGCCGACGAACGGCCTGGATCCGCAGGGCATGCGGGAGATCCGCACCCTGGTGAGGGAACTGGCCGCGGACGGCACCACCGTCTTCCTCTCCTCGCACCTGCTGGACGAGATCGAGCAGGTCTGCACCCACGCGGCGGTGATGGCCCAGGGACGCCTGATCACCCAGGGACCGGTGGCGGAGCTCGCGGCAGGGGCCAGAGGACGGCTCGCCGTCCTCACGCCGGACCCGGCGGAGGCGGCGCGGATCCTCACGGAACACGGCATCGCCGGTGTGGTCCGGGAGGGAGAGCGCGTGACGGCGGAAGGGCCGGCGGACGAGGCGGAACTGGCCGGGCTCAACGCCGCACTGGTCCACGGCGGTGTGCGGGTACGGGGTTTCGGGGTGGAACGCGCCTCTCTGGAGGACGCGTTCGTGGCACTGACCGGGGAGGGCTTCGATGTCGCAGGCTGAGACCGCCGAGACGGTGGAGAAGGCCGAGCCGCCGGAGAGCCCGGCCGCCGCGCCGCCGGGCTCTCCGGCGGCCCGTCCCTTCCGTCCACCCCGCCTGTTCCTCCGGCCGGGCCTGTTCCGTTCCGAGCTGAAGCTCACCTTCGGCCGCTGGCGCAGCCTGGCCCTGCTGGGGGTGCTGGCCGCCGTGCCGGTGCTCATCGGCGTCGCCGTGAAGATCGAGACGAGCGACGGCGGCGCGGTGGGCGGCGGTGGCGCTCCCGACGGAGGCGCCGGGGTCGCCTTCGTCTCCCAGATCACCAACAACGGGCTGTTCCTGGTCTTCGCGGCCCTGGCGGCGACCCTGCCGTTCTTCCTGCCGATGGCGGTCGGGGTCGTCGCCGGAGACGCGGTCGCGGGCGAGGCGAGCGCCGGCACCCTGCGGTACCTGCTGGTGGCGCCCGCCGGACGGGCCCGGCTGCTGCTCGTCAAGTTCGCCGCCGTGATGGCCTTCTGTCTGGCGGCCACGCTGACGGTGGCTCTGTCGGCGCTCGCTGTGGGGCTGTTGCTCTTCCCGGTCGGCGACGTCACGACCATCTCGGGCGTTCCCGTCCCGTTCGCGGAGGGACTGTGGCGGGCCGTGCTGATCGCGGCGGTCGTCGCGGGATCGCTGGTGGGACTGGCAGCGATCGGCCTGTTCGTGTCGACGCTGACGAGCAGCGGCATCTCGGCGATGGCGACCACGGTGGGGCTGCTGATCACCGTTCAGATCCTTCAGTCGGTCCCGCAACTGGACGCCGTCCACCCGTATCTCTTCACGCACCACTGGATGTCCTTCGCGGACCTGATGCGCGAACCGTTCCTGTGGGACGGGGTGCTGCGCAACCTGGGCCTTCAGGCCGCGTACGCGGCGGTGTTCGGCTCGGCGGCGTGGGCCCGTTTCACCTCTAGGGACATCACGTCCTGAGCCCGGCACGCGCCGGACGTACGACGACCGCATGCGCGTGCCCGGGAAGCCGGAGGCACGCGCATGCGGCAGGTCGCTGGTGACGGCCCGCCGACGGCGGGGTCAGAAGGTCAGTTTCCAGCTGTCGATGTACCCGGTGTCGTAGCGCGCGACGTCCTGTACGCGCAGTTTCCAGTCGCCGTTGGCCGCCTCGGTGGACGCGTCCACGGTGTAGGTGGTGATGACGTTGTCCGCGGAGTCGCTGCCGCTCGAGTTCTTCAACCGGTAGGCCGTGCCGTCGGGTGCCACCAGGTCCACGACCAGGTCGCCGCGCCAGGTGTGCTTGATGTCCACGCCGACCTTGAGCGCGGCGGGCGCGTTGCCGGTGCGGCCGGTGACGGACACGGTGGACGTGACGGCGGCGCCGGCGTCAGGGACGGCGACGTCGGTGGTGTTCTCGTACAGCTCGCCGGGAGGCTCCGTCGTTCCCGCGGACAGCGTCCACAGCGCGTGGGCGACCGCGTCGCTGTTGCGGTCCAGTGCGGTGTCGTTGATGTTCGACAGGGAGTCGCACGAGGAGTGGTAGCAGCGGTCGAAGGCCTGACCGGCCGTGCCGCCCCACTTCTGGGCCTGGGCGCTGGTCTTCGTGCGGCTCGCGCCGGTGAACAGTCCGCCGACCGGTATGCCCACGTTCTTGAACGACGCGTGGTCCGAGCGGCCGTCGCCCTCGGTCTCGATCTCGGTGGGGACTCCGAGACCCGCGAAATAGCTCTTGAAGGTCTGCTCGATCGTCGGGTCGTCGTCGTAGACGAAGTAGCCAGGGTTCGGGGAGCCGATCATGTCGAAGTTCAGATAGCCGGAGATCTTCGAACGCTCCGTCGACGGAAGGCTGTTGACGTAGTGCTTCGAGCCGACCAGCCCCAGCTCCTCCGCTCCCCACCAGCCGAAGCGCAGATGCTTCGCGGGCTGGAGCTGGGCGCGGGAGACGGCGAGCGCGGCTTCCAACACGGCAGCGGAACCGGAGCCGTTGTCGTTGATGCCGGCGCCGGAGCTGACGGAGTCGAGGTGCGCGCCGGCCATCACAGTGCGGTTGACGTCACCGCCGGGCCAGTCGGCTATCAGGTTGTAGCCCGTGGTGCCGTTGTAGCTGAACTGCTGGACGGAGGTGGTGAATCCGGCAGCGTCCAGTTGGGCCTTCACATAGTCGACGGAGGCCTTGTAGCCGGCCCGGCCATGGGCCCGGTTGCCGCCGTTCTCGGTGGCGATCGTCTGGAGGCGGTTCAGGTGCGCCTTGACGTTGGCGAGCGGTATGTCGGGTGCCGCGAGGGCGGACACCGTGGCCGCGGGAGCGGCGGACGCCGTGGGCGCGCCGGATGCGAGCAGCCCTGCCAGGGCGAACGCGGCGGCCACGGCGGAACATCTGGGAACGGAGAGCTTCATGTGGGGGCTCCGGATTCCGTACGGGGACAGGACGGAACGTGCGTGACGCCCCGGGGTTGGCGGTCCCCGGGGCGCTGGAGCGTGCTTGTCGAACGCGATGCGTGTGCTTGTGCGTTGTGCGTGCTGATGTTCAGTGACGATCTGACAACGCGTCAAGGGCAGAAATCGGTCATGGCCGTTCGCTCAACGGACATGCACGGGCCCGCCCCCGGACACCTGGTGGACGGTCACTGGACGCAGAACTCGTTGCCCTCCGGGTCGCTCATCACCACCCATTGCCCGCCCTGCTCGTTCACCCGGCGCAGCACGGTCGCCCCCAGCGACTCCAGCCTCGCGGTCTCCGCCTCCATCTCCCCCGGGGCGGAGTGCAGATCGATGTGGACCCGGTTCTTCACCGTCTTCGGCTCCGGCACCCGCTGGAACAGCACACGGCGGCCGAGTCCGGCGTCGCTCACCTTGTCGCGCTCGTCGTCCGGATGCCGGACCGCGGCCAGATCGCGCCACGCGCGGCGACCGCGGGTTTCCTGGGTCGCCTCCGCCGGTGCCGCTCCCTGCGCGAGGAGCTGCTCGATGAGCGTGCTGTGGTCCTCGACCACGTAGCCGAGGGCTTGCGCCCAGAAGTCGGCCTGAGCGTGCGGATCCGTGGAGTCGATCACGAGCTTCCAATGCAGCGTCATGGAAACCAGTTATAGTGGTTACATGGTGAACAGGGCAACGGACACGCCGGGCATGCTGCTGGAGCCCCCCTCCGGCGGCGCGTTCCGCTTCGACCCGGGCGCGCTGTGCCTGGAACTGCTCACCACCGGCGGCCCCGGCAGCCTCGCGGTCTACGAGGTGCTGCACGACCCGGCCGCGCTGCTGCGCTGGGTGGCGGCCTGCCGGCTGCCAGGGGAGTTGCGCCTGAGCGTGGACGACGCGGGGGTGGCCGCCGCCCGCACCCTGCGGAACGCCGTGTGGGGCATGGCCGCCGCGACGGCGCACGGCGACGACATGGACCCTGCCGACGTGTCCGTGGTCAACGCGGCGGCCGCGGCCCCCGCGCTCGTGCCCCGTATCGGCGCGGACGGATCGAGACAGTGGTCGCCGGACGCGACGGCCGGGCAGTTGCTCTCCACCGTGGCCCGGGACGCCGTGGACCTTTTCACCGGTCCCTACGCGCACCGGGTCCGTGAGTGCGGATCGCACGACTGCCGGCTGGTCTTCGTCGACACCTCACGGCCGGGACGCCGCCGTTGGTGCGCGATGGAGCGTTGCGGCAACCGCAACAAGGTGCGGGCACACCGCGCCCGCCACTCGGAGGAAGACCGATGAACGCCGGCCGCCGCGGCGGTCGGCCCGAGGGGCGTCCTGGGACCGATGTCACGTCTTTGGGCGACCGCTCTGCGTCTAACGTGTAGGGATGGACGCTCTGCCCCACAGCGGGCCGCCCGGCTGCCCGCTGGTCGGCGTTGCCGCCGCATACATGCCCCGGCTCTCGGAGTTCTCCTTCGAACCGGGGCTTGTCGCTGCTGTCGACCAGCACGCGGCGGCGGTGCGAGACGCCCTGGTGCCGCTGGTCCCCGGCCCCCGGGGGGCGCCCCGCGAGGAGTCGGCCGGCATGGTGCGGCGGGATGATCTCGCGGACTACGTCCTGGGGTTCACCGACTGGCTGGCGGAGATCGACTGGTCGGAACCGGTCGGCTACGACTTCGCGACGCTGCGGCTCACCGCCGTCTGCTGGCTGATCCGTGAGCACGACCTGCTGGCCGGCTGATCCGCTCGCGGATCCCCTGGTCAGCTGATTCCCCGAGCGCGACGTGCCGGGCCACGAGATGAGCACGACCGGCCGAGCCGTGTGCGGCGGGTCGGACCTGCCGGGGGCTGAGCCGCGGGCAGGCCAGGCGGCCGGCCGCGAGCCTGCCGGCCGTCAGCGGCGGCCGGACCTGCCGGGCGCTGGTCCCGGAGCCGGTCTGGTGGGCCTGGATTCGTGAGCGTGACCCGCCGGGACGTGCCGCGGGCGCTTCCTCGCGGCGGTGGCCGTCGAGGAAGCGCCCGGGTTCGTCCCGCGCCCGTCACATGGGGTCGCGGCCGTTGCCCAGCGGCGGCAGCGGACCGGAGTCCGGGCCGCGGCCCCGGTCGCGCCGCTGCTCCGGGCCGGGCTCCCGCCCGAAGTCGGGACCCTTGCCCTGGCGGCCCGCCTCCTGGCCGCCCATGCCCGGTCGCGCCGCCTGCCGCTCGCCCGCGGGCTGGCCCGCGGCGGCGTCCGCCCGACCGCGCTGGTAAGCGCTGATGGTGTCCTTGGCGCGGCCCGACTCGGCCTCCGCCGTCGCGAGCCACCGCTCCCAGCGCTGCCGCATCGGATCGATGAGGCCGCCGCCGACGCCGACGATCAGGATGCCCGCCATCGCGGCGAGCGCAGCCCAGAGCACCGGACCGGTGACGGAGGTCGCGATCTGGGCCTGGCTGAGCGCGGCGATCACCCCGAGCGACACGATGAATGCCCAGGCGATCGTGCCGAGCGTCCGACCGTAGGCGGTGCCGGACAGGGCGCCCTGGACGATGTCGCGGACGGCACGCGCGATGGCCATGGCCACGACGACGATGACACAGGCGACGATTGCCTTCGGGATCCAGGAAACCGCCCCGTTGATCATGTTGCTGATCGGGTTCGGTCCGAACACCCCGAAAGCCAGTTGCAGGGCGACCAGCAGGATTGCGTAGTAGAGGATCTTGCTGAGGATCCCTGTGGCGTCGTAGTTCGAGTTCCTGAGGGTGTTCGAGAGGCCGCTGCGTTCCGACATCCGCTCGAAGCCGACCCTGCGCAGCAGTTTGTCGGCCACCTTGGCCATCGCCTTGGCGATGAACCAGCCGACGACCAGGATCGCCAGAAAAGCGATGAACTTCGGGATGAACTCGGCCACGGCGGACCACGCGTCGCTGAAGCCTTGGCCGAAGTCGACCGATAGCGCGAGGGGTTGCTGCATGGCGCACTCACTCCGCTCTGTGGACTACCGCGGTCCGTCCGACCGGGGCCTGAACTTCCGGTGGTAGCACCGGTCGGCAGGTCCCGGCCTGCGCCGGGAGCGGGAGCTGAGCCGTTCGAGTGGTTATTGGCCCCTGGTGGGCGTGGCCCGGCCGCATGACGGGATCGGGGCGTGTAAAGCGCTGTCCGTATCAGGAGGCGGGACCGTCCGCGGCGCGGGCCGCGGCCGCGCCGGCATGTCCGGTGGTGACGGGCGCCGCGCCGGAGGCGGCCGCCTGCGCCGCCAGCCGCAGGGCTTCGGCCTTGTTGCGGCGCGCGGTGCGCAGCGCGTCCCAGGTCAGGCAGGTCAGGGCCAGCCACACCAGGGCGAAGCCCGCCCAGCGCTCCGCCGGCATCGCCTCGTGGAAGTAGAGGATGCCCAGCAGGAACTGGAAGACCGGGGCCAGGTACTGGAGGAGCCCCAGCGTGGAGAGGGGGACCCGGATCGCCGCGGCGCCGAAGCAGACCAGCGGTACGGCCGTCACCAGCCCGGTCGCGGCGAGCAGCGCCGCGTGCCCGGCGCCGTGGAGGCCGAAGGTCGCGGAGCCGTCCGTGCCCAGCCAGACGAGGAACGCCATCGCCGGCAGGAACTGGACGGCGGTCTCGGCGGCCAGTGACTCCAGCCCGCCGATGTTGACCTTCTTCTTCACGAGTCCGTACGTGGCGAAGGAGAAGGCGAGTGTCAGCGAGATCCATGGCGGCTGCCCGTAGCCGATGGCCAGGACCAGCACCGCGGCGAGGCCGATGCCGACCGCGGCCCACTGTGCGGGGCGGAGCCGTTCCTTCAGGAGCAGCACGCCCATGGCGATGGTGACCAGCGGGTTGATGAAGTAGCCGAGCGAGGCCTCGACGACATGGCCCGAGTTCACGGACCAGATGTAGAGGCCCCAGTTGACCGTGATCACCGCGGCGGCGAGGGCGATGAGCCCCAGCTTGCGCGGCTCCCGGACCAGTTCGCGTATCCAGCCCCACCGCCGGAGGGCCAGGAGGGCGATGCCCACGACGGCGAGGGACCAGACCATCCGGTGGGCGAGGATCTCCATGGCGCCGGACGGCTTGAGCAGTGGCCAGAAGAGCGGGACCAGGCCCCACATCCCGTAGGCACCGATCCCGTACAGCAGTCCTGCCCGCTGTTCCTTGTCCGACTTCACTGACCCTCCCGCCGTGCGCGCGTCCCTCGAAGAAGGTACGCCCGGCAGGGGCGGATGTCATGCGCGTATCGCCATACGGTCATGACGGATCTTGGTGAGGGGGTCGGTCCGATCAGACGCCGGTCAGTGCCGCCGAGACCGTGTCGGCAAGCGGAGTGGTGGGTCGTCCGGCGAGCCGGGACAGGTCGCCGGTGGTCCGTGCCAGAAGGCCGCGCGCGATGGCGGCGTCGACGTCGACGAGGATGCGGGCGAACGGCTCCGGCACCCCGGCCCCGGTGAGAATCGACAGATGGGTCTCGGCCGGCACCTCGTTGTAGGTGATGGTGCGGCCGGTCTGCCGGGACAGTTCGGCCGCGTAATCGGTCAGTGACCATGCCGTGTCACCGCTCAGCTCGTACGCCCGGCCCAGGTGTCCGTCGCCGGTCAGCACGGCCGCGGCGGCGGCCGCGTAGTCGGCGCGCGTGGCGGAGGCGATCCGGCCGTCGCCGGCGCTGCCGACGACCGCCCCGTGCTCCAGGACCGAGGAGAGGGCGGCGGTGTAGTTCTCCGTGTACCAGCCGTTGCGCAGGAAGGTGTACGGGACGCCGGAGTCGAGGATCAGCTGCTCGGTCGCCCGGTGCTCGGCGGCCAGGTCGAAGTCCGCGTCGGGCCCGCCGAGGACGCCGGTGTACGCGAGCTGGGCGACGCCGGCCGCCTTCGCCGCCTCGATCACCGCGGTGTGCTGCGGCACCCGGCGCCCCACGTCGCTGCCGGAGACGAGCAGGACGCGATCGCCGGGGCGGAAAGCCCCGTCGAGGGTGGCCGGCTGGTCGTAGTCGGCGACGCGCAGCTCGACCCCGCGGTCGGCGAGGTCCGCGCCTTTCTCCTTGTCGCGGACGACGGCGGCGACCCGGTCCGCGGGGACTGTGGCGAGCAGTTCTTCGACGACGAGACGGCCGAGGGCTCCGGTGGCACCGGTCACGACGATGTTCATGCGGGGTTTCTCCGTTTCACGGGGGCGTGCTCCGGATCGACCCTAGGGAACCCACTAACTATTCGTAAGTACCCACTTTGAAGTAAGGTACTGATATGGCTGTAAGTGATGACCGGCTCCGCGTCCCCGATGTGAACCGCGAGATGTGCCCGTCCCGGCTGATCCTCGAGCACGTCACCAGCCGGTGGGGAGTCCTCGTGCTGGCCGCGCTGCTGGAGCGCTCGTACCGCTTCAGCGAACTGCGCAGGCAGATCGGCGGGGTCAGCGAGAAGATGCTCGCCCAGACCCTCCAGACCCTCGAGCGCGACGGCTTCGTGCACCGGGACGCCAAGCCCGTCATCCCGCCCCGCGTGGACTATTCGCTCACCCCGCTCGGCAAGGAGGCCGCCGACCAGGTGTGGGGGCTGGCCCGCTGGAGCGAGCGGCGGGTGACGGACGTGGAGGCGGCGCGCGTCTCGTACGACGACGAGAAGGCACGCGCCGCCGCCTCCCTGTGAGACCGACGGTCGTCAGCCGACGACCGTCCAGGTGTCGTTGCCGGTGAGCAGGGCGGCCAGGTCACCCTTGCCGTGCTGTTCGACGGCCGTGTCGAGCTGTTCGGCCATGAGCGTGTCGTAGACCGGGCGCCGAACACTGCGGAGCACACCGATCGGGGTGTGGTGGAGCGTGTCCGCGTCGGCGAGCCGCGAGAGCGCGAACGCCGTGGTCGGGGACGCCGCGTGCGCGTCGTGGACCAGGATGTCCGCCTCGTTCTCCGCGGTGACGGCCACCACCTCGAGGTCGCCGGTGGAACGGTTGCGGACCACGCCCTTGCCGCCCTCGGCGCCGAAACGGATCGGCTGCCCGTGCTCCAGCCGGATGACCGCCTCCTGCGCCTGCTCCTTGTCCTTGAGGACTTCGAAGGCGCCGTCGTTGAAGATGTTGCAGTTCTGGTAGATCTCGATCAGCGCCGTGCCCTGATGGTCCGCGGCCTGGCGCAGCACCTCGGTGAGGTGCTTGCGGTCGGAGTCGACGGTGCGGGCCACGAACGAGGCCTCCGCGCCGATCGCCAGCGACACCGGGTTGAACGGGGCGTCGAGGGAGCCCATCGGCGTGGACTTGGTGATCTTGCCCAGTTCCGACGTGGGGCTGTACTGGCCCTTGGTGAGCCCGTAGATCCGGTTGTTGAACAGCAGGATCTTCAGGTTGACGTTGCGGCGCAGGGCGTGGATGAGGTGGTTGCCGCCGATGGACAGCGCGTCACCGTCGCCGGTGACCACCCAGACGGACAGATCACGGCGGGACGAGGCCAGGCCGGTGGCGATGGCGGGGGCGCGGCCATGGATGGAGTGCATCCCGTAGGTGTTCATGTAGTACGGGAAACGTGACGAGCAGCCGATGCCGGAGACGAAGACGATGTTCTCCTTCGCCAGCCCCAGTTCCGGCATGAAGCCCTGCACGGCCGCGAGGACGGCGTAGTCGCCGCAGCCGGGGCACCAGCGCACTTCCTGGTCGGACTTGAAGTCCTTCATGGACTGCTTGGCCTCGGCCTTGGGTACCAGCGAGAGCGCCTCAGTCATTGATGGCCTCCTGGAGGACGTGGGCGAGCTGCTGCGCCTTGAACGGCATGCCGTTGACCTGGTTGAACGAGCGTGCGTCGACGAGGTACTTCGCCCGGACGAGGCCGGCGAGCTGGCCGAGGTTCATCTCGGGCACGACGACCTTGTCGTACTGCTTCAGCACCGTCCCGAGGTTCTTCGGGAACGGGTTGAGGTGGCGCAGATGCGCCTGGGCGATCGGGGTGCCGGTGGTGCGCAGCCGGCGCACCGCCGCCGTGATCGGCCCGTAGGTGGAGCCCCAGCCCAGGACGAGGGTGCGCGCGCCGTCGGGGTCGTCGACGTCGAGGTCGGGGACCTCGATGCCGTCGATCTTGGCCTGGCGGGTGCGGACCATGAAGTCGTGGTTGGCCGGGTCGTACGAGATGTTGCCGGTGCCGTCCTGCTTCTCGATGCCGCCGATACGGTGCTCCAGTCCCGGGGTGCCCGGCACCGCCCAGGGGCGGGCCAAGGTGTGCGGGTCGCGCTTGTAGGGCCAGAACACCTCGGTGCCGTCGGCAAGTTCGTGGTTGGGTCCGGTGGCGAACTGCACCCGCAGGTCAGGCAGCTCGTCCACCTCCGGGATGCGCCACGGCTCCGAGCCGTTGGCGAGATAGCCGTCGGAGAGCAGGAACACCGGCGTCCGGTACGTCAGCGCGATCCTGGCCGCGTCCAGCGCCGCGTCGAAGCAGTCCGCGGGCGTGCGCGGCGCGACGACAGGCACCGGTGCCTCACCGTTGCGCCCGTACATGGCCTGCAGCAGATCCGCCTGCTCCGTCTTCGTCGGCAGCCCGGTCGAGGGACCACCACGCTGGATGTCCACCACCAGCAGCGGCAGCTCGAGCGAGACCGCGAGCCCGATGGTCTCCGACTTGAGCGCCACACCGGGACCGGAGGTCGTCGTGACGGCGAGAGAGCCGCCGAACGCGGCGCCCAGCGCCGCCCCGATCCCGGCGATCTCGTCCTCGGCCTGGAAGGTGCGCACGCCGAAGTTCTTGTGCTTCGACAGCTCGTGCAGGATGTCGGAAGCGGGGGTGATCGGGTAGGAGCCCAGGTAGAGCGGCAGGTCCGCCTGCTTGCTCGCCGCGATCAGCCCGTACGACAGGGCCAGGTTCCCGGAGATGTTGCGGTACGTGCCCGTCGGGAACGCCGTGCTCGCCGGGGCCACCTCGTAGGAGACCGCGAAGTCCTCCGTGGTCTCTCCGAAGTTCCAGCCGGCCCGGAACGCCGCGATGTTCGCCTCGGCGATGTTCGGCTTCTTGGCGAACTTCTGCCGTAGGAAGCTCTCCGTACCCTCCGTGGGGCGGTGGTACATCCAGCTCAGCAGCCCGAGCGCGAACATGTTCTTGCTGCGCTCGGCCTCCTTGCGGGACAGCCCCAAGTCCTTCAGGGCCTCGATCGTCAGCGTCGTCAGCGGCACCGGATGGACGCTGTAGCCGTCGAGCGACCCGTCCTCCAGCGGCGACGTCTCGTAGCCCACCTTCGCCATGGCCCGCTTCGCGAACTCGTCGGTGTTGACGATGATCTCGCCGCCGCGCGGCACATCGGCGATGTTCGCCTTCAGGGCCGCCGGGTTCATGGCGACCAGGACGTTCGGTGCGTCACCGGGGGTGAGGATGTCGTGGTCTGCGAAGTGAAGCTGGAAGCTGGAGACGCCCGGCAGGGTGCCGGCGGGCGCCCGGATCTCGGCGGGGAAATTGGGAAGTGTGGAGAGGTCGTTGCCGAACGACGCCGTCTCCGAGGTGAACCTGTCACCCGTGAGCTGCATGCCGTCGCCGGAGTCACCCGCGAAACGGATGATCACCCGGTCCAGACGGCGGATCTCCTTTTCGCCGGCGCGCCTGCGCTGCTCACCGACGAGGGCCTCATCGGCCCCGTTGACCTCATCGGCCTGCTCGGCCGGGCTACTGACCTTGCTGGTCACTGAACTGGACCTCCCTCGAGGCGGTTCCTCGGGCCCGACCGGCCCACCGGCCGTCCCACTGGCCACCCTACGACCGTAAGGGTCGCCTTCCCCGGACCGCTCGCATGTCGGACGCCCAGTAGTGACGCCGTGACGCCCTGGTTCGTCATGCTTTCCTGCCCTCGGCCTTCCCGGAAGCCGCTCCCCCCTCATACTCCGGCCCCCGGCCTACCGCATCGCTCGAGGACCGGCAGAGCGCCGGCGGGCCGGGATCCCCCGGCCGCCGGACGGTCACGAATTGAGGTACGTCAGCACCGCCAGTACGCGCCGGTGGTCGCCCTCGCTGGGAGAGAGCCCGAGCTTCAGGAAAATGTTGCTGACATGCTTCTCCACCGCCCCGTCACTCACGACGAGCTGCTTGGCGACCGCCGAATTCGTACGGCCCTCGGCCATCAGACCCAGCACCTCACGCTCACGCGGGGTGAGACCGGCCAGCACGTCCTGCTTACGGCTGCGGCCGAGCAGCTGCGCCACGACCTCCGGGTCCAGGGCGGTACCGCCCTGCGCGACCCGCACCACGGCATCGACGAACTCTCGTACTTCCGCTACCCGGTCCTTGAGCAGGTAGCCCACTCCCCGGCTGCTCCCGGCCAGCAGTTCCGTGGCGTACTGCTCCTCCACGTACTGGGACAGGACCAGCACCCCGACCGCGGGATGGTCGCGGCGCAGCTGCACCGCCGCCCGCACACCCTCGTCGGTGTGCGTCGGGGGCATACGGACGTCCGCGACCACGACGTCCGGCAGCGCGCCCTGCGCGGCCAACTCATCGATCGTCTTGATCAGGGCCTCCGCGTCACCCACTCCGGCGACCACGTCGTGTCCCCGGTCGGTCAGCAGCCGGGTCAGGCCCTCCCGAAGCAGTACGGAATCCTCGGCGATGACCACCCGCACGCTGTCCTCCACAGTCCCGTGTCCCCCTGTTGATGTGTTTCCCACCCTGCCCGTCCCAGCATCCCAGGACCGGAGCGCCCTCGGGCCCGGCTCGCGTTTTCCCGGTCACCGCACCGGGGGACGCAGAAGTGGGGCAGGGGGTTGCCACGGCGGGGCGGGGGCGGGGCCCAGGCAGCCCCGGAGCCCCCGCCAGGGCGGGGGCTCCGGGGGAGCGGATGCTCCTGGGTCAGCCGCGCCAGGGGAGTTCCGCGGTCACCGTGGTCGGACCGCCTGTCGGGGAGTCGACCGCCAGGATGCCGTCCACGGCGCCCAGCCGTTCCGAGAGCCCGGCGAGACCGCTGCCCGCGGACAGCCCGGCGCCACCCCTGCCGTCGTCCCTGACCTGGAGCATCAGCCGGTCCTCAGAACGCCACACGTCCACCGAGGCGCGGGTTGCCCGCGCGTGCTTGCTGACGTTCTGCAGCAGCTCGGAGACGGTGAAGTAGGCGATGCCCTCTATCGCGGGCGCCGGCCGCGAGTCCAGGTCCACCTCCACCGCCACGGGGACGGCGCAGCGTGAGGCGATGGCGGAGAGCGCGGCGTCCAGACCGCGGTCCGTCAGGACCGCCGGGTGGATCCCACGGGCGAGATCCCGCAGCTCCTGGAGCGCCACCTTCACCTCGCCGTGCGCCTCGTCGACCATCCGGGCCGCGGCCTCGGGGTCCTCCGCCAGCTTCTCCTTCGCGAGGCCGAGATCCATCGCGAGCGCCACGAGCCGGGCCTGCGCGCCGTCGTGAAGATCGCGTTCGATACGACGGAGGTCGGCCGCCGCGGTGTCCACCACAACGCCACGGTCCGACTCCAGCTCCACGACACGGGTCGCGAGCCGCGACGGCCCGAGCAGCCCGGCCACCATCAGGCGGTCGACGCTCGTCAGGCCCCTCATGACCCACGGCGTCATGAGCGTGAACAGCAGGCCGACGACGCTGGTGGCGGCGATCTCCAGGGGCGTGTCGAGGTAGAAGTCGTGCGTCCCGTCCCCGTACAGCTGAAGGCCGTCGACACCGCCCCACATCGGGAAGACCCACTGCCACAGCGGGTAGAGCAGCAGCGACCAGCCGGTCACCCAAAGGGTCACGGAGACCGAGAAGCCGAAGACCGCCCAGGGGAAGTGGAGGAACGCGTAGAGCAGGTGGCGCCAGGACACGCCGCTCTTGAGGATGCCGCCGATCCACGCGGCCACGCCGTTCTTGCGTCCCCGCCCGCTGCTGAGCACCGGCTCGGGCGCCGCCACGTCCAGATCGAGCAGGGCCCGTGCGCGGGTCCGTTCCAGCGCTCCGTAACCGCGGAGGGCGGCGAGGGAGGCGGCGAACACGGGGACGCCGAGGAACGTGACGAGGAGCCCGGCGCCGAGCGACGTCATGGTCACCGCGAACACGAAGACCGCGGTCGCCAGCGGAAGGTTCAGCACGAGGTAACCGAACTCGCGCCAGGTACGGCCCTCGAAGGGCGCGCGCAGTACGGGAGGGAGGACATGGTCCCGGCGCGCCGGAGAGCCGTATCCGTGGTCCGTGGCCATCGAAGTCGTCCGATCTGCGAAGCGGGCTGTCATACCCGTAAGCCTGCTGTGGCGGCCGGTTCCGCACCATGAGGGCGGTATCCGTCTTGGGCGGGGGTTTTCCCCACCACCGGTACCGCCGACGCCGGTCCTCGCCGGCGCCGGTGGTGGGCGGCGTGGAGCCCCCATCCGACGGGCACCCGATCCTCTCCGGCACCGGTGGTGGGAGTCGGCGGGGGCGCGGAGCCGCACCACACCGCCGAACCCCGTCCTCTCGGCTCCGGCGACGGTGGGGGCGGCGCGGAGCCCAGGACGGGCCGCCGCAACCGCTGCTCGGCGGCTGTGACGGCCCGTGAGTGACCGGCAGGGGAGGGGGTCGGTGGGGATCCCTGGGACGACGCGTCCCCCGCAGGCCAGGAGCGGCCTGCCTGCGGGGGCACGACGCGGCCCGCTGCGCGGGGACGCCTCGTGTCCCCACGAAGCGTCAGCGGGTGCGCGCTCCGCGCGCCTCGCTCGCCTCCCTGACACGCCACGGCAGCTCCGCCGTGACCGTCGTCGGACCGCCCGGCGGCGAGTCCAGGACAAAGAGGCCGTCCACGGCGCCGAGCCGTTCTGCGAGACCGGCCATGCCGGTACCGCCGTCGAGCCGGGCACCGCCCTTGCCGTCGTCCATGACCTGGAGCAACAGGCGCTCCCCGGACCGCCACACGTCCACGGAGGCGCGGGTCGCGCCCGCGTGCTTGCTGACGTTCTGCAGCAGCTCGGAGACGGTGAAGTAGGCGATGCCCTCGATCGCGGCCGCCGGCCGCTCGTCCAGGTTGACGGTGACCGTCACCGGCGCCGTGCACCGGGACGCGACCGAGGAGAGCGCCGCGTCCAGGCCGCGGTCGGTCAGTACGGCGGGGTGGATACCCCGGGCCAGGTCTCGCAGTTCCTGCAGCGCGAGCTTCACCTCGCCGTGTGCCTCGTCCACCATCGCGGCCGCGGCGTCCGGGTCCTCGAGGAGCTTCTCCTTGGCAAGGCCGAGCCCCATCGCGAGCGCGACAAGCCGGGCCTGGGCGCCGTCGTGGAGGTCCCGTTCGATACGGCGCAGGTCCGCCGCGGCCGTGTCCACGACGACTCCGCGGTCCGACTCCAACTCGGCGATGCGCCGTTCCAGTTCGTCGGACGGCGACAGCAGTCCCCGCACCATCGCCCGGTCCGCGTTGGACAGCCCGCGCGCGACGAAGGGGAGCACGGGCCACAGGACGAAGAGGCCCACCACCATGACCGTGAAGGTGAGGACGCCCCACGGCAGCCGGATGAACGAGTACAGCACCGAACGCCAGGCCACCGGGTCCTTCAGACGGGACCACACGGACGCGATCACGCCCACACCGTGCGCCGGACCGGGCAGTGGGCTCGGCTCGTCGATCCGTACCCCGAGCAGCGCGCGGGCCCGTGCCCGCTCCGCCTTGCCGACGCCGCGGGCCCCCATGAGGCCGAGGGCCAGCAGAGGCAGGCCGATCACCGTCACGGAGAGCCCGGCGCCGACGCTGACCGTTACCGTCACATAGACGAACCCGAGCAGCGCGATCGGCAGGTTGGCGAGCAGATGCGCGATCTCCTTCCACGTGTGGCGGTCGTAGGCGAAGCGCGCGGGTGGCGGCCGGTCGTTGTCGGGGGCGGTGATGCTCGCGGTCATGAGCGCAAGCCTGCCGGGCCGGACCGCCGTACGCCATGGGGTACATGGGTGGGGCGAAGTAGGGATAACCCCACCCGGCGGCCGGCCAATGCGTGACACGACTGCTTACGCTCTCTTTAGCAGGGCCTAGACTCCCGTGCGTACAGATCGTGCGTAGTGATCGTCGGAGCGGTGACAAGCACAGTCGTAGCGAAGAAACGAAGCGTGCCGAAGCGTGACGTGGCGACGCAGCGACGTGGCAACGACGACGACAACGCACCGACAAGGCCGACCGGGTCAGGGAGCGAGGGGACGGACGTGTCGGAACCGACCGGAGTCGTGCTCGCGACGGAGTACTTCCGGAGCTACTCCGTCGTAGGGCTGCTCGCGCTGATCGGCGTGCTGTTCGTCGCTGTCGCGTTCACCGCGGGCCGGCTGCTGCGCCCCGTCGTGCCGACGCCCGAGAAGCTGCTGACCTACGAGTGCGGTGTCGACCCGGTGGGCGAGGGCTGGGCGCACACCCAGGTCCGCTACTACGTCTACGCCTTCCTGTACGTGATCTTCGCGGTCGACTCGATCTTCCTCTTCCCGTGGGCGACGGTGTTCGCCGCCGACGGCTACGGCGCGACGACCCTCGTGGAGATGTTCATCTTCCTCGGCTTCCTGGCCGTGGGACTGCTCTACGCATGGAAGAAGGGGGTCCTGACATGGACGTGACCCCGACCTCGAACCAGACGTCGAACCAGGCTTCGAGCCCGGTCCCCACTCCGGTCCCGGCCCCGGAGCTCTTGCCGGAGCCCCGGCGACTGGGAGCCCTCGCCCGCCTCGCCCCGGAACCGATGAAGGTGATCCTCAACTGGGGACGCCGCTACAGCCTGTGGGTCTTCAACTTCGGACTGGCCTGCTGCGCCATCGAGTTCATCGCCGCGTCGATGGCCCGGCACGACTTCATCCGGCTCGGCGTGATCCCCTTCGCGCCGGGCCCCCGCCAGGCGGACCTGATGATCGTCTCCGGCACGGTGACCGACAAGATGGCCCCCGCGGTGAAGCGCCTGTACGAGCAGATGCCCGAGCCGAAGTACGTCATCTCCTTCGGCGCCTGCTCGAACTGCGGTGGCCCGTACTGGGACTCGTACTCCGTGACGAAGGGCGTCGACCAGATCATCCCCGTCGACGTCTACGTGCCCGGCTGTCCGCCACGCCCCGAGGCGCTGCTCCAGGGCATCCTCAAGCTCCAGGAGAAGATCGCCCGCGAGTCGCTCGACGAACGCTACGGACACGGCCGGGAGAAGACCGGCGCCGGCCGTCCCTCCGCCACGGCCCTGCGGAGCGGCCTGATCACTCCGCCGCCGCCGCCTGCCGGGGCCGGGACCGGCCGGAGTGCCGGGTCCGGCGCCGAATCCGGGCCGGAGGGGGAGCGGTGAACCTGTACGACAGCCTCCCCGACGCCGTCACCGAGATCTTCGGCGAGGAGGCGACCGCCGAGCGGACCTACGAACTGCTCACCGTCGACGTCCCCGTCGGCTCCTGGATCGCTGCCCTGGAGATCGCCCGCGACAAGCTGGGCTGCACCTACTTCGACTGGCTCAGCGCCGTCGACGAGCCGGGCACCGGATTCCGGATCTGCGCGCACGTCGTCTCGCTGGAGGGCCGTACGGTCCGCCGGCTGCTGGTGCGCACGACCGTTCCGCACGGCTCCCCGTCCCTGCCGTCGGCCGTCGACGTCTACGCCGGCGCGAGCTGGCACGAGCGCGAGACGCACGAGATGTTCGGCGTCGACTTCACCGGCCATCCGCACCAGGCGCCACTGCTGCTGCCGGACGGCTTCGAGGGACATCCGTTGCGCAAGGACTTCGTGCTCGCCGCCCGGGTCGCCAAGGCCTGGCCCGGCGCCAAGGAGCCGGGGGAGTCCGAGCACGGCGGGCCGAAGCGCCGCCAGATGCTGCCGCCGGGTGTCCCGGACCCGAACGAGTGGGGCCCCCTCAAGGGCCAGCTCCCGCCCGCCCCCGCCCGACCCGCCCGCACACCCCGCGCCGGCGCGGCCGCGGCGGCCGCGGGCGAGCGTCCGCCGCGCCGCACCCGCACCGCCGGCGAGGGCTCGGCCTCGCAGGGCGAGACGCCCGCGGCGGCCCCGCGGCGGTCCCGCAGTGCGAGCGAGGGCTCGGCCTCGCAGGCCGGCACGAGGCCCACGCCGACGGCGGGGGAAACCAAGGCACACGAGCCGTCCACGGCACCGGAGGCGTCGGGCGCACCGGGCGCTACGGACGAGGCCCGGCCCACCGAACCGGCCGAGTCCACGACGCCGCCGCGCTCCCGAAGCTCCGACGCGCCGTGGCACCACGCCCGCCCTGCCTTCGAGGACACGGAGACCGGCACCGAGCCGACCGCCCGCAAGGACAGGACCCCCGAGCCCGGGGCCGTCCCTGGGGCTGGGCCCGCGCCCGAGGCGCGAGCCGAGCGCGACGCGGCACCCGAGCCCGCAGCGGCCCCCGGGCCGGAAGCAGGTCCCGAGCCCGGGGCTGGACCCGCGCGCGAGGCGCGAGCCGAACGCGACGCGGAACCCGGATCCGGAGCCGAACCTGACTCCGAACCGGACAAACCCACACCAACGTCGACACCCCCATCCACAGCCACGCCCGCGCCCGGATCCGCCGACGGACCGGACGACGACGAGGCGAACCGACCTGCCGGAGGCGACCCCGCGTGAACGACGCACTCGACGTCGCCCTCCGGCTCATCGTCGTCTTCGCCGTGTTCCTCGTCCTCCCCCTCGTCATCGGACAGACCGAGCACAAGGTGATGGCCCACATGCAGGGCCGTCTCGGCCCCATGTACGCCGGTGGGTTCCACGGCTGGGCCCAGCTCGTCGCGGACGGTGTGAAGTTCGCGCAGAAGGAGGACGTGGTGCCGGCGGAGGCGGACCGCCGCGTCTTCCAGCTCGCTCCCGCCGTGGCGCTCCTGCCTTACCTCCTCGTCCTCGTCGCGATCCCGATCGGCCCGAGCGAGGGCGCGGTCGGGATCGTCGTCGACGCCGGCATCTTCTTCGTCCTCGCCGTCATGGGCGTCGGTGTGCTCGGCTCCCTCATGGCCGGCTGGGCCTCGGCCAACAAGTTCTCCCTGCTCGGCGGCCTGCGCACCGCCGCCCAGCTGCTCGCGTACGAGCTGCCGATGCTCCTGACCGCCGCCTCCGTCGCCATGGCGGCCGGGACGGTGTCGCTGCCCGGCATCCTCAACGCCTTCGAGTGGTGGTGGCTGCCCTGGCAGATCGTGGGCGCCATCGTCTTCTTCGTCGCCGGTCTCGCCGAGCTTCAGCGGCCGCCCTTCGACATGCCCGTCGCCGACTCCGAGATCATCTTCGGCGCGTACACCGAGTACACCGGGCTTCGTTTCGCGTTGTTCCTCCTTGCCGAGTACGCGGGCATCGTCGTGCTGTGCGGGCTCACCACCGTCCTCTTCCTGGGCGGCTGGCACGGTCCGTTCGGCGCCGACGGCCTCGGCTGGGTGTGGACCCTGCTCAAGACCGCCGTGCTCGCGTTCATCGTCATCTGGCTGCGCGTGACGTATCCCCGTATGCGTGAGGACCAGTTGCAGAAGCTCGCATGGACGGTCCTCATCCCGCTCGCTCTCGCCCAGATCGCCCTCACCGGCATCGTCAAGGTGGTGATCTAGACGTGTCTCCCATCCCTGGATCCGGCCTCGCCAAGGGCTTGGCCGTCACCCTGCGGACGATGACGAAGAAGACCGTCACCGCCCAGTACCCCGATGTCCAGCCCGAACTCCCGCCCCGCTCCCGTGGCGTCATCGGCCTGTTCGAGGAGAACTGCACGGTTTGCATGCTCTGCGCCCGTGAGTGCCCCGACTGGTGCATCTACATCGACTCCCACAAGGAGACAGTGCCGGCCGCGGTACCCGGTGGCCGCGAGCGCAGCCGTAACGTCCTCGACCGGTTCGCCATCGACTTCTCCCTTTGCATGTACTGCGGTATCTGCATCGAGGTCTGTCCTTTCGACGCGCTGTTCTGGTCGCCCGAGTTCGAGTACGCGGAGACGGACATCCGCGACCTCACCCACGAGCGCGACAAGCTCCGCGAGTGGATGTGGACCGTGCCGGCACCGCCGGCACTCGACCCGGGCGCAGAGGAACCGAAGGAGATCGGCGCCGCCCGCAAGACGGCGGAGAAGCTCGCGGCCGCGGAGGCGGATGCCGCCACTCCGCCTGGCGCCGCCACTCCGCCTGGCGCCGGCGGCGCTCGGCCGGCCGGTGATGACCGCCCCGCTGACGAAAGCGGCCCGGCATCGGGCCAGGGAGGTCCGGCATGACGTTCGCCGCAGCCGCGACGCACGGTTTCCTTTCCCCCGCCGGTGTCGAGATCGCCTTCATGCTCGTCGGCGTGGTCACGCTCGGCGCGGCCGTCATAACCGTCACGACCCGGCAACTGGTGCACGCCGCCCTCTGGCTGGTCGTGGCGCTCGGCGGCCTCGCCGTCGAGTACCTCCTGCTCACCGCGGAGTTCATCGCCTGGGTGCAGGTCCTGATCTATGTCGGTTCCGTGGTCGTCCTCCTGCTCTTCGGACTGATGCTCACCAAGGCGCCCATCGGCCGTTCACCGGACGCCGACTCGGGCAACCGGTGGGTCGCCCTGGGCGTGGCCGCCGTCGCCGCCGTGTCCCTCGTGTGGGTCGTGGTCGATGCCTTCCGCACCACCTGGATCGACCTGGAGGGACCGGCCCAGGGCTCCACGAAGGTCTCCGGCGAGATCCTCTTCCGGCACTGGGTGCTGCCGTTCGAGGCACTGTCCGTACTGCTGCTCGCCGCCCTCATCGGCGCGATCGTCCTGTCCCGCAAGAACGATGAGGAGCCCGGCCCGGTCCCGGCGTCCCGGACAGCCCCGACCGCAGGCAGGGGCAAGGAGACCCCGGCGGGCCGTGCGGACCGACCGGCCCGAGAGGGGAACAGCTGATGCACCTCGCCTATCCAGCCGTGCTAGCGGTGCTCCTCTTCAGCATCGGGCTGTACGGGGTGCTCGCCCGCCGCAACGCGATCCTCGTCCTGATGTCCGTCGAGCTGATGCTCAACGCCGTCAACCTCAACCTCGTCGCCTTCGACGTCTGGCTCCGCGACACCCTGCACGCCGGCCAGGCCCTCACCCTCTTCATCATCGCCATCGCCGCCGCCGAGATCGGCATCGGACTGGCGATCGTGCTGATGGTCTACCGCAACCGCGGCAGCTCCGACGTCGACCGCCTGCGTGACACCGCGGAGAGGGCGCACGGGCCGGATTCGCCCGGCGAGACATCCACCGACCGCGAGGAGAAGGCCGAGGCCACCGCGTGACCACCACGACCCTCGCCGTCCTCGTCCCCCTCCTTCCGTTCCTGGGCGCCGCGGCCGGACTGCTCCTCGGCCGCACCGCGCCCGGCTTCGTCCGTCCGCTCGCCGTCCTGCCGACGCTCGCCGCGGCCGTGCTGGCCGTCGTCGTCGCCGTGCGCCAGGACGGCGGCAGGGCGATCGACGCGTCCACGCAGCTCACCCCGACCGGCTCGGTCCCGATCGACCTCGCCCTTCACATCGACGGCTTCGCGGCGCTCGCCGCGATCCTCGTCGGGGTCGTCGCCTCCTGCGTGCAGATCTATTCGACGGGCTACCTCCGCGACGACCCCCGCTACCCCTCGTACGCCGCCCTCGTCTCGCTGTTCACCTCCGCCATGCTGCTCGTCGTCTACTCCGGCGACTTGATGGTGCTGCTGGTCGGCTGGGAGATCATGGGCATCTGCTCGTACTTCCTCGTCGGCCACTACTGGGAGACTCCCGAGGCGCGCGCTGCCTCCCTCAAGGCCTTCCTGGTCACCAAACTCGGCGATGTCCCCTTCCTGATCGGCCTGTTCGCCCTCGCCGCGGACGCGGGCACCTTCCGGATCACCGGGATCCTCGGAGCTGTCGCCGCCGACGCCATCGAGCACCCGACGCTCATCGCGCTGCTCCTCCTCGCCGGTGTCGCCGGCAAGTCGGCCCAGTTCCCGCTCCACACCTGGCTCCCTGACGCGATGGCGGGCCCCACGCCCGTCTCCGCGCTGATCCACGCCGCGACGATGGTCGCCGCCGGTATCTACTTCGTGGCCCGGCTCCTTCCTCTCTTCGCCGCCTCCGCCGCGGCAATGACCGTGCTCGCCGTGATGGCGGCCGTGACGATGGTCGGCTCGGCCCTGGCCGCCCTCGCGCAGGACGACATCAAACGTGTCCTCGCCTACTCGACCATCGGGCAACTCGGTTACATGTCCGGTGCCCTGGCGGTGGGGGATCGTGGTGCTGCCGTCTTCCACCTCCTGTCCCACGGTGCCTTCAAGGCGCTGCTCTTCCTCGCCGCCGGCGTGATCATCCATGCCGCCGGCACCAACTCGCTCGCCGCCATGTCGCGGATGAGCGGCCTCGCCAAGCGAGTCCCCGACGCCTACTGGACGATGACCGTCGCTCTGCTCGCCCTCGCTGCGATCCCTCCCTTCGCCGGCTTCTTCTCCAAGGAAGCCGTCTTGGTGGCCGCCGAGCACACCGCACTCGGAGACTCGGACACAGCGCCCGCCACCGCGGGCTGGTTCGTCCTCGTCGCCGCCCTGCTGACCGCGGTCCTGACCGCCGCCTACGCGATCCGGCTGTGGCTGCTGACCTTCCGCGGCCGCGGCGCCGAAGCCCCCGACCACGGCCGGCAGCCGCTGTCGATGACCTCCGTGTTGTGGATCCTCGCCGTCCCCTCGCTCGCCTTCGGACTGACCGCCGGCAGGCTGCCCCGCTGGTTCGACGGCCACGCGCTCACGCCGACGCTCACCACCGCCGTCCTCGGCACGGGCGTCGCCCTCGTCGGCGGCCTGGTCACCTACGGAGCCTGGCGGCACTCCACCGCGATCGCCGCCCGCCTCCCCATCGGGGCCGTCGCCGCCCACCCGGACGCCGAGCCGGCCGTCTCGGAGGCCGAGGCCATCGCCACCCACATTCCTGCCTACGGCGACATCGCCGCGGCCCATGACCCGGCCGACCCCGCACGGCTGCTGCTAGGCCCGCTCCACCGCCACGCCGCCGCCGGCTTCCACGTCGACGCGCTCTACACCGTGCTGTTCGTCCGCCCCGTGCGTGCCGCGGCCCAGTTGGTCCGGTTCCTGGACCGGGAGGTCATCGACACCTACGTACGCGGATCCGGTACCGGCACCCGCTGGCTCGGCACGGCCGTCCGGCGTGCCCAGACCGGAAACGTCCAGACCTACCTGAGCGCGCTGCTCGCCGGCTCCGTCGTCCTGGCGATCGCCGCCGTCGTCCTTTCCAACGTCAACGCCGGATCGTGAGCCGTGATCGATATCAGCGAGTCCGTGATGCAGGTCCTTCTCGGGTTCATCGTCGTCGCTCCGCTGGTCGGCGCCGCGGCCGCCCTGCTGCCCGCCCCGCCCGGGCTGCGCGGGAGCAGCCCCGACCAGGCGGTCCTGCGCCACGGCGTGACCGTCACCGGCGCGATCCTGCTCGCGACGGTCGTCCTGGCGCTGGGCTTCGACCACGACCAGCCGTCGAAGATGCAGGCCACGACCGACATCAGCTGGATCGCGGCACTCGACGTGCGGATCCACCTCGGCATCGACGGCATCTCGCTCCCCCTTCTCGTGCTGACGGCTCTGCTGACCTTCCTCTGCGCGCTGTACAGCTACTTCAACATGCCCGCGGGCCCGTCCCCGAAGGCTTTCGTCGCCCTGCTCCTGGTCCTGGAGTCCGGCACCCTGGCGACCTTCGCCGTGCTCGACCTGCTGCTGTTCTTCCTGGCCTTCGAGATGGTTCTCATCCCGATGTACTTCCTCATCGCCCGCTGGGGCGGCGAGGAAAGGCAGCCCGCCGCCTGGAAGTTCATCCTCTACACGCTGCTCGGCTCCGTGGTCATGCTGCTCGGCCTCCTGCTGATCGGGCTGAAGGCCGGCACATTCGACATGGTGGCACTCGCCACTGACAACGGCCGGGGACTGACCACGTCGGTGCAGGTCATCGCCGTTCTGGCGATCGGTCTCGGGCTTGCCGTGAAGACGCCGATGTGGCCCCTGCACACCTGGCTTCCCGACGCCCACACCGCCGCACCGACCGTCGGCTCGGTCCTCCTCGCCGGTGTGCTGCTGAAGATGGGGACGTACGGCTTCGTCCGCATCGTGCTGCCCGTCGCACCTGACGGGATGCGAACCTTCGCCCCGTACCTGGCCGCGTTCGCGGCCGTCGGCATCGTCTACGGTTCCCTGGCCTGCCTGGCGCTCGCGCGCAGTGGCGCTGGCGGCGACCTGAAGCGCCTGATCGCGTATTCGTCCGTCGGCCACATGGGCTTCGTGCTGCTCGGTATCGCGACCATGACGCCGACCGGCGTGAACGGTGCACTCTTCGCCAACATCGCCCACGGTCTCATCACCGGCCTGCTGTTCTTCCTGGTCGGCGCGGTAAAGGACCGCTACGGCACCGCCGACCTCGACACACTCGCCGGCGCCACCGGCGCCGCGCTGTACGGTCGCGCGCCGCGCCTCGGCGGCCTGCTCGCCTTCGCCGCCGTCGCCTCCCTCGGGCTGCCCGGACTCGCCGGATTCTGGGGCGAGATGCTCGCGCTGTTCGGAGCGTTCGACCCCGCTGACGGGCTCAGCCGCCCGGCCTTCCTCACCTTCATGTCGATCGGTGCCTTCGGCACCCTGCTCACCGCCGCGTACCTGCTCGTCGTCGTGCGCCGGGTGTGCATGGGCGGCCGGCCGCCCGAAGCCGTGGACGAGCAGCGTCCCGAGCCGGTCGCCGACGTCCGCGCGTACGAGTTCGCGGCCTGGTCGCCGCTCGTGGCCCTCACCGTCATCGCCGGACTGTGGCCCGCGGTCCTCCTCGGCCTCACCGACCCGGCCGTGCAGAAGCTCCTCTCAGGAGGCAAGTCGTGACCGTGGCAGCCGACGGCGCCAGCAGCCTCGTCCAATCCGTCGACTGGGCGGCGATCGCGCCGCCCACGATCACCGCGGCCGTCGCGCTGGTGATCCTCGTCGCCGACCTGTTCGTCGCCGACCGGCGCAAGCCCCTTCTGGGTGCTGTGGCGATCGCCGGTCTCGTCGTGTCGATGGCCACGCTCCTGCCGCTGCGCAAGGGCGACCGCTCGACCTTCTGCCTGACCGACAACGCGGACGTCTGCAGCTACACCGCCGACCAGTTCACGCTGGTGATCCAATTCCTCGTGCTCGGCGGGGCGCTGCTGACGGCGCTGCTCTCCCTCACGGACACCCGCGAGAAGCTGCCGCCCGGCGAGTTCTGGTTCCTGCTGCTCTCGTCCGCCGCCGGCGCGGCGCTCCTGCCCGCCTCCCGCGACCTCGCGACCCTCGTGGTCGCCCTCGAGGTGGCCTCACTGCCGGCCTTCGCGCTGGTGGGCCTCAAGCGCGGCGACCGGCTCTCAAGTGAAGCCGCCCTGAAGTTCTTCCTCTCCTCGGTCACCGCGACCGCTGTGACCCTGCTCGGCGTGAGCTTCGTGTACGCCGCCACAGGGACGCTGCACCTCACGCAGGTGGCAGCCGGGCTGGAAGACGTCCCCGGCCAACTGGACACGCTCGCCAAGGCCGGCGTCGCGCTGACCCTCGTCGGCTTCGCCTTCAAGACAGCCGCCGTCCCCTTCCACTTCTGGGTCCCCGACACCTATGTCGGTGCGCCGCTGCCGATCGCCGGCTACCTCTCCGTCATCGGCAAAGCCGTCGGATTCACCGGGCTCATCCTGATCACCGTGATCGCGTTCCCCGGGTACGCGGACATCTGGGGCCCGGCGATGGCGGTTCTCGCCGCCCTGACCATGACCGCCGGCAATGTCGCGGCACTGCGCCAGTCCGCGTCACGCACATGGAGCGCGGTGCGACTGCTGGCCTGGTCCTCCGTGGCACAGGCCGGGTATCTGCTGGTGCCGATCGCCGCCGCCGCGTACTCCAGCGACGACCAGATCGGCGCGACCGTCGCCTACGCGCTGATGTACGCCGTGGTGAACCTGGGTGCCTTCGCGGTGGCGGCCGTCGTCGCCCGCACGCGGCCGCTCAACCGGATCTCCGACTACCGCGGCCTGTACCACAGCCGGCCGCTCATCGCACTGGCCATGGGTTTCTTCCTGCTCTGCCTCGCGGGACTGCCGCCGGGCATCGTCGGCCTCTTCGCCAAGGTGACCGTGTTCTCCGCGGCCGTCGACGCGGGTCTCGGCTGGCTGGCCGTCGTCATGGGCGTCAACGTCGTGATCGCCCTCTTCTACTACCTCCAGTGGACGGCCGTCCTCTTCAGGACCCCCGAGCCGGCGGAGGCGCACGAGCCAGCGGCGACGGCGGGGGAGGCTGCCCGGAAGGTGATTCCCGCTCCGGTCACCGTCGCCGTGGCCCTCACCGCGGCCGTGGGTGTCGTCCTGTCCGGCTACCCGCAGCTCGTCCTGCGGTACGCCGCGGAGAGCCTGTTCTAGCCGCGGCGGTCCCTTTCCGGATCCCTCCCGGGCCGGCCCGCTCCGCGGGCTCACCCGTTCGGCCCTGACGCGGGCCCTGGAGTGCAAGGGAACCAGTGCCCCTCGCCTGGCGTTGACCAGTACAGAAGGGTCCACTGGAGAGTGGAGCACCACGCAAAGGGTTCCCCTGCCGCACCATCTGGAGGGCGTACCGTGCACCGCCGGCACAACGGGCTCAAAACCGCCGTACTCCTCGGGGGACTGTCCGCACTGATCCTCGTCATCGGCAGCTTCTTCGGCCGGACGGGGCTTTTCGTCGCGCTCGTCGTGGCGCTCGGAACCAATGCCTACGCGTACTGGAACAGCGACAAGCTGGCCCTCCGCGCCATGCGTGCCCGCCCGGTGAGCGAATTCGAGGCGCCCGCCCTGTACCGCATGGTCCGCGAGCTCTCCACCGCCGCCCGGCAGCCCATGCCGCGGCTCTACATCTCGCCGACCCAGGCCCCCAACGCGTTCGCCACCGGCCGCAACCCCCGCAATGCGGCGGTGTGCTGCACCGAAGGGATTCTGCGCATCCTCGACGAGCGCGAACTGCGGGGAGTCATCGGCCACGAACTCAGCCACGTCTACAACCGCGACATCCTCATCTCCTCGGTGGCGGGGGCCCTCGCCTCCGTGGTCATGTTCCTGGTGAACTTCGCCTGGCTGATCCCCATCGGCCGGTCCGACGACGACGAAGGCCCCGGCCTGGTCGGCATGCTGCTGATCATGCTGCTCGGCCCGCTGGCTGCGGCAGTGATCCAGCTCGCCGTGAGCCGCTCCCGGGAGTTCGAGGCGGACGCGTCGGGCTCCCAGCTCACCGGTGACCCACTGGCCCTGGCCAGCGCACTGCGCAAGCTGGACGCCGGTACGAAACAACTCCCGCTGCCGCCGGAGCCGCGGCTCGAGACCGCCGGCCACATGATGATCGCCAACCCGTTCGGACCGGGCCGCGGCCTTGCGAAGATGTTCTCGACCCACCCGCCCATGGCGGAACGAATCGCCCGACTCGAGCAGATGGCAGGTCCCCGCCGATGAAGACAATCCTGAACGTCATATGGCTGGTCCTGAGCGGCTTCTGGCTGTTCCTCGGATACCTGGTGGCGGGGCTGATCCTCTGCGTGACCGTCATCGGCATCCCGTTCGGTCTGGCGTCCTTCCGCATCGGGGTCTACGCCCTCTGGCCCTTCGGTTACACGACGGCGGACCGCCGCGACTCCGGCGCACCCTCCCTGGTCGGCAACGTCCTGTGGCTGGTCCTGGCCGGCTGGTGGCTGGCACTGGGCCACATCGTCACGGGCCTCGCTCTCTGTTTCACGATCATCGGCATCCCGTTCGGCATCGCGAACTTCAAGCTCATCCCGGTGTCGCTGATGCCGCTGGGCAGGGAGATCGTCCCGACCGATCAGCCGTTCGCGGCGCGTTGAGCGCCCGGACCTCGTCCGCCGGACTGCTGCCCGTCCGACCGGCCGCCGCGGAGCAGGTGACACCGCCGCCCGTCGGCGGCCGCTGATCAGCGGTCACGAGCCGTCCGGACGCCGCCGTTCCGCGCCGCGTACAGTGCCGCGCCCCCGGCGAGCACCGCAGCCCCGGTGATCACGGACGTCAGCGGCAGCGAGAACGCCAGCGCCAGGCATCCCGCCACCCCGCATCCGGCCGTCAGCCGCACGGTCCGGAGCACTCGAACGGGTGCATCCCCGGGCCGCCGGGAACCCAGCGTCCAGGCCGAGGCGTTGGCGATTGTGTAGTAGACGAGTACACCGAAAGACGAGAAGCCGATCGCCCCACGCAGGTCCACCGTCGCCGCCACCACCGCGACGACGACCCCCACAGCGACCTCCGCGCGGTGCGGCACCTGGAACCGCGGATGAACGGCGGCCAGCGCTTCCGGCAGATGGCCGTCGCGCGCCATCGCGAGCGTCGTCCTCGAGACGCCGAGAATCAGAGCGAGCAACGACCCGAGCGCCGCCACCACGGCACCCACACCCACCACCGGCGCCAGCCAGGGGACCCCCGCGGCACGCACGGCCTCGGTGAGCGGCGCCGCCGCCTGCCCGAGCCCCTCGGCACCCAGCACAGAGAGGACGGCGACAGCGACACACACATAGACGACCAGCGCGATGCCCAGCGCCAGCGGCACGGCCCTCGGGATGGTGCGAGCCGGATCCCGGACCTCCTCGCCCAGCGTGGTGATTCGCGCGTACCCGGCGAACGCGAAGAACAGCAGACCCGCCGCCTGGAGCACGCCCGCAGCCGACGCGTCACCCGCCGGCTCCAAGTGCCCGAACCGCGCATGCCCGCTGCCGAGGGAGACCGCCACGACCGCCGCGAGAACCGACAGCACCACAGCCACGATCAGCCGCGTCAGCCACGCCGACTTCTGAACACCGCCGTAATTCAGGGCAGTCAGCGCCACCACCGAGGCGACCGCCACCGCGTTCGCGTGCTCCGGCCAGGCGTACGCGCCGACGGTCAGAGCCATCGCCGCGCACGAAGCCGTCTTACCGACCACGAACGCCCAGCCTGCCAAGTACCCCCAGAACTCTCCGAGCCGCTCCCGTCCGTACACATAAGTGCCGCCTGACGCGGGGTACAAGGAGGCCAGGCGTGCCGACGACATGGCGTTGCAGTAGGCCACCACTGCCGCGAGGGCAAGACCGAGCAGCAGGGCGGAACCGGCAGCCCGCGCCGCCGGTGCGAGAGCCGCGAAGATTCCCGCACCGATCATCGCTCCGAGGCCGATCACAACGGCGTCGAAGACCCCCAGCGACCGTCGCAACTCCTGTGTCATACACCGCACCCTACTGATCACCGCAACCGCTGCCCCGCCGGTGCACGTCCCCGACAACAACACCCCAGGAAAGGCAGGTCATTCGATGAGCATCATCGGCTGGATCGTTCTCGGACTGCTGGCCGGAGCGATAGCCAAGATCCTGCTGCCCGGCCGCGACCCCGGCGGGCTGGTCGGCACCACGCTCATTGGTGTCGCCGGAGCCTTCCTTGGCGGCTGGATATCCTCCCGCTACCTGGACCGGGAGATCGCCAACCAGTTCTACGACGGGCCGACCTGGATCGCGGCCGTCGGCGGCGCGCTCGTCCTGCTGATCGCGTACCGGATCCTGTTCGGCCATTCGCGTTCGCGCTGAGTCCCGCCTGCCGCCCGCGCGGGATCAGCCCGCCAGTCCGGTCTCGCGCAAAGTGATGTTCAGACGGCCGCCGTTCATGCCGGTCGCAGGGTCGGCCGTGTCCGCAAGCACCTTCGGCACGCCGTGATAGGCGTAGCGGGAAGGGCCGCCGAAGACGAACAGGTCGCCGGACACCAGCTCCACATCCGTGTACGGACGTCCCCTGGTCCGCGTGTTCCCGAACCGGAACACGCACGAGTCGCCGATGCTCAGGGAAACCACCGGAGCTCCTGACCGCTCCTCCTTGTCCTGGTGCATCCCCATCCGGGCAGCGCCGTCGTAGAAGTTGATCAGCGCGGTGTCGGGGGTGTACCCCTGATGCTCTCCGTAGGCCTCGACAAGTGCCTCGCGTCCCAGCTCCACCAGCCATTGGGGAAACAGCGCGACCGGCGCACCGTTCACGTCGTCCGCGGTCCGGGAGTACCGGTACGGCTGCCAGTGCCAGCCCACGCAGACCGTCCGCACCGACATCACGCCCCCGCCCGGCAGCACGGTGTGCCGGAGCGGGACCGGCCCACGGGCCCAGCCGCGGCAGGCGTCCACCAGCTCCCGCTGACGGCCGACGGGCAGCCAGCCGGGCACATGCACCGCGCCCGGGGCGACGACCGCCCGGTCACGTGGGAACAGTGCTCCGCTCATGGGACCGGCTCCGTCACGGCGCCAGTGCGCCCTCGAGCCCGAGGAGCCGCGCCTTCGACTCCAGACCGCCCGCGTACCCCCGCAGGGCGCCGTCCGCGCCGATCACCCGGTGGCACGGGCGCACCACGAGCAGCGGATTGCGCCCGATCGCCGTCCCCACGGCCCGCACACCGACCGCGGAAGTCCCGACCTGCGCGGCAATCTCCTTGTAGGTGGCGGTCCGCCCGTAGGGCACGGCCTCCAGGACCTTCCAGACACGGCGCTGGAAGTCGGTCCCGCCGTCCGCGTACTCGATCTCGAAGCGGGTCAGCCGGCCGGAGAAGTACGACGACAACTGGCGTCCGATCTCCTCGAACGCCGCCGGGTCGCGGCGCCAGCCGGTCTGGACGACCGCGCGGCCCTTCTGCCCCGGCAGCGAGAGGGAGGCAAGCGCGGTACCGCCCTTCGCCGTGCCCGACGCCCGCCCCACCAGCAGGAGCTCGCCCAGCGGGCTGTCGAGGGTCTCGTAGACGACGGTCTCCTGAGCTCCGGTCATGGCGCGCGCTCCTCGTTGCGGTGTTGCGTCCGGCGGGCTCTCGCCCGCCCCTTCCCTACGAGTCTGCGACCCCGCGGGCGTCGGGGCTGGCGGAATTCGGACGTCACGGCAGGGGCGGCCGCCTTCGTCGCCGGTCGCACCACCCGGGGCACGGGGCGGGGGCGGAGCGGCCCGCCGCTCCGCCCCCGGTCGCCTCGGCGCGCCCGCAGACGTCAGCGGTAGTTCACGAACTGCAGCGCGAAGTCGAAGTCCTGCCCCTTGAGCAGCGCCTGCACGGCCTGCAGGTCGTCGCGGCTCTTCGAGCTGACCCGCAGCTCGTCACCCTGGACCTGCGCCTTGACACCCTTCGGGCCCTCGTCGCGGATGATCTTCGCGACCTTCTTGGCGTTCTCCTGCGAGATGCCCTCCTCGATCGAGGCGAAGATCTTGTACTCCTTGCCGGAGAGCTGCGGCTCGCCGGCGTCCAGTGCCTTCAGCGAGATGCCGCGCTTCACCAGCTTGGTCTGGAAGACGTCCAGGATCGCGTTGACGCGGTCCTCGGAATTCGCCTGCATCAGGATCTTCTCGCCGGACCAGGAGATCGAGGCACCGACGTTCTTGAAGTCGTAGCGCTGCGAGATCTCCTTGGCGGCCTGGTTGAGGGCGTTGTCGACCTCCTGCCGCTCGACCTTCGAGACGATGTCGAAACTGGAGTCGGCCATGTCCTGTGGCTCCTTGTATCGGATGAGTGGGGTGCGGCCGGATCACCCCGAACCGCGCGGACAAGCCTAGCCACCCGCACCCGCCCCCGGCGCTGATCAATCCGGTGGCGAAGCACCCCGGTGCATCAGGTATCGTTTACGTCGTTGCCACGGAGCACCGCCCCACAGCGGTTCCTCCACAGGTGACATCCCATGGCGGTGTGCCCGAGTGGCCAATGGGAGCGGACTGTAAATCCGTCGGCTTAGCCTACCCAGGTTCGAATCCTGGCGCCGCCACGCGATAGATACGGCCCCTGATCTGCGGAAACGCGGATCAGGGGCCGTTCGCGTTGGAGTGCCCAACAGCTGTGCTGTCTCATCCTGTCTCATTGCCACCCGCTCTCTACCAGTAGTTCTGGACGGGGTGTGGACGAGCCTGCCGACCGGTTCGGCGGCCCGCAGTTCACGTGACGGGGCCTCGCGTCTAGGCCCCATCAGTGCCAGACAAGCAAGGCGGCGCCCCCGCGCGCCACCCACCGCAGTGGCGCATGCGTGTGGTGCGACATTGCCAGGCATGGCCCGTGAGGGATGGGGCGAGGCGACCGGGCACTGTCCCTAGGAGCGGGATCTCCGGCCGCGCCGGCTGCGACTTCAGGTCCGCAGGTCACGCCGAATGATCTGCAGTCGGTTGTGGCTTGGTGGATGAGGCGCGTTGGTCTTGGTCAAGCGATAGCCTGCCGAGTCGTAAGGCGGGGCCAGCGCCGGTTCAGAGGCAAGCCGAGCAGGCGCGGCGTTACATGAGGGGGTAATCGTGGAGCTGACACGAACCGCTATCGGATTGATCGCTGCAGTAAGTGTCCCGAGTGGGCTGGGCTGGTATAAGAGGTTACCTTTGGGGGCGGTGCTGTTCGCCTTGATTTATGGCGCCATCGTCGTATTGCCTACGAGTCGAAGTGTAGGCGCCTGGCTCACGCTACTGGGCATAGCGCTTCTGGCCGCATGCATCGCAGTATTCAGTAAGTCACGGGTTTCTCCTGCGGCGGAAGGGGAGGTGAACCCTCAGCCGAAGGCCAAGGAAAAGAAATCCGACGCGCTTCGGAGATCGATGACTGCATCAAGGTACTCCGCGCTTGCTGGCGTCGTGGCTGCCGTACTCATACTTGCCTTTGTCGGATGGGAGGCGGGGGCGCGGCATTTGGGCGATATGGTTACCAATAGTGATCGACTCATGATCGCCCTATCCGGTCTGCTTGTTGCCGTATTTGGCTGTCAGTTCATCATTGGTGTTGTCGTGCGACCTTTGCTGAACGAGATTGAAGCGAAAATTGAAGCCGATGAGCTTCCCGTAAACACCAGGGACTTCATCAAGGTTGGACCCCATGTCGGGTGGATCGAGAGGTTCATCCTCTTCGTGTTCCTGGTTTCTGGGAGTCCGCCGGCCGCCGCTCTGGTAGTGACTGCCAAGACTCTTGCGCGGGCGCCGGAGGCAAAGGAAGGCGGAAAGCTCGTGGGTGACTACTATCTGATCGGAACCCTGATCAGTGTGGCAGCAGCTCTTGTGTCCGCTTGCCTCACCAGGCTAGCCCTTGGGCTTTCACCCCTCTAGGAGACTGGATGCCATGCTGCGCGATCACCCATTTTTCAAGGATTTTCTCTCCTTGGGCCTTCCGTCTGAGGATTATGTGATCGCGGGCAGCGGAGCGCTGATCGCGCACGGCATCAGGCGGGACATCGGGGATGTCGATGTCGTCGCGCGCGGTGTCGCGTGGGAGATGGCTCGGAAGTTGGGCACCGCCCAGAAGGCCCCTCTCGGTTGGGCGCAGCATGTCATCCTATTCGATGGTGCGGTTGAAGTTCTAAATGGATGGTTCGACTATTCTGTGGATCAAGTGATCGGAGAGGCTGAAGAATTCGAAGGTATGAAGTTTATGCCTTTGGCGAGAGTTCTCGAGTGGAAAACCAGGCTGGTTGAAACTGGGTTGGGGCGCGATAAGGACCTGCGGGATATTGCGTCGATCCGGCAATACATGGAGTAGTCGCCACAGAGGCCATCCCCCAGGGGCGAGGAAGAGGCTGGATGCAGTTGGCCTAACAAGCTTCGGCCTGTTGGACCACGGGCGACGTAGCGCAGGTGCGCGGAATCGCTATGCCCTTGCCGGCCTGCCTGAGATCTTCGCATTGGCGTCGCCGTCGCCGCCTCTGAGGAACTTGGCATAGACGCGGAAAAGGATGGCCGCGCTGTGCCCGGCTCGGGCGGCGACGATCTGCGTCCACTCCAGCGCTGAGCCACGTGGAGACCGCCGTGTGGCGAAGGTCATACGGGCACTTCGCCAGCTTCGACGCCAGCTCGCCGGGCGACAAGACGTCGCCGCGAGCGCGGGCCCAGACTTCGCCGTAGCCGCTCTCCTGCACCATGCCGCCGCGGGCCGTACGGAACAGGCGGCCGTCGAGCTCGGTGCCCAACCAGATGACGTGCCAGTGCAGCAGCGCGACCAGCTCGGGCGGGATGGGCACGTACCGAACCGCCTTGCGGGACCGGTGCTTGAGCCCGCGGCGGTCGTGAGCCTCGCCGCTGTCCGTCCAGGCCGTGCCCGAGCGGGCCCGGCTCTCCCGCAGACGCAGCTTTCCCCAGCCCCGGCGGGGGAGTTCACAGTCCCGCAGCTTCAGCCCGACCGTTTCGCCGGGGCGAGATGCGGCGTAGTAGATTCACCCGAAGAACGCCTCCACGTGTCGGCCCCGTGCACCTTGCTTCGGCGTCGTAGGCGGACACGCCCTGCGGAGCCTGTCCGCGCATCTTGGCGAACACGTCGATGACGACCATGCGGGCATCCGGATTGCGGCCAGCCATTGCGAGATGGCTTCCGCCCCGCCCTGGGGGAGGGCGGGCACTCGGTCACGAGTGTTTCAGTCCGGTCGGCGCCTTCTGTCCCCGCCCTGAATGGGAAACGGAGCCGAACGCCTTGCTGCCGGCGGCGACGGCAAGCCCGAGTCGTCGTGTCGCGGAGGCGAGCGCTACGCCGACATCGGGACGGCCGCGCCTCCTGTGTGCCGTGCAGCCCCGTGGACCGGGTAGCCCGGGGCGGCGGCCACGCACGCGGCCCCGTCGTCGAGCGGGCGACCGCGCCCGTCAGCCGGCCAGGCGGAACGCCAGCTCGATCTCCCACTTCGACATGTCCGGCTCGACCCGGGGATCCGTCTTGTACGTCTCCGTCCGGCACGCCCAGTGCTCGACCCCGTCGACCACCGTCATGTCCCACTCGAGGCCCTCCCGCCCCGCCCACTCGTGCATCGCCGTGACGACCCCGACCAGCTGGTCCGGGTGACCGAGGTGGGTGACTGTCGCATAGCGGCCCGGCGGCAGTACGGCCACGCCGATGTCGCCCTCGGGCTCCGGGGCGGAGGCGACGGGCATGCCGGCCTCGACGACCGACTCGCCCTCCATGTCGATGGTGTTGTAACGGAAGAACGGCGCTCCGGCGAACTCCGCGCCGTTGCCCGCCAGCCAGTTGATGAGTTCGGGCAGCCGGTCGGCGATCAGGGCGAACGCGTCCATGCGTACGGAGCCCCGGACATAGGCGTAGAGCTGCTCGCCGCGCTCCACGATCACCGGCCGGACTTCCTGTGTGTGATTGCTCATGACCTCAAAGACCCTGTGGGCAACGGGGATTCATCGCGCATTCGAAAAGCGGTCCATCGCGCGGTTCGTAAAGCGGTCCGTCACGCGGTCCACCAAGAGGCCCGTCACCGCGGTCCATTACGGGGATTCGGGCGGGAGACCCGGCGAACGACCGGCCGTCGGCGGGCCGTCAGTTCCCCGCGATGTCCTTCACCGCGACGGTGACGGGTGTCGAACCGCTGACCAGTTCCAGCGTCAGTCCCGCGGTGGCCGGCGTCTCCACCATCTCCGCGAGTACCGCCGCCACATCGTCCCGCGGCACCATGCCGCGTCCCGTCGAGACCTCCAGCCGCACCAGCCCGTTCCCCGCGTCGTTGGTGAGCGTGCCGGGCCGCAGGATCGTCCACTCGAGATTGGGCCGGGACCGTACGTAGTCGTCCGCCGCCCCCTTCGCCCGCAGGTAGGCGTCGAAGACGTCGTCGCCCTTGTGTTCGGCGTCGGCGCCCATTGAGGAGACGACGATGTACCGCCGTACGCCCGTCCGTTCGGCCGCGTCCGCGAAGAGGACCGCCGCGCCTCGATCGACCGTGTCCTTCCGCTCGGTGCCGCTGCCGGGGCCCGCCCCCGCGGCGAACACCGCGGCGTCCGCGCCCTGGAGCACGGCCGCGACCTGCTCCACGGAAGCTTTCTCCAGATCGAGGAACACCGGTTCGGCGCCGACGGCCCTCAGGTCGTCACCCTGCTTCGGATCGCGGATGATGCCCGCGACCTCATGTCCGCCCGCGGAGAGCAGCCGCTCGAGACGGAGCGCGATCTGACCGTGTCCTCCTGCGATGACAATGCGCATGCATACGACGTTACGTCCGAAGCACCGACCATGCGCAAGGACCGCAGGGGGGACACGCCCTCGATGGGCAAAACGCGGCCGGACGCGTACCGGCCTCCGCCCCTGATGCCCAGCTCCCTACCGCTGGCGCACTCCCTCCTGGCCCCGGACCCGTGCCGCGAGTAAACCTCTCCGGGCCCCGGGCCCGAACCGCCGGCGGGACCGCGTCAGGGTCCCGGGTCCGGCCGTGCCTGGCGGGGGAGTTCGAGGGCGACGGCCGCCGCGGAGTCGCAGTACTCACGCACCGCGCTCGTGCGGGCGACCACCCGTCCGCGGTGGATGACGATCCGGCTGTACGCGAGCGACAGCACGCCCGAGATCCGCTCGCCCCGGACCGCGAGCAGTTCCGCCGGGAAGCCGGCCTCGACCCGTACCTGGGGCAGTCCCATCACCTCTCGGGCCGTGCCCGCGACACAGCCGTAGGCGTCCGAGGGCCGCATCCCCGCCTGGGACGACAGGAGGTACGCGGCCTCCAGCGGATCCCCGCGGCCCACCGGGTTGCACACGTCCCGCAGCGCCCCGCTGCCCGCGGCGACCCGCACGCCCGCCGCCCGCAGGAGCCGGACCGGCGCGTTGCCGCGCTGTTCGACGCCGGAGCAGCCGCCCTGCGGCAGGGAGACGACGGTGACGCCCGCAGCCGCCAGCTGGTCCGCGGCCCGGGATGCGATCTCCCTGGGCAGCCGGGCGAGACCGGCGCACGGCCCGACGGTGACACCGGGCCGCAGTCCGCCGGCCATGGCGGCGAGACGGGCCAGCCGTGCCGGGTCGTCGCCGTGGGTGTGCAGGTCGACGGGGCAGCCGTACTCGGCGGCGATCCCCAGGACCGTCTCCACGTATCCGGCGGGATCGGGGTCGGCGTCGGGGCAGCCGCCCACCACGCCGGCACCCATCTTGAGCGCGTCCCGCAACAGGGCCAGACCGTCCGCGCCGGCCACGCCCGTCAGCAGCCTGGGTACGGCGACTGTGGTCAGATCGGCGAGTCCGCGCAGAGATCGCCCGGCCTGGAGCACCGCCTCCAGCGGGCCGAGGCCCTGGACGTCCCCGATCCGTACGTGGGAGCGCAGCGCGGTTGCCCCGTGGCCCAGCTGGAGCAGCGCGGCATCTGTGGCGCGCCGCTGGACGTCCTGCGTGTCGTAAGAGACGGGGCCGGGGGTCTCCGCGCTGAGTGCCGTGTCGCCGTGGAGGTGCGGCTCGGCCGGGGCGGGCAGCAGCAGGAAGCCGGTGAGGTCCACCCGGGCGGAGTGCGGAGGGAGGCTTCCCGCGGTGCCGACGGCCTCGATGCGGCCGCCACTGAGCCGTACGTCGACCGTGCGACCGTCCGTGAGCCTCGCGCCGCAGAGCAGCAGCGCGGCGGTGTCCGCGTTGGCGCCGCCGCGCGGCGGCTGGCTGTCGGGCATCGCGCTCCTGGGTGGGGGCGGTCGGGCTCGGACGGCGGTCGCGCACACTGCCCGGGCGGTGTGGGAGCCGTGGCGTGGGAGCCGGAGAGGATCACACAGCGTGCATCGAGCCTAGGGGCGCTCGCGGTGCGCTTCGAGGAGGAGCGCAATAGTCGTACCGGCGTGGTCGTAAGTGGCGTACGGGACGGGCGGGGTGCCGTCGCGGGCCTGCGGAGGAGGGCTGCACGGAGGACGGACCGGGGGCCGGGCGGACAGGTCGTGAGGAGGGCCGGCCCGGCGCAAGGAAACGGATTTGGGCGATCGGCGAGGGACCGTGTAATGTCTTCATCGCTCGCCCCAATAGCTCAGTCGGCAGAGCGTCTCCATGGTAAGGAGAAGGTCTACGGTTCGATTCCGTATTGGGGCTCTGATGTCGAGTGACCTCGCCTTCGGGCGAGGGAACCCTGCATCGCAGCGGTGTAGCTCAGTCGGTAGAGCAAGCGGCTCATAATCGCTGTGTCACCGGTTCAAGTCCGGTCACCGCTACACACAGTAGCCGATTGTGGGGTCGGTCCTCCGATCGGCTACTCTTTTATGCGTTCATCCGTCCTATCCGTCCAAGGAGCACTCACGTGGCTGCCACCGACGTCCGCCCGAAGATCACGCTGGCCTGCGTGGAGTGCAAGGAGCGGAACTACATCACCAAGAAGAACCGGCGTAACAACCCGGACCGTCTTGAGATGAAGAAGCACTGCCCGCGCTGCAACTCGCACACGGCGCACCGCGAAACGCGCTGAATAAGGCTCGTATACGAGGCCGTCCCCTTTGGGGGCGGCCTCGTGTCGTTTGCCGTACCGCCGTTCGTCCGGCGGCCGGCATTCATTTGTGATCAATATCAGGAGGGACCAGTCCATGGCGCTCGACCAGTCGTTCGTGGGGCGGACGTATCCGCCCACCGCGCCGTACGAGGTGGGCCGGGAGAAGATCCGGGAGTTCGCCGCCGCGGTGGGGGACGCGAATCCCGCCTACACGGACCGTGAGGCCGCCCGCGCGCTCGGGCACTCGGACGTGATCGCTCCGCCGACGTTCGCCTTCACGATCACCTTCAGCGCCGCCGAGCAGGTCGTCCAGGACCCGCAGTTGGGGCTGGACTACAGCCGCGTGGTGCACCGCGAGCAGCAGTTCGCGTACGCCCGGCCGGTACGCGCGGGCGACAGGCTCTCGGTCACCTCGACGATCGAGGCCATCAAGTCCCTCGCCGGCAACGACATCCTGGACGTGCGCGGTGACGTGCACGACGAGAGCGGTGAACTGGTCGTGACCGCTTGGACGAAGCTGGTGGCCCGCGCCGCCGAGGAGGCGTGATGGCAGCGAAGATCTCTTACGCGGACGTCGAGGCCGGCACCGAACTGCCGGCGCAGAGCTTTCCGGTGACGCGCGCCACGCTGGTGCGGTACGCGGGCGCGTCCGGCGACTTCAACCCGATCCACTGGAACGAGAAGTTCGCCACAGAGGTCGGGCTGCCGGACGTGATCGCGCACGGCATGTTCACCATGGCCGAGGCGATCCGGGTCGTGACGGACTGGGTGGGCGACCCGGGCGCGGTCGTCGAGTACGGCGTCCGCTTCACCAAGCCCGTCGTCGTCCCGAACGACGACAAGGGCGCGCTGATCGAGGTGAGCGCCAAGGTCGCGGCGAAGCTGGACGACAACCGGGTGCGCGTGGACCTGGTCGCGACCAGCGACGACCAGAAGGTCCTGGGCATGTCCCGCGCGGTCGTGCAGCTCGCCTGAGCCGCCCGTAGCGGAGCCGGAGCACATCCCGCATTGGGGCCGGCGCAAACTCCGCACGGAGCAGTCACGCCCGCAGCGGGGCCGGCACAAGCGCTGTAAGGGGCGCCCTTCCGCGGAGGGGCGCCCCTTACGCATACGCCCCGTGCGTGCTCGTCCGGCTGGAAGCCGGCTTCCCCCTTGACAAGTTAGTGATCAGCCAATAACTTAATTCCATGGTCAGGATGAGTGCAGAAGAGCGACGCGAGAGCGTGATCCGTGCCGCGATCACGGAGTTCTCCCGCGCCGGGTACAACGGCACCTCGACGGACGCCATCGCCAAGCGCGTCGGCGTCTCCCAGCCTTACCTCTTCCGTCTCTTCCCGAACAAGCAGGCCATCTTCCTGGCCGCCTCCTCGCGGTGTCTCGAGGACACCCGGCGTGTCTTCAGCGCGGCCGCCGAAGGGCTCGAAGGTGAGGAGGCTCTCGGTGCGATGGCTGCCGCGTACCAGCGCCTGATCGCGGACGACCCCGAGAAGCTGCTGATGCAGATGCAGACGTACGTCGCGGTGGCGGCCGCCGAGGCGGCGGGCGACCACGCCTTCGGTGAGCAGGTGCGGGCCGACTGGATGGAGCTGTGGGAGACCGTCCACCTGCACCTCGGTGCCGACGTGAACGAGACCACGACCTTCCTGGCCTACGGGATGCTCGTCAACGTTCTCGTCTCGATGGGCTTCCCCGCGGAGCACCGCATCTGGTCCGGCTTCTATCTCTCGGCGCGGCCGGTCCAGGACTGAGGGGCCCCACGCGCGTGGGCGGCCCGTGCACTTCCTTGTCCGTGAAAGTTAGTCATCGATAACTAACCCCTGGGGGGGCAGTGAACCAGAACACGCAGCCCGCACGGCGCACCGGCGCCGTCTGGGCACTCGTCATCACCAGCGTCGCCGGCTTCATGGCGGCCCTCGACAACCTCGTCGTCACGACCGCCCTCCCCTCCATCCGGGAGGACCTGGGCGGCGGCCTGGAAGATCTTGAGTGGACGGTGAGCGCCTACACGCTCACCTTCGCGGTCCTGCTGATGTTCGGTGCGGCCCTGGGGGACCGCTTCGGCCGCCGTCGGCTGTTCATCATCGGCCTGGCGATCTTCACCGGCGCGTCCGCCGCGGCCGCGCTCGCGTCCGGCATAGACGCGCTCATCGCCGCCCGGGCCGTCCAGGGCGTCGGCGCGGCGATCATGATGCCGCTCACGCTGACACTGCTCACCGCCGCCGTCCCCGCCGCCCGCCGCGGGGCGATGCTGGGCCTCTTCAGCGCCGTGACCGGCGTGGCCGTCGCCACCGGCCCGCTGATCGGCGGCTCTCTCACCGAGCACATCTCGTGGCAGTGGATCTTCTGGCTGAACGTCCCGATCGGACTGCTCCTGCTGCCGCTCGCGCGCCTGCGCCTGCAAGAGTCCTACGCCCCGGACGCCCGGCTCGACGTCCCCGGCACCCTGCTGGTCAGCGGAGGCCTCTTCGGCATCGTCTACGGGCTCGTCAACGGCAACGCCGACGGCTGGACCAGCCCCCGGATCCTGTTCTGCCTGATCGCTGGCGCCGTGCTCCTGGTCGCCTTCGCCTGGTACGGCTCCGTCGCGAAGAAGCCCATGCTGCCCATGCGTCTCTTCCGCAGCCAGGCCTTCTTCGGCATCAATGTCGCGAGCCTGCTGATGTTCCTCGGCATGTTCGGCTCGATCTTCCTGCTCAGCCAGTTCCTCCAGGGCGTGGCCGGTTACTCGCCCACCGAGGCCGGGCTGCGGATGCTGCCCTGGACCGGCATGTCGCTGCTCGTCGCACCCGTCGCGGGTCTCCTGTCCGACCGGATCGGCGGGCGCCCGGTCGTCACCGCCGGCCTGGCGCTCCAGGCCGTCGGCCTCGCGCTCTTCGCGCTGGTGCTCGAGCCCGGTGTCTCCTACACCGCCCAGCTGCCCGCACTCGTCATCAGCGGCGTCGGCATGGCCCTCTACTTCGCGCCCGCCGCCAGTGTGGTCATGTCCAGCGTCCGCCCGTCGGAGCAGGGCATCGCCTCAGGTGCGAACAACGCCCTTCGCGAGGTCGGCGGCGCACTCGGTATCGCGGTGCTCGGCGCGGTCTTCGCCGCCCAGGGCGGTTACGAGTCCCCGCAGGCCTTCTCCGACGGCACGGTGCCCGCGGTGTGGATCGGCGCCGGGGCGCTGGCCGCCGCCGCCCTGGTGGCCCTGCTGATCCCCGGCGGGCGTACGAGGCCGGACGGCACGCTGTCCGGACCACCGGCCACGGCCGCGGAGAGCAGCCGCACACCCGTCGCCGTCTGACCCCCGCGTACCCGCACGGTCCGTGGCCCCGCCGGAGAGCCGGGGCCACGGACCGTACTCTTGTCCCCGTGCAGGAACTCCACGATGCCCCCCTCGCCCCCCTGACCACCTTCCGGCTCGGCGGTCCCGCGACCCGCCTCGTGGTCGCCACCACCGACGACGAGGTGATCGCCACCGTGCGAGAGGCGGACGAGGCCGGCACGCCGCTGCTGATCATCGGCGGCGGCAGCAACCTGGTGATCGGTGACAAGGGCTTCGACGGTACCGCTCTGCGCATCGCGACCAGCGGCTTCGACCTCGACGGGACGCGCCTGGAGCTGGCCGCGGGGGAGACGTGGAGCGACGCCGTCGCCCGCACCGTCGAAGCGGGGCTGGGCGGCGTCGAGTGCCTGGCCGGCATCCCCGGCTCCGCGGGCGCGACCCCGATCCAGAACGTCGGCGCCTACGGCCAGGAGGTCTCGTCGACGATCACGGAGGTCGTCGCGTACGACCGCCGCAGCGGCGGGACAGTGGTCCTTCCCAACGCCGAGTGCGGCTTCTCCTACCGCAACAGCCGCTTCAAGCAGGAACCCGACCGCTACGTCGTGCTGCGTGTCCGTTTCGAGCTCGAGGACGCCGGCGGCCTGTCCGCGCCCGTGAAGTACGCCGAGACCGCCCGTGCCCTCGGGATCGATGTGGGCGACCGGGTCCCGGCCGCCACCGCCCGTGAGACCGTGCTCGCCCTGCGCGCGGGCAAGGGCATGGTGCTCGACGCCGACGACCACGACACCTGGTCGGCCGGCTCCTTCTTCACCAACCCGATCCTCACCGCCGCCGAGTACGAGACCTTCCTGGCCCGCGTCCGCGACCGGCTCGGCGACGGCGTCGCCCCGCCCGCCTACCCGGCGGGCGACGGGCACACCAAGACGTCGGCCGCCTGGCTGATCGACAAGGCCGGATTCACCAAGGGCTACGGCTCCGGGCCCGCACGCATCTCCACCAAGCACACGCTCGCCCTCACCAACCGGGGTCGGGCCACGACGGAGGACCTGCTGGCGCTGGCCCGGGAGGTGGTGGACGGCGTGCGCGACGCGTTCGGCGTGACGCTGGTCAACGAGCCGGTGACCGTGGGCGTCAGCCTCTGAGCCTCCGGACGCCCGAGATCCGGCAGGACCCCTCGAACCCGAAGATCTAATAGGCGACGCCGACGGCCTGCCTGAGAGTGGCGGGGTCGTCGGTCATCGCGAGCATCGCGTGCGCCACGTCAGCCCGGCCGATCATCCTGGCGCTGCGCGGATTGCCGCCGACCGCGACGCGGTACCTGCCGGTCAATGGCCTGTCGAGCAGCCTCGGCGGGCGCACGGCGGTCCAGTCGGCCGCCGATCGCGCGAGTTCGCCCTCCATGGCCCGCAGATCGTCGTAGACCGGCTTCAGCACCGCCCCCACGACCGACGTCATCGCTCGGTCCCGCAGCGGCTCCCGCTCCGGTGCGCTGCCGAGCGGCGCCGCACTCACGACCAGCAACCGCCGCGTGCCCTCGGCCTCCATCGCGGCCAGCACCGCGCGGGTGAGGCGGGCGGCGATGCCGGCGTCGGACCGCCTGCGGGGGCCGAGACCCGAGAGCACCGCGTCCTGCCCGGCCACGGCTTCGCGCAGTGCCTCCGGGTCGTCGAGACCGGAGCGGACGACCTCGAGCCGTTCCCCGGTGACCGTGAAACGCGCCGGATCGCGGACCACGGCCGTCACCCGATGGCCGGCGGCCAGGGCCTGCTCGACGATCTGCCCGCCGATGCCGCCGGTCGCGCCGAACACTGTGAGCTTCATGGTGCACACCCTCCTCAGGTGGGTAAGTGTTCACTCACCCCTAGAGTGAGTGGGTACTCACCTATACGTCAAGCCCGGTCTGGAGCGCGCATGGACCACAAGCCCACCCGCGTCCGCATCATCGACGCCGCGCGAGACCTGATGCTCTCCATCGGTCTCGCCCGAACCACCACCAAGGAGATCGCCAAGGCGGCCGGCTGCTCGGAGGCTGCGCTCTACAAGCACTTCACCGGCAAGGAGGAGCTGTTCGTGACCGTGCTCCAGGAAAGGCTGCCGAAGCTGGGCCCCCTGCTGGCCGAGCTGGCGGCCGATCCGGGCGGCGCGAGCGTCGAGGAGAACCTCACCGAGATCGCCCGCCAAGCGGCCCTCTTCTACGAGAGGACCTTCCCCATGGCGGCGTCGCTGTACGCCGAACCCCGCCTCAAGCGCCGGCACGAAGAGGCCATGCGCGAGATGGGAACAGGGCCGCACAAGCCCATCGAGGGCCTCGACGCGTATCTGCGCGCCGAGCGGGCCGCCGGCCGCATCGGCCCGGACGCCGACACCCACGCCGCCGCGTCCCTGCTCCTGGGCGCCTGCGCGCAGCGCGCCTTCGCCTACGACATGACGCCGGGCCACCGGCCGCCGCAGCCGCTCGACGAGTTCGCGGCGGGTCTCGCGCGCACGCTGTTGCGGGGCATCGCCACCACCGGCGACGCCCGCTGAGCGCTGTACCGCCGGGCCGTGCCGGCCCCCGACGGCGTGCCCTATGCCGGCGCAGACGCCAGCCAGTCGTCGATCCCCGCCAGCAGCTTCTGCCTGATGTCCTCGGGCGCCGCCGAACCCCGCACCGACTGGCGGGCCAGTTCCGCGAGCTCCTGGTCCGTGAAGGCGTGGTGGCGGCGGGCCAGTTCGTACTGTGCCGCCAGCCGGGAGCCGAACAGCAGCGGATCGTCCGCGCCGAGCGCCATGGGGACCCCTGCGTCGTACAGCGTCCGCAGCGGCACGTCCTCCGGCTTCTCGTAGACGCCGAGCGCCACGTTCGAGGCCGGGCAGACCTCGCAGGTCACGCCCCTCTCGGCGAGCTTGCGCATCAGCCTCGGATCCTCCGCCGCCCGCACACCGTGGCCGATCCGCGAGGCACGCAGGTCGTCGAGGCAGTCCCGTACGGACGCGGGTCCGGTCAGTTCGCCGCCGTGCGGGGCCGCCAGCAGCCCGCCCTCGCGGGCGATGGCGAAGGCGCGGTCGAAGTCCCGCGCCATGCCCCGCCGTTCGTCGTTGGAGAGGCCGAATCCGACGATGCCGCGGTCCGCGTAGCGCACCGCCAGCCGGGCGAGCGTCCGGGCGTCCAGCGGGTGTTTCATCCGGTTCGCCGCGACCAGCACACGCATCCCCAGCCCGGTCTCCCGGGAGGCCGTGTCCACGGCGTCGAGGATGATCTCCAGTGCCGGGATCAGACCGCCGAGCCGCGGCGCGTACGAGGTCGGGTCGACCTGGATCTCCAGCCAGCCCGAGCCGTCCCTGATGTCCTCCTCCGCCGCCTCACGCACCAGCCGCTGGATGTCCTCGGGATCGCGCAGGCAGGAGCGGGCCATGTCGTACAGCCGCTGGAAGCGGAACCACCCGCGCTCGTCCGTGGCGCGCAGCTTCGGTGGCTCGCCGCCGGTCAGCGCCTCCGGAAGATGCACGCCGTGCTTGTCGGCGAGCTCAAGAAGAGTGGTGGGCCGCATCGACCCGGTGAAGTGCAGGTGCAGATGGGCTTTCGGCAGCAGGCTGACGTCTCGTTCGCGCTCCATTGAGTGATCCTGCCAAAGACAACCGGAACGGGGCAGCCCCTTTCCCCGATCGGGTTCTTGCCCGAACACAGAAACGGGCCCCCGGCCGAAGCCGGGGACCCGTCGCACGAGGGAAGGGGATCAGTCGCGGGCCTCGGCCAGCAGCTTCTGGATCCGGGAGACACCCTCGGCCAGGTCCTCGTCGCCCAGCGCGTAGGAAAGGCGCAGGTAGCCGGGCGTGCCGAAGGCCTCGCCCGGGACGACCGCCACCTCGACCTCGTCGAGGATCAGGGCCGCGAGCTCCACCGAGGACTGCGGACGACGGCCGCGGATCTCCTTGCCCAGCAGGCCCTTCACCGACGGGTAGGCGTAGAAGGCGCCCTCTGGGGTCGGGCAGACCACACCATCGATCTCGTTGAGCATCCGCACGATCGTCTGCCGGCGGCGGTCGAAGGCCTCCCGCATCTTCGCGACGGCGTCCAGGTCCCCGGAGACGGCGGCCAGGGCGGCGATCTGCGCCACGTTGGAGACGTTCGACGTCGCGTGCGACTGGAGGTTGGTGGCCGCCTTCACGACGTCCTTCGGGCCGACGATCCACCCCACGCGCCAGCCCGTCATGGCGTACGTCTTCGCGACACCGTTGACGACGATGCACTTCTCACGCAGCGCCGGGACAAGGGCGGGCAGCGAGGTGAACGTCGCGTCGCCGTAGACCAGGTGCTCGTAGATCTCGTCGGTCAGCACCCACAGACCGTGCTCCGCGGCCCACTCGCCGATCGCCCTCGCGTCGGCCTCGCTGTAGACCGCACCGGTCGGGTTGGACGGCGAGACGAAGAGGACGACCTTGGTCTTCTCCGTGCGCGCGGCCTCCAGCTGCTCCACGGAGACGCGGTAGCCGGTGGTCTCGTCGGCCACGACATCGACGGGGACGCCACCCGCGAGACGGATCGACTCGGGGTACGTGGTCCAGTACGGCGCCGGCACGATGACCTCGTCACCCGGGTCGAGGATCGCGGCGAACGCCTCGTAGATCGCCTGCTTGCCGCCGTTGGTCACCAGGATCTGGGCCGGGTCCACCTCGTACCCGGAGTCGCGCAGCGTCTTCTCCGCGATGGCCTTCTTCAGCTCCGGCAGACCGCCGGCGGGCGTGTAGCGGTGGTACTTCGGATTGCGGCAGGCCTCGACGGCGGCCTCGACGATGTAGTCGGGGGTCGGGAAGTCGGGCTCACCGGCGCCGAAGCCGATCACCGGACGCCCGGCGGCCTTGAGGGCCTTGGCCTTGGCGTCGACGGCGAGGGTCGCGGACTCGGAGATCGCGCCGATGCGCGCGGAGACCCGGCGCTCGGTGGGAGGGGTTGCAGCGCTCATACGGCCCATGCTCCCAGACGCCGGAAGGACGCGGCACACAGGTTTCGAAGGGCGGACAAACGGACCCTCGGCCGCCCGCCGAACGGTCCCGGAGGGGGCGGCCGGGCTTTGTGTTCGACGCCGGGCCTGGGAACACGTACACTCACTGGCTGTTGGCCCTCACCAGCCAAGTCCGAGCCGGGCACTTAGTGCACCCGGGCGGATGCGGTAGGTTGGGGGAGTCACAAAGGGTCGTAGCTCAATTGGTAGAGCACTGGTCTCCAAAACCAGCGGTTGGGGGTTCAAGTCCCTCCGGCCCTGCTACACACACCTTCGCCAGGCTGTGTGCGCATGTACGTACTTCTATGCACCGCCGTGCGGCTCCACCGGGCGCGGCACGGCCACGACCCGGGAATCAGGTGAGAGATCGTGACGGACGCCGTAGGCTCCATCGACATGCCTGATGCCGAGGACGAGACGCCGGAGTCGAAGAAGAAGACCCGCAAGGGCGGCAAGCGCGGCAAGAAGGGCCCGCTGGGTCGCCTGGCTCTCTTCTACCGCCAGATCGTCGCCGAGCTGCGCAAGGTCGTCTGGCCGACTCGTCATCAACTGACGACGTACACCACAGTGGTGATTATCTTCGTCGTCATCATGATCGGCCTCGTGACCGTGATTGACTATGGCTTCCAGGAAGCAGTCAAGTACGTCTTCGGCTGATCCGCGGAGGGCGCCGGAAATCGGCGCCCCTTTCGCATGTTCCACCCCATCTGTATCCAGGAAGAAGCCACCGTGTCTGACCCGAACCTGAACGACGCCGACCGTTCCGGCGAGAGCTTCGAGTCCCCTGAGGACGAGCTCGACATCGTCGAGGCGTCGGACGCTGAGGAGCCGGACCAGGCAGAGGCTGCCGACGACGCCGCCGGTGAGCCGGCCGAGGACGAGGCCCTGCACGTCGAGAACGTCGACGAGGACGAGGCCGGCTCCGAGGACGCCGAGGCTGCTGAGGAGAGCGCGGAAGAGGCTCCCGAGGAGAGCGCCGAAGAGGCCGACGAGGAGCCCGCGGCTCCCGTCGACCCGGTCGCCGCACTCCGCGACGAGCTCCGTGGCCTCCCCGGCGAGTGGTACGTGATCCACACCTACGCGGGCTACGAGAAGCGCGTGAAGGCCAACCTGGAGCAGCGTGCCGTCTCGCTGAACGTCGAGGAGTTCATCTACCAGGCCGAGGTGCCCGAGGAAGAGATCGTCCAGATCAAGAACGGCGAGCGCAAGAACGTCCGGCAGAACAAGCTGCCCGGCTACGTTCTCGTCCGCATGGATCTGACGAACGAGTCCTGGGGCGTCGTCCGTAACACCCCCGGTGTCACCGGCTTCGTCGGCAACGCCTACGACCCGTACCCGCTGACCCTGGACGAGATCGTCAAGATGCTCGCCCCGGAGGCCGAGGAGAAGGCCGCCCGCGAAGCCGCGGAGGCCGAGGGCAAGCCGGCTCCGGCCCGCAAGGTCGAGGTCCAGGTGCTGGACTTCGAGGTCGGCGACTCGGTCACCGTCACCGACGGCCCGTTCGCGACGCTGCAGGCCACGATCAACGAGATCAACGCCGACTCGAAGAAGGTCAAGGGCCTTGTCGAGATCTTCGGCCGCGAGACCCCGGTCGAGCTCAGCTTCGACCAGATCCAGAAGAACTAGTTCCTTCTGGACGCCAGGTTTCCGAACAGGTCAGACCGCCTCTCGCAGGCTGTCTGACCTGCTCGGTTTTTGGCCGCGCATGGATACCCGTTATCGTTGTGCGGTATGCCTCCATCCGGATGATCGGGTGGCAGGCGGATAACTCTCACTAGGACCCGGAGAGAGCAATGCCTCCCAAGAAGAAGAAGGTCACGGGGCTTATCAAGCTCCAGATCCAGGCCGGTGCGGCCAACCCGGCTCCGCCGGTCGGCCCCGCCCTGGGTCAGCACGGCGTCAACATCATGGAGTTCTGCAAGGCCTACAACGCCGCGACCGAGTCGCAGCGTGGCATGGTCGTGCCGGTGGAGATCACGGTCTACGAGGACCGTTCCTTCACCTTCATCACCAAGACTCCGCCGGCCGCCAAGCTGATCCTCAAGGCCGCGGGTGTGGACAAGGGCTCCGGCGAGCCGCACAAGACCAAGGTCGCCAAGCTGACGGCTGCCCAGGTCCGCGAGATCGCCACGACCAAGCTCCCCGACCTGAACGCCAATGACCTCGACGCCGCGTCGAAGATCATTGCCGGCACCGCCCGTTCCATGGGCATCACGGTCGAGGGCTGACAGCCCCCTCGTAAGCCCCAGTGGTAGGACCAAGCGCTGGTCCGCACCACGACTCCACGCTCAACACATCAGGAGCAGAAGTGAAGCGCAGCAAGACTCTCCGCGCTGCGGACGCCAAGATCGACCGGGAGCGTAACTACGCCCCGCTCGAGGCCGTCCGTCTCGCCAAGGACACCGCCGCCACCAAGTTCGACGGCACCGTCGAGGTCGCCTTCCGTCTGGGCGTTGACCCGCGTAAGGCCGACCAGATGGTCCGTGGCACCGTCAACCTTCCGCACGGCACCGGCAAGACCGCCCGGGTCCTGGTCTTCGCGACCGGTGACCGTGCTGCGGCCGCGGAAGCCGCGGGCGCCGACATCGTCGGCTCCGACGAACTGATCGACGAGATCTCCAAGGGCAACCGCCTGAACGAGTTCGACGCGGTCGTCGCCACCCCGGACCTCATGGGCAAGGTCGGCCGCCTCGGCCGTGTGCTCGGTCCGCGTGGTCTGATGCCGAACCCGAAGACCGGCACCGTCACGATGGACGTCGCCAAGGCCGTCAACGAGATCAAGGGCGGCAAGATCGAGTTCCGCGTCGACAAGCACTCGAACCTGCACTTCATCATCGGCAAGGTCTCCTTCGACGAGACGAAGCTGGTCGAGAACTACGCCGCGGCGCTGGAGGAGATCCTCCGTCTCAAGCCGTCCGCCGCGAAGGGCCGCTACATCAAGAAGGCGACCCTGACGACGACGATGGGCCCCGGCATCCCGCTGGACTCCAACCGCACCCGCAACCTCCTCGTCGAGGAGGACCCGGCCGCCGTCTGATCCCTGGACGGCAGTCGCGGGCATCGCGTCTCCAAGAATCCGGCCTCCGCAGCTCCTCGAGCTGCGGAGGCCGGATTTTTGCGTGGACTGTCGTGGGGCGCCGGGAGTCCCGTGGGGGACGGGAAACGGCCGGCGCAGGCAGGCCGGTGGGCCGCTGCGCAGCCGAGCACGCGCCTCCGGGGCCCCGTGGCATCCCAGGAGGGACGGAGGGCGCAGGGGACGCCCTGGCGCGAATACGGCGGATTTGCCTGGCGGGGTTGCGCTCGCGTACTCTTCCGAAGAAGCCAAAGACCGCTGGTCGTTGCCGTGCTCTCCTTCCGAGGGTCCGGTGGCCGAAGGATCCGCTCAGTAGCGGACGTCCTGCGCAGGTGACTGTGGAAAGTTCCCGGGAGTAATTCCGGTCGAGCTCAGCCCCGTGCGCCTGCGCCGGGGCGTTTCGTTTTGTTCGGCCCCTTCTGAGCGGTCCTCATCACCCGGAAGGAGGCCGACGCTCATGGCAAGGCCCGACAAGGCCGCCGCGGTGGCCGAGCTGACGGAGTCGTTCCGCAGCTCGAACGCCGCCGTGCTGACCGAGTACCGGGGTCTCACCGTGGCTCAGCTCAAGGAGCTGCGCCGTTCGCTCGGTGAGAACGCCCAGTACGCCGTGGTGAAGAACACGCTGACCAAGATCGCGGCCAACGAGGCCGGGATCAACTCGCTCGACGACCACTTCACTGGTCCGACGGCGGTTGCCTTCATCACCGGTGACCCGGTGGAGTCGGCGAAGGGTCTTCGTGACTTCGCCAAGGACAACCCGAACCTGATCATCAAGGGCGGTGTCCTTGATGGCAAGGCGCTGTCCGCCGATGAGATCAAGAAGCTTGCGGACCTCGAGTCCCGCGAGGTTCTGCTCGCCAAGCTGGCGGGCGCCATGAAGGGCAAGCAGTCCCAGGCTGCCGCGCTCTTCCAGGCGCTTCCCTCGAAGTTCGTCCGCACCGCGGAGGCGCTTCGTGCCAAGAAGGCCGAGCAGGGCGGTGCCGAGTAATTCGGCTCGCGCATTGACCGCCGCCTGAGGCGACGGTCACAGCGGGCCGAACGTACGCCCGCCTCACATGTACACACGGCACCTGCCGAATGAGTGGAAGGACGCCATCATGGCGAAGCTGTCCCAGGACGACCTGCTCGCGCAGTTCGAGGAGATGACCCTCATCGAGCTCTCCGAGTTCGTGAAGGCCTTCGAGGAGAAGTTCGACGTCACCGCCGCTGCCCCGGTCGCCGTTGCCGCCGGTGGCGCTGCTGCCGCCCCGGCCGAGGCCGAGGCCGAGCAGGACGAGTTCGACGTCATCCTCACCGGCGCCGGTGAGAAGAAGATCCAGGTCATCAAGGTCGTGCGTGAGCTGACCTCCCTGGGTCTGAAGGAGGCCAAGGACCTCGTCGACGGCACCCCGAAGCCGGTCCTCGAGAAGGTCGCCAAGGAGGCCGCGGAGAAGGCTGCCGAGTCCCTCAAGGCTGCCGGCGCCTCCGTCGAGGTCAAGTGACCTCGCGAGTCTTCTGACTCCCGCGCTGTAACGCGCACACACTGAAGGGCGATCACCCAGTCGGGTGGTCGCCCTTCGGCGTTCCGGCCGAGGGTGCCTTGCTCTTCTCCCTCCTGGGAGTATGGTGATCTTCGCCGTGCGCCCCTCACGGCGGCCTCTGAGGGTCCCGGAGCAGCAGCTCAGGGACCAGGGCCTTGACGAACCGCACGCAGCGCGCAATTCTCAGGACGCGTCGTCACAACGATCCACGTTCCGAGGCATGGATCGACGACCGAACGGGCAGTATCGATGTGCGCCTCACGGCGCATGGGGTTCGCGGAGATGAGAAAAACGAGGGTCTCGAGGGTCTCGAAAACCCGCACTGGACATCAGTGTGCCAAGTGGCTACACTGACCCTTTGCGCTGCCTGTTAGCTGCCCTCTGCCCGTCACCAGGGGCATGCCCGTGTCTGAGCTTCGGATGAAGAACAGCCCCTAGCTGGGGTTTCTCCCTCCGTTCACAACACGGGACCGGTACGCGCGTAGTGAGTCCGAGCCCTCGGAAGGACCCCCTCTTGGCCGCCTCGCGCAACGCCTCGACCGCGAATACGAACAACGGCGCCAGCACTGCCCCGCTGCGCATCTCCTTTGCAAAGATCAAGGAGCCCCTCGAGGTTCCGAACCTCCTCGCGCTGCAGACCGAGAGCTTTGACTGGCTGCTCGGCAATGCCGCATGGAAGGCTCGTGTCGAGGCGGCTCTCGAAAGCGGACAGGACGTCCCCACCAAGTCCGGTCTGGAAGAGATCTTCGAGGAGATCTCGCCGATCGAGGACTTCTCCGGGTCGATGTCGCTGACCTTCCGCGACCACCGTTTCGAGCCCCCGAAGAACTCGATCGACGAGTGCAAGGAGCGCGACTTCACGTACGCGGCCCCGCTCTTCGTCACGGCCGAGTTCACCAACAACGAGACCGGCGAGATCAAGTCCCAGACGGTCTTCATGGGCGACTTCCCGCTCATGACCAACAAGGGCACCTTCGTCATCAACGGCACCGAGCGTGTCGTGGTGTCGCAGCTGGTCCGCTCGCCGGGTGTCTACTTCGACTCCAACATCGACAAGACGTCCGACAAGGACATCTTCACGGCCAAGATCATCCCGTCCCGGGGTGCCTGGCTGGAGATGGAGATCGACAAGCGCGACATGGTCGGTGTCCGTATCGACCGCAAGCGCAAGCAGTCCGTGACCGTCCTGCTCAAGGCGCTCGGCTGGACCACCGAGCAGATCCTCGAGGAGTTCGGCGAGTACGAGTCCATGCGCGCCACCCTGGAGAAGGACCACACCCAGGGCCAGGACGACGCGCTGCTCGACATCTACCGCAAGCTGCGTCCGGGCGAGCCCCCGACGCGCGAGGCGGCCCAGACGCTGCTCGAGAACCTCTACTTCAACCCGAAGCGCTACGACCTCGCCAAGGTCGGCCGCTACAAGGTGAACAAGAAGCTCGGCGCGGACGAGCCGCTGGACGCCGGCGTCCTCACCACCGACGACGTCATCGCCACCATCAAGTACCTGGTCAAGCTGCACGCCGGTGAGACCGAGACGGTCGGCGAGTCGGGCACCCAGATCGTCGTCGAGACCGACGACATCGACCACTTCGGCAACCGCCGTCTGCGCAACGTCGGCGAGCTCATCCAGAACCAGGTCCGCACGGGTCTGGCTCGTATGGAGCGCGTCGTGCGTGAGCGCATGACGACCCAGGACGTCGAGGCGATCACGCCGCAGACGCTGATCAACATCCGGCCGGTCGTCGCCTCCATCAAGGAGTTCTTCGGCACCAGCCAGCTGTCGCAGTTCATGGACCAGAACAACCCGCTGTCGGGTCTCACCCACAAGCGCCGTCTGTCGGCTCTTGGCCCGGGTGGTCTCTCCCGTGAGCGGGCCGGCTTCGAGGTCCGTGACGTGCACCCCTCGCACTACGGCCGCATGTGCCCGATCGAGACCCCTGAAGGCCCGAACATCGGTCTGATCGGCTCGCTCGCGTCCTACGGCCGGGTCAACGCGTTCGGCTTCGTCGAGACCCCGTACCGCAAGGTCACCGACGGCCAGGTCACCGACGAGGTCGACTACCTGACCGCCGACGAGGAGGACCGCTTCGTCATCGCCCAGGCGAACGCGACCCTGAGCGACGAGCTGCGCTTCACCGAGGCGCGCGTGCTGGTCCGCCGTCGTGGCGGCGAGGTCGACTACGTCCCGCCGACCGAGGTCGACTACATGGACGTCTCGCCGCGCCAGATGGTGTCGGTGGCGACCGCCATGATCCCGTTCCTCGAGCACGACGACGCCAACCGTGCCCTCATGGGCGCGAACATGATGCGCCAGGCCGTTCCGCTCATCAAGGCGGAGGCCCCGCTCGTCGGCACCGGCATGGAGTACCGCTGTGCCACCGACGCCGGCGACGTCATCAAGGCGGAGAAGGACGGTGTCATCCAGGAGGTCTCGGCCGACTACGTCACCGTCGCGAACGACGACGGCACGTACACCACGTACCGCATCGCCAAGTTCTCCCGCTCCAACCAGGGCACCTCGGTGAACCAGAAGGTCATCGTCTCCGAGGGCGACCGGGTCATCGAGGGCCAGGTCCTCGCCGACGGCCCCGCCACCGAGAACGGTGAGATGGCGCTCGGCAAGAACCTGCTCGTGGCGTTCATGCCGTGGGAGGGTCACAACTACGAGGACGCGATCATCCTGTCGCAGCGCCTCGTGCAGGACGACGTCCTCTCCTCGATCCACATCGAGGAGCACGAGGTCGACGCCCGTGACACCAAGCTCGGCCCCGAGGAGATCACCCGGGACATCCCGAACGTCTCCGAGGAGGTCCTCGCGGACCTCGACGAGCGCGGCATCATCCGTATCGGTGCGGAGGTCGTCGCCGGTGACATCCTGGTCGGCAAGGTCACGCCCAAGGGTGAGACCGAGCTGACCCCGGAGGAGCGTCTGCTTCGCGCGATCTTCGGTGAGAAGGCGCGTGAGGTCCGTGACACCTCGCTGAAGGTGCCGCACGGCGAGACCGGCAAGGTCATCGGTGTGCGTGTCTTCGACCGCGAGGAGGGCGACGAGCTTCCCCCGGGCGTCAACCAGCTGGTCCGCGTCTACGTGGCCCAGAAGCGCAAGATCACCGACGGTGACAAGCTCGCCGGCCGTCACGGCAACAAGGGCGTCATCTCGAAGATCCTGCCGATCGAGGACATGCCGTTCCTGGAGGACGGCACCCCGGTCGACATCATCCTCAACCCGCTGGGTGTCCCGTCCCGAATGAACCCGGGACAGGTCCTGGAGATCCACCTCGGCTGGCTCGCCAGCCGCGGCTGGGACGTCTCCGGGCTGGCGGACGACTGGGCGCAGCGCCTGCAGTCCATCGGCGCCGACCAGGTCGCCCCCGGCACCAACGTCGCCACCCCGGTCTTCGACGGTGCGCGTGAGGACGAGATCGCCGGCCTCTTCGACGCCACGATCCCCAACCGCGACGGCGACCGCCTGGTCCAGTCGTCCGGCAAGGCCAACCTGTTCGACGGCCGCTCCGGCGAGCCGTTCCCGGACCCGATCTCGATCGGGTACATGTACATCCTCAAGCTCCACCACCTGGTCGACGACAAGCTCCACGCCCGTTCGACCGGTCCGTACTCCATGATCACCCAGCAGCCGCTGGGTGGTAAGGCCCAGTTCGGTGGCCAGCGGTTCGGCGAGATGGAGGTGTGGGCACTCGAGGCTTATGGAGCGGCCTACGCGCTCCAGGAGCTGCTGACCATCAAGTCCGACGACGTGACCGGCCGCGTGAAGGTCTACGAGGCCATCGTCAAGGGCGAGAACATCCCCGAGCCCGGCATTCCCGAGTCCTTCAAGGTGCTCATCAAGGAAATGCAGTCGCTCTGCCTCAACGTGGAGGTGCTTTCCTCGGACGGTATGTCCATCGAGATGCGCGACACGGACGAGGACGTCTTCCGCGCCGCGGAGGAGCTCGGTATCGACCTGTCCCGGCGTGAGCCGAGCAGCGTCGAAGAGGTCTGACGGGCCTGGCGGGGGCTTCCTAGAAGAAGCCCCCGCCATCCCCGGGACCGTTCAGACCATGATTGAGACACGACCCCGAAAGAGGGATTGACGCACAGTGCTCGACGTCAACTTCTTCGACGAGCTGCGGATCGGCCTGGCCACCGCGGACGACATCAGGACCTGGTCCCACGGCGAGGTCAAGAAGCCCGAGACCATCAACTACCGCACGCTCAAGCCCGAGAAGGACGGACTCTTCTGCGAGAAGATCTTCGGTCCGACCCGGGACTGGGAGTGCTACTGCGGCAAGTACAAGCGTGTCCGCTTCAAGGGCATCATCTGTGAGCGGTGTGGCGTCGAGGTCACCCGCGCCAAGGTGCGGCGTGAGCGGATGGGCCACATCGAGCTCGCCGCTCCCGTGACCCACATCTGGTACTTCAAGGGCGTCCCGTCGCGTCTGGGCTACCTGCTGGACCTGGCGCCGAAGGACCTCGAGAAGGTCATCTACTTCGCCGCGTACATGATCACGTTCGTGGACGAGGAGCGCCGCACGCGTGACCTGCCGTCGCTGGAGGCCCATGTCTCCGTCGAGCGCCAGCAGGTCGAGAACCGCCGCGACGCCGACCTCGAGGCCCGTGCCAAGAAGCTCGAGACCGACCTGGCCGAGCTCGAGGCCGAGGGCGCCAAGGCCGACGTGCGCCGCAAGGTGCGCGAGGGTGCCGAGCGCGAGATGAAGCAGCTGCGTGACCGCGCCCAGCGCGAGATCGACCGTCTCGACGAGGTGTGGAACCGCTTCAAGAACCTCAAGGTCCAGGACCTCGAGGGCGACGAGCTGCTCTACCGCGAGCTGCGTGACCGCTTCGGCACGTACTTCGACGGCTCGATGGGTGCCGCGGCGCTGCAGAAGCGCCTGGAGTCCTTCGACCTCGAGGAGGAGGCCGAGCGTCTCCGCGAGATCATCCGCACCGGCAAGGGCCAGAAGAAGACCCGTGCGCTCAAGCGCCTCAAGGTCGTCTCCGCGTTCCTGCAGACGTCCAACAGCCCCAAGGGCATGGTGCTCGACTGCGTGCCGGTCATCCCGCCGGACCTTCGTCCGATGGTGCAGCTGGACGGTGGCCGCTTCGCGACCTCCGACCTGAACGACCTGTACCGCCGTGTGATCAACCGCAACAACCGTCTGAAGCGTCTGCTCGACCTCGGTGCCCCCGAGATCATCGTGAACAACGAGAAGCGGATGCTCCAGGAGGCGGTCGACGCCCTCTTCGACAACGGCCGTCGTGGTCGCCCGGTCACGGGCCCAGGCAACCGTCCGCTGAAGTCCCTCAGCGACATGCTGAAGGGTAAGCAGGGTCGTTTCCGTCAGAACCTGCTCGGTAAGCGTGTCGACTACTCGGCGCGTTCCGTCATCGTCGTCGGCCCGCAGCTGAAGCTGCACCAGTGCGGTCTGCCCAAGGCCATGGCGCTGGAGCTCTTCAAGCCGTTCGTGATGAAGCGCCTGGTCGACCTGAACCACGCGCAGAACATCAAGTCGGCCAAGCGCATGGTCGAGCGTGGCCGCACCGTGGTGTACGACGTCCTCGAAGAGGTCATCGCCGAGCACCCGGTGCTGCTGAACCGTGCGCCCACGCTGCACCGCCTCGGCATCCAGGCCTTCGAGCCGCAGCTGGTCGAGGGCAAGGCCATCCAGATCCACCCGCTCGTCTGCACCGCGTTCAACGCGGACTTCGACGGTGACCAGATGGCCGTGCACCTGCCGCTGTCCGCGGAGGCGCAGGCCGAGGCCCGCATCCTGATGCTGTCCTCGAACAACATCCTCAAGCCGGCCGACGGCCGTCCGGTCACCATGCCGACCCAGGACATGGTGCTGGGCCTCTTCTTCCTGACCACGGACGAGGAGGAGCGCACGGTCATCGGTGAGGGCCGTTCCTTCGGTTCCACCGCCGAGGCGATCATGGCGTTCGACGCCCGGGAGCTCTCGCTCCAGGCGAAGATCGACATCCGCTTCCCGGTCGGCACCATCCCGCCGCGCGGCTGGACCCCGCCGGCGCAGGAGGAGGGTGAGCCGGAGTGGCAGCAGGGTGACTCGTTCCGTCTGCGGACGACCCTGGGCCGCGCGCTCTTCAACGAGCTGCTGCCCGAGGACTACCCGTTCGTCGACTACTCGGTGGGCAAGAAGCAGCTCTCCGAGATCGTCAACGACCTGGCCGAGCGCTACCCCAAGGTCATCGTGGCGGCGACGCTCGACAACCTGAAGGCGGCGGGCTTCTACTGGGCGACCCGTTCCGGTGTCACCGTGGCCATCTCCGACGTCGTCGTGCCCGAGGCGAAGAAGGCGATCGTCAAGGGTTACGAGGAGCAGGACGAGAAGGTCCAGAAGCAGTACGAGCGCGGTCTGATCACCAAGGACGAGCGCACCCAGGAGCTCATCGCGATCTGGACCAAGGCGACCAACGAGGTCGCCGAGGCGATGAACGCGAACTTCCCGAAGACCAACCCCATCTTCATGATGGTCAACTCGGGTGCTCGTGGAAACATGATGCAGATGCGTCAGATCGCCGGTATGCGTGGTCTGGTGTCCAACGCCAAGAACGAGACCATCCCGCGTCCGATCAAGGCGTCCTTCCGCGAGGGTCTGTCCGTGCTGGAGTACTTCATCTCCACGCACGGTGCCCGTAAGGGTCTGGCGGACACCGCCCTGCGTACCGCCGACTCGGGTTACCTGACCCGTCGTCTGGTGGACGTCTCGCAGGACGTCATCATCCGCGAGGAGGACTGCGGCACCGATCGCGGCCTCAAGCTCAAGATCGCGGAGCGTGGCGCCGACGGCACCCTGCGCAAGACCGAGGACGTCGAGACCTCCGTCTACGCCCGGATGCTCGCCGAGGACGTCGTCGTCGACGGCAAGGTCATCGCGCCTGCCAACGTCGACCTCGGTGACGTGCTCATCGACGCGCTCGTCGCGGCCGGTGTGGAGGAGGTCAAGACCCGCTCGGTCCTGACCTGTGAGTCCGCGGTCGGCACCTGTGCGTACTGCTACGGCCGTTCGCTCGCGACCGGCAAGCTGGTCGACATCGGTGAGGCGGTCGGCATCATCGCCGCCCAGTCCATCGGTGAGCCCGGCACGCAGCTGACGATGCGTACCTTCCACACCGGTGGTGTGGCCGGTGACGACATCACCCAGGGTCTGCCCCGTGTCGTCGAGCTCTTCGAGGCTCGTACGCCCAAGGGTGTCGCCCCGATCTCGGAGGCGGCCGGCCGCGTCCGTATCGAGGAGACCGAGAAGACCAAGAAGATCGTCGTCACTCCGGACGACGGCAGCGACGAGACGGCGTTCCCGATCTCGAAGCGTGCCCGTCTGCTGGTCGGCGAGGGCGATCACGTCGAGGTGGGCCAGAAGCTCACCGTGGGTGCCACCAACCCGCACGACGTGCTCCGCATCCTCGGCCAGCGCGCGGTCCAGGTCCACCTGGTCGGCGAGGTCCAGAAGGTCTACAACTCGCAGGGTGTGTCGATCCACGACAAGCACATCGAGATCATCATCCGGCAGATGCTGCGCCGTGTGACGATCATCGAGTCCGGCGACGCGGAGCTGCTGCCGGGTGAGCTGGTCGAGCGCTCGAAGTTCGAGACCGAGAACCGTCGTGTGGTCACCGAGGGCGGTCACCCCGCCTCCGGTCGTCCGCAGCTGATGGGTATCACCAAGGCCTCGCTGGCGACCGAGTCCTGGCTGTCGGCGGCGTCCTTCCAGGAGACGACCAGGGTTCTGACGGACGCGGCGATCAATGCCAAGTCCGACTCCCTGATCGGCCTCAAGGAGAACGTCATCATCGGTAAGCTCATCCCGGCCGGTACGGGTCTGTCCCGCTACCGCAACATCCGGGTCGAGCCGACCGAGGAGGCCAAGGCCGCGATGTACTCGGCCGTCGGCTACGACGACATCGACTACTCGCCGTTCGGCACTGGCTCCGGCCAGGCCGTTCCGCTGGAGGACTACGACTACGGTCCGTACAACCAGTAGTAGGTCGTGAAGAAGGGCGGCCACCCCGCACGGGGTGGCCGCCCTTCTTCCTTTCCTACGTGATGCTCGTGGGCCGGCGCCGGCGTGGGGGAGCGCCGGGCGCGACAGCCCCCGGAGGCCGGTGCTGAGCCGCTCGTACGACGGCAGGGGCGGCCCCAGAGGTCCAGGGCGGGACGACTTCCGCCCCGTGCCGAGGGATCGACGGCCTGCACGGACAGCGTCGGTCCAGGCCGGACACTGCCGCCAAGATGGCCGAAAACCATCGCAAAACAGCCCCGCCCCTGTGGGTGGATCCGGCCCCTGGGCATTTGTTTTGACCGGAGTGGATGCGGTAGGTACGCTCAGACCTTGTGCCTGGGGTGTGCCTGGGCTCGTGTGCGTGTCTTCAACCGCATGGCGAGTCAGATACCGGCCACCGCAATCTGCGCTCTTTCCGCTTGGCGGCGGAGGTCTGCAGCATTCGACACACCCGACCGCGTGGGTCGGCGACGTTCCAGGTTAGCTTCACTGACGGCACACAGAAACCGGAGAAGTAGTGCCTACGATCCAGCAGCTGGTCCGTAAGGGCCGGCAGGACAAGGTCGAGAAGAACAAGACGCCCGCACTCGAGGGTTCCCCTCAGCGCCGCGGCGTCTGCACGCGTGTGTTCACGACCACCCCGAAGAAGCCGAACTCGGCCCTGCGTAAGGTCGCGCGTGTGCGTCTGACCTCCGGCATCGAGGTCACGGCCTACATCCCGGGTGAGGGACACAACCTGCAGGAGCACTCCATCGTGCTCGTGCGTGGTGGCCGTGTGAAGGACCTGCCGGGTGTTCGTTACAAGATCATCCGCGGTTCGCTCGACACCCAGGGTGTCAAGAACCGCAAGCAGGCCCGCAGCCGCTACGGCGCCAAGAAGGAGAAGTAAGAATGCCTCGTAAGGGCCCCGCCCCGAAGCGCCCGGTCATCATCGACCCGGTTTACGGTTCTCCTCTGGTGACCTCGCTCATCAACAAGATTCTGCTCAACGGCAAGCGTTCCACCGCTGAGCGCATCGTCTACGGCGCCATGGAAGGCCTCCGCGAGAAGACCGGCAACGACCCGGTCATCACGCTGAAGCGCGCCCTCGAGAACGTCAAGCCGGCGCTCGAGGTCAAGTCCCGCCGTGTCGGTGGCGCCACCTACCAGGTTCCGGTCGAGGTCAAGCCCGGCCGCGCCTCCACGCTGGCGCTGCGCTGGCTGGTCGGTTACTCCCGCGCCCGTCGCGAGAAGACCATGACCGAGCGCCTCATGAACGAACTGCTCGACGCCTCCAACGGCCTCGGCGCTTCGGTCAAGAAGCGTGAGGACACGCACAAGATGGCCGAGTCCAACAAGGCCTTCGCGCACTACCGCTGGTAGTCGCTACCCACATCGAGACCGAGAGAAGATTGAGCCTTATGGCCACCACTTCGCTTGACCTGGCCAAGGTCCGCAACATTGGGATCATGGCCCACATCGACGCGGGCAAGACGACGACCACCGAGCGCATCCTGTTCTACACCGGTGTGAGCTACAAGATCGGTGAGGTCCACGACGGCGCTGCCACGATGGACTGGATGGAGCAGGAGCAGGAGCGCGGCATCACGATCACGTCCGCCGCGACGACCTGTCACTGGCCGCTCGAGGACGTCGATCACACCATCAACATCATCGACACCCCGGGTCACGTCGACTTCACCGTCGAGGTGGAGCGTTCGCTTCGTGTCCTCGACGGTGCCGTCACGGTGTTCGACGGTGTCGCCGGTGTCGAGCCCCAGTCCGAGACTGTCTGGCGCCAGGCGGACCGCTACGGCGTTCCGCGTATCTGCTTCGTCAACAAGCTCGACCGCACCGGTGCCGAGTTCCACCGCTGTGTCGACATGATCAGCGACCGCCTGGGCGCGACGCCGATCGTCATGCAGCTGCCGATCGGTGCCGAGGCCGACTTCAAGGGCGTCGTCGACCTGGTTCGTATGAAGGCCCTCGTGTGGTCCGCCGAGGCCACCAAGGGCGAGATGTACGACGTCGTCGACATCCCGGCCACCCACACCGAGGCTGCCGACGAGTGGCGCGGCAAGCTCCTCGAGACGGTCGCCGAGAACGACGAAGAGATCATGGAGCTGTACCTCGAGGGCCAGGAGCCTTCCGAGGAGCAGCTGTACGCCGCGATCCGTCGTATCACCATCGCGTCCGGCGTCTCCAAGGACACCACGGTCACCCCGGTGTTCTGCGGTACCGCCTTCAAGAACAAGGGCGTTCAGCCCCTGCTCGACGCGGTCGTGCGCTACCTCCCCTCCCCCCTGGACGTCGAGGCCATCGAGGGCCACGACGTGAAGGACCCGGAGGCGGTCGTCAAGCGCAAGCCGTCCGACGACGAGCCGCTGTCGGCCCTCGCGTTCAAGATCGCGAGTGACCCGCACCTCGGCAAGCTCACCTTCGTCCGGATCTACTCCGGTCGCCTGGACTCCGGCACCGCGGTGCTGAACTCCGTCAAGGGCAAGAAGGAGCGCATCGGCAAGATCTACCGCATGCACGCGAACAAGCGTGAGGAGATCGAGTCGGTGGGCGCCGGCGACATCGTCGCCGTCATGGGCCTGAAGCAGACCACCACCGGTGAGACGCTGTGCGACGACAAGAACCCGGTGATCCTGGAGTCCATGGACTTCCCGGCGCCGGTCATCCAGGTCGCGATCGAGCCCAAGTCCAAGGGTGACCAGGAGAAGCTGGGTGTCGCCATCCAGCGTCTCGCGGAGGAGGACCCCTCCTTCCAGGTTCACTCGGACGAGGAGACCGGCCAGACCATCATCGGTGGTATGGGCGAGCTGCACCTCGAGGTGCTGGTCGACCGTATGCGCCGTGAGTTCAAGGTCGAGGCGAATGTCGGTAAGCCGCAGGTGGCATACCGTGAGACGATCCGTAAGGGCGTCGAGCGCCACGACTACACGCACAAGAAGCAGACCGGTGGTACCGGTCAGTTCGCCAAGGTGCAGATCGCGATCGAGCCGATCGAGGGCGGCGACGCCTCGTACGAGTTCGTGAACAAGGTCACCGGTGGCCGCATCCCCAAGGAATACATCCCCTCGGTGGACGCGGGTGCGCAGGAGGCCATGCAGTTCGGCATCCTGGCCGGCTACGAGATGACGGGCGTTCGCGTCATTCTTCTCGACGGTGGCTTCCACGAGGTCGACTCCTCCGAGCTCGCGTTCAAGATCGCCGGTTCGCAGGCCTTCAAGGAGGCCGCGCGTAAGGCCAGCCCCGTGCTGCTCGAGCCGATGATGGCCGTAGAGGTCACCACGCCCGAGGACTACATGGGCGAGGTCATCGGCGACATCAACTCCCGCCGTGGTCAGATTCAGGCCATGGAGGAGCGGATGGGCGCCCGGATCGTCAAGGGTCTGGTGCCGCTTTCGGAGATGTTCGGCTACGTCGGAGACCTCCGCAGCAAGACTTCGGGTCGCGCAAGCTACTCGATGCAGTTCGACTCCTACGCCGAGGTTCCCCGGAACGTCGCCGAGGAGATCATCGCGAAGGCCAAGGGCGAGTAACTCTCCCGAGTTCACGCTTTAGGCTTGTCACCGGAGCCTCCCGGGGCATTCCAGCCGCACCACGGCGGGAATGCCCCAGGGCCCCGGCATCCCAGCAAAGATCACCTGGCGCCGATGAGTAAGGCGTACAGAACCACTCCACAGGAGGACCCCAGTGGCGAAGGCGAAGTTCGAGCGGACTAAGCCGCACGTCAACATCGGCACCATCGGTCACATCGACCACGGTAAGACGACCCTCACGGCCGCCATTACCAAGGTGCTGCACGACGCGTACCCGGACCTGAACGAGGCCTCGGCCTTCGACCAGATCGACAAGGCTCCTGAGGAGCGCCAGCGCGGTATCACCATCTCCATCGCGCACGTCGAGTACCAGACCGAGTCGCGTCACTACGCGCACGTCGACTGCCCCGGTCACGCGGACTACATCAAGAACATGATCACGGGTGCGGCGCAGATGGACGGCGCCATCCTCGTGGTCGCCGCGACCGACGGCCCGATGCCGCAGACCAAGGAGCACGTGCTCCTGGCCCGCCAGGTCGGCGTTCCGTACATCGTCGTCGCCCTGAACAAGGCCGACATGGTGGACGACGAGGAGATCCTGGAGCTCGTCGAGCTCGAGGTGCGTGAGCTCCTCTCCGAGTACGAGTTCCCGGGCGACGACGTTCCCGTCGTCAAGGTCTCGGCGCTCAAGGCTCTCGAGGGCGACAAGGAGTGGGGCCAGTCGGTCCTGAACCTGATGGCCGCCGTCGACGAGGCGATCCCGCAGCCCGAGCGTGACGTCGACAAGCCGTTCCTGATGCCGATCGAGGACGTCTTCACGATCACCGGTCGTGGCACCGTCGTCACCGGTCGTATCGAGCGTGGTGTCCTCAAGGTCAACGAGACCGTCGACATCGTCGGTATCAAGACCGAGAAGACCACCACCACGGTCACCGGCATCGAGATGTTCCGCAAGCTGCTCGACGAGGGCCAGGCGGGCGAGAACGTCGGTCTGCTCCTCCGTGGCATCAAGCGCGAGGACGTCGAGCGCGGCCAGGTCATCATCAAGCCGGGTTCGGTCACGCCGCACACCAGCTTCGAGGCCCAGGCCTACATCCTGTCGAAGGACGAGGGTGGCCGTCACACCCCCTTCTTCAACAACTACCGCCCGCAGTTCTACTTCCGTACCACGGACGTGACCGGCGTCGTGACCCTCCCCGAGGGCACCGAGATGGTCATGCCGGGCGACAACACCACCATGACCGTCGAGCTGATCCAGCCCGTCGCCATGGAGGAGGGCCTCAAGTTCGCCATCCGTGAGGGTGGCCGGACCGTGGGCGCCGGCCAGGTCACCAAGATCAACAAGTAATTGTTGCTCTGACCTGGTAGCTCGCTGAGCTGCAAGAAGGGCCCCGCACCTTACGGTGCGGGGCCCTTCGTCATGTCCGGCCGGCGGAGGCTCGGCTCCCGCCCGCCGGGCGGGGCCGTCAGCCGGTCGCCGTGGCCGCACCGGGCGACCAGGTCCACGGGTGCGCGTCCGGGCCCATTCCGACGACCCGGATCTCTCCGTCGGGGGCGACGTCCAGCGTGGGCGTGTCCAGGGCCACGGCCCCGGCGGTACGGGTCAGCAGCCGGCCGTCGTGGCGCAGCTGCACCCGGCCCAGCAGATCCAGCCCCGCCAGGACGGCCCGCTCGGGGTCACCGCCCGTGGCGAGCGGTCCGTAGCCCTCGAACCGGACGGCGGGCAGCGGCCTGCCGTCCGGGCTGAAGCGGGTGAGGGCGGGCGAGGCGCTGCCGCGGGAGTCCCTCGGGTCCGTCCGCTCCCAGGGCCGCTCCGTCCGGTACAGCAGGTGCACGGAACCGTCGGCCTCCGCGAGTGCGGCGGGGGTGTCGACGGCCGCCGGAAGACGCCCGGAGGGGCGGTGGGTGAGGGGCAGGCCGGGCGCGTCCTGTGTCCAGTGGTGGACGGTGTCGAAGCCCGTGGCGAAGAGGTGGACACGGCCGGCCGCGTCGACGACGGTCGCAAGGCCGTCCTGTATCTCTGCGCCGCCGTCGAGGGCCCGCCAGCCGCTCCAGCGGCCGTCCGCCTCCCGGACCCGTGTGCTGACGCCCTTGTCCGCGTTGCGCACGAACAGGTGAACCCGCCCGTCGGGCGCGCTGACGGCCACCGGCACCCCTATGCGCCGGCCCCGGTCGTCATGACGCTCGGGGTTGCCCAGGCCGCGCCATGCGAGGAAGGGTCCGCCCGCGGAGCGCTGTTCCAGCAGCACTATCTCCCGGGCGTTGTTCCCGCCGTGACCGCTGATCGCCGAGAAGCGAAGTGCGAAGAGGAGCTGCCGTCCGTCGCCGAGCGCCGTCGCGCCCAGTGTCGGCGCGAGAGGTCCCCCGCCGAGGTCGGCGGGCTGACCCCACCGGCCGCTCCCGGCCTCCGTCTCCCGCCAGCGCACCGCGCGCAGCCCCAGCACCCCGTACGCGGTCAGCCGTCCGTCGCCTTCGGCGGCGAGGGACGCGCGGGGTCCGGGGTAGCGGTAGTGGGTGGAACGGACCCAGCCCTTCTTGTTGGTCAGGGGACGGTCGCCGCCCACGTTGTAGTCGCCGCACCCGCCGCTGTTGCCGCAGTTCCAGTCGGCCTGCCCGCCGTACGGCACCAGATGGCCGGCCTTGTGCCGCAGCACGCTGTCCGGCAGGTTCTTCGGCCAGTGCCGGTTGTAGTAGCCGCGGAAGGAGGTGGCGACGAACGCCGGTATCTCGCCGCCGTCGCGTGCCGACTCGGCAACCCACCGGGCCATCGCCGCCCAGCTGAAGGAGGCCACGGCTGTGTGGTCCCCGTGATCCGAGTAACCGCGCTGTTCGCTGTCCTTCTTACGGGTGGCCTCGTCGCTGTACTGGATGTCGGGATCAGGGTCCAGCGTCTGCACGACGGTGGGCCGGTAGCGGTCCATCAGCCCGACGAGGACGTCGACGAGCCTGTCGTAGTCGTAACTCTCGATCCTGTGCACTGGGGAGTCGTCGGCCACGACGGTCGGCAGCTCCAGCACGCGGTCCCGCCACAGGTTCGGTAGACCGAGCCGGGCATGGCGGGTGGTGTGCATGGCGAGGTTCAGGTAGATCAGGTCGACGCGCCGGGGGCCGACGGCCAGGCTGTTGATCTCGGCCCGCCGACCGCCGCGCAGCGTGGTGACCCCCTTCTGCCAGTCCGTGAACCGGGGCAGCCCGAGCAGGGTCGCGTACGCCTGCCGCAGGCCCTGGTGACGGGCGGACGAGTACGCGCTCTTGTCCGCGGCGGGACGCGGCCGTCCCGGGGCCTTGTTGACGCCGTCGGCCTCGCCGGCCGTGACGTACACGCAGACGAGGGGGACGCCGGAGTCCAGCATCCGCTGGGTGTCCGGGTTCATGAAGTACAGGTCGTCGTCGGGGTGCGCCAGTATCTGCATCAGCCGGGCGGGCCGTGAGTCGCTTATGGCGATCCCGGGCGCGGGGTCGGTGACGGGCCCGGTGCGCCGTGGCGCGGGCACCGAACACGAGGTGAGGGCGGTGGCCGAGCCGGCCGCGGCCAGCGCGCCGATGGCGGCGACGACGCTGCGCCGCCGGGGCCGGCCCGTGCGCAGCCCCGACACAGCTCTGTCGTCCACTTGTCGTGCTCCGTCCGGTCCCCCGCAGCGGCTGGGCGGAGCCCCCGTCTGCGTACTGTGAAATCCCAGGTGGCGGCCGGGCCGGTCGAGCCGACAGCCGCGATCGACTAGACGGGGCACGGGCGCCGGAGGTTGCCCGGATTCTGGCCATGTGTTCGATCTGACATCCGCCCCGGGGCTGCCGGCCCTATGGCGAGAGCCGGCAGGTCACACGAGTGTCGGTACGTCGCCGCACGCCGCGTGCTCGACCTTCGTGCCCGTCAGACCTCTGAGCCAGGGGGCGGTGAGATCCGCCAGCCCGGCCGGGTCCGGCGGTGTGGGACCGAGGCCGACGGCGTAGCGCACGGGGGAGTCGGTGAAGGGACGCGGCCATGCGTGGACACCGGGCTGCGGCAGTGCCGTCACAAGCGCCCGCATCCGCCCGCGGACGCGGCCCTCGTCGCCGGGCGCCACGGTCACGACCGCCCAGGCCGCGTGCCGGCGGTGCAGCGGGGGAGGGGCGAGCAGCGGTTCTGTGGAGTCGCCGTCCAGGAGCTCCCAGGCCCGGAACAGTTCCTGCGTGATCAGGTCGCGCATGTCGGCGGTGACCTGGTCGGAGCAGGGACGTACCGGCGCGGTCGGGGTCATGACCGTGACCGGCAGATCCGGGCGCGCCGGGCCGCCGACCGGCTCGCGCCAGTCCCAGGCCGCCCAGGTCGCGAAGAAGTGGCGGAGCAGTTCGCCGGGCGGCAGGTCGCCGGCCTCGCGGACGGTACGCGCCGCGAGGACGGACCAGCCGAGGCCCGGCAGCCCGCCGAACGGAGCGGAGTCCAGCCCGCGGGCCTTCGCCCATGCCTTGACCTGGCGGGCCAGACGCGTGAACGGCTCCCGTCGGCCCGCGACCCCGGCCTCGATCTCGTCGAGGAGCGCGTCGGCGTCGCTGACCGCGCTGAGCGCGACCGCCGCGTCCTCGCCCAGCTCGGCCCGGCGGCCGACCGCTTCTGCCGGATCGAGCGCACCGGTGCCGACGACGGCCAGGTCCACGGCGAGGCCGCCGACGTTGAGCCGCAGTCCGGGGACACGTGCGCCGACCACTTCCCGCACGTCCGTCGCTTCCGGCAGCACGGCCGTCAACCGGGCTCGGACGCCCGCCGGTTCGGGAGTGCCCGGCAGGGCGGCGACCAGGTCCAGATCGGCCCCGGGAAGCGCGCATCCCGTGCGCCGCGAACCGACGAGGTGCACCCGTCCGTCCGCGAGCGCCCGCTCCACCCGTACCCGCACGTCGTCGGCGACGCGCTCGTCCTCCGGTCCGTCCGGTGTCTCCGGTCCGCCCGGCGCCTCCGGTGTCCACCGCACCTCGCCCGTTCCGAGCGCGACCGTCGCCCGTACCCGCATCGGCTCGCCGGCGCGGCGCGAGAGCAGCACCAGCTCACCGACCGCGGCGGACATGCCGCCGAGCCGGGACGCGCACTCGGCCACCAGCGGCTGCGGATCTCGGGTCCGGCCCAGGCTCAGGTGCGGGGTGAAACCCTCCCGCCGGCCGCGGCAGCGGGGGAACCGCTGCTCCAGGGCGTGGCGCAGCTCCTGCCACGGCTGCTCGCCGGCCGCCGCCGGGTCGAGCCACACGGTCGCGTCCTCGCGGTGCCCGAAGCTGTCAACGCCCTCCAGCCGGGCGTCGAAGGGGGCGATGCCCGCGGCCGCCTCAGCGAGCAGCGGGGCGGCCTCCTCGAAGGCGGACTCCGGCACGAACCCGAAGAGCAGGTTGACGTGCGGTGGCCAGCGGTGGATCTGCGGGTCGTGCTCGCGGCGGACGTCCTGGATCGGTCCCCACAGCCCGGTGGGCGGCAGCCAGGCCACGGCCGTACGTGCCGTCGGCCGCACGTCGAGGACGCGGCTCTCCTCCCGCGCGGGGCTCAGGGCGACCTCCACGCCGTAGTGGTCGGAGATGTGCCGCCCTTCAGGGCCGGGGACGTCCCCGCGCAGGACGGCCGAGTCGACCCGGAACGTGTCCGACCGGAGCAGTACACGGTCCAGCCGGGACGCCCGCCCGCTCAGGGACGAGACGGCGGCGAGCGGATTGGCGGCCGGGTCGAAGGTCGGGGTCGCGTCACCGGGCCCGTGGGCATCGCTCCAGGCGTCGCGCATGCCGAGCGTCGTCTGCGGCGTGTCCGTGCCGTCGTTGAAGTCGCCCATGAGCACGAGGTCGCCCTCGATGCCCGCCGATCCCTCGGCGATCCGGGCCAGTTCCGCGTTCCGCCGGGCGGCGCCGTCCTCGGAGTGGTCACTGGTGAGGTGGGTCGCGGCCACGGTCACCGGACCGCTGAGGGTCTCCACGACGATCGCCGCCACCGCCTTGTGCGGGCCGAGGACGTGGTGGCCCGCCTCGCGCACGGGCAGCCGGCTGAGCAGCAGCAGGCCGCACTCGTCGACGTCACGGCCGCCGGGGTCGGTGGCCGCCGTGTAAGCGTCCCGTACCCACGGCGTGCGCAGCAGCATGACGAGCAGCTCGGGTTCGACCTCCTGGAGCGCGACGACGTCGGCGTCCGCCTCGCGCAGGGCGTGGATCAGGAGGGGGCGGCGTACGGCGGTGGCGATGCGGTCGGAGTCGTAGCGGTCCCACAGGGTGTTCCAGGTCAGGACGCGCAGGCTCCCCGGGGTGCCCTTGGGGGCGTGCGCCGGCATCCAGCCGTCCCCGTCCCACGCGTACGGCGTCCGTGCTTCGAAGAACGGCGCACGCAGCCGGCGCGCCTCCCGTACCCGCCCGGCGTCCGTGTCGTCGATCCGGTCCACGCCCGTGGCCCGGTCCCACACCAGCTCGCCGTCCGCCTCGAAGAACAGCACGCGGTGCCAGGGGATGTCCCCGCCGGGCACGAAGGCGGACAGCGGCATGCGCTTGGGCGCCGCCTCGCGCCGGCGCACGCCGATCACGAAGCGGGCCGGGTCGAAGCGCGCGTCCCAGCGGACCCGGTGGTAGATCTCCTCGCTGGTACGCACGGCCTACGCCTCCTCCTCGACGGTCCCGCTCGCCCCGATGTACCAGGTGCGGTGCGCCTGGCCCGGGTACGGGGGGACGAACCGGTGCAGTTGCGAGGTCAGCACCGCCGGCGGCACGGGGTGCTCTCTTTCCAGATTGCGCCGCGCCAGCTCGTCCTCGCCGACGAGCAGCACGGCGTGGGTCACAAGCGCGTCACGACGGCGGGCCACCGTGTGCACCAGCGACCGCTGGTGGTGGTTGAGGGACGTGGCGTCCCACACCACGGTCCCGCCGCGTGCCAGGGCGGAGTCCAGCAGGTCGAGCCCTTCGCGGAGCACGTCCCCGTTGGCCTTCTGGTCGGCGCGCGAACCGCGGGCGCGGCGCAGCTCGTCGAGGGACACGTACGCGTCCACTCCGCCGAGGCCCTGTGCGAAGGAGCTCTTGCCGCTGCAGGACGGGCCCACCAGATGGATCAGCCGGGGGAAGTCGCCCGAGCGCCACCGCCAGGTCGCGGCGGTGGCCTCCGCCGCGCTGCCGATGCGGCCCTCGGCGTACGCCTCGCGGGCCTCGGCACGGCAGCGGGCGGCCGCGTCGTCGTCCAGACCGGCGAACTCTTCCGTGAGCCCGTCGAGGGGCGCGATGTCCGCGGTGTGCAGCCAGGACCATTCCACCTGCTCCCGCGCCTGGGCCGTCCCGGCCGTCGCCGCGGCCACCGCGTGCAGCACACCCAGGTCGGCGGCGTACGACATCCGCACGAGCCCGGCGCGGCGCTGCTCGTCCGGGTACGGCCGGTGAAGGCCTGCCTGCAGCCCGACCAGGTCGGCGACGCGACGTGCGAGCGGCAGGCCGAGCAGCGGCGCCAGGCGGGGCGCGAGCACGGCCCGCCGCTCCCGGTGCAGCAGCGCCGCCAGTACGCCCGCGAGCCGGGCGTCCCCCATGCGGCCGCCGGTGTCCAGGCGCGCCACGGCCTCGGCGTCACCGTCGCCCACGCCCAGCGCCCGGGGGTCCGGCGCGGCTCCGGACCGTACGTCCCACAGTGCCGCGCCCGGGCCGAGCCCGTTCGGTACGACAGCCGCGTGCATCCAGTGCGTATCGGTCCGCACGTGCCCGGCCCGCACCCACTTGGCGACCCGCTGCCCGAACTCCTCGGCCACGAAGCCGTCGGTGGTGCGGACGACGAACCCTTCCTGCCGGCCCAGGTCCGGCTTCAGGGCGCGCAGCGCCCGTTCGTCGAACACCCCGCGCCACAGCACCCGGGGCACCGGGACGCCCAGGTCGCGCAGGAACGCGACGCTCCGGTCCCAGTCGAGGCACCAGCCGAGTTCGTCCCACACGGAGAACCCGTAGAAGTAGCTCTCGAGGTCGTCGTACGCGATCGAGTGCCGGGCGAACATGTTCTCCCCGCACACCCGCCAGTCCTCCGGGATGCCGTGCGCGACGCGTCCGTGCAGCGCCTTCACCCAAGCGCGGGACGGATGGTGGGCGGAGTCCAGCGACCGGGCGTGCAGCCCGTCGCGGTACAGGGTGGTGTTCTCCCCGTCGAGCTTCTCGGTGACGACGACCTCCCGCCCGCGCAGCCCGTCGAGATCCGCGACACGCACATCGTCGGAGGTCGCACCGGGTGACCACGGCAGATGGGCCGTGCGTGGATAGTGCGTGCGCATGGCAGAACCGGCCCCCGTGTCGAATGACTGTCCGGCCACTGTAGGAGCGGTGAGGAGCCCGGCTCGACCGAATAACGCACATCGAGGTCGCGCCGGGACGGCCCTGTGTCGGCGGAGGGTGCGGCAGGCGAACCGAGGCGCCGCGCGGCCGTCCGGACAGGGGTTCTGCGCGCCGTTGTTTGACACATAACCCCCGCGGGGTAGTGTTCTCGGCTCGATTGGCCAGGGCACGGGAGTGTGTGGCAGACTGTCCGGGTTGCTCGGTTGAGTGCCGATGCTGCGCGCCTCCCGCCGGGAGGACCGGAAGCGAGTCCCACAGTACTCGTCGACCCTCGGGTCGGACGTACGGGAATCTTCCGGGAAGTGTCAGCGGGGTACCGGCCAGGCACTCGGCGGGAGCTCTTCCCCTCGATACGCGGCCGCTGGCCGCACCCCCTTGGTTGGGAAATCCTTCGGGAGATCTTCGTAGAGGGAGTGCGACACGCCCGACCGCGTGGGTCGGAGAAGAGAGCAAGACCCACCGAGTACCAGAGCGTTTCACTAGACAAAGGACTACTGAGTAGCCATGGCGGGACAGAAGATCCGCATCCGGCTCAAGGCCTACGACCACGAGGTCATCGACTCCTCGGCGAAGAAGATCGTCGAGACGGTGACCCGCACTGGTGCGTCGGTCGCAGGCCCGGTGCCGCTGCCCACTGAGAAGAACGTGTACTGCGTCATCAAGTCGCCGCACAAGTACAAGGACTCGCGCGAGCACTTCGAGATGCGCACGCACAAGCGCCTGATCGACATCCTCGACCCGACGCCCAAGACCGTTGACTCGTTGATGCGCCTGGACCTTCCGGCCGGCGTTGACATCGAGATCAAGCTCTGAGAGGCGCGGAAGAGATGGCAAAGCAGATCAAGGGCGTCCTGGGCGAGAAGCTCGGCATGACCCAGGTCTGGGACGAGAACAACCGTGTCGTCCCGGTGACCGTCGTCAAGGCCGGGCCCTGTGTCGTTACCCAGGTCCGTACGAATGACATCGACGGCTACGAGTCGGTCCAGATCGCCTTCGGCGAGATCGACCCTCGCAAGGTGAACAAGCCCCTCAAGGGCCACTTCGCCAAGGCCGACGTGACCCCCCGCCGCCACCTGGTGGAGCTCCGCACCCCTGACGCCAGCGAGTACACGCTGGGCCAGGAGATCACTGCCGAGGTGTTCGAGTCCGGCGTCAAGGTAGACGTCACGGGCAAGAGCAAGGGCAAGGGCTTCGCCGGTGTCATGAAGCGTCACAACTTCAAGGGCCTCGGCGCCGGTCACGGCACCCAGCGCAAGCACCGCTCTCCCGGCTCCATCGGTGGCTGCGCCACCCCGGGCCGTGTGTTCAAGGGCCTCCGCATGGCGGGCCGCATGGGCAACGAGCGGGTCACCACCCAGAACCTGACCGTTCACGCCGTTGACGCGGAGAAGGGCCTGCTCCTCATCAAGGGCGCAGTTCCTGGTCCGAACGGCGGCCTGGTCCTGGTCCGCACTGCGGCCAAGGGGGCCTGAGGACTATGAGCACCATTGACATCCTGTCGCCCGCGGGCGACAAGTCCGGGACCGTTGAGCTCCCGGCCGAGATCTTCGACGCCAAGGTCAGCATCCCGCTGATCCACCAGGTCGTCGTCGCGCAGCTGGCCGCCGCCCGTCAGGGCACGCACAAGGTCAAGACGCGTGGCGAGGTCCGCGGTGGTGGCAAGAAGCCTTACCGCCAGAAGGGCACCGGCCGCGCCCGTCAGGGTTCGACTCGTGCGCCTCAGTTCGCCGGCGGTGGCGTCGTCCACGGCCCCGTGCCGCGTGACTACTCGCAGCGGACCCCGAAGAAGATGAAGGCCGCCGCCCTGCGCGGTGCCCTCACCGACCGGGCCCGTCACTCCCGTATCCACGTCGTCTCCGGCGTGGTCGAGGGCGAGGTCTCCACCAAGGCAGCGAAGACGCTGTTCGGCAAGATCAGTGAGCGCAAGAACCTGCTCCTGGTCGTCGACCGCGCCGACGAGGCCGCGTGGCTGTCCGCCCGCAACCTGCCCCAGGTGCACATCCTGGAGCCGGGCCAGCTGAACACGTACGACGTGCTCGTCTCCGACGACGTGGTCTTCACCAAGGCCGCCTTCGAGTCCTTCGTGTCTGGCCCCAAGGCCGCTGAGACCGAAGGGAGCGACGTCTGATGTCCGAGGCGACCGTTACCAGCAAGACCTTCACGGACCCGCGCGACGTTCTCGTCAAGCCGGTTGTGTCCGAGAAGAGCTACGCCCTGCTCGACGAGAACAAGTACACGTTCATCGTCGCGCCTGGCTCCAACAAGACCCAGATCAAGCAGGCCGTCGAGGCGGTCTTCTCGGTCAAGGTCACCGGGGTCAACACGATCAACCGTCAGGGCAAGCGCAAGCGCACCCGCACCGGTTTCGGCAAGCGCGCCAACACCAAGCGCGCCATCGTGACCCTTGCCGAGGGCGACCGTATCGACATCTTCGGCGGTCCGACCGCCTGACGGCGGTCGAGATCGTCCAGATTTCGGAATAGTTTCCGAGGACTGAGAGACAATGGGTATCCGCAAGTACAAGCCGACGACTCCGGGCCGTCGTGGCTCCAGCGTCGCCGACTTCGTCGAGATCACGCGGTCCACGCCGGAGAAGTCGCTGGTCCGCCCCCTGCACAGCAAGGGCGGCCGTAACAACACCGGTCGTGTGACCGTCCGTCACCAGGGCGGTGGCCACAAGCGCGCCTACCGCCTGATCGACTTCCGTCGTCACGACAAGGACGGCGTGCCGGCGAAGGTCGCTCACATCGAGTACGACCCCAACCGCACCGCGCGCATCGCGCTCCTGCACTACGCAGACGGCGAGAAGCGCTACATCATCGCCCCCCGTGGCCTGAGCCAGGGCGACCGGGTCGAGAACGGCCCCGGCGCCGACATCAAGCCCGGTAACAACCTGGCGCTGCGCAACATCCCGGTCGGTACGACCATCCACGCCATCGAGCTGCGGCCCGGCGGCGGCGCGAAGTTCGCCCGCTCCGCGGGTGCCTCCGTGCAGCTGCTGGCGAAGGAGGGCCAGATGGCCCACCTGCGTATGCCGTCCGGTGAGATTCGCCTGGTCGACATCCGCTGCCGCGCCACGGTCGGCGAGGTCGGCAACGCCGAGCAGTCGAACATCAACTGGGGCAAGGCCGGCCGCCTGCGCTGGAAGGGCGTCCGCCCGACCGTCCGCGGTGTCGCGATGAACCCGGTTGACCACCCGCACGGTGGTGGTGAGGGCAAGACCTCCGGTGGTCGCCACCCGGTCTCCCCGTGGGGTCAGAAGGAGGGTCGTACTCGTTCGCCGAAGAAGGCTTCGAACAAGTACATCGTCCGCCGCCGCAAGACGAACAAGAAGCGCTAGGAGCGGGTTTAGATGCCGCGCAGTCTCAAGAAGGGGCCCTTCGTCGACGACCACCTGATCAAGAAGGTGGACGCCCAGAACGAAGCCGGCACCAAGAACGTCATCAAGACCTGGTCCCGTCGCTCGATGATCATCCCGGCCATGCTCGGCCACACGATCGCGGTGCACAACGGCAAGACCCACGTCCCGGTGTTCGTCACCGAGTCCATGGTCGGCCACAAGCTCGGCGAGTTCTCGCCGACTCGCACCTTCCGCGGCCACGTCAAGGACGACCGGAAGTCGAAGCGCCGCTAACCGCGGGGTGGAACGACTAATGACTTACACCGAAGGGACAACCATGGAAGCCAGGGCCCAGGCGCGGTACATCCGCGTCACGCCCATGAAGGCCCGCCGAGTGGTGGACCTCATCCGTGGCATGGATGCCACGGAGGCTCAGGCGGTCCTGCGTTTCGCCCCGCAGGCCGCGAGCGTGCCGGTCGGCAAGGTGCTGGACAGCGCCATTGCCAACGCCGCGCACAACTACGACCACACCGACGCCTCTTCGCTGGTCATCAGCGAGGCGTACGTGGACGAGGGTCCGACCCTGAAGCGGTTCCGTCCGCGTGCTCAGGGCCGTGCCTACCGGATCCGTAAGCGGACCAGCCACATCACCGTGGTCGTCAGCAGCAAGGAAGGAACCCGGTAATGGGCCAGAAGGTAAACCCGCACGGGTTCCGGCTCGGTATCACCACGGACTTCAAGTCCCGCTGGTACGCCGACAAGCTGTACAAGGACTACGTCAAGGAAGACGTCGCCATCCGTCGGATGATGACGTCCGGCATGGAGCGCGCGGGCATCTCGAAGGTCGAGATCGAGCGCACCCGTGACCGCGTGCGGGTGGACATCCACACCGCGCGTCCCGGCATCGTCATCGGCCGCCGTGGCGCCGAGGCCGACCGCATCCGCGGCGACCTCGAGAAGCTCACGGGCAAGCAGGTCCAGCTGAACATCCTCGAGGTCAAGAACCCCGAGGTCGACGCTCAGCTCGTGGCCCAGGCCGTTGCCGAGCAGCTGTCCTCCCGCGTCTCCTTCCGCCGCGCCATGCGTAAGAGCATGCAGTCGGCGATGAAGGCCGGCGCCAAGGGCATCAAGATCCAGTGTGGCGGCCGTCTCGGCGGCGCCGAGATGTCCCGCTCGGAGTTCTACCGCGAGGGTCGTGTGCCGCTGCACACGCTGCGCGCGAACGTCGAGTACGGCTTCTTCGAGGCCAAGACCACCTTCGGCCGCATCGGCGTGAAGGTCTGGATCTACAAGGGCGACGTCAAGAACATCGCCGAGGTCCGCGCCGAGAACGCTGCTGCCCGCGCCGGCAACCGCCCGGCCCGTGGTGGCGCTGACCGCCCGGCCCGTGGTGGCCGCGGTGGCGAGCGTGGCGGTCGCGGTCGCAAGCCGCAGCAGGCTCCGGCTGCCGAGGCCCCCAAGGCCGACGCTCCCGCCGCCGCTCCGGCTGCTGAGAGCACCGGAACGGAGGCCTGACCGAAATGCTGATCCCCCGTAGGGTCAAGCACCGCAAGCAGCACCACCCGAAGCGCCGCGGTATGGCCAAGGGTGGTACGACGGTTGCGTTCGGCGAGTACGGCATCCAGGCCATGACTCCGGCGTACGTGACCAACCGCCAGATCGAGGCGGCTCGTATCGCGATGACCCGCCACATCAAGCGTGGCGGCAAGGTCTGGATCAACATCTACCCGGACCGCCCGCTGACCAAGAAGCCCGCCGAGACCCGCATGGGTTCCGGTAAGGGTTCCCCCGAGTGGTGGGTCGCGAACGTGCACCCGGGCCGGGTCATGTTCGAGCTGTCCTACCCGAACGAGAAGATTGCACGTGAGGCTCTGACTCGCGCGGCCCACAAGCTGCCGATGAAGTGCCGGATCGTCAAGCGCGAGGCAGGTGAAGCGTGATGTCGGCCGGTACCAAGGCGTCCGAGCTGCGCGAACTGGGCAACGAGGAGCTTGTTGCCAAGCTCCGCGAGGCCAAGGAAGAGCTGTTCAACCTCCGCTTCCAGGCGGCGACGGGTCAGCTCGAGAACCACGGCCGGCTGAAGGCCGTCCGCAAGGACATCGCCCGGATCTACACCCTGATGCGTGAGCGCGAGCTGGGCATCGAGACGGTGGAGAGCGCCTGATGAGCGAGAGCAACGTGACTGAAGACAAGACCGCCCGCGGTTACCGCAAGACCCGTGAGGGTCTCGTCGTCAGCGACAAGATGGACAAGACCGTCGTCGTCGCCGTCGAGGACCGCGTGAAGCACGCGCTGTACGGCAAGGTCATCCGCCGTACCAACAAGCTCAAGGCGCACGACGAGCAGAACGCTGCCGGCGTCGGCGACCGCGTCCTCATCATGGAGACGCGTCCGCTGTCGGCGACCAAGCGCTGGCGCATCGTCGAGATCCTCGAGAAGGCCAAGTAATTGCTTGAAGGGGTAACCCTTCGAGTTCGTTCCGCCAGGCTCGGTGGGGGTCTTTCCTCGTAAGAGGGAGCCCCCGCCGGGAACCGGCAGACAATCAGGAGATAGACGTGATCCAGCAGGAGTCGCGACTGCGCGTCGCCGACAACACTGGTGCCAAGGAGATCCTTTGCATCCGTGTTCTCGGTGGCTCCGGTCGCCGCTACGCGGGCATCGGTGACGTCATCGTCGCCACCGTCAAGGACGCGATCCCCGGTGGCAACGTGAAGAAGGGTGACGTCGTCAAGGCGGTCATCGTTCGCACCGTCAAGGAGCGTCGTCGTCAGGACGGCTCGTACATCCGCTTCGACGAGAACGCCGCCGTCATTCTGAAGAACGACGGCGACCCTCGCGGCACCCGTATCTTCGGCCCGGTGGGCCGTGAGCTGCGCGAGAAGAAGTTCATGAAGATCATCTCGCTCGCGCCGGAGGTGCTGTAAGCATGAAGATCAAGAAGGGCGACCTGGTTCAGGTCATCACCGGTAAGGACAAGGGCAAGCAGGGCAAGGTCATTCAGGCCTTCCCCCGCGAGGACCGCGTCCTGGTCGAGGGTGTCAACCGGGTCAAGAAGCACACCAAGGCCGGCCAGACCGCTCGTGGTTCGCAGACCGGTGGCATCGTCACGACCGAGGCCCCCATTCACGTGAGCAATGTTCAGCTCGTCGTGGAGAAGGACGGCAAGAAGGTCGTGACCCGCGTCGGTTTCCGCTTCGACGACGAGGGCAACAAGATCCGCGTTGCCAAGCGGACGGGTGAGGACATCTGATGGCTACCACCACCACTCCGCGTCTCAAGACGAAGTACCGCGAGGAGATCGCGGGCAAGCTGCGTGAGGAGTTCTCCTACGAGAACGTCATGCAGGTCCCGGGCCTCGTCAAGATCGTGGTCAACATGGGTGTGGGCGACGCCGCCCGCGACTCCAAGCTGATCGACGGCGCGATTCGCGACCTCACCACGATCACCGGCCAGAAGCCGGCCGTCACCAAGGCCCGTAAGTCCATCGCGCAGTTCAAGCTGCGTGAGGGTCAGCCGATCGGTGCCCACGTCACGCTTCGTGGCGACCGCATGTGGGAGTTCCTGGACCGCACCCTGTCGCTCGCGCTTCCGCGCATCCGCGACTTCCGTGGTCTGTCCCCCAAGCAGTTCGACGGCCGTGGCAACTACACCTTCGGTCTCACGGAGCAGGTCATGTTCCACGAGATCGACCAGGACAAGATCGACCGCGTCCGGGGTATGGACATCACCGTGGTGACCACGGCGACCAACGACGACGAGGGCCGTGCCCTTCTGCGTCACCTCGGCTTCCCGTTCAAGGAGGCGTAAGCGAGATGGCGAAGAAGGCTCTTATTGCCAAGGCTGCTCGTAAGCCCAAGTTCGGTGTGCGTGCGTACACCCGCTGCCAGCGCTGCGGCCGCCCGCACTCCGTGTACCGCAAGTTCGGCCTGTGCCGCGTGTGCCTTCGTGAGATGGCTCACCGTGGCGAGCTGCCGGGCGTGACCAAGAGCTCCTGGTAGTCCCCTTAATCGGGACAACCGGAGTCTCTCGGTAAGCAGAGGGTTGGCAGGGGCCCTTCTCTCCATGGCTTAGGCTAGGAGGGTTGGGCGTCTGCCGCCCGTACGACTTACTACGCCGTAGGTCCCCGCGCCGCACCCGTCCCGCCCCTGTGTGGGGAGAGGGATGGCGCATACAGGAAACCCCGGCGAGAGAGGCCGAAGGCCAATTCATGACCATGACTGATCCGATCGCAGACATGCTGACGCGTCTGCGTAACGCGAACTCGGCGTACCACGACTCTGTCGTGATGCCGCACAGCAAGATCAAGTCGCACATCGCCGAGATCCTCCAGCAGGAGGGTTTCATCACCGGCTGGAAGGTCGAGGACGCCGAGGTCGGCAAGAACCTCGTCCTCGAGCTGAAGTTCGGCCCGAACCGTGAGCGTTCGATCGCCGGCATCAAGCGCATCTCCAAGCCGGGTCTGCGTGTTTACGCGAAGTCCACCAACCTGCCGAAGGTTCTCGGCGGCCTGGGCGTGGCGATCATCTCCACGTCCCACGGTCTCCTGACCGGCCAGCAGGCGCAGAAGAAGGGCGTGGGTGGGGAAGTCCTCGCCTACGTCTGGTAGTCGGGAACGGAGGAAAAGCTCATGTCGCGAATCGGCAAGCTCCCCATCCAGGTTCCCGCCGGTGTGGACGTCACCATCGATGGCCGCACGGTCGCGGTGAAGGGTCCGAAGGGCTCCCTCACGCACACCGTCGCTGCGCCGATCGAGATTGTTAAGGGCGAGGAGGGCGTGCTCAACGTCACCCGTCCCAACGACGAGCGTCAGAACAAGGCCCTGCACGGCCTGTCCCGCACGCTGGTGGCGAACATGATCACCGGTGTGACCCAGGGATACACCAAGGCGCTCGAGATCAGCGGTGTCGGTTACCGCGTCGCCGCGAAGGGCTCCAACCTGGAGTTCCAGCTCGGTTACAGCCACCCGATCCTGGTGGAGGCGCCGGAAGGCATCTCCTTCAAGGTCGAGTCGCCGACCAAGTTCTCGGTCGAGGGCATCGACAAGCAGAAGGTCGGCGAGGTCGCCGCGAACATCCGCAAGCTGCGCAAGCCCGACCCGTACAAGGCCAAGGGCGTGAAGTACGCGGGCGAGGTCATCCGCCGCAAGGTCGGAAAGGCGGGTAAGTAAGCCATGGCATACGGTGTGAAGATTGCCAAGGGCGACGCGTACAAGCGCGCCGCCATCAAGCGCCGCCACATCCGCGTCCGCAAGAACGTCTCCGGTACGCCGGAGCGTCCGCGCCTGGTCGTGACGCGTTCCAACCGCCACATCGTGGCCCAGGTCATCGACGACATCGCGGGCCACACGCTCGCGTCGGCGTCGACCCTGGACACCTCGATCCGCGGTGGCGAGGGCGACAAGAGCGCCCAGGCCAAGCAGGTCGGTTCCCTGGTCGCCGAGCGCGCCAAGGCCGCCGGCGTCGAGGCCGTCGTGTTCGACCGTGGTGGCAACAGGTACGCCGGGCGCATTGCCGCTCTGGCTGACGCCGCCCGCGAAGCCGGGCTGAAGTTCTGAGCCCCGGTTCCGGGACTAACGGACGTAACAGAGAGAGGTAGATCCAATGGCTGGACCCCAGCGCCGCGGAAGCGGTGCCGGTGGCGGCGAGCGGCGGGACCGGAAGGGTCGCGACGGTGGCGCAGCTGCCGCCGAGAAGACCGCGTACGTTGAGCGCGTTGTCGCGATCAACCGCGTCGCCAAGGTTGTCAAGGGTGGTCGTCGCTTCAGCTTCACCGCGCTCGTCGTGGTGGGTGACGGTGACGGCACCGTAGGTGTCGGTTACGGCAAGGCCAAGGAGGTGCCGGCCGCCATCGCCAAGGGTGTTGAGGAGGCCAAGAAGCACTTCTTCAAGGTCCCCCGTATCCAGGGCACCATCCCGCACCCGATCCAGGGTGAGAAGGCTGCCGGCGTCGTCCTGCTCAAGCCGGCTTCCCCCGGTACCGGTGTTATCGCCGGTGGCCCGGTGCGCGCCGTGCTCGAGTGCGCGGGCGTGCACGACATCCTGTCGAAGTCGCTCGGCTCGGACAACGCGATCAACATCGTGCACGCGACCGTGGCGGCCCTCAAGGGCCTGCAGCGTCCCGAGGAGATCGCGGCTCGCCGTGGTCTGCCCCTCGAGGACGTCGCCCCCGCGGCTCTGCTCCGTGCGCGTGCGGGAGCGGGTGCGTAATGGCCCGCCTCAAGATCACGCAGACGAAGTCGTACATCGGCAGCAAGCAGAACCACCGTGACACCCTGCGTTCGCTCGGGCTCAAGCGCCTGAACGACGTGGTCGTCAAGGAGGACCGCCCCGAGTTCCGCGGAATGGTGCACACCGTCCGCCACCTCGTGACGGTCGAGGAGGTCGACTGACATGGCGGAGCAGAACCCGCTGAAGGTCCACAACCTCCGTCCCGCCCCGGGCGCCAAGACCGCAAAGACCCGTGTGGGTCGTGGTGAGGCGTCGAAGGGTAAGACGGCCGGTCGTGGTACCAAGGGCACCAAGGCCCGTTACCAGGTTCCGGAGCGCTTCGAGGGTGGGCAGATGCCCCTCCACATGCGTCTCCCGAAGCTCAAGGGCTTCAAGAACCCGTTCCGCACCGAGTACCAGGTCGTGAACCTGGACAAGCTCGCGGCCCTCTACCCCGAGGGTGGCGAGGTCACCGTTGCCGACCTGGTCGACAAGGGTGCCGTGCGCAAGAACAGCCTCGTCAAGGTCCTGGGCCAGGGCGAGATCTCCGTGGCGCTGCAGGTGACGGTCGACGCCGTCTCCGGTTCCGCCAAGGAGAAGATTGCCGCCGCCGGCGGCACCGTCACCGAGCTCGTCTGAGACGACTCGATGGCTTGAACATCCGACCGGGGATGCCTCTCATAAGGGGCATCCCCGGTTGGTCGTTCCTTGGGGGGCACGGTCGCCGGTAAGGTGTCGTGCGTTGTTAACTTCAGCCCGGTGTGCCTACTGGCGCCCCGTGCGGATTTTGCCTGATACGTATTCGTCGATCCTCAAGACCGTCACCTCTGACGCAGTAGCGCGGGGGTCGCAGGAGGCACCGTGCTCACCGCGTTCGCCCGGGCGTTCAAGACGCCCGACCTGCGCAAGAAGCTGCTCTTCACACTGGCCATCATCGTTCTGTACCGACTCGGGTCACACATCCCGGTACCCGGCGTCAGTTATCAGAATGTCCAGATCTGTGTCGACGCGGCCACGAAGGGCAACAACAGCCTGTTCGGGCTGGTGAACATGTTCAGCGGCGGAGCGCTGCTGCAGATCACCATCTTCGCGCTCGGCATCATGCCGTACATCACGGCGAGCATCATCCTGCAGCTGCTGACCGTGGTCATCCCGCGGCTGGAGGCCCTCAAGAAGGAGGGTCAGTCCGGCACGGCGAAGATCACGCAGTACACGCGTTACCTGACGGTGGCGCTCGCGGTGCTGCAGGGCACCGGCCTCGTCGCCACCGCCCGGAGCGGCGCGCTCTTCGCCAGCTGCCCGGTCGGTAACGAGATCGTGCCGGACCGGTCGATCTTCACCACCATCGTGATGGTCGTCACCATGACCGCCGGTACCGCTGCCGTCATGTGGCTCGGTGAGCTCATCACCGACCGCGGCATCGGCAACGGCATGTCGATCCTGATGTTCATCTCGATCGCCGCCGGCTTCCCGGGCGCCCTGTGGGCGATCAAGGAGAGCGGCAAGCTCGCCCAGGGCTGGATCGAGTTCGGCACGGTCATCCTGATCGGCTTCGTGATGGTGGGGCTGGTCGTCTTCGTCGAGCAGGCCCAGCGGCGCATCCCGGTGCAGTACGCGAAGCGGATGATCGGTCGCAGGTCGTACGGCGGTACGTCCACATACATCCCGCTCAAGGTGAACCAGGCGGGTGTGATTCCCGTCATCTTCGCCTCGTCGCTGCTCTACATCCCGGCGCTCGTCGCGCAGTTCTCGAACTCGCAGTCGGGCTGGAAAACCTGGATCGAAGCCCACTTCGTCAAGGGCGACCACCCCTACTACATCGTCACGTACTTCCTTCTGATCGTGTTCTTCGCCTTCTTCTATGTGGCGATCTCGTTCAACCCCGAGGAAGTCGCGGACAACATGAAGAAGTATGGTGGCTTCATCCCGGGTATCCGGGCCGGTCGACCTACTGCCGAGTATCTGAGCTACGTGCTCAACAGGATCACTTGGCCGGGCTCGCTGTACCTGGGTCTGATTGCTCTTGTCCCGACGATGGCGTTGGCAGGCTTCGGCGGCGCGAACCAGAACTTCCCGTTCGGCGGGACGAGCATCCTCATCATCGTGGGTGTGGGTCTGGAGACCGTGAAGCAGATCGAGAGCCAGCTCCAGCAGCGCAATTACGAAGGGTTCCTCCGCTGATGCGAATCGTCCTCGTCGGACCGCCCGGTGCCGGGAAAGGGACGCAGGCAGCGTTCCTCGCCAAGAACCTGTCGATCCCGCACATCTCCACGGGCGACCTGTTCCGCGCCAACATCTCCCAGGGCACCGAGCTGGGGAAGCAGGCCAAGTCGTACATGGACGCCGGCAACCTGGTCCCCGACGAGGTGACGATCGGGATGGCAAAGGACCGCATGTCCCAGCCGGACGCCGTGGGCGGCTTCCTGCTCGACGGCTTCCCGCGCAACGTGGGCCAGGCCGAGGCGCTGGACGAGATGCTCAAGGGCGAGGGTGTCCAGCTGGACGCCGTGCTCGACCTGGAGGTCCCCGAGGACGAGGTCGTCAAGCGGATCGCCGGACGTCGTGTGTGCCGCAGCAACAGCGCGCACGTCTTCCACGTGACGTACTCCCCGGCCAAGACCGAGGGCGTCTGCGACGAGTGCGGCGGCGAGCTGTACCAGCGCGACGACGACTCGGAGGAGACGGTCCGCAAGCGGCTCGAGGTCTACCACACGCAGACCGAGCCGATCATCGACTACTACAGGTCGCAGGGCCTGGTGGTCACCATCTCCGCGCTCGGCAAGGTCACCGATGTGACCGCTCGGGCGATGGAGGCCCTCCAGGTGGACAAGGCCGCCCAGGCCTGAGCACCCGCGAGACAGTTACCCCAGAGTTACGGCCGCGGTGTCCTTCGGACGCCGCGGCCGTATCGTTGATAAGCCCGGAACCACTTGTCCAGAAAGGCGCCCGCCGCAATGGTGCAGATCAAGACTCCCGAGCAGATCGCGAAGATGCGCGAGGCGGGACTGGTCGTCGCCGCCATCCACGACGCGACCCGTGAGGCCGCGGTGCCCGGCGCCACGACCAAGGACCTCGACGAGGTCGCCCGCAAGGTGATCGCGGACCACGGCGCGAAGTCGAACTTCCTCGGCTACGGGGGTTTTCCCGCGACGATCTGCACCTCGGTCAACGAGGTCGTCGTCCACGGCATCCCGGACGAGGCGACCGTCCTCAAGGACGGCGACATCATCTCCATCGACTGCGGCGCGATCGTCGACGGCTGGCACGGCGACGCCGCCTACACGGCCTTCGTGGGCAGTGGCCACGCTCCGGAACTCCTCGAGCTGTCCCGCGTGACCGAGGAGTCGATGTGGGCCGGCATCGCCGCGATGAAGAACGGCAACCGGCTCGTCGACGTCTCCCGTGCCATCGAGACCTACATCCGCCGCCAGCCGCGTCCCGCGACCGGTAAGTACGGGATCATCGAGGACTACGGCGGCCACGGCATCGGCACCGAGATGCACATGGACCCCCACCTGCTGAACTACGTCTCGCGCAAGCGAGGCAAGGGTCCGAAGCTGGTCCCCGGTTTCTGTCTGGCCATCGAGCCGATGGTGTCGCTCGGTACGCCGCACACGGAGGTCCTCTCCGACGACTGGACGGTCATCACCACCGACGGCACCTGGTCCTCGCACTGGGAGCACTCGGTCGCGCTGACGGAGGAGGGTCCACTCGTGCTGACTGCCCACGACGGCGGCAAGGCGAAGCTGGCGGAGCTTGGCATCACGGCGGCGCCGGACCCGCTGGCATGACGCATGGCGGCTGTGGCGCGTCTTCGCGGCGCGCGCGCCGCTTAAGGATCTCTCACGTTGGGCACACTTGCCGGATTCGTCTTTTCGAATGGCCTGACGTAGACTGATGCGTCGGCTCTCGTGTACCCGTGTGTCCGCACGCGGTGCGGGAGTCGATCAAGGTAGCCGATTCGAAAGGCGAAGCGTGGCCAAGAAGCAAGGTGCCATCGAAATCGAGGGCACCGTGATCGAGTCCCTCCCGAACGCCATGTTCAAGGTGGAGCTCCAGAACGGTCACAAGGTCCTCGCGCACATCTCCGGCAAGATGCGGATGCACTACATCCGTATCCTCCCGGACGACCGGGTCGTCGTGGAGCTCTCTCCGTACGACCTGACGCGTGGCCGGATCGTCTACCGGTACAAGTAGATCTTGTCGCACCCCCCTCGCGGGGTGTCGGCACTGACCCGGAGAACCTCACATCCCATGAAGGTCAAGCCGAGCGTCAAGAAGATCTGCGACAAGTGCAAGGTGATCCGCCGTCACGGCCGGGTCATGGTCATCTGCGACAACCTGCGCCACAAGCAGCGCCAGGGCTGACGCACGCCGACCGACCTGCACCCGCAGTTCTTCGCGCGACGCAAGCAATACGTACATACGCAGAACCCGCCCAGCCCGCAAGGGTCGGCGGCACCTCCGGCGGGGGCCGGGGACCTCGCTCGTACCTCATACGGCGAACGGGGAGCGGTTCTGTGGCAGACCCCCGAACACACAGGAGCCATTGAATGGCACGCGTTTCCGGTGTTGACATCCCGCGCGAGAAGCGTGTGGAGATCGCACTCACCTACGTCTTCGGTATCGGGCGTACCCGGTCCAAGGAGATCCTCGCCTCGACCGGCGTGAACCCGAACACCCGCGTTCGTGACCTGGCCGAAGAGGACCTGGTCAAGATCCGCGAGTACGTGGACGCCAACCTCCAGACCGAGGGCGACCTCCGCCGCGAGATCCAGGGCGACATTCGCCGCAAGATCGAGATCCAGTGCTACCAGGGCATCCGTCACCGTCGTGGCCTGCCCGTGCACGGACAGCGGACCAGCACGAACGCCCGTACCCGCAAGGGCCCGCGTCGCGCCATCGCCGGTAAGAAGAAGCCGGGCAAGAAGTAGTCCTCAGCGGACGCTTTACCAAGCGGTCTTCGCTGTAGGACCGACCACCTCCCCGTAGGAGTAATAGATGCCCCCCAAGGGTCGTCAGGGCGCTGCCAAGAAGGTGCGCCGCAAGGAAAAGAAGAACGTCGCTCACGGCCACGCGCACATCAAGAGCACGTTCAACAACACGATCGTGTCCATCACGGACCCGAGCGGCAACGTGATCTCCTGGGCCTCCGCCGGCCACGTCGGCTTCAAGGGCTCGCGCAAGTCCACCCCCTTCGCCGCGCAGATGGCCGCCGAGTCGGCCGCCCGCCGCGCGCAGGAGCACGGCATGCGCAAGGTCGACGTCTTCGTCAAGGGTCCCGGCTCCGGCCGTGAGACCGCGATCCGCTCCCTCCAGGCCACCGGCCTCGAGGTCGGCTCGATCCAGGACGTCACCCCCACGCCGCACAACGGCTGCCGTCCCCCCAAGCGGAGGCGCGTCTGACCCTGGGTGCGTGGCGCATCCGGGTCGACGTAGGGCTTTCGGGCGGTAGGTCCCATGTGGGGCGTACCGCCCGTACCCTTGCAGTACGCAGTACCTGTCGGGTGTCAAATAGCGGGCATCCATGACTGAAGGAAACACACCATGCTTATCGCTCAGCGTCCCTCGCTGACCGAAGAGGTCGTCGACGAGTACCGCTCGCGGTTCGTGATCGAGCCCCTCGAGCCGGGCTTCGGTTACACCCTCGGCAACTCGCTCCGCCGTACGCTCCTCTCCTCGATCCCGGGTGCGGCCGTCACGTCCATCCGCATCGACGGTGTCCTGCACGAGTTCACCACCGTGCCGGGCGTCAAGGAGGACGTCACCGACCTCATCCTGAACATCAAGCAGCTGGTCGTCTCCTCGGAGCACGACGAGCCGGTCGTGATGTACCTGCGCAAGCAGGGTCCCGGCCTGGTCACCGCTGCTGACATCGCCCCGCCGGCCGGTGTCGAGGTGCACAACCCCGACCTGGTGCTCGCCACGCTGAACGGCAAGGGCAAGCTGGAGATGGAGCTGACCGTCGAGCGCGGTCGCGGCTACGTCTCCGCCGTGCAGAACAAGCAGGTGGGCCAGGAGATCGGCCGTATTCCGGTCGACTCCATCTACTCGCCGGTCCTCAAGGTCACCTACAAGGTCGAGGCGACCCGAGTCGAGCAGCGCACCGACTTCGACAAGCTGATCGTCGACGTCGAGACCAAGCAGGCCATGCGCCCGCGTGACGCCATGGCGTCCGCCGGTAAGACCCTGGTCGAGCTGTTCGGTCTGGCCCGCGAGCTCAACATCGACGCCGAGGGCATCGACATGGGCCCGTCCCCCACGGACGCCGCCCTTGCCGCCGACCTGGCGCTGCCGATCGAGGAGCTCGAGCTCACCGTTCGTTCGTACAACTGCCTCAAGCGTGAGGGCATCCACTCCGTGGGTGAGCTCGTGGCGCGCTCCGAGGCCGACCTGCTCGACATCCGCAACTTCGGTGCGAAGTCGATCGACGAGGTCAAGGCGAAGCTGGCCGGCATGGGCCTGGCCCTCAAGGACAGCCCGCCCGGATTCGACCCGACCGCCGCCGCCGACGCCTTCGGCGCCGACGACGACGCGGACGCGGGCTTCGTCGAGACCGAGCAGTACTGAGAAGGCTTGCGGGGAGCCCCGGCTCCCCGCGCACCCTCCGGCGACCGCCAGGAGGGAACTGACACCGGTACCTGATACGGCCGGTGCAGATCACAAGGAGAAACCCCATGCCGCGTCCCACCAAGGGAGCCCGTTTCGGTGGCAGCGCCGCTCACGAGAAGCTTCTTCTCGCGAACCTGGCGAAGTCGCTGTTCGAGCACGGCCGCATCACCACGACCGAGGCCAAGGCCCGCCGCCTGCGTCCGGTCGCCGAGCGCCTGATCACCAAGGCGAAGAAGGGCGACATCCACAACCGTCGTCTGGTGCTGCAGACGATCACGGACAAGGGCATCGTGCACACGCTCTTCACCGAGATCGCTCCGCGTTACGCCGAGCGTCCGGGTGGCTACACCCGTATCACCAAGATCGGCAACCGTCGTGGCGACAACGCCCCGATGGCCGTGATCGAGCTCGTCGAGGGCGAGATCGCGAAGAAGGCGACCGTCGCCGAGGCCGAGGCCGCTGCGAAGCGCGCGGTCAAGGAAGACGCCCTCAAGAAGGACGAGGCCGCCGAGGCCAAGGCCGACGAGGCTCCGGCCGAGGAGTCGAAGGACGCCTGAGCCTGATTTCAGGTTCGTCGAGCGGGCCCGTTCCCCACTGGGGGCGGGCCCGTTCCGCGTGAGTTGAGAGGATGGATCGCGTGAGCGACGAGGTGGAGCCCGGCTTCGTACGGGTGCGGCTGGATCTTTCGTACGACGGCAAGGACTTCTCCGGCTGGGCGAAGCAGGCCGGCGGCCGGCGGACCGTGCAGGGCGACATCGAGGACGCCCTGCGCACGGTCACGCGCTCGCGGACGACGTACGAGCTGACCGTCGCCGGACGCACCGACGCCGGGGTGCACGCGCGCGGCCAGGTGGCGCACGTGGATCTGCCCGTGGAGCTGTGGGCGGAGCACCGGGAGAAGCTGCTCAAGCGGCTGGCGGGCCGGCTCTCGCGCGATGTGCGGATCTGGAGCGTGGAGCAGGCGCCCGAGGGGTTCAACGCGCGCTTCTCGGCGATCTGGCGGCGTTACGCGTACCGGGTGACGGACAACCCGGGTGGCGTGGACCCGCTGCTGCGCGGCCATGTGCTCTGGCACGACTGGCCGTTGGACGTGGACGCCATGAACGAGGCTTCGGCCGCGCTGGTCGGGGAGCACGACTTCGCGGCGTACTGCAAGAAGCGCGACGGCGCGACGACCATCCGCACGCTCCAGCAGCTGTCGTGGGAACGCGACCCGTCCGGCGTCATCGCGGCGACCGTGAAGGCCGACGCCTTCTGCCACAACATGGTGCGCTCGCTGGTCGGCGCGCTGCTGTTCGTCGGCGACGGTCACCGGCCCGTTGAGTGGCCCGCGAAGGTCCTGGCCGCCGGTGTGCGCGACTCCGCGGTCCACGTCGTACGGCCGCACGGGCTCACACTGGAGGAAGTCGGCTACCCGGCCGACGAGTTGCTTGCCGCCCGCAACAAGGAAGCGCGCAACAGGCGTTCGCTGCCTCTCGCGACCGGCTGCTGCTGAGTCGGCGACAGGGCCGACGGCGTTCCCCGGTGCGTGCGGGCGACTTGGCGCGGCGAAGGTCGTGTCGGAAGGGGGCGGGCGCTGGTGGCGCCCGTCCCCTTCTGCGTACCGGTCAGGCGGTGAGGCGTCCGGGGCGGGTTGCCGTCAGCGCGACCTGCGGCGCGCCACCGCCGGCCGGGCTATCCGGCCGGGGCGGACGCCGCCGCGGAGGCCTGTGCCTCGCCGCGGCGGACGATCTGGCGGAACGTGAACTCGCCCAGGTCGTCGCCGGTCTGGAAGGCCTTGGTGTCCTTCTTCGTGACGGACTTGGCCTGCGTGTAGCCGGTGGTCGTGAAGTAGGCGTAGCGGCCGTAGGCGTTGAAGGTGGAGCGGCACACCGGGCCGCCCTTGCAGAACGCCGGCACGCCCGCGCCCGGCAGCGGCACGACGCTGCCCGACGCCTGCTGGAGGGCCTTCTTCGCCTTGGCCTCGTTCTCGAAGGTGGCCACGGCGATGGTGACCGCGATGCCGTCCTTGCTGTAGGTGGCCCGGAAGACCTGCTCGCAGCCGTTGCTTTCGAGGGCGGTCGCCAGGGCGCCCTTGACGGCGGAGGCGCAGTTGCCGGTGCGAGCCAGCGCGCCCTTGTCGTAGACGCGGTCGCCCATCGTCAGCTTCTTGCCGGGGAACAGCGTCTCGGCGCTCAGCGGGAGGGTGTCCTTCTTGCGCTCGGAGATGAAGTCCTTCGGGTTCGGCGGCGGCAGCGGCGCCACGGAGGAGAAGGACGGCTCCGGCGCGGTCGTGTTCTGCGGCAGGTCCGGCGGCGCGGGAAGTTGGCTGCTGCTCTTGTCGGAGGCGGTGCCGTCGCCGTCCTTGTTGGAGGAGACGATCGCGGTGGCGACAGCGCCGGCTATGAGCGCGGTCGCGAGTGCTCCGCCGCCGACCATGAGCCAGCGCCTGCGGCGGGCACGGGCGGCCGAAGCGTCGGCGAGCGCGGCCCAGTCAGGGGTGCCGTCACTGCCCGACCGGCCGCCGAACGGATCGAAGGAGTCCTGTCCGTACTGGTTCTGACCGTACTGGCCCGGTCCCCGGCCGTACTGGTTCTGTCCGAACTGGCCCTGGTTGTACGGGTTCTGGTCCTGTCCGTCGGACCCCCACTGTGGTCCCCCCTGCCCGAAGCTCATGCCGCGCATCCTAAACCTGTTGGGCGGAGCCGGTCCCGGCAGTCAGAATCGGCCGCATGGGACATGTAGAGGCCGCGCATCTCGAGTACTACCTGCCGGACGGGCGTCCGCTCCTCGCCGACGCCTCGTTCCGGGTCGGCGAGGGCGCGGTGGCGGCGCTGGTGGGGGCCAACGGCGCCGGCAAGACCACGCTGCTGCGGCTGATCGCGGGGGAGATCCAGCCGCACGGCGGTTCGGTGAGCGTCAGTGGCGGACTCGGCGTGATGCGGCAGTTCGTCGGCTCGGTGCGCGACGAGCGCACCGTCCGCGATCTCCTGGTGTCCGTGGCCCAGCCACGGATCAGGGAGGCGGCGGCCGCGGTGGACGCCGCGGAGCACGCGATCATGACGGTCGACGACGAGGTCGCGCAGATGCGGTACGCGCAGGCGCTGAGCGACTGGGCGGAGGCGCGCGGGTACGAGGCGGAGACCGTCTGGGACATGTGCACCACCGCGGCGCTCGGAATGCCGTACGAGAAGGCGCAGTGGCGCCAGGTGCGGACGTTGTCCGGGGGCGAGCAGAAGCGGCTCGTGCTGGAGGCGCTGCTGCGCGGACCCGACGAGGTGCTGCTGCTCGACGAGCCGGACAACTATCTGGACGTGCCCGGCAAGCGCTGGCTCGAGGACCGGCTGAAGGAGACCCGTAAGACCGTTCTGTTCGTCTCCCACGACCGGGAGCTGCTGGCGAGGGCCGCGGAGCGGATCGTGGCGGTGGAGCCGGGCCCGGCCGGGTCGGACGTGTGGATCCACGGCGGTGGCTTCGCCACGTTCCACGAGGCGCGGCGGGAGCGCTTCGCGCGCTTCGAGGAGCTGAAGCGGCGCTGGGACGAGGAGCACGCCCGGCTGAAGGCGCTGGTGCTGCGGCTGCGGCAGCAGGCGGCGAACAGCCCGGACATGGCTTCGCGGTACCGGGCGATGCAGACCCGCTTCAAGAAGTTCGAGGAGGCCGGCCCGCCGCCGGAGCCGCCGAGGGAGCAGGACATCAGGATGCGGCTGCGGGGCGGACGCACCGGTGTGCGCGCGCTGACCTGCGAGGGGCTGGAGCTGTCCGGTCTGATGAAACCCTTCTCGCTGGAGGTCTTCTACGGGGAGCGGGTGGCGGTCCTCGGTTCCAACGGGTCGGGCAAGTCCCATTTCCTGCGGCTGCTGGCGGGCGACGCCTCAGTGGCCCACACGGGGGAGTGGAAACTGGGTGCACGGGTCGTCCCCGGGCACTTCGCCCAGACCCACGCCCACCCCGAGCTGCTCGGCCGCACGCTCGTCGACATCCTGTGGACGGAGCATGCCAAGGACCGGGGCGGGGCGATGTCGGTCCTGCGGCGCTACGAACTGGAGCGCCAGGGCGACCAGCCCTTCGAGAAGCTCTCCGGCGGACAGCAGGCGCGCTTCCAGATCCTGTTGCTGGAGCTCGCGGGGACCACGGCCCTGCTGCTCGACGAGCCGACGGACAACCTGGACCTGGAGTCGGCGGAGGCGCTTCAGGAGGGACTGGAGGCCTACGACGGCACGGTGCTGGCCGTGACGCACGACCGCTGGTTCGCGCGCTCCTTCGACCGGTACCTGGTCTTCGGCTCGGACGGGGTCGTCCGCGAGACACCGGAGCCGGTGTGGGACGAGCGGCGGGTGGAGCGGGTGCGATAGCCCGCCGGGAAAGGATTCCGGCACCGGTGCGCCGGGGGCCGGGGACCCGTTTTGACCCGCCAGGGGGCAGACAGGTATTCTGCTGGTTCGTTATGCGTATTGGCTTGCTCTATCTCACGTGAGGGGCCCTTACGCCGGTCCACCGGGCCGATGACCAGCGGCAGGCATTCGGGTTGCGTCCCCGCGTGCCGCCAGGGCTGTCGTGATCGTCCGGGTGGCCTTGTCAGGACCACACTCACTGAAGAAGCGAAGGCTACGACCGTGCGTACGTACAGCCCCAAGCCCGGCGATGTCACGCGCCAGTGGCACATCATCGACGCGCAGGACATCGTCCTGGGCCGTCTGGCGACTACGGCAGCGAACCTCCTCCGGGGCAAGCACAAGCCGACCTATGCCCCGCACATGGACATGGGCGACTTCGTCATCATCATCAACGCCGAGAAGGTCCACCTCTCCGGCAACAAGAAGACTCAGAAGATGGCGTACCGCCACTCCGGTTACCCGGGTGGTCTGCGTTCCGTCCGCTACGACGAGCTTCTTGCCAAGAGCCCGGAGAAGGCTGTGGAGAAGGCCATCAAGGGCATGATCCCCAAGAACACCCTGGGCCGTCAGATGCTCTCGAAGCTGAAGATCTACGCGGGTGACCAGCACCCGCACGCTGCTCAGCAGCCGGTCCCGTTCGAGATCACCCAGGTCGCGCAGTAGTTCCGGCCACCCCCTAAGACGAAAAGAAATCTGAGGAGCATCGTGGCCGAGACCACTGTTGAGACCCCTGTCGAGGGCGAAGAGACCTACGCGGAGGTCACCACCTTCGAGTCGGACGCCCCCGTCGAGGGTGAGTACACCACCGAGTCCATGGCGTCCCGCTTCGGCGACCCGCAGCCGGCCGCCGGCCTGGGTCGTCGCAAGAACGCCATTGCCCGCGTCCGGATCGTTCCGGGCACCGGCAAGTGGAAGATCAACGGTCGCACCCTCGAGGACTACTTCCCGAACAAGGTGCACCAGCAGGAAGTCAACGAGCCCTTCAAGGTGCTCGAGCTCGACAACCGCTACGACGTCATCGCCCGTATCTCGGGTGGCGGCGTGTCCGGCCAGGCCGGCGCCCTGCGCCTCGGTGTGGCCCGCGCGCTGAACGAGGCCGACGTGGACAACAACCGCGGCGCCCTCAAGAAGGCCGGCTTCCTCTCCCGCGACGACCGTGCGGTCGAGCGCAAGAAGGCCGGTCTCAAGAAGGCCCGTAAGGCCCCGCAGTACAGCAAGCGCTAAATCGCGCGCTGGCCTGCAGACATCCTGTACGGCTTTTCGTTCGCCCCGGCGGCACTCCGTGCTGCCGGGGCGTTCGTCTATCGACTGCCTCGGGCGAACAATGGTTCGAGCATTCAGTATTCTCGGAGGAACAACAGTGGGACGACTCTTCGGTACGGACGGTGTACGCGGCGTCGCCAACGCGGATCTGACGGCAGAGCTCGCGCTCGGCCTGTCGGTCGCGGCGGCACATGTGCTGGCAGAAGCGGGCACGTTCGCGGGCCATCGCCCGACCGCGGTGGTCGGCCGTGACCCCCGCGCATCCGGAGAGTTCCTGGAGGCCGCCGTCGTGGCCGGCCTGGCGAGCGCGGGTGTCGACGTGCTGCGCGTCGGCGTACTGCCGACCCCGGCCGTGGCGTACCTCACCGGCGCCCTCGGCGCCGACCTCGGTGTGATGCTCTCCGCGAGCCACAACGCCATGCCGGACAACGGCATCAAGTTCTTCGCACGCGGCGGCCACAAGCTCGCGGACGAGCTCGAGGACCGTATCGAGCAGGTCTACGAGCAGCACCGCACCGGTGAGCCGTGGGACCGGCCGACCGGCTCGGGCGTCGGCCGGGTGACGGACTACGACGAGGGCTTCGACAAGTACGTCGCCCACCTCATCGCCGTGCTGCCCAACCGCCTCGACGGACTCAAGGTCGTCCTCGACGAGGCACACGGCGCCGCCTCCCGTGTCTCGCCCGAGGCGTTCGCGCGGGCAGGTGCGGAGGTCGTCACGATCGGCGCGGAGCCCGACGGCCTCAACATCAACGACGGCTGCGGATCCACGCACCTCGAGCTGCTGAAGGCCGCCGTCGTCGAGCACGGCGCCGACCTCGGCATCGCGCACGACGGCGACGCCGACCGGTGCCTCGCGGTGGACGCGCAGGGCAACGAGATCGACGGGGACCAGATCCTCGCCGTGCTGGCGCTCGCCATGCGCGAGGCGGGAACGCTGCGCGGCAACACCGTGGTCGCCACCGTGATGTCCAATCTGGGCTTCAAGCTGGCGATGGAGCGCGAGGGCGTCGAGCTGGTGCAGACGGCGGTGGGCGACCGCTACGTCCTGGAGGCGATGAAGGCGCACGGCTTCGGCCTCGGCGGCGAGCAGTCCGGCCACGTGATCGTGCTCGACCACGCCACGACCGGCGACGGCACGCTGACGGGTCTGATGCTCGCGGCACGGGTCACGGCGACCGGCCGGACGCTGGCAGACCTGGCCGGCGTGATGGAGCGCCTGCCGCAGGTCCTCGTGAACGTGCCCGACGTGGACAGGTCCCGGGTGCAGACCTCCGCCGAACTGTCGCACGCGGTCGCCGATGCCGAGCGCGAGCTCGGCTCCACCGGCCGGGTGCTGCTGCGTCCCTCCGGCACGGAGCCGCTCGTGCGGGTCATGGTCGAGGCCGCCGACATCGAGCAGGCCCGGTGCGTCGCCGGCCGGCTGGCCGACGTGGTGAAGTCCGCCCTCGGCTGAGTCACGCCGCAGGAGTGCGTACGCCCGGTCAGGGACCTGTGTCCCGGACCGGGCGTCCGTGTGTCCGCGCCGGTGTCACTCGGTCCGCGCCGGTGTCATCCGGTCGCCACGGCCGCGGCGCGACGGCGCTTCCTGGCCCAGAAGAACTTCTGCGCCAGCAGGGTCAGCGTCCCGGCCAGCACGATGCCCAGCAGGTTCAGCAGCAGCTGCTCGGTCGAGCCCCAGGCCTGCCCGTAGTAGCTGTAGCTGAAGGCGACGGCCGCGTTCGCCGCTGCGGGCACCGTCGTCACGGAGATGGCGACGCCGACGAGGGCGCCCGACTTCGACGAGGTGAGCGACAGCATCCCCGCAGCCCCGGCCAGCAGGGCGACGACGAAGGAGAACCAGTCCGGGTTGTAGATGAAGCTGGTGTTGGGGCGTTCCGCCTTCAGCTTCGACAACTCGAAGAGGTTCACGGCGTCCATGAAGTGGCTGAAGCCCACGGTCACCAGCATCGCCGCGGCGAACCCGGCGATCAGTGCCACGAACGACCGCATCGCCAGCCGCGGGGCGCGACGGATCACGGCCGTGCAGAAACCGGCCAGCGGGCCGAACTCGGGACCCACCGCCATCGCTCCCACGATCAGGATCGCGTTGTCCAGCACCACACCGCAGGCGGCGATCATCGTCGCCAGCGTGAGGAACGCGATGTAGGTGACGCTGAGCGTGGACTCCTCGTGCGTGGCGTCCGTCAGCTGTTCCCACAGAACCGCGTCCGCAGCCTCGCCGGGTGCGGCCTTCTCGGCCCGATCCGCGCGGTGCGACAGCGAGAGGTCGATGCTCTCCACGGAGACAGAGCCGCATTCGTCGATGCCGAGGTCGCGCAGTCCGGCGAGCAGTTCGTCACCCGCCTCCCGGGCCACGTCGCACATCACCAGGTCGCCCTGCGGGTCACGCGCGGCGCCGGGGACGACGGCGAGATGCGCCGTGCCCACGGTCTTCTCGAGCAGGGCGAGCACCTCCGCCGTGCGGTCGGCCGGTGTTATCAGACGCAGATGCAGCACGCGGGTGTCTCCTAGAGCTTGCGCAGTGACAGCCGCTGCACCTTGTGGTCCGGGCCCTTGCGCAGCACCAGTGTGGCGCGGCCGCGGGTGGGAGCCACGTTCTCCAGCAGATTGGGTTTGTTGATGGTCCGCCACATGGTGCGGGCGTAGTCGAGCGCCTCCTCCTCCGAGACCTGCGTGTACTTCCTGAAGTAGGAGAAAGGATTCTGGAACGCCGTCTCCCGCAGCTTGCGGAAACGGTTGAGGTACCAGGTCTCGATGTCCTCGGGTCGCGCGTCGACGTACACGCTGAAGTCGAAGTAGTCGGCGAGGCCGACCCGGGTCCGGCCGTCCTTGCCGGGCAGCGCCGGCTGGAGGACGTTCAGCCCTTCGACGATCAGGATGTCCGGGCGGCGCACGGTCAGCCGCTCGTCCGGAACGATGTCGTAGATGAGGTGGGAGTAGACCGGCGCCGTGACCTCGTCCTTGCCGGCCTTGATGTCGGCGACGAAACGGGTCAGCGCCCGGCGGTCGTACGACTCGGGAAAGCCCTTGCGGGACACCAGCCCGCGGGCCTTGAGCTCCTTCATCGGAAGCAGGAACCCGTCGGTGGTCACCAGCTCGACCCGCGGATGCTCGGGCCAGCGCGCGAGCAGTGCCTGGAGGAGCCGGGCGACCGTCGACTTGCCGACGGCCACGGAACCGGCGACCCCTATGACGAAGGGCGTACCGCGCTGTTCGCCGTGGCCGCCCCCCGCGTCGCCGAGGAAAGTGTTGAGAGCGCCGCGGAGGCCGGCGCTGGCCTGGACGTAGAGGTTCAGGAGTCGGGACAGCGGGAGGTAGACGTCCCGCACCTCGTCGAGGTCGATGACGTCGCCGAGCCCGCGGAGCTGCTCGACCTCCTCGGCACTGAGGGGCAGCGGGGTTCTCTCGCGCAGGGCGCTCCACTCCGCGCGGGTGAGGTCGACGTACGGAGTCGACGCGTGCTCGGCCCGGCGGTGGGCGCTTCGTGGCGGCGAAGTGATCACAGGGACATTGTCGTGCGTGCGACTCGGTTATGGGTGGTGTGCTCGGTCACGCGGAGCGGAGCGGCCGCGGCTCCGCTCCGCGGCCTCCGCGACGGAATGTCAGTGGCGTGCGTCACAGTTATGGCTGAGGTGGGCGCCGACCCGCGACGTCCGCGGACCCGGAGGTTGTCTCATGACCTATGCGATCCAGGCGGAAGGACTGGTCAAGCGCTTCAAGGACACCGAGGCGCTGGCAGGCGTCGACCTGGCGGCCCGCACCGGCTCGGTGCTGGGCCTGCTGGGGCCGAACGGGGCGGGGAAGACGACTGCCGTACGGATCTTCGCCACGCTGCTGACCCCCGACGGCGGCCGGGCGACCGTGGCCGGCCACGACGTCGTCCGCGAGGCCGGCAAAGTGCGGTCCCTGATAGGCCTCACCGGGCAGTACGCGGCGGTGGACGAAAATCTCACCGGCACGGAGAACCTGCTGCTCATCGGCCGTCTGCTCGGCCTGCCGAGACTTGAGTCCAAGGCGCGGGCCGGTGAACTGCTGGACCGGTTCCGGCTCAGCGACGCGGCAGGACGGGCCGTGAAGACGTTCTCCGGCGGGATGCGGCGCAGGCTTGACCTCGCGGCGAGCCTGGTCGGCCGGCCGAGCATCCTGTTCCTCGACGAGCCGACGACCGGCCTCGATCCGCACAGCCGCGGGGAGCTGTGGGACATGCTGAGGGCCCTGATAGCCGACGGTGCGACCGCGCTCCTGACCACCCAGTACCTGAACGAGGCGGACAAACTCGCCGACGACATCGTCGTCGTCGACAAGGGCCGGGTCATCGCCGAGGGCACGCCGGACACGCTGAAGTCCGAAGTGGGGGGCCAAGTGCTCCAGGTGAGGCCGGTGGCGCCGGAGGACCTGGCGCGCACGCGCGCGCTGGTGGCGGAGACGGCAGGTTCGCAGACCCAGACGGAGGGTGAGTCGGTCACCGTGCCGGTCAACGACGCGGAGCTGATGCCGGCGGTGGTGCGCAGGCTGGACCGCGAGGGGATAGCGGTGGGTGAGCTGACACTGCGGCGGTCGTCCCTGGACGAGGTCTTCCTGGCGCTGACCGGGCACCGGGCGGAGCCGGCGCCCGACTCCGGCAGGCCGGACGAGTCCGCCCGCGAGGCGGAAGAGGCCGGCCGGCCTGCCGACGAGAACGAGCGGGAGAAGGCGGTGAGTTCGACATGAGCGCGACGACGATGCCGCTCGCGCCGGGCCGGTCGTCGGGACGGGTGAAACCGCTCGACGGGATCAGGCAGACGTTCACGATGGCCTGGCGCAGTCTGGTGGCGGTCAAGCACAATCCGCTCGAGCTGGTCGACTACAGCATCACGCCGATCATGTTCGTCTTCCTGTTCACCTATGTGCTGGGCGGGCAGATGGCCGGCTCCCCGGAGGCGTATCTGAAGTACGCGCTCCCAGGGATCATCGTGCAGAACACCCTGTTCATGACCATATACACGGCCATGGCGTTGAACACCGACCTCACCAAAGGCGTCTTCGACCGGCTGCGCAGCCTGCCCATAGCGCGCTCCGCCCCGCTCGTCGGCCGTATCACCGCGGACCTCACGAAGCACGTTTGGGCGATGCTGCTGATGATCGGTCTCGGGCTGCTCCTCGGCTTCCGCGTGACCGGCGGACTCGGCGGGTTCCTGCTCGGCGCGCTGCTGCTGGTGGTGTTCGCGGCGGCCGTGTCCTGGACCGCCGTACTCATCGGGATGCTCGCGGGCGACGCGGAGAAGGTGCAGGCTTTCGGCTTCACGCTGATCTTCCCGATCACGTTCACCAGCAGTGCCTTCGTGCTGGTCGACACGATGCCGGGCTGGCTTCAGGCATTCAGCGACATCAATCCGGTGACGCATCTGTCGGACGCGTTCCGCGGGCTGCTGCTCGGCGGTCCGGTCGCCGAGCCGGTGCTGTGGTCGCTGGTGTGGGCGGCCGGTATCACCGTGGTCTTCTATCCGCTGGCCATGCGGGCGTACCGGGCGAAGGTGTGAGCCGGGGGTGGCCGGACAGCGTTGTCGGCAGGGCGCGTTATCGTACGGCTCAGCAGCAGCGATTCGGGGCGGGACAGGCGTGGGCCGTCGCCTCGGGAGGGGTCGCTGCGATCACGCGAGGACAACGCACATGCGAAGCACCGCTGTACGCCGTACCGCTCTGGCCGCCGCCGCGGCCTCACTGGTTCTCCTGGTCACCGCCTGCGGTGGCGAGGGGTCCGACGGGGGGACGAACGAGAAGGGCACCGGCAAGGGCAAGGACTCCGCTGCCGCGGCGCCCGCGGACAAGGCGCTGACCGCGGCCGAACTGGAGAAGGTCGCGCTCGCCGAGGGCGACGTCAAGGCGCACAAGATCGTGAAGGCCGGTCCGGAGGACGACATCGCGGCCAAGGACGTCAAGACGGACAAGGCCGAGTGCGAGCCGCTGGCCCGGGCACTCGCCGGTACACCCATGGGCGCGCCGGTCGCGACGGTGAAGCGGAGGGCCACCGCGGAGCCCGACGTGAAGGAAGCCGGCAAGGACGGGGCGGTCGAAGGCGCCTTCGACATCACGACGTCGCTGGTCGCGCTCTCGTCCTACGAGGGCAAGGGAGCCGCCGACGCCTTCGAGGCGGTCAAGTCCGCGGGGACGGCCTGCGCCGGTGGCTTCACCGTGACGATGGCCGGTACGGATCAGAAGATCGTCAAGATGGCGGAGGCCAAGGTCTCGGGCGGCGACGAGGCCGTGGCGTGGACGATGACCGGCGAGCAGGACGGCGAGAAGCTGCCGTTCAACGTGGCCGTCGTGCGCAAGGGCGGCACCTTCGTGTCGTTCTCCTCGTTCAACCTGATGGCTCCCGAGGGCGACCTGCCGCTGCCCACCGCCGTCATCGACGCCCAGGCGGCCAAGCTCGGCTGATCCACGTCCGGCCGGGCCACCCGCCCGCCCACCTGACCTGCCCGCACGGGTCCGGAACCGTAGGCTGCCGACATGTGCGGAATCGTGGGTTACGTCGGCGGACAGTCGGCGCTCGATGTGGTCATCGCCGGGCTTAAGAGGCTCGAGTACCGCGGCTACGACTCGGCCGGAGTCGCGGTACTCGCCGACGGGGGGCTCGCGGCGGCGAAGAAGGCGGGCAAGCTCGTCAACCTGGAGAAGGAACTGGCGGACCGACCGCTGCCGAGCGGTTCCACCGGCATCGGCCATACGCGCTGGGCCACGCACGGTGGTCCCACCGACGCCAACGCGCACCCTCACCTGGACAACGCGGGCCGTGTGGCCGTCGTGCACAACGGCATCATCGAGAACTTCGCCGCCCTGCGCGCGGAGCTGGCCGACCGCGGCCACGACCTGGAGTCGGAGACCGACACCGAGGTCGTCTCGCACCTCCTCGCGGAGTCGTTCTCGTCCTGCGGTGACCTCGCAGAGGCGATGCGCATGGTGTGCAGGCAGCTCCAGGGCGCGTTCACGCTGGTGGCGGTGCACGCCGACGAGCCGGACGTGGTGGTCGGCGCGCGGCGCAACTCCCCGCTGGTGGTGGGAGTCGGTGACGGCGAGTCCTTTCTGGCCTCCGACGTGGCCGCGTTCATCGCCCACACTCGGTCGGCGATCGAACTCGGCCAGGACCAGGTGGTCGAGCTCCGCAGGGACGCTGTGACGATCACCGGTTTCGACGGGGAGCCCGCCGAGGTGCGGGCCTACCACGTGGACTGGGACGCCTCCGCCGCCGAGAAGGGCGGGTACGACTACTTCATGCTCAAGGAGATCGCCGAGCAGCCCAAGGCGGTCGCCGACACCCTCCTCGGCCGCGTCGACGCGTCGGGGTCGCTGACTCTCGACGAGGTGCGCATCCCGCAGTCCGTGCTGCGTGAGGCGGACAAGGTCGTCATCGTCGCCTGCGGTACCGCCTTCCACGCCGGGATGATCGCCAAGTACGCCATCGAGCACTGGACCCGCATCCCCTGCGAGGTCGAGCTGGCGAGCGAGTTCCGCTATCGGGACCCGATCCTGGACCAGCGGACGCTGGTGATCGCCATCTCGCAGTCCGGCGAGACCATGGACACCCTTATGGCGCTGCGGCACGCCCGTGAACAGGGCGCCAGGGCGCTGGCCATCTGCAACACCAACGGGTCGACGATTCCCCGCGAGTCGGACGCCGTGCTGTACACCCATGCCGGGCCGGAGGTGGCGGTCGCCTCCACCAAGGCGTTCCTGACCCAGCTGGTGGCCTGCTACCTGGTCGCCCTCTATCTGGGCCAGGTGCGCGGCACCAAGTGGGGCGACGAGATCAGGGCCGTCGTCCGTGACCTGGCGCAGATCTCCGGGCAGGTGGAGCGGGTACTGGAGACGATGGAGCCGGTGCGGGAGCTGGCGCGTTCCCTTGCCGGCAAGAACACGGTGCTCTTCCTGGGGCGTCACGTGGGGTATCCCGTGGCGCTGGAAGGTGCGTTGAAGCTCAAGGAGCTGGCGTACATGCACGCGGAGGGGTTCGCCGCGGGCGAGCTCAAGCACGGGCCGATCGCGCTGATCGAGAAGGACCTGCCCGTGGTGGTCGTGGTGCCGTCCCCCCGCGGGCGTTCGGTGCTGCACGACAAGATCGTGTCCAACATCCAGGAGATCCGTGCACGCGGCGCCCGTACGATCGTGATCGCGGAGGAGGGCGACCAGGCGGTCGTGCCCTACGCCGACCACCTGGTGCGGATCCCGGCGACACCGACGCTGCTCCAGCCGATGGTGGCCGCGGTGCCGCTTCAGGTCTTCGCCTGCGAGCTCGCCACGGCCCGTGGCAACGAGGTGGACCAGCCGAGGAACCTGGCCAAGTCCGTGACGGTGGAATGAGCGTCGAATGATCATCGGGGTGGGGATCGACGTGGCGGAGGTGGAACGCTTCGCCGCGTCGATGAAGCGGACACCGGGCATGGCCGAGCGGCTCTTCCTGGAACGGGAGTTGCTGCTGCCGAGCGGTGAGCGCAGAGGCTACGCCTCCCTCGCGGCGCGGTTCGCCGCGAAGGAGGCGCTGGCGAAGGCGCTCGGCGCGCCGGCGGGCCTGCTGTGGACGGACGCGGAGGTGTACGTGGAGGACTCGGGCAGGCCGCTGCTGCGTGTGCACGGCACGGTCGCCGCCCGCGCCGCCGAACTGGGCGTGCGCTCCTGGCACGTGTCGCTCAGCCATGACGCGGGAATCGCCTCGGCGGTCGTGATCGCGGAGGGCTGAGCCGGAGCCGCCGCCGGGCGTCCGGATCCGGCCGCGACCGGGGCCCGGCGGGCCGTGTCTCCGGCCGGGTGCCTGGCCTTGCAGGGCGCAACCCCGGCCGGGTGGGTGTTCGGCGCGGCGGCCGTGTCCCCGGCCGGGGCCGGGCCCTGGCGGGTCGTAACCAGGGCCTGGTGTTCGTCGCGGTGGGACGCAACTCCGGCCGGTGCTCCGCGCGGCTGGATGCGACTCCGGCAGGGCGTTCCACGCCGCGGAGCGTAACTGCGGTCGTCGGCGGAGCACTTGTGCGTGGTGGCCGCGCGCCGTGGCTCGGGCTGCGGCAGACTCGGGGGATGCGTACTGCGTACAGCGTGGAGACCGTGAGGCACGCCGAGGCACAGCTCATGGCCCGGCTACCGGAGGGGGCGCTCATGCAGCGGGCCGCCGCCGGGCTGGCCGCGGCCTGCGCCGGGTTGCTCGGGCGGGTGTACGGGGCCCGGGTCGTCCTGCTCGTGGGCAGCGGCGACAACGGCGGTGACGCCCTGTACGCGGGGGCCCGGCTGGCGCGCCGCGGCGCCGGGGTCGTCGCCGTGCCGCTCGCCCGCGGCCGCGTCCACGAGGGCGGTCTCGCGGCGCTCCTCGCCGCCGGCGGACGGGTGGCCGACGACCCGTTCGAGGTGCTCGCCTCCGCCGACCTGGTGCTGGACGGGATCACCGGCATCGGAGGACGGGGCGGGCTGCGCGAGGACGCCGTGCCCGTGGCGCGCGCGGCCCGCGGTTCCGACGCCGTGATCGTGGCGGTCGATCTGCCCAGCGGTGTCGAGGCCGACACGGGCCGGGTGCAGGGCGAGGCGCTCCACGCGGACGCGACCGTCACGTTCGGGACGTACAAGCCGGGCCTGCTCATCGACCCGGCCAAGGAGTACGCGGGCACCGTACGGCTCGTCGGTATCGGGCTCGAGGAGCACCTGCCCTCCGTGCCCGCGCTGGAGGCGCTCCAACACGCGGACCTGGCCCAGATCTTGCCCCTCCCGGCCGCGGAGAGCGACAAGTACCGGCGCGGAGTCGTCGGGGTGGTCGCGGGGTCCGCGCGCTATCCCGGTGCGGCCGTGCTCTCGGTCGCCGGCGCGCTGCGCGGTGGTGCGGGGGCCGTGCGGTACGTCGGCCCTGCCGCCGACGCGGTGATCGCCCGTTTCCCGGAGTGCCTGGTCCACGCCGGTCCCCCCGGGAAGGCGGGCCGGGTCCAGGCCTGGGTCGTCGGCCCGGGGCTCGGCGACGACGCCGGCGTGGTGGAGGACGTGCTGGCGTCCGACGTCCCGGTGCTCATCGACGCGGACGGGCTGCGCCTGCTGGACACCGCGGCGGTACGGGACCGGGCGGCGCCGACGCTGCTGACTCCGCACGCCGGGGAGGCGGCTGCACTCCTGGGCGTGGGGCGGGAGGAGGTGGAGGCCTCGCGGCTCGGCTCCGTGCGGGAACTGGCCGCACGGTTCGGGGCCACGGTCCTCCTCAAGGGCTCCACGACCCTGGTCGCCGCGCCCGACGGGGAAGGTTCACCGGTCCGGGTCAACCCGATGGGGTCCTCGTGGCTGGCGACGGCCGGCAGCGGCGACGTGCTCTCCGGCCTGGCCGGTTCCCTGCTGGCCGCCGGTCTCGGCGCGCGCGACGCGGGTTCCGCCGCCGCCTATCTGCACGGTCTGGCTGCCCGTCACGCGGCGGCGCACGGCACGCCGATCACGGCGCTCGAAGTGGCCGCGGCGCTCCCGGCCGCGTGGCGCGACGTGAGCGCCGTCTGACGGGGCGCGGCGCGCCCCCGCGGGCCGCCGCGGCACGGCAGCCGCACCCGAGTGACGCACGCGACCGCCCGCCGTACGGATCCGGCCGTACGGCTCTGAGACACTGGGCGCGATGAGTCACACAGCACCGAGCAGCCGTTCCGCACCACTGCGCGCACGGGCCGAGATCGACCTCGCGGCCCTGCGTGCCAATGTGCGCGCCCTGCGCGCCCGCGCGCCGCGTGCCGCGCTGATGGCCGTCGTGAAGTCCGACGCGTACGGCCACGGCATGGTGCCGTGCGCCCGCGCGGCGCTCGAGGCGGGTGCGACCTGGCTCGGTACGGCCACGCCCCACGAGGCGCTCGCGCTGCGCGCGGCCGGGGTCGAGAGCCGGATCATGTGCTGGCTGTGGACGCCCGGCGGCCCCTGGCGCGAGGGCATCGAGGCGGACCTCGACATGTCCGTGAGCGGCATCTGGGCGCTGGACGAGGTCACCGCGGCGGCGAGGGCGGCCGGCCGCCCCGCCCGGGTCCAGCTCAAGGCCGACACCGGTCTGGGCCGTAACGGGTGCCAGCCCGCCGACTGGCCCGAGCTGGTCGCCGCCGCCCGTACGGCGGAGGACGACGGGCTCGTCCAGGTCACCGGTCTGTGGTCCCACTTCGCCTGTGCCGACGAACCCGGTCATCCCTCGATCGCTGCCCAACTCGCCGTCTTCCGCGACATGGTGGAGCACGCGGAGAAGGCCGGCATCGAGCCCGAGGTCCGGCACATGGCCAACTCCCCGGCGACGCTCACGGTCCCCGAGTCGCACTTCGACCTCGTCCGCACCGGCATCGCGATGTACGGCATCTCGCCCTCCCCGGAACTGGGCACCCCGGCCGACTTCGGGCTGCGGCCCGTGATGACGCTCGCCGCGTCCGTCGCCCTGGTCAAGCACGTTCCCGCCGGCCACGGCGTCAGCTACGGCCACCACTACGTCACGGACGGCGAGACGACCCTCGGGCTGATCCCCGTGGGCTACGCGGACGGCATCCCCCGGCACGCATCCGGCCGCGGTCCGGTCCTGGTCGCGGGCGAGTGGCGGAGGGTGGCCGGACGGGTCGCGATGGACCAGTTCGTCGTCGATCTCGGCGGGGCGACGGTTCCGGAGGGCACGGAGGCCGTCCTGTTCGGCCCCGGCGACCGGGGTGAGCCGACCGCCGAGGACTGGGCCCGGGCGGCGGACACGATCGCGTACGAGATCGTCACACGGATCGGAACCAGGGTCCCGCGCGTCCATCTGAACGAAGGCCCAGAGGAACACGCCCACGACTCCCATGACTAGGAGAGCGGCACGGTGAGCGAGACCGGTACGGGGGACGCGGCCGAGGCCGCGGTCGAAGCCGCGGCGGCAGCCGTGGCTTCGGACAGCTGGCGTCGCGCGGGCTTCGCGGGAGCGGCGATAGGCGTGGTCGCCGCCGGTGCTGCGGCAGGCGTCGCGCTGGAGCGGCTGACCGTCGGCCGCGGGATGCGCAGGAAGGCACGTCTCGCGCTCGACGCGTCGGGTCCGTACGGCGCCCTGCGCGGCACGCCCGGGCAGGCCCTCGCCGACGACGGCACCGCCCTCTACTACGAGGTGGACGAGGTCGACCCCGAGGCCGCCGCGCCGCGCCGCCGCAGGCTCTTCGGGCGCAAGGCGCCGGCTCCCGTCACCGTCGTCTTCAGTCACGGCTACTGCCTCAGCCAGGACTCGTGGCACTTCCAGCGCGCCGCGCTGCGCGGTCTGGTCCGTACCGTCCACTGGGACCAGCGCAGCCACGGCCGGTCGGGCCGGGCCTCGGCGCAGGCCGGATCCGGCGGCCTGCCGGTGACGATCGACCAGCTGGGCCGGGACCTGAAGGCGGTCATCGACGCGGCGGCCCCCGAGGGACCGCTGGTGCTGGTCGGCCACTCCATGGGCGGCATGACGATGATGGCGCTCGCGGCCCACGCTCCCGAGCTGGTGCGCGAACGCGTGGTGGCGGCGGCGTTCATGGGCACGTCGTCCGGGAAGCTGGGAGAGGTCAGCTACGGGCTCCCGGTGGCCGGGGTGAACGCGGTACGGCGGGTCCTGCCGGGCGTGCTGCGTGCGCTGGGCTCGCAGGCCGAGCTGGTCGAGCGGGGCCGCCGGGCCACCGCGGACCTGTTCGCCGGGCTGATCAAGCGGTACTCGTTCTCCTCGAAGGACGTCGACCCGGCCGTCGCCCGGTTCGCGGAGCGGATGATCGAGTCGACGCCCATCGATGTGGTCGCCGAGTTCTACCCGGCCTTCGCCGAGCACGACAAGGCCGAGGCGCTCGCGGTGTTCCAAGGACTACCGGTACTCGTCCTCGCGGGTGACAAGGACCTGGTCACCCCGAGCACGCACAGCGAGGCGATCGCGGACCTGCTGCGGGAGAGCGAACCGGCGGCCGAGCTGGTCATCGTGCCGGACGCGGGCCACCTGGTGATGCTGGAGCATCCGGAGGCTGTCACGGACCGCCTCGCGGACCTTCTGGTGCGGGCCGGAGCGGTGCCGGCAGCGGCTACCGTTGGTCGGTATGGAAGCACCGCACAGCCCGGCGGCTGAGACCGCCGCCGCCGCTCGGGCCCGACTGACGGTCGACTCTCCCGAGGAGATGCAGAACCTGGGGCGCAGCCTCGCGAAGCTGCTGCGGCCCGGTGACCTCGTGATGCTCACGGGCGAGCTCGGCGCCGGCAAGACGACGCTGACCCGCGGCGTCGGGGAGGGCCTCGGCGTCCGTGGCGCTGTCACGTCCCCGACGTTCGTCATCGCCCGTGTCCACCCGTCGCTGACGGGCGGCCCGGCACTGGTGCACGTCGACGCGTACCGCCTGGGCGGCGGCCTCGACGAGATGGAGGATCTCGACCTCGACGTCTCGCTGCCCGAGTCGGTGGTGGTCGTGGAGTGGGGCGACGGCAAGGTCGAGGACCTGTCGGAGGACCGGCTGCACGTGATCATCGACCGGGTGGTGGGAGACACGGACGACGACCGCCGTGTCGTGACCCTGATCGGGTACGGGGCCCGCTGGGCGGACACGGACCTGGCCGTGGCCGCCGCCTAGGGACGGCCCCGGCTCCGGGCGGGTGTCTCGAAATCCGTGTGTTCCGACAAGACGTCGGGAAAATGTTGCGCCCACGACGCCGCACGTGATGACATGGTACCGAGTCCTGGTTAGGTCTACCTAACCTCGCCTGCCCACGGAGCCCAGGAGGCGTCCATGCCGGCATCGGAGCGCGAAGCCCGGTCACGTCAGCAGCCGTCCAGGCCCACACCGGCGAAGCCGCTGCCGTCGGCCGTGTCGATGCGGGACCTGCTGGCGTCCTGCGCCGCGGCCAGCGCCGTATCCACCCCGCCCCGCGACAACGAGACGGCTCGCGACAGCGAGGCGCACCGCCCCGCCACGCACGGCCCGGGGACCCACCGGGACGCCGCCTGATTCGCACGGGGTCGCACGCGACCACCCGTACGGGTAGTGGCGGTTCGGGCTACGGAACGACGACCACCTTGGAGCCGATCGTCGCGAAGACCCACATGGCGTCACCGTCGGCACGCGTCATCCGCACGCCGCCCGTCTTCTTCTTCGGGTCGGGGCTGGCCATCGAGCCGTCGACCGCCGCGCTGAAACCGACGGACACGCCACCCTCGCTGGCGAATCGCACCACATGCTCGACCGGTACGCCGTCGGAGCCGGGCACATTGCCCGACCGTGAGGTGACCGTGTAGGAGCCGGGCTTCGGGCTGACCGTGGAGGGCATGACCTCGAAGGTCCGGCCGGCCTTGCCGTTCGCGTCCACGAGCCACACCCGCCGGTCGCCGAGCGCGTACACGACGCGCATCCCCGTGCCGGAGCCGGCCGGGACCGCCAGCGGGTCCTGCGGCTTCTGGGACGCGGCGGCGCCAGGAGTCGTCGCGGAAGGGGCGGCGCTGGGCGGCTTCGACGCGGCGAGATCTGCGGGGACGTCCGCCGCCGCCTGATAGGCGAGGAATCCGACGATGGCCAGCGCGGCCGCCGTGAGCCCGGCCACGAATCCCGAGCTGCTCCGTGCCACCCTGCCCACCTCTTGGATGCGTGTGTTACCGAATACCTGTGCTCGTGGTGACGGTAGCACCGAGGCTCCGTTCGACGGTGCCGCCATGGCCCCCTCGCCGGAGCCGTAGGCTGTTTGCGTGCTCTTGCTCGCCATGGATACCGCCACGCCCGCCGTCACCGCCGCCCTCCACGACGGCTCCTCCGTCCTCGCGGAGTCCAGCAGTGTGGACGCGCGCCGCCACGGGGAACTGCTGCTGCCCGCCGTCGACCGGGTCCTCGCAGAGGCCGGGGTGAAGCTCGACGCCGTCACCGGCATCGTGGTCGGCGTCGGCCCCGGACCGTACACGGGACTGCGGGTCGGTCTGGTCACCGCCGCGACGTTCGCCTCCGCGCTCGGTGTACCGGTGCACGGGGTCTGCACGCTGGACGGTCTCGCCCACGGAGCCGGTCTCGCCACTCCCTTCGTGGTGGCGACCGACGCCCGGCGCAAGGAGGTCTACTGGGCGCGGTACGAGAACGCCCGCACCCGTGCGACCGACGCGGCCGTCGACCGCCCCGCCGACATCGCCGGCCAGGTCGAGGGACTGCCCGCCGTGGGCGCGGGTGCGCTGCTGTACCCGGAGACGTTCCCGGACGCCCGCGGCCCCGAGCACGTGAGCGCCGCGGCGCTCGCCGCGCTGGCGGCCGAGAAGCTGCGGGCGGGCGAGGAGTTCCTGCCGCCCCTGCCGTTGTACCTGCGCCGCCCCGACGCGCAGGTCCCGAAGAACTACAAGGTGGTCACCCCCAAGTGAGCGCCGCCCACCCACCCCCGGAGCTTCGCCCGGGGGTTGCCCCCACCGACCGCCGCCCCTCCTCGACACCGCTGCGCGGCGGCCTTCCTGAATTGCGTGAGATGCGCTGGTGGGACCTGGAGCCGGTGCTGGAGCTCGAGAACGCGCTCTTCCCCGAGGACGCCTGGTCGCCCGGCATGTTCTGGTCCGAACTCGCGCACTCCCGGGGCCCCCAGGCCACCCGCCGCTACGTGGTGGCCGAGGACGAGGACGGCCGGATCGTCGGCTACGCGGGACTCGCGGCCGCCGGCGGTCTCGGCGACGTACAGACCATCGCCGTCGACCGCGGCCAGTGGGGCACCGGCCTCGGCTCCCGGCTGCTGACCGACCTGCTCCAGCACGCCACCGCCTTCGAGTGCGACGAGGTGCTCCTCGAAGTGCGGGTGGACAACACCAGGGCCCAGAAGCTGTACGAGCGATTCGGCTTCGAGCCCATCGGATTCCGCCGCGGCTACTACCAGCCCGGCAACATCGACGCCCTCGTCATGCGACTGACCGTACAAGGAACAGAGACCTCTGATGGCTGACGAACCGCTCGTACTCGGTATCGAGACCTCCTGCGACGAGACCGGCGTCGGCATCGTCCGCGGCACGACCCTGCTCGCCGACGCGGTCGCCTCCAGCGTCGACGAGCACGCCCGGTTCGGCGGCGTCGTGCCCGAGATCGCCTCGCGCGCCCACCTGGAGGCGATGGTCCCGACCGTCGAACGCGCGCTGAAGGAGGCGGGCGTCAGCGCCCGCGACCTCGACGGCATCGCGGTGACGGCGGGACCCGGCCTCGCCGGCGCGCTGCTCGTCGGCGTCTCCGCGGCGAAGTCGTACGCCTACGCCCTCGGCAAGCCGCTGTACGGGGTGAACCACCTCGCCTCCCACATCTGCGTCGACCAGCTCGAACACGGCCCGCTGCCCGAGCCGACGATGGCGCTGCTCGTCTCAGGCGGCCACTCGTCGCTGCTTCTCGCGCCCGATATCACCGCCGACGTACGGCCCATGGGGGCGACGATCGACGACGCCGCAGGCGAGGCCTTCGACAAGATCGCGCGCGTTCTGGACCTGGGCTTCCCCGGCGGTCCGGTGATCGACCGGCTGGCCAAGGAGGGCGACCCGGCGGCGATCGCATTCCCGCGCGGCCTGAGCGGCGCCAAGGACCCGGCGTACGACTTCTCCTTCTCCGGCCTGAAGACGGCCGTGGCCCGCTGGATCGAGGCCAAGCGCGCCGCCGGCGAGGAGGTGCCGGTGCGGGACGTGGCGGCCTCCTTCCAGGAGGCGGTCGTCGACGTACTGACGCGGAAGGCCGTGCGCGCCTGCAAGGACCAGGGCGTGGACCATCTGATGATCGGCGGAGGCGTCGCCGCCAACTCCCGGCTGCGTGCCCTTGCCGAGGAGCGCTGCGAACGGGCCGGCATCCGGCTGCGGGTCCCGCGGCCGAAGCTGTGCACGGACAACGGCGCCATGGTCGCCGCCCTGGGCGCGGAGATGGTGGCCCGCAACCGGCCCGCCTCCGACCTGGACCTGTCCGCCGACTCGTCGCTGCCCGTGACGGAGCCGCATGTGCCCGGCAAGCACCGGCACGACCACGACCACGTTCACGAAGTCAGCAAGGACAACCTGTACTCATGACCGTCGTGGCGATGATGTGGGAGGCCCGTGCCGTCGAGGGCCGGGGCGCGGAGCTGCTGGAGTGGGCCCGCGCCCGCGAGCTCGCAGGCGAGCCGCTGCGCCGGGAGACGCTGCGGGCGAGCGGCGACCGGGTGCTCGTCATCACCTGGTGGGAGGCGCCGGGGACGGACGCCGACCTGCCGGAACTGCCCGAGCCGGCCGCCGACCTGATCACCCGCCCGGTTCACCGCTGGCGTTTCGAATCGCTCGGCTGAGATTTCTCGGAAAAACTTCGGCGAGTGTGTCGATCGGCGTCCTGCCCTTTCGACGCATGGGTGAGAGGCGGGGAACGGCCCCGTACTCACGAACCGAGGAGTTCACCATGCCGCGCTTCATGTCGCTGATCCGCATCGAGGAGAACCAGATCCCCGAGGACGAGTTCCCCGAGGGCTTCGACAAGAAGATGGGCGCCCTGCTGGAGGAGATGACGAAGGCGGGCGTCATGCTGGACACCGCCGGGCTCGTGCCCACCTCCGACGGCACCCGCGTCAACTGGTCGGGCGGCAGGATCTCCTGCACCGACGGGCCCTTCACCGAGACCAAGGAGGTCGTCGGCGGCTACGCGATCCTCCAGTGCAAGGACAAGGCGGAGGCCGTCGAGTGGGCGAAGCGGTTCCTGGAGATCCACCCCGCGGAGTGGAACGTCGCCTGCGAGGTGCGCGAGATCCAGGAGGGCTGACCGCGGGCCGTGCTTGCCCGCCGTTCGCCCCGGCTGCTCTGATGGGTCGCCGTGACGGCAGCAAGTGCAGTGGAAGCGGTCTACAGGATCGAGTCGGCGCGGATCATCGCCGGTGTCGCCCGCATCGTGCGGGATGTCGGCATCGCGGAGGAGCTCGCGCAGGATGCTCTGGTCGCCGCGCTGGAGCAGTGGCCGGAGTCGGGCGTCCCGGAGAGACCGGGAGCCTGGCTCATGGCCACCGCCAAACATCGCGCGATCGATCTCGTACGCCGCAAGGAGACGTACGCCCGCAAGCTGGCCGAGGTGGGGAGGGCCGCCGAGGACGTCGCGCCGCCGGTCGAGCCGGCGGATCCCGACGACATCGACGACGACCTGCTGCGGCTGATCTTCACCGCCTGCCATCCGGTGCTGTCCACGCGGGCCCGCATCGCGCTCACCCTCAAGCTTCTGGGCGGCCTGACGACCGAGGAGATCGCCCGGGCCTTCCTGACCGCCGAGTCGACCGTCGCCCAGCGCATCGTCCGCGCGAAGAGGTCACTGGCCCATGCGGGCGTCCCCTTCGAAGTGCCGTACGGCGCGGACCGCGCCGCCCGGCTCGGGTCCGTGCTCGACGTCATCTACCTGATTTTCAACGAAGGTTACTCTGCTACGGCGGGCGACGACCTGGTCCGTCCGGCGCTGTGCGAAGACGCGCTGCGGCTGTCCCGGGTGCTGGCCGGACTGATGCCCGGCGAACCCGAGGTGCACGGCCTGAACGCCCTCCTCGAACTCCAGGCATCCCGCATCCCGGCGCGCACCGGCCCCGGCGGGGAGCCCGTACTGCTCGCCGACCAGACCCGCACCAGATGGAACCGGCTGCTCATCCGCCGGGGCGTCGAGGCGCTCCACCGGGCCGGCGGCGGCCCTTACGGCCCGTACACCCTTCAGGCCGCCATCGCCGCCTGCCACGCGCAGGCCGTGCGCTACGAGGACACGGACTGGGCGATGATCGCCGCGCTCTACGGGCAGTTGGCGGCCCTGACGCCGTCCCCGGTCGTGGAACTGAACCGTGCGGTCGCCGTCTCCATGGCGGAAGGACCGGCCGCCGGACTCGAGCTGGTCGACGCACTCGCCGACCAACCGGCCCTGAAGGACTACCACTTGCTGCCGAGCGTCCGGGGAGACCTGCTGGCCCGACTCGGGCGCACCGAAGAGGCCAGGACGGAGTTCGAACGGGCGGCCTCCATGGCTCGCAACGCCCGCGAACGTGACCTGCTGCTGGAGCGGGCGGCACAGTCCGGACCGGAGACCGGCCGGTAACCTCGTCTCATGTCCCCACGTGCCCTCCCCCCTCCGCCCCCGCCTGCCGAAATACGGGCATGGCCCGACCGGAAGGCGATGCTGGCGGACCGGGCCAGGGCGATGGGTGAGCTCCTGCGCATGAGCATCGGTCCGGTGCGGCTGCTGCTGCTGTGGCTGCCGGCGGCCGGGTTCGCGATCGGGTGGGTGATCTTCGGAGCGGCACTGCATTTGTTCGCCGAACCGGCGGACGTCTTCAGCCACTTCTTCGGCGTGATCACCGGCGCCATCGGCCTCGCGTTCATGATCCCGACCGGACTGGTCATCGGCTTCGGCATCGCCCGCGACGCCGAGGTGCGAGGACGGCTGCACTGCTGGAGCGCCTTGACCCGCGACCCGGCGGGCGACGCCCGCTACCGCGCACCCGGCCTCGGCCTGCTCTGGTTCCTGCCTTCGTTCCTGATGTGCGCCTACGGACTGTGGCTCTCCTTCACGGTCCCGGCAGGCGCCCGCCCGGGCAAGGACACCCTGGCCGGTGTCGCCCTGCTGATGGGGCTGGGCCTGATCCTGTGGATCACCGGCCTGATCGGCATCTTCAAGGCGGCGTGCCACTACCGCTGGGCGCTCCGGCTGGTGGCCCGGCACCCCGCCCAGGCGGGGGAGCGGGGCGGCGTGCACCGCTGAACGGGCCGGTCCGGCGGCCTGCGGAAGGCCTCAGCGGTGATGGCTGACCATGTGGGCGTGGCCGAGGTCCACGACGAGGGCGAGGCCGGCGGGCGTCACGCTGGTGTCGAACCCGAGGAAGTCCCTTCTGAAGTGCTCGCAGGCGGCACAGAGGGCGAGTGCCTCCGACGCCTGGGCGACGAACGGCACGACCTCGCGGTCGCAGCAGGGATGTTCGCCGTCGATCCGGCCCTGGAACGCGCTCTCGAACGAGTCGTACTCGCCGTCGTACGCCCAGGTGTCGAGGTCGCGCAGCAGCGGGAACCGGGCTGCCGCCTCCCACTTGGCGAGCGGCACGTCACCGTGGCCCGCCGGCCCCTGCCGGTCCGCGAGCCGCAGCAGCGCGGCGAGCCCGGTCATGAACCCGGGCACAGTGTCATCGGTGGCGGAGGCGGCGGCCAGCCAGGTCTCTTGCGCGCCCTCAGGGCAACTCCGGAAGAGGTCCTCGTCGAAGGTCAGGGCCAGGTGGTCGAGCTGCGAGGCGAGCGGCTGCAGCGGATGCCGCCAGGCAGGATCCCAGTGCTCGGTCCGCAGGACCCTGGCCATACGCAGCACCTGCCACTCGAGAGGATCACCACCCTGTGCGGCGGCGAGGCCCGCGAGCCGGAACAACGGCCCGCTGGTGAAGGCTCCTTCAGGGTGCAACGGCATCGTCGGACCGTCCCCGCAGTCGTGCGGCGAGCTCGGTGAGCCAGGCGCCGGGGGTGTACGGCGCGGGTGGGTCGACCTCCATGCCGAGTTCGGTGACGGCGAGCGCGTAGTCGGACTCGTCCAGGGGCAGCGTGAGCAGGTCGTGGACCTCGCCGGTGAGCTGGGCGACCAGGCCGCTGTCAGTGGTGTCCAGATAGTTCTGGAGAGCGGCGTCGTGGTCCTCGAACTCGTCGGGCATGTCCTGGGAGAACCAGCCGCCGAGGAACTGGGCGAGTTCGGGGAAGCGGGCGTGCCACTCCCAGCGGGTCCGCGGGGTGGACGGGGGCGGAGCCTGGCCGGTGTCGACGCTCTCCTTGAGCCGGTCGGCCAGGCGCACCAGCCACGCCTGGATCTCGGAGTCCGGAAGGCCGACGTCGGGTACCGGGTAGAACTCGCCGAGGCGCAGTCGGAGCCGGCCGGGCGGGTTGTCGGCGTAGGTGCGCAGTTGTTCTTCGGCGATGGGGATGGCCCAGGGGCGGGTGCGCCAGGTGTGGCGGAGGTAGGCGGTGAGGGGCTCGTCGTCGTCGGCCCTGTGGCCGAGGTAGGCGCGGACGACGTGGTCGAGCTCGCCGTACTTGCGGTCGTGTTCGCGCGGCTTCAGGGACACGAGTGCTGCCTCTAGAGGTAGATCGGGAAGGTGGCGTGGACGGTGAAGCCGTGCGGGCTGGTCTCGTCGCGCTTGAGGATCACGCGGGCCGCGCGGACGTCGACCGGGTCACGGCCGGCGAGCATCATCGCCTGGAGCAGGACGCGCCCGACCGGCTCGGGGCGGGACGGCCAGGCGGCCTCGACGGTCAGACGCTGCCGGGTCGACTGGGCCAGCCAGCGGTGGATGGCCTGCTCGTTGGCGGTCACGACCTGCTGGGTCGCCCACTGGGCGGTCTCCCGGTCGGGATAGGTGGCGGATCGGGTCTGCATACAGGCATCTCTCCTCAGATGGGATTGAACGACCAGAAGACACCAACCTCCTCCGCTGAGACCACAACGAGCCCGTAGTCAGCGGTGTACTCGGTCAGGCAGAACCAGCCGGGAGATTTCCTGAAAAGGTCCGGAGTCTCAGTCGTTTTTGCGTCAGTGATGTTGGTATAGCAGTCGAAGTGCTGTCCGAACCGGGCGAGCAGCGTGTCTGCGTCTGAAAGAAGGCTGTCCTTGATCTCTTTCGGGATGTTGGAGATATCGCACCAATCATCTGTCATGCCCACCAATAGATACGCAGCAGTTTCGCCGGACACCTTGTAAAGGCGTTCCTGCAATAGACCGATACTGACCTCCGAGAAGGGAAACGAAGCCCTGCGCTCCATTCCACCTTCCCGCTCCTCCTTGTCCCGATCAAGAACAAGCCAACCACGCGGGTCTTCTGTCTCCCGATTCATGACAGCCAGAACGTCGGCCCGCCAGTCCGAATGAACTCTCGGGGCTGTCGCCACGAGCACGTACTCGTCGTCAAATAGGCGCAGTGCTGCAGTTGCCCAGGATTCACGACCAAGAGGAGTCATGTCAAACACTCGATTCTTGTCAGAGGGCAGGCATGGAGGTGAGAACGACGAAAGGAGGATCAAGTCTGGAATCGTAACGGAGAACTGTGCTGACCTTAGTCGTCTCGATCGCCTTGGCATTCACACCATGCTGCTTATAGCCGGTTCCGGGTATATCGTTCCCGTGATCATCCTTAGCTGGCTGCTTTGTGACAGTTGTTCCCGTGCTCGCGTCAGGCCCAGAACTGACGAATTTTTCGACTTCTCCATCTGACGGAGGTGGGGGGCCCTTGAGCCACGCCTGAATTTCGGCAGTTTTCTGGTCAATATTATACTGGGTGTACTTCTGCGCCTCAGTCATATTCCTGAACGATGACGACGCGCTCACCGAGGGTTTTCCGTGTGGCCAAGCGGTTGTCGGATGAGTTCCCTGATCACGCAGGCGCTGCGCCAGTTGCTCGTCACTCTTCCCTACATGCTTATCAATACTGTGGCCGCCATTCAGCCATTCGTGGGAAGCCAGGTCGATCCTATAGATTCCGTTCTTAGTCTCCTGCGGATCGTTCCACTTGTGCTCCGGCTTGAACTCATTGAGGGCACGCGTCCCAAAAGCCTGAGCTCTGGCTGATTCAGCGTCAAATTTCGGCGCACTCAGGTGCGCCTCCGCCAATGCGGGCATCATGGCCTCGAACTGCTGGGTGAGTCCGTCCACAGCGGTCGTGTAGCGGTTGACGATCGCGTTCATGGCAGTCGTGTCGATGTTCAGCGGGATGTTGGCACCGACTGAAGACGCCCCTTTGACGATCCCCTTTACGATTCCCTTGACGTCCTTGACGTCGAAACCGTCTTTCAGGTCCACGTCGAGAACGGCTTTCCTGACCGCTTCCATGTACTCGTCGAAGACCTTCTCGTTCAGTTCGACGGAGGCTTCGGCGAACTTGCGCAGGAGATCACTGATCTTCCGGCTCGTGTCGGACAAAACCGCGAAGATCGGGTTGGTGGCGCCGACCGTGACCGGTGAAGTCGCCGTGTCGTGCGCCCACTCGTAGCCCTCCCGGCTCTTCCCCCATGCGGCCGTGCCCCAGAGAGAACTGCAGAATGTCCGCATGGCATCGTGCCACTCGCTGTTGGCCTGGCTGGTGATACCGGCCACGTGACCGGTCAGGTTGCCCAGGATTATGGAAGGGTCCCTGTTGGCCCGTCCCCAGGCACCCGCCAGGGAGTTCAGGTGATGCTGATTGGGAAAGGGATAGACGTCCGGGACCCGGCCCATGCGGTAGACGTGTTTGATCGCGACCCGCATGGCATCCCGGATGATCTCCGGCACCCACTCCAGGATGCGGGTCCAGATGCGATCCCCACCATCGTCGTCACCCCACTTCAGGTCGGTGACGTGAGGGTATGTAGGGGCTTTGTCGATCACCTGCGGCAGAGGCATGGTGACGGCCTTCTTCTTACCGGTGGGATCCGCTGCCGCATCGGCCTTGCCGTAGTTGTTGGCCGTGGTGGTGAAGCCGACAGCCGCGCCGCCGACGCTCACCACGCTCCTCGCCCACACGTCGAGGAAGCGGTTGCCGACCTTCATGTATGCCGTGGAGAACGCCTCGGCCGACGTGCCGTAGCCGCCCGCGTCCTGGTACTCCCCCAGGTCGTCCAGCAGCTTATTCGCTGCCTTGTGGAAATCCGTCTGCTCTTTCGCGAACGCGCCCGAAACCCGGAACAGGTCCGAGGGCTTGACGTCTATGGTGCCGTTCTGTGGTGGAGGCGGGGTGCCCATCAGGCGGCTCCCCAGCCGCGCAGGACCGCGCGGTGTGCCTCGGCGTAGTTGGCGTGGCCTGTGGTGACGACCTCGTGCAGCCAGGCCTGGGCGGCCTGGAGGTCCTGCATCTGCTTGTCCCACTGGTCGAGTTCTTCCACGAACGCGTCGCGGGCGTCGCCCTTCCAGGTGAGGACGACCTTCTCGGTGCGGGTGTATAGGTCTTCCAGGCGCAGGTTGAGCTGCTTGAGGATGTCCTCGAGTTCGCCGGCGGCTTCGCGCAGTGTGCTGAAGCTGACGCCGATGTAGTCGTCTGCCATGTGTGGTGCCCCCGTGGAATCGTGTGTCAGACGTCGAGGATGCGGCTGGCCGGTGCGAGGGGGGCGGTGCCCTCGGAGAGCCTGGCCGCTTCGAGGGCGGCGTCTACACCGCTCTCGGCCTGGCGCATCCGGCGCAGGGTGTCCAGCTCCTGGTCGGTGAAGCCGTCCCGGCTCATCCTCATGGCCTCTTCGAGGACCTTGAGGATCTCCCGGATGCGCACGGCGTCCTCGGCCGCTCCCTGGTGCAGGGCGCGGTAGCCCTTGGCCGCCTCGCCCTTCCAGCCGGCCTCGATGCGGTCGACGATCGCGTCCATCCGCCGTACCTGGTTGTCCAGGTGGCGCTGCATACCGTCGAGGTCGCCGGCGAGTCGGGTCAGGTCGTCGTCGGAGACGTCAAGATGGGCCTTGTCGACCATGGTTCCCCCCCCTCACGCGGTCGGTGATCACTCCGAACAACCTAACAACGGCCGGTGACCGCACGGCTGTTGTAGAGCACGATGCGGATGTGACCCCCGTTACAGGGCTGCCGCTCGGCATTTCGGGGCGCGCTCCTCCCTCGAAGGAGAGTTCGCGCGGCTTCGCAGACGCGGTGCGGCCTTCAGAGCCGAGCGGACGGTAGCGTCCTATCGCTTTCCCACACCGGTGGGTGGTGGGATTTCATGTGGTCGATGCAGCTCTGCGCCAGCAAAGGGAGCAATTCCTCGAAATCCACGGCGCCCGATCCGCCTCCGTGTTCCTGCGCGAAGAACCGGTCGAGGGCGTCCTCGTGCTGGAACAGGGCCAAGGCCTCGTAACACTCCGCGGCCGTGCCGGGCAGCTCCCACGGGCAACGTGGATGGATCTGGTCGATCCACATTGCGATGCCCTCTTCGATCGTTGACCCGCTCATCTCGTCCGAGATCGCCGAACCGTCCTGGCCGAAGTAGATGGACAGCTTCGGAATGAGACGCGGGAAGCGCAGAGCGAGTTCCTTCGTCGTCATGGCGACCTCCCCTTTCGGCGAAGAGTTCCATTCGTCGATGTGTGCGGCGATCTCCCGCAGCACTTCAGGAGTGCGGTCCACCGGTTTCGCTGGAGGAATTTTCTTCAGCGCGTACGGCAGCGTCGTTGAAGCGGATGCCTCGAAGAGGTCGGCTGCTGAGCGAAGCTCGGCGGCGATCTCGTGGAGGTGCCTGCCGTTCTCCTGGCTGGACGTCCACAGGCCGCGAATCTGGGCTGCAAGTGCTGGCTTCCAACTTTCGGGGTCGGCAGGGATGCCGTCCCTGACCGGCGCAAGCAGGAGTCTGGCACCCGCTAGCTGGAAGTATTCGAAAAATTCCTGACGGCTTGGCATGCAGCTAGTTTCCTTCTGCTCTCTTGCCCACGACCGGCATCGAGGTCATAACGACGAAGGGCGGATCAATGTCATCATTGTAGACAATCTTCGTCTTGACGCCGTAGGTGTCCACTGCCTTTTGTGTCGGGAATTCGATGGCTTCTCTGCCTGATTCCGGGTCTTTCTTCATGTGTTGCCGGTCGATACTTCTGCCATTTTCTCCGTATGGCGTGCTTTCGGTAATGAATTCTTTCGACTCGCCCTTCCTCGGAGGCGGATCAGAGTCGAGCCAGTTCTTTATATCGCCGGCGTGCTCGTCGATGTTGTACTGCGTCGCCCGCTGCGCCGTGTCCATGTCGGTGGACGTGGATGCGTACGCGGGGAACGGCTGACCGTACGGCCAGTTCGACTCCGGTCGTGGCCCCTTCTTCAGGTCGTCGCGGAGTCGCTGGGCCAGTTGCTCGTCGGTCAGCCCGACGTGCCGAGTCGCCGTGTGGGCGTTCCCCAGCCACTCCGTCGAAGCGAGATCCACTTGGTGTATGCCGAGATCGGTGTGGCCGTCGCGCGTCCAGCGGTGGCGGGGCTTGAACTCGTCCAAGGCCCTGGCTCCGAATGCCCTGGCCCTGGCCACTTCCGCCTCTCGTGCTGGAACAGGGCCAAGGCCTCGTAACACTCCGCGGCCGTGCCGGGCAGCTCCCACGGGCAACGTGGATGGATCTGGTCGATCCACATTGCGATGCCCTCTTCGATCGTTGACCCGCTCATCTCGTCCGAGATCGCCGAACCGTCCTGGCCGAAGTAGATGGACAGCTTCGGAATGAGACGCGGGAAGCGCAGAGCGAGTTCCCTGGTCGTCATGGCGACCTCCCCCTTGGGCAGGGAGTTCCACTCCTCCACGTGTGCGGCGATCTCCCGCAGGACGTGCGGCGTGCGCTCCACGGGGTCGGCTGTGGGCATGCGACGTCCCTACACCGGTCGGCCGATCAGCATCGTCGGTGCCCCCGCTACCCGCGTCAGGAAGACCGTCGCCGCATTGGGCCCCTGCGGCTTCACCTTACGGCGGACCTCTTCCGGCTCGACCGCCGAGCCGCGCTTCTTCACGGTGAGGTTGCCGACCCCTCGCTCCCGGAGCAGCGCCTTCAACTTCTTCAGGTTGAAGGGGAGTTGGTCGGTGATCTCGTACGCTGTCGCAAACGGGATCGGGCGCAGTCCGTCCGAGGTGATGTACGCGATCGTCTCGTCCAGAAGGCCGCCCGACACGTCCTTCGCGGCCTCCGCGACCAGGTGGGCGCGGATCACGGCCCCGTCGGGTTCGTACAGGTAGCGGCCGACCGGGCGCACCGGCGGGTTCGGCAGACCGCGGCCGGTGAGGGTGTGCGGGCCCGGGAGGAGGGTTGCGCGGACCGTGGACGGGGCCGTGCCGAACCAGAGCACCGCCTCCTTGACATCGCCGCCGTCCGAGATCCACTCCGCCTCGGCGTCCTCGGGGACCGCCTCATGGGGGATGCCCGGGGCGACCTTCAGGGCCGCATGGGGGCGGGTGCGGGCGGCGCCGATCGCCCAGGACAGGGGCGGGGAGTACGCCTCCGGGTCGAAGATGCGGCCACGGCCGCCCCGGCGGGCCGGGTCGGCGAAGACCGCGTCGTACGGGGAGGTGTCGATGTCCGTGACGTCCGCGCAGCGGACCTCGATCAGGGCGGACAGGCCCAGCGCTTCGGCGTTCGCACGTGCGACTTCCGCCGTGAGCGGGTCGCGGTCGACGGCCAGCACCGGGATGCCCGCCCGGGCCAGGGCGATCGCGTCGCCGCCGATGCCGCTGCACAGGTCGGCGACGCTTCGTACGCCGAGCGCGGCGAACCGCGCGGCCCGGTGGTCCGCGACCGAGCGGCGGGTGGACTGCTCGACGCCGTTCGGGGTGAAGAACATCCGGCGGGCGTCCTCTTCGCCGAACTTCGCCGCCGCCCGCTGCCGCAGCCGCGCCTGCCCCAGCGCCGCGGAGACGAGGGGCGCCGGGTGCTCGCGTCGCAGGCGGGTCGCCACGGCCAGTTCACGGGCGGGGTCGTAGGAGGCCAGCGAGGCCAGCAGCGCTTCGCCCTCCTCGGTGCGCAGTGCGGTGAAGGCGGCGAGCGGATCGAGGTCGTTCACCGGGCCATTGTGGTCCAGGTGGGGGATGGTGCGCTCGTGGCGGCGGTGTCGGACCGATGAGCGGGCGGCGCGCTGACAGGATGCGTCGCCATGCAGCTAGTACGACAAAAGGGAAAATTGGGAGCGTATCGGGTCCGTGCGGCCCTTGTCTCGCTCGTTGTCGCCGCGCTCGGCTCCGCCTGTGCGGCCGAGGGGCCGCCGAAGGCACCCCGCCCCTCCCGGCCCGCCGCCGAGAAGGAAGCAGGGCAGGGGGCGCAGGCGCAGGAGCCGGACGCCCGGAAGGCGCGCGAAGCGGCCGGCGGCGGTGCGGCGCACCGGGAGAAGGCCGCGCTCAGCCAGAAGGCCCGCGCCGCCGCCGCGAAGAAGTGGGGCCTGAATCAGACGCCGCTCGCAGCGCCACCGCCACCCGCCGTCAAGCCTCGGATCGCCACCCGCAAGGGATTCGAGGTGAAGGGCGGAGAGGGGCTGCCGCCCGTGTTCACCACCGTCCCGACGAAGGAGAAGATCGTCTTCCTTACGATCGACGACGGCGCGGAGAAGGACCCCGAACTGCTGCGGATGATGTCCGACCTGCGGATCCCGTACAGCGCCTTCCTCAGCGACTACGTCATCAGCGACGACTACGGCTACTTCGAGAAGATGCGGGACAGCGGGGTGGCGCTGCACAACCACACGCTCAACCACCCTTATCTGCCCGGCCTTTCGTACGCCGAGCAGGAGCGTGAGATCTGCGGCCAGCAGGACAAGCTCGAGAAGCGCTACGGGAGCCGGCCCCGGCTCATGCGCCCGCCGTACGGGAACTACAACAAGGACACCCTGCGCGTCGCCAAGAAGTGCGGCGTCGAGGCCGTGCCGCTGTGGGCCGCGGAGGCGTTTCCCGACCACATGGAGTGGCGGGAGTGGGACCGGGACCTGCACCCGGGCGACATCATCCTCACGCACTTCCGCGGCGAGGGGGAATGGGAGGGCAGCATGCCGGACATGATCCGGCGGGTGATGCGGACTGTGACGGCGAAGGGCTACGCAGTGGCCAGGCTGGAGGACTACGTCTGAGACCGGGGACCGTCGGGCGGGGCCGGGGGCGGCGACCGGACGGCGGAACCATGGCCGGACGGGAGTCCGAATCGGAACGCCACGCGGTCTCGCATTGGCACTCCGCTTGACCGAGTGCTAATCGCAGTCATAGTCTCGGCCCTGGCACTCACCAAGTGAGAGTGCCAACACAGCGACGGGCAGGTCCGGCACCCGCGACGACGGATCCACCTGGTCGCCACCTCAGATCAGTTAACCCCGTGATCTCCGAAGGGGGAGGTCGGATCGTGACGACCGCCAGCTCCAAGGTTGCCATCAAGCCGCTCGAGGACCGCATTGTGGTCCAGCCGCTCGACGCCGAGCAGACCACGGCCTCTGGCCTGGTTATTCCGGACACCGCCAAGGAGAAGCCCCAGGAGGGCGTCGTCCTGGCCGTGGGCCCGGGCCGCTTCGAGAACGGCGAGCGCCTGCCGCTCGACGTGAAGACCGGCGACATCGTGCTGTACAGCAAGTACGGCGGCACCGAAGTGAAGTACAGCGGCGAGGAGTACCTCGTCCTCTCGGCCCGCGACGTGCTCGCGATCGTCGAGAAGTAGAAAAGCAGGGGCGCGCTCAGGGGTCATCGACCCCTGGGACTCCGCGCCAGTTCTGCCTTGAGCTGCGCCCCTGGCCACCCCGCTGATGCCGGGCGGCGAGGGGCGCAGTTCTTTGAACACGAAATCCGAGAGGGCTGAACCGCTCCCATGGCGAAGATCCTGAAGTTCGACGAGGACGCCCGTCGCGCCCTCGAGCGCGGCGTCAACAAGCTTGCCGACACGGTCAAGGTGACGATCGGCCCCCGTGGCCGCAACGTCGTCATCGACAAGAAGTTCGGCGCTCCCACCATCACCAACGACGGCGTCACCATCGCCCGCGAGGTCGAGATCGAGGACCCGTACGAGAACCTGGGCGCCCAGCTGGTGAAGGAGGTGGCGACCAAGACCAACGACATCGCGGGTGACGGTACGACCACCGCCACCGTGCTGGCCCAGGCGCTGGTCCGCGAGGGTCTGCGCAACGTCGCCGCCGGCGCTTCCCCGGCCGCCCTGAAGAAGGGCATCGACGCCGCGGTCAAGGCCGTGTCCGAGGAGCTCCTCGCGACCGCCCGCCCGATCGAGGACAAGGCCGACATCGCCGCCGTGGCCGCGCTCTCCGCGCAGGACCAGCAGGTCGGCGAGCTCATCGCCGAGGCGATGGACAAGGTCGGCAAGGACGGTGTCATCACCGTCGAGGAGTCCAACACCTTCGGTCTGGAGCTCGACTTCACCGAGGGCATGGCCTTCGACAAGGGCTACCTGTCCCCGTACATGGTGACCGACCAGGAGCGTATGGAGGCCGTCCTCGACGACCCGTACATCCTGATCCACCAGGGCAAGATCACCTCCATCCAGGACATGCTGCCGCTGCTGGAGAAGGTCATCCAGGCCGGTGGCTCCAAGCCGCTGCTGATCATCGCCGAGGATGTCGAGGGCGAGGCGCTCTCCACCCTCGTCGTGAACAAGATCCGCGGCACCTTCAACGCGGTGGCCGTCAAGGCCCCCGGCTTCGGCGACCGCCGCAAGGCGATGCTCGGCGACATGGCCACCCTCACCGGTGCCACCGTCATCGCCGAAGAGGTCGGCCTCAAGCTGGACCAGGCCGGTCTGGACGTGCTGGGCACCGCCCGCCGCGTGACGATCACCAAGGACGACACCACGATCGTCGACGGTGGCGGCAAGAGCGAGGACGTCGCGGGCCGCGTCAACCAGATCAAGGCCGAGATCGAGTCCACCGACTCCGACTGGGACCGCGAGAAGCTCCAGGAGCGCCTCGCGAAGCTGGCCGGCGGCGTGTGCGTGATCAAGGTCGGCGCCGCCACCGAGGTGGAGCTCAAGGAGAAGAAGCACCGTCTCGAGGACGCCATCTCCGCGACCCGCGCCGCGGTCGAGGAGGGCATCGTCTCCGGTGGTGGCTCCGCGCTCGTCCACGCCGTGAAGGTGCTCGAGGGCAACCTGGGCAAGGACGGCGACGAGGCCACCGGTGTCGCCGTCGTCCGCCGCGCCGCCGTCGAGCCGCTGCGCTGGATCGCCGAGAACGCCGGCCTCGAGGGCTACGTCATCACCGCCAAGGTGGCCGAGCTCGAGGCGGGTCAGGGCTTCAACGCCGCGACCGGCGAGTACGGCGACCTGGTCAAGGCCGGCGTCATCGACCCGGTCAAGGTCACGCGCTCCGCTCTGGAGAACGCCGCGTCCATCGCCTCCCTGCTGCTCACGACCGAGACCCTGGTCGTCGAGAAGCCGGCCGAGGACGAGGGCGACGCGGGTCACGGCCACGGTCACGGCCACAGCCACTGACGCGACAAGCGCCGAGAAGGCCCCCGTCCCCGCATCGCGCGAGGGCGGGGGCCTTCCCCGTTGGAACGTCTCCTGACAGGCGCGGCCTACAGGGCGCCGAGCTGGCGCATCAGCCGCATCAGGTCCATGTGCCACCAGCCTTCCTTGATCTTCCCGTCCTCGAACCGGAAGATCGTCGTGCCGGTGATTGCGCACTGCTCTCCCGTCGCCGGGATGCCCCGGAACTCCGCCTTGTGCCTGCCGCTCCAGGTCCACAGCGTCACGACGTCGTCCCCCTGGGTGACCTGCCGGTCGAGCTCGAAGGTGAAGTCGAAGGCGTCGCGCCACATGGTGAGGTCCCGGCGTATGACCTCCGTGCCGACCTCGGTGTCCTCTTCGTTGGCGATGTCGTGGTCGATGTAGTCGTCGGCGAAGACCTCGCCGATGGCGTCCAGATTGCCGCCGGCCGCGATCTCGTGGAAGAAACGGCGGGCCGTTGCCGCGTTCAGCTGTTCCTCACGGACGACGTCCAGGTCGGTGAACGAGGGCATGCCGTCGCAGAGGGCCACCATCTCCTGGAACATCTTGTCCGTCTCCGGGAGGTGCGAGTTCCTCATCGCCTCCTCGTACGAGGGAAACTCGACGATGTCGACGTAGTGGCTGCTGTCGCTGCGGTCCTTCCCCGTGACGGCGTGGCCGGTGGTCCGCTTGCCCTGTGTCTGCTCGACCCACCTGTCCATGAGCGCGTTCACGTCGTCGAACCTGGCGGTCTTGTAGTCGATGATCTGCACGAATTTCATGGCGCCTCCCGAGCCGCTGCGGCCCCCGAGGGGATACGTCCATTTTAGTGAGGCGGATCACAGTCGTGCCGTGAGCGGCTACTGCGGCCCGTACTTACGGCCCGTCTTCGACGTGAGCCCGCCCAGCAGGCCGCGCGGCGTCAGCTTCACCACGCCCATCAGCGCCTTGTAGCGGGGATCGGGGATGGAGAGGGACTTCCCCTTGGCCAGGTCCGAGAGCGCCGACGCCACCAGCTTGTCGGCGTCCAGCCACATCCAGCCGGGGATGTTGTCCGTGCCCATGCCGGCCCGCTGGTGGAACTCGGTCCGTACGAATCCCGGACACAGCGCCATCAGCCGTACCCCCGATCCGGCGAGGTCCCTGGCGGCGCCCTGTGTGAACTGCACGACCCATGCCTTGGACGCGCCGTACGTGCCACGGGGCACGAAGGCGGCGACCGACGCCACGTTCACCACGCCGCCCCGGCCGCGTTCGCGCATCGGTCCCGCCGCGGCCGCGGTCAGCCGCAGTACGGCCTCGCAGTGCACCTTCAGCATGGTCAGCTCGTCGGCCATGGAGACTTCGAGGAACCGGCCCTTGTTCCCGAAGCCCGCGTTGTTGACCAGCAGATCGACGGGCTGCTTGTGGTCCGCCAGGCGCTCCTCGACCGCGCAGATCCCGTCTTCCCGCGACAGGTCGGCGGTCAGTACCTCCGCCTCGATGCCGTGCCGGTCGTGCAGTTCTGTGGCCTGTTCCTGCAGCCGTTCGGTGTCCCTGGCCACGAGCACCAGGTTGTGGCCATCGGCCGCGAGCCGCCGCGCGAAGGCGGCGCCGATGCCCGCGGTCGCTCCCGTGATCAGTGCAGTCGTCATAGGCGGCACGTTAATGCCCGACGTGGTGGTGCGGCGCGGGCGCCTTCCCCGACCGGTGCCCGTCCACGGCCCGCCCGGGGACGCGAACTGACCCGATGTGCCGGGACCGTTCCGCCTTCCGGCGCCCGCCCCGCGAGGCCTGCCGGCGCCTCGCCTATGCGGCGCCGGGGCCGGGGACGAGTCCGGGACCGGCCGCCGTGCCGTATTTCGCGACGTACGCGCGGGCGGTCCTCAGCAGCTCACTGTGCAGGGCGTCGCCTGCCTCGAGCACCAGGGGAAGCAGATGGCGCTCGGTGGTCTCCGCCCGGAACGCCATCTCCACGGTCACCTGGTGCTCCGGCCGGTGCACCACCTCCACCGGGTCGCCGGCGCGGATCTCGCCAGGCTCGATGACCCGCAGGTACGCGCCGGACACGCCGCTCTGTGTGAAACGCCTGACCCAGCCCTTCTCGCCGAGCCGGCCGGCGAAGGTGCGGCACGGGACACGGCCCGAGGTGACCTCGAGCACCACCGCACCGCCGATGCGCCACCGCTCACCGATCCTGGCCCCGGTGACATCGACGCCGATGGTGGTGAGGTTCTCGCCGAACGTGCCGTTGGAAAGCGGACGCCCCAACTCGCCTTCCCAGGCGTCGAGATCCTCACGGGCGAAGGCGTACACGGCCTGGTCGCTCCCGCCGTGGTGGCGCAGGTCGCAGACCGCGTCCCCCGAGAGACCGCTGCCGCCCTGCCCCTTGGGGCCCGGATCCGTCACCCGGACGGGCCCCTCCACCGGGCGCTTGTCGATTCCGGTCATGCCGCCGGGTGCATCGGTGCAGTCGGTCGTCCTGGCGCGGCCCACGTTCACGGTCAGAAGCTTCATGTCCCGCACGCTAACCGACTCCTCCTCAAAGTGACCAGCGGTTAATCGCCCGTTGCTCCAAGTATCGCTTATGCTTGAAGGGTGATCGAAGCCCGCCACCTCCGTGTCCTGCGTGCCGTCGCCACCACCGGCTCGTTCTCCGCGGCCGCCCGCGAACTGGGGTGCACCCAGCCCGCGGTCAGCCAGCAGATGAAGGCGCTCGAAACCTCGGCCGGGACGCCGCTGCTGATCCGTACCGGCCGCGAGATGCGCCTGACCCAGGCCGGAGAGGCGCTCGTACGCCATGCTTCCGGCATTCTCGCCGGGCTCACCGCGGCGGAGGAGGAAGTGGCGGCGATCGCCGGGCTCCGGGCCGGCCGGGTACGTCTCGTCTCGTTCCCGAGCGGTAGTTCCACGCTCGTGCCCACGGCCCTCGCCGCCCTGCGCGCGGCGCACCCCGGCACCCGGGTCTCGCTCGTCGACGCCGAGCCGCCGCGCTCGGTGGAGATGCTCCGCGAGGGTGACTGCGACGTGGCGCTCGCCTTCCGCTACGACACGGCGGGGGCGGAATCGGAGTGGGCCGACCTCGTCGTCCGGCCGCTGCTCGTCGACCGGCTCGTGGGTCTGGTGCCCGACGGTCACCGCCTCGCGGAAGCGGGCAAGGTGGCCATCGGCGACCTCGCGGAGGAGTCGTGGATCGCGGGCTGCCCGCGCTGCCGGCGGCAACTGGTGGAGGTCTGCGAGAGTGCCGGCTTCACGCCGCGCATCGACTTCGCCACCGACGACTACCCGGCGGTGATCGGGCTGGTGGGTGCGGGGCTCGGCGTGGCTGTGCTGCCTGAACTGGCGCTGGAGTCGGTGCGGGCCAAGGGGGCCCGGCTGGTGACCGTCGAACCGTCCGTCCACCGCGAGATCGTCGCCCTGACGCTGCCCGACCTGGCCCATGTCCCGGCCGTCTCGGCGACGTTGTCCCAGCTCGCCCTCGCGGCATCCCGCTGAGGCGTCAGCGGCTCCACGGCCTCGGCGGCAATCGTCGGATTCACGGTGTGCGTCCTGCGGGGCGGCCGTCGGCCCCCGCTCGGGAGATCGGGGGCCGGGACGCCGGAACAACTGCCTGTGCACGGGGCCGGATTGCCGGCAGGGGGCAGGCAGCGTGCAGAAACGTTTCTTCGGTTCGTGTGCGTGGTGCTCTCGTCAGCCGTGCACCGCACCTCCCGCGCTCGTGGCGGGGATCAGCCGGTGGCGTGCCCGTCCCATGAGCTCCTCGCGCTCGTCCTCGGTCAGCCCGCCCCAGACGCCGTAGGGCTCGCGCACGGCCAGTGCGTGCGCCGCGCACTCGGCGCGTACAGGGCACCGCATGCAGACCTCCTTCGCCGAGTTCTCGCGCGCGCTTCGCGCCGCGCCGCGCTCACCTTCCGGATGGAAGAAGAGCGAGCTGTCGACCCCACGGCATGCCGCGAGGAGCTGCCAGTCCCACAGATCGGCGTTGGGTCCGGGAAGGCGAGAGAAATCTGCCATGGCGCATGTCCCCTTGAAACCGTGCTGGGTGGATACAGGACCAGGTCGGAAACGGGCGGGGCGCCGACCGGACGTGCGCCGGATCCGGCACCAGCACCGTGCCAACGACCGTACATCTGCTGTGTAAGTAGATGTAAATATGACTCATTGCGAATCTAGCCATAGACACCGGAAAAAGGGAAGAAAAGCCGCTGAATGGGGCAGGGTCCGCCTCCGGTGAGGACGAGTGCTCCACCCGCAATCCGTGAAACCTCCGCGTGGCCCTGCGCCGGGCCGCCGACCCCGCCGTCCGCCCGGAGAACCGGTGCTCACGCCCGCCGGATCACCCGCTCACGGAGCGTGCCGAAGTGCTGCGCACGACCCGTAACTCTTTCGAGTGACCGTCGTTGAGAGGGCTGAGGCGGTTGAAAGAACAAGCTCTCGGGCGCATGTCCGAGCGCGTTCAACCGCACAGGTGAAGAAACGTATCCAGCCTGGAGGCTCAAGGTGACGCGCATCAGCTGCGGAGGGCGGCCATGACATCCGTCCTCGTCTGCGACGACTCCCCGCTTGCCCGAGAGGCGCTTCGCCGCGCGGTCGCGACCGTGCCCGGCGTCGAGCGCGTGACGACCGCGGCCAACGGCGAGGAAGTCCTCCGCCGCTGGGGTGCCGATCGTTCGGACTTGATTCTTATGGACGTACGCATGCCCGGTCTGGGCGGCGTGGAGACCGTGCGCCGGCTGCTCTCGGCAGACCCCGGCGCCCGGATCATCATGCTGACCGTGGCCGAGGACCTCGACGGCGTCGCGCTCGCGGTCGCTGCCGGCGCCCGCGGCTATCTCCACAAGGACGCCTCGCGTGCCGAACTGCGAGCGACCGTCACCCAGGCGCTCGCCGACCCGACGTGGCGGCTCGCCCCGCGCCGGCTCCGTTCTGCCGAGATGGGGGCCGCTCCCACGCTCACGGCGCGTGAGATCCAGGTCCTCGAAGGAATGAGCCACGGCCGGTCCAACGCGGAGATCGGGCGTGAGCTCTTCCTCTCGGAGGACACGGTGAAGACGCACGCCAGGCGGCTGTTCAAGAAGCTCGGCGCCTCCGACCGGGCACATGCGGTCGCCCTCGGATTCCGCTGGGGCCTGGTCCGCTGAGGACCGTACGAATGGGACGGTGCGGGGGTTACGGATGCCGGAGGGCATCCGTTTCCCGCGCGATGCCGCATCCTTGAGGTGTGGAGTTCCTCGGGGACGAGTCGGTCGAGCGGGAGGGGAGGGTGCGAGGGATGAGTTCCGGCGCACCTGCTCATAACGCTTCGGTGCACAACACAGGACGCAGTGCCACGGACGGCCGCGGGCCAGGGCACCATGGACCGATGCGTGACGACGAGGCGGCGACCGGCCAAGGAGCCATCGGTGCGCTCGTGCACCGTGCCGTCGACGGCGACGAGCAGGCGACGCACGACCTGCTGGCGCACGTCCACCCCCTCGCGCTGCGTTTCTGCCGCTCGCGCCTCAGCAGGCTGCCCGGTGACGCTCGTCACTTCGTGGAGGACCTGGCGCAGGAAGTGTGCGTCGCGGTGCTGATGGCGCTGCCGCGCTACAAGGACACCGGACGGCCCTTCGAAGCCTTCGTCTTCGCCATCGCCTCCCACAAGGTCGCCGATCTTCAGCGGGCCGCGATGCGCCACCCGGGCTCGACGGCCGTGCCGTCCGACGAGATGCCGGAGCGGCCCGACGACTCGCTCGGCCCCGAGGAGCGGGCGCTGCTCAGCGACGACGCCGAGTGGGCCAAGAGGTTGCTCGCCAATCTTCCGGAGAACCAGCGGGAGCTGCTGGTGCTGCGGGTCGCCGTCGGGCTGACCGCGGAGGAGACCGGGCAGATGCTGGGGATGTCCCCGGGCGCGGTCCGGGTCGCCCAGCACCGCGCGCTCAGTAGGCTGCGCGCCTTGGCGGAGCAGTGAGGCGTCCGTCGGAGATCGCGTGCGGCCGAGCGTGAACCGTCCGCCTGTCGTCTGCGTATGTGTGCGTATGACTGTGGTGTGAACATACAAAGCTGCTGGACGATCTTGATCGTGGAATGAGACTGCTGCTCGGGCCGTTAGCATGGACATCCGCACCGATCAAGGCCATTTGGGGAAGGTGTCATGACCAACGTCGACGGAGTGCCCGAGAAATTCGCGACACTCGGGCTGACCTACGACGATGTGCTTCTGCTGCCTGGTGCGTCGGAAGTGCTTCCTAACGCAGTCGACACCTCGTCCCGTGTCTCCAGGAACGTCCGGGTGAACATCCCGCTGCTCTCGGCGGCGATGGACAAGGTCACCGAGTCCCGCATGGCGATCGCGATGGCGCGCCAGGGCGGTGTGGGCGTGCTGCACCGCAATCTGTCCATCGAGGACCAGGTGAACCAGGTCGACCTGGTGAAGCGTTCCGAGTCCGGCATGGTGACCGACCCGATCACGGTGCACCCGGACGCCACGCTCGCCGAGGCCGACGCCCTGTGCGCCAAGTTCCGGATCAGCGGTGTTCCGGTGACCGACGCCGCGGGCAAGCTGCTCGGCATCGTCACCAACCGTGACATGGCCTTCGAGACGGTCCGCACGCGCCAGGTGCGCGAGGTCATGACCCCGATGCCGCTGGTCACGGGCAAGGTGGGCATCTCGGGCGTCGACGCCATGGAGCTGCTGCGCCGCCACAAGATCGAGAAGCTTCCGCTGGTCGACGACGCCGGCATCCTCAAGGGCCTCATCACGGTCAAGGACTTCGTCAAGGCCGAGCAGTACCCGAACGCCGCAAAGGACGCCGAGGGCCGTCTGCTCGTCGGCGCGGCCGTCGGCGCGAGCCCGGAGGCGCTGGAGCGGGCGCAGGCGCTGGCCGGCGCGGGCGTCGACTTCCTGATCGTCGACACCTCGCACGGACACAACAGCAACGCCCTCAACTGGATGGCGAAGATCAAGTCGAGCGTCGGCGTCGACGTCATCGGCGGCAACGTGGCGACGCGCGACGGCGCCCAGGCCCTGATCGACGCGGGAGTGGACGGCGTCAAGGTCGGCGTCGGACCCGGTTCCATCTGCACCACCCGCGTGGTCGCCGGCATCGGCGTCCCGCAGGTCACCGCGATCTACGAGGCGGCGCTGGCCTGCCGCGCCGCGGGCGTCCCGGTGATCGGCGACGGCGGCCTGCAGTACTCGGGAGACATCGGCAAGGCGCTCGCCGCGGGTGCCGACACGGTGATGCTGGGCAGCCTTCTCGCTGGCTGCGAGGAGTCTCCGGGTGAGCTGCTCTTCATCAACGGCAAGCAGTTCAAGTCGTACCGGGGCATGGGCTCGCTCGGGGCGATGCAGTCCCGCGGCCAGGGCCGGTCTTACTCCAAGGACCGCTACTTCCAGGCAGAGGTGGCGTCCGACGACAAGCTCGTCCCCGAGGGCATCGAGGGCCAGGTGCCCTACCGCGGTCCGCTCGCGGCCGTGCTGCACCAGCTGGTCGGTGGTCTGCGTCAGACCATGGGCTACGTCGGAGCGGCCTCCGTCGACGAGATGGAGACCAAGGGCCGGTTCGTGCGGATCACCTCGGCGGGGCTCAAGGAGAGCCACCCGCACGACATCCAGATGACGGTCGAGGCGCCGAACTACAGCAGGAAGTAGTCCCGCACATGACAGAGGGCGGTCCCGGGGGTTGCCGGGGCCGCCCTTCATGTGTGCGTCGGGGATACTGGTAGGGCCCAGGCGCAGATGCAGAAGGAAAGGCCACACACGTGACTGAGATCGAGATCGGGCGCGGCAAGCGCGGCCGCCGGGCGTACGCGTTCGATGACATCGCCGTCGTTCCGAGCCGGCGCACGCGGGACCCGAAGGAGGTCTCGATCGCCTGGCAGATCGACGCCTACCGCTTCGACCTGCCCTTCCTGGCCGCTCCGATGGACTCCGTGGTCTCCCCGCAGACCGCCATCCGCATCGGCGAGATGGGCGGCCTGGGCGTCCTGAACCTCGAGGGCCTGTGGACCCGCTACGACGACCCGCAGCCGCTGCTCGACGAGATCGCCGAGATGGACGAGGCCAGCGCCACCCGCCGGCTCCAGGAGATCTACTCCGCCCCCATCAGGGAGGAGCTGATCGGCCAGCGCATCAAGGAGGTGCGCGACTCCGGGGTCGTGACCGCCGCCGCGCTCTCCCCCCAGCGGACCGCGCAGTTCTCGAAGGCCGTGGTGGACGCGGGCGTCGACATCTTCGTCATCCGCGGTACGACGGTCTCCGCCGAGCACGTCTCCGGCGCCGCTGAGCCGCTGAACCTCAAGCAGTTCATCTACGAGCTCGACGTGCCGGTCATCGTCGGCGGCTGCGCCACGTACACGGCCGCGCTGCACCTCATGCGCACCGGTGCTGCGGGCGTCCTCGTCGGCTTCGGCGGCGGCGCGGCGCACACCACCCGCAATGTGCTGGGCATCCAGGTGCCGATGGCGACCGCCGTCGCGGACGTCGCCGCGGCCCGCCGGGACTACATGGACGAGTCGGGCGGCCGGTACGTCCACGTCATCGCGGACGGCGGCGTCGGCTGGTCCGGCGACCTGCCGAAGGCGATTGCCTGCGGTGCCGACGCCGTGATGATCGGCTCCCCGCTGGCCCGCGCGACCGACGCGCCGGGCAAGGGCCGTCACTGGGGCATGGAGGCCGTCCACGAGGACGTGCCGCGCGGCAAGCTGGTGGACCTCGGCATCGTGGGCACCACCGAGGAGGTCCTCACCGGTCCCTCGCACACCCCCGACGGTTCGATGAACTTCTTCGGCGCGCTGCGCAGGGCGATGGCCACCACGGGCTACAGCGAGCTCAAGGAGTTCCAGCGTGTCGAGGTGACGGTGGCGGACTCGCAGCACCGCCGCTGACCTGCTGCTCCACGCATGGGAAGGGCCCGGCACCTCGGTGCCGGGCCCTTCCCATGTGCCGGGTGCGCGTCAGGCGTTGGCCTTCTTGGCGCCGGCGAACGCGGTGACGGCGGCGATGGCGAGGAAGACGTACGTCATGCCGTCGGCCACCTCGGTCCACGCGTCGGTCAGCAGGCTGAACTGGTCGAAGAACACTTCCGTGAAGGAGCCGTTGAGCTCTTCGGCGACGATCATCGCCATGCCGACCAGCTGGCCCAGGTACACGGCGCCGACACCGAGTACGGCGCTCACGACGGCCAGCACCGGGTTCGGGCCGCCGGCCTTGGCCGCAGCGAAGCCGATGAGGAAGCCGACGGCGACGGCCGCGTAGCCGATCTCCGCTTCGATGGCACCCGCGACGGCACCGTAGATGCCCGCGGTGACGACGGCCGTGACGACGGCGGCGACGATGCCGAGGCCGATGTTGTTGCGGACCGGGGCCGGCGGCGGCGCGGGTGCGAACTGGTCGCCACCGGCGAACGGGTTGCCGGACGGCGGCGGGACGGGCTGACTCATGGCGGACTCCCCCTGGGATCAACGGCGTTGCACGAGCGTGCGAGCGCGGTCCCGGAGACTAGCAGTCCGGTACGACGGAACGGCACTCGGTTATGGGACCGTTGCACGGCCGTGGCGAAGCCTGAGAAGGCGTCAGAGCCGGTGTGCCGCCCCTGCCGGAGTCGCCCCCCTTGTGTCGAGCAGGAGTTGGGCCTTGACCGCCAGGCCCTGGAGGTCGTACGTGCGGTGGTGCTGGACCAGGACCGTCAGGTCCGCCGCGGCGGCCGCCTCGTAGAGGGAGTCGGCGCGGGGGACGGGGACCTGGTCCATGCGCCAGTCGGGGACGTAGGGGTCGTGGTAGCTCACGGACGCGCCCAGGTCCTTCAGCCGGCGGGCGATCTCGGTGGCCGGCGAGCCCTGCAGGTCGGCGAGGTCCGGCTTGTAGGTGACGCCGAGGAGCAGGACGCGGGCCCCACGGGCGGACTTGCCGTGTTCGTTGAGGAGGGTGGCGCAGCGGCGGACCACGTACTGCGGCATCCGAGAGTTGATCTCCTGCGCGAGGCCCACCATGCGCAGCGGGCGGCACGGGGTGGGGCCGGGGTCGAGGGGGACGCCGTGGCCGCCGACGCCGGGGCCCGGGCGGAAGGACTGGAAACCGAAGGGCTTGGTCTCCGCGCAGCGGATGACGTCCCAGAGGTCGATGCCGAGGTCGTGGCAGAGCACGGCCATCTCGTTGACGAGGGCGATGTTGACGTGCCGGAAGTTCGTCTCGAGGACCTTGACGGTCTCGGCCTCGCGCAGACCGCGGGCGCGGACCACCTTGTCGGTCAGCCGGGCGTAGAAGGCGGCCGCGGACTCCGTGCAGGCGGGGGTGAGACCGCCGATGACCTTCGGTGTGTTGGCGTAGCCGTGCGTGCGGCGGCCGGGGTCGGTGCGGCTGGGGGAGTAGGCCAGGTGGAAGTCCCGGCCGGCCCGCAGGCCGGAGCCCTCTTCGAGGAGCGGACGGAGGAAGTCCTCCGTGGTGCCGGGCTCGACCGCCGATTCCAGCAGGACGGTGGTGTGCGGCCGTAGCCGGGACGCGAGCGCCCGGGCGGCGTCGGCGAGCGGGGTCAGGTCCAGTGTGCCGTCGGCGCCCATGGGTGTGGGCGCACAGATGACGGCGGTGCGCACACGGCCGAGCTCGGCCGCGTCCGTGACGGTGCGAAAGCCGCCGGAGAGCATGCGCCGGATGTCGGCGGGCGTCACTCCGGCGGCGGGTTCCGCGTGCTGGCGGGGGTCGGGGTCGTAGCCGATGGTTTCGATGCCTGACGCCACGGCGGCCTGGGCAAGCGGCAGACCGAGGTGTCCGAGTCCGATGACGGCGAGATCTGCGGGCATGGCTGTGGCCGTCCTTCCCGTAGCCGAAGGGGACAGTGAGCGCAAGCCCTGTGGGCAGAACGGGCAGGCGCAATGTCAGACTAGGCGTAAATATGACCGTTCTGCCGGATTGCGGGCTCCTGGTCGAGCGAGTGTTATCCACAGGCGGTGGCTGAAGTCGGCAAGTACGGACAGAATCGACGGTGTGAGTCCGACTTTGTGAGTCCGGCATGGCGGGTTCGACGTTGTGAGACCGACCGCAGGAATTACACGGGGGCGACGGGAGGCAACAGTGAGGACAGCGACACTGGGACCCGCGGAGCGCGCCGAAGCGCTCGCCGGGATGGCCGAGCGGGAACTGGACGTGCTGGTGGTGGGCGCCGGCGTGGTCGGAGCGGGCACCGCGCTCGACGCCGCGACACGAGGACTGACGACCGGGCTGGTGGAGGCGCGCGACTGGGCTTCCGGCACCTCGAGCAGGTCGAGCAAGCTGATCCACGGCGGACTGCGCTATCTGGAAATGCTCGACTTCGCCCTGGTGAGGGAGGCACTCAAGGAGCGCGGGCTGCTGCTCGAGCGGCTCGCCCCGCATCTGGTCAAGCCGGTGCCGTTCCTCTATCCGCTCCAGCACAAGGGATGGGAGCGGTTGTACGCCGGCTCCGGTGTCGCGTTGTACGACGCGATGTCGGTGTCCTCGGGACACGGGCGGGGGCTCCCCGTTCACCGGCACCTCTCCCGCCGGCGCGCCCTGCGGGTCGCCCCCGCGCTGAAGAAGGACGCCCTCGTCGGGGCCCTTCAGTACTACGACGCCCAGATGGACGACGCCCGCTTCGTGACGACCCTGGTGCGCACCGCCGCCGGCTACGGCGCCCAAGTCGCCAGCCGCGCCCGGGTGGTCGGCTTCCTGCGGGAGGGCGAGCGGGTCGTCGGAGCCCGGGTGCTCGACGTGGAGGCGGGCGGTGAGTACGAGGTCCGGGCCCGGCAGGTCGTCAACGCCACCGGGGTGTGGACGGACGACACACAGGCGCTGATCGGGGAGCGCGGACAGTTCCATGTGCGCGCCTCCAAGGGCATCCACCTCGTGGTGCCGAAGGACCGCATCCACTCCACGACCGGGCTGATCCTGCGCACGGAGAAGTCCGTGCTGTTCGTCATCCCCTGGGGACGGCACTGGATCGTAGGCACCACCGACACCGGCTGGGACCTCGACAAGGCGCACCCCGCCGCCTCCAGCGCCGACATCGACTACCTGTTGGAGCACGTCAATTCGGTGCTCGCGGTGCCGCTCACCCGGGACGACGTGGAGGGGGTCTACGCCGGGCTGCGGCCCCTGCTCGCCGGCGAGTCGGACGCCACCAGCAAGCTGTCGCGCGAGCACACGGTGGCGCACCCCGTGCCGGGGCTCGTCGTCGTCGCCGGCGGCAAGTACACGACGTATCGGGTGATGGCCAAGGACGCCGTTGACGCGGCGGTGCACGGCCTCGACCAGCGGGTGGCGGCCTGTGTCACGGAGGACACGCCGCTGCTCGGCGCCGAGGGGTACCGCGCTCTGTGGAACGCCCGGGCGAGGATCGCCGAGCGGACGGGTCTTCATGTTGTGCGCATCGAGCACCTGTTGAACCGCTACGGCGCCATGGCGGAGGAACTGCTCGCCCTCATCGCGGAGGACCATACGCTCGGTGATCCCCTGAGCGGCGCGGACGATTACCTGCGGGCCGAGATCGTCTATGCCGCGTCGCACGAGGGCGCCCGCCATCTCGACGACGTGCTGACCCGGCGTACCCGAATCTCGATCGAGACCTTCGACCGGGGGACGCGCAGCGCACGCGAGTGCGCCGAGCTGATGGCCCCGGTGCTGGGCTGGGAGAAGGCGCAGATCGAGAAGGAGGTCGAGCACTACGAGAAGAGGGTGGAAGCGGAACGGGAGTCGCAGCGGCAGCCGGACGACCAGACGGCGGACGCGGCGCGGCTGGGGGCGCCGGACATCGTGCCGCTCTGATCCTGCCTACCTGGTCCGGCTTCCGTGGTCCGGCCTGCCCCGGTCCGGCCTGCCCCGGTCCGGCCTGCCCCGGCCTGGACTGCCTCGATTCGGACTGCCTTGATCCGGTCAGGTCGGTCTCTGATGGCCCGTCGGCCCCGGGGATACCGGCCCGCCGCGAGGGCGGTTGTGGAGTCCGGGCACGCCTCCGACCAGTGCGGGGGTGGGCTTCACACCGTGTGATGGCATGGTGGGTGGCGTATTCGGGGGCGCCCGGCACGCCGCTGGGTGGACCCGGACGACGTACCGGTCCCGGGGTGAGGGACAATGGGCGCTCTGCCAGGGCGGGTTACCGCATCGCGCGGAAAGCGGCAGGCGCGGGCGAAGATCAGGGATCGCAGAGGGGACGCATGTCGGAGGCTGAGCAGTCGCGGAAGCCCCAGCGGGGGGCCGGCTTCGCCGGCGAGGATGCGGACTCTGCCGCGGGCGCGGGGGCCGGTTCCGCCGGCGGGGGCGAAGGTTCCGCCGCCGGCGCGGCGGACCCGAAGGCGGCCGAAGCGGACGCGTCCCCCGAAGTGAAGGACGCCGCTCCGGAGGTCAAGGACGCGGTCCCCGAGGACAAGAGCGAGGACGGCGACGTCACAGCGGGCGCCGCGGGCCCGGACGCCTCCGGCGCGGTCGGGGCCGATGACGAGGACGTGGCCGCGGGCGGTGCCCCTGCGGAGACGGAGGACGCCCAGAAGCCCGGTCTCGACTCCCGCAGCGCGGGCGTGACGACTGCTCAGGGCGACCCGCGGAAGGATGCGCAGGGCGATGCCCGCGGCGCTGCCTTGACGGACACGAAGCCTGCCGCCACGGACACGAAGCCTGCCGCCGCGGACGCGAAGTCTGTAGCCGCGGACGCGAAGCCGCTGTCCGTCACGAAGGCCGGTAGGCACCCGGCGGAGCCCGCGGACGCGCCGGCCGCGCAGCAGGCGGCCACCGGTGCGAGCTCCGGGTCGCCCGCCGACGGCGGCCGTGGCGCGGGCTCGCAGGCCGCCGCGGCGAAGTCCGCCCCCGCGGACCGGACCGGCCGTGCCGGGGGCGCGGGTGCGCCGCTCTCCAAGGGACGCGGCGCCACCGGTTCCGAGGGCCGCCTGCTGGCCGGGCGTTACCGTCTCGGCGGCGTCCTCGGGCGCGGCGGCATGGGCACGGTGTGGCGCGCCGTCGACGAGACCCTCGGCCGTACCGTCGCCGTCAAGGAACTGCGCTTCCCCAACAGCATCGACGACGACGAGAAGCGCCGGCTCATCACGCGCACCCTGCGCGAGGCCAAGGCCATCGCCCGCATCCGCAACAACAGCGCTGTGACCGTCTACGACGTCGTCGACGAGGACGACCGCCCGTGGATCGTCATGGAGCTCGTCGAGGGCAAGTCCCTGGCCGAGGTCGTACGGGAGGACGGCGTCCTCACGCCCCGCCGGGCGGCCGAGGTGGGTCTGGCGATCCTCGACGTGCTGCGCTCCGCGCACCGCGAGGGCATCCTGCACCGTGACGTGAAGCCGTCCAACGTGCTGATCGGCCGTGACGGCCGCGTCGTGCTCACCGACTTCGGTATCGCGCAGGTGGAGGGCGACCCGTCGATCACATCCACCGGCATGCTCGTCGGTGCCCCGTCGTACATCTCGCCCGAGCGAGCCCGCGGCCACAAGCCGGGACCGGCGGCCGACCTCTGGTCGCTCGGCGGCCTGCTCTACGCGAGCGTCGAGGGCTGCCCGCCGTACGACAAGGGCTCGGCGATCGCGACGCTGACCGCCGTGATGACCGAGCCGCTCGACCCGCCCAAGAACGCGGGCCCGCTGGAGGAGGTCATCTACGGCCTGCTCGCCAAGGACCCCGCCCAGCGGCTGGACGACGCCGGCGCCCGCGCCCTGCTCACCCAGGTGGTGAACGCGCCGGAGGCGCCGCCGCTGCCGCCTGAGCCCGAGCCGTCGCCCGAGGCGACCCGCGCCATCAGACTGCCGTCCGTGCCCCCCGTCCCCCCGGCCGGGCCGAAGGACCCTGCCGCCGACCGGGTCCGTGGCGCGCTGCGTTCCGTACGCAACGCGGCCGCCGCCGTGAAGTCGGAGTCGAAGCCGCAGCCCGCGCCGGGCGGCTCCGCACGCCGGGCCGCGCCGGTGCGCGCACCGCTCACCGACGTGGTACCCCGCCGCACGCTGGTGATCATCGCGGCCGTCGCACTGCTCGCCGTGCTGTCCACCGTGCTGGTTTTCGTCTTCGGTGACGACGACACCGGGAACCAGGGCAAGGGCAAGGACGAGACCGCCGCTTCTGCCGGCTCCACCGCCGGTGGCGGAAAGGACAAGGCGACCGGTGGTGCGGGCAGCGACGGGAGTCCCGACAGCGGTGACGACACCGGCAAGGACGGCGGCAAGGAGGAGGACGGAGGGCAGGGCGGCAGCACCGGCAGCCCGGACGCCCCGCCCTCGGGTGACCCCAAGGGCGACGACTCGGCGGGCGGCGACACGCTGCCGGCCGGGTACGTGATGGTCTCCAACGACCGCTGGCACTTCACCATGGCCATGCCCTCGAACTTCAAGCTCACGGGTGTGGCCGGCCAGAACTCGGGCGGCAAGTTCAGCGTCGACGGTGGGGTCCCGCGTGTCCAGGTCGACTTCAACAACAGCCCCAAGGACGACGCGGCGGCCGCATGGGCCGCGGCGGTCGCCGGTGTCAGCGCCACGAGCAACGGCTACAAGCACCTGGGGATAGGGACGGTCGAGTACAACGGCTATCCGACCGTCGCGGACTGGGAGTTCGAGCGCAACGAGAACGGCCAGCGGGTACGTATCCTGAACAGGGGCTTCAAGGTCGACGCCGGGCGCGGCTACTCGATCATGGTCACCTGCAAGGCGAGCGAGTGGCGCAGCAAGGAGTGCGAGACGCTGCGCAAGACGGCGTTCGCAACGTTCAGCCCCAAGGACTGACCCAGGACACGTATCGTGAGAACCCGCGGACGGTACGCAGCGACAAGAGGCCGGTGAGCGACCGGATTTGACGGCTTATTGCGTTGTTTCTGTGCCGGCCGGGGACAGCGCGCTCGGGGAGGCGTCGTGGACGACTATGCGGGAAGGGTGCTCGCCGACCGCTACCGCCTGCCGTTGCCGCCGTCCGACGAGTACGAATTCGCGGAGACCCGCGCGTTCGACACCTACAGCGGACATGAAGTCCTGGTGCGGCAGGTGCCGTTGCCTGAGATCGTCGACGCGGAGGTGCTCGACGAGGACGGCCTCGCCGGCGCGGCGGTGCCGCGGCGGCCCCACGGCGGAAGAGGCGGCGGCACGACGCGCCGCCCCACGGACCCGGCGGTCCGGCGGGCGGTCGAGGCGGCACAGGCGGCCGCGCAGATCCCCGACCACCCGCGACTGGACCAGGTTTTCGACGTCTTCGCCGAGGACGGCTCGCTGTGGATAGTGAGCGAACGGGTCGCGGCCAGGCCCCTGGCGGCGCTGCTCGCGGAGAAGCCGCTCACCCCGTACCGGGCGGCGGAGATCGCCTCCGACGTCCTGACCGCCCTGCGCGTCCTGCACGCCCACGGCTGGACGCACCGGAACATCACGGTGCGCACGGTGCTCGTCTGCGAGGACGGACGTGTGGTCCTCACCGGTCTGGCGTCCGGCGCCGCGGAGGAGGCGCTGTGCGGCTACGCGCCGGTACCGGAGCCGGACGCGGACCCGGACACCGACGACGGGTCAGAGCGGGACCATGGGCCGGGTCCAGGGCCGGCGCCGGGGCGCGATGCCGGTGACGTGTCCGCACGCGGACACGAGGTAGAGGCAGCGTCCGCCCGTCCCGCCCTGCCCCAGCAGAGCGGCCCTTCGACCGGTGTGCCCGACGTGCGTGCCGCCCGTGCCGGGGCGATCGCGGCCTACCGCGCCGGTGCCCGTGCCGGGGCACGGACGGGCGAGAGCCGTCGCCAGGACGAGAACGCCGATGCCCGTGACCGCTTGGAGCAGGACGGTCTCGACCCCGACTGGTGGGCCCGACGGCCCGACGAGGGGCGCCGAGGTCTTCTCGGGCTCGGCGGCGTCCGGGACGAGGACGACGACGCCGACTTCGAGGACCTGGGTCTCGGCCTGCTCGGCATACCGCCCCGCGACGCGGAGGCCCACGGCCGTGAACAGCGGCACGAGGACCGTTACGACGCAGGTCGGTACGGAGACCCGTACGACGCGGACCGTCAGCAGGACCGCTACGACGCGGACCGTCATGAGGACGGCTACGACGACCGTCATGAGGACGGCTACGACACGGACCGGTACGGGAGCCCGTACGGCGCGGAAAGTGACGAGGGCCCGTACCGGGACGGCGGGGACCGGGGCCGGTTCGGCACAGGCCGGGACGTGGAGCGTCACGGCGAAGGCCCGCATGACCGGGACCGGGACGGCGAGGGGCCGTCTCAGGACGGTCCCGGTCGCGTCCGGCTGACCGGCACCTGGCACGACGCGCCGTTCGCCGGCCGGGAGGGCGCCGGTTCGCTGCCCGCCGGAGGCGGCGGCCCTCGGGGTATCGCCGGGCGCCCAGCGCTGCCGGGCGCGCGCCCGCACGACCCGTACCGCGACGACCCCTACGGCGTGCGCAGGGCCGGCGGGGAACCCCTTCGTGACGTTCGGCCCGCGCTGCCCGTCGCACGGGCGGACGGCGGCCCGGGAACCGGCGGCCGACCGGCCGGTGGACAGCGCCCCGCCCTCCCAGCGGCGCGTACGGACAGCGCGGCCGCGGGCAGTTGGCACCGCGGCGGTGACGCGTTGCGTGCCGACGCACAGCGCCGACCCGCCGCCACGGACGGCACGGCGGCCCCCGGCCGCTGGGACGAGGTCGTCACCGCCGGCGGCTCCGCCCCGTACCGCGGTCCCGCGACACCGCTGGCCGCGGAGCGGGCGCGCCAGGCGCGGATCACCGTGGTCGGTGCCGTGACGGAGCGGTGGGCGCCCGAGCAGGCGGGCCCGGTCCATGAGAACTGGCAGCTCGCCGCGCCCGTGGGCCCGGCGACCGACCTGTGGGCGCTGGGGGCGCTGCTGTACCGGGCCGTCCAGGGGCACGCCCCGTACCCGGAGGAGAGCGCCGCAGAGCTCGTCCAGCTGGTGTGCGCGGAGCCGCCCGCCTTCGCGGAGGAGTGCGGCGCGCTGCGGCCGGTCGTCGAGTCGCTGCTGCGTCAGGACCCCACGGAGCGGCCCGACTTCGAGGAGCTGCGCGGCTGGCTGCGTTCCCTCGTCCGTTCGGCGCCGGAGCCCGAGGCCGGGACGGACGTCGTTCCCCTGCCGCCCGGGGCGGTCGACGGGTCGCGGCTGCCGATCGTCCGGCGCCGGGGCGAACTCGTCCGCAGGCGCCGCGGAGGCGGTCCCGACGCGCACGGCCGCCACCGCCACAAGAAGACCAGGAGCCGGGACAGGGCAGTAGGCAGGGGCGGGGAAGGGCGCAGGGACAGGCCCGTCGCCCAGGTCCCGCCGCCGCGGCGCGCCTACGAGGAGACGTACGAGAACTCTTACGACACGTCGAACCGGCGGTCCTATGAGGCCAAGGGGCGGAAGCCGCGAGCACTCGGCCGCACGCTTGTGCTGGTGATCCTGCTCGCCCTGGTGGCCGCGATCACCTACGCCGTGCTGTTCATGCCGAAGGCGGACGACGGGCAGCGGTCGCCTCAGGGCAGGGAGGCGGGCACCGGGCCGTCGCAGCAGGATCCGAGCCCCGGCCGTACGGGCGCGGGCGCCGACCCGGAGCCGACGCCCACCGGTTCGCCCGGGTCCCAGCAGCCGCAGACCTCCGCCCCGGCCGGTGAACTTCCCGCCGGCTATGAGCTCCGGGACGACCCGGAGGGCTTCCGGATCGCCGTCGACCGGACGTGGCAGCGCCGGCCGATCAACGATGCCGGGCAAGTCCGCTACACCGGCGGCGATTTCACGCTCATCGTCGTGCCGGGCCGGGACACCGTCCAGGCGAACGGCGACGACCCGCTGGTCTATCAGCGGGACAAGGAGCCCGAACTCCAGCCCTTCCGCGACTCCTCGTGGGCGAGCGCCACCGGGCTGCGCCGCATCGACGTCGGCCGACAGGCGATGGCCGAGGGCCAGTTCACCTGGCAGGACAGCAACGGCCGTGAGGTGTACGTGCGTAACCTGGCGCTCGCCGTCGACGGCACCTATCACGTCGTCCAGGTGATCGGACCGGAAGCACAGCGTGACAAAGTGACCGAGGTCTTCGAGCAGGCCACGGCGAGTTACCGTTCCGCCCGCTGAGTGCCCGTGCGCGCACGGAACGCGCATCACAGTGCGGTCACTTGAGGCGTCCGATGTTCCGTGGCCGTACATCCGCTCCGTAACCTGTCATTCCAAGGAACGGGGCGGGGTACGTGGAACACATTCACAGCACAGGCACCGGTCTGCTGCTCGCCGGGCGTTACCGGCTGGGCGAGACCATCGGCCGTGGCGGTATGGGCAAGGTATGGCGCGCCCATGACGAAGTGCTCCACCGGGTGGTGGCGGTCAAGGAGTTGACCGCGGGGCTCTACGTGTCGGAGGCCGACCGGGCCGTCCTGCACGCCCGCACCCAGAAGGAGGCGCGCGCGGCCGCGCGCATCAGCCATCCCGGTGTCGTCACCGTGCACGACGTGCTCGAGCACGACGCACGGCCCTGGATCGTCATGCAGTACGTCGACGGCCCCTCGCTCGCGGACGCGGTCAAGGAGCCCGGGCGGATCGATGAGACGGAGGCGGCCCGGATCGGGCTGCACATCCTGCGGGCGCTGGGCGCCGCGCACGCCGCAGGGGTGCTCCACCGGGACATCAAGCCGGCCAACGTCCTGCTGGCCAAGGACGGCCGGGCGCTCATAACGGACTTCGGGATCGCGGCCATCGAGGGCGATTCGACGATCACCAGGACGGGCGAGATCGTCGGTTCGATCGACTACCTCGCGCCGGAACGGGTCCGCGGCCACGACCCCGGCCCCGCCTCGGACCTGTGGTCACTGGGCGCGACGCTGTACACGGCGGTGGAGGGACGGTCGCCGTTCCGGCGCTCCTCGCCCCTGTCGACCATGCAGGCCGTGGTCGACGAGGAACCGCCTGCCCCGGTACGGGCGGGCAGGCTCGCTCCGGTGATCCTGGCCCTATTGCGCAAAGAACCGTCGCACCGGCCTTCCGCGGCCGAGGCGGAGCGGATGCTGACGGACGCCATGGAGGGCCGTGGGACGGTGGAGACGGGGCGTACGCGGGTGCCGACGCAGCGGCTGCCGCAGCCGGGCGACGCGGTGGACCGGTCCCGCACCGTACCGGCGCCCGGACCCTCGCAGGCAGTCGGCCGTCGCGGCGGGCGCGTCCGCACGGTGGTGATCGCCGTCGTGCTGGCCGCCGTTCTGGGCGGCGCCGCGGGTCTGGCGATGCAGTACGCGGGCGACGGCGGGGACGGCCGTAAGGGAGAGGCGGCGGCCGCCGGAGGCGCCGTGACGGGCGGCGCCGAGAGCACCGCGCCGGAGGATGCCGGGATCCCCGAGGGCTGGCGACGCGTCAAGGACGTGGCGGGCTTCAGCCTCTGGGTGCCGGACGGCTGGCGGCGTCAGACGGACGGCAACCAGATCGACTACACACCAGACAACGGCCGCCACCGCATCCGCATCAGCATCGACCCGGCGCCCGACCACGAGAACCCGTACATGCACATGCTCGACATGCAGAAGAACCTCAAGAAGCGCCTGCCGGAGTACCGCCGGGTGCAGCTCCACCCGAACACGTTCCGGGACCGGACGCAGTCCGCGATCTGGGAGTTCACCTGGACGGAGAGCAAGGAGCATCCCGGACCCCGACGGGCGATCGACCAGATGTACTACGAGGACGACGGCACGGAGTACGCCCTCTACATGTCCGGCCCCGCACACGACTGGGTGACGACCCGCGAGCAGTTCGACACCATGCTGCGGGGATGGCGGCCCCCGGCGCCGTGAACAGGGTCACGCGACTCCCCGAGGCTGCCGGAAAAATTGCCGGGCGTGCCCGCCGGACCGATGAATAGGGCCTGATCAGGGGTTATGTGCCAGTGATCGCTGGCGCGGTCGTGTGAGCATGGTGAAAAGCTGTTACCGACGGGTACCCAAAGTGCTGCTCTGCGCCTACTCTCGCCCCCATGACGGACTCGCAGGCCACCGCGGCCGCCCTGGGCACCAACCCGACAGCCGCCGCTCCGGCCGGCGCGCGCACCGCCGCCGACGTGGTGACCCCCGAACTGGTCGCCCGGCTGACCAAGTCGGTGGCCGGCTCCGGCCGCACGGCCAACCACGCGCCGTTCACTGGCGAGCAGCTGGCCGAACTCCCCGAGTCCACCCCCGATGACGTGGCCGCGGCCTTCGAGCGGGCACGCGCCGCCCAGCCCGCATGGGCAGCCACCCCGGTCCGTGCCCGCGCGGCCGTCCTGCTGCGCTTCCACGACCTGGTCCTCCAGCGCCAGGCGGAGGTCCTGGACCTGATCCAGCTGGAGACCGGCAAGGCCCGCCTGCACGCCCACGAGGAGGTGCAGGCCGTCGCCGTCGCCGCCCGCCACTACGGACGCAAGGCGCCCTCGTACCTGAAGGCCAAGCGGCACACCGGTGTCGTCCCCGTCCTCACGAAGACGACCGAACTGCGCCATCCGCGCGGTGTGGTGGGACAGATCGCGCCGTGGAACTACCCGCTGGAGCTGTCCGTCGGTGACGCGCTGCCCGCCTTCGTCACCGGCAACGCCGTCGTGATGAAGCCCGACACCGAGACGGCGCTGACCGCCCTGTGGGCGCGCGACCTGCTCGTGGAGGCGGGGCTGCCGGCCGAGGTCTTCCAGGTCGTCATCGGGGACGGCCCCGTCGTCGGCCCCGAGGTCGTCAAGCACGCCGACTACGTGTCGTTCACCGGCTCCACCCGTACCGGCCGCGAGGTGGCACAGGGCGCCGCCGCCCGCCTCATCGGCGTCTCCCTCGAACTCGGCGGCAAGAACGCCATGCTGGTCCTGCACGACGCGGACGTCGAGAAGGCCGCGGCCGGAGCGGTGCGCGCCTGCTTCTCCTCCGCCGGCCAGCTGTGCATATCGATCGAGCGGCTGTACGTGCACGAGTCCGTCGCCGACGACTTCCTCGAGCGGTTCGCCGCCCGAACCAAGGCCATGCGGCTCGGCAACTCCCTCGCCTACGGGGCCGACATGGGCTCCCTCGTCGGCGAGCGCCAGCTCGAGACCGTCACCCGCCATGTCGAGGAGGCCGTCGCCAAGGGTGCCAGGCTCCTCGCCGGCGGTGTCGCACGGCCCGACATCGGCCCGCTCTTCTACGAGCCCACCATCCTCGACGGAGTCGAGGCCCCGATGGCCGTGTGCACGGAGGAGACCTTCGGCCCGGTGGTCTCCGTGTACCGCTTCACCGACGAGGACGACGTCATCGCCCAGGCCAACGCCACCCCGTACGGCCTCAACTCGAGTGTCTGGACCAAGGACGCCCGCCGTGGACACGCCGTCGCCGCCAAGCTGCGCACCGGCACCGTCAACATCAACGAGGGCTACGCGCCGGCGTACGGCAGCGTCCAGTCCCCGATGGGCGGCATGAAGGACTCCGGGCTCAGCCGCCGCCACGGTTCCGAGGGCATCCTCAAGTACACGGAGGCGCAGACCGTGTCCCAGCAGCGTCTGCTGCCGCTCGCGCCGTCGTTCGGCATGGACGACGAGAAGTACGCGGCCTTCATGAGCGTCAGCCTCAAGGCGATGAAGGCCCTCCGTCTGCGCTGACCCGCCCGGTCCGACGGACCCCGTGACCCGCACCCGCACGCCCGCACCTTCATGAGGAGAGCCATGTCCGAGGTATCCCCTGCCCGAAACCGGGCCGCGGAGGACGACACGCGGTACGACTACGACGTGATCGTCGTCGGCTCCGGCTTCGGTGGCTCCGTGTCCGCCCTCCGACTGACCGAGAAGGGCTACCGGGTCGGCGTCCTCGAGGCGGGCCGCCGCTTCACCCGCGAGTCCCTGCCCAAGAGCTCCTGGGACCTGCGCAACTACCTCTGGGCACCGGCCCTCGGACTCTTCGGCATCCAGCGCATCCACCTGCTCGGGAACGTGATGGTGCTGGCGGGAGCGGGCGTGGGCGGCGGCTCCCTCAACTACGCGAACACGCTCTACGTGCCGCCCGCGCCGTTCTTCAACGACCCGCAGTGGAAGGACATCACGGACTGGCAGGAGGAGCTGAAGCCCTACTACGACCAGGCCCGGCGGATGCTCGGCGTGCGGCTCAACCCGACGATGACCCCCTCCGACGTCCATCTGAAGGCGACCGCGGAGGCCATGGGCGTCGGGGACAGTTTCCACATGGCGCCCGTCGGGGTGTTCTTCGGGGACGGAGACGACGCCGACGGGACGGTGCGTGCCAGGCCCGGCCAAGAGGTGGCCGACCCGTACTTCGGGGGCGCCGGACCCTCCCGCAGGGCGTGCAGCGAGTGCGGCGAGTGCATGACGGGCTGCCGGCACGGCGCGAAGAACACGCTCAACGAGAACTACCTGTACCTCGCGGAGAAGGCGGGCGCCACCGTGCACCCGATGACGTCCGTGGTCGCCGTCACGGAGGACTCGCGGGGCGGTTTCGCGATCAAGACGCTGCCCAGCGACAACAGGCGCAAGGGGAAGGGCCGTACGTTCACGGCCCGCCGCGTCGTCATCGCCGCCGGTACGTACGGCACACAGACCCTGCTGCACCGGATGAGGGACGGCGGACTGCTGCCGCGGCTGTCCGCACGGCTCGGCGAGCTGACCCGCACCAACTCGGAGGCCCTGGTCGGCGCTCAGACCGACAACCGGCGCTACCGCAAGCGGCACGGCGCGGAACGGGTCGACTTCACCCGTGGCGTGGCCATCACGTCCTCGATCCACCCGGACGAGAACACCCACATCGAGCCCGTGCGCTACGGGAGGGGTTCGAACGCGATGGGCGGCATGACCGTCCTTCAGGTGCCCTACCGGGCGAAGGGCCGTGTCGTCGGCTGGCTCGGCAACATGGCCAGGCACCCGTTGCTCGCGGTCCGCGCCCTGTCCAACCGGCGCTGGTCGGAACGGACCATCATCGGCCTGGTCATGCAGTCGCTCGACAACTCGCTGACGACGTACCGCAAGCCGAAGGGGATCGGCAAGGGACTGCTCACCGCCCGCCAGGGCCACGGCGCCCCCAATCCGAACCAGATCCCCGAGGCGACCCGCGCGGCGTCCCTGCTCGCCGAGGAGATCAACGGCTTCGCGGGCTCCAACATCGGCGAAGTGATGGGCACCCCGCTCACCGCGCACTTCCTCGGCGGCTGCCCGATCGGCGCCACGGCGGCGGACGGCGTCATCGACCCGTACCACCGGCTGTACGGCCACCCGGGCATCTCCGTCGTGGACGGCTCCGCGGTGTCGGCGAACCTCGGTGTCAACCCGTCGCTGACCATCACGGCCCAGGCGGAGCGGGCGATGTCGTTCTGGCCGAACAAGGGCGAGGACGACCCGCGCCCGGCCCAGGGCCGCGCGTACGAACGCCTGACCCCGGTCGCGCCCAAGGCCCCGGCCGTACCGGCGGACGCGTTCGGCGCGCTGAAGCTGCCGTTCCTCGGCATGCCGGCACTCCCGCCGAAGAAGACGGCGGAACCGAAGAAGACGGCCGAGGCGGTGGCCGAGAAGACGGCCGGGACCGAGAAGGCTGCCCTGCCCAAGCCTCAGGAGGCCTGAGCGCCCCACGGGCGATCCGCACGCACGAAGGCCGCTGCACCCCCCTCCGAGTGCAGCGGCCTTGGTGGCTCTGTGTGCCTGAGCTTCAGGCGTTACGCGGTGGCGTCACCACGGCGGCGCTTCATCGCGAAGACGACACCGGCGCCGGCGAGGATCGCGACACCGCCGACCGCGCCGATGACCGGCAGGGTCGAGTCGGAGCCGGTCTCGGCGAGGTTGCCGGTGACCGGGAGCTCCTTCACGTCGCCCTGGGGCTTGGTGTCGGGGCCCTTGTCCTTGCCCTCGCCGTCACCCGGCTCGGCCTCGCCCGGGTTCGGGTTCGGGGAGCCCGGCTTCAGGACGGTGAAGTCGGCGTACACGCCGGCGTTCTCCGCGATGCACTCCTGGCCGTCGACGTCGCCCAGGTAGCCGCCGGAGCCGAAGGAGTAGCTTTCGGCGGCCGGAGCGGTCTTGGCCACGTTGAGGCGGAGGTCGATCTTCACGAAGTCCTTGGACTTCATGGTCTCGACGCCCCAGAAGTAGTCACCGGCCAACTCCGAGTCGCCGATCCGCTCCCACTGGTCGGTGCCCGGGAGACGGAACTGCAGCTCGACGTGCTTGCTGAGCCACTTGTCCTCTTCGAACTGGTCGTTCTCGACCTCGGCGTAGAAGGCGACCTCCTTGAGGTCGGCCTTGGAGTTGTTGGTGATCGTGAGGTTGAACTCCTCCCAGCCGCTGCCGGCCACGATCTTGCCGGGCAGGCCGCTGATCTCGAGGCCGAGGGCCTTCTCCTCCCAGTCCTCGTCCAGCTCCTCGCAGTACGGCGGCTCCTCGGGGTCCTCAGGGTCCTGGGTGGGAGCGGAGGTCGAGGGCGAAGGCGCGGGGGAGGTGGTCTCGGACCCGGTGGGGGACGGAGACGTGGTCTCGGACCCGGTGGGCGCGGGGGAGGTGGTCTCCGACCCGGTCGGGGCGGGGGAGGTGGTCTCGGACCCGGTCGGGGACGGAGACGCGGTCTCGGACCCGGTGGGAGCCGGGGACGTGGTCTCCGTGGCCGAAGGGCTCGCGTCCGTCGCGAACGCGGCCGGCGCCGCCAGGAACGTGGCAGGGGCGATGACAGCGGTCGCGGCGGCGACGGCCATGGCACGGCGAAGCTTCATTGAGACCTCAGTGAAGTCCGGGTACCGCCGGACGCGGTACGAAGGCTGGTTGTGACCCCCCGGCACCACGGTGGGTGCGAACAGCTGAGGTCCTTGTTACGCATGCATGACCGGTGACCAGGGTGATTGGTTGCACGCCGACTCACGGGATCTTTATGTGACCTGCGCCACAGGCGTGACCATGGCCGGATCGTTCCGAACGCACCGGCGACGGTTCGCAACCGTGGCGGGCCGCGGGGCCGAGGGGCGCACCGCGTCGTGGGGAGGGGGTGCCGGCCCCGCCGCGAGGGGAAGCGCAGCGCAAGTCCGGCCTTCGGCGACAGGACGCGCGGGGCGGGTTCCGTGGGCGGCGACCGGGTCGCGGGGAGCGGGACGTGCTCGTGTCGGGTCGTACGGGACCGGGTGACGCGTCTGCGCGACCGTCGGAACGGGATGCGGCCGGCACCGGGCGTCCCCGGGGCCGACCGCTTGGGGTGACCGGGCTGCTGTCCCCTGCCGACCGGTCACGCGCGCTGGTGCGAGGTCCCACGACGTACCTGCAGTACGTCACACGCACCGGCGGAGCCACGCGTGGTTTCCTTCGAGGCCGCCCCTGGCTGGCACGGACAACGGGACCAACGAAGACCGGCAGGGCGCGTCACGCGCCGTACGGGTGAGGATGCGCCCGAACGCAGATACGCAGGAGTACCCGGGCCGGTCAGATCCGGCCCCGGCACAGCTCCAGCATCGTCATCGCGATCGACGTGCCCGGCTTGCCCAGCGCGTCCCTGTAGTGCCCCAGTACCTCCATCTCGCGCGCCAGGTTCACCCGGCGGCCGCCGGAGGCGATCCGGGCGTCCTGGATGACGGCCGAGACGGCCATCCGTTCCTGGATCAGGCCGATGATCCGGTCGTCGAGCGCGTCGATGCGCTCACGCGCTCCGGTGATCACCGTGGCGGCCGTCTCGGTGCGGGCGCCGGTCTTCTCGGTCTCGGTGACGGACATCTCATGGGCTCCTCGGGTATCGGTGGGGCCCCGGATCGGCACGGCCCGGAAATGCACAAGCGCCCCGGGCCTTGTCGGCCCGGGGCGCCTGGAAAGTCGCTGTCTGAAGCTAGGCAGCACGACCATGGCAGCCGGACGGGCCGGTGCCATAGGTAAAGACGAAGGTCAGCTGCTTCTGCATGCGGCCAGTATGGACCCGGCCCGGCCGCGCCGGGCAAACCGGGTTCGGATGGTGAGACGAAATGGGATCTCCGGCGCGCCGGTAGAATCGACAAAGCAGACCCTCTCTCCCCGCCGGAAGGCCGCCACCAGTGCCAGCAGCACCCTCCGCCGCCGCCGACCACTCCAACCCGGACGTAGTCCTCGTTGTCGACTTCGGTGCCCAGTACGCCCAGCTCATCGCCCGCCGCGTCCGTGAGGCCCGGGTCTACAGCGAGATCGTCCCGTCCACCATGCCGGTGGCGGAGATGCTGGCCAAGAACCCGAGGGCGATCATCCTCTCCGGCGGCCCCTCCTCGGTCTACGCGGAGGGCGCCCCGCGCCTGGACCGCGCGATCTTCGAGGCCGGGGTCCCCGTCTTCGGCATGTGCTACGGCTTCCAGCTGATGGCGACGACGCTCGGCGGCACCGTCGACAACACCGGCGCGCGGGAGTACGGCCGCACGCCCCTGCATGTCTCCAAGAGCGGCTCGACGCTCTTCGAGGGCACGCCGGACGAGCAGTCGGTGTGGATGTCGCACGGCGACGCCTGCTCCGCCGCGCCCGAGGGCTTCACGGTCACCGCGTCCACCGACGTGGTGCCGGTCGCCGCCTTCGAGAACGACGAGAAGAAGCTGTACGGAGTGCAGCACCACCCCGAGGTGATGCACTCCACCTACGGCCAGCAGGTCCTCGAGCACTTCCTCTACCGCGGCGCCGGCATCGAGCCGAACTGGACCACGGGCAACGTCATCGAGGAGCAGGTCGAGGCGATCCGCGCGCAGGTCGGCACCAAGCGCGCGATCTGCGGTCTGTCCGGCGGTGTGGACTCCGCGGTCGCCGCGGCGCTCGTACAGAAGGCCATCGGCTCGCAGCTCACCTGCGTGTACGTCGACCACGGTCTGATGCGCAAGGGCGAGACGGAGCAGGTCGAGAAGGACTTCGTCGCCGCCACCGGCGTGCAGCTGAAGGTCGTCGACGCGGCGGACCGTTTCCTCAAGGCGCTGGCCGGGGTCTCGGACCCCGAGGAGAAGCGCAAGATCATCGGGCGCGAGTTCATCCGGGTCTTCGAGCAGGCGCAGGCCGAGATCGTGGCCGAGGCCGCGGGCGGCGAGGACGTCGCGTTCCTCGTCCAGGGCACGCTCTATCCGGACGTCGTCGAGTCCGGCGGCGGCACCGGTACCGCCAACATCAAGTCGCACCACAATGTCGGCGGCCTGCCGGAGGACCTCGAGTTCGAACTCGTCGAGCCGCTGCGCAAGCTGTTCAAGGACGAGGTCCGCATGGTCGGGCAGGAGCTCGGCCTCCCGGACGAGATCGTCCAGCGTCAGCCGTTCCCGGGACCGGGTCTGGGCATCCGCATCGTCGGCGAGGTCACGCGTGAGCGGCTCGACCTGCTTCGCGAGGCCGACGCCATCGCCCGCGAGGAGCTCACGGCGGCCGGTCTCGACCGCGACATCTGGCAGTGCCCCGTGGTGCTGCTCGCCGACGTCCGCAGCGTCGGCGTCCAGGGCGACGGCCGCACCTACGGCCACCCGATCGTGCTGCGCCCGGTCTCGTCCGAGGACGCGATGACGGCGGACTGGACGCGGATGCCGTACGAGGTGCTGGCGAAGATCTCGACGCGGATCACCAACGAGGTCGCGGACGTGAACCGAGTGGTCCTCGACGTGACGAGCAAGCCGCCGGGCACCATCGAGTGGGAGTGACCTCTCCCCGACTTCAACGCCGACGCCGTCGCTCGTTCGTCCGAGCGGCGGCGTCGTCGTTCCGGCCGTCGGCCGAAGAGTGGGCGCCGACCGACGGGGTGGCGTCAACACGGTGAGGTCGTGATTCACCCGGCGTGGCCTCGGCCATCAGGGTGGCGGCGGTTTGCGTGCGGCACAATTCCCATGCATCACAAGGCAGTTGTTCTTCCTGATGCGGGAGAGGTGGCGTTCGGTCGTGGCGATGCAGCAAGCGGGACGGTGCGACGAGTGCGGGCACGGCGCGCGCGAGAGCCACCGGCGCGCGGTGGCCGAATTCGTCGGCCTGCGCGAGGGGTTCGCCGCCGGCCAGGGACTGCCCGCGGGCGTGGCCCACTCGCCCGGCGCTTCGCGCCAGTGGGTTTCGGACGAGCTGACCCAGGCCGCCCTCACGGTCTCCGACCGCGACCGGGAGGCGGACGGCGCCCGGCTGCGCCGGCTCAGGCTGCGTTCACTCGTCGCCGTGTGGGCCTGCTTCGGTGTCCTCGCCACCGTGCAGCTGGTGACCGCCATGGGCGCGGGCTGGACCGGCGCCCGTACGGCAGGACTGCTCGCCGCGCTGGCCGTCGCCGGTGCTCTCACTGCCGGCGCCCACGCCCACCGGGCACGCGGCGGGCTCCTCGCGCCGCTTGCCGGGGAGGACAACCGGCTCTCCACCTCACGTTCCGTCGCCATCGCCTGGGTGCTGGTGGCCTGCTACGCGCTGCTGGTCCTCGCGCTCCAACAGGCGTGGTCCTCCGCACCCGCGGACCACGACCGGCTCGCCGGCGGCCTGGCCCTCGGCCGGGGCGCCGGCCTGCTGACCGTCCTCGCCCTGGTCTGCGGGGTCGCCGTGCTGGTGCGCCGGGTCGTCGCCGTGCGCGTCCGGGGCCAGCGGCTGCAGAAGGTGCCGGCCGACCGGCCCCACCCCCGCGACCTCGTCTGCGACGACGACGGCCGGGCCGCCTTCGCCGATGTGCAGTACGTGCTGCTGAGCGCGGCCGCCATGACGTACACGCTGGTGCAGCTCGGGCGCGGCCCCGGGCGGCTGCCCGAGCTGCCGTGGGGCGCCGTCCTGTTGATGGCCGTCTCCGCGGGGACGTACCTGGCCGCCAAGTACGCGGAGGGCGGCGGGCCCGTGGTGATGTCGGTGGTACGGGCACGGGAGGCCGGTGACCTGGACGGACCGATCCGCACCGGAGACGACATCGAGCTCCGCGGTTCCGGCTTCGTCCCGCCGGGCGCGGGCGTCCCCGACCGGCTGGCGCGCATGGTCGTCCGCATCGGGACCGTGCATGTGCACGTCCCGCTCATCCCGGTGCCCGGCGGATTCGCCAACCCGACGGACACGGTGCTCACCGTGCCGGTGCCGGCGGAGGTCGAGCCCGGGCGGGTCGATGTGCAGGTGGTGACGGCCGCCGGCGTGGAGAGCAACCGCTGCCTCATCGAAGTGACGTACTGACGTCGCGCCTTGCCCCTCACCCGTGTGTCACAGGACCCGTGCGTCACAAGGTCTGTGACTAGTCTGGTGAGCGGCACGACCGCGCCGTACGTATGGTCGGGCGACGGGTCGACTGAAGGCGGGGACCAGCGATGACACACACTCATCGGGCAACGGCGGACCACGGGGCGCCCGCCGATGAAGGACCACGCGGCTTCAGGGAGCGGGCCGGCCGGTACGCCCTGCTGCCGCTGCGTGTCTTCCTCGGCGTCACGTTCATCTACGCGGGCCTCGACAAACTCACCGACAGCGCGTTCATGTCGGCGACCGGAACCGGTTCCATCGGCGAGATGATGAACGCCGTGCGGGACTCGTCCGCCGTGCCGGCGCTCGTCGATCTGGCGCTGAAGAACCCGGAGGGCTTCGGCTACGCCGTCGCCCTCGGTGAACTGGCCGTCGGCATCGGCACCCTGGTCGGGCTGCTGGCCCGGCTCGCCGCCCTCGGCGGGGCACTGATCTCGCTGAGCCTGTGGCTGACGGTGAGCTGGCAGACGGACCCTTACTACTACGGCAACGACCTCGCCTACCTGATGGCCTGGCTGCCGTTGGTGCTCGCGGGCGCCTCCCTGTTCTCCCTCGACGCGCTGATCGCGGCCCGGCGCCGCACCCCGTAGTGCACGGCGGCCACCACGCCCGCCATGAAGAAGCCGCCGACGATCACGGGGAACGCCACCCACCAGGGCGTGTGCCAGGCGCCGCCCGCGTCCCCGCCGTAGAGCAGCGCCACTGTCAGGACGCACAGCCCCGCGACGAACCTCGCGGGGCGGAAGCCGTGCCGGAACGCGCGACCGGACCCGTCCGCCCCGTGGCGCACGGCCCCCTCACCGGACTCATGACTCTGCACGGGTCACCTCCACCTGTCCGATGCCCACTTCCAGCTTCAGCTCCAGCGTCCCTGCCGGCCCGGCCCCGGCGGGCGGTGGCAGCGTGCGCCGGCGGTCCTGGCTCGGGCCGACGTCGATGTCGTTCGGGGTGTCCCCGGGGAGCCGGAGGTCGCCGACGCCCACCTCGGCGTCCAGCTTCACCGTCGCGTCCTTCGGCAGCACGACCTTGAGCTGCCCCGCCCCGATCTCGGCCCGTGTCGACACCGCCTCGCCCGCGGGGACGGAGAGCGCGGACAGGTCGAGGGTGCCGACCCCGGTGCCCAGCTCGTAGAGCGGCTCGACGGCGGTGACCGACGCCGGCCGCCAGTGCTGCTCGCCCCAGCTCGTGCCGATGTCCTTCGGCAGCGCCGATGCGCCGGCGAGCATCCCCGCCGTGACCAGCGTCAACAGGATCGTGCCGAAGCCCGTGCGGCCCAGCACGGCGCTGACCAGCAGGCCGAGTCCGAACACCGACAGTGCGGCCACCAGACCGATCTGCAGGGCGGTGCCCAAGGGCTGCCCCTCCCAGCTCAGTCCCGTCCCCAGACCGCCCGCGACGAGTGCCAGGAGGAAGACCGCGCCGCCGATTCCCCGCGGACCGCGGTTTGCCGGCGGCACCCGCCCGCTTCCGCCCCGGCCGTGCGGCGCCGAGGCGTCCGCCACCGCCGCGTCGGGGCCCCACAGATAGCCGGTCGGCACCGGGCCGGTCGTGCCGTCCTTGACGATCGGGTCGCGCCACCACGAAGGGCTCTCCGGCACCGGCGGGGCCTTGGTCTCCGGAGGGGCCTCGGCGACCGTGTGCGCCGTCGCCGTGTCCATCGGTGCGCCTTCGGTCGTGGCGAGCCGGCGGCGCTGGGACCACACGGCCGCCCCGGTGACCGCCAGCGACAGCAGCGCGGCGAAGGAGAGGGCGCTGTCGTTGCCCAGCATGGAGAGGAAGATCCCGCAACCGATCAGGGCGAGGAGCACGGCCGTCAGCGACGCGCCGTCGACCCGGCCCGACAGCAGCCGGCGGAACTCGTTCTCCTCGTCCTCCTCCGAGGGGAGCAGCAGCCAGGCGAAGCCGTAGAAGATCAGCCCGATTCCGCCGGTCACCGAGAGCACGCCGACCGCGATCCGGAAGATCACCGGGTCCACGTCGCAGTAGCGGCCCAGTCCGCCGCACACACCGGCAACCACCTTGTGGCGCGGGGAGCGGCGCAGCTGGGGTGCCTCGGGGGGCGGGACGGTCGGCTGCTCTGTCATGGGTCCATGGTGACGGGCCGAGAGGTGGGGCGGGAGCCGCGCCGACCCTGGCCGTTCCCTGATTTCCGTCCCTGAGCCCTCCTCGGGACTGCGGCCGGGCCTCCCTCGGACACCCAAGGACGCACCCGGGGATCCCGGGGATCAGGGACGGTTGGGGGACGACCCTGATACCGCGTCCCGTTCCGCCGTGTGACGATCGATGCATGCCAGTCGCCACGCCCGGAACCACCGGCCCCTCGCGCGCCCCGCTGCCCGAGGAGCCGGCTCTGCGCAAGCTGTACCGCAGTGCCGACGGGCGGATGCTCGGCGGTGTGGCCCGCGGTCTGGCCGGGCACCTGGGGCTGCCCGTCATCTGGGTGCGCCTGGTCTTCCTCGGGCTGTTCCTTGCCGACGGCCTGGGCGCCGTGCTCTACGCGGTGTTCTGGATCGTCGTCCCCCTCGGGGTCGGAGGCCGGGCGGCGGAACCGCGCTCGGTGTTCGAGACCACGCCGGACGGGCGCCGCCGGCTGCGCAAGCCGGACAAGGGCCAGCTGTTCGCGATGGTCGCCCTGCTCTTCGGGGCCGCGGTCTTCGTCGGCAACGTCGACATGCGCGGCAGCGACCGCTACGTCTGGCCGACGCTGCTCATCGGCGCCGGAGTCGTCCTGGTCTGGCGGCAGGCGGACAACGCCCGCCGCGCCCGCTGGACCGACGTGGGCCGTCGGCGGCGGCTGCTCCAACTGGCCAGGGCGCTGGCCGGCGTGGCCCTCGTCGGCATGGGCCTGACCGTCTTCATGGTGGTCCGCGGCTCGGCCGCCCAGCTCGGCAATGTGCTGACCGCCGCGGTCGCCGTCATCGCCGGTGTCGCCCTGCTCGCGGGCCCGTGGCTGGTGCGGATGACGCAGGACCTCTCCGAGGAGCGGACCATGCGCATCCGGGCCCAGGAGCGGGCGGAGGTCGCCGCTCACGTCCACGACTCCGTCCTGCACACCCTGACCCTGATCCAGCGGAACGCCGACGACGCCGGCGAGGTGCGTCGGCTCGCCCGCGCCCAGGAACGCGAGCTGCGAAACTGGCTCTACAAGCCGGAGGGCACCGGCAAGGACGAGGACGAGGAGCCCGACACCCTCGCGGAGGCGGTCAAGAAGGCGGCTGCCGAGGTCGAGGACAAGCACGGGGTCCCGCTCGAGGTCGTCGTCGTCGGCGACTGCCCGCTCGACGACAAACTGGGCGCACAGATGCAGGCCGCCCGCGAAGCGATGGTCAACGCCGCCAAGTACGGTGGCGCGGGAGGGGCGGTGCAGGTGTACGCGGAGGTCGAGGGCCGTACGGTCTTCGTGTCCGTACGGGACCGGGGGCCGGGATTCGACCTGGACGCCGTACCGGAGGACCGGATGGGCGTCAGGGAGTCGATCATCGGGCGTATGCAGCGCAACGGCGGGACGGCACGACTGCGCTCCGTGCCCGGAGGGGGCACGGAAGTGGAGCTCGAGATGGAGAGGGCGGACGGATGACCGAGGCGGCCGGAGAGACCACAGAACGTCGGGTGCGGGTCGTACTCGTCGACGACCACCGGATGTTCCGCACGGGAGTGCAGGCCGAGATCGGGCAGACCGAGCGCACCGGCGTCGAGGTCGTCGGGGAGGCAGCCGACGTCGACCAGGCGGTCACCGTGATCACGGCGACCCGCCCCGAGGTCGTCCTCCTCGACGTGCACCTGCCCGGCGGCGGCGGGGTGGAGGTGCTGCGCCGCTGCGCCTCGCTGATGGCGGCGGCCGAGAACCCGGTGCGGTTCCTGGCGCTGTCGGTGTCCGACGCGGCCGAGGACGTGATCGGCGTCATCCGCGGCGGCGCCCGTGGCTACGTCACCAAGACGATCACCGGCAGCGACCTGGTCGACTCGATCTTCCGGGTGCAGGACGGCGACGCGGTGTTCTCGCCGCGGCTGGCCGGCTTCGTGCTGGACGCCTTCGCCTCGACGGACGCGCCGCCGGTCGACGAGGACCTGGACCGGCTGACGCAGCGGGAGCGGGAGGTGCTGCGGCTCATCGCGCGCGGATACGCGTACAAGGAGATCGCCAAGCAGCTCTTCATCTCGGTGAAGACGGTCGAGTCGCACGTGTCCGCGGTGCTTCGCAAGCTTCAGCTGTCCAACCGGCACGAGCTCACCCGGTGGGCGACGGCACGGCGCCTGGTGTGACGACGCCGCCACGTCGGGTCAGGTCAGGGACATGTCGGTCTTGTTGCCGACCCTGACGTAGCCCACGGCGGCGTAGACCCGTTCGACGTCCGCGTCGCCGGGCTCCAGCCACACGGTCCGGCAGCCGCCGTCGAATGCCTTCGCGGTCAGGAACGCGGAGAAAGCCGCGCCGATGCCCCTGCGGCGGTGGGTCGCGGCGACCGCGAGTCCGGTCAGCTCACAGAGACCGTCGACCGGGACCGAGCAGCTGCCGGCCGCGACCGGGGTGCCGTCGGTGTCGTCCGTGGCCACAGCGGCGACCCCGCCGCCCTCCACCACCTTCCGCAGTGCGCCGATCTCGCCCTCCGTCGCCTCGCCCTCGAAGCCGTATCCGGCATGCTGCACCCCCGCCGCGGCCCGGTAACCGGCCTCGTCCGACACGACGGTGAAGGTGATCCCCGGCACCGGCGGTGTCACGAGCGCGTCGGGGGAGCAGGCAAGCAGGGGTGCACGGCGCTCGACCGTGAAACCGGCCGCCAGCAGGGCCGGTTCTACGTCCGGCGCGCAGGACGGCAGGAACTCCAGGCGCGGCAGCCGCTCCTTCTCGCGGAACACCTCGATCAGGGCCCGGATGTCGTCCGCCGTCGGACTGGCGGCATGGTCGGGCACGGCGTAATTGACGGGCGGGATGGGCCAGTCGGCGTTGTAGCGCACCGTGAAGGGGCCCACACGTACGTGGCCGGGTGAGCGGAGTGCGAGCGTGCGCACATAGTTCTGGACGTCGAGGTCCACGTACGGCTCCTGCTGGTCGGGGCTGGAACGGACCCCGGGATGGTGGCACCGGCCCGGGGAACGGGCAACCGGATTAAGGGGAGGGCAGCCGCTTCGAGGGGCCGCCGTGCCCGGGCGGGTCACGCGGGGCGGGTCGCTCCCGCGAACGGCATCCGGTCGATGGGCGCCACCCGCACCGGGGCACCGGGGCGCGGGGCGTGGATCATCTGCCCGTCGCCGATGTAGAGGCCGACGTGCGAGACGCCGGAGTAGAAGAAGACCAGGTCACCCGGTGCCAGTTGGGAACGGGGCACCCGCGCCCCGACGTTGATCTGCGTGTACGTGGTGCGCGGCAGTGAGACCCCGGCGGAACGCCAGGCGGCCCGGGTCAGCCCGGAGCAGTCGTAGGACCCGGGGCCCGTCGCCCCCCACACATAGGGCTTGCCGATCGCTCCGTGCGCGTAGGCGACGGCCTGCGCCGCGCGGCTGTTCGGGGCCTTCAGGGTGCCGCGCGCAGTGCCGGCGCGGTCCGCCCGCGCCGGTCCGTCCGACTCGGTGCCGCCGTTGTAGCGGGCCCGCTGCTCGGCGGTCAGCCGGGCCAGCAGGCGTTCCGCGGCGGCGAGTCTGCTCCGCACGGCGGCCTTGTGGCCGGCCAGTTCCTTGCGGTGTGCCTCGAGTTCGGCGATACGGTCACCGGCCTGGGCCTTGAGCTGTGCGAGCTCCCGTAACTGCCGGCGCACGTCAAAGACCGCGGCGGCCTGGAGCGCTCCGGCCCTTTCCGCGACGGCGGCGCGCCGGAGGTACTCCTCCGGTTCGGAGGTCAGCGCGAGCCGCAGACCGGGGTCCGTGCCGCCGTCACGGTACTGGGCGGTGGCGAGGGAACCGAGGGCGTTGCGGGAGGTGTTGAGGCTCGCGGTCCGTCGCGCGGCCTCGTCACGCATCGAGTCCAGCGATCTGCGGGCGCTCTCCACCCGTTCCCTGGCGCCGTTGTGCTTCTCGGTGGCGACCTCGGCCTCCTGGTACAGCTGGTCCACCTCGGCCCGGATCTGCGCGGGGGTCAGGACCGGTTCCGCGTGTCCCGTGCCGTCGAACGCGGTCGTGGCCGCCGCGCCCGCCAGGGCGAGCGTGACCGCGGTACGGGCGGCGGGTCCGTCGAGCCGGCGTCCACGGGGCTTTCGGTGTTCCCGGTGTGCTGCCACGAGGGCTTCCACGTCCTTCCGTCGTCCCTGCCGCCGCACCTGCGTCCTGCGGCGGCCGCACGGGGAAGCGGTCCGCCGCAGGACTTTCCGGCGGTGGCGGCCGAGTGCCGTCCGGCTGTACGACGGCTCGCGGGGAGTCGGCCACCTGGGGAAGGACGCTAGGCCCCGTATCGACGGCGGCGGGACGCAACGACCGGAAATCTCCGAAAATGGGCGTCGGGCAGCCATTGATGAACGTCCGACCGTCGTCGCGGACGCGCATCGATCGGTCCCCCGACCGATGCCGCGGACAGGGCCACCTGCCCGGCCGACGGTGGTATGGGCAGAGTTAGGCTCCGGGCCATGGACGTACTCATCAATGTCTTCGTCGCACTGCACATCATCGGCATCGCCTCGCTGCTGGGCGGGTTCCTGACTCAGATGAAGGCGATGGGCGAGGGCACCGCCCGCTTCAGTCCCGCGATGCTGCACGGTGCGCTGACCATGCTGGTCACCGGTGTGGCCCTGGTGGGTCTGAACCAGGCGGACGACCAGACGGTCAACAACCTCAAGATCGGCATCAAGCTGGCGGTGCTGGTCGTGATCCTCGGCCTTGTGTACGTCAAGAGGGACGAGGAGAAGGTCGACAAAGCGCTCTTCGGTGCGGTGGGCGGCCTGACCGTGGCCAACATCTTCGTCGCCACGCTCTGGACCTGACCCGCGCGCGGACGCACCGGTGCCCGGACGGCTCGGCCGCCCGGGCACCGGTGCGTCCGGCCTCGTGCCGGTCCCGCGCCTCAGGCGGGGCGGACGCTGCCGTAGATCGGCATGTAGTAGATGGACTCCTCGCGGACGTTCGTGCCCGGCTTGGGCGCGTGGATCATCTTGCCGTCGCCGATGTAGATGCCGACGTGGCTGATGTCGTCGTAGAAGAAGACCAGGTCTCCGGGGAGCAGGTCGGCCGTCTCGACACGGGTGCCGACCTTCACCTGGTCCCAGGTGGTGCGCGGCAGGTCCACCCCCGCCGCCTTCCACGCGGCCGCGGTGAGGCCGGAGCAGTCGTACGAGCTCGGGCCCGTCGCGCCCCATACGTAGGGCTTGCCGATCTGGGCACGGGCGAACGCGAGGACCTTGTCGGCCTTGGCCGCGTACGTGCCGTCGTCGGTGCCGGTGCCGGTGCCGGTGTCGGTCCCCGGGTCGGTGGTGCCTGTCTCCGGGGTGGCCTCGCGCTCCTGCTGCTGCCGCTCGGCCTCCGCCCGGGCCGCCGCCTCCGCCTCCGCCTCCGCCTTCGCCTTGGCCTCGGCCTTGCGACGCGCCTCCTCCTCCTTCTCCCGCTCGATCGCGGCGAGGCGTGCCTTCTCCTCCGCCGTCAGCTCGGAGAGCAGGGCGCGTGCCTCCGCGAGCTTCGTCTGCACCGTCTGCTTGCTGGTGCGCAGGGCCTCCTGGGAGTCCGTGAGGGACTCGAGGCTCTTGGTTGCCTCCGCGCGCTGCTTCGCGGCCGCGGCCCGCTCGGTCTCGTACTCGCTGACGGCCCTGCGCTGCTGGTCCGTCATCCGGTCCATCAGCTGGGTCTGGTCGAAGTACGCCTGGGGGCTGTCCGCGAACATCAGCGCGGCGGTGGGGGCGACGGAACCGGTGCGGTACTGCGCTGCCGCGTAGTTGCCGAGGGCGCGGCGGGACTCGTTCAGCTTCTCCGTGCGCTCGGCCGCCTCGTCGAGCAGCCGGTCGACCTCCTGGCGCTTCTCCGCCGTGGCTTCCTTCGCCTTGTTGAACTCCTGCGTCGCGCTGCCGGCCTGCCGGTACAGGTCGTCGACCTTCTTCTGCACCTCTTCGATGCTGGGCTTCGGGTCGGACGGCGCGGCGGTGGCGCTCTGTGTGGAGAGCAGCGTCACACCGGCGAGGGCGGCCGTGGTGAACCCGACGGCGGTGGACGGTTTTGCGGTACGGCTGCGGGGCTTGCGATGCGACGCCAAGGCCGGCATCTCCTTCTTCCGTGGACCGCCTACCGGGTTAGCTGTCGGGTTCGGGCGAACGGAAGACGCCCTACGGACCGAACGGGGCACGGTCCGATTCACCCCGGTGATGCTTGGTGGGTCCCCGGTTCCGAACTCCCTCGGGAGAAGCCCGGATTCGGCGCAGGCCGCCCGTTCGGCGTGGTTCGCCGGGAGGGATGCGGGCCGCCTGGTCGAGCACGCTAGCCAACTCGTGCGTCTGCTGTGAAGGTTGATGTTCGATATGTCCGATACATTTTCGTGACCCTTTTCGCGGGCGGGTCTCCGGCCCGGCCGACGGTCGCCCCGCGGATCCGCACTGTCACATACCGTGGCGCCCGCCGGTGTCCCTGTGCGGCCACGGTTGTCGGTCCGGCCGCCTAGACTCGTTAAGCGATGAGCAGCCTCTTTGACGACAGCTTCCTGGCGGACCTCCGGCCCGACGCGGACGGGCCCCCGCCTCCGCCCGAGGACCCGGCTCCGGAGCAGCTTCCGGACGACCTCTTCCAGGGCGCCTTCGACGTGCCTCCGGCCCGCGACGGTTACTACCGCGACGGCGCGCCGCGCCCCGTCGTGGACCCAGCCGCCCTGCTCGACGGGCTGAACGAGCAGCAGCGCGCCGCCGTCGTGCACACAGGCTCACCGCTGCTCATCGTCGCCGGCGCCGGCTCGGGCAAGACCAGAGTGCTCACCCATCGCATCGCCCACCTGCTGGGCACGCGCCGGGTCCACCCCGGCCAGATACTGGCGATCACCTTCACCAACAAGGCCGCCGGCGAGATGAAGGAACGCGTCGAGCAGCTGGTGGGCCCGCGCGCCAACGCGATGTGGGTCATGACCTTCCACAGCGCGTGCGTCCGGATCCTGCGCCGCGAGTCCAAGAAGCTGGGCTTCACCTCGTCGTTCTCGATCTACGACGCGGCGGACTCGAAGCGCCTGATGTCGCTGGTCTGCCGTGATCTCGACCTCGACCCGAAGAAGTTTCCGCCGAAGTCCTTCAGCGCCAAGATCTCGAACCTGAAGAACGAGCTGATCGACGAGGAGACCTTCGCCGACCAGGCCGTCGACGGATTCGAGAAGACGCTCGCCGAGGCGTACCGGATGTACCAGGCCCGGCTGCGCGAGGCCAACGCCCTGGACTTCGACGACATCATCATGACCACCGTCCATCTGCTCCAGGCGTTCCCGGACGTCGCGGAGCACTACCAGCGGCGGTTCCGGCACGTCCTCGTCGACGAGTACCAGGACACCAACCACGCTCAGTACACGCTCGTGCGCGAGCTGGTGGGCAAGGGGTACGAGGACCTGGAGCCGGCGGAGCTGTGCGTCGTCGGTGACGCCGACCAGTCGATCTACGCCTTCCGCGGCGCGACCATCCGCAACATCCTCCAGTTCGAGGAGGACTACCCGGACGCGACGACGATCCTGCTGGAGCAGAACTACCGATCCACCCAGACGATCCTCTCCGCCGCCAACGCCGTCATCGAGCGCAACGAGTCCCGCCGTCCCAAGAACCTGTGGACGAACGCCGGCGCCGGCGCCCAGATCACCGGCTACGTCGCGGACACCGAGCACGACGAGGCCCAGTTCGTCGCCGACGAGATCGACCGGCTCACGGACTCGGGCGAGGCGAAGGCCGGCGACGTCGCCGTCTTCTACCGCACGAACGCCCAGTCGCGTGTCTTCGAGGAGATCTTCATCCGCGTCGGCCTGCCCTACAAGGTCGTCGGCGGTGTGCGCTTCTACGAGCGCAAGGAGGTCCGCGATGTGCTGGCCTACCTGCGGGTCCTCGCCAACCCCGAGGACAACGTCCCGCTGCGCCGCATCCTGAACGTGCCCAAGCGCGGCATCGGCGAGCGTGCGGAGGCGATGATCGACGCCCTCGCGCTGCGCGAGAAGATCACCTTCCCGCAGGCGCTGCGCCGTGTCGACGAGGCGTACGGCATGGCGGCCCGCTCGGCCAACGCGGTCAAGCGGTTCAACGTCCTGATGGAGGAGCTGCGCACGATCGTCGACTCGGGCGCGGGCCCGGCCGTCGTGCTGGAGGCCGTGCTGGAGCGGACCGGATATCTCGCGGAGCTCCAGGCGTCCACGGACCCCCAGGACGAGACGCGCATCGAGAACCTCCAGGAACTCGCCGCCGTGGCCCTCGAGTTCGAGCAGGCCCGGGGTGACGAGGAGGGCACCGGCACACTCGCCGAGTTCCTCGAGCAGGTGGCGCTCGTCGCCGACTCCGACCAGATCCCCGACGAGGACGAAGAGGGCACCGGTGTCATCACGCTGATGACCCTGCACACCGCCAAGGGCCTCGAGTTCCCTGTCGTCTTCCTCACCGGCATGGAGGACGGCGTCTTCCCGCACATGCGGGCCCTCGGGCAGACGAAGGAGCTCGAGGAGGAGCGGCGCCTGGCCTATGTGGGCATCACCCGCGCCCGTGAGCGGCTCTATCTGACCCGGTCCTCGATGCGCAGCGCCTGGGGACAGCCGTCGTACAACCCGCCGTCGCGGTTCCTCGAGGAGATCCCCGGTCAGCACCTGACCTGGAAGCGGACGGGTCCGATGGCGGCCCCCGCCGGACCGACGTCCGGCATCGCCTCTTCGCTGTCCTCCTCCCGTTCGCGCGGCGGCGCCTCCGGCTTCGCCACGCGGCGGACGAGCGACAAGCCGGTGATCTCGCTGGCCGTGGGCGACCGGGTCACGCACGACCAGTTCGGTCTGGGGACCGTGGTCGAGGTCAAGGGTTCGGGGTCCGAGGCGCAGGCGACGATCGACTTCGGGGACGAGAAGCCGAAGAGGCTGCTGCTCAGGTACGCCCCGGTCGAGAAGCTCTGACGACGGTGTTCGGCCCCTGCGGGGGCCGGCACTCCGGACATCCCAGGACGCGTACGTCAGGCGTGCGCGGACACCTGTCTCCACGACCGTGCGCACAGGCGCACGCCGACGCCCGTCCGTCCGGGCACGCTTGACGCGGGTTCGACGGGCCGGGCGGGTCTATGCGGGATCGAGGCCGTGGCTGCGCAGCCAGGGCAGCGGGTCTATGGCCGCGCCGCCGCCGGGCCGGACCTCGAAGTGGAGGTGCGGTCCGGTGGAGTTGCCCGAATTGCCCGAGTAGGCGATGACGTCACCGGCCTTGACGTAGCCGCTGCGGATCTTGGTGGTGCTCAGGTGGCAGTACCAGGTCTCCGTGCCGTCGGCCGCGGTCACGATGGCCATGTTGCCGTAGGCGCTGTTCCACTGGGTGCGGACGGTGCCGTCCGTCGCGGCCATGACGTCGGTGCCGTACTGGACGGGGAAGTCGATACCGCTGTGCAGAGACATCCAGTTGACGCCGGACTGGCCGTAGTACGCGCTGAGTCCGTCCTGCTTCACCGGCAGCACGAACTTGGGGCGGAGCGCCTCGCGGCGGGCTGCCTCTTCCTCGCGCTTCTTCTTCTCCGCCGCCTGGCGCGCCTTGAGGTCGATGCGTTCCTGGGTGCGGGAGGCCCGGTCCCCGAAGTCACGGGCGTCGGCGCTGAGCGCGGCGAGCTGCGTGTCCATGGCGTTGTTGGCGGCGACCGGCTGCACGGAGGCGGGGTCGGCGGCTGCCACGTTGGTCTTGTCGTCCGTCGTCCCGCTCTCGCTGCCGAGGCCGCTGACGGACGCGGCGGCGATGCCGGCGACGCCCATGACGCAGGCGGAGGGAACGGCGACGGTGAGGAGCGCCGAGCGCTTGGCGGGGGTGCGGCGGCGGCCGCGGCTGCCGCCGGAGCGGCGGACCGGGCGGGGTGAGACGGGTGTGGCGGGTACGGCCGGCACGGCGGTCATGGTCCGGGTCATCGCCTCGTGATCCGGAACGTCGTCGCTCTGCGGAGCGTCCGGGTCGACGTCGGCCTCAGTGCCGTACTCCGCCTCGTAGCCGGTTTCGGCGTCCGCCGCCGAGGCCTCGGGCTCGGCGTCCTGTGGTGCCTCGAAGGTGTAGCCGTACGTTTCGCCTGCTTCGTACCCAGGTGCTTCGTACCCCGGGCCGGTCTCGTACGCCTCGCCGGTCTCCTGCGCCGGGGCCGACTCGTAGGCGTCGCCCGTCGGATATGCGCCGTAGGTCTCGTACGTCTCGTAACCGGTCTGCGGGGTGAACTCCTGCTCCGGCACGAACTGTTGCGGGACGAGTCCTTCGGGCGTGGCCGCCCCGGAGTTCCAGGCCGTGGCGTCGTAGGCGCCGCTGTCGAAGGTGCCGGGGGCCCACTGGGCGGTCGCGTCGTAGGCGAAGGCCGCGGCGGCCGTCTCGTACTGGCCGGTGCCGCCGGCCTCGTTCCAGGCGCTCGCGTCCCACTGGCCGGTGGTGTCGTACTGCGCGTACTGCTGCTGCTCGTACTGCGCGTCGTACGGGGGCTGTTGGGTCTGCTGGGCCGTCGCGTAGGCGTCGTGCCCGGTGCTTCCGTCGCCGCCGGCGTTCCACTGGGACGAGTCGTACTGGCCGCTGTGGCCCGCCTCGTAACTTCCCGGCATGGCGCCGAAGAGCGGGTCGGAGTCGAAGCTGCCGGTGGCGTACCCGCCGTACCCGGCGTTGGTGTGCTGGTCGTTCACCAACTTCTCTCTCGCCTCGACAGCAGGACCTGTTTCCGGGGGCCACCTGTTTGCAGAGGGGGTCCCACGGGGAAGCAGTGGCGCGACTGTACCCGGCGGTACGCGACGGCGACAATCTTCGGAGGCATCTACGCAATCAGGAAACGGGCATTCAGTCGCGTTTCGGCGGCCCAGGGGCAGAGCTTTGGCCCTACGTTCGAGAAGTGTTCGATGGATCGCTCGAAGGGCACCTCAAGCGACGGACGCGGTACCCGAAGAAGAGCCCGCTTCCGACACGCCCGACTCGAGAGCCTCGCGGATGCCGTCGGCGACGGCGGGGTGAACGGGCAGTGCGAGATGGCCGATTCCGCTCACTCGCACGTTCTGGGCGAGAAGGTCCGGATGGTCGAGGCGGGCCGTCTCCACCGGCGACATGATCCGGTCCAGATCGCTCCAGAAGCTGACGAACCGGGTGCGGCAGCCGGGCGCGGGCATGCGCAGCTCCTCGATCACCGGCGAATCCGGCCGCATCTGCCGCACGATCGGGTGGGCGCTCGCGAGCGGGGCGACGGCCGTGCCCGAGTGCGGGGTGCCGAGCGTGACGAGGGTGCGGACGCGGTGGTCGCCGCCAAGGCGCTGGACGTAGTAGCGGGCGATCAGGCCACCCAGGCTGTGCCCGACGATGTCGATCTCGGGGTGGCCGGTGCGCGCGCAGATCTTTTCGACATGGCGGCCGAGCAGATCCGCGGCGGCACGGATGTCGCAGGTGAGCGGCGAGTAGTTGAGGCACTCGACATGGCGCGAGCCCTGCCGGGCGAGGGCGCGGCGGAGCAGTACGAACACCGAACGGTTGTCGACGAAGCCGTGGAGCAGGACGGTGGGGACGGCGTCCGGTGTGCCGGGCAGGCGGCGTGCGGCCCCGGCGCCCGCACGGGCGTCGTCATCGGCTCCCGCGTGGGGACGCGGGCGGGGGCGGCGCTCCGGAGTGAGGCCGGTCGGATAGAGCAGCAGGTGCCCGGCCAGGATCGCCAGCTCCAGAACGGTCGCGCGCAGCAACGCTGCGGACCACTTCACCGGCAGCGTCATGGGAAAGGGAGGCAGGACCCTCATGACGACCTCCTCCCGTACGGCACGACGGGGGCGGCTCTGCCCCGCGTGCCCTCATGGGAAGCGCGCTCGGACCGGCGCGGACGTCTGCCCGCGCCGCCGGTGTCGCACCACCGTGCCGTGCGGCTGTCGGCACGGTGGTGCGACGACCCGTTGTGGACCTGCGGCGGCTCCCCGTGCGACCGTGCCGGCGGGCTGCGCGTGGGTGGCGCGCTGCCTGAAGCCGGTGCGAACGCTCGGCGAAAAATGTCCTACGTGTGATTTCCCCCTCCCCGCGCACCGCGAAACGGCCGGTTGCGGGATGCTGGAGATAACGTTCGTTCACTCTTCGCGCGCCCGCACGGGTCGCGGGGACCCAGGAGGCAGTAATGGGTGTGACTGGTCCGATCCGCGTGGTGGTGGCCAAGCCGGGTCTCGACGGCCACGACCGCGGGGCCAAAGTGATCGCGCGGGCGCTGCGCGACGCCGGTATGGAGGTCATCTACACCGGGCTCCACCAGACACCGGAACAGATCGTCGACACGGCTATCCAGGAGGACGCCGACGCGATCGGCCTGTCGATCCTCTCCGGAGCGCACAACACGCTCTTCGCCAAGGTCATCGAGCTGCTCAAGGAGCGCGAGGCGGAAGACATCAAGGTCTTCGGCGGCGGGATCATCCCGGAGGCGGACATCGCACCGCTGAAGGAGCAGGGCGTCGCGGAGATCTTCACGCCCGGCGCGACGACGGCGTCGATCGTGGACTGGGTCAACGCGAACGTGCGGGCGACCGCGGAGGCGTAGTCGGCGGCGCGCGATCGGGTTCGCGCGCTTCGCCGCCGGTCCACTGAGCGGCGTGACGTGGCCGAGCCGGCCGGGCGCGCGGTTGCGCACCCGCAGGGGCCCCGCCGGTACGCCCGGGCCGGCCCCGCGTTCCGGCCGGGGGCCGGACGCCCGGGCCGGCGTGACGCCTGCCGCACAGGCCTGCGCGGCAGGCGGCCCGGCTGGTCACGCTGCGGCGAGTTCCTCGTGCATCGCCGCCCGCAGGCGCAGCGTCGAGACCAGGCGCTGGAACGCTTCCGACCAGTATCCGCCCGCGCCCGGCGACGCGTCCTCCTTTTCGTCCGGTACGGCCGTGAGAACCTCCAGCCGGTCCGCCTCGTCCGGCGACAGGCAGCGTTCCGCGAGGCCCATCACACCGCTGAAGCTCCACGGGTAGCTGCCCGCGTCCCGCGCGATGTCGAGCGCGTCGACGACCGCCCGGCCGAGCGGTGCCGCCCATGGCACCGTGCACACACCGAGCAGCTGAAACGCTTCCGAGAGGCCGTGCGCCGCTATGAACTCGGCCACCCATGCGGCACGTTCGTCGTCGGACAGGGCCGCGAGGAGCTTCGACCGCTCGGCCGGCGAGGTCGTCCCGGGACCGGTCGAAGGCGGTGCGGCGGGCGAGCCGAGGAGGGCGCGCGACCAGTCGGCGTCGTGCTGCCGTACCGCTGCCCGGCACCAGGCCGCGTGCAGTTCGTCCGCCCAGCCGTCGGACACGGGCAGCGCGACGATCTCGCGCACCGAGCGCCCGCCCAGCCGGTCCGGCCAGACAGAGAGAGGGGCGGCCTCCACCAGCTGGCCGAGCCACCAGGACCGCTCGCCGCGGCCTGACGGCGGGGCCGGGACGATGCCGTCGCGCTGCATGTCCGCGTCGCATTCATGGGGCGCCTCCACGACGATCACCGCTTCGGCGCCGCCGCTGCGGTCCATCGAGACGCACGACGCGGCACGCGCCGCCATGCGGCCGGCGAGCGCGGAATGCGGCAGGGCGGAAAGGAGTTCGGCGGCCGTGGAGCGGACGTTCCGGCTGCGGTCCGACAACGCCTGTTCCAGGAACGGCTCGTCCGCGTCGGACAGTCCCGACCGCAAGGAGTCGAGGAACATCAGCCGGTCCTCCGCCCGCTCGGTGGCCCACGTCGAGGCGAGCAGCTCCAGCGCGGCGCCGGCGTCGTGGACGCGCAGACCCGCGAGCAGCGCGACGCGTTCGGCGAACAGGCCTTCCTCCCAGAGCTTCCGCACGGCCTCCCCGTCCTCCATGTCCGGCAGCGTGGAGCCCGCGGACCCGCCGCGCAGCGCGAACTTCCACTCCGGGTTGAGCCGGGCGAGCCACGGTCCGCGCGGCCCGGCGAACGTCAGCGCATGGGGGCGCAGGTCCGTGCGGGCACGGGCCGCGTCGAGCAGCGCGGGCAGCACGGACGCCGGTGCCTGGTAGCCGTGTTCGTTGGCGGCGGCGAGCCATTGGGGGAGCAGCTCGGTGAGGTCCGGGGCGGTGCCGCGCCTGCCCCCTGAGCCCGAGGAACCGGAACGGTCGGCCAGCAACTGGACGAGCCGTCGCCGCGCGGGCAGCGGCAGGGCACGGCGCCCGTCGTGCGGCGCCGGCTCCGGCAACGTGCCGCCCGCCTTCGGCGGTACGGGACTCAGCCCTGCCCGGCGCCGCACGGTGTGCAGGGCGGCAGCGTCGAGCAGGGCGACGGGCGCGTCCTTCCCGGCGGGTGTCGTACCGGTCGGCGGTGTCCGGCGGTCGGTGCCGAGCAGGGCCGAGGTGACGAGCTCTTCCCACGGCGACGCACTGGCGGTGGTGGTCATGAGGTCTCCCTACGTTCAGATCAGCGGGACCGTCTCGGGCATGTCCTCCGGCCAGGCCGTCAACGGCATGAAGCCCCGGTGTCCGAACTCGCCGAACACGGTGACCGGCCGGCCCCCGGCGAGGGCCACGAGCTTCCACAGGCCCGGGCGGGTGAGCGCCGCGGCGGCGACGGGCAGCGCCGCGCCGCCGTCGGCATCGACGAGCTGCCACCCCGTCCCGTCGGGCACGGGGATGACGCCGGTGAGCGTGACCGGCCAGGCATCCAGCCACGGGTCGTTGCGCAGGGCCTGCCCGTACGCGTCGGCCGCCGAGGCGCAGGGCCCGCCCGGCGGCGGTGCGTCGATGGCGACGGGCGGGCCGAACCGCGTGCCCAATTCCGCCCTTGGCCGGCCGGCGCCGTGAGGAGTGACTTCGGCGTCGACCATCAGCCCTACCGGCAGGGCGAGTTGCGGAGGTCTGCCCGCTGCGCCGAAGGACAGCAGCAGCGCCGTGCGCTTCGAGTCCCGCCCGTGCAGCCAGACACGCCGGGTGGTGAGCCTGCCGTCGGACGAGTCGTACTGGGCGAGGACCCGCCACTGGTCACGGACCGCCGGGCATTCCGCGGCCGACGGCAGGCCTACCCTGCCACGGACGGTGGCGGCCAGCGCCTCGGGCAGCCGCTCGCGACCCAGCCAGGCGGAGTCCAGCAGATGGATCAGGGAGCATTCCTCCAGCAGCCGCGCCGGCCAGCCGGGCCCGGAGCCCGGGATCGCGCCGAGCTCCCTGACACGCGCGGCGAGGCCCGGGGCCTGGGCGTCGACCATGCGTGCGGCGGTCTCCTCCCAGAGCCCGTATCCGGACCGCTCCGTGGCCGCGAGACCGCCGCGCAGCAGGTCGGCGAGCCGCTGTTCCAGTTCCGTGGCGCCCGCGGTGATCCGCTCCGCCCTGCGCTCCGCCCGCCGCCTGGCCGCCTCCGGGTCGGCGCTCTTCGCGCCGGAGCCGGCGCCCGGCTGTTCCTTGGCCGCCGCGCGGTTCCTGCGTCCCGACAGCCATTCGTCCGCCCACTTCGGGACCTCGCAGTGCGCGACGGTCTGCTCGTCGCACGCCCAGAGCAGCAGCAGCCCCAACGCGTGCTTGCACGGGAACTTCCGACTCGGGCAACTGCACTTGTAAGCCGGGCCGGTGGTGTCCACGACCGTCTGGTACGGCTTGCTGCCGCTGCCCTTGCACAGGCCCCACACGGCACCGGAAGGGTCGCAGCCGGCATCCGACCAGGGACCGGCCGAGCCGAGCTTGCTCCCCGCCTTGCGTGATGCGTTGTCAGGAGCCAGCGACAGCACCTGCTCCGCGGCCCAGCGTGCCACCCCTTGATCCATGGAGGCAGGGGCCGTTCCCCCGTTTGAAAGCAGCATGGGAGCGACGCTACGGGGGACCACTGACAATCGCTCTGACCTGCGAATCCGCCCCTTTCGAACGGATGTTGGCCCGCGCTTGCTACTTTTTCCGCAGTGTCGAATTCGAAAGATCCGGGGGGATCCAGCATGAAGCGCTCCATCCGTACGGCGGTCCGCGCCGTCACGGCCACCGGCATCGCGGCTGGTCTGGCCTTCGGTCTCACCGCCTGCTCCGAGGCGGTCGACCAGGTGGACAAGGCGGTCAACGAGAAGTACGAGGTGACGTACGAGGTCACGGGCAAGAACGTCGACTCGATCCAGTACCACGGCGGTGGCGGCGAGGCGATGAACCCGAAGATCGAGACGGTGGAGAAGCCCACCCTGCCGTGGACGAAGACGGTCACGCTGCGCGGCATCATGCCCGCCGCGGTGATGCCGGTCGCCGCCGACCTCACCGGCACCGAGGTCACGTGCAGGATCACGCACAAGGGCAAGGTGCTGAAGGAGGAGACGGGCGAGGGCCTCGCCACCGCGGGAGGCTGCATCGCGGAGTCACCGGTCGGCGGCTGACTCCCCTTGTCCACACCGGCTTTCGGCCTCTGACCTGCGGTCATCCCGAGGCCGGGCCGATTGTCAGTGGCATGGTGCACGGTGGATCCCACATCGGGTCGAACGATCTGGAGGGGGATCCATGACCGTGTCAGAAACCGTTGCCAAGGTGGGGAACGAAGCCCTGCGGCCGCACGCGGAGGACGCTTTCGCCGACGAGCTGAAGGCGCTTGCCGCGGCCGACGACCGGCCGCGGCCGGTGAACTGGCGGCTGTCGCCCTGGGCCGTCGCCACCTACCTGCTCGGCGGCACGCTTCCCGACGGCACGGTGATCACACCGAAGTACGTGGGACCCCGCCGGATCGTCGAGGTGGCCGTCACCACGCTCGCGACCGACCGCGCCCTGCTGCTCCTCGGCGTGCCGGGCACCGCGAAGACCTGGGTGTCGGAGCATCTCGCCGCGGCCGTCAGCGGCGACTCCACCCTTCTTGTCCAGGGCACCGCCGGCACGCCGGAGGAAGCCATCCGCTACGGCTGGAACTACGCCCAGCTGCTGGCACACGGCCCCAGCCGGGACGCGCTGGTCCCCAGCCCCGTCATGCGCGCCATGTCCGAGGGCATGACCGCCCGCGTCGAGGAGCTCACCCGCATCCCGGCCGATGTGCAGGACACGCTGATCACGATTCTTTCCGAGAAGACGCTGCCCGTCCCGGAGCTCGGCCAGGAGGTGCAGGCCGTCCGCGGCTTCAACCTCATCGCCACCGCCAACGACCGCGACCGCGGGGTCAACGACCTGTCCAGCGCCCTGCGCCGGCGCTTCAACACCGTCGTCCTGCCGCTGCCCCTGACGCCGGAGGCGGAGGTCGACATCGTGTCGCGGCGCGTCGACCAGATCGGTCGTTCCCTCGACCTCCCGGCCGCTCCCGAAGGGCTGGAAGAGATCCGCCGGGTGGTCACGGTCTTCCGTGAGCTGCGCGACGGGGTCTCCACCGACGGCCGCACGAAGATCAAGTCCCCGTCCGGGACGCTGTCGACGGCCGAGGCGATCTCCGTGGTCACCGGCGGTCTCGCCCTGGCGGCGCACTTCGGAGACGGCGTGCTGCGGCCGGGGGACGTGGCGGCGGGCATCCTCGGCGCGGTCGTGCGGGACCCGGCCGCCGATCGGGTCGTCTGGCAGGAGTATCTGGAGACGGTGGTGCGCGAGCGGGATGGCTGGAAGGACTTCTACCGCGCCTGCCGCGAGGTGAGCGCATGACCCCGCTCCTGCTCGGGGTCCGCCACCACGGGCCGGGCTCGGCCCGGGCGGTGCGGGCCGCGCTGGAGGCGGCCGCCCCCGCGGCCGTGCTGATCGAAGGGCCGCCGGAGGGCGACGCACTGCTTCCGCTGGCCGCCGACGAGCAGATGTGTCCGCCCGTCGCCCTGCTCGCGCACGCCGCGGACGATCCGGGCAGGGCGGCGTTCTGGCCGCTGGCCGAGTTCTCCCCCGAGTGGGTGGCGATCCGGTGGGCGCTGGCCAACGGCGCGGCCGTGCGCTTCATCGACCTGCCCGCGGCGCATTCGCTCGCGATGGCCGGGGAATCCGGGCCACTGCCCGAGGACGTCTCGCAGGACACGCCGGACGTGCGGGTCGATCCGATCGCCGTCCTCGCCGGAGCCGCAGGGTACGACGACCCGGAGCGCTGGTGGGAGGACGTTGTCGAGCTCAGGGGTGCCCGCCCGGCACCGGAGCGCGGCTCGGCGGACGGCGCCGCCGGAGGGCCCGACCCGTTCGCGCCGTTCGCCGCCCTGGCGGAGGCGATGGCGGCCCTGCGGGAGACGTACGGCCACGGCGGTCACGACCGTGACCTCGCGCGTGAGGCCTTCATGAGGCTCCAGCTCCGCGCCGCGAAGAAGGAGTTCGGGGACGAAGGCGTCGCCGTGGTCTGCGGCGCCTGGCACGTGCCGGCGCTCATGACCGCGACGACGGTCGCCGCGGACAAGGCCGTCCTCAAGGGGCTGCCCAAGGTCAGGACGGAAATGACCTGGGTGCCCTGGACCCACCGCAGGCTGGCGCGCCGCTCCGGCTACGGGGCGGGCATCGATTCGCCCGGCTGGTACGGCCACCTCTTCGGCGCCCCCGACCGGCCCGTGGAGCGGTGGATGACGAAGGTGGCCCGGCTGTTCCGGGACGAGGACCGGATGGTGTCGTCCGCCCATGTCATCGAGGCCGTCCGGCTCGCCGAGACCCTGGCCGTGATGCGGGGCCGCCCGCTCGCCGGACTGACCGAGACCGTCGATGCCGTCCGGGCCGTGATGTGCGACGGCTCCGACGTGCCGCTCGACCTCGTCAGGGACCGGCTCATCGTGGGGGACGTCCTCGGCGAGGTGCCCGACACGGCGCCCGCCGTACCGCTCCAGCGCGACCTGACCCGTCAGCAGCGCAGTCTGCGGCTCAAGCCGGAGGCACTCGAGCGCGAACTGGACCTGGATCTGCGCAAGGACACCGACGCCGCCAAGAGCAGGCTGCTGCACCGGCTGCGGCTGCTGGCGGTCGGCTGGGGCGAGCCGGCCGCGGGCCGGGGAAGCACCGGCACGTTCCGCGAGAGCTGGCGGCTGCGCTGGGAGCCCGAGCTGTCCGTGAAGGTCGCCGAGGCCGGCGTCTGGGGCACCACGGTACTCTCCGCCGCCACGGCCAAGGCCGAGGCGCAGGCAGTCGCCGCGACGGCACTCGCCGAGGTGACCGCGCTCGCCGAGCAGTGCCTCCTGGCCGAACTGCCCGACGCGCTCCCCGTGGTGATGCAGGCCCTGGCCGACCGGGCCGCCCTCGACGCCGACGTGAGCCATCTCGCGCAGGCGCTGCCCGCGCTGGCCCGTTCCCTGCGGTACGGCGACGTGCGCGCCACGGACACGGCGGCCCTCGGCGAGGTCGCCGCCGGCCTCGCCGAGCGGATCTGCGTCGGCCTGCCGCCCGCCTGCACCGGGCTCGACGCCGACGGCGCGGAGGAGATGCGTGGCCATCTCGACGGTGTGCACGCGGCCGTCGGCCTGCTTCCGGACGCGGAGGGCATCGGAGAGCGCTGGCGGTCCGTGCTGCGCAAGCTGTCCGGCCGGGACTCCGTCCCCGGGGTCGTACGCGGCCGGGCGGCCCGACTGCTGCTGGACGAGGGGCACCTCGCGGAGGACGAGGCCGCACGCCTGATGGCACTCGCGCTCTCCACGGGCACGGAGCCGGCCGCTGCGGCCGCCTGGATCGAGGGGTTCGTCGGCGGCGCGTCCGGCGGAGGGCTGCTGCTCGTCCACGACGAACGCCTGCTGGGGCTGGTCGACTCGTGGTTGACCGGCGTGTCCGCGGAAGCGTTCACCGATGTATTGCCGCTGCTGCGCCGCACCTTCTCGGCCTACGAACCGGGCGTTCGGCGCACGCTGGGCGAACTCGTCCGGCGCGGCCAGGGGACGGCGGCCGCACAGGCACGGACGGACGCCGGGATCCCCGGCTTCGGACCGGGCCTCGACACCGCCCGCGCGGACGCGGTGCTTCCCGTGCTGGGGCTCCTCCTCGGCATCGACGACAACGAGCTGAACAACCTGGCGGGAGTGGCCGGATGACTGCGAGCGTGAACGACGAGCGGCTGCGGCGCTGGCGGCTGGTCCTCGGCGGAGAACCGGGTGCCGACGGCACGGGCCGCACCCTCACGGGCACCGACGCGGCGATGGACGGCGCGCTCACCTCTCTCTACGGCAGGTCCGCGAAAAGCACCAATGGGGGCCGCAGCCAAAGCCGTTCGGCCGGCCTGGGGTCGTCCGCGCCGTCCGTCGCCCGCTGGCTGGGCGACATCCGCACGTACTTCCCGAGCTCCGTCGTGCAGGTCATGCAGCGTGACGCGATAGATCGGCTCGGACTGTCGGCGCTGCTGCTGGAGCCCGAGATGCTGGAGGCGGTCGAGGCAGACGTACACCTCGTCGGGACCCTGCTCTCGCTCAACAAGGCGATGCCCGAGACGACGAAGGAGACGGCCAGGGCGGTCGTGCGCAAGGTCGTCGAGGAGCTGGAGAGGAAGCTCGCCACCCGCACCCGGTCCACCTTGACCGGTGCGCTCGACCGCTCCGCGCGGATCAACCGGCCGCGCCACCGGGACATCGACTGGGACCGCACCATCCGGGCGAACCTCAAGAACTATCTGCCCGAGTTCAACACGGTGGTCCCCGAGCGGCTCGTCGGCTACGGCCGGGCGTCCCAGGCGGTGAAGAAAGAGGTCGTGCTCTGCATCGACCAGTCGGGCTCGATGGCCGCGTCCGTGGTCTACGCGTCGGTCTTCGGCGCGGTGCTGGCCTCGATGCGCTCCATCGCCACCCGGCTCGTCGTCTTCGACACCGCCGTCGTCGATCTGACCGACCAGCTCGACGACCCCGTGGACGTCCTCTTCGGCACGCAGCTCGGCGGCGGCACTGACATCAACAGGGCGCTGGCGTACTGCCAGTCGCAGATCACCCGCCCCTCCGACACCGTCGTCGTCCTGATCAGTGACCTCTACGAGGGCGGCATCCGCGACGAGATGCTGAAGCGGGTCGCGGCGATGAAGGCGTCCGGAGTGCAGTTCGTCACTCTGCTGGCGCTCTCCGACGAGGGCGCCCCGGCCTACGACCGCGAGCACGCCGCGGCCCTTGGAGCCCTGGGGGCACCGGCGTTCGCCTGCACCCCGGATCTTTTCCCGGACGTCATGGCGGCGGCCATCGAGAAACGCCCCCTGCCCATACCGGACATGGCTGCCCATCAGTAGCAGGACATGACATGGTGACCCATCGGTAACACGGGACTTGCGTTGCCCGGGGAGCTTCGTGCGAGCATCGTCGCGATCCCGGCTGACGCCGACCGAGAGAGAGCCCCTCCACCGTGACTGCCGCAGCGCTCCGCACCGCTGCCGTCCCGCGCGCGCTGCGCCGGGCGGTGGCCGGTTCGCGGACGCTGCGCCTTCTGCTGCTTCTCGGTGGAATGCTCACGCTGGGACTGCTGTTCTGCGGCCCGGCCCAGGCGGCCGAGCTTCCGGCCGGTGACGTCACCGCCGAGGTCCAGGCAGGCGCCCGGACCGAGACCGGCGCCGTGCCCGGGCCGGCCGGTGCGGGAGACGCCGTCGCCGCGCCGCTCCCTTCGGGCACGTCGGCGGGGACGGCCGGATCATCCGGCTCCGCCGGACCGTCCCCGTCAGCCGGGCCTGCGTCCGCGGTGGAGGGCGCCGAGCAGCGGGCAGCACGGGAACTGCGGCGCGTGGCCGACGGTTCCCTGGGCGCCGTCCGGTCCACGGGCGCCGGGCAGGCCGTGGAAACGGTCCGTGAGGCTGCCCGTCCGGTCACCGACGGCGTGCGCCGGCTCGCCGGTCCGCTGCTCGCCCTCGTCACCGGCCCTCTGCCCGACAGCCGGTTGCCGGAACCCGGCGGCGCGCTGCCGGGCGGCGGTGGCGTCGTGCTTCCTGACGACCTTTCGCCGCGGCAGTACGCGTGGGGCGGCGGGGCGTTCAGCGTCGCGCCCGTCGGTATCGACCCGGCGGCCGGCGACACGAGCCTTTACGCCGCAGGTCCCACCGGTGCCGCCGGCGCACCGGGCTGCGGCGACGCGTCCGGCGGTCACCCCGGCGCGGCACGGGCCGAGTCCGCGCACTCTCCCGCGCCCGCGCCGGCCCCTGTGGACCCGTGCAACGGCCGGCCGGGCGCCGTGCACCACTCCGGTGAGACGCAAACGCCCCGTGCGGGCGACCAGCCGGCGGCCACCTCGGCCGGCGGCTCCCCTGACGCGTTCGCCCGCGGTCACGGCTGCCCGGCGGCAGAGCCGCCGACCCGCGACCGGCCGCGAGACGTCCTCGAATTCCCCGGCTAGGGCAGGCCTTCCCCCGCCTCCTGACCTGCCACGCGGGGGTGGGCAGGTCTGCCCGCCACTCCGGAGCCCTGTTCTCCGGACCGCCGAACGAATTCGAAGGAATCACCGAGCATGCACAAGAACATCCGCCGCTCCATCGCGGTCGCGGCCACCGCCACCGGTATGTGGGCCCTCGGGACCGCCGTGGCCAGCGCCGACGAGGCGCCGGCCTCCGTGCCCTTGTCCACCCCGGACCAGGCCGTCGACGCCACCCTCGACGTGGTGACCGACGTGGACCCTGGCGCCGACGCGCTGCTGCCCGAGGCCGACGTCCAGGACCTGGCGACCGGTGCCGCGGACCAGGCCCGCGAGTACGTCGAGGGCGAGCTCCCCTCGTACGAGGCGCCGTCCGTTCACGACGTCCACCTGCCGTCCCCCGAGGCCCCGTCGATCGGCGTCCCCGCCGCCCCGGCCGTCGATGCCGACATCGACTACCTCTTCGGCCCCCTGTCCGCGTTCGCGCACGAACTGGAGCAGGCCCCGGCCGCTGCGGAGGCCGGTGCACAGGGCGCGGTCGACGCGTCCGGCCCCATCGTCGACGAGACGTCCGCGGCCGTGCTGCCGCCCGTCGTCGCGACCGCCGTGGCCGGCGCCCAGCCGGTCGCCGCTCAGGCCGCAGGGGACGCGGGCGTCCTCGCCCAGGGCGTCGTCTCGGACGTGCAGCCGTTCGCCGGCGGCGTCGCCGGCCAGGTGCAGCCGTTCGCGACCGGCGTCGTGAGCGAGGTGCGGCCCTTCGCCGGCGGCGTCGCGGGCGAGGTGCAGCCCTTCGCGGCCGGTGTGGTCGCGGAGGTCCAGCCGCTCATCGACACGGTGGCCGGCCACGTCCAGCCGCTCGCGCAGGGCGTCGGCCACAGCGCCGGCGCCCTGGTCCACGGCCTGACCGGCCAGGTGGACCCGTTCGCGGCGGGCGTGGTGTCCGAGGTCCAGCCGTTCGCGCAGGGTATTGCGACGAACGTCACGGGCGACGCGGCGCCGCTCGCCGGCAACGCGGTCGGCGGGGTGAAGGACGTCGTCTCCGACGTGACCCCGAGCTACCTCCCGTACGGTATCTGAGCAGTCACGCGCCGAGGCACCCGTCAGGTGCCTGACCAGGCAACCAGCGGCAGGGGCGGGACGTCACCGGGGTCTTGGTGACGTCCCGCCCCCTCCGTCGGGGCAGGCCTTCGGCCCCCGTCCGGCCGTATGATCGGGGTGCGCTCTGTGACCGTAATCACCGCTCAGGTGTGATCTGCGATTTAGGGGCGCACCTCCGGCGGGGATAACCTGCCAGGCGGACATGCCGCGCCCACGGACACCGTGTGTGCCTCCCTTGTGACAAGAGCAGTCACGTTGCCCTTCGCGGCACGCCCACGCAGACAACGAACCGCGATCATCAGAAAAGGGACGGACGCGCGTGGACCTGTTCGAGTACCAGGCGAGGGACCTCTTCGCCAAGCACGGTGTACCGGTGCTGGCCGGTGAAGTCATCGACACGCCTGAGGCGGCGCGCGAGGCCACCGAGCGACTGGGCGGCAAGTCGGTCGTCAAGGCGCAGGTGAAGGTCGGCGGCCGCGGCAAGGCCGGCGGCGTCAAGCTGGCCGCCACTCCGGACGAGGCCGTCGCCCGTGCGACGGACATCCTCGGGATGGACATCAAGGGCCACACGGTCAATAAGGTGATGATCGCGGAGACCGCTCCGGAGATCGCCGAGGAGTACTACGTCTCGTACCTCCTCGACCGCACCAACCGCACCTTCCTGGCCATGGCCTCCGTAGCCGGTGGCATGGACATCGAGGAGGTCGCCGCGACGACCCCCGAGAAGCTGGCGAAGGTGCCGGTCGACGCCAACGAGGGCGTCTCCATCGAGAAGGCCCGCGAGATCGTCGCCCAGGCCCAGTTCCCGGCCGAGGTCGCCGAGAAGGTCGCCGAGGTCCTGGTGACCCTGTGGAAGACCTTCATCGCCGAGGACGCGCTCCTCGTCGAGGTCAACCCGCTGGCCAAGGTCGCGAGCGGTGACGTCATCGCGCTCGACGGCAAGGTGTCCCTCGACGAGAACGCCGACTTCCGCCAGCCGGACCACGAGGCTCTCGAGGACAAGGCCGCAGCCAACCCGCTCGAGGCTGCCGCCAAGGCCAAGAACCTCAACTACGTCAAGCTCGACGGCGAGGTCGGCATCATCGGCAACGGCGCGGGTCTGGTCATGTCGACCCTCGACGTCGTCGCCTACGCCGGCGAGGCCCACGACAACGTGAAGCCCGCCAACTTCCTCGACATCGGTGGCGGCGCCTCCGCAGAGGTCATGGCGAACGGCCTCGAGATCATCCTCGGCGACCCGGACGTCAAGTCCGTCTTCGTCAACGTCTTCGGCGGCATCACCGCCTGTGACGAGGTCGCCAACGGCATCGTCCAGGCCCTGGAACTGCTGAAGTCCAAGGGCGAGGAAGTCACCAAGCCGCTGGTCGTGCGCCTCGACGGCAACAACGCGGAGCTGGGTCGCAAGATCCTCTCCGACGCCAACCACCCGCTGGTGCAGCGCGTGGACACCATGGACGGCGCGGCCGACAAGGCCGCCGAGCTCGCCGCTGCTGCGAAGTAAGGGAAGAGGGATCTAGAACCATGGCTATCTTCCTGAACAAGGACAGCAAGGTCATCGTCCAGGGCATGACCGGTGCCACGGGCATGAAGCACACCAAGCTCATGCTGGGTGACGGCACCAACATCGTCGGCGGCGTGAACCCGCGCAAGGCCGGCACGTCCGTCGACTTCGACGGCACCGAGGTACCGGTCTTCGGCTCCGTCGCCGAGGCCATGGAGAAGACGGGCGCCGACGTCTCCGTCCTCTTCGTGCCGCCGGCCTTCGCGAAGGCCGCCGTCGTCGAGGCGATCGACGCCGAGATCCCCCTCGCGGTCGTCATCACCGAGGGCATCGCCGTCCACGACTCCGCCGCCTTCTGGGCCTACGCGAAGTCCAAGGGCAACAAGACCCGCATCATCGGCCCGAACTGCCCCGGCCTCATCACGCCGGGCCAGTCCAACGCCGGCATCATCCCGGGCGACATCACCAAGCCCGGCCGCATCGGTCTGGTGTCCAAGTCCGGCACGCTGACCTACCAGATGATGTACGAGCTGCGTGACATCGGCTTCTCCTCCGCCGTCGGCATCGGTGGCGACCCGGTCATCGGTACGACGCACATCGACGCCCTCGCGGCGTTCGAGGCGGACCCCGACACCGACCTGATCGTGATGATCGGTGAGATCGGCGGCGACGCCGAGGAGCGTGCGGCCGACTTCATCAAGGCCAACGTCACCAAGCCGGTCGTCGGCTACGTCGCGGGCTTCACCGCCCCCGAGGGCAAGACCATGGGCCACGCCGGCGCCATCGTCTCCGGCTCCTCCGGCACCGCCGCGGCGAAGAAGGAGGCCCTCGAGGCCGCGGGCGTCAAGGTCGGCAAGACGCCGACCGAGACGGCCAAGCTGGCGCGCGCCATCCTCGCCGGCTGACCTTCCACAGCACATGTGCGGGCCCGCCCCGGGTGACCGGGGCGGGCCCGCACGCGTATCGGAACGAGCCTGTCAGCCGTACAGCGGGACGAGGCGCCCAGGCCAGTTCGCCGGGTCCGAACGGAGCTTGTCGCGAAGCGCCTTGTCCTGATCCGTCAGCCGCGGCGGCCCGTACTGCGGTGCGGGCACGCCCACGATCTGCTGGGCCGGGGAGATCGGCGGATCGTACTGCCGTGGCGCCGTGACGAGGGTGAAGGCGGTCGCCGCGACGAACAGCGCGGTCGCCGCGACGGCCGCCCGTGTCCACATCTGCGCCCTGCGCTCGCACCCGCCGCGCACGTCGCACGCCGGTGTCATGAGAGGTGCGGGCCCGGCGCAGGCCAGCGCCCCCAGCCGGTCCCGCAGCAGGCTCGTGTCCGCCAGTTCGGGGAGCCGCTCGGCCACGGCCGCACGCGCGCGCACGAGACGGCTCGCGGTGGCCGGGGTGCTCGCTTCCGTCTCCGCCGCGGTCTCCGGCAGTCCGAGCCCCAGGCCGTCGTGGAGCAGCAGCGCGCGGCGGTAGGAGGTGGGGAGTTCCTGCAGCGCCTCGAGCAGTTCCCGCCGGGGCTCCTCGGCGGGCAGTTCGTCGGGGTACCGGTGCGCGGGCCGCAGCCGGTTCCACGGGGACATGGCGTACTCGTACGCGACCGCCCGCACCCAGCCCGCCGGGTCCCGGTCCACGGCGACCTCCGGCCAGCGCTGCCAGGCGTGGTGGAAGGCGCGTTCGACCGACTCCTGGGAGAGCCGCCGGCGGCCGGTGAGCAGATACGTCTGGCGCACCAGGTCCGGGGCGGCGCCCGCGTAGAGCACGTCGAACGCCTCCTCCGGGCTGGGGGCCGGGTCGGTCGCCGGGTCGAGGGAGCCGACGGCGCGCGGACCCTCGGCGGAGAGCGCCGTCGCGGACGGCGGTCCGGGCCTGCCGACGGGCCTCGGAGGCAGGGCCAGGGGCGGTTTCGCGGCGCGTTGCACGGCGGCGCGGGGGCGGGTGTTCGCCGTGGGCTGCGCCGTGCCGGTCGGCCGTGCGGTGCGGACGGGGCCCTCTTTGTCCCGGGTATCTTCGTCCCTGCCGTTCGGGTCCCGGTCCTCGTCCCTGCCGCACCGTTCTGGTCGGTCCCGGTCGTCTTCGTCCTTGCCGTTCCGGTCCCGGTCGTCCGTCGGGGGCCCGCCGCCCGGGGTGCCTTCCACGGTCGGCGTGCCGAAGGCGGCGAGCAGCCTGGCGTACACCTCGCGCTTGCGCCCCCTTGGGTTCGTACGTCCGGTCTCCCAGGACCGGATCGTCGCCCGGGTGACCGCCATCGTCGTCGCGACCTCGTCCTCCGAGAGGGAATTCGCCTCTCGGAGCCTGCGCCGTTCTTTCGGGGGCGGCAGGGGGGTTCCGGACGCGGAGCGGGTGATGCTCTCGGTCATGAAGGGCCCCTCACGGCACTGCACTCGACAAAAAGCACATAAACGTATCTTGGGCGACACATCGATCATTCGCCCGTTACATGGATAAAGCGCGTGTCGTTGGCAGCATGGCCGCGTGACCCAAGTGACCGAACAGAGCCACTCAGTGCCGCAAGCACCGGTCGCCGTGCAGGGCGGCGCGTCGGTCGCGCTGGTCGCGTCGTTCGTACGCGGCGCGACGGCGGCCGGACTCGGGCTCGGCGTGATCACCGTGCTCGTGACGGTGATGTGGATCAGCTCGCCCTTCCCCGGCAGCGACCCGGCCGACGCGCTGCACGTCGCGGCGGCGCTGTGGCTGCTCGCGCACGGCACGGAACTCGTGCGGACGGACACGCTCTCCGGGGCGCCCGCGCCCATGGGGATCGTGCCGCTGCTGCTCGTCGCCGTGCCCGTCCGGCTGGCCCACCGTGCGGCACGCGACGCCCTGGAACCGGCGGAGGGCCGTCCGAGGCCGTCCGCCTGGAGCGCGCCGACGATGGTGGCCAGCGGTTACGTGATGGTCGGTGCGCCGGTCATGCTCTACGCCGCCGGTGGTCCCTTCGCCGCCGACCCACTGAGCGCACTGGTCCATCTGCCGCTCGTGACCTTCCTGGCCGCGGCCACCGGGGCCTGGACCGCGAGCGGCCGGCCGCTGGGACCGTTGCCGGCCGGGGTGCCGCAGCGGCTGCGGGCGGCCGTCGCCCATGCCAGGGTGCCTCCCGCGCTGCGGTCCGCCGGCGCGGGCACGCTCACGCTGATCGTCGGCGGGGCGGTGCTGGCCGTGACCTCCACCGTCTGGCACGGGCGGGCAGCACAGGAGTCGTTCCTGGGCCTGTCCGGGGAGTGGTCGGGCCGGGCGGCCCTCGCTCTGCTGGCGCTGGCGCTGCTGCCGAACGCGGCGGTGTGGGGCGCCGCTTACGGGCTCGGGCCGGGATTCACCCTCGGCACGGGCGCGACGGCGGCACCGCTTGCGGCGACCGGCACGCCCGCGCTGCCCGACTTCCCGCTGCTCGCGGCGGTGCCGGGGCAGGGGCCCGGCACGCCGCTGCACTGGGCGGCGGTCGCGGTGCCCCTCGTCGCGGGCGCGGTGCTCGCCTGGTTCACAGTGGGAGCGGCGGCCCCGCGGCACGGTGAGCGCGAGAGCGCCTGGAGCTCCGGCGGGACCGCCCTCACGGTGCTGCTCGGCGCGGTCGGCTGCGCCGTGCTCATGTGCCTGCTCGCCGCCGCCGCCGGAGGTCCGCTCGGCACCGGCCGCCTCTCGGAGTTCGGCCCCGTGTGGTGGCTGACCGGTGGCGCTGCCCTGCTCTGGACGGCCGGCCTGGGTGTGCCGCTGGCACTGGCGCTGCGGGCGTGGCGGCTGCGGACGCCCGGCCGGGGGCTGCGCGGGCTGCTGCGCCGTCGCGCCGCCGAGGCCGAGGGGCAAGGGGACGCGGTGCCGTTCGTGGACGCACCGGCGACGTCGCCGGCGCCCTCGTCTCCGGCGGTGGGGGAGGAGCGGTCGGACACGGACCTCGACGGCGGGTCCGGCCCGCTCGACGACGAGTCCGAGCTGTACGACTTCCTGCCGGCGGACACCTGGACGGCCCGCGGGCCCCATGAGGACCGCTGGGCCGCGCTGAAGGAGTCCTCCGGCGGCCTGACGCCGGACTTCCCCCCACCCCCGGTACCCGCGCCGCCTCCCGGGACCGAGCCCGACGGCCGGTCCGAGTCCGACGCAGGACCGGTGCCCGCCCCGGCGTCCCCGCCCACCTCGCCGCCCACATCACCGCCCGCGTCGCGGACGGCGAAGGGCCCGGGCGAGGAACCGCCCGAGCCCTCCGAGGAAGCCGCCCAATGACCTGCGGCGCGGCTCCCGTGCGCTGTCGCGCGTGTTACTCCTTGACGCCCAGCACGCCCCGAAGAGGCTCCGGGAGCTTTTCGTTGCAGGCCAGCTGCCCCGACTTGGTCAGTGCGTCGTTCACACAGGTGTAGTACTCGCGGTAGACAAGCTGCGCCGTGAAGGACGCCGCCACGATCAGCAGCGCGACGCTCGCCATGACCAGGCCGCTCACCGCCGCCGTGATCTGCGGCCTGCCGGGGGAGGCGGGCGGCCCGGCCGCGGGCGTGTGCTGCGGGGCGGCCGGTGCGTTCGCCGGGGTCCCGCCCGTGGTCAGGGCGTCGGCGTCGAGCCGGCGCCGGGGCTTGGCGCGCAGCGAGCTGATGCTCCAGTACAGCGCGAGCGCACCGAGCAGCAGGGCGATCTCAGGGAAGTCGAACAGGGCGAAGAAGAACGCCCACATGCCCGACAGCAGGGCGTACCGTGCCCGCCGCTGCGCGGGGTCCGTCGGGTCCCATCGCAGGCCGCCGGGGGCCCCGGGCCCGCCCTGGCCGCCGCCGTTGCCGTCGGGGCGCGGACGACCGCCGAAGCCGCCGCCCGACGACCGGCCGGGCTGGCGGCTGCTCCACTGGCTGCCCCGGTTCGAGCCCGATCCCGATCCCGAGCCGCTGTCCGAGCCGTCGCCGCCGGACCGGCCGGAGGACGAGGAGGAGTCGTCCTCGGACGCCGGGTGGCGCGGCTGCCACGGCTGGTCCGGCCTGCCCTCCGGCGGCGGCGCGAAGGGGTTGTTGTCGTCCGTGGACTGGCGCTCCCGCGGCAACAGGAGGTCCGTACGACGGCGTCGGTCCGGCATCTGGTGAACGTCTTCCCCTCGTCATGCCCTTGATCGGGACCGCCTGGGCGCGGGCCCTGCCCCCCAGACGCTACCTTCCGGCCACGCCCCCGTCCCGTGGGGGCCGTGCTGTGTGCCGGTATCGTTGCTGACGGTCGACCGCTTCGTAGAGTTCCCCGTATCCGGGGATGCGCTCCATTTGTACGACCGCACAAAGCTGCACCGTAAGCCGCACCGTAACGCGAAAAGAGTCCCCGTGGCCGCCGCCCGCATCGTCGTCCTGGTCTCCGGGTCCGGTACCAACCTCCAGGCCCTGCTCGACGCCATCGCCGCCGACCCCGACGGGTACGGCGCCCGGATCGTCGCCGTCGGCGCCGACCGCGACGGCATCGCGGGCCTCGAGCGGGCCGAGCGGGCCGGACTGCCCACCTTCGTGTGCCGGGTGAAGGACCATGCCACCCGCGACGAGTGGGACCGCGCCCTGACCGCCGCCACCGCCGCCTACGAGCCCGACCTCGTCGTCTCGGCCGGCTTCATGAAGATCGTCGGCAAGGAGTTCCTCGCCCGTTTCGGTGGCCGGGTCGTCAACACCCACCCGGCGCTGCTGCCCAGTTTTCCCGGTGCCCACGGAGTGCGCGACGCACTCGCGTACGGCGTGAAGGTCACCGGATGCACCGTCCACTTCGTCGACGACGGCGTCGACACCGGCCCGATCATCGCCCAGGGCGTGGTCGAGATCCGGGACGAGGACGATGAAGCCGCTCTCCATGAGCGCATCAAGGAAGTCGAGCGCTCGCTGCTCGTCGAGGTCGTGGGGCGTCTGGCCCGGCACGGCTACCGCATTGAGGGACGAAAGGTAACAATCCCGTGACCGCCGAAGGTACGAAGCGCCCCATCCGCCGCGCACTCGTCAGCGTCTACGACAAGACCGGCCTTGAGGAGCTGGCCCGCGGCCTGCACGAGGCGGGTGTCTCCCTCGTCTCCACCGGCTCCACCGCCTCGAAGATCGCGGCGGCGGGCGTCCCCGTCACCAAGGTCGAGGAGCTCACCGGCTTCCCCGAGTGCCTGGACGGCCGTGTCAAGACCCTCCACCCGCGCGTGCACGCCGGCATCCTCGCCGATCTGCGCCTGGAGGACCACCAGCGGCAGCTCGCCGAGCTGGGCGTCGAGCCCTTCGACCTGGTGGTCGTGAACCTGTACCCGTTCAAGGAGACCGTCGCCTCGGGTGCGACCCCGGACGAGTGCGTCGAGCAGATCGACATCGGCGGTCCGTCGATGGTCCGCGCCGCCGCCAAGAACCACCCCTCGGTCGCGGTCGTCACCAGCCCGGCGCGATACGCGGACGTGCTGACCGCAGCCCGTGAGGGCGGCTTCGAGCTGGCCGCCCGCAAGCGCCTGGCCGCCGAGGCCTTCCAGCACACCGCCGCGTACGACGTGGCCGTCGCGTCCTGGTTCGCCTCCTCCTACGCGCCCGCCGACGAGAGCGACTTCCCCGACTTCCTCGGCGCCACCTGGGAGCGCGAGAACGTCCTGCGCTACGGCGAGAACCCGCACCAGCCCGCCGCGCTCTACACCTCCGGCAGCGGCGGCCTCGCGCAGGCGGAGCAACTGCACGGCAAGGAGATGTCGTACAACAACTACACGGACACCGACGCCGCGCGCCGGGCCGCGTACGACCATTCCGAGCCCTGCGTCGCGATCATCAAGCACGCCAACCCGTGCGGCATCGCGATCGGCGCGGACGTCGCGGAGGCGCACCGCAAGGCGCACGCCTGCGACCCGCTCTCCGCGTTCGGCGGCGTGATCGCCGTCAACCGCCCGGTCTCCGTGGCGATGGCCGAGCAGGTCGCCGAGATCTTCACCGAGGTCATCGTGGCCCCGGCGTACGAGGACGGCGCGGTCGAGGTCCTGGCCCGCAAGAAGAACATCCGCGTCCTGCGCGCCGAGGGCGCCCCGGCGAACCCGGTAGAGCTCAAGCCCATCGACGGCGGCGCGCTCCTCCAGGTCACCGACCGCCTCCAGGCGGACGGCGACAAGCCGGAGAACTGGACCCTGGCGACGGGCGAGGCCCTGTCCGCCGAGGAGCTGGCCGAGCTGGCCTTCGCCTGGAAGGCGTGCCGCGCGGTCAAGTCCAACGCGATCCTGCTCGCCAAGGACGGCGCCTCTGTGGGCGTCGGCATGGGACAGGTCAACCGGGTCGACTCCGCGAAGCTCGCGGTCGAGCGGGCCGGCGAGGACCGGGCCCGGGGCGCGTACGCCGCGTCGGACGCTTTCTTCCCGTTCCCGGACGGCCTGGAGATCCTCACCGCGGCGGGCGTCAAGGCCGTGGTCCAGCCGGGCGGTTCGGTCCGCGACGAGCTGGTGGTCGAGGCGGCGAAGAAGGCGGGCGTGACGATGTACTTCACGGGGACGCGGCACTTCTTCCACTGAGCCGTGCGAGCACGGCGTGCGACCCGCCGGTCGGATGGACCGGCGGGCCGCACGCGCGTCGGACCGACGCGCTCGGCGCATGAAGTTGCCGCTCAGTCGGCGGCAACCACCCGCCGGTGGGAGCTGATCTCGGGGCGAGCGCCCCGCTGGTGAACTTCTCGCCGTCGTGGGGGCTGCTGATGCAGAATTCGTCGCCCCGGACGCAGTTGTAGCCGCCGCCCCGGTCGGTGCCGGTCCCGTTCAACACCTTGACGGCCAGGCCGGAGTCCGTGGTCTTCAGCAGGAGCGAGCCTCCTGGGTGTCGCGGCACGGGAAAGCTCCCTGGCCGTTACCTGAGTTCGAGCAGTAGGCGGATGCGGCCGTCGCGGCTCCGGCGCTGCTCGCCGGCACCATCGCTCCGATAGCCGCGAGTCCGAGGGCCGCGACGGTGGCAATGGTCTGCGTCGGGGCGCGGATCGTCGACGAACCGCTGGGCGCCGGGGCGTTCGGCAATGTGTACGCGGCGCATCAGACCGGTGGCCCGCGGGCACGGCGGCGATGCCGTACGGCCCCGGGGCGGTCATCGCACGGTCCCGCTCGTAGCCGCGACGGCGAGCGCAGGCAGGTCGTCCTCGTGTACGAGGTCGAAGCGGAGCGCCGGCGGGACGAGGGACAACTTCTTGCCGTTCAGCCGCGGTCGACGGTGTCAGGACCGGGCTTGAGGCGCGGCTTCACCGCGAGAAAGTCGATGTTCCCTGCACGGCCGCCCGGTTCGCCGTGGGTCACACCGGCCGCCGCCGCTCCATGACCTGCTCCCGGTGGGCAGCGGCGCGTGGAGCTGCGCCAGGGTGGGGACACGTACGGGCAAGGGCAGGGCGTTCGCCCGGTGCGGCACGGGAGTCGCCGGCCGCGAAAGGCCGAAGGCCGTGAAACCCGGGGGTCTCACGGCCTTCGGCGGATGCGGTGCGAGGGACTCACACGCGCTGGCGGTTGAACCAGGCGCCACCGTCGGACTTGCCGACGAAAACGGTCACGAGGATCGCCAGGACGGTGTGCACGAGGCCCACCAGGATGAACGGGTAGATGCCCAGGATGGCGGTGATGATGCCGAACACCATCGCCGCGATGCGGATGCCGTTGCCGCCGCTGCCGAACTTGACGGCGAGGACTATGGCGAAGACGCCCCAGGCCAGCACCAGCAGCGTGAGCAGCCACAGGACGCCCGACGAGTAGTCGGCGAGGTCCTGGAACTGGACGTCGTCCCTGAGCGCCGGGTCGTCCTTCGCCTTGCCGATGGCCACCGCGCTGAGCGCGAACAGGATCGTGCCGATCAGCTGGAAGCCGGCGATGACGTAGAGCATCACGCGAGCCGCCTTGACGCCGCCCGGCATCTCCTGCGGGCCGGTCGGGAAGCCGCCGCCGCCGTAGGGCTGGACCGGCGGGGCCTGCGGGTAGCCGTAGCCGGGCTGCTGGCCCTGCTGCTGGCCGTAGGGGTTGTTCGGGTCGCCGAAGCTCATGGCGGGTTCCTCCGTGTGGAAATGCGGGGACGACGCGGCCCGAGCGGAGGAACTCTGCTGTTATTACTGTTTTGCCCCCCGGCACTGCCCGCGGCACTGCGCGGCTCATCGTCGTCTGAGAGTGGACTTTTTGTCCAGCCGGTATCCACAGGTGTTGTGCAAGTGCAACCTCTCGGCCATCCGCCCGTCGAGACGGAGGCCGGGCGGATTGGAACCGGGGCGGGTCCATCCGGGAGGATGGGGGCATGACTGCCCAGATTCTCGATGGCAAGGCCACCGCAGCCGCGATCAAGTCCGACCTGACCGCCCGGGTGGCGGCCCTCAAGGAGCGGGGGATCACACCCGGTCTCGGGACCCTGCTCGTCGGGGACGACCCGGGCAGCCGCTGGTACGTCAACGGCAAGCACCGCGACTGCGCACAGGTGGGCATCGCGTCGATCCAGCGCGAACTGCCCGGGACCGCCACGCAGGAAGAGATCGAGGCGGTCGTTCGGGAGCTCAACGAGAACCCCGAGTGCACCGGCTACATCGTCCAACTGCCGCTTCCCAAAGGCATCGACGCGAACCGCGTCCTGGAGCTGATGGATCCGGCCAAGGACGCGGACGGGCTGCACCCGGTGAGTCTCGGCCGGCTCGTGCTGGGCATCGAGGGGCCGCTGCCCTGCACGCCGTACGGCATCGTCCAGCTGCTGCGCCACCACGGCGTGGAGATCAAGGGCGCGAACGTCGTGGTCGTCGGCCGCGGCATCACCATTGGGCGGCCGATGCCGCTGGTGCTCACCCGTAAGTCGGAGAACGCCACCGTGACGCAGTGCCACACCGGCACGCGTGACCTCTCCGCCCACCTGCGCCAGGCGGACATCATCGTCGCCGCGGCCGGTGTGCCGCACCTGGTCCGGCCCGAGGACGTGAAGCCCGGCGCGGCCGTGCTCGACGTCGGCGTCAGCCGTGACGAGAACGGCAAGATCGTCGGTGACGTCCACCCCGGCGTCGCGGAGGTGGCCGGCTGGGTCGCCCCCAACCCCGGTGGCGTGGGCCCGATGACGCGTGCGCAGTTGCTGGTGAACGTGGTCGAGGCCGCCGAGCGCGCGGCGTCGGCCGGGTCCGCGGCCTGACGGGAAGAGGCTGACCCATGGTGGTACGCGCGGACAGCAGCGGCACCCGAGGGCCGGGCGACGGCGACGGCGCCCCGGGTCCGGACCGGGCCGTCCCGGCCCGCACGGCTTCCGGAAAGGCCCACACCGCTTCCGTCCCGGCCGGCACGGCTTCGGGAAAGGCCGCAGCGGAGGCGGTGTCCGGCACCTCCGCGGAGGCCGCCGGTACGGCGTCGCACCCCGGATCGGCCTCCGCGGCCTCGACGGAAGACGCACCCGAGGCTGCCGAGGACGGAGCGGGACCGGGCGACGGTCCGGCGGCCGACGGGCACGGCCTCGACGCCGACCCCGACCCCAGGGCCGGCTCGCGCAGGCCGCCCGCCGTCACCCTGGACACAGCCCGGCCCGAGGGCGGCGGGCGGGCCGCGCCCGGGGACGCGCCCGCCCCGGCACGGCAGTGGCCGCTGCTCGCGGTGCTCTCCCTGACCGGAGTCGGCCTGCTGGTCGTCGGCACCAACGCCTTCGCCGACGCCTTCCGCGTGGGAACGATGCTGGTCGGCGCGGCTCTCGTCCTCGGCGCCGTGCTGCGCCGCGTCATGCCGTCCGTCGGCATGCTCGCCGTCCGCTCCCGTTTCACGGACATGATCACGTACGGGCTGCTCGGAACGCTGATCGTGCTGCTCGCCCTGGTGGCGCAGCCGCAACCGTGGCTGGATGTGCCGTTCCTGGAGGACGCGGTTCATTTCACGGTGCGTTAGCGTCCGGGTCCAAAGGGTCGGCCTCTCACGCGAGTAGCTTGAAGTCGAGATGGCCCGGTGTCACTCACCGTGACATCGGGCCGGTCGACGCGCGAGAGGGACGTTCACCCGATGGCCAAGATCAAGGTAGCCGGTCCCGTCGTCGAGCTCGACGGCGACGAGATGACCCGCATCATCTGGCAGTTCATCAGGAACAGGCTGATCCTGCCGTATCTCGATGTCGAGCTGATCCACTTCGACCTGGGCATCCAGCAGCGCGATGCCACCGGTGACCAGGTGACGCTCGACGCCGCCGGCGCCGTCAGGAAGTATGGCGTCGGCATCAAGTGCGCCACGATCGCGCCCGACGAGGCGCGGGTCGAGGAGTTCAACCTCAAGGCGATGTACCGCTCGCCGAACAGGACGGTGCGGGAGGTCCTCGGCGGCGTCGTCTTCCGCGAGCCGGTGATCATGGCGAACGTCCCCGGTACCGTCGCCGGCTGGACGAGGCCGATCGTCGTCGGCAGGCACGCCTTCGGCGACCAGTACCGGGCCACCGATCTCAAGATCCCCGGCCCCGGCACCCTGACGATGACGTACACACCCAGCGACGGCTCCGACCCGGTCGAGCTGGAGGTCCACGACTTCCCCGGGCCGGGCGTGGCGCTCGGCATGTACAACCACGACGACTCGATCCGCGATTTCGCGCGCGCCTCGTTCCGCTACGGGCTGGCCCGCGGCTGCCCGGTCCTGCTCTCCACGAAGAACACGGTGCTCAAGCGGTACGACGGCCGGTTCAAGGACATCTTCCAGGAGGTCTTCGACGCCGAGTTCAAGACGGAGTTCGCGCGAGAGGGCCTGACGTACGAGCACCGGCTGATCGACGACATGGTGGCCGCCGCGCTCCGCGGGGAGGGCGGCTACCTCTGGGCGTGCAAGAACTACGACGGCGAGGTCCAGTCGGCGCTGATCTCGCAGGGGTTCGGCTCGCCGGGGCTGATGACCTCGGTCCTCATGTCGGCCGACGGCAGGACCGTCCTGGCCGAGGCCGCCCACGGCACGGTCACCCGCCACTACCGCCGGCACCAGCAGGGCCGGGAGACGTCGACCAACCCCATCGCCTCCGTCCACGCCTGGACGCGGGGACTCGCCCACCGGGGGCGGCTGGACGGCACGCCGGAGGTGACCTGGTTCGCCCGGCTGCTGGAGCAGGTGTGCGCGGAGACGGTGGAGGGCGGCCAGATGACCCGGGACCTCGCCCTGCTGATCTCGCCCAACCAGCCGTGGCAGACCACGGAGCAGTTCCTGGACACGTTGGACGCCGGTCTGCAGAAGAAGATGGCCGACCGCCCGGCGCCGTGACCGATGCCGGAGCAGCGGCGCGGCAGAACGGGTGACGGCGCCCGTCCTCTCCCCCGAGGGAGGACGGGCGCCGTCGTGTTCAAGAGTCATGGACGCGCCAAATCCGTTCAAGGGACGACTGTGGCCTGTGGCACGGAAGTGACCATTCCGCCATGGTGTGATCGTCGTGCTACGGATGCGACACTGGGGCCGCATCCGAGGACCGTCGGCTGCACGGGGGGTATACAAAGCACATTCGGGGGACAAGGGGGAAGTACCAATGCCTCGCTGGAAGGAATTGCCCGAGGGGCTGGACCCGGAGGTACGCGAGTTCACCGGCCAACTGCGCGGGCTCGTCGACCGCAGCGGACTGAGCATCGCGGCGGTCTCCGACCGCACCGGCTACAGCAAGACGTCCTGGGAGCGTTATCTCAACGGACGGCTTCTCGCGCCCAAGGGCGCGGCCGTCGCGCTCGCCGAGGTGACCGGCACCGACACCGGCCATGTGACCACCATGTGGGAACTGGCGGAGCGTGCCTGGAGCCGCGCCGAGGCGCGCCACGACATGACGATGGAAGCGATACGGATCTCGCAGGCGCGTGAGGCGCTCGGCGGTGCCGGCGGCCAGGGCGCGACCACGCCGTCTCCCGCGCGGCCCGGCGGCGCGGGACGCGCCGGTGGGCCCGGGGACGCGGCGGGACCAGTGCCCGCGGGCGGGTACGGCCCCGGGCCGCACGGCCGCACGGGAGGGCCCGCTGCCGGCGGCCCCGCCACTGCCGGCGCCTACGGCCGCCCCGCCGGCTCACCGCCGCAGGGCCGGCCCGGGCAGGACGGCACCGGCGCGCTCGGCGCGTACGGCAACCCGGCCCGCCCGGGCGGGTACGGCGGCCCTGCCGGACCCGTCGACCCGGGCGCGTCCGGCGGCGCCGCGCCCGGGGGCGCGGACGGGCGTCCGGGCAGGCGTCCCCGTAAAGGCCCGTTCGTCGCGGCCGCCGTGGTGAGCGTGCTCATCGTGGCCGCGGGCGGCTGGTTCCTCGTCAACGGCGACGGCGGTGACGGACGCGAGGACCGGGCGACGCGAAGCCCTTCGGCCGCGCCCACCACCACCGCCCCGCAGTTGCCGGCCGGAGTGAAGTGCAACGGCGCCGACTGCGCGGGCCAGGACCCGGAAATCATGGGCTGCGGCGGTGAATACGCCAAGACCGTCTCCACGGCCACCGTCGGCACGGCGGTGATAGAGGTCCGGCACAGCCAGGTGTGCGGCGCGGCATGGGCACGTATCACCAAGGCGGCCGTGGGGGACTCGGTGCGAATAGCCATCGGCGGCAAGGCCCAGGAGAGCGCCCTGGTCAACGCGGACAAGGACGCGTACACCCCGATGGCGGCCGCGCCCGACCCGGCCGACGCCAAGGCGTGCGCCACGCTCACCACCGGCACGGAGGGCTGCACGACCGCACCGTGACCACGCCTTGTGGCGCGGACGGTGAGACGCGCCACAAGGGGGCGTGGATCGGGCGGTGCCCGGGTCGGATAGCCTGACCGCTGGAAATCTCTTCACGTCAAGATTCACCCCGGACGTGGACGAGAGGTCCCGTACGAGGGGCAGTGTTGCCCACCGCCAGCTGTCTTACGGAGATCGCCATGACCCGCACTCCCGTCAACGTCACCGTGACCGGCGCGGCCGGCCAGATCGGCTACGCGCTGCTCTTCCGCATCGCCTCCGGACACCTGCTCGGCGCGGATGTGCCGGTCAAGCTGCGCCTGCTCGAGATCCCGCAGGGCCTCAAGGCCGCCGAGGGCACCGCCATGGAGCTCGACGACTGCGCCTTCCCGCTGCTCAAGGGCATCGAGATCACCGACGACCCGAACGTCGGTTTCGACGGCGCCAACGTCGCCCTCCTCGTCGGCGCCCGCCCCCGCACCAAGGGCATGGAGCGCGGCGACCTGCTGTCCGCCAACGGCGGCATCTTCAAGCCCCAGGGCAAGGCCATCAACGACAACGCCGCGGACGACATCCGCGTCCTCGTCGTCGGCAACCCGGCCAACACCAACGCCCTCATCGCCCAGGCCGCGGCCCCGGACGTACCGGCCGAGCGCTTCACCGCGATGACCCGCCTGGACCACAACCGCGCGATCTCGCAGCTGGCCGCCAAGACCGGCGCCTCCGTCTCCGACATCAAGCGCCTCACCATCTGGGGCAACCACTCCGCCACCCAGTACCCGGACATCTTCCACGCGGAGATCGCCGGCAAGAACGCCGCGGAGGTCGTGAACGACCAGAAGTGGCTGGCCGACACCTTCATCCCGACCGTCGCCAAGCGCGGCGCCGCGATCATCGAGGCCCGTGGCGCGTCGTCCGCCGCCTCGGCCGCGAACGCCGCCATCGACCACGTCCACACCTGGGTCAACGGCACCGCCGAGGGCGACTGGACCTCCATGGGCATCCCGTCCGACGGTTCCTACGGCGTCCCGGAGGGTCTGATCTCCTCCTTCCCGGTCACCTGCAAGGACGGCAAGTACGAGATCGTCCAGGGCCTGGACATCAACGAGTTCTCCCGCACCCGCATCGACGCCTCGGTGCAGGAGTTGGTGGAGGAGCGCGACGCGGTCCGCGAGCTCGGCCTCATCTGACGCCCGCGCCGCGGACGTCCGCGGCGTCCGGACCTCGCACCACGCCCCGGCAGCCCCGTGCTGCCGGGGCGCACGTGTGTGCGGGAACTGCCGGACCGGTTTCCGCAGTCTCGGCTGTCATGCGCGTGATGATGATCCTCCCGGCCCTGACCGAAGCGACCAGTCCGCTCTTCCGTCCCATCAAGTACTCGCTGTTCCCGCCGCTCGGTCTCGCGACCCTCGCGGGGTACCTCGACGAGTCGGACGAGGTGACGCTGTACGACGAGCACGTCGAGCGCATCGACATCGAGTCCCTGCCCAGCCCCGACCTGCTGGTGCTCCAGCCGTACATCACATCGGCGCGCCGCAGTTACGAGATAGCCGACCACTTCCGGGCGCGGGGCGTGCATGTGGCGATGGGCGGACTCCACGTCACCTCATTGCCGGACGAGGCCGCGCAGCACGCGGACACCATCTTCACCGGGCCGGGGGAGGAACAGTGGCCGCTGTTCCTGAAGGACTTCCGCGACGGCGCGGCGGCCCGGCGCTACGACTCCACGGCGCAGCGCACCCTGGCGGGGCTCCCACCGGTGCGCCGTGACCTGATCAAGCGCCACTTGTACCTCGTGCCCAACTCGATCGTCGTCTCGCGCGGTTGCCCGCACCACTGCGACTTCTGCTACAAGGACGCGTTCTTCGAGGGCGGCAAGTCCTTCTACACGCAGAGCGTCGACGACGCCCTGTCGGAGATCGAGCGGCTGCCCGGCCGCCACCTCTACTTCCTCGACGACCACCTGCTGGGCAACAGGCGCTTCGCGGAAGCCTTGTTCGACGGCATGTCGGGCATGGGCCGCCTGTGGCAGGCGGCCGGCACTGTCAACTCCGTGCTTCAGCCAGGACTTCTGGAGCGCGCGGTCGACGCGGGCCTGCGCAGCCTGTTCGTCGGCTTCGAGACCGTCAACGACGCGAACCTGGCGGAGCGCCGCAAGAACCAGAACATCGGCAAGGACTACGGCGCGGCGGTCCGCCGCCTCCATGACGCGGGCGTCATGGTCAACGCCAGCTTCGTCTTCGGCCTCGACCAGGACGGCCCGGACGTCTTCGACCGCACGGTGGAATGGGCGGTCGAGCAGGGCATCGAGACGGCGACGTTCCACATCATGACGCCGTATCCCTCCACGGGGCTGTGGAAGCAGATGGAGGCCGAGGACCGCATCGTGCACCGCGACTGGGATCTGTACGACACCCGCCATGTGGTCTACCGGCCGAAGGGCATGACCCCCCGGCAACTGGAGGACGGCTACTGGCGCGCCTACCGCGACTTCTACCGCTGGTCCAACATCTGGCGCGGCGCCTCCGCCCAGCCCGGCCCGCACGAGCGGATGCGGCACCTCGCCTACGCGGGCGGCTGGAAGAAGTTCGAGCCCGCGTGGGACATGCTGATCCGCTCCCGGCGTACTGTGCGCGCGATGCCCGCGCTGGAGCGCACCCTCGCCGCGTTCGGCGGCCGAAAGGCGGCGTGAGCCGCCGCGCAACCGGGCCGGCGCCGTTGTCGGCTGCCGGGCCCGGCCCCCGGGCGGTGGTCCGGCCCGGCGGCTCAGCGGCGGTCCGGCTCGAGGCCCGCGCCCGGTGACGGGTCCGGCCGCAGCCAGTGGCCGTCGGTGCTCCAACCGAGCAGACGCCGCGCCCGTCCGCCGTCCGCCGTGCCGTCGGCGTCGAAGCTCCCGCCCGCGACGACAAGGCGCAGCCCCGCGAGCGCCGGGGCGAGGCGGGCGGTGACGTGCCAGGGGTGACGAGCCGCTTCGTCGTCAAGCTGAGAGAGCACCTGCTGTTCGTCCGCCGTGCACAGCGACAGGTGGAAGAGCATCTGCCGCCAGGCGTACGCCACGTCCTTGATCGTCGCCAGCGGGCGAGGATTGCCGTGGACACGAGCGGTCAGCACGCACACGGTGCGGAAGCAGCGGCATGCCAGATCCGCCCAGCCGGGTTCCGGCAGGATCCCGGCGCGCAGCACCAGCGTCGCGAGATTGTGAGTGGTGAGGATCTGCGCCTGCTCGATGATCCTCCCGTTCGCCGCCACCGAGCCGTACCCGCCGTGGCCTGCCCGTTCCGTGCACAGCCTCGCGAATCGGGGGGAGGTCCGCGCACCGTGCGACCGTGTCAGCGCCTCACCGGCCTCGACGACGGCCATGTTGCGGACGGCGGCGTAGTCGATCCCGTAATAGCGCTCGTACATGGTGCCGCGCAGCAGCTCGGCGGCATCCCTGGCCGCCCGGAGGAACTTCGGGCCGAAGGTTCCCATGAAGATGTCCGCGGCCAGCTCCTCCACCAGCGGCGCGCCCAGGTCCGCCTGGCGGGCGAGCACGCCGAGTTCGCGTACGAGCGGGTTGGGCAGCAACGTGCCCGGGAACGCCTGCACGGCCAGCTCGCCGAGTTGCCGCAGCGCGGTCAGAGCGGGCTCCTCGGTGGCCGGCCCGGTCTCGCGCCGGTCCGCCACCGCCTGTACCCAGGGCAGTTCCTCGATCCGGACCTGCCGCTCCAGGTCGAGCAGCAGCAGGGAGCGCCGGTTGCGGAACGCCCGGTAGGCAGCGGCCATCAGTGTGCGCAGCGACTCGTCCTCGTACGCCCGCGCCGTGGTAGCGGCGACCAGTTGCGGCACGAGCTCGGCCAGCACCTCGGCCGACGGCACCACGCCGCGTTCCACGAGGGTGCCGATCGGCGCGCTGAGCGCGGCCTCGACAACCTGGCGGATCGCCGGAGGGATCTCCGCACCGGCGGGCAGGCCCGTGTCCTGGTGCTCCTGGCGCGTCACCGGGGTGACGAGCGGAGCGACGTCCGCCGCACCGACATGCTGGGGCAGACCGGAGAGACGGCGGAGCACAACCTGCGCGAGCGCGTGGTGCGAAGGCAGCGCGGCCTGGTCCGCCTGCTTGTGACGCAGGGCGGTGTGCCGATCGGAGCCGGGCGTGCCGCGCTTGCGGACCATGGACGTGACGGCGTGCCGCAGCAGGCCGAGCCGGCGGGCGTCCAGCGGACGTCCGGCGACGGCCTCCTCCAGGGCGTCCCGCAGAACGGCCAGGTTCTCCTTGGGGCGGCGGTGCTTCCCGCAGAGCGTGTGCTCCTGTGCCAGCAGCCGGTAGCGACGCAGCAACTCCGCGCCCCGCTCGAGCCAGTCGCCGTCGGCGGGGACGTCACCCGGTCCCGCCGTCTTCAGCCAGTGCGTGAGCAGCTCGTCCGCGAACGGCAGCCAGACGGTCAGCGCCTCCCGCTGGGTCTCCACCGCCATGTTCGGTCCGCGGCGGGCGAGTGCCTGGCCGGCGTCGGCGACGGTACGGCGGTGCACGGCCGGCGTGTCCGGCCCAGGGACGTCCGACGGCCGGGGCAGGAACCGCAGCCTGCCGGCGAACGGTGCGAGGGTGCCGACGAGTTCGAGTGCACGTGCCACCTCGCCGGCGCGGACCAGCCACGCCACCGTCAGCAGCGCCGCCTCCTCCGGCACTGCCACCGAGTAGCGGCCGCTGTCCAGGAGGTCCCACAGGGTGCCGAGGCCGGGCTCGGTCAGGAAGTGGTCGAACAGCGCCCTGCGGTCGGCGGGCACGCCTGCCTCACGGGCGGCCTTTGCCTCGTACGGCAGCAGGGTGCCGCCCGCGGCAGCGCTTCCGGTCGTGAAGCCGCCGTGGACGACCTCGGGTGTCACCCATGCGGGAAGGCCGATCACCGGCGTGCGGGAGCCGATCCGCAGCCGCCCGTCGGCAATCCCGTCGAGCACGTCACGCCAGCGCCGCGTCCGATCCTGCGCGCGAGTGCGTGTTCCGGCGTCCTGGTGCGTCAGCGCGGTGGTGAAGGCCTTCGTCAACTGCCCGGACGCGTACGACGGCGATGCGGTGAGTGGCTGCTTCTCAGCGTTCTCGTTCATAAGCCGACGTGGCGGGTCCCGCCCCCGCGCCCTCCGGGTCCCGAGCCCGGCGCTCTGCTGCTGAGCTACACGTCGATGTTCGAGACGTTAGCCACGTGTCGGGCCGGCGGACAACGGATTTCGTTCGCTGAGGGGCCGGTGGCGGACTGCCGGGCCTCGGTCCGACGCCGCGGCCGCCGTCATCACGGTGTCCGCGACCATCGCCGCCTGCATGGGCATGGAGGGCTTCACGGGGTTGTCGCCCGCCCACCGGCCTCAGCCCGTGGCCAGGCCCAGACCGTAGTACGTGACGTGGTAGTCGCCCACGTACGCGCCCTCACCGCCGACGATCAGGTTTGTCGGCTCCCGCACGCCGACCGCCTTCGCCGTGGCCACCAACATCTCCGCAAGCGCCCGGCCCTTGGGCTCGCCGGGGCCGCCGGCGTCGACCCGCCGGACCGGGTCGTCGTCGTCCCATCTCTCGGCGGTGGCCGGATGGTCGGCGACCGTGCCCCAGCCAAGGGCCGCCGTAGCGGCGTCGTCCTCGGCGAAGCAGGCGATCGAGAGCCGTTCACCGCAGGCGATGTCGAAGAGGAGCGGCGCGCCGTCGTCCGTGCGGCCGTAGACCGGCATGCCGATGCGTATGCCGAGCGCGACCGTCTCGGCGGGCAGCGGGCCGAGGAAATGGGCCAAGGACGAGGTCACCGTCTCCCAGCTGCGGGCGGACCAGCCACCGGGGAAGCCCAGGCCGGCGTTGGCCGGGTCGCGGCGGTGGCCGAAGTACCCGCTGATCGAGTGCTCCTCCCCGATACCCTGCCGCCAGAACCAGTTCTCGGCCGGGCCGGTGGGCTGCAGCACGAGCTCGGGACCGCTCTTCCCGGCGCGCAGCTCCACCGTGTTCGGCTCACCGCGCCAGCGGAGGAACGGGTTGCCCCACAAGGGGCCGCTCGTGAAGAACGGGCCCATCTCGCCGTGCGAGCCCATGACCGGCGCCTTGCCGAGGGCCGCCGTCAACTCCTCGCGCACGGCCGCGAAGGCGGCCGCCCGGGCCGCGTCGCCCGGCTCCGGCTGTCCCACGGGGATCACCAGCCCGACGTACTCCTCACCGTCGGTGTAGCGCTCCTCGTACGTGCCGGCCCGGGTCGGCCGGGCCTCGCCGGTCGCCGGGCCGGTGCCGAGGACGGGTCCCGCGGCGCTCTCCGTCCAGGTCCAGCCGAGAGAGGCGGCCATGGCGCGCAGCCCCTCCGTGCTCCAGCCGCCCGTGTCCGCGGCGACGAGCCGCTCCGCCAGCTCGCTGATCGATCCCATTTTCATGCTCCCCGTTGTCGTGCGCGTGCATCGTGCGTCGTGCGATGTCTGCGTCAAGCAGGCGCGGGCGCACCCGTGTTGACGTGCACGGAGGCTATCCGGTCGAGATCGTCGAAGAGGACGTCGACCGTGCCTCCGTCGGGGAGACCCGCGCTCATCCGGTCCTCGGTGCGGCGTTGCGGAAGGTCGTGGTGGCCGAAGTAGCCGGAGACGACCCGGCGTGCGGATCCGCCGACGAGGCCCGCGCCGGTGAGCAGGACGCGCGGCACGGTGATGGCGTCCGGTTCGGCGCGGGGGACCTGCGGATCGTCCGGAACCATGTAGGCGCGGCCGTCGGCGCTCGCCTGTACGCCGATGTACCCGGCGGCGCCGAGCACTCCCATCGCCGTGAACGCGAGGGTCTCGACGGCGCGGCGGGGGTCGTCGTGGGCGGCGAGAGGGACGAGCTCCTCGGTGAACTCGCTCAGGCCGTGAGCCTGCCCGTACGCGCGGAGCCGTTCCGCCGCCGCGACCACCGGCGAGCCGGCGAAGCCGGGGTTGGCCCAGCCCCACAGCCATGAATGCTCGTTGACGTCGAAGGTCCCGAGGAGCGAGATCGTCAGTTCCCGGCCGGACTGCCGGTACAGGCACTGCCCGAGGTCGGCACTCCACTCGCCGACCGGCATGAACTCGTTGAACGTTTCGAGTTGTTCCGCGCCCCAGGCGGCGTGCTGCTCGGTGAGGCTGAGGAACGGATCACTGAACTTCGCGGTCATGTACCTGACCCTACGAGGCCGACCGATCACGGCGTCGGGCGGGCGGTGACCCCGGTCACATTCGCCCTGTGATGCCCGTGTTGATCCCGCCGCGGTGCCGGCGCCCGGGCGGCACCCGTGCTCCGTGAGCCGGGTCACGTTCCGTGAACCATTGCGCATGGTTCTTGGTTCCCGGGGCAGGCGGCCAGATCGCCGGGGTGTGACCGGTGGAAGACAAAACGGGAACGAAAGGCCATAACGCGACGTGTCGGCAGTACATCAGACCATCCATGTGGGCGGGGAGTGGCGTTTCGCGCTCTCCGGCGCCACCCGGGACATCATCGACCCCGTCGACGGGAGCGTCTTCGCCGTCGTGGCGGAGGGCGGTGTCGCCGACACAGATGACGCTGTCGCCTGCGCGCGGGCCGCATTCGACGACGGCACCTGGCCGCGCACCCCTGTCGCGGAGCGGGCCGCGCTGCTCCGACGTGTCGCGGTCCTGCTCGAGCGGGACCGGGAGAAGATCGGCGCGCTGGAGAGCCAGGACGCGGGCAAGACCCTCGAAGAGGGGCGTGTCGACGTCGACTGCGTACGCGACGCCTTCGTCTACTTCGCCGACCTCGTCATGAACGAGAGCGGCGGCCGTGTCGTCGACGCCGGGTCGGACGAGATCCACAGCGTCGTCGTCCACGAGCCCGTCGGCGTCTGTGCGCTGATCACCCCCTGGAACTATCCGCTGCTCCAGGCCAGCTGGAAGATCGCCCCCGCGCTCGCGGCGGGCAACACCGTGGTGATCAAGCCCAGCGAGATCACGCCGCTGACCACCGTGGCCCTGATCGAGCTGCTGATCGAGGCGGGACTGCCGCCCGGCGCCGCGAACATCGTCACCGGCGCGGGCGACCCCGTCGGAGCCCGGCTGGCCGAACACCCCGACGTGGACCTCGTGTCCTTCACTGGCGGGCTCGTCAGCGGCACGAAGGTCGCCCGTGCCGCGGCCGACAGCGTCAAGAAGGTCGCCCTCGAACTCGGCGGCAAGAACCCGAACGTGGTCTTCGCCGACGCCTGCGCCACGCCCGACGGCTTCGACACGGCCGTCGACCAGGCGCTCAACGCCGCGTTCATCCACAGCGGGCAGGTCTGCTCCGCGGGCTCGCGGCTCATCGTCGAGGAGTCGCTGCGTGAGCGGTTCGTCGCCGAACTCGCGCGCAGGGCCGAGAAGATCCGCCTCGGGCGCGGCACCGACGACGGCGTCGAGTGCGGCCCCCTCGTCTCCGCCCAGCAGCTCGCGAGGACCGAGGAGTTCGTGGCCTCCGCCCTGGCCGAGGGCGCGGTGCTGAGGGCGGGCGGCGAGCGGCCGGAGGGACCGGGCTTCTTCTACCGGCCCACCGTCCTCGACCACTGCCACCGCTCCATGCGCGTCATCCGCGAGGAGATCTTCGGCCCCGTCCTGACGGTCGAGACCTTCCGCACGGAGGAAGAGGCCCTCGCCCTCGCCAACGACACCGAATACGGCCTCGCCGGTGCCGTCTGGACGTCCGACGCCGGACGCGCACGCCGGATGGCGCGGCTGATGCGGCACGGCACCGTCTGGATCAACGACTTCCACCCTTATCTGCCGCAGGCGGAATGGGGCGGCTTCGGCAAGTCGGGCACCGGCCGTGAGCTGGGGCCCACGGGGCTCGCCGAGTACCGCGAGGCCAAGCACATCTACCAGAACCTCGCCCCGCGCCCCGTGCGCTGGTTCGCGGGCTGAGGCAGGGAAACACACCATGACCGACCACATTCACGAGTACGACTATGTCGTCGTCGGCGGCGGCACCGCCGGTTCGGTGATCGCCTCCCGGCTCACCGAGGACCCCGGCGTGACCGTCGCCGTCATCGAGGGCGGCCCGAGCGACGTCGGCCGCGACGACGTGCTGACCCTGCGGCGCTGGATGGGCCTGCTCGGCGGTGACCTCGACTACGACTACCCGACCACCGAACAGCCGCGCGGCAACTCGCACATCCGCCACAGCCGCGCCCGCGTGCTCGGCGGCTGCTCCTCCCACAACACCCTCATCGCCTTCAAGCCGCTGCCGTCCGACTGGGACGAGTGGGCCGGTGCCGGTGCGAAGGGCTGGGACGCCGCGGCCATGGACCCGTACTTCTACAAGCTGCGCAACAACATCGTCCCCGTCGACGAGGCGGACCGGAACGCCATCGCCCGCGACTTCGTCGACGCCGCCCGGACCGCCCTCGAAGTGCCGCGGATCGAGAGCTTCAACGAGAACCCCTTCCATGAGGGCGTCGGCTTCTTCGACCTGGCCTACCACCCCGAGAACAACAAGCGCTCCTCGGCGTCGGTCGCCTATCTGCATCCCTTCCTCGACCGTCCGAACCTGCACATCGCCCTGGAGACCTGGGCGTACCGGCTGGAGCTGGACGGCACCCGTGCCACCGGGGTGCACGTACGCGCCAAGGACGGCGAGGAGCGGACCGTACGGGCCCGCCGCGAGGTGCTCGTCTGCGCGGGCGCCGTAGACACGCCCCGGCTGCTGATGCACTCCGGCATCGGGCCGCGCGCCGACCTGGAGAGGCTCGGCATACCCGTCGTCCACGACCTGCCGGGCGTCGGCGAGAACCTGCTCGACCACCCCGAGTCGGTCATCGTCTGGGAGACCCACGGGCCCATCCCGGAGAACTCCGCGATGGACAGCGACGCCGGGCTGTTCGTACGGCGCGACCCCGCGTCCGCGGGCCCCGACCTGATGTTCCACTTCTACCAGATCCCCTTCACCGACAACCCGGAGCGCCTCGGCTACGAACGCCCCGCGCACGGCGTGTCGATGACGCCCAACATCCCCAAGCCGCGCAGCCGCGGCCGCCTGTACCTGACCAGCGCCGACCCCGAGGTCAAACCCGCCCTCGACTTCCGGTACTTCACCGACGAGGACGACTACGACGGCCGCACGCTCGTCGACGGCATCCGGATCGCGCGTGAGATCGCGAAGCAGGAGCCGCTGGCGGGCTGGCTGAAGCGGGAGGTCTGCCCGGGCCCCGAGGTCACCTCCGACGAGGAGATCAGCGAGTACGCGCGCAAGGTCGCGCACACCGTCTACCACCCCGCCGGTACCTGCCGGATGGGTGCGGCCGACGACGAGCTCGCCGTCGTCGACCCCGATCTGAAGATCCGCGGCCTCACCGGCGTCCGGATCGCCGACGCGTCCGTCTTCCCGACGATGACGGCCGTCAACCCGATGATCACCGTCTTGATGGTCGGGGAGAAATGCGCGGACCTGCTGGGAGGTAATGCCTGATGAGTACGCCGCCGACACCTGTGTTCTCCGTACGCGACCTGTGGAAGGTCTTCGGCCCGAAGGCGGGCCGGGTGCCCGCCGACCCCGAGCTCGGGGCCCTCGACGCCGCCGCCCTGCGGGAGCGCACCGGCTGCACCGCCGCCGTGCGCGACGTCTCCTTCGACGTCCGCAAGGGCGAGGTCTTCGTCGTCATGGGCCTGTCCGGCTCCGGCAAGTCGACGCTGGTGCGCTGCCTCACCCGGCTGATCGAGCCGACCTCGGGCGCCATCTCCATCGACGGCGAGGACGTCATGTCGATGGACGCCGGACGGCTGCGCGAACTGCGCCGCCACCGCGCGTCCATGGTCTTCCAGCACTTCGGGCTGCTGCCGCACCGCTCAGTGCTCGACAACGTCGCCTACGGACTCGAGATCCAGGGCGTCGGCCGTGCGGAACGCCGGGAACGGGCGGCGGAGTTCGTCGCCAAGGTCGGCCTCGAGGGCATGGAGTCCCGCCGACCGGGCCAGCTGTCCGGCGGCCAGCAGCAGCGGGTCGGCCTGGCGCGGGCGCTGGCGGTCGACCCCGAAGTCCTGCTGTTCGACGAGCCGTTCAGCGCGCTGGACCCGCTGATCCGCCGCGACATGCAGGAGGAGGTCGTGCGACTGCACCGCGAGGAGGGCCGCACCATGGTCTTCATCACGCACGACCTCAGCGAGGCGCTCAAGATCGGCGACCGGATCGCGCTGATGCGCGACGGCCGGATCGTCCAGCTCGGCACCCCCGAGGAGATCGTCGGCGAGCCGGCCGACGAGTACGTGCGTGACTTCGTCCGCGATGTGCCGCGCGAGCAGGTCATGACCGTGCGGACGGCCATGCGCCCCGCCCTGGAGGCGGAGGCGGAGGCCGGCCCGGCGCTCGCCCCCGGGGCGACCGTCTTCGAGGCCATCGAGGCCGTCGCCCGCACCGGCGAGACCGCGCGCGTCGTCGAGGACGGCAGGTGCCTGGGGGTGGTGGACCACGCGGCGCTGCTCGGCGTGGTCGCCGGCATGCCCGGCGGCAAGGCGGTGGCCGCATGACACGCATCACGCGTAGGCGCAACCACCGGGCGGCCGAGGGGCGGTGGCCGCGATGACCGCAGCCGTCACCACGCCGGCTTCCGGCAAGACTCCTGACACGGCACCGGAGAAGACCAAGGCGCCCGAAAAGGCCGGCCGTCCCGCCACCGGGCGGTCCTTCCAGGACCTGATGCGTCATCCCGTCAAGGGCAAGCTGCTGGTGCTCGCCGCGCTCGCGGCCGTCCTCGTACCGCTCTCGGCGGTCGTGTGGGGCAGCGGCCCGTGGCCCGGCGCGCTGAGCGTCGACATCTCCGGTCCGCTCGACGACGCCAACAAGTGGGTCGTCGACAACCGGGACAGCCACCCACTGTTCCTCTACTTCCTGCTGCACCTGTCCAACACCGCCACCGATGCCGTCAGCGGCGTCTACACCCTGCTCGACACGATGGGCTGGACCGGTGTGTTCGCCGCCGGCGTGCTGTTCGCCTGGCGCGCGGCCGGGCTCGGCCGCGGCGGTGTCAAGGTCGCGGCGACGGCCTTCGGCGCGTTCGCCGTGTGCGGGCTGCTCGGCATGTGGGACGCCACCCTGCTCACCATCGCCCTGATGGTGGTGGCGGTGACCTGCGCCGCGCTGCTGGGCGTGGTCATCGGACTGGCCGCAGGGCTCTCCGATCGTGTCGACCGCCTGCTGCGGCCGGTGCTCGACACCATGCAGGTGCTGCCGGCCTTCGCCTACCTGCTGCCGTTCGTGCTGGTCTTCGGCACCGGCACGCCCGCTGCCCTGTTCTGCACCGTCATCTACGCGGCCCCGCCGATGGCGCGCCTGACCACACTCGGTCTGCGCGGCGCCGACCCCGCGGTGCTCGAGGCCGTCACGTCGCTCGGGGCGAGCTCCTGGCAGCGGCTCCGCACTGCGCGGCTGCCGCTGGCCCGCAAGCAGATGCTCCTCGGCCTCAACCAGACGATCATGATGGCGCTCTCGATGGTCGTCATCGCCGCGCTCGTCGGCGCGGGCGGCCTCGGCGAGGAGGTCTACTCGGCCCTGTCCACCGTGGACGTGGGCAAGGCGCTCGCCGCCGGCATCCCCATCGTGCTGATCGCCGTCTGGCTCGACCGTACGACCGCGGCCGCCGGCGACCGGATCGGCCGGAGCACCCCCGATGGCGGCCTGCTGCACGGCCGCTCCGCCTGGGCACTGGCAGGCGGCGGAGTCGTCGCGGCCGTGCTGCTGCGCTTCGTGGCCGGGACGGCGTGGCCGGAGGGCTGGACGTTCGCCATCTCCACGCCCGTCAACAAGGCCCAAACCTGGATCACCGAGAACCTGTCGTCCGGCATCCCTGTGCTCGGCGGCACGGAGACATGGTCCGAGCACTTCACCCTGTGGGTCCTCAACCCCATGAGGGACGGCCTGACCGCGCTGCCGTGGTGGGCGGTGCTGCTGCTGGTCGCCGCCCTGGCCTGGCTCGTCGGCACCTGGATGACGGCACTGACCGCCACGCTCGCCATGGCCGCGATCGGCGTGCTCGGCGTGTGGACGAAGTCCCTCGACACGCTCTCCCAGGTACTCGCGGCGCTCGTCGTCACCCTCGTCCTCGGCGTGCTGGCGGGCATCGTCTGCGCCCGCGCGGGACGCCTGGAACGCTGGCTGCGGCCGGTGCTCGACGCCATGCAGACGATGCCGCAGTTCGTCTACCTCATTCCGGTGGTCGCCCTCTTCGGAGTCGCGCGCGTCTCCGCGATCGTCGCGGCCGTCGTGTACGCGCTGCCCGCGGTGGTCCGCATCACCGCCCAGGGCCTGCGCGAGGTCGACCCCGCGGCACTGGAGGCGTCCAGGTCGCTCGGCGCGTCCACCCGGCAGCAACTCCTCCGGGTCCAGCTGCCGCTCGCCCGTCCCGCACTCCAGCTCGCCGTCAACCAGGGAGTCGTACTGGTCCTGGCCGTGGTCGTCGTCGGCGCGCTCGTCGGTGGCGGGGCCCTCGGCTACGACGTCGTCAAGGGCCTCTCCCGCGGCGAGATGGGTCTCGGAATGACGGCCGGAGTCGCGATCGTCTGCCTCGGCCTCGTACTCGACCGGATCACCCAACCGGCCCGCAAGCGCGGCTGAACGGCCCCGCGCCGCACTCCGGCGCCTGTGCCCGCCCCCGTACCACTCACCTCCCTCACTCACAGCAGGAGCACCACCATGAACCGCACCAGAACTCTCCGCACCGTCGCCGTCGCCGCCGCTCTCGGCGCCCTCTCCCTGAGCGCGTGCAGCGCCGCCGAGACCGGCAAGAGCCAGGACGCGGCCGGCGGCGAGAAGACCGTGAAGCTGACCGTCCCCTCCTGGGTCGGCGCACAGGCCAACACGGCCGTCGCGTCCCACATCCTGGAGGAGGAGCTCGGCTACAAGGTCAAGACCCAGCAGATGGGTGAAGTGCTCGCCTGGGACGCCCTCTCCAAGGGCGACATCGACGCGATCATGGAGGACTGGGGTCACCCCAAGGAGGAGAAGCAGTACGTCGAGGACCGCAAGACCGTCGTGAAGGGCGGTGACCTCGGTGTCGAAGGCCACATCGGCTGGTTCGTGCCGAAGTACTTCGCCGACAAGCACCCCGACGTGACGGATTGGAAGAACCTCGACAAGTACGCCAAGGAGTTCGCGACCGCGGAGAGCGGCGGCAAGGGCGAACTCCTCGAGGGTTCGCCCGACTACGTCACCAACGACGACGCGATCATCAAGAACCTCGGGCTGAACCTGAAGACCAACTACGCCGGTTCCGAGGCGGCGCAGATCACGGCCATCCAGAAGTACGTGAAGGAGAAGAAGCCCTTCCTGACCTACTGGTGGACCCCGCAGTGGCTGAACGCGCAGGTCGACCTCGTCGAGGTGAAGCTGCCCGAGTACAAGGAGGGCTGCGACGCCGACCCGAAGAAGATCGCGTGCGCCTACCCGAACACACCGCTGCAGAAGTTCCTCAACGCGGACTTCGCCAAGAACGGCGGCGAGGCGGCCGAGTTCCTGAAGAACTTCAAGTGGACGACCGAGCAGCAGAACGAGGTCGCGCAGATGATCGCCGGGGAGAAGATGAGCCCCGAGGCGGCGGCCGAGAAGTGGGTCAAGGCCAACGAGGCGACCTGGAAGCAGTGGCTGCCGAAGAAGTGACACCCGCGGCCCCGCCCGCACGGGCGGGCCGCGTCCGGTGCCCCGCCGGCCCGACGGCCGGCGGGGCACCACGCCTTCTCATGCGCCCCGGCGCACGGACTCCGCGGACTTCGCCAGCTGCACCGCCGACAGGAGGCTGAGGCCCGGAGCGGCCTCGCGCAGCGCCTTTATGGCCTCCACCGAGTCCGCCGGGCCGCGCACCCCCGCCGCGTCCATCCGCTGCCCCACCCAGCGGGCCCGCAGTTCTTCGTCCGTCGCCGCGGACGCCTCCGCGACGACGGCCAGGGCGCGCTCCAGCCCCGGCCGTTCCTCCGGTGCGGCCTGCTCCAGCGCGGCGTGGAGGGCGGCCTCGATGCCTTCCGCGTCGCGCAGGACCACCACTGACAGTTCCTTCTTCGTGAGTCCGAGCATGAGGTGATCGTCTCCCGTGAACGGCCGGGAGCAAGCGGAGTTGAGCGTCTTCAGAGCTTGGCCGGACCCTGCCCGTACAACTCGCGGGCGATGTCCGCCACCACCGCCTGCACCCGCCGGTGCAGACCCGGGCCGAAGGTGATCCGGGTCGCGCCCAGCCGGCCGAGTTCGGCCCGCGGCGGGTCCGACGCGGGCGCGGACACGTTGATCGGTGCGTCGGTGGCGGCACGCAGCAGCGGCAGTCGCGCTGGAGGGACGGTGATCGGGTAGACGCAGTCGGCACCCGCCTCGACATACAGCCGGATGCGGGCCACGGCCTGCCGGGGATCGTCCACCCCGCGCAGGAACGTGTCGACGCGGGCGTTCACGAACAGCTCGTCACCCGCCTCCGCGCGGACCTCGGCCAGCCAGTCGGCGTGCGCCCGTGGGTCTTTCAGCCGCTTCGTCGAGCGGTCCGTGTCCTCCAGGTTGCAGCCGACCGCGCCCGCTTCCAGGAGCCGCGCCACCAGCTCCTTCGGCGGCAGGCCGTAGCCGTCCTCGACATCGGCGCTCACGGGGATGTCGACGGCGCGTGCGATGCGGGCGACGGCCGCGAACATCTCGTCCGCGGGCGTCTCGCCGTCCTCGTGGCCGAGGGACGCCGACACGCCCGCGCTCGGCGTCGCCAGTGCGGGGAAGCCGGCGTCGGCGAAGGCGCGGGCGCTCGCCGCGTCCCACGGTCCCGGCAGTACGAGCGGGTCTCCGGCCTCCCGGCCGTGGTGCAGGGCGCGGAACGCCCCCGCTGTCGCGGTCATCGTGTCCCCCTCAGTGCTTCAGCGAACCAGGCGTGTAGTGGCCGGGAACCAGGCGGGCGGTCACGCCGAAGCGGTTCCAGGCGTTGATGACCGTGATGGCCGCGACGAGATGAGCCAGTTCGGTCTCCTCGAAGTGCTTGGCTGCCTTCTCGAAGACCTCGTCGGGCACGAAACCGTCGGTGAGCACGGTGACCGCCTCGGTCAGCTCGATCGCCGCGATCTCCTTCTCCGTGTAGAAGTGCCGCGACTCGTCCCAGGCGCTGAGCTGCACGATCCGCTCCACCGACTCGCCGGCCGCGAGCGCGTCCTTGCTGTGCATGTCGAGGCAGAACGCGCAGTGGTTGATCTGCGAGGCGCGGATCTTCACCAGCTCCAGCAGCACCGGGTCGAGGTGCCGGCGGGCCGCCTGGTCGAGTTTGACCATGGCCTTGTAGACGTCGGGAGCCAGCTCCATCATGGCCAGGCGGGGGGTGTGCTCCGGGGCGTTGATCTCGTTCGTGGTCGTCATGGGCTCGACCCTAGAGGCCCGGTGGCACAACGATATGGTCCACTTCCATGACGGAATCCTGGTCCACTTCCGGTACGGACCTCCACCTCGAGGTACGCGGGCCGAGGCTGCGGCAGGGGCTGACGGACGCGCTGCGGGAGGCTGCCCGCACCGGCAGGCTCGCACCGGGAACCCGGCTGCCGTCGTCCCGCTCGCTCGCCGCCGACCTGGGTATCGCCCGCAACACGGTCGCCGACGCCTACGCGGAACTGGTCGCGGAAGGCTGGCTCACCGCACGGCAGGGATCCGGCACCCGGGTGGCCCGCCGCTCCGCACCCCGCAAGACCGCATCCGGCACGGCGAGTAACCGCCCGGCCCGCGGCCGGCCCGCCTACAACCTGCTGCCCGGCAGCCCCGATCTCGCGTCCTTCCCCCGTGCGGAGTGGCTCAAGGCGGCCCGCCGGGCGCTGGACGCCGCTCCCCACGAGGCCTTCGGTTACGGGGACCCGCGCGGACGCGTCGAGTTGCGGACCGTGCTGGCCGACTACCTGGCCCGCGCCCGCGGCGTGCACGCGGACCCCGAACGCATCGTGATCTGCTCCGGCTTCGTGCACGGGCTCATGCTGATGGGCAAGGTGCTGCGACAGCGCCGGGTCAGGGAGGTGGCGGTCGAGTCTTACGGACTGGACGAGCACCGCGACGTGCTGACCGAGGCGGGACTGCGCATCCCGGCCCTCCCCTTCGACGAACTGGGCACCGAACCGGACGGGTTGGGCGAGGGTCTGCTCCGGGGCGTCGGAGCGGTGCTGATGACGCCCGCCCACCAGTTCCCCGTCGGGATGCCGCTGCACCCGGACCGGCGGACCGCGGCGGTCGACTGGGCCCGCAGGACGGGCGGCCTGATCCTCGAGGACGACTACGACGGGGAATTCCGTTACGACCGCCGCCCCGTCGGCGCGCTTCAGGGCCTCGACCCGGAGCGCGTCGTCCACATGGGAACGGCGAGCAAGTCCCTGGCGCCCGGACTGCGGCTCGCGTGGATGGTGCTGCCCCAGAACCTGGTCGGGGACGTGCTCGCGGCCAAGGGCGGCGTCGAGTGGACGTCGAGCTCGCTCGACCAGCTCACCTTGGCCGAGTTCATCGCTTCCGGCGCCTACGACCGGCATGTGCGGGGTATGCGGCTGCGTTACCGGCGCCGCCGCGACCATCTGGTGCGGCAGTTGGCGGAGCACGCCCCCGGCATCCGGGTGAGCGGAATCGCCGCCGGGCTGCACGCGGTTCTCGAACTGCCGCCCGGCACGGAGCAGTCCGCCGTGCGGGCCGCGGCCTGGCATGGTCTGGCCGTCGAGCCGATGGGCCGCTTCCGGCATCCGGACGCCCCACCGCGCGGCGACGCGCTCGTCGTCGGCTACGCGACCCCGCCGGACAGCGCGTGGTCGGGCGCGCTCGACGCGCTGTGCCGCTCACTGGCGTGAGCCACGCCCCCGGGCGCGTCACGGTCTCGTGTACGCGGGGCCGGGCCGGGGATCCCGCCGGGCGCGGCCCGGCTCGACGCGGCTCGGCCTGGGCGGGGTCGGCCCGGCCCGTCGGTCAGGTCGGCGGCGCGGCCCGGCGGCTCGGCGCGGTCCGGTCGGTCGGGTCGGCGGCGCGGCCCGGCGGCTCGGCGCGGTCCGGTCGGTCAGGTCGTCGGTGCGGACGTGCGTGCGGGTCCTTCCGTCAGTACCACCCGGAGCTGGGCAAGGCCCCAGTCCAGGTCCTCCTCGCTGATCACCAGCGGCGGAGCGATCCGGATCGTGGCGCCCTGGGTCTCCTTCACCAGCACACCGCGGTCCATCAGCTTCTCCGACACCTCCCGGCCGGTGCCGCGGTCCGGCGCAACGTCCAAACCGGCCCACAGCCCGCGTCCCCGCACGGCGGTCACCGCGCCCTCGGCGACCAGCAGGCCCAGCTCCTGGTGGAGACGCTCACCCAGCTCGGTGGCCCGCCGCTGGAACTCCCCGGTGCGCAGCATCGCCATCACCTCCAGCGCGACGGCGCACGCCAGCGGGTTCCCGCCGAACGTCGAACCGTGCTCACCCGGCCGATGGACGCCGAGCACCTCCGCCGAGGACACCACCGCCGACACCGGAACCACACCGCCGCCCAGCGCCTTGCCGAGCACGTACATGTCCGGTATCACGCCCTCGTGCTCGCAGGCGAACGTCCTGCCCGTACGGCCCAGGCCGGACTGGATCTCGTCCGCGACGAACAGCACGTTCCGCTCGCGGGTGAGCGCACGGACGCCCGGCAGGTACCCGGCCGGCGGCACCAGCACCCCGGCCTCGCCCTGGATCGGCTCCAGCAGCACGGCAACCGTGTTCTCCGTGACCGCCGCGTCCATCGCGGTCAGGTCCCCGTACGGGACGATCTCGAACCCGGGTGTGTAGGGCCCGTGGTCGGCCCGCGCCACCGGGTCGGTCGAGAAACTGATCAATGTGGTCGTCCGGCCGTGGAAGTTGTTCGCCGCCACCACGATCTTGGCCATGTTGTCCGGCACCCGCTTCACCCGGTACCCCCACTTCCGGGCGGTCTTGACGGCCGTCTCCACCGCCTCCGCACCGGTGTTCATCGGCAGGACCGTCTCCATCCCGCACAGCTGCGCGAGCTGTGCGCAGAACTCCCCGAACCGGTCGTGATGGAAGGCGCGCGAGGTCAGCGTCACCCGTTCCAGCTGCGCCTTCGCCGCCTCGACGAGCCGGCGGTTGGTGTGCCCGAAGTTGAGGGCCGAGTATCCGGCGAGCATGTCCAGGAAGCGGCGTCCCTCGATATCCGTCATCCAGGCGCCGTCCGCCGAGGCGACGACGACCGGCAACGGGTGGTAGTTGTGCGCGCTGTGCGCCTCCGCGGCGGCGAGGGCGGATGTCGAGCTCGGCACGGGGTCTCCGATCGTCGGGACGGACCTCCGGCGCCGGCGCGGCCGGCGCTCTCCTCCATCGTCGCTCGCCGGCCGCGGCTCGCAGTGTGGACGACACCGCGCGGCGGCCCGGCAGGCCGCTACTGTGGGCGGCACGCGCGGCGACTGGCGTACGGGGAAACGACCCCGAGGAAGCCGTGCGCGGGCTTTCGCACGAGGTGTCGCCCCGCCTGGGCACCCCGGGAACACGACCGACGACCACGGATCGCCCCGGAGGACCATTCCGATGACCCTTCCCCTCTCCCACCCCGCTCTCTCCACGACCGACCCGGAGCTCGCCGCTCTCGTGGGCGCGGAGGAGCAGCTCCAGTCCGAGACGCTGCGGCTCATCCCCAGCGAGAACTACGTCTCCCGGGCCGTGCTCGAGGCCTCCGGCACGGTGCTGCAGAACAAGTACAGCGAGGGCTACGCAGGCCGCCGGTACTACGAGGGCCAGCAGAACATCGACCAGGTCGAGCGGCTCGCCGTCGCCCGCGCCAAGTCGCTCTTCGGCGTCGAGCACGCCAACGTCCAGCCGTACTCCGGCTCGCCCGCCAACCTCGCCGTGTATCTCGCCTTCGCCGAGCCCGGTGACACCGTGATGGGCATGGCTCTCCCCATGGGCGGCCACCTCACCCACGGCTGGGGCGTCTCGGCCACCGGAAAGTGGTTCCGTGGCGTCCAGTACGGCGTACGCCAGGACACCGGCCTCATCGACTTCGACGAGGTGCGCGAGCTCGCCCTCAAGGAACGGCCCAAGGTCATCTTCTGCGGCGGCACGGCGCTGCCCCGCACCATCGACTTCGCCGCCTTCGCGGACATCGCCCGGGAGGCGGGCGCCGTACTCGTCGCCGACGTCGCGCACATCGCCGGTCTCATCGCGGGTGGCGCCCATCCTTCGCCCGTGCCGCATGTCGACGTCGTGTCCACCACCACCCACAAGACGCTCCGCGGGCCGCGCGGCGCGATGCTGATGTCCCGTGAGGAACACGCCAAAGCCATCGACAAGGCGGTGTTCCCCGGGCTCCAGGGCGGTCCGCACAACCAGACCACCGCCGCTGTCGCCGTCGCCCTCCATGAGGCGGCGCAGCCCTCCTTCCGTGATTACGCTGCCCAGGTGGTCGCCAACGCCAAGGCACTCGCCGAGGCGCTGCTCGCCCGTGGTTTCGACCTGGTGTCCGGCGGGACCGACAACCACCTGATCCTGATGGACCTCACCTCCAAGGACGTCCCCGGCAAGGTGGCGGCCAAGGCCCTCGACCGGGCCGGGATCGTCGTCAACTACAACACCGTCCCTTACGACCCGCGGAAGCCGTTCGACCCGTCCGGCATCCGCATCGGCACGCCGTCCCTCACTTCTCGTGGCCTCGTCACGGAGCACATGGCCGCCGTCGCGGCGTGGATCGACCGGGGCGTCACCGCGGCCGGCAAGGGCGACGAGGACGAGCTCGCCACGATTCGCGCCGAGGTGGCCGACCTGATGGCCGCGCATCCGGCACCCGGCCTCCCTGCCTGAGCCGTCGCGATCCCGGGGCGGTCCGGCCACCCGCGCCGGCCGGGCCGACGAGGCGCCGCCCCGCCGCCTCGCTAGGAAGCGTCCAGCAGTTCTTGGCGCGGCCCAGGGTCGCCGGTGCGACGGCGGAGCGGGAAGGACGGCAGCAGCCGACTGAGGAGAAGAGCGAGGGTCGCGCCGGCCGCCAGGCCCGGTATCGACCACCACCAGCCGGTCGTGGCGGTCGACGCCGCCGCCGGCCGGGGCCGGTCCTCGGCCGGCGGCGTGGCGGGTGCCTCGGTCGAGGCCCCCGCCGTCGCGCCGGCGTCCTGCTCCCGCGCCGGGTATCCCGCGGCTCCACCCCCGGACGGCGACTTCTCACCCATCAGTCCCAGCTCGTGGAGCAACTCGACCAGCTCGCCGGGCCGCTGCGCCGTGTGCCAGGTCCCCTGCTCCCTGCCGCTCTCCGTCGAGGTGTGTATCCACACGGGGTCGCGCGCCTCGCCGGGATACAGCCGGTCGACCCGCCACGGATCCACGTCGTGGACCATCCACGTGACCGTGATCTGCCGTGTCCCCATCGCCATGTCGAGGGACGGCGGCCTCTCCTTCGTGCCGTCGGAACCGGTCGGACCGAGCAAGTCGGTCAGCGTCCCGTACTCCTTGTCGGAGTAGTACAGCGAGGCCGTCTCGCCGCTCTCCGGAGAGGTGAGGAACACGCTCGTCGGCCCGCCGGCCGCGGCCACCGGCGCGAACACCCATGCCAGCGCGAGCAGGGCCGTCAGTGCGGCAACTCGTCGTAGCAGTCGCATACTTCCCCCAGCCGACGCACGGCCCGGACCCTCCGCACCCGCGTCATCTCTGGTACACCGCCCGAGCGCCTCAGGTTCCGTCCCGGCGGCGGAAATCTTTGGCGGATATTGCGGATCTCGCCCGTCTCGCCGTTCGAGCCGGTCTCGCCGGCCACCCGACGCCATGAGCGGCCACGCGCCCATTGCGCCCACCGGTTCACCGCACCACCGTCCCGTGGCGCTCGCCGACCGTGCGCGGGCCGTCAGAGGGCCGACTCGGCGATCTCCTCCGCCCGCCGCACCGACGCCACACCCTCCAGGCGCAGCGTGGTCACGGCGTCGGCCGTGGTCCACAGCAGCGTCGGCCCCGCCGTCCGCTCGGCCTGGACCCAGTCGTCGCCGTGGGCGTCGATCATCATGAAGCGCAGCCGGTGCGGTTCGGAGAACCACAGCCCGGTCGACTCCGGGGTACCCGTCCCCGTCCTGTCGTCGCCCAGCATCAGCCACTGCGGCATCAGCCTGGCCTGCTTGGCGAAGCCGATGTCGAGCCGCGCAGGAAACTCGTCCAGTCGGACCGTTCTGCCATGCTCGCGCCAGCACATGCTCACCACCGAACGCCCCTCCGGCCCCGCGGCCACCGAGACCGCCTCCGGGGTGCCCAGCGCGCCGGGCACCCGGGGCGTGAACCCGGCCCGCCTGCCCGCCTCCGCCAGTCCGACCGGGTCCTCGCACCAGGGAACGGCCGCGGCCTTCGACGGCCGGGTGGTGGGGTCGTGGCGCACCTCGACCCCACCGAAGCCGAACCAGTCGGCGACAGCCGCCCGCACGGGCGGGGTCAGCACCAGGACGACCAGCACTCCGGACAGGCCCACCGACAGCGCGCGCCACCGCCGGCGCAGCCACCGCACCGCCCGCCGCCGGCGGGTGACGGCCGGGGCCAAGGGGCCGCTCAGCGCCACCACCTCCGGCGTGGCCGGCGTCGCGGCCGACTCGGCGAGGAGCTGCGCCAGGACCCGTTCCGCCATGGTCTCGCCGTCCACGTCCGGGATGCGGAGATCGCGCCCCAGTCCGCGCAGCTCCTCGGCCAACTCCTCGTGTCCGCCGTGCGCCGACCCGGGCTGCTCGCGCCTGTCGTGCCCCTCATGCCTTCTCTCGCGCCGCTCCTGCCCGTCGTGCGCCGGCGCCCCTGGTGCCTCCGCGCGGTCCTCACCGGCGCCCACGCCCTCCTCGCGTCGCTCCTCGGCCCCGTCAGCCATGCCCCTCACCTCCCTCACCGCTTATCAGCTGCCCCAGTCGTGCCAGGGCGCGGTTCAGCCGGGACTTGACCGTGCCCCTCGGGCAGCCGATCGCCTCCGCCGTCTCCGCCTCGTCCATCTCCAGCAAGTAGCGGTAGGTGACGACCTGTCGCTGCTCCTCCGCAAGCTGGGCCAGGGCCGCGAGCAGCACCCCGCGCCGCTCCCGCGCGACGGCGGCCAGCGCCGGATCGGCCGACTCGGGTATCAGTGGCTCGGGTCCCAGCAGCAGTGCCTCCCGGCCGGCGACCGCCCGCAGCCGCACCGCCGAACGCACTGTGTTCCTCGTCTCATTGGCGACGATCCGGAGCAGCCACGGCCTGAACGCCGCGCCTTCCCGGAAGCGACCCAGCGCCTGATACGCCTTGAGGAACGCGCTCTGCACCACGTCCTCCGCGTCCGCGCCCGCTCCGAAGGCCACCGCCGCCCGCAGCGCGACCGCCGTGTGCGCGCGGACCAGCTCCGCGTACGCCTCCGGCTCTCCGGCGCGCACGCGGGCGATCACCGCGCCCTCGGCATCGACGAGGCGGCCCCCCTCCGGACCCCGCTCGAGGGTCCCCTCCCGCGTCCTCACACCATTGATACACCGGCGGCCGGAGATCGGTTCCGCACCTGAGAGAATGGTGTGCATGGCCTCATCCCGACCCCGCGCGCTCTCCGGTATCCAGCCCACCGCCGGTTCGTTCCACCTCGGGAACTACCTCGGCGCCATCCGCCAGTACGTCGCGCTGCAAGAGACCCACGACGCCTTCTACATGGTCGTGGACCTGCATGCGATCACCGTCCCGCAGGATCCGGCGGAGCTGCGTGCCAACACCCGGCTCGCTGCCGCCCAGCTGCTCGCGGCCGGTCTCGATCCCGAGCGCTGCACCCTGTTCGTGCAGAGCCATGTTCCTGAGCACGCCCAGCTCGGGTGGGTCATGAACTGCCTCACGGGCTTCGGTGAGGCCTCGCGCATGACGCAGTTCAAGGACAAGTCGGCCCGGCACGGCGCCGACCGTGCCACGGTCGGTCTCTTCACGTACCCGATCCTCCAGGTCGCGGACATCCTGCTGTACCAGGCGGACGCGGTGCCGGTCGGCGAGGACCAGCGCCAGCACGTCGAGCTCACCCGCGACCTCGCGGAGCGCTTCAACAGCCGCTTCGGCCGGACGTTCACCGTCCCCGCGCCGTACATCGTCAAGGAGGTCGCCAAGATCTACGACCTCCAGGACCCGACGATCAAGATGAGCAAGTCGGCCTCCACCCCCAAGGGCCTGATCAATCTCCTCGACGAGCCGAAGACGACGGCGAAGAAGGTCAAGAGCGCGGTCACCGACACCGACACGGTGATCCGCTTCGACGCCGAGGAGAAGCCGGGGGTCAGCAACCTGCTCACGATCTACTCCACCCTCACGGGTACGGCCATCGCCGATCTCGAGCAGAAGTACGAGGGCAGGGGCTACGGTGCGCTCAAGACGGACCTGGCCGAGGTGATGGTCGACTTCGTCACACCGTTCCGGACCCGTACGCAGGAATACCTGGACGACACGGAGACGCTGGACTCGGTCCTGGCCAAGGGCGCGGAGAAGGCTCGAGCGGTCGCGGCGGAGACGCTGGCCGACACGTACGACAAGTTGGGATTCGTCCCCGCCAAGCACTGAGCCGGAAAGAGTCGGAGGACCTGTGTCCAAGGACTCTGGCCACAGCGAGGGTGCAGCCGCCACACTGGCGGCTGCACACCCATTCACCGATCCGTACCGAGGACTGAGGAGAACGACGTGGGGACCGTAACGCTCGGCGTTTCGATCGCGGTCCCGGAGCCCTACGGCAGCCTGCTCCAGGAGCGGCGCGCGGGCTTCGGTGATCCCGCTGCGCACGGCATTCCGACTCACGTCACCCTGCTGCCGCCCACCGAGGTCGACTCGTCGCTGCTTCCCGCGGTGGAGGCGCACCTCGCTTCCGTCGCCGCCGCCGGCCGGCCCTTCACGATGCGGCTGTCCGGCACCGGCACCTTCCGCCCGCTGTCGCCCGTGGTCTTCGTCCAGGTCGTCGAGGGCGGCTCCGCATGCACCTGGCTGCAGAAGCGGGTGCGTGACGCGTCCGGGCCGCTGGTGCGCGAACTGCAGTTCCCCTATCACCCGCACGTCACGGTGGCGCACGGCATCTCCGAGGAGGCGATGGACCGGGCGTACGAGGAGCTGTCCGAGTACGGCGCCGAGTGGACCTGCGCCTCCTTCGCGCTCTACGAGCAGGGCGCGGACGCCGTGTGGCGCAAGCTCAGCACCTTCGCCTTCGGCGGGGGCATCTCCGGTGTGCCCCCGCAGGGCGCACCGGTCGACGACCACGTCACCACCCTCTGACCCGGCGCGGCGGTCACCGCCGTAGCGTTCGACGCGGTTCGGCGTGCCGCCTGCCTGCGTGGCGTCACGGCGGGTAGGCGTAGCCCATGGACTGGCTGATCAAGCTTCCCGTCGTGGGCCCGATCGCGCAGCGGCTGATGCGCACCCATGCCTGGCGGTCGTACGAGACGCTCGACAGGGTTCACTGGACGCGCCTGGCCGCCGCGATCACCTTCCTGAGTTTCCTGGCGCTCTTCCCGCTGATCACCCTCGCCGCGGCGATCACCGCCGCCGCGCTCGACAAGCAGGCGCTGGACAAGCTCGACGACAAGATCGCCGAACAGGTGCCCGGCATCTCCGACCAGCTCGACATCCAGGCACTGGTGGCCAACGCGGGCACCGTGGGGGTCGTCGCCGGCGCGCTGCTGCTGCTGACGGGTGTGGGCTGGGTCGGCTCGATGCGGGAGTGCCTGCGGGCCGTGTGGGAGCTCGACGACGAGGACGACGGCAACCCGGTCGTCCGGAAGATCAAGGACGTGGGGGTGCTCGCCGGTCTCGGCGGCACCGGCCTCGCCTCGTTCGCGGCCTCCGCGCTCGCTTCCATGACCGTCGGCAGGACCGCCGAGCTGCTCGGCCTCGACGAGGGCGGCGTCGGCGGGGTGCTGCTGAAGATCGCCGCCGTCGCGGTCGGGGTGCTGGCGACCTTCTTGATCCTTCTCTACGTGCTGACCCTGCTGCCCAGGGTCCAGCCGCCGCGCCGTCGTCTGTTCGTGGCCGCGCTGATCGGCGCGGTCGGTCTCGAACTGCTCAAGCTGCTGCTCGGCGGCTACATCAGCGGGGTCGCCTCGCGGAGCATGTACGGCGCGTTCGGCGTGCCGATCGCCCTGCTGCTGTGGATCAACTTCACCGCCAAGCTGCTGTTGTTCTGCGCCGCCTGGACGGCGACGCCGAGCAAGGAGGAGCCCGGCCGGCCCGCTACGGACGAGGCGCGCGACGCACCCGGTCCGGCAGCGGCCACCGGCGCTTGATCAGGAACATCGCGGCCCCGAGACCTGCCAGCACGGCGCCGACGACGCTCAGCGCGACGCCGATTCCGCTCGAGCCGGTCTGCGAGGCGGCGACCGGGTCGGCGGCCTCGTCCTTGCCCCCGTCGTTCTTGACGGGCTGCGGGTCGAGGGACGCCGCAGGCTCCGCCGACTTCGGGGGGACCAGCTCACCCACCGGCTGCACCTTGCCGGCCGCCGCGAAGCCCCAGTCCAGGAGCCTGCCCGCCTCCTTGTAGACGGCCTGGCTCTCGCCCGAGTCCGGGTTCATGACGGTGACGAGCAGCACCTTGCCGTTGCGCTCCGCGACACCGGTGAAGGTCGAGCCGGCGTGTGTGGTGCTTCCGTTCTTCACGCCCGCGATGCCCTTGTACGGGCTGATGCCGCTCGCTCCCGTGAGCAGCCGGTTGGTGTTCTCGATCTTGAAGGTGCCGCGCTTCTTGCCCTTCTTCTGCTCGCCGGGGAAGTCGGCGCTCACCGTGGAGCAGTACTCCCGGAAGTCCTTCTTCTGCATGCCGCTGCGGGCGATCAGCGTGAGGTCGTAGGCGGACGACACCTGTCCGGGGGCGTCGTAGCCGTCGGGTGAGACGACCTTGGTGTCGAGTGCCTGGAGCTCCTCCGCGTGCGCCTGCATGTCCGCGACCGTGCGGCCGACACCCCCGTTCATCGCCGACAGGACATGGACGGCGTCGTTGCCGGAACGCAGGAAGACGCCGAGCCACAGGTCGTGGACCGAGTAGGTGTGGTTCTCCTTGATCCCGACGAGGCTGCTGCCGGCGCCTACGTCGGCGAGCTCCTCGGGGGCGACCTTGTGGACGGTGGTCTTCGGCAGCCGCGGCAGCAGCGTGTCCGCGAAGAGCATCTTCATGGTCGAGGCCGGGGGCAGCCGCCAGTGCGCGTTGTGCGATGCGAGCACCTCCCCGCTCTCGGCGTCCGCGACGATCCAGGACCTGCCGCTGACGTCCTTGGGGAGGACGGGCGCGCCGGGGCCGAGCCGGACCTGTGTACCCGGTTTGGCCAGCAGGGAGCCGCCGACCGAGGACATGACCGCCGGCGGCTTCGGCTTCTTCCGCTCCGGATTGGTTTCCTGCGTGGCCGCGAAGGCCGGAGCAGCGGTCATCGCGGACATCAGGGCGGCGGCCAGGCCCGTCAACGCGGTCCTTCGCGCGGTGGTTTTCAGAGCAGACACGGACGAGAACGTACAGGGCCGGTCTGAAAATATGGAGATCGGCCCGCTGTTCGTCCGGAACTGACGCCAGGACAGCCCACCCCGAACAACCCGGTCGGCGGACGGCCGCGATACTTGCTTTATGAAGCTCAGCCGCTCCGTCTCCTGGTTCCTGCTCGCATTCGGGGTGTGGAGCTGGTTCATCTGGATCACTTTCGTCAAGAACCTGTGGAAGGACGGCAGCGGGCTCGCCTTCGACGACGCGGGTGACCCCACCGGTTACTTCTGGGTCCATCTGCTGCTCGCCGTTACGTCCTTTGTTCTGGGGACGGTCATCGGGGTCATCGGGTTGCGCGGCGTGCGCGCTTCGCGCCGTGAGCGCGGTCAGGGAACGGGGATCTGATCGTGGCGGCAGTTGTCGTGCTCGTGATCATTCTGGTGGTCTCCCTGCTCGCCGGGGTGCACTGGTACGTGTGGCGGCGGCTCGTCCGCGACACGACCGCTCCGGGTGGGCTCGCCCGCCGGCTCGGTACGGCGGCGATCTGGGTGCTGCCCTTGCTGTCCTTCGCCGCCCTGACCTCGGGGCGCGTCGGTGCGCCTTTCTGGCTGGAGCAGGTGCTGGCCTGGCCGGGCTACCTCTGGCTGGCGGTTCTGCTGTACCTGGTCCTGGCGCTGGTGGCCGGTGAGGCGGTACGCCCCGTGCTGGCCAGGGTGCTGGACCGCCGGGACCGCGCTGCCGCGGGCGGCCCGGACGAGAACGGCGAGCCCTCGGAGCCGTCCGGTGCCACAGCCGCGGCACAGGCCTCGGGGACAGCAGGGGACGGGCTGCGTCCTGCCGGCGCCGGTGCCGCTGTTGGCGGGAAGGCAGAGGAGGCCGGGGCGGGTCACGGCCGCGCGGCGGCGGTCGCCGTCGACAGCGCCCCTTCGGCGCAGCCGTCGGCCACAGATGCAGAAACAGACCCAGAAGCCGAAACAGACACCGGCACCGGCACGGAGGCGGACACCGGCAGCGGCGGCCCTGCGGCACCCCACGGGGCCACGGACACCACCGCCGGTGCCGGGGACGACGCACGCCCCGCCACGGGCGTGTCGCGGCGGCTGTTCGTGTCCCGCATCGTCGGCGGCGCGGCCGCCACCGCCGCGCTCGGAACCGTCGGGTAGGGCACCTACGGCGTGCTCCGAGGACCGCGCGTCAAGCGTGTGACCGTTCCGCTGGCGAAGCTCCCACGGGCGGCGCACGGCTTCCGTATCGCCGTCGTCAGCGACATCCACCTCGGGCCGACGCTGGGCCGGTCCCACACGCAGCGCATCGTCGACTCCATCAACGCCACCCAGCCCGACCTGGTCGCCGTCGTCGGCGATCTCGTCGACGGGTCGGTGGCCGACCTCGGGACCGCGGCCGAGCCGCTCGCCCGGCTGCGCTCCCGCCACGGATCGTTCTTCGTGACCGGCAACCACGAGTACTTCTCCGGGGCCGACGAGTGGGTCGACCACGTCCGGGAACTCGGCCTGCGCCCCCTGCGCAACGAACGCGTCGAGATCGCCGGCGGCTTCGACCTGGCCGGCGTCGACGACCTGGCCGGCGAGGACGAGGGACAGGGTCCCGACTTCGTGAAGGCCCTCGGCGACCGGGACCGCGCCCGCGCCGCCGTGCTCCTCGCCCACCAGCCCGTCGTCATCCACGACGCCGTCGAGCAGGGCGTGGACCTCCAGCTGTCCGGTCATACGCACGGCGGCCAGCTGTGGCCCGGCAATCATCTGGCGGCACTGGCCAACCCCACCGTGGCCGGCCTGGAACGCTACGGCGACACCCAGCTGTACGTGACCCGGGGTGCGGGCGCCTGGGGCCCTCCGGTGCGCGTCGGGGCGTCCTCGGACATCACCGTCGTGGAGCTGGCGTCGCGTCAGGCGTAGGAGACTCCCGCCTTCGGGCGGGTCAGTCCTTCTTGCGCGCCGCCACGGTCTCCGCCATGCCGGGGAGGAAGTCCGTGAACAGCTCGTGCACTTCGCGGACGAGCGGGCGCAGCACGCGGAAACGGGCCAGGGCCACACCCCGGGCCGTCAGCCGCGCACCGCGCTCGGCCAACCGCCTGCTGCGCTCGCTTCCCTCGGAACGGTCGAAGACCCAGTACAGGACCAGTCCCATCTGGGAGAGCCACATCAACTCGGGCAGGACGTCCCTCAGCTCCTCCGCCACCTTCGACTTCGACCCGGCCAGTACCTCCCGGTGGACGTCGATGGCGGCCTCGCGGGCGTGCTCCGACTCGGGGGAGAAGGGGCTGAGCGGGCTCTCCGGGTCGGCCGCGTTCTTGAAGAACTGGGCCGCGAACTCGTGGTAAGGCGCGGCGATGTCCAGCCACGCGGTCAGCACTCCCGCCATCCGCGACTCGAGATCCGTCTCCTTGTCCAGCACGGGCCGGACCGCCGCCTGGTGCTCTGCGGCGATCCGGTCGTAGAAGCCTTGGACGAGGTGTTCCTTGGAGCCGAAGTAGTAGTACGCGTTCCCTACCGAGACCCCGGCCTCCTTGGCGATGGCCCGCATCGTCGTCTTGTCGTAGCCGCGCTCCTGGAAGAGCCGGAGCGCGGTCTCGAGGATGAGCGTCCGGGTCTGCTCGCTCTTGGGGGCCCTCGTGTCGGCCGGATCGTTCGCTTCAGTCACGGTGTCCGAGCCTAGCCGGGTGCGGAGCACCGGTCGTCGCAGGGAGCGGCGCCCGGCCCCGCCCCCGTCATCTCGCGGTACTTGGCCGCCGCGAGCATCGTGACGCGCACGAACGGAGCGCCGGCCGGGGTGGCGAGCCAGTGGGCCCTGGGCCGGTGCTCGGCCAGTGCCCACAGGCACACGATCCATGCCGCCTGGCCCGAGTAGACCTGGCCGCGGTCGCCGATGACGGTGATCTCGCGCATCGTGCGGGCGTGGTCGAGCTGCGGATAGGCGCGGTGCGCCGCGTTCGACCCGGCGGGCACGAACCGGAGCGGCACGAGCTGGGGCTGCCGCAGCAGCCAGCTCCGCAGGTGCACGCAGAGGGAGCAGTCGGCGTCGTACAGGACGGTCAGTGCCCGGACGGCGAGGCTCATCGGTGTCACGCTCCGGCCCGGCCGGGGGCCGGCGGGGTCCACGGGCCCGCGGGTGCCTGCTGGGTCCACCCCTGGGGGCCGACCGGCGGCGTCTGCCGGGCCTCCATCACTCCCCGACGGCGGATCTTGTTGAGGACGTAGACGTTGCCGAGGTGCATGACACCGAGGACGAGCAGGACGACACCGATCTTGACGGACAGGGCTTCCAGGAGACCGCGGGTCTCCTCGATCGCGTCGGCCGTCCTGAGGTAGAGCGCCACGAAGCCGAGGTTCACCAGGTAGAAGCCGACCACCAGAAGGTGGTTGACGGCCTCTGCCAGCTTCTCGTTCCCCTTGAGTACGTCGGCGAGGAATATCCGGCCGTTCTTGCTGAGGGTGCGTGCGACCCAGACGGTGAGGCCGACGCTGATCAGCAGGTAGGCGACGTACGTGACAACAGTGAGGTCCATGCCCCACCCTCCCTTGAACATGTTCAAAAGCTGGCGGTCATGACTGTAGACCTCCTTTTGAACATGTTCAAGCCGTCGTGGAAAATGTGAGCCGCATGCGGCCGGCACCCTTAAGGTCAGGCACCATGACGATCTCTTTCGACCGGACCGGCCAAGGCCCCACCGTCGTACTCCTGCACTCGGGCGTGTGCGACCGGCGGATGTGGGACTTCCAGTGGCGGTCGCTCACGGACACCGGGTACGAGGTGGTGCGCTGCGACTTCCGGGGATTCGGCGAAACGCCTGCGGAAACAGGCCCCTACAGCGACGCCGACGACGTCCTCGCACTCCTCGACACCCTCGGCATACGCCGGGCCGCCCTGATCGGGTCGTCCTACGGTGGCGAGGTCGCCCTGGAGGTGGCCGCGCGCAGGCCGGAGACGGCCGCTGCGCTCGTACTGCTCTGCGCCGGGCAGCCGGGCCGGTCACCGGGCCCGCAGCTCAGGGCCTTCGGCCGGCAGGAGGACGCCCTGCTCGAGGCCGGTGACGTCGAGGCGGCCGTCGAACTGAACGTCTCCACCTGGCTCGGATCCGAGGCCGACGACGAGACACGCGAAGCCGTGCGGAAGATGCAGCGGCACGCCTTTGACGTACAACTGGCCGCCGAGAAGGAGTTTGCGGACGCGGAGCCCGCAGAAGGCGCCGGAGAGGCCGAGGCGGGACCTGCTCAGCCGCCCGAGCCCGACCTCTCCCGCATCGACGCGCCCTGCCTCGCTGTCTCCGGCGCGCACGACGTGGAGGACTTCCGGCAGATCGCGGCCGGCCTGCCGGCTCTGATCCCCGGCGCCCGCCACGTCGAACTGCCCTGGGCCCGGCATCTGCCCAGCCTGGAACGGCCCGCGGAGGTCACCCCTCTCATCACCGGATTCCTCGCCGAACACGCCGGCCGATAGACCCGCGGACCGCGGGCCCGCCGCAGACGACGGGCCCGCGGTCGTCCGGGAGGTCGCCGATCGGCCACCGGCTCAGCCGGGACGTCATCAGCCCGGCAGGGGAGGACTCCGAACCGCCAAGGGTGAGCCGGAGGGCGCTATGGTCGCCAACCATGGACGCCGTCGACCGTGAACTCATCACCCTCCTCCAGGAGGACGCCACTTCGGCCTACGCGGCCCTCGGCAAGGCGGTCGGCCTGTCCGCCGGCGCCGCGCACGAACGCGTACGGAAACTGCGGGAACGCGGCGTCATCCGCCGCACCACGGTCGAGGTGGACCCGGCGGCCCTGGGCCGCGGAGTCCTGGCGTTCGTGATGGTCGAGTCATCCGCCTGGATGGGCGAGTCCGCGGAAGCGTTCGCCGCGATCCCCGAGATCCAGGAGGCCCACGTCATCGCGGGCAACGCCTCCGTGCTGGTGAAGGTGCGCACCGCCACCACCGAACAACTCCAGGACGTGCTGCGCCGGCTGTACGCGATCGAAGGCGTCAGCGGCACCCAGGCGACGGTCTCGCTGGAGACGTTCTTCGAACGTCCGGTCTCCCCGCTCGACACACCCCTCGGGACCTGACTGTCAGTCGGGCGTCCTACTGTTCGGCCATGGCAATGGTGACCTTCGTCGACGAGACGACATCGGGTGACCGGCGGGGCGCCCTGGGGCTGCCCGTCGCGGAAGAGCGTCTGGCCCTGCGCGAGCTGATCCGTCGCCGGGTCTTCCAGGAGACGGCCGAGGGCGCCCAGGAGGCGTACGAGCGCGCCCTCGCTGCCTTCGGGAGCAACGGCTTTCTCGTGCTCGTCGGGGACCGCCAGCTCACCGACCTCGACGAGCGCGTGGCGCTCACCGCTTCCACGGAGGTCACCTTCCTCCGGCTCGTCCCGCTGGTAGGTGGCTGATGGCGACGACGACACGGGACCTTGACGCCGTGCGCCGGGTCGAGACCCGCATCGCGGACGGCGACATGGCAGGGCTTGCCCGGGACCTGGTGCGGATCGGCACCCTCGCCGGCAACCGCTGGGACGGCGAGCGGGCACGGATCCCGCAGCTGATCGGCGATCTGGACACCGACCGGCGCAGACGTCTCGCCGATGCCCTTGTCCTCCGCCACCAGGAGGGCGGGGACACCGAACAGGTGCGCGGCGTGGTGATGACCCTCGCCGGGATCGCCGGCCGCGGCCTGCCCGAGGAAGAGTTCAGCGTCGAACGGCTCCGGCGCATCGAAGAACTGGGCTCCGCCTACTCCCTGCACACCTACGCCGAGCTGGTCTCCCTGGCCCGGGGCGAACTGGACGCGGGACGCGGCCTGCCCGGCCCGTTCGTCGCCCTCCTGCGGCGCACGATGACCGACACCTACGCCCACTCGCCCGAACTGGCCGTGCTGCTCAAGGCCATCGAGGACCCTCTCCTCAACCCCGGAGAGGCATGGGCGGACCAGGCCCTCGCGGACGCCGGGCGTCTCGGGGACGCCGGAAGACGGCTGCTGAAACACCTGCGTACCGCGACATCGGCCCGGCCGACAGCCAAGTGGCAGCGGGCCGCGGCCGCCCTGATCGACGAGATCGGGCCCGGCGAACTCCAGCGGGCGGTGCTGGGCTGGCTCCGGCTGGCAGCCGCTCCCCGCACCCTCACGCTGTACACGCGGCCGGGATGGCCCGACCACAACGCCTTGTTCGACCCGTGCAACACCGACGCCCTCCGCGGCGCCGCCTGGCTCGCCGCGCAGTTGCCGCCTTCGCCGGATCTCACCCGTGCACTCGGCGCCCTCGTGGAGACGGCCCTGCGCAAGGTCCCCGGCGTCGGCCCACGGGCTCCGAAGATCGCGGGCGCGGGCGTCACCGCCCTGTCGGCGGCCACGGGCGAGGCGGCACTCGCGGAGCTGGCCAGACTCTCCGTCAAGGTCACCTACAAAGGCACGCTCAAGCAACTCGGCGCGGCGCTCGACGCCCGCGCGGAGGCGACGGGTCTGCGGCGCGAGGACGTCGAGGAACTGGCCGTCCCCGCCTACGGCCTGACCGAAGTGGGCCGCGGCGAACAGCCGCTCGGCGACACCACCGCCGTGCTCGGCGTCCACGGCGGCAGGGCGGTGCTCACCTGGCGGACGGCCGCGGGCAAGGAACTCAAGTCACCACCGGCCGCCGTGCGGCGCGACTTCCCCGACGAGGTGAAGGCGCTGCGCGCCGCCGTCAAGGACATCGACAAGATGCTCACGGCCTGCTCGGAGCGGCTCGACCGGCAGTTCCTGGCCCGCAGGAGCTGGACCTACCAGGCCTGGCGCGAGCGACTGCTTGACCATCCGCTCGCCGGCACGGTCGCCCGCCGCCTCGTCTGGCTGGTCGGCGGCACACCCGTCGCCTTCGACGGCACCGATCCGCGCACCCTCGACGGCGACCCGATGTGCGTCACGGGCACCGCACCCGTGGAGTTGTGGCACCCGGTCGGCAGGCCTGCCGCGGAAGTCGCCGCCTGGCGAGAGTGGCTGGAGGCGAAGCAGGTCACGCAGCCCTTCAAACAGGCCCACCGCGAGGTCTACCCGCTCACCGACGCCGAGCGCGCCACCGGGACGTACTCGAACCGCTTCGCGGGCCATGTGCTGCGCCAGCACCAGTTCAACGCCCTGGCGGCGGCGCGCGGATGGACCGCCCGGCTCCGGCTGTGCGTCGACGACAGCTACCCGCCCGCCTGCCGCGAACTGCCCGAGTGGGGCCTGCGCGCGGAGTTCTGGGTCGAAGGCGTCGCCGGCCGGGAGGACGGCGACCTCACGGGGGCCGGCGCGTACACCAGGATCTCCACCGACCAGGTGCGCTTCCACCGGCTCGGCGCCCCGGTCAACCGCGCGCACGCCGGAGGCGGCGACTACCGCCCCGACCTCGGCCGCTCCCACAGCGCCGAGGCGCACGGACCGGTCCCGCTCACGGAGATACCGGACCTCGTCCTCTCCGAAGTGCTCCGGGACGTCGACCTGTTCGTGGGCGTGGCATCCATCGGCAACGACCCTTCCTGGCAGGACGGCGGCCCGGGCGGCCGACACCGCGACTACTGGACGTCCTACGGCTTCGGGGAGCTCTCGGAGACGGCCGCGACACGCAGGGACCTGCTGACCCGCCTTGTGCCCAGGCTCGCGATCGCCGACCGCTGCACGGTCGACGGCCGCTTCCTCCGCGTCCGGGGCGACCGCCACGAGTACCGCGTCCACCTCGGCTCCGGGAACGTCCTCGTCGACCCGTACGAGCGCTATCTGTGCATCGTCCCCCAGGCGGGCGCCGCTGCGGCGGACCCGGGGCGTCTGCCGTTCGAGGGCGACCGGATGATCTCCGTGATCCTCAGCAAGGCGATGCTCCTGGCCCGGGACACGGAGATCACCGATCCCACCATCCTGAGCCAGCTGTGACGACGCCGATGCCCTTCGCCTGCGGAAGCGGAGCACGGCGTGGCGGCCTGCCTGCGGGCCATGCCCGAGGAGCGCCGGCACGCCCTGGTGCTGCGCGCGGCGCCCGCCGCTCCCCACGGCCACCGGTCAAGGCGGTCGTGGGAGCCGCGGTTCGGGCGCTCGCTGCACACGGAGGGCGGCGAAGGGCGCGCGGAGCCGACGCTGCCGGCGGACCGTGTCGGTCACCCGGCGACACTGCGTCAGTTCCGGCGGTCCCTCGCGTCGTGACGGCCGTGACTACATGGTGCTCAGCGAGCGCGCGTAGTTGATCTGCCCCATCACCATCTGGAACGTCTCCGGGCCCTGGGCCGGGATCATCGTCGAGTGGTGCTTGCCGCCGCTGGTCACCGTGACCTGGATGAAGCCCGTGGTGGTCTTCTCCTTCATCAGCAGGAACAGCAGCCCCAGCAGACAGAAGATGAAGAAGACGATCGCGAGCACGATCGCGTGCGTCGGGATCTTCTCCTCGGTGCGCGACATGTCCGTCGCGTTCCACACCGAGCCCTTGAGCGGCATCGTGCCGGCGGGAGTGACGATCGAGTCACCCATCACCGTGATGTCCCCGATCGACACCAGCGGCGCGCCGCCCGTCGGAGCGGGAGGGCCCGAGTACGGCACCGGGACTCCCGCGGGCTGTGTCTGCGAGTAGCCCGGCGCCGGGTCCTGCGGGTAGCCGTACCCAGGTGCGGCGTTGGGGTAGCCGTAGGCAGGCGTGCTGCCGGGCGGCTGGCTGGGCCCCCACTGGTACTCGGGCTCCCCGTCCCTGTACGGATTCGGCGTGCTCATGTTCTCGTCCCCGCTTCCCGTCCCACTGCGTCAGGTCAGACGTCCCCTGATCCTGCCAGGTGCGGCCCCCGGGGGTGAAGTCCGCGCCGGTACCCGTACGGACACGACAGGGCCCGCGTCCCCGGGGGGAGCGGGCCCTCGCGTGGTGAGGATGTGTCAGAAGCGGCGCGTGATCAGGGCGCGCTTGACTTCCTGGATCGCCTTGGTGACCTCGATACCGCGCGGGCAGGCGTCCGTGCAGTTGAACGTGGTGCGGCAACGCCACACGCCGTCCTTGTCGTTGAGGATCTCCAGACGCTGCTCTCCGGCCTCGTCACGCGAGTCGAAGATGAAGCGGTGCGCGTTGACGATCGCGGCCGGGCCGAAGTACTGGCCGTCGTTCCAGAACACCGGGCACGAGGACGTGCATGCGGCGCACAGGATGCACTTGGTGGTGTCGTCGAAACGCTCGCGGTCCTCCGCGGACTGCAGACGCTCACGCGTGGGCTCGTTGCCCTTCGTGATCAGGAACGGCATCACGTCGCGGTACGCCTGGAAGAACGGCTCCATGTCCACGACCAGGTCCTTGAGGACCGTCAGGCCCTTTATGGCCTCGACCGTGATGGGCTTCTCCGGGTTGATGTCCTTGATCAGCGTCTTGCAGGCGAGCCTGTTCTTGCCGTTGATCCGCATCGCGTCGGAGCCGCAGATGCCGTGCGCGCACGAGCGGCGGAAGGTGAGCGAGCCGTCGAGCTCCCACTTGATCTTGTGGAGGGCGTCGAGGACGCGCTCCTTGGGGTCGATCTCGATCTGGAAGTCCTCCCAGACCGCGTGCTCCGACACCTCGGGGTTGAAGCGGCGGATCCGGAAGGTGGCGGTGATGTACGGGGAGTCGGCGAAGCCGGCTTCCCGCTTCTCCAGGGTCGGGGCAGTCATCAGTACTTACGCTCCATCGGCTGGTAGCGGGTCTGGACGACCGGCTTGTAGTCGAGACGGATCGACTGGGTGCCGTCGTCGCCCACCTCGCGGTACGCCATGGTGTGGCGCATGAAGTTGACGTCGTCGCGGTTCGGGAAGTCCTCGCGGTAGTGACCGCCGCGGGACTCCTTGCGGGCCAGCGCGGAGACGGCCATGACCTCGGCCAGGTCGAGCAGGTTGCCCAGCTCGATGGCCTCCAGCAGGTCCGTGTTGAACCGCTTGCCCTTGTCCTGGATGGACACGTTGAGGTAGCGCTCGCGCAGCTCGGCGATCTTCTCGACGGCCGTCTTGATCGTCTGCTCGGTGCGGAACACCATCACGTTGGCGTCCATCGTCTCCTGGAGCTCCTTGCGGAGCACGGAGACCCGCTCGGAACCGGTGGAGTTGCGGAGCCGCTCGACCTGCTCGGCGACGAACGACGCGGGGTCCTCCGGAAGGTCGACGTAGTCGGACTTCGCGGAGTACTCGGCGGCGGCGATACCGGCGCGCTTGCCGAAGACGTTGATGTCCAGCAGCGAGTTGGTGCCCAGGCGGTTGGCACCGTGGACCGACACGCAGGCGACCTCGCCGGCGGCGTACAGGCCCGGGACGACGGTGGTGTTGTCGCGCAGGACCTCACCCTCGACGTTGGTCGGGATGCCGCCCATGGCGTAGTGCGCGGTCGGCTGGATCGGGATCGGGTCCGTGTAGGGCTCGATGCCGAGGTAGGTACGCGCGAACTCGGTGATGTCCGGGAGCTTGGCGTCCAGCTGCTCCGGCGGCAGGTGCGTGAGGTCGAGGTAGACGTGGTCGCCCTCGGGACCGCAGCCGCGGCCCTCGCGGATCTCCGTGTAGATGGAGCGGGAGACGACGTCACGGGACGCGAGGTCCTTCATGACCGGCGCGTACTTCTCCATGAAGCGCTCGCCGTCCTTGTTGCGGAGGATGCCGCCCTCACCGCGGGCGCCCTCCGTCAGCAGGATGCCCATGCGCCAGATGCCCGTCGGGTGGAACTGGAAGAACTCCATGTCCTCCAGCGGCAGGCCGCGCCGGTAGCAGGCGGCCTGGCCGTCACCGGTCAGGGTGTGCGCGTTGGAGGTCACCTTGAAGAACTTGCCGGTGCCGCCGGACGCGTAGATCACGGCCTTCGCCTGGAAGACGTGGATCTCGCCGGTAGCCAGCTCGTAGGCCACCACACCGGCGGACTTCTTGACGCCGTCGACCTCGGTGATCAGCTGGTCCAGGACGTAGAACTCGTTGAAGAACTCGACGCCCTCCTTGACGCAGTTCTGGTACAGCGTCTGGAGGATCATGTGACCGGTGCGGTCCGCGGCGTAGCAGGACCGGCGGACCGGGGCCTCGCCGTGGTTGCGGGAGTGGCCGCCGAAGCGGCGCTGGTCGATGGTGCCGTCCGGGGTCCGGTTGAACGGCAGACCCATCTTCTCCAGGTCGAGGACGGCGTCGATGGCCTCCTTCGCCAGGATCTCCGCGGCATCCTGGTCGACCAGGTAGTCACCGCCCTTGACCGTGTCGAAGGTGTGCCACTCCCAGTTGTCCTCTTCCACGTTGGCCAGCGCGGCGGCCATGCCGCCCTGCGCGGCGCCCGTGTGGGAGCGGGTGGGGTAGAGCTTCGTGAGCACGGCGGTGCGGCTGCGCTTCGTCGCCTCGATGGCGGCGCGCATGCCGGCGCCGCCGGCGCCGACGATGACGGTGTCGTACTTGTGGATCTTCATGGGTGGATTACCTCAGCCCCGTGCCTAGCGGATGTTCGGGTCGAAGGTGAAGATCACCAGCGTGCCCAGAAGGATGGTGAACACCGTGGCGGTGTACAGCAGGCCCTTGAGCCACAGGCGCGTGTTCGGACGCTCCGCGTAGTCGTTGATGACGGTGCGGAGGCCGTTGGCGCCGTGCAGCATGGCAAGCCACAGCATCAGCAGGTCCCAGGTCTGCCAGAACGGGGACGCCCAGCGGCCGGCCACGAAGGCGAAGCCGATCTTGGAGACGCCGCCGTCGAGGACCAGCTGGATCAGCAGGTGGCCGATGACCAGGACGACGAGGACGACACCGGACAGGCGCATGAACAGCCATGCGGCCATCTCGAAGTTGCCGCGGGTCGAGCGCGGGGTCTTCTTGGTGCGCTTGCGGGGCGGCTCGATGAGCGGGGCCGGGTTGTCCGAATCGAAATGGCGCAGAGGTGCGTCACCCTCGACGGGACCGACGGCGGAAGTGGTGTCAGCGGACATTTCTGGCCTCAGCTCCCGAAGACTTCGCGGACGGCGTGGCCGAGCACGGGGTAAAGGGCGCCCACCATCAGCACGAACCAGATGGCCATGACGGACCAGAGCATCTGCTTCTGGTAGCGCGGGCCCTTGGACCAGAAGTCCACGGCGATGACGCGCAGGCCGTTGAGCGCGTGGAAGAGAATCGCGGCGACCAGGCCGTATTCGAGAAGCGCGACGATCGGCGTCTTGTAGGTGGCGACAACCTCGTCGTACGCCTCGGGGGAGACGCGGACGAGAGCGGTGTCCAGCACGTGTACGAACAGGAAGAAGAAGATGAGGACGCCGGTGACTCGATGAGCCACCCAGGACCACATTCCTTCCCGGCCGCGGTACAGCGTTCCAGCCGGCACGGAAGAACCCTCCGGGAGCGGGGATTGGGGCCATGCCGGCTTGTGGGTGTCGGTCTGGCCCGGCCGGGTACGGTCCACCGGCCCCGGCCATCGTAGCGACGTGTTGTCGGTTCGTTCGCCCGGGGGCCACCGGTGTGATCAAACAGGCAATCAAACAGCCTCGTACGGACTAAGCGACGGACTCCTCCGAGGCTTCCGCGACGTCGCTTTCCGGGTGGTTGGCCACTGCATGTACCAGTCGGGAGCGGGTCAGGGCGCGCAGTTCCTCCGCGGAGATGGCGCGCTCCTCGTCCGGTTCGTGGGACAGTCTGCTCCGGATACCGGCCAGTACTTGATCGAGGTACTCGTCGGGCAGGTATCCGTCGAGGCAGATGACGAACGCGTGTCCGAATCGGCTCTCGTAGGCGGCGTGCGCGGCGGCGAGCGCGGTGTGGGCGGCCTGCGGGGCGCTCGGCGGCAGCCCGGTGGACGACTCGCCGGCCAGGGCCTCGTGCACATCGGCGGGCGTGAGGTCGTATCCGGCCTCGTCGCAGGCGGCGAGGAGGGACTCGAGGTCGGGGTAGGGGCGGTGCGCGACCACGCGCCGGGCCCATCGGTGGCTGCCGCAGCAGGCGAGGACGATCGCTTCCGCCTCGTCGGCCGGGGCGCTGTTGAAGTGCCGGAGTCCCGGCTCCGCGCGAGGCTGGGACGGTATGGCGGAAGGGGCGCCCGCGCCCCGTGTGTGGTGGAGTGTCGGCGGTCGCTTCGGGAGGCCGGCGTGGGAATCGCTGGACAGCGGGGACTCCTCGAACGGGACAGCGGGGCGGCAGGGAAGGGAGAGAAGGGTGTGTCGTAACGCTATCGATGTGGACGCCAAGGTGTCCGACGGATGCGCGAATTTCACCCGGACGGGAGAGTTTGGCCATAAGTAATGGACACAGGAGGGGGAGCTTCTGCGCGGTTTCGCCACTTATGGGAGGTATCAGAACGATGTGGCTCTCTCACAGGATCCGGCTCGCCGGTGTGTCGGCAGCCTCGGCCGCCGTCTTCTCGATGACGCTCGCCGGCTGTTCCGACGACGGCGCCGGTGAGTCCGGCAGCGCGCCCGACCGGGCCGGGACGACATCCGGGGCCGCCGCCCCCAGCCCGACGCCCAGCCCCACGCGCAGCTACGCGCTCTCCGAAGCACCGGCCACGATCCCCTCCGTACGGAGCCACCAGGCCGCCCGCGGTCCCGGCTGGAGCAGGACCGCGGACAGCGGGGTCGTCGTCGCGAAGGGCAGTGAGGAGCTCTCCGACGAGGGCCGGCTGCTCGCCCAGGAGCTGAGGCTCACCTACCGGGGCGCCGTCGCCGCCGGGCCGGGCGACGTGGAACTGGCACTCGCCGGGAACGGCGCCGCCGAGTCGTACACGCTGACCACCAGCGGCGGAAAGGTCCGGATAACCGGGCCGGACGAGGCCGGGGTCTTCTACGGCACCCGGACCCTGAAGCAGTCGGTGCGCTCCGGCGGCTCGATGCCCGAGGGCGTCGTACGCGACCGGCCCGACCGCCCCCAGCGCGGACTTAACCTCGACATCGCGCGCAAGTACTTCAGCGCCGGGTGGATCGAGGACCGGCTGCGTGAGATGGCCGACCTCAAGCTCAACCAGCTCGGGTTGCACTTCTCCGACGACCAGGCCTTCCGCATCGAGTCCGACTCGCACCCCGAGGTGGTCTCCGAGCAGCACCTCACCAAGGACGAGGTCCGCCGGATCCTGGCGCTCGCCCAGCGTCTCCACATCACCGTCGTCGGCGAGATCGACTCCCCGGGACACCTGGGCGCCGTGCTGCGGGCGCACCCCGAGCTTCAGCTGCGCAACACGCAGGGCGTGCCTCGGCAGGGCGCCATCGACATTTCGAAGCCCGAATCGGCCCGCATCGTCGACGACCTGCTGCGTGAGTACACGGCGCTCTTCCCCGGGGCGTGGTTCCACGTCGGCGCCGACGAGTACCAGGCCCTCACGGTGAGCAACCCGCAGGCCTCCTACCCGCAGCTCGCGCAGGCCGCCCGCCAGAAGTACGGCGACGGCGCCACCATCCAGGACCTCGCGGAAGGCTGGCTGAACGACCGCGCCGCGGTAGTACGCGAGGCGAAGAAGATCCCCAAGGCGTGGAACGACGGCTTCTTCAGTGGGGGCGTGGTCACCGCCGACAAGGGCATCGAGGTCGAGTACTGGACGGGCAAGGAGATCGGGGCACGCCCGCCGCAGGAGTACCTGGCGGAGGGGCGCCGCGTGGTGAACCTCAACGACGAGTTCCTCTACTACGTGCTCGGTGAGCCCAACCAGTTCACCTACCCGACGGGCCGCCGCATCTACGAGCAGTGGACGCCGTTGGTGCTGCGCGGCACGGAGCCGGTACCGGAGAAGTACTCGGACCAGATCCTGGGCGGCCGCTTCGCGGTCTGGTGCGACCTGGCCGACTCCCAGACGCAGGACCAGGTCGCGGCCGGCATCCGCCGCCCGCTCCAGGCGACGGCCCAGAAGCTGTGGGACCCGCGGCAGCCCTCGCGGAGCTGGGAGTCCTTCGAGTCGCTGGCGCAGAAGCTGGGCTGACCGGCGCGGACTGCTGGACGGCGGCCGTCGCGCGGACGAGCGCTCTGCAGATCGCTGCCGCGGTGCTCGCCGTCCTCTTCGTCCGCAGACTGACGCACATGCAGCACACCAAGCCATCGAACGGGACGGGGCGGACAGTCGCGGTGTGAGTCCGCCCGGGGGCGTGCGGGCTCACACCGCGGTCCGCGAGGCCGGGCCAACAGCCGTGCGGGCGGGCCCTGTTCCTGTGGAGGGAAAGTAACAGAGGAGTGATGCGGATGTGTCCGTACGGATCGAGCCGACGGTAACGTTCTGGCCACGGAGTGACGTAATCGCGCCAACAGACGCAGTAGGGACAAGTACAAGGGCTAGTACTGCGTCCGCGACGGAAGGCGTCCCGCATGACCTCCAAGAGCCTGACGGTACTCATCGCACAGGCGGATGAGCGTGTCCTGGCCGCGACCGGGCTCGCGTGCCTCGACCGCTGCCTGCCGCTGCTCGCGGTGGAGGACGACACGCTGCGCCCGCTGTGGGCGGGGCTCGCCGGCGGCGAGGAGGAGTGGGCCGACGCGCTGGCTGCGGCGCGGCAGGCCATGGAGGTCATGCCGCCGGGAGACGAAGACGCCGCCCTCGTGAGGGGGATGCTGGGCGCGGCCCCCTCCGACTGGGCCGTGACGTCCCTGCGCGAGTGGGCCGACGGCTGCTCCGTCACCGCCCTCGAGGTGCACCGGCGTTTCGACATGGGCGACTGCCCGGCCGAGGTCATCGAGCGCTGCCGCAAGGGCGAGGGTGAGCCGGACGGTGTGGGACCCCTGGTGGAGGGGGAGTTGCGGCGCCAGGCCCAAGTGCTGGAGATCCTCGCGGAGCCGCCCGGCGGCAACGGCCTGCGCCACGCGCTCGAGGTGTCGACGGAAGGGCGCCGCATCCTCCGCGCGGCGGTCTCGCGCCGGGCGCGCGTCACCGGCTGAGGCGGCGCGACGGCGCGGCACGTCCGGCGGGGGCCGGGCGCGCGGAACGGCCGCCCCCACCCCGAGGGCGGGAAGCGGCCGACCTGGCGATCGAATCAGGGCGCGTACACCGACGCACCTGCCGTGCGGCGGATCTCCGGCAGCGCCGAGTAGAGCGTGGCGCCCGGGCAGAGCGTGGCGAAGCCGTCGCGATGTCCGGAGACGGTGTTGAGCGTGGCCTGCTCGCCGTTCTTGTAGACGCCCGTGTCGCCGGCCGCGGTGAGCGTCACCTTTGCCTCGGGGTCGACTCCGTGCAGGCCGAGCTTCCACGCGGCGATGTCGGCGATGGCCTGCTTGGCCGCGGGGGTCGGCGTACCGCCGTTCTCGTAGTCGCCGAGGAGCGAGACGCCGGACGAGTAGCCGTTGAAGCCGTAGGTGTGCGCTCCGCGCACCGGCTTGTCCACGCCGCCCGCGCGGCCCTCGAAGACCGTTCCGCACTTGTCGACGAAGAAGTTGTAGCCGATGTCGTTCCAGCCGTTCGTCTTCACGTGGTACGTGAGGATCGCGCGGATGATGGCGGGCGACTCGGCGCAGTCGTAGTTGTTCGTGCCGGCGGTGTGGTGGACGAAGACCGCGTCGACCTTGCTCAGGTACGAGGGAGGGTCGGCGACGAGCGACTCGTCGGCGCCCCAGGCCGCGCGGCTGACGATCGGTGGCACGGCTGGTGTCGTGGCGGTGGTACTCGGGCTGGTGCCGGGCTCCGGGTCGCTGCTCGGCTCCACGGAGGTCTGTGTGGGCGACGGTTCGGGAGAGCCGGCCGGCGGGGGCGTCGGTTCCGTGCTCGCCGTCGGCACGGCCGGGTCCTCGCTCGGGGACGGAGGAGGGGGCGACGGTTCAAAGGACGGCGCCGGCGGCGACGAGTCGCCGGGCTCGGCGGTGGTCGGGTCCGTGCTCGGCCCGGGCAGCGACGGGTCGCTGGACTCCGGCGGTGAGCTCGGGGTCGGCTCGAGGCTCGGTGAGGGCGGCGGGGAGCTTGTGTCGCCGGAACCGTCGGTCGGGGTCGCGGCGGGTGTGGCTGGCTCGGTGGTGGCGGGAGTGGTCGAGGGCGTCGGCGTCGGCTTGCGGGTGGTGGTCCGCTGCGGCTGCACCACGCCGCGCCCCGGCTTGACGGTCTGCGTGGCGTCCTTGCCCGCCACGCCAGGGTCGATCATGTCGAGCCGCAGTGCGTCGGGGACCGCGGTCTCCTCGCCGCCGGCCACGACCCGCGCCTCGACGGCGTCCGAGGCGCCGACCCACAACGGTTCGGAGGCGCCGCGTACGCCGGACGCGCTGCCCTCACCGGTCTCCGGTGCCCGGACATCGAATTCGAGATCACGCCACTCGGACCAGGCTCCGCCGTCCGCGGCGCGTGTGCGTATCTGGGCCGTGCCCTCGAAATCGTCGAGGCCGTCCTCCCAGGAAACGCCCACCAGGGAGAACAACTGCGTCTCCGTACGGCCGAGTTCGCGCTTCTTCGGGTCCTTGCCGTCAAGCGCCAGCGTGTGGGCCTTCACGGGGCGGGAGTTGTCGTCGCCGCCGGTGTTCTCGGAGCCGCCGGTGACGGCGACGGCCGTCACCCCCGTGCCGGCCAGGACCACTGCCCCGGCTGCCAGCCAGACGGTGCGCGGTGCTCTTCTCGCCCGCCGCGCGCGGGTCCCTCTCGGATTCATGCCCATCCTCGTAAACCTCGTACGCGCATCGTGTGCGCGATGGTCAGTTGTCGGCGGCGGGCAATTCGCCCGCGCAGGTGGCTCGGCCGAACTCGCCCATGGCCGTGGCGCGTTGGACGTGATTGCCGCGGATCGCGAGCGTGCAGGACGCCTGGCCGCCATTCTCGCCGAGGACGATGGCGATGGTCGGCGGCTTACCCAGGGGCACCTGGACGGTCTTCTTCCACGGAAGCTCGGCATCCCGGACGACGGTCGCCGTGCCGTCCTCGCTGCGGGCGAGGTACGAGATCTCGACCGGGCCCTCGCCCGTGACCTCGTACGTCACCGCGGCGGTCGGCACGGCCGGGGGCTTCGGCTTCTCCTCGGTGTCGAGAATGCCGTAGCCGACGAGGCCACCGCAGGCGAGCAGCAGGACGGCTGCGATCGCCACTCCGGCCCGGCCGCCGCCGGCGCCCTGCTTCGGGCTCTCGTCCACCGCCCCGGTGTCCGGCGTTCGCTCCGCATTCGCTTCCGCGTGAGCCATTTCCGCGCCGGTCGTCTCCGCTTCAGCGGTTTCCATGACCGGCGTCTCGTCGGCCTTTCCCTCCGGCTCTGCGCTTTCCGTGGATTCCTTGGATGACATGAGCGGGGCTCGGCTTTCGGGTAGTCGGCTGAATCGGTTGGCGTCGAACCGGGCGGTTATACACCACGGACGGTACGCAGCGCGAGCGACCGGTCAAAAGGGGCGAAGCGACTGGTGCGCCCGTGCATTGCCCTGAATGTCCGTGCGCTTGACGTGGCGTCACTTCGATGATCAATAATCCCCTGCCGCGCTCGTGAGCTGGCCAGATGCCTGCTCGCGCGCAGAAGAGCGGCACGGATTCAGGCTGCATCGGAAACCTCCGGTGGGGCTTACTCGGCGTGCCGTTTTTCCGTGTGCGGAAATGCCTTCCGCGCGGGGAATCCGGCCCGTCGCACCGAAAGGTATTGACGTGAAAGTTCCATACAGGAGACATCTCTCCTGTCTGGTGGTCGCGGCGGTGGCGGGAACGCTATTGCCGCAGGTCGCTTATGCGGCCCCGCAGTCCCCGCCCGGCAATGACGACGACAAGGGCGTCGTCGACACCATCGCGGGCTGGTTCTCCGACGACGAGGACACGAAGGAAGCGAAGCCTCCGGTCGGCGGCAAGCTCGAGATACCGAGCCGTCAGAAGCTGCCGAAGGGCGAGAAGCTGCCGCCCGCGCAGCGGGTCAAGGAGCTGACGGAGCGGCGCACACCGCAGGCGCGGTTCTGGCAGATGTCGGACGGGCGGGTGGAGGCCGAGCTGTCGGCGAAGCCCGTGTCGTACCGGTCGGGCTCGTCGTGGAAGCCGATCGACACGACGGTGCGTGCCTCGGACGCGAAGGGTTTCGACTTCGCGAACACGACGAACACCGGGCGTAGCTGGTTCGGTTCGGACGCGTCGAAGCTGGTGCGCTTCGAGACGGAATCCGGTCAGGCGGTCGTGCTCGGTCTGGAAGGCGCGGCCAAGGGTGTCGCGCCGTCCGTGAAGGCCGACACGGTCACCTACAAGGGCCTGGCGTCCGGTGCGGATGTGTCGTACCAGGTGGGTGCGGGCCGGGTGAAGGAGAACATCACCCTCGCCGAGGCGCCGAAGGCACCGGTGAAGTTCGTCTTCACGCTGGACGCCGGCGAGCTGGAGCCGAAGGAGCGGGGCGACGGTTCGATCGCCCTGTTCGGCGAGGACCCGGCCAACCCGGTGCTGGTGATCCCTCCGGCGTTCATGACGGACGCCAAGAAGGACAAGGCGTCCCCGTACGGCACGTCCTACAGCGCGAAGGTGTCGCAGGAGCTGTCCCGGCACGGCGAGCAGTGGCGGCTGACCGTCACGCCGGATGCGAAGTGGCTGGCGGCGCCGGAGCGGCAGTACCCGGTGGTGATCGACCCGACGATCACGATCGCGCCGTCGCCGACCGAGTCGCAGGACGTCATGGTCCGCTCGGACGCGCCGACGACGAACTTCAACAGCACGTGGGACATGTCGGCGGGCAAGACCAGCAGCACGGGCATCGCCCGGTCGCTGATCAAGTTCCCGCTGGACGAGATCCCCACAGGTTCGAAGATCGACACCGCGCAGCTGTCGATGTACTTCGACCAGGTCCACACCTCCGGTTCGACCAACGTCGACGTGGAGGTCCGTCGGGCGACCGGTGCCTGGGACGAGACCACGGCGACGTGGGAGAAGACCAGCACGTTCCTGGGCGAGCAGTCCGCGACCAGCGTCGTGATGGACGACGGTGACACGGGTACGGCCGCGGTCGGTGAGTGGCCGCGGGTCAGCGGCACCGGCTACGCGAGCGACTACGCGTACAACAAGAACACCGCGACCGGTGAGTCGTACACCTGGCAGCCGATGGTCCCCGAGGCCGCCGACTACAAGGTCGAGGTCCACACCCCCGTGCAGACGGACGGTGCGACGGCCGCCCCGTACACGGTGACTTCGTCCGAGCCGACGGCGAACTTCACGGTGAACCAGGCCACCGGTACCACCGGCTGGCGCCAGCTGGGCACCGCGCAGATCGACTTCGCCAAGGGCAACACCGGCAAGATCGCCCTCGGCGACACCGGTGACTCCACCAAGCGGACCATCGCCGACGGCGTCCGGCTGGTCAACCCGGCGCAGATCCGCAAGGACATCGGCGAGTACAACCAGTGGCACAACTTCCGGGTCGGCGACACCGTCCAGAAGTGGGTCTCGGGCACCTCACCCAACTACGGCTTCGTGATCAAGGCCGTCGACGAGTCCTCCACCGCGCCGCTCGGCGGTCCGCAGTACGAGGCCGGGGACTACGACTACGGCGGCGAGACGTCCACCATCCCGCGTCTGACGGTCACCTTCGGCAAGGTCGGCACCTCGCTGAACTCGCCGACCGTCGTGCACGGCACCGGTCCCGAGCTGTCCTGGGCGGCGTACAAGAACACCACCGGCGACACCGGCCTGGACATCGCCGAGTACCAGCTGCACCGCTCCACGCAGCAGGTGTTCACGCCTTCGGCCGCGACGCTCGTCGCCCCGATCGCCAAGACGGCGACCACCTACACGGACACCACCGCGGTCCCGACCCCGGACTCCAGCAGCGCGGAGATCGGCAAGTCGTACTACTACCAGATCGCGGTCAAGACGGCCGACGGCCAGGTGCTGGGCTCCCCGACCCGAGTCGTGGGCGTCCCCAAGGCCGGCCGCACCATGCGGCTCATCCAGGCCGGCGCCGGTGTCACCGACACCACGCTGTCCTCGCTGAAGCCGACGACCAACCTGAACACCATCGAGCAGGGCACGGTCGGCCAGCACTGGCTGACGGTGGGCAACAACTCGGGCACCTACGGCAAGACCCGTTCGGTGATCAAGTGGCCCACCACCACGATCCCGACCACCGCGACGGTGCTCGAGAGCCGGGTCTTCCTGTGGTCCACGCTCACCTCGCGTGACACCACGACCAAGGCCCAGTACAACCTCCACGGACTGACCCGGGACTTCACCGAGACCCAGGCCACCTGGAACAACGCCAACTCCACCACCGCGTGGACCACGGCGGGCGGTGACCACTCCTCGGTGGTCTCCGACTACGTTCCCGCCTTCAACACCGACCTCGGCCGTCACTGGTGGGACGCCACGTCCCTCACCCAGAGCTGGGTCAAGACGCCCACCAGCAACAAGGGCACCCTGATCAAGCTGAAGGACGAGACGACGGCAGGCCCGCAGGAACGCTCCATCTTCCTGTCCGCCGCCGCGCCCGACCCCCAGCTGCGCCCGCTGCTGCGCGTGATCTACGTCGACTCCACCACGGAGGACACGTACTACGCGCCCACCACCCCGGCGCGGATGACGCCGAACACCACCTACACGGTGGAGTTCACGGTCACCAACACCACGTCCTCGGCGTGGGCCGCGGGTGAGCGCGAGCTCTCCTACACCTGGAAGCTCCCCGACGGCACGGACGTGACCACCGGCGGCAACCAGCTCAAGACGGCGATCCCGGCCCTGCTGCCGGGCAAGTCGGCCACGATCCAGGCCAAGGTCGCCACACCGATCAACTCCGACTCCGGTAACAAGCGCAACGAGTACGTGCTCGGCTGGGACGTCCGCAAGATCGCCGACGGCACCTGGCTCTCCGCCGGCACAGGCGGCATCCCGCCGCTGAAGCAGAACGTCGCGGTCGAGGACCCGACGTCGAACACGCTGGGCCTGGAGAAGTTCTACTCGTACGCCGGCAAGAACACCGGCGCCGGGTCGACCTTCATGAACAACCTCGCATCCGGCAACGGTGTGTGGCAGTACAACGCCATCAACAATCCCGGTCGCGGCCTCAACACCTTCGCGCGCCTGGCCTACAACAGCCTGGACACCTCGGACACCGTCCTCGGCCACGGCTGGTCGGCCCAGGTCTCCGGTCCGACGCGCCTCGGCGCGCCGCTGGACTTCCACCCGAACCCCAACCCCACCGAGGTCCGGCTCCCCGACGGTGACGGCACCACGCACGTCTTCCGCTGGGACAGCGTCAACAGCGTGTGGAAGGCCCCCGCGGGCGTCCACTTCAAGCTGACGAAGAAGTCGGGCCTGGACTGCAAGCCGACCGCGGACCCGGTCCCGGACGCCTGGACGCTCACGCGCCCTGACGGCACCCGGTTCCTCTTCGGCTGCGACGGCTACATGACGTCGGCTGTCGACAACGACGGCAACACGCAGACGTTCACGTACGAGGAGCGCAGGTCCAACAACAAGCCGACCAAGTTCCTGACCTACATCACGGACCCGGCCGGCCGGCAGTCGCTCACCGTCGAGTACTACAAGAAGGGCGACGCGTCCTACCAGTACATCGACGCCACGGGCGCGAAGGTCAGCGGTACCAATCTGACCAACTCCAAGATCTACGACCACGTGAAGTCCATGACGGACATCTCGGGCCGCAAGATCACCTTCTACTACACCGACAAGGGTCTGCTCGGCCAGATCATCGACGGTGAGCTCTCGACGCAGCCGAAGGTCTTCAAGTTGACCTACGACGCGACGCAGGGCAACAAGAACGTCAAGCTGGTGAAGGCGACCGACCCGCGGGGCAACGCGACCTCCCTCGCGTACTACGCGCCGCAGGTGGGCGACGACCCGAAGTACCACTGGTGGACCAAGACGATCACTGATCGCCGGAACTTCGCCACGAACTTCGCGTACAAGCCCAATGTCCTGAACACCAAGTTCACCGACACCAAGGTCACCGACGCCGAACTGCGCGCGACCGATCACGTCCTGGACGACTTCGGCCGCCCCGTGCAGATGACGAACGCCAAGGCCCAGACCAACAAGCTGAGCTGGGACGCGGACAACAACGTCGTCTACATGGAGCAGGCCAACGGCGCCAAGACCGCGTCCTGCTACGACCCGAAGACGGGCTACCCGCTGCGGATGTGGGACGCGGAAGTCACCAAGTCCTGGACGCAGTTCAACCCCACGGACTACTGCAACCCGGCTTCCTACCCGGTCAACGCGACGAAGTTCGAGTACACGACGCGGGTCGACGGCTACTCCGCCGACCTGTGGCGCAAGACCTCGCCGCTCGGCAACATCTGGGAGTTCGGCTACGACCAGTTCGGCAACCAGACGTCGGTGACGGACCCCGAGGGCGTCGCCTCCGCGACGGCCGGTGACTACACCGCCACCACCGAGTACGACGCGTACGGTCAGCCCACCAAGCAGACCGACGCGAACGGCCACGCCACCACGTACTTCGGCTTCGGCCCGCACGGCTACCCGACGAAGATCACGGACGCGCTGAACAACTCCACGAACTTCGTCTACGACGAGCGTGGCAACACCAAGGAGGTCATCAACGCCAAGGGCGCCAAGGTCACCCAGTCCTACGACTACTTCGGCCGCCCGCTGGAGCAGAAGCAGCCGAAGGACCAGGCGGCAGGCGTCTATATCACCACACCGGCGCCTGAGTACGACGCCAACAACAACATGGTGAAGGTCTTCACGCCGAGTGGCGCCGAGTCCTCCTCGGTGTACGACGCGGCCGACCAGGTCACCGACTCGCTCGCGCCGAAGGACCTCACGACGGATCCCGAGCGGCGCACGACCACGACGTACGACAAGGTCGGCAACGTCAAGACCGTCACCGAGCCCAAGGGCAACCTGACGGCCACGGTCGGCGACTACACCACGACCTACACGTACGACGAGATCTACCAGCCCGTCTCGGTGGTCAACGCCAAGGGCGACAAGGTCTCCAGCGAGTACGACAACGTCGGCAACGTGGTCACGGTCATCGATCCGAAGAAGAACGCGACCGCGGACACCGCCGACTTCACCACCAAGTACACCTACGACCTGAACCACCGGGTCACGAAGACGACGGACGCGGCCGGCAAGTTCACGACGGTCGAGTACGACCTCGACGGACGCTCGCCGAAGGCGACGGACGCCGAGGGCAACACGAGCGAGACCATCTTCGACCGGCGCGGCCTGGTCAAGGAGGTCAAGGTCCCGTACTCGAAGGACGGCTCCGGTGTCATCACCTACCGGACGACCCGCTTCGAGTACGACGAGGTAGGCAACCGGACGAAGGAGATCAGCCCGCGCGGCGTCGCGACCACGGACGACGCGACCGACTTCACCTCCGAGACGGTCTACGACGAGCTGAATCGGGTCAAGGAGCAGCTCCGCCCGTTCGACGCCGGTGACGCCGACTACGGCACCCCGGACAAGACCTTCTTCTTCTACGACTCGGTGGGCCAGCTGGAGCGTGTCTCGGCGCCGCCGTCGCAGGGGCAGACGGTCCGCAACGACACCCAGTACACCTACTACGACAACGGGTGGACGAAGTCCGCGAAGGACCCGTTCGAGATCACCACGTCGTACGACTACAACGCGCTCGGCCAGCAGACGAAGAACACGCTGACCTCGGCCGGCGGCTCGTCGCAGCGGACGATGACGTGGGACTTCTACCCCTCGGGCAACCAGAAGGCCCGCTCCGACGACGGCATCCCGGTCGGCAACCATGTCGTGGTCGTCGACTCCACCGACGTCAACAACACGGCGACGCAGGGCAGCTGGAACGCCTCCCAGGCCATGGGCCAGTGGGGCTACGACGTCCGCACCCATCCCAAGGGCACCGGCGCCGACTCGTTCACCTGGCAGCTCAACATCCCGCAGGACGGCACGTACGAGGTCTTCGTCCGGCACGGTGACGTGACCGGTGCGGCAACCAACGCACCATTCAAGATCACCCACGCGTCGGGTGAGGTCACCAAGCCCGTCAACCAGACCACACGGTCCGGTGAGTGGGTCTCGCTGGGCTCGTACTCCTTCACGGAGTCCGGCACTCAGAAGGTCACGCTGTCCGACCTGGCCGACGGCACGGTCGTCGCCGACGGTCTGAAGCTCGTCCGCTCCAACACGGGCGAAACCGACAACGAGAAGAAGGACTTCACCTACCGGTACGACGTCAACGGTCTGCTGGCCGAGGTCAAGGACCTCTCGCCGGGCGCGAAGGCCGACGCGTACGCGATGACCTACGACGAGCTCAACCAGCTCTCGAAGGTCGAGGAGAAGCTGGGCAGCACGGTCAAGAACACGACCTCGCTGGCGTACGACGTCAACGGCAACCCGGTCGAGACCACGCACGACGTGACGTGGTCGAAGGCCGAGTACGACGTCCGCGACATGATCAACAAGATCACGAACGCGGACACGCCGACGGCGGGCAACCAGCAGATCAGCACCTTCACCTATACCGACCGCGGTCAGCCGCTGAAGCAGACGAAGCCGAACGGGAACACCGTCGACTACGCGTACTGGCTCAACGGCGCGGTCAAGTCGCAGGTGGAGAAGAAGAGCACCGGCACCGTCGTCGCCTCGCACGACCTGGAGTACGACCCGAACGGGAACCGCTCCAAGGACACGTCCAAGGTCATGAACGCCGACAACGCGGCGGACTACCTGGACACCGTGTCGACGTTCGCCTACGACCCGCAGGACCGCATCAAGACGGTCACCAAGACCGGTGACGGTGCGGGTACGGAGACGTACAAGTACGACGGCAATTCCAACATCGTCGAGCAGACGACCGCCGGGGTCACGTCAACCTCGACGTACGACCGCAACCGTCTGCTGAAGATGACGATGGGCGGTGTCGCGGCCACGTACAACTACGACCCGCTGGGCCGCCTGGACACGATCTCGTCCAACGGATCGACGCAGGACAAGTACACCTACGACGGTTTCGACCGGATCGCCAAGCACACGGCGGGTACGGGCGCGGCCGCGAAGTCCACGACGTACGTGTACGACGCGTTCGACCGCACGGCGCAGGAGACCACGTCCGGGACGGGCGGGAAGACCACCGTCTTCACCTACCTGGGCATGGAGTCCAAGGTGCTGAGGGAGGAGGTTGCCGGCAAGGCGACCACGTCCTACCAGTACAGCCCGTGGGGCCAGAAGCTGACTCAGATCAAGCACAAGGACACCGGTCCGCACGAGTACTCCCAGTACCTCTACCACCCGAAGGGTGACGTCGAGGCGATCACGAAGGAGGACGGCAACACACGGGCGACATACGGCTACACGGCCTACGGCTCGGACGACGAGTCGAAGTTCACCGGCGCGGACAAACCGGACGCGGCGAACCCGGACAAGGAGTCGTACAACGAGTACCGGTACAACGCGCACCGGCACGACACCGGTTCGGGCACGTACGACATGGGCTTCCGCAACTACAGCCCGGGCCTGAACCGCTTCCTGACCCGTGACATGTACGGCGGCGCCTTGGACGACATGTCCCTGGCCACCGACCCGTACACCGGCAACCGCTACGCGTTCGCCGGCGGCAACCCGATCTCCTTCGTGGAGCTCGACGGCCACCTCTTCGGCATCGACATCTCGCTCTCGGACGTGGGCCACGCGGCCCTGGACGTGGCGGGCATGGTGCCGGTGATCGGCGAGGTCGCGGATGTCGCGAACGGCATCTGGTACGCGGCGGAGGGCAACTACGAGGACGCGGCGCTGTCGATGGCTGCGGCGATCCCCGGCGTGGGCGCGGCGGCGACGGCGGCCAAGTACGCGAAGAAGGGCGCGAAGGCCGCAGACGCGATCAAGGGCGGCAACAAGGCGCCCAATGCCAAGCCGAAGCACAAGAAGCCGCAGGACGAGACGAAGGCAAAGCCCAAGTCCAAGCCCAAGCACAAGAAGGAGTCCACGCCCAAGGGCAAACAGAAGTGCGACTGTCAGTGCCCGAAGGCGAAGAAGAAGAACAGCTTCATTCCCGGCACCAAGGTGCTCATGGGCAACGGGTCCACCAAGGCCATCGAGGACGTCAAGGAAGGCGAGTACGTCCTGGCCTCCGACCCGGAGACCGGCGAACTCCAGGCCCGCAAGGTCACCGACACCATCACCGGTGACGGACTGAAGCACCTGATCACCCTCACCGTCGACCCCGACGGCACGAAGGGAGAAGCCAAGCCGGCGACCATCACGGCCACGGACGAGCACCCCTTCTGGCTGCCGGACTTCGGCAAGTGGGTGAATGCCGAGGACCTCGAGCCCGGAATGCGGCTCCAGACCTCCACCGGCGCCTGGGCCCAGATCACCGCGATCGACGAGTCCCAGCGGACCCAGCGTGTCCATAATCTCACCGTCGAGGGCCAGCACACGTACTTCGTCCTCGCAGGCGATACGACGGTACTCGTCCACAACGACGACAAGGAGCTGTGTCGCCTTCTGGGCATTTCTCAGGCGCAGCTCAACCAGTTGGTCGGCGATGCCTACCGCGACCACGTCGCAGACTCCTTCCGTCAGCGTGGGCTGAGCGTCATCACCGACGCGACGCATCCGGATCGCCTGACGTTCCCCACTCCCTGGGGTGACCGCAAGTACGACATCGGGCTGTTGGACGGAAGCGGTAACGTCAGTCACTACATCGAGACCAAGTCCGGGAACGCAGGGAAGAAGCCCATTCAGGCGTTGAAGGACAGGTACCTCGAGAAAAGGTTCGGGATCGTCATCAACTATGTTTTTGACGACTGATGTGCGGAGGAGGGAAGAATGGCTTTCGAGTGCGGCGCCCTCGGGGAGTCGGGAGGGCGATCTCCACTGGAGGCGCTGAACGTTCTTCTGGCTCACCTACGCGACGAGGATGCGGATGTCTCCAGCGGTGAGGTGAAGGAGGGAGATGGCTGGGCGAGTAGCACGGTCCGCATTTCCCGCCCTGCCGAACCGGTCCTCGAGCAGTACGTCCAAGTGAGCGTCGGGGGTGAGATTCTCGACATCTTCCTCGAGGAAGCACGTTCCGTATTGGGAGAAGATGCCATCCGTGGCAAGGATCTGATGTTGACCACTATTCTCAGTGGGGTGACGGATCCTGTGTTCAATGACCGCCTCATGGCTTACGCCCTGACGGAATGGCATGGAATCCCTTGGGACGAGACATCAGGGTTCCGTTCCTGAGGTCTGTGGCTGAGGTGTGAAAGAGGTGGGCGTCCTGCTGGCAGGACGCCCACCTCTGCACGTTTGAGAGCGAATCGCCACGGGCGGCCGATTAGATGATCGAGCGCGGTGAAGCTGCTCTCGAGGTCGGCGATCCCGTAGAGGTCGGGCAACTGGTTCGTGCACGCTTTCCGGCTCGGTTCGGGCGGGGCGAGGGCCCGCCCGGAGCAGATCGCTCCGGTGCTGGACGACCTGGCTCTGCCCATCAGCCAGAAGCAGACACAGCCCGCCGTGGTCGGCCGGGGCGCAGCACCGTGCTGCGCCCGGGCCGACGGTCCTGCTGCTGGAAGCCGTGGTCGAGCCGGTGGCCCTGGGCCCTTTTGAGGAGGACGGGATGCAGGGCCAACGGGGGTTGCGGACCTCGTGCGAAGTCCTTACTTCGGCATGAGGACGGTGTCGATGATGTAGACGTCGGCGTTGGCGGTCTTGACGTTGCCGCAGACCACGTTGGCGGTGTCGTTGACCTTGTAGGCCTCACCGGAACCGCTGGTGGTGACCATGCCCTTCTGGAGGGTCTCGAAGCTGCCGTTCTCCAGCTGCTGGGGGGTGAGCTTCTGCCCGACCACGTGGTACGTGAGGATCTTCGTCAGGGTCGCCTTGTCGGCGAGGACCTTGTCGAGGTCGGCCTTCGGGATCTTGGCGAAGGCGTCGTTCGTCGGGGCGAAGACCGTGATGTCCTTCGCGTTGTTCAGGGTGTCCACCAGGCCGGCCTGCTTCACCGCGGTCACCAGGGTGGACAGGGCCGGGTTGTTCGACGCGGCAGTGGCGACCGGGTCCTTGGCCATGCCGTCGAAGGAGCCCGCGCCTTCCTTGGGCACGCCGGCGCAGGCGGGGCCGAAGGGCTGATCGCCGGTCATGGGGTCGCCCGCCGGGGTGCTCTCGTCGGTCTTGGCAGCGTCCTCGGCGGCCGCACTGGGGGCGGCCTTGGCGTCGCCGCCGGAGTCGGAGCACGCGGCCAGGGAGAGGGGCAGCAGGGCGGCCGCGGCGACGGCGATCGCGGTACGGCGGATCTTCATGCTGTTCATGATCTTGCACTCCTGGTGGGTCTGTTTGTAGAGGTTTTCAGCGGTGGGTTGTGCTGCCCGGGCCGGCCTGCCGGCCTGGTCCGGTGGTCTAGGAGACGGTGACGAAGACGCTCTGCCAGCCGCTCGCCCCGTCGGGGACGGTGCGTGTGCGCTGCTCGGTCTGCACCTGACCGGTGCGGTCGGTGGCGCGGACGGTGATCGTGTGGCCGCCGGGGGCGGCCTTCCAGCGGTAGGACCACTGGCGCCACGTGTCGACCGTGTCCTGCGCGGCGAGGTCGGCTTCCTGCCAGGGCCCGTCGTCGACCCGTACCTCGACGCGGGTTATGCCACGGCGCTGGGCCCAGGCGACCCCGGCGATGGTGACGATGCCCGCCGCCGGGCGGGCGAAGGGTTTGGGGGTGTCGATGCGGGACTGGGTCTTGATGGGCGCCCTGCGGGCCCACTTCCGCTTCACCCAGTAGGGGTCGTACGCGTCGAAGGTGGTGAGCTCGATGTCCTCGACCCACTTGCATGCCGAGACGTAGCCGTAGAGGCCGGGCACGAGCATGCGGACGGGGAAGCCGTGGTCGAAGGGCAGCGGCTCGCCGTTCATGCCGACCGCCAGGATGGCGTCGCGGCCGTCCATCACGTCCTCCACCGGGGAGCCGAGCGTCATGCCGTCCACGGAGCGGGCCACCAGCTGATCCGCCCGCCCGCCCTTCGACGGCGGCCGGACGCCGGCTTCCTCCAGGAGGTCGGCGAGAGGGATGCCGAGCCAGCGGGAGTTGCCGATATAGGGGCCGCCGACCTCGTTCGAGACGCAGGTGAGGGTGATGTCACGTTCGATCAGGGGGCGGGCGAGGAGCTGGTCGAGGGTGTAGGCGCGCGGCCGGGTGACCCCTTTGCCGTGGATGCGCAGCCGCCAGGTGCCGGCGTCGACCTTGGGCACGGTCAGGGCCGTGTCGACGCGGTAGAAGTCGGAGTTGGGGGTGGTGAAGGCCGTGATGCCCGGAACTTTCAACCGGACGCCGGCGGGGACCGCGGGGGCCGGCGAGGCAGGCTCGGGCAGGACCAGGTTCTCCCGGGAGGCGATGGCGCCCTGGCCTTGCCGACCGGTGAAGTACCGGCCCAGTGCGCCGGCCGAGGTCGCCGCGACGGCGGTCACACCGGCCGCGGTGAGGAACCCGCGTCTGCTCCACCTCCCGGTGGCTCTCCGGTCGTCCGCACCGGCCGGGGCAGGGACGGGTGCGGCTTTGGACGCCAGCACGTACAGGGCGAGGGCTCCCGCGACCGCTCCCGCCATCGAGGGCAGTGCGTCACCGGTGCCGGTGGAGTCGGGGCGGCTGAGGGCCGCCGCGGCGCCGACGACCCCGAACAGCAGAACCCCCGCAGCACCGGCACGCCGATGGACAAGGGCGAGGATGCCCAGACCGACAGCGATGAGGGCGAGGATCGCGAGGATCCCCACTTGCAGGGCGGCCTTGTCGTTCTCTCCGAACGTGCGGATCGCGAAGTCCTTCACCGCGGCAGGCGTCCGGTCGATCACCGCGCCGCCCACCACGGTCACGGGCCCGGCTGCGGGCCGGACCAGTCCGGCGACCAGCTCGGCCACGGCCAGGGCCGTGAAGGCGGCCAGGAGTCCGGCCGGCGCGCCCGGCGCGGCGCGGACGAGTTTGCTGCGGAAGCTGCTCACAGCCTCCATTCGGCAGCCCCCGCCCGGCGGATTGGTCCGACCTCCTAAAGGGTGAAACCGCTCGCCGGTGTTGCCTTGAGAAGCAAGCGCGCAGGCCGCTCCGGGGCGAGAAGGACGAGGCAGCCGGTCCGGACCCGGCGCGGCCGGTGCTCGAGCGCACGAGCCGGCCGGGCCCATCTGTCGCCGGCCGTGCTCCTGCGGGCGGCCGCAGCGCGCGCCGCCCGCACAGCACCAGCACGGCCGGCGGGAGGTTCAGCGATACGGCCGTTCTCGCGGGCCGGCGCCGGCACGGGCGGTGCTGTGACTCGGCACGCTGCCGCCATCGTCCGCCCGGCCGCGACCGCTGTCGTTCCGGTCCTCTCCCGGGACGGCCGGGCCCTGACCGGGCGACGAAGCACCCTCCCATCCGCACGCCCGACCGCTACGAAGAACTGCTGACACGCCCACCTGCTGCGGTGGCCGGACCAGACCCGCGGGGCGGTCAGGCCGACGCTTGAGAGACACGTCAAGGACTGGCATGCGATGGACACCCCGCCCACCGGCGGCCTTTCCCGGCCGCCCCTGCGCCTTCTCTCCACGGCCGGAGCCCCGCAGGTGAACCAGCCGCTCCCCCTCGGCCCCGGACCGGCCGCAGACCGCACCGACCTGACCCATGTCATGGACAAGGTCGCCCACGGCGACAAACAGGCCTTCTCCGCCCTCTACGACGCGCTCGCGCCCATCGTCTTCGGGATCGTGGTCAAGGTCGTACGCGATCGGGCGCAGTCCGAGGAGGTCGCCCAGGAGGTCATGATCGACCTGTGGCGGCAGGCCGCCCGCTATCGGCCCGACGCCGGCACGGTGACGACGTGGGCGGCGACGATCGCCCACCGGCGGGCCGTGGACCGGGTCCGCTCCGCCCAGGCCGCCACCGACCGCGAACAAGTCCAGGCCGCCCGCGAGCACGCCACCGCCTTCGACGAGGTCGCCGAGCAGGTCGAGACCCGCCTGGAGTCCGAGCAAGTGCGCCGCTGCCTGCGTGGCCTGACCGAACTGCAACTCCAGGCGGTGACCCTCGCCTACTACCGGGGGCTGACCTACCGTGAGGTCGCCGAAGCCCTGCGCACGCCTCTTCCCACGATCAAGACACGCATGCGCGACGGGCTGATCCGGCTCCGCGACTGCATGGGGGTGACCACATGAGACACCACGCCACCGACGCCCACACCCTGGTTGCCGCCTACGCGCTGGGCGCACTCGAGGCAGGTGAACGCGGAGCCTTCGAAGACCACCTGGAGGCGTGCGAGGCCTGCCGATTGGAAGCCGCCGAGTTCGAGGCGACCGCGGCACGCCTGGCAGCAGCGGTGGCCCAGCCACCGCCTACTGCAGCCAAGGCACAGGCCATGGCCGCCATCGATGGCGTGCGCCAGCTGCCGCCGCGCATCCCCGGACCCGCCGCCGCACCCGCCCTCGGCGGCCTGCTGCGCCGCAGGGCCCTGTCGCTGGCTCTGGCCGCCTGCGTGGCTGCCGCCCTACTCGGCGGCGTGACGGTGTGGCAGCTGGGGAACGGGCGGGAACTCACGCAGCAAGCCCGCGAGGCTCAGCGGCAACTGGACGCGATCAGTGCCGTGCTGGCAGCCCCGGATGCACGCACCGTCCAGGGACGGGCCGCCAACGGAGCCCTGACGGCCGTCGTCGCCTCCGAGCGGCAGAACAGGGCCGTCTTCACCGCCGCCAACCTGCCCGCCCCCGGCGCGGGCAAGACCTACCAGTTGTGGCTGGACCAGGACGGCACCATGCGCCCGGCCGGACTCCTCCACGGCGACGGCACCGTCGTCCTGACCGGCAACCCCGCCGACGCGGGCGCCGTCGGCCTCACCCTCGAACCCGCCGGAGGCTCCCCCCGGCCCACCACCGCCCCCTTGCTCCTGATGACCCTTCCTGCCTGATCCGGGGCGCCCCGCATCGATCAGCAATCGAGGTACCTCATGGCAAGCACCCCGAAGATCGGGGACATCGTCGGTGATTTCCGCCTGCCCGGCGGGCACCTGGACGGCGGCACCTTTCACCGCCGGGACCACAACCTGCGCGAGCAGCGCGGCAAGCCTCTCGTCCTCGCCTTCTACCCCGGCGACGACACCCCCGTGTGCACCGCACAGCTGTGCTCGTACTCCGACGGCCCGGCCCAACTCAGGTCCGCCGGTGCCACCGTGTGGGGCATCAGCCCCCAAGGGCTCGACAGACACGAGAAGTTCGCCCGCGACAGAGGCCTGCGCATGCCTCTGCTGTCCGACGAGGGACGTGTGGTGGCGAAGTCCTCGGGATCGGCGCACTGGCTTTGTTCACGAGTCGTGACAGCGGTTGTTCACGAGTTTGGGGGGCGGCCCGATCTGCCCAGGGTCGATGTTCACGAGGACGGGAGGCCCCCCGCGGCCGGCCGCCTCCCCCGTGCGGGGGAGGCGGTCAGCGACCTCGGACGATCCCCGGACACCGGATCGGCGGCGACGATCGACGCACATTGCCATCACACGTCAAGATCGGAGCATCATCGTGCTGAAGTGGACCCTGCGCGCTGCCGCCATCCTCGCCATCGTCGCCGCAATCGCTACCCCGGTCGCTGCGCCCGCCCCCGAAGCCGCCTTCGCCACACCGGCTGTCGCCGTCGTCACGCCCGCATCTGGGCCCAACGCCCCGGGGGCCGAGCTCGCCTCCGCCGTCAAGGACAGGGCGAGGTTGGATCACCTCGTCGCCTAGTTACAGGTAGTCGCCGGTCCAGGTGGAAGGCCCCGAGCGAAGTGAAGGCGAAGGACCTGGAGGAGCGGGGCGACGGCCGCACTCTGTCCGCCAGGGAGGCCAGGCGCTGTCGGAACTTGCGAACATCTTGTTCTGGCCCGACACCTCAGTGCCTCCCGAACCGGTGTCGAAGTGCTGCCCCTTCTCGTGTATGAAGCCAGCGCACCCCTGATCGGCCTGCGCCTCCACGGCGGCCGCGCCGACGCGCCGTTGCCGCCACGGCCGCGGTGGCGCGCAGGTGGCGCAGCGACTGGATGCTGTGTCTCGTGCAGGCGGGCCTCATCGTGGTCGTCCGGACGCAGGTGCCGAGCCCGTTCGTTCCGCCGCACGTTCCCTGAACAGCGGGACGCGGGACAGGCCGAAGCTACTCGGGGTCAGGCCACCGGCCACGGTGGAGCAGCCTCGACCGGTCGCCGGTCGCGGCGCCCGGCCACGTACCCGCCGATTCCCAGGCCCGTCCCGACAAGGATCATCACGATGCCCAGGATTCCCAGCGCTGCCAGCACCACCGGCACGGTGGAATCGTTCTGCACGCGCCCGTGCACTCCGGATGCCGCGACGCTGCCCGACTGCTCGCCGAGGAAGAAGCGCGAGTCGTTCGAGTTGGCCCGGTGGTCGCCCAGAAGGAACAGCCGCCCGTCGGGCACTGTCACGTCGTATTCTCCGGTGCCCGCGTTCACTTCGCCGCGCATCACATACGGTTCGTCGACCGGCTTCCCGTTGACCGCGATCCGGCCCCCGTCGCAGCACACCACGTGATCGCCGCCGACCCCGATGACCCGCTGGAGGACCGGCCTGCTCTGATACCGCTCCGGCACGTCGACGAGCACGATGTCGCCCCTGCGTATCTCGCCCGCGTCCGTACGCTCGATGAGCAGCCGCTCGCCCGGACGGTGCGTGGGCGACATCGCCTCGCTCATGACGGTGGCGCCTTCGTAGTTCGTCCAGGTGTACCCGATGCCGCCGAGCATCAGGACCAGTCCGAGTGGTACGAGCACCCAGGCGGCGGTTCTCAGGCCGCTTCCCGCTCTCCGCTGCCGCATGAACGCGAACGCCCTTCCCTCGAGCCGCCCGACGGCCGGGCGGGCCAGCAGAGGGTATCCGCCTCGGTGCGTGACGTTTCGTGCTGGTCCCTCGGCAGGGTTCGGGCAGGCCAGGCGGAGCCGGACGGCGTCGAAAGGCCGACGTCCACCGGTTGCGTCACGCGGTGGCGGCCTACTTGAGGGACGAGACGAAGGCGGTCCAGGCCGGGCCCGTGACGGTGAGGACCGGGCCGCTCGGGACCTTGGAGTCGCGGACGGGGACGACGCCGGGGTGGGCGTCGCACACCTCGACGCAGTCGCCGCCGTCGCCGTTGCTGTAGGTGCTCTTGCGCCACTGGGCAGCGCCGGGGAAGGCCTCGGCGACCTCCACGCAGTCTCCGCCGGTGCCGTTGCTGTAGGTGCTCTTGCGCCAGACGGCGGTGCTCAAGTCAATGCCGATGCTTGCCATTTCGAACATCCTCAGCCGTTTCCTCGATCAGGGCGAGGGACGCCTCCGGTGGCAGTGCGGCGGCCCTGAGCAGATCGTACGACCTGCGGTACTCCTCCACGAGGGCCGGATCGTCGATGGTGTCCCCGCTGTGCTGCGACTCCAGGTAGACCAATGGCGGGGCGTCGGGGAAGGTCATGACCTTCGCCATGCCCATCATGAGAGGGTGCGGCCCGCAGTTCCACGGAAGGATCTGGGGAACGATCCGGCGTCGACGCGCCAGCGCTGCGATGTGCTCCAGTTGTTCGGCTGTCTGCTCCGGCGGGAGGACCGGTTGTCGCAGTAGCACCTCGGACAGGATCGCCCAGTACATCGGGGTCTTGTGATTGTCCTCGAAGAGGCGGGCTCGTGCCATTCGGGCACTGACCTTCTCCTCCACCTCCCCGTCCAGCGCAAGGGGCATGGCGGCCTGCACCAGGGCGCGTGCGTAAGCGTCGGTCTGAAGCAGGCCCGGGATCAGGGTCGGGCACCATTCCTCGATTGCCTTGGCATGCTTCTCCGCCTCCAGCACCCGCTCGAAGTAGCTCGCGTGACCCCGCCGCTTCGCCTTCCGTACGTCCTCGCAGCGGCGCTTGAAGAAGCCGTCCGTGCCGAGCACGGTGTCCACGTGCTCGGCCAGTTCCGCCGGCATCCGGCGCGTGCCGCGTTCGATCTCGCTGAGGTGGCTGGGGCCGTAGAAGCTGCCCTCGACCAGTTGCTGGAGGGTCAGGCCCGCCTCCTCCCGTTTCCAGCGCAACTCGCTGCCGTAGAAGGTCGGGACGCTCGCCGAGCCGTCGATGTCCTTGCGCTGCCCCATCGCCCACCGTCCCTGGTGCCGTGTACCGCCCGTTCCCCGGTGTTCCCCGGCCCGTACCAACTGCACCGCGCATACGCGCAGTTCAGGGCGGGGATCCCGAACCTCTTTCACGCTACGCGGCCCGGCGTGACGCTGTGAGCAGTTCGTCACACAGCGCACTGGAAGGTGTAAACCCGCCGATGTACGACCACTCCGAAGCCGACGACTGCGTGGAGGAGCTGCGTGCCGCCCTCGCCGAGCACGGCATCACGCTCCCGTCCCTCCGCGTCGACCTGCCGACCTTCGCCGCCCGCTACCCGACCCGGCCGCTGATCTCCCTCGGCAACTGCAACGTCCTGACCGCCCGGACGCTGGTCGCCGCCCTCCGCAGGGGAGTCGCGTGATGAGCCGGCCGCCCCTGACGCTCGGACTGTTCGCGACCCCGGCCGCCGTGTCCGGCGTGCGCCGCGCCCTGCGCGACTACGGCGCCGACCTCCAGCTCTGCGCGACCGAGCTCCTCACCAACGTGATCCGCCACGTCGGTGAGGGAACGCCGGTGACGGTCCGGGTGTCGTGCGGCAGCGGCCGTACGCGACTGGAGGTCACCGACCCCGACCCGCGTGCCCTGCCCGTCCTCTGCGCGACGGCCGCCGACGACGAGTCGGGCCGGGGCCTCGCTCTGCTCGACGCGCTGGCCGTGCGGTGGGGAGTGGGGCAGGGGCCCGGCGGCAAGACCGTGTGGTGCGAGCTGGCGGAGTGGGGGTCAGGGGGCTGCGGCCGGCTCCGGCCAGGACAGGGCGGGAGCCATGAAGTGCCTGTTGTTCCCGGCGAGGAGCTGCGGCGCAGAATTCGCACGAACCCTTGATCGAGGGCGATCCGGATCAGGCGGTCGTCCAGCGCTGCACCGTCTCGTCCTCGCGGACGAGCCACGTGCCGTCGCCGAGCGGCACGGCAGTGACCCCCGGCGTCCGCGGGTAGTCGAGTTCGGCCAGGGGCCTGAGAGTGTGGGCGTCGAGGAGGAGGTGGGCGCCCTCCTCCGCCCACGGTTCCTCGGCCGTTACGACCAGAATCCGCTTGTCGTCGACGAAGCCCGGGGAGTAGCCGACGAAGACCCTTTCGTCCGGAAGGACATCGCCGGCCTCGGTGATCACGTCGTCGGCGCCGTCCTGCGTCCGGCAGAGGTATCCGCCGCCGATGTCCTGGATGACCAGCGCTCCCTCCGGGCCGACGCCGACGTAGGCTTCCGTGACGGTGCCGGTCGCCCGCACGTCGAGCCCGCCGTCCGTGTGGGTGACCAGGAAACACAGGGTGCCGTCCTGACCCATGGAGGCGGTGAGAAGAACCTCGGGTCGCGCGTCAGGGAACCCCTGGAACTCGTACGCTGCGGCGCGGGACGGCAGGACGTGCTCGGCGAGCACCTTGCCGGTGGCCAGGTCGAGGGCGCGGCAGATGTCGCCCGGGGAGAGCCCGTCGGCTCCGAGAGGTCCGGCCATGGTCGCCAGAAGGACACGGCCGGCCGGGTCGGGCGTGCACGCGCCGGAGGCCTCAGGCGAATGCTCCCAGTCCCCGTGGCGGTGCTCCCAGCGGACGGTTCGGTCGGCCTCGTAGACAGTGACGGCCTGCCGGCTGCTGATGGCCAGGGCGCCCTCGGGCAGCGGTGAGCAGTACAGACTGGGCCCGTCAGGAACGGGGTCGCTCCACGTGGCGCGGGCAGCGACCACCTGAGAGCGATCGGTGCTGAGCCTATGCGTGGTGATCGTTCCCTCGTGTCGGGTCACGAGCCAGTGTGCGCCGTCGCGCAGGAGCCAGCCGTCCAGGTTCCCCAGTGCCTCGGTGATGCCGGGCAGGGACTCATGCGCGAGCAGCCGTACGGGTACATGGGGGTAGTTCATGTGCCTTTCCTGGTCCGTGTCCGGGCTGCAGCGGCTGGGCCAGTAGAACTGCCGCCGGTGGGTGGGTGTGTCGTCGTACGTCGGCCCCGCGAGCAGCCCTCGACACGGGCGACATCATGGCGCGGCCGCCCGGGCCGATGTCGGCGGCGTCCGTTTCAATGTCCGCCATGGACGAACGGGAAGAGCCTGCACTCCGACTTGACGAACTCCTTTCAGTGGTTCACCGGGTGGCCGCCCCAGGGACGGGCGACCTCAACTGCGGTACGCCGGGGCATCCTTCGGGGCACATATGCCTGGCGCCCTCGGAGGCGATCGGCCTTCCCGCTCTCCAAGAGGCGTTCGGCGGGCTCGCGCTGACGTGACGCCCCTCCAAGAGTGACGGCCTCGGAGGTGGGTTGCCCGGAATGTCCGCCGGGGTGATCACGTAGCGGGAGTTGTTGTACAGTCCGCGCCCCGTCGTGACGTAAGGAAGCCGCCCATGCGAACCCGCACCATCCGGAGTGCCGCCGTGTTCGTCCTCCCGCTCCCGCTCGCGCTCACGCTGACGGCGTGCGGCGAGGAGGCGGAGCCGGCCGGGAGCCGGGAGACGGCGGCAGCGTCGTCCCCGTCACCCGTCTCTTCCGAACGGGCCGAGGCACCCGAGACGGCGGAGGACTTCCTCGCCCTCGCCGAGAAGGCGATGGCCGAGGAGCCGGCCTGGTCCTTCTCCGTGAAGGGGGAGGAGGGGCTGACGTCCCAGGGTCAGAAGAGCGCCGCGACCTACGAGGGCACCGTAAGGCGTGCCGTCGGACGGGCGGCGCTGCACTCGCAGGGCGTCAGCACCAGCAGCAAGGGCAAGAAGAAGTCCGAGGAGCTGTACGTCATCGGCGACGCGGGCCATCTGAAGGAAGACTCGGCCGAGTGGAAGACCGTGTCACCCGCCGATCCGGAGATGCGGAACAAGGCCGACGACCCGATCGCGGTCATCCACGAGTTCCGGATGTACGCGCAGGCCGTCGGCGGCGACGTCAAGGTGACCGAGAAGGACGGCGGCGGCACGGTCGAACTCCGTGTCACGAGCGGCAAGCAGAAGCTGAGCGCCGTCCAGCAGCGGGCCTGGGCCAAGAAGGCGAAGCGCGAGTTCGAGCCCACGGCCGAGCAACTCCGCGAGGCCGGCATCCCGGTGGACGACGCGCGGCTGACCCTCTCCGGCCTCGAGGAGGTGCTGCTCCTGGACGCGAAGACGTACCGGATCAAGAGTCACCGCCTCGACTTCGGCTTCCTGATTCCGTACAACGGGCAGGACATGGCCTTCGAGCAGCAGGTGACCATGGAGAACCAGGGCGCGTACGACGGCAGGATCGAGCTCCCCGCGGATCTGCGCGGCTAGCCGGCCCCCGGACCGGGGCCGGCGACCTGTGACGGCCGACCGCACCGGCCACGCGCCTCCGCGACGGGCTCAGTACCAGAACGCCTTGATCCGGCGTCGCCCCTCGCCGCCGCCTTCGCACAGAAGGTGAGCAGGCCCGAGTGGGTGCTCGAGAAGACGTTCTTGACGTCCGCCTCGTCCCGGGCGGGAAACGGCGCGGGGAAGGCGACCGGTGCGGTCCCGGAGCGCGTCGAACGGCAGCCCGCCGAGGAACGCGGCCGCCCGCGCCACTCCCGTCGGGCAGAGGAGCGCGAACGGTGGCTGCTCCTCGACTCTTCGTCCGTGAGGACGGAACGGACGGGAAGGGAAAGTAGCGCGGGCCACGGACAACGGCGTTCGCCCCCTGGGCCACTTGTGTCCAGTATGTCTGTCGCCTGGTTTTCGGCCGGGTCGGCGATGTATAACCGGCCAGCCTTGAGGTGCGGCACGTGGTGCCGCCACTGTTCCGACGAGCCAAGGATCATCCGTGCTGCGCTCCTCCGTTAAGTTCTCGTCCGCGCTCGCCCTGGTCGGCGTGATGTCGCTGGTGTCGGCCTGTGGTGGGGGTGAGGAGCCGGCCGGCTCTGCCGCCGCCTCGGCCGGTGCGGCGGCGCAGGGGGACAAGGAGGTGACGGGTGGTTCGGCGTCGCCCAGTGCGTCCGCGTCCGCTTCGGCCTCCCCGTCCGCCTCCGCATCACCCTCTGGCTCGGCCTCCCCTTCCGCTTCGGCCAAGGCCTCCGGCAGCACGGCCCCGAAGGCCACGGCCACGGCCACGAGCGGCGGCAACGCGGGCCCGGGCAGCGGTCTTGGTGACGAGCCCGCCGCGCCCTCCACCCCTGACTTCCCCGTGCCGGTGAACGTCGGCAACGCCACCCAGGTCATCACGGTCAAGGCCCGCGGCTCGTACGCCACGGTCACCGCCTGGCAGAAGGGCTCCGCCGGCTGGAAGGCGCAGTTCTCGACGAGCGCCGGACGCGTCGGATCGAACGGGGTGACCGACGGCGCCACCCGCCGGCAGAACACGTACACCACCCCCACCGGCACCTACACGATCACCGAGGGCTTCGGCGTCGAGTCGAGCGGCACCGCCATGCCGTACACCAAGGTCAACGACAGCCACTGGTGGGTCCAGGACCCGGAGTCGAAGTTCTACAACTCGATGCACACCGAGGCGGGCGCGGACTTCCCGCTGACCGAGTCCGGCGACCGCGGCAGCGAGCACCTGATCAACTACCCGACGCAGTACGCCAAGGCCCTGGTCATCAACTTCAACCGCTGGCCGGCCACTCCCGGTCGGGGCGCGGGGATCTTCCTGCACGTCAACGGCAGCGGCGCCACCGCCGGCTGCGTGTCGGTGCCGCGCGCGACGATGGAGCAGTTCATGGGCTGGGTCAAGCCGTCCGCGAACCCGCGCATCGCGATCGGCTGACAGAACAGAGCGGACATCGAGGAGATTCGGGCGGTACGTGGAGATACTTCCTCGCGTCGGCCTGTCCGGTGCCCGCTTCGGGCAGACACGGGCCTCCGTACGAGCGGCCAGAGGTGCGCCGGACTCCGCCTTCCGGCGCGCCGCCGACGCCACCCTGACGGACATGTACGTCACGGCGGCGGGCGGACACGAGGACGGTGAAGGACGCGGTGACGGCTTCTTCGAGTTCCTCGAGTACGACGACGCCGGTGTCCTTCACGCCGTGGAGGTGGCGTCGCCCGCACCCGTCACCCTGGACGGGATCGTGCTGCTCGGGCGGCCCGAGGCCGAGGTGGTCGCGGAACTCCGTGGCCTGGGACACGAGGTGAAGGCCGCCGGGGACGCGGAGGGGTGGACGCTGCCCGCCCTCGGTGTGGTGCTCGGCGGTACGGCGCAGGACGCGGACGGCTTCGAGAGCGTGCGGCTGCGGGCCACCGCCGTCGGCGACGACGCGTTCGAGTTCTTCGAGCCGCCGGGCGGCTCCCGCCCGGCGACGGCCGGGCCCGCCGAGGTCGTCGCGCACCGCGGCATCGGCCCGGTACGCCTCGGATCGGCGCGCGCGGACATGCGACGGCTGCTCGGTGGCGGAATCGGGTCCGTCCCCGAGTTCGGCGGCGCCGGCCAGGACAACTTCTTCGAGGCCGGGGTCGTGCTCACGTACGACGCCGACGACACCGTCGTGCGCATCGCGTTCACGCGGCCGGCGTCGGTCGGCCACGGTGGTGTGCCGCTCCTCGGGCGGCCGATGAGCGACGTACGGGCGGACGCCCTGGCCCGGCGGATGCGGTTCGTCGAACGGGAGGCGGAGCTGTTCTTCCCCGATGCCGGGTTCGGTGTACTGACCGCGCGCGACGTGCCGGACCTGCCGACCACGGCCGTGGTGCTGCCGCCCGGCCCGCAAGGCGGTGACCCGGCGTCCGGAGAGCACGCGGAGGGAACGGGCCTTCTGCGGTGACGTGTCCGCCAGGGAGCCGTCCGGCCACCCCTGGTGAATGCGGAACCGGCCGCCGGGGCACGTCCACCGGCCCAAAAGGACGACCGGGGCCGCCACCCCCCACAGGAGAGGCCCCGGTCGTCGTTCGTGGCGGGGGCCCGAGGGCGCCCCGTACTAACCTCAGCGCCGAGAGTGCTGTTTCTGTCACACCGCTCCGAGTGGCAAACTCGTTGCGGGTTGTACGAGGCGTGGACGTGGGACCGTAAAAGGACGTAGCGTGCTGATTCGCGCAGGACAGCGCGGCAGTGGTGACCAGCTGCGGTACGGAACGACGGGTTGAGGTAGTGCTGGGGGACGACGCGGAGCTGACCGCCGCCGTGCTCGCGGCTCAGGATGGGGACGAGGACGCCTTCCGGACTGTGTACCGCGCCGTGCATCCGCGGTTGATCGGCTATGTGCGCACGCTCGTCGGCGACGCCGACGCGGAGGACGTCGCCTCCGAGGCGTGGCTCCAGATCTCCCGGGACCTCGACAGGTTCAGCGGGGACGCCGACCGGTTCCGTGGCTGGGCCGCACGGATCGCCCGCAACCGTGCGCTGGACCACATCCGGATGCGGGGCCGCCGGCCGGCCGTCGGCGGTGACGAGACGGAACTGACGGGCAGGGCCGCCGACTCCGACACGGTCGACGAGGCGCTGGAGTCCATCTCCACCAGCAGCACCATGGCGCTCATCGCCCAACTGCCGCAGGATCAGGCCGAGGCGGTCGTACTGCGGGTCGTGGTCGGCCTCGACGCCAAGAGCGCGGCCAAGACTCTCGGCAAGCGGCCCGGGGCCGTCCGGACGGCCGCGCACCGCGGCCTGAAGCGGCTCGCTGAACTCCTGGGAGCCGACGGTTCCGCCTTCGAAGGCGGGGACCGGCCCCCCACGGACGTGACTCGCCGGGGCGGGGAGGACCCCTCGGAGAGCGCTTCGGAACTGGGCGGACTGCCCACCCAGCGCGGCTCCCGCCCCGGTGCGACGGCACCCGCCGGTGTGACGCATTCACGCCCGCGGACGCAGAAGGACATGTGATGGCCGACGAGCGGTACAAGTGGCTTGACAGGGACGCGGCGGAGCGACTGCTGCGTGGCGAGCCTGTCGACGTCGCGGACGAACGCGCCCGCGCCGAGGCCGCACGACTCGCCGCCACCCTCGACAGCGCGGTAGGGAACCCCGGCTACGGCTACGAAGACGGCGAACTGCCCGGTGAGGCGGCCGCGATGGCCGCGTTCCGCAAGGCCAGGGCCGAGTCGACGGCACGGGCGGGGACTTCGCTCGGGACCGTGCGGGTGACCCGTTCCCGTCGCGGCGGCCGGTCGGCCCGCGGCGTCGGATTCGCCCGGCCCGTCCGGTTCGGGATCGCGGCGGCGTTCGCGGGCTGCGCCATCGGCGGTGTCGCCGTCGCCGCAGGCAGCGGCGTGCTGCCGACCTTCGGCGACGACCGTCCCGCACCCGCGTCCTCCGTGTCGGCCGTGACGACACCGGGACCGCTCACGTCCCCGTCGCCGAGCGGCGGGAAGGCCGGCGCGGCATCCCGTCCGCCGGGTGCCACCGGCACACCGCCGGGTCTGCCGCCCGTGGCGGGCAGCACTACCCCGGCCCCCGGCGATACGGGCGGGAGCACGCCCGGCCTGCCGGCCGGGGACGGTGCGGCCACGCCGGGCGGCGAGGACCCGTCGAAGGCCGACCTGTACCGCAGGTCCGTCGAGGCATGCCGTGACTACCGCAGCGGCCGGATCGACGCGGACCGCAAGCGCCGGCTGGAGATGGCCGCCCAAGGCGCCGAGCGGGTGGAGCGGTTCTGCGACGAACTGCTCGGCGGCGGCACGGGCGACGGCGGCAGCCCGGGCGGCGAGAACGGCAACGAAGGCGACGATCGCGACGAGGACGACCGCGACGGGAACGGCAAGGACGGCGGGAAGAACTCCGGCGGGTCCGGCGGTGACTCGGGCAGCTTCGAGGGCGCGCCGCAACTCCTCCCCGACACGCCGCAGGTCTCCTACCTGCTCGTCCCCGACCCGGCCTGACGCCGCGGGCGACCGAATCCGACTCGCCGGCGGCCCGCCCCCGTTCGAGCTCTCTGACCTGCGCTTTCGCAGGGCCGGGCGCGGGGTGTGACGTTTTCTTCGGCTGCGGCGCAGTAGATAGTGAGCCGACTGGTCATCGGCGGCGCAACGAGCCGGGGTTCCCCCCGTACCTACGGCTCAGCGCAATGGCGCGGGCGGGACACGTTCCCCCGGTCCCGCCCGCGCCCTTCTTCCTTCACCGCTTCCGCGCCCCGCGCGTCACCAGTAGACGACGACCTTGTCGCCGGTCCGCACCTGGTCGAACAGCGCCGCGATGGCGCCCTTGTCCCTGACGTTCACGCAGCCGTGCGACGCGCCGTTGTAGCCGCGGGCGGCGAAGTCGGAGGAGTAGTGCACCGCCTGGCCGCCGCTGAAGAACATGGCGTACGGCATGGGCGTGTCGTAGAGGGTCGAGACGTGGTCACGGGACTTCCAGCCCACGTTGAACACCCCTTCGCGGGTCGGCGTGTACTGCGACCCGAAGCGCACGTCCATCGTGGACAGCACCTTGCCGTCGATCATCCACGACAGCGTGCGGGTGGTCTTGCTGATGCACATCACCCGGCCCTTCATGCAGCGCGGGTCGAGCTTCGCCTGCGGCTTCTTGACGTCCTTGCCGTCCAGCTCGGCACGCGTCGGCTTCGTCGTCATGCCGAGCAGCCGCTGCCAGGTCACGGTGTCCGTGCTGCCCGTCGCGGGAAGACCGCGCTTGCCCTGGAAGCCCTTCACGGCCGTGGTGGTGACCGGCCCGTACATACCCGTCGGCTTGTCGTCGAACCAGCCGATCTGCGCCAGCCGTGCCTGCAGCTCACGCACCTGCTCGCCCTTGGCGCCGGGCGCCATCAGGACCTTGGGTGCGGGCTGCTCGGTGGACGGCGACGGCGACGGCTTCTCCGACGGCTCGGCCGACTCCGACGCCGACGGTGACGGCGAAGCCGGCGGAGTGGAGGCGGACGGTGTCGTTGTCGCGCTCGACGTGCTGCCGGCGGTCGGCGCGTCGGTCGCGGCCTCCGCCTTGCAGCCGGCCGTCACCGCGGCCACGGCCATCGCGGCCGCGGCGGCCAGCGTTCTCATCCCGGCTTTCCTGAGCATGTCGCCCCCCACTTGTCTCGTCCCCCACGTATGTCTGTGCCTGATGAGACAAATCCCCGTCCTGCCCGGTTGCGCAATCCCGCGCATCATGGGGGTAACGGTTCGGGGACGGGCGGGCCACGGGCCGCTTCGCCGGTACGCTCTGTGAGCAAGCTCCCAGGGCGTGGCTCTCCATCCCTCGCACGCCCGCCGCTACAGTCCGTCGCAGACGTTTGTTACCTGTCAGTAGGCCAGCGGGAGGCACAGTCACATGGCGCGCGAGTCCGAGTCGGGACTGCCCATCGAGCCGGTGTACGGACCGGCGGACCTGGAGGGCTGGGACCCGGCAGAGAAGCTGGGCGAGCCCGGTGGGTACCCCTTCACCCGCGGCGTGTACCCGTCGATGTACACCGGCCGGCCCTGGACGATGCGCCAGTACGCCGGCTTCGGCACGGCCGTCGAGTCCAACGCCCGCTACAAGCAGCTGATCGCCAACGGCACGATGGGCCTGTCGGTCGCCTTCGACCTGCCGACGCAGATGGGCCACGACTCCGACGCGCCCATCGCGCACGGCGAGGTCGGCAAGGTAGGCGTCGCCGTCGACTCGATCGACGACATGCGGGTGCTGTTCGGCGGGATCCCGCTGGACAAGGTCTCCACGTCCATGACGATCAACGCGCCCGCCGCCCTGCTGCTCCTCCTCTACCAACTCGTCGGCGAGGAGCAGGGTGTCCCCGCGGACAAGCTCACGGGCACGATCCAGAACGACGTGCTCAAGGAGTACATCGCCCGCGGCACGTACATCTTCCCGCCCAAGCCGTCCCTGCGGCTCATCGCGGACATCTTCAAGTACTGCAAGGCCGAGATCCCGAAGTGGAACACGATCTCGATCTCCGGCTACCACATGGCGGAGGCCGGCGCCTCGCCCGCGCAGGAGATCGCGTTCACGCTCGCCGACGGCATCGAGTACGTCCGTACCGCCGTGGCCGCCGGAATGGACGTCGACGACTTCGCGCCCCGCCTGTCGTTCTTCTTCGTCGCCCGCACGACCATCCTCGAAGAGGTCGCCAAGTTCCGCGCGGCCCGACGCATCTGGGCCCGGGTGATGAAGGAGGAGTTCGGCGCCAAGAACCCGAAGTCGCTGATGCTGCGCTTCCACACCCAGACCGCGGGCGTGCAGCTCACCGCGCAGCAGCCCGAGGTGAACCTGGTGCGCGTCGCCGTCCAGGGCCTCGCGGCGGTCCTCGGCGGCACCCAGTCGCTGCACACCAACTCCTTCGACGAGGCCATCGCGCTGCCGACGGACAAGTCCGCCCGCCTCGCGCTGCGCACTCAGCAGGTGCTGGCCTACGAGACGGACGTGACCGCCACCGTCGATCCTTTCGCCGGGTCGTACGTCGTGGAGAAGATGACGGACGACGTCGAAGCCGCGGCGCTCGCCCTCATGGAACGCGTCGAGGACCTCGGCGGCGCGGTCAACGCCATCGAACAGGGCTTCCAGAAGAACGAGATCGAGCGCAGCGCCTACCGCATCGCCCAGGAGACCGACTCCGGCGAACGCGTCGTCGTCGGCGTCAACCGCTACACGCTGGACACCGAGGACCCGTACGAGCCGCTCCGGGTCGACCCCGCGATCGAGGCGCAGCAGGCGCAGCGGCTGGCGAAGCTGCGGGCGGAGCGGGACCAGGCGGCGGTCGACGCGGCGCTCGCCGAGCTGAAGAAGGCCGCGGAAGGCACGGACAACGTCCTCTACCCGATGAAGGACGCGCTGAAGGCGCGCGCCACCGTCGGGGAGGTCTGCAACGCGCTGCGCGAGGTGTGGGGCACGTACGTCCCCACTGACGCCTTCTGACATACGGAACAGAAAGGCGGGGTGTCGTACCGATGTGCGACACTCCGCCCCATGCTGGGTGTCACCGATCTACCGACCTATCTCGCAGGACTTGTCCTGATCGTCCTGCTGCCGGGGCCGAACTCTCTGTACGTGCTCTCCGTCGCCGCACGCCGCGGTGTGCGTACGGGCTACCAGGCCGCTGCCGGCGTGTGGTGCGGCGACACCGTCCTGATGGTGCTGTCGGCCGCGGGCGTCGCCTCGCTCCTCCAGGCCAACGCGGTGCTGTTCGGGATCGTGAAGTACGCCGGCGCCGGTTATCTGACGTGGCTGGCGATCGGGATGCTCCGCGCGGCCTGGTCGATGTGGCGCACCCGCGGCGAGCGGATCGCCGCGGAGACCGCCGACGGCGCGGAGGTTCCGGCCGCGGAGCGGCCCTTCCGCAAGGCGTTCGTGATCAGTCTGCTCAACCCGAAGGCGATACTGTTCTTCATCGCCTTCTTCGTGCAGTTCGTCGACCCGGCCTACGCGTACCCCGCGCTCTCCTTCACGGTGCTCGGCGCGCTGGCCCAGCTGGCGAGCGTCCTCTACCTGAGCGTCCTGATCTTCACCGGCACCCACCTCGCGGCCGCGTTCCGCCGCAGGCGGCGGCTCTCGGCGGGGGCGACGTCGGCGGCGGGAGCGCTGTTCCTGGGCTTCGCGGTGAAGCTCTCCCTCAGCGGCACATGACCTTGCCCGCCCCGCCCCTCCCCTGAACCGGGCTCCGCCCGGACCCGCCCCGCGCTGCGCGCGGTGTTTCGGGGGGCCGCCCCGGGCCCACCCGCCTCGACAGCCGGCGGGCGACACAGTCAGCCCGCCTGGGGGGACTTCCCGCGGCCACCAGGTCGTAGGGGGAGATCGAGGGCACCGCACGGAGCGCGGTTCGGGGTCTCGGGCCTGCCCCGCCACGCGGCGGAGCCGCACATCGGTACAGCGGGGAGGGGCGGGTCGGGGACCAGGCCCCGCGCAGCGGCCCGCACGCGCGGTGCCATGACGGCCCCCGCGCCCGCGGCCCGCAGGCAGACCGGCGACGGCCCCGCGCAGCGGCCCGCACGCGTCAGCCCAGCGCCGTCACCCGCTTCAGGACACGCCGCATCCGCCGCCCCCGCACCACCCGCCGTACCGCCCTGTTGCGGGGCAGCGGCACACCCCCCGGCAGCCCGAGCACCGTCAGGCGGCGGCGCTTGAAGTAGCGGGCCGTGCCCGCGCCGAGGCTGCCGCGCAGATAGCGTTCGGCCGCCGGACGCAGGTCCGCCCGTAGCTTCGGCTGCATCGCGAAGCCCACCGCGGAGAGCAGCCCGGCGACCTGCCCGTCCGCCGGTGCGGGCGGGCCCGACCCGCCCGCGGCCAGGTCCGGCAGCAGCGCGTCGGCGATCGTCAACGGCACCCGGTTGCTGTTCTGGTACGGGCTGAGCCGGTCGAGGAGCTGCTCCGTGCCGATCCGGGCGACGGGGATGCCGTAGAAGGCGCCCGCGGTGAACAGGGCGGTGGAGAAGCATCCCGCCACCAGCGCCGGGCGCATCTGCTTGAACAGCACCTCGGCGAGCACCGGCCGCTCCAGCACGGTCAGTTCGACCCCGAGGGACGCCGCCTCGCGCTCCAGAGTCCGCGTCCACGCGGCCGGCGCCGTCGGATGCGGCTTGAAGACGACCCGGCGGTGACCGAGCGCGGCCACGCCGGACAGCATCCGGACGTGCAGGCCCTCCTCCTCCACCGGCGTGAGGATGCCCAGGGCGGCGAGGTACTGGCCCAGCAGCAGTGCCGGCGCCTCCGGGAGGCCGGCGCAGGCGTCCGGCACGGCGTCGGAGAGCTCGCCGACGACCTTGACGAAGGCCTCGGTCGGCACGAGCTGCGGTTCCACGCCGAACTCCGCGAGCAGCAGCGGCTTCAGGCCCGGCACGAGGTCGAGGTGCAGCAGCCGCCGTACCCGCTCGCCGACCAGCGGGTCGATCTTGTTGCGGGTGGGGCCGTAGCTCATCAGCCCGTCCGCGTACACGTCCAGCGCGGCGTCGGGGAAGAGCTGTGCGACCGCCAGTGCCGGGTTGACCTGGATGGATTCGACGGCGAGCTCGATCCGGTCGTCGCCCAGTTCCCACAGCTGCCGCAGATACCGCTCCCACAGGGGCACGTCGTCGCCGCGGGGTGCCCAACCGCCGGGGTGGAAGGGCGAGATGGTCCCGTTCCAGGAGAGCACGTCGTCGAAGCGGCCCCGCAGCCGCTCGAAGCCGGCCATCTCGTCGAGGGCCGGTGTCGTCTCGGGTGTCGCCGCGTTGTTGGAGACCAGCAGCAGCCGGCGGTCCGCGGTGGAGAAGCCGCCACTGTCGATCGCGGCGGCGAGCGTCGCCGCTCCGTAGAGGGAGGAGGCGAAGAAGATCTGGGTCGTGGCCATCAGGATGCCGCCTCCACGGAGAGAGGAGCGGGCCGTCGGCGCACCTTGCGCAGTCGCGAGGCGCGGTCGGCGTCCATGGAGTCGATGGCCTCGTTCAGCACGTCCTGCGGCATACGCTTCAGCGCGGCCGCGCTCATCGTGCGCAATTTCCTTGCCACGGCCGGTTCGTACCTTTCAATGGATCCCAGGTGATGGGAAATGACCGCGCAATATGTGCGGACCGCCTTGGGCAGCAGCCTTTCCGCATCGGCGTCCTTCGTCGTTTCCTCGATCACCTGGTCGAATGCCTTGATGAAATCGAGTTGTCTGATGTCGCCGATCTGCGTGAGCGAAGAAGCGATTCCGCGCCGGTAGAAAATGCCCAGGTGGCTTATCACCGCGAACGAATCCGCCTCCCGGTGCAGCCGCCATATCCACGGCCGGTCCTCCGCGGTGCGCAGCCCGTGCGTGAAGTGCAGCAGTCCGCGGTCCACGAGCCGCCGGTGGTACATCCCGGCCCAGGCATACGGGTAGTCGACGGCCGTCGAGCGGGACGCGGGCAGGATCGCGTCCCGCGGGCGCAGCACCTCGCCGCGCCGGCCGACGGGCACCCGGTGGATCGAGCGGGCATGTCCCGTGCACTGCACATGGTCGGTGCGAACGAAGTCGCACCCCAGGTGCTCCATGGCGTTCAGCAGGTGCTCGAAGTGGCCGGGCGCCAGCCAGTCGTCGCCGTCGAGAAAGGTGAGGTATTCGCCGCCGGCGGCGTCCAGACCGGTGTTGCGGGCGGTGGCCAGCCCACCGTTCCGTTCGTGTCTGATCAGAACCGCGCCCGGAAGCTCACGTTCCGCGCGCTGAAGGATCTCCGGAGTCCCGTCCGTCGAACAGTCGTCGACGAGCACGAACTCGAAGTCGGCGCGGGTGTTCGCGCGAAGGCTTCGCAGTGTGTCGGGGGCATATGTCTGCACGTTGTAGAACGGCACGATGACGGAGAGCTTAACCACCCGCGTGACGTTAGGGGGGCGCTCGGCATTCGCATCGACGCATACGAGGATGTCAGGTGAACGTAGAGCGACGAGCTTGTTAACCGACTCGTTCCCCGACCTGCTTCGCTGTCCGTAGGTGCTCTGTTAACCATTTGTTGCTGCCGAGTTGGGCCGTGAAACCACATGCCTTTCTAACGTCCTCGACGTGCCAACAAGTACCAGCGAGGCCGTACGGGTCGCCGTACTCGCCGACTCCGACACCCGGTGGAAATGGGGTGCGCTCACCGCGCGCCGTATCGCACCGAGCACCTCCGTCGAGCTGAGCGGCTTCCTGCTGCGCGGCCGGGCCACACCCACCGCCCGCCAGCTCGCGGAAGTGGGCGTCAGCGCCGACGCGTTGCGCGAGGTGACGGGCAACGAGTTCCTGCGGGCGATGAGGGACGGGTCCTACGACATCCTCGTCCTCGCGCTCGTCGGCGGCGGCGTCCAGGCCATGCTGCACGGCCTTGCCGCACTCGGCCATGACCGCAGGCCCGTCGTCGTCACCGGCTACGTCGGTGTCGTCTACGAGAAACTGTCCGACGGACTGCTGCTGCGCCACGGCGCCGATGTCGTGCTGGCCAACTCCCGCCACGACGCGACGCGTTTCCGCGCCGTCTACGAGGGAGTGGGCGCCGACGCCGGCTCCGTCACCGAGGCCGCGCTGCCCTTCCTCGGCGGGGCGCCGTACCGGCCGCAGGAAGGCCGCGACACGGTCGTCTTCGCCGTCCAGCCGTCCGTGCCCGAGTCCCGTGCGGACCGTGCGTACCTGCTGCGCAGGCTCGTCGAGCACGCCCGGCTGCACCCGGACCGCGAGGTGCTGCTGAAGCTCCGCTCCAAGCCGGGCGAGCACACCACGCACCTCGAAGAGATCCCGTACCAGAAGCTCGCGGAGAAGCTGCCCGGCGGCCTTCCGCCCAACTTCCGCCCCGTGTACGGGAACATGGGCGAGGTACTGGACCGCACCGACCTGCTGGTCACCGTGTCGTCCACCGCCGCGCTCGAGGCGCTGCACCGCCGGATCCCCACCGCCGTGCTCACCGACCTCGGCGTGCGCGAGGCGCTCGGCAACCACCACTTCCTCGGCTCGGGGCTGCTCGCCTCCTGGGACCGGCTCGACGGCGGCCACCGCCCCACCCCGGACGCCGACTGGCTGTCGCGGCAGGGCGTCGCCGTTGGGGAAGGCTCGTACGAGAGCGCCTTCGACGAGGCCCGCAAGCGGGTCGCCGAACTGCTCCTCGCGCCGCGGCTCCCCGCGATCGCCCCGTACTACACGCCCGCCACCGCGCCCGGATACCTGCCCGGTCTGCTCGCCCGCCACCACCTCGCCCCGGACGGCACACCGCTGGCCGGTGCCGCCCCCGAGGCGGAGGCCACCGGCCTGCGGCGGGTGGTGCGCGACGCCGTACGCCGGGCGGCGCGCGGCGCGTACCGCCACGGCGTGCAGCGCGTCGCACCCGTGATCCGCCGGATGGGTGAGCTGTGACCCCCCGCCCTTCCCGATTCCAGTCCCGATGCGTCAGGAGCCACCGATGACCGTTCTCGCCGTGATCCCCGCCCGAGGCGGATCGAAGGGCGTCCCGGCCAAGAACCTGGCCGCGGTCGGCGGCGTGCCGCTCGTCGCACGGGCCGTCCGCGCCTGCCTCGACGCCCCGCTGGTCACGCATGTCGCGGTCTCCACCGACGACCCCGAGATCGCGGCCGTCGCCCGCGGCGCCGGCGCGGAGGTCGTGCTGCGGCCCGCGGCCATCGCTGGGGACACCGCCACCAGCGAGTCGGCGGTCCTGCACGCCATGGACGCGCACGAGGCCGTGCACGGCGCACCCGTCGACGTGGTGCTGCTCGTGCAGTGCACCAGCCCCTTCGTCGCCCGGGAGGACATCGAGGGCGTCGCCCGCGCGGTCGCCCTGGACGGCGCCGACAGCGCGGTGACCGTCGCGCCCTTCCACGGCTTCGTGTGGCGCGAGGCCGACGAGCCGGCGAGCCCCTCCGGGAAGAGCGCCGAACAGGCGGGCGGGGCGGCCGTGCTGGTCGACACCGCCACGGCCACCGGCTCCGGATACGGCGTCAACCACGACTCCTCGTTCCGGCCGCGCCGTCAGGACCGCCCGCAGGACTTCCTGGAGACCGGAGCCGCGTACGCCATGTCCGCGGCCGGGTTCCGCGAGGCGGGCCACCGGTTCTTCGGCCGCACCGCTCTGGTGCGCACCGACCCGGCTCGGGTCCTCGAGGTCGACGACCCGCACGACCTCGCCCGCGCCCGGGCGCTGGCGCCACTGCTCGACACCGCCGCGGTACCCGGCCGCGAGGACGTCGACGCCGTCGTCCTCGACTTCGACGGCACCCAGACCGACGACCGGGTCCTCATCGACGCGGACGGCCGCGAGATCGTCTCCGTCCACCGCGGGGACGGCCTCGGCGTCGCCCACCTGCGCAAGGCCGGCCTGGAACTGCTGATCCTCTCCACCGAACAGAACCCGGTCGTCGCCGCCCGCGCCCACAAGCTCAAGGTCCCCGTCCTGCACGGCATCGACCGCAAGGACCTCGCACTCAAGCAGTGGTGCGACGAACGGGGCCTCTCACCCGAGCGGGTGCTCTACGTCGGCAACGACGTCAACGACCTTCCGTGCTTCCACCTCGTCGGCTGGCCCGTGGCCGTCGCGAGTGCGCACGACTCCGTACGTGCCGCCGCCCGTGCCGTCACTGCCACACCCGGCGGCGAGGGGGCGATCCGCGAGATCGCCGCCTGGCTCCTCGGCCCGACGCTCAACACCCCTGAAACCGCCCCCATGTCCCCCAAGAAGTAAGGAACCACCCCCATGAGCACGTCCCGTCTGCGCGCCCTCGGCAACAAGATCGCGGGCCCCGGCCACCCCGTCTACGTCACCGGCGAGATCGGCATCAACCACAACGGCGACCTGGACAACGCCTTCGCCCTGATCGACGCCGCCGCCGAAGCCGGCTGCGACGCCGTCAAGTTCCAAAAGCGCACCCCTGAGATCTGCACCCCGCGCGACCAGTGGGACATCGAGCGCGACACCCCCTGGGGCCGGATGACGTACATCGACTACCGCCACCGCGTCGAGTTCGGCGAGGACGAGTACCGCCGGATCGACGAGCACTGCAAGGAGCGCGGCATCGACTGGTTCGCCTCCCCGTGGGACACCGAGGCCGTCGCCTTCCTCGAAAAGTTCGATGTTCCCGCCCACAAGGTGGCCTCCGCGTCGCTCACCGACGACGAGCTGCTGCGCTCCCTGCGCGCCACGGGCAAGACCGTCATCCTCTCCACCGGCATGTCGACGCCGAAGCAGATCCGCCACGCCGTCGAGGTCCTCGGCAGCGACAACATCCTGCTCTGCCACGCCACCTCCACCTATCCGGCCAAGGCGGAGGAGCTCAACCTGCGGGTCATCAACACCCTGAGGGACGAGTACCCGAACGTCCCGATCGGCTACTCCGGCCACGAGACCGGCCTGCAGACCACCCTCGCCGCCGTCGCCCTCGGCGCCGCGTTCGTCGAGCGCCACATCACCCTCGACCGCGCCATGTGGGGCTCCGACCAGGCCGCCTCCGTCGAGCCGCAGGGCCTCACCCGCCTGGTCCGCGACATCCGCACCATCGAGACCGCGCTCGGCGACGGCGTCAAGAAGGTCTACGACTCCGAGCTCGCGCCCATGAAGAAGCTGCGCCGGGTCACCGGTGTCGTCGCCGAGGCGGGCGACCGTGAGCCGGCCGCGGTCTGACGACCGGGCGTCGACGCGCGGCAGCGCCCGCGCGTCCGCGGCGGGCGGACACCGCGTTTCCGCCGCACCGGGCGCCCCCGGAAACACGGCCGCCGGGCCCGCCGGTCGCGGCACAGGCGGCGGCGCACGCCGCCGTGCGCCCGCCCCGGCGGCCCGCCGGCCCGTGCCCCCGGCGCGATCCGCTCCGGTCGGGGCCACTGGCCGGGCCTCCGCGGGGCGCTTTTCGGCCTGGTCCCTTTCGGCGAGACCCGTTTCGGCCGGTTCCGTTTCGGCAGGGCCCGTTCCGGGCGATTCCGGCAGGGCGGGTTCTGCTCCGGCCGGATCCGGGGCGGGGTCGGTCCGAGTCGGTTCCGTGATGGCAGGGCCGTGTCCGGCCGGATCCATCACGGCAGGGCTGCGTCGGGCCGGATCCACGTCGGCCGGTGCCGCCACGGCAGGAGCGGTCCGGGGTGCATCCGTCCCGGACGTCGACACCGCCGCCGTGGCCATCGGCCGCGGGCAGCAATCCATCAGCGCCCTGCGGGGTGGTCAGCCACGGATCCGGCTGAAGGCCGGCCCGGTATCACGAGGTGACAACCAGTGAATCTCGCCTTCGTCGAGAGTCCGGTCCAGCTCCTGAACGTCCTGGAGTGGGCCCACGCCACGCCTGCCGTGCCCGGTCCAGGCGATCTCACCGTCGTCGTGCTCTCGCCCACGGACCCCATGTCCCGCGGCCAGCTCCGCCGGATGGCGGAACTCGCACGTGACGCTGGCTTCACCGTCCGCTGGCAGGAGGCCCGCGGAGGAATGGGCGCCCCGCTGCGCACCGTGCGGGAGCTCGGCCCGATACTGCGCCGCGCGGAGCGGATCGTCATAGGCGACCCGTTCTCCCGCTACGTTCAGCTCCTGCTGACCCTGGTCGGCAGGAAGGACGTCACCGTGGTGGACGACGGCACGGCGACCATGGAGTTCGTCGCCCAGGTCTCCCGCGGGGAGCAGCTCGTGCGCTGGCACCGGCGCGGCAGCCGCCGCGGACCGCGTGAGCTGGTGCTCGCACCGGTCACCTTCCTGGCCCGGCGCAGGCTCGCCCCGTCGCGGACCCGGTCGGTCGAGGTGTTCACCTCGATGCCCGTGGAGCCGCCGCCGGGGATCACGGTCACGCGCAACGACTTCGCCTGGACGCGTGCGCGCTTCGGCCCTCCGACGATCACCCGCGGCGCGGACATGGTCGGCACATCCCTGGTGGAGACCGGCGTCGTCGACCTCGGGCAGTACCTGGACGCCGTCTCCGGCCTCGCCCGTACGCACGGCGCGACCCGCTACTTCGCCCACCGCAAGGAGAGCGCGGACAAACTGCACCGGCTCGCGGTCGAGACCGGGCTGGAGGTGGTCCGCCCGGAGCTCCCCCTCGAGCTGATCGCCCGGCGCGGCCCGATCGGAGCAACCGTTCTCAGTTTTCCGTCCACCGTGGTCCACACCCTGCCCCTCGCCCTGGCGGGCACGGGAATCAAGGTGGCGGTCTGCGACATCGCACCCGAATGGCTCAGGGAGAACGCCTCACCACGCGCGCAGGGCTTCCTGGCGGGCGTCACCGGCACGGCCCGCGGTGTGCAGCGGCTGCCGGCGCCGGCTTGAAGAGCCGAGGAGGAGCGGCAGTGAGCGGGTGAGCACCGTCCGGAAAGGAAAGATCGACTCAAGAGCGAGCCGCGTGAGTTTACCCACTGCCGCACGCGGCGAATCGCCGTGAGACCAGAATTCTGTCCCCTGTGTGGCTGATGTTTTGTTGATCGCACGGCAGTTGAGGCGCGAAGGGGCATACCCTTCACTGGGTGAACCAGTTGATGTCCCGCGAGTCCGAAGAAGTCGAACGGCCCGGCGCAGTCGCACTGCACGGCACGCTGCCCGAGTCGCTGCGTGCCGAACTGATTGCGTTCCGGCGCGACTTGCACATGCATCCGGAGCTCGGCAACCAGGAGTTCCGTACCACCGCCATGATCAAGGCGCGCCTCGAGCAGGCGGGGCTAGAGCCCCGGGTCCTCGCCGCCGGCACCGGCCTGATCTGCGACATCGGTACGCCGGCCCCGGGCGCCGTACGGCCCTTTTTCGCCATCCGCGCCGACATCGACGCACTGCCCATCCCCGACACCAAGACCGGCGTCCCCTACCGCTCCACCGTGCCCGACCGCGCCCACGCCTGCGGCCACGACGTGCACACCACCGTCGCGCTCGGAGCGGGGCTCGTGCTCGCCGACCTCGACCGGCAGGGACTGCTGCCGCAGCCCGTCCGGCTGATCTTCCAGCCCGCGGAGGAAGTGCTGCCCGGGGGAGCGGCCGACGCGATCGAATCCGGAGTGCTCGACGGCGTCAACAAGATCATCGGGGTCCACTGCGACCCCAAGGTCGACGCCGGAATCATCGGGCTCCGGCCCGGACCCATCACCTCCGCCTGCGACCGCCTCGAGGTGACCCTCGACGGCCCCGGCGGCCACACCGCACGCCCACACCTGACGACCGACCTGGTCACGGCGGCCGCGAAGATCGTCACCGACGTCCCCGCGCTGCTCGCCCGCCGCGTCGACGCGCGGTCCGGGCTCGCCGTGACATGGGGACGCATCGAGTCCGGCCACGCCTGCAACGTCATCCCGCAGCACGCCGAACTCTCCGGCACCGTGCGCTGCCTCGACCTCGAAGGCTGGCGCGAGGCCCCCGACCTCGTGCACGCGGCGATCGACGAGATCGCGACGCTGCACCGGGCCAAGTCCCAGATCGACTACGTGCGCGGTGTGCCGCCCGTCGTCAATGACCCGGTCGTCACCGAGCTGCTGCGCGACGCGCAGACGGCGCGGCGCGGATCGTATGCGATCGAGGACACCGAACAGAGTCTCGGCGGCGAGGACTTCTCCTGGTACCTGGAGCACGTTCCGGGCGCGATGGCACGCCTGGGCGTGCGGGTGCCCGGCGACACGGTCAGGCGGGACCTGCACCGGGGGGACTTCGACGTGGACGAGTCGGCGATCGCGGTGGGCGTGGAGCTGTTCACGGCGGCGGCGCTGCTGGATGCGCGCATCGCGCTCTGACATCCGCGACAGGGCCGCCGTTGGGCCCGGCCCAGTGAGGGGTGTGGCGTCCCTCGGGCGTTGCCCGACCCCCTGAGCCGGGCTCTTACCGGTCGGGCGGTGCTCTCAGGGCGTGCCCAGGCCCTGACGCGGGCCGGGTGCGCGGCAGGGTCCGGCTTCGTCGGTCCACGTGCGGCGCGGTGCGCCCCCTGCGGGTGTGCCGCGCCGGTGGTGGGTGCGGGTGTCGGGGCCTTGGGGGTGTCCGGCATGGCTGCCCTCCCCGCGCCTCGTACGAGCTGCGACGCTTTGCTTCCGGACACCCGCCTCCTCCGACCCCGCCCCTACGCCGGTGCTGCCCTTCCGGCCGGTGATCCCCGCAGGGACGTCTCTCGGCCTGCTCGTCCGACAGGGGCGGTGGTCGCTCCATGCGGGACAGCGGTCCTGACGTGGCGCCCAGGCCGGCAGCTCCGCGCCGCGACGGGCCCTACCGCCACCCCGGCACCCACGGGCCGTGACGGACACCGGCCCGGCCGGGGGCCGGGTCCTTGAAGGCGTGCGCCCCAAGCCGTGGGGGCGCCGTCCCCCACCAAGCCCCCGGGAGGGGCCGGCGGCGTCGGCCCGCATGGGGTCCGGGACCGGGCCCGGTTGTGGGCAGGGCCGGGGTGGGGGAACGTCCCCGGTGACCGGAAAGGGCCGACACGCCGGGCCCCGACGGGGCGCGGCGTCCGCCGTCCCGGCCTACCGTGGTGCGTGGCCTGTTCGCGACGATCCGATAACGACTGATGAACGGGTCTTTAACTGACATCTACGCGCGTTACGATCGCCGCGAACCCAGCGCCGGAAGTGGCGCTTTCGGTCAGGTTTAAAGGAGCCCCCCAGTGCGCCGGATCACCAGGATCGCCACCGTGGGCATCGCGTCCGCGGCTCTCGCACTGTCTGCCACCGCGTGTGGCGGCAACAAGTCTTCCGAGTCGGGCGGCTCGGACGACAACGGCGGCAAGGCCGCCATCGCGTACGACATCGGTGGCCGTGGCGACCAGTCGTTCAACGACGCCGCCTTCGCGGGCCTGGAGAAGGCCGAGAAGGAACTCGACATCCAGGGCAGCGAGGCCGAGCCCAGCGAGGGCGAGGGTGACCCGGACAAGATCCAGCGCCTCACCGCGCTGGCCCGCGCCGGCAACAACCCTGTGATCGGTGTCGGATTCGCCTACGCGCCCGCCATCGCCGAGGTCGCCCCGAAGTTCCCGGACACCACCTTCGGCCTCATCGACGACACTTCCAAGACCGGCAAGAACATCGCCAACCTGGTCTTCAACGAGGAGCAGGGCTCGTACCTTGCCGGTGTCGCCGCCGCCAAGGTGACGAAGACCAACACCGTCGGCTTCATCGGCGGTGTGGAGACCCCGCTGATCAAGAAGTTCGAGGCGGGCTTCGTCCAGGGCGTCAAGGACACCAAGCAGGGCGTCAACGTCAAGGTCCAGTACCTGACGCAGCCGCCGGACTTCGGTGGCTTCTCGAAGCCGGACCTCGGCAAGGCCGCCGCGCAGGGCCAGCTCGACGCGGGCGCCGACGTGATCTACGCGGCCGCCGGTCTCGCGGGCTCCGGCTCGATCGAGGCGACCGCCAAGGCCGGCAAGTGGGCCATCGGCGTCGACTCCGACCAGTACAACCAGAAGGGTCTGGCCGCCTACAAGGACCGGATCCTGACCTCGGTCACCAAGAACGTCTCCGGTGCCGTGTTCAACCTGATCAAGTCGGTCCAGGACGGCAAGCCGCAGACCGGTGAGATCCGTTACGGCCTCGAGGACGACGGTGTCGCCCTCTCCCGGTCGAACCCGGCCTTCACCGAGATGAAGGACGTCATCGCCGCGGTCGACAAGGCCAAGGCCGACATCGCCGCCGGCACGATCAAGGTCAAGACCGCTCCGTAACCGAGCGGCCGGAACCGCAGTCCGCGGGCCCGGGGCGCAAGCCCCATGGCCCGCGGACCGTTTCCGGCCCCGGGTTTTTGGTATTCGGGAGCGCTACGCGCGTAGAAGACGCCAAGGCGCGATAACTTCGCCCCGCCCCCTGCCACTCACAGCCCGCCCCTTCCGCCTGCCCTCCCTGCTCCTCCCGCCAAGGAGAGTGCGTCATCAACGCGTCCAGCCCTCCTGCCGCCGTAGAACTGCGCGGCATCACCAAGCGCTTCCCCGGCGTCGTCGCCAACCACGACATCGACATCACGATCCGGCAGGGCACCGTGCATGCCCTCGTCGGTGAGAACGGTGCCGGGAAGTCGACCCTGATGAAGATCCTCTACGGCATGCAGAAGCCGGACGAGGGCACCATCACCGTCGACGGCGAACAGGTCACGTTCTCGAGCCCCGCCGACGCCATCGCACGAGGCATCGGCATGGTGCACCAGCACTTCATGCTGGCCGACAACCTCACCGTCCTGGAGAACGTCGTTCTCGGCGGCGAGAAGCTGTACGGCATCGGTGCCAAGGCCCGGAAGAAGATCCAGGAGATCTCCGACGCGTACGGCCTGGGGGTCCGCCCGGACGTCCTCGTCGAGCAGCTCGGCGTCGCCGACCGCCAGCGGGTGGAGATCCTCAAGGTCCTCTACCGCGGCGCCCGCACCCTGATCCTCGACGAGCCCACCGCCGTCCTCGTCCCGCAGGAGGTCGACGCCCTCTTCGCCAACCTCCGCGAGCTCAAGGCCGAGGGACTGACCGTCATCTTCATCTCCCACAAGCTGGGGGAGGTGCTGTCGGTCGCCGACGAGATCACCGTCATCCGCCGCGGTACGACGGTCGGCACTGCCGACCCGCGGAGCACCACGACCAAGCAGCTCGCAGAGCTGATGGTCGGCACCGAGCTGCCGTCGCCCGAGACCCGCGAGTCGACGGTGACCGACGTCCCGATGCTGAAGGTCGACGACCTCAGGCTCACGGTGACCGACCCCGACGGCGTCGTCCGCGAGGTCCTCGCCGGGATCGGCTTCACCATCCACAAGGGCGAGGTCATGGGCATCGCCGGCGTCGAGGGCAACGGCCAGACCGAGCTCATCGAGGCCCTGATCGGCCTGCGCGACCCCGACGGGGGTGTCGTCACCCTCGACGGCGCCGACATCTCCCACGCGCCCACCCGCAAGCGGCGTGAGGGCGGCATCGGCTACATCCCCGAGGACCGGCACCGGCACGGGCTGCTGCTCGAGTCGACGCTGTGGGAGAACCGCATCCTCGGCCATGTCACCGAGTCGCCCAACAGCAAGAAGGGCCTGCTCGACCTGAAGGCCGCCCGTCAGGACACCGAGCGGATCGTCCGCGAGTACGACGTGCGCACCCCCGGGATCGAAGTCACCGCGGCCTCCCTGTCCGGTGGCAACCAGCAGAAGCTGATCGTCGGCCGCGAGATGAGCCACGCCCCCAAGCTGCTGATCGCCGCCCACCCCACGCGTGGTGTGGACGTCGGCGCGCAGGCGCAGATCTGGGACCAGATCCGTGAGGCGCGCCGCGATGGGCTTGCGGTCCTGCTGATCTCGGCCGACCTGGACGAGCTCATCGGGCTCTCCGACACCCTGCGGGTCATGTACCGCGGCCGCCTGGTCGCGGACGCCGACCCGGCGACGATCACTCCGGAGGAGTTGGGCTCGGCGATGACCGGTGCCGCATCCGGCCACCTCGAGCACGACGAGAACGGTGAGAGCCGATGAAGAAGTTCGACAAGGACCGGCTGATCCTCGGCCTGGCGGGCCCGGCGCTCGCCCTGGTCGTGGCCTTCCTGCTCAGCTCGGTGGTGCTGCTGCTCTCGGACCTCAACCCGGTCGAGCCGTACCGGCTGATGGCGGAGCAGATCGAGTTCACCGATGTGCAGGTGCTGATCATCAACCAGACCGGCATCTACTACCTGGCAGCTCTGGCCGTCGCCATCGGCTTCCGCATGAACCTGTTCAACATCGGCGTCGACGGCCAGTACCGCCTCGCGGTCATGCTCGCCGCCGTCGTCGGTGCCGCGGTGGAGCTGCCCGGCCCGCTGCACATCCTGCTCATCGTGTTCGTCGCCATGGCCGTCGGAGCCTTCTGGGCCGGTATCGCGGGTGTCCTCAAGACCACCCGCGGTGTCAGCGAAGTCGTCTCCACGATCATGCTCAATGCCATCGCGACCAGCCTGATCGCCTGGATGATCCTGCCCGCGAACCTCGGTGTGCGGCCGGAGGGCTCCAACGACCTGACGACCGGTGAGATCGCCGAGTCCGGCTGGTTCCCGGGTCTGGCGCTGGACGGCGGCACCATCTACGGCTTCACCTTCGTGGCCTTCGCGCTGGGCATCGTCTACTGGTTCGTCCTCGGACGCACCCGCTTCGGCTTCGACCTGCGTGCCACCGGCGCCAGCGAGTCCGCCGCCCAGGCGAGTGGCGTCGACGCCAAGAAGATGGTCCTCACGGCCATGCTGATCTCCGGCGCCATGGCCGGCCTCGCCGGTATGCCGATGCTGCTCGGCCAGACCCACACCTACAGCCTGAGCTTCCCTGTCGGTGTCGGCTTCACCGCGATCGGCATCGCCCTGCTCGGCCGCAACAACCCGATCGGCATCCTCTTCGCCTCGCTGCTCTTCGCCTTCCTCGACAAGACGGCCGAAGGCATCGGGCTCGAGGGTTACCCGAAGGAGCTGGCGCTGATCATGCAGGGCCTGATCGTGATCGCGGTCGTCGTGTCCTACGAGCTGGTCCGTCAGTACGGGCTCCGCCGCCAGCAGCAGAAGGTCGGCGAGGAGCTTGCCGCCCAGGCCCGCAAGAACAAGGAGGTGGCGGCGGCATGAGCGAGTCCACGAGCACTGTCTCCATGGCGAACACCGCGCCCAAGAAGGGCGGCGGCCGCCGCAAGCTGTCCCTGCCCGTCATCCTGCTGATCGTCGCGGGCGGCCTGGCGCTGTTCTCCCTCGTACGGGTGATCAGCGGCGCGGACGACCTCACCTCCGTCGGCCAGGTCTCCGGCGCCCTCCAGCTGGCCGTGCCGATCGGTCTCGCCGGCCTCGGCGGTCTGTGGGCCGAGCGGGCCGGTGTGATCAACATCGGCCTCGAGGGCATGATGATCCTCGGCACCTGGTTCGGCGCCTGGGCGGGGTACCAGTGGGGCCCGTGGACCGGTGTGCTGCTCGGCATCGCGGGCGGCGCCCTCGGCGGTCTGCTGCACGCGGTGATGACGGTGACGTTCAAGGTCAACCACATCGTCTCCGGTGTGGCCATCACCATCCTGGCCACCGGCCTCACCCGTTACATGTCGAACTTCACCTTCGCCGAGACCGAGGGCGGGTCCTCCAAGCAGTCGCCGCGTATCGACGCCATCGAGCGGATCACGATCCCCGGGCTCTCGGACTGGCTGGGGGACATCCAGGCCAAGCACTGGTTCTTCGTCTCCGACCTGGCCGGTGTGCTGGGCGGCCTGGTCACCAACCTGTCGCTGCTCACCGTCGTCGCGCTGCTGCTGGTGCCCGGCACCTGGTGGCTGCTGTGGCGGACGTCCTTCGGTCTGCGCCTGCGGTCCTGCGGCGAGAACCCGATCGCCGCCGAGTCGCTCGGTGTCAACGTCTACAAGTACAAGTACATCGCCGTCATCGTCTCCGGCGGCCTCGCCGGCCTCGGTGGCGCGTTCCTCGCGATCATCACCGGCATCTACCAGGAGGGCCAGACCGGCGGCCGCGGTTACATCGGTCTCGCCGCCATGATCTTCGGTAACTGGATGCCCGGCGGTATGGCGCTGGGAGCCGGCCTGTTCGGCTTCACCGACAGCCTCAAGCTGCGCGGCGGTGCCGTGAACGTCCACGCGATGCTGCTGCTGCTCGCCATCCTGCTGCTGATCGCGGTGGTCTGGCAGCTGTACAGGAAGAAGTACGTCGGCGCCGTGATCTCGGCCGCGTTCTCCGCGCTGCTGTTCACCTGGTACGCGCTGACGGACGCGCTTCCGAGCCAGTTCGTCGACGCGGCGCCTTACGTGGCCACGCTGCTCGTGCTCGCCGTGTCCGCACAGCGGCTGCGCATGCCCAAGGCCAACGGCCAGCCGTACTTCAGGGGCCAGGGCAAGTGAGCGCGGACGCCGGCTTCGACTGGGAGGCGCTGCGGGCGCTGGCGCGTGAGGCGATGTCGCACGCGTACGCCCCTTACTCGGGCTTCCCGGTCGGAGTCGCCGCCGTCGTCGACGACGGCCGCACGGTGACCGGCTGCAATGTCGAGAACGCCTCGTACGGGCTCGGGCTGTGCGCCGAGTGCGGCCTCGTCTCGCAGCTCCAGGCGACGGGCGGCGGCCGGCTGACCCACTTCACCTGTGTGGACGGCCGGGGCGAGCTGCTGGTGCCGTGCGGCCGCTGCCGTCAGCTGCTGTACGAGTTCGGCGGCCCGGAAATGCTGCTGGACACCCCGGGCGGGATCCTGCCGCTCTCCGAGATGCTCCCGCAGGCCTTCGGCCCCGGTCACCTCGACTAGGAATTCCGGCAGGGCTCCGGCCCGGCGCCCCGCGGCCCTTCCGCTTCGGTGGAGGGGCCGTTCCCTTACCCTCTCTCTATGCGCGTAGAGCGCGAGACCAACCTGGAGGAATGCCATGGACGTCATCTCCGTCATCCGCACCAAGCGGGACCGCGGCGAACTGAGCCCCCAGCAGATCGACTGGGTGATCGACGCCTACACCCGCGGCGAGGTCGCGGACGAGCAGATGTCGGCCCTGGCCATGGCCATCCTCCTGAACGGCATGAACCGCACCGAGATCGCGCGGTGGACCGCCGCGATGATCGCCTCCGGCGAGCGGATGAACTTCGACACGCTCTCCCGCCCGACCGCCGACAAGCACTCCACCGGCGGCGTCGGCGACAAGATCACGCTGCCGCTCGCCCCGCTGGTCGCCGCCTGCGGCGCGGCCGTCCCGCAGCTGAGCGGCCGCGGCCTCGGCCACACCGGCGGCACGCTCGACAAGCTGGAGTCGATCCCCGGCTGGCGCGCGCTGCTCTCCAACGAGGAGATGCTGAACGTCCTCGACACCACCGGCGCGGTCATCTGTGCGGCCGGTGACGGCCTCGCCCCCGCCGACAAGAAGCTCTACGCGCTGCGCGACGTCACCGGAACCGTCGAGGCGATCCCGCTGATCGCGTCCTCGATCATGTCGAAGAAGATCGCGGAGGGCACCGGTTCGCTGGTCCTCGACGTGAAGGTCGGCAGCGGCGCGTTCATGAAGAACATCGACGACGCCCGCGAACTGGCCTCCACCATGGTCGCGCTGGGCACCGACAGCGGGGTGAAGACCGTTGCCCTGCTGACCGACATGTCCACCCCGCTCGGCCTGACGGCCGGCAACGCCCTCGAGGTCCGCGAGTCCGTCGAGGTCCTCGCCGGCGGCGGTCCCGCCGATGTCGTGGAGCTGACCCTCGCGCTCGCCCGCGAGATGCTCGACGCCGCAGGGATCAAGGACGCCGACCCGGCGAAGGCCCTGGCCGACGGCTCCGCGATGGACGTCTGGCGCCGCATGATCGCCGCCCAGGGCGGCGACCCGGACGCCGTGCTGCCCGTGGCCCGCGAGCAGCACGTCGTCACGGCGTCGGCCTCCGGCGTGCTGACCCGCCTCGACGCCTACGACATCGGCATCGCCGCCTGGCGTCTCGGCGCCGGCCGCGCCCGCAAGGAGGACCCGGTCCAGGCCGGCGCGGGCGTCGAGATCCACGCCAAGCCGGGCGACACGGTGACCGCGGGCCAGCCGCTGCTGACCCTCCACACGGACACCCCGGAGAAGTTCGACTACGCGCTGGAGTCCCTGGGCGCGTCTTACGACATCGCGGAGCCGGGTACGGCCTTCACGGCGAACCCGATCGTGCTGGACCGCATCGCCTGACCCGTGCGGAAGGGTGCGTGACCTGGGGCGACGGCATCCCGCGACCGCAGGGGGAGGCCGGGGCCGGTGGAAGTCACCGGTCCCGTCCGGGCGCTGCGATGATTTCCCGTCGCGGCGGCGGTCTCTTCCGGTGTGGACGCCGAGAAGCAAGCTGTCATGCGCATCGCCGGGAGGATCGTCCCGGGCGATGTGCCGCGCCTCTGCGAGGAACTCCGGCGCCTGCTCCGTGACGACGGAGCAGGCGCCGGACCTCCCCGTGAGGTGTTCTGCGACGTCACCGGGCTGGCCCAGGTGAATCTCGCCGCTGTCGACGCCCTCGCCCGACTGCACCTCACGGCGCGGCGGCACGGGAGCCGGCTCCGGCTCATGAACGCCGGACCCGAACTGCTCGCCCTGCTGGACATGGTGGGCCTGCCGGAACTGGCCGACGCCGCCTAGGCCTGTCCGGGCGGACAGGACCTCAAGCGGATTCCGCCTCCTCGGCCTCGACCGGCGCGCCCGTCTTGTCCAGTCGCGCCGGCAGGTCGAACAGCGGGAACCAGCGCTTGGTGTCCAGGAAGAAGTCCATCCCGCCGATCTTGCCGTCCGACAGCTCGAGGACGATGAGCGCCCACGGCTCGTACCCCTCGCCGTCCGCCGACGGGTGGTAGTGGGCGAACGCCGGGACGCCGTTCGCCACGGTCGGCACCAGGCGGGAGCCACGGCAGACGTCGCCGACGCCGAGCATCCAGCCCACGATGTCGTCGTGGCCGCGCAGCCACAGGTCGTAAGGGGGCATGGACATCGTGGCGTCCTCATGGAGCAGCGCCGTCAGCGCCTTCATGTCGTAGCCCTCGAAGGCGGCGACATAGCGCTCCAGCAGATGCTGCTGCTCCTCGTCGAGCGGGTCCGCCGCGTCCGACGCGGTCGGGCCCTGCTCCTTGAGCGTGGCGCGGGCCCGCTGGAGCGCGCTGTTGACCGAGGCGACCGTCGTGCCGAGGAGCTCGGCGACCTCGCTCGCCTTCCAGGCCAGCACCTCCCGCAGGATCAGCACCGCCCGCTGTTTGGGCGGCAGATGCTGGAGTGCCGCGACGAACGCCAGCCTGATCGTCTCCCGCTCCACGGCCGTCTCCGCCGGGTCCGCCACGGAGGGCAGCACCCGCCCGTCGGGCACCGGCTCGAGCCAGGTGATCTCGGGGCGGGCGTTGAGCTGGGCCTGTGCGACCGGTGTGGGACCGGACAGGTCCATCGGGCGGGCGCGGCGATTACCGGCGTTCAGCATGTCCAGGCACACATTCGTCGCGATGCGGTACAGCCATGAGCGCAGGGAGGAGCGGCCCTCGAACTTCTCGAAACTGCGCCACGCCCGGACCATCGTGTCCTGGACGGCGTCCTCCGCCTCGAAGGACGAGCCGAGCATCCGGTAGCAGTAGCCGGTCAGCTCTCTTCGGTGCTGCTCCAGCCGCGAATCCAGGTCCTGCGTCGCTGCCAGGTCACTCATCGGGTCCACCCCTGTCACCCATCGGTACCACCGCTTCGAAAGCTACCGCAGGCCACCGACACTCACCGCCGGACGGAGAGGTCAGGGGTGGAACCAGGAGTGTTTCAGTGGCGCGCGCCCGCCGGCACGAGCCGTGCCCGGGCCCGCGCCGCGTGCGTCCCGTAGAGCGTGATCGACACGACGCCGAGGACCGCCAGCAGTCCCAGCAGCACCGTGCCGCCCCAGCCGCCGGTGTGGAAGGCGACCGCGCCGAGCGTGCCGCCCGCGCTGCTGCCCAGGTAGTACGCCGACTGGTAGAGCGCGGACGCCTGGGCGCGGCCCGTCTTCGCCGTACGGCTCACGGAGGACGAGGCCACCGCGTGACCGGCGAAGAATCCGGCGGTGATCAGGACGAGGCCGAGGAGCACCGGGGCCAGTGTGTCCGAGAGGGACAGCAGCAGACCCGCGGCGGTCGTGGCGACCGCGAGGTACAGCGCGCCCCGGCGCCCGAGACGGGCGACGAGCTGCCCGGCCGCGGCCGAGGAGACCGTACCCACCAGGTAGACCAGGAAGATCGAGCCGATCACGCCCTGCGGGAGGCCGAAGGGTTCCGCGACCAGCCGGTAGCCGATCACCGTGTACACGGCGCCGAAGACGGTCATGAACAGCGCGCCGATCGCGTACAGACGAAGCAGCAGCGGATCGGCGAGGTGACCGCGGACGGTCCTCGCCAGGGTGCGGGGGTCGAGCGTTCCGGGCGTGAAGTGCCGGGCCTTCGGCAGCAGCGCACGGAAGACCAGGGCGCAGGCCAGTGCCATCACGCCGACCGCGGCGAGCGCGACGCGCCAGCCGAAGGCCTGTGCCACCCAGCCCGTGAGGATCCGGCCGCTCATGCCGCCGATGCTGTTTCCCGCCACGAACAGTCCGATCGCGCCGACCAGCGCCTTCGGCCGGACCTGTTCTGCGAGGAACGCCATCGCCGACGCGGGCAGACCGGCGAGCGCCGCGCCCTGCACGGCGCGCAGCGCCACCAGCCACTCGAGGTTCGGCGCGAACGGCACCAGCAGCCCCACCACGACCGCGACCGCGAGGGACGCGTTCATCACGGCGGTCCGCCCGAAGCGCTCCGACAGCGCGCTCATCGGCAGGACGCACAGGGCCAGCGCGCCGGTCGCGGCGGACACGGTCCAGCTGGCGGCCGACGCGGTGACGCCGAAGTCGGCGGAGACGGCGGGCAGTAGCGCCTGCGTGGAGTAGAGGAGGGCGAAGGTCGCCATCCCGGCAGCGAAGAGCGCGAAGCTCATGCGGCGGTAGCCGGCCACGCCGGGGGAGAGGAGATCGGGGGACGACGGGGCGGCGCCCACGGTGGTGGGCGCCTTGGTACTGGCAGGAGGCATATGTCGAAGGTAGGCTCCGGTTTTTCATGCGTCCAATGCATGAAACGGCGATAATCGTTCCCATGGTGCATGAACGCAGCTCAGGGCCCCGCCTGTCACCCAGTAGTTACGAAGAAGACATCACGCTGGATCTTGCTCCCCGCCTCGCGTACTTCGCGGGCGTCGCCCGGCACGAGCATGTGACGCGCGCCGCGCAGGACATGGGCGTCCCCCAGTCGACGCTGTCGCGGGCGATGGTCCGCCTCGAAGCGGACCTGGGCGTCACCCTGTTCGCCCGCAAAGGCCGCACGGTCTCACTCACCCCGGCCGGCCGGACGTTCCTCGTCTCCGTCGAGCGGGCGCTGGCCGAGGTGGAACGGGCCGCGGAGTCCGTCCGCGCCGACACCGACCCACGGTCGGGCAAGGTCGCCTTCGGCTTCCTGCACACCATGGGGTCCGAGACGGTGCCCGGACTGATCCGGGCCTTCCGCGCGGACCACCCGCGCATCCGCTTCACCCTCGTCCAGAACTACGGCGAGGCGATGATCGAACGGCTCCGGGCGGGAGAGCTGGACCTGTGTCTCACCTCGCCCGTCCCCGACGCCCCCGACCTCGTCGCCCGCCGCCTCGACGAACAGCGCCTGCGGCTCGTGGTTCCGGACGACCACCGGCTGGCCGGCCGCAAACGCGTCAGGCTCGTGGAGGCGGCCGAGGAGAGCTTCGTGACCCTCGAACCCGGTTACGGGTTGCGGCGCATCACCGACGACCTGTGCGCCGAGGCCGGGTTCACACCGCGCGTCGCCTTCGAGGGCGAGGAGGCGGAGACACTGCGCGGGCTGGTGGCGGCCGGTCTTGGCGTGGCCCTCCTGCCGCCGCCGGCCGTCGCCCGCCCGGGCGTCGTGGAGCTGACGGTGACGGCGCCCAGGGCGGCCCGAGAGATCGGCGTCGCCTGGCTCGACGGTCACCCGGAGACACCGCCGGTGGCGGAGTTCAAGCGTTTCCTGCTGTCCCGGCGCGGCCGGCTGCTGCCGCAGTAGCCGCTCCCGACAGCCCCGGGACGTGAACGGCTTCGACGGGGAGGCGGGACGTCAGTGAGCCGCGTCCAACCTGGCGCGCTGGTCCTCCGTCAGGTCCAGGTCCACGGCCGCCAGGTTCTCCTCGAGTTGGGCCACGGAGGACGCCCCCGCAAGCGGGATCACCGGCAGCGGGCCGCCGATCTGCCAGGCGAGGACCCCCTGGTTCACGCTCGCGCCGGTCTCCTTCGCGACCTCGCGCAGCACCGTCCCGGCACGCTGACCTTGCGCCCGGTGCTCCGGTCGGTGCCGATGGTGCGGTACTTCATGGTGGCTCCCTCCCCTTCAGGCCCGAAGTCGCCGGGCTCGCAGGGGAGTCTGGGTTTTGGAGCTTCAAGTCGAGCCGGTCAGGCCCGCAGGGACCGCCCGAAACCCGCCGCCAGCGGCATCCGCAGCCCGAGCGGCGGCGGCGCCGCGAGGGCGTCGGCGACCGGGCGGGCGTAGGACCTCGTGAAAAGGGAGCCGCGGACGAAGTCCACGGCCAGCGCATGCACTTCTGCCTGGTACTGGCGCAGCGCGTGCCCGTCGGAGTGGACCTCGAAGCGGCAGATGTCGCGGTGGGACTTCTTGGCGCGCTCGGCGAGCCGGTAGGAGAGCTCCGGGTCCGTCCGCGCGTCGTTGGTGCCGTGCACGATCAGCACCTGGCGGCCGGCGAGCTGCCGCACCGGCTCCGGGTCCGCCGCCATGTCGTCGTCCGGCAGCCAAGGAGCCAGCGCCAGCACGGAGTTGACCGCGGGGTGCCCGGCCGCGTGCAGTGCCGCCCGCCCTCCCATGCCATGGCCCGCCAGGCACACGGGCACGTCCCCGTAGCGGCGTACGACCTCCTCCACCGCCCAGGTCGCGTCCGCGGCGAGCCGGGCGTCCGCCCCGTTCCAGCCGCGCCCGCGGTAGCGGACGCTGTGCACGACCAGCCCGTCGTCGCGTCCCGCCCTCGCGAGCGTCCGGCCGAGCGGCAGCACGGCGGCGTACGACCACGCGGACGCCCTGCGTGCCGACTCCGGTTCGCCGTCCGGCAGCAGCAGCACCGCCCCGGCCACCGCCGGGTCCGTCCCGTCGTTCCGGACGCCGGAACGGCGTGGCAGGTTGCCGAGCCTCGCCCGCGGTGTCCGGTCCCCTCGTTCCGCCCGTACGACGGTCGTCCCACCGAGGGCGTTCGCCGCTGCGGCCTCAGCGGCCGGACGCCCCCACCACCGGGGCAGTGCGTGGTGTGCCATGGCAGAACAGTCTCAGAAGGCGAGGTGTACTCCACCCGTACGCACGGTCACTGTTACGTATCGACAGGCGATCCGAGGGGGCGCGCTCTACGCGCGTAGGGGCTAGAGTGCGCAGATGACGAGCCAGACCCTCAATTCGCCCACCGCGGACCAGATCCGCCGCGCCCCGAAGGTGCTGCTCCACGACCACCTGGACGGCGGTCTGCGGCCGGGCACGATCATCGAACTCGCCCGCGACGCCGGGTACGACGCCCTTCCGGAGACCGAACCCGACAAGCTCGGCATCTGGTTCCGCGAGGCCGCGGACTCGGGATCGCTGGAACGCTACCTGGAGACCTTCGCGCACACCTGTGCCGTGATGCAGTCCCGCGACGCACTGTTCCGCGTGGCCGCGGAGTGCGCACAGGACCTGGCGGAGGACGGTGTCGTCTACGCCGAGATCCGCTACGCCCCCGAGCAGCACCTCGAGGGCGGCCTCAGTCTCGAGGAGGTCGTCGAGGCGGTCAACGAGGGCTTCCGTGAAGGGGAGCGGCTGGCCCGCGAGAGCGGTCACCGGATCCGGGTCGGCGCGCTGCTCACCGCGATGCGGCACGCCGCCCGCGCGCTGGAGATCGCGGAACTCGCCAACCGCTACCGCGACAACGGCGTCGTCGGGTTCGACATCGCCGGCGCGGAGGCGGGCTTCCCGCCCACCCGCCACCTCGACGCCTTCGAGTACCTGAAGCGCGAGAACAACCACTTCACCATCCACGCCGGTGAGGCGTTCGGGCTGCCCTCGATCTGGCAGGCGCTCCAGTGGTGCGGGGCCGACCGGCTCGGGCACGGCGTGCGGATCATCGACGACATCGAGGTGGCGGACGACGGCTCGGTGAAGCTGGGCCGGCTCGCCTCGTACGTACGGGACAAGCGCATCCCGCTGGAGATGTGCCCCACCTCCAACCTGCAGACGGGCGCCGCCGACTCCATCGCCGCCCACCCCATCGGGCTGCTGCGGAAGCTGCACTTCAGGACCACGGTCAATACGGACTACACGTCAGACAGTGCACCCGTACGGCCGATGCGAGCACCGCCGGGAGCACCGCAGCATGGAGGTCAGCCGCTTGTCCGTCGCGCTGGCCGCCTAGGAGACCGATGCACCAGACCATGGGCGGACTGCCCTACACCCTCGCCTCAGGGAAGGTCGTCCGCACCGCCATCGTCTACATCCGCGTAAGCACCGCACGCGAGGACATGAAAAGCCCAGAGCAGCAACTCGCGGTCTGCGAGTTCTACCTGGCCAGCAAGAACATCAGGCGCGTCGGGGAACCCGAGTATGACCTTGACCTTTCTGGCGCCGAATTCGCCAAGCGAAAAATTGCCGACATCATCGAGCGCGTCCGGAACAAGGAAGCCGACGCGATCGTGGTCTGGGAATACAGCCGCTTCGGCCGCACACTGGTCGGCTCGCTCTACCACATCAAGCAACTCGAAGCCGCTGGCGGCGAACTCCTCTCCGCCACCCAGGACATCGACGCCACCACACCGGCCGGCCGCTACATGCGAGACCAGTTCCTTCGCCTTGCGGAGTACCAGCTCGACCAGATCACCGACGGCTGGAAGACCACGCATAAGCGCCGCATCAAGGACGGCCTTCCGCACAGCGGGCAAGAGCGATTCGCCTACCGGCGTTGCCCGGCGTGCTACCGGCCGGAGGACACCGTACGTCGCTGGGCATGCCGAAAGAAGTGCGGCGGCCTTCTCGTTCCCGACTACCTCGCCGAGGGCGAGGAAGCGCGAACCCTGCGGAGCGATCAGCTTGCTCGGGGATACGACATGTTCGCCAACGGTGCCTCTATGTACCAAGTGCAGAAAGACGCCTGGGAGAAGGGCGTCGTGTCGCTACGGGGAAACAGGATGGATGAGTCCGCCTGGCGGGCCGTAATGGACAGCGGCTTCGCGGCCGGCCTGCTGCGGGGCCGCAGCGACAAATCCAAGCGCGTCTCCAATACCCGCCCCGACACGTACGACATCTGGGGGGACGGAGCCCATGACGCACTCATTTCGCAAGAGCTGTGGGACACGTACGTCGAGCGCCGTATCCGGCAGGCGAAAGAGCACACGCGTCAGAGCACTCCGAAATTCGGGCTGTCTGGCCTGATCCGCTGCGGGGATCTGAAGCCGGACGGCAAACCGTGCCTGCACGCCATGAAAATCATCGGGCAGACCCGAAAGGGCAAGGAAACCGTCCGGTACTACACGTGCACGCGGGACGAGCTTCACGAGCGAGGCAAGTTCCTCAGCATGGGAATGCACCGCATCGAAGAGGTTGTGCTGGATTGGCTCATCACCATGTCCAAGGGTGGTGAGCACCTCGCGCAAATCAGCATGGAGCGGGCGGCCAAGGCGCAGAAGGCTCTCTCCGAGATCCCTGAACTGAAGAAGGCCCTAGAGGCTCTTGAGCGGCGGAGGGCTCGCATTAACGAGGGCTGGGAAGCGGGGCTCACGGATCTCGATGAAGCGAAGCAAAAGATGGAGATGGTGAAAGTCGAGATCTCTGAGACGAAGGCGAAGCTGCGTCGGATGGAGGCGGAGGCAGCGACGAACAGCATTCCTGAGAAGGAAGTATTTCAGGGGCTTCTCGCGGTGTGGAAGCGCGCCACGGCCACAGAGAAGCGGCGGGCGCTCTCCAAAGTGATCGATCATGTGCGCATCACGCCGCCGAAGGAATCGTGCACCCAGGGCAGTGATGCCAGGGTCGTCCCGCTGTGGGCCGACGACTCAGAGCGAGTCCTCAAGCAGCCCTTCCGGCGGAAAGACGCTCTCGCTGCTAGTGCGTGACGCGGCCTGATCGTCCATCCAGATGCGGTGGGCGATCTCTCCGATCACATCCCAGAAGTTGGCCCAGCACTTCTCTTCGGTGCGCTGGGCGGAAGAGCCCGGGGAACGGTCATGCGTCAACATGGTGTTGACTTTCCCCGGGTCTTTTTCTGTTCTCTAGCGCCCATACGGGTGGAGCATTTACTTTACGAAATGAGCCATCTGGGAGGTGGGCGTGTTGCATGGCCGATTCACACGTACGGCGGGAGCCCTGTTCGGCCCCGTAGCGCTCGCTGCGCTGCTGCTGACGGGATGCGAGGACGCGACCCAAAGGGACAGGGCGAGCTACGAGGCCGGGTACGAGGCCATCCTGTTCGGGATGCCCAGCAGCGACGAGGACCGGTCGACCGTCGAGGAGCGGTGCCGCGAGCTGTGGAGGGAGTTCCCCTCCGACGAGATCGTCGACCTGAACCAGGATGACTGGGTGGCCGGCTGCGCCGACTACGCCGAAGGGAAAAGCTCCCGATTCGCGAATAAGTAGCCGCGTGCTCGGGTCGGGCCCTCGCCTCCTTTGGGGGCGGGGGCCTTGTCAGTAGGAGCGCCTACCGTATGGCGCAGAAGATGGAGAGGAACGGCATGCCTGAGATCGTCGTCAACATGACCGCCGTCGATTACATGTACATGTGCGAGAACGGTGGGGAGTGGGACGAGACCTTCGGCCAGCAGACGGACGAGGAGCTGGCCGACCGCTTCCAGAACGAGACGAACCCCGGGCAACTCCCCGGCCGGCACTGGAAGCACTACGACGCGATCGGCCGCGACCGGACGAAGGTGATGTTCGCGCGGTCGTTCTTGGCCGCCACGAACACCCCCTACGAGGTCATCTACGACGCTTACACCTCGGGTAACGGTGAGGAGTTCGGCTGGGTCATCCTCAGCGACTACGACAACTACAACGACCCGGTCGTGGCGGAGGACAGGTGCAGGGGCCAGCAGTTCCATGCCCAGGGGTCGGAGGACGAGCTATTGCAGGCGTACCTCGCTCCGAGCGCGGTGAAAGAAGACAAGGAGGCGTCCGGTGAGTGATCGAGTGAAGCGCGAACTTGCGGAAGCGCTGGCACGTGGTGAGGTCGGTGCCGTTTTCATGCATCGCGATACGGACGTACCGGCCGAGGTTGCTGCCGCAGTAGTCGAGCAAGGCCTGCCGGTGTACCTGGCTGGCGAGGAGGACGACGGTAGCGGTGGGTAGGCACATCGTACGGCGGAGGCCCGAGGGCCGGTGGCAGTGCACCGGTTGTCGGGCCGCTTTCGTTTCCAAAGAGAATGCGGGCCATGCGAAGTTCCCGTGCCCGGGGGTGCCGCTACCTCATGGGTTCAAGCGGGAGCACGTGGTGCACCCGACGTGGGCGAGGCAGACGTGCGCGGACGTCGAGTGCGACCTGCCGCGCTGCGACGGAGTGCACGGCCCGGACGCGTACTGCGACGACCTGATGTGCCCGTGCATGACGCACACCTGCGACTGCGACGTGGACAACGGGACCATTTCTGCCCCGGGGCTGAACGTGCTCCGGGACAATCATGAGGGCGGCGAGGAGAAGCTCAGCCGTCGGGACAAGGTGGAGTGATGGGCAAGATCGAGTGGGGGCCGGCGCCGGCCCGTGACCGGAAAATCGGGTCGGCCGGGAAGCTCCAGATGTTTCTGCTGGCACCGGGCGACAAGCTGGGCGACCAGCCTGGAGACTTCAGGCTGCACCTCTACTTCCGCGTCGGGTCAATCCCCATGGGCGGGGACGGCGTACGGGTGGCATCCGAGCAGGACGGCATGGACCTGGCGGAGGAACTCCTGCGGGATTTCTACCGCGACCTGAAGAAGCACATGGAGCCGGCCAAGCCGAGGAAGACGGCGGCCGGCGTGAGGAAGGGTGAGAAGGCGTGAGTGGCAGCTTCTATGTGGTCTCCAAGCTGAGGCACGAGAGTGACACCGGTGACTTGTGGATCACCGAGGAGGTCAAGGTGTCCTCGAAGATCGAAGACGCGGTGAACCGGATCGGTTCGTGGAAGGGAGACCTCTTCGCGGTCTGGTCGCTTCCGAGCCGGCCGAACCCGGCGGAGGCTGCGGACTACATGCAGCGCTTCGAACCGGATTCGGTGTGGGTCATCGCGGGGGAGTGGCCGTTCGAGCTGGACGGCCGGTACCTGAAGCAGGTACGGAGCCCCGGCCGTGGCTGACGAGGCGGGGCGGGATGCGGAGGGGCGGGTCCTTCAGCAGGGTGAAGCGCTCGCGGGCTGGGTCGGCGGGCTCCTGACGCAACTGGAGCACCTGGAGGCCCTGTTTGGGGCAGGCACGGCCGTCGATGCGGCTGCGCTGGACCCGACGGATGGGGCGCTGGAGGAGCACACGCGCGCGCTGCGCGAGGAGTCGCTGAAGTCGTTGGCGTACCTGCGGCAAGCGGCAGGTGAAGTGCACGTTCACCTGGAGAACAAGGTCGGCAACGTACATCAGATTCTGGGGAAGGTATGAGCAACGAGCCGGCCGAAAGGCACGTGGAGGACGGCGGACGCAGCAGCAATCCGTTCGCTGAGCTGGAGGGGCTCTTCGCTCGGGTTGACCCTGAGAGGTTCAGCCAGAGTTTCCAGCAGGTGGTCTGTGTGATCTGTGGCGCGGCTTCGGGTTGGGCGGATGTGTGGGCTCCGGGAGGTAACGGGGCGAGTGCCTTGATGGCCTTCAAGATGGGACACCGGAAGGCGACCCAGGGCGCCGGTACCTTCGGCCCGGTGGGCCACAACAGGTGGCACGAGTACAGCATCGAGCGCCAGCTCAACAACCGCGCATAGTTCGTTAGATCTGTAGCAGGGCCCTCGTTCCTTCGGGAGCGGGGGCCCTTTGGCATGTCTGGAGGAGGGTTCGGTGGAGTTTTTACTGTGGCTGTTCGAGACGCCGCTGCGGGGGGCCGGAGCGGGGGCGGGCTTCGCGGGGGGCGGTCTGGGGTTGGTGTGGGTCATGTGCTGGGAGCCTCGGGGTGGGCGGCAATCGCGTCCGCGAGGTCGGCACGGGCGGCGGTGACGGAGTGGTGGTGCTCGGTGACGGGGATCGCTATGGTTCGGATCTGACTGTTGCGGTCGCAGGTGCGATTGCGCGGTGTCGACTTGCTGGTGGCGGGAGGTCGGTTATGGAGCGGTGGGTACCGCCGGAGAGTGTGCTGGTCCAGTTGCCGTGCCCGTGGGCGGAGCTGTCCGACGAGGAACGTGCCTTCGTTCGAGAGCTGGTCGCATCCCCTGGAGTGGGTCGGCGGCTGGTGGAGGCGGCTGCTGCGATAGACCTGGCTGCGTGTGCGGCGCAGCAGTCGTGAGGCGTGGGTACAGCCCCCTGCCCTTCTGGGTGGGGGTTTTTTGCTGGGCTTTCCCGGCGGAGCCGTCGCGGGTGGTAGACAGCTTTGAGACGTGGAGGGAGATGGATGGACGAGCGGTTCGCCCGCGTGGCGGAGGCGGTACGCGAGGTAGAGAAAGGGCTCGGGGATCAGGAGCTGCTGAGTGCCGGCCAAGCGGCCAAAGCGATCATGAAGAGCTTCGGCCTGTCGGAGTCGACGGCGCGCAAGTACCTGTCGGACGCGATCGAGGTCGGCCACCTGAAGCAGGTTGGGCATACGCACCGGCGAGTCGACTTCCCTTGGCCGGAGGAGGTGGAGCAGGCGCCGGTGCGGTACCTCTCCGGCTCGGTCCAGCGCGGGGTCTTCAGACTGACCGGGGTGAAGATGCCTGGGCCCGTCTTCACGAGGATCACGTTGGTCTTCTCGCCTGACCGCCTGGAGGCCCTGATGAGTTCCCTGCGCGCTGCCGACGCGGCTGCCAAGGAGCAGCAGCAGGAGGAGCGGGAAGCGCAGGCTGCGCGGCACCGGGAGCGCACAGAAGCCGGCGAGGCGGTGTTCGTCGAGCGCTGGCCCCATCTGGCGGCGCTCCTGCGGCGCCTGTCGGCGGAGATTCGTGATGCGGGGCAGTCCGAGCCGGGCGTTCGGATGTGGGCGAAGGAACACCGGCGCGCGGGAGCCTTCGGGCATGTGGTGATCGAGGTCGAGGACGAGCAGTTCGCAGCGCTGGAGAAGGTGCTGCGTGAGGGCCTGGGAGAGGAGCAGGGATGAGTGAGTCGCGTGCTGTGGTGATCCGGCCGGAGGAGGAGGTGCAGAGGCAGCTCGCCGAGGCATGGGAGCGGTTGGAGGTCGCGTGCGAGGGTGAGATGCCGTCGGATCTCCGTGGGCTGTATGACGTCGACCGCAGGGCGTTCGCGCTCCTGATCGAGGCCATGGTGCAGCTTGGGGAGCCGGTGGACGAGGAGATGCAGCGGCTGGCGGGCGTGGTGCCGGTCGACCAGGCGCTCGGGCTGCCGTAGGGGCGTGCTTCCGCTCGTGGGGCCCGGCGAGGGGGTTACTCCCTTCGCGCGGGCTCCTCGACGATTTCGGCGTCCATGATTCCCATCTGGCCGAAGGCCTGCTCGGCTGACACTGTCCCGGCGGGGGAGAGGGCGGGGGGCCCCTCGCTCTTCGGGCCGAAGAGCCGGCTGATGATGCCGACCTCGGCGGACCCCTTGCTCTCCATCTTCATGGAGAAGGTGAAGCCGGCCTCCTCGATGTCGGCCTTGATCTTGACGTACTTGGCGAGGCGGTCCATCTCCGAGCTGAGGTTCGGGTCGGCGTAGCCGCCTTCTACCTCCTCTGACATGCGCATAGAGAAGACGCGCATGGCCTGCATGGTGATCATCGAGTCGAGCAGTGCGATGTACTGCTCCTTGGTCTTCACCTTGATCGGCATCTCGTAGACGCACGATTCCCCGGGCTGGTACTCGGGGCACTTTTTCGCGAGGAAGCACCCGTCGCACACCCTGACGTTCGGGTCGATGACGTTGATGCGGCGCTCGGTGCGTTCTTTTCGTTCCCCGGTGTCGGGGTCGTTGTACCTGTGGGTGAACTCCTCGGTTTCGATGCCTGGCAGGAGTTTCCTCACCCGTTCGGAGGGGGCGCGAGTTACCCCTTCGTTCCCGGAGTTTTCGGGCGTCACCGCAACTGCCCCCTGGGGGGTTTCCGCGTTTGCGGCGGTGCCTGTTTCGGGGGTGCCAGTTACTCCGTTTCCGTGGCGCTGGGAAATGTGGTCGATCTGCCGACGCCAGGACCACAGGGAGAGGCGGAGGTTCTCGCTGGCGTCGTCGGCGTCGATGAGGTCGGTGTCGAAGCCGGCGGACGCGATGAGGGTGCGGTGGCGCTTGCGGGCCTGTGCCTTGTAGCGGGCGGGGTACCGCTTGAGCTCGGTGCCGGCCCAGATGAACGTTTCGCCGTGCTGGGCGGCCGACAACCACGTGGTGGAGGAGACGGAGTACCAGTCGGCGGACAGCAGCAGTGGGGGGGATGAGAAGCCCATGCCGTGGAGGCGGATGCTGCGGCTGATGGAGCGCAGGAGGGGGATGATGTCCCGGTCTCCGCAGGTGCCCTGGCCGACGGCGATGTAGGGGTAGGTGTCGGCCATCCGCTGGAGGACGTCGATGCCCCATTCCTCGTGCCAGACGACGATGGACTTCTCGGGGTCGAGGTGCTGACGGCGAGCTTCGATCCAGTCGCGTCCCATGGTGAGGGCGTCGAACTCGGTGTAGGCCTGGATGCGGTCGATGTTCTGCTCTACGAAGGTGTCGTAGTGGTCGGCGGTGTCCTGGATTTCTTCCTTGGTGACTTCGACGCCGGGCCGGTTGAGGGTGTGGCAGCCGCTGTCGAGGAAGACGGACTGGTCGGGTGAGAAGTGGTCGCTGATGACCCACGGGCGCGCGAATTTGACGCGCCGGCGCAGGCCCATGTAGCTCATCCCGACGTGGGTGGCGTTCTCGTTGGCCAGGAGCGTTCGGTGGGACGGGATCTCCGCGCCGGCGAAGTAGAAGATCACGGTGTCTCCGGTCGTGCCGCGTCGTAGAAGGTCTGCCGGCGGAAGCTGCGGTTGTCCTCGGCGCAGACGGTGGCGATCTGGCTCGTGAGGTGGTCGATGACGTCAGCGGCCTCGGGGTGCTGCGCGTGTGCCTCACGGAGGATCTCGGCGAAGGCCCGGTAGTGCCGGCGGGACATGGCCATGGGTCAGTCCTGGGGCTCGTCGATGAAGTCCACAAGGGTGGCGCCGTCGTGGCCGTGGATCTTCTCGACGTGGAGCACGGAGTCGTAGAGGGCGGTGGTGGCGATCTCGGTGCGCCAGCGGAGGGCACAGGTGCCGTCGGGCCACTGGACGCCGTCGGCGACGTGTCCCTCGCCGGAGACGCCGGAGACGTCCTGGCGGCGTACGAGCTTGAAGCGGCGCGGGGCGAGGTGGGCGGGGATGATCACTGGGGCTCCTGGTGTCGGGGCGTGTTGAGCCGGAGGGCGGCGTGCCGTTCGATGGCCTCGGAGAGGTCGTCCCAGGGGCGTGGGGTGCCGGTGTAGTCGGGGCGCCACTGGGGTTGGGTGTAGGCGGCGTGCGTGATCAGCGCGGTGTTCCAGCCGTCATCCAGCTCGGCGGCGGCGCATGACGGGTCGGGTTCGAGGACGAGTCCGATGTGCCAACTCCGGATGCGGTTGAGGGCGTCGAGGCGGCCGGCCGGTCCGGGCAAGGTCTGGTGGAGGTAACCGATGTGGCCGGTGAGCTGCCGCTTGGCCAGCCATAGGGCGCACTGCTCTTCGGTCCAGGTGTGGGAGAGCAGGTAGAGGCGGGAGTTTTTGGCGAGGGCCTGGTAGAGGCTCCAGCCGGTGTCGTAGTGGCCCTCGCCGTCGGGGGTGCGAAGGATGCCTTCGATGACCATGACTGCGGCGAGCATGGAGCGGCCTTAGAGGTTGAGCTGGCCGGCGAGGGCCTGGTGGGCGGCGGCCTGCTGCATCTGCGAGGTGACGGCCATGAGCTGGTGGGCGGTGATGGCGGCCTGCTTGGAGGCCTCGATGTCGGAGACGACCTCGCTCGCGCCGAACTTCATCTCCAGCACCGTGGGCTGGTGGTCGACGACGAGGTTCTCCACCAGGCCAAGATCGGTGAGGGCCTCCCACTCGCCATCGGAGTGCTGGACGACGACGTAGGCGGTCCGTACGTACCGGGTGTTGTCGGGGGTCTCGATGGGCATGCGGGGCTCCTAGTCGATTTCGTAGTAGTACTTGCTGTAGTCGAATTCGCCGGGTTCGAGTTCGGCCTTTTCGGCACGCTTGGCCTGGCGCCGTTCCTTGTCGCGGGCGCGGATGCAAGTGATGCATTCGCGGCGGCCGGAGTGCCAACGGGTATTTTCTTCGGTGTACTCGTGGCCCTTGGGGCAGTGCGTTTTCCGGGCGTTGCGCGCGGAGAACGATTCTCCGCGTGCGACGTTTTCTGTGGCTGGCACGGGCTCCAGGTGGTCGGGGTTGCAGCAGGAGCGGATTCGGCACCGGTGATCAACGTGCCAGCCGGGGGGGACGGTCTTCTGGTTCGCGAGTTCCCAGGCGACGATGTGGGTGCCTTTTGTGCGGCCGTTCGGCATGCGGAATTTTCCGTAGCCGTAGTCGTCCTTGGCGCCCAGCCAGATGTGGCAGTCGTCGAACTCGGTGCCCTTGTCGACCTTGTCGAAGAACCGACGCGTCCAGTCCCGGTCGGCGGGCCGCCGGCGGGCGCTCATTCGTAGAGCCCGAGCTTGGCGCGTACCTTCTGCTCGTTGACGCTGCGGATGGGGCAGTAGTCGCAGAGGTAGCGCTGGCTGCTGGGGTTGTGCTTGTCCCACTTGGGCAGGCCTTCGGCCTTGCGCTCGGCGGCGGTGGGGGGTGCGAGGCGTTTCTTGTCCGAGTGGAAGTCCGAGCAGGTCTCGGGCCGGTGCCGGCTGCGCCAGCACTGCATGGCGTCCGCTTTGAGGGTGTCGACGGCCTGGTAGACCCAGGACTCCATCCCGGTGGCGCCCTCTTCCTGCCAGACCCGCTTGAGGATTTCGTCGCGGACTTCCGAGGAGGAATGCCAGCGGTCCTCGTCTACGCCCTGGATCGGGTAGAGCCGGCCGAAATGCCTTTCCCCGTTCGGGTACTGGTGCTTAGCGACGGCGTATTCGAGGACCGCGTCTCCGCGCGGATCTCCCTCATAGGAGGGGAGGACTTCGGTGGTGCGGCAGTCCTTGCAGAGAAGAAGGCGAATCGAGGTCATGCATGGACGCTAATACCAGTGATTTCGCGTCCAGAAATTCCAGGCGCCGCAGGGGGTTCCGTAGCGGGCCTTGATGTAAGAAAGGCCCCAGCGCATCTGGGTGAGCGGGTTGGTGCGCCAGTCGGAGCCGGCCGAGCGCATCTTCGAGGCGGGCAGGGCCTGGAAGAGGCCGTAGGCGCCCGAGGACGGGTTCTGCGCCCGGTGGTTCCAGCCGCTCTCCTTGGTGACGAGCTTGCGCAGGCACGCGTACTGGGTGGAGGACATGCGTGCGCGGGCGTAGCTGCGGGCGCCGGAGACGGTGGCGGTGGCGGTGCTCGGGGCCTTGCGGGTGGAGGAGCGAGAGGTGCGCTGCTCGGAGCGGGCCTTCGGGCTCTGTACGGGGCGCAGGGCGGGCTTGGTGCGCTGCGGGGCCGTGGAAGCGGGCTTGAGGCGCTTGGGCGCCACGGTGACGGGCTTGGGCGCGGCGGCCGGCTTGCGAGTCACGGGCTTGGGCAGGGTGACCGGCTTCTGTGCGGCCTGGGCGATGGCCTGCTGCCGGATCGCGTCCGCCAGACGCAGGCTGCTGTCGAGCAGGAGGTGGAGCGGTGCGGACTGTACCGGGGGCTGGGGCGCGGTCTGCGGGGCCGGGCGGGGCACCTGCTGGGTGACGGGCCGGGCGTCGCGGTTGGGGTCGGCTTCGGCGGGCTGGCCGAGCGTCGCGGTGAGGGTGAGGGCGACGATTCCGGCGGCGGCGGAGATGCGGCAGGAGCGCCAGGTGATGTGCGGCAGTACGGGGCGGGACACGGAGGGGCCTTTCGACGGGGATGCGACCCCGGCTCTCCCGCAGGCAGTCCGGCGTCGGTCACCCTAGAGGCCCGGAAAATAGGCCGGGTAGCCGCTAAACGGGCGGCTTCCCGTGCGACGGGAGCGTGTTGGTGGGCGGGGTGGGGTACATGGGCGGCTTGGCAAGGCCGAGGAACCATCCGAACGCCGGGGAGACCTTGGCTTCCAGGAGCCGGAAGAGGCCGTAGTAGAGGACGCTGAACGCCGCGACGAGGGTCTGGGAGAGTGCCGCCTCATCGACGTCGACATAGACACGAGCGAGGAGCGCCGCGACCCATCCGACGATGACGGGAACGGTGGTTCGCCACAGCGAGACCAGTACGTCGTAGACGGTCATTTCTTACCAACTTCCTTTTCCAGGGCCGTGATTCGCGCGCCCTGCGACGTGACGAGCTTTTCAAGTGCGGCCACCCTCGTCTCGATGGTGGATACGGGAGGCGGGGTCGGGTTGGTGGGGTTCCAGTTGGCCGTGTGCTTGAGCCGCTCGGCGACGCGCTCGCGGATCGAGGCCATCGTGAACCCGCGCGGGTCGGACTTGTCGTCGGACCATTCGGCATGGCCGATGGTGGACTTGGAGCCCCATCCGTGGGCGCGGCTGATGGCTGCGGAGGCCCGGACGATGGCTTCGATCTGCTTGGCCGGCCAGGGGTCGCGGCCGTCGCCGAGGTTTTCGCACTCGAAGCCGTAGAAGCGCGCGTTGCCGTCGACTCCGTCGGCGTTGCCCTTGGTGGGCTTGGTCGGCGAGGTGCCGTAGTTTTCGGCGATGACCTGTTCGAGCACCGTGGGGTCGCCGCCGCCGGCGTGGTTGGCGCGCCCGAGGCCGACGAGGTAGATCACGCCGTCCTTGCCGATGACGCCGTGGCATAGCGGCCCGGGGAGTCCGGAGTAGCCGGTGCGGCAGAGGTCGACTGTGTGCTGGGTGCCCTTGGTCACCGTGTGGTGGATCATCACGCCGTTGACCGGGCCCCACTTGCCCTTTGCGTTGCGGTTGTGGGTGCGCCAGGAGCCGACCTCGACGACGGTGAGTCCCTCGGCGCGCAGGGCGGAGAGGAGCGCGGGGGCGGTGAGCGGGGTGGCCATCACCTCACCTCCGGCCAGGCCCAGCGGCCGGGGTCCTGGCCCTCGGAGCAGGAGGTCGCCCAGTAGACGTCGTTGCCGTCGAGGAAGACCTGGAGGTTGACCGAGCCGACGTCCCACAGGCGGACGATGACGGCCGGAAAGAGCTGCCCTTCGGCGGCCTCGTTGCCGATGTGGCCGATGTAGCCGGTGCGGTCGGCGTAGCCGGGGCCGGTGGCGAAGTGCTTGCGGCGGCGGTTGATGGCCTCGGCGTCGGAGGCGGACAGCCGGTAGTGGACGGTCCGGCCGAGAGTGGGTTCGGGCATGGTCGGCCTTTCAGGAGGTCGGGACGGTGCCGGCGAGGGCGTTGGAGGCGGGGGAGAGGCCCGCGCTGTTTCCGGCGACGGCGGTGAAGTTGTAGGCCTGGCCGGGGGCGTACTGGAGCTGGACGTGCGGGGCGGTGCCGAGAGGCGCGTTGACGACGGCGACCTTGCGGGTGCCGTCGTAGAGCGCGTAGTACTCGGGCGGGCCGGCCGTGGTGGTGACGGTGGGCGGCACGATGGTGATCTTGAGCTGGCCGTTGGAGGTGGGTGCGGTAGTGAACCCCGGGGCGCCCGGCTTGCCGGGGGCGGCAGTGGCGGCGGGGATGGTGCCGCGCAGAGGGGTGGAGAACTCCGAGACGGCGGTGCCGTTGGAGTCGGTGCGCACCGCGCGGACCTTCAGCGCGAACCGGCGGCGCGGGACCGTGTAGTTGGTGGTGGTGAAGGTGACCGTGGCGGTGCCGGCGCCGGGCTGGTTGACCTCGCCCAGCTTGACGTCGGACTCGCTCAGCCCGATGCGGCCGGCGTCCATGCCGTCGGTGGTGTCCTGGGCGGTGTTGTCGAACACCTCGTACTTGGTGACGTTCGGGATCTTCTTCCAGCGGAGCTGGATACCGCCTCCGGCGGAGGAGGTGATGACGGGGAGCGGGGCGGCGAAGTCGACGTCGTTGGGCGGGCGGGGCGGCAGGGTGAGGTGCTGGCGGTCGTAGCCGATGGCCGGGGTGGTGACGGTCAGGGAGGCCGACTCCGGGCCGTACTCGCCGGCCTGGTTGTGGGCGGCGACGGTCAGGGTGTAGGTGGTCTCCGGCTCGATGGGGGTCCAGACCGGGTTCTGCGGGTCGGTCTTGTCCCAGTAGCCGGTGATGGTGGCCGAGGACTCGGCGCCGGGCTGGAGGATCTCACCGGTGGCGTTGATGGTGACGCGGTGGCCGGCGACGCCGACGCCCTGGAGGCCGGTGACACCCATGTAGTAGCTGTCGGCCGGGTCCTCGTCCTCCTGGCCGACGTTGGAGCGCCAGAACAGCAGGAAGCGGTGCGGCTCGGCGACCCCGAGGGAGTGGGGGTTGCCGGCCTTGTCGAGGTACCAGAGCGGCGCGGGCGGGACGACCTGCTCGCCGTATTCGGCCGGCCGGTCGGCCAGGTGCTGCGCGGCGGTGCGCGGGGGGTTGATGAGCCCGACCGGGGTGCCGGGCTCGGCGGTCAGCGCTGACGTGGTGTTCAGGTTCCAACGCTCGTTTGCCATGTCACAGGGGCCTTTCGTCAGTGCCGGAAGTAGGCGGGCACACCACGGGGGAAGCCGGGGGCCGGGGAGGGCGGACGTAGCGGCGGGTGATAATCCAGGCGATACCGGTGGCGACGAAGGCAACGACGATCGAGGCCACCTGGGCGACGAGATCACTGGTATGCACGGCGCTCCTCCCGGATCTGGTGGAGCCAGGCACCGACGGCCACGACCGCGACGGTCGCGTACCGCAGCGCGTTGAAGAGGTTCGCCGCGAAATTCGTCTCGACGCGGAACAAGGCCATCGTGGAGAAGGACAGCAGGTACGCGGCGATGTAGATCACGGGCCGCAGCGAGTTGTGCAGGACGACGTAGGCCATGGTGACCAGGCCGAGGCCAACACCGACCGCCGCGAAACAGATCGCGATGATCTGCGCGATGCCGTCGGTGCTGGCGATGGAGAGGGCGTTCTCGTGCCCCATGCTCCGGTAGAGCGCGAGGGAGATGATGTACACCGACAGGCCGATTCCCAGGATCTGGTTGGGCTCCCAGAAACTGCGGTCAGCCCGGAGCGTCACCGTCTTCGATGGAGTCGTCATGAGTCTGCTTTCTGCGATTGCGGGGGACCGGGTCGGGGTCTTCCGGCAGGTAGCGGGCGATGAGGCGGAAAATGACGAGGCCGATCGCGCTGACGAGAATGCTGAGGAGCTGCGCGGCCACGTCCGACATCGTCATGAGCCCTCCCGTCGGAAACGCAGCCACGCGGAGAAGGCAGCCAGCGAGGCACCTGCGAACGACGCCAGGTTCGCGAGCTGCATCCACACGGTGGCGGGCGAGTTGAACAGGGAAATCGCGGCGAACGCCAGCAGGTAGGCGGCGAGGTACCCCGTCAGCCGGAGACTGCATGTCTTGATCGAGTACACCGCCGACACCACGCCCAGCACGATGCCGAACGTGGTGTAGATGAGCGCGATGTAGTACGCGGCGCTGTCGCTGGGGGCGTCGACCACCGAGAACGGGGTTGAGCCGAGCGCTTTTTGCAGGGAAGCGGCGGCCGTGAAAATGCTCAGGCCCGCACCGAGCAACTTCTTCGTGAAGGCCGGCGGGTAGATCATCACGTCACAGTCGGACCTCACGGTCACATCCCGTAGTAGAGGTGGGCGGGCGGATTGGGCACGTACCCGGGCGTACGGACGGTCAGGGCGTCGGGCCGCTGCTTGGTGGCCGCCTCGTGGACGCCGTACCAGACGTCGGACAGGTCGCTGCGCGCGGCGTAGGTGGCCCGGTCGACGGACCCTCCCCAGTCGCGGTTGATCTTCTTGTACGCGCCGTCGGTCAGGCCCTCGTTGAGTTCTCCGGCCAGGGGGCGGTTGGTGGCGTAGCTCATGTCGGCGGACGCTCCTTCGAGTGGCGGGCGGCACGGTTACGGGCGGCCTTTTCTCTCAGCCGGCGAAACAGGGCCAGGACGTAATGCAGAAGGCGGTGGGTCACTTCTTCTCTCCGAGCTTCTTCACAGCCGGCGCCGCACGCTTCGTCGCGCTGCCGACGGTGGCACCGGCGCCCATGGGCCGCCCGGCGGAAACACCGGCCTCGAATTCGGAACGGGCCGAAGGCGCCTTGGGCGCGTAACGGGCGACGGTCCGCTGGTCCTGGAGGTTGGACTTGCCCTGCGAGACGCCGGTGACGTTGTCGCCTCGGCCGGTGCGGCGGCGGTCGGTGGTGCGGGTGGCCTTGGGCATTTACATCACTCCCAGAGCGGGGTACGAGGTCGAGGAAAAGCCGGACTGCCGCTGGCTGTAGTCCACCCGGCTGCCGGGATAGACGTCGTCCAGGCGCGCGATATCGGCGATGCCGGGAATGTGCTGCCGGTACCCGAAACGCGGGGGAACACGGCCGATGTTCGGGATAGGCGGCTTCATCTGCCGGGCGGCGTCGGCAGGGATGTCGGTCCACTCGCGCAAGTAGTTGGTGACCTGCTGCTCCTGGAGCGAGGCCCACGGCCGGCGGGCGTAGATGGAGTCCTGGGGGAGCATGCCGGTTACCTCCACGCCGGGCGCAGGCGCTGGAGCTGTGCGCGCCGCTGCTCGTTGACGGCCGTGAACGGCGGGGTGACTTCCTGGGTGTAGACCCGCTGGGCGGTCGCGAACCGCGCCTGGGTGGCCACCAGGGTCTCGCTCTTGCCGTCGTTGACCAGGGGGGAGCCGATCATCGAGCCGCGCTGGGTCCAGCGCTCGCCCCGCGCCTGCGCCTGGAGAGCGGCGGCCGGATGGACGTCGTCGGTCCAGTAGTAGTCGGCCGGATCGATCCTCTCCCCCTTGTGCACGCCTCGCTCATAGCTCTTCTGCGTGGCCCTGTTGCCGATGGAGTTGAGCAGCCGGTCCTGGCGGCGGGTACCGGCGCCGATCGTGCCGAGGTAGCCGTCGGGGTACTCGGCCGAGGGCACGTGCCCGGTGTCCATCAGCCGGCGCGCGTCGAGGATGTCGCGGGCCCCGGACATGAGGTACCCGCCGCTGCCGCCGGTGTACGTCATCGCCCCGGCGACAGGCGCCTGGTAGGGCGGGTTGTACATCAGGTTCGAGTTGGCGCCGGCCCGGTTCGGGTAGCTCATGAGCGCCTCCATCCGTCACTCGACTTGTACGCGGGGTTTCCGCTGCGCTTGGGGTCGGAGGCGATGCGGTCGATGCTCGAAAACGACTTCACGGCCAGGCCGGCTCCGAACGCGGCGAGCGTGGCCTTCTGATCTCGGGTGATGGGAGAGCGCGTGGGGGCAGGGGATGTGGCAGCGGCAGCAGGAGAACTGCGTGCGCGGGCAGGGGCAGCAGGAGAACTGCGTGCGCGGGCAGGGGCAGCCGGAGTGCTGCTGGAACTCGCGCTGGCAGGACGTGCGGCTGATGCGGTCGAGGGAGCGGAACCAGCGCGAGCAGCGGGAGCTGGAGTGCCTGTGGAGGTGGTGCCCGCGCGGGTGCGGGCAGGGCGTGCGGCCGGTGCAGTCGAGGGAGCGGGGGTGGGTGTGCTGCGGGGCGTGTTGGCAGAGGGCAGGGTGTTGGGGTGTCCGGCCATGGCGCGCCGAGATGCGGCCGTGATGATGCTGGTGCGACCGTTCCAGGACGGCAGAGGCGGTTCGTCCGGTGCGGCCGGTGCGGCCGGTGCGGCCGGTGACGGCCAGCGGGTAGGACGCGGCCCGGCCGCGTAGCTAACGTCCGGTGACGCGGGGGTGGGCGCCATCATGCTGATCTGCGGCTGTGTCCAACCCGGTCCTGAGGTTGCGGAGGGCGCCGTCGCAGGGCGCTCTGGGGGCACGGGCGTCGGGATGACACGCTGGCCTCGCATGGACGCGGTGCTCATGCCGGGCAGGGCGTGCTGAGCCCGGCGGAACTGGTCGGCGTTGAACGTCGGCGAAGGAGGCGGGCCCTGAACCTCAGCCGCCTGGAAGAGCGCCTCCTGGTGTCCGCCGGAGGGGGCAGGGGACGGCGAAGGCTGCGGCGCGGTGGGGGTGACGCGGTGGCGTCGCATCGCCTGGTCGCCGTAGCCCCGGAAAGCGGGCTGCCGGAACTGGTTGGGGTTGAAGTCCATGGTGCTCACCTCCCGGTGGACAGGCCGTAGCTGAACTCGCGCAGGGTGTCGGCCCGGCTGGAGCCGGGGACGGCGGGGATGGTGGTGCCGGAGGAGGGCGGGGCCGGGGCGAGGGAGCCCCGGTCGGCGGAGCCGGTGGTGCGCAGGGAGCTGGGCGCGGGGGTGCTGGGGGAGGTGACGGAGGTACTCATGAGCGGGTCCATCCCAGCCCGTCGCCAGCGGCGGGAGCGGTGCTGGCGGAGGGGGCTGCTGTGTCGTTTCCGGAGGTGGTTCGGTGGACCGACTGCCCGAACTGGGCTGCTGACAGGACGCGACTGCCCGTGCTGGTGGCGGCGGGCGTGCCAGCGCGGATGGCGCCGCTTTCGGCTGCGGACGTGACGGCGGAGCGGGTGGCGCTGGTGGCCGCGCTCCGGCCGACGGTCGACAGTCCTACGCGGGCGGCGATCCCGGCGATGAGGGGCAGCATGGCTCAGCCCTTCCTGCTGGCAGCGGCCCCCGCGTTGAACTCCTGGGGCCCGAAGGCGCTCTTCATGGTGCGGCGGCTGGTGGTGGCGCAGTCGGGGCAGCCGGGTCCGTGCATGGCGCGCTTGACCTGGACGATGCCGGTGGGGCCGTAGGTCTCGGCGGCCGAGGTCGTCCGGTTGCTGCGGTGGCTGTTGGTGCCGGGCTGGCCGTTGCCGGACTTGGACAGGCCCTGACGGCTGGCGGTCTGCCCGCCCTCGGGCCGAATCCAGCGCACAGCGTGCAGCTCGTCGCCCATGGTCGGGAACTGGCCCGTGCTCACGACACTGCTCGTCGAGGTCTTTCCCCGGTTCGGGGGCGTCCAGTGGCTCATGATCATCCTCCGCGTGATGCTGGTGGCCCGGGGAGTCAGAACGTGAGCGATGTACGAGTCAGATATGCATGGGCCTGCTGGGAGGAGTTTAGGGCTCCGGGTTTATGCCCGGTATTTCACACGGGCATGACACGGATGGCGATGCCGAGAATCTCCCCTTCGGGCGTCTTGCTCCGGAAGAAAGTGATCTCCTCGATCAGCCGGGTTCCGAAACTACTCACGAAAGACTGGGCGATCGGGATTGCCTTGACGGCCTGATTGATGGCGCCGGCGCCGACAGCCTTGAGGACGACCTGGTGGCCCGACTTGATGGCGTGGGCGATGGCCGAACCGAGTTCGGGTGGAGGAGTGACGCTCTTGACGCGGAACTCCTTCTCCTTCACGCCCGTGGTCTGAATCTGCACGACAATTACGCTCCCTGCATTTGAGCTGATGCAGGGAGCGTAGGGGGGTCGAATTAGTATCCGTTATGCCGGCGTGGCGGCTCGGGCCTTCTTCGGCGGCTTGCGGATGGTGTCGAGTACTTCCTGCTGGAACTTCAGCTCCGGCGGCTCGGGAGTGGCCAGGGCCTCCGCGATCCTCGCCAGGGTGTAGGCGTCGGCCGCGTCGTGGCTGCCGGCCTGGTACTGCCAGCGCATGTAGACGGCGAGCAGCATCTTGTCTTTCTGCGCGTTGCCGCTACCGGTGACGAACTTCTTCACGGTGGCTGGGGCGACCGCGTGGATACGGCGCTCGATGTGGTCGGGGTAGACATCGGCCAGGGCCAGCTTCATCGCGGCGCCCAGCTCGCCCAGCTCCTCGCGCCGGTACTTGGAGCCGTAGGCGTAGCCCTCGTAGCAGATGTGCGTGGTCTGCCCGTGGATGCTGTTCGCTTCGAGGTGGACGTAGAGGGTCTGGTGGACGTGCTGGAGACGCTGGATACCGGTGCCGGCGGTCTTCGGGGAGAAGTCGAAGACGGTCTCGTTCGCGGTGCCGGTGGTGGAGTTGTAGTGGACGATGGCGCAGCCGGTGTAGGACTGGTCGATGCCGATGGAGATGCGGGGCATTCAGACCCCCCACTTGCTGTAGCGGGTATCGGCGGTGGAGTTCTGACGGCGGGACAGGTCGCGCGAGCAGAAATTGGCTCGGGCCTCGGCGTTCCTGTGCACCATGTCCAGGGCCTCGGCCAACGACTGCGCGTTGAGGTAGCGGGTCTCGTCCTCCTGGACCTGGGCATCGGCGGACGCTGCCGCCTTGCGGCCGGCCACCGTCTTCTCGGTGGACGCGGCGAGCGCGGCTCGGGCGGAGGAGAGGTCGAGGTTCTGCTTGGCGGCCCTGACGTTGGCGCGGGCCTCCACCAGCCGCATGGCGGCGTACGCGGTCCAGGAGACGTACTCGCCGTACAGCACCATGAGCTGTCGGTCGTCCAGGCCGGTGATGTCGGCGGGGAGCTGAGGCAGGAAACCGTCGGGCTTCTCCTCCTTGTCGAAGCCGACCTTCTCCAGGTGCTCCCACATCTCGTCGGCGGCGCTCATTCGTTCTCCTTGAATTCGAGGCAGGACGCGCAGCCCGCACGCCCGTTCAAGTTGCAGTAGGGAGGGGTGTCAGCGGCCAGGCAGTCGACGATGGCGGCTGCGGCCTCGATCAGCGGCTCGGAGAACTTCTCGTCGTAGGCGACGGTGAAACACTTCGTTTCCTGCGTGGACTTGAAGTCGTAGAAGAAGACGCAGCGGTCGCAGGGCAGATCCTCGAAATGGGTCGCCAGGTACATGTAGAGCTGGGTCTGGCGGACCGCGCTGGGCAGCGGCCGGCGGAAGTCCCGCCACAGCCGGGTCAGGTCGTGGACCACGCCGTGCTTGGAGTCGACCTCGTACCGGGCGAGGAAGTCCGGGCGCTCGTAACGCAGGCTCCCCAGACCCAGAGTCTTGATCTCGACCAGGGCGCCGTCCTCGGGGCTGTAGCCGTCGGCCTTGCCGCCGATCCGCAGCGCGGTGGACTCTAGCGGCACCTCGGCGTACTGGAGAGCTGCGGGCGGGGCGTCGCAGGCCTCACAGCCTTCGGGCGTGGTGTCACACCAGAAGCGGTTCTCGCAGTACAGGCAGAACCAGTCTCCGGCGAGGCGGCCCATCTCGACGAGCCAGCCTTGCCACTTCGAGTGGGTGCGGTGCCCCTCCTCGAAGATGTTCTCGCGCGTAAAGCTCGTCTTCCCCCGGTCGGGGGCCTCTGCCTCCAGACGGAGCCGGTGGAAGGCCGCGAGGTGGCACCAGGTGGGCTTGACCATTTCGGAGGGGTGCATGACGTCCTGCCGGCGCCCCGAGGGGCCGGCGGCCTTGACCAGGACGTGCTTCTGGAGGTCCCCCCACAGCGGCTCGATCGCCTTACTGGCGGCGAGGTACTCGGTGAGGCGGGGTCCGCCCTTCACGACGCGGCTGACCACTGCTGCTCCTCGGGGTCTGGGAGGGCTTCTTCGATCGGGGGGTGCCAGGTCCAGCGCTCGGGCATGCCCGGGTAGCGCATACGCAGCGCGAGCCGGTCCCGGGGGGTCATGCCGCCCCAGACGCCGTAGTTCTCGCGGTTGACCATGGCGACGTATAGGCACTCGGTGCGCCGGGGGCAGACGACGCCGTCGAAGTCCCCGTTGCAGATGGCCATCGAGAGGCTCTCGTTCTCGAAGAACAGGTCGGCGCCTCGCGTCGGGATGAGCTGGGGGGCGCGACACTTCGCCTCTCCCCGGCGGTGTGTGTCGGACCAGTCCGGAGCGGTGATCACGGCGCGGATGCCCATCAGGTGCCCTCCTGGTCCTCTATCAGCCGCAGGAACGTTTCCTCTGAGACGACAATCCAGTTCCGGTCGCACATCTGAATGGCGAAGGCCATCTCCCGCAGGTCGAGAATGGCGTTGGTCTCCGCCTTGACCAGGTCGGCATGGGTGAGGGTGAACCGGGTGCTGGCAGTCGTCTTGCATTCGATGGACCACTTCTCGTTCCGGACGTCGTTCTTCACAGCCCACCCATTTCCGGAGCCGGCGGTAGTGGTGCCGCGCATCTTGCGGGCGAGGCGCTTTTCCTGATCGCGGGAGCTTTTGATCCGGCGGTCCATCAGGCAACGCCGAGACGGACGCGGGCCATGACGTCCTCGCTGAGCTGGTCCTGGAGGTCGAGATCCTGGGCGATGGCGGCGCGCATTTTCGCTTCGCCCTGCCACTGGTGATCGCCGTACTTGTACCAACTGCCGTCGAGGCGGATGACGCCGTAGAGCAGGCCCATGGTCACCATCTCGGCGGTGGTGTCGTACTCGCCCTTGACGATTCCGGTGGTCGAGTCAGCGAAGTAGAACTTCACCGTCGCCACCTGCTGCGGGGCGGCCGACTTGGACTTGATCGTCTTGAGCTTGATGACCTGACCTACGCGGACTTTGCCGCCGCCGGGCCGCTTCTCGTCGATCCATTCCGTCCGGCTGGCTTCAACGCGCGTGTAGTACGCGTAGTTTTTCGCCCTCCCGCCGGGGGAGGTTTTGGGGGTCACGCCGGCTGGGGACCAGCCGCCGATTTGATCCCTCCATTGGTTGATGATGAGCGCCAGGAGGGGGCGTTCGACTTCGATCAGGGAGCGGCGGGTCGCGGAGCCCACCTTGCGGAAAAACTTGCCCGTCACGCGGGCTCCGGCACTGATGGTCGCCTGGTCCATGTCCTTGGCCTCCTCGTCCGCCGCCACCAGGGCGGGGTAGGAGTCGAGGACCACGGCGTCGAAAGCGCGGGATTCCGCTGCCTTCAGCATCGCGGTGTACGCGTCCTCCATCGCATTCGTGGAGTAGACGGCAACCCGGTCGATATCGACACCGAGAGCGGTTGCCCATTCGGCGTCGTAGTGTTCCGCCGCGACCCAGAAGGTCTGGAAGTCCGGGTTCAGCTTCTGGTTCGCGGCGATGGTCTTGTGGACGACGGTCGTCTTGCCAGAGGACTCCGCGCCGACGATCTCATTCCACTGATTGCCCGGCCATCCCCCGCCGAGCATCACGTCGAGCGAAAGAGATCCCGTCGCGAAGCGGGGGACGAAGGGCATTGTCGAGGCGACAACTACTGCGCCTGGGCCGTGTGCTTTGTTGATCCGCGCCATGAGTGCGCGGGCCTCGTCATCGAGCGGCATATCCCGACCGTATGGACAGGAAAAAATACCGCACAGCGCCAAACGGGTGGTGCATTTTAAACTTTTAATTGCACCACTCGGGGTCGCTCACCATTCCGAGGCAGATGTGCGTCCACGCCGGTGCGCCGACCGGCGGCTTGTCCGGGATTCGGGGAGTGGCACTCTCCTTTGCGGGCGCCACGGCCAGGAAGATCGCGACGGCGCCGGCCGTGATCGCGAGAATGAGTGCGAGCAGTCGAGTCACAGTCGCCCCACGATCACGGTCGGCTGGTAGCCGGACCCCTTGGCCTGGTGCACGGACGCCCGGGTCGGAGCGCTGGAGTTGTTGGCGACCATCACGCCCTGCGTCGAGTTCTGCACCGGGTAGTGGCAGTCGTTGCACGTCGGCCGGGTGTTGGGGGTCGGGCGCCAGTACTGCTCGCTGCCGCAGGACGGGCACAGCTCGGTCTGCCGGGCCGACTGCGCCTTGTCCGTCCGGTAGGCGCCCTGGGGCGCCTGCGGGGGCTGCTGCGGCTGCGCCGGCTGCTGGGCGGAGGGGTAGGTGGGGTGGGCCCACCACGGGGTGCCGGTGGGCGTGAGGCCGGCCTGGGGCGCGGGCGGTGCGCCGCCGCCGGCCTCGCGGAGCTTGTTGAGCCAGAAGTCAGTCATCACACACTCCCAGTAGTCCCTTTTCGAGTAGGTGGCCGACGACGGTGGCCACGGCCGTACGGCTGACGACCTGGAAGGTCTGCCGCTGCTGCTCGTCCTCGTCGTCGTCGTGAATGCGGGAAAGCCGGTAGAGCACGAGCGCCAGGACATCGGCGTGGAAGAACGCCTCACGTGCCACCGGGCCGAATTCCGCGATCCGCATATGCGACTCGCGGTGCTCGATATCGTCCACGTCGGGTCCTGCGGGCACCAGGCCAAGGAGCCGGCACGTTTCGTCGTAGTCGCGGCAGGCGACGACGTCGCGGAGCATTCCGCGAAAGAGGATCGGCACTTCTCCGATTTCGATGTCATGCATGCCGCAATCGTAGAACGAGGCATTATTTCGCCTCACTCCAGCGACGGCAGATTTTCACGTCCGTAGTGACCGGAACGGAAAGGAGCTGCATCTCCGGGCCAGCCATCGCGTTGTGCAGCACCTTCGCGCCTTCCTCGGCGATGTCCTCGGGGCACATGGCTGCGATCTCGTCATGGACGCTGAGCAGGATCTGCATGTCGGGCAGCAGACCCTTGTGGAGCCGGACCATCGCGAGCTTCGTGATGTCGGCGTTCGAGCCCTGGATGTGGCTGTTGACGACCTGACGCTCGGCCTTCGCACGGCGGCCGTGGTCATGGGACAGCAGGTCGGACAGCCGGCGCTTACGGCCAAGGAGGGTGCGCAGGTACGGCTCGGGCCGACGGGAGCGCACGGTCCGAAGGAGCTTGGCCTTGTAGGCGTACACCTCGGGGAACTGCTTCTCGTGCTCGGCGAGAATCTGCTTGGCCCGGCGCAGCGTGGTGTGCGACATGTCGGCGACCTTCTGGTAGCCGGCGCCGTAGTTGATCGCGAACGCGATCGCCTTGGCGACCTGTCGCATCTGTTTGGTGACGTCCTCGGGGGCGACGCCGAAGACCGCTGCGGCGGTCGCGGTGTGCGCGTCCACGCCGTCCCAGAAGCCCTGCCACAGGGCGCCCTTCCCGGCGAAGTGGGCGAGGATGCGCTGCTCGATCTGGGCGTAGTCGGCGACCAGAAGCACGAACCCGGGAGGCGGGTCGACGAGATCGCGGATCGCCTTTCCCAAATCGGTCTCGGCGCGGGGCCAGTTCTGGACGTTCGGCGTGGAACAAGAGAACCGTCCGGTGACCGTCCCGTACTGCTTGAGCATCGGGAAGATCCGGCCGTTGAAGATTTGGGTCGGCTTGTCCTCCTCGGGGTTCCCGAGGTAGCCCTCCACGTAGGTGGAGAGCAACTTGGAGACCTCCTGGTAGGCGAGGATGGCGTCGACCACCGCGTTGCGGCCCTGGTAGGGCGCGAGGGCCTCGGCGTCGGTGCTGGGGGCGCCCTTCTTCGTCAGCTTCCGGGGGCGCAGACCCTGCTCCTCGTAGAGCACCTTCTGTTTCTGCGGAGTCGAGCCGATGTTGAAGACGCGGCCGGCGGCCCGGTAGACGTCGGCCTCGCGGTCGACCATCCGGGCGCGCAGATCAGTGCGGAGCCGCTGGAGGGCCTCGATGTCCACGGGGACGCCGGCGCCCATGTGCAGCAGGCAGTGCAGGACGTCCATCTCCAGGGCCCACATGTCCTCCAGACCCTCGGCCGTGATCTGCGGGCGCATGGCCCGCCACTGGAGCCAGGTGGTTTTGGCGTCCATGTAGGCGTAGTCGGCGACGTTCCCGAAGGGATGCTTTTCGATGCACTTGCCGACCTCTTCGGTGTCGTAGACAAGGCCCCAACGTTCCTTGTCCAGAGGCTTGAGACCGATGGGCCGGTTCTCGTTGAGCATCCACGCGGCGACGATCGTGTCCCCGTAGGGCGGCGGCGGGTACTTCCCCTTGTAGTACTTCGCGACGGACAGGAGGTCGAAAGGCGCGTTGTGCGCGATCTTGATCCGGTCGGAGAAGAGCAGCTCCTCCAGCGCGTCGAAGACGACGGACGGGCGGAGCTGCGGGGGCGGCGGCTCCCACTGGGCGGGGATCTGATCCCGCGCACCGGTGGTCTTGTTCTTCCGCCAGGACGCTTTCCTCAGCAGCTTGTGGCCGTGGGGGTGGCCCATGGGGATGACGACGCATTCCCCCTGCGTCGCCAGCGAGATCCAGGCGACCTGGTTGACGGCCGGTACGCCCCGGTACTCGCCGAGGGTCTCGACGTCGAAAGCGTAGGAGTCGTGGGAGCGAAAGCGAGCGACGGCGTCTTCGAGCTGACGCGCATCGGTGATGAGCTGCACGGAGGACCCCTGAGCGTGGTAGGAATTGCCAGGGCCCGCGCCGGCGGTTGTGAACTCGTTGAGCCGGCGCGGGCCTTACCTCGCGGTGGTGCCTGTCAGGCGTCTTCCATCAGCATGCGGACCAGCTCCTCCATGGCCTCCTGGTCCAGCGGTTCCTTGATCGTGTCCCCGTACGCGTGGCCCTCGCCGACGAACCGGCTCAGCTCCTCGTCGGTGAGCGGCGCGATGCCGTACTCCTCTTCCAGGTCGCGGTCCTTGACCCTTTCCAACGTGTACTCGACCGCCTTCTTCTTTTGTTCCTTGCGGATCGTGAAGTACAGGTCGGGCCGGTTGAGCGGGCCGCGCTTGGAGTCGGTCGCGATGTCCTTGAGCTGCCGGGCAATTTTGATTCCGGCTTCCCACACCTTGACGGCCGGGTTGTCCGGGTCCTCCAGGGTCACGACGTCGAAACAGGCGGAGAACCTCTTGGCCTTGTCCCCGATGACGCACAGCGGGCAGTCGGGATTCGCCCAGCAGCGCACGCTCTTGGAGCCTTCGTCGATCTCGTCGATCCAGTGCGAGGCATAGACGTCGAACGGGCCGTCGGAGAGGATCTTGATCACCGTGCGGTTCTCGGTCACCTTGAGGTAGAAGTCGCCGGAGGCGGCCGAGGCGATCTTGTCGACGTCGTCCCAGCCGGCCATCGCGGTCGGCCCGGCGCTGGTGGACACCACGCGGCCGGAGATGGCCTCGCGGCGCGGGGCGACCTCGCTGCTGCGGGACGAGGCGGGCTCGCGCGGGGCGGCTTCCTCGGCCGGACGAGTAGGCAGGGCGCGGCGGCGTCCGTACGTACGGGCTTCGGGCATGAGTCAGCTCCAGTTGTGGATCGGGTCGGGAAGGAGGGCTCGCGTCTGCCGGAAAAGCTCATGGCAGCGGGCCGGGAACTCGGTGTGAGAGACGAAACGTTTCGTCCCTGAAAGGACGCCCTCTTCGTAGGCGATGAGGACGACGCCCTCGATCTGCTGGCGTGTGTAGAGGCGCCGACGGCCCTGCTTGGAATCGCCGTTGTAGATCCAGGTCGCCTTCGGGAAAAGCGGCGGGGTGTTGGTCTCCCACTTGTAGAGAGTCTTCGTCGACCGGCCGAGAGCCGCCGCGAGGTGGGAGATGGCGAAGAACTCGCGGTAGAACCCGCTGATTTTCTTGTAGACCGGGTCGTCGTCCCAGCGGCTGACTTCCCCGGAGCTGGCGGGGCCCTGGGCCGGGTGCGGGACACCGATCGGGCGAGAAGTCCCCGGGTAGACGTCCAGCGGCTGACGGGGGCGGATCATGACGCCAGCCCCCGGAAAGCGAACGTCTCCTTCTGGACGAGGATCTCGTCCATCTCCGCCTCGGTGAGCAGGCCCTCCTGGTACATGACGAACAGTTCGTCCGCGTCCAGGGAGGGAACCGGCGGAAAGGCCCTGCGGTAGACGTCCTCGCCCTTGCTCCGGGTGATGCGCTCGGCGGCCTCGTCGTCCGCGACGATGGAGACGCGCCGCTCGCGCTTGATGCGGGTGTACTCGACGTCGCCGGCCGGGATGGGGAACGGCAGGTCGAGGTACTGCGAGCCCTTGTCGTCGCTGTAGCCGCGCCGTTCGACCGCAGCAACCACCTGGTCGCGCAGCTTGTTCAGGCGCGTTGTGCGGTCCGTCACTTCCGCCTTGAGTACCGCCCACTGGCGAAAGACGGGCACGATGGGATCGATCGGAATTCGCTGGGGGTCTGGGGCGGCCGGAATACTGATTTCGTCAGGCACGCATTGCTCCCGTGGGTTGCGAAGGAGCTACTGGGAAAGCTCCATGCCTCGAAACCCTACGAGCCTAAAAAATGACCGCCAATCGGCCATACGAGTGCCTCAGAGAGTATTTCCGATGTGCTCGGCGAGGGACTCCACGTCCATGTCCAGAGACCCAGCGCCCGTTCCGTCGACTACAGCCTGAGAGAGGGCCTGACGGAGCCTCAACGTGGCCTGCACGCGCTCCTCGACGGTGCCCTCGACGACCAGGTTGGTGACGTGCACCCGCTCGAATTCCGACGACGCCCGCACGTGCCGAGTGTTGCGCTGCGCCAGTACGCCATTGGAGTAGGGCAGGTCGTAATTGATGAGGTACTGGGCCTCGGGAAGGTCGAGCCCGTACCCGCCCGCGTTTGTGGAGAGGAAAATCCGGCAGTCCGGATCGGTTTTGAACTGGGCGAGCACGCCGGCCTTTTGGTCGGAGCTGAGCTGGCCATGGAACTGGACGAGGTCGCCGTGCTTCTCCAGACGCTCGACGAGATACGGCAGCATTTTCCTGTAGTCGGTGAAGATCGCGACCTTCGCTCCCTCGGTGACCATCGTGCCCACCAGCTCGTCGAGCGCGGTCAGCTTGGGCGAGCCGTGCATGTCGGGCAGGTCGATGCGGGAGGCGGCGAACTCGGCCGCGTACTCCGAGCCGCCCTTGCCCTCGTGGTAGGCGACCGCGCTGTCCATCAGGAGCTGGGGATGGTCCAGCAGCATCCGAGCGGCCTGGATACGGGCCATCAGCTTGCCCTGGGCGCCGCCGGCGTCTTGCCGGACGCCGGCGTAGTACGCGGCGATGTCGATCTCCCGGCCCTGCTCGGCCAGCTCGTTCATCACGGACTCGATGTCCATCAGGATGGCGCGGTAGATGGCGCGGGTCGTCTTGTCGAGCTGCACCAGGCGCGTGGTCTCCGAGACCTCCGGCAAGTACCGCGCGACCTCAGGGTCCAGCCGAGATTTACGGATCATGCCCCGCCGCAGATTGCGGTGCAGCAGGTCCAGGTTCTTGTAGCCCACGGCCGCCCCGAACCAGTTCCGCAGGACGAAGGACTTGTCGAACAGGTCCCAGCGCCCCAGGATCGAGGCGTTGACCCACTCCATGATCGAGAACACCTCTTCCGGGAGGTTCTCGACCGGAGTGCCGGTGAGCGCGATCCGCACCGGCGGCTTCAATTTCTTGACCCGCTTCGTGGTCTGCGCCGCGAAATTCTTGATCGCGGTCGCCTCGTCGAGAATCAACGCGTCGGCCGGGATCGCGCACAGCTCACGCCAGTCGTGCAGCACCGAACCGTAGGACGCGATGATGTACTCCGCGTGCTGCGCCCTCTCCCACTGCTCCCGCCGTTTGGCCCGCGTTCCGTTGATGACCACGCACACGTCCTCGGTGGGCACGGTCAGCTTCCTGCCGCGCAGCGTGACGGTGCGCTGGGGAGCGTCGGTGAACTTGGCGACGGCTTGGGCCCACTGCCATTTCAGGGAGGACGGGACCAGGATGACGCAGCGGCGTACGTCGCCCTCCCCGAGCATCTGCTCCATGGCGGCGAGGGTGAGCACGGTTTTACCGGTGCCCATGCTGTAGGCGACCAGGATGCGCCGGTCGGACAGAATCCGGGCGACGCCCTCATGCTGGTACGGGTGAAGGGTGCCGGTGAACATCAGCGCCTCCTGCGCCACGGGTGGTGGGCGCGGGCGTACGCCACCAGGGCGGCCTCGTCGCTCATGTCGCCCAGGTCTTTCGCGCGGGTATGGGAGTAGTCGAGGAACCGCATCGGCAGACCGCGCGGGCGCCAGCGCGCGTACAGCCGGTCACGGGAGGTAGCGCCGGCGGCGTCGTTGTCCAGGCCGAGGATGAGGGTCGTGCAACGGGACTTGAGCAGCCGCATCTGCGCCTCGGAGACGTGCGCGCCGTACGCGGCGAAAGCCCCGTCGATTCCAAGGGCGTGGGCCCGTACGGCGTCCAGCGGGGATTCCTGGAGGAACGCGGCCTCGCCCTGCCAGGAGAGGTCGCCGAAAAGCGTGCGGGATTTGAAAACCCCCGCAGGGTAGTTTCGGAAGAACCTGTTTCCCTTTTCCTGCCACCCCCACAGCTCCCCGTTGCGGGGGTCGCGGATCGGAAGAATCCAATGCCGCTTTCTCGGCTCCCACAACACGCCGAAGTCCCGGCACGCGTCGGCGGTGAGTCCCCGCGAGGCGAGAGCGTCGGCCGGAGGCGGCTCGAAAAGCGCAAGCGCCGCCTCGGTGATCCGCTCCTCTGGGTCCTTGCGGGGTGCCTCGTCCTGGTCGTTTTGGGTGCGGTATACGCCCTGACGCGCGATCCATCGAAAAGCGTCGACCCGCGAGTACCCCAACCCGTCTTCAACGAGCTGAACGAAGGGCCCGGAGTACCCGCACGAGAAACAGTTGAAGAGCCCCGACCGGGAGTTGACCGAGAACGACGGCCGACGGTCCGCCTTCCCGGTCAGAGCAAGGTGGGCGGGGCACCGAGCAAGAAACTCGGTTGAGTCGTCCCCGCTCACCTCTCGCAGAATCTCGATGCCGAGCCGCTGCATGACGCCGGCGACATCGGACGGCACCGGGTTCGCGAACGCGGCGATGTTGTCCCACAGGTCAGTAGGGGAGGTCTTCTTCAACCTCGGCCTCCTCGAACTGGGGCGGGTCCCAGGAGATGGAGATCAGGTGCTCCTGGGGCGGCGCGTTCCTGCTGGCGAGGACTTTCATCCGGTAGAAGAAGTCCTCGTCGGTGGCCTCCATGCCGACGACCAGGTCCGCGTCCTGGACCCAGGCGCTGGTGTATCCGAGGGACGACGCGGTGAGACCCTTCGCGCCCACCTTGTGCGCCAGCGACTGGGTGGTGACGACCATCGGAATGTCGTTGTTCAGCGCCATCTTCTTCAGCCCTCGGCTGATGTTGGTGAGGGCGATCGGGGTTTGGGATTCCCGGCTGATCTCGTCGTAGAGGAAGTACGCGCCGTCCACGAACACGACGCTCGGCGAGAGTTGATCGATCTTCGCCTGGATTCCGGTCAGGGTCATCGCGCCAGCGCGATCCTCCGTCACGACGTACGGCTGGTCCCCCAAGGGGTCGGCCAGAGCCTCTTCCAAGGCCCGCCATTCCCGCGCGGACAGCTCGCCGGTCTGGAGCTTCCGAGGGTTGACCTTGGCCAGGAATCCGTCGAGCCGGCGAGCGATCTCCTGGTAGGGCATCTCGAAGCTGATCAACAGCGGCTTGGCGCCGTAGTCGTACGCCGACCGGGTCATCCCGAGCATGACCGTCGTCTTGCACGACTTGGCGAGGCCCGTCAGCACGATCATCTGCTGCGGCTGGATACCGCTGGTGATCTTGTCGAGGAAGGCGAACCCGGTCGGGATTCCGAGGAGTTCGTTCGGGTTATCGCGCGCCTGCCGGTAGACCTCCAGGCGCTGCGCGCCGGTCGAGGCGTAGTCGATCTCACGGGAGGTCGCGGTCGCGGTGCTGGCGTGCGCGAGCATCATCCGCAGCAGCGGCAGGGCGCTGTCCGTGCCGCCCTTGTCCAGAGCCTCGGCCACGGCGTCCAGGCCGAGGTCGATGATGGTCCTGAGCCTGGACTCGTGCAGCTCGCGGACGAGGTAGTCGACCGGCCCTGACCCCTCCTCGCGGAAGGCAAAGGTCGGGTGGTCGCGCTGAATGACCTCGGGGGTGGGTGGCTCGCCGAAGTCCGCCTTGAAGGCGACGATCTCCTGGAAGATCTGCCGGTTCGCGGGGTCGAGGAAATGGTCGGCGGTGATGCGCGCGCTGGTGACCGTCTCCAGATCGCCGGTGAGGGCGATGTAGCTGATCACCTCCTCCTCGATGCTGCTCACAGGATCTCCAGCACGGTCAGAGGGCCGGCCTCCTCCTCCATCAGGTCGCCGAGTGCGATGGAGCCGTGGCAGTCGTCCTCGACGACCGGCTCGACGGTGAGACGGGGCATCTCGCCGGCCTCGAAGGTGGCGACGACGGCCCAGCCGATCAGCGGCATGGACTCGTAGCCCTCCAGGCCCAGCTCCGACTCCAGCCGTACGACTTTGCCGACGGTGTCGGGGATCAGCAGGACGGTTTCGCGACGGGTCTCGCCCGCCGGCGGCCGGTAGTCCATCAGGCCACCTCCCTCATGATTTCCGGGCTCTCCGGGTGGACATAGATGCCCCTGTAGCCGTAGCGCAGGGTGTGCTCGGGCAGAGCGTGGAAAATCCAGGACGGCCCCTGGAGCCCGAGCTGCCGGGCCATGGCGTTGGGGGTGGAGATCCGAAGGTCCGCGTGGGGGATGGACTCCGCGTCCACCCGCACGGCCAGATCCCCGGCCAGTTCCTCGGGCAGGTAGGTCACCAGGTGCACCGGTACGTCGCGCTGCCACAGGCGCCACATCTCCGCCACGACCGGACCGCTGGTCTGCTCGTACAGATCCAGCGCGCTGCCGAAAAGCCCACGGGGGCGCCGCAGGCGGCGGGCAAACCGCTCGGGAGTGAAGCGCGGGCCGGGGAGACCGACCAGGTGCTCCCAGACGACGTAGACCTCCGGCGGGGCGGACTGCTCCATGACGGCGCTCACCGGTCGGCCTGCCGCAGCGATTCGCCGGTCAGGATCATCCGGCGGGTGCACTGGTCCATGAAGCTGCGCAGAGCCTTGGAGTAACGATTCGCCCAGTCATCACCGGTCAGGTTGGTGGTGATCAACGAGGGCCGCCCCTCGTCGTACCGCTGCCGCAGCAGCTTTTCCAGGGTGTCCTCGGCGAACTTGGTGTCCGTGGTGTGCTCGTGTCCGACGTCGTCGAGCAGGACCACATCAGCCCACTCCACGCGCTCGACGGCGTACTGAATCCGGGACAGCTCCTCGGGGCCGACGCTTTGATCCGCACGAACGAGCTTTCGAACGCGGTCGATGTGGTCGCTGTAGCGGGAGTAGTAGACCGTGGTCCCGTACCGTCGCCGCAGCTCGCACAGGATCGCGGCGGCCAGGGTCGTCTTGCCCGTTCCGGGCGGGCCGGCGAAGAGCAGCCCGAGGCCGAACACGTTCGGGCTGACCGGGAAGCCGCGCCAGTCCTTGGACTGCTGGGGGCGGTAGCCCTCCACGTAGTGCCGCGCCTTGCGGATGGCCTGAGACTGGCTGCCCATCCCCTCGACGTCGTTGAGGGTGATGCCGCGCAGGCGGGGCGGGATGCCGGTGCCGACCCAGCGGGCGCGCTCGGGGTCCATGGGGGTGGTGATCATCGGGCGGTCTCCCAGGAGGTGCTGAAGGTGTCGTCGTCGGCGCGGTCGCTCTGAGCAGGCTCCTGCCAGCTCTCGTAGTCGGCGTCGGTCGTGGTGACGCCCCGCTCGCGCAGGTGCTTCAGGAGGTGGAAGCGCTGCCATTTGAAGTCCCAGACGTAGGGGCGCTGGGGCCGGCGATCGCCGAGGCGGGTGATATAGAGGTCGACCAGGGCCCGGCAGTCCTCGGGGGTCAGGCCGGCTTCGCGGCGCAGCTCGCTGAATACGGCGACGAGGGCCTGGCGGTTGCCGACCTCCAGACCGCCGGCCCAGCTCAGCGGCGGGCAGGCGCGGGCGAAATAGTCCGCCAGGCCGGGCAGGGAGTCCGGACCGTAAGAGCGGCCCTGTGAGCGCCTGACGCGGCGCGGAGCGGGCTCGGGAGGGGTCCAGGCGGTCCGAGGGGCCTGGGAGGGTTCTGAGGCGTCCCGGACCAGCTTCTGGGCGCAGGCCGTGGCGTCGAACTCGGCGTCGGGGTCGATGTGGCGTCGGGCCATGTCGTGTCTCCTGGCGGTGTGGCGGGCCAAGAACTGCACGCGAACGAATGTTCGCGGGCAGCTAATAGAAACCGAAGGTTTCTATTTGCCTAGCTAGTTGCTTGAGCTAGGGCTTTTGCTTGAGCACGTATACGTGCGCTCGATACGTCAGTTGATGCGTCAGCGGAGTTACTCGGCCTCAAGGGCGTCGGGGAACTCGACTTCCAGCTCGTGGTTCTGCTGCACGAGAATCCGGATGGCGCAGTCCACGAGCTGGTGGTGCGGCATCTCTCGCTGCGCCTCCCGGACCGGTCCGAAGACGCTCGCGACGCAGATGTCGCGTACACGGAGCTGTGTCTCGGTCGCGGCCCCGGGCCAGGTGAGAACCCGCAGAACTCCGATGCTGCGCAGGTCACTTACGGCTCGGGTCGCGGTTCGCAAGGACACCCGCATTTCGTCGGCCAGATCCTGCTGGGTGACGTACGCGCACGACCAGCCGGTTTCCTCGTCGTACCGGGTGTCCCGGTGCGTCAACAGGTTCGTGTACGCGATCCGTGCTCTCCCAGGCACCCTTGCGAGAATGTCATCGACGGAAATTTCGAGTTCCATGCTATTCTCCCGAGGAATGTGTTGATTGGCGTGGCAGCCAAGAAAGAGGCCCCAGCGGAAACCGCTTCACTTCCGCCGGGGCCTCTTCTTATGCGGGGACCCGCTTCGTACGCGCACCCTTCGGCGGCCGGCCCCGGCCGGCCGGCTCCCACTTGCCGGTCTCCGAGTTGAAGATGACCAGCCGCGTCTTCTTGGGCTTCTCGGCCTCCGGCTCCGGCTCCTGCGGCTTGTCGGGCGCCAGGAGCGACCTGCCCTGGACAAGGGCCCCCCGCAATGTCTCCGCGCGGGAGTGCAGCCCCACGGTCAGGTCGGCCACGAACGCCTCGGCCTCCTCCAGCGCCGTGTTGATGGCGGCGGCCTCGAAGGCGGTCAAGGTGACGTCGGGGCCGTCAGGGACGACCGACAGGGCGCCCGGCTCGCCGCCCTCCTCCCCGGTCTCCTCCTGCGGGGGGTCGTATCCGGGCAGGTGCTGCCAGGTGACCTCCAGCAGCGCGCGGGACAGGTCATGGACCGGGATACCCACGCGCAGCGCCTGGGCGGCGGCCTCGGCCGTCTCCTCGTCGAACACGCCGTCCGTGGAAAGCAACAGGAGCATCGGGTTCTCCGCGCCGGCCAGGAACTCGACCATCGCCGGGCCCAGGGCCTTGACGGTCAGGATGTCCCCCTCGGGGTCGACGACGTTGCTCAGGACGTCGTCGGCAGCGTCGCTGGTGGTCTCGTCCCACAGCGCCTGATACGGCAGCTCGCACCGGATGCCCCACTCCCAAAAGCGGTGCACGCCCTGGGAGGTGGCGTGCTCGCCGGCCGGGATGGTCAGGTGCAGCTCGTACCTGTCCGACGGCGCGAAGTACCCCTCGGCGTCCTCGGCACCGATGGCGAAATGGTCGTTGAGGACATCGACGACGAGGGAGCCCGCGATCTCGGCGGCTCCCAGGATTCCCAGGGAGACGATCCGCTTCCCGTTGGCCATATTTTCCTCACATGGGTTGATCGGCTGGGTGACAGCGATATTGCCCTCACCGGTGGCACGGAAATAGGGGCGACAGGTCCTTTTGTTTTGGAACCACTCGCGCGGCGCAATGTAGCCCGCCGGGGTGAGACAGCAGGTCTGACCTCTACGGACCGGGCATAGGCATCCCTCGTCTGGCCCTGCTCCGAGTCACTGTGGCAATTTGAGGTGCCTCACTCGAATGGCTCAGAAGACTCAGAACACCGGTGACCGAAGCCGCCGCGAGGGGGATCAAAAAACGCTCGTCCACCCAATGGGCTAGCGCCAAGGCGGTGCCGGCGGCCGTGAGCGCCTTGAAATACCCGGCGAGCATGTCGGGGAAGCGCAGGGCGGAGCACACGAGCGTCACGAGAGGGCGCAGCAGCGCCTCCCAGACGAAGAAGGTGGCGAGTGCGAGGACGAGTAGGTACATGGCGATTCCCGGGTCACGGGGCGCTGGCGTACACGATCCGGTACGACGCGCCCACACCGATCTGCCGCTGAAGGAGCTGGTCCAGACGGTATTGGGACACCCTTTTTCCCCGGTAATAGTGCGAGCGGGAATCCCCGGGGGTGCCCTCCCACATGTAGTCGGCGGAAGGGTCGTTGCCATCGAAGTACGTGCCGACCTTGTCGGCCTGTTCGACCAGGAGGTGATCGAAGCGGAACGTGAGCGGGCCGACGTTGGCGTAGGGCCCGTTGGGCACGAGGGCCTCCCACACCACGCCGTCGCGGACGACGTGGTCGCCGATGGCGTACGTGGCGGTCTGGCTCCAGTCGCTGTAGCCGGCCGGGTCGTCGTCGAGCTGCTGCCACACCGCGTCCAAGGACCCCGGTGCGACGGCGGAGTAGACCCGGGCGACGTCGTCGGCCGCGTAGCCGAGGCTCATGCTCAGGGAGCCGCCGTAGGTGGCGGACGTCCTGACCGTTACCGACAGCCGCGTCCAGGAAGTGTTCCCGGTGGGATCGAAAATCGGCGTGCTCGTGCCCCGGACCAGGTTCGTGCCGTCGTGGGCCCACAGGGTCACCGGGACGGGGGCGGCCAGAGGCTGGACGTAGACCGACGCGGTGTAGACGGTGCCCGCCTTGAGCCGGTCGACGAGCGCGGGCTGGGCCGTCGCGGAGACCACCCCGGTCCTGGGCGAGAGACCGCTGACCAGAGTCGCGACCGGCGCCGTCGTGATGCTGTACTGCGCGGCATTGCCCACGATGCCGCCGCCGACGGCCAAGGTGAAGGCCGTGGTGAGTGAGGCGTCCTTCTCCTGCCCCCAGCCCCAGAGGCTGTTCTGGAAACCGGGGTTCTTCGCGAAGTTCACGCGCGAGGCGCGGGGGCGGATGATGAGCTGACGCGGCGGCTGCCACGGGCGCGCCGGGGAGGCGCCGCCGGCCTTGGAGGACAGGGTGGTGGGGACCCAGATGCGGTGCTCATCCACAAAAAACTGCACCCGGGCCGCGCTCCCGCTCGTGACCCGGGGGACGACAGCCGCGTAGGCGGCGGTGCTGTCCATGGTGTGGGTGGCGCCGACCTGCTGCCAGCGGTAGCCGCCGAGCGTCGTCGCGGCGGTGCCGGCCTGGTAGGTGCCGATCAAGTTGAAGCTGGCGTCGTAGCGCAGGATCGCGCAGGACACCTGCTGACCGGCGACCTCGGTGGCCACCGAGATCTGCGCCTGGTAGGTGACGCCGGGCTCGACGCGCACCAGGGCGGCCTGAAGGGGGGCGAGGGTGAGCACGGCTGGCGCAGCGATAGGTGTGCCGGTGATGACGCCGGTGCCGTCCGGGGCCTCCGGTGGACCTTCGCCGGGCAGGAAGGGACGGTACCGCACGTCCGCGTAGGTCTGCCGCTTGCCCACCAGGTTGGGGTACGAGCCGAACTGCTGCACAGCCGTATACGAGTTGGTGGCCGGCGGGGACTGGTACACGTACTTCCCGCTGTACATGCCGCAGGAGGTGTACTCGGCGGTGCGCGTGAAAGTCAGGTGGCTCGTCTCGCCGCCCCCGCCGACGGGCGTGTACAGCATGCGGCCCTCGTACGAGGACTGCTCCAGGTCGAGGAGGTTCGAGCCGAACTGGTCGGTGTCCGTGTCGAACCCCTGCGGTGTGCGCTCGAACTGTGCGTAGGCGAGCTGCTGGACCTCGTTGAGGGCCATCGACGCGGAGGTGACCCCCAGGCGTGCGTAGTCGTAGGCGCCGTAGATCGCCCCGATCGGCCCGGGGCTGTAGACGCGGCCAGGTCCCTGCAAGCTGAGCGAGAGCCGCTTCCACGTGTTCGCCGTGTCTGTACTGCCCGCGCGCATCACCGCAGACGTCGGGTAGGTAAACGCCGGGTCGGAGTAGATGACCGACCCGTAAGGGGTGAGCGCGAAATCCGCGAAAGAGCCGGCCACGCTGGACTGGAGGATCGTGATGGCGCCGTTTCCAGTGCTGCGGCCGGCGGTCAGCGAGATCTGGGTGATGAGCTGGAGCGCGGGGTTGAAGACGCCCGTACTAGTCGTCGTCCCCTCCAGTACCAGAGGAATGACAGTCATGTGCGGACCCTTTCCAACAGGCCGTATCCAGTCGCCGTGTTGTTTCGCGTATCGGAGACGTTGGCCAGCGTCCTCCACCCTGAATAGCCGCGTGCCTCGACGAAGATGTCCGCCGCCCGGTTACGGACTCGGACCCGCTCGCCGTACGTGATGGGGGTCCACGTGGCGACGACGGACACGTTGACGGCGGTGACGGTGCCACCGGAGACCGTGACGGTGGTGTACGTCAGCCGGTCACGTGAGATCAGCCAGTACGCGGTCGAGCTGTACCGCACGACGATCCCGTGCTCCATGGTGGCCAGCGAGTTGTCCGGCGGAGACATGAACGTCGCGAAGACCTGCTCGCCGGTATGGCCCGAAGGGAGCGCCGAATAGACCCAGTTGCGCTGGAACCACAACACCCGGCCCGCCTGCCGCTCCAGGGTGCTGCTGCTGCTCCAGGTGCTCGGGCACACGACGCCACGCGTGTTGACCCACGAGCCCCAGGTCGTGTTCCAGGGGATAGATACACCCTGCTGCCCTGCGGTCGGCACCGTGTACCCGGCCGGGGCACTGCCTGTGGACACAGGGTAGGCGGGGGTTGTCTCGTACCGGTCCAGCAGGATCTGCGCCTCATTGCCGACGAACCCGGCCCCGCCGTAACTACCGTTCGCGTTATACCAGTTGGCAAACAGACGGACGTCCGAGCCCGCTGAGGTAGCAGACCTGTTGTGGTAGACGGAGAAGGTGTAGGTCTGGATATTCAGCCCGCACCAGCGCCACCAGAGGTTGTCGGTGTTGTAGCCGGTCGGGTAGATGCCCAGGGAAGGCCGTGCCGCCTCGTACAGGTGCCCGCTCCAGGAGACCCGAGCGCCTTTCTGGTAGCTCCGGGTCGGCGACCAGGAAACGACCCGGGGGGTGTAGACGGCGTCGGAGAGGATGCGGCTCGACTCGGGGGAGATGTTCGCCTTGTAGGAGGTCAGCTCCCACTTGTCCGGGTACAGGTCGGGCTGGCGGTCCACGCTCTGCGTGCGGGCGACGTACACGGGAGCCGACGCCCACCCGAGGGGATTCCAGATGACGGCCTGCCCCGGCGAGTACGTGGTGGAGGCACTCCACGTCGCCGCCCGCACCAGGCCGGCGAGGAAGACCTCGCGTGTGCCGGCCGTCGACAAGGCCGCGTAGTTCAGGCTGTTGCCGGTGCCGGGGCTGGCGGTGCCCACGGCCGCGCCCTGAGGGGAGATCCACCAGTCGGGGGTCGCGGTGGTCGTGACGTCCGGGTTGAGTGTCCCGTTGGGCAGGGTCAAGTTCCACGCGCCGTACCCGGTGGTCAGCGGGTTCCACTCGGTGGAGGTGTCCTTCAGCGTGTTGGGGGCGACGGCCTGCCAGAAGGTGGCGGAACTCGCGTGGCCGGTCGGCGGGATGTTCAGGTTGATGCCGCCGCCCTGCATCATCAGGTGGGAGACGGTGATGTCGTAGCCCTCGGACAGCGCGTTCTTCCCGGTGACGGTCAGAACCAGGGTGTTGCCCGTCGCGGTCAGGTTGAAGTTGCCGAGCAGGATCATGGGGATCTGCTGGCGCGACGAGTTGTAGAGGTCGATGGGACCCACGTCCGCGTCCACGCCGTTGACCTTGGCGGTGACGATTCCGCCGGCCGGGTCGCCCAGGACGTAGAGGAGCACGTTGTACCAGCCGGCTCCACCGCTGGCTGCTGCGAACGTCCAGGTCAGGGTGTCGCCGACGGTCGGCTCTTCCAGCCGGACGTAGCCGGGATAGGGGTCGGCGACGCGGTCGGCCACCTTCGCGATGGAACCGGCGCCGGTCCGGACGGGGTTCGAGCCGGTGTAGGAAAGGTAGAGCGACTCTCGGCGCGGGGTGCCGATCGCGGAGTAGAGGGAGCCGTTGTAGCTGACGATGTCCGAGTAGAGCTGGCTGCCGACGGTCGTGTGGTAGACCGTGTCGCGCTGCCACGCCGGATACGAGGGCGAGGCGAAAGCGGCCTCGTCCAGGTCGTGCAACTGGTTGTACCCGATGAGAATGTCGGCGTCCCAGCCGGTGAGCGCCTTGACCAGCTTGGCCGTCGACTCGACAGTGCCACGGTCGCGCCGGACGAGTGCCGCGTTTTTGACATAGGACCGTCGCAGTTCCGGCAGGGCCGGCAGCGAACTCGCGATCCCCATCTCCTGCGCGAGCAGAATCAACTGCCGGTCCGTGCACTGCATGACGTCATTCATGCGCACCAACTGGTCGTGCTCGCATTTCATGACGTCGAAGAAGTACCCGAACAGGCCGCAGAATCGGGCCAGTTGCTCGTTGACGGGAATGGACGAAGCGGTGCTCTCCACCACCTCGACCTTGTACGGGCGCGGGATGCGGTCGTACAGCAGCTCGGTGTGCCGGAAGTCCTGTACGGCCAGGCCGACGCACCCACCGGACCGGTACCAGGTCTCGCTGCCGCCGGTGGCGCTCCAGTACAGCGGGTTGGTGTCGGGCTGGAGGCCGGTCGCCGTCTGAGTGGCCGTGTACACGGCGCCGCCGTAGGAGGCCAGGTCACCGGGATAGTAGGTGGCGGTCGAGCTGTAGGCGTCGGCGGCCGTGGACACGAAAAGGGCGTAGTAGTAGACCCTGCCCGGCACCACCGTGTCGTCGAGGTACCGGTTGCCGGGGTCGCTGGCGGAGGACTCCAGAATCACCCAGCCGTCGCTCTCCGTCTCCGGCACCCCATAGGTGTTGCGGACCAGGCGCAGCCGCGTCCACGTCTTGACGCCGGCGAGCACCTGGGAGCTGCTGGCCTGGATCGGGGTATCCCAGGAGACCTCCAGTGACCCGTATCCGTGCTGCTCGGCGGACATGGCGGAGTCGAAGGAGACGAAAAGCGGCGCGCCGTAGAGGGTTTTGGCGTAGATGTCGAGTTCGTAGACGCCCATTCCAGCCTCACGTAAGGTCGCGGACGAAAGACAGGCTGATGACCGCGTTGGCGTCCACCGTGTTGTCGCTCGCGCCGTGCTGGCTTACATGGACCTGCATCGGGACCCCCGCATTCCAACGGCCCTGCCAGGAAAGGTTGATGCGGTGCCTGATCCACGTCCGGGTTTCGATGAGGCTGTCCTGGCCGGCGACTTCGTCATTGCCGCGCATGAGACGGACATGGACGAAATGCAGATCGTTGGCGATTCGTGTGGTGGAATCCGCCCACACGTTGACCGAGACATCCCAGAATCCCGTCATCGGCGCGACGATGTTGCTGCCGCCCTGGTACATCCGGTTCGGGTCGTAGTCCGCCGCGCCCCATCGGAATGCGGCCCACTTTCCTTCCCCTGCGGGGACCTTCATTCCCGGGGCTCGAATGACGGCAGCCGCAGGCTTGAACGGCTTGGCCGCCCCGGACTGTCCCGCCAGGAGCTGCACCATGAGCGTCAGCCATGTCTCCTGCTGCTGGATCGCCGAGAGGCGCTCCGCGACCGTCGAGTATGTCTTCGCGGCACCGAAATTCGCGATCGGGGCGGGCGTCTTGGTGGTCATGGCACCGGGACGGGGCGGCCACACCAGCGGCTTGACCCCGGAAGGCGACCAGCCGGTCCACACGTGCGGGCTGGTGCCCACCGTGCGTTCCACGGCCGCCACCTCGTTTTGCAGGTCGTTGACGTGCGCGGCCCAGACGACGTCCACATTGTCTGTTTTCGGGGTGAAGCTCCGGACGGAAACCGGGTACACGGCGGGCATGAGACTGGCTCCTATACTCCGCCGCTGGCGGTAATGACGAGGTTGCCGATGATCGGGATCTCGTGGTCCCGGCAGAAGACGTCGGCCGTGCCGCTCTGCGGGAGGTCGGTGCGGGCCATGAGCTGTACGACCGCCCAGTCCACGCCGGGCACGTCCTGGATCGCCTGGTACAGATGCGAGATGGAAATCCGGGAGCCGAAGGTGGTCGCCGGCGGGGTGAAGGCTTTCTGGATGGCCTGCTGGACCGCGAGCTTGACGGTGTCGCGCCGGTAGCGCGGCAGCACCGAGACCAGGACGGGCGAGCTGGACGAGCCGATGTTGACCGGCACCAAGGTCCCGTTGGCGACGTTGATGATCACGCCGGAAAGGGCGCGGGCCTGCACGTACTGCGCGACCGTGTCCCGCTGTCCCTCCGAGGGAAGGATGTTGTTCGGGCCGATGACGAAGAGGGTGACAGCGCTGGCCGAGCGGACGACCGCGCGGGCATCGGCCACGCCGGCGACGCTGAGCGCGAGATCGGCGTAATCCTGCTCGCTGACCGCACGGCCCTGCGCGCGGAACACCCTCGGGGCGTTGACACGGATCTGGTCGGTGGTCTCCTCGTCGGCTCCGCCGGCCATGGGGGAGGACCCTGCGATCACGACGCCGGGGACGCCCTCGGCCAGGTCGAGAATGCTGCCCTGTGGCAGATTGCCGTACGCCCCGCCGCCGGTCCGGTACGCGGCGGCGAGTTTGATCCCCGAGGCGGGGATCGCTCCGTTCGTCCCGTCGCCGAACGTGATCCGGGTGATGCCCTGGTCGTCGGTCACCGCCGTGAAGATTTGGTCCGAGGACCGGGTGAGCAGAAAGTCGCTGACGCGGGTCCACTCGGTGCCGCCCACGCCGTCGTCCAGGAAGACCCGCACGCTGTCGAGCAGGACGGGCGACTGCGCCAGGGCGAAGGTCTGGCTCTGGGTGCCGTCTGACGCGCCGATGTCCTCCACGCGGACAGTCGTGGCCGCCTGGTCCGAGCTGGCGGCGTACAGAGCCAGGGAGCGGCTTCCCTGGGTGGCGCCCTCGGTGACCAGGGCGACGACCTGCGGTGCCGGGGTGGTGTACGCCGGTACGACGAGGTCGGTGGCCGTCTCGTAGGTCAGCGCGCGGTCGAGGGAGGCGATGTGCGAGGTGATGAGCTGAGTGCCGGCCGGCAGCACGACGGGAGAGGTCAGGCCCGGAGCTGGAGAGAAAGCGACCTGCCCGGTGGCCGGGGTCGCGGCGTGGGGCTGGTACCCGAGCTGCTGGGCGATGGCCACGACGGACGAGCGCTGTGTGGCGGTCGTGAGAAATGCCTCGTCCTGAATGCGGTCCTGGTAGAACGAGATGATGTCGCCGAGGTAGGAGAAAAGCTCGACCATGACGACGCCGAAATCCGCCGGACTCCGTGAAGTCCACTCGGGAAGGATTTCCTGGGCGTAGGCCAGGAGTGCGTCGCGGTAGCCGGTGAAATCCCGCGAGGTGTAGTCGACCTGCGCCGCCGGCGCGGATTCTGCCACTGCACGCACTTCCTCTCGGTTCCCGCCAGCGGGATCGAGTGAGAAATGTGTGCCGGCCTGATAGTGGGATTCTACGGTCCGGGGCGGTCCCCGGTTAATTCCTACTCCGGAGTGGACACCACCGTTCCTCCCACAAGGACACCGACCGTACGCGTGGTGTCCTGCTCGGCGCCGGGCACGTCGGCGCGGGAGACCTGGACGTTGATGTGCACCGTCCCGAGATCTTGGTTGACCATGGCGTCGATGGTGGAGACCACGGCAGACGGCTCCCACGTCTGCACCGCGCTGTGCACCGCCCGCTGGAGCTGGTCATCCGCCGCTTCCGCACTGACCTCGAAAAGCGCCGCGCTGGTCGCCACCCCGTAGGTGCTGCGCATGACGCGCTCGCCGGGCAGCGTGCCCACCAGGGCGGCGACGCGGTCTACGAGCTGCTCACGCGGGTCGGTGGTCGAGGCCACTGCCCCGGTGTGGTCGATGGCGAACGGGGTGCGCATGGCTGTGGAGACGCTGGTGTCGCGGGGGCCGGTGGACGGAATGACCGGGGCAACCTCGGGGGTGTCCGTGCTGAGCGGCACCAGGGCGCAGGCGCGCTTGACCGCGTCCCCGAGGGCGAAGAACGCGGGCAGGCGGTTGTCCGGGTTGGCCACGGCCGCCGAGGACAGATCCCCCGAGGCATACAGGGACCGGCGCAGCGACCGGGTGAGATCGAGCTGGACACCCGCGCCCAGCCGGTTCTTGTTCACCAGGTTCTGCGCGTCGTCACCTCCGAAACGCAGAGGCGGGGTGTCGACCACGAATCCGGCACCGCGCAGCTCCTGGGTGATGAGCGAGACCAGGACGGTGTCGAGACCGCTGACGTACACCACCTCCTCGGCCTCGCGCTGGTCCTCCACACCGCGCCACGACACGCTGCGGGTCGAGTTGCCGACGTTGACCACGGCGAAGGGGTCGTCGAACGCGTCGGCCGGCAACGTCAGGGAGGCAGCCGTCAGGTCGCTGAGCGCCTCGAAGACGTAGTAGGCGCCGGAGGTGCCGGCGCAGTAGACGGCGAGCTGGGAGGTGGGCGGCTCGATGCCGCCGCCGTGGATGGCGAAGTGGATGAGGTAGTCGCCGCTCCCGTACCGAGTGCGGGTGTCGTAGTCGATGCCGAGGGCCTTATCGGCTGCCAGGTACCGGTAGCTGGGGTAGGTCACGGTGCCTCCTAGAGGGCGCGGACACGCAGAGAGTCGAGGCTCACGGTGGTGGCGACGGACCCCTGCGGGTGCAGCGCGGTCAGCATCCCGGTCGTCAGCACGGCGACGCGGCAGTGAGGGCTGGAGTAGGGGAAGGTCGGCCAGACCGCGATCTTCTTCGTGTCGAAAGTCGCCGTGGCAGCGGAGGGAGTCGCGCACCGGTAGCGGGCCGCCACCGTGTAAGTCGTGCCCGGCGTAAGGTTGTTGACGAAATTGGTGGTGGAGACGGCCGCGAACTTGTCGCCGGTAACCAGACACGCCCGGTCGTCACTGGGAGCCACGATCTCCGTAGCCCCCTGGAGGACGGCGTAGGACATGTACGCCGTGTCGGTCGTATTGCTCGTCCGCAGCCACGCGCCGATCTGCACCAGCACCTCGCCCGAGCCGGGGGCGATGAAAGCGGCGGTGGTACTCGGGGCCAGGTCGACGTAGGTGACGCTCGTCGTAGTCTGCACGGCCGTGCTGCTGCCGACGCCCTGACGCGCGTTGTACGCGGCGTGATAGCCGGTCGCGGCCATCCGGTAGGCGTCGTGCAGGGGGCGCAGCCCGTCGGGCAGCGTGGCGATCTGCACGGGGACGCCCTTGGTCACGGAAGCCGGCGCAGTGACCATCCCCGCGAATTCGAGCATCCCGTCACCGGTCAGGCGCACCGAGGGGACCCCGTCCGTGCCGGTGCCGGCCGTCCAGCCCGGGGCCAGCGTGAGCGGCATCCACTGACTGGTGTACGGCAGGCCGGCCCGGTACCGGGGCCAGAAAACCGGGTAGCTCAAGTCCCCGCCGTCGAAAGCCACCGTGACCTGGTCCCCGGGCGCGACGGCGCCGATGCTCGCCGGCTCCGCCCATCCGGTGACCGCCGTGCCGGTGATCTGCGGGATGCGCAGCCTCGCCCGGCCCCGGTTCTGCGGGTCCTGGGCGGAGACGACGAGACCGGTGTAGACGCCGACCAGAGGGCTCATGCGGTGCCTCCCGAGTGTGCGGCCCGCCACCGGCCGGAGACCAGTACGGTGGGCGCGGTCGGTCCTGGCGGGGGCTGTGGGCCCAGGTCGAGCTGATGGCTGTTGCTCCGCCCCACGGCAAGCGTGGTGGTATACGTGCTCTTCTGCGGATAGAGCTGATGTACCCACAGCTTGTGGACAGCGCTGCGGACCATCCACGTACCCTCATGGGTCTCCCCGATCCCAGCGCCGCGCAGCTCCACGAGCGAGCCCGGCCGCAGCCGGGGATCACCGTTGGTGACGGCACGGGCCTCCACCCACAGCCAGTCCGCCGCCGCGTTCATGAGCCTCGCCGCCTGCGCGTAGCTACCCGCCGGGCGGGCGTCGTACCGGCTGTCGAGCAGCGGGGCGACCGGCTGTCCCTGCACCGTCGTCCGGCTCTGCGTGTACGTGGCCGAGGACAGCACGCCCGAGTGACGGTTGAACGCCGTCGCCTCGTAACGGGCCCTGAGACCACCGGCGGGGTCCGTGTCACCCAGGACGGCTGAGAACTCCCTCAGCGAGTCGACGACCCCCGGCGCCTTGCGCTGGCGGAAGACAGGCACGCTCCCGTCCGCAGACGGCATGGCAGTACGCCGGTCGACGCACCACAACGTCGTGCCGTCGCAGTACAACCGGTACCCGCTCCGGTCGGCCAAGTCGCCGAGGAACGTCCAGTCACTGCTGGCCTGCGCGACCTGATCGAGTACCACGGCCGACACATCCACCCGAGGCAGCAGATTGTGCTCCTTCGCGATCTGCCGGGCGACGGCAGACACCGTGGTCTCGCGCCACGTCCGGCTACGCCGCGACTGCATCGGCAGCGACGCGCCGGTCAGCGTGTAGACCACCGGAATCTGCACGGCGTGCCCGTACCGAGGATCGGACTCGCTGGCCATCACCCGAGAGGACACCACGTAGCCGTGCCAGTCGGCGGAGTCGTCCGCGTACCAGCCGTACCGCAGGTGGACCGGCGTGTTCTCCGCCCACACCGACCCTGCCGGCGCCCGCCACTGCTGCGCCGGGAAGGCCGGGTTGTACGTGTGCATGACGGTCAGCTCGACGACCTGGTGCGCGCTCTCGGCCTGGTAGATCTCCGCGCCCGCGAGCCAGGCGCCTCGCTCCAGCGCCGGGCTCTGGGCGTACAGGTGCGGGCGGTAGACGTTACGCCAGGCCACGGGGCACCATGATCTGCTGGCCGGGCAGTACCTGCGTCCAGTCCATCACCGCCGGGTTCGCCTGGGCGTACATCCACCACGAGGACTCCGAGCCGTAATAGCGGGCGGCGACATCGTCCACCCGGTCCTCGGCGCGCCACCGGTAGTCGGAGACACGCAAGGTCTGGTTCTCCGGCGCCCGGTGCACGATGGCGAGCTGGAGATTCCCCCGGCGGTCCTGGACCAGCGCGGTGGAATTGCGCTGGTACCGCGAGGTGAGAGAGATAGCCATGACGCCTCCTAGACCCATCCGGCCGTCGACATGAGCTGCATGGTGACGCCGACCCCGCACCGGACAGGCGTCATCCGCTGCGAGAAATGCGTGTACGTGATCTCCAGGCTGTTGACGTAGCCGAAATATTCCATGCGGCTCAGGTTCGGAAGCTGGTCACGAAAGGCGTGGCGCGCCTGGCCGAAGCGGACCCAGACGGGCCGCATCTGCATGATCCCGATGACATTGTTCGCGTCTACCGAAGATTCGGCATCAGCGCCCTCGCCTTGATTCCACACGACTTGAGGTGAGTTGACGCCGACCATGTTGTAGAGCACGTGAATGTCGGCCATCACGCCGTATGTGCCCTCGATGGTGTGGGACTTCGTCCTGTCGCTCATCTCGTAGCTGCGGTCGAAGAGAAGGTTGAAGTGCAGCGTGCCGCCAGCCGCCACGAGGGGGGTCCCCTTGTCCTCGTCGCTCCGGGTGTACGCCGGCATCACCTGGTTCGAAGCGTCGATCGAGTGGCTGAGCTGTACGACAGAAGGGTTGTAGAGGAAGTTCAGCATGTAGAAACGGCCGGACTGCCCCTTCGGGAAGGCGGTCACCATGTAGCCGTGCTTCAGCCCGTACGAGGACCCGGCGGTCGTGCCCGGCAGGTATGACGGAATCGACTGGATACGGGGATCGAAGGAATTCTCGAAGATCCCCTGCCCCGGCTGGTTGACCGCGCCGCTGTCCTTGGGCTTGCTCACGGGCTTGTTGCGGGCATCGGGATCGGGCATTACCAGCCTCCCATCAGCGACTTGATCCGGTCGTCGGCAGCCACGTGCGAGACGAAAGCCTGCGCCGCCGTCTTGGCCCCTTCGGTGGATGCCGTAGGCATTTGCACCACCACGGAGCCGGGGCCGAACTGGAGCGTCACGGACCCGCCGCTGGTGACGGAACTCGACCCCTGGCCCTGGGCGGTGTTGAGGCCCTGGTTGAGCAGGGCCTGGCGGACGGTGTGAGCCGAGTTGGCCTCCAGGACCATCTCGCCGCCGTGGAGCCGGGCGTCGACGCCCTCGCCTCGCTGGCCGGGCACCTCCCAGGCGCCGTCCTTGTACCAGTGCGGATTTTTCGAGTTCCAGAAGTTCAGGGCCCGCTGAGGTGTCTGGTACTTCCCCTTGATGTACTTCAGGCCCCAAGCGATCTGCTTACTCGGCGAGTTCCGCCATTCGTCGGTCGCTGTCTCCCTGTGCAGGTTCGACATGGCCTGCGGAATGCCGTAGGCGTCGGAATTCGGATTGTCCGCCCAGTGCCGCCAGCCGGACTCTCCTTCCCACAGCTTGTAGAGCGCGTCCCACTGGCGGCCCGTCCATCCGTACTCGGCCGCCATTTTCTTGCCGAGCGCGATGTTCGCCTGGGCGTTCTTGGGGGCGGAGCCAGTGTCGTCGGCGCTCTCGCCCTCGCCCTCGGCCTCCTCGTTCTGGGTGGCCGACGGGGTCCGCGAGACGCTCTGCACACTGCTCGGCCCGCCACCGCCACCGCTGAGCGCGGCGGCCAGGGCGTCGACCTCGTCGATCGACCCGTACGCGCCACCGGGCGCCCCGCCAGCAGAGGAGCCGGCCGGGGAACTTGCTCCCTCGGTGCCCTCCTCCTTCCCCTTCTCCGACAGGTTCTCGACGGCAGCCATGCCGCCGGTCATGATGCGCCGAGCCCGGACGAACTTGTCGTACATGGGGCCTTCCACAACCCCGCGCCCCGGGTTCGCGGCCTCGATGACGCGCCCGCCGCCGGTGTACATACCGACGTGGCTCACGTCCTTGTAGAAGACCAGGTCACCGGGCTGGACCTCATCGATGGGCACTTCCTTGCCCCGGCCGATCTGCTCGTACGTCACGCGCGGAAGGTTGACGCCGGCCTTCTGGAACGCCTGCTGCATCAGGCTGGAGCAGTCCCAGACGTCCGGCCCTTCGGCCCCCATGGCGTACTTGTCGCCGAGCTGGGCACGGGCGAAGCTGATCGCGGCGCCGATACCCCCGCCGGGTGCACTCGGCGTTTCCGCCTTCTTCTTTTTCTTCCCGTCCTGCTTGGACTCCGGAGTACCCCGGTCACCGCCGAAGAGACCCTTGGCCCAATTCCAGGTCGACTTAGCCCAGGACGACTGGTCGGTCCCCTCACCCCAGTCGCCGAAGAACACGTTGTCCCCGGAGTTCCACCCGGACTTGAAGCCTGCGGAAGCAGAGCCCCAGACACCGCCGCCCTTCGCGGAGCCGGCCACGGTGCCGATCGCGTCGGCCATCGGCTCCAGCGTCTTCTGGAGCAGGGTGTGGATGTCCGCCAGGCTGTTAGCGCTCGCCTTGGCGGCGTCCAGGAAACTCGCGGACCCTGGCAGGTGGCCCTCCCGGGACAGGCCCTGGAGGTAGCGCTGGGAGTCCTGGTACGAGTCGCCGACCGAAGGTGCGTATTCCTTGACCTTGTTGAACGCCTTCTCGGCCGCGTCCGTGTCCCTGCCGCCGACGTCCTCCAGGAGCTTGAGCGCTTCCCCCTCACTCAGCCCTTTCAGTCCCTTCTTCGACGGATTGATCAGATCCCGGAGGATCTCCGTCTGGTTACGCATCGCCTCCATGGACTGCCCCGAAAGCCCGGCCATACGGCCGTAGTTGGCCATAGACATCGACAGGGACCCGCCCTGCGCGAGCTGCGCCGTGAGCTGCGTGCCGCTGACCTTCGAGAAACCACCGTTGTTCACCCGCTGCGCGAGGCTCAGGGCCATGGCCGCCGGCGAGTTCTGTACGCCGCCGGCAAACCGCGTAGGCGCCATGCCGAAAACCTGCGACGCGTAGAAGGCCTGCGCGGTGCCCAGCTCCTGCTGCTGCTGCGCGGCGCCTTGAATGCCGAGCCCCGGCGTCAAGAACGCGGCCGAGGCGGCACGCCGTGACTGGATATCCCACTGATCCCGGGGGTTTTGCAGGGAGATCGCCGTCTGGCCCCCGAAGGCGTCCTCGTTGGACGTGCCCCACATGACGGTGCCCGCCCGCTTCATGGTGCGGAAGTAGCCCATCGCCCGGCTGCCGTGAGTCCCCGAGAAATCGGGGTTGAGCATCGACATGCGCCGCTCGTACTGGCCGGCCATCTCCTCTTCGCCGCCGCTGTAGTAGCTGCGGGCGGCCCCGACGATGGCTCCCCCGACCTGGCCGGCCACGGCCATCCGGTTCATGGTCGTCTGCATGCGCTGCTGGGCGGCCATGCGCTGCATGTCGTTGGCCATCTGCGCCATGCCGGCCGAGTGCTGGTTCTCCTGGAGGCTCCACTCCCGCCGTGTGCGGGCCTGCGCGTTGGAGAAGAGGACGACCTGCTCGTCGAGACGGTCTCGGGCCTCCTGCCGCTGCCACGCCGGCAGCCGGCCGTTGTTGACCGTACGCGTGCCCACGCGGAGCTGGCGGTCCCACTGGAGCTGCTGGCGTTCCAGTTCCTCCTGCATCCGCAGCCGGGCCGCGTTATGGGCGTCGTGCGTTTGCCCGTAGCGCTGCTGGAGGCGGGCGGCGTTTTCCCCCGTACGCTGGCTCTGGCCGAAGTTCGAAGCCTGCATGCCCATGGTGGACATTCCCGCGCTCGACGCGAAACGGGTCGTGAAGGTCGTGAAGGCCCGCGTCAGTGCGTCGAGTTGCGACCCGAGCTGGTTGGTGCCCAGCAACCGGCCCGCGCCGGGATTCGGCTGCGGCGGGCCGGGCGGCGGCGGGGGAGTACCCATCTACTGCCTCCTCTCTACGTCCCAGGCGGCGTGGCGGACCCAGTGGTGCCGCTCACGGATGGACAGGTTCTTGATCTCCCGCAGGGACCAGCCTGGGTGGACCTGGGCGAGGATCTCGATCTCGGCGAAGGCCCGCTGGTAGTCACAGTCCGCGAAAGAGCACGGCCAGATTGATTGGCAGCGGGACCTCCTGTCCGCACGTGTCGTGGGTGAAGCTGAAGTCGGCGAGACGGGGGCCGGGCTGGGTCTCCCCGAGGAAGCGCAGGACGGCCTGGCGGTCGGCCATGCCGAGGGTCTGGGGCGGGGGTCGGCGGACCACGGTGCCGTCGGGCTGGGTGACGGCCTGCACGCAGCGGCCGAGGATCTCGCTGTCCTGGCGGGCGGAGTTGTTCTTGATGGCGAGGACGGCGGCCTGGTCGGCGCCGGTGGGCAGCCGGACCGTGGCCGTGGCGCCGCGCCGCAGGGGCACTTCGTAGTCGAGCTGCTCGGGGTCGTCGAGTTCGACGGCGGGCAGGGCGTCGAGCGGGACGGTGAGGTCGACCAGTTCCCCGCAGTGCGGGCAGGGCAGCCGCTCGAATTCGATGGTGTCCCCGAAGGAGGCGCGGCGGATGGCGAGGATGAGGATCTCGCGGTCGCCGATCAGCAGCTCGGCGCCCAGCTTCGAGGTCATCGGCTCGCCGCCGACCGCCACCGTGCCGCGCAGCAGGAGGGTCTCGAACACCTTGTAGGCGCTGGCGGTCCCGGCGGCGGCGATGGCCTCCTCGTCGGCCCCGGTGAGTTCACGTACCTCCGCGTCGCGGTACCAGACGCCGTCACGGCAGATCCCGCGTGCGAGGGTGGCCTGATTGCTGCCCGGGTTGTCGATGCGCGGGCGGCCGGAGGTGCGGGATTCCCGCAGGACCGCCTGGCTGGCGGCCGATGCTTCCTCGGGCTTTTCCAGTCCGTTGATGGTCTGGTCGCCGAAGCTGTCGAAATCGGGGAGCGTGATGGGTTCGGTCATGAGGGTTCCTTCGAGTTGTTTTCGAGTTACGACATCGAGACGCCGCTGCCGGGCCCGTACTTGCTGGCGATCTTGAAGTCCCAGCCCTCGTGGGCGAGGGTGATCTGCTGGAGTTCGATGCCGTTCGCGCCGGCGTCGAGGTCGCCGAATGCGATGGACGTGGGCCAGCAGTTGTAGACCCGCCAGCCGGCCTTGTAGTACACGTTCTTGGTGGTGACCGGGTGGTCGAGCAGGTAGATGTCCATGATGGCGCGGAAGTTGTAGCTTCCGTCATTTCCGCCACTGCCCTGCATGACCATGAATAGCTGCTTCAGCCACGCGTAGATGTCGCTGTCTCCGCAGATGAGTCCGCGCGAGAGCGTGATGGGTGCGAAGTCACTCTGACCAGGCATTTTCTGGGTCGTGGTGTTGTGCCCGCCCTGCCGGTAGACCACCACGTCCGTGGTGATCGACAGGCCGGAGACGGACATGAAACCGAGTTGGTTCGAGCGCTTCGAGCTGTCCAGAGTGGACCCCGCGAGGTGAATCTGGACCTGGAACTTGAAATTCCTCAGGGGGTCTGTCTGGAGCTGCGCGAGACTCGGCTTCTGCGTGGTGCTTACGGTTGCCACAGGTCACCTCTCATTTCCCGATGTCTGGGCCGCCGGAGTGAACAGAAATGAGAGGCGGTGAAACGCTGGTGATCAGACTGCACTCGTCTGATCCGTGGAATCCCTCACTGTGGAGATCCCGCCCTGATACTGGCTGATCTCGATCAGGATGAACTCCGCCGGCGAGGACAGAGCCACACCGACCGCGATACGGATCTCGCCCAGAGCGACGGTCTGCGGCGTGTTGTTGGTCTCGTCACAGACGACGAAGAAAGCCTCTTCCGGGATGCTCGACTGGAGCTGCCCGGCCTGCGTGAGGGTCAGAAGCTGCTGATTGACCAGCGCCGAAATCGTCTGCCAGAGTTCCGGCGAGTTGGGCTCGAAGATCGCGAAGCGAGTCACGTTCTCCAGCAGGTGCTCGATGTACATCAGCATGCGCCGCACACTGATGTACCGGTCCGGCATGCCGGCCTTGAGCGTGCGGGCGCCCATGATGCAGTGCCCGGACTGCGGCACCGGCCTGATCACGTTGACCCCGGCCTCGTTGAGCGTGTCGAGCTGGCTGAGCGTGAAGGACTGCTCGACCCCGACGGTTCCGACCAGCCGGTAGGCAACACCGGCCGGCGACCGGTTGGGTCCCACCGCCGCGTCCGCCTGCGAGTACTGCCCCATCACCGCACCGGCCGGCGGCAGCATCCGCGTCGCGGACACCGATACCCCCGCAGGGTCGGCCACCTGGAGCCACGGTCCGTACAGCGCCGCGTACGACGTCGTGGGCGCGTAACTACCCGCTGTCTCCACGTACTTGTTGGTGGCGACATCCGACGCGATAGGCGCCGGCTGCCGGGGTGCGTCGAGGACGACGAACGCGGAGCGCCGGTCCTCCGCCCACGTGAGTGCTGCGTTGACCTGAGTAGCCGGCGGCACGTGGTCGGGCATCGAGGTGTTACCGCACAGGTTGACCAGCAGGACATCCTCAACCGCCGTGAACTGGTCGCTGAGCTGCTGGGCGAGGTTGACGGCCTGGACCCCGTCGGCGCCCGTGGCCAGAGGCGCGTCGGTGACGAACTCCGGCTGCCAGGACCCGTCAGGGGTGGCGCCGGTCCCCGGAGTGGCCGAGGACGGCGGGAGCATGTTGGTGAGCTGGACGTAGTTCGAGCCCGACGCGGCGGAATTGACCACGCTGACCGCGTAGCGAGGGTCGCCCGGGTGGAGGGAGAGATCCTGCCAGGTCTCCACGAGCTGGCCCTGGTTGGTGCCGCCGAACTTGATGTGCATGTGGAAGTGGCCAGTGGTCCACGACGGGGTCGTGGTGACGTAGAGCTGGTTGCCGTACGCGCCCCGGCCTCGCGCGGTGACCTGGAGAGCATCCACCGGCGTGTAGCCCGCTGCGGTGGTGAAGGTGGCGGCGGTGTCCATCGGGTCGCCGGCGGTCGCGCCCTTGTAGGGCGTGATCTGCACGGCGTACTCCGTGCCCGGCGCCAGCCCGGTGAAAGCAGCCTGGGGCTTGCCCGAGGACGGCTGGGCGACCCACACGCTCTTCGAGAAGCTGCCCTCGTCCGGCTGCGTGACCTCGACGAGGTAGGCGTCCACGCTCGCCAGCGGTGTGATCGCCGTCCACTCGATCCAGAAGGCCGTCTGCTCGGGATTCGCGGTCACCGGACCCGACGGGCTGACCAGAGAGACACCCGAGGCCTTCGTGGCCGGCTTCGTGCCACTGCCCGTGGGCGCGGTGCCGTCCGGCGTCTCCACGATCATCTCGGTCGGCGGGAGCGGCCTGTTCTTCACCACCAGCCGGGCCGCCACGGAATCCGACGGCGTCGCCCGCAGAATCCAGGCGCTCCGGCCACCGTTGGCAAAGTACGCGTACACCTGGAACGGGAGGTACGACAGGCCGTTGCCGAAACCACCGTAGAGGTTGACGAACTGCTCCCAGGAATTGACCTTCGTGGGAGTCGTCGGCCCGGCGTCGTGAGTGCCGACGAACGTGGCGACCGCCACTCCGGGCGCGCTGACCTGCTGCGGGAGTGCCTTGAGCGACTCGGAGATGTACACCCCGGGCCGGCGGTACGGGAAAGCTGTGGGCGTGGTCATCGGGCATCAGCCTCCGGGGGGTGTGGGCAGTACGGTCAGCGCCAGGGATGCCTGCGCTACCTGCGGGGTGACGTCCGAGTCCCGGAGGATGACCTGGAATGAGGCCGGTGCGGTCGTCGCGGCGGCCGGGGTCCCGTGCAGGACGCCGGTGGTGGTCAGGGAGAGCCCCTGAGGAAGGCGTGAGCCCTCGGCCAGCGCCCAGGTGACCTGGCCTGACCCCCCGAGGGCCTCCAGGATCTGCCGGTAGGCGCGGCCGACCAGGGCGTCGGCCAGCGTGGTCGAAGAGACGGTGAGCCGGGTCTTGGTGACCGTCTGCTGGGGACTGACCGGGATCGTGTGGCCCTCGTCCCAGGCATCCTTGTCGAGCCAGTCGATAAGGACCCGCTGAGCGGGCGTCAGGGTACGGATCTCGCTCAGGAAAATCTCGCTGGAGACGCGGATAACCCAGGACGCGATAAAGAGCCGCTTTCCCCGGTCGTCCTTCGTCTCCGAGTAGTCGGGGCCGCCCAGGAGGTCGAGCCGCCGGACCGTCCCGTCCTCCGGGACCGCGAGGTACCCGAAGCGGGGCGGTAGGAAGTGGAAACCCATGAGCGCACCGGTCATCTCGATGATGTGCGTCTCTTTACGTGCGTAGACATCCACCTGGTAGTCGACGTTCAGCGGGACCGGCATCTCCGCCGCGTACGGAGACTGCGTGGGGTCCGTCATGTCGGCCCACGGCTCGTAGCCCTCGGGCGCGTAGTGGAGGTGCACCATGCCCCGGTGCTCCCGGTCCTCGTCACGCGAGATACGGGAGTGCGAGATGAGCGCGAGCGGATAGACCGCGTCCGCCAGCTCGTACTCGGGATTCCTGTAGCGGACGGTGACCTTACGGCCCGTACCGGAAGTCGCGTCATGCACCATCAGGCCCTGAAGTTTTAGCTTCAGCGCCTTGTCCTCGTTAAGGAGAAACGGCACGTGACACTCCGGTATGGGCGGTTGTTATTCGCCCCACCAGAATGCTGGCGTCGATTTGACGCAGGTTAATGCGATGGCGTCGCAGGTCAGAGAAGGCCCGCCACATGCAGAATGACGATGACGAGAAGGACGATGAGGACCAGGGCGACGATCTGACCGACAGTCATGATGGCTCCTAAGGGAAGTCGGGCCCGCCGCCCGAGAACGACGGGCCCCAGGCCGGTTACTGCTCGTCCGTGTTCGGCTGGCGGGCCGCCCCCTGGCCGCCCTCCTCGCCCTGGACGCCGTCCCCCTCGCCAAGCGGCTCGAAGACCACGCGGGCGTGACGACCGTGCTCCGCGCGGGCTTCCTCGTCACGACCGTGCTCCGCGCGGGCTTCCTCGTCACGACCGTGCTCCGCGCGGGCTTCCTCGTCACGGCCGTGGTCGTGTCCGTCCTCCGAGAAGCCGGCGCCGCCCCCCGAGTAGTAGTAGCCCTCCGACAGGGCCGTCTCCTCCAGCATCAGTCGCTGGCCCTCGGGGGCCGCGTACTGCTCCGGGTCGTCCAGCTCCAGCGGGCCACCCATGATCTCCTTGCTGTAACCGTCGGCGGCGACGAGGACATAGCGGGCCATGAAATTCTCCTTCGAGAGGGGTGGGCATTCTGCGCCGAGGGTCGCATGGCAGGATTAGGCAGAGGTAATTCCAGAACGCCCTACAGCCCTTACTAGTGCGTTCTTACGGAGCCGTAGCCCATGTCCCCGGAGTGCCCGCAGCCGTGCACAAATGCCAGACACCGGCGGAATCCATAACCAGGTCCCCCTCCGCCCACGTACCGGAATCTGGAGCCCCCGCAGAACTTCGCCGACCACAGAAACGCAGCGGCTGAAGACCGTTCTTGACACCGAGAGCCGCAACGCCGGTCGCGGGGTCGATCTCCTGCACACCGGTGCCGTCCATGCGGCGCACAACCATGCTGCTGCCGACGACCTGGAGCAGTCCGGTGGAGTTCAGACCGGCGAGCCACGCGGTGCCCTGCTCGATCGCGGCGACCCGCGTCAGACAGTCGCTCACGAACCCGTCGAGGCTGGTGACCGACCCCTGGAGCGTGGTGACCTGCCCCGTGAGGGTGTCGACGACCGTGATGGTGGCGAACTTCCCGTCCGCCCACGCCCGATCACCATGCGGGTCGGCCGCACCCGCGTGTGCGGCGACCTTGCTCGTCGCATCGGTCGCAGCCGCAGAGACGGCGGCGCCCTGCGCTGTGCTCGCCGACCCGGCCGCGTCGAACGAGGCCACTGTCGCAGCGGCAAGAGTGGGGTTGGGGTAGCTGCCGGTGAGCGCCCCGCCGGCCGGGCCGAGCGGGGTACGTCCATCCGTCAGCCGGGTATCCCCGAGCGGAACGAACCGACCGTCCGCCCAGGACCGGTCCCCATGCGGATCGGAGGCCGCGACATGCGCGGCGACCTTGCCGCTCGCGTCGGTGGCCGCAGCCGTCTGCGCCGCACTCGCACTGCCAGCCGCATCGAAAAGGGCCACTGCCGAGGCACCCAACGTGGGGTTGGGGTACGTACCGGTCAGTGCCCCGCCGGCCGGGCCCGTCGGAGGACGCGCATCGGTCAGCCGGGCGTCATCCAAGGGCGTGTACCGCGACGCCGCGTCCGCCTCCGCCGCCGCCTGAGCCGCATCCGCCCTGCCCTGCGCCCCCGCCTGAGTCTCCAGGACCGCCGTGTCGGCAATGCCGTGCACACCGGTCGTCGAGGCCTCGTGTGCCTCCAGCTCGGCCGAGCTGGCACTGTCCCCCGGCTCCCCCTTCTCGCCCTGCGGCCCGGGAACGCCCTGAACGCCCTGCGGACCAGGCGGACCCGCCACTGCCCTGAAGTTCCCCGCGTACGGGGAGACAGGTGTGATGTCCGCCAGGTCGACCGGGTCAGGGGAGGCCGGCAGCAGGATGTGGAAGACACGGCGAGGCTTGCCCGCCACCTTCTCCGTCACCTCGTACGGCCACCCGTACGGCGTCATGCCCGGGGTGTCCGTGGGGATCAGATCGATCTGGAACCGGCCGGTCTGATCCAGGGTGACCGTGGCGGCCGTCGTGGTGATGACGTCTGATGCCGGCAAGGACACCACCGACGGCGCCGCGAAGGCCACTGTCCCGGCCAGCGGGGTGCCGTCCGGGGCGACATACCGGCCCGTCAGCCGCGTCAGGGGAATGGGCACATCAGGCGTAGAGGTCATCATCCCCGCCTTCCTCCGGGTGGATCACGGTCTGCGCCATCTGCTGCGGACTCACCGCCGGCAGCTCGGTCGGATCGACGAGGTACTGCTGGAACTGCGGGTCGTTGACCAGCTCGTCGTTCTGGAGCTGCTCCGCCTCGATCACGACCACCACATCCCGCCGGCGGATCTGGCCGAGGATGTTGACCCGCTGCACGGCATACAGGGCGTTGTCGTAGGCGATGCGGTCGCGCTGGAAGCTGCCGTGCTTGATGTCCATCTCGGTGAGGCCGAATTTGGTGAGCTGGTCGTACTCCAGGACCACGCGCAGGGTGTCCGTCACGTACAGGCCACTGTCATGCGGATCGGTGTTCGCCGACTCCTCGTGCGTCACGTGCAGGGCCGGAAGCTGCCACCGGCCGTAGAAGACACGGCCGGCACCCGTCGCCTCGTCGTACACGTCGTGCATCTCGGACTCGCCGTGCTGGAAACGGAAATAGGTCACCGAGTCACCGGTGCGGGCCTGCCAGCCGCGCAGCGCCCGGTGAATCAGCGTCGTTTCGGTATTGACCCCGAACCGCCCGCGCTTCCAATCCGCTCGCCCCTGCACGGTCACCCCCACGTGCCCGGGTAGAGCGGGCTCGGGATACCGGACTCGTCGTCGTAGGTGTCGCCGTCGATCGGCGGCAGCAGACGCTCGGGCTTGCCGGTGTCGTCGTACTCGCGGGGCTGGAACAGCGGCACGAGCCTGTTCGTGGTCCGCGACACCCTACGGAGCTGGAACTGCTCGATCCGGGCGAGACCGACGTTGAGCTGTTGCGCGAGCGTGCTGTACCGGTCCTGCACCCGCATCAGGTGATCCATGAGCTGCCGGTACCGCTGCGACCGGGGTACGTAGGTGCCCTCGCTCGTGTTGACGTCGATGTCCGTGGACGCGTCGGTCGCCAGCGTCCACAGGACGTTGATCACCGCCAGGTACGCCACCAGCGGCTCCTCGACCGCCGGTAGATTCTCCAGGCTGATCGGCTCCAGGTCGTACCGGATGTGCCCATGGGCATCGCGGTACCGAGTGCGCAGACTCCGCCCGTGCGCGTGCTGGTTGAGCGCGTCCTGGACGTACATCTCCAGATCCGCGTCGGAGAACATCCCGTGCGAGACACCGCGCACGATCAGAGTCTGGCCGTGCTTGAGCGGTGAGTACGCCGCGTTGATCAGGAGAATGGAGCCCTCGGCCGGGTTGAGGACATAGTCGGTGTCCGCCACCAGCTCGACGGTGCTCGCGGGAGTAGCCGTGACGACCTTGGCCTGCACCGAGACCACGTTGACCTCGCTGAGGTCATACGACGACAGCTCGTCCCCGCCGACGAAGGCGTCCACGAAGGGCGCCGCGAAATCGCCGATCTCGGACCGAATCCGCTTGATGATCTCCGCGAGCGTCGCCATCTCAGGTCACCGCCAGCGTCATCGACAGCGCTCCGACCGCGAGCTGGAGGGCCTGGTTCTGCTGGGTCGTGATGGCCGTCGCCAAGTTCCAGGACATCAGGCACAGGCCGGCGGGCTGGCCCACCGAGGACGTCATCCGGGTCACCAGGGCCGCCCCTGTCACCGGGGCCGCGAGGCCAGTGGCATCGGAGAACGGCCCGAACTGGACCAGGTCGGTTGTCGAGCACGTCCTGGTGCTCGTCGAGGCCGCGCCCCAGGGGATGGGCTGACGGGCGTAACCGGTGCCGGCGGCCTCGATACCGAGGAGCGTCGTCATGTCGGTCTGGGCGTCCGTCACGACCTGCGTCAGCAACATCAGGTACGTCGTTTTCGGCTGCGGATCACCACCCGCCGTCTTGGCCGCCCACTCGGCCTCCAGCGCCGTCGACCGGCCGGTGAGGTAGTCCAGCGCCGACACTGCCCCCTGCACCGCGATGAACCCGTTGGCGGCCATCACTCACCACCGAAGGAGGCCTGCGCCAGGAACGTCTGCCACTCCGGCGGCTCCTCGCCCGGCCCGACGAGTTCGACAAACTGGGACAGGGGGAAGCTGATGTGGTGCTGGGAGAGCCGGCCGGGCGCGCTCGACTCCAGCCACATGCACAGCACGGTCTCCTCCGAGCTGTACCCGACGCCGTAGGTGGCCGGCTCCAGGATCTCCAGGACCCGGAGCTGCCGGTCAGGTACCTCCTCGGACGCCTCCCCGATCTGCGGCCGGCGTTTCTGGGTAAGCATGCCGACGCCCTCCCCGAAGTCGGCAAGGAGCGTGTACCAACTCCACCGTTCCGGGGTGTCCCCGGTTTCCTTCAGCGGCTTGATGTCCGCCATTGCTCGGCCTCTCCTCCGGTCAGAGCCACTGCCAGACGTAGCCGAGGCGGTCCAGGTGCAGCGCGACGTGCAGAGGGACGGTGTAAACCTGCCCCTCCTTGAAATCGAATTCCGTGCCCTGGCCGATCGTCACTTTCTCCAGGTCGCACGCGATCCGGATGTTCACGTTCTCCGGCGGCAGCTCGACCGGACCCTCCGGGACGCTTTCCTCGTCCACGGACTGGAGCGTGCGACCCTTCTCGTCGAGCTGGATCGGCTGGTCGAGGCCGGCGGCCTTTTCGGCGTGGTGCATCGCCAGCTCGCCCTTGCGGCGGGTGAGTTCTTCGGCATGCTCCTCGGCGAGCTGACGCTTCTTGTTGCCGGTGAAATCCTTGGGATTCGGCTTGGTACGCGGGTTCGCGGGCATGGGCGTTCTCCTATCGAATCGGATGAGGAATTCCGGGGCGGCGAGAGTCGATTACCACCGCCCCGGAGAAGGGGGCCCCTAAGGGCACTGAGCGAGGTCGATCAGTTGGTCGCGCACTGCACCACCGCGTAGTCCGTGATGAGTCCAAGACCGAAGATCGAGTACCAAGCAAGGGCGTGTTCACGCATTCTGTTACCTCCTCGGAGAAGTGCCTCCGGGGCGGGTTGGTCATTTCTGCCAACCTCTCACGCTCTCACGTGAGATCCGACTATATCTTCACCCCAGTGGGGTGACCCGTGCATAGTCTGTGAACCTTCCCATCGGGGCGAATCCAGGTGGGCTCGGCTGCTGATTTTCCCTACCCTCGGCTTTTCGAACCGTCACGCTCGGGCTTTCGCCCCACGTTGTGGTGCCGAGGTCTATCAGGACGTCCCAGCAATTCTCGGGTTTGTCACTGACAGGTTGCCCTGTCAGGCGGCCAGAGCGAAGCTGGAGGGCTTCGCAGAGAAACCGAAGTCGAGCACGCCGCCGTCGCGCAGCTCCACGGGAAGGGAGATGGCGTGACCCGCCGCATTGTCCCCGATTACCAGCGCCCTATAGATGGGGTTGGTCGGGGCGTTCGGGTTCGACGGAACCGAAGTGACGGCGGGAATTGCCGGCGTCGATCCCGAGGCGCTTCGCGACGGCTGCCCGCCCCACGTCTGGGCGGTGTTAGTGGGGATGTTGGTCCCGAGCTGCTGGGTCGGCGGCTGCGACGTATTCCCCTGGAATACCTGAGTCGTTTCGATGAACACGACGTCGTTCAGTCGGCCGATTTCTCCGAGCATGAAGTTGCCCGGAGCGGCATATTTTGTGACCTCGATGAATTCCGGGTCGTCGCGAAGTCGGCGGCTCTGGTGGGGGTGGACGAACGCGACGTAGGTCTCGCCGAGGCGTGGGACGTTCTTGGTCGCGAGGGTCTCCACGGCGTCCTTGACCAGGGCGGATGTGAAGAAGAACCCGCCGTTGGTCGCCATGGTTGCCTCGGAATCGGCGAACATTCCCCGGTCGTACGGGGAAAGCGGGGTGCGCGCGGCGCCGGCCGACCAGGAGGCGAGCTTGTCGTATCCGTAAAGGACCGACGGGGCGCCGAGGAGGGTGTCTCGGCAGAGCGCATCCAGGTACTGAGCCATGTTCCGGCCCAGGAGTCGAGCGCCCGACGCCATTACGTCGTCGAAGCTCGCGTTGAGCAGAAGCTCCGTCACGGCGATTGCGAAGCCGTGCTCCGCGACCGTGATGGTGATCTGCTCGGCGGACAGCGAGTGAGTTTCCATCCGCACGCCCTCGACGAGCTGCTGAGCCCCGTCGAGCGAGCGGTATCGGAGGAAATTCACGGTGAGGCCGGGGGCGGTCCCAAGCTCAGTCTTCTTGACCATGAACTGCTCGAAACGCAGCACCGGCATCGCCTGGAACAGAATTTCCTTGCTCCAGAGCGTCTGAATGGCCGGCGTGAGCATGCTGGAGTTCGCCGCCGCGTATGCGGTCGGCGTGGGGGAAAGGACCGGAGTCCCGGTGATTCCGCTTGCCACGGGAACCTCTCATTCCGTGAAGGGGCCGCCGGAATGAGTAGGAATGAGAGGCGGACGGGCTTGGTGGTGGACTAGTCGAACAGTCCGCGCTGACTGTTGTTGTTGGCCGCCGCACCGAGGAGCTGCGCGCGGTACTTCGCGAACTCGCTCATCGGCATGTTCTTGATGTCATCGACAGAAAGCTGGCGGGTGCCGGCGTCTCCATCCATGGGGCCGTTTCCGGTGTATCCAGTCGATGCGACACCGCGCATCTGCGACCGGGCGGCCTGCTGTGCGGCCTGCATCGAAGTGAAGATCTGATCCGTCTTCGCCTTCAGCATCTCGATCGACTGATCGACCTCTTCCTGAGTGTTGCCGGAGACGAGGTCACGCAGCTCCGGAGCGATGGCACCGCTCTCGGCGTTGAGGCGCTCCTGAACGTACGCGCGAAGAGCGTTGAACTCGGCCTCCTTCGCGAGGGCCGCGCGCTCCTGCTCGCGCTCCCGCTGGATCTCCTCGAACCGCCGCTCCCACTCCGTGGTGCGTTCCTCGACCAGCCGCTTGGCGGACATCTCCGCCTCCGACTTCTCCTTCGCGGCCTTCTCCTCGGCGGCCTGGCGCTCCGCCTCGGCCTGCTCGCGCTGCTCGCGCTCGGCGCGCAGGGCTGCCAGCTCGGCCTCCATGCTCTGAAGCCGTTCGTCGCCCTTGCTCAGGCGGCCGTACAGCTTCTCCTTCTCCTCCTGGCGGGCCTTCTCCAGGTCGGCCGCCGTGAAGGTGCGGCCTTCGCCGGCCGACGGTGCCGGAGGGGAAGCAGGGCGGACGGTCACGGTGCCGTCAGGGTTGGTCGGAACGCCGCTGCCGGGGTTCGGCGTCGGCGCGGGGTTGTCGGCGGGGTTCGGGTTTTCGGGCACTTTCTACACTCCAGGCTGGGGTAGCCGCCGGAATGAGTAGTAATGAGAGGCGGGCGGTTCAGTCGTTTTCCGGGTTTCTCCGCTGGGCGAGTTTCGTCCCCTTGGAGAGCGTCACGAGTTCGCTGAGAACCGATTCGATGTCCTTGCCACTGCCCGTGCCAGGAAGTCCTGGCAGAGGTCCGGCGCTTGTCGCCCCGGACTTCGGTCCCTCCGAAGAGGTTCCGCTTGCCGGGGCCGGCGGCGGGCTTTCCACGCCTGTGGGCGGCAATCCCGTTGCCTGCAAGATAGCGCTGGCGATTTGGGCCTTAATAAGTTCCAGTGCGCCTTCTTCGCGGGACTCCTGGAGCTGCTCCTCGAAGATTTCCCGCATCTTCTCGTCGACGAAGGTCTCGCCGAGATCCCGCAGGGCTCCGCGCTTGGATTCCAGGCCCAGCGCCAACTTCGCCTGGACTTCGTTGAGCTTCACGAGGACATCGACTGGGAGCGGGGGTGGCCACTCGCAGGTGGTGTTGTAGACCTCGGGGTCGCGCAGGTCGATGAACAGGGGCTGTTCCTCCGACGTACGGATTCCCTGCGTGGCCTCGTTGTAGATACGGGTCTGCGGCTCGTACAGAAAGAGGGTCCTGAGCACCAGCTCGTTGATCCGCTTGAGCCCCAATGTGTAGTTGGTCTGCTTCAGGGAGTACCGCTGCATCAGCGGGAAGAACTGAATCGAAAGGGCCACGCCCGACGTATTCGAGATCGCCTGAGACTGCCCCAGAGCGGACTCCGGAACGCCGGTCAGTTCGTGCATGGACCGCTTGATCAGGTCCATGTAGGCCAGCGGGCCGCTGAGGTCGACGCCGTTTTCCAGATTGAAGACCGAGGCGTCCTTCGGCAAGCCGCCCCAGATTTTCCTGGGGCCTTTCTCCAGATTGCTTGCCTTCGCACCGGTGATGATAGTGACCGGCGCCGAGTGGTAGTTAATGATGTCGGAGACTTCGGTCGCCTTCTCGTTGTACTCCCGGTTCAGCGGGATGAGATCCACGATGTCGGCGAGACCCCACGGGGAGCCGGAGACTTCGATGTTCCGGATGTGCACGATCGGGATCTGACCGAGCGGGTTCTCCCGGGCGTCGAGAAGTTCGTCATTGACGTACTCCTCAATAAGATCGGCCGTGATGAGTTCGGTGTAGCTGTAGACGGCCCTGGTCCCCTCCAGGGAGGTGCCCCAGAACTTGTATTTGATCTTCATCCTGAGCAGGCGGTCGCGGTCGTGCGGGTGGTACTCGGGAAAGCACTGCGCGCCGTTGAGCGGGAGAATGCGGACCCGTCCGGGGTGCAAGTTGCCAGCCGCGTCAGTCCAGGCCGGCTCGTAGGCGACCTTGACGAAGCAGTCGCCGCTGACAGAGCCGTTCTCGCCCATCTGCCAGAGGACGGTTTTCTTGTCGTTGTCGACTGTCCACGCACGTTCGAGAAGGGCGGGCACGATGTGCTCATACCGTTTCTCGCTCTGGAAATGGACCCCCCTGCCGAAGCAGAAGTTCGTGATGTACCGGCTGAGGGCCCCGACGTAGTTGATGGTGAGCGCGGGCTCGCCGGCCTCGCGCTTGTGGCTCCAGTGATGCCCGAGGTACCACGCCCAGTGGTTGCTGTACCTCGTGAGGCGAGGCCCGTGCACCTCAAACTCTTCGTCGGCCAGTTCGACCAGGCCGAGGGGGCTGATGGAGATGGTGAGGTCGGACGCGGAGGCCCGCATCGAGGGGCTGACGAAGGCGATGGACACGGCGATGCCCCCTACAGACCCGGGTTGGTGACGGCGGGGCCGCGCCAGGGGAGCATGACCATGAAGATCCGGGGGCTGAACTCCTGCGCCTCGACGAACTTGGTCGACGCGGCGGCGCCGTAGACCTCGATGGTGAGCTGGACGCGGTGGGACGCGCCGGCCGGCACCGTCTCCATGTGGAAGCACTGGAGCGTCTGCGCGACGCCGCTGCTGATGTCCTGGATACGGTCGGTGTAGGTGCTCGAACCGTCAGGCCGGATCTGGAGGCGAGCGCGGCACGGGACGGTGGTGACGTTGTCCGTCCAGCCGAGCGACAGGGCGCTCCACAGCAGCAGCAGGCACGTCGAGGTCTGCGCCGGGATCTGGTACGACAGCAGCGCCGTGGGTGTCGTCTTGTTGCCGGCGATGCTCCACATGGACTCACGCGTGGTGGTGGCCGCCCAGGGCGTCGCGTTCAGGGCGCTGATCTGGCCCTGCATGGTCGTGATCTGGCCCTGCTGGGTGCTCTGGGTGGCGTTGAGGGAGCCGATGGAGGCGGAGGCCTCGATCAGGGTGGGGGAGAGAGGCCCCGGGGGCGCCGCGACCCCGCCGATCACGTTTTTGAGCAGCGTGTCGATGGGGTCGACGACGGAGGCAAGGTCCACGGGGATGTCGGGGGTCTTGCCTTCACTCGGGATGGGCAGATGAGCCCACGGGGTGCTCTGTCCGGGGTTCGTCACGTGTCAGTCCACCCGCGCGTAGTTACGCCGCTGGTGCCGGCCCTCTCCCCGGTCGACGCTGGAGTAGCTCAGCTCGCGCTCGCTCGCGCCCTCGGCCATCGCCGAGATGAAGGTGGGGGCCTCCGGCCAGGACGCGGAGCCGACGTGCGCGCGCTCGCGCATCGTCTCCTCCGGCGGCTTCGTGAACACATTGGCGTTGTGGTTCGAGCGGCCGGGCGGGGTGCGGTAGCCCTGCATGACGCCCTCGCTGAATTCGCGGGGGACATCGGCGTCGCTGGCGACGCCTTCCTGGAAACGGAGGGGGCCGCGCCGGGTGGGGTTGTTCGCCGCCTTGCGCTCGTAGAAGCGGTCGGACGATTCGCGGAAATTCGGGTCCGGGGCGATAGGGCTCTGCGCCATGGTGGGCCTCCAGTTTGAGACGTCTCACCAGGACGCTAGGTGCGGCATTTTTGCGGGCGGTAATGGCTACCAGGGGGCGTGGTGCATTTCGACTTCCGGCATGGCTATGTCGGCGGTCAGGAAGAGCGCATTCGCGAGGGAGTCCACGTAGTCGTCATGGGCCGCGTCGACCTCGGGAGCGGCGACGATGATGTGGGGGCCCGTGTAGGTCAGCTCGGCGTCTTCCATCTGCTGACGGAACTTCCGCCAGTTCTTCGTGGAACGCGTCTTGGCGTGCGCCGGCCAGATGACGAGCGACTTGGACATGAGGTCCATCATGTGCGCCCAGCGCCGGGTCTGATTGGTCCGGTCGGACTTGAGGTCGACGATCTGGGCGTAGGGCATGAGGACTTTCAGGCGGGATGCCACGACATCGCCGAGGCCGCCGACGTCGATGCCGATGGCGAATACGTTGTAGTGGCTCAGGAATTCGACGATTCGGTAGTACTGGGTTTCCCAGTCCAGCCCTTGGAGGTCGAGCCAGTTCAGCACGCGGTGCTCGTAGTTTCCGTACTCGTCGGGGTAGTCCCAGTTGACCCAGCAGACGGTGACGACGGTGGAGTCTGTTTTCCGGGCGGGGTCGATTCCGACGACGACGGGGGACCGGTGCCATTCCTGAACGACGCGCATGGAGACGTCGCCGAGCGCGTCGAACCGGTCGGACGTGACGAGCATGCCCTTGTCGAGCAGCCAGATGAGGCGATAGCTCAATTTGAATTCGTCGGAGTCCTCACCGAGACGGTCCATCTCGGACTGGACGAATTTCTTGTAGCGGGGGACGTGCTTGGCGACCTCTTTCCAGTCGACCTGGAAGTGCTGCGGCTTCTGCCCCTTGCGGTTGGCCTCGCGACGATTCTTTTGGATTTGCTCGTAAAATCCGGACTTGGTGTAGGTGGGGGTGCCCGTCATAACGGTCGTTCCGGCCGTGCTCGCCAGCATCGGCGTGATCGACTTGTTCAGCACCTTGTCGTCAGCCGCCTGGGCCTCGTCGATGACGACAAGGTGGTAGGTCTGGCCTTCGATCATCGCTTTCGGGTGCGCTGTCTGCTTCCGGATGAGACTTCCGCAGCGCTTGAGGTGCAGCACTTTTCCCCGGGCGACCAGCTTCTCGTCGATCTCGGGGTCTGCGAGAATCTCCTGGGCCCGCTCAGAGGTGAGCCGGCCTACGATGCGCGTGAAAAGCGTCTCGCTCATTTCGTCGGTCGGGGCGAATACGCCGACCCACAAACCCTCTTTGAACTTCCCCAGGAGGTCGGGAAAGATTTTGGCGAGCCGGGGGAGCATGATGCACGCGCCAGCGACCGTGTCCGCGACCGTCTCGCTCTTCCCGGACTGCCGGGACCAGAGCGCGGTGATCTTCGCGGAGTCCTCGGTGATGAGGGACTCCAGGACGCGCCTGGCGAAGGGGAGCTGGTAGGGGCGCAGCGGGTGGCCGGACAGCTCGTCGATTACCAGGATGATCTTGTCGATGATGTCCTCGACCATGGCCTGGTCGGCGCCGGCGGGCGCGGCAGGTTCCTGCTCCTCGGGCATGCCGAGGGTCAGTTCCCGTTCCGTGGCATCGACCGGTGTCCCCATGCCGGCGAAGCTAGAGCGGCATAAATATGGACAGATAATGACATCACTGCCAGTCGCTTCGAAGCTACTTGGCAGTTCGTCGGACCTAACGCCAAGTACGCGGTAGGTTCAGCCCATGACCGGCACGGACTTCTTCGATCTTTCGGCCCTCAACGCGGACCGCCTCGAACGACGCACCATCGACCAGCTAGCCGACAGCTTTCGCGACCTCAAAGCCCTCAAGCACCCGGAAACCGCTGCCCGTTACCGCGCCGAGGCCGGCTTCTTCTTCGACTTCATGCGCCGCTTCGGCGCGGACCCCGCCGCCTGCACTCAGCCTCACGTCCTGCGCTACCTCGACTACCTCGCCACACCCAAGCACCCCGACCACCCCGGACCGTGCTGGGACGAATGCCGGCACCTGCCCTACGCCCCCAGCTCCCGCCAGCACCGCCTCGATGTCCTGCGCGCCTTCTACGAGTACGCCATCGCCAACGGCCTCGGCATCGCCGCGAACCCCTGCGCAGGCCTCTCCGTACCCGTCCCCGCCGCAGAGACCATCGACCACCTCACCGAGTGGGAGCTCCACGACCTGTGGGACGGCGCCCGGAACAGCTCCCACCGCGAGGGCGCCCTGATTGCGCTCCTCTTCGGCTGCGGCATGCGCAAGGAAGAAGCCCGACTGGTGAGAGTCGAGAATCTCGACGAGAACGAGTTCGGTCCCACCTTGCGGTTCTGGCGCGTGAAGCGCCGCAAATGGCAGACGATCAACCTGCCCGCCCCGTCAGCGGCAGCTATCCGCCTCCAGACCGGAGACCGCGAGTCCGGCCCGTTGCTGCCCTCCCCGCGCTGGACCGTCACCGACGCCGGCATTCGGGAGAAGGCCCACCTCACGGACGCGGGGATCGACGACATTCTCAAGCGCCTGGTCACCCGCACCAACGTGAGACCCCACGACTTCTACAGCCACCTCGGCCGCAAGACGTCCATCACCATGGCACGCACCCTCCCCGGCCTCCTCCTGGAGAAGACGATGACGTTCTACGGACACGCGACACTCAAGGACCACCAAAAGTACGACGCGTTCGCCCAGGCGGCCTTCAAGAACCCCATCTACAACCCCTGCCAGGGCCGCGACTTCTGGCGCCTGGCCACCTGACGAATATCAACGAAAAACCCTCCCCTCCTACCGTCGAGACATCGACTGGAAGGGAGGGTTTTCCCATGCCCCGAGGAATGCGGCCAGGCGGCGGGTACACCCCCGAAGAACTGCGCGAGTACATCCTCCAGTCCCGCGAGGATCTGGGCCCCCGCAAGACGGCGGCGCTCCTGCGCGCTTTCCACCTGGGCGACGACCAGGCCCTGCTCACCGAACGCCCCACCAACACCAGCAACCCACCGAGGCCGCGCACCATGGCCGCCGGCTACGACTACAAGTCCCGCACGATGTTCGTCCGCTTCCGGGGCGACAAGATCGCCCCCGGGATCTACCGCGACGGCGCCAGCTACGAGTACTACAACGTCAGCCGCCGCGAATGGGACCGATTCCGCAACTCCGAGTCCCCCGGCCGCGAGATCAACCGCGTATTCAACGGCAAGCCCTACACCCGAGCCACCTGGTGACACTCATGCCCCTGATCACCACCACCCGCTGCCAGCGCACCTGGCCCCGGCGCTACCGCACCTACCACCAGGAAACCGCCCCGCCCTACCGCCGGGCCGACCCCGCCACCGTCTACCGCATCGGCACCCTCGGCATCGTCATCGGCCGCTGGACCTCCCAGGCCGACGACGAGCACCAGGCCCTCACCGAGGCCCTGCGCGCCCGCCCAGCGGCCCTTCTCAGCTCTCAGGGCCACCTGCTGCCCAACTACCGCCGCCACCGCCCGGAGACCCCGTGTTCAGCCGACGAGCTGCCGAAGACCAGCACCTGACCACCGCCCGCCGGCGGATCGCCAAGATGACCCGCGAGCAGGCCCGCGAGTACAGCGTCACCGTCTGGGCCTACGGCATGCGCGTCGCTGAAAACCCCGGCGAGCAACTCGCCGACGACCTCGGCGAGTGGGACATGGCTCTCGCTGTCCTCCAGGCCGTCCGCGAGCGCCTCGCCCCCCGGGCATGACAGAGGCCCCCCTCAAGGGGGGGCCTCTCACACAGTGCAGGGGCTAGAAGGACAGCACGACCAGGCTCTCCGCCTTCGTGATGACGCGCCCCTCGACGAGACCGTCCCGGCTCTTCCCGGCCGGGTAGATCGTCATGCTCGGCACGGCCGTGCGGTCCGCGCCCCAGGCGTCGATGTGCTCTGCCAGCCTGTTGGCCAGACTCAGCGCGTCAGGACCGTAACCGGCAACGCCGACCCGCCAGGGATAGTCCGGGTCCACGTCCTCCCGGATCAAGGTCATGTAGGCGAGAGAGCCGGCCACCACGAGCGCAGGCGTCCGGATCGGGATCGCGGGCTTCCGCACTCCCGCCTGCATCGCCTCGTCGGTGACCTCCAGCCGACACACGGCGTCGTCATCGACGGTGGCCCGCAGCCAGATCCCGTAGAACGGCTCCTCACTGCCGACACGGGTCTGCGTCCGTACCTCCCTCAACGGTGTGGAGAACACCCCGTCGAGGAGACCGCCGTCGACCACCTGGTCCTGGTCGTGATGCAGGCGGACCGTCCCGTCGGAGAGCGTGACGGTCAGCTCACCGTCCTGGCCGATGATGGGCACGAAGCCGCACAGCTCCATGGAGTCGGAGACGAGGGTGTCGCCCTGGCGAGTCAGAGCCACGGACTGGGTCTGTCCGCGCCACCGGAAGGGCAACACCAGCCGGCCGCCGTCAGCGAGCTGCTCCCACCAGGCCTGGGGGATGTCCCAGAGCCCGACGGTCGCGGTCATCCGGTTGTACGGAGCGTTCTCCGGCGCCCCCTTCAGGCCGGTGCGCTCGATCACCGTGACGCGCCTGTATCCCGTCTTGTCGAGCATGGTCCGGGCATGCAGGGCCGCGTCGCTGTCGATGTCCACGGTCGTGACGGCGCCGTCCGGGCCGACGATCTCCGCCAGTAGTGCGGCGTTGTAGCCGGTGCCGGCGCCGACCTCCAGAATCCGGTCTCCGGGCTTGGCGTCGAGCTGGGTCAGCATCATCGCCACGATGGAGGGGACGGACGCGAGCGACAGCGGCAGCGGGCCGTCGGGGTTGTCCTTGATGCTCACCGCCTCGTCGTTGTACGCCCGGGTGGGGTCGAGGCCGGGCAGGAACTGGTCGCGCGGGACGGTGCGCATGGCGCGCTCCACCGCCGCCGGAAGAGCCCGGTCGGCCTTGATCTGCTCGACAAGCTGGTTACGCCGTTCGTCGAGCGTGGGTGTGTCGGTCACAGGGTGCCCTTTCAGTTCAGGAGGAGACAGGCTGCCCAACCCGGATTAACGGGGTGGGAGGTCGCGAAGGTATGGCGCGTCAGGATCACTCCGTCGGAACCTGTGAGCAGGCCGGCATGCACAGGCACGGGGTCACGCATCAGCCGCTCGGTGAGCGTGTTGCGGAGGCTCGGCAGCATACGGCGCAGCGAGCTGGTGGCGGAGGCATCGGCGGCGGCTCGGTGCGCCGTCAAGAGCAGCCCCGCCCAGCCGTGGCAGACCGTGGGGTCGGTGACACGTAGGAGTTGAGCGGGGTCGCTCAGGCAGGCCGCCAGGAGGTCCTCCGCCCGGACGCGGCTGTGCTCCAACCTGACCGCAGAGGCAGCCAGTTGGAAGGCGCGGGCGATCCCTGGAGTGCCGTAGCACCACGAGGGCCTGCCCGCGCGGTTCAGTGGGAGAGGGCCGGCCAGCCACGCGTCGAGAGGCAGGGTTTCAGGCCAGGCGGCACCCCCGTCCCCGAAGGGCTGCGCCCACTCGTCCAGGAGCTGACACGCAGTGGACAGAGCCGCGTCATGCCCCGGCACGCGATAGCCGGCGAGGCGTGCCGACGCGAGAAGGGCAACGGGGCCGGCGACGCCGTGCGCCATCCCGAAGTTCGCGTGCCCGGTCGGCATGCCGGGGCTGGGCTGCCCCGTAGGGCTGTCGGAGGTCCACCAGCCCGGCACCTTGTGGCCCTCGACGACGACGGGCTCCTGGAGCAGCCGGACCAGGTAGCTCAGCACACCGCGAAACAGCTCGGGGCTCGCCTCCCGGTGCAGGAGGTAGGCACCCAGACCGGTCAGGCCGGAGATCAGGTCGAACTCGCGCATCCGCGCGGGCCGACCGGAGTCCATCCGGCTGTACGCCGCCGCCAGGCGTCCCGCGACCATGGTGGCCAAAGCCCGCTCCAGGCCGGCGAGCGCGGGCCGGTACGCCCGGTGCCCCACCGTGTGAAGGGCGAATGCCACGGCAGGAGCACCGAAGAACAGCCCCGCGCTGTCCGGATGAACGATGGCCGGCTGCTTGGCCATCGCCCAGGCCGCGCGGTGCGCGTTCGCCCACTCGCCGCTGCGCTGGGCGAGGAGCCCTTCGCGGATCACGAGACCGGGAAGCCCTCGTCCCAAGTCGTGCATGAGGTCATCCACCGAAAACCCCCCTCGCCGCCAGCGACCGGCACGCCTGGCGGGCCGCATGACGGCTTGCCGCCTCCGCCTCGCGGTCCGGGCCCATCACCCGGTTGTGGTGCATGTGGAGCAGCGACTCCAGGATCGGGCCGAGCGGGCGGTCGCCGAGCTGCGTGCGGTACGCGCGAAGAGCCTCGAAGCGCCGGCCCCTTGCTGCACCCGTGAACTCGGTCCACCCTGCGCGGCGGCCGGCAGCACTCACCCGCACCTCGTCCAGAGTCGCCCGGGTGACCGCCTGTTGGCCGGCAGCCGGGGCAGCGGTGCTGGCCAGCCAGCGGACCCCCTCTTCGTCGCCCAGCAGTCCGCGCGACATGTCGATCATGCCGAGAGCGCACATGACGAGCCGATCCGCCTTGGGGGTGTCGGTGAGCAGGGAGCGGACCACGTCGCTGTCGGCGACGAACACCTCTTCAGCAGCTTCCAGAGCCGCCCCCGTGCCGTAGCGGCCGAACTCGGGCCGGTAGCCGTCGATCACGAGCCTGGACGCCAGTGAGTCGTCCTGGAGCTGCTCGAACCAGTCGGCCAGACCCCGCATCATCTCGTCCCACCGCTCGTGGCACCTGATCCGCAGACGCAAGTGATCATCCTCCTGCGAGGTGCGGTACCGGATGAACCACAGATCCGGGATGTCCAGAGAAGCGAGCAGCTCCGGGACCCGCCGGGTCAGGAGCTGATCCATCACCATCGGATGCGTGAAGATCTTGGCCTGCACCCACCGCTGGCAGGCACCGCCGGGCGGAAGCAACGCCCGGTTACGGACCACAGGAGCCGCCGCGAGATCCGGGTGCGGCAGTGGCGTGCGCGCGGATGTCATGGACAGCGTGAGTTCGTGGGCATGCCCGATCCAGCCCGTGTCGTCGTCACCCGGAGTCTCCGCCAGCTCGGCACTCCCGTGGCGTTGCAGGTGGGCGTGCAGCAGCCGTGCGTGCACCGGTTCGGTGAGGTCCAGGCGCAGGTACCGGTCGTCAGAGAACAGCTCCAGGTGGCGGGGGCACTTCCACTCCCGGACCCACTCGGACAGCGCCTTGTGCCAGGCGCTCGTGAACGTGCCGGCCGGAAGGTCGCCGGAGGTCAGCCGCCAGCGGGCAGGCGAGAGGACGGAGCGGCCATAGCGAACCCTCGGCAGGTACGGCAACCCGGGCGCGAGCGGCCCCCAGTCGAAGCGAGTCCACGCAGCGGCGAAGCTGCGCGAGAGCATGGCTACGAACCGGGCGATCGGAGGAGCCTGCTTCTCCAGAGCCAGGGGGTGCAGCACGACGGGCTCGACCACACGGCGGAGGGAAAGGCTCACCAGGTGCATTCGCCTGCTGGTGGACAGCACCGCGAGATCATCGAGCGGGATCACGTCGTCGGCCGGTAGCCGGTGCTCGCCGACGGGAATGACGTACGGCAGGAGCTGGGGAATGCGCGCGATGTTCTCCGCGTGCGGGTGGGGCGTGGCGAAGGAGAGCTGCGCCGGCAGAGCGCCGTCCACCAGGGTCGGCAGGTTCCGGTAAGCCGTTCCGATGGCGCTTTCGTCGAGCGTCGCGGCGAAACGGCCGGACAGCGTTCCGGTGCTCCACGCCGGGCGTACGGACAGAGTGAAGTCACCGTGGTCTACGGCTTGGGGTGTCGCGGCGTGCAGCCGCACCGCCATCTCCATATGCGGAACCACCGGCACATCGTCGAGGTCCACGGTGCACAGCTCGTCGATGTCGGAGTCCGTGAGCCGGATCTCGTCGTCCCCCTGCACGGCGGCTTTCCACGCCATGCGCATCAGCAGCTCGTCACGCGGAAGCACCCGCACCGGCGGGTCAGCACAGAGGGACATGGGGAAGTCCGCCGGCAGGCCGGCTCCGGCAGCCAGGTCAGCAGCCTCACGCACAGGAACGAGACTGTGGGCGCCGTACCGCTCCCAGAACACTTCGTGGTACGCGGACCACGCCGGCTGTTCCTTCAGGTTCCTGGTCAGCCGCAGCAGCGCCTCCCCGGCGCGTTCGGCCTCCTGTACGACGGCGGGGGGGATGCGCACCGAGGCGTCCAGCCGCAGGTCGATGCTGAGCCGCGTCCTGCCCTGGTCGCAGATGCCGGTCATCCTGGACGCGGCGGCGTGGCGGAGGCCTCGGGCCGTGCCGGGGGACCTGGCGGAGTTGTGCTCGTCGAGCAGACGGTGCACTGCGGCCAGCTCACTGACCACGGAGGCGGTTTGGGGCTCCAGAAGCGGTGACAGGGGGAGCAGCAGACGAAGAATGTGCCCGAGAGGGTCGGGGTCGGTCATGGGCGCAGCCAGTGAGCTTGCGAGGGCGCCGGCCTCCAGTGCTTGGCCGAGGAGTTGTGCGGCCTGGCCGGGGGTGGCTCCGAGCGCCGAGAGGCGGTGCAGGATGTCGCGGCCGAGGACCGGCGTGGCGGCGAGCTGGAGTACGACGGCGAGCGGCCGGCTGATCTGCACGCTTGCAACACGGCCTCCGGAAAGAGGCCTGTCCAGTACATCGCCGTGCCTGACGGCCAGCGGGTCCACGTGAAATGACAGATGGGGCAGCACATCCGGGCGGACCGAAAGGTCTCGGCGCACGTGGTCCAGCCACAGGGTGTCCGGACGTGCGAGGGGCGTATGGGCCGAGCCGATCGCTCCGACACAAGGACCGTACTCGGCGGTAGCAACGCCAGCGAAAAGGCCGAACGGTGTCGGCCGGCCACCCGCCCGCAGGAAGTACCGGGCGGTAGCGCTAACGACTTTCCGGAGCTGCTTCGGCGAGCTGTCCTCGCCCCGCAGGACGCGGTCGGCAGCGTCTGCCAGTCGGGGGGTTGCCGATCGGGCGGCGTCGGAGAAGTCGGGGATGGCCCACACTTCCGTCAGCCAGCGTCGGCAGTCGTCCGGCTCGTCCTCCAGGGGCCAGCGGACGTTCTGAGAGGCCAGCGGAAGCACGGCAGCTCTTACGAGAAGCACGTCACCGCTGCGCAGGATTTTGGCCCGCGTTGTCATGGGTTCCCCTTTCGCCGGGCCCGTGCGGGGCGGGGTCGCCGCCCCGCACAGACCTCGGCTCAGCTCAGGTGTCAGCTCGCGCAGGCCGAGGCGCAGGTGCTGCCACAGCCGTCACCGCTGCCGCAGTCGACGGGCATGGGCGTGGGCGAGCTGGTGATGCTGATGTCGAGCTGCCAGTCCTCGTCGATGCCGGGCATCGTGACGTCGGTCAGGGCGGGAGCGGTCTGAGGAGACAAGGGTGTACCTCCGTAGAAAAACAGCTCGCGGTCTGCGAGCGGAGAGAGGATTTCTCTCGACGAGAAAACTAGGGTCTCCGCACCGCGAAAGGAAGCGAAAAGCGTCGAGAATGAAAAGTGGCATATGCGTTTTCGCCCGAAAAGAATTCGAGCATGCCTAAACCCGGAAATGCCGAATCGCATTTCCGGGAATATTGCGCTCAAAGTTAAGGCGGCGCCCGCGCCGGTCGTCGCCGCGACGCGAGCGCCTTTTCTGCCCCGACCGTCCCCGCATAAGGAGAAGGGGCAGAAACCTACAAGGTCCAGCCGGCACGGCGCAGTGCACCGGCTGGACCTGTACGCGCGCGCCAGGGAGGCTGGAAGCGCGCGCGACCCCGGGACTACGTACCGCCGTTGCCCGGGGAGACGTGTGCGCCTATCGGCGGCGCGACATCAGGGAGCTGGCGCAGACTCAGCGCGACGCGTTCCAGCAGCGCGCGGGACAGGCGCGGGTCCGGCTCCGACGGAGTGCTCCAGGCCACGAGGGTCGCGTCGCGTACTACCTCGGATTCAGCCTCGGCGGCGCGGCGAGCGCGCTGCATCAGCGTCAGTTGAAGCGCCCGCCCCTGGTCCAGGAGGTCAGCCAGGGTCTCTCCGCTGATCCAGACCTGGACATCGGCCTGCTCGACACCTTCGACCGGCTCCGCGAACACGCCACGGACGTCCAGCCGTACGGGGAGACCCGCCAAGGGGTCGTCAGGTGACACGCTCTCGTCCACCGCCGAGAGTAAGAGCCCTGACCTCGCCTCATGCACCGCTTTCACCAGCCCTTCGGCTCGAACCGAACAGTCTTGCCACCCATGTCCAGATCGGGCGTGATGGAGTACGACGCGCACGCGTCCAGCAACTCCATCCCCCGGCCGTCCACGGCGTCCCCGCCTGCCACCCGCCGCACGGGCAAGACAGGGGAGGCGTCCCACACCTCGATCGAGAGGTCCGGGTTCACCGTCACCCGGTAGTCCGCCCCACCGCCGTGAATCACGGCGTTGGTAGCCAATTCACTGACCAGCAGCTCGACCAGTTCCGGTAACGCACCCCCGCCGGCCGTGTAGATGCTCGTGGCCCAGTGACGGGCGCACGCGACGGACTCCGGCCGGCGGGGGAAGAGTGTCGTCGCTGCTGTTCTCTCGTCTTGCTGTTCTGTGCGCATGGCAGCCTCCAGCAACGTGGCTGCGGGCAGCCGCGTAGAGTGAGCACACACCGTCACAAGCCCCATTCGGTGCGTGAGTCCGAGTGTGGTGCGATTGCACCTGCGGTCGCAAGTCCTTCAGCTGAAAAACCCTCAGACGTGCCGTTGTGCGCCCCCGCGCGCTACCCTCGCCGAGACCCAAAAACCGCAGAACGGAGGGCCGTAGTGGCGGTCAGCACCGCAGGCATGGTCGCGCGACGGCGATTCGGACAGGCACTCAAAAGCCAGCGAGAACAGGCCCGCACGCCCGACGGCAAGCCGATCAAACAGACCGACGCGGCCAAGGCGATCGGCCGGCCGACCATCGACCGTGTCTCACGCATAGAACGCGGTGCGGCCTGGCCGGAGCCGGACGAGCTGGAAGCGCTACTCGCGCTCTACGCGGCCGACCTGGAAGCCAGCACGCGCCTGCGCACCATGCTCACCGAGGGCCAGGCCGTCGGCGTGGACTGGTGGTCGGAGTACGCCGACGAGTTCCCCGAGACGTTGCTGCAATTCGTCGCCTACGAGTCGGCGGCCGAACGCATCACCACCTGCGCCATCAACGTCCTGCCCGCACTGCTCCAGACCGAGGCTTACGCGCAAGCGGTGACGTCCGGAGTAGCGGGCGCGCTACTGTCACCGAGCAGCGTCGAGCGGTCCGTAGAATTCCGTCGGCGACGGCGCGTCATCTTCGAGAAGCCGACTCCGGTGGAGTTCGTCTTCAGCGAAGGCGCCTTGCGCCAGCAGATCGGCGATCGAGAGGTGCTGGCTGAGCAGCTTGACGGGCTTCTCGCTGACGCTGCGGAGCTTCCCGTGACCCTGCGAGTGATTCCGTTCACCGCACCGGCCACGGTGATGCACATGCAGCACCTCCTGGAGTTCCCGGCCAGAGAGGAGAAGCCCATCGCGGTGCTCGACTCCCAGAGCGGAATGACTTTCCAGTCACACCAGAAGGAAGTCCGCGAAGCCCACCACTACATCGAAGCCATGCGGAACCTGGCGCTCTCCGACACGGAGACCGTGGAACTGATCAAGACGATTAAGAAGGAACTCGCCCATGCGTAACTACACCTCCCCCGAGCTGAGCACCCAGGACATCCCCGAGGGTGCGTGGGCCAAGTCCTCCTACTCCGGAGGCGGCACCGGCAGCGACTGCGTCGAGCTGGCCGCGCTCGTCGGCGGCCAGGCGGTCCGCGACTCCAAGGACCCGTCCGCCGGCGTGCTGCGGTTCCAGGCCTCCGCCATGGCCGCCTTCCTCGGCGAGGTCAAGGGCACCGGATTCAACGCCTGACCTGAGCACAGTGAAGGCCCGCCCCCGGCTTCGAGTCCGGGAGCGGGCCTTCGTCATGGGGTCAGTACGACGGCGCCATGAAGATCGAGCTGCGGCCCTGACCCATGGACGGTGCTCCTGTCGGCGCGGCCCCGGGGGAGCCGAGGCCGAGCTGCTGACGGGTGGGCCGGCCGCGTACGGGGGAGGTGCCGGGCTGCGCGCTCAGGCGAGGCAGGGTGGCCGCTGAGAACGCGGGAGTGGCACCGGGGCGGGGGTCGGGGAGTTCCGAGGGCCAGTCGGCGGCGAGCTGGCTCCTGGGGCCGCCCGTGGGGGTGCCGGGCAGTACGGGGTCCCACGCGGGGTTAGGGCGTCGTACGAGGGGCATGTCGATCACCTCGGTCCGGGGCGGGTATCCCTCCAAGGTGCCGGCCGAGAATTCGGCCGGGGTAATTCAGGGGGTCCCGTACTCGGGGTTCGCGTACGTCATCTTCGGCAGGCGTTGCGCGAGCGCCAGGACGCGGATGTACTTCCGCTCGGTGCTGTGCCCGTCCCAGGGGTAGTCCTCGACAACGGGCACGCCGGGGAACAGCCAGACGTCGTCCGGGTGGATGTGCCACGAGAGCTGGCCGGTAGGGGCCTCCACGTAGAGCACGGGCCATCCGGGGGTGAGCGGGTCGGTGTAGGAGAGCGCGCCGCCGAACAGGGCGACCATCACGGCCAGGAGGTAGGCGCGCTCGGTGTAGATGTCCAGCTCTGGCTTCTCGGACACGGGAAGTCCTTCCGGTGCAGGGGAGGGGGTGACATCACCCTGCAACGCGGAAGGACTTTGTCGGCCGCAACACGAATGGGTGTCAGCCAGAAAACCCCGACTGGCCCACACCGTCGTAGATTTCGGCCCGCAGCTCCGGGGCCGTGAATTCTTTGTCCCGCCACTCGGATGGGGGAAGGTACATGCATCGGTACCGGTCGGTCTCGCGCGTGTACCCGATCACGCACAGGCCGGCCGGGAAGTCCGAGCCGGCCGCGTCCCGCACGTAGTGGGTGGAGACGAACCCGAACCGGTGCAGCTCCATCATCGCGGTCTGGAGCTGCTGGTGCGGCACTACCGGGTTCCTTGAGACCCAGCCATGGTTCTCCGGGACGAAGTCCCCGGGCATCGTGAGCATGAACATCAGGCGCCACTCCTCGGGGCGAAGAAGAGCGCCGCCGCCACTGCGAGTTCGTGCGCGATGGGCGGCCGGCGCGGTTCGTGGACGTGATTCTCCAGTACCCGGCTCATGGCCTCGACGAGATCGGTCCGCACTCCCAGCTTCCCGGTGGCGTCGGCGTAGGTGTACCAGGCGAACTGGCGGTCCTCGGCGTAGTGCAGCAGCGGCACGCAGGCCGGGGGAGGGGAGCCGGTGAGGGTGGTGTGCTCACACACCGTGCAGCAGCACGGCAGGCCTCGGTGAGCGTCGACCTGGGGGCACGCGAGGTGGTTGTCGGACGCGCACGCGGAGGACAGGTACAGGCTCCGCGCCAGATCGTGCAGCAGCTCGGCGGCCTGGCGGACGGTGGTCGGCTCAACCGGCATGGCGGATCTCCCTGGAGGTAGCAGCCGGGGGGAGGTCCCAGCGCGTGACCTTCTCGCTGCCGGCCTCGGTGATGGTGAAGCGATGGAAACGGTCGCGGTGCGTTTTGACGGCGTCCTCGGAGCGGACAAGGGCGTGCAGCGCGGCGATGGCGCGGCCCGACGGAATATCCGTGCCGTCCACCACTTGGAGCAACGTGCACTCTCCATGCTCATCGAGGTATTTCAGCACCCGCATGTTCTCGGTCATGACACCTGAGTTTTCCACTTCAGCACGCCCCGTGTGGGCCCGACACAGCAAGAACCCCCCACCTGGGAACAGCAGTTGGGGGGTTCTTGTCCTGAGGGAGCCGGGGCTGCGTCCGTGTCACCTCACCGATTCAGGGACACCCACGTCTGGGCGCTTCGCCCCGGCTCTCACACAGGAGAACGGTCAGGGAGGCGAAGGGTTACGCATTTCTTTGCGCGTCACTCGAATGGCCCCACATCTTGCTCATTTCCCTGAGGGTGCGCAGGACGCCTTCCAGAGGCTCCAGGCGCTCACCGGTCTCCTCGTCGAACGTCGGGACCATGGACAGCATCCCCACAATGTCAGCAGCGGTTTTCCTCAAGCGGTACCGGGGAAACAGCGTGACGCCCTGGGCCTGCCGGCGGTACCGCGACCGCCTGATCAGGGTGGTGGCGAACTCCGGGTCACGGCGTCGTTGCAGGTCGACCGCCACCCAGCTCTCATTCCAGGAGACGCCGTGCACCACGGGGATGACCGTCGTGTCCATCAGGAAGAACGCGAGCCCTCCGATAGCCCGCGAGACTCTGCGGCTGTCCCGCTCGATCAGCCACCGGCTCTCCCCGTCTCCCTTCAGCAGGAATTCGAGGTAGGAAATCGAGAGGAGGCGCAACTCGTCGTCGGTCATCTCGTGCTTCATGCTCGGCATGTTAGCCATTACGCTCCCGCCATGACTCACGCTCCTGAAACGCGGGCCTTGTGTCCGCAGTGTCAGAATCAAATGGACGTCACTCGAATGGGTTATGGATACTGCGAGGTGTGCCGTGATTTTCACGCCGCGCAGGCCGACTACGACTCCGAGCGGTACACCTCCCCGCGAACCCTGGGTGGCGGGTGGATGCGCTGCTGCGGAGACTCTCTGCGGGCGTGGGCGGTCTACCACCCGGCTCCGTGGGAGGCCGGCATGGTGGTGCGGTGCGTGTTCAGCGCCGACAAGTTCCTGCACGCGATGAGGTACTGCTCCTGCGGCTACTGGCACTGGTGCAAAGCTCTGTGCGACGAGCAGCCGAAGGACCCGGCCGGTGAGTGACACGGACACCTGCTGCTGTGTCGTCAGGGCCCTGGTGGCGATGGCGCCGGACCCCCGGAACGAACCGGGCCGGTACTTCGTCTGCCGCAACCACGGCCAGATGATCGTGTGGGACGGCCGCCAGTGGCGCTGGTCCAACCAGCCCGAAGACCTCGCCCAGCTCCCCCAGCCGGCCGGCACGGTATGAGGCCGGCCAGCGCCCGTACGTCCAGGTAGCCGATGGGCCTCACCCGCCACGAAGGGGGTGAGGCCCTTTCAGTCCCGGACCACAGACTTTCGCTCCTCGGGGAAGAAGTCCACGGTGATCTCCCCCGTGGGGAGCATGTCCCACTCCGTCCAGCAGGGAAAGAGCTGCTCAACACCCAGGGTCTGCGCGGCGTATTCCTCGACGGTCGCCGCCCACTCGAACATCCTGGACGGCAGCCTCCAGGTGCCCCGCTCGCCCTCGACCCAGGCAATACGGGTCTCCGGGTCGCTGTACACGGCAAGCAGCCAAAAACGCTGCCCGCTGCGCGAAATCCGGAACTCGGAGAGCCCCCGAATATCGTTCAGCATCCTGGTGCGGATCGTCCCCTGAAGGGCCAGATGCGCCACGGTCCACCACCCCCGCCTATCAAGCCGCGTCCTCTTCCAGCCACCGCTCCTGTACGGCAGCCGCCCGCCCGGAACGGAACTCATCCACTGCCTCGCTGTGCCCCGCCTTCGCTTCGGCCGGCAGCCCGTACGTCCACAGCGTCCGCACGAACCGGGGGAGCGGCTCCGTCAAGATGAGCGCCGACGCGAAAACCTGCGGGACGTAGTTCTTCGGCACGCCCGACGACGTCGCCAGCCGCTCCTCGTAGACCCGGCACACGGTGACGACGCGGGCCGGCCGCCCGTCGGGGAGGGTGATGTCCGTGCCGTGCAGCGTCCGGCGCTCCACGTCATCGAACAGCTCCTCCGCCTCCCGGGTGGTGATGGGCTGGGCGTTCAGGCCGTATGTGTACGGAAGGCCAGCCGGCCCCAGCCTGATTACGTCAGGGTTTTCCTCGGTGTACACGGGCGTCCCTTTCCCTGCGAAAACGGAAGGCCCGGCGCAGCCGTTGAAGAGGACGACACCAGGGGGGGGGAGAGGCGTCGTGCTGGCGGCTGCACCGGACCGTTCTGGGTGCGGCCCGACAGGGGTTCCGGAAGGCGAAGTCCGTCCCCCGGAACCCCGTCGCATGGGCACGCAGCAGCATCAACTCACAGCCCGCCCCGGGAGTCACGCCCGACTGTTGAATTTCTTATTGCATCACTCGAATGGGTGACGGGATAACTCTCCGCGTAAGCGCCCGCCGGTGGGCATGTCCAAGATGTCCGCAAATGGGTGCCAACATCGCCAGAAATATGCCAACCGACTACCCCACGACCGAGACATCACCACGACGCGAGCAGATTCAGCCCCAACCACCCTCGGTCAACCAAGGCCACCGCAAAACCACCGCGCCGCAAAGACTCCACGAGCGCCGCCAGCCGCTCCACCCGGCACTCCGCAGCCTCCAGAGGTTCGCCGACCAACGCCTTCCCGCCCTCACGGAACTCCGCCGGCAAGAAGTACCAGACCTCCACGCACAGGCCAGCCCCCACCGGCCAGTCCCGCTCGCGCACCGGATGCACGCTCACCCACTCCGACTCGATCGACCGCGTCGTCCCCGAAGCGGAACTCGCACAGACCCAGCCCTCTTTGACCAGGAGCCCCTCCACCTGCTCCACAGAGGCCCGCATGACCTCAGACGCGGCTACCCCTCGATCTACCAGGGGAAGACCTCGCACCACCGGAAGGCGCAATTGCACCTGCGATTGCATCATGAACCCATGATGGCCCAACCGCCAGGCCCTTCAGCCCGTCGACGGAGGCTGCGAGAACAGCCAGGCAGAGCGCAGCTCCGAATACCCGGGCTTGATGACCTCGTTGATCATGGCCAGCCGCTCATCGAACGGGATGAACGCCGACTTCATGGCGTTGACCGTGAACCACTCCAGCTCCGCGAGCGAATACCCAAACGCCTCAACCAGCAGCTCGAACTCACGGCTCATGCTGGTACCACTCATGAGACGGTTGTCTGTGTTGACAGTGCAGCGAAACTTCAACTCCCGCAGCAGACCGATGGGGTGCTCGGCGATGGAGGCGGCGGCGCCCGTCTGGAGGTTCGAGGAGGGACACATCTCCAGCGGGATGCGCTTGTCGCGGACATAGGAGGCCAGCCGGCCCAGGGTCACGGAGCCGTCGTCGGCGACCTCGATGTCGTCGATGATCCGGACGCCGTGACCGAGCCGGTCGGCGCCGCACCACTGGAGCGCCTGCCAGATCGAGGGCAGTCCGAAGGCCTCGCCCGCGTGGATCGTGAAGTGGTTGTTCTCCCGCTTGAGGTACTCGAAGGCGTCGAGGTGGCGGGTGGGCGGGTATCCCGCCTCGGCGCCCGCGATGTCGAAGCCGACGACGCCCGTGTCGCGGTAGCGGTTGGCGAGCTCGGCGATCTCCAGGGCGCGGGCGGCGTGCCGCATCGCGGTGAGCAGGGCACCGACCCTGATGCGGTGCCCGTTCGCCCTGGCCTGCCGCTCGCCCTCCCGGAAGCCCTCGTTGACGGCCTCCACGACCTCCTCCAGGGTGAGGCCGCCCTCCAGGTGCTGCTCGGGCGCGTAGCGCACCTCCGCGTACACGACGCCGTCCTCGGCGAGGTCGACGGCGCACTCGGCGGCGACGCGGAAGAGGGCCTCACGGGTCTGCATGACGGCACAGGTGTGCGCGAAGGTCTCCAGATACCGCTCCAGGGAACCGGAGTCGGCGGCTTCGCGGAACCAGATGCCTAGCTTGTCGGGATCCGTCTCGGGGAGCTGCCCGTAGCCCTGCTTCCGGGCGAGTTCGATGATCGTGCCGGGGCGCAGTCCGCCGTCGAGGTGGTCGTGGAGCAGCACCTTCGGGGCGCGCCGGATCTGGTCCGCGCTGGGAACGCTGGGAGTCTGGCTCGTCATTTCGGCACTCTAGCCCCTACGCGCGTAGATCGCGCCCCGCCTGCGCCACGACGCACCCAACCACCGAGAGGCCGACGGCACCGCCGCCGCGATACGCCGCGAGCATTTTCAAGAGAAGAACGCCCCCGCCCTGCGGGAGAAAACTCGAAAGGCCCATCTCCACAGAGACGGGCCTTTCGCCGCGCTCACGCATTCGCGAGCGATGTTCCACTGACGTCGCAACGAGTCGTCGTTGCGATCCTCATCCGCCGCGAGGGCGGAGCACCCCCGCGTGGGCGGGGCCAAATTCCAGAAACTATGCACTCTGGGGTCACCCCCGCGTTTGCGGGGACTACTTGCAGTCACCTAACTCTGCAAAACAGAGAAGAGGACCAACCCCGCGTGGGCGGGGAGCGCTGCGCCAAGTCCCCAGCAACTGGGCCATCCCCGCGTTGGCGGGGCCGGGCGCGGCACTACTATGGCACAACCCACCCTCAGTCCGCACCCTGTGTGCCCGCCATGTCACCCAACTTGGCGAGCCGCCGCGCCTCCCGGTCCTTCTCGACGAACTCCAGGGCCGCCTCGACCGTGGCCACCAGCGGGAAGACTTTGACCAGCCCCGTGACCTTGAAAATCTTGGTGACGCGCTCGTCGCCGCCGGCCAAGATGACACCCCCCTCCTTCTGTCGCGCCCGCTTCAAGGCGTCGACGAAGGCCCCCACCCCGCACGAGTCGATCCACGCCAGCTCCGACATGTCGAACACCAGATACTCGAACAGCGGGTCCTCGACCACCTCCCGCGCCCACTTCCGGACCAAGGGGAACTCGTACACGTCGATCTCCCCGGCCAGGCCGATGACCGCCGTCCCGCCCCGCCATTCGCACGTCATCTGAAGCTGCGGCACCCTAACTACCCCTCCCACGCATACCGTTGAGCCAGGCCGGCGCGAGCCGACCCCACGAAGATAGCCGGATGCAATCGCACCTGCGATTGCATCGACGAAAGAGGGAACAATGCCGCACGATTCGTCCGCCGACCACGTCACCCACCGCGATAAGGACGGCCGGCCCCTGACGCCGCTGGAGTGGTCCGACCTGTTCCAGAACCTCGACTACAAGCGCGTCGCGGAGACCCGGGTGGGCGACACGCTTGTACGCACCATCTGGGAGGGCATCGACGACGGCGTTCAAGTGGCATGTATGTGGGCTACCGGCATCGGTACCGCCGAAGCGCTGAAGACCGTCTGGAAGGGCTATTGGCCCTGCACCCAGGACGAAGCCCTGACCGCCCACGAGAAGGTCGTCGCGCAACTTCGCTCCTGACGCGACCTCTGCCGGCCTCGACCAGCGGGCGAGGTCCGGACGTCGAAAAATGCGCCTCCCGTGCCGCTACGCTCCCGCCATGAGCGACGAACAGCCCACGCCCATCCGCCTGCTGCTGTCCTTCCCCGGCTCACGGGAGTACGCCCACGACGCCGAGCTGCCGGCCGACTGGTACCTCGACACCCGGTTCAGTGGCCTGAGCGAATACGCGCAGCACCACCTTCTGCCCGAGGCGCTCGCTGCGGCCGGCCTCTCCCTGTCGCTGGAATTCCCCGAGGGGGCCACCGGCGTGACGGCGGACGCGGTCCACCTGGAGCAGGAGCCGACGGCAGGCGGGCCCCCGCGTACCCTCACCGAATTCCGCCGCCGGCAGCTCCAGAAGCTCGGGAAGGCCATGAGCGAAGACACGGGCGATGAGCCGCCGGCCGAGCCGTCCTAACCCAGGGCTATCCTCGGCGCGTGAGCACCCCTACGCCGACGAAGAACCCCCCTCTGACCTGCTCGTCCGACCAGGCCGGCACCTGCGCGCGCTGCCACGAGCCGTGCCACAGGTACGGAGTCGGAGGAAATCCCCTCTGTTTTTCCTGTAAGCAAGCGGCCCAGGCGAAGTGGCCGGCCCGAGCACGTACCGGGGCGTAGCTCAGCCGCAGGTCGCCGCTACGCCCGCACCTGCTTCCGCACGGCTTCCACTGCCTCCCGCGCTTCCCGGAGGTGTGGACGGACCCCCGCGACTGCTCGGCGTACCGCGCCGGGATCGGCAGGTTCCCCCGCGCGAGGGGTCCGTTCTGCGGAGATCAGCATCAGCGAGAGTGCGTTCGTGAGGGGAGCACAGGCCCTTGCGAGCCCGTAGGTAGGGTCCGCCAGTTCCACCAGCGTGCGCACCTGGGAGCCGGCGTGAGCCGCGTTGTAGGCGACCAGGTTCACCATGAGTTCTAGCTGGCGCTCCGCGTGCTGCTGCGGTGTCCGAGACCCAGGCGCTGTGCGCGCGTAGGCGCCGATTCCGTAGCCGTGCTGGACCTCGTCACCGAAGGGGACATCTTCCTCGGCCGCTTGCAGCTCCGCGTCCACGATGAAACTCAGGATTCCGAGCATCTCCGCCCTGGTGAGAGCCCGCTTATTAGAGGGCGCCGGCCGGAAGCCAAGCAGGTCGAGCGCGCCGCCCAACTGCTCTGTGGAGATGCGCTGTTGTGGAGTCTCGTTCATGCGCGGCACCCTAGCCTGTGCGTACGCAAGTGCGCGCGCAGGTGCAATCGCATCACCCGATCCGGGGACCTGAGTCCGCCGCGATTTCCTCGGGCATTTTGCTAGGCTCGCGTGTCGTCGGTCGCTCCTTGTTACCAGCTTGGAGCGGTCGACCCCGGGCCCGAGGCCACTGCCGCCGGCCGTGACACTGCCCCTGGCTCAGGAGGCGATTCGCGTCTGACGGATCAGGGGGCCCGGCCGTCCGTTTCGCCCGTTTAATGGTGGGGGGTGCCTGTATGTCATCCTTTACGAGGATACGGCCCCCATGCCCCCTATGTTGCTCCTGTCATGCCGTAGGCGACAAAAGGCGACGTGCCTACCTTTTGGCCCCATGGCGGACATTCCCGGACAGTCACTTGGCGTAAGATCCCTTACGTCAAGTAATCATAGACGCGCCGTCACCAGCCATGCGCGCCCCGTGATGCTAGTGGAGGGATTCTCTCCGCTTTGCTCAGCAAATGGGGCATGTCCGACACCATACGACAAGGCGTTTCTTGTCTATAAATGGCGCAGCATGTGGTGAGGTACTGCCTAAATAGCGCGTACCGGCATATACTTCGCACCCCTGGCATACGCACCAGCACGGGGCGAGGGGTAGTTACCACCTCATAGTTCGCATACGCGGCCCGCGAGTGCCGCGCCGGAGCCGGGGCCGCGCCGACGGCCGTCGGCAGGGGCAAGCCGGACATCCACGGCATACGCCACGCAGCGGGGCAGTCCTTGCATCCCTCCTGTACCTCTCATACATAGAGCAAGAGGGCAGATGCTTTAGAACCCCCGAATTTTCGCGTCCCAGCATTTTCCGGGGCGTGTCCGTCATGCCCTGGTATGTAGAGGCGAAGCACTGAGATCCATTCTGACGCGCCGGACCACGTGAGGGTACCGAGCGACCCCGGGCGCGAGATAGACGCTCACGCGGGCACACAGCCGCGCGGGTGACCCCGTTCCGGCCGTCCGGCCACCCCCCGGCGGGGCGTGCGCGCACGTCACCGGCCGCGCGCGGGGTCCCGGGGGAGGGGCGGGCCGACGGGCGCCCGGGGGCGGGGGGAGGGCCGGAGAGGGCCGTACAGGGGCGCGAACACGTAGCGTCATTCTTCCCCCGAATTTCCGCCAATTTCGCCACGCTGCGTGACTTCGCCCCTCGCGGCGGCCGTCCACCCAGAATTCTGACGGCACGTCAGTAAATTGGCATCGCCGCAGGTCAGGGGCCCTTTTTTAGGGTTCCGTGATAATCATGCGCGCTTGTGATCTAGGGGGCCATTTTGGGTCACCTAATGCCGACACCGCATGCCTAGTAAGGAACTAGACGGCAACGCATGTCATGTGCCCTTTTGGCGGGGCAATACGGACACCGAGATTGTCCACATGCTGAGATTTACCCCCAATTCAGATTCTTTTTTCCGGGCACTTCAGGGGGCCTGACCTGCATACATCACTCAACGCCAATGTGCAGTCACTCATTAGGGGTTCAACAGGGCACGTTGAACCCCTAATGTCTTCCATGTCGCCACCGAGGGACGGACCCGAAAGGGCCCGGAGCGCGGGGGCGGAGAGGACGGGACGCGAGCAACGACGACTCGCGATAGCGCCCCTGCACACGGTGGGTGAGCGCATGGACCTAGGGAGGAGTGCGCCCGAATTGGGCCGCGCGAGTCCCCCAAGGGGTTTACCCGGACCCTTTGGCGACAAGTGCCTTTGCGTGAGAGCGCAAAGGGCCGAGCGTGTCATTTCGCGTCCGGTCGCTGTGAAGCGATCCGTACGGTGGGGTGCGCGAATATGTCAGACGTAGCGAAAAGCGCAAGTGACGCGCGCAGTTACGCCAAAAGGGCACCGAACGCCATGATCCCGGGATCTCTGAGAATCCCGCGCGAAAAATGGCCGCTAGGTGACGGACAGAGTTTCAGCCGTGAGTTTTCCGGCGCTCATGTCCCCCACTTGTGCGTAAGCGCCGAATAAGCCTTTTCTGTAACACAAAGGGAATGTTTTGCTGCGGGCTGAATCAAAGTAAGACCAGTTCAAGGGGTGTGGTGCGCCTAGCAAGCGCAGCGCTCCCAACCGTCCGGACGCTTAGCGAACGGGCGCACAAGCCTACGGGCGGGGGGAGTTTGGGAAAGCGGCTGAAACATGCCGTTGAAACTCCCCCCGTCGTAGCTTCCCGTCAGATCAGACGTAGGTACCAACTGTCCACGCTCTCCGTACAACAAGGGGGAACCATGCCCAAGAAACCGCTTTTTGCAGGACTGTCTTTGCGCGACCCTGAAACGGGGGAGTTCCCCGAGATTGAGGCGCCCGATTTTGAGTTCACCACGGGGCTCGCCGCTGAATTGAAGCTCGCGGCCGAAAAGGGCACCCCTGTGCCCAAGCGTGCCGCTCTCACCGCCCCGACCACAAAGCCCAGTTTCCGTATCGAGTCGCGTCGTCTCGCCCATGGTGAGGATGACGCGGACGAAACGGCGAAGCGCACGAAAAGCGCCTTTCACCTCATGGCCCCGTTTTCCGACGGGCCCGAGCCGCGCGAGTTCCGGCCGCTCACGCGCGCTGAGGGTGCGCGCAATCTGGGAATTGCCCCGGAGCACGTACAGGAGCGCAAGCCTGCCCCGCGTAAGGCGGCGGACGGAATGCCGCGCGTGCGCACGGATGCCGGTACGCCTCTCCGCGACGGACGCACGTCCGGCACGGCCAAGATTGAGCGCGTCAACAAGACCGGAACCCGCAAGCGTCGCGCGGCCGGTAAGGCACGTCCGCGATCCGTTGACACCGTGATTTACAGCGGACGTACCGGGATGACGGCGCAGCGGCGCATGACCGATGAACAGCGCGCCGAATTGGATGCCGCGTCGATGGCGCGAAATGTCGAAAGCGTCAAAGCGCGCGTAATCGCGCGGGAGGAATCGGCGGCGGCCGAACGCGCGGACGCCAAAAAGCTCCTCGCCGACGCGATCGGGCGCGAACGTGACGCGCTCACACGGGGCGACTCCGTCGCCGCACAGTCTGCCCGCGCGGACGTCCGCAAGTACCGCAAGCTCTCGACCTACAAGGGGAACTAGCCATGCAGATGACCAACCGTGACCGCCTCGCGATCATGACCGCTCGCGCGAACCAGCGACAGGCCGGACGTTTGACGCTCCGCGAACTCGGCGCGAGCAACGTCAAGACGAAGCGTGAGCGCCTGGCCGCAGAGCACCGGGCCCGCGCGGCGGCGGACGCCCGGCGTGCCACCCCGGCCTACGCCGAGCCCGTGACCGCCCCGGACGTGCCGCTGACCTTCAAGGCCGACCGGCCGCAGCGGCGGCGCGTGGTGCGCGCGGCGACCACCACCGCACCGGTCAAGCCCAAGCCCACCGCCCTGAAGCACACGCCGATCAAGGCGGCCGAACTCGCGGCGGACATCACGGCCGTCACACGCAAGCACCTGGCCGACGGCGACCTGTCCGCCGAGTGGTTCCCGGTCGGCATCATCGACCGGCCCGACGGCACCACGGTCGACGTCTACGCCCGCAAGCACGGCACGTCGGTCCGCTACTCCACCGCCGCGTAATCCACCACGAAATTCATAGGGCCCTGGCGATTCGGCCGGGGCCCTTTTCCATGCCCTGGGAGGCATAGATGACCATGGCGCAACTTCGTCGCGGTGCGGCACGGCGCGTGTGGCGACGGGATGACCGCGCATGGGTCCGGCAGGTGCGGCGCGTGCCGGGGGACGTGCGGGCGGTCCGGGACTCGCTCGTCAACGGCACCCACCTGTACCCGAAGGCCGGTTGCCGGGCCGCGCTCGCCCGGATGCACGGCGAGCGCCGGGCCCTGCGGCAGTCGGTCCAGGACACCGCGCAGTGCCTCGGCGGAATTCGGGTGACGTCGTGAAGCGGCGGCGCGGCTACAAGGTGGTCTGGTCCGACGGCACGGAGTGGCTCGGGGACTGCCCGAACTGGGCGGCGATGGCCGCGCGGTGGGGGCATCGTGTCGTGCCCATCGTCATCTACGGACGCGGCATGTGGCGCACCTGCGGCTGCCACTGATCAACTCGCCCCGCCCGGCCTGTCCGGGTCGTGGTTCGTGGCTGGTTCGAATCCAGCTCGGGGCGCTGGTGGCTCCCAACTCGGGGACGCCACCGCAACGGCCGGCGTGGGCAGTCTGGCCCTCGCCTGCAATCGGACTCTCCCGTACCTGTGCGCTCGACTCGCGGGTGCACGGCGGAAGTTCCTGTCAATGCGCATCGCTGACGGAGTCCCGCGTCCGGCCGTTAACCCATTCGTGTGAGAGGGGCTTATTTCGCCATGGTCGCGTGCACCACCCTGACTCTTGCAGTGCAGGTTCCGGACCAGCCGGACCGGCTGAACCTGCTCTTCCCGTTGTACGGCAAGACGCGCCGAGGACGTAAGCGCGCGGATTTCACCCGCGCCGCGAAGTCGGCCATTCGGATGATCGAACCGAAAGAGGAGAACTGAGCATGCGCCTTTTCAATCGGAGCCTTTTCCAGGGTGTCAGCGGCCTGGAGGTCGACGGCCTGGAGGTGCGCGAGCGTGAGACCGACCAGCCGACGGCGGCCGACTTCCGGCCGGAGCATCGGGCGGCGGTCATGACCCTGGAGGACCGGGCCCGGGTCAAGCCGTCTCGCTTCACCGACCAGATCACGCAGCGCAACGGCGACATCGTGGCGATGCCGAACCTGATGAGTCCGTTGTGGTTCCGACCGGGGGTCGACCCGAGGCAGTGGACGCGGGGCGCGTTGGTGCGTGAGGCGATGACCGTGCCGAGCGAGCTGCGGTTCGTCATCGAGACGCTCCAGGAGGCGCTCGACAACCACGAGAGGGGCCACCTGACGGCCGTCTCCCTGGACTCGGCGATCAAGTCGATCCATGACGTCCAGGCCATGCTCACCGGCGACATGCCGGAGACGGCCGGCGAGGAGTCGGCCGCCTGATCAAGCCGCTGGCGGGGAGGGACACAGCAGCAACGGGGCCTCACGCACCCGCGTCGGGGCCCTTTCGTATGCCCGAAATTCAGCAGTGAAAGGGGGCACGGATATGCCCGACACCGTGACCATCGAATCGATACTCCCGGAAATGCCCGCCATTGCGGACCTCTTCGAGGCGATGGTGTGGGCCGATGAGGAGATCGAGCAGGCGATGCGCCGCCACGACGAGCCCATGCCGGAGACCGGCAAGAAGGGTACGGGCCCGATCTGGAACAGCTTCCGCCTGCTCAAGAACTACGGCAACGAGAGGCTGCTCCTCGAACCGCTCTACCGGGCCCACTGCCGGGAGATCTTGAAGCGCGTGGTCAATGGGGCCGACACCCGGCCCGGCACGGACGCGGAGATGCTCACCGTCCTCTACAAGGCGAGCTTGGTCGCGCCGATGACGTCCGCCGCCGCGTGCCTCTACCTGCGGCTCATGGCCCGATCGGTGCCCCAGCTCGCCACGGCCGCGCTGCCGCTCGACCTGGCGTCGTACGAGAAGGTCCACGGCCGTCAGGCCGACGTGTACGAGGCCGACATGCGCCACAAGCTCCGGCAGGACGACCGCAAGAACTAGCCGCCGACGATACGAATCAGGAAGGCAGCCCATGGATTTCGGCGTACTCCTGCACCACCTCTACCCCCGACCGGGCAGCGCCCCGACGGAGCCCCTCACCGGTGAGGAGGCGAACATCCGCATCCGGGGCCTGGTCGTCAACAGCATGGCCGACGAGCTGTGGACGTACGAGGTGCCCGACCGGAAGGGCAACCCCCTGCGGATCGTGGCCCGAACCCAGCTCAGCGGCAAGCACCAGTTGCACGGGCCGCGCGTGGTGTGGGAGATCTACGAACAGGCCGTGACCGGCAAGCCGGTACACGAGCTGGACTGGCTGGAGCGCGGTGAGTACCAGACGCCGAAGCCCACCCATCAGCCGGTCAAGGTCGGCGACCAGGTCTCGGCGATGCCGGACGGCTACAGCCTCGGCACGGCCGAGGTGCTGTCGATCGAGTGGAAGCGCCGCCCGATGCAGGCGCACCACCAGCTCCCGCCCCTGTGGACGTGGGAGTGGCGAGTCGAGGTCAAGTTCCCTGACGGCTGGACGCGCGAGGGCCGCTGGCATTCCGACTGGATCTCCCGGGCGTAAGCGACCGGTACGACAACTGAACCAAGCAGGTGAAAGGGAGCCTCGGTCCACGCGTGTGGTGCCGGTCGGCTCCCTTTCTGCTGCGCATGCTGAATTTAAAAGCCCATCCATCGAATGGGCTAAGGGAGGTAGTGGAATGGCCAAGGTTCGTGGTGCCCGCCGAAAGCAGTTGGCGGAGGCGGTGAGGAAACAGCGTCAGGCCACCGAGGAGTTCGTAAAGGTCTGGGCCGCGACGTTCCCAGTTCTCCCCAAGGAGTACGGATGCGGCCTCGACTGCACGGAGGCCGAGGCCGCCGAGAAGCTGCTGCGGACGTTCGGCTACCACGAGCCGGCCGACCTCCTCCGCGACGAGCACATCCCGTACGACGAGGAGTGCCACGACCGCCACCACATCCCGTGCGAGAACTGCGAGCCGGAATCCGGGACGGGCTGACCCGCCGCGACATGCGCGGCCAGGAAATCGAAACGCGGATGCCGCCCCCACCGGCGGTATCTCGCCCGCGTCCACACGCATTGAGAATGGGAGGGGATTTCGAAATGGACAACAACGCTTCGAAGCAACCCGAGGAGTACCAGCTTTCGAGCCGCGCGCACCTGGTGCTGGAATGCGCCGACCGGGGATGGGTGATGCACCTGGACGGGGTGACGAGCTGGCGCGTCAGTCCGGGCAGGGGAAACGGCCTTCGGATCAACGTGAGCAGCGCGACGGGCCAGAAGCTGGTGCGTGACGGGCTCCTGGAACTCACCTCCGGGGTCGCGTGCCGCCTGACCAAGTTCGGTCGGGACGTGCTGCGCCTGCGACGTCACGCGGGGTGGGAGCTGGAATCCGGAGTCGGGCACAAGCCCCGCCTCAAGCCGCCGGCCGACCAGCCCGCCCAGAAGCCGGACGACGAGGGGCCGGCCGCGCTCCGCAAGCTGCTGACGCTGGAGCGCCGCGCATGACCTACACCGTCGTCATCCTTCACCCGTGCTGCGCGAAGACGGCCCCCGGCTACGTGCCGCCGCCCAAGCCCTTCTACGTCCGCACGCCCGGCGCCTGGTCGGGGGAGAAGTGCCAGCACAAGCACAAGCTGGTGCTCACCGTGACCGAGCACGAGACCCGGGAGGCGGCCGAGCCCGAGTACGCGCAGACGCTCGGCTGGGACAGCCTGACCGGCTACCTCTTCGAGGGCACCATGCCGCCGGAAGGCGAACGCTTCCGCATCATGCGCGTCGGCGGAACGCTGGTACGTGGCCACACCCACGGCCCGCCCGGTCTCCTGGTCTTCCCGACGGTCGAAAAGGCCGTGGAGTGGGCCGAGAAGAAGGACCGGATCAGCCTGTACAACGTGGTCGGCGACCAGGACACGGTGATCCGCCACTCGTCGTACCGCATGCGGGTCGGCCGGGAGATCGAGCCCGGTGAACCGACCTGAGCCGACCGGCTCTCTCTGGTTCTTCATGCTCCAGCGATACGTACCGCCTGCCGCGAATTCGCCGCCGAAATGGGCTGACACCGCGACGCGGTACGTCGAACTCAAGCCCCGCCGGAAATCAGGCGAACCCGATCCGGTTGCCGCGTGGGCAGTGCGCCACCTGAAAGGCTGCCGCGACGGCCCACACCGCGTCGTGGTCAAGGAATTCAACGGTCGCACGTACGTGGGCCGATTCGTGGTGCACATCGACGGCACCCGCACACCAATCGGCGACTGAGCTACCGAGGGCCAAGGACGCGGCAGCAACTCGCGGTCGCGTCCTGGGCCCTCGAATGTCAGCAGCTATTAGGGAGGGAAATTGCAGCAGCAGCGAATTGACCTGGAGATCGGCGACCGGGTGCACCTGGAAATGCCCTACTCCGAGGTGTGCGTGCACATGCGGATCGCGGGCCTGGTCTTCGAGGTCGAGGTCAGGGAGCGCGGTGCCCAGCTCTACAAGGACGGCGACCCGTACTCCTCGCCGATCACGTGGGGCGAGGCCGGGATCTACACCGACTCGACCACGAGCAAGCCGTACACCTACAACGCCGAAAGGATCGGTGCCTGACATGGCGCGAATCACCGAGCTGGGCCTGGACGACAGTCTCCCCGGAGCGCAGTACGCCCGGGAGATGCAGAAGCAGCTCAACACGGCCGGAGTCGAGCCGGGCTACCACCTGTTCCAGCGGCTGCCCTCGTACGAGGGCTACGCCGGGATGTGCGCCTGCGGGTTCGAGACGCCGGAGGACTCGTACGACTCGATGGGCCCGCTGACCAAGGCGATCATGCAGCACCTGGAGCGCGACGTCTTCCCGGCGGTCGACGAGGCCCTGCTGATCAAGGAGGCCAAGTTCTTCCGGATCGGGAAGCTGATCGGCTACCACCGGCTGATCGAGACCACCGAGGAGCACGGCACCCGGCACGTGGGGTGGCTCGTCGCCGGGGTCGAGGGCACCATCCGCGTCCGCCCCGACGGCTACGGCCGCCTCCAGGGCCGCTGGTTCGCCTTCTCGACCGACACCCAGGAGAGCTGAACATGACCGCGTACACCCCGGGCTTCCCCACCGACTTCAACCTGCACGACCGGCAGCTCACCGTGGAAAAGACGGATCGCCTGCTGCCCGAACTCCCGGCCGTGGACATGACCCCCACGTACGCGGCTCGCGTGGTGGAGTCCACGCTGCTCCGTATCCCGTTCCCGCCCACCATCATCTCCGTTGGCACGGACAGGCAGACCCTCGTGGCCCGCTACGGATGGGCGCACCTGGCGGCGCTGCGCGAGTTCCGGCGCGAGGGCTCCGGCCTCCGCCTGACCGGAGCCGAGTTCGCGCTGCCGAGCGCGTGGGAGAACGCCACCTTCACCGACCTGCCCGGCAACGCACGGCTGCGCATCCTGGAAGCCGAGGTGCGCTGCTACCAGGTGCGCCCCGGTCTCCCGGACGCCCTGGTCGAGAGCCTGGGCCGGCGGATGAGCGGCTGGTCGGGTGATGTCGCATGAGCATGGAGACCGCCCCCACCAAGCCGCGTCCCCGCTGGTTCACGAACCGCAACCCGCATACCCCCGGAGCCCTGCTCAAGCAGGGCGGCGTACAGGTCGGCCGGGTGCTCCGCTCCGACTTCGCCGGTGTCCTCTTCTCCTGCTTCGTCGGCACGGGCAACGACGAGCGGTTCCTGGGCTGCGCGACGTCCTTGACGGCCGCGAAGAAGAGGGTCACCGACGCGCTCCCGAAGGAGAACTGACATGGAAATGACCGACGTCGCAGCGGGCCTTCTGCTCCTGCACCCGGCCGAGATCAAGGCCGGAATGCGCCTGGGGCGCTGGGTGGACAAGCCGATCGGACCCGGCGGCACGATGAAGAGCTGCGTGGAACTCACCCCTGTGTGGGACATCGGCGTCAACTCCACGAGTGGCGGTGGCGGCGGCCTCCGTTACTTCTTCCGCCTCATGACCGGCGAGCTGCGCACCGCGCAGTCCAACGACCGGCTGTACGCGGACCCGGAGATCATCGCGGAGAACCGGCCGCCGCACGAGGGCACGTGGATCACGCACGAGCCGTTCGGCTTCCACGACCGCACGCCCGGCGTGACGACCGACCGGGAGTGGTACTCGCACAGCCGCCTGGTCCAGCAGCACACGGCGGACGACGGCCGGGTCTACCGGCTCCTGCGAGGCCAGCACGGCGACATGCGGATCTGCCGCTGGGACCAGGGCCGGAAGTGGTTCGGCCCGGCCCGCTTCAGCATCGAAGCCGCCTTCGACCAGATCGAGGCCATCGAGGAGGGACGCGGATGGTGACCTTGGACTCGACGCCGGCCGGCACGGACGCCGCCGTAACGTCCCCCACGAACGCCTGTGTACTGCTGGGCCTCGCGAACCCCACCAGGTCGACGCCCACGCGCATGGGCGTGATGAACGGCCTCAACCTCCTGTCGACGTACGACGCCTGGCGCTCCAGCTCGGACTGGGTGGTCGACTGGCAGACGTACCGCGACCACGTGCGGGTTGCCGTCCAGAGCACCCACAGCAGCCTGCGTAGCGTCCTGCGCGTCCCGCGCGGGGTGGCCCTGCTCCTGGACGGCCGATACAAGATCTCCCGCACCTGGGTCGGTGAGCCCGAGCAGCGGTGGGCCGCCTGGTGGTGCGACACGTTCATCGGCCATTACGCGACCGACATCGAGGCCGCTGAAGCCCTCTACCTCTACCGGCGAGACGTCCAGAAGCTCGCCGGCTGAAGACCTGCCCGGCCGGTGAACGGTGCCACCGGACATCCCCCACACGCGGCGGGTTCGAGCCCCGCCCCGGGCACTCAGTCCCACCCCATCCCCTTCGGAAGGAGCCCGATGCCCTCCCCCAACATCCGCACGATCACCGAGAACACCCTCACCCCGACTACCGGCACGCACCTGTTGCCCTGCGGCTGCGAGATCTACGTCTACGCCCCCGCCGGAAGCTACGCCGCGATCCACTTCGACTCCGGGTGGGTCTCGACCAAGTGCCTGGAGCTCCGCGCCCTGTGGGCCGCGTACCAGCGCACGTGGGACGGGGGCACCAGCTTCGACCCGCAGGGCTGGCACTCGCTGACCGCGTACCTGAAGTGCCTCCGGCACGTCGGCGCATGGGCCGGCCGCATCGCCACCGTCGAGAAGAACCGGCGCCAGTACCCCAACCCCTACGACAGGCGCGACTACGTGGCGGCCGTCAGCCTGATCAAGGAGCAGCCCCGTGCCGACATCGCTGCCTGAAATCTGGATCACCCCGGTCGCCCACGTGAACCGGACGGAGTTCGAGGACGAGGTGCTCGCGCTGCTGGACTCCGGCGCGCGGCGCCTCTACGACGTCGCGGTCATCGCCGAGCGCACCGACCGTGACGCGTCGAACCCGCTGCACTGGACGACGCTCGACTCCGGCGTGAACTACCTCGGGGCGCCCGGGTGCAAGGGCCTCTACCCGAACCCGCAGATGATCCCCGACCCGTACCTGACCTACTACGCACAGGACATGTGGGCGTACGCGGTCGGGCACCGGATCGGCGACGTCGTCCAGCACGACGGCCAGGGCATGGGCGTCGTCGCCCTGCTCCTGGTCGACGGCTGGGACGACGAGAGCGGCTACCACTCCGGGTGGCTGATCTGCCGCCACCTGAACGGCACCCCCGGCCTGGTCGGCGTCCGTGTCGAATCCGCCCGCCCGCTTCTCGCGCTCACCAGCGGACACAGCAGCAACTCGCCCACCCAGCAGGAGGACACCCCATGAATCACTCGATCGCGCACCCGTGGACCATCGTCACCCAGCGACGCCAGGAGGTGTCGCCCGGCCACATGCAGGGCGTGTTCCTCGCCACGAACGGACCCCACTGGGTCGCGGGCCGCCAGTTCGACGGACCGAAGGGATCGACCGGTTTCTCCGAGACCGGCGAGTGGTGGCAGGGCAGCTACTTCGACCTGGACGACCCGACGGAGAACATGATCGCCGCCCTGGAGGCGTACCCGAAGCGCGCCGAGAAGGCCGACGTCTGGCACCGGCTGTTCGAACAGCAGGCGGCCGAGACGCTGTGCCGGTTCCTCGCCGGCCCCGAGGAGCCCGGCCGGCCCAAGCTCGTGGCCGGCTGGAAGCAGACCGAGGTGCTGTCCGGCATCCCGGTGACCAGCAGCACGATCGAGCTGCCGTTCCACGACGCGAAGTACAAGCTGCTGTGGTTCCTCCTCTGGTCCACGCGACGCAACGCCATGGCGCACCTCACCAAGGGCATCACGCTCAGCCGTCACGAGGCCGTCACCACGGCCCGCGACGCGACCGGCCCGGTCCGGTTCGAGATGGGCTACAACACCTACTGGCTCGCGGCCGACGAGTGACCCGCACCGTCTACGTCGGCCCCGACTGGCCCGACGGCGGACACGAGCCCGAAGCGTGCTGCCACTTCCGGTGCGCCAACGCGGACTGCCCCAGTCACTACGACGACCACCCGTGCACCCGCAAGTACCGGGTGCCCGGGGGCTTCATCTGCGAGCTGTGCGCCGAATCCCACGACGCCGAGGCATCGGCCGAGGACTCCGCCGCAACTCCCGCCACACACAACGGCCCTTCCTCCTAGGAGTGTCATGCGCTGTTCCACTGTTCGATCCACCCTCGTCCCCGGCGACGATCCGTGCCAGGGCACCGCGACGCACATGCTGCTCGGTTCCATCCGTGAGGAGGAGACCCGGGAGCCGTTCAGCGACCCTGTGTGCGAGCCCTGCGGTGAGTCCTTCGTACGGCGGCCGGCGCTTCGGGCCCGCATCGTTCCGCTTCACGTCCACACCCCGACCCCGGCCTTCATCGACATCGTCGAGGGCCACCGCCTGGTCGAGGACGCGGAGCACGGCGCGCGGTGCTACGACTGCGGCGCCACGGGCCACGTCTCGGTCTTCCGGTTCTCGATGCTGTGCGGCTGCCCGGCGCGGCCCGAGTCCATCGACCACCTCTACCTGACCCGCGAAGAGATCGGCGACGGCGACCGGGAGACGTACAAGGCGGTCGCCCTGAAGTGGTACGACTACGCCGTCAACGACATCGGGCTGCACATCGAGGACTGGCGCCTCGTGAAGAGCCCCCACGCCGGCTGCGTGGCCACCTTCACCTTCCGTGACCGCGAGTACCTGCTGCGGTACACCTCGACCGCGCACATCTGGGCCGAGAAAGCGCCGAACCGGGGCCGGCTGCGCCCGGACGAGATCAACCCCGAGCACCGCGACGACTACAAGCAGGTCGTCTTCCACTTCGACAACATGACCAACCAGTACGGGTCCACGTACTTCTGCACGTACACCCCCGGCCACGAAGACGTCGTCCTCCACGCCCCCGAGGGCGCCATCGCCGCCGTGCTGCGCATCACCGGCCTGAACGACCCCGCCTCCACGCATCTGGCCCAGGTCACCGACGCGGTGTGCGACGCGTTCGGCGCCCTCAGCGACATCACCTTCAAGACCACCATCTACGGAGAGTGACCATGCCCACGCCCAAGTTCACCTACCTCTCGACCAATCCGCCCGGTGAGGAGCCGACGCGTTTCGACGTCTTCAACAAGGGGGTGGCGGACTTCGACGACGCCTACCTCGGCAAGGTCTACCTGACCGCCGGTGGCGAGTGGGTGGCCGACTGGAGCAAGCGCAACGATGCCCCCGCCATCGCAATGCCCGGCTTCGGGTCCAAGCAGAGCGCGGCTGAGGCTCTGTACTGGTTCGCCCCGCCGGCCCAGTCCTTCCGCAGCCGGCCGGCCGGCAAGCAGCTCGGGGGAGTCGACGAGCGCAAGATCGATATGTCGCAGTGTGGCTGCTGCGTCAGCAACGGCTGCGAGTGCGAGGGACTCGACCGCATCTCCGAGCGGTTCGGCACGACCCAGTCCTACGAGGTCAGCCCGTCGATCATCCCCGAGACCGGCGTGCTCGTGTCCCTGATGCCGCTGAAGGACAGCCACGACTTCCTCGTGGACCTCAACACCCGTGGTCTCGGCACCGGCATCGGCTACCTCCAGCGCCGCGACGACGGGCGGTACGACGTTCGCGTGGGCCACAAGTCGCTCGGCATCGCGGCCACCCCGGAGGTCGGCATGTGGGCGTGCTTCCGCGCCCACACCGCCACCAAGAGCTACACGCGGCTCCTGGAGCACTTCGAGCCGTACCAGGGCGCGCCGACCGACACCGAGTAACCGCCCCACCCAAAACTGAATAGGCCGGAATACGGCCGGGCCCCGTGAACGAGATCTTTGCCCGGTTCGATTCCGGGACGGGGTACGCAAGGACGCCGCAGAAACACAGCCGCTGACCGAGGAATCGAATGCTTCTTCCGCCGCCCCCGCGCGTAATTCACCCGCGCTACTCCATCCACACCTTCTTCCACGAGAACCACGTCCCGCGCGCACTCGCCATCCGCGACGACAACCGAGGCACGTACGAACGCAACTTCGAGCCCGACACGCGGCAGGCCACGCTGGAGGCCGCCATCGCCGAGCTGGAGCGCACGCGCCGGCCGGCCACCGTGATCTACATGACCGAGCGCCGCGTCCGGGCTGGCCACCTCGCACCGGGGCCGGCCGTGGCCCACGGAGACATCGTCGACCAGGACCCCTACCAGCGCACCGTCCTCGACCTGGGACGCAACCTGGTCGTCATTCCGGCCGACCGGCACGTGCGCACCATCTGGGGGTCCACCGTCAGCAGGGATCGCGGCGAGGTCCACGGCGGGTGGCCGGGCCCCATCGTGCACGACGTCGTCGATGTCGAGGGGTGGACCGAGGAGCGTCACCGCGAGCTGTTCTACGCGGTCCACAACGGCGCGTGCGAGACGTGGTTCGCCGACTTCGCCCGCGCCTACGGCCTCGCCGGGAAGCACTGGCAGTGGGACGAGTTCGTGCAGAAGGAGCGTCCGGTCCGGCCGGTAAACGCCAACGGCAACGCGCACTGGCTCCTGAAGAACTGGAACCGCGAGCACCCCGAGACCGCACTCCGCCTCTTCTCCGGAAAGTGGGAACCAACATGGAACTGATCAAGACGAACGACGCCATGGCCCTTGCCGACCCCAACGGATGGGTCATGTACGGCGGCCTGAACCGTCTGAAGAAGCCGAAGCCCGGGATCAAGGCCAAGCCGGTCCACACCGGCCACGGCCGCGTCGAGTGGTACGACGAGCAGGGCGGCATCTTCCACGTGAACAAGACTGGCACCACGGTCTGGGCCGCCCCGGTCGACGGCTCGAACAAGCAGACCGAGCCGGCCACGAAGCCGCTGCCCGCCGACCAGCCGGCAACGACCGAGCCGTCTCCGCCGGCCGAGGACGACGAGACCGACACGGTGCGCACCCGCTACCGCGTCACCTGGACGCGGAAGGGCACGGACAAGTCCCGCACCGCCGAGTGCCGTGTCAGCGACGCCGACATGGCCCGCCCCAGCGACCCGGCGGAGCGCGACGAGCTGCTGCGCAGGATGATCGGGCTCCGCTTCCTGCCGCCTGGTGAGACGGCGCCGGAGAACGTCGTCCTGGAGGACGTTGTCCCGCTGTGCAACTGCACGCTCGACCTCGACCCGACGAGCTGCACGTACGCCACGCATAGTGGCAAGCGCTTCTACCTCATGATGTCCACGAGCCGCAGCGGCTACGAGTCGATCATCGACCGACAGGACGGCGAGATCCTCGGCACGGTGCGCAACACCCTCAGCGTCGACTTTCTGACGCTCGTGCGGAACCGGTACAGCCACCAGTGAGCGGAGAAACGATCCCGCGCCCGCTGTCCGTCACCCCGTTCGTTCCGCCGGAAGGCTGGACGATGCACAAGGTACACGCCTTCGAGACCCGCCTCAGCGTCTGCGCTCAGGAAGCCCGCCGGATGCCGAAGGACGCGGTCTACCTCCTGCCCGCGATCGAGAGGCTCTCTCGGTGGGCACGCGAGCTGCCGGCGCTCACGGAGTACAGCCTGATGTCCATCGAGCGCATCACCGGCGTCATCGACGACGTGTACTTCCAGCAGTACGCCTCGGAACTCAAGCCCGAGCCGTGGGGAATCCTCACCTCGGACACAGCGCACTACCCCTGGAACCAGAACTAAGGACGCATCAGCAATTCCGGCGGCTCACCCACATGGGGGGGGCCGCCTTTTTCATGCCTGAAAGGGGCAGCACAGTGGAGAACATCAACTACGAGGGCCGTCTGGTCCAGCAGGGCGAGACGTTCGAGCCCTTGGCGGAGTACCTGGTGACGTTCGTCCGAGTCGAGGGCGATCGGCTGGTCATGTGCGACGCCACCGGCGAGTTCTCCCGGCCGATCATCCGGGACGTCGAGCCCACCCCGGCCCGCCGCCCCGTCCTGGGGGAGCGCCGCATGGTCATCGAGCAGATCCCCGACGCCCGCCCGATCGAGGGCGAGACGATCTACGAGGTGACGCACCAGATGTGCGTGCCGGGCGGCTGGAAGCCGATCAAGCGGACCCGCCTCCGAGCGCCGCTGTACATCGAGGGCGTCTACCGCAACCCCCAGGACATCAAGGACGACCGGCTGCGCAAGGTGGCCGCGAAGCTGTGGGCCACGGCCGACGAGATCGTGAAGAAGCACCCGATCCACGAGTTGCTGCGCCTCGCGCAGGTCGTGGGCCTCCAGGAGGACACCGGCCAGGTTGGCGGGTGGGACGACCCCGGCGTGGCCATGCGGATGGTCGAGCTGCTGGAAGCCGTCGGAGTCCGCTGAACAAGAAAATGCGCCCGGCGCATAAACAATCCCGTCACTCGAATGGGTGACCGGACCGATTGTGGCGGCGCTCGTTGAAACAAGAGTGCCGCCGCACCGACCACGATTACGAGGAGTGAAACGCATGGCCATCGTCCGAGAAGGTCACCTCCGGTGCCCCGGCTGCGCCGAGTACGTCATCGAGGCCGACCCCGAGCAGTACCCCGACGGCGTCGACCACCACACCCCCGGCGCCGACGACTCCGCGACGAAGTGCTCCGAGTGCATCGCGGAGGAGGACGCCTGCGACTGCGAGGACGAGTGCACCTGCGAGGAGGAGTTCGGAACCGAGCGCCTGCGCCTGCTGACCGAGGAGCGGAAGGCCGGCTCGGTGTTCTGGCACGGCGGCGGCACCGTCGAGCTGATCGACCGGTTCACCCACCAGACCCTGGCCACCGGCCCCGGATTCGAGCCCTTCACCCGCACGCTCATCGGTCGCCGCACCCGCGACGAAGTCACCGTCGTCGCCCTGCCGTGGAACCCGGACACGGCAGAAATCACGCAGCTCGTCGAGATCCGCCGAGCGGACGGAACCACCGCGCGCTGCTACCCCTCCCGCGTCGGCCTCGCCCTGCGCTACTCCAACGGCCACATCTACGACTTCACTGAGTCCTACTGGACCCCCTACGACGCGAAGACCGGCCGCGAACTCATGCCCGGCCGTGACGTCGTCTACGACCGCAAGCGCGACAACCGGCCCGCCACCGTCCTGGTCATGTCCTCCGTCGGCCACTTCCAGGTCCGCTACGAGGACGACGAAGACCTCACCCACTACCTCGGCGGGTGCCGCCTCGACCCGGCCGACTACGGCGTGGTCACCAAGCAGTGGACCGTCGACATCGAGCTGGGCCGCGCCCGCTGACCCGGCCGTTTCCGTGGCGCCCCCTCGGGGGCGTTGCGGTCCCTGCCGAGCCTTCTTCCGGCGCCACCTCACACCACCTGGAGGACCACCGTGCACTGCACCAACTTCGACCACTCCGGCGACGAACTGGGCGAGTGCGGCAACGAGGATTTCGATCTCGTCGCATCCGCGATGCTCACCGTCGACCTGTCCGGCAGCCCTGAGGACCACGCGGTCGACCTGGACGCCTTCAGCCACGAGAACCTTCGCCTGGCCTGCAAGAAGTGCGGCGCCGAGGTCGAGGACTCCATCGAGATCGACAAGGCGGTCACCGTCCTGATGATCAAGCTGCACAAGCGGCTCGGCGCCCACCTGCCGCTGCTCGACAGCTACGGCTTCGAGGACGGCACCACCATCGACCCGAAGGAAATCACCGCATGAGCACCGCGACCGCCCCCGCCGCGCCCGCCTTCGGGCGGCTGGCCGACCTCACCCCCCAGCAGCACAGCGCCCTGACCGGCACCATGATCACCGTCTTCCACGGACGCGCGGCCACCACGGGCCTGCTGCTCCACGTCCTCGACGGCGTCGTGTACCTCTTCCGCCCCGACCAGGTCGAGCACGTCACCTACCCGGTGCTGCCCGGCACCCGCTACGAGATCGCTCCGGGCACGCCGGCGCGGCCGGCCCTCGCGAACGCCCTCACCCTGGAGCGCGCCTGGGAGAAGGAGCGGGAGGCGCTCCTCGGCGCGGATGGCGAGCGGCGGGACGGCGTCACTCAGTACGAGTACGACGAGGCGCTCAGCACCTACGAGGCGAGCCTGCCGGACGTCTTCTCGCACCTGCTCACCGAGGCTGCCGTCGCCGCATTTCAACCCCCCGCCCTCTACGTGAAGGAGAACCAGAAGTGAGCACCCATCCCCCCGTCTTCCACTTCCAGGGGAAGACGTTCCCCACGGCCGCCGTCGGTGACGTCGAGCACCACGGCTTCCGGCACATGGTGGCCTGGACCATGGACATCGCCGGAGTCAGCCGCGCCTACGTCCTGCGCTCCTGCGCCGAGGCCGCGAGCGCCAAGGCCCCCATCGACGCGCTCTACCAGATCCCCGCGACGGACCCCATGCGGCCGAACGAGTGGTTCACGATGCGGGAGTACCGCACCATGGCCCCCGACACCGCCGCCGAGCTGGACGAGTTCGTGAACGCCCTGGGGACGCACGAGAAGGAGCTGGCGGCGTACCAGGCGACCCAGCCCAAGATCCCCACCCACGAGTACACCCTGACCGTCCCCGCCGGTGCCCAGCTCACCGTCAACGCCGTCTCCTGGGAGGCCGTCTGCGACTCCCTCCGGAGCGCCGGAGTGCAGACCGGACAGCCGGTGCGGGTCCTCTTCCCGAACCTCCCGGGCAAGGTGTCCCTCGCCCTCGACCTCACGAACGTCCGCCTGGTCTCCACCGACGACCCGGCCCACCTCCAGCCCCCTGCGTCCCGCAGGACGGCGCTTCCCCACTGATCCGCTCGACCTCCCGGAAAGGGCCCGGCGCCCGCGTGCTCCTGACGCGATGCCGGGCCCTTCCGCATTCCCCCAAGCGTGTCGTACCTCTTTGGAAGGATGACCCCATGAACAACGAGACCCCCGATTCCGCCCAGCCCGAGCAGCCCGAAGGCGAGACGCTGTCCGTCAAGCTGTGGCCGGACATGGACCCGCGCTACCCGCTGAGCTACCTGCCCATCGCCCTCCACCTGGGCATCCCCGTCTGGTACGCCCAGGACGCTGAGGAGAACCTGCGCCGGGCCAAGGCGCTGTTCAAGACCTACCGCGAACTGGGCGTCACCCTGCTCACCAAGGGGGATGGCAGCGCCTTTACCGAGGACGACGTCACCCCCGAGCTGATCGCCCAGCACGAGGGGCAGGAGCCCCACCCCGGGATGCACTCCCCGGCCTCGTTCGACGACCACCTGCTCGACATCATCGCCTCCCAGACCGGCAAGCGCCGCGTCTCGTACGTCCACATCCGCAAGCACACCCCGATGCCCGGCCAGCCCACCGACCTCTACCTGGAGATCGACGACAAGACGCACTCGGAGCTGCGCCGCGTCGAGGTACTCCTGGACGGCCGGCACCTGTGGGTCGAGGACAACACGGTCGGCACGGGCGAGACCGACAAGGACGACACCCACTTCCCCGGCCTCACCATCCTCAACGCCCGCCCCGGCCAGACGGCGAAGAAGATCGACGAGGACACGTTCGAGTCGGAGTGGGACGCGGCAAGGGACAACACCTGCAAGTACCTGGAGGGCGGCGACCCGGCGGGCGAGTACGCGGTGCCGTGCGGGAAGGAAGTGGTCGAGGGGGCGGCGTTCTGCACGGGCCATCACGACCTCGCCAGCATCATGTTCCCGCACCTGTTCGAGAACAACTAGCCGCCGAGCAGGGACACCGCAGCAACCCGGGGAAGACAGCCGGCACACGGATGTCACCATGAGCTGGCCGCCTCCACACGGGGTGCGTGCACAGAAGCGGACGGTGTCGATGCCGGGGCTGCTCACGGACTGCTGATGACTTCGCCAGCCCGTCACTCGAACGGGTGACCGCATGAGGGCGGGTTGGAGTGGTTGTCAGCCGAAAGTACCCCGCCCGCCGGGCGGCTTGGTCATCGGCGCAAATGGAAAGGAAGTACGAATTTTGAGTGGGGCGCGCATCAAGATGAACTACGTCGACGCCGACGGAACCCGCCGCACTCTCTACGAATCCGGCGCCGCCAAACTCGCCCACATCGCCGCCGTCAGGGAGCCCGTCGGCCGTTTGCAGACCCCCGAGACCTGGCACGTCAGCGGAATCCGCGACTTCCAGGATCAGGACCTGTGGAGGGTCATCTGGGTGGAGCCCGGGGACGACAGCCGAGAGGGCGGGTGGGTCATCACAGGCCTCACCACCAAAGGCCGCAACCTCCTCGCCGAGTGGAACCGCCGTCACCCGACGAACACTGACTGAACGGAAGACGTCTGATGAGCAAGCTGAAGAACCCCTGGTACACCTTGGTGCGGCACTCCGCTTGGGAGAAGGACGCCACCTTCCGGGATGCCGTCGAGGTCGCTGCCATCGGCACGCACCAGCAGCTCGGCGAGGTCGTCGATGCCGGCGGTCGCGTCTTCACGAGCTACGCGGTGGCCGAGGACGCCGAGGACGAGGTCAGCAAGGACTGCCTCGACCGGGCCCTTTTCCCCGATCAGGTGAACCCCGAGGACGAGATCGTACGGCTGGAATTCCACGACACACTGGCGCTCGACGGGCGACACCTTTACTTGCCGCCTGGCAACAACGCCAGCTTGTAGTACCGGCTCCCGCCAGCCGAACGGCCCAAGGGTGCAGGACCCCGCCCTTGGCGAATCCACCAACGCAAGGGGCGCTCGTTGGGAGCAACACGTCACGGTCTGGCCTGAGTTTGCGCCGGAGGTGTGCGTATGCGCTCGGCGTATGCGCCCCCTGCGCGGTTAAAGTCGCAAAGAGGCCGAAGATCAATGAGTTGGTCATTTGGCTGACGAAAATTGTTCCACCTACCCCATGACTGCTGCCTCACACGCATGGCGGCGTATAGAGTTTCGCCGACCACGTCACACCGCAGTAAACGCATGGAGGAACAGCCATGGCGCAAAAGGTCCAGGTCCTGCTGGTTGACGATCTGGAAGGATGTGAAGCGGAAGAGACCGTCACGTTCGCCCTGGACGGGAAGTTCTACGAGATCGACCTCTGCGACCGCAACGCTCAGCGCCTCCGGGGCATGCTCGAAGAGTTCCGAGCCAAAGCGCGGCCAGCCGGCACCAACAACCTACGCGCCAGGGGAGTGACCGTCCCTCGTGGCCTCCGTAGTACCCGTGGAAGCCAGAGGCTGACCATCAGGGCCGATGACAGCGCTGAGATCCGCGCCTGGGCCGCCCGCTACGACCTCCCGGTCAACGAGCGAGGCCGTGTTTCCGGCAAGGTCCGCGAAGCCTACGAAGCAGCCAGGCGGGGAGATGAGAAGCCCCTCCAGGAGCTGCTCACCACCAACGGACTCGACCCCCACAAGGCTCCCGCCGAGGAAGTAATCTCTCCGGCACCGGAGATTCCTGCGGCTCCCACTGCGAAGGACCGCGCACGCCTCACTGCGAGGCAGGCAGGCAAGCTGAGTAAAGCCCAACTCAACAGGCTCCGATTGGCATATGCCGACGCACGCGGGATCGCTGTCTCGAACGGCCACTCCGATGCAACCTCCTACGAAGCGCTCCGCAACCGGGGGTTGATGCGGAACCTCGAAGACGAAGAAGATCTCTACGAGATCACCGTCGCTGGGCGCCTGTGGTTCGAGGTGCATGGCATCAGCCCCACCGCCTGAGCCCCAGCAGCCCCACAAAAACAACCACCAACAAACCGAAGCCCGCCAGCACGCCGACCGCTGGCGGGCTTTCGCATGCCTGTACGTAAACACCGCACCCAGCCCACTCGTCCCTGCCGGAGGAAACCATGGCCCAGAAGCGCATCGTCATTCTGCTCGATGACCTCATCAACGATGGAAAGACCAAAGCCGCCGAAACCGTCAAGTTCGCACTCGACGGCGTGGAGTACGAGATCGACCTCAACGCGGCCAACGCCGAGGCCCTGCGCACCTGGCTCCGGCCGTACACGCAGGCCGGCCGCGTCATCCGCCGCACCAAGTACGGCAACCGCTACGTCAGCGAGGCCGCCACCCGCCGCAACTCCGCCAAGCAGACCCAGGACCCCAACAGCCCCGCCACCGTCCGGGCGTGGGCCGTCGAACAAGGCCTCATGCCGGCCGGAGGGCGCGGGAAGGTCCCCGCCAAGATCACGGAGGCATACCAAGCCGCCCACAACGGCAGCAGCAACGAGACGGAGGCCGCGCAGCACGGCGAGGAGCCGAAGCCCCGGGAGACCCCCGCGCTCAAGGACCCCGTGACCGAGTTCGCCAACGCCGCCAGCGAAGCCGCCGCCACCCCGGCCGGCAACACCGACGACCACTCCGAAGCCGAGGCCCGCAAGTACTACGTCGACCTGAAAGCGGCCGGCAAGCTCAGCGAGCGCGCCTCGACCGAGGGGTACTGGGAGCGTCGCACCGCCGGCGGCCTGGACCGCACCGACAAGGTCGAGAAGATGACCCTCGCAGAGCGCATGAGCATCCTCACCGACCGCAATCTCACCCTCCTCAACAAGCTCGCCGGCATCCTCGCGCCCGACGGTCCCGGCAAGATCAGCTACCTGAAGTCCTCCGTCGAACGCCTGGAGAACCTTGAAGTGATCGTCGAGGACGCCGACTCCCCGTACGGCTGGTCCATCACCCGCTTCGGCCGCCACGCCATCACCATCGCCAGCCTCGCCTGACAGACCGACAGAAGCGGGCATCCCGGCGCAGACCACCTACGCCGGGCCCCACACCTCGACTGGTGAGTATTCACCCATTCGAGTGACGGTCAAACAATTCACTCAACCACGTTCCGGCCACACGGACTTTCCAGCTAGCTTGTCATCCGTCACTAACCGATCACCACCGGGAGTAACGATGGCTGTAGAGCACGAAGACTTCACACCCCCCACCGAAGAAGACGTGTTCGCCTACCTCGACTCCGTCCCCGCTAAGCTCCGCAAGTGCCTGGAGGCCAAGCACGACTGGGCAGCCCACGACTGGACCGGCTACAAGCCCAACGGCGCGGCGGTCAAAAGTCAGGCCCAGCTCCACCTGGCCACCAACTTCGACGTAACCGAACAGTGCAAGCGCTGCTACCTCAAGCGGCACTTCTCCTTCGCCGTCCACGGCGACCGCGTTGTCGACCAGAGCCCGTACACCTACAGCGAGCGCAACGAGGAGATCACCAGCCCCTACGGGGTCTCCGCCACGGGCCTGAGCGTCCGCAAGCTGGCCGCCGGCCAGAACCTCTACCGCCGCATCATCGGAACCCACATCCAGCTCGCGCCCACCGGCACCACCAGGCGCGCCCTCAAGGGCAAGGTCGCGTAGTGGCACGCCACCTGCGGCAAACCTCCGAGACCTACTGCGACTGGCATGCAGCCTTCCCCAGGCCCGAGGAAGTAGCAGCCACCGCCGAGCGCACAGTTGCGCCGGGCAAGGAGATCGACCTCTGTGGATTCTGCGCCCTCGTCTGGGACCTCGTCGCACCCCGCATGGACGAAGTGACCCAGATGATTCGGCCCGAGGTCATCCAGGACCTCATCCGCTCCGCCCGCAGCACCGCCATCCCCGAGTCGCGCAGCCCCGCACAGCTCGCCCTCCAGGACACCCCCCGCCCGCCGGAACGCACCGCGAAAAAGGCGAAGCCGGCGCCCAAGGAGCCGCAGGATGAAGCTAAGCCGGCTACAACGAATAAGCGCGGAGTGTGGATTGACGGTGAGGATCAGGTTCGCTGCCCCCTCCAGCACCGCGCCGGCAGCGCAGACCCCTACTGGGTCAGAATGCGCGACCGAGGCAGCCACGCCAAGGGGAGCCACCACCTGTTCGGCCCCCAGGTCCCGTACGAACTGCCTGACGCCGATGCGTCTGGGAAGAGTCTCACCCTTCCCGTGAAGTGCTTCGACCACAAGGTGTGCGCCGAAAGCGGAGGGTACGGGTTCAAGAACGAGGCCGGACTCAAACTCCACCGGCGCAAGGCCGAAGAAGCCGGCTGGGAAGAAGCGAAGCGCCCTCCCAAGGACACAGCAGAAACCCTCCCGTACGCTGACGCGTCGGCCGCGTAGCACCGAAAATCCGCAGGGCCCCCACCACAGATCGTCAGGCGGGGGCCCTGCAATTTTTTCTACAGACCCGGCCGGCGCTCGATTGTCGCCTGGAGGATCACCGTCTCCTCCCGCACAGGCCGGCTCCGCGCCAAAAACGCGAGAAGAGCCTCTCGCTTGGCCGGGTCTTGAACCAGCTCGTCGTATAGATCCGGCTCGACAGCCGTCGCGGCACCGCCCCACCACAGCGCCGCGTTCATCAGCCGCAGCCCCTCGATATCGTCGAGGAAGCCCCCCTCCGGCCGACAGCCCCACGGGCACGCGAGGGCTTCGATGAGCCCCCAAATTCGACACACCATCGGGCGGTCCTCGTATACCCGGCAGACCAGCCGCGATTGATCCAGTGCCGAGCACACCGTGCCGGCAGTCCGCCCGCCCGGCATCGGAATAATCTGCCCATCCACCCAGGGGAAACCCCGCCGGTTAATTCGATCCCGCTCCAGCGGGCTTAGCCGTACAGGGCCGCACGCCGAGGCGCATTCACCCACGCACTTCATGTGCGGTAGCGAGCGGTAAAGCTCGTCGAGTTTCCTCGGATCAGGCTTCCGTACAGGCCCGCCGGCCAGCGCCCTGACAGTGGCCATCGCGTCGTCAAGTTCCATGCGCAGCAGGCTAGGTGACCGGCCGTTGGTTGTGCTCTGCGCTCACCCGTTCGAGTGACGGTTGTAGTTTTTCTTGGGATATGCTCTCAACCCTGAAGACGGCACAAACGCCCGCAATCGCGGGGTGGGGGGAGGGGTCATGTCGGCGGAGCTGTCACCGCTTGAGCTGCTCATGGAGAAGGACCGCAGCAAGAGTGCGGCGGAGCGGTTCGCGGACCGCATGCGCCAGGTGCGGATCGCGGACGGCAGGGAGCAGCCGGGAGACGGGGCGCCTTCGGTGGAGTCGGCCGGGGTTGTCGTCGGGCGTCTGACTCCCGCACTCGTCGCTCGTCTCGCGGCGGCCCTCGGCGACGCTGACGATCTTGAAGCCGACATGATCCGCGTCGCCTTCGACATCCCCCTGCCTGACGCGCGGTCGATCTCCGCAGGTCAGCGACAGGATGGCGATGTGCACTTCCTGGCGGGTAGTCTGTCAACACCGACAACCGGCTGATGAGCGGCACCAGCATGAGCCGTGAGTTCGAGCTGCTGACCGAGGCGTTCGGATACACGCTCGACGACATGCAGTGGTTCACCGTCAACGCGATGAAGTCCGCCTTCATCCCCTTCGATGAACGACTGGCGATGATCAACGACGTCATCAAGCCGGGCTACGCCGAACTCAAGTCCGAATGGCTGTTCCGGCAGACCGCCACAGGGGGCAACTGACCCCTCGCCGTCACCGGACGGCATCTGCACCGAAGCGGCCGGAGCCGTCAATATCCGGCTGCTTCGGGGTGTTTGCGGGGAATGTGCAAGCCTGACCGGCTTGCGGAGCCGCTCATGTCCCCCTTCCCCAAGGATTCGTTCCTGATGAAGGGGTCTGCTGCGAAGACCCTCGGTTCGCCGCTCTCGGTGCCGCCTTTGCCGCTGCCGCCGCAGGTACTGCCGCGGCCCCCGCCGTACCCGGCCCCACGGGTGCGCTCGGCAACCTCTCCACGACGCTGCCGCTCAACGCGGTCACCCAAACGCTGCCGGCGGGCGCGGCCGCGGTGCCCGCCACCGCGCAGGGCGCTGTCGGGGAGGCCGTTCCCGGGTGCGACCGACCCGGTCGCCGGTCTGCTCGGCGGCCTCCCGGTGACCGGTGGCGCCCTCGGTGATCTCACCGGTGGTCTGCCGACCGGTGGCCTGCCGCTCGGCATCTGACGTGCACACAGCCGGCCCAGGGACCGGCTGACGTCCGTGGGGCGCACTCCGGAACCGGGTGTGCGTCCCATGGCGTTTGTGCCAGGATCGCCGCCATGCGAGCCAAGACCGGCCAGATCACCGCGTTCGGCGCCGTCTGCGCGCTGCTCCTGACCACGGCCGCCTGCACGAGCGGCGACGACGAGGGGCCCGGCGGGTCCCGGGGGGCACCACCCTCGGCAGCGAGCACCGCGCCCGGCGCCGCGACCGACACCGGCAAGGGCGGCGGCATCGACGGTGACGCCTCCGTACCGCTCACCGCGCCCCAGCTGGAGCGTGCGGCACTGACCACCAAGACCTGACCGGCTTCCAGGTCTCCACCGGTAAGAGCGCCCTGGCCGCCTCGGGGCAGCCGACGGCCGACAAGGCACCGTGTCAGCCGCTGGCCGACGCCATGGGCGACGAGCCGGACGGGCGCGCCCTGCGTACCGTCAACCGTGGCCTCGGGTCGCTCGACGACCTCGGCCTCGCGATCTCCGCGTCGCTCAGTTCGTACAGCGAGACCGACGCGAAGAAGCTGATGAACGGCCTCGAAGCGGCACTCGCCGCCTGCGGTGCCGGCTTCGAGGCGACGCTCGACGGCCGCGGCGCCTCCTACCGTGAGGTGAAGGCCGCGCCGCTCGCCGTCCGGGGCGGTGACGAGACGGTCGGCTGGACCACGGTCGCCACCGGAGAGCACGGCGCGTCGCTCGTCCATCTCGTCGTCGTCCGCAAGGGCGCGACGGTGGCCCGCTTCATGGCGTTCGACCTCGCGGGCCGGAAGCCGCCACGGGTCCCCGGGGCCGTCGCGGACAAGCAGCTGGCGAAGGTCGCGCAGGTGCTCGCAGGCTGACGGCCCACGACTTCCGGGAAGCGGGTCACCAGGCGCCGGCGGCCGGCTTCTCGGCGGGCAGCAGCATCCACAGCGCCAGGTAGAGCAGGAACTGCGGGCCCGGCAGCAGGCAGGAGGCCACGAAGATCACGCGCATCGTGGTGGCGGACGTACCGAAGCGCCGGGCCAGCGCTGCGCACACTCCGCCGATCATGCGTCCGTCACGGGGGCGGGCGATTGCGGCCATGGTGGGCTCCTTCACGAGAGCTGTCGCCGGGAGCCTCTCTGTGTGCTCCCGATGACTCCATGGTGGCTTCGCGAAGGGGGACGAAGCGTCGCTCTACGGGGCGATCCCGACCCTGGGAATCGTCGGGGTCGCCCCCTGAGAGCCCTCGTCCCTGAGCACGGCCCCGCGTCGTACCTCGCGTCCCTGGCCGCGCAGCGCGGTACCGCCGTTCGCACGCAGCAGCCTGCGGCGCAGCCGGGCACGGCCCGCGGGCACGACCACGAGGTGGGCGAGTGCCACACCGGTGGTGTTCAGCAGGAGCGAGTCGATGTCGACGACCTGACCGGGCACCCCGGTCTGCAACAGCTCGATGCCGAGCGACAGCAGGGCGCCGGTCGCGACCGTACGGGCGAGGGAAGCCCACGGGGACACGGCGAGACGGCCGCTCGCCATCGGCAGCAGGACCCCGAGCGGCGCCAGCAGGAGCAGTCCGCCGCCGATGTGCCGTGCGGCTTCGACGGGTCCTTGCTCCAGAGCGGCCTTGATCCCGGCCAGGGGTTCCAGGTTCGCCGCCGTCACCCACATCACGTCGAGTGGTCGCAGCGTCAGCCACGAGACGAGCAGCAGATGGGCGAGGCTGAGGACGACGCCCGCCACGCGGAAGCGAATGGCGGCACTGCCGCCCGAACCTTGACGCTGCACGCACCCCAAGACGCACGCCCGGCGGGAATCGGTTCCGCCGTTGTTCCGAGAGGGTGAGCGGAGCCTCCTGCCGGGTCCGGGTCGGGCCCGCGTCGCGGGAGGGGTTCCCGGGCCGGACTTCCTACCGTGCGGGCGAGCCCGGTGAGGGCAGGGCGTCGAGCGTCGGCACCGCACCCTCCGGCCGTTCCTTCGTCCGCGTCGTGCACACATAGGCGTGCGGCGCGTAGTCCCCGGGACCGCCGAGCACCACGGCCCCGCCGGCCTCCGCGGCTCTGCTCTCCGCCAGGGTGCACACGATCTGGGCGAGGGCCGGTGTCGGCAGGTCCTCCGGCTGGCGGCTCAGCCGCAGGGTGCCTTCCGGATCACCCTCCCTGGCGCCGTTCACCAGCAGCGGCCCCCGCACGTACGTGGTGAAGCCCGCTTCCTGCTCCGGCGCGGACGGGTCCCTCAGCAGTTCGTCGATGAGCGCCTGGGCGAACTCGGGCGCGCTGTCGGCAGCCTTGCTCTCGGAGATCCTCGCCGTGCGGTCCACGGCATCCAGCTGCGAGGCGCAGACCAGGTAGACGCGGACGGGTACGCCCTGCTCCTGTGCCTGCGGGGCGATGCTGCCGCCGGACACCTCGCACGGCACCCGCGAAGGCGCGGCCCCGGCGTCGACAGGCACCTGGGTGGTCCTGATGCCGCAGCCCGCGAGCGCCAGGGAGCCGACGAGCACGACCAGCGCCGAGACGGCCCTGCGGGCGCGGGTGCCCGTACCCCTCACCGGACGCGCGCGGTTCCCGCCGTGCTCCTGGTTTCCCGTACGTGCCATGACGCGTTCCCGGATTCCCGTTCGTGCCCTGACGCCTACCGCTTCACCGCCGACCGCTGTCACAGGGTGTCTTCCTCTCCCCGCGGGCGGTTGTCGTCCGCCGCGCGGCCGTCGGCGCCCGTTGCCCCGGGAGCGTCCGCGTCGCCCGTGCCGACCGCCTCGCAGTCCGCGATCGAGGACGCGTCGCGCGGCAGCGTCAGCACGAAGACCGCGCCGCCCTCGGGCAGGTTGGCCGCGGTGATGTCACCGCCGTGGATATGGGCGTTCTCCATGGCGATGGACAGGCCGAGTCCACTGCCCTCCGAACGCGGCCGTGAGGCGCTCGCCTTGTAGAAGCGGTCGAACACGTGCGGCAGGACCTCCTCGGGGATGCCGGGTCCGTGGTCGCGCACCTCGATGACCAGCTCGCCGTCGAGGGGCCGGACACAGACCCGCACCGGCGAGCCGCCGTGCTTGAGCGCGTTGCCGATCAGGTTGGCGAGGATCACGTCGAGCCGGCGCGGGTCCAGCCGCGCCATGATGCCCCGCTCCGCGTCCAGCTCCACGGCGTCCAGCCAGGCACGGGCGTCGATGCAGGCGGTGACCTGGTCGGCGACGTCCACCGTGTCCAGCACGAGTCTCGCGGTGCCGGCGTCGAAGCGGGTGACCTCCATCAGGTTCTCCACCAGGTCGTAAAGCCGACGGGTCTCGCTGACCACGAGGTTCACGGCGGGCGCGATCATGGGGTCGAGGCTGTCCGCCTCGTCCTCGAGCACCTCGGTGACCGCGGTGAGCGCGGTCAGTGGCGTGCGCAGCTCGTGCGACATGTCGGCGACGAAGCGGCGGCTGGACTCGTCGCGGGCGCTCATGTCGGCGACCTTCTTCTCCAGCGACGCGGCGGTCTTGTTGAACGTCCTTGCCAGTTCGGCCAGTTCGTCCGTGCCGGAGACACGCAGCCGGGTGTCGAGCTTGCCCTCCCCGAGCTGCCTGGCGGCCTCGCCCAGCCGGTGCACCGGCCGCAGCACGGTCGTCGCGGCCGCCTGCGCGAGCAGGGCGGAGCCGACAAGGGCCAGCAGGGTCGCGATGCCGAGCGACCAGGCGAGCGAATTGAGGTCCTGCCGCTCCTGGTCGAGGGACTTGAACATGTAACCGGTCGGCCCGCCGCCGACGATCCGGGTGCCGCCGACCAGATACGGCTTGCCGCCGCGCTCGGTCCGCTGCCAGTAGAGGTGGTAGGGCACCGTGTTGCCGGCGCCGATCTCCTGCCGTTCGTCCACCGCGTCCTGGAGCGACTGCGGCACGTCCTCCTTGGTGAACATGTCGGGGTCGGACGCGCCGACGATCGGCTTGCCCTCCGCGCGCTCACCGATGAGGAGCACGCTGTAACCGTTGCTGCTGTTCCCCATCTGCTCGGCGACGCGCTGCAACTCGTCCTGTGTGGGCCGCAGCGGCAGCGTCGCGGCACGGTTCTGCATGTCCTGCCGGAAGTCGTCGAGGGCCGCGTCCTGCGTACGCGTCAGCACCGCTTCGCGGTTGAGCCAGTACGCGATGCCGGACGCGGACACGGCGGCCGTGAGCGCGACGAGCGCGAACACCACCACCAGACGCAGCCGCAGGCTCGTCAGGCGGATTCCGGTGAGTATGCCGCGTCGTGGAGCGCCGTCGCCGTTCGTCCCGTCGCTCACCGAACGGTCCCGCCCGCCCTGTGCGTTCCGGTCACTGCGGGACGTCCAGCCGGTAGCCGACGCCACGCACCGTACGGATCAGTGTCGGTGAGGACGGCACGTCCTCCACCTTCGCCCTCAGCCGCTGCACACACGCGTCGACCAGACGCGAGTCGCCGAGGTAGTCGTGCTCCCACACCAGCCGCAGCAGCTGCTGGCGGGACAGGGCCTGACCGGGGCGCCGGCTCAACTCCAGGAGGAGACGCAACTCGGTGGGCGTGAGCTGGAGGTCCTCCCCGTTCTTGGTGACCGTCATCGCGGAACGGTCGATCACCAGCGAGCCGAACGTCGCCGAGTCGGTGGACTCCCGCTCGCCGCGGCGCAGTACGGCGCGGATACGGGCGTCGAGGACCCGGCCCTGCACCGGCTTGACGACGTAGTCGTCGGCGCCGGACTCGAGCCCGACGACGACGTCGATGTCGTCACTGCGGGCGGTCAGCAGGATGATCGGCAACTGGTCGGTGCGCCGGATACGGCGGCAGACCTCGAAACCGTCGATCCCGGGCAGCATCACGTCCAGCACGATCAGGTCGGGCCGCTGCTCACGCAGCAGTTTCAGGCCGTCCTCGCCCGTCGCCGCGGTGGCCACTCGGTGGCCCTGGCGTGACAGCGAGAGTTCGAGGGCCGTGCGGATGGCGTCGTCGTCCTCGATCAGCAACAGGAAAGGCACGGGGGTCATTCTGGCCCATGGGGAGCCCCAGTTCGACTCCCCGTACCCCGCAGGCCCGTACTCACACCACTTCTTTCCTTGTGACGCGCCTGTGACAGTCGGCGGACACCGCGATGAAGGAGCCTTGGCAAGCTTCTTCTCACACGAACGGAAACAGACTCCACTCGACGGGGGGCGCGAGATGAACGCACTGCACAGCACCACCTCAAGCGCAGTTGTGACGCGTCTCCACGACGTCGCGCGGAGCACCGAGAAGTCCGGCGCCGTGAACGGGCGGGGGTGCGTTCGCGGCGCCGGGCGTCAGCACAAGCCGCCGTTCATGGCTGTGGTTGACGCACCCAAGGGAGGAAGCGGCGCCGCCTACGGTGAGCCGAAGCCGGCGGGGGAGCGGGCATCCTGCTCCGAGGCCGAGTTCACGGCCTACGTACAGGAGCGCCGAGCGTCCCTGTACGCGACCGCGTACCACCTGACCGGTGACCGGTACGAGGCGGAGGATCTGCTCCAGAGCGCACTGTTCTCCACGTACCGGGCCTGGGAGCGGATCAGCGACAAGGCCGCGGTCGGCGGTTATCTGCGCCGCACGATGACCAACCTGCACATCAGCGCCTGGCGCCGGCGCAAGCTCAACGAGTACCCCACGGAGGAGCTGCCGGAGACGGCGGGCGACACCGACGCTATGCGGGGCACCGAGCTGCGCGCCGTCCTGTGGCAGGCGCTCGCCAGGCTTCCCGAACTCCAGCGGACGATGCTGGTCCTTCGCTACTACGAGGGCCGCACCGACCCGGAGATCGCGGAGATCCTGGACATCAGCGTCGGCACGGTGAAGTCGAGCATCTGGCGGTCGCTCCGCCGGCTGCGCGAGGACGAGGTCCTCAGCTTCGGCCGTGACGAAGAGGAGTCCTTCGGCGAGCTGGTGGCCTGAAGGCAACGGGGGAAACACGGGGGAAGTACGGGGGCTGCCGTTTCGGGGGAGACGGCAGAGACCGCTGTTTCGGGGGAGACGGCGGGCAGGATCCGCGGGGGACACGGGGATCCACAGGAAGGAAGGATCCACGGGGGACACGGGGATCCACGGGGGAAAACGGAGTGGGGCCGGGCAGGCCGGGGGGTTCTGTCCGGCCCCACTCCCATGTCCTGGCAGCTAGACGGGCTGCCGCGCCGAGGGCAGCCGGCAGTGGCCGGCCGCTGCGGCCGCGAGCCGGCCGAGGGCCTCGGCCTTGCCGCAGGGGTGCGCGCCCAGGCCCGCCTGGCGCGCCACGATGCCGCGCTCCGCGCGCATCAGACGCCACCCGCGCCGCAGCAGGAACGGCACGGACTTGCGCCCCTCGCGCAGATCGCGCGCGAGCCGGCGGCGGAACGTCGTGGAGGGCCGGCCGCGCAGGCACAGCGCGTCTGCGAGGACGCCCAACTCCTCACAGCGCCGCACGATGTCGGCCGCGAAGATGCCTTCGGCGACGAACAGCGGTGTGCGGTCGATGTCCAGCGTCTCGGTCCCGGTGCGGGAGCTGGTGGCGATGTCGTAAACCGGTACAGCGGTCCGGCCGCTGCGGCACAGCTCCGCTATCGCCGCCACCGCGGCGTCCGCGTCCCAGGACGAGGGCGAGTCCCAGTCGATGTCGGTGCTGCCCGTCACCAGGGGAAGCGTCGGGTCGTTGCCCTCTTTGTAGAAGTCGTCCAAGCGCAGGACCGGCAGGCCGGTACGGGCGGCGAGAGAGGACTTTCCGGAGCCTGAGGGGCCCGCGAGCAGCACGACGCGGGTCGGGATGGGTTGGGAACTCACGGGAGACAAGTGTGACGCATCCAGCGGCTCCCGAACCCCCTCGAGGTCCGGTTGGTACGAGCATCACACCACCGACCACTCACCGTACACGCACGATCACTTGATGGGATGGAATCCATGGCTCGTCACGCAGCTTCCAGGAACAAGCACCGCGCAGTGCTGCGCGCCGGACTGACCGTCGCCGCGGCGGGAGCCGCGCTCGGCGCGGGCACGGCGGCGGCCAACGCGGCCGTGCCGGTGGAGACGGCCACCGGGCTCGTCACGAACTCGGTGAGCGGTGTGAGCGAGGTCAAGAGCCTTCAGCTGCACCCGCTGGCCAACACCGGTGCGGACCCGCTCGACAACGAGATCCGCACCCAGGTCGCCGACTTCAAGCCGGTCAGCACGGCGGTGGCGACGGACAACATCACCAAGGGCCAGGCGATCGAGGACCTCCCGGGGGCGGGGCCGGTCGCCGCCTCGCTGCTGCCGTAGGGCATTTCGTCCGCAACGGGCGGACGCACGGGGAAGCCCCCCGCCTCCGGACGGAGAGGCGGGGGGCTTCGGCCCGTGCCGGCGGCGTCAGTACGCCGAGCCGGAGGCGCCCAGCGAACCGGTCGGGTGCCAGACCGTTTTCGTCTCGAGGAACGCGGTCAGCCGGTGCGTGCCGGGGTCCACCGAGAAATCCACAGCCTGTGGACGGAAGACGCGCTTCAGGTTGTCCGCCGCCGCGACCTCGAGCTCCTTCGCCAGGACCTCGTCCGCGCCGGTCAGGTCGATCCCGTTGACGTCCTGGTGCGCGGCGAGCGGGGCCGCGATCTCCGCCGTACGCCCGGAGAGGACGTTGACCACGCCGCCGGGCAGGTCGGACGTGGCGAGCACCTCGCCGAGGGAGAGCGCCGGGAGCGGGGCCTGCTCGGAGGCCACGACGACGACCGTGTTGCCGGTCGCGATCACCGGGGCGATCACCGAGACCAGGCCGAGGAACGACGATTCCTGCGGCGCGAGGACCGTCACCACGCCCGTCGGCTCGGGGGTGGAGAGGTTGAAGAACGGACCCGCGACCGGGTTCGCCCCGCCCACGACCTGGGCGATCTTGTCCGTCCAGCCCGCGTACCAGACCCAGCGGTCGATCGCCGCGTCGACGACGTCGGCCGCCTTCGACTTGGACAGGCCCTCCGACCGCGCGACCTCGCGGACGAACTGGTCCTTGCGGCCCTCCAGCATCTCGGCGACGCGGTAGAGGATCTGGCCGCGGTTGTACGCGGTCGCGCCCGACCAGCCGCCGAACGCCTTGCGGGCGGCGACCACCGCGTCCCGCGCGTCCTTGCGGGAGGAGAGCGGCACGTTGGCCAGCCACTTGCCCTTGCCCGCCGCGGCAGTGGCCGATGTCCTTGTCGTCACCTCGTACACCCGGCCGCTCTCGGAGCGGGGGAACTTGCCCCCGACGTACAGCTTGTAGGTCTTGAAGACGCTGAGTCGCCCGTCAGACATCGAGGTAGGCCTCCAGACCGTGACGGCCGCCCTCGCGGCCGAAGCCCGACTCCTTGTAGCCGCCGAACGGCGAGGTCGGGTCGAACTTGTTGAATGTGTTGGCCCACACCACACCCGCGCGGAGCTTGTTGGCCACCGCGAGGATGCGGGAGCCCTTCTCCGTCCAGATGCCGGCGGACAGGCCGTACTGGCTGTTGTTCGCCTTGGCGACGGCCTCGTCCGGCGTGCGGAACGTCAGCACGGACAGCACCGGGCCGAAGATCTCGTCGCGGGCGATGGTGTGCGCCTGCGTGACGTTCGTGAACAGCGTCGGCGCGAACCAGTAGCCGGAGGCGGGCAGCTCGCACGCGGGCGACCAGCGCTCGGCGCCCTCCGCCTCGCCCGCCTCGACCAGGGTCGTGATCCGGGACAGCTGCTCCTCGGAGTTGATCGCCCCGATGTCGGTGTTCTTGTCCAGCGGGTCGCCGAGGCGCAGCGTGGACAGGCGGCGCTTGAGGGAGTCCAGCAGCTCGTCCTGGATCGACTCCTGGACCAGCAGGCGCGAGCCCGCGCAGCAGACCTGTCCCTGGTTGAAGAAGATGCCGTTGACGATGCCCTCGACGGCCTGGTCGATGGGGGCGTCGTCGAAGACGATGTTGGCGCCCTTGCCGCCGAGCTCGAGGGTGACCTTCTTCTTCGTGCCGGCGATCTGGCGGGCGATGGCCTTGCCGACAGCGGTCGAGCCGGTGAAGGCGACCTTGTTCACGTCCGGGTGCTCGACCAGGGCGGCGCCGGTGTCCCCGTAGCCGGGCAGGATGTTGACCACGCCGTTCGGCAGGCCGGCCTGGCGGCAGATGTCCGCGAAGAACAGGGCGGACAGCGGCGTCGTCTCCGCGGGCTTGAGGACGACCGTGTTGCCGGTGGCGAGCGCCGGGGCGATCTTCCACGCGAGCATCAGGAGGGGGAAGTTCCAGGGGATGACCTGGCCGGCGACGCCGAGCGGGCGCGGGTTCGCGCCGTAGCCCGCGTGGTCGAGCTTGTCGGCCCAGCCCGCGTAGTAGAAGAAGTGCGCGGCGACCAGCGGGAGGTCCGCGTCGCGGGTCTCCTTGATCGGCTTGCCGTTGTCCAGGGTCTCCAGGACGGCCAGCTCGCGGCTGCGCTCCTGGATGATCCGCGCGATACGGAACAGGTACTTGGCGCGCTCCTTGCCGGGCAGCGCCGACCACTTCCCGAAGGCCTTACGGGCGGCCTTCACCGCACGGTCCACGTCCTCGGCGCCCGCCCGGGCGACCTCGGCCAGGACCTCCTCGCTCGACGGGGACACGGTCTTGAAGACCTTGCCGTCGGCGGCGTCGGAGAACTCGCCGTCGATGAACAGCCCGTAGGACGGGGCGATGTCGACGATCGACCGCGACTCGGGTGCGGGTGCGTATTCGAATACGGAAGCCATGTTGATCAGTCCACCGTCACGTAGTCGGGGCCGGAGTAGCGGCCGGTCGCCAGCTTCTGCCGCTGCATCAGCAGGTCGTTGAGCAGGCTCGACGCGCCGAAGCGGAACCAGTGACTGTCCAGCCAGTCCTCGCCCGCGGTCTCGTTGACCAGGACGAGGAACTTGATCGCGTCCTTGGCCGTGCGGATACCGCCGGCGGGCTTCACGCCCACCTGTACCCCAGTCTGCTCCCTGAAGTCGCGGACGGCCTGAAGCATCAGCAGGGTGTTCGCCGGGGTGGCGTTCACCGCGACCTTGCCTGTCGACGTCTTGATGAAGTCCGCGCCGGCGATCATGCCGAGCCAGGAGGCACGGCGGATGTTGTCGTACGTGGAGAGCTCGCCGGTCTCGAAGATGACCTTGAGCCGGGCGCTGCCGGAGGCCTCCTTCACGGCGCGGATCTCCTCGTACACCTTCATGTAGTCGCCGGCGAGGAAGGCGCCGCGGTCGATCACCATGTCGATCTCGTCCGCCCCGGCGGCGACCGCGTCACGGACGTCCGCGATCTTCACGGGCAGGGCGGCACGGCCGGCCGGGAAGGCGGTCGCCACGGAGGCGACCTTGACCTCGGAGCCCTTCAGGGCCTCCTTGGCGGTCGCCACCATGTCGGGGTAGACGCAGACCGCGGCGGTCGTCGGCGTGGTGCGGTCGGTCGGATCGGGGTTGACGGCCTTGGCGGCGAGCGCCCGGACCTTGCCCGGGGTGTCCGCGCCTTCGAGCGTCGTCAGGTCGATCATGGAGATGGCCAGATCGATGGCGTACGCCTTGGCCGTGGTCTTGATGGAACGCGTGCCGAGGGACGCCGCGCGACCTTCGAGGCCGACGGCGTCGACGCCGGGCAGCCCGTGCAGGAAGCGGCGCAGAGTGCTGTCGGACGCGGTCACGTCGGCGAATGCGGGTGCGGTGGTGGGCATGGTCACCAGATGAGCATATCTACGCGCGTAGCGACCTGTACAGAGGGTGCGCAGAAACGCTGCCCGAAACAGGACAGAAGCCGTGGCCTCCGCAGGGCCACCCCGTGCCCGGGGACCCGGAACCGGCGTGCGGCAGAATCGGAACCATGACGAGCCCCCAGCAGCCCGAGCCCTCCACCGACAGCGACCGGGTCTTCCGATCGGCCGCCGGAATGGCGGGTGGTGCCGTACTGCTCGGGCTCATCGCCTGGATCGTGGTCGACGCCGTCGTCCGCGGTCAGGGCCGCACGCCGTGGCTCGCTCTCGCCGGCGGTCTGCTCGCGGTGCCGGTCGTCGTCGCCTTCACCTTCCGCCCGGCCGTCTTCGCCGGCGAGGACCGGATCCGGATCAGGAACCCGTTCCGGACGATCGTGCTGCCGTGGGGCAGCGTGGCCGACCTGCGGGCCTCGTACTCCAGCGAGATCTTCACGCAGGGCGGCGCGAAGTACCAGCTCTGGGCCATTCCGGTCTCGCTGCGCAAGCGCAAGGCCGCGGCCCGGCGGCAGGCGCAGGCCGCCTACGACGACCCGCACGGTACGACGTCCGTGCACGCCGACGTGCGCGACGCCAAGTCCCGGGTCGCCCCCGCCGACCAGACCATCGCCGACCTGCGGGAACTGGCGGAACGGCGGTCCTCCGCGGCGGAGGCCCAGGGCGAGCCCCAGATCCGCTGGGCGTACGAACTGCTGGCGCCGGCGGCCGCGGGCGCGGTCCTCCTCGCGGTCCTCCTCGCGACCGGCTGACACCCCGCCGGTCACGAGGCCGGCCGTGTGAGCGGCGCGCGAGGACTCTCCGTCCACGCCGCCGCGGTGCGACCCGCGGCATCGGCAACGAGCGGTCGCGTGGACCTCACAGAACGGCGCCCGCCGCGGTCGGACCGGACCGCGGCGGGCGCCGTTTCGTGGGCGGATGTCAGATACCGGCGGCGGCGGACAGGTCCCGCTTGATGCCGTCGAGCACCTGCGAGGCGCGCGCCCTGGACCCGGCCAGCGCGCTCGCGTCGGCGACCGGGACGACCACCTCGAGATAGCACTTCAGCTTGGGCTCCGTACCGCTCGGGCGGACGATGACCCGGGCCTTGAACTCCCCGTCGAGGTAGTAGCGCAGACCGTCCGTCGGCGGGAGCCTGTCCGTCCCGACGGCCAGATCCTCCGCCGTCGTGACCCTCAGGCCCGCCAGGGCTGTCGGCGGCTGCTCGCGCAGCGCCCTCATGGCGTTCGCGATGATGCCCAGGTCCTTCACCCGCACCGACAGCTGGTCGGTGGCGTGCAGACCGTGCTCGACGGCGAGGTCGTCCAGCAGGTCGCCGAGCGTACGGCCCTGCTCCTTCAGCTCCGAGATCAGCTCGGCCACGAGCAGCGCCGCCGTGATGCCGTCCTTGTCACGTACGCCCTCCGGGTCGACGCAGTAGCCGAGCGCCTCCTCGTAGCCGTACCGAAGACCCTCGACGCGGGCGATCCACTTGAACCCGGTCAGCGTCTCCTCGTACCCGAGCCCGGCGGCGGCCGCGATCCGGCCCAGCAGCGACGACGACACGATCGACTCGGCGAAGACGCCGGTGGCGCCCTTGTGGACGAGGTGCTCCGCGAGCAGGGCGCCGACCTCGTCGCCGCGCAGCATCCGCCAGCCGCCGTCCGCCGCCTCGTCGGGTACGGCGACGGCGCAGCGGTCCGCGTCCGGGTCGTTGGCGATGACCACGTCGGGCCCGGTACGGCGAGCCGTCTCGAAGGCGAGGTCCATCGCCCCCGGCTCCTCCGGGTTCGGGAACGCGACCGTCGGGAACGCGGGATCCGGCTCCGCCTGCTCCGCCACCAGGACCGGTGCCGGGAAACCGGCACGCGCGAAGGCGGCCGTCACCACGTCCTTGCCGACGCCGTGCATGGCCGTGTAGACGACCCGGGCGGTTCGGGGGGAGCCGGCGGTCAGGACGGCGTCCGTACGCGCCAGGTACGCCTCGAGCACCTCGTCACCGAGCGTCTCCCAGCCCTCTTCCGCGCGCGGGACGTCGGCGAGGCCGCGGATCGCGTCGATCTCGGCGGCGATGTCCGCGTCGGCCGGTGGCACGATCTGCGAACCATCGCCCAGGTAGACCTTGTAGCCGTTGTCACGGGGAGGATTGTGGCTCGCGGTCACCTCGACGCCGGCGACAGCGCCCAGGTGCCTTATGGCGAAGGCCAGCACGGGCGTGGGAAGCGGGCGCGGCAGCACCGCTGCTCGCAGGCCCGCGGCGACCATCACCGCGGCGGTGTCCCGCGCGAAGTCCGCGGACTTGTAGCGGGCGTCGTAGCCGACGACGACCGGCCCGTCCGTCTGCCCCTTGGCCTTCAGATAGGCCGCGAGTCCGGCCGCCGCCCGGATCACGACGGCCCGGTTCATCCGCATCGGTCCGGCCCCGAGCTCACCACGGAGCCCGGCGGTGCCGAACTGGAGCGTCCCGCCGAACCGGTCCGCCAGTTCGCCGAGATCACGCGCCTCGATGAGCCGCGCGAGCTCGTCCCGCGTCTCCGCGTCCGGGTCCTCCGCGAGCCACGCCTCGGCCCGGGCGATCAGGTCCTGCTCCTGCTGCACGGTTGTCCGCCTCTCGTCTTCGCTGTGTCGAGTCTGCGCGGGGCGGGCCGGGGCCCGCGAGTCGCAACGCCCGCGGCGGGCGTTGTTCCCCTCCCCTACGGCCCGGCGGCCGCGGGGGCCGACTTCCCGGATCGGGCTCCGCCCGGCCGGGCAGTCGGCTCCGCCCGGGCTCCGGACCGTCCTTCAAGTGGTGACGGGGCCGTGAGCCCCATTTCCCGGGGCCGGTGCTGCCTGGGTCCGCTTCCCGGATCAGGCTCTGCCCTGCCCCTGACCGGGCCCCGGACCCGGTACGAATGCTCCGACGGGCCCCGGACCGTCCTTCGGGCGTTGTCGGTCCGGGGCGCTGTCACCGGGTGCCCGCGCATCGATTGCCGGCGGATGCGCCGCTCCCGAGGGTGCGTGCACGCGAGGCGTGTCTGTCGGCGGGGCGGAGTGCAGGCGCTGCGGCAGTTCGGGCCCGCCGAGGACGGCGCCTTCCGCGACCGAGGGCCGTGCGGGGTCAGGGGCGTGCCCCGGTTTCGGGAAGGGGCGGGCAGGGGAACACGCCCGCGCGGCCGCCACGCCCCACTCCACCTCAGATGCGTGCCAGCACCCGCGTCAGCAGCTCGCCCATCCGCGCCGCGGAATCCCGTCCCGCCTGCAGCACTTCCTCGTGGTTCAGCGGCTCGCCGGAGAGCCCCGCCGCCAGGTTCGTGACCAGCGAGATGCCCAGCACCTCCGCGCCGGCCTCGCGGGCCGCGATGGCCTCGAGGACGGTGGACATGCCCACCAGGTCGCCGCCGAGCACGCGGACCATGTTGATCTCGGCCGGGGTCTCGTAGTGGGGGCCGGGGAACTGGACGTACACGCCCTCCTCGAGCGTCGCGTCCACCTCCTTGCACAGCGCCCGCAGCCGCGGGGAGTAGAGGTCGGTCAGGTCGACGAAGTTCGCGCCGATGATCGGCGACGCCGCCGTGAGGTTGATGTGGTCGCTGATCAGCACCGGCTGCCCCGGACGCATGCCGTCGCGCAGGCCGCCGCAGCCGTTGGTCAGCACCACGGTCTTGCAGCCGGCCGCGACGGCGGTGCGCACGCCGTGGGCGACGGCGGAGACGCCGCGACCCTCGTAGAAGTGCGTACGGCCGAGGAAGACCAGCGCGCGCTTCTGGCCGATGCGGTACGAGCGGATCTTGCCGCCGTGGCCCTCGACCGCCGGGGGCGGGAAGCCGGGCAGTTCCGTGACGGGGAACTCGGCCTCGGGGGTGCCGAGCGCGTCGACGGCCGGAGCCCAGCCGGAACCCATCACCAGTGCGACGTCGTGGGTCTCGGTGCCGGTCAGCTCGCGCAGGCGGGCGGCGGCGGCGTCGGCCGCGGCGTGGGGGTCGGCGAGAGCGCCGACGAGGTCCGGATTCACAGATGCGTTCACGCGGATGAGGGTAACCCGCAAATTCCTACGCGCGTAGATGACGCAGCCGACGGTCTTCGGATCGTTGTCTTGTCGTTTCCGACGAACCACGCCGGACGCGCGCCGGCGACAGGCCCGGACCCGGCGGACGGGGCGGGGCGGGCGGCCGTCAGCAGGGGCGCTTGCGCAGCTCCATCACGTAGTCGTGCGGCGCGCCCGCCGACTCCGCCGCGTCGGCGAGTTCGCCCAGGTAACGGGCGGACGGCAGGCCGCCCTCGTAGCCGTTCAGGACGTACACCCAGGCCGGCTCCTCGCCGTCCAGGGTGTCCACACGGACCCGCATGCGCCGGTATATGTCGAGGCCGACACCCTCCCAGCGGTCCATGGAGTCCTCGTCCATGGGCGCGATGTCGTACAGCGCGACGAAGACCTGCGAGCGCGGGGCCTCCACGATCGTGGCCAGCGCCCCCTCCCAGCCCATCTGCTCGCCGCCGAAGGTCAACCGCCAGCCGTTGAGCCAGCCCGTGCCACGCAGCGGTGAGTGCGGTGCGCGGCGGGTCATCAGCCGCGCGTCGAGGTTGCCGGCGTACGCGGCGTAGAGCGACATGGGGTCGAGGGTACGGGAGGCGAACGAGCGGCCGCCGCCGCCACGGGGTACGGCGGGGCCCGTCCGGCGGTCGAGCAGGAGGGCCGTGGTGGTCGCGGCGCTATGGAGGCCCCGGGGGGAGAACGCCTGAACGATGCGGGACAATGAAGTACGTACTGCATTCCACCGGGGGCACCCCCGGACCCCGGCAGAGCGGGCAGGCGGGCCGGGAACGACAATGCGAGGCGGACTTTTTCGTGACCCGGATCGTGATCATCGGTGGCGGACCCGGCGGATATGAGGCGGCCCTTGTCGGCGCTCAGCTCGGCGCGGAGGTGACCGTCGTCGACTGCGACGGTCTGGGCGGGGCGTCGGTGCTGACCGACTGCGTACCCTCGAAGACCCTGATCGCCACCGCCGAAGTCATGACGACCTTCGACTCCTCCTACGAGGAGCTCGGCATCATCGTGGCCGACGACACCCCGCACATCGAGCAGGCCGCCCGCGTCGTCGGTGTGGACCTCGGCAAGGTCAACCGGCGTGTCAAGCGCCTCGCGCTCGCCCAGTCCCACGACATCACGGCCTCCGTCACGCGGGCCGGCGCGCGCGTCATGCGCGGCCGCGGCCGGCTCGACGGGCAGCAGGCGATGGACGGCTCCCGCAAGGTCGTCGTGCGCGCGGCCGACGGTACCGAGGAGACGCTCACCGCGGACGCCGTGCTGATCGCCACCGGCGGTCACCCGCGCGAGATCCCCGACGCCAGGCCCGACGGCGAGCGCATCCTCAACTGGACGCAGGTGTACGACCTGGACGAGCTTCCCGAGGAGCTCATCGTCGTCGGTTCCGGTGTCACCGGCGCCGAGTTCGCCGGCGCGTACCAGGCGCTCGGCTCGCGCGTCACCCTCGTCTCCTCCCGTGACCGCGTGCTGCCCGGCGAGGACCCGGACGCCGCCGCGGTCCTCGAGGACGTCTTCCGCCGCCGTGGCATGAACGTCATGGCCCGCTCCCGCGCCGAGTCCGCCAAGCGCGTCGGAGACCGGGTCGAGGTCACGCTCTCCGACGGCCGCGTCATCAGCGGCACGCACTGCCTGATGGCCGTCGGCGCGATCCCCAACACGGCGGGCATGGGCCTCGAGGAGGCCGGTGTCCGGCTCAAGGACTCCGGTCACATCTGGACCGACAGGGTGTCCCGTACATCGGCACCCGGCGTGTACGCGGCCGGTGACGTCACCGGCATCTTCGCCCTCGCTTCCGTCGCCGCCATGCAGGGCCGGATCGCGATGTACCACTTCCTCGGCGACGCGGTCGCCCCGCTGAACCTGAAGACCGTCTCCTCCAACGTCTTCACCGACCCGGAGATCGCGACCGTCGGCTACAGCCAGGCCGACGTCGACGCAGGCAAGATCGACGCCCGCGTGGTCAAGCTGCCGCTGCTGCGCAACCCCCGCGCCAAGATGCAGGGCATCAGGGACGGCTTCGTCAAGATCTTCTGCCGTCCGGGGACCGGGATCGTGGTCGGCGGCGTGGTCGTCTCGCCGCGTGCCTCGGAACTGATCCACCCCATCTCGATCGCTGTCGACAACAACCTGACGGTCGAACAGATCGCAAACGCTTTCACCGTGTACCCGTCTCTGTCCGGGTCGATCGCGGAGGTGGCACGCCAGTTGCACACCCGGAAGACGTCGGGCGAGGGCTGACCGCGGCCGGACGCGGAAGAAACCCGGCAAACCCTGGGCACTTCACTCGTCGCGCGATCAACTTGGGGGCCGTCTATACCACTTGGCGGCCTCTTAAGTGCACATTTTCCGGTATCCGGCGCATAGAGCTGAAAACCGACGGGCGGTGGGGTTACTGTCAGTTTCGTGTTCGCTGCAGAACGTCGTCAGTTGATCCTCGAAATGGTGCGTGCCAACGGTGCCGTGTCGCTCCGTGAGCTCGCCCGCGTCGTCCAGACCTCCGAAGTGACCGTACGGCGTGACGTGCGGGCACTGGAGGCAGAAGGACTCCTCGACCGCCGGCACGGCGGTGCGGTACTGCCGGGCGGATTCACCCGCGAGTCCGGCTTCCCGCAGAAATCCCTGTCCGCCACCGCGGAGAAGACGGCCATCGCCGACCTCGCGGCCGCCCTCGTCGAAGAGGGTGAGGCCATCGTCGTCGGCGCCGGTACCACGACGCAGGAGCTGGCCCGCCGGCTCGCACGCGTCCCCGGACTGACCGTCGTCACCAACTCGCTCCTGGTCGCCCAGGCGCTCGCCCATGCCAACCGGGTCGAAGTCGTCATGACCGGCGGCACGCTGCGCGGCTCCAACTATGCGCTGGTCGGGAGCGGCGCGGAGCAGTCCCTCCAAGGGCTGCGGGTCTCCCGCGCGTTCCTGTCCGGGAGCGGGCTGACCGCCGAGCGGGGTCTGTCCACCTCCAACATGCTCTCCGCGAGCGTCGACCGCGCGCTCGTCCAGGCCGCGGCGGAGGTCGTGGTGCTGGCCGACCACACCAAGCTCGGTACGGACACGATGTTCCAGACCGTGCCGACGGATGTGATCACCCGCCTGGTGACGGACGAGCCGCCGGCGCACGACGACCGGGCGGCGACGGAGCTTCAGGCGCTCGCGGACCAGGGTGTGCAGATCGCGGTCGCCGGAGCGGGGGCGGCGCCCGCGCCGCGCCCTGAGGTGCCGCTGCCCGGCCAGCGCCGCACCAGGGCGGGCCTGCGCAGCGCGGCGGGCGCGCTGGGGCCGGAGGCCCTTCCGGAACGGTCGGCCCGCGTGGCGGACCTCCGTCGTCGCTGACGCGGACTCCTCGGATGGGCAGGTCTCTCTCGGCCCCCGTGCGGTTGGCTGGGGGCGCGCCGTCCCCGGCCGGGTGCGGGTGCGTTGCGCCCCTGCGGGGCGTCGCGTTCCTCGGGTGCGCCCGGTTCGGTGGCGTGTTCCGCCGGTGGGAGTGGTCCGGTCCGGTCGCGCTGCGCCCCTCGCGGGGCGTGGCCTCAGGAGTGGGTGCGAGGTGTCGGGGCCTCCGGAGGGGGGTCCGGAACGGCTGACCTCACCGCGCTTCGCGCGAGTTGCGACGCCCTGCTTCCGGACCCTCTTCCGACCCCGATCCGCCCGGTGCCGCCCGTACCGGCCGGTGGGCCCGTGCTCTCACAGGGCGGCGCAGCGTGCGGACGTACCGGGCGGGGGAGTGGCCGGCGCCAGTCGCCCAGCAGTGTGACGAGGAAGCGGCGGGCGAGAGTCCGGACCTCGTCCCAGGCGGGATCCGTCGCCAGGGCGTCGGCCCACTTGGCGGTCCGACCGTCGGCGTCGATCTCGGCGACGCGGCGGCCGACGGCCTGAAGATCGCGCAGGTTCTCGGGTTCGAAGGCTCCGCGGTCCGTGAGTCCTTTCCCTGTGAGGCAGGCGAACTCGACGTCGTCGACGACCAGGTCCGTCGTCAGCTCGCGCTCGCCCAGCCACGTGAGCTGATCCCGTCGGTCAGCCGCGAGAAGGGACAGGAAGAGGCGTGTCCACGTCCGCCAGTGCTCGTCGTTCATACGCGGAGGGTCGCATGGAGAGAAGGATCAGCAGCCCGAAAGCGGCGAACGCGGCAGCTGTGCGTGCATAGTTGAACGCCTCCCAGCGAGCCAGTATCTCGGCGTGATCGGCGGGGGCCGAGGTGGCCGCCCACTGCTTGATACGGCCGTTGATGGGGACGTTTCCGAGACGGGTGATCAGGAAGGACGCGACGGCGAGGAGCCCGGCCCCGCCGGCGAGCCACCGTGCGGTGCCACGCGTCATGGCGGCCAGTGTCAGCGCGCTGAGCGCCGACATGCCCATGGCACCTTGCATGGTGATCCCGTTCATCTGCATCAACTGGGCATGGAAGGACAGCCTCATGTCGAGCGGTACCGCGTTGAACGTGGGGACCAGGTTGGCCGCTCCGTAGCCGAAGGCGCCGGCGAGAGCGCCGGTGGAGAGCAGCGCGAGGCCCTGGACGAGCCGAATGCGCATGCGGATCACTCTCCCGTCTGCTGATCGGCGGCGGTGACGGGCCGCGTCAGCTGCTCGGCTCGTCGCAGGCGCCCGTCGGGTGTGAACTCGGCGAACATGTGGACCCGCGTGGCAACGGGTCCGCCTTTACGCATCCGGGCGTGGATCGTGAAGCGGGTCGCCATCCGGTATCCGTCCAGGAACGCTTCGTGGACCTCGAACCGGAACTGCCGCAGATTCTTGCGCACCGGGCGGAGGTGAGCGCGGAGGCGGTCCCAGTCGAGTGGTACGCCGTCAGCGACTTGAACCACGTCACGGGTGTAGTACCTGGCCATGAGGTCGGCGGTATCTTCCGAGCCATGGACCACGGCGTCGGTGAAGCTCGTGAAGAAGTCGGCGACGAACTGCTCGGGAGGCTTCGCGCGGAGAGGGTTCATCATTGCTCCTGCCAGGCGTGGCGCGGCTGCACGCCGCAGCGATCTCTTACATACTTGTAAGATATCGCGAGGATGCTAAGTCTGACAAGGGTGTAAGAGTTGAATGTTTCCGAGTCCCCGGGCGACGGGTCCCGCGCTCGGCGTGGCCGTCGCGCCGACGCCGAGCGCAGTCGCACCGCAGTGTTGGACGCCGCGGTGCGACTGCTGGCCGAGCGGCCCGACGCCGGAATGGCCGCCATCGCCGCCGCGGCAGGCGTGACCCGCCAGACCGTGTACGCGCACTTCGGCACCCGTGACGCGCTGCTGGACGCTGTCGGCGACCGGATCACCGGCCAGGCCATGGCCGCGATGGACGAGGCGGAAGAGAGCGGCGCTCCGGCCCTGGACGCGCTGCTGCGGCTTCAGGGCATCGGCTGGCGGCTGTTCGAACGCAACCCGGTGCTGCTCCAGCTGGGGAGCAGCCGCGGCGCCGCCGACCAGGCCCGGCACGAGCCGGTCGCCGCCCGCCTCACCCGGCTGATCGAGAAGGGCCAGGCGTCGGGCGAGTTCGACCCCGCGCCACCGGCCACCTGGCTGGTGGCCGCGGTGACCGCTCTCGGTCACGCGGCAGGCGACGAGGTCGGGGCAGGACGCATGTCGGTCGAGGAGGCGGCAACATGGCTGCGTACCGCCACACTCGCCCTCCTGGGCGTCGCTCCCCGGAACCCCTAGCCCTCGATGTCGAGTGCCGTTCCGTAGAGCCGGTCGACCTTCAAACGGACGACCACCCGCTGCTCTGCGACCAGCTGCTCCAGGAACGCGTCTTCGTCCTCGGGCTGCGCCGCCTCCGGGATCATCCCGAGCAGTTCCCGTCCGACCGCATCGCCGGGGACCGTCGTGATCTCGGAGACCTCGGCCTCGCCTTCGGCGACGGCGAACGACCACACGTCACCGCCCTGCACATGCAGCGCGGCGTGCGGGCTGCGCCGCAGGTGGCCGACCTTGACCCGGTCGGCCGTCGTGGAGAACCGCGCGACGCGGGCCTCGGGGTCCCAGCGGTAGAGCATGGTGGTCAGGTGGGGACGGCCGCTGCGCTTCACCGTGGCGAGCGTGCCGAACTGCTGTCGGCCGAGCAGCTGCGAGAGGGCTTCGTCGGACAGCGGGCGAGGTGCCGGTCGTTGAGTCATGTAGCGATCAACACCCTTGACCCCAAAGTCATTTCACCGACCCGGTCCCTGGTCCGGCCGCAGGCCCCGCAGGGTCAGCGTCAGGAGGCGGTCCGCCAACTCCGGGTCGGCCGGGTCCTGTTCCGCCGCCAGCGCGATGGCGTTGGTCAGCTGCATCAGGTCGCCGATCGAGACGTCCGTACGGACCGACCCCGCCTCCTGTGCCCGGGAGAGCAGGCGCTCGCCCGCGTCGCGCAGGGGGACGCTGCACGCAGACAGGGCCGAGTTCCTGTCGTGGGACGCGGCCAGAAGCGCACGGGCGAGGCCGCGGTACTCACCCGCGTGGGTGATGAGGGCGCGCAGCCACTCCACCAGCGCCGTGCACGGCTGCTCCGCGCCCGCCAGTTCGCGTGAGCGTTCCAGCAGGGCGGCGACGGCCTCCTGGAAGACCGCGTTCATCATGGCGTGACGGTTCGGGAAGTGGCGGTACAGCGTGCCGATGCCGACGCCGGCGCTGCGGGCGATCTCCTCGAGCGAGGCGTCGGTGCCGCGCTCGGCGAACGCGGCCCGAGCCTCGGTCAGCAGCCGGTCGTAGTTGCGGCGCGCGTCGGCGCGCTTGGGCCTGGTGTCCGTCACACCTCAAGGATGCCGGACGTCAGGGTGCGGGCGGCGGGGGAGTACAGCAGCAGCCCGGCTGGGCGGGCGCGGCCCGGTAGGGGGCGAGGGCGGCGTCCGCGGCGGGACGGTAGGGCCGCCGGGACATCCGCGTCACGAGCAGCCACATCTCGCGTTCCTTGCCGAGCTCCTGCGGCAGTACGAGCCCAAGTGCGTCCGCCAGCGGCTTGCGGCCCGCGTTGACGAGGGCGCGTACCGCGGCGGCCCACTCGTCCGTGGCGGTCACCGCCGCGCGGTACCAGGCCGGGATCAGCACGGCCAGCGCCGTGGCCGTGAGGCCAGCAGGGGCACATCGGCCCCTTCGAAGGGGAGCGAGGCGAGCGACGCGGCGGCGATGACGGCGTGCCCGTACAGCAGTGCCACGAAGAAGTCGGCGCTGCTGCGGGCCGTGTCGACCTGGCGGCCGAGCTCTTTCGGGGCGGTGCCGGTCAGCTCGTTCCAGAGCACCTGCGTGTCGAGCCGGTAGCGGTCGTACCCGTACTCCTCGAAACGGCGGATGGCGTTGCCGAGCCGGGTCGGGGCGATCTGTTCGTCGGCTGCGGGATAGCGGGCGAGGCGTTCCTGGAGCAGGGCGGCCTGGATCGGGGCCCGGGTGTCCGCCCCGGCGATTCGGTCGGCGATCCGCTGCCTGCGCGCACGCTGGATCCGGCAGCCCCTGTCGTACGCCCGGCGGGGCCACAGCAGGTAGCCCTCCAGCAGCCGGTACAGCGGCGCCTGGAGGGAGTTGAGGAGCAGCCCGAACATGACCGAGGCCACGAGTAGCAGCACGGCGGTGTTGGCCGACGACTCCGGCCGGATCCGTTCGATCAGGGCCGTGCCGCGCAGGCTCGGCGCCACGGTGAAGAGGAACACGGCGAGATTGAGCGCGGCGGGCAGCACCCAGCCGACGACGAGCGACCAGCCACCCCCGAGTACGCCCTTGGCGATGTCCCCCAAGGTGTCACTCCCGGTCCCAGTCGTCGTCCGGGTCGAGGACCGGACCGGGCGGGCCGCCGAAGCCGACGTCGCGGCCGGCGAGCTGCACGTCTTGGTGGACGGCTCCGGGCATACGGTCGTCCTCGGGTTCGAGCACCGTGACGGTGCCGCCCTCGTGCGGCAGCAGGTCCTCGGCCAGGATCCGGACGAGTTCCTCCGGTACGGGCGCGCCGCCGGCGGTCCCGGCCACGACCACCGGCGTGCCGGTGCGCCGGCCGCGCCACTCCACGACCGACCGGGCCAGGTGCGCCGCCGCCCCTTCGTCCGGGAGCAGTACGGCCACTGTGTCCGTGCCGTACTCCAGCGCGGTCTCCCACCCGCCGCCGGTCTGTCCACGAAGCCAGTGGTGCAGTGAACGGGCGTGCTCGATGGCGAGGTTGGCGTCCACAACCTTCAGCCGGATCTCCATACGCGTCCCCCGGTCGATCGACATCGCGTGGCCCGAGCAGCATAGGACGCGCCCGGCACGAAGGGCCCCCGGCACGGGTGCCGGGGGCCCTTCAGCAGTCGGTCGGACGTGTCAGTCCTTGATCTCGCAGATGGTGGCACCGGAGGTGAGGGAGGCGCCGACCTCGGCGGCCAGGCCCTTGATGGTGCCGGAGCGGTGCGCGTTGAGCGGCTGCTCCATCTTCATGGCCTCCAGGACGACGACGAGGTCGCCCTCCTTGACCTCCTGGCCCTCCTCGACGGCGACCTTGACGATGGTGCCCTGCATCGGGGAGGTGAGGGTGTCACCGGAGGCGGCCGAGGACGACTTCTTCGCGGCCCTGCGCTTGGGCTTGGCGCCGGCGGCGAGGCCGGTGCGTGCGAGGGTCATGCCGAGCGAGGACGGCAGCGACACCTCGAGGCGCTTGCCGCCGACCTCGACCACGATGGTCTCGCGGCCCGCCTCGTCCTCGTCCGCGTCGGTGCCGGCCGGGGCGAACGGCTTGATGTCGTTGACGAACTCGGTCTCGATCCAGCGGGTGTGGACCCGGAAGGGGTCCGCCGTGAACGCCGGGTCGGCGACGACCGCGCGGTGGAAGGGAATGGCGGTGGCCATGCCTTCGACCTCGAACTCGGCCAGCGCACGCGCGGCGCGCTGAAGGGCCTGCTCGCGGGTGGCGCCGCTGACGATCAGCTTGGCGAGGAGCGAGTCCCACGCCGGGCCGATGACGGAACCGGACTCGACACCGGCGTCGAGGCGGACACCGGGGCCGGTGGGCGGGTTGAACGAGGTGACGGTGCCGGGCGCGGGCAGGAAGCCCCGGCCGGGGTCCTCGCCGTTGATGCGGAACTCGAAGGAGTGGCCGCGCACCGCGGGGTCGTCGTAGCCGAGTTCCTCGCCGTCGGCGATACGGAACATCTCGCGGACCAGGTCGATGCCGGTGACCTCTTCGGTGACCGGGTGCTCGACCTGGAGGCGGGTGTTGACCTCGAGGAAGGAGATGGTGCCGTCGGTGCCGACGAGGAACTCGACGGTGCCGGCGCCGACGTAGCCGGCTTCCTTGAGGATGGCCTTCGAGGCGCGGTACAGCTCCGCGTTCTGAGCCTGTGACAGGAACGGCGCCGGGGCCTCCTCCACCAGCTTCTGGTGGCGGCGCTGGAGCGAGCAGTCGCGGGTGGAGACGACGACCACGTTGCCGTGGGAGTCGGCCAGGCACTGGGTCTCCACGTGACGGGGCTTGTCGAGGTAGCGCTCGACGAAGCACTCGCCCCGCCCGAAGGCGGCGACCGCCTCGCGGACGGCGGAGTCGTACAGCTCCGGGACCTCTTCGAGGGTGCGGGCGACCTTCAGGCCGCGTCCGCCGCCGCCGAAGGCGGCCTTGATGGCGATCGGCAGCCCGTGTTCCCGGGCGAAGGCGACGACCTCGTCGGCGCCGGAGACCGGGTCGGGGGTGCCGGCGACCAGCGGCGCGCCGGCGCGCTGGGCGATGTGACGGGCGGCGACCTTGTCACCGAGGTCACGGATGGCCTGCGGGGGCGGGCCGATCCAGGTCAGGCCGGCGTCGATGACCGCTTGGGCGAAGTCCGCGTTCTCGGACAGGAATCCGTATCCGGGGTGGATGGCGTCCGCCCCCGAATCGGCCGCGGCCTGGAGCACCTTGGCCATGTCCAGGTAACTGGCGGCCGGGGTGTCACCGCCCAGGGCGAACGCTTCGTCGGCCGCGCGGACATGCAATGCGTCCCGGTCCGGATCGGCGTAGACGGCTACGCTTGCGATCCCGGCGTCCCGGCAGGCACGGGCAACGCGGACAGCGATTTCGCCACGGTTGGCGATGAGCACCTTGCGCACGATGGCTCCCTCCTTGAAACAAGCTGAGTTTAGGGACTGCCGACACGGCCTTTCGACCCGTCCCCAATGGTGAGCTTGCCCACACGGAGCGTGATTCGAGGCTCGCTCGATCGCGAAATCCCTTGTCGCACCACGGTACGACGGGTTCCTCCCGAGCACAGTAGCCCTCTGGTGTGGTCAAGGTCTCTGTCTGCGGGGGCAGCGGCGCGACACGTTTCTTTGTGGAGTCCCTACGAATGGCCCAACGATTCTTTGCCCCGGGACCGAGCGTGCCGGAACCCTTGTCCCCGCGTTTACCGGTCAGTAGCCTCGCGGCTGTCGTACGTACTTCCGGTACACAAAGGGTTGGGGGCGCCGTGGTGCGCAGACCGGTGGCCGTGGTGGCTGCGCTTGTCCTGCTGATCGAGGCCGTCGGCATCGTGGTGCTCAACGGAGTCATGGCCACGTTCGTCGGCGCTCAGCGGATGTCCCTGGACGGCATGGACCCGGACGTGATGGTGACCGCGACGTGGGGACTGGGCATAGGGTCCGGTCTCTTCCTCGCCCTGTGCGGCGTGCTGCTCCTCATTGCGGGCATACGCGACCGGGCGCCGGGCCGTTTCGCCCGCATCGCCCTCATCACGCTCGCCGTCGTGCACGGGGTGCTGGGAGCGGTGGCGGTCGGCCTCGTCGGATGGAGCGCTTTCGCGTTCCTGATGACGGTGCTGGGCCTGCTCGTCGCGTCCTTGATCGTGTACGGCAAGGAGCAGCCCCCGACGGCGTCTCCCGCGCCTCCCGCGTCGGCCGGCCCGGCCGACGGTGACGACCCGGTGGCACCCGTCGGCGGTCCGGCACCCGCCTGACCCGCCGTCCGCTCAGGCGGTCCAGAGGTCCGTGATCGAGACGCCCAACTCCGCCAGGAGCCGGCGGAGCAGTGGCAGCGACAGCCCGATGACGTTGCCCGGGTCGCCGTCGATGCCGTCGATGAACGGGGCCGAGCGGCCGTCCAGCGTGAACGCCCCCGCGACGTGCAGCGGTTCGCCGCTCGCGACATACGCGGCGATCTCGGCGTCCGTCGGCTCGCCGAACCGCACGGTCGTCGACGCGGTCGCGGAAGCACGGCGTCCGGTCACCGTGTCGATCACGCAGTGCCCCGTCTGCAGGACGCCCGCCCTGCCGCGCATCGCCTTCCAGCGGGCGGTCGCCTCCTCGGCGTCGGCGGGCTTGCCGAGCGCCTCGCCGTCGAGCTCCAGGACCGAGTCGCACCCGATCAGCAACGCCCCGGCCGCCTGCGGTCGCGCTGCGACGGCCGCGGCCTTCGCCTCCGCCAGCACGAGCGCGAGCTCGGCGGGGGTCGTCGCGGTGAGCGCGTCCTCGTCGACGCCGCTGACTATCACTTCCGGCGCGAGCCCGGCCTGCCGCAGCAGATTCAGCCGCGCGGGGGAGGCGGAGGCGAGGACGAGACGGGGGCGGTGGGGTGACGGGGTGGTCATGGGGGACATGGTAGGTGGCGGGGCGTGGCCGCCGGGCGGGTTGCTCGGGGAGGCCGCGGCCGCCGGGGCGTGACCGCTACGCGGGGCCGTTCCACCACCCGCCCTTTCCCGCTGTGCCGATGTGCGGCTCCGCCGTGTGGCGGGGCAGGCCCGAGACCCCGAGCCGCGCTTCGTACGGTGCCCTCGAGCTCGCCCTACGGCCTGGGGGCCGTGGGAGGTGCCCCCGGGCGGGCTGAAGTTGCCCGGCCACTCGAGCCTCGCCGGCGTTCGAGGTGCGGGGGTCCGGTGAGGGTCCCCCCACGCCGCAGGCGTAGGTGGCGGAGCCCCCGGTTTCGGGAAGGGGCGGGTCGGGGAACCAGCCCGCCGCAGGCGGCTCGCGTGCCCCCGCTCAACGCAGGCCCGCCGCGAACATCGCCACCACCATCGCCAGCGCCAGCACCAGCCCCGCGCGACGCAGCATCGTCTGCATGTCGCGCAGTTCCTTGGGCGGTTCGTTCTCAGGGTCGGACCACAGCATGCCTTCGATGGTGCTGATGCAGGCGGCCCGGCGCCTGAGTATGCGTACTCAAACCACGAAGGCACCCGCCCGCGCTGCCGCCAGCGCCGCCGACGCCGCTCGCTCCGCGGTGTCGGCCGTCAGGGGCTCGTGGCTGACGGCGAAGCGGTAGTACAGGGGCGCTGAAACCGCCCGCAGGACCTCCAGCGGGTCGGTGCCGGCCGGGATCTCGCCGCGGCCGAGGCCCCGTTCGACCGCCGGCACCCATTCCGTGAGCCGGGTCGCGTAGAAGCCGTGGAGGGCGTCCGCGCACTCCTCGTGGCACGCGGCCGCCGCGATGACGGCGGCGAATACGGGGCCCATGCGGGGATCGGCGAGCGTGTCGCGCACGAGCGCGGCGTTGGCGCGCAGGTCACCTTCCAGAGATCCCGTGTCCGCGGCGGGCAGGGACTGCTCGGCCATGTCGCGCAGCAGGTCCGCGAGCAGGCCGGCCGGTGACCGCCAGCGCCGGTAGACGGTGGTCTTTCCGACGCCCGCGGCTGCCGCGACCCGGTCCGGGCTCAAGGCGTGGAACCCGCCGTCGACCAGTGCTTCCTGGGTGGCGGCGAGAACGGCCGCGCGGACCTTCGCGGTGCGGCCGCCGGGGCGGACCGTACCTGGGGTGGCTTCCAAACGGGTCTCCCGTTCCATTAGTGGCGCGAACTCTGTTAGCGTGCCTTCATCCTAATGGAACTCTCCGCCCATTAGTGGCGGGAAGAGGGGTACGTCATGAGCGAATGGACCGCGGCCTGGGCCGCCTCTCCCCAGATGCCCAGCACCGGCTTCACCCCGAACTGGTCCCAGGAAGGCTTCTCGCACCAGACCGTCCGCCAGGTCGTGCGCGTCACCGCCGCCGGCGAGCGCCTGCGCGTCCGTCTCTCCAACGCCTACGGCACGTCCCCGCTGCACCTCACCGGGGCCACCGTCGCCCGCTCCGCCGGCGGCGCCGCGATCGAGGAGGGGTCCGTCCGGGAGCTCACCTTCGGCGGAGCGCGGTCCGCCGTGGTCCCCCCGCGGGCCGAACTGCGCAGCGATCCGGCCGGCCTGCCCGTCGAGCGGCTCGGGTCCGTGACGGTCACGCTGTACTTCACCGGCACCACCGGCCCCGTGACGTTCCACTCCCAGGCCTGGGCGGACTCCTACCGGGCCGGCGGCGACCGGCGCGGTGAGCTGTCGGGAACGGCGTTCACCGACGTCACCGCGTCCTGGTACCACCTCGCCGGTGTGGAGGTCGCCGCCGGACGCGCGGACGGGATCGTCCTCTTCGGCGACTCCGTCACGGACGGCTTCGGCTCGACGCCCGGAGCGAACCGCCGCTGGTCCGACGCGCTCGCCGAACTCACCGGCCGGCCCGTCCTCAACGCCGGCATCGGCGGCAATCTCCTGCTCAACGACTCGGCCTGGTACGGCGAGAGGGGAACCGCGCGTTTCCGTCGCGACGCCCTCGCGCCAGCCGGCGTCTCCACCGTCGTCGTCCTCGAGGGGCTCAACGACATCGGCTTCAGCGAGGCCCCTGGTGAGCCGACGTACAAACCCGCCCCCGTCGTCAGCTCGGCGGAAGTCGTCGCGGGCCACCGGGAGCTGATCCGGCAGGCCCGCGCCGCGGGTGTCCGGATAGTCGGCGCGACACTCCTGCCGCTGGCCGGGTCCGACCACTGGGGCGCGCACTCCGCGCGCGTCGGCCCGGAGATCAACCGGTGGATCCGCACGGGCGGCGAGTACGACGCCGTCGTCGACTTCGACCGCGCTCTCGCCGACCCCGCCGACCCGGGGCGTCTGCACCCCGCCTACGACTTCGGCGACCGCCTGCACCCCGGCGACAAGGGCTACCAGGTCATGGCCGAACTGCTGGCCGAGGTGCTCTGAACAGCGCGCAGGCCGGGCCCCGTGCAGGGCCCGGCCTCCGCTCACCGCGCTGTCACACCGGCCAGTAGCTGCGTGCCCACGCCCGCGGGCCGGGCAGTGGCCGGCTGCTGCGGGCGATGCGCGCCGGATCCGACCATCCCTCCGGCATCCGCGGTTCCCCGGCCGCGGCACCGGCGCTCGCCGCGGCGCGGGCCTGGACCACCGCCAGTGCGGCGGCCAGCTCCTCGGGAGTCGGGTTTCCTCGTACGACCCTGATCATCGTCGCGTCCCTTCCTCGTGTCCCCGGAGCCCCTACAGGGGGATGTTCCCGTGCTTCTTGGGAGGCAGACTTTCCCGCTTGGTGCGGAGCTGGCGCAGGCCCTTGACGATCTGTGCCCGGGTCTCCGAGGGCATGATCACGGCGTCGATGTAGCCGCGTTCGGCCGCCGTGTACGGGTTGAGCAGCGCGTCCTCGTACTCCTCGATGAGCCGTGCCCTCGTCGCTTCCTGCTCCTCGGCGCCCTCGACGGCGGCGATGGTGCGGCGGTGCAGGATGTTCACCGCGCCCTGGGCCCCCATGACGGCGATCTGGGCGGTGGGCCAGGCGAGGTTGAGGTCGGCGCCCAGGTGCTTGGAACCCATGACGTCGTAGGCGCCGCCGAACGCCTTGCGGGTGATGACCGTGATCAGCGGGACGGTGGCCTCGGCGTAGGCGTAGATCAGCTTGGCGCCGCGGCGGATGATGCCGCCGTACTCCTGGTCCACGCCCGGCAGGAAGCCGGGGACGTCGACGAAGGTCAGCACGGGGACGTTGAACGCGTCGCAGGTGCGCACGAAGCGTGCGGCCTTCTCGGAGGCGTTGATGTCCAGGCAGCCGGCGAACTGCATCGGCTGGTTGGCGACGATGCCGACCGGGAAGCCCTCGACCCGGCCGAAACCGGTGACGATGTTCGGGGCGAACATCGACTGGGTCTCGAGGAACTCGGCCTCGTCGAGGACGTGCTCGATGACGGTGCGGATGTCGTACGGCTGGTTCGCCGAGTCCGGGATCAGTGTGTCCAGCTCGCGGTCCTCTTCGCTGACCGCGGTGTCCGCCTCCTCGGGGAAGGACGGCGGCTCTGAGAGGTTGTTGGACGGCAGGTACGACAGGAGGGACTTGACGTACTCGATCGCGTCCTTCTCGTCGCCCGACATGTGGTGCGCGACACCGGAGGTGGTGTTGTGGGTGCGGGCGCCGCCCAGTTCCTCGAAGCCGACGTCCTCGCCGGTGACGGTCTTGATGACGTCGGGGCCGGTGATGAACATGTGCGAGGTCTGGTCGACCATCACCGTGAAGTCGGTGATGGCCGGCGAGTAGACCGCGCCGCCCGCGCAGGGGCCGACGACCAGCGAGATCTGCGGGATGACGCCGGAGGCGTGGGTGTTGCGGCGGAAGATCTCGCCGTACATGCCCAGCGCGCTGACGCCTTCCTGGATGCGGGCGCCGCCCGAGTCGTTGATGCCGATGACCGGGCAGCCGGTCTTCAGCGCGAAGTCCATCACCTTGATGATCTTCTGTCCGAACACCTCGCCGAGAGCGCCGCCGAAGACGGTGAAGTCCTGCGAGAAGACCGCGACCGGGCGGCCGTCGACCGTGCCGTAGCCGGTGACGACACCGTCCCCGTACGGCCGTGTCTTCTCCAGCCCGAAATTGGTCGAGCGGTGGCGGGCGAACTCGTCGAGCTCCACGAAGGAGTTCTCGTCCAGCAGCAGATCGATCCGCTCGCGGGCCGTCAACTTGCCCTTCGCGTGCTGCTTTTCCACCGCACGCGCGGAGCCGGCATGTGTCGCCTCTTCGATACGGCGCTGAAGATCCGCGATCTTTCCCGCGGTGGTGTGGCTGCTCGGATTCTGGGAGAGGGCGTTTTCCGGCTCGGACATCGGGATGCGGCTCCCTGGCTGGTCACGGGGACGGCTTACGGGGACTGGGTAACCGGGACGTGTTAACGATCGGTTGCTACTGACTCGTAGCGTATCGGCGCGGATACCGTTCAGCAGTGCGGCGTTGGCCACACCTAACCTGGCTTGCATGACGCCTCCGAATGCGCCCGAGAGCCGCTGGTCCGACCTCGAGCGGCCTCCTCTGAACGCCTCCGTCCTGCGCCGCGCCGTCATCGTGCCCGGCGGCCTGTGGACCTCGCTGGACGTGGTGGCGTCCACCGGCTCCACCAACACCGACCTGGCCGCACGGGCCGTCTCCCTGCCGGAGGGGGCGGTGCTCGTGGCGGAGGAGCAGACCGCGGGACGGGGCCGGCTGGACCGCACCTGGAGTGCTCCTGCCCGTTCCGGCCTCTTCTTCTCCGTACTCCTGCGGCCCGGCCCCGACGTGCCCGTGACGCGCTGGGGCTGGCTGCCGCTGCTCGCCGGTGTCGCGGCCGCGCTCGCGCTCGCGCGGGCCGCGGGCACGGACATGTCCCTCAAATGGCCCAATGACCTGCTGGTCGTCGTCGACGGCGAGGAACGCAAGGCCGGCGGCATCCTCGCGGAGCGCGCCGGGGACGACGGCGTGGTGCTCGGACTCGGCATCAACGTCTCCCTCCACGCCGACGAGCTGCCCGTCCCCACCTCGGGTTCCCTGGCCCTCGCCGACGCCGTGTCCACCGACCGTGACCCCCTGCTGCGGGCCGTCCTGCGCTCCCTGGAGAAGTGGTACACCGCCTGGCGCACCGCCGGCGGCGACCCGGCCGCCTGCGGGCTCCAGGAGGCATACGCGGCCGGCTGCGCCACCCTCGGCCGCGACGTGCGGGCCGAGCTGCCGGGCGGCATGGCCCTCACCGGCGAGGCGGTCGCCCTGGACGGCGACGGCAGGCTGGTCCTTGCCACCGCGGACGGCGAACGGCACTCGGTGAGCGCGGGCGACATCGTGCACCTGCGGCCGGCGCGCTGACGGCCACCGCGCCGTCCCCGGCGGCCGTGGAAGAACCTCCTCGGCCGCCGGGACGTGAGCTGGGGCACACCTGCCGTATCGTTGAGGCGATCGCGCGACAGATCGGCAGGGCATTGCGCAGGGAACGGGCAGGAGGCGGCTGGTGACCGTCGACGACACCACTTCCGGCGCGGGCGCGCAGCCGCCGTCGGACGGCTCTTCCGGCGCGTCCGCCTCGTCATCGGGGTCCTCGGGAGCCGGGTCCGGGTCCTCCGGGTCGGTGCACCCGAAGCCCCACCACGAGGTCGACCACACGGCGGAGCCGTCGGACGACCCGCTGGCCATACGGCTGGAACACCTGATCCTCGGCGCCGAGCGCCGCTACACCGCCTTCCAGGCGGCCCGCACCGCCGGCGTTTCCATGGAGCTCGCCGCCCGCTTCTGGCGGGCCATGGGCTTCGCCGACATCGGACAGGCCAAGGCCCTCACCGAGGCGGACGTGCTGGCCCTGCGCCGGCTCGCCGGCCTGGTCGAGGCCGGCCTGCTCAGCGAACCCATGGCGGTCCAGGTCGCCCGATCCACCGGGCAGACCACCGCGCGGCTGGCCGACTGGCAGATCGACTCCTTCCTCGAAGGGCTCACCGAGCCGCCCGAGCCCGGCATGACCCGCACCGAAGTGACCTATCCGCTGGTCGAGCTGCTGCTGCCGGAACTCGAGGAGTTCCTCGTCTACGTGTGGCGACGGCAGCTGGCGGCGGCGACCGGCCGTGTCGTCCAGGCCGCGGACGACGAGGAGATGGTCGACCGCCGTCTCGCCGTCGGCTTCGCCGACCTGGTCGGCTTCACGCGGCTGACCCGCCGCCTGGAGGAAGAGGAGCTCGGCGAGCTCGTCGAATCCTTCGAGACCACGTGCGCGGACCTGGTCGCCGCCCACAGCGGCCGGCTCATCAAGACCCTCGGCGACGAGGTGCTGTACGCCGCGGACGACGCCGGCACGGCCGCCGAGATCGCCCTGCGGCTCATCGAGACGATGACGGACGACGAGTCGATGCCGGCGCTGCGGGTCGGCATCGCCTTCGGCACGGTCACCACACGCATGGGCGACGTCTTCGGCACGACGGTGAACCTGGCGAGCCGGCTGACGTCGATAGCTCCGAAGGACGCCGTACTGGTCGACGGGGCGTTCGCCGAGGAAGTGATCAGGACAGGGGACGCGCCGGCCTCGGAGGCGGAGGCGGCGGAGGAAGCGGTCAAGGCGGAGAAGGAGGGGCGCGAGGTCCCCACGTACCGCTTCGCGCTCCAGCCGATGTGGCAGCGGCCGGTGCGAGGTCTCGGCGTGGTGGAGCCGTGGCTCCTCTCGCGCCGCCCGTCCTGACGCCGCGGTCCCGTCACCTCCGGCGGCCTTTCCCTGCCCCGCCCCTTCCCCCGAACGGGTCAGGCCCAGGACCCCGCACCGCGCTCCGCGCGGCGTTTCGGGGGCTCTGCCTCCGAACCCCGGCGGCCTCAATCGTCGGCGGGGCCTTGCAAGCCCCGCCGACGGGTTCCGCGGAGCGAGATCCGGCCCGCCCGGGGCCCAGCGCCTCAAGCGCCGGCGAGGCTTCAAAGGCTTCCGCCGAGAGATGACTCGCGAAGCGATGTCCAGCCCGGCCGGGGGCACCTCCCGCGGGCCGCCGGGCGCAGCGGGATGAGCCCCGTGACAGCTCGCGGAGCGCGGGGCCGGGTCCGCGGGGAGCCCCCCAGCGGTGGAGCCGAGGATCCGTACGGCACGACGGGGGTCCGCGGCCACCAGGGCGCCGGGGCGAGTGGGGTGCGGGGTCCGGGTGGAGCCCTGTTCGGGAAGGGGCGGGGTGGGGGAAACGGCCCCGGGGAGCCAAGGCGCGCCTATGATCCCGGTGAACCATCGTTAACCGGGAGGGTGCCCCATGTCCGAGTCCGAGCAGCGGTTCGGCGAGTTCGTCGTCGTGCGCAGGCATGAGCAGGGCCACGTCGCCGAGCTCGTCCTCGACCGCCCCAAGGCCATGAACGCGGTCTCCACCGAGATGGCCCGTTCCATCGGTGAAGCCTGTGACGCGCTCGCGGCGGACCGGGACGTGCGGGTGACCGTGGTCGCGTCGAGCAGTGAGCGCGCCTTCTGTGTGGGCGCCGACCTGAAGGAGCGCAACTCCTTCTCCGACGCCGAGTTGGTGCGGCAGCGGCCCACCGCCCGGCGCGCGTACACCGGTGTGCTGGAGCTCCCGATGCCGACCGTCGCAGCCGTGCACGGCTTCGCGCTCGGCGGTGGCTTCGAGCTGGCGCTGTCCTGCGATGTGATCGTCGCCGACGCGACCGCGGTCGTGGGGCTGCCCGAGGTGTCCGTCGGTGTCATCCCCGGCGGTGGCGGTACGCAGCTGCTGCCCCGCAGGGTCGGGGCCGCCCGCGCCGCCGAGCTCGTCTTCACGGCCCGGCGCGTGGAGGCGGCGGAGGCGAGGGAGTTGGGGCTCGTCGACGTCCTCGCCGAGGACGCACGCTCCGAGGCGCTGGCGCTCGCCGCCCGTATCGCGATGAACTCCCCGGTCGGGCTGCGCAACGCGAAGAAGGCCATGCGGCTCGGGCAGGGGCTCGATCTGCGCGCCGGGCTCGAGGTCGAGGACGCGGCGTGGCGGGCCACCGCGTTCTCCGGGGACCGTGCGGAGGGCGTCGCGGCCTTCAACGAGAAGCGGAAGCCGCAGTGGCCGGGGGAGTGAGCGGGGGACCGGTTTCCTGGCCGGTCCACGTCCCGGGTCAGCAGATCTGATCAAATCGGCAGAAACCTCCCTAAGCTGGGGGGATGGCTGTGGATGGGCGGTTGCGAGCCGTGGTGGCGCTGGCGCAGGCGATGGCCGCGGCGACGACCCCGCGTGAGTCCTGGCGGGCGGCGGCCCTCGGTGCGTGCGGCGCGCTCTCCGGGTCGTTCGCCGCCCTGTCCGTGTGGGAGCGCGAGCGGGGGCGGCTCAGGGTGCTCGTGAACGCGGGTGAACGCGCGCCGGACGAGGATGAGTTCCCGGAGTCCGAGACCTATCCGGTGAACCGTTTCCCGGAGATCACCGAGTTCCTGCACGAGCGCTGGGCGGGCGGGGGCGAGCCGGACGCGTGGGTGGAGACCGCCCAGGGGCCCGCGACGCCCGGCCACGGCTACTGCCACCAGAGGGTGGCGGCGCTGCGCCGGCGCCGCCGGGGCTGCTGCGTCGTCGCGCCGATCGTGCTGCACGGCAGGGCATGGGGCGAGCTGTACGTGGCCAGGCCGGAAGCGGCGCCCGTGTTCGACAGGGAGGACGCCGATTTCGCGACCGTCCTGGCCTCGGTCGTGGCCGCGGGCATCGCGCAGACCGAGCGGCTGGAGGAGGTTCGCAGGCTCGCGTTCACCGATCCGCTCACGGGCCTCGCCAACCGTCGCGCCGTCGACACCCGGCTCGACGAGGCGCTCGAGCGGCACCGGGCGGACGGTTCCGTGGTCAGCCTGGTGGTGTGCGACGTCAACGGGCTCAAGCAGGTGAACGACACCCGGGGGCACGCGGTCGGCGACCGGCTGCTGGAACGATTCGGCTCCGTCCTGTCCCTGTGCGGGGCGATGCTGCCGGGAACTTTGGCGGCCCGGCTCGGCGGGGACGAGTTCTGTCTGGTCACGCTGGGGCCGAGTGCCGACGAGGTGGTCGGCGTCTCCGAGGATCTGTGCGTACGGGCGAAGGAGCTGGAGCTCGGCGAGGGCGTCGCGTGCGGCGTCGCGTCGACCGGTGACCCGATCGGGGAGGTGCCGTCGGCCCGGCGGCTCTTCCGGCTGGCGGACGCGGCGCAGTACCGGGCCAAGGCCGCGCGCTCCCCGAAGCCGGTGGTGGCCGGACGGGACGGCACGGTGATGCGGCTTGCGGACTCCCCGCCCCGGTCGGCGCAGGACCGCCGTCGCTTCCGGGACGCCCGCCCGGAAGTGGAGGATGACGAGCCGTGGAGCGAGCCCTGACGGCCGCGCGCCGTGACCAGCTTGTAAGGGGCCGGACCGCGTACCGGTGGTGACAGGTTTGGATTCAATCCGTACGCTGCTGAATATGGATATGCAAACAGTCGTGGTGGGGACGTCCGGTACCACCGCCGATGACGTCATCGCCGTGGCCCGCCACGGCGCCCGGATCGAGCTCTCCGCCGAGGCCGTCGCCGCCCTCGCCGCGGCCCGCGGGATCGTGGACGCGCTGGCCGCCAAGCCCGAGCCCGTCTACGGCGTCTCCACCGGATTCGGCGCCCTCGCCACCCGCCACATCAGCCCCGAACTCCGTGCCCAGTTGCAGCGCAACATCGTGCGCTCCCACGCCGCGGGCATGGGCCCGCGCGTCGAGCGTGAGGTCGTGCGCGCGCTGATGTTCCTGCGCCTGAAGACCGTGTGCTCCGGCCGCACCGGCGTCCGCCCCGAAGTGGCGCAGACGATGGCCGACGTACTGAACGCCGGCATCACGCCCGTCGTCCACGAGTACGGCTCCCTCGGCTGCTCCGGCGACCTCGCACCACTGTCCCACTGCGCCCTTGCCCTCATGGGCGAAGGCGACGCGGAGGGCCCCGACGGCTCCGTGCGCCCCGCGGGCGAGCTGCTCGCGGCACACGGCATCGCGCCCGTCGAGCTCCGCGAGAAGGAGGGCCTCGCCCTCCTCAACGGCACCGACGGCATGCTCGGCATGCTCGTCATGGCGCTCGCCGACCTCGACCGCCTCTACAAGTCGGCCGACATCACCGCCGCCCTGACGCTCGAGGCGCTGCTCGGCACCGAGAAGGTCCTCGCCCCCGAGCTGCACGCCATTCGCCCCCACCCGGGCCAGGGCGCCGCCGCCGCCAACATGCTCGCCGTCCTCGAGGGCTCGGGCCTCACCGGCCACTTCCAGGAGGAAGAAGCGCCCCGCGTCCAGGACGCGTACTCGGTGCGCTGCGCCCCGCAGGTCGCCGGCGCCGGCCGCGACACCATGGCCCACGCCCGCCTGGTCGCCGACCGCGAGCTCGCCTCCGCCGTCGACAACCCGGTCGTGCTCCCCGACGGCCGCGTCGAGTCCAACGGCAACTTCCACGGCGCGCCCGTCGCCTACGTCCTGGACTTCCTCGCCATCGCCGCCGCCGACCTGGGCTCCATCGCGGAGCGCCGCACCGATCGGCTCCTCGACAAGAACCGCAGTCACGGGCTGCCGCCGTTCCTCGCCGATGACGCCGGGGTCGACTCGGGCCTGATGATCGCCCAGTACACGCAGGCCGCGCTGGTCAGCGAGCTGAAGCGGCTCGCCGTCCCCGCCTCCGCCGACTCCATCCCGTCCTCCGCCATGCAGGAGGACCACGTCTCCATGGGCTGGTCGGCCGCCCGCAAACTGCGCACCGCCGTCGACAACCTGACGCGCGTCATCGCGGTCGAGCTGTACGCGGCGACCCGCGCCATAGAGCTGCGCCGCCACCTCACCCCGGCCCCGGCCTCGCGCGCCGCCATCGAGGCGCTGCGTGCGGCGGGCGTCGAGGGCCCCGGCCCGGACCGGTTCCTCGCCCCGGACCTGGCCGCGGCGGACACGTTCGTACGGGAGGGACAGCTCGTCGCCGCCGTGGAGAAGGTGACCGGGCCGCTCGCCTGACCCCCCGCGACACCGAGGCCGCCCCCACCGTCACGGCGGGGGCGGCCTCGGTGTCGGTGGCCGGTCAGGCGGTGCCGGGGTGCCGCCGCATCGAGTACGCGACGAAACCCGCCCCGATACCGAGGGACACCGTGCCGCCGATCACGTACGGGGTGGTGTCCACGCTGCCTGTCTGCGCCAGCAGGAGCTCCTCGCCGGCCGCCTGCGCCGCCGCCCCGGAACGCGAGTCTCCGGACTCCTGCGCGGCCTGTCTCTCGGCGGTGGCATTCGCCGAGGGGACGAACCACAGCGCACACAGAAGGGTCCCTGCGGCTGTGGCGGTGAGCAGCGGTCGACGTGCGACGGACACGAAGTCGATCCCCCTTGAGGCATCCTCGAATTGGCCGGTGGGGCGATGCTAGTGAAAGCAGCGGGTCGTGGGAAAGTCCCGGCCCGAAGGGCCATACCCTCCGTCGTATGACCACCCCTGAGACATCACGCTATGTGCGGCTGCGAGTGGAATTGGTGATCGAGGTCGAGGACTCCGGCGCCCTGACCGGAGCGGCGCTCGAACGGATCGCGGACGACGAGTTCATGCCTGACGACGAGCGGACGCATGCCCAGTCCGCGGTGCGCGAGGAGGAGGCGGAAGCCCTGGCGTATCTGGTCGATCCCTTCGACCTGGTCAGCGAGGTGCCGGGGATCGAGCTCGCGCAGGCATCGTGGAGCTGCGAGCAGATCGAGTACGACCCGGACTCCGCAGACTGGGAGTTCGACATCGACGAGGACGAAGTCGATGGTTACGAACCGGGCCCGGACGGTTACCCGCTGCTGGAGAACGACCACGGCGTCGAGGATGACGGCGACGGTGATACCGGCCGTTGGCCGTAACGGGACCGGGAGGTGACCTGTTACACGCTTCGGGCCCGGATCGCCGGGGCAGGCGTCCCCCGCACTTCCGAACGGGCTTTCCCGGTCAGGAGCGCGGGGGCGACAATCGAATGACGAAGCCGGATGGTGCAACCGATGAGGCGGATGCAGCGTCGATCAGTTCGGTGGGAGGTGTACCAGGCGGGCGAGGAGCCCGACGGGCGCACCCGGTGAGGTGTTGTTCCCCACATCGTGTACCGATGTGGAACCGGATGACCTGAAATGGGGTTGTCCACAGTGGTTGATCAGGGGACTCGGCAACGATGGAGACGCGTGTGATGACGGACAGCAAGCGGCGCAGCGGATGGAAGGTCGCATCCGTGCTGCTCGGGGGTGTGCTGGCCCTGTCGGCCTGCAGCGGCGGGGACGGTCAGGACGCGGCTGCCGAGGCCTCGAAGACGTCACAGGCGCAGATCGACGAGGCTGCGGCGAAGGCGGTCTCGAAGGCGCGAATAGCGATTTCGCCGAAGAACGGCTCGACCAACGCGAGCATCAACAACGCGGCCAAGGTCACCGTCACCGACGGCACCCTGTCCGAGGTCACGATGACGACCGCGGACGGCACCGCCGTGCCCGGCACCCTCGCCGCCGACGGCAAGAGCTGGAAGCCCGACGCCCAACTCGAGCGCTCGACCACGTACAAGATCGCTGCCACGGCCAAGGACGCGGACGGTCTGGAGGCCCACGAGAACGCGTCGTTCACGACCGTCTCGCCGGCCAACAGCTTCATCGGCAACTTCACGCCGGAGGACGGTTCCACCGTCGGCGTCGGTATGCCCGTGTCGATCAACTTCAACAAGGCGATCACGGACCGCAAGGCCGTCCAGTCCGGGATCACCGTGACGTCCAGCAGCGGCCAGGAGGTCGTCGGCCACTGGTTCAACAGCCAGCGCCTCGACTTCCGCCCCGAGCAGTACTGGGCGGAGGGCTCGACCGTCACCATGAAGCTCGAGCTCGACGGCGTCGAGGGCGCCGACGGTGTCTACGGCGTCCAGCAGAAGACGGTCACCTTCAAGATCGGCCGCAACCAGGTCTCCACCGTCGACGCCTCCAGCAAGATCATGACGGTCACCCAGGACGGCAAGACGATCAAGACCATCCCGATCTCCGCCGGCTCCTCCGAGAACCCGACGTACAACGGTCAGATGGTGATCTCCGAGAAGTTCAAGGAGACCCGGATGAACGGTGCGACGGTCGGCTTCACCGACGACGACGGCAAGGGCGAGTACGACATCAAGGACGTGCCGCACGCCATGCGGCTGTCCACGTCGGGCACGTTCATCCACGGCAACTACTGGGGACCGGACTCCGTCTTCGGCAGCGCCAACACCAGCCACGGCTGCGTGGGCCTGAACGACGTCAAGGGCGCCGGCGACCCGAAGCAGCCCGCCGCCTGGTTCTACAACAGCTCGATCGTCGGTGACGTCGTCATCGTCAAGAACTCCAAGGACACCACCATCAAGCCGGAGAACGGCCTGAACGGCTGGAACATGGACTGGGCGCAGTGGAAGGCCGGCTCGGCCGTCTGACCCGCCCGTGACACCTGACGGTGGCGGCACCCTTCGCGGGTGCCGCCACCGTCGTCGTTCCGGGCCCCGGCGCGGGCAGCGGCGGCCGTAATTCCGAGCGGCCGCCGGGGAGGGGGACGTACTGTCCCCGGCATGACGATCACCACCCTCCCCGCGCCGCCCTCCGACTCCGCCGTGGATGCCTGGCACACAGTCGTCCGTGCCGCGCACCTCCACGACCTGCCCGGACACGTGCCCGCGCCGGGCCGGGTGGAGACCGAGGGGAAGCTGCGGACGTCGTCGGTGAACGGCCGGACCGTCCATCACGCGGCCGTGGCGGCCGACGGCTCGTACGACGGCGTGGCATCGGTGGTGCTCTTCACCGACGAGAACAACCTGCACACCGCGTTCCTCGACCAGTTGACCGTCCACCCGAGGGCCAGGCGCCGCGGCGTCGGGAGCCGGCTCTGGGCGGCCGTACGGGACGAGCTCGCCGCGGACGGCCGCACGTCCGTCTCGACGGTGCTCGAACTCGGCGGCCCGGGTGCGGAGTTCGCCTCTCGCCGTGGCTTCGACAACGCCCTCCCGCTGGCCTGGTACGTGCAGAACCTCCAGGAAGCGCTCGCCGCCCACCCGGTGCCCCTCGCGCTCCCCGACGGGTACGCCTACGCCCACTGGACCGGTGTCGTGCCCGACGGGCTCGCCGACGCCTTCGCCGAGGCCCACAACGCCATGGAGGACGCTCCCATGGGGGACGTGGACAGCTCCGTGCCGAAGTGGGACGCGGCACGGGTACGGGCGGCCGCCCGCGTGATCGAGGACCGCGGCGGCGTCATACTCTCCTCGGCCGTCGTGCACACGGCCGACGGCGCCGACACCGTCGCCGCCTACACCGAACTCGTCCTGCGCGACCCGTCCGACGTCCGGGCCATGCAGTACGACACGGCCGTCGTACCCGCCCACCGCGGCCTCCGCCTCGGCCTCGCCGTCAAGCGCCACATGATGGGCGTCGTGGCCACCGAGTGCCCGGGCGTACGCGAGACGGCCACGACCGTCGCCGACGAGAACGGCCCGATGCTGGCCGTCAACGAACAACTCGGCTACCGGCGCGAACGCGAGATCGGGTACTTCCAGATCAAGTTGTGAGCCGTCCCCCGCTCGGCCCCGTGCCCGGCAGGTGACCGCCAGGCAGGCCTGCTCCCGTCCCAGGACCGGGGCGCGTCGAGCCGCGGCCACGGGAAGACGTTCGCCCCCGGCGCAACCGCTTCCGCTCCACAGCCCGTTGCGGCGCTTCTACGCTGGGCGGGTGAGCAGCCACGAGACGAACCGAGCCCGTGTCGTTCCCCTGCGCCCGGCCGTGGCGCCGACCCCCGACGGGCCGGCGCCGGCACCGGGGCGGGCGCCCGGAGAGCCGCTCTGGCGGGAGGTCGTCGGCGGGGTCCTGCGGCGCGAGAGGCTGGCGCAGGAGCGCACACTGAAGGACGTGGCGGACGCCGCCAGGATTTCCGTGCCCTACCTCTCCGAGCTCGAACGCGGCCGCAAGGAGGCCTCCTCGGAGATCCTCGCCGCCGCCGCGCACGCCCTGGGCCTCGGCCTCGCGGACCTGCTCGCCCTGTCCCACCGCGAACTCGTCCGCCCGGTCCGCTCCACCACGGTCCGGTTCGGCCGGAGCGTGGGGGCGGCACGGCAGGGCGACGTGCGCCTCGCCGCGTGACGATCGGCCTCTGGCTCTCGGTCCTGACCCGGTGCCTCGTCCCGGCGGGCCCCTCACCGGCCGCCCGGCAGGATGACCGCCCCGCTGCTCGGGGCAAGGCGCTCAAGGCCGGTCGGCGACGCCACGTACCGGCTGACACCTCGGCCAGACGCAGGGCGAAGGTGGCGGCCACCCCCACCCGGATCGATGGGAGCCGGACGTTCGGCTCGCCTACTACGGGAAGCACGGTCCGTGAGTGGGGGCGGGAGGGACGGCCATGCGTGCCCACCCCATCGCGCTCCGGACGGCGGTGATACGGACGACCGCCGGCAGGTCGCCAGGACGGCAAATGGTTGTACTCAACGCCGAAGGTGTGCCGTTTATCACGTCCCGCATCGGTCCCAGTTGTTTCGCAATGCCCCAAATCGCAGGGCGCGACGTCAATACACTCGCCTCCCATGTGTGAGTGGTACGTGAAGAGCGGGTGGTCGACGCGGCCTCCGCGTCGAGGTCTGAACCAACCGGACAACCATGCCGAGCGCGCCGCCTGATGGCGGCACGGCACAAGCAAGCGAGGGATCCGAGGGCGCATTGGCTGCTCCTCATCCTCACCCTGCCCGTCCTCTTCGGGGCCCTGCTCTTCCAGGGCTGGACGCAGAACGAGGTCGACGGCTCCCCGACCAAACAGGCCTGCACCGAGCCGGTGCCCCAGGCCGCCACCGACGCCGGCCCCGTCCTCGCGGTGCACGGAGACCGTGTGAAGTCGGCCTCGATGCCCGCGGGCACCGTCGCCCTCACCTACGACGGCGGCCCCGACCCGTACTGGACCCCGCGACTGCTGGCCCTGCTCAAGAAGCACGACGCGCACGCCACGTTCTTCCTCAGTGGCGCCGAGGCAGCCCAGTACCCCGAGCTCGTCCGGCAGATCAGGGTGGAAGGGCACGAGATCGGCTCCAACACCTACACCGGTGCCGACCTCGGCGCCGCCTCCGCAGCGCGCAGGACTCTTGAACTTGGCCTCACGCAGAGTGCGTTCGCAGGCGCCGACGGTTTCCGGACCTCGCTGCTGCGGATGCCGTCGACCACCACCGTTCCCACCCTGTGCGGTGCCGAGTGGCCTGTCGCGCGGAGCGTCTCGGCCGACGGCTACCTCCTGGTCGCCGCGGACCGGTCCGGGCGCAAGCCCGCCGACGGGGTCGTCCGCCAGTTCAGCCAGACCTCCGTCGCCCACCGCGAGACGGGGAAACTGCTCACCGATCCGAACGCCCGGCGGTTCACCACGATCTCCGAGGGCGTCCGCGCCGAGGCGCCCGCCATGACGGAAGTCGGCACGATCGAACGGTGGTCGGGCACCGGTCTCATCTGGTTCCAGAAGCTGGGCCGCAGCTTCGTCGCCGCCCTCACCTGGGTGCTGACCGTCGCGGCCGGGCTCGGCCTCCTGCGTCTGTTCGTCCTGGTCCTTTTCGCCCGCGCGCACGTCAAACGCCTGGAGCGGTACCGCCCTGGCGCGCCCTGGCTGCGTGAGATCCGCGACCCGGTGACCGTGCTCGTCCCCGCGTACAACGAGGAGGCCGGGATCGGCGGCACCCTGCGCTCGCTGCTCGCCTCCACTCACCAGCGGCTGCAGATCATCGTGATCGACGACGGATCGTCGGACCGCACCGTGGAGATCGCGAACGAGTACGCACACCGGGACCCGCGGGTGCAGGTGGTGTGCCAGTCCAACGCGGGCAAGGCTGCTGCCCTCAACCACGGCCTGCGATATGCCCGTTGCCCGTACATCGTGATGGTCGACTCGGACACCGTCTTCGAGGCTGACGCCATTCAGCGCCTCGTCCAGCCGCTCGCCCATCCGGCGGTCGGCGCGGTCAGCGGCAACACCAAGGTGGGCAATCGCAAGCGCCTCCTCGGGCGTTGGCAGCACCTGGAGTACGTCTTCGGCTTCAACCTGGACCGCCGGATGTTCGAGGTCCTGGAGTGCATGACGACGGTTCCGGGCGCCATCGGCGCGTTCCGGCTCGACGCGCTCCTAGGCGTGGGCGGCCTCAGTGAGGACACCCTCGCCGAGGACACAGACCTCACGATGGCGCTGTGGCGGGCCGGCTGGCGGGTCGTGTACGAGGAGACGGCCATCGCCTGGACCGAAGTGCCAACTTCCCTAAGGCAGTTGTGGCGCCAGCGCTACCGCTGGTGCTACGGAACCCTGCAGGCGATGTGGAAGCACCGCAGGGCCGTACTGGAGGTCGGGCCCGCCGGGCGCTTCGGGCGGCGCGGCCTGTCGTACCTCTTCCTCTTCCAGGTGGTGCTGCCGCTCCTCGCACCGGTCATCGACGTCTTCATGCTCTACAGCGCCCTGTTCACCAGCTCGCCGGTGAAGTCGATGGCGACGTGGATCGGTTTTCTGGCCGTGCAGATGGCCGTGGCGGCGTATGCTCTGCGACTCGACGGAGAACGCCGCCGCACGCTGTGGGCGCTGCCCTTCCAGCTGCTGGTCTACCGGCAGTTGATGTATCTCGTGGTCATCCAGTCGGTGGTCGCCTTCCTGGGCGGCAGCCGGTTGAAGTGGCAGCGCATGCACCGTTCCGGTACGGCCGCCGCGGCGGCCCAGCACATCGGCAGGACGGCCGGCGACCGCGGCCTGCCGGTTACGAGGTGACGACCCTGAATCCCGGCCCACTGACGCCCACACCCCACGGTCACGAGGAATTGCACCACGTGTACACGCCGACGCCTTACGAGCCGTACGTGCCGATGCCGTCCGACCCGTACGAGCCGGCGCCGCCGGCCGACGGCGGCGGATACAAGCGCAGTGATCGTCGGCCGAGGCAGCCGCGCTCGCGCTTCCGCCGCGTTCTGCGCGCGTTCTGTCTGCTGGTCCTGCTGGGCCTGCTCGGCGGCGCGAGCACCTACGTGTGGGCGGACTCCCGCCTCGACAGCGAGGTCGACCTGTCCGCGCTGCCGGACAGGCCCGCCACCGGCAGGGGCACCAACTACCTGATCGTGGGCTCCGACAGCCGCGAGGGCCTGAGCGAGCAGCAGTCAAGAGACCTGCACACCGGCTCCTCGATCGGTTCCGAGGGCCGTCGCACCGACTCGATGATGGTGCTGCACACCGGCGCCCACGGTACGACGTTGACCAGCCTGCCGCGCGACTCCTGGGTCACGATCCCCTCCTACGTCGACCCGAACACCGGCGTCCACCACAAGCGGGAGAAGAACAAGCTCAACGCGGCATTCTCCCTCGGCGGCCCCGAGCTCCTCGTCCGCACCGTGGAGTCCAACACCGGCCTGCGCATCGACCACTACACCGAGATCGGTTTCGCCGGCTTCGTCGGCATCGTGGACGCGGTCGGCGGCGTGCGCATGTGCGTGGACCGGCGCATCGTCGACGCGAAGTCCGGGCTCGACCTCACCAAGGGCTGTCACATCCTTGACGGCCGTGATGCGCTGGCCTTCGTACGACAGCGCCACCAGGAGAAGGAGGGCGACCTCGGCCGCTCCCGCAACCAGCAGAAGTTCCTCGCCGCCCTGGCCACGAAGGCCGCTTCCCGGGACGTCCTGTTCAGCCCGTCCGCCGTGTTCGGGACGGCCGGCGCGGGCCTGGAGACACTCATCGTGGACAAGTCCACCGGACTGCCCGAGCTGTCCCGTCTGTTCAAGGCGATGCGCTCGGTGTCCGCGGGCAACGGGAAACAGCTCAACGTCCCCGTCGGAACCACCGGCCTGGCCACCTCCAAGGGCAGCGTCGTCGTCTGGGACAAGGAGAAGTCGGCCAGGCTCTTCGCCGAACTGCGCGCGGACCGTCCGGTCACGGTCCAGGGCTGAACGGGCGGGCGGCGCCGATGCCTCAGGCGGTCCGTCCCGGCCCGTGCCGCACGGAGGTGTCGTGCCGTCAGGGGAACACAGGGGCGGACGGCTCGACTCCCGTCCCCCGGTGCCGCAGTAGCCCGCCGGCTTCCGGGCCGGATACTGCTGGTGGGTTGCCCGTGCCGGGAAGAACGGAGGCTCCCGGCCGGGAGGATCTCCGTGGTGGTCCGCCCGTACCCGAGTCGGACAGGGCTTTCTGGTACGCGTCGCGGGACGGCGCGCGATGAGGGAAGCCGAGGCGGACCGCAAGGCTCGCGGGTGGCGGATGAACGGCCGGCCATGAGCGGGGTTCCGCACTATGTGTGCCCCGCACCCGGGCACGCACACGTGCGCGGTGCGTGACCGATGCTGAGCGGACGGACGAGCATGTTCAGGACATGGTGCTTTGCGTCGCCGGCGTTCGTGGAGCGGCCGCGCCGCGAGGAGCGCACCGGTCGCGATCCGTACGACGAGATCCGGGCAGATGAGGAAGAACTTGAACAGTTGGCCCGGGACAGCAGTGAGCGACTCGTCAGCCGCGATGCGTGTCGGGCACGTCGGCGCGCAGGTTCGCGCACGGATTCGAGTAGGCCCGGGACGTGGTGAGGACCTGAGAACGCCTTCGCTCGCCCGGCTGCCGGTCTGCCCGGCGGGACGTCTGGCGCAAGATCCAGGAAATCGCTAGCATGCGCACGATCCGGCCACTGCCGGGTCGGTCGGGCGATCTCCCCGGAAGGGCGGGAGCACACTCCGCTGCAAGAGCCCCGTTCGCATCTAGGAGGAACGGTGTCGCAGTCCCGCAGGTTCTCGAGTCGCCTCAGTGGCTTGTTTTCATCGGCCACCCAGGGCTTTGCGTGGCCCATCCGGTTGAGCACGCTCGGCTCCTCGGAGAGAAGTGGTTCACACCGCGGCAGGGAGATCCAGTGAAAGACGTCGGGTCGATGCCTACTGCCGTAACCCGGGAGAACGAGTCCAATCCGGGAACATTTCAGGCCAGCGCCAGCATCGTGCAGGCGGGTTTCTTCTGCTGGGAGATCGCCACCGGCGAGGTGAGCTGCGACCCGGTCACCCTGGGGCTGCACGGCATGCCCGAGAACGGCCCGTCGGACATCTCGAGCTTCCTGGCCGCAGTTCACGAGTCCGATCTGGCCGATGTGCGCGATGCCTTGGCACTGATTGCGGAATCCTGCGGAAACTACCAGATCGAGTACCGCGTCACCTCCGACGAGGGCCGGCACCGGTCCCTGGAAGCCCGCGGCCGCGTCCTGCCCGACGCCGACGGGCTGCCGGCCCGGATGGTCGGAGTCGTCATGGACACCACGGCCGTCCATGAACGCCACGAAGCGGAGAGACAGCGGCTGTACGAGCGCGCCACCCGTGACCGCTGGATGCAGGAGCTGACCGCGGCTCTGGCCGCCGCGGTGACGGTCAAGGACATCATGGCCGCCGCACAGGCGGGATTGCGTACCTTCGGAGCGGACGCGCTCGCGGTGATCGCCCCGGAGGGGGGCCGGTTGACCGTCATCGCTTCGTGCGCCGACGACGAGCAGGGCGACGACTCCATACGGGCCCTCGACACCACGGCGCGCACACTCGTGGAGGAGTCACTCGATCGTAGGGCGCCCGTCCTCATCGGCTCCAGGGACGCGCTGATCACCGGTTATCCGCACCTGGCACCGCTCGCGCAGTCCACGCAACAGGCGTGGGCGGCACTGCCGCTCACGGACTCGCGCGGCCGCGTCAGTTCCTGCCTCGTCAGTTTCCCCGAGCCGCAGGAATTCCTGCTCGAGGAGCGGGCCCTCCTGGTTGCCGCCACCGGACTGCTCGCCCAGTCACTGGAGCGGGCCGGTATGTACGAGTCGGAACACGCGCTCGCGACCGAGCTCCAGCGCGGAATGCTGCCGCGCGGGCCGCTCACGGTGCCAGGTGTGACCATCGCCGCTCGCTACCAGGCCGCCACCTCGGGCATGTGGATCGGTGGCGACTGGTACGACGCCATCAGCCTGCCCGATGGCGGCGTGGCTCTGGTCATCGGAGATGTGCAGGGACACAGTGTTCACGCCGCGTCTCTCATGGGGCGGCTGCGCACCGCCGTGCACGCCTACGCGAACGAAGGACACCCGCCCGCGGCCGTCCTGGAACGCACCAACCGTCTGCTGACCGAGCTGAACACCGACCCGGACAGGGCCCTTTTCGCCACGTGCTGCTACATCGCACTCACCCCCTCCGACGGAACGCTCCAGGTGTGCCGGGCGGGCCATCCGGCCCCGGCGCTGATCACGCCCCGTAAGCCGCCGCGCCTCCTGGACGTCCCCGGCGGCCTCCCCCTCGGGATCGACCGGGAGCAGCGGTACCCGACCACCCGCCTGCGCATCGCTCCGGGCAGTGTGCTCGCCCTGACCACCGACGGACTGCTCGAGGCCGTGAACAAGGACATCGACCAGGGCATCGAGAGGTTTCTCCAGGGTCTGCGAGGGGCTCCCAAGGCGAACCTGGAGACCGTTGTCGACGACCTCCTCGCCGGTACGCAGAAGGCTCACGGCCTGGGCGACGACGTTGCACTGCTCCTGGCTCGTCTGAACAAGCCCGGCCGCCGGGCCGCTGCGGCTCACCCGGGCCTCACGCGGTCTGTCCTCAACTAGTCCGGATCGCAAGGCACTTGCATTCGCGATCAACCGAATTTGCCGGTCTGCAGTGCTGTCCGGCGCAGGGTGAAGAACTCCACAATGACGAGACCCCTGCCCAACGCCAGCGGCGGGCGGGGTACTTTACATCGGTGGTTGGTTGCCTGGTCATGCTCCATGCGGCCTTGGCATGCCGCAGCGGCGATGTCGCCGGATGTCGCCAATGGCAGAGGATTACCGAGATGCGAGCTGACGCATGGAAAATTTCCGTATGCCGGACCTTTACGTACCCGTACCAGCAGCGCTCAATCCTGAACTTCAGGAGGCGACGACGGCCGTTGAGGCGTGGTTGGACGAGTTCGGTCTGGTGCCCACCGAGGAGGCTCGTCGGCATGTGCAGCGCACTCGTGTGGACCGGCTCACCGCGTGGCTGTGCCCGAAGGCGTCACAGGAAGCGCTGATCCTGATCACGCAATGGAACGCGTGGCTGTTCCAGTTGGACGACCAGTTCGACGACGATCCGGTGCGCGGTTACCGGCCCGAGCAGTGGCAGGAGGCGTTCGGGCCGTTGTTCGCGGTATTTGACGGAAAGGTCACGGATGGGCGACTGGCGCGTTCCCTGGCCGATCTGTGGCGCCGTACGACGGCCGTCCGTTCTTCCGTGTGGCAACGCAGGTTTGTCCCGCACCTGTTGTGGTATTTCGACAGCTACCGGGCCGATATGCATTATCGGGAGGCCGGACGCGTACCCGGCCTGCAGCAATATCTCGCCCACCGCCGCGCCTCATTCGCATTCGACGCGGTCCTGGACCTGATGGAAATCGGTTCCGGTGTGGACTTGCCCGATCAACTGCATGCGAATCCGGCCTTCGCCGACATGCGAGAGGCAGTGATCTACGCGAATGCCTGCATCAACGATCTCTACTCGCTGCGCAAGGAACTCGCCCATGACTATGCGTTCAACGCCGTCACGGTGATCTGCCACCATCACCGGTGCAGCCTCCAGGAGGCGGTGGAGCGAGTGGCCGTGATGCAGACGGGATACGTCCAGCGCATCCTCGATCTCGAACGGGTCCTGCCCGGGCGGCTTGCCCGTTCCGGCCTCGCCGACGACGTCATCGTCGGCGCGCTCCGCTGCGTCCGGGACTTCCAGGCGCTCACCGCCGGGAACGTCGCCTGGTCGAAGGAGACCGGGCGCTATGCCGAGATAGAGATCAATCCGACGTATCTGACGGACTTGTTCACTCCGTAGGCCCCTTGGCCGTCGCATGCGCGTCAGGGCACCGCCGTGGCAGTGGCACCGGGATCCCCGTCAGGCAGTACCGTGCCGTCAGTGTTCGTCGCCGCTGATCGATGCGGTCCGCGTCGCGCCCACGAAGGAGATCGACGACGATCCCCAAAGGCGGACAGCGGTGTCCGGTCAGTCATCGTGGGGGGCCGGTGCGATGCCCGTCGGGCAGGACGATCCCCAGTTCGTCTCGAACGGGGTACTCAGCTTGACTCCCGTGCCACCGATGCCGCAGTAGCCCGCCGGGTTCTTGTCCAGGTACTGCTGGTGGTAGGCCTCGGCCGGGTAGAAGGGCCGGCCCTCCGCCGGGAGGATCTCCGTGGTGATCGTGCCGTACCCGGAGCCCGTCAGGACCTTCTGGTAGGCGTCGCGGGACGACGCTGCCGCGGCGGCCTGGGCGGGGGAGTGGGTGTAGATCGCCGAGCGGTACTGGGTGCCCACGTCGTTGCCCTGGCGGAAGCCCTGGGTCGGGTTGTGGGACTCCCAGAAGAGCTTCAGCAGCGACTCGTACGTGACCTGCGACGGGTCGAAGACGACGCGGACCGCTTCCGTGTGGCCGGTCAGGCCCGAGCAGGCCTCTTCGTACGTGGGGTTCGGCGTGTGGCCGCCCTGGTAGCCCACGAGAGTCGTCCACACGCCCGGCGTCTGCCAGAACTTGCGCTCCGCGCCCCAGAAGCAGCCGAGCGCGAAGTCGGCGGTCTCCAGGTGCTCCGGATAGGGGCCGAGGAGGGGGTTGCCGAGGACGGTGTGGCGGTCGGGGACCGTGAAGGTCGGTTCCGGGCGGCCCTTGAGGGCCTGCTCGGGGGTGGGCAGCACGGGGGTACGGCCGAAGAGCATGGCTGGTTCTCCTTCACGGTGACGGCACCGGAACAACGTCCCGGTGCCGTCCGGAATTCCACCGGCGCCATGGCGGCCGCCGCGCGGGTGCGGTTCAGCGCAGCAGTGTCGCCGGGCTGCCGCCGTTCGCCTCGTATCCGGCGACCGCCAGGTTGCGGTACACCGTGTAGGCCGCCGCCGGGTCGGGCTCCGTCGTCCAGGGCAGCGCGCCCACGTGGCCGTCGATCTGCACGAGCTGGTGCATCGCCTCGGCCCACCGCTCGGAGTTCACCAGGAAGACGACGAGCAGGTGGCGTACGTGAGCGAGCATCGGGTCGTCCGGGCGGGCGGAGTGCACGGCGAACAGCGCGCCCTCCATGGCCTTGGTGACCACCGCGCTCTGGTAGAAGGAGCGCACGAGGTTCACCTCGGGCAGGTGCTCGTAGACCGCGAAGAGGGGGAGCGCCGCCAGCAGCGACCCGTGCGGGGCACGGGCCGCGGCCGTCGTGGCGAAGTGGTCGGCCTCCTCGCGGGAGCCGTGCCACTTCTCGCACAGGTGGTGCAGCGCGGCCAGGTGGGCGCCCATGTGGTCGGGCGCGCGGTCGATGACCTTCGCCCAGAGCTGGTCGAACTGCTCGTGGCTGTAGCCGAGTCCGCGGGCGACGGCCAGCTCGATGATGTACGGGACGGGGTCGCCGGGCGCGAGCAGCGCGGCCTCGCCGCAGACGGTCCGGGCCTCCTCCAGGATGATCCGGAAGTCGTCCGCGCCGACGGCCGAAGAGCGCCACGCCTGCTGCACCAGGAACTCGGCGTGCACCTGCGCCGCGCCGGCGTCCTTCGGCGCCTCCGAGCGCCACTTGCGCAGCCACGCGCCGCCGACGCCGGGCTGCTGCGCCAGTTCCAGGGACGCGGCCCCGGCGAAGGCCTGGACGCGCTGCCAGCGCCGCTCGCCCTCCTTCGGCGTACCGGCGAGCAGCTGGGAGGCGGCCTGCCAGTCCTGGGTCCGCTGGACGACGTCCAGTACGTCGAGGAGGTCCTGGTCCGGTCCGGGCATCCGGACGTCCAGCTGCTCCTGGCGTACGAATCCGTACGTGTCCGGGTCGGCGGCGTCGGGCGAGCCGGGCCGGGCGAGGCGGATGCCGTTCCGGCGGCGCAGCACGACGGGGCCGATGATCGCGGTCAGCATGCACAGTGCGATCAGGAACCAGAGAATCTCCATGAGCCCATTGTCCCGGACGGCTGCGCCTTGCGGCCACGGCCGGTCCCGCACCGGACTACGCTCGGGCCTCATGAGCGACCAGCACAGCTTCCACAGCTTCGAGACCCGCGCCATCCATGCGGGCAACACCGCGGACCCGCTGACCGGCGCGGTCGTACCGCCCATCTATCAGGTGTCCACGTACAAGCAGGACGGCGTGGGCGGCCTGCGCGGGGGTTACGAGTACAGCCGCAGCGCCAACCCGACGCGCACCGCGCTGGAGGAGAACCTCGCCGCGATCGAGGGCGGACGCCGGGGTCTGGCCTTCGCCTCCGGGCTCGCCGCCGAGGACTGCCTGCTGCGTACGCTGCTGCGCCCCGGCGACCACGTCGTGATCCCGAACGACGCGTACGGCGGCACCTTCCGGCTCTTCGCGAAGGTGGTCGAGCGGTGGGGTGTCGACTTCTCCGTGGCCGACACCTCCGACCCGGCGGCCGTGCGTTCCTCGGTCACCGATCGCACGAAGGTGATCTGGGTCGAGACGCCCTCGAACCCGCTGCTCGGCATCACCGACATCGCGGCCGTCGCGGACATCGCCCGCACGGCGGGCGCGAAGCTCGTCGTCGACAACACTTTCGCCAGCCCCTACCTCCAGCAGCCGATCGCGCTCGGCGCTGATGTCGTCGTGCACTCGCTGACCAAGTACATGGGCGGCCACTCGGACGTCGTGGGCGGTGGGCTGATCGCCGCGGACGCCGAGCTGGGCGAGGAGCTGGCGTACCACCAGAACGCTATGGGCGCGGTCGCCGGACCGTTCGACGCGTGGCTGGTGCTGCGCGGCATCAAGACGCTGCCGGTGCGCATGGACCGGCACAGCGAGAACGCGACGCGGGTCGCGGAGATGCTCACCAGCCACCCGAAGGTCACGCAGGTCCTCTACCCGGGGCTGCCGGAGCACCCCGGCCATGAGATCGCGGCGAAGCAGATGCGGGCGTTCGGCGGCATGGTCTCGTTCCGTGTGCAGGGCGGCGAGCAGGCGGCGGTCGAGGTCTGCAACCGGGCGAAGCTGTTCACGCTGGGTGAGTCGCTGGGCGGTGTGGAGTCGCTGATCGAGCACCCGGGCCGGATGACGCACGCGTCCGTCGTGGGCTCCGCCCTGGAGGTGCCGGCGGATCTGGTCCGTCTCTCCGTGGGCATCGAGGCGGCGGACGACCTGCTCGCCGATCTCCAGCAGGCGCTGGGCTGACGTGCCCCGGTGCTCCGTGGGCCCCGGCGAACGCGCCGGGGCCGACGGAGCAGGACCGCGATCCGGTCAGACGGGGGCCTTCTCGTCCTGCAGGGATTCGCGCACCATCTGCCTCAGCTCGGGGCTGTCGGTGTGCTCGTGCACGGAGATGGCGTGCTCCACGGCCGCCCGCACGACTTCCTCCTCCTCACCGCTGATGGTGAGGGTGCATCCGGAGACGCTGGGCGTGTTGCGGCAGTCGGCGACTTTCCTGGTCATCACGGCCTCCTGGGCTCGTTCGTCGCGCCCCTCTTTTCAGGGTAGATCCGCGATGAGCGGCCGCCACCAGCCGCCGCTACCAGCCTTCGAGCGGCGGCGTCGTGACCGACGGAGGAACCGCCCACGGTTCGGTGACCGTCGCCCACACCGCGCATGCGATCACCAGCACGACCAGCAGCCCGATCCACGCCAGGCGTACGGCCCGGTGGCGGCGCAGCAGTCGTGCGCCCTGCTCCGCGGCGCGTGGGCCGAGGTCGGCGGGGACCACGGGATGGGGGGCGTCCATCATCCGCCTGACCTCGTCCTCCTTGCGTTCCGGGCCGTTCACGAGGCGGTCCTCAGCAGTGGACGGCCCGGAGCCCGGCGGGCGCTGCGCATGGTGGAGACCGCCCGGCTGCAGACGGCCCGCACCCGGTCCGCGGGAAGCCCGATGATCGCGGCCGTCTGCTCCTCCTCGACCCCCTCGTACAGGCGCAGCACCAGGATCAGGCGTTCCTGCGGGGTGAGGCGGTCCAGTACCCCGCCCCGCACCCGGTGGTAGCGCCAGGCGCTGCGGGCGAAGCGGAGGGCGAGTTCCTGGCGGGTGCGGTTGTACGGGTCCTCGCCGCGCAGCCGGTCCCAGTGCGCGTAGGTGCGGGCCAGGGCGCCGGTCAGCAGCCGCTGTGCGAGCGGGTTGGCCGTGGGGGGCTCGGCGGTGAGCAGGGTCGCGGCGTGCAGCAGCCGGCTCGACGCGCCCGCCACGAAGGCCTCGAACTCACGGGCGCGACGGCGGTCCATGGCTGAATTCCGCTCGGTCACGTCCTCATATAGAGCCCGGTGACGGCCCTGGGTCAAGAGGTCGGCGGCGTCTCCGTCTCACCGGCGGGAAGACCGGCCTGGCGGGCGGAGAGGGCCGTGTTGAAACGGGTGAGCAGAGTGCAGAACGATTCCCGCTCGCTCTCCGTCCAGCCGTCCGTCACCTGGGCCATCAGTTCACGGCGTGAGGCGCGGACCTCTTCGAGTTTGGCCAGGCCGCGCGGGGACAGCTGGAGCACGACCGCACGGCCGTCCTCCGGGTGCGAGGTGCGTTTGACCAGGCCGGTGTCGACGAGCGGCGCCACCTGCCGGGTGACGGTCGAGGAGTCGATGCCCATCCCGGCGGCCAGTGCCTTGACGCCCATCGGACCTTCCAGGTCCAGGCGGTTGAGCAGCAGGTACGCGGCACGGTCCATCGAGTTGCGGACCTGGCCGACTCCGCCGAGCCGTGTCTGTTCCGCGCGGCGTGCGAACACGGCCACCTGGTGCTGGAGGGCATCGAGGAGACCGGGGCCGCCGGGAGGTTCGGGGGAGGTCCCCCGAGAGGCAGACGCAGTGGTCGTCATGTCCTGAGAAGTGGGCATGGCTGCGGGGGCTCTCTTGTGCGGTGGTCGGTTGGTGGGGGACAGAGTACGCGGCCCCGGGTCCCGGCGTACCTGCGCTGCACAATCCGGTACGGGCGCCTTACGCGGCCGGAGTCCGGGCCGGTGCGCCCGCCCTGCCGCGGGCCGCTGCCGGGTGGCTCCGGCGGGCGCCGGACCGGGATGCGGACGGCGCCGCCCGTCGAAGCCCGAACTGCCAGACTTGGCCGCATGAGCTTCCGTACGCCCGAGATTCCCTCCGTGATCCTCGACGACATCCGGGGAGCGCAGAAGATGCTGTCCGGTGTCGCCAGGGTCACGGCGATGGAGGGCAGCAGGCATCTGTCGCAGCTGGTGGGAGCGCCGGTCCATCTCAAGTGCGAGAACCTTCAGCGCACCGGGTCCTTCAAGCTGCGCGGCGCGTACGTGCGGATCGCCGGCCTCAGGCAGGAGGAGCGGGCGGCGGGCGTCGTCGCCGCCTCCGCGGGCAACCACGCCCAGGGCGTGGCGCTGGCGTCGTCGCTGCTGGGGGTGCGCTCGACGGTCTTCATGCCGGTCGGGGCCCCGCTGCCGAAGGTCGCTGCGACCAGGGAGTACGGGGCCGATGTGCGTCTGCAGGGGCAGGTCGTCGACGAGACGCTGGCCGCGGCGCAGGAGTACGCGCGGGAGACGGGCGCCGTCTTCATCCACCCCTTCGACCACCCGGACATCATCGCCGGGCAGGGCACGGTGGGGCTGGAGATCCTCGAGCAGTGCCCGGAGGTGCGGACGATCCTCGTCGGTGTCGGCGGGGGCGGGCTGCTGGCCGGGATCGCGGTCGCGGTGCAGGCGCTGCGGCCGGACGTGAAGCTGATCGGCGTGCAGGCCGAGGGCGCCGCCGCCTATCCGCCCTCGCTGGCGGCCGGGCATCCGGTGTCCGTCGACGAGCCGACGACGATGGCGGACGGGATCAGGGTGGGGCGGCCGGGCGATGTGCCCTTCAAAATCATTGGCGATCTTGTCGAGGAGGTTCGTACGGTCTCCGAGGACGCGCTTTCCAGTGCGCTGCTGCTCTGCCTCGAGCGGATGAAGATGGTGGTCGAACCGGCCGGGGCGAGCACGGTGGCGGCACTGCTGAGCGATCCGAGGTCGTTCGAGGGCCCGGTCGTGGCCCTGCTGTCGGGCGGCAACGTGGACCCGCTGCTGATGCAGCGCATCCTCCGGCACGGCATGGCCGCGGCGGGCAGGTACCTGTCGCTGCGGCTGCGGCTGACGGACCGGCCGGGTGCGCTCGCCGGTCTTCTCGGCCTGTTGTCAGTGGCGGATGCCAATGTTCTCGATGTGAGCCATGTACGGACCGACCCGCGGCTCGGGCTCACGGAGGTGGAGGTGGAGCTGCACCTGGAGACGAAGGGGCCCGAGCACTGCGAGGAGGTCGCGGCGACCCTGCGCGCCGCGGGTTACACGGTGATGGTCTGAGCGCTTCCGCGCCGGCGGGAGGGGCGAGGCGCCTGTATCGCGATACCCGGCGCGGGCCATGACGCGACACCCTCTTGAGAGACGCGATGTATCGCGTTATGGTTTGGGCCCTGCCATGCTCCCGCCAAGGGAGCGGCCGAGTCGGCCCGTCGCGCGCAAGCATTCATCCACTCCACCAGTCACCCTGGGAGACCTCTTATGCCAGGCGCCATCTACGCCGAAGGTCTGGTCAAGACCTTCGGCGACGTAAAGGCACTGGACGGCGTCGATCTCGACGTCCCCGAAGGCACGGTCCTCGGACTTCTCGGCCCGAACGGCGCCGGCAAGACCACCACCGTGCGCGTACTGACCACTCTCCTTCAGCCGGACAGCGGCTCCGCGGTCGTCGCCGGCATCGATGTGCTCAAGCACCCCAACGAGGTTCGCAGGTCCATCGGCCTCTCCGGCCAGTTCGCCGCCGTCGACGAGTACCTGACCGGCCGGGAGAACCTCCAGATGGTCGGGCAGCTGTACCAGATGAGCTCCAGGGACGCGAAGAAGAGGGCAGGTCAGCTGCTCGAGCGGTTCAATCTGGCCGACGCCGCCGACCGCCCCGCCAAGACCTACTCCGGCGGTATGCGCCGCCGGCTCGACCTGGCCGCGGCGCTGGTCGTGTCGCCGCCCGTGATGTTCATGGACGAGCCGACGACCGGCCTCGACCCGCGCAACCGGCAGCAGTTGTGGGAGGTCATACAGGAACTCGTCGGCGGCGGTACGACGCTGCTGCTGACCACGCAGTACCTGGAGGAGGCCGACCACCTCGCCGACGACATCTGCGTCGTCGACCACGGCAAGGTCATCGCCCGCGGTACGTCCGACCAGCTCAAGGCACGCACGGGCGGCGAGCGTGTCGAGGTCGTCGTCCACGAGCCCGAACAGATCGTGCCCGCCCGCGAGGTCCTCCTCGGCTACGGCAAGGGCGAGGTCACCGTGGCCGAGCACACCCGCAAGCTCACCGTCCCCGTCACCGGCGGCGCCAAGCTGCTCGCCGAGGTCATCCGCGACCTCGACGCCCGAGGCGTGGAGATCGATGACATCGGCCTGCGCCGCCCCACCCTCGACGACGTCTTCATCTCGCTCACCGGCCACGCGGCGGAGGCGGAAGAGGCCAACGGCGGCGCGGACTCGGAAGACGCCGCCGGCCGCAGCGCCAGGAAGGAGGGCGCCAAGTGAGCGCCACCACGCAGACCGCGCCGCCGCTCGCGGCTCCCCGCCCCCGTGGCGGCGTCGGCCAGTCCGTCAGGGACTCCCTGGTGGTGGCCAAGCGCAACCTGATCCGGATGATGCGCATCCCCGAGATGATCATCTTCGGACTTTTCCAGCCGATCATGTTCGTGGTGCTCTTCACGTACGTCTTCGGCGGCTCCATCCAGGTCGGCGGCTCCATCTCGCCGCAGGACTACCGCGAGTTCCTGATGGCGGGCATCTTCGCCCAGACCGTCACCTTCGCCACGGCGGGCGCCGGCGCCGGCATCGCCGACGACATGCACAAGGGCCTCATCGACCGCTTCCGTTCGCTGCCCATGGCGCGCGGCGCGGTTCTCACCGGCCGCACCCTCGCCGACCTCGTGCAGACGGCGTTCACGCTCGTCGTGCTCGCGGTCGTCGCTCTGATCCTCGGCTGGCGGGTCCACGAGAACATCGGCAAGGTGCTGCTCGGCTTCCTGCTGCTGCTCTTCCTCGGATACGCGTTCTCCTGGATCGGCGCGCTGATCGGCCTCTCGGTCCGCACGCCGGAGGCCGCCACCTCCGGCGGACTGATCTGGCTGTTCCCGCTGACGTTCATCTCGAATGCCTTCGTGGACGCCAACAACATGCCGGGCTTCCTGCAGACCATCGCCGAGTGGAACCCGTTCAGCGCGACCGTGCAGGCATGCCGCGAGCTGTTCGGCAATCTGCCGCCCGGCTTCAAGGCGCCCGACGCCTGGCCCATGCAGCACCCGGTACTGGCCTCGGCGCTGTGGTCGCTGCTGATCCTGGTCGTCTTCCGCACCCTGGCGGTCCGCAAATACCGCTCCGCCGCCTGACCGGCACACGAAGGGGCCGGACCGCTTCCGCGGTCCGGCCCCTTCGTCGTCTGCGTCCTGCTCAGCCCGAGTAGGGCTTCGCCGCGAGGATCTTCACCGCGGCCTTCTTGCCGTTCGGCAGTTCGTACTCGGCGTCGTCGCCGACCTTCTTGCCGTTCACGCCGACGCCCAGCGGCGACTGCGGCGAATACGTCTCGATGGCCGCGCTCGCGTACTCGCGCGAGGCCATCAGGAACGTCAGGGTGTCGTCCTCGTCGCCGTCGAAGGCGATCGTGACGACCATGCCGGGCTCGACGACGCCGTCGTCCGCCGGGGCCTCGCCGACCTTGGCGTTGTCCAGGAGCTGGGTCAGCTGGCGCACACGGAGCTCCTGCTTGCCCTGCTCCTCCTTGGCCGCGTGGTACCCGCCGTTCTCCCGCAGGTCGCCCTCCTCGCGCGCCGCCTCGATCTTCTTGGCGATCTCGGTGCGCGCGGGACCAGACAGGTACTCCAGCTCGGCCTTGAGCTGGTTGTACGCCTCCTGGGTAAGCCAGGTGACGTTGTCGCTGGTCTGGGTCACAGGTGCTCCTCGTAGGTACTGGGAATACAAAGCATCGCCCTACCCACAAAGATGTACCCCCATGGGCGGGCGAAACCACGAGCCTAACAATTCCGGCGGGAAAGGGGGAGGACAAAGGCCTCGTGAAATGCAGAACCCCTGCTCAGCCCCCTGCTCGGTGCGGGGGCCGGGGTGTCACGCGGCGTTGCAGCCCATCAGCTCGGCGCTCGTCGCCTGCCGCGTCGTACGGATCTTCACGACCTCGTCGATGCGGTTCTCACCCTCCCGGCCGATCGCCACGTCCAGCCGGCCGACCTCGGCGCCGTCCTCCGCGAGGGCCCGCACCGTGCAGCTGCCGGCGGTCCCCGCGTCCTTGCGGACCTCGAGATGGACCTGGACCTCGTCGGCGCCCTCCATGACGTCGAACTTGATCACCTCGGCGCTGATGCGCGTACCGGAGACGTAGTCGTAGCCGAACCAGCCGACGACAGCGAGCATGCAGGCGCCGAGGACGGCCCCCACGATCCTCAGCTTGCGGTCCGCGCGCTCGTCCGCCGTGCGCCCGTAGCGCCCCTGCGGAAGCTTTTCGCCGACAGCCGCCATGATCGTTCCTCTCGAGAGCCGGAGGCAGGAATTTTCCGTCCGCCGATTCGGTCACTATAGAAGTTGCACGACGCGACTATTCATTGAGGATCGAGTCTTGACTGAGCAGCTGCGACTGATGGCCGTGCACGCCCACCCCGACGACGAGTCGAGCAAGGGCGCGGCGACGATGGCCAAGTATGTGTCCGAGGGGGTGGACGTGCTGGTCGTGACCTGCACGGGAGGCGAGCGCGGCTCCATCCTCAATCCCAAGCTCCAGGGCGACGCCTATATCGAGGAGAACATCCACGAGGTACGCAGGAAGGAGATGGACGAGGCCCGCGAGATCCTCGGGGTGAAGCAGGACTGGCTCGGCTTCGTCGACTCCGGGCTGCCGGAGGGCGACCCGCTGCCGCCGCTCCCGCAGGGGTGCTTCGCCCTCGAGGACGTCGACAAGGCGGCCGGTGAGCTGGTCCGCAGGATCCGCGACTTCCGTCCCCAGGTCATCACGACCTACGACGAGAACGGCGGCTACCCGCACCCCGACCACATCATGACCCACAAGATCACGATGGTGGCCTTCGAGGGCGCTGCCGACGCGGAGAAGTTCCCCGAGTCCGAGTACGGGCCGGCCTTCCAGCCCCAGAAGCTCTACTACAACCAGGGCTTCAACCGTCCCCGCACCGTCGCCCTCCACGAGGCACTGCTCGAGCGCGGTCTCGAGTCGCCGTACGGCGAGTGGCTCGAGCGCTGGAAGGAGTTCCAGCGCGCGGAGCGGACGCTGACCACGTACGTTCCCTGCGCCGACTTCTTCGAGACCCGTGACCGGGCGCTGATCGCGCACGCCACGCAGATCGACCCGGAGGGCGGCTGGTTCCGCGTCCCCATGGAGATCCAGAAGGAGGTCTGGCCGACGGAGGAGTACGAGCTCGCGAAGTCGCTCGTCGAAACCTCCCTCCCCGAGGACGACCTCTTCGCGGGCATCCGGGACAATGCCTGACATGAGCGCAAGCGCACACCTCGCAATGACGCACATGGCCACCCTCGCCAAGGAGCTCGACGAGAACAAGGTCACCCCAGGTGTCCTCGGCTTTCTCGTCTTCGCGGCACTGGCCGTGGGCGTGTGGGCCCTGATGAAGTCCATGAACCGCCACATGGGCCGGGTGAACTTCGAGGAGGCCCCCGACCCGGAGACGGCCGGGGCCACGGAGAAGCAGGCCCGCGGCTCGGCGGCCTGACCGGCCGTACATCGTTGCCGGCGTGATTCCACGCACCGAATGGTGCCGTGGAATCACGCTTTGTGCTGTCTCGTGACCTCGGCGTGGCCGGGCGCGGACGGCAGGTGCACCGGGAGCACCACCGGCCCCTCCTCGGCCACATCCCCGCGCCCCGCACCGGCCCGGGAGGCGGGCGGGCCGCCACCGGCTTCCGTGAGGCAGGAGCGGACGAAGTCCTGGACTGCCGGGTCGGTGGTCGCGGCCGGGTTCCAGGCGACGCCGACGCGGGTGGGGGTGAGGCCGCTGACCGGGCGATAGGTGACGCCGGGGCGGGGGTAGAAGCGGGCGGAGGCCGCAGGCGTGAGGCTGATGCCCTGGCCGCCCGCGATCGCCGCCAGCCATTCGTCCGTGTTGCGGGCGACGGCCCCGATCGGTGCGGTGCGGCCGTCGTCAGCGTCGTCGCCGACCCAGAAGTCCCGCCAGGGCCCGGTTTCGAGGGGCGCCGCCACAAAGGGCTCGTCGCGCAGCCGGTCGAACGGGACCTCGTCCAGCGCGGCCAGCGGATGGGCGTCCCACAGGGCGACCCAGCGGGGTTCGGTGAAGAGGACTTCGACGCGGAAGGCGTCCTCGCCGGGGAACGGCAGGCGGACCAGTGCGGTGTCCACCTCTCCGTCGGCGAGGCCCGCGGACGGGTCGGTCCAGTCGGTGTGCCGCAGGGAGACCTGCCAGTCCGGGCGTAGGCGTGCGAACTCCGTAAGGATGCGCTGCGTCGCCTCGTTGGCCGCGCTGGCGACGAACCCGACCCGCAGGACACGGGCCTCCCGCCCGGCCGCACCCCGTGCCTCCCGTACCGCCCGGTCCCAGTGGGACAGCACCCCGGCCGCCGCGCCGGCCAGGGCACGGCCCGCCGCCGTGAGCTCCATTCCTGCCCGGGAGCGGATGAACAGCGGCACACCGAGCTGGTTCTCCAGCTGCTTGATCTGCTTGGTCAGGGTCGGCTGCGCCACGAAGAGCCGCTGTGCGGCGCGCGTCAGGTTCCCCTCCTCTGCCACGGCGTCGAAGGAACGCAGCAACCGGGTGTCGATGTCCATGCCGCCAGGTTATGGAAACGGCTATTGGACGCGCCGGTGGCCCACTCGCCAGGGTTGAAGTCACGGGGCGTCAGCGCGGCCCGGTCGTCATCGTTCCGTCTGCCTGGAGCCCGGTCATGTTCACGGCCTACCTCGTCGTCACCCTTCTCGCCGCCGCGACCAGCGGCTACTCCGCCGCCAATCACCTGATCCGACCCCGGTGGATGCTCGACAACCTGGCGAGTTACGGAGTGCCGCTCACCTGGGTGCCCGTACTGGGCATGCTGAAAGGGGCGGGTGTTCTGGGGCTGCTGATCGGCATCGGGTGGGTCCCGATCGCCGTCGCGGCGTCGGTCGGGCTGATCCTCTACTACGTGGGTGCAGTGATCGTGATCGCACGCTCGGGCCGCTGGGCCCATCTGCCCGCCCCGCTGCCGTTCCTCCTGTTGGCAGCGGCATCTCTGGCCCTGCGCCTGGCGTCGCCCTGAACGGGCCGCAGGCCGCCCCGTTCCGCCGCTCGTGATCAATAACAGCTAGCGGCCCGCCTCCACCGGCACCCCCATGACCTCCCGCGCGTGCCGGTTCGGGACCAGGCCCAGCTGCCACGCCTGCCAGCCGTCCTCCAGGCGCACCCCGCGTTCCAGCAGCACCGCCAGCGCCTCCGCGCAGTCCTCCAGCTTCGCGTCACGCGACGCGTGCCCGGCCGCCATCAGAAGCGACAGCTCCTCCTGGGCCACGACCGTGCCGACCTCGATGCCGCCGGGCGAGGCGTACGGCAACAGCGTGCAGCGCAGGAAACGGGCCCAGTCGCCGCCGCGCTCGTCGCCGTACGAGGCGAACAGGGCCGCCGCCTCGTCGCACAGCTCCAGCGCCTGCGGCGCGCGGCTGTTCCCGGCGTCGATCATCGCCAGCTCCAGGCACGTCCACGCCTCGCCGTGCGCGACGCCGATCCGGGCGAAGTCCGCGCGGGCGTCGACGAGGAGCTGGCGGGCGAAGCCCGAGTTGCGCAGGCTGCCCGTCCTGGCCGCGAGCTGGTCGCGGGTGACCCGGCCCGAATGGTGCCGGGCGCAGGCCAGCCCGTACACGTCCCGCATCCGGGAGAACATCGTCCGCGCCCGCTCCAGCTCCCGTACCGCCTGGTCGCGGTCGCCGGACTCCTCCAGGGCCTGGCCCAGGTAGTACAGCGTCCACGCCTCACCGCGGGCGTCCTCGTTCTCGCGGTGCCTGGCCAGCGCCCGGCGCAGGTCGTCCACCGCGGGTGCCGGGTCGCCGTCGACGAGCAGGGCACGTGCCAGCTGGGTCAGCGCCCATGCCTCACCGCGGCCGTCCCGGGTACGGCCGTACAGGTCGAGGGCCACCTCCAGCGCCGTCCGGGCGGCGGGCACGTCGCCCGTGCGCAGGAACACCTGGCCCAGCTGGAACTGCGACCACGCCTCGCCGTGCAGGGACTCCCCCTCCCGGTGCAGCGCCAGCGCCGTCTCCAGCAGCCGCAGCGCCTCGGCGAGATTCGCCCGGTCGCGCTCCACGGCGGCCAGCGCGTGCAGCGACCAGGCACGGTCCTCCGCCTGCTCCTGCGAGTCCTGCAGCGCGATCGCCTCGTGCAGCTTCGCCGCCGCCTCCGTGAGGTTGCCCTGGTGGTGCAGGGTGATCCCGAGCGAGCACAGCGCGAGCGCCGCACCGGCGTCGTGGTGCGCCTCCCGGTACAGGCCCACCACCGACGACAGCGTCGTACGCGCCTTGTCCAGCTCGCCGAGCTGCCGGGCCGCGATGCCGGTACGCCAGCGCACGGAGCGCTCCAGCAGACCCTGGTCGACGGCCTGGGTGAGCTCGCTGATCTCGCCCAGCCGGTACAGGTCCCCGCGAAGCAGGCAGTAGTCGCACAGCGCGCCCAGCAGCCCGAGCACGGCCTGCTGGTCCACACCCTCCGCGTGCCGCAGCGCCGAGGTGATGAAGCTCGACTCGTCGTCGAGCCAGCGGAGCGCCGCGTCCAGCGAGGGGAAGCCGTACGCCCCGAACTGCCCGGCCCGCGTCGACATCTTGCCGTCGACCATCCGGATCACCGCGCCCGCCAGCTCCGCGTAGTTCCGGATCAGCCGCTCCTGCGCCGCGCCGCGGTCGGCGGCGTCCTCCTCGTCCATGAGCCGGTTCCTGGCGAAGCTGCGCACCGCGTCGTGCAGCCGGTAGCGCCCCGAGCGCACATGGTCGATCAGCCCCGCCTCGGCGAGCGCCGCCAGCAGCCGCTTCGCCTCCTTCTCGTCGGTGGCCAGCAGCGCCGCGGCCGCCGCCGGGCCGAGCGAGGCCCGGCCCGCCAGCGCCAGCCGGCGCAGCAGTCGCCGCGCCTGCTCCGGCTGGTCGGTGTAGCGCAGCCGCAGCGCCCGCTCGACCGGGTCAAGCGGCCCCAGGGCACGGAGGTCGGCGGCCAGAGCGTCCGCGGAACGCTCGCCCAGCGAGGAGCCGGCCGTCCGCAGCGCCAGCGGCAGTCCGCCGCACAGCTCGCGGACCTCGTCCGCGGACCGGACGTCGTACGGCCCCGGTGCGGACCCGGCCGCCGCGGACCGCAGCAGTTCCTCCGCGCCCGCTGCGTCCAGCGCCTCGACCGGCAACTGGTGCACCCGGGCCGGGATGTCGTCGGGCAGGTCGAGCGGCGCGCGGGTCGTCACCAGCACCAGGCTGTCCGACCGCTCCGGCAGCAGCGTGCGCACCTGGTCCGGGTCGCTCGCGTCGTCGAGTACCACCGTCACCGGCAGCCCGGTCAGATACTGGTGGTACAGCTCGCTCAGCCTCCGCACCTGCTGCTCCGCGGAGGCGCTTTCACGGAAGAGCAGTTGCTCGCGCGGCGCACCGAGCCGGTTCAGCAGGTGCAGCAGCGCGTCACGGGTCGGCAGCGGCTGCTCGCCGTCGCCCCGGAGGTCGACCACGCACGCGCCGCGGAACAGGTCCTTGAGGTGGTGGGCGGCGCGCACCGCGAGCGTCGTGCGTCCCGAGCCCGGATCGCCGTGGAGCACCACCACCACCGGAAGGGTCCGCGTCGCCGCGCGGGCCGCGTGCACCCACTGGGTGATCTGCGCCATCTGCGAGCGGCGCCCGGCGAACGGGCCCCCTGGATCGGGCAGATGACCGAACGACTGCTCCAGCACGGACCTGCGCCGTGCCGCCGCCGACCGGTCGGCGCCGCGCAACTGCGGCACGACGGAAGCCTTCTTCGCGGGCCGGGCCGACGCGGCCAGCATCCGCTGCTGGTCCAGGAACGGGCGGATGCCCCGTACCTCCAGCGCCGTCAGCCACTGGAGCCGCAGCTGCTCCACGCCGCCGGGCTGCGCGAGTGCTCCCGCCCTGCGGTGCGCCGCGGGCCAGTGCGCGGCGGTCACTTTGGCGACGGTGGTCGCCGCACCGGCGACGGCCACGACGGCACCCGCCCCGAGCGCGGTGCCCGTCGCCGTGCCGAGGGCCACGTCGGCGCCGATCGCCGCGACGGCGGCGACGGCGGTGACCAGCACCGGAGCGCCGAGCGCTTCGCGGCTGAAGCGCTGCGACAGCGGCTGCTGCCCGGCTTCGGCCTCGGTGAGCGCCTGTTCGTAGGCCGCGTACTCCTCGCTCGCGCCGGCCGCCATCGAGTCGAGAGCGGCACGCCCTCGCGCGAGCAGCGTCCCGGCGTCCGAGCTGCCGCCCGAGCGCCGCACCTCCTCCTCCACCGCTCGTGCCAGCAGCCGTTCCGCTTCAGCCCGGTGGCTGTCCCGCATGTGCGTCCCCCTAGAAGACCCGGATTTCGTGTCGCTACCCATCCATCGGCCCGTCAAGTGTCGTCGGCGTGGGGAGGAAGTGCGAGGGGTTCCGGCGGGGGAGGGGGTGAGCGGGGGTGTCAGACTGGCAGCTCTTCCGGGATTCCGGGATTTCGGGGTCCGGGCCGTGCGAAAGGGACCGGGATGAGTCTGGTGATCGAGAGCCGGACGTCGGAGCTGCCGTACATCGAGCGGGTGTGGCGCAGCCGGAGCGACGACGTCGCCCGGATGATGTCGGTCGCGACGGCCCACTGGGAGCTGGTGTTCTGGGAGCACCAGGGCCGGGCACAGGCCGCCGTGCTGGGCCCGGAGCCGAGGGCGTCCCAGGCGCCGGTGCCGGATGACGCGGTCTTCTTCGGGATCAGTTTCGCGCTGGGTACCTCGATGCCGCACCTCCCTGTGAGCAGTCTCGTGGGCGGCAACGCGGAGATCCCCGACGTGACGCGACGTTCGCTCTGGCTGAAGGGTTCGGCCTGGCACGTGCCGGACTACGACAACGCGGAGGCGTTCGTCCTGCGGATGGTGCGGGAGGGGATCGTGGACCAGGACCCGATCGTGCCCGCTGTGCTCGGCGGCGCCCGTCCGGACGTCTCCGACCGCACCCTGCAGCGGCGTTTCGTCGCGGCGACGGGCCTGACACAGGGCGCCGTCCGGCAGATCCAGCGCGCACGGCAGGCCGCGGTACTGGTCCAGGAGGGGGTGCCGGCCCAGGACGTCGTCCACCGGCTGGGGTTCTTCGACCAGCCGCACCTGGCACGGTCCTTGAGTCGGTACATCGGCCGGAGCGCCACTCGGCTGAGTGTCCCGGACCACGCGGAGCCGCTGTCGCTTCTGTACAAGACCTGAGCCGCGGCCCCGGCCTAGTGTTCACGACGTGGCCGAAGGGGCCGGCCCGTCCCGGCCGGAGCGCCGTCAGGGCCGGCACGGAGGCGGACTCCGCACTCATCATGGAGGAATCATGCGCAAGGTTGTCTCGGGTCTGTTCATCTCGCTCGACGGTGTCGCACAGGCCCCCAACGAGTGGCAGTTCGCGTTCGACGAGCAGATGGGCGCGGCGATGGCCAACACGCTGGAGACGGCCGACACGATCCTGCTGGGCCGGGTGACGTTCACCGAATGGGCCGGGTACTGGCCCACCGTGACCAGCGGCGAGGACGCCGGCTTCGCCAAGTGGATCAACGAATCGCCGAAGTACGTGTTCTCCTCGACGCTTGACGGCGTCGACGACTGGTCGAACAGCACGCTGGTCAAGGGGGATCTCGCGGCTGCGGTCGAGGAACTCAAGTCGGGCGAGGGCAAGGACATCACCGTCGCCGGCAGCCCGACGCTGGTGCGCTCGCTGCTGGAGCAGGACCTGCTGGACGAGCTGGTCCTGCTGATCCACCCGGTGGTGGCCGGAGAGGGGCGCAAGAAGCTGTTCGCCGACGACGCCGCGATGAAGAAGCTCGAGCTGGTGAGCGCCGAGCCGACGAGCAGCGGTGTGATCATCGCGACCTACCGCCCGGTGCGCTGACCGGGCGCGGGCCGGGCGGGCGGGTTCGCCGGCGCGCACTCAGAGCGCGTCGAGGTCGACCTCGACGGTGAAGGGCGCGACGGCCCTCACCACGCCGGTGAACACGTCCCCGTCCCGGTTGGGCGTCTCTTCACGCCGCCGCGCCGATGGCGTGCGGCGTGGGCTCGCAGGCGCGGCAACGGCCGGGTCCGGGCGCGCGGAAGGCCCGGTCGCAGTCGTCGCAGTTCTGGAGGGGGTCGGGGCGCGGCGCGGCCGGTGCCGCCGCCGGGAGCGGGGGTGGGAGGAGGGTCGTGAGGCGGTGGGCGAGCAGCCCCGCCGGGCGGAAGATCGGCCCGTCCGGAAGGGCGGCGGTGAGCGTGCGGTGGACGGCCTTGGGGTCGATGCCGCGATCCAGCCAGCGGTCCACGCCCGGCGCGAGACGGCGGATGTCCGGGACGGAGAGCAGCAGGCGGGGGTCGGTGGCGCGCAGCCCGGCGAGCAGGCGGTGGGCCGCCGGGCTCACCGGTTCGGGTACCGGCGGCGTCGGCACGGGCGCAGGTGGGGCAGATGCCCGGGCGGGAACCGGGGCCGGAGCGGGGGCCGCTGCCGGGGGCGGCTCCGTGACCGGTTCCGGCCGGGCGGGCGCGTCGTCGGCCGGCACCCGGTCCCGCATCGCGGGCGGGTTGTTGTACGAGACGGTGACGGTCACCAGAGCGCCGGACGGGAGCCGGACACGGATCCGGGCGATGTACCCCTCCGCCTCCAGTTCGTTGAAGGCGTCGCCGATGCGCTTCTCGCTCTCGGGGAAACGCTGGGCGAGGGCCCGGATGGAGATGACCGTCCCGGCCTTGAGGGACTGGACGTGGGTGGCCAGTCCGATGGCCGTGAGGGACAGGTTCTCGTGCTGCGCGAGGTGGTTCCCGACCACGGTGAAGCGCTCCGGGTGGCGGACGTTGACGTGCCGGACACCGGAGGTGGGAACGAGGGACAGGGCGCGCGGGAGCGCGTTAAGCTGCGGATCAGCCATCGGGAAGGCTCGACTTCCTGGGTGGTGAGGCCCTCGATCGGGATGCCCGTCCCGGCCGGGGGCCGTTGCGTTTGTGAGGTTGTGTGCCGAGCGTGCACCGCGAACGGGCATATGCGCCAGCCGGGTTGGCCTCAATCACCCGAGCGGGTGACGCAGGGGGCGGGGGTGGGTAGGGAGGGTTCTCTCCCAGATTCTTTACTCCTTGACCGCGCGGGAGACCGGGTCGCGCTCCACCGCGACGCGGCACCCCTGTTCCGGTTCGACCGGGGCGAGTTGGTTCAATTCGGCCCAGACCGTCTTGCACGGCGCAGGACCCTCCGTGACGCCCCACCGGTCCGCCAGCGCCGCTACGAGCAGCAGTCCGCGCCCCGACTCCGCGTGCGGGGCGGGCGCGGTGGTGACGGGCAGCCGTTCACCGCGCGCATCCGTCACCTCGATCCGTACGGTGCCGTCGGCGGCCAGCGTCAGGCTCATGCGGAAGTCCCGCCCCGGGGCGCGCCCGAGGGTGATCGCGTTGGCGGCCAGCTCGGCGACGATCTGGGCGGCCGAATCGCACGGCCGCCCCCAGTCCGCGAGATGCGCGACGGCCAGCCGCCGGGCGAGGTGTGCGCCTCGGTGGGTGGCGGACAGCATCATGGTGACGTGTCGGACGGGAACGGGGACGGCCTCGGGAGCGGAGGTGCCGGTTCGGGTGATTTCCTGGTTCACGTCACTCAGCGTGGTCGCCCGTGCATAGGCTGAACAGTCTCGGCGGCAGGACGTGCCGCTTCTGTCCGGGGGCGGGCGGGTGCTGTCCGGGCTGTACGCCGGTCAAGTGCCCACTGCGAAAGGCCATGCCCATGGAGGATGTGACCAGCCACGCCGCCGATGACGAGTCCGTTGCCGTCCTGAAGGCCGTGGGCCGCCAGATCAAGGCGTGGCGTGAGCGAGCCGGACTCCGCCAGAGCGAACTCGGCGCGGCGATCGGCTACGGCGAGGAACAGGTGTCGTCCGTAGAGCGCGGACGACGCGTGCCGAAGCCCGAGTTCCTCGACAAGGCGGACGAGGTGCTGGACGCGGGCGGCATCATCGCGGCGATGAAGCAGGACGTCGCCGAGGCCCGCTATCCGAAAAGGGTCCGTGATCTGGCCAGGCTGGAGAACGAAGCGGTCGAGTTGGGGGCGTACGAAAGCCATAACGTGCACGGCTTGTTGCAGACCGAGGAGTACGCCCGCGCACTGTTCCACATGCGTCGCCCGGTCCTCAGCGATGAAGTGGTGGAGCAAGGCGTGGCGGCGCGCATCGCTCGGCAGTCCGTCTATACCAACCACCCTGCGCCGATCATCAGCTTCGTGCAGGAGGAAGTGACGCTCCGCCGCCCTCTCGGAGGCCAGGCGGTATGGCGTCGACAGTTGGAGCGACTGCTGGAGATCGGCAGCCTTCGGCATGTCGAGATCCAGGTCATGCCGACCGAGAGGCGCGATCACGCAGGAATGGCAGGGCCCTTCCAGCTGCTCAAGATCAAGGACGGATCGACGGTCGGTCATGTCGACGTACAGCGGTTCTCGCGCCTGGTCTCGCACCCGCAGGAGGTGCAGCCGCTCGAAATCCAGTATGGAATCATCCGGGCACAGGCGCTGACTCCTCATGAGTCTCTGGCCTTCATCGAAAAAGTGCTGGGGGAGACATGACCGACACACCCGCACCCTCGTTGCGGTGGTCGAAGAGCAGCTACAGCAGCAGCGAACCGGACTCCAGTTGCGTCGAGGTCGCCACCACCCCCCTCGCCGTCCACGTCCGCGACTCCAAGGACACGTCACTGCCCGCCCTCACCCTCGGCCGGGACGCGTGGACCGCCTTCGTCGCGCGTACCGGCCGGCGCTGACCTTCCGGGCCGGGGGGCTGGGACGACACCGGCGCCCCTGACCGGACCGCCGGCGGTGACGGCCGGCGCCACGCCCCGAGGTGCCGCGCCGCGTCCCCGGTCGCCGTGCGCAAGGATGGAGGTATGGCGAACCGACTTGCGCAGGCCACGTCCCCCTACCTCCTCCAGCACGCCGACAACCCCGTCCACTGGTGGCAGTGGGAGCCCGCTGCCTTCGAGGAGGCGAGGCGGCGCGGCGTGCCGGTCTTCCTGAGCGTCGGGTACAGCAGCTGCCACTGGTGCCATGTCCTCGCGCACGAGAGCTTCGAGGACGCGGGGACCGCCGCGTACATGAACGAGCACTTCGTCAACATCAAGGTCGACCGCGAGGAGCGGCCGGACGTCGACGCCGTCTACATGGAGGCCGTGCAGGCCGCTACCGGGCAGGGCGGCTGGCCGATGTCCGTGTGGATGACGGCCGACGGGAAGCCCTTCTACTTCGGGACCTACTTCCCGCCCGAGCCCCGCCACGGCATGCCGTCCTTCCGGCAGGTGCTGGAGGGCGTCAGCGACGCCTGGACCGGCCGACGGGACGAGGTCGGGGAGGTCGCGCAGCGGATCGCCTCCGATCTGGCCGCGCGGTCGCTGGTGGTCGGCGGCGACGGGGTGCCCGGCGAGGAGGAACTGGCACAGGGCCTGCTCGGACTGACCCGTGACTACGACGAGCGGCACGGCGGCTTCGGCGGTGCGCCGAAGTTCCCGCCGTCGATGGTCCTGGAGTTCCTGCTGCGGCACCACGCGCGCACGGGCGCCGAGGGTGCGCTGCAGATGGCCGCCGACACCTGCGAGGCGATGGCCCGCGGCGGCATCTACGACCAGCTCGGCGGCGGGTTCGCCCGCTACTCGGTGGACCGCGAGTGGGTCGTCCCGCACTTCGAGAAGATGCTGTACGACAACGCCCTGCTGTGCCGGGTCTACGCCCACCTGTGGCGTGCCACGGGCAGCGATCTGGCCAAGCGGGTCGCGCTGGAGACCGCCGACTTCCTGGTGCGCGAGATGCGGACGTCGGAGGGCGGCTTCGCCTCCGCGCTGGACGCGGACAGCGACACGGCGGACGGCGGCCACGCCGAGGGCGCCTTCTACGTGTGGACACCCGCGGAGCTGCGCGAGGTGCTCGGCGACGAGGACGGTGCACGGGCGGCGGAGCTCTTCGCGGTGACCGAGGAGGGCACCTTCGAGGAGGGTTCGTCGGTGCTGCGACTGCCCGTCGGCGAACCGGACGCGGACCTGCGCGCCCGGCTCCTCGCGGCCCGTGAGGAGCGGCCGCGCCCGGGACGCGACGACAAGGTGGTGGCCGCCTGGAACGGGCTCGCGATCGCCGCGCTCGCCGAGACCGGCGCGTTCTTCGGCCGGCCGGACCTCGTCGAGCGCGCCACGGAGGCCGCGGACCTGCTGGTGCGGGTGCACATGGACTTCGAGGCGGGTGGAATCCGCCTGCACCGCACGTCCAAGGACGGCACGGCCGGGGCGAACGCCGGTGTGCTGGAGGACTACGCGGACGTCGCGGAGGGCTTCTTGGCGCTCGCGGCGGTCGGCGGCGAGGGCAGCTGGCTGGAGTTCGCGGGCTTCCTGCTGGACATGGTCATGGACCGGTTCACGGGAGAGGGCGGCCAGCTGTACGACACCGCCCACGACGCGGAGCCCCTGATCCGCCGCCCGCAGGACCCCACGGACAACGCTGCTCCCTCGGGCTGGTCGGCGGCGGCCGGCGCGCTGCTGACGTACGCCGCGCACACCGGCTCGGAGGGCCATCGCACCGCGGCGGAAGGGGCGCTGGGCGTGGTGAAGGGGCTCGGTCCGCGTGCCCCGCGGTTCGTCGGCTGGGGTCTCGCCGTCGCGGAGGCGCTGCTGGACGGACCGCGCGAGGTGGCGGTCGTCGGCCCCCAGGGCGACCCGGCGACGCGGGAGCTGCATCTGACGGCACTGATGGGCACGGCGCCGGGGGCGGCGGTCGCGGTGGGGGAGCCGGGCAGCGACGAGTTTCCGTTGCTGCGGGACCGTCCTTTGGTGAACGGCAGTTCGGCCGCTTACGTCTGCCGTGGTTTCGTGTGCGATTCACCGACCACAAACGCAACAGAACTTGCCCGGAAACTCACCGACTGAGACGAGAACAGCTGAATTTATCCGTCGGGCCCCGGAACGAAATCCTCCGCCTCTATTGTCCTGAACGCAGATGAGTTGGCGCGCGTACTGGGGAGTGACGCGCGTGGGGGAAGTACGTGCCGACGGCCAGGGGGGTCCTGCCGCGGCACAGTGGCAGGGGGGCCATTAATGCTCATATCGCTGTTCATTGCTGCCATTTCCGTGGCGCTCTTCTGGATGGCGGCGTTCACGCTGTGGTGGCAGATGCACGCCTGGCGTACGCCGGAGACTCTCGCGGCGACACGGTTCGACCGGCCCGACGGAGGGGTCGGTCTCTCCTTCTCGCTGCTGCTGCCGGCCCGCCACGAGCAGGCGGTGCTGGAGCACACCATCGAGCGGCTGCTGGAGTCCAGCCACTCCAACTTCGAGATCATCGTGATCGTCGGACACGACGACCCGGAGACCGCGGCGGTCGCCGAACGCGCCGCCGCCCGCGATCCCGTGCGGGTGCGGGTCATCACCGACACGCACGAGACCAAGAACAAACCGAAAGCGCTCAACACGGCACTGCCGCACTGCCGCGGCGACATCGTCGGGGTGTTCGACGCCGAGGACCAGGTTCACCCGGAGCTGCTGGCCCACGTCGACCACGCCTTCACCTCCACCGGCGCCGACGTGGTGCAGGGCGGGGTCCAGCTGATCAACTTCCACTCCAGCTGGTACAGCCTGCGCAACTGCCTGGAGTACTTCTTCTGGTTCCGCAGCAGGCTCCACCTGCACGCGCAGAAGGGCTTCATCCCGCTCGGCGGCAACACCGTCTTCGTACGCACCCCGGTGCTGCGCGAGGCCGGCGGCTGGGACCCGAACTGCCTCGCGGAGGACTGCGACCTGGGCGTGCGGCTGTCGTCCGTCGGCAAGAAGGTCGTCGTCGCGTACGACAGCGACATGGTCACCCGGGAGGAGACCCCGGGCACTTTGATGAGCCTGCTCAAGCAGCGCACCCGCTGGAACCAGGGGTTCCTTCAGGTCTACCGGAAGAAGGACTGGAAGCAACTGCCCGGGCGCGGGCAGCGCATGCTGGCCCGCTACACCCTGATGACGCCGTTCCTCCAGGCGTACTCGGGTGTGGTCATCCCGGTCAACGTCGCGATCGCGCTCTTCCTCGACGTGCCGGTGGGGGTCGCCATCGTGACCTTCCTGCCGCTGATCACGGCGATGGTCACCTTCGTCTTCGAGATCGTCGGACTGCACGACTTCGGCAAGCAGTACGGCCTGCGGGTCCGTGCGATCCACTACGTCAAGCTCGTCGTCGGCGGCCCCTTCTACCAGATCCTCCTCGCCGGCGCCGCCGTGCGCGCGGTCTGGCGGGAGCAGCGCGGCCGTAACGAGTGGGAACTCACCAGCCATGTAGGCGCGCACCTCACCGAGGTGTCCGGGACCAGAGAGGACGCCCTGCGGTGACGACCACACTGCCTCCGGCCCCTGAAGCCACCGAGCCGGTATCCGCCGCACCCGCGAAGGCGAAGGCCACCACCGCGCCCGCGTACGTCCGCCCGGTCGTACGGTTCCGCACATCGCGGCCCGACCTGTTGCTGTGCGGCGCGCTCCTGTGCGTGATCCTGCTCGTGCAGGGCTGGAACATCACCCAGTTCCCTACGCTCAGCGACGACGAGGGCACCTACCTCGCCCAGGCGTGGGCGGTCCAGCAGGGCGAAGGGCTCGCCCACTACACGTACTGGTACGACCATCCGCCGCTCGGCTGGATACAGATAGCGTTCCTGACCTGGATACCCTCGCTGATCGCCCCGGAGACGATGAGCGTCGCCTCCATGCGGTTCGCGATGCTGGCGGTCAGCGCGGCGTGCGCGGTGCTGCTGTACGTGCTGGCGCGCCGGCTGTTCCTGCCGCGATGGGCGGCCGGGCTGGCGATGGCCCTCTTCGGTCTCTCGCCGCTGTCCGTCGTGCTGCAGCGCGAGATCTTCCTCGACAACATCGCCGTGATGTGGATGCTGCTGGCGTTCTGCCTGGCCGCGTCGCCCAGCCGGCACCTGTGGCACCACTTCGCCGCGGGGCTCACCGCCGCCGTCTCCGTGCTGACCAAGGAGACCATGCTGGTGGTGCTGCCCGCGCTGCTGGTGACTATGTGGCGGCACAGCCACCGCGACACCCGTAAGTTCGCGGTGACCGGAGCGATCACGGCCTGCGCGCTGATCGGCCTGTCGTATCCGCTGTACGCGCTGCTGAACAGCGAACTGTTCCCCGGCGCCGGCCATGTGTCTCTGATCGACGGCATCACTTACCAGATGAGCCGGCCCGGTTCCGGGTTCATCCTCGACGAGGGCACCGGCTCCCACGGGGTCCTCACCTCCTGGCTCTACTACGACACCGTTCTGCCGCTGGGCGGACTGGCCGGCGCGGTGTTCCTACTCGTCACGGTCCGCTGGTCGGTCACGGCACGGGCACTCGCCGGCCCGGCGCTGGTGGTGGCGATCCTCGCGGTCGTCGCGATGCGGCCCTCGGGCTACCTCCCGGCGATGTACGTGATCCAGGCGCTGCCGTTCCTCGCGCTGGTGCTTGCGGCAGCGGCGGCCGGCGTGGCCCACGCCGTGCTCGGCCGCGGCAACCCGGGCGCGGCGCCCGCCCGGCCCGGCCTGTCCACCCCGCTCGCCCGGGCGCGCGCCGCACGCCTCACCGCGGCGGCCCTGCTGGCCGTGGCGGCGGCCGGGTACGTCGCTCCCCGCTGGTACGACGGCAACCGGACCGCGCTCACCGTCGACGCCAACGCCCCCTATCGCGCCGCGGCCGCGTGGATGCAGAACGAGGTCGACGACCCGGCCGGCACCCGCGTGCTCGTCGACGACGCCCTCTGGCTGGATCTCGTGCACGACGGTTTCGAGCCCGGCACCGGGGCGATCTGGTTCTACAAGGCGGACCTCGACCCGGCGGTGGCGAAGACGATGCCGCGCGGCTGGCGCGACCTCGACTACGTCGTGTCGTCACCGACCGTACGGCGTGACGCCGTCGACCTGCCCAACGTCAAGTCCGCGCTCGAACACTCGACGCCGGTCGCCGTCTTCGGCACGGGCGAGGACCGTATCGAGATCCGCAGGATCGCTGGAGGCGAACTGTGACCACCCCCCGTACGGGCGCCGAGGAACTCGGCGATCCGGAGCTGAGTGCTACCCAGGTCGCCGAACCCGGCGCCGTCACCATCGTCGTCCCCACCTACAACGAGTCCGGCAACATCCGTGAACTGCTGCGCAGACTCACCGACTCGGTGCCGTCCCGGCTGCCCTGCGAGGTGCTGTTCGTCGACGACTCGACCGACGACACCCCGGACGTGATCCGCAGCGCCGCCCAGGACTGCCCGTTCCCGGTCGACGTGCTGCACCGGGACACTCCGGACGGCGGCCTCGGCGGGGCCGTCGTCGAAGGAATGCGGAGGGCGGGCTCCGACTGGATCGTCGTCATGGACGCCGACCTCCAGCATCCCCCCGCCCTGGTACCGGACCTGGTCGCGGCGGGCGAACGCGCGGGCGCGGACCTGGTCGTCGCCAGCCGCTACATCCGCGGCGGCAGCCGCGAGGGCCTCGCCGGCGGTTACCGTATCGCCGTCTCGCGCGGCGCGACGTGGCTGACCAAGGCACTGTTCCCGCGGCGGCTGCGCGGCATCAGCGATCCGATGAGCGGTTTCTTCGCGATCCGGCGCAGTGTGGTGACGGCCGACGCGCTGAAGCCGCTCGGCTACAAGATCCTGCTGGAACTGGCGGTGCGCTGCCGCCCGGAGACGGTCGCCGAGGTGCCGTTCGTCTTCCAGGACCGGTTCGCCGGCGAGTCGAAGTCGACGGCGAAGGAGGGCATGCGGTTCCTCGGTCATCTCAGCGGGCTGCGCACCGCGTCCGCGATGGCCAGGATGGTCGCGTTCGGTCTGATCGGGCTGACCGGGTTCGTACCGAACCTCTTGGCGCTGCATGTGCTGACCGGCGCCGGCATGCACTACCTGCCGGCCGAGGTCGTGGCCAACCAGTTCGGTGTGGCCTGGAACTTCCTGCTCATCGAGGTGCTGCTGTTCCGCGACCGCAGACGCCACCGGCACTGGGCGGACCGGGCCGGCCGCTTCGCACTGCTGGCCAACGCCGACCTGCTGCTGCGGATCCCGCTGATCGCGCTGTTCGTGTCCTGGCTGGACATGGCGGTGCTTCCGGCGACGGCGCTCGCGCTGCTGACCACGTTCGTCGTGCGCTTCGCCGCGACGGAGGCCCTGGTCTATCTGCCGCGCAGGAAAGGCGCCCCGCACGCCGTCCGGCCGGACGCGCGGGTCGCCGGCTCCTGATCCACCCCCCACCGTCATCACCCCGGAAGAGAGCCGCACGAAGGGAACCCGCTCATGCCGCCACCGCTCCGGATCTCCCGCCGACGCAGACGCAGAACCGCCCTGCTCGCCGTCGGCGCCATGACCACGGCGCTGCTGATGTCCGTCCCGCAGACGGCCCAGGCCGGTCCGCCCAACCTGGTCTCCAACCCGGGCTTCGAGACGGCGGGCACGGGTGACATGCCGGCCTGCTGGTCCAAGTCCGGCTGGGGTGACAACGACTTCACGTTCGAGACGGTCGCCGACGCCCACTCCGGCACCAAGGCGATGAAGGTCTCGCTGACCCGCCGTGTCGACGGCGACCGCAAGGCACTGATCACCGAGACCACGGCCTGCGCGCCGCAGGTGACGCCGGACCGGCAGTACGACCTCTCGCTCTGGTACAAGTCGACCACCCCGGACACCTCCGTCACGCTCTTCCGGCACGACACCACGGCCGGCTGGCAGTACTGGACGGACCTGAAGACCCTGGAGATGAGCGCCGGTTACCAGCGGGCCGAGGTCCGCACCCCGGCCGTCCCGCCGGGCACCGACCGGATCGCGTGGGGCGTGTCCGTGTACGGCACGGGCTCGGTCACCACCGACGACTACGTGATGGAGGAGGTCTCGGTCCCGCCTCCGGAGCCCACCTGCACCGGAACGCCGCAGGAGTGCCTCAAGGGCCGCTGGGACGTCCTTCCGGTGCAGAACCCGGTGCGCTCCATGCACTCGGTGGTCATGCACAACGGCAAGGTCCTCGTCATCGCCGGTTCGGGCAACGACGAGGCACTCTTCGAGGCGGGCACCTTCACCTCGGCCGTCTACGATCCGGCGACCGGCACCTTCAAGACGATTCCCACGCCGGTCGACATGTTCTGCGCGGGCCATGTGCAGCTCCAGGACGGCAAGATCCTGATCATGTCGGGCAACAAGGGCTACCCGTCGGCGGACGGCTCGATCGGCTATCAGGGCCTGAAGGACTCGTTCGTCTTCGACCCGGAGACCGAGACCTACACGCGCACCAACGACATGAACGGCGGCCACTGGTACCCGTCGGCCACCATCCTCGGCAACGGTGACGTCATCTCCTTCGGCGGCCTGAAGGAGGACTCGACCGGCAATGTGACCGCGGAGAAGTTCTCCGCCGCACAGAACAAGTGGCTCCCGATGAACGAGGTCAACCAGACCTGGTCGTACTGGGGCCTGTACCCGTCGATGATCCTCATGCAGGACGGCCGCCTCTTCTACTCCGGCAGCCACACCTTCGGCAACGGCACCCCCGGCACCGGCGCCTCGATCTACGACTACGAGGCCAACACCATCACCGACGTCCCCGGCCTGCGGGCCAAGGACGAACGCGACGAGTCGGCGAGCGTGCTGCTGCCGCCGGCGCAGGACCAGCGGGTGCTGACGATCGGCGGCGGCAACAACGAGACCAATCCGGTCGCCAACCGCTTCACCGACATCATCGACCTCAAGCAGCCGAACCCGGCTTACGTGCACGGCCCGCTGCTGCCGCAGGGCGAGGTCGACCAGGGTCAGGGCCGCCGGCCCCAGACCGGCGCCGAGGGCAAGATGTACGTCTCGGCCGTCCTGCTCCCGGACGGAAAGGTCTTCGAGACCGGCGGCGCCCTGCACGACCGGGCCGACCCGGTGTACGAGGCGTCGTTCTTCGACCCGGTGACCAACACCTACGAGGCGGGGCTCGCGACCGACCCGATCCCGCGCGGCTACCACTCCTCGTCCTTCCTGCTGCCCGACGGCCGCGTCATGTCCGTCGGCGACAACCCCGGCAACGGCACCTACAACCACAACGTGTCCATCTACACGCCGCCGTACCTGCTCAAGGGTGCCCGGCCGCAGATCACTTCGGTGATCGACGGGCAGTGGACGTACGGCGACACCCAGCGGATCACCGTCGACCGGCCGATCGCGAAGGCGGAGTTGATCCGCCCGGCGGCGGTCACGCACTCGTCCGACCCCAACCAGCGGTTCGTGGACCTGCCGATGACGGTCGACGGCAACAACGTCGACCTGAACGTCACGAGCAACCCGAACCTCGCGCCACCGGGCTGGTACATGCTCTTCGCGGTCGACGCCAACGGCGTGCCGTCGGTGGCCCGGTGGGTGCACCTCGGCGGTCCGCCGACCATGGCTCGGGCAGCGGCGGACCATCCCTCCGCCCATGTCCACGACTTCGCGGACGATCTGACCCGGGCACCGAAGAAGGCGCTCAAGAAGCGGAGTTCGGTGCCCGTCGACCCGCGGATCGCGGGCTGCGACCGGCATTACGGCAACGCGGGCGTCTGCGTCCCCACCACCTTCCCGAAAACCGTGAAGCCGACCACCGCGGGCCGCTGCGCCTGGCTCGCCGCGCACGACTACGGCCGCCTGAAGGTCAACGGCGGGGACGACCCCCTGCGGCTCGACCCGAACCGGGACGGCGTGGCGTGCGGGAAGGGGGACGTGCGCAGAAGGTGACGGCCGGTGAGCCGCGTGTGTGCGAGCCCTGTCCGCCGGCCGGCGGACAGGGCTCGGCCCGGTTCGACCGGGGCCGGACCGACGCCCTCCCCTGGTCGGCGAGGGTGTCGGCGCGGCGTCAGATGCGGTGCCGGCCGAGGTTCATGGACTCGTGGAAGTCGGCGCGTCATGGTAGGGCAGCGGATCGCCGCCCCGTACGGCACCCCCGCAGGGCGAACCTCCCGGTGTCACCGGGCAGTCACAGCCGCAGGCCGCCCTCCAGCACGTCCAGCGTGCGGTCCACGAGAGCGACCAGGTCGTCCTGCTGGCCGCGCTCGCCCCAGTGGATCAGCGCCTCGCGCAGCGCGGCCATGACGGCGGCGGTGAAGACCCGTACCTCCAGGTCGTCCGGTTCCCGGCCCGCCCGGTCGGCGATCGGGCGGGCAAGCAGCTGAGAGGTCTCGGCCATCGTCTCCGTCATCCGGGCCCGCACGGCGGGGACCTCGAGCATGAGCCGGGTGCGCAGCCGCATCTCCTCGGGTTCGTTCTCGAGGATCGCGGCGACGGCGCCGGTCAGGATGACCCGCAGGGACTCGAGCGGTGGTTCATCCGCAGGCCGCGTCCGCAGTACCGCTTCCATGACCGGGTCGAACTCGTCGGTGAGGACGATGTCTTCCTTGGTGGGGAAGTAGCGGAAGACCGTGGAGGGAGAGACCTCCGCCGCCGCCGCGATCTGCTCGACCGTGGTCGCGTCGTACCCCTGCTCGGCGATCAGCCGGTAGGTGGCCTTGCGGATCGCGATACGGGTCTTGAGCTTCTTGCGCTCCCGCAGCCCCATCGGGGGCTGGTGCTGTTCGAACGGGAGAGGTGCGGTGGCGGCCATGGTCGTCATTGTCGGGCATCCGCCGCCGCCCCGGCCACGCCCGGGGTCACGGCGGCCACGGTGCTCCCCGTCCTCGGCAGCAGCGCCGCCGCGAGGAGCGCCGTGATCAGCGCGGCGATCCCGGAGACCAGCAGCACCACACCCACGCCCCTCGCGTACGCGGCGTCCGCCGCCGCGGTGAGCACCGGGTCGCCCAGCAGATGCGCGGCGACCACGGAGTCCCCGGCCGCGTCGGGAGCGCCGGCCGGCAGCCGGCTTTCGTAGACGGCCGCCAGCAGCGACCCGATGAGCGCGATCCCGATCGCGCTGCCGACCTGGCGTACGGTCGTCAGCAACCCGGAGCCGGAGCCCGCGCGGTCCGGCGGCAGGGTGTCGATGGCGGCCGTCATCGCGGGCACCATCGAGAAGCCGAAGCCGAGCCCGGCGACCGACAGCCACAGCGCGGTGAAGCCGTAGCCGCTCTCGGGGGTGACGCGGCTGCCGAGGAAGCCCGCGAAGGCGAGGACGACGAGCCCGGCGGTGATCACCGCACGGGCGCCGAAGCGCTCGGCCAGCGGGGCGCTGCCCTTGGCGGCGACGATCAGCCCGCCCATCAGCGGCAGCATCCGCACCCCGGTGCCGAAGGCGTCGTTCCCGAGGACGGCCTGGAGGTACGGCGGGAGCACGAACATCAGCCCGGAGAGCACGAACATCGCCAGGGTCACGGTCAGGGTGTTGAGCAGGAACGAGCGGTCGGCGAGGAGAGCCATGTCGAGCATGGGCCGCGCGGCGCGACTCTCCCGGACGACGAGGGCCGCGATCAGCACCGCGGCGGTGGCGAGGGCGCCGAGGACCGCCGGGTCCGTCCAGCCGCGGACGGGCGCCTCGATGATCCCGTAGATCAGTGCGCCGAGACCGGTTGCCGTCAGCGCCGTGGACAGGACGCCGACCCGGGGCGCCGCGGGGTCGCGGGTCTCCGGCAGCAGGAACATGCAGGCGGTGATCCCGATCGCGACCATCGGGATGTTGACGACGAAGACGGAGCCCCACCAGAAGTGGTCGAGCAGCCACCCGCCGACGACCGGCCCGAGCGGCAGTCCTAGCGCGGAGGCGGCGGTGACGACGCCGACAGCCTTGGCACGCTCCCGGCCGGCGAAAAGCGACGGCACGACAGCCATGCCGAGCGGCATCACGAAGGCGGCGCCGACGCCCATGGCGGCGCGTGCGGCGATGACGGTGGTGACGTCGCCGGCGAGTGCGCCGACGACGGAGCCGGCCAGGAAGACGCCCAGGCCCGTCACCAGCATCCGCCGGCGGCCGAACCGGTCGCCGATCAGCCCGGCCGGGAGCATCAGGGCGGCGAAGACCACGACGTAGCCGTCCGCCATCCACTGCTGCTCCCCTGTGGTGGCGCCGAGCTGTTCCGCCATGGCGGGCAGGGCCACGTTCAGGATGGTCATGTCGAAGCCCAGGACGAGCAGGCTCGCGACCATCGCCGCCAGGGCCCACCAGCGCCGGGGGTCGGGTACGGACATGACGCACCTCCTTCGGAGAGTGAGTGTCGAGTGACAGTAACTCTCAAAAAGAGGGGAGCGTCAATATTTGATTGTGGTCCTGAGCCGGGCGCGCCGGCTCAGGAGTGCTGGTACGCCACCAGGGAGATCCCCACGTAGTGGACGATGAACGCCGCGAGCGTGAGGGAGTGGAAGACCTCGTGGAAGCCGAACCAGCGCGGTGACGGGTTCGGCCGCTTGAGCCCGTAGATCACGCCGCCCGCGCTGTAGAGCAGTCCGCCGACGACCACCAGCACGAGTACGGCGATGCCGCCCTCGCGCAGGAAGTCGGGCAGGAAGAACACCGCGGCCCAGCCCATCGCTATGTAGCAGGGCGTGTACAGCCAGCGCGGTGCGCCCACCCAGAACACCCGGAAGGCGATCCCGGCCACCGCGGCCACCCAGACCGCCCACAGCAGTACCCGTCCGGTGGACGAGGGGAGCAGGAGCAGCGTGAGCGGCGTGTAGGTGCCCGCGATGATCAGGAAGATGTTGGCGTGGTCCAGTCGGCGCAGCACGGCCGTGGCGCGCGGGCCCCAGTCGCCGCGGTGGTAGAGCGCGCTGACGCCGAAGAGGAGGCAGGCGGTCGCCACGTAGACGCCGCAGGCGATCTTGGCCTTGGTCGAGTCCGCGAGTGCGGTGAGGGTGATTCCCGCGATCACCACGGCGGGGAACATTCCTGCGTGCAGCCACCCGCGCAGCCGCGGTTTCACCGGGGGCGGGTCGATCTCGGTCACGTCGGGCATGGCTGCAGTCATGCCCGAATGCTACCTACGCAACCGTAGGTAACAATGACGAGTGGCGATGCTCACGTGAGAGGGCCTCTGGACATATGGGCATTCGGCATCGATGATCAGATGAGTGCGGTCGGCACCGGATGAGCGCCAGCCAAAAGTTAGGTACGAAGCATCCGGGTCGCGGCCCCCACGGGGCACAAACCAAACAAACCCTCACTTAGGAGCGATCGTGGCGCGCGACATCGCGGCTCCCAGCGTCCCCACCAATCACCAGGAGCTCATCTCCTGGGTCGACGAGATCGCAGCTCTCACGCAGCCGGACAACATCGTCTGGTGCGACGGCTCGGAGGCCGAGTACGAGCGGCTGGCCGAGGAGCTGGTGGCCAAGGGCACGTTCAAGAAACTGGACCCGATCAAGCGCCCGAACTCCTACTACGCCGCGTCCGACCCCTCCGACGTCGCCCGCGTCGAGGACCGCACCTTCATCTGCTCCGAGAAGGAGGAGGACGCCGGCCCGACGAACCACTGGAAGGCGCCCGCGGAGATGAAGGACATCTTCGCCGGTGACAAGGGGATCTTCCGCGGCTCGATGAAGGGCCGCACGATGTACGTCGTGCCCTTCTGCATGGGCCCGCTCGGCTCGCCGCTGTCCGCGATCGGCGTCGAGATCACCGACTCGGCTTACGTCGCCGTGTCCATGCGCACCATGACGCGCATGGGGCAGGCCGTCCTCGACGAACTGGGCGAGGACGGCTTCTTCGTCAAGGCCGTCCACACGCTGGGCGCGCCCCTGGCGGAGGGCGAGGCCGACGTCCCGTGGCCGTGCAACTCCACCAAGTACATCTCGCACTTCCCCGAGACCCGTGAGATCTGGTCCTACGGCTCCGGCTACGGCGGCAACGCCCTGCTCGGGAAGAAGTGCTACGCGCTGCGCATCGCGTCCGTCATGGCACGCGACGAGGGCTGGCTCGCCGAGCACATGCTGATCCTCAAGCTCACCCCGCCGCAGGGCGAGTCCAAGTACGTGGCCGCCGCGTTCCCGTCCGCCTGCGGCAAGACCAACCTCGCCATGCTGGAGCCCACGATCTCCGGCTGGACGGTCGAGACCATCGGCGACGACATCGCCTGGATGCGCTTCGGCGAGGACGGCCGCCTCTACGCGATCAACCCCGAGGCGGGCTTCTTCGGCGTCGCGCCCGGCACCGGTGAGCACACCAACGCCAACGCCATGAAGACGCTCTGGGGCAACGCCGTCTTCACCAACGTCGCGCTCACCGACGACGGCGACGTGTGGTGGGAGGGCATGACCGAGGAGCCCCCGGCCCACCTCACGGACTGGAAGGGCAACGACTGGACGCCCGAGTCCCCGACTCCGGCCGCCCACCCCAACGCCCGCTTCACCGTCCCGGCCTCGCAGTGCCCGATCGCCGCGCCGGAGTGGGAGGACCCCAAGGGCGTGCCGATCTCGGCGATCCTCTTCGGCGGCCGCCGCGCCTCCGCGGTCCCGCTGGTGACCGAGTCCTTCAACTGGCAGCACGGCGTCTTCCTGGGCGCGAACGTCGCCTCCGAGAAGACCGCCGCCGCCGAGGGCAAGGTCGGTGAGCTGCGCCGCGACCCGTTCGCCATGCTGCCGTTCTGCGGCTACAACATGGGCGACTACATGGCCCATTGGCTCAAGGTCGGAGCCGATGCGGACGCCTCCAAGCTGCCGAAGATCTACTACGTGAACTGGTTCCGCAAGAACGACGCCGGCAAGTTCGTCTGGCCCGGCTTCGGCGAGAACAGCCGCGTGCTGAAGTGGATCGTGGAGCGTCTCGAGGGCAAGGCCGAGGGTGTCGAGACGCCGATCGGCATCCTGCCGACGCGCGACGCGCTCGACACCGCGGGCCTGGACATGCCGGAGGAGGACCTCGACTTCCTGCTCAAGGTCGACGCCGAGGTCTGGCGCGAGGAGGCCGCTCTGGTTCCCGAGCACCTCAACACCTTCGGTGACCACACGCCCAAGGAACTGTGGGACGAGTACCGCGCGCTGGTGGCCCGCCTCGGCTGAGCCACCCCGTAGGCCGCGTGGCGGGGCGCCCCGACATCCGCCCTGACCAGTGGGGGTCACGAACGACCCGTCACGCGTGAACGGCCCCCGGAGCCCCCTCAGGCTCCGGGGGCCGAAGTCTCTCGGTGCTCAGGCGCGGCGTCTTGCGTACACACCTCGCTCACATGTTCCATGGGATCTTCATGTTCGACGACGAACGTGAATTGAGCCTGTGGGGGGCACAGTTGAGCGCTTTTCAGTACAACGCGAGACGTCTTGCCGCGATGGTGGCCGCATTCGCGGTCGGCGGTACGGGGCTCGTCCTCGCGGCTCCCGCCGCACACGCGGCGGAAGCGTCCGACGTGGTGGCGAAGCTGCCCGCTTCCTCGTTCTCGGACATGGTGGTCGACTCGCGGAACCAGCGCGTCTTCATCTCCGACAAGTCGACGGCCGCCCTGTACGGGGGCGTGGTCGTCGCCTACGACTTCGAGGGCCACCGGGTCGGTTCGTTCACCACCGAGAGCCGCGCCTCCGGTCTCGCGCTGAGCGAGGACGCGGCAACCCTGTACGTGGGCCAGCGCGAAGGCGTCTTCGCCTACGACACCCTGACCCTTCGGGAGACCGGCCGCACCGCCGCCTACCAGGACTCCTGCGGCCGGGAACTCGCGGTCACCGGAACCAAGCGCTGGCACACCACCACCCCCGCGTCCAACGACTCCTACTGCGACCAGAACCGGACCGACCTGGACTCGGTGGTGGGCGGGGTGCACACACGCACCAACTGGAACGCCGCGGGCAAGCTGCTGCTGTCGACCGGTGACGGGGCGGCGGACCGGCTGTTCATGGGCCAGACCAAGGGGCCGGTGGCCCCCGACCCGTTCCTCACCTCGTTCGACACCGCCGGCGACTCCCCGGTACGCGGTGACTCCCGCCGTTTCGCGGACGCCGAGGGCAAGGGCGCGCTGGACCTGAAGGACATCGCCGTCAGCGCGGACGGCAGCCGGCTCGCGGTCGCCGACGCCGCGTACGGCACGCGCCTGTTGAACTCCGGCGACCTGAGCGACGCCGGCCCCGGCTACCAGCCGCTGCCCACGGGCGCAACGGCGTCCGCCGTCGCCTTCAGCGGCGACGGGAAGTACGTGGCGCGCGGAGCCTCGGCCATGGGCAGCACCCCCGACCTGCTGATCCAGCCGGCCGACCCGGCGAACGGCACGACGGCGATGGAGTTCGCCTTCGAGGGCGACCTCGACGGAAGCCGTGTCGTCCCGCGCGGCCTTGAGTGGTCCAAGGACGGCTCCCGACTGTTCGCCGTCACCACCAACGCGTACGGCAACGCCTTCTGGCTGCACATCGTGCAGCCCCCGGCAGCCCAGTACGACTCCCGCTTCTCCGGCGCGCTGACCCACACCCCGGGACAGGCCGTCGTCGGCGAACCGGTCGGCATCCGCGGCCGCCTCGAACTCGACGGCACCGCGCCCGCCGAGCCCGTCAGGGTCAGCGCCGTACGCACCACGGCCGACGGCACGCGCAAGCTCGCCGAGGCGGAGGTCGCGGCGGACGGGACCTTCACGGTGCTTGACGTGCCGGACGCCGTCGGCAGCGCGACCTACACGGTCTCGTTCCTCGGCGACCTCACCCACCGCCCGGCCGAGGACATCTCCCTCACCGTCGACGTCGCGAAGGCGCCGACGTCGATCTCGCTCACGGCGCCGGCGGAGGCGTCGATGGCCGCCGGCGTCGAGATCACCGGCAGGCTGACCGCCCAGGGCCGGGCGCTCCCCGCCGGCGTGACGCTCGCGGTCGAGCGCACCGACCGACTGGGCACGGGCACCCTGTCCTCGGTGCCGGTCGCGGCCGACGGCACGTTCACGATCAAGGACCTGCCGCGCGCACGGCGCGACGTGACGTACACGGTGTCGTACGGGGGCGACGACCTGCACACCGGCAGCGAGGCGTCTGCGACGGTGTTCGTCACCCGCTGAGCCACGGTCCGCCGGTCCCTCGAAGGGCCGGCGGACCGGCCTGCCGACCGTGCGGCCGGAGGTCGTGGCACCCGGTCCGCAGCCTCCCCGGCCGCGGACCGGGGCCGTCAGGGGGCGCCGACCAGATGCTGGTCGGCGAGCGCCGCACTGTGCGCGTCCATCCGCTCCGCGGCGAGGATCGCGGCGGCGGTGTCGGCGCGCGAGGCGGCGACGACGAGGGCGCGGCCGGCGAGGGAGTGAGCGCGCCGGTGCAGGTCGGCCCGGTCGGCGCCGCTGCGCCCCGCGTGGCGGGCCGGCGGTGCGCCACGGAGCCTCGAGACCTGCTCGGCGATGGCGTCCGCCGCCCGGTCGAGGCCCAGTTCGTCGGTCACCGCCAGCAGTGCGGCGAGATGCCCGGCCAACTGGATGTCCAGCTCTTCCTCACGGCTGCGGTGGGGGTACTGCGCCTCGTCGGCCATCGAGTGGACCGACTTGGTGCGGATCGGCTCGTACATGGGGATGGCCTCCTGCTCACAGTCAGGAGACCATCCTACATTGGATCGAGTCTAAAGTTGAGTGCCTTTGGGAGTCCCGTGGGCGGCGCCCTACGGCTGTCCGTATCCGTCCAGGAACGTGCCGATCCGGGTCACGGCGTCCGCCAGGTCCTTCGCCGTCGGCAGGGTCACGATCCGGAAGTGGTCCGGCTCCGGCCAGTTGAATCCCGTGCCGTGGACGACCATGATCTTCTCGGCCCGCAGCAGGTCCAGCACCATCTGCCGGTCGTCCTTGATCTTGTAGACCTTCGGGTCGAGCCGAGGGAACAGGTAGAGCGCCCCCTTGGGCTTCACGCAGGTCACCCCGGGGATCTGTGTCAGCAGGTCGTACGCGACGTCCCGCTGCTCGAGGATCCGGCCGCCCGGCAGCACAAGCTCCTCGATCGACTGCCTCCCGCCGAGCGCCGTGGCCACCGCGTGCTGCGAGGGCATGTTGGCGCACAGCCGCATGTTGGCGAGGATCGTCAGCCCCTCGATGTACGAGGATGCGTGCGCCTTGGGACCGCAGACCGCCATCCAGCCGGCCCGGTAGCCGGCCACCCGGTAGTTCTTGGACAGCCCGTTGAAGGTGAGAACCATCAGGTCCGGGGCGAGTGCGGCGGTGGGGGTGTGGGTCGCGCCGTCGTACAGGATCCGGTCGTAGATCTCGTCGGAGCACACGACCAGGTTGTGGCGCCGGGCGATCTCGGTGAGGCTGCGCAGCATCTCGTCGTCGTAGACGGCGCCCGTCGGGTTGTTCGGATTGATGATCACGATCGCCTTGGTGCGGTCGGTGATCTTGCGCTCGATGTCCGCGAGGTCGGGCATCCAGTCGGACTGCTCGTCGCACCGGTAGTGCACGGCCGTGCCGCCGGACAGCGACACCGACGCCGTCCACAGCGGATAGTCGGGCGCCGGTACGAGTACCTCGTCGCCGTCGTCGAGCAGCGCCTGCATCGACATCTGGATCAGCTCGGAGACGCCGTTGCCCAGATAGATGTCCTCGACGCCGAGCTCGATGCCCTTGGTCTGGTAGTGCTGCATCACCGCCCGCCGGGCGGACAGCAGTCCCTTCGCGTCGCCGTAACCATGGGCGGTGCTGAGGTTGCGGAGGATGTCCTCGAGGATCTCCGGCGGGCACTCGAACCCGAAGGCGGCCGGGTTGCCCGTGTTCAGCTTGAGGATGCGATGACCTGCTGCCTCGAGCCGCATCGCCTCCTCGAGGACCGGGCCCCGGATTTCGTAACAGACGTTCGCGAGCTTCGTGGACTGGATCACCTGCATGTCTGTGAGCTTACGGGCGCATAACGCTGATCGCTCCATGTTTTGGGCCACCGGGAGCGCGGCATGAATGTCTGCTTTGTTGCTCACCGGGTGGCACGGTCGCGGACCCTTCGAAACCGGGGCGAAGAAGGCCGGACGCCTGTGAAACCGGCGGTCGGCGGCGTGGGTGTTGCCCTCGTCACCTTCCGGTAAGGTGGCTCGCCCGAGCAGTGCTTCCGGCGATCCGGGAGCGGTGCCACGACCGAGGAGGTGAGTCCCATTCCCGCAGCAGCAGGCTGGGCGCTCTCTCCCACAGCCGTACGGTCCACCGGGCACAGGTGACCGCGAGGGCGCCCCCATCGGTGCCCCCGAAAGGCTTTCATGTCGGTCTTCGAGCTGTACCCGTCCCCTTCCTCCGTCTCCTCCGTGGTCTCCGCGCTCCGCTCCGCGGGCTGCGTGTTCGCCGAGGACGAGGCGGATCTGTTGATCTCCGCCGCCCGCGACCACCGCGAACTCGCCGCCATGGTCGAGCGGCGCGTCCTCGGTCTCCCTCTGGAGCACGTGCTCGGCTGGGCCGAGTTCCGCGGCGAGCGCGTGGCCGTCGACCCCGGGGTCTTCGTGCCGCGTCGCCGCAGTGAGTTCCTCGTCGGCCGGGCGATCGCCCTGGCCCCGCCCCGCCCCGTCGTCGTCGACCTGTGCTGCGGTTCCGGAGCGCTGGGGGCGGCGGTGCTGCGCGCCGTCGGCGCCGGTGAGCTGCACGCCGCCGACATCGAGCCCGCCGCCGTGCGGTGCGCCCGGCGCAACGTCGAACCCGTCGGCGGCCGGGTCCACCAGGGGGACCTCTACGATCCGTTGCCGCCCGCGCTGGCCGGCCGGGTCGACGTGCTCATCGCCAACGCCCCGTACGTACCCACCGGCGAGATCGGGCTGCTGCCTCCGGAGGCCCGTGACTTCGAGCCGCTGGTGGCTCTCGACGGCGGCGCCGACGGGCTCGACATCCAGCGGCGGGTGACCGCGGGGGCCGGCCGGTGGCTGGCGCCCGGCGGGGCGCTGCTCGTCGAAACGAGCGAGCGGCAGGCCCCGCGAACCGCTGCCGCGTTCGCCGATCACGGTCTCTGCCCACATATCGCCGTTCACGAGGAGTCGGACGCCACCGTGGTGATCGGTACCAGGCCCCGATAGCCGAGAAGTCGAAACAGCGGAACGGCCCCGGGGAGCGATCGCTCCCCGGGGCCGTTCCGTCACCGCGCCCGAGGGGCGCCGGACGGAGTGTCAGCCGATGACGGAGGTATTGCCGCTCGCCGGATTCAGCAGGCCCAGCACGTTCACCGAGTTACCGGTGAGGTTCAGCGGAACGCTGACCGGCAGCTGGATGACATTGCCGGACAGGACGCCGGGGGAACCGGCGGCAATGCCCTCGGCACCCGCGTCGGCCATGGCGGGCGCGGCGCTGCCGAGCGCCACGACAAGACCGGCGGCAACGGCTGCAACCTTTGTGTACTTCATTTTGATCCTTTCAGCAGGGCGCTGTACGCGGTACGGCTTTCGTGTCGCGAAGCTGCATTTCAGCCATGCAGACATGCGCCTCCGCAGTACTAGTAACGAATCGATTCCCCGCCGGGTGGCCGACGCGCGACCACGGGGTCGGAAAGTCACTCGTATGTCTCATGCAACTGTCGAACCCATGCACGGGATTCGCGGAGGAATTTCCCCTTCCGGGAGTTACCTCCGGCGCGTAGCTGCTCCGTGCGACACGGACGGGGCAGCCCTTCGGCCCGGTGATCAGCGGGTGGAGGTGCCGTTCTCCGAGAGGACCGGGATGTCGCTGAGGATGTGCGACAGGGGCTCGTCACCCTTGGCCTGGGTCGAGTTCTCGACGCACTGCTGGTTCTGCGGGGCCGACAGGACCGGGACGTCCTCGACGCCGACCGGAACGACGCCGGCGAGCGAGCCGAGGTTGGCCTTGGCGGGCATGCCGAGGCAGGGCTTGTTGAGCGAGCCCTGGATCAGGCTCATCTGCGGGCTCATGGTGCCGTAGGTGGCGGCGTTGCCGTAGTGCTGCATGGCGCCGACACCGCTCGCGGTGGTGGTGCTCTGGTCGTCGCCGACAGCCAGTGCCTGCGGGGCCATCGCCGCGCCGGCGCCCACCATGGAAGCGGTGACCATGGCTGTCGTCAGAATCTTCTTGATCACTTACTTGTTCCTTTTCGTCTGAACGGCGAACGCGGTGCAGTCTGGTCAACGGAACCCGGGAGGTTTGGTTTCGGCTGTTCACTCGAATGCCGCGTGTGGCCGATGTGCGCCATTGGCGTGTCGCGTTCACCCGTCTTGTCGAATGAATTACCCACCCCCGGGGCCGCTTTCGGTTGCGGCACAATAGGCGAGTCCATCGGGCCGAACGAGCGGTGAATTCAATATGACAATTACGTCTACCGGGTATCTGTCCGCCGACCGGAAAGGGAGGCGGCGGGCCGTCAGGGAACCCGGCCGGGGGGCGGTCGGCGCGAGTCGGGCCTTCGCCTGGATGCTGGTGTCCAACGGTGCAGCAGGGCTGCTGGCGGCGTGGGTCATCACGATCGACAAGTTCAAGCTGTTGGAGGACCCGAGCTTCACACCGGGCTGCAGCCTCAACCCGGTGGTGTCGTGCGGCAACATCATGCAGAGCGAACAGGCGGCGGCCTTCGGCTTCCCCAACCCGATGCTGGGGCTCGTCGCCTACGGCATGGTGATCGCGATCGGGGTGGCGGTGCTTGCGGGAGCGCGCTACCGAAGGTGGTTCTGGCTCGGCGTGAACGCCGGCACGGGGTTCGGCGTCATCTTCTCCACGTGGCTGCAGTACCAGTCGCTGTACGAGATCAACGCGCTGTGTCTGTGGTGCTCGCTGGCGTGGGTCGCCACGATCACCATGTTCTGGTACGTGACCTCGCACAACGTCCGCAACGGCATCCTGCCCGCCCCCGCCGCGCTGCGCGGCTTCTTCGGCGAGTTCACCTGGGTGCTCCCCGTGCTGCACATCGGGATCATCGGCGTGCTGATCCTGACCCGCTGGTGGGATTTCTGGACCAGTTGATCCTCGTGCATGGGCGCCGACGGCACGCGACGCAAAGGAGCCCCGGCAACGTCACTGCGCCGGGGCTCCTGCTTCGATCAGTGGGTGGCGGTGCCGTTCTCCGAGAGGACGGGATGCCGCTGACGATGTGCGACAGGGCTTGTCACCCTTGGCCTGTGGAGTTCTCGACGCACATCTCGACCCACTCCGGCGGCCGTACGGGAGCGAATTGCTCGGCGGATCCGAGGCGTTGCGCAGGGGCGGATCAGCCGCCGAGCGAGACACCGCCCAACATCGGGGTGGTCGCGGCGGCAGTCTCGAGCACCTGCTCGGGCGCTTTGCCCTTGACGTTCTTCAGGTCGGTGGCGACGTCGCCCACCTGGTCGAGCCCGGTCACGGCATGGGTGCCGTCCTCCATCTGCGGGACGGAGGAGACGACCTCGCCGAGACCGCCGTTCAGGCTCATGGGAGGCATGCCCGCCGAGTCGGCGGCGAACGCGGGAGCGGCCACCCCCAGCGCCGCCACGGAACCGGCAAGGATGACAGCAGCCCTCGAGTACTTCATGTTTCGTCTCCCTGATCCCGGCGGTGTTCTCCGCCGTCGACAGGCGTAACGAGCCGTGCTCGTGCGGGATACCCCGTCGCTCGTTCCGTCACGCCCATGCGAACGACGCAGCGGCCCGACCCGCCGGGGGCCGGACGGCGTCGCCGCAGGTCTGCCACCGTCCACGTGCCGTACTCCTCGCCGCATTGCGGGGCGTGACGCGGCACTCACCTTCTCGTTGACGGGTGGTGTCAGGTGCTGCCCGACCATGGTCCGCCCGGGCCAGGGATGTTGGCCGTGGCCGGCCGTGGCCGGCGCCCGGCGTCGGGCGAAACCCACCCGGTGTGCCGGTCCTGGAGCCAGCCCCGACGCGGCGACGGGGGACGGACCTGCTGTTCCTCCATCGACGGGGGCGGGAACAGCACGAGCCGTCTCCACTCCCCGTCCGGCCGACCCGGCATGGTCCGGCCCGCTGCCGCCCACTCGCGTGTCAGCTGGTCGTAGATCGGGCTGTTCCCGGGCGGCGGTGCCGACGGTGCGGGATCCGTTCTCGTCTGCACACGCTGCCAACGAGCCGGAGCGGTAGTCCTTGCCATGCCGCGGCCAACGCGCACGGGGCACCGGAGGTCACTGCCGCGCGGAGACGCCGGGGTACGGGAGGAACTGCCTTTCGAGCCCGTCGCTCGGCGAAGCGGGGCCCGGCGAAGGCGTCAAGAACACGGCGACGTCGGTGGCACCGGCTTCGGCGAGCGTTGCCGGTTCGCCGTTCGCCGCACGGGCGTTGGCGAACACAGCGACATCCGAGGGACGTTCGAGAGCCCGCACGGCGCGGTCCCGTACCGCCAGTACTGCACCGTCGAACGCGGCCGGCCCCCTGAGGTTCCGGCGCGGAGCCCCGTTCACCCGGGCAGGTGAACAGCCAGCGGCCGGGAGGCCGCAGGGTACTAGGGTGCCGAACCATGACCACTGTCAAACCGACCCGAACGACCGTAGACCGGGGCGAGTTGGGTACCCTCGCCCTGCTCGCCTGGACCGGTGACCCGGCCCAGGGCCACGACACGCCGTATCTGATCGCGTACTCCCTCGGGGACGGCACTGGCGGGGCCAAGGCGGCGGCCGCCGCCTCACTGGCGATGATCGAGGAGCTCGGTCTCACCCCGGGCGTCATGTACGACCACACCGGCGAAGTTGTCTCCCCGATCCAGCTGCTCGTCCAGGGTGGCCAGGCCGTCGTCAACATGAGCTACTTGAACGCCCAGTGCCGCGTCCCGGCCGAGTGGCTGGCAGCCGCCGAACGGAGAGGGCATGTGCACTTCATGATCTCCGGACGTCCGTGGCCGGAGGCCAAGCCCGGCGTGCCCGTCACCGAAGAGACCCTGCGGGCCCACCTCGGCGACGAAGACGCGCTCGAGGCCACCGCCCACGTGCTGCTCCCGGTGTCCCAGTTGCGACGCTGACACCGCCGACGGCCCTGTACGCAGCCGTCGGCGCCGTCGGATGACAGACCACTACGGCTGCGCCCGGGCAAGGTCGCAAGGGCCGGAAACACCGGCCGGCCCCTTCTGCGCGGCCTGCGCTCCTACGGGCTGCGGCCTCCCCTGCGTGGTGCAGGGGAGGCCGCAGCGGTCATCCGCGGTTCGGTGCTCAGGCGCCGTCGGAGATGGCGCACCCGTTGCCGAAGGCCGGGTTGAGCAGCCCGATGACGTCCGCCGTGTTGCCGCAGAGGTTGACCGGCACGTGGACCGGGACCTGGGCGACACTGCCCGAGGCGACACCCGGGGAACCGGCGGCCGTACCGAGCGCTCCGGCGTCGGCGGCGGCCATGCCGGCACCGCCGACGAGGATGGCACCCGTGCCGGCCACAACGGCGGCGGCCTTCGCGATACGCGACATCAACTTCTCCTTGCAAGATGAAGAGACGGCCGCAGGTGTTGCGGCCTTGACGTCCCGTTCAACGCGGAAGGCCGACACTGGTAACGGATCACCGCAAAGTCAGACACCAACGGATTCTCTGCCCTCTCGCGCGCCGGGGTCACAGGAGACCGAACAGGAACAGCGTCGAGGGCCGCATCGGCCCGGCGGCGCAGGCACTGAGGCGCTCCCGCAGTCCATGGCGAGCGTGGTCCATGAAGCTTCAGGGGGCATGATCTCGGTCGTGAGGGCCGAGGGCCCGTGCGGCACAGCGACAGGGAACCCCAGGGCTGCGGAGAGCAGTCGGAGTAGGTGTGCGTGTGCCGCTTCCTCTGTAACCCCCGGTTTTCCGCAGCATGGTTGGGGAACGCACTCCTTCGAAGTCGCCGACACCATGTCGCAAGGACGCGCCCATCCGGCCGGACACCCGGGCCGTCGAACTGGCCGGGGCCTCAGCGGATTTCACCGTCGGCTCATGTGGCAGCGGACGATCACGGCCGCATCGATCCGAATCACGGTGCTGGATTATCAGCGGACTAATAGGGCACAGGTCGGCCCAAACGCCCTGCGATTCGCCAGGATTCGTGACATCGGGGTCGGACGAGGGCTTCTCTGATGCGTACGTTCGGGTGGTATGTGGGGCTCAAGTGCCCGACAACGGGTGATGTCATAACGGTCGCCTCGTAACTTTGGTGACAATGGCGGGGGTTCGGGCTCCCGGTCTCGTCGGCGCCGACATTGGGACTGCTTGTCAGCCGGCTGACATCGGCCGGATCCATCCCTTCCCCCACCAACTCCATGAGATGTGACCAGTGAAACGTAGGCGATTGTGGACAGGTTTCGCCGTGATGGCGATGGTCGCCGTTGGGGTAACGGCATGGGCGATTCTTTCCCGGCCGGCCGCGAACCCGGAATCCGAGGGCAAAGCAGCGAGCCGGACCGTTTCGGAGGCGCAAGCACTGGTGCAGGCCGGTCTTATGCAGGCGCAGTCCCAGGACTTTTCCGGGGCGGCCCGCACCTTCAGGCGCGTTCTGGAGCTGGATCCGGACAACAAGCTGGCCTGGTACAACCTGGGTGTCATCGCACAGCGTGACGGCAGGACGGCTGATGCCCGTAAGGCCTATGACGAGGCCTTGAAGATCGATCCGACTTATGCGTCTGCCCTTTTCAATGAGGCAGTGCTGCTCGAGTCGAGCGATCCCGACCAGGCTGTCGCGCTCCTGAAGCGTGCTGTTGCCGCCGACCCGAAGGCCTCCACGGCCTACCTGCACCTCGGGCGGGTCCTGGCGAAGAAGGGCCGCGACGACGAGGCCGAGGACGCATTCCGTCGTGCTGTTGCGATCGATCCCGAGCTGCATTCTCTCGTTCCGGAATCCTTCCACGATTCCGTACGCCCATCACCGTCAACGAGCCAGGCAGGTGCCACCAGATGACGTCGACTGCGACACCGAGGTTCTCCGTCTTCACTCCCAGCCACAGGCCGCGTTTCCTTGATGAGTGCCTGGCGTCCCTGCAGGCGCAGACCTGCGCGGACTGGGAGTGGATCGTCCTGCTGAACAACGGCGCCCGGTGGCGACCGGAGCGCGCCGACGAGCGTGTCCGCGTGGAGATCGCGGACGAAATCCACGGTGTCGGGGCGGCCAAACGCAGGGCCTGTGAACTGGCGCGTGGAGAGATTCTTGTAGAACTCGACCACGACGATCTTCTGGCGAAGGAATGCCTGGCGGAGCTCGCCGAGGCATTCGACACCCATCCCGACGCCGTTCTGGCCTACAGCAACACCGCGCAGATCACCGAGGACGGAAAGCGCGACGAGACTCGCTTCAACGAGGCTCACGGCTGGCAGTACGAAGATGTGGACGTCGACGGCCGCCGGCTGATGCAAGCCATCTCCATGGCTCCGACGCCGCACAACGTCTCGTACATCTGGTACGCGCCCAACCACGTGCGGGCGTTCCGCAAGGATGTCTACGAAAAGGTCGGCGGATACGACGCCACCCGTACGGTCCTGGACGACCAGGACCTGATGTGCCGCCTCTTCCAGGCCGGCGACTTCCACCACATTCCCCGCTGCCTGTACCTCCAGCGGATCCACACCGCGAACACGCAGCGCGACCCGGAGATCAACGCACACATCCAGCGTGAGACGGTTGCCCTGTACGACAAGTACATCGAGGCCAACGCCCTGGCCTGGACCCACCGTCGCGGCCTGTACGCACTGGATCTGGGCGCAGCCCACCGGAAGCCGCCCGGCTATCTGGGGGTCGACCAGTATCCGGGAGAGGGCGTCGACATCGTCGCTACCCTGCCCGGGAAGCTGGACCTGCCGGACGGCTCCGTCGGTCTTCTGCGGGCGGTGGACTTCCTCGAGCACGTCCCCGCGAAGGTGCCGCTGATCAACGAGCTGTACCGGCTGCTGGCACCCGGGGGAATGCTCCTCACCATGACACCCAGCGCCGACGGCCGCGGCGCGTACCAGGATCCGACGCACGTCGCCTACTACAACGAGAACTCCTTCTGGTACTACACGGACAACCAGTACCGGACCTTCGTGCCCGAGATCCAGGCCCGGTTCCAGAATTCACGGCTGGTCACCTACTACCCGACCGACTGGCACTCCAAGAACAACATCTCCTACGTCGTGGCCAACCTCATCGCCGTGAAGGAAGGCGCCGCCCGGTGCGGCGGACCGCTGCGGGTCTGAGGTCTCCCCGGACATCTCGGCAAGGCGCCCGGCGGCTGTCAGCTCCCGCCGGGCGCCTTCCTTCCTGGACGGCGAGAGGCGCGGCGGCGATCGGGTCACTTGCTTCACTGTTCAAGCAGTCGGCCGTGGACTCGGGACTGTGGGGGAGCCTGCGATTCGCGTGGACCGGCGAAACTCCCTGTCCGAGCGAACGTAATGTGGGCGGGGAACCACGGGACGGCTCACCGGCGATGCCGACGCACCGTCACCGCCACAAGGCAGTGGCCCCGCCATCGGCGGGGCCACTGCGACGTGCGGGGGGGCGAAGCCCCGGATGGCCGGGGCACATGCTCTCGATCCGTGGCGCCCGCGGAATGCGGACGGTGCCCCGGAGGCCGAGGCCTCCGGGGCACCGCAGAGTTGGTCCCGGTGCGTCCTACGCGTCGTGGCAGATGGCGAAGGCGACGACCTCGCCGAGGGTGGCGGTGGCCTGCCATCCGGTGGCCGGGTCGCCGACCGGCGCACTCTGCGAGACGTTGATGGCCCCGAGGAGGTCCGTGAAGCCCTGGTATCCACCGCCGGTGGCGACGTCGTCAGCGGGGCAGAGGGCGGTCGACTGCGGCCCCTGGACTCCGGTCACGACGAAGGTCTCGAGCTCCGCGGCGCCCTGCGCGCCCTGGAAGCCCTGCGGGCCCTGCGCGCCGGTCGCGCCCTGGAAGCCCTGCGGGCCCTGCGCGCCCGTGGCGCCCTGGAAGCCCTGCGGGCCCTGCGCGCCATCCGCGCCGTCCACTCCCGGCGCACCCTGGAAGCCCTGCGGGCCCTGCACGCCCGGGACACCCCGCGGGCCCTGCGGGCCCGGCGCGCCCTGGAAGCCCTGCGGGCCCTGCGGGCCACGGTCGCCCTTCGGGCCACGGTCGCCCTTCTGACCACGGTCGCCCTTCGGGCCGCGGTCGCGGTCGGCACTGGTGGCGCCGTTGGGGCCCGGGAGCCCCATGCTGTGCTCGGTGCCGGAGCGCTGGATCGCGTCGGCGACGGCGGTTGTGCTCGGGACGACATTGAGCACAACGGCAAGGGTGCCCGCCGAAACCAGGGTGGCAGACTTCATGCGGGAACTGCGGATCGTTTTACGGCTCACAAGGGAACCTTTCTCGCTGAACTGGGTTGATCACACCGCAAGCGCGCCCACTTCGCAGTGTGCTTGCCTCGCCTGCGTGTCACGTTGGCTACGGACAGCACCATCCTTCCCATCCGGTCACCGAATGTTCACGAGTTGGCCCGTGTCGTGCCTGAACATCACCCGAGCGGCCGCGAACTCTCCACACGCCGACCAATGGGAATACCGGAGGAGGAAAAACGGTCCTGCCGAAGACTTCCGGATCAATGCGGCGGACTTCGACCCATTTGCTTGTTCTGATCGGCGTAGGCCCGTCGGTAATTTCTGACCGCACTGATTGCCGTGCGATTTACTTTCAGCCCTTCCGCGGATTGTCAGCGGGCACGGCATCGGGTCCGCGGGCAGACGTGCGGAAGCCGGCGGGTCTCGTGCCGGTTCGAGGATCACACCGGCGCGGCCGGTCCTGTCCGCACGTCCTGCAGTGCGCTGTTTCTCTGGCGCATGACGGCAGGTCGGGAGTCTTCCAGGAGTCCCAGCAGATAGTGGCCGTACCCGCTCTTGAGCAGTGGCCGGGCCAGTGCCCGGAGTCCGTCGTCGTCGATCAGGCCGGCCCGCCAGACCGCCTCCTCGATGCAGCCGATCTTGAAGCCCTGGCGCTCTTCGATCACCCGGACGAACTCGGAGGCCTGAATCATGGAGCTGAAGGTTCCGGTGTCCAGCCAGGCTGTGCCTCGATCGAGCCGGGTCACGTGCAGCGCACCGGAGTCGAGGTAGGCGCGGTTGATGTCCGTGATCTCCAATTCGCCCCGGGCGCTGGGGCGCAGGTCTCGAGCGATGGCCACGACGTGGTTGTCATAGAAGTACAGTCCGGGTACGGCGTACCGGGACCTGGGCCGGGCCGGTTTCTCCTCGATGGACAGCGCTCGACCGAACTCGTCGAACTCGACCACGCCGTAGGCCTCGGGGTTGGCCACTTGGTAGGCGAATACCCTGCCGCCCTTGACGTCGTCGTGGTTGGCCAACTGTGTGCCGAGGCCGGTGCCGTGGAAGATGTTGTCGCCCAGGATCAGGGCGACCGGCTCGTTCCCGATGAAGTCGGCGCCCAGGAGGAAGGCTTGAGCGATGCCCGCCGGTCGCTCCTGCGTGACGTATTCCAGTCGCAGTCCGAGTTCACCACCGGTGCCGAGCAACTGGCGGAACTGAGAACGGTCATCGGGGGTGGTGATGATCAGAATTTCCCTGATACCCGCCATCACCAATGTGGAAAGCGGGTAGTAGACCATGGGTTTATCGAAAACCGGCAGCAATTGTTTCGATACAGCCCGCGTCAATGGCCAGAGTCGCGAGCCGGTGCCGCCGGCCAGCAGAATTCCTCGCATGGCGTCACCATAGTTGAACTGTGGTGAATGGGGTGGATCTGGCGCGACGCGCAGTGATGTGTGCAGCCGTTGAGCACGGCGAAAAAGTAATTACGAGCCCCTGCTTCCGTCGGGCCGGGAACGGTCGACGGCGGCGCGGCTCGGGCCCGGAGCGGCTCGGGCCCGGACCAGTGTGCGCGGCTATGCGGAGGTCGTGCGGCGTACGGACCGGCCGGCGAGTACGTCCGTGCGGGCGCCGTCCTCGATGACGAACCGGCCGCCGATCAGTACGTGCGGGATGCCGATGGGCAGCGTGCGCGGTTCCTCGAAGGTCGAACCCGCCGCCACCGTGTCCGGGTCGAACAGCACCAGGTCGGCGCGGTACCCCTCACGCACCAGACCCCGGTCGGGCAGCCGCAGCCGGGCGGCCGGGCGGGACGTCAGATGGGCGACGGTCTCCTCCAGCGACAGGATGCCCAACTCGAGCGCGTACCGGCCGAGGTACTGCGGGAACGTGCCGTAGGCCCGCGGATGCGGCTTGTCACCCTGGAGGATGCCGTCGCTCCCGCCGGTGTGGACCCGGTGGCGCATGATCTGACGCACGTTCTCCTCGTGGCCGACGTGCTGGAGGATCGTCGAGCCGAGCCGGTCCTCGATCAGCAGCCGCCGGGCGGTCGTCCAAGGAGCCTCGCCGCGCTCCTCGGCCGACTGCTGGATCGTCCGGCCGACGTGGCCCGCGGCAGCCGGGTCGCTCACTCCGGAGATCTCGATGGTGTCCCACTCGATCGGGACGCCGTGGCAGCCGTCGGAGCCGACGACCTCCAGGTGGTGCCGGATCCTTTCGGCCGTTGCGTCGTCCCGCAGCCGCGCCAGCACCGCGTCGGGACCGCCCTCGCCCGCCCAGCTCGGCAGCATCGCCACGAGCGTGGTGCAGCCGGGGGTGTACGGATAGGTGTCCAGGGAGATGTCCGCGCCGGCGTCCAGCGCGCCGTCCAGCAGCGCGAGCAGATCGGGCGCCTTGCCCTTGTTCACTCCGAAGTTCATGGTGGCGTGCGCGAGATGCAGGGCACATCCCGCCTCGCGGGTCAGGTTCACCATCTCCTCGTACGCCTTGAGCGCACCCGCGCCGTAGGAGCGGTGATGAGGGCAGTAGTAGCCGTCGTACGAGGCCACGACCCGGCACAGCTCCGCCAGCTCCGAGTCGTTCGCGTACATCCCCGGCGTGTACGTCAGACCGGACGACATGCCGACCGCGCCCTGCGCCATGCCCTCGGCCACCAGCTGCTTCATGCGGGTGAGTTCGGCCTCGGTCGCCGGGCGGTCCTCCCAGCCCATCACGTGCATCCGCACGGTGCCCTGGGGGATCAGGTACGCGGCGTTCACCGCGATGCCCTGGCCGCCGAAGTTCCGATCGAGGCGGTCCAGGTACTCGCCGACCGACCGCCAGTCGAAGTCGATGTCGGAGCCGTCGCCGTTCCAGCCCGTGATGGCCTTGCGCACCGCGGCGAGGGTGTCGTCGTCGACGGGCGCGTACGAGAGCCCGTCCTGTCCCAGCACCTCCAGGGTCACGCCCTGGGCGGCCTTCGCGGAATGGTCGGGGTCGCGCAGCACCGCCAGATCGGAGTGCGCGTGCATGTCGATGAAGCCGGGGGACAGGGCCAGACCCTCCGCGTCGAGGACGCGGGGGGCGGTGGGGCGGGGGCCGGTGCCCTCTTCGCGTATCTCGGCGATGCGGCCGTCGCGGATGCCGACGTCGGCGCGGAAGGAGGCACCGCCGGTGCCGTCGATGACGCGGGCGTCGCGGATTACGAGGTGCATGGGGGTGCCTTTCGGGGTCCGGGGCTTGCCCGCCACGCGGCGGAGCCGCACATGGGTACAGCGGGAAGGGGCGGGGAGGGGAAACGGCCCCGCAGGGTCAGAAGAACGTGCGGATGAAGTCCGTCACCGTGCCGTCCCGCTCCACCACCGGAATCAGCTGCCACTTGTCGAACGACGTGCACGGATGGGACAGCCCCATCCCCACCCAGTCGCCGACCTCCAGGTCCGCCTCCGGGGTGGTGGCGAGCCAGCCGTGCTGGTCGGAGAGGCCGGTGACGGTGATGCCGTCGGCGGGGCGGATGCCGCCGGTGCGGGCGTCGCGGACGACCTGGGCGTTCGGGAGGTCCAGGTCGTACGCCGCGTCCCGCTTGCCCGCGTTGACGAAGGCCTGGTCGGGGGCGGGCCGGGAGACGACCTGGGCCCACAGGCGGAACGCGGGCTGCAGCGCGCCTTCCTCGGGGACCCGGTTGAAGGGCGTGAGGTGCCGGTAGTGGCCGTCGTCGTGCGAGACGTACGCGCCGGAACGCAGCAGCTTCAGCACGGGGCGGGACAGTTCGGGGATCTCGGCGAAGACATCGGCGACCGCGTCGAACCACGCGCTTCCGCCCGCGCTGATCACGATCTCGTCGGTGCCGGCGAAACGGCCGAAGCCGTCGAAGTCCGCGGCGATCGCCACCAGCCGTCGCAGCCAGGCGCGTACCCGGTCGCCGTCGGCCTTGGGGACCTCACCTTCGTAACCGGCCACGCCGACGAGGCGCAGCGTCCCCGTGGCAGCCACCGCGTCGGCGACCGCGGCGCAGTCCGCCTCCGTACGGGCACCGGTGCGGGCGCCGTCGCCGGCACCGAGTTCGACCACGACGTCGAGGGGGCGCGAGACGCCCCGCAGGGCTTCGTCCATGAGCTCGACGCCGCGGACGGAGTCGACGTAGCAGATGAGGCGGAAGTCCGGGTCGGTGTCGAGTTCGCCGGCGATCCAGCGCAGGGCGGCCGCGTCGACGACCTCGTTGGCGAGGAAGATCCGCCGGATCCCGTAGGCGCGGTAGACCCGGGCCTGGTGGGGGACGGCCGCGGTGATGCCCCAGGCGCCGCGCTCCAACTGGCGTGCGAAGAGCTGCGGTGACATCGAGGTCTTGCCGTGCGGGGCGAAGGCGAGGCCGTGGCGCTCCGAGTACGTCTCGAGCAGGGTGAGGTTGTGCTCGACGGACTCGGCGGAGAGCGCGAGGACGGGGGTGGTGAAGCCGCCGGTGAAGAGATTGCGGCGGGACGCCGCCAACTCCCCGACGGTGAGCCCTTCGGCGTCGGGCGGGAGCGCCTTGAACCGGTGATCGGCCGGTTCGTCGGCGAGCCGTGCGACGGCGTTGTCGGCAGTCATGGGAGCCTCCTCATTGCGTTGCAACATATGCAACGACCATTGCGTATTTCGCTTGAGGCTGTCTAACATCCGAGCCGACGCGGGGTCAATGGGCCCGGCGACCGATCAGCGAGGAGCCCACGCGATCATGACCGCGAGCGTGCACGGACCCGTGGACGTCGTCTGCCTCGGCGAGTCCATGGTCACGTTCCTGCCCACTCGGGCAGGACGTCTCGCCGATGTGCCGTCCTTCGTCCGGGGCATCGGGGGCGCCGAGTCCAATGTGGCATGCGCGCTCGCCGCGGCGGGACACCGCACGCGCTGGGTCGGCCGGGTCGGCGCCGACGGCTTCGGCGACCACCTCGTGTCGGCGATCGCCGCCTACGGAGTGGACACCTCGGCGGTGGCCCGCGATCGGGAACGCCCGACCGGCGTCTACTTCCGCACGGCGACCGACCGGGCCACGGACGCGCACGAGGTCGTCTACTACCGGGCCGGCTCCGCCGCGTCGGCGATGTCCCCGCACACCGTGCCGTTCGGTGCCGTGCGATCCGGCCGAGTGCTGCACCTCTCCGGCATCACGGCGGCCCTCTCGCCCGACTGCCTCGCCCTGATGCGCGACCTCGCGGCCCGGCGGGACGGCGGCCCGCTCGTCTCCTTCGACGTGAACCACCGGCCCGGCCTGTGGCGCGATCCGTCCGCCGCGGACGTCCTGCTGGAGCTGGCCCGCGGGGCGGACATCGTGTTCGTCGGTGAGGACGAGGCCGAGGAGGCGTGGGGTGTGCGGGGCGCGGACGCGATCCGCGCGGCGCTGCCGCAGCCGTCGGTGGTGGTCGTGAAGCGGGGCGCGGCGGGAGCGGTGTCCTTCACGCGTCCCCCGGAGCGGCTCCCCGCCCTCGGCGCCGGCACGGAGCCTCCTACCAGCGCGGAGCCTGCCACCGCCACAGACCCCGGCGCCGACGTCGTCACCACCGTCCCCGCCCCCCGCGTCACCGTCGCCGCCCCCGTCGGCGCCGGTGACGCCTTCGCCGCCGGGTTCCTGTCCGCCACGCTCCGCGGGCTCACGGCGCGGCAGCGCCTGCGGCACGGGCACCTGTGGGCCGCGGCCGCACTCACCGTCCCCGGGGACCTGGCGCCGCCGCCCGCCGCCGGCCAGGCCGACAAGCTCGCCGCCCTGGACGACGAGGCCTGGGGGAGACTGCACCTCGGCCCCGGGTGGACGGGGGAGAACCAGGAGGTACGTACACCATGAGCCAGACCGTCGACCGCGCGCTGAGCATCCTTCCGCTGCTCGCGGAGGGGCCGGCCGACCTCGGGCAGGTCGCCGACCGCCTCGGCGTGCACAAGTCCACCGCGCTGCGGCTGCTGCGCACACTCCACGAGCACGGCCTCGTCCACCGCCAGCAGGACCAGCGCTACCGTCTCGGCGCCCGCTTGTTCGCGCTGGCGCAGGAGGCCGTGGAGAACCTCGACGTACGCGAGATCGCCCATCCGCATCTCGTCGCCCTCAACGAGCAGATCGGACACACCGTCCATCTCGCCGTGTACGAGGAGAGCGAGGTCCTCTACATCGACAAGGTCGAGAGCCGCTACCCGGTGCGGATGTACTCCCGTATCGGCAAGCCTGTCGCGATCACCGTCGCGGCCGTGGCGAAGCTGCTGCTGGCCGATCTGCCGGAGGCCGAGCGGCGCGCACTCGCCGAGAAGCTCGACTTCCCCATGTACACGTCCCGTTCGATCCCGAACGCCGGCGCCTTCCTCAAGGAACTGGCGACCGTGCGCGAACAGGGCTGGGCCACCGACCTGGGTGGCCACGAGGAGTCCATCAACTGCATCGGGGCCCCCATCCGAGGTGCGGACGGCCGGGTCGTCGCCGCCATGTCGGTGTCCGCACCGAACGTCGTCGTGACGGCCGACGAACTCCTCACCCTCCTCCCGCTGGTGCGCCGCACCGCCGACGCCATCAGCCGGGAGTACTCAGGACAAGCACCCCGACAGGAAGAACGCCCATGACCGAGAAGACCGCCCTCACCCCGAGCACCCACACCGCGCCGCCCGCCAGGTTCTCCCACGGCGTGCGCAAGGGCAACTTCCTCCAGGTCGCCGGTCAGGTCGGCTTCCTGCCGGCCGAGGAGGGCAAGGCCCCCACCCCCGCCGGCCCCACCCTGCGTGAGCAGACCCTCCAGACCTTCGCCAACGTCAAGGCGATCCTCGAGGAGGGCGGCGCGAGCTGGGACGACGTGATGATGATCCGCGTCTACCTCACGGACACGGCGCACTTCGCCGAGATGAACGAGATCTACAACGAGTACTTCAAGGATCTGACGGTCGCCCCCGCCGCCCGTACGACCGTCTACGTCGGCCTCCCCGCCGGCCTGCTCATCGAGATCGACGCCCTGGCCGTCCTGGGCTGATCTTCCTGAACCCCCCGCTCCACCACGGCACGGCGCAGCTCCCCGAAGCGCCGTGCCGCGCTCCCCCCTTGCCGAAAACAGGCAGAAAGCGCCTGGATCCGCCCGAAATCCCCTGAATGGACGCTCCCATGTTCCTCGCCGCTGACGCACCCCCGCCACCCACACCGCACACAGGGGGACTGCTCACCCTCATCGACGGCACCGCCGGTCTGCTGACCGTCGCCGCGCTCGGTATCGCGCTGCTCCTCGTCCTGATCATCAAGGTCCGGCTGCAGCCGTTCGTCGCGCTGCTCGCGGTCTCCATATCCGTCGGCCTCGCGGCGGGCCTATCGGTCACCGAACTCTTCGGCACGGTGCAGAAGTCCGCGGCCGTCTCGGTCATCGAGTCCGGCATGGGCGGCATCCTCGGCCACGTCGCCATCATCATCGGTCTGGGCACGATGCTCGGCGCGATCCTCGAAGTCAGCGGCGGGGCCGAGGTGCTGTCGTCCCGCCTGCTGAATCTCTTCGGCGAGAAGCGGGCACCGCTCGCCATGGGCCTCACCGGCCTGATCTTCGGCATCCCGGTCTTCTTCGACGTCGGCATCTTCGTCCTCGCACCGATCGTCTACGCGGCCGCCAAGCGCTCCGGCAAGTCGATCATCCTCTACGCCATGCCGCTGCTGGCCGGTCTGTCGATGACCCACGCCTTCCTCCCGCCGCACCCCGGTCCGGTCGCCGCCGCCGGCCTGTTCGACGTCTCCCTCGGCTGGGTCATCCTGATGGGCATCGTCGTCGGCATCCCCGCCGTCATCGCCGCCTGGGGCTACGCCGCCTGGATCGGCAAGCGGCTGTTCGTCGAGGTCCCACAGGACATGTTGGAGGCCGCGGAGGACGCCAAGGCCGCCGTCGCCGCCGAGCAGGCGGCGAGGGGCCGGCAGCCGCAGGAGGCACCGGTCGCGCTCGGGACAGTCCTCGCCATCATCGGTACGCCGCTGGTGCTGATCCTCGCCGCGACGTTCTCCTCCATCGCGCTCGAGGAGTCCACGCTCCGCTCGGTCGTCGAGTTCTTCGGCAACCCGTTCGTCGCCCTGACGATCGCGCTGGTCCTGGCGTACTGGCTGCTCGGCATCCGGCGCGGCTGGTCGCGAAAGTCGCTCGAGTCGGTGTCCACCCAGTCCCTCAAGCCGGTCGGCAACATCCTGCTCGTCGTCGGCGCGGGCGGTGTGTTCGGCGCGGTCCTGAAGGCGAGCGGTGTCGCCCAGGCCCTTTCCGACACCTTCAACGACGTCGGCCTGCCGATCATCGTGCTGGCCTACCTGATCTCCCTGGTGCTGCGTGTGGCGCAAGGCTCCGCGACGGTCGCGATCGTCACCACGGCCGGCATCGTGCTGCCCCTCGTCGAGAACGGCGGCCACTCGCAGGCGTTCCTCGCGCTCGTCATCATGGCGATCTCCGCGGGCTCGATCTTCGCCTCGCACGTCAACGACGGCGGATTCTGGATCGTCGCCAAGTACTTCGGCATCTCGGAACGGGACACGCTCAAGTCGTGGACGGTCCTCGAGTCGGTGCTGTCGGTGGCGGGCTTCGCGGTCGCCGCGGCGCTGAGTCTGGTCGTCTAGCCGGCACCGGAACGGTGCGGCGGGGCCGGAGTGGCGGACGTGCGGGGAGAATCGCGTCCGGCCGTCCGGCCCCGCCTGCGTGCGCGGGTCGGGCGCTGGTCACGCAGATCGTGCTCCTGCCCTCGTCGACGTCCCTCGACCAGTGGATGTTCCGGTCGTAGGCGCCCTCGCGGCAGTTGGACGTCTTCTTGTAGTAGCCGGTGATCCGGAGCACCTCGTTGTACCTGCGGGAAGCGGGCCCACAGGTGCCGGCCCGGCCTCCGGGTCAGTCGCTCACCGAGTCGGTGACCGGGTCGACGCGCACGTACGCGTCACCGGCGTCGCAGTCGACCCTGACGGGCAGCGGGGTGCTTTCCGTCGCGACGGCGGAAGTGTGCGTCACCGCATCCGACTGTTCCACCGATCGGCCCCGGCCGACGGCCGGTTCGGCGGGCCGCCCTCGTTGCCCTGCCGTGCGGAGACCCTCGGGCCGGTGCCTCGAGGACGGGCTTCGCCGTCGCCGCGCCGCCGGGACTAGAGTCGGCGCGTGCTGACATACGAACAGGTGCGTGACTGGGTCCGCGGCAGGTACGGTCCACGGCATGCGGAGCGGCGGATCACTGACATCGGGTACGCCTATTCGGTCAGCACCCAGCCGGACGCGTACCTGGACGGGGACACGTCCGCGATGACGTACGGCAACGGGCCCGACCTCGTCGTGAAGCGGACCGGGGCCGTCTGGCAGTTCGGGTCCGGCCCCGCGCTGATGCCGCTGTACGACGTCCGTTCCGAGGACGAGCTGCGCCGGGCGATGGCGGCCCTGCTTCCCGGATGGGACCCGGACCAGCCGCACGCGACGGTGCCGCTGACGCAGGCACAGCCGGGGTTCCCGCCGGTGGCGCCCGCGTATCCCGCGGGCCCGCCTGCGTACCCGGCTGCTCCGCCCGCCTACCCCGGGGGCCCGCCGGCCCCGCCCGCGCACCCGGCCGCTCCGACTGCGTACCCCATGGGGCCGCCCGCCCACCCGGCGCCCGCCCCGCCCGCCTACCCGGCGGCGCCCCAGGGGCCCGAGTTCGTCGCCGCCGACGCGGACAACGCTGTTCTCGTCGACGCGGTGGGTGTCTCATTCGACCAGCGGGACGTCGTCACCGACTTCGCCTGGCAGGACGTGCACGCCGTCCACCACACCGTCCGCGGTCTGTGCCTGCTGGTCGGAGTGACGCACCGGAACGGTGGGTTCTTTGAGTGCCGGGTCGGCGCCGGCCGTCAGAAGAGGCTCCGGGAATGGTCGCAGCAGCTCGCCCTGACCCTTGGTCACTACCGAGGCGGCAGCCCCGGCATGTGACGCCCGGCGGAGGGCTCCGGATCAGCCGAGGCAGAGGACGAGCAGGCACACCTGGCTCGGGGAGGCCGTCGCCGTATCGGCCGGCCGGGTCTGCGGCTCGTCGGCCGCGGAGCCCGATGTGGCGGGCGCGGTGGGGGTCGGCCGGACGGTGGGGGCCGTGGTCGCCGGCTCGGTGTCCGGCGAGGCGGGGGCCTTGGTGGGACGGGCCTGCGGTGCCGCGGGGGCGGCGGACACGGTGTGCGCCGGCACGGCCCGGTCGGGCGCCGCGGTGGGAGCCGACGAAGTCGGCGCGGTCCGCGGGGCAAAGGCGGCGGTCCCGGACGGCCGTGGCTCGGGAGACCTCGTGGCGCTTTCTCCCGGTTGTGCAGGGGCCGCGGCGGGCCGGCTCTCCCTGGCCTCGTCGGGGGCCACCGGGTCCGGCGCGGCGGCCGCGCTCGCGCCGCCCTTCCCGGAGTCGGTGGGCAGCGCGGCGATCGTCAGCGCGCCGCCGACGATCGCGAGCGCCGTGCCCGCGGCAACGCGCCGCTTGTTCTTCTTCCAGCGGGCCAGTTGCCGCCGCCGGGCGGCACGGCCCTGTCCGGTGGACGTGCCGGCGGCCGTCGCGCTGTCTCCGCCCGTGACCGGGGCGGCCTCCGGCCGGGCGGGGAACTCCTCCGCCCCGTACGGCTCCCAGGTCGTGGCGGCGGCTGCCGCCGTGGTCCCCGCGGGGTGCGCGGGCGGGGCTATGTCGGGGGCGTACGCGCCGCAGCCAGGGCACACCAGGGCTCCGTTGAGGTGCCGACGGCATGAGGAGCAGTAGTCCATGTGCTTCTTCCTGTGCTGACTACGCCGCCAAGGACATCGGCGACCTGTTCACGTGAGCGTGCTTGGGCCGGTCGGCGAGCAACGCTAACGGCGGCTCCGGGAGGCGGTGCGCAGCAGCTGTGACGCTTTTGGAAAGGTTGCCTTTCGCCGGTCCGGGGGAGTGCGCTCCCCGGACGGACTCGCGCCCGCACGTACCGGTGCCGCGCGGGAGGCGTCCCGCGCGGCACCGGTCGTCGAACGGTCAGGCGCAGTACTGCTGCTCCTTGCCGATGGAGCGGTACATGCAGTCCGAGTTCTCGAGCAGTTGGAGCACCGCGTCGCGGTTGCGTCCCGTCTCGCGCTCGATCACCTCGTCGGGCGGGTAGAAGCCGCCGCCGCCGAAGCCGGCCGGGTACATCTCGAAGGTGTACCCGAAGATCTTCTGACTGCCCCACAGCCAGTCGTCGATCGACCCGTCGGTGATGTAGAGGTCGCTCGACTGCTCCGCGGTGTAGCCGTTGCTCGCGGCCATCTTCCGTCCGACCGCGGCGAAGGCGTCACGGTCGTCCTGGGTCATGCCGGGGGCGGTGTCGGCGTTGGTCCAGCCGAACGGCCAGAGCACCAGCTCGCTGTACGTGTGGAAGTCGATGCCCGTGGCGATCTGCTGCTTGCCGCCGACCACGCGGCTGCGGACGAAGTCGGCGACGACCTTCACCTCGGGAGCGGACTCGGCGGCCCTGCCGCGGTAGGTCTCCGAGCTGGTCGAGCCCGAGGAGCCGCCGCAGCAGCCCCACTTGTAGTTCCAGTTGCGGTTCATGTCCGTGCCGACGTACGAGGAGCCGGAGTTGGGCTGCCGGTTCTTGCGCCAGCTGCGGTAGGAACCGGTGGCGATGTCGTACTCGCCGCCGTCCGGGTTGAGGTCCGGGACGATCCAGATCTCGCGGCTGTTCACGGCGCCCGTGATCCGGGGGTCGCTGCCGTAGTCCTCCCCGAACTCGCGCAGCAGGTAGAGCGCCATTTCGACGGTGAGGTGCTCGCGGGCATGCTGGTGGTGGGTGAAGAGGACCTCCGGCTCGTTCTCGTCCGTGGCCACGTTGTCGCTGATCTTGATGGCGACGATGTCCCGGCCCTGGTAGCTCTTGCCGATGACCCGCTTGCTCATGATGTTCGGGTGCTGCGCCACGCGCTGGTTGATCTCGGCCGTCATCTCCGCGTAGTTGTGGTAGCGGGAGTCGGCCGACGGGAAGTCGAACGGCTTCACGTCCGCCGCCGTGCGGTGCCGCGGCGGCGCGGGCAGTGCCTCGAGGGTGTGTCCGAGGGCGCGCAGCCGCCGTGCCTCCGCGGCGGTGGCGCTGACCACGACCGTGTGGTCGTCGGCCTCGTCGATCGACACACCGGTGCGGGCGATGGCGGTGCGGTCGGCGACGGTGTCCGGTCCGTGGATCTGGTACTGCCTGATCCGCTCGTCCTCGGCGGCGGCGGGTGCAGGCCGGTCCGGTGACGGTGCGGCGCCGGCGCTGATGGGCGCGGCCACCGCGAGAGCGAGGGCGGCCGCGAGGGTGGCGGCCTTCCTCCGGTTCGCACGTATGCGAAGTCGCATGCTGTCTCCTGGGTGGGGAGTTGTGGGGGGTGCTCCGGTGCGACGTGCGGGTCTGTGCCGGTGTTCGAGCACATCGTGTCGGTGTGACATGCTCGGGTCAAGGAGAGCTTCGGCCGTTCCTCGCAACCGCCGGATCGGCACTGCCCCTTGCGTGATCACCCGCGCGGCGCTTTTGTGACAGCGATCACCTGGGACGAGTGGAAGGCGGCTGTGCCATGGCAGGCACCACCGAGCAGGACGCGGACGGGACCCTGTCCGTACCGCGCAAGTCGAGCTGGAAGTACATCGGGCCCGGGATCGTCGTCGCGGCGACCGGCGTCGGGGCCGGAGACCTGGTCGCGACGCTCATCGCGGGCAGCAAGTTCGGATACACACTGATGTGGGCCGCCGTCATCGGCTGCCTCGTCAAGATCTCGCTGGCAGAGGCGTGCGGACGCTGGCACCTGGCGACCGGGCGCACCCTCTTCGAGGGCTGGCGGTCCCTCGGGAAGTGGACCACCGTCTACTTCGCCATCTATGTGGTCGTCTGGGGGTTCGTCTACGGGGCCACCGCGATGTCCTCCAGCGCCCTGCCCATCGTCGCCCTGTTCCCGGACGGCCCGGGCCTCAAGGTGTGGGCGGTCCTCACGGGCCTGATCGGCCTGGTCTTCGTCTGGTTCAACCGGTACGCCGTCTTCGAGAAGGTCATGACGGTGCTCATCGGCATCATGTTCGTGGTCGTGGTGTACGTCGCGATCCGCGTCGCGCCGGACATCGGCGCCGCGTTCGCGGGCCTGGCCCCGGTGCTGCCCGACGGGTCGCTGCTCTACACCCTCGGTCTGATCGGCGGCGTCGGCGGCACGATCACCATGGCCGCGTACGGCTATTGGGTCAACGCCAAGGGCTGGACCAACACCGGCTGGATGAAGGTCATGCGCCTGGACAACCGGGTCGCCTACATCACCACCGGCATCTTCGTCGTCGCGATGCTCATCGTCGGCGCCGAGCTGCTGCACGCCTCGCACCTCGCCCTCACCAAGGGCGACAGGGGGCTGATCGACCTCGGGACGATTCTGGAGGACAAGTACGGCGCGGTGACGGCCAAGCTGTTCCTGGTCGGCTTCTTCGCCACCTCGTTCTCGTCCCTGATCGGCGTGTGGCACGGCGTCAGCCTGATGTTCGCCGACTTCGTCGAGCGGCTCCAGCTCGACCGCAAGGGCGTTCCCGTCGACAAGGGCACGGTCGAGGAGGTGGCGGCCGGCCGGAAGGAGCGCTCGCTGCCGTTCAGGGCGTATCTGCTCTGGTTGACGTTCCCGCCGATCGCGCTGCTCTTCCTGGACCAGCCGTTCGGCCTCGTCGTCGCCTACGGCGTGCTGGGCGCGTTCTTCATGCCGTTCCTGGCGCTCACCCTGATCTGGCTGCTCAACTCCTCACGCACTCCCGCCGAGTGGCGGAACGGCATCCTCAGCAACGTGATGCTGGCCGCGGCGGGCCTGCTGTTCGTCGTGCTGTGCGTCCAGCAGGTGCGGGACCTGCCCTGGTGACGTACCCGTCCCCAGGGAGGCGGTGAAGCACCGACCGGGCCGTTCCGCCGGGGGAGCGGCGGAACGGACCGGTACGGGGACCATGGGTTACGGCAGGTTGTGGACGTGCGGTCCGACCGCGTTGGACCAGGCGTTGCCCGCCGTCGCGTCCCAGTTGGTGGACCAGGTCATCGCGCCCCGCAGACCGGGGTAGGTCTTCGAGGGCTTGAACGAACCGCAGTTCGTGCCGCGGGTGAGGCAGTCGAGCGCGTTCTTCACGATCGACGGGTCGACGTAGCCGCTTCCCGCGCCGCGGGTGGAGGCCGGGACGCCGAGGCCGACCTGGGAGGCGTCGAGGCCGCCCTCGAGCTGGATGCAGGCCAGCGCGGTCAGGAAGTCGACCGAGCCCTGCGAGTACACCTTGCCGTCGCAGCCGAGCATCGAGCCGCTGTTGTAGTACTGCATGTTGACGACGGTGAGGATGTCCTTCACGGCCAGCGCGGTCCTGAAGTACTCCGTGCCGGTGTTCTGCATGTCGATGGTCTGCGGCGCCATCGTCAGCACCAGCGACGAACCCGCCTTCTGCGACAGCTGGCGCAGCGCCTTGGTCAGGTACGTCGAGTTGATGCCGTGCTCCAGGTCGATGTCGACCCCGCTGAAGCCGTACTCCTGCATCAGCGTGTAGGCGCTGTTCGCGAAGGCCGTGGCGGACGCGTCACTGTTGATGGTGACGTTGCCCTTCTCGCCGCCGACCGAGATGATCACGGACTTGCCCGCGGCCTTCTTCGCGGCGATGTCCGCCTTGAAGTCGGCGACGGAGGCGTATCCCACGGCCGGGTCGAGGTTGAAGACGATCTGGCCCGGTGTGGTGGTGGAGTCGGCGAACGACACCGCGATGATGTCGTACTGCGCCTGTACGTCGCGCAGTTTCTGCACGGTGGCGCCGTTGTTGAAGTTCTGCCAGTAGCCCGTCAGCGCGTGCTTCGGCACCGCGGGGTTGCCCGGGTTGCCGCCCGTCGGACCTGTCCTGCCGGTGACCGCGGCCGACTTGGCCGATTCGCCCGCCGAGTTCGTGGCCGTGACCTGGAACTGGTACGAGGTGTCCGCGGAGAGGCCGGTCACCGTCGCAGACGTACCGGAGACGGACTGGACCCTGGCGCCGTCACGGTAGACGTTGTAGCCGGTCGCGCCGGAGACGCCGCCCCAGCTGAGGGCCACGGAGGACGACGTCACCGCGCCGACCGTGGGGGCCGCGGGCGCCGACGGGACCACCGGGTCGGGGTCGGTGCCGCCACCGCCGTCGGGGCCGAAGACGTTCACATCGTCGGCGTAGTAGGCGGCCTGGCCGTACCAGCCGTGGGTGTAGACGGTGACCGACGTGGTGTTGGCGCCCGTGGTGAAGGACGTGGTGAGCTTGGTCCAGCTGCTGCCGCCCGGGGTCCAGGTGGACACGTCCGTCGTCCCGGTGCCGCTCGCCCCCAGGTACACGTAGCTGCCCTGCACCCACGCGCTCAGCGAGTACGTCGAGTTCGGCCGGACCGCGACGCTCTGCGAGCACTTGGCGTTGTCCTGGCCGGCAGGCGTCGCCTTCAGCGCGGAGGCGCCGCTGTGCACCGGGGAGGAGACGGCGGCGCCGCTGCCGCCGGAGCAGGACCAGTTGGTGAGGCCCGACTCGAAGCCCGCGTTCTTCGCGACATTGACGTCGGCGGCCTGCGCGGTCCCGGCGGTGCCCATGAGCGTCAGCCCGGTGCCGACCGCGAGCGCCAGGCCGGCGCCCAGGGCCCTCCTGCCGGATCGCGCCGGGCGGTTCCAGGACGGTCCTGGCCATGGCCATCTCCGTGAGCGTGTGGTGCGGTCCACTTGCGGCCTCCGGTGGGGGAGTTGGGGGGTGGGGATGGGGCTTGCGGACGGTGGCCACCGTTGGGCGTACAAACTGGTCCAGACCAATCGGGTTGTCAAGACCTCTGGCGATGATTGGTCCCCGGAACGGTGTTCACTGCCCGGGTGGTGGTGGCTAGAGTGCTCATGCAGGAACACGGAGTAGCGAGCACCAGCAGCAGGAACACGGAGCAGTAGGGATCTGCGGCCGCCGGACACCCCGGTGTCCGGAGCTGAACGGGGAACGAGCGTGCCGACCGCAATAGCAGTCACCAGCGCCGACCTGGTGCTACCGCCCACCGATCAACAGACGCCGACCGCCGCCCTGCTCCACCCCCCGGACGAGGTGCCCCTCGACGCCGCAGTCAGCGACATGAGCGTCCTGCTCGAGCAGCACGGCTACGTCGTCGGCCTCTACCCCGCCTCGCTCCCCGCCGCCCACCAGCGCCGCCTGCACACGGTCCGCGCCGTGCTGGAGAGCGACCGCATCGCCCTGCTGGGGCTCGACCTGCCGCCCCTCGGCGTCGCCGTACTCGCCCGGCAGCTACGGCAGCTGTCGATCTGCGACTTCGGCGCCGGGGTCATCGCCTCCGCCGCCCGGCTGCTCTCCCACTACATCTACGCCGGCGCCCTGCTCGGCTCCGTCGCCAGGCTCGACCGCATCCCGGTGAGCCTCACCTCCCACGCCAGGTCGTGGATGCCGGGCACCCAGTTCGGTGTGCTGGCCGGTCCCCGGCCCCAGATGGTCAAGGTCGGCGGGGGCGGCCACCTGGCAGGTCCCGACTTCGCCACGCAGCTGATCCTCGCCAGAGGGCAGCTCCAGTCGGAGTGGGTGACCGGCACCCTCGCCCCGGCCTGGCGCGTGCAGCAGCTCCACGAGGTCCCGCTGCCGCAGGATTCGGCACGCTGGTGGGGGACGGGGCGGCTGATCGAGTTCGCCGCGTTCCTCCCGGACATCTCGGTCCTCTACCAACTGGTCTCATCCGTACGGCGAGAGGTGTGCACATGGTGCGGCATCCAACTCATCGGTGACCGCTGCGGCTTCTGCTCCGCCCCGCTCACGGCCGCCTCGAGCCGCACCGGGGCGACCAGGGCGCTGACCACGGGGTCATGAACGGCCACGACCGGCTGCCTGCCGTGACCACCGCGGCGGCCGCCTCAGTCGCTCCCGCCGTGTCGCCCACCGCGCCGACCGCCTTCGTCGTCCTCGCCGTGCCTGTTGCATCCGCAACGTCCGCCCCATTCGTCACACGTCATCGAACGAGGTCGTCCCACCCATGAATTCACGGCAGCGCCGCGGCGTTCTCCTGATTCTGCTCTCGGTCGTCTGCGGCATCGCCGCGTTCGCCGGCGTGCTCACCGTGATCGCCGACGTGAACTCGAAGGTCGGACCCGAGGCCACCGCCTACCGCGTCAAGAGCGACATAGCCCCCTACACACCGCTCGACGCCGGGCAGTTCGAGAAGGTCTCGATACCCGAACGCTGGCTGTCCCGGAGCGCGGTGACCGACCTCGGCGTACTGCGGGGCAAGATCGCCGTGACGGAACTGCGCAGCGGATCCCTGCTCCAGAGCGACATGATCGTGCAGAAGCCGGAGCTGGAGAGCGGCCAGCAGGAGATCGCCATCATGATCGACGCGGCGACCGGCGTGGCCGGAAAGATCCGGCCGGGGAACCTGGTCAACATCTTCGCCACCTTCGCCGCAAAGAACGACTCCGGCACCGACCAGTCCCGGCTCATCGTCGCGAACGCCAAGGTCATCGACGTCGGGGAGCTCACCGCCCTCGAACGCAGGAGCGGCGACCGTACCAACACCCCCCGCGAGGCGGTGCCCATCACCTTCGCGCTGAACACCGCCGATGCCCAGCGCGTCGCCTACGCCGAGTCCTTCGCCGAACATGTGCGCCTGGCCCTGCTGCCCGACGGGAGCCCCACCACCCTGCGGCCCGGCGACGGCAGTTACGACCTCTCAGAAGACAAGAACAAGTGAGGGCCGGATGACGACGCGTATCCTCCCCGCCGTCGGCGACCCCGACGCCGCCCGGTCCGTCGTGAGCCTGCTGGGCCGGCTCCCTGACGCGGAACCGGCACCGCCGGTCGGCGACTCCACCTCGCTCGTCGACATGCTGGCCCGGCTCGCCGCCGAGTCGCTCGACGAACTCCCGGAAGTCGTCCTGGTCCACGAACGCATCGGGCCGCTGCCCGCCCTCGAGCTGATCCGGGACGTCGCCCTGCGCTTCCCGGCCGTCGGCGTCGTGCTCGTCACCGCCGACACCAGCCCGGGCCTGTACTCGGCGGCCATGGACTCCGGCGCCCGCGGCCTCGTCGCCCTTCCTCTCGTCCACGAGGAACTGGCGCAGCGCGTGCAGGCGGCGGCCGGCTGGGCCGCGGGCGTACGCCGGCACCTCGGCCACGGTCCCGAGGCTGCGTTCGGCGGTCCGGGCGGCACCGTCGTCACGGTGAGCGGCGCCAAGGGCGGCGTCGGCACGACCGTCACGGCGATCCAGCTCGCCCTGGCGTCGGCTGCCTCCGGTCACTCCGTCGCCCTCGTCGACCTCGACCTCCAGGGCGGTGACGTCGCCTCGTACCTGGACGTCCAGTTCCGCCGCTCCATCGTGGATCTCGCCGCCATCCGGGACATCGGCGCCCGCGTCCTCCAGGACGCCGTCTTCAACCACGAGACGGGCGTGGCCCTCCTCCTCGCCCCCGCGGAGGGCGAACGCGCGGAGGACGTCAGCGACCGCCTCGTCCGGCAGACCCTCGGCGCCCTGCGGCAGCGTTACGAGACGGTGGTCGTCGACTGCGGCACGCAGGTCAACACCGCCAACGCCGCCGCCATCGAGTCGGCCGACACCACCCTGCTGGTGACGCTGCCGGACGTGGTGACCGTACGGGCCACCAAGCGGATGGTGCGGCTCTGGGAACGGCTCCAGATCCGCAAGGCGGAGGAGACGATCACCGTCGTCAACCGCCACACGCGGACCACGGAGATCCAGCCGCCGCTCGTCTCGAGGATCACCTCCACGAGGGTGGCGCGCACGGCGATCCCCGCCAATTTCAAGGAGCTCCAAGGCGCCGTCGACGCGGGCCGTATGCAGGACCTCGAGGCCAAGTCCTCCGTCAAACAAGCCATGTGGGCCCTCGCGGGCGAGCTCGGGCTGGTGAAGGACGTGCAGGGGGACGCGAAGCAGAGCCGCTTCGGGGCCGGACGCCGGCACGGGCGCACGAAATGAGGACGTCAGCCCCGCGCATACGCGACGACCGGGGCCAGTCGGTGATCGAGTTCACCGGCATGGTGCCGATCATCCTGGTGACACTGGCCGTCCTGTGGCAGTCGGCTCTCGTCGGCTACACGTTCGTGCTCGCGGGCAACGCGGCGGACAAGGCGGTTGCCGCGGGGACGCGGGCGGAGGGAGGCGGAGCGGGGGCCTGCGCGGCGGCCGCGGAGGAGGACCTGACCGGCGGTTGGTCGGCGGCCGTCACCTGCGGGCCGGACGGCGACCTGTACAAGGCGGAGGTCTCCTTGGAGGTGCCGCTGCTGTTCCCCGGCGTCAACCTCCCGATCACGGTCAAGGGCCGGGCGGGTGCGGCGGCCGAGTGGAGGGCCGAGCCATGAGACGACGGGACCTTCGTGACGACCGCGGCCAGAGCGCCGTCGAATACGGCGGCTGGCTGTTTCTGCTGCTCTTCGTGATGACGATCGCGGTGCAGGTGGGCCTCGCCGTGTACGCGGCCCAGCAGGCGGGCACCGCGGCCCGCGCGGCGGCGCGGGTGGCCGCGCAGGACGAGGCGACGACCAGTCCCCAGGCCGCGGGGCAGCGAGCGCTCAGCTCCTGGCTCGACGCCTCCGTCGCCACCGGCCAGGACGGCGACGCGGTCACCGCCGACGTGACGGTCACCATTCCCGGCGTGGTCCCCGGCATCAGTTTCGGCACCGTCACCAAGTCCGCCACCATGCCCCTCGACAGGGAGTCGACACGATGAGCCTGCGCGCCCGCATCCAGCGCATCGACGGCCCCGCGCCGGCGAACGGCCAGAGCGAGGAGAGCCGACTCGTCGGCGTCTACCGGGCCAAGCTCCTCGAGGAGATCGACCTCGCAGAGATGTCCACCCTCGCCGCCGCCGAACGCCGCGTCCGCCTGGAGCGCGTACTCGGCCACATCATCAGCCGCGAGGGCCCCGTCCTGTCGACCGGCGAGCGCTCCCACCTCATCAGGCGGGTCGTCGACGAGGCGCTCGGCCTCGGCATCCTCGAACCGCTCCTCGAGGACGCGTCCATCAGCGAGATCATGGTGAACGGCCCCGAACAGGTCTTCGTCGAACGCGACGGCCGGCTCGAGCAGCTCCCGCTGCGGTTCTCCTCCACCGAGCAGCTGATGCAGACCATCGAGCGCATCGTCTCCACCGTCAACCGCCGCGTCGACGAGGCTAACCCCATGGTCGACGCCCGGCTCCCCAGCGGGGAGCGCGTCAACGTCATCATCCCGCCGCTCTCCCTGACCGGCCCGGTGCTGACCATCCGCCGCTTCCCGCGCGCCTTCACCCTCCAGGAGATGATCGGCCTCGGGTCCCTCGACGAGCACATCCTGATGCTGCTCGCGGGCCTGGTGCGCGCCAAGTTCAACGTGATCGTCTCCGGCGCGACCGGCACCGGCAAGACCACCCTCCTCAACGCGCTGTCCGGCCTCATCCCGGACGGCGAACGCATCGTCACCATCGAGGACTCCGCCGAACTCCGGCTCCAGCAGACCCATGTGATCACCCTGGAGTCCCGCCCCGCCAACGTCGAGGGCAAGGGCCGGATCACCATCCGAGACCTCGTACGCAACTCCCTGCGCATGCGACCCGACCGCATCATCGTCGGCGAGGTCCGCGGCGGGGAGACCCTCGACATGCTCCAGGCCATGTCGACCGGCCACGACGGCTCGCTCGCCACGGTCCACGCCAACAGCGCGGAGGACGCGCTGATGCGGCTCCAGACGCTGAGTTCCATGTCCGAGGTCGAGCTCCCGTTCGTGGCCATCCACGACCAGATCAACAGCGCCGTCGACGTCATCGTCCAGCTCACCCGGCACGCGGACGGGGCACGCCGGATCACCGAGATCGCCGTCGTCGACTCGTACGGCCGCGAGGACTACCGCTTCGTCACCGTGTGCCGCTTCGAGGCGGAACCGCCGGCCGGGGACGGGCGCGTGCACGGCAGGTTCCGGTACTTCCCGCTGCCGCGGCGGGTCGCGGAACGCCTCTACATGGCGGGCGAGGCGATCCCGCCCGCCTTCGGCGTCGGCGAGTCGCAACTGGAACTCGCCACCCGGGTGCCACCGGGCCTGAGCCCGGTCCCCGACCCACGTGCCGGCCACTCACCGGAAGGGCACCGCCCGATATGAACCTGCCCCTGGTGACCCTCGGCGTCACGGTGCTCGGCTGCGTACTCGCCGTCCTCGGCGTGCGCTCCTGGTCGGTGGGCCAGGCACAACACCAGGCCCTCGTCGACCGCATGTCGCAGTCCGGACCGCTCGCCCTCGAGAGCGGCCGCCGGCGCCGCTTCGCGGGAGTGGACCGCAGGCTGCGCGGCACCCGGCTCGGCCGGCGCATCGAGCGGAACATCTCCGCGACCGGCCTGGAACTGACCGCCGGGGAGTACGCCGTCTACGTCGTGGCCGCCCTGCTGGCGCTCTACTTCGTCGTCGGCTCGGTCTTCGCGCCCTTCTTCGGCCTGCTCGCCGTCCTGATCGGTGTCTGGGGCGCGAACGGCTTCCTCAACTGGCAGCGGGCCAAACGCACCGAGGCGTTCATCAGCCAGCTCCCCGAACTCACCCGGGTGCTCGCCAACGCCACTCAGGCCGGGCTCGCCCTGCGCACCGCGATCGGCATGGCCGTGGAGGAGCTGGACGACCCGGCTCGAGAGGAGCTGCGCCGCGTCGCCGATCAACTGGCTCTCGGCCGCTCCCTCGACGACGCGCTCGGCGACCTCGTCGAACGCCTCCCGTCACGCGAACTCACCGTGCTCGTGTCCACCCTGATCCTGTCCAACCGGGCGGGCGGCACCATCGTCACCTCGCTGCGCAACCTCACAGAGACCCTGGAGGAGCGCAAGGAGACCCGGCGGGAAGTCACCACCCTCCTCTCGCAGGTCAAGGTCACGGCGGTGGCCGTCCCGGTGCTGGGCCTCGGCTTCCTGCTCGTCATCAACGGCATGCGGGACGGGGCACTGGAGGACATGACCGGCGCACTCGGCGGCCGCATCGCCGTACTGATCGCGGCCGGGCTGTACGCACTCGGCTTCATCCTCATCAACCGGCTCACCCGCGTCCGCATCTGAGACCTGACCAGAAGGGAGGAGAGCCATATGCTCGGACTGGCCCTGGCCGCCGTGACCGGCGTCGCCGTCGTCGGTGTCTTCTTCGGCATACGCATGTACCGGGCGGAGGCCAAGCTCCCCGGCGACCTCGCCATCGCCCTGGAGGTCGGTTCCACCCGCACCAGCTATCCGGGCATGGCCATCGACCGCCTCGGCATGCGCTGGGCCCCCTCGGTCCAGCGCCTCATGGGCCCGCGCCACGTCGACCGCGTCCGCCGCAGGCTCGACATGGCCGGCAACCCCGGTGGCCTGACGGTCGACCGGTACGCGGCCCGCCGCGCCGTCTACGGGGTCCTCGGCGGGCTCGTCGCCTTCGGGATGCTCATGAACGGGCAGGTCGTCCTCGCCGTCCTGTTCCTGCTCTACGGCCTGTTCTGGACGGATGTCCTGCTCCGGGCGGCCATCGCCCGCCGCCGGGACGACATCGAACGCACCCTGCCGGACTTCCTCGACGTACTGGCCGTCGTCGTCTCCGCCGGCCTCGGCTTCCGCCAGGCCCTGGAGCGCGTCGCGGAGAAGTACGAGGGCCCCTGGTCGGACGAACTGCGCATCACGCTTCGGCAGATGGACATGGGCATGGGCCGGCGCGAGGCCTTCGAACAGCTGCGCCGCCGCAACGAGTCGGAGCAGGTCTCCATGTTCGTCTCTGCGCTCCAGCAGGGCGAGGAACTGGGCGCCCCGATCGTCGAGACCCTGATCCAGATCGCCAACGACATGCGCAGGACGGACGCCCAGAACGCGAGGCGGAAGGCGGCGAAGGCGGTCCCGAAGGCGACGCTGATCGTCACGAGCTTCATGCTGCCCGGCACGATGATCCTCATCGTGGCGGGCTTCTACTACGCGGCCGACGTGGACTTCGGCGCGATCTTCGGAGGCTGACGGGTGAGGTTGCCACGATGAAGGGTTCACGAGCGATTCGACCAACGGTCTTCGCTCACGCAAGCGAATGTGGGAGATTCTCCTCGGAGGCCCGGCGTAGCCGGGAGACTCCATGGAGTGATCAGCGGCGAGGGAGGCCGGACCGACATGAACCAGCGGTCCGTCGAAGGGGAACGAGGGGTACGCCATGAGGGACTTCGGCCTGCACAAGGTCGCGGCTGCGATGAGACTCCGTTGGGACGGACTCCGCGACGATCGGGGGCAGGGGTCGATCGAGTACGTCGGGATCACGATTCTGGTGGTGGCGATCGTGGTGCTGCTGCTGAACACGAACATGGGCAGCTCGATTGCCGACACCTTCACCGAGAAGATCAATTCCGTTCTCAACGGTGGGGGAGGCGGCTGATCACCCCGGCGGCGGACGACCGTGGTCAGGCAACACCGTTGTACATGGCGGCAGTGGTCGGGCTGCTTTTTCTGGTACTCGTTTACCTGGCCTTCGGGCAGGCAGACGTGGCCCGCAACGGTACGCAGACCGCAGCCGACGCCGCCGCCTTGGCAGCGGCCCAGGACTCCCGGGATCAGCTTGATTTGGCGGACGTCATCGACGACCTGGAGCTCATCCTTGACGGCCGGTTGCCGACGCCTACCCCGGACGGCTGCGCGCGGGCTTCTGACTTCGCCGCCCGGAACGAAGCCGTAGCCGACGGCTGCACGCCGTTGAACGATGGGCGATGGGGCTTCACCGTGAACGTCGAGTCCCAGAACTCGATGGGCGACAGCATCATCGAGGGAACCGGCAGCAAGCACGCCACAGCGAGTGCCACTGCCGTGGTCGAACCACGCTGCACCTTCACGCCCGGGGAGACGGCGGAGCCCGAGCCGGGTGACGGGGATGAGGAGGACGAGCAGAAGCCTTCGCCGGGCAAGCTGCTCTGTGACTCCGACGAATGGGTCGTCGACCCCGAAGAACCTGATCTGCTGCCCGACATGGCAGACCTTTTCACCGTCCGATTGACCGAGGACTAGCCGATGAGCGCAAAGGAACAGGATTGATGAGCATGCGGCACATGAGGACCATGCGCCGGGCAGGTGTGGCAACCACGCTGTCGTCCGCCTTGATCCTCACTCTGTCGGCGTGTGGTGGTGACGGGGAGAAGCCGGATCGGAGCCGGCCCTCGTCCTCAGCCCCTGCCCAGTCCAGCGACGGCGGCAAGGACGGCGCTGAGCCCGAAGCCGCACCCAGTACGCCCACCGAACCCATCGCGATGGTCAAGGGCGAGGAGGGGGTGGTGATGTCCATCTTCTCAGCAAGGCGAGATGAAGGCGGGTTCCTCACCGTTGACGGGGAGATCAAGAACACCGGATCCGGAGGGTTCACCACGCCCGTGCGCTGGAATGGAATGGAGCAGTCTGTCGCAGCCACGGGCCGTTCTTTCGCCGGAATGACGCTGGTCGACTCCAAGGGCAAGAAGCGCTACTACGTGCTGCGTGACACAGACAATCGGCCGCTGACGACTTATGCCTATGCCCCCTTCATCAAAGCTGGCGAGACTCTGACCTTCTTCGCCCAGTTCCCTGCCCCGCCGGCGACGACCACCCAGCTCGCGCTCCAGTTCCCCGGCTTCCCCAGCACCACGATCGAGCTGTCGTGATGCGCCCCGCGACCAGGATCACCGTGACCGCCGCCGTCCTCGCGGGTGCGCTTTCCGCCGGCCTGCTCGCCGGCGGCAGCGCCTTCGCCGACGACGGCCCCTACGCGGCGCCGCCTGCCGAGGCGCCCGTCAAGGTCGACGCCAACGACTCGGACCTGAAGCTCCCCGAGGGCGCGACGCTCGCCGACCCGAAGGTCATCGACATCAAGTCCGTCGTCGAGGACATCAGTGGTGAGGAGCGCCGCGAGGAGACGAACTCGGACATCAAGTTCGCCCTCCAGGCCGAGGTCCTCTTCGGCAAGGACAGCGCCGAGCTCTCCGGCGAGGCGACCTCCCGCATCTCGGCGATCGCAGGCGAGATCAAGAAGCAGAACGCCAAGAAGATCCGGGTGTTCGGCTTCACGGACGACCTCGGCACCGAGGCGCACGGCGACAAGCTGTCGAAGGAGCGCGCCGACGCCGTGCACAGCGTGCTGTCGCAGCAGTTGAGCGTCGAGGGGATCACGTACGAGATCCGCGGCTACGGCGAGGACTATCCGATCGCGAGCAACACGTCGGAGGAGGGCCGCCGGAAGAACCGCCGTGTCGAGGTGTCGTTCCCCAGGGAGTGACGATCACGGGCGAGTGACCATCACGCTCAGTACTGGGACTCCGCGTACAGTCCGAACACCCGTGAGATGAACGCCCGTACGGTGCCCCGGCGCGTCAGGACGGAGCGGTCGACGCCCGTGAAGAGCGTGGCGAGCGCGATGTCCGCGGCGACAGCGCGGCCCGCGGCGGTCACCGTGATCTGCCGGCGCCGGCCGCCGCCGGACTGCGTCACCGTGATCCGGACGCCCGGGTCCTCGCTGTCCGGCTGCCGGGCGAGCACGTAGCGGCGGTGGTTGACAGCCCACAGCCGGTATCGATCCCCGCCGTACCTCATGTGCAGTGCGCGCCCGCGGTGGGTCAGGGCCAAGTGGTTCCTCGACGTGTGGACCATGGCGTCCCCGAGGCGGAGCGTGATGCGGTTCAGTGTCGGCCGGCTGAGGACTTCCGTGTGGATCCCGCGGGATTCGAAGGTCGCCGTCGGTATGGACCCGCCGCGCACCTCGGCGACGACGACCTCTGAACGCGTCCGGTTCAAGGGGCTGGTGACTGTGATGTCCCCGAACTCCGGTGACGTCCCACGCCAGCCGGTCAGCTTCTCGCGGCGGGCGCCTTCCTTCCAGTGATGGAGCAGGAACGGGGTGACGGCGGAGTGCATCGCTCTCCTCGCTGGTCGCACGGGTGAAGGACCACGGTACGGGCCCGTGCGTTTCGCGCAGGAGCCGAGGTGTCAGGGCCCGATCGTGAGCGTGACGCCCCGCCGTACCCCCCACTCCGCCAGCGCCCCCGCCGCCGCCTCGAGCACGTGGCGGGCCCGCGGTCGCGGCAGGCCCACGCGGCCTGGGGGCATGGTGCGCACGCTGAGGACGCGCAGGTCACGGTCGAGGTAGGCCACATCGATGGTGAAGCGCATCCCCACCGAGTGGACGCTGCCACAGGGGGTCAGGAGCATCGCGCCCTCGATGCCGTCGCGACCGAGGAGGCCGCGGCGCCGGGTCCGGTACGTGGCGGCTATCTCGACCTCGGCGACAGGGCGGCCGTCGACCGTCAACGTCCCTGTTGCGTCACGCCATCGGGGTCCTCGTCGCATGGCCTCCACCGTAGTGCGCGGTCCGGCTTACGCTCGGGGCGTGGACGCAGCGCTGATCGTCGTCGCCGCCCTCTGGGGTGCGGGCACCGGCCTGCTGTGCCCGCGGGCGGCGTACCGACTGTCCGTGGGGGCGGGTGAGCCATGGCGGCACGCCTGCCCGGCGGGGCACAGGTACGCGGGGCCGGGGCGCGGGTGGCTCGGTGGCGCCTGCTGCACGGCTCCCGTCCCGGCGCGGCTCGCGGCGCCGCTCGTCACCGCGGCGGCCTGCGCCGTTCTCGCCGCGGCGACGGGCGCGCGGCCGGAGTTGGCGGCCTGGCTGGCGCTGGCGCCGTTCGCCGTGTTGCTGGCCCTGGTCGATCTGAGGGTGCGCCGGCTGCCGGACCGGCTGACGCTGCCGCTGGCCGGCGCGGCCGCCGCCCTGCTCGGGGTGGCCGCGCTGTCGCCGCGGGCAGGCGGGGCGTGGGCCACGGCCCTGCTGGGCGGACTCGTGCTGGGCGGCGCGTACTTCGTGCTGTTCCTGATCCACCCCGGGGGCATGGGGTTCGGGGACGTGAAACTCGCGCTCGCGCTGGGGGTCGTGCTCGGCTGGTACGGCTGGGGCGTGCTCTTCGCGGGCGCGTTCGCCGGCTTCCTGTTCGGCTCTCTGTACGGGCTCGGGCTGGTCGCCCTGCGCCGCGCGAGCCGCAGGAGCACGATCCCCTTCGGGCCGTTCATGATCGCGGGGGCGCTGGCCGGTGTCGTCCTGGGGGCGCTCGCGGCGGTCTGAGCCAATGCGAATACGCGCGACACGGCGGCCCGTCGGCGCGCAGAATCGGTCCATGGATGCCATCGCGAAGAAGCCCGTCAACATCACCGAAGCTCTCGCCTCCTTCGACGACGTCTACAGCCCCCGCATCGTCGCCCGTATGAACGACTACGACGTCCGCATCGCGCACACCCTGGGCGACCATGTGTGGCACGTGCACGAGGACACGGACGAGTTCTTCCTCGTCCTCGACGGACGGTTCGACATCGCCCTGCGCGCCGCCGACGGCACCGAGTCCACCGTGGAGCTGCGCAAGGGCGACACCTTCGTCGTCCCCAAGGGCACCGAGCACCGGCCCACCTCCACCGGCGGCTCCGTCCTGATGTTCGAGCCGTCCGGTACGAACTCGACCGGTGACCGGCACGAGGGCGAGCTTCCCGGCAACGTCGACAGCACGACCGGCCACGAGCTGACCTGACGAGGCGGGCGACGCGTCACGCGTGCGGCCCGACCGACACGGTGCCGACGGTCAGCTCGGCGCGGCCCTCCAGAGCCGCGCCCACCCGCTCGACCTCCCGGGCCAGTTCATCGCGGGCCGCCGCCCGCTCCAGCGCCTCGCCGACCGGTTCCACCGTCACCGCGACACGTCGGCCCGAGCGACGCTGGTGCCAGACTCCGGCCACGACCCCGTCCACCAGCACCACCGGGTAGTTGCCGGCCTGGCCCCCGGCCAGAGCCCGGGTGCGAGCCGCCCCCGGGAACAGCCGGTCCCGTGGCCGGCAGGCGATGGCGTACGCGTCGAAGTAGGGCAGGAGGCGGACGCCCCGTGCCGGCTCCCGGTCCGGAAACGCGGCGTCGCCCCGGGCGACCCACGCTGGGGCGCCCTCGAAGCTGACCTCCGCGATCCGCCGCCCGGCCGCCAGGTCCGTGAAGAGTCCGCCCGCCCAGGCGGGCGGCGCTCCGAACCACCGGGCGAAGTCCGCGGGTGTGGCGGGGCCGTACGCGCGCAGATAACGGCGCACGAGTTCGGGCAGAGCGTCCCGCCCGTCCATCGGCGTGACTCCGGGGCCGGTGTAGGTGACGTTGCGGCCGCGGTTCGGACCGAAGGCGAGCGCGCCGCGATGCGCGGCCATGTGCGTGATCTGCCGCCAGCGCGGCCACTTGTCCTGGAAGGCGTCCATCACCCGCTCGCCCGCCCACGACCCGGTGCGGTCGACGATCGCCTCCGTCGGTTCATCGACGGTGAGCGGCTCGCCGGCCAGCGCGTCACGGACTGCCGCGACGACCTCGTCGGTCTGCTCCGGTGTCATCCGTACGCCGTCCGGCCACGGGTTCTTTCCGGCGGGCACCGCCGACAGGGCGCCCGTCCACATCGGCAGGTCCGCCGTGGGCAGCAGATGGACGGTGCCGCGCGGGCCGTATGTCTTCACCAGCGTCCGGTCCGTCCACAGCGCGTGGCGCACGTCCGCCCGGGTGGCGCCGGGCGGCAGCCGCAGGGCGATGGACAGCTCCCCGGCGGACAGCACCTGCGCGTGGGCCCCGAGCATCGCGCCGGCGACGGCCGTCGGGGAGGTGAGGCGCGGGGACCCGGGAACGGCCAGCCCCTGACGGGCCAGCCGCCGGGCGTTCGCCGGCGGCCAGGTCACCTCGGCGGTCTTCTTCGTCATACCGGCGACGCTAGGACCCATACAGGTCAGATGCCGTCCTCTGTGCCCGATGGGGCCCGTCCCGTTCGATCGCTCGACCGTACGCGGGTCCGTTCGTCAATGCGGCGCCTCACGGCCGGGGTCCCCCGTGGGAGGTACGGCCCCGGCCGCTCCCGGAGCGCTGCCGCACGGCCCCGCGCCTTCCCCCGCGAATTCCGGCGCCACTTCCGGCATGGCGTGGCACCGCGCACCGCTTACGAAGGGTTATGGTGGAAACCCCCCCTCGGGCCGGTCCGTATCCCCCCCCACGGACCGGCCCGTTTTATGTTTCCTCCCGGCGGGTCAGCCCCGGTCGGCCCAGATGTTCGTGCCCTTCGTGTCCACCGCGAAGGTGTCGATCTCCTCCAGCTCCGCCTGCGTCAGAGGCGCCCCGGCCAGCGCCGCGACGTTCTCTTCGAGCTGCTTCACGCTGGACGCGCCGATGAGCGCGGACGTCATCCGCGGGTCGCGCAGCACCCACGAGATCGCCAGCTGGGCCAGCGACTGGCCACGGCGCGCGGCGATGTCGTTGAGGCCGTGCAGCCGTCGCACCACCTCGTCGGACAGCAGGTTCGGGTCGAGCGACTTGCCCTGCGTGGCGCGCGACCCCTCCGGGATGCCCTTCAGGTACTTGCCGGTGAGCAGGCCCTGTGCGAGCGGCACGAAGGAGATGCAGCCCATACCGGCGTCCTCCAGGGTGTCCAGCAGGTCGTCGTCCTCGATCCAGCGGTTGATCATCGAGTACGAGGGCTGGTGGATGAGCGCGGGGACACCCATCTCCTTCAGCAGCCCGGCCGCCTCCGCGGTCTGCTCCGCGTTGTAGGAGGACACGCCCACGTACAGCGCCTTGCCCTGCTGCACGGCGGATGCGAGCGCTCCCATCGTCTCCTCGAGCGGAGTCTCCGGGTCGAAGCGGTGGGAATAGAAGATGTCGACGTGGTCGAGGCCCATCCGCTTCAGGGAGGCGTCCAGCGACGACAGCAGATACTTGCGCGAACCCCACTCGCCGTACGGGCCGGGGTGCATGAGATAGCCGGCCTTGGTGGAGACGACGATCTCGTCCCGGTAGCGGGCGAAGTCCTGCGCGAAGACCTTCCCGAAGTTCAGCTCGGCGGACCCGGGCGGCGGTCCGTAGTTGTTCGCGAGGTCGAAGTGGGTGACGCCCAGGTCGAACGCGCGGCGCAGGATCGTGCGCTGTGAGCTCAGCGTGCGGTCGTCGCCGAAGTTGTGCCAGAGGCCGAGGGAGATCGCGGGCAGCTTGAGGCCGGAGCGGCCACTGCGGCGGTACTCCATGGCCCCGTAGCGGTCGGCGTCGGCGAGGTAATAAGGGGAATCAGTCACGCTTCCCTCCTTATCACGGACTTGTGACACACCGGGTTGGGCCGCCGTGCCCGGCCCGCAGTAGGGTTGCGCCTTCGGGGACTGCCGCATGGAGGGGTGTAAGAACTGTGAACCTGCGCGACCTGGTGTACAGGCTCTACGCACGCCGGGTGGAAGGCCGCCTCGACCATGCCCAGGTGCCCAAGCACATCGGTGTCATCCTCGACGGCAACCGCCGCTGGGCGAAGGCATCCGGCGGCACGGCCGCACAGGGGCACCAGGCAGGCGCCGACAAGATCTCCGAGCTGCTCGGCTGGTGCGCGGAGACCGATGTCGAGGTCGTCACCCTGTGGCTCCTGTCCACGGACAACTTCGACCGCCCCGAAGAGGAGCTCAAGCCGCTTCTCGGCATCATCGAGAACACGGTGCGCAACCTCGCCGCCGACGGGCGCTGGCGGGTGCACCACGTGGGCACCCTGGACCTGCTGCCCGACCACACGCAGCGGGTGCTGAAGGAGGCCGAGCAGGCCACGGCGGACGTGAAGGGAATACTGGTCAACGTCGCCGTCGGCTACGGCGGCCGCCAGGAGATCGCGGACGCGGTCCGTTCGCTGCTGCTGGAGCACGCGGAGAAGGGCACGAGCTTCGAGGAGCTCGCCGAGATCGTCGACGTCGAGCACATCTCCGAACACCTGTACACCCGCGGGCAGCCGGATCCCGACCTGGTGATCCGCACCAGCGGGGAGCAGCGGCTCTCCGGGTTCATGCTCTGGCAGAGCGCGCACTCCGAGTACTACTTCTGCGAAGTCTTCTGGCCGGCGTTCCGTAAGGTCGACTTCCTGCGCGCACTGCGCGACTACGCGGCCCGTCACCGCCGCTACGGCGCCTGACCGCCGCCTCTGCCTGAACCGGCAGCGTCTGCCTGAACCGGGCGCCTCTGCCCGACCGGCTGCCTCTGCCTGAACCGGGCCCCGCCCCGGCCCCTTTCACCTTCCGCCCGGAGCCGTCACGTCGCCGGCCCGGCGCGGCGCGTCAGCCACACGCCCCCTCGACGCGCCTCGTCACCGCACGTTCATCCGGCGGACGCCCGGCCTCCTGGCATGGCCGGAGTTGTTCGAGGGCATACCTCTTGCAGGTCGACGTCCGATCCACGAACGTCGGATCTCAGTGAGCGGCTCACGCCGCCCACCCGGGAGGCCCTTTGCGCACGAAGGACTGCACCAGCGGTGCGGACCACGCGGAGGGCCGGCGCTCGGCCCGCGCATCGTGGCCTGAGCCCGGCCCGTCCCCCGCTCCGGCGGGAGGACCCATGGCCCGCGACGCCGTCGCACCCCGACCTCGTCCGAGGGGGTACGTCCTTCCGTGGTGAACAGCACAAAGCGCCGTATGAACGACCGGCGCACCTACGTTCTCGACACCAGCGTCCTGCTGGCGGACCCGAAAGCCATGAGCCGCTTCGACGAGCACGAGGTCGTGCTCCCCGTCGTCGTGGTGACGGAGCTGGAGGCCAAGAGGCACCATCCGGAGCTCGGTTACTTCGCCCGCCAGGCGCTGCGCCTGCTGGACGACTTCCGGGTCCGGTACGGCCGCCTCGACTCTCCGCTGCCCATCGGGGACCTCGGTGGCACGCTGCGTGTCGAGCTCAACCACTCGGATCCCGGCGTACTGCCGGCCGGTTTCAGGCTGGGGGACAACGACTCACGGATTCTGGCCGTCGCGCGAAACCTCCAGGCAGAGGGGTACGACGTCACGGTCGTCTCCAAGGACCTGCCGCTGCGCATCAAGGCGTCGTCGGTCGGCCTGCTCGCGGAGGAGTACCGCGCGGAGCTCGCCATCACCGACACGGGCTGGACGGGCATGACCGACCTGGCCCTGACGGCGGAGCAGGTCGACCTCCTGTACGGGGAGGAGACGCTGTACGTACCGGAGGCGGCGGATCTGCCCGTGCACACCGGTCTGGTGCTGCAGTCCGAGCGCGGCAAGGCGCTGGGGCGGGTGACCGCCGAGGGCAACGTCCGCCTGGTGCGGGGCGACCGCGAGGTGTTCGGCATCCACGGGCGCAGCGCCGAGCAGCGCATCGCCCTGGATCTGCTCCTCGACCAGGAGGTCGGCATCGTCTCGCTCGGCGGCCGGGCCGGCACCGGCAAGTCGGCGCTGGCGCTGTGCGCGGGTCTCGAAGCGGTCCTCGAGCGCAGGCAGCACCAGAAGGTGATGGTCTTCAGACCGCTCTACGCGGTGGGCGGGCAGGAGCTCGGCTATCTGCCGGGCACCGAGGCCGAGAAGATGAGCCCGTGGGCGCAGGCGGTCTTCGACACGCTGTCCGCCGTCGCGGGCCGTGAGGTCATCGAGGAGGTCCTGAACCGCGGCATGCTGGAGGTCCTGCCGCTGACGCACATCCGGGGCCGTTCCCTTCATGACGCGTTCGTCATCGTCGACGAGGCCCAGTCGCTGGAACGGAACGTCCTGTTGACGGTTCTGTCCCGTATCGGGGCGAATTCCCGGGTCGTCCTCACGCATGACGTGGCCCAGCGGGACAACCTCCGGGTCGGCCGCTACGACGGAGTGGTCGCGGTGGTGGAGAAACTGAAGGGGCATCCGCTGTTCGCGCATGTCACCCTCACCCGCTCGGAGCGTTCACAGATCGCCGCCCTGGTGACCGAAATGCTGGAGGACGGGCACATCTGATCCGATAGGTCCCAGGGGCCTGTCCGGCATATGGGGCAAGTCACTTGACGCCGCCCGGCGAAGCGCAAGAGCGTAGCCGGGCGGCGTCGCGCTGTCCGCCGATTCCTTCAAAAGCCCTGGCTCAAACGGGGTGTGAGCTTTCACACGCAACGAATAATTGCCTTGCGGCATCGCCCTGCGGCAGAGTCTTGCTTCCGTCAGGCCCCGCATGCGACACATCCGCACCACGGTTGGTGCACAGCAGCACACAATTCAAGACATGTCAGTCGCATGCCGCCCGCGAGCACAATGCGGCAGCTCCCCCGGGAGTTGCCCACCGGGCCCGCGCCTCCCGTGACCCGATCAGTGGGGAGGCCAGCGTCAGGGGCAAGATTTCGCTCGCGGGGTCACCTGTGCGGGCGATGCTGGAAGGAAACCGTGTGAGCCGGATCTCGGTCCGGGGATTCGCAGTGGCTTCGGCTACTGCGGTCACCACCGTCGGCGCCGTCGTCGGCGTCGCGTCGGGCAACACCCAGACCTCGGGCGACAACCTCGAGGCGGCTGCCGCCGACACGACGCTCCTCGCGGACATTCCCATGGGCGAGCAGGCCCAGATCCAGGTGTCGTCCCTGACGCAGCAGGCCGATGCACAGGCCGCTGCCGCGGACGCGGCTGCGAAGAAGTCCGCCGAGGAATCGGCACGCATCCAGGCGGCCGAAACCGCCAAGGCGAAGAAGGAAGCCGCCGAGGAGCAGGCGAGGAAGGAGCGCGAGGAGGCCGCGGCCGCGGAGGCCCGCGCCAACCGCGATGCCGTCCGCGACGCGTCGAGCTTCTCCGCCCAGGCGTCCTACACCATCGCCGAGGTCCAGGCGATGGCGCGCCAGATGGTGCCCGCCGACCAGTTCCAGTGCTTCAGCAACATCGTGGACCACGAGTCCAGCTGGAACTACCGCGCGCAGAACCCGTCTTCCGGTGCGTACGGCCTCGTCCAGGCACTGCCGGGCTCCAAGATGTCGACCGCGGGCGCGGACTGGCAGACCAACCCGGCCACCCAGATCAAGTGGGGCCTGAACTACATGGACAGCCGCTACGGCAGCCCGTGCGGCGCCTGGTCGTTCTGGCAGGCGAACCACTGGTACTAGTCGGCTTCCGGCCCGCCGGTCGCTCAACTTTCCGGAGCCCCTCACCGTCCTACGGTGAGGGGCTCCGTGCGTGTACGGTCTCAATCCGGTACTCCCGGGCGGGGGACACCCGTGCCTTGAGGGCTCAGGGGGAGAGTGGGCGGGGGAAAGAGGAAGCGTCATGTCGAAGGTTCCAGGATGGCTCGGCCGGGTGGGCGCCGGGCTGACCCGGATGGGGGAGCGTCTGGAGGAGCGCCGTAACGCGGGCGCCCCGGACGCCGACGACGAGCTGCCCGGGGTCCCGCAGCTCCCCGAGAGCGTTCCCCCGCCGCCGGCCTACGCGCCGGCCGTGGCCGCGAAGCCCGACCCGGTCGCCGCCATCCCCTGGGGGATGCGCGTCGCGGCGGAGGCGGGCTGGCGGCTGCTGGTACTGGCGGGCACCCTCTGGGTGTTGATGCGGGCGATCAGCGCCGTGCAGCTGGTGGTGCTGGCGTTCGTGGCTGCCCTGCTCGTCACCGCGATGCTTCAGCCGACCGTCGCCCGGCTGTGCAGACTGGGCCTCCCGCGGGGCTTCGCCACCGCAGTGACGGCGATCCTCGGCTTCGTCATCATGGGCCTGGTCGGCTGGTTCGTGGTGTGGCAGGTGATGGACAACCTGGACAACCTCTCCGACCGTGTCAGGGACGGCATCGACGAGCTGAAGCGCTGGCTCCTCGACAGTCCGTTCCATGTGACGGAGAGCCAGATCAACGACATCGCGGAGAACCTCAGCGACACCATCGGCACCAACACCGAGGAGATCACCTCGGCGGGTCTCGAGGGTGTGAGCGTGATGGTCGAGGTGCTCACCGGGATACTGCTGGCGATGTTCTCCACGCTGTTCCTGCTGTACGACGGCAGGCGCATCTGGGAGTGGGTGCTCAGACTCGTCCCCGCGCAGGCGCGGCAGGGGGTCGCCGGTGCCGGACCGCGTGCCTGGCGCACCCTGACCGCGTACGTCCGCGGCACGGTGATAGTGGCACTGATCGACGCCATCTTCATCGGCCTCGGCATCTACTTCCTCGACGTGCCGCTGGCCGTGCCGCTCGCCGTGTTCATCTTCCTCTTCGCCTTCATCCCTCTGGTCGGCGCGGTGGTCTCCGGTGCTCTCGCCGTGGTCGTCGCGCTGGTCACCCAGGGCGTGTTCACGGCGCTCATGGTGCTGCTCGTCGTCCTCGCCGTCCAGCAGATCGAGGGCCACGTGCTGCAGCCGTTCATCCTGGGCCGCGCGGTGCGTGTGCACCCGCTCGCCGTGGTGCTCGCCGTTGCCTGCGGCGGTCTGACCGCCGGCATCGGCGGCGCGGTCGTGGCGGTCCCGCTCGTCGCAGTGACCAACACGGTCGTCGGCTATCTGCGGGTGTACGGCAGGGAACAGGCGCTGCGCCACTCCCCGCCGCCGCACGGCTCGACGTCCCTCGACGCGGCGGCGGCGACGGCCGCCGCGGAGGAGTCCCCGCCGGCCCAGGGCCGCACACCTGAGGAGCAGGAATGATCTCGGAACCGGAGCTCGTACCGGAGGGGTACTTCGGCGCGGCCGAGCTCCCCGGACAACGCGTCAACGCCGATGACGTGGTGGCGGAGGACCAGGGCCCCGGCGGTCCGCGCCGCGCCCGTCCCGGCTGGCTGTGGGCACTCGGCGGTGCGGTCGTCGCGTCGGCGGTGTGGGCGGGCGGCCTGTACGCGTACACCACCGCGGAACCGGACCTGGGGGGATACCGCGCGAGCCGAAACCTCTGCCTGGACGCGGAGTTGGGCGCGCTGGCGGCCGCGCTGGGCGAGCGGGTGGACAAGGGCTCGGCATGGCGCAGTACGCACGAGAGCCTCGATGACGTTTCGTGCTACATCGAGATGAGGCCGCAGGGGTACGAAATCCCGACCGACGAGGACGGGAACGAGCTGGGCACGCTGCCGAGCGTCTCCGTGGGTTACACCCTGCACAAGAAGACCGACCCCGGCCCGGAGTTCGAGGGCATGATGGCGGCCCGGCACTCAGCCGTCGAGGACACGGCCGTCGACGACGCGGCGGTGGACGACGCGGCGGTGGACGACACGACGGGACTGCGGCGCGTCGACGGTCTCGGTGAACTGGCCTTCTTCGTCCAGGACAGCGGTGGCATCACTCTGGAGGTGCTGGACGGCCAGGCGGTGCTCTCCATGTCGACCAGCAGCGACTGGGACGCGGAATCCGGCGAGCCGCTCACCGACGTGAGCGACTTCGAGCCGCTGATGATCGAGGACATGAGGGCGTTGATGGCCCGGCTGAAGAACTGACGGCACGCGGAAGGGCCCCGCCGAACGGAAACGGTTCGGCGGGGCCCTTCCGCGTGTGCGAGGACTACTCGGCCATGACGGCCTCTGCGTCGAGCGTCGTACCCACGGCCTGGATCACCGCGGCGATCTTGAAGGCCTCCTGGATCGTCTCGCGGTCCACTCCGGCCTTGCGCAGCACCTGCTCGTGCGAGTCGAGGCACTGGCCGCAGCCGTTGATGGCGGAGACGGCGAGCGACCACAGCTCGAAGTCGACCTTCTCCACACCAGGGTTGCCGATGACGTTCATCCGCAGACCGGCACGGAGCGTCCCGTACTCCGGGTCCGACAGCAGGTGCCGGGTCCGGTAGAAGACGTTGTTCATCGCCATGACCGCGGCGGCCGACTTGGCGGCGGCGTACGCCTCGGGCTTGAGGTTGGCCTTCGCCTCCGGCGCCAGCTCACGCAGCACCCGCGGCGACCGCGAGGCGATCGCGCAGGCCAGCACGGTGCCCCACAGCTGCTGCTGGGGAAGCTCGCTGTTGCCGATGACCGAGCCGAGGTTCAGCCTCAGGTCCTTGGCGTAGTCCGGTACGGCGGCCTTCAGTTCATCGAGAGCCATAGCGGATCACTCGCCCGACAGCAGTGCGGCGGGGTCGAGGGTGTTCTCGCCCTTGGTCCAGTTGCACGGGCACAGCTCGTCGGTCTGCAGGGCGTCCAGCACCCGCAGGACCTCCTTGGGGTTACGGCCGACGGACCCGGCGGTCACCATGGTGAACTGGATCTCGTTGTTCGGGTCGACGATGAAGACGGCGCGCTGCGCGAAGCCGTCCTCGCCCTCGATGCCGAGGTCGCGCATGAGCTCGTGCTTCGAGTCGGCCATCATCGGGAAGGGCAGGTCACGCAGGTCGGCGTGGTCCTTGCGCCAGGCGTGGTGGACGAACTCGGAGTCGCCGGAGAAGCCGAGGATCTGGGCGTCACGGTCGGCGAACTCGTCGTTCAGCTTGCCGAACGCGGCGATCTCGGTCGGGCAGACGAAGGTGAAGTCCTTGGGCCACGCGAACACGACCTTCCACTTGCCCTCGTAGGACTTGTGGTTGATCTGCTCGAACTCCTTGCCGCTCTCCAGCGAGACGCAGGCGGTCAGCTCGAACGTGGGGAACTGGTCACCGACAGTGAGCACGCGCTCTCCTTGCAAACAGGATTTCCCTTTTGGGGGCATCCGGTGGGGTTGGACGGATCTTGATAGTGGCACAGAGTGCATTGATCGCGGAAATAGCTAGACTCGGTCATCGCGATCGGAGGAACTTATCAGTGGCCGCAACAAACAGGGGCAAACAGCCGAGCCTCGCACAGCTGCGCGCCTTCGCGGCCGTGGCCGAACATCTGCACTTCCGGGACGCGGCGGCGGCGATCGGGACGAGTCAGCCCGCACTGTCCGGCGCCGTCTCGGCGCTCGAGGAGGCACTCGGTGTCCAGCTCCTCGAGCGTACGACGCGCAAGGTGCTCCTCTCCCCGGCCGGGGAGAGGCTCGCGGTCCGGGCCAGGACCGTGCTGGAGGCCGTCGGCGCCCTCATGGACGAGGCGGAGGCGGTGAGGGCGCCGTTCACGGGCGTGCTCCGGCTGGGCGTGATCCCGACGGTCGCACCCTATCTGCTGCCGACGGTGCTGAAGCTGGTCCATGAGCGGTACCCGGAGCTGGATCTCCAGGTGCACGAGGAGCAGACCTCGTCACTGCTGGAGGGGCTCGGTGCGGGGCGGCTGGACCTGCTGCTGCTTGCCGTGCCGCTCGGAGTGCCCGGAGTCACCGAACTTCCTTTGTTCGACGAGGACTTCGTCCTGGTCACCCCCGAGGACCACTGGCTCGGCGGGCGCCAGGACATCCCGCGCGAGGCGCTGCGCGAGCTGCATCTGCTCCTCCTCGACGAGGGGCACTGCCTGCGGGACCAGGCCCTCGACATCTGCCGCGAGGCCGGCCGCACCGAGGGCGCGCCCGTGACCACGACCGCCGCGGGCCTCGCCACGCTCGTCCAGCTGGTCGCGGGCGGCCTCGGCGTCACCCTGCTGCCGCGGACGGCCGTCGATGTGGAGACCGGCCGCGCGGGCCGCCTCCAGACCGGCTGGTTCGCCGATCCCGCGCCGTCGCGCCGGATCGCGCTGGCGATGCGGTCGGGCGCAGCCCGGGGCGGCGAGTTCGAGGAGTTCGCAGAGGCGCTGCGGGAGGCGATGGGCGTCCTGCCGGTGCGGGTCGCGCCATGAGGGACGGACCCGGGCCCGCGCCGCGTCTTCGGGGACGGACCTGGTGCGGGCCGCGCCCTGAGGGACGACCCGCACCGGGCGGGCATCACTCCGTCCCGAGGCCACCCGGGCGCATCAGCCGGACCGGCACCGGCGGGCTCGGCAGCGTCACGACGAGGATCAGGCCCGCGCCCATGCCGTTCGTGCGCCGTGCCGCGGCGCGGATCGACGCCCCGGTCCGGTGTGCTCCTCGCCCACCTGGTCGGGGCGTGCCGTCACCGTGGGTTCACTGATCATTTTGTCGGCCGGCGACGACCTCGCCGGAATGGACGGAGAACGAGGCATCGTCCAGGGCGGTGGTGGACCCGAAGGTCTCGCGCAGGCCGTCGGCGACGAGCAGGGAACCGGCGGGAATCACGCACGGAGATCCGAGGCGAGCCGGTCGAGGTGCGCGGCGGTCAGTTCAAGCCACCGGAGGTCGGCTTCCAGGTGGAACAGGGCGTGGTCGCAGATCAGTTGGTCGGCGAGGTCGCCGCGGCGCTTGCGGTCGGTGAGGACCCGCATCAGCCGCAGATGCTCCGCGCGCTGGCCGTCGACCAGTTCGGCGGCGCTGCGGCCGGTGAGCAGGGCGAGGACGACCTTGGTGTAGAGCGTCGACTGAAGGTACGGCTCGGGCTTCTCGGGCCGGGCGAGCCACTGCTCGACATCGGTGATCCCGGCGTCCGTGATGGCGTACCGCTTCCGCTCCGGCCCGCCGCCGGACTCGACGCCGTCGACCTCGACGAGACCGTTCTTCAGGAGCCGGGACATGGTCGAGTAGACCTGTCCGTAATGCAGCGGGCGGTCCTGCCCGAACCGCTCGTCGAAGGCACGCTTCAGGTCGTAGCCGTGGCGGGGGCCGGCCTCGAGGAGGCCGAGGAGAGTGTGACCGATGGACATGAGGATCACTGTACTCAGGGTGTATACGCAGTGTGTATAGCGGGGTTCCTCGGGTTCCCCGGCCTGCCGGCGCCGGGGAAGGCCCGGTCGGGAGCGGATGCTCCCGCTCCCGACCGGGCCGCTACGGAGCCCCGCTCCCGGCGTCCCCCGACGTCCCCGGCTGCGCCTTGGGCGGCCGGCCGCGCCGGGCGATCGGGCCCGTGGAGGAGGGCAGCCGGCCGGCGTCCGCCAGCGCACGTCTCAGCAGGAACTCGATCTGCGCGTTCGCGCTGCGCAGCTCGTCCCCGGCCCACCTGGCGAGTGCCTCGTACACCGCCGGGTCGAGCCGCAGGAGCACCTGCTTGCGTTCGGAGGGAGGCGTCACTGGTAGAGGGTGCCCGTGTTGAGGACCGGCTGGGCGGCGCGGTCGCCGCACAGCACCACCATCAGGTTGGAGACCATGGCCGCCTTGCGCTCGGAGTCCAGCTCGACGATGCCCTGTTCGGCGATGCGGGCCAGGGCCGCCTCGACCATACCGACCGCGCCGTCGACGATCTGGCGCCGCGCTGCCACGACCGCGCCGGCCTGCTGGCGCTGGAGCATCGCGGAGGCGATCTCGGGTGCGTAGGCGAGGTGGGTGAAGCGGGACTCGATGATGTGGACGCCGGCCGCCTCGACGCGTGCGTGCAGTTCCACGGCGAGCTTCTCCGTGATCTCCTCCGCGTTGCCGCGCAGCGAGAGGCCCTCCTCGTCGTGGGCGTCGTAGGGGTACTCGATGGCGATGTGGCGGACCGCGGCCTCGGTCTGGGTGGAGACGAACTCGAGGAAGTCGTCGACCTCGAACATCGCCTGGGCGGTGTCCTCGACCTTCCACACGACCACCGCGGCGAGCTCGATGGGGTTGCCGTACGCGTCGTTGACCTTCAGGACGGCCGTCTCGTGGTTGCGCACCCGGGTGGAGATCTTGGTCCGGGACGTGAGCGGGTTGACCCAGCGCAGTCCGTCCGTTCGGATCGTGCCCCGGTAGCGGCCGAAGAGCTGGACGACGCGTGCCTCGCCCGGGGCGACCATGTTCAGGCCGCACATGGCGAGGAAGGCGGCGATGCCGATCACGATGCCACCGATGATCAGTACGGCCTTGGCGCCGGCCGAGTCGGTCGCCGTGGCGGCGACGACGAACGCCGCCCCCGCCGCCAGCCCGAGGAGGCCGAGCAGCAGCGCCAGGCCGCCCCCGATGCTGTGGGCCGCGAACTCACGCACCCGCGGCTGGGGCATCTCCGGTACTTCCGGTGTGTCGGCTGCGCCGTTCCTGACGCCGGAGGCTGCGTCGTGGCTGGAGGTGGCGGGCATGGTCGTCCCCGTTTCCGCGCACGGCAGTGCCGTGCGCCGGTTCGTCGATCTAGCAAACTGATATCACTTTATCGTATGTGGCAACCCTGCGGCCCTTTCGTGAGTCGGTTCCTTGAGACGGGGTGCTCATTCTCACGTCCGGAAAAGGGGGGATCAGCTCCTCTTTGTCTGGGTGACCGGTGTTAGCTTTCTGAGCTGATTCCGGGCAGACACCGGTGACCAGAACGCCGGACGAGTGAGCCGGCTGGCCGACAGAGCGGGAGCGACGGAGCGATGGGCCGAGCGGAAGCGCGACAGGCCCGGCAGCGCGGTGCGCGCCGGGCGAGAAAAACCAGGCCCTCGGGCATACGCCGCTTCTTCACGTTCAAGAAGATGCTCGGCACGTTCCTGGGCCTCTGCCTGCTGGCGATGGGCGCGTTCTTCGTGGCCTACCTGCTCGTCCCGGTCCCCGAGGCCAACGCAGAGGCCAAGCTGCAGAGCAACGTCTACAAGTACAGCGACGGCAAGCTCCTGGCCCGTACCGGCGAGGTCAACCGGGAGATCGTCGGCCTGGACAAGATCCCCCAGGACGTCCAGTACGCCTTCGTCGCCGCCGAGAACAAGACCTTCTTCCAGGACTCGGGCGTCGACATCAAGGGCACGCTCCGCGGTCTGAAGAACACCCTCACCGGGCAGGGCAAGCAGGGTGGCTCGACCATCACCCAGCAGTACGTCAAGAACTACTACCTGAACCAGGACCGGACGGTCAGCCGCAAGCTCAAGGAGCTGGTGATCTCGCTCAAGGTGGACCGGAAGAAGGAGAAGAGCGAGATCCTCGCCGGTTACCTCAACACCAGCTACTTCGGCCGCGGCGCGTACGGAATCCAGGCCGCCGCCCAGGCGTACTACGGCGTCGACGCCGAGAAGCTGACCGTCGCCCAGGGCGCCTACCTGGCGGCTCTCGTCCAGGCCCCCAGCAGTTACGACTGGGCCGTCGCCTCCGACGAGACCAAGGAGACGGTCACCAACCGCTGGAACTACGTGCTCAACAACATGGTCGAGGAGAGCTGGCTCGACAAGAGCACCCGCGACAGCCTGAAGTTCCCCGTCCCGCAGGCCCCGAAGGCGGCGGCGGGCCTGAGCGGCCAGGCCGGGTACATCGTCGATGCCGCCAAGCAGGAGCTGTCCCGCCAGGGCATCGACAAGGCCGACCTCGACGCCGGCGGCTGGACGATCACCCTGAACATCGACTCCAAGCGCCAGAAGGAGCTGGAGAGCGCGGTCAAGAAGCAGCTCGAGGACGAGCTCGACCGGAAGGGGAACACCGTGGACGCCACCGTGCAGGCCGGCGCCACCTCCGTCGACCCGAAGACCGGCAAGGTCGTCGCCCTCTACGGCGGCGTGGACGCCACCGAGCACTGGCTGTCGAACGCCACCCGCCGCGACTACCAGCCCGCCTCCACCTTCAAGCCCGTCGTGTTCGCCTCCGCTCTGGAGAACGGCTCCGAGACCCAGGACGGCGACCCGATCGGCCTCAACACGGTCTACGACGGCACCAGCAAGCGCCCGGTCGAGGGCAGCGACACCCCGTTCAACCCGCAGAACGACCTCAACAAGAGCTACGGCCCCGTCAGCGTCCAGACGTCGCTGAACAGGTCCATCAACTCAACCTTCGCGCAGATGGCCGTCGACGTCGGCCTGGACAAGGTGAAGGAGACGGCGCTCGACCTGGGCATGCCGGACGTCAACTTCCCAGAGCGTCCCGCGATCTCGCTGGGCGTGATGGGCGCCTCCACCTGGGACATGGCCGGCGTCTACGCCACCCTGGACAACCATGGCAAGAAGGTCACCCCGACGATCGTCGCCAAGGCCGAGCACAAGGACCGCGAGTTCGAGGTCCAGGACCCGATCGGCAGTCAGGTGATCAGCCGTGAGACGGCCGACACGGTCACCGCGGGCCTCACGGGCGTGGTGAAGAACGGCTCCGGCATCGCCGCGAAGTCGAGCTTCTACGAAGCGGCGGGCAAGACGGGCACCTCGGAGAAGAACCGGTCCGCCTGGTTCGCGGGCTACACCCCCGAACTCACCACCGTGGTGGCCCTGTTCGGCGAGTCGCCCAAGGAGGGCGGCGGCCAGGTGTCCCTCACGGGCACCGCACAGGCCGGTCGCGCCAACGGCGGTGGCTTCCCCGCCAGGATCTGGGCCGACTACACGCTCGGCGCGCTGAACGGCGGCTCCGACGCCGAGTTCGACCTCGACGTCGCGGAGATCGCGAGCCCGGACCCGACCCCCACGGAGACGGAGACGGAGACCGAGGACCCGACCCCGACCCCCACGGAGACGGAGACGGCGACCGAGGACCCCACTCCCACGCCCACGGACACCGGTACCGCGGACCCGACGCCGACGGACGAGTTCCCGACGCCGACGACGACGATCACACCGCCGACAGGGACGTTCACGCCTCCCGTCGAACCGGGTGACGGCGACCCGGACGGCGACACCGACCGCCGCCCGCCCCAGCCCTGACGGGCCCGGACACGACGCAGGCGCCCGCACCCCGGTCCTCGGGGTGCGGGCGCCTGCGTATGTCTGTCAGGCCCGAGTGGGCAGCTCGAACCAGACGACCTTGCCGGTCGACAGCCGGGTCGCCCCCCAGCGCCTCGCGAGCCGGTTCACCAGGAACAGACCGCGTCCGCCCTCGTCCGTGTCCCGTGCCCGCCGCTGCCGGGGCAGCTGCGGCGAGTCGTCGCCGACCTCGCAGCGCAGCACATCGGTGCGCAGCAGCCGCAAGGTCACCGGCCGCTCCGCGTACCGCACGGCATTGGTGACGACCTCGCTGACCAGCAACTCCACCGAGTCGGACAGCTCCTCGAGGCCCCAGCGGGCCAGTGCGCGCCGGGCGAGGCGGCGGGCCCTGCCCGGGGCCGCGTCCTCCGGCTCGAGGAACCAGTACGCAACGTCGCTCGGCGCGATCCCGTCGAAGCGGGCCGCGAGCAGGGCGATGTCGTCGTCGCGGTCACCGGGACCCAGCATGTCGAGCACGTCGTCGCAGAGGGCCTCGAGCGGCGGCGAGTGGTCGGGTCCGGTGAGCTGCGCGGTGTCCGCGAGCCGCTCCCGGAGCTGCTCGATGCCCGTCCACACGTCACGCAGCCGCGATTCGACCAGCCCGTCGGTGTAGAGCAGCAGCGTCGCGCCGGCCGGGGCGTCCAGCTCCACGGCCTCGAAGTCGACACCGCCGACGCCGATAGGGGCGCCGGGCGGCACGCGCAGCACCTCGGCGCGCCCGCCCAGGTGCAGCAGGATGGGCGGCGGATGACCGGCGTTGGCGATGGTGATCCGGTGCGAGACGGGGTCGTACACCGCGTAGAGGCAGGTGGCCATACGGTCGGTGCCGAGGCGCTGGGCCTGCTCGTCCAGGTGGTGCAGGACCTCCTGGGGCGGCAGGTCGAGGCCGGCCAGGGTCTGCGCGGTCGTCCGCAGCTGGCCCATGATCGCGGCGGAGGTCATCGAGTGGCCCATGACGTCACCGACGACCAGCGCCACGCGGCTGCCGGGAAGCGGGATGGCGTCGTACCAGTCGCCGCCCACGCGTGCGGTCTCCGCCGCCGGGAGATAGCGCGAGGCGAGCCGTACGCCGGTGGGCTGGGGCAGCGAGTCGGGCAGCATCGTGCGCTGGAGCTCGTCGGCGATGTACGCCTCGCGGCCGTAGAGCACCGCCTTGTCGATGCCGAGCGCCGTGTGGGTCGCCAGCTGCGCGGCGACCAGCAGGTCGTTCGGCTCGAAGGCGGGCCGGTCGGGGCGGCGCAGGAAGACGGCGGCGCCGATCACCCGGCGGCGGCCGCGCAGCGGCGCGAGTATCGCGCGGTGGCCGGTCGGTACGGAACGTCCGTCGCCGAGCAGCTCGGGCAGCGCGGCGCGGGCCGCCGCCGAGTCGCCGAAGACGGGTCGCACGCCGCGCAGCACCTCGGAAAGGGCCCCACCGGACCGGACTTCACACAGCTCGGCGGCGGGTGTGGGATCGCTCCCTGCGTCCAGCAGCGGCATGGCGCCGACGCCGCTCTGATCGGTGTCGTCGGCGCTGGAGCGCAGCCTGTCGGTGCGCCGGAGCCGCAGCACGAACGGGGACACCGGCCGTTCGTCGCCGACAGGCAGCGGGTCGCGGAGGTAGACGAGGATCGCGTCGGAGAAGGTCGGAACGGTCGCCCGGCACAGACCGAGGACGATCTCGTCCAGGTCGATGCCGCGCGCGATCCGCCGGGTGGCGGCTCCTACGAACCGCAGCCGGTCACCCTCCCGTCTCGCGGTCCCCGCGATGTCCTGGGCCTGCAGCGGCGCCGTGTGCACCTGCGGCTGCGGCTGGGGCTGGGGCTTGGGCGGCGGCCCGGCGGGCGCGGGTGATGCCCCGGCCGCCTGCGCCCGCGGCCGGGTGCGTTCCTGGGACCGGGCAGCCAGGGGCTGCCGGCCTTCGTGGGAGGTGGGATGCTCCGTCACGCGTGGGATTCCGTCCATCCGGGCCGGTGGTGCGCTGCAATCGCCTCGTGGGGCGGTATACCCGCTCTGGGGGTGACGTCGACAGGGTGGCGGGCTTCCGGCACAGCTCAACCCCCTGTGGTGAGTGACTCGTGCTGCCTCTTGCGAGACGCTCGGTGACTGGACGCTCTGTGACTGCTGATGACTGAACGGTCGGGCCCTGTGCTCCTGCTCCCTCGTACGGCGCAGCCTTGCGGACGACGATCCTACGGTTGACCCCAGGGGGCGCATCAAGAGTCTCACGAGGTCGTATACGCCGGAGCGCGTTCCCGTCGGGAACCGGCCGGAGCGCCCGGATCAGGCCGCCTGCCGCGTCGGCAGCCGGTCCCAGTCGGCCGGAAGGGCCGGTACACGCCAGGCAGGGTCGGGCCGCCAGCCCTCCCAGCCCTCGGAGAACGGCGCACCCCAGGCACGGATCACCTCGACCGCCGCCCGGCCCGCCTCCCGTACGCCCCTGGCCGTCCGGGCGTCCATCAGGCCGACGCGCTGCGCCTGTTCGAACTCGTCCTCGTCCCGCCACAGCCAACTGCGGTCCGGGTAGACGGAGATGTCGAGGTAGTGGTCCTCCGAGTCGACGCCGCCCGACCAGCGGGTACGCGGCTCCTCGAGGTTGACGTACCAGCTGCGGAACTGCCAGTCGTGCTCCCAGAACAGCCATACCGACCAGGGCAGGCCGGGCTGTGCCAGCTTCAGCACGCCGTTTCCGCTCCAGCGGGCGCGGGCGGTGGTGCGGGGCGCGGTGTAGCGGGTGGCGAGCGGCTCCTCGTGCACCGGGGTGCCGTCCGCGATCACCGGCTTCACGCACTCGGTGCCGGGGGCCATCCAGACGGCGAGCAGCTCGTCGGTGTCCTGGACGACGGTCACGGGCCGGCAGATGTGGAACGAGCGGCCGGCGCGATCCGGGGTATGCCCGCGGTAGCGCCACAGGATGTGGTCCCCCGGCTCCCAGCGCGCGGGGCTCTCCGCGTCGGTCCTGTGCGGTTCCGTCCTGCCCGTTCCGTGTGCCGGGCCTCCCGTGCCTGTCATGAGCAGATCTTAGGAGTACGGAACGGGCAACGCTGCGAGCCGTGTCACGGGCCGTGTCAGGCCATGGCGTCACGGGTGGGTCATGCGCAGCACGTCAAGCGCCTCGTCCAGCTGCTCCACGGTCAGGTCTCCCCGCTCCACATAGCCGGACTCGAGAACCACTTCACGGATCGTCCGGCGTTCCGCGAGCGACTTCTTGGCCACCTTCGCCGCCTCCTCGTAGCCGATGTACTTGTTGAGCGGGGTGACGACCGAGGGGGAGGACTCGGCGTACTCGCGGGCCCGTTCCGCGTCGGCCGTGATGCCGTCCACGGTGCGGTCCGCCAGCAGGCGCGAGGCGTTGGCCAGAAGTCTGACCGATTCCAGCAGGTTCTTGGCGATCACCGGCAGCATGACGTTGAGCTCGAAGTTGCCGGCCGCGCCGGCCGCCGCGACGGTCGCGTCGTTGCCGGTGACCTGAGCGGCCACCATCAGGACCGCCTCGGGGATCACCGGGTTCACCTTGCCCGGCATGATCGACGAGCCGGGCTGGAGGTCGGGGAGGGCGATCTCGGCGAGACCGGTGCGCGGACCCGAAGCCATCCAGCGCAGGTCGTTGCAGATCTTGGTGAGCGAGACCGCGACCGTGCGGAGCTGTCCCGAGGTCTCCACGAGGCCGTCGCGGGCCCCCTGCGCCTCGAAGTGGTCGCGCGCCTCCGTCAGGGGCAGCCCGGTCGCGCGGGCCACCTCGGCGATGACGGCGGCGGAGAAGCCGGGCGGGGTGTTGATCCCGGTGCCCACGGCCGTGCCGCCCAGGGGCAGTTCCGCGAGGCGGGGCAGCGAGGCCTTCAGCCGTTCGATCCCGTACCGGACCTGGGCCGCGTAGCCGCCGAACTCCTGGCCGAGGGTGACGGGCGTCGCGTCCATCAGATGCGTACGGCCCGCCTTGACGACCGCCGCGAACTCGGTGGCCTTCCGCTCCAGGGAGGAGGCGAGGTGGTCCAGGGCGGGGATCAGGTCACGGGTGACGGCCGCGGTCGCCGCGATGTGGATGGAGGAGGGGAAGACGTCGTTGGACGACTGGGACGCGTTCACATGGTCGTTGGGGTGCACATCGCGGCCGAGGCGCTCGGTGGCGAGGGTTGCCACGACCTCGTTGGTGTTCATGTTGGAGGAGGTGCCGGAGCCGGTCTGGAAGACGTCGACCGGGAAGTGCTCGTCCCAGCGCCCCTGCGCCACCTCGGTCGCGGCGGCGGCGATCGCCTCCGCGACATCCGCTTCCAAGACGCCGAGTTGGGCGTTGACCTGGGCGGCGGCGGCCTTGATACGGGCCAGCGCCTCGATGTGCGAACGCTCCAGACGCTGACCGGAGACGGGGAAGTTCTCCACGGCCCGCTGGGTCTGCGCCCGCCACTTGGCGTGCACGGGAACCCGCACCTCACCCATCGAATCGTGCTCGGTCCGGTACTCGTCGGCGTCGCTCATCGTGTCGTACCTCCTGAAAAAGTTGAGCACTTGTCTTGTTCTACCTGTTCCCAACTGCGCTACCCGCCAGTAAATACCCCGGGTAACCACAACCCGGGGAGGCGCAATGAAAGGCACCGTTCCCAGACTTCGACTCCGTCGCACCGTGGCGGCCGCCGCCGCGCTCGTCACCGTTCTGAGCGGCCTGGCGGTGGCCGCTCCCGCGGCAGCGAAGCCCGCCGGCTCCGCGACCGTACCCCTGCCGCCCGAACTCGAGGCCGTCCGGGCCGCCGAGGCGACCGCGCTCTACGGCAGCCCCGAGGAGCGGCCGCCCGCCGAACGCAGCACCTCCCTCGTCTCGCTCGGCGACAGTGAGATCTCGGGCGAGGGCACCGGCACCTACGAGCCCGGTACGAACGGGCCCGACAACTGGTGCCACCGATCGCCGGACGCCGCCATCCACCGCACCAAAATCCCCGCGGACGTCACGTACAACGTGTCCTGCTCCGGTGCGTCCACCCCCAACATCCGCATCGGCGGTAGCAAGCAGTACGCCGACGAGCTGGTCCAGAGTGACAACCTCGCCGTCAAGGCCCGCAACACCCGCGTCAAGATGGTGTTACTGGTCGCCGGTGCCAACGACGACCTCCAGTTCGGTCCCGTCATGACCGACTGCGTCACCCGCTACATCCTGATCCAAGGACCGTGCGAGCCCAAGTACGCACCGGGCTGGCAGGCCCGCGTCGACGGTCTCGTCCCCAAGGTCGAGCAGACCGTGCGCGACCTGCGCACCGTGATGCGCGACGCCGGTTACCGGGACGGCGACTACAAGCTGGTCGTCATGGGCTACCCGAGCCCGATCGGACCCGACTTCCGTGACAACCCCGATTTCCCGGGCAAACTGGCCTGCGGTGGGATGGGTTACGACTCCGACACCGTGTGGGGCCGCAACGCCGCCGTCCCCGCCTTCGAACGGGGCATGCGTGAGGCGGCACGCGCGACCGGGGCCGTGTACCTGGACAACTCCCGCCTCTTCCACGGCCATGAGGTCTGCTACCAGGACGCCTGGGCCCGCGGCCTGTACATCGACCTCGGGCACTTCCCCCCGGACGCCAACTCCGTGCGGCAGTCCTTCCACCCCAACATCCGCGGGCACGCCGCCTTCGCGTCCTGCCTGACCCAGCTCTACAACTCCGGTCTGCGGGAGGCAAGTTGTGCGGACGTCGACTCGACGGGGAAGCCGGCCCTGGTCCCGTACGCCTGGGACGACGCCTTCAAGCCGCTGCGGAACGAGGCGACCGGCGACTGCCTGGACGTCGGTGGAGCCACGAGCGCGAACGGCACCGGTGTGCTCGGTTGGGACTGTCACGGCGGCCGTAACCAGGGCTGGTGGCACGACTTTGCCCGGGGTGCCGTCCACACGGAGCTGTCCCAGGACCGCTGCCTGGACGTGCCCGCCGGCGACTACCGGCCGGGTACGGCCCTGACCGTCTGGGACTGCCACGGCGGCTCCAACCAGAAGTTCGTCCGCGACGGAGCCACGATCCGGCCGGCGTCCGCGACCGGGGTCTGCCTGACCCACGGCGCGGCGAACGAGCCGGTCCGGCTCCGGGCCTGCGACGGCTCGATGAACCAGCGCTTCGCCTGACCGGGGAGCACGGCGCCGCGGACGACGCTACGCGTCGGACGCGGCGCCGTTCTTTCCGGCGTCGGGGCTGACGAAGGAGCCCTTTCCCGGGACGGTGAAGATCAGGCCGCGATGACTGCCGCCCACCGGCAGGCACCGCGAGGCGCCGGCGGCGCAGCGCCGCCGACTGAACGGCCCGACATCCCGGCCGCCCCGTGTTCCCGTCCGGCGGCGTTCGCCGTACGCCCGCGAGCAGTCCACGTTCCTCGACGGCGCCCGCTCGCCAATCGCCCGCCCGTACCTCGAGGTGTACTCCTGCCCGGCCGCGCAGCGCAGGCGGCGGCGGACGTTGTCGCCGGCCACCGTAGGGGTGGACATCGACCAGCGGAACATCCATGCCGCCGGCGGTGCCTGGTGAGCCGGGGCGTGGCCGGCCGCTGCCGGGCGCGGCGGTCGGTGTTCGCCGTCGCGGCCGTGGTGCGGCCGGTGTGCGGCGGCTCGGTCTGCGTCCTGGCCGTGGGGCACGACGGTCCGCATCACGACCGGGCGGGGGACGCCTGGTGGGTGACCCCGGAGATCGCCGACGCCGTCAGTGTCTCCCTGCTCGCCCGTGCTCCGGCGAACGCGCCGGCGCGGCGGCAGGGGGAGCGGTGACCGGCGAGGCGGCGCCCGAGCCCGCGTTCCGGTCGCCGCGCTGCATCGTCGGCCGTCACGACCGCTGCCGCGATCATGTGCCATGCGGCAGCGGCGTACCCGGGGTGCGGCACCTGGTGTGCGCCTGCGACTGCCACATCCCGGCCAAGACCCTGCCCGAGAAGCGCACTTGACCCGACGGCGCCCCTGTACTGAGGTGATGCCCCACCGGCGCGATCAACTTTTCCGTGCGAAGGCGGAATCCTTTCGGCGGGCCCGTGCCTCCTACAGATGCCGACGAACGTCGGACAGGATCGGGAGGTCTTCATGATCATAGGAATCGCCGTCGCCGCCGGAGCCGTGCTCCTCTGCACGTGCGGCTACTTCGCCCTGCGCAAGCGAAAGCAAGCCCGTGGCTGACTCGTCCTGGCCCGGTGAACAGTTGATCGTCGCGGCCCAGCGCGGCGACGTCGACGCGATCACCGCCCTGGTGTCGGGTTCGCACCCGAACGTGCAGCGATTCGCCCGCTCGCTCTGCGCCACACCCGAGGATGCCGAGGACGCGGCGCAGGAGGCCCTGATCATCCTCTATCGCAAGATCGGGATGCTCAGGGCGTCCGGCGCGTTGGCGTCATGGATGTTTCGCATCGTCCGCAACGAGTGCCTGCGGCGCGCGCGGACGATGCGGGCCCATGCGCCCCTGCCCGAGGCCACCGTGCGCTCGGCAGAGGAAGTGGCTCTCCAGCGCATTGAGGCGGGCAGGGTGGCGGCGGCCGTCGCCGCCCTGCCGGCCGACCAGCGACGCGTGCTGATCATGCGGGACCTCCAGGGCTACAGCGGGCGAACGGCCGCCGAGGCGCTCGGCCTCAGTACCGCAGCGATGAAATCGCGTCTGCACCGCGCACGCGGTGCGGTGCAGCAGTCCCTCCGTGCCAGACCCGAACCTCCGCCTGGAGACACTTATGACGACGACCGACGCCGACGGCCCTGACTTCTCCAGTTCGTCCCTGCCCCGCCACCTCGTCCGGGGCCTGATCGGCTTCGGCGGCCTGATCGGCTCGGTGGCGTTCCTTTCGACCGCCGGCCCGGTCAGCCTGCTGCTCCTGCCGATCGGGGTACTGGCACTGCGCGGTTGCCCGATGTGCTGGACCCTGGGCCTGATGCAGACCGTCTCGCGGGGCCGTCTCCGGCGCACCTGCGAGGACGGCGGGTGCAGACTGACCGTCGCGGACCGGGGCCACGAGGCGCGCCCGAGCGCCTGACAAGAGCGATGTGACTGGCGGGCCCTGCCGCATTCTCGTTCGGGCGCCCCCGGCCGTCACCCCGTGCGAGGAATGCGGCTGCCCCCGACGGCTCGGCCCCTCCCGCAGCCTGCGGGAGGGGCCGAGCCGTCGTGTGCGGAGCTACGCCAGGCCCGGCCCGCGCACCGGGATCGACGTGAACGTCGGGGCGGGCGCCGGGTCCTGGAAGAAGTCGTTGCCCTTGTCGTCCACGACGATGAACGCCGGGAAGTCCTCGACCTCGATCTTCCAGACGGCCTCCATGCCGAGCTCCTCGTACTCGACGACCTCGACCTTCTTGATGCAGTCCTGCGCGAGCCGGGCCGCCGGGCCGCCGATGGAGCCGAGGTAGAAGCCGCCGTGCGTGCCGCACGCGTCGGTGACCTGCTTGGAGCGGTTGCCCTTGGCCAGCATGATCTTGGAGCCGCCGGCGGCCTGGAACTGCTCGACGTAGGAGTCCATCCGGCCGGCCGTCGTCGGTCCGAAGGAGCCGGAGGCGTAACCCTCGGGGGTCTTCGCCGGACCCGCGTAGTAGACCGGGTGGTCCTTCAGGTACTGCGGCATCTCCTCACCCGCATCGAGGCGCTCCTTGATCTTCGCGTGCGCGATGTCGCGGGCGACGACGAGCGGGCCGGTCAGCGAAAGGCGGGTCTTGACCGGGTACTTGGAGAGCTCGGCCAGCATCTCGTCCATCGGCCGGTTGAGGTCGATCCTCACGACGTCACCGGCCTCGTCCAGGTGCTCGTCCGTCGTGTCCGGCAGGAAGCGCGCCGGGTCGGTCTCCAGCTGCTCCAGGAAGACGCCCTCCGCCGTGATCTTGGCGACGGCCTGGCGGTCGGCGGAGCAGGAGACGGCGATGGCGACGGGCAGCGAGGCGCCGTGCCGCGGCAGGCGCACCACACGCACGTCGTGGCAGAAGTACTTGCCACCGAACTGCGCGCCGATGCCGATCTTCTGGGTGAGCTCGAAGACCTTCTTCTCCAGCTCCTCGTCACGGAAGCCGTGGCCGAGCTCCGACCCCTCGGACGGCAGCTCGTCCAGGTAGTGCGCGGACGCGTACTTCGCGGTCTTCAGCGCGAACTCGGCACTGGTGCCGCCGACGACGATCGCCAGGTGGTACGGCGGGCACGCGGCCGTGCCCAGCGAGCGGATCTTCTCCTCCAGGAACTTCATCATGGAGGCCTCGTTGAGGACCGCCTTGGTCTCCTGGTAGAGGAAGGACTTGTTGGCGCTGCCGCCGCCCTTGGCCATGAAGAGGAACTTGTAGGCGCCGCCGTCGGTCGCGTACAGCTCGATCTGCGCCGGAAGGTTGGAGCCGGTGTTCTTCTCCTCCCACATGGTGATCGGGGCCATCTGCGAGTACCGGAGGTTCAGCTCGGTGTACGCGTCGTAGATGCCGCGCGACAGGGCCTCCTCGTCGCCGCCCTCGGTGAGCACGTTCTGGCCGCGCTTGCCCATGACGATCGCGGTGCCGGTGTCCTGGCACATCGGGAGCACGCCGGCGGCGGCGATGTTCGCGTTCTTCAGCAGGTCGAGCGCGACGAACTTGTCGTTCGACGACGCCTCCGGGTCGTCGATGATCCGCCGCAGCTGCGCGAGGTGGGCCGGACGCAGGAAGTGCTGGATGTCGTGGATCGCCTCGGAGGCCAGCTTGCGCAGTGCCTCCGGCTCGACCTTGAGGAAAGTGCGGCCGTCGGCCTCGAAGGTGGAGACGCCCTCGGCCGTCACCAGACGGTACGGCGTGGCGTCCTCGCCGAGCGGCAGCAGATCCGTATACGCGAACTCCGGCATTTCGCCCATTCCTCATTTCGCAGACAGCAGCGTGCCTTCGTTGGCAGCACCATCCAATGTAAGACGCCCGCGCGGACCCGATCCTGTGAGGTAAGGCTCACTGGCCGGGATCATGGCCGGACCGGGGCCGCGCGGGCGGGGCAGGGGGTGGCGCTACCGGGTGACGGTCGCCGTCAGCCGGTACGGGTTGTCGAGGAGCGGGGACGTGCGCCGGGACTCCACGACCAGCTCCCAGACGCCCGCCGCCGGCGCCTTGTAGGTGCGGGCGGACGGGTCACAGCCGTTCCCGCCGAGGTAGCCGGAGTAGCAGGACAGCGAGCCGGGCGTGGCGGACTCGCCGCTGACACCGGTCGGCCGGAACGCCCACCAGCGGGTGTGGCTGCCGTCGGCAAGGCCGTCGAGCTTCACGTTCAGCGCCGTGGTGCCCGCCGGTACGGCGACGGTGTAGTGGACCGTGCCGTTGCGCTCGGCGACGCCGGTCACCTCGTACGTGGTGCCCTCCGCCAGCGGCGTCGCCGCCTCGACGGCCAGCATCGCGGACTGCTCGACCGCCTCGGTCGCCGGGTTGTCGATGGTCAGGACCGCGCTGTGGACGCCCTGCGTGGCCGGCTCGGCGACGACCTTCACGACGGTCGGTTCGTTCAGGCCGAGCATGACCGTGGGCGGCACCGAGAAGGTCCCGTCGTCACCCGTCAGCGCCAGGAGATAGGGCACCGCCCGGGCCGGGCCCGACGTGCGCGTCACGGTCACGTCGTACGTACGCGACTCGCCGATGCCCTGGCCGCCGTTGCCCGGGGCGCAGCTGTTGAACACGCCGCTGCCGGTGTGCGGGGTGAGCAGCCTGCCGGAGAGCGGAGTGCACACGGGTGCGACGACGCTCACCGCCTCGACCGCGGTGTCCTCACCGGAGAGGTACCTCCATGCGCCCGGGACGTCGAGGCCGCCGCGGCCCTGGGCGACGGCGGGAACCTCGTCGTTGTAACGGGCCGACGAGTAGAGAGCGCTGCGGAGCTCGGCCGGGGTGGCGCTGACGTCACGCTGCTTCGCGGCCGACAGCAGCAGGGCCGCCGCGCCGGCGGCCTGCGGGGACGCCATCGAGGTCCCGTTCATCATCGAGTAGCCGACGGGCAGGGTGTAGCCGGTCTCGGGGACGGAGGAGTTGGGCAGCCAGTCGGGGACGGTGGACACGGCCGCGCCGGGAGCGGTCAGGTCCGGCTTGAAGCCGCCGTCCTCACGCGGTCCGCGCGACGAGAACGGGAAGACGCCCAGCTCGTCACGCACCTGCGACCCGTAGTTCGCCCACCACGTCGCCCGGGAGACGGACGCGCCGACGCTGACGACCTTGTCGGCGGCCGTCGGATCGCCGACGGTGTTCGCACCGGCACCCGAGTTGCCGGCGGAGATGAAGAGCTGGACCCCGGACTCGTCGATCAGCCGGTTGTAGACGAGGGCACGGGCGCTCTGCCCGTCGTTGAACTCGGGCGAGGAGCCGATGGACATGTTGATCACGTCGACACCGTGCTTGGTGGCGAGATCGATCATGCCGTCGGTCAGGGCGGCGCTGGAGCACCCGAAGGAGTGGCAGGCACGCATCGAGACCAGCTTCGCACCGGGCGCCTGGCCGTCCGCCCGGCCGCCGAACATGCCGTTGGCCGCCGTGATGCCCGCGACATGGGTGCCGTGCGCCTCGGTGATGACGTTCACGTTGACGCTGATGGTGTCGGGGAAGAAGTCGTTCCTGACCTGGACGGTGAACGGTATCCGCTCGTTGACCGGCGTCGACGGGTCATCGGTCCCGAAGTGGGCGATCTGCTGCTTGTCCTTGTACGGGCGCAGCAGTTCCTCGTCGGTGAAGTCGTGGTCGAGGTCGGTGTCGACCCACACCGCGGAGTCCGACTCGCGGAACAGCGTCGGTACGACGGTCGCTCCCTGGGGCAGCTGGATCGGACGCAGGCCGATGCGCAGGTCGGCCGAGTCCGGCGCCTTCCACGTCTCGCCGCGGACCTGGTCGGTGAAGACCGGCCCGGACACCTTGGCCGTCGCCGACAGGTTCTGCCAGGTCGCATCGAAGAGCAGGTCGATCAAGTTCCGCGGGTCGGTCCCGGCGACCGTGTCGACGAGCTTGCGCTCCCCGGTGGTGGTGGTCGCGAGCGCCGGATGGGTCGGATCGACTCCGGTGTCCATGATGCCGATGGTGACGCCGCGGCCGTCGTAGGAGGGGTTGCCCTCCTTGAACCGAACAGAGCCGGTCTCCCGGGTCGGCATGTAGGCGTTGCTGTCGGGGGTCTTCGCGGAGGGTGCCTCCGGCCCCTGCCCGCCGGCGGCCACGGCGTCCGACCCGCCCGGGCGGACCTCGTCGATCCTCAGCAGCTCGTCCACGTCGACGGCGGCGACGTCCTCGATGGCGGCGACCCGGTCCACCATGCCGAACGGCACGTTGGCCTTGATGTAGCCGACGGCCGACTCGGTACGGGCGCTCTCGATCCCGAGGGCCGCGAGCGCTCGCTCCGCCTCGGCGGTCCGGCCCTCCCGGACGGCGATCAGCAATGTCGCGAAGTCCGGGACCGCCCGGTCGGCGTTCTTCATGGTGGTGCGGGCAAGGTGCTGCTTGCGGTAGTTCGCGAGGAGCGCGCGGTCGTGGCTGCCGAGCTTGTCGGCGGACTGCGTCGCGGCGACGGACACGTCGGGCTCGGCGGTGGCAGGGGTCGCCTGCGCGGGCAGAGCGGTGAGGGCAAGGCTCCCGGCGGCGAGCAGCGCCGTCGCGATCGCGACGGCGCTGCGCCCGGCTCTTGGGTTCGTGGCGGTGGAGCGGGGACGGGACATGGTCATCCTTCAGCACTGGAGGGCTGTGAACGGCCGTCACACTGGCAGGTGGTGACTGCCTTTCATCAGCCCTCGCGGCTGTCGCGTTGGCGTCCTGTCACAAATGCGACAGCCCGTCCGGCGCCGTCCCCGTCGCCTCGTGCGGCCGGGCCGCACGCCGTCGCGCGCCCTCTCTCCCCGTCCCGGGACTACGGTTCGATCCAGCCCAGACGGGCGGCCTGCCAGCCGAGTTGGAGGCGTGTCTGCACCCCTGCCAGAGCGATGAGGCGCTGTACGCGCCGCTGCACCGTGCGCATGCTCACGCCCCACTGCGAGGCAATGGCCTGGTCGGTGCAGCCCGTCAGGAGCAGCGACAGCAGTCGCCGGTCGGAGGCCGACAGCGGCCCTTCAGGCACGCCCGCCAGGGCCGCGGGCACGGGCAGGGCCGTTGCCCAGATCCGGTCGAAGAGCCAGTTGAGGGCCTCCAGGAGGATGCCGGTGCGCACCACCAGCCCGACCGGCGCCCCCGGCGCCTGCCGGCGGGGGAGCGCCAGGGCGATCCGCCGGTCGGCGATGACCAGCTTCAGGGGGACCTCCGGCGTGACGCGCATCTCCTCGCCCAGGGCGGCCCACTCCTCCAGCAGCAACGGGTTGTCCGCGCTGTCGAGTTCGAGCGTGGCCCGCTCGTACGCCGCCCGGTAGCGCACCCCGGCACGCAGGGCGTCCCGTTGCCCGGTGTTGTCCGAGGCGGTCACCACCACGGCCGGGCCGGCGACCAGGCTGGACACCTCCTTGGCGCCGCGCTGGATCTGGCGGTAGCGGTCCGCGATGGCGGCGGCCCCTTCCAAAGCCTCCACCGGCTCGGCGCCCGATCCGCCCTGTCCGTGTGCGCGGTGCTCGGCGGCGAGGCGTTCGACGGCGAGCTGCACCCGGCGCACCTCGTCCATACGTTGAAGCACCATCAGGTTCAACGTGACCTCGGGCGGCGCCGCGTGGTAGCCGGCAGGCCGGCCCGGGCGCCGGGTCACCAGCCCCTTCGCCTCCAGCCGGGCGAGTGCCGGGACCACCTCCTCGGCGGCGATCCCGGTGCGGGCCGCCACGGCCGTCGCGTCGGCTGCCGGAGCTCTGAGCAGGCAGACGTAGACCTGCTCCTGCACGGCGTCGAGTCCCAGACTTTCGAGCATCGCCCCGCCTCCTCGTGACCCGTCCTGCCCGGTGCTCGCACCGAGGGGCCCGACGGCTCGCCCCTCGCACGCCGGCATCCGGCGGTCCTGTGTACGGCGGGCCCGTCCGGGACCATGCCAGAGGCGGATCCGGCGGTGACTCCGGAACGCGCGGCGGGTTCCCGCCAGGCCGGTTTCCGCCAGATCTTGGGCGTCGGCCCGCGTCCGGGCGGGTGGCCGCCTCGGCCGGAACGGCGTGGGCCACTAGTCGCGATCTATCGCGTTTCGCTAGGCTGGTGCCGTGGACCTCGACAAGCATGATTCAGCGGCCTCCGGGCGCGGGGAGCCCCAGAAGCCGGCCGTCCCGCTGGACCCCGGCGGCGCCATCCGTGCCTCCGACGCCGACCGCGACCGGATCGCGGACATCCTCCGCGACGCCCTGGCCGAGGGCCGGCTGGACGCCGAGGAGCATTCGGAGCGCATCGACGCGGTCTACCGGGCCAAGACCGTGGGCGAGCTGGAACCGATCGTGCGGGACCTGCCCGCCGCCGGCCGGCGGTCCGCCGCGGCCGCCGCTCACGCCTACGACGACTCGGTGGACCCGGGCGGCCCGGCCGAGAGCCTCGTCGCGGTCTTCTCCAGCTCGACCCGAAAGGGCCGTTGGCGCGTGGGCCGCAGGACGAACGCCTTCTCGCTCTTCGGGAGCATCGAGATCGACCTCACCGAGGCGCTCTACGGGCAGCGCCTGTCGGTGATCAACGCGACCTCGATCTTCGGCAACGTCGAGGTGCGCGTCCCCGAGAACATCTCCCTGCGCGGCAGCGGAACCGGCATCTTCGGGAACTTCGAGGTCGTGACGCTGGAGGCCGCCGACCCCGAGGCGCCGGTGGTCGTCGTCAACGGCTACACGATTTTCGGCAATGTCGAGGCGAAGCCGAAGCGCGGCCGGCGGATCTCCGACCTCCACGACCGGCTCCGCAAACACCTGCACTGACGGATCCGCGGCCGACGGCCGGACACGGCCGGGCGCGGCCCGGCGCCGGGGGCGCTTTCGCGCCGCACGCGCCGATCCGCAATTTCGTACGTCGGAACTCAGTGCCACTCAGTGCATAGGCGCGCGCACAGCGGGTAGGGACTGCTGCATCGTCTCTCGCTCGCGAATCCCGTCGTCAGGAGTAGACCGTGCTGCAACTGCCGCATCAGTCCCTGCAGGTGGCCGCCGTGCCGCACCAGCGCATTCCTGCCCGGGAGGACCAGGCAGGTCCCTGGCACGCGGAGGCGGTGTGCCGCCGGGACGAGGCGGGACTGTTCTTCGCGCCCTCCAAGGAGCCGACGGCCGAGCGGCTGTCGCGGGAGGAGGCGGCGAAGAGGGTCTGCGCCCGCTGCCCGGTGATGGTGGAGTGCCGGGAGCACGCACTGCTCCAGCCCGAGCCGTACGGCGTGTGGGGCGGCCTCACCGCCGCGGAGCGCCGCGTCGTGCTGGCCCGGCGCAGGCGCCGCGACGTCGAGGTGAAGAAGTCGGCCTCAGCGGCCTGACCCTGGAAGACGGCACGGGAAACGGGGCGCCCCCGCACATAGGGCGCCCCTTCCGCTTGTCTGCTCCGCATGCGGGCCGGCGCTGCCGGCCCGCATGCTACTGCGCGCGGTCGAAGTCGATCTGGCTGTACGCCCGGAGCTTCGACAGCCGGTGGGTGGAGTCGATCTGCCGGATGGTGCCCGACTTGGAGCGCATCACCAGGGACTGGGTGATCGCGGTCTCCGCGCGGTAGCGGACGCCGCGCAGGAGCTCGCCGTCCGTGATGCCGGTGGCGACGAAGAAGACGTTCTCGCCGGAGACCAGGTCGTCGGTGCTCAGGACGCGGTCCAGGTCGTGGCCCGCGTCGATCGCGCGCCGGCGCTCGTCGTCGTCCTTCGGCCACAGCTTGCCCTGGATCACGCCGCCCAGGCACTTGATGGCACACGCCGAGATGATGCCCTCGGGCGTACCGCCGATGCCCAGCAGCAGGTCGACGCCGGTGCCCTCCTTGACAGCCATGATCGAACCGGCGACGTCGCCGTCCGAGATGAACTTGATCCGCGCCCCGGTCTCGCGGATCTCCCTGACGATCCCCTCGTGCCGGGGACGGTCGAGGATGACGACCGTGACGTCCTCGGGCGAGGAGTGCTTCGCCTTGGCGACCCGCCGGATGTTCACGGACACGGGGGCGTTGATGTCGACGTAGTCGGCGGCCTCGGGGCCGGTGACCAGCTTGTCCATGTAGAAGACGGCGGACGGGTCGAACATGGTGCCGCGGTCGGCGGCGGCGAGGACGGCGATGGCGTTGGGCATGCCCTTGGCCGTCAGCGTGGTGCCGTCGATCGGGTCGACGGCGATGTCGCACTCGGCACCGGTCCCGTCGCCGATCCGCTCGCCGTTGAACAGCATCGGGGCCTCGTCCTTCTCGCCTTCTCCGATGACGACGACGCCGTTCATCGAGACGGTGGAGACGAGGGTCCGCATGGCCTTGACCGCGGCGCCGTCGGCGCCGTTCTTCTCACCACGCCCGACCCAGCGGCCGGCGGCCATGGCGGCGGCCTCGGTGACCCGGACGAGCTCCAGGGCGAGGTTGCGGTCGGGGGCCTCGGGGGAGACCTCGAGCTGGGACGGCAGATGATTCTCGGTCATCGGAGCGCACCTTTCTGTACGACGACGGCCGTATATAAAGAGGGTGGTGCGACTCTATCGGTACGTCGACATATTGAGCAGAGGGGCCCACGGATGAGCAGACCTGCCGGATGCGAACATGGTGGACGTGGCAGGTATGCGAGGCAAGCAGACTATCCGGGGCATGTTCCAGTCCATGGCGGTGATCGGGGTCGTCGTGGCGGGCATCTACATGCTCGTTCCCCACGACGAGAACGCCGACCCGATCAGGACGGTCGACTACCGCGTCGAACTGGTGACGGCGCAGCGCGCCGCCCCGTACCCGGTGGCGGCGCCCGACGGGCTGGACAAGGGATGGCGGGCCACCTCGGTGACGTTCGAGCGGGACAAGGCCCACGCCTGGCACCTCGGCTTCCTCGACCCCCGGGACCAGTACGTGGCAGTGGAGCAGTCCACGGCCCGGCCCGCCGACAAGTACGTCCGTGAGGTCACGCACGACGCCGTCAAGACGGAGCGGACCCAGCAGGTGGCCGGACGGACCTGGCAGTTCTGGGACGGTCCGAAGTACGACGCCCTTGTGCTGACCGACGACCGCGCGACGACCGTTGTCACCGGCACGGCGGGGCCGGAGCGGCTCGCCGAGATGGCCGCGGCCCTCAAGGCCGGGGAGCCCGCCGGCACGGCGTCGCCCACCCCGTCGGCGAAGCCCTCCGCCGGCTCCTGACCCCCGGGAACCCGCGCCGCGCGGGCCCGCCCCCTTACGGCGAAGGCCGCCGCACCCGTGTGGGTGCGGCGGCCTTCGTATGCGTGCGGGGCCCGGACGCTGCGGCGCCGTGGGACGCGTCGCTCAGACGGTGGTGACGACGTCCTCGTACGACAGGCGCGGGGAGCGCGGGAACCAGGCGTCGTCACCCGGCTTGCCGATGTTCACGACCATCAGGGGGGTGTGGTCGTCGTCCAGGAACTCCTTCTGGATGCCGGCGGCGTCGTAGCCCGTCATCGGACCGGCGGCGAGGCCGGCGGCGCGGACGCCGACGATGAAGTACGCGGCCTGGAGGGCGGCGTTCAGACCGGCGGCCTGCTCACGGACCGGGCGCTCGCTGAAGAACATGTCCTTGGCCTGCGGGAAGTGCGGCAGCAGCGACGGCAGCTCCTCGTGGAACTCGTTGTCGGCCGCCAGGATCGCGACCAGCGGGGCGGAAGCGGTCTTCGCCTGGTTGCCCTCCGCCATGTGGCCGACGAGGCGCTCGCGGGCCTCGGCGGAGCGGACCAGCACCACGCGCAGCGGGCTCTGGTTGAAGGCGGTCGGGCCGAACTTGACCAGGTCGTAGATCGCCTGGACCTGCTCCTCGGTCACCGGCTCGTCGGTGAACGTGTTGGCCGTACGGGCCTCACGGAAGAGGAGGTCCTGGGCGACGGGGTCAAGAACGAGGGACATGGGGCGTACCTTCCGCGTGCGTGAAAAAGCCTTACGGGGGCTGCCAACCGCGCCGGGTTGAATTAAATTTCAACTACATGCGGAATGTGACCGTCCTCACACTGACTCCCTGGGCGGTCCCTCCGCCTCGGCACGGACGGCTCTGCCCCGCCACAGCGGGGGCTCACCGCCCACGGTCCCTGCGGCCCCGCGTCCGCCTCCCGGCGGCGCCCACACGCCCAGGGGGCCCTGTGTCCGTCTCCCCGGTACGCCCACGCACCGACGACGGCACGCTCACCCGCCGTCGGCCGTCCCGTCCTCCTCCGGCTTCGCCAGCGCCGCGTCCAGGCGTGCCCGCGCGCCTTCGAGCCAGTGACGGCACACCTTCGCCAGCTCCTCGCCGCGCTCCCACAGCGCCAGCGACTCCTCGAGCGTGGTGCCGCCGGCCTCCAGCCGGCGCACGACCTCGATCAGCTCGTCACGGGCCTGCTCGTATCCGAGCGCGGCCTCTTCCGTCTTGGCAGCCATGCGATCCACCCTATGTATGAGTTACGACAACAGAACCGGCGCACACCGCGCGCGTCACTCGCCGACCCGCACAGGGAACTCGCCCTCAGCGACGCGTGCCCGCAGCGGCTCCCCCGCGGTCACCTCGTCCGGCGAGCGCACCACCGCCCCGTCGGCGCGCTGGAGCACCGCGTATCCCCGCTCCAGCGTCGCGGCGGGCGACAGCGAGACGACCCGCGCCCGGGTGTGGGACAGCTCCGAGTCCGCGCGGTCCAGCAGATGGCCGAGGACCCGCCGGCTCCGGGCGACCAGAGCGTCGACCTCGGCCGCGCGCTCGTCCACCATCCGCTGCGGATGCTCCATGCACGGCCTGGCCAGCGCGTGCGCGAGACCGCGCTCCTCCCTGTCCAGCAGCCCCTGCACGGTGCGCAGCGCCCGGTCCCGCAGCTGCCGCACCCGGACCAGCTCCTCGCCCACGTCCGGGACGACCTTCTTCGCCGCGTCGGTCGGTGTGGAGGCGCGCAGGTCGGCGACCAGGTCCAGCAGCGGTGAGTCGGGCTCGTGACCGATCGCCGACACGACCGGCGTCGAGCACGCCGCCACCGCGCGTACCAACTGCTCGTCCGAGAACGGCAGCAGGTCCTCCACGCTGCCCCCGCCGCGCGCCACGATGATCACGTCCACGTCGTCCAGCGCGTCCAACTCCTTCACTGCCTGGACCACCTGCGCCACGGCGTGCACCCCCTGCACGGCCACGTTGCGCACCTCGAAGCGGACGTGCGGCCAACGCCTGCGCGCGTTCTCCAGCACGTCCCGCTCGGCGGCGGACGCCCGGCCGCAGACCAGTCCCACCCGGTGCGGCAGGAACGGCAGGGCCTTCTTACGGTCCGGCGCGAACAGCCCCTCCGCGCCGAGTGACCGCTTCAACTGCTCCAGCCTGGCCAGCAGTTCACCGATGCCGACCGGCCTTATCTCGACCGCCCGCAGCGACAGCTGCCCCCTCGGCGCGTACCACTCCGGCTTGGCGTGCACGACGACCCGGGCGCCCTCGGCCACCACGTCGGCGACGGCGTCGAAGACCTGCCGGAAGCAGGTGACGCCCACCGAGATGTCGTACGACGGGTCGCGCAGCGTCAGGAAGACGACACCGGCGCCCGGACGCCGCGACAGCTGGGTGATCTGTCCCTCCACCCAGACCGCCCCGAGCCGGTCGATCCAGCCGCCGATGAGCCGTGACACCTCGCCGACCGGCAGAGGGGATTCCGCGGACGTGTCGATAGCCATGCGCCGAGCGTAACGGCCGCGTCGGACAACGCCGGCGCCCCGGACCGGACTCCTTGCTCACCGCCACCAGGTCGAGCCAGGTGCCCACCTACGCGTCCACCGCGGCGTAGAAGGCCGACCCCTGCCGGGCGGGCTCCGCGGCGGTCTGCGTGGAGGGCACCGGTTCGAGCAGCGCCACCAGATACGTCTGGGCGACGAACAGCACACCCGCGAGCGCCGAGCGGAAGGAGACCGCCCACGCACCTTCCAGGAGCCTCCGGTCCCCTCCTCCGCTACGACGCGATCGCGTCGAAGCCGAGGAACGAGCCGGACCGCCACGGACACCGCCCCGAGCACCGCCGCCACGGAGAACCCGCTGTCACCGGTCAGCGGCGTCAGCCGGCCACACCCTTCGAGCACCTCCGGATCCCCGGCCGTACCCGCGTCACGGCCGGGGATCAAGAACACCTGCTCACGCGCCGGAGGAGGGGGTCTCCTTGAGCTCGTCGACGACCTGGCGGAGAGTGACGGCCTCGGTGTAGAGGACGGTGCCGGGCTTGATGAGCCCGGAGTCGCCGCCGTCGGGGCGGACCTGGATCGTGCGCTCGCCGAGGTAGGTGAAGGTCTTGGCGTCGAAGATCCATTCGGTGCGGGCGCCGGACGTCTCGTCCAGGCGCGCCACGGCTACCCCGCGGCGGCCGATCGCGTCGGCCGCGTCCTCGACGTGGACGACGCCGGGGATCTTGGCGGCCGCCTTGTACAGGGCGGCGTTCAGCTCGGCGGGCGGCAGGGACTCGTGCAGCAGGTCGCCGATGGTGGTGAAGGCCTGCTGGTCGGGGCTGTTGCCCATGCCCTTGGTCTCCTTGTAGATCTTCGCGAGGAGAATGTCGGGGTCGGTGGGCAGGGTGGCGAGGTAGTCGTAGGTGGGCGCGTTGAGGCGGGCCGGTTCGCTCCCACCCTTCTCGTTGGTCCGGTCGAGCTTCTCGCCGCCGGGCGGGGAGACGGCCGGGTCGATCAGCCAGCCCTTGGTGCCGTCGGTGGAGTTCCACACCTGGCGGCGGTGGATCCCGTCGCTGGCGAGAGTCGTCTTTTCGCCGACCGTCTTCTCGTAGGTCGTGGCGACCTTGCTCTCGACGTACACGTACTGGCCCGCCCGGACCTCGACCTGCGGGCTCTCGGCGGATGCGAGGGAGATCCGGTCCAGGAGCTGCGGGACGCCCGCGCTGGTGCCCGCACCGACCGTGGCGGTGAGGGCCGGCCCGGCGACCGATCCGTTGCCGGCCTCGCCGCCGGCGGTGACGGTGAGGACGCCCGCGGCCACGAGTGCCAGCGAGCACGCGGCGACGGGCAGGACGATCAGAGGGCGCAGAAGCCTGCGGCGCACCGGCGCCGCGGCCGGCGGAGCGGCGGAGGCGGCGGTCGTGGATCGGGCGTCCTGCTGGATGAAGGTCATGAGTGCTTCCTTGTGAAAGGCATGGCGGCCTGCGGGGAGGTCGGCTTCCTCGGGGGACAGCAGGTGCTCGCTCTCGAGCCATTCATCAGGCGTGAGGCGGGAGTGACTCGGACGGGACTGACGCATGTTCACCGGGTTCCTTCCTGTGCGGGCCGGGCCGCGATCGTGCGGTCCCCTCTTGTCTGTCGATTCACCGGCCGGGGTTCCCGAAAGGCGTCGGGGAGTTGGGCGTCGGCGAGTTTCCGCAGCTTCTTGCGGGCCCGGGAGAGCCGGGAACGCACCGTGCCCACCGGCACGCCGAGGACCTGTGCCGCGGTGGCGTAGTCCAGGCCCTGCCACAGGCACAGGCTCAGTACTTCCCGTTCGGCGCGCCGCAGTTCCGCGAGTGCGCTCGCGGTGGCGGCCAGGCGGTGACGGTCGTCCAGACGGCCGGCGACTTCCTCGGCGTGATCGGCCACCGCCGCCTCTCCGGCGCCCGTGGCGTGGGCGGCCGCGGCGGCGGCGGCCTTGTAGCGCCGGTTGCCGCGCGACTGTGCGCGCACGAGGTTCGTGGCGATGCCCAGCAGCCACGGGCGTACGCTCCCGCCTTCCGCCTCGAGGCGCCCGCGACCGCGCCAGGCTTCCATGAACGTCGCCGAGACGATGTCCTCGGCGGCCGACCAGTCGGCGGTCAGCCGGTAGGCGTGGTTGTAGACGGTCTTCGCGTATTGGTCGAAGAGCTCCGCGAAGGCCTGTTGATCCCCCGCTCGAATGCGCGCGCGCATGGTTGTTGTCACCTCAGTCAGCTGTCGATCCATGGAGCCGGGTTCCCGAGACGTACGTCACACTCCGCGAGCCGGGACCGGTCCGAAGCACGCTGGATGCCGGTGCCGCGCCGTTCTTCGCCCGTGGTCGCCTACGGCACCAGGACGACCTTGCCGACCACGGTGCCGGATTCGGCCAGCCGCACCGCTTCGCCGACCTCGGCGAGCGGGACGCGGGCGGCGACCTGCGGGGTGAGAGCGCCGTCGGCGAGCAGCGTGAGGACCTGGGTCAGGTCGCCGCGCAGCGCGGCGCGGAAGGTACCGAGCCTGCGCCGGCCGGCCCAGATGTTGAAGAAGTGGGCGTTCTTGCCGTTGGGCAGCGCGTTCCAGAGCATCAGGCGGGCGAACAGCTTGAGGACCGGGGCCTTCGAGGAACCTTGGACGTCGCGGGTCGAGGCGGTGCCGTAGGAGACGAGGGTGCCCTTGGCGGCGAGAAGGCGATAGGAGGCGACGATGCCCTCGCCGCCCACGTGATCGAACACCGCGTCGTACCCCCGCGGCGCGTGTGCGCGCAGCTGTTCGTACAGGTCGGGGGCCCGGTAGTCGATCGGAGTGGCGCCCAGGGCCCGCACGGCGTCGTGGTGCTTGGCCGAGGCCGTGCCGACGACCCGGACGCCGGCGATGCGCGCCAGTTGTACGAGGGTGGAGCCGACGCCGCCGTTCGCGCCGTGCACGAGGACGGTCTGTCCGGGGCGGATCCCCGCGAGGCGGTGGAGCATCTGCCAGGCGGTGATGCCGTTGACCACGAAGGTCTCCGCATCGGCGGAGGCGACCGCCTCGGGTACCTCGGTCAGGTCACCGGCGTCGACGGTTACATGGCTGGCCCAGGCGCCGGTCTTGGTCAGGACCGCGAAGCGCCGCCCCAGCACGTCGCCCGGTACACCCTCTCCCGCATCGACGGCCCGCCCGACGAGGTCGTAGCCGGGCACGAAGGGGAAGGGCGGCTGGTCGTAGTACTTGCCGCGGCGCATCTGCTGTTCTGCGAAGGAGACCCCGGCGGCCTCCATCGCCAGCACCACCTGTCCGGGGCCGGCCGGCCGGGCGGGCCGGGTACGCACCTGGATGCCGTCCGGGTCGACGACGCCGGGCAGCACCGCTTCGGTGACGGTGGACGGCGCGAGCGGGGAGACAGCTGTTGCCCGGGGCCGGGAAACGGCGGCGGTGGTGCGGCCTTGGGAGTCGGTCATGGAAATGCTCCTCATCACGAATGAGCGGTGGCTGATGGCTTGTCGTGGTGCGGTGAGACGGGGAAGGCCAGGAAGTGGAGGTGGTGGTACCGGACGTCCGGGCGCCCGTCAGAGGGCGGTGTCGGGGATCCACGAGCCGTGGATCATCGCCGGCACCCGCCGGGGGAGATGGATCGTGGCGACCGGGGGCACAGTGAGGTCGGAGGCGTCGAGGACGATCATCTTGGACGCGTCGGCGTTCAGGTCGCTCACGATGCTCAGCAGGTACCCCTCGTCCTCACCGTCGGTGCCTTCCGCCTGCACGAACACCGCCTCGCTGGGCAGTTGGCCGGTGCCGAACGGCAGCAGCTGACGGGCGCCGGTGGTGCGGTCGTACTTCACCAGGGTGTGGTTGCCGATCCCCAGGTCGTCGGGGAACGACAGCGCGTACTGGAAGCGGTGCTCGCTTCCGGTGAAGTTGTCGTTGATGGTGGGGAACTCCACCGTCAGGTCGTCGGTCTGCTGCTCCGTAACGGTGCCGGCGCCCAGATCGACGGTCCACCGGCGGCTGCGGGAGCCGGAGTTCGGCTCGGCGCCGCGGTCGGCGGCGCCGACCCACCAGTTCCAGGAGCGCTGCCAGCCCTCGCGACCCACGGTGGGGCCTTCGACGACGATGTGCCCGCGGGCGTCCTCGTAGGCGTTGGCGAAGTGCATGCCGTACCCCTGGCCGATCTCGAACCAGCGGATCTGCCGTGCGCCGCCCGTCCCGCGCGGCATGACCCCGATCCGCGAGGCGTGCGCGTCGCTCCAGCTGTACGGAATTCCGGAGTGTTCGGCGGGATCGAAGACGACCGAGCCCTCCAGGAAGACCACGTGGTGCTCGGTGATCGCGAAGTCGTGCTTCAGCGCGGCGCTCGCGCCGGGCACTTCCTGGCTGTCCAGCACCTGACCGTCGGCGGAGGCTACATGGTGGATCAGGAACGGCGGGAACGGGGAGGAGGCGAAGAAGTGCAGCTCGCCGGTGGCCGGGTCCTCCTTGGGATGGGCGGTCATGGCGGAGGTGAGCCTGCCGCCGAAGTCGTAGGCGCCCACCGTCTCCAGGTCGGCCGTCAACTCGAAGGGCAGCGCCGCCTCCGAGAGGGCGAGCAGCCGTCCGCCGTGTTCGATGACGTGCGTTCCGGCCGTACTGGCCGTCAGGGCGGGTCCCCGGTCGGTCATATAGGGGGCGCCGTCCAGGGCGGGTGTGTGAACCCACCGGTTGCGGTACCACTCGGCGCGGCCCCGGTTCAGCCGGACGCCGTGCACCATGCCGCTGCCCTTGAACCAGTGGGTGGGTGTGATACCCGGCTTGGGGTTGTGGCTGTTGCGGATCAGGCGGCCGGTCAGTTCGGGCGGCAGTGTGCCTTCCACGGTCAGTTCGGTCGCGGTGATCTCGTCGGCGACGGGGGCGTAGTGACCGGTCAGATAGGGCTTGGCAGCCATGATTGAACCTCGATCTCGAAGTAGGGCCTGTAGAGATGTGTGTGGTTGAACACTCACTAATGGGGCGGAAAAATAGGCGGCCGCTGGGGTCCGCGGGCGTGCGGCCGCCGGCCGAGGGGCGTGTCAGTAGTGCGTGATCCCGGCGGTCAGGGTGCGGGTCCAGGGTGCGGAGATCGCCTCGGCGTCGATGGAGACCAGGAGGTGGCAGAGCATGCCGGTGGCGAAGAACTGCTGTACCTGCTGCTCGCTGCCCCCCGACGCGCTGCGGACGTACTCGACCGTGCGGGCGTACCCGGCCCGGACCGCCTCCCTGATCGCCGGCTCGGAGACCGCGGCGGCCTGGGCGTGCAGCTGGACGAGCATGAGGTCGTTGTCGCTGATCAGTCGGGCGTAGGCGTCGCCCATCGAGCTGAGTACCGCTTCGGGTGAGCTGCTCCCCGCGTTCGCCGCGCCACCTTCGAGCGCTGCGCGGACCTTGACGAAGCAGTGCTCAACGACCGCGGTGAACAGGGCTTCCTTGTTCGGGAAGAGGCGGTAGACGTAGGCCTGCGAGATGCCGGCGGCCTTGCCCACCTCCGTGGTGGTGGTCCCGAAGTACCCCCGGGCCGCGAAGGCCCCGATGGCGGTGCGCAGCACCGTCTCCCGGCGTTCTTCGGCTGTGGACAGTTGGCGCCGCTCCGTCTTCATGTGAGTACTCAATCACTCATGCTTTTCCGTGTCAATCGCCGACCCTGGCGGCGGTGCGCCGCCGTCTTGGCGGGAAGTGTTGACGCCACAAGGAAGAGAGTGGTTGACTACTCATACTCCGAGAGGGCGGCTGGTCATCTTCGCCCTCTCGACTTTCTTGGGCGTTCCCGCATTCTCCTTCGGTGCTCTGGTCGATCGAAGCGCTCGGGGACGTGTCGAGTGAGTGAGTGACCACACTATGCGGCGCCTCGCGTCCGGCCTCATCCCCTCATCTGTTGGAGGAACCATCATGCTTGCCCTCGCCACCGCGCTCCTTGCCGCGTTGCCTCTGGCCTTCGGGAGCGGCGGTCCCGCGCCGGTCGGGATCGACGAGAAGGCACCGGTGATCACCCGGGACGACATCGTCATCCACGCGCCGCTGGAGCGCGTGTGGCGCATCCAGACGGACGTCGAGGGGTGGCCCGACTGGCAGCCGGGTGTCAGCTCCTCGGTCACGCAGACCCCGGGACCGCTGCGGCCGGGCTCCTCATGGGTGTGGTCCACCGAGGGCCTCGACGACATCACCTCCACGGTCAAGCAGGTGCAGCCCGGGCGCCGGATCGTCTGGGGCGGGCCCGCCCAGGGCATCACCGCCGTCCACGTGTGGACCTTCACCCGGACCGAGGACGGAGTCCACGTCCACACCGAGGAATCCTGGACCGGCGACCCCGTCACGGCCCATACCGCCTACCTCCAGGAAGCGCTGGACGCCTCTCTGGACCACTGGCTGGACAACCTCAAGCAGCGGGCCGAGGAGCGACGCCACCCCGAACCCGCCAAGAGCGGCACGCGCCCCTGACCGCGGGCGCGACCGGCCCCCTGTCTGCCGGTCCGGCCCTCGACCCCAGGCGGGACGTGCCCTGCCCGAGGTGAGCGGCCCGGCAGCGCGAGTGAGCACCTGGCGAACAGCGCCGGGCGGCAGACGACATGTGGTCCGAGCGTCCGAGCGCCGGTCGCCCAGAAGTACCGCCGGACGGAACGCCGCACACGCCCGGCCGCGCCCTCGGCCCCGGACCCCGCGCGGGGATGCTCCGGCGGCCCTGCCCCGGCGCCACGGGGGCCATCGGTCCCGCAACCGGCGCCCGCCACGGGGGCTCTGCCACCGGCCACCGCCACCGGAGTCCATCGTCGGCGCCGTGCCGCAGGCCCTCGCCGGCGGCCTCAAGGCCGTCTTCCCTTGCCTGCCGCCTGCCGCCTGCCGCCTGCCGCCTGCCGCCTGCCGCCTGCCGCCTGCCGCCTGCCGCCTGCCGCCTGCCGCCTGGCGGCGGCCGGCGGCTCGGCCGACCCATAGCGCCGTGCCCCCAGGGCGGTGATCCGCCCCCGACCAGCCCCGAAAGGCATCATGTCCATCCAGACGCCCGCACCGCCCCCGCACCGCCCGGGCGCCGTCCTCATCCTGCTGGCCGGTGCGCAGTTCCTCGTCGTGCTCAACACCTCCATCGTGAACGTCGCACTGCCCGCCGTCGGACAGGACCTCCGTCTCACGCCGTCAGGCATGGCCTGGATCGTCAACGCCTACCTCATCGCCTTCGGGGCCCTGCTGCCCGTCGGCGGCCGCCTGACCGATGTGCTCGGCCACCGCACCGCCTTCCTGGCGGGTCTCCTCGTCTTCGCGGCCGGCTCCGCAGCCGCGAGCGTTCCCTCTGGTGCCGGGCTGCTCGTCGCGGCCCGAGCGGTCCAGGGCATCGGAGCAGCCCTGCTGTCTCCGGCCGGCCTGGCGATCCTGTTGGCCCACCGGCCTGCGGGGGCCGGCCGTGGAAGGGCCCTGGGCATCTGGGGAGCGGCCTCCGCAGCGGGCGGAGCCGCAGGTGTCCTGCTCGGGGGAGTACTCACCAGTGCCCTGGGCTGGTGGGCGGTCTTCGCCGTCAGTGCCGTCGTCGCCCTTCCCGGCCTCGTGGCCACCCCTCTTCTCCTGGGCCGGAGCGAACGGCGGCGCACCGCACGCCTCGATGTGCCCGGCGCGCTCGTCGTGACGGCCGGCCTGACTCTCCTCGTCCACGGCCTGGGCACCAAGGGTGAGACGCCGTTGCCGGACTTCGTCGTTCCGGCAGCAGGAGTGCTGCTGCTTCTCGCGCTGATGCCGATCGAGCGACGCGCGAGGGACCCGCTGCTGCCCCCGGCGCTGCTGCGCAACCGTTCGGCGGTGACGGGCAACCTTTTGATGCTGCTGCTCGGAGCGGTGTGGGTCGCCACGTTCTTCTTCCTCCCGCTCTACCAGCAGAAGGTCCTCGGCTACTCGCCCCTCGAAGCGGGTCTCACTCAAGTCCCGCTCGCCGCGGCTCTCATGGCGGCATCCTGGGGTGCGGGGCGGCTGCGGGGCACGCTCCTGCCCGGCCTGATCGCGCTCGCCACCGGGCTGCTCTGGCTGGCCCGGCTGCCGGTCGACGGCGCTTTCCTCACCGACCTGCTCGGCCCGTCCGTACTGATCGGCGCGGGCCTGGGCCTTGCCTTCGTGCCCCTGACAGCGCTGGGCATCGCCGAGGTGGAGCCCCGGCACGCCGGCATCGCGGGCGGACTGATCAACACCTCGCGGCAGGTCGGAGGCGCCCTCGGGCTCGCGATCCTCACCACCCTCGCGAACCCCGCTGTCGGCCGGGCCGCCCCTGGACCCGCCGCCCTGGCGCACGGATACCGCCGCGCCCTCGTCGCCGCGGCCCTCATCGCTCTGCTCGCCGCCGCCGGAACCGGCATCCACCTGCTGCGCGGTCGCGTCCGCGCGACAGCAACGCCATCACTGAAGCCGGACCACTCCCGCAGTTCCGGCCGGGGGTGAACCACGGCTCTCCTTGCCCGCTTGCGCTCATCCGAACCAGGATGGCCTGACGACCATGACCACCACCGCACCCGCCCCGCTCCCACGCCGCCCGTGACACGCCGGGACCGCCAGGGCGTTCTCGATGCCACCGACCGAACTCCCCGCTCACCGCCGGAGTGGAAAAACAGCCACTCGGGTACCGGCGGTCGGCTGCCGGTGTCCGATCAGAGCCTTCATCGCGTGGCCCTTACGATGGGGCACATGACTGCTACGCCTCCTGCCCGACGCGTCCTCCTCGCCGCTCCCCGCGGCTACTGCGCAGGTGTGGACCGTGCCGTGATCGCCGTGGAGAAGGCCCTGGAGCAGTACGGGTCACCCATCTACGTCCGCCACGAGATCGTCCACAACAAGTACGTCGTACAGACACTCGAGAAGAAGGGCGCGATCTTCGTCGACGAGACGGCGGAGGTTCCCGAGGGATCCATCGTGATGTTCTCGGCGCACGGAGTGGCCCCGACCGTCCATGAGGAGGCGGCGGAGCGCAAGCTCGCGACGATCGACGCCACGTGCCCGCTGGTCACCAAGGTCCACAAGGAGGCCGTGCGGTTCGCCCAGGAGGACTACGACATCCTCCTGATCGGCCACGAGGGCCACGAGGAGGTCATCGGCACGTCCGGCGAGGCGCCCGACCACATCACCCTGGTCGACGGCCCGGAAGACGTGGCGAACGTCGAGGTCCGCAACCCCGACAAGGTCGTCTGGCTGTCCCAGACCACGCTCTCCGTCGATGAGACGATGGAGACGGTCGACGCCCTGAAGACCAAGTTCCCCGGCCTGATCTCGCCGCCCAGCGACGACATCTGCTACGCCACGCAGAACCGCCAGATCGCCGTCAAGCAGATGGGCGCGGAGGCCGACCTGGTCATCGTCGTCGGCTCGAAGAACTCGTCGAACTCGGTCCGCCTCGTCGAGGTCGCCCTCGGCGCCGGCGCCCGCGACGCCCACCTCGTCGACTTCGCCGACGAGATCGACGAGGCCTGGCTGGACGGTGTCTCCACCGTCGGTGTCACCTCGGGCGCGTCCGTGCCGGAGGTGCTGGTCGAGGGCGTACTGGAGTGGCTGTCGCAGCGCGGCTTCGAGGACGTCGAGATCGTGAAGGCGGCCGAGGAGTCGATCACCTTCTCGCTGCCGAAGGAGCTCCGCAGGGACCTGCGCGCCGAGGCCGCCGCGATGTCGGCCGACCCGTCCGGGCAGTGACCGTCAGCTCCGCCCCTTAACGTTGTGTCCATGAACGTCTTCGGAGTTGACATCGGCGGGTCCGGGATCAAGGGCGCTCCCGTGGATCTGGACCGCGGCGATCTGGCGCAGGAGCGCCACAAGGTCCTGACACCGCGCCCGTCGACGCCGGACGCCGTCGCCGACGGCGTCGCGGAGGTCGTCGGCCACTTCGGCTGGACCGGCCCGGTCGGCATCACCTTCCCCGGCGTGGTCACCAGCGGCGTCACACGCACCGCGGCCAACGTGGACAAGGGCTGGGTCGACAAGGACGCGGCCTCGCTCCTCAGCGGCCGCCTCGGCGGTCTGCCCGTCACGATCCTGAACGACGCGGATGCGGCCGGTGTGGCGGAGATGACCTTCGGGGCCGGGCGCGGCCGTAAGGGCACCGTCATCATGCTCACGTTCGGCACCGGCATCGGCAGCGCGCTCTTCGTCGACGGCCGGCTTGTCCCGAACACCGAGCTCGGCCACCTCGAGCTGGGTGGCCACGACGCGGAGAAGCGCGCTTCGACGAAGGCCAAGGAAGACGCCGACCTCACCTGGCAGCACTGGGCTCGCCGGGTGCAGAAGTATCTGGCGCACGTGGAGATGCTGTTCTCGCCGGAGCTGTTCATCATCGGCGGCGGGGTGAGCCGCAAGGCCGACAAGTTCCTGCCGCTGATCGAGGGCGTGCGCGCCGAGATGGTCCCGGCGGAACTGCAGAACAACGCGGGAATCGTGGGCGCGGCGATGGCGGCCGCCGGCAGGTGAGCCGTACCAGGAGGCGGGCCCCCGGCCGTGGCGAGGAACGTGCGAGCGGGCCTCAGCCGCGGCGGGCGGGGCCGGTCGGGCCGTTGGGCCCGCGCCCGCGGCGGTGCCGCCGCGTCATGGTCCGCACCTTCCGTACGCAGGTGATCACGCCGGCGACCAGCGTTCCGCCGTACAGCCACCCCGCGTGCACGGCGAGCGCCGTCACCACCGCCATCGTCTGCCCGCCGAACCCGCCGCTGCCGCCGGAGAGGGGCACGATCCCGACGGTGAACGCGATCGGCACGATGATCGGCGCGCTGACCAGGTCTGCCTCCCGCACCCACAGCGCGGTGAGCGCGCTCACGGGCAGGAACAGCAACCCGTAGAGGATCGCTGAACCGTCGAACAGCAACTCGTCAAGAGCGCCCAGTGCCAGCATCGTGGCGGCGGCGAACAGGCCCGCGCCGAGACCGGTCAGCCGGGGGTTCGGCAGCCGGCGCAGCGCGAGCACCAGGGGAGGAACCGGGCGCGGCGGGCGGGCCGGCACCGGATACACGGTGGCGTCGGCGAGCGTGCCCGGTGCCGGGAGGGGAGCCGGCGGCTGCTGCCGCGGCTGGGGGCGACCTGTCCTGTGCTGCTCCACCCGCACAAACTAGGTCGCCAAGAGGTACGAAACCGTCACTAGACACGCCCTTTGGACGACCTTGGGGCTGCGTTCGACTCCGGGTGGGCCCCCGAGGGCCGTGGCAGGCCGTCGCTGGTCCGTCCGCCGCGCCCGTAAACTGGTGGATCGGCCCCACTCACCGCGGGCCGCAAGGCCCCGCCAGTCATCACCCTCCACGTCAGGAAGTCGCCAACGTGTCGCTCACGATCGGAATCGTCGGTCTGCCGAATGTCGGCAAGTCGACCCTGTTCAACGCCCTGACCAAGAACGACGTGCTGGCGGCCAACTACCCGTTCGCCACCATCGAGCCGAACGTGGGCGTCGTCGGCGTCCCCGACTCCCGCCTCGCCGTGCTCGCGGAGATCTTCGGTTCGCAGCGCATCCTCCCCGCGACGGTCGACTTCGTCGACATCGCGGGCATCGTGCGCGGCGCCAGCGAGGGCGAGGGCCTTGGCAACAAGTTCCTGGCGAACATCCGCGAGTCGGACGCGATCTGCCAGGTCATCCGTGCCTTCAAGGACGAGAACGTCGTGCACGTCGACGGCAAGGTCTCGCCGAAGGACGACATCGAGACGATCAACACCGAGCTGATCCTCGCTGACCTCCAGTCGGTGGAGAAGGCGGTCCCGCGCCTGACGAAGGAGTCCCGCCTCCAGAAGGACAAGGTCGCCGTCCTCGCCGCGGTCGAGTCCGCGCAGAAGATCCTCGAGTCCGGCCAGACGCTGTTCTCCGCGGGCATCACCAAGGGCAGCGAGCAGGGCGACCTGCTCCACGAGCTGCACCTGCTGACCACGAAGCCCTTCCTCTACGTCTTCAACGTCGACGAGGACGAGCTCGTGGACGAGGACTTCAAGAACGAGCAGCGCGCCCTGGTCGCCCCGGCGGAGGCGATCTTCCTCAACGCGAAGATCGAGTCCGAGCTGATCGAGCTGGACGACGACGAGGCGCTCGAGCTCCTCCAGTCCATGGGCCAGGACGAGCCGGGCCTCGCGACCCTCGGTCGCGTCGGCTTCGACACCCTGGGCCTGCAGACCTACCTCACGGCAGGCCCCAAGGAGACCCGCGCCTGGACCATCAAGAAGGGCGCCACGGCCCCCGAGGCGGCCGGTGTGATCCACACCGACTTCCAGAAGGGCTTCATCAAGGCCGAGGTCATCTCCTTCGCCGACCTGGTGGAGACCGGCTCGGTCGCCGAGGCCCGTGCGAAGGGCAAGGCGCGCATGGAGGGCAAGGACTACGTGATGCAGGACGGGGACGTGGTGGAGTTCCGCTTCAACGTGTGACGGGCTGACGCCATGATCGGCCGAGGCGCTGGTCAGACGGTAAAACACCAGCTCAGGGGCCAGATCTTCGGGTCTGGCCCCTTCCTGTTCTCGCCGGCTGGATCAGCCTGTTTCCTGGCCGTGTGCTGACTGTCGGGGCGGGTCTGTACGTGCTTCGAGCTGGGGTCTTCGACCATCTTCGACCCTGATCTGATGGGTGCGCTGCCGGACGTGCTCGTTCCTGGCACCTCGGTCGAGGACTGGCAGGCTGTCCTCGACCTTGTTGACGTGAGCGGATGGAAGTACCAGTACTCCGAAGGAGAGTCGGTAATTCCGGTGCCCCGGGCGGAGACGCTGCTGTCCCGCCCGGCCGGCGCTGAGTGCCCGCAGTTGAGGGTCTGGCGGGCTGCCGATGTGCTGGTGATCTTCCGCTTCTGTTCGTCGGACGAGATCGACTTTGATGTCGACCTGCGGGAACTCCAGGGGCAGGAGCGACTGGACTTGTTCTGCGGGTTCCTCGCGGCCATCGGTCGGCGGTTGGGGAAGCCCTCTTTTTGCGACAACGCGAATATTCGCGCGACCGCATGGACGGCGACGGCGCCCCTCCGTACGGACACCCGCACCGGACACATGGTCGGAGGAGGCCGTGAGCCGCTCTGTCCTGCGCTACGTAGAGCACCGGATTACTCAGCACCGGGGCATGGACGTGACGTTCGAGGCGGAAGGCTTGGCCTACGAGTGCGGGTGGTCGGCGCAGCCGTCGTTGGAGGGCGTGGCCGTGGACGTCGAGTGCATGAGCCACACCGGCCGGACGGGGCATGGGAGCTTCCGACGCATGTGTACATCATTCGCGTCGGTGGTGCGGACCGAGTGAGCCATCACGGGTCCCCGATGGTCGAACCGCTGCCCCTATTCCAAGATCCACGGAGATGAGGGTGACCCGTCCGGGTCCAGCCGCCTATAGACGGGTCTTACGGCCTGTCAGCGCTACCCCCGGGGCCGTCGGCAGCGTCCGGCAGGTCCAGCTCGGCGACGACCGTCTTGCCGCCAGGGCCGCGGTCGAGCACGTCCCACCGGTCGGCGAGCGCCTCCACGAGGAGCATGCCCCGGCCGGTCTCGGCGAGTGGCCGGGGCGCGGGGCGGGGCGCGCCGGGGGCCAGGGGCCGGAGCTCGCCCCGGGTGTCGGACACCTCGATGCGCAGGGTCCGGCCGAGGAGCTCGACGGTGACCTCGAAGTCCCGGCCGGGGACGCGGCCGTGCGTGACGGCATTGGCGGCGAGCTCGGCGACGAGCAGGGCGGCGGTGCCGGACGCCTCGCTATCGAGGGGCACGCCCCAGGAGTCGAGCTGGTGCTGAGCGAGCCGTCGGGCGAGGCGGGCGCCGCGCGGGGTGGAGCTGAAGCGCTGGGTGAACACACGTACGGTGATGGGATCTTGACGGAACGCAGGCGTGTGTGGCGGTGTCATACGCCCAAATCTGATGGCCGAGCCGTGCGTTCACCAGGGGAAACGCGCGTACGTCCAGTCGGCGTACGCGGACGGACGGTGGACGGCACGCGTCACCCGGCGTGACGACGAGGGCGAGTCGAGAGCGGTGCCGGCAGGGCGATGCCACTCCTCCGGGAGAGTTGGGGGTCATCTGGGCGATTTCCGGCCAACGTTCACCACCCCGCCCGCCACCTTCACAGCGAGCACACAGACTGTCCCAACCCTGAACACAGGGGCCGGAGCGCAATATCAGCACATCTACCGCATTCATGTTCGCGCCAATGGGCCTCTTCGCCGAAATCTCCTCTTGTACTGACCAGTTGGCCTATGTCTATGGTGCTCCCGCACGCGGTGGATCTTGACCACTCCACCAGCGCGCACACATCAGTAGGCGGCCGGGGGAACAGTGCCGCCATGGGGGAGGGATGAATCGTCATGCCGCGATACCGGCTCGCTGTGAACGCCGCCTTGGTCGCCGCTGACTGCATCCGCCGTCCCCGCGCCGGGACAGCGGGCTGACCCGGCTCATCACCACCGCCTCCTTGGTCGGTCGCCCCCCGCCTGCCTTCGCTCGCTACGAAGGATGCTCCTTTGCGTCTCAGACCGGGGTTGTTCAACCCCAGATCCCGAATATCCGCGACCCTCGCCTCTGCCGTCACGTCCGTCACCGCCTTGGCCGTCCTCGGTGGCCTGGCCGTCCAGCCGGGTCCGCTCGGCCAAGGCGCCGAAGTGCCCGTGGACCTGGTGGCCGACTCGTACGACGGTTATGACACCAAGGCGGCCGAACGGCTGCGTGAGGACCAGTGCCTGGCCGGCGAAGCCCTGCGCACGGGCGGACCGAGCATGTTCGCCCTCGCGCAGGAGGCCCTCGCGCTGCCGCCCGATCAGCTTCACAAGAAGCTCGAGCGGGACATCTTCAGCGACAAGACGCCGCTGCATGTGGCCTACAGGGCGGACAGCGCCGGCAAGGACCAGTGGGTCGACAAGGTCCAGAAGCAGGGGTACGCGTGGTCGAGTGCCACGAGCGGGTTGGAGTCCTACCCGGGCGAGCCGCGCGACGCGAACAAGATCTACGACCGGATCGGGCTGTTGCCGTGGCTGTGGCAGTCGTACTCCAGTCCGGAGTTGGGGGTTCTCAACCCGTTCTGGGACCCCTCGCCCACCGCTGACGACAAGACGAAGGCCGCCGCGCTGGCGATCGGCGATCCGCTGTACACCACCGGAGGGACGCCGCAGGAGCGGGAGGCGTGGGCGCTGTGGAAGAAGAACTCCGGGAAGGTCGAGCCCAATCAGTTCTTCGTTCCCCGGGTGTTCGCCGATGACGCCCGGATCTTCCTTGCCTCCGGTGGCTTCCCCCGCACGGCAACGGCTCCGGGTACGCCGGAGTTCCGTATCGCGGTGGAGGATCTGAAGGCCCGCTTCGCGTCGTGCGCGTGGCACGATCCGATCGACCCGAACCGGGTTCTCGGCAAGGAGGTGGCGCAGGCGTCCGCCGAGTGGCAGCAGGAGATCGCCTCGCAGGCCACGCAGCGGCAGCAGATCCTCGCGGCCGGCGCGACGGCCACGAAGGCGTTGCAGGACGGCACGTTCACCCTGGGGCAGATCGTGGGCCAGTCGTGGCTCGCGGACTACTACACCCGCTGGCAGGACTACTGGGCCGCCGGTGGTGTGGGCTGGATCGGCGACAGCCCTGTGACGATCGAGGTGCCGGGCGCGAGGGGCAGTTGCCTGGATGTTCAGGGTGGTGGCAAGACCAACGGCACGCCGGTGCAGATCTACACCTGCAACGGCGGCGCGGCGCAGCAGTGGACGCTCGAGGGCAGTGAGGACGACCTCCATCTGCGCAACGTCGGCTCGCAGAAGTGCCTGGACGTGGCGGGGAACGCGTCGGCGAACGGCACGAAGATCCAGATCTCGGACTGCTACGAGTCCAAGGGCCAGTCGTGGGAGGGCGACGTCCGCGCCACTTCGCCGCTGAAGAGCGTGTCCACGGGCAAGTGTCTGGATCTGTCCGCGTTCACGAAGAGTACGGACGCGCGGCTGTGGGACTGCAAGGACGCCGGTGCGCAGAAGTTCCTGATCAAGCCGTCCGGCCACAAGGGCACCGACAGCCTGTCGTACCCGAAGAAGGCGGAGTTCGACCGGGCGAAGAAGAGCATCGCCGACACCCAGGTGGAGGCGAAGAAGCAGCTGGCCGTGCTCAAGACCCGGCTGGAGAGCGCCAAGAAGTCGGCCACCACGTCGGACGCCGCCGAGCAGGCCGCCTACGGGATCGCGGATGCCGCTGGTGCGCCGCGGGGTCGTGGTCTTCTCGTCGGTCAGCAGAAGGCGCAGGTCACCAAGGGGGCCGTGGCCGCGCTGACGGCGATGGTGAAGGCCGGCGAGACCGCCGAGGCCGCCACCCGTGCCGCCGCAGGTGACAGCAAGACCATCGCGCAGCGTGCGCTGGCGCAGGCCGCACAGGTCAACGCGGAGTTCCGCAAGGAGGCCGCGCACAAGGCGGAGTTGCAGGCGAAGGCGGCAGCGGACGCTGCCAAGGTGCACCGGGACAACGCCAAGAAGGACAAGGAGACGGCCGAGGCCAAGCTCGCGGTCACGCTGAAGGCGGAGGCCGACGCGAAGGCGGCCGCCGCCGACGCGCACGCCAAGCGGCTCGCGGCCGAGGCCGAGGAGAAGACGGCCAAGGCGGAGAAGGCGACCGCGGCGGCCAAGCAGGGCGAGGCGGCGCAGCACCGTAAGACCGCCGAGGCCGAGGCGTCGAAGGCGCAGTCGGCCAAGGAGGCGGCGGAGTCGGCCGAGGGCACTGCGGTCGAGAGGAAGAACGCGGCGGAGAAGGCCCGCGACAAGGCGCGTGATCTGCGGGACGACGCATGGGACGCGGAGCAGAAGGCGAACGCGGCGCGTGCGAAGGCCGCGGCGAAGGAAGCGTTCGCGCAGGCCCATGAGTCCGATGCCAACGCCAAGGAGTCAAGGGCGGCGGCCGACGCGGCCGCGGCACACGCGGACGACGCCGAGGCGGCGGCGGGCCGGGCCCGTACGGCGGCCGACGCCGCGACCCAGGCGGCGGCCGACGCGGACGCCGCGGCCACCCGCGCCGAAGCGGCGGCGAAGCGGGCGCGTTCCGACGCGGATGCCGCGCAGGCGGCGAAGCTGAAGGCCGACGCCGCGGTGCGGACAGCGACCAGCGCCGCAGCGGACGCGATCGACGCCTCCGAGCACGCCTCCACGGAGGCTGCGACGGCGGTCAAGCTGGCCGACGAGGCCGAGAAGGAGGCCAAGGCCGCCAAGTCCCACGCGGACGAGGCGAGCAAGGAGGCCGGCAAGGCACTGGCCGCGTCGGCGAAGGCGGCGGGCTTCGCCCACGTCACCGCCCAGGCCGCCGTCGACGCCGGGAACGCCGCCGCGCAGGTCGCCAAGCCCGCCAACGACGCCATCCAGCTCGGCTCCCCCTATGTCACGACCGACTCGGCGGCGAGCCTGGTCGTGCTGACCGGACAGGCGTCGAAGTCGATCGCCGAGCAGCAGCAGGCCGTCGCCGAGGCGCACGCCAAGAACGCGCAGGCCGAGGCTGCCGCGGCCGAGAATCTCGCCGCCCAGGCGAAGGGCGACGTAAAGATCGCCTACCAGCATGCCGCGAACGCCGCGGCCCACGCGGTCCGTGCCCGTACCTACTCCAAGGAGGCTCTCGGCTACGCGGCCGGCGCCGCTGCAGCCGCTTCCAAGGCGGCGGCGTCGCTGGCCCGCACGATCGAGTACGACCGCCAGGCCACCGCGGACGCCGCAGCCGCGGACACGGCGGCAGGCCGCGCCGAGGGGCACGCCAAGGACGCCCGCGCATCAGCCGACGCGGCCGCGCTGGACGCCGACGCAGCCCGCACCGCCGCGGCCACCGCGGAGCAGGCGGCCAAGGACGCCCGCGCCGCCGCCACCCGCGCGGCCGAGGCCGCCACCGCGGCCGAACAGGCGGCGAAGGACGCCCAGAAGTACGCCGAGTCCGCACAGCAGGCCGCCGAGTCCGCCGAGCGGAAGCAGGCCAACCAGCAGATCTCGACGGGCGCCGGCACCGGCATCGGCGGCACCTGGTACGTCGTCGACGAGGACACCATCAAGGTCACCGACGCCAAGCAACTGAACGACTGCGTCATCGAGGTCGGCTTCGAAGGCTGCACCGTCAACTTCGACGTGACGTTCAGCGCCACGGTCGAGTTCTTCCTGTGCACCGACCCGGACATGCCGGCCACGGCGTCCGGCTGCTCGTCGGAAGCCACGCTGCTCCTGGACACCCAGCGCCTCACGGGTTTGAAGAAGGAGGTCACCCGGCACTTCACCAAGCTGGAACTCATCCAGCAGACCGTCGTCTACCAGCTCCTCAAGGCGGTCCTGGTCCAGGACTTCGTCGACTGCTGGCACGGCAGCGTCAGCGGCTGCGCCTGGGCCGCGTCCAACTTCATCCCCGGCAAGGCCTTCGCCAAGATTGCTGAGGGCATCCGAGCTCTGGACGCCGCCATGAAGACCGGCGTCGGCGTCGCGGACGCGTTCAAGGCCCTGAAGGCCCTGGACGTGGACCCGGCGACGCTGGCCAAGCTCGAACGCACGGTGAACGCCTACGAGGATGTCGCCGTTGCCTGCAGGATCAACAGCTTCCCGGGGGGCACACAGGTCCTTATGGCGGACGGCTCCCGGAAGCCGATCCGCGACATGCGCGAGGGCGACCTGGTGCAGGCAGCCGACGCCGGCACCGGCCGGCACCGGGCGGAGCGTGTGACGGACACCTTCCGCCACGACACCGAGCACCTGGTGGACATCAGCGTCGGCAAGGGTCGGTTGAGCAGCACGCCCGGCCACCGCTTCTTCGTCGTCGACCGCGGCTGGACCAAGGTCGTCGACCTGCGGGTGGGAGACCGGCTGCTTACCCCGGACGGCACCGAGCAGACCGTCACAGCGCTGCGTGACAGGCGCGCTCTGGCACCACGCACGGTGTACGACCTCACCGTCGACGGGCCGCACACGTTCTACGTGAGCACCGAAGGGCCGCGGGCCACGGACGTGCTGGTGCACAACTGCATGAACCTGGGCGACGAACTGCTACCGAGCCTTCGGGCCTACGAAGACGTCATCCACACCCTCAAGGAGCACGTCAACCCGGATGCGGCCAGGGCATTCGAGTTCGCCAAGAAGAAGGGGAAGCCCAACACGGTCTGGACCAGTCAGGAGATCGCGCAGCAGGCCGTGGACCGGGTCGTGTCCGACTTCTTCCACACCACCAACAAGCACGGCCAGAAGATACTGGACCAGAGGAAGTGGGATGCGTTCGAGAAGTGGCTGAGCAAGGCCAGGGACGGAGAGCAGTACCCGGTGACCATCACGGGAAGGTGGGACAAGTATCCCTCCCTCGGCAAGGCATATCACCCCGACGGCGTGACGGTGACGAACGCCGGGAATGAGGTCGTAGTGATCCTGATGAAGGTCAAGGGGCACAAGCGTGGCGGTGGCGGATACGTCGTCAAGACCGCCTACCCGGTGTAGGACGTGATACATGCCTGAGATGCACTCCACGTACGCCGAGCTCGGCCGCTCCGAGGACTTCGGGCTCACCGGCCTGGCGGAAGTTCTGTGCTCCCTGGGCCGCCGTTCCGATCGGGCGAATGCTCTTGAGGTAGTGGCCTGGCTGGCGGATCAGTCCGACGGTGAGGAAGCGGTCGAGTTGGGAGAGGATGCCCGCCGTCTGCTGGCGTCCTCCCTCCCCGACAGGATTCTCCACACGGTGTGGCTCGCTGCCGTCGGCCAGTGGTTCGATCCGGCCGATCACGGCATGACCAGCCGTGCCTGGCTGGAGGAGATCTCGGAACTGTCCACCGAGCGGCTTCGGCAGGACAAGAGGTCCTATGCGCCGCCGCCGGTCCAGCCGGTACGGGACGAGGAACTGCGCCGGTCCGTTGCGGCGGAGATCCGGGCCCTTGCCCCGGCCCTGGACCGTACCGACGCACCTTCGGACCTCGCCGCCTGCTTGGAGCAGGCCGTTGCACGGGTCGACGCCGATCTCGGCTTCCGTCTCTTCCTCCGAGTGCTGAAGGTGTGCTCCATCCGGATCGAGAAGGAGAGCTACGACCGGTTCCTCGGGCTGGGGGAACGCTGCGGCCTTCCCGCCGCAGTGGTGCACGACGGCTTGAACGTGCTCTGGCCGCCGATCGACACGACCCGGCGCGACGCCACGTGGGACTTCGGACTCTCCCGGCTCACTGGTCTGTTCGTGGCGGGATGGCACACCACGGGTGCGCGGAAACACGTACGGGACGCCGCCGCTGGTGACGGTCCCGAACGGACTCCGGGCTCCGAGGCGGCCATCATGCTCGAGGACACGCTGAGGCTGTTGGAGTCCGAGTTGTCCACGGACACGATCACCACCTTGTGGCTGGCGGCAACATGCCGGGGCTACAGCATCGACCACTTCGCCATTGGCGGACGGGAATGGCTGCGGCAGATCGCGGAGGTGTGCAAGGAGCGTCTGCGCCACGTCGCCCCGTCGTACATCCCCGTCGTCCCACCGGCCCGGACGGAACTGGCACAGGAGGTGCTGCGTGAGCTCCGGGAGGTGATGCCGTCGTGCGCGGGCAAGGCGGTCAGTCCCGACTGGCGTCCCATTCCCGCAACGACATGCCTTGCATCACTGGAGCAGGTTGTTGCACGGGTCGACCCCGACCTCGGATTCAGGCTGTTCCTGCGAGTGCTGACGGTGCTGTCCGTACCGCTGACCGAGGAGCAGTACACGCGGTATGTGAACATCGGTGCACGACTCGGCTACGGCGAATATCACGTCTTCCAGGTGGAAGATCTGATCAGCCACGGCTGACAGCCGTTGGACCACCATGCCGACGGACACGGGCACCCCTCACGGCGAGGGGTGCCCGTGCCGCACCGGAGGTTCCCTGATGGCAAGGCAACGCGAGGTGTACTACGTGGACCACGTGGACGACTTCGGTCTCAGTGGACCGACCGGGACGGTGTGCTCCCGTTCGATGCTTCGCCTCGACGAAGCCACTGTGTTCGCCCTTGCCCGGCACGCGACCGCCGAAGAAGAGGACGACCAGTTCGGCAGGGATGTGCAGGTGCTGATGAACTCCCCACTGCTTGCCGTGGACATCCAAGCCCTGTGGTTGGCCGGCGTGCGACGCTGCTTCGCGGCAAGGTGATCGCCGAGCGGCTCGGCTACAGCGACGACCACATCGACGACCGGGTGCCCATGGAACCGTCGTGAGGGGACTTCCGGAGGTGACCCCCTGGAGCACGCACCGGGCACAGGTTCGGCTCAGCACGTGCATGCCGGCCCCCGGTGCAAGGAGGCTGGCTGCTTCGATGGATCGGTCCACGGAGTTCACGTTCGGCGTCCCCTGGATCATGAGTTTCTTCCACCAGGACTGGACATTGAGCGCCTCCACGGCAGCGGCGGCCGTGGCCGATCAGTTCGTGGAGGAGCTCGAGCCGGAGGCGGTCCTGCTGGTCCGCCGTGATGCCGGGTTTCTCCTCGAGAGGCTGCCGCCGGACCGGATCACCGAGCTGTGGCAGCAAGGCGTGGAGGAAGGAGACCGCTTCTACCACCGAGGCGGTGCCGTGGACGGTGCCGAGTGGATGCTGGTGACGCCGAGCCGGCGGGCGTGCCGCTGGGGAAGCCCTCGGACTGACCGGCGCCAGGCCCACGGCCCGGCCACGCCACTCCTCGTGCCGCGGCCGCCGCCCTACGGCACGTTCTGCACGTCGAAACAGACCGTTCCAGTGGCCGGCGACAGGAGGAAACGGCCGGAGTACGCGCCGCCGGTCATCTCGTCGTCGAAGGCATCGCTGTGCTGCCACCGGGCGTTCTTCGGCGCGAACGCGGCAAGCCGATCCGGCAGTTCCCCCAGCGGCTCCGGCCCGAACCCGCGCTCCGCGACCGACGCCAGCTCGGCCGCCTTGCCGTCCAGGAGCCGGGCGAAGCCGACGAGCCGGATGTCGGACGGACCGGGCACCGACCTGCCGTCGTTGTTCTTCACCCGGTCGTAGCCGAGCCAGTGCGCGTCGCTCAACGGCCCGAGGAGCGCGAACCTCTTCTCCAGCGGCTCCGTCTCCGTGCGGACCGGTCCCTCGTCCACACCGTCCTGCGGTTCCGTTCCGGAGCAGGCGGACGCGACCGCCCCGGCCGCCAGGACCAGTAAGGCCCGCCGTGACACGTTCCGCATCCACGCCCCCTTGCCGACCGGCCGATCGTAGCGCCGCAGCGGTCCGGCCGGGCGCTCCAGGAGAACGGGCCCCCTCCGGGCGCTCCGGGAACACCGCCCCCTTCCGCCGGGCCGCACGGGCGGGGTCCCGTCACCGAGCGGGCCGGATTCCGTGGGGGACCGCGTCAGGCCGCGGCCGTCCCCGTCTTCAGCCCCGCTCCGCACAGCGGCACGACCGCCGTGCGGTCGGTCCAGCCGCCGGCCGCCGCCCAGCAGGCCACACCCGTCGACTCGACGAACAGACCCCGCCCCGCGAGGTCGCGTTGGGCATGCCGGATCTGGTCCTCCGTGACGGTCAGGAACGTCCCTCCCCACTCCCGTACCGCCCGCAGGATCTGCCGTGCCCGCGGCGGGTTCGGGATGGCGATGCCCTCGGCGAGCGTCGGGCGGGCGGGGGAGCGCTCCAACAGGCCGTCGGCGCCCGCGTGGAACGCCGCGGCCAGCGGCGAGACGGCCTCCGCCTGAACGGCGATCAGCGCCGGACGGGAGTCGATCAGGCCGTGCGAGTGGAGCTCGGTCAGCGCCTGGGCCGCGCCCAGCAGCAGCGTGCCGTTGCCGACGGGGACGACGATCGCCTCCGGCAGACGGCCGCCGAGGTCCTCCCACAGCTCGTACACGTACGTCTTGGTGCCGTGCAGGAAGTAGGGGTTGTACACATGGCTCGCGTAGAAGACCCCTTCACCGCCCGCCGCCGCGCGGGCCGCCCCGGCCGTGGCCTCCCGGTCGCCGGGGACGAGTTCCAGCCGTGCGCCGTGCGCCCGGATCTGCTCGACCTTCTTGGCGGAGGTCGCCTCGGGGACGAAGACCGTGCAGTCCAGTCCGGCCCGCGCGCAGTACGCGGCGACTGCTGTCCCCGCGTTGCCGCTGCTGTCGGCGATCACGCGGCGCGGCGCTCCGGGCAGGCGCCGGGCCAGCTCGGCCAGCATCACCGCGCCGCGGTCCTTGAAGGACAGGGTCGGCGTGAGGAAGTCGAGCTTCACCGAGACGGTGGCGGTCAGTGGGACGAGCGGGGTGCGGCCCTCCCCGAGGGAGGTGACGGGTGCGGTCAGCGGCAGCGCCTCCGCGTAACGCCACAGTGAGTTCACCCGACCGGAGAGTTCGGTGAGGGGGACCGGCGCCGCAAGGAAGTCCAGGTCCCAGGGCCCGCGGCAGTCCGGGCAGCACCAGGTGGCAGAATCGACCGGCGAACTGATTCCGCAGTCGGGGCAGCGGTACATCGTCATGGTTCGCCAGCATGTCAGTTGTGTGGCGCGCTTGTTACCTGGCGGTCGGGCCTCTTGTGGGATTCCTATGGATCGGTCAATCTTTCGCTCGGCAGGCGTACGCACATGACGCGGATTTGGGGCCACGTCATTGGCATGCTCCTGTCGCAATCCCCCACAGCAACGCACCACCAATGAGGAGGACCCCTCACATGTCTGTGATGCGTGACTCGCGGCGAAGACTCGCCGCGGCCAGCGCCATATCCGTCGCCGCGCTCGCACTCGGCACGGTCTCCGCCCTTCCGGCCTCTGCCGCCCTGCCCGCACCCACGGGCGTCATCGAGAACGCGGGTGCGCCGGGAGCCATCGAGGGCAGCTACATCGTCACCCTCGAGGAGTCCGCGGGTGACGCCGGTTCCAGGGCGGGCAAGCGCCTTGCGGCGAAGTACGGCGCGAAGATCGAGAAGACGTACAACGCCGCACTGAACGGTTACGCCGTCAAGGTCTCCGAGGCGCAGGCGAAGAAGTTCGCCGCGGACCCGGCCGTCGAGTCCGTCGTGCAGAACCGTGTCTTCACGATCTCTGGCACCCAGCCGAGCCCGCCGTCGTGGGGCCTCGACCGGATCGACCAGAAGGCGCTGCCGCTGAACCAGAGCTACACCTACCCCGACACCGCCGGTGAGGGGGTCACCGCGTACATCATCGACACCGGTGTGCGCATCACCCACAGCGACTTCGGTGGCCGTGCCTTCAACGGCTACGACGCCATCGACAACGACAACACGGCGCAGGACGGCAACGGCCACGGCACCCACGTCGCCGGTACCGTCGCGGGATCCTCCTACGGTGTGGCCAAGAAGGCCAAGATCGTCGGCGTCCGCGTGCTCAACAACGCCGGCTCCGGCACCACCGCTCAGGTCGTCGCCGGTATCGACTGGGTGACGCGGAACGCCGTCAAGCCGGCCGTCGCCAACATGAGCCTCGGCGGCGGCATCGACACGGCCCTCGACACCGCCGTGCGCAACTCCATCGCCTCCGGCGTCACCTACGCGGTGGCGGCGGGCAACGACGGTTCCAACGCCTCCAACTACTCGCCCGCGCGCGTCGCGGAGGCCATCACCGTCGGCTCCACCACCAGCTCCGACGCCCGCTCCAGCTTCTCCAACTACGGCAGCGTGCTGGACATCTTCGCCCCCGGTTCGTCGATCAAGTCGGCGTGGAACACCGGTGACACGGCGACGAACACCATCTCCGGCACCTCGATGGCCACCCCGCACGTCGCCGGCGCCGCGGCGCTGTACCTGGCGCAGAACAAGACGGCGACCCCTGCCCAGGTGTCCACGGCCCTGACCACCGCCGCCACCAGCGGTGTCGTGACCAGCCCGGGCACCGGCTCGCCGAACCGTCTGCTCTTCGTCGGCGACGGCGGCGGCACCGAGCCGCCCACCGGTGACCGGTTCGAGAACCTCACGGACTACACGATCAGCGACCGATCCACCGTCGAGTCGCCGATCACCGTCAGCGGTGTCGCCGGCAACGCGCCGACCGGCCTCCGCGTGCCGGTCGACATCAAGCACACCTACATCGGTGACCTGCGGATCGACCTGGTCGCTCCCGACGGTTCCGTGTACAACCTCAAGGCCTACGGGTCCGGCGGCAGCCTGGACAACGTGATCACCACCTACACGGTGAACGCGTCGTCCGAGGTGGCCAACGGCACCTGGAAGCTGCGGGTCAGCGACAACGCGTCGTACGACACCGGGAAGATCGACTCCTGGGCGCTCCAGTTCTGAGTGAATCGAGCCCGCACAGCCCATGCGCCGCGAGGCCATGAGCCGGTAACAGGCTGAGCAGTCGAGGGGCGGTCGCGTGAGCGGCCGCCCCTTCGCCGTGTCACGGCCACTCGCGACGGTGTCGGTGCCGCGTCGTATCATTCGCGCGCCTGTTCACATCGGTGAGCGCGAACACCGGACCGACGAGGAGCACCCGCACCGTGGACCCATCCGCACAGGGCGGGCCGCCCTACCCGCAACACCCGACGTACCAGCAGCCGTTGCCGTACCCGCCGCTCCCGCGGCCCGAGCCCGTGAACGGCCTCGCCATCACCTCGCTGGTCGTCGGCGTCGTCTGCTGCCTGCCGCCGCTCGGACTGGTCCTCGGCGCCGTCGCGCTGGGGCAGATCAGCCGAAAGGGCGGCCGCGGCAAGGGGATGGCGATCGCCGGCATCGTCCTGTCGTCGATCAGCACGCTGCTCGTCCTGCTCATGGTGGTGACGGGCGCGGCAGGCGATGCCTGGAACGGGTTCCGCGAGGGCGTCGAGGGCGCCTCCCGCTCCAAGAGCACCCAGAACCTGCGCGAGGGCGAGTGCTTCAACGTGCCGGGAGGCGACCTGGAACGGGAGGTCGTGAACGTCGACGTCGTCCCCTGCGGCGAGCGGCACGACGCCGAGGTGACCGGGACCTACCGGTTCCAGCGGTCCGACCCGGCACCCGGCAGCCCGGCGGGGGAGGCGTTCGCGGAGGACCGCTGCCTCGATCTCAACGACGCGTACGTCCCGGACTCCTGGGCGTTCCCGGACGACGTGGAGATGTACTACTACATCCCGACCAGGGAGAGCTGGGCGCGCGGCGACCGCGAGGTCACCTGCGCGCTCACGGGTGACGGGCTGACCCGGTCGCTCCGCGTGGGCCCCGAGACCCACGACCCCGACCAGCTCTCCTACATCAACGCCGAGCACGCCGTGGAGAGCGCGGCCTACGGGGAGCCGGACGCGGAGTTCTCCGACGACCCGACGCCGTACCGGAGTTGGGCGCAGGAGATGTCCACCGTCCTGGCCGAGCAGGCGACGGCGCTGCGCGGCCGTTCCTGGCCCGAGGAGGCGTCACCTTCGCTGTCGGCGAGAGCCAGGCAGTTCGAGGCCTCCGGCAGGGAATGGGCCGCGGCCGCGAAGGCGGCGGACGAGGACGCCTTCTGGGCGCATGTGACGGCCGCGGAGTGGGCGCTGACCACCGAGACGCGGATCGCCGCCCGGGACGCCCTGGGACTGAGCACCACCCCGCCGCCGGACGAGGAGTACGCAACCGGCGCGTGACCCCCCGACCGCCCCGCGGGCGCCTGTCCCGGGCCGGGTGGCCCCGTACGGACCCGGATCCGTACGGGGCCGCCCGGATCAGCGGCGGCTCAGCCCGCCGTCGACCGCGGCCGTCAGTTCGCCGTCGGCGGTGTCACCGTCGAGCGACCAGAACATCGCGCCGCCGAGGCCACGGTCGCGGATGTACGAGGTCTTGGCGCGCAGCACGGCGGGATCGTCGTACGTCCACAGGGTCGTGCCGTCGAAGAGCCACGCGTGCCCGTTGCGCCGGTCGCGGTGGACCTTGTAGGCACCGGAGTCCGCGAGCTTCTTGAGGGCCTTGTAGTCCTCGTAGCCGGCCGCCCAGGTCGCCGGAGCGGGTGCCGTCGCCGGCTGCCCCATGCCGTCGCCCCCGCCGGTCACTCCGGTCCACCCCTGCCCGTAGAAGGGCATCCCGACCACCAGCTTGCGTGCCGGCGCGCCGCGCCGCAGCCAGTCTCGGACGGTCTGGTCGACGCTGAAGTCCCCGCGGGCGTACAGCGCCGACTGCTGGGCGGTGGTCTTCTCACCCGAGACGTGGAAGTCGTAGCCCTGGAGATTGACGAAGTCGAAGTCCCGCATGATCTTGCGGACCTCGAAGCCGGCATCGATCTTGGCCGGCGCGGTCGGCACGAAGGCGGACAGCTCGTAGTGCTTGCGCTTGCCGCCCTCGGCCTTGTGCCGGGACTTGGCGTACGCGTCCAGCTGGGTGCGGAACTCGCGGACCAGCGCCGTGAAGTTCTGCTTGTCCTCCGGCCGGTACACGGTGTCGGCGTCGCCCTCGGAGCCCGGCCACTCCCAGTCGATGTCGATGCCGTCGAACAGGCCGGCCGCCGCGCCTTCGCCGCCGCGCGCCCCGTCGGCCGGCAGGTTGCCCTTGATGTAGAGGTCGATGCACGAGGAGACGAGCGCCTTGCGGGACTCGGGCGTCCGGGCCGCGTCCGAGAAGTGGGTGGACCAGCTCCAGCCGCCCAGCGAGATCATGACTTTGAGGCCCGGGTGCTCGGCCTTGAGCTCGCGCAGCTGGTTGAAGTTGCCGGCGAGCGGCTGCTCCGCGGTGTCGGCGACGCCGTCCACCGAGTCCGCGGCCTCCAGCGGCCGGACGTAGTCCGCCCAGGCGTCGGCCTCGCCGGGGATGTTCCCGGTGAAGCACTTGCCGTCGGCGTTCACGTTGCCGAAGGCGTAGTTGATGTGGGTGAGTCTGGCGGCCTGGCCGCTGGTGTCCATGTCCTTGACCTGGAAGTCCCGGCCGTAGACGCCCCATTGGGTGAAGTAGCCGACACGTTTGTACGACTGCTTGTGGTGGCGGTGGCCGCTGCCCCGGTCGCCGTCCTGGGCCGAGGTGGCGACGGCGGTGGGGGCGAGGGTGGCGACGAGCGAGAGCGAGCAGACGGCAACGGCCGCCCGGACAAAGGTTCTTCGACGCATCGGGCTCATTCCTGTGCGCGTGCCGGAAACGGGTTCCGAGAACGGTGTCGTGTGCGCAGGAACGTATTGGTATGGACCATTGCGGTCAAGGGGTGCCGCCATCGGATGGCGTGTACTCGCGGTAAACCTCTGCTCAGCGGCAAATCATCACTTCGGGTGAAACGTTGGCCCATACTTGCGGTCGGCAACCGAACGTTGCCACTCTGTTGCAGTCTGTCAACCTGTTGGGGAGTGGCCAGTGACATTCGGTGAGCAGCCCGCCTACCTGCGCGTTGCGAGCGATCTCCGCGAGAAGATCGTGAACGGCTCGCTGCCGCCGCACACCCGTCTCCCCTCGCAGGCCCGCATCCGCGAGGAGTACGGCGTTTCGGACACCGTCGCCCTCGAGGCACGCAAGGTGCTGATGGCGGAAGGGCTGGTCGAGGGCCGCTCGGGCTCCGGTACGTATGTGCGTGAGCGGCCCGTGCCGCGCCGGGTCGCCCGGTCCGGCTTCCGGCCGCCGTCGGGTGCCAGCCCCTTCAGGCAGGAGCAGGCGGAGGAGGGTGCCCGGGGGACGTGGGAGTCCAGCAGTGAACAGGAGGCGGCGACCCCGGAGGTGGCCGGGCGGCTCGGGATCGAGCTCGGTGCGCGAGTGATGCGCACGCGCTACCTCTTCCGGGACGCCGGTGAGGCGATGATGCTCTCCACATCCTGGGAGCCGCTCGAGGTCACCGGCCGCACGCCGGTCATGCTGCCCGAGGAGGGCCCGCTCGGCGGCTGCGGAGTCGTCGAGCGGATGGCCGCCATCGACATCGTGGTGGACAACGTCGTGGAGGAGGTCGGCGCCCGGCCCGGCCTCGCGGAGGAGCTGCTGGCCCTCGGTGGCGTGCCCGGCCATGTGGTGATGGTCGTCGAACGCACGTATTACGCCTCGGGTCGTGCGGTGGAGACCGCCGACGTCGTCGTGCCCGCGGACCGTTACCGCATCGCCTACCACCTGCCTGTGAGGTGACCTTTCCGCGGCGCCCGGGCGGGCGCCGCATCGGCCTCCGGCGCGGAGGCAGGGGGCGTATCCAGTCGGATGCGCCCCTCTTCCTGTCTCTTTGTGAAAACCCGTATCCGCTCAGTGAACGTCAGGCGTAGGGTTGGGCATATGCGTACTGCGGTTTCCTGGCGATCGTTACGGACAAGCGGGCCGACCGAGGGAGGGGCGCGATGACCGACAGCGGGGCTGTCCTGCCCTGGCTCGTCATACGGCAGGACGGCAACGGCAACTGCTACCGCGTCGGCCGGTACGCGACCGAGGCGGAGGCGCAGAAGATCGCGGACGCGCTCGACGGGCGCGGCCACCAGCGGCTCTACTGGGTCGAACGGGTCGGCCGGCCGGCCCGCTGACGGCGCCGCCGGAGCGCACACCTTGATGCTCGGGCCCAGTACGCTCCGCCGCATGACTGATCGCGTGGTGGTCGTGGCCGGGGCCGTGTACGTCGAGGGGCGGCTCCTCGCCGCGCGGCGCAGCGCTCCCGCCGAACTGGCCGGCCGCTGGGAGCTGCCCGGCGGAAAGTTGGAGTCGGGGGAGAGTCCCGAGCAGGCACTCGTGCGAGAACTGCGCGAGGAGCTGGGCATCGAGACGGAGCCGGTGGACCGGGTCCCCGGCGAATGGCCGCTGCGAGCGGGCCATGTGCTCCAGGTGTGGACGGTCCGGCTGCTGTCCGGTGACCCCAGGCCGCTCCAGGACCACGACGCCCTGCGCTGGCTCGCGCCCGACGAGCTCGACGCCGTCGACTGGCTCGACCAGGACGTGCCCGCGGTCGCCGCCTGCGCCCGACACCGGCGCGCACGCACCGGAGGGGCCGGGGAGGATGCGCACCGCTGAATCACCCGCCGCCCCGGTGCAACGGGTGCGGCCATTGCGGTCCCTGGGCGGTAATGAGGGCGGCAAAGAGGGTATGTGCTGATTAACCCCCTGAAACAGGACAGTTCCGCTGGTGATCCGGGGAAGTGATCGGCGTGGTCGGCACCCGAGGCGAATGCGCCGAGTGGACTTTTCCGGCCGAACCGAACGTGGTGCGCGCGGCCCGGCACGCGGTCCGCGACACCCTCCGGCTGTGGGGAATCGACGCCGCTGTCGGCGATCTGACGGTGCTCCTGGTCAGTGAACTGGTGACCAATTCCCAGCGTTACACCCCTGGCCCGATCAACCTTCGCATGAGCCGCCGGAACCCGTCCGGCGCGGCCCCGGTCCTGCTGGTGGAGGTCTCCGATCCCCTTCCGGATCCGCCGGTGAAAAGGCCGGCGCGCAGTGAGGACGAGAGCGGTCGGGGGCTGCAACTCGTGGCCTGTTCCGCCGTTCGCTGGGGTACGCGCCGGGGCAGGACCGGCAAGACCGTGTGGTTCGAGCTGGCTCTCGCTGGTTAGAAGTCTTCAGGGAAGACGATCACGCCGGAGTCGGCTCAAAACGAACGAGACCGCTCTGTGATCGTGAACGCCGTGTCGGTGGGAGCCGTAGTGCTGAATACTGCGGTCATGGCCGGTCCGGTGCGGTGAGCTGGAGGGGACGGTCGCGTGAGCGAAATACCTGAGACGGCGAGCGATGTCGTATGGCAGAGCAGCCCGCCTGGCTCGATCTATGACTACATCAAGGTGGCCTCCTTCTCGATCGGCCACGACGGTCTGGTCGAGCAGTGGAGCGACCGGGCCGTGGACCTGTTCGGCATCGCTGCCGACGAGGCCAGGGGCAAGGACCCGGTCGAGGTCTTCATGCCGGCGGAGCTCCGGCCCCGAGGACGCCGCAGACTGGCCGAGATCCTCGACGGCAAGGAGTGGACGGGACTCGTCCCCTTCCGGGTGCCGGGCGGCAGCCGGGCGCACGGTCTCGCCGAGGTGTATGTGATGCCCAGTGAGACGGCGCAGGGAGAACAGGGCGCGCTCTGCATCGTCCTCGACGTCCGCGCACTACGCCGGATAGAGACGGACCTCGCCGCATCGCAGGCCATTTTCGGCCAATCTCCGTTCGGGTTCCTGCTCTTCGGTACCGACCTCACCGTGCAGCGTGCCAACCAGCGTTTCGCCACGGTCTTCGGCGGCGCCGCGGAGGACCACCGCGGGCGCACCGTCCACGACTACCTCTCCCGCCCCGAGGCGGAGCGGATGAACGCCTCCCTGCGCAGGGTCCTGGAGACCGGCGAGCCGGTCACCGACCTCCAGATCGTCGGCACGGCGCCCGGCAGCACCGACCGCAGGCACTGGTCGATCAACCTCTACCGGGTGCACGGCGGATCGGGCCGGCCCGTCGGCGTCGCCGGGGTCGGCACGGATGTGACGCGCCGTCATATCGCCGCCCGCGAAGCCGCGAACGCCCGCCGGAACCTCGCCCTCCTCAACGAGGCGAGCGCCCGGATCGGCAACTCCCTCGACCTGGAGACCACCGCCCGCGAACTGCTCGACGTCGCTGTCCCCGGCTTCTGCGACCTTGCCTCCGTCGACCTGTACCAAGGACTGCTCACCGGCGACGAGGCCCCGCCCGGCCAGTGGGGCTCCGCCCGGTCCGAAGGCTTCGGAGGAGGCAGCGCAGAACTGCGCAGGGTCGCCTTCGCCAGCGCCGTGTCCGACGCCCCGCTGATGACCACCCCGGGCTGCGCGCCCGAAGGCAGCGGCCCCACCGCGGTCGGCGAGGTCCACCGCTACCCGTTCAACTCGCCGTGCGCCGGGGCCCTGCGCACGGCCGCCGTCCGGTCGATCCCCGGCGAGGAAGGCAGCCTCGTCCAGTCGACGCTGGCCGTACCGATGGTGGCGCACGACACCGTCGTCGGACTGGTGCAGTTCTCCCGGACCAAGGGAAGCGAGCCCTTCGGGGAGCGGGACCGGGCCCTCGCGGTCGAACTCGCGGCGCGGGCCGCCGTCTGCATCGACAACGCCCGCCTGTACCGCAGGGAACACGAACGAGCCCTCATCCTCCAGCGCAGTCTGCTGCCCCCCGGCGACCCGGAGGCGGCCGGTCTCGACATCGCCTGCCGCTATCTGCCCGGCACCACCGCCACCGAAGTCGGCGGCGACTGGTTCGACGTCATAGAACTCCCCGGCCACCGCACCGCCCTGGTCGTCGGGGACGTGATGGGCCGCGGACTGCGGGCCGCCGTCGCCATGGGTGAACTGCGCACCGCCGTAAGGACCTTGGCACTGCTCGATCTGGAGCCCGCCGAAGTGCTCTCCGCGCTCGACGAGATCGCCCGCGGGCTCGGCAGTCCCGCCAAGGGCGGCCGCACCTCGGGCGGCGCCCAGGTCCCCTCCCGCGTGGCCCACACCTCCCGCGACGCGGACCTCTCCGAGGTCTATCTCGCCACCTGCGTGTACGCCGTGTACGACCCGGTCACCCGACGCTGCACCTTCGCCAACGCGGGCCATCTGCCGCCCGTTCTGGTCGAACCGGGCGAAGAGGCCCTGCTGCTCGACGTGCCGCCGGGCATGCCGCTCGGCGTGGGGGGCGAACCCTTCGAGGAGGTCGAGATCGAAGTACCGGAAGGTTCCCTCCTCGCCCTCTACACCGACGGGCTGGTCGAGTCCCGCGACCACCCGCTCGAAGAAGGCCTGCGCGCCTTCCGCGCCGCCCTCGCCGATCCCGTGCGCCCCCTCGAGGACGTCTGCGACCACGTGCTCGGCGCCCTCGACACCCGGCACGGCGAGGACGACATCGCGCTGCTGATGGCCCGTATACAGGGTCTGCCGACCGAAGCCGTGGGTGACTGGCAGCTGCCCCGCGAGCCCCGCTCCGTGGGCCGGGCCCGCGAACTGGCCCGCGCGCAGCTGACGGCGTGGGACCTCGAGTCCCTCGTCGACACGGTCGAACTCCTCGTCAGCGAACTGGTCACCAACGCCCTGCGCTACGGCGAGGGCGAGATCCGGCTGCGGCTGCTCAGGGACCGGACCCTGGTCTGCGAGGTCTGGGACGCCGGCCTCGTCCAGCCCCGCCGCCGTCGTGCCCGCGACACCGACGAGGGCGGCCGCGGCCTCCAACTCGTCGGACTCCTGAGCGCGGCGTGGGGCTCCCGGCGGACGCCGCGCGGCAAGACGGTGTGGTTCGAACTGGCCCTCCCGGACGGCGAGGGGTCGGCGGAGCCGACGGTGGAGCAGTTGCTGAGCATGTTCTGAGGGCGTGCGTGGGTCGCCCGCGGCGGGCTTGTCCCCACCCCGCGCCTTCCCGAATCGGGGCTCTTCCCCCTGCCCCTGGCGGCGTGGGGAACCCCCACCGGACCCCGCGCCTCGAACTCCCCCTGCGGCCCGGCGGCCGTGTGAGGTGCCCCGGGCGAGGCTGATTCCGCGCGGCGAAATCCAGCCTGCCCGGCACTTGAGGGCACCGCGTAAAGCACGGTGCGGGGTCCGGGACCTGCCCCGTCACGCGGCGGAGCCGCGCATCGGTACGGCGGGAAGAGGCGGGTAGGGGAACGGCCCCGGGCAGGGGCCAACCCCCGCCCACCCCCTAAGCGGACTTCAGCGCCGCCAACCTCGCCTCGATCTCCGCTTCCTCCCCCACGCTCTCCAGTTGCTCGAACTGCGCGTCCAGCGACGACGCCGCCAGTTCCTGCTCCCCGAGCGCCCTCGCCTCCTCCCGTCGGACCTTGTCCTCGAAGCGGTGGAGTTCGCTCGTCGGGTCGAGCACGTCGACGCTCTTCACGGCGTCCATCATCCGGTTCTGCGCTTCCGCGGACTTCGCCCTGGCCACCAGCTCGTCCCGCTTCGCCCGGAGCTGCTCCAGCCTCGTCTTCATCTGTTCCAGGCCCGACTTGAGCCTGTCGACGACCGCGGTCTGGGAGGCGATCGTCGGCTCCGCCGTCTTCGCCTCCTGCTCGGCCCGGAGTTGTCTGCCGAGGGCGACCTTCGCGAGGTTGTCGAACTTGTCGGCGTCCGCCGTCCGCCCCGCCCCGCGGAGCTCGTCCGCCTTCCTGCTGGCAGCCAGCGCCTTGGCGCCCCATTCCTGGGCGGCCTCGACGTCCTCCTGGTGGTCCTGTTCCATGAGGCGCAGGTTGCCGATGGTGCTCGCCACCGCCTGCTCGGCCTCCACGATGTTGTTCGTGTAGTCGCGGATCAGCTGGTCGAGCATCTTCTGCGGGTCCTCCGCCTGGTCCAGCAGTGCGTTGATGTTCGCCCTGGCCAGCTGGGTGACCCGCCCGAGAACGGTCTGCTTGGTCATGCCACTGCTCCTTGAACGGCTCCTTGAACGCCAAACGGAATACGGGCCGGCGTACACGCCACCAGCCGGCCGACGTCAGAAACGGCCACCGCCCATCCGGCCCCGCGTGCCACCACCGCCGAAGCTGCCGGGCCCCCCTCCGAAGCCCCGGGTCCCTGGCGCACCGCCCGGCCCGAACGGGTTCCGGAAGTCGCGCACGTCGTTCTCCGCGAGGCTCTGCGCCTGCTGCGCCAGCCAGTCCGCCCGCTGTGCCTCGGCCAGAGCCGCCTGGGGATCACCACCGGTGCCGTTCCCGCCCGTACCGTCCGCGCCGGCCAGGGTCTCCGCCCGCTCCAGCCGGCGCTGGGCCTCCGCCAGCCTGGTCCTGGCCTCGCTGCCGACGGCGCCGCGGTGCGTGGTGATGTAGTCGGCGGCGGCCCCGATACCCGAGCGCGCGCCGAGCAGGGCCCTGTCCAGCAGCGCCCGCGCGCGCCTCGTCCCCTGCTCCTGTTCCCGGATACCGGCCAGCGCCTCGTCCAGGGCGGCGTCGGCCTCCTCGACACGGCGCAGTGCGTCGATGGGGTCGTACCGCCCGGACTCCGTCGCCGTGCGCACCTCCGCGGCGACCCTCTCCGCGCGGGCGATCCGCCCCTGGAGCCCGGCGGTCGACGTGCCTTCCTCCGTCCCCTTGAGCAGTCCGCGTGCCTCCGCCAGATCGGTTTCCGTCTCGGTCAGCGCGCTCGGCAGCTTTCCGGCCGCTTCCGCCAGATCCCGCGCCCGGCGGTCGACGGCCTCGATCAGGCGGGCGGCCTGGGCGACGGCCCCTTCCGCGGCCCGCACCTGGACCGCGGCGGACCCGTTGTCATCGGCCCCGACGGCCTGCCGGGCCCGGTCCAGGGCGGTCGTCGCGAACTCGAGCCGGTCCTTCGCCTGTTCCACGTCGCTCGCGACGGGGGCCGCCGCCGACGGCGCGTACCGCTCGCGCATGACGCCCAGCGTGGCTTCCGCGCTGACGACACGGCCGTTCACGTCCTGGTAGGCGGCCTCCGCCGTGTCCAGCGCCTGCGGCGCGTTGCGTTCCAGCGCGCGCAGCCGGTCGAAGTCCTCGGCCTCGGCGTCGAGCCGGCGGTCGGCCTCTGAGCAGCGGGCGAGGATCTCTTCGAGCATCCTGCGGCGGGTGGCGTCGTCCTCCGGGTAGGCGTCGTCCAACTGCTGGCGCAGCCTGAACGCGGCGGCCAGCTCCTGCCGCGCGTGCGCCACGGCCTCCTGGAACGGCTTCGCCGCCTCCTCACCGAACTGGGCGGTGGCGAACCCGAGTTCCTCCTGACTGGTGCGCACCGCGTCATCGGTCTCCACCAGCGTCGCCCTGGCCCTGGCGTCCAGCTCAGGCAGCGGTGGCTGCTCCGCCGTGCCCCAGCCCTCCTGGGCGCCGCGCGGAGTGGTGCGGGTGGCCGTGCGCCGCTTGCGCTTCGCGTAGGTGTACGCGGCGAGGGCGGCGGCGCCGCCGACGACCGCGATGGGGAGCACGAGGTCGCCCGCGCCGGTACCCGCGCCGCCGCCACCGGGCTCGGCCTCGCCGGGTGTGATGTTCACCGTGGGGACCGGTTCGCCGGACAGCACCGCGCCGTAGCCGTCGGCGGCGCCGATCGCGGCGCCCGCCCAGTCGTTCTCCCGCAGCGCGGGCTCCACCGCCGTCCGGGCGACCTCGGCGAGCTGTGCGTCGGTGAGGCGGGAGGCGGCGTCGACCCAGTAGGCGTACTGCCGGTCGCGGGTGGCGACGGCCAGCAGGACGTCGCTGGTGCCGAGCCCGTTCTTCGCGGCGGTCTCCGCCGTCCAGTCCTGCGCGGAGCGGCCGGAGAAGTCGGTGACGTAGACGACGAACAGCTGGAGCCGCTGTTCGTCGTACAAGCGGTCGAGCGCCCGGGACACCCGCCCCTCGCGGTCACCCAGGGCCTCTGTGCGGTCGGTGATCTGTCCCTGCCGGGAGAGGTCGACGGGGTCGTCGGCCGTGGCCCCTTGCGCGGCGGGCGCGACCACCCACCATGCCGCCGTGAGCAGGGCGACGAGGATCCGGGCGGCTGTTCGCATCACATTTCGGAGGCTAAGTCCGCCTCTGTTCCGCCGCGACCGGACGCCTCAGGAACCGCGGGTACCCGGTGATCAGTCCTGCATCCCATGGGAACCAACGAGGGAACGGGAACGGCCCCACGGCCGAAGGGCAGGACGGGCGCGTTCGTACGGGCATGGCGCAGTCCGCGGCTGAAGTGGCCGAGGAGGATCGCGCTGGCCCTGGCGCTGGCCCTGCTCGTCCCGCTGCTCACCGGTGCGGTGGCTCTGCGCATCAACTACGCGGGGGACCTCCAGGACGGCACCCGCACCCGCGGCAAGGACGCGATCTGGCTCGGCCACGCCTGGGTGGACGGCCGTAAGAAGGACGCCGACGTCAGGGCCTTCGCCGAGCGGATCCGCGGCACCGGCATCAGGGACCTGTACGTGCACGCCGGTCCCCTCGAGCACGACGGCACCCTGCCCGCCGACCGCTACCCCCGTGCCCGGTGGCTCATGGACGCCGTGCACCGGGAGATGCCGGGCATCCGGGTCCAGGCGTGGCTGGGCGACGTGCTCGCCAACGACGGACCAAACGGTCTGCGCCTGGACGAACGGTCCCGCGACGCGGTGGTGGGCTCCGCCCGGCAGATTCTCGGCGCCGGGTTCGAGGGGGTCCACTTCGACCTGGAACCGCTGCTCTCCGGGGACCGCGACTACCTGTCCCTGCTCGACGCGCTGCGCGAACTGACGCGCGACCGCAAGGCGCAGTTGTCGGTTGCGGCCCACCAGATCGACCCCCTGCCCGCCGCGCACCGTGTGAACGCGGCGGTCACGGGCCGGGAGAAGTGGTGGTCGCAGAAGTTCTTCGGCGAGGTCGCGCGGCGGGTCGACCAGATAGCCGTCATGTCGTACGACACGTGGATGCCGCTGGAGGGCATGTACGGCGGTTACGTCGCGCAGCAGACCGCCCTCGCGCTCGAAGTGACGCCACCGGGCACCGACCTGCTGATGGGGCTGCCGTTCTTCCACGAGGACGATCTCGGCCACCACGAGAACGCGGAGACGGTCGCGGCGGCGGTCCGCGGCACCCGGCTGGGCCTCGGGCGCACGGACCGCGACAGAAAGGCCTTCGGTGTCGCGCTGTACGTGGACTTCGCGGCGGAGGAGGGCGACTGGAAGGCCTACCGCGAAGGGTGGTGCTGACAGCCCGGGAGCGGGCGCGGGACCCGCGCCCGCTCCCGGGCCGCGCGGCCGTCAGCCCTCCCGGCGCCTGATCTTGTTGCCCAGCCACACCAGCGGGTCGTACTTGCGGTCCGCGGCCCGTTCCTTCATCGGGATCAGCGCGTTGTCCGTGATCTTGATGCCTTCGGGGCAGACCTCCGTGCAGCACTTGGTGATGTTGCAGTAGCCCAGTCCGTGTTCGTCCTGTGCCGTCGTCCTGCGGTCCAGTCCGGCTCCTGCGGCCGAGTCCAGCGGATGCATGTCCAGTTCGGCGATGCGCATCAGGAACCGCGGGCCGGCGAACGCCTCCTTGTTCTCCTCGTGGTCGCGCACCACATGGCAGGTGTCCTGGCACAGGAAGCACTCGATGCACTTGCGGAACTCCTGCGACCGCTCCACGTCCATCTGCTGCATCCGGTAGTCGCCGGCCGCGACACCCGGGGGCGGCACGAACGACGGGATCTCCCTGGCCTTCTCGTAGTTGAACGAGACGTCGGTGACCAGGTCCCGCACCACGGGGAACGCCCGCAGCGGTGTGACCGTGATCGTCTCGTCCCTCGTGAAGACGGACATCCGGGTCATGCACATCAGCCGGGGCCGGCCGTTGATCTCGGCGCTGCAGGAACCGCACTTGCCGGCCTTGCAGTTCCAGCGGACCGCGAGGTCGGACGCCTGGGTGGCCTGGAGGCGGTGGATGATGTCGAGGACGACTTCTCCGTCGTTGACCTCGACGGTGAAGTCCTCGAGACCGCCGCCGCTCCGGTCGCCCCGCCAGACCTTGAAGCGGGCTTGGTAGGCGCTCACTCGGTCAGCTCCTCCTCGGCGAGGTACTTGATCAGTTCTTCCTTCTCGAACAGCGCGAGCAGGTCGGCACGGATGGGCTCGGTCGTTCTCCGCTCGAGCCGGATCCTGCCGGTGGCTCCGGCGGCCGCGGTGGCGTCGTCCTCCTTCCGGAGCCGGCACACCAGGTTCACCCGGCGCCATTCGCGGTCCATGCCGGGGCAGTCCTCCCGGGTGTGGCCGCCGCGGCTCTCGGTCCGCTCCAGGGCGGCCCGCGCGATGCACTCGCTGACCAGCAGCATGTTCCGCAGGTCCAGGGAGAGGTGCCAGCCGGGGTTGAACTGCCGGTGCCCTTCGACCCCGGCGCGGCTCGCCCGTTCGCGCAGTTCGGCGAGCTTCGCCAGGGCCTGTTCCATCTCGCCCGCCCGGCGGATGATGCCGACCAGGTCGTTCATCGTCTGCTGAAGCTCCTGGTGGAGCGTGTACGGGTTCTCGGGCGTCGTCCCGGCCTCCGGACCCTCGGCGCTGAAGGGGCGCAGCGCCTCCGCCGCCGCGGCGTCGATCTGTACCTCGTCGACGGCCGGCCGTGCGGGGAGCCGCTGGACGTACTCGGCCGCGTGGAGCCCGGCCCGGCGTCCGAAGACGAGGAGGTCGGAGAGGGAGTTGCCGCCGAGGCGGTTGGAGCCGTGCATACCGCCCGCCACCTCTCCGGCGGCGAACAGCCCGGGGACGCCGAGCGCTCCCGCGGTGTCGGACTCGACGGCGATTCCGCCCATCACGTAGTGGCAGGTGGGCCCGACCTCCATGGCCTCCGCCGTGATGTCCACGTCCGCGAGTTCCTTGAACTGGTGGTACATCGACGGCAGCCTGCGCCGGATCACGTCCGCCGGCATCCGGGTGGACACGTCGAGGAACACACCGCCGTGCGGGGAGCCGCGGCCCGCCTTGACCTCGGAGTTGATCGCCCGCGCGACCTCGTCGCGCGGCAGCAGCTCGGGGGGACGCCGGTTGTTGTCCGGGTCCTCGTACCAGCGGTCGCCCTCGTCCTCGGACTGCGCGTACTTCTCCTTGAAGACATCGGGCACGTAGTCGAACATGAACCGCTTGCCCTCGGAGTTGCGCAGCACCCCGCCGTCGCCGCGCACCGACTCGGTGACGAGGATGCCCTTCACCGACGGTGGCCAGACCATCCCCGTGGGATGGAACTGGACGAACTCCATGTTCACCAGCGGGGCGCCGGCAAGCAGCGCGAGGGCGTGCCCGTCCCCGGTGTACTCCCAGGAGTTGGAGGTCACCTTGAAGGACTTGCCGATGCCGCCCGTGGCCAGGATGACGGAGGGGGCCTCGAGGACGAAGAAGCGGCCGGACTCCCGCTCGTAGCAGAAGACTCCTGAGACCCTGCCGTCCTTCTTCAGGACGCGGGTCACCGTGCACTCCTGGAAGACCTTCAGCCCGGCCTCGTAGTCACCGAGCTCCCGTTTGTCCTCCTGCTGGAGGGAGACGATCTTCTGCTGGAGGGTGCGGATCAGTTCGAGCCCGGTGCGGTCGCCGACGTGGGCGAGGCGCGGGTACTCGTGGCCGCCGAAGTTGCGCTGCGAGATCCTGCCGTCGGCGGTGCGGTCGAAGAGCGCGCCCCAGGTCTCCAGCTCCCAGACCCGGTCGGGCGCCTCGCGGGCGTGCAGCTCGGCCATCCGCCACTGGTTCAGGAACTTCCCGCCGCGCATGGTGTCGCGGAAGTGCACCTGCCAGTTGTCGCCGGGGTTCGCGTTGCCCATGGAGGCGGCGATGCCGCCCTCCGCCATGACCGTGTGGGCCTTGCCGAACAGGGACTTGCAGATCACCGCCGTACGCGCGCCCCGCTCACGCGCCTCGATGGCGGCGCGCAGGCCCGCGCCGCCCGCACCCACCACCACGACGTCCCACTGCTGCCGTTCGAGCTCGGTCATCAAGCACCTTCCATCAGAACAGCCTCGGATCGTCGAAGGCGCCGGACGCGACGAGGTACACGTAGAAGTCGGCGAGCGCGACGCTGAACAGCGAAGCCCACGCGAGCTGCATATGACGGGCGTTCAGCTTGCCGACCCAGCCCCAGAGGCGGTAGCGCACGGGATGCTTGGAGAAGTGCCGCAGCCGGCCGCCGACGATGTGCCGGCACGAGTGGCACGAGATGGTGTACGCCCAGATCAGCACGATGTTGACCAGGAACACGAGCGTGCCGAGGCCCATGTGGCCCCACTCGTAGTGCTCGTCACGGAAGGCGAGCACCGTGTCGTACGTGAGGATCCCGGCGACCGGCACGGCGGCGTAGAAGAAGTACCGGTGGATGTTCTGCATGATCAGCGGGAAGCGGGTCTCGCCGGAGTACTTCTTGTGCGGCTCGGCGACGGCGCAGGCCGGGGGAGAGGCCCAGAAGCCCCGGTAGTAGGCCTTGCGGTAGTAGTAGCAGGTCAGCCGGAAGCCGAGCGGGAAGATCAGGATGAGCAGCGCGGGCGACAGGCCCCACCAGCTGCCGAAGATCTCCCAGTTGGGGCCGGACCGCATCGGTTCGCAGTTCTCGGCCAGGCAGGGTGAGTAGAAGGGCGAGACGTACGGCGCCGCGTAGTAGTCGGCGCCGGCGAACGCGCGCCAGGTCGAGTACACGATGAAGGCGAGCAGGCCGGCGGCCGTCATGGCCGGGGCCAGCCACCAGCGGTCGGTTCGCAGGTGGCGGGGGCCGATGGCGGCACGCGTGGCCTCGTGCACGCCCTTATGGACTTGTGGTGGTTCGGTACCAGTGGCCAACGAAGGCTCCGGGTGGAGTGGGATCAGGGATGGGCTCCGGTTCGCCGGCCCTTTCTGCGGGCCGACTCCTGCTGTCCGGGCCGGTCAGGGTGCGTGCCGGTCGCGGACGCCCAGTCCCTCGTCGTCCGAATCGGTCCACAGCGCGTTGTCGTACGGGGCGTCGGGGATGGTGACCAGCTCGGTCCGGACCTTGGCGGCCGGTGCCGCGGAGCCCGCGAGCGGGCGGGAGCCGCTCAGTCGGTCGACGGTCTGTTCAAGCTCGCCGACACGCCGGACCAACTCATCGAGGCGGCGCTGGACGGCCGCGAGATCTTCCTGTGACATGACTTGCCCTCACTTCCGCGGGGTGCGGTGGCGTCGTTCATGCGCCTGCGAGTGTCGCGCGTCACATCCCCGCTTGTGAAGGGGACGTACGGGGATTCCCGGCGGATGCGCTGCCAGCGCGCCCCTCATGGTCGGAGCCTCACTCCCCCCATATTCACCCTTTTTGTTCCCGTTGGCGGCGTTCGTGGTTCCTCCGCACGGGTGGCCTTCACGGAAGCGCCGCCGTGTCTCCCTCCGGCGCGGCAATCCATCCACTTCAGTGAGTGGAATCGGTGTGATCATCTCTAAATTCGACGAAACAGGACGAAGAGGTACAAGCCATGTCCCAGGTCGAAGCCCCCCGCGGGCGGACATGCTCCCGAAGGCTCCGGCCCGTCGCACTGCTCGCGAGCGGAGTGCTGGTACTCCCCGTTCTCGCAGGATGCAGCTCGGGCGACGAGCAGAGCAGGGGGAAGCCCCCTGCTCAGGACATCTCGCCCGCCGACCGTGAGCTCGTCGCCGACGGAGGGACGCTGCGCTGGGCCGTCGACGCGATGCCCGCCACGCTCAACTCCTTCCAGGCCGACGCGGACGCCACGACCGGCCGGATCGCCGGCGCCGTGCTGCCGGCCCTGTTCACCCTGGACGCCGACGGGCGGCCGCAGCGGAATCCCGACTATCTCGAATCGGCGGAGATCGTCGAGCGGGAGCCCAAGCAGGTCGTGCTCTACAAGCTCAACCAGCAGGCCGTGTGGAGCGACGGCCGCGAGATCGGCGCCCCGGACTTCCTCGCCCAGTGGCGGGCGCTGAGCGGAAAGGATTCCTCGTACTGGACGGCGCGCAACGCCGGGTACGAGCGGATCCAGAAGGTCGAGCGCGGCGAGAACGACCTGGAGGTCAAGGTCACCTTCACCAAGCCCTACGCGGACTGGAAGTCGCTCTTCACGCCGCTCTACCCCAAGGACGTGACCGGGACTCCGGCGGCCTTCAACGACGGGGCCCGCACGAAGCTCAAGGTGACGGCGGGACCGTTCCGGATCTCCAAGATCGACCAGGCGGCCGACACCACCACGCTCGTGCCGAACCCGCGCTGGTGGGGTGACCGCCCCAAGCTCGACAAGCTGGTGCTGTCGGCCGTACCGCGCGAGAAGCGGATCGCCGCGCTCGCCGCCGGAAGCCTCGACCTGGCCGACGTCGACCCGTCGGCGGCGGAACGTATCGCCTACGCCGTAAAGGACGCCGGACGCGGCGGACGCCCGCTGGCCTACGGTCCCGGCGCCGCCAGGACTCCGTCCGCCGCCCTGAAGTCGTGGGCGATGGCCCACGGCTCCGACGAGGAGCTGGCCGAGGTCGCACAGCAGGCCCGCAAGCGGGCGGCGGAGGCGGAGAAGAAGTACGCGCAGGAGCAGTCCGCCCTCAGTAAGTACGAGGTCCGCAAGTCGCTGGAGCCCGCGTACACCCAGCTCGCGCTGAACGGCGAGTCCGGACCGCTGGCCGACGACCGGGTGCGTCGCGCGATCGCCCGGGCGCTGAACCGCAAGGAGATCGCCGATGCCGTGCTCACGCCGCTCGGCCTGCCCGCGGAGCCGCCCGGCAACCACCTCGCGCTGGCCGGGCAGGCCGCGTACACCGACAACAGCGCCGCACTCGGGGAGCAGGACACCCAGGAGGCGCAGGCGCTGCTCGCCGACGCCGGCTGGACGCCCGGTGGGCTCCGCGAGGAGCCGGCCAAGGCGGGCGGCGAGGCCGGGAAACCGGACGGGAAGGGCAAGGGCGGTCAGGGCGGCAAGGAGGAGGACGGTAAGAGGACGACGGGCAAGGCTTCCGCCGAGCCGTCCTCGAGCCCGTCGGGCGGGGCGTCGGAGAAGAAGAACGACGCCGCCTCCGACGACGGGCTCTACATCGTCGGCGACGACAAGCCCGCGGCCCATGACCCGAGGTCCGGTTCCCGCGTCACGCACATCCTTGCCCCGGCCCCCGGCGCCGCGCTCCGGAGTGCCGCCGTCCGCCGGCAGGCCGCGTCGCTCGCCGCCGACGGTGCCGGCGCCACGGACGAGGCGGCCACGAAGGCCGGTGACAAGGGCGACGTGCCCGGCGCCTACGCACCGCGCGGTACGGCGGCACCCGGTGCCGCGCCCGTCGGCGGCGCCCTCGGCAAGGACGGGAAGCCGCTCAGCCTCCGCTTCGTCCTCCCCTCGGGCGCGGGCTCGGAGGTGCTGCGCACGGTCGGCGACAAGATCGCGCAGATGCTGGACCGGGTCGGGGTGGCCACGGAGATCATCAAGGTGGAGGACGCGAACTTCTTCAAGGACCACATCGCGTCGGGCGACTACGACCTGGCCCTCTACTCCTGGCCCTCCAGCCCCTTCCCGGCGACCGACGCCCGGCCGATCTACGCCAAGCCGAGGCCGGCCTCCGACGGCTCGCTCCTCGTCGAGCAGAACTACACAAGGGTGGGTACGGACTACATCGACCAGCTCTTCGACCAGGCCGCCGGCGAGCTCGACGCGGAGGCCGCGCGTGACCTGATGCGCAGGGCCGACGCCAGGATCTGGGCGGCGGCGGGCTCCGTTCCGCTCTACCAGCGCCCGCAGCTGGTCGCGGCACGCAAGCAGGTGGTCAACGCGGGCGCCTTCGGATTCGCCGAGCCCCGATACCAGGACATTGGTTTCAAGACGGCCGCAGTCGCCCCCAGGTAACAGCCGCAGAGGCCGTCGGTCACGAGAAATCGCAGGTCACAACCTCAGAACTGGCTCAATTGCCTTGCCCGCCGGCAGCGCCGGCGGGCAAGCTCGTGCCGATTCTTCGACCCAGGCTCGCCCCACGCATTCCCCTGCACCACCCTCGTACCGGCAGCCTCCCCACCTGCCCGTGTGCGCCGCCTCTGCCGGGCCCGCCGGCACCGCCCGGAGCCCCTGCCGCGGCGTGATCCCCGCCTCGTTCGTCCCGGACCCGATCGTTCCGGGAGGCCCGGGTCCCGGCGGCCCCGTACCATGGGACAAGCCGTGGCGTGTCCGCCCGGCGGGCGGACGAGGATCACATCCAACGCCCGATCCCACGATCGAGAGAAGCGCCAGCCAGCATGCCCACGCGCCACGACATCCGTAACGTTGCCATCGTCGCCCACGTCGACCACGGCAAGACCACCTTGGTCGACGCCATGCTGAAGCAGGCCGGTGCCTTCGCCGCGCACGCCGCGGAACAGCTCGACGACCGCATGATGGACTCGAACGACCTGGAGCGTGAGAAGGGCATCACGATCCTGGCCAAGAACACCGCCGTGAAGTACCACCCCAAGGACGGCGGGGCCCCGGTCACCATCAACATCATCGACACTCCCGGCCACGCCGACTTCGGTGGCGAGGTGGAGCGCGGTCTTTCGATGGTGGACGCGGTCGTCCTCCTCGTCGACGCCTCCGAGGGCCCGCTGCCGCAGACCCGCTTCGTGCTGCGCAAGGCGCTCGCCGCGAAGATGCCGGTCATTCTCTGCATCAACAAGACGGACCGCCCGGACTCCCGGATCGCCGAGGTCGTCGACGAGACGTACGACCTGTTCCTGGACCTGGACGCGACCGAGGAGCAGATCGAGTTCCCGATCGTCTACGCCTGCGCCCGTGACGGCGTCGCCTCGCTGACCAAGCCGGAGGACGGCACCGTCCCGGCCGACAGCACCAGCCTGGAGCCGTTCTTCAGCACGCTGCTCGAGACCGTCCCGGCCCCGGAGTACGACGAGTCCGCGCCGCTGCAGGCTCACGTCACGAACCTGGACGCCGACAACTTCCTCGGCCGTATCGCGCTGCTCCGCGTCGAGCAGGGCGAGCTGCGCAAGGGCCAGACCGTGGCCTGGATCAAGCGCGACGGCACGATCTCCAACGTCCGCATCAGCGAGCTGATGATGACTGAGGCGCTCACCCGCAAGCCGGCCGAGGTGGCCGGTCCCGGTGACATCTGCGCCGTCGCCGGTATCCCGGACATCATGATCGGCGAGACGCTGGCCGACCCGGAGAACCCGATCGCGCTGCCGCTGATCACGGTCGACGAGCCGGCGATCTCGATGACGGTGGGCACCAACACCTCGCCGCTCGTCGGCCGGGGCGGCACCGGCAAGGGCGCGGACGCGAAGTCCGCGGTCAAGGACCGTAAGGTGACGGCCCGTCAGGTAAAGGACCGGCTGGACCGCGAGCTGATCGGTAACGTCTCCCTGCGCGTGCTGGACACCGAGCGTCCCGACGCCTGGGAGGTGCAGGGCCGCGGTGAGCTGGCGCTGGCGATCCTGGTCGAGCAGATGCGCCGTGAGGGCTTCGAGCTGACGATCGGCAAGCCGCAGGTCGTCACCAAGCTGGTCGACGGCAAGGTCCACGAGCCGGTCGAGCGCATGACGATCGACGTGCCCGAGGAGCACATGGGCGCCGTCACTCAGCTCATGGGCGTCCGCAAGGGCCGCATGGACAACATGTCGAACCACGGCTCCGGCTGGGTCCGCATGGAGTTCGTGGTCCCGTCCCGCGGCCTGATCGGCTTCCGCACGGAGTTCCTGACGAACACCCGCGGCACCGGTATCGCGCACTCCATCCACGAGGGCCACGAGCCCTGGTTCGGTCCCCTGCAGACCCGGAACAACGGCTCGCTCGTCGCGGACCGCTCCGGCGCCGTCACCGCGTTCGCGATGACGAACCTTCAGGAGCGCGGCGTGCTGTTCACCGAGCCCGGCACCGAGGTGTACGAGGGCATGATCGTCGGCGAGAACTCCCGCTCCGACGACATGGACGTGAACATCACCAAGGAGAAGAAGCTCACCAACATGCGCTCCTCCTCGGCCGATTCGTTCGAGGCGATCGTCCCGCCGCGCAAGCTCTCGCTGGAGCAGTCGCTCGAGTTCTGCCGTGACGACGAGTGCGTCGAGGTGACCCCGGAGGCGGTGCGCATCCGCAAGGTCGTCCTGGACCAGAAGGAGCGCGGCCGCGCGGCTTCGCGTGCCAAGCACGGCTGACCGTAAAGCTCTGGAAAACCGCTGAACGCACGGCCCGGCCCTCCGCAGAGACTGTGGAGGGCCGGGCCGTTCGTCAACTCCTTTTCATGGTCCGAGTGTCCGGATATCGGCCGTCGCACTCCGGAACATGTGTTAACGGTCCGTTTCGCGGGTGTCTGTCTGGGATCGCTTTGTCCGGATTTCGGGCTGGAGCCCCTCTCTGATGTTGTCAAAACGAGACCCTTTAGGTGTGGTTTACAAGCCTGTCCTACTTAATAGTTGGCTCCATTGAGCTCGGGTCAATGGGTCATGCGCTGTGGGGAGCGCCGACTCACGAGCACACTCGGGGTACTTGACGAGCGCTGTCAGGGGTGTCAGCGCGCGTAGAACGGTGCCCCTCTTGTAGTGACAAGTGGACTCATGAGGAGGAACCCATGCGTGGTGCCAAGAGCGCCAAGTGGGTCGCGGGAGCGATCGTTGTCGCCCTGGCGGCCACTGCCTGTGGTGGCGGCAGCGGCGAAGAGGGCAAGAAGAACCCGGCCGGCAAGCCTGCCGGTTATGTCTCGATCGACGTCGGCGAGCCGCAGAAGCCGCTGATCCCGGCCGACACGAACGAGACCAACGGCTCGTACGTGATCCAGTCGCTCTTCACGCAGCTGCTGGACTTCGACGCCAAGGGCGAGATCGTCTACACCAACGCCGAGTCGGTGGAGACGACGGACTCCAAGACCTGGACCGTCAAGCTGAAGTCCGGTTGGAAGTTCCACAACGGCGAGGCCGTCACCGCGCAGTCGTACGTCGACGCGTGGAACTGGTACGCGAACATCAAGAACAACCAGCAGAACAGCTTCTGGTTTGCGGACATCGCCGGCTACGACGACGTGCACCCCGAGAAGGGTGACCCGAAGGCCGACAAGATGTCCGGTCTGAAGGTCGTGGACGACACCACCTTCACGATCGAGCTGAAGGACAAGGTCCCGTACTTCAACTACAAGCTCGGCTACGCGACGTTCGCGCCGCTGCCGAAGGTCTTCTTCGACGACCCGAAGGCGTTCGGCCAGAAGCCGGTCGGCAACGGTCCGTACAAGTTCGAGAAGTGGACCCACAAGAAGCTGATCCAGGTTGCGGCCAACCCTGACTACCAGGGCCCCAACAAGGCGCAGAACAAGGGCATCCAGTTCAAGAACTACGCGACCCTCGAGGCCGCGTACCAGGACGTCGTCTCCGGCAACCTGGACATCATCCGCCAGGTCGGCCCGACGGACCTGCCGAAGTACAAGCAGGACCTGGGTGACGGCGCCATCGAGCAGCCGTACGCGGCCATCCAGTCGCTGGTCCCGGCGTTCTACAGCAAGACGTTCAAGGGCATCGACCCCAAGGTCATCCAGGGTCTGTCCATGGCGATCGACCGTGAGACGATCACCAAGACCGTCCTGAACAACACCCGTACCCCCGCGACGAGCTTCACGCCGCCGCAGGTCAAGGGCAACCAGGACCTGGGCACGGACGTCTTCACGTTCAACCCGGCGAAGGCCAAGCAGCTCATCACCGAGGGCGGCGGCGTCCCGGAGAACAAGCTGTTCATCCAGTACAACAGCGACGGCGGCCACAAGGAGTGGGTGACCGCGGTCTGCGAGTCCATCCGCAAGTCGACCGGTGTCGACTGTGTCGGCGACGCCAAGCCGGACTTCCCCACGGACCTCGAGGCCCGTGACAACGACCAGGTGAAGTCGATGTACCGCGGTGGCTGGGTGGCCGACTACCCCGTCAACGTGAACTTCCTCAAGGAGCTGTACCACACCAACGCCGAGTCCAACAACGGTCGTTTCTCCGACAAGGAGATCGACAAGATGATGGAGGACGCGGACAAGGCCAGCTCGCTGGAAGACGCCGTGAAGGGCTACCAGGCGGTCGAGAAGAAGCTTCTCGAGAAGATGCCGGCCATCCCGCTGTGGTACTACCGCATCAACGGTGGCCACGGTAAGGGCGTCGAGAACGTCGCGGTCGACTTCCACGGTGACCTCGAGCTCACCGGAGTCACCGTCAAGTAAGCGCCTGCGGGCCTCATCCCCACTCGGCCGTCACCCGCCGCCGTCGGACATCCGGCGGCGGCGGTGGTCCGGGGGCCGTCCCGTGCGGACGGCCCCCGGACCCAGTTAACCCCTCACGGAGGCACCCATGGGGCGCTACGTCGCACGACGACTGCTCCAGATGATCCCGGTGTTCATCGGGTCAACCTTTTTGATCTTCGCCATGATGTTCGCGCTGCCCGGCGACCCCGTCAGAGCGCTCATGGGGGACCAGGCTTTCGACCCCGCCGTGGTCGAGGCCATTCGCCATGACCGCGGTCTCGACCTGCCGCTGTGGCAGCAGTACCTGAAGTACCTCTTCGAGCTGGTTCAGGGGAACTTCGGCACGGAGATCGCGAGCCAGCGTCCCATCGCCGACATCATCGCGCAGGCGTTCCCGGTCACCATCCGGCTCACGCTCTTCGCGTTCACCTTCACGGTGATCGTCGGCATCGGCCTCGGCATCATCGCGGGTCTGCGTCCCGAGTCCGTGAGGGACCGGGGGCTCCTCGCCCTCACCCTCGTGCTGATCTCGATGCCCTCCTTCGTGCTGGGCTACCTGATGCAGTACCTGTTCGCCTTCAAGTGGGGGGTGACCACCCCGACCGTGCAGGACTCCGAGAGCTTCGGAGACCTCCTCCTGCCGGCTATCGTCCTCGGTTCGCTGTCGCTCGCCTACGTGGCACGACTGACCCGTACCTCGATGGCGGAGAACCTGCGCGCCGACTACATGCGCACGGCGGTCGCCAAGGGCCTGCCGCGCCGCCGGATCATCGGTGTCCACCTGATGCGCAACTCGCTCGTCCCGGTGGTCACCTTCCTCGGCACCGACATCGGCAACTTGATGACCGGCGCCATCGTCACCGAGGGCATCTTCAACGTCCAGGGCGTCGGTGACGCGATCTACGAGGCACTCTTCCGCCGCGAGGGCGCGACCGTCGTCGGCATCGCCTCCCTGATCGTCCTCGTCTACCTGCTCGCCAGCCTGCTCGTCGACCTGCTTTACGCGGTCCTGGACCCGAGGATCCGGTATGCCTGAGAAGACCGCAGCCACCGCGGCGTCCACCGCGGCCGAGAAGGTCACCAGCACCGCTGCCGCTCCCGACACCGCACTGGTCACCAAGGCGCCCAAGCCGGACAAGGCACGCAGCCTGTGGTCCGACGCCTGGCACGACCTTCGCCGCAACCCGCTGTTCCTGATCTCGGCGGGGCTGATCGTCCTTCTGATCGTCATCTCCGCGTTCCCGGGCCTGTTCACCAGCGCCTCGCCGCGCGACGCCGACCTGGCGAACCACTACCTCGGCCAGCCGAACTGGACCCACTTCTTCCAGCCGGACTGGTTCGGCTACGACGGCCAGGGCCGCTCGATCTACGCCCGTGTCGTCTACGGCGCCCGCGCCTCGATCATCGTCGGCGTCGGCGTCACCGCCCTGGTGACGATCCTCGGCACCCTGGTCGGCATGATCGCCGGTTACTTCGGCGGCTGGATCGACACCCTGCTGTCCCGCCTCACCGACATCTTCATGGGCATCCCGTTCCTGCTGGGCGCCCTCGTCGTCCTCACCAGCTTCGAGAAGCGCGCCATCTGGGTCGTCATCCTCGCCCTGGTGTTCCTGGGCTGGACCCAGATCGCCCGTGTCGCCCGCGGTTCGGTCATCACCATCAAGCAGGCGGACTACGTGGTGGCGGCCAAGGCGCTCGGCGCCTCGACCACCCGCATCCTGACCCGGCACGTCCTGCCCAACGCGCTCGCGCCGATCATCGTCGTCGCGACCATCGCCCTCGGCGGCTACATCGCCGCGGAGGCGACGCTGTCGTTCCTCGGCGTCGGTCTCGCCGAGCCGACGGTCTCCTGGGGCGTCGACGTGTCCAGTGGACGTGAGCAGCTGCGCAACGCACCCCACGTGCTGATCATCCCGTCGGTGATGGTCTCGATCACGGTGCTCTCGTTCCTGATGTTCGGCGATGCGGTTCGCAACGCCCTCGACCCCAAGCTGCGCTGAGGAGGGCGTACGACGTGACCATCATCGAAGAAACAGCAGGCGTCCCGGCGCCCCGCGCGGGCGGCGAGGCCTCCGGTCCGCTGCTCGAAGTGCGCGACCTGCATGTCGAGTTCCACACCCGTGACGGTGTCGCCAAGGCAGTCAACGGGGTCAACTACAGCGTCGACTCCGGTGAGACGCTGGCCGTCCTCGGCGAGTCGGGCTCCGGCAAGTCGGTCACGGCCCAGGCCATCATGGGCATCCTCGACATGCCGCCCGGCAAGATCCCGCACGGTCAGATCCTCTTCCGCGGCCAGGACATGCTCACCATGAGCAACGAGGAGCGGCGGAACATCCGCGGGCGGAAGATCGCGATGATCTTCCAGGACGCGCTGTCCTCCCTCAACCCGGTCCTCTCCGTGGGCTACCAGCTCGGCGAGATGTTCCGGGTCCACCAGGGCCTGTCCAAGAAGGACGCCAAGCTCAAGTCCATCGAGCTGATGGACAAGGTGAAGATCCCGGCCGCCAAGGCCCGGGTCGGCGACTACCCGCACCAGTTCTCCGGCGGTATGCGCCAGCGCATCATGATCGCCATGGCCCTGGCTCTCGAGCCGGACCTGATCATCGCGGACGAGCCGACCACCGCGCTCGACGTGACCGTCCAGGCACAGGTCATGGACCTGCTCGCGGAGCTCCAGCGCGAGTACAACATGGGCCTGATCCTGATCACCCACGACCTCGGCGTCGTCGCCGACGTCGCGGACAAGATCGCCGTGATGTACGCGGGCCGGATCGTCGAGACCGCCCCCGTGCACGAGCTGTACAAGCGGCCGGCGCATCCGTACACCCGGGGTCTGCTCGACTCGATCCCGCGCCTGGACCAGAAGGGCCAGGAGCTGTACGCGATCAAGGGTCTGCCGCCCAACCTGCTGAAGATCCCCACCGGTTGCGCCTTCAACCCGCGCTGCCCCAAGGCGGACGACATCTGCCGTACGGAGATCCCGGCGCTGGCTCCGGTGACCGAGCAGGACGGCACCGATCTGCCCGGCCGCGGCAGCGCGTGCCACTTCTGGAAGGAGACGATCCATGGCTGAGCTCAAGAAGACGAACGAGGCCGTGGACGCGACCCCGAACGTGACCGAGGTGGAGACCGTCGAGGTCACCTCGGAGGAGGCTGCCGTCGCGGCGCTCGACGCGACCGTCGAGCGCGGTGAGCCGATCCTTCAGGTGCGCAACCTGGTCAAGCACTTCCCGCTGACCCAGGGCATCCTGTTCAAGCGTCACGTCGGCGCGGTCAAGGCCGTGGACGGGATCTCCTTCGACCTCTACCAGGGCGAGACGCTCGGTATCGTCGGCGAGTCCGGCTGTGGCAAGTCCACCGTCGCCAAGCTGCTGATGACGCTGGAGAAGGCGACCGCCGGCGAGGTCTTCTACAAGGGCCAGGACATCACCAAGCTGTCGGGGCGCGCGCTGAAGGCCGTGCGTCGCAACATCCAGATGGTGTTCCAGGACCCGTACACCTCGCTCAACCCGCGTATGACGGTCGGCGACATCATCGGCGAGCCCTTCGACATCCACCCCGAGGTGGCCCCGAAGGGTGACCGGCGCCGCAAGGTGCAGGAGCTGCTGGACGTCGTCGGTCTCAACCCGGAGTACATCCACCGCTACCCGCACCAGTTCTCCGGCGGTCAGCGCCAGCGCATCGGCATCGCCCGCGGCCTCGCGCTCAACCCGGAGATCATCATCTGCGACGAGCCGGTCTCGGCGCTGGACGTGTCCGTCCAGGCGCAGGTCGTCAACCTGATGGAGAAGCTCCAGGACGAGTTCAACCTCTCCTACGTCTTCATCGCCCACGACCTGTCGATCGTCCGTCACATCTCGGACCGCGTCGGCGTCATGTACCTCGGCAAGATGGCGGAGATCGGCACCGACGTGCAGATCTACGACCACCCGACGCACCCCTACACCCAGGCGCTGCTGTCGGCCGTCCCGGTCCCCGACCCGGCGATGCGCGAGGGCCGTGAGCGGATCATCCTCACCGGTGACGTCCCGTCGCCTGCGAACCCGCCCTCAGGCTGCCGCTTCCGCACCCGCTGCTGGAAGGCGGAGGACAAGTGCGCCACCGAGGTGCCGCTGCTCGCGGTCCCGGAGCGCTTCAAGGGCCAGGACACCCCGGCCGCGCACGAGTCGGCGTGCCACTTCGCCGAGGAGAAGGACGTCGTCCACGCGGCGTAGTCCCCATCCGGTCGGCGCGAGGCGCCCGTTCCCTCCGGGGAGCGGGCGCCTTCGCCGTGCCCGGGGGAACGCGGTGGAAAAGACTTTGCGCCCGCGGGGGCCGGCACCGGAAGGTGTCCCGATGGACCACTTGACCGACCGGACCGGACGCCGCATCACGCTGTGCCCGGTCGACGACGCCAACTGGCGGGCCGTCGCGGACGTCGCGCCGCGTGACGAGCAGCGGACCTTCGTGGCGGCCCTCGCCGCCCGGTACCTCCTGCTGTCGATGCGCGGCGGCGTCTGGACCTCGCTCGGTGTCCTCGCCGACGACACGGTGGTCGGCCATGTCATGTGGGCGTACGACGACGAGGACGGGACCCACTGGGTCGGGGGCCTGATCGTCGACGCGGACGAGCAGGGCAGGGGCGTGGGCCGGCAGGCGATGACCGCGCTGATCAGGATGCTGTCCGAGCGTCCGGACTGCCGGGAGATACGGCTGTCCTACCACCCCCGCAACACCGGCGCGGCGAAGCTCTACAGCGCCCTCGGCTTCACTCCGACAGGGGCGTTCGAGGACGACGAGACCGTTGTCGGCCTCGCGGTCCGACAGAGCCCCGCCCACTGAGCCGCCCCACCGATCGGGCGCCGCGGCGGCGAAAATCCGTTGCGAGGCGGGGCCGGGGCGCGAACAGTGGCGGCATGCCACTCGCCGTCCGGCCCGCGACCCTCGCGGACGCACCCTTCATATGCGCCCTGCTGAACGCCGTCGACATCGAGGAGATCGGCCGGGCGGACACCGAACTGCACACGGTCGAGACCGACCTCGCCCACCCCGAGGTGGACCTTGCCCAGGACTCCTGGCTGGTGCACGAGGACGGTGACCTCGTGGCGTACGGGATCCTCTGGAGCGATTCCGGCGACGGTGACATCGGCGTCGACCACTATGTGCTCCCCGGCCGGCCGGACGCGGCCGTGCTCGTGCTGGAGCGCATCGAGGAGCGCGCGGCCGCCAAGGCGGCCGCGGCCGGCGCGGCACGGGCCGTGCTCCATCTGAACCTCACTGTCCGGACCACGCTGGACACCGCGCTCCTCGACGCCCGCGGCTGGCGCACCGTGCGCCGCCACCAGGTCATGACCCGGCCGCTGAGCGAGGCGGACCGGATGCCGGAGCCGCCCGCCGGTGTGAGACTGCGCGACTGCGCCGCCGACGCCGACCACCGGATCGCCCACGCCCTGGTGGAGGAGACCTTCGCGGAGCACTTCGACCACCACCCGCGGACCTACGAGCAGTGGCTGGCCGACACCGGGCCACGGGACCGGTCCCTCATGTGGATCGCGAGCATCGAGGGCGAAGGCGACGTGGCCGTCCTGCTGACGAGGAACGACAAGGACGCCATGGGGTGGATCGGGAACCTCGGCGTACGGAAGCAGGCGCGCGGCCGTGGCCTCGGCAGCCATCTGCTGCGCCACGCGTTCGGCACGTACGCCGCCCGCGGCCGGGACACCATCGGCCTGGCCGTGGACACGCAGAACGAGAGCCGCGCCCTTCGTCTCTACGAGGCGCACGGGATGTCCTTGTCCTATGCGATCGACACCTGGGAGTTGGTCCTGACGGTGCCTCGGGCCTCCGCCCGGGTGTGCTGAAAATGCGTTAGGTCCTTCATGGGGTGATATTGGGCCCAAGTCTGACTTGGGATCTAGGAGGCACTCCATGCGCGGAGCCACCCACGCGAAGTGGGCCGCATGCGCGATCGCCGTCGCCCTCACGACGGCGGCCTGCGGCGGCGGAAGCGACAGCGGCGGCAGTGGTGCCGACGGGATCGTGAGCTCCTCCTGGGGCGACCCGCAGAACCCCCTGGAGCCCGCCAACACCAACGAGGTGCAGGGCGGCAAGGTCCTCGACATGATCTTCCGCGGGCTCAAGCGGTACGACCCCAGGACCGGCGAGGCCCAGGACATGCTCGCCGAGCGCATCGAGACCAAGGACTCCATCAACTTCACCATCACCGTCAAACCGGGCTGGAAGTTCAGCAACGGCGAGGACGTCACGGCCAGGTCCTTCGTGGACGCCTGGAACTACGGCGCCCACCTGAGGAACAACCAGCGCAACGCCTACTTCTTCGGTTACATCGAGGGGTACGAGCAGGTCCACCCCGAGGAGGGCCGGGCGAGCGCACAGACGATGTCCGGACTCAAGGTCACCGGCGACCGCACCTTCACCGTCAAGCTGTCGCAGAAGTTCTCCACCTGGCCCGACACCCTCGGCTACGCGGCCTTCGCCCCGCTGCCCAGGGCCTTCTTCGACGACCACGACGCCTGGCTCGCCAAGCCCGTCGGCAACGGCCCCTACCTCGTCGACTCCTACGCGAGGGGCTCCCAGATGTCCCTGCGCCGCTGGGACGAGTACAACGGGCCCGACAAGGCACAGAACGGCGGCATCGACCTCAAGGTCTACACCGACAACAACACGGCCTACACCGACCTGATCGCCGGCAACCTCGACCTGGTCGACGACGTGCCCGCCTCCCAGCTGCGGAACGTGAAGGCGGACCTCGGCGACCGGTACATCAACACCCCCGCCGGCATCATCCAGACCCTCGCCTTCCCCTACTACGACAAGGCGTGGAACACGCCGGACGGGGCGAAGCTCCGCACCGGTCTGTCGATGGCGATCAACCGCAAGCAGATCACCGACACCATCTTCCAGCAGACCCGCACCCCGGCGAAGGACTGGACCTCACCCGTGCTCGGCGAGGAGGGCGGCTTCGACCCGACGCTGTGCGGCAAGGCCTGCGAATACGACCCCGCGGAGGCGAAGCGGCTGATCGCCGAGGGCGGCGGCCTGCCGGGCGGCCGGATCACCCTCACGTACAACGCGGACACCGGGTCGCACAAGGACTGGATCGACGCCGTCTGCAACTCCATCAACAACGCTCTGGGCGACGACAGGGCCTGCGTCGGCAACCCGGTCGGCACCTTCGCCGACTTCCGCAACCAGATCACCCAGTCCAAGATGTCGGGCCCCTTCCGGGCCGGCTGGCAGATGGACTACCCACTGATCCAGAACTTCCTCCAACCGCTCTACTACACCAACGCCTCCTCCAACGACGGCAAGTGGAGCAACAAGAAGTTCGACGACCTCGTCGACAAGGCCAACGCGGAGAGCGACCCGGCCGCGGCCGTCGCGGCGTTCAAGGACGCGGAGAAGGTCGTCCGGGACGAGATGGCCGCCATCCCGCTCTGGTACCAGAACGGCAGCGCCGGCTACTCGGAGCGCATCTCGAACGTCGCGCTGAACCCGTTCAGCGTCCCCGTCTACGAAGAGATCAAGGTCGACTGACGGCCGAAGGCACCCGGCCCGGCGCGCCCGCAGCGCCGGGCCACACTCCTTCCACGACCCCCGGAGCCCTTCATGGGACGTTATGTGATCCGGCGTCTGCTGCAGATGGTCCCCGTCTTCTTCGGCGCCACACTGCTGATCTTCCTCATGGTCAACGTGATGGGCGACCCCATCGCCGGCCTGTGCGGCGAGCGGCGGTGCGACCCCTCGACGGCCGCGCAGCTGCGCAAGGAATTCGGGCTCGACAAGCCCGTGTGGCAGCAATACGCGACCTACATGGGCAATGTCTTCACCGGGGACTTCGGCACCGCCTTCAACGGGCAGGAGGTCACCGAGCTGATGGGCGAGGCCTTCCCCGTCACCATCAGGCTCACCCTGGTGGCCGTCTTCTTCGAGATCGTCATCGGCATCGCCCTCGGCGTCGTCACCGGCCTGCGCCGCGGCCGGCCGGTGGACAGCGGCGTGCTGGTGCTCACCCTCGTGGTCATCTCGGTGCCGACGTTCGTCACCGGCCTGCTGCTCCAACTGCTGCTCGGCTACAAGTGGGACATCATCGACCCGTCGGTCTCCACCGACGCACGGCTCGACGAGCTGATCGTCCCCGGCCTGGTGCTCGCCTCCGTCTCGCTGGCCTACGTCACCCGGCTGACCCGCACCTCCATCGCGGAGAACAGCCGCGCCGACTACGTCCGCACCGCCAAGGCCAAGGGCCTGCCCAGGAGCCGGGTCATCCGCAAGCACCTCCTGCGCAACTCCCTCATCCCGGTGGTCACCTTCATCGGGACCGACGTCGGCGCCCTCATGGGCGGTGCGATCGTCACCGAGCGGATCTTCAACATCCACGGCGTCGGCTACCAGCTCTACCAGGGCATCCTGCGCCAGAACACGCAGACCGTCGTCGGCTTCGTCAGCGTTCTCGTCATCGTCTTCCTGGTGGCGAACCTGCTGGTGGACCTCCTGTACGCCGTCCTGGACCCGAGGATCCGGTATGCCTGAGCCGCGGCAGAATCCGCACTTCGACGACCCGGCGCACTCCGCCGTCGCGGCCACCGGAGCGGGCGGGGCGGCCAATCTCGCGATGGCGGAGGGAGAGACGCTGGAGAAGGCCCCGGGGCCCGACGGCACCGGCCCCGCCGCCAAACCGCGCAGCCTCTGGTCGGACGCCTGGCGGGACCTGCGACGCAACCCCGTCTTCATCGTCTCCGCGCTCGTCATCCTCTTCCTGGTCGTCATCTCCCTGTGGCCCTCGCTGATCGCCTCCGGCAACCCACAGAGCTGCGATCTCGCCAAGGCACAGCAGGGCTCCCAGCCCGGCCATCCCTTCGGCTTCAACGGGCAGGGCTGCGACGTCTACACCCGTACGGTCTACGGCGCCCGGGCCTCGGTCACCGTCGGCGTGTGCGCCACCCTCGGTGTGGCGCTGCTCGGCTCCGTACTCGGTGGACTCGCCGGCTTCTTCGGCGGGGCCTGGGACGCCGTCCTGTCCCGGGTCACCGACGTGTTCTTCGGCATCCCCGTGGTGCTCGGCGGCCTGGTGCTGCTGTCCGTCATCACCAGCAGCACGGTCTGGCCCGTGGTCGGCTTCATGGTGCTGCTCGGCTGGCCTCAGATCTCCCGCATCGCACGCGGTTCCGTCATCACCGCCAAACAGAACGACTACGTGCAGGCCGCCCGCGCCCTCGGCGCCTCCAGTTCACGGATGCTGCTGCGGCACATCGCCCCCAACGCCGTCGCACCGGTCATCGTCGTGGCCACCATCGCCCTGGGCACCTACATCTCGCTGGAGGCGACGCTGTCCTTCCTGGGCGTCGGGCTCAAGCCGCCGACCGTCTCCTGGGGGATCGACATCTCGTCGGCCTCCCCGTACATCCGCAACGCCCCGCACATGCTGCTGTGGCCCGCCGGAGCGCTGGCGATCACGGTGCTGGCGTTCATCATGCTCGGCGACGCGGTACGCGACGCCCTCGACCCCAAGCTGCGCTGACCGCCCGAGGAGGCGCCATGCCCGCCACGTCCTACGAAGCCGTGATGTCCGCGGAACCGGACACGCCAGGCCGTCTGCTCGATGTACGCGACCTGCACGTGGAGTTCCGCACCCGCGACGGCGTGGCCAGAGCCGTCAACGGCGTGAACTACACCGTCGACGCGGGCGAGACGCTCGCGGTGCTGGGCGAGTCGGGGTCGGGCAAGTCCGTCACCGCCCAGGCCGTCATGGGCATCCTCGACATGCCGCCCGGCAGGATCACCGGTGGCGAGATCCTGTTCAAGGGCCAGGACCTGCTGAAGATGCGGGAGGACGAACGGAGGAAGATCAGGGGCGCGGGAATGGCCATGATCTTCCAGGACGCCCTGTCCTCGCTCAACCCCGTGCTGAGCGTGGGGGACCAGCTCGGGGAGATGTTCATCGTCCACCAGGGCCTGTCCCGCAAGGACGCGAAGGCCAGGGCTGTCGAGCTGATGGACCGGGTCCGCATCCCCGCGGCCAAGGAGCGCGTCGGCCAGTACCCGCACCAGTTCTCGGGCGGGATGCGCCAGCGCATCATGATCGCGATGGCCCTCTCGCTGGAGCCGGACCTGATCATCGCCGACGAGCCGACCACCGCCCTCGACGTGACCGTCCAGGCACAGGTCATGGACCTGCTGGCCGAGCTCCAGCGCGAACTGGACATGGGCCTGATCCTGATCACCCACGACCTCGGCGTCGTCGCCGACGTCGCGGACAAGATCGCGGTGATGTACGCCGGGCGGATCGTGGAGACCGCGCCCGTCCACGACATCTACCGGGCGCCCGCACACCCCTACACCAAGGGCCTGCTCGAATCGATCCCGCGCCTGGACCAGAAGGGGCAGGAGCTCTACGCCATCAAGGGCCTGCCGCCCAACCTCATGCACATCCCGCCCGGCTGCGCCTTCAATCCGCGCTGCCCGATGGCCCAGGACGTGTGCCGGACCGACGTACCGCCGCTGTACGAGGTGAACGAGCAGCGCGGCAGCGCGTGCCACTTCTGGGAGGCGGCGATCCATGGCTGAGGCGATCCTCGAGGTGCGCGACCTGGTCAAGCACTACCCGCTCACCCGCGGCATCCTCTTCAAGAAGCACGTCGGCGCGGTCAAAGCGGTCGACGGCGTCGACGTCGACCTGTTCGCGGGGGAGACCCTCGGCATCGTGGGGGAGTCGGGCTGCGGCAAGTCCACGCTCGCCAAGATGCTGGTCCACCTGGAGCGGCCCACGGCGGGCGCCATCCGGTACAAGGGCGAGGACATCACCAAGCTGTCGGGGCGTGCGCTCAAGGCCGTGCGCCGCAACATCCAGATGGTGTTCCAGGACCCGTACACCTCGCTCAACCCACGGATGACCGTCGGCGACATCATCGGTGAGCCGTACGAGATCCACCCCGAGGTGGCTCCCAAGGGCTCCCGCAGGCAGAAGGTCCAGGAGCTGCTGGACGTCGTCGGGCTCAATCCCGAGTACATCAACCGCTATCCGCACCAGTTCTCCGGTGGCCAGCGCCAGCGCATCGGCATCGCTCGCGGGCTCGCCCTGCGGCCCGAGGTCATCGTGGCCGACGAGCCGGTCTCCGCTCTCGACGTGTCCGTCCAGGCACAGGTCATCAACCTGCTCGACACACTTCAGAGCGAGTTCTCGCTCAGCTATGTGTTCATCGCCCATGACCTGTCGATCGTCCGGCACATCTCGGACCGGGTCGGCGTCATGTATCTGGGACGGATCGTGGAGATCGGCCGGGACGCCGAGATCTACGACCACCCCACGCACCCCTACACCCAGGCCCTGCTCTCCGCGGTGCCGGTGCCCGACCCGGAGGCGCGCGAGCACCGGGAGAGGATCATCCTCACCGGGGACGTGCCGTCGCCCACCAACATCCCTTCGGGCTGCCGCTTCCGCACCCGCTGCTGGAAGGCTCAGGAACGGTGCGCGCGGGAGGTTCCGCTGCTGGCCGTGCCACCGCACCTGGAGCAGGCCGAAGGGCCGGCGCGGCACCCGTCGGCATGCCATTTCGCGGAGGAGAAGCATGTGGTGCCGAGCGGCCCTGCACCCGGTGACGGCGGCGCCGGGAGTGCGAAGTCCCTGTGAGAGGCAGCCAGTTCATTTAACACCGGCGCAACTCGGGCGTCGCAGGTCCGATATACGGACGCCTCACACTGAGGAACGTACGGCCGTGCGGGTGCCGTAGACCGGCCGGGACCGCGCCATGCGGACCCGGCCGGTCCTCCCGCGCCGTGGCGCCGGTTGTCCGGAACTGTCCGGTCCCCGCCTTGTCCGGCCCCTGGCCCCGATGCAGGATCGTCGATGTGACTCTTACGCGGGGGGCCAGGATCACGGGAGCGGCGCTCTGCGGCGTGCTCGCCCTGATCACTGGAGCGTGGATCGTCAGGGACATCTCGGTGTCCGGCGGGCTCGAGGGCCTGTGGCGCCACTGGGCCGCAGACCCGCGGCGGGAGTGGAGGATCGCCCCGCAGGCCACCTCGCCCCTCGACGGCACGCTCTTCGCGGTGTACGCGGGTGTCGGTGTCGCCGTGCTGCGCTCGTCGGTGGCCGCCTCCGCGCTGGTCGCCGCCGCGGTGTTCACCCTCGCCGTCCGGTTGCCCAGCCTGTGGGTCCTGACCGCCTCCTGGGCGTACCTCCAGCCCACCGACTTGATACGCACCCGGGCGCTGTTCGGCACCTTCGCCGCGCTGGGGCTGGCCGTCGGGCTCGTCATCACGGCCGTGGCGGGACGGCGTCCGGCCGAGGCGGGCCAAGACGGCGGCCCGCGCGCCGCACGGCACCGCCGGACGCCCACCAGGCCGACCGTCGTGGTGGCCTGGCTCTCCGCCGCGTTCCTGCTCCTGGACGCCGCCCTGGTCACGGCCTGGCAGTTCCGCTTCGGCTACCAGGTCGGGGCAGAGGTGTACCTCGACAGCCTGGTCGGCGGCGAACGGGTCGGGCAGCGGCTGCTGGCGCCGCCCTCGGGCTGGCTGGCCGCCACGACCGTCGTCCTCGGCCTCACGGCGGGCGTGGGCCTGCTCGCCAGGGCCGTGTTCTCCCGCCCGTTGGGAGCCGTCCTCGCCGTGGCCGTGACCGCCTCCGGAGCGGTCGGCGTGGACGCCGCCGTCCGGCTGCGGATCCTGGAGCACTTCGGGCAGGCGCCGCTGGAGCACCAACTTCTCGCCGCGACCTCGCTGTTCGAGCTGGTGGCCGGACTCCTGCTGATCGTCCTGCTGACACGCCGCGGCGTGGGCGGCCCGGCGGGCGGGCCGGACGGCGCGTACGGGCCCCCGTCGGGTTACGGGTACCCGCAGACCGCTACCGGTTACGGCTACCCGCCCTCCGCGCCGCCGGGGTACGGCTACCCCGGGCCGGCCGCACCACCCGGTTCACCGCCCGGCGGCGGGTTCGGCCCGCCGCCGCCGTCGTCACCGCCTCCGAACTGGTAGCCCTGCTTCACCCAAGGCCGAGCGAGCGCTTGAGGAAGTCGACCTGGAGCAGCAGCAGGTTCTCCGCGATCTGCTCCTGCGGTGTCATGTGCGTCACACCGGTCAGTGGCAGCACCTCGTGCGCCCGGCCGGCGGCCAGCAGCGCCGACGACAGCCGCAGTGTGTGGGCCATCACCACATTGTCGTCCGCCAGCCCGTGGACGATCATCAACGGCCGCGCCGGGCCCGTCGCGGACGTCAACCCGGCGTCGGTGACCAGCGAGTTCGCCGCGTACGCCGTGGACTGCGCGCCCGGGTCACCCAGATACCGCTCCGTGTAATGGGTGTCGTAGAGCCGCCAGTCGGTCACCGGGGCGCCGGCCACCGCCGCATGGAAGACGTCGGGACGGCGCAGCACCGCCATCGCGGCCAGATAACCGCCGTACGACCAGCCGCGGATCGCCACGCGGCCGAGGTCGAGCGGGAAGGATCCGGCCAATGACCGCAACGCTTCGACCTGGTCGTCCAGCGTCGGCGTGAAGTCGCCCACGACGGCCTTCTCCCAGCCGGGGGAGCGCCCCGGAGTGCCCCGGCCGTCGGCCACGACCACGGCGAAACCCTGATCGGCGAACCACTGTGAGGTCAGATACGGATTGTGCGCCGCGAGCACACGCTGGCCATGAGGGCCCCCGTACGGGTCCATCAGCACCGGCAGCGGACCGTCCGACTCCCGGTGGCCCGACGGCAGCAGCACCGCGCACGGGATCCGGCGGGCACCCGCCTCGGTAAGCGTCGGCCGGGCACGCAGCACCGGCTGCTCGGCGTGCGAGGCCACCACCGCGATCTGCTTGCCGTCCCTGAGCACCTGGACGAGGGCGCCGCTGACGTCCGTACGCGACGAGGCCAGTACCGTCACCCCGCCGCCGCGGACCGCCGCGTGCACCCCGGGGCCGTCGGAGACACGCTCGATGCCCAGCTCGTTCACCCGGTACACATGGACCTCGCCGGTCTCCGGCTCCGCGGAGTCCGCACCCGCCGACGCCGAGACCAGTACATCGCTCTCGCTGATGTCGACCACCGCGCGCAGGTGCAGTTGCGGGCCGGTCAGCACCCGGTCGCCGACGGCGAGCACCCGCGCTCCGCCCTCGTCCGCGATGCGCACCAGCCGTCCGCCGCCGAAGCGCTGCTCGTAGGACGACTCCGGGGCCCAGGCGGGGACGCCGGAGAAGAGTTCCAGCCAGGCGTCGTCCTCGTCCACGTGCACCGTGCGGGTCGTGCCGGACTCCGGGTCCACGGCCAGATACAGCTGGGTGCGCTGGTCCCGGGACTGCACGAGCAGCAGCGGAGGACCGGCGGAGGACCAGTGCACCCGTGCCAGATAGGGGTAGCGCCCACGGTCCCAGGTCACCTCCGTGCGGTTCCCGTCCAGCGCGACGAAGAACAGCCGGACGTCGGCGTTGGGCGTCCCCGCGGCCGGGTAGGCGACCTTCGAGGGCTCCCGGTCCGGATGCGCCGGATCCGGGATCCACCAGCGCCGCACGTCCCGCTCGTCGGTGCGGGCGACCAGCAGCCTGTCCGAATCCGGTGACCACCAGAATCCGCGTGAACGGCCCATCTCCTCGGCCGCGATGAACTCCGCCAGCCCGTAGGCGGTGTGCGCGTCCTCCGGCTCCGCGAGGGCACGGTCGCCGTCGCCCTCCGCGCCCGTCACGCGCAGCGCGCCGCCGGTCACGTAGGCGACGAGCCGGCCGTCCGGCGACGGCCGCGGGTCGAGCACCGGCCCCGGCGTGGGGAGTTCACACGCGGTCCCGGCCCGCAGCTCCGCGGTGAACAGCCGCCCCGACAGGGTGAACGCCGCCAACTCGACCGCCCGGTCGACGGCGTAGGCGACGATCCCGGCCGATCCTTCCCTGCTGCGTTCGCGCCGTGCCCGCTCCTCGGCGGAGAGCTCCTCGGCCGAGCCACCCAGCAACTCCCGCGGATCGGCGGCCGGCCGCTCCTGCGGTGGGCCGTGGCCCTCGAGATCGAGCACCCACAGCAGTCCCGAACGGTCCGTTCCGGAGGCCGAGCGCAGAAACACCACGCGTGAACCGTCCGGCGACACCGTGAAGGCGCGGGGGGCGCCCAGCGTGAAGCGCTGCGTCCGCGCGGACTGACGCGGGAAGGAGAGCGGTTGCGTCGACGTCATGCGACCGAACCTTAGGGGGTGTGCGCCCCCATGTGCTGCCGTGCACCGATCGATGCGCAGGCACGGATAGTTATGATCCGTAGCGCAAGGTGGGTATGAACCTCCTGGCACATGTCCTGGCACATGCAACCGGCCCGTCCCGGCCGAATATCTGTGGAGGTGAACCGCCGTGGCACTCTCGATTTCGGCGGTGGTGCTGCTGGCGATCGTCGTCTTCCTGCTGATCCGGAAAGCCGGGCTGAAGGGGGGACATGCGGCGGTCTGTGTGTTGCTCGGGTTCTACCTCGCCAGCTCGTCGGTCGCGCCGACCATCACCGAGCTGACGACCAACGTCGCGGGGATGCTGGGGGGCATCAAGTTCTGACCGCCCGTTCTAGGGTGTCCTGTATGAAGGATCTCCCCGACCGCCGTCTGCTCCTCGTGCACGCGCATCCGGACGACGAGTCGATCAACAACGGCGCCACCATGGCCCTGTACGCGGCGGCCGGTGCCCGGGTCACGCTGGTGACCTGCACCCTGGGAGAGGAGGGCGAGGTCATTCCGGCCGATCTCGCCCATCTCGCCCCCGACCGGGAGGACCGGCTCGGCCCCTACCGGGCCGGGGAGCTGGCCGCGGCGATGAAGGAGCTCGGCGTCAGCGACCACCGCTTCCTCGGCGGACAGGGGCGCTTCCGCGACTCCGGGATGATGGGGCTCGAGCAGAACCACCGAGAAGGTGCGTTCTGGAGCGCGGACGTGGACGAGGCAGCCGCGCATCTCGTCGAGGTCGTCCGTTCGGTGCGTCCGCAGGTGCTGGTGACGTACGACCCCGACGGGGGATACGGGCACCCCGACCACATCCAGGCCCATCGGGTGGCCATGCGCGGCGCCGCCCTCGCCGCCGATCCCGGCTTCCGGCCGGACCTCGGAGCGCCCCACTCGATCGCCAAGATCTACTGGAACCGCGTCCCTCGCTCGGTCGCCGAGGAGGGCTTCTCCCGGCTGCGTGCCGCCGGGGTGGACTTCCCCGGTGTCGCCGAGATCGGTGACGTCCCCGGTGTCGTGGACGACGCGGAGATCACGACCGAGATCGACGGCACCGCGTACGCGGACCGCAAGGCGGCCGCGATGCGGGCGCATGCCACCCAGATCGTGGTGGACGGACCATTCTTCGCACTCTCCAACGAACTGGGGCAACCTCTCTTCTCCACCGAGTACTACCAGTTGGTGGCCGGGGAGCCGGGAGCGGAGCCCGGGGAGCGCGAACACGACCTTTTCGCGGGGGTTTCGTCATGAGCGGTAGCAGCCGGGCCGGTGGGAGCCGTGCCCACGGCGGTGTCGTCGGCGGGGCCGGCGGGAGCAGCGGTGGCGCCGGTGGCGGGAGCGCGCCCGGGTCCTGGCTCACCCGTTCCGCGAAGCCCCCGAGGCCCGGCCGCCTCGTGGCGTACCTCGGCCTGGTGATCCTCGGAGCGGTCGTCGGCACGGCCGGCTCACTCGTCCAAGCGGCATGGCTCCCAGGCGGATTGGTGCTGGCTCTGCTCGCCTCCGCCGGCCTGTTCATCGGCTCGCGGCGGGTGACCGGCTCCCAGCTCGGCGCGGCCTGCGCCGCCGTGGGCTGGCTCGCGGCGATCGTCGTGCTCAGCACCGGACGCCCCGAAGGAGACGCCATGTTCGGGGCCGGGATGGGCCCGCTCGTCTTCATGCTCGGCGGCATGGCGGTCGCTGTGATGTGTGCCACCATGTCGCGGGCGCCGCAACCGGGCGGCGGCTCCGGCCGACTTGGCGGGTAGGACAACACAGGACCCCAGCAAGCACCCGGTACGACCCGCCCCCTAGGGTGGGTCGACCCACGGAGTGGGAGCTGTCGAACTGACCATGCCCGTACGGTCGGCGGAAGGCCGCTTCCCACAGTCCCGGGGTGTTCGTCGGCGGCGGCCAGTATGGTGGTGCGCGCCGCCGAGCCGCCCGCAGCAGTAGCTATCCAGTAAGAAACGGGCGGCGAAGCCAACCGGGAGAACCTGCTTTGAGTCGTGAAACTGACAGTTCGTCCTCCGGCCCCCAGGGGCGCGGTGGAGCCGCGTACCCCTCCGGGACACCGCCGTACGGATCGCGCCAGTATCCGTCGCTGCACCCGCAGGACGCTCCGGAAGAGGCCGCGGAAGCCCCCGAGCAGCAGCCGGAAGAGCCCAGGACCGAGACGACGCTGACCACGCGCATCCGGATCAACATCCCGGGTTCCCGGCCGATCCCTCCGGTCGTGATGCGTACGCCGATGAGCGACGTCGACGCCCGGCCCGCCTCCGGCGGGACCGGCACGTCGGCCGGCTCCCGTACGTCCGGCGGGACCGGTTCGTCCGGTTCGCCCAATACGTCGCGCGGTTCGGGCGGCGCGGGTACCGCGGAGCGGGAGAGCGAGCGCACGGGCAGCACACCGCGCCCCGGGTCTGCTCGCGAGACGTCAGGGCCGTCGGGACCGGCGGCCGATGAGAAGCCCGCCACCAGCGACTGGTTCGCCCCACGCAAGTCGGCCGCGGGTGCGACACCGGCGGCCGGTACGCCGACGCCGGGCGCGGCCGCGCAAGGTACGCCGGGTGCGGGCGGCGTACCGGGACAGTCGTCGGCGCCGGGCAGCGGCCCCGCCGGCAGCGGCGGTGCGGGCGCTTCCGGTCCGGGCGGCGCCGGTTCCGGTCCGCGTTCGGGCCTCGCCGCCCTCGCGGAGCAGGCGGATTCCCCCGGCGCCCCCTCCGGACCCCCGGTCCCTCGTCCCGGCACGTCCGGCGGCCCCGGCGCGCCCGGCCAGGGCAACGGGTTCGCCCCTGGCCGCAACACTCCGCCCTCGGGCGTGCGTCCCCCCGGCGCGCCGGACCGGGACGGTGGACCCACGGGCCCGACGTCCGGCCCGGCCACGGGCAGCATGCCGCTCGGCGCGCGCCCCGGCGCACCGGTGCCCGGCATCAACCCGCCCCGGATGTCCGACGACACGGCGGTGCTCACCCCGCAGAGGCCCTCGCCCGAAGGCGACGGCGGTCACGGCCATGTCTCCGGTGACACGCTCACCAGCGGCATCCCGGTGGTCCCGGGCGGCGGGCACCGCTCGCCCTTCCCGCCGCCGGGCGGACTGCAGACGGGTCCGGGAACGGGTCCCAATCCGATCCTGTCCCGGCCCGGCCCGCAGGCCGGTGACGGTGACTTCTCCGTCCCGGAGTTCCCGGCCGGTCCGGGCGGCTCCGGCGGCCCTGTCGTGCCCGGCCTCTCGGCCGATCCGGCTGCCCGGCCCGCTCCCCGGCCCGCTCCCCGGCCCGCGCCGGCGCCGGCCAAGAAGGGCCGCTCCAAGCTGGTGCTCGTCGGCGCCGCCGTGGTCGGCCTGCTGGGCATCGCCTACGGCGCCGGGCTGCTGCTGAACCACTCCGACGTGCCGAAGAGCACCACGGTCCTCGGCGTCGACATCGGCGGAGGCACCAGGGACGAGGCCGTCAACAAGCTCGACGCCACCCTGGGCGAGCGGGCCAAGGCGCCGTTGCAGCTCTCCGTGGGCGGCAAGAAGGCCGAACTCCACCCCGACAAGGCCGGCCTGTCCCTGGACAGCCAGGCCACCGTCCGCGCCGCCGCGGGCAGCGACTACAACCCGGTCTCGGTCATCGGCTCGCTCTTCGGAGGCGAGCGGGTCGCGGAGCCGGTGATCGTCGTCGACGAGGAGAAGCTGAGCGTCGCCCTCGCCGACCTCGCGGGCACCGCGGGGTCCTCCAGCGACGGCACGATCCGTTTCGAGCCCAACAAGGCCGTCGCCGTGCCCGGGAAGCCCGGGAAGACTCTGGACGTCGGCCGCTCCATGATCTCGGTCAAGGACGCGTACCGCGCCCAGGTGCAGACCGGCAAGCCGGACCTGGTCGAACTCCCGGTCGCCACCCGGCAGCCGACCATCACCCAGGCCGAGCTGGACCGGGCGATGAAGGAGTTCGCGGAGCCCGCGATGTCCGACCTGATCACGATCAAGGCGGGCGGCAAGTCGATCCAGTTCGGCCCCGCGAAGTCGCTGCCGAAGATCCTCTCCATGAAGCCGATCGACGGCAGGCTGGTCGAGGTCTACGACAAGAAGGCGATCGAGCAGCTGCTCGAGGGCGTCTTCGACGGCATCATGATCACCAAGGGTGACGGCAAGAAGCACGAGGTCTCGGCGGACGACGTGGCCCAGGCGATGGGCCCGGCGCTGCGCGGCAAGACCCCGGCGGAACGCACGGCGGTCATCGAGCTCGACCCGAGCTGAGCGCGCCTCACGACGGCCTCACGAATCCCCTTGTCGGGTCTGGCAGGGGGATTCGCCACTGAAGGCGAGGACCGCAAGTCGTTCCTGGAGCCAGCCTGACCGATCCGACCTCCGGGCTGTTGGTGTCGGGCGAACGGATACTGGCCGCCGGGTTCCCCGTCATCCTGCAACCGAGGCACGTGCTGTCGGTCATCGGTTCCGGGGGGTGCGCCTTCACATCGATCGCGACCAAGGCGGGGTCGGTCGACTAGGTGATGCCGCCGGGTCGCTCGACCCGGCGCTCAAGCAGCTCAGGCGTGGCCCCGGAGGCAGGCTCCGTTCGCCGCGGCCTCGGCCGGTCCGTGAGCAGGCCCGGTCCGGCGTGGCCCCGGCACGCCGGGCGCAGGCTCAGTTGAGCATGGCCCGGGCTGCCCTGGCCCGCCCCCGGATCTCCTCCGCCGCCGTCGGCTCGACCGCGTCCACGACCTCCGCGTACGCGTCCATCTCAGCCGCGCCTGTCAGGAAGTCGCCCCGCTGGACGAGCAGTTGGGCGCGCTCGAAGCGGAGGCGGGCCGGGTGGGAAGGGAGGAGGAGAAGGAGGTCGAGCGCCCAGAGGGCGACCGCCGAGTGTTCCGGGCGCTGGGCCGCCCAGGCGCGGATGTTGTTGAGGATGCGGGAGACCACCGCGAGCGGATCCGCGGGCGTCAGCATGGACGGGGTCACCGGCGTGCCGACGGCGCCGGTGACGAGGAGGTCGGCCTCCGCGCCGGAGAGCACCCGCCCGGCCGCGAACGGGTCGGCCAGCACCTGCCCGGCCGGATCCTCCGGGTCGCCGAAGCCGACGACGAAGTGGCCCGGCAGGGCCACTCCGTAGACATGGGCGCCCGCGCGGCGGGCGACCTCCGTCCAGACGACGGAGAGCAGGATCGGCAGGCCACGGCGGCGGCGCAGGACCTCATGGAGCAGCGAGGACTCCAGGTGCTGGTAGTCGTCGGCCGTGCCGTGGAAGCCCTCCCGGCCGCCCAGCAGGCCGGCGACGGCCACCGCCCACGCATGCGGGTCCCGCAGCCCGTACGGGAGCATCCCGGCCAGGCGGTCGAGTTCGATCTGGGCCGCGTCCATGCCGGCCTCGTCCAGTGACGGGTCGGCCTCCGCGCCGATGAGCAGGCAGAGCAGGGCCACGTCCGGTCGCTGCGAGCGGGCCTCCTGCGCGAAGCGGGACCTCCGGTCGTTCTGGTGCATCGGCTCGTACCCCCGGCCTACGTCGCCCGGTAGTGGTGGTAGTGGTGATGGACCCGGAAGCCCATACCGGCGTACAGGGCACGCCCCCCGTCATTGTCCGACTCGACCTGGAGCCAGGCAGCCGAGGCGCCCTCCTCGAGGGCCCGGCGCGCCAGAGCGGCCATGATCGCCTTCGCGAGCCCCTGGCGCCGGTACGCCGGGTCCACTTCCACGGCCATGAAGCCCGCCCAGCGTGCGTCGACCACACAGCGGCCGATCGCCGCAGGGATCCGGCCTTCGCCGGGTATGGAGGCGAACCATACGGAAGGGCCGCTGCCGAGGACCTTGAGCACATGTGGTCCTGGCACACCGGACCGTTGGTAGCGCCGTAGCCACGCCTCGTCGAAGGAGCGGGACAACATGACACGGGAAACGTCCGCGTCCAGGTCGCCCACCGCCGCCAGGCCCCCGACCTGCACCTCCGCCGAGACCTCGGCGCGCCAGCCCCGCGCCTCCAACCCGGCGCAGAGTTCCTCCTGTGTGCCGGCGGCGCCTGTCGCGGTCTGCACGTACGCCGGAAGGCCGCGAGCCGCGTACCAGTCCCGCACCCGCGTCAGCGCGTCGTCCAGCGGCATGCCCGGGTCACCCAGAGGGAGGACCGAGTTCGCCCGTCTGGTGAAACCCGCCGACGCCCGCAGTTCCCATTCACCGAGCCGCTCGCTCTCCACCGGCTGCCAGGCACATGCCGTGACCCTGGCCAGCTCCTGGAAATCGGCCGCGGGGCCCCGGCGCCGGGCAGGCTCCGCGGGGACGACCTTTCCCGCGACCAGCGAGGACTCCTGGATGCGGACGCTCTCACCCGTCCGGCGTGTGATCACCAGCACACCCCCGGTCCATGATGTGAGAACACCGACCGTGTCGGTGAACTTCGCGACTGGTGCTTCAGTGTTGCTCAAGCGTCGCACCGAGACGCGTTTGCCCACGTCAGCAGGGCTGATCCTGATCTCGAGCCGTCCGCCCGCAGTGAATTCCACAGCTCTGTGAGCCCCTCCTGTTCGGATCGTTACCAAGAACGGAGATACTAGGGGCGGGCATCGACGACGCCGCGCTCCCGCGCAAGCCAGCCCTTATCGAGGAGGAACGACAGCGTGACCTACGTCATCGCGCAGCCTTGTGTCGACGTCAAGGACAAGGCGTGCATCGAGGAGTGCCCCGTCGACTGCATCTACGAGGGCTCCCGGTCCTTGTACATCCACCCGGACGAATGCGTCGACTGTGGTGCTTGTGAGCCGGTCTGCCCGGTCGAGGCGATCTTCTACGAGGACGACACTCCCGAGGAGTGGAAGGACTACTACAAGGCGAACGTCGAGTTCTTCGACGAGCTCGGCTCGCCCGGTGGTGCCTCCAAGCTCGGCCTGATCGAGCGGGACCACCCCTTCATCGCCGCCCTGCCGCCGCAGAACGGCTGATCCCGTCCGCATGTCCCCGGTCCCGTACGGTTCGTCGTCCGTACGGGACCGGGGCGTTTGACGCGTCCGGCACGCCCGGCCGTCGCCGAGGCCCGTGGGCGCTCCGCCGTCCGACGCCGTGACCGACACAGCCCGAAACGACGCCCGTACCCGAAAGTGAGCGCCGCCGTGCCCGCAGTCTCCTCGCGACTCCCCGTCTTCCCCTGGGACAAGCTCGAGCCCTACAAGGCCACGGCCGCTGCCCACCCCGACGGCATCGTGGACCTCTCCGTCGGCACCCCGGTCGATCCGGTGCCCGAGCTGATCAGGAAGGCTCTCGTCGCCGCCGCCGACTCGCCGGGCTACCCGACGGTCTGGGGCACGCCGGCGCTGCGCGACGCGCTCGTGTCCTGGGTCGAGCGCCGGCTCGGCGCGGCGAACGTGGCGCACACCAACGTCCTGCCCGTCGTCGGCTCGAAGGAGCTGGTGGCCTGGCTGCCGACGCAGCTGGGCCTGGGCGCCGGTGACCGGATCGCCTACCCGCGTCTCGCCTACCCCACGTACGAGGTCGGCGCGAGGCTCTGCGGCGCGACCCCCGTCGTCTACGACGACCCCACCGAGCTCGACCCGGCGGGCCTGCGGCTGCTCTGGCTCAACTCGCCGTCCAACCCCACCGGCCGGGTGCTGGACAAGGACGAGTTGACGCGGATCGTCGCCTGGGCGCGCGAGCACGGCGTGCTGGTCTTCAGCGACGAGTGCTACCTCGAGCTGGGCTGGGAGGCCGAGCCGGTCTCCGTGCTCCATCCGGATGTCTGCGGCGGCTCGTACACGGGCGTGGTGGCCGTCCACTCGCTCTCCAAGCGCTCCAACCTGGCCGGCTACCGCGCTGCCTTCGTCGCGGGCGACGCGGACGTGCTCGGGGAGCTGCTGAAGATCCGCAAGCACGGCGGCATGATGACCCCCGGACCCGTCCAGGCCGCCACCGTCGCCGCGCTCGGCGACGACACGCACGTCACCGAACAGCGCGCCAGGTACGCGGCCCGGCGCACGGCTCTGCGGACGGCGCTGGAGTCGCACGGTTTCCGGATCGAGCACAGCGAGGCCAGCCTCTACCTGTGGGTCACCCGCGACGAGCCGTGCTGGGACACGGTCGCGTACCTGGCCGGCCTGGGCATCCTGGTCGCGCCCGGCGACTTCTACGGCGAGGCGGGCGAGCGTTTCGTGCGCGTGGCCTTCACCGCGACCGACGAGCGCGTCGAGGCGGCGGTCAAGCGCCTCGGATGAGCTCAGGACCTCATGCGGTCACGGTGTGATCCGGTCATGCCCTGAGCACAGGACCGCAATGCGGTCGATGCGTGATCCGGTCGCTGCACGATCCGGTCACCGCACGGGAAGGGCCCGGGAGCAGCGGCTCCCGGGCCCTTCTCGCGCGGGCGCGCCGTGCTGTCAGCCGATCGGCAGGCCGCCGCCGCCGAGCGCACCGGTGGGCATGCCGCCGGCCAGCGAGTCGGTCGGAAGCCCGCCCTTGCCGACGCCGACCAGGTCGCCCGCCTGCCCGGCGGTGTCACCGGCGGTCTTCGCGGCGACCGGGGCGGCCGTCTTGGCCGCCTTGCCGACGGTCTTGGCCGCCACAGGGGCGGCCTTCGCGGCGACCGGGGTGGCCGTCTTGGCCGCCTTGCCGACGGTCTTGGCCGCCACAGGGGCGGCCTTCTCCGCGGTCTTGCCGCCGACCTGGCCGGCCACCTTGGTGGTCTCCTTCGAGACGCCTTCGACCGTGGAGTCGACGTTGTCCGCGTCGAGGGCCGAGAGGCCGCGGACCGGGGCGTGCGGGAGTTCAACGGCGCCTGCGGAGCCGGCCGCACCGACCACGGGAGCTGCTCCCGCCGCGATGAGCAGCGCGGCACGGGCGATCCGACGGGTCAGGGGGAGGGACATGATGCTCCTTGAGACGAGAGGACGTTCGGAATGCTGCGTGTCCGGCGTTCGGACGTCCTGACAACCGGGTGGAGCGGGGGGGAAGTTGCGGTGATTCAAGGTAAAGAATTGGTAACGCGTCGCATTATCGTTCTCGGGTGAAAGCGGTCAAACGCTACACGGTGGAGTCACCTGGCGAACCGTCACTTCCTATTGCTCTCAAGGGAAATGGCGGCACCCGCCCGGGGACGGCCCGCTGCCCGGAAGAGCGTGTCCCGGAGGGGAACGGGCTGCCTCCTTCGAGGGGGGTTCTGAACTAGCGTGCGATGCGGATGCGTACGTCGTCCGTGGCGCTGTCCCCGCCGCCCGCCGGACGCCAGCCCTCTTCCGACTCCTCGGCGCTCCACACCCGGCCCGCGTACGAGACCTCTTCGATGCGCAGCTCGTCGGCCCGGGCCACCGCCCAGTGCGCGAGTTCCCAGCCGCGCTCGCCGCCCCGGCCGCTGCCGCCGCCGTGCGCGCCGGTACCCGTCTCCGCCGAACCGGCCGTCGACTGCACCGGAACGGACACCTCCCGCGCACCGGCGTCGCCCGCGCGGCCCCGGCCGCTGCCTCCCTTCGGCAGCACCTCGGGCCCGAACGCCCGCGTCAGCTCCGTCCGGATCCGCGTCGGGTCGCCCGGCCCGCCGCCGCTCTTGACGGGGCAGGTCAGGGTCGCGGAGGCCCTGCCCGTGAGGGCCGCGGCCAGCAGCGCGGCGTCCGGCTCGTGCTTGGCGTACGCCTGCGGGAAACCGCTGCGCTGGACGCGCTGCGCGGCCACCGTGAGCGGCAGCCGTGAGTAGCCGGGGACCTCGGCAAGGCCGTCGTAGAACTTCCCCGAGGAGTAGACCGGGTCCATGATCTGCTCGGGCGTCCCCCAACCCTGCGAAGGGCGCTGCTGGAACAGGCCGAGGGAGTCCCGGTCGCCGTGCTCGATGTTGCGCAGCGCCGACTCCTGGAGCGCGGTCGCCAGCGCGATCGTCACGGCCCGCTCCGGCATCCCGCGGGTCGTGCCCACCGCGGAGATCGTCGCCGCGTTCCCCGCCATCTCGGGTGTGAGCTCGTACGACGGGCCGTCGCCCTCGGCGGTACGGACGACACAGCGCGACGGCCCGCCGCTGGTGACGTACTGCACCGCGACGTAACCGATGAGGGCCAGCAGCACGAGGGACGCGGCCGCGAAGCGCAAGAGGCGGCCGCGCCGGACGGGAGAGGCGGTCTCGGACACCCGCCCACCGTACTGGAGCGCCCGGAGCGACCCGGGGGGTGTGCCGGTCATGACCCGCCGGTGACCGCATATCGTCGGAGCCATGCCTGAGACCGCGCTTGACCTCACCCTCGACGCCCCCGCGCTCACCGCAGCCCTGGTCGACTTCCCGTCGGTCAGTGGCACGGAGAAGCCCCTCGCCGACGCCATCGAGGAAGCGCTGCGCGAGCTGCCGCACCTCACCGTCGACCGGCACGGAAACAACGTGGTGGCGAGGACCCGCCTCGGCCGCCCGGAGCGGGTCGTGCTGGCGGGGCACATCGACACGGTCCCGATCGCCGGCAACGTGCCCTCGCGGCTCGACGCCGACGGCATCCTGTGGGGCTGCGGCACCAGCGACATGAAGTCGGGCGTCGCCGTCCAGCTGCGGATCGCCGCCACCGTTCCGGAGCCCAACCGCGACCTGACCTTCGTCTTCTACGACAACGAAGAGGTGGCCGCACATCTCAACGGACTGGGGCATGTGGCCGAGGCCCACCCGGACTGGCTCGTGGGCGACTTCGCGGTCCTGCTGGAGCCCTCCGACGCCCAGGTCGAGGGCGGCTGCCAGGGGACGCTCCGGGTCCACCTGCGCACGAAGGGGGAGCGGGCACACTCCGCGCGCAGCTGGATGGGGTCCAACGCCATTCACGCCGCCGGACCGATCCTGGCCCGCCTCGCGTCGTACGAGCCGCGGCGGCCGGTCATCGACGGACTGGAGTACCGGGAGGGCCTCAACGCCGTCGGCATCGAAGGAGGCGTGGCCACCAACGTCATCCCCGACGAGTGCACCGTGGTGGTCAACTACCGGTACGCCCCCGACCGCAGCATGGCCGAGGCCGAGGCGCACGTCCGCGAGGTGTTCGCCGACTGCGGTGTGAGCGAGATCGTGGTGGACGACCACACGGGCGGGGCCCTGCCCGGCCTGTCGCACCCTGCCGCTGCCGCGTTCATGGAGGCGGTGGGCGGCACGGCGCAGCCCAAGTTCGGCTGGACGGACGTCTCACGCTTCAGCGCCCTGGGGGTGCCCGCGGTCAACTACGGCCCCGGCGACGCGCTCTTTGCCCACAAGCGGGACGAACACGTCGCCGTGGACAAGATCACGCACTGCGAGGACCGGCTGCGCGAGTGGCTCACTTCCTGACATCGCATCCTGGTGGATCGCCCCGATTTCGCCATTCGTAACGTCGGCCGCCCTACCCTGAGCCAAAGCGAATGATGTTCGGCGGAGGGAGCAGGTCATGAGCAACCCCGAGGGATTGCGGGCGCTGGAGGAGCAGCGGCTGGGACCGGTACTGCGCCGCAGGGAACAGATCAGGCCGGGCACCACCGATCAGCGGCTGCTCGACACCGAGGGCGACTCCCAGTGGGTGCACACCGACCCGTGGCGGGTCATGCGCATCCAGTCCGAGTTCGTCGAGGGCTTCGGCGCCCTCGCCGAACTGCCCAGTGCCATCAGCGTCTTCGGTTCCGCCCGCACCCCGGCCGGCACACCCGAGTACGAGGTGGGCGTCGCACTCGGCAGAGCGCTGGCCAAGGCGGGCTTCGCGGTGATCACCGGCGGCGGTCCCGGAGTGATGGAGGCCGCGAACAAGGGTGCGAGCGAGGCCAAGGGCATCTCGGTCGGCCTCGGCATCGAGCTGCCCTTCGAGCAGGGCATCAACGCGCACGTCGACATCGGGGTGAACTTCCGCTACTTCTTCGTCCGCAAGACGATGTTCGTGAAGTACGCGCAGGGCTTCGTCGTGCTGCCGGGCGGACTCGGCACGCTGGACGAACTGTTCGAGGCGCTGACGCTCGTGCAGACACGTAAGGTGACGCGTTTTCCGATCGTGCTCTTCGGTACGGACTATTGGAGCGGCCTGGTCGAATGGCTGCGCAACACCGTCATCGCCCAGGGCAAGGCGTCGGAGAGGGATCTGCTGCTCTTCCACGTCACGGACGACGTGGAGGAGGCGGTGGCCCTGGTCTCCAAGGAGACGGGCAGGTAGCCGCAGGCGGCCGCGCAGGGGCCCCGGACGGGCGTCCGGGGCCCGTCCTGGCAACGCGGGGCCTGGCCGCGCCCTCCGGGCCGCCCTGGCGGCGCCGTCCCAAGATTCCCGGCCGGCGGCGCCCGCGCGTGCGGCTCCGCTTCTCAGGCGAGACCGCGGCGGGCGACCGCCGGCGGACGACGGCCCGCGATCGAGGCCACCATGTCCAGGACCTGCTTGGTCTCCGCCACCTCGTGCACGCGGTAGACCTGAGCGCCCAGCCAGGCGGACACCGCCGTGGTCGCGAGGGTCCCGAGCACCCGTTCCTTGACCGGCTTGTCGAGGGTCTCGCCGACGAAGTCCTTGTTGGACAACGACACCAGCACCGGCCAGCCGGTCTCCGTCATCTCCCCGAGCCGACGGGTCGCCTCCAGGCTGTGCCGGGTGTTCTTGCCGAAGTCGTGCCCGGGATCGATCATGATCCCGTCCCTGCGGACGCCGAGTCCGACCGCCCGCTCCGCCAGCGCGAGCGTCACGCGGAGAATGTCCGCCATGACGTCGTCGTAAGCGACCCGGTGCGGACGCGTGCGCGGTTCGGCTCCGCCCGCGTGCGTGCACACCAGACCGGCCCCGTACCGTGCGGCGACCTCCGCCAGCTTCGGGTCCACGCCGCCCCACGCGTCGTTCAGTACGTCGGCGCCCGCCTCGCAGACCGCCGCGCCCACGTCGTGGCGCCAGGTGTCGACACTGATCACCACGTCCGGGTGGCGTCGTCGCACCTCTGCCACGAAGCCGACCGTGCGCCGTGCCTCCTCCTCGGCGGACACCTCCTCGCCGGGACCGGCCTTCACCCCGCCGATGTCGATGATGGCGGCGCCCTCGGCCACCGCCTGCTCGACGCGGGACAGGGCCGGCTCGTCCCGGAACGTCGCGCCCTGGTCGTAGAAGGAGTCGGGCGTCCGGTTCACGATCGCCATGATCACCGGCTCGTGCGCGTAGAACTCGCGCCGTCCCAGCCGCAGCATCCGCTGTTTCCTCCTCAGGTCGTTCGCCTGCGACCCTAGCTGTCGGTGCCCCGTGGCACGATCAGCGGTGGACGGTTTTCCGCTCGGGTAAGTTCCCCGGGGACGTACGGGAAGTTCGGGGAGAGGGTCGCTCGTGTTCTGGTTCTTGCTGATCGCGATGGTCGTGGTCATCGCGGCGGTCACGCTCGTGGTGGTCGGCGGCAGTGACAGTGCGGCACTGCCGGAGGCCCCGCCGGAGCAGCTGGTGGACCCGCTGCCGCCCGGCCGCCCCGTCGGCCGCGCCGACATCGAGGCCCTCCGCCTCCCCGTCGGCCTGCGCGGCTACCGGATGATGGACGTGGACGAGGTGCTCGACCGCCTCGGCGCGGAGCTCTCCGAGCGGGATGCGCGCATCGCCGAACTGGAGTCCGCGCTCGCCGGGGCCCAGGCCACCGCGGTGGGCCGGCAGGACATGTTCACCAAGCCCGGCGAGGAGTCGGACCGGTGACCGTCGTGACCGGCGCCGCTGTGCCGGGCCCGGACGGCAGGCTCCGCTGCCCCTGGGGACTGTCCACCGCCGATTACGTTGCGTACCACGACGAGGAGTGGGGCCGCCCGGTCCACGGCGACGACGCCCTGTTCGAACGGCTCTGCCTGGAGGCCTTTCAGTCCGGGCTGTCCTGGATCACGATCCTGCGCCGCAGGGAAGGCTTCCGCAGCGCGTTCGACGGCTTCAAGATCGCCTCAGTGGCCGCATTCACCGAAGCCGACGAGGAGCGCCTGCTCGCCGACCCCGGCATCATCCGCAACCGCGCCAAGATCAGGGCGACCCTCGCCAACGCGCAGGTGCTCGCCGACTGGCCCGGCGGCGAGCTCGACGACCTGATCTGGTCGTACGCGCCCGGCCCGGCGCGGTCGGCACCCCGCACGATCGCCGACGTACCGGCCGTCACCGACGCCTCCACCGCTCTGGCCAAGGCGCTCAAGAAGCGCGGACTGCGCTTCGTGGGCCCGACGACGGCTTACGCCCTGATGCAGGCCTGCGGGCTCGTCGACGACCACCTCGCCGACTGCGTGGCGCGCGGCGGCGGCCGCTGACGCCACGCCGTACCGGACGGCTCAGCGGCCGAGGTACTTGGGCGTCTCCTTGGCCAGGAACGCCTGCACCGCGATCGCGTGGTCCTCCGAGGCGCCCGCCTTCGCCTGCAGCTCCTCCTCCTTGTCCAGCGCCTCGCTCAGCGAACGGTCCGCGCCGTAGGCCATCGACTCCTTCAGCGCCGCGTAGGCGAGCGTGGGCCCGTCGGCCAGCGCGCGGGCCACGGCCGCGGCCTCCGCGGCCAGCTCGTCCGCCGGGACGAGCTTGTTCGCGATGCCCCAGTCGTACGCCTCCTGCGCGGAGAACGAGCGGGGGAACAGCAGCAGGTCGGCGGCGCGGCTCTGCCCGATCAGGCGGGGCAGCGTCCAGGACACACCGGAGTCGGCGGTGAGCGCCACACCCGCGAACGACGTCGTGAACTTGGCCGTGTCGGCGACGACCCGGTAGTCGGCGGCCAGCGCGAACCCGAGACCGGCACCGGCGGCCACACCGTTGACCCCGGCGACGACGGGCTTCTGCATCCCGGTCAGCGCACGGACGATCGGGTTGTAGTGCTCGCGCACGGTGGTCATGGTCCCGCCGCTGCCGGATTCCCGGTCGGCGGCGAGCAGGGACACATGCTCCTTGAGGTCCTGGCCGACGCAGAACGCCTTCCCGGTGGCGGTCAGCAGCACCGCACGCACCGCCGGGTCGGCGGCCGCGGCCTGTACGGCGTCCCGCAGGGCTACCTTCGCGTCGACGTTCATCGCGTTCATGGCCTCGGGCCGGTTGATCGTGATCGTCGCGAGTCCGTCGTTCACGTCGTACAGCACGGAGTCGGCCATGGCGGGTCCCCTTAGTGGTTCTGACGGCAGTGTCGAGCCCAGCATGACGGAGATCATCGGGTGTGCACATGTGACCTGCATCAAACAAACTCCGTGGGGCGCCTGGGGAGCGGCGGCGAAGTATCGCAGGCACATCGCCGAATTGAGTGGTTTTGAGAGAGCGCGTTGCGCAAGCGATGCCGACTGATGTTGGTCTTTGGGTCCCGCCATGCGGGATAATGACCTGGAAGCAATGTGTTCGATGCCGGTGACACAGCACCTCTCACGGGGCCGCCGGCTGCGATGAGCTGGTTTCAGGAAGGGGAACGAGCATGGCGGCCATGAAGCCGCGGACGGGCGACGGCCCGCTCGAGGTGACAAAGGAGGGGCGGGGCATCGTCATGCGCGTTCCGCTCGAAGGCGGCGGTCGGCTTGTCGTCGAACTGACTCCGGACGAAGCCGATGCACTCGGTGACGCCCTGAAGAAGGTCGTCGGCTGACGCGCCCTGATTTTCCACTGCCCCGGCACGGTTCGTGCCGGGGCAGTGTGTGTTCCGGGCCCGGTCGGCAGACCGGGCCCGTGTGTTTCAGGGGTGCCGCCGGTCCCGGCCCCGTCGGTGTGGGGACGTGCGGGGCCCCGCAGAGCCTCGCCCCGGAGCCGGCTCAGGCGCGGCGGACCGCGCAGAGGAGCCCGTCGCCCACCGGCAGCAGCGTCGGCAGGAGTTCATGGCTCTCGCGGACCGCCCGCAGCAGCTCACGCACCCGGAGAACCTCCGCCGGCTGCGCGGCGGAGTCGACCGTACGGCCGTCGGCGAACACGCCCTCGAAGCAGACGAGTCCGCCCGGCCTCAGCAGGCGCAACGATTCAGCGAGGTAGTCGAGGGACTCGGTGCGGTCGCCGTCGCAGAAGACGAGGTCGTATCCGCCGTCAGCGAGCCGAGGCAGGACGTCGAGCGCGCGGCCGGGGATGAAGCGGGCGCGGTTCCCGGCGAAGCCCGCCGCGCGGAAGGCCTCCCGGGCGAACTGCTGGCGTTCCGGCTCGAGGTCCACCGTCGTCAGGACGCCGTCCGGGCGCATGCCGTGCAGCAGGTAGATGCCCGAGACTCCCGTCCCGGTCCCGATCTCGGCCACCGCTTTCGCGTCGGCGGTGGCGGCCAGCAGTCGCAGGGCGGCGCCGGTGCCGGGGGACACCGAGGGCAGCCCTGACTCCCGGGCCCGGTCCCGGGCCCAGCGCAGAGCGTCGTCCTCGGCGACAAAGGCGTCGGCGAACGCCCAGCTCGTCTGCTGGTTGGCGGTTATGACCCTCTCCTGTCCCCATAGTTGGCGCGACGCTGACTGTATCGGCTGCACCCGGGAACCCGCAGATGGGACCGGTCGTTGTCGAGGCAGAGGGAAGAGCGTGGAGAGGGGCCCGGATGCCGGGTTCCAAATCCACGTAAAGATTCTTATCCGGAGCTAACGGGCGAGGTGGCTATGGTAGGGGCTCCGCTGGACACCACCAGAGCCGACAGGGGAGGTGCGGCTGCACCTGCGGATCGGGGAGGGGTGCTGAGGCGCCTTCTCAGGTCGGTGGGTGAGCCGAAATCCGTGACCAACACTGCTGACCGTTCTACGCCCTCCGACTCCGTCACCACGGCGACCTTCGCATCGGATGCGGAATCGCAGGCCTGGACTCCTCCCACGTGGGAGGAGATCGTCAGCACGCACAGCGCACGGGTCTACCGCCTCGCGTACCGCCTGACGGGTAACCAGCACGACGCGGAGGACCTCACCCAAGAGGTCTTCGTCCGCGTGTTCCGCTCCTTGTCGACGTACACGCCCGGCACCTTCGAGGGCTGGCTCCACAGGATCACCACGAATCTCTTCCTGGACATGGTCCGCCGCAAGCAGCGGATCCGCTTCGACGCCCTCGGCGACGACGCGGCAGAGCGTCTTCCCAGCCGGGAGCCGTCGCCGCAGCAGGTCTTCAACGACAGCCACTTCGACGCGGATGTGCAGCAGGCGCTGGACACCCTCGCGCCCGAGTTCCGCGCCGCCGTGGTGCTCTGTGACATCGAGGGCCTGTCGTACGAGGAGATCGCCGCGACCCTGGGCGTGAAGCTCGGCACCGTCCGCAGCCGCATCCACCGCGGCCGCTCCCACCTGCGCAAGGCACTGCAGCACCGTTCCCCGGAGGCGCGTGCCGAGCAGCAGCGCTCGCTGGCGGGTGCTGTGAGTCTCGCGGGGGAGGGTGGACCGGCGTGAGCGGCACAGGTCCGACTCCTGCGGAACAGCATCTGGGGGACCGGCTGGCCGCACTCGTCGACGGTGAGCTGGAGCACGACGCCCGGGACCGGGTTCTCGCGCATCTGGCGACCTGTCCGAGGTGCAAGGCCGAGGCCGATGCCCAGCGCCGCCTCAAGAACGTCTTCGCCCAGGCCGCACCGCCGCCGCTCTCCGAGGGGCTGCTGGCGCGGCTCCAGGGCCTGCCCGCGGGTCCCGGCACCGGCGACGACGACGAGCCCGGCCCCTTCGGTGGCGGACGTGCCGCCGGCGGGGTGTTCGGAGCGCTGAACCCGTCCGCGGGAAGACCGCGCGATCCTCGCGCGGAGACGTTCGGCTACGTCCCCGGCGGGGCCCACGCGGCCGTTCTGCCCGGTGGCGGCAGCGGCTTCCGGATCCACGAGGTCGGCCGCGCGGAAGCTGAGCGCTCGCCGTGGCGCGGCAGGCGGTTCGCCTTCGCGGCGGCCAGCGCCGTGTCCTTCGCGGCCATCGCCCTGGGCGGTGCCGTCCCGCTCGACGCCTCCGGCGACTCCGGTGCGCGCGGGCAGGGCGGCGGCAACAAGGTGACGCCGCTGCGCACCGCGACGCCGACGACCGCCGCGAACACCACGACCCCGGGATCCGGTGGCGGTGCCACCGTGTACCGCGGCACGGACGGCGACCGGCGCCGCGGCGGGAGTGGCCAGACCAGGCCGGGCTCCGGGCCGGTGATCGCCGCGGTGCCGGGCGAGCCGGGTGGTCAGGCGCTCAACCGCCACCTCGGTGTCTCGCCGCTGGCCCACGCCTCGTCGACGACGCCGCTGATACGCCCCACGGCAGCGGCGCTGCACCTGGCCGCCGCCGCGACGATCGGTCCTGTGTCCACTCCCGTGCCCAGGTATCTGGCTGCCCCGTCGCAGTCCGCCCCGCCGCCTTCGCGCTGACCGGCACCGGGCACCTGAGCAGGACCCGACCAGGACCCTGCGCGCGGATTCGCAAACCTGGTTGAATCTCAGCGGGTGCCCGCGGGGGCGCCGCAGCGGCCGGCAGTTTGCGGGGAGAGCATGAACGACGGGAAGCCCACCGGACCCAAGGCGAAGTGGTGGAGCCGCCCCGACAAGGGGCGCGAGGTCCCCTCCGGGCAGGAGGCACCCGCGCCGGAGGAGGCTCCCGGGGCCCAGGACGCTTCATCGGTGGACGCGTCAGCGGCACCGGAAACGAACCGGGTGGACGCCCGGACGCACGCACAGCCGGACCGGGCAGCGGTCCCCGCCCCTGCGGAGGCGCCTGCGCCGGCTGCCGCCGAGGTGCCCTCGCAGGCGCCGGCGCCGGCCCACTCGGAGGTGCCCGCGCCCGCCCACTCGGAGGCACCCGCGCCGGTGGACGCCACTGTGCCCGCGGCGGCGGCCCCGGCGGGCACCGTGCCGCAGAGGCCCCAGCCGCTGCACGACCCCGATCCCTACAGCACCCCGCCGTACGGCGGACCCGGCCCGTGGGCGCCCGCCCCTCCCGTGCAGCGCCCGGTGGCGACGCCGGCCCACGGCACGCCGCTTCCCGCCCAGTACACGGCGGCGGGCGCAGGGAGCGGAGGCTACGCGCAGCCGCACCCGGAACAGCACCCGCAGCCACAGCCCCAGCCCTTGCTCCCGCATCCGCACGCGCCGCAGCATCCGCACTCCGGCCCCGCAGTTCCGCCGGCGCCCGCCCTGACCGGTCCGCCGCCCGCCCCGGAGCGACCGCAGCCGCTGTCCTCCGTCTGGCTCCAGTACGACCCCTGGAGTGCGCCGGGAGCGCCGCTCACCCAGTCGGGGGAGCCGGCCGCCCCCCGCAGGCGGCGGCGCGGCCCGCTGCTGATCGGGGCGCTCGTCGTCGCGCTCGTCGCGGGCGGTACGGGCGGTGTCATAGGCGCTTATGTGGAGCGCAACGGCGGTGTGACCCGCATCGAGCTTCCCCAGGCCGGTCGCGAGAGCGCCGACCGGGCGCCGGACAGCGTCGCCGGCATCGCCGCGAGCGCCCTGCCCAGCGTTGTCACCCTGCATGTCAGCGGCGACGCGGAACAGGGCACCGGAACCGGCTTCGTGCTCGACGAGCAGGGCCACATCCTCACCAACCACCATGTCGTCGACCCGGCCGGCGCCTCCGGTGACATCTCGATCACCTTCAGCGGCGGCGAGACGGCCAAGGCCACCCTCGTCGGCAAGGACAGCGGCTACGACCTCGCCGTGGTCAAGGTGACCGGGGTCAGCGGCCTGAAGCCGCTGCCGTTGGGCAACTCCGACAACGTCCGGGTCGGCGATCCCGTCGTCGCCATCGGCGCACCGTTCGACCTCCAGAACACGGTCACCTCGGGAATCATCAGCGCCAAGGAGCGGCCGATCACCGCCGGCGGCAACAAGGGCGACGGCAGCGACATCAGCTACGTCGACGCCCTGCAGACCGACGCACCGATAAACCCCGGCAATTCGGGCGGCCCGCTCGTGGACGGCAAGGCCCGGGTCATCGGCATCAACAGCGCCATCCGTGCCGCGGACACCGGTGCGGGGACCGACGGGGCCCAGGCGGGCTCCATCGGGCTCGGCTTCGCGATTCCCATCAACCAGGGCAAGCGCGTCGCGGAGGAGCTGATCAACACCGGCAAGGCAACGCACCCGGTGATCGGGGTCAGCCTCGACATGAAGTTCGCCGGTGACGGGGCGCGAGTCGGCGACAAGGGCCAGGACGACTCCCCCGCCGTCACCCCGGGGGGTCCCGCCGCCGAGGCGGGTGTCAGGTCCGGCGATGTCATCACCGAGGTGGACGGCCGGCGGGTGCACAGCGGCGAGGAGCTGATCGTGAAGATCCGCGCACACCGCCCCGGTGACAAGCTGGAGCTGACGCTGCGTCGCGGTGGGGACGAGCGGACGGTGACGCTCGTGCTCGGTTCCGCGGACAGCTCATGACCATCTCGGCGCTGCCCGGAAGGTACCGGGCCGACAGTTTCGCCGGGTACCGTGGACCGGACCCGGATACCGGCCGGTCCGCGGACCGCGGCGGGCACGGGGCACGCAGCGAGCACGGAGAACACGAGGAGCAGCAAGGTGTTCAATGACATAGGCGCACTGGAGCTGGTGGCGCTCGTGGTTCTCGCCGTGCTCATCTTCGGCCCCGACAAGCTACCGAAGGTCATCCAGGACGCCAGCCGCTTCATCCGGAAGGTCCGCGCGTTCTCCGAGAGCGCGAAGGAGGACATCCGAAGCGAGCTCGGGCCCGAGTTCAAGGACTTCGAGTTCGAGGACCTGAACCCGAAGGCGTTCATCCGCAAGCAGCTCGCGGAGAACGAGGATCTGAAGGACCTCAAGGAGCTCCGAAGCAGCTTCGATCTCAAGAAGGAGATCAACGAGGTCGCCGACGCCGTCAACGGAACGGAGCATTCCGGTGTGTCGGACACTTCCGTGCCCGCCGCGGTGAACGGTTCCTCCTCAGGCGGCCCCGACCTGCTCAAGAAGGGCGACACGCCTGCCGGCGGCACACGTCCGCCGTTCGACGCAGACGCCACCTGAGGACTGTCAATCCCTGCGAGCGGGGAGAGGGTGGCTATTCTCCATCTGTCCGGCAGTGAGGACGCCCGAGGGGGGCGGGTCCGCTGCAGGTGTGAAAGACGGAGAGGCGGCCGGGTACATGTCGACGACGAGCCGGGTGACGGAGCAGCAGGGGACGGCGGGCGAAACGCCGGACCAGAGCGGCTACAGATCCCGCACGGCGCAGGGGGACACGGCTGCCCGGCGTGCGGCGGAGGGATTCAAGAACGCCGCCTTCCCCTGGTACGCGCTGGACGAGGCCTTCACCGGTCCCCGGCGCCTGATGCAGGTGGGCACCGCCGCGGACGGGACGGTCCAGCACGGCGCGATCGGTCACGGCGACGAGCCGACGATACGGTCCGAGACGGCAGGTGCCGAGAAGGAGCGTTTCGCCGTCGTGGTGACCGTCGCGGCGAACCCGGTCAGGCGCACCGGCGACGGCACGGGCGTGCTGGAGGCCACCACCGTCTCGTCGGCCGCCTGGCTGGCCGGCTCCGGCCTGCTGGCCCACACCTGGCCGGAGAAGCTCGACCACTCGCTGCGTGACGACTGGCTCGACCAGCAGACGGAGACCGCGTTCGAGCTGGCGGACGATCTGACCGGCCCCGAGTGGTCGACCCTCTCGCTGCCGGTGGACGGGGTCCCGACGTCCTTCCACTACCGCGAGTCGGAGTTCGGCTGGGTACTGGCCGGCACGACCGGGGCGGGAGTCCACATCGGCGCGTACGGGCGCGGGATGAGCGCGTACGGTCTGGGGTTCGCGGTGGTCGCCAACCCGGCCGCGTACGTGCGCTGATCCGCAGGCGGGACGACCGCCGTACCTGCTCCGCGGGGCGGGTACGGACCCGAAGACGGACCGAAGGGCGCCGCTCGAGCCGAGCGGCGCCCTTCGGTGCCGGTGAGGGCGGGTGCCCCTCCGGTCAGAACTTGTTGCGCGGGGTGATGCCCAGCGACATGCCCGACAGACCGCGCTGACGGCCCCCGAGCTTGCCCGCGATCGCCCGCAGCGCCGAGCCCGCGGGGGAGTCCGGGTCCGTGATGACGACCGGCTTGCCCTCGTCGCCGCCCTCGCGGAGCCGCACGTCGATCGGGATCGAGCCCAGCACCGGCACGGTCGCGCCGGTCGTCTTCGTCAGGCCCTCCGCGACCCGCTGGCCGCCGCCGCTGCCGAAGACGTCGACCATCTCGTCGCAGTGCGGGCAGGGCAGGCCCGACATGTTCTCGACGACACCCACGATCTTCTGGTGCGTCTGCACCGCGATGGAGCCGGCCCGCTCGGCCACCTCCGCGGCGGCCTGCTGCGGGGTGGTCACGACGAGGATCTCCGCGTTCGGGACGAGCTGCGCGACGGAGATCGCGATGTCGCCCGTGCCCGGCGGGAGGTCGAGCAGCAGGACGTCCAGGTCGCCCCAGTACACGTCGGCGAGGAACTGCTGCAGCGCCCGGTGGAGCATGGGGCCGCGCCACACCACCGGCGCGTTGCCGGGCGTGAACATGCCGATGGAGATGACCTTCACGCCGTTCGCGGAGGGCGGCATGATCATGTTCTCGACCTGGGTCGGACGCCCGTCCGCACCCAGCATGCGCGGCACGCTGTGGCCGTAGATGTCCGCGTCGACGACGCCGACCTTCAGACCGTCCGCCGCCATGGCCGCCGCCAGGTTCACGGTCACGGAGGACTTGCCGACGCCGCCCTTTCCGGACGCCACCGCGTACACGCGTGTCAGCGAACCGGGCTTGGCGAACGGCACCTCGCGCTCGGCGGTGGTGCCCCGCAGCGACGCCGCGAGGTCCTTGCGCTGCTCGTCGCTCATCACGTCCAGCGTGACCTCGACCCGCGAGACGCCGTCGACGCGTGCGACCGCATCGGTCACGTTCTTGGTGATCGTCTCGCGCATCGGGCAGCCCGAGACGGTGAGGTACACCGTGACGGCGACCGTGCCGTCGTCCCCGATGTGGATCGACTTCACCATGCCCAGGTCGGTGATCGGTCGGTTGATCTCGGGGTCGTTCACCGTCGCCAGTGCCTCAAGCACCGCGTCTTCCGTAGCCATACGGAGATGGTACGGCTCCGGCCACCGCCTGCGGAAAGGCCGTCAGCGGTCGTCTTCGTCACTACCGCGCGTGCGCTCGTGCGGGGACAGGACCCGCTGCTCGTCCATCGCCCGCACCAGATCCACCAGCTCCGAGCGGATCCAGTCCCGCGTCGGCACCTCGCCGAGGCCCATCCGCAGCGCCGCGACCTCCCGGGTCAGATACTCCGTGTCGGCGATCGAGCGCTCGTTCTGCTTGCGGTCCTGCTCCAGGTTGACCCGGTCGCGGTCGTCCTGCCGGTTCTGCGCCAGCAGGATCAGCGGCGCCGCGTACGACGCCTGGAGCGACAGCGCGAGGGTCAGGAAGATGAACGGGTACTCGTCGAAGCGCAGCGGGGCAGGGGCGCTGACGTTCCACACCACCCAGGCGATGATCGTCAGGGTCATCCAGACGAGGAACCGGCCCGTCCCGAGGAACCGTGCGATCTTCTCGGAGAGACGGCCGAAGGCCTCCGGGTCGTAGTCGGGCAGCAGGCTGCGGCGCGGGGCCCGCGGCAGGTCCAACCGCACCCGCGGCCGCGAGGCGGCGCTCGCGCCCGCCGGCATGCGCCCCGGCTGCTCGAACCGGTCGGGCGGACCCGTCTCGCCGCTACCCATGGGCGGATTCCTCGAACTCGGTCTCGCGCCAGTCGTCGGGCAGCAGGTGGTCCAGCACATCGTCGACGGTCACGGCGCCCAGCAGCGACCCGCCCTCGTCGACGACCGGTGCCGCCACCATGTTGTAGGCGGCGAGGTGCTGGGTGACGGTCCGCAGCGGGGTGTCCGGCGACAGCGGCGGCAGGTCGCTGTCCACGATCGAGCTGACCAGCGCGAACGGCGGGTCCCGCAGCAGCCGCTGGAAGTGCACCGTGCCCAGGTACTTCCCCGTCGGCGTCTCGTCGGGAGGCCGGCACACGTACACCTGCGCGGCGAGCGCGGGGGAGAGGTCCTGCTGGCGCACCCGGGCCAGCGCGTCGGCCACGGTGGCGTCGGGACGCAGCACGATCGGCTCGGTCGTCATCAGACCGCCCGCGGTGCGCTCCTCGTACGCCATCAGCCGCCGTACGTCCGCCGCGTCGTCGGGCCGCATCAGGGCCAGCAGCCGTTCCTTGTCCGCCTCCGGCAGCTCGGACAGCAGGTCGGCGGCGTCGTCCGGGTCCATGGCCTCCAGGACGTCGGCCGCCCGCTCCTCCTTGAGCTTGCCGAGGATCTCCACCTGGTCGTCGTCGGGCAGCTCCTCCAGCACGTCTGCGAGCCGGTCGTCGTCGAGCGCCGCGGCCACCTCGGCACGACGCTTGGGAGACAGATGGTGCAGCACGTTGGCCAGGTCGGCCGGACGAAGCTGCTCGAAAGTGGCCAGCAGGTTCTCCGCGCCCTGACCGTGCTCCTCGAGCGAGAAGCCGGTGACGGCGGACCACTCGAGGGTCAGCGTCTCTCCCCTGCGGCGCAGTGCCCCGCCCTTGCCCCGGCGCACGAAGACCTTGTCGATCTCCCAGTCGCGGCGGGCCGGCAGCTGCTGGATCGCCACGTCGAGCACCGTGACCTCCTCGCCGCTCTCCACGAGTCGTACCCGCCGGTCCAGCAGCTCGCCCAGCACCAGCCGCTCGGTGGGACGCTGCTCGAAGCGGCGCACGTTGAGGACACCGGTGGTGATGACCTGGCCCGACTCGATGCCCGTCACCCGCGTCATGGGGAGGAAGATCCGACGGCGGCTGATCACTTCGACCACCAGGCCCAGCAGCCGTGGCGGGCGGCGGCCGACGCGCAGCATCGCGACCAGGTCGCGTACGCGACCCACCTGGTCACCGTTGGGGTCGAAGACGGGCACGCCGGCGAGGTGCGAGACGAAGACCCGCGGGGCGCCTGCCGCCATGTTCGCCCCTCCTCCTACCGGTCACTTCTGCCCCGGAATGCTGGTTCCGGACCGTTTCAGGCTAGCCGGTACCGATCCGGGCCGCTCCCGGCCGACGGCCGTACGGCTGCCTGCTCGACCGTGCACCCCGCACAGGTACGCTGCGGTCTGCCATTCCCCACAGATGAGAGGCAGTGCGCTGGTGACTCCCCTCCCTCCGGCCGGCCGAACACGCCGGGCCGGGCTCTCCGCGGTGCTGTGTGCCGGGCTGACCATCGCCCTCGGTGCGTGCGGTGAGGACCCCGACGCGGGGACGAACGGGATCGGGAAGCTGTCGGCGGAGGAGATCGAGACCAAGGCGCGGACGGCGGCCGACGCCGCGGCCTCGGTGCGCCTCTCCGGCACCCTCGTCAGCAAGGGCGGCACCTACAAGCTGAACATGCGGCTCAAGCACGACGGCGGCACCGGCTCGCTCACGTCCAAGGAGAACGCCTTCGAGCTGCTGAGGATCGGCGACACCCTCTTCCTGAAGGCCGACGCCGGTTTCTGGAGCCACGCGGACGGCGACGAGGAGAAGCAGCCGAGCGAATCGGACCTCGAGGCGGCGAAGAAGCTCGCCGACAAGTACGTGAAGGTCCCCAAGGGCGACCCCTCGTACAAGCAGTTCCGCGGCTTCACCGACATGGACGTGCTGCTCGACGGGCTGCTCGGGATGGAGGGCAAGCTCAGCAAGGGAGACCGGACCCGCGTCGGCGGGGTGCGCACCATCAAGGTCACGGCGGGCGACGGCGGCAGGGGTGGTGTCCTCGACGTGTCCCTGGAGGGCAAGCCGTATCCGCTGCAGTTCACCCGGGCCGGCGGCGCGGGGGTGCTCACGCTGGGCGACTGGGACAAGGACTTCCCGCTGGCCGAGCCGTCGAAGGACGAGACGGTCGACTACGGCAAGCAGCTCCCGAAGTCCTCCGAGCAGAGCTCCTGACATCCGAGCAGAGCTCTTGACCTGCGCGCTGAGCCCGTGAGCTGCGCGCAGGGCTCCTGACTCGCGCTGGGGCGCGGGGCCGCCGCCCGGGGCGTTTCCCCTGCCTCCGCCGGGGGCGGCCCCCGGCGGCCGTGGGGTCCCCACTTCCCGAAAACGGGCAGGCCCCCTTACCGCCCTGCTGCTTCCCTCCGGGCGCCCTGAGCCGCCGCAGCCGGATCAGCCGCGACGCTTGCGCCGCTTCAGCAGGAGCCTCGGCAGTGCCGCCGGAACAGGCCGACGGGTCGTCGCGGCGGTCGGAAGAGGCGCGGCCGCCAGCGAGCCGTCGGGCAGGTCGGTGACCGCGTCCCGCGGCTCGAGGCGCAGCACCCGGCATTCACGCGCCCAGCGCTCGGTCATCCGCTCCGCGTCCGGGGCGTTCAGCCGCTTGCCCTTGAGCTCGCCGACGGCCGCCTCCCACGCCTCGGAGTGCGGGGCGAGCTCGCTCACCCGGGCCGACCAGGCGACGAGCCGGCCGCCCTTGTCCTTGCTGCGTACGGTGACCTCCGCGTCCGCGCCGTCCACGAGGCCCGGCAGCGGCTGCTCGCCGGGCCCGTCGCCGACGATGCACGCGGCGCCCTCGTGCCAGACGTGCCACAGGGCACGCGCGGGGCCGTCGCCACGCACCCAGATGAGGCCCGACTTCTTGGTGGCCTCCTCGACGAGCGCCCGGCCGAGCAGATGCGATGTCATGCGCGCAGCCTATCGACCGGCTCTCGTACTACAGCCAGCCGTTGCGCTTGAGCGTGCGGTGGATGGCGAAACAGACCACCGCGATGCCCGTGAGCACCAAGGGGTAGCCGTACTTCCACTTCAGCTCCGGCATGTGGTCGAAGTTCATGCCGTAGATGCCGCAGACCGCCGTCGGGACGGCGATGATCGCCGCCCAGGAGGTGATCTTGCGCATGTCCTCGTTCTGGGCGACGGTCGCCTGGGCCAGGTTGGCCTGGAGGATGGAGTTCAGCAGCTCGTCGAAGCCGATGACCTCTTCCTGCACCCGTGCGAGGTGGTCGGCGACGTCGCGGAAGTACTTCTGGATGTCGGGGTCCACGAGCCGCATGGGCCGCTCGCTCAGCAGCTGCATCGGACGCAGCAGCGGGGAGACGGCCCGCTTGAACTCCAGCACCTCGCGCTTGAGCTGGTAGATCCGCCCCGCGTCGCCACCGCGCGGGCTGCCCTTGGCCGGCGCGGAGAAGACGTCGATCTCCACCTCGTCGATGTCGTCCTGCACGGCCTCCGCGACCGCGATGTAGCCGTCGACCACATGGTCGGCGATGGCGTGAAGCACCGCGGAGGGACCCTTGGAGAGGAGCTCGGCGTCCTTCTGGAGGCCGTGCCGCAGTGCGCGCAACGAGCCCTTGCCGCCGTGCCTCACCGTGATGACGAAGTCCCGGCCGGTGAAGCACATCACCTCGCCGGTCTCAACGACCTCGCTGGTGGCGGTGAGCTCCGCGTGCTCGACGTAGTGGATCGTCTTGAAGACGGTGAACAGAGTGTCGTCGTACCGCTCCAGCTTGGGCCGCTGGTGGGCGTGGACGGCGTCCTCGACGGCGAGCGGGTGGAGTCCGAACTCGGCGGCGATACCGGCGAATTCGGCCTCAGTCGGCTCGTGCAGTCCGATCCAGGCGAAGCCGCCGCCCTCCCGCACCCGCAGCATCGCCTCGTGGGGCGTCAGGCACGCGGTGCTCTCGAGGCGCCGGCCGTCACGGTAGACGGCGCAGTCGACGACCGCGCTGGAGGCGGAGGGGTCACGGGTGGTGTCGTAGCCGTTGTACGGGGTGCTGCTCTTGCGCAGCGAGGGGCGGACCGCTGCGCGCAGGTCACGGATCATCGACATGGCTGGCTCCTTCACGGAGAGGCCGTCGGCGGTGGCGTGGCACAGCCCGGAATGGGGACGTGAGTCGTACGTCCGCAAAGCGGGCGGCACCGCGGGAGCGCGGTGACGGCGTTCGCTACAGACAGGCAAAAACGAAGTGCTCGCGCTCTTCCGTCGTGCGAAAAGCCGTGGGGCCCCGTGCGGGAAAGGCCTCAGTACACCGGATTCCGGTTCGTCGGGTCAGGACCGGCGAAGGGAACGGTGCCGTGCGGAAGAGCTGCTGGTACTGCACGATCGACTTCGATCCACCGCAGCCTCACCTCCTCCGGCCGGTCCCCCGTGAGGGACGACGTGTCGTCAGGACTTGAAGGCAACACTTCTGTGTCCGTCCCGACCAGCGGCCAAGCCTATCAGCCGACTACGGGTCAATCCCTGTGTTTGCCCGCTCCTTACGCGTTTTATGCTCGCGACATGGAAGACGTTCTTGCTCTTGTCGAAGCCCGGCTGCGCAGCGCCCTTGGGGAACCGGACGCCCGTGCCGCGGTGACCTTCCTGGGCACCGACCGCATCGAGGTGCTGCGCTTCCGGGACCGTGACGGCGACAAGGACATCGTGCGCTACGCCACTCTCGGCATGTCCGCCCACCCGATGACCGACCCCACCGCGGCCCTCGCCGATCCGGTGAAGGGCCCGCGCGCGGAGCTTGTGCTGACCGTACGGGCCGGCCTCGCGGACACCGACAAGGTGCTGCGGCCGCTCGCGGTCCTGGCCGCTTCCCCGCAGGTGGAGGGGGTGGTCGTGGCGCCGGGTGCGTCGCTCGACGTGGGGGACGCGCTGTGGCCCTCCGCGCCGTTCAGCTCCGTGCTCGTCGCGGAGCCCGGCGGGCTGGTGGAGGACCTGGAGCTGGGCGACCCGATGGACCCTGTGCGCTTCCTGCCCCTGCTGCCCATGACGTCGAACGAGGCGGCCTGGAAGAGGGTGCACGGCGCGGCGGAACTCCAGGAACGCTGGCTGACGCACGGGACGGACCTGCGCGATCCGCTGCGCCGGTCCGTGACGCTGGACTGAACCACGGCCCGGTTCAAGGATGTTGGCCGGGACGCGGAATGTGACGCGGTTTCAGCCCGGGCCTCCAGGGTGCGGGCCGAGGCCTGTCGTCCGCACCTGGGCGGCCGCGTCTCCCGGAGCAGGCCGTTGATCCGATCGGGTGGCTTCGTGCGGTTCGGACCGTTCGATGCCGGGCCGGACGTCACATGACCTGATAAGTGATCGATGCATCTACTTTCACCGGGACGGAGGCGCGCTCCGGACGGGTGATCGTCCTTGACGCGGCGTCCACCGGAGAGGACCGTTGACCCTTATGAGGGGCGAACCCAGTTGCCCGAAGTGCGGTGGCCGGGTGAGGGCGCCCGGTCTCTTTGCCGACTCCTGGCAGTGCGATGTGCACGGCGCCGTGCACCCGCTGCAGCCGGTGATCCCGCCCAGTGTCGAGGCCCTCGGTGTCGTCGTGCACCGCGCGCAGGTCCCCGTGTGGATGCCCTGGCCCCTTCCGGTCGGCTGGCTCTACACCGGCGTCGCCTATGCGGGCGACGACCGCAGCGGCGGCCGGGCGACGGCCGTCGCGTGTTCCGGCCCGGGGCCGCTCGGCGGCATCGGGGAGCTGCTGCTGATCGCCGAGGAGCTGGGCGTCGGCCTCGGATCCCGTTACGCCGGTATCGACGGTCCCGACCCCGGGCCGCACATCGAAGTGGACAAGCCGTCGCAGGCCAAGGTGCTCGCGGCCGGCCGGCCCACCCCGCTGTGGCATGTCAAGGGTGCCCCCGACGACCGGGCGGTGTTCGCCGGCGAAGCGCGGGGCCTGTGGCTGTGGGCCGTGGTCTGGCCGGAGCAGTCCGGGCTGCTGATGTACGACGAGCTGGTGCTCACGGACCTGCGGGACGCGGGCGCGGAGGTCGAACTGCTGCCGTGCGGTGCCCTGTCGCCGCGACTCCTGTCGTAGCGGACCGTTCCCGTCGGCCGCCGGAGGGCGGTCGGGGTGCGCTCCGAGGGCGGCCGGGGCGTGCTGGTGCGGCAGTTATCCTGAGGTGTCCCCTGTCCGCCCCGAGCCCCGGAGTCACGCGTCGTGCGCATCGACCTGCACACCCACTCCACGGCCTCGGACGGCACGGACACCCCGGCCGAGCTGGTGCGTAACGCGGCGGCCGCCGGTCTGGACGTCGTCGCGCTCACGGACCACGACACCACTCGCGGCCACGCGGAGGCCACAGCGGCCGTCCCCGCGGGAGTGACTCTCGTCACCGGCGCCGAACTCTCCTGCCGCCTCGACGGCATCAGTGTCCACATGCTGGCGTACCTCTTCGACGCCGAGGAGCCCGACCTGCTGCGCGAGCGGGAGCTCGTGCGCGACGACCGGGTGCCGCGCGCCCGGGCGATGGTCGGCAAGCTCCGGGACCTCGGTGTGCCCGTCGAGTGGGAGCAGGTCGCCCGTATCGCCGGGGACGGCTCCGTCGGCAGGCCCCACGTGGCGGAGGCCCTCGTCGAGCTGGGCGTCGTGTCCTGCGTCTCCGACGCCTTCACGCCCCAGTGGCTGGCCGACGGCGGCCGTGCGTACGTGGAGAAGCACGAGCTCGATCCCTTCACGGCGATCCGACTGGTCAAGGCCGCCGGCGGGGTCACGGTCCTCGCCCACCCGCTCGCCGTGAAGCGAGGCCGGGTGGTCCCCGACGCCGCGATCGCGGAGCTCGCCGCGTGCGGCCTCGACGGCATCGAGGTCGACCACATGGACCACGACCAGAAGACCCGCGACCGGCTGCGCGGCCTCGCCCGGGACCTCGGTCTGCTGACGACCGGCTCCAGCGACTACCACGGCAGCCGCAAGACCTGCCGGCTCGGCGAATACACCACCGATCCCGAGATCTACGGCGAGATCACTCGCCGCGCCACCGGGGCGTTCCCGGTGCCGGGCACGGGCGGAGCCGTTTCCTAGGGCGTCCCCGTACCTGGCGTCCTGACGTCCTCGATCACACGGGACGCGCCCTCACCCACGCTTGCCCACCTCGTACAACCCTCTTCCGCAAGGCCCTCACTGTGTTCGACGCTGCCGTTTTCGGCTCCCTGTTCCTGACCCTCTTCGTCATCATGGATCCCCCCGGGATCACGCCCATATTTCTCGCCCTCACCTCAGGCCGCGCCACCAAGGTGCAGCGCCGCATGGCGTGGCAGGCCGTGGCCGTCGCCTTCGGTGTCATCACCGTCTTCGGCATACTCGGCCAGCAGATCCTCGACTATCTGCATGTCTCCGTCCCCGCGCTGATGATCGCCGGCGGACTGCTGCTGCTGCTGATAGCCCTGGACCTGCTCACCGGCAAGACCGACGAGCCCAAGCAGACCAAGGACGTCAACGTGGCGCTGGTGCCGCTGGGCATGCCGCTGCTGGCGGGGCCCGGCGCCATCGTCTCCGTGATCCTCGCCGTGCAGCACGCGGACGGGGCGGGCGAGCAGGTCTCCGTGTGGGCGGCGATCGTCGCCATGCATGTCGTGCTCTGGCTGACCATGCGCTACTCACTGGTGATCATCCGCCTGATCAAGGACGGCGGCGTCGTCCTGGTGACCCGGCTCGCCGGCATGATGCTCTCCGCGATAGCGGTGCAGCAGATCATCAACGGCGTGACCCAGGTCGTCCAGGGCGCCTGACCGGCGCCGGGACGCAGCACGCCCCCGTACGGTTCGTCCGTACGGGGGCGTCGCGCGTCGTCGAGCTGGTCAGGCGTTATGAAGCAACGTCGGTGTCGGCGGGCCGGATGTAGATGCGCTGGCCGGTGTAGGCGGCCTGCTGCACGATCCGATTGACGGAGGCGGCGTCCACGACCGTACTGTCGACAGCCGTGCCGTCGATGTCGTCCAGTCGCATGATCTCGAAGCGCAAGCGCTTCTCCCTTCGTCTGATCCTCCTGCAGGAGAACTGAGTGGCTCACAGACGGAAGTCCCCGTCCGTGTATACGGGTGTCAACGGGATGCATCCTGCAAACATTCCCTACGCTAAGGAAATTTTTCGGATGCCTAACTACTGGCGGGTAGCGCTCCGGACACGGACAATGAGCCCCGTATGAACGACGCAGAGATCAACCAGATCGCCGGCCGCCTGGAGCGCACCAATGAGCTCCTGCAGCGGATGCTCGCCGAGGTCGCGAAGACCCCCTCCACCCATGCCATCTTCGTCGACGCCGGTTACGTCTATGCTGCGGCCGGGTTGCTTGTGGCGGGCACGGAGGACCGGCGCTCCTTCGACCTCGACGCGGAAGGTCTGATCGAAGCCTTTATCGACAAGGCGCGCACGATCTTCGCCGACAGCCGGCTGCTGCGGGTCTACTGGTACGACGGCGCCAGGCGCCGCATCCACACCTCCGAGCAGCAGGCGATCGCGGAGCTGCCCGACGTCAAGGTGCGCCTCGGCAACCTCAACGCCAACAACCAGCAGAAGGGCGTCGACTCCCTCATCCGCACCGACCTGGAGTCCCTCGCCCGGCACCGCGCCATCAGTGACGCGGCGCTCGTCGGCGGCGACGAGGACCTGGTCTCCGCGGTCGAGGCGGCCCAGGGGTACGGCGCACGGGTCCACCTCTGGGGCATCGAGGCGGGAGAGGGCCGCAACCAGGCCGAGCCGCTGCTGTGGGAGGTGGACAGCCAGCGCACCTTCGACCTCGACTTCTGCCGTCCCTACATCACCCGCAGGCCGGTGACGACCTACGAGAACGAGGGCTCACCGCCGCCCTCCCGTGACGAAGTGCGTTTCGTGGGCGCGCAGATCGCCGCGACCTGGCTGGGCGAGCGCGGTCGCGCCGAGCTGGCCGAACTGCTTCCCGGCCACCCCTACCTGCCCGGGTCCGTCGACCAGGACCTGCTCATCGAGGCGGAACGGCGGCTCCAGCGCTCGCTGCGCGGGCACGCGCTGCTCCGGCGCGCGCTGCGTGACGGCTTCTGGCAGCACCTCCAGTCCCAGTACTGACTGCTCCTCCGGGAGCCGTACGATCCGGCCCCCGGATCGACTCAGTGCTGAGCCCAGAACCGGACGAGCGCGGCGGCGGTCTCCGCGGGGCGGTCGGTGTTCGGGGAGTGCTCCGCACCGGCGATCACCGTCCGGTGCGCCCCCAGCGCTTTTGCCATCGCGTCCAGCAGCGGCACCGGCCAGGTGTCGTCGCGCTCGCCCGACAGCACATGCGTGTGCGGCGGCCGTACGGCGGCGAGTTCGGCGACCCTGTCCGGTTCGTTTCGCAACTGCCTTCCCGTGGCGAGAAGTTGGGCCGGATTGTGCAGCAGCCATCGGCGCCGCAGGTCCTCACGGTCCTCCGTGGCTTCCTCCGCCGCGTCCTCCGGCGCGTCGAAGGCGAGGATCGCCTCCCACACCTGGTCCATCGGCATCACCGCGAGCGCGTCGCTCAGCAGCTTCACCCGCTGCTGCTGGGCCGGACTGATCTGCGCCGGCCCGGACGACATCAGTGTCAGCGTCACGAACGGCGAAGCGTCCATGAGGACGGCGGCGCGGGCGATCTGGCCGCCGAGCGAGTGCCCCACGAGGTGCAGCCGACCGCCCAGCGCCGCCGCCTGGGCCAGTACGTCCCGCGCCAACTCGTCCTGGCCGTAGGCGGCTTGATCGGCAGGGCCGGCCGTCTCGTACTGGCCGCGGCCGTCGACCGCGACGGCGCGATAGCCGGCCGCGGTCAGCGGCTCGAGCAGCGCGATGAAGTCCTCCTTGCTGCCGGTGTACCCGGGCAGCAGCAGCGCGGTGCCGCGCACGTCCCCGGACGGCCGCGCGTCGAGCACGGCGAACGCGCCGCGCGAGGTGGGGAGCGCGCAGGAACGTGCGCAGGCGGGCGGAACGAAGGTGGGCGGCCGGCTCATGCGGACGAGGCTAACCCGGGGGAGGCCGAACGGGGGCGGGCGGCGCCGATGCGCCGGGCGTGTTCTCCCATCCCGCCCCTTCACCCCCGCCTCGAACGCCGCGGGACCGGAGTCGCGAGGCGACTCCGGTCCGGCTCGGGCGCCTCCCGTGGCGCAAGACGGTACCGGCTCCGGGCGGAGCCGGCACCGGGAAGGCGGGGGAACACAACGGCCCGGCCCCTTCCCGGGGCCGGGCCGTGATGAGGTGCGTGGGCGTCAGCTCTCCGGCTGCGCCACAGCCTTGCGCGCACGCGTCCGACGCGGCTTCGCCTCCGGCTCCACGCCGGTCTCGGCGCTCACTGTGGTCTCGGCCGCCACCGCAGCCTTGGGCTCCGCGGCCTTGCGGGCGCGGGTCCGGCGGGGCTTGGCCTCGGTGTCGGCCTCGGCGGTCACTGCCGCCTCGGCGGTGTCGACGGCCTTGGCCGCACGCGTCCGCCGGGGCTTCGCCTCTGCGTCGGTCTTGACGGCCTCTGCCGTGTCGACGGCCTTGCGGGCGCGGGACCGGCGCGGCTTCGTCTCGGTGTCGGCCTCGGTGGTCACTGCCGCCTCGGCGGTGTCGACGGCCTTGGCCGCACGCGTCCGTCGGGGCTTCGCCTCGGCGGCGGTGGCTTCGGCGGTGTCGACCGCCTTGGCCGCACGCGTCCGGGTCCGGCGCGGCTTGGTCTCGACGACCGCCTCCGGCTCCACCGTTGCGATGCCGGCCTCGACGGCCTCGACGGCCTCGACGGTGTCGACAGCGTCGACGGCCTTCGTGGCACGGGTGCGGCGACGGGGCTTGACCTCGGGCTCGGACTCGGCCGCGGTCTCCACGACCGCCTCGGCCTCGGCGACGACGGCCTGCGCGGCGCCGCGCGTACGGCGGCGGCGCGGCTTGGCCGTCTCCGTCTCCGCCTCAGTCTCCGCCTCGACGACGGCAGCGGTCTGCTCGACCGTCTCGACGACGGCCGTCGCCTCGGCGGACGCCTGCGCGCCCACCCGGGTGCGACGCCGTCGGCGGGGCGTGCGCGGCTCGACGGACGCTTCGCCGGCGGCCTGCTCGGGAACGGCTGCCTCGGCCACGGCCGTCCCGGCCGTCGTCTCCCCGCCGCGGGTGCGGCGACGCTGGCGCGGCGCACGCGTACGGGCCGGGCGCTCCTCGCGGGCCGCCGGGGCCGACGCGGTCCGGCGGCCGCGGCCACCGGTCTCGCCGAGGTCCTCGACCTCCTCCGCGGACAGACCGGCGCGCGTGCGCTCGGCACGCGGCAGGACGCCCTTGGTGCCGGCCGGGATGTTCAGCTCCTCGAACAGGTGCGGCGACGTGGAGTACGTCTCCGGCGGGTCCGGGAAGCCCAGGTCCAGTGTCTTGTTGATGAGCTGCCAGCGCGGGATGTCGTCCCAGTCGACCAGTGTCACGGCGGTGCCGGACGCTCCCGCGCGGCCCGTGCGGCCGATGCGGTGGAGGTAGGTCTTCTCGTCCTCGGGCGACTGGTAGTTGATGACGTGCGTGACACCCTCGACGTCGATGCCTCGCGCGGCGACGTCGGTGCACACGAGCACGTCCACCTTGCCGTTGCGGAACGCCCGCAGCGCCTGCTCACGGGCGCCCTGGCCCAGGTCGCCGTGCACGGCTCCGGAGGCGAAACCGCGGCGTGCGAGCTGGTCGGCGATGTCCGCCGCGGTGCGCTTCGTACGGCAGAAGATCATCGCGAGTCCGCGGCCTTCGGCCTGCAGGATGCGCGAGACCATCTCGGGCTTGTCCATGGAGTGCGCGCGGTAGACGCGCTGCGTGGTGTTGCGCACGGTCGCGCCCTCGTCGTCGGGCGAGGTGGCGCTGATGTGCGTGGGCTGCGACATGTAGCGGCGGGCGAGACCGATGACGGCGCCCGGCATGGTCGCGGAGAAAAGCATGGTCTGCCGCTTGGCGGGCAGCTGCTGGATGATCTTCTCGACGTCCGGCAGGAAGCCCAGGTCGAGCATCTCGTCGGCCTCGTCGAGGACCAGGGCGCGCACGTGCGAGAGGTCGAGCTTCCTCTGGCCCGCCAGGTCCAGCAGGCGCCCGGGCGTGCCGACGATCACGTCGACGCCCTTCTTGAGCGCCTCGACCTGGGGCTCGTACGCCCGGCCGCCGTAGATGGCGAGCACACGGACGTTACGGACCTTGCCGGCGGTCAGCAGGTCGTTGGTGACCTGGGTGCACAGCTCGCGGGTGGGGACGACGACCAGGGCCTGGGGGGCGTCGGTCAGCTGCTCGGGCTTCGCCCGGCCGGCCTCGACGTCCGCGGGGACGGTGACGCGCTCCAGCAGCGGCAGGCCGAATCCGAGGGTCTTGCCGGTGCCGGTCTTGGCCTGGCCGATGACGTCGGAACCGGAGAGCGCGACGGGGAGCGTCATCTCCTGGATGGGGAAGGGGGAAACGATGCCGACGGCCTCGAGGGCTTCGGCGGTCTCGGGGAGGATCCCGAGGTCCCGGAAAGTCTGCGTAGTCAGGGTGTTGCCTCTTCTGTGAGACGCGGCGCGAGGCGAACGCTGGGGGTCGTACCGCACCTGGGTACTGGACCGGCCGTGCATCGGCCGGATGGCGCGGGACCACTGCCGTCGCTCGAGCGCTCGTACCGCTGAGGGGGCCCCTCATCTGCGGTCTTGCGCAACTGTGCGCATGATCCGCGTGGAGGGCGGTCGGGGTCGGAGCCGATCGGGCCACCGACCGGGCATCCTCATTCATCAGACGGCCTACCGAGGGCACAGAAATACTCTGAACGCTCAGCAGGCGCATTACCACTGTACCCCGGATTCGCGCATGTGTGTTGGGTGAATTCACGAGGACTGTGTTTGCGGCGTTGCTGACCAGGCCCTTCCCCCGTGCGGCGGGCGGGCTATTGTGCCGTTCATGGAGACGCCTGACAACGCCACTGAATCCACCGGTCACACCGGGATCGCCGCCCTGGACTGGGCTGCGGCGTCCGCGGAACCGCAGTATCGTGCCGCCGTCGTGGACCTGCTCGGGGCACTCGCGTACGGCGAGCTGGCGGCATTCGAGCGGCTCGCGGAGGACGCCAAGCTGGCGCCGTCGCTCGGCGACAAGGCCGAGCTGGCGAAGATGGCCTCCGCCGAATTCCACCACTTCGAGCGGCTGCGTGACCGGCTCACGGCCATCGACGCGGAGCCGACGGCCGCGATGGAGCCGTTTGCCCAGGCCCTGGACGACTTCCACCGGCTGACCGCGCCGTCCGACTGGCTGGAGGGCCTGGTCAAGGCCTACGTGGGCGACTCGATCGCCAGTGACTTCTACCGCGAGGTGGCCGCCCGCCTGGACAGCGACACCCGCGCCCTGGTGCTCGCCGTGCTCGACGACACCGGCCACGGGAACTTCGCCGTGGAGAAGGTGCGTGCCGCGATCGAGGCGGACCCGCGGGTCGGTGGCCGGCTTGCCCTGTGGGCGCGGCGGCTGATGGGAGAGGCCCTGTCCCAGGCGCAGCGTGTCGTGGCGGAGCGGGACGCGCTGTCCACGATGCTCGTGGGCGGTGTGGCGGACGGCTTCGACCTGGCAGCGGTCGGTGAGATGTTCTCCCGGATCACCAAGGCTCACACCAAGCGGATGGCCGCACTGGGCCTGGCGGCATAGGAAACGGCTTCACCGGGCGGGGAACGGCTTCGGGAAGGGGCATAAAATGCGCTCCCCGGGGCCCTGAGTCCCGGCGTCGTCGCCGGGGTCCGGTCCGTCGCCGGGGCGCCTGCCCGGTGCCTCGCCCGGTCCGCCGTCCGGTGCGTCGCCGGTCTCGTCCTCCGGCCGTCCTTGGGGCGGCCGGACATCGTGCGGGCTCAGAAAGGGAACGCGCGGCGCAGTCTGCGGGTCGACGGGCGGATCAGCAGTGAGAGCAGCACCGCCCCGATCGCCACGGCCCCCAGCAAGGTCGCGAGACTGTGGCCGGGCCCGAGCGCCACGTGTGTCACGTACGCGCCGAAGAGTGCCCCCACCGCACCGGTGGCGAAGACCGCCCTGCGGGAGGGAAGCCGGTCGCCGAGGTGATGGACCGCCGCCCAGGAGAGTGCGAGCCCGAGCAGGACTGAACCGAGCGATTCCAAGAGCACTGCTGATCTCCTCACGGACGCCGGGCTGGGCTGGACGGTCGTAGCCCGTACTACCCGGCGGGCACGGAACGCAACCCTCCTTCGGCGGTTCGGGCAGCCCTGAGCAGCGAAGAGGGCCCGGCGGTCGTCCCGCCGGGCCCTCTTGCGAACATGCTTCACCACGCTCGCCCGGACACAGCCCGTGGCGTGCGCCGCCGTCGCGCTACAGCGCGCCGAACCCCACGCGCCGCGTCGTCGACTCGCCGATGTCGACGTAGGCGAGCCTGTCGACCGGCACCAGGACCCTGCGGCCCTTCTCGTCCGTGAGGCTGAGCAGCTGCGACTTGCCGGCCAGCGCCTCTGCCACGACGCGCTCGACCTCCTCGGCGGACTCCCCGCTCTCCAGAACGAGCTCCCGGGGCGCGTGCTGCACGCCGATCTTGACCTCCACGGCTATGTCCCTCCGAACGGTCAGTGCGTTGCGCGGTCACCGCGCCGTACGCAGCACACATTAGCCCCAAGGCGGCAGCCGTCAGGCGCCGCCCGGAAACGCCAGGAGCGAACAGCCCTGACGCCGGACCCCGGCCGGGGGCCCGGGTCTCAGTGCTGCTGCTCGGTGCCGTGCAGCGGGAAGCCGGCGATACCGCGCCAGGCCAGCGACGTGAGCAGCTGGACCGCGGTGTCGCGCGGGATGGCCGAGCCGCTGGAGAGCCAGTACCTGGCGACGACCTGGGAGACGCCGCCCAGACCCACCGCCAGCAGCATCGACTCGTCCTTGGACAGGCCCGTGTCCTCCGCGATCACGTCGGAGATGGCCTCGGCGCACTGCAACGACACCCGGTCCACCCGCTCGCGGACCGCGGGCTCGTTGGTCAGGTCCGACTCGAAGACCAGCCGGAACGCACCGCCCTCGTCCTCTACGTAGGCGAAGTAGGCGTCCATGGTGGCGGCGACGCGGAGCTTGTTGTCCGTCGTCGAGGCGAGCGCGCCGCGGACGGCCTGGAGCAGCGATTCGCAGTGCTGGTCCAGGAGCGCGAGGTAGAGCTCGAGCTTGCCCGGGAAGTGCTGGTAGAGCACGGGCTTGCTGACCCCCGCACGCTCGGCGATGTCGTCCATCGCCGCCGAGTGGTATCCCTGAGCCACGAAAACTTCCTGGGCGGCGCCCAGGAGCTGGTTTCTGCGGGCTCGGCGTGGCAGGCGTGTGCCCCGCGGGCGCGCCGCCTCTGTCTGCTCGATGGCTGTCACGCCGCCTCCCAATGTAAGAACAAGCACAGTTCTGACAAGCACAGTTCGGGCAGACTCTTCTTCGACCAAGAGTTGTCCGGCCAGGCGCGGGGCTCCGCGCGCGCTGTGCGCCGCGCCCGCCATCGTACTTTTGGGTAACCCGGCTGTGCGTCGTGCGGACGCAGGATTTCACGGACCGGACAGTCTCGGTAGCTGCCGGTTCGCGCCCCTTCCCCGGACATACCGGGGCAACGGGCGGCAGGTCACCGGTAGTCGTCCTCATCGAGTTTGACCACGCGGGTCTGTTCTACGGCGTCCGCCTCGTTCGCGGCGGCCGGGTCGACGTGATTCATCGGGTCGTCGCGCTCGGCGCGCACGTCGGTGTGCTGCTCGGCGGCATCGGCCTCGGGGACCTCCGCGGCGTGCGTCGCACTGTTCTCGTTGTCGTCTTCCTCGAAGGTCTCGGGATCGGTCGGATCGACTGACATGCGGCACCGCTTTCAATGGAGAGCGCGCTTTTGATACGAGCCTATGAGGTACTGATTCATGTCGCTACGTGGTGATTCGTTGACGAGGTCCGGGTGCCCGGCGGGACGCAAGTGATGTGTGACACCGAACACATCAAGCACTGCGTGATCGTCTCGTAACATTGCCGCATGTCTTCGACCGAGCTGCCGGGAGCCCGTGCCCTCAGTGCCGCGATGGCCCCGAAGGTCGCGACGGTGCGCGTCGCCGACGGCGAGAAGCTCCGTTCCGTGTCCCTGCCTGGGCTCACCCTGACGGTCCGCTCCCGCCCTCCGGCGCGCACCGGACTGCCGCCCGCGCTGTACGTGCACGGACTGGGCGGGTCCTCGCAGAACTGGTCGGCGCTGATGGCGCAGCTCGAGGACGTCGTGGACGGTGAGGCGATCGACCTGCCCGGCTTCGGGGACTCCCCGCCGCCGGACGACGGCAACTACTCGGTCACCGGTCACGCCAGGGCGGTGATCCGTTTCCTCGACGCGAGCGCCCGCGGCCCCGTGCATCTGCTGGCCAACTCCCTCGGCGGCGCCGTCTGCACCCGCGTCGCGGCCGCCAGGCCCGACCTGGTGCGCACGCTGACCCTCGTCTCGCCCGCCCTTCCCGAGCTCCGTGTGCAGCGCTCCGCCGTGCCGACCGCGTTGCTCGCGGTGCCGGGAATCACCGGCCTCTTCGCGCGGATGACCAAGGACTGGACCGCTGAGCGCCGCACGCGCGGGGTGCTGGCGCTCTGTTACGGAGACCCCTCGCGGGTGACGGACGAAGCCCTCCGCCACGCCGTCGAGGAGATGGAACGGCGGATGAGCCTTCCTTACTTCTGGGACGCGATGACCAGGTCGGCGCGTGGCATCGTGGACGCCTACACCCTCGGCGGACAGCAGGGACTGTGGCGTCAGGCGGAGCGTGTGCTCGCCCCGACCCTCCTCGTCTACGGGCGCAAGGACCTGCTGATCTCGTACCGTATGGCGCGCAAGGCGGCAGCGGCGTTCCGGGGTTCCCGGCTGCTGACGCTCCCGGACGCCGGGCACGTTGCGATGATGGAGTACCCGGAAGCGGTCGCCCAGGCCTTCCGGGAGCTGCTCGACGACTGCGGTAGGAGCTGATCCGGGGCGTGGGACGACACAGCCGCAAGGGCCCTCTTCCGAAGGGAGCCCGCACCGGCGCGGACGGTGGACCGGACTCCGGTGAACGGGAGGCCGTGACCGCCGTACCCGGCATCGGCCGCCGCAGGCTCGCGCCAGGGCCCGGTCCCGCTCCCGCTCCCGGGTGGAGCACTCCCGGTCACGGCACCGACCACGGGGTGCCGCACGCCCGTGGAGAGCACCCGGAGCACCGGGAGCCCGGCGGCGCGTGGGGGGACTGGCAGGGAACGCCGCCGGAGCAGGGCGCGCAGCGCGTCCAGCCCCCCCAGTCGCGCACCATGACCACCGGGCCGCGGATACCGGGCCCGCGCCGGGAGTACGTCGAGGCCTTCGACCGGGCCCCCGACCCGCGCCCGCCGCGCCCTGACCGGTACTCGCCCGACTACCCCTACGACTCGTTCACCGACCGGGAAGCGGGGCACGGGCGGCCGCCCGAGATCGCCGCGGACACCGAGGCCGAGGACGTTCCGGACCCGGACGCCGCGCCGGCCGGGGAACCGCCCGCCAAGGGCGGCAAGGGCCGTACGTTCACGGGCATCGCGGCCGCCGCGGTGACCACCGTGCTCGCCGTGGTGGTGGCCGGACAGGTCGCGATGGACCGGTCGGGCGAGATCGGCTCGCAGGCGTCCGGTGAGGAGCGGGAGGCGCAGCAGCGGCCCGACCGCTCTGAGGGCAGGCCCACCCCGCCCCAGGCCGCGAAACCCCCGGCCGCGCCCCCCACGTACCAGCAGCTGATGACGCGGCAGTTCCCGATCGACCCGGAACTCAAGGCCTCCGGTGACTTCGAGGCCGTTCCCGGCTTCGACAAGGCGCCCGGCAAGGGCCGCAAGGTCAGCTACCGCATCGATGTCGAGAAGGGCCTCGGCCTGGACGCCGGCCTCTTCGCCAGGGCCGTCCAGGAGACGCTGAACGACGACCGCAGCTGGGCGCACGGCGGGGCCATGACCTTCGAGCGGATCTCGTCGGGCGAGGCCGAGTTCGTCATCACGCTGGCGAGCCCGGGGACCACCGCCGTCTGGTGCGCCAAGTCGGGGCTCGACACGACCGTGGACAACGTCTCCTGCGACTCCGCCTCGACCGAGCGCGTGATGATCAACGCGTTCCGGTGGGCGCAGGGCGCGGAGACCTACGGCGACGACGCGATGCTGGCGTATCGCCAGATGCTCATCAATCACGAGGTCGGGCACCGCCTCGGCTACAACCACGTGAACTGCTCCACCCAGGGTGCTCTCGCGCCCGTGATGCAGCAGCAGACCAAGACGCTGGAGGTCGGCGGCATCAAGTGCCGGGCCAACCCATGGGTGCACCCCGGCGATTGAGTCGCCTTCCGCGCAATGGCCGCAGCCTGACCCTCTGTAGGCGAGTCGCGCCGTAGCGCGACGGAACGCCCCCCGGCAGCGAAAGTTACGTGCATTCACCCCTTCCGGTGGCGCGACGGACAACCGTCCGTCGCGCCACCGGCATGTCCGCTTAACGTCGTTCCGCTGTGAGTCGCCGGAAATCGACGGCGGCCGCCCACAACGGGAGATCGGGGGTGCGACTGTGCGGATCGGATTGATCACGGAGGGTGGTTACCCGTACGCGACCGGTGAGTCCAGGCTCTGGTGCGACCGGCTGGTGCGCGGGCTCGAGCAGCACGAGTTCGACCTGTACGCCCTCAGCCGGAGCGCTCAGCAGGAGAAGCAGGGCTGCGTCCAGCTCCCCCCGCAGGTTCGCAGGGTCCGTACGGCGGCCCTGTGGGCGCCGGCGGACGACGGTCGGACCTACGGGCGGCGTGAACGCCGGCGCTTCGTCGGCCATTTCAAGGACCTCGCCGCCGCTGTGTGCGCCGACGGCGACGGTTTCGCCGAGGGGCTGTACGGACTGGCGGAACTCGCCCGTGAGCACGGCGGGCTGTACGCCGCCCTCCGCTCGGAGATGGCCGTGCGTGCCCTCGAGTCGGCCTGCCGGGCGCCCGGCACACGCCGCACCGTCCACGGGGCGACGGTGGTGGACCATCTGGCCTTCGCCGACCGGCTCGAACGAGCCCTGCGCCCCCTCATCCTCGGTTGGTACGACGAAGACGGCCTCGGCGCGGTGGACCTCTGCCACGCGGCTGCCGGTGGACCGGCAGCCCTGCCCGGCCTGTTGGCCAAACGCTTCTGCGGAGTCCCGCTGCTGGTCACGGAGTACGGAGTCCAGCTGCGCGCCCACTACCTTGCTGCCACCGACGCCGGGCTGAGCGCACCGGTCCGGGCCCTTCTCGCCTCCTTCCACGGCCGGCTGGCCGCGGAGGTCTACCGGCAGGCGTCCGTCATCACGCCCGGCAACACCCACGCACGGCGCTGGCAGGAGAGGTGCGGCGCGGCCCGCGAGAAGCTGCGCACGGTCTATCCCGGCATGGAGGAGGATCGTTTCGCGGCCGTCGGCGAGAGCGCCGACACCGGCGATCCGCACACCCTCGTCTGGGTCGGACGGATCGAGCCGTCAAAGGACCTCATCTCCCTGCTCCACGCCTTCGCCGAGATCCGCAAGGCGGAACCGCTCGCCAGGCTCCGGCTGTTCGGCGCGCCCGCGCAGAGCCCGGAGGCGGTCACCTATCTCGCCCACTGCAAGGCGCTCGCCGCCCAGCTCTTCCCCGACGAGGCCGCCGGCGCCCATGCCGTCGGCGACAACCCGGTCTCCTTCGAGGAGATCGGGGGCCCCGAGGCGCCGGAGCTCGTCGACGCCTACGCGGCAGGGGGAGTGGTCGTCCTGTCCAGCGTCGTCGAAGGCTTCCCGATCAGCCTCGTGGAGGCGATGTTCTGTGGTCGCGCCACCGTGTCCACGGACGTGGGCGCGGTTGTGGAGGTCATCGGCGGCACCGGGCTCGTCGTGCCCCCGCGCAATCCGCGGGCGCTCGCCGACGCCTGCGTCTCCCTACTGCGTGACGGCGCACGGCGGGAGCGACTCGGCGCCGCGGCGCGCGCCCGCGCACTCGAACTCTTCACTGTTGAACAGAATCTGACGGCATTTCGCGGCATCTATCTGGAGCTGATGTCGCATTCGCCGGTCCAGCGGGACGTCGTCGACGCAGACGGCGGGCCGCTGCCCTTCGCGCACCCGGCCGAGTGTCACGTCTCGGCCCCCTGGACCGGCGCGACGTCCCGCCCCCGCACCCCCGGTTGGGCCGAGGAGCCGCGTCTCGTCGCGGCCGGAGCCCCACCGGAGACGGCGAAGGAGACACAGCCATGACGGCCCCCAGAGTCACCGGGAGCACGGCGCACGCGGACCCGGCCGGCGCCGGGCGGGCCACGGACCCGGCCCTGGCCCTCGCGGACCTCACCCGGCTCCACGAGGAACTGGCCGCCGCGACCGCCGCCGACGCGGGCCACCGGCCGTCCGCGGCGGCAGAGCCGTCAGCGGAGGCCGGCAGCGCGCCGCGGACGGACGATGAGGAGACGGGCGCCGTATGCCCGGGGCAGTCGCGGTCATCCGCCGCCGCCCCGGTCGCCGCGGACGGCGACCACAGCGGTGCGCGGCAAGGACGCCGGGGACCTGCCGATCCGGTCAAGGCGCTCATGCACCGCCACCGCGAACTGTGCGAGCAGGCCGTCGACCCGCTGGAGATCGCGGCGGGCCTCGAGGCGCACGGAGTCACGGACCGCACCGCGGCACGCTTCCGCCACCGCGATGTCTTCGCTCTCGCCGAGGAGATGTACGCGCGTGTGCCTCGAGGCAAGGAGCACACCGACGCCCCGGTCCAGCCGGCGCGCGCCGCCGATCCGCGCGCCGGCCGGGCCTTCCTCGCCCCCGGGCTCCTCCTGGCACTGCTGCCGGGCGCCGTGTGCGCCCTCACGGTCGCCGGCGCCGCGGCCACCGGAGGGGCGCTGCGGCCCGTGGTCGGCGTGGCCGGCGCCGCCGCGGTGGTCGTCACGGTCGCGCTGTGCCTGCGCCGAGGGCCCCTGCGCGCGAAGGGCCGTCGCATCGCCTCCGTACGGATGTGGACGCTGTGCCTGCTCGCCCACGCCGCCTACGGTCAGGGGCTCCTGCGCGAGGTGACCACCGGCGGCCCCGAAGGCGCCTGGCCCATGGACCCCGCGCCACTCGTGGGCCTCGCGCTGGCCGTCGCCCCGGCCGCCTGGTGCGCCCACGTCTTCTCCGTGCTCGCCCGGCGCAGGCTCGAACGGAGCCGGGGCCTCGACGAGTTCGCCGCCGGGGCGCGGCCGCTGCTCCTCGCGGCGCTCGTCCTGTACGCGGGCACGCTCATGGCGCTGCTCGCGGCGACCGGGCTGGTGCTCCCCGGCGCCGCACTCGCCCCGACGGCCGCGCTCGGCACGCTGCTGTTCCTCGCTCGTCTGCTCATCGTCCATGGCTTCGCGGGACCCGCGGCGAACGCCCTGGCCGCCGCGTGCGCCGCCGAAGCGGCCGCCTCGGCCCTGCTGCTGGCGGGACGCCTGCCCGGTCTCGAAGCCCTGGCCCGTCCCGTGGAGGCGATCGTCGCCGCCTGGGGCGTCGCGGCCGTACCGGCTCTCGCCTGTGGCGTCGCCGCTCTCGGACTGCTCGCCCACGCCGTACCGGCACTGTCCCGGGCCTCGGCACACACCCACTGACCTGCTCCGAACGCCGCCGTCGCATCCGCCGCACTCCGCGGAGCCGACGCCTCTGAGCAGCCGGCCGCCATGGCACCGACAGCAACATCCCTAAGGAGAAAGCCACATGACACCGAAACACCCAGCTCCGGTCCGTCGGCCCCGGGGAGCCGCGCGATGAGGGTGCTCCTGCTCGGTGCCAATGGATTCCTCGGCCGATTCGTCGCCGACCGGCTGCTCGCCGACCCGGCCGTGCACCTCACAGCCCTTGGCCGCGGCGACGACGCCGATGTCCGTTTCGACCTCTCCGGCGGCAGCCCGGGAGCGCTGACCCGTTTCCTGGGCGCTGTGCACCCCGGTGTCGTCATCAACTGCGCGGGCGCCACCCGCGGCGGCGCCCGCGAACTGACCAGGCACAACACTGTCGCTGTCGCGACCGTCTGCGAGGCGCTGCGCCGCAGCGGCTGCGGCGCCCGGCTGGTCCAGGTCGGCTGTGCGTCCGAGTACGGCCCCTCGCAGCAGGGCTCTTCGACCGCGGAGGACGCCGTCCCCCGCCCCGGCGGCCCCTACGGGGTGAGCAAGCTCGCCGCCACCGAGCTGGTGCTCGGCTCGGGTCTGGATGCCGTCGTCCTGCGCGTCTTCTCTCCCGTCGGCCCCGGCACACCGGCCGGCTCCCCGCTCGGTCGGCTCGCCGAAGCCATGCGGCGCGCCATGCAGTCCGGCGACGGGGAGCTCAAGCTCAGCGGACTCGGTGTGCAGCGCGACTTCGTCGACGTGCGTGACGTGGCGCGCGCGGTGCACGCCGCCTCGCTCTCGGCCGCGCAGGGCGTCGTCAACATCGGCACGGGCCGTGCCGTGAAGCTCAGGGACGCCGCCTCGATCCTCGCCAGGGTCGCCGGTTACGCGGGCGCCCTGCACGAGCTGGACGCGCCGCCCGGCCGCCCGGTCATCGGCAGCCCGCGCTCCGAGTCGATCGTGGAGCACCTCGCCGCGACCCCCTCCCCTTATCCGGACGGTTGCGGAACGTGGCAGCAGGCGGACGTGCGCACCGCCCGCGACCGGCTCGGCTGGCGTCCCCGTATCAATCTCGAGGAGTCCCTCGCCGACATCTGGATGGAGGCGGCATGCCGCATCTGACCACTACGGACACACCGCTGTCCGCCACGGGAGCGGAAAGGCTGGGGTTCGGTGTCCCCGGCTACGCGCACCCCTTGCTCGCTCCCACCGAGTGGGCCGAGCTGATCCGGCCGGGGACACCGCTGCACTGGGTCGTCCTCAACGTCGCGGCAGGGCCGGGCGACCGGCCCGACCCTCACTGTCTGGACGCCGTCGGCCGGCTGCGCAATGCCGGCGTGCGGGTCCTGGGGCACCTGGACATGTCCCACGGGTCGCGGGCCTTCGGCGACGTGGTGCGTGACGCCCGGCACTTCTTCGACTGGTACAAGGTCGACGGCTTCCTGCTGGACCGCTGTCCCACGGAGCGGGCCGATCTGGCGAACGTGCGCCGGACCACAGCCACTCTGGACGCCGTGGTGGACGGCGGGCACCTGGTACTGGGGCACGGTTCGCATCCGTACCCCGGCTACGCGGAGGCCGCGGACCAGCTGGTCACCTTCTCCGGGCCCTGGGCGGAGTACCGCTGGTCACAGGTGGCGGAGTGGACGGCCGAGTATCCGCCGGAACGGTTCGTCCACTTCGTCCACGGCGTGCCCCGTACTCACCTGGAGGAGGCCACCCGCATCGCCCGGTGGCAGGGTGCGGGCACGATCTTCTTCACCGACCGGGGCGGCCGATGGGAGGGAAAGGGTCATATCGGGCCATTCGAGACACTGCCCGGTTACTGGGACGAAATCGTCTCGCAGATCGGACGTGGTGTCTCGGAATGAGGAGGGCCGTGGCAGTGTTACGAGGAGAACAACCGTACTGACATAACGACCGACGGAGCCCCCGTGTCGCTGCCACCCCTGGTCGAGCCCGCAGCCGAGCTCACCGTAGACGAGGTCCGCAGGTACTCCCGCCACCTGATCATCCCGGATGTCGGGATGGACGGGCAGAAGCGGCTGAAGAACGCCAAGGTGCTCGCCGTGGGTGCGGGCGGACTCGGCTCGCCGGCCCTGATGTACCTGGCGGCCGCCGGTGTCGGCACGCTCGGCATCGTGGAGTTCGACGAGGTCGACGAGTCGAACCTGCAACGCCAGATCATCCACAGCCAGGCCGACATCGGCCGTTCCAAGGCCGAATCCGCCCGTGACAGCGTCAAGGGCATCAACCCGTACGTGAACGTCGTCCTCCACGAAGAGCGGCTCGAGGCCGAGAACGTGATGGAGATCTTCAGCCAGTACGACCTGATCGTCGACGGCACGGACAACTTCGCCACGCGCTACCTGGTCAACGACGCCTGTGTGCTGCTGAACAAGCCGTACGTGTGGGGTTCGATCTACCGCTTCGACGGCCAGGCCTCCGTCTTCTGGTCCGAGCACGGGCCCTGCTACCGCTGCCTCTACCCGGAGCCCCCGCCGCCGGGCATGGTCCCGAGCTGCGCCGAGGGCGGCGTGCTCGGCGTGCTCTGCGCGTCCATCGGCTCGATCCAGGTGAACGAGGCCATCAAGCTGCTCGCCGGCATCGGTGAGCCGCTGGTCGGCCGGCTCATGATCTATGACGCCCTCGAGATGCAGTACCGCCAGGTGAAGGTCCGCAAGGACCCGAACTGCGCGGTCTGCGGCGAGAACCCCACAGTCACCGAGCTCATCGACTACGAGGCCTTCTGCGGCGTCGTGTCCGAGGAGGCCCAAGAGGCGGCGGCCGGCGCGACGATCACTCCCAAGCAGCTCAAGGAGTGGATCGAGGACGGCGAGAACATCGACATCATCGATGTCCGCGAGGTCAACGAGTACGAGATCGTCTCGATCCCGGGTGCCCGGCTGATCCCGAAGAACGAGTTCCTGATGGGCACCGCTCTCCAGGACCTTCCCCAGGACAAGAAGATCGTCCTGCATTGCAAGACGGGTGTCCGCAGTGCGGAAGTCCTCGCCGTGCTGAAGTCGGCGGGCTTCGCCGACGCGGTGCACGTCGGCGGCGGCGTCATCGGCTGGGTCAACCAGATCGAGCCGGAGAAGCCGGTCTACTGATCAAGGGTCTCGCTCACCGGCGAGGCTGAGGAAGCCCACGGCTCTGAACAGCTCGGATGCCGTGGGCTTCTGTCGTTGTCGGTCGGCACTGGACGGCCTCGCACGGCCCAGGGACGGCCCAGCCGGGCAGCTGACTGAGCCAACCCCTTGTCGGCGCATGCGGCTATAGTGCGCTCGCCATGGACGGCAACGCTGGGGAGGGGCTTTGGGAGCCAAGACGGGACTGCTGTACTCCGACGGCGACGCGCCGGCGGCCGCACCGCAGGTACGGCGCGCGCCCGCGCCTTGCGCGGACGACAGACAGGCCCCGGACCGCGGCGAGCGGTCCGGGGCCTTCCTCGTGCCGGCTGCGGGCACCGGGGCACCTCAGGAGGTGCAGGTACTGCCGGTCTGCGGGACCTTGCCAGCGAGCAGATAGGCGTCCACGGTCTTCGTCACGCACGTCCCGCTTCCGTAGGCGCCGTGGCCTTCACCCTTGTTGGTGAGCAGTACGCCGACGCCCTTGCCGAGCTCGTCGGCCATCTTCTGCGCACCCTCGTACGGGGTCGCCGGGTCGCCCGTCGTACCGATCACCAGGATGGGCGCCGCACCCTCGGCGGAGACCTCCGGCGTCTCCCACTCGCCGGGCACCGGCCACTGGGCGCACCAGCCGGCCAGGTCCCACGCCAGATACGGGCCGAAGACCGGGGACACGTCGGTGAACTCGGCGAGGTGACGCGAACGCACCTCTGCGGGCAGCACCCGGCCCTTGGCGTCGGCGCACGAAATGGCGCGCTGCGCATGGCTCTGGGTGCCGTAACGACCGCTCGCGTCACGGTCGTTGTACGAGTCGGCCATCAGCAGCAGCCCCGTGCCGTCGCCCTTCTCCGCCGCGTCCAGCGCCTGGGTCAGGTACTTCCAGCTGCTCTGCGAGTACAGCGGCTGGATGATCCCGGTCAGCGCGAGGCTCTCGGTGAGCCGTCGGCCGTCGGCCGCGGGTATCGGCTTGCGGTCGAGCTGCCGCAGCAGTTTCACGACGCGCCCGGTGCCTTCTTCCGCGCTGATGCCCCGGCTCTTGAAGTAGTTCTCCAGCGCGCGCTGGAATCCGCGGGCCTGGTTGCGTGAGTGCCCGGCGTAGTCGGCGGACGGGTCGACCACGGCGTCGAGGACCAGCCGCCCGACGTTCTTCGGGTACAGGTGGGCGTAGACGCCACCCAGCTCGGTGCCGTAGGAGAAGCCCAGATAGTGGAGCTTGTCGTCGCCGAGGACGTGGCGTATCAGGTCCATGTCGCGTGCGGCGTTCGCCGTGCCGACGTGGGGGACGACCCGGCCGGACCGTTCGGCGCAGCCCTTGCCGAAGGCCGCCGCGTCGGTCATGTAGGTCTTCTCCTCCGTCGCGGTGTCCGGAGTGGCGTCCAGGCCCAGCGACCTCGCCGTCTCCTTGTCGCCACGGCACACGACCGCGGAGCTCTCCGCCACACCACGCGGGTCGAAGCCGACCAGGTCGTAGCGGCTGTGCAGGCTGCCGTAGCCCTCGGCCGCCTGCGGCAGCGCCGCCACGCCGGAGCCGCCGGGGCCGCCGAAGTTGAAGAGCAGCGAGCCGATGCGCTTCTCGGGGTCCTTGGCCTTGGAACGGATCAGCGCGATGCCGATGGTCTCCCCGGCCGGGTCGCCGTAGTCCAGCGGGGCCTCGACCGTGGCGCACTGCCACTGGCCGCCGGGCGCCTGCGCGGAGCTGCCGTGCGCCTTGGTCGGGGCCTCGCAGCGCTTCCAGTCGGGCTTCTGCCCGGTCAGCCCGGCCGGCAGGGCAGGATCACCGGCAGGGCTCGCCGCGGGTGAGGAGCCGGCGGAGGACGGGGATTCGCCGTTGCGCGCGTCGCCGGTCCCGTCCCCGCTGCATCCGGCCGCGCCGACCGCCACGAGGATCGTCGCCGTTGCCAGGGCCACTGCTCGCACCCGATGTCTCATCCCACACATCCCAACGGTCGTCGAAGACAGATTCGGCATCCTAGGCAAGGCGCGCGCCGGCACTACCTGCACACCGTGCCGTCGGAGGGGACCCGGCCGTTCAGCAGGTAGCCGTTCACGGCCTTCTTGACGCAGGGGCTGCTGCTGTACGAACCGTGCCCCTCTCCCTCGTAGGTGACCTGGACCGCGACGCCCTTGCCCAGCGCCTGAGCCATCGCCCTCGTGCCCTCGTAGGGGGTCGCCGGGTCGCCTGTGTTGCCGACCACCACGATGGGCGGCGCGCCGGGCGCCGAGACGTCCGGGTGGTCCCACGTGCCCGGTACGGGCCACTTGCTGCAGCTCGCCTGTCCCCAGGCGAGGTACTCGCCGAAGACCGGGGAGGCCTCGCGGAACTCGGGCACCACGGCCTTGGCCTGGCCGACGGTGTAGCGGGCCTTGGTGTCGACACAGCCGATGGCCGTGCCCGCCGCCTGGATGTTGCTGTAGGTGCCGTTCTCGGAGCGTCCGTTCAGCGCGTCGGAGAACGCCATCAGCAGAGCCCCGTTGCCGCCGTCCGCCTCGTCGAGGCCCTCCTCCAGGAGCTTCCAGTACTCCTTGGAGTAGAGCGTCTGGATGATGCCGTTCGCCGCCTGCCCCTCGGTGAGCATCCGCTCCCCGATCCCCCGGATCGGCTTCTTGTCGAGTCGGTCCAGCAGACTGATGATCCAGTCTTCGATCTCCCGCACGGACGAGCCGGGGAGCCGGCACGCGTCACCGCGCTCCAGGCAGTCCTCCGCGAAGTTGGTGAGGGCCTGCTGGAAGCCTCTGACTTGCCCGAGCGCGCTCTGGACGGTGTCCAGCGTCGGGTCGACGACGGCGTCGAAGACGGCCCGGCCGATGTTCTTCGGGTACAGGTGGGCGTAGACGCCGCCCAGCTCGGTGCCGTACGAGATGCCGAAGTAGTGGAGCTTGTCGTCGCCGAGGACCTGGCGCATCAGGTCCAGGTCCCGTGCGGCGTTGACGGTGCCGACGTACGGGAGTTCGTCACCGGAGTTCTCCTCGCAGGCCTTGGTGAAGTCCTCGATGCCTTCCAGGAAGGTCTTCTCCTCGGCCGCGTCGTCGGGCGTCGGGTCTTCGGCCGCGTACTCGTCCATCTCCCTGTCGTCGAGGCACTCCACGGGAACGCTGCGGCCGACTCCCCGCGGATCGAAGCTCACCAGGTCGTAGCGGGCCCGGAGACCCTCGTAATCGGAGGCGAGCGACGGCAGGGTGTGGACCCCGGAGGCGCCCGGTCCGCCGAAGTTGAAGACGAGCGAGCCGATGCGGTTCGCGGTGTCACGGGCCGGGGCCCGGATCAGGGCCAGCTCGATCGTCTCTCCGTCCGGTTTCGCGTAGTCCAGTGGGACGTCCATGAAGGAGCACTCCCACTTCGTCCCGCCCGGCAGCGGCGACGGCGCCGGACCGCCGCCCTCCGCCTCCGAGGGTGCGGGGCAGGGCCGCCATTCCAGCCGCTGGGAGGCGAGGTCCTTCGGCCGGTCCTCGCCGCCGTTCCCCTCGTCGGAGCACCCGGCGGCGGCCAGCAGTGCGGCTGTCACGGTGGCGGCGGCCGCGGCGCGCGCGGCGGAGGAAGTTATCGGCATGCCGCCATCGTGCGCCGCCACCGCGTACCCCGCACGGGCGAAGGCCCATGTGGGTGGAGGCCGCCGCGCTGCGCCGGACGGGTGACTTCCGGCGGGCCGGGGGCGTCCTGTCGGGCGAGCCCCCGGCCCGTCAGAGGGAGCCCTGTCGGGTGAGGTGCGTGAAGGCGAACCAGCCCGGCAGGACCGGCAGCCACAGCGTCATCGTCCGGTAGAGCAGCACCGCCGGCGCGGCGATGTCTCCCGGTACGCCCACCAGCACCAGACCGCCGAGCAGCGCGCCTTCGACGGCACCCACACCGCCGGGAGTCGGCGCCGCCGATCCCAGTGCGTTCCCGGCGAGGAACACCACGGCGATGCTGGCGTAGCTCACCGGCTGGTGCCCGCCGTCGAACGCCCGGACCGACGCGTCCAGACAGAGCACGAACACACCCGTCAGCAGCAGCATCCCGCCGATGCCGGTGATCAGCTTCCCCGGCCTCTGCAGCACGTCCAGCATGCGCGGCACCACGCCCGCGAACAGCGACCGCAGCCGGGTCACTACGAACTTCCGCAGGAACGGGATCGCCGTCACCACCAGCACCAGCACGGCGACCGTCAGCAGCCCGGCGATCACCGTCCTGGACGGGGTGAGCGACGCCGTCTTCTCAGTGCCGGTCAGATAGCCGAAGGACAGCAGCAGCATGATGTGCGCGCCGAGTCCGAACAGCTGTGAGGCGCCGACACTGGCCACGGCGAGCCCCGGCCGGACACCGGAGCGCTGGAGGAACCGGGTGTTCAGCGCCACGCCGCCGACCGCCGCGGGGGCGACGATCTTGACGAACGACCCGGCGACCTGCGCCAGCACCGTCCGCAGGAAGCCGACCCGCTCCGGGACGAATCCCAGCAGGCTCATCGCCGCCGCGAAGTAACTGAGTGCGGAGAACAGCAGGGCCGCCGCCACCCAGCCCCAGTGGGCGTTGGCGAAGACGGTGCCGAAGTCGATGCCGGCGATCTGCGACAGCAGGAAGTACGCGGCGACCGCGCCGGCGATGAAGCTGACGAGCGTGCGGGGCCTGATCCGCTCCAGACGGACGGGCTCCACGGGGGCCTGCGGTCTGATCAGCAGGACCTGCCGCCGGATCTGGGAGAGCAGGTCCTCCTCGCGCACCTCGTCCATGGCCTCGTCCATGGCGCGCTTGTCCGCCTGCTTCTCCGCGCGCTCCACCTTGCGGGCCGCCTTGCGGTCGTCGGCGGAGGGCTCCTCCGTACGGGCCCGCTTCGCCGCCTCCGACGCCTCCAGCACCGCATCCCGCTCGCGCTGGGCACGCTCGCGTGCCTGATGGCGCAGGGTGGCCCTGGTCGAGCGGCTCAGGGCGATCGGCTGGAGGAGCGGCAGGCAGTCGGCGACCTTGTCGGGGCCGAGCACCTCGACCGCCGCGGCCACGGCCCGTTCGGCGCCCACCCGCAGGCCCAGGGTCGTCAGCAGCTGGGCGATGTCCATCCGGAGCACCATGTCGCCGGCGGCGATCTCTCCACCGCGCAGATCCGTGATGATCACCTGGCCGTCCGGGGCGACCAGGATGGCGTCGCCGGCGAGCCGGCGGTGCGCGATGCGGCGCGACTGGAGCGCCTTCACCTGGCGCCAGGCGCCGCGCACCACGTCGTCCGTGATCTCCACGTCCGCCAGGGAGTCCAGGGAACGCCCCCCGGAGTGCTCGTACACGAGCATCACCGCGTCGGGGCCGAGTTCCGACGTGGCGATCAGCTTGGGGGCGTTGGCGCCGGCGGCGATCGCCGCGTACGCGAGCAGGGCCTCCTGCTCCAGCGCCTGACGCAGCGACTGGATGGAACGGCGGGTCGTGATCGAGCGCAGTGTCAGCCGGCGCCACACGCGGTAGAAGAAGCCCTGCGCCTGCTGTTCGCGGTCGACGACGGTGACGTCCAGTGGCGGGCCGTCCTCCAGCGACACCAGATACCGACGGCCGCGGTCCTGGTCCGCACTCTCCGGGGCGTCGTCCTCCGCACGCATGGCGGTCACCGGGCGGAAACCGACGTGGCGCAGGCCGGCGAGCAGGTTCTGGCCGGTGGGGCGGACGTTCGGTGAGCCGACGGCGTAGAGGGTGCCGTACGCGACGGTCCAGCCCAGCAGTACGGTCAGCAGCACCGAGAACGGGGTGGTGTAGCCGGCGACGAGCATCGCGAAGGCGTCGAGCATCAGCACCATCCACAGGACCACGCGCCAGCGGGGCCTGCGGGCCATGCCCACCGCCGTCATGTAGGCGATGACCGGCGCCAGGTATCCGTGCACCGGATCCGTCAGCTCGCCGCCGGTCTGCTGCTGGGTCAGCGCGTCCTGGAGCGAGCCGGGGGCGCTCTTGGCGACCCAGAGGTCGGTGGCGAGGGTGACTCCGTGGGCGAGGACCGCGGCGAGCACGCCGTCCGCGATCCGCAGACCGTCCCGCTTGATCAGCCGCTCGATGGCGAACGCCACCGGCACGAGCAGCACGGCGATGCTCGACACCAGGCCGGCGATCTTGACCAGCAGGTCGGGTGCCTGCCCGGTGCCCTTGTTGATGTCCTGTTCGAGGCCGCTCGTGGTGCCCTGCGCGAAGGCGGCGACGGCAAGTACGACCGCGATGACCAGAATGCCGATCAGCAGCCGCATCAGGTCCGACGGGCGGTGCACACGGGCGGCGAGCAGCGGTTCGTCCCCGGAGACCTGGTCCGCGTGGGCCACCTCGGCCTCCGGTACCCCGGCCGCCGGCGTCTTCTTGCCGGGAACAGCCTTCTCCGGGTGCGGCTCGGAATCAGGGGTGCCTGCTGCCTTCGGCCGCACGCCCTGCTCCTTCGCCGTCTCTGTCTCTTCTTGATCTCGTATCACCAGTCACCGCCCGCACGATGGTGGCACGACCGGACGACAGAGGGGGGCATCAGGGTGCAATGCGGGGTCGCGAGGCGCGAACGGTACCCCTCTTTGCCTCCCATGTGCCGATTCTCCCTCTCCGCATCGCGGCCTTCTCGCCCAGGGCCGGTCCGGCCGTGCGTCTTCACGCCGTGCGTCTTCATGCCGCGCCGCCGTCCTTCACGCCGCTTTCGGCCGGAGCGGTCCCCGCCGGGGGCGTCATGGCCGCGGCGTTGTCGGTGCCGTGCGGCAGGATGGGTCGGATGGACGAGCTGCCTGAGTACGCCGAGCGGGTTCTGGAGGTCGCCGAGCGCATCCCGCCCGGTCGGGTCATGACCTACGGGGACGTCGCGGAGTGGCTCGGCGACGGCGGACCCCGCCAGGTCGGCCGCGTCATGGCGCTGTACGGCGGCGCCGTGCCGTGGTGGCGGGTGGTGCGCTCCGACGGCGTCCTGCTCGCGGGCCACGAACTGCGCGCCCTTGAGCGGTACCGCGAGGAGGGGACCCCGTTGCGTGAAGCGTCCCGCGCCGCGGAAGGGCATGTGCCGCGCCTCGACATGAAACGCGCGCGATGGGACGGCGCCGGGGCGCACAGCGACGAAGCTCACATATGACAGCTTCCGCCAAGCGGCGACAGGGCGGGGACTCCGAGGACCGTACGGGGTAGGGGACGGCTCCGCCGTCCGGACCCGGGCGCCTGGCGTAGCGTCTTCAGCGCGCAGCTCGAACCGCACTCTCACCACCAGCACACCCACCAGGACCGGCGATCCACGTGAGCTCCTCCTCCACCACCGGGCATGTGCCGTACCCGCAGCAGGTACGGCAGGGGGTTCTCCCGCGCCCGCACGGGCGGGGCGGAAGGTCCCCGGGCGCGTACCGGCTGGTGCGAACCCCGCCGGGCCCCGTGACTCCCCCTCTCCTGGACGCAGCCCAGCGCGCGGTGGTTGACCATGGAAGCGGACCGCTTCTCGTACTCGCCGGACCGGGCACCGGCAAGACGACCACGCTCGTCGAGGCCGTCGCGGGCCGAATCGCGGCGGGCACGGACCCTTCTCGCATCCTTGTCCTCACCTTCAGCCGCAAAGCGGCGGTGGAACTGCGCGACCGGATGGCGCTGCGGCTCGGCGGCGCCCGCGGACCGCAGGCCACGACGTTCCACTCCTACTGCTACGCGCTCGTCCGCTCACATCAGGACGCCGACCTGTTCGCCGAACCGCTGCGCCTGCTGTCGGGTCCGGAGCAGGACGTCACCGTGCGGGAACTCCTCGCCGGCCAGATCGGCCTGCCCGGCGTCCGCTGGCCCGACGAGCTGCGGGCGTGCCTGACCACCCGCGGCTTCGCCGACGAGGTCCGTGCCGTGCTGGCCCGGAGCCGCGAGCTGGGCCTCGGCCCGGACTCCCTCGCCCGCTTCGCCGCCCGCATCGGCCGGCCCGACTGGGGAGCGGCCGCCTCGTTCCTCGCCGAATACCTGGACGTCCTCGACCTCCAGGGCGTGCTCGACTACGCGGAACTGGTGCACCGGGCCGTCCTGCTGGCCGAGGAGGTGGCGCTGCCCGCCTACGACGCGGTCTTCGTGGACGAGTACCAGGACACCGACCCGGCCCAGGTGCGGCTGCTGCGCGCCCTGGCGGGCGGCGGGCGGACACTCGTCGCCTTCGGCGACCCCGACCAGTCGATCTACGCGTTCCGCGGCGCGGACGTGAACGGCATCCTCGACTTCCCCGACGCCTTCCCCCGTGCCGACGGCACTCCCGCCGGCGTCGCCGTGCTGACCACGTCCCGGCGCAGCGGAGCCACCCTCCTGGCGGCGACCCGGCTGCTGACCCGCCGGATGCCGCTGACACGGCTGCCGGCCGGCAAGGTCCGAGCCCACCGCGAACTGGCGGCGGTCCACGAGGGCGGCCGCGTCGAGGCGTACACCTATCCGACGGCCTCCACGGAGCTGGACAACATCGCGGACATCCTGCGCCGCGCCCATCTCGAGGACGGCGTCCCCTGGCACGAGATGGCGGTGCTCGTCCGGGCCGGCGGCCGCACCATCCCCTCCATGCGGCGCGCCCTGACATCGGCGGGCGTACCCCTCGAGATCGACGGCGACGACGTGGCCCTGCGCCATGAACCGGCGGTGGCGCCGCTGCTGACCGCCCTGCGCACGGTCGCGACGGCGGCCGCCGGCCGCCCGGCGGACACGCCGCCCGCACCCGCGCCCGTGCCTGTTGCCGGGGGAGCGGGCGAGGAGCCCGGCGCCGGTGGCGGGGCGGCTGAGGGCTCCGGGGCGCCGGAGGAAGCGGTCGAGCGGGGGGATGCCGGTGGCGGGGCGGCTGAGGGCTCCGGGGCGCCGGAGGAAGCGGTCGAGCGGGGGGATGCCGGTGGCGGCGCGGCCGAGGGCTCCGGGGTTCCGGAGGAGGCGGGCGTGGAGCGGGAGTCCGGGCCCGGGCCCGCCGTCTGGATCGACACCGAGACCGCGCTCACTCTCCTGACCTCGCCGCTCGGCGGCATGGACACCGCGGACCTGCGCCGTCTCGGCCGGGCGCTGCGGGACGAGGAGCGGGCCGGGGGCAACGCCCTGCCGCCGCCGTCCGACCAGCTTCTCGCCCGCGCGCTCGCCGAGCCCGAGCGCCTTGTCGCCCACGATCCGTCGTACGCCCGCGGCGCCCAGCGGCTGGGCGCCCTGCTGCGCAAGGCGCGCGAACTCCTGGAGGGCGGTGGCACCGCGGAAGAGGCCCTGTGGCTGCTGTGGGACGGCACCCCGTGGCCGCAGCGCCTGGAGCGTGCGGCGTTCCGCGGCGGCACGGCCGGCCGGAACGCAGACCGTGATCTCGACGCCGTCTGCGCGCTCTTCGAGACGGCGGCGCGCGCGGAGGAACGCACAGGCGGCCGCGGCGCGCTCAACTTCATCGAGGAGCTCGAAGCGCAGGACATCGCCGCCGACACCCTCTCCAGGCGCGAGGCCCGCCCGGAGGCCGTGCGGCTGATGACGGCGCACCGCTCCAAGGGCCTGGAGTGGAGCCTCGTCGTGGTCGCCGGTGTGCAGGAGGGCCTGTGGCCCGACCTCCGGCGCCGTGGCTCCCTCCTGGAGGCCGACCGCATCGGACGGGACGGCCTCGCCGAGCCGCTCACCCCCGGCGCCCTGCTGGCGGAGGAGCGCAGGCTGTTCTACGTGGCGGCCACCCGCGCGCGGAGCCGTCTCGTCGTCACCGCGGTCAAGGCCCCGGCCGACGACGGCGACCAGCCCTCCCGCTTCCTGGCCGAACTGGGCGTGGAGCCGCGTGATGTGACCGGCCGTCCGCGCCGCCCACTGGCCGTCGCGCCCCTCGTGGCCGAACTGCGCGCCACCACCGTCGACCCGGCGGCCTCCCCCCGCTTGCGGGAGGCCGCCGCCCGCCGGCTGGCCCGGCTCGCGGCGCTGACCGACGAGGAGGGACAGCCGCTGGTGCCTTCCGCGCACCCGTACCGCTGGTGGGGGCTGTACGACGCCACCCACAGCGCGAAGCCGCTGCGCGACCGGGACCAGCCTGTCACGCTCTCCGGCAGCGCACTCGACCAGCTGGCCAACAGCTGCGCGCTCCAGTGGTTCTTGGGCCGGGAGGTGAAGGCCGACGCGCCCGCGACCGCCGCCCAGGGCTTCGGCAACGTGGTACACGTGCTCGCCGACGAGGTCGCCTCCGGCCGCACCCCCGCCGACCTGACCGTCCTCATGGAACGTCTCGACTCGGTGTGGGACGCGCTCGTCTTCGACGCCCCCTGGAAGTCGCAGCAGGAGAAGGGGCACGCGCGCGCCGCGCTCGAGCGTTTCCTGCGCTGGCACGTCATGGACCGGGGCGGACGCCGCCCCGCCGCCACCGAGCACGACTTCGACGTCACGCTGGAGGCGGGCGGGTTCGAGGTGCGCATCCGGGGCTCCATGGACCGCGTCGAGCAGGACGAGCAGGGCCGCGCCTATGTCGTCGACTTCAAGACGGGCAAGCAGACGCCCACGAAGGACGAGGTCGCCCGCCATCCCCAGCTCGCCGTGTACCAGCTGGCCGTCCGTGAGGGCGCGGTCGACGAGGTCTTCGGCGGGAACCGCCCCGAGCCGGGCGGCGCCGAGCTCGTACAGCTGCGGCAGCCGGCCGCGAAGAAGGAGGGCGGCGACCCCCTGCCGAAGGTCCAGGCGCAGGAGGCGCTCACCGGCGAATGGGTCGGGGACCTGCTCGCCACCGCGGCCGGCCGGGTCCTCGACGAGCGCTTCACGCCCTCCACCGGGCAGCACTGCGCCCATTGCGCGTTCCGCGCGTCGTGCAGCGCGCAGCCGGAGGGCCGCCAAATAGTGGAATGACCGGTGTTTTGTCATGCAATGTCACATTTGCGCAGATCCAATGGAGTTCCCGGCCACCGCGACCCGTCGTGGCGGGCCCATCCGGATCTGCGAGGAGAGACAACATGACGGCCAAGCGGAAGTCCCTGGTGACGGCGGCGGTCTGTGCGAGTGCCGTCATCGTGCTGGCGGGCTGTTCCCAGGACGGTGACATCAAGGCCAAGGGGGCCTCCGGCGAGCGAAGAGGGCCTGCGGCCGTGACCAGCGGTGACGGCGAATCGCTGGAGGGCCTGGACGCCGGGCAGATCGCCGACAAGGCGGTCGCGGCCACCAGTGCCGCCAAGTCCCTGACCATGGCGGGCCGGATCGAGAAGGACGGCGAGCCGGTCTCCATCGACCTGGCCCTCGACTCCGGCGACAAATGCAGCGGCCTGCTCGGAGTCAAGGGAGGCAGGGCGGAAATCCGCCAGGTGTCCGAGGTGATGTACCTCAAGGGCGACGAGCAGTTCTGGAGCGCCGCACTGCGCGAGCGTTCCACCGAGTCGCCCGGAGTGGGCAACGACGCCGTCGGGGAACTCATGCAGGGCCGGTGGGTCAAGATGCCCACCGGGACCGTCAAGGACCTGGACCGCGTCTGCGATCTCAAGGCGATGTTCGCGCAGATGGACGTGGACGAGGCGGCCCGGAAGCAGATGACCAAGGGACCGGACTCCGAGGTCGAGGGCGTACCGACGGTGACCCTCGTGAAGAAGGAGCAGGACAGGACGACGACGGTCCATGTCGCGAAGGAGGGCAAGCCCTATGTCCTCAAGATCGTCAAGGCCGGTGGCAACGAGACCGGCACCATCGTTCTCTCCCGCTACGACGAGCCGGTCGAGGTCGAGGTGCCGCCGGCCGGGGAAGTGGTCGACCTGGACAACCTGACCGGGGGCGCGGGCCTCGGCTTCGAGGCGGGCCCCACGCAGTCCGGCGACGGGAGCGGCACGGACGGGGAGTCGGACACGGAAGAGGACTTCGGCGCCGGAGTCGGCACTGAACCTGGTGAGGACCCGGAGGCGGACGGGGGCACCGGCTCCGCCGAGGGCTCCGGTTCGGACCAGGACACCGATGCCGGCACGGACATCGGTGACGGACCGGGTTCCGGCGAAGGCTTTGCCGGCGACGAGGGGACCGGCACGGAGTCCGGCGGGGACGCCGGCTCCGGCGCGGGGACGGCCGCGGACGGTGAAAGCGCGTCCTAGAGACCGGAACAGGCGGCGGCCCCGGGGGTACGGCCCCGCGCTCGCGCGCTGCCGGCTGTGGCACGGCGCCCCGCTCCCTCTGAGCCACTGCTGCGCGCCCTCGCGGGCCGGGCCGCCGTGGCGCCCCGGTCCGGCATGCCGGACCGGGCCGGGCCCAGACCGGAGACGGACCGGGAAGGGGCCGGGACCGGGCCGGGTTCGGGTCAGGTCCCGCGGACGAACGGGGACCACTGCTGTCAGTGGTCCCCGTTAGCCTCTACGGGGTGACCGCACGCATCACCGACCCCGAAGAGCTCAAAGAGCTCCTCGGTATCCCCTTCACCCCGGAGCAGACGGCCTGCATCACCGCGCCGCCCGCCCCGCAGGTCATCGTGGCCGGGGCCGGCTCGGGGAAGACGACGGTCATGGCGGCCCGGGTGGTCTGGCTCGTCGGCACCGGCCAGGTGGCACCCGACCAGGTCCTCGGACTCACCTTCACCAACAAGGCCGCCGGCGAGCTCGCCGAGCGCGTCCGCACCGCCCTCGTCCGTGCCGGCGTCACCGACCCCGACGCCATCGACCCGGGCGACCCTTCCTCGGTCTTCCGCGGCGACACGCCGGTCGGCGAGCCGCGCATCTCCACGTACCACGCCTTCGCCGGCCAGCTCCTCAAGGACCACGGCCTGCGCATCGGACTCGAGCCGACCGCCCGGCTGCTCGCCGACGCCACCCGCTACCAACTCGCCGCTCGTGTGCTGCGCGAGGCCCCGGGACCGTACCCCGCGCTCACCCGCTCCTTCCCCTCCCTCGTGAGCGACCTGCTCGCGCTCGACGCGGAGCTCGCCGAGCACCTCGTGCCCGCTGAGCGCCTGAAGGAGTACGACACGGAGCTGCTCCGCACCCTCGAAGGCGCCCGGCTGACCAACGCGGACCTCCGCAAGGTCCCGGAGGCAGCAGAGGCGCGCCGCGAGCTGCTCGACCTGACCCTGCGTTACCGCGCTGCGAAGCGGCAGCGGGACCTGCTCGACTTCGGCGACCAGATCGCGCTCTCCGCCGAGCTCGCACTCACCCGCCCCGAGGTGGGCACCCTCCTTCGCGACGAGTTCAGGGTCGTCCTGCTCGACGAGTACCAGGACACGTCTGTGGCCCAGCGGCTGCTGCTGTCCGGACTGTTCGGGCAGGGCACGGGCCACGCCGTCACCGCGGTCGGCGACCCATGTCAGGCGATCTACGGCTGGCGCGGGGCGTCCGTCGCCAACCTCGACGACTTCCCCGTCCACTTCCCCCACTCCGACGGCCGTCCCGCCGACCGCTATTCGCTCAGCGAGAACCGCCGCAGCGGCGGGCGTCTGCTGCACCTCGCCAACGGCCTCGCGACGCCGCTGCGCGCCATGCACGAGGGGGTCGAGGCACTGCGGCCCGCACCCGGTGCGGAGCGGGACGGCATCGTGCGCTGCGCGCTGCTGCCGACGCACGCGGAGGAGATCGAGTGGCTCGCCGACTCCATCGCCCACCTCGTCCGCACCGGCAAGGAGCCGGGCGAGATCGCGGTGCTGTGCCGTACCGCGGGCGACTTCCCCGAGATCCAGGGCGCCCTGGTCGCCCGCGACGTCCCGGTGGAGGTCGTCGGCCTCTCCGGGCTGCTGCACCTGCCGGAGGTCGCCGACCTGGTGGCGACGTGCGAGGTGCTCCAGGACCCCGGCGCCAACGCCTCACTCGTTCGCATCCTCACCGGCCCCCGGTGGCGGATCGGGCCGCGCGACCTGGCGCTGCTCGGCCGCCGGGCGCGGCTGCTCGTCCACCATGCCTCCGCGGACGACGATCCGGAGCGGCGGCTCGCCGCGGCGGTGGAGGGCACCGACCCGGCGGAGATCATCTCGCTCGCCGACGCGCTCGACACGTTCCTGGAGTCGGCCGTGGGCGAGGACGACGGACTTCCCTTCTCCGCGGAGGCACGAGTCCGCTTCGCCCGCCTCGCCGCCGAACTGCGTGATCTGCGCCGCTCGCTGGCCGACCCGCTGATGGACGTCCTGCACCGGGTGCTCTCCACCACCGGCCTCGAGGTCGAGCTGTCCGCCTCGCCGCACGCGCTGGCCGCCCGCCGACGGGAGACCCTCGCCAACTTCCTCGACGTCGCCGCCGGCTTCGCCGCGCTGGACGGGGAGGCGACACTGCTGGCGTTCCTCGGCTTCCTGCGTACCGCGGCGCAATACGAGAAGGGGCTCGACAACGCCCTTCCGGGCGGTGAGAACACGGTCAAGGTGCTCACCGCGCACAAGTCCAAGGGCCTCGAGTGGGACGTCGTCGCCGTACCGGGGCTCGTCGCCAAGCACTTCCCGAACGACCAGGCCAGAGAGGCATGGACGTCCCAGTCCAAGGTCCTTCCGCACGCCCTGCGCGGCGACGCGGACACACTGCCGGCCGTCGAGTCGTGGGACGCCGGGGGGCTGAAGGCCTTCAAGGAGGCGATGAAGGACCACCAGCACACGGAGGAACTGCGCCTGGGCTACGTGACCTTCACCCGCCCCCGCTCGCTCCTCCTCGGCTCCGCGCACTGGTGGGGGCCCAGCCAGAAGCGGCGGCGCGGCCCGTCCGCGTTCCTGATGGCCCTGTACGACCACTGCGAGCAGGGCCACGGCGAGATCGAGGTCTGGGCCGACGAGCCCGAGGAGGACGCGGAGAATCCGGTGCTCGGCACGGCCACCGCGGACCACGCCTGGCCGCTGCCTCTGGACCCCGTCTCCCTGTCTCGCCGCCGGGCAGCGGCGGACACGGTCATGGCACACCTCGAGGCGCTGACGGCAGTACCGGGCGGGGCCGCGTCGGGTGCGTCGGCCGGAGCCGACCACGTGCGCGGATCCGAGCCGGATCCGGACATCGGGCCCGAGTCCTGGCGGGAGCCGGAGTTCGACTCCGGCTCCGGGCCCGCGTACGACTCCGAGTTCGGCTCAGGGCCCGAGCCTGAGCCGGGGTTCGAGGCCGAGTTCGCCTCAGGGCCCGAGCCTGAGCGGGGGTTCGAGGCCGAGTTCGGCTCTGCGCCCGAGTTCGAGGCCGACCTCGAATTCGGGCCCGGTTCAGGGTCCGGGCCGGCACCCGTGACGGTGCCGTCCGCCGAGCGCGGTCCCGTGCCGGCTCCCTTTGCCGACCCGGAGGAATGGGACTGGCCGACCGAGCCCCCGCAGGACGACCCGTTCGCGCCCCCGCCGCCGGTGCCGACCGTTCCGCATCAGCCGTCCCCGCACTCCGAGCGCGCAGTCGCCGCCCCGGGAGACGCTGAAGCCGCCGCGTACCCCGCTGCCGACCGGAGCGCCGAAGGCCCGCACCGGACCTCGGGAGGGAACGGGAGGCCGGAGGCACTCACTCCCGAGGAGGCCCGCACCGTCGCGTCATGGGACCGCGACCTCGACGCGCTCACCGGCGAACTGCGCCGTACCCGCGCGACCGTCCGCGAGGTGCTCTTGCCGGCCTCCCTCTCCGCCTCCCAGCTGCTGCGCCTCGCCGCCGACCCCGACGGCTTCGCCCAAGAGCTCGCCCGCCCCATGCCCCGTCCGCCGCAGCCCGCGGCCCGCAGGGGCACCCGGTTCCATGCCTGGGTGGAGTCGCGCTTCGAGGAGCTCGCCCTTCCCATGCTCGGCCCGGACGAGCTGCCGGGCGGCGCCGACGAGCACGACATCGCGGACGAGCAGGACCTCGCCGCGCTCAAGGAGGCCTTCGAGCGCACGCCGTACGCCCGCCGCACCCCGTACCGCGTCGAGGCGCCGTTCCAGTTCACGCTGGCCGGCCGGGTCGTGCGGGGCCGGATCGATGCCGTGTACCGGACCGGTGAGGGCACGTACGAGATCGTCGACTGGAAGACCGCGCGCAGCGGCGTCGCGGACCCCCTCCAGCTCGCCGTCTACCGCCTCGCGTGGGCCGAACAGCACGGCATACCGCTCGAGGCGGTGACCGCCACCTTCGTGTTCGTACGCACCGGCGAGATCGTGCATCCCGACGGCCTCCCCGACCGCGCCGGACTGGAGCGCATCCTGCTGGGCGGGACGGCCGACGAATCCGGTGCCGGTGCCCGTTAGGCTCAAGAGCATGAGCGAGACCCCGGACAACGCCGTCCGTACGTACATACAGCAGCACCGCGCCGCCTTCCTCGACGACCTCGCCGAGTGGCTGCGCATCCCGTCGGTGTCGGCGCAGCCGGAGCACGAAGGGGACGTACGGCGCAGCGCCGAGTGGCTCGCGGGCAAGCTGTCGGAGACCGGCTTCCCGGTCGCCGAGATCTGGCCCACACCCGGTGCCCCGGCGGTCTTCGCCGAGTGGCCGTCCGGCGACCCGGACGCCCCCACCGTGCTGGTCTACGGCCACCACGACGTGCAGCCCGCCGCGCGTGAGGACGGCTGGCACACCGACCCGTTCGAGCCCCTGATCGCCGACGGACGGATGTACGGCCGCGGCGCCGCCGACGACAAGGGGCAGGTGTTCTTCCACACACTCGGCGTGCGCGCCCACCTCGCGGTCACCGGCCGCACCGCCCCCGCCGTCAACCTCAAGCTGCTGATCGAGGGCGAGGAGGAGTCCGGCTCTCCGCACTTCCGCGCACTCGTGGAACAGCAGGCGCACCGTCTCGCCGCCGACGCCGTGATCGTCTCCGACACGGGCATGTGGTCGGAGACCACCCCGACCGTCTGCACCGGCATGCGCGGCCTGGCCGACTGCGAGATCACGCTGTACGGCCCCGACCAGGACATCCACTCCGGCTCGTTCGGCGGCGCCGTCCCCAACCCCGCGACCGTCGCCGCCCGCCTGGTCGCCGCGCTGCACGACGAGAACGAGCAGGTCACGATCCCCGGCTTCTACGAAGGCGTCGCACCGCTCACCGACGAGGAGCGCGAGCTGTTCGCCGAGCTGCCGTTCGACGAGGAGACCTGGCTGCGCACCGCCAAGTCGCACGGGACGCTCGGCGAAGCCGGATACTCCACGCTCGAGCGTGTCTGGGCCCGCCCGACGGCCGAGCTGAACGGCATCGGGGGCGGCTACCAGGGCCCCGGCGGCAAGACGATCGTCCCGTCGTCCGCGGAGCTGAAACTGTCCTTCCGGCTGGTCGCCGGTCAGGAACCCGACAAGATCGAACGCGCCGTCACGGACTGGGTCGACTCCCGGATCCCGGCCGGCATCCGGCACGAGATCGTCTTCGGGGCCGCCACCCGGCCCTGCCTGACGCCGCTCGACCATCCGGCCCTTCGGTCGGTCGTACGCGCCATGGGCCGTGCCTTCGACGGTCACAAGATCCGCTTCACCCGCGAGGGCGGTTCGGGACCGGCGGCCGACCTCCAGGACGTCCTCGCGGCGCCCGTGCTGTTCCTGGGCATCTCCGTACCGTCCGACGGCTGGCACGCACCGAACGAGAAGGTCGAGCTCGAACTGCTCCTCAAGGGAGTGGAGACGACCGCCCATCTGTGGGACGACATGGCCCGCACCCTTCGCTGAACCGATGTCCCGATCCGCCCCGGGGGAGTTGGAAGAACCGTGAGTACCCAGAGCTACGCCGATGCCGCAGGCCGTCCCATCGGTCTCACCGCGCCCAGCGGCATCGACCGCGAGGCGCACAACCGTCTCGACGAGGCATGGCTCGCGGCCGCGTGGAGCCATCCCACGACCCGTGTGTTCGTCGTCTCCGGTGGCCAGGCCCTGATCGACGACACCCCCGACGGCCGCACCGAGCTGGTCATGACCCCGGCCTTCGAGGCCCCGGTCACCGAGACCCACCGCTACTTCCTCGGCTCCGACGAGGAAGGTGTCCGGTACTTCGCCCTCCAGAAGGACGCCCTGCCGGGCCGCATGGACCAGTCGGCGAGGCCCGCCGGGCTTCGCGAGGCCGGGCTCCTGCTGTCGCCGCGCGACGCGGGGCTGCTGGTGCACGCGGTCGCCCTGGAGAACTGGCAGCGGCTGCACCGCTTCTGCTCCCGCTGCGGCGAGCGCACCGTCATCGCCGCCGCGGGACACATCCGCCGCTGCCAGGCCTGTGGCGCCGAGCACTATCCCCGCACCGACCCTGCCGTGATCATGCTCGTCACCGACGACAAGGACCGCGCTCTCCTCGGCCGTCAGGTGCACTGGCCGGAGGGCCGCTTCTCGACGCTCGCGGGCTTCGTGGAGCCGGGGGAGTCCATCGAGGAGTCGGTGCGCCGCGAGGTCCGTGAAGAGGTGGGCGTCGGCGTGGGCGAGGTGGAGTACGTCGCCAGCCAGCCGTGGCCGTTCCCCTCGAGCCTGATGCTCGGGTTCATGGCCCGCGCCACGACGTCGCGGATCGAGGTCGACGGCGAGGAGATCCACGAGGCGCGCTGGTTCTCCCGGGAGGACCTGCGGGCCGCGTTCGAGTCCGGAGAGGTGCTGCCTCCCTATGGGATCTCCATCGCGGCCCGACTGATCGAGCTCTGGTACGGCAAGCCGCTGCCGAAGCCCGGCGACGTGGTCTGAGGCCCTGAACGCTTTCTTGAGGTCCGGACCTGCTCCGAGGTCCGGACCTGCTCCGAGGTCCGGACCTGCTCCGAGGTCCGGACCTGCTCCGAGGTCCGGACCTGCTCCGGGCCTGTCACGGCCGCGCGGCCACCGGTAGACGTATGACGGCCCCGGCCAGACGCACGACGGCCCCGGCCGGTCCGGTCGACCCGCCTGTCGCTCGGTCGAACCGGAATGCCGGGGCCGACGCCCGGTACAGCCTCGAGGGTCAGACGCCCACCTTCTGCTTGACCTGGGCGAGAGACGGGTTCGTCAGCGTCGAACCGTCGGAGAAGAGCACGGTGGGCACCGTCTGGTTGCCCCCGTTGGCCTTCTCGACGAAGGCCGCCGACTCGGGGTCCTGCTCGATGTTGATCTCGGTGTACGCGATGCCCTCGCGGTCCATCTGGCTCTTCAGCCGACGGCAGTATCCGCACCACGTGGTGCTGTACATCGTCACAGTGCCCTGCATCGTCTCTTGCTCCTGGGTCTCGGGGGCGGGTGTCATCACCTCGCGCTAGAACGTACGTGACGCGGTATCGATTCCCGCGCCCCGTCGGACGCGGATCCGTACGGCCGGCGGCCAGTTCGTACGACTGATAGGGCAGCCCTGTGGACAACCGCCGCATCCGCCCCCGGCGACCTGGCAGCATGGCGGGGTGACAGCAGCAACGCACTCCTCTCTTTTCCCGCAGGTCCCCGAGTCGGCGGACGCCGTGCTCGAAGGGCTCGATCCCGAGCAGCGCGAGGTGGCGACCTCCCTGCACGGTCCGGTGTGCGTGCTGGCAGGAGCCGGCACGGGCAAGACCCGCGCGATCACCCACCGCATCGCGTACGGGGTGCGGGCGGGCATACTCCAGCCCGCCAGTGTGCTGGCCGTCACGTTCACCAACCGCGCCGCCGGTGAGATGCGCGGACGGCTGCGCCAGCTCGGCGCGGGCGGCGTCCAGGCGCGTACGTTCCACTCCGCCGCCCTCCGCCAGCTGCAGTACTTCTGGCCGAAGGCGGTCGGCGGTGAGATGCCGCGACTGCTCGAGCGCAAGATCCAGCTGGTGGCCGAGGCCGCCGCCCGCTGCCGGATCCGCCTCGACCGCAACGAGCTGCGGGACGTGACGGGAGAGATCGAGTGGGCCAAGGTCACCCAGACCGTGCCCGCCGACTACCCGGCAGCCGTCGCCAAGTCGCTTCGCGACGCGCCCCGTGACCCGGCCGAGATCAGCCAGGTCTACGCCATGTACGAGCAGCTCAAGCGCGACCGCTCGGTGATCGATTTCGAGGATGTGCTGCTCCTCACGGTCGGCATCCTGCAGGACCGGCACGACATCGCCGACCATGTCCGCCGTCAGTACCAGCACTTCGTCGTCGACGAGTACCAGGACGTCAGCCCCCTCCAGCAGCGCCTGCTGGATCTGTGGCTCGGCGACCGGGAAAGCCTGTGCGTCGTCGGTGACGCCAGCCAGACGATCTACTCCTTCACCGGCGCCACCCCCGATCACCTGCTGAACTTCCGCACCCGGCACCCCGGCGCGACGGTGGTCAAGCTGGTCCGCGACTACCGCTCCACCCCCCAGGTCGTCCACCTCGCCAACGGCCTGCTCGGCCAGGCCCGCGGACGGGCCGCCGAGCACCGCCTCGAACTGATCTCCCAGCGTGAGCCGGGCCCCGAGCCCTCGTACGTGGAGTACGCGGACGAGCCCGCGGAGGCGGAGGGCACCGCCCGCCGAATCCGCGAGCTGATCGACGCGGGTGTCCCGGCCGGTGAGATCGCCGTGCTGTACCGGATCAACGCCCAGTCGGAGGTCTACGAGCAGGCTCTGGCCGACGCGGGCGTCCCCTACCAGCTGCGCGGGGCCGAGCGGTTCTTCGAGCGGCAGGAGGTACGCGAGGCGGGCATCGCCCTGCGCGGCGCGGCCCGCGCCGGCGGCAACGACGCACTGCTCGACGACGTGGAGGACCTGCCCTCCCAGGTGCGGGCCGTGCTGTCCACCAAGGGGTGGACCACGGAGCCGCCCGCCGGATCCGGTGCCGTGCGCGACCGCTGGGAGTCGCTGGCGGCGCTGGTCCGCCTCGCGGAGGACTTCGTGCGGGTCAGGCCGCAGGCCACGCTCGCCGATCTGGTGGCCGAGCTGGACGAGCGGGCGGCCGCCCAGCACGCGCCCACCGTCCAGGGCGTCACACTCGCCTCCCTGCATTCGGCGAAGGGCCTGGAGTGGGACGCCGTCTTCCTGGTCGGGCTCACCGAGGGCATGATGCCGATCACCTACGCCAAGACGGACGAGCAGGTGGAGGAGGAGCGCCGGCTCCTCTATGTGGGCGTGACCCGTGCGCGGCTGCACCTGTCCCTGTCGTGGGCCCTGTCGCGTGCGCCGGGCGGCCGTGCCTCCCGGCGTCCGACCCGTTTCCTGAACGGCATCCGCCCGGGCTCCGCCGCGACCGGACCGCGGACCGCCGGCGGCGCGGGCGGTGTCGAGCGGGGCGGCGGACGCCGCAAGCGGCGAGGCCCGGTGCTGTGCCGGGTCTGCGGCAAGACCCTGACCGACGCGGGCGAGATGAAGCTGATGCGCTGCGAGGACTGCCCTTCGGACATGGACGAGGCGCTGTACGAGCGGCTGCGCGATTGGCGCTCGGTGCAGGCCAAGGAGCTGGGCCAGCCCGCGTACTGCGTCTTCACGGACAAGACGCTGATGGCGATCGCGGAGGCCGTGCCGGTCGACGAGGCGGAGTTGGCCGGGATCTCAGGTGTCGGCGGCCGCAAGCTCGATCGGTTCGGGGCCGATGTCCTGGCCATCTGCGCAGGTGAGGAGCCGGGCGAGGCCGACGAGGAGGACTGATACAAACTCGTCGAAAAAATGGTTTGCGCGCGCCCGGCCAAGACCCATAGGTTCTTAACCACGAAGAACAGCGGCTTCTCTGAAGCCCTGTCCTCGTGCTGTACTTATCCGAATAGCGTGACCGGCCTGTCCGGTCCTCGAGACGCCGAGAGGAGGCGATTCCAGTGATCAGCATCAAGACCAGCTTCATCAGCACCGCCAAAATGACCGATCGCTCGGTCGTCTCCGCCTGCTCGCTCGGCTTCTCCTCCGCGTTCCTCGGCACCGGTATGCCCGGCATCTCCGCCGTGCTTCCCGTGTCCGGTCTGGGCGGCCTGCCCGTCCTGGAGCGCAATGAGCGACCGACCAAGGCACTGGAAGCAGGAGTGGCAGCGGCAGAGGCTCAGGCCTATGCCTTTGCGGCGGCCAGTGCCGAGACCGAGCAGAAGACGACGCAGCACCACACGAAGTGGGCCTTCCGCGGGCTCGAACCCTGGAGTGATCCAGCCTGATACGGCATCAGGCCGGCGCCTTCAGGGCCGCGGAACCCCACCCGGGATCCGCGGCCCTTCTGTTTTCCCCAACGGGAGAACAGCGCGAAGGGGCCTCGGGACCAGAAGCACCCGGTACCAACTGCCACCCGGCCGACCGGCCGGAACGACCAGACGAGGAATCACACACCGTGCAACTCGAAGCGCACGCCCCGTCCGTACCGCCTTCCGAGACCACCTCCCCGCCCGTCCGTACCGAGGACTCCACCTTGACTCCCCTCACCGCGCTCTCCGCGCTCGACGACGCCATCGAGAACCTGGGCGTGCCCGTCCCGTGCCGTTCCTACGACCCGGAGGTCTTCTTCGCCGAGTCGCCGGCCGACGTCGAGTACGCCAAGTCCCTCTGCCGCACCTGCCCGCTGATGGAGGCCTGCCTCGCGGGCGCCAAGGAGCGGCGTGAGCCGTGGGGCGTCTGGGGCGGAGAGCTCTTCGTCCAGGGTGTCGTCGTTGCCCGCAAGCGGCCGCGTGGTCGCCCGCGCAAGAACCCGGTTGCGGCATGAACGCCATCGGAACCATCGATCGACCCGTCACGCACGACCCCCAGAAGCAGGCCCCTATGACCTCTTCCACGAGCGAGCCCCAGGGCTCCGCCACCCGAGCTGTCACCACCATCGGCGCGAACGCCTCGCGTCAGAACAGGACCCGCGAAATGCAACTCATCCCAGAAGCCCTGGCTCGTGCGCATATGCATGAGCGCCTGCGTGAAGTCGACGCGGAACGCCAGGCCGTGCGCCTGGTCGCCGCCCGACGCATGCAGCGCCGCGCCGAGCGCGTGTCGATGCGCGCGCGCCGCGCACTGGCCATGGCCGTCATGCACTGACGGCGAAGCCGTCCACGCGGGGGCCGGTCCATACGGACCGGCCCCCGCGGTGCGTGGTGACGCGCACTCGCCGCCGGGCGGCGATATCGTCACTAGGTGGACCAGGACAGGGCTCCCCACCCCGAGCAGCCGGGGGACAAGGGCATCGTGTGCGCCGGCTGCGGCAAGGTCGCCGAGGGGCCGCCGGTGACTTGGACCTGCTCCGTGGAGGACGGCGTCCGCCATTACCTCTGCGAGGACTGCGCCCGTGACAACCTCCGGGCGATCGAGAGCCGGCTCGACCCGCAGTGGTGGTGACCGCCGTCCGTTTGGTGTCCCCCCGCCGGAGCCGCTCCGGGTGGCGTCAGGCTCCTGCCTCCAGTACGGCGGCGCCGTCCGCGCTCTCCTTCTCCGCCTCCGCGGCGTCCTCCAAAACGAAGCCGGGCAGCCACTCCTCGAGCTCCCCCCGGAGCCGCACCGTCGCGTTCAGCTGGCACAGCACGCCGATAGTGCTCAATGTCACACGGTGTATCAGCAGATACGCGGGCGGCAGGTTGAGCTTCTTGCCGAGCTGGTGCGCGGGGGAGCGGACATCGGCGATCCGGGCGGCCTGTGTGCGCATCCAGCCGCGGGTGAAGGTGAATTCCTCCACCTGCGCAGGCTCGATGATCGGCAGCAGATAGTCGAGCACCGCTTCGGGGTCGAGGTCGATCGACTCCTTGACGAACCCCTCTTCGCACAGAAGTCCGTAGACGGCCTCCGCCTCGCCTTCGAGGGTCATGCGCAGACAGGCGCCGATGGTTTCCGGTAGCCCGTCCGGCAGCCGGTCCACCGTGCCGAAGTCGAGGACACCCAGACGCCAGTCCTCGCCGTCGTCGTCGGGAAGCAGGCGGAAGTTCCCGGGATGCGGGTCGGCGTGGAGAAGTCCCGTGCGTGCCGGGCCGGAGAAGAGGAACCGCGCCAGCAACTGGCCCGCCCGGTCCCGTTCCTCGGGGGTGCCGCCGGAGATCACCTCGGCCAGCGGTATGCCGTCGATCCACTCGGTCACCAGGACCTGGTCGCTCTGGTGGACCACGTCCGGCACCAGCACGCCGGGATCGTCCGCGAACTCGGCGGCGTGTTCCCGCTGGGCCTGGGCCTCCAGCGCGTAATCGAGCTCCTCCGAGACGCGGTCACGCAGTTCGGAGATGAGGGGCTTGATGTCCATGCCCGGAATGAGCGGCCCCAACAGCTTCGCGAAACGGCTCAGTTGCGCCAGGTCGGACAGAAGTGCGTCTCCTGCCCCCGGGTACTGCACCTTGACGGCGACCTCGCGCCCGTCGTGCCACACCGCACGGTGCACCTGCCCGATGGACGCGGCGGCGGACGGCTTGTCCTCGAAGCTCAGGAACAGTTCACGCCAGTCCTCCCCGAGACGCTCCTCGAGCACCGAGTGGACGGTCCGTGTCGGCATCGGAGGCGCAGCCTCCTGAAGTTTGGTCAGAGCGGCTCGGTAAGGACCGGCGATCTCCTCCGGCAGGGCCGATTCGAAGACGGACAACGCCTGCCCGAACTTCATCGCACCACCCTTGAGTTCCCCCAGCACCTTGAACAACTGCTCGGCCGTGCGCTGTTGCAGCTCCCGGGCCACGATCTCGGCGGACTTGCCGCCGATCCGCTTTCCCAGCCCCCACGTGGCGCGGCCGGCGAATCCCAGTGGCAGCGCTGCCAGCTTGGCGGTCCGGGTGACCGCCTTCCGGGGAAGATCAGACATGCGCCCCTCCAAATCCCAGACAGCGTGCCGCGTTTGCCGACGGCATCATTCCGCCGACCGCGTGTACCCGTTCATTGTGTCTTGTGTCGGAGCTGTTTCTGAGGTGTGCCTCCTCTCAGTTTTCCCCGCCGCACTGCAGGCACAGTCGAGGTCGGGTGCGATCCGTTCCGACCGCCAGGACAGCTGCGGCAGAGAAATCTCCCATCGGGCCCCGGTGCTCACGGGTGCCCCGCCGTCGAGGAAGGACAGAGCGTGGCACGCGGCCGTCCCCGCCACGGCCGTGGCCAGCGCGACATCGCAGGCGGGCACGGTCCGGCGCCGCCCCGAGCGCCACTGTGCCAGCAGCCTCCCCCTTCCCGGGTCGAGCTCTGCCTGTCCCCGCTCCATGCAGCCCGCGCACGCCGTACATCCCGGCAGCACGAGAGGACCGACGACGCCGGTTGCCTCCACAACGCCCGTATAGAGATGGGGTGTGCCGGTCGCGATCCACCCCTCGGCGTCGCTCGCGGCAGGGGCGTAGGCTGCCAGCCCGTCGCGCGGCGCCACGACGATCAGACTGAGGCCGGGCCCGCCGTCCGGGTCCTGGGTCTCCGCGGCACGCGGAGGCCGGTCGGGGGCCGCCCGCCGGACGAGCCGCCTGGCCGCCGCGTCCCTGCGCTCGCCGACCGCCTCCGCGGGCAGGCCACCCGGAGCCACATCACCCGGCTCCGCGACTCCACCGTCCAGTACCTCGACCCGCCCCACGCCCGCGGCCGACAGCGTGGCGGCGATCGACGCACCGACCCTCCCGGCTCCGCGGACCTGGACCCGTATGGCCCGCCTGGCCGCCACGAGACCCGCCGCGCCGCCCGGTTCGGGATGGATCACGGACAAAGCGGCGATGTCCGGCCGCAGCCGGTCATGGGCCGCCGCCCGCTTGCGCAGCGCGGCGGCCGCGGGACCTCCGGCCGTCGGGTCGTCCAGCAGTCCCGCGGCGCTCAGTCGGTGCACCAGGGCCTCCGCCCGGCCGTCCGGCAGACCCATCGCCCGAGCCTCCTCGAGCAGCAGAGGCAGGCCCCGGGTTCCGTCCAGCAGTTCCATCAGAGCACCGGTCGCTGTGTCGACCGGCCCGAGGGTCACCGCATGCGCGGGCGTCACCCCGAACTGCACGGACTGGCGGTCCCGCCATGCCCGCCGCAAGGCAGGCTTCATCATCGGATGCATTCCGCTTCCCCCGTCGGATTTGTGCTCGGACCGGCTCCGAGCCGTTGTCAGAATGCGGGGCCGCGGCGGGACGTGTGAAAAGTTGTCCACAGGTCCGGGGTATTAGTCGTTCAAATGGTGCAGCCATCGGGCGGATCAGGAGTGCGGCGTCCGGGGACACGACTTCTCCCGGGGACAGCGGGTAACGTCGGGGCCGTGCCCGTCGACCCACCCGCTCGCCTCGCTGGGGAGACCTCACCGCACGGCGCGGGAGGTCAGCAGCGCAGCGCGCAGCGTCCCGCGCCCCGCGGAACGGGGACGAGCGCGGTCGAGGTCCGCCGCAGCGCCCGGCGCAGCAGAACGGTCTCCGCCTACCGCGAGGGGGACCGCACCATCGTCCTGATCCCCGCGAGGATGTCGGAGGCGGAGGAGCGGCGCTGGGTGGGCGTGATGCTCGACAAGCTGGCGGCGCAGGAGAGCAAGCGGGTACTCGGTGACGCCGAACTGACGGAGCGTGCGGAACGGTTGTCCGCCCAGTATTTCGACGGGCGTGCCCGGCCCGCGTCCGTGCGCTGGGTGACGAACCAGAACACCCGCTGGGGCTCCTGCACTCCGGCCGAGGGCAGCATCCGGCTCTCCCACCGCCTGCAGGGCATGCCGGAGTACGTGGTGGACTACGTGCTCCTCCACGAGCTGGCCCACCTGCTCGTTCCCGGTCACGGACCCCGGTTCTGGCGGCTGCTTGAGGCCTATCCCCGCACCGAGCGGGCCCGTGGCTACCTGGAGGGCGTCGTCGCCGCCGGCCGGCTGCCGCACCTGCCCGCGGATCGCGGAGAGTGACTGTCGACGGTCCTGTACCGAATGTGTACCGGCTTGGCTCAATCTCACGCCCAGCGGTTAGCCTGACGCGACGCATTCAATTCGGGATGGGGGACGGTCGTAACGCATGGCCAGGGAATTCCAACGCGGCCACAAGGCCAAGATCAGTGATCTCACTCCGGGAACGGATCTGTACGTAGGCGTGCAGATCGCGGCTCCTGGTCTGACCTTCGACATCAGCTGCTTCGGACTTGATGCCAACGAGCAGCTCTCCGACGACCGGTACTTCATCTTCTTCAATCAGCCGAAGTCGCCCGAGGAGTCCATCCAGCTGCTCGGCGCGCAGTCCGGCGACACCGAGTCGTTCCGCGTCACGCTCGACCGCATCCCGGCGAACATCCACAGGCTGTCCTTCACCGCAACGATCGACGGTGCCGGTCAGATGTCGCAGATCGGCCCTGGGTACATCCGCATCGTCGCCGGCGGCGAGGAGGTCGTCCGGTACGCCTTCACCGGCTCCGAGTTCACCACCGAGCGCGCCGTGATGCTGGGTGACTTCTACCTCAAGGACGTCTGGCGTTTCGCCGCCGTCGGCCAGGGGTTCGACGGTGGTCTCGAGGCTCTGCTGAAGAACTTCGGCGGCGAGGTCGCGGAGGAGGAGCCGCCCGCGGCTCAGCAACCGCAGGGCGCCGCGCCGTCGTTCGCCCCGCCCCCGCAGGCGGCGGCCCCGGCCCCGGCCTTCGGCGCGCCCGCACCTCAGGCGCCGCAGGCTCCCCAGACGCCGCAGCCCGCGCCGGCCTTCGGCGCGCCGGCGGGTCAGGCCCCCGCGGCCCCGCAGCCCCAGATGCACAGCGCCCCGACCATGGCGGCGCCGATGACGCCGCCGGCCGGGACCGTCCCCCCGCCCGCTCCGTCCCCGTACGGGCAACCGCCGCAGCAGCCTCAGTACGGGCAGGTTCCCGGGCAGATGCCCGGACAGGTCCCAGGGCAGATGCAGCAGCCCGGCATGCCGTCGCCATACGGCCAGCAGGCTCCCGCCCCGTACGGTCAGCAGCCCTCCGGCATGCCACAGGGCGGGATGCCGCAAGGCGTTCCGCAGGGCGTGCCCCAGGCCGGCGCCGGCCTGCAGGCGGCCCTTCAGCCGTACCGTGAGACGGCCACCGGCCAGCGGTGGACCCCGCAGAACCAGCAGCTCATGCGGGTCGACCTGACCATGGGCGGCATGCCCGTGCTGGCACGCCAGGGCAGCATGGTCATGTACCAGGGCAAGGTCGACTTCAGCTACAAGGGCGCCGGCTTCGCCGGCCGGGTCGTCGGTAACGCCACCGGCCAGGAGATGCAGTTGATGCGCTGCACCGGACGCGGCCAGGTGTTCCTCGCCGAGGACGGCTCGCACCTGCACCCCATCGAGCTCCAGGGCGACGGGATCTGCGTCTCCGCAGAGAACGTCCTCGCCTTCGACGAGTCCCTTCAGCACGAGGTCCGCCGCATCGAGGGCCACGGCATTCCGGGCGGCGCGCTGTTCACGATGATGTTCCAGGGCACGGGCACGGTCGTCGTCAAGACGCACGGCATCCCCGTGGTCCTGCCGGTCACGCCGACCACGTTCGCCGACTGCAACGCGGTCGTCGCCTGGTCGGCCGCCTCGCAGGTGATCCTCTCCAGCCAGGTCCGCCTGCGCCGCAACGCCTACCCGGGACACAGCGGAGAGACCGTGAACCTCCAGTTCCGGGGCGCCCCCGGCAACTTCATCGTCGTCCAGCCGTACGAGGTCTGAGGGAGCCCTGTCAATGAACCAGCAACTCGCGGGCTTCGCCCCGACCCCCATGGTGGCCCGGATGGAGAACCACGGCCGCACCATGCTCAAGGTCGCCATGGCCACCGGCCAGGACCTGTACGCGCGCACCGGCTCGATGGTCGCCTACGAGGGCTTCGTCCAGTACGAGCCCAACCCGCCCGCCGTCCGCCAGGTCGCGGCGCAGTGGGTCACCGGCGAGGGCGCGCCCATCATGAAGTGCTCCGGTGACGGCCTGCTCTACCTCGCCGACTACGGCGCCGACGTCGTCGTCATCAACCTCAACAACGACTCCCTGTCGGTCAACGGCACGAACGTCCTCGCCTTCGACGCGCACCTCCAGTGGGGCGTCGAGAAGGTCAAGGGCCTGGCCAAGTTCGCCGGCCAGGGCCTGTGGAACGTGGAGATCGCGGGCACCGGCTGGGTCGCCCTGACCTCACGCGGCACGCCCATCGTCGTCGACTGCGGCCGCGGCGAGGACGAGACGTACGTCGACCCCGACGCGCTCGTCGCCTGGTCCCCGAACCTGAAGGTGAAGGGCAAGCGCAGCTTCAAGGCGTCCTCGCTGATCGGGCGGGGCAGCGGAGAGGCCTACCAGATGGCCTTCTCCGGCCAGGGCATCGTCGTCGTACAGCCGAGCGAGGACAGCACCGACCGCCTGCGGATCCGGGGCTGAGGGGGAGCGGGAACACATCATGCAGAGTCCTCTTTTCAGCAACACAGAACAGCAGAGCCAGGACCGGTACGTCGTCCAGAACCCGCAGCTCCTGCGGGTCTCGCTGACCGGCCACGACGACATCCTGGCCCGCAAGGGCGCCATGGTTGCCTACCAGGGGCTCGTCGACTTCGACGGCGAATACCAGACGAGCAGCCAGCGCAGGGCCCGCGCCAACACCGGTGAGGGTCTCGACCTGATGCGCTGCTCCGGGCAGGGCACGGTCTACTTCGCCAACCTCGCGCAGTACGTCCACGTGGTGGACGTCGACCAGGAGGGCATGACGGTCGACAGCTCCTACGTCCTGGCGCTCGACTCCACGCTGCACACCGAGGTGATCGCGGTGGACAGCCAGTACGGCATCTCCGGGTCGGGGAAGTACCAGCTCAACATCTCGGGCCGGGGCAAGGTCGCGCTGATGACCTCCGGCCAGCCGCTGATGATGCAGGTAACCCCGGACAAGTACGTCAACGTCGACGCGGACGCCATCGTCGCCTGGTCCTCGGCCCTACGGGTACAGATGCAGGCGCAGACGCACTCCTCCGGTGTCCGCCGGCGCCGCGGCAACACCGGAGAGGGCTGGGAGCTCAGCTTCCTCGGCCAGGGCTTCGCCCTGGTCCAGCCCAGCGAGGTCATGCCGCCGCAGAACGCCGATCTCGGGCAGGGCGTACGCGCCCAGTTCGGAGTCGGCCAGCAGGGCTCCCATGCCCAGAACCAGAACAACGCCTGGAACTAGCGCGGTAGCGCAGCACGGGTAAGGGGCGGTCACCGAGGCGACCGCCCCTTACCCGTGCCCTCACCGGCGCCGGAGAGCTTCCCGCGTGTGCTCCATGAGCCGGACGACGGAGGTGTCGGCCACGCCGGCCACCTCGTCGTAGTGGAACCAGCGCAGGTCCAGTGACTCGTCGCTGATGGCCTCGACCGCTTCCGCCGGGGCGAGGGCCGCGTACTGCACGTCCAGATGCCAGTGGCACGGTGCCGGAATGGCGTGCCGGTCCAGGGTGACCGGACCGCCGGGCAGCAGCGACAGCCCCGCAATCCCGGACTCCTCCGTCGCCTCGCGCAGCGCCGCCGCGGCCAGGGACGTGTCGCCCGGCTCGCAGTGGCCGCCCATCTGCAGCCACATGCCGAGCTTCCTGTGCAGTGTCAGTAGCACCCGCCCGCGCTCGGCATCGATCACCAGGGCGCTCGCCGTCAGGTGTCCCGCCCCGCAGGACTTCCACATGCCGTCCGGATGGGCCTGCAGGTGGTCCAGGTACGTCTGGCGCAGCTCGGCCTGGCCCCCTTGTCCGGCGTAGCCCTTCAGGACGAGGAGCGCGTCTTCGTGGAGGCTCACTTGTCGGTCTCGTCCTCGTCCGTCCCGGAGTCGTCGGCCTTCTCCGTGCCGGGCTTCTGCCCTTGGCCGCCGGCCGCTTCGCCGAGCATCTTGTCCAGCTCGGAGAAGTCCAGCTGCTCACGGTGGACGAAGCCGTCCGGGTCGTCGAGGTCGGTTGCCGTCGGCAGCATGTCGGGGTGCTCCCACAGGGCGTCCCGCCCGTCCATGCCACGGGCGTCGGTCAGCGACGCCCACAGCCGGGCCGCGTCCCGCAGCCTGCGCGGGCGCAGCTGAAGGCCGATCAGGGTGGCGAACGTCTGCTCGGCGGGTCCGCCGGAGGCGCGGCGCCGGCGCAGCGTCTCACGGAGCGCGCCCGCGGACGTCAGACGCGACGAGGCCGCCTCGTGGACCACCGCGTCCACCCAGCCCTCGACGAGCGCGAGAGCGGTCTCCAGGCGGGCCAGGGCGGCCTTCTGCTCGGCGGTGTCCTCCGGCTGGAACATGCCCTGCTGGAGTGCTTCCTGAAGCTGCTCGGGGTGCGTGGGGTCGAACTGGCCGACCACGTCCTCCAGCTTGGAGGTGTCCACCTTGATACCGCGGGCGTAGCCCTCGACCGCGCCGAACAGGTGCGACCGCAGCCACGGCACGTGGGCGAAGAGCCGCTGGTGGGCGGCTTCCCGCAGGGCAAGGTACAGCCGGACCTCCTCGCGCGGCACGCCGAGGTCCTTGCCGAGCGCCTCCACGTTCAGCGGGAGCAGCGCGGCCTTGCCGGCCGGGCCGAGCGGCAGACCGATGTCGGTCGAGCCGACCACCTCGCCCGCCAGCACACCGACGGCCTGGCCGATCTGCTGCCCGAACATCGCGCCGCCCATGGAGCGCATCATCCCGATCAGCGGCCCGGCCATGGCCTGCATCTCCTCGGGCAGCACATCGCCCATGGCGAGGCCTACGCGCTCGGCGACCGGGTCCACGAGCTGCTGCCACGCGGGCAGCGTCGCCTCGACCCACTCCGCGCGGCTCCAGGCGACGGCCGTGCTCGCGCCGGAGGGCAGCGACGTCACGCCGTCCAGCCACAGGTCGGCCAGTCGCACGGCTTCCTCGACAGCGGTCCGCTCGACGGGGCCGACACTCGCGTCCTTGGTGCCGTCCGGTGTGCCCTGGGCGACGGTCTGGCGCGCGATCTGCTTCGCCATGTCCCAGTTGACCGGCCCGCCCTCGTAGCTGAGCATCTGGCCGAGCTGCTGGAAGGCAGCGCCCAGGTCGTTCGGGTTCAGGGAGCCGAACATGGCCGCGAAGGGGTTGTCCCCGCCGCTCTCCCCGAAGCCGAACCCGAAGGGGTCTGCGGGGGAGGACCCGCCGGAGCCCTGGCCACCTCCTGCGGGATCCTTCTTCTTGCCCTCGTCGCCGTTCTCCGGCTCCTCCGGCGGAAGGCCGAATCCGAATGGGGTGTCACTCACGGGTTTCCTCGGCTCGTAGGGCCGCCGGCTTCCTGCCGGCGGCGACTGCCCGACAACACCATCCAGCGTAGACATCCGAACCGCTTATGGGCTCGATGCTCCGCCGACACTGGGCCTGCGGCAGGATGGACGCCACCTGGTGCGTATGCGTCATTCGCTCACGTACTGAAGACAACCGCTGGAGACGCCTGGTGAGTTCCCCAGATCCGCAGGTTCGCGCAGCGCGAAACCACTCAACCCCGGCCGGGGGCCGCGGGCCGTCGGGCCGTGGTCCCGTCGTCGCCGTCACCGGTGCCGCCACCGGCGTGGGCGACCTCCTTACGAGGCGTCTGGCCTCGTCGGAGGAGGTCAAGCAGGTCGTTGCCCTGGACGAACGCCGGGGCGAGGTGTCCGAGGCCCAGTGGCACATTCTCGATGTGCGGGACCCGGCCATCGCCGAGAAGCTGCGCGGCGTCGACGTCGTGGTGCATCTGGCGCTCGACCTCGACCTGGAGTCCGATCCCGCCGCACGGACGGCCTACAACGTGCGCGGCACCCAGACGGTACTGACGGCCGCCGCTGCCGCCGGGGTCCGCCGTGTCGTCCTGTGCACCTCCGCCATGGTCTACGGGGCGCATCCCGACAATGACGTACCTCTCGCGGAGGACGCGGAGCTGCGCGCGACAGCGGAGGCGACGGGTGTCGGCGACCTCCTTGAGATCGAGCGGCTGGCCCGCCGGGCTCCGCGCGCCCACCCCGGTCTCAACGTCACCGTGGTCAGGCCCGCCGTCCTGGTGGGAGGCACCGACACCGCACTCACCCGCTACTTCGAGTCGCCGCGGCTGCTCGTGGTCGCCGGATCACGGCCCACCTGGCAGTTCTGCCACGTGGAGGACCTGGTGAGCGCGCTCGAGTACGCCGCCCTCGAGAAGGTCGAGGGCGAGCTCGCCGTCGGCTGCGACGGGTGGCTGGAGCAGGAGGAGATCGAGGAGCTCAGCGGCATCCGGCGCATGGAGCTGCCCTCGGCGGTCGCCCTGGGCGCCGCGGCCCGGCTCCACCGGATCGGGCTCACGCCCTCGCCCGCCGGGGACCTCGCCTACACGATGCATCCCTGGGTGGTGAGCGTCAGCGGCCTGCACGATGCCGGCTGGCGTCCTCAGTGGACCAACGAGGAGGTGCTGGCCGCGCTCCTGGAGGAGGTGGAGGGCCGGCACACGGTGGCCGGCCGCCGCCTCGGCCGCAAGGACGCCACGGCTGCGGGCGCGGCGGGCGCGACGGTCGCGCTGCTCGGCACGGCGGCTCTGGTCCGCCGGGCGCGCAAGGCACGGCGGAGGATCTGAGGCGGCGGGCGAGGGAGGCTGTAGGAGGCTCCAAACAGGATCGTCCCCTAACGGTCGAACCGGCTGTTCCTCGTTGTGGGTGCCGTACGGCACGATGGACGGCATGGCAAGCACGAACGACCACCCAGGTGAGCAGGCGGCGCAGGACCCGATCCGTCTGCTGGCGATCCGCGACACGCCGCTCTCCCTCGACGAGGTCTTCGCGGCGGTCGGCGACGACGCGACGGGTGGCACAGCGCTGTTCGTCGGCACCGTGCGCAACCACGACGGTGGCGCCGATGTCGACACCCTCGGCTACTCCTGCCATCCCACGGCGGAGGCGGAGATGCGCCGCATCGCGGAGAAGGTCGCCGCCGGCTATCCCGTCCGGGCGCTCGCCGCTGTCCACCGTGTGGGTGACCTCGCGGTCGGGGATCTCGCGGTGGTCGTCGCCGTTTCCTGCCCGCACCGGGGTGAGGCGTTCGAGGCCTGCCGGAAGCTGATCGACGACCTCAAGCACGAGGTGCCGATCTGGAAGCACCAGCGGTTCTCCGACGGCACGGAGGAGTGGGTGGGCGCGTGCTGAGGGCGGTCGGCGGGAATGGTTTTTCGGTGTCTGTCCGCTGAAACGCGGTCAGTAGCCATCCGCCCGATTTGCGTAACCCCACCCCTGCCGTGAGCGTTGAACCGGCAGATGACTAATCTGCTGATCACTCGGTTGTGTGTGCTCATGGGGTAGGGAGGTCGCGATGGCAGTTCTGGCTTGGTTGCTGATCCCGCTGTTCGCTGCTGTCGGTGCGGCGATATGGGCGAGCTGGGCTTCGCGAGACCGTACGAGCGGTGACGTGGCGGAACTCGCAGGCTATGCCCGCTTCCGTGACGCGATGGACAAGACCGCCTCCGGCACCGACGCCGTACGCTCCTGACCGCCCCCATCCGCTGCCGCCCAGCGGCCCCGGACGGCCCGGCCCCGACGGTGCGTCCACAGGCATGTCCCGTACTGTCGTTCCATGCCACGCCGCACCGCGACGATGCTCGCCTCCACCCTCATCTTCATTGCGCTGCTCTGCGCAGGCGTGTTTCTCAAGGTTCCCTACGCGGAGATGTCACCCGGACCGACGGTGAACACTCTCGGGTCCGCGGACGGCGAGCCGGTACTCGACATCTCGGGCCACAAGACGTATCCGACGACCGGCCACCTCAACATGACGACGGTCAGGGTCACCGGCGCCGACTACCAGATGAACCTCCTCGAGGCGGTCTACGGCTGGGTGGCACACGACAATGTCGTCGTGCCGCACGACACCCTCTACCCCAACGGGAAGACGGAGGAGGAGTCGACGCAGGAGAACGCCGAGGAGTTCAGCCAGTCCCAGGAGAGCGCCAAGGTCGCCGCCCTGCGTGAGCTGAAGATGCCGGTCAAGGCCCGCGTCGTCGTCTCCTCCGTGGTCAAGGGATCGCCGTCGCAGAACCGGCTCCACGCCGGCGACGTGATCCGTGCCGTCGACGGCACCGCGATCAAGCAGCCGGAGGACGTCGCCGAGCTCGTCGTGAAGCACAAGCCCGGTGAGGACGTCGTCTTCACCGTGGTGCCCGCGGACGAGGCGGCCGCCGCCGAGAAGGCGGGCAAGGAGCCGACACGGACCAAGAAGGTCACCGTCCCGACGGTGAAGGCGGAGGACGACGGCCGGGCGATCGTCGGGATCCAGGCAGGCACCGACCACACGTTCCCGTTCGAGATCGACATCAATCTGGCCGACGTCGGCGGACCGAGCGCCGGGCTGATGTTCGCGCTCGGCATCGTCGACAAGCTCACCTCCGACGATCTGACCGGTGGCAAGTTCGTCGCCGGCACGGGCACCATCGACGAGTCCGGCAAGGTCGGGCCGATCGGCGGCATCGAGATGAAGCTCGTCGGCGCGCGCAACGCGGGCGCCGAGTACTTCCTCACCCCCAGCGACAACTGCGCCTCCGCGGTCTCCGACATCCCGGACGGACTGACGCTGGTGAAGGTGGACACCATCCAGGACGCGCGGCAGTCACTGGCCAAGATCACTTCGGGCGCCACGGCGGACCTGCCGAGCTGCTCGGCGAGCTGACACCCGCCCACCGGTGCGCGGTCGAAGCGCCGCTCGGCCAGGTACCGCCGCGGGATGACCCGGTGCAGTCCGCTGTCATGCGCTCTGCCGCACGCGTCGGACGGTGCAAGGACGGGCGGCCCTCCGGGGCCGGGCGCCCCCCGGAGGGCCGGGTGGACCACCCCACCCCGAAAGAGGGGGAGGTCCTACGCCTCGAAGGTGGCGGCCAGCGCCTCGGCCAGTCCCGGCACCAGCCCGGCCCCGGTCAGCACCTCGGTCGGGGAGTCCTTCTCCCGCAGTCGCAGTGCCGACTCCCGTGTGCCGTCGCGCAGCACGGCGACCGTCATCCGGACCTCCTGGCGGTCCGGATGCTCGGCGACCCACTTGGTGAGCGCCGCGTCGTCGAGGCCGACCGGTACGGAGGCCTCCGCGGAGGGCGGCAGCATCAGGCGCTCCACGGTCAGGGCGCAGCCGGCCACCGCATCGGGCCAGGCGAGGGTGCCGAGGAACTCGTCGAGCGGGGTGCCGGCAGGGATCTCGTCCTGCTCGACGGGGGTGAGGGGCGCGGCAGTGTCGTCGGCGCCGTCCAGACCGAGCTGGCGGGCGAGGCCCGGCTCCTGGGAACGCAGCTGATGGGTGTCGACGAGGGCGAAGAGCCGGGCCGGCTGGTCCCAGCCGAGACCGGAGGCGTACTCGTCGATCTCGAGCACGGCGCGGGTGAGCGGGCTCGCGGCCATCGGGGGGCCGGAAGAGGAATCGTTGGGCATGGTCAATATCCTGCCTCCTTCCTGCCCCGCGACGGGAACTAGGTAAAGCCTCAGTAAGTTGCATGAGTGGGCTCTACGATCGCGGGGCCCGATTCACACAACCGCGAACTTCGAGGGGCGCACGTTGGCTTTCCAGATGCCGGACCGCGGCGGAGGCCCGACAGGGCCACGGATCAGAATGGGCCGGCCCTCCCGGCGCGTCCGCACCCTGCTCATGACACTGGGTGTCCTGGCCGTCCTGGCCATGGTCTTCGTCATGTTCTCCGGGTTCTGGACCGACTGGCTCTGGTACCGCTCGGTCGACTACTCGTCCGTGTTCACCACCACCCTGTGGACCAAGATCGGCCTGTTCGCCGTCTTCGGTCTGCTGATGGCGACCGCCGTCGGGGTGAACATCTGGCTGGCCCACCGGCTGCGGCCGCCGCTCAGCGCGATGTCGCTGGAGCAGCAGAGCCTCGACCGGTACCGCATGGGCATCGCCCCGTACAAGAAGTGGGTGCTGCTCGCGATCACCGCTCTGGTCGGGCTCATCGCCGGTGCCTCCGCCACGAGCCAGTGGCGTACGTGGCTGATGTGGGTCAACGGAGTCCCCTTCGGACAGAAGGACCCGCAGTTCCGGATGGATGTCGCGTTCTACGCGTTCGACCTCCCCTGGTACCGGTTCCTGCTCGGCTTCGGCTTCGCGGCCGTCGTGCTGTCGGTGATCGCCGCCGCGCTGACCCACTATCTGTACGGCGGGCTGCGCATCACCAGCCCCGGCGCCCGTGCGACTGCCGCGGCCACCGGCCATCTGTCGGTGCTGCTCGGCCTGTTCGTCGCCCTGAAGGCCGTTGCGTACTGGCTGGACCGCTACGGGCTCGCCGTGAAGTCCAGTGACTTCAAGGCGACCGACAACTGGACGGGACTGCGCTACGTCGACGCCAACGCCTACCTTCCGGCGAAGACGATCCTCTTCTGCATCGCCGTCATCTGCGCGCTGCTGTTCTTCGCGACGCTGTGGCGCCGCACATGGCAGCTGCCGGTGATCGGCTTCGGCCTGATGGTGCTCTCGGCGATCCTGATCGGCGGCCTGTACCCGGCCATAGTTCAGAAGTTCCAGGTCCAGCCGAACGAGCAGGCCAAGGAAGCGCCGTACATCGAGAAGAACATCGACGCGACCCGCAAGGCCTACGGGATCGACGGCGTCAAGCCCACGGACTACCTGGGCAAGGGCCAGCTGAGGGACCCCGAGCAGCAGCGGAAGAACGCCGACGACGCCGCCAGCTACCGCATAAACGACCCGAACATCGTGTCGCCGACGTTCCAGCAGCTGGAGCAGGAGCGGAAGTACTACCAGTTCCCGGCGACCCTGGACGTCGACCGCTACAAGGGTCAGGACACGGTCATCGGTCTGCGCGAGCTCAACCTCGCAGGCGTCGACAAGCGCAACTGGATCAACGACCACTTCACCTACACCCACGGCTTCGGCGCTGTCACGGCCAAGGGCACCGACACCGCCGCGGGCACGAGCGGCGCCCCGGACTTCACGGATTCCGGTCTGCCGACCAAGGGCATGCTCGGCGACTACGAGCAGCGGATCTACTACGGCGAGAAGACCACGCAGTACTCGATCGTGGGCGGCCCCCAGAAGGAGCTGGACTACGAGCGGGACGGCGGCGGCCAGGTCACCACGAGCTACAAGGGCAAGGGCGGCATCGACGTCTCGGGCCCGCTCAACCGCGCCGCGTACGCCGTCGCCTTCAGCGAGCCGCAGATCATGTACTCGGGCGCCATCGGCGACGGTTCCAAGATCCTCTACAACCGCACGCCCAAGGAGCGCGTCGAGGCGGTGGCCCCGTGGCTGACGATCGACGGCGACGCGTACCCCGCCGTGATCGGCAAGCGGATCCAGTGGGTCATCGACGCCTACACCACCACCAACGGCTACCCCTACGCCTCGCGTACGACGCTGGGTGACACCACGGCAGACTCGCTGACCGACCGGCAGCGCGCGGTGGTCGCGCAGCAGAACCAGGTCAACTACATCCGCAACTCGGTGAAGGCCACCGTCGACGCCTACGACGGCACCGTCACGCTGTACGAGTGGGACGAGAACGACCCGGTGCTGAAGACCTGGAAGAAGGCCTTCCCCGGCACGGTGAAGGCCAAGGGCGACATCCCGGCCGAGCTGAGGGAGCACCTGCGCTACCCGCAGGACATGTTCAAGGTGCAGCGCGAGCTGCTGGCCCTCTACCACGTCACGGACGCGGGCCAGTTCTACAACGCGAGTGACGCCTGGCAGGTGCCCAACGACCCGACCAAGTCGGACAGCAACGCGGTTCCGCCGTACTACCTGTCGATGAAGCTGCCGGGTGACAAGGCGCAGCAGTTCTCGCTGACGACGACCTTCACCCCCAGTGGACGGCCCAACCTGCGGGCGTTCATGGCGGTCGACGCCGACGCCAAGAGCAGCGACTACGGCCGCATCCAACTGCTGCGGGTGACGGACGACAATGTCGACGGACCCGAGCAGGTGCAGAGCCGGCTCAACCGGCACGGGCCCATCGCCACATATGTCCGTGACCTCAAGGGTGCGGATTCGACGATCAAGTACGGCAATCTGCTGACGGTTCCGCTCGACAGAGGCTTCCTGTACGTCGAACCCATCTACGCCCAGGGACGCGGATCCGAGTTCCCGCTCCTGAGCAAGGTCGCGGTCGTCTACGGCCAGAAGATCGGTTTCGCCGACGACCTCTCCGGCGCGCTCGGTCAGGTCTTCGGCGCGGAGGGGGCGCCGGACGAGGAGACCCCGCCGGCCGATCCGGACGAGCCGCCCACCGAGCCCACCGAACCGCCGGCCACCGGTGACGCTGCGCTCCAGGACGCCATCGCGGACGCCCAGAAGGCATACGACGACGCCAGGGCGGCCCTCGAGAAGAACCCGACGGACTGGGCCGCGTACGGCAAGGCGCAGGCAGCCCTGGAGGCCGCCCTGCAGCGGGCGGCCGACGCGCAGAAGGCGCAACCGGAGTCCGCGCCGGGTGCGGAGGCGACCCCAGGCGCCGAACCGGACGCGAAACCGGACGAAGGGGCGCCGGGGGACTGAGGACCACCGGGCTGAGCAGGCACCATCCCGCGTCGTGGTACGGTTGCAACACAACGACGCGGGGTGGAGCAGCTCGGTAGCTCGCTGGGCTCATAACCCAGAGGTCGCAGGTTCAAATCCTGTCCCCGCTACTGAAGAAGAGGGCCCGGATCCTTCAGGATCCGGGCCCTCTTCATGTTCGCACGCATCTTGTGACGCCGAAGTGCGCGCCGTGGGCGGTGAGTTGGTCCCGAACGTGTTTGACTTATCCATCTGTGGGCATGTCGACAAAACGCTGAAGTGACCTCACTGGCTGCGGTATACCAGGTGTACGCGGGTTGCAGGTGGTGCGACGATGGAATTTATGGGGGACAGGGCAACTCTGTTGGAGACAGGGCGGTTTGTGCAGCCGCATGCTGGAAACGCGGCGGACGCGATCGACGTCGCGGTCCGTGCCGACCACACGGGCAAGGGCCGGAGCGGCACCGGCCACGACGACACGGACGACAGCAGCGCCGACACCGTGGAGACCGCCGGCGCGGAGGCGCGCCATCGGAGCGCCGCCGACGCCGGTGACACCGCGGCGATGAGCGTCCTCGGCGCGCTGCTGCTGCGCCGCGGGGACCTCGACGGGGCGGAGCCCTACCTTCGGGGCGCCACCGCCGACGGCGACCGCGCCGCGGCCAACAACCTGGGCGTGCTCCTTCATCAGCGGGGCTACGCGGACGAGGCGGCCGGCTGGTGGCGGATCGCTGCCGTGGCCGGATCCGCCGCCGCCGCGCACGCGCTGGGACGTCACTTCCGTGAGCGGGGCGACGAGCCGGCCGCCGAGTACTGGCTGCGCCAGTCCGCGGAGCAGGGCCACGCCCTCGGCGCTTACGCACTCGCCGACCTGCTGGAGCACCGCAGCGACGTGGGCGCCGAGCGCTGGCTGCGCACGGCCGCGGAGCAGGGCCACCGCGAGGCGGCCTACCGGCTCGCCCGCGCCCTGGAACGCCGGGCGGTGGAGGAGTGCCGCAAGACCGACGGCGTCGGCAGGCTGGTCGGCGCCGGCCCCGCGGAGCCGGGTCCCGCGAGGGACGTGGTGAGGCGGGCCCGTCGCGGCGAGGACGGAGCACGGTCCGCCGGTGTGTCCAAGGGCGGTGCGGGACGGCCCGGGGCGCGTCGCGACGAGCCGGCGTCCGTGCCGACGGGCCCGGGTGCCGTCGGCACGACCGACCCGGCGCTGCGCGTGCTCGTCGACGCGGAAGTGGCAGCCGGCGAGCACCCCGCCGGACGCCGTACACGCGACGGCCGTCTCCGTGCGAGCGCCCCCGGCGCGCAGGAGCAGTCCGCGGATCAGGGCGGGGCCCTGCTCGACGAGGCCGCCCAGTGGTACCGGCAGGCCGCCGCGCGAGGTCACCGGCGGGCCGCCCTGCACCTGGGGGCGATCCTCGAGAGGCGCGGCCGGCTGAAGGAGGCCGGGCGCTGGTACCTCACGGCCGCCAAGGACGGCGAGGCCCGCGCCGCCTGCGCGCTCGCCTTCCTGCTGCGCGACGCGGGCGACGAGGAGAGCGCCGCCGTGTGGTGGCTGCGAGCGGCCCAGGAGGGCGACGGCAACGCGGCCAACGCCCTCGGTGCGCTGCATGCTGCCAGGGGTGAGCCGCAGACGGCGGAGCGCTGGTACCGCGCCGCCATGGACGCGGGCGACGTCAACGGCGCGTACAACCTGGGTCTGCTCTGCGCTGCCCAGGAACGTACGGCCCAGGCCGAGCAGTGGTACCGCCGCGCCGCCTACGCCGGACACCGTGAGGCCGCCAACGCCCTCGCCGTCCTGCTGCTCCAGGCGGGCGACCCGGTCGGCGCCGAGCCGTGGTTCTCCAAGGCGGCGGAGGCAGGCAGCGTCGACGCCGCCTTCAACCTGGGCATTCTCCACGCCGGCCGCGACGACGACCGTACCGCTCTCGCCTGGTACGAGCGCGCCGCGGCGGCCGGGCACACCGAGGCGGCGCTCCAGGTCGGCATCGCCCTGCTCAGGGACGGTGACGAGCACGGCGCGGAGCGTCATTTGCGCTGCGCCGCGGGCGGCGGCAGCGCGGAGGCGGCGTTCCGGCTCGCCACTGTGCTGGACGCCCGCCGCCCGCCGCCCGGTCCGCCGGCCCTCGGCGAGCCGGTGGCTGAGAAGAGCGAGTGCGAGGAGTGGTACGAGAGGGCCGCCGAGCAGGGCCACCGTCGCGCCCAGGTACGAGTGGGCATGCTGGCCGCCGCCCGCGGTGACATGACCGACGCCGCCCGCTGGTACCGCGAGGCGGCGGAGGCGGGCAGCCGCAGCGGCGCGTTCAACCTGGGGCTCCTCCTCGCCCGCGAGGGCAGCGAACGCGAGGCATCGCTGTGGTGGACGCGGGCCGCGCGGGCCGGGCACGGCAGGGCCGCACTGCGGCTTGCGCTGCTCGCCGCCCGCCGGGGAGAACTGGCCGACGGCCAGCGGTGGTGCGCCAGGGCAGTGGAGCTGGGCCCCGCGGAGGTCACGGAGCGGGCCGCACGCCTGCGCGAGGCACTGCTCCAGGAACTCACCGCTTAAGGCCTGTCCGGGCGGTCTTCTTGATCGCCCGGACAGGACGTTAAGGGATTTGCGCTGGTCGGCGGGGTGACGTAATGTTGTGTTCATCGCCGCGGGGTGGAGCAGCTCGGTAGCTCGCTGGGCTCATAACCCAGAGGTCGCAGGTTCAAATCCTGTCCCCGCTACTGAAACCGAAGGCCCGGATCCTTGGATCCGGGCCTTCGGTGTTTTGTGTGCCTTCGGTGTTTTGTGTTCTGCCGGCCCGGGCGCGGAAGAGGCCCCCGATAAGCACATCGGGGGCCTCTTCGTTGCCTGTGTGTCTTTGGCGCCTGTGCCTTTGTCGCCTACGTCACCCGGCGGCGCAGTTCGGACATGTGCCGCGGTACGTCACCTCGACGTCGGAGATGGTGAAGCCGAAGCGCTCCGTGTCCGGAAGGTCGGCCAGCGGGTTGCCCACCGGATGCACGTCGCGGATCGCGCCGCAGCGGGCGCAGACCAGGTGCTGATGGGGGCGGTGGGCGTTCGGGTCGTACCGCTTGGCGCGGCGGTCGGTCGACACCTCGAGCACCTCTCCGAGGCTCACCAGTTCGCCCAGGGTGTTGTAGACGGTCGCCCGGGAGATCTCGGGCAGCAGCCTCACCGCTCGGGCGTGCACCTCGTCGGCGGTCAGATGCACGTGTTCGCCGTCGAGGACCTCGGCCACGACACGCCGCTGGGCGGTCATACGCCAGCCGCGTCCGCGAAGTCGTTCCAACAGGTCACTCATGAGCACCAGCCTAACAGTGGTGGGAGCCGTGTCCCGAACAAGTGTGACTCTGGATGGTTGCTTGACTTAGACAATGTCTATTGTAGGATCGGGGCCAGCACACGCCAAGGACAGGTCGTGTGCACGAACGACTGGGCAGTACATGACGCAGGAGGCGCACGTGACGCAGGGACCGCTCACCACGGCGACCGGAGCTCCGGTCGCCGACAACCAGAACAGCGAGACCGCGGGCGTCGGCGGGCCGGTGCTTGTCCAGGACCAGTTGCTGCTGGAGAAGCTCGCGCACTTCAACCGCGAGCGCATCCCGGAGCGTGTCGTCCACGCGCGCGGCGCGGGCGCCTACGGCACCTTCACGCTGACCCGCGACGTCTCGCAGTGGACCCGTGCCAAGTTCCTCTCCGAGGTCGGCAAGCAGACCGAGACCTTCCTGCGGTTCTCGACCGTCGCAGGCAACCTGGGCGCGGCGGACGCGGTGCGCGACCCGCGCGGCTGGGCGCTGAAGTTCTACACCGAAGAGGGCAACTACGACCTCGTCGGCAACAACACCCCGGTGTTCTTCATCAAGGACGCCATCAAGTTCCCCGACTTCATCCACACCCAGAAGCGCGACCCTTACACCGGATCCCAGGAAGCGGACAACGTCTGGGACTTCTGGGGGCTCTCGCCCGAGTCCACCCACCAGGTGACCTGGCTGTTCGGCGACCGTGGCATCCCCGCCTCGTACCGCCACATGGACGGCTTCGGCTCCCACACCTACCAGTGGAACAACGAGGCCGGCGAGGTCTTCTGGGTCAAGTACCACTTCAAGACCGACCAAGGCATCAAGAACCTCACCCAGGCGGAGGCCAACAAGCTCGCCGGCGAGGACCCCGACTCGCACCAGCGCGACCTGCGTGAGGCCATCGAGCGCGGCGACTTCCCGACGTGGACCGTGCAGGTCCAGATCATGCCTGCGGCCGAGGCGGCGACCTACCGCTTCAACCCGTTCGACCTCACGAAGGTGTGGCCGCACGCGGACTACCCGCCGATCGAGATCGGCAAGCTGGAGCTCAACCGCAACCCGGAGAACATCTTCGCCGAGGTCGAGCAGTCCATCTTCAGCCCCGCCCACTTCGTGCCGGGCATCGGTCCCTCCCCGGACAAGATGCTCCAGGGCCGTCTCTTCGCGTACGGCGACGCCCACCGCTACCGCGTCGGCATCAACGCCGACCACCTGCCGGTGAACCGCCCGCACGCCACCGAGGCGCGCACCAACTCCCGTGACGGCTTCCTGTACGACGGCCGTCACAAGGGCGCGAAGAACTACGAGCCGAACAGCTTCGGCGGCCCGCATCAGACGGACCGCCCGCTGTGGCAGCCGATCCCGGTGACCGGCGTGACCGGTGACCACGCGGCCCCGGTCCACTCCGAGGACAACGACTTCGTCCAGGCGGGCAACCTCTACCGCCTGATGTCCGAGGAGGAGAAGGGCCGTCTGATCGACAACCTGGCGGGCTTCATCGCCAAGGTGTCGCGTGACGACATCGCCGAGCGCGCGATCAACAACTTCCGCCGGGCGGACGGCGACTTCGGCAAGCGGCTCGAGGCCGCGGTCCAGGCCCTGCGCGGCTGACGGCACGGCTTGTCGAGAGGAAGGGGCCGGATCCCGGGAAGGATCCGGCCCCTTCCGCGTGCACGGAGGAGCATGGTTCGGTGCGCCGTTCCTACGGCCGGGCCGGGTGCCGGCGAAGGCTCCTAGGCGACCACCTGGCTCCTGGCCGGAGCCCAGCAGCGGATGATGTCGCGGACGGAGACCACGCCGATCGGCCCGTCCCCGTCCGTCACGATCAGATGGCGGAACCCGCCGTGACTCATGGCCGCGGCCGCCTCCTCCAGGGTCCAGGAAGGCGCGGCGAAGACGACGTCGGTGGTGGTGTGGGTTCCGGCGGTCTCCAGGTCGGGGTCCTGCCCCAGACCGACCGAGTTCAGGATGTCCCGTTCTGTGAGGATGCCGAAGCTCGAGTCGGAGTCGAGGACCACTGCCGCGCCTACGCGGCGTGTGGCCATCAGTCTGGCCGCCTGGCGGAGTGTGTGTGCGGGTCCGATGGTGAGAACCACCGTGCTCATGGCGTCACGGACGAGCATGAAGAGAGCCACCTCCTTGGTGATCGGCCGTTAGAGAACCGATTCACAAGTTCACAAGTGTGGGGACTCTCAGAGTTGCAGCCCTCCGGGACGGCAGCAAGAGGGCGTGCGCGGCCTCTCCGGCCCGCGCCTGAGCCGCCGGCGGACCGGCGTACGCCGGTCGTGCAAGGGCGTACGCCGGTCCGCCGGCGCTGATGTCGCCGCCGTCGTGGACCTCAGTACTGCTGGTTGAGGTAACCCAGCAGTTCCTCGTGGAGCAGCCCGTTGGACGCCGCGGCGTTTCCGCTGTGCGGTCCCTGTCGTCCGTCGAGGCCCGTGAAGACGCCGCCCGCCTCCTGGACGACGATCGCCGGCGCGGCCATGTCCCACAGGGACAGCTCCGGCTCCGCGCAGATGTCGACCGAGCCCTCGGCGACCATCATGTAAGGCCAGAAGTCGCCGTAGCCCCGGGTGCGCCAGACCGCGCGCGTCAGGTCCATGAACCCGTCGAGACGGCCCTGGGCCTCCCAGCCGGTCAGTGACGAGTACGCGAAGGAGGCATCCTCCATGCGCTCGACCTTCGAGACGTGCAGGCGCGTCGCGGACGTCAGGCTGCGGCCCGTGTACGCGCCCCCGCCCTTCGCCGCCCACCAGCGCCTGCCGAGCGCCGGCGCCGACACCACACCGACGACCGGCTGGTAGCCGCCCTCTCCCGCCTCCATCAGCGAGATCAGCGTCGCCCAGACCGGCACGCCGCGCACATAGTTCTTCGTGCCGTCGATCGGGTCGACGACCCAGCGCCGTGGCCCGGTGCCCTCGATGCCGAACTCCTCACCGAGGATCGCGTCGCGTGGCCGTGCCCGTTGCAGATGCCCGCGGATGAGTTCCTCCGCCGCCTTGTCGGCCTCGCTCACCGGCGTCATGTCCGGTTTCGTCTCGACCTTGAGATCGAGAGCCTTGAACCGGTCCATGGTGGTGGCATCGGCGGCGTCCGCGAGGACGTGGGCAAGCCGCAGATCATCGTGGTAGTCGGGCATGGTCGCCACTCTATCCGTGCAGGCCCGATGGTTCCCGGGCCGGCCGGGGCGGCGGCCTCCTGCCGTCTGTATTGACAGGGGAACGCGGCCCGTCAACTCTGAGACCGGAGTTGCTCGGCCGGGGAGGCGACCATGCCTGCAGCGCGGGAGTCACTGCTGAACGCCGCTCTTGCGGCGCTGCGCGACCTGCCCTGGTCGGCGATACGGATGGTCGACGTCGCCTCCGCCGCGGGCGTCTCCCGCCAGACCCTCTACAACGAGTTCGGCAGCAAGGACGGCCTCGCCCGAGCCCTCGCGCGGCGCGAGGCCGACGCCTACCTGCGCGGGGTGGAGCGGCTGATGGCGCACGATGCCCCGGTTGCCGACCGGCTCGTGTCCCTCGCCGAGTGGACCGTCGGGGAGGCGCGTGCGAGACCTGTGCTGCGCGCGCTGCTCACCGGCTGCTGGGGCGAACGGCTGCCGGTGCCGCGCCCGGTCCGCGGGACCGTGCTCTCGCGGGTCCCCGCCCAGCGTCGCGCGGACGCGCGGCTGCCCGGTCCGGCGGAGCTGGTCGCGGCCGTGCGGGACCGTTCGCTCGCCGCGCCGGGGCACGGTCGCCGGTCCTGGGACGGCGACGGCGAACCGGGCGACCTGTCCCGGTGCTGCGAACTCGCGGTGCGGCTCGCGCTCTCCTTCGTCGTCGCGCCCGCCGGCGCGAGTGTCGCCCCGCTGGTGCGGGCGGCGTTGGGCGACGGACTCAGTTCGACGAGCCCGAGAGCTGGAGACCGACGATCCCGACGATCACCAGGGTGATGGAGACGATCTTGAGGGTGGAGACCAGGTCGTCGAGGAAGACCATGCCGTAGATGGCGGTGCCGGCAGCGCCGATCCCCGTCCACACCGCGTAGGCCGGGCCCACGTCGAGCTTCTTCAGCGACAGCGTCAGCAGACCGAAGCTGCCCAGCGCGAACGCGGCGAAGGCGACCGTCGGCCACAACCTCGTGAAGCCGTGCGACAGCTTGAGACACACGGCGAAGCCCGTTTCGAGGAACCCCGCAACCACCACCAGCAGCCACGCCATGAGTACTGGGCCTCCCGCGTAGTCGACGACTGCCTGGTCCGGGACCGACCGGGCTGCGGACCGATCGGTCATGACCGGCCGGTCCGACCTGGTGCGATTATGCACTTACCAGGTGTCGGGGACGGCAAACACGGATGACTCAGTCGCCTTCGCGTCGCTCACGGGTGGCCAGCAGCCGCCGCAGCGAATAGAGCCGCGCGGGATCAGCGTGGCCCTCCGCCACCCAGTCGTCCAGAGCGCAGTCCGGCTCGTCGTGCGAGCAGGCGCGCGGGCAGCCCTCGGTGCCCGGCACCAGCTCGGGGAAGGCGTTGATGACCCGGGACGGGTCGACATGGTGCAGTCCGAAGGAGCGCACCCCGGGGGTGTCGACCACCCAGCCGCCCTTCTCGTCCGCGAGCGGGAGGGCGAGTGCGGAGGTCGTGGTGTGCCGGCCACGGCCCGTCACCGCGTTGACCAGACCGGTGCTGCGCCGCATCTCGTCCGGGACGAGGGCGTTGACGAGGGTCGTCTTGCCGACGCCGGAGTGCCCGACGAACGCGGTCGTACGTCCGACCAAGTGCTCGCGCACCCGCTCCGCGGCACGCCCGTCGACGAACTCGTCCCGTGTGGTCACCACGTGCGGGACGCCCAGCGCGCCGTACATCTCCAGCAGTTCGTCGGGCGACGCCAGGTCCGACTTCGTCAGCACCAGCAGCGGTTCCAGCCCGCCGTCGTACGCCGCGACCAGACAGCGGTCGATCAGGCGGGGGCGCGGCTCGGGGTCGGCGAGGGCGGTGACGATGGCGAGCTGGTCGGCGTTCGCGACGACGACCCGCTCGAACGGATCGTCGTCGTCGGCGGTACGGCGCAGTACGGACGCGCGCTTCTCGATGCGGACGATCCTCGCGAGGGTGTCCTTGTCGCCCGAGAGGTCGCCGACGATCCCCACCCGGTCACCGACGACGGCCGCCTTGCGGCCCAGTTCCCGGGCCTTCATCGCGGTGATGATCCGGTCACCGACCAAGCAGGTCAGCCTGCCGCGGTCGACGGTGAGGACCATGCCCTCCATGGCGTCCTCGTGCTTGGGACGGATGTTGGTGCGCGGCCGGTTGCCCTTGCGGTTGGGCCGGGACCGGATGTCGTCCTCGTCGGTGTGCTTGCCGTAGCGCCGCATGCTGTCAGGCCTCGAGCATTTCGGCCCACATCCGCGGGAAGTCGGGCAAGGTCTTGGCGGTCGTCGCCACGTTCTCGATCTGCACGCCGTCGACGGCGAGACCGATCACCGAGCCCGCCGTCGCCATCCGGTGGTCGTCGTAGGTGCGGAAGACCCCGCCGTGGAGAGGACGCGGGCGGATGTGGAGGCCGTCCTCCGTCTCGGTCACGTCACCGCCGAGCTCGTTGATCTCCTTGGTGAGTGCCGCCAGCCGGTCCGTCTCGTGCAGACGCAGATGGGCCACACCGCGAAGTGTCGAAGGCGAGTCGGCGAGCGCCGCGACCGCCGCGATGCCGGGGGTCAGCTCACCGACCTCGCCGAGGTCCACGTCGATGCCGTGGATACGGCCGCTGCCGGTGAAGACAAGGGCCGTGCCGTTCGGCGTCGTCGTCAGCTCGCAGGAACCGCCCATCTCGGTGAAGATCTCGCGCAGCGCGTCACCGGGCTGGGTGGTGCGCTCGGGCCAGTCGGGGATCGTCACCCGGCCGCCGGTCACCAGTGCCGCCGCCAGGAACGGCTGGGCGTTGGACAGATCCGGTTCGATCGTCAGGTCGCGACCGAGCAGTGCGCTGTGCGACACCCGCCACACATCCGGCTCGCCGCCGGTCTCCGGCTCGTCGACCTGGGCGCCCACGGCACGCAGCATGTCCACGGTCATCCGGATGTGGGGCATGGACGGGAGCCGGCCGCCGACGTGCCGCACTTCCACGCCCTGGTTGAAGCGCGGGGCGGACAGCAGCAGCGCGGAGACGAACTGGGACGACGAGGAGGCGTCGATCCGGACCGGCCCGCCTTCCAGGGCGCCGCCGCCGTGCACGGTCATGGGCAGCGAGCCTCGGCCGTCGTCGTCGATCCGGGCGCCGAGCGTCCGCAGCGCGTCGATGACGCCGTTCAGCGGGCGCTCGTAGGAACGAGGGTCGCCGTCGAAGCGGATCGGACCGTCGGCCAGCGCGGCCACCGGCGGCAGGAAACGCATCACGGTGCCCGCGTTGCCGACGTCGACGGTGGCGGGTCCGTTCAGGCCGGAGGGGATCACGCGCCATGCCTCGCCGGCACCGCCTGCGGCCTCGTCGGCCGAGCCGCCCGCGGTGCTCGAAGAGACCGTCTCCTCGATGCCCACGCCCATCGCCTGAAGGGCCGCGGACATCAGCAGGGTGTCGCGCGAGCGCAGCGGCCGGCGCAGCCAGCCGGGCTCGGCGGCCAGCGCCGCCAGGACGAGGGCACGATTGGTGACGGATTTCGAACCGGGCACGGTGACCGTCGCTTCGACGGCTCCGGTCGCAAGGGGGGCGGGCCAGAGGGCGGGCTGCACGGCGCTTTCGGTCATGGACCTCACTTTAGTGGTTCCGAGCGAGCCCAGATCTTGATCAAAAATGTGGAAACCGGGGCGTAACGGAGAGGTGGTAGGCGGTGTGACGGCCGCTGTCTCACAGACCGAGCAGCCAGCGGCCCCCGCCGATCAGCGAGCAGACCGACACCGCGTGGAAGAAGAACAACCAGATCGCCGGTGGCACATGGGTGAGTCTCGCGAGCTGATCGGCGTCCGAGTCCGGCGCACCTCCGTAGCGCCGCTTGGACTGGAGCTCGAAGACCGGCCGCACTCCGCCGAGCAGCATGAACCAGACGGCCGTGTACGCGAAGACGGACTGTACGGCCGGCCCCGTCAGCCACGAGACCAGCAGGAACGCCGCCCCGGTGACCGTGACCGTCAGCACCCCGTACGCGTTGCGCACCATGACGAGCAGCGCCAGCAGCAGCGCGGTCGCCAGCCACAGCAGCAGTGTGATGTGGTGCGCGGCGAGCAGCCAGGCGCCGCCCAGGCCGAGCAGCGGGGCCGCCGTGTAGCCCGCGGCGGCCGTGAGGATCATTCCGATGCCGGTCGGTCTGCCGCGACTGACGGTCAGACCGCTGGTGTCGGAGTGCAGCCGGATGCTCTGCAGCCGGCGTCCCGTGGCCAGGGCCACGAGACCGTGGCCGCCTTCGTGGGCGATCGTGACGGCGTTGCGTGTCAGACGCCACAGGAAGTTCGGCATGACCGCGGCGAGCGACACCAGCCCGGTGACGGCGACGAGCCACGGCTCCGGAGCGGTCTGGGTGCCGAAGAGGCGGTCCCACAGGTCGGTGAGTGACGCGCTCGCGGCGCCGGCGTATGTGGTGACCATTTCGCGGGCGGCTCCCTCGGACGGCGTACGGAAGTGGCAGTGTGGCACTTATGTGCGGACGGTATGCAGCGAGTCGTAGGCCGGAGGACCTCGTAGGAATCTTCGAGGTCGAGAAGTGGGAGCCGAAGGAGACTCTGGAACCCGACTGGAACGTGGCGCCCACCAAAGAGGTCTACGCGATTCTCGAACGCCCTCTCAAGGACGCAGGCGACCGGGCTCCGGTTCGCCAGCTGCGCACGCTGAAGTGGGGTCTGGTGCCCTCGTGGGCCAAGACCCCGGAAGGCGCGGCGCGGATGATCAACGCGCGGGCGGAGACGGTGCACGACAAGCCGTCGTTCCGCAGGCCCTTCCTCACCCGACGCTGCATCGTGCCCGCCGACGGCTATTACGAGTGGGTGACCGGATCCGGTGAACGCCGGCTGGAGGTGGAGGGGAAGAAGAAGCGGCCGCGGAAGCAGCCGTACTTCGTCACGCCCGCCGACGGGTCGGTGTTCGCGATGGCGGGGCTCTACGAGTTCTGGCGCGACCGCACACTGCCGGACGACCATCCGCAGGCGTGGTGGGTGACCTGCTCCGTGATCACGACGGAGGCGGAGACCGGTCCGCTGGGGGTCGCGCCGGCGGAGGGACCGCATTCGCTGGCGGACATCCACCCCCGGATGCCGCTGATGCTGACGCCGGAACGCTGGGACGCGTGGCTCGACCCGGCCCGGACCGACCCGGAGGAGCTGCGGTCGCTGCTGGAGCCGCCGCCCGGCGGGCTCATGCGGGCCTATCCCGTGACGACGGCCGTGAGCAACGTGCGGAACAACGGGCCGGAGCTGCTGGAGGAGCTCCCCGCGCCGGAAGAAGCGACGTTGTTCTGACCCGGACGTCCTCCTGGCCTCCACGGAGGACCCGCGGCGCCCGCCGTCAAGGAGACGGCCTCCGACGCCTCGCACGCCGACAGGGCCAGGCACGGGAACGGCGCGTCCGGCGGCCCCGCGCCAGAATGGCCGGATGGAGCGGAAAGAGATCGTCGAGGTCGCCGGCGGGGACGCCCGGATCACCTGGTTCGGCGGGAAGCGCGCGCAGCTGGTGCTGGCGCTGGGGCACGGTGCCGGCGGCGGGATCGAAGCCCGCGATCTGCAGGCGATCTCGCGCGTCCTGCCCGCGCACGGCGTCACCGTCGCACTCGTGGAGCAGCCCTGGCGGGTGGCGGGCAAGAAGGTCGCTCCCGCGCCGCGGACCCTGGACGCCGCCTGGCGGGACCTCTGGCCGACGCTCGCGAAGAAGGGGCTGCCGGTCGTCGCCGGCGGACGCAGTGCCGGCGCGCGCGTGGCGTGCAGGACCGCCGCGGAGCTGGGTGCGGCAGCCGTCCTCGCGCTGAGTTTCCCGCTGCACCCGCCGGGGCGGCCGGAGAAGTCCCGCGCGGACGAGCTGCTCGGCGCGGGCGTGCCGACGCTCGTGGTTCAGGGCGGCAGTGACCCCTTCGGCAGGCCCGGCGAGTTCCCCGAGGGGCCCTACGAGCTGGTGGAAGTGGCACACGGGGACCACGGGTTCGCCGTGCCCAAGCGTGCCGGGATCACCGAGGAAGAGACCCTTCTCACCATCACGGACGCCGTGATCGGGTGGACCGGGTCCTTGCGGGAATGAGACACCGGCCGTGGCTGTTGAGGCGAACGTCAGAACACAGAGCATGGAGTAGGGAGTCCGCCGCATGGGTACGACCTTCTGCCCGACAGCCGAGCGCGCCAACGGGTTGGAGTGGACGGTGCTGTCGCAGGGCAAGAGCGGGCCGGTTCCTGCGGCGGGTGACGTGAATCGGCAGGGCCCGGCGGACCAAGGTCGACTATTCTCCGATTCGAGCGGGTCGGCATTCGGCCCCGCCACAGCGTTGGAGGAGGTGGGTCCGGTCACTGGGACCGACGCAGGGACCGACGACGGTCAGGCGCAGACGTCCGAGGAGACGACGCTCGAGCGCAATGCCCGCTTCGAGCGGGATGCTCTCGGCTACCTGGACCAGATGTATTCGGCTGCGCTGCGCATGACGCGCAATCCCGCCGATGCCGAGGATCTTGTGCAGGAGACGTACGCGAAGGCGTACGGGTCCTTCCACCAGTTCCGTGAGGGCACGAACCTCAAGGCGTGGATGTACCGGATCCTCACGAACACCTTCATCAACTCCTACCGCAAGAAGCAGCGCGAGCCCCAGCGCAGCGCGGCGGAGGAGATCGAGGACTGGCAGCTCGCGCGCGCCGAGTCGCACATGTCGACCGGGCTGCGCTCCGCGGAGTCGCAGGCGCTCGACCACCTGCCGGACTCGGACGTCAAGGAAGCCCTGCAGGCGATCCCCGAGGAGTTCCGGATCGCGGTCTATCTCGCGGACGTCGAGGGCTTTGCGTACAAGGAGATCGCGGACATCATGGGAACACCCATCGGTACGGTGATGTCCCGCCTGCACCGCGGCCGCCGCCAACTGCGCGGCATGCTCGAGGACTACGCCCGCGAGCGCGGGCTCGTCCCGGCCGGTGCGGGGGAGTCGAACGACGCGAAAGGCTCGGGCTCATGAGCTGCGGAGAGCCGCACGAGACGGACTGCTCGGAGGTCCTGGACCATCTCTATGAGTTCCTCGACCACGAGATGCCGGACAGTGACTGCACCAAGTTCGAGGTCCACTTCGAGGAGTGCTCCCCGTGCCTGGAGAAGTACGGCCTGGAGCAAGCGGTGAAGAAGCTGGTCAAGCGGTGTTGCGGGCAGGACGACGTGCCCAGCGACCTGCGGGCCAAGGTCATGGGGCGCATCGACCTGATCCGCTCGGGGCAGGCCGTCCCCGACAAGGACGTGGCGACCGCCCAGGACTGAGGGCCGCCGCACACACCGGCCGTGCGCACAGGGTGCGCCGCGAACATCGCGGCGCACCCTGTGCGTTGTCGGCCATGTCACCCGTACGTGCGAATGCTCGCCGTACGTCCTCCTGTCACTCTGCAAGTCGTTAGCGTGGCGCTGCTCGAGGAGGTCGGTGAGGAGGGCGTGAGCAGTGACGGCCATACCGGCGGCGGCGCGCGCGTACATCCTCGCCGTGATCCTCTGTGCCGCGGTCGCCGCCGCTCCGGTGGTCCTCCCCGCAGTCGTTGTGCCCTGGCCGACCGTATTGCTGCTCGCCGCCCTGTACGCCGTGGGCGAGCTGCCCGCCCGCCGTCGCGGCGACGACTCCGCCCCCGTCGGCGCCGGCACCTTCTTCCCCGTGCTGCTGGCGGCCGCCTTCCTGCTGCCGCCCGCCGCGGCCGCTCTGGTCCCCGTGCCGGGCGCGCTGCTCGGGCGGGTGGACGGCCCGCCGGCCGGGGTCCGGCGGACGTGGCGCGCGGCCCGGCTGGCCCTCGCCACCTGGGGCGCCGCCCACGCGTATCTGCTGTTCGGCGGCGAACAGGCGCCGCGGGCACCGGACTTCCCGTACGCTCTCGTGCCGGCCCTCGCCGGATCGCTCGCCTGCTGTCTGCTGCTGACGGTCCTCGACGGCGGCATCCGCACCACGGCGGTCGGGGTGCCTCCTTCGCGCGGTGCGCGGTGGGGAAGGGTTCCCCCGCCCGCCGTCCGGCGGGATCTCTCCGGTTCGGCGGCACCGCACTGTGTGCACGGGCTCGCCGGGCTCATGATGGCGGTCCTGTGGGGCAGCTCGTACGGGCCGCTCTCCGCCCTGTTCGTGCTGCTGCCCATGTACATCTCCTGCTGGATCTTCGCCCAGTACCACCGGGAGCGCGCCGCCCATCAGGCGACGATCCGGGCCCTGGTGCAGGCCGTCGACATCAAGGACCGGTACACACGCGGGCACAGCGAACGCGTCGGCCGGGCCTCGGTGCTGATCGCCAGGGAACTGAGCATGGAGGAGGAGCGCCTCGAGGTCGTCCGGATCGCCGGCATCCTGCACGACGTGGGCAAGCTGGGGGTGCCGACGAGGGTCCTCCGCAAGGAGGGGCCGCTGACGCCGGAGGAACGGCGGGTGATCGAGCTCCACCCGGAGTACGGGCACGAGATGGTGCGCGGCATCGGCTTCCTGGGGGAGGCCCGGGCGGCGATTCTGCACCACCACGAACGCATGGACGGCAGCGGATACCCGTACGGACTCGTCGGTCACCAGATCCCCGAGTTCGCCCGGGTGGTGGCCGTGGCCGACGCGTTCGACGCGATGACGTCCACCCGCTCCTACCGGCGCGCCCGGCCGGTGGCGGTAGCCCTGCGCGAGCTGGAGCGGTGCGCCGGTACGCAGTTCGACCCGCGCATGGTGCGCGCCCTGGTGCGCGCGCTGGAGCGGCACGGGTGGCAGACATCGGTGACCTCGGACGAGGCGGCGCTGCCGACGGTGCCGCCGCGGACGCCGGGAACGGGGGCTTCGCATCAGATACGGACAGGGTGAGCGGCCCACCCCGGCGGAGGCGGGCGAGAAAGGCCCCCGCGCACGCCGGCCCGCACACGTTCTCCATGTCATCCACACGGCCGCGGTCGCCGTGACCGCGGCCGCCCTCGCCTGGGTCGTGACCCACGGGGTGGCACAGCCCGCGAACGCCCTCGCCTTCGGCGCGTTCATCGCCGTCGGGGAGCTCGCCCGGTGGGGAGCGGTCCCCGGGGAGAGGGAGCCCGCCCCGCTGGGGGCCGCGGGCGCACTGGCGTACGCCCTGCTCGGCGAGTGCGCCGGGCAGCCGACGGGGCACGGGGCCTTCCAGGTCGTCGCCGTCGTCGTCGCGGGCGCACTAGTCGGCGCCGTGCCGCACGTCGCACGCGGTCAGGGGCCCGCGCTCGACCATGTGGCGCGGCGGGTGCTGACCGTCGGATTCACAGCGGTGTGCTTCCAGCCGCTGTACACCTCCGGCGAGTTGGGCCTGTGGCTCGGCGAGGGTCCCTATTACGCCCTCTTCCTGCTTCTCCTGCTGGTGCTGACCGCGCTGTGCGACGCCGTGCTGGCCGCCGTCATGCTGCGCGCCCACACCGGCCACCCCTTCGGGCCGCTGCTGCGGGACGAGCTGCGGACACTGCCGGGCATCGGCTCCGCCGTCGGCGCGAGCGGCGCGGTCATGGCCCTGGCAGTGGCCGTCGCGGGACTGTGGGCCCTGCCGGTGTTCTGTGTGCCGCTGCTGCTCACCCAGCTGTCCTTCCGCCGGTACGCGGCCGTGCGCGCCACCTACGGCCAGACGATCGCCTCCCTCGCCCGCGCCACCGAGATCGCCGGCTACACACGGCAGGGCCACGCCCGCCGGGTCGCGGAGCTCAGCACGGCCGTCGGACGGGAGATGGGTCTGTCCGGGCCCGACCTGACCTTGCTGGAGTACGCGGCGCTGATGCACGACATCGGGCAGCTGTCCCTCGTCGACCCCGTACCGGACGGTGCCACCGCGTCGCTGCCGCCGGCCGAGCAGCGCCGTATCGCGCTGCTCGGCGGTGCCGTGGTCCGGCGCACCGGCGTCCCGGCGGCCGTGGCCGCCGTCGTGGAACAGCAGGCCGACCCGTACCGGGACCAGCCCCTGGCCGCCAGGATCGTGCGGGCCGTCAACGCATACGACGACCTCGCCGGGGGAAGCGGAGGCAGAGCGGGCGGGGCGCTGGCCGCACTGGAGCAGCTGAGGCTGGGCACAGGGCGCGACTACCAGCCCGAGGTGGTCGAATCCCTGGCCAGGGTCCTGGGCAGAGTCCTTGTGTGAAGCGGCCAGGCCCCTGTTCCCACGGGGTAACCCATGGGTAATGAGCGAGCCTGCGACCGGGCATGGTTGGATGCGAAAGAAGGCACAGAAGCAGGCAGGCAGTCATGCGTCCGGGCAGTGCCCCGAGCGACCGGCAGGCGGGAATCGTGAGGATCTTCGGGAAGGTACGGCATCGGCCCTCCGCCTCTTGGCGGCAGGCCACGGACCGCGCGTTCACGCTGATCGGCGACGGCCGGTACGAGGACGCGGGCGCGTTGCTGACGCGGGCGGCGGATCTTGAGCCCTGGCTCTCGGAGTCCTGGTTCAACCTGGCGCTGCTGCACAAGTTCCGGCACGACTGGGAGCAGGCCCGCGCCGCGGGGCTGCGGGCGGTCGCGCTGCTGGACAAGGAGACGGGCGCCCCGGACTGGTGGAACGTCGGCATCGCCGCCACCGCCCTCCAGGACTGGCCGCTGGCCCGCCGGGCCTGGCAGGCGTACGGCCTGAAGGTCCCGGGAGCGGCCGCGGCGAACGGCGAGCCCGTCGGCATGGACCTGGGCAGCGCCGCGGTGCGGCTCTCCCCTGAGGGCGAGGCCGAGGTGGTGTGGGGCCGCAGGCTCGACCCGGCCCGGATAGAGGTGCTCTCCATCCCACTGCCGTCGTCCGGGCGGCGCTGGGGCGAGGTCGTGCTGCACGACGGCGTCCCGAACGGCGAGCGCACCACGACCGCCGGTCCGTCCTTCCCGGTCTTCGACGAGATCGAGCTCTGGGCCCCCTCTCCCGTCCCGACCTGGGTGGTCCTGCTGGAGGCGGCGACGGAGGCCGACCGGGACGCTCTTGAGCGGCTGGCGGCGGACGCCGGATTCGCCGCGGAGGACTGGTCCTCCTCGGTGCGGCTGCTGTGCCGGGCCTGTTCCGAGGGGAGCATGCCGAGCGCGGAGGGCGAGGGGGAGCACCTCGATCCGCACGACCACAGCGAGCCGGGCCATCCCGGGCCGCTCGGACACCGTACGGGCGGCGATCTCTGGTCGCCGGAACGCGAGTGCGGCATAGCGGCGCCCGCCGGGCTGGTGCGGGGCCTGCTCGACGGCTGGGTCGCCGACAGCCCGGACTCCCGGGAGTGGCGGGATCTCGAGGAAGTCTGCTGACGCCTGCCCGTAGGCTGTACGGACACGTGAGTGACCGGGCATCGGGCCATGGTCGGGTACTGAGAAGGGCGCAGAGGCTGACATGGCGTCGCAGCAGTCGGAGCAGGGGACGGACCAGCGGGTCGACGAGGAGGGTTTCCTCGTGGACACGGAGAACTGCGAGGAGCGGGAACTGGCGTACCGCGAGCGCGGCACGTCGCGTCCGATCACGGTCGTGGGGAACCCCGTGCTCCACAAGGAGTGCAAGGACGTCACGGAGTTCGACGACAAGCTCGCCGCCCTCATCGACGACATGTTTGCCAGCCAGAAGACGGCTGAGGGCGTGGGGTTGGCCGCCAACCAGATCGGTGTCGATTTGAAGGTGTTCGTCTACGACTGCCCCGACGACGACGGCGTGCGGCACACGGGCGTGGTCTGCAACCCGGTCCTGGAGGAGCTGCCGCCGGAGGAGCGCGTCCTCGACGACTCCAACGAGGGCTGCCTGTCCGTGCCGACGGCGTACGCCTCGCTGGCCCGCCCCGACTACGCGGTGGTCCGCGGCCAGGACGCGCAGGGCAATCCGGTCAAGGTGCGGGGCACGGGCTACTTCGCCCGCTGCCTCCAGCACGAGACCGATCACCTGTACGGGTACCTGTACATCGACCGTCTCTCCAAGCGTGAGCGCAAGGACGCGCTGCGGCAGATGGCGGAGGGCACCCCGCGTTACGAGGTCGTCCCGAACGACTGATCGCACGCACCGTCCGACGGCCCTGCTCACCGAGCGGGGCCGTCGCTGTTCACGCAGGCGTCATTGGGCGGACAAATGACGCCTGCTCAGGCATGGTTGACGCGCGTGGAACGGCCCGCCAGTCTCAGTGGTTGCACCGTCCCCACCCGGTATGGAGGCTCGATGTTCAGACGCACCGCACGACTCCTGCTCTCTATTGTCATGCTCATGATCGCAGGTCTCGGCGGGGTCGTCGCGACCGCCGGGAGCGCCCAGGCCGACGACTGCTACACCTGGTCACGCACCCTTTCCCAGGGGGCTTCCGGCTCGGACGTCAGCCAGCTCCAGATCCGCATGTCCGGCTACCCGGGCTACGGAGCCGTGCTCGCCGTCGACGGCTCCTACGGGCCGGCCACCACGGCCGCCGTCAAGCGCTTCCAGTCCGCCTACGGCCTCACCGCCGACGGCGTCGCGGGTTCCGCCACCTTCAGCAAGATCTACGCCCTCCAGGACAGCGACTGCACACCGGCCCACTTCAGCTACGCCGAACTCAACCGCTGCAACTCCACCTGGTCCGGCGGCGCGGTGAGCGCGGCGACCGCCAAGGCCAACGCGCTGCGGACCATGTGGAAGCTGGAGGCCCTGCGGCACGCCCTGGGCGACCAGCCCATCACCGTGACCAGCGGCTTCCGGTCGTACTCGTGCAACAGCGCAGTCGGCGGCGCGTCCAGCAGCCGGCACCTCTACGGCGACGCGGCCGATCTGGGCGCCGGACCGCACTCGCTGTGCAAGCTGGCCCAGCAGGCCCGCCACCACGGCTTCAACGGGATCCTCGGCCCGGGCTACCCCGGCCACAACGACCACACGCACGTCGACCATCGGGGCAGCCGTTACTGGTCCGCCCCAAGCTGCGGCATCTGAGGCACCCGAAGCCGAAGCGGCCCGTGCCTCCCCCCGTGAGAGGCGCGGGCCGCTGCTTTCTCGAGCGCCGCTGAGTACGGTCAGAAGTCGTCGTCGAAGGCGACCGACCCCTCGACCGCCACCTGGTAGGCGGACGGGCGGCGCTCGAAGAAGTTCGTCAGCTCCTGGACCCCCTGCAACTCCATGAAGGAGAACGGGTTCTGCGAGCCGTACACCGGAGCGAAACCGAGGCGGGTGAGCCGCTGGTCGGCGACGCACTGGAGGTACTCGCGCATCGACTCGGTGTTCATGCCCGGCAGTCCGTCGCCGCACAGGTCACGGCCGAACTGGAGCTCCGCCTCGACCGCTTCCTTCAGCATGTCGGTGACCTGCTGCCGCAGTTCGTCGTCGAAGAGCTCCGGCTCCTCCTTACGGACCGTGTCCACGACCTCGAAGGCGAAGTTCATGTGCATCGTCTCGTCCCTGAACACCCAGTTGGTGCCGGTGGCCAGACCGTGCAGCAGACCACGGGAGCGGAACCAGTAGACGTACGCGAAGGCGCCGTAGAAGAACAGGCCCTCGATGCACGCCGCGAAGCAGATCAGGTTGAGCAGGAAGCGGCGGCGGTCCGCCCGTGACTCGAGACGGTCGATGCTCTCGACCGAGTCCATCCACTTGAAGCAGAACGCGGCCTTCTCCCTGATGGAGGGGATGTTCTCGACCGCAGAGAAGGCGGCCGCCCGGTCCTCGGGGTCGGGAAGGTAGGTGTCGAGCAGCGTCAGATAGAACTGGACGTGCACGGCCTCCTCGAACAGCTGCCGCGACAGATACAGCCGCGCCTCGGGGGAGTTGATGTGCTTGTAGAGGGTCAGCACCAGGTTGTTCGCCACGATCGAGTCGCCCGTCGCGAAGAACGCGACCAGCCGGCCGATCATGTGCTGCTCACCCGGGGAGAGCTTGGCCAGGTCGGCCACGTCCGAGTGCAGGTCGACCTCCTCCACCGTCCAGGTGTTCTTGATCGCGTCCCGGTAGCGCTCGTAGAAGTCCGGGTAGCGCATGGGCCGCAGAGTGAGCTCGAAGCCGGGGTCGAGAAGGTTCTTGGTGGTGGAGCTCATTACTGGCAGGCCTCGCAGGACTCGGGGTTTTCCAGGGAACAGGCGACGGCATCCTCGGGCGTCACCTGTGCGGGGACCGGGACGGCCGCCGACGCGGCGCGCGCGATCCGGGTCGCGGGGCGCGAGCGCAGGTAGTACGTGGTCTTGAGGCCCTGCTTCCACGCGTACGCGTACATCGAGCTGAGCTTGCCGATCGTCGGCGTCTCGAGGAACAGGTTCAGCGACTGGCTCTGGTCCAGGAACGGCGTACGGGCGGCCGCCATGTCGATCAGACCGCGCTGCGGGATCTCCCAGGCGGTGCGGTACAGCGCGCGGATCTCCTCGGGCACCCAGGTGAAGCCCTGCACCGAGCCGCTCGCCTCGCGCAGCGCCTCCCGCGTCTGCGCGTCCCAGACGCCGAGCCGCTTGAGGTCCTCCACCAGATAGGAGTTGACCTGGAGGAACTCGCCGCTGAGTGTCTCGCGCTTGAACAGGTTGGAGACCTGCGGCTCGATGCACTCGTAGACACCGGCGATCGAGGCGATGGTCGCGGTCGGCGCGATGGCGAGCAGCAGCGAGTTGCGCATGCCGACGTCGGCGATCCGGGCACGCAGCGCCTCCCAGCGCTCCGGCCAGGTCAGCGTCGTGTCGTAGTGGTCGGGATGCAGCACGCCGCGTGCCGCGCGCGTCTCGGCCCAGGCCGGCAGGGGCCCGTTGCGCTCCGCGAGGTCGCACGAGGCCTCGTAGGCCGCCAGCATGATCCGCTCGGCGATCCTCGTCGAAAGGGCCCGGGCCTCCGCCGAGTCGAAGGGCAGCCGCAGCTTGAAGAAGACGTCCTGCAGGCCCATCGCGCCCAGGCCCACCGGGCGCCACCTGGCGTTGGACCGCCCTGCCTGCTCCGTCGGATAGAAGTTGATGTCGACGACGCGGTCCAGGAAGGTGACGGCGGTGCGGACGGTGGCGTCCAGCCGCTCCCAGTCGATGTCGTCGCCGCTGACGAACGCGCCGAGGTTCACCGAGCCGAGATTGCACACGGCCGTCTCGCCGTCGTCCGTGACCTCGAGGATCTCCGTGCACAGGTTGGAGGAGTGCACGACCCGTCCCGGCTCCGCGGTCTGGTTGGCGGTGCGGTTGGACGCGTCCTTGAAGGTCATCCAGCCGTTGCCGGTCTGGGCGAGGGTGCGCATCATCCGGCCGTAGAGGTCGCGCGCGGGGACGGACCGGCGGGCCAGTCCCGCGGCTTCCGCCCGGCGGTAGGCCGTGTCGAAGGCCTCGCCCCACAGGTCGACCAGCTCCGGGACGTCGACCGGGGAGAACAGCGACCACTCGGCGTCCGCCTCGACGCGGCGCATGAACTCGTCCGGGATCCAGTGGGCCAGGTTCAGGTTGTGCGTACGGCGGGCGTCCTCACCGGTGTTGTCGCGCAGCTCGAGGAACTCCTCGATGTCCGCGTGCCAGGTCTCCAGGTAGACGGCGGCTGCGCCCTTGCGGCGGCCGCCCTGGTTCACCGCGGCGACCGAGGCGTCAAGGGTCTTCAGGAACGGGACGATGCCGTTGGAGTGCCCGTTGGTGCCGCGGATCAGTGAACCGCGGGCGCGGACACGGGAGTAGGAGAGCCCGATGCCGCCCGCGTGCTTGGAGAGGCGCGCGACCTGGTGGTAGCGGTCGTAGATCGAGTCGAGCTCGTCGAGCGGCGAGTCCAGCAGGTAGCAGGACGACATCTGGGGGTGGCGGGTGCCGGAGTTGAAGAGGGTGGGGGAGGAGGGGAGGTAGTCCAGCCGGCTCATCAGCCGGTACAGCGCCGCGACCTCCTCAAGGGCGCGCGGCGAGTCGTCCTCGGCGAGCCCGCAGGCGACGCGGAGCATGAAGTGCTGGGGCGTCTCGACGACCTGGCGGGTGATCGGGTGACGCAGCAGGTAGCGGCTGTAGAGGGTGCGCAGGCCGAAGTAGCCGAAGCGGTCGTCCGCCTCGAGGTCGATCAGCGCGTCGAGCCGCGCGGCGTGCAGTGCCACGAAGGCGGCCGTGCGGTCGGCGATCAGCCCCTCGCGGTGACCGGTGGCGACCGAGGCGGTGAACGAGGAAGCGCCCTGCCCGGCCGCCTCTTCGGCGATGGTGCGGGTCAGCAGACGCGCGGCGAGCCGGGAGTAGGCGGGGTCGTCCGAGATGAGGCCGGCGGCCGCTTCGGCGGCGAGGGAGTGCAGCTCCGCAGCGTCGGACCCGGCGTTGCGGCCGCGCAGCGCGGCCGCGGCGACCTTGCCCGGGTCGGTGTCGGGCAGGTCCGCCGTCAGGTCCGTCAAGGTCCGCAGCAGCGCGGTCCCGGGGCCGTCGTTCTCCGTCGCTGAGACCGGATCGGCTGGCGCGATGGTCATGTGATGCTCTCCCTCGCTCGGCTCTGGGCCGGCGGAGGGGGCGGGCCGTGGCACGTGTGACGGGGCAGCACGGCGCACGGCGTCCACCGGCCCAACCGCGAGGCCCGGACGTCTGGGCATCCGGATCGGTCGAACCGGATGCGCCGTCGACAGGTCCTCGGACTTGAACGGGTACGGCAGAGCGCACCGGATCACACCGTTGCGGGACAGTTCCGGACTCGCACCGGATTCCCCTGTGGCGACAGCGAGATGAGCATACATGTGGGGGCGGGGTGCTGCGCCTGCCCCTACATGTTGTGTCGGGAGGTCATATCGTGACGGCAGGTCCGGAGAGCTCCAGTGCGTACGTCAGCAGCGAAACGAGGCCCGGGACGGGTTCCCAGTCCCGCTCCGGGGTGCGCACGAAGCCCATCCGGCCGTAGATGCGGTGCGCCGCGTACATCGTGGGCTGTGTGGAGAGCACCAGCCGTACGCACCCCGGGGTGGCTCTCGCCCGTTCCACGCAAGTGCGCACCAGCGCCTCGCCCGCACCGCGGCCGCGTGCCTCGGCGCCCACGGCGAGCATCCGGAACTCGGCCTCGCCGGGTCCCGCGATGTCGGCGAACGGTCCGCCGGCCGGGACGAACGCCACCTGGCCGAGCAGCGTGCCCTGGTCGTCGACGGCGACGTACACCTCCGCCTGCGCGTCGCGGCCCGCGACGTCGCGGAGCACCTCGAGGTACGGGTCCTGTTCGCCGAGGGCCAGCAGCCCGCCGTCGAGGTAGGCGCGGGCGGTCAACTCGCCGAGGGCCGTGTGCTCCTCGGGTTCGACTCTTCTGATCGTGATGTCCATGCCCGGCAGTGTGTATCAGGGCACGACGAAGGGCCGCCGCATTTCCCGGCCGGGGAAGTGCCCGGACGGGAGGCGCGACGGCCCTTGTGCGCGCGACCGGTCAGTGACCGCCGGGAGCGCCCGCCGTGGCCGGCGGCAGCTCCACCTTCACGCCCGGGTCGCCCGCGTCCGCCGTGTAGTCGGACGGGCTGGTCTCGTCGATGCCGTCGGGGGCCTTGGCCGCCCGCAGGACGAAGGTGAGAACGACGGTGACGACGACGTTCAGCACGAACGCGGTGAGACCGATGTAGCCGATCTCGCCGATGCCCGGGATCTCCGCGGACGAGCCGCCGAAGTGCTTCTGGGTCGGGCTGGCCACGCCGTACGCGGCGGCGGTGCCGTAGATCATGCCGACCGCCCAACCGCCGATGAGCGCCCACCGGTGGAACCAGCGGGTGAACAGACCGCCCACCAGCGCCGGGAAGGTCTGGAGGATCCAGATGCCGCCCAGCAGCTGGAAGTTGATTGCGACCGTCTTGTCCATGGTGAGGACGAAGGCGAGCGCGCCGACCTTCACCAGCAGCGAGACCAGCTTGGAGACCTTGGTCTCCTGCGCCGGCGTCGCGTCGGGCTTGAGGAAGTCCTTGTAGATGTTGCGGGTGAACAGGTTCGCCGCGGCGATCGACATGATGGCCGCCGGGACGAGTGCGCCGATGCCGATGGCGGCGAAGGCGACGCCCGCGAACCAGTCGGGGAACATGTTCTCGAACAGCTGAGGGATCGCCAGCTGGCCGTTCTTGACGTTCACCCCGGCCGCGATCGCCATGAAGCCGAGCAGCGCCAGCAGGCCCAGCATCAGCGAGTACAGCGGCAGGATGGTGGTGTTGCGGCGGATCACCTCACGGCTGCGCGAGGAGAGCGTGGCCGTGATCGAGTGCGGATACATGAAGAGCGCGAGCGCCGAACCGAGCGCCAGCGTGGCGTAGCCCCACTGGCCCAGCTCGCCGGGCACCAGAGCGCCGTTGGGCTTGTCGGTGGCCGGGTTGATCTGGGCGAACTTCTCGCCGGCGCTGGCGAAGATCTCGTCGAAGCCGCCGAGCTTGATCGGGATGTAGATGATCGCCACCGCGATGACGATGTAGATCAGGGTGTCCTTGACGAAGGCGATCAGTGCCGGGGCACGCAGTCCGGAGGAGTACGTGTAGGCCGCGAGGACACCGAAGGCGATCAGGAGCGGCAGGTCCTTGACGAACCAGTGCGTGGTTTCACCGCCGCCCACGCCCATGACGTCCAGCACGGCCTGGATGCCGACCAGTTGGAGCGCGATGTACGGCATGGTGGCGAGGATGCCGGTGACGGCGACCGCCAGCGACAGGCCCCTGGAGCCGAAGCGTCCGCGGACGAAGTCCGAGGTGGTGACGTATCCGTGCTTGTGCGACACCGACCACAGCCGTGGCAGGAAGGTGAAGATCAGCGGGTAGACGAGGATCGTGTACGGCACGGCGAAGAAGCCCGCCGCCCCCGCCGCGTAGATCGCCGCCGGGACGGCGACGAAGGTGTACGCGGTGTAGAGGTCGCCTCCGAGCAGGAACCAGGTCACCCAGGTGCCGAACGACCGTCCGCCGAGGCCCCATTCATCGAGGCTGTGCTCGTTCTCGGCCTTGCGCCAGCGCGAGGCCAGGAAGCCCATGACCGTCACGGCCAGGAAGAAGAAGATGAAGACGGCGAGTGCGACGCCGTTCACGCCGTCCTTCATCGGGACGCACCCCCCTTGCGGGCGCGCTGGTCACGCTGCCACAGCTTGTAGGCGATCATCGTCAGGGCCGTCGAGATCAGGACCCAGAGCATCTGGTACCAGTAGAAGAACGGCATGCCTATGACCGTGGGTTCGAGCTTCGCGTACGAACCGACCCAGAGCATCGCCACGAACGGGGCGACGAGGCAGAGGGCGATGATCACGCGCACCGGCGTGACGACCGGTGCTTTCGCTTCGGGCGCTTCAGGCGCCTCTGGTACCTCGGGCACTGCTGACATGCGGCTCCGTCCCCTTGCGTCACCTGTGTAATGGGCAGGAAATCTAGGCGAGCCGTTCGCGCGGAGTCACCCCCGGTCCGCATATCGGTACGGCAACGACTTACGGCCGGCGGGGGCAAAACATGACATGGCACCGCAACAAGTTGCGGTGCCATGCGGCCGAAAGGGGGAGCGAAGTCAGTCGTTGGGGCGCTGGAGCCTCGCGACGAACTTGTAGCGGTCGCCGCGGTACACGGAGCGGACCCACTCCACCGGCTCTCCCTGAGCGTCCAGCGAGTGGCGGGAGAGCATCAGCATCGGCAGGCCGACGTCCGTGCCGAGCAGGCCGGCTTCGCGCGGGGTGGCCAGCGAGGTCTCGATGGTCTCCTCGGCCTCCGCGAGATGGACGTCGTAGACCTCGGCCAGAGCGGTGTAGAGCGAGGTGTACTTGACCAGGCTGCGGCGAAGCGCCGGGAAGCGCTTGGCGGACAGGTGCGTGGTCTCGATGGCCATGGGCTCGCCGCTCGCCAGACGCAGCCGCTCGATACGCAGCACCCGGCCGCCGGCCGCGATGTCCAGCAGTCCGGCCAGGGTGTCGTCGGCTGTGACGTATCCGATGTCCAGCAACTGAGACGTGGGCTCCAGTCCCTGTGCGCGCATGTCCTCGGTGTACGAGGTGAGCTGGAGCGCCTGGGAGACCTTGGGCTTGGCGACGAACGTGCCCTTGCCCTGAATGCGTTCGAGCCGGCCTTCGACGACCAGTTCCTGGAGCGCCTGGCGGACGGTGGTGCGGGAGGTGTCGAACTCCGCGGCCAGCGTCCTTTCCGGGGGCACGGGGGTGCCCGGCGGCAGGGTCTCCGTCATGTCGAGCAAGTGGCGCTTGAGCCGGTAGTACTTGGGCACGCGCGCGGTGCGGGTCTGTGCCCCGCCCTCGGCTTCGGTGCCGCCCCCGTCCATGGTCATGGCCCGCCTTCCCGACTGCTGTGCTCCTGCCGTCACCGGCTCCTCCGTCTGCTGCGGCTCACATGGTGGCACGGACCGGTAACGGGTCGTCGCCCTCCCTCAGGTGTCGGTCCGATAACGGACACGACAGCCCTTCTTATACACCCTTGACACCCCTAAAGGTCTAGGCCAAGCTCCCGGTACTGGTCTAAACCATTAAGGATCAGGTCCCAGCCCCACGGCAGAATCTGGCGCGCGTCCCGTCAAGTGCTGCGCGACTCCCGGGTGGTGGGGGGTAACTCTTGCATCCCTTTGAGGAGGGTGGCGTGAAGCGCAAGCTCGTAGCAGCGGTGGGTGCGGTGGCCATGATGGCCTCGGTCGCGGCCTGTGGTTCCGACGGCGGCAGTGAATCGGCGAAGAGCCCGAAGGACCGCAAGGAGACGTTGACCGTCTGGCTGATGGTCGACGCCCAGTCGACCTGGCCCGAGCTGGTCAAGGACGTCAACGCGCAGTTCAACAAGAAGTACCCCGGTGTGAAGGTCGACGTCCAGTACCAGCAGTGGGCGGACAAGGCCAAGAAGCTCGACACGGCCCTCGGTGGCGACAAGTTCCCCGACGTCGTCGAGCTCGGCAACACCGAGACGATGCAGTACATCCTCAACGGCGCCCTCGCGGAGATCGACCCGAAGAAGTACGAGAACTCCGACACCTGGATCCAGGGCCTGAAGGACACCTGCTCCTTCGAGGGCAAGCAGTTCTGCGTGCCTTACTACGCCGGCGCCCGTGTCGCCATCTACAACACCGAGATGCTCAAGAAGGGCGCGGGCGTCGACAAGCTGCCCGAGACCGAGGACGAGCTCCTGGCGGCGATGGACAAGGTCTCGGCCGAGTACGGCAAGAAGGACAAGCGCTTCTCGTCCCTCTACCTGCCGGGCCGCTACTGGTACGCCGCCATGTCCTACGTGGCCGCCTACGACGGCAAGATCGCCGAGTACGACGAGGGCGCGAAGGAGTGGAAGGCCTCTCTGTCCTCGCCGGAGTCGCAGAAGGGCATCCAGCACTTCATCGACCTGGTCAAGAAGTACAACAAGGCCGACCAGACCAAGGACGAGCAGGACCACGCCAACGTGATGGCCAACGAGAAGGCCGCACTTCTCTACGGCAACGGCTGGGAGTCCGGCTCCGTCATCGACGGCAAGAACAACGGCAACCCGAAGCTCGAGGGCAAGATCCTCACGGCCGGCATGCCCGGCCCGAACGGCAAGGCGCTGCCCTCCTTCATCGGCGGTTCCGACCTCGCGGTGACCAGCAAGTCGAAGGTCGCGGACCTGGGTGAGGAGTGGATCTCGCTCTTCACCAACGAGAAGTCCATGGAGGTCCTGGCGGCCAAGAACATCCTTCCGAACAACACCAAGCAGCTGGAGCCGCTGAAGGCGAAGCCGGAGACAGCTCCGATCGCCAACGCGGTCCCGGACGCGTGGTTCACCCCGATCGCCCCGGGCTGGACCTCGATCGAGAAGGAGGAGGTCCTGGAGAACATGCTCCTGGCCATCCTCAAGGGTGACTCCGTGGAAGCGGCCACCAAGGCGGCCGACGCCAAGATCAACGAGCTGATCAACCAGGAGTCCTGACGGGCCTCGGGCGTCCCGGCGCCCCGCCGAGGACGCCCGACGGGCTCTCCAGGCGGTGGGCGGGAACCGCACCACGCGGCTCCCGCCCCCGCCCTTTTCGGTGCAGAAGAACAAACGGAAGGTCAGCCACGTGACTGCCGCCGACACCAAGGCCGCCGGCCCGCCGGTACCCCTACCACGTGCCCCGAAAGGCACCGGCCCCAGGCCGGCGCCCGACAAAGGGATCAGCGGCTCCGGCCGGAAGAAGCGGAAGAAGGGAGAGCTTCTCCCGTACCTGCTGATCCTCCCGGCGCTCGTAGCGGTCGCCGCGGTCTACGCCTTCCCGCTGGCGAAGACCGTGATCATGTCCTTCCAGGACATGGGGCGCAAGGAGCTGTGGACGGGCGAATCGCCGCCCTGGGTCGGCTTCGAGCAGTTCACCAACATCCTGGCCGACGGCGAGTTCTGGTCGGTCACCGGTCGCACCGTCGTCTTCATGGCCGTCTGCGTGGGCCTGACCATGGGCATCGGCCTGCTGCTCGCCCTGCTGATGACCCGGCTGACGACATGGGTGCGACTGGTGCTGACGGCGGCGCTCGTCGCTGCCTGGTCGATGCCCCTGATGGTCGCCGCCTCCATCTTCCGGTGGCTCTCCGACTCCGACTACGGCCTCATCAACACCCTGATAGCGAAGGTCGCGGGCGAGGACTTCCTCGGCCACAACTGGTTCCTCGACCCGAAGCAGGGCTTCGCCATCATCGCCCTGCTGGTCGTCTGGGGCGCCATCCCCTTCGTTGTCATCACCTTGTACGCGGCCCTCACCCAGGTGCCCAAGGAGCTCGAGGAGGCCGCGTCCCTCGACGGCGCGAACGCGCCCGCCGTGTTCCGCTTCGTCACCTGGCCGGTGATCCGGCCCGTCTTCACCATGGTCGCCACCCTCTCGGTGATCTGGGACTTCAACGTCTTCGGGCAGATCTGGCTGCTGCGCGGCAACAAGCCGGAGCCCGAGTACGAGACCCTCGGCCTCTATTCGTTCTCCAAGGCCTTCGAGTCCACGTCGTTCAGCCAGGGCACCGCGATCGCCCTGATCACTGTTCTGCTGCTGTCCGGTGTGGCCGTCTACTACCTGCGTCAGCTGATGAAGACAGGAGAGGTCGAATGAGCACCTCCACCGCTCCCTCCCCGGCCGGCGCCGGACAGGACCTGCGGCCCGACCGCAAGAAGTCCCGCCGGCACTACGACCTCATCGGCCTGATCACCGCCGTCCTGATGGCCTTTCCGGTGTACTGGCTCGTCATCAGCGCCCTGCGGCCCAACCATGAGATCCGGTCCTACAACCAGACGCTCTGGCCCTCGTCGCTGACCTTCGACAACTTCGCGCGCGCGGTGAAGCAGGAGAACTTCGCCACCGCCGTCCAGTCGAGCCTCATCGTCTCCGTCACCGCGGTCGTCGGCGGAATGATCATCGCCACCCTGGCCGCCCTGGCCATCGGCCGGTTCCGCTTCTTCGGCCGCAAGGCGCTGCTCATGGTGCTGATCCTGGTCCAGATGCTGCCGCCGACCGCGATGCTCATCCCCATCTACGCGCAGCTCAACGCCATCGGCGGGCTCGACGAGTACTGGGGCCTGATCGTCGTCTACCTCGTCTCCACGCTGCCGTTCGCGATCGTCATGATCCGCGGGTTCGTGGTGAACATCCCCGTGGAGCTCGAGGAGTCCGCGATGGTCGACGGCTGTACCCGCATGGGGGCCTTCCGCCGCGTGATCTTCCCGCTGCTCGCCCCCGGCCTCGCCGCGGCCTCCATCTTCGCCCTGGTCAACGCGTGGAACGAGTACCTCTTCGCGTACATCCTGATCAACGACAACTCCAAGTACACGCTCAACGTCTGGCTGATGACGTTCACCACCGAGCGTGGAACGGACTACGGCGCACTGATGGCGGCCTCCACACTCATCGCACTGCCCGTCGTCGTCTTCTTCATGATCATCCAGAACAAGATGGCCGCAGGGCTCACCTCGGGCGCAGTGAAGGGATAACGCCACCTCATGACGACTCTGGTACGTGGCTCGTCAGGCACCCTGACCCGCGACGCGCTCACAATCCTCCAGCCCGGCTTCGTCGGCACCACCGCGCCCGACTGGCTGCTGCGGCGGATCGGCGAAGGGCTCTGCGCCGTCGGCCTGTTCGGCCGCAACATCACCTCACCCGGCCAGCTCACCGCGCTCACCGCCCGGTTGCGGGCGGAACGCGACGACGTCCTTGTCGCCATCGACGAGGAGGGCGGTGACGTCACCCGGCTCGAGGTGCGAGGCGGCTCCTCGTTCCCCGGCAACTACGCGCTGGGCTCGGTCGACGACGTGGACCTCACCCGCGCCGTGGCGCACGAGTTGGGGCGCCGGCTGGCCGCGTGCGGGGTGGACCTCAACTGGGCGCCGTCCGCGGACGTCAACTCCAACCCGGACAATCCCGTCATCGGGGTGCGTTCGTTCGGCGCCGACACCGCACTGGCCGCCCGCCACACCGTCGCCTATGTCGAGGGCCTGCAGGCCGCCGGCGTGGCCGCATGCACCAAGCACTTCCCGGGGCACGGCGACACCAACGTGGACTCGCACCACGCGGCGCCGCGCATCGATGTGGACCTCGACACGTTGCACGCCCGTGAGCTGGTGCCTTTCAGGGCGGCCATAGCAGCGGGTTCCAAAGCGGTGATGAGCGCGCATATCCTACTTCCCGCGCTCGACCCCGACCGTCCCGCGACGCTGAGCCCGCAGATCCTCACCGGTCTGCTGCGCGAGGAGCTGGGCTACCAGGGCCTGATCGTCACGGACGGCATGGAGATGCAGGCCATCTCGTCCACGTACGGCATCGAGCGCGGCTCGGTCCTCGCGATCGCCGCCGGTGCCGACGCCATCTGCGTCGGTGGCGGCCTGGCCGACGAGGAGACCGTACTGCGACTGCGCGACGCGCTGGTCGATGCGGTGCGGAAGGGCGACCTGCCCGAGGAGCGGCTGGCCGACGCGGCGGCACGTGTACGTGCCCTCGCGGACTGGACGCGGCGGGCCAGGGGGGCAGCAGCAGAGCCGGGCGCGGCTTCACAGGAGGGGACCGCGCCCGGCTCCGACTCCGATATCGGTCTTGTCGCGGCGCGCCGCGCGGTCCGGGTCACTCCGGGCGGACGGCCGTACGAGCCGGTCACGGAGGCCCCGTACGTGGCGGCCTTCACCCCCGTCGCCAACATCGCTGTCGGGGACGAGACTCCGTGGGGCGTCGCCGCCGAGCTGACGGCTCTGCTGCCCGGTACGGAGACCGGCACCTATGCCGAGGAGGGTGATACGCCCGGGTTGGTGGCAAATGTGCTGGAGGCGGCGGCGGACCGTAGGATCGTCGCTGTGGTTCGCGACGTCCACCGCCACCCGTGGATGGCGAATGCCCTTGAGGCGCTCCTCGCGGCCCGTCCCGACGCGGTCGTGGTCGAGATGGGACTGAACCGGGCGGCGCCCGCGGGGGCCCTGCACATCGCTACCCATGGTGCCGCCCGCGTCTGCGGGCGCGCCGCCGCGGAGGTCATCACCGGCCGCTGAGCCGGGAGTGGACCTGCGTGGACCGTGCAGTGCCGGGCGGGCGCCGTCTGCGTCGCGCCCGGCACCCTGAGCGCCATCTGGAGGCAACGGGCATGTCCGCCACGACGTCGGCCGAGCACGAGGAGCACCCGGGCCGGATCATGTCCGGCGAGATGGCGCAGCAGCCGGCGGTCCTGCGGCGCGTCCTGGACGAGGGCGCGCAGCGGATCAGGGAGGTGGCGTCGGCGATCGCGGCGAAGAAGCCGCGCTTCGTCCTGCTGACGGCGCGCGGCTCTTCCGACAACGCCGCGCTGTACGCGAAGTACCTGATCGAGATCCGGCTCGGCCTGCCGTGCGGACTGACCTCCATGTCCACCACCACCGCCTACGGCGCCCGTCCCTCGCTCGCCGACGTCCTGGTGATCACGGTCAGCCAGTCCGGCGGTTCGCCCGACCTGGTGGCGTCGACGAAGGCGGCGCGGGAGGCCGGCGCGGTGACCCTGGCGGTGACCAACAACCCGGACTCGCCGCTGGCCGCGGTCTCCGAGTTCTCGATCGACATCATGGCCGGCCCGGAGAGGGCCCTTCCGGCCACCAAGACCTATACCGCCTCCCTGCTGGCCCTCCACCTGCTGGTGGAGGGCCTGCGCGGTGGTGAGGCCCCGGCGGCCGGACGGCTGCCGGAGCTGGCCGGACAGATCCTCGGCCGGCAGGACGAGGTGCGGGCGCTGGCATCGCGCTACCGCTTCGCCGAGCGCATGGTGATCACGTCGCGGGGCTACGGCTACCCGACGGCGAGGGAAGCGGCGCTCAAGCTCATGGAGACGAGCTACATCCCCGCGCTGGCGTACTCCGGCGCGGACCTGCTGCACGGGCCGCTCGCCATGGTCGACAACGTCTCCCCGGTGATCGCGGTGGTGCCGGACGGCAAGGGCGGCGAGGCGCTCCAGCCGGTGCTCGACCGGCTCCGCGGCCGGGGTGCGGACCTCTTCGTGGTGGGCCCGGCAACCCAGGTCGAGGCCGCGTCCGCCGGCTTCGTACTGCCCACGGAGGGCGTGCCGGAAGAGCTCCAGCCGATTCTGGAGATCCTTCCGCTGCAACTGCTCGCGTACGAGGTGACCATTGCCCGAGGGCAGGACCCCGACGCGCCGCGGGCGCTGGCGAAGGTGACGGAGACACGCTGAGCCGGATCGTGCGGCGGGGCCGTGATCGCGACGGGCGGGTGTGGATGAGGGGCCCGCCCGTCGTCCACGACGGTGTATAAGTATGGTGGCGGAACTTAAAGCGCCCCAGGCATGGACAGCGCCGAATGGTCTAGTCCGCAATCGATACTGCACAAGCCTCCGCCCTCCCCGCACAGGAGGGTGGAACGAGGTCCCCGGCGCTCTCTGCCCTGACTGCGCCGAGACCTCCCACGGCCGACCGGGACCGCACACCCTTCGGCCGCGCAACTCCGGGCTGCGGTGCCGGACGGGTCGAGGGTCCCGTCGCGGCGCCGCGGCCCGCGGGTACCCTCGCTGACGTGCCCTCCATGAACGAACTCGTCCGCCAGCACACCGCTCTGAGTGAGTCGGACCTCGAGTGGCTCCATCTGCTGGTCTCGGAGTGGCAGCTGCTCTCCGACCTCTCCTTCGCCGACCTCGTGCTGTGGGTGCCCACCCGTGACGGCACGCGGTACGTCTCCGTCGCCCAGATGCGGCCGAACACCGGCCCCACCTCGTACCAGGACGACATGGTCGGCCACCTGGTGCCGCGAGGGCGGCGCCCGCTGCTGGACGCCGCTCTGGACGAGGGGCGGATCGTGCGCGAGGGCGACCCGGAGTGGCGCGAGGAGGTGCCGGTCCGGGTCGAGTCCATCCCCGTACGCCGCGAGGGCCGTGTGCTCGGCGTCATCGCGCGCAACACCAACCTGCTCACCGTGCGCACCCCGTCGCGGCTGGAGCTCACCTACCTCCAGTCCGCCTCCGACCTGGCGCAGATGATCGCCGCCGGCACGTTCCCCTTCCCCGGGGAGCAGGTAGAGATGGATTCCTCGCCGCGTGCCGGTGACGGGCTGATCAGGCTCGACGCGGACGGCATCGTCCAGTACGCCAGCCCCAACGGGCTCTCGGCGTACCACCGTCTCGGCCTGGCCTCCGACCTCGTCGGCCAGCATCTGGGCCAGGTCACCGCCGAACTCGCCCCCTCCCGCGGGCCGGTCGACGAGGCCCTCGTCAAGATCGCCAGCGGATATGCGCCCCGCGAGACCGAAGTGGAGGGCAACGGCGGAGTCATCCAGCTGAGGGCCATCCCCCTCAAGCCCAAGGGGGTGCGCATCGGCTCCCTGGTGCTCCTGCGGGACGTGACCGAACTGCGCCGCCGCGAGCGGGAGTTGATCACCAAGGACGCGACCATCCGGGAGATCCACCACCGGGTGAAGAACAATCTCCAGACGGTGGCCGCGCTGCTGCGCCTCCAGGCGCGCCGGATGGACTCCGTGCGCGGCCGCGAGGCGCTCAACGAGGCTGTACGGCGTGTGGGTTCGATCGCGATCGTGCATGAGACGCTGTCCCAGAATCTGGACGAGCGTGTGGAGTTCGACGACATCGCCGACCGCGTGATCGCGATGGTCGCGGAAATCTCACCCGGCAAGGTCGACTGCCGGCGCACCGGTCGCTTCGGCATCCTCGACGCCGAGATCGCCACACCGCTGTCCATGGTGCTCACCGAGGTGCTCCAGAACGCCCTGGAACACGCCTTCTCGCAAGGGGAGCAGGGTTCGGTGGAGGTGGCGGCCGTCCGGGGTGACGCGCGCACGGAGAACGCCCGGCTGCTGATCACCGTTCAGGACGACGGCCGCGGTCTGCCGGAGGGCTTCGACCCGCAGCGGACCGGGAACCTGGGATTGCAGATCGTACGGACCCTGGTCGAGGGAGAGTTGGGCGGGACGTTCGACATGGTCCCGGTCCCCGCGCCGGGGCGCGGCACCAGGGTCGTTCTCGACATCCCGGTGCCGGACCGGCGTTAGGGCGCCGCTCAGGGACTGGTTGCCGGGCCGGCCCTCGCTCCGGCCGCGCCGACGGCGTGCGGCCCGAGAGTGCACAGCGAAGAGCCCCGGGCCGTGTGACACGGTCCGGGGCTCGAAGCTCATGTGCTGCATGTGCGATGCGCATCGGGGGTACTGCGCGCTGCGGCTCGAAGGCGGTGAGTGCGTACTCGCTGTACGCGCCGCCGGGAGGCCGGTAGCAGGGGGCGTCAGGCGCTGGCGTTACGCGCCCGGTTGCGAGCGGCACGGCGCTTCATCGCGCGGCGCTCGTCCTCGCTGAGGCCACCCCAGACGCCGGAGTCCTGGCCGGACTCGAGCGCCCACTGCAGGCACTGCTCCATGACGGGGCAGCGACGGCAGACGGCCTTGGCTTCTTCGATCTGCAGCAGCGCAGGACCGGTGTTGCCGATGGGGAAGAACAGCTCGGGGTCTTCCTCGCGGCAAACGGCGTTGTGACGCCAGTCCATGGCTGCTACCTCTCCTTGGTATTACGTGCGGGTTGCTTGTGAATGTGAACGCTTTCACGAATCCCCCCGCAAGGGAAGGGCCGATCGCCAGCTTGCCCGGCGTTGGGTCCTGGATTCGTGGAGGGGTTCCGGCGGTCTGTGGGGCCGATGTTGCGGGCCGTCCCGATCGCCATGTAGAGATTCGCAAACCTCGGCGGCGGATACAACCCCTTCCGGAAAGTTTTTTTTGATTCCTCGGTGTCGACTAGGTCACAGCCGTACTTCTATGGGGTGGATCCCAGCCCGTACGTTCGAGATAAAGGACTTTCGGTCCTTCCGGTCACACAATCACACGCAGTGCACGGCGAACGCCTGTGAACGTCACGCTCGTGCGCAGCCCCAGGTGGTCACCGTCCATCTGGAAGGGCAGCGGGACCTTTGAATGCAAGGTGAAGTCGGTCTGGTCGTGAAGTGTGAGTGCGTGCTTTCCGTGCGGTCCGCGCTCCGGGCTCGAGGTCAGCAGCTGAGTGCCGTAACGCGCCACCGCGGGGGTCGACAGCTTCGACAGTCCCAGCACGTCGAGGGCGGTGTCGAAGGAGGCCTTCGGGGACGCGTACACCGGACGATTGCCCAGGTAGGTCCACGGTGAGGTGTTACAGACTATGGACAGCACCAGGTCCTCCACCGGGGCCGCGCCGGGCCGCTCCAGCGTGATGGTGCCGCGTCTGCGGTGCGGGTCGTCCAGGAACTGGCGCAGCACCTGGCGGACGTAAAGGGCGTGCGTCGACCGCTTGCCGCGTTCACGGTGCTGTTCGACCCGGCCGACCACGCCGGCGTCGAACCCCAGTCCGGCACAGAAGGTGAACCAGCGCTGCGGGACGCTCTCGTCGTCCGTGCCCGGCGTGCCGGCCGCGAGGCCCAGGCCGACCGTCTGCTCCGTCCGGTCGCGGAGCGCGTCCAGGATCGCGCCGGTCGCCTCGACGGCGTCGTTCGGCAGTCCCAGAGCGCGGGCGAAGACGTTCGTGGAGCCGCCGGGGACGACCGCGAGGCGGGGGAGCCCCTCCGGGTCGGGGCCGTTGTGCAGCAGGCCGTTGACCACCTCGTTGACCGTGCCGTCGCCGCCGAGGGCGACGACCAGGTCTATGTCGCTGGACTCCGCGGCCCGGCGTCCCAGGTCGCGGGCGTGGCCGCGGTACTCGGTGGTGACCGCCTCGATCTTCATCTCGCTCGCGAGTGCGTGGATCAGTACGTCGCGCGTGCGGGCACTGGTGGTGGTTGCTGCCGGATTGACCACGAGAAGTGCGCGCATGCGATGCAGGGTACCTACTGGGGGGTACCTGGCCCAGTCCGGGTTTCGGGGGCCGGGTGCCGGGGGCGTGGGACGACGGCGGACGAGCCGCGGGTCAGGTGGCCTGCCCGTGGGCGGTCGCCCTCGCTCGGGTCGCGGCTACCCTGCATGGGTGAGCAGCGACGACCAGACCTCCGCCCCCGGCCGCCCCACCCGACTGACCGCCGCGGCAGCGGTGTGCGCCGCCGAAGGGCTGGCGCTGGTCGCGGGCGGCGTGTACATGCTCGTGATGGGTCTGCTCGGCCGGCCCGACAGCCCGTCCCAGGCGGAGATGGGCGGCCTGACGCTGATGGCCCTCGGGGCGATCCCGCTGGCGGCGGCGCGAGGGCTGCTGCGGCAGCGCAGCTGGAGCCGCGGACCGGCGATCATCACCCAGCTGATCGGGATGATCCCCGCATGGACGCTGCTGCGGGCGTCCGGCGCGCTGATTCCGCTGGGCGTGGTGCTGGCGGCGGTCGTCGTGACGGGCCTGGTGCTGCTGGTGAACCCGACGACGGCGCAGGCGCTGGGGATCCGTAGCCGCGCATAGCCCTTGGGCGGGCGGCGCGTTCGGGCGTCGCCCCGGCCGGGTGTTTCGCCCTGCGGGGCGTGGCTGCACCCGCCCGGCCCGCCCGTGGCGCGTGCCCCGTGCGGGGCGTGGCCTGCGGCATGGGCGGGGCGAGGGGCCTCCGGAATTGCTGTCCTCACCGTGCTTCGCGCGAGTTGCGACGCTTCACTTCCGGGCACCCTCCTACGACCCCACCCCCTCCCGCCCGGTGCCGCCCCGCCGGCTGGTGGTCCCGCAGGGGCGCGTCTCGGTGTGCGGGGCCGTCAGGCCGGTGGCTGCTCCCTGCGGGAGGGCGGTCCGGCATTGGACGGAGGCCGCGAGGGTCACTCCTCGACCAGGAGCCGTTCGCGGAGTTGCGCCAAGGTGCGGGCGAGGAGGCGGGAGACGTGCATCTGGGAGATGCCGACCTCCTGCGCGATCTGCGACTGGGTCATGTTCCCGAAGAAGCGCAGCAGCAAGATCCGCTTCTCCCGCGGCGGCAGGCCCTCCAGGAGCGGCTTGAGGGACTCGCGGTACTCGACGCCCTCCAGGGCCTCGTCCTCGGCGCCGAGGGTGTCCGCCACCGCCGGGGACTCGTCGTCCGTGTCGGGGACGTCAAGGGACAGCGTGGAGTACGCGTTCGCGGACTCCAGGCCCTCCAGGACCTCCTCCTCCGAGATGCCGAGGCGCTCCGCCAGCTCGTGCACGGTCGGGGACCGGCCGTGCTGCTGGGAGAGTTCGGCCGTCGCGGTCGTGAGCGAGAGCCGCAACTCCTGCAGACGGCGCGGCACCCGCACCGCCCAGCCCTTGTCGCGGAAATGGCGCTTGATCTCGCCGACAACCGTCGGGGTCGCGTAGGTCGAGAACTCGACACCGCGATCCGGATCGAACCGGTCCACCGACTTGATCAGGCCGATCGTCGCGACCTGGGTGAGGTCGTCCAACGGCTCGCCGCGGTTACGGAACCGTCGCGCCAGGTGCTCGACCAGCGGCAGATGCATCCGGACCAGCTGGTTGCGCAGCTCGGCCCGCTCGGGCGACCCGTCGGGCAGCCTGCGCAGTTCGATGAACATCGCCCGAGCGCCGCTGCGGTCATGGGGGTGATGATCCTGCTGGTGCTCGCTCATACGGTCCGCCCGCTCTGCCGAGGCCGTACGGCCATCAGGTTCGTCCACCACCGGGTGCGGCCGCGCCTGCTGCTCAGGGATGCCGGCTGACGCGCTCAGCACCCTCGGGCCTCGCTCCTCGTCCTCCCGCATCGAACCGTCCCCGTTTCCGCTGCTCACGCCGGCCCGGGTCCCGCGCCGCGCTGCTTGTACAGACTGATGGCGACCGTGCGGTCGTCGGCGACCGACGAGTCGACCTTGCCGGCCAGTGCGGAGAGCACCGTCCAGGCGAACGTGTCACGCTCCGGCGCCCGGCCGTCGGTGGTCGGCGCGGAGACCGTCACCTCCAGCGAGTCGTCCACGAGCCGGAACACACAGCTCAGGACGGACCCCGGGACGGCTTGCTGCAACAGGATCGCGCACGCCTCGTCCACCGCGATCCGCAAGTCCTCGATCTCGTCGAGGGTGAAGTCCAAGCGCGCTGCGAGGCCGGCGGTGGCCGTTCGCAGTACGGACAGGTAGGCACCCGCAGCGGGCAGCCGGACTTCGACGAAGTCCTGGGTCCCGGGCTCGCCTGCAATATGGGACACCCTCACCTCCAAGGTGGCACAAGCTCTTTCCGGGCCGGGGGCAGAGGCCCCGCGGCCGTGCGTTACGCGGTCGGTCACGCAGCCAGGTCTGGCCTGGCGACGCTATCGCGATCCATGGTGCCGTGTCGCCAGGACCCCCTGCCGACAGTGTCACTCAATGTAAGCCCATGAGCACGCACAGTGGCTAGAGGTCTGCGCCGCCCAATTGAGAGGGGGCGGCGGATGGTTGACGTACCCAGGCGTCAGACGATCGAACCGTCGACGAAGCACCACCGCCACACCTGTCCCGGCTCGAAACTGCGCATGACCGCGTGCCCCGTCTCGCGGAAGTGCGCGCTCGCGTGCCGCATCGGTGAGGAGTCGCAGCAGCCGACGTGCCCACAAGACAGGCAGAGTCTGAGCTGGACCGGGTGGCTACCGACGGCCAGGCATTCCGGACACGTGTCGGTCAGCGGCGCCGGTTCGGGGCGCGGCAGTTCTGCTACGTGGGGGCACTCGCTCATGATTGCCAGATTACGACGGGGACGACGGACGTGAGGTCGGTGTGATGGAAGCATTGCCGCTGGTCGGACTGATCGCGGTGAGCGCGGCGGTGGCCGGGGCGGCGCGCAGGACACCGGTCCCGGCGCCGCTGCTGCTGGTGGCGGCCGGGCTGGCCGCCTCGTACGTGCCGGGAGTTCCCGAGTACCACCTCGACCCGCACATCGTGCTGCCGCTTGTACTGCCGCCGCTGCTGCATCTCGCCGCGCTGGACAGTTCGTACCTCGACCTGCGGGCCAACATCCGTCCCATCGCGCTGCTGTCCGTGGGCTATGTCCTGTTCGCGACGGTGGCGGTCGGCTGCCTCGCCTATCTGCTGGTGCCGGATCTGCCCCTGGCGACGGCCTTGGTGCTCGGCGCGGTGGTCGCGCCGCCGGACGCCGTCGCCGCGACGGCCATCGCGCGCAGGCTCGGCCTGCCCACCCGGATCACCACGATCCTCCAAGGCGAATCCTTGGTGAACGATGCCACCGCGATCACCGCCTTCAAGGTCGCCCTCGCGGCCGCGATCGGAGCCGGCACCAGCTGGGGCGACGGGTTGGCGGAGTTCGCGCTGGCCTCCGTCGGTGGGGTCGGCGTCGGTCTGGCGCTGATGATCCCGATCCACTGGCTGCGCAAGCACCTGAAGGAAGCGCTGCTGCAGAACATCCTGTCGCTGCTCATCCCGTTCATCGCCTATGCCGCCGCCGAGCAGGTCCACGCCTCCGGGGTCCTGGCCGTGGTCGTCGTCGCGCTGTACCTGGGCCACCACGCGTACCAGGTCGACTTCGCGACCCGGCTTCAGGAGGAGGCCGTCTGGAAGATGGTCGCGTTCGTCCTCGAGTCCACCGTCTTCGCGCTGATCGGGCTTCAACTGGCGATCGTGGTGGGGGAACTGGGCGACTACGGCGTGGGGGAGTCCCTCTGGTACGCGGCAGGGGTGTTCCTCGCCGTGGTGTTGGTGCGGTTCGTCTGGGTCTATCCGGCGACTTTCCTGCCGCGGATGCTGTCCCGGCGGATCAGGGAACGTGAGCCGGACCCCGGCCGGACGGGACCACTGATCGTCAGCTGGGCCGGCATGCGCGGTGTCGTCTCGCTCGCCATCGCCTTCTCCATCCCGATGACGACGTCCGACGGAGCGGACTTCCCCGCCCGCAACCTGGTCCTGTTCCTCACCTTCACCACCGTGATCGGAACGCTGGTGGTGCAGGGACTCACGCTGCCGCCGCTGATCCGTGCGCTGAAGATCCCCGGCCACGACGTCCAGGCGGAGACCCTCGCGGAGGCCCAGGCGCAGAGCCAGGCGTCCGCGGCGGCGGAGCGGCGGCTTGAGGAACTGCTCGCGGACGAACGCAACAGGCTGCCGCAACCCTTGGAGCAGCGGCTGCGCGCGGTGCTGGAACGCCGCAGGAACTCGGTGTGGGAGAGGCTCGGTGCGGTGAACGAGACGACCGGCGAATCGGCCGACGACACCTACCGACGGCTCGCGAGGGGAATGATCGCGGCGGAACGGGACGTCTTCGTGGACCTGCGGAACCAGCGGGTCATCGACGACGAGATGTTGCGCAAACTGCTGCGCAGGCTCGACCTGGAAGAGGCGGCGGCCTACCGCGAGGACACCGCCTGAGCCGTCACCCGGCGACACCGCCTCCCCGCCCGTCCTCCTGTCCGGTGATGACGGCGGCGACCGTCGTGCCGGGCGGGAAGGCCCCTTCCGCGGCGATTTCCACAAGTGCTTTGAGCAGCTTCGCGACATAGACGCGCTCCACGGGAACGCCGTGGCGAGCGCCGAACGCGGCCGCGAACGCCTCGAGTTCAGGAGTGGTACGGGCGTACCCGCCGAAGTGGAAGCGTTCGTCCACGGACCAGTTGCCGGTGGGGCCACCGAAGGCCTCTTCCTGAAGGGCGCGGACCGCCGCGCCGAGGAACCCGCCCTTCAGTATCGGGATGCCGAGGGCCCGCTGCCCGTCGCCGAGTCCGGCCGCCAGGCCGGCGAGGGTGCCGCCGGTGCCGCAGGCGACGGCCGCCACGTCGGCGAGGCCGCGCAGCTCGCGGCCGAGTCCGGCGCACCCCGCGGCGGCCGCTGCGTTGCTGCCGCCCTCGGGGACGACATACACGTCGTCCGGCGCCGCCGTCCGGAGGATCCGGGCGAGTGTGTCCGGGTCGTCCTTGGCACGATAGGTGGCGCGGTCGACGAACAGCAGGCGCATGCCGTCGGCGGCGCACCGGGCAAGTGACGGGTTCAGCGGGCGGTCGGCGAGCTCGTCACCGCGGACGACGCCGATCGTGCGGAAGCCGAGCAGCCGGCCCGCGGCGGCTGTGGCACGCAGATGGTTGGAGTACGCGCCGCCGAAGGTCAGCACCGGCCGGCCCGCCGCCGCCCGCAGGTTCGGTGCCAGCTTGCGCCACTTGTTGCCCGGCAGGTCCGGGTGGATCAGGTCGTCACGCTTGAGGAGCAGCCGTACGCCGTGCCGGGAGAAGCGGTCGTCCTCGACCGGCTGAAGCGGCGACGGCAGCCGGGGCCGCAGCGCGGCCACCGGATCGGACGATGTTCTTTCGGACATGAACCCATTCTGGCGGGATGTGCGAATGAGCCCGGCTCCTGCCCCGGTCGGCCGTGATCCAGTCACACTCATTTGTGTAATGGCGCACTTACACAGCGCACTGGGAGGCTTGCTTTCGCAGATCAGAACATGATCGAGAGGGAGTCTCATGACGGTTGGTTCGGTTGGTTCCGTCGACGAGGACATGCGCGACCAGACACCCCAGCAGAGTCTCGGTACGGCTGCCGCACGGAACCTCGCGACCACCACCAAGTCCGTCCCGCAGATGCAGGAGATCACCTCCCGCTGGCTGCTGCGCATGCTGCCGTGGGTGCAGGTGCAGGGCGGTACGTACCGGGTGAACCGCCGCCTCAGCTACTCGGTCGGCGACGGCCGCGTGACGTTCATCCAGACCGGCGACCGTGTCGCCGTGATCCCCGCCGAACTGGGGGAGCTCCCGGCGCTGCGGGACTTCGACGACGAGGTGGCGCTGACGGAGCTGGCGCGGCGGTGCGAACAGCGTGAGTTCGCTGCGGGAGACGTGCTGGCGACCGGCGGCCGGCCGGCGGACCGGATCTTCCTGCTGGCGCACGGCAGGGTCGAGAAGGTGGGAGAGGGGCCGTACGGGGACGAGGCCGTCGTCGAAGTCCTCGCCGACGGGGCCTACTTCGGCGACCAGTCGCTGGTGGACCGGGAAGCGGTCTGGCAGTACACCGCCCGCGCCGCGACCGCCTGCACGGTCCTCGTACTCACCAGGGACGACGTGCTCAACCTGGCGGACCGGGCGGAGTCGCTGGGCGCGCACCTGGCGAGCCTGGCGGCGCTGCCCCACCAGCGCACCAACAAGTACGGCGAAGCGGCGATCGACCTCTCGGCCGGCCATGTCGGCGAGGCGGTCGTGCCGCACACCTACGTGGACTACGACGCCGCGCCGCGGGAGTACGAGCTGAGCGTCGCCCAGACGGTGCTCAAGGTGCACAGTCGTGTCGCGGACCTCTACAACCAGCCGATGAACCAGACGGAACAGCAGTTGCGGCTGACCGTCGAGGCGCTGCGTGAGCGGCAGGAGCACGAGCTCGTCAACAACCGGGAGTTCGGCCTCCTCCACAACTGCGACTACGGGCAGCGGCTGCAGCCGCACGACGGCGTGCCGAGCCCGGACGACATGGACGAACTGCTCTCGCGGCGGCGGGGCTCGAAGCTCTTCCTCGCCCATCCGCGCGCCATCGCCGCCTTCGGCCGCGAGTGCAACAGGCGCGGACTGGTGCCCGACAGCGTGGAGGTGGCGGGCCACCATGTGCCGGCCTGGCGCGGCGTGCCGATCTTCCCGTGCAACAAGATCCCTGTCACCGAGGCCCGGACGACGTCGATCATCTGCATGCGTACCGGCGAGGACGACCAGGGCGTCATCGGCCTCCGGCAGAGCGGCATCCCGGACGAGATCGAGCCGAGTCTGTCGGTCCGCTTCATGGGCATCGACGAGCAGGCGATCATCTCGTACCTGGTCACCGCCTACTACTCGGCGGCCGTGCTCGTCCCGGACGCGCTCGGCGTCCTGGAGAACGTCGAGGTGAGCCGTTGGCGGTGACCTGCCGAGGGGTGACGTGACCTTCGGGGCGCGGTGCCGCTCGCCGCCCGCCCGCGAGGAGGACCCACCGGGAAAGGAACGCCAGTTGACCATGCCGGACACCGTCGGTGGCCGAGAGGCCGTCGCCCTTCTCGAGCGCACCCGCAGTGCGGTCGATCCCGAACTCCGCTCAGCCATCGCGTCGCTGCCCGGTCCCATGCGCCGGATCGCCATGTACCACTTCGGCTGGGAGCGGTCCGACGGCACCCCGGCCGCCGGTTCCACGGGTAAGGCCGTCAGGCCGGCGCTGGTGCTCGCCGCGTGCCAGGCACTGGGCGGTGACCCGCGGCAGGCCGTGCGGGCGGCCGCCGCGGTGGAGCTCGCGCACAACTTCACACTGATGCACGACGACGTGATCGACGAGGACCCCACTCGCAGGCACCGGCCCACGGCGTGGAGCGTCTTCGGCACTGCCGACGCCATCGTCGCCGGGGACGCGATGTCGGCGCTCGCCCTGCGGCTCCTCGCGGAGGACCGGCATGCGGCATCCGTCCCCGCGGCGGTGCGGCTGGCGGCCTGCGTCATCGAGCTCTGTGCGGGCCAGCAGGCCGACTGCGCCTTCGAGGAACGTCCACCGCTAGAGGTCACCCTGGAGGAGTGCCTCGCCATGGCGACCGCCAAGACCGGGGCCCTGCTCGGCTGCGCCTGTGCCCTCGGCGCCCTGTACGCCGGCGCGGACGAGGAGCAGGCCGATGCGATGGACGCCTTCGGGAGAGAGGCCGGACTGGCGTTCCAGCTCATCGACGACCTCATCGGGATCTGGGGCGACCCCGAGCAGACGGGCAAACCGGCCGGCGCGGATCTCGCCGCGCACAAGAAGTCGCTTCCGGTGGTCGCCGCGCTGGCCTCCGGCACGGCGGCGGCGGCCGAACTGGCCGAGTTGTACCAGGGGCCGATGAGCGCGTCGGCGGTCCGCCGGGCCGCCGACGCGGTCGAACGGGCCGGAGGGCGGGACTGGGCCCAGACGCATGCCGGTGAGCGGATGTCACGGGCGGTCGGTCAGCTGTCCCGAGCCGTCCCGGACCTGGCCGCGGCCGGCGACCTCCTGTCCTTGGCCGAATTCGTCACCCGCCGTAGCCGATAAATCACTTAGAGCGCGTAACCACTTCAACTGAAACGCTATGTGTGACGGGCTGCGGGCTCCGGTCCGGCCGGGCGCCGGTATGGGCGTGTGTCGTCAGGTACAGGGCTCGGCCATCTGCGTCCGCTCAAGAAACAAGGGGGCCTGGCCATGGAGGGCCGGCCGCCGGTGGCTGTCCGTAAGGGCTTAGCTGTCCGAGCTGTCCATACCGACTTATTCTGGCCTTATGGGCAGCAAAGGACGTGAAGTACCGCGGACGAGTCACGACCCGCAGCAGAAGTGCGCCGCGTGCGGGCAACCCGTGGAATCGGCGGTGAAGCGGCACAAGACACTGGGGACGTACGTCCCGTTGTGGGAGCCGGGTCCCTGCCGCAATCCTGACTGTCCGCTCTATGTCCCCGTTGAGGGCGGGGCGAAGGCCGACCCTCAGGTCGGGCCGGGCCGGTCCGGCGGGCCGGCGGAGAAGGGCGGACCCGGCGCATCCGACTCCGACGCCTCGGCGGCGGGGTCGGCCGGAGAATCACCCGACGACGCGTCCGGCAGGCAGACCGGCACATCCTGAGGGGCACCTGCGGCGCGGCCCGCTCGGGCCTACCGCTACAGTCCGCGCATGTCATCGGAGTCTACGGAAGCCTGGGCGGGCTGGTACCGCGACCGGCAGGGCGCGGAGTCGGTCACCATATCGGCGAGCGGCGGCCAACTGCGCACATCCATCAGAGGCGTTGTGTACGAGGGGGCCACCTTCGCCGCCCTCAGGGCGGAGGGAGCGTCCCAGGTGCTGGCCTCCTGCGTCCTCGAATGGGACATGCCCCTGCCCGTCCACGCGGACGGCACGGTCCAGCAGGCGACCCTCAGCTGTCTGCTGACACTGGGTGAGCCCACTGAAGGAGTGCCGCCCCTCGACCGGGCGGACCTCAATCTGACGCTGCACTACGGCGGCGCGGCGTACGAAGCGGGGGTCGCGGACGGGGACTTCGAGGACGCCCTCGGCAGTATCCGCCGCCAACTGCCGCCCGGCGCCGAACTGGGCCGACGCGAACCGGCCCAGGCCTGAGCACCGGCTCGCGGCACCCGTGACAGGGCGCCCCGCCGTGCACTGCGGGGCGCCCCCTCCCGGTGGCCGGCTCCGGTGTCAGGAGACCTTGGCGATCGCTGCCGCGAGCCCGTTCGCCCAGAGCTGGTTCACCCGGGAGCGTTCCGCCGAGTTCGGGTAGGCGTTCTGGCACGAGGTGCCAGGGCCGCCGCCCGACATCAGCTCGCTGCACGGACCCGAGTAGTCCTGACCGCCGCCTACCGCGAGGCGGCCCTGCGGGCGGCCGCCTACCGGCAATGGCTGCTCCGCCACAAGAGCCCCCTGCTGACGCGGGCGGAACCGGCCCTGCTGCCGGCGCCTGATACGGCGTGGGGATGAGGAGGGCGCCCGCGGCTGTCAGCCGTCAGTTGCCGCGCCCGCCCGGGCACGCACCGTCGCGGGCGTAGAGGGTCACCTGCGCGCCCTTGACCCGGGTGCGGGAGCACTCGTGGAAGTGGGTGTGCAGGACTTCCCGTTTGACCGCCTCCTGCGGCACCGTGTCCTCCGGCTGGCCCGGCGGGTCGCTCAGCACCACGATCCGGTCCGTCGACAGCATGCGGGCGCGGATCTTGGAAGCGGGGAGTTCCTCGCCCTGGAGGGACGCGGAGGCCCGCGGCGTCGTTCGGAGCGCGAGGTCGACGAGACCGCCGTACTCGTCCGGGTGGGAAAGCCTCCACTCGCGTCTGCGTGAGGGCGCGAAGACGACCCCGTCGCCGGGGGCGGAGACGCGCCGGACCTCCTCGGCGACGGCAGTCACGTCGTCCTTCCTGCTGTCCGGGCTCCGCATCTGCAGCGTCACCGGGGTGAGCGCGAGCACGGCCGCGAGAGCCGCCGCCGTCAGGACCGCGGCCCGGGGAAGCCGGGCGCGGAGCGGTCCACGCCGGGAGGCGGCCGTGACGAGCGCGCTCACAGAGGTGCCGACGAGCAGGGCGAAACCGATGTCGGTGAAGAGGACGTACCGGTCCACGTACATGGGCTCATGGACCGCCGCGAGCAGCAGCAGGGCCGTCGGGAGCACCGCGAGGGGCAGGGCGAGACGCGGCAGGAGCACAGATCTGCGGTCGGCGGCGGGGTACCTGGCGCAGATCACGGCCGCCAGGGCCACGCCCGTGATCTCCAGCCATTCCCTGGGCTTCGGGCCGCTGATCCACGACACCTGCCCGGACTGGCCCGCGCTGAGCAGGACCAGCGGGACCAGGCCGGCGGCCACGGCGGCCGCCGCCACCGCCCATGCGAGCCGGACGGGCCGGTCCGCGCGGGAAACGAGCACGGTGATGCCGTGCGCGGGCAGCGACAGGACCGCGAACTCGTGGAGCCAGCTCGCGGCGAGCAGGGAGAATCCGTAGAGGATCCACAGGTGGCGGGACGGTTCGGTCAGACAGCGCAGGAGCAGATAGGTGCCCAGTGCGACGAGTGCGCAGACGAGCGCGTAGGAGCGCCCCTCCTGGGCGTACATCTGCACCTCGGGGGTGAGCGCGAAGACCATGCCGCTGAGCAGGCCCGCCCTGCGCCCGGCGATGCGGCACCCGGTCAGTCCCACCAGCCCGGCGGCCACGGCCACGGCCAGCACGGACGGGAGCCGGAGGGTGATGAGGCCGCCGTCCCGGAGGGCGAAGAGGCCGTGCATCAGGAAGTAGTAGAGGCCGTGGACGGCATCGGCGTTCTGAAGGAGCTGCCAGATCTCCGCAAGGCTCCGGTGCGCGACCTGGTGGGTGACGGACTCGTCGCGCCACATCGTCCCCTGCCGGGTGATGCCCCACAGACCGAGGGCCAGGGCGAGGGCGGCCGGGGCGAGGAAGGAGTGCGCCCGGTCGGACAGGTCCGCCGGTGCGGGCTGCTCGCCGACCGACGCGGGGGGCATGGCCGGAGGGCCCTCGGCCGTGGACCGTTCCCGAAGCTCGATGGCTCCTCCTCGCGACACTGCGGCCACTGGAACCGGAGGCGGTACTTCCATTTGCTGCCTCAACGGCCGCACCCGGCCCGCGGGACTCCGGACGAGGAGCCTTGCGGGCCGGGTGCGGGAAGCTGACGCGAGGTCAGGCCTTCTTGGTCTCCCAGAAGATCTTGTCGATCTGGGCGATGTGGTCGAGGGCCTTCTGGCCGGTCGCCGGGTCCGTGGACGCCTTGGCGGCGGAGAGCGCCTTCAGGGTGTCGTTGATGAGCTGGTGCAGCTCGGGGTACTTCTCGAAGTGCGGCGGCTTGAAGTAGTCGCTCCAGAGCACCGAGACATGGTGCTTGGCGAGTTCCGCGCGCTGCTCCTTGATGACCGTGGCACGGGCGCGGAAGTGCGGGTCCTCGTTGGCCTGGTACTTCTCCTGGACGGCCTTGACCGACTCCGCCTCGATGCGGGCCTGGGCCGGGTCGTAGACACCGCAAGGCAGGTCGCAGTGGGCGCTGACCTTCACCTTGGGGGCAAACAGGCGGGAGAGCATTGAGCTGTCCTTCCTCGTGATCGTCTTCTCAGGTGGGACATTACTCCGTGAGGAACCCGTTTTGGCGGGTGCCCCCATGGGCTTAGGTCAAAAGTCCGGGGTCCGAGCCGGGCCGGTGGCCGAACATACAGTGGGAGTCGGAGGTGGCTGATGACTGAACAGGGGCGGGAGCCGAGGGCCCGGTTCGGGGTCGCCGAGGTGACCGGGCCGTCGATGGTTCCGACGCTGGTGCACGGGGACCAGCTGCTGGTCGACTACCGCGCCTCGCTGCGGGTCGGCGACGTGGCGGTGCTGCGCCATCCCCTCCAGCAGGACCTCCTCATCGTCAAACGGCTGGCCGAACGGCGCGACGGGGGCTGGTGGGTGCTCGGCGACAATCCCGGCGCCGACGGCGACAGCCGGGTCTTCGGGGTGGTGCCGCCCGAGCTGCTGCTCGGCCGGGTGCGCAGCCGCTTCCGTCCGCTCACCCAGGATCAGCGGTCCGTGACGGGTGTCGTCTCCTGGCTGGTCTCAGCGGTGCGGCCGGTGGGCCCGGACCGCTCGCTCTCCAGACGCTTGCGCGCCCGGTAGGCGGCCACGTTGGCCCGGGTCGCGCAGCGGTCGGAGCAGTAGCGCCGCGAGCGGTTCGTGGAGGTGTCCAGGTAGGCGTTGCGGCAGGGTGCCGCCTGGCAGAGGCCGAGGCGGTCGACGCCGTACTCGGTCAGATGGAACGCCAGTCCCATCGCGGCGATCGCGGCATAGCCCGCGGTCGCGTTCGAAGGGTGGTCGGCGAGATGCATGTGCCACTTGGGGCGGCCGTCCTCGTCCCGGTGGTCGTGCCCCGAGATCTGCGGGCTGACGGGGAACTCCAGCAGCAGGGAGTTGAGCAGGTCGACGGCCTGGGTCTCCTCACCCGCGTCGGCCGCGGCGAAGACCGCGCGCAGCCTGCCCCGTACCGAGCGGAAGCGGGTGACGTCCGAGTCGGTGGCGCGGCGGGCGGCCTGGGACGACGCGCCGAAGAGCTCGCGGACGGCTTCGACCGAGGTGAGGGAGTCCTTGTTGCGAGCCGGCTCCTCGGTGTTGACCAGCCGTACGGCGTAGTCCGAGTAATAGGCCAGTTCCACTTGTAGTCCTTACAGCGGCATTCTAGGGTGAGGGTAACGGCTGCTTATCGATCGAGGGTATTACGGACAGGAGGCTTCCGGTGGGCGGGACGGACAAGGGCACGGCGGCGGGCACCGACTGGCGGGCCTGGCAGGAGAGCTGGGACCGCCAGCAGGAGTGGTACATGCCCGACCGCGAGGAGCGGTTCCGGGTGATGCTGGACATGGTCGAGGCCACGGTCGGCCCCAAGCCGAGAGTCCTCGACCTCGCCTGCGGTACGGGAAGTATCACGGACCGGCTCCTGGGACGGTTCCCGGAGGCCACCAGCACCGGGGTCGACCTCGACCCCGCGCTGCTGACCATCGCCCGGGGCCACTTCGCGGGTGACGAGCGCGTCTCGTTCGTCACCGCCGACCTCAAGGACCCCGCCTGGCCCACGTCCCTGCCGCACACCTCGTACGACGCGGTGCTCACCGCCACCGCGCTGCACTGGCTCCACAGCGAACCACTCGCCGCGCTCTACCGGCAGATCGGCACCCTCGTCCGCGACGGCGGCGTCTTCATGAACGCCGACCACATGAAGGACGTCTCCACGCCCCGCATCAACGCCGCCGAGCGCGCGCACCGGCACGCGGGCATGGAACGGGCCAGGGCGGCCGGCGCCCTCGACTGGGCCGAGTGGTGGGCGCTCGCCGCCGAGGACCCGGTCCTCGCCGAGCCGACCGCGGAGCGGTTTCGCATCTACGGCGAGCACGCCGACGGTGACACCCCCTCCGCCCAGTGGCACGCGGAGGCGCTGCGGGCGGCGGGCTTCGCCGAGGCGCGGCCGGTGTGGGCGTCACCGTCGGACGCGCTGGTGCTGGCCCTGAAGTAGCGGCGGAACGCGCAGGGGCGGTACGGACCACCGGGTCCGTACCGCCCCTTGCCGATTCCGCTCGGAACGCCTTCGGCGGATCACAGCGCCTTCGAGGTCAGAGCACCTTCGAGAGGAGCCTTCGAGGTCAGAGCACCTTCGAGAGGAACGACTTCGTCCGCTCGTGCTGCGGGTTCCCGAGCACGTCACGAGGGTGGCCGGCCTCGACGACCACGCCGTCGTCCATGAAGACGAGCGCGTCGCCGACCTCACGGGCGAAGCCCATCTCGTGGGTCACGACGATCATCGTCATGCCGTCCTCCGCGAGGCCGCGCATGACGTCGAGGACCTCGCCCACCAGCTCGGGGTCGAGGGCCGACGTCGGCTCGTCGAAGAGCATCAGCTTCGGCTCCATCGCCAGCGCACGGGCGATGGCGACGCGCTGCTGCTGACCGCCGGAGAGCTGGGTCGGGTAGTTCTTGGCCTTGTCGGCCAGTCCCACCCGGTCCAGCAGCTTCAGCGCACGCTCGCGGGCCACGGCCCTCGACTCGCCCTTGACCTGGACCGGAGCCTCCATGACGTTCGCGAGGGCCGTCATGTGCGGGAAGAGGTTGAAGCGCTGGAAGACCATGCCGATGTCCCTGCGCTGCGCCGCGACCTCCTTCTCCTTCAGCTCGTAGAGCTTGTCGCCCTTCTCGCGGTAGCCCACCAGCTGCCCGTCGACCGAGAGCCGGCCGCCGTTGATCTGCTCCAGGTGGTTGATGCACCGCAGGAAGGTCGATTTGCCGGATCCGGAGGGGCCGACCAGGCAGAACACCTCACGGTGCGCAACCTCGAGATCGATGCCCTTGAGGACCTTCACATGGCCGAACGACTTGTGGACGTTCTCGGCCTTCACCATCGGCTGCGTCGACTGGGAACTCATACCTTCACGCCTCCGACGTTGCTCTGGACACGGAACGACGACAGCTGTTTGCGCAGCCGCTGGAGCGGCGTGGGCGGCAGCGAACGGCTCGAACCGCGGGCGTAATAGCGCTCCAGGTAGTACTGGCCGATGCTGAACACGGTCGTCAGCGCCAGGTACCAGAGCGAGATCACGATGTAGCCCTCCATGATGGCGAGCGTCCGGGAGCCGAATTCACGGCCCCGCAGGAACAGCTCGCCGTAGCCGATGGCGAACGCCAGCGAGGAGGTCTTGAGCATGTTGATGAACTCGTTGCCGGTCGGCGGAATGATCACGCGCATGGCCTGCGGGAGCACGATGCGGCGCATCGTCTTGCCGCCCTTCATGCCGAGCGCGTGCGCCGCCTCCGTCTGACCCGCGTCGACCGACTGGATGCCGGCCCGGCAGATCTCGGCCATGTACGCGGCCTCGTTCAGGCCCAGCGCCAGCAGCGCCGCCACGAACGGCGTCATGACCTGGTTCATCTCGTCCTTGTAGATGAAACCGAGGTCGAGGTACTGGAAGACCAGCGAGAGGTTGAACCACAGCAGGATCTGCACCAGCACCGGGGTGCCGCGGAAGAACCAGATGTAGCCCCAGGCCACCGAGGAGAGCACCGGATTGGGCGAGAGTCGCATCACCGCGAGGATCGCGCCGAGGACCACACCGATCACCATCGAGTAGACGGTGATCTTCAAGGTCTCCCAGGCGCCCCAGGCGAACGTGCCGTTGGTGATCTGGTCACCGACCACACTCCACTGGATCTGGGCGTCGGCGAACGCCCGCACCAGCAGTGCGAGGAGTCCGAGCACCACGACGGCGCTGATCCAGCGCCCGTAGTGGCGCACGGGAACGGCCTTGATGGGCCCCGAGTGCACGGCGGGGTCCTTGCGGGGGGAGGCGTCCCGGCCGCCGTCCGGAGGGACGTCGGCCGGCACCTTGTCGAGGGGGTCAGTCACAGAGTTGCTGCCTTACATGAGGGAGGTTGTGGCGGCGAGTGGCGTCACTTGCCGGCGTTGACCGTGGCCTTCTCGATGGCGCCGCTCTCGGCCTTCCACTCCTTCAGCACGTCGCCGTACGAGCCGTCGTCGATGATGTGCTGGACGGCCGCCTGGAGGGCGTCACGCAGCTGCGTGTTCTTCTTGCTCACCGCGATGCCGTACGGCGCGGCGTCGATCTGCTCGCCCACGACCTCGAAGAGGTTGCCGCCGCCGGCGTTCAGCTCGTTGTAGAGGGCGACCGGGAAGTCCGTGATCACCGCGTCGGCACGCTTGGTCTGGAGCTGCGTGATCGAGTCGGTGTCCTGGTCGGAGATGAACTCCTTGATCTTGTCGGAGCCGCACTTCTTCTGCGTCTCCTTCAGCAGCGCCTCGTTGGCCGTGCCGCGCTGGGCGGCGACGGTCAGGCCGCAGAGGTCGTCCAGCGTGGTGACCTTCTTGGGGTTGCCCTTCTGGACCAGGATCGCGGAGCCGGCCTTGAAGTAGTTGACGAAGTCGGCACCGCCCTTGGCGTCCTCGGTCGCGCCCTGCTGGCGCTCCTTGGTGTCCGTCATCGAGGACATGACGATGTCGGTGCGGCCGTTGTTCATGCCCAGGACGAGCTGGTCGAAGGTGGAGTTCTGGAACTGGAACTCGACCCCGAGGACCTTGCCCAGGGCCTTCGCGATGTCGATGTCCACACCGGCGGGCTTGTTGCCCTCGTCCATGAACTCCATCGGCGCGTACGCGATGTCGGATCCGACCTTGATGACGCCCTTGTCGCGGATCTCCTTGGGCAGCTTGTCGGCCAGCGGCGCCGCGGAGGCGGTGCCCTTGGTCTCCGACTCCGAGGCGCCGTTGTTCGTCTGGTCGCCGCACGCGGTCAGCAGCATGGCGCCGGCGACCGCGATGGCGCCGACCGCGGCTGTCCGGGACTTGGCGGCGGTCGTGCGGCGCTTGGTGCTTGCGGTCATGATCGGGGTCCTCCGGCGGGGTGAAGGTGGAGTTACCAGGTCGTACTGCACTCATCTTCGAGTGTCGCGACCTTGTCTGTTTTCGGCATCTTGCCATTCGGACGAGCCCATTCAGGGGGCCACGCATGTCAAAATCGGATAACGGGTCACCCCCGAACCCCGGCGGGCCGGTACATCAAGGCCGGACCATTCGCTGGAAAGCCTTCTTACGACCGGAAGATCTTCGGCCGTCTTGCCTTCTGGGCGGGTTCGGCGGCACCTGGCGGGCTTGTCCTGGTTTCTGGCTATGAACCGCGTCACCGAGCGCATATCGACTCGTCCGCGGTGTGGTCCGTCCGGTAAGAAGGATCCTTACACCCCTCATCCGGGGCTCAGGGCGCGTGTGCGGCGCGCCCGCGCGTACGTACCTCCCCCTGCCGGGGCGGGCCAACCGCCCTAGCGCAGGGAACGGACGCGGTGCCCGCCCACCCCTCCTCAACCAGGAGTGGCCACCCTCAACTGATGAAGACCTAAGGGGTCAACCACATGGCAGCGGAGATCGTCAATCCTCGCAGCGACAGCGCCGACACGGAGAGCGCCGACGAGCCCTTCGATCCGGCGTTCGCACTGCACCGCGGCGGCAAGATGGCCGTCCAGGCCACTGTGCCGGTGCGGAACAAGGACGACCTGTCCCTCGCTTACACACCCGGCGTCGCCAAGGTCTGCACCGCCATCGCGGAGCGGCCCGAGCTCGTGCACGACTACACCTGGAAGTCCCAGGTCGTCGCCGTCGTGACGGACGGAACGGCGGTGCTCGGTCTCGGAGACATCGGACCGGAGGCATCCCTCCCGGTCATGGAAGGGAAGGCGATCCTTTTCAAGCAGTTCGGCGGCGTGGACGCGGTCCCGATCGCCCTCGCCACCACCGACGCCGACGAGATCGTCGAGACCGTCGTGCGTCTCGCGCCGTCATTCGGCGGAGTGAACCTCGAGGACATCTCGGCACCGCGGTGCTTCGAGATCGAGCGCAAGCTCCAGGAGCGCCTCGACATCCCCGTCTTCCACGACGACCAGCACGGCACCGCCGTCGTGACCCTCGCCGCCCTGCGCAACGCCGCCAAGCTGACCGGGCGCACGCTCGGCGACCTGCGCGGTGTCATCTCCGGCGCGGGCGCGGCCGGTGTGGCGATCGCGAAGTTCCTGCTGGAGGCCGGTCTCGGCGACGTGGCGGTCGCCGACCGCAAGGGCATCGTCAGCCGTGACCGTGAGGACCTGACGCCGGTCAAGCGTGAGCTTGCCGAGCTCACCAACCGCGCGGGCCTCTCGGGCTCCCTGGAGAACGCGCTGGCCGGCGCGGACGTCTTCATCGGCGTCTCCGGCGGCACGGTGCCGGAGGCCGCTGTCGCGTCCATGGCGCCGGGGTCGTTCGTCTTCGCCATGGCCAACCCGAACCCGGAGGTGCACCCCGACGTCGCGCACAAGTACGCGGCGGTCGTGGCCACCGGCCGTTCGGACTACCCGAACCAGATCAACAACGTCCTCGCCTTCCCGGGCATCTTCGCGGGCGCGCTCCAGGTTCGGGCGTCGCGGATCACCGAGGGCATGAAGATCGCGGCGGCGGACGCGCTGGCCGACGTCGTCGGTGACGCGCTCTCGGCCGACTACGTGATCCCCTCGCCCTTCGACGAGCGGGTCGCGCCCGCGGTGACCGCGGCGGTGGCCGCGGCGGCGCGGGCAGAGGGTGTCGCCCGCCGCTGACCCGAGTCGGCACCACGGCTGGACGAACCGGGCCGTGTCGTACCCCGTGCGGGGGTACGACACGGCCCGGTTCCTGTCCGGCGGGGACTCCGCCGGGCGCGGCTCCGGCGGGCTTCCCGCGGCCGGGCAGGGCCGGCGGCGCGCCCCCGGGGATGCGACGCGAGGCATCCCCTGCCCGGGGGCGGACGGCGTGCGACGCGGGGCCGTGCGTGGGGTGTGGCCGAATCGGGGCGGGTGTTCCCGTGGGGGTCTTCCGGGGTTCATCCGGTGCTGCTGTGATGCTCCGCGGCCCGCGTCCGCGGCCGGCACGCGTCCCCCAGGAGGCCCCTTGTGAATCTGGTCGTCAACGGCGATGCCGAGAGCGGGCCGGGAGGGAGCGCCGAGCCCGTCGGCAGCGTGACCGGCTGGGTCGTCGCTCAGGGCGCCCCGGCGCTCGTCGGGTACAGCGTGGGCGCCGGCTATCCGACCCCCGCCGATCCCGGGCCCGTCCGCCGCGGCTCGCGGTTCTTCAGCGGCGGCGACTCGCCCCGCACCGCCCTCGTGCAGGACATCGAACTGCCCGGCACCGGCGCGACCGGCCGGGCGGCCGTCGACGCGGGACGGGTCCGGTACACATTGACCGCCTGGCTCGGCGGATACGCCGCCCAGGAGGACGGTGCCAGGCTCTCCGTCGAGTTCCGCGACGTGAAGGGCACGCCCGTGGCGCTGAGCGTGCTCGGGCCCGTGACCGCCGCGGACCGCGGCGGGCGCACCGGGCTTCTGGAGCGCACCGCGTCCGCCGCCGTGCCGCCCGGCGCCCGCAGCGCACGCCTGCTGCTCGTCCTCACCCGCAGCGGTGGCGGGACGTCCAACGACGGGTACGCCGACGGGATATCGCTCGCTCTGGCGGCCACGACCGGAGCCGCGGGGGGACTGACGTGACCAGGACCGACCGACGGAACCTGCTCAAGGCGGCGGCCGCCGTGGGCGCCCTCAACCTGGCGTGGCCGCTGAGCGCCGGGCTTTCACCCGCTCAGGCCCGCGAGGCGGCGGAGGCCCTCGGCGCCGACTACGACCCGGCGCCGTTCACCCTCGGGGTCGCGTCCGGCGACCCGCTTGCGAACAGCGTCCTGCTGTGGACCCGGCTCGCGCCGGAACCGCTGGCCGCCGAGCAGCCCCTGCCGGAGGTCGTCGAGGTCGAGTGGATCGTGGCCCTGGACCGGACACTCCGCCAGGTGGTGGCCCGCGGCACGGCCCCCGCCTCCGCGACCCTCGGCCACAGCGTCCATGTGCCCGTCCCGGGGCTGCGCCCGGACACCCGCTACTGGTACGCGTTCAAGGCCCTGGGCAGGACCAGCCGGATCGGCCGCACCCGCACCGCGCCGGCCGGGGGCGCCCGCCCGGTCAGGTTCGCCGCCGCCAACTGCCAGGCGTTCCACGACGGCTTCTACGCCGCCCATCGCGCAATCGCCCGCGAGGACGTCGACTTCGTGGTCCACCTCGGTGACTACGTCTACGAGCACGGCCAGGTCGGCGGCGTCCCCGCGGACCACGTCCGCGACCACGAGGGGCCGTCGGTCTTCACCGTCGCCGACTACCGCCGCCGCCATGCCCTCTACAAGGGCGACGCGTCCCTGCGTGAGGCGCACGCCGCCCACCCCTGGTTCCTGACCTGGGACGACCACGAGGTGGTGAACGACTACTCGGGAACCGGCGGCGGCGCACCGTTCATGCAGCGCAAGGCCTCCGCGTACCAGGCCTGGTACGAGCACCAGCCGCACCGCGACGACAGCGCCTTCGCGCTGCCCGATCCGGAGATCCACCGGGTCCGCCGCTGGGGCGACCTGCTGGAGCTGACGGTGCTCGACCTGCGTTCGTACCGCTCCGCGCAGAACCTTCCCGACGGCACGATCCTCGGCGAGGAGCAGAAGTCCTGGCTGAAGCGGGGCATCGACCGGGCGCCCGACGCGTGGCACGTCTGGGCCAACTCGATCATGCTCAGCCAGCTCCGCGGACGGCCGGGCGGCCCGTACATGTTCACCGATCAGTGGGACGGCTTTCTCGCGGAACGCAAGGAGGTGCTGGGCCATGTGCACAGCAGTGGCCTCGAGGACCTCGTCGTCATCACCGGCGACTGGCACTCCGCGTTCGTCGACGACATCAGAACCGACTTCGACGACCTCTCGTCCCCGGTCGTGGGCACGGAGTTCACCGCGCACTCCGTCACATCAGGGGCCTATTCGGCGGACTGGAACCGGACGAACGGTCCGTTGATGGGCGCGGCGAACCCGCACCTGAAGTACTTCGAGGGCAACCGCTACGGCTACGACGTGTACGAGGTGACCCCGGAGCGGTTCAGCGCCCACATGAGGGTGATCGCGGACCGCCGCGACCCGGCGTCGCCCGTCACCACGCTGACGACCTTCCACATCGACCGGGGCAGCACCGGTTCGTACGAGGACCCGGCGACGAAGCACTCGCCGGCCCAGTGGCGGAGGGACTAGCGGGACGCGTGTCACACCGGTGCGTGGTTCCGCCACGCACCGGCCCGCCCTACTCTCAAGGTCATGTTCGCCGCCTACGCCGCCCGCATCGACCGCGACCAGCCCCTCAACGGCCTTGAACTGGGCGAACGCCCGGCACCTCAGGCACGCCCAGGCTGGACGACCGTGACCGTCAAGGCCGCTTCCCTCAACCACCACGACCTGTGGTCGCTGCGGGGGGTCGGTCTCGCGGAGGACAAGCTGCCGATGATCCTCGGCTGCGACGCCGCCGGCATCGACGAGGACGGGAACGAGGTGGTCCTCCACTCCGTCATCGGGCAGAGCGGCCACGGTGTCGGCCCCGACGAGCCCCGTTCCATCCTCACCGAGCGCTACCAGGGCACCTTCGCCGAGCAGGTCAGCGTGCCTGCGTGGAACGTGCTGCCGAAGCCGAAGGAACTCACCTTCGAGCAGGCCGCCTGCCTGCCGACCGCCTGGCTCACCGCCTACCGGATGCTCTTCACCAACGCCGGTGTGCGTCCTGGTGATTCTGTCCTGGTGCAGGGCGCGGGCGGCGGCGTGGCCACCGCCGCGATCGTGCTCGGCAGGGCTGCGGGCCTGCGTGTGTACGCCACCAGCCGCGACGAGGCCAAGCGCAAGCGCGCCGTCGAGCTGGGGGCCGAGGAGGCGTACGAGCCGGGAGCGCGGCTGCCGCGCCGGGTGGACGCCGTCATCGAGACGGTCGGCGCCGCGACCTGGTCCCACTCGGTCAAGTCGCTGCGGCCGGGCGGGACCCTGGTGATCTCAGGGGCGACGAGCGGTGACCGTCCCGCGCACGCCGAACTCACCCGGATCTTCTTCCTCGAGCTGAAGGTCGTCGGCTCGACGATGGGCTCCAAGGACGAGCTGGAGGACCTGCTCTCCTTCTGCGCGGCCACGGGTGTGCGGCCGGTCATCGACGAGGTGCTGCCGCTGGACCGGGCCAGGGAGGGCTTCGAGAAGATGGCCACCGGTGAACTGTTCGGGAAGATTGTGCTCACCAACTCTTGATGGTTCGTCAGTTCTGCTGATGGGATCTCCGGCACTGGTCCACGACCGTGCCGGAGGTTCCTCATGTACCGCCGACTGCTCGCCGTCCTCGTCTCCGCGCTCCTGCTGCTCTGTGCCGCGCCCGCCGGGGCACACGGCACAACGGCCGGCGCCGCGCCTGACGGCATACCGAGGCTGACCGACGACCGCGGCCGGGTCCTGACCCTGCGCGGCTGGAACGTCGAGGACAAGACCCACCGGGGCGAGGCCGCCCTGTCCGCGATCACCGAAAGGCACTTCCGCGACCTGCGTGCCCAGGGCTTCAACTTCGCCCGGCTCCTCGTCTTCTGGGACGACCTGGAGCCGCTGCGGGGCAGGTACAGCGAGCGGTACCTGCGCAAGATCGACCAGGTACTGGACTGGGCGCACAAATACCGCGTCCATGTGCTGATCGACGCCCACCAGGACGTCTTCGGCCCCGCCTTCGGCCACCGCGGCATCCCTGAGTGGGCGACCAGGACGGACGGGCTGCCGTTCACCCCGCACCCCGACGACTGGTTCGCCGAATACTTCGAGCCCGCCGTCCAGCGCGCGTTCACGCACCTCTACGAGGACCCCGACCTGCGCGGCGCCCAGGCCGCGATGTGGCGGGTGCTGGCCGACCGCTTCGCGGACCACCCCGCCGTCATCGGCTACGACCTCATCAACGAGCCGATGGGTGAGATCCGGGAGGGCGAGGACCTGCCGGCGGCCGCCCGGCGCATCGAGGCCGAGCAGCTCACGCCGATGTACAACCGGATCGCGGATGCGGTCCGGTCCGTGGACCGGGACACCTGGCTGTTCGTGGAGCCCACGCCTATCGTCGGCGAAGGCGTGCCGACCGGGCTGGGTCGGATCGACGATCCGAAGACGGTCTACGCCCCGCACTTCTACAACACCGCCATGGAGGCGGGCGCCGACTACGACCCGTCGGCGGGCTGGATCGAAGCGTACGAGCGCGCCGTGACCGAGTACCCCGCGCGGTACCGGATGCCGGTCGTGGTCGGCGAGTGGGGCCCGCTCAACAACGCGCTGCCGAACATGGGCCGCTTCTACCGGGAAGCACTCGCCTCCCTCAACCGCTACGGCTCCGGCTGGGCAGGCTACGTCTGGTGCTACGGCGGCGGCTACTGCGCGGTCGACGCGGAAGGCCGCTTCCGCACCAACAAGGAGCAGACGGCCGCTCCGTACACGCCGGCCGTGGCGGGCAGGGTGACGGCCGAGGAGTACGCGCCGGACAGCGGAACGTACCGGCTGGAGTACCGCTCGGCGCGCGGAGTCACCGAGGTCTCGGTGCCGCCCCGCGCGAGCGGCTGGCGGATCGAGGTGACGGGCCGTGCCTGGCCGCGGGTCCGTACCGTCGAAGCCGGCCGGACGGCCACGGTGCGCGTCCACGCCCGCACCGGCGAACACGTCACCGTCCGGGTCAGTCCTCGTACACCACGATGAAGTCGCCGCTCGGGCCCTGGCGGCGGGCGAGCGCGTCGCGCAGCCGGCGCAGATGGTCCGGCGTCAGCTCGAGCGGCGGCTCGTCCGGCTGGTAGGTCGTACCGCGCGGGTAGTCGTCGTCCGGCGTGCGGGTCATCTCGATGTGGCAGCCGAGGACATGGGTCACCCGGTTCGTCGCGCAGAAGGCCAGCAGCCGGTCGACCGTGGCGGCGAAGGCAGGGGTGTCCCCGACGTAGAGCCGGCCCGGGTAGAGCGAGTCTCCGGTCAGCAGGAGACCGGTGTGCCGGTCGTGGAAGACGACGGCGGCCTCCTCGTGGCCGGGTCCGGGCAGCAGGTCCAGTACCCGGCCGCCGAGATCCAGTTCCGCGGGCCGCAGCGGCCACTGCTCGAAGCCGAAGTACGCCGTCACCGCGTCGAGGGACGGCCCCACGACCTCGGTGTACGGACGGTCCGCGAACTGCGCGTCGCCCGCGATGTGGTCCCCGTGCCCGTGGGTGTGGGCGACGACCAGCCCGTACCGCTCCCGCGGGTGCCGGGCGAGCCATTGCCCGATCAGCGTGTCGACGGTGGCGCGCAGCGGCATCGCGGCCGGGTCGGCGGTCGCGCCGGTGTCCAGCAGCAGCGCCCGTTCGTTGCCGAACAGCAGGTACAGGAACGGCGCCTCGAAGTGCACCGACTTGTTCTGACGCAAAATCAGCGTGTGCTCGCTGTAGGCATGGATTTGAATCGCGGGCGCGGTGTCGTCCCCGGGCGCCGGGCTGCCGGCGTGCCACCGGACATCAAGGCTGCCGGCGACAGGAGCGTCTGTACGGAAGTCGATCACGTGGCCCACGGTACGCGGCCCATGGTCCGCCGGGGAGGGCCGCCGCGACGATTGCGGCCCATCGATGCGGGGCACGAGCACTGACACCACGCGGTCGCGCGTGAAGGGGGAGGAACAGTGTCAACGGGGGATCAGCAGAGCCGGATTCCGGCGTACCCGGGCGTCGAACGCTTCGTCGACGCCTTCGACAAGCTCGTCGTCCAGCCACGGCGAAGCCGCAGCCAGGTGCCCGTGGTGCTCCTGAGCGAGCCGGGCGACGGGCGGGCCGGCCGCCGGATCGTCGCGGGTCTGCGCACCCGGTTACGCGGCCGGCAGGGGCGGCTCGCCCCGCACGCCTGCGTGCCGGCGGTGCCGGCCGACCCGGCGGAGCCGCCGCTCGACCTGTTCGAGCAGATCGCCTTCCAGCTCGACGCCTCGATGCCGCCGGGCACCGGGCGGCTGCGGCTGCCCTCCTACCGGCTGCTGCGCAGCGTCGTCTGCGCGCCCGCCGTCGGCGGCCTGATGGAACGGCGTCCCGGGGAGCTGCGGGACCACTGCTACGCCCAGCACCGAGAGGTCTCCGCGCTTGCCCGGAGCCTGTGGTGGCTGGGCGGCCGGGACCAGGCGAACGGCGGCACACTGCTCGAGCTGCTGTGGAATTTCATCGCCGGTCCGCTGTTCCAGCGGCTGCCGCGAGCCCTGTACGGCCGCAGGGCCAACCGCCGGATGCTGGGCCGCGGCCGCTCCGGGGGCCGCCGGTGGTACGCGGAGTGGGTACGGCAGCAGCAGGGGACCCCGCCCTCCGAGTTCTTCCGCTCCGCCCTCGACCTGGTGGGCGGCGGCCCGGAGGGCGATCCGGAGCAGCTCGACCGGATCCTGGTGCACGCGCTGCTCGCCGACCTGGAGGCCGCCGGTCGTAAACGGCCCTTCGACCCGTGGCGGCGGCGCCGGGTCAGCCGCTTCGTGCTCCTGGTGGAGGAGGCAGGGCCCGCCGAGTCGCGCATCCAGCGCTTCCTGAGGGAACTGCGCTCGGCCATGGAGGACCTGAGGTGCACCTCGGTGGTGGCCGTGGCCGCCGGGGTGCGCACCCTCGCCAGCCGGATCCCCGACATCGAGGTCCCGGGGCTGTCCGCCGCAGGGGCGGACCTGGCCAACATCGCCCAGCGCGGCACCCCGCCGGGCCGCCCCTCCGGCATGGTCGTCCCGGTCGAGGAGGGCCCGGAGGACGACCAGGCGGCCACGTACTGGCTGGGCCGCTGGCCGACGCTCGCCCCGCCCACGCACCGCTGGGGGCCTGGCGTGGAGGTGGTGGGCGCGCTCGGCGCCGGGGTGCTGGCCCTCGCGGTCACCGCCGGGCTGCTCGCCGGTGTGCCGTTCACCAGGGTCGGGCCCGACCCGTGTCTCGGCTCCACCTTCCTCGGCACCGACGGGCAGTGCGTCGGTGTCGCTGAGGGTGCCGCGGGCTTCGGCACGGGCGACAGCGAGCGGGCCGTACGGGACGTGCTGCAGCGCATAGAGCAGCAGAACGAGCAGGTGGAGCGGGAGCTCTCCGGCCGGGAAGCCGACGACCCGCGCCCGCGCTCCCGGACCGTCGTGTACTTCGGGCCGCTCAGCGGCGGCAAGGACGCGGAGGATCCGGTGCGCGGCGGCACGCTCGCCGAACTGCGGGGTCTCGCCCTCGCGCAGGCATATGTGAACGCGCAGGCGCTGCGCACCGGTGAGCGGGTGCCGCTGCGGGTGCTCGCCGCGAACGCGGGCGACCGGTTCAAGGACGCCCCTGCGGTGGCACGGCGGATCGTCGACCTCGCGGATAAGGACCGTTCGATCGTGGGGGTCGTCGGTTTCGGCCAGAGTCGACGGCGCACCTATGAGGCGATGGCCATCCTCGACGAGGCGGGCCTGCCGATGGTCGGCACCTCCGGCACCGCCGACGAGCTGCTCCGCCAGGGCGAGCACTATTACCAGACCGCACCGACGGACACCCGGGCCGGCCAGGTGATGGCGTCCTTCGCCGAGCACGCCGCGGTGGTGGAGGGCCGGACCGCGCTGAGGGTGAGGCTGATCGCCGACCCCTCGGACGCGTACAGCGCGAGCCTGGCGACGGCGTTCCGGTCGGCGTACGGCGACGAACGCACCGACGTGCTGCTCTACACGCCGACGGACGCGCCCGAGCCCTCGCCGGTGCCGGGCGGCCCGGTGGGGCCCTCGGTCCAGGCCATGGAGGATCTGGCGCGTGAGGTCTGCCGTGCGGTGGCGGCCGAGCCGCGCACGGCGGTCGTGTGGGCGGGACGGGGCAGCCACTTGCAGCTGTTCCTCGGGGAGCTGGCGCGCGACTCGCGTGACTGTCCGAAGGTCGCCGTACTCGGCGGCGACGACGTCACCAACGCGCTGACGGAGGAGCACCGTCCGTGGGAGGTCTTCGCCGGGCTGACGCTGTACTACGTCTCGCACGGCAGGGCGCCCGCCCTGTCCGGAGCGAGCGGCGAGGCCGCTGCCTTCCTCTCTGCGTACGACCGCACCTACGCGGACGACCACGGCGCCCGTACCGGCGCGATGCGGCAGGACGCCCATGTGGCGCTCGCCTGGGACGCGATGCGCTATCTGGCGGAGGGCGTCGACCAGGCTTGGCGTGGAACGGGCGGCAACGACGAGCGGCTCGACCGCGGTCTGCTTCAGGCGGTGCTCTACCAGGGGCTCGGCGGCGGAGGCTTCGACGGGGCCACCGGACGGATCGAGGCGCACGGGGCGGCCGGCGGCGGGCGGCTGACGGAGAAGAAGCTGACGGCTGTGGAGCAGGGCGGTGCGAAGGGGTCGCGGACGGTGCTGCTCTGCGGGACGGTGGCGCGCGGTGACGTGCGTGAGGTCTGGGGGCCGGAGAAGCATCCCTGCCCCTGATGTCAACCGCGGTTGACATCCCCTCGCCTGTCAATGTAAGTTGACAGGCATGACCGAAGCAACAGAACTCGCCGAGCGTGCGGGCGACCGCGATCCGCGCGTCGGGCTGCGGGCGGTCGCCGCGCTGCGGCGGCTGCTGGAGCAGCTGGAAGCCGTACAGGTCAGAAGCGCCCGCAACCAGGGCTGGTCGTGGCAGGAGATCGCGGCGGAGCTGGGTGTCAGCCGCCAAGCGGTCCACAAGAAGCACGGGAGGCTGTGATGTTCGAACGCTTCACCAAGGACGCCCGGGCGGTGGTGACCGGCGCCACCGCACACGCGGAACGGGCCGATTCGTCCACGGTCACCGAGGAGCACCTGCTCCTCGCCCTGCTGGACCTCGGCGGCTCACGCACCGCCTTCGCGTTCACGGCCCTCGGCGTCATGGACCGGCGGGCCGCCCTCGAGGCGTCCCTCGCCGACGTACGCCGGCGCGGCGGCATGACGAAGGCGGACGAGGAGGCCCTGGCCGGCCTGGGCATCGACGTCGGCGCGATCGTCGCCAGCGTCGAGGAGACCCACGGGGCCGGTGCGCTGGCCGGCGACCGCAAGGACCGGCGCTGGTGGTCGGGCCACCGCGCCTTCACCCGGGAGGCGAAGTCGATCCTGGAGAAGTCGCTGCGGATCGCCCTGGGCCGACGCGACCGGACCATCGGCGCCGAGCACATCCTGCTGGCCCTCGCCTCGGGCCGCGGCGTCGTCCCGGAGGTCCTCGCCGAACACGGGGCGACGTACGGCGCGCTGGAACGGGCGATGTTCGGCGGGACGGACGGCGGCGCGGCGCGGGCCGGCTGACCCGGCCGCTCTCGCTGACGTGATGCGCCGGCCGCGCCCCCCGGTCCGGCGGTCAGTCCGTGCCGCCGCGGAGCAGAGCCACGATGTGGGCCGCCGCCGTCGACAGATGGCGGCGGGCATCGCCCAGTTGCTCCGCCGTCACACCGTGGTCCCGTGCCGCGTCCCGTACGTCGTCCCGGAAGCGATCGAGCAGCCGCTCCAGGTCACGGGCCGGGTCGGCCGAGTCCTCCGGGTCCACGGTGTCCTTCGCCCAGTTCGGGTCCGCGCCCGCGGGTTCGGGCTTGACGAACGGCGGCCAGGCCGTCCCCCGCGCCAGTCCGCCGAGCTGACCGGTCAGCTCCGACAGGCCCTCCCGCACGCCGGTCGGCCAGTCACCGCGGGCGAAGTGGTCCTGGACCTGCTCCTGGACCTGGCGGGCGATCCGCTGCATCTCGGCGCGGGCGGTCTCCTGCGCCTCCTGCGCCTGCCGGCGGGCCTGCTGTGCGTCCTCGCGGGCCCGGCGCGACTCGTCCTTCGCGCGGCGCGCCTGCTCCTTCCACTCCTGCTTGGCGCGCTTCAGCTCCTCCTTCGCGGCCCGCCATGACTCGCTGTCCGCGAGGTCGCCGAAATCCCCGAGGTCGCCGAAGTTCCCCCGGCCCGGGGTCCATTCGCCCTTGCCGGTACCGCTCTTGCCGGTTCGGGTCGCCGCCGCGCGCATCTCGCTGCGCAGCTTGCCCGCCGCGCCGCGGACGTCGTCACGGATCTCGGCGGCCAGTTCGGAGACCGAGTCGCGGATCTCCAGTTCGAGGTCGGCCAGTTCGCCGCTGCGTCCGGCCAGCTCCGCCCGGCCGGCGTCGGTGATCGAGTAGACCTTGCGGCCGCCTTCGGTGGCGTGGGTGACGAGCCCCTCGGCCTCCAGCTTGGCCAACCGCGGGTAGACGGTGCCGGCGCTCGGCGCGTACAGGCCCTGGAAGCGCTCCTCGAGCAGGCGGATGACCTCGTAGCCGTGGCGCGGGGCCTCGTCGAGCAGCTTCAGCAGGTAGAGACGGAGCCGGCCGTGGGCGAAGACGGGGGGCATGTCAGAGCACCTTCCCACTCGGGGCGTCCGCGGGTGTTCCCTCGTAGGGATCCTCTTCCGAGGGAGGCCGGCGGAGGAGGGCGATGGAACCGGAGACGGTGGTCGCCTTGAGCGTGCCGGTTCCCGCGCCCAGGGTTCCGGTGAGCCGCTTGGCACCCCACTGGCCGCTGACCCGCAGAGTGTCGAAGGCGTTGGAGATCGCGCCGCCGGCCGTGTTCGCGTCGACCCGGGCGTCCGCCGGGTGCGGCAGCCGGACCGCGATCTCGCCGGAGACAGTGGTCAGCCGGATGTCCGTGGGCTTGCCGCCCGGGTCGAGGTCGATGACCATGTCGCCGCTGACCGAGTCGGCCTTCACGCCGGCGCCCGCGCCGTCGATCACCGTCAGGTCGCCGGAGACCGAGTTGTAGCGCAGGTCGCCGGTGACCGACTGGGCCTCGACGTTGCCGGTGACGGTGTCGGCGCGGACGGCGCCCGCCAGCCCCACCAGAGTGGTGTCGCCGCTGACACCGCGCACCACGGTCGTGCCCCGCACACCGGAGACGACGGCTCCCGCGCCGACGACGCCGACCTCGACGGTCGTCGCCGCGGGTACCGCGATCGAGACGACGGCGCTGCGGCGGGGGCCCTTGCGGTCGAGCCACTCGAGGAACCCCTTCCAGGGCAGGTCCTCGTACGCGATGGTCAGGGTCGACCCGTTCCTGGTCACGACGAGGGGCGGGCCCTCGATCTCGGAGACCTCGAGGCGGGTGGAACCTTCGTCCGTGCCCACGACGTTGACCGTCCCGTTGACGACACGCACATTGAGCGTCGTCAGCGGGTCGTCGAGGGTGAGCTTCTGGGGCTCGGCGACTTCCCACGTCGTCTCTGCCATGGTGCTGACCTCCCGGGGCCGGCCACGACGCAACATATCGCGTCTCGATGGCAACACGATATATCGCGGTGTCGCGATGTCAAGCGCGAGTGCCTTTCCCTCAGGCGGCCCCCGGCGGGGCGACGCGCCCCGTCGGTGACGATTACGGGACAAACTGCCCTAGCGTGAGGGCATGAACGCGACACCAGTGGGAGCCGTGCTGCTTTGCCGTGCCGAACCCGCGGCCCTCCGGCTCCCGGCCCGCCTGCTGCGCGAACCGATGGTCCTCGCCCCCGCAGGGCAGGAGTGGAGCGTGCTCGTCCCCGAGGGCAGCCCCTGGCGGGAGGGCGGCGAGGCGGTGGACGCGGTGCTCGGCGGCTGGGCCGCGGCACTGTCGATCGGCACCGGCCGTCCCGTCCTGGCGCTCTGGTGGGACGACGACGGGGCCGGGTTCACCATGGCATCCGGCTTCCGCCGCCCGGTCGGATACATCTGGCTCGCCGACGGCACCCCCGTCGGCGAGGACGAGGCGATGCGGACCTTCGCCGCACGGCTCGGGCTCGACCCGGTCCTCGACATCCAGGCCCTGGAACCGCTGATGCTCCCCGACCCCGAGTCCGACGCGAGGGCCAGGCTGGTCGGCCTGACGGCCGTGCTCACCCGCCACGGCCTCGACCTCCCGAGCGGTCTGGCGCCAGGTACCCCGGCGGACGCTCTCCGCACCGCCGCGCACGCGGCGGCCGTCGAGGAGACCGACTCCGCAGCCCCGCCCGAACCGCCGGGCCTGCCGCGTGCCTCCTGGCTCCGTGCGGCTGGAGCGGTCCAGCCGGCGGCGGGGCTGGCACTGGTGGTGCTCGGGGTGCGACGGCGCAGCGGGGGATGGGCGGCGGCGGGGGCGGTGCTCATCGTGCACGGGCTGGTGCCGCTGGTACGGGAGCGCCTGCGGTCCTGACCGGCCGCGGTACACAATCCCGGCCCGGGAAGCGGCCGGCGCGAGGACGGCCCCGCGCGGCGGACCTACTCCTCGTCGTCCTCGTCGTCCAGGCGGGCCAGCCACGTGGCGAGGCGTTCGACGGGGACCTCGAAGTCCGGGTTGAGGTCGACGAAGGTCCGAAGCTGCTCGGCGAGCCACTCGAAAGTGACCTCCTCCTCGCCGCGCCGCTTCTCCAGCTCCTCGATACCGCGATCGGTGAAGTACATACGAACAGAATATGGCCCGGCCCCGCGAGGTGTTCGCGGGGCCGGGCCGGGCATTCGTCGAGGCAGCCGGGGTGCCGGCTACGCGTCGAAGACCTCGTTGACGAGCTGCTGCTGCTCCGCCTGGTGGCGCTTCGCCGAGCCCACCGCCGGGGACGAGCTGTGAGGGCGCGAGATGCGGCGCAGACGCTCGCCGTGCGGGATGTCCGCGCCGACGGCCAGGTCGAGGTGGTCGATCAGGTTGAGCGCGATGAACGGCCAGGCGCCCTGGTTCGCCGGCTCCTCCTGCGTCCACAGGTACTTCTCGGCGTTCGGGTACTTGGCGATCTCGGCCTGGACCTCCGCACCCGGCAGCGGGTACAGACGCTCGAGGCGGATGATCGCCGTGTCCGTGACGCCGCGCTTCTGACGCTCGGCCTCCAGGTCGTAGTAGACCTTGCCGGAGCAGAAGACGACCTTGCGGACGGCGTTCGGGTCGACCGAGTCGTCGCCGATCACCGGGCGGAAGCCGCCGGTGGTGAACTCCTCCACCTTGGACGCCGCGGCCTTCAGACGCAGCATCGACTTCGGGGTGAAGACGATCAGCGGCTTGTGGTGCGGGTTGTGGACCTGCCACCGCAGCAGGTGGAAGTAGTTCGACGGCAGGGTCGGCATCGCGACCGTCATGTTGTCCTGCGCGCACATCTGGAGGAAGCGCTCGGGACGCGCGGAGCTGTGGTCCGGGCCCTGGCCCTCGTAGCCGTGCGGGAGGAGCAGCGTGACGCCGGAGTGCTGGCCCCACTTCTGCTCGGCGGAGGAGATGAACTCGTCGACGACGGTCTGCGCGCCGTTGACGAAGTCACCGAACTGGGCCTCCCACATGACCAGCGCGTCCGGGCGGGCCAGCGAGTAGCCGTACTCGAAGCCCATCGCCGCGTACTCGCTGAGCAGCGAGTCGTAGACGTTGTAGCGGGCCTGGTCCTCCGACAGGTAGAGCAGCGGGGTGTAGTCCTCGCCGGTCTCCTGGTCGACCAGCACCGCGTGGCGCTGGCCGAACGTGCCACGGCGGGTGTCCTGGCCGGAGAGCCGGACCGGGGTGCCCTCCATCAGCAGCGAGCCGATGGCGAGGGTCTCGCCCATGCCCCAGTCGATCGTGCCGTCCTCGACCGACGCCGCGCGGCGCTGCATCTGCGGCATGAGCCGCGGGTGCACGGTGATGTTGTCGGGGATGTTGACCTGGGACTCGGCGATCCGCTTGACGACCTCCTGGGAGACCGCCGTGGTGACCGCGACCGGGAACTCGGCCTCGACGTCCGGGACATGGGCCGGGGCCGGGTGGCTGGTGGCCTCGCGGACCTCCGCGAACACCTTCTCCAGTTGGCCCTGGAAGTCCTGGAGCGCCTGCTCGGCCTCTTCCAGCGTGATGTCGCCGCGACCGATGAGCGACTCGGTGTAGAGCTTGCGCACCGAGCGCTTCTTGTCGATCAGGTTGTACATCTGAGGGTTGGTGAACTGCGGGTTGTCGCCCTCGTTGTGACCGCGGCGGCGGTAGCAGATGAGGTCGATCACGACGTCCTTGTTGAACGCCTGGCGGAACTCGAAGGCGAGCCGCGCGACGCGGACCACGGCCTCCGGGTCGTCGCCGTTCACGTGGAAGATCGGCGCCTCGATCATGCGGGCCACGTCGGTCGCGTACATCGACGAACGCGAGGACTCCGGCGCCGCCGTGAAGCCGACCTGGTTGTTGATGACGACGTGGACCGTGCCACCGGTGCGGTAGCCGCGCAGCTGCGACATGTTGAGCGTCTCGGCGACGACGCCCTGGCCGGCGAAGGCCGCGTCACCGTGCAGGGCGATCGGCAGGACGGTGAAGTCCGTGCCGCCCTTGTTGATGACGTCCTGCTTGGCGCGGGCGACACCCTCGAGGACCGGGTCGACGGCCTCCAGGTGGGAGGGGTTGGCGACGAGCGAGACCTTGATCTGCTCGCCGTCGAGACCGGTGAAGGTGCCCTCGGCACCCAGGTGGTACTTCACGTCGCCGGAGCCGTGCATCGACTTCGGGTCGAGGTTGCCCTCGAACTCGCGGAAGATCTGGGCGTACGACTTGCCGACGATGTTCGCCAGCACGTTCAGCCGGCCGCGGTGGGCCATGCCGATGACGACCTCGTCGAGGCGCGACTCGGCGGCCGAGTCGATGACCGCGTCGAGCAGCGGGATGACGGACTCGCCGCCCTCGAGCGAGAAGCGCTTCTGGCCGACGTACTTGGTCTGCAGGAAGGTCTCGAAGGCCTCCGCGGCGTTCAGCCGGCGCAGGATGCGCAACTGCTCCTCGCGCTCCGGCTTGGTGGTGGCGCGCTCGACCCGGTCCTGGAGCCACTTGCGCTGCTTCGGGTCCTGGATGTGCATGAACTCGATGCCGGTGGTGCGGCAGTACGACTCACGCAGCACGCCGAGGATGTCGCGCAGCTTCATCATCGACTTGCCGGCGAAGCCGCCGACGGCGAACTCGCGCTCCAGGTCCCACAGGGTGAGCCCGTGCTCCGTGATGTCGAGGTCGGGGTGCTTGCGCTGGCGGTACTCCAGCGGGTCGGTGTCGGCCATGACGTGGCCGCGCACCCTGTAGGAGTGGATCAGCTCGAAGACGCGGGCGGCCTTGGTGACGTCGTCGTCGTGCGAGGCGTCGATGTCCTTGAGCCAGCGGACCGGCTCGTACGGGATGCGCAGCGACTCGAAGATCTCGTCGTAGAAACCTTCCTCGCCGAGGAGGAAGTTGGCGACGATCCGAAGGAACTCGCCCGACGCGGCGCCCTGGATGACGCGGTGGTCGTACGTCGAGGTGAGGGTCATCACCTTGGAGATGCCCAGCTTGTTCAGGGTGTCCTGCGAAGTGCCCTGGAACTCGGCCGGGTAGTCCATGGAGCCGACGCCCATGATGACCGACTGTCCGGGCATCAGCCGCGGCACGGAGTGGACGGTACCGAGGCCGCCGGGGTTGGTCAGCGAGACGGTGACGCCGGTGAAGTCGTCCATCGTCAGCTTGTTGGTGCGGGCGCGCCGGACGATGTCCTCGTAGGCCTGCCAGAACTCGAAGAAGTTCAGCGTCTCGGCCTTCTTGATGCCCGCGACGACCAGCTGGCGGTCGCCGTTCGGCTTCACCAGGTCGATGGCCAGACCGAAGTTGACGTGGTCCGGCTTGACCAGGGTCGGCTTGCCGTCCTTCTCCGCGAAGGACCAGTTCATCGACGGCATGGCCTTGATGGCCTGCACCATCGCGTACCCGATGAGGTGCGTGAAGGAGATCTTCCCGCCGCGGGCGCGCTTGAGGTGGTTGTTGATGACGATGCGGTTGTCGAAGAGCAGCTTCACCGGCACCGCGCGCACGGACGTGGCCGTGGGCAGCTCCAGCGAGGCGTTCATGTTCTTCGCGACCGCGGCGGCCGGGCCGCGCAGCGTCACGAACTCGGGGCCGTCGGCCTGCGTGCCGTCGGCCTTGGCGGCCGGCGCCGGCTTGGCGGCGGGCTTCGCAGGGGCGGGCGCGGGGGCCGCCTTGGCGGGAGCCGGAGCCGGAACCTGAGCGGCGGGGGCGGCCGGGGCCGGGGCGGCCGGGGCGGGCTGCGCCGGGGTCGCGGGCCGGGCCGGAGCGGCGGCGGCCGGGGCGGGTGCGGCCGCGGCCCCCGCGGCCGCGTCGCTCTGAGTCTGCTTCGCGCCGGCGGCGGGGGTGTCCGCCGTGGCGGCCGCTCCCGGCTTGTAGTCGGCGAAGAAGTCCCACCAGGCACGGTCGACCGAATTCGGGTCCTGGAGGTACTGCTGGTAGATCTCGTCGACGAGCCACTCATTGGCACCGAAGGCGGCGGCAGGGTTCTGACCCTGCCCGGCTTGGTCGGTCGAGATGCTCGAGTTACTGGGGGACTGAGACGACACGGCGAGAACCGCCCTCTTCCGCTTCACAAGGTGATGGACAGCGGAAATAAAGGCTACGCCTCCCTGGCCGGGAGGTGCAGACCGGGCCGGTCAACGTCGCGCAAGTCACACCGAACGGCGCGTTTCGGGGCTGTTAATGGCGGGAAACAAGCATGGTTCGGTCGCTTGGGGGTACGCCTGACGGCGGCTACGGGCCCCTGGCCCGCACCCCCTGACGGTGCCCGGCGACGTGCTGACCGGCTGCTTTCCGCAGCTGTGCACATCGGCTTCCCGTGTACCGAACACTTACACGGAGAATCTGCGCTTCCGGTTCGAACCCTACGTCAAGGGCGTGCCGTCCTGAGTCCCGGAAGAGTGACCTGGATGCGGCAGCCGTGTGCGGATTCGGCCACCCCGATGCGGCCGCCGTGCAGATCGACCGCCCAGCGCGCGATCGCCAGGCCCAGGCCCGTGCCGCCGTCGCTGCCCGGACCGTGCGGTGAGGGGACGCGGCCCCGGTTGAAACGCTCGAAGACCCGGTGGCGCTCCTGCTCGGGGATGCCCGGGCCCTCGTCCAGCACCTCGAGGTCGAGCGACTCGGGGTGCGGGCCGCGCCGGGCCCGTACCGTCACCCGGCCGTGCGGCGGCGAGTGCTTCACGGCGTTGTCGATGAGGTTCGCCACCACTTGGTGCAGCCGCTCGGCGTCCGCGTGCGCGGTCAGGTCCGGCGGGGAGACGTCCAGGTGGAGATGGACGTCGGTGCGGGTGTGATGGCCCGATCCGGAGGCCAGGTTGCGTCGCGAGGAGGCGAGATTGGCCTCCTTCAGCACCCCCGACAGATAGGGCCAGACCTCGAAGCGCCGGGCCTTCAGCGGCAGCACGCCGTTGTCGAGCCGGGACAGGTCGAGCAGTGTCTCCACCAGGCGGCCGAGGCGCTCCGTCTGCTTCAGCGCCGTCCGCATCGTCTCCGGGTCGGCGGCGGAGACCCCGTCGACGACGTTCTCCAGCACGGCGCGCAGCGCGGCGATGGGGGTGCGCAGCTCGTGCGAGACGTTGGCGACGAGCTCCTTGCGATGCCGGTCCACGGCCTCGAGGTCGTCGGCCATGCGGTTGATCGTGGAGGCTAGGTCGCCGAGCTCGTCCCGCCGGTCGGCGCCGCGTACCCGGCGGGTGTAGTCGCCGTGGGATATGCCCTTGGCGACCGTGTTCATCTCGTCCAGCGGGGCGGTCAGGCCGTGCGCCACGAACTGCGTGATCAGCAGGGTCGCGATGATCGTGAAGACCGTGATGAAACGCACCTCGGTCTTGCTGTGGAACGCCATCAGCATCAGACCGGTGGTGATGAAGACCGAGACCACGACGAGCGTGCTGAGTTTGGTCTTGATCGATATCGTGATGGACGCGGTACTCAGCCGCCCCGGTCCACCGCCCGGCCGCCGCCGTTTCATGGCGCCGGCGTCTCCAGCGCGTACCCGACCCCGTGGACGGTGCGGATGCGCTCGGCGCCGATCTTGCGGCGCAGCGCCTTGATGTGGCTGTCGACCGTGCGGGTCCCGGAGGCGTCCGCCCAGTCCCACACCTCGGCGAGCAACTGCTCACGGGAGAGGACGGCGCGCGGCGTGTTCGCGAGGCACACCAGCAGGTCGAACTCGGTGGGCGTCAGATGGACGTCCTCCGCCCGGACCCTTACACGGCGCTGAGCGTGGTCGATCTCGAGCTCGCCGAGGCGCAGGATGCCGCTGCGGGGTGTCACCGCGGCGAGCGCGGCACGCTCCACGCGGCGCAGCAGGACGTGCACCCTGGCCGCGAGCTCCCGCATCGAGAAGGGCTTGGTCATGTAGTCGTCGGCGCCGACGCCCAGCCCGACGAGCATGTCCGTCTCATCGTCACGGGCCGTGAGCATCAGCACCGGAACGGGCCGCTGCGCCTGGACCCGGCGGCAGACCTCCAGCCCGTCGAAGCCGGGCAGCATCACATCGAGGACCATCAGGTCCGGCTGCCAGGCGTCCGCGGCGTCGACGGCGGCAGGGCCGTCCAGTGCCGTCTGCACCAGGAAGCCCTCCGCCCGCAGCCGTGCGGCGATGGCGTCGACGATCGTCGCGTCGTCCTCGACCACCAGCACCCGGCGCTGGGCCCCGGGTGTGGCCGCGACGCCGTTTTGCGTGGTGTGTGTCTGCTCCATCGCCCCGCCCTTGTACGCGTTCTCTGCGAGCTGCATGTGGATCCGGTTCGAAGGTAGATCCCGTGTGTAGTCCAGCAGCGTAAAGGCAGCGACGGCGTCCCGGCTACGCAGGGCGAACGCCGAGGTGGACCACGTCCGGTACGCCTCGGGCAAGGCGGATCTCTTCGGTCCTTACCCCAGTGAACCCGGCATTCCGCAACGCGTCCTCAAAGCTGGTGGACGGCTTCGCGGACCATACGGCCAGCACCCCGCCGGGGTCCAACGCGCCTTTGCACGCCTCGAGTCCGGACGGCGAGTAGAGATCACCGTTGTCCTCGGTGACCGTCCAGTCGGGCCCGTTGTCGATGTCGAGGCACAGAGCGTCATAACGGTCCGTGGTCGAGCGGAGGTACTCGAGGAGATCCGTGTGAAGGATCAGGCAGCGCGGGTCGCCGAGGGCGTCGCCGGAGATCGCGGCGAGCGGGCCGCCGCGGTGCCAGTCGATGACGGCCTCCTCCCTCTCCACCACGGCGATCCGCCGCCAGGACGGGTCGGTGGCGGCGTGGGCGAACGAGAAGCCGACCCCGAGGCCGCCGATGAGGAGGCGGGGCGCCACGTTCCCGGTGCCGATCGCCCGGCGTGCGGCGTCGACCAGCAGCCGCTCCGACCTCCCGTCGGAGGTGTCCATCAGGAAGCAGCCGTTCGCGATGATCTCGTACACCGACTCTTCACCGGACTCCCGCCTGCGCAGCACGATCTCGCCACAGGATCCCTCCCGTCGGTCGACGGTGACAGGGGCGTCTGCGGCGGGGAACGGCATGGTTCTCGACCTCCGGGCGGCTGTGCGGGACGACACGGATCGCTACCCCATCTTGGCCGGGCCGATGTGAGGGGGACAAACCGATTTGCGGCCACGGGGGGTGGGCGCGCCCGCGTCGGTGCGGGTTCTTGAAGCCTCCGTCCCGGTGCGGGGCGCGGTCATGCCGGCCGGTGATACAGGCTGACCAGCGGTGCGTGGGTGTGCCAGCCCAGGGACTCGTAGAGCGCCCGGCCGTCCGGTGTGCCGCCCAGTACACCGACGCGGGCCCCGTGGTCGAGGGCGGCGTTGTGGAGCGTGTTCACCACCAGCCGGCCGAGGCCCCTGCGGCGGTGCTCGGGCGCGGTCTCCACCTGGTCTACGACGGCCGTGCGCCCGGTGGGGGCGACTTGGGCGCGCGCCGCGAACGACCCGTCAGGCCCCACGACCAGGGCCCGCACGACACCGCCGCGCGTCCAGGTCCTCAACGTGTAACCGGCGGGCACCGTGGTCGGGGTGCGGCGCAGCTCGGTGGACATCAGCCAGCCGGGCTCGTCGACGGCCCACGCGGGGCCCGCCCATTCGAGGACGCGGACGGGGTCGGCGAAGACCTTCAGCCAGACCGTCGGCGCGGCCACCTCCGCGGCGACCTTGCGCACGGTTGCCTCGTCGTCCGAGGTGAGGACATGACGGGTGGCGTGCTTGACCTGTCCGACGTCCACCGTGAAGCCCCACGGTCTGGGCGTGGGGTCGGCCGCGCCGCGCGAGACGACCCAGCCGTGGACCCATGCGTGGACGATCTCCGCGGTCGACGGGAACGGCATCCGGGAACTCCTCAAGCGAGTAAGTAATAGATGAAGTGCTCTTTTGGATATTACACAGTGGGAGGGCGGGTGATCGCGACCTGATTCCGAGGTGATGTGGGTCACGCACGGTCACGGTGCCGGCCGGGCCGCCTTGGTCCCGTGAGTCGCCGTGTACTCCGCGGCCATCCACGGCCCCAGCTCCTGGACCAGCGTGCGGATCACCGCCTCGTCCTGCGTCGGGCGGCGGGCGGCCGCGGCGGCCAGCCGCATTTGGTCGGCCCGCTGCGGGTAATGGCCGGCGAACAGCTCCGCCTGTGCATCCAGGTCGCTGGTCCAGCCGCCCCAGCGGGGCATGACCAGTGTGAATCCGGACCGTACGAGCCGCCGTGCGGCCGTCCGGCACAGCGCGCGCCGGTCGGCGTCCGTCACGGCGTCGCGCAGCCGGGTGCGCCAGCGAGGCAGGAGGAGGTCCAGGTCGCCGTTGGTCTCGCGTGCCAGTAGTGACGTGGGGTACTGGGCGGGAAGGTGGGCGGCGAGGTCTTCGCCGGTCAGCAGGGTGCACAGGCAGGAGATGAAGAAGCCCAGGTCGTACCGCTCGGCCTCGGTGAGTGCCGCATCGACGCCGACCAGCAGGATGCCGGCGCCGTCGATCGCGTCGAACTCCCCGTCGAGCACCGCCTCCGTCGCGTCGGCGTCCGCCCGGTCCCTGTCCGTGGGCTCCGTGTGCAGGACCAGCAGCAGGTCGAGGTCCGAGGCTCCGGGGACGGCGGTGCCACGCGGGATGCTCCCGTAGAGATAGGCGCTGTGCAGCCTGCCGTCGCCGAAACGGCCGGCGATCTCCGTGCCGGCGGCGGCCACCACCGGCGCGAAGGCCGGGGTCACGCGGTCGAGCGCACCCTCGCGTGCGATGGTCCCGTCCGGGTTCAGCCCTTTGCTGTCCATCGGGTCACTGTCGCCCTGTCCGGGTCCTGTCGCCCACCGGATTTCGCCGATCGCTCAGAGCGAACAGCCGCCGGGGAACAATCAAGGGCTCATGACCATTGAGTCGGTACAGCTCAACTTGACTGCCTAAGGGGAGATCATGGCTGCCGATATCAAGGCGAACTCACCGCTCACACTGCCCGTTCTGCCGCTCGACGACGAGGTCGTGCTGCCCGGCATGGTCGTGCCGCTCGACCTGTCCGACACCGAGGTGCGGGCCGCGGTCGAGGCCGCCCAGGCTGCCGCCCGGCCCTCCGGCAACAAGCCGAAGGTGCTGCTCGTTCCCCGCGTCGACGGCACCTACGCCGCGACCGGTGTGCTCGGGACCGTCGAACAGGTCGGCCGGCTCTCCGACGGCGACCCCGGTGCGCTGATCCGCGGCGTCGGCCGCGTCCGTATCGGCGCCGGCACGACGGGACCCGGCGCGGCGCTGTGGGTGGAGGGGACCGTGGTCGAGGAGACCGTGCCCGACCCCCTGCCCGGCGCGGTGACCGAACTGGTCAAGGAGTACAAGGCACTCGCCACCGACTGGCTGAAGAAGCGCGGCGCCTGGCAGGTCGTCGACCGCGTCCAGCAGATCGACGGCATCTCGCAGCTCGCGGACAACTCCGGCTACTCACCCTTCCTGACCACGGCTCAGAAGATCGAGCTGCTGGAGACCAAGGACCCGGTCGCCCGTCTGAAGCTCGCCACCGAGCAACTGCGCGAGCACCTCGCCGAGCAGGACGTGGCCGAGTCCATCGCCAAGGACGTCCAGGAAGGCGTCGACAAGCAGCAACGCGAGTTCCTGCTGCGCCGTCAGCTGGACGCGGTGCGCAAGGAGCTGCGCGAGCTCAACGGCCAGGACGGCGAGGACGAGTCCGACGACTACCGGGCCCGCGTGGAGGCGGCCGACCTGCCGGAGAAGGTCAGGGAAGCCGCGCTCAAGGAGGTCGAGAAGCTGGAGCGGGCCTCCGACCAGAGCCCCGAGGGCAGCTGGATCCGCACCTGGCTCGACACCGTCCTCGAACTGCCGTGGAACGAGCGTACGGAGGACTCGTACGACATCCAGGGCGCGAAGAGCGTCCTGGACGCCGAGCACGCGGGTCTGCAGGACGTGAAGGAGCGGATCACCGAGTACCTGGCGGTGCGCAAGCGGCGTTCCGAGCGGGGGCTGGGCGTGGTCGGCGGGCGGCGCGGGGGCGCGGTGCTCGCGCTCGTCGGCCCGCCCGGTGTCGGAAAGACCAGCCTCGGCGAGTCCGTGGCTCACGCCATGGGACGCAAGTTCGTCCGCGTCGCGCTCGGCGGCGTACGGGACGAGGCCGAGATCCGCGGCCACCGCCGTACGTACGTCGGCGCGCTGCCGGGACGGATCGTGCGTGCGATCAAGGAGGCCGGCTCGATGAACCCGGTCGTCCTGCTCGACGAGATCGACAAGGTCGGCTCCGACTTCCGCGGCGACCCCGCGGCGGCCCTGCTCGAGGTCCTCGACCCCGCGCAGAACCACACCTTCCGCGACCACTACCTCGAGGTGGAGCTCGACCTCAGCGATGTGGTCTTCCTCGCCACCGCCAATGTGCTGGAGGCCATCCCGGAGGCGCTGCTCGACCGTATGGAGCTGGTGCGCCTGGACGGCTACACGGAGGACGAGAAGGTCGTCATCGCCCGTGACCACCTCGTGCCGCGCCAGCTGGAACGGGCGGGACTCGAGACCGGCGAGGTGACGCTCGACGACTCCGCGCTGCGCAAGCTGGCGGGCGAGTACACCCGCGAGGCCGGTGTGCGGAACCTGGAGCGGTCCATCGCGCGGCTGCTGCGGAAGGTCGCCGCGCAGCACGAGCTGGGGGACCGGGAGCTGCCGTTCACCGTCACGCACGAGGAGTTGCGCGGGCTCATCGGCCGACCCCACCACGTGCCCGAGTCCGCCCAGGACCCGGCCGAGCGCCGCACCGCGGTGCCCGGCGTGGCCACCGGTCTGGCCGTGACCGGCGCGGGCGGCGACGTCCTGTTCGTTGAGGCGTCGCTCGCCGACCCGGAGACCGGTGCCGCGGGGCTGACCCTGACCGGTCAGCTCGGCGACGTGATGAAGGAGTCCGCGCAGATCGCGCTGAGCTTCCTGCGCTCGCACGGAGCCGAGCTCGAACTGCCGGTCGCAGATCTCAAGGACCGGGGCGTGCACATCCACTTCCCGGCGGGCGCGGTGCCAAAGGACGGGCCGAGCGCGGGCATCACGATGAGCACGGCGCTCGCGTCGCTGCTCTCCGGACGCCAGGTGCGTACGGACGTGGCGATGACCGGCGAGGTCTCGCTCACCGGCCGGGTGCTGCCCATCGGCGGCGTGAAGCAGAAGCTGCTCGCCGCCCACCGGGCGGGCATCACCACTGTCGTGATCCCGAAGCGCAACGAGCCCGACCTGGACGACGTCCCGGCGGAGATCCTCGAGAAGCTCGAGATCCACCCGGTGACCGATGTCCGGCAGGTGCTCGAGATCGCGCTGTCCTCGGCGGACGTGCCGGTGACCGCGGCGGCCTGACCCGCGCGGAGGGGGGGCCCGGCGGTGGATCAACACCGCCGGGCCCCTCCCTCCGCCCGCCGCGCAGCGGCGCTCTGCGTCTGCCCTCGGCCGCCGCATTCCGGGGCGTTCCGCAGGTCCCGCACAATGGACGGATGAAGACCCTGGGTGCCGACTGCGAGAACTGCTTCGGCCTGTGCTGTGTGGCGCTGCCCTTCGCCGCCTCCGCCGACTTCGCAGTGAGCAAGGAGGCCGGCAAGCCCTGCGCGAACCTGCGCACCGACTTCGGCTGCGGCATCCACGCCCGCCTGCGGGACAGCGGCTACTCGGGCTGCACCGTCTACGACTGCTTCGGCGCGGGCCAGCAGGTCTCGCAGATCACCTACGGCGGGACGAGCTGGCGTGAGGCCCCGGACACGGCCCGGGAGATGTTCGAGGTCTTCCCCGTCGTACGGCAGCTGCACGAACTGCTCTGGTACGTGGCCCAGGCGCTGACGCTGGACGCCGCCCGCGAACTCCATGGGAAGCTGCGCCGGCGCCAGGAACACATCGAGGAGCTCACCCGGCTCGCTCCCGGCGCGCTGCTGAAGCTGGACGTCGGCGCCGAACGCGAGCAGGTCAACGTCCTGCTGCTGCGTGCCAGCGAACTCGTGCGCGCGGGAGGGGGGACCGGGCGGAAGAAGAAGGACCGCAGGGGAGCGGACCTGATGGGCGCCCGGCTGAGGAACGCGGATCTGCGGGGTGTCAGTCTGCGCGGCGCGTATCTGATCGCGGCCGACCTGACGGGTGCCGATCTGCGGCTGGCCGACCTCATCGGCGCCGACCTGAGGGACGCCGATCTGTCCGGCGCGGACCTGACAGGCTGCATCTTCCTCACCCAGCCGCAGCTCGACGCGGCCCGGGGCGACGCGGCCACCCGGCTTCCCGACGGGTTCACCCGCCCCGCGCACTGGTCGTGACGACCGGCGCGGCGGGACGGGCCCCGTGAGCCGGGGTCAGCCGTTGGCGAGCGCCTGGACGCGGTCGTACGCGCCGTTGAACTTGTTGTGGTCGCCGACGATCGGCCCGGACGAGGTGTACTGCCACATCGTGTAGTAGGGCCAGCCGGCCGGGAGGGTGCCCGGCGTGGTGTTGTATCGGGCGATCCACAGCGGGTTGGTGGCCCCGAAGCCGGCGTAGTTGCCGGTGCACTGCGTCCACCAGCTGGTCGCCGTGTAGATGACCGCGTCGCGGCCGGTCCGTGCCTTGTAGCGGTTCAGGAAGTCGCGGATCCAGGTGACCATCCCGGCCTGCGACTTGCCGTAGCAGGCGGCGCCGTAGGGGTTCCACTCGATGTCGAGGGCGCCGGGAAGGGTCTTGCCGTCGCGGGTCCAGCCGCCGCCGTTGTCGACGAAGTAGTCCGCCTGGGCGGTGCCCGTCGTGGTGTTCGGGGTGGCGAAGTGGTACGAGCCCCGGATCATGCCGATGTTGTACGAGCCGTTGTACTGCTGGGTGAAGTACGTGTTCTTGTAGTACGTGCCTTCGGTGGCCTTCACGTAGGCCCACTTGACCCCGCTGGTCCACAGAGCCGACCAGTTGACGTTCCCCTGGTGGCTGGAGACGTCGACGCCTTCCGTCTGGACGGCACGGGTGTCGCGCGGGGGGCCGCCCTGGCCGTCGTGGGCGACGACACCCATGCCCATGTGGGCGGAGCCGCGCTCCGGCTTGGGATCGGCCGTGGCGGTGCCGGGAAGCGTGAGGAGGAGGGAGAGGACTGCGAGGAGAGTGCCGGCCGCGGCGAGGCGCCGACGACCGGTCGTTCCGGATCTGTGCACGGGCATTGCGTGCCTCCGAAGGCCTCGTGGGGGAACTGGCGACGTGTCGACATGCCATGGCGGAGTGGATGGTGTGGACATGTCATGAGCGACGCTACGCACGTAGACCCGCCGTAGGAAGGGGGCTTGGGCGCCGCCGTTGGTCTACGCCTGCGAAATACTGGCGGAGCTGCGGTGATACCGGCCGCGTCAAGAAACTTACACGACCCGGAAAGCGTACGAGGGGTGCTGACGTGCACGAAGGCGGTACGGCGGGTGGAACGGGCCCGAACGGCGGGAGTGGCGTGGACCAGGAATTCCTTGCGCTCGAGCGTGAGTTGTCCGTCTTTCTGCGCCGCGCCAGGGCATCCTCCGGTGAGATGGCCCGCGAGGTCCACCCCGAGCTGGAGCCCGCCGCCTACGGGCTCCTCGTGCGGCTGGACGAGGCCGGGGCCCAGCGGGCCACCGAACTGGCCGGCTACTTCGGTGTCGGCAAGGCGACCATGAGCCGGCAGCTGCGGGCGCTCGAGGAACTGGGCCTGGTGACCCGGGAACCGGACCCCGCCGACGGCCGCGCCTCCCTCGTACGGCTCACGGAGGACGGAACGACCCGGTTCCGCCATGTGCGCGACGCCCGCCGCGACCGGTACCGCAGCAAACTGGCCGGCTGGGACCGTCACGAGGTCGCGGAGCTGGCGCGGCTGCTCCACCAGCTCAACGCCCGCGCGGAGAGCTGATGGACGAGGTCGGCGCGCGCACGCGGTCTCACAGTTCGGCGAAGACCGCGGACGCGTCGTCGTGGAGCTTCCACCGGATCGCCGCCGTACGGGCTCCCGCCTCCGCCTCCAGCTCCCGCACCCGGTCGATCAGTCCCTGAGCGCCCTCCTCGCGCAGCAGCGCCACGCACTTCGCCCAGTCGCCCGCGCCGAACATGTCCACCCAGCGCGAGGCGCCGTCGGTGAGCGCCACGACGGCGCTCACCCGCTCGCGCGGAACGCTGCCCGCCACCGCGCGCAGGGCCACCGCCGGGTCCGCCGCCGCAGTGAAGAACCCGCCCTCCGCGTTCCGCAGCGCGTCCGCCGAGGCGTGGGTCCGCAGCGCCATACGCGGAAGGCGGTCCAGCCGGTCGTCCAGCACCGCGGACACCGTCCCGTCGGGCGACCGGAGCAGCAGCGTCGAGTCGGAGAGCACCAGGTACTCGACCTCCCCCTCCGGCCCGCCCCAACGCACCAGCACCACCGTCGCCTGAGGTGTGCGCACGTGAGAAAGGTCACAGGTGTCGCGATGGGTGTCCGCGGTGCGCCGGATCGCCTCGGCGAGCACCTCCCGAAGTGTCAGGTCACGCCGCGAACCGGACAGTTCGACCAGAGCCCCGCCCAGTCGGGCTGTGAACCACGGCACGCCGTGCACGCAGCCCGCGTCCCCGCTCGGAGGTGTCACCCCGTCGAGCGCGACGACGGTTCCACCCTGGCCCGAGGCGGGCAGGGCGACGGACACCCAGTCCTCGTTGGGGCGCTCGGGAGAGCCGGGGGAGGTAGCCAGATCGATGCGCATGAACCCAGTCTGCATGAGACCTTCACAAGGCCCTCGCAGAGCGGCGCCTGGCCCGTACGAGCAGGTCAGACGGTGTGCTTCGCCCCGAATGGGCGGCTGTGCGAACCTGCGGGCGCACATAGTGCCAAAGGGGCGCCGGAAGGTCCAACCCACGGGCTCCGCGCGGCCTGGCGGGCCGCTCGGGGAAGTTGTTCGCCAACTCACGAGTGTTGTTCACTCGTTCGGGTGGCGGAGCGGCCGATGCGCGCCTCCCTCCCGAAGGCACTGGAATGGTCGGAAGCCGTACCAGGGGTGGGGCTTACGCGCGTGACCGGTCGTCATCTCTGCTTCATGGGTGGACGAGTCAAGCAAGATTGCGAGCACCGGTGCAGAAGAAGCGGCCTCGGGGCAACGGCGGCAGGCCCACTGGAACCCCGTCCACGGGAGCACCGGGCGACCCCCAGGCCCCGGTCCCTCCCCAGCAGATCCCGGCGCCCCGCGCCCGGGACACCGCCGCGCAGGACCCGGCCGAACAGACCTCGACCGGGCAGGCGTCGGCCGGCCGCTCCCGACGGGTACGCAACCGGCTGGTCGCCGGTGTCGCCGTCGCCGGCCTCGTCGTCGTCGCCGCGGGCACTCCCGGCATCCTCGCCGCCTCCGGCGATCTGACCGAGTCCCAGCGGCTGGTCACCCTGGCCGCGCTCGACCGGCAGGCCGTCACCCTCGCACACTCGCTCGCCGACGAACGCGACGAGCTCACCGCGTACATCGCGGCCGGCGGGGAGGAGCAGGAGGGCGGCAAGAAGGACCGCCGCGAGGTCTCCGACAGCCTCGGCAACCGCGTCGACCGGCAGCTCGACGAGATGCGCGACACCCTTGGCACCGACCGTGCGGAGCTGCGGCGCTCGCTCGCGTCCGTACCCTCGGTCCGCCGCACCGCGCTGTCCGGCGAGGGCACCGCGATGGAGACCCACCAGGCCTACACCGCGGTCATCTCAGCGCTCCACGCCCTGGCCGGCGAGCTCGCCGACCGGACGCCGCCCCGCGCCGCCGATGCCACCCGGGCCCCCGCTGAGCTCAGCCTCGCCGTCGAACAGGCGTCCGCCGCCCGGGGGCTCCTGCTTGCCGCGCTCGCCGTGCCGCAGCCCGACCCCGTCCTCTCCTACGACCCCGTCACCGGGCTCCCCGTTGAGAGCGCCGGCGAGGACACCGGCGCCGACGCCCGCACCCGCAACGCCCTCACAGCCGCCGCACAGCAGGCACGCGTACGCGAACTGGCCGCCCTCGCCGACTTCGACCAGGCCGCAGCACCGACCGCCCGGGACAAGTTCGCCGCCACCGTCACCGGGCCCGAGGTCAAGACGGCCGAGACCTACCTGACCCGCCTGACCGACCAGCCCAAGCTCTCCGACGCGGAACGCGGCACCGACCCCACCGAACTTGAGGCCGCGCTCACCGCCCGGATCGAGCAGATGCGCGGCGCCGAATCCTCCCTCGCCACCGAACGGACCGAACGGTTCGAGCAGCTGCGCGACGACGACCTCACCGCGCTCGAGATCCGTATCGCCCTCCTCGGCGGCCTGGTCGTCGTCACCGTCGGCGTGCTCGCCGCGGTGTCCCGCACGCTCACCCGCCCGCTCGCCGTCCTGCGGATCGGCGCCGCCAGGCTCGCCGACGCCCCGGCCCCGCAGAGCGAGGAACCGGTCCGCTTCACCGGCCGCAACGACGAGTTCGCCCAGGTCGTACGGTCCCTCAACAGCCTCCATGGCAAGCTCCGTGACCTCGGGACACGCGCCGCGCGGCTCGACGCCGGCCGGGGCGAACTCCTCGGCTCGCGCGCCGCGCTCGAGGCCGAGCTGACCGAGGCGCGCGCCGAACTGCGCCGGCGCACCGAGGAGACCGCCCGCGAACTGGACCGGCTGCGCCACACCGTCCACCACACGTTCGTGAACCTCTCGCTGCGCACCCTCGGACTCGTGGAGCGCCAGCTCGGCGTCATCGAGAAGCTGGAGGAACGCGAGCAGGACCCGGAGCGCCTCGCCACGCTCTTCAAGCTCGACCACATGGCCACCGTCATGCGCCGGCACAGCGAGAACCTGCTGGTCCTCGCCGGCACCGACCACGGACACGGCCATGTCGGCCCCGTCCCGCTCGTCGACGTGCTGCGCGCCGCGGTCAGCGAGATCGAGCGCTACGAGCGGGTGGTCATCCAGTCCCTCCCGCCGCACGCCCAGGTCGCCGGCTTCGCCGCGGACGACCTCAGCCACCTGGTCGCCGAACTCCTCGAGAACGCCACGTCGTTCTCGCCGCCCGACGCCCAGGTGGAGCTTTCGGGCTGGCTGCTGGAGAGCGGCGAGGTGATGCTCTCCGTCCAGGACGCCGGCATCGGTATGACCGCGGGCCGCATCACCGAGATCAACGCCCGGCTCGAGGACCCGGAGTCGTACGAGACGGAGCCCCCGGCAGGCCGTGAGGGCGAGGGCCTCGGACTGCGCGTGGCCGCGCTGCTGGCCGCACGCCACGGAGTGCGGATCCAGCTCCGTGAGCACAAGCAGGGCGGGATCACCGCCGTGGTCGTGGTGCCGCAGGCGCTGCTGCCGACTGGACCGCCCGCGACGGCGGGGCGCCAGGTACCGGTGCCGGGGGCGGCCCCGGCGCTGAACCTCCCCGGCTCGGTGGCGGAGGCGAACTCGAACGCCCTGCCCAAGAGCCCGCGGCGGCAGGACACGGATCCGGCGGACGCCGACGGCGCCGGCCCGGACGTTTCCGAGAACGTCCCGTCCGGCGGAGCGGAGCCGGTCGAGGACTCCGGCGGGACGGAACACGAGGCGGAAGCGGCCGGTGAGGAACCGGCGGAGCCCTTCGCGTCGCCGGCGGGCGGCGAGCCGGCGCAGCACGAGCCCGGGCACCCCGCTCACGGCAGCGCCCCGGTGGCGGAGCGGGCCGAGCCGGCCCCGCAGGCCGAAGCGACCGATGCGACGGAACCGGCAGGCCGGACCGCACCGGCCGGAGTCACGGCGCCGGACGCCGACCTCCTCACCGGGTTCGACAGCGCCGACGTGCTCGACGACGGCCCGGCCGCCCCCGGCGACGACCTCGCGCAGGACCACGGGGACGGCCATGACGGCGACGACCTTGCGCAGGACCACGGGGACGGCCATGACGGCGACGACCTCGCCCAGGACCACGAGGACGGCCACGGCCCCGGCCCGCAGGCCGAGCAGCGGCTCGAGCCCGACCCGTTCGTCGAGGCCGCGGAGCGGGCGATCCTCGCCGCCGCCGCGGAGCCGGAGAGACACGAGCGGACGGCCGACGGCGACCCGGTGACCACCGGCGTCGACCAGGAGACGTTCACGATGCGGCTGCCGACGCAGCCCGAGGCACCGGGGGAGCCCGAACAGGGGCCGGAACCGGAGCAGGAGCCTGCCGGAAGCGCGCCGGAGGCTCCCGCCGCCTGGGACCGGGTCACGGACAAGGGCCTGCCCAAGCGCACGCCGAAGTCCGTCCAGCCCCCGGCCGCCCCCACCGGGCGCACCGGAAGCGTCGACGCGGAGGCCCTGCGCCGCCGGCTCGGCGGCTTCCACCAGGGCGCCAAGGACGGCCGCCGTGACGCGGAGGCCGAACTCGCGGAGACCACAGCACAGACGGAACCGGCGGACCCGGCACACCGGACGGGCCGGCGGGAGACCGAAGCGGAGACGGGGGACACAGTCGAGGAGGCACGCAGTTGACTGCGACCGGCACGTTCGGCCTGAGCAGGGAGGCCCGCAACCTTCAATGGTTGCTGGGCAATCTGGTGGAGGAGGTGCCAGGTGTGCGCTCCGTCGCCGTCGTCTCGTCGGACGGACTGCTCCTGTTGTCCTCCGACGCGGAGCTCAACGCAGCCCCGGCCGCCGTAGCCCCGCGCGAGGGCCCGAAGGGCTCCAGCGCCGACCTCGCCACGATCGTTTCCGGCATCGGCTCCCTCACCGTCGGGGCCGCCGGCCTGATGGACGGCGGAGGCGTCAAGCAGACGATGGTCGCCATGGAGGAGGGCAGCCTCTTCGTCATGTCGATCAGCGACGGTTCCCTGCTCGGGGTGCACGCGACTCCCGACTGCGACATGAGCGTCGTCGCGTACCACATGGCGCTGTTCGTAGGCCGCGCCGGACACGTACTCACCCCCGAAGTCCGCAGTGAGCTGCGCAAATCGATGGAGAGTGGTCTGTCATGACCGGCCCCCGGCTTCCCGTGCGCGGTGACGGCAAACGCCCGGCCCGGGTCCGCCCGTACTCCCTGACCGGCGGCCGTACCCGCTTCGGACACGTGCTGCTCGTCGAGACGTTCGTCGCCGCGCTCGAGGCGCCGCCCGAGCGCAAGGAACTGCCCGGCGGCACTCTCGCCCGGGTGATGCCCGAGCTGCGGGCGATCGTCGAACTGTGCCGCCGTATGCGTACCGTCGCCGAGATATCGGCGCTGCTCAAGATGCCGCTCGGTGTCGTCCGGGTGCTGCTCAGCGACCTGGCGGACCAGGGAAAGATCCGTGTGTACGGGACCGGTCACGGCACCGGCCAGCCCGACCGCGCACTGCTGGAAAGGGTGCTGAGTGGACTCCGCCGCCTCTGACACGCTCGCACGGCCCGACGCCGCGCCCCTCGACACGTCCCACGGTACGGAGCCCGAGGCCCGTACCGAAGAGGCCGTGCAGGCCTGGCAGCTGGACACCACCCGTGCGCCCACGGCGACGAAGATCGTCGTCGCGGGGGGTTTCGGCGTCGGCAAGACGACGTTCGTCGGCTCCGTCTCGGAGATCACGCCGCTCAAGACCGAGGCGCTGATGACCCGGGCGAGCGAGGAGACCGACGACCTCACCGCCACGCCCGACAAGGTCACCACCACGGTGGCCATGGACTTCGGCCGGATCACGCTCGACGACGACCTCGTGCTGTACGTCTTCGGCACGCCCGGCCAGCAGCGTTTCTGGTTCATGTGGGACGACCTGGTGCGCGGGGCGATCGGCGCGATCGTGCTCGCCGACACCCGCCGGCTGCCCGACTGCTTCCCTGCCCTCGACTACTTCGAGAGCTGCGGGCTGCCGTACATCGTGGCCGTCAACCACTTCGAGGGAACTACCGCGTACGAGGCGGCGGACGTGCGGGAGGCCCTGACGGTGCCGCCGCACGTACCGGTAGTGATCATGGACGCCCGTAACCGGATCACGGTGATCGAGTCGCTGCTGGCGCTGGTCGCCCACGCCCTCGACGCCACCCCCGAATAGCCTCCCGAACCGCGACGCAGAACCACGGAGAACCCGCCATGCGGAAGATACTCATAGTCGGTGCCGGTCAGTCCGGCCTCCAGCTCGCCCTCGGCCTCCAGTCCCAGGGCTACGAGGTCACCCTGATGTCGAACCGCACGGCGGAGGAGATCCGGTCCGGCCGGGTCATGTCCACGCAGTGCATGTTCCACACCGCCCTCGAGCACGAGCGCGACCTCGGCCTCAACTTCTGGGAGTCGCAGGCCCCGAAGATCGAGGGCCTCGGCGTCTCGGTCGCCGCGCCCGACGCCAGCCGCGCGGTCGACTGGGTCGGCAAGCTCGACGGCTACGCGCAGTCGGTGGACCAGCGTGTGAAAATGGCCGGCTGGATGGAGACGTTCGCCCAGCGAGGCGGTCAGCTCGTCATCCACGGCGCCGCCGTCTCCGACCTCGACTACTTCTCCCGCACCTACGACCTGGTGCTGGTGTCGGCCGGCAAGGGCGAACTGGTCTCGATGTTCGGCCGTGACGCCTCCCGCTCCCCGTACGCGGAGCCCCAGCGCGCGCTCGCCGTGGCGTACGTCCACGGTCTCGGACCGCGCCCCGAGCACCCCGACTACGACGCGGTCCGCTGCAACCTGGTCCCCGGTGTCGGCGAACTGTTCGTCATGCCGACGTTCACCACCTCCGGGCGGGCCGACATCCTCTTCTGGGAGGGCGTCCCCGGTGGGCCGCTGGACGTCTTCCAGGGCGTCAAGGACCCCGCGGAGCACCTCGCCCTGACGCTCGAACTCATGGAGAAGTTCACCCCCTGGGAGTACGCGCGGGCCACCAAGGTCGAGCTGACCGACGCGGGCGGCACGCTTGCCGGCCGGTACGCCCCGACCGTTCGCAACCCCATCGGCCGGCTGCCCGGCGGCGGGCTCGTGCTCGGCGTCGCTGACGTCGTCGTGGCGAACGACCCGATCACCGGCCAGGGCTCCAACTCCGCGTCCAAGTGCGCCGCCTCCTACCTCGCGTCGATCACCGAGCACGGCGACCGGCCGTTCGACGAGCAGTGGATGCGGAGCACCTTCGACCGCTACTGGGACACGGCGCAGCACGTCACCAAGTGGACGAACGCGATGCTGGGCGTCCCGCCGGAGCACGTGCTCAACCTGATCGGCGCGGGCGGCGTGCTCCAGCCGGTGGCCGACCGGTTCGCCAACGGCTTCAACGACCCGGCGGACTTCGAGAACTTCTTCTACGAGCCGGAGAAGGCCGAGGCATACCTGGCGTCGGTCTCCGGAGCCTGACCGCTGTCCGCAGCCTCGCTCCCGTCAGGGCCGCCGGCCGATGCCCCGCCCGAACCGTCGTCCTCGCCCGCGCTGCCGGCCGTCGCGCCGGCCGGCGGCCGGGGCGGGCCGACGGCGTGCCGGGCGTGGTGGCGAGGGCCGCGACCTGCTCGGCGGAGAGTGACGCGAGCAGCCGTTCGGCGGGCGCAGCCGGGCCGTGGCCCGATCGCGGTCCTGCTGCTTCCGGGCGGCCGACGCCACTTCCCGCGGACGGGGCCGCTGCCCGGGGCCCCGGCGCGCCCTGGAGCAGAAGCACCTGATCGAACGCGCGGCCGGCTGCCGCCTGGTCGCCATGGCCCGGCTCAAGGCCGGCGAGCAGCGGTCCGAGCGGCCGGCGGCCGCCGCGCTCAAGGCTCGGGAGGAACGAGCGGGTGGTGGGGACGAGCCCGCCGCACGAGATCCGCGCACCGGCGCCCGGCAGGCACCCACCCCGTGCCGCAGACGCCCTACGTGCCCGCCCCCGGCCTGGACCAGGGCCATCTGATCTCGCGCCGCTCGACGCCCCCGGGCGCGTACTCGTATTTCCAGCCACGCTGGAGCCCGAGGCGCTTCGTGTAACCGGAGGGGGCCCGGCGGTACGCGTACACGGTGGGCGGGGAGCCGTCGTCGTTCGGTACGGGCACCTTGTACCACTTCGGGGGATGGCCGGTGGGGCCGACCAGGACGGGGAGCACCCGCCCGTCCAGGGGGCCGCCCTCGAAGGGGGTGTTCTCGCTTCTCACCCCACCAGTCTCACAGCAGGTGGGCGGCGCCGCCCACGACGGGCCCCAGCCTGCGCACCAGCGTGCCGACGGGGCCGGCCGCGGTCTCCTGCGCGAGCAGGTCCGCGACCACGCCGGCCGTCTCATCGTCGGTCGCCGCCGTCACCGCCAGCAGCGCGACCAGATGGTCGACGAGCCATTCGCGCAGCTCGTCGGCCGGCGGCTGCTTGTCCTCGTCCAGCCAGATCAGCGAGGCGGCCTCGACCGCCGCGATCCAGGTCCTGACCATCATGTGGAGCCGCGGCCCCGGGCCGTCCACGCCGAGGTGGACAAGGATCTGCTCGGCGGCGGCCCGCCGCACCTCGTCGACGATCGCCGTCGTACGGGAGGTCTCGGCGACGCTGCCGCCCCGCAGCAGCGCGCTGAACCCCGCGTCGTGCTCGTCCACGAAGGCCAGATAGCGGTCCAGCACCCGGGTCAGGCGCTCGGTCGGCGGACCCGCCTTCGGTTCCGTGAAGCACAGCTCGAGCCGGTCGGCGGCCGAGCGCAGGGCCGCTTCGTAGAGCTGCTGCTTGCCGCCGGGGAAGTACCGGTAGACGAGCGGCCTTGACACCCCGGCCGCCTCCGCCACGTCGTCGAGCGAGATCTCCTCCGGCGGCCGGTGCGCGAAGAGGGTGAGCGCCGCGGCGAGCAGTTGCGCGCGGCGCTCCTCGACGCTGAGCCGTCGGTAGGCGCGGGTCGCGGGAGCGGGACTGGTCATGCCCCGCAGCGTAACCGCAGCCCCCGCGGCGCCCCTCATGCGATCACGCGAGAAGGCCGGAACTCTTCCACAGCCTGCGGCCGGCCCCGCGCAGCACGCCTATGTCGTCCAGGAAGTCGGTCAGCCGGCGCGCGCCGGTCTGCATGACCTCGCGCCGGTGCCCGCTGGCCTTCACCTGGGCGACGGCCTCGCGGCGGTCGAGGCCGACGTTCTCGTACACCTGCGGGTTGATGAAGCAGACGCTGAAGACGCGGGCTGCCTCGCCGCAGCTGAGCCGGGTGAACTCCTGCTCCCAACGGGGCGCGGTCACCATCTGGCGGCGCAGCTCCTCGCGGGCGTAACGCACATGGCGGGCCTCCTCGACGACGTGGATGCGCGTGACGCCGCGCACCAGCGTCTGCACCCGCTCGTCGGGGAAGGTCAGGCGCTGCATCCAGTCGAGGATCTCCTCGCCGAGGAGGGTGGCGGCGAACGAGCCGGGCGTGGTCGAGACGGTCTTCAGCACGCGGGCCAGGTTGTGGTAGACGCGCGGCACCGGGTAAGCGGGCGCCCCGCCCTTCTGGATCATGCGGGCGAACATCATCGAGTGCCGGCACTCGTCCGCGATCTCGGTGAGGGCGTAGCGAACGTGGTTGCTGGTCACCGACTTGTCGTAGATGTGGCGCACCAGCAGCTGCATCAGGATGATCTCGAACCAGATCCCGAGCGAGGCCAGGGAGGCGGCCTCGTGCCTGGCCAGGTCCATCCGCTGCTCCTCGGACATCTTCCGCCACAGCGGGGTGTCGTAGAGGGAGACCAGCTCGGGGGGCCAGAACCACTTGCCCTCCTCGACGGGCGCGTCCCAGTCGAGCTCCTTGTCGGGGTCGAAGGAGTGCTTGGCGGAGGACTCGAGCAGGCGCGCGGCGACCTGTTCGCGGTCCCGGAGCGGGCCGAGTGCGTCGCGGAGCAGCTGCACGTCGCGGTCGGTCACTGTCGTCATGGCTGAGGGCACCTCGCGAGTCGGATTACCGGCGTCGGTGTTATGAGACTCCCCGTCAGCAAGCTCGTCAATCCCCTGTGCACGACTTGTTGACTGAGCGTCTATCACCGTGTGAGCCTGCCAACTGTCCTTGCGTACCCAGGAGTACGAGGCGAAGGAGCCGGAAGTGTCGACCCACGACCGCTACACACACGCACCGGACAACCCGCTCTGGCAGGTCCCCGCCTCGGGAGCCGCCCGCTTCAGCTGGGAGGCCATTTATCCCGGCCAGAAGAACGGGGCCGGCCGCGACCGTCTCCTCGCCCTCTACCAGAAGGGCAAGGACAAGCAGTGGGACGGCGCCAGGCGCATCGACTGGGACCTCGAGGTCGATCCGTACGACCCGCTGGGCACACCCGACGAGGCGCTCACCCTGTACGGCACCCGGCACTGGGCGAAGATGACCGAACGGGACAAGGGCGAGCTGCGCAAGCACTACACGTCCTGGCAGTTCAGCCAGTTCCTCCACGGCGAGCAGGGTGCCATGATCTGCGCGGCCAGGATCGTCGAATCGGTCCCGGACCTCGACGCCAAGTTCTACTCCGCCACCCAGACCATGGACGAGGCCCGGCACGCCGAGATCTACGGCCGCTTCCTCCACGAGAAGATCGGCATGCTCTACCCGATCAACGACAACCTTCAGTCCCTGCTCGGCGACACCCTGCGCGACTCCCGCTGGGACATGCCCTACCTCGGCATGCAGGTCCTCATCGAGGGCCTGGCCCTCGCAGCCTTCGGCATGATCCGCGACACCACGACCAAGCCGCTGCCCAAGCAGATCCTTGCGTACATCATGCAGGACGAGGCACGTCATGTGGCGTTCGGCAGGATGGCACTGCGCGACTACTACAAGCAGCTGAGCGACGCGGAACTGCGCGAACGCGAGGAGTTCGTGATCGAGGGCTGCTACCTGATGCGCGACCGGCTGCGCGGCATCGAGGTCCTGGAGAACCTCGGCGTCTCGAAGAAGGAGGCGGAGGAGTACTCGGAGCAGTCGGAGTTCCTCCACCTGTTCCGCAAGCTGCTCTTCAGCCGGATCGTGCCGTGCGTCAAGGACATCGGGCTGTGGGGCGAGCGGTTGCAGAAGGCGTATCTCGACATGGGCGTCTTCGAGATGGGCGACGCCAGCCTCGACCTGCTGATGTCCGAGGACGAGGACATCGCGGAACAACTCGACCGGGAGCGGTTCGCGGCCGAGGAGCAGGAGCGGGTGGCGGAGGTGGAGGACGCGATCGCCGAAGGCGCGGACGCACCGTAAGGCAGGTGGACGCCGTCCCCGCCGGGCGCGGCAGGGCGGCGTCACGGACGCTCCCGGCCCGCGGACCCGCCCGAAGCTGACCGGAACATGTGCGGCGAGCGCCGGGGCGGGCCGACGCCGCCGTCACACCGTGGGCGCCGGGAAGGACTTGCGAAGGGTGAACGCCTGCTGTGTCGGTCCGTGTTCACGGATGCGCAGCAGACGTTCCTCCGCCTCGCGGACCGTCGGCCGGTGACCGGAGGGGACCCACCACAGCGTCGTCATCACTTCGTGCACCCGCTCGAAGAACTCGTAGCGCCGGGCCAGCAGTTCCCGGTGCGTGCCCTGGTACATGAAGGCCGTCAGAGTGTCGGTGTCACGCCACACCGACATGTTCACCATCAGCCAGTCGTCGCCGAAGACCCGGAGGTCGGTCGCGTCACCGGCCTCGGTCCGGAGCCGCCAGACGAATCCGTCGGCGGCGTCCGCGACCGCGTTCACGGGGACGAGGTTGTCCACGAAGTCCTTCAACTGAGGGGAATCCAGCGGGTGTTTGAGGCGGGCTATGTTCACCTGGGCGAGCTCGAAGGAGGTCATGGCCGCACAGTAATCAGGCCCTTCTCCGCCGCCACCGCCATTTCGACCAGTGAGACGTCCGCCCCCCGCTCGGCCACCAGTTGAAGCCCTACCGGGCAGCCGTCGCTCGTGAAGCCCGCCGGGATGCTGGCCGCCGGATGACCGCTCAGGTTGAACGCCCAGGTCAGCGACGTCGAGTAGACGTCCGCCCCGGGCCCGTCGTGACCGTGCGGCCGATTGGGGGTCGCGGGAGTCAGCAGGACGGCCGCGCCGGCGAACAGGGCGTCCAGGCGACGGTCGTTCTCGGCCCGCACGGCCGCTCCCCGCGCCGGCCGGCCGGCCCGTACAGCCGTCCACGCGTCGCACGGGTCCAGCAGTACCGGGCGGGCGTCCGTGAGCCGTACGACACCGGCGGACTCCAGCCGTTCCACCGCTGCCAGCGCGACTGCCGCCACCTCCGGTTCCGTGTCAGCGAAGCCCAGGCCCGCCGACCAGACCGCCGGCAGCGGAAGGACAGGTGCGGCCGGCTCGTAGGTGTCCAGTACGCAGCGCAGATACGCCCGGGCGTCCGCCGCTGTCGGCGTCAGGACGCCCGCGGAGGCAAGGCCCGTGCGGTCGGGCGAGGGCAGCAGCCCGTTCGTCGTCTTCAGTCCGAAGACCGAGCACCAGGCGGCCGGGATCCGTACGGACCCCGCACCGTCGCTGCCGGTCGCCATGCCCACCATGCCTGCCGCGACCGCCGCGGCGGACCCCGCGGAGGACCCGCCGGGAGTGCGGTCCGGCCGCCAGGGGTTGCGGGTCGGGCCGTGCGCGCCGAGACCCCAGGTCTGCCAGGGGGTGCCGGGGCCGGGCACCGATGTCGAGCCGACGGCCACGCCGCCCGCCGCGGTGAGCCGCCGCGCGGCGTAGGACCGGATGCCCGAGGGGCCCTTCACCGCGAACGGCAGCCCGGCCAGAGGGAGTCCGGTGTCCAGCGAGTCCTCACGGGCGAGCGCCTCCTCGGCCCACACCTCGATGAAGGCGCTCGTTTCCGGGTCAAGTCGCCCGATGGCGTCCAGCGACGCTGCGATGTTCATGGACCCCAGAGTGCCGCCCTCATCACGGCCCGCGCGACGGGGGCGGCACTGCCTCCGCCGCTGATGTCCTCCCGTACCGCGGAGGCGTCCTCGACGACCACGGCCAGCGCGACCTCCGGTCGGGGCGCGTCGTATGCCTGTGCCCATCCGATGAACCAGGCGTACGGGAGTCCCGAGTTGTCGATACCGTGCTGCGCGGTGCCCGTCTTGCCGCCGACGGTGGCGCCCGAGATCGCCGCGTTGCCGCCCGTGCCCTCCTCGACGGCCCGGACCATCAGTTCCCGCAGCCGCTGCGCCGTGAACGGGGTCATCGCCTGCCGGTAGGCGCGGGGGCCGTTCTGGGCGATCAGGTCACCGTTCGCCCTGGTCACCCGCTCCACGAGGTAAGGGCTGCGGATGTCGCCGCCGCTCGCGACGGCCGCCGCGACCATCGCCATCTGAAGCGGTGTGGCCGTCGTGTTGAACTGCCCGATCGAGGACAGCGCCAGCTGGTCGGGCGACATGTCGGTGTCGAAGTTGGAGGCCGTCACGCCCGAAGGAATCCGCAGCCCGGGGTCGTTGAAGCCGAACCCGCGGGCGGTGGCGACCATGTCCCGCAGTCCGACCCGCGCCCCGAGGTTCGCCAACACGGTGTTGCACGACCACTGGATCGCGTAGGCCAGCGAGGCGTCCTCGCATCCCTTCGTCGCGTTCGGCAGCGGGGTGCGGGTGCCGGGCAGCAGGTAGGGATCCGGCGTGCGCGTCGGCGCGTCCACGTCATCGACGACGCCGCTCTCCAGGGCCGCGGCGGCGGTCACGATCTTGAACGCGGAGCCCGGGGGATAGGTCTGGCGGATCGCGCGGTTCAGCATCGGCTGTGCGTCCGCGCCGTTGAGCCGGTCCCAGGCCCGGGAGACCTCGGGCCCGTTGCCGGAGAGCAGCTCCGGATCGTACGACGGGCTGCTGACCAGGGCCAGGATCTTCCCGGTCGAGGGTTCGATCGCCGCGACGGCGCCCCGCCTGCCGCCGAGACCCTGGTACGCGGCCTGCTGCACGGCCGCCCTCACGGTGGTGGCGACGTCCCCGGCGGAGGGTCGGCTGCGGCTCAGGTCGCCCCAGAAGGGGAACGGCGCCAGCAGGGGATCGCTGCCGCTGAGGACCGCGTCCTGCGCGTGCTCGACGAACGAGGTGCCGTAGATCTGTGACGAGTAGCCCGTCACCGGCGCGTACAGCGGCCCTTCGAGGTAAGTGCGCTCGTGGCGGAGCTGTTCACCGGTGTCCTCGGACCCGGTGACCGGCTTCCCGTCGACCAGGATGTCGCCACGCGGCTCCGCGTAACGGGCGATCGTCGCCCGGCGGTTGGCCGGGTTCTTCTCGAGGGCGGATGCCTCCAGCACCTGCACGCGGGCGGCGTTGGCCAGCAGCGCGAGCAGGAGCAGAAGGCTGAACACGGCGGCGTGCCGGATGCATCGGGTCACCGCCGCACCGCCGGTGCCGGGGCGTGGACGCCCACCTCCACGGGCGCGGGCGGCGGCATGCGGGCCGAGTGGCTGAGCCGGATCAGCAGCGCCACGATGACCCAGTTGGTGACCACGGAGGAGCCGCCCTGCGCGAGGAACGGCATCGCCATGCCGGTCAGCGGGATCAGGCCCGTCACACCGCCCGCGATGACGAACACCTGTAGTGCGACGATGGAGGAGAGGCCGACCGCGAGGAGCCGGCCGAACGGGTCGCGCACAGCGAGCCCGGTGCTCAGCCCCCGGGCGACCAGCAGCCCGTACAGCATGAAGATCGCGCTGAGGCCGACCAGCCCCAGTTCCTCGCCCGCCGTGGCGAGGATGAAGTCGGACTTGGTGGCGAAGCCGATCAGCACGGAGTGGCCGAGCCCCAGACCGGTGCCCAGCATCCCGCCGGCCGCGAAGGCGAAGAGGGACTGGGCCAGTTGGCCGGGACCCTGCCCGGACTCGATGCCGGCGTACGGGTCGAGCCAGTCCTCGACCCGGCTGTGGACGTGCGGTTCGAGCGAGCCGACGGCGTACGCGCCCGCCGACGCCAGCAGCACACCCACCGCGATCCAGCCGATCCGGCCGGTCGCCACGTACAGCATGACGACGAAGAGCCCGAAGAAGAGCAGCGAGGTTCCGAGGTCCCGTTCGAGGACGAGGACGCCGACGCTGACCAGCCACACCGCGACGATCGGTCCGAGCACCCGGCCGGTGGGGAGCTGCAACCGGCGGATCAGCCGGCTGGCGTGGGTGAGGGCGCCCCGGTTGGCGGCGAGGTACGCGGCGAAGAAGACGGCGAGCAGCACCTTCGCGAACTCGCCCGGCTGGAAGGACAGCTGCCCCACCCGGATCCAGATCCTGGCCCCGTTGACCGCGGGGAAGAAGATCGGGGCGCAGAGCAACGCGAGCGCGGCCGTGACGCTGATGTACGCGTACCGCTGGAGGATCCGGTGGTCGCGCAGGACGACGACCGCCACGATGAACAGGGCGACCCCGGAGGTGGACCATACGAGCTGGGTGGGGGCTGCCCGGTCGAGCGGGGTCTGAAGGTCCAGCCGGTAGATCAGCACCAGGCCGAGGCCGTTGAGCAGGACGGCGATCGGCAGCAGCAGGGGGTCGGCGTAGGGCGCGCGCAGGCGTACGGCCAGATGTGCGAGGAGTGCCAGGACGCCGAGGCCCGCTCCGTAGCCGGCGGCGTCCGGCGGCACGGCGCCGTTCCTGGCGAGACCGACGGCGACGTAGCCGTGGACGCAGATGACGACGGCGCCGAGGAGGAGCGACAGTTCGACGCCCCGCCGCTTGGGCGGACGGGGCGCGGGACACGGCTCGGGCCCCGAAGTGCCCGCTGTCGTTGCGGTCATGTCACGCAACGTAGCAAGCGGCCAGCCCGTTTGTCCCTTTATGTCAGGGTGCGCCGACGTCGAACAGATGGGCCGTCACACAGCGTCGGCCGGCGGCGGAGACGAGCTCCGCCCGCCGCGCCCGCGCCGCCTACGGTTCAGCGCTGGTAGGGGTTCTGCTGCCCCTGCTGGGCCTGCCCGTACGGCTGACTCCCCTGCACGCCCTGGCCGCCGCCCGCCGACTGCGCCTGGAGCTGCTGCGCCTGCTCGGAGGAGATCTGCTGCTCGGCCCCGCAGAAGGTGCACTGGGTGGCGTACTTCGTGGAGAAGGGGAACAGCGGCACGAAGAACAGCGTGAACTTCGTGACCCGCTTCCTGAGCGTGTGCGCGGAGGGATTGCCGCAGTGGCCGCACACCAGCGTCAGTATCGCCAGCTGGTAGATGTAACCCTTGGTACCGAAGATGATCATGCTGTCGGGTCCTCCCCGTTCATGGTCCGCCGTCACGCTTCGCTCGGCACGCGAAGTCATGGCCTGCGGTGAACCGCCCGCCGGCACAGAGCCAGCAGTCTCTCGTCCTCCACGATGTCATGACTGTCCGCCCCGTTGTCGATCGCGTTATGACGTCTTGCGGACAGCAGCTCACGGTCGAGCAGACCGACTGCTCCCTCGGCGCCCGCCGTGGTCATGTCCGCCAGACACGCCGCGACGGGCACCCGGGTGCGCGGCATCGTCTCCCAGGCCGCGCGCAGCACCGGCCATGCGGCCTCAGGGTCCCCCGTCACCCGCCACAGAGCCTCCGCCGCCCGCACCCGCGTCCACGGTTCCATCGACCGCAGCAGCCTCGCGAGCTGCGGCGCGGCCGGCGCGCCGGCCGTCCCCGTGGAGGCGAGCACGCAGGCCGCGGACCGGCGTGCCGCCTGCTCGGGCGCGTTCAGGACCGCGCACAGCACCGGCACCACCGCGGCGGCGTCACCCTCGATCGCCCACAGGGCGCCCGCGGCCCGTGCGGCCGCCGCCGGCGGTAAGCAGGCCACGGCACCGCACGCCGACCGCCGGTCCGCCCCCCGCTCGTACCCCGCCTCGCGCAGCAGCCCCCACAGATACGGCACCGCCTCGCGCGCGGCGGGCCCGAGAGCGGTGAGCGTCCGCACCGCGGCGTCGGTCAGGCAGCCGCGCCCCTCGCCGGGCGCGTCCCGCAGTACGCGCAGCACGGCGGGCATCGAGCCCGCCGCCGTGCCCGCCCCCAGCACGGACAGGCCGTGCAGCAGCGCCACGGCGCCGTCGGAGGACCGGTCGTCCAGTTCCAGCGCGTCCAGCCGCTCCCGCAGCGCCGGCGCGAGGGCGGCGGCGGCCCCGCCCAGCCGGTCCAGCGCGTACGCGAGGTCCCGTGGCGCGTCCGGCCGCTCCAGGAGACGCGCCAGCACGGGCACCACCCGCGCGTCGCCGGCCCGCGCGAGCGCGAGGACGGCCGGGCCCAGCGTCGGCGGCCCGCTCTCCCACTCGCGCACCCAGCTGCCCGGCTCGGCGGCCAGCCGCCGCGCCAGCGCGTCCGCCGCCGGCTCAGCCAGGCCGAACAGGTCCCCCAGTGCGTACGCCGCCGCCGCGGCGAGGCGCGGTTCCGGGTCCGCGAGCTGGTCGCCGATCAGGCCGACCAGCTCCCCGTACGCGCCCCGCCATGTCCGCAGCAGCGCGCTGCTCATCCGTACGGCGTCGATCCGCTGCGCCCGATCCGGACTGCACAGCTGGTCCGCCAGCAGCGCTATCCGGTCCTCGACCCGGTCGCCGAGGCCCGAGTGCAGGGTGCGCAGCAGGTCGGCCGTCCAGGGCGCGGGACGGCCGACGGTGTCGGCGGCTCGCACCTGGCGCAGCTGGCCGAGCAGCGTCGGCGACGGCAGCCGTTCGGCCGCCGGGACCGCCGCCACCGGCTCCGTGCGCAGCTCACGCAGTAGCCCCGTCACCCCGGGCACCACGTCCAAGGGCAGCGCCCCGGGGGCGCAGCGCGCCAGTTGCGCGATCGCGGCCAGCCGGAGACCCGCTCCGTACGCCATCCCGGACAGCCCGGTGAGCCACTCCACCACCTCGGGCAGCAGCCCCTGGTGCCGCAGCGCTATCCGCCCGGTGGCCTCCACGCACGCGAGCCGCACCTCAGGGTCCTGCTCGGCGTCCAGCCGGGACCGCAGCAGACGCAGGACGCGCACCGGCTCGGTGTGCAGGGTGGCCAGCGCGAGCGGCGCGGCGAGCCGCACACCGCGGTCCGGGTCGTCCACCAGGCCGAGGAACACATCGGCCCCCGCGGTCACCGCGGAGGCTGCCATGGCGTAGTTCGCGGCGTCCTCGAACTCCTCGTCCTCCGGGTCGAGTTCGTCGTCGCCGTCCAGGTCGATGCTGCCGATGCTGGTGAGCAGTTCGACGATGCCTCCCCGGTCCTCGACCGCGGGATCGGCGACCAGCTCCATCAGGAACGGGATGCAGGCCAGCGTCGAGTCGTACACGTCGCCCTGGTGGTGCACGGCCCCGTACATGGCGTCGAGTGCGCTCTCGCGCTCGGCGGGATCCACGGAGGCCAGTTGGCGCAGCAGCTCCGGCACATCGTCGGCCGGGCCGTAGGCGTGTTGCAGAGAGGCCCACTCGACCTCGTCGATTCCCGCGAACACGATTGTCCCCCTCCCAAGAAAACCTTGGGTCTCAACCCTGTGTCTGGGGGAAGTGTGCCCCAAGGATCCGACATCCTGACCGGTATCCGACGGGGTTGTCTCGGGGTTGTTGAATCCAGGCCTGTTGCCGCCGTCGCGGGCCGGTCCGCGACGCCTGCGGACCGGCGCCGCGAGGCGGTGCCCGTGGTGCTCACGCCCTGCCGGCCGGGGAGATGCCGGGGGGTGACGCCCCTCGGCCGGCAGGGCCGTCTCTAGCGGAGGTTGTCCCCCCAGCCGCCCTGCATCATCGTCTGGAACGCCCACTTGCCGTCCTGCTTGATCAGGATGTCGGCGTACCGCAACTGCTGGGTCCGGCCGTCCATGGTCATGGTCGAGTCCGTGAAGACGACGGCCATCGCGGGGGAGAGGAACACAGGGGTCCGTACCGACTCGAAGGAGATGTCGTCGCTCCCTTCGCCCATCACATGGCTCATGGTCTCGACGAACTGCCGGCGGTCCCACTGGGCGGAGGCGCCGTTGCCGGAGGAGTCGTCGCTGATCAGGTTGAGCGGGAACACTGCCATGTCCGCCATACGCCCGACTTCGCGCTTGCTGCTGTGTGCGTCGTAGGCGGCGAACCACTCCTGGATGCCGGCCAGTTCCTCCGCGCTCGGGGTGTATCCGGTGTCGGGCAGAAAGGTCACACTTTCTCCTTGCCGTTCATCAACTCGGGCCACGCGTGTGCGTCGCAGAAGGTACTGCCCCCAGTGGCGATTAGTCAAACTTGATTAATCCAGTTCTTCGGGCGACCGCAGCCTCATCACCGTCGTCACGGTGTGCCGCGTCGTGCCCAGCTCGACCTCCGCCGTCACCCCCGGCTCCACCGCCCGATAGGTGACCTCGCCGATCCCGGTCGCGACCGCCGTGCCGATCCCGCCGCCCGCCCGCCAGGCGAGCAGTGCCCCCGCCTGCGTCCGCAGCGCCGGCGCCATCGGGCCGGACACCACCGGTGTGTCGTCGTCGGGCAGCACCACGACGAGGGCGGCCGGACGCTCCTTGCCGCCGGTGAAGCCGACGACGGCCGCGTCGTGGGTGCGGGTGTGCCGCAGCTTGCGCCACAGCCGCACACCGCCCCGGTACGACTGGTCCAGCCGCTTGACCACCAGTCCTTCGACACCGATCCCGGGCAGGGTCTGGTACCAGCCCTCCGCCTCCGCCCGGTTGCGCGTCATCGGCACGGGCTGGAGCGGCGGCCCCAGCGGCCCGGCCACCGCCACCAGTCGCGCCCGCCGCTTCTCGTACGCCAGCGGGCGCAGGTCCACCCCGCCCTCCGCGAGCAGGTCGAAGGCGGCGTAGGAGGCGGGCAGGGCGCGTGCCAGCGCGGGGGCCCTGCCCGGTGTGGCGGCCGCTCGTCTTTGCACGGCGGCGAAGTCGGTGCGCCCGTTCCGCCACACCACGACCTCGCCGTCGAGCACCGTGTCCTCGGGCAGCTCCCGCGCCGCGGCGGCAAGGTCGGGGAAGGCGGCCGTGACGATCCTCCCGGAACGCGCCTGGAGCAGCACCTCGCCGCCGATGTGGAAGATCACCATGCGGTGCCCGTCGAATTTCGGCTCGTACGCCAGCCCGGCGCCCCGCGGCAGCGCGTTCACCGGCTCGGCGAGCGCGACCTTCAGGGGCGGCCGGGGCAGTGTCACGGCAGGCTTCCGGCGCCGGCGGGGTCGTCCACGGAGGCGAAGAGGTCCCCGTACCGCTCCAGCCGGGGCGCGATGTCGTGGAGGCGGAAGACGAGGCCGGCCCCGTCCGCGCGGCCCTCCTCGACCTCCTCCCAGGTGACCGGTGCGGAGACGGCGGGCTCCGTGCGGGCCCGCAGGGTGTACGGGGTGGCGGTCGTCTTCGCGGCGGCGTTCTGGCTGTGGTCGACGAAGACCTTGCCCCGGCGCAGCGAGCGTGCCATCCGGTGCAGCACCAGCTTCGGCAACGCGGCTTCGCCCTCCACGGCCAGCGACTTCGCGTAGGCGGAGACCTGCTCGGAGGGGGTGGGGGTCACCGGTACGACCAGATGCAGGCCCTTGGAGCCGGATGTCTTGGCGTACGCCTCCAGCCCGTCCCGCGCGAGCCGCTCGCGCAGCCACAGAGCCACCTCGCAGCACTCGGCGATGGTCGCGGGCGCGCCGGGATCGAGGTCGAACACCAGGCGGTCGGCGACGGCCGGCTCGTCGGCGCGCCACTGCGGGGTGTGGAACTCGACCACCAGGTTGGCCGCCCATACGAGCGACGGCAGGTCGTCGATCACGACCTGGCGGGCCTTGGGGTCCTCCGAGCGGGGGACCGGCGCCGTGCGCACCCAGTCCGGGGTGCCCGGTGGCGGGTTCTTGGTGAAGAACAGCTGCCCGTCCGGCCCGTCCGGATATCTCAGGAAGGACACCGGGCGGCCCACGAGATGGGGGAGGATCGCCTCCGCCGTGACGGCGTAGTAGTGCACGATCTCGCCCTTGGTGGTCCCGGTGGCGGGATGGATGACCTTCTCCAGGTTGGTGAGCGCCAGGCGCCGCCCCTCCACCTCTGTGATCGGCGTCATACGATGAGAATCCCACGAAACCCGGATTTTTTCGGATGAAAGGGATGAAACGTGCGATCCATCTGGAACGGCGCGATCTCCTTCGGGCTGGTCAGCATCCCGGTCAAGCTGGTCAACGCCACCGAGAACCACTCCGTCTCCTTCCGCCAGGTCCACGCCGCCGACGGCGGCCGGATCCGCTACCGCAAGGTCTGCGAACTGGAGGAGAAGGAGGTCACGCAGGCCGAGATCGGAAAGGCGTACGAGGATGCCGACGGATCGATGATCCCGATCACGGACGACGATCTCGCGGCCCTCCCGCTGCCGACCGCGAAGAAGATCGAGATCGTCGCCTTCGTGCCCGCCTCCGCGATCGACCCGCTTCAGATGGACACGGCGTACTACCTCTCCGCCGACGGCGCGTCGGCCGCCAAGCCCTACACCCTGCTGCGCGAGGCCCTCAAACGCTCAGAACGGGTGGCGATCGCCAAGTTCGCGCTCCGCGGCCGGGAGCGGCTCGGCATGCTCCGCGTCGTGGACGACGTGATCACCATGCACGGGCTGCTGTGGCCGGACGAGATCCGAGAGCCGGAGGGTGTGGCGCCGCAGACCGACGTGGCTGTACGGGAAGCCGAACTCGACCTGGCCGACGCGCTGATGAACACCCTCGGCGAGGTCGATCTCGACTCGCTGCACGACGACTACCGGGAGGCGGTCGAGTCGATGGTCGCCGCGAAGGTGGAGGGGGGCGGTGAGCTCCCCGAGCACGCTCCTGCGCAAGGCGAGGGCGGCAAGGTCATCGACCTCATGGCGGCGCTGGAAGGCAGTGTGCGGGCGGCGCGGGAGGCGCGGGGCGAGGGGGCCGAGGAGCCCTCCGGCGAGGAGGCGCGGGTGACGCCGATCAAGGGACGGCGCGCGGCGGCGTCGCCGAAGTCGTCCGGCGGTACGAAGAAGTCGACCTCGACGGCGGCGAAGAAGACGGCCGCCAAGAAGACGGCCGCGAAGTCGACGTCGACCGCGGCGAAGAAGTCTGCGTCCAGGTCCACGGCGAAGTCGACGTCCTCCGCGGAGAAGAAGCCGGCGGCGAAGAAGTCCACGCAGCGGAAGCGTTCCTCGGCCTAGCCTTCTTCGGCCCGGGTGTCGCGTGGTCCGTCCGGACAGCGTGGACAGCGTTCGGGGGTGGTGGCCGGGCGTCGGCGGTGGCGGGGTGTGGCCGGGACGGGGTACGGGCCGTCGGTGCGGTGCGGTGCGGTGCGGTGCGGTGCGGTGCGGTGCGGTGCGGTGCGGTGCGGTGCGGTGTCGGAAGGAGGCGGAGTGGCCGGCTGCCAGGGTCCGGCAGGGTCGGGGTGCGGGGGCTCCGGCGGGACGGGCGGTGCCCGTCGGGGCGGGGTCGGAGGGCGTGGTCCGGGGTGGTGGCGCCCGGCCCGGGCGTGCCAGGTGCGGGCCGGGACGGCGCCGACCGGAAGGCGGCATGCCTGCTGCCGTGCCGCGGGGGGATGGTCCGGCCGGGCGGCGCGCGGGCTACCGGCGGAGCAGGGTGTCGATGAGCGACTCGAGGTAGGCGTCCCGCCCCTCGCCGGTCGGCAGGACGTGGGGAACGGCATGGCTGAGCTGGGTGTGCCCGAGGTAGCTGCTGTAGGCCAGCAGGCCGAGCCGGGCAGCCTCCCGCGCGCCGAAGCCCAACTTCTCGAAGAGGCCGGCCAGGTACTCGATGCGGCGCTCGGTCACCCGCTGAAGGACCGCGGCCACCCGGGGGTCGGCGGCGGTGGCCAGCAGTGACAGCTCGAGCGCATCGTCCGCGGCCGATGTCGTCGCGTGGCGCAGCAGGGTGCGTAGCCGCTTCTCGGGGTCCGCCTCGGCCTCGACGGCGACGATGATCTGCTCGGTGCAGATCTCCTCCCAGCGCTCGAGCGCCGCGGTGACCAGCGCGTCCCGGTTGGTGAAGTGCCAGTAGAAGCTGCCCTTGGTGGTGCCGAGCCGGGCGGCGAGCGGCTCCACGGCGACCCCCGCGAGCCCGCGCTCGGCCATGGCCGCCAGAGCGGCGTCCGCCCAGTCGCCGGCGGTCAGCCGCTTGCGTTCCCGGTTCTTCTCCGCCTCACCTTTCCGCATCTCCATACGGTACCGTACGGAGAAACGTACGCCACCGTATGGAGGTGCGTGATGCGCACGTTGCGGAACGTTCACGAACGGATCGTCGACGCCCCGGCGGAGACCGTCGGGGCCCTGCTGGACCGCCTCTCGGCTCCCGACGACCCGCTCAGCCCCACTCCGGTGTGGCCCCCTATCCGCTTCGACCGTCCGCTCGGCGTCGGCGCCGACGGCGGCCACGGCTTCGTCCGTTACGCGGTCGGTGAATACGAGCCGGGTCGCCGCATACGCTTCGACTTCCCGCCCCCGGAGAGCGGCTTTCACGCCCTGGAGATCGAACCCCTCGGCCCCGGCCGGTGCCTGATGCGGCATGTGCTCGAACAGCGGCAGAACGTCCGGGAGGCCCTGCTGTGGGCGTTCGTGATCGGGCCCCTGCACGACACGATGATCGAGGAACTGCTCGACAACGCCGTCCGCGCCGCCACCCCCGGCGCCCCGCTGCGACCCGCCCCCTGGACCCGCAGGGCGCGCCTCCTGTTCAGCGCCGTCGGCGACCGGGCGAAGCCCGTTGCGCCCCCGGCGTCGGCCGCCCTGGCCCTGCAGGCCTACGGGCAGCCGGACTTCGTGGACGCCTGCCGGATCCCGCTGAATCCCGGACTGCCCCGGGACCCCGGCGCCTGGAGCACCGTCCTGCCGTTCCCCGTCCGCGCGACCGCGCCGAACGAGATCCTCCTGGGTGAGGACGCGGGACATTTGGACTTCCGGGCGTCGCTCCTGATCGAGGACGACGCGGCCACCCTCACGACCGTCGTCAGACTCCACAACCTGCGCGGCCGCCTGTACTGGGCCCTGGTACGCCGCGTCCACCCGCTGGCGGCCCGTCTGATGCTCACCCGCACCCGCCGCCGGCTGGCCCGCAGGGCGGCGCCCGCACCTCTCCGTCCGGCCGAACCGGCCCCCCGCTGAGGGATACGGCGCCCGGGCCCAGCCGTCGGTCAGTCGGGCAGTCGGTCAGTCGGTCAAAGGCAGCCCGTAACGCCACCACCACCAAGGCCGCCCGGCCGGTCGCGGCGCGGGTCCCCCGCCGCGATCCTGGGCGCAGGCGGGGCGGCGGGCCCGGCCGGAAGAGGAGCGGGTGAGCGGTATGAGCATCGACGAGACGGCCGAGCGTCTGATCCCGCTGCCGCCCGAGCGCGTCGCGGCCTACGCCATGGACTGGCGCCACGACCACGAGTGGACCCAGGGCATCCGCCGCGCCGCACTGACGCGGGAGGCCGAAGGCGGCGGCTTCGGGGTGGGGGCCGAGGTGACCCGGACGGCCTACTTCCTGGGCAAGCGGATCGACTACGTGCTGCGGGTGGCCGCCTATGAGCCGCTCCGGTTGCTCGACATGATCTCGGTGGCGGGTCCGATGCCCATGCACGTCACGTACACCTTCGCGCCACGGCAGAACGGCACCCTCGCCCGCATCCGGGTGCGCGGCGAGGCAGGCGGCTACTACCGCCTCGCCGCCCCGCTGATGGCGCGCAAGGTGCGTGGCTCGATCGGCAAGGACCTGGCGGACCTGGAGCGTGTGCTGACCCCGGCGAACTGATGCGGCCCCAGGGCACGGTTCCTAGACTGGCGGCGTCGGAAAAGTCCCGATTCGAGGGAGACGCGCATGTCCAAACGAGGCAACAAGCGGCGCGCCCGCAAGAAGAAGGGCGCGAACCACGGAAAGCGCCCCAACAGCTGATACCGAGCCATGCACAGACGGTCTCAGGGGAGCCGGCCCGGCAGTACGGGTCCGGCTCCCGTGACCGCGAGACCGCGGAGCGTCCGGCCGGCTGCCCGCCGAGCAGCCGCTCGGCCGCTCGGAGGGTGGATCGGTCAGCCCGTCACCTCGTCACCCGTCGGCAGGGGCGGCTCCGCCTCGATCCGGGCCAGCTCCTCGTCCGTGAGAAGCCGGGACCGGAGCAGGAACCGCACTCCCTCCGGCGCCTCCAGCGAGAAACCGCTGCCCCGTCCGGGCACCACGTCGACGGTGAGGTGCGTGTGCCGCCAGTACGCATACTGGTCCGCGCTCATCCAGAACGGGGCGCCGCCGGCGACCTCGCCGAGCAGCACGTCGCAGCCGCCGACCCGGAACTCGCCCCGCAAGTAGCACATGGGCGCGCTGCCGTCGCAGCAGCCGCCGGACTGGTGGAACATCACCGGCCCGTGCCGCGCGGCGAGCCGTCCGACCAGTTCCTCGGCGGCGTCCGACAGTTCCACCCGCCTCGCCCGCTCGGTCATCAGAAGAAACCGAGCTTCTTCGCCGAGTAGCTCACCAGCAGGTTCTTCGTCTGCTGGTAGTGGTCGAGCATCATCTTGTGGTTCTCCCGGCCGATGCCGGACTTCTTGTAGCCGCCGAACGCCGCGTGCGCCGGGTAGGCGTGGTAGCAGTTCGTCCACACCCGGCCGGCCTTGATCTCCCGGCCCAGGCGGTACGCCGTGTTCCCGTCACGGGTCCATACGCCGGCACCCAGGCCGTACAGCGTGTCATTCGCGATCTTCAGTGCCTCGTCGACCGAGTCGTACGTCGTGACGGAGACGACCGGACCGAAGATCTCCTCCTGGAAGATCCGCATGTCGTTCCTGCCGCGGAAGATCGTCGGCTCGATGTAGTAGCCGCCTTCGAGCCCTGGCACCGTGCGCGGCCCGCCGCCGGTGAGGATCTCGGCGCCTTCCTGGGTGCCGATGTCGATGTACGAAAGGATCTTCTCGTACTGGTCGTTGCTCGCCTGAGCGCCGATCATCGTCGCCGGGTCCAGCGGGTCACCGCTGACGATCGCCCTCGTGCGCTCGACGCAGCGGGCCATGAACTCGTCGTAGACGGACGAGTGGATCAGCGCCCGGGACGGGCAGGTGCAGACCTCACCCTGATTGAGCGCGAACATCACGAAACCCTCGACGGCCTTGTCCAGGTAGTCGTCGTCGGCGGCGGTCACGTCGGGCAGGAAGATGTTCGGGCTCTTGCCGCCCAGCTCCAGCGTGACGGGGATGATGTTCTCGCTGGCGTACTGCATGATCAGGCGCCCGGTGGTGGTCTCACCGGTGAACGCAACCTTCGCGACGCGCGGGCTGGAGGCGAGCGGCTTGCCGGCCTCGACGCCGAAGCCGTTGACGACGTTGAGCACACCCGGCGGGAGCAGGTCGGCGATCAGCTCGACCACCAGCAGCAGGCTGACCGGTGTCTGCTCGGCCGGTTTCATGACGACGCAGTTGCCCGCGGCGAGCGCGGGCGCCAGCTTCCAGGCGGCCATCAGGATGGGGAAGTTCCAGGGGATGATCTGACCGACCACGCCCAACGGCTCCTGGTAGTGGTACGCCACGGTGTCCGCGTCGATCTCCGCGATGCTGCCCTCCTGGGCGCGGACGACGCCGGCGAAGTACCGGAAGTGGTCCACGGCCAGCGGGATGTCGGCCGCGAGCGTCTCGCGCACCGGCTTGCCGTTCTCCCATGTCTCCGCCACGGCGATCTTCTCGAGGTTCTCCTCGATCCGGTCCGCGATGCGGTTGAGGATGTTGGCCCGTTCCGTGGCGGACGTCCGGCCCCACTTGCCGGCCGCGGCGTGGGCCGCGTCCAGGGCCAGGTCGATGTCCGCGCCCGAAGACCGGGCGACCTCGCAGAAGACCTTGCCCGTCACCGGAGTCGGATTGTCGAAGTACCGGCCCTCCACGGGGGCGACCCAGTCGCCCCCGATGAAGTTGTCGTATCGCCGGGCGAAGTCGACGATGCTGCCCTCGGAACCTGGCTGCGCGTACACCATGGCGGCTCTCCTCGGTGGATGGCGAGTGCGGTGGCACGGCGGCGGTCACGCCCCCGTGCTGAGCACACTGTGAGCGCGCGAGGTTGGTGCGGGGTTGGCGCGGCCCCCCGCCTTCGACGGCTGAGCCTTCGCGCGGCCCGATCGCCCCGTCCGCCGTCAGTCGTCGCGCAGGGCGGTGGTGAGCCGTCCGGCCGCGAGCGCCCGGCGGGCGTCGCCCGGTCCCAGCAGGCGCAGCGCGTGCTGGTGCACCTCCGCGTCGTACGGGGCCCGTTCGCCGTAGCGGAGGGCGTCTTCCGGACGGGCGGAGGCGAGGACCGCCTCCCTTACGGCAACCTCCAGTTGGACCCGCCACCCCACGATCCCCGGCGCTTCCGACCGGGGCAGCAGCGGGCCGCGGTAGTGGCGCAGCGCGGCGGCGGTGTCGCCGGTCTCCAGCGCGCGCAGCAGATCGACGGCGTCACAGGCGACGGGCGTCGTCAGCGCGTATCGGCGGGTCGCGATGCCGCCGGACAGGGCCCGGCGCAGATGGGAGATCTCCGCCTTGAAGGTCGAGGCGGTGACGGGCCTCTCGCCGTACAGCGCCTCACGCAGCCGCTCCGGCGGGAAGCCGTCGGGCTCCAGCGCGAGCAGGGTCAGGATCTCCAGCTGACGCGGCCGCAACGGCAGCGGCGTACCGTCCAGCACGGCGTCCTCGACCCCCAGGCACCGCAGCCGCACGCCGCCGGTGCCGCGCGGACCCGGCGGCTCCGCCCGCAGCCGGGTCTCGATCGTCGAGACCAGCGCGCGCACCGTGGACATGGCCAGCGGGTGCGAGCGGTCCCAGGTGGTCGACAGGTCCAGCACGCCGAGGATCCGGCCGCCGGGGTCGCGGATCGGCGCGCAGTAGCAGACCCAGCCGTGCAGGGCGGTGACCAGGTGCTCCGCGGAGAAGATCGTGCTCGGGCGGCCCGTACGCAGCGCCAGCGACAGTGCGTTGGTCCCCATGGCCTGCTCGTCCCACCGGCCGCCCGGCGCGAAGTTGACCCGCTCCGCGCGACGTTGCATCGTCCGGCTGCCGCACGTCCACAGGATGGTGCCGCACTCGTCGGTGACCGCGGTGACGAACCCGGCGTCGTCGGCGATGCTGTGCAGCTCGTCCGTCAGGCCCTCGACGGGGCCGCGCAGCGGTGAACCCGCCCAGCGGTGGTGCACCGTGCCACCGTCCGACACGGGGGCGCTGTCCCGGCCCGGATCGACGCTGCTGAGGGAACGCACCCAGGACTCCGTGACCTCGGGCCGCAACGCCCCGCCACCCGGCGACCACCTGGCCGCCTTCAAACCGGGCACCCACCGGGACCACTCGTCCTCCAGGGCGGCCCTGCGCCGCCGGAGGTCACTGCGCTGTGACATGTTCTCCCCTGTCGCGGGTCGGGGGACGACCGCCCATTGTTCCCGCGCAGGACGGACGGCGCACCATGCCGTCGGGCTGATTCTTCCTGGCGGTCTCCGCGCGGGCGGGGAACGACCGCGTGGGTCGGCGGCGTCGCTCATGACGGCCGCGCCGCTGGGGGGACCTGGTGATCCGCTCGTCCCGCGTCCTGCGCTGACGCGCAGCCCCCGCGGGCCGGCAAGGGGGTCCGGCACCCTGGCCGGGCGGCGGGTCCCGTCACCGCCTCCCGCCCGTCTCGCGCCCTGAGCACCAAATGTCGCCTTGCTTGACATGGGCAGGGCCAACATCGCTACAACTCGCCTCTGGGAAGCCTCAGTTGAGCGAGGAGAGACGATGTCAGAGAGACGGATGCGACGCTCGCTGGTGATCAGCTGCGTCGTGGCGGTGGCCCTCACGGGCGTACCGCAACCGGCGTTCGCCGCGCCATCCGGCGGTGGCTCCGGTTTCACAGAAGGGCTGAAGGACTTCTTCGGCCTCGACGACGACAAGCCCGCAGCGAAACCTCCGAAACTGCCGGACACCGCCGTGCCCAGCAACGAGCAGTTGCCGAAGGGCCGGGCCGCTCCGAAGCCCGAGCGGGTCAAGGAGCTCACCGACCGGCGCACCCCCGGCTCCCGGCACTGGCAGCTGTCCGACGGGCGGGTCCAGTCCGAGGTCTCCGCCGTGCCCACGCACTACGACACGGGCAAGAGCTGGCGGGCCATCGACCCCACCGTGAAGCCGGCGGACCGCAAGGGCTTCACCCTGGCCAATACCACCAACGTGGCGCGCACCTACTTCGGTGAGCGTCCCGGTGAGCTCGTCCGCTTCGAGCTCGACGAGGGCCGCTGGGCCGCCATCGGCGTCAAGGGCGCCACCGGCAGCCTGAAGCCGGAGGCCGACGGGCCCACCGTCACGTACAAGAACGCCCTCGGCGACGGCGCCGATCTGACGTACACCGTCGGCAACGGCACCGTGAAGGAGGGCATCGTCCTCAACACGGCGCCCACCACGGCGCCGTCCTACGAGTTCACCCTCACCACCGGTGGCCTGAAGGCCGAACGCCGGGCGGGCGGCTCGATCGCCCTCTACAGCGAGAGTTCCGGTCCCACCCGCCCCGCACTGGTCATCCCGGCCCCGTTCATGACGGACGCCAAGAAGGACGGCGAGTCGCCGTACGGGGTCGCCGGCACGGACCGGGTCGAACAGACCCTGCGCGGCAAGGGCACCTCGTACACGCTCACGCTGCGGCCCGACGCCGCGTGGCTGGGGGCGCCCGAGCGCCGCTACCCGGTGATCGTCGACCCGACCATCTCCATCGCGCCCACGGCCTCCCAGTCGCAGGACGTGATGATCAGCTCCGACGGCCCGGCGTCGAACTACGACGGCAACTGGCGCCTGTCCGTCGGCAACACCACCAGCGGTTCCTCCCGCGCCCTGCTGAGGTTCCCGCTGGGGGCCGTGCCGGCCGGAACGAAGCTGGACTCGGCCGACCTCAAGCTGTACTTCGACCAGACCCACACCACGGGCGACAGCGAGATCCGGCTGGAGGCGCACCGCGCCACCGCCGCCTGGGACGAGACCACCGCGACATGGGACAACGCCTCCGGCATCACCGGCGAGCTGTCCGGCACCTCCGTCCTCGTCGACGACCGCGACAGCGGGACCACCGCGGCGAAGGGCTCCTGGCCGGCGTCCGGGAACACTGCCTACACGCAGTACGCGGTCAACAAGGACTACCTGTACAACAAGGACTCGGTCGCGGGCGACACGTACACCTGGCAGCCTGACCTCCCCGAGGACGGCGACTACCAGGTCGACGCGCACTACGTGCCCGCCTCCGACCGCGCGGGGAACGCCCCGTACACCGTCACCCACGCCGGCGGCAGCACCACGTACGCCGTCGACCAGCGGGCCGGCAGCGGCGGCGTGTGGAAGACGCTGGGCACCCACCCGTTCAAGGCGGGCACCGCGGGCAAGGTGGTACTCGGCGACGGCCCCGCGTCGACCTCGACCGCCGTCCTGGCCGACGCCGTGCGCTTCACCAAGGGCGGCGTGGTCACCAAGAAGCCCGGTGAGGCCAACACCTGGCACAGCTTCCCGGTGACCAGGACCGTCCAGTCCTGGATCGACGGCACGCACGCCAACCACGGCTTCGTGGTCAAGGCGGGCGACGAGAGCGCGAACGCCCCCAAGGGCGGCCCGCGTTATGAGGCCGCCGAGTACGCATACAAGGGCGAGGTCGCCAACTACCCCAAGTTGGTGCTCACCTGGGGCCGGCCGGGCGCCACTCTGCAAGCCCCCACGGTGATCCACGCCACCGGGGCCGAGCTGAACTGGGACGCGTACCAGGACCAGGACCCGATCAGCGACCGGGACGACATCGTCGAGTACCAGGTGCACCGCAGCGTCTTCCAGACGTTCACGCCGTCACCCCAGACGCTGATCGCACCCGTCCCGGAGGGCACCACCTCGTACACCGACACCACCGCGTCGCCGACCCCGGCCGACTCGGTGGATGCGTTCGGCAACGTCTTCTACTACATGGTCGCCGTCAAGACCAAGGACGGCCAGGTCGTCCCCGCCCCGACACAGATCGTGAAGCTGCCCAAGGCGGGCCGCACCACTCTGGTCCTGCAGGGCGACGCGGCGGACACCACGCTCTCCAGTGCCCGGCCGGCCACCGGTCACGACGCCATCACCGAGTCCGGCATCGGTCACCCGTGGCTGTCCGTCGGCAACAACTCCTCGACGTACGGCACGACCCGGGCGCTGCTGAAGTTCCCGGCGCTCAGCCAGGTGCCGTCGGCCTCCCGCGTCATCGACGCCCAGCTGGACCTGTGGGGCACCACGACGACCACCGGCAGCGACGGCGCCGTCTACGAGGTCCACGCCCTGAAGAAGGACTTCGCCGAGACCGACGCCTCCTGGAACAAGGCGGACGCCACCACGGCGTGGACCACGCCCGGCGGCGACATGGACCCGGCCGTCGCGGACACCGTCGGCACGGTCACCAACGACCCCGCCCGCCAGTCCTGGAACGTCACCTCGCTCGCCCAGTCCTGGGTGAGTGACCCGGCGTCCGACAAGGGCCTCGCGATCAAGCTCCAGAACGAGTCGGCCACCGGCCCGCAGGAGCGGACGCTCTTCCTGTCCTCGGAGGCCGAGGAGCCGCAGCTGCGCCCGCAGCTCGTCGTCACCTACCTCGCCAGGTCCACGGACTCGACGTACTTCTCGCCCTACACCCCCGCCCGGATGACGCCCGGTGACCGGTACACCGTCGACGTCACCGTCACCAACACCACCACGAGTGTGTGGAAGGCGGCCGACCAGGCCCTCTCCTACACGTGGTCGCTGCCCGACGGCACCGATGCCACCACCGGCGGCAACCAGCTCTCCACGGCGCTGCCGGAGGACCTGCTGCCCGGTCAGTCGGCCACCGTCAAGGCGGCGCTGCAGGCGCCCATCAACTCGGACTCGGGCAACAAGCGCCTCGATTACGTCCTCAAGTGGGACCTGCGCAACCGGACCGCGGGTACGTGGCTGTCGGCGACGGAGTCCATCGCGCCGCTCGCGCAGAACGTCCGCGTCGAGGACCCGACCTCGAACCAGCTCGGCCTGGAGAAGTTCTACTCGTACGCGGGCAAGAACACCGGCGCCGGTTCGACCCTGATGACCAACCTGTACGCGGGCAACACGGTCTGGCAGTACAATGCCTTCTCCAACCCGGGCCGCGGACTGACCACGTTCGCCCGCTTCGCCTACAACTCGCAGGACACATCCGACACCGTCCTCGGTCACGGCTGGTCGGCGCAGGCCGCGATGCCGCTGCGGCTCGGCACGGCGCTGGACTTCCACCCCAACCCGAACCCGACCGAGGTGACGCTGCCCGACGGCGACGGCACCGAGCACACCTTCCGCAAGCAGGACGACGGTACGTGGAAGGCCCCGGCCGGCGTGCACTACCTGCTGCGACAGGGCGAGGGCGTGGACTGCACCCCGAACAAGGACGGGGACCCGAACGCCTGGTCGCTGACCCGTCCCGACCGGACGCAGTTCTTCTTCGACTGCGACGGCTACCTGACGTCGATCACCGACAAGAACGGCAACACGCAGACCTACACCTACGAAGAGCGGAAGTCGAACAACAAGCCTCTGAAGTTCCTGCGGTACATCACCGACCCGGCGGGGCGGCAGAGCCTGACCGTCGACTACTGGACGAAGGCCGACACCACCAGCCCGAAGATCATCGACCACGTCAGGTCGATGACGGACATCTCGGGCCGCACGCTCACCTTCGAATACTCGGACAAGGGCTTGCTCACCAGGCTCACCGACGGTGCGGGCTCCTCCCAGCCGAAGGTGTTCGGCTTCGAGTACGACGCCACACAGGGCAACAAGAACGCCAAGCTGGTCAAGGTCACCGACCCGCGCGGCAACGCCACCTCGCTCGACTACTACTACCCGAGCGAGGGTGACGACCCGAAGTTCCACTGGAACACCCAGACGATCACCGACCGCCTCGCCGGCGCCACCGGCTACGTCTACCGCGACCCCGACGGCACCGCGGGCTCGTTCGTCGAGACCAAGGTGACCGACCCCGAGAACCACGTCACCACCCAGTCGCTGGACGGCTACGGCCGCGTCAACCAGCTCACCAACGCCAAGTCCGAGACCACCAGGCTCACGTGGGACGACGACAACAACGTCACCCGCCTCGAAGAGGCCAACGGGGCCGTCACGACCTGGGTCTACGACCCGAAGACCGGCTACCCGCTGGAGCAGAAGGACGCCGAGGCCAACAAGAACGGCACCGAGGCGCAGACCTTCACCTACGCCACCGGCCTGGACGGCCACATCGCCGACCTCTTCCAGAAGAAGTCCCCCGAGGGTCGCACCTGGCAGTTCGGCTACGACACCCGCGGCAACGTCACCTCCGTGACCGACCCCAAGGGTGTGGCCTCCGCGACGGAGGGCGACTACACCTCGCGCACCGAGTACGACACCTACGGTCAGGTGACGCGGTCCGTCGACGCCAACGGCAACGCGACCGTCAACAGCGGCTTCCGGCCCGTCGGCTACCCGGACACCATCACCGACGCGCTCGGCAACCCGTCGCACTTCGACTACGACGCGCGCGGCAACGTCCTCGAGGTGACCAACGCGCAGGGGGCGCAGGTCACCCAGACCTACGACGTCTTCGGCCGCCCGCTGGAGAAGAGGGAGCCCAAGGACCGGACGCAAGGCGACTTCATCGTCACCCCGGCACCGGTCTACGACGCCAACGACAACATCACCAAGGTCACCGCGCCCAACGGCACCGTCTCGACCTCGGCCTACGACAAGGCCGACCAACTGGTCGAGAGCGTCGACCCCGGTGACGAGCCGACCGACCCGGGCCGCCGGACGACGACGGCGTACGACAAGGCCGGCAACATCGTCACGGTCACCGGCCCGCAGGGCAACCTGACGCCCGAGGCCGGCGACTTCACCGCCCACACGCGGTACGACCCCATCTACCAGCCGGTCGAGATGGTGGACGCGGAGGGCCACAAGGCCACCGTGGAGTACGACTCCGTCGGCAACGTCACCAAGGTCACCGACCCCCGCAAGCACGCCAGCGCCGACCCGGACGACTACACCACCCGGTACGAGTACGACCTCAACCGCCGTGTGGTGCGCACCATCGACGCGCTGGAGTGGGCCACCTCGGTCCGCTACGACAAGGACGGCCTGCAGACCGGCCGGACCGACGCCGAGGGCAACGAGACGCTCGCCGTGTACGACGAGCGCGGTGCCCTGGTCGAGTCGAAGGCGCCGTTCAGCAAGGACGGCTCCGGGACGATCACGTACCGGACGACGAAGTACGAGTACGACCAGGTCGGCAACCGGACCAGGACGATCACTCCGCGCGGCGTCGCCACCACGGACGACACCACCGACTACACGTCGGAGACCGTCTACGACGAATTGAACCGGGTGAAGGAGGAGCGCTCGCCCTTCGACAAGGACGACGCCCGCTACAGCACCCCCGACTCGACGTTCTACTTCTACGACTCGGTCGGCAACCTGAGCCAGGTCTCCGCGTCGCCGTCCGACGGCCAGACCGTCCGCAACGTCACCACGTACACCTACTACGACAACGGCTGGACCAGGACCGCGAAGGACCCGTGGGACATCACCACGTCCTACGAGTACAACGCACTCGGCCAACAGACCAAGAACACCCTCACCTCGGCCGGCGGCTCCCAGCAGCGCACCATGACCTGGGACTACTACCCGTCCGGCAACCAGAAGGCCCGCTCGGACGACGGCGTCCCCGTCGGCCGGCAGGTCGTCGTGGTCGACAGCTCGGACTTCAACAACACGGCGACCCAGGGCAACTGGTCCCGTACGCAGGCCGAGCAGCAGTACGGCTACGACACCTACTCGCACCCCGCGGGCGACGGGGCGGCGTCGTTCTCCTGGCAGCTCAACATCCCGCAGAACGGCACCTACGAGGTCTTCGTACGGCACCCACGGATCACCGGGGCCGCGAGCGACGCGAAGTTCAAGGTCGACCACGACGGCGGCAGCGTCACCAGGACCGTCGACCAGACCCAGCGGGCCGGCGAATGGATCTCGCTCGGGTCGTACGCCTTCGTCGAGGACGGTCCGCAGAAGGTCACCCTGACCGATGCCGCGGGCGGCACGGTCCTCGCCGACACGGTGAAGCTCGTCCGCTCCAACACCGGTGAGACGGACAACGAGAAGAAGGACTTCACCTACCGGTACAACGCCAACGGCAACATGGTCGAGGTCCAGGACCACTCGCCGGGCGCGAAGGCCGACACGTACCGGATCTCCTACGACGGCCTCAACCAGATCACCAAGGTCGAGGAACTCGCCGGCGGCACGGTCAAGAACACCACCGCGTTGACGTACGACGAGAACGGCAACCCGCTCACCTCGACCCACGACCTGACCTGGTCGAAGATCGAGTACGACGAGCGGGACATGGTCAAGAAGGTGACCAACGCGGACTCGCCCACGGCGGGCAACCAGCAGATCACCTCGATGACCTACACCGGCCGCGGCCAGCTGCTGAAGCAGACGAAGCCGAACGGCAACACGCTCGACATGCAGTACTACCTCGACGGCTCGGTCAAGCAGTCGCTCGAGAAGAAGTCCGGCGGCACCGTCGTCGCACAGCATGACCTGGAGTACACGCCCAACGGCCATCGCGCCAAGGACGTGCTGAAGCTGATGAACGCCGACGACAACACGGCGTACATCGACAACACCTACACCTACGACTACGACCCGCAGGACCGGATCGCCAAGGTCACCAAGGCCGGTGAGGACCCGGCGACCGAGTCCTACACCTACGACCGCAACAGCAACATCGTCGAGCAGACCCTGGACGGCGTCACCACGACGCAGCGCTACGACCGCAACCGGCTGCTGTCGGCCACCGCCCAGGGCATCACCTCCACCTACAACTACGACCCGCTGGGTCGTCTGGACACGGTCAGCACCGGCGGCCAGACCGCCGAGAGGTACTACTACGACGGCTTCGACCGCACGGCGAAGGTCCGGGCCGGCTCCGGCGCGGCGGCGGTGACCACCTCCTACGTCTTCGACCCGTTCGACCGGACGGTCTCCCAGACCACCTCCGGCGCCGAGTCCAAGACCACGGCGTTCACCTACCTCGGCATGGACAGCACGCTCCTGCGCGAGACCGTCGACGGCAAGACCGACACCGACTACCAGTACCTCGCCGGCGGCCAGCGGGCCACGCAGATCAAGCACAAGGACGGCGGCGCCAAGGAGTACTCGCAGTACGTCACGAGTCCCCGCGGCGACATCGAGGCCATCACCAAGGAGGACGGCAACACCCGCGCCACATACGGCTACCGGGCCTACGGAAGCGACGACGAGTCGCAGATGACCGGCGCCGACAAGCCCGCCGCCGGCGGGACCGGCGACGCCGACACGTACAACGCCTTCCGCTTCAACTCAGCCCGCTGGGACGGCGCGTCGGGCACGTACGACATGGGCTTCCGCAACTACGACCCGGGTCTGAACCGCTTCCTCACCCGGGACGCCTACAGCGGCGCCCTCGGCGACATGTCCCTCGCCACCGACCCGTTCACCGGAAACCGGTACGCCTTCGCGGGCGGCAACCCGATCACCTTCGTCGAACTCGACGGGCACCTGTTCGGCCTGTCCCTCTCGGACATCGGGCACGCCGCGCTCGACGTCGTCGGCCTGATCCCGGTCGTCGGCGAGGTCGCGGACGTGGCCAACGGCATCTGGTACGCGGCCGAGGGCAACTACGCCGACGCCGCGCTGTCACTCAGCTCGGCGATCCCGCTGGTGGGCTACGGCGCGACGGCGGTCAAGGCGGGCAAGTACGCCAAGAAGGGCCTCGACGCCGCCGACTCTGCCAACGACACCCGGAAGGCGGCCGACAAGGCCGACGACGCCGCGGACGCGGCCGGCTCGACCCGTAAGACGGACGGGCCAGACACACCGTCGGCGAAGGAGCCCGACCAGCCCGCCGCGTCGAGCTGCAAGACGAACAGCTTCGTCGCCGGCACGCAGGTCGTCCTCGCGGACGGCAGCACCCGCAGCATCGAGTCGCTGAGGACCGGCGACCAGGTGGTGGCCACCGACCCGGAGACCGGGGACACCCGCTCCCGGACGGTCACCCGGGTCCGCGACCACGAGGGAGGCAAGGACCTCGTCACCCTGACCGTCGACAGCGACGGTAGGAACGGCAAGGCCGAGTTCGAACTGACCTCGACCGCGGAGCACCTGTACTGGCTGCCGGACTTCGGTAGATGGGTCAAGGGCAGCGAACTGCAGCCCGGCATGTGGCTGCAGACCTCTGCGGGCACCTGGGTCCAGATCACCGCGATCGACACGGCCCACCGCACCACGCGCGTTTACAACCTCTCGGTCGAGGGCGTCCACACGTACTACGTGGGGACGCGGCACACCGCGGTCCTCGTCCACAACTGTGGCTACGAGAACGAGGCGATAGCCGCCCAGAAGCGGGCCGACGACCTGAAGAACCAGTGGGGCAAGGGCCACGGCTGGTCGACGGTCGCCGTGATCGGCGTCAGGAACAAGAAGACCGGCGACATCGTCGAAAAGGTCTCGCTCGCCGGCGGCAAGAAGATCGACGAGGTCGGTCAGAACGTCCTCAACCAGGGTGAGGACTTCATCCAGGGATCGGCCGTCCCCGGCCGGGTCACCGCGAAGGGCAAGCAGGCGTACGAGCACGCCGAAGAGGCCGTCTTCAACTGGGTGAAGAGGAACCCGGACTACGAGGTCGTCTACGGAGGCACATCGAGGAACGTGTGCAAGGGAATCTGCGCGCCTCTGGTGCAGCAGACCCTGAACCTGGGCGGCAAGGTCTTCCGGGGCGCAAGCGACAAGACGCGCTTCCGGATGTTCTGGCAGACCACGCGGTACTGACCGCACGCGGCTGAGACCGCACGCACCACGGGCTGAACGCCCGCGCACGACCGCGGCCCGCCGGTTCCGACCGGCGGGCCGCGCCTTGTTCGGCTCCGGATCAGCTTTCGTCGGCCAGGCGCCACAGGTGCACCGCCGTCCGGTCCGCGGAGACCGTGAACCACGTCCCGTCGCCCGCGGAGCGGGCCGGCCCGGCCACCGGGAACGGATAGGAGACCTCGCCGCGCAGCGTCATCTCCGCCGAGTCGACAAGCCAGTGGCGGACCGTGCTGTACCCGGCGTCACACCCCGACGTGCCGGTGACCACGGCGTCCTCGCCGGCGAAGGCCCCCTCGAGGTCCCAGTACACCCGGTCGCCGCCGGCGCTGTCCGGATGCTGTGGCACGGCGCCGTCGGCGTCCAGCTCCCGCAGGACCGCGCCGTCCTCCGCCGAGTGCAGCGCCAGCGTGTACTGCCCGGCGTCGACGGTCAGCAGACGCCGTCCCGACGGGCTCACCGCCAGCAGCAGCAACTCGTCGTCGACCTTCTCGACGGACAGCCCCGGCCCGTCGAACCGCCCCCACAGCACGGGCGAACCCTCCTCGCCCTCGCCGACGCTCAGCCCCATGCACGTAGGGTCCGGGTGCGGGGTGTGGTACGAGACGGAGCCCACGGTCATGGTCTGCGCACGGCCCAGGACCCTGCCGTCGGCGGCGTCCAGGACCAGCCACAGCTCCTCGCCGTCCTCCGCCTCGTCGCCGTCGTCCGTCCCCGCGTCGTCGGCCAGCGGACCTCGCACGTGTGCCCAGACGAGCTTGCCGTCCGCGGAGAAGGCCGCCGAACCGCTGTCCGGGTACCTGTGGTCCTCGTCGTCGGCGTACTCCGCGAACGATGTGTGCATCAGGGGACACTCGGCGCTGCTCCAGCAGCCGTGCCGCACTTCCCACCGCACCGCGCCCGAGGCCTCGACACAACGCGCCGCGTGCACACCCGCGAACACCACGGCGTCCGCCTCCGGCGACACCGCGACCGTGCCGAAGCCGCGCGGCCAGGGCGCCGGGAAGAGGACCGGCGCCGCCTGTCCGCTCGCGTCGACCACGGCGACGTGCTCGTCCCCGCGCTGCACGAGCAGGGTGCGTCCGCGCCGCCGCACCACCTCCGGGGCATCCGCGGATGCCGGGTCCAGCGGGGCGGCCACGGTGGCGACGGGACGAGCGGCGACGGTCACGGAATCCTCCAAAAAGGGGGGCGTGGGACGCGAGAACTGACGCGGCCAGAATACGGGGCGACACCCGCGCGGGACCGGCCTGCCCACCGTCCGGAACTTCCTCGGAACGAGGACGAGTTGCCGGTGCCCGCGTCGTTCGAGAGGCTCGCCGACCGCTTCGTCCCCTTCTTCCCGCACAACATGCCCGGCCCTCGTCTCCTCCCTCGCCCGTGCGCCCCGCCGCGCCGTCGGCCACGCGCTCAGGGCACGTACCGACGGCATAGACCCAGGTCCGGCCTCTGAGTGACACCCCGTCGACCAATGCGCCCGGTCTGCGCCCTTCTGCGCGAGGGACGCACGGGTGAGTCTGTGTCGTACGGGGGCCGGTGCCGCCGTCCGGCGGCACCGGACATTACCGCAGGGTCGAGCTCCACTCAGGGGCGAAGGAGGCAGGGCATGCTCGAGGAACTGACGGTCACCGCTTGGCAGTACTTCGGGCACGACCGCCTGTACGTCAACCTGCCCGACGGGACGCCCATCGGCTGGGCGGACCGCAGGACCGGCGGCATCACCGTGGTGCACGCCCGCTACCGCGACGACGTGACCGACGCGCTGGCCCGCAGAGCTCCCGAGCTGCTGACCCGCGCGGAGCCGCAGGTGTTCGTCCACCCGGGAGCCCTCGCCGACGCGGAACCGGAGGGTGACGCGTACGCCGACGGTGACGCCTACGCCCGCGGTGACGCGTACGCCGACGGTGACGCCTACGCCCGCGGTGACGCGTACGCCGACGGTGACGCCTACGCCCGCGGTGACGCCTACGCCCGCGGTGACGCGTACGCCCGCGGTGACGCGTACGCCGACGTCGTCGGACCTGCCGTCACCGGCGGAGCCGCCGAGGCGCACCGTACGGTCGTCGCGCCGCCTGCGGCGCCCGCGGCGGGGGGCTTCCCGGAACCGGCCGGGGCGGAGCCGTTCGTACGCCACGGCCCCGGGGACCGGCTGCCCCGCCTGACCCCGGAGAACGACCTTGCCTCCCGGCGGCCCGGCGCGACTCTGCGCGCGAACTCCTCGTCCGGGGATGCCGCCACCCCTGACTCCGGCCGGCTCGAACGCCTCAGTTCCCGTCTCCTGCGCCGCCGCCCCATGGACGAGTCGCGGCGCAAGGAACTGCTCGGCGAACGCCGGACCGGCGCCGAACTGGGCCGCCTCACCCGCCACGGTTGGCGCGTCCTGCACTCGATCCCGCTCGCCGACGGTGCGGACATCGACCATCTGCTGATCGGCCCCGGCGGCGTGTTCACGGTCCGGACCGAGTACCACCCGCAGCAGTCCGTACGGGCCGACGACGACACCGTCCGCATCGACGACGGCGACCCGCGCCCGTACATCGCCGAGTGCCGGGCAGAGGCCGCCCTCGTCCGCAAGGTCCTGGAGAGCCACTGCGACTTCCCGGTCCGCGTCCAGCCCGTGCTGGTGTTCGTGGACGCCGCGTCCCTCGACGTGGCGGCCACCCAGACCGACGTACGCGTCTACCGCGAACGCCAGGTGTCCGCGCTGGCCCCGCTGTCGGGCGAACTCACCGCCCGCGAGGCGGACCGCGTCCACGAGGTCGCCCGTCTCGCGGAGGTCTGGCTGGAGGTGTAGCGCACGACCGGAGACGCGTCGCCGCCGAGGCCCGACCCGTTTCCCGGCGCTCCCGGGCCGGGCCTGGTTCCCGCCGCGCGGTCGACTCAGACGGCCGGCAGCGCGTACAGCCGCCTGTCGTGCATCACGGCCAGCCGCTCGCCCGCGCCCACGGCGTACCACTGCTGGATGGCCCCGGTCCTGTCGTTGTACGTCCAGCGCAGCTTCCCGGTGGCGGCGTCGAAGGCGTGCACACCGACGTCCGCGTCGTGCTCGGTCGCGCCGTACAGCGTGCCGCCCACCTTGGTGGCTCCTGTCACAAGGGGAACAACGGCCCGCGTAGCGGCCCGCGTAGCCCAGGGGCACGGAGCACGGTCGGGTGGCCGGTGCGTGCCCGCGCCGCTCCGGAACGTGGCCAGGTCCGGCTTCGGCACCCGCTTTGCGCACGCGTACGGCGTGATGCCGGCCCTCATCATGGGCGCGGTGCCCCAGTGGGAGACCACCGCCGCCAACAGCTTCGACACCCTGATGTGCTCGCTCGGCAGCTCGGTGTCGGCCGCGGTGATCGGCGTGGTCCTGGCCCAGATGGCCACTGACTTCGGCGGCTTCGCCATTCCGTCCGTGGACGGTTCGCGCGCCGCGATGCTCGCCCTCGCCACGGCGAAGCGCCACCTGCCCGACGATGTCGCCGAAAATCAGGGGACCGGGCGCCACTTTCTCGGGTACGTTCACTGCTGTTCGAAGGGGGAGAAGTGGCGAAGCTCAATCAGATCATCGCCGTGGAAAAGGGTGTCAAGAGCAAGTCGTTCCAGGACATCACCACGGCTCACCAGCGAGTGCAGAAGGTCGCACTGCTGGCCGGAATCTCGCGTACGTACCAGCCCAAGGACGAGGAGGGCGAGCAACTGCCGCCCGAGTCCACCCGGGTCCAGGTCAAGGCCGAGGACGTGCTCCGCGAGATGTCGGCGTCGCTGACCCGGCTGTTCGACGTGACCGCCACCAAGGACTGGGCCAACTGCTCGGCACGCGCGGACGTCGTCGTCGACGGCCGGACAATCGTCGCCGAGGCACCGGTCAGTTACCTGCTCTTCCTGGAGAAGCAGCTCGTCGACCTGCACACCTTCGTGAAGAAGCTGCCCGTACTGGACGGCGCCGAGTCCTGGTCGCTCGACCCGTCGACGGACTGGTGGAAGACCGACCCCGTACGCACGATCCGGACGAAGAAGGTTCCGCGGAACCACGTCAAGGCCGAGGCGACGGACAAGCACCCGGCGCAGGTCGAGGTCTACTACGAGGACGTCCCGATCGGCTACTGGACCACGGTCAAGTTCTCCGGAGCGCTGCCCGCACGTCGGGTGAACGAACTCCTGGAGCGGGTCGAGAAGCTCCAGACGGCGGTCAAGTTCGCCCGCGAGGAGGCAAACAGCGTCGAGGTCTCCGACCAGCGGGTCGGCGACGCGGTGTTCGGCTACCTCTTCGGCTGACGGCACACCGGCCGACGCCCCGGGCGTCGGCCCATGATCGCCCCCGCGTGCGAGCGCGGGGGTGCGCAACAGGCGCGGGCCGGAATGAGGACCGGTTCGCGTGATGGGCGCAAGCTGAAACTGAGGTTCAGCCTGACGACACGGTGACAGTGAAGGTTCGAGTCCTTCCCCCGGCACTACGCGCCGGGGTGGCCCAACTTGGCAGAGGCAACCGTGATCAAACTCAGACTCTCGCTCCAGCTTCAGCATCGCCACCGATCGCCAGATCGACCGGGTACGGACGAACGCCGGCGGATGCGGGTTCGAATCCAGCCTGCACCTCTCACACGGTGCGGTAGTTCAAAGGAAGAACACGTCGGCCTTATGACTGATCCGTACTCTTAAACGCCACTGGCGTGCGCAATTGGGTGGCATCCCCAGGGACCCGGGAGCTGGATACGACTCCCGGGTCCCGCCACGTCTCACGCTCATGGTGCGTGAGCGCCTCGCTCGCTCCACCGACGAGAAGCGACGCACGCCGACCGCCGAGCTGGTCGAAGCCGGCGAGGACACCCGGGCGCGTTTCCTGTTCGAGGTCAACAGCCTGCGCACCGTGTACGGGCCGTTCGTCGCGGCCTGCGTGGGTGCGGACGCGGGCGCGGACCGGCCCTGGCTCGCCGTGGAGTACGTCCCCGGACCGGACCTGCGCACCTTCCGTCCGATGCCCGCGGGCAGCGACCTGGCCCAGGCCATCGGCGTCCTCGCCCGCTCACCACGACGCCGGCTGGAACCGGCAGCAGATCGCCGACCGGCCCCCCTCGCTGCCGTGTGAGTGCTGACCCGCCCCGATCGAAACCTGGCGGGACAAGGCCGGGCACTCACCCGGCCGGATGCCCGGAAGGTCCTCTGGGCGGCGCCCACCCGGTCTCGCCGCCCAGCTGCCCGCATGGAAGCTCCGGCTGATGCTGACCAACGCCGACCGCAAGCGCGGCATCACCGAGGACGCCGAACGTCTCCACACCCTCCCACCCGGACGGGTCTTGACCTCAAGTGTGGTTCAGGTTGGAGGGTTTACTCGTAGGCGCCGCCGACGGCCAAGGGCGGCGCGGCACTTCACCCATTGGAGAAGCCCATGCCGAGCAGTACGGTTCAAAGCCCCGGCCCCGCTGGGTCCGACGCGTCCGATGTCCCCCGCTCCGGCCTCACCTGGTGGAAGGCCCTGGTCGCCGGGGCGGTCTGCGCGGTCGTCGTCAACCTGATCGTTCTCGCGGTCGCCGAGCTGGCCGGTGCCTTGCTCGTCATCGTCGACGGCGGCGAAGAGCATCCGATCACGGTCGGGGGCGTCATCGGCGCCTCAGCCGTCCCGCTGGTCGTCGGGACGGGTGCTGCCCTGCTGTTGTCCCTGTGGAAGCCGGTCTTCCTGCGGATCGCGCAGTACCTGGGCGGCGGCCTGGCACTCTTGTCGGTCGCCGGCCCGCTGTCGTCCGGAGCCGATGGCGGCACCGTCGCAGCCTTGACCCTGATGCACATAACCGTCGGCGTTGCGGTCGTCGCCACTCTGGAGCTTCACCGCCGCCACCGGCTCCTCTGACGCTGTGACCGTGAGCCGACCTGAGAAGTCGGCGCTCGCCTCACTCGCAGGTTCCGCGGTGTGCCATCAGGACCGACAGCATCGCCGGCACTTGCAGGACCAGTCTGAATCCGAGGTCGGGGTCAACCTGGCCGAGAGCCTCCTCGATCGCGCGCACCGCGGTTGGCCCGGCAATCGCCTGCCGGTGCGGGCTGAGGGTTCTGTCCTCCAAGAGCTGTGCGGATGACGAAGGGCCGAGGGCGGTACCCGGGGAAGACCGGGATACCGCCCTCGGCGATCGTGCTCAGCGGTCAGTGCGCAGGCGGCATGAACTGGAGAGTGCCGTCATCGACAACGGACTCGTTGTACCCGAATCTCTCGCCCAGCTCGCGGTACCGAAGGTGCTGCGACTCGCTGATCGGAACCAAGTACGCCTTGAGGACCCGCAGGAACAGCCTGAACCCGAGGTCGGGGTCGACCTCGATGACGACCCGTTCCAGCGACGGGACCACTTCCGGCACCCCGTAGTAGGGGTGGTCGGCGGTGGCGCGGTCCAACTCCGGTGCGAGAGCTCGCACCTCGGCGAGGACCGCGTCCTTCAGCTTCGGATCCCACGCGGACACCTGCGGATGGGCAACGGATCGCGGTTCGTCCCTGCGGATGCGTTCCTCGCAGACGTCCACGATCTGGCGGAGCCAGTCGCGTCCGTCCACCCATCGCGCATCCGGGACGAATTCCATGCCGACGGCCGCACACCACAGGATGTCGATCACCCTGGTGGGCAGCGGTGAGTCCAGCAGCCCGGCGGCGTCCTCGAGGAGGGTGGGTGCGTAAGCACCGTCGCCCCAGTCGGCGGCCAGCACGACGATCTCCAGCGGGGTGTGTTCGCCGGACCAGGGGCTGCCGAACCACTTGGTGAGGCCGCTGAAGCCGAAATCGATCCAGATGTCCTTGCGCTTCATTACCAGGTCACTCTCACTCCGGGTGCGGCGTGTAGACCATGTACCCGGGCTTGTGCTTGCACGTCTTCAGGGTGATGGAGAGCCAGTTCCCGGCCGGACGCGCGTGCGCGACGCCGGTGGTCAGTCACCGGGGCAACGGCCGCGGCGCGGGGCTACCGCGAAGGTGTGTGGAGATCGAGGTCCGCGACGAGGCTTCCGCCGTCCGCGTCGAGGATTGCGCACAGGCGGTTGACCGGCGTGTACAACGGCCTGGCGTCGGATTCGATGCCGTCCTCGTCCTCGAAGTCGAAGAGCCGGTCGAACGGCACGGTGACGAACGGCCACACGGCGGGGTCGGCCGCGGCGGAGTCGGGGTGGTACTGCCACTGGGTACCGCAGGTGCGGTTGTGGACCTCGCCGACGTACCAGGCGGCCGTCTGGAGGAAGTCGCCGCCGCGTTCCTCCCATGCCTGGTCGCTGCCGGCGTAGCGGGAGCGGACGAGGGCCTCCAGGCGCTCCAGCGAGCCGGGGGTGAAGTCCCAGTCCCCTTCGTGCCGCCGGGCCCACGCGGGGAACTCCTGCCGCTGGATCTGGAGCCAGGCGTCCAGGACGGGGTTGCTGGAGCGAATCCGGTCCAGCTCGGCCAGTTCCTGGTACTCGTCCTCGGTCATCTCCATGCCGGCCGACCTTACCGGCCTCTCTGCCGGCGCGGCAGGTTCGGCGTGTCGCTCCGCCAATCCGCTTGCAGCCGCGTCGAGTTGAGATACAAACTCTATCGTTGGCGGTGTCATGTCACGGGGGCTCACACCGCTCTTACCTGTCCCTCAAGCCCCCGCAGGTAGGGGACAAAGAGTTGCAATCCATACGTTCACGCGTGAGGGCTCGTCTGGCGTCCGCCGTAGCGGTCGCCGCCGCGGCGACCCTCGCGCTCACCGGCCTGCCGGGCCTCACCTCCAGCGCGGACGCCGCGCCGGCCAAACCGCCGAACCCGGGGATGCTCTGCCGCGACTACTTCGACCTGGCCGAGGATCTCGTGGCCATCGTGGAGCTGCCCGACGGCGACGCTTCGCGGGCCAAGGCGCACTGGGACGAATACGAGTACGAGAACCCGGGCAAGAAGTGGGACGGCCTCGGTCCGCCGTCCGCAGAGGACGTGGCGCGGCTGGAGAAGGAGCCCAAGGAGCCGCCGAAGTCCCGCGCTGTCGACCGGGTCTGGTGGAAGTGGATCAGGGCCAGCAAGAAGAACCCGAACGCCTACGGTGACTTCACCTACTGGCGCGACATCATCCTCATCAAGAACGCCGGAAACGACCCGCGGGGCAAGGCGTTCGAGAAGAAGATCATCAAGGATCACGGGCTCGTCGGCGACGACTGGATCTGCCAGAAGGAGTTCGACTTCACCGACCCTGACACCGGCAAGACCCACCGGCGCCAGCCGGACGCCTGGAACAAGCGCACCGGCGAGTCGCTGGAGATCAAGTCCAACGGGCACCCGGACCCCAAGCAGAAGCCCGGCGACATCGCCTGGTCCAAGCAGAAGGAAAGCCCGGTCAAGTCCCTGAAGTACGTCTTCGCCGAGCCGCAGGACAAGTCCGCCAGGGACCACCTGAACGAACTCAGGAAGAATGCCCCGGGCAAGGTCACCGAGTACAACTACCGCTCCAAGAAGGTGGAGCTGGCTCCGGGCGGCGGCGTACGGGACAGGACGACCACGATGCAGCCCCCGGGTTCCAAGGGTGTCACCGGCGGCGGCGCGCAGGACCTGATCCGCGAGTCGCGCCCGAACCCGAAGGACATGAAGGAGTTCCTGGACCGCAAGAACGCGGCCGACCCCAACCGGCTCCAGCCCAAGGGGCCCGGCGGAGTGGACTTCACCACCCTGGAACTGCGGTACATCGGCAAGCCGGTCAAGGGCCAGGGCGTCGACTACAGCTTCTCCGCGAAGGAAGTAGCCGAGGACACCGCCGGCTGGGGAGGCAAGGAGAAGGCGCAGCTCATCAACGACGCGTTCTTCACCTGGCTCGCCCTGACCCCGGAGAAGTTCTGGGTCAACCTCAACCCGGACCAGCCCGACAAGATCATGGACAGCGCGTTCGGGAAGACCGACGCCGGACGGGTCCTGCTGGAAGCCGACCTGGAGCTGAAGAGGGACTTCGCCGATGCGATGAACCCGAAGAAGCGCCCGGAGGCGGACCAGTACTGGAAGTCGCTGCCCCGCAACGCCGATGGCATCCCCTGCTGGTTCCAGGTCCGCAACTGGATCGAACCGGACACCGCGGTCGTCCGCGAGGAGAAAGGCGGCATCCACATCCTGGACACGCCGCTGAAGGTCAAGGCGCAGTACCTGAAGATCGACAACATGCCCGGCGACCCCTACCTGTGCGAGTTCGACGAGGCCGAGAAGAAGGCCACCGAGGACCGCATGAACCGGCTGATCATGCCCGAGGTCGAAAGGCGCGTGAACAACGACCCGCGCTACGCCGACCTGCGCCGCGTCTACACGGCCCGTGTGGCGGCCGAGTTCATCCGCCAGCAGGACGCCAAGGCCCCGACCGACTACCACAAGGTCATCAACAGCAACGACGTCTCCTCATGGCCGCTGCGCGGCGAGAACAAGGACTGGACGCGGGAGAGCGTGTTCCAGGCGTACCTGAAGTCGCTGCGTGAGGGTGAGCAGCAGTGGGAGCACGACGCCGGCGGCGGCCCCTACACCATGAGCGTGGGCGGGGTGGACTTCTCCAAGCAGCCCAAGCAGAACATGGTCAAGGCCCGCTTCGACACCGAGCACCCCTACCTCCCCCGGGAGACGAAGTCATCGGTGCGCACGCTGACGGACAACGCCAAGGACGGGAACGCGAACCTGCTGCTACTGGGCGGCAACACCGTCGCCTCCGACGTCTCCGGCGGCGGTGACACTCCGGACCCGACGCCGACTCCCACACCGAAGCCGACCCCCACGCCGACCGAGCCGGGTGAGCCGACGGACAAGCCCACCGCGCCGAGCACGCCGCCGGCCACCGGCGGGACCGGTGGCGGCAGCGGCGGGAAGGGCCCGGGAGGCGATCTCGCCGACACCGGCTCCAGCACGCCGGTCGGACTGATCGCCGGACTCGCCGCGGCCCTCGCTGCCGTGGGCGGAGGCCTGGTGTGGTGGAAGCGCCGCCGCACCGCCGGCCAGGAGTAGCCCCACCACAGCACCGTTCGTAGCGGCTTCGGCCCCGCCCCCGGCAACCGGGGGCGGGGCCGAACCCGTCCACCGGCCCCCACCAGCGCGGGGCCCGCGATGCCCGGCCAGGACTCGAACCTGCCGCAGTTGCACGCAGCTCCGGACGCCTCGTGCGTCTCACTCCTTTCAGCAGTGCACCCAGCCCGTAGGAAATCGTTTCAGCGATATGCGCAAGTGATCATGCTTGTCATGAACGCGGGCGACGCCTTGGAGTCCGGCAGCCGGATGGCACTGGCGGATCCGGTTCGGCAGGATGCGGCCGCGCGCATGACCGAATGGGAGAGGAGCGCGGCCGCGCGCGTGAACCTCCGCATGGAGCAAGGAAGACGATGACTCAGACGCATACCGCCGCGAGCTGGAGTATCTGGTCCGGTACGCCCACGACGACTGGCTCGGCTTCTCTGTCATCGGCGGCTCCGTGGGGGTCCTGCTCGGACGTGGAGCGCCGTTCCAGGAGCAGTTGACGTTGCTCCTGCGGATCGTCGGCGACCTGTACGACGCCGGAGCGCGAGCGGGCGACCTGACGGAGTCCGCCCAAGAGCCGTTCCTGCTCTGGCGGCTGAACAAGGCCGAGGCCCTTGCCCGGATCGCGGCAGAGGCCGGTTCGCATTCCCGGTTGCCCGACTCAGGTGACGTCTGCTGGTTCACGGTGCCGTGACGACGCCGGATCCGAGGGCATTGCGTGGGGTCTCAGCAGCCGGGGCGGTTCGGCAGAGGAGCCGAGCGCTCGGCCGCGGTCCGCGACCGCAAGCAAGCGGTTGATCCTCAGCCGACCCCCCGGCTGGTCGGCAACATCCATGACGTGCCGGCTTCGGGGTTGGAGGAGCACGACTACGCCATAGGCGTAGGTGAGTTCGGCATGGAGGGAAGTCGTCAGGCGCCGGACCCGGGATCCGGTGAGGGCACGGTGGCTGCTGCCGGGTCCGTAGGCGTGCCGGGAGCCCAGGGCACCATGTGAGCCGTGGGCCCTCTCCGCGACTACGGGTACGGCTTGTCGCCCTCCGCCAGCATCGCTACGTACTTCTCGATCCGGCGCGCCCGGGTCTCGGCCTTCTTGGCGTCCTGGATCCGGTACAGGATCGCGTAGCGGTTCTGCCGGTCCAGGGTCCTGAAGAACGCCGCCGCGGCCGGGGCGGCGGTCAGGGCCGCCGCGAGGTCGTCCGGCACCGTGGCGGTTCTCGCGCTGTCGTAGGCCGCCTCCCAGCGGCCGTCCGCCTTGGCCCGGTCGATCTCGGCCTGCCCCGGCGGACGCATCCGGCCCTGCTCGATCAGGGTGGCCACCTTGTCCCGGTTGATCTTGGACCACTTGCTGCCCGGCCTGCGCGGGGAGAACCGCTGGAGCCACCACTGGTCGTCGAACTTCGCCTTCTGGCCGTCGATCCAGCCGTAACAGAGTGCCGCGTCGAGCGCCTGGGCGTAGTCCAGCGAGACGACTCCGGGACCCTTCTTGCGAAGCTTGAGCCAGATGCCGGACGAGACGGCGTGGTTCTCGCCGAGCCATGCCTCGAACGCCTCGGCGGATTCGAATGCGACGATCTCCAAGTCCTGAGTCACTCCGGCAGCGAACCACACTCAGCCGATTGTTGTGACGCCTTCGGGCACGGTGACGGATCCAGGATGCTGCGGCCCTGAGCGATCACCTCCGTTCGCTACACAGAACGGTCGTGCAGGAGCCGGCGGACATGGTCAACGACACGACGTTGCTGGGCTCTGAGCCTGGGCGGGACGCAGAGTTCGCGATGCCGGATCCACGGTCATCCTGGCTGCCCAGGACCTGCATTTGCCTGGCCGACCGTGATAACGCCTTCCGCGGCAAAGCCCGCACAGCCATGGAGGCACCGCTGCCCGAGGTCGCAGTGCTGGGCATGGACGAAACCCGTCGAGGCCCTACCGCTGGGAACCGGCCCGGACCGGGACCTGCACGCCCAGTTCTGGCGGTGCCCTCGGGCACACGTGAGGACCCTGGCCTCAGCTTTTCCGCTGGTGACGGGGTCTTTGGGCACCTCATGCAGGGTGCCCCGGCAGGATTCGAACCTGCGCACCCGGCTCCGGAGGCCGTTGGAGTCCATGGCAAAGCCGCAGGTCACGTCCTTGCAACAGGGTAGGTGGAGCCATCGAGTCCACAGATAGGCCACAGATCCGGGGATCTTCCAGCTTAGGGATGCCCCGAGCTCGCCAGCCCCCGATCGAGCGCGGCCGTTGGCTGCAGCCAGTCCTTACAGGTTGGCACTGCAACCCGGGGGTGCTCTGGCACGTCAACGACGGCACAGTGCGCTATCTGCCCCGAAGACTGTTACTTCCCGGACACACTGAGTAGCGTGTGTGCATCTTGCGTCCAAGGGGGGCAGCTTGAACGCCGTCGTATGCAGCCAGCCGGACTGTCGGAACGTGGCACGAATGAGGCCGTACCCCGAGGGCTATCGGTGCCGACCATGCCACCGCAAATTGCAGGGTGCCGCGGCTACTGCGGCCCAACCGCAGCGAGGTCCCAAGTCCAGTAACGAGCGGACACCGGAGCGGGCGCAGCGGCACGAAGACCAGGCTGCCGAGGCGCGCGCCCTTTGGCTGGAAAAGAGGGCAGCCGCTCAGGCAGCACGGCGTCCTCGGCCTCGCATCGTGCAGGCCAAGCCCGAGATCAAGGGCAAAGCGCTCAAGCCACCAGGTCCACTCGCCGATCTTCCTCCTATGTGGTGGGAGTTCGACGGCTAGGCCGCACTGACGTTCCGCTGGATGTGGCGCGCCTGTGGCACATGGTTCGTGGCGTCAGGGCTGGACCATGGCGAAGGGGCGCCGTGGAGCTTCAGATCACACTTTGATCACGCAGTCTCCATACTTCCTTCGCGGTATGCATGATGATCGACATGACTGGTCATCAGTGATGCTCTGCCCTTGGGTGACGGGCCGCAACATCCGAGCGGTCGGCGGCCGTAAAGGCTCTAGTATCGAACTCCCCTTCTCGTACACGCAGTTCGGCGCGAGTGGCTGTGCGGTTTAGGGGTACTGGGCTCCGCGGGCTCCCAGCCCACGTAGTCCGGTGGCACTGTTAGCTGCGAGCGGGGTGAGGTATGGGCGGGAAGAGCTCGGATAACCTGCCGTCCCCTGGCAGCCAACTCTTCATCGACGGCGGGATGGCTACCGTCGTTGCGGCTACCGGTGTTGGCGATGGAGTCGACCTCGTGGTGCGCCGCAGCGACGGCACACTCACCGACACGGCACTGAGCCTCGCTGAGCTGCGTGCGGCTGCTGTACCTGTCAACGATGCCCAAGGCGACCCCGCCCAGGCGCTCGCAGCACTATGGGGCCGGTGGATGCAATACGCCGTCCCGCGCATTCGGTCAGCGGTGCTCGCCACGCGTCCCCTGCGCCCGTACGCGCACCAGGACGAGGCCGTCTTCAGCCACATGCTCGCCCAGCCACGTCTGCGATTCCTGCTCGCGGACGAGCCGGGCACCGGTAAGACGATCATGACCGGTATGTATATAGCCGAGGGCACCCGTCGAGGGCTGGTTCCCGGCAGAACAGTGATCATCGTGCCCGCGCACCTGGTGGAGAAGTGGAAGCGGGACCTACGCCGCTACTTCGCGATTGAGGGGGCTACGATCACCCCCGAGATCGCGCGGAACCCTCGCGACCTTGATCCACGCGTCAGCGTGTGGGTCGTGAGCGTGGACCTGTACACCTACAATTCCGACGTCCGGCGCAAGGTCTCCGGGGCCCGAGCATCGTGGTCTCTCGCCGTCTTTGACGAGGCGCACCGGCTGACCCCCACCTCCCAGTACCTCGGCGCTGCGAGAGAGGTGGCGAATCGTACCCACCACCTCCTCCTGCTCACTGCTACGCCGCATCGCGGCAAGGAGCACTTCTTCCGGGGCTTGCTCAATCTCTTGGATGCCACGCTGTACCCCTGGGACCCGCGGAAGACTGAGTACGACCATGCACTGAAGCCCTCGACTCTGTCCTTCCTGCGGAGGATGAAGGAGGAGCTGAAGGACTTCGACGGCAATGATCTCTTCCCGCCCCGGTACGCCGAGACTGTGTCCATCGACCTCAGCTGCCCGGAAGTCGCGGCCTACATCGCGGTGATGGACTACGTCGACACTTACTACGGCGAGAATGCAACCCTGGCCCGCTCGATTTACGGCAAGCGCGCCGCGTCTTCGCTGGTGGCCGCCGCCGCCACGATTACGCGACGGCACGAGGCCCTCAAGGGGCCGGCGTCTAGCCGGGTCGACGGCCCCATACCTGACGAGTTCACTCAGGGCGACGGGTCAGTCAACCTTGCCGTCGAGGACGACGAGGCATGGGAGCGCGCCGAGGGCATCGTGGTCAACGCCCGCAGCCGAAGCAAGAGCGAAGAGCTCACGGCGATAGACGGGGTCCTCGCGACCATCCGACTGGCCACGACCGCCGGCCCGTCCACGAAGTGGCTACGCACCCACAAGCACCTTACCCACCACGGCATCGCGCCGGGGCAGGGCCAGCTGCTCATCTTTACCGAGTTCGCCGACACTGCCCGCTGGTTGGCCAGTCAGTTCGCCCACGCCGGGTACAGCGTCGAGACCCTCGAGGGTGCCGTCAGGCACCACGAGCGCGACCAGCTCCAGCAGCGGTTCCTCGCCGGTGAGTTCCAGGTTCTGGTCTCCACCGACGCCGGCGGCGAGGGCATCGATCTGCAGTCCGCACACGTCATGATCAACTGGGACATTCCGTGGTCCCTGGTCCGCCTCGAACAGCGCATGGGCCGACTGCACCGTATCGGCCAGACCAAGCCGGTGCACATCTACCACCTCGTCGCCCCCGATACCCGCGAGGGGCGGGTACAGGAGGTCATGCTCAACAACCTTGAGGCTGCCGGAGAAGCGCTCGAGGGACGGATCTTCGACTTGCTCGACGCGACCGCCGCCCGTACCGGCTTCGACTACACTCGCGCGCTCATCGATGCTCAAGCCGGTCAGGCCGTCACCGTTCCCGATACATCCGAGTTGCTGTCCAAGGCACGGGAGTTAGTTAGCGACGAGGACCGGCTCCACACGCCCGCCAACACCGAGGCAGCGCTCGACCGGTTCCGCAGCGACCGCCTCGAGGCGATCAACCCCGTCATCGTCGACGGGTTCGTCGACCAGCTCGCCCGTGCCGAGCAGTGGCGCCTCGGCCCGGGCCCGGCCAAGGGCATCCGCCGCGTCACCTCGGCCCGGCTGCTGCCGCCGACACTCGGCGGCCAGCACGACGCGCTGGTCGCTGCTGACGGTGCCTCCGTTCGGCAGGCCATCAACGACGGCTCTCAGGGGTTGGACGACGTCGTGGTGCTTGGGCCTACTGAGGAATCGTTCGCCGAACTGACCGACCTCGCACTGCGCACCGGCGAGAGTGAGCTCATCCGGGGCACGATCCTGAGCGACCCCGCGTCGCTGACGAACTACACCTTCCTGGTCTACGACGCCGAGGTCGAGGTGCACGACGGCATCCGGCGGCAGCGCCGCAAGTCCCCGGTCCTCATCCGGTACTCCGGCGCTGGAGCATTCGAGAGCGCTTGGGAGTCCCTCATGCTGCTCAGGCCGACCGGTGCCAGCCATGGCGCGCCGCCCCTGTCCCCGGCGCTGCGGCACGACAGCGCCCTGGAAGCCCGGGCGGCGCTCACGCGTGAGATTGCCCGGGCCCGCGCGGAGCGGGAGGCGTGGGTCGACAAGGCGCGCCAGCAGCTTGACCAGGTCGAGTACCGCTACATGGACGAGCTTGAGGATCTGCCTGCCACCGAACGGCGTGAGCGGATGTCCCGCTTCGAGGAGCTCAAGCGCAACCGTCTTGCCCAGCTCGACGACATCAGCAGAGTCGGGCAAAGCGCTCCCCGCTTGGTCGGGTGGGCACACGTCATCGGTGAGGCCCGCACCGACCAGCTCGGCTACGACCCCAACAGCGAAGCAGTCGCGGTAGCCACCGTCCTGACCGAGCTGGGCCGGCTCGGTTTCGACGTGGACGATCGCCAGACCGCCGGCGTCGGCTACGACCTGCTCGCCCGGCACCGCACGACCCGAGAACAACGCCTCGTTGAGGTCAAGGGCTTCCACGCGGGCTTGGAGCCGGTCTGGCTGGAGCAGCACGAGTGGGCCCAGGCGCAGCAGCGCGGCCAAGATTACTGGCTCTACATCGTGGCCGACTGCGCCACATCCCCGACAGTTCTCGTTCGCGCCCAGGACCCAGCCAGGCTCCTAGCCACAGGGCCACGGCGCATCGAGCGGTTCCAAATCAAGGTTGCCGACCTGCGTCGGCTGATGGGAGAGCAGCGGTGACCACCACCAACCAAGCGCCGTCGACAGACACGACGGCCACCGCGGACACCGTCAGTGACGTGCACAGCCGCCTGATCGACCACTGGTTCCCGTGCTCCTCGGTCGACGCCGCCGTCGGCACCCCGGCCGGATCCGGCCGCAGCGAAAAGGCCCTCTTCACCTGGTTCGCCTCTCGCCCCATCGCTCAGGCGCGCGCCGCTGTGCTGGCGGCGCTCCTGCCAAACCAAGCGATCCACCATAACGATGTGCGCCTTGCGATCGAGCGCGGGGACTCGGGCGCGCAGCAGCGGCTCCGTCAAGCGATCGCCGCTCAGTATCCGGCGGGTCGCCCCGTCGTCCTCGACATGTTTAGCGGTCGCGGCATCATTCCACTCGAAGCGGCCCGCCTCGGCGTGACCGCCGTTGGCACGGATCTGAGCCCGGTGGCCACCTTGGCTGGCCGTCTGCTGGCCGACTACACACTGCGCGACTGGTCTGCGGAGCCGGATCTCCCCTTCGAGCCGCCTTCGGCGGATGAGGGCCTGTTCGACCAAAACGAGCCCCGCCTGCTCAAGGACGTACGTCAGGTTCTGGCTGAGGTCGGGTCTCGGGTCGCGGCGGAAACATCTCCGCTGTATCCACGCAGCAGCAACGGAGCCTTCCCCTGGGCCTACCTGTGGGCCGTCACCATCACCTGCGACAACTGCAAGCGCCGTTTTCCCCTGATTGGCTCTCTCGTCCTCCGGCACCCGTACAAGTACACGGAGGATGACGGACAGTCGCTACGGCTGGTCACCGAGCAGGATACGTGGCGCACTGAGGTCATCGAGGGACCGCCGACCCAGGAGCCAACCTTCGCTGCGGCTTCCGGCAAGAAGGGGAAGAGCGCGCGGTGCCCGTTCCCCGCATGCGGCCACGTGCACACGCTTGAATCTGTGAAAAGCATGGGGCACGCAGGCCAGTACCGCGACGCTTTGCTGGCCATCGGTGAGGAGCTTCAGGGATCCCGCAAGGTTTTCAGGGTTCCGACCGAACTCGAGGTCAACGCAGCAAGTTCGGTTGACCTGTCCTCATTGCCGTCATTGGCTGGCCTTTGCGCCGTACCCGATGAGGTGATACCTGCGGGGAACAACCACACCGTGAGGGCCAGCGCGTACGGCTATCGCACATACGGGAACTTGATGAATGCGCGGCAGACGACCAAGTTCGTTGCAACTGCCCGTGCAATTCAGGAGATCGCTGCTGAGTGCCTTGCGGTCGGCGTCAGCTCCGAGTACGCCACTGCGCTGGCCGGGTACGCAGCCGCGAACCTGCAGCGCCAGCTGCGCGTGGCCACCCGCGGCGCCAAGTTGCGCAGTCACGGCAATCCGAACGGCACAGCTCAGAACCGCGCGCAGGTTGACCACGTCTTCTCCAACGAGAGCAAGGTCTCGTTCAACTTCGACTACGTCGAGACCGGGCCCGGGAATGGCCCAGGCACGTGGTCCAGCGTCAGCGAGAGCGGCATCAACGCTCTTAAGAAAGTCCTTGCGGAGTCGCCCGCCGGCCGCCCTGGGCGGTTCCGGCAAGCCTCTGCGATCGCCCTTCCCTTCCGGGACGGATCCGTGGATGCCGTCATCACTGACCCGCCCTACTACAACATGATCGACTACGCCGACGCGTCGGACCTCTTCTATGTCTGGCTTCGCCGCGCGCTTCGCGAGGTGATGCCTGACTTGTTCGAGCACGCCGGACGTGACGGCCTGCAGGACAAGACCGACGAAATCATCGTCAAGAACGGCAACGCCCCTGGCGAGCACCGAACTCGCGACTTCTACGAGCAGATGCTGAGCCGTGCCTTCGGCGAGGCACGGCGCGTGCTGCGCGTGGACGGCCACCTCGTCGTCGTGTTTGGGCATTCCGACCCGGACGCGTGGCGACGGCTGCTCGGTGCCCTTCACGATGCCGGCTTCGTCGTCACCAGTTCCTGGCCGTCGAGGACCGAGACGGCCTCGACTGGTGTGGCGAGCATCAAGGTCACGGTAGCGATTGGTTGCCGTGTCGCCGCCGCGAACCGGCCGGTAGCCACCGCCGCTCAGGTCGACCGTGAGGTCGCCGAGCGGGTCAAGACGGCCGCGCGGGAGTGGGACCGCGATGGCCTGGCACTCACTGACCAGCTCATGGCTGCCTATGGGCCGGCGATGGAGGTCTACGGCCGCTACGCCAAGATTCTCAAGCCCGACGGCAAGCAGGCTGAGCTCGACCGCTACCTCACGCTGGCGCGCACCGCGGTCCGCGATGCCACGGCGCTCAAGCTGGATGAACTGCCGCTTGAGACGTTCGATGCGCCGACCCGCTTCGCCGTCTTCTGGCAGCGGCTCTTCGCGCGCTCGGACGTTCCCAAGGGCGAGGCTCGATTCCAGGCGCAGGCGGACAATCTGCACCTGGAGGATCTGCGCGGCGCGCTACTCACGGAGAGCAAGAGTGGCTACAAGCTGCGACTCGACGCGCCGAGCACTGTCAGCGACAAGTCATCAACGTTCGAGGTGGTCCGGGCCATGGCCGCTGCCTGGGACCAAGGCGCCACCGAAAGCGTCGCCGCTGTCGTCGCCCAGTCCGACCGACAGCCCACTGACGCGCACCTGTGGGCCGTCGTCGGGGAGATCCTCGCGCAGCTACCGCCCAGCGACACAGTGGCCAAGGCTCTCACCGCTGTTCAGCGCAACGCCGGCACCATCGCCAACCTCGCGCACCGCGTCGCCACCGAGCTCGCCGCTGGCGAGCGCGACAACCAGCTCACCCTGTCGTTCACCACCAAGGAGTCCTGAGCATGTCGACCGGCACCGCTTCGCACTGGGCCGACGTCCTCACGCTGCGGCCCGAGGTCATCGCGTCCGACGGTTCAGTTGGCGAGCTGCAGATGAGCCTGCACAAGGCCGTCTACCAGACCGTTGACGTGCCCTACCGCAAGGTCGACTACTACGGCGACATCACTCAGCCCACTCCGAACCTCGTCGGCTTCTTCAGCCGCGTCGCTCGCCGGCTAGGCACCGACGCCGAGACCACGGCGCTGTTCCACCTGGACCAAGGCATGGGTGGAGGCAAGAGCCACGCCCTCGTCGGGCTGTACCACATGGCCAACTCACCGCTGGAGTTCTTCGCCACGGAGCTGGGTCGCGAGGTCCGTGGTGAAGCCGGCCAGGGCGGTCTCGATGTAGACCTCACCGGTGCCCAGGCCGTTGTTCTCACGGCTGACTACTTCAGCCCGGGCAAGCCCAGCGAGACGTTCGGTCCGGCCACGAACCTGTTCGAGCGGTTCCTCTGGTCGCTGACCGGGGGCGACATGGACCGCTACCGGCACTACGTCGAGGGCGGGCCCAACAAGGGGACGCTGCAGCAGGCGCTCAGTGACGCGGGACGGCCGGTACTCATTCTCCTCGACGAGCTCATGGACTACGTGCTGCAGCTCGCCGACGCGACCAACATCGACCGCATGCCCAACGAGAAGGCGTTCCTTAACGCTCTCATGGACGCCTGTGACGACGTGCCCCGCGTCGTATGTGTCGTGGTTATGATCCGCAGCGAGCTCGACGAGCGCGGCTATCCCCCGCTCGCCGATGACTTCCGCAGCTATGTTTCCGAGCGACTCGTGCGTAACGGCCCGGACGGGAGAGTCGCGGTGACGGAGTCCCACGACTTTGCCTCGATCATCCAGCGCCGCCTGTTCGAGCCGGCCGAGGTGGGCGTTGCGGCGTCGCACGTAGCCAAACAGTACGGTGCGGCGAGCGATACCGGCTGGCGGGACAAGGTGCTCGACAAGCTCGGCCCGAACCGCGGCTTGACCGGCTTCACCGAGCGAGTCAAGGCGAGTTACCCGTTCCACCCCGAGCTCATGCGACTGGTGCGAGAGGAGTGGTCACAGGTCCAAAACTTCCAGCGCGTCCGCTCCACGGTTGCGATCTTCGCCCGGACTGCGCTGCACTGGGTCACGGAGCACCAGACCGGGCGCTGGGCGCCAGCCCTCATCGGCGTAGGCGACATCCCGCTCACGACCGCCCTTGAGCAGTTGCTGTCCTCCGGCATGTTCATGGGCAACGACCGGGCCATCCAGGGCTATCGCTCCGTCGCCACCACCGACATCACCAGCACCGACGGGTCCGCAGGACGGGCTGTCGCCATCGACGAGCGGCTGCGTGCTGCCGGTGTCACGGCCCGCCAGGACCACGCGGGTGTGCGTATGGCCACTGCCCTGTTCTGCTACTCGATGGTCGCGCGCCCGCGCGGCGGCCGGGGGGCGACAAAGAGCGAGATGCTTGCGGCTATCCTCGAGCCCACGCCGGCCCCCGGTACCCCGTACACCGACGCCGAGGAGGTCTTCAACGCCCTCACCGGCGAGGACGGCCTCGGCGCCCTTGAGATCACCCAGCCGACCAACGCACCCGGCCGCTACTACCTGTCCATCAGGCAGACGCTCCGGATGTACTTCACCGCCTCCCTGGCGCTGGTGGACCCGCCCTCATGCGAAAAGCTGGTTTGGGAGCAGACGCAGAAACTCGCTCGTCGTGGGATCTTTGACGAGATCCGCTTCATCGACGCGCCGGCCGCCACCGGGGTTATCGACCTGCCGCGCACGTTTGAGGGGGTGGACTCGGCCGTCACCCGCCTTGTCGTGCTCGACTCGCGCCGCTGGACGCTCCTCAACGGTAAGGACACGATCAGTCGCGCCGAAATCACAGCACTTCTCGGGCTCGGACCCGATGCCCTGCGCGTGGACAATGCCGCCAGCTGCATCGTGGCCTGCGTGAACACACAGCGGCGGGAAGTGGCTCGCAAGCGCGCCAGGGAGGTTCTTGCCTGGCGCAGTGTCCTCAAGCAGCTCAACCCCGAGGATGTCGACGAGCTCCGCGAGGCCACCACCAAGGTGACCGAGGCTGAGGACAAGCTCAAGAAGGACATCGAGAAGGCTTTCCAGCACTACGCGTACCTCGTCCGCGCCTCGGACGGGCTGCATGTGGAGTTCAAGCGGTTCGACGACGACAGCAAGTCATCACTGCGCGGGGACCAGGTGTGGGCGGCACTCGTGGAGGCTGGTCGCGCAACGATTACGGCAGGCCTCTCGGCGGACTACCTCGCTGCCCTGCTGGACACGTTCGAGCGAACCCTGACACCTCGCGAAGTTGTCCAATCCTTCTACAAGAACCCCTTGTTCCCCCTGGTTACCGCGACCGACGAGATACGCCAGGCAATCTTCGTTCTGCTCAAGAACGGCTGGGAGCTGGCGGACTCCGACGGTGACAAGCTCGCTATCGCCTCTCCGGAACATATCTCGATCGGCTCCATTAGCCAGAACCTTCGCCGCGCCGTCAAGGCGGCGGAGACCGTGCCCGCCGCCAGTGGTGCGTCGAAGAGCACCACGACGATCCCGATCCCGAAGCAGCCAGGCGAGCCACTCAGTGGCGAAGAGCCCAGCGGGCTGTTCGGCGTCGACGACCAGGAGTACCGGGCCACGGCGGGACAGTCCGGCGAGGCCAGCACCGGAGATGCCGCTCCGAGCAGCTCGGATCTCACCTCCTTCAAGCGGTACATAATCGAACTAACCAACCGCAGCATCACCGCTCCAGATGCTCGTGAACAGGTTTGGCAACTCCTCAAGGAGCTGAGCAAAGTCCTTGATGCACCCAGGACTAACCACCAGCTCTTTAGCCTGAGCGTGACGCTTATTACCTCGGAGGGTGCACAGGGAGCCATTGAGCAGAAGGCACAGCAGGCGGGCGCGCGCGTCCGGGTCGAGGACGACGACTTCTAATTGCTGGACGGCGTGAGTGAGGCGGCCAGGAACCAATCTCACGATAGGAGCCCACGTCGCCAGGCGCCGTGGGGAGGGCTGCTTTGTAAGCCTGGCGGGGATCAAGAACTCGTTTGAGCTGGTCACGAGCCTCCAACAGAGCCTCGGCCGTTAGCGGGTTCCTGTACCTCATGCACTGCGATTGACCGTGGCAGACCGCTCGATCTGGCACGGATCTGGCACGCTGCTTTGGATTTCGGCCAGGCGCTCACTCTGCCGACGGCTCTAACGAGAACGCCGTCCGCGGAACTTCAAGCTGCGTACCGCCGCGACACCATGCCGGCAGCGGACAGACAAAGCGATCCGTGCAGGGGAGCGGAGGTCAAGGAGCCGAACCCTGTCGTGATCGGGGGCAACGCCATACGGGAGTATCGAGTTGAGGTCGATGGGTGTACTACCGGTTATGAGTACGGAATTGATCACGGCTTGCGCTCGATAGGCGCCAAGTTCCGCCTCTTCCCACGCCGTGCAATCGATAGGAGGAAGGGCTGGGCTGCCTGTGTCACTCACACCGAGCACCCACGTCCGGTAACCCCCTGGGCTGCCGAAGTAGTGCTGCTCGGCGTAGCAGAAGCGCCTTGCTCCCAACGTTGGCCACGGCCCGTCATCGACCGTCGACGGCGCCGGCAGAGCCGACAAGCGGGTCCGGCCAAGTCGAACCTTGTAGGGGCCCACGGCGAGTGACGGGCGGAGTAGGGGGCTGCACGTGGTCAGCCCATACATCAATACCTCGTCATCCTCGTTGCACCAAGTGACGAGGTATCCCAAGGTACCCAGAGCCCATGTCCGTACCGTCACCTCGACGTCGTGCAGGGCGGGAGCGTCATCGTCGCCCCTGCCGTGGACCCCCACGTGCTGCTTGTGGCTCCAGGCTGGCTCACCGAAGAGAGCCCTGACGTAGTCGTCCCGCACGAAGGGGGCCAGGCGCCGGTAGGCCTTGATCAGGCTGCGACGCTTACCCAACGTGGCGCGCCACCATCCCCTGGCGACGCCAAACAGCGTGTAGAGGGCGGTAAGAACGGCGGCCAAAGTCCACACATTCAACTTGGTGTCCAGCTCAGGAAGGAAGCGCACCTTGGCATCCTGCACGAGGACCTGCGCCCTGCGGGCCTCAAGGTCCGCGCTGGCGGCTGAACCGTAACCATGACCCGAGGCCAGGGACACCGCACAGGCATTTTGCTTGTAAGTTCGATCAGCGTTCCCTGCGACAGCCAGAACGCGGTCGTACGGCCACCGCTCGATGCTCATTCCGCCATGTCCGTTCGTTGCCGTCGGCGGCGTTGATGTCAGCTAGGGATGCCAGGCTGGCGGGTGTTCGTCCGGCAAAGGGTCACGCACGAACTGAGCGCACCGCTCGTCACAGGCCCCTTGGCAAGAACTTGCGCCGAGCTACGGCGAGGCCCAGTCCGCTTGGCCCGCCTCGAACCCGAATCCGCGTCGTGACCGCCCTGCCCGTCGTCTTCCCAGAAGCATACGGAGCAGATCTCGCACTTGCCCGCTCGCCGAGTGTCGGCCCTTAGGCAATTATCCAGCACGCAACTATTCACCCGTTCACAGTATCGAAAGTTATCGTGCCTCTATGAAGCATGCATGAATGGAAAGCATTGGGCCTCCTGTCCCTGGAGAGGGAGATCAGAAATGGCCGCTAGCACTCTGCACGCAGCACTGTCCGAAGCTTTTTGGCTCGGGCTCGGCGGTATCATCGCCACTCTACTTGGTGGCGCCCTCGTCGGATGGCTTACATTCCTCACTCAAAAAAGTGTCGCGGCAGCGAATGCGAAATCTCAACTTGATATCAAACAGGTGGAGTCGCAGTCGCAGCTCGCCCTTAAACAGGAGGAAGAGAAAGTCGGAGCGAGGACGTATAAGCGCACCGAAAAAACCAACGCCATTATCACTTTCCTGGATGCGTCCGATGCTTACTGGCACATGATAAATGATCTCTGGGATCGCGTGAAGAAGGATCCGAATAGCTTGAAGTCATTCCGAGAGGAGGGAAACAAGCGAGACCAATCTCGCCCAAAGGCAAGCAGACGTATCTCTCGCTCAAGCCGAAATGGACGCAGATTTCAGACTTCTGCACGCTCACTCCATCATGGGAATCTGGGGGGCGCTGGAGTGTCTAGTTGAGGACACAGTGGAAGCCTGGATGGCCTTCAAGCCGGAAGTGTTGCGGCATCAGGTCTTCTCGAGAATCAAGGTCCCGATTGCTGACTTCCTAAGCCTGTCAGACGAGCAACGAGTCCGCCTGCTCGTAAGTGAAGTACAAAGAGACCTCAAGCTGGACCTTAAGAGCGGAGTCACCAAATTCGAAAAATTGCTCGACTGCGTAGGGCTCGGCGGCCCGGTCGACCCTCGCCTGCGCGATGCGCTGTTCGAAGCCCAGAACGTGAGGAACGTACTAGCCCACCGCGGAGGTATAGCAGACCAACGTTTCACGGACGCCTGCCCTTCTTATGGACTGTCCGTTGGAGATCGCCTCACAATCGGGCAGTCTGAATTTGCGCGCCTTCACGATGCGGTCACGTTGTACTCGATCGTTATACTTAACCGTCTCCTGGCATCGGTAGATATGCGCACGACGCACTTTGACCTTCCAACATTCGAGGGGGCCACTCGCTACGGACTCCCCGAATCAGTCGACGCTAATGAGATCGGACCAGCAGTAGGGAAATGAGGTCGGCGTAGCGGCTTTGGGCGGGAGCTGCCATGGGGCGAGAGATCGGGGCCCGTAAGCTTGCCGTGAATCGGGCAGTCTGTGGACCTGCCCGCAATAGCACGATGTGGGCCCCGATCTTCGAGGCTCGCCCCATGGTGGCTGCCTAAAGCCGCGGAGGCGACCGCCCCAACCCCGTACCGGCCTCGTTCTTACCTCGGGCAAGACGTCTCGCACTAGCCGCGCGGCCGGCGGAGCCGGGGCCCGGAGCGGGGCGGAGACAGGAGCGTCGGGACCCGGCGCTGGAGCCGGGGCCGCGCGCGGCGAGCGGAGCGAGCCGCCTTGATGAAGTAGAGAAACTCTTACCGCATGGGCGCTCTTGTGGCTCCGTGGGTCCCGCTGCTGCGATAGCGACAACGTCGTTACGAGCACTGGGGGTTCAGTGGAGGAACTGCGCATCACGTCGTGGAAGCGGTTCGGGCATGATCGGCTCTACGCGAATCTGGCTGACGGCACCGCTGTCGCGTGGCTCGACCGCCGGTCCGGTGAGGTCACCATTGTGGAACCGAAGTATCGACAGGCTGCTCTGGATGCGCTCGCGCCGCACATGCATGAGCCGTCAACGACCAAGCCTGGTTTGCCCGCGGCACCGCAGCTGCCGCCGCTGTCCCCTGAGTTCGACTTAGCGTCCAACGCACCTGGCACCGCACTTCGAGAGCGACTGAACAAGTCCGGCCCAACGCTGACAGAACGGGCATTGGCTTGGCTCTTGCGCCGGCCAAGCCCAATGCAGTCATGGCGAACTGGCCTGGCCGGTGAGAAGAGAGTGGGCTCCGAGCTGAACCGTCTCACCCGACAGGGCTGGCACGTTCTTCACGCCGTCCCGCTACCTCGTGACGTCGACGTTGATCACCTACTCATCGGCCCTGGCGGGGTGTTCAGCGTCAACACCAAGAACCACCAGGGCAAGGCCGTCTGGGTCGGGGACGACATGATCAGGGTCAACCATGGCAAGCCACAGCCGTACGCGATCAAGAGTCGAGCTGAGGCGAAGCGAGTTCAACGAGTGCTCGAAACGTACTCAGGCTTTGCGGTCCCGGTTCAGCCGGTCCTGGTCTTCGTCGGCGTCTCCGAGCTGAACGTTGTAGCTACGCAAGTGGCTGTCCGTGTCTACCGCGAGCGTGAGGTCTCCGCTCTCGGGCCCCTGTCCGGCGTTCTTGATCAATCGCAGGTGCAGCGTGTGTACGGCGTCGCCCGGGATCGCCGTGCCTGGCTCGACGCCTGATCCGATCGCCTTAGCCGGCCTTCAGGAGACGCTTGCCGTCGTGACTGCGCACATGAGGGCCGCTACCGTCCAACGCATCGAGCAGGCGAACCGCGTAGACCTCGGCCATGCGCTCGGCGATCTCTTCCGGGGTGAGCCAATCAACTGCCGTCGATTCGACTGAGGTTCGCTCTACCCCGCCAGCGGGCTTGCAACGGAACACCAGGGCAACGATGCCGCGCGTGGTGTTCTTGTAGACCCCGGTCAGCTCGTCGACCTCGACCCGGATACCAGTCTCTTCCCACACCTCGCGGGCTACGCCTTCCTCGGGGGCCTCGGTGAGTTCGAGGACCCCGCCCGGCAGCTCCCAGGTTCCGTTGTCCGCTCGACGGATCGCCAGGAGTCGCCCGTCCTCGCGCACCACTGCTCCCGCCACGGACACGGAGTGCAGTGGCGTTGACTGGGTCTCGCTGGCGCTGTTACTCATGTACAGGAGCATAGGAGAGTGAGAAGGACTGTGGGAACTCCCGTAGGAGGTGGCAGGTCCGTACCTCGGTACGTTCAGATCGCCGACGAGATCATTCAGCAGATCCGGGCAGGCGTCCTCAAGCCTGGTGACCTGGTGCCCAGCGAATCCGAGCTGGTGGAGCGCTACGGCGTTTCCGGCGGCACCATCCGCAAAGCCATGGTGGAGGTCAGGGCCAGTGGCCTGGTGGACACCCGCCATGGCAAGGGCTCGATCGTGAAGGACCGGCCGCCCGTGCGGCTGCGCTCCTCGGACCGGTTCCGCGCCTCGCACCGCCGCGGCGGCAAGGCGGCCTACCTCGCCGAGTCTGCCCAGTCCGGCGCCACGGCCAAGGTGAGCGTCCTCTACATCGGCCCGATGGAAGCTCCCGAGGAGATCGCCGAACGGCTCGACGTTCCCGCCGGCACTCAGGTCCTCGCCCGGCGACGCCTCTACTTCCGCAACGGCGTCCCGGTGGAAACCGCCACGTCATACCTGCCGTGGGACGTGGTGAAGGACATCCCCGAGCTGTTCGCCGAGAACCCCGGCCCCGGCGGCATCTACGCTCGGCTGGAGGGCGACGGCCACGTCTTCGCCGAGTTCGTCGAGACGCTGACAGCGCGCCCGGCCGCCAAGGCCGAAGCATCCGAACTGGCGCTCAGCCCCGGCGCACCCGTCATTCATCTCCTCCGCAATGCGGTCACCGAAGCGGGTCGCGTCGTGGAGGTCTGCGACACCCTCATGGCTGCTGACCAGTTCGTTTTCGAGTACCGCATCCCCGCATCGGACTGACGCTCGCTCAACTCCCCTCAACCCGCCGGGACTTCTTCGTCCTGGCGGGTTGACTCATATATAGGAGTCATGCACTCTTCTTCATGTCACTCATGTACATGAGTGACGGAGTCCAGCACTTCTAGAGGAGTGATCGTTGTGCGTCAGATTCCCGTCGACACCACCGGAGCCGTCGTGATGGTGGCCCAGCCCCCTCAGCCGAAGATTGCCAACCGTCAGACCGGAGAGGTCGCCACTGACCGGGACACCGGTGCACCGCTGATGACGATCGACGTCATGTTCGTGATGAACGGCAACGCCGAGATCCTGAGCCTGACCGTTCCGGAGACCGGGTTCACCGGCGAGCTGACCACCGGCACCCCGGTCGGCCTGACCGGCGTGGTGGCCCGGCCGTGGGAGAACGAGTTCAACGGCCAGAAGCGGCACGGCATCAGCTTCCGTGCGATCGCCGTCACATCCCTGGCGGCCGACGCCGGCAAGCCGAAGGCGGCCTGATCGTGACCGGGACAGCGATGGGTCTGCTGGCCGTCGTCGGGCTGGCGCTGCTGCTCAAGTGGCGTCGGCCCGCCTGGTACTGGCTCGCCTTCGGCATCGGCCTCGCGGCCCTGCGGGTCCTGGTCCGGTACGCCTCGGTCATGGACGCCTGCGGGCTCACGGTCCCGCCGTCCCGGTGGCGGCTGGCCTGGGCTCGAATCGCCCGCCGGCCGGTCCCGAACCCCCGGCCGCCGCGCATCCTGAGCCTGCGCCCGACCCGTACCGGGCTGGTGCTGAGGCTGGGGCTTCGGCCCGGTCAAGACGCTTTCGACTTCGCCGCCTCCACGGACCGGCTGCGGCATTCGTTCACCATGCAAGGCGTCACCTCGCGCGAGATCCGGTCCGGTGTGGTCGAGCTGCGGATGACCGGCTACGACGTCCTAGCCCGGGTGCAGATGCCCGCCAAGCTCGACCGCATGCCGATGCGGGTCCCGGTCGCGCTACGGGAGGACGGTGCCGTGCACTACCGCGACTACCGGACCTCACCACACGCACTGACGATCGGGGCCGTGGGCTCCGGCAAGTCCGTCTACCAGCGCCATCTGGTCGCCGAACTCGCCGCACAGGACGTGGCCTTGGTCGGCGTCGACTGCAAACAGGGGGTGGAGCTGTTCCCGCTGGCCCGCCGGTTCTCCGCGCTGGCCGACAACCCCGACACCGCCGCCGACCTCCTCGACGCGCTCGTCACGCACATGGAGGGCGTCTACCAACTGGTTCGCGCCGACCAGCGCATCACCTCCGACATCCCCGACGCGGAGATCGCCGCCGACATCTGGGACCTCCCGACCCATCTGCGGCCTGTCCCGATCGTGGTCCTCGTGGACGAGGTGGCAGAACTCGCCCTGTCCCCGACCAAGGCGGACGAACCGCGTCGGGACCGCATCATCACCGCCCTCGTCCGCCTGGCCCAGCTCGGCCGCGCCGCCGGCATCTATCTGGAGATCTGCGGGCAGCGCTTCGGCTCCGAACTCGGCAAGGGCATCACCATGCTTCGCGCCCAGCTCACCGCCCGCACCGCCCACCGCGTCAACGACGAAACCAGCGCCAACATGGCCTTCGGCGACATCGCGCCCGACGCCGTCCTGGCCGCCATCTCCATCCCGACCGACACTCCGGGCCTTGCCGTCACCGGTGACTCGACCGGCGGCTGGGCCCGCATCCGCACCCCGCGCACCTCGATGCGCCAGGCCGTCAACGCCTGCAACCGGCACGCCCACCGCACTCCGGAACTGCCCGCGCTCGCCGCCTTCCGGCCCGAACTGCCGCCCACGGTGCCGCTCGTCAAGATCCCGGCGACAGAGGCACCCGCCTCCGCCTGACACACCCGCACCCGGTCGACGCGACCACCTCGCGCCAACTCCCTACCCCCGCCATGCCCGAAACCTGAGAGGACCTGTCATGCCTCACCCCTTGGCCACCCTGGACGGTCTCGCCCCTGACGACTTCCTCGGTCAGCTCGCTGCCTTGCGGTCCACGCGTGATCAGTTCGACCGCGACATTCGCGAGTACCTGGCTTATGCACGAGAGTTCACACGCCCTCGGCCCTACACCCTGGCCGAGCTCGCCGAGGCCGCCGGGATGTCGATCTCCGGCGTGCGCACCGCCTACACGCCGACTGACCTCGATGCGGTGGCCCGCGCCCTGGGTCGCGCTCCGCGGCGGCAGTGATGGCCAGCGCCCGTAAGCCCCGCGCGAGGAAGTGCCCGGACTGCAAGGGCGCCGGCGAGACCGCTGAATCAGTCCGCGTCGGCTCCGCCCGCAAGTTCCGCGAGACCACCGACCGACAGGCCGCGCTCTGCCTGACCTGCCTCGGCTCCGGCACCGCCCCGACCGCCTGACACCCCAAGAGGAGGTGAAGACATGACCCGCTCACTCCGCGTCGACGCCGTCCTGGTGCAAGCCGTGATCGCCGGGGCCCTGTCCTTCGCCCACCTGCACGACCTTGCCGCCGCTGCCGGGCAGACCGGATGGAAAGCCTGGGCCTACCCGGTCTCCGTCGACCTGCTCCTCGTCGCCGCCTGGCGACGGCTGCGCAACGACGGGCCGTCCCGGCTCGCCTGGTGCTGGTTCCTGATCGCCCTGGTGGCCTCGCTTGGCGCGAACGTCGCAACCGCAGGATTCCTCGACCTGGCGCATCCGCCCGCCTGGTTGCGCTTCGGCATCGCCGGATGGCCCGCGCTCGCCTTCCTCGGCGGCACGCTTCTCGCCCACTCGCCGACCACGGCTGGCCCCGCCCTCGGCCCCGAACCGGAGCCGGAGCCGGAGGCGGTGGAGGTTGTGCCGGCCGAGCCGGAGTCCGCACCTGAGCCGGGTCCCGTCACCGAGCCGGAGCCCACCCCGGCCCTGCCCGCAGCGCCCGAGCCCGCTCCCGCCCCGGCTCCGCCGGTCCCGGCCGCCCTGGTCGAGCACGCCCGCAAGGTCGCCGACGCGCACCGTACCGCCACCGGCACACGGATCGACACCGACACTCTGCGCGCTCGCCTCGGCGTCCCCGCCCCGATGGCCGACGCCATCGCCGCCCAACTCACCTGATCGAAAGGACACCGCGATGCCCGCCCGAGACCACTTCCACTCCGTCATGCGGATCGGACCGATCCAGGTCGGCACGCACCGCGACCGGCACGGGCGCACCAAGCACGCCGCCGTCTGCACCGCCGACCGCTGCGGCTGGTCCGCCGACTACTCCAGCTCCTCCGCGGCCCAGCTCGCGGCCCGCACTCACCGCTGCCGCATCGCCTGACAGGAGACCGTCCGATGAACGTCGAACTCCCGCTCGTCCTCGTCATCGCCGTCTTCGGCTACCTCGGTATCCGCTTCCGCCCGCCGACCTGGCTGATCGTGGTGCTCCTCCTCGGCGGCTTCCTCCTCGCTGACACCTTCCTGGCCCCCGCCATCGAGTCCGGCACCCGCACCGGCGTCGACGCCGTGAACAACACCACCAAGTGACCGAACGGAGAACCGCCATGCTCCGCCCGAAGATCCCGACCATGCCGACCCCGACCGGCATCGTCACCCCGCCCGCCGTCGAGCCGACCGCGATCGTCCAGCACACCCCGACCGCCGCCCCGGTCCCTGTGGCCCCGGCGGTGCCTGCCCGGCCCACGGTCCAGCTCACGCCCGGCAGCGCGCTCGCCCTCGTCGGTGGCGGCACCGCCGTCGTCCTGGTCGTCGGCGCGGTGCTGGTCTCGATGCTCCTGGCGGTCGCCGTCACCGCGGCTTCGGGCGCCGTGTGCGCGCTCGTCGTTCGCTCGCTGATCACCTCCGAGCACAAGCGCCGCTGACCGGCCCCCGGGGCGGTCTCAACCGCCAAGTCTTGCCCGCCCCGGGAGCCGTGCCCCAACCCATCGCAAAGGACAAGAAGGGACACCCATCATGGCCCAGCCCACCACCACGCCCGTGCGGGTCTGCTCGAACTGCGACGGCTTCCCCGCCGTACGGGTCACCCTCGGCGGCCGCGACCGGCACGGGAACCTGCGCACCATCACCGTCCACTGCCCGGCCTGCCACGGCACCGGCACCCGACCCGCCCGCCGGCCGATCCCCGCCCGCGTCGAGGTGGCCGCGTGACGCATACCGCCACTGCGGCGGGCCTGGACCCGGCCACCCTCGAGGATGTCCTGCGGGTGGCCGGGTCCCCCGGCTTCGACCGCTGGAAAGACCAGATTCACCGCACCGGCGGCTGCTCCGACCCCATCCACCTCACCGGCTGGACCCTCGCCAAGGACAAGACCACTGGCGAGACCCTGCGCCGCTACTCGACCGACACCGAACCGGACGGACGGCTCCGCGTCGCCTGCGGCAACCGCCGCGCCACCCGCTGCCCCACCTGCGCCTACACCTACGCAGGCGATACCTACCACCTCATCCGCGCGGGCCTCGCCGGAGACGAGACCAAGGACATCCCCGCCACCGTCCGCGACCACCCGCGCGTCTTCGCCACCCTCACCGCCCCGTCCTTCGGCCCGGTCCACAACCGGCCCGACCGTGGCGTCTGCCGCTGCGGCACCCGCCACCCCGAGGACGACCCTGCCCTGGGCACCGCCCTCGACCCGGCCACCTACGACTACGCCGGGACGGTCCTGTTCAACAACCACGCCGGACAGCTCTGGCAGCGCTTCACCACCCGGCTCCGCCGCGAGATCGCCGCCCGCGCCGGACTCACCCAACGCGAACTCAAAGACGTGCTGCGCGTCTCATACGGCAAGGTCGCCGAATTCCAAAAGCGCGGCGCGATCCACTTCCACGCCGTGATCCGCCTCGACGGACCGGACGGCCCCGACTCGCCGCCTCCGTCCTGGGCCACCGTGCAGCTGCTCGACGACTCCATCCGGGCCGCCGTCGCCCACTCCTACACCTCGATCACCGTCCCGGCCGCCGGGGACCAGCCCCGCCGGCCTTTCCGCTGGGGCACCCAGCTCGACATCCGCCCGGTCAAAGCCTTCGACGACGGCTCCGACATCACCGAGCAGGCCGTCGCGTCCTACGTCGCCAAGTACGCCACCAAGGCCGCCGAGTCGACCGGCAGCCTCGACCGACGCATCGGGAACCGGGAAGTCCTCGACCTCCTGGAAGTGCCCGATCACCCCCGCCGCCTCATCGAGGCCTGCCTCGACCTCGCCCCGCTCTACCCGGACCGCAAGCTCGGGGCCTGGGCTCACATGCTCGGCTTCCGCGGCCACTTCTCCACCAAGTCCCGCCGCTACTCCACCACCCTCGGCGCACTCCGCCAGATCCGTGCCGACTACCGCGCCGCCCAGGACCAAGACGCCCTCGGCGACCCGGACACCGTCCTCGTCCTCGCCTCCTGGGAGTACGCCGGACACGGCCACACCCCCGGCGAATCCGCCCTCGCCGCCACCATCGCCCGCGACATCCAACTCAACCGCGGAACCGCCCGCGAAGCCCTCGCAGCCCTGGAAGGAGCCTGACGTGAAAGACGAGCTGATGACCGTTCCGCAGATTCTCGCCGAGCTGGGCGGAGTGTCCCGCCGGACCTTCTACAGGTGGCGTGAGCTTGGGCAAGGACCGGCGGCCTTCAAGCTCCCCAACGGAGAGCTGCGCGTGTGGCGTTCCGACTTTGCTGCCTGGCTCCGTGGGCTGGAGGGCGTCGCAGCGTGAAGTCGACCGACGTGCGCGTGTGGTCGATCCGGACCAAGAAGGGTGTTCGCCCCTCCTACGAGGTGCGATGGAAGGTAGCAGGGGAGCCCTTCTCTCAGACGCGTAAGACCAAAGCGCTCGCCGACAGTTTTCGCTCCAAGCTTCTTCGAGCGGCGCGTGAGGGCGAAGAGTTCGACACAGAATCCGGGCTGCCGGACTCGATGGTCGAGCAGAAAGCCACGCTGAGCTGGTACGAATTCGCCCTTCGCTACCTTGCGATGAAATGGCCGCACGCCGCGCCCAACACCCGCGATGGGATCAATGAGTCCCTGGCCGCAGTGACGATCGCACTCTTGGACGATCGACCCGGTCGGCCCGCCGATGAGGTGCTTCGCAAGGCGCTGCGCACCTGGGCTTTTGTCCTCCCGGGGCCGAGTGACAGGGAGCTCCCTACGGACATCGGAAACACCCTGCATTGGGTCGGCAAGGCCTCGCGGCCGCTGGCAGACCTCGCCGATCCCGTTGTCGGACGGGCCGTCCTCGACTCACTCAAGCTGAAACTTGACGGCACCGCGGCTGCTGCCGAAACAGTTCGCCGAAAGCGGCGCACCCTCGTCAACGCCATGAACTATGCAGTCGACCTCGGCGAGTTCTCAGAGAATCCGCTCGCGTCCATTCGCTGGCAAAAGCCAAAAGTGGCCGGGGAGGTTGACCCTCGGGTTGTCGCGAACCCTGAGCAGGCCCGGGCACTGCTGCACGCCGTCTCCTACGTCGGCGGGTACCGGCGGGCCCGCGGTCGGCGTTTGGTCGGGCTCTTCGCCGGCATGTACTTCGGTGGCTTTCGTCCAGCCGAGGCAGTGGGCCTGGCCGAGTCGGACCTGACACTCCCGGCCTCCGGGTGGGGGTCTGCACTCCTGCACCGGACGCGGCCGAGCGTGGGCAAGCAGTGGACCGACTCCGGCGAGAGTCACGATGACCGCGGGCTGAAGAACCGACCTAACGAGGACGTCCGGCGGGTGCCCATCCCTCCCCAGCTCGTGACCATCTTCCGCGAGCACATCGACACCTTTGGGACCGCCGATGACGGCCGCCTGTTCTTCAGCGAGAACGGGGGAGTGGTCTCCTCCTCGACCTACTACCGGGCCTGGCAGGAAGCCCGAACGCTGGCACTTCCGCCTGCGGCGGTCGCCTCGCCGCTTGCTCGGCGCCCGTACGACCTCCGGCACTCCGCCCTCTCTACGTGGCTGAACGCCGGTGTGGACGCCACTGAGGTGGCCGAGCGCGCCGGCAACAGCGTCGAGGTTCTGCTCAGCCGGTACGCCAAGTGCCTCGACGGCAGGCAGGAAGTCGCCAACCGCCGGATCGAAGATCTATTGCGCGAGTACGAGTGAAGGTGGACTTCGTCGTGCTTGATAATCCGAGCGTGGACGTATCCGACAAGGGCCAGAGGCTCGATTCCAAGTGGATCGATGTCGGCAACAACGTATGTGGCACCGTACGCGGTTGCCGCGACGCATCCGCTGTCGCTGAGCACTTCGTGCGGGCCGGCTGGAGGTCCAGGTCCTCGTCCTGGTACGGCTACGAGCTTGAAACCGGCTGGTGCCAGGTCGAGATCGATCCCATCGAAGGCCGGACAATCTTGCTCAACGGGGTCGTCGACCCGCTGCGCCTCGAAGAGTTCGCCGAACTACTGGGCCGCTTCGGACTGCCGTACAGCCTGGAGCTCAACGACGACGATGCCCTGATCCGCGAGATCCACGGGTGATCCATTCGCTCACCTGCTAGGCCCCTGGACCTGTCCGGGGGCCTTCGCCATTTCGAGGCGCTGACCTGGGACGACGCCTTATGATCCATCCCGCGAATAGGCCGCGGACTCTGTCATACGGCGACTCCGAGCGGCATACGGCTGCACATACGCGAAGACCCCGGCCTCAGCGTTTCCGCTGGTGACGGGGTCTTTGGGCACCTCATACAGGGTGCCCCCGGCAGGATTCGAACCTGCGCACACGGCTCCGGAGGCCGTTGCTCTATCCCCTGAGCTACGGGGGCGCGCGCCGCGCTGCTGCGTGGCGACGGGTAGAACCCTACCAGCTCCCGAAGGGTCATCGTGAACAGGTATTTCGGGTCCTGGGGAACGGGTTTCCGAGCCGCCGCGGAACGGGATTCTCCGGTCCGGGCCCACTGGCCGGACAGCAGCCCCAGCACCCTCCCGCAGCCCGATCCGATCCGCTTGCGGACCTGCCGCGTGGAGCCCCGTCCCCGTACACGATCCACCGTCCACCCGCCTCCCTCCTTCCCGCCCTTCGCCCGCACGGGTCGGAAGTGGGCAAAACCCGGACGCAGCCCTGTCCTCGGACCTACTCTCGAGTTGTGTCCGGCGTGTCCGGCCGAGTGCTCGTTGTCGATGACAACCGGGTGATTCGGCAGCTGATCAGGGTCAACCTCGAGCTGGAGGGCTTCGAGGTCGTGACCGCGGCCGATGGTGCCGAGTGTCTGGATGTGGTGCATCAGGTACAGCCGGACGTCATCACGCTGGACGTGGTCATGCCCAGGCTCGACGGCCTGCGCACCGCCGCCCTGCTGCGGGACGACCCGCGCACCGGGCACATCCCCCTCGCGATCATCAGTGCCTGTACGCAGTACGAGGTCGACTGCGGTGTCGCCGCCGGGGTCGAAGCCTTCCTCGCCAAGCCCTTCGAGCCGGCAGAGCTCGTGCGCGTCGTGCGGAAGTTGATGCACCGGGAGCCCAGGGGGACCGGGGACTCCCGCGAGTCCGGGGAGGGTGGCCCGCGGTCCGTCGACGGCAGGCATGAGGCCGGGCGGGCGGAGAGCGCCAGAGGTTGACCGCGCCCGTGACCGCGGCGTGCCGATGACCGGTGGTGCCCGTGCCCGGCGCCTGTACCTCCGCGCAGGCGACCACCGTCCGCGTAACCGCGACTGCCCCCGCAGGCGATCACCGTCCGCGTTACCGCGACCGCCCCCGCAGTGCCCGCATCGCGAAACCGGTTCGCGGAGTGCCCCCCTTCCTCCCATACGCTTGTCCCGTGACCCCCGCAGAGCTCTCCCGTACCGTGCGGCACGCCGTGTGCCGTGCCGTGGAGGACGGTGCGCTGCGCGTCGACGCCCCCGGGGTCGTCAAGATCGAGCGGCCCCGGCCCGGTGGGCGTGGGGACTACGCCACCGGGATCGCGCTGCGGCTGGCACGGCAGGCCGGACGGCCTGCCGCCGAAGTGGCGGCGGAGCTGGGACACCGCATCGCCGCCGCCCCCGGAATCGCCGCCGTCGACATCACCGGGCCCGGCTTCCTCAACATCACCCTCGAGTCCGACACCCAGCAGCGGCTCGTACGGGACGTCCTGGAGCGCGGCCGGAAGTACGGCTGGACCGACCTGACCGGGGCCGTCGAGCAGCCCACCTACCGGGCCGACGTACGAGCAGCCGTCACGGCCGACACCCTGCGCCGGATCCTGCTCTCGCAGGGCACCCTCAGCCGGACCTTCTGTGAAGGCACCGCCGACCCCGTCTGGGCCGATCTCGGCGTACGCATCGAGGCCCAGCACGCGCGGGGGCGGCTCCGTACGGACGTCGCACCCGTTCCCGCCGCGGACGACGCGGCAACGCTCCTGCGGCGCCTCGGTGTGGACGCCACCCGGTGGGGACTGCTCGCCGCCGCGGCCCACGACCGGCCCCTGACCGACCGCCCCGCCCCGGACGGGTCCCCGGCGGACCGCCCCGCCCCGGACGGGTCCCCGGCGGACCGCCTTCCGGCCGGCCGCTTCACCACGGACGCGTCCCCGGCCGACCGCCCCGCGCCCGCCGACCCCCTAAACCCCCACCCCCTCCTCCTCCAGCACGAGCGCAACCCCCTCTTCCGCGTGCGCTACGCCCACGCCCGCGCCCGCGCCCTCTCCCGTAACGCCGCGCAGCTCGGGTTCGCCGGCAGCCCGGACGAGCATGTGGAGGCCCCCGCTCTCACCGCCGCCATCGGTGATCATCCCGCCGTCCTCGCGGACGCCGCCCGGCTCAGGGCGCCCGATCGGCTTGCCCGGCATCTGGAAGTCACCGCCGACGCTCTTCTCTCCTTCCAGAGCAGCGTCCAGCACAGCGTGCTGCCCGTCGGGGACGAGAAACCCTCGGCCGCCCACCGATCCCGGCTCGCTCTTGCCGAAGCCGCCGGGACGGTGCTCGCCGGTGGCCTGTCCCTGCTCGGTATCAGCGCGCCCGACCATCTGTGAGACGTGAGAGAGACCAGATTCCGATGAGCCGATCCGCACACCCCGCCGGTCCCCGTCATGCCGATGTCCTCCCCGAGGGGCACTACACGGCACCGCCCACCGACCTGAACGCCCTCGACCCGAAGGTGTGGGCCGACACCGTCACCCGTAACGCCGACGGTGTCGTGTCCGTCGGCGGGATCGAAGTGACCAGGCTGGCGGAGGAGTTCGGGACCCCGGCCTACTTCCTCGACGAGGCCGACTTCCGTGCCCGCTGCCGCGCCTGGGCCGACGCCTTCGGCAAGGACGCGGACGTGTTCTACGCGGGCAAGGCGTTCCTGTCCCGGGCGGTCGTCAGGTGGCTGAAGGAGGAGGGGCTCAACCTCGACGTGTGCTCGGGCGGTGAGCTGGCGACGGCGCTGGCCGCCGGGATGCCCGCGGAGCGCATCGCCTTCCACGGCAACAACAAGTCGGTGGAGGAGATCGAGCGGGCGGTGGGCGCCGGCGTCGGGCGGATCGTGCTCGACTCGTTCCAGGAGATCGTCCGGGTCGCGCACGTCGCCCAGAGCATGGGCAAGCGGCAGCGGGTGCAGATCCGGGTGACCGTCGGCGTCGAGGCCCACACGCACGAGTTCATCGCTACTGCCCACGAGGACCAGAAGTTCGGCATCGCGCTGGCCGGCGGTCAGGCCGCGGAGGCCGTGCGGCGGGCGCTGAGGCTCGACGGGCTCGAGCTGATCGGCATCCACTCCCACATCGGTTCGCAGATCTTCGACATGGCCGGCTTCGAGGTCTCCGCCCGCCGGGTCGTGCAGCTGCTCGCCGAGGTGCGGGACGAGCACGGCGTCGAGCTGCCCGAGATCGACCTCGGCGGCGGCCTCGGTATCGCGTACACCTCCGAGGACGATCCGCGTGAGCCGCACGAGATCGCGAAGTCCCTGACCGAGATCGTCACCCGTGAGTGTGAGGCCGCCGGGCTGCGCCCGCCGCGCATCTCCGTCGAGCCGGGCCGTGCGATCGTCGGGCCCACCGCCTTCACCCTGTACGAGGTCGGCACCGTCAAGCCGCTCGAGGGACTGCGTACGTACGTCAGCGTCGACGGCGGCATGTCGGACAACATCCGTACCGCGCTGTACGACGCCGAGTACAGCGTCGCCCTGGTGTCGCGGACGTCCGAAGCCGCTCCGATGCTGAGCCGGGTAGTCGGCAAGCACTGTGAGAGTGGCGACATCGTGGTCAAGGACGCGTTCCTGCCGGCCGACCTCGCGCCCGGCGATCTGATCGCCGTGCCGGCCACCGGCGCGTACTGCCGTTCCATGGCCAGCAACTACAACCACGCACTTCGCCCGCCTGTCGTCGCCGTCGCGGACGGCGAGGCACGGGTGATCGTCCGGCGTGAGACGGAGGAAGATCTCCTGCGTCTCGACGTCGGATAGTTGAGATAGATGTCTCGCATGCCGGACGGAGGGCAGAAACTCCGGTTCGGTGGGTGAGACTGGTCCACATCCAAGAAGTAATGAGAAGCGAGGTCGGATGATGCGTACGCGTCCGCTGAAGGTGGCGCTGCTGGGCTGTGGAGTGGTCGGCTCAGAGGTGGCGCGCATCATGACGACGCACGCCGACGACCTCGCCGCGCGTATCGGCGCCCCGGTGGAGCTCGCCGGGGTCGCCGTGCGCCGCCCGTCCAAGGTGCGCGAGGGCATCGACCCGGCGCTCATCACCACGGACGCGACCGCGCTCGTCAAACGCGGCGACATCGACGTCGTCATCGAGGTCATCGGCGGCATCGAGCCCGCCCGCACCCTCATCACCACCGCGTTCGAGCACGGCGCCTCTGTGGTCTCCGCCAACAAGGCGCTGCTCGCCGAGGACGGCGCGACGCTGTACGCCGCCGCCGAGGAGCACGGCCGCGACCTGTACTTCGAGGCCGCCGTCGCCGGCGCGATCCCGCTGATCAGGCCGCTGCGCGAGTCCCTCGCCGGCGACAAGGTCAACCGCGTCCTCGGCATCGTCAACGGCACGACCAACTTCATCCTCGACAAGATGGACAGCTCGGGGGCGGGGTACTCGGAGGCGCTCGACGAGGCGACCGCCCTCGGATACGCCGAGGCCGACCCGACCGCCGACGTCGAGGGCTTCGACGCGGCCGCCAAGGCCGCCATCCTCGCGGGCATCGCCTTCCACACCCGGGTACGGCTCGACGACGTCTACCGCGAGGGCCTCACCGAGGTCACCGCGGCCGACATGGCCTCCGCCCGCCGCATGGGCTGCACCGTCAAGCTCCTCGCGATCTGCGAGCGTGCGGCGGACGGGCAGTCGGTGACGGCCCGCGTGCACCCCGCGATGATCCCGCTCAGCCACCCGCTGGCGTCGGTCCGCGAGGCGTACAACGCCGTCTTCGTCGAGGCCGAGGCCGCCGGGCAGCTGATGTTCTACGGCCCCGGTGCCGGCGGTTCGCCCACCGCGTCCGCCGTGCTCGGTGACCTCGTCGCCGTGTGCCGCAACAAGCTCGCCGAGGCAACGGGGCCCGGCGAGTCGGCGTACACCCAGCTGCCCGTGAGCCCCATGGGCGACGTGGTGACGCGCTACCACATCAGCCTCGACGTGGCCGACAAGCCGGGCGTCCTCGCCCAGGTCGCGACGGTCTTCGCCGAGCACGGCGTATCCATCGATACGGTGCGCCAGCAGGGCAAGGACGGCGAGGCCTCTCTCGTCGTCGTCACCCACCGCGCGCCCGACGCCGCCCTTTCAGGGACCGTCGAGGCGCTGCGCAAGCTCGACACCGTGCGCGGTGTCGCCAGCATCATGCGTGTTGAAGGGGAGTAAGGGACCCATGACCACCAACGGCACCCACCAGTGGCGCGGCATCATCGAGGAGTACCGGGACCGTCTTCCGGTCACGGACACGACGCCGGTCGTCACGCTCCGTGAGGGTGGCACGCCGCTCGTCCCGGCGCAGGTCCTCTCCGAGCGCACGGGATGCGAGGTGCACCTCAAGGTCGAGGGCGCCAACCCCACCGGGTCCTTCAAGGACCGCGGTATGACGATGGCCATCACCCGGGCCAAGGAGGAGGGCGCGCAGGCCGTCATCTGCGCCTCCACCGGCAACACCTCCGCCTCCGCCGCCGCGTACGCGGTGCGCGCCGGGATGGTCTGCGCGGTCCTCGTGCCGCAGGGCAAGATCGCCCTCGGCAAGATGGGCCAGGCCCTCGTGTACGGGTCGAAGATCCTTCAGGTCGACGGCAACTTCGACGACTGCCTGAACCTGGCGCGCAGCCTCTCGGAGAACTACCCCGTGGCGCTGGTCAATTCGGTCAACCCGTACCGGATCGAGGGTCAGAAGACCGCCTCCTTCGAGATCGTCGACGCGCTCGGCGATGCCCCCGACATCCATGTGCTGCCCGTCGGCAACGCCGGCAACATCACGGCGTACTGGAAGGGGTACAAGGAGTACTCCGCGGACGCGATGTCCTCCCGGACGCCACGCATGTGGGGCTTCCAGGCGTCCGGTTCCGCGCCGATCGTGCGCGGCGAGGTCGTGAAGGACCCGTCGACGATCGCCACCGCGATCCGGATCGGCAACCCCGCGTCCTGGACGCAGGCGATCGCCGCACGCGACGAGTCCGGCGGCTTCATCGACGAGGTGACGGATCGTGAGATCCTGCGCGCCTACCGCCTGTTGGCGTCGCAGGAGGGCGTCTTCGTCGAGCCCGCTTCGGCCGCGTCCGTCGCCGGTCTGCTGAAGGCCGCGGAGCAGGGCAAGGTCGACCCGGGACAGAAGATCGTGTGCACGGTCACCGGCAACGGCCTGAAGGACCCCGACTGGGCGGTCGCCGGAGCGCCCCAGCCGGTCACCGTCCCGGTCGACTCGGCCGCCGCGGCGGAGCGCCTCGGGCTCGCGTAGCCGGCGCGGCGTCCGGCGTGAACAGGGCGGCTCGCGGCCCTGATCCGGCCGGAAGACCGCTTGCGCCCGTCCGGTTGCCCTACTGGAAAGTATGGCAACCCGGACAACGTCATACGTAGAGGCACAGGAGGCTCGCGACACGCATCGTGCGCCTCCTGTGCGCCCTATGTCGCAGGTGAACCTTCCTTCGATAGGCTGTACCCGAACCCGGCCCGCCGCATATGCGCGGTGTCGTTGCCGTCGCGGTGTTTCCACCGCCGAGGCCCACGGGTATTCCTGCCTCTCGAACCAATCGTGTACATCCCGCAGTTCAGAACCAAGGAGAGTCGTCGAGCGATGGCCGGTCCAGCGTTCCGCGCCGCCGCCGTCCGGGTGCGCGTCCCCGCAACCAGCGCCAATCTCGGTCCGGGCTTCGATGCCCTGGGGCTGTCGCTCGGTCTGTACGACGACGTGGTCGTCCGGGTCGCGGACTCCGGTCTGCACATCGACATCGCCGGTGAGGGCGCGTCGACCCTGCCCCGGGACGAGAACCACCTGCTGGTACGGGCCCTGCGCACGGCCTTCGACCTGCTCGGCGGTCAGCCGCGCGGCCTCGAGGTCGTCTGCGCCAACCGCATCCCGCACGGCCGCGGTCTCGGCTCCTCCTCGGCGGCGATCTGCGCCGGCATCGTCGCCGCCCGCGCCGTGACGATAGGGGGCGACGCGAAGCTCGACGACGTGGCGCTGCTCGAGCTCGCGACCGAGATCGAGGGCCACCCGGACAATGTCGCCGCCTGTCTGCTCGGCGGTTTCACCCTCGCCTGGACCGAATCGGGAGCGGCGCGCGCGATCAGGATGGATCCCGCCGATTCCGTCGTTCCGGTGGTTTTCGTTCCGTCCAAGCCGGTACTCACGGAGACGGCCCGCGGGCTTCTCCCGCGCACCGTCCCGCATGTCGACGCCGCCGCCAACGCAGGCCGGGCCGCTCTCCTCGTCGAGGCCCTGACCAGGCGTCCTGAGCTGCTGCTGCCCGCCACGGAGGACCGTCTCCACCAGGAGTACCGGGCCCCGGCGATGCCGCAGAGCGTCGATCTGGTGAACCGACTGCGCGCCGACGGCGTCCCCGCAGTCATCTCCGGCGCGGGCCCGACGGTGCTCGCGCTGGCCGAGGACAGTGCGGCCGACAAGGTCGCACGGCTGGCGGGCGAGGGATGGGCGGCCAACCGGCTCGCCTTCGACGCCGCGGGTGCGAGCGTTCTGCCGCTCGCGCCCTAGGGACACACGATTGCCACACGATTGCCGGTGAGAGAGAGGGGGAATGTTTGTTGGAGCCGGTAGTGTTAACCTCAAGTCAGCGGCCGTCGTCTTCACGACGCGGCGCTTTGCGTCCCTCATCGGGACCACCACTCTTCCGGGAGCCTCCCCAAACTGCCTGAGCAGCCTGCCTGAGCAGTTTCGAGCACGCTCCGGAACCGGCACGACACCCCTCGCTTTTTCCAGGAGTGGGCCGAGCAGGGGGACCTCGGGCCGGACCTTGCACGTATGCATGTATCTCTCTCCGCCGTCAATTCTCCGGCGGGACCACCGCTCCGGCACGGCCCATACCCGGGACCGAAGCCGGACAGCACAACCGGTCGCCGAGCCAGAAGGCCGACGTCCGCTCCAGGGAAGGACCCTTCGTGAGCGACACCACCGATCTGATGGGCGTGACTGCCGACAACAACGTCGACAACGCCGCGCCCGCCACAGGTGCTGCCTCGGGCACCACCTCACGGCGCCGCCGCTCCGGCACCGGCCTCGAGGGCATGGTCCTGGCCGAGCTGCAGCAGGTCGCGTCCGGCCTCGGCATCAGGGGCACCGCGCGTATGCGCAAGAGCCAGCTGATCGAGGTCATCAAGGAGGCGCAGGCCGGAGGGACCTCCCCGGCGAAGAGCGCCGACGCGGGCGCCGCCGAGGCCCCCGCCAAGCCCAAGCGCCGCGCCACGTCCAAGACCCGCACGGGTGACGAGGCCGCTGCCCCCGCCGCTGAGAAGGCGGAGAAGGCCGACAAGCCCGAGAAGGCTGTCGCCCAGCAGCAGATCGACATCCCGGGACAGCCGGCCAGCGAAGACCAGCCGGCCGGTGAGCGCCGTCGCCGTCGCGCCACGGCGCAGGCGGGCAGCCCGGACACCCGTACCGAGGCCCGCGGGGACACCGCCGTCGAGGTCAAGACCGACGTCAGGACCGACGAGCGCCCCGAGGCCAAGGCGGACGCCGCCGTGGACACCGCCGAAGGCCGTCGCGACCGCCAGCGCGGCGACCGGGGCGGCGAGCGTGGCGACCGGGGCGGCGACCGCAGCGAGCGCCGTGAGCGCCAGCGTGACCGTGACCGCCGTGGCAAGGGCGACGACCAGCAGCAGGGCGGCCAGCGCCAGCAGCGTCAGGGCGGCCAGCAGAGCACCGGCCCCCAGGACGACTTCGACGACGAGGCCGGTGGTCGTCGCGGACGCCGCGGCCGCTACCGCGACCGCCGTGGCCGCCGTGGCCGTGACGACTTCCAGGCCGGCGAGCCGCAGGTCTCCGACGACGACGTCCTGATCCCCGTCGCGGGCATCCTGGACATCCTCGACAACTACGCGTTCATCCGGACCTCCGGCTACCTGCCCGGCCCGAACGACGTGTACGTCTCCCTCGCCCAGGTCCGCAAGAACGGCCTGCGAAAGGGTGACCACGTCACCGGTGCCGTGCGCCAGCCCAAGGAAGGCGAGCGCCGCGAGAAGTTCAACGCGCTGGTCCGCCTCGACTCGGTCAACGGCATGGCGCCCGAATCGGGCCGCGGCCGCCCCGAGTTCAACAAGCTGACCCCGCTGTACCCGCAGGACCGGCTGCGTCTCGAGACCGACCCGGGCGTGCTGACGACCCGGATCATCGACCTCGTCGCGCCGATCGGCAAGGGCCAGCGAGGCCTGATCGTGGCCCCGCCGAAGACCGGTAAGACCATGATCATGCAGGCGATCGCCAACGCGATCACCCACAACAACCCTGAGTGCCACCTGATGGTCGTCCTGGTCGACGAGCGTCCGGAAGAGGTCACCGACATGCAGCGGTCGGTGAAGGGCGAGGTCATCTCCTCGACCTTCGACCGTCCCGCGGAGGACCACACCACCGTCGCCGAGCTGGCCATCGAGCGCGCCAAGCGTCTCGTCGAGCTGGGTCACGACGTGGTCGTCCTGCTGGACTCGATCACCCGCCTCGGCCGCGCCTACAACCTGGCGGCCCCGGCCTCCGGACGCATCCTGTCCGGTGGTGTCGACTCGACCGCGCTCTACCCGCCGAAGCGCTTCTTCGGCGCCGCGCGCAACATCGAGGACGGCGGCTCGCTGACCATCCTGGCCACCGCGCTGGTCGACACCGGCTCGCGGATGGACGAGGTGATCTTCGAGGAGTTCAAGGGCACCGGCAACGCGGAGCTCAAGCTCGACCGGAAGCTCGCCGACAAGCGCATCTTCCCGGCGGTGGACGTCGACGCGTCCGGCACCCGTAAGGAAGAGATCCTGCTCGGCAGCGACGAGCTCGCCGTCACCTGGAAGCTGCGTCGTGTGCTGCACGCACTCGACCAGCAGCAGGCGATCGAGCTGCTGCTCGACAAGATGAAGCAGACCAAGTCGAACGGCGAGTTCCTGCTTCAGATCCAGAAGACGACTCCGTCCGCCGGCAACGGCAACGACTGAGAGAGCTTCGCCACAGCCGCCGGGCCCGTCAGGGGCCCGGCGCAGGACCACCGGTCCACCTCCGCCGCCGGCAGAACCGCCGGTGACAAGGGTGGACCAGGTCCCTCGAGCTGTCCCTCGGGCCCATCGCGCACCGCGCGGTGGGCCCGAGGCGTTCTCAGGGACTTCTCACCGGGCCGTGCAACGCTTCTCGCTGCTCCGACGTCTGAGCAAATACGACAAACCGCGCCTGAACACCACCGGCGGGGGTAGCGGGAGCAGCGAGAGCCGAGGAGAGCATGAGCGAGCAGAACGGTCGCGGCGGCCGAATAGTCCCCCTACGCCCGAGGGGCGTGGGGGGACCAAGCGGCGGCAGACGCCGCAAGCAGCCCACGAAGGCCCGCCGGACCTGGACGGTCGTGGCATGGGTGGCGGCCGCGCTGGTCCTCGTCGGCGGCTCCGGCCTCGGCCTTCTCTACTTCAAGCTCAACGGGAACCTCCAGGGCGTCGACATCAAGACGGCACTGGGCGAGGACCGCCCGAAGAACGTCGACGACGGCTCCATGGACGTCCTGGTGCTCGGCTCCGACTCACGGTCCGGCCAGAACTCCGGGTACGGCGACGACGACGGCGCCGCCCGCTCCGACACGGCGATGGTCGTCCACGTCTATGAGGGCCACAAGACCGCGAGCGTCGTGTCCGTACCGCGCGACACCATGGTGGGGCGGCCCGACTGCACCGGCCGTGACGGCACCGACGTCCCCATGGACGAGCGGGCGATGTTCAACAGCGCCTACGAGATCGGTGGCCCCGCCTGCGCCGTGAAGACGGTCGAGGCGATGTCCGGCATCCGCATGGACCACTACATCGAGGTCGACTTCACGGGCTTCAAGAAGCTCGTCGACGAGCTCGGCGGCGTCGACATCACCACCACGCAGCCGATCGACGACAGCAAGAGCCACCTGAGCCTCCCGCCCGGCACCCACAGCCTGGACGGGGAGCAGGCGCTCGGCCTCGTACGCACCCGCAAGAGCGTCGGCGACGGCAGCGACCTCGGCCGCATCCAGCTCCAGCAGGCCTTCATGAAGGCGTTCATCGAGCAGGTCAAGGACGTGGGCGTGTTCAGCAGCCCGAAGAAGCTCCTCGACCTCGCCGACGCCGGCACCGAGGCGATCACGCCCGACTCCGAACTGGACTCGGTGAACGAGCTGATGGGCTTCGCCAGAGGGCTCGGCGCCCTCGACGCGGAGGACGTCGACATGATCACCTTGCCGGTGGAGTACGACCCCGCAGACCCCAACCGTGTCGTGCCCGTCGAGACCGGCGCGCGGCAGGTATGGACGGCGCTCAAGCAGGACAGGCCCATCCCTGCCTCCGCGGTGCGGGACTCGGCGGGCGACAAGGGCGACGCCGCCGCCGTCGTGAAGAGTCCGTAATACCCACTTCGACCGCCAGGAATACTTCGGCGACCACCCCGGTTTTGGGAGATACGGCCAGTCCTGGCAGACTGGTACGTCGGCCCCGGTTCACGTACGAGCATCCCCGCCCGTGCGACCCGGCGCCCTCCCGAACCTAGGAGACACCTTGAAGCGCGACATCCACCCCGAGTACGTCGAGACCCAGGTCAGCTGCACCTGTGGTGCGGCATTCACCACGCGTAGCACGATCCAGAGCGGCAACATCCGCGCCGAGGTCTGCTCCGAGTGCCACCCGTTCTACACGGGCAAGCAGAAGATCCTCGACACCGGTGGCCGTGTGGCCCGCTTCGAGGCCCGCTTCGGCAAGGCTGCCGGCTCCGCCAAGAAGTAGCGAGCCACTGCGCCGGTCCTCGGCCGCCCCCTCCGGGGTGGCCGGGACCGGCGCTTTGTCCGTTCTGAGCAGCCACCGCAGCCACCCCTTCGTGTACGAAACCAGGAGCCATCGATGTTCGAAGCGGTCGAGGAACTGATCGGCGAGCACGCCGATCTCGAGAAGCAGCTCGCCGACCCTTCGGTCCACGCCGACCAGGCGAACGCGCGCAAGCTGAACAAGCGCTACGCCGAGCTGACGCCCATCGTCGGCACGTACCGCGCCTGGAAGCAGACCGGTGAGGACATCGGGACGGCCCGTGAACTGGCCCAGGACGACCCGGAGTTCGTCGCCGAGGTGAAGGACCTGGAGAAGCAGCGCGAGGCGCTCACCGAGAAGCTGCGGCTGCTGCTCGTCCCGCGCGACCCCAGCGACGACAAGGACGTCATCCTCGAGGTCAAGGCCGGCGCGGGCGGCGACGAGTCCGCCCTGTTCGCGGGTGACCTGCTGCGGATGTACCTGCGTTACGCGGAGCGCGTCGGCTGGAAGACCGAGATCATCGACTCGACCGAGTCGGAGCTCGGCGGCTACAAGGACGTCCAGGTCGCCGTCAAGACCAAGGGCGGTCAGGGTGCGACCGAGCCGGGCCAGGGTGTCTGGGCACGGCTGAAGTACGAGGGCGGGGTGCACCGCGTGCAGCGCGTTCCCGCCACCGAGTCCCAGGGCCGTATCCACACCTCCGCGGCCGGTGTGCTGGTCACGCCGGAGGCCAAGGAGATCGACGTCGAGATCCACGCCAACGACCTGCGCATCGATGTCTACCGTTCGTCGGGACCCGGCGGCCAGTCCGTCAACACGACCGACTCCGCCGTCCGTATCACGCACCTGCCGACCGGCATCGTCGCCTCCTGCCAGAACGAGAAGAGCCAGCTCCAGAACAAGGAGCAGGCCATGCGTATCCTGCGCTCCAGGCTGCTCGCCGCGGCCCAGGAGGAGGCCGAGAGCAAGGCAGCGGACGCCCGCCGCAGCCAGGTCCGAACGGTTGACCGGTCGGAGAAGATCCGTACGTACAACTTCCCGGAAAACCGGATCTCGGACCACCGCGTCGGCTTCAAGGCGTACAACTTGGACCAGGTGCTCGACGGTGACCTGGACGCAGTGATCCAGGCGTGCGTCGACGCCGACTCCGCCGCCAAGCTCGCGGCTGCCCAGTAGCCCGCGACCCGGCGGAGCCGGTGCAGTTCCCGCAGTCCCGCAGGTCAGAGAATCGTCCGCACGAGCGTCACAGGAAGGGTAGGCACGTGAACCTGCTGCTTGCCGAGGTGGCCCAAGCCACCCAGCGGCTGGCCGACGCCGGCGTGCCGTCACCGCGGTTCGACGCGGAGGAGCTCGCCGCGTTCGTGCACGGCGTGAAGCGGGGAGAGCTCCACAACGTCAAGGACGCGGACTTCGACGCCCGCTACTGGGAGGCCGTCGCCCGCCGAGAGGCACGCGAGCCGCTCCAGCACATCACCGGGCGCGCCTTCTTCCGCTACCTGGAGCTCCAGGTCGGCCCCGGGGTGTTCGTGCCGCGCCCCGAGACCGAGTCGGTCGTCGGCTGGGCGATAGAAGCCGTACGCGCCATGGACGTCGTCGAGCCGCTCATCGTCGACCTGTGCTCCGGCTCCGGCGCCATCGCGCTCGCGATGGCCCAGGAAGTGCCGCGTTCGCGCGTGCACGCCGTGGAGCTGTCCGAGGACGCCCTGAAGTGGACCCGCAAGAACGCCGAAGGTTCCCGCGTCACCGTCCACCACGGCGACGCCCTCACCGCGCTGCCCGAGCTCGACGGCCAGGTCGACCTGGTCATCTCCAACCCGCCGTACATCCCGCTCACCGAGTGGGAGTACGTCGCGCCCGAGGCGCGCGACCACGACCCGCAGATGGCCCTGTTCTCCGGCGAGGACGGCCTGGACACCATCCGCGGCATCGAACGCACGGCGCACCGGCTGCTGCGGCCCGGCGGCCTCGTCGTCATCGAGCACGCCGACACCCAGGGCGGGCAGGTGCCGTGGATCTTCAACGAGGAATCCGGCTGGGCCGACGCAGCCGACCACCCGGACCTGAACAAGCGGCCGCGGTTCGCCACCGCCCGCAAGGCCATGCCATGACCAAGCACATGACCAAGCACGTGTACCAGGAGGCCCGCTGATGGCTCGGCGATACGACTGCAACGACGCGACGGATCGCACCACCGGCCTGCGCGAGGCCGCATCGGCCGTCCGCCGCGGAGAGCTCGTCGTGCTGCCCACCGACACCGTGTACGGCATCGGTGCGGACGCCTTCAGCCCCGAGGCCGTTGCCGACCTGCTCGAGGCGAAGGGGCGCGGCCGGAACATGCCCACCCCTGTCCTCATCGGCTCGCCCAACACCCTGCACGGGCTCGTCACCGACTTCTCCGAGCAGGCATGGGAGCTCGTCGACGCCTACTGGCCCGGCGCGCTGACCCTGGTGACCAAGCACCAGCCGTCCCTGCAGTGGAACCTCGGGGACACCCGTGGCACCGTCGCGATCCGGATGCCGCTGCACCCGGTCGCCATCGAACTGCTCACCGAGGTCGGCCCGATGGCCGTCTCCAGCGCCAACCTCACGGGACACCCCTCGCCCGAGGACTGCGACGCCGCCCAGGGGATGCTCGGCGACTCCGTCTCCGTCTACCTCGACGGCGGCCCGACGCCCGGCATCGTGCCGTCGTCGATCGTCGACGTCACCGGCAAGGTGCCGGTCCTGCTGCGTGAGGGCGCCCTTTCCGCGGACGAGCTGCGCAAGGTCGTACCAGACCTCGAGGTGGCCAATTGACCGCCCCGCAGGGGCGTGGCATAGCGGAAACCAGCAGCACCGGCCAGGCCTTCCGCATCCTCCACGTCAGCACCGGCAACGTCTGCCGCTCGCCCATCACCGAGCGGCTGACCCGCCATGCCCTGAGCGACCGCCTCGGCGATCCCCTCACGGGCGGCCTGATCGTGGAGAGCGCGGGCACATGGGGCCACGAGGGCGCCCCGATGGAGGCCAACGCCGAGATCGTCCTCGCGGACTTCGGAGCGGACGCGAGCGGGTTCGTCGGGCGCGAGCTGCTCGACGAGCACGTCATCCGCGCGGACCTCGTCCTGACGGCCACGCGCGACCACCGTGCGCAGGTCATCTCGATGGGCCACTCGGCGGGCCTGCGGACCTTCACGCTCAAGGAGTTCACCCGCCTCGTACGCGCCATAGACCCGGCGACCCTCCCCGACCCCCGCGAGGACGGTGTCGTCGAACGTGCGCGCGCGCTGGTGCGGGCGGCGGCGGCGCTGCGGGGATGGCTGCTGGCACCGAGCCCGGACGCGGACGAGGTGTTCGATCCGTACGGGGCGCCGATCACGTTCTTCCGCTCGATCGGCGACGAGATCCATCAGGCGCTGGACCCGGTGGTCACGGCGCTGACGGGGGTCCGGGCGCGGTCCTGACGGGCGCGGCGCGGATGCGTGGCGCCCGCGGCGGGCCTGTTCCCCTGCCGTCCCTCTACGGCCTGGCGGCCGTGCGAGGTGCCCTCAGGCGGGCTGAGTGCGTCGGCCCCGCCGGCGATTGAGGCGCGGGGGTACTGGGCGGAGCCCACGAACACCGCGCCGAGCGCGGTGCCGGGTCCGGGTGGAGCCCGGTTTCGTTGAAGAGGCGGGGTGGGGAACGGCCCCGCGCAGCGGAACGCCCCCGCCGGTACCCATGTCGCGCACGCACCGCGCGGCCACGGTCCGCCGGTTCTACATTGGATGTGCCGCAGCTCCCCCCGAGGCCCCGGAGCCGTCATGTCCGTCACCGATGCAGCCCGCGCAGTGCCTTCCGTGCCGTCGACGTCGTTCGAGGCACTGCGCCGTCAGGATCCCCAGATCGCGGACATCCTCTTCGGGGAGTCGCAGCGGCAGGCAACCACCCTCCAGCTCATCGCCGCGGAGAACTTCACTTCTCCCGCGGTGCTCGCCGCTCTCGGGTCGCCGCTCGCCAACAAGTACGCGGAGGGCTATCCGGGCGCCCGCCACCACGGCGGTTGCGAGCTCGTCGACGCCGCCGAGCGCATCGCGATCGAGCGGGCGACGGCCCTGTTCGGCGCCGACCACGCCAATGTGCAGCCGCACTCCGGCTCCTCCGCGGTCCTCGCGGCGTACGCGGCCCTGCTGCGGCCCGGTGACACGGTGCTCGCCATGGGGCTCCCGTACGGCGGGCACCTCACGCACGGTTCGCCGGCGAACTTCTCCGGCCGCTGGTTCGACTTCGTCGCCTACGGGGTGGACGCGGAGACCGGTCTCATCGACTACCACCAGGTGCGCCATCTGGCCCGGCAGCACCGGCCGAAGGCGATCGTCTGCGGCTCGATCTCCTATCCCCGCCACCCCGACTACGAGACGTTCCGCGACATCGCGGACGAGGTCGGCGCCTATCTGATCGCGGACGCCGCGCACCCCATCGGCCTGGTCGCCGGCGGTGCGGCGCCGAATCCGGTGCCGTACGCGGACGTGGTGTGCGCCACCACCCACAAGGTCCTGCGCGGACCTCGCGGCGGAATGATCCTGTGCGGCTCCGAGCTGGCGGAGCGCATCGACCGGGCGGTGTTCCCGTTCACGCAGGGCGGGGCCCAGATGCACACCATCGCCGCGAAGGCCGTCGCCTTCGGGGAGGCGGCGACGCCGGCGTTCACCGCGTACGCGCATCAGGTCGTCGCCAACGCGCGCGAACTTGCCGGGGCGCTGGCGGCGGAGGGCTTCGCCGTGCTGACGGACGGCACGGACACCCACATCGTCGGCGCGGACCCGGCACCTCTCGGCGTCGACGGCAGGGTGGCCCGTGGCCGGCTCGCCGCCGCCGGCATCGTCCTGGACACCTGCGCGCTGCCGTACGGGGACGGCCGGGGCATCCGGCTCGGCACCGCCGCCGTCACCACGCAGGGCATGGGACGCAAGGAGATGGACCGGATCGCGACCCTGTTCACGGCGGCGCTGCGGGAGCAGGGCGAGCCGCACGACATCCGCGGAAAGGTGCAGGCTCTCGTCGCGGGATTCCCGCCGTTCGCGGGGTAGCAGCATCGCTGTGCCGTCGCCGTGCAACCATCACAGGGCCCCGAGTGTCCTCAAGCATGTGGCTACCACAGCTAAGGTGTGGGGCTGAGATGGCCAGCGATTCCTGTGGGGCAGCCCGTGCGTGATTACCTGCTGACGCTATGTGTCACGGCCGCGGTGACGTATCTGCTCACCGGGCCGGTGAGGAAGTTCGCCATCGCCACCGGCGCGATGCCGGAGATCCGCGCCCGCGACGTACACCGCGAGCCGACGCCCCGACTGGGCGGCATCGCGATGTTCTTCGGCCTGTGCGCCGGGCTGCTGGTCGCCGACCATCTGGAGAACCTGAACAGCGTCTTCGAACTCTCCAACGAACCACGCGCGCTGCTCTCCGGCGCCGCCCTGATCTGGATCATCGGCGTCCTGGACGACAAGTTCGAGATCGATGCCCTGATCAAACTGGGCGGGCAGATGATCGCCGCGGGCGTCATGGTCGTACAGGGCCTGACGATCCTGTGGATCCCGGTCCCGGGTGTGGGAACCGTCTCGCTGACGAGCTGGCAGGGGACCCTGCTCACCGTGGCCCTCGTGGTCATCACCATCAACGCGGTGAACTTCGTCGACGGCCTCGACGGTCTCGCGGCCGGCATGGTCTGCATCGCGGCCGCCGCGTTCTTCCTCTACGCGTACCGGATCTGGTTCAGCTACGGCATCGAGGCGGCGTCCCCGGCCACCCTGTTCACCGCGATCCTGATGGGCATGTGCCTGGGCTTCCTGCCCCACAACATGCACCCCGCCAGGATCTTCATGGGCGACTCCGGCTCGATGCTGATCGGACTCGTCCTCGCGGCGGCCGCGATCTCCGTGACCGGCCAGGTGGACATGGACGCCCTGCGGATCTTCGAGGGCGGCACCCGCCAGGCCACGCACGCGGCGCTGCCGGTCTTCATCCCGCTGCTGCTGCCGCTGACCATCATCGCGATCCCGGTCGCGGACCTCCTGCTGGCGATCGTCCGCCGTACCTGGAAGGGCCAGTCGCCGTTCGCGGCGGACCGCGGTCACCTCCATCACCGCCTCCTCGAGGTCGGCCACTCGCACAGCCGGGCCGTGCTGATCATGTACTTCTGGTCGGCGCTGATCGCCTTCGGCGTCGTCGCGTACTCGATCCACTCGAGGTCCATGTGGATCGTGCTGGCGGTGGTGGGGCTGAGCGCGATCGGCCTGGTGCTGTTGCTGCTGCCGCGCTTCACACCGAGGGCGCCGCGGTGGGCGGAGAGCCTCGTGCCGCCGCGCTACCGCCGCCGTTCGAGGTCCGCGGCGGCCACGGCCGGCGCTCGCGAGCAGCACGGCACGGCCGCTCCCGAGCAGGAGGAGGAGCGCGTGCCGGTCGGCGTGGGAGTCAGCGGCGTCAACGGCGCGACTGCCGTGGGACCAAGGGCCCGTTTCCCGGAGCGGAGCAGGGCCGACTCCGCTCGCTGATCCGATCCGTTCGTTCCGTCCGGCCCTGCGCCGACCGGATCCGCGCGCCCGCGCCCGGCCGTGAGGTTTACGAGGCGCCGGGGCCGGACGCATGTGCCGTGCCGCGTGAGGAGGCACTCCTCGGCCCCAGTGCACCCGGGGAGCGGCCGGATCCTTGTACTCCTATGGAGGCATGTCCGCGGTCGTGAGATGACGCCCGATGGCCAGACCGTTGCATTACCAGACATTCCGCCCGCTTGTCGTGCACACACGGGCACGTTCACTCTCATGTGTGAGAGTTGGCACACCACTGGGTAAAGACCTCATCAAATAGTTTGTGATACCGTTCACGAGACCCGGAGACAGCGCCGAAGGACCGTAGTGCGACGGTTCGTTGGCCCCCGAGGCCCATCTCGGGACCGGGCCTACGCTCGTCCATGACGACACCACTTTGCCCCCACCAGCAAGCGGAGATGCCGCCATGCCGTCCAACGACGCACGCTCACTTCTTCTCACCGCCGTACCCACCGCTGCCGCCGGCGCGATCGCCGCTGTGATCAGTGGCGTGGTCGCCGGTGGCAAGGGGGCACTCGGCGCGGCCGTCGGCGCACTGGTGGTCATCGTCTTCATGGGGATCGGCATCGTGGTCCTGCAGCGGACGGCCAAGCAGTTCCCGCAGCTCTTCCAGGCCATGGGTCTGATGCTGTACACGACGCAGTTGCTGGTGCTCTTCGTCTTCGTCGCGATGTTCAAGGACACGACGCTGTTCAACCCCAAGGCGTTCGCCGCGACGCTCGTCGCAGCCACCGTCGTATGGGTGGCCGCACAGGCCCGTGCCCACATGAAGGCCAAGGTCCTTTACGTCGAACCCGAACCGTCTGCTCCCCGTCAGGGCGAAAAGACGGGGTCGGCGACGTGAGGGGTAGGGCCGGTATAAATGCCCGTTCGAGACCCTGCTATCGTCCGGTGCCAACTGCGGCACTGCGGGCGCGGGCATCTGAGCTGACGCCTGCTCGACGCGAGGCTTCGATGCCTGATTGCCGCCCCCACATCCGAAACACCAGTCCGGTGCCGACTCGCGGCTGCGCGCCGCTCCGACACAACGAGGTTGCCGAACCCATGCGTCACGCCGAAGGAGCCCGCGGTGAGTGCTGAACAGACCACGCTCGCCTTTGACTGGAGCTGCCGCATCCTGGCCGACAACGGCTGTGGCTTTCCGGCGCCGGGCCTGCACTCCTTCCTCTTCAAGCCGATCTTCACCGTAGGTGGCTTCGAGTTCAACAAGGTGATGCTGCTCGCGCTCATCACCACGCTGCTCATCGTCACCTTCTTCACGATGGCGTTCGGGAAGGCCAAGGTCGTCCCGGGCAAGCTCCAGATGGTCGGCGAGGCGGGCTACGACTTCGTCCGCCGCGGCATCGTCTACGAGACGCTCGGCAAGCGCGAGGGCGAGAAGTACGTCCCCCTCATGGTGTCGATCTTCTTCTTCGTCTGGATCATGAACGTCTGGTCCGTGATCCCGCTGGCGCAGTTCCCGGTGTCGTCGATCATCGCGTACCCGGCGGTCCTGGCGTTCATCGTCTACGTGATCTGGGTGTCGCTGACCTTCAAGCGCCATGGCTTCACCGGCGGTTGGAAGAACATCACCGGATACGACCCGAGCCTCGGCCCGATCAAGTGGCTCGTCTCGTTCATCGAGTTCTTCTCGAACCTGCTCGTCCGGCCGTTCACGCACGCCGTGCGACTGTTCGCCAACATGTTCGCCGGTCACCTGATGCTGGTGATGTTCACCGTCGCCTCCTGGTACCTGTTGAACAGCTACATGATCCCGGCCGCCGGCGTCTCCTTCGTGATGACCATGGCCATGATCGTCTTCGAACTCTTCGTGCAGGCCGTCCAGGCGTACGTCTTCGTCCTCCTGGCCTGCACCTACATTCAGGGCGCTCTCGCCGAGCACCACTGAGCCCTCCCGCACAACCACCACAGCTGTCCGGTGGCCAACCCCCACCGGTCCGTGAATGAAAAGGAAGAATCAGCATGGCTGCCACTGAGACCCTCGCCCAGGTCACTGGTTCGCTCGGCTCCATCGGCTACGGCCTCGCCGCGATCGGCCCCGGCATCGGCGTCGGCATCGTCTTCGGTAACGGCACCCAGGCCCTTGCCCGTCAGCCCGAGGCTGCCGGCCTGATCCGTGCCAACCAGATCCTGGGCTTCGCCTTCTGTGAGGCGCTCGCCCTGATCGGCATCGTTATGCCGTTCGTGTTCGGTCAGTAATCACGTCTCACTGACGACACTTTTCGACGAAAGGCACTGATGTGATCGCCAACATCGTTCAGCTGGCGGCCACGGAGGAGCAGAACCCGCTTCTGCCCCCGGGTCCCGAGCTGCTCGTCGGCCTGATCGCCTTCGCCATCGTCTTCTTCTTCTTCGCGAAGAAGCTCCTCCCGAACATCAACCGTGTTCTGGAAGAGCGTCGCGAGGCCATCGAAGGCGGCATGGAGAAGGCCGACGCGGCCAAGATCGAGGCCGAGAGCGTGCTTGAGCAGTACAAGGCGCAGCTCGCCGAGGCCCGTCACGAGGCCGCGCGTCTCCGCCAGGAGGCGACCGAGCAGGGCACCGCGATCATCCAGGAGATGAAGGCGGAAGGCCAGCGGCAGCGTGAGGAGATCATCGCGGCCGGCCACGCCCAGATCGAGGCCGACCGCAAGGCCGCGGCCTCCGCGCTGCGTCAGGACGTGGGCAAGCTCGCCACCGACCTGGCCGGCAAGCTGGTCGGTGAGTCCCTCGAGGACCACGCCCGCCAGAGCCGCACCATCGACCGCTTCCTCGACTCGCTCGAGGACGGCGCTTCGAAGGCCGAGGCCACCCGATGAACGGAGCCAGCCGCGAGGCGCTGGCCGCCGCGCACGAGTCTCTCGACGCGCTGACCGACAACACGTCGGTCGACGCGGCGAAGCTCGCCGGCGAGCTGGCCGCCGTCACCGCGCTGCTCGACCGAGAGGTGTCGCTGCGTCGGGTCCTCACCGACCCGGCGCAGGCCGCCGAGGCCAAGGCCGAGCTGGCCGGACGCATCTTCGCCGGTCAGATCAGCGGCGAGACCGCCGACCTGGTCAAGGGCATGGTCCGGTCCCGCTGGTCGCAGTCGCGCGACCTGGTCGACTCGCTCGAGGAACTGGCGAGCACCGCCGACCTCACCGCGGCACAGAAGACCGGTGTGCTCGACAACGTCGAGGACGAGCTGTTCCGCTTCGGCCGGATCCTTTCGTCCAGCAAAGACCTGCGGTCGGCACTGACCAGCCAGTCGGGCACGGCGACCGCCAAGGGCGAGCTGCTCAGCAGCCTGCTCGGCGGCAAGGCCGACCCGGTCACCGAGCGTCTGGTCGTCCGTCTCGTCACCCACCCGCGGGGACGTAGCCTGGAGGCGGGACTCGAGTCCCTGTCCAAGCTCGCCGCGGCGCGGCGGGACCGGATGGTCGCCGTCGTCACCTCTGCGGTGCCGCTGACCGAGGCGCAGAAGCAGCGCCTCGGCGCGGGTCTGGCGCGGATGTACGGCCGTGACATGCACCTCAACCTCGAAGTGGACCCCACGGTCCTCGGCGGGATCTCGGTGCGGGTCGGTGACGAGATCATCAACGGCACCATCGCGGAGCGCCTCGAAGAGGCGACCCGTCGCATGGCCGGCTGACGGCGCAGCGCAGAACAGAACAGCAAGACCAGCGGCCCGGTTGGGCCGTGCAGAGATTGCAGAAGATTCCTGGGGGTCGGCCCCCAGACCCCCAAAGAAACTTCGGGCCCAACAAGGAGAGCAGGGAACCCAGATGGCGGAGCTCACGATCCGGCCGGAGGAGATCCGGGACGCGCTGGAGAACTATGTCCAGTCGTACCAGCCGGACGCGGCCTCGCGCGAGGAGGTCGGCACGGTCAGCCTGGCCGGCGACGGTATCGCGAAGGTCGAGGGTCTTCCCTCGGCCATGGCGAACGAGCTGCTGAAGTTCGAGGACGGCACCCTCGGTCTCGCCCTCAACCTCGAGGAGCGCGAGATCGGTGCGATCGTCCTCGGCGAGTTCAACGGTATCGAGGAGGGTCAGCCGGTCACCCGCACCGGTGAGGTCCTCTCGGTCGGTGTCGGCGAGGGCTACCTGGGCCGTGTCGTCGACCCGCTCGGCAACCCGATCGACGGCCTCGGCGAGATCGCGACCGAGGGCCGGCGCGCCCTTGAACTGCAGGCCCCGGGCGTCATGGCCCGTAAGTCGGTGCACGAGCCGATGCAGACCGGCTACAAGGCCGTCGACGCGATGGTGCCGATCGGCCGCGGCCAGCGTCAGCTGATCATTGGTGACCGTCAGACCGGTAAGACCGCTCTGGCTGTCGACACGATCATCAACCAGCGTGACAACTGGCGTTCCGGCGACCCGAAGAAGCAGGTCCGCTGCATCTACGTCGCCATCGGCCAGAAGGGCTCGACCATCGCGTCCGTTCGCGGCGCCCTGGAAGAGGCCGGCGCGCTCGAGTACACGACGATCGTTGCCGCCCCGGCGTCCGACCCGGCCGGCTTCAAGTACCTGGCCCCGTACACCGGCTCGGCCATCGGCCAGCACTGGATGTACGACGGCAAGCACGTCCTCATCATCTTCGACGACCTCTCGAAGCAGGCCGACGCCTACCGCGCCGTGTCCCTGCTGCTGCGCCGCCCGCCGGGCCGCGAGGCCTACCCGGGTGACGTCTTCTACCTGCACTCGCGTCTGCTGGAGCGCTGCGCCAAGCTCTCCGACGACATGGGCGCCGGTTCGATGACCGGTCTGCCGATCGTCGAGACCAAGGCGAACGACGTGTCGGCGTTCATCCCGACCAACGTCATCTCCATCACCGACGGCCAGTGCTTCCTGGAGTCCGACCTGTTCAACGCCGGCCAGCGTCCGGCCCTGAACGTCGGTATCTCGGTCTCCCGTGTGGGTGGTTCCGCCCAGCACAAGGCCATGAAGCAGGTCTCCGGCCGTCTGCGTGTGGACCTCGCCCAGTACCGCGAGCTGGAGGCGTTCGCCGCCTTCGGTTCCGACCTGGACGCGGCCTCCAAGGCTCAGATGGAGCGCGGCAAGCGCATGGTCGAGCTGCTGAAGCAGGCCCAGTACCAGCCGATGCCCGTCGAGGAGCAGGTCGTCTCCGTCTGGGCCGGTACCACCGGCAAGATGGACGACGTCCCGGTCGCCGACATCCGTCGCTTCGAGTCGGAGCTGCTGGAGCACCTGCGCCGTGAGCGCAAGGAGCTCCTGACCAGCATCGCCGAGGGCGGCAAGATGTCGGACGACACCCTCCAGTCCGTCGCTGACGCCATCGCCGCGTTCAAGAAGCAGTTCGAGACCTCGGACGGCAAGCTTCTGGGCGAGGACGCTCCGGTCAGCACCGCCAAGTAGACGACGGAAGGGACCTGACTCATGGGAGCCCAGCTCCGGGTCTACAAGCGTCGCATCAAATCCGTCACCGCGACCAAGAAGATCACCAAGGCGATGGAGATGATCGCCGCCTCGCGCATCGTCAAGGCGCAGCGCCAGGTGGCCGCCTCCACGCCGTACGCGACCGAGCTCACCCGCGCGGTGACCGCGGTGGCGACGGGGTCGACGACGAACCACGCCCTGACCACCGAGGTGGACACCCCGACGCGGGCCGCGATCCTGCTCATCACGAGCGACCGCGGTCTGGCCGGCGGTTACTCCGCCAACGCCCTCAAGGCGGCGGAGCAGCTCACCGAGCGGCTCCACGGCGAGGGCAAGGAGGTCGACGCGTACATCGTCGGCCGCAAGGGTGTGGCGTACTACGGCTTCCGTGAGCGCAAGGTCACGGAGTCGTGGACGGGCTTCACCGACAACCCGACGTACGCGGACGCCAAGATGGTCGCGGCCCCGCTGATCGCGGCCATCGAGAAGGACACGGCCGAGGGTGGTGTGGACGAGCTCCACATCGTCTTCACCGAGTTCATCTCGATGCTGACGCAGACGCCGGTTCAGAAGCGGCTGCTGCCTCTCAGCCTCGAGAAGGCGAAGGAGGAGACGGAGACGAAGGGCGAGATCCTTCCTCTGTTCGACTTCGAGCCGTCGGCCGAGGACGTCCTCGACGCCCTGCTGCCGCGCTACGTCGAGAGCCGCATCTACAACGCGCTGCTCCAGGCGGCTGCCTCCAAGCACGCCGCCACCCGCCGCGCGATGAAGTCGGCGACCGACAACGCCGGAGAGCTCATCAAGAGTCTCGGCCGGCTTGCCAACGCGGCCCGCCAGGCCGAAATCACCCAGGAAATCAGCGAGATCGTCGGTGGAGCCAGCGCCCTGGCCGACGCGACCGCGGGGAGTGACAAGTAATGACGACGACAGTTGAGACGGCCGCTGCCACGGGCCGCGTCGCCCGGGTCATCGGCCCGGTCGTCGACGTGGAGTTCCCCGTCGACGCGATGCCCGAGATCTACAACGCCCTGACCGTGCAGGTCGCCGACCCGGCCGAGGAGGGCGTGCTCAAGACGCTGACCCTCGAGGTCGCCCAGCACCTCGGTGACGGCGTGGTCCGCGCGATCTCGATGCAGCCCACCGACGGTCTGGTCCGCCAGGCCCCGGTGACCGACACGGGCAACGGCATCACCGTTCCCGTCGGTGACTTCACCAAGGGCAAGGTGTTCAACACGCTCGGTGAGGTGCTGAACGTCCCCGAGGAGAACGGCAACGCCACCGAGCGCTGGCCGATCCACCGCAAGGCCCCGAGCTTCGACCAGCTCGAGTCCAAGACCGAGATGTTCGAGACCGGCGTCAAGGTCATCGACCTTCTCACCCCGTACGTCAAGGGTGGAAAGATCGGTCTGTTCGGTGGTGCCGGTGTCGGCAAGACCGTGCTGATCCAGGAAATGATCTACCGCGTCGCCAACCTCCACGAGGGTGTGTCGGTGTTCGCGGGCGTCGGTGAGCGTACCCGTGAGGGCAACGACCTCATCGAGGAGATGTCCGAGTCCGGCGTCATCGACAAGACCGCGCTGGTCTTCGGTCAGATGGACGAGCCCCCGGGCACCCGTCTCCGTGTCGCCCTGGCCGGTCTGACCATGGCGGAGTACTTCCGCGATGTGCAGAAGCAGGACGTGCTCTTCTTCATCGACAACATCTTCCGGTACACCCAGGCCGGCTCCGAGGTGTCCACCCTGCTCGGCCGTATGCCGTCCGCGGTGGGTTACCAGCCGAACCTGGCCGACGAGATGGGTCTGCTGCAGGAGCGCATCACCTCGACGCGTGGTCACTCGATCACGTCGATGCAGGCGATCTACGTCCCCGCGGACGACCTGACCGACCCGGCCCCGGCCACCACGTTCGCCCACCTCGACGCGACGACGGTTCTCTCCCGTCCGATCTCGGAGAAGGGCATCTACCCGGCCGTGGACCCGCTGGACTCCACGTCCCGCATCCTGGACCCGCGCTACATCGCGCAGGAGCACTACGACGCCGCCACGCGCGTCAAGGGGATCCTGCAGAAGTACAAGGACCTCCAGGACATCATCGCGATTCTCGGTATCGACGAGCTGGGCGAGGAGGACAAGCTGGTTGTCCACCGTGCCCGTCGCGTGGAGCGCTTCCTGTCCCAGAACACCCACGTCGCCAAGCAGTTCACCGGCGTGGACGGCTCGGACGTGCCGCTCGACGAGTCGATCGCCGCGTTCAACGCGATCTGCGACGGTGAGTACGACCACTTCCCCGAGCAGGCGTTCTTCATGTGCGGTGGCATCGAGGACCTCAAGGCCAACGCCAAGGAGCTCGGCGTCTCCTGAGTCGCATGACTCGCTGAAGGGGGCGGGCACGTCCCGCCCCCTTCTTCACGCCCCTTAGAATTGACCCAACACCCGGCATGACCGCCGGGTGGTGACCCGAGGAGCCAACCTTGGCTGCTGAGCTGCACGTCGAGCTGGTCGCCGCCGACCGTAGTGTCTGGTCCGGCGAGGCCACCCTGGTCGTCGCGCGCACCACGTCCGGCGACATCGGCGTCATGCCCGGTCACCAGCCGCTGCTGGGTGTGCTGGAATCGGGCCCGGTGACCATTCGCACGAGCGAGGGTGGGACCGTCGTCGCCGCGGTGCACGGTGGTTTCATCTCGTTCGCGGACAACAAGCTGTCGCTGCTGGCGGAGATCGCCGAGCTGGCGGACGAGATCGATGTCCAGCGTGCCGAGCGTGCGCTGGAGCGCGCCAAGTCGGACACGGACGCCGCCGCCGAGCGGCGCGCCGACGTCCGTCTGCGTGCGGTGGCGGTGCGCTAGTCGCGCCCCACGAGAAGTTCGACCCTCAGCCGCGGCCGGCCCGGATCTCCTCCGGGCCGTGCCGCGGCTGAGGCGATGCAGGTGCACGTGATATTCGGTTACGGGACGATGCGAGGAGGTCGGTGGAGATGTTCCTCGCTCTGCTTGTGAGCGGTTCTGTCGTCGCACTGGTGCTGATCGGACTGTTCGTCTTCGGACTGCGCAGGAGGCTGATCCAGCGCTCCGGCGGTACGTTCGACTGCAGTCTGCGCTGGAATCTCGTGGAGGATCACGATGCTTCCGGCAAAGGGTGGGTGTACGGCGTCGCCCGGTACAACGGTGACCGGATCGAGTGGTTCCGGATCTTCTCGTACGCGCCCCGGCCCCGCCGGGTGCTCGAGCGCTCCGCGATCGAGGTGCTGGCCCGCCGCACGCCGGAGGGCGAGGAGGAGCTGGCGCTCCTCTCCGATTCCGTCGTGCTCGCCTGCCGGCACCGCGGGACCCGGCTGGAGCTGTCGATGAGCGAGGACGCGCTGACCGGCTTCCTCGCCTGGTTGGAGGCGGCCCCGCCCGGCCAGAGGGTCAACGTCGCGTAGCGATGTCCTGCGTGCACGGGACGCCACGGAGCGCATGACAAAGCCCGGGAGAGGTGGCTCTCCCGGGCTTCTTCGTCAGCGGACCGTGGTGCTATCCGAGGCCGCTGTTGATCGCGCCGACGAGCTCTCCGTTGCTCGTGTCACCGCTGAACTCCCAGAAGAACGCACCGCCGAGGCCCTGGTTGTTGGCCCAGTTCATCTTGGAGGTGACGGTCGCCGGGGTGTCGTAGCTCCACCAGTTGGTGCCGCAGTGGGCGTACGCCGTGCCGGCGATCGTCCCGGTGGCCGGGCAGCTGTTCCTGAGGACCTTGTAGTCCTCGATGCCCTGCTCGTACGTGCCGGCCGCCGGCCCGGTGGCCGTGCCGCCCGGGGCGGACTGGGTCACGCCGGTCCAGCCGCGTCCGTAGAAGCCGATGCCCAGCAGCAGCTTCTTGGACGGCACACCTTTCGCCTTGAACTTGGCGATCGCCTCGGCGGAGTTGAATCCGGCCTGCGGGATGCCCGGGTACGAGGTGAGCGGGGAGTGGGGTGCCGTGGGGCCCTTGGCCGCCCAGGCGCCGAAGAAGTCGTACGTCATCACGTTGTACCAGTCGAGGTACTGCGCGGCGCCGCCGTAGTCGGCCGCGTCGATCTTGCCACCGGACGAGGCGTCGGCCGTGACCGCCGCGGTGACCAGGTTGTTCGCGCCGAACTTGGTGCGCATGGCCTGCATCATGTTCTTGAACGCGGCGGGGCCGCTGGTGTCGCAGGTCAGACCGCAGGCGTTCGGGTACTCCCAGTCGAGGTCGATGCCGTCGAAGACATCCGCCCAGCGGGGATCCTCGACCAGGTCGTAGCAGGACTGGGCGAAGGCGGCCGGGTTCTGCACGGCCTGGCCGAAGCCGCCGGACCAGGTCCAGCCGCCGAACGACCACAGGACCTTGATGTGCGGGTACTGGGCCTTCAGCTTGCGCAGCTGGTTGAAGTTGCCGCGCAGCGGCTGGTCCCAGGTGTCGGCCTTGCCGTCGACGGACTGGTCGGCGGTGTAAGCCTTGTCGTAGTCGGCGTAGGCGTCACCGATGGTGCACCTGCCGCCGCTGACGTTGCCGAAGGCGTAGTTGATGTGGGTGATCTTGGACGCGGAGCCGGAGGTCACCAGGTTCTTCACGTGGTAGTTGCGTCCGTAGACGCCCCAGTTGGTGAAGTAGCCCAGCTTGACCTTGTCGCCGGGGCCGGGCTCTCCGCCGCCGCCGGTGGTGCGGACGGCGACGGCTCCGCTGACGGGGCCTGTCTGGTCGGCGCTGTCCCGCGCCTGGACCGAGTACGAGTAGTCCGTGCCGGCGGTCAGGCCGGTGTTGGTGTAGGTGGTGCCGGTGACCGTGGCGATCTTGGCGCCGTCGCGCAGGACGTCGTAGTTCTTGATGCCGTTGTCGTCGGTGGCCGCTCTCCAGCTGAGGTTCACCGACGTATCGGTGATGCCGGAGGCCGTGGGGGTGCCGGGGGCGGAGGGCGGGTTGTCACCCGGCACGCTGCCGCCGTCGCACGAGGCGCCGTTCAGCTTGCAGTTGGACGGGGAGCCCGGGCCGGTGCCGTTGAAGCCGAAGGAGACGGAGGCGCCCGGGGCGAGCGTGCCGTTCCAGCCGACGTTCTTGGCGGTCCAGTGGTCGCCGGAGCTGGTGACGGTGGCGTCCCAGGCGGAGGTGACGCGGGTGCCGGAGGGGAAGTCCCACTCGACGGTCCAGGAGTTGATGGTCGTGGTGCCGGTGTTCTTCACCGTCCACTTGCCCTCGAAGCCGGTGCCCCAGTCGGAGGACTTGGCGTAGGTGGCCGTCGCCGAGGTGGCCGCTTCCGCGGGCGAGGCGAGTCCCACCATGGCGGCGAGGGGGAGGAGAAGGGCGGTCAGTCCCGCGGTGGCCGTGGCTCTGAACCGTGATCGGGGGCGTGGGGGCGCTTCGGTGCTCAAGGATGCTCCTCGAGATGAGTGCGGACATGTCAGGGGTGGTCCGTGCACTGTGCATACCGCGGGGCTCACCGCGGTGTGCTCGGTGAGATTAGGGTGGTCTGGACCAATCGTCAATAGGTCCAGACCAAGGGTCCGCGCCCTGTCGTCCCGCCCCGGGTCAGATGCCCAACTCCTGTGCGAGGACTGCCGCTTGCACCCTGCTGCGAAGTCCCAGCTTCCCCAGCAGTCTGCTGACGTGCGTCTTCACCGTGGCCTCCGCCATCGACAGCCGCACCGCGATCTCCGCGTTCGACATCCCCTCACCGAGGCACGAGAGCACCTCCCGCTCCCGCCTCGTCAACGTGTCCAGCACGGCCGGATCAGGCGCGTCCGCCGACCGTACGGGCCCGGGCGCGGCGAACTCCGCGATCAGCCGCCGGGTGACCGCCGGCGCGATCATCCCCTCGCCGCGTGCCACCGTCCGCACCGCCTGGAGCAGGTCGCCCGCCTCGGTGTTCTTCAGCAGGAAGCCGGCCGCCCCCGCCCGCAGCGCCCCGAAGACGTACTCGTCGAGATCGAACGTGGTCAGCACCAGCACGTCGGCCAGCTTCTCCGCGACCACCTGCCGCGTCGCGGAGACCCCGTCCAGCCTGGGCATCTGCACATCCATCAGCACCACGTCCGGGCGCAGTTCGCGCGCGAGGCGCACCGCCTCCTCGCCGTCCGCGGCCTCCCCGGCCACTTCGATGTCCGGCGCGCTGCGCAGGATCAGGACCAGCCCCGCCCGCACCGCGTTCTGGTCCTCCGCGACCAGCACCCGGATGCGGGCCCCCGTCCTCGAGTCGTCCTCCTGCTCCGTCATGCCGATGGCTCCTTGTCGTCCGCCACGGGCAGCACCGCCCGTACGCGCCAGATCTTGTCGGGTCCGCCGGCCGGGCCCTGCACCGGACCGGCCTCGAGCGTCCCGTCGAGCAGCGCGACCCGTTCCTCCATCCCCACCAGGCCCGCACCCGAGCCGGGCGCCCGCGGTCCCGGCCGCCGCCCGAACGGGCTCGTCACCGACACCCGCAGCGCGTCGCCCGCCCCGCCCGACACCTCGACGCGCACCTCACCGGCCTCCGCGTGCTTGATGGCGTTCGTCAGCGACTCCTGGACGATGCGGTAGCCGGCGAGCTCCACGGGCGCCGGCAGCCGGGCGGCCTTCTCCCGGTCGTCACGGAGCACGAAGCTCAGCCCGCTCTGCCGGCCGTTCGTCCTCGCCTGCTCCACCAGGGCGTCGAGTCCGGCCAAGGTGGGTGCGGCGGCCGGCTCCACGTCACCGCTGCTGTCGCGCAGCAGTCCGATCAGCCGGCGCATCTCGGCCAGGCCCTCGACGCTGTTCTCGCGGATCACGGTCATCGCCTGCCTGGTGGTCGCCTCGTCGTCCAGCGACAGCGCCGCCGTGGAGTGGATCGCGATCGCGGAGAGGTGATTGGCGACCATGTCGTGCAGTTCCCGGGCCATCCGGGCGCGCTCCGCCGCGATCGCCTGGGTGCGGTCCATCTCCGCGAGCAGCGCTGTCTGTTCGGCCCGCAGCCGGGCGGCGTTCGCCGCCTCCCGGTGGTTGCGGACGATGGCGCCCGTCGCGGCAGGGAAGAACGCGACCAGGGCGGTGACGACGCCGATGAGCAGCGCGGCCGCGTCCCTGAACCAGGCCAGGAAGCCGACGGTCATGGCGATGGTGACCATCGCGGTGATGACCGGGATGCGCCTGGCGGAGGCCGGGGTGCCGTAGACGACAGCCGCATAGACGATATCCGCGAACATCAGGACCGTCGCGATGCTGCCGAGCGTGAGCTGGTCGCCGATCACGGCGACCGTGCCCACGAGCAGCGCCGTACGGGGCATGGTCCGGCGCAGAAGCTCCAGGAAAGCCGTCACCACGAGCGGCACCAGGGTCACCCAGTCAGGCAGCGGCGTTCGGGACTCGCCCTGGCTGTGCAGCCCCAGCCGGTACAGCAGCAGGCCGCCGAGCAGACCGGCGGCCGCGGCGAACACGTCGTCACGGTGGGGGCGCGGGAAGGTCACCCGTCCATCAAACACGGCACCACGGCCCCCGGGCGTCCGCGCGCGGGGTGAGCCCGCGGTACATCGAAGGATGCAGTCGCAGTTCGTCGACGGCGACGACGAATCCGTCCCCGCCGGCGGCCACGCTTGGACCGTACGAAGGGAGAGCTGCCGTGATCGTCACGCTGATCGTGATCTGTGAGGTCGGCTTCTGGGTGCTGCTGGCCGCCGGACTGTCCGTCCGCTACCTGCTGAAGATGCCGCGCACCGGCGCCGCGCTGCTGCTGTGCGAACCGCTGCTGGAGGTCCTGCTGCTGGTGGCCACCGCGATCGACCTCAAGAACGGCGCGGAGCCGGACTGGAAACACGGCCTGGCCGCCCTCTACATCGGCTACACGGTCGGTCACGGCCACCGCACCGTCAAGTGGCTCGACGGCCACGCCGCGCACCGCCTCGCCGGCGCGCCGCCGCCGCCGAAGCCACCGCGCTACGGCATGGCCCGCGCCCGGCACGAGGGCAGGATCTGGCTGGGCACGGCGGTGGGCGCGATCGTCGCGACCGCGCTGCTCCAGATCGCGATCTGGTACGTCGGGGACGCCGGCCGGACGGATTCGCTTCGGAGCTGGATGTACGGCGCCTGGCGTGCGGCGGGCATCCACGGCCTGATCACGCTCACCTACGTGTTCCGGCCGAAGAAGGCCCCGGCGGACGAGCAGGAACCCGATCCGGTCAGCGCCGAGCGCTAGCGCTCCCCGCCCGGCACCCACAGCACGTCTCCGACCTCCTTGTTCGCCACCCTGGCGAGAATGAACAGGAGGTCGGAGAGGCGGTTGAGGTACGTCGCCGTCAGCGCGTTCATCGTCTCGCCGTGCACTTCCATGGCCGCCCACGTCGAGCGCTCCGCCCGCCGTACGACCGTGCACGCCTGGTGCAGCAGCGCGGCGCCGGGCGTGCCGCCAGGAAGGATGAAGCTGCGCAGCTTCTCCAGTTCCTCGAGGAAGCGGTCGCAATCCGCCTCCAGCTTGTCGATGTACGACTGCTCCACCCGCAGCGGCGGGTACTTCGGATTCTCGACGACCGGCGTGGAGAGATCCGCCCCCACGTCGAAGAGGTCGTTCTGCACCCGGACGAGGACCTTCACGACCCCCTCGTCCAGCTTCCCCAGCGCGATGGCCGTGCCGATGACCGCGTTGGCCTCGTTGGCGTCGGCGTACGCGGAGATGCGCAGATCGGTCTTGGCGGTGCGGCTCATGTCGCCGAGGGCGGTGGTGCCCTGGTCGCCGGTGCGGGTGTAGATGCGCGTCAGATTGACCATGAAGCCAGCCTAGTTACGCACCGGGCCGGCGGCAGGCCCGTGTGCCCACCGTCACGGCCGGCGCCGGCGGCCCGTGGCGCCGGGGCCGCCCGGAGCGCGGTCCGGGAAGCGGGAGGGGCCGTCCCGGTGTGATGTCCGTCATCTGAGACGTGACGCGCATCTCTTCACGGTCACAGGGGCCCCTCACGACCGCTAATCTCCGGCAGAGAGCGCACATGTAAACAGTCGTTAAGGAGTGCCGCAGTGGCCAGGAAGCTCGCCGTCATCGGTGCCGGACTCATGGGTTCCGGAATCGCGCAGGTCTCTGCCCAGGCAGGCTGGGACGTCGTTCTGCGTGACGTCACCGACGAGGCACTGACCCGCGGCAGGGACGGCATCAAGGCGTCGTACGACAGGTTCGTCTCCAAGGGCAAGCTCGAAGCGGCCGACGCGGACGCGGCGTTGGCGCGCATCACCACCACCACCGACCTCGACGCCGTCGCCGACGCGGACATCGTCGTCGAGGCGGTGTTCGAGAAGCTCGAGGTCAAGCACGAGATCTTCCGCGCGCTCGACAAGCTCGTACGGGACGACGCCGTCCTCGCCTCCAACACCTCCGCCATCCCGATCACCAAGATCGCGGCGGTGACGGAGCGCCCGGAGCGTGTCGTCGGCGCCCACTTCTTCTCGCCCGTCCCGATGATGCAGCTGTGCGAGCTGGTGCGCGGCTACAAGACGAGCGACGAAACCCTCGCCACCACGCGTGAGTTCGCCGAGTCGGTCGGCAAGACGTGCATCGTCGTCAACCGCGACGTCGCCGGCTTCGTCACCACCCGCCTCATCTCGGCGCTCGTCGTCGAGGCCGCGAAGCTGTACGAATCGGGTGTGGCGAGCGCCGAGGACATCGACATCGCCTGCAAGCTCGGCTTCGGACACGCCATGGGGCCGCTCGCCACGGCCGATCTGACCGGCGTCGACATCCTGCTCCACGCCACGAGCAACATCTACACCGAGTCGCAGGACGAGAAGTTCGCGCCGCCGGAGCTGATGCGCCGGATGGTGGATGCCGGTGACATCGGCCGCAAGAGTGGGCAGGGCTTCTACAAGCACTGACGCCGAAGAGGCGTTATCGACCGGTTCGGCATCACCCGGCGGGGTGAATTCGGTATCGGTTCGCTTACAAGTAGCAACCCCTGCGCCTACGCGGCAGTCAGTTGTTGCAGTACAGAGAAGAACCGAAGAACAGTCAGCCGCACAGTCGACACGGGGCCAACACGGGGCACTGTAAGCACACTCGGGGAGCGCATATGCACATCAGGGGCGACCACGCCGAGCTGGTCGTCGGGGGCCGCCTCGACGTCCGCAGCGCGGCGGACGCCCGTACGGTCCTGCACTCGGCCGTCGACGACGGAGCCGGCGACCTGGTGCTCGACCTGACCCACCTCGATTCCTGGGACGCCACCGGGCTCGGGGTCATCATGGGCGCGCACCGGCGGGCCGGCAGATGCGGCCGCCGGCTGGTGCTCCGCGGTGTGCCGCCGCAGATGCAGCGATTGCTCGTGGCGACGAGGCTGCACCGCATCCTCGCCATCGAGGGCGGCCTCGCCGCGGAATCGCTTCCTCGGGTGTGATCCCCGCCGCCGGTGGTGACCGGCGCGAGGCCGGACACGGCGGCGGGGTGGGTGCGGGTACGGCGAAGCGGCCACGTGGCCGGTCGGGGCCGCCGCGCAGGAAACGTCCCGTCATGTGTGACGGGGGCACGAACGGGGCGAGCAGCGCAATCCTCCTGAGACCATGACGTCGGGGACGTGCGGCACCCCGAAGGTTTCGCGATGCGCGGCGAACGTCTAGGGTTCGATCGCCTGCCCTTTCGACGGACCCATGAGGCGGGCTCCGGACCGAGGCGACAAAGCGTGCAGGAAGGCCGGGAGGCACCGCACGCGGCTTCGGCCCCAAGACAGTGATCTTGGCGGCGACAAGGCCGGGCGAACCTGATCTGGGAGCTTTGACCATGGACAACGACAGCTTCGGCGAGGGCGCCGGACCGGTGCGACCGCCGCGCGACGCCATTACGCCCGGACAGTCGACGCCCACGCCCCGGCGCACGGTCCAGCTCGTCTCCGGCGACTTCCTGCTCACGATCAACCCGGTCGACGGCAGCGAGATCGAACCCTGCCCGCCCGGAGGGCCCGTCCTGGCCGACGGGCAAGACGGAGAGCAGCCCGGCCGCCCGACCCGCCGCAGCGCCGCGCAACGCGCGGAGTTCCTCCGTGCCGCGCAGCCCCCCGTGCCGCCCGGCCCCGCCGCTCCCCGACCTCCGCTGCTCGAACGCGACGAGGAACTCGCACGGCTCGTACGACTCCTCGGCAGCGGCCGATCCGTCCGGCTCACCGGCCCGGCGGGCTCCGGCCGCAGCTCGCTGCTCGACGCCGTCGCCGCGAAGTGCGGCGCCTTCGCGCCCGACGGGGTCGTACGTCTCAACGGCCACCGCCGCACGCCCGGGGAGCTGCTCCACGAACTCTTCACGGCCGTCTACGACTCGCCAGGAATGCGCCCCGACCGGAACGCGCTCGCCGGCTTCGTGCGCGACATCGGAGCCGTCGTCATTCTGGACGACCTCGAGTTCGGCGGGGCGTCCCTCGACGAGCTGCTCGACGCCGCACCGGAATGCGCGTTCCTCGTCGCGGCCACCCCGGACATCGCCGCACCCGCCACGGGCTCGCACCTCGAAGAGGTCTTCCTCGGCGGCCTCGGCCGCGCCGCCGCCCTCGAACTGCTGCGCAAGGCCGTGGACCGGCCGCTGACGGAGGAGGAGTCCAACTGGGCGGGCGACCTCTGGTTCGAGTCGGAGGGCCTGCCCCTGCGGTTCGTCCAGGCCGCCGCCCTGCTGCGTCAGTGCGACGAGCTGCGGACCGACCCGGAGGCCTTCGAGGAGTTCGCCCCCTTCGCGGCCGCCGGCGGCAAGGACGTACCCCTGCCGTCGCTCGGCGAGGGTGCCGCGCCCGCCTCACTGCTCGCCTCACGGCTCAGCGACTCGGCCAGGCAGACCCTGCGCTTCGCGGTCGCCCTCGGCGGCGAGGTACCGCACCAGGCACACCTGCCGGCCCTCGTCGGGGACACACACGCCGACGCCGCCCTCGGCGAACTGATGAACTGCGGACTGCTCTCCCCGGCCGGCCCGCGCTACCGGCTGGCGGCCGGTGTGCTCGCCCAGCTCCGCGAGAAGGCCTACGACGAGGACGCCGTCGGCCACGCGCACACCGCCGCCCAGCACTACGCCTGGTGGGCCGGGCACCCCTCCGTCAGCTCCGAGCGGGCCGTGGCAGAGGCGGACGCCGTGCTGGCCGCCCTGAGCGCCCTGGTGCCCGGCCGGGACGCCGGACATCCCAGCACGGCCGTCCTGCTCGCCCGCAGCGCCGCGCCGGCGTTCGCCGCCGGACGGCAGTGGGTCGCCTGGGAGCGGGCCCTGCGGATGGGCTCAGAGGCCGCCCGCATCGCCGGTGAGGTCGCGGAAGAGGCCTACTTCCACCACGAGTTGGGCGTCCTCGCGCTGTGCACCGGGAACGTGGAACGGGCCAGGGCCGAACTCGAGGCGTCGATCGGTATGCGGGGCGCGCTCGCCGACAAGAGCGGCACCGTCGCCGGACGCCGGGCCCTCGCGCTCGTCGCCGACCGCGAGTCCGGGCCGGCGCCGGCCGCCCCGGGCGAGGCGGGACCCGTGTCGCCCCCGAGGGGCGTGTCCGCCTCGGCGCTGACGAAGCGGCTGCCGCTGGCCGGGTCCCGGGGCCGCGGCGCCGCCGCGCCGGTGACGGGTCACCAGCAGGAGACCCCGCCGGACGGCCCCCGCCGCCCGGCGGGCCGGGGCGCGGCCATCCTCATGGGCGCCCGCCGCAACCTCGTCGCCACGGGAGCGGGCGCACTGCTCGCGGTGGTCCTCGGCACGGTGGTCACCCTGGGCATGACCTCCGACCAGGAGGAGCCGCCCGGCCGCGACGTACGCAACGGCCAGCCGGTGAACGAGGACGACATCGACGACGACTGGACGGCCGAGGACCCGACGGCCGACGTCTCCGACGATCCGTCGGCGGACAAGGACGACGCCAAGCCGACGGGATCGTCCACGTCGGCCACGACGCCCGCGTCGACGAACCGCCCGTCGGTACCGGGGGAGACCCCGTCGCCGAGCTCGTCACGGCCGGAGGGTCCTTCGGACTCGCGCCCGCCGTCGAGCCCGAAGCCGCCGTCGAGTCCCAAGCCGCCGCCGGTCGCGACGCCGCCGACGGTTTCGCCTTCGCCGACGAGGACCACGACCCCGACCCCGAGTCCGACGCCCACCGAAACGTCCACGGCCCCGGGCGGAAGCGCGTCCGCGAGCGAGTCGAACGAAGCGACGATGACGAGCGGCGGGCCGGTGTCCGCGTCGCCGTCGATCATCTGACGGGTCGCTTCTCGTCGGCGCGGACGCTTTCCCCGCCCCTCCGCGAAACCCTGAGAGGACCGGGCCTGCCCCGCACAGCGGGGTGGGGCTGCGCGGGGGCCCTGACGGGGCTGGGCCTGTGTCGCGAAGCCGTGCCGGGCTGCGCCCCGAGCCTTGGCGCGACCGGGGCTGCGCCCCGAACCGCTGAGGGGCTGGGCCCGGTGAGCCCTTGACGGGGCTGCGTCTGCATGGCGAGGGCCTGGCTGGACTGCCTGCCCACTCGGCGGGGCCGGCTGCGCGCGAAGCCGTAACGGGACGAACCGTGCCCCGAACCCCTTGGCGGGACCGGGCTGTGCCCACCCCTGGAGGGGGCTGCGCCCGAAGCTCATGGGGGACACGGCCGCGCCCGGGGCCCGGAAAGCTCGACGGGCGGGGCTGCCCCTGCCCTCGTGTTGGCGGCCGCGCGCCGCTTCTGCGCTGCGAGGAAGCCGGCCGGGCGTCACCGCCCCAGGTGGCGCCCGGTGGGGCTGTACTGCCGGGGCGCAGGCCCCAGCCGTGCGGCCGTGAACGGCACCCGTGGCGGGCCGGGCGACCGGTGCGCCGACTTGGGACATCGCGGGCCGTGCCGGGCCGCGCCCGGACCCCGGCGGGACGGGGCTGCGCCCCGAACCGCGGCCCGGCCCGGGGAAGCGGCGTCCCGCGCCGGGTGCCGCCCGGCGGGTGTGAAACGCGCCGGCGGGGACGGGGGTGTCAGAACAGGCGGAGTTTGTCGTCCTCGATGCCGCGCATCGCCTCGTAGTCCAGGACCACGCAGCCGATGCCGCGGTCCGTCGCCAGGACACGGGCCTGGGGCTTGATCTCCTGGGCCGCGAAGACGCCCTTCACCGGCGCCAGGTGCGGGTCGCGGTTGAGGAGTTCCAGGTAGCGGGTGAGCTGCTCCACGCCGTCGATCTCGCCCCGGCGCTTGATCTCCACCGCCACCGTCGCGCCGTCGGCGTCGCGGCAGAGGATGTCCACCGGGCCGATGGCCGTGGGGTATTCACGGCGGATGAGGCTGTACCCCTCGCCAAGTGTCTCGATCCGGTCGGCAAGGAGCTCCTGGAGGTGCGCTTCCACGCCGTCCTTGATGAGGCCGGGGTCGACACCGAGCTCGTGCGACGAATCGTGGAGGATTTCCTCCATCGTAATGATCAGTTTCTCGCCCGCTTTGTTCACGACGGTCCAGACGCTGTCGTCGCCCTCCTTCAATGTGCAGGGAGGGGACATCCAGTTCAGGGGTTTGTACGCCCTGTCGTCGGCGTGGATGGAGACACTGCCGTCCGCCTTGACCAGGATCAAACGGGGGGCGGAGGGCAGGTGGGCGGTGAGCCGGCCGGCGTAGTCCACGGAGCAGCGGGCGATGACGAGACGCATGGTCCGCAACGCTACTCGAAGCACGCCGCGCTGCGCGATTCGCCCCGGAAGCGCCCTTCGTTATTTGGCCGGTTGTGTGCCCAATCTCCTGGTGCGCTCAAGTCGGCGCACTTACCGTGGAAGACAGGAGGTCGTCGGCCGTGCACTCTGCGTCGCCGTACAGCATTGGTATGCCGTCGTTCGGTCCACTTCCTCCTTCCCTGCCCGTAAGGCCCTGTTCTGCGGGGTCGCGAGAGGAGAACCCATGTCGCTCGACGTCTCACCGGCGCTGTTGGAACAGGCCGAGCGAGGCGAGGTCGACGAAGCAGCTTTCGTCGACTGCGTCCGGACCTCCCTGCCCTACGCATGGGAGATGATCAGTTCTCTGGTGGCTCAGCTGAAGGTGGACGGCGGCGAGTTCGCCGACAACCAGACGCCTCCGCCGGACGAGCAGGCACGTGGTCAGCTGCTGCGCGCGCTCGCGAGTGACGCGATTCGCGGCGCGCTCCAGCGGCACTTCGGAGTGCGACTGGCATTCCAGAACTGCCACCGCGTCGCGGTGTTCCCGCTGGACCCCTCGGTCGACGAGCGGCTCGCCCGCTTCACCTCGATCCGGGGCCAGTTGCTCAATCAGTCGCCCGAACTGCGCGACTGCTGAAGTCTTTTGCTGCCGCTCCGCATCACTGGAGGTGCACAGATGTCGGAGCGGCGGCATCGTCGGACCCGGAACCTCGCAACCATGGACACGGACGAGTGTCAGTCGAGCAGGGGCAGCACGTCCGTGCCCAGCCGCCGGACGTTCTCCTCGGTGGTGGCGAGGTCGCCGGAGCCCTCCGCGAGCAGCGCGAAACGCGTGATGCCGGTGCGCTCCGCGGTCGCCGCAAGGCGGTCCGCGGCCAGGCGCGGCGGCCCCACCGGATGCAAGGTACAGAGCAGCTCCGTGTACGCGACGGGGTCGCGCATCGCGCGGTGCCGTCCGTCGACCGTCACATGCGCGTCCAGGCCCTGCTTGAGCCAGTCGGGCATCGCCTTGACGAGGGTCTCCGCCGCCTCGTCCGCGCGATCGGCGATCTGGACGACGCCGGCCGACACATGCCCGGCCGCCGCGACCTTCGCGGCCGGGTGTCCCGAGGAGAGAGCGTGCGTACGCCACAGGGCGACCATGTCCGCCTTCTCCTGGTCGCCGCAGTGCATGCCCAGCAGCATCGGCAGGCATCGCTCCGCCGCGAGCCTGACGCTCTGCGGGGACGTGCACGCGACGACCACCTCGGGTCCTTCCGACGGCCCGTCGATCAGCTCGTCGGGGCGGGGGACCACCGCGACCTCGCGGAAAGTGAACCGTTCGCCCTGCGCGCCGACGCGGGGTTCGCGCAGCCAGCGCAGCAGCAGGTCGAGGGATTCCGGGAAGCCCGATTCGTACGCGGCCAGGCCGGCGCCGAACACCTCCAGGTCGACCCAGGGCCCACCGCGCCCCACTCCGAGGGTGAACCGCCCGTCGGACGTGAGATGCAGCAGTGCGGCCTGCTCGCCCAGCGCCACGGGATGCGCGCTCGGCAGCACGCTCACCGCCGTGCCCACACGGATGCGGCGGGTGCGGCCGAGCAGCAGCGCCGCGAGGGTCACGGCGGACGGGCACACCCCGTACGGCACGAAGTGGTGCTCGGCCAGCCATACGGCGTCGAGGCCCGCTTCCTCCGCCACCTCGGCGGAACGCACCGCCCGGTGCAGTGCCTCCCCCTGTCCTTGGCCCGGGAACTGGGCCGCCAGTACGAACGTTCCAACGCGCATCGCCTTCTGCCTCCTTGCGGCCGACGCGTCACTCCCCCTACAGGCAACAACGCCTGACACGTGCCAAAGGCACGGGCGGGCGTGAAGTTGTTGCGATTTTCCGGTAACTGGCCCTGATGCAGGACGTGCGCGCACCCGTCGGAGGAACGGGCGTCGCGGTCCGGGCCCGTACGCTGTACGGGCAACTGTCCTGACTTGCCCCGTGAGGTGTCACGTGTCCCCGCGCCGCAACCGCCCCCGAGGCGGCGAGAAGCCCACCGAGCGAGCGAGCGACCCCGCAGGCCGGTACGGCGGCTTCGGCAGCAGCGAGTCCTGGCAGGGCGAGGAGTGGTCGGTGCGCCACGTCGCGGGTGCAAGTGCCGCCGGCAAGCGGTACCGCTGCCCCGGATGCGACCAGGAGATCGCCTCCGGCATGCCCCACGTGGTGGCCTGGCCCGAGCACGGCGGCGTGGACGACCGCCGTCACTGGCACAAGGCGTGCTGGAACGCGAAGGACCGCCGCACCTCGAAGGTGCAGCGGTCCAGGAACGCGCCGAGGTACTGAGCGCGCGGTCAGACGTCCCGGCTGCTCATCGTCGCGTACGCCCCGCCGAGCGCCACGACCGCGAGACCGAGCATGATCCACACCGGCTCCCAGCCGAGGGGACCGGAGGACCCGCCCGACGCAGCCTCCCCGTAGATGCCGATGAGCTGGCTCGGGATGGCCCACTCCAGCAGGAACTTCTGCAGGTCCTGCAGCGACTCGGAGAACATGAACATGGCCGCCACCAGCGGCAGCAGCATCACGCCGATCATGGTGGTGATCGCACCGGCCGAGTGCCGGATCATGGCGCCAACGGCCAGTGACAGCAGCCCCAGCGAGGCGATGTACAGACCCACGCCGACGGACGCGCGCAGCCATTCGTCACCGGTGGGCTCGGCCGCCTCCACCATCGCGTTCTGGATGACCGCGACGAGGCCCGCGACCAGAGTCGTGATCGTGAGGACCAGAAGGAAGAAGACGGCGGCCTTGGCCGCCAGCACCCGGCCGCGGCTCGGGCAGGCCGTCAGCGTCGTCCGGATCATGCCGGTGCTGTACTCGGACGCGATGGTGAGCACGCCCAGGGTCATCACACAGATCGAGCCGGGCAGGACGCCGAAGAAGCCCATGCCGAGGGCGGACGAGTCGCCGATGTCGGCCGATTCACCGGCGGCGGAGACGAGCGCGGCGACCCCGAGACCGATGCCGAGCATCAGCACGATCATCACGCCCAGCGTCCACATCGTGGAGCGCACGGAACGGATCTTCGTCCACTCGGACAGGAGCGCGTCACCGAGGCTGGCCCCGCGCACGGGAATCGGCGAGGCGTACGAGCCGGGCTGCTGGTAGGGAGTGGTCATCGTGCGTCCTCGGGCTTGGTCAGGTCGGCGGGGGCGGCCGCCGGGGGAGCGGGGGCCTCGGCCGGGGCGGCGGCGGGCGGCGCGGCCGGCACCGGCGCCGTGTACGGGTTCTGGCCGGGCTGGGGCGGCGGCGGGGCGTAGAAGCCCTGCTGCGGCACCTCGGGGACGTGCGGCTGCGGCGGGACGTGTCCCATCGGCGGCTGCTGCATGAGCCCGGACTTCTCGTCAGCCGTCGAGCGGTAGTCCACCGCCCCCTGCGTCATCCGCATGTAGGCCTCTTCCAGGGAGGCCTGGTGCGGCGACAGCTCCCACAGCCGTACGTCGGCGCCGTGCGCCAGGTCGCTGATGCGGGGCAGCGGCAGGCCGGTCACCCGCAGTGCGCCGTCCGGCTCCGGCATAACCTGGCCGCCCGCCTCGGTCAGAGCGGCGAGGAGCTTCTCGCGCTGCTGGGGCTCCGTCTGCGGCGTACGCACCCGGGCGAAGTCCGCCGAGTTGTGGGAGATGAAGTCCTTCACGCTCATGTCCGCCATGAGCTGACCGCGTCCGATCACGATCAGATGGTCGGCCGTGAGAGCCATCTCGCTCATCAGGTGCGAGGAGACGAAGACCGTACGGCCCTCGGATGCCAGCTGCTTCATCAGGTTGCGGACCCAGAGGATGCCCTCGGGGTCGAGGCCGTTGACCGGCTCGTCGAAGAGCAGCACCTGAGGGTCGCCCAGCAGCGCGGCGGCGATGCCGAGCCGCTGCCCCATGCCGAGCGAGAAGCCCTTGGAGCGCCTCTTCGCCACGCCCTGGAGGCCCACGACGCCGAGCACCTCGTCGACCCGGCGGTCCGGAATGCCGGAGAGCTGCGCGAGCGACAGCAGGTGGTTGCGGGCGGTACGGCCGCCGTGCACCGCTTTGGCGTCGAGCAGCGCGCCGACCTGGCGGGGCGCGTTCGGCAGCTGCCGGAACGGGAGCCCGCCGATGGTGACCTGGCCCGACGTCGGCCGGTCGAGGCCGAGGATCATGCGCATCGTCGTGGACTTGCCCGCGCCGTTGGGGCCGAGGAATCCGGTGACGGCGCCCGGCCGCACCTGGAAGGAAAGGTTGTACACGGCCGTCTTGGCGCCATAGCGCTTCGTCAGGCCGACTGCCTCGATCATTCTCCAGCCCCATCGACTTTCGGGTCGTCGGGGCACAGGCGGTGCAGCCGTACGCCCCCGTAAGTGCTAGGAGGATAGCCGGGCCCTGATGGTTCCGCCCAAGCAGATACTGCTACCGGTCCGTTCAGGCGTCCCGCTTCTTCAGCACGAGGAAGCCGCCGAGGAGCGCCGCGGCCACCCACAGCAGCATGATGCCGAGGCCGCCCCAAGGGCCGTAAGGGGAGTCACCGCTGTTCATGGCGTTCGGGACCACCTGCATGATCTTGGCGCCGGCCTGGTCGGGGAAGTAACGCGCGACGTCCTTGGCGCCGGGTACCGCGGAGAGGATCTGGGAGACCAGGAAGAAGAACGGCATCAGGATGCCCAGCGAGAGCATCGAGCTGCGCAGCATCGTGGCGACGCCCATCGAGAAGACCGCCATCAGGCCCATGTAGATGCCGCCGCCGACGACGGCCCGCAGCACGTTCTCCTCGCCGATCGTGGTGCGGTGCTCGCCGAGCAGCGCCTGGCCGAGGAAGAACGTGAGGAAGCTGGTCGCCATGCCGACCACGAGCGCCAGCAGCCCGGCCACCGCGATCTTGCTGAAGATGAACGTGCCGCGCTGCGGCACGGCGGCGAGCGAGGTGCGGATCATGCCCGAGCTGTACTCGGTGCCGACGACGAGGACGCCGAAGACGACCATCGCGAGCTGCCCGAGCACCATCCCGGAGAAGCTGATGAGAGTCGGGTCGAACGTCAGCCGCTCGGCGTCCGGCAAGTCGTCGAACGTGGCGTTCATCAGGGCGCACAGGGCCGCGCCCATCGCGACGGTCACGGCGAGCGCGCTGATCAGCGTCCAGCGGGTGGAGGAGACCGTACGGATCTTGGTCCACTCGGACTGGAGGACGGCGGGTACGGATGCCATCGGTCAGGCTCCCTCTTTGCGCGGGGCCCACTGCGGGGCGCCGTGGCCGGACGGCGGGGCTTCGGTGCCGGGCGGTTGTGGTGCGCCCGCGCCGGTGGAGTGCGCGTGGTACTCCACCGCGCCGGCGGTCATCTGCATGAACGCCTCCTCGAGCGAGGCGCGTTGGGCACTGAGCTCGTGGAGCACGATCCGGTGCTCGGCCGCGAGCTCGCCGAGCTGCTCGGTGCTCGCGCCGTCGACCTCCAGCGTGCCGTTGTCCGACTCGACGACCGTCATGCCCGCCCGGTGCACGGCGTCGCGCAGCTCCTCCTGTTGAGGGGAGCGGAGGCGCACATAACTGCGGGAGTTCTGCTGGATGAAATCGGCCATCGAGGTGTCGGCCAGCAGCTTGCCCTGACCGATCACGATCAAGTGATCGGCGGTCAGGGCCATTTCACTCATGAGATGAGAAGAAACGAAGATCGTCCGGCCCTCTTGCGCAAGGGCTTTCATCAGATTACGGATCCAGTGAATTCCCTCGGGGTCCAGACCATTGACCGGTTCGTCGAACATCAGGATCGCGGGATCACCGAGCAGCGCCGACGCGATTCCGAGCCGCTGGCCCATACCCATGGAGAAGCCCTTCGACTTCTTCCGGGCGACCGGCGTCAGTCCCACCACGTCGAGGACCTCGGCGACCCGGCTCCGCGGGATGCGGTTCGCCTGGGCCAGACACAGCAGGTTGTTGTACGCGCTGCGGCCGCCGTGCATCGCCTTGGCGTCGAGCAGCGCCCCGATGTACTTCAGCGGCTCTTCGAGCTCGTGGTAGTGCCGGCCGTCGATCCTGACGGTGCCGCTGGTGGGATTGTCGAGATCGAGCATCATCCGCATCGTCGTCGACTTGCCCGCCCCATTGGGGCCGAGGAAGCCGGTCACCAACCCCGGGCGCACCTGGAAGGAGAGATGGTCGACCGCGACCTTGCTGCCGAAGTGTTTGGTGAGACCCTCGAGCTCGATCATGCGTTCACGCTACGGGGGCGGGGAAGCGCCCGCCACCGGGTTCCGGGAAGGGAAGGAGCCCCTTCCGCATCAGGGTGACACCGGCGGGAAACAGGGCCAGGGGGACGGACCGGACGCACAGGTGCCCGGTGCCTGAACGGCACCGGGCACCTGTCGAAACCACCGGAGGGGGCGTCAGCGGGACTGCTGCGCCGGGACTCCACGGGAGATCGGCTCGTCGTCGGCGGGCGTGCCCGCCGCGGCGACCGCGGCACCGGTCAGCGTGGCCAGCATCTCGCGGACGTTGGTCAGCTGGGCGTTGATCGAGTCGCGGCGGTTGGTGAGCGCCGCCAGCTCGCGCTCCGATTCGCTGCGGATACGGTCGGCCTTGGCGTTCGCGTCGGCCACGATGTCCTCGGCCTGGCGCTGCGCGGTCTCCACCGTCTGACGGGCACGGCGCTCCGCGTCCGTACGCAGCTTCTCCGCCTCGAGGCGCAGCTGCTCGGCACGGTGCTCGATCTCCGCGAGGCGCTTCTCAGCCTTCGCCTGACGGGACGCCAGGTCCCGCTCCGACTGCTCCCGGCGCTTGGCGAGGTTGGTCTCGAAGTCCGCGGCGGCCTGGGCGGCCTTGGCGCGGGTCTCCTCGAAGAGCGCGTCCGCCTCCTCCCGCTTGGACTGCGCGTCCTTCTGGGCCTCACTGCGCAGCGTCTGGGCCTCGCCCTTCGCCTTCTCGACGATGCGGATGCCCTCGTCCTCCGCCTTCGCCTTGCGCTCGGAGGCGAACGACTCGGCGTCGTTGCGAACCTGCTGGGCGGCGGACTCGGCGAGCTCACGGTGCTGCTCGGCAGCGCGACGGGCCTCCTCGCGCAGGTCCTTCGCCTCCTCCTCGGCGAGGCGGAGGATCTTCTCGACACGCGCACCGAGACCCGCGTACGACGGCTCGGCGTCGTTGACCTGGGACTGGGCGTTCTGCGTCTCGAGGTGGAGCTCCTCGATGCGCTTTTCCAGAGAGGTGATTCGGGCCAGAGCACTATCACGGTCGGCGACGAGTTTGGTAATGCGGTCGTCCACCTGACCGCGGTCGTAACCACGCCGCACGAGCTCGAAGCCGAAGGGGGAGGAAGTGTCGCTCATGGGGTTCCTGTCAATGAGACCGGTGAGGTGTTAGAGGGAATCCTAGGGGCCCGAGCGGCGTGTCATCGAGCGGATGCCGGTTTGATCTGGAGAATGTCCAGCCTTTTGAGTGGCTAGCCGTCGGATGACTTGCCACTCGAACGGGTAACCCCTGCGGTCGCACCGGCCTTGACGCCGCCCGAGCCGCCACTCGCCCCGGACTTGCCGGCGGAGGGGGCCTCGAACGACTCCAACGCCTCGAGCACGTCCTGAACACGAGAGATCTCCGCCTGGATGTCCTCGCGCCTGCGCACCAGCACGTCCAGCTCCCGCTTGCCCTCGTCGACCGTCCGTTCGGCCTCCCGGTCGGCCTCCGCCTTGGCGCGCTCGCCCTCGCGGATCAGTCCGGCCTTCTTCTGCTCGGCCTCCTTCAGGAGACCCTCCGCCTTCTTCACAGCGGCGATCCTGACCTTGCTCGCCTCCGAATTGGCCTCGGCGAGGAGTTCCTTGGCCTTCGCCTCCGCCTCCGCGCGCTGCTCCTCGGCGGCCTTCACCAGATTGTCGACACGCTCGCCGGCCGTCTTCATCTGCTCCGCGGTCTCCCGGCGGGCCCGCTCGTGCAGCTCCTCGATCTCGCTCTCCACCCGGGCCCGCAGCTCCTCGCCGCGTTCCCTTATGGCGGCCGCGTCCCGGCGGGCGCCGACAAGGAGCTCGTCGGCGTCCGTGCGAGCCTTCTCCACCAGCGAATTGCCCTCGACGGTGGCCTCGGAGACCAGCCGCTCCGCCTCGTTGCGGGCGGCGCCCACCATCGCGTCGGCCTGCGCCTCGGCCTCGGTGGCCGCGCGCAGCGCCTCCTCCTGGGCCTTGCCGATGAGCTGGTCGGCCTGCTCGGCGGCGTCCGCACGGCGCTTCGCGGCGGCCTCGCGTGCCTCGTCGAGCAACTGGTCGGCCTCCGCGCGGGCCTCGGCCCGCAGCCGCTCCGCCGCCGCCTCCGACTCCGCCTTGAAGCGCTCGGCCTCCGCCCGGATCCGCTCCGCCGCCTGCTGCGCGGAACCGACCGTCTCCGCGGCCTCAGCACGCAGCCGCTCGGCGTCGCTGCTCGCCTCCGCCCGCAGGCGTTCCGTCTCCGCTGCGGTCTCCGCCGTGATCCGCTCGGCCTCGCCCCTCGCCTCGCCGATGAGCTGGTCGGCCTGGGAGGCCGCGTCGGCCCGGCGCTTGTCGGCGGCCTGCCTGGCCTCGTCCAGCACCTGCTCGCGGTCGGCCCGCACGGCCGCCCGCATCTGCTCGACCTCGGCCTCGCCGTCGACCTTGATCTGCTCGGCCTCTGTGAGCAGCCGCGTCGCCTCGGCGTCCGCCGACGCGCGCAGTTCCGCGGCCTCGCTGCGCAGCCGCTCGCTCTCGCTCGTCGCCTCGTTGATCAGCAGGTCCGCCTGCGCGGCCGCCTCGGAGCGGATGCGGTTGGCGTCCTCGCGGGCCTCCGCGCGGGTCCGTGCCGCGTCCTGTTCGGCGGTGGCGACGGCGTCCGACGCCTCCGTGCGCATCCGCTGCACATACTCGGCCGTGTCCGCCCGGAGCCGGTCCGCCTCCGCGATGGCCTCGGAGACGGTCCGCTCGGCGAGCGCCTGCGCGGCCTCCGTCTCCTCCTGGGCCCTGGACCGCAGCCGGGCGGCGTCCTCCGCCGCCCGCTCCCGCTCCGCGTACGCGTCGGCGCGGACCCGGTCCGCCTCCTCCTGCGCCTCTGTCCTGGTGCGCTCCGCCGAGTGCTCGGCGGCGCTGCGCAGCCCGGCGATCTCCTGCTCGGCCTGCTCCTGGAGCCCGCTGACGGAGTCCCGGACCTGCTGGGCCGTCTGCTCCGCGGAGGACACCATCTCGGTGGCACGCCGGTCGGCCTCCTCGACCAGCCGGTGCGCCTCGGTCTGCGCCTCTTCGACACGGTTTCGGGCGGACGCGAGGAGTTCCTCGCTCTGCTCGCGGGCCCTCTCGCGTTCCTGGCCGGCCTCCGCGCGCGCGGAGCCGAGGATCTCCTCCGCCTCGCGACGGCGGCGTACCGCCTCCTCCTGCGCGGCCGCCAAGGCCTCCGCGGCCTCCGTGCCCACGCGCTCGGCGGCGGCCGCCGCCTCCGCGCGCACCCGGTCGGCCGTCTCCTGGGCCTCGGTGCGCAGCCGCTCCGCCTCCGCGGCGGCGTCGCTCTGCAGCCGTACGGCGAGGGCCTCGGCCTCCGCGCGGGACGCGGAGGCGTCGGACGCGGCCTCGGTGCGCAGCCGCTCCGCCTCCGTCTCCGCCTGCTCCTGGAGCGCGCGCAGCCGCTCGCCGGCCTCCGCGCGCAGCCGCTCCGTCTCCTCCGCCGCCTCGCGGCGGATCCGCTCGCCCTCGGCGCGCGCCTCGGCCAGCCGCTCCTCGGCGGCGGCGAGCCGTGCCTCCGCCTCGGTGTGCAGGCGGGTCAGCTCCTCGGCCGCTTCCGCCTGGCGGGCCGCTATGACGCGCTCGGTCTCCTCGCGCAGTTCGGCCACGGCGGCCTCCGCCGCCGTCCGTACGCCGTCGGCCTGCTCCTCGGCCTCCGCGCGCAGCCGTTCGGCCTCCGCGCGGGTGCGCTCGAGGGTCTCCTCGGCCTGCTTGCGCAGTGTCGTGGCCCGCTCGATGGCCTCGGTACGGACCTTCTCGCTGTCGCTGCTCGCCCGGGAGCGCAGCTCGTCGGCGTCGGTGCGCGCCTTGGTCAGCAGCTCCTCAGCGGTGCTCGCCGCCTCCTCGATCTGCTGGACGGCCTCGCGGCGTGCCTCGCCGCGGATCCGCTCGCCCTCGGCGACGGCCTCGGCGCGTAGCTGCTCGGCCTCCCCGCGCAGCCGGCGGGCCTCCTCCTGGAGCTCGACCGTCTTGGCGCGGTACTCCTTCGTGTCGTCCTTCGCGGCGCCCTTGAGCTGGTCGGCCTGCTCCGCGGCCTCGCCGCGCAGCCGGTCGGCCTCCGCCTCGGCCTCGCGTTTGATCCGCTCGGCCTCCTCGCTCGCCGCGCGGGTGGTGGCCTTGGCGTCCTCCGACGCCTTGGTCAGCACCTCCTCGGCGGTGCGGGCGGCCTTGGCGAGCGCGGCGGCCGAGTCCTCGGCGACGGCCGCACGGGCCTTCTCGGCCGCGGCCTCGACGAGCTTCTCCGCCTCGGCGCGGGCGTCGGCGAGCGCCTGCTCTGCCTCCGACTTGAGGGTCTCCGACTCCTTGGTCGCTTCTTCGACGAGCCGGGCGATCTGCGCCTTGGCGGTGCGGGTGCGCTGCTCGTTGACCGACTCGGCCGACGACAGCTGCTTGGCGGCGGACTCCTTCGCCTCCGAGAGCAGCTTCTCCGACTCGGCACGGGCCTCGCGGAGCTTCTCCTCCGCCTGCTGGAGCCGCTGTTCGGCGGCGCGGCTGAGCTCCGCGGCCTGCTGGCGGGCCTGGTCGGACTCGGCGGTGGTCGTCGAGCGCAGCTGCTCGGCGTGGGTGGTGGCCTCGTGCGCCTGGCTCGACGCGGCGTTCAGCAGCCGCTCGGCGTCCTTGCGGGCGCGCAGCAGGATCGCCTCGGCCTCCGCGCGTGCGGTCTCCGCCTCGCTGCCGAGCCGCCTGCGGGCCTCCTCCGCGATGCGGGCGGCCTCGGCTCGGGCGGCGGCCAGTGCCTGCTCCGCCTCCGCGCGGGACTCCTCGAGCAGCCGGTGGGCCTGCGACTCGGTGCGGGCCCGCAGCTGCTCGGCCCATGCGACGTTCTCGTTGACGTGCGACTCGACGGTCTGGCGGCGCTCGGCCAGCTCCTGGTCCAGACGCTGCCTGCGCTGGACGGCCTCGGCGTGCAGTTCCGCCTGGAGCCTGGCCTGGTGCTCCGCGTGCTCCTGCAGGATGCGCTGGGTCTGCGCGCGGGCCTCTCGCAGCTCGCGCTCGGCGTCCTGCCGGAGCTGATCGGCCTGGATCTGCGCGTTCCGCAGCAACTGCTCGGCCTGGTAGCCGATGTCGGCGCTGTCGTAAGCCGGACGGGAGGCGAGATTGCGCCGCGCCTCGTGGAGTTTGGCGCGCAATACCTCGACCTGGTAGCCGAGGTCCTCGGCATGCTGGACGGCCTTCTCCCGGTCGGTCTTCAGCCGGTCCATCTCGGCTTCGAACCGCGAGAGGTGGTCGTCGTCAGCTCGGTGGCTCTCCTGGCGTTCGTAGCCCCGCACTGCGCGGTCCCATCCGTCCCCTGGTCGCAACTGTCTCCAAACGAGTACCGTTCGCCGGCGAACGGCCCCCCGGGGAATGGTGACAGATCAACGACGGAGACGCGGCACGGCCCCGACCCGGCCCCGGCCCGGAACGGCCCACTCTACCGGGCCGGGAATCCTTAGGGTCAGTGCTCCGTTGCAGACGTGACGAGTTCGGTGAGTACGCCGTGGCAGTCCTTCGGGTGGAGGAAGGTGATACGCGAGCCCATCGAGCCGATACGCGGCTCGTCGTACAGAACACGCACGCCCTTGTCGCGGATGTCCTGCGCGTCCGCGTCCACGTCAGCCGTTCCGAATGCGATGTGGTGAACACCTTCACCGTTCTTGGCCAGCCACTTTCCGACCGCGGAGTCCTCCCGGGTCGGCTCCAGGAGCTGGAGGTAGGAGGCGCCGCCGTCGGACGTCTCATTGATCTTGAGCATGGCTTCCCGTACGCCCTGCTCCTCGTTGACCTCGGAGTGGAACACCTCGAAGCCGTACGTGGCCCGGTAGAACTCGACAGTCTTGTCGAGGTCGAAGCAGGCGATCCCGATGTGGTCGATTCGCGTCAGCATTTCACCAGTGCAGCGCCCGGCGGCCGGTTACGCAACGTGCGCGCGATCACACCGGCGGCACGGTGACCCGGAGCCGTACCGCTCAGTACATTTGAGTAAACCCTCGTTCACTCCTCAGCTGCGGCTGGAAGGGGATCGTGCTCATGTCTGGAAAGACCGGCAACACCTCCGTGATCGTCGCGGGAGCCCGCACGCCCATGGGCCGCCTGCTCGGCTCGCTCAAGTCCTTCTCCGGCGCCGACCTCGGCGGCTTCGCCATCAAGGCGGCGCTCGACCGGGCGGGCATCGGCGGAGATCAGGTGCAGTACGTGATCATGGGCCAGGTGCTCCAGGCCGGCGCGGGCCAGATCCCCGCCCGCCAGGCCGCCGTCAAGGCTGGCATCCCGATGAACGTCCCCGCGCTGACCATCAACAAGGTCTGCCTGTCCGGCCTCGACGCCATCGCGCTCGCCGACCAGCTGATCCGCGCCGGCGAGTTCGACGTGGTCGTCGCCGGCGGCCAGGAGTCGATGACCAACGCGCCGCACCTGCTGCCGAAGTCCCGTGAGGGCTACAAGTACGGCGCGATCGAGATGCTCGACTCCATGGCGCACGACGGCCTGACCGACTCCTTCGAGAATGTCGCCATGGGCGAATCGACGGAGAAGCACAACACCCGCCTCGGCATCCCGCGCGGGGTGCAGGACGAGATCGCCGCGCTCTCCCACCAGCGGGCCGCGGCCGCCCAGAAGAACGGCCTCTTCGAGGCGGAGATCACGCCCGTGGAGATCCCGCAGCGCAAGGGCGACCCGGTCCTGTTCTCCAAGGACGAGGGCATCCGCCCGGAGACGACGGCCGAGTCGCTCGGCCGGCTGCGCCCCGCGTTCGCCAAGGACGGCACCATCACCGCCGGCACGTCCTCGCAGATCTCGGACGGCGCCGCCGCCGTCGTCGTGATGAGCAAGGCCAAGGCGGAGGAGCTGGGCCTGGAGTGGATCGCGGAGATCGGCGCCCACGGCAACGTGGCGGGCCCCGACAACTCGCTCCAGTCCCAGCCGTCCAACGCCATCAGGCACGCCCTGAAGAAGGAGGGCCTGGAGGTCTCGGACCTGGACCTCATCGAGATCAACGAGGCGTTCGCGGCCGTCGCCCACCAGTCAATGAAGGACCTCGGCGTCACCCCGGAAAAGGTGAACGTGAACGGTGGCGCGATCGCGCTCGGCCACCCGATCGGCATGTCCGGCGCCCGTGTGGTGCTCCACCTGGCGCTGGAGCTCAAGCGCCGCGGCGGCGGCGTCGGTGCGGCGGCGCTGTGCGGCGGCGGCGGCCAGGGCGACGCTCTCATCGTCCGCGTCCCCGCGAAGTAAGCAGGCGTAGCACCAATCCGGGCGCCGAAGCCCGTACGCGCAGAACGATCGGAGCAGCACGATGGTGGACGTACCCCAGCTGGTCGCCCAGGCGAGAGAGGGCCGGCCGCGCGCCGTGGCCCGGCTGATCTCACTCGTGGAGGGGGCATCGCCGCAGCTCCGTGAGGTCATGGCGGCGCTGGCCCCGCTGACCGGCGGTGCGTATGTGGTGGGCCTGACGGGCTCGCCGGGCGTCGGCAAGTCCACTTCCACCTCGGCGCTCGTCTCCGCCTACCGGAAGGCCGGGAAGCGGGTCGGCGTCCTCGCCGTCGACCCGTCCTCGCCCTTCTCTGGCGGGGCACTGCTCGGGGACCGGGTCCGTATGTCGGAACACGCCTCCGACCCCGGCGTCTACATCCGCTCCATGGCCACCCGGGGCCACCTGGGTGGCCTCGCTTGGGCGGCGCCGCAGGCGATCCGCGTCCTCGACGCGGCCGGCTGCGACGTCGTCCTGGTCGAGACGGTCGGCGTCGGCCAGTCGGAGGTGGAGATCGCCTCCCAGGCCGACACGTCGGTCGTGCTCCTCGCCCCCGGCATGGGGGACGGCATCCAGGCCGCGAAGGCGGGCATCCTCGAGATCGGCGACGTCTACGTCGTCAACAAGGCGGACCGCGACGGGGCCGACGCGACGGCCCGGGAGCTCAACCACATGCTGGGCCTCGGCGAGTCCCGTGGGCCGGGGGACTGGCGCCCACCTATCGTGAAGACGGTCGCCGCGCGGGGCGAGGGCATCGACGAGGTCGTCGAGGCGCTGGAGAAGCACCGGGCGTGGATGGAGGAGCACGGCGTCCTCTCCGAGCGCCGCGCCCGCCGGGCGGCGACGGAGGTCGAGACGATCGCCGTCACGGCACTGCGGGAACGCATCGGCGACCTGCACGGCGATCGGCGCCTGGGCGCGCTGGCGGAGCGCATCGTTGCGGGCGAGCTGGACCCGTACCGGGCGGCGGACGAACTGGTGGCGGGGCTGACGCAGTCGTAACCGGGGTTTCTTCGGGCCGCTTCCCGAAGCCGGCTCCCACGGGCGTACCGCGCTTCGCGCGGTGCCCTTGATCTCCCCCTGCGGCCCGGCGGCCGTGGGATGTGCCCCCGGGGCGGGCCGACTCTGCCGGCCTCGCCGGCGCTTGAGGCGCGGGGGCCGGGGCCGAGCCCCCGGTCGGAGAGGTCAGTCGTCCGCGGGTTCGGGCGTGACCGACGCCGTCTTCGCGTCGACCGCCAACTCGCGCTCGTCGGCATCGTTCTCGCCGAGGTCGACCTCCCAGCGGCCCGCCCCCTCGTCCTCGAAGTCGACCGACGTCACCGTCGCCCCCGGGTGGGACCTGAGCGCGGCCTCCACCGCCTCGCGGGCGTCCACCGACGCGGCGCGCAGGGCGTCGCGGTCGTCGTCCTCCGCCTCGCCCTTGTCCTGACGTACCGCGCCGGTCCGCACGTCGACGTGCAGTTCATGCTCGCGGTCGTCCTTGCCGAGGACGTCCACCTCCCAGTGGCGATCCCCGTCGTCGAGGTCGAGGTCGACGGAGCTCACCGTGCCCTGCGTGTGCTGGAGGGCCGCGGCCACGGCCTGCGCCGCGGTGACGGACGCGGCGGGGGCCGCGGCCCTGTCCTCGGACGCGTCGTCGTCCCGGTCGTCCCGGTCGTCCCGGTCGTCCCGGTCGTCCCGGTCGTCCCGGTCGTCCCGGTCCAGGACCGTGACGGGCGCCGAGCCCGCGGCGGCGGTCGAAACGTCGTCGTCCGACACCGCCGCGGCCGTGTACGTACCGCCGATCAGGACCGCCGCCACCACGGTCGCGATGACAAGCTTGCGCTTCATGAGGTTCTCCCGAGTCGTTGTGCCGAGTGGTGCTGCTGCGTCAGCAACGGGATCCACTCTTGCCGCGCCATGCTGAACGCAGCCTGAAGCCGCCTGAAGAGATCTTCAGCTTCCATTTGCGACCCTGGGCGCATGAGGTTGCTGATCGTGGAGGACGAGAGGCGGCTCGCGCTCTCCCTCGCCGCGGGCCTGACCGCCGAGGGTTATGCCGTGGACGTCGTCCACGACGGACTCGAGGGCCTGCACCGCGCCACCGAGGGCGTCCATGACCTGGTCGTGCTCGACATCATGCTGCCGGGCATGAACGGCTACCGGGTCTGCGCCGCCCTGCGCGCCGCCGGCCACGACGTGCCGGTCCTGATGCTGACCGCCAAGGACGGCGAGTACGACGAGGCGGAGGGCCTCGACACCGGCGCGGACGACTACTTGACCAAGCCCTTCTCGTACGTCGTCCTCGTCGCCCGGGTCAAGGCGCTGCTCCGGCGGCGCGTCAGGGCGGGCGGCTCGCCCGTGCTGACGGCGGGCGACCTGCGCGTGGACACCGCCACCCGCCGTGTTCAGGCGGGCGGTGAGGAAGTCGCCCTCACCGCCAAGGAGTTCGCGGTGCTGGAGCACCTCGCGACGCGTACCGGCGAGGTGGTCGGCAAGCCCGAGATCCTCGAGCACGTGTGGGACTTCGCCTACGAGGGCGATCCGAACATCGTCGAGGTCTACATCAGCGCCCTGCGCCGCAAGCTCGGCGCGGCCCGCATCCTGACCGTGCGCGGCGCCGGCTACCGGTTGGTGGCGGTGGAGTCGTGAGGTCGGTCCGGGCCAGGGCCGCGCTGGGCGCCGGCCTGGTGGTCGCCGTGGCGCTGATCGCCGCCGGGACCGCCGTCCTGCTCTCCCTGCGGGCGAACCTGATCGACAGCACGGATCTTCAGGCCGAGGTCGCCGCCCGCGACGTGGCGTCCCAGATCGCACTCGGTGTGCCCTACGAGAAGCTGGAACTGCCCGACGAGGACGACGAACGCCCCGTCCAGGTCGTCGGCGACGACGGCCGGGTGCTGGCCGTCAGCGAGCATCTCCAGGCGGTTTCCGGGACCGGCAGCGCGGACGTCCGGCCCCAGGCGCCGCCGCGTGACGGCGACGGTGACGACGACGACCCCGGCGGGGGAGAGGTCTCCTCCGACGATCCGGGGTTCGCCTCCGGAATCGCCACCGTGGACGGCGACAGCGCCGATTACCGCTTCGCCTCCGTCGAGGTCCGCCTCGATGACGACCGGACGGCGACGGTGTACGCGGGTGCGCCGCTGACCACCGAGCAGGACGCGGTGACCACCGTGCGCGACGCGATGCTCATGGGCCTGCCACTCCTGCTCGCCGTGGTCGGGTCGGTGACATGGCTGGTGACCCGCCGTGCGCTCGGGCCCGTCGAGGGCATCAGGCGCGAGATGGCGGCCATCACCCGCTCCGAGGACCTTTCACGGCGTGTGCCGGAGCCGGACTCGGGGGACGAGGTCGCGAGGCTCGCCCGTACGACGAACGAGACCCTGGCCGCCCTGGAGGCGTCCGTGGAGCGGCAGCGCCGTTTCGTCGCGGACGCCTCGCACGAACTGCGCAGCCCCATCGCCTCGCTGCGCACACAGCTCGAAGTGGGCGCGGCGCACCCGGAGTTGCTGGATGTGCCCGGCGCGGTGGAGGACACCGTGCGGCTCCAGCAGCTGGCGGCGGACCTTCTGCTGCTGGCGCGGCTGGACGCGGGGGAGCGGCCGGGATCGGCGGTCCTGGATCCGGCGCAGCTGCTGACGGAGGAGGTGGCGCGCAGGGCCGGCGACCGCGTACCGGTCGAGCCGGACGTGACACACGGGTTGCAGGTGGCCGGTTCCCGTGCGCAACTGGGCCGGGTGCTCGGCAATCTGCTCGACAACGCCCAGCGCCACGCCGTCGCCTCGGTCACTGCTTCCGTCCGCCGCGAGGGTGGCCGGATCGTGCTGGCCGTCGCCGACGACGGCACGGGCGTGCCGGAGGAACAGCGTGAGCGGATCTTCGAACGGTTCGTGCGGCTGGACGACGCACGCACCAGGGACGAGGGCGGTGCCGGCCTCGGCCTGGCCATCGCCCGCGATGTGGCACATCGCCACGGCGGCACCCTCACGGTCGGCCGTTCGCCGGCCGGCGGGGCGGTGTTCGAACTGGCCCTGCCGGACGCGACCCGCGCCTGACGGCGCCGTCGCCGGCCGGACCGGCGCGAGGACGCGCGGGGCTCTGTCGCCGGACGCTGCCGCTAGAGCTTGCCGCGCCGTCCGCGCAGGTGCTCGGCGACCGGGGTCAGGGAGTCCCGCAGTTCGGCGAGTGCCTCCGGCGACAGCAGGTCGATGAAGTGCTTGCGGACGGAGGCAACGTGGTGCGGCGCCACCTTCTGCATGGTCGCGACGCCCTCATCGGTGAGCACGGCGTACAGTCCGCGCCGGTCCGACTCGCAGTTCTCCCGCCGGACCAGGCCGGCGCTCTCCATACGGGTGACCTGGTGCGACAGGCGGCTCTTGGACTGCAGCGTGGCCGCCGCGAGGTCGCTCATCCGCATCCGCCGGTCCGGGGACTCCGAGAGGTTCACCAGGATCTCGTAGTCGTTGTTGGTCAGGCCGAACGGCTGGAGGTCCTTCTCGAGCTGGTGCATCAGCAGCTTGTTGACTTCCAGATGCGTGCGCCAGGTGCACTGCTCGTCATCGGTAAGCCAGCGAGTGGCCGTCTCGGTCTCCATATATGGATTCTACCTAAGAAGTTGAAAAGCGGACGAAGTCGGGGGGTGTGACGCCTGGCACCCCGCGCACCAGGGGGTGCACAGGGGCGCAGACGTTCGACGTCACACTCCGCAGACTACCGCTCACAGCCCGAAGCGACGCTGGAGGTCCCCCAGCTGGCCGGGAAGGCGCGGTGCGGAACCGTGCTGGCCCGCGCCCCCGGCCGGCCCGTGACCGCCCGGAACGCCAGGCTCCGCCCCGACCACGCCGGTCGCCTGCTCCGACATCAGCGCCTCGCTCGACTGCAGGAGCACCGTGCCCGCCCCGACGAACTCGAACTGGTGCTCCTCGCCCGACGCGCCACCGATGCCCGTCAGCGCCCGGACGCCGCCCATGACGCCGGTCATGTAGCCGTGGTCGTAGTGGTGGCAGGGGGACGGGCAGTCCGCCCACCCCACCAGTGCCTGCGGATCCACCCGGACCGGCGGCTCCATGAACACCACCGGCCCGTTCGACGCGGCCACGAACTTCCCGGTGCCGATCAGGGTCAGGAAGCCCGGCACGATCGACTGTTTCAGCGCCAGCGAGGGCTGGTACGCCAGCAGATTGCCCGCGCGGATCGTGAGGTTGCCGTCGTCCAGGTCGAAGGAGTTCACGTCGAAGGCGCGGTCGGCGAGCAGCATCTTGCCGCTGCCCTCCGCCACCACCCAGTCGCTCGCGTGCAGCGGGGAATGGAACGACGTCCGCAGCAGCCGGTCGAGGCGGCCGTGGCCGATTCCGTTGAAGTCGATGCGCCCGTAGTAGGCGATCATCTTGCCCTTCTGGAGGAACCACTGCGAGCCCTTGAGCTCCACGCAGAAGGTGTACGCGTTGACGTTGTCGTCGCTCGGCAGCGTCGTCGGGTCGAAAACCGGGGGCGTGCTCACAGCTTCTCCTCCGACGCCTGGACGTACACCGCACCACTGCCGCTGAGCTCCAGTTGGAACGCCTCGCCGGAGCCGCGCCCCACCATGTCGCGCCAGCCGAGCGCCGTGGAGAGCTTGTTCCGCACGTCGCCGTGGTGGGCGACGTACGCCTGCGGGTCCACATGGACCGGCCGCGCGGGGGTGATCGGCAGCTCGATCACGCCGCCGTGCGCCATCACCGCGACCGCACCGTGGCCCTTGAGGGTCGTGGTGAACAGGCCCTGGCCCGTCACCTGGCCGCGGACCATGCCCATGACCCCGCCCTGCGAGCCCATGAACATCGTGCCCTGCTGGAGTGTGCCGTCGAAGGCGAGCAGCCGGTCGGCCTCGACGTAGAGCGTCTCGCCGGTCAGATGTACGACCTGGATGTGGTGTCCGCCGTGGCCGAACATCACCGTGCCGTTGCCCTCGACGGTCATCAGCGGCGTCGACTCGTTGGCCACGCGGCGCCCGATCATCGACGCGAGCCCGCCCTGGCCGCCGGTGATGTTCGGCGTGAAGCTGACGTCGCCCCGGTAGGCGAGCATCGCGCCGCGCTGGCTGAACATCTTCTGTCCGGGCGTCACGGCCGCCTCGACCATTTTGGAGTTGATCTCACGGAACGGCATCAGACGTCCCCCCCGACGGTGTTGCGCTCGCTCGGCTGCACGTAGACCAGCCCGTCACCCTCGAAGCGGATCTGGAACGCCTCGCCGCCGCCCTCGCCGAGGAAGGTCCGGAACGTCACGCCGGACTGGAAGTCCTGACGCAGATTTCCCTGGTGTGCGATGTACGCCCCCGGATCGACCGAGAGCGGGTACTGGGGCGTCACGCGCAGCGCCACGGCGGTGCCGTCCGACATGATGGCCGCCTGGCCGGTGCCCTCGACGGTGGTCGTGAAGAGGCCGTTGCCGCTCGCGCCCCCGCGCAGTCCGGTGAAGGTCGTGCCGGTGCGCAGTCCGCCGTCGGCGCACAGCAGATTGCTCGACTCGACGTAGAGCTTGTCGCCGTGCAGTTGCACGAGGTTGATCTCGCTCGCCCGGTCGGCGAAGTAACAGGTGCCCTGCCCCTTCACCTCCATCATGGTCATCTGCTCGCCGGTGAGCCGGCGGGTGACCATCCCCCGGATGCCCTCACCGCCGCCGGACATCTTCTTGAAGGCCATCTGGCCGTCGTACGCGACCATCGACCCGTTCTTCGCTCTGACGGCGTCACCGGTCATCTCGACCGCGAGCACCTTGCTCCCCTGGAGCCGAAACGTTGCCACGGGCCGACGTTATCCGGTGAAACCTGCCCCGAACAGCGTCCTCGGGGATGATCCGGACCCTGACAAAGACTTCGCAAAATGGCCTGCCACAATGGTCCGCGAGCTTGTGCATGCGTTCACAAGATCCATGCCCCCCCGACCATCCCCATCGCCACCGAAGGTGACCCGTGGACATCAAGACCGCCTCCTCCCTCCACCGCCTCCGTCTCGTCTCCGCGCCGGAGGCCGTCTCGTTCCTCCTGTTGCTCGTCTGCTCGGTCCTCAAGCGCACGACGGACTTCAACGCGGTCCCGGTCATGGGTGCGATCCACGGTCTGCTCTTCGTTCTCTATGTGCTCTTCTGGCTGGACGCGTGGAACCGCACCAAGTGGGACCTGAAGACCGCGGCGCTCTACTTCGTCCTCTCGGTGCTGCCCTTCGGCGGCTTCTTCGCCGAGCGCAAGCTCAAGCGTGAGGCCGACGACGCCGTCATCGCCTCCCGCGCCCGCCGCAAGAACGTGGTGGACGCGTGATCGTCGCCTTCTCCGTCACGCCCCTCGGGGTCGGCGAGGACGTGGGCGAGTACGTCGCCGACGCCGTCCGTGTCGTACGCGAATCCGGACTCCCCAACCGCACCGACGCGATGTTCACGTCGGTCGAAGGCGACTGGGACGAGGTGATGGACGTGGTCGGGCGCGCGGTCGCCGCCGTGGAGGCCCGTGCCCCCCGCGTCTCGCTGGTCCTCAAGGCCGACATCCGGCCGGGCGTCACCGACGGGCTCACCTCCAAGGTCGAGACGGTGGAACGCCACCTCGCGGACTGACGCAGCCACGCACCCCGAAGCCCCCGGTCGTACAGCGGCCGGGGGCTTTCCCGTAACGGGGTCCGGCGACAGCTCGCCTCCGGCTACCCTCTGTTTTGAGCGGTCGCTCAAAAAGGGCTGGAACAGGGGGCGTGATGAGGCTGTACGTCGAGACGCGGGTCCGCGCCGACATGGAGATGTTGTGGGACCGCACGCAGGAGCCGTGCCGGCACCAGCGGTGGGATCTGCGCTTCACCGAGATCGCCTACCTGCCGCGCCTGGACGGTGAACCGCAGCGCTTTCGCTACGCGACCCGTGTGCTGCCCTTTCTGACGGTCGCCGGCACCGGCGTGAGCGCCGGCGAAAGGCGCCGCGACGGCGACCGGGTCTCCGCACTGCGCTTCGCCTCGCCGCATCCGCTCTCCCTCCTTGAGGAGGGCAGCGGCTACTGGCGCTACGTCCCGACCGATGACGGCATCCGCTTCCTGACCGGCTACGACTACCGGCCGCGATGGGGACGCTTCGGCACGGCGGCGGACCGTCTCGTCCTCCGTCCCCTGATGGGCTGGGCGACCGCATGGTCCTTCGACCGGCTCCGGCTCTGGTGCGAGCAGGGCATCCGTCCCGAGCGGCTGCTGGCGCACGCCCTTGCCGAAGCGGGCGTACGGCTGCTCGCCGTCCTTCTCGCCGCCGCGTACGCGCCCCCGGTCGCCGCGGTCGTGACGGCCGCCGCCGCCCTGTTCCTGCCGCCTTCTCCCGTCACACCCGCGGCGCGGCGCTGTCTGCGCACCCCGCCGGCGCGCACGTCGGAGCCGGCCCTCCTCGGCACCCTGGAGCACTCATGACCTCGATCTTCCGCACCGCCATGGGAGAGACCTTCGAACGGCTCCACCCCCAGCTCCGGCGGCGCTTCTCCGTCGGGCTCGACAGCGGCGAGGCCTGCACGGGGCACGGGGTCATGGACCGCATCTGGCACGGCCCCGCCTTCGTCAAGCCGTTCCTCGCGCTCGGCGGCAGCCGCAACATCCTCGTTCCCCGCACCGGCCGCGACGTCCCCTTCACCATCGAGAACGTCCCCTACACCGACTCCGACGGGCGTGAGACCGTCACCTTCGTCCGCACCTTCGCACTCCCCGGCGGGCCGCGCCGGTTCGACGCCACCATGGTCCTCGCCCCCGAGGGCGACCGCGTGCTCGACTACCTCGGTACGCATCAGCACCTGGCCAGCGATCTCCACCTGTCCGCGGAGCCGGACGGTTCGCTGCTCATACGCTCCGGCGAGCACCGCTTCCGCGAAGGACCGGTCGACGTCCGTGTGCCCGGCCTGATCGGCGGCGACGCCGAGGTCCGCGAGTCGTACGACGACGCCGCGGGCCGCTTCCGTATCCGGGTGCGGGTGACCAACCGCCGCTTCGGGCCGCTCTTCGGCTACGAGGGCTCGTTCACCGCCCACTACAGCGACGTACGCTCGCACGGGGTGCGCGCGGGGCTGCGCCCGGTACGCGAGGAGATGCGGGCGTGAGCGAGGAGACCAGGCGGAAGCTGCTGGAAGGGGCTCTGCGCACCCTGACGGAACAGGGCTTCGCCAAGACCTCCGCGCGCGCCGTGGCTGCCGCGGCGGGCGTGAACCAGGCGCTCGTCTTCTACCACTTCGGCTCCGTCGACGAACTGCTCGCCGCCGCCTGCCGTCACGGCGCGGAACAGCGCGTCGCCCGCTACCGCGACCGTCTCGCGGCGGTCACCACCCTGGCCGAGCTGCTCGAGTTCGGCCGCCGGATGCACGAAGAGGAGCGGGCCGGCGGTCATGTCGCCGTCCTTTCCCAGCTGTTGGCAGGAGCCCAGACCCACCCCCGGCTCGCACCCGCCACCGCCGCCGGACTCGATCTGTGGATCGCAGAGATCGAGGAGGTGCTCACGAGGGTCCTCGCCGGGACCCCGCTCGCCGAGTTCACCGACGCCGCCGGACTGGCCCGTGCCGTCGCCGCCTCTTTCGTCGGTCTGGAGCTCTACGAGGGCGTCGACCCCGACGGCGCGGAGCGCGCCCTGGACGCCCTCGGGCAGCTCACCGTCCTGGTCGCCGCCCTCGACGAACTGGGGCCCGTGGCGCGGCGCGCCGTCCGGCACCGCCTCGGGCGGTCCGCGCACCGGTGAGGTCCGTACGGCCGGGCGGCCGGAGCGCTGGGCCGAAGGACTGAGTCGACCGAAGAGCGAGACAGGGCTGACCAGCATGTGACCAGTCGGTAAGGTCGGTGCCGTGCCGAAGCCGCTCAGCCTTCCCTTCGATCCCATCGCCCGCGCCGACGAACTCTGGCAGCAGCGCTGGGGACCCGTGCCCTCGATGGCAGCGATCACCTCGATCATGCGTGCGCACCAGATCCTGCTCGCCGAGGTCGACGCCGTCGTCAAGCCGTACGGCCTGACCTTCGCCCGCTACGAGGCGCTGGTGCTGCTCACCTTCTCCCGCGCGGGCGAGCTGCCGATGTCCAAGATCGGCGAGCGGTTGATGGTGCACCCGACGTCGGTGACCAACACCGTGGACCGGCTGGTCAGGTCCGGCCTGGTCGACAAGCGGCCCAACCCCAACGACGGCCGCGGCACGCTCGCGTCCGTCACCGACAAGGGCCGTGAGGTGGTGGAGTCCGCCACCCGCGATCTGATGGCGATGGACTTCGGCCTGGGCACGTACGACGCGGAGGAGTGCGCGGAGATCTTCGCGCTGCTGCGTCCGCTGCGGGTCGCGGCCGGCGACTTCGAAGAGAAGTAGGTCACGCGCCCCGCGGGACGATCGCCGCGGCCGCCCCGTTACGCTCGATGCCATGAAGGCGAATGTGCTTTTCCGTTACCGGGTGATGGCGTACGTCACCGCCGTATGGCTGCTGGTCTTCACCGTGGCGATCGTCGCCAAGTACGGCTTCGACACCGGCGACACCATGCTGATCTCGCAGGTACACGGCGTGCTCTTCATCATCTACGTCGTCTTCGCCTTCGACCTTGGCTCCAAGGCGAAGTGGCCGTTCGGCAAGCTGCTGTGGGTGCTGGCCGCGGGCTGCATCCCCTTCGCCTCGTTCTTCGTCGAGCCGAAGATCACACGTGAGGCGCGCGCCCTGATCGCCGGTGACGCCGCCCCGGCGACGGCCGACGCGTAGCACCCGCAAAGCGCCGCGAGCGAGGCTCGCGGCGCTTTGCCATCGACATTTACTAGGACGTCCTAGTAAATTTGGAGTATGGACGCTGACGCGATCGAGGAAGGCCGCCGACGCTGGCAGGCCCGTTACGACAAGGCCCGCAAGCGGGACGCCGACTTCACCACGCTCTCCGGGGACCCGGTCGAGCCCGTGTACGGCCCCCGGCCCGGGGACCACTACGAGGGGTTCGAGCGCATCGGCTGGCCCGGTGAGTACCCCTTCACCCGCGGACTGCATCCCACCGGCTACCGGGGCCGCACCTGGACCATCCGCCAGTTCGCCGGCTTTGGGAACGCCGAGCAGACCAACGAGCGCTACAAGATGATCCTGGCCGCCGGCGGCGGCGGGCTCTCCGTCGCCTTCGACATGCCGACCCTCATGGGCCGCGACTCCGACGACCCCCGCTCGCTCGGCGAGGTCGGCCACTGCGGTGTCGCCATCGACTCCGCAGCCGACATGGAGGTCCTCTTCAAGGACATCCCGCTCGGCGACGTGACGACGTCGATGACCATCTCCGGTCCCGCCGTCCCCGTCTTCTGCATGTACCTGGTCGCCGCCGAGCGTCAAGGGGTCGACCCGGCCGTGCTCAACGGCACGCTGCAGACCGACATCTTCAAGGAATACATCGCGCAGAAGGAGTGGCTCTTCCAGCCCGAGCCGCACCTGCGCCTGATCGGCGACCTGATGGAGCACTGTGCGCAGGGCATCCCCGCGTACAAGCCGCTGTCGGTCTCCGGCTACCACATCCGCGAGGCCGGTGCGACGGCCGCGCAGGAGCTCGCGTACACCCTCGCCGACGGCTTCGGCTATGTCGAGCTGGGCCTGTCCCGCGGTCTCGACGTCGACACCTTCGCCCCCGGCCTGTCCTTCTTCTTCGACGCGCACCTCGACTTCTTCGAGGAGATCGCCAAGTTCCGCGCCGCCCGCCGGATCTGGGCGCGCTGGATGAAGGAGGTCTACGGGGCGAAGACCGACAAGGCCCAGTGGCTGCGCTTCCACACCCAGACCGCCGGTGTCTCGCTCACCGCCCAGCAGCCGTACAACAACGTGGTGCGCACGGCCGTCGAGGCGCTGTCCGCGGTCCTCGGCGGCACCAACTCCCTGCACACCAACGCCCTCGACGAGACCCTGGCCCTCCCCAGCGAGCAGGCCGCCGAGATCGCTCTGCGCACGCAGCAGGTGCTCATGGAGGAGACCGGCGTCGCCAACGTCGCCGACCCGCTGGGCGGTTCCTGGTACGTCGAGCAGCTCACCGACCGCATCGAGGCCGACGCGGAGAAGATCTTCGACCAGATCAGGGAACGCGGCCGCCGGGCACACCCCGAAGGGCAGCACCCGATCGGCCCGATCACCTCCGGCATCCTGCGCGGCATCGAGGACGGCTGGTTCACCGGCGAGATCGCCGAGTCCGCCTTCCGCTACCAGCAGTCCCTGGAGAAGGGCGACAAGAAGGTCGTCGGCGTCAACACGGCGACCGGCTCCGTCACCGGCGACCTGGAGATCCTGCGGGTCAGCCACGAGGTCGAACGCGAGCAGGTGCGGGCGCTGGCCGACCGCAAGGCCGGCCGCGACGAGGCGCTCGTGCGGTCCTCGCTGGAGGCGATGCTGACCGCCGCGCGCGACGGCTCCAACATGATCGCGCCGATGCTCGACGCCGTACGGGCGGAGGCCACGCTGGGCGAGATCTGCGACGCCCTGCGCGACGAGTGGGGCATCTACACGGAGCCGCCCGGCTTCTGAGCCCGTCGCGGACTCCTCGCCGCCCGGCTCACCGGGGCAGGGCGGCGAGGCCCGACACCAGCAGCGACGTGAACCGCCGCGCCCACTCCGCGTCCACCGGCTGCGCGCTCACCAACGCCCGGTGGACCACCGCGCCGGCCACCACGTCGAAGATCAGGTCCGTGTTGCGGGCTTCCGCCTCGGGGTCCGCCTCGTACGGAAGCTCGCCGCGGGCCTGAGCGCGTTCCCGGCCCTCGACGACGAGCCGCTTCTGCCGCTCGACGATCGCCGACCGGATGCGTGTCCGCAGCGCCTCGTCGCAGGTGGACTCCGCGACGACGCCCATCAGGGCCGTCTTGGTCTCGGGCTGCCCGAGCAACTCGGCGAACTGGAGCACCACACCCTCCACGTCCGCGACCAGGCTGCCGTGGTCGGCGAGTTCGAGCTCGTCGAACAGGACGGCCACGGCGTCTACGACCAGCTCGTTCTTGTTGGCCCAGCGGCGGTACAGCGTGGTCTTGGCGACCCCCGCCCGCGTGGCGACGTCCCCCATGGTCAGCTTCGACCACCCCAGCTCGACGAGGGAGGCGCGGGTCGCCTCCAGGATCGCCGTATCGGCCTCGGCGCTGCGAGGCCGTCCCGTACGACCCGTACGCGGTGTTTCGGGGTGGGTGCTGCTGGACATGCCCGCGACCATACCCGCCGGTAAGGAGAAAGGCGGCTGTGAGGCAGCTCACCGGAAAATGCTTCACACCGCCGGACCCACGCAGATACGCTACGACCCGTAGCGAAAGCCATGACCGGCTCGTCGCGACAACCACAGGCGCCATGGTGGGGACCCGGCGCCGACATATCACAAATGCAGGACCGGCCGCGGAGTCGAACACGGTCGACGGAGGGGTCGCACCCTCGGGCCGCCTGCCGGCGGCAGCGGCGGGCGGCTTTTCCTTTGTGCGCGCGGAAGGGGGAGGATGTACTCATGCAGCCTAGGAACATGTCCATGAGCGGCGTCGTCGACCTCGCCGCGGTGAAGGCGGCCAACGAGGCCAAGGCGAAGGCGGAGCAGGCGAGGGCCGAGGCCGCCCGTCAGGGTGGCGGCCAAGCCGTGTCCCCTGCCGGCCTGGTGATCGACACCGACGAGGCGCGCTTCGAGCGCGACGTCCTGCAGCGCTCCACCGAGGTCCCGGTCGTCATCGACTTCTGGGCCGAGTGGTGCGAGCCGTGCAAGCAGCTCGGCCCGCTGCTGGAGCGCCTCGCCACGGAGTACAACGGCCGGTTCGTTCTCGCCAAGGTCGACGTCGACGCCAACCAGATGCTGATGCAGCAGTTCGGGATCCAGGGCATCCCCGCGGTGTTCGCGGTGGTGGCCGGCCAGGCGCTGCCCCTCTTCCAGGGCGCCGCGCCGGAGGCGCAGATCCGCCAGACGCTGGACCAGCTCGTGCAGGTGGCCGAGGAGCGCTTCGGTCTCACCGGTATCGCGGTCGACCCGGACGCCCAGGGGGAGACCGCACAGGCCCCCGCCCCGGCCGGCCCTTACGACGCACTGCTGGAAGCGGCCGTACAGGCCCTGGACGCGGGCGACTTCGGCGGCGCGGTCCAGGCGTACAAGAACGTGCTGTCCGACGACCCGGGCAACACGGAGGCGAAGCTCGGCCTCGCGCAGGCCGAACTCCTCGGCCGTGTGAAGGACATGGACCCGCAGAAGGTCCGCGACGCCGCCGCCGCCGACCCGGCCGACGCCACGGCGCAGATCGCCGCCGCGGACCTGGACCTCGTCGGCGGACATGTCGAGGACGCCTTCGGCCGGCTCGTGGAGACGGTGCGGCGCACCGCCGGGGACGAGCGCGACACGGCGCGGGTGCGGCTGCTGGAGCTCTTCGAGGTGGTCGGTCAGGACGACCCACGGGTGACGGCGGCCCGCCAGGCGCTCGCGCGGGTGCTCTTCTGAGCCACTCCTGTGATGTCGCTGAGGTTTCGGCGGCGTCCCACCGGGCCCCGGCCGGACATTCATTGACAGCCGTTATGACAAGGGTGCCCTGAGGGTGGCGTTCTGACGGATTTGCGGCGGTGGCGCTGATACGGCGTCACCGCCGTTTTGGCGACACAGTGACAAAACACGGCGCGGCTTTGCCAAAACTTGGTAAACGGGTGGCCGGGTTACTCCGAGTACAGCAACGCCCTTGTTCTGTCCGGTTATCGATGGCTATCACCCTCTGTGTCGGCGGCGTTGGTGGCACCCAGCGTGCTCGAGCGACATCGCGCGGTCGTGGCGTGGTTATCAGGCCGTTACTAGCCAGTAACGAACCCCCTTGTGCCCTGGCGTGGAATGGACCACGATCGGCGACGCTCGGTCCAATACCGCACCAGCCCGGCTTCCAGTCGTGCCGCGGCCCATTGGGTCCCCACCGGGCCGATCGGCGTCCCAGGCGCCGGTCGCGGACAGGGGGGTTCCTGCCACAGAACGGCAGGGCCTGTCCGGCAGGTTGTGCGTGACGAGTCAGGCGCGACCAGTGGTTGTCGCTCGGGGGTGATCGCCGGTGTTCTTCGGACGCACGTCGCGCCTGAAGACCAGGCGCTCTCCTTCCCGAGGACGTAGCACTTCTCCCATCCCAGGACGGGCCCGCGGGTCCGGACCGGAGATGTACGTCCGAGAAGGAGGAAAGTCATGGAGTCTATGGCTCGCGGTGGAACCAGATGGAAGCGGTTCGCCCTTGTCATGGTGCCGAGCGTGGCCGCGACGGCTGCGATAGGCGTCGGCCTGGCACAGGGGGCGCTCGCCGCGTCCTTCGCGGTGTCGGGCCAGGAGTTCAAGGTCACGGCCGGAAAGCTCGTCGGATCTGGGTTCTCCCAGTACGGCGGCGTCGACATGGGGTACAAGGACCTCAAGGGTGACGAGAAGGTCGCGCACCCTGTCGCGATCTCGACGTTCAAGAACGCGTCGATCACCAAGATGTGCCAGTCGGTGGTCACCGACGTCCCGTTCGTCGGCAAGATCACGCTGAAGCTGACGGCCGGCGACAAGGGCACGGCCGTCCAGGCCGAGAAGCTCTACCTGGACGTGTCCGAGCTGGACGCGAACGCCAAGTTCAAGAACATCGACATCGGCGTCGCGGCCAAGGACACCGACAACCCGGGCACCGGCAAGGGCCCGGCGGTCAAGGACACCTCGATTCTGCCCAACGGGTTCGCCCAGCAGGCGGAAGAGGTCGAGCTGACCGGTGTCGAGCAGAAGGCGTGGGCGACGACCGCCGGCACCTTCGAGCTCAGCGGTCTGAGCATGCGCCTGCACAAGGGCGACGGCCCCAAGGTCGAGTGCTACTGACGGTAGCCCCGTCCGGGCGGGCGGGTGAGACTCTGGCAGCTTCGCCCGCCCGCCACTCTCTTCACACAGCAACGCCAGTACCAGGGAGCTGTTTTCCATGAGCGCCGAGACTGCAGTGTCACAGGGGCGGGACGAGCACTACATCCGCGTCCTCCGGCGGAACTTCCGTGCCTGGCGGGGGCAGCGGCCCTTCTGGGCGGGTCTGCTGACCCTGCTCGGCGGGATTCCCATCGCCTACTTCCCGTATGCGACCTTCAAAATCGGCCACATGAACCTCGCGATGCAGACGACGGCGGGGGCCGGCTCGCTGATCATCGGCGTGCTGCTGGTGACGCTGGGTCTGACGATGTGGTTCCAGCACATCGTCCGGGTGTTCGCGGGTGTCGCCACGATTCTCCTGGCGCTGGTGTCCCTTCCGATCGCCAACCTGGGCGGCTTCATCATCGGGTTCGTCCTGTCCCTCACGGGCGGCGCGCTCTCTTTGTCGTGGGCGCCGGGGAAGCTCGTGAGCGCCGACGAGGCGCCCGTCGTCCAGCAGGCCGCGCCCGACGGCCCCGCCGTACCGGAGCAGCGTGACGGCTTCGGCGCGGACACGCACGAGACATCCATCGAAGGCAACGGCGGGAGGAACAGTGCCGGGTGACGTGACACCACCGCTGACCGCGGACGCGGGCGGCGACGGCTCGCGGGAGAGAAAGGGGCCGCGCCACGCCGCGCCCAGGAAGTCCCTGTTCCACAAGTTCCAGATGCCCGCGAGCAAGGCGATAGCCCTGGCCGCGATGCCCACCGCCGTCTTCGTCGGCATGGGGCTCACCCCGAAGCTGGCCCTGGCCGACGACAAGGACATCCCCTTCGCTCCCGGCCCGTGCGTGACCCGCTCCGACGAGCCTTCGCAGTCGCCGTCACCGTCCGCGTCGGAGTCCGAGACGGCGAAGCCGTCCGAGTCACCGTCCCCGTCGGACACGGCAGATCCGGAGCCGACGCCGAGCCCCACGTCCGGAGCCGGAACGGGCGACGGGGCGCAGGAGCCGGAGCCTGCCGAGAGCCCGTCCGCCTCCGCGGCCGGATCCGAGCAGGCGGCGCCCGCGCCGGAGCCCACCCCGAGCCAGTCGACCAACCCGCTCGACCCGCTGGGCGTGGGCGACACGGTCAAGGACATCATCGACGGCATCGGCGACACGCTGAAGGGCGAGCCGTCCGAGACGCCGTCGCCGAGCGAGACCGCGACGCAGCCGGCCGAGGAACCCTCGGCCGCCCCGTCGGAGGCGCCTACGGAGGCACCTTCGGAGGCACCGGCCAAGGAGCCTGCGGAGAAGCCCGCCGACACGGTGGACGAGACGGTCGACAAGACCAAGGAAGCGATCAAGGACGCGGCGGACAAGGCCGGCGCCGAGGTCGAAGAGCTGGACGAGGACGTCAAGGGACTCGACCCCAAGCAGGACGAGGCCATCCCGGACGGCGCCAAGCCGCGCTTCCCGTGCCCCACCCCGGACCCGGAGGCCCTGGCCGACGCCCAACTCGAGCCCGGCCGACCGCTGCTCCCGGACGACCCGTGGATCCTCGAGAGTTCCATGCTCACGCTGACGGGCCTCGACTACCACGGCATCGTGGAGGTCAAGACCGGCAGCGGCAAGATCAAGAAGGTTCTGAAGTTCACCGCGACGGGCGTGGACATCAAGGACCTGCACCAGCTCGTGGTCGGCCCGAACGGCACGACCGCGCACGTCGAGGCCGCCAAGGGCTCCACCTCGACGATCCGTGACGGTGAAGTGACCATGTACACGGAGGAGCTGAAGGGCAACCTCTTCGGTATCATCCCGATCACCTTCAGCCCGGAGACCCCGCCGCCGCTGAACGTCCCCTTCGCCATGTTCACCGACGTGAAGGTCACCCAGGCCGGCCAGTTCGGCGGGACGCTGACGGTCCCCGGCCTGCACAACTACTTCACCGGCCCGGGCGCCTGACGCCGAAGCCACCGGGAGCCGCGAAAAAGGCTGTGGGCCGCACCCGTTCAGGGGGGTGCGGCCCTCAGTCGTTCACGCTCAGCGGGCCGACGCGCCGGACCGCATTCTCTGAGATCTTTTCAGGCATGGACATCAAGGACGTGCTGGCCGACTACGCGAACGTCGCAGGGGTGGGCATTCTGAGGCCGGGAGCCGCGTTCGACGACATCGCCGGCGTACTCGGCCCGCTCGCCGATGCCGACTGCTTCCCCAACCCGAAGAAGTCCTGGCCTCGGACCTTCGCCTACGGGGACGTGCGCCTGGAGGTCTGCCGCTGCCGCAGGATCAAGCAGGTCGCGCTCAGCACCTGGACCGACACTGTGGACGTGCCGAACGGGCAGCAGGGAGCGATGGGGACCATCGCGGCGACGATCACGTTCGCGGACCTGAAAGAGGTACTCGCGTCGGAGGGGACCGACTGGGAGCTGTGGGAGCTCCCCACGGTGAGAAGCCAGTTCACCCTCATCGTCGGCGAGTACCCGCACGACGTCCACTTCACCTTCCACGTCCCGGACCCTGACGATCCCGACCGCGCCACGCTGTACAGCGCGATCTCGAAGGACCTCGAACACATCTGTCCCGCGGACGCCTGGAACGCACGAGGGCCGGTCCGCGTCGGCGCGGACCGGCTTGGCCGCCGCCGCTGACTTTGCCGCCTCAGCCGCGGACGCGCGCTGTTGCGGTCTTCGCGGCCTCCTCGGCCTTGGCTGCTGACGCCTGCTGCTCGGCATGGTCTTCGGGCTCTGGCCGACCAGGACCGCGAACGCGGCCGACACATCCGTCTCTTGGTACGGAGCCCCCGGCACACGCGGTGGGCCGCACCTCGACCAGAGGTGCGGCCCACCGCGTCACGTGATACGAGCCGATCGGGTCAGCCGCGGGCCTCGCCGCCGAGGTGGTGGACGCGCACCATGTTCGTCGTGCCCGGGACGCCGGGAGGCGAGCCGGCCGTGATCACCATGACGTCACCCGCGTTGTAACGCTGGAGCTTGAGCAGCTCGGCGTCGACGATCTCGACCATCGCGTCCGTCGTCTCCACGAACGGCGCGAGGAAGGACTCCACGCCCCAGCTCAGCGTCAGCTGGTTGCGTGTCGACTGGTCCGTCGTGAAGGCGAGGATGGGCTGCTGGGCGCGGTAGCGCGACAGACGGCGGGCCGTGTCACCGGACTTGGTGAACGCGATCAGCGCCTTGCCGTCCAGGAAGTCCGCGATCTCGGCGGCCGCGCGGGCGACCGAACCGCCCTGGGTGCGGGGCTTCTTGCCGGGAACCAGCGGCTGGAGGCCCTTGGAGAGCAGCTCCTCCTCCGCCGCGGTGACGATCTTCGACATCGTCTTGACCGTCTCGATCGGGTACGCGCCGACCGACGACTCCGCGGAGAGCATGACCGCGTCCGCGCCGTCCAGGATCGCGTTCGCGACATCGGACGCCTCGGCGCGGGTGGGGCGGGAGTTGGTGATCATCGACTCCATCATCTGGGTCGCCACGATCACCGGCTTGGCGTTGCGGCGGCACAGTTCGATGAGGCGCTTCTGGACCATCGGCACCCGCTCGAGCGGGTACTCCACCGCGAGGTCGCCACGGGCCACCATCACGCCGTCGAAGGCCATGACGACGTCCTGCATGTTCTCGACCGCCTGCGGCTTCTCCACCTTGGCGATGACGGGGACGCGGCGGCCCTCCTCGTCCATGACCTTGTGGACGTCCTTGACGTCGCTCGCGTCACGGACGAAGGAGAGCGCGACCATGTCGCAGCCCATGCGCAGTGCGAAGCGCAGATCCTCGACGTCCTTCTCGGAAAGGGCGGGGACGTTGACGGCCGCGCCGGGCAGGTTGATGCCCTTGTGGTCGGAGATCACGCCGCCTTCGACGACGATCGTCTTGACCCGCGATCCGTCGACCTCGACGACGCGCAGCTCGACGTTGCCGTCGTTGATCAGGACCTGGTCGCCCTTGGAGACGTCTCCTGGCAGGCCCTTGTAGGTGGTCCCGCAGATCGACTTGTCGCCGGGGACATCCTCGGTCGTGATGGTGAACTCGTCACCGCGGACCAGTTCGACCGGTCCCTCGGCGAAGGTCTCCAGGCGGATCTTGGGACCCTGGAGGTCGGCCAGCACGCCCACGGCGTGGCCTGTGTCCTCGGACGCCTGACGGACGCGGTGGTACCGCTCCTCGTGGTCGGCGTGGGTCCCGTGGCTGAAGTTGAAACGGGCCACGTTCATACCGGCCTCGATGAGCGCTTTCAGCTGCTCGTATGAGTCGACGGCGGGGCCCAGTGTGCAGACGATTTTGGAACGGCGCATAAGGCGGATCCTATCGGTTTGTTTCCCTGCGGAATATTCCGTCTGGTGGAATGTACAAATGGGCGCCGGCCCGCTCAGGCGTTCAGCCTTCCGGCCTTCCAGCGCTTCAGGCTGTCGGGCTGTCGGGCACCTCCTTCTTCCCTTCTCCCGTCACCAGCTCGAAGGTCTGTCGCGCGATCTCGAGCTCCTCGTCCGTCGGCACGACGGCGACCGCCACCCGTGCGTACTCCGGCGAGATCAGCCGCGCCGTGTCCGACCGGGCGGCGTTCAGCCCGGGATCCACCACGAGGCCCATCTCCTCCAGACCCGCGACGGCAGCCTCTCGCACCGGGGCGGCGTTCTCCCCGACACCCGCCGTGAACGCCACCGCGTCCACCCGCCCGAGCACCGCGTAGTACGCGCCGATGTACTTCTTCAGCCGGTGGACGTAGATGTCGAACGCCAGCCGCGCCCGCTCGTCGCCCTCGTCGATCCGCCGGCGGATCTCCCTCATGTCGTTGTCCCCGCACAGGCCCACCAGACCGCTCTTCTTGTTGAGCAGTGCGTCGATCTCGTCGGTGCTCATGCCGGCGACACGCTTCAGGTGGAAGGTCACCGCCGGGTCGATGTCACCGGAGCGCGTACCCATCACGAGACCTTCCAAGGGGGTCAGCCCCATCGAGGTCTCCACGCACCGACCACCGGCCACCGCGGACGCGGAGGCGCCGTTGCCCAGGTGCAGCACGATGACGTTCACCTGGGACGGGTCCTTGCCTAGCAGCGCCGCGGTGGCCCGCGAGACGTAGGCGTGCGAGGTGCCGTGGAAGCCGTAGCGGCGGATACGGTGCGCGTCCGCGGTCTCGACGTCGATGGCGTACCGGGCGGCGGCCTCCGGCATCGTCGTGTGGAAGGCGGTGTCGAAGACGGCGACCTGGGGGAGGTCCGGGCGCAGGGTCCGGGCCGTGCGGATCCCGGTGATGTTCGCCGGGTTGTGCAGCGGCGCGACCGGCACGAGGCGCTCCACCTCCTCGATCACCTCCTCGGTGATCACGGTCGGGGCGTGGAACTTCAGACCGCCGTGCACCACCCGGTGGCCGATCGCTGCCAGAGCGGGGGAGTCCAGCCCGAACCCGTCCTGCGTGAGCTCCTCGGACACCGCCTTGAGCGCCGCGTCGTGGTCCGCGATCGGACCCGTGCGCTCGCGCCGATCACCGCCGCCCTCGAGGGGCGTGTGCACCAGGCGCGAGGTCGCCTCGCCGATCCTCTCCACCAGACCGACCGCCAGCCGGGACGCGTCTCGCATGTCGAGCAGCTGGTACTTCAGCGACGACGAGCCGGAGTTGAGGACGAGGACGCGTGTGGGGGACTGCGGGGCGCTCATGCGGGGAGCTCCTGGGCCTGGGACTGGATCGCGGTGATCGCGACCGTGTTGACGATGTCGCTGACCAGCGCGCCGCGCGACAGGTCGTTGACCGGCTTGCGCAGACCCTGGAGCACCGGTCCGACCGCGACGGCGCCCGCCGAGCGCTGCACGGCCTTGTAGGTGTTGTTGCCGGTGTTCAGGTCCGGGAAGATCAGGACCGTTGCCCGGCCGGCGACCTCGGAGTCCGGCAGCTTCGTGGCGGCGACGGAGGGCTCGACCGCGGCGTCGTACTGGATCGGGCCCTCGACGTGCAGGTCCGGACGCGACGCGCGCACCAGCTTCGTCGCCTCGCGCACCTTGTCCACATCGGCTCCGGAGCCCGACGTGCCGGTGGAGTACGACAGCATCGCGATCCGCGGCTCCACGCCGAAGCGGGCGGCCGTCGCGGCCGACTGCACCGCGATGTCGGCGAGCTGCTCCGCGTCCGGGTCCGGATTGATCGCGCAGTCGCCGTAGACGAGCACCTCGTCGGCCAGGCACATGAAGAACACCGACGAGACGATCGACGCCTCCCGCTCGGTCTTGATGATCTCGAAGGCCGGGCGGATGGTGGCGGCCGTGGAGTGGACGGAGCCCGACACCATGCCGTCGGCCAGGCCCTTGTCCACCATGAGCGTGCCGAAGTAGTTCACGTCCGCCACCACGTCGTACGCCAGCTCGACCGTCACGCCCTTGTGGGCGCGCAGCTGGGCGTACCGCTCGGCGAAGGGCTGACGCAGTTCGGACGTCTGCGGGTCGATGAGCTGGGCGGCCGACAGGTCGATGCCGAGGTCGGCGGCCTTCTTGCGGATGACCTCGGTGTCGCCGAGGAGGGTCAGGTCGCACACGTCGCGGCGCACCAGGACGTCCGCCGCGCGCAGTACTCGTTCCTCCGTGCCCTCCGGCAGTACCACCCGGCGGCGGTGGGCACGGGCCTGCTCCAGCAGTTCGTGCTCGAACATCATCGGGGTGACCCGGCCGCTGCGGGCCACCGCGAGCCTGGCCAGCAGGTCGCCGGTGTCCACGTGACGCTCGAAGAGACCGATCGCGGTCTCCGCCTTGCGCGGCGTGGAGGCGTTCAACCTGCCCTCCATCGCGAACAGTTCCGCCGCCGTCGGGAAGCTGTTCCCCGTCACGGAGACGACCGGGGTGCCGGGCGCGAGGCGGGCCGCGAGGGTCAGGATCTCCTCGCTGGGGCGCTCGTTCAGCGTCAGCAGCACGCCCGCGATGGGCGGCGTGCCCGCGGAGTGCGCGGCGAGGGCGCCCACGACCAGGTCGGCACGGTCGCCGGGGGTGACGACCAGGCAGCCGGGCGTCAGAGCGGGCAGGAAGCTCGGGAGCATCGCGCCGCCGAAGACGAAGTCGAGGGCGTCGCGGGCGAGCCCCGAGTCGTCGCCGAGGAGGACCGTGCCGCCCAGGGCGTGCGTGATCTGGGCGACCGTGGGGGCGGCGAGCGCGGGCTCGTCGGGGAGCACGTAGCAGGGGACGGGGAGGCGGGCCGCGAGCCGCTCGGCCATGCCCGCCCGCTCGTCGGGGGTGACCCGGTTGGCGACCATGGCGAGGACGTTGCAGCCGAGGGCCTCGTAGGCGCGGAAGGCGTTGCGCGTCTCCGCCCGTACGGACTCCGGGGTCTGGCCCTTGCCGCCCACCACCGCGATCACGGAGGCGCCGAACTCGTTGGCGAGCCGGGCGTTGAGCGCCAGCTCGTCGGGCAGCTGGGTGCCCGCGTAGTCGGTGCCGAGGACCAGGACCACCTCGTAGTCCCTGGCCACCGCCAGGAAGCGCTCGACGAGACGCGAGACCAGCTCGTCGGTGCCCTGCTCCGCCTGGAGCGCGGCCGCCCGGTCGTAGTCCATGCCGTAGACGGAGGCGGGGTCCTGGGAGAGCCGGTAGCGCGCCCGCAGCAGCTCGAAGAGCCGGTCGGGGCCGTCGTGGACGAGGGGGCGGAAGACGCCCACCCGGTCCACCTGGCGGGTCAGGAGCTCCATGACCCCCAGCTCGACCACCTGCCGGCCGTCTCCGCGGTCGATCCCGGTCACGTAAACGCTCCGCGCCACGCGTACTCTCCCGTCCAAGTCCATGGGTGCGATCCGGGGCGTGCCCCGGCCCCCCGCCGCTTCGCCGGCCCACCGTGGTGCTCCGCCGTACGGACGGCGGGCCGGGTGCGCCGAAAGGCCGCACGGGGCGGCAATGCCCTCTTGACAATACCTCCGCGGGTGGCTAAGGCGCCCGCCGGGCGGGAACGACGGCGCGACGGCCCCGGGCGGCGCGGAGTAGCAGTGAGGGCGGGCGTTCCCCGGCCCGTGGGACAATCGGATGTGGGCTCACAAAGACCACTGACGAGCAGGAGACACAGCACGATGCGCATCGGAGTGCTCACCGCAGGCGGAGACTGCCCGGGTCTGAACGCAGTGATCCGGTCCGTCGTGCACCGTGCCATGACGGGTCACGGCGACGAAGTCATCGGTTTCGAGGACGGATTCAAGGGACTCCTCGACGGCCACTACCGTCCGCTCGACCTCAACGCCGTCAGTGGCATCCTCGCCCGCGGTGGCACGATCCTCGGCTCGGCCCGCCTCGAGCGCGGCCGGCTGCGCGAAGCCGCTGAGAACGCGGCGGAGTTGGCGAAGCAGTACGGCATCGACGCGCTCATCCCGATCGGTGGCGAAGGGACGCTCACCGCGTCCCGGATGCTGGCAGAGGCGGGGATGCCCGTCGTCGGCGTCCCGAAGACCATCGACAACGACATCTCCTCCACCGATCGCACCTTCGGCTTCGACACCGCCGTCATGGTCGCCACGGAGGCCATCGACCGTCTGAAGACCACCGCCGAGTCGCACCAGCGGGTCATGGTCGTCGAGGTCATGGGCCGGCACGCCGGGTGGATCGCCCTGGAGTCGGGCATGGCCGGCGGCGCGCACGGCATCTGCCTGCCCGAGCGGCCCTTCGAGGTGGACGACCTCGTCAAGATGGTCGAGGAGCGCTTCGCCCGCGGCAAGAAGTTCGCGGTGATCTGCGTCGCGGAGGGCGCCCACCCGGCCGAGGGCTCCATGGAGTACGCGAAGGGCGAGATCGACCAGTTCGGCCACGAGCGCTTCCAGGGCATCGGCAACCGGCTCGCCGCCGAGCTGGAGCGCCGGCTCGGCAAGGAGGCCAAGCCGGTGATTCTCGGCCACGTCCAGCGGGGCGGCACACCCACGGCGTACGACAGGGTCCTCGCGACCCGCTTCGGATGGCACGCGGTGGAGGCCGCGCACCGGGGCGAGTTCGGCATGATGACCGCTTTGCGTGGCACGGACGTGAAGATGGTGCCGCTGGCGCACGCGGTCACCCGGCTGAAGACAGTCCCGGACAACCGGATGTTCGAGGCCGAGTCCGTCTTCTGAGGATTCGCCCCCGGCCGAACGGCCTTGATCGCCCCCATGGCGATCAAGGCCGTTCGGCGTCTTCCCGCCGGTGGTTTGCGAAGGCCACTCTTGAGTTACCCGCCGCCGCTCGCAAGGCTGTCCCGTGTCCGGGACGTGTCCCACCTTGTCCCAGCAGGTGTGCGGCAGAGGGGGAGCAGCGGATGGACTTCGCCGGGAGCGTGCCCCGGATCCGGATCGGGTACGGGACCCGGCCGAGTCGGCCCGGGGCAAGCGCGCTCCTATTGCCCGGGGCCGCGCACCAGCTCCCAGAAGTGGTCCACGATCCGGTCGAGGAACTCACGGCCCGGCTCGCCGGTGTCGTCCATGGCCGCGCCCCAGCTGAGGGTGGCCACCATCCGGGACTGGTAGTCGGCGTGCAGTTGCTGGAGGACGTCCTGGAGATGCCCGCGTTCCAGCGGCAGCATCTTGCCCACCGGGCGTACGTAAGCCTGCCAGCGCGAGGTCACCGCGACCCGCAGCAGCTCGGCGAGCTCCTTGTCGCGGCCGGTCGCGGCGAGCAGTTCGCGGGGCGCCAGGCCGAGCGCTCCCGCCAGCGCCGCGGTCTGCCGCTCGTTGCCCCGCCATCTGCCCGACTCCTCCATCCGCAGATAGGCGGAGGCGTCCATGCCGAGGCGCCGGGCCAGCTCGTCGGGCGCGAGACCGCGGGCGATCCGGTGCTCGCGCAGGCTCGTGGCGGCGGAGAGAAGCTCGCCCGGCGAGCACCACAGTACGCCGGCCAGGGCGGTCAGCTCCCGGGTGTCGGGGACGGCGAGCCCCCGTTCCCACGCGGTCACGGTCTCGGGGGTGACCGGCATTCCGTACTGGGCCCGCAGCCCGTACGCCACGTGACCCGGCGCCATCCCCAGGGCCTCGCGCAGTCGGCGCGCGGCGGGGGCGTTGAACGGAGGGGAGGGGTTGTGCTGCACGCGCACAACCTAGGGGTGGCCGTCGCCCGGTGACTACGGTGCGTACACCCAAAGCCACAGCTTGTCGAAAGCTCCGACCTGATCACCCGCCCGTACCGTCGAGACGGCCATGGCCGGGCCGGTGGGGAATGGGTCACCGCGGTTACCGGGCGGTTCTGTGGGGCCGGGGGCGTACCGCGCATCCGGGCGGGCCGGCCGTGGCGATGCGGGCCTGTCCGTCACCCCTTCACCGCCCCGCCCAGGGCGAAGCCGCCGCCCAGCCTGCGGGAGATCAGGATGTACAGCACCAGCACCGGCGCCGAGTACAGCATCGAGAACGCCGCGAGCTGTCCGTAGACGACCGAGCCGTAGTTGCCGAAGAACGTGAAGATCGAGACGGACGCGGGCAGCTGCTCGGGGCTCAGGAGCAGCATGAAGGGGACGAAGAAGTTCCCCCAGAGCATGATGAACGTGTAGATCGTCACCACCGTCACGCCAGGTCCCATGAGGGGCAGCACCACCCGTGTCAGTGTCTGCACGTTCGACGCCCCGTCCGTCCACGCGGCCTCCTCCAGCACCACCGGGAGGCCGTCCATGAAGTTCTTCATCAGCCAGACGGCGAAGGGAAGTTGCGCGGTGGCCAGGAACAGCGCCGTGCCGTACATCGTGTCGATCAGGTCGACCTGCACGAACAGGCCGTACACCGGGACCATGATCGCGGTGATCGGCAGACAGGTCGTGAACAGGACGGTCAGCAGGTACGAGCGGCCCCAGCGCGACCGGTGCCGCGAGAGCGGATAGGCGGCCAGTGCCGCGCACACCACGCAGACCACCGTCGCGCCCCCGCACAGCAGCAGACTGTTGAGCATCGGCGTGTACGTGATCTCGTCGGTGAGCACCGCGTCGAAGTTGCCGGCCGTGACCGATGCGGGGAGCCGCAGCCGCAGGTCCGCCTCCGCGTCCACGGAAGCGAGGACCAGCCACAGCAGCGGCACCGCGAACGCCGCCGCGGTCACCAGCAGCGCCGTGTCGGCGGCGAGGCGCGCCCGGGTCGCGCGGCGCATCACAGCTCCGCCTTCATCAGCCGCAGATAGACGACCGAGAACAGCGAACCCACCAGCAACAGCAGCAGCGCCACCGCCGTGCCGTAGCCGATCAAGGACTTGAGGAACGCCTGGTCGTACATGAACACCGGCAGGGTCTGGCTGCGGTTGCCCGGTCCGCCGCGTGTCATCGCCCAGATCAGGCCGAAGACCGAGAGGGTCGAGAGGGTGTTGAGCATCAGGTTCGTGCCGATGGAGCGCCGGATCATCGGCAGGGTGATGTACAGGACACGGCGCGGGCCGGACGCCCCGTCGACCTCGGCGGCCTCCGTCACCTCCCGCGGGATCTCCGACAGTGCCGCGGAGTAGATGAGCATCGAGAACGCGGTGCCGCGCCACACATTGGCGAACGAGACGGCCAGGATCGGCAGGGTGAACAGCCAGTTCTGTGCCGGAAGATGCAGCCAGTCGAGGATCGCGTTGAGCGTGCCCTCGCGCCGGAAGAAGGTGTAGAGCAGGAACGCCGCCACGATCTCGGGCAGCACCCACGCGGTGATCACCAGGGTTCCCGTGAGGGTACGCACGGGACGGGACGCCGCACGCATCAGACCGGCGAGGGCCAGGCCCAGGGTGTTCTGGCCGACGATCGCGGACACGAAGGTGAAGACGAGGGTCAGCCCGACGGCGTTGCGGAAGTCTTCGTCGGCGAAGGCACGGAGGAAGTTGTCCCATCCGACGAACTCGGACCCTGCCTGGCCCGTCAGCCGGGTGTCGGTGAAGGCGATCCAGACGCAGTAGCCGATCGGGCCGGCGAGGAACAGCATCAGCAGGATGGTGGCGGGGGCGAGCGGTACCCACCGCCACCATCCCGTTCGGGAGGCGCTCACCGGTCGCTCACTTGGCGACGACGGCGCCGTCGGTGATGGTCCTCAGTTGTTCGTCGTACGCCTTCGCCGCTTCCGCCGCAGAGGCGTCCCCGGTGGTCACCTGCTCCATCGCTTCGCCGATCGCCGTCGAGACCTGCGGGTATACGGGCAGCGCCGGCCGGTAGTGCGTGTACCGGACGAGGCCGGTGAAGAACTCGATGCCCGGCATCGACCTCAAGTAGCGCGGATCGGCCGCCACATCCTCGCGCACGGCGATCTGCGCGCCGACGACGCACCACTTTGTCGCGTTCTCCCTGGTCTGCAGCGTCTTCACGAACTCGAAGGCGAGGTCGGGGTTCGTGGCCTTCGCCGGGATCGACCAGGCCCAGCCGCCCGACATCGACACCTTGCCCGGCGCCTGGCCGTGCTGGGTGGGCATCGGAGCCTGGCCGAGCTTCTCGCTCCACTCGGGCCACTCCTTGGGTCCCTTGTTGATCCAGTTCTGGCCCATCCAGGAGCCGTCGAGCGACATCGCGAGCTTTCCTTCCGGGAACCATTCGGTGGCGACGCGGGTGCCCACATTGGGGTCGAGCGCGTCGGAGACGTCCGGTCCGAGCTTCTGCTCGTAGACCGTGCCGACGAAGTCGAGGGCGTCCTTGAAGCCCTGCCCTGCGGTGACCCACTTCTTGGCGGTGGGATCGTAGAGAGGGTCCTCGCCCGTGCCGTACAGCAGCATCTCGAAGCCCTGCATGACGGCTGCCTCGCCGGGGCCCTTGCCGGTGTAGAGGTTGAGCGGGACGACGCCGGGGACCCTCTCCTTGACGGTGCGGGCGGCATCGAGGATCTCCGCCCAGTTCTTCGGCTGCCATTCGGCCGGCAGGCCCGCCTTCGCGAAGATCTCCTTGTTGAACCACAGGCCCCGGGTGTCCGTGCCGTCCGGAACGCCGTACGTCTTACCGTCCTCGGCCTTCGCGGCGTTCTTCGCGGTGTCGACGAAGCGGTCCCACTGGTCCCAACCGGCGAGCTGGTCGTCGAGCGGCTTCAGGTATCCGGCCTTGATGTCGGAGTTGATGCGGAAGGTGTCCTCGTAGACCAGGTCCGGCGCCGTCTTCGGGGAACGCATCATCTGCTGGGCCTTGGTGGCGTAGTCGTTGTCCGGGGCCTGGATCGGGACGAGCTTGACCTTCTTGCCCGGATTCTCCTTCTCGAACTGCCGCTTCGCCGCCTCCAGATAGGCGTCCTTGAAGCGGATCTTGTTGTCCGTGGAACGGTTGTAGACGACCTCCACGGTGTCCGGGTCGCCGCCGGACCCGCTGCCGCAGGCGGTGAGGGTCGCCGCGAGGGCGGTGACAGCGATGGTGAGGGCCAGTGGGGCGGTGGGGCGCACGGGCACGACCTCCTCGGAGCCGGGGGCGCCGGGCAGGACTGCGGTGCGCTTTCTGCCGCGAGCGTGCTGCGGGGCGCGTGGGCTGCTGCCCGGTGACCGTATGACCGGTCAGTTGACAAAAGCAATCCCCGTGCAGGACGCGCGACTTGACGGCTCAGCGGGCGGTGCTGATCCAGCGGTACTGGAGCTCGGGGCGGCCGATCTGCCCGTACTGAGGGGCGCGGTCGGCCCGGCCGGTGGTGACCAGGTGCTCCAGATAGCGGCGTGCGGTGATCCGCGAGATGCCGACGGCCGCGGCCGCCTCCGTGGCGGTGAGCCCTTCCGCCGACTCGCGCAGGGTCCGTGTGACCGCCTCCAGGGTGGGACCGCTGAGGCCCTTGGGGAGGGAGGTGGTGACACGGGGCGTGCGCAGGGTCGCGAGCGCCCGGTCCACCTCGTCCTGGCCGCTCGCCTCGCCCGCGGAGGCACGGAACTCCGCGTAACGGGTGAGCCGGTCGCGGAGGGTGGCGAACGTGAACGGTTTGAGGACGTACTGCACGACCCCGAGCGACACACCCTCGCGGACGATCGCCAGATCGCGTGCGGAGGTGACGGCGATGACATCGGCGGAGTGGCCGGCCGCGCGCAGCGACCGTACGAGCGCCAGACCGTGACCGTCGGGCAGGTACAGGTCGAGCAGCAGCAGGTCCACCTGGGTGCGCTCCAGAGCGCGCACGGCCTCGGCCCGTGAATGGGCGATCCCGGCGACCTTGAACCCGGCGACGCGTCCTACGTAGAGGGCGTGCGCGTCGGCGGCGACGGGGTCGTCCTCGACCACGAGAACCCTGATCGTCACGCCGGCACCTCCGCGGGATGCAGCGGCAGCCGCACGGTGAACTCCGCGCCGCCGTCCGGGCCCTGGGCCAGCACGATGGTGCCACGGCCGCGGTGCACCGCCTGCTGCACGAGCGCGAGACCCAGCCCGCGGCCCGCGCCGTGGGTGGACCAGCCGCGCCGGAACACCTCGGCGGCGTCGGCCGGGTCGACACCGGCGCCGGTGTCCCTGACGCGCAGCAGCAGTTCACCGCCCTCGACCCGGGCGGTCACGGTGACCCGCGCACGTACGGCGCGGGGCGGCGGCGCGTCCGCGATGTCGAGGAGTACGCCGCCCGCGGGGACGCTGCCGTCGGGCGGCGCGGTCGCGCCGTGGGACGGCGCGCCAGGTGCGTGCGTGCCATGCGCGTCCTTGCCATGCGCGTCCTTGCCATGCGCGTCCGCGCCGTGGGCGGGCGGCTCGTCCGCGGTACGTGGGGCGGGCACCGCCGGCGCCGGTCGCGGCACGGGCGCGGTCTCGGCGGGGGAGGGCGGGTCGGGCACGGCCGGTGCGGCCGACGGCGTGGCCCTTACGGCCGGGACGGTGGTCGGGGCCTCGTCCGGCGCCCCGTCCGGCTGCTCGTACGGCTCCTCGTACGGTGCTTCGAACGAGCCGGGCGCGGGAGCCGAGGGCGGTGCGGCCGCGACGGGACGGGATTCCGTGCCCGTCTCCGACGCCGCGTCGACGGCGTTGTCGATCAGGTTGCCCAGGATCGTCACCAGGTCGCGGGACGGGAGCGAGCGCGGGATGACGCCGTCGTCGATGCGGCTGTCCTCCGCGAGGACCAGTTCCACTCCGCGCTCGTTGGCCTGCGCCGCCTTGCCGAGGAGCAGCGCCGCCAGCACAGGTTCGCCGACCGCGTCGACGACGCGGTCGGTGAGGGCCTGGGCCAGTTCCAGTTCGGCCGTGGCGAAGACGATCGCCTCGTCCGCCCGGCCGAGTTCGATCAGTGACACGACCGTGTGGAGCCGGTTGGCGGCCTCGTGGGCCTGGGACCGCAGCGCCTGGGTGAAACCCCGCTCGGAGTCCAGTTCACCGGAGAGGGCCTGGAGCTCGGTGTGGTCGCGCAGGGTGACGACGGTGCCGCGCTGCTCCCCGCCCACCACGGGCCGGCTGTTGACGACGACGACCCGGTCCGCGGAGAGATGGAGCTCGTCCACGCGCGGCTCGGAGGCCAGCAGCGCTCCGGTGAGCGGCCGCGGAAGTCCTAGTTCCGCGACATGGCGGCCCACAGCGTCCTCGCCGAGCCCCAGCAGCTCACGCGCCCCGTCGTTGGCGAGCGCGATCCGCCGGCCGCCGTCGAGCATGACGAGACCTTCGCGCACGGCGTGCAGTGCGGCCTCGTGGTAGTCGTGCATGCGGCCGAGTTCCGCCGCGTTCATCCCGTGCGTGTGCCGCCGCAGCCGGGCGTTGATGACGTACGTGCCGGCCCCGCCGAGCACGAGTGCCGCACCCGCCATGGCGAGCAGTGCCGTGACCTGGTCGCGCACCTGCTCGGTGATCTCCTCGACGGTGATGCCCGCGCTGACGATGGCGACGACCCGGCCGCCGTCGTACACCGGCGCCACCGTGCGCACCGACAGCCCGAGAGTCCCGACGTACTGCTCGCTGTAGACCCGACCGTCCAGCGCCGGCTCGATGTGGCCGAGATACGTACGTCCGATCCGGTCCGGCTCGGGATGCGTCCAGCGCCGTCCCTGGGGATCCATGATCACGACGAAGTCCATGCCGGCGTCCTTGCGCAGGCCCTCCGCGTACGGCTGGAGGAACGCCGACGGGTCCTTCGACCGCACGGCCTCCGAGACCGAGGGGGAGCGCGCGGCGGCGGCCGCGGTGGCACGGGACTGCAGGCGCGCGCTCTCCTCCGCCTGCGACCGGTCGGTGAGGTAGGCGAAGAGCGCGCAGCCGGCCACGATCGCGGCGACCAGCACGACCTGCATCGCGAAGAGCTGGGTCGCCAGGCTGCGGGGACGGGGGATGCGCATGCCGCCAGTCTGCCTGGACGGATTTGTGTGAACGAAACGAACGCAAGGGTGACCGGTGTCACAGCCTGATGGATAGTCGCTGAGATCCATCGGGACGTGGACGAACATTCGAACGAGGAGGCACCCCGTGGCCACTACAGCCGCAGGCAAGCGGGACCGTACCCATTATCTGTATCTGGCAGTCATCGGCGCGGTGGTGCTCGGCATCATCGTCGGTTTCGCCGCCCCCGGGGTCGCCGTCGAGCTCAAGCCCATCGGCAAGGGCTTCGTGAACCTCATCAAGATGATGATCTCGCCGGTGATCTTCTGCACGATCGTGCTGGGGATCGGTTCGGTCCGCAAGGCCGCCAAGGTCGGCGCCGTCGGCGGTCTGGCACTCGGCTACTTCCTGGTCATGTCGACCGTCGCCCTCGCCATCGGTCTGCTCGTCGGCAACCTGCTCGACCCGGGCGCCGGGCTCCACCTGACCGAGGCGGCCCGTGCGGCGGGTGCAGAGCAGGCGTCCGGCGGCGGCGAGAGCACCGCCGACTTCCTGCTCGGCATCATCCCCACCACGCTGGTCTCCGCCTTCACCGAGGGCGAGGTGCTGCAGACGCTGCTCGTCGCGCTGCTGGCGGGCTTCGCGCTGCAGGCCATGGGGTCGGTGGGAGAGCCGGTGCTGCGCGGCATCGGACACATCCAGCGCCTGGTCTTCCGTATCCTCGCCATGATCATGTGGGCCGCGCCCGTCGGCGCCTTCGGCGCCATCGCCGCGGTCGTCGGCGAGACCGGTCTGGACGCCCTGAAGTCGCTCGCCGTCATCATGATCGGCTTCTACGTCACCTGCGCCCTGTTCGTCTTCGTGGTGCTGGGCCTGCTGCTCCGCCTGATCGCCGGGATGAACCTCTTCTCGCTGCTGAAGTACCTGGGCCGCGAGTTCCTGCTGATCCTCTCCACCTCGTCGTCCGAGTCCGCGCTCCCGCGCCTCATCGCGAAGATGGAGCACATGGGCGTGAGCAAGCCGGTGGTCGGCATCACCGTCCCGACCGGCTACTCCTTCAACCTCGACGGCACCGCGATCTACCTGACGATGGCGTCGCTGTTCATCGCCAACGCGACGGGCGCGCCGCTGAGCGCCTCCGAGCAGATCTCCCTGCTGGTCTTCATGATCATCGCTTCGAAGGGCGCGGCGGGTGTCACCGGAGCGGGCCTCGCGACGCTTGCCGGCGGCCTGCAGTCGCACCGGCCCGAGCTGGTCGACGGTGTCGGCCTGATCGTCGGCATCGACCGCTTCATGAGCGAGGCGCGTGCCCTGACGAACTTCGCGGGCAACGCGGTTGCGACGGTCCTGGTCGGCACGTGGACGAAGGAGATCGACAAGGAGCGGGCCGCCCAGGTGCTGGCCGGCAAGGTCCCCTTCGACGAGAAGACCCTCGTCGACGACCACGCGCCGCACGGCGACAGCGGTCCGTCGGACGTCCCGGCCCCGCGGGGCGACGAGCGTGAGCCTGTGAAGGTCTGACTCTCGGACCTTCCTTCCAGGCGTGTGCCGGACCTCTTCCCCCCTTGGGTCCGGCACACGCCGCTTTCCGTTTCCGGCGGGCGTCGTGCGCACGGCTGCCGGCAGTCGTCGTAGGACAAGGCGTTGCCTTGACGTCGGCGTCAAGGATTACGGTCTCCGACATGCGAATCGGCGAGCTTGCGGAGCGGGCCGGCACCACCACCCGGACCCTGCGCTACTACGAGTCCCGCGGGCTGCTGCCCGCCCGGCGCGCGGTGAACGGCTACCGCACGTACGACGAGGGGGACCTGCGCCTGGTACGGCAGATCCGGACCCTTCAGGACTTCGGGTTCGGCCTCGAGGAGACGAGGCCGTTCGTCGAGTGCCTGCGCGCCGGCCATCCGGCCGGCGACTCCTGCCCCGCCTCGCTCGCCGTCTACCGGGCCAAGCTCGCCGAACTGGACACGCTGATCGGGCAACTGCGGTCGGTGCGGGCGCTGGTCGGTGAGCAGTTGCTGCGGGCAGAGGCGCAGTTGCCCGAGGGCCCGGACCCACAATGCGAATTCGGAGGCTGACGAATGATCCAGGCAGAGGGCGTGGCCGCGGTGACGGACACGGATTTCGATACAGAAGTGCTCGGCGCGGACCGTCCCGTTCTCTTGGAGTTCACCGCGGACTGGTGCGGTCCGTGCCGTCAGCTCGCACCCGTGCTGAGCGCGGTCGCCCGCGAGGAGGCCGGACGGCTGAAGGTGGTGCAGATCGACGCCGACACCAATCCGGAGACGGTGGTCCGCTACGGCGTGCTGTCGATGCCGACGCTGATGGTCTTCGACGGGGGTGAGCCCGTGAAGTCGATGGTCGGCGCGCGCCCCAAGCGCCGGCTTCTCCAAGAGCTGGAGGATGTGCTCGGCCGAGGATGACGGCGCCGACGGTGACAGCGGCAGCGGTGCCTCAGACGAGGCGGCGGATCTCACCCCGTACCCGGTAGAAGCCGCCCTGCGCGGGATGCAGCGCGTCCACCACGTACCGCGCGCCGGCCTCACGTATGTCGCGCGGGAACTGCACGTTCCACGAAGGCTCGAAGCCGTTCGAGACGACGTGGACGCGGAGCTTGCCGCCGGTCCGCACGCACTCGACCACGACGCCCGTGCTCGGCGGCTCGGAGATCGTCGCCACCGCCGACAGCGACGCCGGAGGCGTGTAAGTAGGGAGGGCGGCCGCGGACTTCACGTCTCGCGCGACGGGCACCGTGCCGCGCTGGGCGGCGCCGACGGCACTCTCGCCGGCGTCCATGCACACAAGGGAGCCGTCGGTGGTGACCATGTAGAGCTTCTCGTCCCGGTACTGCATCGACAGCGCGGAACCGCCGCCGGTGCCCAGCTTCCACAGGCGGGTGCCGTCGGCGTCGAAGCAGTACACGGACGACGAGGAGTCACCGGCGAAGACGTGGCGCCCGTCGGGCGAGGACGCGCACGAGTAGACGGCCGTGTCGCATCGATAGGTCGCCTCGACGGCGCCGGTGTGCTTGCCGAGCTTCTGCACCACGTTCCTGGCGGTGCCGGCGTACACGGAGGCGTCCTCCTGCCAGCCGAAGAGCACGCCCCCCTGCGTCGGCGTGTGCCACAGCTCCCGGCCTCCGTCGGGTGCGTACGCCGTGACTCCGCGGCGGTGGCCGTGGTAGACGGCGTGCTCGTCCGCGCGGACCATCCACGCCTGGTCGCCGGCGGACCGGCGCGACCACTGGTACTCGTCCTCGTGGTCGATGACGGTCAGCCCTCCGTCGGCGGCGGAGACGTTCAGGACGCCCTCCCGGATGTCGAGCCAGAAGATGTCGACGTCGGCGGCGATGTCGTAGGCGGCGAAGGGCAGCTTCGACGACAGGTCGTACACCTTGCCGTCGTCGCAGCCGGCGTAGATCCAGAAGTCGTCCGCCACCAGGCACTTGACGCCGTCCGGCAGCGAATAGCGGGCGAGCACCTCGCCGGTGTGGCTGAGGGTGTAGACGTCACCCGCCTGGTTGCCGACCCAGCAGCGGTCCTCGTCGATGTGGATGCCGAACGCCGCCGAGCCCGTGCGGAACCGCCAGAGCACCGGTGCGGTCGAACGGGCCGTGGACGGCGCCGACGTGACCTGACGGCGGGTCACCGGGCGTGCCCTGCGCTGCCCTTGGACGGCGGGCGCGTAGCCCTTGCGGACCTTCTCGCCGATCTTCTTCGCTGCGGCGGCCTGCGCCTTCTCGCCGGTGGGGAAGGTGGAGGTCTGGAGCTGGCCGGCGGCGCCGATCCGGCCGTACCGCACAGAGACGACCGTCCCCTCCACGGTGACCTCGTAGAACTTGTGCGCGCCTCCGCCGTCCTGTGACAGCTCCAGGTACGTCGTTGCAGACATGGCAGACCCCTCCCCAGGACCGAACCGGCGGTCCGTGTACCGCCTGCTCCCACTGCACTGAACGCTACGGCCCGCCACTGACAGCCCGGGGGCGCAGGTCACCCGCCGGGTGCTCGCGGCGAAGACGGTCGTCGTCGGAGCCCTCACGTTGGTGACCGGTCTTCTCGGTGTGGGCGTCGTGATCCCGGCCCGGCACGGCGGTCCTGAAAGGGAACGGGATCTCCGTCGTCGGGGTGTCCGCGTTCACCGGTGTGCGCGTGGCCGTCGGTACGGCCGCCGCGCTCGCCCTCGCCGCGGTGCTCACGCTCGCGCTCGGTGCCCTGCTGAGGCGCGCCCGGCCCGCGATGCTCGTCGCCGTTCCGGCGTTCGCGGTCCCGTACGTCCTGACCTCCCTCCCGTTGCCGGCCGACGGCCTCTCGCAATGGCTGTTGCGGGTCACTCCGGCCGCCGGCTTCGCCGTCCGGCAGACCCTCGTCGAACATCCGCAGGTCGTCGCCCACTACGCGCCCTCCACCGGGTACTTCCCGCTTCCGTGGTGGGCCGGGACCGCTGTGCTGGGTGCGTACACACGGCGGAGCGCGACCGCTCTGCCGACGGCAACAAAAAACCCGGCCGAATTGACGGCCGGGGTATTTTTCTGGGTATATTTATTGTTTCCGTCGGGGAGATTTATCTCCGGACGGAGAAATTCAATAAACGTATCTTACCGCGTCAGGAGCTGAATTGTCAACCGAGGAATTGCGGCGGGAACAGCAATTCGTCTCTCTCGTGCACGAGCGGCTCGACCAGCTCCGTGACGAGGCCGAAGCCGCTCTCGACGCCACGATCGCGCAGGTCGGGACGGGCAGGCAGGAGCGGGTCGAGCGGGACATCGGCGTCGTCGAGCATTCGGCGTCGCTGGCGGCCCTGAATGCAGCCGACACCGGTCTGGTATTCGGCCGCATCGACCGGCGCGACGGTGTCACCCATCACATCGGGCGCACCGGAATCCGCCGTGACGACGCGGAACGCACTCCTCTGCTGATCGACTGGCGGGCCCCCGTCGCGCGCCCCTTCTATCTCGCCACCGGTCATGAGCCGATGGGGCTGCGCCGCCGGCGGCACATCACCACGCAGGGGCGGACGGTCACCGCACTGCACGACGAGATCATGGACCTCGCCGACACCACCCGTACCGGCTACGAGTCCCACGATGCCGACGAGGTGCTGCTCGCCGCGCTGGGCAGCGCCCGCACCGGGCGGATGGGCGACATCGTGTCGACCATTCAGGCCGAGCAGGACCGGATCATCCGGGCCCCGCAGCGCGGTGTCCTCGTCGTGGAGGGTGGGCCGGGGACGGGCAAGACCGCGGTCGCCCTCCACAGGGCCGCCTATCTGCTGTACGCGCACAGGGAGCAGCTCTCCAAGCGCGCGGTGCTGATCGTCGGACCGAATCCGGCCTTCCTCGGCTACATCGGGGAGGTGCTGCCCTCGCTCGGCGAGACCGGTGTACTGCTGTCGACGGTCGGTGAGCTCTTCCCCGGTGTGCACGCCACCGGCACCGACAGTCCCGCCGCCGCGGCGGTCAAGGGCCGCGCGGACATGGCGGACGTGCTGGCGGAGGCGGTACGCGACCGGCAGAGGGTGCCCGACAAGGAGGAGCCGCTCGTCGTGCCGCACGACGACGGCGACCTCGTCATCGACTGGGGCATGGCCGTCGAGGCACGGCACAAGGCCCGCGAGACCGGTCTGCCGCACAATCTCGCCCGCCCCCACTTCGTGTTCCGGATCATCGACGACCTGACGGCCCAGCTCGCGGACCGCATCGGCGAAGACCCGTACGGAGGCCCCAACTTCCTCGGCCCCGACGACATCGCGCAGCTCGGCAAGGCCATCGCCGCCAGCTCCGACGTCCACGCCGCGATCGCCACGCTGTGGCCGCCGCTCACGCCCCAGGAGTTCCTGGCGGACTTCCTCGCGGAGCCGGCCCATCTGCCGGCGGAGGAGGTCGCACTCCTCAGGCGGGAGACGGGCCCGTGGACCCCGGCCGACGTGCCGTTGCTCGACGAGGCCGCCGAACTCCTCGGCGAGGACGACTCGGCGGCCCTGGCCCGTGCCGAGGCCGAGCGCGCGCGGCAGATCGCCTATGCGCAGGGCGTGCTCGAAGTCTCCTACGCCTCACGGACGTACGAGTTCGAGGACAAGGACGACGAGGACTCGGAGGTCCTCGCCGCGCACGACATCATCGACGCCGAGCGGATGGCCGAACGCCAGGAGGAGGCGGACCACCGCAGCGCCGCGGAACGGGCCGCCGCCGACCGTACCTGGGCTTTCGGGCACATCATCGTCGACGAGGCGCAGGAGCTCTCGCAGATGGCGTGGCGGCTGCTGATGCGCCGTTGCCCGACCAGGTCCATGACGCTGGTCGGCGACCCCGCGCAGACCGGCGACGCGGCCGGCTGCGCGTCGTGGCAGGAGATCCTCGAGCCGTACGTCGGCGACCGCTTCGAGCACACCCGGCTGGGCGTCAACTACCGCACACCTGCCGAGATCATGGCCCTCGCCGCCGAGGTGCGGCGCAGCAAGGACCCGGCGTTCGAACCGCCGCGTTCGGTGCGCTCGACCGGGGTCGAACCATGGGAGGTGACCGTGGACCCGGCGGAGCTCGCCGCCACCGTCGCCGCCAGGGTGGCCGACGCCCCGCGCGAGGGCCGGATCGCGGTGATCGCCGCCACCGCTTTGCACACCGCGATCGCGGACGCTGTTTCGGACGTGTCCGCCACGGGCGAGCCCGATCTGACGCGGCCCGTGGTCCTGCTCGACCCGAGGGCCGCCAAGGGCCTGGAGTTCGACACCGTGATCGTGGCGGAGCCGGACCTGATCCTGTCCGCTTCCGCGCAGGGTGTGAACGACCTCTATGTGGCGTACACCAGGGCGACGCAGCGCCTGGGAGTGGTGCGCACGAGCGGCCGGGCCGGAACCGGAGCGGCCTGAGCCGCCGCTGACGTCGCCGGCGAGCGGGAGCGGCCGTCAGGAACGCGCGAAGGCCGCGGTCACCTTCGCGGTGACCGCGGCCGTCGCCGTGCGGTTCCGGCCGGACTCAGGCCGGCCGGAACCAGACCGTCGCCAGCGGCGGCAGGGTCGGCGCGATCGACGAACGGCGGCCGTGGGACTCCACCTGCTCCGCCTTCATCGGGTCCGCGTTGAGGACTCCGGAGCCGCCGAAGCGCTCCTCGTCGGTGTTGAGGACCTCCGCCCAGGCGGTGACCGTCTCCGGGACGCCCAGCCGGTAGCCGTGCCGCACCACCGGCGAGAAGTTGCTCACCGCCAGCAGCGGCGAGCCGTGCTTGTCGAAGCGCAGGAAGGCGAACACGTTGTCCTCCCACGCCCCGCCGTCCACCCATGCGAAGCCCTCCGGCGCGGTGTCCCGCTGCCACAGCGCGGGAGCCTTGCCGTACACGGTGTTCAGCTCGCGCACGAGGTCCCGCACACCGCGGTGGTCCGGTTCCGCCGAGTAGGACGGGTCGAGCAGCCACCAGTCGGGGCCGTGGCCCTCGGACCACTCGGCGCCCTGGGCGAACTCCTGCCCCATGAAAAGGAGCTGCTTACCGGGGTGGGCCCACATGAAGCCCAGATAGGCACGGTGGTTGGCCCGCTGCTGCCACCAGTCGCCGGGCATCTTGCTGACCAGCGCCCGCTTGCCGTGCACGACCTCGTCGTGCGAGATCGGCAGGACGTAGTTCTCGCTGTAGGCGTACACCATCGAGAACGTCATCTCGTTGTGGTGGAACTTGCGGTGCACCGGTTCGTGCTCGACGTAGCCCAGCGAGTCGTGCATCCAGCCCATGTTCCACTTCAGGCCGAAGCCGAGACCGCCGAATCCGTCGTCGCCCACGTGGTGGGTGGCCCGGGTGACGCCGTTCCAGGCGGTGGACTCCTCCGCGACGGTGACCACACCGGGGCAGCGGCGGTACACGGTCGCGTTCATCTCCTGGAGGAAGGCGACGGCGTCCAGGTTCTCCCTGCCGCCGTGCACGTTCGGCGACCATTCGCCGTCCTCGCGGGAGTAGTCGAGGTAGAGCATCGAGGCGACCGCGTCGACCCGCAGGCCGTCGATGTGGAACTCCTCGCACCAGTACGTCGCGTTGGCCACCAGGAAGTTGCGGACCTCCTTGCGCCCGTAGTCGAACTCGAGGGTGCCCCAGTCGGGGTGCGCCGCCCGCGCCGGGTCGCTGTGCTCGTACAAGGGGCGTCCGTCGAACTCGGCCAGCGCCCAGTCGTCCCTGGGGAAGTGGGCGGGCACCCAGTCCACCAGCACGCCGATGCCCGCCCGGTGCAGGCTGTCCACCAGGTGCCGGAAGTCGTCCGGGGTGCCCATGCGTGAGGTCGGCGCGTAGAAGCCGGTGACCTGGTAGCCCCAGGAGCCGCCGAAGGGATGCTCGGCGACCGGCATGAACTCCACATGCGTGAAGCCGAGGTCCTTCACGTACTCCGGGAGCTGCACCGCGAGCTGGCGGTAGGTCAGCCCGGGCCGCCAGGACGGAAGGTGCACCTCGTAGACCGACAGCGGCGCCTCGTGGACGGGCACCTCGCCGCGGCGCGTCATCCACTCCTGGTCGCCCCACTCGTGGTGCGACTCGGTCACGATCGACGCGTTGGCGGGCGGCACCTCCGTGCGCCTGGCCATCGGGTCGGCCCGCTGCGTGAACGAGCCGTCCGGGCGCATGATCTCGAACTTGTAGAGCGCGCCCTCGCCGATGCCGGGCAGGAACAGCTCCCACACGCCGGTCGCGCCGAGCGACCGCATGGGGAAGCCGGAACCGTCCCAGAAGTTGAAGTCGCCGACCACACGTACGCCTCGCGCGTTCGGCGCCCAGACGGTGAACCGGGTTCCGGTGACGCCCTGGTGCGTCATCGGATGCGCGCCCAGGGCCCGCCACAGCTCCTCGTGCCTGCCCTCGCCGATCAGATGCAGGTCGAGCTCGCCGAGGGCGGGAAGGAAGCGGTACGGGTCCTCGACCTCGAAGCCGTCCTCGTGGCCTTCGTAGGTGACGAGCAGACGGTAGTCGGGGGTCGTCCGCAGCGGGAGGACGCCGGAGAAGAGGCCGTCGCCGTCGTTGTTCAGCTCGGTGCGCAGGCCCTTGGCGAGGACGGTCACGGACAGGGCGTGCGGACGCAGCACCCGCAGTTCGACGCCGCTGCGCACCGAGTGGGCGCCGAGCAGGGCGTGCGGGTCGTGGTGGCCGCCGCTCAGCAGCCGGCCCCGGTCGTCGTCGCCGAGCGGCTTCGCCGCACGGACGCCGCGTCCGTCGCGCGGCCGGGGAGCGCCGGCCGGCTTGGTACGGGGCGCCTTGCCGGGGCCGGATGCGGACCCGTCGCGATCGGCTGACGCGGCGCCGGGTCCGTCCTGACCGTCCCGTTCGCCGGAACCGGTGGTGGTTCCGGCTGCCGTCCCCGCCGTGCCGCCGCCCGCCGCAGCCCCGGTGGCGGTCCCGGCCGATGCCGAGGTCACCGCGGGAGCATCGGAGGCGGGAACGTCCGTGCCCGGCCCGCCGGCCGGGGTGCTCTTCGGGGGGGTGGCCCCCGCCCTGGCACGGGCCGCCCCCGCCGGTGCGGTCCCAGCTCCCGCCGCCTTGGCGGCGCCCGCCCGGGCGCGCGCCGCCCGTGCGGGCCGGGCCGCGCTCCCGCCCGAGCCGGCCGGCTGGGCTACGGCCGGGTCCGCCTCGGCGGTGGCAGTCACGGACCCGGGCGCCGCGTCCGGGTCCGCCGCCGCGGCGGCGTCCGCGCGCGCGGCCTTCCTCACGCCGGAGCGAGCCGGGCGCGCCCCGGCGCCCGTCGGCACGGAACCGGTGCCGGCCGTCCCCGCCGGCTCGTTCCCGGCGGGCGCGGAGCCCTTTGGTGCGGGGGAGTCGGCTCCGACCGGCTGCGCGGTCCCGGTCACGGACGGCTCGTCAGCGGCGGGCGGCGTGACGGCGCCGGTCGCGGAACCAGGGGCGCGGCCGGAGCCGGACCTCGTCCTCTCCGTGCCGCGCACCGCGCCCGGCTCGGCCGGCCCGGCGGGTCCGGTCTCTGCGCTGTGCGTCTCGGTCGGCTGGTGCGGGACTTCCGGTCCCGAGGGCTTGCGGGACGACGGTCGGGCGGTCACGGATTCGGCCTCCTAGGGCGGCGGATGCGTCGGTGGGAGAAGCGGTGCAGGTCAGTCGAGTGCGGCGAGGCGTTCGATCGCGGCCATCGGCACGGGCAGCCAGTCCGGCCGGTGTCTGGCCTCGTAGACGACTTCGTAGACGGCCTTGTCGGTCTCGTAGGCGCGGAGCAGTTCGGGCTCATGGCGGGGGTCGTCGCCGCCGGCTTCGGCGTAGCCGTCGCAGTACGCCGCGCGGCACCGCTCCGCCCACGCCGGGTTCCAGGGGCGGTGCGTACGGGCCGCGTAGTCGAAGGAGCGGAGCATGCCCGCAACATCGCGCACGGCGGGCTGCGGACGGCACCGTTCGGTGAGCGGCCTGGCCGGTTCGCCCTCGAAGTCGATGACGGACCAGGGGGTGTCCTTCGGGCCTCGCAGTATCTGGCCGAGATGCAGGTCCCCGTGCACCCGTTGGGCCGCCCAGGTGCGCCCGCGGCTGCCGAGCGTGGCCACCGCGTCGAAGGCCGCACGCAGCCGCGGCACGTACGGCACCAGCGCGGGCACCGACTGCGCGGCCGTCTCCAGCCGCCGGACCATCGCCGCCGCCAGCCGCTCGGTCTGCGGGCCGCCGAGCTTCACCGTCGGCAGGGTGTCGGCGAGCGCCGTGTGCACCTCGGCGGTCACCCGGCCCAGCTCATGGGCCTCGCCCTGGAAGGAGCGGTCGGCGGCCAGTGCCTCCAGCGCGAGTACCCAGCCGTCGCGGGAGCCCGGCAGGAACGGCTGGAGGACGCCGAGGGTGAAAGGTTCCGGCGTGCTGGTCCCGTACCAGGCGACCGGTGCGGGCACCCGTCCGCACCCTGCCCGCGCGAGGGCGAGCGGCAGTTCGAGGTCGGGGTTGGGCCCCGGGTGGATGCGGCGGAAGAGCTTGAGGATGTACGCGTCGCCGTAAACGAGCGAGGAGTTGGACTGTTCGGCGTCCAGCGGCCGTGCGGGCAGCCGGGCCGGCAGAGCGGGCGCGCCGTCGAACCGCTCGAAACGCAGCGGCCCGAGCAGGCCCGGTGTGCGCAGCCGTTCCAGCAGGAGCGCGGCGAGCCGCGGGTCGCGGGTCCCCTCGTACACGGTCCGCCCGTCGAGCGGTCCGTCGGTGAGATGGCCGATCAACGCGGGTGCCATCGGCGGCGGCAGGGTCTCGCGCACGCCGATGAGCAGTTGGTAGCAGTCGGCGGACGACCGCACGGGCACGTCCCGTTGCGTGACCCGCACGAGCAGGTGCAGCAGCCCGGGGCCGGGCCCGTTCAGGGGGAGCAGCTCCGTCGCGCAGACGAGTGAGAAGCCTCCGACCTCGTACCCCTTGCCCGCGAACCAGCGCTGTTCGGGCAGCCATTGGCGCAGCAGTGGGGCGAGCGAGGGAAGCAGACCGAGCGGAGTCCGGGTGGATGCAGCCTCCGACATGGGCATCGCGTCCTTTCCCCGGGTACACCACGAATGCGCAAAGTGTCCCGGATTGCAGCTGTGGCTGTCCGGCGGCGCGCGGGGGTGAGGGGGGAGTGCCCGAAGCGGGGCGGTGGAAACCGCCCCGCCGGAGTAGGGGGCGCCTTTCGGACCGGTTCTGTCCCCCTCGCGGACACGTCAGGCTGTGGCGGCTGCGCTCTTCGCGTCCTTGCGGAGGCGGAACCAGTAGAAGCCGTGGCCTGCCAGGGTCAGCAGGTACGGCCACTGGCCGATGGGCGGGAACCGCACCCCGCCGATGAGTTCCACCGGATGGCGTCCACTGAAGGTCCGCAGATCGAGCTCTGTCGGCTGCGCGAACCGCGAGAAGTTGTGGACGCACAGGACCAGGTCGTCTCCCCCTTCTTCCTTGGAGGGTGCCTCCCTCAAGAAGGCGAGCACGGCCGGGTTGGAGGAGGGGAGTTCCGTATACGAACCGAGCCCGAAGGCCGGATTCTGCTTACGGATCTCGATCATCCGCCGGGTCCAGTGCAGCAGCGAGGAGGGCGACGACATCGACGCCTCGACGTTGGTGACCTGGTAGCCGTAGACCGGGTCCATGATGGTCGGCAGGTAGAGCCGTCCGGGGTCGCAGGACGAGAAGCCCGCGTTGCGGTCCGGGGTCCACTGCATCGGGGTGCGCACGGCGTCCCGGTCGCCGAGCCAGATGTTGTCGCCCATCCCGATCTCGTCCCCGTAGTAGAGGATCGGTGAGCCGGGCAGCGACAGCAGCAGCGCGGTGAACAGCTCGATCTGGTTGCGGTCGTTGTCGAGCAGGGGCGCGAGCCGACGGCGGATGCCGATGTTGGCCCGCATCCGCGGGTCCTTGGCGTACTCGGCGTACATGTAGTCGCGCTCTTCGTCCGTGACCATCTCGAGCGTGAGCTCGTCGTGGTTGCGCAGGAAGATGCCCCACTGGCAGTTCTTCGGGATGGCCGGCGTCTTGGCGAGGATTTCCGAGACCGGGTAGCGGGACTCGCGCCGTACCGCCATGAAGATCCGCGGCATCACGGGGAAGTGGAACGCCATGTGGCACTCGTCGCCGCCGGCCGTGTAGTCACCGAAGTAGTCGACGACGTCCTCCGGCCACTGGTTGGCCTCCGCCAGCAGCACCGTGTCCGGGTAGTGAGCGTCGATCTCCTTGCGCACCCGCTTGAGGAAGGAGTGGGTGCGCGGCAGGTTCTCGCAGTTGGTGCCTTCCTCCTGGTAGAGGTAGGGCACCGCGTCCAGCCGGAACCCGTCGATGCCGAGGTCGAGCCAGAATCGCAGCGCGGAGATGATCTCCTCCTGCACAGCCGGGTTCTCGTAGTTGAGGTCCGGCTGGTGGGAGAAGAACCGGTGCCAGTAGTACTGCTTGCGCACCGGGTCGAAGGTCCAGTTCGACGACTCGGTGTCGACGAAGATGATCCGCGCGTCCTGGTACTGCTTGTCGTCGTCGGCCCAGACGTAGTAGTCGCCGTACGGGCCGTCCGGGTCGCTGCGCGACTGGAGGAACCACGGGTGCTGGTCGCTGGTGTGGTTCATGACGAAGTCGATGATGACGCGCATGCCGCGCTGGTGGGCCGCGTCGACGAACTCCACGAAGTCGGCCAGGTCACCGAACTCGGGAAGCACGGAGGTGTAGTCGGCGACGTCGTAACCGCCGTCCCGCAAGGGGGATTTGAAGAACGGCGGCAGCCACAGGCAGTCCACGCCCAGCCACTGCAGATAGTCCAGTTTGGCGGTGATCCCCTTGAGGTCTCCGACGCCGTCGCCGTTGCTGTCCTGGAAGGAGCGGACCAGGACCTCGTAGAAGACGGCCCGCTTGAACCAGTCGGGGTCGCGGTCGCGTGCGGGGGTGTCCTCGAACGTGTCGTGGACGGGCTCATTCACGATCATGATGTGGGTGACCCTCCGGTCTGCTGGGACGGTCGCAGGGTGAGGATGTGCGCGGGCGCGGTACCCTGCTCGAGGCGCACATAGTTCGCCCTGCCCCAGTGATAGGTCTCGCCGGTGAGCTCGTCGCGCACCGGTACGGTCTCGTCCCCTTCGAGACCGAGTTGCGGCATGTCCAACGAGACCGTGGCCTCCTGGGTGTGGTGGGGGTCGAGGTTCGCCACGACCAGGACCACATCGGAACCGGACCGCTTCGAGTAGGCGATCATCCGGTCGTTGTCGATGTGGTGGAAGTGGATGTCACGCAGTTGCTGGAGCGCCGGGTGGCGCCGCCTGATCCGGTTGAGAGTGGTGATCAGCGGTGAGATCGTGCGGCCCTCACGCTCGGCCGTCTCCCAGTCCCGCGGGCGCAGTTGGTACTTCTCCGAATGCCGGTACTCCTCGCTGCCGACCTTGAGCGGGACGTTCTCGCAGAGCTCGTAGCCCGCGTACAGGCCCCAGGACGGCGACATCGTCGCGGCCAGCACGGCCCGCACCTCGTAGGCTGGCCGGCCGCCCTCCTGAAGGTAGGCGTGCAGGATGTCGGGGGTGTTCACGAAGAAGTTCGGGCGCATGAAGGCCGCCGAGTCACCGGCCAGTTCGGTGACGTACTCGGTGAGCTCGTGCTTGGTGTTGCGCCAGGTGAAGTACGTGTACGACTGCTGGAAGCCGATCGCGCCCAGGGTGCGCATCATCGCCGGCCTGGTGAACGCCTCCGCCAAGAAGATGACGTCCGGGTCCTTGCCGTTGATCTCTCCGATCACCTTCTCCCAGAAGACGACCGGCTTGGTGTGCGGGTTGTCGACACGGAAGATCCGCACCCCGTGGTCCATCCAGAAGCGCAGTACCCGGACCGTCTCGCGGACCAGGCCCTTCATGTCCGTGTCGAACGCGATGGGGTAGATGTCCTGGTACTTCTTCGGCGGGTTCTCCGCGTACGCGATGGAGCCGTCGGCCCGGTGGTGGAACCACTCGGGATGCTCCTTGACCCAGGGGTGGTCGGGGGAGCACTGGAGGGCGAAGTCGAGTGCGACCTCCATGCGCAGCGAACGGGCGGCCGTCACGAAGTGGTCGAAGTCGGCGAGCGTGCCGAGCTCCGGGTGGATCGCGTCGTGCCCGCCGAACGCGGAGCCGATCGCCCAGGGCACGCCGACGTCGTGGGGGCCGGCGGTCAGTGAGTTGTCGGGGCCCTTGCGGTGGGTGGTCCCGATGGGGTGGATCGGCGGCAGGTACACCACGTCGAAGCCCATCGCGGCGACAGCGGGCAGCCTTTCGGCGGCGGTGCGGAAGGTGCCGGAGACGGGCGGCTCGCCCTCTTCGACCACCGCGCCCTCCGAACGCGGGAACAGCTCGTACCAGGAGCCGTAGAGCGCCCGCCGGCGTTCGACCTGGAGCGGCAGCGGCGGTGAGGAGCTGACGAGCTCGCGCAGTGGGTGGCGGGAGAGGGCGGCCTCCGCGTCGGGCGCGAACGCGGCGGCAAGCCGGGCCGCCGCGGGCCTGGACGTGTCGCGCAGCGCGTCGGCGGCGGCGAGCACGGCCTCCCTGCCGTCCTTCTTGGGGACGCCGGCCGCGGCTCGTTCGTACAGTTCCGCTCCTTCGGCCAGGACCAGTTCGGTGTCGATCCCGGCAGGGATCTTGATGCCGGCGTGGTGGCGCCATGTGGCGACGGGATCGCTCCAGGCCTCGACGGTGTACGTCCAGTGGCCTTCCGTGGAGGGGGTGACCTCCGCTCCCCACCGGTCGGTGCCGGGGGCGAGTTCCCGCATGGGGGTGAAGGGACCGGAGCGGCCCTTCGGGTCGTGCAGCACGACGTTGGCGGCGACTGCGTCATGGCCCTCGCGGAAGACCGTGGCGGTGACCTGGAAGGTCTCACCCGCCACGGCCTTCGCGGGCCTTCTGCCGCAGTCGACGAGTGGGCGGACGTCCAGGACGGGGATGCGACCGATGAGCGAGTTCACAACATCACCTGAGGGCTGTGCGGGCAGGTCGGATCGAGCGGGATGTCTCGTTTGTGCGGAGTGGGTCTCATTTGACTGAGTTTCATTTGTATCTGTTGAAACGGTGACTGGCGGGCTGCGGGCATGTCCGCTCCTGTCCGCGTTCACTCGGGTGGACGGTAGGAAGGCCGTTCGAGGGTGCTCGCCTGCGTACCGGGTGAGCCTTCCCATGCGCTTCGGGTGGGCAATCCGGTGATGTGTTAACTACTAGGACGTACGGGGTCGCACAAGACACACGAAAAGAGACCGGCCCGTCATGCATGGGGAACCGGACTTTTCTGACGGCCGTTTACGCGCCGGATGCGCCAACGCGCCGGTGCGACACCCGTGCGCCGTGGTTACGGAGGGCGCGGACCGATACCGTCGGAAATGACGGAAAAGGACGCACCGTCCTGCGTCCGCTCGGATGTGTACCTCCCCTGCGAAGGTGAACTTGTGAAGGCCATTCGTCGATTCACCGTCCGCCCCGTCCTCCCCGAACCGCTCGGGCCGCTCAGCGATCTCGCACGCAATCTGCGCTGGTCCTGGCACACCGAGACCCGAGAGCTCTTCCGGACCGTCGATCCCGAAGGGTGGCGGGCCGTCGGCGGCGATCCCGTGCGGCTCCTCGGGAACGTGTCCGCCATCCGTATGGCCGAACTGGCCAAAGACCGGCGCTTCCTGCGCAGACTCGCCGCCGCGGCCGACGACCTGGACGACTATCTGCACGGCCGCAGGTGGTACCAGTCCAACGGCGGCGAGGGCGGTGACGGCGGCCCCGACACCCCCGCGTTCCCCACCGCCATCGCCTACTTCTCGCCCGAGTTCGGCGTCACCGCCGCCCTGCCGCAGTACTCCGGCGGCCTCGGAATCCTCGCCGGCGACCACCTCAAGGCGGCCAGCGACCTCGGCGTACCGCTGATCGGGGTCGGCCTGCTCTACCGGCACGGCTACTTCCGCCAGTCCCTTTCCCGCGACGGCTGGCAGCAGGAGCACTACCCGGTGCTCGATCCGAACGAACTGCCGGTGAGCCTGCTGCGCGAGGTGGACGGCACCCCGGCCCGGGTGTCCCTCGCCCTCCCCGGCGGCCGGTCGTTGCACGCGCACATCTGGGTCGCGCAGGTCGGCCGGGTACCGCTGCTGATGCTCGACTCCGACATCGAGGAGAACGGGCCGGGCGCCCGCGACGTCACCGACCGGCTGTACGGCGGCGGCAGCGAGCACCGGCTGCTCCAGGAGATGCTGCTGGGCATCGGCGGAGTGCGGGCGGTCCGCGCCTACTGCCGGCTCACCGACCGTCCCGCGCCCGAGGTGTTCCACACCAACGAGGGTCACGCCGGATTCCTCGGCCTCGAACGCATCCGCGAACTGGGGGAGCCGCCCGAGCACGGAGGCAGCGGGCTCGGCTTCGACGCGGCGCTGGAGGCCGTGCGGGCAGGGACCGTGTTCACCACCCACACCCCCGTGCCGGCCGGCATCGACCGTTTCGATCGCGAACTCGTCGCACGCCACTTCTCCGAGGGCGCGGAGCTGCCCGGCGTGCCCGTCGACAAGGTCCTTCAGCTGGGCATGGAGACCTATCCGGGCGGCGAGCCCGGCGTCTTCAACATGGCCGTGATGGGACTGCGGCTAGCCCAGCGCGCCAACGGCGTCTCCGAACTCCACGGCGCGGTGAGCCGCAGCATGTTCGCCGGACTGTGGCCGGGATTCGACGCCACGGAGGTGCCCATCACCTCCATCACCAACGGTGTGCACGCCCCGACCTGGGTGGCGCCGGAGGTGTTCCGCCTCGGTGCCCGGCAGATCGGCACCAGCCGTGCGGAGGACGCCCTCTCCGTGGGCGGCTCCGGGCGCTGGGACTCCGTCGGGAACATCCCCGATGCCGATATCTGGGAGCTGCGCAGGTCGCTGCGCGAACAACTGGTCATGGAGGTGCGGGAGCGGCTGCGCGCCTCCTGGCGCCAGCGCGGTGCGGGCGCGGCCGAACTCGGCTGGATCGACGGGGTGCTGGACCCGGACGTGCTCACCATCGGCTTCGCCCGCCGGGTGCCCTCGTACAAGCGGCTCACCCTGATGCTCCGTGACCGGGAGAGGCTGACGGAGCTGCTGCTGCACCCCACCCAGCCGATCCAGATCGTGGTCGCCGGCAAGGCCCATCCGGCGGACGACGGCGGCAAGCGGCTGGTGCGGGAACTGGTGCGCTTCGCGGACGACCCGAGGGTGCGCCACCGCATCGTCTTCCTGCCCGACTACGGCATGGCGATGGCGAAGAAGCTCTACCCGGGCTGCGACGTCTGGCTGAACAACCCGCTGCGGCCCCTGGAGGCGTGCGGCACCAGCGGTATGAAGGCGGCGCTCAACGGAGCCCTCAACCTCTCCGTCCTCGACGGCTGGTGGGACGAGTGGTTCGAGCCGGACTTCGGCTGGGCGATCCCCACCGCCGACGGCGCGTCCACCGACGAGGACCGCCGCGACGAACTCGAGGCCGCGGCGCTGTACTCGCTGATCGAGGAGAGGGTCGCCCCGCGGTTCTACGACCGGGGCACCGGCGGGCTGCCCGACCGCTGGATCGAGATGGTGCGTCGTACCCTGACCACCCTCGGCCCGAAGGTGCTCGCGGGCCGCATGGTGCGCGAGTACGTGGAGCGGCTGTACGCACCGGCGGCGCGGGCGCACCGCGCCCTGGACGCCACCAGCGCACAGGATCTCGCGGTCTGGAAGGCCAGGGTGCGCTCGGCCTGGCGTCAGGTGGCCGTCGACCATGTGGAGGCCGTCGACCAGGACGCGGCCGCGGGCCAGGTCGCGTCGGCGGGTCTCGGCTCGACCCTCACCATCCGCGTCCAGGCGGCGCTCGGCGAACTCCAGCCGGACGATGTCGAGGTACAGGTGGTCGCCGGCCGCGTCGACTCGGACGACGCCATCCGCGACGCCCAGACCTTCCCGCTGAAGCCGGCGAGCGGCCCGGACCTCGAGGGGCGCTGGGTGTACGAAGGGCCCCTCGCGCTGGACCGGACGGGCCCCTTCGGCTACACGGTCCGCATCCTGCCGGCGCACCGCCTGCTGCCGTCGGGTTCGGACCTCGGGCTCGTCGCCGTGCCGACGGAGACGTCGGGCGAGGACGCGGGCGTGCTGATGCGCTGACGTGCTGACTCGCGACGAGGCCGAGAGGCCGGGGACCTGGTACGGCCGCTCCCGTGGGGGGCGGCCGTACGCCGTTGTTCCGGGTACGCGGCAGGTATCCCTTTGTGAAGGACTCGTGACGTCGTATCAAAGGCCCTGTGACCAACCTGTGTTCGTGATCGATGGCTCCATGTCGGACATGTGATCTTGTCGTGATCGGCGTGATCATGCCATAGTCCCGTTCCGCTTCCGTGGATCGTGGGGGCAGGGAACCGGGCGGCGAAGCGCCCGCGGGGCGGGGAGGCCCTGCGGAAACGCTTCCCCACGTTCGGACACGGTCTGCCGGAGCACACGGGGCTTCCCCGGCCATGAGCCGGGGCCGCCCCGACGACAGGTCAACCGAAAGGCCGTCGCCGCTCCTCGCGGAGTACGGCGCGGGGTGGGGGAAACATGCCGTACATCGGCACACGAACGACCCGTGGTGTGACGGCGCTGGCACTCGCCTGCGCCGTCACCCTGCTGGGGCAGGGGGCGGCACCGCTGAGCCAGGCGGTCGCCGCCACCGGCTGCGCCGGAGCGCAGCACGACTTCAACGGTGACGGGATCCGCGACATCGCGATCGCCGACCCGGAGGCCACGATCGCGGGCAAGGAGCGCGCCGGGCAGATCCACATCGTCTACGGCGGCGGCAAGGGCACGTTCGCGCTCTCGCAGGACTCGCCGAACGTGTCCGACGGGGCGGAGACCGGTGACCAGTTCGGCTTCTCCTACGCCGTCTACGACGCCAACTCCGACGGATGCAGCGACATCGCCGTCGGTATCCCCTTCGAGGACATCAACCTGACCGACCGCACCGTCAAGGACGCGGGCCTGGTCCACCTGATCTACGGCTCACCGGCCGGCATGGCAGGGAACGGGCTCGGCACCATCGGTTTCCGCCAGGGCAGCGACGGCAAACTCGCCGGAGGCTACGAGGCCGAGGACTGGGTCGGATACGCCGTGGCCGCCGGCAGGTCGGCCACCAACATCCCCTTCCTCGTGATCGGAGCGCCCGGCGAGGACGGCGCCGAGGGCAAGGACATGGGGATGTTCCACTACGTCTACGGCACCGCCTACAACGTCGCGCACGTGGCCCAGGACAGTGCCGGAGTGTGGGAGGACCCCGAGCCCAACGACCGCTTCGGCGGGTCGATCGCCGCCACCGACCGCCACTTCGTCGTCGGCGCACCCGGCGAGTCCATCGCCACCACCTCGGCGAACGTCGAGTTCGCGGGCGCCGTGATCGCCTTCCGGCCCTCGATCAACACCTCCGGCATTCCCGACCCGCTGTTCGGCATGGGTCAGGGCCGCAGTGGCAGCGGTGACACCACCGCACAGGCCGGCGACCAGTACGGCACGTCCCTGGCGATGGCGCCCTACCGCCCGGCCGGCGCCACCTCGAACTCCGATTCACTCCTCGCCGTCGGTGTCCCCGGCGAGGACCTGGCGACCACCGTCGACGCCGGCGCCGTGCACACGTACCACCTCAAGGCGGACGGCACCGTGGCGCCGATCACCTGGATCGACCAGAACCAGCCCGACACGGAGGGTGAGGCAGAGGCCGGCGACTTCTTCGGCCAGCGTCTCGCCGCGGTCAACACGGCCCCGACCGCGACCGGCACCGCGGCCACGATGCGTCTCGCCGTGGGCGTGCCCGGTGAGGAGTCCTCCGAGGAGTACCGGGAGGAAGGCGGCGTGCAGATCCTGCCGCTGCTCGGCGCGCCCGGTGCCGGCGACAGCTGGATCTCGCCCGGCAACGGCATCCCCGCCGCCCGCGCGCCCCGCATGCTCACGGGCATGGGCCTCGGCACGAGCCCGGGCTCGCTCTACGTGGGTGTCCCGTACGGTCCCGTCGCCGACCGGGCCGTCCACGCCTTCCCGTGGAACACGCCCAACGGCGGTGCGCCCACGCAGAGCTGGCGGCCCGGCCAGGGTGGAATCCCGGTCGACGGCGTCGCGTTCGGCGCGTTCCTGAGCTGACAGCAGGCGGCCGGTCCGCGCCGTGGCCGAGGGGCCGCGGCGCCGGTGGGCCGTGCCGTGCCGGTGGGCCCGTGCGCCCCGGGCCGACGAGATGTTCTGGTGGCGGAGATCCCCACAGGGCTGTGTCCGGCGTGCCCTCGGACACGTATGCCCGTCCGCGGAAGCCGCCGGGCGGCACCGCGAACGGCTCCGCCCCCGCACCCACGGCCCCCTCGACACACGTGGGCGCCGCACGGCGCCGACGCCGAGAACCTCCGGCGCAAGCAGCCGGGTAGCAAAGGGGAGGAACCAACGCAGTGACCAGTCCTACGCGTCGGCCACGACGCACCACGCGACGACGGACGGCGCTCGCCGCCGGCGCGCTCGTCCTGACCGCCTCGGCCCTGGGCGCCGGGCCGGTGACGCCCGCCGCGGCCGTCGCCGCCGCCTGCTCCGGCGTGGAGTCGGACTTCAACGGCGACGGAATCCGGGACACGGCGATCGCCGACCCGGAGGCGACCGTCAACGGCAAGACCCGGGCAGGCCTCGTACACATCGTGTACGGCGGCGGCAAGGGCACCTTGCAGCTGTCCCAGGAGACCGCCGGAGTACCCGGCGGGGCCGAGAACGAGGACCAGTACGGTTTCGCCCTCGCGGTCTACGACGCCGACGCCGACGGGTGCAGCGACCTCGCCGTCGGTATCCCGTACGAAGACCTGGAGAGCCCGGATGCGGGGCTCGTGCAGATCATCTACGGATCGGCGACCGGTCTCCTCGGCGGCAGGGCCGTCAGAGAACACAAGCAGGGTGCCACCCATTCGCTGGGCGGCGGCGACGAAGCCGGTGACTGGACCGGGTACGCACTGGCCGCCGGCAAGGCCGCCGGAGGTTCCTCGTACCTCCTGATCGGTGCTCCCGGCGAGGACATCGGCACGGTCGCGGACACCGGGGCGTTCTTCTACGTCTCCGCCGACGCCACCACCGCCCACGGCAACCACCAGGACACCGAGACGGCGGGAGCCGTGCCCGGAGTGGCCGAGACCGACGACCGGTTCGGCTCGACGCTCGTGGCCACCCCCACCCACTTCGCCGTCGGGACCCCCGGCGAGGCGCTCGGCACCACCACCTTCGCGGGCGGCGTCGCCGTGTTCAGCCACACCCTGGTCTCCGGGTACCCCAAGCCGCTGGTCGGCCTCGCCCAGGACCAGGACGCGATCGCCGGCAACGAGGAGGTGGGCGACGGCTTCGGGACCGCCCTCGCGATGGTTCCGTACCGCCCCTCCGGGGCCACCTCCACCACCGAGTCGCTGCTCGCCGTGGGCGTGCCCGGCGAGGACCTCAAGAGCGTGGTCGACGCGGGCGCCGTCCAGATCTTCAGGCTCACGGCGAGCGGCAGCTTCACCGAGACCCAGTGGATCGAGCAGGACACCGCCGACGTCGAGCAGGCGAGCGAAGCGGGCGACTTCTTCGGCCAGCGCCTGGCTGCTGTCAACACCGCGCCCAGCAGCACGAGTTCCGGCACCAACACCCGGCTCGCCATCGGCGTCCCCGGTGAGGAGTCGGCCGAGGAGCACCCGGAGAAGGGCGGCGTCCACATCGTCCCCATGGTCGGCGCGCCCGGAGCGTCCGACGCGTGGATCGACCCGGGCTGGGGCATCCCCGCTGCGCCTGCCCCCACACAGCTCGCCGGCCTGAGCCTGGCCGCGAGCCCCGGCGGGCTCTACGTCGGGATGCCCTACGGGCCGGCGGCCGACCACGCCGTGCACCTCTTCCCGTGGGGCACGGCCGGCGGCAGCGCCCCCACGAAGACCTTCACGCCCGGCGGGGACGGAATTCCCGCCGGCGACACCGCATTCGGTGCGGCGGTCCGCTGATGAACGACAGGGAGAACGGACACGTGTCCAGACGTATACGACGCGGCCTCGTGCTGCGCGGCGCGATCGCCGCGGTGGCGGCCGGCGCCGTACTGACCGGCGGCTTCAACGCGCTGCCGGACGCCTCGGACGGCAGCGACGCCGCACCCGAGCAGGCCGCGGTCGGCACCGGCACGCCCGTGCAGACGGAGGCCGAGGCCCTCGCGGTCGCCAAGAAGAGCGGCAAGAAGATCGAGATCCTCGGCATGCGCACGGCACGCCGGGAGATCTACGCCGAGCCCAACGGCACCTTCACCGCCCGCGAGTACACCGACCCGATCCGTACCTTCCAGGGCGGCTCATGGGTCGACATCGACAGGACCCTGGTGCGTGGCGCCGACGGCAGCGTGGCGCCGAAGGCGGCCGCGGTCGGCCTGTCGTTCTCCGACGGCACGGCGGGTAAGCCGTTCGTCACCATGAACCAGGCGGGCCGCGAGCTGTCGCTGACCTGGCCGCACGGGAAGCTTCCCGCGCCGGTCCTCGACGGTGACACCGCCACCTACAAGGACGCCCTGCCCGGCGTCGACCTCGCGGTGCGCGCCGAGGCGGACGGCTTCGGCCACCTCCTCGTCGTCAAGACCCCGCAGGCCGCCGCCGATCCGCGCCTCGCCAGGCTCGACCTCGGTCTGAAGACCGACGGTCTCACGGTGAAGGAGGACGCCACCGGCGCCCTCAAGGCCGAGGACGCCGCCGTCGGCGGCACCGTCTTCGAGGCCGGCAAGCCGGTGATGTGGGACTCGGCCGCCGTCAAGGAGGCAGCCGCAAGGAAGCAGGGACCGAAGGCCGTCTCCAAGGCGGTCGCCGCCGCGTCCGCGGACGCCGCTCCGGCCTCGTCCGTCGCACCCGAGGCCGCGCTCGCCGGCCCCGGCGGCGGCGGGAAGACCTCCCCGCTCGGCATCGAGGTCGGCAAGGGCAAGCTGTCCCTGGTGCCCGACCAGAAGCTGCTCAAGGGCAAGGACACCGTCTTCCCGGTCGTCATCGACCCGATCCAGCGCACGACTTCACGCACCGCGTGGACCGGCGTGATGTCGGGCATGCCGAGCGAGCAGGACTGGAAGTACTCCGGCAGCGCCGGTGTGGGCAAGTGCCCCACCGACTACAGCCCGGTGTCCTGCAACGGGGTGGGTGTGCGGCGGCTGCTGTTCACCATGCCGATGTCGTTCTACAAGGGCAAGCAGATCCTCGGCGCCACGTTCTCCGCCCGTGTCGAGCACATCTACAGCGCCTCGCCGACCGCGGAACCGATCCGGCTCTACCGCATCGGAGGCAAGAACTACAGCATCACGTCGTCCTCCAGCTGGTCCAACACCTCGGACGACTGGCTGGACCACATCGGCACGGTCGACAAGGCCATCTCGCCGACCAGCTGCTCGAGCCAGGCCAACCTGCACTTCGAGTCCGGTCCCACCGGTGAGCTGACCAGCGAGGTGAAGACCGCCGCGGCCGAGGGCTGGTCCTCGATGACGCTCGGTCTGCGCGCCGCCGACGAGACCCGGCTGCCCGAGTGGAAGCGGATCTGCGGCAACGCGTACCTCTCCATCAGCTACAACAACCTGCCGCGGAAGATCACCACGCTGTCGCAGAACCCCGGCGGTGTCTGCACCTCCGGCACCGGCCGTCCGTACGCCGAGGTCCCGCCGCAGCTCCAGGCCGTGGCCAGCGACCCCGACCACGCGAACGGCAACACCGACAAGGTCAAGGTCGAGTTCAAGGTCGACTGGACCGACCCGGTCACCAAGGAGGCCAAGAGCTACACGTACCTCACACCCTCCTGGCTGGCACCGACCTCCGGCACCAAGTTCACGCACACGGTGAAGTCGACGATCCCGCAGAACACCGTCATCTACTGGAGTGCCCGCGCCTACGACGGTGACGGCTACGGCCCGTGGAGCTACGACGGCGACTCCGTACGTTGCGAGTTCATCTACGATCGGACGCTGCCGGGCAGGCCGAACGTGCTGTCCAAGCAGTACCCGTCCGACACCGTCTACCACGACGGCGTCGGCACCTACGGCTCGTTCACCTTCTCGCCGAACCCGAACGACTCCGTGCCCGACACGGACGTCGTCAAATACCGCTACGCGTTCGACAGCACGGCAACGCCGACGACCACGATCAACGCCACCTCGGCCGGCGGCCCCGCGACGGTGAGCTGGATGCCGACCCGCGCCGGACGCCACTGGGTCGACGTCATCGCCGTCGACAAGGCGGAGAACCCGAGCACCAAGGCGCACTACGAGTTCCTCGTCACCGAGGGCACGCCCGTCGCCGCCCAGTGGAACCTCGCCGACGCGCCGACCAGCACCGAGGCGCACGACGAGACGGGAGCCTTCTCCGCGGACGCCGGCACCGGTGTCACCTTCGGGGTGGAGGGCCCCGGCGGCAAGGCCGACGCCGCCGCCCGCTTCGACGGGACCTCCGCCGCCTACGCCGACGTCAACGAGACGGTCCTCGACTCCGCGAAGAGCTTCAGCGTCAGCGCCTGGGTCCGTCCGAAGGGCACGCCCACCCGTGACATGGCGGTCATCAGCCAGGACGGCACCGGCGAACCGGGCTTCACGCTCGGCTACGACCAGACTGCCGGCACCTGGGCGTTCTCCGTCCCGGTGACCGACGTCGACACGCTCGGCGAGTGGAAGGCCGTCGCCACGGGCGTCAGCGTCGTCCCCGACCAGTGGGTCCTGCTGACCGGCGTCTACGACGCCACCAAGTCCGAACTGCGGCTCTACGTCAACAAGGACTCGAAGGGCACCGCCTCCCGCCGCTCGGTGTGGCGCTCCTACGGCCCGCTGCAGCTCGGCCGCACCACGGCCAAGAGCGGCTACCGGGACAACTTCGACGGCGACCTCGCCGAGGTTCGCGTCTTCGACCGTGTTCTGCCCGCCGCGCAGGTGGCGGAGATGATGACGGTCAAGCCCGACCGGAAGAACTACTGGCAGCTGGACTCGGCCACCTCGGGCTCGTCCCCGGACACGGGGGCGGGGCAGGCGCTGACGCTGGCGGGCAACGCGGCCGTGAAGAGCGCGCCGGACGACCCGCTGTCGCTGGACCCGTACCCCCTCGTCGGGGCGGGCCACCTGGTGCTCGACGGTGACGGGGACTACGCGTCCACGGCCACCGCACCCGTCACCGGAGCGAGCAGCTTCACGCTCACCGCCCGGACGCTGCTCACGACGCTGGACCCGGAGAAGGCCCAAACGGTCCTCTCGTTGCCGGGGGCGGCGGCCAACCGCCTCGCGGTCCGCTACAGGCCCGCACCGGACGCCGAGACTCCGTCGATGTGGGAGCTCGCGGTCGCCGAGTCCGACTCGGCCACGGCCCCGGTGAAGAGGTTCGCCGACGACCAGGAGCTGCCGGACACCGACCCTGCAGGCCAGCACCTGGCCGTGGTCTACGACGCGTTCGCCAACGAGATCCGGCTGTACGTGAACGGCATGCTCGCCGACATCGCGCACGGCACCGACGACACCCTGTGGGCCGCCACCGGCGCCCTCCAGGTGGGCCGTTCGGCACTCGGCGGCGGAAGCGAGTACTTCGCGGGCGCGATCGATGAGGTCCGTGTCTACAGCGGAGCCGCGGACAAGACCGCGATCCAGCAGATGTCCAACCCGATGGCTCTGCCGGACATGTAAGCCCCGTGCGGGCGGGTCGGACCTTCAGAGCCGGCCCGCCCGCACGGTCTGTTCCATTCCTGTCGACGTGTGGAGACACGTGATGCCATTCCAAGGCCGGTTGATGAACCGGCACATGCCCAGGTGGTTGCTCTCAGCGACCGCGCTGGGTGTGATCATCGCCTTGGCGGGCAGTGCCGCCGAGGCCTTGCCGGTCGAGGAGCAGGGCCGCGGCCGGCCAGATGTACAGAACTTCGGCGACCCCCTGGAGGGCAAGGACGGCAAGGCTCTGCCGCGCCCGTCCGACCCTGCCAAGAAGGCGGCTGTCAGCCGGCTGGACAAGGCGGTCTGGCCGGTCGGCGGCAGCGCGGACGTCGCCGTCTCCGCATCCTCCACGAAGGTGAAGGTCGGCGGCCTTCCGGTCGCGGTCGCGCCCGTGAGTACCAAGCAGGCGACGGACCGCAAGGGCGCAGGGGCCCGGTCCTCCACGGCCAAGGCGCCCGCCGGCCCTGCCGACGTACGGATCGACGTCCTGCCTGCCGAGCGCGCGTCGGACCTCGGTGCCGGGGCCGTCCTGCGCGTCCAGCGGGCCGACGGAGCCGAGGCCGACGCCAAGGTGCGTCTGTCCGTCGACTACTCGGCCTTCGACGAGGCGTACGGCGGCTCGTACGGAGCCCGACTGCGTCTGGTCCAGCTCCCCGCCTGCGCCGCGGTCGCCGAACCGGGCAGCAAGGCCTGCCCGTCCACCGGCACACCGCTGCCCACGGTGAACGATCCCGCCACGAACACCGCGACGGCCGAGGTCACGGCCGCCGCCGAGCCGGGCGGCCCGTCCACCATGGCCGTCCAAGGCGCGTCACTCGTCGCCCTGACAGCGGGAGCGTCGTCCTCACAGGGCACCTACGGCGCGACCGCGCTCGCTCCCTCGGCGAGTTGGAGCGTCTCCCAGTCGACGGGCGGCTTCTCCTGGTCCTACCCGATGCGCACGGTGCCGGTCGCGGGCGGTCTGGCGCCCACCGTCGGGCTTTCGTACCAGTCGCAGTCCACCGACGGCCGCACCTCGGCCACCAACAACCAGGGTTCCTGGATCGGTGAGGGCTTCAGCTACGAGTCCGGGTACATCGAGCGCCAGTACAAGCCGTGCACCGAGGACGGCCACGACGGCTCGGCCGAGCAGTGCTGGGCGTTCGACAACGCCACCATCATGCTCAACGGCAGCGCGTCCCAGATCATCAAGGACGACGCGACCGGCCAGTGGCGGCTGTCGAACTCCGACGGCTCCAAGGTGGAGAAGCTGACCGGAGCCACCAACGGCGACAACGACGGTGAGCACTGGCGGATCACCACCCCGGACAGCAAGGAGTACTACTTCGGCCTGAACCGGCTTCCGGGCTGGGCGGCCGGCAACGAAGAGACATCGTCCGTGTGGACGCTGCCCGTCTTCGGCGACGACTCCGGGGAACCCTGCTACAACGCGACGTTCACCAGCGCCCACTGCAAGCAGGCCTGGCGCTGGAACCTCGACTACGTCAAGGACCCGCACGACAACGTCGTCTCCCACTACTACGCCAAGGAGGTCAACCACTACGCCCTGAACGGCAAGACCGACGTCAACGGCACCGCGTACGACCGCGGCGGATACCTGAAGCGGATCGACTACGGCCAGCGCGACGGCCAGGCCTACGCGGCCAAGGCTCCGGCGCGTGTCGTCTTCGACGTCACCGAGCGCTGTCTGCCGGACACTTCCTTCGACTGCGCCGAGAGCAAGCGAACGTCGGCCAACGCCGCACGCTGGCCGGACGTGCCGATCGACCGGGAGTGCAAGGCGTCGACCAAGTGCGGCTCCGACCAGATCTCGCCGACGTTCTTCACCACGAAGCGGCTCAAGGCCGTCATCACCCAGATACGCAAGGACGCCACCGACTACCAGGACGTGGACGCCTGGGGCTTTACACACCTGTTCCTGGACAACGGCGACGACTCCAAGAGCATGTGGTTGTCGAAGATCGACCACGAGGGACGGGTCGGCACCACGGCCAAGGTTCCTTCACTGGAGCTGTTCGGCGAGCAGAAGGACAACCGCGTCGACGCGATCGGCGACAACATCTCCCCGTTCAAGCGCTACCGCCTGGCCGCAGTGGTGAGCGAGACCGGTGCGCAGTTGGACGTCAACTACGCACCTGCGGAGTGCACCGTCCCCACCCTGCCCAAGCCGGGCGAGTCGACCAAGCGCTGCTACCCCGTCAAGTGGGCCGCCCCCGGTCATGTCGACCCGATCGACGACTGGTTCCACAAGTACGTGGTCGCCGAGATCGTCGAGACCGACCGCACGGGCGGCGCCGACAAGATGGTGACCAGGTACTCCTACGAGGGTCCGGCCGGCTGGCGTCACTCGAAGCCCGACGGCATCACTCCCACGGAGTTCCTGACCTGGGGCGAGTGGCAGGGCTACGGCAAGGTCAAGGTCACCAGCGGTTCCGAGGACGTGCAGCGGTCCCGCATCGAGTACACCTACATGCAGGGCCTGAACGGCGACAAGCTACCCGGAGGCGGCACCCGTTCCGCGTCGGTCACCGACTCGACCGGCACGGTGTACACCGACGACGAGGACTTCACCGGCTTCGAGTTGGAGACCCAGGTCTACAACGGCGCCTCGGTCGCCACCAAGGTGATCAAGAAGCCCTGGAAGCACCACACCGCCACCCAGACCAAGAGCTGGGGCACCGTCCGGGCCACTCTGGTCAAGCCGACCGTCACCCGCGGGTTCACCGCGCTCAATGCGGGCGGCTGGCGTGAGAGCCGCACGGAGACGACCTACGACACGGCCACGGGCACGGGTCGTATCACCGAGGCCGAGGACTTCGGGCTGGTGGTACCCGCCACCGCGAGCCAGGCGGAGAAGGACGCCGCGGCCAAGGACGACACCTGCACCCGCACCACGTACGCGGACAACACCTCCGGCGGCCAGAACTTCCTCGACCGCGTCAAGCGGGTCGAGACCGTCGCCGTCAACTGTGCCGTCACGCCCGACCGCAAGACGCAGGTCATCTCCGACACCCGGACCTTCTACGACGCCCTCGCCCACGGTGCCGCCCCGACCCGCGGACTGGAGACCTCCTCCGAACGCCTCGCGTCGCACGACGGCACCACGCCCACCTACCAGGAGACCTTCAAGAACACCTACGACACCTACGGCCGCCCGTCCACGGCGACCACACCGGCAACGGGCAAGACGACCACGACGTACACCATGGTCAACGGCCTGACGACGCAGACCAAGGCGACCAACGTCCTGGGGCACGCGGTCACCACGGACTACGAACCGGCGTGGGGCCAGTCCCGGGGACAGACCGACGCCAACGGCAAGCGCACCGACATGGCTTTCGACGGCCTCGGCCGTGTCACCTCGGTGTGGCTGCAGGACCGCAGCAAGGCCGGCAACCAGACGCCGAACAACAAGTACACCTACCTGGTCCGCCAGGACGCCCCCGTGGCCGTCAAGTCCGAGATCCTGGAGGAGGGGGGCTCCTACAGCAGCGAGTACACGCTCTACGACAGCATGCTGCGAGCCCGCCAGCGTCAGGCCGTGGGCCCCGGCGGCACACGGCTCGTCGCCGACACCTTCTACGACAGCCGGGGCAAGCTGAAGACCGCCTACGACACCTACCAGGCGGCCGGCGCCCCCTCGGACCAGCTGCTGGTCGTGCACAACGGTGAGGTCGAGTCGCAGACCCACTACGAGTACGACGACATGGGGCGCGCCACCGCCACCGTGTTCTCCGTCGCGGGCGTCGAGCAGTGGCGCAGCACCACGGTGCACGAGGGCGACAGGATCCACCAGATCCCCCCGCAGGGCGGTGTCGGCACGACCACGCTGACCGACGCCTCGGGCAAGGTCACCGAGGTGCGCCAGTACCAGAGCGGCACGCCCGGCGGTACGGGGCCGGTGGCGTACACGTCCACGAAGTACTCCTACACGCCGTCCGGCGAGCTGGAGACCGTCGTCGACTCCCAGCAGAACACCTGGTCGTTCGACTACGACCAGCGCGGCCGCAAGATCCGGTCCCAGGACCCGGACTCCGGCACGACCGTGATGGGCTACGACAACGCGGACCGCGTCACGTCCGTCACCCACGAGGGCCGCAACACGACGATCACCAGCACGTACGACGCCATCGGACGCATGACCGCCACGTACGACGGTGCGGTCTCGGCGGGTAAGAAGATCACGGAGACGCGGTACGACCGCCCCGGCCTTCTCGGCCAGCCGTACGCGTCGCTCCGGTGGATCAGCGGCACGGAGTACTTCGGCACCATCGTCCAGACCGCCGACGACTTCTACCGTCCGACGAAGACGCTGTACACCGTGCCCGCGTCGCAGGGCGCACTGGCCGGCAACTACACCTTCACCAGCGCCTTCAACCGTGACGGCACCCCGCAGTCCTCCGGCCTGCCGGCCGCGGGCGGGTTGTCCGCCGAGGTCCTGGCCTTCGGGTACGACGAGCTCCAGCGGCCCGTCACGATGAAGGGCACGGACACGATCATCTCCGGCACCACCTGGTCGCCGACGAGTGAGCTGCTGCAGTTCGAGTTGAACTCCGGCGGCAAGAAGGTCTGGCAGACCTTCGACTACGAGCGCGGGACCAAGCGTCTGAAGGAAGCGAAGGTCGACGTCTACGGCTCGACCGGCGGGCCGGTCAAGCAGACCGCGTACTCGTACGACAAGGCCGGCAACATCCTGTCCATGGCGGACACCGGCGCGGGGTCGAGCCTGGTGGACGTGCAGTGCTTCCGGTACGACGCGAACAAGCGTCTCTCCGAGGCGTGGACGCCGTCGGCCAACACCACCACCGCGGCCGGCTCCGGCACGATCGGCACCATCGCCCCGGTCGACGGCTCCCAGCCGTCCGCCTGTGCGGCCGATCCCGGCTCCGCCGCGCTCGGCGGACCCGCGGCCTACTGGAAGTCCTACCGGGCCGACGCCATCGGCAACCGTACGCAGGAGATCGTCCACGACACCGGTCTGGACACGTCCAAGGACGTCACTCGGACCTACACCTACGGCGAGAACGGCGCCGGACCGCACGCCGTGACCAAGGTCGTCGAGAACACGCCGACCGGCGATCGGCAGTCCACGTACGGCTACGACGCAGCGGGCAACATGGACACCCGCACTGTGGGTGGCGACACCGACACGCTCAGCTGGGACGTGACCGGCAAGCTGAGCAAGGTGGCCGTTCCCGACGACGTCACTACGCCGGCCGACGAGGCCGGGGACACCACCTTCCTCTACGACTCCGAGGGCAGCCGGGTCCAGCGCAAGGACCCCTCGGGCACGACCGTCTACCTGCCGGGCATGGAGCTCTTCCTCCCGGCCGGATCGACGAGCGTCCAGGCCACCCGCTACTACGCGCTGGCCGGGCAGAACGTCGCAGTGCGGACGAACGACAACACGATCACCTTCCTCGCCTCCGACCACAACGGCACCGGTGAGGTCGCCGTCCAGTCGGCCACGGGAGCGGTGACGCAGCGTCGTTACGACCCGTTCGGCAACGCGCGTGGCCAGGCCCCGGGTGGTGGCAGCTGGCCGGGGCAGGAGGGCTTCGTCGGAGGAACTCTGGACGAGACCACAGGACTCACCCATCTCGGCGCCCGCGAGTACGACCCGGTGCTCGGTCGCTTCATCTCGGCCGACCCGATCGTCGCCTTTGCCAACGCCCAGCAGATGAGCGGGTACGCCTACGGCAACAACTCGCCGGTGACCTTCGCCGACCCCTCGGGCACCATTCCCGCCGAGTGCTGGGAAGGCATCATCACCTGCCGGATGGGCCCCAACGGCTGGGAGTTCGGCGAATCGAAGAAGTCCGCTCCGGCGAAGACCAAGGAGGAGCAGGACGTCGAGGTGGCCAAGCAGGCGGTCGCGTCGGCCAACCAGGGCATCACCGAGGTGACCGACAAGATCATCGAGGAGCTCAAGGACATCGCGGGTGTCAACGCCGTGCAGGACTGCGCGTCGAACCCTGCGGTCGGTACCTGTCTGAAGGCTGCCGGCGAGGTGGCGAGTCTGTTCCTCGGGGCGTGGCTCAAGGGTCTGGTCAAGGCAAAGAAGATCAAGAAGGCCATCGAGCTCCTGCCGGACCTCTACGGAGCCATCAACAGGCTCCGCAAGGCGGAGAAGCAGCTCGACAAGGCCGAGGACGCCCTGGAGAAGTCCAAGAAGGCGAAACCCAAGGGCAAGAACAAGAAACGCGACGACGACAGTTGCGAGGCGCACAGCTTCCTGCCGGGATCCCTCGTCCTCATGGCCGACGGCAGCAAGAAGAAGATCGAGGACGTACGGCTCGGCGACAAGGTCGAGGTCACCGATCCGAAGACCGGCGAGAACTCGGACCGCGAGGTCGTCGGTACGATCGTCACGGAGGACGACAAGGACTTCGTGACGCTGACGGTCTCGACGGGTTCGGGAGCCGAGACGCTGGTCTCCACCGTCACGCACCCGTTCTGGGTCGAGTCCGCGCAGGCGTGGGTCGATGCCGGTGACCTCGAGCCGGGCATGGACCTGCGCACGGCCGACGGCGACCAGGTCGAGTTGACCACACTGGACTTCTTCGAGAAGCGCCAGCGCACGCACGACCTCACGGTTTCCGGAGTCCACGCGTACTTCGTGTTCGCGGGCGTCGAGCCGGTGCTCGTGCACAACATGAACCTGGACTGCCTGACGATCAACGACGGGCACATCGTCTTCAACCACACTCCGGAGGGCATCAACAGCGATCCCAAGAAGACCGAGTGGCTGCCGGGGACGACCAAGGACTCGAGGGCGAAGATCATCAAGGAGGTGCTCAGCAGGGGCCGCGAGGTGCACGACACCAAGAACAGGGACGGAAAGGTCTTCGAGCTCAGATACAACGACCCCATCGGCTACGACCGAAAAGTGCCGAGGAACAAGCTGTACGTGATGCGGGTCTACTACGACCCGGACGAGAACTACGTGAAGAACGCCTTCCCGGTGAAGCGATAGAGGAGGAAAGAACGAATATGCGGATGGCCTTCGTGGAGGACTCCTGGTACAAGCCACAGGGGTACGAGTACCGGCTGGACCTCACGACCATCTCCCGTTCCAACCTGAGGTGGTACTGCTTCCTCGGGAGCTGGCGGATCGAGCACGGAGCGACGGACATCAGCCCTCCCTGGGGCTGGACGCCCCTCTTCGATGCCTTCTACGGCGTCCTCGAGGTCATGGAGTCCGCCCGGAAGGGCGCGGAGCACGACTGGATCGACTTCACGGAGAACGATGAGCGCATCCGTGTCGTGCGCCGTGGTGACGACCTGGTGCTGTCACCGACCTATTCCGAGGCCGAGATCGTGTGCCCGGTCCAGGAATTCATCGAAGGAGGCCGCGATTTCATCCGGCGGGAACTGGCCGCCGTCGTCGCGGGCCACCCGGCGCTCGCGATGAACCCGACCGCCCGGCAACTGGCTGACGAGGTGGGTCTCCACCTCGGTCCCTAGACAGGGGCGTGGCCGGGTCCTCGGGGAGCCGGCCACGCCAGCACGTCGTCCTCTTCGTTCCGCCCAGCCGGCGGCGGAGGCCGCCGGCTGGGACGGCAAGCGCTGTTCGTGACGGGCGAGGACCGCCCCCGGTGCCACCGGGGGCGGTCCTCTTTGCTTTGTGCGCTTCCGGCGGCCGGTGAACGGAAGTTCGGCCCCGCGCCACCGCTCAGTGGTCCGGGAGCAGCGCCCAGAAGTGGTCGACGATCTCGTCGATGTAGCGCCGTCCGTCCTCACCGGAGGCTGTGCTGCCGCCGGCCCGGCTGAGGGTGGCCGCCAGGAGGGTCTGGTAGTCCTGGTGCATGGTGCGCAGCGGGTCCTTCAGCTCACGGCGCTCGATGGCGACGAGCTTGGCGATGGCGCGGATGTGGGCCTGCCAGCGGGTGGAGACGGCCTCGGTGAGGAGGTGGGCCAGTTCGTTCTCGAGTCCGGTGATGGCGATGAAGTCGCGTGGAGGAAGAGCGAGAACGCTGCCCAGAGCGGCGGACTGGCGCTTGTCGCCGGTCCACAGGCCGGTCTCTTCCATGTGGTGGTAGGCGTCGAGCGTCAGGCCCGTGGCACGTGCGACGTCCTCGACGGGAAGTCCGCGGGCGAGGCGGTGCTCGCGCAGGGTACGGGCGTGACCCATGAGCTCACCGGGGGCGCACCACAAGGCGCCGGCCAGGGCGGTGAGTTCGTCGGCGGAGGGCAGTGCCGTGCCGAGTTCCCAGGCCGCGACGTGTTCGGGCGTGATGTGTGTCATGCCGTAGGAGGCGCGCATGCCGTAGGCGACGTGGCCGTGGGCCATCCCGAGTTTCTCGCGCAGGGTGCGGGCGGCGCGCGCGTTGAAGGGGAGGGGTGGGTGCACGGTGTGAGAGTAGGCAGTTACTCGCCGCTACTCCATGGCCACTGTCGCCTGCATCCCGTTATGCGGGATAGGTCGTCGGGGATTTCGTAGGAAGCCACAGGGGCTGCCCGACCAGTCAATTCCGGTTCTTCACGACCTGGTTGTGAGCCGCGTCGCGCCGCGTATGATCCGCTCGCGAGCTGCCGCATGTGTGTTCGCACAACAGGTGTGAACGCTCTTCCCCCGCGGCGCCGTCATCCTTCTCTCTCCCCCTGTAGGCCCAGGAGACGCCGTCATGCAGAACAGCGCGACCAGCCCGGCCGACGCGCCGCCCACCGGAACCGGCGGCCCGCTCGACCGGTTCTTTGGCATCACCGAACGTGGCTCGACATACGGCCGGGAAATACGCGGCGGGTTCGCCACGTTCTTCACCATGGCGTACATCCTCGTGCTCAACCCCATCATCCTGAGCAGCGCCAAGGACAAGTTCGGCGAGCAGCTGGACGCCGGGCAACTGGTCACCGTCACGGCCCTGGTGGCCGCGGTCATGACCGTGATCATGGGTGTGGGCGGCAACCTGCCGCTCGCCCTGGCCGCGGGCCTCGGCATCAACGCCGTCGTCGCCTTCCAGGTCGCCCCTCTGATGGGCTGGGACGACGCGATGGGCCTCATCGTGCTGGAAGGCCTGCTGATCTGCGTCCTGGTGGTGACCGGTCTGCGCGAGGCCGTCATGCACGCCATCCCGCAGCCCCTCAAACAAGCGATCAGCGTCGGCATCGGCCTGTTCATCGCCTTCATCGGCTTCGTGGACGCCGGCTTCGTCACCCGTATCCCGGACGCCGCGAACACCACCGTGCCCGTGCAGCTCGGCACCGGTGCGCTCACCGGCTGGCCCATGCTCGTCTTCTGCCTCGGCGTGCTCCTGACGATCGTGCTCCTCGCGCGCAAGGTCAAGGGCGCCATTCTCATCAGCATCGTCCTGATGACGGTCGTCGCCGTCGTCGTCAACGAGCTGGCGGACGTCAAGTCCTGGGGCCTGACCTCGCCCTCGCTGCCCGACAAGCCGTTCGCCGCCCCCGACTTCGCCCTGCTGGGCAACTTCGACCTCTTCGGCTCGTTCGGCCAGGTCAGCGTGCTGACCGTGGTCCTGCTCGTCTTCACGCTGGTCCTGTCCGACTTCTTCGACACGATGGGCACCGTGGTCGGTGTGACCGCCGAAGCCGGACTCCTCGACGAGCGGGGCCAGGTCCCCGGCCTGGGCCGCGTTCTTCTCATCGACGGTGCTGCCGCCGTCGCGGGCGGTGCCGCCTCCTCCTCGTCCGCCACCACGTACATCGAGTCCGCCGCGGGTGTCGGTGAAGGTGCGCGCACCGGCTTCGCCAACCTCATCACCGGCGGTCTCTTCGCTCTCGCCCTCTTCCTCGCCCCCGTCCTGACGATCGTGCCCCTCCAGGCCGCCGCCCCGGCCCTCGTCGCCGTCGGCTTCCTGATGATGACCCAGGTCAGGCACATCGACTGGGACCGCTACGACGTCGCGGTCCCCGCCTTCCTGACCATCGTCGTCATGCCGTTCACCTACTCCATCACCAACGGCATCGGCGCCGGCTTCATCGCCTACGTGGTCATCAAGGCGTGCCTGGGCAAGGCCCGTGAGGTGCACTGGCTGCTGTGGGGTACCGCGGTGCTGTTCCTCGTCTACTTCGCCATCGACCCGCTGGAGCAGCTCCTCGGCATCAAGTAGCCGCAGAGGGCTCCCGACGGGCTCAACGAGCACGGTCCGCCTCGCCTCGACGTCGATCACGATCGCCTTCGAGGCGAGGCGGCCGTCCCGGAAGGGACCGCCCACAGGGCCGGGTCCGTGAGCCGGCCCTTCCGCCGGTCCCGCCGAGTGCTTCGGCACCGGCCCGGGCCTTCGGACGCGACCCCACAGCCTGCACGTACAGGGCGCCACTTGCGCCGACAGAACCCCTCCGCAGGGCTCATCGCCCCAGGCCAGGAATCGTCCATCCGTTTCAGTCAGCCGTCTCCAAGTGACACGGCTGGGCCGGCCGGTCCATGGGTGCGGCGATCCGCTCCACGACCTCCGCGATCCGAACCAGGCACTCATGCACTTGCGGCGGAGGTGCGCCAAGAGGGTCGTTCACGTCCACGTCACCCGTGCATGTCGACACGGAACCACGGCGAGCGGCCGCGCCCTGGACGAGGGTTGCAAACCGTGCGGCCGGATCCACGACGCCCCCGGCGTCCTCGCGGCGCACCAGCCGGGCGAATTCGCGGAGGGTGAATGCACGGGACAACGCACGCACAGGGGACAGCCGCACAGCGGCCTCACGATGTTCCGTCGCAGCGCCCAGCACCAGGTCCGCGTTCTCGACCATCTCCTTGGTCAGTCGGCGGGAGCCCGTCCCGCAGGGCTGCACGCCACGTCCGAGGAGGAAGGAGGCGACAGCGGCCGCCATCGGCATATCCGCGACAGCCCGCGTGCCGGCACTGCTCAAATGGATCACTTGCCGATGCTCGAGCAGCCGGTGCCTGAGCAGGCACTCGGCAAGCGGAGAGCGGTAGAGGTTGCCGGTGCACACGACGAGTACACGGAACGGGGGCACACACGCTCCAGGAGGGGAGGAAGAGCAGACCAAGACGTGCGACGCGTTGTCAGTATTCACCCGACGTCTCCGCGGGGTGTGTACCTCGCTGAGCGTTTCCACCCGTCTGTGTATTTGTGTGTTCGCCCCTTGGCCCACCGGCCATGATCGGGCCCTGACGGATCAGCAGATCCGCCGCATTCCCTGGACGTCCGAACGTGAGCGGTGCCAGGCGGTGAAGATCCCGCATATTGGCCGACTCGGCTCCTCGTGTCGCGGGGCTGCTGTCGGCCGGTCCGGTGATCTACGTACGCCATACGGCGTCTTGTCTCCTGAAGGCGCTTAGCAGGTGTTCGTCGGCGACATCCATTCCACATACCGTACTCGCGGGTCGGACCTTTGAGACATCGGCCTGATTCCACCTGAGGAGCGTGAATGCGATGACGACGTCATCGAAATGGCGTGCTGCCTTCGCGGCCACGGCAGCCTCTGCTGTCCTGGCCGCACTTCCCGTCGTAGGTGCCCAACCTGCCCACGCCCAGCCCTATCCGCCCGATCCCCCGAGCCTCACTCTCAGCGCCACCACCGTGGACGCAGGAGACGAGCTCAGCTTCACCGGGACCGGATTCGATCCGAACGAGGGGGTGGGCGCATTCCTCCTTTCGAGGCCGATCAAGCTGGGCTACTTCTCCGCTGACAGCAACGGCACGGTGGAGGGGACCGTCACCATCCCCAAGTGGACAGACCCGGGCCGGCACACCTTCCGTCTCAAGGGAAAGGAATCGAAACTGAAGCTCTCAGCCAAGATCACCGTACGCTCGCACAAGCCTCACCTCGCCAACACCGGTGAGGACCGCTCGGCCCTTCTGCTGGGCGGAGCCGCAGGGTTGCTCGCGCTCGGAGGCGGCGCGATGGTGGCCGCCCGCCGACTGAAGCGTGACTGACCACCTGGTTTCATCAGGCAGTTGCGAAGCCTGGCAGTACCGGCGGCCGACAGCCGATCTCCCGACGCATGACTCGCGTCGTCGGAGGACGTGCTCTCGGCCGCCGCCGCCATGCCCCCTCACGCCGCCCCTGGCGGCTCGTTTCGCGGGCAGCATCCGAACAAACCCCACGCACGATCACACCGGGGGCGGCTCCAGCCTCGAAGACGGGCGCCTGCATCTATCGGCCGGGCCGTGCTGAGCGCGGTGGCCGCGGACCTGACCGCCGAGCCGTCGGCGGCACGCGTCCACCGCGACCGCCTCGGCCACTGGTACGCCTCCTCCGTCGCGCCCACGCGGGCCCGCAGCCACTCCGGGCGACCGGCCGGGCCATCGGCGTCGACCGGGGCGTCAAGGAGACCGCGGCCACCACCGGCGACCATGACGATCTGCCCCAACCCAGGCACGGCAGGAAGGCCGCCGCGCAGCTCGACGCACGCGAGCGCAAGTTTGCCCGCCGCCGACCTGAGAACGGGGAGGCAGCCTCCAAGGGCTACCGCAGGGCGAAGCGGCATGCGGTCGAGGTGCACCAGGAGATCGCCCGACAGCGCATGGACATGCCCACCGCGCGGACGAATCGCCCCTGGTTCCCGAGCCGGTGCGGGAGCCGGTCAGTGCCGGAGCGTGCCCGACGCGAGGCTTTCCACGTACCACCCGTATGTCTGCGTGATTCCTTCCCGCAGAGCGATACGAGGAGTCCAGCCGAGCGCGGTGAGCCGGGACACGTCGAGGAGCTTGCGCGGCGTACCGTCCGGCTTGGTCGGATCCCACTCGATGCTCCCCCGGTACCCGACAACATCCGCCACGAGCCCCGCCAGTTCACGGATGCTCAGGTCCGTGCCGGTGCCGACGTTGACCGGACTGTCCGCGTCGTAGTGCTCAAGCAGGTGCAGGCACGCCCGGGCCAGATCGTCCACATGGAGGAACTCCCGGCAAGGCGTGCCGCTGCCCCAGTTCACCACCCGTCGCGCACCCGATTCCTTCGCCTCGTGGAATCGCCGGATCAGTGACGGCAGCACGTGGGAGTCCTCGGGGTGGAAGTTGTCACCGGGCCCGTACAAATTGGTCGGCATGGCGGAGATCCAGGGCAGACCGTACTGGCGTCGGACCGCCTGTACCTGCATGATCCCGGCGATCTTGGCGATGGCGTAGGCGTCGTTGGTCGGCTCCAGAGGGCCTGTCAGCAGCGCCTCCTCGCGGATGGGCTGCTCGGCGAACTTCGGGTAGATGCAGCTGGACCCCAGGAAGAGCAGCCGCTCCACCCCGTGCTTCAGGGCGGCGTCCAGCACGTTCACCTGGATACGGAGATTGTCGGAGAGGAACTCGGCGGGCCGGGTGGCGTTCGCCTTGATCCCCCCAACCCGCGCGGCCGCGAGTACGACCACGTCGGGCCGCACGGCCGCGAACCAGTCGAGGACCGCCCCGCGCTCGCGCAGATCCAGCTCCGCCGATCCTGGGCCGACCAGGTCGGTGAATCCCTCACGCGCCACGTGCCGCCATACCGCTGATCCGACGAGCCCGCTCCTCCCCGCGACGAACACGCGTGCCGAGCGGTCGAGGGGGCGGTGGACGCTTCTGTCGGTCGCAACTCCAACGGCGGTCGGCGCCGGAGAGGTGGGGTGAGCGGCATCGCTGCCGGCGTTCATGCAGGTTGACATGGGTGTCGCTTCCTCAGCGTGGGCCGCAGGACGGGATCGGGCCCGGAACGCACGAAGTCAGCAAGTGCTTCCGGACCGCCCTGCGGCCACTGCGTCCCGGGTGAAGAGGAAATTCACATAGCGCGCCGGTGGAACGAAGCCGGCCGTCACGGGTGCAGGTCCCCTGCTGCCGAGATGCCGGATATGACGGTAGCCCAGGTCGAACGCGGTCTCCCGGACCTTGCTCAGGGCTGCTTCGTCGAGGCACTCGGCGATGATGGCGGGGTGGTGGGCGCGAATGCTCTTCTCCAGGCCGCGCAGCACCTGCGGTTCCAGCCCCTCCACGTCGATCTTGATGAGGTCGACCGCACGTCCGTCGAGCACCTCGTCCCCCGTGGTGACCTCCACGTCGGCGGTGCTTTGCGCGGGCCACCTGTCCAGCAGCGAGGCTTTCGTCGCGTTGTCGGGGATCCTCAGCCGGGTGCGCCCAGGTGTATCCGAGAGTGCCTTGTCGATGACGGTGACGCGGCTCTCGAACCGGTTGGCCCGGATGTTGCGGTTCAGCATGCGGGCTGCGGCCGGGTTGGGTTCGACGGCCAGGGCCTCCAGCTTCGGGTTGGCCCTGCAGGCGAGGAGGGTGTAGATGCCGGAGAAGGCGCCGATGTCGACGAACCGACGTGCGTTGCGGGCGAGTTGGTACAGGAGCGGGTGGGTGGTCTCCTCCCAGTGCCGCATGTTGGTCCAGATCAGGCCACGGGCCAGGATGTCAGCGTCACTGCTGACGTAGCGGAAGGTGCGTCCGTCGGGGGCGCGTAGGCTCCACTCTCCCGTCGGATGCAGGCGTCTCCACACTGCGCGAGGGACTACGCCGCGCAGAGCCGCGGCACGAACAGCCTGTTGGCAGCCCGGAACGCGGAGGAAGAGGTCGCGTGTGCTGGTCAAGATCTCTTTGGAGGACACGGGCGGCAGCATAATCAGGGCATATGGCGCAGGTTCGCCAGTGGGGTGTGTTGTTGCGCGGGGGCGGCGGAATTCACTCCGGCGCCGCACTCCTGTGTCCGACCCTTGGGCGCAGCTCAGTACCCGGCGCCCGCACCCTCGTTCACAAGGGCTTCGAGCCGATCCAGTGGGGCAACGGGCGATGCGACGATGTAGTCGTAGTCGATGCCGAGGTTGCGGCTCAAGCGGGCATAGCAGTCGTTGAACCATGAGTCAGGGAAAATCTCGATCACCCGCTCGGCACGCTGAGCCCACACCAGGTTGGCCAGACCGGCTCCGTGTGGAGCAATGACCGTACGGGCGCCGGCGAAGAGCGCTCGCTGCTCCTCGAAGGACAGGTCCTGGGCGTACACCACTGTGACGCCCGCCTGCCGCATCGCGCGCTCGACCTCTGCCTCGTTCGACAATGCTCGCTTCGAGTCCTTCAAGCGGCTTACGTAGACAGCGCCGACGTCGACGGGGTCCGCAGGAAAGGCTGCGCGCAGTCGGTCGATCTCAGCACGTTGGACGAAGCCGGACATCGGCTCGACGGCGGCGAGGACGCAGGAGTCGACGTGTGCGATGTCGTCCAGGCGGACGATTCTGGAGGGTCCGACCAGGTGCTCCGCAGCCGCCAGCACATGGGCCGGCACGCTCCTCGGCATCAGGAGCAGCGCCTCGGGCTCGACACTGAGAGCGAAGACCGCAGCGGGGAGGACCTCGAGCAGCCAGTGGTAGTAGCCCGTCGGCGGGAAGGCGATGACGGGACGACCAGCGAGCCGCTTGACCGGGAGCAGCGGTTCGTGGCGGACGTCGCCCCAGCCGAGCGACCGGATGAGGGATCCGTAGCTCTCTTCCAGGACGGGGCCACCGGGCAGCCAGGTGAGGCCGCTGTGCGGGCTGAGCAGCACGTCGTGAAGCCGGTACGCATGGCGCTCGTCGAACGCCTTGGACCGGCGGAACCGCGGTGGGAAGCCGAAGGGGAAGTCGTAGCGCTCGACCACGGCCTCCGTCCTGGTCAAGGACTCGCTCACATGCCTGGCGATCCTGGGCTCGTGCATGCGTTCCGCGATCGAGCGCACATAGACCCGCGGCATTCCTCCTGAGACCGGTCCGAGCAGAGCCTGGCTGGCGGTCCTCGCCATCAGAACTCTGCCGCGGGCTGTCAGTTCGCGCAGCTTCGGCGTCATACCCCGGAACGTAGGACAGGGCAACTGGTGCCCTTCGGTTACGCGCCCACCATCGGCCGCGTGTTCACCCATTGCGCCGGTTCCGTTCGGCGCCGGTTACGGAATCAGAGTGATCCCCCGGCAGACACATGCGGAGAAGGGTAGTCGGAGCGGCCGGGCATGCGACGTTGGGATCGTGATACTCCATTCTGAAAATCCGGGGTGGTAAGTGTGGGTCCTCCCCCATTCCGGCACCAGCGCAAGCTGGTCGTCGTCGGTCAGGGGTACGTCGGTCTCCCGCTGGCCATGCGCGCGGTGGAAGCGGGATTCTCCGTCGTCGGCGTGGACACGGACGAGCTGCGGGTCAAACGCCTGGCGGCCGGCGATTCGTACATCGAGGGAGTAGGCAATACGCGTCTGATCGCCGCTCTGGACAGTGGCCGCTACAAGGTGACCACCGACTACGGCGAAATCTCGGACTTCGACATCTGCACGATCACCGTGCCGACGCCGCTGCGGGAGGGCGTGCCGGATCTGAGTTTCGTGGAATGTGCCGCCCGGAGCATCGCCTCCCATATCACCCCTGGTGCCACTGTTGTTCTCGAGTCGACCACATACCCAGGCACCACGGAGAGTCTGCTGCGACCATTGCTGGAGAGCGGCAGCGGGCTGAAGGCCGGTAAGGGCTTCCACCTCGGCTACAGCCCCGAGCGTATCGACCCGGGTAATCCGCAGTGGCAGCTGGAGAACACTCCCAAGGTCATCTCCGGGATCGACGCCGCCTCACTGCAGGACATCGAGCGCTTCTATGCACGCATCGTCGAGCGCACCGTGCCCGTGTCCTCCTGCCGTACCGCGGAGCTGACCAAGCTGCTGGAGAACACCTTCCGTCACGTCAACATCGCCCTGGTGAACGAGATGGCGACGCTGTCGAGGGGGCTCGGGGCTGACATCTGGGAAGCCATCGAGGCCGCCGATACCAAGCCGTTCGGCTTCATGGCCTTCAGGCCGGGCCCCGGTGTGGGCGGGCACTGCCTGCCGGTGGACCCGTCCTATCTCTCCTGGCAGGTCAAGCGGCTGCTACGGCAGAGTGTCCGGTTCATCGCGCTGGCCAACGAGATCAATGAGGGGATGCCGGACCACGTCGTCTGGCGAATCAGCCGGGGCCTGAACGAACGCGGGAAGTCCGTCAACGGCTCCCGGGTCCTGCAACTGGGGCTGGCCTACAAGAAGAACACCGGTGACATCCGCGAGTCACCTTCCATCATGCTCGCCCGGTCCTTGCAGGACCTCGGCGCCCGGGTCGTCGCGGTGGAACCGCACACCGACTCCTATCTCCTTCCCGCCGACATCGTCTGCGTGGAGTTGACCGAAGCCGAAGTCCGGGCGGCCGACGTGGTCGTCGTGGCAACCGATCACGATGATTTCGACTATGCGCTCGTCGAGCAGGCCGCAGCGTACATTTTCGACACCCGCAACCGCTGTCGGGCGGAGCAGGTCGAGGTCCTGTGAGCCCGCCTTCCTGTGCCCAGTGCGTCGCGATCGGTAAACAGGGGGCGGGGCCGCCGGCCGTCCTCGGTGCCGTCACGTGGTCGAGCCCGTTGGAAGCAGCGCGGCCTGGTTGAGGACTCACGAGCGACTCCCTCCCCGTAATGATGAGGCCTTCCAGTTGAGGAGTCTCACGTGCCACCAGTCCATATCGCGGTGCTGATGACCAGTCACAACCGTCACGACAAGACCCTCGCCGCACTCGCCGCGCTCTCCGAACAGCGCGGGCTGCCGGAGGGCACCACGGTACGCACCTACCTGGTGGACGCCGGCAGCGTCGACGGCACACCCGAGGCGGTTCGCGCCGCCCACCCCGAGGTGAAGGTCACCACGGTCGGCCCTGACGTCTACTGGAGCCACGGTATGCGGATCGCGAGCCGCAACAGTCGGCTATGCGGCGAACCGGCCTGGGACTACCAGCTCTGGCTCAACGACGATGTGACGCTGGAAGGGGACGCGCTCACCGTGCTGCTCGACACCGCACACGCGGTCGGCCCCGGCAAGGTCGTGGTCGGCGCCGTGCGTGCGTCGGCCGATGACCGCACCACATACTCGGGACGCCGCGGCCGTGCGCTCGCGCTCGTCGAGCCGACCGGTCGACCCGAGCGCTGCGACACGTACAACGGCAACGTGGTGCTGTTGCCCAGGGCGGTGTGTGAAACGGTCGGCGACATCGACGAGGTCTTCCAGCACGGCATCGGCGACTACGATCACGGATTCCGCGTCCGCCGGGCCGGCATTCCCGCCTATGTGACGCCGTGCCACGTCGGCGTCTGCGACCGCAACCCACCACACACCGGGTCCCGAGAACCGGGAATCGGCGTGCGCGAGGCGCTGCGCCGGATCACCTCGCAGCGTGAACTGCCGCCGCGTCAATGGTGGGTCTACTGCCTGCGGCACGGTTGGCCACGGGCTCCGCTGCTGATGTTCTCGCCCTATGTGAAGACCGCGGCGCGAGCCTCCTTCCGTCGCTCTCCCGCGGGGGGATGATCCGTTGCTACTCGATCCGACGACACTGCTCCTCGGCTGCGCCGCGCTCATCGGCTGCGCGGCACTCACCGCGAGCTTCGTCCGCTGGCCCGTCTGGGGAATCGGCCTGTATGTCTCCGTCCAGCTCTGGCAGACGCAGCAGAACATGCGTCAGTCGGTCCCGGGGGCGGGCCTGAATCTGTTGCCCACCGATGTGCTGACCGTGTGTCTGCTGGTCGCTGCTCTCATCATGCTCAGGGGACGAGGGCGCGGCGCCCCGGCCCTGCTTCTCGCCCTGTTGGCACTGACCGGCTACGCACTGGTCCGCGGGTTCGGGATCTTCGGAGTCCAAGCGGCGGGCAATGAGGCCCGAACCAACTTCATTCAGCTTCTCTGCGCCGCACTCTTCGTCGCCGTCCACTGCGCCGGTCGGAACCTGGTGCGCGCGGTCACCCTCATCTGGGTGCTGGCAGCCTGTGCTCTGTCCTGCCTCGCACTGCTGGGGTGGCTGAACGTCGGTATCGGCTCCAACTCCGACCAGATCATGGTCGACGGAGTGCTCACCAACGCCCGCCCGGTAAGTGCTGCTCAAACACTCGTCATCGGCCAGGCGGCCATGATGCTGCTGTGTGCTCGTGGCTCCGCGCGGGGCAGGGTGCTGGCTTCGCTGCTCCTGGCAGTCGTCATGCTGGCCCAACACCGCACCATCTGGCTGGCCGTGGGCGTCATGATCACCGGTTGGCTGCTGTCCCGCCAACGGCAGACGGGATCCCGTGCCGCGGCACTGGCCGTTCTGGGCTCGCTCGGCATGCTCGCCGTGCTGGTCGTTTCGTGGGGAGCCGCCGGCGGGGTCACCTCAAAGCTCACCGCCTCCAGTGAAGATGATCGCACGCTGGTGTGGCGGGTGGAGGGCTGGCAGGCTCTGCTGCCCCGGCTCAAAGAGCTGCCGGACTGGCTACTGGGGCTGCCCTTCGGATCCGGGTACGACCGCGTGCTCAACGGAGTGTTCGTCGCTGTTTCGCCCCACAACTACTACCTGGAGGTCCTGCTGCGTCTCGGCCTCCTCGGCGTTGCGGTCCTCCTCCTGGTGTATGCCACGGCATGGCGCGCAGCAGGAGCGGACAGTGAGAACAAACTGATGCTCCGGCTGCTCATCTGCAGCCAGTTGGTCTACATGATCACCTACTCCCTCACTCCCGAACAGGCCGTCATCCTTGGCCTGTTGGCGGCCTGCGCGCAGCAGCGCGGCGCTTGTCGTCCCCCCACCCTCGAGGAGTCGCCATGTCTGACAAAACCGCACTCATCACCGGCATCACCGGCCAGGACGGCTCGTATCTAGCCGAGCTCCTGCTTTCCAAGGGCTACCTGGTGCACGGCCTCATCCGCCGCTCCTCCACCTTCACCACCCAGCGGATCGACCACCTTTACCAGGACCCGCACGAGCCCGACGCCCGCCTCCGGCTGCACTACGGAGATCTGGCCGACGGCTCTCGCATCGCCGCCCTGCTGGAGAGCATCCAGCCCGACGAGGTCTACCACCTGGCCGCCCAGTCGCATGTCCGGGTCTCCTTCGACGAACCCGAGTTCACCGGGACCACCACGGGCCTGGGTACCACCCGTCTCCTCGAGGCCATCCGGATGACCGGGCTGCCGTGCCGCTTCTACCAGGCCTCCAGTTCCGAGATGTTCGGAACGACCGCGCCCCCGCAGTCGGAGTCGTCGGTCTTCCATCCGCGCTCGCCGTACGCGGCCGCCAAGGTGTACGCGTACTGGATCACCCGCAACTACCGCGAGGCGTACGGCGTCCACGCCGTCAACGGAATCCTCTTCAACCACGAGTCCCCGCGCCGCGGCGAGACCTTCGTGACCCGCAAGATCGCCCGCGCCGCGGCCCGCATCGCCCGCGGCGAGCAGGACTCCCTCCATCTCGGCAACCTGGAGGCCCGTCGGGACTGGGGCTACGCGCCCGAGTACGTCGACGCGATGTGGCGCATGCTCCAGCAGGACGAGCCCGGCGACTACGTGGTCGCCACCGGCACCAGCTACAGCGTGCGCGACTTCCTGGGCTTCTGCTTCGAGCACGCGGGCCTCGACTGGGAGAAGCACATCCGCTTCGACGAGCGCTATCTGCGCCCTTCAGAAGTCCCCGATCTGGTCGGTGACGCCTCGAAGGCCGAACGTGAACTGGGCTGGAAGGCCACCGTTCACGCTCCGGAACTGGCTCGGATCATGGTCGACGCCGAGCTGGCCGCCGTACCCGCTCCGGCTCGCGAGCGTTCGCTGACGGGAGCATGAGCGATGACCACCGCCGCCGCCCCGCAGCTGAGCCATGTCAAGCCCGTGCTGCGCGGTGCCCGTGACCTGCTGATGCGCTCGCGTACCTTTCAGCGGGCGGTACGGGCCGGAACCGTACGCGGCCATGTGCCGCTCACCGTCTGGCGGCATTTGCAGCCCACCGGCGTCTGGCAGGTGCACGCACCCGACGGCAGTACATTCCACTACCACTGCGGCCCGCACGACGTACTCGCCGGGCCGGTGGTCTGGACGGATCTGCGGCTGTGGGAGGAGGCCACCCATCCGCTCTTCTACCGGCTCGCGCGCACCGCGCGTGGGTTCCTGGACGCCGGGGCCTACGCCGGCCTCTACACCCTGCTGGCCTGTCAGGCCAACCCGCGGCTGCACGCCGTCGCGGTCGAGCCCAACCTCGTCGCGACCCGGATGCTGCGCCGCAACATCGACGTCAACCGTTTCGGGCCCAGGGTGCACGTCGTGGGCAAGGCACTCTCGCAGGAGCCGGGCCGGGCACGTCTGACCGTGCCGGAGCGCATCACCACGGCCACCCTGCGGGCCGGAGCCGACGCCCCCGGGCGCAGCACCGTCGACGTGGAAGTGACCACCGCGGATCTGGCGGTCGGCGACCGGCCCATCGATCTGGTGAAGATCGATGTGGAAGGTCTCGAGCCGGAGGTGTTGCGCGGCATGTCCCGGACTCTGGCCACCCACCGTCCGATCGTGATCGCCGAGTGCCTTGACCGGCCCGCCCTGGAACGGCTGCGCTCCACGGCCGCCGAGTTCGGCTACCAGCATGTCCATCACCTCGCTCCGCACGGACCTGTCGCCGTACCGCCCGGCTTCGTCCCTCCTCAACGCCACCAGAACTTCCTGCTGACCACAGCCCCCTTCACCCCCTCATGACCGATGCTCCAAGAGCCGCGGGTCGCATCCGGTCCGTGCTGAGCTGGAGCTACGGCGGCGCCGCCGTGTCCGTCGTTCTCCAGCTCGGCTACACCGCCTGGACCGCGCGCGTGGCATCGCACAGCGCCTTCGGCGCCTATGCGATCGCCCTCACGGTGACGCAATTGCCCGGGCTGATCGCCACGGCCGGTCTCGCGACCTGCGTCCTGCGTGCCGAGCGACTCAGCCGCGCCCTCCTGCGCTCCGCACTGCGGCTCTCGATGCTGACCGGTGTGGCCTGTTGGGTGGTCGTCGAGGTCGCCGCCCCGTGGTGTGCGCTGCTCTGGGGGATGCCCGAACTGACCATTTTGCTGCGGCTGTTGGGCTGCCAGTATCTGGTGGCGCCGACAGGTTGCGTGCTGTTGGCCGCACTGCGCCGGGTCGGCCTGCCCGGCTGTGCAACGGTCGCCGAGCTCACCGGGCAGGTGGCCGGCTGCGTGGTCGCGGCCGTCGTACTCGGCCGCACCGGTTCCGCGGCCGCCCTTGGCCTGGCCCTTCCGGTCGCGGCGTTCACCACCTTCGGTCTCGCCGTGTGCGGATCGGCGGCCAAGCTCGTTCTGGCGCGGGACCCGGGCGCTCCGTCCGGTTCTCTGCTGGGGCTGTCCGGGTTCCTCACCGGCTTCGCGCTGCTGCGCACCCTGGGGGCCACGGCTCCGCTGTGGGTGGCGGGCCGACTGCTCGGTCCCGGCACGGCCGGGCTCTGGTCCCGGGCCCAGATGCTGTCCGACGTACCGGTGAACATCCTGCTCAGGGGCCTCAATCAGGCAGCTGTACCGTTGCTCGCCGACCGCCGCAGCCAGGGACTGTCACTGAACCGGCCCGCGCGGCATCTGCTGTACGCCGCCTCTGCGGGCTTCGTCGCCTTCGGCGCTCTGGCCGGCGCCGGGCCCGCTGCGCTCGCCCTGCTGCTCGGGCCCGGATGGGAAGGGGCCGTAGCGTTGGTGCCCGCCTTCGCCGCGTGGGCAGCACTGCAGGTCGTATATGCAGCCGGGTGTTCGCTTGATCTTGCCCGTGGAGCCCGACGCGACCTCATCCGTGCGCAGCTGGTTCTGCTCGTCGTCACCGCAGTGGGGCTCATCGGGGCCGTCGGGCAGCGTGAGCCCATGCTGTTCGTCGTGACCGGGGTGGCCGGGCTGGCCGTTGGACACATCGTTCAGCTGGTCCGGTGGCACACAAGCGACACGCTCGACGCCGGCGGCGTGGGCCGCGCCCATCTCACGCACTGTGCGGCCGGGGCCATGCTGGCTGTGGCCGGCAACTGGGGCGACCGTGCGCTGGGTGGTTTGCCCGGCGCGGTGCTCGCCATGTCTCCGGTGCTGCTGGGGTGTCTGCTGCTGCGTCGTCGGTCGCCGGCCTACCAGGCAGCGGCCGAGATCGGACTTCTGCGCCGCCCGGGTCGCCGGGTGAAGCAGCCTGCGACCGTTCCGGTGCTCCGGCCGTGAGGGAGTCCCGCAAGAACGGTGCGGTCCTCTGCCGGGACACCCTCGCCGAGAGCCGCCGCGTGGCCGGGTGCTGTGGACCTCACCCGCCCTCCCGGGCCGGTGCTCCGTGAACTGGATGACGTAAGTCGCAGCAGCCGTCCTCGCCCTGGATCCGGTGCGCTGAAGGAGTCGTGACTCGTATGCAGTCGGAATTTCCCGCCCAAGGAAGCGACCACCATGCGGAGTCAGGTCGATTTCGCCGCGGCATCGCTCGAGAACGAGTGTGGGATGCCCAGGGGTTTCTCATGCCTCACCCAATTTCCTGTGCAACACCCTGTGGTTCTCATCTGCTCGGCGACGCTGCTGTGATACGACAAAGGTCCGACCGAGCGGCCGACAGGGAGAGCAAGTGGCGGCGAAGCTGGCTACCGAACTTGAATCGTTCCGGAGCATTTGGAAGGGCGGGTTCTTCGGAGCCGACCCGCTCGAACCACTGGACTCCCTTTACGGGCTGTGGGGCTACACGTCGATGCAGCACGCCATTTACCTGGCCTGCATCAAGCCGTACATCAACAGCGGGACCAGCGCCGTGGAGATCGGCCCCGGACGGGGAGCATGGACGCGTGCCATGGTCCGTGCCGGCGAGGTCTACTGCCTGGATGCCCTCTCGGCCGAACACAACGGCTTCTGGGAATACGTCGGCAGGCACGAGAACGTTCGGTACTTCAAGGTCGAGGACTTCAGCTGCGGAATGCTGGCCGACGACAGCGTCGACTACCTGTTCAGTTTCGACGCGCTGTGCCACGTCAGTTTCGACGGTATCTCCGCTTATATGGCCAGCCTCTTTCCGAAGTTCCGCTCAGGGGCACATGGTTTCATCATGGTGGCGGACTATGCCAAGTACAACAGCTTCGTGGAGAACCTGCCCCGCTTCGACGTGACGCGGACTCTGCTGGCGAGGAACGGTGGGCAGTTGAAGCGGCGCCTGGTCGACGCCTACCTGCTGCCGCTGCAGACACGCGCCCGCAACCGGGCACCTTTCCGCCCGCTGAATCTCTCGGAGGACGACGTGGCACGCCCGGGCCGGTGGTACAACGCAGGCGGCACGCGCACCTGCGAAATGCTGGAGAAGCTGGGCTACGAGGTTCTGGATCCGGACATGGAACTGGATTACCGCAGCCCGGTGATTCACTTTCGCAAGCCCTGACACCTGTCCGACGGGGGTCCGAGGACGGCGGCCCCTTCCCGACCGTGCAGACCGTGCCGCACCCGGCCCGGTGGTCGGAAGAAGGGCAAGCAGCCCGGTGATCCGGGAACCGCGCCGGCCTCGAGCGGCACCGTGGAGCGGGTGGGGCACCGGGGCGAACGCGACCTGCGACCCCGGATGAATCAGTACGTGGTGGTCAACCGGAACCCGCACCTCGATGAGGTGCGGGTTCCGGTTGACCCGTTCTGATAGCGGCCTGTCGGGGGCAGCCGACGGGCGGATGATGCAGTCGTGGAGGCGTGTGACGCTGTCGGTGACAGGGCGCCACTTGACGCCGTTGTCCACGCGGCCGGACCGGCCGTCCGTACATCTACCACCAGGCACTGTTCATCCCGAGGCCGGCGGACATCGCTTCAACCAGCAGGCCGGCCAGGACCGGGCTCGGCACCGGAGCGCTAACTGGGCCTGCCGAGCAGCACACGCAAGGCTGAAGCATGCCGGGCAACCTGTTCGTACTCGGCTTCGTAGGCTGGTACGACGTTGGGCCAGGCGAAGAGCCGAGCCCGTGCAAGCGCCTGCTGGCTCAGTTGGGCACGGAGGTCGGCGTTCCTTGCCAGCCGCACAATGCCCTGGGAGATCGCCTTTGGCCGACGCACGTCGACCAACTCGCCGGCACGGCCCAGATCGAGGAGCCAGGGCACCGCTCCCGAGGAGCGGCCGGCCACTACCGGCCGTCCCCTTGCCATTGCTTCGAGCACGGTCATCCCGAAGGATTCTTCGAGGGTGGGTGCCACAAAGATATCTGCGGTGTCCATGGCGGCCAGCACTTGCTCGGCCGGCATAGTGCCGACGAAGGTCACTCCATCAGTCAGTCCATGGCTTCGTGCCCAGCGTTCCGCCTGATCTCCGGGGCCGTGTCCGCCGCCGATCAGCGTCAGTTCGACATCCCCCAGCTCATCACGAATGGCGGGAAAGGCGCGCAGGAGGGCACTCGTGTTCTTGCCCTTCGAAAATCCGGAGCTCACCGACAGCAGGTGTCGAACAGGGTGATGAATCCTTGGCGGCTCGTGTCTGAACGCAGAGGTGGGGAGGCCGTTCGGCACCACGGTGGTCGTGCCTCGACACCATCGCCGCAATCGATCACCGATGTAGGGCGAGACTGCCGTGAGGTGTCTCGCTTTCGCCAGACAACGGCCCTGCATGGCGAGCCGCACCATCCGATAGGCGTCCGGCTGGTGCCTCAGAATGGCGGGCGCCCAGTCTCGTACAGTCACCAGTGCGGGATGCCGACCTGCCAGAGCTCCCAACGCGAACTCATATGTCCAGTGGGCGTGCACCACGTCGACGTCTACCGAGTCGAGCAGTGTGCGAACGGCCTCGCGTTCCCGCCGGAAGGCGTCTCTGGCGCGGTGCCGATGGCGGTAGGGGCCGGTCAGGACATCGACCGTACCGATGCGGGAGTGCACGGGTCTGTCGATTTCGCGACTCAGGGTCACAAGGGTCACGTCATGACCCCTTGACGCAAGCTCCGCGACCATGGCTGCCGTGCCCGGTCCTCCCAGACCTGTGGGTGTGGTCTGCTCAGTGGACGTGTCGAGCAGACGTGCAAGCCGCGGCAGATCAACCGGCGCAGCGATCGCTACTCGCATTGGCATCCTTCCTGGTTGTTGGGCACTGCTCGCACGGGACCTGAGACGTGTCTGATGCGAGCGAGCACCCTGTCGGCCCCGACCTTGGTGCAAGGCGAGGAGAAGGAGCCGGCCCGGCCCCGGGATCGGGCAGCGCGTGCGGGCCATGACATGCCATCAACGCATCAACGGGGGCCACGGGCACTCCCGGGACGGACCAGTCGGTGATAGATCTCGGCGTAGTCGGCTACGCCCCGCTGCAGCCCGAACCGATCCCCGAATGATCGAGCCGCCCCCAAAGGAGGCCCGCTCTCGCAGAAATGCGCAGCCCTCTGGATGGCGGCGGAGAGCTGGGCGGGGCGGGTGTCGGTCAACCACGCGGCCGGGCTGGCTCCTGCCACGTCCCTGAGCCCGGGAACATCTGCGAGCACCAACGGCAGACCCGTCATGAGTGCTTCGACAGCAGCCAGCCCGAGTCCCTCGTATGCGGAGGTCATGACGAACACATCCGCGGCGTGCAACGCCTGCAGCGGATGCCTGTGCCCCAGGAATCGGACTTTGTGCGAGATGCCCAGTTCCTCGGCGAGACGTCGCTCCTTGCCGGTTCCGTCCTCTTCTCCCACATGGAGGTACACCAGGTCCGGCATTTCGGAGATGTGAGCGACGGCTTCCAGGACCGCCTCATGGCGTTTGACGGGCCCGCAGTTCCCGACGCTGACCACCGCGAAGTCGTGGTCGTGAAGTTTCAGGGCTTGCCGTGCCTGGTCCCGCTGATCCTTGGTCGGCGGTGTGAACTCGTTGCTGCACCAGTTCTCAATGACCTGGGACGGGTTCCCGAAACGCCGCTTCTCATTGTCGGCCACCCCATGGCTCACGCCCACGTGAACGACGCCCATGCGGCGAAGGGCGTGGCGCTGCAGCTTTCGCTGTGCACGCAGCATGCCGCCGAATCCGAAGACGCTGTGCACAGTACGGACGACCCCTGCTCCAGCGCTGAGGGCAGCGAGGCCGAAGTGGAAGCTGGCTCGCTCGGGGTGCAGGTGAACCACGTCGTAGCCACCATCGCGCACCCGTCGGGCGAGCCGCGGCGGGACACGGAACAGCTGTCGGTCCGGCTCATGGAGCACCGTGTAGCCGACATCTCGTAGGTCGGCCGCGAAGGGGCCGGGCTCGGGCCCCACGGCCAGCACGTCCACCTTGATGCCGTGATGCTTCCACTGGCCGGCGGCGGTCTGGAGTATCACCTCGGCTCCCGAGGCCCGCAGTCGGTTCAGAACGTGCAGAACGTGAACATCCCCACGCCCATATCGGCCGTGTTCCATTCGGGGCCTCCGTTGGGTTGAACCCGATCAGTCAGGTCTCGACCGTCGGCTCAGCCAGATGCCGCTGTGCGTCCTTCAGGAGTGTCAGCGAGCGATGCCCTGCAGCGTCTGCCGCACGGGCCGCTCCCGGGATGGATTCTTGGCGGCCTCTGCTTCCACGACGAGGGCGAACTCCTCACGGATCTCCATGTCCTTCAGATCCGGATCGTCGCTCTGCCTCGGTTCGAACCTGCGGACATCGGTGAACCCGGCCAGGGTCAGCTCGTCACGCAGTGCCTGGAAGTCCCACAGGTATCCAGCGTGGTGGCCGCACTCTTGAAAGGCGACGCGGAGCAGGTCAACCGGATGATGGGCTTCATAATTCTTCTTGTTCGACAAATCGATGAGGCGCCGTGTTTCGGCGTCCCTCTTTGTGTAGCGTTCCACCAGGTACTCGACGTCCGGCGTTGCCAGTCGAATTCTTCCGCCGGGCACGAGAGCTCGGTGCGCTTCACGGAACAGCCGCCTGTTGGGCTTCATGCGCAAGTGTTCGATCACATTGTCGGCATAGATATGACTGACCGATGAAGTCGGCACCGGCCAGTGTTCTGTCGCATCAAGGTAGTGGCGCGCACACCAACTGACATCAGTGCCGATCCATCCAGGGCGTCTCGTTCTGTGGGCGCCGATCTCGATCTTGCAGGGAGTTGTTGCCGATGCCATAGCTCTGGAAAATCGAAAACGAGCAACCGGACGATTCGCCGCAGCCAATGCGAATTTGATGGTCTCCTTGGGCAGTGACATGGCGACAGTGTGGCACGAACCCTCGAAGGTATTGAGCGGACACTCTGTCCGCACCCGAATTCGCCTGCCACGGCTGCTGGACCCGGGGTCCCCTCCGCTCACGCTTCTCGCTCGAGTATTCCGAGCAGGCCATTGCAGAATCGCGCCGCCATGCCGTCGATCGTGTAATTGGCGGCATCTGATCGGCATGCTTCGCGGAGCGATGCCAGACGGGAGCGGTCGTTGAGCAACTCCTGGACCGCAGCCGCGTATGCCACTGGATCATCCGGTGTGACCACGGCGTTGCGTCCGTTCTCCAGGTATTCGAACTCCGGGGCGTGCCATGGCCAGTCGGTGGTCACAACCGGTGTTCGGAGGGCGAATGAGTCGACCGCGCACAGGCCTACTCGTCCTGGCATCAACATGACGTCGGATACCGCGCCGAGCAGCGCCACACGCTTTCCGGAGTGATGGCCCAGGGCCACCACCGGGCCGTCAGCGGCAGACGCGGCCTCCACCAGGTGACGGTCGGCGCCGTCTCCGGCCACCAGCAGTCGAAAGCCAGGAAGCACAGCCGCCAGGTGGTGGGCGCAATCCAGTAGGAACGGGATTCGCTTCGGAGCGTCGAGCCCACCCACGAAGAGAGCGGTGCGTCCCGGCACGAGGCGATGTCGCCTGCGGAGTTCGGCGGCCTCGGCTTGCTCGGGTGTTCCAGGCATTTCCGCGCGGCTGCGTGCGACCGCCAGTTCCGTGGTGTCCACGCAGTTGCGCAGGACGGTGATCCGGTCGGCGGGGAAGCCGTGGGACGACGCGTGCGCTGCTCCTCCTTCCGTGTAGGCGAAGAACCAGTTCGCGCGGCGCGTGACGACGTCCTTGGCCGCTTCCTGGAAGCGGCTCATGCCCTTCGTGTAGGTACGGCCGTGACCCCACAGAGCGACCTGGGGGGAGTGGCCCGCGGCCGCTCTCATCCGTCGCTTCGCCAGTAGCCAGTACGTCTCGAGGTTGTGAAGCGCCTGCTCCAGCACGACGACGTCGGCGGTGGCCGTCCTGTGCCGCACCTCGTGCCAGAAGAGAGACGGCCCGCCCGGTACGGTCAGGCGCCAGGTCGGAACCTCTACCGCGCCGGCACAGTGAGCGGCGTCCCGGCGTGCCGCAACGCTGGGCGGCGGTGGCCCGTGCAGGACTCTCAGAGTGCAGTCGGAAGCCTTGAGGCGTTCTTGCACACGACTGAAGAAGGCTGTCCTGTAGTGGGGGACATAGGGCTGCACCACGGTGATCCGTCGCAGGCGTTTCGAACTCTTCGGCATCTCGTCCCATCACTGTTCGTGGTTGTGCCACCTGGCCGCCGCCATTCATTCGAGTACGCGGGAGCGGCGCTGAGTGATCGCGGCGGCATAGACCTTCTCCATGCCCGCAGTCCAAGTGCTTTCCGCGTATCGATCCGCGAACGCTTGCCGGCAATGAGCGCGAAGTGCGGGGAAGTGCTCGGAGGCCCGCAGCAGTGCGGGGCGCAGAGGTTCGTCAGTGCCGATGGTCGTCCCGGTGCCCTGCTCACGCACGAGCTGCCCCACCGTGGAACCGGTGAATGCGATCACCCCCAACCCTGCGGCCAGAGCCTCGATGTAGACCAGGGGCTCCGCCCCTTCCAGGCAGCGGCCGGGGAAGACCAGTCCCCTCTGGGACGGCAGGCGACGGCGTAGCTCGTCGTGCGGCAGTTCACCCAGGAAGCGCACCGTCGGCGGAGACACTCGACGGCACTCCTCGGCCAGCGGACCGTCGCCGATGACGTCCAGGGGCTCGTCCGCCGGCCATCTGCTGAGGAGTTCCACCAAGCCCTTCTCCTCGCTGATCCGTCCCACGTAGACCCACCGTGAGCTCGTCTCTTGCGCAGGTGACGAGCCGGATACGCGACCGGCGGAGAGCTCGGGAGGGTCCGCGGTGAAGTTGGGCACCAGAGCGAGCCGCTGCTGTGGGATGCCGGCCCTCAGGTACATCTGCCGACTGGTTCCGGACAGGACCACCAGCCTGTCGGCACGGTGCAGAAGCGGGTCGGCTGCAGCCTGCTTACGGTTTGCCCACGCGAGGGGGATCGTGGCGGTTCGCGAGCTTCGATAGCACCCGTACCGCAACCCGGCCCAACGGTCCCCGTCCAGGCAACGCGTGCATGTGGCTCCTTGGCGGTAGAACGTCGCCGAAGCGCACAGAGCCCGGTAGTTGTGCAGGGTGCCGACCACCGCGCCTTCCCAACGAGCCAACCACCTGCGCCCGAAATTTGGAAACAGGTTGTGCACGTGCACCACGTCGGGACGAAGATTTCGAAGCGCGGGAAGCGGCGAGAGGCCATGTCCCGTGGCGACGGCGGTCGCGGCCCGAAGAGGGTAGAGCGGTCTACGGCTCAGTTCGTCGGTGTGGGCGGCCACGAGGTGAGTTTCGTGGCCTGCACGCCTCAGCGCCTCCAACTGGGCCAGTACGGCGCGGTTCTCACCGCTCGGACTCCCGGAGCCGTAGAAGCTGTGCACAAAAGCGATGGTGTAGGTCACAACGGCACCCCGTGATGTCGTTCAGGCGCGTTCTCTTCCGATCCGTCAAACGCTGTGCGTCACTTACGGTGCCGAGCAACCAGGTTGAAGGTGGTCGGAGGAAAGAACCGCTCTCCGATTGTCTGAAGGACCCCGGACTGCGTCGACCAGTAGCGCTGGACCTCCACTGCCTCGAAGTTCTGCGCGAGGAGGTCACGCAGTGCCTCTTCGTCGACACCGTCGCGGACGACGTGGTACTCGACCATGTCGGCCTCGTTGGTGTCGTCGTAGATGCCACGGATTCGCCGCACGCGGGTGGCGAGACCGCGGCGCAGATCGCCCTGCCCCAGGCGCCACAGAAAGTACGCGTTTCGGTCGAGGTTCATCGACATCCGTGAACGCCGTGGATACCACATAGGGTCCTGGGCGCTGAAGAAGGTTCCGCCCGGGACGATCTGACCCACCACCCTTTCGATCGTGCCCAGGTAGTCGGGAATGTGGTGCAGGACGGAGATGCACACCACTGCGTCCACATCCCCGACTTGGCTGGAGACGGTGCCGTCCTGGTCGTGGATCACGGTGACGTCCGGATTGTGGCGGAAGCGGCTCTGGAGGAAGCGAACGCTGGGCTCGCTCATCTCCGTTACCGTGACCTGCGCACCGGCGGCCAGGAGATGATCGGTGAAGGTGCCGTGGCCGGCTCCCAGTTCGAGTACTCGACATCGCCCGTGCCGGTCGATGACCTCCCGCACGAGAGTGTGCAGGCAGGAGATGAGCCTGCCTCGGATCGTGTGATGGCGAATATGCGGCGAGCCCTCGGCGTAGTCGTGCCCGAGGCCGTGCTCGCGCTCCTGCAGCTCCCTCATCGAGGGCTTGGCCTGAGTCGTCGTCATGAGGAGTCACCCTTGGAATTACGCGTCGATGTTGTGTTCCGAGTGGGACGTGGCCGAACAGGTGATCGGCGACCTGACGCACGGGTCGCTCGGATGCGTGGTGCGCACCGCCTGCCGTAGCACCCCGCGTACGAAACGCGCATTGCCGAAGAGATACCGCCGCCACAGACGACGCGGCTCGCTGCCGATCCGGAACAGCCATTCCAGCCCGTTGTTCTGTATCCAGGGCGGTGCCTGGCGTTTGGCGCCCGCGATGAAATCGAAGGCCGCGCCCACGGCCACCGCCACCACGGGGAGTTGGGCACACAGGTCGGCGGCCCAGCGGTCCTGCTTCGGGGTGCCGAGGCCGACCCAGACGATGTCCGCACCGGCGGCGCGGATGTCTTCGGCCTGGCGGCACAGCTCCTCGGCGGTACGCGGGCGGAACGGGGGAGAGCATGTGCCGACGATCCGCGCCTTGGGGAAGCGGCGGACCAGTTCCCGGTGAAGCCCGTCCAGCACCTGTGGTGTGGAGCCGAGGAGGTAGTGGCGCACGTCGGTGTTCTCGCTGAGGCCAAAGACGTCCAGCAGCAGGTCGGGCCCGTACACGCGAGTGCTCGGCAGCGGTGTGCCCCGGTGGAGAAGCTGGTTGGCCCAGACCACCGACTGACCGTCGGGGAGGTTGAGAGCGGCCGAGCGAAGAAGGCTGCGAAGTTCGGTGTCCCGGTCCGCAAGCGCGAGCGTGTAGGCGTTCGAGAGATGGACGTCGATGCCCCGCCTGGTGGCGACGGCCTCCGACGCATCAGCGTCGGCTTGGCGCGCCTCGCGAATCCCGCGGGCAAGATGCAGCACATGGCGGGCCGCGGTCTCCCGGGTGTGCGCCGTGATGGGCACGCCGAGGCACTCGACCACGGGAGCCGCGGGAGCGGCGGGAGCCACAGGAGCCGTAGGGGCCCGCTGGGCACTGATCGGGGCCGTCATGTGCGGGCTTGAGGGATCGGTGACGAGGCGAGGGGGCGGTCCCAGCTTTCGGTGAAGTCCCCAGCACCCAGCCGGCGGAAGTAGGTGATCGTGTCGCACAGCCCTCGTTCCACCGGAGTCGTGGGTTCCCAGTCCAGCAGTTCCCGGGCCTTGGTGATGTCCGGGCGCCGTCGTTCCGGGTCGTCCTGGGGGCGTGGGATCAGTGCGATGTCGGAGGTGGTCCTGGCCAGCTTGCCGATCCACTGGGCCAGTTCAAGCATGGACACCTCATGAGGATTGCCCAGGTTGACCGGACCGCCGTGGTCACTCATCACCATGCGGAGCAGTCCGTCGACCACGTCGTCCACGTAGCACAGCGACCTGGTCTGGCTGCCGTCGCCGGTGACCGTGATCGGCTCTCCCCGCAATGCCTGGCTGATGAAGGTGGGGATGGCCCGCCCGTCGTCTGCGCGCATCCGCGGGCCGAACGTGTTGAAGATGCGCACGATCTTGGCATCGATGCCTCGGCATCTCCGGTAGGCCATCGTAAGCGCCTCCCCGAAGCGCTTCGCCTCGTCGTACACCGAGCGCGGGCCGACCGGGTTGACGTTGCCCCAGTAGCTCTCCGGCTGGGGGTGGACCAGGGGGTCGCCGTACGACTCGGAGGTCGAGGTCAGCAGGAAGCGGGCGCCTTTCGCGGCGGCCAGGTCCAAAGCGTGCCAGGTGCCTGCCGACCCGACACGAAGCGTCGCCAGAGGCAGCCGCAGGTAGTCGATGGGCGAGGCAGGGGAGGCCAGGTGGAACACGGCATCCACCGGGCCCGGCACCTCGAGTCCATGGGTGATGTCCCGGTCGTTCAGCTGGAAGCGTCGATCTTCCTTGAGGTGTTCGACGTTGTGGGGGCTGGATGTCAGGAAGTTGTCCACGCAGACCACCTCGTGGTCCTCGTGGAGCAGCCGCTCGCACAGGTGGGACCCGATGAAGCCGGCTCCGCCCGTCACTACCGCACGCATGCGCGTCCTCTCGGCCGCCCCGCCCCAGGGGGACAGGCGGCAAGTAACAGTGTCATTGCTGAAGCACAGGTTGACGTCGTGTTTACATCCATTAGTCAGTTATCTGCTGATTGGTGACTTGACGCGGGTATATGACTCAAGTTCGTCCGCTTTTCACTCTTTCTGCCTACAAAGAGGTATGAAATGCTCGTATCCGCTGGAGCGACGGCACACGATCGGCAGCCCCTGGTTCGGCGGGCGCCGTGGGGAAGCCTGGTGGCCAAACGGGTCATCGACCTGACGGGGGCCAGTGTCCTGCTCCTCGTGCTGGCGCCGGTTCTCCTGGCGGCGGCCGTCGCTGTGAAGGTCGACACTGCGGGCCCCGTGCTCTTCCGTCAGCGACGCACGGGCCGGCAGGGCGAGGAGTTCCACGTCCTCAAGCTGCGCACGATGCGGGTCGGCGCCGAGAGGATGCGTGGGGCCATGGCGGCTCGCAACGAGGCCGACGGACACCTGTTCAAGATCCGCGATGATCCGCGGGTGACCGCGGTCGGGCGCTGGTTGCGCCGCTTCTCCCTGGATGAGCTACCTCAGCTGATCAACGTGCTGAACGGGCAGATGTCCCTGGTGGGGCCCCGGCCACTGCCTGTGGAGGACTCCTCGTTCACCGGGAAGGCGCGCCGTCGCCTACTGGTCCGGCCGGGACTGACGGGGCTGTGGCAGATCAGCGGCCGGTCCGACTTGGTCTGGGAGGACGCCCTGCGTCTGGACCTGGAATACGTCGACACGTGGTCCATCCGGCTGGACTTGGCGATCCTCTTCCGCACGTTGCCTGCCGTGCTGCGCGGTAACGGTGCCTACTAGGGCCAGCGTGTGAGCATGCCGTGTCCGAAGAGCCTGAACCTCCGTACTGTCGGCCGTCTGCTTCGACAGCGCCGCGTCCTTCTGCCCGTATGCGCCGCCGCCTTCCTGCTGTTGGCGGGCGTCGGCTGGATCGCCGTCACCGCTGTGCTCGCTCGCAGCGAACTGCTCGCCGCCCAACGGAGCCTGGAGACACTGCGTGGGCAGGTCGCCGCTGACTCGGCCCCCCGGGGCTCCGCCCAGCGCCTGCGAACGGTCGAGGCCGCCCTTCACCGGGCTGCGGGACACGCAGCCCGGGCGCACCGCCTCACCACCGGGCCGGCCTGGTACCCGGCGGCCCACCTGCCCCTTCTCGGAGGACCGCTGCGCACCGTGCGCGGTGTCGCCGAAGCCTCCGACCGGCTGACTCACGACGTGCTTCCACCGCTGATGCGCACAGCCGCTCACGTGGGGGCCGACGCGGGAGGCGACGGCGGCCACCTCGATCTCCACGCGCTGCGCCACGCGGCTCCCACTTTGAAACGGGCCGCGCGCAGCGCCTTGGAAGTACGTACGGACGTCGACGATTTGCCCCGCAGTACGTGGCTGTCGGCCGCTGACGATGCCCGGGCCAGGCTCGCCCGGCAGCTCGGCCCGATCAGCACCGCAACGGACGACGCCGCCATGGCGGCCAGGGTGATTCCGCCCATGCTCGGAACGGACGGGCCGAGGCGTTATCTGGTGGTGTTCGAGAACGCCGCCGAGGCCCGTGGCACCGGCGGGCTTCCCGGGGCATTCGCGGTGCTCACCGCCAAGGGGGGTCGGCTGAGCTTCGAGGACTTCGGCAATGACACCGAACTGTCCGACACCCGTGCCGCGGTCGACCTGCCGGACGAGTACGTCAGGCTCTATGGGCCCAACGCTCCCACCAGCACGTGGGTCAACACGAATCTGAGTCCGCACTTCCCGTACGCCGCCCGCATCTGGACCGCTGCATGGAGCGCGCACGCCGGCCAGAGAATGGACGGTGCGATCTCGCTCGACCCCGGCGCGTTGTCCGGTCTGCTCGCGGCGTCCGGATCCGCCTCGCTGGCCGACGGGACGGTGGTCACCGGCGCCAACGTGGTTGATCTCACTCAGCGCACCAGCTATGCGGCATACGGGAACGTCGAGGAGCGCAAGGCGTTCTTCCTGGATGTCGCGCGTGCCGTCGCCGATCGGCTGATGGGAGCCATGGACGATCCGGCGCGCCGCCTGCCACTGTTCACGGCCCTGCGGCAGCAGCTGCAGGACGGACGGATCAAGGTGTGGAGCGCTCACCCCGAGGAGCAGCGTGAGGTGCGGAAGCGTCCTTTCGGGGGTGCTTTGCCGGATGGGCCCGCGCCACTCGCCGGGCTGGTGGTGACCAACGCGGCGGGCACGAAACTGGACTACTACCTGGATCGCCACCTGGTGTGGGAGCCGGGCCGGTGCAGGGCCGGGGAGCGCGAAGTCACCGTGACCGTACGCCTGTCCAACCGGGCACCGGCCTCGGGCCTGCCCTCGTATGTCACCCAGCGGGTGGACGAGCCGCCCTACCCGACCCGGCCCGGCGACAACCGGCTGCTCGTTTCATACTTCGCCAGTGAGCGGTCCGGCCTGACCAGGGCCACACTCGACGGCCGCCCGGTGCTCTTGGCCTCAGGGGACGAACGCGGCCATCCCGTGTACATGCTGGACCTGGAGATGCCCGTGGGGTCCACCCGTACCCTGGTGCTCCATCTGCTGGAGCAGCGCAGCGACCTGCCCCCGACCGTGCTGCGTCAGCCGCTGGTCCGTCCGCTGCACGCCACGGTCCGGCCGTACGGTCCGTGTGACGGCTGACCATCGGTGGCGGCACGGTTCCTCGGGCCGGGGACGGCATGCGCCCGGGTCGTCGGCACCTCGACGAGTCAGCGGGGTCCCCGCTTCCCCGGGACGAACAGGACGCGGAACGTCTTGGGCCAGAACTTGCCGGTGATCAGGAACTGGTTGGTGCCGGGGACGGCGGCGATACCGTTCAGCACGGATCCGGGCAGGCCTTCGTCCTCGCGCAGCAGGCCCGAGGCATCGATGCTCCCCGTCACCACACCGGTGGCGGAGTCGATGCGCACGATCCGATCGGTGAACAGGACATTGGCGTACACGGCCCCGCCGACGCACTCCAGTTCGTTCAGCTTCCTTACCGGTCGGCCGCCCTGGGTGACGGTGACGTAGCCCGTCCCGGCGAGCGTCCGGGAGTCCCGGAACGTCAACCGGGACGACCCGTCGCTCGTCACCAACCGGTTCCCCGACGGCTGGTGGCACACTCCCCAGCCTTCGTCGGGGTACGGGACACGACGCACCTCCGACAGCGTCCTCGCGTCGCGCTCGATGGCGATCCGGTTTCGCCAGGTGAGCTGCCAGAGCTTCCCGCCGAGCACGGTGATCCCCTCACCGAACAACGGGGCGGGCAGCGCCGTGCGGACGGTCGGGCGCCCGCCGGGCGGGCCCGCCCGCACCGAGGACCGACCAGCCAGGCCGGTGCCCTCGTACAGCGTGCCGCCGGCCATCTCCAGCCCCTGGGTGAACGCCTGCGGATCGTGTGGAAGAACCTCGAGCACCTTGACCCTCAATTGCTCGACCTCGTCCGCGGAGATCGACCCGCTCGCCGCTGTCCTGCTCCCGGCAGGGGTGCCGGACATGGCGTCTTCCCTCGTGTCCCCCGCCGCGCAGGAGGTGAGCAGCACTCCCCAGAGCACGGCTGCCACAGTGATTCGTAGGCGTTCGGACACGAGCAAGCAGTCCATTTTCTTCGCTCTCCTCGGTCATGTACGGGCCGGGCGGCGGGCCGATGGCCTTGACCAAGACTGAATACACGGACTGTTGGCGCGCATGACCGCCGCACAGTGCGGCGTTGCCCAGAAGCCACCAGATGGTGTAGCGCCCGCTCTGCCTCGGCGCACCGCATTTGAGGCGGTGGACCGGACCGCCGACGGACGTGTGCCTGCCGCCAGGGCTGTTCGTCGGGCCGACATGGGGGTGGCTACCCGGACTGAGATGGTCGAGCCCCTATTTTCAGGAGTGCATATAGGGAGCAAACGTCATCTTCGGGCGGCTTCCTCGGTTCTATGATGGGGTACAGGTTGGATCTCCACGGATTCCTGAAGGCTCTTGCCAGACGCTGGCCGACCGTATTGGTCTGCCTGGTTCTCGCGGTCGGAACGGCACTCGCCGCCACGAAACTGACCACCCCCGTCTACGAAGCCAGGACTCAGCTCTTCGTCGCCACCCGCACTGGTGAGGACACCGCTCAACTGAGCCAGGGGCAGACGTTCTCGCAGGCCCGCGTGCAGTCCTACGCCGCAATCGTCCCGACCCGTCGGGTGACCGAGCCCGTGGTGCGCAAGCTGAAGCTGCGCACCACACCGGAAGAGCTGGCATCGCGGATCACCGCCGAGGCCCCGCCCGACACCGTGCTCATCAACATCACTGTCCGGGACACCGTTCCCAGTCGCGCCGCCAAGATCGCGAACGCCGTCGCCGCGGGCTTCACCGCCGTCGTCGAGCGACTGGAGAGACCTACGAAGACGAACCGGCAAGGCTCAGCGAGCGAGCCGGGCGAAGAGGACGATGTGCCTGTTTCCCCCGTCTCGTTGGGCGTCACCCAGCCGGCGGTTGTGCCCGCCGATCCCGTCTCGCCACGCCCGCTGCTCAATCTGGCTGCCGGAGTGCTCGGCGGACTCCTGCTGGGTGCCGGACTTGTCGTCCTGCGCGAGACGCTCGATACCACTGTCAAAACGAGTCAGGCGCTCGGCGAGCTCACCGGGCTGCCCAGCCTCGGTTCCATCCCGTACGACAGGAATGCACCCAAACAGCCGCTCGCCGCCGTCACTGGGTACTCCGGGCGCGCCGAGGCGTTCCGCAAGCTGCGCACGAATCTGCAATTTGCGCAGGTCGACGACCGCCCCCAGATCATCATGGTGACCAGTTCTGTGCCTGGCGAGGGCAAGACCAGCATGGCGGTGAACCTGGCCTTCTCCCTCGCCGAGGCGGGTGTGTCCACCTGCCTGGTGGACTGCGACCTACGCCGCCCGACCGTGGCCAAGACCTTTGGTCTTGTCGAGGACGCCGGACTGACAACTGTGCTCATCGGGCAGAGCCGGGTCGAAGAAGTGATGCAGCGGGTCGGTAGTCACCTCTCGGTGCTCGCCAGCGGCGCCACGCCCCCCAACCCCACCGAACTGCTGGCCTCGGCACGAATGGGCGAGGTCCTGGGCGAACTCGCAACCACATATGAAGCGGTGATCCTCGATACCGCACCGTTGCTGCCGGTCGCCGACACGGTCGGACTCGCCCCACTGACCCAGGGCTCGCTTCTGGTCGTCCGTGCGGACAAGACCGGTCGTGACCAGGTTCGCACCGCCGCCGAAGCGTTGGAACGCGTGGGAAGCCGCATCCTTGGCACCGTCTTCAACATGGCTGCGACATCCCAGAGCGACTGCTACGGCAGCTACACGGCGGCCGAGGAACTTCCCGCGCCCCGTGTGTCGGCCCACCAGAAGGAGGGGGCGGTCCTTGATCCCTGATCTTGGACGCTCAGGATCCGGATCGCGATCTCGATCCGGCGGATCGTGACAGCCGTTCAGTCCGGGTAGCGGGAGTCGCAACTTCTCTTCGAGTGACCTGTGTCCGAGGTTCTCCCTGGCTCGGAACATGGAAGGGCGCTGCCCGGGAGCCGTTGTGGCGTCCCGGGCAGCGCCCCGGATCAGGGATGTGCGGTCAGCCTCAGAAGGTGAGCTTGAAGCTGTTGATGTAGCCGGTGTCGTAGCGGGCCACGTCCTGCACCCGCAGCTTCCAGGTGCCGTTGGCGACCTCGCTGGAGGCGTTGACCGTGTAGGTCGCCTTGACGTTGTCCGCCGAGTCCGAACCGCTCGAGTTCTTCAGGCGGTACGCGGTGCCGTCCGGGGCGAGCAGGTCGATGACCAGGTCACCGCGCCAGGTGTGCACGATGTCGACGCCGACCTGAAGGGCGGACGGGGCGTTGCCGGTACGGCCGGTGACGTTGACCGAGGAGGTCACCGCGGCGCCCGCGTCCGGGATGCTGACGTCAGCCGTGTTCTCGAAGACCGTGCCCGGGTCGGGGTCGGGGTCGCCGCCGGGGCGGGAGCCGACGTTGATGCCGGCCCAGGCGTCGGTGACGGCCTTGACCTCGGCGCTGGTCGCGCCGTACAGCTCCGTCGCGACCGCGAGGGTGCCGGTCCTGGCGCCCGCGTAGTCGGTACGGGAGCTGAACTTGGTAGTGAGCGCCTTGTACCAGATCAGCGCGGCCTTGTCGCGGCCGATGCCGGTCACCGGCAGACCGTCGGAGGTGGGCGAGTCGTAGTTGACGCCGTTGACGGTCTTGGCGCCGCTGCCCTCGGAGAGCAGGTAGAACCAGTGGTTCGCCGGGCCCGAGGAGTAGTGGACGTCGACGTTGCCGATGCCCGAGTACCAGTAGTCCTTGGAAGAGCCGTCCCTGCTCGGCTTGTCCATGTAGCGGAGCGGGGTGCCGTCACCGCGGATGTCGATCTTCTCGCCGACGAGGTAGTCGCCGACGTCCTGGGAGTTGTTCGCGCTGAACTCCACCGCCGCGGCGAAGATGTCGCTGGTGGCCTCGTTGAGGCCGCCCGACTCGCCGCTGTAGACCAGGCCTGCCGTGTTGGAGGTGATGCCGTGCGTCATCTCGTGCGCGGCCACGTCGATCGAGGTGAGCGGCTTGGCGTTGCCGGACCCGTCGCCGTACGTCATGCAGAAGCAGCTGTCCTGCCAGAACGCGTTGACGTAGTTGTTGCCGTAGTGCACACGGGAGTACGCGCCGACGCCGTCACCGCGGATGCCGCTGCGGCCGTGCACGTTCTTGAAGTAGTCCCAGGTGAGGGCCGCGCCGAAGTGGGCGTCGGCGCCGGCCGTCTCCAGGTTCGACGGCGAGCCGTTGCCCCAGATGTCGTCGGGGCCGGAGAAGAGCGTGCCCGTGCCGGACGTACCGCGGTTGAGGTTGTACGTCTTGTGGTTGCCGCGGGTCGTGTCGGTGAGCGTGTACGACGGGGCCGTGCCCAGGGTGACCTGCCCGCTGTACTGGGTGTTGCCGGTGCCGTTGTGGACGGCCTGCCACTCGTAGAGCTTCTCGCCGGTGGCCGCGTCGGTCACGACGTGGAGCTCGTTCGGGGTGCCGTCGTGCTGGAGTCCGCCGACCACGGTCTCGTAGGCGAGAGTCGGACTGCCGGTGCCCATCCAGACGACCTTGCGCGGGGCCCGCTCGGCCTTCGTCGCCTTCGAGCCCTCGGCCCGGGCTGCGCCGAGGGCCTGCTTCTCCGCCGTGGCCGGTGCGACGTCCGCACTGGTGTCGACGCCCTTCAGGGCGGCGCGGGACGCCTTGGTGACCGCCTCGGTAGCACCCGTGGCGGACTCGGCGACCACGAGGTCGCCGCCGAGGACCGGCAGGCCCTCGTAGGTGCGCTCGTAGCGGGTGTGCGTGGTGCCGTCGCGGTCCTGGACGACGTCCCGGACGACGAGCTTCTCCTTGGCGGTGAGGCCGAGTTCCTTCGCGGTGGCGGCCGTCGTGGCGGACGCCTGGCGTATCAGCTCCGCCCGCTGGGCGGGGGAGAGGCTCTTGGGCAGCGCGCCCGGGTCGGCCTTGCCCGCCTTCACGGCGGCGGGCGCCTCCGGCTGGGCGGCGGCCGAGGTTCCGGTCTGGAAGCCGACCGCGAGAAGGGCGGCGGTGGCGATGAGAGCTCCGGTCGCGGTGGCGCGCCGGCGATGCGTGGGTCTCACGCGGACTCCTTCTGCGAGGGGGGTACCGGTCGGCTGGGTGGGTCGGCCGGGCAGAGCATGCGGAGCTGTGGTGCGTGGATCGGGGGAAGACTGGCAGCCGAGGACGTGTTCTGTCAGGAGCGCGACAAGAAGTTGGCCGGAATTCGTCCGTTGCCCGATAGGTCATGTTCGGTGAGCGGACGTTTCGCGGATCGTTGCCGGGCGGGGCCCGGACATTCGCCCCGGCCCGACCCGGAAAGCAACCGGATGTTCACGGCGAAGTCTGCATCTGTGAAGGCCGCGTAGCGGTGCTGCTGATCGCGGTCCGGTACGGGCCTTCCGGGCGTGGCTCATTCCGTACCTGGGCGGGCGGACAGCACGGGCGCCGTCGGGGGCCCGCGCACCGCCCCGGTCCGCCCGTGCGACGGACCGGGCCCGGCGGGCCTGCCCGCCGAGCGGCTCAGCCGACCACGCTGTCCCGCCAGGCCCTGTGCAGCCCCGCGAACCTGCCCTCGCCGCAGATCAGTTCGGCGGGCGCGCCGTCCTCGATGATCCGGCCGTGCTCCATCACCAGTACCCGGTCCGCGATCTCGACCGTCGACAGCCGGTGCGCGATCACCACCGCCGTACGGCCCTGGAGCACGGTGTCCATCGCCTGCTGCACCGCCCGCTCGCCGGGGATGTCCAGCGAACTGGTCGCCTCGTCGAGGATCAGCACCGCCGGGTCGGCGAGCAGCGCCCGCGCGAAGGACACCAACTGCCGCTGCCCCGCGGAGATCCGTCCGCCCCGCTTGCGCACGTCCGTGTCGTAGCCGTCGGGCAGGGACTCGATGAAGTCATGGGCGCCGATCGCCTTGGCGGCCCGCTCGATGTCCGCGCGGCTCGCCTCCGGCCGCCCCAGCGCGATGTTCTCCGCGACCGTCCCGGAGAAAAGGAACGCCTCCTGGGTCACCATCACCACCCCTCGGCGGAGGTCCGGCACGGCCAGGTCCCGCAGATCGGTCCCGTCGAGCAGGACCCGGCCCTCGGTGGGGTCGTAGAAGCGGGCCAGCAGCTTGGCGAGGGTCGACTTGCCCGCGCCGGTCGAGCCGACGACCGCGACGGTCTGCCCGGCCGGGATCGTCAGGTCGAACCGGGGCAGCACCTCCCCGCCCGTGCGGTAGGCGAAGCCGACCTGCTCGAACACCACCTCGCGGCCCGGCGTGCCGGACCTGCGCACCGGCAGCGCACGCGGCTCGCGGGCCTCGGGGACCGTCGGCTCCTGCGCCAGGAGACCCGCGATCTTCTCCAGTGAGGCGGCCGCCGACTGGTAGGAGTTGAGGAACATCCCGAGCCGGTCGATCGGGTCGTACAGCCGCCGCAGATACAGCACGGCGGCGGCCAGCACACCCAGCGCGAGCGTGCCCTGGGCGACCCGGTACGCGCCCCAAAGGACCATCGCCGCGACAGCGGTGTTGGCGACGAGCCGGGAGCCGACGACATAGCGCGCCATCTCCAGCAGGGCGTCGCCGTTGGTGCGTTCGTGGCGGTGGTTGAGCACCTCGAAATCGGCGTCGTTGGCCCGCTCACGGCGGAAGGCACGCACCGGCCGGATCCCGTTCATGGTCTCCGCGAACTTCACGATGACCGCCGCGATCGCGGTGGAGCGGTTCATGAAGACGGACTTGGCCCGCCGCTGGTAGATCCGCACCAGCAGATAGAGCGGCACGAAGGACAGGACCGCCATGCCGCCGATCCCGAGGTCGAGCCAGAGCAGCATCGCCGAGATGTACACGAAGGCGAGCACCACGCCGATGAGTTCCTGAAGCCCTTCGCTCAGCAGTTCACGCAGCGACTCGACGTCGGTCGTCGACCGGGAGATCAGCCGGCCGGAGGTGTACCGCTCGTGGAAGTCGACGCTCAGCGCCTGGGCGTGACGGAAGATACGACCCCGCAGATCGAGGAGCACGTCCTGGTTGACACGGGCGGACGCCCGGATGAAGGCGTACTGGAGCGCTCCCGCGGCCAGTGCGCACAGCGCATACCCGGTGCCGACGGCGACCAGCGGCCCGTAGTCCGCCGCGCGGAAGGCCGGAACGCCGCGGTCGATGGCGTACGCCACCAGCAACGGTCCCGCCTGGACGGCGGCCTGCTGGAGGAGCAGCAGCACCGCCGCGAGCGCGACACGGGCACGGCGGGGCGCGAGGAGCGACCGCAGCAGCGCGCCGGTCGCGCCGTCCGGCGCGGGCAGGGCGTCCCGGTCGAACGGGTCGCTCGCCGGCGCGCCCTTCCCGGACGGCGCCGTGCCGCCGAGGGCACCGGCAGCGGTCGCGGGGCCGCTCGTCCCGGGCGCCCCGCGCGTGTCCTGGGCGGTCGCCGACGTGACCGACGGGCGGCCCCCTGTCTGGTCCGCCGCCCCCTTTTCCGGTTCGCCCGTAGGTGCCGCGCCCCCTGCTTGCTCTGCCGGTTGCGCCGTCGCCGGCTCCTTTGTCGACCCTGCCGTCACCGTGCCGTCCCTTCGGTCCCTGCGGTCGCGTCCACGTCCGTCCGGCCCCTCGGCGTCTTCGGGCGGTCCGGGTCACCGGCCACCGTCCCGGGCGCGCGGGTATCGGACCCATCTGCCATGTCGAGCGAGCCCTCGGGTCCCTCCGTACCGGTCCCGGACCCGCCCGCCATGTCGAGCGGGCCCTCGGGTCCATCCGCGCCGGACATCAGCCATGCGTACTCGGCGTTCGTACGGAGCAGTTCGTGATGCGTGCCGACCGCGGCGATCCGGCCGTCCGACAGCAGCGCGACCCGGTCGGCGAGCATCACCGTCGACGGCCGGTGCGCCACCACCAGCGCGGTGGTGTCCTCCAGCACCCGCCGCAGCGCCGCCTCCACCAGGGCCTCCGTGTGCACGTCGAGCGCGGAGAGCGGATCGTCGAGGACCAGGAAGCGCGGCCCGCCGACCACGGCGCGCGCCAACGCCAGGCGCTGGCGCTGACCGCCCGACAGGCTGAGGCCCTGTTCGCCGACCTGGGTGGCGGCGCCGTGCGGCAGCGCGTCGACGAAGCCGGCCTGCGCGATGTCCAGCGAGCGGCGCAGCTCCGCGTCGTCCGCGCCCTGAGCGCCCATCAGGACGTTCGCAGCGACGCTCGCCGAGAACAACGTCGGCTCCTCGAACGCCACCGACACCAGCTCACGCAGCCGTTCACGCGGCATGGCGGTGATGTCCTGGCCGTCGAGCGTGATCCGCCCGGACGTCGGCTCGTACAGCCGGGGCACCAGGGCCGTGAGGGTCGTCTTACCGCTGCCCGTGCCGCCCACCAGGGCCATGGTCTCGCCGGGCCGCACATGGAGGTCGATCCGGGCGAGGACCGGTGCGCTGCCGTCGGGCGCGTCCGGGTAGCGGAACCCGACGCCCTCGAAACGCAGTCCACCGGTTTCCGCCGGAACGCCGGCCGGGACGGCCCCAGAGGCGCCGCCCCTCCCGCGCCGCTCCTCCGTACGGGCCGCGGTATCGGGCCCGTCGTGCGTATCGCTTTCCTCCGGTGCGTCCAGAACCTCGAAGTAGCGGTCGGCCGCGGTCGCCGCCTCCTGGCTCATGGCCAGCAGGAAGCCGATCGAGTCCACCGGCCAGCGCAGCGCCAGGGCCGTCGAAAGGAAGGCGACCAGCGTGCCAGCCGACAGCGTGCCGTCCGCGACCTGGATCGTGCCGAGCACCAGCGCCGCGCCGATGGCCAGTTCGGGAATGATCGTGATCAGCGCCCAGACGCCGCCCAGCAGACGAGCCTTCCCCAGTTCCGTGCCGCGAAGCCGTTCCGAAAGACTCCGGAACGCCTCCGCCTGACTGCGGTGCCGCCCGAAGCCCTTGATGATGCGGATGCCGAGGACGCTCTCCTCGACGACCGTCGTCAGGTCGCCCACCTGGTCCTGCGCCTTACGTGCGACGAGTGAGTAGCGCGCCTCGAAGAGCGAACAGACGACCACCAGCGGCAGTACGGGAACGAGGAGGACGAGCCCCAGCGTCCACTCCTGGCCCAGCAGGATCACGAAACCGACGAGGATCGTGGTGGCGTTGACGAGCAGGAAGGTCAACGGGAACGCCAGGAACATCCGGAGCAGCATCAGGTCCGTGGTGCCGCGCGAGAGCAGTTGTCCGGATGCCCAGCGGTCGTGGAAGGCCACCGGAAGACGCTGGAGATGGCGGAAGAGGTCCGCCCGCATGGCCGCCTCCACACCGGCGAGGGGCCGCGCCACCAGCCACCGCCGGAAGCCGAAGAGCACCGCCTCCGCGACACCCAGCAGCAGCAGGACCAGCGCCCCGAACCAGACCCCGCCCGGATCGCCCGCCGCGACCGGCCCGTCGACGATCCACTTCAGCACCAGCGGGATGACCAGGCTGAGGCAGGAGGCGACTATGGCGACGAGCGCCGCGCTGAACAGGCGCGTACGGACCGGGCGCACATAGGGCCACAGCCGCACGAGCGAACGCACGGCGGAGCGGTCCGTGGTGTCGGAGGTATCCGAATGTGTAGTGGGCATCAGGCGCGAGCCTACGGTTGACCACTGACACCGCTCATGTGGTTTTCCGCAGGGCGGGGCACCTGCGTCCAGGTGACCGTGGCCCGGCCGGGCCGGAGTCGTACGCCCGTATCAACCGATCGGCCGATGCCGGCTCGAGCGTGATGGGCGATGTGCCGGCCACCGGCCGCGCGGGAGCCTCGTGCCATGGCGATAGTCCAAGTGAACGGTCTGCGCAAGGCCTACGGCGGCCGGCCCGCGGTCGACGGTGTGAGCTTCGGCGTCGAGGAGGGCGAGATCTTCGGGATCCTCGGCCCGAACGGCGCAGGGAAGACCACCACCGTCGAATGCGTGGAAGGCCTCAGAATCCCCGACTCCGGCACGGTCAGGGTCGCCGGCCTCGACCCGGTGGCCGACCACGAGAAGGTCACCCGGCTGCTCGGCGCGCAGCTCCAGGAGAGCGAGCTCCAGCCCAAACTCACGGTGCGCGAGGCGCTGGAGCTCTACTCGTCCTTCTACGAGCGGCCGGCCGACTGGGGGCCGCTCGTCGAGCGGCTCGGCCTCCGGCCCAAGCTCGGTGACCGGTTCGCGAAGCTTTCCGGCGGGCAGAAGCAGCGCCTGTTCATCGCGCTGGCCCTGATCGGCCGCCCAAGGGTCGTCGTACTCGACGAGCTGACCACCGGACTCGACCCGCGTGCCCGCCGGGACACCTGGCAACTGATCGAGGAGGTGCGGGACTCCGGCGTCACCGTCCTGCTGGTCACCCACTTCATGGAGGAGGCGCAGCGTCTCTGCGACCGGATCGCGGTCATCGACAAGGGCAGGGTCGCCGCGCTCGACACCCCCGCCGGGCTGATCGGCCGGTCCAGCGCGTCGACCGTCATCTCCTTCACACCCTCCGACCCGCTCGACGAGCGGGAACTGGCCGCGCTCCCGCAGGCCGCCTCCGTCACCTCCAACGACGGCCGGGTCACCGTCCACGGCACCGACGAGACCGTAGCCGCCGTGATGTCGCTGCTGGCCAGGCTCGGCATCACCGCCCGTCAGCTCCGCGTAAGTGAGGCCTCCCTGGACGACGCGTTCCTCGACCTCACGGAAGAGAGGCTCGGATGACCACCGCCGCTCCAGCCCCCGGCACGGCCCCTGCCCCCGCACGCGTCCCTGCGTGGGCCGCCGTGCTCCGGACCGAGGCACGCCTCTTCTCCCGGGAACCCGGATCGCTGTTCTGGATCGTCCTCTTCCCGACGATGCTCATGACGATCCTCGGCCTGATCCCGTCCTTCCGGGAGGCGTCCGAGGACATCGGCGGCCGCCGCGTCATCGACCTCTACGTCCCGGTCGCCGTACTGCTCGCCGTGATCATGGCAGGGCTTCAGGCGATGCCGCCCGTCCTCGCCGGCTACCGAGAACGCGGCATCCTGCGGCGGATGTCGGCCACCCCTGTCCGACCGTCCGTGCTGCTGTCGGCCCAGGTCGCCCTGCACGGCGTCGCGGCGCTCGCATCCGCCGTGCTCGCGCTGGCCGTCGGCCGCGTCGCCTTCGGCGTCGCCCTGCCCGGGCAGCCCGCCGGCTACGTGCTCGCGATGGTGCTGACGACCGCCGGCGCGCTGGCGCTGGGCGCGACCATCTGTGCCGTCTCCCGGAACCAGAAGATCGCCACCGCCATCGGGTCGGTGATCTTCTTCCCGTCGATGTTCACCTCGGGCGTCTGGCTGCCGGTCCAGTCCATGCCCGGCACACTCCGGCGCATCGTGGAGTTCACACCGCTGGGCGCGGCGTCACAGGCTCTCGACCGGGCGGCGGCGGGCAGTTGGCCCGCCTGGACGGACCTCGGCGTCACGGGCCTGTGGGCCGTGCTGCTCACCGCCGCGGCCGTCCGCTTGTTCCGCTGGGAGTGATCACCGTGGCCGGGGAGGGGGACACTTGGCGCATGAGGCTGTCCGACGCGGTGCAGAGGCCGGGAACGGCCGTACCGATCGAGGAGCGCTGGGCGCAGTTCCACCGCTACGGCCCCTGTGCCCTCCTGGGGCTCGCGACCGTGATCGCCGGCGCCGTCGCCCGCGACCTCATGAGCCGCGCGGAGATGCGCGCCGCGGGTGTACTGGTCCTCGCCGCTATCGCGCTCCAGGTGTGGTGGAGCGTGCGCCGGCCCGACCAGGAGGAGCACGCCCGGGCCGGGCAGATGTACTACGCCCTGCGGACCGTCCTCGCCTTCGCCCTCGCGTGGCTGAATCCGCTCTTCTCCGCCTACGCGGTTCTCGGATACTTCGACTCGGGCCATCTGCTGCCCGGCCGCAGGGCGTACGCGGGGCTGCTGGCCACCGCCCTCATCATGGCGGGCTCCCAGGCCGGCGGCCTGCCGCCCGCCTCCACGCTCCAGTGGGTCCTCTTCGGCGGTCTGTACGTCCTCAACGCCTCCCTCTGCCTGCTCTTCGCCCGCTTCGGCGTCCAGGAGGCCGAGCGGGCCCAGGAACGTCTGGCCACCATCCAGGCGCTGGAGCTCGCCAACGCCCGACTGGAACAGGCCCTCGAGGAGAACGCGGGCCTGCACGCCCAACTCCTCGTGCAGGCGCGCGAGGCGGGCATCGCCGACGAACGCAGCCGGCTCGCCGCCGAGATCCACGACACCATCGCCCAGGGCCTGGCCGGCATCATCACCCAGCTCCAGGTCGTCACGTCCACCGAGGACCGGGACGTCGCCGGCGAACATCTGAACCGGGCCTGCGCCCTGGCCCGGCACAGCCTCGGCGAGGCCCGCCGCTCCGTGCAGAACCTGGCTCCGGCGGCCCTCGAGCACGCCACCCTTCCCGAGGCCCTGGAGAAGACCGTCGCCGACTGGTCCCGGCGCACCGGCGTGAAGGCCCGCTTCACCGTCACCGGCACCGAGGAGCAACTGCACGACGAGGTCGCCGGCACCCTGCTGCGGATCGCAGAGGAGGCCCTTGCCAACACCGCCCGCCACGCCGACGCCGCACGGGCCGGCGTCACCCTGTCCTACATGGGCGACGAGGTCACCCTCGATGTCCGCGACGACGGCCGGGGGTTCGACCCGCTCGCCGTCGCGCCGCGTTCCGGTTCCGGTGGCTTCGGACTCGACGGCATGCGGGCGCGCGCCGAGCGGATCGCGGGCACCGTGGCCCTCGAATCGGAGCCGGGCCAGGGCACGGCGGTGTCCGCTCGCGTACCGTTGGTGCGCCATGGCTGAACACCCTGTCAACGAGCGCACCGTCACGCTGATCGTCGTCGACGACCATCCCGTCGTACGGGACGGCCTGCGCGGCATGTTCGAGTCCTCGGCCGGCTTCCATGTCCTCGGCGAGGCCGCGGACGGCCCGGCGGGCATCGAACTGGCCACCCGCCTCGACCCCGACGTGGTCCTGATGGACCTGCGGATGCCCGGCGGCGGGGGAGTGGCGGCCATCGCCGAGCTGGCGCGGCGCGGCGCCCGGTCCCGGGTCCTCGTCCTCACCACGTACGACACGGACTCCGACACCTTGCCGGCCATCGAGGCCGGCGCGACCGGCTACCTCCTCAAGGACGCTCCCCGCGAGGAGCTGTTCACGGCGGTACGGGCCGCCGCCGAGGGGCGTACGGTCCTGTCGCCCGCGGTCGCCGCCCGTCTCGTCTCGCACGTCCGTGCCCCGGCGGCGCCCGGCAACGAAGGTCTGTCGGCGCGCGAGCGTGAGGTGCTGGAGCTCGTCGCCAAGGGCACCTCCAACCGCACGATCGCCCGTGAACTGTTCATCAGCGAGGCCACGGTGAAGACGCACCTCACCCATATCTTCGGCAAGCTCGGCGCAAAGGACCGCGCCGCTGCGGTGGCCCTGGCGTACGAACGCGGCATCCTCGGCTGAACGCCGGGCCGCGCCGGCGGCCCGGCGGCGCGTCAGGTCCGCACCCTCAGCAGCAGCACCGACCTCCCCGACACCCGCACCACGCAACCGCCTTCGTGCACGGTGCCCGGAGCGGTGCTCTGGTCCTCCAGCGAGGTGTCCACGACCAGTTCGTACGCCGCCGCCCACGGCGGTCCCGGCAGCCGGAAGTCCACCGGCTCCGCCGCCGCGTGCAGCACCGTCAAATAGCTGTCGTCCGTCACCTGGCAGCCGCGCGCGTCACGGCCGGGGATGTCCCGGCCGGAGAGGTAGAGGGCCAGGGTGGCGGACGGCGCGTACCAGTCCTCCTCGGTCATCTCGCTGCCATGCGGAGTGAACCAGGCAAGGTCCCGCAGCCCGTCGGCAGCCTGCGGCCGGCCGGAGAAGAAGGCGCGTCTGCGCAGCACCGGATGGCTGTGCCGCAGCGCCAGCAGCCGCCGGGTGAGCTGAAGCAGACCGGCGGGCCCCGGCTGTTCGAGCAGCGACCAGTCCACCCAACTGACCTCGTTGTCCTGGCAGTAGGCATTGTTGCTGCCGCCCTGGGTGCGGCCCATCTCGTCGCCGGCGACGAGCATGGGCACGCCCGTCGACACCAGAAGGGTGGTCAGCAGATTGCGCAGCTGCCGCCGGCGCAGGGCCTGTACGGCCGGATCGTCGGTCTCTCCCTCGACGCCGCAGTTCCAGGAGCGGTTGTCGGCGGTGCCGTCCCGATTGCCCTCGCCGTTGGCCTCGTTGTGCTTGCGCTCGTAGCTGACCAGGTCCCGCAGGGTGAAGCCGTCGTGAGCGGTGATGAAGTTGATGGACGCGTACGGCCGCCGCCCGCCCCAGGCGTACAGGTCGCTGGAGCCGGACAGCCGGTAGCCGAGATCACGCACATCGTGCAGCGCGCCGCGCCAGAAGTCGCGCACCGAGTCCCGGTAGCGGTCGTTCCACTCCGTCCACAGCGGCGGGAACGCCCCCACCTGGTAGCCGCCGTTGCCCACGTCCCACGGCTCGGCGATCAGCTTCACCCGGCGCAGCACCGGGTCCTGCGCGATGACGGCGAGGAACGGGGACAGCATGTCGACGTCGTGCATCGAGCGGGCCAGCGCCGCGGCCAGGTCGAAACGGAAGCCGTCGACGCCCATCTCGGTCACCCAGTAGCGCAGCGAATCCGTGATCAGCCGCAGCACTTGGGGCTGCACGACGTGCAGGGTGTTGCCGCAGCCCGTGTAGTCCGCGTATCGGCGGGCGTCCCCCTGGAGACGGTAGTAGCCGCGGTTGTCGATACCGCGCAGGGACAGCATCGGCCCCAGCTCGCCGGCCTCCGCCGTGTGGTTGTACACCACGTCGAGGATGACCTCGATCCCCGCGGCGTGCAGCGCGCGCACCATCCGCTTGAACTCGCCGACCTGCTGACCGGCGGTGCCGGTGGCCGCGTAGGCCGCGTGGGGGGCGAAGTACCCGATCGAGTTGTAGCCCCAGTAGTTGCGCAGCCCGCGGCGCAGCAGATGGTCCTCGTGCGCGAACTGGTGCACCGGCAGCAGTTCGACCGCCGTCACACCGAGCCCCACCAGATGCTCGATCGCCGCCGGGTGGGCGAGCCCCGCGTACGTGCCCCGCAGTTCCTCCGGGATGCCGGGGTGCAGCCGGGTGAATCCGCGGACGTGCAGTTCGTAGATGACCGAGTCGGCCCAGGGCGTCTTGGGCCTGCGGTCGTCCATCCACTCGTCGCCGCCGGCCTCGTCGTGGACGACCACCGCCTTGGGGACGAACGGGGCCGAGTCCCGGTCGTCGCGGACGGTGTCGGCGACATGCTGGTCCGGCCAGTCGCGCACATGCCCGTAGACCTCCGGGGGCAGGGCCCCGTAGTCGTTGCCCGCGCCCGCGTCGACGGCCCTCGCGTACGGGTCGAGCAGCAACTTCGCCGGATTCCACCGGGCTCCCGTCCAGGGGTCCCAGCGGCCGTGCACGCGGTATCCGTACCGCGTGCCGGGCCCCACGCCGGGCACGAAGCCGTGCCAGATCTCATGGGTCAGTTCGGTGAGCGGCAGCCGGGTCTCTCCACCCCACTCGTCGAAGAGGCAGAGCTCCACCCCTTCGGCCCCGCCTGCCCACAGCGCGAAGTTGGTCCCCGCCACCCCGTCCGGCCCCGTCCGGAACCGCGCGCCCAGGGGCGTCGGCGCCCCCGGCCACACGGGTCTGCGGGAGCCCGTGTCCGGCTCCCCGGCATCGGTCCTCGAACGGCGTGCGGCCGGGCCGGCCACCGCCGAACGGGTGCCGGGCGGCTCGCCCGGCACCTTCTCCCGCACCGTCTCCTGCTCGGCTGCGCTCGACACCTGCCGGCCTCCCGCGGCTCGTCGGGCCCCCGCTCGAGGTGCTCCCGGGCGGCAGGTCCCGCAAGGAGCACTGCCCGCGGCGTCCCGGCCGCGGCACCCCACGCGTGGTCCTGTCACCATTTCTGCCCGCGCCGCCCCCGTCCCAACATCGCCCGCCGTTCACGTTGCCCCCGCCGGGTGGTCGTCGTTGACCGGTACGTGAGACATGTACTGAAGCGGGCAGGGCACAGGGCCGCGGTCGCCCTGGCAGGAGCAGGACTGATCGCGGGCCTCGTCGGCTGCTCCGGCGGGATGCCGGGCATCGGCGACAAACCGCGTGCGACCAAGGACACGATCCGGGTCACTCCCGAGGACGGCGCGAAAGAGGTGCGCCCCGACGACACAGTGGAGGTGCGGCTGCCCAGCGGGCGGCTGGAGCGGGTCGAGGTGACCCGGATCGAGGACGCCACGAGAACCGTGGTCGAGGGGCGGATCTCCGACGACGGTCTGCGCTGGGCGCCCGAGAAGGGCACCCGGCTGAAGCCCGCCGCCAAGTACAGCGTGGACGTGGTGGCGCTGGACGGCCACGGCCGGCGCTCCGCCCGCCACACGACGTTCACGACCCTGGTCCCCGACAGCCGGTTCATCGCTTACTTCAAACCGGAGAACCGTTCGACCGTGGGCACCGGGATGATCGTGTCCTTCTCCTTCAACCGGAAGATCGAGAACCGGGCCGCCGTGGAGCGCGCGATCCGAGTGAGCTCGCAGCCGCCGGTGGAGGTCGCCGGCCACTGGTTCGGCAAGGAGCGGCTCGACTTCCGCCCCCGCACGTACTGGAAGCCGGGCACCGAGGTCACGGTCGACATGCGGTTGCGGGACGTCGAGGCGGCCCCCGGCGTGTACGGCATCCAGGACAGGACCGTCTCCTTCACGATCGGCCGGTCCCAGGTGTCCCGGGTCGACGCGGCGGCGCACACCATGGAGGTGGTGCGTGACGGGCAGGTCCTTGCGACGGTTCCGATCACCGCCGGCGCGCCCAAGTCCACCACGTACAACGGCAAGATGGTGGTCACCGAGATGTACGACGTGACCCGGATGAACGGCGCGACCGTCGGCTTCACGAACAAGGACGGCAAGAGCGAGTACGACATCAAGGACGTGCCGCACGCCATCCGGCTGACCACCTCCGGGACCTTCCTGCACGGCAACTACTGGACCCCCGCCGGCGTCTTCGGCTCGGACAACGTCTCGCACGGCTGCGTGGGGCTCCGGGACGACAAGGGCGGCAGCAGCGAATCCCCGGCGGGCTGGTTCTTCGACCGGACCCTGATCGGGGACGTGGTGGAGGTCGTGGGGTCCAAGGACAGGACGGTCGCACCGGACAACGGCCTCGGCGGCTGGAACCTCGACTGGCAGCTTTGGACGGCGGGTTCGGCACTGCGCTGACCGGGCAGAACCCTCTCGCCCGCCCGTAGGCGGCCCCACCACGGCCCCATGGACGACTTGGGACCGAACGGTGACATTCGGGGGCACATTTGACGACCTGCGGTGTGATTATCTATCGCCGTGCGTGCGTGAGGCGCGCGGGGGCGGGGGCCGTGGCGGTGCCAGGCCGTGCGAGGGGAGTACACGACTGTGAACGGGCAGCCGATATCGGGGGCATCGGCCGGAACCGGACGCGGGCGCGGGGGCGCCGTGCTGTCCGCTCTGGTCATGGGGGCGATGCTGGTTCTCACCGCCTGCGGAGGCGGGAGTTCCGCCAAGGGCGGTGACAAGGACCCCGGCGGCAAGGACGGCAGCGGCAAGGTCGAGAACGCGGCGTCCCAGGCGGTGGTCACCATCTCGCCCAAGGACGGCGCCGACGCGGTCGCGACCATGGGCGCCCTGAAGGTGACCGCGGCCAAGGGCAAGCTGACGACGGTCACCGTGCAGGACGACAAGGGCACGAAGATCGAGGGCCGGATCGCCGCGGACGGCGCGAGCTGGCAGCCGCTTCAGCACCTGGCGGGCGCCACCAAGTACAAGGTGCACGCCGTCGCCGAGGACGCGGACGGCCGTGAGTCCGCCAAGGACACCACCTTCACCACGCTGGTGCCCAAGAACACCTTCATCGGCCACTACACGCCGGAGGAAGGCGCCACCGTCGGCGTCGGCATGCCGGTCTCCATCAACTTCACCCGCGGCATCACCGACCCGGCGGCGGTCGAGAAGGCCATCACGGTGACCGCCGAGCCGTCCGTGCCGATCGAGGGCCACTGGTTCGGCAACGACCGCCTCGACTTCCGCCCCGAGAAGTACTGGGCCGCGGGCACGAAGGTCACCGTGAAGCTCAACCTGGACGGTGTCGAAGGCCGACCCGGCGTGTACGGCAAGCAGGCCAAGAGCTTCTCGTTCACCATCGGCCGCAGCCAGGTCTCCACCGTCGACGCGAGCGCCAAGACCATGAAGGTCGTGCGCGACGGCAAGGAGATCAAGAGCATCCCGATCACCGCCGGCGCGCCGTCGACCACCACCTACAACGGGCAGATGGTCATCAGCGAGAAGTACAAGGTGACCCGGATGAACGGCGCCACCGTGGGCTTCGGCGGCGAGTACGACATCAAGGACGTCCCGCACGCCATGCGGCTGTCCACCTCGGGCACCTTCGTCCACGGCAACTACTGGGCCTCGCCCGGCACGTTCGGCTCTGCGAACGTCAGCCACGGGTGCATCGGGCTGCGGGACGTGCGCGGCGCGTACGACAAGAACACACCGTCGGCCTGGTTCTACAACAACTCGATCATCGGCGACGTGGTGATCGTGAAGAACTCCAAGGACAAGCAGATCGCTCCGGACAACGGCCTCAACGGCTGGAACATGTCCTGGGCCGAGTGGACCAAGTAGTACGCGACGCGGGGCCCGGTGCTGTGAGCAACAGCACCGGGCCCCGACGCGTTAACGCGCACTAACCTCTCCTCATGACCGTTTCACTGGAAGTCTCCGAAGGCGTCGGCACCATCAGGCTCGACCGCCCTCCGATGAACGCCCTCGACATCGCCGTCCAGGACCGGCTGCGCGAGCTCGCGGAGGAGGCCGGCCGCCGTGACGACGTGCGGGCCGTGATCCTCTACGGCGGGGAGAAGGTGTTCGCGGCAGGCGCGGACATCAAGGAGATGCAGGCCATGGACCACGCGGCGATGGTCGTGCGCTCCCGGGCGCTGCAGGAGTCCTTCACCGCCGTGGCCCGTATCCCGAAGCCCGTCGTCGCGGCCGTCACCGGCTACGCTCTCGGCGGCGGCTGTGAGCTCGCGCTCTGCGCCGACTACCGGATCGCCGCCGACAACGCCAAGCTCGGTCAGCCGGAGATCCTGCTCGGCCTCATCCCGGGCGCCGGCGGCACCCAGCGGCTGTCCCGGCTGATCGGCCCCTCCCGCGCCAAGGACCTGATCTTCACGGGCCGCATGGTCAAGGCGGACGAGGCGCTCTCCCTCGGCCTGGTGGACCGTGTCGTCCCCGCCGCCGAGGTGTACGAGCAGGCACACGCCTGGGCCGCGGCACTGGCCAAGGGGCCCGCGCTGGCGCTGCGCGCGGCGAAGGAGTCGGTGGACGCCGGACTCGAGACGGACATCGAGACCGGGCTCGCCGTGGAACGCAACTGGTTCGCGGGCCTGTTCGCCACCGAGGACCGGGAACGTGGCATGCGCAGCTTCGTCGAGGAAGGCCCGGGCAAGGCCAAGTTCCTCTGACCGCACCGGTCGGGCACGGCTCCGGCTCTGTCCCGGGCCCGGGCAGTGGGCCCGCTCGGCAGGGCCGGCGCGCCGCGTCCGGCCCTGGTTACCTGTGCGTACCGCACGTTCGGAAGGTGACAGCGGTGACTGTCGGGCGCCCGGCGGCGCGTGACAACGTCACTCCTGTCACCGACCGAGGGAGTGTGCGTGAACAAGGGGTACGCGGTCTACTGCGACGCCGATCGGCACTTCTACGACGCGCCGCACCGCCTGGAGTTCGCATCGGAGACCTCTCACGGCTCCCTGTACGAGGCGGCGCGGCTGCCGGTCCCCGAGGGCTGGCTCAGCCACCGCACGGGCGACTGGCTCGCCCTGCGGCCCCTCGACCGGGCGCTGCCGTCCCAGGGCTGGAAGATCCATGTCTCCGCCTCCCTCGACAACGCGGAGTCGGTGCTCAGCAAGGTCCGGACGTACTGCCTGGCGCACGAGGTGGCGTTCAAGTTCGTCCCGAGCCGCTACCTGCTGCACCAGCGCAACGCCAAGTACGCCGACCGGGCGGCGAGCGGCAAGTTCATCACGGTCTACCCGGCGGACGACGCCCGGTGCGGTCGGATCGCGGGCGACCTCGCCGCGCTCCTCGACGGCGAGCCGGGCCCGTACATCCTCAGCGACCTGCGCTGGGGCCCGGGACCGGTGCACCTGCGCTACGGGAGCTTCACCCGCCGCCACTGCTACGACGAGCACGGTGAGCTGCGCCCCGCGATCGAGAACGGGGCCGGCGCGCTCGTGCCCGACCCGCGCGAACCGGTGTTCCGCATACCCGGATGGGTCACCCCGCCCGACTATCTGCGGCCCCACCTCGAGGCCCGTGGCGCGGTGGCTGTCGCAGACCTGCCGTACACCATCGACAAGGCGCTGCACTTCTCCAACGGCGGCGGGGTCTACGAGGCTCACCACAAGGCCACCGGCAGGCGGGTCGTGCTCAAGGAGGCCCGCCCGTACGCCGGTCTCGCCGCCGACGGCGCCGACGCGGTGGCCCGCCTGGACCGGGAACACCGGGCGCTGCGGCAGCTGTCGGGGCTCGACTGCACGCCGGAGGTCGTGGACCGCTTCGTGCTGGGCGAGCACCACTTCCTCGCACTGGAGCATGTGGCAGGCCGGCCGCTCAACTCCTTCTTCGCCCGCAGGCACCCGCTGATCGAGGCGGATCCTTCGCCCGAGCGGCTGGACGAGTACACCCGGTGGGCGATGCGGATGCACGGCATGGTCGAACAGGCGGTGGCCGACGTCCACGCACGCGGAGTGGTCTTCAACGATCTGCACCTGTTCAACATCATGGTCGCCGAGGACGAGGAGTCCGTCGTACTGCTCGACTTCGAAGCGGCACGCCCTGTGGAGGAGCACGGCCGCCAGATCGTCGCCCACCCGGCGTTCGTCGCCCCCGCCGACCGGCGCGGCACCGACGTCGACCGCTACGCGCTGGCCTGCCTGCGGATCGCCCTGTTCCTGCCGCTCACCAGCCTGCTCGCCGTCGACCGTGGCAAGGCGGCGCACCTGGCCGACCTCGCGGCACGGCACTTCCCGGTGCCCCGCGGCTTCCTCGACGAGGCCGTACGGGAGATCGGACGTGCCCCGGCCGGTGGGCCGCCCAACGCGTCGGCGGGACGGTCCGTCCGGTTCCTCCCCGTGGAACCGGACGACTGGCCGCGCAGCCGCGACTCGATGGCCGAGGCGATCATCGCGTCGGCGACCCCGGAGCGCGAGGACCGGTATTTCCCCGGCGACATCGCGCAGTTCGCAGCCGCGGGCGGCGGAGCGGCCTTCGGCCACGGTGCCGCCGGGGTGCTCTACGCGCTCCACGAGAGCGGCTCTCCGGCCTGCCCCGCCGGTGAGGAATGGCTGCTGCGTCACGCCAAGGCACCCGACTCGGGCACTCCGCTCGGGTTCTACGACGGCCTTGCCGGCATCGCCTGGACCCTTCACCGGCTGGGACACACGGACCCCGCCCTGGAACTCGCCCACCGGATTCTCGAACAGGAGTGGTCGGCGCTCTCACCCGACCTGCACGGCGGCACGGCCGGACTCGGCCTCGCCTTCGACGCACTCGCCGCCGCCACGGGGGAGACGGCCCTGCACGACGCCGCCCTCCGCTGCGCGGAGTTGACGGCCCGCCCCGTCCCCGCCGGTGCGGGGACCGGGCGGAGCCCACGGCGCACCGGGCTGCTGCACGGGTCCGCGGGCCGGGCGCTGCTCTTCGTGCGGCTGCACGAACGCACCGGGAACACCGCGTTGCTCGACCTCGCGGACGAGGCGCTGCGCGACGACCTGTCCCGGTGCGTACACGGTGCCGCGGGCACCCTCCAGGTGGACGAGGGCCGGCGCACGATGCCCTACCTGGGAGCGGGCAGTGTCGGCATAGGGATGGTGCTCGACGACTACGCGGCCCACCGCCGCGACGAGACCTTCGACCAGGCGCGCCGCGAGATCGTGCGGGCGGCGCAGGCCACGTTCTACGCACAGCCCGGCCTCTTCCGCGGCGCCGCCGGCATGGTCCTGCACCTCGCCCGCACCACCACGGGCGGCCCCGGCACCACAGCGGAGGACGTGCGCCGTCAGATCCGCTCACTGGCCTGGCACGCCATGTCCTACGAAGGCCGGCTGGCCTTTCCCGGTGAGCAGATGATGCGGCTGTCGATGGACCTGTCCACCGGTACGGCCGGATGCCTGCTGGCACTCGCGGCGGCGCTCGGCGACCGCCCGGCGCAGCTGCCGTTCCTGCCGCCGCTGCGGCACCCCCAAGAACCGGCCCCGTCACGGGGTCGTCAGTAGCACCGTCCCCGACAGAGAGGAAAAGATCATGACCCTGCTGGACCTGCAGTCGATGGAGACCCCGAAGGAAGAGGCCATCGGCGATGTCGAGACCGGCAGCCGCGCCAGCCTGCTGCTGTGCGGTGACAGCAGCCTCAGCGTGACCACCTGCAACTGATCCGGCGCGGCTCCGCGAGCGGCGCACGTCGCGGCGGAGTCCCGGCGCCCCCGGAGCAGATCTCCGGGGGCGCCGCGGCGTCCGGAACGCCGCTCCGAGCGGCCGGCGCTCCCCGGCCGAGCCCCGGAGCGGCTTCCCGGGGCCCCCGGGCGTCTTCCGCAGAGGACCGGCGGGACGAGCGCCGCAGACAGCTGACGGAGAGGGGTGACGAGGCTGGAACGGGCCGAGCGGGTGAGGGGCAGGCGACGGCGTGTGGGGGAACGGCGTGACCCGGGGCACCCGGCCGCGAAGCCCCGGGGCAGGAGCCGGGGGGAGAAGGGCCGTACGGCGCCTGTGGGCGGAGGCGACCCGCTCCTGCGCGGCACGGTGCGGCGCACTTGGTTCCTCACCGCCGTCCTCGGCCTCTGTTCGACCTCCGCCGCCGCGTGCGCGCTCGCCGTACCCGCCGTCATCGGCCACGCGCTCGACCTGATGCTGGACCGACGCCCCGGGGTGGGGCCATGGCTCGCCCTGAGCGCCGTGCTGCTGGCGGGTGAGGTCCTCCTTGAGGCAACACGCGTCCTGCTGAGCCAACTGGCGAACGCCCGCGCCACCGCCTGGGTACGGGTCCGGGCGCTGACGGGGCTGCTCGGCACTCCGCTCGAGAGGGCGGCCCCCTACTCTCCAGGTGACGTCGCCGCCCGGCTGTGTGTGAACGCGGCGGACAGCGGCGCCGCGCCCGCGGCGCTCGCGACCATCGTCTCCTCACTGCTCACCCCCGTGGGGGCCCTCGTCGCCCTCGTGCTCATCGATCCGTTGACCGCTGCCGTGTTCCTCGCCGGTGTTCCGCTGCTGCTTCTGCTGCTGCGTGTCTTCGCCCGGCACTCGTCCGACAGCGTCGGCCGCTACCAGCGGGTGCAGGCCGACATAGCCGCCCGGCTGACGGAGGCACTGGAGGGCGCCCGTACGGTCGCCGCGGCGGGCACCGCCGGCCGAGAGGCGCGGCGCGTCCTCGCCCCGCTCGACGAACTGGCCCTGCACGGACGGCGTATGTGGAACGTCCACGGCCGTGCCGTGGCGCACAGCGGCGTGCTCCTGCCGCTGCTCGTCACCGCCGTCCTCGCCGTGGGCGGTATCCGGGTCTCCCATGGCGCCCTGAGCGTGGGGGAACTGCTGGCAGCCTCGCGCTACGCGGCGCTCGCAGCGGGCGTCGGCGGGGTCGCGTCCCCGCTCGGCGCGCTCGTCCGTGCCCGCAGCGCGGCCCGTCGCACGGCCGAACTCGCGGACCTGGAGCCGATGTCCCACGGCTGCGAGGTCCTGCCCGTCGGCGGAACCGGCGCTCTGGAACTCCGGGGTGTCGGTCTGGTGCGCGGCGGCGTGCCGTTGCTCACGGACGTGACGTTGAGGGTGCCCGGTGGCGCGACGGCCGCCGTGGTGGGCCGGTCCGGCTCCGGCAAGTCCAGCCTCGCCGCCGTCGCCGGCCGGCTCGAGGACCCGGACGCGGGACAGGTGCTCCTCGACGGCGTACCGCTGTCCCAGGTGGTGCGCGGCGACCTTCGCGCCCGCGTCGCCTACGCCTTCGCACGACCCGAGTTCACCGGCGGCACGGTGGCAGAGGCAGTGGCGGCCGGAGCCGTGCCCATGAGCGGTGAACAGGTCCGGCGCGCCGCGGCCCTCGCGCACGCCGACGGCTTCGTACGCCTCCTGCCCCAGGGGTACGAGACACCGCTGGACCAGGCGCCGTTGTCCGGGGGCGAGCGGCAACGCCTCGGCCTGGCGAGGGCCTTCGTACGGCGCGGGCGTCTGACGATCCTGGACGACGCGACCTCCAGCCTCGACACGGCCACGGAACGCCAGGTGGAACTCGCGCTGTCGCGTTCCTCGCTCACCGGCACGTGGGTGGTCGTCGCGCACAGGGTGTCCACCGCCGCCCGGGCCGACCTGGTGATCTGGCTGGAGGCGGGCCGCGTCCGACGCGTCGCGTCGCACGACGAGCTGTGGCGCGACCCGGACTATCGTGCGGTGTTCGCCCCCGGCTCCGTGCCGGAACAGCCGGCCTCCCCGCACCCGCCGGCAGAGGGAATCCCTCTGCCCGCGCCGGATCCGCCCGCCGCGCCCGACCGCGTGCCTACGGGGGACCCACGTGCCGCGGGCGCGGCCCTGCCGCCTGCGAGGACCGGCCCGCCGCCCGCCGCCTCGGTCGCTCGACGCGGCCGGGGGTCGGGGCGATGAGCCGGACCGGCGCCCGGCCCGGTCACGGCCCAGCCGTCACCGACCGGGTGGCCGCCCACCGCCTCGTGGCACCGGCCCGGCGTTTCCTCCTGACCAGGAAGCGGACTCTGTTCGGGCTCATGGCGCTGTCCGCCGCCGAGTCCGTGCAGACGTTCCTCGGTGGTTACGGAGTCGCCAGAGCACTCGACGACGGATTCCTGCGGGCGGACACCGGGACGGGTCTGCTCTGGCTGGCGCTGGCGGCCGGGGTGATTCTGCTCGGCGCCCCCGTCACCCGCGGGGTCTTCGCCCTGCTCGCCGACCTGACGGAGCCGCTGCGCGACGCTCTGGTCCGCCGAGCGGTGACGCACGCACTGCGCAAGGCCACCCTCCCCGGCGGCTCGGTCGACGGTACGGCCGTCTCTCGGCTGACCAGTCAGACAGAGATCGCCCGGGACAGCTTCGCGGGGCTTGTGCTCACCGCGCGCTCCTTCGTCTTCGTCGCCGCCGGGGCCGCGGTCGGCCTGCTGTCGCTGGCACCGCAGTTCCTGCTGATCGTTGTGCCGCCGCTGCTGCTGGGAGTCGCGCTGTTCATGATGTCGCTGCCGCCGATGGCCCGCGCCCAGCACCGATACCTCGATGCCGACGAGGCGATCGGCCGGCACGCGCAGGGCGTACGGACGGCCCTGCGCGACATCGTCGCCTGCGGCGCGCAGGACGCGGTCGCCGCGCGGGGACGGCTCGAAGTCGGCGAGGCCGCCGCCGCTGCACGGTCGATGGCCCGCTGGGCAGCGGTGCGCACACTCGCCGTGGCCGTGGCCGGTCAGCTGCCGGTTCTCCTCCTCCTGGTCTGCACGCCGTGGCTGCTGCGGCAAGGTGTCTCGGCGGGAGCGCTGGCGGGCGCCCTCACCTATCTGCTTCAGGCCCTGCTTCCCGCCCTGCATTCACTGATGACGGTGCTCGGCACCGCGGGCGCCCGGCTGCTCGTGGTCCTCGGCCGGCTCACCGAGCCGTACCCGGACACGGCCGTCGCCCCTCCCGCCGCAGGCCCCCGGCCCGGTCCCCGGACCGGCGGGGCGGCGGTGGAAGTGCGGGGCGTCCGGGTCTCCTTCGGGGCGCGGGCGCGTCCTGTCCTGGACGGGCTGGACCTGTCCGTCGCCGAGGGGGAGCACCTCGCGGTCGTCGGGCCGAGCGGCATCGGCAAGTCGACACTGCTCCAGGTCGTGGCCGGCACGCTGGCGCCCTTCGAGGGGACGGTGCGGCTGGCCGGGCACCCCCTCGCGCCGGCGCCGCCCACGGACCTGACGGGCCTGCGCACCCTTCTCCCGCAGGACGCGTACGTGTTCACCGGAACACTCCGGGACAACCTGTGCTATCTGCGCCCGCACGCCCCGCGATCCCTCGTGGAGGAGACCGTACGGGCGCTGGAGCTGGAGCCGCTCGTGGCCAAGGTCGGCGGCCTGGACGCGCCCCTGACACCGCGGACCCTTTCCCAGGGCGAGCGGCAGCTCGTCGCCCTCGGGCGTGCCCACCTCTCCCCGGCGCCCGTGCTGCTGCTCGACGAGGCGACGTCCCATCTGGATCCTTCGGCGGAGGCGGTGGCGGAGCGGGCTCTCGCCGCCCGCCCGGGGACCCTGGTCGTGGTGGCCCACCGGCTGTCGTCGGCGCTCCGGGCGGACCGTGTTCTCGCCCTCGACGGCACGCAGGCCCGGTACGGAACGCACGAGGAACTGCTCGTGCGTTCCGCTCTGTACCGGGACCTGGTGGGGCACTGGCACGCCACGGGCGGCTGACACGACCGGCGGCCGCGTCCGTGCACCTGCCGGAGCGGCGCGGACCGCCGACCCGGTCAGGTCCAGCCGGCTCCCTGCGCGATGCGGATCGCGTCCACCCGGTTGCGGGCCCCCACCTTGCGGATGACGCTCGCCATGTAGTTCCGGACCGTCCCCTCGGACAGGTGCAACGACGCGGCGACCTCCGCTATCGGCTGCCCCTTGGCGGCCAGCGCCAGCACGCTCAACTCCCTTCGCGTGAGGGGCATTTCCGCCGCCGCCAGGAAGCCGGCGGCGAGTGCCTCGTCCACGAACCGGTCGCCCTTCGCCGCGCGGCGCACCGCGGTGAGTAATCGGCGCTTGGAGCCGTCCTTGTCGACGAACCCGAGGGCACCGGCCTCATGGGCCCTTCGCAGCACCCCCGGTCGCTGCGCCGGGACGAGCGCCACGAGGGCGCCCCTTCCGGTCGCCGTCCGGTCAGCGGCCCTGGCCGGCTCGAGGCACTCGGCGTCGATGACGTAGACGTCCGGCACAAGAGCGCCAGGGGCCGGTCTCTGCGGCCAGTTCGCAACTGAGGAGACATCGAACTCGCCGCCGCAGCGCAGCAGTTCCTCGAGCGCCGCCCGCAACAGCCCGGCCTCGTACACCACGGTCACCCGTATCATTTCCCACCCTCGTTATGCCCGTCGCACGGTGCGGCGTGACGCTCCTGATCCGCCCCTCCTCCGAGTGCCCCCGCGATGGTCCGGGGAACGGGGCTTTCGGAAGCGCAGGAGCGCACGAGGTGGCGGATTGGCCGGATGAGTACCCGGGCCGTGGAGCCGGTGCAGGCCATCGAGGGCTTCGCGGGAGGGCACCGCACGACAAATGGCCTGATCCCACGCACCCTTGAGGTGTGGGCGGAGGGCGGCACAGCGGTGTCGGCCGGCTGCCGTGGGTCCCGGCGTCACTCGTGAGGGTGGCCTTCACCCGGGTTCAGGCGGGCGGGCCCCACCTGGCGTCGTCGAGGCCGGATGCCGATCGAGCCGGCCGGGGCGTCCCGTTCCGAGGGGCTTCGTTCCGCGGTAACGGCCACGCGGACGGGCGGCAGGGGCCATGATGGAGACATGGCGGGCCTCGATGGTGTGGGACAACCGCGGCAACGCGTCAGCGCAACCGCCGCACGGTGGGTACCGGCCGCCGACGACGAACAGGCCTTGAAGGCCGTCGAGTTGTACGGCAACCCCACCGACGCGGAGGTGCGCCTCCCCTCCCGGCCCGAGTCCGCCGCCACCGCCCGGCGGCTCACCCAGTGCGTGGTGCTGCGCCAGTGGGCGCTGCCGGCGCAGACGGGTGAGTACGCGGTCCTGCTCGTCTCCGAACTCGTCGGCAACGCGGTACGCCACACCGGGGCGCGAGTGTTCGGCTTACGGATGCTGCGCCGCCGCGGCTGGATCCGCATCGAGGTGCGCGATCCGTCCCGGGGCCTGCCGTGTCTGATGCCTGTCGGAGAGATGGACATCAGCGGCCGGGGGTTGTTCCTCGTCGACAAGCTCGCCGACCGCTGGGGCGTGGACCTGCTGCCGCGCGGCAAGACCACCTGGTTCGAGATGCGGGTCGCCGACCGCTGACGCACGCCGGCGGGCCCGCGACACACAGAAGCCCCCGTGCGCCGCGATGGCGGCGACTCGGAGGCTTCTGTGTGGAGCGCCGTGGATCGGGGGGTGTATCCACGGCTGCTGATGTCGACCTGGCCCGGGTCAATGGAGGTCGTGTCATCGACTATGACAGACGGACGCCTCATCTCCAAAATCATATAAGCGGGCAAAATGTATCCAATGGAATAGATCGTCAAGGGATCGTAGGTGAGCGCGCGCAATCACCTGGCATTTCATGCATAAGTATCCCTTCAGGTGCTTGATTCATCGGTCCCGAGAGGAGGTAGGTGCGCATCGCCCGGCGGCATCCACGTCGGCGAGACCATCGGCGACATCCACCGCGGTGGGCGGACAAGGTCGAGGTGGCTTTCCCCGGCGGCATCGACCGGGACTTCATCGTCGGCGCCTGTCCCGTCGACAAGGAGACCGGGCGCGAGATGATGAGCGAGTGCAGGGGCAACCCGAACTACCCGCCCTGGCGCCTGTGACCTGAGCGGAAGAACGCCGCCCCGGGCCCGACCGGCCCGGGGCGGCCCTCCCGCGCCGTCACCGCGCCGCGAGGAGCGCCTCGGAGGCGACCGGCCGGAAACCCGCCCGCTGGAACGCGCGCACGCTGCGTGCGTTGCCGGGCGACTGCTGGGACCACAGCACCGGCCCGGGCACCAGATGCCGCGCGGCGACGGCGAGTCGGGGACCGATGCCCCGGCCGCGCGCCTCCTCGTCGACCTCGACGGACACCTCCCAGCGGCCCGCCAGCCCCCGGCCCATGACGAGCACTCCACCGTCGGCCGCCCACACCCGCACCTCGTCGCGGCGCTTGAGGGCGCCGACCACACGGGGATGCTCGCGGTCCTGGATCTCGCGCAGTTCGACATCGGGATCCCCGGGCAGCGCCTCCGCGACCGTCACCAGGTCGATCGTGTCCATGGACCGTCCGGTGCGCCGCATCAGGGCGGCCAGGAAACCCGGGTTCATGGTGGCGGCCAGCCGGTCCGAGGCGGTGGCCGCCAGTTCGGCCCGTATCCACTCCGGGTCCTCGGCCGTGAAGACGACCGAGTGCGCGGTGAAGGCCACCACGCCCTCGTCACGGGCACCGGGCCGGTCGACCACCGTCACACCGCCGTCCGCGGGCGGGAACCGCCCCTGCGCCGCGGCGGCGAGCAGCCGCCCCAGTTCGTCGCTCATCGCATCTCTCCCCGTTCGTGGGTACAGGCCTCGCCTCCATGATCGATGACGCGGGCCGATAATCTGACCCCCGTCAGTAATGCACCAAGAAGGGGTGGACCGGTGGCGGACATCGAGTCAGCACGCAAGGCGTTCGACCGTTACGACGCGGACGGCGACGGCTTCATCACTGCGGCCGAGTACAAGACGGCCATGGCTCAGATGGGTGACTGGAACGTCACCGAGTCGGTGGCCGAGGCCGTGATCGCCGCACAGGACACCGACAAGGACAAGCTCCTGTCGTTCGACGAGTTCTGGGCCCACCTGAACAAGGCCTGATCCCGCACGGGACACGGGAAGGCCCCCGGCGCAGCGCCGGGGGCCTTCCCATGCCCGAAAGGGCTGCGGTCAGCACTCGATGATGTTCACCGCGAGACCGCCGCGGGCGGTCTCCTTGTACTTGACCGACATGTCGGCTCCGGTGTCCTTCATCGTCTTGATGACCTTGTCCAGGGAGACCTTGTGGCTGCCGTCGCCCCGCATCGCCATCTTCGCGGCCGTGACCGCCTTGACCGCCGCCATGCCGTTGCGCTCGATGCACGGGATCTGGACCAGGCCGCCGACCGGGTCGCAGGTGAGGCCGAGGTTGTGCTCCATGCCGATCTCCGCGGCGTTCTCGACCTGCTCCGGGGAGCCGCCGAGCACCTCGGCGAGCGCGCCCGCAGCCATCGAGCAGGCGGAGCCGACCTCGCCCTGGCAGCCGACCTCCGCGCCCGAGATCGAGGCGTTCTCCTTGAAGAGCATGCCGATCGCGCCCGCGGCGAGCAGGAAGTCGACGATGCCCTTCTCGTCGGCGCCGGGCACGAAGTTCATGTAGTAGTGCAGGACCGCCGGGATGATGCCCGCGGCGCCGTTCGTGGGGGCGGTGACGACCCGGCCGCCGGCTGCGTTCTCCTCGTTCACGGCCATCGCGTAGAGCGTGATCCACTCCATGGCGAGTGCCTGCGGGTCGCCCTCGGAGCGCAGCTTGCGGGCCGTGGTGGCGGCCCGTCGGCGGACCTTGAGACCGCCCGGCAGGATGCCCTCGCGGGACATGCCGCGCGAGACGCACGCCTGCATGACCCGCCAGATCTCCAGGAGCCCCTCCCGGATCTCGTCCTCGGTGCGCCAGGCCTTCTCGTTCTCCAGCATCAGCGCCGAGATCGACAGACCGGTCTCCTTGGTGAGACGCAGCAGCTCGTCGCCGGTACGGAAGGGGTACTTCAGGACGGTGTCGTCGGGGACGATCGGGTTGTCGCCCGCCGCTCCCTCTTGAGAAAGCACGGTCTCGTCGACGACGAACCCGCCGCCGACCGAGTAGTACGTCTTCTCCAGCAGAGTCGTGCCCTCGGCGTCGCGGGCGAGGACCGTCATGCCGTTGGCGTGGTACGGCAGGGCCTTGCGGCGGTGCAGGACGAGGTCCTCGTCGAAGTCGAAGTCGATCTCGTGGGCGCCGAGCAGGTTGATCCGCCCGTTCGTCCTGATCCGCTCGACCTGCGCGTCGGCGCTCTCGACGTCGACCGTCCGCGGAGAGTTGCCCTCCAGGCCCAGCAGGACGGCCTTGGGAGTGCCGTGGCCGTGCCCGGTCGCACCCAGCGAGCCGAACAGCTCGGCCCGTATCGCCGCGGTGTGGGCGAGCAGGCCCTCGTTCTTCAGGCGCCGGGCGAACATCCGGGCGGCGCGCATCGGGCCCACCGTGTGGGAGCTGGACGGGCCGATGCCGATCGAGAACAGGTCGAAGACCGAGATGGCCACGGGAAACTCCTTGTGGGGTGGTAGACGCCGTTGTCTGCCGTGTAGTGCAGCGGCGCGCAGCGCCTCGTATACGGGTGGCGTTGGGCGCGGAGGCATTGCGGGTGCGTGGTGCTTACGTGGTGCGGGGCACCGCGCGCACGGTCCAGTGTGCGCGGTGCCCCTTTTGTTTTGTCCGGGTCCGTTACGGGAGATCCGTCACAGACCAGGGTAGAGCGGGTGCTTCTCGGCCAGGGCCGTCACGCGGGCGCGCAGCGCCGGCACGTCGTACGACGGCTTCAGGGCCTCGGCGATGATGTCCGCGACCTCACGGAAGTCCTCGTCCTGGAAGCCGCGGGTGGCCAGCGCCGGGGTGCCGATCCGCAGACCCGAGGTGACCATCGGCGGCCGCGGGTCGTTCGGGATGGCGTTGCGGTTGACCGTGATGCCGACCTCGTGGAGGCGGTCCTCGGCCTGCTGACCGTCCAACTGCGAGTTGCGCAGGTCCACCAGGACCAGGTGCACGTCCGTGCCGCCGGACAGCACGGAGACGCCGTGCTCGGTCACGTCGGCCTGGACCAGACGCTCGGCGAGGATGCGGGCGCCGTCCAGCGTGCGCTGCTGGCGCTCCTTGAAGTCCTCGGAGGCGGCGACCTTGAAGGAGACCGCCTTCGCCGCGATGACGTGCTCCAGGGGGCCGCCCTGCTGGCCGGGGAAGACCGCGGAGTTGATCTTCTTGGCGAGCTCGGCGGTGGACAGGATCACGCCGCCGCGCGGACCGCCGAGGGTCTTGTGCGTGGTCGTGGTGACGACGTGGGCGTGCGGCACCGGGTTGGGGTGCAGACCCGCGGCCACCAGGCCGGCGAAGTGCGCCATGTCGACCATCAGGTAGGCGCCGACCTCGTCGGCGATCCTCCGGAAGGCCGCGAAGTCCAGCTGGCGCGGGTACGCGGACCAGCCGGCGACGATCAGCTTCGGCTTGGACTCCTTGGCGAGGCGCTCGACCTCGGCCATGTCGACCTGGCCGGTGGCGTCGTCCACGTGGTAGGCGACCACGTTGTAGAGCTTGCCGGAGAAGTTGATCTTCATGCCGTGGGTCAGGTGACCGCCGTGGGCCAGGTTCAGGCCCATGATCGTGTCGCCCGGCTTCAGCAGCGCGAACATCGCGGCCGCGTTCGCCTGCGCGCCCGAGTGGGGCTGCACATTGGCGTGCTCGGCGCCGAACAGCGCCTTGATGCGGTCGATGGCGATCTGCTCGACCACGTCGACGTGCTCGCAGCCGCCGTAGTAGCGGCGGCCCGGGTAGCCCTCGGCGTACTTGTTCGTGAGGACGGAGCCCTGTGCCTCCATGACCGCGACCGGAGCGAAGTTCTCCGAGGCGATCATCTCGAGGGTGGACTGCTGACGGTGGAGCTCGGCGTCGACAGCGGCGGCGACATCCGGGTCCAGCTCGTGGAGAGGGGTGTTGAGAAGCGACATCACTCGGTCCCTAAGGTTTTGGTCAGCCGGCGAAATCGGTGTACTCGTCCGCGGAGAGCAGGTCCTTCGGCTCTTCGCTCACGCGTACCTTGAAGAGCCAACCGCCCTCGAACGGGGCGGAGTTCACCAGGGACGGGTCGTTGACGACGTCCTCGTTGGCCTCGGTGACCTCACCGCTGACCGGGGAGTACAGGTCGCTGACCGACTTGGTGGACTCCAGCTCGCCGCAGGTCTCGCCCGCGGTCACCGTGTCACCGACCTCGGGGAGCTGGACGTACACCACGTCGCCGAGCGCGTTGGCCGCGTGCTCCGTGATGCCGACCGTCGACACGCCGTCCTCGGCGGCCGACAGCCACTCGTGCTCCTTGCTGTAGCGCAGCTGCTGGGGGTTGCTCATGACCTGAATTCTCCTGTACGCGGGGGAGTGCTGGTGAACGGGGACAGGGTGCGGACGATCACTTCCGGCACCCGGAGGATCACTTCTGGCGCTTGTAGAACGGCAGCGCCACGACCTCGTACGGCTCGTGGGTGCCCCGGATGTCGACGCCGACCCCCGAAGTGCCCGACGCGGCGTGGGCCGCGTCCACGTATGCCATGGCGATCGGCTTGCCGAGGGTGGGGCTGGGGGCGCCCGAGGTGACCTCGCCGATCACCATGCCCTCCGCCACGACCGGCATACCGGCACGGGGGACCCGGCGGCCCTCCGCGATCAGCCCGACGAGCTTGCGCGGCGGCGCGGACTCGGCACGCTCCGCGGCGGCCGTGAGCGCCGCACGGCCGACGAAGTCGCCTTCCTTCTCGAACTTCACCACCCGGCCGAGGCCCGCGTCGAACGGGGTGAGCGCCGTGGTCAGCTCGTGCCCGTACAGCGGCATGCCCGCCTCCAGGCGCAACGTGTCACGGCAGGACAGGCCGCACGGGATCAGACCGGCGGGCGCGCCCGCGTCGGTCAGCGCCTGCCAGAGCTTCTCGGCGTGCTGCGGCTCGACGAACAGCTCGAAGCCGTCCTCGCCGGTGTAGCCGGTGCGGGCGATCAGCGCCGGGACGCCGGCCACGGTGCCCGGCAGGCCCGCGTAGTACTTCAGGCCGTCCAGGTCCGCGTCGGTCAGGGACTTCAGGATGCCGGGGGACTCCGGTCCCTGGACCGCGATCAGCGCGTACGCGTCACGGTCGTCACGGACGGTGGCGTCGAAGCCCCCGGCGCGCTCGGTGAGGGCGTCGAGCACGATCTGGGCGTTGCCGGCGTTGGCGACGACCATGTACTCGTCCTCGCCGAGGCGGTAGACGATCAGGTCGTCGACGATGCCGCCGTCCTCCTGGCAGATCATCGTGTAGCGGGCGCGGCCGAGGCCGACGGTGCCGATGTTGCCGACCAGCGCGTAGTTCAGCAGGTCGACGGCCTGCGGACCGGTGACGGTGATCTCACCCATGTGGGACAGGTCGAACAGCCCGGCCTTGGTACGGACGGCGTTGTGCTCGTCACGCTCGCTGCCGTACCGCAGGGGCATGTCCCAGCCGGCGAAATCGGTCATGGTCGCGCCCAGCGACCTGTGCAGGGCGTCGAGTGCGGTCAGACGGGGGGCGTTGCTCATAGGTGTGGCTCCCAGGGCATGGCTGCGAGGACAATCCTCCCCATCTGTCATCGGAACCTGAGAGGTTCGCCCCGACTACGCGTACGGGTAGTCGTGACTTGCACCTTGGGTGGAGCCACTCGAATGCGGCTCGCTTTTCAGATCTGCCTCATCACACGCGGTACGGGGCCTGAGAGATTCAAGGGAGGAACTTGCTCCTTCGGCGCCCGCCACAGAGGTGGCAGGGACTCTCCCGCGTGGATTCAAGCGGCCGGTATGGAGTTTGCGCGCACATCATTGCACGCATCGGGGAAGAGTGGAGCGTGAGGCCGCCCTGAAAACACTTGAGCCGTATTACCAATTCTTTACACTTCATGGGCAAGGGTGTGGCATGACCCGACACGGGGAGGGGGACGACGTTGCAGCCGACCGGTGCATACGCCACGACCACGGGGGTGCCCGCGCCACCGGGCATGTCCGCCGTCCCGTCCCGGGCCGGAGCGGCCACGACCGCCCTGCCCGTCCTGCGCGACCTGCGGCAGCGGGCCGGGCGCAGCCCGCACAGCCTGATCTTCGCCGCCGGTGACGTGGTGGTCGTCTCCGGCCTCCCCGGCAGCGGCAAGTCCACGCTGATCCGGCGCGCGGCGAGCGGCCTCGGCATCGACTCGCAGGACACGCGGGACCGCTGGGACGCCCGTGCGCCCCGCTTCCTGCCGTACGCGATCTACCGCCCGCTGGTTCGGCTCGCCCACTACGCCGGACTGCGGCGCGCCCTCCGCTCCGGCGCGAGCGTCGTCGTGCACGACTGCGGCACGCAGGCATGGGTGCGGCGCTGGCTCGCCCGTGCGACACGGCGGCGCGGCACGTCCCTCCACCTGGTGCTGCTGGATGTGACACCCCAGGTCGCGCGCGCGGGCCAGCGCGAGCGGGGCCGCGGCGTCTCGGGCTACGCCTTCGCCCGCCACCGCCGGGCCGTCTCCCGCCTGGTCACCGAAGCGGAGGCGGGCCGCCTGCCGTCCGGCTGCGCCTCGGCGGTCCTCCTGGACCGCGAGGCAGCGGGGACGCTGGGGCGACTGGGCTTCGGATAACGGCCGCTCCACGTCCGCTGCGCGAGCCCTGTTCCCGCCCCGCCGCGGCCGGACCCCCGGAGGTGCTGCACCGCGCGCCCGCGCGGTGCCCTCTATCTGCTCTCCACGGCCCGCCGGCCGTGAAGGGTGCGCCCGAACGGGTGATTTCGCTCCACGAAATCGGCCGGGTCGGCGGCGCTCGCCTGCGTCGGCTGCGCCAGGGTCGGACTCCGTTGATGGGGTAGTCCGGGCCTCGTCGGTTGCGCCGGCCTGCCTCGGCTGCGCCAGGTGTAGGACTCCGCTGATTCGCAGCCGTGCCTGCGGCGGCCGAGCTCTTCGCCGGCCAGGTTCCGGACCCGCCGGCGGCGGCCCGAGCCCGCGTCGACGGCTCAGGCCTCCGCGGACGGAGGCAATTCCAGCCTCGCCGGCGTTGGAGGCGCGGGGGTCCGGTGGGGGCCCCACGCCGCCAGGCGGAGGGAGGAGCCCCCGCAAGCACCGCGCCGAGCACGGTGGCGGGTCCGGGCGGAGCCCGTTCGGGAAGGGGTGGCGTGGGGAAACGCTCCGCGCAGCGGACACCCCCCGGCGCTAGGGTCGTCGCGCACGACCACGCACCGCCCACTGCTGGGGCCCGCACGAAGGACACCGCATGGACATACCCCGCACCGGCTGGCCCGGCAACGAGCTCGAAGAGGTGCTCGCCGCCTCCCTCGGCAACCCCGCGGCCGGCGGCCGCCTCGTCGAGGTGCTCGGCCGCAGCCCGATATGGGTCCCGCTGCCCAACGGCGGCAGCCAGGAGAGCCGCGACCTCGATCTGCCGACCATGGAGATCGATGGCGCCGCGTACGTCCCCGTCTTCAGTTCGGAACAGCAGTTCCTCCAGTGCGTCGGCGCCCATATGCCGTTCACCGTCGCGCCCGCCCGGGAATTCGCCCGCGGGCTGCCCCCGCAGCTCGGTATCGCCGTGAATCCGGGCGGCGCCGTGGGCGCCCCGTTGCCGCCCGCCGCGGTCGCCGAGCTGTGCCGGGTGGGGCGGACGCCGCTCGAGGGTCCGGCCTCCGGCGGCCGGGTGCGGCTCTTCGAGCCGGACTGGCAGGAGGAGCCGGTCGACTTCCTCGCTGCCGCGGCAGGCGAGTTCGAGGCCGTCGGCGTCGTGCTGACGGGCCGCCGCGCGCTCGCCTCCATCGAGGGCGACGCGCCGACACTCTTCATCGGTGTGCAGCTCTCGTCATGGGAGGGCGTCGAGCGCAACGCCCCGATGGACGCCCTCGGGCGGGCCATGGGCCGGGTCCAGCCGCCGTGGCCGGTCAACCTGGTGCTTCTCGATGTCGCGCAGGATCCGGTGGCCGACTGGATGCTCGAGCGGGTGCGCCCCTTCTATCAACGACAGCACGTGTAGGGCTCGGGCCTGACACGAAAGAGAGACCCTGTGGTCAAGTCTTTGTCGGGAGGGCCGATTAAGCTGGTTTGATGGCCTGACCAGCCTGACAGAGGCTGTGCGGAACGGTGGGACCGAACGAGGGGCGGAACAGGGTGAGTGCGTCAGGCACCGCGGCGGCCGGGCAGGTCGAGCACATGCTGCGCCAGGTGACTCCCGGCCGCTACGACGCGTACGAGGCGCTGCTGCACGCCCTGGCCGACCCCGCGGGCGGCCGGATCTGGATGCTGTTGTGGCACGGACAGCCCGGCTCGCCCGACGCCCAGTACGGCAACATGGAGATCGACGGCGTCTGTTACGCCCCCTGCGTCACCTCCCCCCAGGAGCTGGCCGTCTCCGGCTGGAACCGTGCGCACGAGGTCACCACCGGCCGGGACATCGCCCGCGCCCTCTACCCGGACCGCTGGGGCATCTGGCTGAACCCGCACGCGCCCGGCGGCGGTGTCGGCGTGCCGTGGCTGGATCTGCGCCGGATCGCCACGGGTCTGGACCGGATGCCGGCGGGACCGCTGCGGCTGTCGGACCCGGCGATCGAGATCCCGCAGTTCTACGCCCTGCTCACGCAGAACGCCCACCGCACCCCCGCCGTCCGCTCGCTGCGGCGTGCCTGGGTGCAGCCCGCGGTGGGGCCCGCGTACCTGGCCATCGGTCTGGATCTCTACGACACCGGCCCGCAGGCGGTCGAGACGGTGCGGGTGATGATGCGACAGTCGGTGGCCGCCGTGCCGGACGGCCTGCCGGTGTCGACCGTGGCCATGTCCGACGAGTACGACCCGGTCACCATGTGGATGCGTGTCAATGCCCGCCCCTTCTACGACCGCGACGCCCACGCGGGGGCACCGGCCGCCGGCGGCGGGTACGGATATCCTCCGCCGCACACCCGCTGAGCTGGGCCGCTGCGGAAATGACGGGAACGAACTCCGTCGGATGTCAAGGGTGTTAAATCGCCTGGCGGGGATGTCCCGTATCTGCCCGGTTTGTTGAGTGTCCGGGTCTCGAGTAGGTATCACCGCTATCCGGACTGTTCTCCCAGGTGTCTCCCGTCTGTAGTGTTCGGCCGTCAAGACCTCTCCCACGGCGGAACCTCGGGGTGGACCCATGCGAATATTCAAGTCCGGAGCTGTCCGGGCGATCACGGCGGCGGTGGCCGTCGGCCTGATCGCCACCGGCTGCGCCAGCGAGCGGGGCAAGGACGGTGACAAGGGCGGCGACAAGGACACGTTCGTGTTCGCCGGCGCCGGTGACCCCGGCTCCCTCGACCCTGCGCTCGCGAGCGACGGTGAGACCTTCCGGGTCACCCGTCAGGCCTTCGAGGCCCTGCTCGAGCACGAGTCCGGCGGCAGCAAGCTCGTCGGCGGTCTCGCCGAGAAGTGGTCGAGCGACCCGGCCGGCAAGGTGTGGACGTTCAACCTGCGCAAGGGTGTGAAGTTCCACGACGGAGAGGCGTTCAACGCCGCCGCGGTCTGCGCGAACTACGACCACTGGTTCAACTGGAAGGGCACCTACCAGTCGAGCGCGGTCTCCTACTACTGGCAGACCATCATGGGCGGCTTCGCCAAGAACGAGGACAAGGAAGCCCCCAAGCCGAACTACAAGTCCTGCACGGTGAAGGACGAGAGCACGGCGGTCATCGAGGTCAATGAGCCCTCGGCGAACCTGCCGGGCGGCTTCTCCCTCCAGGCGCTGGCGATCCACTCGCCGAAGGCCATCAAGGAGTACGCGAAGCAGGACGCGACCGCCAAGGGCGACGCGATCACGTACCCCAAGTACAGCCAGGAGGCCGGCACGGTCGCCGGCACCGGCCCGTACAAGATCACGAAGTGGAACAAGGGCAACAAGGAAGTCACCCTTGAGCGCTTCGACGACTACTGGGGCGAGAAGGCCAAGGTCAAGAACCTGGTCTTCCGCACGATCGACACCGAGGCCGGCCGCCGTCAGGCGCTGCAGGCCGGTGACATCGACGGTTACGACCTGGTCGCTCCGGCCGATGTGAAGACGCTGGAGAAGGAGGGTTACGAGGTTCCGACCCGTGACGTCTTCAACATCTTCTACGTCGGTATGACGCAGTCGAAGAACCCCGCCCTGAAGAAGCTCGAGGTCCGGCAGGCCATTTCGCACGCCATCGACCGCGAAGGCATCGTCAAGACGCAGCTGCCCGACGGCGGCAAGGCCGCGACCCAGTTCATGCCCGACACGGTCGCCGGTTTCTCGGACAAGGTGAAGACCTACCCGTTCGACACCAACAAGGCCAAGGAGCTCCTCAAGAAGGCCGGTGAGGAGAAGCTCAAGATCGAGTTCTGCTACCCGACCGAGGTCACGCGCCCCTACATGCCGGCGCCGCAGGACATGTTCGAGCGCATGAAGGCGGACCTGGAGAAGGCCGGCATCACGGTCACCCCGAAGGCGATGAAGTGGGCCCCGGACTACCTGGACGCCACCGAGGCCGGCTCCTGCGCCCTGCACATGCTGGGCTGGACCGGTGACTTCAACGACGGCTACAACTTCATCGGCACCTGGTTCGCCGGTCCCGACAAGCAGTGGGGCTTCAACGACAAGAAGGTCTTCGACGCGGTGAACGCCGCCTCGAAGGTCACCGACCCCGCAGGTCGCGTCGAGGCTTACAAGAAGGCCAACGAGACGATCATGGAGTACGTCCCGGGTGTCCCGATCTCGGCTTCCCCGCCGGCGATCGCGTTCGCCAAGAACGTCAACCCGCCGAAGGTCTCCCCGCTGACGCAGGAGAACTTCGCCGAGGTCTCCTTCAAGTAATCGAAACCCCAGCGGGTCCGCCCGGCCACAGATCCTCGGTGGCCGGGCGGACCCGCATCGACGCACGTAAGAAAGGGGCACGCGGGGTGCTGCGACTCGTCGTACGAAGACTGCTACAGCTCATACCCACCCTGCTCGGCCTGTCGGTTCTGCTCTTCCTCTGGCTGAACCGGCTGCCCGGCGGACCCGCCTCAGCGATCCTGGGCGAGCGGGCGACCGAAGCCGAAGTGGCGCGTATCAACCGGGCCCTCGGGCTCGACCAGCCCGTCTACGTCCAGTACTGGCGCTTCCTCAAGCGCATCTTCGAACTGGACCTCGGCACATCCACCCAGACCGGTCAGCCCGTGTGGGACGAGTTCGCGACACGGTTCCCGGCAACGGTGGAACTCAGCATCGTCGCGATCCTCATTGCCATCGTTGTCGGCATTCCGATGGGCTACCTGGCGGCCAAGCGCCGCGGCGGCTGGCTCGACGTCGGTGCGGTGTCCGGGTCGCTCATCGGCATCTGCATCCCGGTCTTCTTCCTCGCCCTGATCCTCAAGGGGATCTTCGCCGTCCAGCTGCAGATGTTCCCGAGCTACGGACGGCTCGACACCGGCATGGACGCCACCGACGTCACCGGTTTCGCCGTCCTCGACGGCCTGCTGACCGGCGAGCTGGACGCCAGCCTGGACGCGATCCACCATCTGATCCTGCCCGCCATCGCGCTGTCCTCGATCCCTCTCGCCGTCATCGTGCGCATGACCCGGGCCAGCGTGCTGGAGGTCCTCGGTGAGGACTACGTCCGCACGGCCGAGTCCAAGGGTCTCGACAAGCGGGTCGTCCGCGGCCGGCACGTGCTGCGCAACGCGCTGCTTCCCGTGGTCACCGCCGTCGGTCTGCTGACCGGAAGCCTGCTGTCCGGCGCGGTGCTGACCGAGTCGGTCTTCTCCTTCAACGGGATCGGCAACTTCATCCGCACCTCGATCGACGCCCGCGACTACCCGGTGCTCGTCGGGTTCATCCTCTTCATCGCGATGGTGTACGTCCTCATCAACCTCCTGGTCGACCTCGCGTACAGCCTTATCGACCCGAGAGTGCGGGTGCACTGACGTGACGACCATGACGAAGAAGGCCGACAAGATCGACCGGCTCGCGGAGCTGATGCAGACGTCGGAGGTCACGAGCGGCGCGAGCCTGTGGCGCGAGGCCATGCGGCGGCTCAAGGCCAGCAAGATGGCCATCATCGGCGCCGTCATCATCGCGCTGTTCGTGCTCCTCGCGATCGTCGGACCGTGGCTCGCTCCGCACAGCCCGTCCGCCCAGACATGGCGCGGCGAAGTCTTCGCCAACAGGGGCGAATTCGTCGGCGCGCGCGACGGGAACTGGTTCGGCCTGGATCACCTGGGCCGCGACATGTTCTCCCGGATCCTCGTCGGAGCCCGACAGACCCTGATGGTCGGCGTCGTGTCGATGCTGATCGGTCTGATCGTCGGCGCCCTCGTCGGCGTTCTCTCCGGTGCCGCGGCGACCCTCGGCGGCAGGGCCGGCGAGCGCGTCGACACGGTGATCATGCGCTTCACCGACATCATGCTCTCGCTGCCGTCGCTGCTGCTGGCGGTCTCCATCGCCGCGGTGATGGGGCAGTCGCTGACCACCGTGATGATCGCGGTCGGCGTCGTGCAGATCCCGATCTTCGCGCGACTGCTGCGCGGTTCGATGCTGGTGCAGGGCAGCAGCGACTACGTGCTCGCCGCCAAGGCGCTCGGCATCCGCAAGAAGCGGATCGTCCTCACCCAGATCCTGCCGAACTCGCTCAGCCCGGTGATCGTCCAGGCGACGCTGAGCCTCGCCACCGCGATCATCGAGGCCGCGGCCCTGTCCTACCTGGGCCTCGGCAACCCCGACCCGGCGATCCCGGAGTGGGGCGTCATGCTCGCCCAGGCTGAACGGTTCTTCGACAACGAGCCGATGATGGCGGCCTATCCCGCCATCGGCATCATCATCACCGCCCTCGGCTTCACCCTGCTCGGCGAGGCCATGCGCGAAGCCCTCGACCCGAAGCTGCGAGGCTGAAGTCCCATGGCACTGCTCTCAGTTGAAGAACTCAGCGTCACCTTCACCGCCAAGGGCCGCAAGGACTCCACGGCCGTCGACGGTGTCTCGTTCGACGTCGATCAGGGCCAGGTCGTGGGCCTCGTGGGCGAGTCGGGCTGCGGCAAGTCCGTGACCTCGCTCGCCCTGATGGGCCTGCTGCCCGGCAAGGGCGTGAAGGTCGGCGGGCGCGCGGAGTTCGACGGCCAGGACCTGCTGAGCCTGAGCCCGCGCAAGCTGCGGGACATGCGCGGCAGCCAGCTGGCGATGATCTTCCAGGACCCGCTGTCCTCGCTGAACCCGGTCGTCCCCATCGGTGTCCAGGTCACGGAGATCCTCGAGCGCCACCGCGGACTCAAGGGCGAGGCCGCCCGCAAGGAAGCGGCGAACCTGCTGGACCGGGTCGGCATCCCCGACCCGACCCGGCGGCTCAAGGAGTACCCGCACCAGCTGTCCGGCGGCATGCGCCAGCGCGCGCTCATCGCCATGGCCGTCGCGTGCGCTCCCCGGCTGCTCATCGCCGACGAGCCGACGACCGCGCTCGACGTGACCATCCAGGCGCAGATCCTGGAACTGCTCAAGGAACTGGTCGACCAGGAGGGCACCGCCCTGCTGATGATCACCCACGACCTGGGCGTCGTGGCCGGCCTCTGCGACCAGGTCAACGTGCTGTACGCGGGCCGGGCCGTCGAATCCGCGGGCCGCCGCGAGCTGTTCGCGCACCCCACCCACCCGTACGCGCACGGTCTGCTCGGGTCCATCCCCCGGCTGGACGCGCCGCGCGGCGAACCGCTCAGCCCCATCCGCGGATCCATCAACGACCGGATCGCCTGGGCGGACGGCTGCGCTTTCGCGCCGCGCTGCGACTACTACACGATGGAGTGCCTGACCGGCACACCCGAACTGACCGAACCACGCGCGGCCGGACACCAGGTGCGTTGCGTCAACCCGGTCCTTCCCAAGCCCAAGGCGGAGGTCTCGGCATGAGCCTGCTCGAACTCGACGATGTGAAGGTCCACTTCCCCGTCAGGAAGGGCCTCCTCTTCAACCGCACTGTCGGCCATGTCTATGCCGTCGACGGTGTGTCGCTGAAGGTCGAGGCCGGCCAGACGTACGGGCTGGTGGGCGAGTCGGGCTGTGGCAAGACGACGCTCGGCCGCGGTGTGCTGCGTCTCGTGGACATCACCGACGGTGAGGTCGTCTTCGACGGGACGGACCTGGCGAAGCTGCCGGAGGAGGAGATGCGCCGGTACCGCCGGCGTCTGCAGATGGTCTTCCAGGACCCGCTCGGCAGCCTCAACCCGCGTCAGAACATCGAGTCGATCCTCAGCGAGGGCATGGCCGCGCACGGGATCGGCAAGGACCAGGACGAGCGCAGGGAGAGGATCAAGGAGATCCTCGCCAAGGTCGGCCTGCCCGCCAACGCGCTCTCCCGCTACCCGCACGAGTTCTCCGGCGGTCAGCGCCAGCGCATCGGCATCGCCCGTGCGCTGGTCCTCGAGCCCGACGTGATCATCTGCGACGAGCCGGTCTCGGCGCTCGACGTGTCGGTGCAGGCGCAGGTGATCAACCTGCTGGAGGAGCTCCAGGAGTCGATGGGCCTGACGTACCTCGTCATCGCCCACGACCTGGCGGTCGTCCGGCACATCTCGGACGTCATCGGGGTCATGTACCTCGGCTCCCTCGTGGAGGAGGCGCCGAGCGACGCGCTGTACGCGGGGCCCAAGCACCCGTACACCAAGGCGCTCATGTCGGCGGTCCCGGTGCCCGACCCCGAGGTGGAGGACCGCCGCGAGCGGATCCTGCTCCAGGGCGACCTCCCCTCGCCGGCCAACCCGCCGGCCGGCTGCCGCTTCCACACCCGGTGCCCCTGGGCCCAGGACAGGTGCGCGGCCGAACGCCCGGTGCTGACGGACGTCGGTGACGGGCACAAGGTGGCGTGCCACTTCGCGGCGGAGATCGAGGCGGGGACGCTGGAGCTGACGCGCCCGACCGGCATCGAGGCGGTCACGGAGACCAAGGCCGTCGCGGCTGAGGGCCCCGACGCCGACAAGGTGGTGATCCCGGTGCAGTCGTCCGGGGACGCGTCGGCGGAGAAGGGGAAGGAGCAGGACTGCGCGGAGGCCGAGGAGCAGGCGAAGCCGGAGGAGCCGGTGAAGGCCGACGCCGAGATCGAGACTCCGGTCGCGACCGACGCTTCGGCGAAGAGCGACGCTCCTGTCGAGACCGACGGCGCGGAGGCCGATGCTCCGGCCAAGGCGGAGGACGCGCCTCCCGCGGGCGACGCCGACGCCGATGCCGGTACGGACGCCGCCGACGAGGTCGACGAATCGGAGTCGGACGCCTCCGGAGCGGAGTCGGCCAAGACCGGCTGACGGACTGCCGCACACCTTGGAGCACCGGGCGTTGTAGAACTGTCCGGTGCTCCAAGAACTGTTCACGCCCTCCGTCCAGCATGCTCTCGAAATCGTCGGCATCTTCGTCTTCGCGATCTCAGGGGCACTGCTCGCCGTCCGCAAGAACTTCGACGTGTTCGGCATGGCGGTCCTCGCCGAGGTCACGGCGCTGGGCGGCGGGCTGCTGCGCGACCTGATCATCGGGGCAGTACCGCCCGCGGCCTTCACCGATCTCGGGTACTTCGTCACGCCGCTGGTCGCGACGGCGCTGGTGTTCTTCCTGCACCCGCACGTGGAGCGGATCCAGGTCGCGGTCAACGTCTTCGACGCGGCCGGGCTGGGCCTCTTCTGCGTGACGGGCACGACCAAGGCGTACGAGTACGGTCTCGGACTCACCTCCTCCGCCACCCTCGGGCTCGCCACGGCCGTCGGCGGCGGTGTGCTGCGCGATGTGCTGGCCAACGAGGTGCCCTCGCTGCTGCGCTGGGACCGTGACCTGTACGCCGTGCCCGCGATGGTGGGTGCGGCGATGGTGGTGCTGTGCATCCGCTTCGATGCGCTGAATCCGTTCACGAGCGGGCTGGCCGTGGTGACGGCGTTCGTCCTGCGGCTGCTGGCGATGCGATTCCACTGGCGGGCGCCGCGTGCTTGGAACCGGCGTTCGGAGGCGAGGGAGTGAGGACCGGCTCCTGACCAGGAGCGGCCGGCCGCATGGCAGCGGTGTGACGCGCGCAAAGCTACCGCTTAGTAGTTGTCTGTTGTACCGTACCGCCATGGCAGAAGCAGCGACTCAGGCGACCGTCGGAAACAGTGAATTCGACCGGGACACGGCGATCACGCGGCGTGCGGACGGCGTCTACGACGTGGAACTCTCGGCGGGCTGGACGATCATCCACGCCGTCAACGGCGGCTATCTGCTGGCCCTCATGGGTCGGGCGCTCGGTGACGCGCTGCCGCACCCCGACCCCTTCTCCGTGTCGGCGCACTACCTCACGGCCTCCCAACCGGGGCCCGCGGTGATCCGCACCCAGGCGGTGCGCACCGGCCGCACGCTCTCCACCGGTCAGGCCTCCCTCTTCCAGTACGAGGAGGACGGCACTGAGGTCGAGCGGATCCGTGTGCTGGCCACCTACGGCGATCTGGACTCCCTGCCCGACGACGTCCGCACCGCCGCCGCGCCCCCGGCGATCCCGCCGCTCGAGCAGTGCCTCGGACCGGCCGACGGGCAGCCTTCGATACCCGGCAGCTCCGCGATCACCGAGCGGCTCGACATCAAGCTGGATCCGGCGACGGTCGGATGGGCGATCGGCGCGCCCTCCGGCAAGGGTGAGATGCGGGGCTGGTTCGGTCTCGCGGACGGCCGCGACGCGGACCCGCTGTCCCTGCTGCTGACGGTGGACGCGCTGCCGCCGACGTCGTTCGAGCTCGGGCTCTCCGGCTGGACCCCGACGGTCGAGCTGACCACCCACATCCGCTGCCGCCCGGCGCCCGGCCCGCTGCGGGTCTCGATCACGACGCGGAACCTGGCAGGCGGCTTCCTCGAGGAGGACGCGGACGTCTGGGACTCCGCGGACCGACTGGTGGCCCAGTCCCGTCAGCTGGCCAAGGCCCCTCGGGGCCAGTAGTTCCGCCTGCGGTTCTGCCGCATCGGCGCGCCCCGCCGTCAAGAACGTCTCCGGCTGCCTCCCGCCCCCTGTGGTGGGAGGCAGCCGGTGCGTTTCCGGCGGGCAGGTCAGGGCGCGTCCAGCCAGTGGCGGCGGCCGAGGCTGATGAGGCGCAACTGCCGTACGGCCAAGGCGCGGACCCTGTCCTCGCCGCCGGGGCCGGCCTCCAGGAACGACGAGGCCGTCATCACCATGTGGTCGACGTATACGCCGGCCAGCATCCGGAGGTCCTCCTCGCTCCAGCCGGCCGACTCCGGTTCGTCGGCGAACGCGGCCGCCACCTCCTCGGAGAAACGGTCGAGTTGCTCGCCTATCGCCGCGCGGACCGCCGCCACGCCGCCGTGCCGCTCGCGGGCGATGAAGCGGACGTGGGCGGGGAAGGTGCGGACGAGTCCGGCGACCAGCGCCACGGTCCGCTCGATGCGGGCCTCGTCGTGGGGCTCGCGCAGTGCCTCCCCGATCGTGAGGTGCAGGCTGCCGAGCGTCTCCTCGACCAGAGCCACCCCGAGGTCCGCCGTGTCGCGGAAGTGCCGGTAGAACGCGGTCGGCGCGACACCCACGGCCCGAGTGACCTCGCGCAGCCCGAGGCTGCTCAGACTCTGCTCCTCGAGCAGCTCCAGCGCGGCCTCGAGGAGGGCCTGTCGGGTCTTCTGCTTCTGGGCCTGGCGGATGCCGGCGGTGTGACTCATGACATCGAGTAAACAACCGTTCTCCGAAGAAGGGAAGAGTAGACTCACCAGTCAGTGAACACTCGTACTAACAACTGTTCACCTAGAAGTCGCCGAAAGGATGACGATGATCGCCCTGGTAGCAGCACTTCTTCTGCTCGGAATCATGCTGGGCGCCGTGGTCCAACTCCCCGCGTCCGTCTCGCTGGTGGCAGCCTCCGCCATCGGATGCTGGCTGCTCGTCTTCGCCGTGCGCGAGCGCGGCCGGGCCCGGCGCGACTGAACCGCCCGCACAGTCCTCGTACCGGAACCGGAAGGAGAGACGTCATGCAACTCGCCGAACTCGTACGTCCCCGGCCCCACGGCGGCGACCGCCGCCCGTCCGCGGCGGCCGGCGCCGAAGACACCCCCGAGGCGCCGACGGTCGCGAACGGCCCGGGGGACGGCCCCGCGGCGGAAGGCCGCAAGGACGCCGACGGCATGGCCGTCGCGGCCTTCGTGCTCGGCCTCGTCGGGCTGCTCGTGATGAACATCGTGCTCGGCCCCACCGCCGTCGTGCTCGCGGCGCTCGCCCTCCGGCGCGGCACCGTACGCCGCGGCCGCGCCTTCCTCGGCCTTGCCCTCGGCATCGCCGATCTCGTGGTGCTCGCCGTGCTCGTGACCGCCAATGGCACGGTCGTCTGGGGCTTCGGAGGCTGATCGCCGACGGTCCCGGCCGGGACAGAGCCGCTCCCGGCCCCCCACCCGTCCGGCCCGGGGCGCAGGCCCGGGGCCCGTGCGCCCCTGCGCCGCGTCCGCGCCCCCACTGAGCCTCGTAGAATCGAGGCCACCATGGCTTACCTCGACCACGCCGCGACCACTCCGATGCTGCCGGAGGCCGTCGAGGCGATGACCGCCCAGCTCTCCGTCACCGGCAACGCGTCCGCACTCCACGCAGCCGGGCGACGGGCCCGCCGTACCGTCGAGGAGGCCCGCGAGACGCTCGCGGAGGCACTCGGCGCCAGGCCGAGCGAAGTCGTCTTCACCTCGGGCGGTACCGAGGCGGACAACCTCGCGGTGAAGGGCCTGTACTGGGCACGCCGCGGCGCCGACCCCGCCCGCACCCGCATATTGGCCAGCCCGGTCGAACACCACGCCGTGCTCGATGCGGTGGACTGGCTCGGCGAACACGAGGGCGCGACCGTCGAGTACCTGCCCGTCGATCCGTACGGCAGAGTCCACCCCGAGGCGCTGCGGGAGGCCATCGGCCGGAACCCGGACGACGTTGCCTTCGCCACCGTCATGTGGGCCAACAACGAGATCGGAACCGTCATGCCGGTCGCCGAACTCGCGGCCGTGGCGAAGGAGTTCGGCGTACCGCTGCACGCCGACGCGGTCCAGGCCTTCGGGCAGCTGGATGTGGACTTCGCCGCGTCGGGGCTCGCGGCGATGACGGTCTCCGGGCACAAGATCGGCGGCCCGTACGGCATCGGCGCCCTGCTGCTCGGCCGCGAGTACAGCCCCGTCCCCGTCCTGCACGGCGGCGGCCAGGAACGCCACGTACGCTCCGGCACCCTCGACGCCCCGGCCATCGCCGCCTTCGCGGTGGCCGGCCGGCTGGCCACCGAACGCCGCGAGGACTTCGCCCGCGACATCGGCTCCCTGCGCGACGACCTCGTGCGCGCCGTGCGGACCGCCGTCCCCGACGCGATCCTCGGCGGCGACCCGGACGACCGGCTGCCCGCCAACGCGCACTTCACCTTCCCAGGCTGCGAGGGGGACTCGCTGCTCCTGCTGCTCGACGCCCAGGGCATCGAATGCTCCACCGGCTCCGCCTGCACCGCCGGTGTCGCGCAGCCCAGCCACGTCCTGCTCGCCACGGGCACGGACCCGGACCTCGCCCGCGGCACCCTGCGCTTCAGCCTCGGCCACACCTCGACGAAGGCCGACGTGGAAGCCGTCGCCCGGGCCATCGGTCCAGTGGTCGAGCGGGCGCGTACGGCGGGCCTGAGCTAGCGCGGCCCTGCTCGAAACCGGGGGACGGCGACGCCCGGGCGCCCCGCACCGGCGCCCGGGCGGCTCAGGCGCTGTTCTCTGTCGCCTCCGCCGCCCGCCGGGCCGCCGGCATCTCCGCCGCGACGAGCTTCATGTACTTCGGCCAGTCCCAGTGCGGCCCCGGGTCGGTGTGGTCCGTCCCCGGGACCTCGACGTGTCCTACGATGTGCTCCCGGTCCACCGGTATGCCGTGGCGCACGCAGATGTCCGCCGTCAGCTTCGCCGAGCCGCGGTACATCGCGTCGGTGAAGTCCTGTGGCCGGTCCACGAAGCCCTCGTGCTCTATGCCGATGCTGCGCTCGTTGTACGAGCGGTTCCCGGCGTGGTACGCGACGTCGAGCTCGCGGATCATCTGCGCCACATGGCCGTCCTTGCGCACCACGTAGTGGGTCGCCGCGCCGTGCAGAGGGTCCCTGAAGACCTTGAGCGCGGTCGGATAACTGCCCTGCACGACATGGATGACGACCCGGTCGATCTCGAAGTCGTCGGGGCGGTCGGCCAGCCGCCAGTTCGCCGCGTTGGCCGCGACCCACTGCGCGCCCGCGTGGTCGATCTCGCCCTCCTTGCGCGGCGTGCGCACCCACGGCATGCCCCGCCACAGCCGGCGCAGCTCCTCCTCCGCGAGGACGCCCCCTCCGATGACCGCCGCCCCGCCGCCGATCAGCACGGCCCGCCGGCTCACGCCGCGCTTCCTGCCGTCCCCGCCCTGCTTGTTGTCGCTGCCCATGACGGTCACAACGCATACTCGCGAGCTTTCGGTTCCCCGGCACCCGTACCCTGGTAGCGCTATGACTCAGACTTCCCAGCGTCCCCTCCGTGTCCTCGCCGCCATGTCCGGCGGCGTGGACTCCGCCGTCGCCGCCGCCCGCGCGGCAGAGGCCGGTCACGACGTGACCGGTGTGCACCTGGCGCTCTCCGCGAACCCGCAGTCCTTCCGCACGGGTGCCCGTGGCTGCTGCACCATCGAGGACTCGCGCGACGCCCGCCGTGCCGCGGACGTCATCGGCATCCCCTTCTACGTGTGGGACCTGGCAGAACGCTTCCGCGAGGACGTCGTCGAGGACTTCATCGCCGAGTACGAGGCGGGACGCACGCCCAATCCGTGCCTGCGCTGCAACGAGAAGATCAAGTTCGCCGCGCTGCTCGACAAGGCCCTCGCGCTGGGCTTCGACGCGGTGTGCACCGGCCACTACGCCACCGTGGTCCTGAAGGACGACGGAAGCCGCGAGCTGCACCGCGCCAGCGACATGGCCAAGGACCAGTCGTACGTGCTCGGCGTCCTCGACGAGAGGCAGCTCGCGCACGCGATGTTCCCGCTCGGCGACACGCTGACCACCAAGGACGAGATCCGGGCGGAGGCCGAGCGGCGCGGGCTCGCGGTCGCGAAGAAGCCCGACAGCCACGACATCTGCTTCATCGCCGACGGTGACACCCAGGGCTTCCTGGCGGACCGCCTCGGTACCGCGGAGGGTGACATCGTCGACGAGTCGGGCACGAAGCTCGGCAGCCACGACGGCGCCTTCGGGTTCACCATCGGGCAGCGCAAGGGCCTGCGCATCGGCCATCCCGCGCCGGACGGCAAGCCGCGCTACGTCCTGGACATCTCCCCGGTGAACAACACGGTGACCGTCGGCCCGGTCGAGGCCCTCGATGTCACGGCCCTGACCGCGATCAAGCCCCGCTGGTGCGGCGCGGCCCCGGAGGGCCCCGGCACGTACACCGCCCAGCTGCGCGCCCACGGCGGGGAGACGGAGGTGACGGCAGAACTGGTCGACGGCTCCGAGCTGCGGGTCACCTTCACCGAGCCGGTCCGCGGCGTGGCCCCCGGCCAGGCGGTCGTCCTCTACGACGGCACGCGGGTGGTCGGTTCGGCGACGATCGCGACGACGACCCGGCGGGCGACGGCGGTCGCCTAGGAAGCCCCGTCCGGATCCGGACGGGTCCGACCGGATCCGGACAAGGTCCGGCAGGGGATGCGCTAGGCCACCTGCTCCTTGAGGAACGCCAGCAGTGCCGCGTTGAACCGTGCGGGCTGCTCGGCCCCCGGAAGGTGCCCTGCGCTCTCGATCACCGTGAGCGTGGCGTGCGGGACCAGAGCACGCATCGCCTCCGCGTCGGAGACCGGGGTGTACGCGTCGTCCGTCCCGACGATGATCAGCACCGGCGTCTGTACCGCGGCCAGCGTGTCGCGATAGTCGGGCCGTTCCGCGCGGCCGCGCAGCGCCGCAGCCGCGCCCTCGGGAGCGGTCGCACGCATCATCGTCAGCACCTGCGCCGCGACGTCCGGCATCGCCGTGACGTTGTACGCCGCCAGCATCTTGTCGATCACTTCGTCCGCGTACCCGTCCATGCCTTCGGAGAGCAGCCGGTCGGCGAGGCTGTTGCGGAAGGCCTTGCCCTCCTCCGTCTCCGCGACCGGGGACGTGTCCGACAGGACGAGTGCCCGCACGCGCGGCGCGTACGAACGCTGGAACTCCATCGCGATCTGGCCGCCCATGGAGACCCCGCCGACCACCACGCGCTCGAGACCGAGATGGTCGAGGAGGCCCGCGATGTCGTCGGCGAAGTCGGAGAGCAGGGTCTTGCCGGGGATCACTTCGCTCTCGCCGTAACCGCGCAGGTCGGGGGCGATCACCCGGTACCCGGCCGCGGTCAGGGACTCGGCCTGGGGCGCCCAGAGGGACCGGTTGAAAGGGTGCCCGTGGACGAGGACGACAGGCACGCCGTCGGCAGGGCCCTGGTCGCTGTAGTGGATCGCTGCACCGTTGACGGTCACTCGGCTCATACCAGGCACCCTACAAGTGTGGTCAGGGACATGATCGGCGCCAACGGGCCGTGGTGAGGCGGCACTTCCGGCCACGCCCATCCATGGGCCGGCGCGTCGGCTCCCGCGCGGGGCGTCATTCGCTGAAGAGCCGGACCAGCGCCGGCGCCACTTCGTGCGTCTGGCCCGTCAAGCAGCAGTGGCGGCCTCGGGTCGGCGAGCGCCTCACCCCGCCGCCCCGAGGCGAGGAGGGCCGTCGTCCGGCCGACGCGCTCGGTGTTGCCCTGTGCGGCCGCCGGGCAGGTCTCGAACGGCGCTTCCCGGACGAGGAGTTGCGCTGTCGGCAACCGGGCCGCCGCAGCGCGCAACGCCGGCGCCGCGTCCGGGATGTCGGTGCCCCCCTTTACGGTGGCCGCATGAACATCTGCGTCTTCCTCTCCGCCGCCGATCTCGACGAGCGCTACACCCGCCCCGCCCGCGAGTTCGCCGAGCTCATCGGCAAGGGCGGGCACACGCTGGTGTGGGGCGGTTCGGAGAGCGGGCTGATGAAGGTCGTTGCGGACGGCGTGCAGGAGTCCGGCGGGCGGCTGGTCGGCGTCTCCGTCGAGTTCCTTCAGGCCAAGGCGCGGGCGAATGCCGACGAGATGGTGATCGCCAAGGACCTCGCGGAGCGCAAGGCGCTGCTGCTCGCCAGGTCCGACGCGGTCGTGATCATGGTCGGTGGCACCGGGACGCTCGACGAGGCGACCGAGATCCTGGAGCTGAAGAAGCACGGCCATCACGCCAAGCCGGTCGTCCTGCTCAACGCCGCTGGGTTCTACGACGGCCTCAAGCAGCAGTTCCAGCGGATGGAGGACGAGGGCTTCCTGCCCCTGCCGCTCACCGACCTCGTGTTCTTCGCCGAGGACGGCGCCGGCGCCATGGCGTACCTCGAGGAGTCCGCCGGCATCCAGTAGTGCGAGCATGGCGGGCATGACCACCCATCTGATCACCGGCGCAGGATCCGGCATCGGCGCGGCCGTCGCCCGTCGTCTGCACGAGCGGGGCGACGATGTCGTCCTCGTCGCGCGCGACGCGGGCCGGGCCAAGGCATTCGAGGCGCGCTACCCGGGAGCCGGCACGCTCGTCGCCGATCTCGCGGACCCCGACAGGATCTCCTGGGCCCTCGGGCACCAGTCCATGCCCGAGAGCGTCGACTCGCTGCTGCACATCGCGGGCATCGTCGACCTCGGACCGGTGGGCGACCTGCGTCCGAAGACCTGGCACCAGCAGCTCAACGTGAACCTGATCGCGCCCGCCGAGCTGACCCGGCTGTTCCTTCCCCAACTGCGGGCCGCGCAGGGCCATGTGGTCTTCGTCAACTCCGGCGCCGGCCTCGCCGCCCACGCCGAGTGGGCCGCGTACGCCGCCTCCAAGCACGGCCTGAAGGCCCTTGCCGACTCCCTGCGCCACGAGGAGCACGCCGCCGGAGTGCGGGTCACCTCCGTCTACCCGGGGCGCACCGCGAGCCCCATGCAGGCCAAGGTGCACTCGCAGGAGGGCAAGGAGTACGACCCCGCCCGCTGGATCGACCCCGAGTCGGTCGCCACGGCGATCCTGACCGCGCTGGACCTGCCGCGCGACGCGGAGATCAACGATCTGACGGTGCGGCCGGGGCGCTGAGCGCGGGGGCACGTACGCTGCCGGGGTGAGCGAGAAGAACGAGTTCCGATGGGGCCCCGCCACCGGCGTGGGCTCCCTGCCCGGCGGTGACGCACGCGCGGCGGCGAGGACGGTCACCGGGTCCTTCGAGGAGTTTGTCCACCTGGCGGAACTGCCCGCCCGGGGGCCGGGCGCCGACATGATCGGCCGGACCGTCGGCCTTCTCGTCGAGATGTACGCCCATGTGGAGCCGAGCGGCTGGCGGATCAGCGACCGGCCCGGTCGCGACACCCGCAGGGCCCGCTCCTGGATGGGCGAGGACCTCGACGCGCTCGAGGAGTTCACCCAGGGCTACGAGGGCCCGCTGAAGGTACAGGCCGTAGGCCCGTGGACGCTCGCAGCCGCCCTCGAACGGCGCGGCGGCGAGGCCGCGCTCGGCGACCCCGGCGCGTGCCGGGACCTCGCCGCCTCCCTCGCCGAGGGACTGCGTAACCATCTCGCCGAGGTGCGCCGCCGGGTCCCCGGAGCCCGTGTCGTGCTCCAGCTCGACGAGCCGTCGCTCACGGCCGTACTGCGCGGCCATGTCAGGACCGCCAGCGGCTACCGCACGTACCGTGCCGTCGACCGCCAGGTCGTCGAGAGCACCCTGCGAGAGGTCATGGCCGCCGCGGAGGGACCGGTGGTCGTGCACTCCTGCGCACCGGACGTGCCGTTCGCGCTGCTGCGCCGCGCCGGCGCGCAGGGAATCTCGTTCGATTTCGGACTGCTTACGGAAAGTGACGAGGAGTCCATCGGTGAGGCGGTGGAAGGCGGCACGAAACTCTTCGCGGGCATCGTCCCCTCCACGGACACCGCGTCGGCCGGATTGTCGGTGGGCGCCGATATCGTCAAGGGCGTACGGACACTGTGGCGCAGGCTGGGGCTGAATCCGGGGACTCTCGCCGAGTCGATCGTGATCACTCCGACGTGCGGGCTCGCGGGCGCCTCGCCCGCGTACGCCCGCGCGGCGCTCGCCCACTGCGTCCGTGCCGCGAGATCCCTCGCGGACAACCCTGAGTAACGGGTGCACGGACAACGGGAGGACGAAACGGTGGCCGGCGAACAGCAGACGAACCTGCCCGCCCAGGCACGGGAGGAGCACGCGCTCCTTTCCGAGCAGATCGAGGAGCACCGCTTCCGATACTACGTGAAGGACAGCCCCGTCATCAGCGACGCCGAGTTCGACAAGCTCCTCCGGGAGCTCGAAGGGCTCGAGGAGCGCTATCCGGAGCTGCGCACGCCCGACTCCCCGACCCAGAAGGTCGCGGGGGACTACGAGACCGAGCTGACCAAGGTCGAGCACCGCGAGCGGATGCTCTCCCTGGACAACGCCTTCGACGACGCGGAGCTCGCCGCCTGGGCCGAGCGCGTCGCACGTGACGTCGGCGCCCCCGGCTACCACTTCCTGTGCGAGCTGAAGGTCGACGGCCTCGCGGTCAACCTCACCTACGAGAAGGGCCGGCTGACCCGTGCGGCGACCCGCGGCGACGGGCGCGTGGGCGAGGACATCACTCCGAACGTCCGGACCATCGCCGGAATCCCGAAGCGGCTCAAGGGCGACCGCATCCCCGACCTCGTGGAGATCCGCGGCGAGGTCTACTTCCCGATGGAGCAGTTCCAGGAGCTCAACGCCCGCCGTGTGGCAGCCGGAGAGCAGCCCTACGCCAACCCGCGGAACTCGGCCTCCGGTTCACTGCGCCAGAAGGACCCCAAGGTCACCGCCACGCTGCCGCTGCGCATGGTGGTGCACGGCATCGGCGCCCGCGAGGGCCTGACGATCGACCGGCTCTCCCAGGCGTACGACCTGCTCCGTGAGTGGGGCCTGCCCACCGCCCGTCACAACAAGGTGGTCGGCTCGCTCGAGGAGGTGCGGGAGTTCATCGCCTACTTCGGGGAGCACCGCCACTCCGTCGAGCACGAGATCGACGGGGTCGTGGTCAAGCTCGACGAGATCCCGCTGCAGGGCCGTCTGGGGTCGACCGCGCGTGCGCCGCGCTGGGCGATCGCCTGGAAATACGCGCCGGAAGAGGTCAACACCAAGCTGGTCAACATCCGCGTCGGAGTCGGCCGCACCGGCCGCGTCACCCCGTACGCACAGGTCGAGCCGGTGACGGTGGCGGGCTCCGAGGTCGAGTTCGCGACCCTGCACAACCAGGACGTGGTCAAGGCCAAGGGCGTCCTCATCGGCGACACGGTGGTGTTGCGCAAGGCCGGTGACGTCATCCCCGAGATCCTCGGCCCCGTGGCGGATCTGCGGGACGGCAGCGAGCGGGAGTTCGTGATGCCGGCCGAGTGTCCCGAGTGCGGCACCGCCCTGCGGCCCATGAAGGAGGGCGACGTCGATCTGCGCTGCCCCAACGCCCGCTCGTGTCCGGCCCAGTTGCGGGAGCGGCTCTTCTACCTGGCGGGGCGCAGGGCTCTCGACATCGAGCACTTCGGTTACGTCGCGGCCGCGGCGCTCACCCAGCCGCTGGAGCCCGCGGAGCCGCCGCTGGCCGACGAGGGCGACCTGTTCGACCTCACCATGGACAAGCTGCTGCCCATCAAGGCGTACGTCCTCGACCAGGACAGCGGCCTTCCCAAGCGTGACCAGAAGACCGGCGAGGACAAGATCGCGACGGTGTTCGCCAACCAGAAGGGCGAGCCGCGCAGGAATGCCGTGGCGATGCTGGAGAACATCGCGGCGGCCAAGGAGCGCCCGCTGGCCCGGATCATCACGGGGCTGTCGATCCGTCATGTGGGCCCGGTGGCCGCCGAGGCGCTCGCCCGTGAGTTCCGGTCCATCGACCGTATCGAGCAGGCTACGCAGGAGGAGCTCGCGGCCGTCGACGGCGTCGGCCCGACCATCGCTGCCGCGCTCAAGCAGTGGTTCGAGGAGGACTGGCACCGCGAGATCCTGCGCAAGTGGCGTGCGGCGGGCGTGCGGATGGAGGAGCACGGCTCGGGGGAGGACGCGGGGCCGCGTCCGCTCGAGGGGCTGACGGTCGTCGTCACCGGAACGCTGGATAACCACACCAGGGATGGCGCAAAAGAAGCGCTCCAGAGCCTCGGAGCGAAAGTGGCCGGTTCCGTATCGAAGAAGACGAGCTTCGTGGTGGTCGGTGACAATCCCGGCTCCAAGTACGACAAGGCCGTGCAGTTGAAGGTGCCGGTTCTGGACGAGTCGGGCTTCGCGGTCCTTCTCGAAGAGGGACCGGAGGCGGCTCGTGAGGCTGCTGTGACCGAGGAGGCGTGACAAAAGGGGCTCGGACGGGCGCTCGACGGGGGCGCATGAGGCGCACCGGCGCGGCACGAGGGGCAGGATCCGGACGCCCGGAGCGCCGGTGGAACGCCCAGTACAGGTCACGCGTTCACCGCATACCAGATGGTTAAGGGTGGCCGGGTCGCATTCGGGCAAGAGCTGTAGAGCGCTGCCCGTGCAGGTCTCCCGCGGCCTACTGTTGAAATGTGCGCCTGTCGTGCACGGCTGCGTGGTGGGATTCAGTCGTGGTGGCATGACAACGGGAGCCATCGCGAGGCACCGCCGGCTGTGAGAGGGACGGGAATGAAACCGACCGAGAGCGCCGCCCCGGTCTCACGGCCGCGTGCACTCGCGGCCCTGGTGGGCAGGAAACCCGGCTTGCCCGCGGCCGTCGTGGCAACTGCCGCGCTCGTGCTGGGCATCGGAGTCGTACGGGCCCTGCAGGAGGGGCACGCGCTCTTCCCCACCGGCACCGCCGGCTGGTCACTCGCCGTGCTCACCGGGATCATCGTCGGGCATCTCGTCGCCCTCGGCCGCGACCGCTGGTTGGGCGGCGCGGGATCGGGTGCCGCCCTCACCCTCGCCACCCTGCTCCTGTTCGGCTGGGTGGCGGCGGGGCTGGTCTCCCTCGCCGTCGTGGCCCTCGTCGGCGCCGCCTGCCGCAACCGCTGGCGGCAGGGCGTGCTGCACGGCGCCGTCGACATCCTCGGCATCGGGGCGGCGGCGCTCGCGCTCGCCCTCTTCGACGTCGTGCCCACCGTCGAGCGGCCCTGGGACCCGCTCGGTTGGGAGCCCGCGGCCGCGCCCGAGGTGATCCTCGCCGCCACCGCGTATCTGGGCGCCACCCGGCTACTGCTCTGGTACGTGCTGGCACCGCAGGCCGGCGGTCTGCCGACCGTCGCCCGCACGGCCCTGCTGCGGCAGGGCCTCGTCGCCGTCGCGCTCGTCGGCATAGCGCCGCTGATCTGCGTCGTCGCCGTCGCGATGCCGCTGCTGCTGCCGCTGTTCGCCGTACCGCTGATCGCACTGGACTCCACGCTGTGGATCGCCAGGGCCAGGGCCGAGGAGCAGCTGCGTGACCCGCTCACCGGCCTGCCCAACCGGCAGTGGCTGCTGGAGCGCACCTGGTCCGCACTGGAGGACGCGGAGAGCAGCGGCGCACGCGCCGCGCTCGTCCTGATCGACCTCGACCGCTTCCGGTCCGTCAACGACACACTCGGTCACCTCGCGGGGGACCGGCTTCTGCTGCAGATCGCCGACCGGCTCCGGCTCGCCCTGCCGCGGGGAGCGGAGGCCGCGCGGCTCGGCGGCGACGAGTTCGCCGTGCTGCTGCCCACCGCCGACTCGACGACGTCCGCGCAGCGGATCGCCCGGCACCTCGTCGCCGATCTGTCCTCCCCGCTCGACCTCGACGGGCTCACCCTCGTCCTGGAGGCCAGCGCCGGACTGGCCGTCTTCCCCGATCACGCGCTGGACGCCGAAGGGTTGCTGCGCCGCGCCGACGTGGCGATGTACCAGGCCAAGCGCGACCGGACAGGCGTCGAGGTGTACGAATCCAAGCGCGACAGCAACACCCCCGACAGGCTCGGTCTCCTCGGCGACCTGCGCCGCGCGCTGGACGCCGGAGACGTCGAACTCCACTACCAGCCCAAGGTCCGCTTCGACGGGCACGTCGCCGGTCTCGAGGCCCTCGTCCGCTGGGTCCACCCCGAGCGGGGGCGGGTCCCCCCGGACGAGTTCATCGCCATCGCCGAGTCCTCCGGACTGATGCCGCATCTGACCGAGTACGTCCTCGAGACGGCACTCGCCCAGGTGGCCACATGGCGCGCGCAGGGACTCGAGGTCCCGGTCGCCGTCAACGTCTCGCCCCGCGACGTCCACACGCCCGGCTTCGCCGGGGCCGTGGCCGCGCGGCTCGCCCGGCACGGCGTCCCCGCGGGCGCGCTCCAGCTGGAGATAACGGAACACGTGCTGCTGGAGGACCCGCAGCGGGCCGCGGACACCCTGGCCGGGCTCGCCGACCACGGCGTGAAGATGTCGCTGGACGACTTCGGCACCGGCTACTCGTCCCTGGTCCACCTGCGCCGGCTGCCCGTCAGCGAGCTGAAGATCGACCGCTCCTTCGTGGCCAGGCTCGCGGTCGACGCAGAGGACGCGGAGATCGTCCGCTGCACCGTGGACCTCGCCCACTCCCTCGGCCTGCTGGTGGTCGCGGAGGGCGTCGAGGACGACGAGACCTGGGAGCGGCTGAGGGACCTCCGCTGCGACGCGGTGCAGGGGTGGCTGGTAGCCGCGGCGATGCCTCCGCAGGAGGCCACGGCGTGGCTGCTGGCCCGCGGCGAGCACGGCTGGCACCGTCCGGCCCTTCCGGCGGCCGGTGAGATCCCCCCGCCCCAGGCGCGCGCGAACCGCACGTCGGGCCGCGCGGTGACGTAGGCCTCTGACGGCGGTGTTCCCGACTTTCCCCGCCGGGCAGCGGCCCGCCGCCGGGCGGGGAAGCGGATCCCGGCGGTATCGGTGACGGCCCTGCGCAGTGCGCGTAGCGTCCGGTCCCGGGCCCTGCCGGGCAGCAGGCGCGGCGCCGGCCCCGCGCAGGGGGCATGGGCAGAGCCGCCGTGGCGTGGGCCGGGTTTCGGGGTTGGGGGGCAACACGTACGGGCCGGGTCGCAAGGGGAGGCCGCGGCGGGGGAAGACAACCGTTTCACGGTCAGCGGGGCTCGCCCCATAGGATTGGGCCAAAACCATCACACTCACCCCTGAGGATCGCTGCATGCCTGGCATCACGCGCGAGGAGGTCGCCCACCTCGCACGGCTGGCGCGTCTGGAGCTGTCCGGCGAAGAGCTCGAGCACTTCGCCGGTCAGCTCGACGACATCATCGGCGCGGTCGCCCGCGTCTCCGAGGTCGCCGACCAAGACGTACCGCCGACCTCCCACCCGCTGCCGCTGACCAACGTCATGCGCGCGGACGAGGTCCGTCCGTCGCTCACCCCCGAGCAGGCGCTCTCCGGCGCCCCGGCCCAGGAGCAGCAGCGTTTCAAGGTGCCGCAGATCCTGGGGGAGGACTAATCACCATGTCGGACAGCATCATCAAGCTCACCGCCGCCGAGATCGCCGCGAAGATCGCCGCCGGCGAGCTCACGGCCGTCGAGGTGACGCAGGCCCACCTGGCCCGTATCGAGGCCGTCGACGAGAAGGTCCACGCCTTCCTCCACGTCGACCGCGAGGGCGCGCTCGCCCAGGCCCGCGCCGTCGACGAGAAGCGCGCGAAGGGCGAGAAGCTCGGTCCTCTCGCCGGTGTCCCGCTCGCGCTGAAGGACATCTTCACCACGGAGGGCATCCCCACCACGGTCGGCTCCAAGATCCTCGAGGGTTGGATCCCGCCGTACGACGCGACGGTCACCCAGCGGCTCAAGGCGGCCGACGTCGTCATCCTCGGCAAGACCAACATGGACGAGTTCGCCATGGGGTCCTCGACCGAGAACAGCGCGTACGGCCCGACGGGTAACCCGTGGGACCTCACCCGTATCCCCGGCGGCTCCGGCGGTGGCTCCAGTGCCGCGCTCGCCTCCTACGAGGCGCCGCTCGCCATCGGCACGGACACCGGCGGCTCGATCCGTCAGCCCGCCGCCGTGACCGCGACCGTCGGCGTCAAGCCCACGTACGGCGGAGTGTCGCGGTACGGCATGGTCGCGTTCAGCAGCAGCCTCGACCAGGGCGGGCCGTGCGCCCGTACCGTCCTCGACGCCGCCCTGCTCCACGAGGTCATCGCCGGGCACGACCCGCTCGACTCGACGTCCATCGACGCGCCGGTGCCGCCGGTCGTCGAGGCGGCCCGCAACGGCTCCGTGGCCGGAATGCGCGTCGGCATCGTCAAGCAGTTCCGCGGCGAGGGCTACCAGGCCGGCGTCGTGCAGCGCTTCGACGAGTCGGTGGAGCTGCTGAAGGAGCTCGGCGCCGAGATCGTCGAGCTGGACTGCCCGTCCTTCGACCTGGCGCTTTCCGCGTACTACCTGATCGCGCCCTCCGAGTGCTCCTCGAACCTCGCCCGCTTCGACGCCATGCGTTACGGCCTGCGGGTCGGCGACGACGGCACGAAGTCCGCGGAGGACGTCACCGCGCTCACCCGCGAGGCCGGCTTCGGTGACGAGGTCAAGCGCCGCATCATGCTCGGCACGTACGCGCTCAGCTCCGGCTACTACGACGCGTACTACGGCTCCGCGCAGAAGGTCCGCACCCTCATCACCCGGGACTTCGAGAAGGCGTTCGAGCAGGTCGACGTGATCGTCTCCCCGACGACGCCGACCACCGCCTTCCCGATCGGCGAGCGCGCCGACGACCCGATGGCGATGTACCTCGCGGACCTGTGCACGATCCCGACCAACCTGGCCGGCAACGCGGCCATGTCGCTGCCCTGCGGTCTCGCACCGGAGGACGGCCTGCCCGTCGGCCTGCAGATCATCGCCCCTGCCATGAAGGACGACCGTCTGTACAAGGTCGGTGCAGCCGTCGAGGCGGCGTTCGTGGAACGCTGGGGGCACCCGCTGCTTGAGGAGGCTCCGTCGCTATGAGTGCCATGGCAAAGAAGGCCAAGAACTTCAAGAAGTCCAAGACCGGGCTGTACGTATCGCTCGGCAGCACCGCGTTCGGCGCGATCAGCGTCGCCAAGCAGGCCAGGCTGGCCCGCGAGGACGGCGACATGCTGCGGCTGATCGACGCCGCGGTGTCCGCCGCCGCCATCGTCACCGGCCTGGCCATCCTCTACCGCGAGCTGAAGCGGCTCGGCGACGACGACGTTCTGCTGGGCTGAGAGGGAAAGTTTCATCGTGACCGTCACTGAACTGGTGTCGTACGAGGACGCCCTCGCGTCCTACGACCCCGTCATGGGCCTCGAGGTCCATGTCGAGCTCGGCACCAAGACCAAGATGTTCTGCGGGTGCTCCACGGAGCTGGGCGCCGAGCCCAACTCGCAGACCTGCCCCACCTGCCTCGGCATGCCCGGCTCCCTGCCGGTCGTCAACGCGGTCGCCGTCGAGTCGGCCGTCAAGATCGGCCTCGCGCTGCACTGCGAGATCGCCGAATGGTGCCGCTTCGCCCGGAAGAACTACTTCTATCCGGACATGCCGAAGAACTTCCAGACCTCGCAGTACGACGAGCCGATCGCCTTCAACGGCTATCTGGACGTCCAGCTCGAGGACGGCGAGGTCTTCCGCGTGGAGATCGAGCGCGCCCACATGGAGGAGGACACCGGCAAGTCGACCCACGTCGGCGGCGCCACCGGCCGTATCCACGGCGCGTCCCACTCCCTGCTCGACTACAACCGGGCCGGCATCCCGCTGATCGAGATCGTCACCAAGCCGATCGAGGGCGCCGGCACGCGGGCTCCCGAGGTCGCCAAGGCGTACGTCGCCGAGCTGCGCGAGCTCATCAGGGCCCTCGGTGTGTCCGAGGCCCGCATGGAGATGGGCCAGATGCGCTGCGACGTGAACCTGTCGCTGCGCCCGAACGGCACCGAGAAGTTCGGCACCCGTTCCGAGACGAAGAACGTCAACTCGCTGCGCAGCGTGGAGCGTGCCGCCAGGTACGAGATCCAGCGGCATGCCGCGGTGCTCTCGTCCGGCGGCACCATCGTGCAGGAGACCCGGCACTTCCACGAGGACGACGGCTCCACGACGTCCGGGCGGGTAAAGGAGGAGGCGGAGGACTACCGCTACTTCCCCGAGCCCGACCTGGTCCCGGTCGCGCCCACGCGCGAGTGGGTCGAGGAGCTTCGCGCCACCCTGCCCGAGCTGCCGCGTCTTCGGCGCAACCGGCTGCGTGAGGAGTGGGGCGTCTCCGAGCACGACATGCAGTCGATCCTCAACGCCGGCGCGGTCGCCCTGATCGTCGCCACGATCGAGGCGGGCGCACCGGCCGACCAGGCCCGCAAGTGGTGGATGGGCGAACTGGCCCGCAGCGCCAACGAGTCGGGCAAGGCCCTGGACGAGCTGCCGATCACCCCGGCGCAGGTCGCCCGGGTGACCGCGCTGGTCAAGGAGGGCTCGCTCAACGACAAGCTGGCGCGCTTGTGTCTCGAGGGCGTGCTCGCGGGCGAGGGCGACCCGGACACCGTCGTGGACAAGCGCGGCCTGAAGGTCGTCTCGGACGAGGGCGCGCTCGGCGCGGCCGTCGACGAGGCCATCGCGGGCAACGCGGCGATCGCGGACAAGATCCGCGGAGGCAAGGTCGCGGCGGCGGGAGCGCTCGTGGGCGCGGTCATGAAGACCACCCGCGGCCAGGCCGACGCGGCCAGGGTGAAGGAACTGATCCTTCAGAAGCTGGGCGTCACCGAGGGCTGACGGCTCTGCACGGCGAGGGCGGCGCGCACCACGGGTGAGTGCCGCCCTTCCGTGTTCCCGGCGTCCGCGTCGCCTGTGGGGCGCGGCATGCGCCTTCTGGTGGCGGCGGCAGCCGCACCGCGGGGTGAATCCCCGCGTTACCGATCGGGGAGCCGGGCCGTTGTCACCACATGACCACAGCACACCGTGTACTCGCCGCTCTCGCCCTCGCCACCGGCGCCTCCGCGCTCGCGGCCCCCGCCGCGACCGCCGCCTCACCCGAACTCCCCGTCGGGACGCTGTCCGTCATGGACACGGTCGACACCCTCAACGAGAGCTCCGTCGCACCGGAGCGGCGCGGGCAGATGCCGAGCACCTCCGAGCAGCTCTCCGGCCTCAACAGGCTGGCCGAGGTGCCCGGTGAGCTGGACCCGCTCACCAGCCAGGCCGCGCCCGTGGCGGGGCTGCTCGGCGCCTAGGGTCCTCCATTCGGACCAGGCCGGATGCCGCACGGCGGCGGGCGGACGTTCGGTCAGTGGCGGACGCCCAGTACCGGCAGCCACAGTTCGCCCCGGTCCTTGCAGCTCACGTCCCTCGCACGGAGCTCCTCCGGCGCCCTGGTGCCGCGGGCGCACAGCTCGGTGACGACGAGGGCGGCCAGGTCCCCGGCGCTCTCCGGCCCGGGATCGGGGAAGTCCGTCTGCCACCAGCCGCGGTCCCTGCTCTGCCAGCCGCGGGCGAGCATCGTCCTGGCGCGGTCCTCGTTGTTCTCCCCGTCGCGGTCGTCGATCGACGCCTGGAGGCCGTCCTCGAGGCTGTAGGACACGAGCAGCTGGCGGCCCCGGTCGACGGCGCTGGTCAGGCAGAAGCTCGCCCAGTCGGTGCCGACCTGCACCGGCAGCTGCTCCACCCACGCCGCGAGAAGCAGCTGAAGGCCGTACTGGAACTGCGCCAGGTCCGCGGCGGGACGGCCGCCCGGACGGGACGTCGGGCGCTCGCCGGGGCCGCTGCGGTCCAGCTGCCACACGTACGGAAGCAACGCCGGGTCGTACGGCTCGCCGCCGGACCACGCGCCGCCCCACTCGAAGGCCCGCCGCTCCTCGCCCTCGAAGGTCAAGGTGTCGTGGACCGACAGCCCCACCTGCTGCCGGTCCCCGGCGAGCAGGACGGTTCTGCGGCCGTCACGCCAGCGGACGCTCGGGCCCTCCGCCGAGCCGCCGTACAGCGTCGGCTCGCCGATCCGCGCCACGATCGCGTCGTACACTCCCTGGAGCGCGAGGCGGCGCCCGGCAGGAGTGCTGTCCGGCTCGTGGACGAGCACGGGGACGGGGGCGCGGCCCAGGTGCGGGCCGGGAGCGTCATGGAGCATGCGGGCGAACTCCGCGGCGTCCGCGGGCGTCAGGGCCGTCTGGTGGATCCCCCTGTATTCCATGTCGGCCATCGTGCCAGTCGGCGCCGACAAATCCGCTCGTCTTGTGGACCACGGCCGATTCCCGCCGTCGTGCGCCCCTCGAGGCCGGATGCCCCGGCCCCCAGTACGGTGGAGCGATCGGGTCCGCCGCCGGCAGGATGCCGATCGGAATCCCTGGCCGGTCTCTTGGACGTTCACCACTCGGATGTCATTAGGCCTTCCGGGGGACATCCGCTCCGATTACCGTCCCTGCGGAGCAATGGCTCAAGGACGAACCATTGGCCGTCGACGGGAGATCGGGATGTCACCGGAGATTTCGCGCAGAAGAGTGCTCGCTTTCGGTACGGGAGCACTCGGCGCGGCGGCCGCGGGATCACTGCTGCCGCCGTCTCTCCAGGCGGCTCTCGCCGCTGATCCCCCGGCCGGCGGGCTGCGCGCGGTCGAGCACGTGGTGATCCTCATGCAGGAGAACAGGTCCTTCGACCACTACTTCGGGACGCTGCGCGGAGTGCGCGGCTTCGGCGACCGCAACGCCGTAGAACTCCCCTCCGGCAGGACGGTCTTCGAGCAGCCCGCGTCGCAGGGACCGGTGCTGCCCTTCCCCGTCCGGGAGGCCGCCGCGGCGCAGCGGAAGGACCTCCAGTACATCGGCGACCTCGACCACTCGTGGGGCGGCGGCGCCAAGGCATGGCGCGACGGCTGGATGGACGGCTGGGTCTCGGCGAAGACCGCCGCGACCATGGCCTACTACGACCGGCGCGACCTGCCGCTGCACTACGAGCTCGCGGACACCTTCACCATCTGCGACGCCTACCACTCCTCGATCCACACGTCGACGAACCCGAACCGCAACCATCTCTGGAGCGGCTGGACGGGACACGAGGCCGACGGCAGCCGGGCCGTGACCAACGCCGCGTACGCCGAGGGCACCCACCCCGGCTACCCGTGGCCCACGTACGCGGAGCGCCTGGAGCGGGCGGGCCGCAGCTGGAAGACGTACACGGAGTGGGAGAACTTCACCGACAACAGCATCGAGTTCTTCACGAGCTTCAAGAAGATCGCGCGCAAGGCGCTGGCGGAGTCCGGTGACTTCACGTACATGGAGGCCTTCTACGCCAAGGTCCGCGAGACCGAGGACGCCGCGGAGCGCGCCGCGCTGCTCGCGTCGCTCGAGCGGGGCGTCGCGAAGCTCTCGAAGAGCGAGCGGTCGCTCTTCGAGCGCGGGCTGCGCCGGGTCGAGACCGGCACCCTCGCGGAGAGCTTCCGCGCCGACGTGGCCGCCGGCCGGCTCCCCGCCGTGTCCTACCTCGTGCCGTCGGCCGTGGACTCCGAGCACCCCGGGACCTCGTCGCCCATCGCCTCCGCCTCCCTCGTCTACAAGGTCCTCGACGCCCTCGCCTCGCACCCCGAGGTCTGGCGGCGCACCGTCGTCCTGATCAACTACGACGAGAACGACGGCTTCTTCGACCATGTGCCGCCGCCGGTCCCGCCCGCCGACAACACCGACGAACGCTGGCAGGGGCTCCCGACCGGCCTCGGGATCCGCGTCCCCATGCTGGTCGTCTCGCCCTGGTCGGTCGGTGGCTACGTCTGCTCCGAGGTCTTCGACCACACCTCGGTGATCCGGCTGCTGGAACGGTGGACCGGGGTCGAGGAGCCGGGCATCACACCGTGGCGGCGCACCGTGACCGGCGACCTCACCTCGGCCTTCGACTTCGGCAGGGCCCGCCCCCTGCCGGAGGTGGAGCAGCCGGGGGAGATACCCGCGTTCACGGGCCGCTGGCGGCCCGCGCCTCCCGCGGTGCAGTCGATGCCCGTCCAGGAGCCGGGCACCCGTCCCGCGCGTCCTCTGCCGTACCAGGCCGACGCCCACGCGACGCTGTCCGCCGGCGCGGTCACCGTGGCGGTCCGCAACAGCGGCCGGGCGAGCGCGCACTTCGCGCTCTATCCGTACGCGGGCGAGTTCCCCGTGCCGCAGCACCGGGACGTAAGGGGCGAGGCGCAGTGGACGGTGCCCCTTACGCGTGCGGACTACCGTTTTACGATCACCGGCCCGAACGGCTTCCGCCGGGAGTTCGCCGGCCCCGCGCGGGGCACCGCAGAGGTCCGCTCCGTCATCGACCACCACGACCGCGACGTGCACCTCACGCTGCGCAACAGCGGCAGCGCGCCCCTCACATTCACGGTGCGGCCCCTCGGCTATGTCGAGGAGGCGGACCTGCACGGCTGGACCCGCAGGATCACCGTGAAGGCCGGACGCAGCCGCACCGTCGTCCACTCGGCGGCCGACGCGCACGGCTGGTACGACCTCGAGGTGACCGTCGAGGGGCCTGAGCGGGAGTCCGGCTTCCGGCGCCGGCTGATGGGACACATCGAGAACGGCCGCCCCAGCGTCTCGGGCTGACGCGGCGCGTGTCCCGGGTGAGCGGTGCACATCGCTGTCATGGGGCAGCGATGTGCACCGCTTTGCACCGGTGTGCATCTGTGTGACTCACCCCACGAAAGGGACAAACGATCACGATTGGCTGCCAGAGTGTCTTCTTGCAGGTCATGAGTTCTTTGCGGGCCTTTCCCGACCAAAGATCCACGAACCATCAGGGGAGCCGGTCCGTTGGCAGCAATTGCCCGGTGGTGCGTCAGGCACCGCCTCGTCGTCGTCCTGTTCTGGCTCGCCACCCTCGGCGGCGCCGCGGCCGCCGCGGGAATCGCCGGAGCCGCCTACTCCAACGACTACGAGGTCCCGGGCACCGAATCCGGCCGTGCCACCGCTCTCCTCCAGGACGGCTTCCACGGCCGGGCCGGCGACAGCGACACCATCGTCTGGCGCACCGACAGCGGCAGCGTCCGGGCCCCGGACGTCGAGAAGCGCATGTCCGACATGCTCCAGGACGTCGCCGGGCTCGACGGCATAGCCGGGGTCGTGAGCCCGTACGGCAGCGACGGCACCACGCAGATCAGCCCCGACTCCCGCACCGCCTTCGCCGTGGTCGCCTTCGACCAGCAGGTCGAGGACATTCCCGAGGCGCAGGCCAGGGCCGTCGTCGACACCGCGAAGGCCGCCGCGGGCGACGGGGTGGACCTCGAACTCGGCGGCAGCGCCATCGCCCTGACCGAGGCCCCCGACGGGCATCTCGCCGAAATGGTCGGTGTGGCGGTCGCCGCGGTCGTCCTCTTCCTCGTCTTCGGCTCCCTCGCCGCCAGCGTGCTGCCCATCGCCACGGCGCTCGTGTCCGTCGGAACCGCCTACGCGGGCATCGTTCTCCTCGGCCACGTCATGACCGTCGCCGACTTCGCGCCCATGCTGGGCCTCCTGATCGGCCTCGGCGTCGGCATCGACTACGCGCTCTTCATCGTCACCAGACACCGCAAGGGGCTCAAGCGCGGCCTCCCGGTGGACGAGGCGGTTCGCGACGCCGTGGCCACCACGGGCCGCGCCGTCGTCTTCGCCGGCGCCACCGTCTGCATCGCGCTCCTCGGAATGCTGATCCTGCGACTCGGCTTCCTCAACGGCGTCGCGATCGCCGCCTCCCTCACCGTCGTCCTCACCGTCGCCGCGTCCGTGACGCTGCTGCCCGCCATGCTCTCGATGATCGGCATGCGGGCCCTGAGCCGGCGCGAGCGCCGGCGGCTCGCCGAAGAGGGGCCGCAGCCCGAAACGCCGACCGGCTTCGCCGCCCGATGGTCCGCCTTCGTCGAGCGCCGGCCCAAGCTGCTGGGCGCCTTCGCCGCGGCTGTCATGCTGGTGCTGGCCCTGCCGACGTTCTCTCTGCACCTCGGCACGTCCGATCAGGGCAACGGCCCCGCCTCCGCCACCACCCGGCAGTCGTACGACATGCTCGCCGAGGGCTTCGGCCCCGGCGTCAACGGGCCCCTCACACTCGTCGCCGAGTTGGAGGGACCCGACGACCACATGGCGCTGGACCGGCTCCGGGAGGACCTCCGCGCCACCGACGGCATCGCGTCCGCCGGGCCCGTCGCCTACAACAGCAGCGGGGACACGGCGGTGCTGACCGTCATCCCTGAGTCCTCGCCGCAGTCGAAGATGACGAGCGAACTCGTCGACCGCCTGCGCACCGAGGTCCTGCCGGTCGCGGAGAACGGCACCTCGCTCCAGGTGCACGTCGGCGGTGTCACCGCCGGCTACGACGACTTCGCAGAGGTCATAGTCGGTAAGCTGCCCCTCTTCGTCGGCGTCGTCATCGCGCTCGGCTGCCTCCTGCTGCTGCTCGCCTTCCGCTCCCTCGGCATCCCGCTGAAGGCCGCGGCGATGAACGTCCTCGCCGTCGCCTCCGCCTTCGGCATCGTCGTGGGCGTCTTCCAGTGGGGCTGGGGCAGCGAGCTGCTCGGCCTCGGCAGCGCGGGCCCCATCGAGCCCTTCCTGCCGGTGATCATGGTCTCTGTGCTCTTCGGCCTCTCCATGGACTACCAGGTCTTCCTGGTGAGCCGGATGTACGAGGAATGGCTCCAGACCGGCGACAACCAGCGCGCGGTGCGGGTCGGGCTCGCCGAGACCAGCCGCGTGATCAACTCCGCGGCCGTCATCATGATCTCCGTCTTCCTCGCCTTCGTGCTCAGCGGCGACCGCGTCATCGCCATGTTCGGCATCGGCCTCGCCGCTGCCGTGGCGCTGGACGCCTTCGTACTGCGCACCCTGCTGGTGCCCGCGCTGATGCACATGCTCGGCGGCGCGAACTGGTGGCTGCCCCGGTGGATGGGCCGTCTGCTGCCCCGGATCAGCATCGAAAAGCCCGAGTGCCGCGAGGCCGCGCATGCAAAAATCCCCGGTGCACGCGCGCGCGAGGACGGCGAGCTCGTGCGGTAACGGCCCACGGTCCACCGAAGGAGCACTGTGTTTGCCATAAGCCTCGGCGACGACGGAGCGGAGCTGCGTCCCCTGGAACCGTGGCAGGCGGAGGAGTTCTTCGCCCACATCGACCGTGGCCGCGAGTACATCGGCCGCCACGTCGGCCTGCCGGACATCGTCAAGGACGTCGCCGCCGCAAGGACCTTCCTCCAGTCGTACGCCGACAAGGCGGCCGCGGACACGGGACGCATCTACGGCATCTGGATGGAGGGCACCCTCGTCGGCGGTGTCATGTTCCGCACCATGGACGTTGCCCAGGGGACCTGCGAGGCGGGCTGCTGGCTCGAACCCACCGCGGCGGGCCGGGGCCTGGTCACGCGCGCCGTGACGGTCATCATCGACTGGGCGGTGGAGGTACGCGGAATGCACCGCGTCGAATGGATCGTCGCTTCCGCCAACCAGGCCAGCATCAATGTCGCCAAGCGCCTGGGCATGACACACGAGGGCACCCAGCGGGAGCTCTACCTGTACCGCGGCGAGCGGCACGACGAGCAGATCTGGTCGGTGCTGGCACCTGAGTGGCGCAAGCGACGGGCCGCGTAGCGGGCAGCGCGAAGGGCAGCGCAGAAAACCGATGGTGCTCCTGAGCAGGCGGTGCTCCAATGCCCGGATGGACCCAAGTGATCAGCAGGCCGTACTCGCCCTGTTCGACCGGCAGTTGCGCCGGCATGCCCCGGGCGGCGAGCCGGTCGGCGACATGGTGCGCCGCACCGGTGCCGACGGTGACTGGAGCGGTGTCCTGTGGTCCGCGCTGCGTCCGGAGACCGCCGATGCCGCGATCGAGGGTCAGGTGCGGTACTTCTCCGGGCTCGGTCGCCCGTTCGAGTGGAAGCTGTACAGCTATGACACTCCGCACGACCTCGGTGAGCGGTTGCTCGCGGCCGGATTCACCCCGGAGCCCGACGAGACGGTGATGGTCGGGGAGGCCGCCGGCCTGACCGCCGGCGCCGCACTGCCCGACGGGGTACGGCTGGAGCCGGTGACCGGCCCGGCGGGCGTCGACCTCGTGGCCCAGGTGCACGAGCAGGCCTTCGGCACGAGCAGCGAGCGGCTTCGCGAGCAGCTCCTCGTCCAGTTGGCCAAGGACCCCGACACGATCGCCATCACCGTCGCGATGGCGGGCGACCTCCCCGTCTGCTCCGCACGCTTGGAACGCTACCCGGGGACGGACTTCGCCGGCCTCTGGGGCGGCGGCACGCTCGCCGCATGGCGCGGCCGCGGCATCTACCGGGCCCTGGTCGCCCACCGGGCACGTCTCGCCGTGGCCGGCGGCGTCCGCTTTCTGCAGGTCGACGCGTCGGACGACAGCCGGCCCATCCTCGAACGGCTCGGCTTCACGGCGCTGTGCACCACCACGCCGTACGTCTACGAGCCGTGAGCCCCGGCTGTGAGGCACGCGTTGTGATTCCCGGGCCGTGATCCCGGGGGCTGTCACGCCCCGCGGTCGCTACGAGCCCTGGGCCCGTACCAGCACGTCGCCGGCGGTCGAGCGGTAGTAGAGCACGGACCGTCCCGCACGGCGGCGGCCCACCAGCCCGGCGCCCAGGAGCACCTTGAGGTGCCGGCCCACGGAGCCGAGACCCTGGCCCGTCAGCGCCACGAGGTGCGTCGTGCTCATCGGGCTGTCCAGGAGCATCAGCACGCTCGCCGCCCGGTGCCCAGCATCCTGGCCAGCGCCTCCGGGGCGGCGGCGCGCTCCGGCTCCGCCAGCCTGCCCGAGCACTGGTACACCACGGCGTTCCGTGCACTGTGCCGTCGGCGTCCGGCCGGTCCAGGGAGGCCGACGACGAACGCCGCGTTCCCGCCGCAGACACGCGCCGCAGACGCGCGGCGCGGCGAGCGTCCCTCCGCCGAGGACGGAGGGCCAGGCGGGCGAGTCGTCCCCGACCGCCGGTGTTTCACCCAGGCGGCGTGATCCTCCGCGACGACGGATTCTCGTGCCTGTCCACTTCCGCGTCAGCCGTGCCGACCGTCCCTGCCGCGTCAGCCGTTCCGGCGGCTCCGGCCTGTGCACCCGGCTCCCGGGCCGGCCCCACCGTCGCGTCCGCCGCTGGAGCGTCTGCTGCCGATGGCGCGTCCGTGGCCCTGACCGTCACCTTGCCCGAGTCGAGGTCTATCGGGCCGCGGCCCGGGTCGCCGTCACCCACGTCGACCCTGGTCAGCGCCAAGCGGTTGCGCTCGTCGTCGGTGTGCTTACGGCCCGGTGCGAAGATCTCCTCGAAGGCGTTGAACACGGATCGGCCTCCCCTATCGGACCTCCAGCTGGAGGATCTTGTCGTCGCCCGACTCCGGCGTGCCGCGGGTGTCGGTCTCGCTGGTGAGGAGCCAGAGCTTGTCCCCGCCCGCCGGTACGACGGTACGCAGACGGCCGTGCTCCTCCTCGAGGAAAGCCTGCGGGTCCGCGGAAGGCGCGGTCCCGGACAGCGGGATGCGCCACAGGCGTTCGCCGAGCAGCCCGGCCATCCAGATCGAGCCCTCCGCGTACGCGATGCCGCTCGGTGAGGCGTCCGTCGTCTTCCACTGCGCGACGGGGTCGACGAAGCCGGACCGGCCGCCCTCGCCCTCGACTTCCGGCCAGCCGTAGTTCTTCCCCGGCTCGATCAGATTGAGCTCGTCCCAGGTGTTCTGCCCGAACTCCGCCGCCCACAGTCGCTTCTCGGAGTCCCAGGCGAGGCCCTGCACATTGCGGTGGCCGTACGAGTAGACGACCGAGTCGGCCTCCGGATTGCCGTGGACCGGGCGGCCGTCCGGCGTCATGCGGAGGATCTTGCCGCCCAGCGACTCCTTGTCCTGGGCGAGACCGGTCTCGCCCGTCTCGCCGGTGCCCGCGTACAGCATCTTGTCCGGGCCGAAGGCGATCCGACCGCCGTTGTGGATGATCCCCTTGGGGATGCCGCGGAGCACCGTGTCCGGCGCGCCCAGCTGCTGGCCGGCCGGCTTCTGCTCGTCGTAGAGCAGGCGGGCGATGCGGTTGTCGGAGGCGGTGGTGAAGTACACGTACACCTGGTGGTCGGAGGCGAAGGAGGGGGAGATCGCGAGGCCCAGCAGGCCGCCCTCCCCGCCCGGTGCGACACCCGGCACGGAACCGATCTCGGTCTTCTCGCCGCTCTCCGCGTCGACGCGGGTGATGGTGCCCTCGTCCCGTGAGGTCACCAGCAGGTCGCCGCCCGGCAGGACGGCCGCGCCCCAGGGCGACTTGAGGTCCTCCGCCAGGGTGGACACAACCTTGACGGAGCCCTTCGCGGGCGGGCCGGCGGGGCTGGGAGGGGGGCTCGGTGCCGCGGTCGAGGGCGGGGCGGCCTCTTTGGAGGCGCCGGGTGTACCGGCGGACGGACCCGTCCCGTCGCCCGACGAGCATCCGGCCGCAAAGAGGAGTGCGACGGCGGCCATTACGGCCGTCACTGCAGGACGGTGCACGGTTGTGATCCCTTCGACGGCGGCTGGAGCTGCCTTCCTGTTTTTTTACACCGCTGCCGCCGTTCAGGTTCCCGATCTTGCGGAGAAGCTGCGGCAGCGGTCCATGTGCCGGGCCGCCGGGACGCCTCGGCAAGGTCGACACTCCGGCTCGTGAAGGCGCGCGGCCGCGGTCAGCGCGCCGGGCCCGCACCCGGCGACCGCGCAGCTCAGTCCCACGAACCCCGTGCCGGCGGCAGCGCCGCGATCTCCGCCAGGTCGTACGCCGTGAGCTCCACCTTCCACGCGCCCGCGTTCTCCACCGCCCATTCCGGCCGCTTCGTACCGGGCACCGGCACCACGTGCCGTCCCTGGGCCAGCACCCAGGACAGGGCCACCTGCGCCGGTGTGACGGCGCTCCCGTGCCGTGCGGCGACCCGGCGCAGTCCCGCCACGACCGGCTGGTTGGCCGCCATCATCTCCGCCGTGAAGCGGGGGTGGCGCGCCCGTACGTCGTCCGGCTCGAAACCCTGTCCCGGGGTGAGGGTTCCCGTCAGGAAACCGTTCCCCAGCGGTGTGGCCGCGAGGAATCCCACCCCGCGCGTCTCGCACCACGGGAGGAGCCGTTCCAGGGCCTGTGGCGACCACACGGACAGCTCCGCCTGCACCGTGCTCACCGGGAACACCTGCTGCATCCGCTCCAGTTGGCGAATCGTTCCCTCGTGAAGGTCGCCCCCCGAGCGGCGTGACGCCCGTGCACCGACGGCACACATCCCGAGCGCCCGCACCTTGCCGGCGCGGACCAGCTCCGCCATCGCGCCCCAGGTCTCCTCCACGGGCACCTCGGGGTCGGCGCGGTGGAGCTGGTAGAGGTCGATCACGTCGGTCTGGAGCCGCCGCAGTGAGGCGTCGCAGGCGCGCTTCACATAGCCGGGCCGCCCATTGGCGACGATGTGCTGGTCGCCGACGAGCAGGCCCGCCTGCGTCGACACGAAGGCGTCCTCGCGCCGTTCCTTGAGGACCCGGCCGAGCAGCAGCTCATTGGTGAACGGGCCGTACATGTCGGCCGTGTCCAGCAGGCTCGAACCGGCGTCGAGCGCGCTGTGGACGGTACGGAGCGACCGGTCCCCACGCTGCTGGGAGCTGCTGTAGGCCCAGCTCATCGGCATGCAGCCGAGCCCCACGGCGCCCACCTCGAGGCCTGCCGCACCGATCGCCCTGCGCTCCAACTCCCCGTACCTCTCCCTCGATCGCTCCCAAACTAACCAATGGGCGCCCGCGGCCTTCGCATAGCCTCCTGACCATGACTGCTGATGTGTGGCTCCCCGTCCCGGCCGACGAGATCGGCGGCCTGCCCGCGCCCTCCGCCACGGGCCTGACGTACCGGTTCTGGGACGGCGGACCCGACTACCCCGCCGACCCCGCCGACTGCGCCTTCTACGCCGTCCCGTACATGAAGGGCATGGAGGTGGCCATACGGCCGCTGCCCGCCATGAGGTCCGTACGCGTCGTGCAGACACTGTCCGCGGGCATCGACCATGTGGAGCCCGGACTCGACCTGCTGCCCGCCGGCGTGCGGCTGTGCAACGCCAAGGGCGTCCACGAGGCGTCCACGGCCGAGCTCGCCCTCGCGCTCGTCCTCGCCTCGCTGCGCGGCATCCCCGGATTCGTACGCGGGCAGGACTCGGAGCAGTGGCGGGCCGGCTTCTACCCGTCGCTGGCCGACAAGTCGGTGCTCATCGTGGGATACGGGTCAATAGGCGCCGCCGTCGAGGACCGGCTCGCGCCGTTCGAGTGTGCGCGGGTGGCGCGCGTCGCGCGCTCCGCCCGGACAACGGAGCGCGGCGAAGTGCGCGCACTCACCGACCTTCCCGTCCTGTTGCCGGAGGCCGATGTCGTGATCCTTTCCACTCCGCTCACGGATCGGACGAAGGGGCTGGTGGGGGCCGACTTCCTGAGCCGGATGAAGGACGGAGCACTTCTGGTCAATGTCGCCCGCGGTCCGGTCGTCGACACAAAGGCGCTGCTCGCGGAGGTGGAGACCGGCCGGATCACGGCCGCTCTCGATGTCACGGATCCCGAGCCGCTGCCCGCCGGGCACCCGCTGTGGCACGCCCGCGGCGTACTGATCAGTCCCCATGTCGGCGGCTCCACCTCGGCGTTCATGCCACGGGCCAAGCGCCTGCTGGCCGATCAGGTCAGCCGCTTCGCGGCGGGCGAGGCGCTGCGGAATGTCGTCGTGACGACCGGATAACGACCTTCGAGCCGACCCCGATACGACACGCTTCGAAGTCACTCGAATGCACCGCGTGCCTTAATCGCCAGAGATCGTCACGGAGAGTAGAGGGGCTATGTCCCTGAGTGACGATATTGGTGTATCGTCCCGACCTGGGGGCTGCACCGTGCGAGGGGTGGTGCTGTGGCGCGAACTGATTGCCGATCAGACGTGAGGGGGGCGACGGGCGATGCACGGCCGATGGACCGACGATCCGACGCGGCAGGGCAGCCGCTGGCGACTCCCGCGTACTGCGCTGCGCGGAGCGACGACTCCGACGGCCGCGCCCCAGGCCTCCGCACCGCCCGCGCCTCCGGGGACGGCGGCGCAACCCGGGACAGTGCGATGAGCGCGCCAGGGGCACTGCTGTTCCGGGACGCGCTGCCGCGCGGCGGCTCGAGGCTGAAGCATCAGCTCGTCCTGGCTGTCGTCTGCGCCGGCTACGGAGTGGGCGCCGCCTTCGGCTGGGGCTCCGACCGACTCGCTCTGATCATGGGCGACTTCGGCCTCAGCCTGGCCGCCCTGATCGCCGCCGTCTCCTGCCTGCTCTACGCCCGCACGCAGAAGTGCCGCCTGAGGCCCGCGTGGCTGCTGTTCGCCTTCTCCTCCGCCATGGCGGCGGCGGGCAACGCCGTCTGGGGCTGGTACGAGGTCGTGCTCGGCCGCGCCGTGCCGAGCACGTCCGTGGCCGATCTGTTCTTCCTCTGCTTCGCGCCGCCCGCCATCGTGGGACTCCTGGTCCTGGCCAAGCGGCCGGTCTCCAAGTCCGGCTGGGTCTGCCTCGCGCTCGACGCCTGGCTGATCGGCGGCTCGCTGCTCACACTCTCCTGGAGCCTCGCGCTCGCCCACACCGCACACGCACAGGGCGAGAGCGTGGCCCCGGCCGCCCTCGCGCTGGCCTATCCGCTGCTCGACATCGTGCTGGTCAGCATGGTGCTCGCGCTGCACTTCCGCCGCTCTCCCGCCAACCGGTCCGCGGTCAACACCGCGATCGCCGGCCTCGCGCTCACGGTGCTGTGCGACGCCCTGTTCATCTCCCCGCTGCTGCGGGAGAGCTACAGCTCCGGCCAACTGCTGGACGCCGGCTGGTTCGCGGGCTCGCTGCTGCTCGCCTACGCCCCTTGGGGAGGCACCGGCGAGCCGGCGGGTCCGCCACGGGGCACGAGGAATAATCCGGTGCGTCCCATAACGAGCTCACTGTCCGCGCTGACCCCGTACCTGGCCGCGGCCGTGTGCACCCTCGGCATCCTCCACAACGTCATCGAGGGGCGCCGGGTCGACCGGGTCGTCGTGCTCACCGGCTGCACCGTCGTCCTCGCCCTCGTCGTGCGGCAGGGCATCATGCTCCTCGACAACATCGCCCTCACCCACGAGCTGGCGCAGAAGGAGAACCACTTCCGCTCGCTGGTGCAGGGGTCGAGCGACGTCATCATGATCGCCGCGAGGTCGGGGGTCCTGCGCTACGTCTCGCCCGCGGCCGCGGGCGTCTACGGGCGTGACGCGGAGGAATTGGTCGGAACCGAGCTCGCCTCGCTCATCCATCCGGAGGACCTCGGCCGCGTCGTCCACGAGCTGCGCCGCTTCCTGGCCGCCGAGCCGTCGGCGGAGCCCACCACACGCATGGAGTGCCGATTCAGATCCGGTTCCGGCGACTGGCTCAACGTGGAGTCGACCGTCAGCCGCCACCAGGGCGGCCTGATCTTCAACAGCCGTGACGTCACGGAAAGAGTCCGGTTGCAGGCCCAGTTGCAGCACAACGCGGAGCACGACCCGCTGACCGACCTGCCCAACCGAGCGTTGTTCACCGAGCGGGTCAGGGGCGCCCTGAACGGCCGCAGGGCGGGCGACGAGGGTACCGCCGTGCTCTTCATCGACCTCGACGGCTTCAAGGGCGTCAACGACCGGCTCGGCCACCAGGCGGGCGACGAGCTGCTGATCCAGGCGGCGCGGCGGCTGGCCGACTCCGTACGGGCCGCGGACACGGCCGCCCGGCTCGGGGGCGACGAGTTCGCCGCCCTGATCGTCGGCGACGGGTCCGGGGACAGGTCCGCCCGCGAGTCGCAGGTACTGGAGATCGCCGACAGGCTGCGGCTCATGCTCTCCCAGCCGTACCGCATCGACGGCGGCGAGGTGCGGGTGGCGGCCTCCATCGGCGTCGCCTTCGCCGAGCCCGCGATGAGCCCCACCGACCTGATGCGCAACGCCGACCTCGCCATGTACCGGGCCAAGGCCGCGGGCAAGGATCGCGTGGAGCTGTACGCGCCCCAGATGCAGGCCGAGGTGGTCCGGCGCACCGAACTCGCCGCACGGCTGCGCAGCGCCCTGCACGAGGGCGAGTTCGCGCTGCTGCACCAGCCGGTGGTGAGCCTCACCACCGGCCGGATCGCGGCGGTCTCCGCGCAGGCCCGCTGGCGCTCCGCGCAGGGCATCCTCTTCACCCCTGCCGAGTTCCTGCGGGTCTCAGACGACGGCGACCGCAGCGCCGAGCTCGGCCGCTGGCTGCTGGAGGAGGCCGTCGGCCAGGCGGCGGAACGCGCCGGCACGGGCCACCGGACAACGGTGTCGGTGCGACTGCCCGCGCGTCTGCTGCTGGACAGGGCGCTGCCGCTGGGCTCGATCGAGGCCCTGCTCACGCGGCACGGCCTGCCGTCGGGCGCCCTCGTCATCGAGCTCGCGGACAGTGATCCGCGCATCTCCTTCGACGAGCTCGAACAGCGGCTGACCGCCCTGCGCAGGATGGGGGTACGCATCGCGCTGGACGGCTTCGGCAGCGGCTACGCGGCCATCAACGCCCTGCGCAGGCTCCCCGTGGACGTGCTGAAACTGGACAGGGGCCTGATCGAGGGCGTCGTCGAGTCCGCCAGAGTGCACAAGATCACGAGCGGGCTGCTGCGGATCGCGGGCGACCTCGGCATGCAGTCGGTGGCGGACGGCGTGGATGTGCCGGAGCAGGTGCTGGCGCTGCGCGCCATGGGATGCACCCACGGCCAGGGAATGGCCTTCTCCGGGCCGCTGGACGAGTACCGGCTGCGCCGTGCGCTGGCCAGGGGCGAGTATCCGGTGCCCGACGGGCTGGGGCTGCCGCTGCTTGCCGCGGGCGTGCCGCCTGCCCGGAATGGCTCAAATAATGAGACGCGCGTCCCACCCACTTGACAGTGGTAGCGCGCCGGGGGGAGGGTCATTGCCATGCGCACCCGAATTCTCGTACTTGGAAAGCGCGTCGGCTAGCAGGGCCGCACCGACAGCTCTGCAGACACCTCCCGACGCGCTCCCCTCGCTTGCCTCACGGCACGAGGGGTTTTTTGTTGCACCGGCGCCGACAGCAGCCAGATCAGAACCGCATCAAACCTCGCGAAAACCCTCAGCTTCGAGAAGAGAACGCCGATGACCGAGCAGGCCTCCGGGGCCCACCATCCGCAGCCGCGGGCCCGTACCGGCGGACAGCCGTCCGCCACCGTCGAACACGTCACGGGTGCGCAGTCCCTCATTCGCTCTCTCGAGGAAGTAGGGGCCGACACGGTGTTCGGCATCCCGGGCGGGGCGATCCTCCCGGCGTACGACCCGATGATGGACTCCTCGAAGGTCCGCCACGTCCTGGTCCGCCACGAGCAGGGCGCGGGCCACGCCGCGACCGGCTACGCACAGGCCACCGGCAAGGTCGGCGTCTGCATGGCGACCTCCGGCCCCGGCGCCACCAACCTGGTCACCCCGATCGCCGACGCGCACATGGACTCCGTGCCGCTGGTCGCGATCACCGGCCAGGTCGCCAGCAAGGCCATCGGCACGGATGCCTTCCAGGAGGCGGACATCTGCGGCATCACGATGCCGATCACCAAGCACAACTTCCTGGTCACCAAGGCCGACGACATCCCGCGCATCATCGCGGAGGCCTTCCACATCGCGTCCACCGGCCGCCCCGGCCCCGTCCTCGTCGACATCGCCAAGGACGCCCTCCAGGCCAGGACCACCTTCAGCTGGCCGCCGCAGACCGAGCTGCCCGGCTATCGCCCGGTCACCAAGCCGCACGCCAAGCAGATCCGCGAGGCCGCCAAGCTGATCACCGGCGCCAAGCGCCCGGTCCTGTATGTCGGCGGCGGCGTCCTCAAGGCCGGCGCCACGGCCGAGCTGAAGGTGCTCGCCGAACTCACCGGAGCCCCCGTCACCACCACCCTGATGGCGCTGGGCGCGTTCCCCGACAGCCACCCGCTGCACGTGGGAATGCCGGGCATGCACGGTGCGGTCACCGCCGTCACCGCGCTGCAGAAGGCCGACCTGATCGTCGCCCTCGGAGCCCGTTTCGACGACCGTGTCACCGGCAAGCTGGACAGCTTCGCCCCGTACGCCAAGATCGTCCACGCCGACATCGACCCGGCGGAGATCGGCAAGAACCGCGCCGCCGACGTCCCGATCGTGGGCGACGCCCGCGAGGTCATCGCCGACCTGGTCCAGGCCGTCCAGGCCGAGCACAGCACCGGCAACACCGGCGACTACAACGCGTGGTGGAAGGACCTCAACCGCTGGCGCGAGACCTACCCGCTCGGCTACGAGCAGCCGGGCGACGGCAGCCTCGCCCCGCAGCAGGTCATCCAGCGCATCGGCGAACTCGCCCCCGAGGGCACGATCTTCGCCGCCGGCGTCGGCCAGCACCAGATGTGGGCCGCCCACTTCATCGACTACGAGCAGCCCGCCACCTGGCTGAACTCCGGCGGCGCGGGCACGATGGGCTACGCGGTTCCCGCGGCGATGGGCGCCAAGGCCGGAGCCCCGGAGCGCACGGTCTGGGCGATCGACGGCGACGGCTGCTTCCAGATGACCAACCAGGAGCTCACCACCTGCGCCCTGAACAACATCCCGATCAAGGTCGCGATCATCAACAACGGCGCCCTCGGGATGGTCCGCCAGTGGCAGACCCTGTTCTACAACCAGCGCTACTCCAACACGGTGCTGCACTCCGGCCCCGAGGCCAGCGGCCTGGAGAAGAGTGCCGGCACCCGCGTCCCGGACTTCGTCAAGCTGTCGGAGGCCATGGGCTGTTACGCGATCCGCTGCGAGTCGCCCGACGACCTCGACAAGGTCATCGCCGAGGCCAACGCGATCAACGACCGCCCGGTCGTCATCGACTTCATCGTCCACGAGGACGCCCAGGTGTGGCCCATGGTCGCCGCAGGTACCTCCAACGACGAGGTCATGGCCGCCCGGGGTGTCCGCCCCGACTTCGGCGACAGCGAAGACGACTGAGAGCCGCAGGAAGAGCTGCAGGAAGAGGAACGACGCACATGTCCAAGCACACGCTCTCCGTCCTGGTGGAGAACACGCCCGGCATCCTGGCCAGGATCGCCGCCCTGTTCTCCCGCCGCGGCTTCAACATCGACTCGCTCGCCGTCGGTGTCACCGAGCACCCCGACATCTCCCGCATCACCATCGTGGTCCAGGTCGAGGACCTGCCGCTCGAGCAGGTGACCAAGCAGCTCAACAAGCTCGTCAACGTCCTGAAGATCGTCGAACTCGAGCCCGGTGGCGCCATCCAGCGCGAGCTCGTGCTGGTGAAGGTCCGCGCCGACAACGAGACCCGCTCCCAGATCGTCGAGATCGTCCAGCTGTTCCGCGCCAAGACGGTCGACGTGTCGCCCGAGGCCGTCACCATCGAGGCCACCGGTTCGAGTGACAAGCTGGAAGCGATGCTGAAGATGCTGGAGCAGTTCGGCATCAAGGAACTCGTCCAGTCCGGCACGATCGCCATAGGGCGGGGCGCCCGTTCCATCACGGACCGGTCGCTGCGCGCCCTGGATCGCAGCGCCTGACTCCCTTTCTCGCCTGGCGAGACCCCGAAACCTCCCCGTCCTCTCCCGCCGTACGGTGGGACGCAACACCAGCACTCCAAGGAGATATCCCAGTGGCCGAGCTGTTCTACGACGACGATGCCGACCTGTCCATCATCCAGAACCGCAAGGTCGCGGTCATCGGCTACGGCAGCCAGGGGCACGCCCACGCGCTGTCGCTGCGTGACTCGGGTGTCGACGTCCGCGTCGGTCTGCACGAGGGCTCCAAGTCCAAGGCCAAGGCCGAGGAGCAGGGTCTGCGCGTCGTGACGCCCGCCGAGGCCGCCGCCGAGGCCGACGTCATCATGATCCTGATCCCGGACCCGATCCAGGCGCAGGTCTACGAGGAGTCCGTCAAGGGCAACCTGAAGGACGGCGACGCGCTGTTCTTCGCCCACGGCTTCAACGTCCGCTTCGGCTTCATCAAGGCGCCGGCCGGTGTCGACGTCGCCCTGGTCGCCCCGAAGGGCCCGGGCCACCTGGTCCGCCGCCAGTACGAGGAGGGCCGCGGCGTTCCGGCGATCGCCGCCGTCGAGCAGGACGCCACCGGCAACGCCTTCGCGCTGGCGCTGTCGTACGCCAAGGCCATCGGCGGCACCCGCGCCGGCGTCATCAAGACGACCTTCACCGAGGAGACGGAGACCGACCTGTTCGGTGAGCAGGCCGTGCTCTGCGGTGGTGCCTCCGCGCTGGTCAAGGCGGGCTTCGAGACGCTGACCGAGGCCGGCTACCAGCCGGAGATCGCCTACTTCGAGTGCCTCCACGAGCTGAAGCTGATCGTGGACCTCATGTACGAGGGCGGCCTCGAGAAGATGCGCTGGTCGGTCTCCGAGACCGCCGAGTGGGGCGACTACATCACCGGCCCGCGGATCATCACGGACCAGACCAAGGCCGAGATGAAGAAGGTCCTCGCGGAGATCCAGGACGGCACCTTCGCCAAGAACTGGATGGACGAGTACCACGGCGGTCTGAAGAAGTACGACGAGTACAAGACCCAGGACTCCGAGCACCTGCTCGAGACCACGGGCAAGGAGCTGCGCAAGCTCATGAGCTGGGTCGACAACGACGAGGCGTGAGCGACCGGGCGAGGGGGCCGGTCCCCGGTCCCCTCGCCTCCGCCACTTCGTCCAGCCACGGACGAGTGATCCTGCCAACGAGGCGCAAGACGCAGCGTGCGGCAGCACTACACTGCTCAACAACACCATCGCGTCAGGCCCACAGTGTCGTGCGTCTTCCACGCGGCTTGCCCCCTCCACCGCCTGCGGCCGTCGGGACGGCCGTCCGCACTGCATCTGTGAGGACTCACGTGAGCTCGAAACCTGTCGTACTCATCGCTGAAGAGCTGTCGCCCGCCACCGTCGACGCGCTGGGCCCGGACTTCGAGATCCGGCACTGCAACGGCGCCGACCGCGCGGAGCTCATCCCCGCCATCGCCGACGTCGACGCGATCCTGGTCCGCTCCGCGACGAAGGTCGACGCCGAGGCCATCGCCGCCGCCAAGAAGCTGCGTGTCGTCGCCCGCGCGGGCGTCGGTCTGGACAACGTCGACGTGTCCGCCGCCACCAAGGCCGGCGTGATGGTCGTCAACGCCCCGACCTCCAACATCGTCACCGCCGCCGAGCTCGCGTGCGGCCTGCTCGTCGCCACCGCGCGCAACATCCCCCAGGCCAACACCGCGCTGAAGAACGGCGAGTGGAAGCGCTCGAAGTACACCGGCGTCGAGCTGAGCGAGAAGACCCTCGGCGTCGTCGGCCTCGGCCGCATCGGTGTCCTGGTCGCCCAGCGGATGTCCGCGTTCGGCATGAAGATCGTCGCGTACGACCCCTACGTGCAGCCGGCCCGCGCCGCGCAGATGGGCGTCAAGCTGCTGTCCCTCGACGAGCTGCTCGAGGTCTCCGACTTCATCACCGTCCACCTGCCGAAGACCCCGGAGACGCTGGGGCTGATCGGCGACGAGGCGCTGCACAAGGTCAAGCCGGCCGTCCGCATCGTCAACGCCGCGCGCGGCGGCATCGTCGACGAGCAGGCGCTGTACACGGCGCTCAAGGAGGGCCGCGTCGCCGGCGCCGGCCTCGACGTGTACGCCAAGGAGCCCTGCACCGACTCGCCGCTCTTCGAGCTCGACCAGGTCGTGTGCACCCCGCACCTCGGCGCCTCCACGGACGAGGCCCAGGAGAAGGCCGGCATCGCCGTCGCCCGCTCGGTGCGCCTCGCGCTCGCCGGTGAGCTCGTACCGGACGCGGTCAACGTCCAAGGCGGCGTGATCGCCGAGGACGTGCGCCCCGGTCTGCCGCTCGCCGAGAAGCTCGGCCGCATCTTCACCGCCCTCGCGGGCGAGGTCGCGGTCCGTCTCGACGTCGAGGTCTACGGCGAGATCACCCAGCACGACGTCAAGGTGCTCGAACTGTCCGCGCTCAAGGGCGTGTTCGAGGACGTCGTCGACGAGACCGTCAGCTACGTCAACGCGCCGCTGTTCGCGCAGGAGCGTGGTGTGGAGGTCCGCCTGACCACGAGCTCCGAGTCCCCCGACCACCGCAACGTCGTCACCGTGCGTGGCACGCTCTCCGGCGGCGAGGAGGTCGCGGTCTCCGGCACGCTGGCCGGCCCCAAGCACCTCCAGAAGATCGTCGCGATCGGTGAGCACGACGTGGACCTGGCGCTCGCCGACCACATGGCCGTCCTGCGTTACGAGGACCGCCCGGGCATCGTCGGCACCGTGGGCCGGATCCTCGGCGAGGCCGGTCTCAACATCGCCGGCATGCAGGTCTCGCGGGCGGAGGAGGGCGGCGAGGCGCTCGTCGTCCTGACCGTCGACGACACGGTGCCGCCGGCGGTGCTGGCGGAGATCTCGGACGAGATCGGCGCGACGTCGGCGCGGTCGGTGAACCTGGTGGACTGATCGGCGGTTCCGCGTTCTCGACGCGGCGGACCGCACCGTACGGCGAAGGGGCCCGGGTCTCCCGGGCCCCTTCGCCGTACGCGGGGCCCGGGCGCGCCACCTGCGGCGGGCGAGTCGCCTCCCGGCCCCGCCCCTTCCCGGAACCGGGGCAGGCCCCCGGCCCCGTACCGCGCTCCGCGTGATGCCCTCGATCGCCGGGCGGCTCGGATTTCAACCTCGCCGGCGATTGAGGCGCGAGGGTCCGGGGGCAGAGCCCCAGGTTCGGGAAGGGGCGGGGAGGGGAACACGCCCTGCGCAGCGGCTACGACACCAGCTCGCCCCGCGCCGCCCCCTCCTCCGCGCCGCCCCCGGCGCCCCGCACGCCCCGGCGCATCAGCACCGCGCACCCCGCTCCCGCCAGCGCCAGCACCGCCCCGCCGATCGCCGCCCCGTGCATGCCGTGCACGAACGCGTCGCGCGCCGTCGCGAGGAGTTGCGCCCCGGCCGGGCCGCCCAGTTCCACGGCGACGGCGCTCGCGCCACCGAGGGTGTCGCGGGCGGTGTCGAGGGCCTCGGGCGGCAGGCCCGAGGGGGCCGAGGCGGCGAGGTCCCGGCGGTAGACCGCGGTGCCGATGCTGCCCAGGACGGCCATGCCCAGCGCGCCGCCGAATTCCTGTCCCGTCTCGAGCAGCGACGCCGCCGAGCCTGCCTTCTCCGGCGGTGACGCGGCGAGCGCCAGGTCGGAGACGAGCGCCATCACGGTGACGATGCCGCAGCCGATGACGGCGGCGGCGCCGAGCACGATCCACAGCGAGTCGGTCTCGGACAGCAGCATCAGGGCGAATCCGGCTGCCGCGATCAGGAAGCCGGCGGCGATCACCCGGGCCCGGTCGGTCCTGGCGGCGATCGTGCCGGCCACCGGGGCGGCGACGCCGACGGCGAGCGAGGGTGCGGTGCTCCACAGGGCGGCCTCCAGCGGCCCCATGCCGAGCACGGACTGCAGGTACTGCGTGGTGAAGTAGGCGGAGCCCATCATGGCGAACATGGCGAGGGTGTTGAGGGCGACGCCCGGGCCGAAGCCGCGTGCCCGGAACAGCTTCGTCCCGATCATCGCGTCGTCACGCACCCGCTGGCGCCGTACGAAGACGAATCCGATCGCGAGGCCGGCCGTGATGCTCATCGCCGGTCCCATGCCGTAGCCGTCCGCGGCGATCTCCTTGAGCCCGTAGACGACGGGCAGTACGGCGCCCATCGACAGCGGCACGCTGAGCAGGTCGAAGCGGCCCGGGGCCGGGTCCTTGAACTCCGGTACGAGGACAGGCACCAGGACCAGCAGGAGCAGCATCGCGGGCACGTTGACGAGGAAGACCGACCCCCACCAGAAGTGGTCCAGCATCACGCCGCCCATCACGGACCCGAGCGCGATGCCGCCGGCCATGCATCCGGACCAGATGCCGATCGCCTTGGTGCGCTGCCTGTCGTCGCGGAACATGTTGCGCACGAGGGCCATGGTCGAGGGCATCAGGGTCGCGCCGCCGATGCCGAGCAACGCCCGCGCGGCGATGAGCATTCCGGCGTTCTGCGCGTACGCGGCGCCGACGGAGGCGAGCCCGAACGCGACCGCCCCGACGAGGAGCAGCCGGCGCCGGCCGATGCGGTCCCCGAGCGATCCCATGGTCATCAGCAGCCCGGCGAGGGCGAAGGCGTAGATGTCGAAGATCCACAGCTGCTGTGTGCTGCTCGGGTCCAGCTCGAGGCTGATGGCGGGGATCGCGAAGTAGAGGACGGAGACGTCCATGGAGACCAGGAGGAGCGGCAGCAGAAGGACGACGAAGGCGGTCCATTCGCGGCGGCCGGCTAGGGGCGCGGTGGTACTCGGTGGGGTCATGCGCAGCAATGTACGGGTGTATTAAACGACTGTCTAGAACGAAAGTATAAAACATCTGTGTAGGACGCTCGTATGGCATGCCGGTACGCTGCCTGGCATGGGACATCGCGAGGATCTGCTCGAGGGCGCGAAGCGCTGCCTGATGGAAAAGGGCTTCGTGCGCACCACGGCGCGGGACATCGTCAAGGAGTCGGGGACCAACCTGGCGTCGATCGGCTATCACTACGGCTCGAAGGACGCCCTGCTGGCGGAGGCGTACGTCGCCCTGGTCGAAGGCGTCTCCGACCACTTCGACGCCACGGAGGAGGCGGCCCCGGGGACGCGTCCCGGCTCGACGGACCGCTTCCAGGCGGTCTGGAAGAACATCATCGCCACCATGTCGGGCCCGGAATCCCTGTGGCACCTGAGCATGGAGATCGTCGTCATGGGCGATCAACTGCCCGCCGTGCGCGACCATCTGGCCCGGGCGCAGCGCGAAGGCGCGCGGGGCATCATCCCCATGTTCATGGGGGGTGCCGAGGCCGATGTCGCCGAGGAGGACGTCGACACGCTCGGGAAGTTCTACATGACGCTGATGATGGGGCTCATCGCCCAGTGGTCGTTCGACCCGGCGACCGCGACCCGCGCGGACGAACTCACCGAGGGGCTGCGGCGGATCATGAAGGCGGCCGGCGAGACGCCGTGAGGCGCTACAGCCGGGCGCTCTTGAGAGTCATGTGCAGCAGCAGCCGGTGTTCCCCGTCGTCGAGGTCCAGTCCGGTGAGCTGCTCGACGCGGCCGAGCCGGTAGTAGAGCGTCTGGCGGTGGATCCCCAGCGCCGTGGCCGTACGCCCCGCCTGGCCGGCGCAGTCGAGGAACACCTCCGCCGTGCGGGCCAGTTCGCGGTGCGCGGGGGCGAGCAGTTCACGAACCGCGGGATCCTCCGCGGCCTGTGCGGGCAGGGCGGTCAACAGGCGGTACGGGCCGATGTCCGACCACCGGGCGACGGGCCCGAGCCGGTTCTGCGCCCGCGCGGCCCGGGCCGCGGAACCCGCCTCCTGCCAGGCGCGACCCAGACCGGCCAGTCCGCGCAGCGGCGTCGCCACGCCGGCCGCCGCCTCGCCGCCGCCCGCCGTGTCCACCAGACGGGACGCCGCCGAGAGCGCGGGGGAGAGGCTGTCCGCGGAACGGAGCCGTACGAGCGCGGCAACCGCACCGGCCGGACCGCCGGGTGCCTCGCCGGAGATCTCCGTCTCCACGGGGCGTCCGCCGCCGGGCCGCACGGGCAGGGGCACCGTGCACAGGGCCAGGGCCCCGGGCAGTGAACGCACGGACGGTGCGTCGCCCTTCGTCCACGGCGTCACGCACACCAGCGTGTGCAGTCCCTCCGCGTCCGTGCCCAGCCCGGTGCCCAGCTCGGCCACCGCCATGTCGTACTGCCAGCCCCGCTCCGCCGCCAGAACCGCCCGCAGCTCCCGGGAGAGATCCGCGCCGACCCGCTCCTCGTCCGCGAGCAGTGTCCCGATCCGGTCGGCGACCTCCATCGCGGCGGACAGCTGGGCGGCCGACGGCCCCGGCTCCGCATCGAGCAGCCACACGTACCCGAGGGCGACGCCGTGGTGGCGGACCGGCAGACAGATCCGGTCGCGGTAGACGCCCGCGTCCGGGGCGGCGGGAATACGGACCGGGCCGGTGGCGCGGGTGATGCCGAAGCCCTCGAACCAGGCGCGCACCGCCGGGGTCGACCTGCGGGTCAGGATCGAGCGGGTGCGCACCGGGTCCAGGGTGGTCTCGTCGAAGGCGCTGTCGCTGTCGTGGGCGCCGAAGGCGATCAACCCGAAGTCCCGGTTCTCCAGGGTCGCCGGCATGGCCAGCAGTGCGGAGATCTCGTCGACGAGGTCCTGGTAGTCGCCTTTCACGCCCTCATTCTCGCACCCTTCAGACATATGTCTGAGATCCGGGACACGGATGCGTGACAGCTGTCGATGGCCCGGCGACCGCGCCATCCTTAGGTTCAGGGTGGTTCTTCGTGCCGTTCCCTCAAGCTTCCGGTTTCGGCCACTTCAACACCTGTTCCGTGGAGGTGCCCCGTGCTGGGTCCCGTGATCCTCGCCGCTTCGCGCAGCGACAAGATGCGCCGTTTCGTGTCGGCCGCCCCGGGGACCAAGCAGGTCGTCGCCCGGTTCATCGCCGGTGAGACGGTCGAGCAGGTCGTTCCGGTCGTCAAGGAGGCCGTGGCCAAGGGCCTCGAGGTCACCCTCGACGTCGTCGGTGAGGACATCACCACCAGCGAGCAGGCCGCCGCCGCCCGCGACGCCTACCTCGAGCTGATCGAGCACCTCGCGGGTCTCGGCCTCGGCACCAAGGCCGAGATGTCCGTCAAACTGTCGATGTTCGGCCAGTCCCTCGAGGGCGGCCACGAACTGGCCCTCGCCAACGTCCGCCCCGTCGTCGAGGCCGCCGCCGCCATCGGCACCACGGTTACGCTGGATGCCGAGGACCACACCACCCTCGACTCGATGTTTGCCATCCACGAGGAGCTCCGTAAGGACTTCCCGCAGACCGGCTGTGTGATCCAGGCCTACCTGTTCCGCACCGAGGACGACGCCCGCCGCCTCTCCGAGGCCGGCAGCCGCGTCCGCCTCGTGAAGGGCGCGTACAAGGAGCCCGCCTCCGTCGCCCACCAGGACAAGGCGGAGATCGACAAGGCGTACGTCCGCGTCCTGAAGATCCTGATGGAGGGCGACGGCTACCCGATGATCGGGTCGCACGACCCGCGTCTGATCGCCATCACCCAGGAGCTGGCGCGCAGCGCCGGGCGCAAGCTCGACGACTACGAGTTCCAGATGCTGTACGGCATCCGCAGCGACGAGCACGTCCGCCTCGCGGCGGAGGGCCACCGGATGCGGGTCTACACCGCCTACGGCACCGACTGGTACGGCTACTTCATGCGCCGCCTGGCGGAGAAGCCGGCCAACCTGCTCTTCTTCCTCCGCTCGATGATCACCAAGGGCTGAGCCCTCCCACCCCTCGCTAAGGAGCAACGGAACCCATGGACGCTGTCACCCAGGTCCCCGCCCCGGTCAACGAGCCGGTGCACGGCTACGCCCCCGGTTCGCCCGAGCGCGCCCGCCTCGAGGCCAAGCTCAAGGAGCTGGCCGAGAACCCGATCGAGCTGCCGATGACCATCGGCGGTGTGAAGCGGATGGGCGGCGGCGAGCGTGTCGACGTCGTACAGCCGCACAACCACAAGGCCGTGATCGGCACCTTCGCCGCCGCCACCCAGCAGGACGCGCAGGACGCGATCGACGCCGCCCTCGCCGCCGCTCCCGCGTGGCGCGCGATGGCCTTCGACGACCGTGCCGCGATCATCCTGCGCGCCGCCGAGCTGCTGGCCGGCCCGTGGCGCGAGACGATGGCCGCCTCCACCATGCTCGGCCAGTCGAAGACCGCCCAGCAGGCCGAGATCGACACCCCCTGCGAGCTCATCGACTTCTGGCGCTTCAACGTCAAGTACGCGCGTGACCTGCTCGCCGAGCAGCCCCCGGCCAACTCGCCGGGCGTGTGGAACCGTCTGGACCACCGCCCGCTCGAGGGCTTCGTCTACGCGATCACCCCGTTCAACTTCACCGCCATCGCCGGCAATCTGCCGACCGCGCCCGCGCTGATGGGCAACGTCGTCGTCTGGAAGCCGTCCCCGACGCAGACCCACGCCGCCGTGCTGCTGATGCAGCTGCTGGAGGAGGCCGGTCTGCCCAAGGGCGTCATCAACCTGGTGACCGGCGACGGCATCGCCGTCTCCGAGGTGGCCCTCGAGCACCCGATGCTCGCCGGCATCCACTTCACCGGCTCGACCAAGACCTTCCAGCACCTGTGGAAGACGGTCGGCAACAACATCGAGAAGTACCGGTCCTACCCGCGCATCGTCGGTGAGACGGGCGGCAAGGACTTCGTGGTCGCGCACCCCAGCGCCTCCCGCGCGGTGCTGAAGACGGCTCTGACCCGCGGTTCCTTCGAGTTCCAGGGCCAGAAGTGCTCCGCTTCCTCCCGCGCCTACGTCCCCGCCTCGATCTGGAACTCCGGCTTCAAGGAGGAGTTCGCGGCCGAGGTCGACGGCATCAGGATGGGTGACGTCACCGACCTGTCGAACTTCATCGGCGCCGTGATCGACGAGCGTGCCTTCGCCAAGAACAAGGCCGCCATCGACCGCGCGAAGTCGGACCCGTCCTGCACGATCGTCGCGGGCGGCAGCTACGACGACTCGGTCGGCTACTTCGTCCGTCCGACCGTCATCGAGTGCTCGGACGCCGCCAACGAGGTCTTCACGACCGAGTACTTCGGCCCGATCCTCGCCGTCCACGTCTACGAGGACGACAAGTACGAGGAGATGCTGGAGCAGATGGAGTCGGTGTCGGCGTACGCGCTGACCGGCTCGATCATCGCCGGTGACCGGGCCGCGGCGGCCCACGCGATGGAGAAGCTCCGCTACGCGGCGGGCAACTTCTACATCAACGACAAGTCGACCGGCGCCGTCGTCGGCCAGCAGCCCTTCGGCGGCGGCCGCGCCTCCGGCACCAATGACAAGGCCGGCGCCCCGCAGAACCTGATGCGCTGGACGCTGACCCGTGCCATCAAGGAGACGCTGGTCCCGCCGACCGACTACTCCTACCCGCACATGGGCTGACCTTCCGGTCGCCCCCCGAGGCTCCGCCCCCGTCCCGGCCCCCACGCCGGAACGGGGGCGGTTTCCATGTGCGCCCGCCGAACACCCCGTCAGGTCCGGCTCAGACCCGGCGCATGCGCGCCATCGCGAACGAGAAGACCCCGAACAGCACCAGACCGACGGCGACGAGCGCCAGCAGCCACGGTCCCGCGGAAGTCCCCGCGAAGGACCGCAGCGTGTCGTCGAACCCCTTCGCCCTGTCCGGTTCGTAGGTGAGCGCCGCGAGCACGACGAAGACACCGACGGCGCCGAACAGCACTCCTCGTGCCACTCCGCCCGCGACGCCCGTCACGTCGATCAGCCGCCGGGTCCGGCGCGACATCCCGCCCTGCTTAAGGTGCTTGCGGTACTTGCGCAAGCCGGCGCGCACGGCGACCCAGGCACCGGCGACGACGATGCCGGTACCGGCCAGACCGACGATCCACCGCCCCCCGGGCAGCTCCAGCGCCCTGGCCGTCACGTCCTGCGACTGCCGGTCGCTCGAGCCGCCGCCGCTGCCGCTCTCACCCGCGGCGAACGCGAGCACGGAGTAGGCGACGAACCCGTAGAAGACGCAGCGCCCCGCGGACAGCAGTCGCTTGTGCGCCTTGTGCCCGTCGGCGCCCGCGGCACCGAAGAGCGCTTCGGAGAGACGCCACAGCGCCATGCCGGTCAGTCCCGCACCGAGCGCCCACAACAGCACGGAGCCGAAAGGCTGCTCCGACACCTGGGTGAGCGCGCCGCCGCGGTCCGCCTGGCGGCCGGTGCCGCCGAAGGCGATGTGCAGTGCCAGTGCCCCGACGAGCAGGTAGATCACCCCGCGTGCCACGAATCCCCAGCGCGCGGCTGCTTCGACGACGGAACCGTTCGCCGCCCGGCGGGCCCGGGCGCGGCCGGTGTGTGTCAATGTGCGTGCGTTCATGGCCACCTCCGGTACGCGGATGCCCTGGCGGTTCTCCCGGAAACGGGACGGCGGCGGCCACTCGTGATGACGGCCGCTCAGTTTGCGTGCGCCGTGGGCGGATACCCGAACGGCATGGCTGAGACCGAGAAGAAGACGACACAGGCACGTACGACGACGAAGAAGACGGCCGCCGCCGCACAGGGGCGGACCCGGTCGGCCGCCGAGGCGCCGGCGAAGGCGGCGTCCAAGGCGCAGGACACGGCCCGCCGCACCGGGGAGCTGGCGCAGGGCATCGGCGGCGTGGCCACGGAGAAGGCACTGACGGCGGCCAGGACGGTCCAGCAGGCGGCCTCCACCGCCGCCGGCGCGACGGTCGGCAAGGCAGGCCTCGTGTGGACGCTCGTGAAGGCGCGCAAGGCGATCGTGGCCGGGGCCGGGACGGGCGTCGCCACCGCGGTGGCCGGCTCCTACGCGCTCGGCCGTCGCGCGGGCCTCAAGCAGCGCGGCCCGCTGTCCCGCCTCACCGGCGGCAGGCTCTAGCAGCCGATCGACTCCCCTTGCCCCGCCGGGCTTCTGGCGCCGCCGCCCGCAGTGATCTTCCGGGCGTTCCGCGGAGGCGGTGTCCGCGGAACGCACGGACGTCACGGTTCCTCGTGTCGCCCGCGGCGTACGACGGAGCCCGGCGGGAGTGCGCGGGGGGAGCGGCCGCGATGCCGGTCCGCCGGTGTCACACGGCCTTCCCGGAGTCCTTGGTCATCTGCCGCCGGGTCCACAGCGCCATGCCGACGGTGCCGGCGAGCAGGGTCGGGAAGGTGACCGCGAACCCGAGGTGGTCCGTCACGTACGCCGTGAGGATCACGGCGATGATCACCGGCCAGCCCACGGCGACGAGCCACCCCTTGGTCCCTATGTAACAGGAGCGGGCCGGGCGTTCGGGCAGGGCAGTGAGAGCGGCGGCCGGCCCTGCCGTGGCCGCCTTGGGGCGTTTGAAGTACGCGTAGAAGAACCACTCGCCGCACAGCTCCCAGCCCTCGGGGGCGAGCCGTTCGAGCAGCCCGTCACGCTGCCGTTCGCCGACGATCTCGCGGCGGTACTCCCAGCGGAGTGCAGCGCCCGGGGCACGCCGGCACACGAACCGGCCCAAGCTGTCGAGCCGTTCGACCTCCCAGCCCTGGTCGCCATGGAGGGCCAGCAGCCTGCGGTCGTTGTACATGTCGGCGGTCCACGTCCAGGTCTCCGCCTCGTCGGCGGGACCGGCCACGTCGGGCGCGGTGCCGCCCAGTCGGGCGGCGAAGGCGTCGGCCGGGCCGAACTCCTCCTCCGGAGTGCTGCCGGTCTCCGCGAGGTGGGCGGCGAGCTCGGAGACGGTGGCGTCGATCCGGTCCACCGGAACACCTGCGCCACGTAGTGCCTCGGCGAGTTGCCCGAAATACCCCGCTTGGTCGGTCGTCATGTCGTTCCCCCTGTGAACAGCGTGGTCCTGACGGCGTTGTGGAACTCCAGCCACGCCCCGCTCTCCGCGGCCAGGTGCTCGCGCCCCTGCTCGGTGAGCCGGTAGTAGCGGCGTCCCGGCCCGCGCTCAGCGGCCCTGAACTCGGCCGTGACGAGCCCGGCCTCCTCGAGGCGGTTGAGTACGGGGTAGAGCGTCCCCCCCTTGATGCGGCCGAGCCCGGCCTCGGCCAGGGCCTTGGAGATCTCGTAGCCGTAGCTCTCGCCGTCCTTGAGGCAGGACAGGACGAGCAGGTCGAGTACGCCTTTGAGCCAGCTGGATCTGCGGTCTGCGGCCATGTCTGTATTCCATCACCAGCTAGGTAGGAAAGCAATCTAGATGCCAATGCATCCGGTCAACGCAAGATCGCGTCTCAGATAGTAGGAAGTCCGAGTAATTGTGGAGACAGAGCGGCCGAGCTGACCTAGCTTTGTAGGAGCCGAACGTCTCGCTCGATCCAGCGAATGGCGGTTCCGGGTCCGCGCCCCCAGGCAGGCAACCCCTGCGGCGCGCCCGCCGCCCCTTCCGGCGCCTCGAAATCTCTTCTGATCTCAAGGAGTCGATCACCATGTCCGCTGAGACCGCCCGCCGAGTCCGTCACTCCTCCCGCACCAGCGAGTCCGACCGCAGGAACGCCGCCGCCGCCCTCCAGCGCGCCCTCGACCGCCGGGACAACGGCGGCTCCACCGGTCACTGAACGACGACCGCTGCGTCCATATGGTGGACGTGTCATGTCATTGAATGGGACGCGGAGTAGGGTGCCGACATGTCTCGCAGCATCAATCTCGCAGTTGTCCCCGGTGACGGCATCGGCCAGGAGGTCGTGGCGCAGGGCCTGAAGGTCCTTGCCGCGGTCCTGCCTCAGGATGTGAAGCTGGAGACCAAGGAGTACGACCTCGGCGCCCAGCGCTGGCACCGCACCGGGGAGACCCTCCCGGACGCGGAGCTCGACTCCCTCAAGCACCACGACGCGATCCTCCTCGGCGCCATCGGCGACCCGTCGGTGCCCTCCGGTGTGCTGGAGCGCGGTCTGCTGCTGAAGCTGCGGTTCGCCTTCGACCACTACGTCAACCTGCGTCCGTCGAAGCTGTTCCCGAACACCGCCACCCCGCTGGCCGGCCGCCCCGACATCGACTTCGTCGTCGTGCGCGAGGGCACAGAGGGCCCGTACACGGGCAACGGCGGTTCCCTGCGCACCGGTACGCCCGCCGAGGTCGCCACCGAGGTCAGCCTCAACACGGCCTACGGCGTGGAGCGTGTCGTCCGCGACGCGTACGAGCGGGCCAACTCCCGCCCCCGCAAGAAGCTGACGCTCGTCCACAAGAACAACGTGCTCGTCTACGCGGGGCACATGTGGAAGAACATCTTCGACAAGGTCGGCCAGGAGTACCCCGAGGTCACCACCGACTATCTGCACGTCGACGCCGCGACGATCTTCTTCGTCACCCAGCCGGAGCGCTTCGACGTCATCGTCACCGACAACCTCTTCGGCGACATCCTCACCGACCTCGCCGCCGCCGTGACCGGCGGCATCGGCCTGGCCGCGTCCGGCAACATCAACCCGACCGGCGAGTTCCCGTCGATGTTCGAGCCCGTCCACGGCTCGGCCCCCGACATCGCCGGCCAGGGCAAGGCCGACCCGACCGCCACGATCCTGTCGGTCGCCCTCCTGCTGCGCCACCTCGGCCACGAGTCCGAGGCGGTCCGCATCGAGGAGGCCGTGGCCGCCGACCTGGCGGAGCGTGCGCCGGGCACGACCCGCACCACGGACCAGATCGGTGACGCGCTCGCGGTACGAGTAGCGAGCTGACCCGGGACATCAGACTTCCGGGGGCGTCCCCCGGACACCCCAGAAGCCGCCGGGTCGCATTCTCCACCGCGCCCGGCGGCTTTTCCTGTGCGGCCCCCGGGTGCCACCATCAGAACCTGGGCCGTACTCCCGCCGTTCCCTGCGCGGATCCCCACGGGCGATAATCGGACGTGGGCCGTGTCGCACGGCGATGCTCGGATGTCCAAGCAGTGGGCGTGAGCGCGGTCCGTCACAACAACCGGTGAAGGACACTGCACTCATGACGACGCCCACGATCGAGCTCAAGCCTTCCTCGCACCCGCTGTCCGACGCGGAGCGCGAGGCGATCCTGGCCAATCCGGGATTCGGCCGCCACTTCACCGATCACATGGTGACGATCAGGTGGACGGAGGGGCGTGGCTGGCACGACGGCGAGCTCGTTCCTTACGGGCCGCTGTCGATGGACCCGGCCAACATGACCCTGCACTACGCGCAGGAGATCTTCGAGGGCCTCAAGGCGTACCGCCGCCCCGACGGCTCCGTGGCCACCTTCCGTCCCGAGGCCAACGCCGAGCGCTTCCAGCGTTCCGCCCGCCGCCTGGCGATGCCCGAGCTGCCGGTCGACACCTTCATCGCCGCCTGCGACGCACTGGTCCAGCAGGACAAGGCATGGGTCCCCGCGCACGGTGGCGAGGCGTCCCTCTACCTCCGCCCGTTCATGATCGCGAGCGAGGTCGGTCTGGGTGTGAAGCCCGCCAACGAGTACCTCTTCCTCGTCATCGCCTCCCCGGCCGGCGCGTACTTCCCCGGCGGCGTCAAGCCCGTCTCCATCTGGCTCTCCGAGGACCGGGTCCGTGCCGTCCCCGGTGGCATGGGCGACGCCAAGACCGGCGGCAACTACGCCGCCTCCCTGCTCGCCCAGGCCGAGGCCGCGCAGAAGGGCTGCGACCAGGTCGCCTACCTCGACGCCGTCGAGCACAAGTGGGTCGAGGAACTGGGCGGCATGAACCTGTACTTCGTCTACGAGACGGGCCCCGGCGGTGACCTCAAGATCGTCACCCCCGAGCTCACCGGCTCCCTGCTCGCGGGCATCACCCGCGACTCGCTCCTCACCCTGGCCAAGGACCTCGGCTACGGGTCGGAGGAGGGCCGGATCTCCATCGACCAGTGGCAGGCCGACACCGAGAACGGCACCCTCAAGGAGGTCTTCGCCTGCGGCACGGCCGCGGTGATCACCCCGGTCGGCCGGGTGAAGTCCGCGCGCGGAGAGTGGACGCAGTCCGGCGGACAGCCGGGCGAGGTCACCATGCGGCTGCGCAAGGCGCTCCTGGACATCCAGACGGGCTCCGGCGAGGACGTCCACGGCTGGATGCACGAGCTCGGCTGACGCCCCGCGTCACCACGACGGCCCGCTCCGGCTTCCGGCCGGGGCGGGCCGTCGCGTTCACGAGGCCGCCGACTCCGCGACCGGTGCGGGCGCGGCGGCGGGGGCTGTGCCCGCCCGCAGCGCCGCGTACGTCACGCCTCCCACCAGGCCCGACAGGACGAAGCTCACGTCGATACCGCCGGTGAGGCCGAGCAGCGGTCCTTCGTAGAGCGGAGTGGAGACGGCCGCCAGACCCGCGGTCGCACCCAGTGCCCAGGACGCGGTGGCGGGTACGTTCCAGCCGGAGCGGAACCAGTAGACGCCGCCCCGTGCACGGCGGTTGTGGACCTGGAGGGCGTCCGCGTCGTACACCCCCGCGCAGCGGACGTGCGCCATCAGCGTGATCACCGCCCACGGGGTGCCCACCGCGGTGAGCAGCAGCACGAACGACGTCATGGCCGACCGGGCGTCCCAGCCGAAGTGGCCGGCGAACACGAACGCCGTGGCCATGACGGCCACCACAAGAGTGGCCCGGGTTCGGGTGGCACGCGGCAGGATCGCGTCGAGGTCGAGCCCCATCGAGTAGAGCATCAGCCCCGCGTTGCCGACCGAACCCGCCATGGCGGCGATCAGCAGCGGGACGAGGTACCAGGCGGGGGACGCGGCGACGAGCGGGCCGGCGTAGTCGGCCCCGGCCCGCGCGGCCAGAGCCGTGTACGTACCGAAAAGCTGCGGGATCAGGAGCCCGGCCACCAGCCCCGCACAGGTGGCGCCGAGCACCCGGCGCGGGCTGTGCCGCAGCGGCGAGATGTACCGGGTGTAGTCGCCGAGCAGGGTGATGAACGCGATCGGTCCGCTGAGTCCTGCGGCCACCGCCGAGAGCACCCAGGTCGGCCAGAACGACCCCAGCACGTAAGGGGTGTCCGGCGGCGCCGCCGTGGTGAGGTCCGGGGCGTACGCGACGATGCCGAGGAGCAGGAGCGCGGTCATGCCTACGGCCAGGACCTTGCTGAGACGTAGCAGCAGCCGGTAGCCGTACACGGCGCCGACGGCGGTGCAGGCGGCGAGCAGCGCGTAGACGAGGGTGTGGGCGAGGCCGCCGGTGGGCAGGCCCGCGAGGCGCGCCAGCGTGCCGATCACCACGTCGCCGCCGATCCACAAGGTCAGTGCCGTGTAGCCGAGCGAGAGCAGCAGGCCGACGACCGACCCCACGAGCCGGCCGCGGACCCCGAAGGCGGCGCCGCTGGACGTCGACAGATTGGTCGCCGTACGCAGCGAGACCAGGGCCAGCGGAGCGGTGACGGCCACACCGACGACGGTGCCGGCGACGATCGAGGTGACGGACGGCCACAGGCCGAGGCCGAAGGAGACCGGGAGCCAGCCGAAGACGATCACCCCCAGGCAGAGGTTCGACCCGAGCAGGATCGAGACGAGATCGCGAGGAGTGCTGGTGCGCTCCTCTTCGGGGACGGTGTCGACTCCGCGCAGTTCCACCGGCATGGGGCTGCCCCTCATCTTCATGGTTAGAGTGACGCTCTAATTGACTGCTGCTCAATGTGAGGCATCCCTTGTATCAAGTCAACGGTTTCCTTCGTCGAGCGTGATTGTTAGAGTGGCACTCAAAGATGGAGGTGTGGTGACATGCGACTGACCCCGACCGAGCGCGACCGGCTGCTGCTCTTCGGCGCCGCCGAGCTGGCGCGGGCACGCAGGGCCCGTGGTCTACGGCTGAACGTCCCGGAGGCCACCGCGCTCATAGCGGACACGGTCTGCGAGGCGGCACGGGACGGTCGCCGGCTTGCGGAGGCCATCGAGGCCGCCCGCTCGGTCCTCGGCCCCGACGACGTTCTTCCCGGCGTCGCCGACGTGGTGGGGGAGGTCCATGTGGAGGCGGTCTTCGACGACGGGTCCCGCCTCGCCGTCGTCTGCGACCCGATCGGCGGCGGGCAGGGCGAGAACGCCCCTGGAGCGCTGCTGCCCGCGCCGCCGCACGACGAGACGCCGCCCGCCGTGCGGCTGACCGTGCGCAACACCGCCACCGTCCCCGTCAGCGTCACCTCGCACTTCCACTTCTTCGAGGCCAACCCGCGTCTGCGCTTCGACCGGGCCGCGGCCTACGGCATGCGGCTCGCCGTCCCCGCGGGCTCGTCGGTCCGCTTCGACGCGGGCGGTGACGTGGAGGTGGGGCTGCTGCCCATCGGCGGCGACCGGATCGCGATCGGGTTCGCCGGCCTGGTCGACGGACCGCTGGACGCACCCGGTGCGAAGGAAGAAGCCCTGCGCAGGGCGGCGGCCTGCGGCTACCTCGGAGCGGAGGAGAACTGATGGACCCGTACGAGTACGCATCCGTGCACGGACCCCGCGCCGGGGACCGGGTCGTCCTCGGCGACTCCGGCCTCGTCGTACGGGTCGAGTCCGACGCGCAGAAGCCCGGGGACGAGTTCCTGGCCGGTTTCGGCAAGACGGCACGCGACGGACTGCACCTCAAGGCCGCCGCCGTCCGGGAGACGTGCGACGTCGTCATCAGCAACGTCCTGGTGATCGACGCCGTGCTGGGCATCCGCAAGGTCTCCATCGGCATCCGCGAGGGCCGCATCCACGCCATCGGCCGGGCCGGGAACCCGGACACCCTCGACTCTGTCGACGTCGTCGTCGGCACGGGGACCTCGATCGTCTCCGGTGAGGGGCTGATCGCCACCGCCGGCGCCGTCGACACCCACGTCCACCTGCTGTCGCCCCGCATCATGGAGGCCTCCCTCGCCTCCGGCGTCACCACTGTCATCGGCCAGGAGTTCGGCCCCGTGTGGGGCGTCGGCGTCAACTCGCCCTGGGCGCTGCGGCACGCCTTCAACGCCTTCGACGCCTGGCCCGTCAACATCGGCTTCCTCGCCCGTGGTTCGTCCTCCGACCCGGCGCCGCTCGTCGAGGCGCTCGCCGAGGGCGGCGCGTCCGGTTTCAAGGTCCACGAGGACATGGGCGCCCACACCCGCGCCCTCGACACGGCGCTGCGGGTCGCCGAGGAGCACGATGTGCAGGTCGCCCTGCACAGCGACGGCCTGAACGAGTGCCTGTCCGTCGAGGACACCCTGCGGGTGCTCGACGGACGGACGATCCACGCCTTCCACATCGAGGGCTGCGGCGGAGGGCACGTACCGAACGTGCTCAAGATGGCGGGCGTGCCGAACGTCATCGGCTCGTCCACCAACCCGACCCTGCCCTTCGGTCGGGACGCCGTCGCCGAGCACTACGGCATGATCGTCTCCGTCCACGACCTCAAGACCGACCTGCCGGGCGACGCGGCGATGGCCCGCGACCGGATCCGCGCCGGGACGATGGGCGCGGAGGACGTCCTGCACGACCTCGGGGCGATCGGCATCACCTCGTCGGACGCGCAGGGCATGGGGCGCGCGGGGGAGACCGTACGCCGCACCTTCGCCATGGCCGGCAAGATGAAGGCCGAACGAGGGCCCCTCGACGGCGACGGCGCGCACGACGACAACGCACGCGTCCTGCGCTACATGGCCAAGCTGACGATCAATCCCGCCCTCGCGCACGGACTCGCCCACGAGATCGGCTCCATCGAGCCCGGCAAGATGGCCGACATCGTGCTGTGGCGGCCCGAGTTCTTCGGAGCCAAGCCCCAACTGGTTCTGAAGTCGGGGTTCCCCGCGTACGGCGTCGTCGGCGACCCGAACGCGGCGACGGACACCTGCGAACCCCTGGTGCTGGGACCGCAGTTCGGCGCCTACGGAGCGACACCGGCCGACATCTCGGTGGCGTTCGTCGCCCGGGCGGCCGTGGACCTCGGCTCCGATCTGATGCCCACCCGCCGGCGCCGCGTCGCCGTGCGCGGTACCCGCGGCATCGGTCCGGGTGACCTGCTGCTCAACTCCAGGCTGGGCGACGTCTCGGTGGACCGAGACAGCGGACTGGTGACCCTCGACGGCGATCCGCTGCGTTCCGGTCCGGCCGAGTCCGTCTCGCTGAACCGCCTCTACTTCCTCTGAGCCCTCCGCTCCCACCCCGCCTCTCAAGCCCCGTCCTCGAGCACTCCCTCGAGCCCTTCTTTCAAGCCCTTCCTTCAAGCCCTTCCTTCAAGCCAACGACGCCTTAGGACTTGCCGTGACCTTCCGCATGCCGGCCGAATGGGCCCCGCACGAGCGCACCTGGATGGCCTGGCCCGGCCCCAACCCGACCTTCACCGACGAGGCGGAACTCGCGGAAGCCCGCGCGGCGTGGGCGTCCGTGGCCCGGGCCGTACGACGCTTCGAGCCGGTGACCGTGGTCGCCGGGACGGGGCAGGCGGCATCGGCCCGGGCACTCCTCGGTGCGGACATCGAGATCGTCGAACGGGACCTGGACGACGCCTGGATGCGCGACATCGGCCCGACCTTCGTCACCGACGGGTCCGAACTGGCTGCCGTCGACTGGGTGTTCAACGGCTGGGGCGCGGCCGAATGGGCGCGCTGGGAGTACGACGCCAAGATCGCCCGCCATGTCGCGGACATCGCGGGCGTCCCCGTACACCCCTCACCGCTGGTCAACGAGGGCGGCGCGATCCACGTCGACGGCGAAGGCACAGTCCTGCTCACCGACACCGTGCAGCTCGGCCCCGAGCGGAATCCTGGCTGGAGCCGCGCCGAGGTCGAGGTGGAGATCCACGCCCGGCTCGGCACGACAAAGGCCATCTGGCTGCCGCGCGGCCTGAGCGGCGACTACGGCACGTACGGCACGCGCGGGCACGTCGACATCGTCGCCGCCTTCGCCCGCCCCGGCGTCGTCGTGGTCCACACCCAGCCCGACCCTTCCCACCCCGACCACGAGCTGTGCAAGGCGAACGTCGCGCTGCTCTCCGCCCAGACCGACGCCAAGGGGCGCCGTCTGGAGGTCGTCGAGGTCCCCGCCCCGACGCAGCTCCGCGACGAGGACGGCGAGTGGGTCGACTACTCGTACATCAACCACTACCTGTGCAACGGGGGCCTGGTGCTCTGCGCCTTCGACGACCCGCGCGACGAGATCGCGGCGGGCATCTTCCGCCGGCTCTTCCCCGAGCGGACGGTGACGCTGGTGGACGCGAGGGCGATCTTCGCGGGCGGCGGCGGCATCCACTGCATCACCCAGCAGCAGCCGCGGGTCTGACTCCGGGCCGCCGACGGCACAGGATCGGGTAGAACGTACAGGTGACCAGCACCAGCCCTGCCGGCCCCCGCCGCCGGAACCAGTCCGCCCCACCGCGCGAGCAGCTGCTCGCCGCCGCCATGGCCACCATCGCGGAGCGCGGCCTCGACGGGCTGACCATGGCCGGGCTCGGCCGGCAGGTCGGAATGAGCAGTGGGCACCTCCTCTACTACTTCCGCACCAAGGACGAGCTGCTCCTGCAGACGCTGGAGTGGAGCGAGGGCCGCCTCGGCGCGGAACGCGGCGCGCTGCTGTCCCGGCAGGCGCCGGCCCGTGAGCGGCTCGAGGCGTACGTCGACCTCTACGTACCCGACGGGCCGCGCGACCCGCACTGGACGTTGTGGCTCGAGGTCTGGAACCGCTCGCAGAACGCGGACGCCGACATGCACGGCCGCCAGGCGGCGATCGAGGGCGCCTGGCACCGGGACCTCGTGGCGCTCTTGGCGGAGGGTGTCTCCCGCGGCGAGTTCCGCCCGGTCGACCCCGACCGCTTCGCGGCCCGCCTGCGCGCACTGCTGGACGGCTTCAGCGTGCATGTCGCCGTGGGCATACCGGGCACGGGCCGCGAGCAGGTGCTGGCGCACGTGGGGGAGTTCGTGCGGGAGTCCCTGCTCCACTGACCGCGCGGCCGGCCCGCGGCCTTGTTCCCCGACCCGGCCCTTTCCGCTGTACCGATGTGCGGCTCCGCCGCGTGGCGGGCAGGTCCGGACCCCGTTCCGCGCTCCGCCCGTGCCCTCAAGCTCCCCTACGGCCTGGCGGCCTTGGGAGGTGCCCATGGGCGGGCTGAAGTCGCCCGGGAACCAGCCTCGCCGGCGTCTGGGGCGCGGGGGTCCGGTGGGGCCCCACGCCGCCAGGCGCAGGGGGAGGAGCCCCCCGGTTTCGGAAAGGGGCGGGTAGGGGACACCCGCCCAGCGGCCCCGCCCCGCCAGGGTGACCGCATCGTGAGACTCCCGTCCAGCCCGCGGCCCACCTGTGGCAGACTTCCTCCGTGCTCTCGTTCGCCATGATTATCGGCAGCAGCGCGCCGGTCCGCAGTGACCGCTGACCCGTGGACAGCAATCCCGCGGCAGGCGGCACCGTGCCCCAGACCCGCGCGCAGACCTCTCGCACCCGCGAGGGGTTTTTTCGTTTTACGGCCTCACCCACGGCCGAATGCGAGCCGCGCGCGATGATGGGGGCAAGTGGAGCCAGACATTCCGGAGCCACTCATCCGACAGGAGTCAGGACGGCATGACCACCAACGGCCAGGACACGCAGGTCGACGACAGTTTCCATGTCTTCGACACGACGCTGCGCGACGGCGCCCAGCGTGAGGGCATCAACCTCACGGTCGCGGACAAGCTGACCATCGCCCGGCACCTGGACGACTTCGGCGTGGGCTTCATCGAGGGCGGCTGGCCGGGCGCGAACCCCCGCGACACGGAGTTCTTCGCCCGCGCGCAGAAGGAGATCACCTTCCGCCACGCCCAGCTCGTCGCCTTCGGCGCCACCCGCCGCGCGGGCGGCAAGGCGGCCGAGGACCCGCAGGTCAGGGCGCTGCTCGAGTCCGGCGCCCCCGTGGTCACGCTGGTGGCCAAGTCCCACGACCGCCATGTCGAGCTCGCGCTGCGCACGACCCTCGAGGAGAACCTGGAGATGGTCCGCGACACCGTCTCCTACCTGCGCGAACAGGGCCGGCGGGTGTTCGTCGACTGTGAGCACTTCTTCGACGGATACCGCGCGAATCCGGAGTACGCCAAGAACGTCGTCCGGACCGCGCATGCGGCCGGCGCCGACGTGGTGATCCTCTGCGACACCAACGGCGGCATGCTCCCGGCCCAGGTCCAGGCCGTGGTCTCCACCGTCCTCGCCGACACCGGGGCACGCCTCGGCATCCACGCCCAGGACGACACCGGCTGCGCCGTTGCCAACACCCTGGCCGCGGTCGACGCCGGCGCCACGCACGTCCAGTGCACCGCCAACGGCTACGGCGAGCGGGTGGGCAACGCCAACCTGTTCCCGGTCGTCGCCGCGCTGGAGCTCAAGTACGGCAAGCGCGTCCTCCCGGACGGCGCGCTCGCGGACATGACCCGCGTCTCGCACGCCATCGCCGAGGTTGTCAACCTCACGCCTTCCACCCACCAGCCGTACGTGGGTGTCTCCGCCTTCGCCCACAAGGCCGGCCTGCACGCCTCCGCGATCAAGGTCGATCCCGACCTGTACCAGCACATCGACCCGGAACTGGTCGGCAACACCATGCGGATGCTCGTGTCCGACATGGCCGGCCGCGCCTCGATCGAGCTCAAGGGCAAGGAGCTCGGCATCGATCTCGGTGGCGACCGTGAGCTGGTCGGCCGCGTCGTCGAGCGCGTCAAGGAGCGCGAGCTCCAGGGCTACACCTACGAGGCCGCCGACGCCTCGTTCGAGCTGCTGCTGCGCGCGGAGGCGGAGGGCAGGGCCCGGCGCTACTACCGCACCGAGTCCTGGCGGGCGATCGTGGAGGACCGCCCGGACGGTACGCACGCCAACGAGGCCACGGTGAAGGTGTGGGCCAAGGGCGAGCGCATCGTCGCCACCGCGGAGGGCAACGGACCGGTCAACGCGCTCGACCGCGCGATGCGGGTGGGCCTGGAGCGGATCTACCCGCAGCTCGCGAAGCTGGAGCTGGTCGACTACAAGGTCCGTATCCTCGAGGGCCGCCACGGCACCGGCTCGACGACCCGGGTGCTGATCACCACCGGCGACGGCAACGGCGAATGGGCCACGGTCGGCGTCGCGGACAACATCATCGCCGCGTCCTGGCAGGCGCTGGAGGATGCGTACACCTACGGTCTGCTGCGCGCAGGCGTCGAGCCGACGGAGTAGTGCGCGAGGGGCGGCCCGGGTGACCGGGTCGCCCCCTTCGCTTTGTGCTCAGGCCTGAAGCCGCCACTTCTGGTTCGCGGCCCCCGTGCACGACCAGATCTGTGACCGGGTCCCGTTCGCCGAGGAGTTGTCCGACGCGTCGAGGCACTTGTCCGCGGGGACGTTCACCAGGTCCCCGCTGCCCGCTTCGTGGCGCCATTGCTGGGCGCCCGAGCCGTTGCACGTGTGGATCTGCACCTTCGCGCCGTCCGTCGTCGAGCCCGCTGTCACGTCCAGGCACTTGCCGAGCGCCTGCACAAAACCGTCGGAGCGGATCGTCCAGCGCTGCGCGGCGGAGCCGTTGCAGTCCCACAACTGGACGGGCGTGCCGTCGGCGGAGGAACCGCCCGCCACGTCGAGGCACTTGCCGCCGAGGCCCACCAGGGCGCCGGACCACTCCGAGCCCCCCCACTGCGTCCCCGACCAGGTGAAGGTCGCGGACGTCCTGCCCGGCAGCGAGTACGTGAACCGCCGGCCTCCCCAGTCGACGGTCATCGTCCGCGCCGACGACGAGTCGTTGTAGGCGATGAGGGCCTTGGAGCCGTCGGGGTTGCGCCAGGCCACGTTGGGGACGGCCGAGCTGCCGGTCGACGCGATCCGGTGGGCACCGGGCTTCACGAACTTGGTGAGGTGGCCCATCGTGTAGTACTCGATCGTGTAGTCCACCTGGCCGTGCCGTGAGTCGCCGTTGTGGACGGTGATCAGGCCGTCGCAGGTGCCGCAGCCGCCGTTGTGCGGGCCGCGGTTCTGGTCGACCGCGAGGGACCACTTGGTCACCGACTTCGCCCAGTTACGGGTGTAGTCGATGATGTTCATCATGTCCTCGCGCTGCTGGTTCGCGATCCAGGTGCCGCCGGAATGCTCGGTCTGGAAGGCGTCCAGCTGCGGGTACTGGTTGTGGACGTCCGTCTGCTTCGCGACGTTGCCGCCGTAGCCGTGCCAGGCCACGCCGCCGAAGTTCGGGTGGCTGCGCACCGCCGCGTCGTTCACGGTCTGCGCCGCGTACGCGTCGTAGGTGTCCCAGTTCCAGTCGTGCGCCAGCACCTTGGTGGGCAGGCCCGCGTTCGCGAGCCCCGGCAGCAGCTCGCTCCTGGTGAAGTACGCGAGTCCCGAGGCGTTCCAGCTCATCGAGGGGTATCCGCCGCAGCACGTCGGCTCGTTCTGTGCGGTGACGTAGTCGACCGGGACCCCCTGGTCCCGCCAGGCCTGGAGGTACTTCACGAAGTAATCGGCGTACGTGCCGTAGTTCTCGGCCTTCAGCCAGCCGCCGCCAAGCTGCCCGCTGTCCTTCATCCACGCCGGGGCGGTCCACGGCGAAGCCACCAGGGTCAGCGAGGGGTTGAGCTGCTCGGCCTGTTTCGTCAGGGGGAGCACGTCCTGGAGATCGTGCGCGATCGAGAACCTCGACAGGGACGGGTCGGTCTGCCCGGCCGGCAGGTCGTTGTACGTGTAGCCGAAGCGCGCCAGGTCGGAGCCGCCCATCGGGTTGCGGACGAACGACAGGCCGATGCCGTCGGTGGGCGAGAACAGTTTGCGCATCGTGGCGTCACGTGTCGCCTGCGACAGAGCGCCGGAGCCTTTCATCAGCCAGGCCGCGGTGTCGGTGAAGGACGCGCCGCCGCCGGTGAACGTCTGGTACCGGGTGTTCTCGTCGACGGTGATGCTGGTGCCGCCACCGCCCGTGCCCGACTGGAAGTGGATCGGTGCCTGCTGCTGAAGTCCGCGGGAGACATGGCGGCCGCCGCTGTCGTCCGTCGTGGTGAGCCAGACGTTCACCTGTTCACCCGCCGCCTGGGCGCTGCCGGCCGTGAGGCCGGTGAGGCCAGCTGTGGCGAGCGCTGTGGCCAACAGGATGCGGACGCTTCTCATCGGTCGTCGTGCCGGTCGTCCTGATCGTCTTGCCGGCAGTCTCGTCATGAGCATGACCTCTCGCCCAGATGTGGGGGACGGGACGTGAGTGAACTCCCGCACGGGGCACCCGTCAAGACTTCGCGCATTCAGGTCCTGAACACAGAACTCCCCACACTTGCACCGGACTGGGGCTTCAGTGGATTTCGGTGTGAAGTATTGACGGCATGACCGCCTGGCGGTTGACTCTGCGCACCACGCCGGAACCGGTTCCGGTACCGGTACCAGAGGCTCGACGCGGAGGCCCTTCGATGCGTGTCACCATCGCCGACGTCGCACGTGAGGCGGGTGTCAGCAAGACCACCGTCTCCCGGGTGCTGAACACCAGGGCCGATGTCGACGCCGCCACGGCCGCCCGCGTTCGTGAAGTGATCGGTGCGCTCGGCTACGTCCCCAGCTCGGGCGCCGTCGGTCTGGCCCGCGGCCGCAGCCGTACCATCGCCATGCTGACGCCGCCGCTCACCTGGCCCTGGATGGGCGAGGTGCTCCAAGGCGTCGTGGACACCGTCGAGGCGGCCGGCTACGGCCTGCTGCTGTTCACCTGCAACCGGGGCGCGGAGTCTGTCGACCACTTCACCAGCCAGGTGTCGGCCAGGGCGTTCGACGGACTGCTCGTCATCGAACCGGAGAACACCCTCGACACCATCACCGCGATGCACCGCCGCGGACTCCCCGTCGTCCTCATCGACGACCGCGGGCACCACCCCGAGTTCCCGTCCGTGGCCACCACCAACCGGGAAGGCGGAGCCTCGGCCGCCCGGCATCTGCTCGCGGCCGGACGCACCCGGCCCCTCGTGGCCACCGGTCCGGCGGGCTTCGGCTGTGTACGCGACCGGACGGACGGCTTCCTGGAGATCCTGCCCCATGCTCTCGTCGTCGAGGGGGAGTTCACGGAGGCGTCCGGCCGACGGGCCGTCGAGCGGGCGCTCGGCGACGGGACGCCCTTCGACTCGGTCTTCGCGCACAACGACCTCATCGCCGCTGGGGTGCTGCGCGCCCTGCGGGACGACGGCCGCGGCGTGCCCGACGACATCGCAGTCGTCGGCTTCGACGACATCCCCATGGCCCGGCACACCGCGCCCCCACTGACCACCGTGCGCCAGCCGATGCGGGAGATGGGCGAGACCGCGGCGCGGCTGCTGCTCGCGCGGCTCGGCGGCGAGACGATCCCGGACGAGCCGGTCGTGCTGCCCACCGAGCTCGTCGTCCGGGGTTCCGCGCCCGACGGCTGACCCTCCCCTCCGCCGTCCGCGCCCGCGGGCGGCGACGCCGTATGCCCCTCCACAGCCCTCTTCGACCGGTCCGCCGTGCCGGACGGTGCACCACCGGGGCCCGGCCGTCCCGTACACCGGCCGCCTCTTGCCACACCCTTCCGAATCCGCGTCACAACCATGTCGCACCGAAGGAGCCGCAATGCCAGGATCACGCCGGCCACGACCACGTCCCGGACCCCGCCGGGCCGGTACGGCCCTCCTCGCAGCCACCGCCGTGCTCGGGTCGCTGATCGCCGGAGCTCTGCCCAGCGCCGCCGCCGACGAGCCCGCGCCCGTCCCCGTCGACCGCTTCGAGGGCGAGGTGCCGTTCGCCACCCCGCCCGCGGAGGGCATCTTCACCTGGGGCAGCGACGCCGACGACCGGCCCAGGCTGGAATTCAAGGAGCGGGCCGACGCACCCGAGGGCAGCAAGGTCCTCGAAGGCTCCTACGACATCAGCGGCTGGGGCGGTCTCAGCCACGAGTACGCCGTCGGCCGGGCGCCCCGCGACTGGACGGCGTCCAAGGGCATCCGCTTCTGGTGGTACGGCCAGAACACCGCGCCCCTGCCGCCCGGTTCGGGCAAGCGCATCAACTTCGAGATCAAGGACGGCGGCGCGCACGGCGGCGCGTCCGAACTGTGGACCACCTCGTTCACCGACGACTGGGAGGGCTGGCACCTCGTCGAGATCCCGTTCGCCGACTTCGTCTACCGCGCCGACTACCAGCCCGTCGGAGGTATCGACCAGGTCCTCGGCCTGAACGAGATGTGGGGCTGGGCGCTCACCCTCCCCACCGGTGCCCCCGGCTCCTTCGCCGTCGACGGCATGGAGCTGTACGGGAAGGCGGACCCGGCCCTGAAGGCCAAGATCGTCACCGACGCCGCCGTGTACCCGGTCGACGAGGGCGGCACCGCCCAGGTGAAGGTCTCCGTCGCCACCACCGGCTCCGTCCCGACCGACGAGCCGGTCACCGTCGAGTACACCGCAGGCGGCGGCAGCGCGGAGGCCGGCGCGGACTACGAACCGGTCACCGGCTCCGTCACCTTCCCGGCGGGCACCGCTTCCGGGGAGTCCCGTACGGTCGCCGTGCGAACGAGCAAGGACGGGACGGCCGAGTCCGCGGAAACCGTGCCGCTGCGGCTGACCGTCGCGGGCGCGAAGGCGCCGGCCGAGACGCCCCAGGTCGTCGTGAACGCCCACGGCCTGCCGTACCAGAACGCCGAGCTGCCGGTGAAGAAGCGTGTCGCCGACCTGCTCTCGCGCATGTCCCTCGCGGAGAAGGCCGGCCAGATGACGCAGGCCGAGCGCAACGCCCTCAAGTCGCAGGGCGACATCGCCTCCTACGATCTCGGCTCGCTGCTCTCCGGCGGTGGTTCTGTGCCGACGCCGAACACGCCGGAGGCGTGGGCCAAGATGGTCGACACCTACCAGCTGCGGGCACAGGCCACCCGGTACCAGATCCCGCTGATCTACGGCGTGGACGCCGTCCACGGGCACAACAACGTGATCGGCTCGACGATCATGCCGCACAACATCGGCATCGGAGCCGGCCGCGACCCCGAGATCGCCGAGCGGACCGGCGCGGTCACCGCCAAGGAGGTGCGCGCCACGGGCATCCCGTGGGACTTCGCTCCGTGCTTGTGCGTGACACGCGACGAGCGCTGGGGGCGTTCCTACGAGGCGTTCGGTGAGGACCCGGCCCTGGTGACCGCCATGGAGACGGTGATCCAGGGCATGCAGGGCGCCCGTAACGGCAAGGACCTGGACCGTAGCGACAAGGTCCTCACCAGCGCCAAGCACTTCGTCGGCGACGGCGGCACCGAGTTCGGCTCGTCGTCCACCGGCTCCTACACGATCGACCAGGGCGTCACCAAGGTCACCCGTGAGGAACTGGAGGCGGTGCATCTCGCGCCGTTCGCGGAGGCCGTCAAGCGCGGCGCGGGCACGGTCATGCCCTCGTACTCGTCGCTGGACATCATCGGCGACGACGCCGGGCCCGTGAAGATGCACGCCCACGCCGAGATGATCAACGGGGTCCTCAAGGACCGGATGGGCTTCGACGGGTTCGTCATCAGCGACTGGCAGGCCATCGACCAGATCCCCGGCGACTACCCGAGCGACGTGCGTACCTCCGTCAACGCCGGCCTCGACATGATCATGGTCCCGACCAACTACCAGGAGTTCACGCGGACCTTGAAGGACGAGGTGACGGCCGGGCGGATCAGCGAGGCCCGTGTCGACGACGCCGTCTCCCGGATCCTGACCCAGAAGTTCAAGCTCGGCCTCTTCGAGAAGCCGTACGCGGACACCGGGAACCTGGACGAGGTCGGCTCCGCGGCGCACCGCGCGGTGGCCCGCGAAGCCGTCGCCAAGTCGCAGGTGCTGCTGAAGAACGACGGCGCCGTCCTGCCGCTGAAGAAGTCGCAGAAGGTGTACGTCGCCGGCTCCAACGCCGACGACCTCGGCAACCAGGCCGGCGGCTGGACCATCAGCTGGCAGGGCTCCTCCGGCGGGATCACCACCGGCACCACGATCCTCGAAGGCATGAAGCGGGCCGCCCCCGACGCCACCATCAACTACTCCAAGGACGCCTCCGCAGCCACCGACGGCTACGACGTCGGCGTGGTCGTGGTCGGAGAGACCCCGTACGCAGAAGGCATCGGCGATGTCGGCAACGGCCACGACCTGGAGCTGACCGCCGCAGACAAGGCCGCGGTGGACAAGGTCTGCGCCGCGATGAAGTGCGCCGTCCTGGTCGTCTCCGGCCGGCCGCAGCTGATCGGTGACCGGCTGGACGGCATCGACGCGCTCGTCGCGTCCTGGCTGCCCGGCACCGAGGGCGACGGCGTCGCGGACGTCCTGTACGGGACCCGTCCGTTCACCGGGCAGCTCCCGGTCACCTGGCCGAAGTCCGAGGCGCAGCTGCCGATCAACGTCGGCGACGCCGCGTACGACCCGCAGTTCCCCTACGGCTGGGGCCTGAGCACGCGCAGGACTCCGGGCGGCGGTGAGCTGACGCTCAAGGCCGTCTCCGTGGCCGCGAAGGTCCTCCATGCGACCGGCCGGGGCAGGTCGGAGCAGGCCAGGGAACTGGTCGGCACGGCACGTCTGATCGTCCAGCAGAAGATGGGCGGGAAGATCACCGAGGCTTCGGCGAAGCCGTTCGCGGAGGCGGACCACCTGCTGCTCACCGGCGATCCGGCGGGTGCGGTCGCCAAGCTCACCGCCGCCTACCGGGCCGGCTGATCACACGCTCGACGGCGGCACCCGGCAGGGCGGGTGCCGCCGTCGAGTATCCGTCGAGGGTCCGGCGAGCATTTCGCCCCCGGCTGTTTCGCCCGCACTCCAGACGTATGTCCTATTTATGCCAGTTTCGGGTAGCGTCGAGGGTATGAGGACACGGCCGTTCACTCTTGTGTCGGCCCTCGCGGGGCTGACAATGATGCTGCTCATGATCCTGGCTCCTGCGTCCGGCGCCGCCGTCAGGGCTTCGGGGCTGTCCGACGCCGCCGCGGCCCTGAGAGAGGGGCCGGTGTACGTCCACCCGGCCATGACGGGCCAGGTCTCCCGGACCGAGGCCGCCTCGCTGGCCGACCGGATCGAGGAAGCCGACAAGCCGGTCTTCGTGGCCGTACTGCCCGCCACCGCCGAATTCCCGCCGGACGATCTGCTGCGCAATCTGCGGACCGAGACCGGTATCACCGGCCTGTACGCCGTCCGGCTCGGCGACGGCTTCGACGCCGGCGCCGACTCCGTCGTGATGCCGAACCGGGCCGTCGAGAATCTGACCGCCTCGGTGAAGAGCGGTGCGCCCGTCGACGCCGTGGTCCAGCTGGACAAGTTCGTCGACCAGGCCCTGCCTCAGGTCGACGGCACCGCTCCCGCCTCCTGGGACCCCGGATCGGGTGAGGAGGACGGCGTCGGCGCCGGCGGTCTGGTCGTGCTCGGCGCGGTCGCGGCCGCGGGCGGTGCCGGTGCCTACGCGATGGTCCGCAACAAGCGCCGCCGGAAGGCGGAGGAGGAGCGGGCCGCCCTCGAACGCCTCCGCGTCGTCGTCGACGAGGACATCACCGCGTTCGGCGAGGAACTCGACCGGCTGGACTTCCACCCCTCGGAGAAGGGCGCGGACGACGCCATGCGCGCCGACTACGAGCAGGCCCTCGACTCGTACGACACCGCGAAGTCCCGCATGGCCGCCGCGCAGCACCCCGGGGACGTCCGCGGGGTCACAGAGGCCCTGGACGACGGCCGGTTCGCGCTCGCCGTACTGGCCGCGCGCCGCGAGGGGCGTCCCCTCCCCGAACGCCGGGCACCCTGCTTCTTCGACCCGCGCCACGGTCTGTCGGTCAAGGACATCTCCTGGGCGCCGGCGGGCGGCGCCGCGCGTGACGTCCCGGTCTGCGCGGCCGACGCGGCCCGCGTCGAGGAAGGCCAGGACCCGCTGGCGCGCACCGTCGACACCGGCGCCGGGCGCCGCCCCTACTGGGAGGCCGGGCCCGCTTACGGTCCCTGGGCGGGCGGCTACTTCGGCGGCGGCATCCTGCCCGGCCTGCTGATGGGCACGATGCTCGGCCATATGCTCGCCACCCCCGCCTACGCGGCCGACTACGGCGGAGGCGAGTTCACCGGCGGCGAATACGGCGGCGGTGACTACTCCGGTGGCGACTTCGACTCGTCCGACTTCGGTGGCGGCGGCGACTTCGGTGGCGGCGGTGACTGGGGTGGCGGCGGCTTCGGCGGCGGGGACTTCGGCGGCGGAGGCTTCTAGGTCCCGGCTCCCGTCCGGTGCGGAACACCGCGCCGGACGGGCATGCCCGAAAGTCGCGGGCCGATGTACGGCAACCGTGGGGGCTCGATTCGGAACGGTTACCGAACGTAGGAAAGCGTTACGCACCGTGCTTGGCTCGGGTGTATGCGCAACCGAACCAGGCTCAGAGCCCTTTCCGCCCTCTCCGCCCTCGCCGTCACCTCTGTCCTCGCGGCAGCCGGCCCGCTTCCCACGGCCGCCCGCTCCGCACCCGCCCCCGAAATGGCGCCGCTGCACCGCTCGGCGAACGCCTTGCCGGGGCGCTACATCGTGACCCTCGCCCGGACCGCGGACTCCAACGTGATGACGGGGGAGGTCGGCGTCGAGGCGCTGTTCACCTACGGGACCGCGCTGCGCGGATTCACCGCCGACCTCACTGCCGATCAGCTGAAGCAGATCCGACTGATGCCTGGCGTCGTGGCCGTCGAGGAGGACGCCACCGTCACCGCGAGCACTCCGCCCGCGTCCTCGTCGGCGCCCGCCGCGTCATGGGGGCTCGACCGCATCGACCAGCGTGAACTGCCTCTGGACGACGCGTTCACGGCGGCCGGCGGCGGCCAGGGCGTCAACGCTTACATCCTCGATACCGGCATCGACTACGGGCACGCCGAATTCGGCGGCCGGGCCGTCTTCGGGTACGACGCCGTCGGTGACGGGCGGCGCGGGCAGGACTGCCAGGGCCACGGCACGCATGTCGCGGGCACCGTGGGCGGCTCGTCGTACGGTGTGGCGCGCAAGGCGTCGCTGGTGAGCGTCCGGGTGCTGGACTGCGAGGGTGGCGGCACGCTGTCGGGGGTCATCGCCGGCATGGACTGGGTCGCGGCGAACGCCGAGCAGCCGGCCGTGCTGAACGCCTCCCTGAGCGGCGGAAAATCCACAGCCGTCAACGACGCGGCGGACGCGCTCGCGGCCGGCGGGGTCCTGCCGGTCGTCGCTGCGGGCAACGAGACGGAGAACGCCTGCAACGTCTCTCCCGCTTCCGCGGAACGCGTGCTGGCGGTCGGGGCGACCAACGCCTCCGACCAGGAGACCGACTTCTCCAACTTCGGGTCGTGCCTGTCGGTCTACGCCCCCGGCGCCTCGATCGTCTCGGCCAAGCTCGGTGGGGGCAGTGTCGACATGAACGGCACCTCCATGGCTTCCCCGCACGTCGCGGGGGTGGCCGCCCTCTACAAGTCGAAGTATCCGGCCGCGACGGCGGCCGAGGTCGCCGACTGGATCGTCGAGAAGTCCAGCAAGGACGTGATCACCGGGATCAGCCCCGGCTCTCCGAACCGTCTGCTCAATACCGGCGGCCTCTGACATCACCCCGGCAGAGAGACTTTGCGGACGCGCGCCGGCGGGGCCGGGAGGTCCCGGCCCCGCCGTGGCGGTGCGTGCGGTGCGATCAGGCGGCCGGAGCGGCGGCCTTGATCGCGGAGATGTCGAAGGTCAGCTTGACCTTGTCGCTGACCATCACGCCGCCGGTCTCCAGCGCGGCGTTCCAGGTCAGCCCCCAGTCGGAGCGCAGGATCTCGGTGCCGCCCTCGAAGCCGACCCGCTCGTTGCCGTAGACGTCGGTGGCCGAGCCCTGGAACTCGAGGTCGATGGCGATGGGACGCGTCACGTCCTTGATCGTGAGGTCGCCGCTGATCCGGTACTTGTCGCCGCCGAGCTGCTCGGCGCCGGTCGAACGGAACGTCATCTTCGGGAACGTCTCGGCGTCGAAGAAGTCACCGCTGCGCAGGTGGCCGTCGCGGTCGGCGATGCCCGTGTCGATGGAGGCGATGGCCACGTCGATGGCGGCGGTCGAGCGGGCGGGCTCGGTGCCGTCGAGGACCAGCTTGCCCTCGTACTCGCCGAAGCTCCCGCGGACGTTGGTGACCATGGCGTGCCGGACGGTGAAGCCGATGCTGGTGTGCGCGGGGTCGATGGTGTACTCGCCGCTCAGTGCCGCCAGGGCGGGGTCCACCTGCGCGGTGGCGGTGGCGGTGGCGACGGCGGTGTCACTGTTCTTGCGGTTGAAGAGGCCCATGTCTGCTCCTTGGGGACGGGCGCCGGGGAGCTCCCTGCGCTGTTGTTTAAGCTTCAACGACTTCGACTGTAGACCTATTCCGTACAACTTTCAACATCTCTCGGGGAGGTGTTGCGGGATTCGCCCGAAGGTTCGCGCGGAAGATGCCGATGCCCTCTGGCGGACGCGCGTAGAACTCGGGCACGATCTCACTGCTCCACCTGCACTGCCGTCCCACCGGAAGCACGGTCCAGACACGGTCATCAGCAGGAGGGATCCCCCGCCATGAAAATCCGCTCCGTCCTCAGCACGCTCGCGCTCGTCACGGGCGCGCTCTTCGCGCCCGGCTTCGGCGTCCTCACCACCGCGACCGACGCGCACGCCGTCACCAAGATCAGCCATGCGACGGCGACCTCGATGTTCCGCTCGTCCGGGATCACATGGTCCTCGTCCGGCGGCTGCTCCGACCGGAACAACCCGACCTGTACGTCCTTCGAGCAGCTCAACCTCGCCACCGCGAAGGGGGCCCAGACGCTCAAGAGCGCCAGCGGCTGTGCGCTCAACATCACGGGAGGCACCGAGACCGGCCACGCCGGTGGCACCTACTCGCACTGGAACGGCTACAAGCTGGACTACTCGAAGTACACGTGCATCGGGAGCTACATCAAGAACAACTTCACGTACATCGGCGTACGCGGGGACGGCGCGCCCCAGTGGCGGTCCGGTTCCGGGAACATCTACGCCGACGAGGGCAACCACTGGGACGTGACGTACTACAACTGCGGCGGCTGCTGATCCGGCCGGTCCATGGAAAAAGCCGTGCGGGCGTCCGGCCCCCCGGACGGGACGCCCGCACGTGCTACCGGGTGATACGTGCGATCAGGCCCCGACGCTCACCGTGAAGCGCTTCGGATTTCCGTCGTGCGCCGCACCGGAGACGTCCGGCCGGCCGTCCGGGCGGACGTCGTCGTACGGGAAGGCGTACCCGATCGGCGAGTTGGCGTGGACGATACGCGACCAGTGGTTCGTGGTCGGGTCGCGGTAGTAGTCGGCCGAGGTCGCCCCGTTCGGCTGATCGGGATGGGTCAGCAGGGTGCTGCGGTTGAACGCGGCGGAGATCCGGGCCAGCAGTGCCTTCTTGTCGTCGGGATCGGCGGGGTTGTTGGCGAACGGCCCGTGGTTGCAGGTGAAGACGTCCCGCGACGACGGCTTGGTGAAGGTATGGCCGCCCTCGAAGGTCAGCACGTCGCCGCTGACCCGCCCGGCGAGCACGCCGCGGCCGCCCTGCAGGTCCACCCGCAGGTCCTGCGAGCGGTACTTCTCCCAGACCTTGTCGATGTACCCGTCGAAGACGTCCCGGAACGGCATCTCGGCCGGACGGTCGAAGTACGGAGCCATGATCGTCTGCGGTGAGATCACCCGCAGCACCGTGCCGGAGTCCGAACGGATGACCAGCCTGTCCCAGGGCTGTCCGTCGCGGCCGGCCTGTGCCGCGAGGTCGTCCGCGATCTCCTCCAGGGCGCCTTGGGGCAGCGGGGCGACGGCGTGGGTCGCGTCGCCGGCCAGGGTGAGGCCGATCGGCAGCGCGGTGACCAGGTCGACATAGCTGATGTTCGCGTACAGCTGCTGCGAGTTGAAGGTGAACTCGCAGAACGACCAGGTGCGTCCGTAGTTGGGGTCGGCGGGGGTGGCGAAGGCCGGCTCGACCAGCGACGGGCCGGGGTTGACGAAGAAGTCCAGCTTGTCGTCGCGGACGAAGTAGACGCGCGCGCCGAACATCCGGGGGAGGGTGAGGACGACCGGTCCCTCGCCCGCGCCCTTGAGGGGGATGGCGCAGTCGACCGGCAGCGGGGTCCGAGGCGCCGGCGGATCGGCCGGCTTGTGGACGCTGCCGTCGGCGCGGAGCAGCACCCAGTCCCCGGAGCCGTCCTCGTGGCCGGTCACATAGGCGTTGACCGTGCCCGGCAGCGACTTGTTCTCGAGGGCCAGTTCGCAGATGGCGGGCGCGGCTCCCGCACCGGGGCTGAGAGCGCTTCCCCAGGCGGGGTAGGTGAGTGCGGTCGCTGTCGCGGCGGCACCTGTCAGAAACATACGGCGGGATATCACGGGATGAACTCCTGCTGTTGTGGGGGGAGTCCCACTCTTGCGACGGGTGGGGCGGACGTCAAGAGTTGTGACTGAGAGCGCTCTCAGAGTGTCAGCGTCTTCACAAGTCGTCACCGCCGTAGGGGACTTGGACTGAACAGCGGACGTTGTTGGACTGCCGGGAGCCCCGGCCCCCGACTTCGTTGACGCCCGCAGAGCCGGGGACTACCCATGCCCCATGCCTCGTAGATTCCGTGCGGCCGGCGTGCTGGCCGCCGCCTCCTGTGCCGTGTTCGCCCTGGCCGGGCCCGCGTTCCCGGCGTCACCTGCCGACGGGCCCGGCGCCGTGACAGCCGCCGGTGCCGGGCCCGTCATCAGCTCCGGCGCGCTCTTTGTCACCGTCGCCGACGACTTCCCCCGCGTCCTGTCGTACACCGACCGTGCGTCCGGAGCCGTGCTGCTCGGCAGCACGGCTCCGGTCACCGAGGTCACCCTCAACGGCAAGCCGTACGCGGTCCGTCCCGCCGGCGCACCTCGCGTCGAGCGCTCCGCCGCGCGCTATGCGCTCGTCTTCCCCGCACTGCCCGGCGTGGAGATGGACGCCGTCCTGCACGTCTCCGGCCGGGTGGTGACCTTCAAGGTCACCGCCGTACGCGACACCGAGGCCTTCCGAGTGGGCACCATCGACATACCCGGCCACGACCTCGTGTCCGTCGGCAGTACGGAGCCCGGGGCGGCCACGGCGTTCACCCGCCTCGACCCCGACTCGACCCGGACCGCCGACGTTTTCGCGGACGTCACCGCCGGCACCCCGGCGGAGACGGCCGCCGTCGGGGCCTCCTACGCGATCGTCAACACCACAACCCTCGCCGCCGCCGTCGAATCCAACTCCTCATACGACAGTCCCGGCGGGCCTACCGGCGGGGACGACGCCCGCTTCCGGCACCAGGCCCGCATGGCGGCCGACGGTACCGTGCGCGTCGGCGTCTGGTCCGGTCAGTGGACCTACCGCGGGGCGGGCGCGCCGGAGCCCGAGAGCGGCGACAGCCTGCCCTGGGCGAAGGTCGTCGTCACCCCGGACGCCAACGGCGACCGGAAGGTCGACTGGCAGGACGGCGCGGTGGCGTTCCGTACCATCGGCATCACCGCGCCCGGCAGCGACGCCACGCCCGAGCGGGTCGTCACGCACATCCCGTTCAACTTCGCCAGCCAGGCCACCCACCCCTTCCTGCGCACCCTCGACGACGTCAAGCGCATCTCGCTCGCCACCGACGGCCTCGGCCAGCTGGCGGTGCTCAAGGGATACGGCTCAGAGGGCCACGACTCCGCCCACCCGGACTACGGCGGCAACTACAACAAGCGCGCCGGCGGCCTCACCGACCTCAACAAGCTGCTCGAGCAGGGCGAGAAGTGGGGTGCGGACTTCGGCGTGCACGTCAACGCCACCGAGTCCTACCCGGAGGCGAACGCCTTCGACGAGAAGCTCGTCGACAGGACGAAGCCCGGCTGGAACTGGCTCAACCAGAGCTACTACATCGACCAGCGCCGCGACATCAACAGCGGTGACCTCGCCCGCCGTTTCCAGCAGCTGCGCGACGAGACGCACCGCAACCTGGACTTCCTCTACATCGACGTCTACTACACGCACGGCTGGATCGCCGACAAGACGATCCAGGCCGTGCAGCGCCAGGGGTGGACCGTCGGCACGGAATGGGCGGACAAGTTCGAGCGGGCCTCGCTCTGGTCGCACTGGGCCAACGACCTCGACTACGGCGGAGCCACCAACAAGGGCCTGAACTCGCAGATCATCCGCTTCATCCGCAACGGCGAGAAGGACGTCTGGAACGACCACCCGGTCCTCGGCCAGACCGCCCTCGAGGACTTCGAGGGCTGGACCGGCGAGACCGACTGGAACGCCTTCTACGACAACATCTGGCAGCGGGACCTGCCCGCCAAATACCTCCAGCACGAGCGGATCACCCGCTGGAACGGCAACGACATCCGCTTCACCGGCGGTCTGCGCGGCACCGTGGAGGACGGCCGCCGCACCTTCCACGACGACGGCCTCAAGGTCCTCGACGGCGACCGCTATCTGCTCCCCTGGGCCGGCGGCGAGAAGTTGTACCACTACAACAAGAGAGGCGGCACCAGCAGTTGGGCCGTGGACGGCAACGGCCCGTACACCGTCTACAAGCTCACCGACAACGGCCGGGTGAAGACCGGCACCGTACATCCCGAAGGCGGCCGGATCAGCCTCAGCGCCACCGCGGGACAGCCGTACGTGCTCTACCCCGAGCGCGCCCCCGAACGGCGCGACGCCCGCTGGGGCGAGGGCGGCCCGGTCGCCGACCCCGGTTTCAACGACGCCTCGCTCGAGGCGTGGACCAAGGACGGCGGCGTCACCCGTCACACCGACGGCCACGGCCGCAACAGCGCCGCACTCGAAGGGCCCGGCGCCGCGTCCCTGTCCCAGCGGATCACCGGACTGAAGGCTGGCGAGCGGTACACCGCGTCCGCGTGGATCGAGGTCGAGCCCGGCAGCTCCCGCCGTACGACACTGTCCGCCGGCGACAGCTCCGTCACCGTCGAACGCTCCACGGCCAAGGACCAGGTCGCCGCGTCCGACTGGCACGGCACCCACTTCCAGCGCGCCAAGGTCAACTTCAACGCACCCGACGAGGCGGTGACCCTGAAGATCGAGGCCGCGGCAGGCAGCGCGGCGCGGGTCCGGACCGACGACGTACGGATCGTCGCCAACGCTCCCACGACCAAGCAGGGCGCGCTCGTGTACGAGGACTTCGAGGCCGTCGACCAGGGCTGGGGGCCGTTCCTCAAGGGCGACGCGGGCGGCGCGACCGACCCGCGCACCCATGTGAGCCAGCTGCACGCGCCGTACACCCAGGCCGGCTGGAACGGAAAACTGATCGACGACGTGCTCGGCGGCAAGGAGTCCCTCAAGGCCCACGACGAGAACACGGGACTCGTGTACCGCACCGCCCCCTGGACCGTGCCCATGAAGGACGGCCACAGCTACCGGGTCGAGTACGACTACCAGTCCAGTCGCGCCGGTGCCTACGAGTGGGTGACCGGCTACGACAGGGCCGCCGGAGGCTCCGTCGAGCGACGCCGTACGCCCGTCGGGGAGCAGCGGACCACCGGCCACTTCTCCGAGACGGTGACCGCGGGCTGCGGCGACACCTGGACCGGGCTGCGCAAGCGTGCGGACGCGCCGGACGGCGCCGACTTCGTCATGGATGCCTTCGCGGTCACCGACCTCGGCCCGGCGGCGCGGCCCACCGCGTGCGGCACCCTCGGCGTGACCGCCGGGGATGCCCTCGAACCGGGCGACAGGAACGAGGTCAATGCCGTCTTCACCAACGACGAGCAGACCGCGGCCGCGGAGGTGCGGCTGGAGCTCCGACTGCCCGAGGGCTGGACGGCGGAGCCCGCGGGGCCGGTGTCGTTCGAGACGGTGGCGCCCGGCGCGAACGTCACCGGCAGCTGGCAGGTGACGCCGCCCGCCGACGCGGAGTACCGCGTGTACTCCCTCGGCTCGACGGCGACGTACACCGTGGGCGGCTCGGTCCGCGAGCTCACCACGGCCATCTCCGTGCGGACGCTTCCGCCGCCGCCCACCGCCGACGCATGGGCGAGCGACCTGGACTGGACGTCCGCCGCGAACGGCTGGGGTCCGGTCGAGCGGGACCTGTCCAACGGCGAGACCGGCACCGGTGACGGCGGCCCGCTGCGGATCGGGGGAGTGGTGTTCGAGAAGGGGCTCGGAAGCCACGCACCCTCGAGGATCCGCTACTACCTCGGCGGGATGTGCACCACCTTCACCGCCCAGGTGGGCGTGGACGATGTCCAGACGTCACGGGGGACCGTACGGTTCAGCGTGGTCGCGGACGGCACGGAGAAGACCGCTTCCCCGGTGTTGAAGGCCGCCGACGCGGCATGGTCCCTGACCGCGGACATCACCGGCGCCGACTACGTCGAGCTGGTCGCCGGCGACGGAGGGGACGGCAACGGCAACGACCATGCCGACTGGGGTGCGGCCCGCTTCCGCTGCGGGAGCTGAGCACCCTCCGGTGGGCGGCCCGGTACGCTGGGCCGCCCACCGGATAACCCGAGCGGCGTAGTCCGCGCGTCCTGGCTGTGAGGCGACTCTCAGCCCACATGCTTGTCGGACCTCCACAAAGCCGCACCGTCCTGAGCTGGTGGTTGGCGCTCGGTGCGGAATGGTTCTGTTCAAGCCCGACAGGAGAACGGGCGCGAGACTGTGCAGAGTCGACGGCAGGGTTTCCTTGTTCGGATCCGTAGGGTCGATGCATGACCGTTTTGGACGAGACCACCAGCGAACCGAGCGACGCACGTGGCCGGGTGGCCGAGCTGCACGAGATCCGTGAGCAGGCGCTTGGGGGGCCGAGTGGGAAGGCGACCGAGGCGCAGCATGCGAAGGGCAAGCTGACGGCCCGTGAGCGGATCGCTCTGCTGTTGGACGAGGGCTCGTTCCGTGAGGTGGAGCAGCTGCGCCGGCACCGTGCGTCGGGTTTCGGGCTGGAGGCGAAGAAGCCGTACACCGATGGTGTGATCACCGGTTGGGGCACGGTCGAGGGCCGGACGGTGTTCGTCTACGCGCATGATTTCCGGATCTTCGGCGGGGCGCTGGGTGAGGCGCATGCCACGAAGATCCACAAGATCATGGACATGGCGATCGCGGCGGGTGCGCCGCTGGTGTCGTTGAACGACGGTGCGGGGGCCCGGATCCAGGAGGGCGTGTCGGCGCTTGCCGGTTACGGCGGGATCTTCCAGCGCAACACCCGTGCCTCGGGGGTGATCCCGCAGATCTCGGTGATGCTGGGCCCGTGCGCGGGCGGCGCGGCCTACAGTCCCGCGCTGACCGATTTCGTGTTCATGGTGCGTGAGACGTCGCAGATGTTCATCACCGGGCCGGACGTGGTCAAGGCGGTCACGGGTGAGGAGATCACCCAGAACGGTCTGGGCGGCGCGGACGTGCACGCCGAGACCTCGGGTGTGGCGCACTTCGCCTACGACGACGAGGAGACGTGCATCGCGGAGGTCCGCTACCTGCTGTCGATGCTGCCGTCGAACAACCGGGAGAACCCGCCCGCCGCCGCCGGCGGCGACCCGGCCGACCGCCGCTCGGAGGTCCTGCTGGATCTGGTGCCGGCGGACGGCAACCGCCCCTACGACATGCACCAGGTGATCGAGGAACTCGTCGACGACGGCGACTTCCTCGAGGTCCACGAGCGCTGGGCCCGCAACATCATCTGCGCGCTGGCCCGGCTGGACGGGCAGGTGGTCGGCATCGTGGCGAACCAGCCGCAGTCGCTGGCCGGGGTGCTGGACATCGAGGCGTCCGAGAAGGCCGCCCGCTTCGTGCAGATGTGCGACGCGTTCAACATCCCCATCGTCACGCTGCTGGACGTGCCCGGCTTCCTGCCCGGTGTGGACCAGGAGCACGGCGGCATCATCCGCCACGGCGCGAAACTCCTCTACGCCTACTGCAACGCCACCGTCCCCCGCATCTCCCTGATCCTCAGGAAGGCGTACGGCGGTGCGTACATCGTGATGGACTCGCAGTCCATCGGCGCGGACCTCACCTACGCCTGGCCCACCAACGAGATCGCGGTGATGGGCGCGGAGGGCGCGGCGAATGTGATCTTCCGTCGGCAGATCGCCGATGCCGAGGACCCCGAGGCGATGCGGGCGCGCATGGTCAAGGAGTACAAGGCCGAGCTGATGCACCCCTACTACGCGGCCGAACGCGGCCTGGTCGACGACGTCATCGACCCGGCGGAGACCCGCGAGATCCTCATCCGGTCCCTCGCCATGCTCCGCACCAAGCACGCCGACCTGCCCTCCCGCAAGCACGGCAACCCTCCGCAGTGACCCTGCGATTGGACCCTGGAGCACACATGAGCACTCCTACCGATCCGACGTCCTCCCTCCTCCGCGTCGAGAAGGGCCACGCCGGCCCCGAGGAGCTGGCAGCCATCACCGCGATCCTGCTGGCCCGTGCCTCGGCGCAGCCCACCGACGCGGCCCCGGCCCACCGCGGCCGCACCACGGCAGGATGGCGCCGTCTGGAGCGCCAGCGCGGCTTCCAGCCGTCCCACAGCTGGCAGGGCTGACCCCCTGGACCCGTAAGGCCCCGCACACGACCGTGTGCGGGGCCTTACGCATGCCACCGGCCGGTGCTCCTGCTCCTGCACGCAGCCGGCAGCATCCCCGGGCCGACTCTCCTGACCACCACCAGGTGGACCGCCGGCAGGCGCACGTCGCCCTCCACGGCGGCGCGGCTCCCCGGCCCCGTCGGCTGCCATGAAGAAGGCCCCGTGCTCCACAGGCAGGAGCACGGGGCCTTCTTCACAGGCGTTCGGCGCGCGAGCGCCGCGGGCCGCAGGGACGGTTACCGCAGGCGGGCCATGAGGGCGTGTTCGACGAGGGTGATGAGTGCGCTCTTGGCGTCGGCGCGGTGGCGGGCGTCGGTGGTGATGATGGGGGTGTCGGGGCCGATCTGGAGTGCTTCGCGGACTTCTTCGGGGTTGTAGGGCTGGTGTCCGTCGAAGCCGTTGAGGGCGATGACGAAGGGGAGGCCGGAGTTCTCGAAGTAGTCGACGGCGGGGAAGCAGTCGGCGAGGCGGCGGGTGTCGACGAGGACGACGGCGCCGATGGCGCCGCGGACGAGGTCGTCCCACATGAACCAGAAGCGGTCCTGTCCGGGGGTGCCGAACAGGTAGAGGATGAGGTCCTGGTCGAGGGTGATGCGGCCGAAGTCCATGGCGACGGTGGTCGTCGTCTTGTCCCCGGTGTGGGTGAGGTCGTCGATGCCCGCGGAGGCGGAGGTCATGACGGCTTCGGTACGCAGCGGGTTGATCTCCGAGACGGCGCCGACGAACGTGGTCTTGCCCACGCCGAAGCCGCCCGCCACCACGATCTTCGCGCTGGTGGTTGAGCGGGCAGCACCGCCGCTAGAGCTTGCGAAGTCCACTGAGCACCCTTTCGAGCAGTGTCACGTCTGGCTGGCCGCCGGCGGACTCGTCGCCGCCGGGCTGGTGAATGGCGACAAGTCCGGCCTCCGCCAGGTCGGCGACGAGGATCCGGGCAACGCCGAGGGGGATGGAGAGGAGGGCCGAGATCTCAGCCACCGACTTGATCTCGAAACACAGCCGGCAGATCCGCTGGTGCTCGGGCAACTGCCCTTGCAGCCTTGACGGATCGGCCGTGGTACTGACCAGCGCCTCGATGGCGAGCTGGTAACGCGGCCGGGTCCGGCCGCCGGTCATGGCGTACGGGCGCACCAGCGGGTTGTGCCTGCCGGGTCCGGCGGGCGACGCCTTCGCGGGCTCCTGGGGCCGCCGCTGGGCCACCGGCTGGATGCGGGGCTGCTGCTGACCGTAGGAGGGATCGTACGACGCGTCGTAGGACGGGTCGTACGGCGACTGCGACTGCTGGTAGGGCTGCTGCGCGCCCGCTCTGCCCGGCGTCGAAGGAAAGTTGAAGCGGTTGTCTGTGTGCTCACCGTGCGGCTGATGACCGCCCTCATAAGGGCGCCCGCCTGGGGGTGTTGCCACGTTTCCTCCTCCGACTGCCTGTACGCCGGTTCCTGTCCCTGTGGAGCCCGCGCCACCGCACCTTAACGGTGCGGTGGCGAGAAACGCACTGTCTGTCTACTGGTCAAGAGCAACTACCGGGACGAACCCGGCAGATCGTCAGTTGAGCAGGCTTCCCTGGAGCTCCGCGCGAAGGTCGGGAGTGAGGACACTGCCCGCACGGTCGACCAGGAGCGCCATCTCGTAGCCCACCAGGCCGATGTCGGCCTCGGGGTGGGCCAGCACGGCCAGTGAGGAGCCGTCGGAGATGGACATGATGAAGAGGAAGCCGCGCTCCATCTCCACGACCGTCTGGTTGACGGCGCCGCCTTCGAAGATCCGGGAGGCGCCCGCGGTCAGCGAGGTCAGCCCGGAGGCCACGGCCGCCAGCTGATCGGCGCGGTCGCGCGGGAAACCTTCGGACATCGCCAGCAGGAGTCCGTCGGCGGAGACCACCACCGTGTGCGACACCCCTGGGGTGTTGTCCACGAAGTTGGTGATCAACCAGTTCAGATTCTGCGCCGCCTGGCTCATCGGGCTCACACTAACGCTCCTGGTTGTAGGTACTGCCCGGGCCGGAGCCCGGTCCGTTCGTGTCCGTTCCCGCGCTGCGTCCCTGCTGGACGCCACGCCGCAGGTTGCTCAACCTGCCACGCACGTCCTCAGGGGCGCGGGAGACCTGTGGGCCGCCCTGCGGGGTCTGCTCGGCCGTGCCCTCGATCAGGTTGGCCTTGGGTACCCGCCGGGGAAGACCGGACGAGGTGACCCCGCCCGCCTTCGGGTCGCGAAGCTTCTCCGCCCGCTGCCAGCGCTCGTCGTTCGCCGAGCGCCAGTCGTCGGTGTCGGAGCTCCCGCCGCCGAAGCTGCCCGAGCCGTTGCCGCTGCCGCCCGGGGCCTGCCCGCTCTGCTGAGCGGCCGGAGCCTGTTCGGGGGCCTGCTGCTGCCACTGCTGCTGCGACGCCTGCTGCTGCGCCGGCGGCTGTGGCACCTGCTGTGCCGACGACGGCTTCTGGCTGCCACCGCGCCGGGGGAGACCGGCATCCGTCAGCTCGTGGCTGCTGCTCGGAGACGGTCCCGGACGCTCGAAGCCTACGCGGTCCGAGCCGTTCGCGGGAGCGTCGGGTGCAGATTCCGGTTCGGGACGGTACTCGGGCTCGTAAGCGCTCTGGTAGCCGCCGTGGTCGGCCCACTCACCCTGGTGGGGCTGGGAGTCGTACTGGCCCTCGTACTGCTGCTGGGAGTTCTGCGGGTCCTGGTATGTGGCTTCCGCATATGCGTCCTGGAGCGGACCCTGCTGCTCCGTGTGCTCGGGGTAGCCGCCGTTCGCCGGCTGGTACGGGTCCTGGTAGCCGCCGCCCTGGTACTCGTCGTACGCAGGCTGCTGGTTCTGCGCGTAGCCCTGGTCCGCCTGTGCGTAATCCTGGCCGTACTCGGAGCCGTACTCCTGCTGGGGAGCCTGCTCCTGCTCGTACGGCGACTCGTCGCGGTACAGCGGCCTTTCGCCGTGCGCCTGGGCCTCCAGGGCCGCCCGGCGCTCCTCGCGCATCAGGGAGCGGCCCACGGGGTCCAGCTGGGTCGCGGAGTCGTCGGAGGGCTGCTCGTAGCGGGAGTCGTCGAAGCCGAGCTCCGCGGCGGTCCGCATCGGGGCGCTCTCGAAGGACTGCTGCTGCGGGATGATCTGCGAGACGGTGAAGTCGTCCTCGGGCAGCGACTCGCCACCGCCACCGTGGGTGATGGCGTCGGGAAGCATGACCAGCGAGGTGGTGCCCGCCTGCTCGCCCGAGGGGCGCAGCTGGACGCGGATGCCGTGGCGGTCGGCGAGGCGGCCGACCACGAAGAGACCCATGCGCTGCGATACGGCGGCGTCCACGGTCGGCGGGTTGGCCAGCTTGTGGTTGATGTCCGCGAAGTCCTCGGCGGTGAGGCCGATGCCCTTGTCGTGGATCTCGACCATGACGCGGCCGTCGGGGAGACGGGTCGCGGTGACGCGGACCTTGGTCTGCGGCGAGGAGAAGGTGGTGGCGTTCTCCAGCAGCTCGGCGAGGAGGTGCACGAGGTCGGTCACGGCCTGGCCGTGGATCTCGGTCTCCGGGACGCCGGTGAGCTCGATGCGCTCGTAGGACTCCACCTCGGAGGAGGCGGCGCGCAGCACGTCGACGAGCGGCACGGGCTGGTTCCAGCGGCGGCCGGGCTCCTCGCCGGCGAGAATCAGCAGGTTCTCACCGTTGCGGCGCATACGGGTCGCCAGGTGGTCCAGCTTGAAGAGGTTCTCCAGCTGGTCCGGGTCGGCCTCGTTGTTCTCGAGGTCGGTGATCAGGGTGAGCTGGCCCTCGATGAGCGACTGGTTCCGCTGGGAGAGGTTGGTGAAGATCGCGTTGACGTTGCCCCGGAGCATGGCCTGCTCGGCGGCGAGCCGGACGGCCTCGCGGTGGACCTGGTCGAAGGCCCGGGCGACCTCGCCGATCTCGTCCTGGGTGTCGATCGGGATGGGCTGGACGCGGGTATCGACCCGGCCCGGCTCGGTCCGGGACAGCTGGTCGACCAGCATCGGCAGGCGCTGCTCGGCGATGTTGAACGCCGCGGTGCGCAGCTGGCGCATCGAGCGGCTCATCTGGCGGGCCATGAGGCCGGCCAGGATGAAGGCGGTGAGCAGGGCGATGACGACGATGAGGCCGTTGACGATGGCGTCGGTCTTGGCGTCGTCGGAGATCGCCGCGGCCTCGTTCACGGCCCGGTCGACGAGGTCGGTCTCGATCTCGGTGTAGCCGTCGAACTTGGCGGTCGCCGCGCCCATCCACGTCTCGGGCGTGACGTCCTGCGTCTTCAGCTTCTCGGGGCTGGTGCCGGAGCCGATGGCGGTGGCCATGCCGGTGAAGACGGAGCCGTCGGGACCCTTGGGCGGGTTCAGGCCGGCGGCGGCGAGCCGCTTGCCGCCCTCGGTGGCCTTGCCGGTCATGACTTCCTTGAGCCGGACGGTGTCGGCCTCCGTACCGCCGGAGACGTACTCGCCGATGGCGATCTGCTCGAGGTAGTTGTACGAGTTGAAGGCGATCGTCTGCTTGGCCAGGACGTTCTCGTCCTTGCTCGGCCGGACCAGCAGGTGCATGCCGATGGAGCGCTGCAGCGACGCGGCGGCCTTGGCGAGCTGGACGGCGTAGACGGTACGGCCGTAGCTGGTGACGTTGCCGGTGCCGAGGCCGAGCTCGTTGGCGAACTCCATCAGCACGTGCTGGATCTTGACGTAGCCCTCTTCGGTCTGCACCGGGTCGAGCGCCTTGGTGTAGGCCGCCTTGCGCAGATCGGCGAGCTTCGGTTCCTCCTGCTTGAACAGCTGGAGGCGGCGCTCGAGGCCCTGCCCGGGGGGCATGTCCTCCACGGCCTGGTCGAACTTGGCCTTTGCCGCGTCGGTGGCGTCGTACGTCTCGGTGACGGCGGCGGCCTGCCGGGCGTCCTGGCTCGTGGCGAGCAGCAGGGGCTGTGCGGTCAGGTCACGCTCGTTGAGAAGCGCCTGGCCGTACTCGGAGGCCGCGCGCACGACGAGTGCGGTCTTCTCCGCGTCCTGCGCCTCGCTCCAGGTGTCGATCGACTGCTTGACCTGGAACCCGCCCATGACCAGACCGACGAGCACGGGTATGAGGAGGATCGCGTTCAGTCGGGTGGGCACCCGCCAGTTGCGAGGGGAGAAGCGGCTGGTGCTGCCCCCGGAACCTCCCGGCCCGCCGATGGCCGGGGAAGAGCCGGAAGCTCCCGACGCATCCGCAGGCGGCGCCGCTGTGCGCGACGGCGGGGTGAAGTTGCCCCGCGCCTGCTGCTCTGCGGAGCTCGTCTTGCTTCGCCTCACTCGACCAACAACCTCTCGGCGTCGGCACCTACGCTGTGCCGTGTTTCGTTCAGAGCCGTACTACTCGGCAGTTCGACGAATTCCAGCACGACGACCGGCCGCATTCCAAACACTCGGAATCAGTGATTCCGAGTGGCGTACGCCTCGCATAAAACGGGCATAAAGAACGAGCCCCGTCAAATGGCGAGGCTCATGTGAGCACAGTGATACCGCCCGTGTGCAACGGGTGTCCACTGCGCCGGAATTCTCTGTCGAAATGTTATGAACACGGAGGCGGGCCGTGTCAAAAGACACGGCCCGCCCCACAGCAACTACGACAACTGCCGTATTGGGTCGTCTACTTGGCCATTCTACTTCAGGCGGGCCATGAGGGCGTGTTCGACGAGGGTGATGAGTGCGCTCTTGGCGTCGGCGCGGTGGCGGGCGTCGGTGGTGATGATGGGGGTGTCGGGGCCGATCTGGAGTGCTTCGCGGACTTCTTCGGGGTTGTAGGGCTGGTGTCCGTCGAAGCCGTTGAGGGCGATGACGAAGGGGAGGCCGGAGTTCTCGAAGTAGTCGACGGCGGGGAAGCAGTCGGCGAGGCGGCGGGTGTCGACGAGGACGACGGCGCCGATGGCGCCGCGGACGAGGTCGTCCCACATGAACCAGAAGCGGTCCTGTCCGGGGGTGCCGAACAGGTAGAGGATGAGGTCCTGGTCGAGGGTGATGCGGCCGAAGTCCATGGCGACGGTGGTCGTCGTCTTGTCCCCGGTGTGGGTGAGGTCGTCGATGCCCGCGGAGGCGGAGGTCATGACGGCTTCGGTACGCAGCGGGTTGATCTCCGAGACGGCGCCGACGAACGTGGTCTTGCCCACGCCGAAGCCGCCCGCCACCACGATCTTCGCGCTGGTGGTCGATCGCGCAGCACCGCCGCTAGAGCTTGCGAAGTCCACTGAGCACCCTTTCGAGCAGTGTCACATCCGGCGTGCCGCCGGCCTCTCCGTTGCCCGGCTGGTGAATGGCCACCATGCCGGCCTCCGCCAGGTCGGCGACAAGGATCCGCGCGACACCGAGCGGCATCGACAGCAGCGCCGAGATCTCGGCGACGGACTTGACCTCCCGGCACAGATGACAGATCCGCTGGTGCTCGGGAAGCAACCCGGCGAGCAGGGCTGGATCGGCCGTCGTGCTGACCAGCGCCTCGATGGCGAGCTGGTAGCGCGGCCGGGTCCGGCCGCCGGTCATGGCGTACGGACGTACCAGCGGCTGGTCGCCCTCGTCCCCGTACGCGTCTACCGACGTACCGTACGGATCGTGAGAGGCGGGTGGCGGGGTCATGAATCCTCCGGGCGTGACAGCAAGTGGTCGGCTGTGCCGTCTGGTTGGGCCGGTGGGGGGCCTGTGGCGGCCGTGCTGGTGACGGTGCGTTGGCTGATCGCCGCGAGCCGGTGCGTGGGGTTCGGCTCGCGGCTCGGGCTCAGTGCAGAAGGCTTCCCTGGAGTTCGGCGCGCAGGTCCGGAGTGAGGACGCTGCCCGCACGGTCCACGAGAAGCGCCATCTCGTAACCCACGAGGCCGATGTCGCAGTCGGGGTGCGCGAGCACGGCCAGCGAGGATCCGTCGGAGACGGACATGAGGAAAAGGAACCCCCGTTCCATCTCCACGACGGTCTGGCTCACCGGACCGCCTTCGAAGATCCGGGAGGCGCCCGCGGTCAGCGAGGTCAGCCCGGAGGCCACGGCCGCCAGCTGATCGGCGCGGTCGCGCGGGAAACCTTCTGACATCGCCAGCAGAAGACCGTCGGCGGAGACCACCACCGTGTGCGACACCCCTGGGGTGTTGTCCACGAAGTTGGTGATCAACCAGTTCAGATTCTGCGCCGCCTGGCTCATCGGGCTCAACTAACGCTCCTGCTGGTGAGAGGGGCCGAGGTCGAAGCTTCCGGTCGTCGAGCTGTTCTGCTGACGGCCTTGCTGGATGCCTCGGCGGAGATTGGTCAGCCTGCCACGCACGTCGTCCGGCGCGCGCGAAACCTGCGGACCGGCCTGGTGGTTCTGCTCCTGAGCGGTGCCCGGCACGAGGTTGGCGCGCGGGACCCGCCGGGGCAGGCCGGAGGTGGTGACGCCGCCGGCCGCGGGCTTCCTGACCCGCTCGGCCTGACGTACCAACTCGTCGTTGGGCGAGGAGCGCCAGGCACCGCTCGCATGGGACGCGTTGCCCGGGGTCGCCGGGCTCTGCGCGGGTGTGCGCTGCGGGGCCGGCTGAGCGGGACGCTCCACCGGTGCCTGCTGCTCATCGGCGGGCCGGCCGCCCCCCTGCACACCGCGGAACCAGTTGGTCTCCAGTGTGTCGTACAGCGGGGTACGGCCGTCACCGGGCCCGGCCGGGGGCAGGGCCTCCGGCTGCTGCGGGGCGGGCAGCCCGGCCGCCGGGCGCGGCGGCGCGAAACTCGACTCGTCACGGCGCTGCGGAGCGGGCGGCTGCGGCGCTCCGAAGTCCGGGCGGGCGAACTGGGCCGTGGACGCCGGGTCCTGTGCCTCCGGACGGCCGTACTGGCCGGCGGAGGACTGGTTCGACGCCCCGTACACGTCGGGGCGCACGAACTGCCCCGTCGAGGAGGGACCGGCCGGGAGCCCGGCCTGCGGCGGACCGGCGTTGTAGTCGGGCCGCACGAACTCTGCGGTCGATCCCGGACCCCGGTTGCTGTCGTGGTCCTCGTGACCGCGCGGCGCGTCCGCGGACGGCCGCTGCGGCTGGTCACTGCCCCAGCTGGTGGTCTGAGGGCGCTGCGGTCGCGGCGATACGGGCTCGTCGCGCCGGGGCGCGGGGCCGCCGGGCAGCTCGGCACGGGGACCGCCGGGCGGGGGCAGCTGGCGGCCGCGGTCGCCCGCGGCGGGCGCCGTACCCTTCTGGAAACCGTTCTGGGGGGCCTCGTTCCGCGCGGGAGCACCCTGCGCACCACGGCCGCCGCCGAACGCGCCGCCCTGACGCGGGCCCTCCTGCGCCTGGCCGGGCCTGCCGCCCTGGCCCTGCTGGCCCGGTCCCTGCTGGCCTGGTCCCTGCATGCCCGGGGCGCTGTGCATGCCCTGGGCCGGACGGCCGGCGTCGTCACGGGCGGGCAGCGCGACGCGCGGAGCCGAACCGGCGCCGACCTGGCCGCGAGCCGCGCCGGCACCGAGCCGGTTGCCGGGAGCACTTCCCGCGCCGGCGGGAGCACCGCCGAGCGGGCCGCCGCCGTTGTTGCCGGCCGCGTTGCCGCCGCCGAGACCGGGACGGCCACCGCCGGGGCCACCGGGACGGCCGGGCAGACCCGCCGGAGCACCGCCGGCCGGCGCAGCGGCGCCGTGGCTGCCCGCACCGGGCTTCGCCGGAGCCTTCTTGCCGCCGTGGGCGACATCGACGGGCAGCATGACCAGCGCGGTCGTGCCACCGGAGTCGGAGGGACGCAGCTGGATGCGGATGCCGTGTCGCAGGGACAGCCGGCCGACCACGAACAGACCCATGCGGCGGGAGACCGAGACGTCCACGGTGGGCGGCGACGCCAGCCGCTCGTTGATCGCGGCGAGGTCCTCGGGGGAGAGGCCGATGCCGGTGTCGTGGATCTCGACCAGGACGCGGCCGTCGGGCAGCGCGTGACCGGTGACCCGGACCTTGGTCTGCGGCGAGGAGAACGAGGTCGCGTTCTCCAGCAGCTCGGCGAGCAGGTGCACGAGGTCGTTGACGACGCGGCCCGCGACCTCGGTGGCGGGCACGGAGGCCAGCTCGATGCGCTCGTACTGCTCCACCTCGGAGGCGGCGGCACGGAGCACGTCCACCAGCGGCACGGGGCGGGTCCACCGGCGGCCCGGCTCCTCACCCGCGAGGACCAGGAGGTTCTCGCCGTTCCGGCGCATACGGGTCGCGAGGTGGTCGAGCTTGAACAGCGAGGAGAGCTGGTCCGGGTCGGCCTCGCGCGACTCAAGTTCGGAAATGAGCGAGAGCTGGCGCTGGATAAGACCCTGGCTACGGCGCGAGAGGTTGGTGAACATCGCGTTGACGTTGCCCCGCAGCAGCGCCTGCTCGGCGGCGAGGCGGACCGCCTCGCGGTGCACGTCGTCGAAGGCCGCGGCCACCTTGCCGATCTCGTCGCGGGAGTGGACACCGACGGACTCGACGGAGGTGTCGACGTCCTGCGGGTCGGACTCCGAGAGCTGCTTGACCAGCTCGGGCAGACGGTCCTGGGCGACCTTGGTCGCGGTGTCCTGCAGCCGGCGCAGCGAGCGGATCATGGAGCGGGCCACGACGAACGCGCCGACGAGGGACACGCCGAGGACGATGAGGATCAGCGCACCGTTGATGATGGCGTCCTGCTGGGACGCCTCGCGCAGCTTGCGCGCCTCGGCCTCCATCTGGCCGAGCAGCGTCTGCTCGATGGTCTTCATCGCGTTGATGCGGACCGAGTAGTCGTCGGTCCAGTCCAGGTGGGAACGGATCGGCAGCTGGGCGAGGCCGTTCTCGTTCTCCAGGACGCGCTTGGCGTACTGCTCGGCCGCGGTGATCGTCGGGTTCTCGTTCTCCAGCGGCGCCGTCAGTTCCTCGGAGTCACCGCCGGTGGACTCGTAGATCGCCTTGAAGCTCTTGAGCTCCGTCTCACCGTTCTCGAGCGCCGCCTGTCCGTAGAGGCGGTCGTTCTCCGTGAGGCCGGGCGTCGCGGCGTCGTCACCACCGGGCAGGGCCGCGGCGATGATGGCGCGCTGGATCGACGCGTACTCCTTGGCGGAGGAGAACGCCGCCAGGGCGCGCGTGCGCTTGATCATCTCCGGGTTGCTGGTCGCCTGGGCCATGTCCTGGGACAGGCTCAGCAGCGACTCGATCAGACGGCTGTAACCCTCCACCGTCTGCGACTTCGGAACCTTGCCCTTGTAGGCGGTGTTCCGGATGGTGTTGAGGTTGTTGACCTGGACGGCGATCTGGTTCGCGTTGGCGCGGATCGACTCCAGCGCCTCGTCGTCGTCCTTGTTCGGGATGGAACGGGTGGCCTCGAGGAAGGCCTTGCGGGCGCGGTCGGTCTGGGTGCGCGGGCCGGAGACCTTGAAGTCGGTGTCGACGGAGCCGTTGGCCAGCGGGCCTGCGGAGAGGTCACGCTCCTGCTGGAGCGCGTGCGCCAGCTCGGTCGCTTCCGTCGTCATCTTGGTGAGCAGCTGCATGTGGTCCAGCTGCTTCATGTCGTCCATGGACTCGTTGATACGGAGTCCGCCCAGCGTGGTCGCCGCGACGACCGGCAGGGTGAGCAGGGACACGAGGCGCGTGCTGATGCGCCAGTTGCGCAGCGCTATTCGCGAACCGGTGTCCGTGGGGCCCTTCGGCCTGGCCTGTGAGCCGGCGCCGTCGGCCGGTGAGGCCTTGACGCCGGACGCCTTGGCGCCGGCGCGGCCTGCGCGCTCACCACCGTCGCCGGGGGCCGCCGGTCCCTGGTTGTGGGTGTGCTGGGGCGAGGAGCCGCGGTCGGTCCCGCCGCGCGGCTCCTGTTCCGCCGCGCTGTTGCCATCCCTCTTGAAACGTCCCTGCACTAGCGTCGCAACCTCTGGACCAGGCGTCCCTCCGCTTGTACGGCGGGACGGTGTCGGCGTCTTGGGGCGATGATCGCGCCCCATGGTGGTCGTGAGTGACCGGCGCTGCTCCCCCTTCCCCGCCGCAACTCGGCGCTGCGTTGCGCCCTTGCGCGCCGGTTCGAAACCCGCGGCGGTTCGTGGAATTCCAGCACAGTGCCGGATCTCCAACAAGGGCCACGTACCGGCCTGTGACCTGGATGACACGATGTAAGTGTGTGGTCACAACTGGTGGAGGTCGTTCCTGGGTAAAACGGACTTCTGCCTACGAGTCGCTTAGGGGGAGGGGGTGTCCCAGTCGCGATGATCAGGAGCGGAATGAGAGCTTCAGTGGCTTAATGTCCGGTTCCGCATGCGTCATCAAGGGTCCGCATTGCCCGATTTGCCCGTCTCTCCGTGAGCAAACTCACACGGTGATCGTTGAGTCTTCCCGGCATTCGACGGGAATCCGATGTTTAGCCTGACGCTTTACAGGGATGGGCAATCCGTCAACCGCGCTCCTCCGTAGCGCCCGCACTCGGACAAGGTCAGACACACCACATGAAGACGACGATGATGTTCCGCAACATAGCCAACCCCCGGCGCACCACCCTCGCCCACCTCAAGGACGCGGAGGAGCTCCAGGCGCCGGAGCAGCAGGAGCACTCGCTCGAGCTTCCCGCCCAGACGGCCAACCCCCGCCGCACGATCCTCATGGACGCCCCCGTCCGCTGACCGCCGGCGTCATCACCGTCGTCACGTACACGGTGACGCAGCCGGTCGGGCCTCCCTCGCCGCGTTAGCCTGGAGCGTCAGTCTCCGGCCAGCGACCAAGTAAAGAGGGGCGACAGCATCCCGTGCGCATCGCCAGGTTCTCCATCGACGGCAATGTCGCCTTCGGCGCGGTCGAGGACGGCCCAGACGGCCTTGTCCTCGACATCATCAAGGGCATTCCGTACGCCGACTTCGAGCTCTCCGGGACCAAGGTCCCGCTGAGCAAGGTCCGTCTGCTGCCGCCCGTGCTCCCCAACAAGGTCGTGGCCATCGGCCGCAACTACGCGGAGCACGCGGCGGAGCTCGGCAACGAGGTCCCGGACGTACCCGTCGCCTTCTTCAAGCCCACCACCTCGGTGATCGGCTCCGGCGACGCCATCGAGTACCCCTCGTTCTCGAACGAGCTGCACCACGAGGCCGAGCTCGCCGTCGTCATCGGTCGGATGTGCCGTGAGGTCCCCCGCGAACGCGTCAAGGACGTCGTCTTCGGCTACACATGCGCCAACGACGTCACCGCGCGCGACGTGCAGCAGCGCGAGAAGCAGTGGGCCAGGGCAAAGGGCTTCGACACCTCCTGCCCGCTCGGCCCCTGGGTGGAGACCGACCTCGACCCGGCCGACGTGACGATCCAGTGCACCGTCAACGGCGAGCAGCGCCAGCTGGGCCGCACCAGCGAGATGGTCCGGTCCGTCGAGGACCTGATCGTGCACATCACCGAGGCCATGACGCTGCTCCCGGGCGACGTCGTCCTCACGGGCACCCCCGCGGGGGTGGGCCCGCTCAACGTCGGCGACGAGGTCGCCGTCACCATCGAAGGTATCGGCACTCTCACCAACAAGGTGATCAAGCGTGGCTAACGGCTCCGTCCGCGTACGTTTCTGTCCCTCCCCGACCGGCAACCCCCACGTCGGCCTGGTCCGCACCGCCCTGTTCAACTGGGCCTACGCCCGGCACACCGGCGGCACCATGGTCTTCCGCATCGAGGACACCGACGCGGCCCGTGACTCCGAGGAGTCCTACAACCAGCTGCTCGACTCGATGCGCTGGCTCGGGCTCGACTGGGACGAGGGTCCCGAGGTGGGCGGCCCGCACGCCCCCTACCGCCAGTCGCAGCGGATGGACATCTACAAGGACGTCGCCGAGAAGCTGTTGGCCGGCGGATACGCCTACCACTGCTACTGCACGGCCCTGGAGCTCGAGGCCCGCCGCGACGCCGCCCGCGCCGCCGGCAAGCCCTCCGGCTACGACGGCAAGTGCCGCACGCTGAGCGCCGAGCAGAAGGCGGCGTACGAGGCAGAGGGCCGCGAGTCGATCGTCCGCTTCAAGATGCCGGAGGAGCCGATCACCTTCACGGACCTCGTCCGCGGCGAACTGACCTTCACCCCGGACAACGTCCCGGACTACGGCATCGTCCGCGCCAACGGCGCCCCGCTCTACACGCTCGTCAACCCCGTCGACGACGCGCTGATGGAGATCACCCACGTCCTGCGCGGCGAGGACCTGCTGTCCTCCACCCCGCGGCAGATCGCGCTCTACAAGGCGCTCATCGAGCTCGGCATCGCGAAGGAGATCCCGTCCTTCGCCCACCTGCCGTACGTCATGGGCGAGGGCAACAAGAAGCTCTCCAAGCGCGACCCCCAGGCGTCCCTCAACCTCTACCGGGAGCGCGGCTTCCTCCCCGAGGGCCTGCTCAACTACCTGTCCCTGCTCGGCTGGTCCTTCTCCGCCGACCAGGACATCTTCACGATCCCGGAGATGGTCGCGAAGTTCGACCTCGCGGACGTCAACGCCAACCCGGCCCGCTTCGACCTGAAGAAGGCCGAGGCGATCAACGCCGACCACATCCGGATGCTGGACGTGAAGACGTTCACCGAGGCCTGCGAGCCGTGGCTGAAGGCCCCGCACGCCAACTGGGCGCCGGAGAGCTTCGACCGCGCCGCGTGGGAGGCCATCGCCCCGCACGCCCAGACCCGGCTCACGGTCCTCTCCGACATCACGGCGAACGTCGACTTCCTCTTCCTGGACGAGCCCGTCGAGGACGAGGCGTCCTGGACGAAGGCCATGAAGGGCGACCCGGCGGCGCTGCTCACCACCGCGCGTGCCAAGCTCGAGGACGCCGACTGGACCAGCCCCGAGTCCCTCAAGGAGGCCGTCCTGGCCGCCGGTGAGGAGCACGGCCTGAAGCTCGGCAAGGCGCAGGCCCCGGTCCGCGTCGCCGTGACCGGCCGCACGGTCGGCCTGCCGCTCTTCGAATCCCTGGAGATCCTGGGCAAGGACAAGACCCTCGCCCGGATCGACGCGGCATTGGCGAAGCTCGCCGCGTAAGGATTCCTGTTCGCGTCCGTGGGGGGCGGTGGCCGCGGAAGGCCACCGCCCCCTCGGCGTCGTCGGAGCGCACCACTAGGGTCGGTGGGATCCCGATCACTGCCCCGCCGGAGGACCCCATGCCCATGCCCGCCCCCGACTTCTCCTGGCACTTCACGCCGGGCAACCGGTTCGAGGAGGAGGGCGGACAGGCCGGCACGATGTCCGTGACGCCGGCCGGCGAGCTGTGGCTGCCGACGGGCAGGGTCGTGGCCTGCGACCCCTTCGTCTCGCTCGGCACCGGCGAGTCCGAGCCCTTCACCGCGGAGGTGCCGCCCGGGCATTACCGCGTGGAGTGCTCCGTCGCCACGATCACCGAACGCGACGAGGAAGCCGCCGACGACGAGCCGCCGCACCAGCGGATCGCCGCGGCCCGCCTGCTGATCAAGGACACGGCGCCCGTCGCCTGGGAGATCGCCCACCAGGCCGGCCAGGACCCCGCATCCCTCGCCGACGACGAGTTCTTCGCCTACGGCGTCGACGCCGGCACCGGCTGCTTCTACGACGCTGCCTGCGACGAGTCGTTCCCCGACTGCGTCGGCGACAAGGGCCCGCTCTGGGACGCCTTCGATGCCGGTGGGGAGGCGGGCCTCGGCCCGCACACGATCACGGCCCCCGACACGGGCCACAACCTGATCGCCTTCATGTCCGGCTGGGGCGACGGCGCCTACCCGACCTGGGTCGGCCGGGACGCGGACGGCGATGTCACCTGCTTCGTCACCGACTTCTTCGTCGTCCCCTCGAAGGACGAGCGCGTCGCGGGGTGACGCGCGCCGTACCGGAGTCCGGCCCGGCCGCGTAATCTCGGCCTCATGCCGATCCGAGCCGTGCTCTGGGACATCGACGACACGATCTTCGACTACGCGAGCGCCGACCGCGTCGGCATGAGCAAGCACCTGGCGCACGAGGGCCTGCCCGAGGGGTACCGGACCCTCGAGCAGGCCCTCGCCGCTTGGCGGGCGATCACCGACGTCCAGTGGGCCCGGTTCGCCGCGGGTGAGACCGACTTCCAGGGGCAGCGCCGTGACCGGGTGCGCACGTTCCTCGCCGCCCGGGACATGACCGACGCGGAGGCGGACGCCTGGTTCGGCCGGCATGTCAGGCACTACGAGGCGGCGTGGTCCCTCTTTCCCGACGCGGTGCCCGTTCTGGACCTGCTGGCCCATGACTATCGTCACGGGGTTCTGTCGAATTCGAGCATCCACAACCAGGACCGCAAGCTGCGGACGCTCGGCGTACGGGACCGTTTCGAGGCCGTCGTGTGCGCGGTGGAGATCGGGATCTCCAAGCCGGAGGCGGGAGCCTTCCTGGCCGCCTGCGAGGCCATGGAACTGGCTCCGCACGAGGTCGCGTACGTGGGGGACCAGCCGGACATCGACGCCCGGGGCGCGGTCGAGGCCGGACTCACCGGGATCTGGCTCGACCGCGCGGGGCTCGGCGGGCGTCCCGAACTGATCAGGATCACCGGTCTCGACGAGCTTCCGGGCCTGCTCCGCGCCGATACCCGTTTTGGAGCGCCGTCCACCTTCGGGTAATGTTCTTCCTGCGCCAAGGAGAGCGGGCCGAAAGCCCGGGAGCCGGAAGCGCAGACCGAACAAAACCCCCAGTCGGGGGTTGAGTTTTGGTGGCCTATGGTGTAATTGGCAGCACGACTGATTCTGGTTCAGTTAGTCTAGGTTCGAGTCCTGGTAGGCCAGCTCGCAGAGCTTATCTGCAAAGCCCCCGTTGTGTAGCGGCCTAGCACGCTGCCCTCTCAAGGCAGTAGCGCCGGTTCGAATCCGGTCGGGGGTACAGATCCTTCCCGCGTGATCATCCGGGTCGCACCCGATGCTTCACGATGCAGGATCGCTAGGGCCCCCGTTGTGTAGCGGCCTAGCACGCCGCCCTCTCAAGGCGGTAGCGCCGGTTCGAATCCGGTCGGGGGTACTGGTCTAAACCACCATGGGCTATGGTGTAATTGGCAGCACGAGTGATTCTGGTTCATTTAGTCTAGGTTCGAGTCCTGGTAGCCCAGCGCGTCGCAGGATGCATGCCCCCGTTGTGTAGCGGCCTAGCACGCCGCCCTCTCAAGGCGGTAGCGCCGGTTCGAATCCGGTCGGGGGTACAGAGTCCGAAGGGGCCTTCCGAGCAGTCGGAAGGCCCTTCGGCGTTTGTGGCAACGCCTCTCCCGGTGACGCTGCGGATGTCCCGGCCCCGCTCCATCTCCCGTGCGCTTGGGACGAGTTCGTCGCGAGGTCACAGCGAGAGGCTCCCGCCGCCGGGGGGCAGCGGGAGCCTCGGGGACCGGCTTCACACAGTGAGAGGCACCGGGTGGATCTCGTCAGCGGGGTGGCCCGTGCGCTCGTGGACGCGCTGCACGGCGTCCGCGGACGGGCCCTCGGACAGGCAGTACACGGTGCCCGTCTCCGGGTCCGCCCACGCGTTCTTGAAGTGCACGCCCTCCTCGCCCTCGATCGCGAGATCCGCGCGGTGCGCCTCCATCAGCTGATCACTCGTGATGCCCTTCATCCCGCGGTGTACGTCCATGAACTCGGTCATCGCTCCAGCACCTCCGTCGATCGCAGGTACTTCCATGCTGCACCTGCGCGGGCCCGGGAACACCTCCGGCCGACCCCTGCGGCGTTGAAGGGGCCGGCCGGACGTGGACGTACGAAAGGTGCGCTCAGCCGTTGCGGCGCAGTGCCTCGCTCAGGCGGGCTGCGGCGTCGATGACCGCCTGGGCGTGCATACGGCCCGGGTGGCGGGTCAGGCGCTCGATCGGTCCGGAGACCGAGACGGCGGCCACCACGCGGTTGGAGGGGCCCCGCACGGGCGCGGACACGGACGCCACGCCCGGCTCGCGCTCTCCGATCGACTGCGCCCAGCCGCGGCGCCGGACGCCGGACAGGGCGGTCGCCGTGAAGCGCGCGCCCTGGAGCCCGCGGTGAAGGCGCTCCGGCTCCTCCCAGGCCATGAGGATCTGGGCCGAGGAGCCGGCCTTCATCGTGAGCGTGGAGCCGACGGGCACGGTGTCCCGCAGTCCGGACAGCCGCTCGGCCGCCGCCACGCAGATCCGCATGTCTCCCTGCCGGCGGTAGAGCTGCGCGCTCTCACCGGTCACGTCACGCAGGTGTGTGAGTACCGGCCCGGCCGTGGCCAGCAGCCGGTCCTCGCCCGCCGCGGCGGCGAGCTCCGCCAGCCGCGGGCCGAGGATGAAGCGGCCCTGCATGTCGCGCGCCACCATACGGTGGTGCTCCAGTGCCACTGCCAGGCGATGTGCTGTAGGTCGTGCGAGTCCCGTGGCCGCGACCAGCCCCGCGAGGGTGGCCGGACCGGACTCCAGGGCGCTCAAGACAAGGGCCGCCTTGTCGAGGACGCCGACGCCGCTAGAGTTGTCCATGCAACGATACTCGCGTCTCACTCTGTGAAACGCAAGTTCAATTTTCTCCGGAACTTGCCACGCTGTAGTGGCGGCCCGCGGACCAACGGGCACTGCACAAGATCTCTAGATGCGTCGGCGGCACAGCCGGCCGGAGGGAAAGCGATGGGTAGGACACTCGCGGAGAAGGTCTGGGACGACCATGTCGTCCGGCGCGCCGAGGGCGAGCCCGACCTCCTCTTCATCGATCTGCATCTGCTGCACGAGGTGACCAGCCCCCAGGCCTTCGACGGTCTGCGGAAGAACGGCCGGCAGGTGCGCCGCCTCGACCTCACCATCGCGACCGAGGACCACAACACCCCGACCCTCGACATCGACAAGCCGATCGCCGACCCGGTCTCCCGCGTCCAGCTGGAGACCCTGCGCAAGAACTGCGCGGAGTTCGGCGTGCGGCTGCACCCGCTGGGAGATGTCGAGCAGGGCGTCGTGCACGTCGTCGGCCCTCAGCTGGGTCTGACCCAGCCCGGCACCACCGTGGTCTGCGGTGACTCGCACACCTCCACGCACGGCGCGTTCGGCGCTCTGGCCTTCGGTATCGGCACCTCCCAGGTCGAGCATGTGCTGGCCACCCAGACGCTGCCCATGTCCCGCCCCAAGACCATGGCCATCACCGTCGAGGGCGAGCTGCCCGACGGTGTCACGGCCAAGGACCTGATCCTCGCGATCATCGCGAAGATCGGTACCGGCGGCGGGCAGGGCTATGTCCTCGAATACCGCGGCTCCGCCATCGAGAAGCTGTCGATGGAAGCCCGGATGACCATCTGCAACATGTCGATCGAGGCCGGCGCCCGCGCGGGCATGATCGCCCCCGACCGCACCACCTTCGACTACCTCCAGGGCCGTGACCACGCGCCCCGGGGAGCCGACTGGGACGCCGCGGTCGAGTACTGGAAGACGCTGCGCACCGACGACGACGCGGTGTTCGACGCGGAGGTCTTCATCGACGCCGCCGAACTCGCCCCGTTCGTCACCTGGGGCACCAACCCCGGCCAGGGAGCGCCGCTGTCGGGACACGTCCCCGACCCTGCTTCGTACGACGACGCGTCGGAGCGCCTGGCCGCCGAAAAGGCCCTGGAATACATGGGGTTGACCGCCGGACAGCCGCTGCGCGACATCAAGGTGGACACCGTCTTCGTAGGCTCCTGCACCAACGGACGCATCGAGGACCTGCGCAACGCCGCAGCGATCCTGGACGGCCGCAAAGTCGCGGACGGCGTACGGATGCTGGTCGTCCCCGGCTCGGTCCGCGTCGCGCTGCAGGCCGTGGAAGAGGGTCTGGACAAGGTCTTCAAGGAGGCCGGGGCCGAATGGCGGCACGCCGGCTGCTCCATGTGCCTCGGCATGAACCCGGACCAACTCGCGCCCGGCGAGCGCTCCGCCTCCACCTCCAACCGCAACTTCGAGGGCAGGCAGGGCAAGGGTGGCCGCACGCACCTGGTCTCCCCGCAGGTCGCCGCCGCCACCGCGGTTCTCGGCCACCTCGCCTCGCCCGCCGACCTGTCCGAAACCCCTGCGCCCGCCGGAGTCTGAACACCATGGAAGCTTTCACCACGCACACCGGCCGGGCCGTCCCGCTGCGGCGCAGCAACGTCGACACCGACCAGATCATCCCGGCCCACTGGCTGAAGAAGGTCACCCGCGACGGCTTCGAGGACGGGCTGTTCGAGGCCTGGCGCAAGGACCCCGAGTTCGTCCTCAACCGCCCTGAGCGCAACGGAGCCTCGGTTCTCGTCGCCGGACCCGACTTCGGCACCGGATCGTCGCGCGAGCACGCCGTCTGGGCCCTCCAGAACTACGGCTTCAAGGCCGTGATCTCCTCCCGCTTCGCCGACATCTTCCGCGGCAACTCGCTGAAGAACGGCCTGCTGACCGTGGTCCTCGAGCAGTCCGTCGTGGACGCGCTGTGGGAGCTGACGGAGGCCGAACCGACGGCCGAGATCACCGTCGACCTCGAGAAGCGACAGGTCCTCGCGCCCGGAATCACCGCGGACTTCGAGCTCGACGAGAACGCCCGCTGGCGACTGCTGAACGGACTCGACGACATCAGCCTCACCCTTCAGAACGAAGCGGACATCGCGGCGTACGAGGCGGGCCGGCCGTCCTTCAAGCCCCGGACAATTGACGCCTGAGCAGCGGTTTTCCCGAACTGCGCCCCCCGCCTGAAGGCGGGGGGCGCAGTCGTATGTTGAGGCCCCATTGGGCGACAACTCGCCCCAGATGGCACAATCGGTGCATGGAACGCGACAGCCAACTCGAGCTCTACGAGGCCGTCGCGGCCCGGTTGAAGGAAGCGCACACAACGGTGCGCGAACTGCAAGTCCCGGAGGGCGTAAGGATGGCGCTGTCCCGGAAGCTGCTGGTCATCACGGCAGCGGCGAAGCACGATCTCCCCGGCGCGGCAACGCGTCTGGACCTGTTGATGAAGGACCTGGAAGAGGGGCGATTCCCCGAAGGCGGCTGACCTCAGAACTCCGCCGAGGTCGACTTCGTTGCGGCACTAGGGTGATTAGCCCGTTTCGTGTTTGATTTGCGGTATATATCTGCCTAACGTGCGAAAAAGCCAGGACGCGATCGTTCCGGCCAAATGTCTCCGAAGGGGAAGACGTGAACAAGGCGCAGCTCGTAGAAGCGATTGCCGACAAGCTCGGCGGGCGTCAGCAGGCCGCTGACGCCGTCGACGCGGTGCTTGACGCGATCGTCCGCGCAACGGTCGCCGGAGACCGGGTCTCGGTCACCGGCTTCGGCTCGTTCGAGAAGGTCGACCGCCCCGCTCGCTACGCTCGCAACCCGCAGACCGGCGAGCGTGTCCGGGTCAAGAAGACGTCCGTGCCCCGCTTCCGCGCAGGGCAGGGCTTCAAGGACCTGGTCAGCGGCACGAAGAAGCTCCCCAAGGGAGGCGAGGTCGCGGTCAAGAAGGCCCCCAAGGGCAGCCTCTCCGGCCCGCCGCCCACCATCTCCAAGGCCGCGGCCAAGAAGGCCGCCGCGAAGAGGACCGCGGCGAAGAAGACGACCACGGGCGCCAAGAAGACCGCCGCGAAGAAGACGACCCCGGCAGCGAAGAAGTCGACGGCCAAGACCACCGCCAAGAAGACCACTGCCGCCGCGAAGAAGGCGACCCCGGCGAAGACCACCGCCAAGAAGGCCACGGCGAAGAAGACCGCTCCGGCCAAGAAGGCCACGGCCAAGAAGGCGCCGGCCAAGAAGGCCACGGCGCGCAAGACCGCCGCCAAGAAGACGACCTCGAGGAACAAGTAGCGCCGAGGGCGCGATACCAGCACAAGCGGCCGAGCGCCGCACAGCCACTCACGCGCCGGGCCGGTCTCCCGCTGGGAGACCGGCCCGCGGCGTGCGGTCCCGCGGCGCCCCTTCGGAGCGTGTCCGCGGCACCCTCAGAACGTGTACAGCGTCACCAGCGTGACGCGGCGGCTCTCGCCCTCGCCCTCGGTCTCGATCCGCACCCGCTGCCCCGGCCGCAGCAGCCGCAGGCCGCCCGCGTCGAAGGCCGCCGCGTCGAAGGCCACGGGGGTGCCGTCGTCCAGCAGCACACTGCCGCTGCGGGTCTCGGGGTCGTAGGTGTACGAGGTCGCCTGCATGGCCGCCAGCCTAGTGCCCCCGACCGGCGTGCTTCCTCGGTACGGCCGGAGCGCCGGCCGCCAGGCCCTGCGCGGTGTACCGGCCCACGCCCAGCGCGAGCGCGGCCGCCAGATCCTCACCGGTGTCCACGTCCTGCCGCACGGAATCGAGACCGCCGGACATGATTTCCGTGGCACCGGAAGCCAAATGCGCAAGGCGTGAAGGACCGCCGAAAGCAGGGCGCAATTCAGCGCCCGGCAGGGCGGAGAGCAAAGTCGTGCCGATTCCGGCCGCATCCGTCAGAAATGCCCGGGTAAATACCGAAGCCGCTGCCAGTGCCCTCGCCAATTCGGCGGTACGCAATGCGGGCAGGTCGGCGTTGAGCGCGGCGACCGCCGCGGAGGGGCGCGCTGCGCGCACCACTTCGGCTCCGTGCGCCAGCGCCGCGTTGAGGCCCGCGGCCGGGGAGTCCGGCACGATCCTCGCCCCCAGCGCCGCGAGCCCGGCGGCGGCGGTCGGATCGTCCGTGACGACCGCCACATCCCGTACGGCAGGGCAGGCCAGCGCGGCCGCCACGGTGTCCTGGGCGAACGCGAGGGCGAGACGCCGCCGCAGTCTGTCGTCCGCCGCTCCCGCCAGTCGGCTCTTGGCCAGGGCCAGCGGCTTCAGGGGTACGACCAGGGACCAGCGGCGGGCAGGTGCGGGGACCGGCTCCGTGTCCGTGGCGAACTCTTGGTCCATGCGCATCGCGCCCATTGTCGCCCGGATCTCAGAAGGCCCCGCGGGGAGGGGGTGCGGTCGGGGCGTACCGTGTCCTCGACAGACCAGAGGCCTGGGGCGACACTTGACCCCCAGCAGCCAGGCAATGGCCCGGTCGTAAGAGGAAGGTGTCCGAGTGTCCCGCCGTAGAATCGGCTTCTGGTACCGCCTGGCCGCGGTCATCGCAAAGCCGCCGCTGTTGCTTCTGTTCAAGCGGGACTGGCGGGGAACGGAACACATTCCGGTCGAGGGCGGATTCATCACTGCCATCAACCACAACTCGTACCTCGACATGTTCTCGTACGGGCACTTCCAGTACAACACCGGACGGGTCCCGCGGTTCCTGGCCAAGGCCGCGCTGTTCAAGACGCCCGTCGTCGGGGTCCTGCTGCGGGGCACCCGGCAGATTCCCGTCTACCGCGAGTCCTCCAACGCCGTCGGCGCCTTCCGTGCCGCTGTCGACGCCGTCGAGCGGGGCGAGTGCGTCGCCTTCTACCCGGAGGGCACGCTCACCCGGGACCCCGGCATGTGGCCGATGACCGCCAAGACGGGTGTGGCGCGGGCCGCCCTGCAGACGAAGGCGCCGGTCATCCCGGTCGCCCAGTGGGGCGCCAACTTGGCGATGCCGCCGTATGCCAAGGAGAACAAGGTCCGGCTCTTCCCGCGCAAGACGCTCCAGGTGCAGGCCGGCCCGCCGGTCGACCTCTCGCGCTTCTACGACCTGGATCCCACACCGGAAGTCCTCAAGGCCGCGACCGAGGCCATCATGGCCGCCGTCACGGAGCAGCTCGAGGAGCTGCGCGGCGAGAAGGCGCCGGAGAAGCCGTTCGATCTGCGCGAAGTCCGCGCGGAGCAGCGCCGCAAGGCCGCCGGGGAGGAAGCGAAGTGACAAAGCGGGTCAAGGCCGCCGTCTTCGGAACGGGCTCGTGGGGTACGGCGTTCGGCATGGTGCTGGCCGACGCCGGCTGCGAGGTGACCCTGTGGGGACGCCGCGCGAACCTCGTCGACGCCGTCAACACCACCCGCACCAACCCCGACTACCTGCCGGGGATCGAGCTTCCTGAGAAGCTGCGGGCCACCACGGACCCGGCGGAGGCGCTGCACGAGGCCGACTTCACCGTCCTCGCCGTCCCGTCCCAGACCCTGCGCGGCAATCTCGCCGCGTGGGCGCCGAAACTGCCCGCCGACACCGTGCTCGTCTCCCTGATGAAGGGCGTCGAACTCGGCACCGCCAAGCGGATGAGCGAGGTCATCGAGGAGGTCGCGCACGTGCCGGCCGACCGCGTCGCCGTGGTCACCGGTCCCAACCTCGCCAAGGAGATCGCCCAGCGCCGGCCCGCCGCCGCCGTGGTCGCCTGCCGTGACGAGGCCGTCGCGCAGCGTCTCCAGGCGGCCTGTCACACCCCCTATTTCCGCCCGTACACCAACACCGACGTGGTGGGCTGCGAACTGGGCGGCGCGGTGAAGAACGTCATCGGCCTCGCCGTCGGCATCGCCGACGGCATGGGACTCGGCGACAACGCCAAGGGCTCGCTCATCACCCGCGGCCTCGCGGAGACCACACGGCTGGGCCTCGCCATGGGCGCCGACCCACTGACGTTCTCCGGGCTCGCGGGCCTCGGCGACCTGGTGGCGACCTGCTCGTCGCCGCTGTCCCGCAACCACACCTTCGGCACCAACCTGGGCCGCGGGATGACGCTCCAGGAGACCATCGCGGTCACCAAGCAGACCGCGGAGGGCGTCAAGTCCTGCGAGTCGGTGCTGGACCTGGCCCGCCGGCACGGAGTGGACATGCCGATCACGGAAACGGTCGTCGGCATCGTCCACGAGGGGAAGCCGCCGGTCGTTGCTCTCAAGGAGTTGATGTCCCGCGCCGCCAAGCCCGAGCGACGCTGACGTCGTTCGAACCAGCGGGTAGTCTCATCGCGATATGAGCACCGAGAACCTCCCCCAGAGCCCCGAGCAGCAGCTCCGCAAGCCGCGCGTAGCCGTCGTCTTCGGCGGCCGCAGCTCCGAACACGGGATCTCCGTGGTCACCGCGGGCGCGGTGCTGCGGGCCATCGACCGCACCAAGTACGACGTCCTGCCGATCGGCATCACCGCCGACGGCCGGTGGGCGCTCACCGCCGACGAGCCGGACCGGATGGCGATCACCGACCGCAGGACGCCGAACGTCGAGGAACTGGCCGAGTCGGACGAGGGCGGCGTGGTGCTCTCCGTCGACCCCGGCAGCCGTGAGGTCGTCTACAGCGAGCCGGGCTCCGTGCCCAAGGCGCTCGGCGAGGTCGACGTCGTCTTCCCGATGCTGCACGGCCCGTACGGGGAGGACGGCACGCTCCAGGGCCTGCTCGAACTCTCCGGCGTCCCGTACGTCGGCTCCGGCGTGCTCGCCTCGGCCGTCGGCCAGGACAAGGAGTACATGAAGCGGGTCTTCGTCTCCTTCGGCCTGCCCGTCGGCCCCTACGAGGTGATCCGGCCGCGCGAGTGGGCGAACGACCCGGCGGCCGCCCGTAAGAAGATCGTGGACTTCGCGGGCGAGCACGGCTGGCCGCTGTTCATCAAGCCGGCCCGTGGCGGCTCCTCCATGGGCATCACCAAGGTCGACGGGCTCGCGGGCCTGGACGACGCGATCGCCGAGGCGCAGCGCCACGACCCCAAGATCCTCGTGGAGTCGCTGCTGCGCGGCCGGGAGATCGAGTGCGGCGTGCTCGAGTTCGAGGACGGCCCGCGCGCCAGCGTTCCGGCAGAGATCCCGCCGGTGACGGCCCACGACTTCTACGACTTCGAGGCCAAGTACATCGACTCGGCGGCCGGTCTGGTTCCCGCCCCGCTCACCGACGAGCAGACCGCCGAGGTGCAGCGGCTGGCGGTCGCGGCGTTCGACGCGGCTTCGTGCGAGGGCCTGGTCCGCGCGGACTTCTTCCTCACGGAGGACGGCGAGTTCGTCATCAACGAGATCAACACCATGCCGGGCTTCACGCCGATCTCCATGTACCCGCGGATGTGGCAGGAGAGCGGCGTCGCCTATACCGAACTGGTGGACCGGCTGATCCAGGCCGCCCTGACCCGCTCGACGGGGCTTCGGTAAGGACCCGCAGGTCAAAGCGTGGCCGGGACCGTCTTCTTGACGGGCCCGGCCAGCTCCGTGAGCGGACCGATGTCGTGCATGTACCGGCTGCCGAGTGTGACCTCCACATACGTCACGCGGTACGTGGTGGTGAAGCGGGGACCGTCGTCCCGCTCCTCCAGCAGCCAGTTGACGCCGTCCACCTCGACGCCCTGGCCCTGCGGATCACTCATCCCCACCGGTCGGGCCACACCGCAGCGCAGTACGATCGCGGCATCGCCCCAGCCGGCGGTGAGTTCGGACGACGGCTCCGGGTCGTCGCGGTCGTGCCCGTCGACCGAGTCCGGCAGCTCCCCGTCCAGCGCGCGGCACAGGGCCGCTTCCTCGGCCGGGGGGCTGGGAACCGTGATCGACGCCGACGCGTCGGTGGAGGAGCAGCCCGCGGCGGCCACCAGAACGGCGGCTGCGGACAGGATCAGGGACCGGCGGCCGAAAGACGTCACCGGCCAAGGGTAGACGGGGGCTAGATGTGCACGACCGGGCAGGTCAGGGTGCGGGTGATGCCGTCCACTTGCTGGACCTTGGCGACCACCATGCGACCCAGGTCGTCGACGGTGTCGGCCTGCGCGCGCACGATCACGTCGTACGGGCCGGTCACATCCTCGGCCTGGATCACACCGGGAATCTTTCCGATGGTCTCGGCGACGGTCGACGCCTTGCCCACCTCGGTCTGAATGAGGATGTACGCCTGTACCACGGAGCCTCCAGGGCGGCACGAGGATCATGTCCCCTACCGTCGGTGGGGAGATCCCAGGGAGAGGGGTCGCCACGGTATCGCGTCGTCGCGGGCCACGGGGAGACCCTCGCGGCGGACGGCGCCCGCAGCGTGGCGTACGGCGAACAGAAGTTGACGTGTCTCTTGACGGTACCGACAGCAGTGGCAGCTCGCGACCGCAGCAATCACGCGCGGCGTCCACGACAAGGAGAGGTGACTCGGTGAAGGGAACTGTGGGCGAGTTGGGGGAGTTCGGTCTCATCAAGGAACTCACCGCCAAGCTCACCACCACCCCCGCGGTACGGCTCGGGCCCGGCGATGACGCCGCGGTCGTGGCCGCACCCGACCGACGGGTCGTGGCCAGTACGGACATCCTGCTCGAGGGGCGGCACTTCCGCCGCGACTGGTCCACCGCCTACGACGTGGGACGCAAGGCCGCCGCGCAGAACCTGGCCGACATCGCCGCGATGGGCGCCGTGCCGACGGCGCTGCTCCTCGGGCTTGTCGTCCCTGCAGAACTCCCCGTCACCTGGGCCACCGAGCTCATGGACGGCATCCGTGACGAGTGCCAGGTCGCCGGCGCGGCCGTCGTCGGCGGCGATGTCGTCCGCGGCGAGATCATCACCATCGCGATCACGGCACTCGGCGATCTGCGCAACCACGAACCGGTGACCCGCGCCGGCGCGCAGTCCGGCGATGTCGTCGCCTACACCGGCTGGTTGGGCTGGTCCGCGGCCGGGCACGCGGTCCTGTCACGGGGTTTCCGCTCCCCGCGGGCGTTCGTCGAGGCGCATCGCAGACCGGAGCCGCCGTACCACGCGGGCCCCGCGGCTGCCGGGCTCGGCGCCACCGCGATGTGCGACATCAGCGACGGACTGGTCGCCGACCTCGGGCACATCGCGGAGGCGAGCAAGGTCCGGATCGATCTGCGGTCGGGACTCATCGACATCCCCTCACAGATGAGCGACATCGGCCAGGCCGTCGGCGTCGACCCGCTTCAGTGGGTGCTGACCGGAGGAGAGGACCACGCGATCGTCGCCACCTTCCCGCCGGACGTGAAGCTGCCCGCCCGCTGGAAGGTCATCGGCGAGGTGCTCAACCCGTCGGCGCTGCCCCAGGTGACCGTCGACGGGGCGCCGTGGACGAGCAAGGGCGGCTGGGACCACTTCGGGGGCATCGAGGACGGCAAGTAGATTTCCGGGTATGGACATACCCCCTCGCGTGCTCACCGTCGCCGGGTCCGACTCCGGCGGCGGTGCGGGCATCCAGGCCGACCTCAAGACCATGCTGGCCCTCGGTGTGCACGGCATGAGCGTGCTGACCGCGATCACCGCCCAGAACTCGCTGGGCGTCCAGGGTGCGTGGGAGCTGCCCGTCGAGGCGGTGCGTGCCCAGTACCGGAGCGTCGTCGACGACATCGGCGTACAGGCCGTGAAGACCGGGATGCTGTCCTCCGCCGAACTGGTCGAGACAGTCGCGGAGCTGCTGGCCGGCACGGACGCGCCCGTGGTCGTCGACCCGGTGGGCGTCTCCAAGCACGGTGACCCGCTGCTGGCCGCCTCCGCGCTCGACTCGGTACGGACAAGACTGCTGCCGACCGCGACCGTGGCCACGCCCAACCTGGACGAGGTGTCCCAGCTGACCGGCATCGAGGTCCGCGACGAGGCCGGCATGCGCCGGGCGGCGGACGCCGTCCTCGGCTTCGGGCCCCGATGGGCGCTGATCAAGGGCGGGCACCTGGCCGGTGACGCCGTGGACCTGCTCACGGACGGCGGCGAGGAACACTGGCTTCGCGCACCCCGCCACGACAACCGCCACACCCACGGCACGGGCTGCACGCTCGCTTCCGCGGTGGCCTCGGGTCTGGCACAGGGCATGACCGTCCCGGAGGCCGTCCACGCGGCCAAGGAGTACGTCACCGGGGCGATCGCCGCGGGATTCGCGCTGGGCGCGGGAATCGGTCCCGTGGACCACGGCTGGCGCTTCCGCTAGAGCCGGCCGCCGCCCCCGGGAAGTCGGGGAGTCGCCCGGAGGGGGTCCGCCCGTCCCGGAGCACGGCAAAAAGCCGGCCCACCGAGGTGGACCGGCTTTTCAAGGCAACCGGAGGGCTGCGCTACGACGAGACGTCGGCGGGATCATCCCCGCTGACGCGGGGAGCATCACTTAGCGCGAGACCTTGCCGGCCTTGATGCACGAGGTGCAGACGTTGAGCCGCTTCGGCGTCCGACCGACCACTGCACGCACACGCTGGATGTTCGGGTTCCAGCGACGGGACGTACGGCGGTGCGAGTGCGAAATGTTGTTGCCGAAGCCCGGCCCCTTGCCGCAGACGTCGCAGTTGGCAGCCACGGGTCACTCCAAAGACTTCAGATGCACTTACGGTGAATCCGGCGCGCCGGAATCAGTAGATCTGAAGTGGCTTGCCGGGGGAATGGCCCGACTCTCATCGGGCAACTGGAGCAGCATACATCCACTGCTTCCGAGAGACGAAACTAGCATGCTGCCGCCGCCCCCGACCTGCTCACCGGCGGCGGCCGGGGTCTACGCTGCGGGACGACCCGCAGCCCGAGGCCCCGCCGGCCACCAGGATCTGCCCGGCCGCTCAAGGAGGATCACCAGGTGCCGCAGAGTCTCGACGCCTCGGCCGTACGCGACTGGTGCTCCCTGGCGCTGGAGGCCCTGGGCCGGGAGCGCGAGGAGATCGACGCGATCAACGTCTACCCCGTCGCCGACGGGGACACCGGCACGAACCTCTACCTGACCGTGGAGTCCGCCGCACAGGCCGTGGAGGCCGTGTTCGCCGCCCACGAGACGGGCCGCACCTCACCCGCCCTCGCCGACGTTGTCCGGGCCATGGCCCACGGCGCCCTCATCGGCGCCCGCGGCAACTCGGGCACGATCCTCGCCCAGCTCCTGCGCGGCATGGCCGAACGACTCGGTGACGGAGATCACTTGGCCGGGGCGCTGCGGCGGGCCGCCGAACTGGCGCGTGAAGCGGTGGCGCACCCGGTCGAAGGAACGATCCTCAGCGTCGCCGGGGCCGCGGCGGACGCCGCGGAGAACGCCCCCACCGACGCCCTGAGGGCCGCCTACGCGGGCGCGCGGGCGGCGCTGGACGCCACACCCGGGCAGCTGGCCGTGCTGGAACGCGCGGGCGTCGTGGACGCCGGCGGACAGGGACTGCTGACCGTCCTCGGAGCGCTGGTGCAGGCGGTCTCCGGCGAGGCCCCACCGACACCCTCGCCCGCCCACACACGGCGGACCCGGCAGAACCGGACCGCCGAGCCGTGCTCCGACAGCGGCCCGGCCTTCGAAGTGATCTACCTCCTCGAGGCGGACGACGCGTCCGTCGCCCGGCTGCGGGCACGGCTCGACGGCCTCGGCGACTCCCTCGTCGTCGTCGGAGGCGACGGCCTGTGGAACGTGCACGTCCATGTGGACGACGCCGGCGCGGCCGTGGAAGCCGGTGTCGAGGCCGGGCGGCCCTACCGGATCCGCATCACGCACTTCGACACCGCGACCGATTCCACCCCGAAGGAACAGGCCCAGCGGGCGGTCGTCGCGGTGGTGCAGGGCGAAGGGCTGGCGGACCTGTACCACCAGGCCGGCGCCACGACCGTCCTGGCCCGGCCGGGAGAACCGCCGGCCAGCGGCGAACTCGTCGAGGCGATCCGCCGGGCGCACGCCCGCGAGATCGTCCTCCTCCCGAACGACACGTCCCTGCGCCACACGGCCGCCGCGGCCGCGGAGCAGGCCCGCACGGCCGGCGTCCGCGTCGCCCTGATCCCGACCCGCTCCGCGGTGCAGGGCATCGCGGCCCTCGCCGTCCACGCACCGGACCGCCGCTTCGACGAGGACGTCGTCGCCATGACGGCCGCGGCCGGGGCGACGCGCTACGCGGAACTGGCCGTGGCGGAACACCGGTCGTGGACCTCGGCGGGCGTGTGCCAGGCCGGCGACGTACTGGGTCTGATCGACGGCGACGTCGCCGTGATCGGCGAGGACCTCACGCAGACGGCGCTGACCCTGCTGGACCGCATGCTCTCCTCCGGCGGCGAACTGGTCACGCTGGTCCTGGGCGGCACGGCGCCGCAGGGACTGTCCGACAGGCTGGAGTCCCATGTCCGCGAGGGCTACTTGGCGGTGGACACGGTCACGTACGAGGGTGGCGGGGACCGGTCGACGCCGCTGCTGATCGGGGTGGAGTAGGGAGCGGGTGCGGCGGGGCAGGCCCCGGATCCCGTACCGCGCTCAGCGCGGTGCCCTCAATCTCCCCCTATCGGCCGTGGGAGGTGCCCCCGGGCGGGCGAAGCGCCGCTGCGCGGCATCCAGCCACGCCGCCGACGGAAGCACTCCGGCGTTGCCGGGCGGCTTCGGCCTCGCCGGCGTTCGAGGCGCGGGGGTCCGGTAGGGGGAGGAGCCCCCGAACCGAGCGCGGTTGCTGGTCCGGGCGGAGCCCGGTCTCGGGAAGTGGGGGTCCCCTACGGCCGCCAGGCGGCCGTAGGCCATAGGGGGAGGGGAGGGGAACCGGCCCCGCGCACGGGGACCGCCCCCGCCGACCTCACCCCCCGCCGACCTCCGTCAGCACCGCCCGCGCCTCGGCGCACCGCGACGTGGCGGTCTCGTCCGCCGGGCCGTCCCCCGAGGCCTCGTACGTCGCCAGGACCCCCCGTGCAAGCGCCACCGCCGCGAAGGCGTCACCGAGTGAGGCGTGCAGCCAGGACGCCATGAGCTGCGCGCCCGTGCGCAGGTCGGTGAACTGCTCGCCCGCCTCCTCGAAGACCGCCACCGCCCGCAGGACGAGGGCGACGGCCTCCTCGTACGCGGCCCGTGCCGAGCCGTCCGTGTCGTCGTCCCCGGGCTCGCCCTCGCAGGAACTTGCGATCAGGTCGCCGGTCTGGCGGTAGGTGTCCGCCAGTTCGGCGCGCAGCGCGGCACGGGCATCCTCGTCCGCGGCCCCGTCCGCCGACCCGGCGAGCGCCGACTCGCATTCCGCCGCCGCCGCGGCCATCAGCTCACGCGCCGCGCCGATGCCCGCCTGCCCGTCCCGTACGGCGATCCAGGCCCGGACCCGCAGCGTGCGCACGAGTGCGTGCACGTCGCCGAGGCCGCGCCACAGGTCGCCCGCGCGCTGGTAGGCCAGTTCCGCCTGCGGGTTCAGTTGCGCACGGAACAGGGCCTGCCCGGCCAGGTTCGCGAGCATCGCGTGGTCCCGTTGTTCCGGCCAGCCGCGTGCGATGTCCGCCGCCTTCAGCCAGTGCTCGGCGGCTTCGCGCGGCTCGCCCAGTGCCGTGCAGCAGTCGCCCAGCCACCACAGCGTCTGCACGATCATGCCGTCGCCGTGGTCCTGCTCGGTCAGGTCGGGCAGTACGGACTCCAGCACGGCCGCCGCCTCGTCGGCCCGGCCCAGTTGGAGCAGGAATCCACCGAGCCGGTGCCGTGCGTACGCGCCGTTGCCCGCGCCTTCGCCCGCCTCGTCGGCCCAGTGCGCCGCTTCGAGCGCGTGATCGGCCGCCTCGTCGAGCTTGCCGCTGTCGGAGAGCGTCTCGACGAGCTGGAGGTGCAGGCGGGCCCGCCCGCCCGGTCCGGCGAAGGGGGCCGCGTGTTCCAGCGCGGCCCGTGAGGCCCGCTCGGCGGTCTCCAGGTCGCCGAGGTGCCTGCTGACGCCCGCCAGTTGGCTCTCCGGCTCCACGGCGAACCAGGGGCGGCCCGCGCGGACGTACGCGTCGGCGGCGCGCCTGTACAGCTCGGCCGCCCCGGGCGCGTCCCCGCGGAACGTGGTGATGTCGCCGAGGTAGCCGAGCGCCTCGCCGATGACGACGCCGACCCCGGGCTCCGCCTGCTCCGGCTCCGCGAAGCCGAGGAGTTCGTGCACCGCCTCTTCCAGGGAGGTGACGGCCGCCTCCACGGCTTCCTGGACCTGCATGCCGCCGATCATGTCGTTGAGTATCCGCGCCCGGCAGAGCAGCGCGCGGCACGTCTGCCGCGCGGTGGACCGGCCTTCCGCGTGCAGGGCCAGCGCCCGGTCGCAGGGCTCCTGCACGGCTTCCAGCGCCTGCGGGGGCCGCCCGTCGAGGCTGACGCAGTAGGCGGCACGGGCCAGGGCGGTGGCCGCGCGACCGGGCTCGCCGGCCGTCTCGTACAGCCCGGCTGCGGAGGTGAACAGCCCGATCGCCTCGGCCGGCGGTGTCGAGGGTGCCATTGCGCGGTGCTCGTCGATCTCCGCCTTCTCGAGAACGGCGAGTTCGGTGCCTTCCCGGCCTGCCGCCCGGGCGACGGCGGCCCATGCGTCCGTCGCGTGGGGGTGCTGGGCCTCGGAGAGCCGGCGTGCCTCGGCCAGCAGTCCCGCCAGATCCTCATCGGAACCGGAACCGGAACCGGAACCGGAACCGGAACCGGCCGCGCCGGACGCCGTGGCCGGTGCCTCACGTGGCGCGGGCGCCGGCCGTACCGAACGCACACCGAGCGGCAGCCGGTCCAGCAGCGGCGTACGGTCCATGCGTTCCGCGCTCTGCTCGCTGAAGTACGTGTTGCCGTTGCGCGCGTCGAAACGGGCGGCGATGGCACGCGCCTCCGTACGCGCGTGGACGGCGAGTTCACGCGCGGTCCAGGCGCGGCCGCCGGGACCGGTCAGGCTCGTGTCACCGTGTCCCAGCGCGGTGAGCCGGTCGGTGAGCAGGGCGGTGACCTCCAGGTAGCTGAGCAGGCTGCTCGGCTCTCCGGTGTCCGTGAAGTACGAGGGACGCTCGGCCAGGATCTCCAGGCCGCGCGCCTCGTTGCCGGTCAGCGCGCAGAACTCGACATGCCGGGCGACGGCGCTGCGCATGCTCTCCTTGGAGCGCGCCAGCCGGTAGCCGCGCAGATGATGGGCGCGGGCCTCCTCCGCGCGCCCCAGCCGCAGCAGGGGCAGCAGCGAGGCGGCGAGCACGGCGTGCGGCTCGTGGGCGCAGGTGAACTCGCCCTCCAGCACCGGCCGCCAGGTGACGAGCGCACCTTCGTCGTCGTCCCGCTGGGCCTGCCACGAGCCTTGCGTCCGCAACTCGCAGGCATGGCAGTCGCTCTTGTCGTCCCGGTCGGCGGCCTGCCAGGCGTCGTACGCCCGCTGGGCGCGTTCCAGGTCGCCGACGTGCCGGGCGATCCGCAGCTCGCCCTGCCGCACCGCGCGCTCGGAGTGGCCCGCGAGCCGGTAGCGGTGCTCCATCTCCGCCTGCCACTTCTCGATGGAGGCGAGGGGGATGTGCGGCTGGTCGACCATGCCGCTGGAGACCCACTTGAACATCCAGAACAAAGAGTGGACCTGCCGCCGGTCGAAGTCCTCGGGCCGGTCGTCCCACATTCGCAGCAGCCGTGCGAAGGGGACGAACATCTTGTCCGCCTCCGAGCTGTAGTTGTAGACCTGCATCAGATGGTCGAGGCCGTCGATGACGAGTGACGTGTCGCCGAGTTGCTCGATCTGGGCGAACAGCCGCTCCGCGCGGGCGTTGCGCGCGGGCCCCTCCGGCTCGAGGCCGTTGTCGCAGAGCGCCTGGCGCAGCGCTTCGGCGTCCATGGGGGTGTCGAAGCTCATCGTCCGTTCTCCTGGTCGTGGGTGGCCCACTCCAGCAGGCCCATGAACGCGCGGTTGAGGAGCGCGGAGTCGGCCGGCCGCAGCGGTCGCTGCGCCATCAGCAGGGCTTGCCCGTAGAGCGCTTCGGTCGCCGTGCCCGCCAGTTCCCCGTCCAGGGAACCGATCCTGCGGATCAGCGGGTTGAGGTGGTTGAGCACGAGCCGCGCCCGGGGCGCGCTGCCGCGCAGCGAGCCGAGGATCCCGGCCCACAGGTCGTCGGCCCGGGCTTCTTCCTCCGCGCGTGCCTGCTCGTGCCGTGCGGCCCGGTCGTCGAGATGGAGCGCCGGCACGGTCAGCGGGTGGAAGGCGCGCAGCACCACGTCGCAGCCGAGCGGCTCCAGCCTGGCCCGGGCGGCGGACAGGAAACCGGCGAGGGCCAGCTCCTCCGCGGGATCGACCGCGTCGAGGTGCGCGGTGACCGTGTCGGCGTCGAGTTCGGCGACGACCGTGCCGGGCCGGACCTCGGGCAGGCGCTCGACCAGTTCGCTGTCGTAGGTGTAGCCACCGTTGATCAGGCCGATGCCCTGCGCCGAGGCGATCGGCGCGACCTGCCGGTACTCCTCGACCGTCCGGGCGAAGTGCACCACGGGGTGACGTTGGGCGAACTCCTCCAGCGACAGCCGGCCGTCCGTCGTCTCGAACGGCAGCCACGGCAGCATCGTCCGCAGCATGTCGCTGTCGTGACGGGCCAGCGACTTCACGCCCAAGTGGTGGACGGACAGGAACTGCGCAAGCCGCTCCGGGTCCCCGGCGGCGAGCCCCGTCAGCCACTCCCGGATACGGTCGCCGAGCGCCTCACGCACGGCGGCGAGCGTTTCGTCCGCGTACAGAGACTCGCGGGAAGCCGTCGGGCGCAGGCTGTCGGTGTCGATGACGCACCGCACGAAGAAGGCCCAGTCCGGCAGGAGTTCGTCGGCCCGGTCGGTGAGCAGCATGCCCTTCAGATGCACCCGGTGCCCGGACCGCTGCGCCGGGCTGACCGCGGACGGCAGCACGTACGCGACCCCGCGGACACCGGCGACCGGTAGCGTGAGGTCCACCGAGTCGAGCGGGGTGAAGCCGAACACGTCGTTGCAGTGGCGCGCCAGAGCCACGCGCCGCGCCGCCGGACCCGGGTACGCACGGTCCCAGGGCGCCGGCAGCTCGCTCACCGGGGTGTCGCCCACCCGGACGTCGTACGGCAACAGCGAGCCGAAGTCCCGTGCCAGGGCGGTCACCCGCTCCTCGGTGAGCCAGTCGGCGGTACCGGGCCGCGGGGCGAGGTACACCGTCGTGCCGGGCTCCGGCCGGGCACTGTCGGGCAGGGTCCGTACCGTGTACGACCCGTCGTCGCGCGCCGTCCACTCCACGGGCGGCGCCCCGGGCGTACGGGCGCTGCGGCTCACCACCCGGATCTCGGCGGCCACGACGAAACAGGCGAGCAGCCCGATGCCGAACTGTCCGAGGAACCCGGCCCGTGCGGACTCGAGCCCCTCGCGCTTGGAGCTGCGCCCGATCGTCGCGAGCAGACTGTGCAGGTCCGTCTCGGTCAGACCGATGCCCGAGTCCTCGACACGCAGACCGCCGCCGGCGGCGTACAGCCGCACCCGCGCGGGCGCCCCGGGGTCCTCGGCGCGCCTGGCGGTGATCGCGTCCACGGCGTTCTGGAGGAGTTCGCGCAGATAGACCCGCGGACTGGAATAGAGATGGTGGGAGAGAAGGTCCACCAGGCCGCGCAGATCGACCTGGAAGGTGTGCGGTGTCGTCGTACCGCCGGACGGAGTCGTCTCAGAAGTCATCGTCGCTGCGCCGGTGGGGGGTCGGGCGACGGCGCGGGTCGGGCGATCCCGTACGGCGGTGATCGCGAAAGGGGCGGAAGAGGGGCCATCGTAGGGCTCGCGGCGCCGCGTTGACCAGGAGTTATCAACGGGTGTGCGACGACTGTCGGTGCAGTGGTGTGCAATGGATCGCGTGTCCGCGCTCGACGAACCCCTCAAGAAGACGCTCGGTGCCGCCACCGCCAAGGTGATGGCCGAGCATCTCGATCTGCACACCCTCGGTGACCTGCTGCACCACTACCCGCGGCGGTACGCGGAGCGCGGTGAGCTGACGTCCCTCGCGGAGCTGCCGCTGGACGAGCACGTCACCGTGGTCGCCCAGGTCGCCGACGCGCGGATCCACACGTTCAACCAGGGCCGCGGCAGGCGCCTCGAGGTGACCATCACGGACGGCAGCGGCCGGCTCCAGCTGGTCTTCTTCGGCAAGGGCGTCCACAAACCGCACAAGGACCTGTTGCCGGGCACCCGGGCGATGTTCGCCGGCAAGGTGTCCGTCTTCAACCGCAAGCTCCAGCTGTCCCACCCCGCGTACGAACCGCTGAGCGGCGGAGCGAGCGCGGCCGACGCCGTGGACGCCTTCGCCAACCAGCTCATCCCGATCTACCCGGCCTGCAAGCAGTTGGAGTCCTGGAAGATCTCCAAGGCGGTCGACGCGGTGCTGGACCGGGCGGCGGAAGCGGTGGACCCGCTGCCGCCCGCGCTGCGCGAGGGGCGGGGCATGGCGACCCTGCCCGACGCCCTGCGCAAGATCCACCGCCCGCGCACCAAGGCGGACATCGAGGTGGCCAGGGAGCGGCTGAAGTGGGACGAGGCGTTCGTCCTCCAGGTCGCCCTCGCCCGCAGGCGGTACGCCGACACCCAGCTCCCCGCGGTGGCCCGGCGCCCCGTGCCCGGCGGGCTCCTCGACGCCTTCGACGCCGAACTGCCCTTCACCCTCACCGAAGGCCAGCAGTCCGTCAGCAAGGAGATCTTCGACGACCTCGCGACCGAGCACCCCATGCACCGCCTCCTTCAGGGAGAAGTCGGCTCCGGCAAGACCATGGTCGCTCTTCGGGCCATGCTCGCCGTCGTGGACGCGGGCGGACAGGCCGCGATGCTGGCCCCCACCGAGGTCCTCGCCCAGCAGCACCACCGCTCCATCACCGAGATGATGGGCGAGCTGGCCGAGGGAGGGATGCTCGGAGGCGCCGAACAGGGCACCAAGGTCGTGCTGCTGACCGGTTCCATGGGCGCCGCGGCCCGCCGGCAGGCGCTGCTCGACCTGGTTACCGGCGAGGCGGGGATCGTCATCGGCACCCATGCCCTGATCGAGGACAAGGTCCAGTTCCACGACCTGGGCCTCGTCGTCGTCGACGAGCAGCACCGCTTCGGCGTGGAGCAGCGCGACGCCCTGCGCTCCAAGGGGAAGCAGCCGCCGCACCTGCTGGTCATGACCGCCACCCCCATCCCCCGTACGGTCGCGATGACCGTCTTCGGCGACCTCGAGACGTCCGTGCTCGACCAGTTGCCGGCCGGCCGCTCGCCGATCGCCAGCCATGTCGTCCCCGCCGCCGACAAGCCGCACTTCCTGGCGCGGGCCTGGGAGCGGGTCCGGGAAGAGGCAGAGGGCGGGCACCAGGCGTACGTGGTGTGCCCCCGCATCGGCGACGACGACGAACAGCCGAAGAAGAAGACGGCTGAGGACGAGGCCGAGAAGCGCCCGCCGCTCGCCGTCCTCGATGTCGCCGACCAGCTCGCCAAGGGGCCGCTGAGCGGGCTGCGGGTGGAGGTCCTGCACGGGCGGATGCCGCCCGACGACAAGGACGACGTGATGCGCCGCTTCGGCGCCGGCGACGTGGACGTCCTGGTCGCCACCACCGTCATCGAGGTCGGCGTCAACGTCCCCAATGCCACCGCCATGGTGATCATGGACGCGGACAGGTTCGGCGTCTCCCAGCTCCACCAGCTGCGCGGCCGCGTCGGCCGCGGCTCCGCCCCGGGCCTGTGCCTGCTGGTCACCGAGATGCCGGAGGCGAGCCCGGCCCGTCAGCGCCTGGCCGCGGTCGCCTCGACACTCGACGGTTTCGAGTTGTCCCGGATCGACCTCGAGCAGCGCCGCGAGGGCGATGTACTGGGCCAGGCCCAGTCCGGGGTGCGCTCCTCCCTGCGGATGCTCACCGTCATCGAGGACGAGGAGGTCATCGCCGCCGCCCGCGAGGAGGCCGTCGCGATCGTCGGCGCCGACCCGGACCTCGAGCGGCTGCCCGAACTGCGCACCGCTCTGGACGCCCTGCTGGACAAGGAGCGCGAGCAGTACCTCGACAAGGGCTGAGAGACTCGGGGCTGAGACACTTGAGGATGTGAGCCCGCTCAAGAGAGGCCCTTCATGACCCGCGTGATCGCCGGCGCTGCCGGCGGACGCCGCCTCGCCGTCCCGCCAGGCACCGGCACCCGCCCCACCTCCGACCGTGCCCGGGAAGGGCTGTTCTCCAGTTGGGAGTCGCAGCTCGGCACCCTCGACGGCATCCGCGTCGCCGACCTCTACGCCGGGTCGGGCGCGGTGGGTCTCGAAGCGCTGTCCCGCGGCGCGGCCCACGCCCTGCTGGTCGAGGCGGACGCCCGCGCGGCCCGCGTCGTCCGGGAGAACGTCCGGGCGCTCGGCCTGCCCGGCGCCGAGGTGCGTACCGGCAAAGCGGAACAGATCGCCACGGGTCCGGCGCCGGAGAGCCCCTACGACGTGGTCTTCCTCGACCCGCCGTACGCCGTGACGGACGACGATCTTCGGGAGATTCTGCTCACACTCCGCCTCCAGGGCTGGCTCGCGGACGATGCCCTCGTCACCGTGGAGCGCAGCACCAGAGGCGGAGAATTCAACTGGCCCAAGGGCTTCCAGCCACTGCGGGCCCGTCGCTACGGCGAGGGGACGCTTTGGTACGGTCGCGCCGCCGCTACGTGCGAAGACGCACCATGACCGGACCGGAGAGCGAGGGACTTCAGTTGCGCCGCGCAGTCTGTCCGGGGTCATTCGACCCCATCACCAATGGGCATCTGGACATCATCGCCCGCGCCTCCAAGCTCTACGACGTCGTACACGTCGCGGTGATGATCAACAAGTCCAAGCAGGGACTCTTCACGGTCGACGAGCGGATCGCGATGATCCGCGAGGTCACCGGCGAGTACGGGAACGTCGTGGTGGAGTCCCACCACGGTCTCCTCGTCGACTTCTGCAAGGAGCGCGACATCCCCGCGATCGTCAAGGGGCTGCGCGCGGTCAGCGACTTCGACTACGAGCTCCAGATGGCCCAGATGAACAACGGGCTGTCCGGCGTGGAGACGCTGTTCGTGCCGACGAACCCTACCTACAGCTTCCTCTCGTCCAGTCTGGTCAAGGAAGTGGCCGCCTGGGGCGGCGACGTCTCCCACCTGCTGCCCGACACCGTCCACCGGGCGCTCGTGCGCCGGCTCGCGGAAAAGGGCTGAGCTGACAACTCGTCACCCGGTGTCGGGCGGGGACGGACTGCCCGTACAGTCGTCCCGTCCGTCTCCAACCCGCAGCAGAGAGTGGCGAACCACGGTGGACGTGCAGAAGAAGCTCGACGAGATCGTCGCGGCGGTCGGGAACGCCCGCTCCATGCCCATGTCGGCGTCCTGCGTGGTCAACCGCGCCGAGCTGCTCGCCATGCTCGAAGAGGTGCGCGAGGCTCTGCCCGGCTCACTGGCCCAGGCCCAGGAGCTCATCGGCGGCCGCGAACAGCTCGTCGAGGAGGCCCGCCGCGAGGCCGAGCGGATCATCGAGTCCGCCCACGCCGAGCGCGGCTCGCTGATCTCCGACACCCAGGTTGCCCGCCGCTCGCAGGACGAGGCCGAGCGCATCCTCGCCGAGGCCCGCCGCGAGGCCGAGGAGATCCGCGCGGAGGCCGACGACTACGTCGACTCCAAGCTCGCCAACTTCGAGGTCGTCCTCACCAAGACCATCGGCTCCGTCGACCGCGGCCGCGAGAAGCTCCTCGGCCGGGGACCCGGACTCGACGAGCACGGCTACGCCGACGAGGACGCGCCGGAGCACAGCAACGACCCGCAGACCCTCATCCAGCGGGCCGACCAGTACGTCGACGCCAAGCTCGGCGCCTTCGAGGCCGTGCTCTCCAAGACGCTCGACGCGGTCGGCCGCGGCCGCCAGAAGCTGCACGGACGTATCGCCACGGACGATCTGGGCGCGCACATGGCCGCGCAGGACGCCGCCGGCCTTCAGCACACCAGCGACGCGGACTACCTTGCCGGCCTCGCCGAGCTCGCCGACCCCGTACCCGCGGCCGCACCGGAGCGCGAGCAGCAGGACGCGTACGACTACCCGCCGCAGCCCGCGCCGCAGATCCCGGCCCAGCACGACCCGTACACGTACCAGCCGCAGGAGGCGTACGCGGGCTACCAGCAGCCCGACCCCTACGCCGCCTACCAGGACCAGGGCTACGCCCAGCAGTACGCCCAGCCCGACCCGTACGCCTCTGGCGCCTCCGCCCATGCCGGCGGCTACGGCGAGCAGCCGCCCCCGCCGCCGCAGACCCCGCCCCAGCAGGGCACGGCACTGGACGAGACCAGCCTCTTCGACACGAGCATGATCGACCTGGAACAGCTGAACCGGTACGAGCAGGGGCGCTGAGGGCCCGGATTGGGTCTATCGCGGCTGTTGAAGTACCCTGGTTCTTCGGTCGCGCGTAGATCGCGATCCCGGCTGTCCGCTTCGCCCCACGAACCGGGACGGCCCCTCCCACGAACCGAAAGCAGGAAGTCCCCTGAGCACGCGCCTCGACCATCGCAATCCCCTCGTGTTCGACACGCACGAGCTGGGACGGCGACCGGGTGCGCTCCAGCGGCTCTCCCGCACGGTGGACGCTCCCAAGGACCTCGGCATCGCCGATGTCATCGGTGTGCCGGAAGGCGCGCCCGTGGAGCTCGACCTCCGCCTCGAGTCCGTCATGGAAGGTGTGCTTGTCACAGGCACCACCCGTGCGACCGCCGAGGGGGAGTGCGTAAGGTGTCTGGAGCCGCTGCGCCAAGAGGTCGCGGCGGACTTCCAGGAGATGTTCACGTACCCCGACGCCGACGACAGGGGCCGCAGTCGCACTGCGGAGCCTGCCGACGACGAAGAGGACGAGGACAGGCTCTTTCTCGAGGACGGTCTTTTCGACCTCGAGCCCGTGCTGCGTGATGCGGTGGTGCTCGCACTGCCGATGCAGCCGGTGTGCCGGGAGACCTGCGAAGGTCTGTGCCCCGAGTGCGGGGTCAGGCTGGACGAGAACCCGGACCACCACCACGACGCCGTCGACATCCGTTGGGCGGCACTGCAGGGACTCGCCGAGACCGTTCAGGACGGCGAGAAGGACAACATGGGCGGCGCCGAAGCGGGCGTCGACGAGAAGCAGGAGAAGTAGCCGTGGCTGTTCCGAAGCGGAAGATGTCGCGCAGCAACACGCGCCACCGCCGGTCGCAGTGGAAGGCTGCGGTCCCCACCCTGGTTTCGTGTGAGCGTTGCCAGGAGCCGAAGCAGCAGCACATCGCGTGCCCGAGCTGCGGCACCTACAACAAGCGCCAGGTCCTCGAGGTCTGAGCGGCTGGTGAGAGGCGCGATGTCTGAGTCCAACAAGACGGACAATGCCTCGTCCCACACGCTTCTGGAAGGGCGGCTCGGGTATCAGCTCGAGTCCGCCCTTCTGGTGCGCGCGCTGACCCACCGTTCGTACGCGTACGAGAACGGCGGTCTGCCCACCAACGAGCGCCTGGAGTTCCTCGGGGACTCCGTGCTCGGCCTGGTGGTCACCGACACGCTGTACCGCACCCATCCCGACCTGCCGGAAGGCCAGCTGGCCAAACTGCGGGCCGCTGTGGTCAATTCGCGTGCGCTGGCGGAGGTCGGGCGTGGCCTCGAACTCGGCTCCTTCATCCGGCTCGGCCGTGGCGAAGAGGGCACGGGGGGCCGGGACAAGGCATCCATCCTCGCCGACACCCTGGAAGCGGTGATCGGCGCGGTCTATCTCGACCAGGGCCTCGATGCGGCGTCCGAGCTGGTTCACCGGCTCTTCGACCCGCTCATCGAGAAGTCCTCGAACCTCGGTGCGGGCCTGGACTGGAAGACCAGTCTCCAGGAGCTCACCGCGGCAGAAGGGCTCGGCGTCCCGGAGTACCTGGTCACCGAGACCGGTCCTGACCACGAGAAGACCTTCACTGCTGCCGCCCGCGTCGGTGGTGTCTCGTACGGCACCGGCACCGGCCGCAGCAAGAAGGAAGCGGAGCAGCAGGCGGCGGAAGCCGCGTGGCGGGAGATCCGTGCCGACGCGGACCGGCGCCTGGCAGCGGCGAAGGCCGCCGCCGAGAGCGGGGCCGCCACGGACGAAGGGGACGCCGACACCTCTTCCGAACCGGCAGCGGCGGACGCAGCGGCACCGGACGACGAACCGGTACCGGCGGACGAGCAGCAGGCATCCGCGGACAGGGCTTCGGCCTGATTCCGCGGAGCTCCGTCGCACGAGAGCAGTTCCGGTGAGGCCCCCCGCCCCAGGCGGGGGGCCTCACCGCTGTCCCCGCCCGTCAACGGCCCACGGCCCGGCGGTACCCTGCGGGCAACACCATGTGACTCGCAGAAGGAGACGCGACCCGTGCCCGAGCTGCCCGAGGTCGAGGTCGTGCGCCGTGGTCTGCAGAGCTGGGTCAGCGGTCGCACGATCGCCGACGTGCAGGTGCTGCACCCGCGCGCGATCCGCAGACACCTGCCCGGTGCACAGGACTTCGCCGCACGGCTCACCGGCAGGACCGTCGGCGAGGCGTGCCGGCGCGGCAAGTACCTGTGGCTGCCCCTCGCGGACACCGACACCTCGATCCTCGGCCACCTGGGCATGAGCGGTCAGCTCCTCGTGCAGCCCCAGGACGCGGACGACGAGAAGCATCTGCGCATCCGCATCCGGTTCGCTGATGCGCTGGGCACCGAGCTGCGCTTCGTCGACCAGCGCACCTTCGGCGGCCTGTCCCTGCACGAGAACGCGCCGGACGGCCTGCCCGAGGTCCTCTCCCACATCGCCCGCGACCCGCTCGACCCGCTCTTCGACGACGCCGGGTTCCACACCGCGCTGCGGGCCCGACGTACCACCGTCAAACGAGCCCTGCTGGACCAGTCCCTGATCAGCGGCGTCGGCAACATCTACGCCGACGAGGCGCTGTGGCGCTCGAGACTCCACTACGAGCGTCCCACTGCGACTCTCACCCGGCCCCGCTCCGTCGAACTCCTCCGCCACGTGCGCGAGGTGATGACCGCGGCCCTCGCCTATGTGTCCCGGCCGGTTCAGTAGCCGAAGAAGTGACGCGGGGCCTCGCTGACCTGCGGCCGTGTTGTCGATCAACGCTGCAACCTGCGACTTAGCTGTCGGTGGTTGTCAGCGTTGGTCGTCGTTGAGCACCCTTCGACGGCCCCGAGACGGCCCGAGGTGCTTCTAGAACTGATCTCGCCACCATGGGGCGTCGAGAGAATCAGAGCGGATGACCTTGGCTCGTCGGAGAATCTTGGAATCGAGAGACCGCACAAGCTCGCGCAGCTCTCTTGCCGACTTCTTGGGGAGGGCATGCATGATCTTTTCGAGGTGATCGCGAAAGTAGCTCGGATGGTCACAGCACCCAGATATCCCACACTCGGCCGGAGCGAGGGGGTCGGTGATCCTCTTCAGTGGGCCGTGAGCCAAAGCTGCCCAGTGCCAGAAGGCTTCAGCCGTGTCGCCTGGCCAGAAGCGAGTGCGTTCGAGCTTGCGGATGTGAGCTTGAGACGCCCCGGAGAGCCTGTTGATCGGCGGATACGGATGGCGGAGGTAGTGCCTGCGAAGGCGGACGGGGAGGTCCTTCCGCACGGCGGATGGGCGCCTACGCGGCATTGCCCCTTCGGTTGTAAGTCATGGTGACAAAAGTACCGTCGGCTACGCGGATGATCTAGAGCCGGTGCACGGGCACGCGGTCGGTGGAGCGGCTTTGGGCGGGAGCTGCCATGGGGCGAGAGATCATGGCCCCGTAAGCTTCCGGCGAGTCGGGCAGTCTGTGGACCTGTGGCGTCCTGCTCTGCGCGCTGCTGGCGTGGCCACCGGGCGGGACAACGGGATGCATGCGCTGCGGCACTTCTATGCGTCGGTGCTCCTGGACGCGGGGGAGAGCATCAAGGCTCTCAGTGAATACCTCGGGCACCATGACCCCGGCTTCACGCTCCGGACGTACACGCACCTGATGCCGTCGAGCGAGACCCGTACGCGGGCCGCCGTAGATACAGTCTGGGCCGCCTCGGTTGCCGATAACGGCCCCGAGACGGCCCAGGGAAGCTGACAGGTCGCTGACCTGCGGAAATCTCAATAGCCGAAGTTCTGCGTCCACCAAGGGCCGCCGTCGGCCATGTGCACACCGATGCCCAGCGTCGTGAACTCGCAGTTCAGGATGTTCGCGCGGTGTCCCTCGCTGTTCATCCAGGAGTTCATGACGGTGTTGGCGTCGGCCTGGCCGCGGGCTATGTTCTCGCCGCCGAGATTGCTCACGCCGCCCTGCTCCGCACGGTCCCACGGCGTCTCGCCGTCGGGGTTGGTGTGGTCGAAGAACCCGCGCGCCGCCATGTCCTTGCTGTGCGCGCGGGCCAGGTCGGACAGGGCGCCGCTCGCCTTCATCGGGCTGCAGCCGACCTTCACGCGCTCCTTGTTGACCATGTCGATCACCGCGGCCTCCGCGGAAGCTGCGGCCGACGGGTCCGGGGCGGGCGTCTTCGACGGGGCGACCGTCCGTTCCGGGGTGCGCGTCTGCTCGCGGGTCGGCTCGGGGGCCGGCTTGCCGGTGGTCGCCGGGCTCTTTGTCGTTTCCCTGGACGGGGTCGCCGAGGGCTTGGGCGACACCGGCTTGTTCGACGGCACCGAGGTCTTGGTCGACACGGGCTTCTTCGACGGCACCGAGGTACTGGGCGTCTTGGAAGGCTTCGGGGACGCCTTCTTCGAAGGGCTCTGCGAGGGGCTCTTCGACGGCTCCGCGCTGCGGCTCGGCGAAGTGGAAGGGCGCACGGAGGGGCTCGCGCTCGCGTCGCCCTGGGCCTGCAGCCGCGACGGCACCTCCGTGCGCATCTCCGTCCGGACGTCGGAGCCCGCGCCCACGGTGTGGGTGTCGTCGCCACCGGGCAGGACGACGGTCGTGACGACCACCGCGCCGATCGCCATGGCGGCAGAGGCGCCGAGCAGTCCGGTGCGTACGGGCAGGCTCTTACGCCCTGCACCGCCACGGTGCCTGCCTGCCGTGCCTGCCGCGTGATCGGTCACGGCCGGCGCGGGGGCCGAGCGTCGGTGGCGACCCATATGCTGTGCCTTCCTGGTGCGCGACGTTCGAACGTCAACGGACTCACCCGTACGAGTGAGGCTGATTGCGTCCGGACTGTACGCCATGCGGCGCGGGGCCGAAGTGATGCAGAAGCAACCGGCCGGTTACGGTGCAGCCATGAACGACACCGCACGGCTGACCGCCTGGGTACGCGGCCGAGTACAGGGAGTGGGCTTCCGATGGTTCACCAGGGCAAACGCTTTGGAGATCGGGGGACTCACCGGCTTCGCCCTCAATCTGGACGACGGCCGAGTGCAAGTGGTGGCCGAAGGTCCACGTGAGAATTGCCACCGTTTGCTCGAGTGGCTTCGCTCCGACGACACACCCGGCCGCGTCGACGGAGTCACTGAGATCTGGGACACGCCCCGCGGCGGTTACCCGGACTTCGCCATCCGCTGACGATGTCCTGCCGAGCCCGCTCCGAGCGACTCCCGCCGACGGTCGGGAGGCCCGGCCGCCGGCAGAAACCCCTGGTGGTTGCCAAGAAGGGCTTGCTCTGCGAGGCTGCGCCAGGAAAGATGATCGTGACGCCCCCAGGGCCCCGCAGGTCAGGCACGCCGCACTCTTCAGCGGCCGTATGCCCCCGGGCCGCCCGTCGATACGGGGTGTGATCGTGTTGACCGTCAAACTTTTTGGTGAGACTCTGGAAGCCCCGCGCACCTCAGCTGTTCGACAGTCAAGAACCGCAGCACGGCAAGCAGTAAAACCAGGACTGCCGAGCACCGCGGGTGCGAATCCCTCACGACCCACACCGCTTCGGTCGGTCACTCAGTGTGGAGGACCATCCATCATGGCAAAGGCGCTTCTCGGTTACGTCGGCGGTTCCGACCCGCGACTCCTCGCCGAGATGCGACGGCTTCAGCAGCGCGTCCAGGACCTCGAATCCGAGCTTGTACGGATCCAGTCCGAGAATGACGCGCTCAACGCCGCCGTCGCTCAGCACCCCGGAGAGTCGCTGCTCGAAGGTATGGACATCGACGTACCTCGGGCGGAGCCCGCGCTCACCTGAGCACGGCGTCCGCCAGGGCATCGCGCAGCAAGATATGCAAGGGACGCCCTCGGCGTCCCTTCTTTCTTTTCCGCTCCCGCTCCCGCCCCTGCCCCCGTCCCCCACAGTTCCTGAAGTGTTTCCTTCAACGTCTGATCTGCCCTGCACCTTCATGGGTGAAACCGCAACCGAAAGGTAGAGTCCGGGGGCGTGCACCTCAAGGCCATGACCCTGCGCGGTTTCAAGTCGTTCGCCTCGGCCACCACCCTGCGGTTCGAGCCCGGCATCACCTGCGTCGTGGGTCCCAACGGCTCCGGCAAGTCCAACGTCGTGGACGCGCTCTCCTGGGTCATGGGTGAGCAGGGCGCCAAGTCCCTGCGCGGCGGCAAGATGGAGGACGTCATCTTCGCCGGGACGACCGGCCGGCCGCCGCTGGGCCGGGCAGAGGTCTCCCTGACGATCGACAACTCCGACGGCGCCCTGCCCATCGAGTACGCCGAGGTCACCATCACGCGGATCATGTTCCGCAACGGCGGCAGCGAGTACCAGATCAACGGCGACACCTGTCGGCTGCTCGACATCCAGGAACTGCTCTCCGACTCCGGCATCGGCCGCGAGATGCACGTCATCGTCGGCCAGGGCCAGCTCGATTCCGTGCTGCACGCCGACCCGATGGGGCGGCGGGCCTTCATCGAAGAGGCGGCAGGCGTCCTCAAGCACCGCAAGCGCAAGGAGAAGGCGCTGCGGAAGCTGGACGCGATGCGGGCCAACCTCGCCCGCGTGCAGGACCTCACCGACGAGCTGCGCCGCCAGCTCAAGCCACTGGGGCGGCAGGCGGCCGTGGCCAGGAGGGCCGCGGTCATCCAGGCGGACCTGCGCGACGCCCGGCTCCGGCTGCTCGCCGACGACCTCGTACGCATGCAGGAGGCGCTGCGCACCGAGGTCGCCGACGAGGCCGCGCTCAAGCAGCGCAAGGAGGCGGCGGAGGCCGAGCTGAAGGCGGCGCTGACCCGTGAAGCGGACCTGGAGGACGAGGTGCGGCGGCTCGCCCCGCGCCTCCAGCGCGCCCAGCAGAGCTGGTACGAGCTCTCCCAGCTTTCCGAACGGGTGCGCGGCACCATCTCCCTCGCCGACGCCCGCGTCAAGAGCGCGACGGCGCAGCCGGCGGAGGAGCGGCGCGGTCGTGATCCGGAGGACATGGAGCGTGAGGCCGCCCGCATCCGTGAGCAGGAGGCGGAGCTGGAGGCCGCTCTCGAAGCGGCGGAACGCGCCCTCGAGGACACCGTCGCGCACCGCGCCGAACTGGAGCGCGAGCTCGCCGTGGAGGAACGCCGCCTGAAGGACGTGGCGCGTGCCATCGCCGACCGTCGTGAAGGGCTCGCCCGGCTGAGCGGCCAGGTCAACGCGGCCCGTTCGCGTGCCGCGTCCGCCCAGGCCGAGATCGACCGGCTGGCCGCCGCCCGTGACGAGGCGCAGGAGCGGGCCGTCGCCGCGCAGGAGGAGTACGAGCAGCTCAAGGCCGAGGTCGACGCGCTGGACTCCGACGATTCCCTGCTGGCCGACAGGCACGACGCTGCGAAGCGCGAACTGGACGGCGCGGAGACCGCGCTGAGCGAGGCCCGCGAGGCGCTCACCACGGCGGAGCGCAAGCGCGCCGCCGTGGCGGCCCGTCGGGAGGCGCTCGCGCTGGGCCTGCGGCGCAAGGACGGCACGGGCGTGCTGCTCGGAGCCCGTGACCGTCTCGCGGGCCTGCTCGGCCCGGCGGCCGAACTGCTCACGGTCACGCCGGGATACGAGATCCCCGTAGCGGCGGCGCTGGGAGCGGCTGCGGACGCGGTGGCCGTCACCGACGCCTCCACGGCGGCAGAGGCGATCCGTCTGCTGCGCAAACAGGACGGCGGCAGGGCGGCCCTGCTGCTCGCCTCCGCCACGTCCGCCGCCGACGGTCCTGAGCCCGACCTGTCGGGAGCGGACGGCAAGCGCGCCGCGGACCTCGTCCGGGGGCCCGAGGAACTGATGCCGGCCGTACGCAGGCTGCTGCGCACGACAGTGGTCGTGGGAAGCCTCGAGGACGCCGAGGACCTGGTCGGAGCACGCCCCGGACTCACCGCCGTGACCGCGGAGGGCGACGTACTCGCGGCACACTTCGCGCAGGGCGGCTCCGCCGGGGCGCCGAGTCTCCTGGAGGTCCAGGCGTCCGTCGACGAGGCGGCGGCCGAACTCGAGGACCTGGCGCGGCAGTGCGAGGAGCTGGCTGCCGCACAGCAGCAGGCCACCGTCCGCCGTGCCGAATGCGCGTCGCTGGTCGAGGAGCTGGGGGAGCGCAGGCGCGCCGCCGACCGGGAGAAGTCGGCCGTCTCCGGCAGGCTCGGCCGTCTCTCCGGTCAGGCCCGTGGTGCCGCCGGTGAGGCCGAGCGGACCGCCGCGGCGGCCGCCCGCGCCCAAGAGGCGCTGGAGCGGGCGGCCGAGGAGGCCGAGGAGCTTGCGGAGCGGCTGCTCGTCGCGGAGGAGGCCCCCGCCGAGGAGGAGCCGGACACCCACGTACGGGACCGGCTCGCCGCCGACGGCGCCAACGCGCGGCAGACGGAGATGGAGGCCCGTCTCCAGGTGCGTACGCACGAGGAGCGGGTGAAGGGCCTGGCCGGGCGCGCCGACGCGCTCGACCGGGGGGCGCGCGCCGAGCGTGAGGCGCGTGCGCGGGCGGACCAGCGGCGCGCCCGGTTGCGCCACGAGGCCGAGGTGGCGGCCGCCGTCGCGGCCGGAGCCCGGCAGCTGCTGGCGCATGTCGAGGTGTCACTGGTGCGGGCGGAGGCCGAGCGGGCCGCGGCCGAGGCCGCCAAGGCCGAGCGCGAGCGGGAGCTGACCGCCGCCCGGAGCGCGGGCCGCGACCTCAAGGCCGAACTGGACAAGCTCACCGACTCGGTCCACCGCGGCGAGGTGCTGGGCGCGGAGAAGCGGCTGCGGATCGAGCAACTGGAGACGAAGGCGCTGGAGGAGCTGGGCGTGGAACCGGCCGGTCTGGTGTCCGAGTACGGCCCCGACCAGCTGGTGCCCCCGTCCCCGCCGGCCGAGGGCGAGGAGCTTCCGGAGGACCCGGAGCACCCCAGGAACCAGCCGCGGCGTTTCGTCCGCGGGGAACAGGAAAAGCGCCTCAAGTCGGCAGAACGGGCGTACCAACAGCTCGGAAAGGTGAATCCGCTCGCTCTGGAGGAGTTCGCGGCGCTGGAGGAGCGCCACCAGTTCCTGTCGGAGCAGCTCGAGGACCTGAAGAAGACCCGGGCCGACCTGCTTCAGGTCGTGAAGGAGGTGGATGAACGCGTCGAGCAGGTCTTCACCGAGGCCTACCGGGACACCGCCCGTGAGTTCGAGGGCGTCTTCTCCCGCCTGTTCCCCGGCGGCGAGGGGCGGCTCGTGCTGACCGACCCGGACAACATGCTCACCACCGGCGTGGACGTGGAGGCGCGCCCGCCCGGGAAGAAGGTGAAGCGGCTGTCGCTGCTGTCGGGCGGGGAGAGGTCCCTGACCGCCGTGGCGATGCTTGTCTCCATCTTCAAGGCCCGGCCGAGTCCGTTCTACGTGATGGACGAGGTCGAGGCGGCGCTCGACGACACCAACCTCCAGCGGCTGATCCGGATCATGCAGGAGCTGCAGGAGAGTTCGCAGCTGATCGTGATCACGCACCAGAAGCGGACGATGGAGGTCGCGGACGCCCTGTACGGCGTCTCCATGCAGGGTGACGGCGTCTCCAAGGTCATCAGCCAGCGTCTCCGCTGAGGCGTGACCGTCCCTACTTCTTCAAGACTTGAAGCTATAGCCGCCTCGCAAGGTCGCTGGCCGATTTTGATCAGGCTCTTGACTTCGAAACTTGAAGGAATAGTCTCTGCAACGTTGCTTTTACCTTCAAGTGGTGCGCGCCCCCAACTTGTGCCCCACTTGTAGGGCTCGCCCCCCACGTCCGGCGGTGCTGCCGGACGGCCCCAGGAGTACACGTGACCAGCACTGCGCAGCCGCCACCGGCATCAGGGGCCCGCTCGGCCCACCCTGACCATCTCGGGCATGTCATCTTCATCACGGCCGCCGCCGCGATGGGCGGCTTCCTCTTCGGTTACGACAGCTCTGTCATCAACGGCGCGGTCGAAGCCATCCGGCACCGCTACGAGATCGGCTCCGGCACCCTCGCCCAGGTCATCGCCGTCGCGCTGATCGGCTGCGCCATCGGCGCCGCGACCGCCGGCCGTATCGCGGACCGCATCGGCCGCATCCGCTGTATGCAGATCGCAGCCGTGCTCTTCACTCTCAGCGCCGTGGGCTCCGCGCTCCCGTTCGCGCTCTGGGACCTCGCCATGTGGCGGATCATCGGCGGCTTCGCCATCGGCATGGCGTCCGTCATCGGCCCGGCCTACATCGCCGAGGTCTCTCCCGCCGCCTACCGCGGCCGGCTGGCCTCCTTCCAGCAGGCCGCGATCGTCATCGGCATCGCGGTCTCGCAGCTGGTGAACTACGGCATCCTCCAGCTCGCCGACGGCGATCAGCGCGGGGAGATCGCCGGCATCGAGGCATGGCAGTGGATGCTCGGTGTCATGGTCGTCCCGGCGGTGATGTACGGACTGCTGTCCTTCGCGATCCCGGAGTCGCCGCGCTTCCTCATCTCGGTCGGCAAGGTCGGTCGGGCGAAGGAGGTCCTCGCCGAGGTCGAGGGCAAGGGCGTCGACCTGGACGCCCGGGTCAACGAGATCGAGCTCGCCATGCGCCGGGAGCACAAGTCCTCCTTCAAGGACCTGCTCGGCGGCCGCTTCGGCTTCCTGCCCATCGTCTGGGTCGGCATCGGCCTCTCGGTCTTCCAGCAGCTGGTCGGCATCAACGTCGCGTTCTACTACTCGGCCACCCTGTGGCAGTCGGTGGGCGTCGACCCGTCCAGCTCCTTCCTCTACTCGTTCACCACGTCGATCATCAACATCATCGGCACCGTGATCGCGATGGTGCTGGTCGACCGGATCGGCCGCCGGCCGCTCGCGCTGATCGGCTCCACCGGTATGGCGATCGCGCTGGCCCTCGAGGCCTGGGCCTTCTCCGCCGACCTCGTCGACGGCAAGCTTCCGGAGACCCAGGGTGTCGTGGCCCTGATCGCCGCCCACGTCTTCGTGCTCTTCTTCGCGCTCTCGTGGGGTGTCGTCGTCTGGGTCTTCCTCGGCGAGATGTTCCCGAACCGGATCCGCGCCGCCGCCCTCGGCGTCGCCGCCTCCGCGCAGTGGATCGCCAACTGGGCCATCACCGCCAGCTTCCCGAGCCTCGCGGACTGGAACCTCTCCGGCACCTATGTGATCTACACGGTCTTCGCCGTGCTCTCGATCCCCTTCGTACTGAGGTACGTCAAGGAGACGAAGGGCAAGGCGTTGGAGGAGATGGGCTAATCCCCGCTGCCCCTCTCCTCGTCACGGAAACTGCCCCGGCTCAGCGCGTGAGCCGGGGCAGTACGTGTTCGCACAGGAGCTGAAGGCTGCGCCATCCCTCGTCCACCGGCATGCCGCCGCACAGGGGGTGCAGCACCAGACTCTCCGCGCCCAGTGCCGCGCACTCGTCGGGGGTCACGATGCGGTAGACGCCTTCGTCGCGCAGGTCCCGGACGGTCCCGGCCGCGGACCGCACCGCGGAGCGGATGTCCGGCGACTGCCATGACGCGTACGTCCGTGCCTCGTGCAGGAAGTGCTCGCCGTACAGCGCCCACGCCCGGTCGGGATCCTCCGACACGTGCAGCAGCGTCGTCTTCTCGGCGGGCATCATGCAGAAGCCGTCGGTCCCGTACTCGGCCCGCCGCTCCTCGTAGTACGCCTCCAGCTCCGGCAGGTGGGCACTGGGGAAGAACGGGAGACCGAGGCGGGCGGCGCGGCGCGCGGCGGCACGGGAGGACCCGCCGACGATCAGCGGAGGGTGCGGTCGGGTGTACGGGCGCGGGGTGACCCGCACGGTACGGCCCCGGTATACGAAGCTCTCGCCGGTCCATGCGGCCAGCAGCGTCTCCAGCAGCTCGTCCTGGAGCTGTCCGCGCCGGCTCCAGTCGACGCCGAACTGCGCGTACTCCTCGGGCCGGTATCCGATCCCCGCGACGGTCACCAGCCGGCCCTGGCCGATCAGGTCCAGCACGGCGATGTCCTCGGCCATCCGCAGCGGCTCGTGCAGCGGGCCGATGACCGCGGACACGGTGACCGCGATGCGGCGGGTGGCGCCGAGGACGGCGCCGGCGAATGCCAGTGGCGACGGCAGCCAGTTGTTCCCGGCGCCGTGGTGCTCCTCGGTCTGGACCGTGTCGACGCCGCGGTCGTCGGCGTACACGGCCATCTCCAGGGCCGCACGGTAGCGGGCCGCGAGGGTCTCGGGTGTCGCGGCCGGATCGACCATGTTGAACCGGGCAACCGTGAAGGCCATGGGAAGTCCCCCTCCGCCAGATGTGGGCACGGCGAGGGAGGACGTTAGCTGACGTAGTGTCAGATGGACAGGGTCTCGGGCTCGGTTTCGGGGGCCGCGGTCGCGGGGCCCGCCTGGATGGCCGCCCCGGCACGCGGCAGCACCGCGTACAGGCCCGCGGCGGACCAGGACCGTCACCGCCCGGCCCAGGCCGTTCTCGCCGGCCGAGGACGGCGCGAACGGGCCGGCGAACCAGTCGACCCGGGTGAACATCAGCCCCACCACCAGCGCCGACGCCCTCGGCACCATCGCCTGCCAGGCGAAACCGCCGCGGTACCAGTAGGCGCTCGTGCGGGTGGTGTCGATCAGTGCCGCCCCTTCGTACGAGCGCCTCGCCGATCCACGCGGAGAAGGCCACCGCGAGCAGCGTCAGGACGAGACGAAGGAGCCGATGAAGCTGGTGGCCACACCATCAGCAGGAAGCCGAGGACCAGGCTGATCAGGACGTTCACGCTCACCGCCCAGGTGCGGGGCACCTTCACGCCCAGAGTCTGCGCGGTAGCCGGCGGAGTACATCGACATGGAGTTGATCAGCAGCACGCCGACGAGGGCGACCAGCGGATACGGCACCGCCGGCCACATCGGCAGGATCTCGCCGATGAAGGCGACCGGGTCCTGGGTGCTCGCCAGGTCCGGTGTGTCACCGTCATTACGACGCCCCTCAGCACCATCGGCACAGCGACGACGCCCGCGCCGCCGACGGTGGCGCCGACCATCGCCCGGCCGGAGGCCGTGCCGGGCAGGTAGCGCGTGAGGTCCGGAGCCGGACGCGGCCGGTGCGCTCCCCGTCGGGGACGGGTTCGAGGCCGCGGGTCTCTTTCGCGCCTTCGGACTCGGAGGCGTGGGGCATGGAAGTGGCTCCGTACGGGGTGGGGGACGCCGGTGGGGCCGCCGGAGGAAGCGGAAGCCGCAAGCATCGTACGAACACCTCATAACGCCCAAATGGGTGAGGGTTGCTTTGTGTGATCCTCTGACCTCTTCTGTGCGCGCGGCCGTGGCCGATACTGGACGGGTTATGGAAATCGTCATCCTTGCCGTAGTCATCGCCCTGGTCGCGATCGGCGCGATCAGCGGCCTCGTGGTAAGTAGCCGCAAGAAGAAGCAGCTGCCGCCGCAGGCGCCGCCGGCCCCGCCGACCATCACTGCTCCGCCCGCCGAACCGCACGTCGGCGACGAGGCGGAGACGCCGCGGGAGGAACCCCGCCGCACCATCGAGGAGGTCGACCTTCCGACGGCCGACGAGGCCGTCGAAACACCCGTCGCCGTCGAGGACCCGGTCGTCGCCGAGGCGCCGGCCCCCGCCGTCGAGATCCCGGAACCGACTGCCGGCCGGCTCGTCCGGCTCCGTGCCCGTCTCGCCCGTTCGCAGAACTCGCTCGGCAAGGGGCTCCTCACGCTCCTCTCGCGTGAGCACCTCGACGAGGACACCTGGGAGGAGATCGAGGACACGCTTCTCACCGCCGATGTCGGCGTCGCCCCCACCCAGGAGCTCGTCGAGCGGCTGCGTGAGCGGGTGAAGGTGCTCGGCACCCGCACGCCCGAGCAGCTGCGCACCCTGCTGCGGGAGGAACTGCTGCACCTCGTGGGCACCGACTTCGACCGCGCGGTCAAGACCGAGAGCGGTCTGGACACGCCCGCCGTCGTCATGGTCGTGGGGGTGAACGGCACCGGTAAGACCACCACCACCGGCAAGCTCGCCCGCGTTCTCGTCGCGGACGGCCGCTCGGTCGTACTTGGCGCCGCTGACACCTTCCGTGCCGCCGCCGCCGATCAGCTGCAGACCTGGGGCGAGCGCGTCGGCGCCCGCACCGTGCGCGGGCCGGAGGCCGGCGATCCGGCCTCGGTCGCTTTCGACTCGGTCAAGGAGGGCATCGCCGAGGGCGCGGACGTGGTGCTGATCGACACCGCCGGCCGGTTGCACACCAAGACCGGCCTGATGGACGAGCTCGGCAAGGTGAAGCGGGTCGTGGAGAAGCACGGCCCGCTGGACGAGGTCCTGCTCGTCCTCGACGCCACCACCGGTCAGAACGGCCTGGTGCAGGCGCGGGTCTTCGCCGAGGTCGTGGACATCACCGGCATCGTGCTGACCAAGCTGGACGGCACCGCCAAGGGCGGCATCGTCGTCGCCGTCCAGCGTGAGCTGGGCGTGCCTGTGAAACTCGTGGGTCTGGGCGAGGGCCCGGACGATCTCGCCCCCTTCGAGCCCGAGGCGTTCATCGATGCCCTGATCGGCGACTGAGCGCACCTTCCGCGCGTACGAGAGCGCCCGGCCGTCACGGGACGGCCGGGCGCTCTCGTGTCCGGGAATCAGGGCCGGCTGCGGTGGCAGATGTACGCCAGGGTGCCGAGCAGCAGCCGGGCCTCCGGAGGGGCCGCCGCCGTGTCCAGGGACGGCGGCCGAAGCCACCGGACGGGGCCAAGACCGCCGTGGTCGGACGGCGGGGCGGTGATGTGGTCGCCGGGACCGAGGCAGCGCAGGTCCAGGTCGGCGTCGTCCCAGCCCATCCGGTACAGCAGCCGGGGCAGCTCGGCCGCAGCGCCGGGAGCCACGAAGAACTGGCAGCGGCCGTCGGGAGTGACCGTGACCGGGCCGAGCGGCAGCCCCATGCGCTCCATGCGCACCAGGGCCCGGCGGCCCGCCGGTGCGGCGACGTCCAGGATGTCGAAGCTCCGGCCGACCGGCAGCAGCAGCGATGCCCCGGGCACATCCGCCCAGGCCTTGCCGGCCTCGTCGAGCGTGGCGCCGGCCGGGACCTCGAGCGCGAAGGCGAGGGGATGCGCTCCCGGCGCCTCGCACCGCGCCCCGCCGCAAGAGCACTTGCCCGCCGCGGCCCGTGCGCCGGGAACCACCGCCCAGCCCCACAGTCCGGTGTACTCGGCCACCGCTGTGGCCTCTGTCGCGCGCCCGCGGCGCCGGGAGCCGACCCGGATCTGACTGATCCCTCGGGTGCCGCCGATCGTGAAGCCCATGCCCCCTCCAACGGGTCCTGCTCGCCGGTGGTTACGACCCGAAGCTCCCCTGTTACTCTCCGTCGTCACCGTCGGGGTGTCGGCGGGGTGCGGTGGTGCATGGGGGAGTGCGGAACGTGGCGCGCGCCTGCGCGCGCAACCCTCCATCGGGTGCTGATTTTCGTCTGTCAAGTGAATCGCGCCTGGCGGTACGTGGGTTCACTCGGAGGGGTGGCGAATGGTGGCGATTCTGCAATCCCACTCGCTGGAGGCGTGATCGCCGCATTACTGTCGGTGCATCGACCTGCAATTGCAGTCGGCTTCCGAGTATGCCGGGGGCAACTCGTCTCTCTGTTCGACGGGTGCAACCTGGTCACAGGAAGGCCCAACAGGCGGCATTCTGGTACGGGTTCGGGCGATGAGGCTTCGGCGGATGGGGGCATTCCAGTGAGCGGCAGCGGCGCAGACGGTACGAACACCGGCAAGCGCCCCAACGAACAGCTGAACTCCTGGTTCATGCGCAGTGGCTGGTCGAAGGGCGAGCTGGCGCGCCAAGTGAACCGCCGGGCACGGCAGATGGGCGCACACCACATCAGCACGGACACCTCCCGGGTGCGCCGCTGGCTGGACGGCGAACAGCCGCGCGAGCCGATCCCCCGGATCCTGTCCGAGCTCTTCAGCGAACGCTTCGGCAGCGTCGTCGCCATCGAGGACCTCGGCCTGCGCTCCGCCCACCTGGCACCCTCCGTGTCCGGCGTCGACCTGCCCTGGGCCGGAGACCAGACCGTCGCCCTGCTCAGCGAGTTCTCCAGAAGCGACCTGATGCTCGCGCGCCGCGGCTTCCTCGGCACCTCGCTCTCGCTCGCCGCCGGGTCCGCCCTCGTCGAACCCATGCAGCGCTGGCTCGTTCCCACCCCGGCCGTGGAGGCCGCGGAGGAGGCGCCCCCCACGACCCGCAGGGGTGGCCGCCTGTCGGCGCCGGAGCTCGACCTGCTCGAGGCCACCACCGCGATGTTCCGCCAGTGGGACGCCCAGTGCGGTGGCGGCCTGCGCAGGAAGGCCGTCGTCGGCCAGCTCCACGAGGTCACCGACCTCCTTCAGGAACCGCAGCCCCCCGCCACCATGCGGCGCCTGTTCAAGTGCGCCGCCGAACTGGCCGAGCTGGCCGGATGGATGAGCTACGACGTGGGGCTCCAGCCCACCGCGCAGAAGTACTTCGTCCTCGCACTGCACGCCTCCAAGGAAGCCGGTGACAAGCCGCTCGGCTCGTACGTCCTGTCCTCCATGAGCCGGCAGATGATCCACCTCGGCCGGCCCGACGACGCCCTCGAACTGATCCACCTCGCCCAGTACGGCAGTCGCGACTGCGCCACCGCGCGCACTCAGGCCATGCTGTATGCGATGGAGGCCCGCGCCTACGCCAACATGGGTCAGCCCAGCAAGTGCCGGCGGGCCGTGCGGATGGCGGAGGACACCTTCGCCGACATCGGTTTCGACACCGAGCCCGAGCCCGATTGGATCCGCTTCTTCTCCGAGGCCGAGCTCAACGGAGAGAACGCCCACTCCTACCGCGACCTCGCCTATGTGGCGGGCCGCAGTCCCACCTACGCCTCACTCGCCGAGCCGATCATGGAGCGCGCCGTGGAGCTCTTCCGGCGGGACGAGGAGCACCAGCGGTCGTACGCACTCAACCTGGTCGGGATGGCCACCGTCCACCTCCTCAAGAGGGAGCCGGAACAAGCCACCGCGCTGGCCGGCGAGGCGCTCACGGTCGCCAAACGGGTCCGCTCCGAGCGTGTCAACACCCGGCTGCGCAAGACCGTCGACACGGCGGCCAGGGACTTCGGCGATGTCGCGGAGGTCGTCCAGTTCACCGACCTGCTCACCGCCCAGCTGCCCGAGACCGCCGAAGCGGTCTGACCGGCAGCGCCTCAGACCCCGGCCGCGACGCCCACCCCGAACTGCCCGACTCGGCTCCCCCCGTGCCAAGTCATCCGGGTGAGTGTCGCGGCCGGTTTCCGTGTGCGCAGAGGATACTCTCGGTGACCGCGGGCGATCAGCCTGTTCATGACGGCGTAACACGCCGGACCTCTTCGTCACGGCCGCGAAACATCGAGCGGCATCTGCGGAAACGGCGCTGCGCCAACCTCATGGCGCAAAGGGGCTGTCCGGCCCGCCCCTCTACCGCACTGGCTCCGCCCGCACGCGGCCGCACGACGACGAGGAGACGCCGATGCCCCCAGGCATCTCGACCCTTGCCGCAGACGCCCCTGAGCTGTCTGCCGCCAACACAGGGTTCATTCTCATTTGTTCCGCCCTGGTGATGCTCATGACCCCGGGACTGGCCTTCTTCTACGGAGGCATGGTCCGGGTCAAGAGCTCCCTGAACATGCTGATGATGAGCTTCATCAGCCTCGGGATCGTCACCATCCTCTGGGTGCTGTACGGCTTCAGCCTTGCCTTCGGCACCGACTCCGGTTCGATCATCGGCTGGAGCTCCGACTACGTCGGTCTCAGCGGCATCGGCATCACCGAGCTGTGGGACGGTTACACCATCCCGGTGTACGTCTTCGCCGTCTTCCAGCTGATGTTCGCGATCATCACACCGGCCCTGATCAGCGGCGCCCTCGCGGACCGCGTCAAGTTCACCGCATGGGCCCTGTTCATCGCCCTGTGGGCCACGGTCGTCTACTTCCCGGTCGCGCACTGGGTCTGGGGCGCGGGCGGCTGGCTGTTCGAGATGGGCGTCATCGACTTCGCGGGCGGCACGGCCGTCCACATCAACGCCGGTGCCGCGGCCCTCGGCGTGATCCTCGTCATCGGCAAGCGCGTCGGCTTCAAGAAGGACCCGATGCGCCCGCACAGCCTCCCGCTGGTCATGCTCGGCGCCGGTCTCCTGTGGTTCGGCTGGTTCGGCTTCAACGCCGGCTCGTGGCTCGGCAACGACGACGGCGTCGGCGCGGTGATGTTCGTCAACACCCAGGTCGCCACCGCCGCCGCCATGCTCGCCTGGCTCGCCTACGAGAAGATCCGCCACGGCGCTTTCACCACCCTCGGCGCCGCGTCCGGCGCGGTCGCCGGCCTCGTCGCCATCACCCCGTCCGGCGGCGCCGTCTCCCCGCTCGGCGCGATCGCCGTCGGCGCCATCGCCGGTCTGCTGTGCGCCATGGCCGTCGGCCTGAAGTTCAAGTTCGGCTACGACGACTCCCTGGACGTCGTCGGCGTCCACCTTGTCGGCGGTATCGTCGGCTCCCTGCTGGTCGGCCTGTTCGCCACCGGCGGCGTGCAGTCCGAGGTCAAGGGCCTCTTCTACGGCGGCGGCCTCGACCAGCTCGGCAAGCAGGCCGTCGGAGTCTTCGCGGTACTCGCCTACTCCCTGGTCGTCTCCGCGATCCTCGCCTTCGTCCTCGACAAGACGATCGGCATGCGGGTGGACGAGGACGTCGAGGTCTCCGGCATCGACCAGGTCGAGCACGCCGAGACCGCGTACGACTTCAGCGGCGCCGGCGGCGGAACGGGCTCCCGCAAGGCCGTACCCCCCGCCGCGGACGCCGTGGCCGGCGCTGGACAGAACAAGAAGGTGGACGCATGAAGCTCATCACCGCAGTCGTGAAGCCGCACCGGCTGGACGAGATCAAGGAGGCCCTCCAGGCCTTCGGCGTCCAGGGCCTCACGGTCACAGAGGCAAGCGGCTACGGCCGGCAGCGCGGCCACACCGAGGTCTACCGCGGCGCGGAGTACACCGTCGACCTCGTCCCCAAGATCCGCATCGAGGTGCTGGTCGAGGACGACGACGCCGAACAGCTCGTGGACGTGATCGTCAAGGCCGCCCGCACCGGAAAGATCGGCGACGGCAAGGTCTGGAGCGTCCCGGTCGACACGGCGGTCCGGGTACGGACCGGCGAGCGCGGCCCCGACGCCCTGTAAGAGCGAACACGGACAAGGGAGCTGCTGGGTGAGCCTGGACGTGACCGAAGAAACGGAAGACAGCGGACCCAGCGGCTATGCGGCGGCCCGGCTGCTCCTTCTCACCGAGAAGGAGCGGTCCGGGCCGCCGCGCCGTGCGGCCCTGGCGAAGCTGACCGACGAATGGCTGTCCGCCCTCTTCGCCGCCGCGGCGCTGGAACAGGGCGTTCGGGGCGCGGCGCTCGTCGCCGTCGGCGGCTACGGCCGCGGGGAACTCTCCCCGCGCAGCGACCTCGACCTCCTGCTGCTCCACGACGGCAGCGCGTCCCCCGCCGCAGTCGCCGCGATCGCCGACCGGATCTGGTACCCGGTCTGGGACCTCGGCCTCGCCCTCGACCACTCCGTCCGCACACCCGCGGAGGCCCGGAAGACCGCGGGTGAGGACCTCAAGGTGCAGCTCGGGCTTCTCGACGCCCGGCCTGTCGCCGGTGACCTCGGACTGGTCGCCTCCCTGCGTACCGCCGTGCTCGCCGACTGGCGCAACCAGGCTCCGCGGCGGCTGCCCGAACTCGACGAACTCTGCCGAGAGCGGGCCGCCCGGCAGGGTGAGCTCCAGTACCTCCTCGAGCCCGATCTGAAAGAGGCCAGAGGCGGACTGAGGGACGTCACCGCGCTCCGCGCGGTAGCCGCCTCATGGCTCGCCGACGCCCCCCGGGAAGGACTCGCCGAAGCCCGCCGCGTCCTCCTCGACGTCCGCGACGCGCTCCACCTCACCACCGGCCGCGCCACCGACCGGCTCGCCCTCCAGGAACAGGACCAGGTCGCGGCCGAGCTCGGCCTCCTCGACGCCGACGCCCTGCTGCGCCAGGTGTACGAGGCAGCGCGGACCGTCTCGTACGCCACCGACGTCACCTGGCGGGAGGTCAGCCGGGTCCTGCGCTCCCGTGCCGTACGGCCGAGGCTCCGGGCCATGCTCGGCGGACGGCCCCCGCAGCCCGAGCGCACCCCGCTCGCCGAGGGGGTCGTCGAACTCGACGGCGAAGTGGTCCTCGCCCGCACAGCACGCCCGGACCGCGACCCGGTCCTCCCGCTCCGCGCCGCCGCCGCCGCGGCCCAGTCCGGCCTGCCGATCTCCCGGCACGCGGTTCGGCGCCTCGGCCATGCCATGACCGCCGGTCCGCTGCCCGTGCCCTGGCCCGCGGAGGCCCGGGAGGAACTGGTCACACTGCTCGGCGCGGGGGAGCCGACCGTCCCCGTCTGGGAGGCACTCGAGGCCGAGGGACTGATCACCCGGCTCGTCCCCGACTGGGAACGCGTCCGGTGCCGGCCCCAGCGCAACGCCGTGCACACCTGGACCGTCGACCGGCACCTCGTCGAGACGGCGGTCAAGGCGTCGGAGCTGACCCGGCACGTCGGCCGCCCGGACCTGCTGCTCGTCGCCGCGCTGCTGCACGACATCGGCAAGGGCTGGCCCGGCGACCACTCGGTCGCCGGCGAGACCATCGCCCGCGACGTGGCCACCCGGATCGGCTTCGACCGCGCGGACGTGGGCGTCATCGCCACCCTCGTGCGCCACCACCTGCTGCTCATCGAGACGGCGACCAGGCGCGACCTCGACGACCCGGCGACGGTCGCCTCCGTGGCCTCCGTCGTCGGCTCTGCCGGAACCCTGGAGCTGCTGCACGCGCTCACCGAGGCGGACGCTCTCGCCACCGGCCCGGCGGCCTGGTCCTCCTGGCGCGGCTCCCTCGTGGCCGACCTGGTCAGGCGGGTGGCGGCGGTCCTCGCGGGCGACACTCCGGCCGAGCCGGACCAGGCGGCACCCAGCGCCGAACAGGAACGCCTGGCGATCGAGGCCCTGCGCACCGGCGAACCCGTGCTCGCCCTGCACACCCATCCGGAGGCCCCTGCCGAGGACGGCGGGCCGGAACCCGTCGGCGTCGAGCTGCTCATCGCCCTGCCCGACCAGCCCGGCGTGCTCCCCGCGGCCGCCGGGGTCCTTGCGCTGCACCGGCTCACCGTCCGGGCCGCGGACCTCAGGGCGATCGACCTGCCCAGCGAAGTGGGGGACGGGACCGTCCTGGTCCTCGACTGGCGGGTCGCCGCCGAATACGGCTCCCTGCCGCAGGCGTCCCGCCTCCGCGCCGACCTCGTGCGCGCCCTGGACGGCTCACTGGACATCCGCGGCCGCCTGGCAGAGCGGGAGGCCGCCTATCCCCGGCGGCGGGGCGTCAAGGCGCCCCCGCCCAGGGTGACGGTGGCCGAGGCCGGATCGCGCCTCGCCACGGTCATCGAGGTCCGCGCCCATGACGCCCCTGGCCTGCTGCACAGGATCGGGCGGGCCCTGGAGGGGGCGGCGGTCCGGGTCCGCAGCGCCCACGTATCGACGCTCGGCGCGAACGCCGTGGACACGCTGTACGTGACGGACGAGGCAGGCTCTCCGCTCGGTGATGCGGAGGCGGCGGCCCTGGCCAAGAGCGTGGAGGAGGCGCTGCGGTGAGGGGTCGACGGGCGGTGCGGCCGCTCGTTGACCAGCGCGTGCTTCCCCGAGCCGGCGAGGGACGGCCCGGAGGAACCCATGAAGCTCCTCGGGGCCGAGATCTGCTCCCCGCCGCCGCGGAGATCGCCGTCCGTCCGCCCGTTACGGCGGGCGGGGGCATGAATGTTCCGACGCCCGATACCCTTGGGGCGACCACCAGGCCCCGACCCGAGGAATCGCGACCACCGTGTTCGATACGCTTTCCGACCGCCTCAGCGCGACTTTCAAGAACCTCAGGGGCAAGGGACGCCTGTCCGAGGCTGACATCGACGGCGCGGCCCGGGAAATCCGTATCGCCCTGCTCGAGGCCGACGTGGCGCTCCCGGTCGTCCGGGAGTTCATCAAGCAGGTCAAGGCCCGCTCCCTGGGCGCCGAGGTCTCCAAGGCTCTGAACCCGAGCCAGCAGGTCATCAAGATCGTCAACGAGGAGCTCATCGGCATCCTCGGCGGCGAGACCCGCCGTCTGCGGTTCGCCAAGACGGCGCCGACCGTGATCATGCTCGCCGGTCTCCAGGGTGCCGGTAAGACCACCCTCGCCGGAAAGCTCGGTCTCTGGCTCAAGGCCCAGGGGCACTCGCCCCTGCTCGTCGCCTGTGACCTCCAGCGCCCCAATGCCGTCAACCAGCTCTCGGTCGTCGCGGAGCGGGCGGGTGTCGCCGTCTACGCGCCCCAGCCGGGCAACGGCGTCGGCGACCCGGTCCAGGTCGCGAAGGACTCCATCGAGCACGCGCGGACCCGCCAGTACGACGTCGTCATCGTCGACACCGCCGGCCGTCTCGGTATCGACCAGGAGCTGATGCAGCAGGCCGCGGACATCCGCGACGCCGTCAGCCCCGACGAGATCCTCTTCGTCGTCGACGCCATGATCGGTCAGGACGCCGTCAACACGGCGGAGGCCTTCCGCGACGGTGTCGGGTTCGACGGGGTGGTCCTGTCGAAGCTGGACGGCGACGCCCGAGGCGGTGCCGCGCTCTCCGTCGCGCACGTCACCGGCAAGCAGATCATGTTCGCCTCCAACGGCGAGAAGCTGGACGACTTCGACGCGTTCCACCCGGACCGCATGGCGTCCCGCATCCTCGGCATGGGCGACATGCTCTCGCTGATCGAGAAGGCCGAGCAGACCTTCAGCCAGGAAGAGGCCGCCAAGATGGCCTCCAAGCTGGCGAGCAGCAAGGGTAAGGAGTTCACGCTCGACGACTTCCTGGCCCAGATGGAGCAGGTCCGCAAGATGGGCTCCATCTCGAAGTTGCTCGGCATGCTGCCCGGCATGGCCCAGATGAAGGACCAGATCAACAACATCGACGAGCGTGACGTGGATCGTACGGCCGCGATCATCAAGTCGATGACTCCGGGTGAGCGCCAGGACCCGACGATCATCAACGGGTCCCGCCGCGCGCGCATCGCCAAGGGCTCCGGTGTCGAGGTCAGCGCGGTCAAGGGCCTGGTGGAGCGGTTCTTCGAGGCGCGCAAGATGATGTCGCGGATGGCTCAGGGCGGCGGCATGCCCGGTATGCCGGGAATGCCCGGCATGGGTGGCGGCCCCGGTCGGCAGAAGAAGCAGCAGAAGCAGGCCAAGGGCAAGCGCAAGAGCGGCAACCCGATGAAGCGCAAGGCCGAGGAGCAGGCAGCCGCGGTGCGGCGCGAGCAGGCGGCGGCACAGGGCGGCGCCTTCGGGCTGCCGGCCGGCGAGCCGGGCAAGGACTTCGAGCTGCCCGACGAGTTCAAGAAGTTCATGGGCTGATCCACCGCCCGGAGGGACAGCCGAAGGGCCCGCGACCGGCACGGTCGCGGGCCCTCGTCGTGCGCGGGTCAGGGCATCAGGGTGTCCGGGCGATCAGATAACGGAACACGTTGGGCATCCAGACCGTCCCGTCCGGCCGCCGGTGGTCGTGGAGCGCCTCCGCGATCTCCTTCCCGACCTGCGCCTGGTCCGTCTCGCGCACGGCCGCGTCGTAGAGACCGGTCGACATGAGGCCCCGTACCGCGCTGTCCACGTCCGCGTAACCGAACGGGCAGGCCACCCGGCCGGAGCCGTCCGGGTTCAGGCCCGCGCGCGCGGCGATGTCCTCCAGGGCGTCCCGGTGGGCGGGACGCCTGCGCTCCCCGGCCACCCGCAGCACCCCGGACGTGGCGCACCGCTCCGGCGGACCCCACCCCGTGAGCACCACGGGGCTCCTGCGCTCCACGAGACCGACCGCGTCCTTGAGTGCCTGTTCCAGGTCCTCCGCGTCGCTCGCGCCGCACCCGATCGGCTGAAACGCGGTGACCAGGTTGTAGGCGGGGTGGGCGGGGCCCGCGTCGCCCGGTCCACCGTCCACCAGCCGGGCCGTCGGACTGCCGTCCATCCGCTCCCGGGCGAGGGCGAGACGGTCGCTGTCGGTGTCGACGCCCGTCACCGTGGCACCGCGGGTCCTGGCCAGCAGCAGCGCGAGACCGGAACCGCAACCCAGGGCCAGCAGCCGTGTACCGGAGCCCACCTCAAGGCGTTCGTAGACCGCTTCGTAGAGCGGCACGAGCATGCGTTCCTGGATCTCGGCCCAGTCCCGGGCACGTGCGCCGGCTTCCGCAGAGGTCGCCGACGCCTTGTGGGGTCGGTGCTGGACGAGCGTGGAGGTCATCGAAAGCGCCCCAATCCGCCGAGAGGTCGGTAATACCCAGAAGGTCAGCCCCCGTGTGCGTACGATCCGCGCTTCCCCGTATGCCAGAGAACTGCGCGGGCGTCCCCACGTCCAGGGGTTGTGCGGCACTGCTTGCGCCCCGAGGCGTACGCCCAGGACAACCTGGCCGATTCACGTGTAGGTCCCGTATCGCCGTACGATGCCCGCCATGGCAAAGGCACCCGTTCTCACGCCCCAGTCGGAAGACTTCCCGCGCTGGTACCAGGACCTGATCAACAAGGCCGAACTGGCGGACAACGGCCCGGTGCGCGGCACCATGGTCATCCGACCGTACGGCTACGGCCTGTGGGAGCGGATGCAGCAGGAGATGGACGCCCGCATCAAGGCCGCGGGCGCTCAAAACGCCTACTTCCCGCTCTTCATCCCCCAGTCTTACCTGACTCGCGAGGCTGAGCACGTCGAGGGCTTCGCGCCCGAACTCGCGGTGGTCACGCACGGCGGGGGCAAGGAGCTCGAGGAGCCGGTCGTGGTTCGCCCCACGTCCGAGACGATCATCAACGACTACTTCTCCAAATGGGTGCAGAGCTACCGGGATCTGCCGCTGCTGATCAACCAGTGGGCCAACGTGGTCCGTTGGGAGATGCGCCCCAGGGTCTTCCTGAGGACGACCGAATTCCTCTGGCAGGAGGGGCACACCGCCCACGCCACCTACGAGGACGCCAGGGACTACGCCGCCCACATCCACCGCGACGTCTACGCGGACTTCATGCTCAACGTCCTCGGCATCGACGTGGTGCTCGGCCGCAAGACGCCCAGGGAGCGGTTCGCCGGAGCGATCAACACCCTCACCCTGGAAGGGATGATGGGCGACGGTAAGGCCCTCCAGATGGGCACGAGCCACGAACTCGGAACCAACTTCGCCAAGGCCTTCAACACGTCGTACCTGTCGAAGGACGGGCAGCAGGAACTGGTCTGGCAGACGTCGTGGGGTGTGTCGACCCGCATGGTCGGCGGACTGATCATGTCCCACGGCGACGACAACGGCCTGCGCGTCCCGCCGCGGCTCGCGGCCGTCCAGATCGTCGTCATGGCCATCAAGGGCGACGAGGCCGTTGCCAAGGTGCACGAGGTCGGCCGACTGCTCACGGCGGCCGGCCTGCGGGTCCACGTCGACGACCGCGTCGACACCCCCTTCGGTCGCCGTGCGGTCGACTGGGAGCTCAAGGGTGTGCCGGTGCGGATCGAGATCGGCCCGCGGGACCTGGAGGCGGGCACCGCGATGCTGGCCCGTCGCATCCCCGGAGGCAAGGAGCCGGTGAGCCTCGACTCGCTCGCCGCACTGCTGCCGAAGATCCTCGAGGACGACCAGGCGCTGCTGCTCGAGCAGTCCCGGTCCCGCCGTGAGTCGCGCACGAGTGACGTCAGCACCATCGAGGAGGCCGCGGAAGCGGCGGCCGCCGGTGGATGGGCCCGCATTCCGTGGGCGACCCTGGGGCAGGAGGGCGAGGCCACGCTGGCGGAACAGGCGGTCTCCGTACGCTGTCTCGTGGCCGAGGACGGGTCGGTGCCCGACGCGGACGACGCGCCGGGTACTGTCGCGATCGTGGCCCGGGCCTACTGACGGCCCTGTCGGCCAGGGCGGGTGCTACGTACCACCTTGGTGTGAGCTGTGAAGATCCTCCGCAGATCGACGCACCCGCCCTCGTCAGGACGTATCAACGGCAACTGACGGCAACTGACTGGTACGTGCAAATTATTTGGGATGGCCCGGAATGGAACCCGCGGGCCGTCCGGCTCGTTATCACGACGTGAGCACGACACCACCTGTTCTCGCCGCAGAGCTGGCACAGGCGTGGGCCGACATTCAGCGGCACCACCCCGAGCTGCCGGATCTTGCCGCGCCCGAATCCCTGATCGGAGAGTCCTCGTCCGCCTGCGGCGCCGAGCTCTCCTTCGAGCGACTGCTTCACGAAGCAGTCCACGGCATCGCCGCCGCGCGAGGTGTCCGTGACACATCGCGCGCCGGCCGCTACCACAACCGCCGCTTCCTGGCCATTGCCGAGGAGATGGGCCTCGACCATGTGGACGAGCCGCACCCCAGCAGCGGCTTCTCGCTGGTCGCGCTCAACCCGGAGGCCAAGCGGCGGTACCGCCCCACGATCGAACGGCTGCAGCGCGCCCTCAAGGCGCACACCGCCGCGACGGCCTCGGACACCAAGCGCACCTTCCGCGGACCTGCCGCACGGCACGGTTCCTCGGGCGGCGGTGTGCGGGTCAAGGCCGTCTGCGACTGCGGCCGTAACGTCAGAGTCGTCCCGTCCGTCCTCGCGCAGGCGCCCATCGTCTGCGGGGGGTGCGGAAAGCCGTTCCGTATCCCGGAGTCGGTGGGCGCGGCGAGCTGAATCGTCCGCGCCCGCGGGGGCAGGCTGCCGACGAGCTCGTCGGCCGGCGGGCCGTGCGCCGACGGGCCCGCCGGGGTGCCCGGCCGGGTGAAAAGCTGTCGCCGGCATGTGGCACAATGGCTAGCTGTACTCGACAGCCGCACAGGAACCCTCTCGCCTCCGGCTGACGCGTCCATCGGGCACCCGAGTACCGCAACCCCACGTGGCATCTCGTTGTGCCCAACCACGTCAAGACCAGGAGACACCACTCCCGTGGCAGTCAAGATCAAGCTGAAGCGTCTCGGCAAGATTCGCCAGCCCCACTACCGCATCGTCGTCGCCGACTCCCGTACCCGCCGTGACGGCCGGGCCATCGAGGAGATCGGGGTGTACCACCCGACGTACAACCCGTCGCGCATCGAGGTCGACTCCGAGCGTGCCCAGTACTGGCTGTCCGTCGGCGCCCAGCCGACCGAGCCGGTTCTGGCCATCCTGAAGCTCACCGGTGACTGGCAGAAGGTCAAGGGCCTGCCGGCCCCGGAGAAGCCGCTGCTGGCCCCGGCGACGAAGGAAGACAAGCGCGCCTCCTTCGACGCCTTCGCCAAGGCCATCGAGGGTGACGACGCCAAGGGTGAGGCCATCACCCCGAAGGCGAAGAAGGCCGACAAGAAGGCGGACGAGGCCGAGGCCGCGCCCGCCGAGTCCACCGAGGCCTGAGGATGCTCGAGGAGGCTCTCGAGCACCTCGTGAAGGGCATCGTCGACAACCCGGACGATGTGCAGGTGGCTTCCCGCAACCTGCGTCGCGGGCGTGTGCTCGAGGTCCGGGTCCACCCCGACGACCTCGGTAAGGTGATCGGCCGCAACGGCCGCACCGCGCGCGCTCTGCGCACCGTCGTGGGCGCCATCGGCGGCCGTGGCATCCGCGTCGACCTCGTCGACGTGGACCAGGTCCGCTGAACAGTTGAACACCGGCTCGGGCCGGGGAGGGCTCCGGCTCTTCCCGGCCCTTGTCGTGTCGCTGTCGAAGTCCGCAAACCGATAATCGAGTAACCGAGGAACCACGGCGGCAAGCGACCACCCCGCGACAGCGGCGGCGGTCCGGCCGCAAAGAGGGGTGAGCGTGCAGCTGGTAGTCGGACGGATCGGCCGGGCCCACGGCGTCAAGGGCGAGGTCACCGTCGAGGTACGCACGGACGAGCCGGAACTGCGGCTCGGACCGGGCGCCGTGCTGGCCACGGACCCGGCCACCGCCGGACCGCTGACCATCGAGACCGGCAGGGTGCACAGCGGCCGGCTGCTGCTGCGCTTCGAGGGCGTGAAGGACCGCAACGCCGCGGAGGCGCTGCGCAACACGCTGCTGATCGCCGAGGTGGACCCGGAGGAGCTTCCCGAGGAGCCCGACGAGTACTACGACCACCAGCTGATGGACCTGGACGTGGTGCTCGAGGACGGCACGGAGGTCGGCAGGATCACCGAGATCAGCCATCTGCCCTCACAGGACCTGTTCATCGTCGAACGGCCCGACGGCAGCGAGGTGATGATCCCGTTCGTCCAGGAGATCGTCGCCGAGATCGACCTGGAGGAGCAGCGGGCCGTGATCACCCCGCCGCCCGGACTGATCGACGACACCGAGGCCGAGGTCGCCTCCGCGCGTGACGCCTCGAAGGACGAGTCCTGATGCGGCTCGACGTCGTCACGATCTTTCCCGAGTACCTCGAACCGCTGAACGTCTCCCTGGTCGGCAAGGCCCGCGCCCGCGGTCAGCTCGGGGTCCACGTCCATGACCTGCGCGACTGGACGTACGACCGGCACAACACCGTCGACGACACCCCGTACGGCGGCGGCCCGGGCATGGTCATGAAGACCGAGCCCTGGGGCGACGCCCTCGACGACATCGTGGCGAGCGGCTACGAGGCGGGCGCTCACGGCCCCGTACTCGTGGTTCCCACCCCGAGCGGCCGGCCGTTCACGCAGGAGGTCGCCGTCGAGCTCTCCGAGCGTCCGTGGCTGATCTTCACCCCCGCCCGCTACGAGGGCATCGACCGCCGGGTCATCGACGAGTACGCGACGCGGATGCCGGTCCACGAGGTGTCCATCGGCGACTACGTGCTCGCCGGCGGAGAGGCTGCCGTGCTGGTGATCACCGAGGCCGTCGCCCGGCTGCTTCCCGGCGTCCTCGGCAACGCCGAATCCCACCGGGACGACTCCTTCGCGCCCGGCGCGATGGCGAACCTGCTCGAGGGCCCCGTCTACACAAAGCCCCCCGCCTGGCGCGGACGCGCGATTCCCGAGGTGCTCGTCAGCGGCCACCACGGGAAGATCGCGCGTTGGCGGCGGGACCAGGCGCTCTGCCGCACGGCCCTCAACCGGCCGGATCTGATCGAGCGTTGCGACCCCGCGGCCTTCGACAAGAAGGACCGCGAGACACTCTCCATCCTCGGCTGGGCACCCGAGCCCGGCGGCCGATTTTGGCGCAGGCCCGAGGCCGTGGAAGAATAAGCCGCTGCTGTACGTCCGGCCGGCGCCCCTGCCACAGGGGGAACGACGCCCGCCCGACCCGGCACCCCGGATCTCATACCGATATTCCGCTGATGACCTGTGGCATCGGCGAGGAAGCAGACCAAAATGGCTCACCTGCTCGACAGCGTCAACTCGGCTTCGCTGCGCAGCGACGTCCCGGCCTTCCGTCCCGGTGACACCGTGAACGTCCACGTTCGCGTCATCGAGGGCAACCGCTCCCGTATCCAGCAGTTCAAGGGCGTCGTCATCCGCCGCCAGGGCGCGGGCGTGAGCGAGACCTTCACGGTCCGCAAGGTCTCCTTCTCCGTCGGCGTCGAGCGCACCTTCCCGGTGCACAGCCCGATCTTCGAGAAGATCGAGCTCGTCACGCGCGGTGACGTCCGTCGCGCCAAGCTGTACTACCTCCGTGAGCTGCGCGGCAAGGCCGCGAAGATCAAGGAGAAGCGCGACAACTGAGCCTGAGCTCACAGCCGCGACGACGCTTCGGTTCAACCGGTCACAGGGCGGCCGGATAGGCTCTGCCCTCGATGGACACCGAAGCACAGCACACGGAGCGCGACCGCTCTTCCACCCCCGCGGACGGGGTCGAGGAAGAGGGGTCGCGCTCCGCGCGTCGTTACGGCGGCCGCCGCCCGCGGATGTCCCTGCGCACGGCGGGAGTCCTCGGAGGGGCCTGCGCCGTCTTCGTGCTGCTGCTGAGCCACTTCGTGATGCAGCCCTTCCAGATCCCCAGCAGCTCCATGGAGCCGACCCTTCAGGTCGGGGACCGGGTGCTGGTGAACAAGCTGGCGTACCGTTTTGGTGCGGAGCCCCGGCGTGGAGACGTGATCGTCTTCGACGGCACGGGCTCGTTCGTACCGGAGGGAGTGACGGAAAACCCGGTCAGTTCCGTAGTACGAGAGGGGCTCGCCGCACTCGGACTCGCCGAGCCCGCCGAGACGGATTTCGTCAAGCGGGTGGTGGGCATGGGCGGTGACCGGGTTGTCTGCTGCGACAAGGGGGGCAGGGTCGAGGTGAACGGCGTGCCGGTCGACGAGAGATATCTGCACCCCGACGGCGGGCCCTCCGAGGTGGCCTTCGACATCGTCGTTCCCGAGGGCACGCTCTGGGTCATGGGAGACCACCGCAGCAACTCACGTGACTCCCGCGAGCATCTCGGGCAGCCCGGTGGCGGGATGGTGCCCGTCGACATGGTCGTCGGGAGGGCGGACTGGATCGGCTGGCCGGTCGGCCGCTGGTCCGGCATCGACCCCACGGGCACGTTCTCCGGAGTGCCCGACGCGCCCCCCGGCGGCGCCCATGGGTAACCGCGGGCGCAGTCCCAGCCACCGGGCGGACACCCGGCTACCGACCGGGACCCGGCCGACGAACGGCGCGAGGCCGCTGCCCGGCCGTGCGGAACGCCGCCGGCTGGCACAGAAGGTCAAACGCAAGCGACGCCGCTCCGCGGTCAAGGAGATACCTCTCCTGATCACGGTGGCGCTGCTCATCGCCCTGGTGCTGAAGACGTTCCTGGTGCAGGCGTTCGTCATCCCGTCCGGCTCGATGGAGCAGACGATCAGGATCCAGGACCGCGTCCTGGTCGACAAGCTCACCCCGTGGTTCGGCGCGAAGCCGCAGCGGGGTGACGTCGTCGTCTTCAAGGACCCCGGCGGCTGGCTGCCGCCGGAGGAGAAGCCGAAGCAGGACGATCCGATCGTGGTCAAGCAGGTGAAGCAGGCCCTGACGTTCATCGGGCTACTGCCGTCGGACGACGAGCGGGACCTCATCAAGAGGGTCGTCGCCGTCGGCGGCGACCGTGTGAAGTGCTGCGACAAGGACGGCCGGGTCACGGTCAACGGCGTGCCGCTGAACGAACCGTATCTGAACCCCGGGGACGTGCCCTCGACGATGACGTTCGACGTCCAGGTGCCCGAGGGACGGTACTTCGTGATGGGGGACCACCGGTCGGATTCGGCCGACTCCCGTTTCCATCTGGACGAGCAGGGCAGCGGCACGGTGGCTCAGGACCAGGTCGTGGGGCAGGCCGTCGTGATCGCCTGGCCGCTGGACCACTGGCGGCGACTGGAGGAGCCGGAGACCTATGCGTCCGTGCCCGACGGGCGCGCCGGAGGGACGGCGGCACAGCCACCGTCGAATAGTGTGTCCTCCCAGGACCGGAACCAAATGGTCCTGCTCCCGACCCCTGCGGAACTCCCGCTCGTTATGGGAGTGGTGGGCCTGTACCTGCTGTGGCACAGGCGGTTCGCACGGCGTGAGGAGTGGATGTGGGGGACGTGGCGGTCGGCGCACGGTCCGGGCACGACGATCCCGAGGAGCGAAACGGGTCTTCCAAGACGCCCTCGGACATGACGGACGACTCGGCGTCGGCGACCGGCGACGGTGGCGATTCCTCGGAGGGCAGCGGTACGGATCGGAAGAAGCAGAAGTCCTTCTGGAAGGAACTGCCGCTCCTGGTCGGTATCGCGCTCCTGCTGGCGCTGCTGATCAAGACGTTTCTGGTGCAGGCGTTCTCCATCCCGTCCGACTCGATGATGAACACCCTCCAGCGCGGCGACCGTGTCCTGGTGGACAAGCTCACCCCGTGGTTCGGGTCGGAGCCCGAGCGTGGCGAGGTCGTGGTCTTCCACGACCCGGGCGGCTGGCTCGAGGGCGAGCCCACGCCGGAGCCGAACTTCGTGCAGAAGTTCCTCAGCTTCATCGGGCTGATGCCGTCCGCCGAGGAGAAGGACCTCATCAAGCGGACGATCGCGGTCGGCGGCGACACGGTGGAGTGCAAGAAGGGCGGCCCGGTCAAGGTCAACGGCAAGGCCCTGGACGAGCGGGACTACATCTTCCCCGGCAGCTCCGCCTGCGACGACATGCCGTTCGGGCCGTTCAAGGTGCCGGACGACAAGATCTGGGTGATGGGCGACAACCGCCAGAACTCCCAGGACTCCCGCTACCACATGGAAGACGTGAACCGCGGATTCGTCCCGGTCGAGAAGGTCGTGGGCCGCGCCGTGGTGGTCGCGTGGCCGCTGGACCGCTGGTCCACGCTTCCCGTGCCGGGCACCTTCGACCAGCCCGGTATCGCCGCGGCTCCCGCGGCGCTCGGGGTGGCCGGTGCGCTGCCGGTCGTGCTCTGGCGCAGGAGGCTGATGACCGGCAGGCGTACCGCCGGGTAGGGTGCCGCCCAGATCGCCGATCCCCGGGGGAACGTCCCGGGGGTCGTATCTCCGAGGTGGGGAGCGCCGGGATGGGCGGAACGGGAAGTGACGACGACGGCCGCGGCCGGCTCGGCAATGCGCTGTCGGGGCTGGCCGTGGCCGTCGGCTGTGTGCTCTTCCTCGGCGGTTTCGTGTGGGGCGCCCTCGTCTACCAGCCGTACACGGTGCCCACTGCGTCGATGGCGCCGACCGTGGAGGCGGGCGACCGGGTGCTCGCGGAGCGCATCGACGGCGCGGACGTGCGCCGCGGTGACGTCGTGGTCTTCCGCGACAAGCTGTGGGGCGACATGCCCATGATTAAGCGTGTGGTGGGCGTCGGCGGCGACGAGATCGCCTGCTGCGCCGACAACGGCCGGCTGACCGTGAACGGCAAGGCCGTCGAGGAACCGTATCTGCTGCAGAGCGACGGGCCCGCGTCGCAGAAGTTCACCGCGAGCGTCCCCGAGGGGCAGTTGTTCCTGCTCGGAGACGAGCGGATGGGCTCGCTCGACTCACGGTCACACCTCCAGGACCCCGGCCACGGCTCGGTGCCGCGCTCCGCCGTCACCGCACGGGTGGACGCCGTGGCGTGGCCGCTCGACGGCGGTCTGGTCGAGCGGCCCGCCGGGTTCGAGGCACTGCCGGGCGGAACATCACAGCCCGGACCGGTCAAACTCATGCTCGGCGCGGTGGTCGCCGGCGCCGTGCTGATCTTCGGCGGGGCCGCCTACGGGCCGGTGGCGGGGCGTCTCGGCCGCGGCCGGCGCAGCCGGCGCGCCGACAGGGAGGTCTCCGGTGTCGCATGACGGGCCGGGCGCCGTGCCCCCGCTCCGCAAGGTCTCCCGGGTGGTGCTGCTCGATCCGCAGGACCGGATCCTGCTCGTGCACGGGTACGAGCCGGGGGACCCGGCGGACGACTGGTGGTTCACCCCGGGCGGCGGGCTGGAGGGCGAAGAGACACGGGAAGAGGCCGCGCTGCGGGAACTGGCCGAGGAGACCGGGATAACCGACGTGGAACTGGGGCCGGTGCTGTGGCAGCGCCAGTGCTCGTTCCCGTTCGACGGCCGGCGCTGGGACCAGGACGAATGGTATTTCCTGGCGCGTACGACACAGACCGAGACCGCCCCGGGCGGGCTGACGGAGCTCGAGCAGCGGAGCGTCGCGGGCCTCAGATGGTGGACCTCCGCCGAACTGTCGGCGACGCGTGAGACGGTGTATCCGACCAGGCTCGTCGAGCTGCTGCGGACGCTGCTCGACGAGGGACCCCCGGGTGCGCCGGTGGTTCTGGACACGGAAACCGTCCAGGACCCCAGTGCGGCTGGCGCACAATAGGGGGACGCAAGGCTGAAGGGGAACATGCCATGAGCGCCGAGGACCTCGAGAAGTACGAGACCGAGATGGAGCTGAAGCTCTACCGGGAGTACCGAGACGTCGTCGGGCTGTTCAAATACGTCATCGAGACCGAGCGTCGCTTCTACCTCACGAACGACTACGAGATGCAGGTGCACTCGGTCCAGGGCGAGGTCTTCTTCGAGGTCTCGATGGCGGATGCCTGGGTGTGGGACATGTATCGGCCCGCCAGATTCGTCAAGCAGGTCCGGGTGCTCACCTTCAAGGACGTGAACATCGAGGAGCTCAACAAGAGCGACCTCGAGCTTCCCGGCAGCTGATTCCACTCCCGCGGGTGACGCGGTTTTCCACACACCGCGGGCTGTCCACAGCTTTCGACCAAGATCCACAATGAGGGGTCCCACGCGTCAGAGTCGGTGCCGGAGGTGGTGCCGGAATGAACGCGACGGGGGCACTGGGACGGTACGGAGAGGACCTGGCGGCGAGGCTGCTGACCAGGTCCGGCATGCGGCTGCTGGCAAGGAACTGGCGCTGCGGTCGGTCCGGGGAGATCGACATCGTCGCCCGCGACGGCGACACGGTCGTCGTCTGCGAGGTCAAGACCCGCAGGATCGGCGGGTACGAACATCCGATGGCCGCGATCACGCCGGTCAAGGCGGTACGGCTGCGGCGGCTCGCCGGGTGCTGGCTGGAGCGGCACGGCGGCGCACCGCCGGGCGGCGTGCGCATCGACCTCGTCGGCGTGCTGCTGCCCAGGCGCGGCCGCGCTGTTGTCGAGCACGTCCGCGGGGTGGCCTGATGGGATTCGCACGCGCGTGTTCCGTCGCCCTGGTCGGCGTCGAGGGCGTGGTGGTCGAGGTCCAGGCGGATCTGGAACCGGGAGTCGCCGCGTTCACGCTCGTCGGGCTTCCGGACAAGAGCCTGGTGGAGAGCCGGGACCGGGTGCGGGCGGCCGTGGTGAACTCGGGCGCCGAGTGGCCTCAGAAGAAGCTCACCGTGGGGCTCAGCCCGGCGTCCGTGCCCAAGGGCGGGAGCGGCTTCGATCTCGCCGTGGCCGTGGCCGTGCTCGGCGCCGCCGAGCGGATCGACCCGCGGCAGATCGCCGACCTCGTGCTCCTCGGAGAGCTGGGCCTCGACGGCCGGGTCAGACCGGTGCGAGGCGTGCTCCCCGCAGTGCTCGCCGCGGCCGAGGCCGGGTACGAACAGGTCGTCGTGCCCGAGCAGACAGCCGGTGAGGCTTCACTCGTACCGGGGATCTCGGTCCTCGGCGTGCGGAGTCTGCGGCAGCTGATCGCGGTACTAGCCGACGAGCCGGTGCCCGACGAAGAGGCCGTCGAGGAGGGCAGACCCGACCCCATGCTGGCGGGGCTGCTGGTACCGGGCGCGGGCGTCGGCACGGGCATCGCAACGGACGCGGCGGGCGGGCCGGACCTGGCCGATGTCGCCGGTCAGCACACCGCACGCACCGGCCTCGAGGTCGCTGCGGCCGGCGGACACCATCTGCTGCTCTCGGGCCCGCCGGGCGCGGGAAAGACCATGCTTGCCGAGCGGCTGCCCGGTGTGCTGCCGCCGCTGAGCCGCCGGGAGTCGCTCGAAGTCACGGCGGTGCACTCGGTGGCGGGCCTGCTCCCACCGGGGCAGCCGCTGGTGCGGACACCGCCGTACTGCGCACCGCACCATTCGGCGACCATGCAGTCTCTGGTCGGTGGCGGGAACGGTCTGCCGAAGCCGGGTGCCGTCTCTCTCGCACACCGAGGACTGCTCTTTCTCGACGAGGCGCCGGAGTTCTCCGGCAAGGCGCTGGACGCCCTGCGGCAGCCCCTGGAGTCAGGCCATGTGGTCGTGGCCAGGAGCGGGGGCGTGGTGCGTCTGCCGGCCAGATTCCTGATGATGCTGGCCGCCAACCCATGCCCCTGCGGGCGGCACACCCTGCACGGCGCCGGGTGCGACTGCCCCGCCTCGGCTATCCGGCGGTACCAGGCCCGGCTGTCGGGCCCGCTGCTGGACCGGGTCGACCTGCGCATCGAGGTCGAGCCGGTGAGCCGCTCCGACCTACTGCACCAGGGCGGTCGCGGAGACTCCACGGCGGTGGTGGCCGACCGGGTGCGCGAGGCGCGTGCCCGTGCGGCGGCCCGTCTGGACGGCACTCCGTGGTCCGTCAACAGCGAGGTCCCCGGCCACGAACTGCGGACCCGCTGGACGGTCTCGCCCGGGGCGCTGGCAGCGGCGGAGCGGGACGTGGATCGCGGTCTGCTCACGGCACGCGGTCTGGACCGGGTGCTGAGAGTCGCCTGGACGGTCGCGGACCTCGCCGGCAGGGACCGGCCGGAGGCGTCCGACGTCGCCCTGGCCCTTGAACTGCGGACCGGGATCGCGCGGGGCGTACCGGCAGTGGCCGTCGCGGCGATCGGGGGCCGGCCATGACGCCGCGGACACCGGACCGTGGCCCCGACGACCGGGAGCGGATGGCGCGCGCCGCGTTGACGCGCATCCTCGAACCGGGGGACGAGCACGGCGGACGGTGGCTCCGCGAGTTCGGCGCCGAGGGAGTACTGGCCCTTCTGACGTCGGAGGACCGCGCCGCCGGGGCCCTCACGGGTGTTTCCGAGCAGCGAGTACAGGGGTTGCGGGACCGGGCCGTGGCAGTGTGCCCGGAGCGGGACCTGGACGCGGTGCAGGCGGTCGGCGGCCGGTTCGTCGTCCCGGGCGATGCCGAGTGGCCGAGCCAGCTCGACGACCTCCGTGACGCCGCACCCGTCGGGCTGTGGGTGCGAGGCAGGCCCGACCTGAGGAAATGGGCGCTGCGCTCGGTCGCGGTGGTGGGGGCGCGGGCCTGCACACCGTACGGGGCGCACATGGCAACGGGTCTCGGGGCCGGACTCGCGGAGCGCGGCTGGGTCGTGGTGTCGGGGGCGGCGTTCGGCGTGGACGGCTCGGCACACCGCGGAGCGCTGGCCGCCGGCGGTGCCACGGTGGCCGTCCTCGCCTGCGGTGTGGATGTCGCCTACCCCCGCGGTCACGGCAAACTGATCGGACGCATCGTCGAACAGGGGCTCGTCATCGGCGAGTTGCCGCCGGGCGGCCATCCCACCCCGAGCAGGTTCGTCCAGCGCAACCGCGTCATCGCCGCGTTGACCAGGGGCACTGTCGTGGTCGAGGCCGAGTGCCGCAGCGGCTCGTTGGTCACCGCGCGCAGTGCCCAGCGGCTCGGCCGTCACACGATAGGAGTGCCCGGACCGGTCACCAGCGGGCTGTCTGCAGGCGTCCACGAAATGCTGCGCGGCGAGAGTGTGCTGGTCACCGACGCGGCGGAAGTCGTCGAACTGATCGGCCGCATAGGGGAACTGGCGCCGACGCGCAGCGGACCCGTGGTGCCCAGGGACCTGCTGGACCCACTCGCCAGACGGGTTCTCGAGGCGCTGCCGGCGCGGGGCGAGTGCGCCGTGCACCAGGTCGCCCGCGAAGGCGGTACGACGATCGACGAGGCCCGCGGCAAGCTGTACGAACTTCATTCACTCGGATTCGTGGAACGGGACGGAGAGGGATGGAAGTTGACGCGCGGACGACGTCATGGTTCGAACGCGCGGCGAGGCGTTACTTGACCCCGGGCATACGGGTGAAAAGGTGAACCCGATGACCTCTGCAGTCCAGTCGACGGGACCGGGGGGGCCGGTGCATGGGGCATCGGCCCCGGCTCGAAGGTGTGGACGACGGCGCATACCCGCCCCGGCTCGAAGGTGTGGACGACGGCGCATACCCGCCCGGTTCGTAAGCCGATCCTTCGCCCACCGCAACCGCGTAGTCACGCTACGCTCACCGGGTTCCCGGCCCAGGCGGCCTCCCGCTCCCTTCACAGCAGAACGGCTCAAGGCAACGCATGCCCCAGCACACCTCCGGGTCTGACCGCGCGGCAGTGCCACCCGCTGCCCGTGGCACCGTGCGGCCTGCCGCACCCTCGTCGCTCGAGGAGTTGTGGCGGTCGTACAAGGCCACGGGTGACGGCCGGCTGCGGGAACAGCTGATCCTGCACTACTCGCCGCTGGTCAAGTACGTCGCGGGCCGGGTGAGCGTCGGCCTGCCGTCCAACGTCGAGCAGGCGGACTTCGTCTCCTCCGGAGTCTTCGGCCTGATCGACGCCATCGAGAAGTTCGACATCGAGCGGTCGATCAAGTTCGAGACGTACGCCATCACCCGGATCCGCGGCGCGATGATCGATGAACTGCGCGCGCTGGACTGGATCCCCCGGTCAGTGCGGCAGAAGGCCCGGGCCGTGGAGCGTGCCTACGCCACGCTGGAGGCCCAGCTGCGGCGCACACCTTCGGAGTCCGAGGTCGCCGAGGAGATGGGCATCACGGTCGACGAACTGCACTCGGTTTTCAGCCAGTTGTCACTCGCGAACGTAGTGGCGCTGGAGGAGTTGCTGCACGTCGGGGGCGACGGCGGCGAGCGCCTCAGCCTCATGGACACGCTCGAGGACACCGCAGCCGACAACCCGGTCGAGGTGGCCGAGGACCGGGAGCTGCGCAGACTCCTCGCCCGGGCGATCAACACCCTGCCGGACCGTGAGAAGACCGTCGTCACGCTCTACTACTACGAGGGGCTCACGCTGGCCGAGATCGGGAATGTCCTGGGCGTCACGGAGAGCCGGGTCAGCCAGATCCACACCAAGTCGGTGCTGCAGCTGCGGGCGAAGCTGGCCGACGTGGGACGGTGACTCTGGGCTCGCCGGGGCGGCATCCGTAAAGTGGTGGCGTGCCCAGGATTCGAGCGGCCTCCGTGGCCGAGCACCGGACGATGCAGCGAGGCGCCCTGCTGGACGCCGCGCGTTCCCTCCTGTCCGAAGGCGGTACGGAGGCGCTGACCTTCCCCGCGCTGGCCGAGCGCACCGGCTTGGCGAGGTCTTCCGTCTACGAGTACTTCCGGTCGCGTGCCGCGGTCGTCGAGGAGCTCTGCGCGGTGGACTTCCCCGTCTGGGCGGCCGAGGTGGAGACCGCGATGGGCAGCGCGGACACCCCGGAGGGCAAGGTCGAGGCGTATGTGCGTCGGCAGCTCGAGCTGGTCGGTGACCGGCGGCACCGGGCCGTCGTCGCCATCTCGGCGAGCGAGCTGGAGGCCGGGGCCAGGGAGAAGATCCGTGCCGCGCACGGGGCATTGATCGCCATGATCGTCGAGGCCCTCGACGAGCTGGGCCAGGAGCGGCCCCGGCTGACCGCGATGCTGCTTCAGGGCGTGGTCGACGCGGCGGTCCGCCGTATCGAGCTCGGCGCGGCCGAGGAGCCCGACGCCATTGCGGAAGCGGCCGTCGCCATGGTGCTGCGGGGCGTGCGGGGCTGAGTGCGGCCGCCGCGACGGGCGCCCTTCGGGCGTGATTTCCGTGCCGTGGTTCCGGGCCTGCCCCACCGTGTGCCCGTCCCCGCCGAACCGTGTGCGGGGCCGGGCGACCGTGTGCCCGTCCCGGTGTCGCGCGGGCTCCCGCGCAGGGCGCGGCGCGCCACTGCGCCACCCGCCAGAAGTAGGGCCGCGTGCAGCAGGTCCGCCACCCCTGCCGCGGCCGTCGGCGGGAGCGCCTCGGGGGCTGCTCGGGGGCCGGGGACTGCGAACACCGGTAGTAGGCGCGACGGGCCGCGGCGCAGCATCCAGGGCGGCAGCAGGGTCAGCGGGTCCAGGTACGCCGTGCCGCGTCTCAACCCCCAGTGCAGACAGCCGCGGCAGTGGGAGGCGCCCGGCTCGACGGTCGCCACGACCTGCCCGGCCGTCACGGCCGTGCCTTCGTCGACCAGCGGGCGGACCGGTTCGTAACTCGTACGCAACGGCGGGTCACCCGTACCGGTGAGAGTGATGGTGAGGACGCCCCGGCCGGCGACCGATCCTGCGAAGGAGACCGTGCCGGAGGCCGCCGCTCGCACGGGCGAGCCGGCGGCCGCGGCCAGGTCGACGCCGCGGTGCCCCGGGCCGTAGGGGGACGAGGGCGGCTCCCACCCCCGGACGACGAGCGGCCGCGGCGCACCGACCGGCCAGCTCCGTGGCGCCTCCGGATCCGGCGCAGCCGTGGTGAGGCCGTCCCCGCTACGCGCGGGAGTCGTGGGCCGGTGCCGGACGCCGGCGGTCAGGCCGTCCCCGCTGCGCGCGGGCGGTGTCGCGTCCGGGCCCGGAGTCGCGGGCCGGGACCCGGTGTCCGTGGTGAATCCGTCACCGCTGCCCGCCGGTCCTGGCGGGGTGGCGCGCTGCAGGGCTTGCGGCGACGTAGGGCCACCGGTGCGCGGCGCGCCGACCGTCACGAGACGTTGGCCGAGTTCCTGCGGCGAAGGGCCGGTGCCGGTGCGAAGGTCAGGGGCGCTGACCGTGACCACCGGCCCGGCACGGGCGGGCCCCGGTGCGGACGGTGCCGGGCAGCCCGTCACGGCCGTCACGGCCGTTGCGACAAGCACCGGCACGGCGGAGATCCGCCGGATCACGGACGCGGAAAGCGCACAGTTCATGGACGGAACCGTGCCCCGCAAGCCGCCGCCCGCGTTGATCATGGTCCGGATCTGTGGACAACCGGTCCGTTGTGGACAGCGCCGTCACCCGGTGCGTCCGCGGTCCCGTACACTTCTTCTGGCGATCCGGGTCACCGGGTCGACTTCGCACGCCCCGCCACCAGACTCTCATCGGTCGGTGGCCGCGCTCCTCGGTCCCTTGTGGCACGGCGCGTCGGGGCGTCAGGACATAACCGAGAACCCAAGGAGATACGGCCATGGCCGTCGTCACGATGCGGGAGCTGCTGGAGAGCGGCGTCCACTTCGGTCACCAGACCCGTCGTTGGAACCCGAAGATGAAGCGATTCATCTTCACGGAGCGCAACGGCATCTACATCATCGACCTGCTCCAGTCGCTGTCGTACATCGACCGCGCCTACGAGTTCGTCAAGGAGACCGTCGCGCACGGCGGCTCCATCATGTTCGTGGGCACCAAGAAGCAGGCCCAGGAGGCCATCGCCGAGCAGGCGACGCGCGTGGGCATGCCGTACGTCAACCAGCGCTGGCTGGGTGGCATGCTCACCAACTTCTCCACCGTCTACAAGCGTCTGCAGCGCCTCAAGGAGCTCGAGCAGATCGACTTCGAGGACGTGGCCGCCTCCGGCCTCACCAAGAAGGAGCTCCTGGTCCTCTCGCGTGAGAAGGCCAAGCTGGAGAAGACCCTTGGTGGTATCCGCGAGATGCAGAAGGTGCCCAGCGCCGTCTGGATCGTCGACACCAAGAAGGAGCACATCGCCGTCGGTGAGGCGCGCAAGCTCCACATCCCGGTCGTCGCGATCCTGGACACCAACTGCGACCCCGACGAGGTCGACTACAAGATCCCGGGCAACGACGACGCGATCCGCTCCGTCACCCTGCTCACCCGCGTGATCGCCGACGCCGTCGCCGAGGGCCTCATCGCCCGCTCCGGCGTCGCCACCGGTGACTCCAAGCCGGGCGAGAAGGCCGCCGGCGAGCCGCTCGCCGAGTGGGAGCGTGACCTCCTCGAGGGCGAGAAGAAGGCCGACTCCGAGGACGCTGCCGAGGCCAAGCCGGCCGAGGCCGCTGCCGAGGCCCCGGCCGCCGACGCTGCGGAGGCTCCGGCCGCCGAGGCTGAGAAGCCGGCGGACGCCGAGCAGGCCTGACCTCACAGGTTCGGTTGTTGACGGCGGGGACGGGGCCAGTGGGCATCGCCCCCGCCGATCACCCGTAGATCTTCGACTTTCGACTTTCGAGAGAGATTCAAGGACATGGCGAACTACACCGCCGCTGACGTCAAGAAGCTCCGCGAGCTCACCGGCGCCGGCATGATGGACTGCAAGAAGGCGCTGGACGAGGCCGAAGGCAACGTCGACAAGGCCGTCGAGGCCCTGCGCATCAAGGGCCAGAAGGGCGTCGCCAAGCGCGAGGGCCGCTCCGCCGAGAACGGTGCCGTCGTCTCCCTCATCGCCGAGGACAACACCTCCGGTGTCCTCGTCGAGCTGAAGTGCGAGACGGACTTCGTCGCCAAGGGTGACAAGTTCCAGGTCGTCGCCGGCGCGCTCGCCGCGCACGTCGCCAAGACTTCCCCGGCCGACCTCGAGGCGCTGCTCGCCTCCGAGATCGAGCCCGGCAAGACCGTGCAGGCGTACGTCGACGAGGCCAACGCCAACCTCGGCGAGAAGATCGTCCTGGACCGGTTCGCGCAGTTCTCCGGCGCGTACGTCGCCGCCTACATGCACCGCACCATGCCCGACCTGCCCCCGCAGATCGGTGTCCTGGTCGAGCTGGACAAGGCGAACGCCGAGCTCGCCAAGGGCGTTGCGCAGCACATCGCCGCCTTCGCGCCGAAGTACCTCTCGCGCGAGGACGTCCCGGCCGAGGTCGTCGAGGCCGAGCGCCGCGTCGCCGAGGAGACCACCCGCGCCGAGGGCAAGCCCGAGGCCGCCCTCCCGAAGATCGTCGAGGGTCGCGTCAACGGCTTCTTCAAGGAGGCCACCCTCCTCGGCCAGCCGTACGCGCTCGACAACAAGAAGTCCGTCCAGCAGATTCTGGACGAGGCCGGCGTCGCCCTGAAGCGCTTCACGCGCATCAAGGTCGGCATCTGAGTCCGTACGCTACGGACACCGGACCCCGGTAGGGTCTGAAGCAGTCGTCCTCGGTGTTCGCGCCGGACGATCGCAGATCTGACGAGGAGGCCATTGCCGTACGGGAAACCGCAAGGACCCACTGGCAATGGCCTTCTTCGCATGTGCACGAGGAGATCTCCATGAATCAGGGCGCCGCACAAAGCGACGACAACCACGGCAAGAAGTCCGGACGCTTCATGCTGAAGCTGTCCGGTGAGGCCTTCGCCGGAGGAGGGGGTCTGGGCGTCGACCCCGACGTCGTACACGCAATCGCCCGCGAGATCGCCGCGGTCGTACGGGACGGGGCAGAGATCGCGGTCGTCATCGGCGGAGGCAACTTCTTCCGCGGGGCCGAGCTCCAGCAGCGCGGCATGGACCGGGCCCGCTCCGACTACATGGGCATGCTCGGCACGGTCATGAACTGCCTCGCCCTCCAGGACTTCCTGGAGAAGGAAGGCATCGACTCGCGTGTCCAGACCGCCATCACGATGGGCCAGGTCGCGGAGCCGTACATCCCGCTGCGCGCCGTGCGTCACCTGGAGAAGGGCCGCGTGGTCATCTTCGGCGCCGGTATGGGCATGCCGTACTTCTCCACCGACACCACCGCTGCCCAGCGGGCCCTCGAGATCGACGCGGAAGCGCTCCTCATGGGCAAGAACGGTGTCGACGGGGTCTACGACTCCGACCCCAAGACCAACACGGACGCGGTCAAGTTCGACGCGCTGGAGTACGGCGAGGTGCTGTCGCGCAACCTCAAGGTCGCCGACGCCACGGCGATCACGCTCTGCCGTGACAACGCCCTGCCGATCCTCGTCTTCGAGCTCCTTACCGAGGGCAATATCGCCCGGGCCGTCAAGGGTGAGAAGATCGGCACGCTCGTGAGCGACCGGGGCACCCGAGCCTGATCCGGGCGCTCCCTCGAGGGATGGACAAAGTCCTGCCGGTCGGACACCGTGCAGGCAATACGCGACGCAGGTCCCGCCGGCCCAGTGGTACGAGCCGGGCCAACCTCAAGACACGCAGGAGCAAGTGGTGATCGAAGAGACCCTCCTCGAGGCCGAGGAGAAGATGGAGAAGGCCGTCCTGGTCGCCAAGGATGACTTCGCCGCGATCCGCACCGGACGTGCGCACCCGGCGATGTTCAACAAGATCGTGGCGGACTACTACGGTGCCCTGACCCCGATCAACCAGCTGGCCTCGTTCTCGGTTCCCGAGCCGCGGATGGCAGTCGTCACGCCGTTCGACAAGACCGCTCTGCGCAACATCGAGCAGGCGATCCGCGACTCCGACCTGGGCGTCAACCCGAGCAACGACGGCAACATCATCCGGGTGGTGTTCCCGGAGCTCACCCAGGACCGCCGCAAGGAGTACATCAAGGTCGCCAAGACCAAGGCGGAGGACGCCAAGATCTCGATCCGCTCCGTGCGCCGCAAGGCCAAGGAGACGATCGACAAGCTGATCAAGGACGGCGAGGTCGGCGAGGACGAGGGCCGCCGTGCGGAGAAGGAGCTCGACGACACCACCGCGAAGTACGTCGCGCAGGTGGACGAGCTGCTCAAGCACAAGGAAGCCGAGCTGCTCGAGGTCTGATGAACGACTCTTCCTGGGGGGCCCCGCACGGCGCCGGATACGCCGGAGCGTGGCCGCCGCCCGACCAGGGGCCCCTCCCGGCGGGTCCCGCATACGATGGGCGCGACGCGCAGCAGACTCGCCCCATGCCCATCGTGCCGGACCCTCCCGACGCAGGTAGAGACGCCGAGGACCATCGCGGCGGCGAACACCGCGAGGACCGTGACCAGGGGGCCGCTCGGCCGGGCGGCCCCCTGTTCCGCGACGAGATGCCGCAGGAGCCCATGCCCACCCCGCCGCCGCCGGGCGATCCCACTCCGCAGCCCTCCGCCCGGCCCGGACCGCCGCAGAAGAAGCGCGCAGGCCGGGACCTTCGCGCGGCGATAGGGGTCGGCGTCGGGCTCGGCGCGGTGATCGTCGTCTCGCTCTTCCTCGTCAAGGCCGTCTTCGTCGGCGTGATCGCTGTCGCCGTCGTCGTCGGGCTCTGGGAGCTGACCTCCCGGCTCGAGGAGCGCAAGCAGATCAAGGCGCCCCTCGTCCCCCTCGCGGTGGGCGGCGCGGCGATGGTCGTCGCCGGCTATGTCCGCGGGGCGGAGGGCGCGTGGGTGGCGATGGCTCTCACCGCGCTCGCGGTGCTCGTCTGGCGCATGACAGAGCGGCCGGAGGGCTATCTGAGGGACGTCACGGCCGGTGTGTTCGCCGCCTTCTACGTCCCCTTCCTGGCGACCTTCGTCGCGCTGATGCTGACGGCGGACGACGGTCCGGAGCGGGTGCTCACCTTCCTGCTGCTCACCGTGGTCAGCGACACCGGCGCGTACGCGGTCGGCTGGCGCTTCGGCAAGCACAAGCTCGCGCCGCGCATCAGCCCCGGCAAGACCCGCGAGGGGCTCCTCGGAGCGGTGTCGTTCGCGATGGCCGCCGGGGCGCTGTGCATGCAGTTCCTCATCGACGACGGGACCTGGTGGCAGGGACTCCTCCTCGGCCTCGCCGTCGCCGTCAGCGCCACGCTGGGCGACCTCGGGGAGTCGATGATCAAGCGGGACCTCGGCATCAAGGACATGGGCACGCTGCTTCCGGGCCACGGCGGCATCATGGACCGCCTCGACTCGCTGCTGCCGACGGCACCGGTGGTGTGGTTGCTGCTGGTGGTCTTCGTGGGGTCGGGCTGACCCCGTGGATCCGCGCGTGAGGGCCCGTCGTCCAGCAGGGCGGCGGGCCCGCTTCGTCGGATCAGCGAGGTGACACCGGTCCTGCCGCGAAACGGGCGAGCTCCTCGGCGGCGCCCCGAGGGAGGCCGGCGACCGCTTCCTCCGGCAGTGCCGTGATCACGGAGCGCAGCCGGGCGCCGAGGTCCGGCAGCAGGTCCCGGGCGGAGGCCGGGGCCTCGACGTCGGCCGGCGGCAGTCTCCTTCGTAGAGTGCGCGTCCAGCAGCGGCTCCTCGAGGAGCAGGCGTACCACCGGCGGATGCACGTGGGGCAGGGACCATGTGCCGTGTGACGAGCGTGCGCAGATACGCCGGACCGAGCCGGCCAGCGGAACGGGCCGCGGCCCGTGCACATTGCGGACCAGGTGGGTCGCGTCAGGGGCAGAAGCCGTCCAGCGGGGCGGATCCGGCTCGTCGAGTGTGCGGTCGAGTGCAGCAGGTGGTCCACGGGGGCATTCGCGGCCGTGATGGACGTCCTTCGCGATCACCGGTGTGACCAACGACCGTCTTCGACGCCCCCGCCGGAATCATCGGCCGCAGGGTCACCGGTCGGGGTCTGCGACACTGGATGAACCATGCCCAAGCCAGGAGAACTCACCTTCGTCGCGCCCCGCGGAGCCAAGAAGCCCCCGCGGCACCTTGCCGACCTCACGCCCGCCGAGCGCAAGGACGCCGTCGCCGCGATCGGCGAGAAGCCGTTCCGCGCCAAGCAACTGTCCCAGCACTACTTCGCGCGGTACGCCCACGACCCCGCCCAGTGGACCGACATCCCGGCGGCCGCACGGGAGAAGCTCGCCACCGAGCTGCTGCCGGATCTGATGTCCGTGGTGCGGCACATCTCGTGCGACGACGACACCACCCGCAAGACGCTGTGGCGTCTGCACGACGGCACGCTCGTCGAGTCGGTGCTGATGCGCTACCCGGACCGGGTCACCATGTGCATCTCGTCGCAGGCCGGATGCGGGATGAACTGCCCCTTCTGCGCCACCGGGCAGGCCGGTCTCGACCGGAATCTGTCGACCGCCGAGATCGTGCACCAGATCGTCGACGGCATGCGCGCACTGCGCGACGGCGAGGTGCCCGGAGGGCCGGCCCGGCTGTCCAACATCGTCTTCATGGGCATGGGCGAGCCGCTCGCCAACTACAAGCGGGTCGTCGGAGCCGTCCGTCGGCTCACCGACCCCGAGCCGGACGGTCTGGGTCTCTCGCAGCGCGGGATCACGGTCTCGACCGTCGGACTGGTGCCGGCGATGCTCCGCTTCGCGGACGAGGGCTTCAAGTGCCGCCTCGCGGTGTCGCTGCACGCCCCGGACGACGAGCTGCGCGACACCCTGGTCCCGGTCAACACCCGCTGGAAGGTCCGCGAGGTCCTCGACGCCGCCTGGGAGTACGCGGAGAAGTCGGGGCGCCGGATCTCCATCGAGTACGCACTGATCCGCGACATCAACGACCAGGCCTGGCGCGGTGACCTCCTCGGCCGGCTGCTGAAGGGCAAGAGGGTTCATGTGAATCTGATCCCGCTCAACCCGACGCCCGGTTCGAAGTGGACGGCCTCGCGACCCGAGGACGAGAAGGCGTTCGTGGAGGCCATCGCCGCACATGGCGTGCCCGTCACCGTCCGGGACACCCGCGGTCAGGAGATCGACGGCGCCTGCGGGCAGCTCGCGGCGCAGGAGCGGTGACCCGCAGGGTCGTCGGCCGTGGCTGATACTGTGCCCTGTGCGTTCGCACAAATGAACAACGAAACATTCCGACAGGGGAGCGCACCACAGCGCTGAGAGTGCGGCGAGGCCTTCACGGCCACGGGCCGCAGACCCTCGGACCTGATCCGGGTCATACCGGCGTAGGGAGTCAGCAGCATCATGAACAGCCAGCTTCGGCGTGCCGTCCGCACGGCACTCGTCGGCGCCGTCGGCGTCTGCGTACTCGCGGCATGCGGCGGGGAGTCCAAGGACAAGGACGTGTCCGGCGGGGCGAGCGGCCCGAAGACCGTGACGCTCGTCAGCCATGATTCCTTCGCGGCGTCCGACGCCGTGCTGAAGGAGTTCACCGCGCGGACCGGATACACGGTCAAGGTGCTCAAGAGCGGCGACGCGGGCACCGCGCTCAACAAGGAGATCCTCACCAAGGGCTCCCCGCAGGGCGACGTCTTCTTCGGCGTGGACAACACCCTGCTGTCCCGTGCTCTCGACAACGACCTCTTCACGCCCTACGAGGCCAAGGGCATCGACCAGGTCGCGCAGGAGTTCCGGCTCGACGCGGGCAAGGACCGCGTGACGCCCGTCGACACCGGCGACATCTGCGTCAACTACGACAAGAAGTTCTTCGCCGACAAGAAGCTCGCGCCGCCGCAGACCTTCGCCGACCTCGCGAAGCCCGAGTACAAGAACATGCTGGTCGTCGAGAACGCCGCCACCTCCTCTCCCGGCCTCGGCTTCCTGCTCGGCACCATCGGCGAGTACGGCGAGTCCGGCTGGCAGGGCTACTGGAACAAGCTCAAGGACAACGGCGTCAAGGTCGTCGACGGCTGGGAGCAGGCGTACAACGAGGAGTTCTCCGGCTCCGCCGGCGGCAAGAAGGCCAAGGCCGACCGCCCGCTCGTCGTCTCGTACGCCTCCAGCCCGCCGGTCGAGGTCCTCTACTCCGAGCCGCAGCCCGCCCAGGCGCCCACCGGCGTGGCCACCGGCACCTGCTTCCGGCAGATCGAGTTCGCGGGCCTGCTGACGGGCGCGAAGAACGAGGCGGGGGGCAAGGCGCTGCTGGACTTCCTGATCAGCAAGAAGTTCCAGGAGGACATGCCGCTCAACATGTTCGTCAACCCGGTCGTCAAGGACGCGAAGCTGCCCGAGCTGTTCACCAAGCACGGCGCGGTGGTCGAGAAGCCCGAGACCGTCGCCGCGGACACCATCGCGAAGAACCGTGAGCAGTGGGTCCGGTCGTGGTCCTCGCTCGTCGTGAAGTAGGCACGTCGCTGCGCGGGAACGCGGCACGGCTCGGCCTGATGGCCGGTCCGGTCGCGTTCTTCGGGCTCTTCTTCGCCTACCCCGTCGCGGCGATCATCGGCCGCGGCCTACACGCCGAGGGAGCCTGGCAGTTCGGCCGGTTCGGCGAGGTGCTCGGCCGGCCGGACATCCGCGACGTGCTGTGGTTCACCACCTGGCAGGCGCTGGCGTCCACGGCACTGACCCTGCTGATCGCGCTGCCCGGCGCGTATGTGTTCGCGCGGCTCGACTTTCCCGGGAAGCGTCTGCTGCGCGCGGTGGTCACCGTGCCGTTCGTGCTGCCGACCGTCGTCGTCGGTACGGCGTTCCTCGCCCTGCTGGGGCGCGGCGGACTCCTCGACGAACTGTGGGGGATCCGGCTGGACACCACGGTGTGGGCGATCCTCCTCGCGCATGTCTTCTTCAACTACGCCGTCGTCGTCCGCACCGTCGGCGGTCTGTGGTCGCAGCTCGACCCCCGCCAGGAGGAGGCCGCCCGGGTGCTGGGCGCGGCGCGCCTCGCCGCCTGGCGACGGGTGACACTGCCCGCGCTGGTGCCCTCGCTCGCCGCGGCCGCCCTCATGGTCTTCCTCTTCACCTTCACCTCCTTCGGTGTCGTGCAGATCCTCGGCGGTCCCGCCTTCTCCACCCTCGAGGTGGAGATCTACCGGCAGACCGCCGAGTTCCTGGACCTGCCGACGGCGGCCGTGCTGACGCTGGTGCAGTTCCTCGCGGTCGGCGCGGTCCTGGCCGTGCACGCCTGGACGGTGCGGCGGCGGGAGAGCACGCTGCGGCTCGTCGATCCGGCGCGCACCGCGCGACGGCCGCGCGGCACTGTTCAGTGGCTGCTGCTCGGCGGCGTCCTGACCACGGTCGTGGTGCTGCTCCTGGTGCCGCTCGCGGTGCTGGTCGAGCGTTCCTTCGACACCCCGGCCGGCTACGGATTCGGCTACTACCGGGAACTCGGCACCGTGGACCCGTCCGGCGGCGCGTTCCTCGTGCCGCCGATCGAAGCCGTCTGGAACTCCCTGCGCTACGCCCTGGCCGCGACCGCCATCTCGGTAGCCGTCGGCGGTCTTGCCGCGGCCGCCCTCACCCGTCGGGCGGGCAGGCTCGTCCGGGGCTTCGACGCACTGCTCATGCTGCCGCTCGGCGTCTCCGCCGTGACCGTCGGCTTCGGCTTCCTCATCACCCTCGACGAACCGCCGCTGGACCTGCGGGCCTCGTGGATCCTGGTGCCCCTCGCCCAGGCGCTGGTCGGCGTGCCCTTCGTCGTCCGCACGATGCTGCCCGTGCTGCGCGCCGTGGACGAACGCCTGCGGGAGGCGGCCGCGGTTCTCGGCGCGTCCCCGCTGCGGGCCTGGCGGGAGGTCGATCTGCCCCTGGTGCGCAGGGCGCTGGCGGTGGCTGCCGGTTTCGCGTTCGCCGTCTCCCTCGGCGAGTTCGGCGCGACCGTCTTCATCGCCCGGCCCGACAACCCGACGCTGCCGGTGGCGGTCGCGCGGCTGCTCGGACGGCCCGGGGAGCTCAACTACGGGCAGGCGATGGCACTGAGCACCATCCTGATGGTGGTGTGCGCAGCGGCGCTGCTGCTGCTCGAACGCATCCGTACCGAGTCCACCACCGAGGAGTTGTGATGGCGCTGCTGGAACTGGCGGGCGTGACCGTACGGTTCGGGCCGCGCACCGCCCTGGACTCGGTGGACCTCCAGGTCGCCGAGCACGAGATCGTGTGCCTGCTCGGACCGAGCGGCAGCGGCAAGTCGACGCTGCTGCGCGTGGTCGCCGGGCTCCAGGAGCCCGACGCGGGGCGGGTGTTGCTCGGCGGGGCCGACCAGGCGCGCGTACCGGTGCACCGGCGTGGGGTGGGGCTCATGTTCCAGGACCACCAGCTGTTCCCGCAGCGGGACGTCGGCGGCAATGTCGCCTTCGGGCTGCGGATGCACGGCGCAGACCGTGCGGAACAGGGCCGCAGGACGGACGAGTTGCTGCGGCTGGTGGGGCTGCCGGGTGCGCGGAAGAGGTCCGTCGCGGCCCTGTCCGGCGGCGAGCAGCAGAGAGTCGCCCTCGCCAGGGCGCTGGCGCCGGAGCCGAGACTGCTGATGCTCGACGAGCCGCTCGGCCAACTGGACCGTGGTCTGCGGGAGCGGCTCGTCGTCGAACTGCGCGACCTGTTCGGGCGGCTGGGCACGACGGTGCTCGCGGTAACCCACGACCAGGGCGAGGCCTTGGCGCTGGCCGACCGGGTCGTCGTCATGCGGGACGGCCGGATCGCGCAGGCGGGGACCCCGCTGGAGGTCTGGCAGCGGCCCGCGTCAGCGTTCGTGGCCCGCTTCCTCGGTTTCGACAACGTCGTGGCGGCGAGGGTCGAGGGCACGGCCGCGAACACCGAGTGGGGAAAGGTGCCGGTGCCGGACGGGTCACCCCAGGGGGCGCGGACGGTGCTCGTACGGCCCGACGGGGTGCGGCTCACCGACCCGTCGGAGGGCCTGCGGTGCACGGTCGAGTCGCGCACCTTCCGCGGGAGCCACGTGGCCGTGCGGCTGCGCGCCGAGGAGGGGCCCCCGCTGGAGGCGGAGTGTTCCCTCGGGCGGGCCCCTGCCGTGGGCACCGCGGTGGGTGTCGTGTTCACCGCCGACGAGGTGGTGGTGCTCGGACCGGACGCCCCTCAGTGAGCGTCCGCCAGCAGCCGCCGCAGGGCGTCCGGTGCCTCCTCGACCGAGTCGACAAGGGCGATCCGCGCCTCCATCGACCGGCCGCGCGCGAGTGAGCGCAGCAGCGGCCACGCCGGCAGGTGATCCGTCCAGTGGTGCCGGTCGACGAGCACCATGGGGGTCGGTCCGCCGCGCGACTCGTAGTAGTTCGGCGTGGCGTTGTCGAAGATCTCCTGGAGTGTTCCGGCGGCGCCCGGCAGGAAGATGACACCCGCGTCGGACCTGGCCAGCAGGCCGTCCTCACGGGTGGCGTTGGCGAAGTACTTGGCGATGTGCCCGGCGAAGGCGTTCGGCGGCTCGTGGCCGTAGAACCAGGTCGGGATGCCGATGGAGTCGCCGCCGCTCGGCCAGCGGTGACGGACCTCGAAGGCGGCCCGCGCCCAGTCGGAGACGGACGGCATGAACGACGGGGCCTTGGCGAGCAGCAGCAGCGCGTCGTCCAGCATCCCGTCCCGGTACGGTGCCGCGTACGCGCCCAGGTTGGCTGCCTCCATCGCGCCCGGCCCGCCGCCGGTGGCGACGGTGAACCCGGCACGGGCCAGCTCGCGGCCCAGCCGTGCGGCACCGGCGTACGCGTCGGTCCCGCGGCCCATCGCATGGCCGCCCATCACGCCCACCACCCGCTCGCCGGCGAGGTGTTCGCCCAGGGCGTCGGAGATCGAGTCGTCGTGGACGGCGCGGAGCATGGACGCGAAGACGTCCCCGTCGGCCTTCGTCCGCCGGAACCACGTGTAGGCCAGGGCGTCGGGCGTCGACTCGTACCCGCCGTCGTCAAGGCCCTCGAACAGGTCGTCGGGGGAGTAGAGCCGGCCGCTGTACGGGTCGAAGGGCAGATCGGGCACGGGCGGGAAGACGAGGGCGCCGTCCGCGCGGACCTTGGCGGCGGCCTCGGGCTCCATGGGGCAGCCGAGGAACACGGCGGAGGCCGTTTCGGCGCGCAGGAGGTCGGCGGTCCGCCCGGTGAGATCCACGGACTGGACGCGGTGCCCGGCGAGCGAGCCGCGGGCGACGGCGTCGTCGAATTCTTCGAGGGACTCGATCTCGCGTTCGTGCGGGGTGGCCGTCATGCGCCCACGATAGGCGGGCCTGGCGTCGCTCCCCCAACCCGCCCGGCGCCGTCCGGCCGCCCCCGGCCGGACGCGCAGAGAGGGTCGCCGCCGGCTCGACGGCGCAGGACGGCGCACCTCGGCGCCCCGCTGTAACCCGCCCCGCGGTAACGGTTCAGCGGGTCAGCGGGGTGGCCGCCAAGGCCCCGACGGTCAGGGTCAGCGGGACGAAGACCACGAACAGGACTCCCGCCCGCAGGGCCGCCGCCTGCCGCAGCACCGTCGCCGGCGCGCCCAGCCGGACCAGGTCCGCGGTCGCCGCCGTGCGGGACTGGCGGGACTCCAGCACCGCCGTCAGCAGCGCCGCCGTCGTGCACACGACGACCAGGGTCGTGCCCAGTGCCGTCATCGGGCCCCATGGGCGCGGGGCGGAGCCGTACGCGGCGACGGCCGCCATCGCTCCGGAGGCCACCGCGCAGAACACGCCGAGGGGGCGGCCGACGCGTCGTGACTCCGCCATGAGGATGCGGCCGGCCAGCAGCCGGATCGTGCTCGGCCGGGCCGACTGGAGCAGACGGCCGCACAAGTGGGTGAGGGCAGGTCCCGCGAGCCACAGCCCTGCCGCCGTGAGGCCCCAGCCCGCCATCACGCCGGGCGGCCGGGTGTCGGCCTCCGCTCCGCTCACGTATGTCTCGACGGCCAGGCCCACCGCGATCAGCGCGACGCCCCAGGGCAGCCCGGCCGGGGCGCCGGGCGGCTCCTCGGCGTCGGGTACCGCCGGGCGCGGCCGGAGGGCGACGGCGGCCGCCGCGGTGGAGGCGAGCGGCACGAGCGACAGCAGGGTGAGCGCGGCCGGCAGCGGCAGCGGCGTTCCTGCGGAGAGCAGTTCGGCCGCGGCCCCGTCGAACGGCAGCCCCGTCAGGTCGCCCCGCAGGTGCAGGAAGAACAGCAGCGCGAGGACGCTGCCGAGCGTGCAGGAGAGGGCGGTGGAGGACGCGGCGAGCACGGCGAGGCGTACGGGCCCGAGTCCGACCGCGGAGAGGGCGGAGCGCGGCCGGGTGCCCGGGTCCGTGCGGGCCACGGCCACCGCGAGGTACACCGTGGCGGCGAGCGGCAGCGCGCACCACAGCAGGCGCTCCACGGAGGACCGGTCGTCGGGATGCGACAGCGCGTGCGTCAGTGTGCACAGCAGCAGGAAGCCGACACCCGCCGATGCCGCCGCCACCGTGAGCCGGCGCAGCAGTACCAGTGGATGCGACCCGCGCGTCAGACGGAGAGCGAGCACGCGGCCCGCCCTTCCGCGTCGGCGGTCGCCCGGGATCCCACCCGCCGCCCGTCGGCGAGCGTGATCGTACGGTCGGCGACCGCGGCGACGTCCGCGTCGTGGGTGGCGAGCACCATGGTGATCCGGTGCGAGCGGACGGCGGCCGTCAGTGTGCGCAGCACCTGGGCGCGGTCCTGGCTGTGCAGCGAGGCGGTCGGCTCGTCCGCGAAGAGAACGGACGGGGTGGTGACCAGGGACCGTGCGACGGCGACGCGCTGCTGCTCGGCCCGCAGCAGCGCGTAGGGGCGCTTGCGCGCGCAGGCGCCGATGTCCAGGCGTTCCATCCACTCCATCGCCGTGGTCCGCGCCGCCCGGCGGGAGACGCCGGCGAGCAGCAGCGGCAGGGCGGTGTTCTCCCAGGCGTTGAGCTCCGGTACGAGCGTGGGCTCGGGGTCGATCCAGCCGAAGCGGTCGCGCCGCAGCCGCTCACGCACCAGGGCGGGCATGGTGTGCACGGGGGAGCTGTTGAACCACACCTCGCCCTGCTGCGCGACGAGTTGCCCGGACAGGCACCGCAGCAGTGTGGTCTTGCCGCTGCCGCGCGCACCGAGCACGGCGAGGATCTCGCCCTCCCGCACGCCGAGCGACACGCCCACGAGGGCCGGGGAGCCGCGGTGGGCGTGGAGCAGGGAGCGAGCCCAGATCACATCGTTGTCGGGCGGGGCCACCATGACGTACACCTCGGTTCTGATCAGATTTCCGGCCCCCCGTACGGGGGAACGAAGGCAGGGCCGATCGGTCACTGGGCACGCTAAGGAGTCACTGCCTGGCTCCCGGGAAGCACGCGGCCCGGGCACCGTCCATCTCACTCGGATGGAGGTACCCGGGCCGTGTGCGGGAAGGACGGGGTGGGGTCAGAGCTTGGTCCACGCCTCGGCGAGGACGCCGCGCAGGATCTGCTCGATCTCGTCGAACGTCGACTGGTCGGAGATCAGCGGCGGCGCCAGCTGGACGACCGGGTCGCCCCGGTCGTCGGCCCGGCAGTACAGGCCGTTGTCGTACAGCGCCTTGGAGAGGAAGCCGTACAGGACGCGCTCGGTCTCCTCGTCGTTGAAGGACTCCTTGGTGACCTTGTCCTTCACCAGCTCGATGCCGTAGAAGAACCCGTTGCCGCGGACGTCGCCGACGATGGGGAGGTCGTGCAGCTTCCGCAGCGTGGAGAAGAAGTTGCCCTCGTTGTCGAGGACGTGCTGGTTGAGGCCCTCGCGCTCGAAGATGTCGAGGTTGGCGAGACCCACGGCCGCGGACACCGGGTGACCGCCGAAGGTGTAGCCGTGCAGGAAGGTGTTGTCACCCTTGTAGAACGGCTCCGCGACGCGGTCGGAGACTATGCAGGCGCCGATCGGGGAGTAGCCCGAGGTCATGCCCTTGGCGCAGGTGATCATGTCCGGCACGTAGTCGAACTTGTCACAGGCGAACATCGTGCCGAGCCGGCCGAAGGCGCAGATGACCTCGTCGGAGACGAGCAGCACGTCGTACTGGTCGCAGATCTCGCGGACCCGCTGGAAGTACCCGGGCGGCGGCGGGAAGCAGCCGCCCGCGTTCTGCACCGGCTCGAGGAAGACCGCGGCGACGGTCTCCGGGCCCTCGAAGAGGATCTGCTGCTCGATCTGGTCGGCGGCCCAGCGGCCGAAGGCCTCGGGGTCGTCGCCGTGGATCGGGGCGCGGTAGATGTTGGTGTTCGGCACCTTGTGCGCGCCGGGGACCAGCGGCTCGAAGGGGGCCTTGAGCGCGGGCAGGCCGGTGATGGACAGGGCGCCCTGCGGGGTCCCGTGGTAGGCGACCGCGCGGGAGATCACCTTGTACTTGGTGTGCTTGCCCTGCAGCTTGAAGTACTGCTTGGCCAGCTTCCAGGCGGTCTCGACCGCCTCGCCGCCGCCGGTGGTGAAGAAGACCTTGTTGAGGTCGCCCGGCGCGTGGTGCGCGAGGCGTTCCGCGAGCTCGACCGCCTTGGGGTGCGCGTAGGACCAGACGGGGAAGAACGCGAGCTCCTGGGCCTGCTTGTAGGCGGTCTCGGCGAGCTCGTGCCGGCCGTGGCCCGCGTTGACCACGAACAGGCCGGAGAGGCCGTCGAGGTAGCGCTTGCCCTTGTCGTCGTAGATGTAGGTGCCCTCGCCACGCACGATGGTGGGCACGGGTGCGTGCTCGTACGACGACATGCGGGTGAAGTGCATCCACAAGTGGTCGTAGGCGGTCTTGGAGAGGTCCTTGCTCACGGCTATCGGGTTCCCCACATATAGGTCTGCTTCTTGAGCTTGAGGTAGACGAAGCTCTCGGTGGAGCGCACGCCGGGGAGCGCACGGATCCGCTTGTTGATCACTTCGAGCAGGTGGTCGTCGTCCTCGCAAACGATCTCCACCATGAGGTCGAAGGAGCCCGCGGTCATGACCACGTACTCGCATTCGGCCATGGCCGTCACCGCGTCCGCGACGGGGTCGAGGTCGCCCTCGACCTTGATGCCGACCATCGCCTGGCGCCGTAGGCCCACGGTGAGCGGGTCGGTGACGGCGACGATCTGCATCACGCCCTGGTCGAGCAGCTTCTGGACGCGTTGCCGCACGGCCGCTTCGGAAAGGCCGACGGCCTTGCCGATCGCGGCGTAGGGACGGCGACCGTCCTCCTGGAGCTGTTCGATGATCGCGAGGGAGACCGCGTCGATCGTCGGGGTCGACGAACCACCTGCGGTCCCGTTCCTGGAGTCTGCGCTACGACTGGCCACAACCTCACTCTGCACCGCGACTCGTCTGTCTGGCAAGCCCTGAGCGATGAAATTCGTTGTCGTGGGGGCAAAACTTCACTGAATCCGAAGTTGGCGGGTGGCGGGCCTGTTGAAACCGTCCGCTGAGAGATTAGGGTGGGGTGTCTCACCCATCGGACACGACAGGAGGGGTGGCAACAGTGACCACCGAGCTGCGTCGACTGCGCAACTACATCAACGGGGAGTTCAAGGACGCCGCCGACGGCCGGACGATCGACATCGTCAACCCCGTTACGGGCGAGGTGTACGCCACGTCGCCTCTCTCCGGCCAGGCCGACGTCGACGCCGCCATGGACGCAGCCGCGGCCGCTTTCCCCGCCTGGCGCGACACCACGCCCGCGGAGCGCCAGAAGGTGCTGCTGAAGATCGCCGACGCGTTCGAGGAGCGGGCCGAGGACCTGATCGCGGCCGAGTCGGAGAACACCGGCAAGCCCCTCGGGCTGACCCGCACCGAAGAGATCCCGCCGATGGTGGACCAGATCCGCTTCTTCGCCGGCGCCGCCCGCATGCTCGAGGGCCGCTCCGCCGGTGAGTACATGGAGGGCATGACCTCCATCGTCCGGCGCGAGCCGGTGGGCGTCTGCGCGCAGGTCGCCCCGTGGAACTACCCGATGATGATGGCCGTATGGAAGTTCGCGCCGGCTCTCGCGGCGGGCAACACCGTCGTGCTGAAGCCGTCCGACACCACGCCGGCCTCGACCGTGCTGATGGCCGAGATCATCGGTGCGATCGCGCCCAAGGGTGTCTTCAACGTGGTGTGCGGCGACCGCGACACCGGCCGTGCGATGGTCGAGCACCCGGTCCCCGCGATGGCGTCCATCACCGGTTCCGTGCGGGCCGGCATCCAGGTCGCGGCCTCCGCGGCGAAGGACGTCAAGCGTGTCCACCTCGAGCTCGGCGGCAAGGCGCCGGTCGTGGTCTTCGAGGACACCGACATCGCCAAGGCCGTCGAGGACATCTCGGTGGCGGGCTTCTTCAACGCCGGCCAGGACTGCACGGCGGCCACCCGCGTGCTCGTGCAGGATTCGATCCACGACGAGTTCGTGGCAGCGCTCGCCAAGGCGGCCGCGGAGACGAAGACCGGCGCCCCGGACGACGAGGACGTGCTCTACGGTCCGCTGAACAACGCGAACCAGCTGGACCAGGTCACCGGCTTCATCGACCGCCTCCCGGCGCACGCCAAGGTCGAGTCGGGTGGGCAGCGGGTCGGAGACAAGGGCTACTTCTACGCCCCCACCGTCGTCTCCGGCCTCAAGCAGGACGACGAGATCATCCAGAACGAGGTCTTCGGACCGGTCATCACCGTGCAGTCCTTCTCGGACGAGTCGCAGGCCCTCGAGTGGGCGAACGGCGTGGAGTACGCGCTGGCCTCCTCGGTGTGGACCAAGGACCACGCGCGGGCCATGCGGATGTCCAAGGCGCTGGACTTCGGCTGTGTGTGGATCAACACCCACATCCCGCTCGTCGCGGAGATGCCCCACGGCGGCTTCAAGAAGTCCGGCTACGGCAAGGATCTGTCGGCGTACGGCTTCGACGACTACACGCGCATCAAGCACGTGATGACCTCGCTCGACGGCTGAGTTCCTTCCGAGATCGCTGCGCGCCCGGTGCACTTGTGCACCGGGCGCGCTGCCGTGCGGCGGGTCCCATTGGGCTGCTGACGAATGCGACCGCATCCACGGCGAACGAACCGCGAGGCCGTCCGCAGGCCCCGGCCCCCTCAAAGCCCACGGGGATCCGTGAGAGCGCGGTACCGCGACGGCTCATGGAGCAGACTTGGGATCATGAGCGACGACCGTCTCAACGCGACTGTGACATACGGGTTGTTGGCCGCCTGGGCCCTGCACGACCTGGAGGAGCTGGCCACCGGGCCCCGGTGGATACGGGAGAACCTTCCCGTGCTCCGCAAGCGGTTTCCGCAGGCCCCCGACCGGGTCTGGCGGGCGATGGAGGCGGTGGACGAGCGGGAGTTCACCGCGGCGGTGGGGGTGATGGCCGCGATCGTGGGGGCGGCAGCCGTCGCGGGACACCGCACGGGCGGCAGGTCGGCCTTCTATCAGGGCGCGGTGGACGGGTTCGGGCTGCATGGCCTGGTGCATCTCGCCCAGGCGGCCGCCTTCCGCGGCTACACCCCGGGCTCGGTGACCTCCCCGCTGATCGTGGTGCCGTTCGCGCTGTGGGCCAGGGGGCGGCTCCGGCGCGCCGGTGTGCTGCGGCCGGCCAGGTCGCGGGATGTGGTGGCGGGGCTGGCGATGGCCGCCGGTGCGACCGCGGTGGCCCACGCGGTCGGCCGGAGGATCCGCGGGTCCCGCTAGTTTTGAACACGTTCACTTCTGCCGTAGGGTGCCGGTATGAGCGAGCGAGCAGCCCTCGTGCGGGGGATACGCGTGTGGTTGGCCTTCTTCGTCGTGTGTCTGGTGCTCAGCGGGGCGACGGCGTTTCCCCTGGTGACGGAATTGCGCCTGCTCGAGGATCTACTGGGGTCGTCCGCCTCCCCGCTCCCCGAGCAACTGCCCGCCCTCATGGAGTGGATCGGGCGGGTACGGGAAGGACTCGACGCGACCGAGGCGAAGTACCCGTTCGTGCTCTACGGCACCGACTGGCTCGCCTTCGCCCACCTCGTGATCGCCGTCGCCTTCTACGGGCCCTACCGCGACCCCGTGCGCAACGTCTGGGTCGTCGAGTTCGGCATGATCGCCTGCGCCGGGATCATTCCGCTCGCCCTGATCTGCGGCCCGATCCGGGGCATCCCCTTCTGGTGGTCGGTCATCGACATGTCCTTCGGCGTCTTCGGCGTGATCCCGCTGTACCTCGTCCGCCGCAGGATCAAGCGGCTCGAGGCGCTGACGGCCCCGTCGAGCGCGGCCGGACCGGTGCCGTCAGCACCGTCGCCGCGGTGAGGACCTTCGTCACGGACCCGGCCCGCAACCGTCCTTGGGAGAGGATGGCGTGCGTCTCCCGGGCGATCCGAGCCCGTTCCCGCGAGGCCGACTGCTCCGCCTCGATCCGGTTCGCCCGCTCCGGCTGGAACGCCCGGTCCTCCACCGCCGCGATGTACGCCTTCCTGGTGTCGGCGAGCCGCCCGAAGGCGTAGTCAGCGCCGGCCACGAACAGGGAGAAGTCGGCTCCCGCAGCGACCCGCTGTTCAGCCCCACGGAGGCCGCCACGATCAGCGGCAGTGAGGGCAGCACGCCCAGGCGCTCGGCCTGCGGAGGCAGCGCGTGCCGAACCGCGGCACCGCCGCCGCCTGCGGGGCTCCCCGGTGTGCGCACGGGACGATGTCGTTCGGGACACGGCAGTTGTGGGCCATGTCCGTGCGGATCCGGTCCGTCACCTGCGAGGTCCCTTCGAAGAGCGCGAGTCTTCGAGGACGGCCTTGAGGGCGTCGACCCGATTCGTGGTGATCGAGTCGATGCCACAGTCGATCAGTCGCCGCATCGTACGGCGGGTGTCCGCCGTCCACGCGGAGACGAGCAGACCGTCCCGGTGCACACGGTCCGTCAACTCCCGCCCCACCAGGCCGAAACGGTAGTTGAGCCAGCGCGGCTTCACGGCCTCGAGCAGCGCGGGCCGCGGCGGAGCCAGCGTCGTCCAGGTCATCGCGATCTCCGCGGCGGCGTCGGCCGCGCGGACGGCGAGCATCGTCGCCGGGCCGGCGCAGTAGTAGACGAGATCCGCCGAACCGCAGTCGCGGACGGTGTCCACCACGCGCCGCACCGACTCCGGCGTCGCGCCGGGCAGATCGATCATCAGCCGGTGCGGCCCGAGTCCGGTCAGCGCCTCGCGCAGGGTGGGCACCCCGCCGTGGGTGAGGCCGTCGAGCTCCGCCTTCGTGAGCCCCGCAAGCGGCCGGTCGTGACCCCACAACCGCTTCAGTGTCGCGTCGTGCAGCAGCACCGGGACATCGTCCCTGGTGAGGCGCACGTCGATCTCGACCGCGTCCGCCCCGCGCTCCAGGGCCGAGCGCAGCGAGGGCAGGGTGTTCTCACGGAACCGGTACGGGTCGCCGCGGTGGGCGACCACCGTCACCGCGCCCATGTCAGCGGGAGAGCCACTCGGCGGTGTAGGTGTCGATCTCCGAGACGATCCGGGCCTTGCCGGCCGGATCGAGGAACGACGCCTGCACCGCGTTCTTGGCGAGTCCGGCGACACCGCGTTCGTCCAGGTCCAGCAGCCGGGCGGTGACCGCGTACTCGTGGTTGAGGTCGGTGCCGAACATAGGCGGGTCGTCGCTGTTGACCGTGACCAGGACGCCGGCGGAGACCATCTCCTTGACCGGGTGCTGCTCGAGGTCGGTGACCGCCCGGGTGGCGAGGTTGGACGTGGGGCACACCTCCAGCGGGATCCGGTGCTCGGCGAGGTGCGCCAGCAGCTTCGGGTCCCGCACCGCGCTGGTGCCGTGCCCGATGCGCTCGGCCCGCAGGTCGTTCAGCGCGTCCCAGATCGTCTGCGGCCCGGTCGTCTCGCCGGCGTGCGGCACCGAACGCAGCCCGGCGGCGATCGCGCGGTCGAAGTACGGCTTGAACTGCGGGCGCGGAACGCCGATCTCGGGTCCGCCGAGACCGAAGGAGACAAGGCCCTCCGGCCGCAGGTCGACCGCGAGCCGGGCGGTCTCCGCCGCCGCCTCGAGACCTGCTTCGCCGGGGATGTCGAAGCACCAGCGCAGCACCACCCCGAGCTCCCGCTCCGCCGCGACGCGGGCGTCCTCGATGGCGGCCATGAAGGCCTTCTCGTCGATGCCGCGGCGGGTGGAGCTGAAGGGCGTGATGGTCAGCTCCGCGTAGCGGATGTTCTGCCGCGCCATGTCACGGGCGACCTCGAAGGTGAGCAGCCGAACGTCCTCAGGGGTGCGGATCAGGTCCACGACCGAGAGGTAGACCTCGATGAAGTGCGCGAAGTCGGTGAAGGTGAAGTAGTCGGCGAGTGCCTCGGCATCGGCGGGCACCTTCGAGTCCGGGTGGTTGGCGGCCAGTTCCGCGACGATCCGCGGAGAGGCGGAACCGACATGGTGCACATGCAACTCCGCCTTGGGCAGCCCTGCGATGAAAGGACGCAGATCGGTCATCGGATTCCTCCAGGTGGGACGGGCCGCTCCCGCGTACCGGCGACAGGCCCCGTTCGCCGGGCGGTGGTTGTGCTCCGGGATCATGGTAGGCGGCCCCCGACGCCGGGGACCGAGGCCGTAACATGGCCGGACCACCGATGGGGGAGAACGATGTCCGACAATCAGGCCCAGCCGCCCGGCGGGCCTCAGCCGCACGACCCGTGGGCTCCGCCGGAGAGCAGCAGCGCAGCCGGCAAGGTGCCCCTGGACAAGCCGGCAGCGGCCCCGCCCGGAGTGCACGACCAGCCCACGGTCATCTCGATGCCCGGCTCGGGCCCCGAGGACACCGGGTCCGTCCCGCCGCCGCCCGTCGCACCGGGCGGGCCCGCACCCGCCCAGCCGGCCGCGGGAGCTTACGGCTACCCGGCCGCCCCGAGCCTGCCGCAGCCCCCGGCCGCCGGTTTCGGCGCCCCGGACCCGTACGGCGCGGGGTACCCGGGCTACCCCGGTTACGGCCAGACCGCGGGCTGGCAGCAGCAGCCGGCCAACGGCATGGGAATCACCGCGATGGTGCTCGGCATCCTCTCCGTCTGCCTGTTCTGTCTGTACGGCGTCGTCGCCATCGTCCTCGGCATCCTCGCGCTGATCTTCGGCATCCTGGGCCGCAAGCGCGCCCAGCGGGGCGAGGCCACCAACGGCGGCATGGCGCTGGCGGGCATCATCCTCGGCGCGTGCGGCATCGTCATCGGTGCCGTCGTCATCGCGCTGATCGCCTGGGGCATCACCACGGCGATCAACGAGGAGAACAAGCAGGACGACTACGACTACGACAGCTACTCGAACCACCTGGTCGTCGACGTCACCCGCTAGGTCCTTCCTCCTGGACCGGGCGGGATGCCCCGGTCCGGCCGCTGTCAGCCGAGGCCGCTCCGCAGCTCCTCGCGTGCCTCCATCAGCGCGAACCCCAGCAGATTGAGCCCGCGCCAGCGCGCGGGGTCCTGCGCCCGCTCGTCGTCCGCGGCCAGCCCGATGCCCCAGATGCGGTCCATCGGGCTGGCCTCGACGAGCACCCGGTCCCCCGTGGCCAGCAGGAAGTCGCGCAGCGCCGCGTCCTGCCCGAACTTGTGCACGCTGCCCGAGCGCACGATGTCGAACCGCTCGCGCTCCCATACGGCGTCGTCGAAGCCGCGCACCAGCCGCCCGGCCTTCTTGGCCTCCGCCGGTGACTTCGCGGCCAGCGCCTGCCGCTCCGCCTCCGCGTCGCCGAACAGCCGGGCCTTGGACGCCATCATCCAGTGCTCCGCCGTCGCGTACCGCACGCCGTCGACCTCGAACGGTGACGGCCACCACTGACTCAGGCAACTGCTGCCGACGGTGCCGTCCCTGCGTGGTGTGTGCCCCCAGAAGTGCAGGTACTTCACCCGTCGCCCGGCCGCCGTGCTCTCGATCAGCTCATTGATCGTCCCCATGCACAGGAGTCTGGCAGCCACCACTGACATCCCGTCCTGTGCGGGCCCCGATGACGCGACACATGGTCGACCGATTCCGTCGCGTAATCAAATGGCAACAACGGAATCCCTTGTTGCATGGGTCACCCTCTGTCAGGATCGGCACTCAATTCGAGCTGGGACTACGGAGAGCGCTATGGGCAACCGCTTCCAGACGCAGGACCGCTTCGCTGCCGGCGCGCAGTTCATCGGCGGAAAGCTGCGACCCGGAACCTCGGGGCGTACGCAGGACATCGTCGATCCGGCCACGGGGCGGACGATCCACACGTACGAACTGGCCGGCCCCGCGGACGTGGACGCGGCCGTTGCCGCCGCTCGCGACGCCCGGCCCGGCTGGGCCGGTGCCACCCCCGGCGAGCGCTCCGAGGCGCTGCACCGCTTCGCGGCCGTCCTCGCCGACCAGGCCGAGGACCTGGCGGGTGCCGAGTCGCTGCAGTGCGGCAAGCCCATCAGACTGAGTACGGGGTTCGACGTCCCCGGCACCATCGACAACACCGCGTTCTTCGCCGGCGCCGCCCGTCACCTCGAGGGGCGGTCCGCGGGCGAGTACAGCGGCGACCACACCTCGTACGTACGGCGTGAACCGATCGGCACGGTCGGCTCCATCGCCCCCTGGAACTATCCGCTGCAGATGGCCGCCTGGAAGGTTCTGCCAGCCATCGCCGCAGGCAACACCATCGTGCTGAAGCCCGCCGAGATCACCCCGCTCACCTCGCTGATGTTCGCCCAGGCGGCCACCGAGGCCGGTGTCCCCGACGGCGTCGTCAACATCGTCAGCGGCGCCGGCAGGGACGCCGGCGAGCACCTCGTCGGCCATCCGGACATCGACATGACCTCCTTCACCGGCTCGACCGCAGTCGGCAAACGCGTCGCCCGTATCGCCACCGACACCGTCAAGCGCCTCCACCTCGAACTCGGCGGGAAGGCCCCGTTCGTGGTCTTCGACGACGCCGACCTCGAGGCCGCCGCGCACGGGGCGGTCGCCGGATCGCTCATCAACACCGGCCAGGACTGCACCGCGGCCACCCGCGCCTATGTCCAGCGGCCGCTGTACGACGCCTTCGTCGCCGCGGTCGCCGACCTGATGGCGACGGTCCGGCTCGGTGACCCGTTCGACCCGGCGACGGACCTCGGTCCGCTCGTCTCCCATCTGCAGCGCGACCGCGTCGCCGCCGTCGTCGACCGGGCCCGCGGTTACGCCACCGTGGTGACCGGCGGCGAAGCGCCACAAGGGGAGCTGCGCGACGGCGCCTACTACCTGCCCACTCTGATCACCGGTGCCGCCCAGGACAGCGAGATCGTCCAGCAGGAGATCTTCGGACCCGTCCTGGTCGTGCTGCCCTTCGACACCGACGACGAGGGCCTCGCTCTCGCGAACGACACGCCCTACGGGCTGGCGGCCTCCGCCTGGACCCGGGACGTGTACCGCGCCGGCCGTGCCGCCCGGGAGATCAGGGCCGGTTGCGTGTGGGTCAACGACCACATTCCGATCATCAGCGAGATGCCGCACGGCGGATACGGCGCCAGCGGCTTCGGGAAGGACATGTCGGTGTACTCCTTCGACGAGTACACGCAGGTCAAGCACGTGATGTACGACAACACCGCCGTGGTCCGCAAGGACTGGCACCGCACGATCTTCACAGGCCGATAGCCGCCGGCCGCGCTCGTCGCGGCCACATCCACCCCGAAAGGGCAGAGCGTCATGGAGCAGTACGAGACCGAGCGCCTCTCCGCGGCCCAGCTGGCGGCCATGCGGCGCAGCCTGACGAACGGGCGAGGGGCGCTGTCCCGCCGTTCGCTGCTGCGGGTGTCTGGCGCCGGCGCGCTCGCCGTCGGCGGCGCGGGCATCCTGAGCGGCTGCGGCATCCCGCCCGCCAAGAGAGAGAGCGGAGCCGCCGACTCCGACGACCACTCGGACAAGGAGAAACAGCTCACCTTCTCCAACTGGACCGAGTACATGGACACCAGCGAGGACGGGAAGAGCCGCCCGACCCTCGAGGCGTTCACGAAGCGGACCGGGATCAAGGTCAAGTACACCGAGGACATCAACGACAACGTCGAGTTCTTCGGCAAGATCCAGCCGCAGCTGGCGGCCGGCCAGGACACCGGCCGCGACCTGATCAACGTCACCGACTGGCTGGCGGCCCGGATCATCCGGCTCGGCTGGGCCCAGAAGCTCGACCCGTCGCTGCTGCCGCACGCCTACGCCAACCTCTCCCCCCAGTTCCGCACCGTGGACTGGGACCCCGGCCGGGCCTACTCGTACCCGTGGACCGGCATCCCGTGCGTCATCGCCTACAACTCGAAGGCGACCCGCGGCCGGAAGGTCGACTCCGTCACACAGCTGCTCGACGACCCGGCGCTCAAGGGCCGCGTCGGCTTCCTCACCGAGATGCGCGACAGCGTCGGGATGACCCTGCTCGACATGGGCAAGAACCCCGGCAAGTTCACCGACGCCGACTACGACGCCGCCATCGGGCGCCTTCAGAAGGGCGTCGACAAGAAGCAGATCCGCCGCTTCACCGGCAACGACTACACCGCCGACCTGGCCAAGGGCGACATCGCCGCCTGTCTCGCCTGGGCGGGTGACGTGATCCAGCTCCAGGCCGACAACCCCGACATCAAGTACGCGATCCCGGCCGCCGGTTATGTCACGGCGACCGACAACCTGCTCGTCCCGGCCGAGGCACGGCACCGCAAGAACGCCACCCGGCTCATCGACTACTACTACGAGCTGCCCGTCGCCGCGCAGCTCGCCGCGTACATCAACTACGTGTGCCCGGTCGCCGGCGTCGGCGCCGAACTCGCCAAGATCGATCCGGAGCTGGCGAAGAACCCGCTGATCATTCCGGACGAGGCCATGGCCGCCAAGTCCCATTCGTTCCGCTCGCTCTCCTCCAAGGAAGAGACGGCGTACGAAGAGAAGTTCGCCAAGCTCATCGGCGCCTGACCCGCCCCCCGTCCCCCGACACCTGGGATCGCGACCCATGACTGACAAGCAAGCGGGCGGCGATGTCCGCCTCTCCGGGATCAGCAAGACCTACGGCTCCTTCACGGCCGTCCACCCGCTGGACCTGACCGTCCCCCAGGGCTCGTTCTTCGCCCTGCTCGGCGCCTCCGGCTGCGGAAAGACAACCACGCTGCGGATGATCGCCGGACTCGAGGACCCGACGACGGGCACCGTCCGTCTCGGCGACAAGGACGTCACCGCCCTGCCGCCGCACAAGCGCCCCGTGAACACGGTCTTCCAGAGCTACGCGCTCTTCCCGCACCTGAGCATCTACGAGAACGTCGCCTTCGGCCTGCGACGCCGCGGCGTCAAGTCCGTTAAGAAGCAGGTCGACGACATGCTGGAGCTCGTCCAGCTCGGCGACTTCGCCCAGCGCAAGCCGCACCAGCTCTCCGGTGGCCAGCAGCAGCGGGTCGCCGTCGCCCGCGCGCTCATCAACCACCCGCAGGTCCTGCTGCTCGACGAGCCGCTCGGCGCTCTCGACCTCAAGCTGCGGCGCCAGATGCAGCTCGAGCTCAAGCGCATCCAGACGGAGGTCGGCATCACCTTCGTCCATGTCACCCACGACCAGGAGGAGGCCATGACCATGGCCGACACGGTCGCGGTGATGAACGGGGGCAGGGTCGAACAGCTCGGAGCGCCGGCGGAGCTGTACGAGAACCCGCGGACCACCTTCGTCGCCAACTTCCTCGGCACCTCCAACCTCATCGAGGCCGAGGTGGTCCAGAGCTCGGGCGGCGAGGTCGTCGTCACCGCGGGCGGCGGCAAGCTCCGGCTGCCCGGCGGGCGCTGTCCGGAGGCCACCGCCGCCGGCGGCCGGCTCCTGGTCGGGGTCCGGCCGGAGAAGATCTCCCTGACTCCCGTCGCCGACGCGGACGCCGTACCCGCCGGCCGCAACTCTGTCACGGGCCGGATCCTCGACTCGTCCTTCATCGGCGTCTCCACGCAGTACGTCGTCGAGAGCCCGGCGGGCAAGGGCCTCGAGGTCTACGCACAGAACGTCGAACACCGGGCAGGCCTGGAGCCGGGCGCCGAGGTCGTCCTGCACTGGAACCCGGAGCACACCTTCGGCCTCGACGCCGCCCAGGCCATCGACGCTGGTGTGGAGACGGTGGGGGAGCGCCCATGACCGTCACCCAGGCACCGCCGCTGTCGCCCGCCCCCGGCGGGCCGCCCGCCCACAGGACGCCGGTGCGCCGCAGGCTGGTCCCCTACTGGCTGCTGCTCCCGGGCATCCTGTGGCTGGTCGTCTTCTTCGTGCTGCCCCTCGTCTACCAGGCGTCGACCTCCGTGCAGACGGGGTCCCTGGAGGAGGGCTTCAAGGTCACCTGGCACTTCGCGACCTACTGGGACGCGCTGAGCGAGTACTACCCGCAGTTCCTGCGATCGCTGCTGTACGCGGGCACCGCCACCGCACTGTGCCTGCTGCTCGGCTATCCGCTCGCGTATCTCATCGCGTTCAAGGCCGGCCGCTGGCGCAATCTGCTGCTGGTACTGGTGATCGCACCCTTCTTCACCAGCTTCCTGATCCGCACACTCGCCTGGAAGACGATCCTCGCGGACGGCGGACCCGTGGTGGAGGCGCTGGGCGCCGTCGGGTTCCTGGACGTCACCAGCTGGCTCGGTCTCACCGAAGGCAGCCGCGTGCTCGCCACACCGCTGGCGGTCGTCACCGGTCTGACGTACAACTTCCTGCCGTTCATGATCCTTCCGCTCTACACCTCGCTGGAGCGGATCGACCCGCGGCTCCACGAGGCGGCCGGGGACCTGTACGCCAGGCCCGCCACGACCTTCCGCAAGGTGACCCTCCCGCTGTCCATGCCGGGCGTGGTCTCCGGGACGCTGCTGACGTTCATCCCGGCGAGCGGTGACTACGTCAACGCCCAGCTGCTGGGCTCGACCGACACCCGCATGATCGGAAACGTCATCCAGTCGCAGTTCCTGCGGGTGCTCGACTACCCGACGGCGGCCGCGCTGTCGTTCATCCTGATGGCGATCGTGCTGATCACGGTCACCGTCTACATCCGCCGGGCCGGAACGGAGGACCTGGTCTGATGAGCTGGGCAAGGCGCAACATCGTCGTCATCGCGGGACTGCTCACGCTCGCGTACCTGATCCTGCCGAACATCGTCGTGATGGTGTTCTCGTTCAACAAGCCGGCCGGGCGCTTCAACTACGCCTGGCGGGAGTTCTCCACCGACGCGTGGCGCGACCCGTGCGGCGTCGCCGACCTGTGCGGCTCGCTCGCGCTCTCCTTGCAGATCGCGCTGTGGGCGACGGTCGGCGCGACCGTCCTCGGCGCCATGATCGCCTTCGCGCTCGTCCGCTACCGGTTCCGGGCCCGCGGCACGATCAACTCGCTGATCTTCCTGCCGATGGCGATGCCCGAAGTGGTCATGGCCGCCTCGCTGCTGACGCTCTTCCTCAACCTCGGGGCCGAGCTGGGCTTCTGGACCATCCTCATCGCGCACACCATGTTCTGTCTCAGCTTCGTCGTGGTGGCGGTGAAGGCGCGGGTCATGTCGATGGACCCCAGGCTGGAGGAAGCGGCGAGAGACCTCTACGCCGGGCCCGTTCAGACGTTTCTGCGGGTCACGCTCCCGATCGCGGCACCGGGCATCGCCGCCGGCGCGATGCTGGCCTTCGCCCTGTCCTTCGACGACTTCATCATCACCAACTTCAACTCCGGCAACACCGTCACCTTCCCCATGTTCGTGTGGGGTTCGGCCCAGCGCGGTACGCCGGTCCAGATCAACGTCATCGGTACGGCCATGTTCGTCGTCGCCGTACTGATCGTGGCCGGCGGTCAGATCATCAGCAGCCGCCGGAAGAAGCGCGCCCTGACCCGGTAGACCGGACCGGCCCCACCGGCACCGGATCCGGTAGCACCCAGAAGGAGTGGGAACCATGGCCCCAGCCGCCATGACATCTGCACGATCACTCTCCGACGCGCGGCCCGCGCCGTTCTGGCTGGAAGACCCCGGCAAGCCCGAGCCGCTGCCCGCCCTCGCCGGCGACGAGAGGTGCGACCTCCTTGTCGTCGGGGGCGGATACAGCGGACTGTGGACGGCGCTGCTCGCCAAGGAGCGGGACCCGGCACGGGACGTCGTCCTGATCGAGGGCCGGGAGGCGGGCTGGGCCGCCTCCGGCCGCAACGGCGGCTTCTGCGCCGCCTCGCTCACCCACGGCCTGGGCAACGGACTGGCCCGCTGGCCGGAGGAGCTCACCAAGCTGGAGGAGCTCGGCGGGCGCAACCTCGACGCCATCGAGGAGGCCGTCGGCCGGTACCGCATCGACTGCGACTTCGAACGCACCGGTGAGATCGACGTCGCCACCGAGCCCCACCAGCTCGCCGAGCTCCGCGAGACGCATAAGGAGGCCACCCGGCTCGGATTCACCGGCCTCGAACTCCTCGACGCGGACGCGATGCGCGCGGAGGTCGACTCGCCGACCTTCCTCGGCGGGCTGTGGGACCGCCGCGGGGTGGCGATGCTGCACCCGGCGAAGCTGGCCTGGGGCCTTCGCCGGGCGTGTCTGGAGCTCGGGGTGCGCATCTACGAGAACACCCCCGGCCTGCGGCTCACGCCCTTCGGCCCGGGCATCGTCGTCCGCACCCCCTACGGCCGCGTCCTCGCGCACCGGGTGGCGCTCGGCACGAACGTCTTTCCCTCGCTGGTCCGGCGGGTACGCGCCTACACCGTCCCGGTGTACGACTACGCGCTGATGACCGAGCCGCTCAGCGCCGCCCAGCTCGCCTCCGTCGGCTGGCAGCGGCGTCAGGGGCTCGGCGACAGCGCCAACCAGTTCCACTACTTCCGTATCACCGCCGACAACCGCATCCTGTGGGGCGGCTACGACGCCGTCTATCCCTTCGGCGGCAAGGTGCGCGCCGAGATGGACCACCGGCCGGAGACCTATCTGAAGCTGGCGTCGCACTTCTTCCGCTGCTTCCCGCAGCTCGAAGGGCTCCGCTTCAGCCACGCCTGGGGCGGTGCCATCGACACCTGCACCCGCTTCTCCGCGTTCTTCGGCACCGCGCACGGCGGCAAGGTCGCCTACGCGGCCGGCTTCACGGGCCTCGGCGTCGGCGCGACCCGGTTCGGCGCCGACGTGATGCTCGACCTGCTGTCAGGGGAGCGGACCGAGCGGACCGAGCTGAAGATGGTGCGAAGCAAGCCGCTCCCGTTCCCGCCGGAACCGGTGGCGTGGGCCGGTATCGGCCTGACCAAGTGGGCCATGGCGAGGGCCGACGCCAACGGCGGCCGGCGCAATCTGTGGCTGCGGACGATGGACCGGTTCGGCCTGGGCTTCGACAGCTGACCCGCCGCCCCGGCCGACGCTGCCCGCCGCGTCCCGGACGCGCGGTGCGGCTCACCGACGGTTGATCCCCCGAGCCGCCTAATGGATGGGCTCGCTCCGCCCTCTGTGCGTACAAGCACCCTCGTGCACACGGAAACGGAGACCGGACCATGACCGGAACGAGCGGCAGGATCGCGATGGAGCGGCTGGCGGCGGTGGCGCCGGAACCGGAGGCCTGCCGGTGGGAGTGGGAGCGGAACCAGCACGGGGTCGCCCTCCTGCCGGCCGGCCGGCGCTGGGACGTACTGATCCTGCCCGGCGAGCTGGGGTATTCCACGCTGGATGTGCTGACCCGGCTGGTCGACCGGCCGGGTCCGGTCCTCTCCGGATTCGGTGAGTCCCGCATGGGCTTCTTCGTGCCGCCCGGCACCGCGGGACGGTGGCTGGGCACCGGTGTCCGCACGGCGGGGCAGGGCACTTGGATCGTCGTCCCTTGTCCGGGCAGGAGGGCGGGGCGGGTGCGCTGGCTGATCCCTCCGGACGGCTCCGGGACACTCACCGATCCCTCACTGCTGGAGCTCGCCATGCACGAGGCCGCCGCGGGGCTCGCGCGCGACGGCAGGGACCGAGCGCGGCGTGGCGCTCCAGGAATGCCAGAGGTCTTGACAACCTGATTGGTCTGGACCATGTTGTGGCCGCCGCACTCGAATCCCCCCACGCCCGGAGGCTGTTGTGGACCGCACAAGACTTACGGCTGCCGTTGCGGCAGCCGTCCTCGCTGTCACAGGACTCGTCGCCACCACCGGGTCAGCGGCGGCGGCCGACACCGAACTCGCCCGCAACGGAGGCTTCGAAGCCGGGCTCGCAGGCTGGACCTGCACCGCGGGCAGCGGCGTCGCCGTCGCCTCGCCCACCCACGGTGGCACCTCCGTGCTCAAGGCCACCCCGGCCGGCAGCGACAACGCGAAGTGCGCCCAGACCGTCACCGTGAGGCCTGACTCCGCCTACACGCTCAGTGGCTGGGTCCAGGGCAGCTACGTCTACCTCGGCGCGTCGGGCACCGGTACCACCGACGTCTCCACCTGGACGGCGTCCGCGCCCGGTTGGCAGAAGCTGACGACCTCGTTCCGTACCGGGCCGTCGACCACCTCCGTGACGCTCTACACCCACGGCTGGTACGGCACCCCTGCCTATCACGCCGACGACATCTCGCTCTTCGGCCCCGGCGGCGACCCCGCCACCGTCCCGGCCGCGCCCGGTGGCCTGCGTGCCGGCAGCCCCGCGTCCACCTCCGTACCGCTGACGTGGAACTCCGCTTCCGGTGCGACCAGTTACCACGTCTACCGGGACGGCGCGCGGGTCGCGACCGTCGGCGGCACCTCCACCACCGTGACCGGGCTGACCGCCGCCACGAGCTACACGTTCCAGGTCTCCGCCGCCAACGAGGCGGGCGAGTCGCCCAAGTCCGCCGCCGTCAGCGCCACGACCACCTCCGGCGGCGGCGACACCGGCGGCGACCTGCCCGCCCACGCCCTCGTCGGCTATCTGCACGCCGGCTTCGCCAACGGCTCCGGCTACACCCGCATGGCCGACGTCCCCGACTCGTGGGACGTCATCAACCTCGCCTTCGGCGAACCGACCTCCGTCACTTCCGGCGACATCCGCTTCAGGCTCTGCCCGGTCGCCGAATGCCCGAACGTGGAGTCGGAGGCGGAGTTCAAGGCCGCCGTCAAGGCCAAGCAGGCCGCCGGCAAGAAGGTGCTGATCTCCATCGGCGGCGCCAACGGGCAGGTGCAGCTCGCCACGACGGGTGCTCGCGACGCCTTCGTCACATCGGTCTCGAAGATCATCGACGACTACGGCCTCGACGGCCTCGACATCGACTTCGAGGGCCACTCCCTGTCACTGAACACCGGCGACACCGACTTCCGCAGCCCCACCTCGCCCGTGATCGTCAACCTGATCTCGGCGCTCAAGACCCTGAAGGTCAAGTACGGCCCGGACTTCGTGCTCACCATGGCCCCCGAGACCTTCTTCGTCCAACTCGGGTACCAGTACTACGGGTCCGGCCCCTGGGGCGGCCAGGACCCGCGCGCCGGGGCGTACCTCCCGGTCATCCACGCCCTGCGCGACGACCTCACCCTGCTGCACGTCCAGGACTACAACTCCGGCCCGATCATGGGCCTGGACAACCAGTACCACTCCATGGGCGGCGCGGACTTCCACATCGCCATGACCGACATGCTCCTCACCGGCTTCCCGGTCGCAGGCGACCAGGCGAAGTTCTTCCCCGCCCTCGTGCCCCAACAGGTGGCGATCGGACTCCCGGCCTCCACCCAGGCGGGCAACGGCCACACCTCGCCCGCCGAGGTGAACAAGGCACTCGACTGCCTGACGAAGAAGGTGGCCTCGGCCTGCGGCTCGTACCGAACTCACGGCACCTGGCCGGCCCTGCGCGGCCTGATGACCTGGTCCATCAACTGGGACCGCTTCAACCAGTTCGAGTTCTCCAGGAACTTCGACGCCTACAGATGGAGTTGAGGAACGGCAGCAGCGCCCCGAAGAGGCACAGGCTGCCGAGCACATCCAGCGGCCAGTGGTAGCCGCGCAGCACCAGACCGATGCCCGTCGCCAGGGTGAGCGCCCCGGCGGCGGGCATCGCCCATCTCCGGCGCAGATACGGCGTGACGAGCAGCGCGGCGCCGCAGTAGGCGACCATCGCGGTCGCCGTGTGGCCCGACGGGTACCAGCCGGTGCCCGGCTCCAGCGGGGCGGGACGGGCGATCCACAGCTTCAGCGGGACGACAAGCGCCGGCACCGCCGCCATCGCGGCCACGGCGGCCAGCGCCGGCACCCACCGACGCTTCTCACGCAGGAGGGAGTGTCCGACCGCCGCCGCGAGCACAGGCAGCGCGACGGCCATGCTGCCGAAATCGGCGAGGAGTCCCGTGACGGTGGCGGGCCCGGCGCCGAACAGGGCACGTCCCAGTCGAACGTCCGCGGCGAACAGCGGCCCCTCGACGGCCACCTGCCAGGTGATCAGCGCGAAGAGCGTCACGCAGAGAAGGACGGCGGCCCGGGAACGCCGAGAGGCCGGCCACATCGGAACAGGGGGGGTGGTTCCGAGGTGGCCGGCCGGACCGGTTTGCCGCGCGCCCCGGGGGGTTTGGGGCGGGCGGCCATCCGATCGGTGAGGAGTTCCGGAGCCTGCAGCTCCAGTGGTGTGCGCGAGGGCACGACCAGGTCGGGGCTGGGGAGGCTCCGGCCTGGGATCGCCCGCAGTCTCCTGCGAGCGGGGTGTTTCTCTCATCTGCGGAAACCGTACGTCAGGCGGAAGGGGACCAACAGCCGGATCTCCATCCCGCCATCGGCCCCCCACAGCTTCTTCACAGAGTGGCTTCGTCGCCGCCGGTCAGACGCGGGCGAACGCCTGCTCGAGGATGTCGAGACCCTCGTTCAGCAGGTCCTCGCCGATGACCAGCGGGGGCAGGAAGCGCAGCACGTTGCCGTAGGTGCCGCAAGTGAGGACGAGCAGGCCCTCCGCGTGGCACGCCTTGGCGAGCGCGCCGGCCGCCTCGGCGTTCGGCTCCTTCGTCGCGGGGTCCTTCACCAGCTCGATGGCGATCATCGCGCCGCGCCCGCGGATGTCCCCGATGATGTCGTACTTCTCCTGCATCGCGGCCAGGCGGCCCTTCATGACCTCCTCGATGCGCCGCGCCTTGCCGTTGAGGTCCAACTCCTTCATCGTCTCGATGGAGCCCAGCGCACCGGCGCAGGCCACCGGGTTGCCGCCGTAGGTGCCGCCGAGGCCGCCGGCGTGCGCGGCGTCCATGATCTCGGCGCGGCCGGTGACCGCGGCCAGCGGCAGACCGCCGGCGATGCCCTTGGCCGTCGTGATCAGGTCGGGGACGACGCCCTCGTCCTCACAGGCGAACCACTGGCCGGTCCGGCAGAAGCCGGACTGGATCTCGTCGGCGACGAAGACGATGCCGTTGTCGTTCGCGAACTTCACGATCGCGGGCAGGAAGCCCTTGGCCGGCTCGATGAAGCCGCCCTCGCCGAGCACCGGCTCGATGATGATCGCGGCGACGTTCTCCGCGCCGATCTGCTTGGTGATCTGGTCGATGGCCTGCGCCGCGGCCTCGGGGCCGCAGTTCTCCGGGCCGGTCGGCCAGCGGTAGCCGTACGCCACGGGCACGCGGTACACCTCGGGCGCGAAGGGGCCGAAGCCGTGCTTGTACGGCATGTTCTTGGCCGTCAGCGCCATCGTGAGGTTGGTGCGGCCGTGGTAGCCGTGCTCGAAGACGACGACCGCCTGGCGCTTGGTGTGGGCACGCGCGATCTTGACGGCGTTCTCGACGGCCTCGGCACCCGAGTTGAACAGCGCCGACTTCTTGGCGTGGTCGCCCGGGGTCAGCTCGGCCAGCGCCTCGCAGACCTCCACGTAGCCCTCGTACGGCGTCACCATGAAGCAGGTGTGCGTGAAGTCCTGGAGCTGCGCGCTCGCCCGGCGTACAACGGCCTCCGCGGAGGCGCCGACCGAGGTCACGGCGATGCCGGAGCCGAAGTCGATCAGGCGGTTGCCGTCGACGTCCTCGATGATTGCGCCGCCCGCACGAGCCGTGAACACGGGCAGCACGGACCCCACCCCGCCGGCGACCGTCGCGGTACGGCGGGCCTGCAGCTCGATCGACTTCGGGCCGGGGATGGCGGTGACGACGCGGCGCTCCTGCGGGATTGCGGTCATGAGGGGCTCCTGGGGGTGTATCCGGACGCTTGTTGTCTTTCTCCGCAGGCTAGGGGCGCCGCGCCGGTGCGGGCATGCGCCGATCGGGAGTATTGGGGGTGTGTCGTTGTCCGTCACGGCCATAGGCGCGCGAGTGTGCCCGGTCCCGGAGGCGCGGGACGGGCAGGAGAGGGCGAAATCCGGCCGGTTCCGTACGGCACGGAGCCGTTGGGCCCCGCGGGAGACGGGATCATGGCCCGGTGTGCGTCCGCCCACGGGCGCACGCACTAGATTGACCGTGCAGAGAGCGGGCCTGGCTGGTCAGGGGGCAGCGGTTCATGGAATCCGAAGGCACATACGACGCACGCGGCACACGCGCCAATCCCGTGCCACGTCCCGCCGGTCCACCGGCGGAGGTACCGTCCGTGCCGCCCGGCACCCCCGCCCGGCCCGGCCACGCCCCGGCCACCCGGCCCCGGGTCGCGGAGTGGCTGCGTGTGCCCCGGCCCGCAGCGGCCCCCGGGATCTGGCGGCTGGGCCACCGTGACCGCCCGGAAGAGGAACCGGACCTCGTCCCCGCCCGTCAGCTCTTCGGCGGAGCCTTCGTCGCCTACCTGTGCGGCTGGCTGCTCTGGTCCCTGCTGTGGAACCGCTACCTCGAGGGATGGTGGTTCTTCGTCGACGACTGGTGGCTGCTGCCGATGCTGTGGGCCGTGCCCGACGACTGGCGGTCACCCGACAACGCCAACTTCGAGATGTACGTCCTGGCCAGCTACCTCTACAACGGCCTCGTCCTGGGGCTGCTCGCCGTCGGCTTCGGCCGGGTCGGGAACTGGCAGGAGATCTGGCAGCGGTACGGGGTGCCGCTGTGGCCGCTCTTCGTGTTCCTGCCGGGCGTCTGGCGCGAGATCCCGCGCACCGTCACCTGGCTCACCTGGGTCTCGAACATCTACTACGTGCTCCTCGCCGCGGCGGTCGTCGCCGCCGTCGGCCGGGCCGGCACCTGGCCGGTCGTGCAGCGCAGGCGCGCGAGGACCGCGGGACCGCCGCAAGACGCCCCTCCACCGCCGAAGGATCCCGCCGAATGGCCGGAGCTGCGCAGCGCAGGCCTGACGGAGGCCGCCGATCGGCTCGCCGAGGCGGCCCGCGCCGGGACCCTCGGCGATGTGGACTACGCGCGGATCCGGCGCGCATGGCAGGGCGTCCACGCCCGGCCGGAGCGGCTCGCCGCCTTCGCCGAGACCGTGCGCAGGCACGGCCCCGCCGCCTGCGCCCACCCGTCGGGCCTGCGGGACCTGCCGGTGCGCACGGCGACGCACGACCTGGCGACCGGCCAGGTCAGGATCGGCACCGTGGTCGACGACGCACGCAACCCGTACGCCCGCCGCACCACAGGCGTCGCCCTCGAGCCCGCCCTGCTCGGCACGTCCCTGCTCGCCGTCGGGCCCTCGGGGTCCGGCAAGAGCGTGCGGCTCGTACGGCCCGTCGTCGAGTCGCTGTGCCTGCTGGCGCTCGCCAACCGCGCCGCCGTCGTGGCCGTCACCGCCCACGGGGCCGCCGTCGCGGCGGACGGCGACTTCGACCTCGTCGTCTCCGTCGGCCGCCCCGACTCGACTCACGACCTCGACCTCTACGGCGGCGCGGAGGACCCCGACGAGGCCGCCCGGATCCTCGCGGAGGCGCTCGTCGGGGACCTCGCCGCCGGTCTGCCCGGCGGCGACAGCAGGCGCGCCGCCACCGCGCTCGCCCAGCTCATCGGCCCCTACCGGTGCGTGCACGGACACTTCCCCGCGGTCGCGGAACTGCGGGAACTGCTCGGCGGTGCGCCGGCCGCGCTCGACGCGCTGCGCAGGGCCCTCGAACAGGCGGGCGAGGCGTCGCAGCTGCGTGAACTGGACGCGCGCGAAAGGCAGTCGGCCCGCGGCGACGACATCGGGGTGCTCCTCGCGGAACGGATCGCCTTCCTCGACCGGCCGGCGTTCGCCTCGTTCTTCCGTACCGACGGCGAGGGGCGGACGTTCTCGCTGCGCGCCATCGAGCACCCCCTGCGGGTCCGTGTCGACCTGCCGGAGCGCGGCCACGCCGAGGCCTCGCGGATCGTCGCCCGGCTGGTGCTCGCCCAGTTCACCGAGGCGGCGCTCACCCGCTCCGACCGCTCTCTCTTCGCCTGCCTCGTACTGGACGACGCGACCAGCACAGTCACCGCCGACTCTGTACGCGCGCTGCAACGGCTGCGCTCCGCCAACGCCGGCGTCGTCCTCGCGCTGCGCACCTTCGAGGACGTGCCCGAGCCGCTGCGCGGCCCCCTGCTCGGCGCCGTCGGCTGCCGGATGGCCTTCTCCGGCCTCGCCCCCTGGGACGGCGGCCGGTTCGCCGAGACCTGGGGCACCGAGTGGGTCCAGACCCGCGACGTCACCAACCGGCAGATCATCTCCGACGAGCCCCTCACGAAGGCGCTGCACATGATGCGCCGCCTGGTCACCGGAAAGGCGGCCACCGCGGAGGCGGTCACCGTGCGTGAGGTCGAACGTGCGCGCTGGTCGGCGTCCGACCTCGCCCACTCGGTGCCCGCCGGGCACGCGGTGCTGTCGCTGACGTCCGTACGGGGGGAGCACGCGCCGCCGCTGCTGGTGGACCTGCGGACCTGAGGGGGCACCGCCGGGCGCGGCATGAGCGGGGCAGCCGGGCTCAAGGGGCCGGCCTGGGCCCGAGCGGGTACGGCCGGCGGTCGGTGACTGCTACGCCCTGGCAGAATCGAGATACGCCGTTCATACGGGACGGCGAAATCCGAACCCGCCGCCTCCCTTTCGAAGGGCCCCAGGTCCCATGCCGCCCACCCTCGCCTCGCTCGTCCAGCACTCGGCGCTCAAACTCACCGTGCGCGCCGGAGAGGACCGGCTCGAGACACCGGTGCGGTGGGCACACGTCAGCGAGCTCGCCGACCCCGTGCCGTACATGGAGGGCGGCGAACTGCTGCTCGTCACCGCCATGACCCTCGACGCGGAGGACCGCGACGCCATGCGCCGCTATGTGCGCAGGCTGGTCGGCGCGGGAGTCGTCGGACTGGGCTTCGCGGTCGGCGTCTACTACGAGGACATTCCCGATGCGCTCGTCGAGGCCGCCAGGGAGGAAGGGCTGCCGCTCCTCGAAGTGCCGCGCCGCACCCCGTTCCTCGCCATCAGCAAAGCGGTCTCGGCGGCCATCGCGGCCGACCAGTACAGGGCCGTGACCGCCGGTTTCGAGGCACAGCGTGAGCTGACCCGGGCCGCGCTCACCGAGGGGCCGGGAGCCGTCGTCGCGCGGCTCGCCGCGCACATCGACGGATGGGCGGCGCTGTACGACACCTCAGGCGCGGTCGTCGCCGCCGCGCCCGACTGGGCGGCCCGGCGGGCGGCCCGCCTCACGGGCGACGTCGAGCGGCTGCGCGAGCGGGCCGCGCCCGCGAGCGCCGTGGTCGGCGGCGCAGAGGACGACGACCGCGTCGAGCTCCAGTCGCTCGGCACCGGACGCCGGGTCCGCGGCGCCCTCGCCGTCGGCACCGGGGCCCCGCTCGGGACCGCGGAACGCTACGCCGTGCACTCCGCGGTCGCCCTGCTGACCCTGGCGACGGAGCAGTCCCGGTCGCTTCAGGCCGCCGAACAGCGGCTCGGCGCGGCGGTGTTGCGGATGCTGCTGTCCGGACAGCCGGACCATGCCAGAGCCGTCGCCGGCGACCTGTACGGCGGACTGCTCGACGCCCCGTTCCGGCTGCTCATCGCCGAGACCGCCGGTGACCCGGACACCGGCGCGGGCGACCGGCCCGCGGCCCTGAGCGCGTTCGCCGAGTCGGTCGAGTCGGCTGCCGGCCGGGCGGGGGAGACCTTCCTCGCCGTCCCCGACGGGACGGACGGCCGCACCGTGCTGCTCGCCGTGGACGGCGGAGCGGTGGCCGCCGGCTGCCTGGCGGCCTACGGGGACAAGGACGCCGACGAGGCCGAGGTCTACGTCGGACTCTCCGCGCCCACCGGCCCTACAGCGGCCGCGGGTGCCTACAAGCAGGCCGAGCAGGCGCTCTCGGTCGCCCGGCGGCGCGGACGCGCCCTCGTCGAGCACGAGGAACTGGCGGCGGGATCCATCGTGCCCCTGCTCGGCGACGACGCCGTTCGCGCGTTCGCGGACGGCATGCTCCGCGCGCTGCACGAGCACGACGCGACCGGCCGGGGCGACCTCGTAGCCTCGCTCCGGGCCTGGCTTTCGCGCCACGGCCAGTGGGACGCCGCCGCGGCCGACCTCGGCGTGCACCGCCACACCTTGCGGTACCGGATGCGCCGCGTGGAGGAGATCCTCGGCCGCTCGCTGGACGACCCGGACGTGCGCATGGAGCTGTGGCTGGCGCTCAAGGCGTCGGGCGAGCCCCAGCGGCCCCGGTAGGGCGCGGCACCGCTCTGGGGAAACGGCGGTTGCGGGTCCGCGGCGGTCCCGGAGGGCGGCGGTGCGTTCGGCCTGGGATTCCTGGTCCGCAGTGGTCCCGGCAGGCAGCGTTGCGTCGGGCGCCGGTCTGCGGCGATCAGCCGGGGCATGTCTCCAGCGATGGGCCCATAAGGCGGGCCGGGTTCGAAACAGGATGCCGAATGCTCTGGATCCTGCCCGGATACGGGCAGGATTGTTGGATCCGAGGCTCACGTCTCCCTAATCTCCTGCTCATGACAAACCCCGCCACTGAGCCGGCGTCCGCCGCGCCCGCCCTTACCGCGCGCCCGGCCGCCCCCGCCCGCCGCCGGCTCTCCGGAGCCGTCTGGGCCGCCCTCGTCATCGTGTACGTCGTCTGGGGCTCCACCTACCTCGGCATACGCATCGTCGTCGAGACGATGCCGCCGTTCGCCTCCGCGGCGATCCGCTTCGTAGTCGCCGGCCTGGTCCTCGGCGCGCTGGTCGCCTGGCGGCGCGGACCGGCCGCTCTCAAGGTCACCGGGCGGCAGCTCGCCTCCGCCGCCGTCGTCGGGCTGCTGCTGCTCCTGGGCGGCAACGGTCTGGTCGTCCTCGCGGAGACCTCCGTCCCCTCGGGGCTCGCCGCGTTGCTGATCGCCGTGGTCCCCGCCTGGGTCGTCGTCCTGCGCCGGGCGTCCGGCGAGCGGCCCGGCCGCGGCGCCTACGGCGGAGTGGCGCTCGGACTGGCGGGACTCGCCGTGCTGACCCTGCCCGGCCTCAGCGGCGACGTGCGCATCACCGGCGTGCTCACCATCGTCGCCGCGTCCCTGATGTGGTCGATCGGTTCCTTCTCCTCCTCCCGGATCCCGATGCCGGCCGATCCGTTCGCCGCCAGTGCCTACGAGATGGTCGCGGGCGGCGTCGGCTGCGCCCTCGTCGCCCTCGGAAGGGGCGAACACCACGGCTTCGTCCTGGGAGACGTCTCCGCCCGCTCGTGGACCGCGCTCGCCTACCTGGTCGTCTTCGGCTCGCTGCTCGCGTTCACCGCCTACGCCTGGCTGCTGCACAACGCCCCGCTCTCGCTCGTGGCCACCTACGCGTACGTCAACCCGGTGGTCGCCGTGCTGCTCGGCGCCCTGGTCCTCGACGAGCGGCTGTCCTGGCCGATCGCGGTGGGCGGTGTCGTCGTCGTGGCGGGCGTCTGCCTGATCGTGTCCACGGAACGGCGTCGCTGACTCGCCAAAGCGGCCAGTCGCGGAAGGCGACCACTCCATGCCGGACAAACGACCCGGCGGACGCGCGGCCCTACCGTGTGGGGAGAGCAACCGAGCAGACCCCACTACTTCGGAAGGGCCGGGACTCCGCATGACTTCCACCCACGCCTTCTGGCTCGCCGGCCGCCAGGCCACCGGCGAGACCGTCCTCGACGTCACGTCCCCGTGGGACGGCCGTCTCGTCGGCAAGGTGTCCGTACCGACCGCCGACCAGGTCGAGGAGGCCGTCGCCGCCGCGTACGCCGTGCGCGACGAGTTCGCCGCCACGCCGGCCCACGTCCGCGCCGCCGCCCTCGACCACGTGTCGAAGCGCCTGGTCGAGCGCACGGAGGAGATCGCGCAGCTGATCTCCGCCGAGAACGGCAAGCCGATCAAGTGGGCCCGCGGCGAGGTCGGCCGGGCCGTCTCGGTGTTCCGGTTCGCCGCGGAGGAGGCCCGCCGCTTCAACGGCGGAGAGGCTCAGCGCCTCGACACCGACGCCGGCGGCCAGGGCCGTCTCGCGCTCACCCGCCGCTTCCCCAAGGGCGTCGTGCTCGGCATCGCGCCGTTCAACTTCCCGCTCAACCTCTGCGCCCACAAGATCGCTCCGGCGATCGCGGTCGGCGCGCCGATCATCCTGAAGCCCGCCCCGGCGACCCCGCTTTCCGGGCTGATCCTCGGTGAGTTGCTCGCGGAGACCGACCTGCCCGCCGGCTCCTGGTCCGTGCTGACCGTGCCGAACGAGCAGATGCCCGCCCTGGTGCAGGACGAGCGCCTGCCGGTGATCTCCTTCACCGGTTCCGACAAGGTCGGCTACGCGATCATGGACTCGGTTCCGCGCAAGCACTGCACCCTGGAGCTCGGCGGCAACGGAGCGGCCGTCGTCCTCGCCGACTTCGCGAGCGAGAAGGACCTGGACTGGGCGGCGACGCGCATCGCCACGTTCTCCAACTACCAGGGCGGCCAGTCCTGCATCTCCGTGCAGCGCGTGATCGCCGACACGACCGTCTACGACCGCCTGCTCCCGAGGATCGTCGCCGCCGTCGAGGCCCAGGTCACCGGCGACCCGTCGGACGCCGCCACCGACGTCGGCCCCCTCGTCAGCGAGGACGCCGCCAAGCGCGTGGAGACGTGGGTGGACGAGGCGGTGCAGGGCGGCGCCAAGCTGCTCACCGGCGGCAAGCGTGACGGCGCCACCTACGCGCCCACCGTGCTGACCGACGTCCCGGCCGACGCCACCCTCGCGTGCGAGGAGGTCTTCGGCCCGGTCCTGACCGTGACCAAGGTCGACGGCGAGACCGAGGCGTTCGCGGCGGTCAACGACTCCAAGTACGGCCTCCAGGCAGGCGTGTTCACGCACGACGTGCAGACCGCCTTCCGTGCCCACCGTGCCCTCGAGGTCGGCGGCGTGATCATCGGCGACGTCCCGTCCTACCGCGCCGACCAGATGCCGTACGGCGGCGCCAAGCAGTCCGGCGTCGGCCGCGAGGGCGTGGCCTTCGCGATGGACGACTACACGTACGAGCGGGTGCTGGTCCTCACCGGCCTGGCGCTGTAGCGCCGTACGCCACGACCGGCGGCCGGAGCCCACTGTGCGGGGGCTCCGGCCGTCTTTGCGTATCCAGGGCCTGACCTGCGTGGACGGACGGATCTTGGCTGACTCTTCGGAGGGCGGGCAACATGGGGAACTCGAGGTGACCCCGCACTGGTGAATCAATGGGGGGAGGCGCAATGCTCGAGCGCGCGGCGGCGAATCGTCGTGCCACCGGCACCGTCCCAAGGACATCAGAGGCGACCACCGGCCGCGCGAGGAAACAGGAGAAACCAGCATGGCGATTCAGCGGATGGACAACGTCGGCATCGTCGTCGAGGACATGGATGCCGCCATCGCGTTCTTCGTGGAACTCGGTATGGAGCTGGAGGGCAGGGCGGAGATCGAGGGCCCCGTCGCCGACCGGTGCACCGGACTCGACGGCGTCCGCTGTGACATCGCGATGGTCCGCACCCCGGACGGCCACAGCCGGATCGAGCTGGCGAAGTACCGCAGCCCCGCGGCGATCAGCACCGGGCCGCGCAACCGGCCGCACAACATTCTGGGCACGCACCGCGTCATGTTCGCCGTCGACGACATCGAGGACACCGTCGCCCGCCTGCGCCCACACGGCGCCGAACTCGTCGGCGAGATCGCCCGGTTCGAGGACAGCTATCTGCTGTGCTACCTCCGCGGCCCGGAGGGCATCATCGTCGGACTGGCCGAGCAACTGCGCTGAGAAGGCTTCGGCGCCTACCACCGTCCCTCGCCGCGCGGCCGCCGCGACACGGCCCCGGCGAAGGCGACCGATCATCGAGGCAGGCGTCTGCCCCGGCGCTCACCGACCCGTATCGCTGATGGATCCCCCAACGGACGCAGGCGTCGCAGGCGCGGTGTCGTGCCCTTCCCTCCAGTCGGCCAACAGGGCGACCGACCTGGGCCGGGCATAGCCTGAAGGTGTCCCGAGATCTCCGATCCATGGGAGAAGTCATGACATTCATGCAGGTCATCGACTGCAGGACCAGCAGGGCCGATGAGTTGGACAGGTTGATGGACGCCTGGATCGAGTCGACGCAGGGCAAGCGGACAGCAACCCACTCGATCATGGGCCGTGACCGGGCCGATTCGACGCATGTGGTGGAGATCGTGGAATTCCCCTCGTACGAGGAGGCGATGAAGAACTCGAACCTGCCGGAGACGGACCGGATCTTCCAGGAGATGGTCGCTCTCTGCGACGGGGAACCGTCGTTCACGGACCTCGACGTCATGCGGGACGAGCAGCTGAACAAGATCGTGGTCCGGAGTTTCTTCGAGAACGTGATCAACGCGAGGAACTTCGACGCGGCGGACGACATCTGCACCGCCGACTACCGGGAGCACGACCCGTCCCTGTCGTCTTACGACGTGGGGCTCGCGCAGGCCAAGGCCGAGAACAAGGAAACGATGGAGGCGTTCGAACCGGTCGCCACCATCGAGAGTCTCGTGGCCGAGGGCGACCTGGTGTGCGTACGGGCGTCCTTCAAGGGGCGACACGTGGGCACGTACCAGGGCATGGAGGCCACCGGCCGGGACATCTCGGGAACCGGCCACGCGACCTTCCGCTGCGAGGGAGGCAAGATCGCCGAGAGCTGGTGGAACCTCGACGACTTCGGTCTGCTGCAGCAGCTCGGTGCGATCGACGTCTGATCCCACGGGCACACCGATCCCCGCCGGGAGACGCGGGCGCACGGCCGGGAGGCCGCGTTCCGGGCCGTACGGGCCGGTTGCCCGGCCCGGCGGGTACCCTGCGCGGGTCTGAGCCGGTCGGGGCGCGGACGGTGACCGCGGACCGCGGCGGCACGGAGCCCGAACGGCCGACGGAGAGCGCAGGACAGGGGCACTGCGAAAAGCACAGCGGGCGGGGTATCCGGCCGCTGCTCGTTGCCCCCTGTGCCGTACGTGGGCTGGTGGAGGTGCCGGGAATCGGGTACTACGAACGAGTAGCCACCGGCCGGTCATCGACCCGGCGGTCCCCGATTCGCGGCGAGGTGAGCCTCAATGTCCGCTCCAACGGACAAGCCCCTGCATCAGCCCCATACCCCGAAGATCAGCGAGCGCGAGGCGCGACAGGTCGCGGAGGCGGCGCGCGAACAACACTGGCGGAAGCCCAGCTTCGCCAAAGAGCTGTTCCTCGGCCGTTTCCGGCTCGACCTCATTCATCCCCATCCGATGCCGACCGGCGAGGCCGCTCGGCGGGGCGAGGAGTTCCTCTCCAAACTCCGCCGGTTCTGCGAGACGGAGATCGACGGCGCCCGCATCGAGCGCGAGGCACGGATCCCCGACGAGGTGATCAACGGTCTGCGGGAGCTCGGCGCGCTCGGCATGAAGATCGAGCCCAAGTACGGCGGTCTCGGCCTCACCCAGGTGTACTACAACAAGGCGCTGGCCCTGGTCGGCTCCGCGAACCCGGCGATCGGCGCGCTGCTGTCCGCGCACCAGTCGATCGGCGTGCCCCAGCCGCTGAAGCAGTTCGGGACCGAGGAGCAGAAGCAGCGGTTCCTGCCGCGGCTGGCCCGCACCGACATCTCCGCCTTCCTACTGACGGAGCCCGATGTCGGTTCCGACCCGGCCCGCCTCGCCACGACGGCCGTCCCGGACGGCGACGACTACGTCCTGGACGGCGTCAAGCTGTGGACCACCAACGGTGTCGTCGCCGACCTGCTCGTCGTGATGGCGCGGGTGCCGAAGTCGGAGGGCCACAAGGGCGGCATCACGGCCTTCGTCGTCGAGGCCGACAGCGCGGGCATCACAGTCGAGAACCGCAACGCCTTCATGGGGCTGCGCGGACTCGAGAACGGCGTCACCCGTTTCCATCAGGTGCGCGTCCCCGCGGAGAACCGCATCGGCCCCGAGGGCGCCGGGCTGAAGATCGCGCTGACGACGCTCAACACCGGCCGGCTCTCCCTGCCCGCGATGTGCGTCGGAGCCGGCAAGTGGTGCCTGAAGATCGCTCGCGAGTGGTCGGCGGTGCGCGAGCAGTGGGGCAAGCCCGTAGCCCGGCACGAGGCCGTCGGCGCGAAGATCTCCTTCATCGCCGCGACCACCTTCGCTCTGGAGGCCGTCGTCGACCTGGCCTCCCAGATGGCCGACGAGGACCGCAACGACATCCGCATCGAGGCCGCGCTCGCCAAGCTCTACGGGTCCGAGATGGGCTGCCTGATGGCGGACGAGCTGGTCCAGATTCGCGGCGGCCGCGGTTTCGAGACGGCCGAGTCGCTGGCCGCACGCGGCGAACGCGCCGTCCCCGCCGAGCAGTTGCTGCGTGACCTGCGCATCAACCGCATCTTCGAGGGCTCGACCGAGATCATGCACCTGCTCATCGCCCGCGAGGCGGTGGACGCGCACCTGGCCGTCGCCGGCGACATCATCGACCCCGACAAGCCGATGTCGGCCAAGGCCCGCGCCGGGGCGAACGCGGCCGCCTTCTACGCCCGCTGGCTCCCCAAACTCGTCACCGGCCCGGGCCAGCTGCCACGTACGTACGCCGAGTTCCACCCCGCGGGGCACCAGGACCTGTCCACGCATCTGCGGTACGTCGAGCGCAGCTCCCGCAAACTGGCCCGTTCGACCTTCTACGCCATGTCACGCTGGCAGGGCCGTATGGAGACCAAGCAGGGCTTCCTCGGCAGGATCGTCGACATCGGGGCGGAACTGTTCGCGATGAGCGCGGCCTGCGTCCGCGCGGACATGCTCCGGGCGTCCGACGACCACGGCCGCGAGGCCTACCAGCTTGCCGACGCCTTCTGCCGCCAGGCGAGGATCCGCGTCGAGGAACTGTTCAACCGCCTCTGGTCGAACACCGACGACCTGGACCGCAAGGTCGTCAACGGCGTGCTCTCCGGAACGTACAGCTGGCTGGAGGAGGGCGTGGTCGACGCGAGCGGCGAAGGCCCGTGGATCGCCGACGCCACACCGGGCCCGACAGTGAAGGAGAACGTGCACCGCCCGATCCGCTGACGGGCCACGGCCGTGGCGGGCCCGATCACGACGGCCCGCCGGGTACTCCCTGTCAACGCGGACAGGGAGTACGGCCACAATGGGGGGATGAGCGACAGCCCATCTCCCCTCGCGGACCCGCACATCGTCTTCGATCCCTCCGAAGGCCGCCGGGACATCGTCGTCCTCGGCTCCACCGGGTCCATCGGTACGCAGGCCATCGACCTCGTGCTGCGTAACCCAGACCGTTTCCGGGTGACCGCCCTGTCCGCCGCCGGCGGACGGGTCGGTCTTCTTGCCGAGCAGGCGCGCAAGCTGCGTGCCGGGACGGTCGCGGTGGCACGCGAGGACGCCGTGCCCGCGCTGCGCGAGGCGCTCGCCGCGCTGTACGGGACGGAGCCGCTGCCGGAGATCCTGGCCGGTCCGGACGCCGCCGCGGAGCTCGCCGCCTCCCCGTGCCACACCGTGCTGAACGGCATCACGGGCTCCATCGGTCTCGCCCCCACCCTGGCCGCCCTCGAGGCCGGCCGGACCCTCGCGCTGGCCAACAAGGAGTCGCTCATCGTCGGCGGGCCGCTGGTGAAGGCGCTCGCCAAGCCGGGGCAGATCATCCCCGTCGACTCCGAGCACGCCGCCCTCTTCCAGGCGCTCGCCGCAGGCACCCGCGGCGATGTGCGCAAGCTGGTCGTGACCGCGTCGGGCGGCCCGTTCCGCGGCCGGAGCAGGGCGGAGCTGGCGGGTGTGACCCGCGAGGACGCCCTCGCCCACCCCACCTGGGCGATGGGCCCGGTGATCACGGTGAACAGCGCGACGCTCGTGAACAAGGGGCTCGAGGTCATCGAGGCGCATCTGCTCTACGACATTCCCTTCGACCGGATCGAGGTGGTCGTCCACCCCCAGTCGTATGTTCACTCGATGGTGGAGTTCACGGACGGTTCGACGCTCGCCCAGGCCACGCCGCCCGACATGCGGGGGCCGATCGCGATCGGTGTGGGCTGGCCGGAGCGGGTCCCGGACGCGGCCCCCGCCTTCGACTGGTCCACCGCTTCGACGTGGGAGTTCTTCCCGCTGGACAACGAGGCGTTCCCGTCGGTGGGCCTCGCCCGCCATGTGGGGGAGCTGGGCGGTACGGCGCCGGCGGTGTTCAATGCCGCGAACGAGGAGTGCGTGGAGGCATTCCTCGGCGGACGGCTGCCGTTCAACGCAATCATGGATACGGTCACCGAGGTGGTCGCCGCACACGGCGCCCCCGCGTCGGGAACTTCCCTGACGGTGGCGGACGTCCTCGAAGCGGAGACCTGGGCCAGGGCCAGGGCCCGTGAGACGGCAGCGAAGGCAACGGCGGAGGCTCGCGCATGACCATTTTGTTGACCATTCTGGGCATCGCGCTCTTCGCCGTCGGGCTGCTGTTCTCCATCGCCTGGCACGAGCTCGGCCACCTCTCCACGGCCAAGCTCTTCGGCATCCGCGTGCCCCAGTACATGGTCGGCTTCGGCCCGACCCTCTGGTCAAGGCACAAGGGAGAGACCGAGTACGGCATCAAGGCCATCCCCATGGGCGGCTACATCCGCATGATCGGGATGTTCCCGCCCGGCGAGGACGGCCGTATCGAGGCCCGCTCCACCTCGCCGTGGCGCGGAATGATCGAAGACGCCCGCTCGGCGGCGTACGAGGAGCTGAAGCCCGGCGACGAGACCCGCCTGTTCTACACGCGCAAGCCGTGGAAGCGCGTCATCGTCATGTTCGCCGGCCCGTTCATGAACCTCGTCCTCGCCGTGGCGATCTTCCTCGGCGTGATGATGACCTTCGGCTCGCCGACGCAGACCACCGAGGTCGCCGGCGTGCAGAAGTGCGTCATCGCCCAGAGCGAGCAGCGCGACACCTGCGCGAAGAGCGACCCCGAGTCGCCGGCCTTCGCCGCCGGGCTGCGGGAGGGCGACAAGATCGTCGCGTTCAACGGCAGGCCCGTCGACGACTGGGCCACGCTGTCGACCCGTATCCGGGAAACGATCGGCCCCGCCACCATCACCGTCGAGCGCGCTGGCACGGAGCAGGTCCTTCAGGCCACGCTCATCGAGAACACGGTGGCGAAGAAGGACGAGGACGGGGAGGTGATCCCCGAGGAGTTCGTCCCGGCCGGGTACCTGGGCTTCGCCGCCAAGACGGAGATTCTCCCGCTGTCGTTCGGCGACTCCGTCGACCGCATGGGCGGCATGATCGAGAACGGCGCGGAGGCGATCGTCGCCCTGCCGTCCAAGGTGCCCGACCTGTGGGACGCGGCCTTCGGTGACGGTGAGCGCAAGGACGACTCCCCGGTCGGCGTCGTCGGCGCGGCGCGCATCAGCGGTGAGGTTCTCAACCTCGACGTGCCGACGACCAACATCGTCGCGACCTTCCTGATGCTGCTCGCGGGCTTCAACCTCTCCCTGTTCCTCTTCAACATGCTGCCCCTGCTGCCGCTCGACGGCGGACACATCGCCGGAGCGCTCTGGGAGTCGGTACGGCGGAACATCGCCAAGGTCTTCCGGCGGCCCGACCCGGGCCCGTTCGACGTGGCGAAGCTGATGCCGGTCGCCTATGTGGTGGCGGGGATCTTCATCTGCTTCACGCTGCTCGTGCTGGTGGCGGACATCGTCAACCCGGTGAAGATCAGCTGAGCGGTTCCCCCGCGGGTTGCCGTGACGGCCGGGCACGCTTCGTGCCCGGCCGTCACCTTTGGGTGGACTTCGGTGTCCGATGTGCCCCGCCGAACGCCAGTGCCGTAATCTCAAGGGCTGGAGCCCGCCGATCCGGGACCACGATCCACACCTTGGGGTTGCACAGCAGATGACTGCAATTTCTCTCGGAATTCCGTCCGTTCCGACGAAGCTCGCCGACCGCAGGGTCAGCAGGAAGATCCAGGTCGGCTCCGTCGCCGTCGGCGGTGACGCGCCCGTTTCCGTGCAGTCGATGACGACGACCCGGACGTCCGACATCGGCGCCACCCTCCAGCAGATCGCGGAGCTCACGGCCTCCGGCTGCCAGATCGTCCGGGTCGCCTGCCCGACCCAGGACGACGCGGACGCGCTGGCGACCATCGCCAGGAAGTCCCAGATCCCGGTGATCGCGGACATCCACTTCCAGCCGAAGTACGTCTTCGCGGCCATCGATGCCGGCTGCGCCGCGGTGCGGGTGAACCCGGGCAACATCAAGCAGTTCGACGACAAGGTCAAGGAGATCGCGAAGGCCGCCGGCGAGACCGGCACGCCGATCCGGATCGGCGTCAACGCGGGCTCCCTGGACCGCCGGCTGCTGGAGAAGTACGGCAAGGCCACCCCCGAGGCGCTCGTCGAGTCCGCCCTGTGGGAAGCGTCGCTCTTCGAGGAGCACGGCTTCCGCGACATCAAGATCTCGGTCAAGCACAACGACCCCGTCGTGATGGTCAACGCCTACCGCCTCCTCGCCGCGCAGAGCGACTACCCGCTGCATCTCGGTGTCACAGAGGCCGGTCCCGCCTTCCAGGGCACCATCAAGTCCGCCGTCGCCTTCGGCGCGCTGCTCAGCGAGGGCATCGGCGACACCATCCGCGTCTCCCTGTCGGCGCCGCCGGCGGAGGAGGTCAAGGTCGGCATCCAGATCCTGGAGTCGCTGAACCTCCGCCAGCGCCGCCTGGAGATCGTCTCCTGCCCCTCCTGCGGCCGCGCCCAGGTCGACGTCTACAAGCTCGCCGACGAGGTCAGCGCCGGGCTCGAGGGCATGGAGGTCCCGCTGCGCGTCGCCGTCATGGGCTGCGTTGTCAACGGACCCGGCGAGGCCCGTGAGGCCGACCTCGGTGTGGCCTCGGGCAACGGCAAGGGACAGATCTTCGTCAAGGGCGAGGTCATCAAGACCGTGCCGGAGTCGAAGATCGTCGAGACCCTCATCGAAGAGGCCATGAAGATCGCGGAGCAGATGGAGAAGGACGGCGTCGCCTCCGGCACCCCGGACGTGGTCGCCGTGGGCGAGCCCGGCGCCTGACCCGCACCCTGAGGACCCCGCCGGCGGGCTCGCAGCCCCGAGCCCGCCCTGCACCCGGATCCACAAGGCCCCGTCGCCCTTCCGGTCGGCGGGGTCTTCCCGTGCACGCGCCACGCCGTGGACGTGCCGGGTACAGTTCCAGAACCAGCAAACCGTGTGATGAGGCGCCCTCGTGTTGACGCAGACCACCACCCGGGTCCTCGGCCCGGGCGATCTCGGCGCCGCGCTCGCCATCCTCGAGAGCGAGCCGGTGACGAATGCTTTCGTCACCGCCCGTGTGCAGGTCGCCGGCCTCGACCCGTGGCGACTCGGGGGCGAGATGTGGGGCTATTACGCGGACGGACATCTGCGCTCCCTGTGCTACTCCGGCGCCAACCTCGTGCCCATCTGCGCCGGTCCGGAAGCCGTACGCGCCTTCGCCGACCGCGCGCGCCGGGCCGGCCGCCGCTGCTCGTCCATCGTCGGCCCAGCTGAGTCCACTGCCCTGCTGTGGCGGCTCCTCGAACCGAACTGGGGCCCGGCCAGGGACGTACGGGCCAACCAGCCGCTCATGGTCACCGAGCGGATGCCGGACGACATCGAGCCCGACCCCGGCGTGCGCCGTATCCACAAGGACGAGATGGACGTGATCATGCCGGCGTGCGTGGCCATGTTCACGGAGGAGGTCGGCGTCTCGCCGATGGCCGGCGACGGCGGACTCCTCTACCAGGCCCGCGTCGCCGAACTCATCGGCACCGGAAGGTCCTTCGCCCGCATCGACGACGGCAAGGTCGTCTTCAAGGCCGAGATCGGCGCGGCCACCCCCCGGGCCTGCCAGATCCAGGGCGTCTGGGTCGACCCCGAGTACCGGGGCAGGGGACTGTCGAAGACCGGTATGGCGGCCGTACTGCGCTACGCCCTGGCGGACGTCTCGCCGGTCGTCAGCCTGTACGTCAACGACTACAACACCGCCGCAAGGGCGTCCTACCGCAGGGTCGGCTTCCGCGAGGTCGGCGCCTTCATGAGCGTGCTGTTCTGATTCCCGGCACCCAGTGCTGAGCGGTCACGACGGCAAGTAGGGTTCGGCCCATGGCAGCACTCACCGGGGACGGCTCGCAGGCCCCCGACGTCGTCGTCGAGCCGCTCGATCTGACGGCACGGGTCGACGAGGCGCTCGCCGTGCAGGCACTCGCCTTCGGGCTCAGCGACGACGAGATCGACATCCGCCGCTACATCGTGCTGCGCCACCTGCAGAACCCCGGTGCCCGGGCGCTCGGAGCGACCACAGAGGGGGGCAGGCTCGTCGGATTCGTCTACGGCATGCCCAACGACCGCAGCCACTGGTGGTCCACCGTGGTCGAGCCGTATCTGCGCCGCAACGGCACCGACGACTGGCTCGACGACTCCTTCGTCATCACCGAACTCCACGTCCACCCCGGCTTCCAGGGACGCGGCATCGGACGCGAACTGATCACCACCATCACCGACGGATGCGGCCTGCCCCGCTCGATCCTGTCCGCGATCGACACCGAGAGCCCGGCCCGCGCCCTGTACCGCAGGCTCGGCTACCAGGACCTCGCCGGGCAGGTGCTCTTTCCGAGCGCCCCCAGTCCCTACGCGGTGATGGGCGCCCCGCTGCCGCTGCGCCGCGCGAACTGATTTCCGCCTGCGGCTGCGCCCCGGCTAACCTCCTGCACATCACACGTTCCGAGCAGGAGTTCACCATGGCCCAGGTCCAGCGCATGTCCCGTCTGATGGTCAAGACACTGCGCGACGACCCGGCGGACGCAGAGACGCTCAGCCACAAGCTCCTCGTGCGCGCCGGTTACGTCCGCCGCAACGCCGCGGGCATCTGGTCCTGGCTGCCGCTCGGCAAGCGCGTCCTGGAGAACGTCACCCGCGTCGTGCGCGAGGAGATGGACGCGATCGGCGCACAGGAGGTCCTGCTGCCGGCGCTGCTGCCCAAGGAGCCCTACGAGGCGACGGGCCGCTGGGAGGAGTACGGCGCGGAGCTGTTCCGTCTCAAGGACCGCAAGGGCGCCGACTACCTCCTCGGCCCGACCCACGAAGAGATCTTCACCCAGCTCGTCAAGGACCAGTGCACGTCCTACAAGGACCTGCCGGTGATCCTGTACCAGATCCAGACGAAGTACCGCGACGAGGCGCGTCCCCGCTCGGGCATCCTTCGCGGCCGCGAGTTCCTGATGAAGGACTCGTACTCCTTCGACACCTCCGACGAGGGCCTCGCCCGGTCCTACGCCCTGCACCGCGAGGCGTACGTCCGGATCTTCGAGCGCCTCGGCCTCGAGCACAAGATCGTCTCGGCGGTGTCCGGCGCGATGGGCGGCTCCGCCTCCGAGGAGTTCCTGGCGCCGGCCCCCGCGGGCGAGGACACCTTCGTGTACTGCCCGTCCTGCGACTACGCGGCCAACACCGAGGCCGTCACCTTCGCGCTCGCCCCGGCCGAGGGCGCCGCGCACGGCCCGGTCGAGGAGCTGGACACCCCCGACACCCCGACCATCGAGACGCTCGCCGACCATCTGGGCGTTCCGGCATCCGCCACCTTGAAGAACCTGCTGGTCAAGGTCGACGGCGAGATCGTCGCGGTCGGCGTCCCCGGCAACCGCGAGGTCGACCTCGGCAAGCTGGGCGACCACCTGGCTCCCGCCGACGTCGAACTGGTCACCGCGGAGGACTTCGTGGACCGCCCGGACCTGGTCCGCGGCTACGTCGGCCCGCAGGGCCTGGAGAAGGTCCGCTACATCGCCGATCCGCGCGTCGCCCCCGGCACCGCGTGGATCACCGGCGCCAACCGGGCGGGCTTCCACGCGAAGAACGTCGTCGCCGGCCGGGACTTCGAGGTCGACGACTACCTCGACGTCGTGGTCGTCGAGGACGGCGACCCGTGCCCCTCGTGCGGCACCGGGCTCAAGCTGGACCGCGCGATCGAGATCGGCCACATCTTCCAGCTCGGCCGCAAGTACGCGGACGCCTTCCAGCTGGACGTGCTCGGCCAGAACGGCAAGCCCGTCCGCGTGACGATGGGTTCGTACGGCGTGGGCGTCTCCCGCGCGGTGGCGGCGCTCGCCGAGCAGACCGCCGACGAGCAGGGCCTGTGCTGGCCCCGCGAGATCGCCCCGGCCGACGTGCACGTGGTCGCCGCGGGCAAGGCGCTGCAGACCGAACTCGCCCTCGACGTCGCCGAGCAGCTCGGTGCGGCGGGCCTGCGGGTTCTGGTCGACGACCGTGCGGGCGTCTCCCCGGGCGTCAAGTTCACGGACGCGGAGCTGATCGGCGTCCCCAAGATCCTGGTGGCAGGCCGCCGCTCGGCCGAGGGCGTCGTGGAGCTGAAGGACCGCCGGACGGGCGAGCGTGAGGAGCTCACGGTGGCGGACGCGGTGGCGCGGCTGCGGGGGTAGCGCGGACCGCGTGCGCGCCTGTGGCGGGCTTGTCCCTCCCCGACCCTTCCCGCTGTACCGATGGGCGGCTCCGCCGCGTGGCGGGGCATACCCCGGACCACGGCCTTCGGCCGTGCCCTCAGTCTCCCCCTACGGCCCGGCGGCCGTGGGAGGTGTCCCCATGCGGGCTGACTTTGTCGGCCTCGCACGGTGTTCGAGGCGTGGGGGTCCGGGCGCGGAGCCCGGTTCGGGAAGGGGCGGGGTGGGGCAACGGCCCCGCGCAGCGGCACGCTCGCGGACCGGCTACAGCCAGCCCGCGAACTCCAGTGCCAGTTCCCCCTCCGCGCGCCGCCCCGCGGCCACCGCCCGCAGACCCGACTCCACCGCGCGGAACAGCGTCCAGCCGCGCAGCCGGTCGCGGTCGACCTCGAGGGAGTCCGCGAGGCGGTTCAGCCTGCGGCGGGCCGCCGACGCGCCGGCGGAGGACGCGACGAGGTCCTCGACGCGGTCGCGGGCGAGGCGGGCCAGGTCGTACGCGCGTTCGCCGACCACGGGCTCGGGCCCGACCGCCAGCCACGGCGCGCGGTCGCCGGAAAGCACCTTCCCCTGGCGGAAGTTGCCGTGCAGCAGCAGCTCTTCCGGTGCCGCCGCGACCAGTTCGTCCCGCGCCGCCAACGCGGCCGCTACGAGCGGTTCCACGGAGCTGCGCATCGCCGCCGCCTGCCGTGCCGTACGGTCCGCCACCGTCTCGAAGGCATGGCCGGCCGGCACCTCGACCCACAGCCGCCGCACCGTTCCCGCCGCCTCCAGCAGCGCCTTGGCTTCAGGGAGCGAGCGGAGCGAGACCTCGGGGTGCAGCCGCTCCAGCAGGAGTTCGCCGTCGGCGGCGTCCAGCAGCCGTACCGCGCCCCAGCCGTTCCAGTGCTCCAGCGCGGACGCCTCGCGCCCCGGGACCGCCGACGGCGGCGCCAGCTTCAACGCGGCGGGTGTGCCGTCCGGCTGCCGTACGAGAAGGAGCAGGCTGCTCCGGCCACCCGGAACCACGGTCCGTTCGACGTCCAGCTTCCGCCGGTCCACGGTCTCCTGGACCGTTTCCGGCAGCCGCGTCAGCCACGCGTCGTCCTCACCGAGTGCCCGGACCAGCCGCTGCGGGGGTTCGAAAGCCATACGCCCGTTGTTCCTTCCCCGTCAGTCCCGGCCGGCCCGCTCGGCGAGCCCAGGAAAGGCTACGCCGCTGCCGCGCCAGCGCACCGCGCGGACCGCCGCCTCGCGCAGCGCGCCCGCGGCATCCAGCCGCAGCGGACCTTCCGCGGCCCGTACGAGATCGGAGTAGACCGCCGCCACCCGTTCCTCCAGGACGGCGGCGAGCCGTATCGCGGCCACGGCGTCCGGCACGGGGAAGGGCAGGGCGTAGCCCGCGGCGGCCGCCGCGGGCTTTCCGCCGAGGTCGCGCACGGTGCGTGCCAGTGAGTCCCGCCGTGAGCGGTGTGCGGCGTGAGCGGCGGCGGCCTCGTTCTCGCGGTCCTCGCCGACCCGGCCGCCGACCACCCCGTATCCGTAGACGGCGGCGTGTTCCGCCGCGAGCGCGGCCTGGAGGGCCTCGAGTTCGCGCGCCGTGTCGTCCCGTGAGTCGAGCGTGGTCAACGCGGTTCCCCCTTCGTCAGCAGGTACGCATGCCCGGCACCGGCCGCAGCGACGGAGGCCAGGAGGCGTGCGAGCTCCGGCTCCGCGTCGGCGAGGGCGGCCGTGTGGCTGTCGGAGGTGCGGCGCTCCGCCGCGGCCAGGGCCTTGAGCGCGGCGGCGGGGTCCTCCGGGACGGAGCCGGCCGCGGTGGCGGACGGCGTGACCGGGGGAGCGGTGGACGGCGTGACGGACGGCGAGGGAGCGGCGGACGTCTGCCCGGGCCGGCCGCCGGCGAGTGCCACGGCGTGCGCGGCGACCGCGGTACGCAGCGGTGTCAGCCGTTCGGCGAGCTCAGGGTGGCGGGCGATGACGGCGTCGTACTCGTCGCCGAGCGCCGTGCTCGCGGCCGCGAGCCGTGCCCGCAGCGCCGCCTGCGCGCGGGCCGGGTCCGCGGAACGGCCGGACGGGCGCCGCGTCGCGGGGGAGTCGTTCGAACAGCCCGTCAACATGGCGGCAGCGGCCGCCCCCGTCGCCAACAGCGCACGTCTGCGTGTCGTCCCCGTGCGCCCCACGCGTGTCTCCTCGGGCTCGCAGTGATCATCGCCGCAGGCGAGCGTACCTGCGGCTCCCGGGCGGGTGGACGGCAACACCCCCCGCGACCGGATACCCTTTCTTCGACACGCGACGATCCCACAACAGCACACGCGGCCGAGGAGTCACCCGGATGAGCACCACCCAGAGCGAGAGGCTGCGCGGGCTGCTTGAGCCGCTCGTCAGCGCCGCGGAGCTGGATCTGGAAGAGATCGAGATCTCCCGGGCGGGCCGGCGCCGCATGCTGAGGATCACCGTCGATTCCGACGAGGGCGTGGAACTGGACGCCTGTGCCGAGCTGAGCCGCGCCATCTCCGAGAAGCTCGACGAGACGGACGTGATGGGCGAGGACGAGTACGTCCTCGAAGTCAGCTCCCCCGGCGCCGACCGGCCGCTGACCGAGCGCCGTCATTTCGTGCGCGCCACCGGCCGCCTGGTCAAACTGCAGCTGAAGGAGGGCGGGGATCTGGTGGCCCGCCTCCTGACCGTGGACGACGAGGGACTCGACCTCGAGGTGCCCGGTGTGAAGGGGCGCAAGCCAACCGCCCGCCGGGTGGCCTTCGACGACATCGTGAAGGCCCGCGTGGAGATCGAGTTCAACCGCAAGGACAAGAAGGAAGAGGAGGCGTAGCCGTGGACATCGACGTGAAGCTCCTGAAGGGCCTGGCCCAGGAGAAGGAGATCGCCTTCGACCTGCTGGTCGAGGCCATCGAGTCGGCCCTCCTCATCGCGTACCACCGCACCGAGGGCAGTCGCCGCCACGCCCGTGTGGTGCTCGACCGGAACACCGGTCACGTGACCGTGTGGGCCAAGGAGGACCCGGCCGATCTGGAGGAGGGGCAGGAGCCGAAGGAGTTCGACGACACTCCTTCCGACTTCGGCCGGATCGCCGCCACCACGGCCCGCCAGGTCATTCAGCAGCGGCTGCGTGACGCGGAGAACGACGTCACCTTCGGCGAGTACGCCCGCCGTGAGGGCGACATCGTCGCGGGCATGGTCCAGCAGGGCAAGGACCCCAAGAACGTCCTGGTGAGGCTGGACGACAAGCTCGAGGCGATCCTGCCGGTGCAGGAGCAGGTCCCCGGCGAGGAGTACACGCACGGTCTGCGCCTGCGCACCTATGTGGTGCGTGTGGCCAGGGGTGTGCGCGGTCCCTCCGTCACCCTGTCCCGCACCCACCCGAACCTGGTGAAGAAGCTCTTCGCGCTGGAGGTTCCGGAGATCGCCGACGGCAGTGTGGAGATCGCCGCGATCGCCCGCGAGGCCGGCCACCGCACCAAGATCGCCGTCCGTTCGACCCGCTCCGGCCTGAATCCCAAGGGCGCCTGCATCGGCCCGATGGGCAGCCGTGTGCGTAATGTCATGGCCGAGCTGCACGGCGAGAAGATCGACATCGTGGACTGGTCCGACGACCCGGCGGAGATGGTGGCGAACGCGCTGTCGCCCGCACGGGTCAGCAAGGTGGAGGTCGTCGATCTCGGCGCCCGCTCCGCCCGGGTGACGGTCCCGGACTACCAGCTGTCGCTGGCGATCGGCAAGGAGGGGCAGAACGCCCGCCTGGCCGCCCGCCTGACCGGCTGGCGCATCGACATCCGCCCCGACACCGAGCAGGGCCCCGACCAGGGCTGAGGAATGGGCAGGGGCCGAATCCCGTTGCAGTGAGGACGGGAGCCGACCAAGATCTCACAAGGATCAGGACAACAACCGTTCGATTTTTGCCCCCAAGGGGTGAGGTCGGTGCGGGGAGGTAGACTTAACCGTGTCTGGCCGGACGCATGCCCGCGTGTGCCCTGAGCGAACCTGTGTGGGATGCCGGGAGCGAGCGGCCAAGAGCGATCTGCTGCGGATCGTGGTGATCGAGGGCGAGTGCGTCCCCGATGATCGCGGTACGCTGCCCGGCCGGGGTGCGTACGTGCACCCCGCCTTGGTCTGTTTCGACCTGGCGGTCCGCCGCCGGGCGTTCCCGAGGGCCTTCCGGGCCCAGGGACCGCTCGATACCGCCGCAGTGCGGCGGTATGTCGAGCAGGCAGCACCGTAAGAGAAAGAAGTACGGCACGGATACCCCCGTGCGGTCAGGTACCTCGCGAGTTGGAAGTAGGTCGAGATTGCGATGAGCACTCGATGAGTACGCGATGAGTACGCCCATGAAGTAGCGACGGTCCGGCGGTAACCCGGACCTAAAAGGAGCGAAGTGGCTAAGGTCCGGGTATACGAACTCGCCAAGGAGTTCGGCGTAGAGAGCAAGGTCGTCATGGCCAAGCTCCAAGAACTCGGTGAATTCGTCCGTTCGGCGTCCTCGACGATCGAGGCGCCGGTTGTACGCAAACTGACTGATGCACTGCAGGGGCCCGGCGGCAACGCCGGCAAGTCCGCTGCGAAGCCCGGCGCGCCCCGCAAGGCGACGCCTTCGAAGCCTGCCGCGCCCTCGGCGCAGGCGGGACGTCCTGCTGCCCCCAAGCCCGGCGCACCGGCCCCCAAGCCGGCCCCGGCGAGCAGCACCCCCTCTTCCGTGGCCCCGGCTCCGGGACCGCGTCCGACACCGGGTCCCAAGCCCGCGCCGGCCAAGCCCGCCCCGGCGGCTCCGGTGCCCGCTGCCGAGTTCTCGGCCCCGGCTCCGGCCCAGCCCGCCGCACCGCAGGCCCCGCGTCCCGCGGGTGCCACCCCCGGTCCGCGCCCTGCCCGTCCGGCCCCGGCCGGCGGTCAGCGTGACGGCGGCCAGCGTGACGGCGGCCGTGGCGGCGAGCGTCCGGCGCGTCCCGCCGGCGGCCAGGGCGCCCCGCGTCCCGGCGGCCGTCCGGCCGGTCCCCGTCCGGGCAACAACCCCTTCACGTCCGGTGGCTCCACGGGCATGGCGCGTCCGCAGGCGCCCCGTCCGGGTGGCGCACGTCCCGGCCCCGGTGGCCCCGGCGGCGCTGTTCCCGGCGCTCCGCGTCCGCAGGGCGGCCCCGGTGGCGCCCCGCGTCCGCAGGGCCAGGGCGGTGCCCGCCCGACCCCCGGCGGTATGCCCCGTCCGCAGGCTCCGCGTGCCGGTGCTCCCGGTGGCGCGCCCGGCGGTAACCGTCCGAACCCCGGCATGATGCCGCAGCGTCCTGCCGCCGGTCCCCGTCCTGGTGGCGGCCCCGGTGGCGGCGGTCGCGGTCCCGGCACGGGCGGCGCAGGCCGTCCCGGCGGTGCCGGTCGTCCCGGTGGTGGCGGCGGCTTCGCCGGTCGTCCCGGCGGCGGTGGCGGCGGCGGTCGTCCCGGTGGCGGCGGCGGCTTCGCCGGTCGTCCCGGCGGCGGTGGCCCCGGCGGCGGTGGCGGCGGCTTCGGCGGTCGTCCCGGCTTCGGTGGCCGTCCCGGCGGTCCCGGTGGCCGTGGTGGCACGCAGGGCGCCTTCGGCCGTCCCGGCGGCCCGGCCCGTCGTGGCCGTAAGTCGAAGCGGCAGAGGCGCCAGGAGTACGAGGCCATGCAGGCCCCGTCGGTCGGCGGTGTGATGCTGCCTCGCGGCAACGGCGAGACCGTTCGCCTGTCGCGCGGTGCGTCCCTCACCGACTTCGCGGAGAAGATCAACGCCAACCCGGCGTCGCTCGTCGCCGTGATGATGAACCTCGGCGAGATGGTCACTGCCACGCAGTCCGTCTCCGACGAGACCCTTCAGCTCCTCGCCGACGAGATGAACTACACCGTTCAGATCGTCAGCCCGGAGGAAGAGGACCGCGAGCTTCTCGAGTCCTTCTCCATCGAGTTCGGTGAGGACGAGGGCGGCGAGGAGATGCTCGTCTCCCGTCCGCCGGTCGTGACCGTCATGGGTCACGTCGACCACGGTAAGACCAGGCTGCTGGACGCCATCCGCAAGACGAACGTCGTCGCGGGTGAGGCCGGCGGTATCACGCAGCACATCGGTGCCTACCAGGTCGCCACCGAGGTCAACGGCGAAGAGCGCGCCATCACCTTCATCGACACCCCGGGTCACGAGGCGTTCACCGCCATGCGTGCCCGTGGTGCGAAGTCCACCGACATCGCGATCCTCGTGGTGGCGGCGAACGACGGTGTGATGCCGCAGACGATCGAGGCGCTGAACCACGCCAAGGCGGCCGACGTGCCGATCGTGGTCGCGGTCAACAAGATCGACGTCGAGGGCGCCGACCCGACCAAGGTGCGCGGTCAGCTCACCGAGTTCGGTCTGGTGGCCGAGGAGTACGGCGGCGACACCATGTTCGTCGACATCTCCGCCAAGCAGGGTCTCAACATCGACTCCCTGCTGGAGGCCGTGGTCCTGACCGCGGACGCCTCGCTCGACCTGCGGGCCAACGCCGAGCAGGACGCACAGGGTATTGCGATCGAGGCCCACCTCGACCGTGGCCGCGGCGCCGTCGCGACCGTCCTGGTCCAGCGAGGCACGCTGCGCGTCGGTGACACGATGGTCGCCGGTGACGCGTACGGCCGTGTCCGCGCGATGCTCGACGACAAGGGCGAGAACGTGGAAGAGGCGGGTCCGTCGACCCCGGTCCTCGTCCTCGGTCTCACCAACGTCCCGGGCGCCGGCGACAACTTCCTGGTCGTCGACGAGGACCGTACGGCCCGTCAGATCGCCGAGAAGCGTGCCGCCCGTGAGCGCAACGCCGCATTCGCCAAGCGCACCCGCCGGGTGTCCCTCGAGGACCTCGACAAGGTGCTCAAGGCGGGCGAGGTCCAGCAGCTCAACCTCATCATCAAGGGCGACGCGTCCGGTTCGGTGGAGGCTCTCGAGTCCTCGCTGCTCCAGCTCGACGTCGGCGAAGAGGTCGACATCCGGGTGCTGCACCGCGGTGTCGGTGCGGTCACCGAGTCGGACATCGACCTGGCGATGGGCTCCGACGCCATCGTCATCGGCTTCAACGTCCGCGCGGCCGGCCGTGCCTCGCAGATGGCGGAGCGCGAGGGCGTCGACGTCCGGTACTACTCGGTGATCTACCAGGCCATCGAGGAGATCGAGGCGGCCCTCAAGGGCATGCTCAAGCCGGAGTACGAAGAGGTCGAGCTCGGTACGGCGGAGATCCGCGAGGTCTTCCGCTCGTCCAAGCTGGGCAACATCGCGGGTGTCCTCATCCGTTCCGGCGAGGTCAAGCGCAACACCAAGGCACGCCTCATCCGCGACGGCAAGGTCATCGCGGAGAACCTCAACATCGAGGGTCTGCGTCGCTTCAAGGACGACGTCACCGAGATCCGCGAAGGCTTCGAGGGTGGTATCAACCTCGGAAACTTCAACGACATCAAGGTCGACGACGTCATCGCGACGTACGAGATGCGCGAGAAGCCGCGCGGCTGACGCACGGCACTCGTCCGGGGCCGGTCGGCGGAAGTATTTCCGTCGATCGGCCCCGGCCGTTGCGTGTACGGTTTGGGTGTCCCTGCCAAGTACGGCGGGGACCCGACCGTGCCGGTCCGGCGGGAAGCCCCGGACCCCCGGCACGACGAACCCGGACCGGCGGGACATCCGGACATACATGTATGTGGGGACACTGTCCTTCGATCTGCTTCTCGGCGACGTACGGTCGCTGAAGGAGAAGCGCTCCGTGGTCCGACCGATCGTCGCCGAGCTCCAGCGGAAGTACGCGGTGAGCGCGGCGGAGGTGAGCGGCCAGGACCTCTACCGGCGGGCCGAGATCGGCCTCGCCGTGGTGTCCGGGGACACAGGGCACCTCACGGACGTACTCGACCGGTGCGAGCGCCTCGTCGCCGCCCGGCCGGAGGTGGAGCTGCTGTCGGTACGACGCAGACTCCACAGCGACGAAGACTGAATGCAAGGCAAAGAAGGAGACGGACCAGTGGCCGACAACGCGCGGGCGAAAAAGCTGGCAGACCTCATCCGGGAGGTGGTCGCGGAGAAGCTGCAGCGTGGCATCAAGGACCCCCGCCTGGGTTCGCACGTGACCATCACGGACACCCGCGTCACCGGTGACCTGCGGGAGGCCACGGTCTTCTACACGGTCTACGGCGACGACGAGGACAGGGCCAGTGCCGCTGCGGGCCTGCAGAGCGCCAAGGGCATCCTGCGCTCGGCGGTCGGCGCGGCGGCGGGTACCAAGTTCACGCCGACCCTCACCTTCGTGGCCGACGCGCTCCCGGAGAACGCCAAGACGATCGAGGACCTCCTCGACAAGGCGCGCGCCTCGGACGCCAAGGTCCGCGAGGTGTCCTCCGGCGCCACGTACGCCGGCGAGGCCGACCCGTACCGCAAGCCCGAGGACGAGGACGAAGCCTCGGAATGACGCAGCGCACCGTCACGCCCGACGGACTTGTCATCGTCGACAAGCCGTCGGGCTTCACTTCGCACGACGTCGTCGCCAAGATGCGCGGGATCGCCAGGACCCGGCGCGTCGGACACGCGGGGACGCTCGATCCCATGGCCACCGGCGTACTGGTGCTGGGTGTCGAGAAGGCCACCAAGCTTCTCGGGCATCTCGCGCTGACCGAGAAGGAGTACCTGGGCACGATCCGGCTGGGCCAGGACACCGTCACGGACGACGCCGAGGGCGAGGTCACCTCCTCCGCCGACGCCTCGGCCGTCACGCGTGAGGCCATCGACGCGGGTGTCGCCGGCCTCACCGGCGACATCATGCAGGTGCCGTCCAAGGTCAGCGCCATCAAGATCGACGGAAAGCGGTCGTACGCGCGGGTGCGCGGCGGCGAGGAGTTCGACATCCCTGCCCGCCCGGTGACCGTCTCCTCCTTCCGCGTCTACGACGTCCGCCCGACGACCACGGAGGACGGCCTGCCCGTCGTCGACCTGGTCGTGTCCGTGGTCTGTTCCTCCGGCACCTACATCCGGGCGCTCGCCCGCGATCTCGGCGCCGTGCTCGGAGTGGGCGGACACCTGACGGCGCTGCGGCGCACCCGGGTCGGCCCGTACGGCCTGGACGCGGCGAAGACCCTCGACCAGCTCCAGGAGGAGCTGACCGTGATGCCGATCGCCGAGGCGGCGGCCGCCGCGTTCCCCCGGTGGGACGTGGACGAGCGGCGGGCCAAGCTGCTCACGAACGGCGTGCGGCTCGACATGCCGGCCCACGATCGCGCTCCGGTGGCCGTCTTCGGGCCCGACGGACGCTTCTTGGCGCTCGTGGAGGAGCAGAACGGCAAGGCGAAGAGCCTGGCCGTCTTCGGCTGACCCGAGCGCGTGACGGTCCTGGGGGACCGAGGCTGCCGGCGTCCTGTCTTGGGCGTCGCTTCGTCGGGGGCCCGTTTCGTCGTGGGGCGGACGGCTTCGCCGTCCGCCCCACGATCCCCCCTCGATTCCCCCGCACAGTGTCTATCCACCCAGGCCCCTGGATTCACCCCTTCGAGCAGGCGCTCGGAGTGAACCGGGGTGCACTGGGGGGCGCGTTCGAGATCCGCGCTTCTCTTCTTGATCATCGTCTGCCTAACGTCGTCCGTATGGGACGCGCTGACCTCGCAACTTTGGTACGGATCTGCGATCCGGCCGGTCGGCCGTACGGCACCGGCTTCGTCGCCGACGACCTCGGAACGGTCGTGACCGGGCATGACGTGGTCCATGGCCTTCCCCGGCCCGTCGTCCAGCCCCTGGACGGCGGCGGACCCGCGATCGAGGCCGACTCCGTCACCCCGCTGCCCGGCAGCGGCCTCGCCCTCCTGCACACGAGCGGCCTTCGCGTCGTGCCCCTGCCGATCGGGGCGCGCGAACGCGTGGAGCCGGGTACGTACGTGCGTCTCGTGGCGGGCGGCTGGCGTGAGGCGCGCGTACTCGCCGCCACTCACGGCGTCCTGGAGCTCGCCATCGGCACGGACGGCAGCGACGCCCTGCGCCTCGTGGGCGGAGCCACCGGCGGGCCGGTGCTCGACGCGGCGACCGGAGCGGTCCTCGGCGTGCTCGCCGCCCCACCGCCGCCGGGCACGGCCACCTCCGCCGCGCTCGCGCACCCCTTGGGCACCGCACGCTCGGAGCCGCACGCCGAGCTCCTGCGCAGGAACGCCGCCACCGCGGCCGCGTACGGACCGGACCTCAACCTGGCCGCGGTACTGGAGCTGACCGCGACCTCGCTCGCCCAGGCCGCCGGTCCGGACGCAAGGCCGGAGCCCGTCCCGCGGCCCGAGGTCGCGCGGGAGTTCGCGGCGTTCACCGCACACGACGGCGCGGCTCTGGTCCTTGGACTCGCCGGCGCACCAGGCACGGGCCGTACGACGGAGCTGCGCGCGCTTGCCGCACGCCGCGCCCGGGGACCGCGGCCGGCGCCCACGCTGTGGCTGCGCGGCGCCGACGTCCGGGCCGGCGACACCGGCCTTGCCGACGCCGTGGCCCGCGCACTGCGCGGGGCCGCCCGCGTCGTCGCCGTACCGGAGCAGGCGGACGGCCGCGAACGCGGTGCGAACGCGGAGCGGGTGGCGCGATTGGCCGCCGAGGCGGGCCGGCCGCTGCTCGTCGTCCTCGACGGCTTGGAGGAGATGCCACTCGCGACGGCGACGGCGCTGCCGGGCTGGGCGGCGGCCACCGTGGCGTGGCTGGCCGCCTCCGGCACCCGGCTGGTCGTGGCATGCCGTCCGGAGCACTGGGAGCAGGCCGGGGCGCTCTACCCACCGCACCTGCTGTACCGCCCGGTCGGCGGGGCGGCACAAGGGCCGGCCGGGGCGGGCCTTGCGGAGGCCGAAGTCGCCCCGCCCGCGCCGCTGCGGGGCCCGGCGCGGTCGCAAGGGGCTGCGGCGGCGCAGGCGGTGCGGGGCCCTGCCGCACAGGCAGCACAAGCGGCGCAGACGGCACACACCGCCCGTACAGCTCATGCGGCACACGCGGCGCAGGCAGCACACGCGGGGCCAACGGCGCATGCAGCTCGCAGCGCACACGGACCACATGCGGCGAAGGCAGCCCAAGCTCTCCGGGCGCCCGCCGCGCCGCTGATCGCGGGCGAGGCGGAACGCACGGTGCCGGGGCCCCGCTTGCCGGTCGTGGTCCCGCCGCCGCTCGCCGTGGGGCCGGGCTGTCCCCGCCCCGGTGTCCGGGACCCGCAGCCGCCGCCCGTCGTGCGTCTCGGCGACCTGACCCCCGAACAGGCCGGGTCGGCGCGGCAGAGGTACGGGCTGGGGCCCGGCAGCGTGGATGCCCGTGACGCGCGGCATCCCTACGTGCTGAGGCTCCTCTCGGAGGTGCACCGTGCCCTGCCCGGTGCCGTGCCCGGCGCACCGGGGCGGGACGACGTCTTCGGCGCCTACCTCGACCTCCTCTCCCTGCGGATCGCGGTGCGCATCGCCGCCGCGGCCGGGTCCCCGCCCCGGGGCACCGCCGTCCGCCGGCTCGCCGCCCGAGTGGCCGGGAGGGTGCACGAGGCCGCCCGGCGCTGCCTCGGGACCGGTCACGGCCAACTCGACCGCGCCTCGTTCGAGGAGCTGTTCCCCTGGGCGGGCGGCTGGGCGTCGGCGGTCCTCACGGAGACCCTGCTCGTCCCGGCGGGCAGCGGCTACCGCTTCGCCCATGAGGAGCTCGCCGACTGGATCCAGGGCGCGCATCTCGACGTCGACGCGGCGCTCCGCTCGCTCGTCCACCGCCGCGAGCACGACGGTCCGGGTGAGGACGGCCCGCCGCCCGTGCCCCGGCATCGCATCGGTCCCGTCGCCCAGGCCCTGCTGTACCTCGGCCGGGAGCGCGGCGCACACCGACTGGCGCACCGGCTCGCCGAACTGGCCGACGTGGTCCAGGACGACGCCCACGGCAGGCGGGACCCGGACGCTCGCTGGTGGGCCTCCAGGCTGCTGCACGAGGTGCTCGGCCGGTTGCAGGACGCCGAGCCGTGCCTCGCCGTCCTGCAACGGCTGGCGGCACGGCCGGGAGACGCCTTCGGGCACGCCTTCTGGGCCGGTCTGCGGCTCGGGGACCCGGCGAGGTTCGACCTCCTGCGGCGGCTCCTGCCCGGCGACCCCTACCCGCCGAGCGGCACCGCCACCCCCCACTTCCTGGAACTCGCCGACGCGCGGCTGGCGGCCGACCCCGCGGCCGTGCAGCCGCTGCTGTGCCGGTGGTTCTACGACGACACGCCCCTCAACGTGGGTCCCGGCGCGACGGTGCGCCCCACGGTGGGCGCCGCGGCACAGGCGCTGCTCTACGCCCGCCGGGACCTCGCGCCCGACGATCTCGCCGAAGCCCTCGCGGACACCTCCCACCCCCGTGCCGGCGAACTTCTCCGTGCGCTCGCGGAGGACGAACCGTCCGCGATGTGCCGGGCCGTGGACCGCTGGGCCCGCGACCCGCGGCCCGGGCGTCGGACGGCAGCCGCCGCCTACGGGCCGCTCATCGCGGCCCCGGCCGTCAGCGACACGGACCGGGAACTGCTGCGGCGGGCCGCCCGCGCCCTGCTCGCCGGCACCCGGGGCGCGCACGGCCCCGCACTCACCCTGCTGGTCCGCGACCCGGTGAGCCGCGACCGGCATCTGCTGCGGGCCCTCGAGCTCTTCGCCGCCGGCGACCCGTGCCTGCCCGCCGACGCCCTCACCGACGCGCTGACGACCCATCCCCGCCCCGTGCTCGCCGCCTTCCGGAGCCGGCTGCTGAGGCCGGAGGCCTCCTCCCGAGCGGGAGAGACGCTCGCCGCGCTCGCCGATGCCGCCACCACCCCGGCCGTGGCCCGCCGGGCTGCCGCCCTCGTGTGCGAGTACGTCGACCATCGCCCGGACGGCGCGGTGCACGCCGCCGCGTACGTCCACCGCCGCCTCGAGCACGGACCGGACGGGCGGGACGTGCTGTTCCCGCTCGTCACCCACCTCGTGCGCGGCCGGCCGGCCCGGGTTCGTGGCGCTCTCGCGCCCGTGCTCGCCGCGGCAGGGGCTCCCGCCTCCCGCCCGCTGCGCGCCGAGCTTCTCGAGGTCCTGCTGCGGTACGAGCAGTACGAGGCCCGCGACCTCACCGTCCTCGACGACCTGCTGCGTGCCGCCGCACACGGCTGCGGGACGCGCGAGGAGGAGCGGACCCGGTCGCTGGTCCACCGGACGGGCCTGCTGCTCGTCCGCACCCCCAAGGGCGCGGCGTGCCTCGACCGGAGGCTCACCGAGCTGGCCCGCGAGGTGCCCGCTTTCGCCGTGCTCATGGCACGCTGGCCGATCGTGGATCCGGAGCAATGGGCCGAGGTGGAGGCCTGCCGGGCTCTCGGGATACGGGGGAGCCCGATGCCGATGCCGACCCCGGCCGCCGGGCATGGCAGTCTTAGACCTGCGTAATCGGCAATCACGTACACAGGTTCGGGCGAGGAGCGGTCACAGTGCAGCGCTGGCGTGGCTTGGAGGACATCCCCCAGGACTGGGGACGCAGCGTCGTCACCATCGGCTCCTACGACGGCGTGCACCGCGGACACCAGCTGATCATCGGGCGCGCGGTGCAGCGGGCGCGCGAGCTGGGCGTGCCGTCCGTCGTGGTGACCTTCGACCCGCACCCCAGCGAGGTCGTCCGCCCGGGCAGCCACCCGCCGCTGCTCGCACCGCACCACCGCCGTGCGGATCTGATGGCCGAGCTCGGCGTGGACGCGGTGCTCGTCCTGCCCTTCACCGCCGAGTTCTCCAAGCTCTCACCGTCCGACTTCATCGTGAAGGTGCTGGTCGACAAGCTGCACGCGCGGGCGGTCATCGAGGGCCCCAACTTCCGCTTCGGCCACCGGGCGGCGGGCAATGTCTCCTTCCTCGCGGAGATGGGCCGGACGTACGACTACGAGGTCGAGGTCGTCGACCTGTACGTGCGGGGCGAGGCGGGCGGCGGTGAGCCGTTCTCCTCGACCCTCACCCGCCGGCTGATCGCGGAGGGCGACGTCGAGGGGGCCCTTGAGGTCCTCGGCCGCCCCCACCGCGTCGAGGGCGTCGTCGTGCGCGGTGCCCAGCGCGGGCGCGAGCTGGGCTTCCCGACGGCCAACGTCGAAACCCTGCCGCACACGGCGATCCCCGCCGACGGCGTGTACGCGGGCTGGCTGACGGCAGCCGGCGAGCGGATGCCGGCGGCGATCTCGGTGGGCACGAACCCCCAGTTCGACGGTACGGAGCGGACCGTGGAGGCGTACGCGATCGACCGGGTGGGACTCGAGCTGTACGGGTTGCACGTCACTGTGGACTTCCTGGCGTACGTACGCGGCCAGGAGAAGTTCGACACCATCGACTCGCTGCTCGTGGCGATGGCGGACGACGTGAAGAAGTGCCGCGAGCTCACAGCGTCGTACGACGCCGGTCACTGACCCGACCCGTCGCAGGCCGGCCCTCGCGCCTGCCCGGGGCGAGGCAGCCCCGGGCAGGCCCCGGCGAACGAGCCTCAGCCGGCCGCTGTCGCCCAGTGACACGCCACCTGCGGTCCGGGCGCGTTCGCCAGAATCGGCAGCTCCCGCGACCGGCACAGGTCGGCCACGCCGGCACGGGCCGCCTCGCCCGACGCCAGGACCTGGCAGCGGGCGTGGAAGCGGCAGCCCTCCGGGATGCGGGACGGGTCCGGCGGTTCGCCGGTGAGTACCACCGGTGCGGACTCCGACTCCGGCAGCACCGACAACAGCGCCTTGGTGTACGGGTGCTGAGGTGACGTCAGCACCTCCTCCACGGGCCCCGACTCGACGATCCGCCCGAGATACATCACCGCCACCCGGTCCGCGATGTTCCAGGCGAGGCCCAGGTCGTGCGTCACGACCAGCGCGGAGAGCCTCAGTTCGTCCCGCAGCCGCAACAGGAGCGCCAGGATCTCGCCGCGTACGGAGGCGTCGAGGGAGGCCACCGGTTCGTCGGCGACGATCAGCTCGGGCTCCAGCACGAGGGCGCCCGCGATGACGACGCGCTGCCGCTGGCCGCCCGACAGCTCGTGCGGATAGCGGAGGAAGAAGCGCTCAGGCGGGCGCAGTCCGGCCCGGGACAGCGCCTGGGCGACCGCCGCGCGCTCGTCGCCCGCGTAGCCGTGGATGCGCAGGCCCTCCGCCACGGCGTCGTACACGGTGTGCCGGGGGTTGAGCGATCCGCTCGGGTCCTGGAGCACCAGCTGCACCCGCTTGCGGTACGCCTTCAGGGCGCGCGAGGCGTACCCGAGCGGTTCCCCGCCGAAGGTGACCCGCCCGGAGGTGGGCGGCACCAGGCCGAGGAGGGAACGCGCCAGCGTGGTCTTGCCGCAGCCGGACTCGCCGACCAGGGCGACGATCTCGCCCGCGCCGATGTCGAGGTCGACGCCGTCGACGGCCCGGGCGGAGGGCCCGCCGCGGCGGCCGGGGAAGGTGACGTGCAGTCCGGTGGCGGAGAGCAGGGGAGAGGGCGTGGTCATGACGTGCTCCTGTGTCACTGCTGCTTCTCCGCCCCGACCAGCACGCACGCGGCCCGGTGTCCCTCACCCGCCGTGATCAGCTCCTGGTCCTGCTCGGCACACGAGTCGAGGGCGACGGGGCAGCGCGGGTGGAACGTACAGCCGCCCGGAAGCGACGACGGGTCGGGCGGGTCGCCCGGCAGCCCGCGCGGGGCCCGGCGGGAGGCCGGGTCGCCGATGCGCGGGAACGCGGCGGACAGGGCCCGCCCATAGGGATGTTCCGCCGCGCCGTACACGGCGCGGGCCGGGCCCTCCTCCACGACCCGGCCCGCGTACATCACGGCGAGCCGGTCGCAGGTGTCGGCGAGGACGCCCAGGTCGTGGCTGATCATCAGCAGGCTGATGTCCTGCTCGGCGACCAACTGCTCGATCAGCCGCAGGATCTGCGCCTGGATCATCACGTCCAGGGCGGTCGTCGGCTCGTCGGCGACGATCAGCTGCGGATCGCAGGCCAGAGCCATGGCGATCATCACGCGCTGGCGCTGTCCACCGGACAGCTCGTGCGGGTACGCGTCCGCCCGGGCGGACGGCAGCCCGACGTGCTGGAGCAGCTCACCGACACGGCGTCTCGCCTCGGCCGGTGTCGACCCGCGGTGCAGCGTGATCGGCTCGGCGATCTGGTCGCCGACGCGGTGCACGGCGTTCAGGGAGTGCATCGCGCCCTGGAAGACGATCGACGCGCCCGCCCACCGCACGGCCCGCAGCCGGCCCCACTTCATCGTGAGGACGTCCTCGCCGTCGAGCATGATCTCGCCGGTCAGCCGGGCGGAGGCAGGCAGCAGCCGCAGCAGGGCGAGGGCCAGCGTCGACTTGCCGCACCCCGACTCGCCCGCGACACCGAGTTTCTGCCCGGCCCCGAGGGACAGGTCGACACCGCGGACGGCGGGCACGGCGTGCTTCCCCGAGCCGTAGGTCACATGGAGGTTCCTGACCTCGAGCACACTCAACGCGCCACTCCCAGCTTCGGGTTGAGTACGGACTCGATCGCGCGCCCGCACAGGGTGAAGGCGAGCGCCACGAGTGCGATGGCGATTCCGGGCGGGGCGAGATACCACCAGTGGCCCGATGAGACGGCGCCCGCCTCACGCGCGTCCTGGAGCATTCCGCCCCAGGAGACGACGGTCGGGTCACCGAGCCCGAGGAAGGCGAGCGTCGCCTCGGTGAGGATGGCGCTGGAGATGCCCAGTGTCGTCTGGGCGAGGACCAACGGCATCACGTTGGGCAGGACGTGCCGGTTCATGATGTGCCGGTGGCCGCCACCGAGCGCCTTGGCGCGTTCGATGTAGGGGCGGGACTCCACGGCGATGGTCTGCGCCCGGACGAGCCGCGCCGTGGTGGGCCAGCTGGTGACGCCGATGGCAAGGATGACCGTCCACACGTTGCGGGACATCACGGTCGCCAGCACGATCGCCAGCACCAGTGCCGGCATGACCAGGAACCAGTCCGTGATCCGCATCAGCACGGTGGAGAACCAGCCGCCGTAGTGACCGGCGATGATGCCGACGAGAGTGCCGATGGCGACCGACAGTGCCGCGGCCAGCAGACCCACGGTCAGCGAGATCCGAGCGCCCCACACCAGCAGTCCCAGCAGCGAGCGGCCGAACTGGTCGGTGCCGAGCGGGAATTCGCCACTCGGCTTCTCCATCGCCGTGCCCGGCGCGTTGGTGACGCTCTGGACATCGCCCCCGACGAGCAGCGGCGCGGCGAGCGCGATCAGCGCGATGAGTGCCAGCGCGGCGAGACCGAAGAGCCCTGCCCGGTGGCCGCGGTACGAAGTCCAGAAGCGGGCCGCCGAATGCCGGCGGCGCGCCCACGTCAGGGACCTCGCCGTCGGGGCGTTCTTCCCGACCGGGCCGGCCGGGGCGGAGGGAGTGGTCTTCGTCGGCGGCGTCGGTGTCGTCGTCATCGGCCCACCCGGGGATCGAGCAGCGGATACAGAAGGTCGGCGAGGAGGTTCATCACGATCATCGCGCCGGCGAAGACGACGAACAGCCCTTGGACGAGCGGCAGATCGGGCACGCTGAGCGCCTGGTAGAAGAGCCCGCCGAGCCCGGGCCAGGAGAACACCGTCTCGACCAGGATCGAACCGGCGGCCACATGACCCAGGTTGATGAACACCATGGTGACGGTCGGCAGCAGCGCGTTCGGAACGGCATGCCGGCGCCGTACGACGTCGTCACGCAGGCCCTTGGCCCGTGCCGTCGTCAGGTAGTCGCTGCCCATCTCGTCGAGCAGCGAGGAGCGCATCACCAGAAGCGTCTGCGCGTACCCGACGGCGACCAGCGTGAGGACCGGCAGCACCATGTGATGGGCGACGTCGGCCACGTACGCGAAGCCGCTCGCGGTGCCCGACTCCATGCCTCCGGTCGGGAACATCCCCGGGATCGGGCCGAGCCCCACCGAGAAGGTGATGATCAGCAGCAGGCCCAGCCAGAATCCGGGCACCGACCACAGGGTGAGCGCCACGCCCGTGTTGAGCTTGTCGCCGAGGCTGCCGTGCCGCCAGGCGGAGCGGGTGCCCAGCCACAGTCCGATGGCCGAGTAGATGACGACCGCCACACCCGTGAGCAGCAGCGTCGCCGGTACCTTCTGGAGAATCAGCTCGCCGACGGGCGCACGGAACTGGTACGACATCCCCAGATCGCCGCTCAGCGCGCCGGTGCAGTAGTCGGTGAACTGCTGCCACATCGGCTTGTCGAGGCCGAACTGCCGCCTCAGCGTGGCCATCTGCTCGGCCGACGTCGGCATGCCATGGGTCATGGCCTTCACCGGGTCGCCGGGGATGATCCGGAACAGGAAGAAGCTGGTGACGAGAACGGCGACGAGGGAGACCCCCGCTCCGCCGATCTTGCCCGCCACATAGAGCAGATAGGCGCTTACGTTGCCGCGCGCGGCGCGGGCCTCGGAGGCCCGCGCCACAGCGGTCGTGCCGGTGGTGCTTGTGGTGCTCATCGACTATTCACGGTCTTCCGCGGTGGAACGGCGACGCATCGCGACGAACAGCCCGAGAGCGGCCGCGAGGACGACGACCGCGCCGATGCCGATCACCACACCCGCGGAGGAGCCGCTGTCCGAACCACTGTCGGACGCGGCCGGCTCCGCCGACCACCAGCTCCAGTAGCCGTCCTGGCCGTAGATGTTGCCGGCCGCTTCCGGCATCGTCGTGATGGACTTGATGTGGTCCGTACGGTACGCCTCGACGGCGTTCGGGTACGCGAGGATGTTCATGTAGCCCGTGTCGTAGAGCCGCGACTGCATCTGCTTGACCAGGTCGGCGCGCTTGGCCGCGTCGTACTCGACGGCCTGTTTGGCGTAGAGGTCGTCGAACTGCTTGTCGCAGATGAAGTTGTCCGTCGCGCCGGTGTCCTTGGGCGTGGCGGGCAGTGCCGCGCAGGTGTGGATCGACAGGACGAAGTCCGGGTCGGGGTTGACGGACCAGCCGTCGAAGGCCAGGTCGTAGTCGCCCGCGAGCCACGGGTCGGAGACGTTGTCGAGGCACTCCACCTTCAGTCCGATGCCGAGCTCGCCCCACCACTCCTGGAGGTACTTGCCGATCGCCTTGTCGTTCGGGTCGGTGGCGTGGCAGAGGATCCGGAAGTCGAGCGGCCTGCCGTCCTTGTCCAGGCGCTTGCCGTCGGCGTTCTTCTTGTATCCGGCCCGGTCCAGAAGCTGGGCCGCCTTGGCCGGGTCGTACGCGATCTTCTGGCTCGCCTCCGGCTTCCAGAAGTACGACTCGAAGCGGGGTGGGATGTAGCCCTCGCCCTCGACGGCGTGGCCCTGGAAGACCTTGTCGACGATGGTGGCGCGATCGGTGGCGTGGAACAGCGCCTTGCGCACGACCGGGTCGAGCAGCGCCTTGTGACCGTTGCCGAACTTCTTGCCGTCCTTGGACCGCGCGCCCGGGTTGGTGGCGAGCGCGAAGAAGCGACGGCCGGGAGCGTCGTTGACCTTGATGTTCTCGGCGCTCTTCAGCGCATCGGCCTGGGCCGGGGTCAGGCCTTGGACGAACGACACCTCGCCCTTCTGAAGGGCCGCGACCGCCGCGTCACCGTCCTTGTAGTACTTGAAGACCAGCTCGTCGAACTTGGGCGTGCCGCGCCAGAAGTCCTTGTTCGGCTTCAGCTTCAGATACTGGTCGACCTTGAAGTCCGTTATGACGAACGGGCCGTTGCCGACGATCGGGAACTGCTTGTCGTTGTTGAACTTGGAGAAGTCGTCGACCTTCTCCCACAGATGCTTCGGGACGATGGGCACGTCGAGCGCCGTCATCGTCGCCTGAGGCTTCTTCAGCTCGATGACCAGCGTCTTCGGGTCGGGAGCCGTGACCTTCTTGAAGTTGGCGGTGAAGCTGCCGTTGGCGGTGGCGGCGTTCTCGTCCGTCATCATCTTGTTGAACGTCCAGGCCGCGTCCTCAGCGGTGGCCTGCTTGCCGTCCGACCACTTGGAGTCGTCGCGGATGGTGTACGTCCACGTCAGCTTGTCGGCGGACGGCTCCCACGCGGTGGCGAGCCCCGGGACGGTGTGGCCGTCCTTGACGTCGTAGTTCGTCAGGTAGTCGTAGGCCAGGCGGTGGACGGAGGTGCTCACCAGGCGCTGCGCCAGGAACGGACTCAGCGAGTCGATGCTCTGCGACACGGCGACGGTGAGGACCTGCTTGCCGTCGTCGGCGCCCGCCGCCCGCGCCTGCGACTGGGCGAGTAACCGGTCCTGCGGCTGGGCCTGGGCCTGGGGGGCCACGGCCCCCGCCGTCACCAGTGCCGTGGCCGCGGCGCCAGTGGCCAGGACCAATCGGAAGCGGGGGCGTTGCCGGGTTCTCTTGGGTGAAACCGTTGTGACCATGGACAGTGACCTCGCGTCATTGCTCGCACGGAGAGGGCCGGTTGGTGATCTCTGGTTCGCCAGTTGGTGAAGCGAAGGTTTATCAGGGTGGTCATGCCGCGTCAACGGCCGCTCAAACCCCTTGTGGGCTGCGGGAATGCGACGAGGGCCCGCACCGGGGAGTCGGTGCGGGCCCTCATTGGTCAAGACCTCTGTCGCGTTACTGCTGAGGGGCTGGCGGTGCCTGCGGAGGCTGCTGCTGCGGCCATCCGCCGGGCGGGAACTGGCCGGGCGGAACGTGTCCTTGTTGATCGGTTCCGCCGGCCGCGGGAGGTGTCGGACCGGCGGGTTCCGCCGGCGCTGCGGTCTGCTGCACATGCGGTTGCTGCGGGTGCGGCGGCTGCTGGTGAGGCTGCTGCTGCCAGCCCTGCGGCGGGTGCTGTCCCTGAGGCATGCCGTACGGCGGCTGGGGCTGCTGCGGGTGCTGAGGCTGGTGGGGCTGCGGCTGGTACGGCTGACCGGGCACCGGTCCGCCGGGGGCGGGCTGGTGGCCCTGCGGGTGCTGCGTGTGCGGCTGCTGGGGCTGCCCCTGGGGGTGTCCCTGCCACTGCCCCTGCCCGTGGCCCGGCATCGGCGGGGCCGCCTGGGGCGGCGGGTTGCCGTCCGCCGTCCAGAGCCCCTGCTGCTGCTGGGCGCGGACGAAGTCCTCGGCGATCAGCGCGGACAGATTGAAGTACGCCTCACGGGTCTTGGGCCGCATCATGTCGAGATCGACCTCGGCGCCCGCCGCGAGGTGTTCGTCGAACGGCACCACGATCACGCCGCGGCAGCGGGTCTGGAAGTGCTGCACGATGTCGTCCACCTTGATCATCTTGCCGGTCTCGCGGACCCCGGAGATGACCGTGATGGAACGCTGCACCAGCTCGGCGTACCCGTGGGCGGACAGCCAGTCGAGTGTCGTCGAGGCGCTGCTCGCACCGTCGACGGAGGGCGTCGAGATGATGATCAGCTGGTCGGCCAGGTCCAGCACACCGCGCATGGCGCTGTAGAGGAGGCCGGTGCCCGAGTCGGTGAGGATGATCGGGTACTGCTTGCCCAGCACGTCGATCGCGCGCCGGTAGTCCTCGTCATTGAACGTCGTCGAGACGGCCGGGTCCACGTCGTTGGCGATGATCTCCAGTCCGGAGGGCGCCTGAGAGGTGAACCGGCGGATGTCCATGTACGAGTTGAGGTACGGGATCGCTTGGACCAGGTCCCGGATCGTCGCCCCGGTCTCGCGGCGCACCCGGCGGCCGAGCGTTCCGGCGTCAGGGTTGGCGTCGATCGCGAGGATCTTGTCCTGCCGCTCCGTGGCGAGGGTCGAGCCGAGCGCCGTGGTGGTCGTTGTCTTGCCGACACCGCCCTTGAGCGAGATGACCGCGATCCGGTAGCAGGACAGAACCGGCGTGCGGATCAGGTCGAGCTTGCGCTGCCGCTCGGCCTCCTCCTTCTTGCCGCCGAGCTTGAAGCGCGTGGCGCCGGAGGGGTTACGGCTCGACTTCGGCTTCTGCTTGTTGTTGCGAAGGAGCCGGTCGGAGGAGAGCTCGACGGCGGCCGTGTATCCGAGCGGAGCTCCCGGCACGGAACGCTCACGCTGGTCGTGCGTGACCGGCGTGGGCCAGGCACCACCCGTGCGCGGGTCCACGGCCGGACCGGGCGGCTGCGGGTAGGCGTGGGCCCCACCGGGCTGGGGCGCTTGCGGAGGCTGACCGTGCGGCGCCTGGCCCTGCGGGGGCTGGTGGCCCTGCGGCGGCAGGCCCTGGGGCGGCTGACCCTGGTTCTGCGGCGGTACCTGGGCGCCCGGCTGCGCCTGCTGCTGTCCGGGCTGCGGCTGTCCTGGGTGGCCCGCCTGCGGCCCCGGCTGACCGGGCTGCTGACCCGGATGGGGGAAGCCGTAACCGCCCTGGGGCGGCGCGCCGGGGGCCTGTCCCGGCCCGGCCTGCTGCGGGAAGCCGTAACCGCCCTGCGGCGCGGGCGCGGGCGCCGGCGCGGGCTGCGCCGGTGCGACGGGCCCGGTCTGCTGCGGGAAGCCGTAGCCGCCGCCCTGGGGTGCGGCGGGGGGCTGCCCCGGCACACCCTGCTGGGGGAAGCCGTAGCCGCCCTGCGGGGCGGGGGGCACGGGCCCGCCGGGCTGCCCTTGCTGCTGCTGTGCCTGCTGCTGCGCCTGTTGCGGGAAGCCGTAGCCGGGGGCCGCCTGGGCGGGTACCTGGGCGGCCGGGTCCGCGGCCGGTGCGGGCACGGTCCACTGAGGCGCGGCCGCCGGCGCCGCAGGCTGGAACTCGGGCGGGAGAGGCGGCAGTCCACCGCCCTGCGGCGGCGACGCGGGAGCGGGCGCCCACGGCGCGGCTCCCGAGGGGGCGTCCTGCGGGGCGGCAGGGGCAGGGGGTGCGGTGTCCTGGGGGGCGGCCGGAGCGGGTGTGGCGTCGGAGGGCTCGTCGTCGGCCTGCGGACCGGAGTCCGTGACGGCCGCGTCGTCGCCTTCCTCGCCTGCGCTGCCTTCATGGCCGCTCAGGTCGGCGGCCGGGCCGTCGACGGTCGATGCGTCGTCGGCCACGGGCTCTTCGGAGGCGTCGCTGTCCGGGCCGTCGGCACGGCGGGGATCGTCGGCGTCGTCCGTCACAGCGGTGTCGGGGGCGGCGCCCTCGGCCTCGGCCTCCGGCACGGTCTGCGTCTCCACCGGGGCCTCGGGCTCCGCAGCCGGTTCCGTATCCGTCTCCGTTTGCGGGCCGTCGGCCGCCTCTGCGTCCGTCCCGCCCGCCTCCGCGGCGGCCAGCTCGGCCATCTCGCGCTTCAGCGCGGCGGGGGAGAAGCGCATGGTCGCGCCGCTCTCCAGGTCCCCGCCGCCGAAGGACTGCCACGACAACTCCGGCGCCTGCGGTGTCGTCGACGCCTGCGCGGGCTCGGCCGGGGCGGGCGCCTGCTCGGCCTCGGGCAGGGGTGCGGAAGCGGGAACCGCCGGAGGCGCGACGGGCGCGGGTTCCTGCGGCGTGGACTCCTGCTGCTGGGCGGGCGCAGGCGCGGGCGGCGGCGTCTGCGACCAGTTGGGTTCGAACCCGCTGCCCGAGGGCAGTCCCGGCACCGCGACGGGCGCGCCCTGCGGCGGGGGTGGCGGGGGCGTCTGCGCCCCGCTTCCCCCACCAGAAGTGTCACCCGACGCGTTCTGTGTGTACCAGGCAGGCGGGGTGTAGTCGATGGTGAACTCACCCGTCAGCTCGGCGGGCTCCGCGTCGGACTCGTCGACGGGAATGTTCCAGCCCCCGTGGATGTCGTCCCGATCGCCGTTCACTTTGCCTCCTGGTGTGGTCGAGCACCCTTGTGCCGTCGTGGGTGGGGGCCACCGCCTTCTTCGGATCGGCCCGGCTCTCCCCCTGGGACGCTGTCGGCACACCCGTAGGTTCTTGTGCCGCGCCCCGACCCACCCTAATCGCCAACAACGCCACTCCGTCAGGCCCGTCAGGCCGTCGGCCGCTGTCCCGTGCGTCACGCCCTGCCCACAGGTGACCCTTCTCCACCGGAGCGCGAGAAATCCGGCAGACCAAAGCGGGACAACCCTGAACGGAACCGCCCGCTCAGTCCATTCGCCGTGCGCTGCCCAACAATCCGGTCTCGGCATCGGTGGCCTGCGTCATGACGAACTGCCGGTCCCGCGGCGTGCACCAGAGGGTGACTCCGTCGGCGAGCGTGGACAGCGCCTCGGTCTCGGCCTGAGGCAGATGCATGATGCGTCCGATCTGCCGTGCTTCGTCCGGGGAGACACGCTGGACGCCGACGAGTCCCGACTTCTCCATCAACCGGGGCGCGACCGGGCTCAGATACGGCAGGAGCGTCAGCACCGACTGCCAGGGCCCGGAGACGACCCGGCCGCGCGGCGGCCGCATTCCGCAGTCCCGTACGACGACCACGGGGCTCCCGGCGGAAGCGCCCTGCGGCGGCACCCGGCCCACGTCGTGCAGCGAGATGCACTGCTGTCCGCCGCCCGCGGCCTGAGCGAGCGCGGTCCAGGCCGGCGCGCGACCCGTCTCGACCGTGACCCTGGCCCCGGTCGCGGCGGCGCGCAGCGCGAGGACCTGGGCCGTCCACAGGCCACCGATCAGTGTCACGTCGTACGGGGTGGGGCGGTTGATGCCCAGTACGGCGGGCCTGCCTTCGGCGTCGACGCCGATGACCACGCCGTCGTCACCGACCGGCAGTGTGAGGGCGGCCAGTTGGTCGAGGGTCATCGCGTGCCGGTCCCTGCGGGGCCCGATGAGACCGAAACCGATACGCGGCTTTGCGGCAGGTGCAGACATCAGCGGGCTCCCCCGAGCGGCAGCGTGGCGAGCATTCCGGGCAGTTGCTCACGATCGAGCCTCACCAGACCCGTCTTCACACCACGGGCCGCCCGCTCCAGTTCGTGGCGTGCGGTGACCAGTTCCTCGTCGCTGCGTCCCGTGATCCGGACGTGTCCGGTGACCGTCACCCCCTGCCGGTCGCCGTGGCCGAGGGTCAGGCTGAATGTCGTCGCGAGCGCGGGGATCGACGTGAGCAGCGCGACCAGCTGCGGCATCTGGGCCCCGCCGCCGCCGAGTTGGGGCCACCGGCCCACCCAGTACGTCGTGTGCCTGCGGTCGTCGACGCGCCAGGTGCGGGAGGTCTCCTGAGTGCGCCGCGCGGGCACCTCCGCCCTGCCCGCCTGGGCGATGGCCATGGGGCTGGCGCAGGACGACGTGGCGAGGGCGGAGGTCAGTTCCTGCTCAGTGAGTACGGTCGCCCGGAAGCCGGCTCCGGTCAGGCGGCTGGCCAACTGGTCCGCTGTCCGCACCACACACTTCTGTGCGCCTTCGATGCCGCCGCCGCGGGCCGCCACCGCTTCCGGGCACAGCTCCGGGTCGAGCTTCAGCGCGATCCAGGTGATGCGCAGCGCCGGTGAGCCGGTCTGGGCCTGCAGCGGCGCGTAGTTGCGTGCCGCGACGGACTGCTGAGGCAGGTGCGGAGCCGGAGCGGGCTGGGTGTGCTGGACGATCTGGACCGACTCCAGCCGGATCCCGTCCACTTCCATGACGTCCTTGATCAGGGCCATGGGGAGCGGCCGCGCCATGCGCTCCGGCCGCAGCGCCGTCGCGTCCGCCTCGACCTGGAGGACGGCCGTCAGGAACGTGCCGTCGCCGATCATCCCCACGGGCCGCCGGTCCCGGTCGCTGTACGTGTACGTCCGCAGCGCCGGGTCGCATTCGACGACGGGAGCCAGTCCCGGCTCGGTCCCGGGCTCGATGGTCAGCGACTTCGCCCGGCGCGTCCTCGCGCGCAGGGCGAACACGGTGGAGAGCCACTCGGGCAGCGACCGGCGATGCCTGCGCACCACGGCCAGCAGCACCAGAACGGCCGCCAGGACACCGGCGGGTACCAGGAGCAGCGGGTCGGCGACCCAGGCGACCAGCAGCAGGGCGGCGGCGATCTCGACCAGGACGAGTTGTTGCAGTCGGAATGTTCCGAAGTGGCCGGGCCGTGCCCGCAGACGGGGTGCGCCAGGGCCGGAGGAATGGGCGGGCGGTCGTGCGGAGGACTGTCTGCGGGCCGCGGGCCGCGCGCGCGTTGCGGACGCCATTACTCCGGCACCCCCCGGTTCATTAGGCCCCAATTCATCCCGATCACCCCTGTCCAGCCCCGCCCAGCAAGGCTTCCGGCGGCTGGATCACCCTACCCGCCCCACGAGCACCACCGATCAACAGGCATAGTAGGGGGCCGGTCCGAACGGCAGGGCCCGGGGCCGCGCTCACCACACGGGCCTCGCGGGGAGACAGTGCCTTCTTTACCAATGGGGACTCATGGCATCACGGCGGGATGAGCTCAACGCATACACCTTTGCGAAGAAGCGCACAGTGGCGGCATTCCTCCAACCCTCCCCGTCCGGCACGGAGGAGGGGGCGCCGCGGCCGCTGCGCGCGATCGTCCCCGGCCTGATCGTGGGAGTGCTGATCCTGGCCGGCTTCGGCGCGTTCGGCATGTTCAAGCCCAAGGCCCCCAAGGACTGGGCGGCTCCGGGCACCAAGGTGATCGTCGGCAAGGACTCCACCACGCGTTACGTGGTACTCGAGACCGGCAAGGGCAAGAACAAGAAGGTCCTGCTGCACCCGGTGCTGAACCTCGCCTCGGCCCGACTGCTGCTCACCCCGGAGCAGTTCAAGGTCATTCAGGTCGCCGACGACATCCTGGACTCGGGCAAGCCGGCCCGTGGCCCGATCCTCGGCATCCCGTACGCGCCCGACCGCCTGCCCAGCGAGAAGGAGGCGGGCCAGGCCAAGCGCTGGGCGGTGTGCGAGCAACCGGGCGCCGGCCAGGGCGCGTCGGCGCAGAAGGCGACGTTCATCTTCGCCGACCGGGACCTCAAGAGGACCGAGGGGAAGAACCGGCTGACCGGTGGGCAGGTCCTGTACGTAGAGGGCAAGAGCGGGCGTTACCTCATCGACGCGGCAGGCACCAAGTACCTGGTTCGCGGAACGGAGAACGACGCCGACCTCCTCACCCGCGCCCTGGTCGGCGACCGCACCGAGCCGCAGCCCGTCACGGAGGAGTGGCTGGCGACGCTCCACGACGGCAGCCCGATCGACTTCCCCGTGATCCAGGGTCAGGTGGGCGTACCGGCCGGCGTCGGCGGCGGACTGACCGCCGAGCAGGACCGGGTGGGCATGGTGCTCCAGGCCCAGACGGGCGCCGGGCCACGGCACTACGTCGTGCTCGAGGGCAAGGTCCAGCCGGTGTCGGACTTCACCGCGTGGCTCCTGATCAACTCTCCCCAGACGGACGAGCTCGACATGGGCGGACAGGCTGCGGTGGTCGACGCGGCCTCCTTCGCCCCGGAGTCCGAGGTCTTCGGCGCGCAGAACCGCTGGCCCGAACCGAGGGCCGAGCACGTCAACTCCGCGAACGGCGGGCGCGACACCGTCTGCAGCGTGCTCCGGAAGGTCGACGACAAGGGCCGCACCACCCTGTCCACTTGGGCGGGCTCCGCCTACCCGGCGGAGATCACCGCCGGCGGCACCAGCACCTACGTCACTCCCGGTTCCGGACTGCTCTACACCCAGGTCCAGGGCAACCAGACCAAGCCCGACGGTTCTCTCTTCCTCGTGACCGACACCGGGCTGCGCTACGCGGTGCAGGCCAACGGCGACAGCGACTCCGACCGCTCCGACATCGGCGCCGGAGGCGAGGGGCAGCAGCAGGACGGCCGCCCCGAACCCAGCCAGGCGCAGATTCGGCTCGGATACGGCAAGATCGTCCCGTCGCTGGTCCCGATCACCTGGTCCGAGTTCCTGTCCAAGGGCCCGCGGCTGGACACCAACAGCGCACGCCAGCCGCAGGGTTCGTAAGGAGCGCCGATGCTGTATCCGCTCAAGCGGGCCGCGGCCACGGCCGCCGCCGCGCTGCTCACCGCCCTGACGGCCGCGACGCCGGCGGCCGTGGCCGCCGATGGGGCGGGAGGACCGGCCCTCGACGGCAGCGGCGAGTGCACCTTCCCCATGAAGGAGCAGATAGCGGGCACCCCGTGGCCCCTTCAGCGGGTCCTGCTCGACGAGTTGTGGCAGGACACCAAGGGCAAGGGCGTCCGGGTCGCGGTCATCGACACCGGGGTCGACAACGACAACGTGCAGCTGAAGCCGGCCGTCGACGCCTCAGCGGGCAAGGACCTCCTCAAGCCGGACAAGAAGAACAGCGACGAGAAGCGCGGCAAGACGGACGGCACCGTCGACCTGGTGGGCCACGGCACCAAGGTGGCGGGCATCATCGCCGCACGGCCCCGCGAGGGAACCGGCTTCGTCGGCATCGCACCCGAGTCGACCATCATCCCGATCCGCCAGAACGACGAGAACAACAGTGGCAACGACCGCACCATGGCGACGGCGATCGACCACGCCATCGCCAAGGGCGCCGATGTCATCAACATCTCCCAGGACACCGTCAAGCCGCTCGGACCCGATTCGGCGCTGGGCAAGGCGGTGCAGCGGGCGATAACGGCGGGCGTCGTCGTCGTCGCGTCGGCCGGCAACGACGGCATGGACGGCGAGGTCAAGAACACCTACCCGGCCGCTTTTCCGGGTGTGCTGGCCGTCGCCTCCTCCGACCGGAACAACGAGCGGGCGGTCTTCTCACAGGCCGGTGAATTCGTGGGCGTCGCCGCCCCGGGCGTGGACATCGTCTCCACCGTTCCGGGCAACGGCCAGTGCATCGACAACGGCACCAGTTTCTCGGCCCCCTACGTCGCCGGGGTGGCGGCCCTGCTGAAGGCCAAGCACCCCCGGTGGACGCCGGCCGAGATCATCGCCGAGATCGAGCAGACCGCGACCCGCAGCATCAACGGCCATGACAACTTCGTCGGTTGGGGAGTGATCGACCCCGTACGCGCCCTGAGCGGCGACGACAAGCCCCAGGCCGCCCCCCGGCCGGACCCCGGACCGGCCAAACCGCCCGCGCCGGAACCGGCGCACCTGGCCATGACGGAGACCGTCCAGGAACGCAACGAACGCTATGCAACCTACGCGCTGGGTATCGGCGTCGTACTGGTGGCGGTGATCGCGGGGACCGCGACGGTCGTCCGCGACACCGCTCGGAAACGGGCACGCTGAAGCAAGTAGCCGAAACTGCTTTGCAGTTGGAACCGTCGTACCAAGTGGATAGAGTGACAGTCGGACCAATGGTCCGGCACGGGGGCGGCATCCGAACGGCTTCCGTCTACAGTCACTGTCGCAGGAAGAAGGGGCACGATGTCGGACAAGAATCTCGACGTAACCACCGGTGATATCACCGAACTCAGCGGCAAGATCCAGAACTTCTCGACCGAGCTGAACAGTCGGATCACCTCCCTGAACGGCGTTGTCGACCGCATTCAGGCGGGCTGGCAGGGTGCGGCGAGCCAGCAGTACGACCAGGTGCAGACCCAGGTGAACCGCCGTCTGGCCAACCTGCAGCAGAGCCTCGAGAACCTCCAGAACATTGTGAAGATGAGCGCCGACGGCTTCGACGAGGAAGAGCGCAAGCGCATGTCGAGCTTCGCCGGCATGGAGAACGCCAAGGGCAACACCAGCGCCATCCTCGAAGTCTGAGCCGGACAGTCCCGTCCGCATCGACCGTTCGCCGAACTTCACTACCAGGAGAGATCAATGACCACTGCCGTCAATTACGACACAGTGACCCAGGCCGCGCGCGACACGGTGAAGACCGCCTCGGACCTGGCGGACGAACTCCGCATCCTGCTGGGCCACGTCAACCGTGTCGCCGGCGCGTGGCAGGGTGAGGCCAAGGAGGCCTACGTGGCCATCCAGAAGCAGCTCGCCACCGACATGGACGGCATGAACCAGGACCTGCAGACGATCGCCCGCCTGCTGGGCGACGCCGTCATCGGCTACCAGGACACCGACAAGGGCAACGCCGCACGGTTCCGCATGATGATGGGCTGAACCGCCCGTCTCCCACGCGAAAGGGGGCTGCCCGCACCGGCGGGCAGCCCCCTTCGTCGTGACGCCGCTATTTGAGGTCGAACTCGCCGTCCCGCGCGCCCAGCACGAAGGCCCGCCATTCGGCGTCCGTGTAGCGCAGCACCGTGTCGTGGTCCAGCGATGACCGCATCGCGACGGCGCCGCCCGGCAGGTGGGCGATCTCCACCCGTTCCTCGTCCGGACTCGTGCCGGGAGCGCCGACCCACTCCACACCGGAGATGTCGAGGGCGTACAGCTCTTCCTTCTGACGTTCCTTGTCGACTGCGTCAGTCATCGGCGCGTCCCTCCATGCATGTCACCCAGCAGTTGCAGATGGTCACACTACTGCGTACGCCCGGCCGTTCTTGACGAACGGCCGGGCGGTGTGCAAGGCGACCGGGGAGCCGGCCGACGCGCCGCTACTGACCCGGGTACCAGCCGACCTGGATCAGCGGGTTGCCCCTCTTGCGTGACACGAAGGTGCCCCGTCCCGGCGGCATCGGACGGGCCCTCACGTTGCCCATGATGTCGCCCTCGGCCGGGCTGCCGGACAGGATGACACCCTGGCCGCCCAGTTCCTTCATCCGCTGCATGAACGGCTCGTACATCGCGCGGGACGCTCCCGCGGCGTTGCGCGCCACGATGAAGCGGACACCCACGTCGCGCGCGTACGGCAGTTTCTCGGCCAGCGACGCCAGCGGATTGCCGGAGTTGGTGGCGACCAGTTCGTAGTCGTCGATCACGACGAACAGCTGCGGACCCGACCACCAGCTGCGGTCACGCAGCTGCTGCGGTGTGATGTCCGGCTTCGGAGCACGCCGTTCCATCACCGTGGAGATCGCCTCCATGTGCATCTCCATCGCCGACGCCATCGGCGCGTACTCGAGCAGGTGGGACGCCGGGACGGCCTCCAGCATGGTGCGCCGGTAGTCACCCACCACGATGCGCGCCTGCTCCGGCGTGTACCGCTCGGCGATCTGCTTGGCGACGAGCCGCAGCAGGTTCGTCTTTCCCGACTCGCTCTCGCCGAAGACCATCAGGAAGGGATCGGTCTCGAAGTCGACGAAGACCGGTTCCAGGTTCGTCTCGTCGATGCCGATCGCGATGCCGTGCTGGGGGTACTCGAAGCCCTTCGGCAGCTGCTCCGCGGGCAGCCTGCGCGGCAGCAGCCGGATCGTCGGAGCCGCCGGACCGGACCAGTTGCCCTTCACCGCCTGGACGAACGCGGAAACACCGTCGGCGAGGTCGCCGGAGCTGCTCACCGAGTCGATCCGCGGCAGCGCCGTCATGAAGTGCAGCTTCTCCGGCACCTGGCCACGGCCGGGCACCCCGGCCGGGACGTTGGCCGCGACCTTGCGGTCGAACTCGGAGTCCATCACATCGCCCAGACGCAGCTCGAGACGGCCGAGCATCTGGTCCTTCAGCGCCGCGCGCACCTCCATGTAGCGGGCGGCGGTGATGACGACATGGATGCCGTAGCCCAGGCCGCGGGCGGCGATGTCCGAGACGATGGGCTCCAGCATCTCGTAGTCGTTCTTGAAGCCGCCCCAGCCGTCGATGACCAGGAAGACGTCTCCCCAGGCCTCGCCCGGCAGTTCACCCGCGGCGCGCTTGCGCCGGTACGTCTGGATGGAGTCGATGCCGTTCGCCCGGAAGAACTCCTCACGCCGGTTCAGGACGCCCATGACCTCGGCCACGGCACGCCGCACCCGTTCGGGGTCGAGACGCGAGGCGATACCACCGACGTGCGGCAGGTCCGAGAGGGACGACAGACCGCCACCACCGAAGTCCAGCCCGTAGAACTGCACTTCGCCCGGTGTGTGGGTGAGGGCGAAGGAGGAGATCAGGGTGCGCATCAGTGTCGACTTGCCGGACTGCGGACCGCCGACCACCATCATGTGGCCCGCGGCACCGGAGAAGTCGCGGTACAGCACCTCACGCCGCTGCTCGAACGGCTTGTCGATCAGGCCCAGCGGCACGATCAGACCACCCGGCCGGGTGTACTCGGTCGCGGTGAGTCCGCGATCCGCGGTGGGAGCGAGGCCGGGCAGCAACTGGTCGAGCGTCGGCGCCTGGTCCAGCGGCGGCAGCCACACCTGGTGTGCCGGCACGCCCTGACCCTCAAGCCTGCGCACGATCACGTCGAGGACCGTGTCGGCGAGGGCCTCGTCGTCCGAACCGCTCGGTGCGGTCGCCGACGGATCGGGGGCCGCGTACACGACCGGCACCGGAGCCGCGGTGAACAGCGCCGGCCGCCGCTCGACGGACAGATGGCCGACCGAGAGGTCCGGCCCCCCGGTGCGGTACGTACCGGACACGTAGGCCGCCTTGAAGCGGGTCATCTCGTCGGTACCGAACTTCAGGTAGCCGGAACCGGGCACGGAAGGCAAGTGGTACGCGTCCGGTACACCGATCGCCGTGCGGGACTCGGCCGCCGAGAAGGTGCGCAGACCGATCCGGTACGACAGGTACGTGTCCAGACCGCGCAGCTTGCCCTCCTCGAGGCGCTGCGACGCAAGCAGCAGATGGACACCCAGCGAACGGCCGATGCGGCCGATCTGGATGAACATGTCGATGAAGTCCGGCTTGGCGGTGAGGAGTTCGGAGAACTCGTCAAGAACCAGCACGAGCGAGGCGAGCGGCTCGAGCGCGGCGCCCGCCGCGCGGGCCTTCTCGTAGTCGTGGATGTTGGCGTAGTTGCCCGACTTGTGCAGCAGTTCCTGGCGGCGCTGCAGCTCACCGCGGATCGCGTCGCCCATCCGGTCGACCAGCGTCAGGTCGTCCGACAAGTTGGTGATGACCGCCGCGACGTGCGGCATCTGCGACATTCCCGCGAACGTCGCACCACCCTTGAAGTCCGCGAGAACGAAATTGAGCGTCTCGGAGGAGTGGGTCACCGCGAGCCCGAGGACCAGGGTGCGCAGCAGCTCCGACTTGCCGGAACCGGTCGCGCCGACGCAGAGGCCGTGCGGGCCCATGCCCTCCTGCGCGGCCTCCTTGAGGTCGAGCATGACCGGCTGGCCGTCCTCGCCCACGCCGATCGGCACACGCAGCCGCTCGGCCACGGAACGGGGCCGCCACGTGCGGGCCACGTCGATACCCGCGGCGTCGCCGAGGTTCAGCAGATCGGTGAAGTCGAGGTTGGAGAGCAGCGGTTCGTCGTCGTCGCCGCCCCCCATGCGCAGCGGCGCGAGCTGACGGGCGAGCGCCTCAGCCGCGGGCAGCGAGATGCCGTCGGGAATGCCCTCGTAGGCCACCCGCGAGCCGGACTCCAGCCGGAGCCTGCCCGGCCGCACGACGACGGACAGTCCGCCGCGGGGCTCGTCCAGGTCCCCTGAGACGACCTCGACGATGGTGACGCCCTGCAGGCCCTCCGCCGCCGCGAACAGGGAGTCCGGTGGCACCATCCCGCCGTCGAGCACGACGACGATGTGGGGCTGGTCCATCACGGGCTGGTTCTCGCGGCTGAAGCGCGGCCGGCCGTCGAGCCGGCTGTGCAGCATCTGCTCCAGCTCACCGAGGTCGTCGCCGAACAGACGCTTGGTGCCGGCGCCGTCCACCTGACCGGGCACCTGGGTGTGCGGGAGCCACTTCGTCCAGTCCCAGCGCGCCACCGCGCCGGGCGCCGCGACGACAGCCAGCATCAGGTCGTCCGGCGAATGCAGCGTCACCAGTTGGGAGACGAGCGCACGGGCCGTGGCCTGCGCCGACTCCGGCTCGCCGGAGACCGTCACGTGGTAGAAGGCGCGCATCGAGACGGCCATCGGCAGGCCGTCCAACGAACCGTGGGCAGCCAGGAACTGCTGCATCGCACCGGCCGCCAGCGGCTCCAACTCGTCGACCGGCGCCGTGTCCGGAGCGATCAGCGGCGTCGCGAGCTGCTGCGCGCCCAGGCCGATACGGACCTGGGCGAAGTCCTTGTCTCCCACCCGTCGTTCCCACAGGCGGGACCCTTCGGCCACCACCGACCACAACTGCTCGGGGGAGGGGTGCAGATAGAGCTGCGCGTCGCGCTGCTTACGTGCGGTCTTGCGCACCGTGCGCCGCGTCTGGGCGAGGTATTTGAGGTAGTCACGACGGACATCGGCCATTTGCCCCTGCGTACCGCGGCGGTACCTGACGACCTGTGCCACAACCATCGCGACTGTCGAGACCAGCATCAGCACACCCATGATGCGCATGAACGGAGGTGCCTGCGGCGAGAAGAAGAAGACCACGGAGGAGCCCATGCCGAGAACCGGCAGGACCTGCATCAGCATGCCCTCCTGCTGGCCTCGCGGCAGCTCTGGAGGCGCCTCCAGAACCAGTTCCCCTGTGGGGACTTCGGGCGGCAGGGACCTCGGCGGGCGTTTCACGACGATCTGGCTCACCGGAGCATCAATCCCTCGAGACGGACGGAAGACGGATGGGCCGGTTCCGCCACCGACGCCCCCGGGACCGGGTGATCGGCGCGCTCCCCTCCGCGCGACGGTGATCCTACTTGCAGACCGGTCCCACGTGTCCCGGTAGGGTGGCGCGCGCATCGTGCGCAACCGCGAATCAGGGGGTCCACACACGTGAGTACGACCGCAGCGACCGGCTTCTGCCGCGTCACCGTTGTGGCGCCGGACAGTCGTATCGATGTTGCCCTCCCCGAGGACATCGCCGTTGCCGATGTCTATCCGGAGATCCTGCGCCTGACCGGACAGACTCAGGCGGCGGGCGCACCCACCGGCTACCACCTGGTCCGCAGGGACGGCACGGTCCTCGACGGCGCACGGTCCCTCGCCGCCCAACGGGTGGTGGACGGCGACGTGTTGAGCCTGCGTCCGTTCGCGGAGTCCCTGCCCCCGGCCGTCTTCGACGACGTCTCCGACGCCGTGGCGTCCGCCGTGGTCCGCGACCGTCACCTGTGGAGCGACGACCTGCTTCGCGGAGCCGGCCTCGTCGGCGGCGTGCTGCTGCTCGTCCTGATGGGCTTCGTGCTGTGGTTCGCCGATCCCGTCCGTCACGACATGCACAGCCTGCCGGGCATCATCGCGGGCGCCGCGGGCGTGCTGCTCACCGCCTTCGCCGGTGTGCGGGCACGCGTCTACGCGGACCGAGGCACGGCCGTGGCCCTCGGACTCGGGGCGCTGCCCCTCCTGCTCATCGCCGGCTCCGGAATCATCGGCCCCGACGCGGGCCACGGCCCCGGCAGGCTGCAGTTCCTCCTCGGCTGTGTGACGGTGCTGATCGCCTCTGTGGCCCTCGTCGCCCTCACGCCCAGCGGCGACGCCCCATTCGTCGCGGCCACGTTCCTGGCCGTCACCGGCACCGCCGCCACGTTCCTGGCGATCATGACGGAGTGGTCCGCGACCGGGACGGCGGCCGTCGTGGTGCCGGTCGCCATCGGCCTGGTGGCCTTCCTGCCCGGACTCTCGGCCCGCTTCGCCCGCCTCCCCATCGGCTATGCCGCGCCCCGCAGCGCCGCCGACGAGTTCGAGGGCGACGGCTACACGGACCCGAACGAACCGCCCGAGGCCGAGCCGGTCGACGCCGAGCGGATCGCCGCCCAGGCGCGCCGCGGCCACGAGATGCTGCTCGGCCTGGTCGGCGGCTGCGCCGCGGTCGTCGTCGGCTGCGCCGCCGTGCTCGGCTTCTCCAGCAACGTCTGGGGGCAGTTCCTGGCCCTGGCCGCGGGCCTGGCGATGCTGCTGCGCGCCCGCCTGTTCCGCTACACCTCGCAGGTCGCCTGCACCCTGGTGGCGGGCATCGCGGCCATCGCCCTGCTGGTCCTCGGCCTCTCCCTGAACCCGCCGGTCGACCTGATGAAGGACTTCCTGATGTACGGCGACCGGGGCGGCCTGGACATCCGTACGATCTGGCTGACGGCCGCCGTGGCCGCCGGTGCCGCGCTGATCACGGCGATCGGACTGGTCATCCCCAAGAAGGGCCTCTCCCCCTTCTGGGGCCGGCTGCTGGACATCACCGAGGGCGCCGTGCTGCTCTCCCTGGTCCCGCTCTGCCTCGCCGTCCTGGACGTCTACGACGCGGCCCGCTCACTCACCAGCTAGCCGTGGGCCGGCCGGGCGTGGCTGCGCCCGGCCGGTACCGGGCCGGGCGGGCTCCGGCAGGCTGGTACGCTGTGTAACGGCCGATTGTGTACGCGATCCCGGAGTCCTGCGGATTCCGGAGTGCAGCGCCTGTCGGACCTTTGCCTCCGAGTCACGGAAGCTCCCCTGAGACAGAGACCAGGGGCACTCGCGGGCGCATCGAAACCATGAGGAGTACCGAGTGTCTCTCGACGCCGCTACGAAGAAGCAGATCATGACCGAGTTCGGCACCAAGGAGGGCGACACCGGCTCCCCCGAGGTCCAGGTTGCGATGCTCACCCGCCGCATCTCGGACCTGACCGAGCACCTCAAGACGCACAAGCACGACCACCACTCCCGTCGTGGTCTGCTGATCCTGGTCGGCCAGCGCCGCCGCCTGCTGCAGTACCTGGCCAAGAAGGACATCCAGCGCTTCCGTACGCTGGTGGACCGGCTCGGTATCCGCCGCGGTGCTGCCGGCGGTGCCAAGTAAGACGCCGTGAAGGGAGCGGTTCCCACTCTTAGGGGGCCGCTCCCTTTGCTGTACGTGCGCGATGTGCCGGACGCCAATTAGTCTGGTCGCACAACGCCATATCCAAAGAGCGAGAAGCCGCCTGCTCGCCGCCGGTCCTCGGTAGTGGCCCCCGGACATCGTCCCGGGTGCTTCGATCGAAGACCGGCCCGCACCCAAGGCGCTTCTCCTCCACCACCGTCCCCGGCCACACGGGCCGACGGACGAAAAGACGAACACGTAGGAGAAACCCATAGTGGAGAACGAGACCCACTACGCCGAGGCCGTCATCGACAACGGCGCCTTCGGCACCCGCACCATCCGCTTCGAGACGGGCCGCCTGGCCAAGCAGGCCGCCGGTTCCGCCGTGGCGTACCTGGACGACGACACCATGGTGCTGTCGGCCACCACCGCTTCGAAGAAGCCCAAGGACCAGCTCGACTTCTTCCCCCTCACGGTGGACGTCGAGGAGCGGATGTACGCAGCCGGCAAGATCCCCGGCTCCTTCTTCCGCCGTGAGGGCCGGCCCTCCGAGGACGCGATCCTCACCTGCCGCCTGATCGACCGCCCGCTGCGCCCCTCTTTCAAGAAGGGCCTGCGCAACGAGATCCAGATCGTCGAGACGATCATGGCTCTCAACCCCGACCACCTGTACGACGTGGTCGCCATCAACGCCGCCTCCTGCTCCACGCAGCTGGCCGGTCTGCCCTTCTCCGGCCCGATCGGCGGCACCCGTGTCGCCCTGATCAAGGGCCAGTGGGTCGCGTTCCCGACGCACACCGAGCTCGAGGACGCCGTCTTCGACATGGTGGTCGCCGGCCGCGTCCTCGAGGACGGCGACGTCGCGATCATGATGGTCGAGGCCGAGGCCACCGAGAAGACGATCGAGCTCGTCAAGGGCGGCGCCGAGGCGCCGACCGAGGAGGTCGTCGCCGCAGGTCTCGAGGCCGCGAAGCCGTTCATCAAGGTCCTCTGCAAGGCGCAGTCGGACCTCGCCGCCAAGGCTGCCAAGCCCACCGGCGAGTTCCCGGTCTTCCTCGACTACCAGGACGACGTCCTGGAGGCGCTGACCGCCGCCGTCAAGAGCGAGCTCGCCCAGGCGCTGACCATCGCCGGCAAGCAGGAGCGCGAGACCGAGCTCGACCGCATCAAGGAGCTCGCCGCCGAGAAGCTCCTCCCGGCCTTCGAGGGCCGCGAGAAGGAGATCTCGGGCGCCTACCGCGCGCTGACCAAGAAGCTGGTCCGCGAGCGGATCATCAAGGACAAGGTCCGCATCGACGGCCGAGGCATCACGGACATCCGTACGCTCGCGGCCGAGGTCGAGGCCATCCCGCGCGTGCACGGTTCCGCGCTGTTCGAGCGTGGCGAGACCCAGATCCTGGGCGTCACCACCCTGAACATGCTCCGCATGGAGCAGCAGCTGGACACCCTCTCCCCGGTGACCCGCAAGCGGTACATGCACAACTACAACTTCCCGCCGTACTCCGTCGGTGAGACCGGCCGCGTGGGCTCGCCCAAGCGCCGCGAGATCGGCCACGGAGCGCTCGCCGAGCGCGCCATCGTGCCGGTGCTGCCGACGCGCGAGGAGTTCCCCTACGCCATCCGCCAGGTCTCCGAGGCGCTGGGCTCCAACGGCTCGACGTCCATGGGCTCGGTCTGCGCCTCCACCATGTCGCTGCTGAACGCCGGTGTGCCGCTCAAGGCCCCCGTCGCCGGTATCGCCATGGGCCTGATCTCCGAGCAGATCGACGGCGAGACGCACTACGTCGCCCTCACCGACATCCTCGGTGCGGAGGACGCCTTCGGTGACATGGACTTCAAGGTCGCCGGCACCAAGACCTTCGTCACCGCGCTTCAGCTCGACACCAAGCTCGACGGCATCCCCGCCTCGGTCCTGGCCGCCGCGCTGAAGCAGGCCCGTGACGCGCGTCTGCACATCCTCGACGTGATGAACGAGGCGATCGACGTTCCGGACGAGATGTCCCCGAACGCGCCGCGCATCATCACCGTCAAGATCCCGGTGGACAAGATCGGTGAGGTCATCGGCCCCAAGGGCAAGATGATCAACCAGATCCAGGAGGACACCGGCGCCGACATCACGATCGAGGACGACGGCACCATCTACATCGGTGCCGCCGACGGCCCGGCCGCCGAGGCCGCCCGCGCCACGATCAACGGCATCGCCAACCCGACCATGCCGGAGGTCGGCGAGCGTTACCTGGGCACCGTCGTGAAGACGACGACCTTCGGTGCGTTCGTGTCCCTGCTCCCGGGCAAGGACGGCCTGCTGCACATCTCGCAGATCCGCAAGCTCGCCGGTGGCAAGCGCGTGGAGAACGTCGAGGACGTGCTCGCCGTGGGCTCCAAGGTCCAGGTCGAGATCGCCGAGATCGACTCGCGCGGCAAGCTCTCCCTCATCCCCGTGGTCGAGGGCGAAGAGGGCGACGAGACGAAGGACGACGCTGCCAAGTGACGTCCCGTAGTTCACAGGCGACGGCCCGCACCTCCTCGGAGGCGCGGGCCGTCGCCCGTACCCAAACCCTGCTCAAGGGCAAGGACGGAATCGGCACCGTCCGGCGCACCACCCTCCCCGGCGGTCTGCGCGTCGTCACCGAGACGCTGCCCTCCGTACGGTCCGCCACCTTCGGCATCTGGGCGAACGTCGGCTCACGCGACGAGACGCCCTCCCTCGGCGGCGCGACGCACTACCTCGAGCACCTCCTCTTCAAGGGCACCCACAAGCGGTCCGCCCTCGACATCTCCGCCGCGATCGACGCGGTCGGCGGCGAGATGAACGCCTTCACGGCCAAGGAGTACACCTGCTACTACGCGCGGGTGCTCGACACCGACCTGCCGCTCGCCATCGACGTGGTCTGCGACATGCTCACCGGCTCGCTGATCCTTCAGGAGGACGTCGACGCGGAGCGCGGTGTCATCCTCGAGGAGATCGCGATGACCGAGGACGACCCCGGCGACTGTGTGCACGACCTGTTCGCACACACCATGTTCGGCGACACGCCCCTCGGCCGCCCGGTACTCGGCACCGTCGACACCGTGAACGCCCTGACCGCGGACCGCGTGCGGCGCTTCTACAAGAAGCACTACGACCCGACCCACCTCGTCGTCGCGGCCGCGGGCAACATCGACCACGCCACGGTCGTGCGCCAGGTCCGCCGCGCCTTCGACAGGGCCGGCGCACTGTCCCGTACGGACGCCGTCCCCACGCCGCCCCGCGACGGCAGCCGCGCGCTGCGCACAGCGGGCAAGGTCGAACTCCAGAACCGCAGGACGGAACAGGCACACGTTGTGCTCGGCGTGCCGGGCCTCGCCCGTACCGACGAGCGGCGCTGGGCGCTCGGTGTCCTGAACACCGCGCTCGGCGGCGGCATGTCCTCCCGCCTCTTCCAGGAGGTCCGGGAGAAGCGCGGCCTCGCCTACAGCGTGTACTCGTACACGTCCGGCTTCGCCGACACCGGCCTGTTCGGCGTATACGCCGGCTGCCGGCCCAGCCAGGTCCACGACGTGCTCAAGATCTGCCGGGACGAACTCGACCGGGTCGCCTCCGACGGCCTGCCCGACGAGCAGATCGAGCGCGCCATCGGTCAGCTCTCCGGCTCAACGGTCCTCGGCCTGGAGGACACCGGCGCGCTGATGAACCGCATCGGCAAGAGCGAACTGTGCTGGGGCTCCCAGATGTCGGTCGACGAGATGCTCGCCCGCATATCGGCCGTCACCCCCGACGACGTGCGCGCGGTGGCCGGCGAGGTGCTGGGACAGCGCCCGTCGCTGTCGGTCATCGGCCCGCTCAAGGACAAGCAGGCGGACCGCCTCCACGAATCGGTCTCCTAGGAACGAGGGAAGTTAGCGATGAGCAAGCTGCGCGTGGCCGTCCTGGGCGCCAAGGGCCGTATCGGCTCCGAAGCCGTACGCGCCGTCGAGGCCGCGGAGGACATGGAACTGGTGGCGGCGCTCGGCCGCGGCGACAAGCTGGAGACCCTTGTGGACTCCGGCACCCAGGTCGTCGTCGAGCTGACCACTCCGGCCTCCGTGATGGGCAACCTGGACTTCTGCGTACGCCACGGCATGCACGCGGTCGTCGGCACCACCGGCTGGACCGACGACCGCCTGGCGCAGCTGAACACGTCGCTCGCCGCCTCCCCGGAGACCGGCGTGCTCATCGCGCCCAACTTCTCCATCGGCGCTGTCCTCACCATGAAGTTCGCCCAGCAGGCCGCTCGTTACTACGAGTCGGTCGAGGTCGTCGAGCTGCACCACCCGAACAAGGCCGACGCCCCGTCCGGCACCGCCACCCGCACCGCCCAGCTCATCGCCGCGGCCCGCACCGAGGCCGGCTGCGCGCCGCAGCCCGACGCCACCGTCACCGCCCTCGAGGGTGCGCGGGGGGCGGACGTCGACGGCGTCCCGGTGCACGCCGTCCGGCTGCGCGGGCTCCTGGCCCACCAGGAGGTGCTGCTCGGCGGGGAGGGCGAGACCCTGACCATCCGTCATGACTCCCTGCACCACAGCAGCTTCATGCCCGGCATCCTGCTCGGCGTCCGCCGTGTGGTGTCCGCTCCCGGCCTCACGTTCGGCCTGGAGAACTTCCTCGACCTCGGCTGAAGCGGACCCATGCGCGCAAAGATCACGTACTTCGTCACGGCTGCCGTCCTGGTCGTCTACTTCGTCCTCGTCGGCAGCCGGGGCGTGATGCTGCTGAAGCAGGGCACCGCGCTGACCGTCACGTTCGGCGTCGCGGTGCTGATCCTGCCGGTGATCGGCGTCTGGTTCCTGTGGATGAACACCCGTTTCGTCAACCGCGCCAATCAACTGGCCGCCGAGCTGGAGGCCGAGGGCGGGCTGCCCGTCGACGAGCGGGTCCGTACGCCCGGCGGGCGCATCGACCGTGATTCCGCGGACGCCGTGTTCGCCAAGCGGCGCGCGGAGACCGAGGACTCCCCCGGCGACTGGCGCTGCTGGTTCCGGCTGGCCGTCGCTTATCACGACGCCCGTGACACACCGCGGGCCCGCCGCGCGATGCAGCGCGCGATCGCGCTGCACGACGGCAGGCCCGTCCCGAACTGAATCCGGCGCCGTCCGGGGCGGCGGGGGCAGGGCTGGTCAGCCGGTCCGGTACTCCGCGCCCCACGCCTCCACGGTGTCCGCGGCGCGGTCGAAGGCTTCCGGGCGTGAGAGGAAGTCGGCGTTGTGGGAGGTGAGGAGCGTGAGCGGCTCCCCGCCCGGGCGGGCGGCCACGAGCGCCTGACCCTGCACCGTACGGGGCAGGCCCAGCCAGCGCACCGGCTGCTGCACGGTGCGCAGTTCCGAGGTACGGCGCCACGGGACGGTGGTCGTCGCGAAGAAGGCCACGCGCCGCAGCCCGTGCCGGCTGACCCAGACACCCATGCGCAGCAGCCGCAGCGCGGCCGCGATCATCGAGAGGCCGAGCACGAAGCACGCCCCGGAACCCGGCAGGGCACCCGCGAAGGCGATGATCACGCCTGCGATCAGCACGAACGAGGCGAGCAGCAACAGCAGGGCGGCGGCCCCGACCCGCCATGGGCCGGGCCGGTACGGACGCCGCCACTGGTCGTGATCGTCGAAAGGCAGCGCGACGTCGTCCTCTTGCGTGTCAAAAGCACGGTCGGCCGTCAGGAAGGGCAGGGGCACGACTGATCCTCACTCACCAGCACACTCGGTTGGGCTGTGCCCGGTGAGGCTACCGAGGCCGCCGGACGCCGACCACCCCAGGGGGTCTTGGGCGTCCCCCTGCCGCCCGGCGGCGACGGCCTCAGCGGTTCTGGGACGCTTCGGACTTCTTGGGCTGCGAGGGCGTGCCCCCGGCGTCCAGCGCCGGCAGCCCGAAGAGCAGCGACCCCACCAGGCCGGCCACGACGGTCAGCCCGACAAGAACCCGACCGGCGAGCTCTGAACGGCTGGGGCGGACGGGGGGAGGGGGAGTGACATTACTGCGGAAGGCATCGGCCTCGGCGACGAACGCGAAGGGGACGGCCTCTCGCCGGGGGGCACCGCCCAGCGATGGCTGGGGGAGGGACATCAGGGACTCTCCTGTAACTCGTGACGGAACGGCTGCGTGGTTGAGCACCGCTACTCGTACAGACGAGTGCGGACGTCATTCGGTGCCCGAATTCCCCGAATTGACCAAAGGACACCTCGAACGGACGGCATGGTCGGCGCTGTCGGTGCCGCGCCGTAGAGTGGGCGCCGCCCGAGCGATGCAGATGGAAGGACCCCGCCGGTGAGTGAGACCCCCGCAGAGATGGCCAAGCCCAGCTTCCGGAGCGACGTGACCGTCGAGTTGGTGAAGCACACCGCCGGAGACTCCGACGTGCTGTGGGCCGCCCGCGTCTCCACCGCGGGCGAGCAGTCCCTGGAGGAGCTCTCGAAGGACCCGGAGCGCTCCAAGGGTCTGATCAACTACCTGATGCGGGACCGCCACGGAAGCCCCTTCGAGCACAACTCGATGACGTTCTTCATCAGCGCACCGATCTTCGTCTTCCGTGAGTTCATGCGGCACCGCGCCGGCTGGTCGTACAACGAGGAGTCCGGCCGCTACCGCCGCCTCGAGCCGGTCTTCTACATCCCTGACGCCGAGCGCAAGCTCGTCCAGGAAGGCCGTCCGGGGAAGTACGTCTTCGTCGAGGGCACCCAGGCGCAGCAGGAGCTGACCGGCCGGGTGATGACCGACTCCTACACCCGTGCGTACGAGGCGTACGTGGAGATGCTCGACGCCGGCGTCGCCCGCGAGGTGGCCCGGGCCGTTCTGCCCGTCGGTATGTACTCCTCGATGTACGCGACGTGCAATGCCCGCTCGCTGATGCACTTCCTCGGCCTGCGCACCCAGCACGAGCTGGCGAAGGTCCCGTCCTTCCCACAGCGTGAGATCGAGATGGTCGGCGAGAAGATGGAGCAGCACTGGGCGAAGCTCATGCCGCTCACATACGCCGCATTCAACGCCAACGGACGCATCGCACCGTAGTAGGGCACACATGTACGGCGGACCCGGACGAGGTGTCCGTATTGCGGCGTTTCGAGAAGTTCATCTAGGCTGATCAAACGGACCCGGCACTGCTTGAACCCCCGAGCAGGCAGTGCCGGGCTCCGCATGCCACGTCGTACATCACGTCCCCCCAAGGGGGCATCCGGCGATGAGCAGCGAGTAGCGTGTTACCCATGGCTCCGATCTCCACTCCGCAGACCCCCTTCGGGCGGGTCCTCACCGCCATGGTTTCGCCCTTCACGGCGGACGGCGCACTTGATCTCGCGGGCGCCCAGCAGCTGGCCGCCCATCTGGTGGACGCAGGCAACGACGGCCTGGTCGTCAATGGCACCACCGGCGAGTCGCCCACCACCAGCGACGCGGAGAAAGACCAGCTCGTACGGGCAGTGCTGGAAGCGGTCGGAGACCGGGCCCATGTCGTCGCCGGTATCGGCACGAACGACACCCGCCACAGCATCGAGCTCGCCCGCGCCGCCGAACGGGCCGGCGCGCACGGTCTGCTCGCCGTCACGCCGTATTACAACAAGCCCCCTCAGGAGGGCCTGCTCCGCCACTTCCGGGCCATCGCGGACTCGACCGAGCTGCCCGTGATGCTTTACGACATTCCTGGCCGCAGTGGCGTGCCGATCGACACGGAGACGATCGTCCGCCTTGCCGAGCACCCGCGGATCGTCGCCAACAAGGACGCCAAGGGCGACCTCGGCCGCGCCAGCTGGGCCATCGCCCGCAGCGGCCTCGCCTGGTACTCGGGCGACGACATGCTCAACCTGCCGCTGCTCTCCGTCGGCGCCTGCGGCTTCGTCTCCGTCGTGGGCCACGTCGTCACGCCCGAGCTGCGTGCGCTGCTCGACGCCCACCGCGGCGGTGACGTCCAGAAGGCCACAGAGATCCACCAGAAGCTGCTGCCGGTGTTCACCGGCATGTTCCGCACCCAGGGCGTCATCACGACCAAGGCGGCACTGACCCTCCAGGGGCTGCCCGCCGGTCCGCTCCGACTTCCCCTCGTCGAGCTCTCGCCGGAAGAAACCGCGCAGCTCAAGGTCGACCTGGCAGCCGGCGGGGTAGAGCTCTGAACAGACTTCACAACTGAATAGACGAACCGGCTGACGAGACCGAGACGGGCCGACCCGCAGTGGTCGGCCGACGGACCCGGCCGGACACGGACAACAGCAAGTGCACGAATGTCATGTACGCCACGTGCCCCCGCGGCAGGTGGCGTACATGGTGAGGAGAGTCTTTTGAGTCATCCGCATCCTGAACTCGGCGCGCCGCCCAAGCTGCCGAAGGGCGGTCTGCGCGTCACGCCGCTCGGCGGTCTCGGTGAGATCGGCCGCAACATGACCGTCTTCGAATACGGCGGCCGGCTGCTCATCGTCGACTGCGGTGTCCTCTTCCCCGAGGAGGAGCAGCCCGGCATCGACCTGATCCTGCCGGACTTCACCACCGTCAGGGACCGCCTCGACGACATCGACGGCATCGTGCTCACGCACGGCCACGAGGACCACATCGGCGGCGTCCCGTTCCTGCTCCGGCTGAAGCCGGACATCCCGCTGATCGGCTCCAAGCTGACCCTCGCGCTGATCGAGGCCAAGCTCCAGGAGCACCGGATCCGCCCGTACACCCTCGAGGTGACCGAGGGGCACCGTGAGCGCATCGGTCCCTTCGACTGCGAGTTCATCGCGGTCAACCACTCCATCCCGGACGCCTTGGCGGTCGCCATCCGCACCCCTGCGGGCATGGTCGTCCACACCGGCGACTTCAAGATGGACCAGCTTCCGCTGGACCGGCGCCTCACCGACCTCCACGCCTTCGCGCGGCTGAGCGAGGAGGGCATCGACCTCCTCCTCTCCGACTCGACGAACGCGGAGGTCCCGGGATTCGTCCCGCCCGAGCGCGACATCTCGAACGTCCTGCGCACGGTTTTCGCCAACGCGCAGAAGCGCATCATCGTGGCCAGCTTCGCCAGCCACGTCCACCGAATCCAGCAGATCCTGGACGCCGCCCACGAGTACGGCAGGCGCGTGGCCTTCGTCGGCCGTTCGATGGTCCGGAACATGGGCATCGCCAGGGATCTCGGTTATCTGCGGGTCCCGGCCGGCCTGGTCGTCGACGTCAAGACCCTCGACGATCTCCCCGACCACGAGGTGGTGCTCGTCTGCACCGGTTCCCAGGGGGAGCCGATGGCCGCTCTTTCCCGGATGGCCAACCGCGATCACCAGATCCGCATCGTCCAGGGCGACACGGTCATCCTGGCCTCGTCCCTCATCCCGGGTAACGAGAACGCGGTGTATCGCGTGATCAACGGCCTGACCCGTTGGGGCGCGAACGTCGTCCACAAGGGCAATGCCAAGGTCCACGTCTCGGGCCACGCGTCGGCCGGCGAGCTGCTGTACTTCTACAACATCTGCAAGCCGAAGAATCTGATGCCGGTCCACGGTGAATGGCGCCACCTGCGTGCCAACGCGGAGCTCGGCGCCCTGACAGGCGTCCCCAAGGACCGCATCGTGATCGCCGAGGACGGCGTGGTCGTCGACCTGATCGACGGCAAGGCCACGATCGTCGGCAAGGTCCAGGCCGGCTATGTGTACGTGGACGGTCTTTCCGTCGGCGACGTCACGGAGCCCGCACTCAAGGACCGTCGCATCCTCGGTGAAGAAGGCATCATCTCGGTCTTCCTCGTCGTCGACAGCACAACCGGCAAGGTCGTGGGCGGACCGAACATCCACGCCCGGGGCTCGGGCATCGAGGACTCGACCTTCGCGGCCGTCATGCCGAAGATCGAGGACGCGATCGCCAAGGCGGCCTCCGACGGCGTCGCCGAGCCGCACCAGTTGCAGCAGCTCGTGCGTCGCACGGTCGGCAAGTGGGTCTCCGACACCTACCGCCGGCGTCCGATGATCCTCCCGGTCGTCGTCGAGGTCTGACGCCTCCGGCACCGCCAACTCCGGAGCGGGGCCCCCGATTTGCATCGGGGCGCTCCGCTCCAGTACGTTTACGTCTCCGCCTGAACGGGAACCCCGCACACTCATGTGTGCTGTGGGCTGCCCGCAGGGGGCGGGGAATTCCGACTCAGAACTTCTGATAAAGTCGGAACAGCCGGAAAGGGAAACGCGAAAGCGGAGAACTGAAAGGCAAAACCCGCCGACCGGGAATCGGACACGAAAGAGTCTGATAGAGTCGGAAACGCAAGACCGAAGGGAAGCGCCCGGAGGAAAGCCCGAAGAGGGTGAGTACAAAGGAAGCGTCCGTTCCTTGAGAACTCAACAGTGTGCCAAAAATCAACGCCAGATATGTTGATACCCCGTCCATCTTCGGATGGTCGAGGTTCCTTTGAAAAAGTCCATCCCGCTTGCGGGGTGGCAATCACAGCGAGGACGCTGTGAACGACCGGTCTTATTCCGACCGGTTGTTCCGCTCTTCGGATGTGCACCCGATCACGGGTAAACATTCATGGAGAGTTTGATCCTGGCTCAGGACGAACGCTGGCGGCGTGCTTAACACATGCAAGTCGAACGATGAACCTCCTTCGGGAGGGGATTAGTGGCGAACGGGTGAGTAACACGTGGGCAATCTGCCCTTCACTCTGGGACAAGCCCTGGAAACGGGGTCTAATACCGGATAACACTGCGGATCGCATGGTCTGCGGTTGAAAGCTCCGGCGGTGAAGGATGAGCCCGCGGCCTATCAGCTTGTTGGTGGGGTGATGGCCTACCAAGGCGACGACGGGTAGCCGGCCTGAGAGGGCGACCGGCCACACTGGGACTGAGACACGGCCCAGACTCCTACGGGAGGCAGCAGTGGGGAATATTGCACAATGGGCGAAAGCCTGATGCAGCGACGCCGCGTGAGGGATGACGGCCTTCGGGTTGTAAACCTCTTTCAGCAGGGAAGAAGCGAAAGTGACGGTACCTGCAGAAGAAGCGCCGGCTAACTACGTGCCAGCAGCCGCGGTAATACGTAGGGCGCAAGCGTTGTCCGGAATTATTGGGCGTAAAGAGCTCGTAGGCGGCTTGTCGCGTCGGATGTGAAAGCCCGGGGCTTAACCCCGGGTCTGCATTCGATACGGGCAGGCTAGAGTGTGGTAGGGGAGATCGGAATTCCTGGTGTAGCGGTGAAATGCGCAGATATCAGGAGGAACACCGGTGGCGAAGGCGGATCTCTGGGCCATTACTGACGCTGAGGAGCGAAAGCGTGGGGAGCGAACAGGATTAGATACCCTGGTAGTCCACGCCGTAAACGTTGGGAACTAGGTGTTGGCGACATTCCACGTCGTCGGTGCCGCAGCTAACGCATTAAGTTCCCCGCCTGGGGAGTACGGCCGCAAGGCTAAAACTCAAAGGAATTGACGGGGGCCCGCACAAGCAGCGGAGCATGTGGCTTAATTCGACGCAACGCGAAGAACCTTACCAAGGCTTGACATATACCGGAAAGCATCAGAGATGGTGCCCCCCTTGTGGTCGGTATACAGGTGGTGCATGGCTGTCGTCAGCTCGTGTCGTGAGATGTTGGGTTAAGTCCCGCAACGAGCGCAACCCTTGTTCTGTGTTGCCAGCATGCCCTTCGGGGTGATGGGGACTCACAGGAGACTGCCGGGGTCAACTCGGAGGAAGGTGGGGACGACGTCAAGTCATCATGCCCCTTATGTCTTGGGCTGCACACGTGCTACAATGGCCGGTACAAAGAGCTGCGAAGCCGTGAGGCGGAGCGAATCTCAAAAAGCCGGTCTCAGTTCGGATTGGGGTCTGCAACTCGACCCCATGAAGTCGGAGTTGCTAGTAATCGCAGATCAGCATTGCTGCGGTGAATACGTTCCCGGGCCTTGTACACACCGCCCGTCACGTCACGAAAGTCGGTAACACCCGAAGCCGGTGGCCCAACCCCTTGTGGGAGGGAGCTGTCGAAGGTGGGACTGGCGATTGGGACGAAGTCGTAACAAGGTAGCCGTACCGGAAGGTGCGGCTGGATCACCTCCTTTCTAAGGAGCACATGGCCGACTGCGAGCGAATGACTCGCACGGTTGCTCATGGGTGGAACGTTGATTATTCGGCACAGTTGATGGATGAATTCACCAGTACTGCTTCGGCGTGGAACGTGATCATCATCCGGGACTGTTCCGGGCACACTGTTGGGTGTCTGAGGGTGCGAGCGTTTGCTCGTCCTTCGGGATGCCGGCCCCAGTGAACTCACCTTGCAGGTGGGGTGATGGGTGGCTGGTCGTTGCTTGAGAACTACACAGTGGACGCGAGCATCTGTGGCCAAGTTTTTAAGGGCGCACGGTGGATGCCTTGGCACCAGGAACCGATGAAGGACGTGGGAGGCCACGATAGTCCCCGGGGAGCCGTCAACCAGGCTTTGATCCGGGGGTTTCCGAATGGGGAAACCCGGCAGTCGTCATGGGCTGTCACCCGCTGCTGAACACATAGGCAGTGTGGAGGGAACGAGGGGAAGTGAAACATCTCAGTACCCTCAGGAAGAGAAAACAACCGTGATTCCGGGAGTAGTGGCGAGCGAAACCGGATGAGGCCAAACCGTATGCGTGTGATACCCGGCAGGGGTTGCGCATACGGGGTTGTGGGATCTCTCTTTCATTGTCTGCCGGCAATGAGACGAGTCAGAAACCGTATGAATAGGCGAAGGACATGCGAAAGGTCCGGCGTAGAGGGTAAGACCCCCGTAGCTGAAATTCATGCGGCTCGTTTGAGAGACACCCAAGTAGCACGGGGCCCGAGAAATCCCGTGTGAATCTGGCGGGACCACCCGCTAAGCCTAAATATTCCCTGGTGACCGATAGCGGATAGTACCGTGAGGGAATGGTGAAAAGTACCGCGGGAGCGGAGTGAAATAGTACCTGAAACCGTGTGCCTACAAGCCGTGGGAGCGTCGCTGTATGTGCTTGCACATGCAGTCGTGACTGCGTGCCTTTTGAAGAATGAGCCTGCGAGTTAGCGGTGTGTAGCGAGGTTAACCCGTGTGGGGAAGCCGTAGCGAAAGCGAGTCCGAACAGGGCGATCGAGTTGCACGCTCTAGACCCGAAGCGGAGTGATCTAGCCATGGGCAGGTTGAAGCGGAGGTAAGACTTCGTGGAGGACCGAACCCACCAGGGTTGAAAACCTGGGGGATGACCTGTGGTTAGGGGTGAAAGGCCAATCAAACTCCGTGATAGCTGGTTCTCCCCGAAATGCATTTAGGTGCAGCGTCGTGTGTTTCTTGCCGGAGGTAGAGCACTGGATAGGCGATGGGCCCTACCGGGTTACTGACCTTAGCCAAACTCCGAATGCCGGTAAGTGAGAGCGCGGCAGTGAGACTGTGGGGGATAAGCTCCATGGTCGAGAGGGAAACAGCCCAGAGCATCGACTAAGGCCCCTAAGCGTACGCTAAGTGGGAAAGGATGTGGAGTCGCAGAGACAACCAGGAGGTTGGCTTAGAAGCAGCCACCCTTGAAAGAGTGCGTAATAGCTCACTGGTCAAGTGATTCCGCGCCGACAATGTAGCGGGGCTCAAGCGTACCGCCGAAGTCGTGTCATTCCAGCATGAGGGCCAACGCCCGCTGGGATGGGTAGGGGAGCGTCGTGTGCCGGGTGAAGCAGCCGCGGAAGCGAGTTGTGGACGGTTCACGAGTGAGAATGCAGGCATGAGTAGCGATACACACGTGAGAAACGTGTGCGCCGATTGACTAAGGGTTCCTGGGTCAAGCTGATCTGCCCAGGGTAAGTCGGGACCTAAGGCGAGGCCGACAGGCGTAGTCGATGGACAACCGGTTGATATTCCGGTACCCGCTTTGAAACGCCCAATATCGAATCAGGCGATGCTAAGTCCGTGAAGCCGCCGGCTGAGTCTTCGGACGAGGTCGGAGTGGTGGAGCCGACGAACCAGACTTGTAGTAGGTAAGCGATGGGGTGACGCAGGAAGGTAGTCCAGCCCGGGCGGTGGTTGTCCCGGGGTAAGGGTGTAGGACGTGGGGTAGGCAAATCCGCCTCACACATAGTCTGAGACCTGATGCCGAGCCGATTGTGGTGAAGTGGATGATCCTATGCTGTCGAGAAAAGCCTCTAGCGAGTTTCATGGCGGCCCGTACCCTAAACCGACTCAGGTGGTCAGGTAGAGAATACCGAGGCGTTCGGGTGAACTATGGTTAAGGAACTCGGCAAAATGCCCCCGTAACTTCGGGAGAAGGGGGGCCATCACTGGTGATCCGATTTACTCGGTGAGCTGGGGGTGGCCGCAGAGACCAGCGAGAAGCGACTGTTTACTAAAAACACAGGTCCGTGCGAAGCCGTAAGGCGATGTATACGGACTGACGCCTGCCCGGTGCTGGAACGTTAAGGGGACCGGTTAGTCACTCTTCGGGGTGGCGAAGCTGAGAACTTAAGCGCCAGTAAACGGCGGTGGTAACTATAACCATCCTAAGGTAGCGAAATTCCTTGTCGGGTAAGTTCCGACCTGCACGAATGGCGTAACGACTTCTCGACTGTCTCAACCATAGGCCCGGTGAAATTGCACTACGAGTAAAGATGCTCGTTTCGCGCAGCAGGACGGAAAGACCCCGGGACCTTTACTACAGTTTGATATTGGTGTTCGGTTCGGCTTGTGTAGGATAGGTGGGAGACTGTGAAGCTTGGACGCCAGTTCAGGTGGAGTCGTCGTTGAAATACCACTCTGGTCGTGCTGGATGTCTAACCTGGGTCCGTGATCCGGATCAGGGACAGTGTCTGATGGGTAGTTTAACTGGGGCGGTTGCCTCCCAAAGGGTAACGGAGGCGCCCAAAGGTTCCCTCAGCCTGGTTGGCAATCAGGTGTTGAGTGTAAGTGCACAAGGGAGCTTGACTGTGAGACCGACGGGTCGAGCAGGGACGAAAGTCGGGACTAGTGATCCGGCGGTGGCTTGTGGAAGCGCCGTCGCTCAACGGATAAAAGGTACCCCGGGGATAACAGGCTGATCTTCCCCAAGAGTCCATATCGACGGGATGGTTTGGCACCTCGATGTCGGCTCGTCGCATCCTGGGGCTGGAGTCGGTCCCAAGGGTTGGGCTGTTCGCCCATTAAAGCGGTACGCGAGCTGGGTTTAGAACGTCGTGAGACAGTTCGGTCCCTATCCGCTGTGCGCGTAGGAGTCTTGAGAAGGGCTGTCCCTAGTACGAGAGGACCGGGACGGACGAACCTCTGGTGTGCCAGTTGTCCTGCCAAGGGCATGGCTGGTTGGCTACGTTCGGAAAGGATAACCGCTGAAAGCATCTAAGCGGGAAGCCTGCTTCGAGATGAGGACTCCCACCTCCTTGAGAGGGTAAGGCTCCCAGTAGACGACTGGGTTGATAGGCCGGATATGGAAGCCCTGTAAGGGGTGGAGTTGACCGGTACTAATAGGCCGAGGGCTTGTCCTCAGTTGCTCGCGTCCACTGTGTTAGTTCTGAAGTAACGAACTCGCCTTGTCGGCTTGAGTTCCAACTTCATAGTGTTTCGGTGGTCATTGCGTTAGGGAAACGCCCGGTTACATTCCGAACCCGGAAGCTAAGCCTTTCAGCGCCGATGGTACTGCAGGGGGGACCCTGTGGGAGAGTAGGACGCCGCCGAACAATCATTGTGGGAAAGCCCCGCACCTCTGGTGCGGGGCTTTCCTGCGTTCAAGGGGGGCACTGCACAGGCCGGCTTCCAGGGAGCGGGAAGGGCTGCTGGATTGCTGCGGCCGGTGGTTATGAGCATCCCCTGGTGCAGGGTATGCTTTACCTCGTTGCCGCAGGGCAACAGGCCCCTATAGCTCAGTCGGTAGAGCGTCTCCATGGTAAGGAGAAGGTCAACGGTTCGATTCCGTTTGGGGGCTCCGGACAACAGAAAGGCCCCCGCCGAAAGGCGGGGGCCTTTCTCGTGTGCCGTTCGCTGACGAAGCCGGCTGCCGTCAGCTGTGGCGACGCGGCTCCGGGACGCGCATCGCGAGGATGGCCATGTCGTCCGACGCCGGCTCCGCCGCGAAGCGCTCCACTGCCCTCAACACCCGGGCCGCCACCGCACCGGCGGTGAGTCCCGTACACGTCGTCAGAACGTCGCTCAGGCCGTCGTCGCCCAGCATGCGCGTGCCCTCGCGGCGTTCGGTGACGCCGTCGGTCACACACAGCAGGACGTCACCCGGATCGAGCGTCACCATCTGCTCGTAGAGCTCCAGGTCCTCCATCACCCCGAGCAGCGGCTGCGGTTCGGCCGCCGGCTCCACGGTGCCGTCCTGGCGCAGCCGCAGCGGCAGCGGGTGGCCGGCGCACACGACCTTGAGGATCGCGCTGCCGTCCTCCTGCGGCCACAACTCGCCGTAGAGGAGCGTCAGGAACCGGCTGCGGGCCCCCTCGTCGAGAATGGCCGCATTCAGCCGCTCCAGGACCGCGGGGCCTCCGAAACCCTCCCTGGCCAGCAGGCGCAGCGCGTGGCGGGCCAGGCCCGTCACGGCCGCGGCCTCGGGGCCCGTGCCGCAGACATCGCCGATGGCGAAGCCGTACGCGCCGTCCCGGATGGGGAACAGGTCGTAGAAGTCGCCGCCGACCTCGTTGCCCTCACCCGCCGCGCGGTAGATGACCTCGACCTCCACGCCCTCGATCAGCGGCAGCTCCGGCGGCAGCAGGCTGCGCTGCAGGGACTGGCTGATCGCGACGCGTTCCGAATAGAGCCGCGAGTTGTCGAGCGCAAGGGCCGCTCGCCGGGAGAGGTCCTCGGCCAGTTCCAGGATCTCCTGGCGGAAGTGGTCGTCGGAGGGCTTGCCGAGGGTCAGCATGCCGATCACTCGGTTGCGGGCCACGAGTGGCAGCACGACGGTCTCGCCCCCGACAGCCGCCGCTGTGGCCAGTGTTGTGCCGATCCCGGAGGAGACGGGCGGAGTCGAACCGAGGCCCAGTTCACGCTTGGAAGCGAGCAGGGCGGCGCGCTGGGCGGCCTCCGCGGGTGCGTTCCATACGCGGGCGCCGGGCGTCGGGACGGGGTCGGGAGGGGCGATCTTCGACAGGAGGGCCTTGAGGCCGTCGATGCGCTCCTCGTCCTCGTGCAGCACATAGCTGAGGTACGGCTCGGACGACTGGTCGGCGATCGTGTAGACCGCGCACCATGTGGCGAGCGTGGGAACCGTCATCTGCGCCATCAGGGCGAGCGTCTGGTCCCGGTCGAGGGTGCCGGCCAGCAGGTCGGATGCCTCGACGAGGAAGGACAGGGAGCCGCGGCGCAGCCGTTCCAGTTCGCCGAGGCGGGCCGATTCGACGGCCAGCGCGATCCGGTCGGCGGCGAACTGGAGCCGCAGCGCCTCCTCGTTGGAGTAGCGGCCCGCGGATTCGGCGGCCACGCCGAGGGAGCCGGTGAGCCGGCCCTCCACCTTCAGCGGCACCGTGACCACCGAGCGCATGCCCGTGGAGTTGAGGAGCGGCACGGCGCCGGGGACGGCCGTGAGGTCCTCGTGGACCGCCGGCATGCGGGCGGATCCGTACCGCCCGGCGCCCGCTTCCACCGGGACGCGTGCGAAGCGCTGACGGGCGGAGGGAAGGCCCGTCGTGGCCCGTACCTCCAGCTCCGTCTCGTCGTCGGTGGCGAGGAGCAGGAACGCGGCGTCGCCGTCGAGCATGTCCCTGGCCCGTTCGACGGTGCGCTGGAGCAGTCCGTCGAGGTCGTCGGGGGCGGGTGAGCCGATGAAGACCTCGAACGGGTCCGTGCTGCGGTGCTCCGCGCCGCTGTCGGGGGCGCGCTGAGGGGTCTGCAGTACGGCACGCTCGTCGTCGCGCACCAAGAGGCACACCGTGGACGGCTCGCCGTCCGCGTCCCGTACGCGCAGGTGCGAGGCGTAAACCGGGAGGACACGGCCGTCGAGGCCGCGGATTCCGTAGCTGCCCTCCCAGCGGGACATCTGAAGGGCCTCTGCGATGCCCGTGCCGATGCCCGGTGTCTGCGGCCAGGCCGCCAGGTCGGTGAGCGGCTTGCCGACGACCTGGTCCGCCGCGTAACCGAACAGACGCTCAGCGTCCTCGTTCCATGCGGAGATCGTGCCGGTGCGATCGATCTGGGTGACGGCGACCCGAACCCGTTCCTCGGCCACCGGAAGCATCGCGGTGGGCAGTACCGGGCCGGCCGCCCTGGTGCCCACGGGCCGCTGCGGCAGATCCAGTTGGAACCACACCGTCTTGTGGGTGGGGGTGTATTCGACGCCCCACCGCGAGGCGAGCGCCGCGCACAGCAGCAGCCCGCGGCCGTTCTCGCTGTCGAGGTTCGCGATGGCGCGGCCGGCGCCCTGTATCGGGACCTCGCGCTCGGGGTAGCGGTCGGCGACCTCGACGCGGACGCCGTCCTCGGAGCGCAGACACAGAACCTCCGCGGAGGTTCCCGCGTGGATGACGGCGTTGGTCACGAGCTCGCTGGTGAGCACCACCGCGTCGTCCACCACGTCGGAATATCCCCACCCCTGGAGGGTGTCGCGGACGAAAGCACGAGCGGTCGCGACGGACCGCCCGACAGGGTCGAAGCTGGCAGCCGCCCGCGCGGTGATCACAGAACTCCTCGTACGCGTCTCGACGCCCGGCTCTGCCATGATCGGCCTACCCCTCCCGGTGCCCGGTGGTAGCGAGCACCACACCGCCCCCGCCGGGCGGACGGGGCGGTTGGACAGCCGGATGCCAGGTTACTTACCTTCGCTGTCCGAGCGGATGCCGGTTGCCGCTGTTTCCGCCCTCCGGGGGTGGGGACGCTATGCGAAGCTGCCGAACTGTTATCGCCTGGTTCCGGCATGGTGAAACACTGGGCAGGCTTCCTGAGACTGCCCAGGCAGTAACGGTCAACCCCTGCGGGAGGGACACGGTGGAGTCTGGCGTGACGGCGCGGGCAAAGGATACGCGCGCGAAAGGCGGACGGTCCCGGGGCAATGGGACAACCGAAGTCGATACGGCGGCCCTGAACAGGCTGCTGGCGGCGCTTGTGACGATGCGCGACGGGAATTTCCGCCGCCGTCTCACGGTGTCCGGCGACGGTGTGATGGCCGAGATCGCGGCTGTCTTCAACGAGGTCGCCGACCGGAATCTCCACCTCACGGGTGAGATCGCGAGAGTCCGCAGGATGGTCGGCCGTGAGGGAAAGCTCACGGAGCGTCTGGAGACGGGTGCATGCGAGGGGTCCTGGGCGGCGGCGATCGACGCGGCGAACGAGCTGGTGGACGACCTGGCGCGGCCCGTCTCCGAGGTCGGGCGCGTGCTCTCCGCGGTCGCCGACGGTGATCTCGAGCAGCGGATGGAGCTGCGCTCGCCCGCCGCGGACGGTCAGGACGGGGCGGCGGCGGTGCGCCCGCTGCGTGGCGAGTTCCTGAAGGTCGCGCGTACGGTCAACAGCCTGGTCGACCAGCTGTCGGCGTTCACCGACGAGGTGACCAGGGTCGCTCTCGAGGTGGGCACGGAGGGCAAGCTCGGCGGCCAGGCCCAGGTACGCGGTATGTCCGGTTCGTGGAAGGACCTCACGGATTCGGTCAACACCATGGCGTACCGGCTGACGGCGCAGGTACGGGACATCGCTCTGGTCACGACGGCCGTCGCGAAGGGGGATCTGTCCCGCAAGGTCACGGTTCACGTGGCCGGCGAGATGCTTCAGCTGAAGGACACCGTCAACACGATGGTCGACCAGCTGTCGTCCTTCTCCTCCGAGGTGACCAGGGTGGCCCGGGAAGTGGGCACCGAGGGCGAGCTGGGCGGCCAGGCGACCGTCCCCGGTGTGGCCGGCGTGTGGAAGGACCTCACCGATTCGGTGAACACGATGGCCGGAAACCTCACCTCCCAGGTGCGCGGCATCGCCGAGGTGACGACGGCCGTCGCCAACGGTGACCTGTCGCAGAAGGTCACGGTCAACGCGCGGGGCGAGGTGGCCCAGCTCGCCGAGACCATCAACCAGATGACCGAGACGCTACGGACGTTCGCGGACGAGGTCACGCGCGTCGCCAGCGAGGTCGGCGCGGAGGGTCTGCTCGGCGGTCAGGCGCAGGTGCCGGGTGCGGCGGGTACGTGGAAGGACCTCACCGATTCGGTGAACACCGTCTTCCGGAACCTGACCACACAGGTGCGTGACATCGCGCAGGTGACGACCGCGGTCGCCAACGGTGACCTGTCGCAGAAGGTCACCGTGGATGTCGCGGGCGAGATGCTGGAGCTGAAGAACACCGTCAACACGATGGTGGACCAGCTGCAGTCCTTCGGTTCAGAGGTGACCCGGGTGGCCCGCGAGGTCGGTGTCGAGGGCCGTCTCGGCGGTCAGGCCGAGGTGCCGGGTGCGGCGGGTACGTGGAAGGACCTCACCGATTCGGTGAACACCGCGTTCCGGAACCTCACCGGCCAGGTGCGTGACATCGCGCAGGTGACGACCGCGGTCGCCAACGGTGACCTGTCGCAGAAGGTCACCGTGGATGTCGCGGGCGAGATGCTGGAGCTGAAGAACACCGTCAACACGATGGTCGCGCAGCTCTCCTCCTTCGCCGACCAGGTCACGCGCATGGCCAGGGACGTGGGTACGGAGGGCCGCCTGGGCGGCCAAGCACGGGTGGACGGCGTCAGCGGTACCTGGAAGGAGCTGACGGACTCCGTCAACTTCATGGCCGGCAATCTGACGTCGCAGGTGCGTCAGATCGCGCAGGTGACGACGGCGGTGGCGCGGGGTGACCTGTCGCAGAAGATCGACGTGGACGCGCGGGGCGAGATCCTCGAGCTGAAGAACACCATCAACACCATGGTCGACCAGCTCTCCGCCTTCGCGGAGCAGGTGACCCGGGTGGCCCGTGAGGTGGGCACCGACGGCCGCCTCGGCGGTCAGGCGCAGGTGCCGGGCGTGGCGGGTGTGTGGCGCGACCTGACCGACTCGGTGAACGGCATGGCCGGGAACCTCACGGCACAGGTCCGCAACATCGCGCAGGTCGCCACGGCGGTGGCGCGGGGTGACCTGTCGCAGAAGATCGACGTGGACGCGCGGGGCGAGATCCTCGAGCTGAAGAACACTCTGAACACGATGGTCGACCAGCTGTCGAACTTCGCGGAGCAGGTCACCAGGGTGGCCCGCGAGGTGGGCACCGAGGGCATCCTCGGCGGTCAGGCGGAGGTGCAGGGAGTCTCCGGCACCTGGAAGGACCTCACCCAGTCCGTCAACTTCATGGCGAACAACCTGACGAGTCAGGTGCGCAACATCGCGGAGGTGACGACGGCGGTCGCCAAGGGCGACCTGTCGAAGAAGATCACCGTCGACGCCAAGGGCGAGATCCTGGAGCTGGTGACGACCGTCAACACGATGGTCGACCAGCTGTCCGACTTCGCGGACGAGGTGACCAGGGTCGCCCGCGAAGTGGGTACCGAGGGTGTGCTGGGCGGTCAGGCGCGGGTCCGCGGTGTGACCGGCATCTGGAAGGACCTCAGCGACAACGTCAACCTGATGGCCAACAACCTCACCAGCCAGGTGCGCAACATCTCCCGTGTCTCCGCGGCGGTCGCCAACGGCGACCTGACGAAGAAGGTCACGGTGGAGGCGCGCGGCGAGGTCGCGGAGCTCGCCGACACCGTGAACACGATGGTGCGCACGCTGTCGTCGTTCGCCGACGAGGTGACCCGGGTGGCCCGTGAGGTGGGCACCGACGGCCGTCTCGGCGGTCAGGCGCGGGTGCCCGGTGTCTCCGGCACCTGGAAGGACCTGACCGAGTCGGTGAACTCGATGGCGTCCAACCTGACCGGTCAGGTGCGCCAGATCGCGACCGTCACCACCGCCATCGCCAAGGGCGACCTGACCCGCAAGATCGACATCGATGCGCGGGGCGAGATCCTCGAGCTGAAGACCACCATCAACACCATGGTCGACCAGCTGTCCTCGTTCGCCGAGGAGGTCACCAGAGTGGCCCGCGAGGTGGGCACCGACGGACAGTTGGGCGGTCAGGCCCGGGTCCGTGACGTCGACGGCACCTGGCGCGACCTGACCGAGTCGGTGAACGAGATGGCCGGGAACCTGACCCGCCAGGTGCGTGCCATCGCGGCCGTGGCGACCGCGGTCACCCGCGGCGACCTGAACCTCAAGATCGATGTGGACGCCGCCGGTGAGATCCAGGTCCTCCAGGACAACATCAACACGATGATCGCCAACCTGCGCGACACCACCCTCGCGAACGAGGAGCAGGACTGGCTCAAGGGCAATCTGGCCCGTATCTCCGGTCTGATGCAGGGCCGCCGCGACCTCGACGACGTCGCGTCGCTGATCATGAGCGAGCTCACCCCGGTCGTCTCGGCGCAGCACGGCGCCTTCTTCCTGGCCGTGCCCGCCGGCAACGGCTCGGAGACCGGCGGCGGTGAGTCGTACGAGCTGTGCATGCGCGGCAGTTACGGATACTCGGCCGGGCTGATGCCGACGTCGTTCCGGCCGGGGGAGACCCTGATCGGGACGGCTGCCGAGGAGAAGCGGACCATCCAGGTCAACGTTCCGCCGGGCTACCTGCGGATCTCCTCGGGGCTGGGTGAGGCGTCGCCCGCCTATGTGATCGTGCTTCCGGTGCTGTTCGAGGGGAAGGTCCTCGGAGTGATCGAGCTGGCGTCGTTCCAGCCGTTCACGCAGATCCAGCGGGACTTCCTGAACCAGATCGCCGAGATGATCGCGACGAGCGTCAACACCATCAGCGTCAACACCAAGACCGAGGTGCTGCTCAAGCAGTCGCAGGAGCTGACGGAGCAGCTGCGTGAGCGCTCCGCCGAGCTGGAGAACCGGCAGAAGGCGCTCCAGGAGTCCAACGCCGAACTGGAGGAGAAGGCCGAGCTGCTGGCGCAGCAGAACCGCGACATCGAGGTGAAGAACACCGAGATCGAGGAGGCCCGGCAGGTGCTGGAGGAGCGGGCGGAACAGCTCGCGGTCTCCATGCGGTACAAGTCGGAGTTCCTGGCGAACATGTCGCACGAGCTGCGGACGCCGCTCAACTCCTTGCTCATCCTGGCCAAGCTGCTCGCGGACAACGCGGAGGGCAATCTCTCCCCGAAGCAGGTGGAATTCGCGGAGACGATCCACGGCGCCGGTTCCGATCTGCTGCAGCTGATCAACGACATCCTCGACCTGTCGAAGGTCGAGGCGGGCAAGATGGACGTGAGCCCGACCCGAATCGCGCTGGTGCAGCTGGTGGACTACGTCGAGGCGACGTTCCGGCCACTGACGGCGGAGAAGGGACTCGACTTCTCCGTCCGCGTCTCACCGGAGCTGCCGGCGACGCTGCACACCGACGAACAGCGGCTGCTGCAGGTGCTGCGCAATCTGCTGTCCAACGCGGTGAAGTTCACCGACAGCGGTGCGGTCGAGCTGGTGATCAGGCCGGCCGGTGCGGATGTGCCGCAGTCGATCCGCGAGCAGCTGTTGGAGGCGGGATCGCTGCGCGACCCGGACGGGGACCTGATCGCCTTCTCCGTGACCGACACGGGCATCGGGATCGCGGCCGGCAAGATGCGGGTGATCTTCGAGGCGTTCAAGCAGGCCGACGGGACGACCAGCCGTAAGTACGGCGGTACGGGCCTCGGACTGTCGATCAGCCGGGAGATCGCGCGGCTCCTCGGTGGCGAGATCCACGCGGCGAGCGAGCCGGGGCGCGGTTCGACGTTCACCCTGTACCTGCCGCTCCACCCGAGCGAACTGCCGCCGCAGGGCTACCCGCAGCTCGGACCGGGCGGTGTCGGAAGCCGTCCGGGCGAGGAGGGCGTCGCGGAGGACGGCGGGGCGCAGGTGCGGCCGCAGCCGACCCAGGCGGCTGCCACCGGCCCCGCGGCTCTGCTGCGGCGGCGCCGCAAGGCCCAGGCGGCCCTGGAGCCGTCGCCGGGCGCGGGGCAGCCGGGGGAGACGCCCGGACAGGAGCCGTGGGCGGCCGGCGAGCAGGAGGGTCCGGAGCAGCGGCGGGTGTTCACCTTCGACGGTGAGAAGGTTTTGATCGTCGACGACGACATCCGCAATGTCTTCGCGCTCACCAGTGTTCTGGAGCAGCACGGGTTGTCCGTGCTGTACGCGGAGAACGGCCGGGAGGGCATCGAAGTCCTGGAGCAGCACGACGATGTGACTGTCGTACTGATGGACATCATGATGCCGGAGATGGACGGGTACGCGACGACCACGGCGATCCGGCGGATGCCCCAGTTCGCGGGCCTGCCGATCATCGCGCTCACGGCGAAGGCCATGAAGGGCGACCGGGAGAAGGCCATCGAGTCCGGGGCATCCGACTATGTGACCAAGCCGGTGGATCCCGACCATCTCCTGTCGGTGATGGAGCAGTGGATGCGCGAGAAGTGACAGCAGGTCGTGTGATTGTGTGCGAGTCGCTGATCGACTTTGGCCGGAGGCGTGTGGGAGGGGAGGATCCGGGGAACTATCCGGTCTCCCCCCACGTTTGCGGTACGTGCACAGTGACATCACGGTGACAGGGTGTGGCGACGGGCGGGGTGCGGCTACGATGACCGGCACAAGGACGGGCGGCGCAAGGGAGTCGTCCCCTGGGGCGGCGCCCGGTGCGTCCCCCGGCTCATCGAGCTGGGGAGACCCCATGCCGGGGCGAGGAGGACGGGGCATGGTGCAGAAGGCCAAGATCCTCCTGGTCGATGACAGGCCGGAGAATCTGCTCGCGTTGGAGGCCATTCTCTCAGCGCTCGATCAGACGCTGGTGCGGGCATCGTCAGGGGAGGAAGCGCTCAAGGCGCTGCTGACGGACGACTTCGCGGTCATTCTGCTGGATGTCCAGATGCCCGGAATGGACGGATTCGAGACCGCCGCGCACATCAAGCGCCGGGAGCGGACGCGGGACATTCCGATCATCTTCCTGACCGCGATCAACCACGGCCCCCATCACACCTTCCGTGGCTATGCCGCGGGCGCCGTGGACTACATCTCCAAGCCCTTCGACCCGTGGGTGCTGCGCGCTAAGGTCTCCGTCTTCGTCGAGCTCTACATGAAGAACTGCCAACTGCGCGAGCAGGCGGCGCTGCTGCGCCTCCAGCTCGAGGGCGGCAACCAGACGGAAACGGGAGCCGGCCGGGAATCCGCGGGTCTCCTCGCCGAACTGTCCGCGCGGCTCGCCGCCGTCGAGGAGCAGGCAGAGGCCCTCTCCAAGCAGCTCGACGACGACTCGGCGGACGCGGCGGCCGTGGCGACGGCAGCCCACCTCGAGCGCAAACTCACCGGACTGCGCAGGGCTCTTGACGCCCTGGAACCCGGTACGGGCGGCGGTTCGCCGACCCTTCCCTCGCAGAACTAGCGGCATCAGGCGCCGGGCGTCGGGCACCTGCCGGTGTCCGACCGGCGCTTGATGTCACGTCAGTTCTTCGCACCATCAGCAACGACACGAACGGGTGAAGCAGTGGGCACACGTGTCCGTTGCGGTCGACACCGGTAACCTCACCACCATGGCCTCACGTACGTCCGGCAAGGGTTCCCAGGGCACGGCGGGCACCGCGAAGCCGCGCGCCGGCCGTACGACCGGCGCCGCGAAGAAGGCAGCGCCCGCAAAGAAGAGCGCCGCCAAGAAGGCCGTGCCTCCGAAAAAGGCGGCGGCGAAGAAGGTGGTCGCGCCGAAGCCCGCACCCTCTCCCACCGGGGGTGTGTACCGGCTGGTGCGTGCCGTCTGGCTCGGGATCGCGCACGCCGTCGGAGCGATGTTCCGCGGCATAGGGCGTGGAGCCAAGGGTCTCGACCCGGCGCACCGCAAGGACGGGCTGGCTCTGCTGCTGCTCGGCCTGGCGCTGATCGTGGCGGCGGGCACCTGGTCGAATCTGCGCGGCCCCGTCGGCGATCTCGTGGAAATGCTCATCACCGGAGCCTTCGGAAGGCTCGATCTGCTCGCGCCGATACTGCTGGGCGCGATCGCCGTGCGGCTGATCCTCTTCCCGGAGCGGCCGGAGGCCAACGGCCGTATCGTCATCGGCCTTTCCGCTCTGGTCCTCGGCGTGCTCGGTCAGGTGCACATGGCGTGCGGCTCGCCCGGCCGGGGCGAAGGTACAGAGGCGATCCAGGACGCGGGCGGCCTGATCGGCTGGGCCGTGTCCAAACCGCTGATCTTCGCCATGGGCGAGGTGCTCGCGGTGCCGCTGCTCGTACTGCTCACCGTCTTCGGCCTGCTCGTGGTCACCGCCACGCCTGTCAACGCCATCCCTCAGCGGCTGCGGCTGCTCGGCTCCAAGCTCGGCATCATCGAGCCGCTGCCCGGCCCCGACGCCGAGACGGACGACGAGCGGTACGACGAGCAGTGGCGCGAGGCTCTGCCGGCCCGGCCGGCCCGGCCGGGCCGTTCGGCCGGCCGCGGCCGCACAGTCGCGGAAGCCGGCCCGGCCGCGGCGGAGGAGGAGGCCCTCTCCCGGCGCCGCCGGCCGCGCAGGCCGTCGGCCCAGCCGGCCCTGGGCAGGGAGATGGACGCGGTCGACGTCGCCGCGGCGGCGGCCGCCGCGCTCGACGGAGCCGTACTGAACGGTATGCCGCCCTCGCCGCTCGTCGCCGATCTCACCCGGGACGTCACCGCGGAGCGGCAGCGTGCCGCTTCCCCCGTCCCCACCGCACGGGAACCGGAGATGCCCGGCCGCGAGCAGAAGGCCCCCGGGGCAAAGGGAGCCGTACCCGACCTGACGAAGCCGGCGCCCGACGAGTCCCAGCCCCTGCCGCCGCGGGCCGAGCAGCTCCAACTGTCGGGGGACATCACCTACTCGTTGCCGTCGCTCGACCTGCTCGAGCGAGGCGGCCCCGGCAAGACCCGCAGCGCCGCCAACGACGCGGTCGTGGCCTCGCTGACCAACGTGTTCATGGAGTTCAAGGTCGACGCCGCCGTCACGGGCTTCACCCGCGGTCCGACGGTCACGCGGTACGAGGTGGAACTCGGCCCCGCCGTAAAGGTCGAGCGCATCACGGCCCTCACCAAGAACATCGCCTACGCCGTCGCCAGCCCGGACGTGCGGATCATCTCGCCGATCCCCGGCAAGTCCGCCGTGGGCATCGAGATCCCGAACACCGACCGCGAGATGGTCAACCTCGGCGACGTGCTGCGCCTCGCGGACGCCGCTGAGGACGACCACCCGATGCTCGTCGCGCTCGGCAAGGACGTCGAGGGCGGCTATGTGATGGCCAACCTGGCGAAGATGCCGCACGTCCTGGTCGCGGGCGCCACCGGCTCCGGCAAGTCCTCCTGCATCAATTGCCTGATCACTTCCGTGATGATAAGAGCGACGCCGGAGGACGTACGGATGGTGCTGGTCGACCCCAAGCGGGTCGAGCTCACCGCCTACGAGGGCATTCCGCACCTGATCACGCCCATCATCACCAACCCCAAGCGGGCCGCGGAGGCTCTGCAGTGGGTCGTGCGCGAGATGGACCTGCGCTACGACGACCTCGCCGCCTACGGCTTCCGCCACATCGACGACTTCAACCAGGCCGTACGCAACGGCAAGGTCAAGCCGCCGGAGGGCAGCGAGCGCGAGCTCCAGCCTTATCCGTATCTGCTGGTCATCGTGGACGAGCTGGCCGACCTCATGATGGTCGCGCCGCGAGACGTCGAGGATGCGATCGTCCGCATCACGCAGCTGGCGCGCGCCGCGGGCATCCATCTGGTATTGGCCACCCAGCGGCCCTCGGTCGATGTCGTCACCGGACTGATCAAGGCGAACGTGCCCTCCCGGCTCGCCTTCGCCACCTCCTCCCTCGCCGACAGCCGGGTCATCCTCGACCAGCCGGGCGCGGAGAAGCTCATCGGCAAGGGCGACGGCCTCTTCCTGCCCATGGGCGCCAACAAGCCCACCCGCATGCAGGGCGCCTTCGTGACGGAGGAAGAGGTCGCCGCGGTCGTCCGCCACTGCAAGGACCAGATGGCCCCCGTCTTCCGGGACGACGTGGTCGTCGGCACGAAGCAGAAGAAGGAGATCGACGAGGACATCGGAGACGACCTCGATCTGCTCTGCCAGGCCGCCGAGCTGGTCGTTTCCACGCAGTTCGGCTCGACGTCGATGCTGCAGCGCAAGCTGCGCGTGGGTTTCGCGAAGGCGGGACGGCTGATGGACCTCATGGAGTCGCGGAACATCGTCGGCCCCAGCGAGGGGTCGAAGGCCCGTGACGTTCTTGTGAAACCCGACGAACTGGATGGAGTGCTCGCCGTGATCCGGGGAGAGACTGACTCGTAAGGGTTTGACGGGCAACCGTTTGCCTTGGTCGTACGTCAAGTTGGAGGGAGGGATGTACAGATGTCCCGACCCCGGGACCGTCCGGCCATTCCGATGGCGTACAAAGCTTCACCGCCCGGTTGCCCCACCCTTTCGTACCACCCATAGACTGAACCTCCAGCAGGTGGTTACACGCTCGAAAGGCGCCCCCGTGTCCATCGGCAACTCCCCCGAAGAAGACCGGCCTTCAGTCGAAGACGAGCGGCCTTCGATCGGTCGCGTGCTCCAGCAGGCGCGTGTCGGCGCAGGCCTCACCGTTGACGAGGTCAGTACCTCCACCCGGGTGCGCATCCCTATCGTGCACGCGATCGAGGAGGACGACTTCTCCCGTTGCGGCGGTGACGTGTACGCCCGCGGGCACATCCGTATGGTCGCCCGCGCCGTCGGACTCGACCCCGAACCGCTCATCGAGCAGTTCGACGACGAGCACGGCGGCCGCCCGGCCCCGACCCCTGCCGCCCCGCTGTTCGAAGCCGAGCGCATCCGTCCCGAGCGGCGCCGCCCCAACTGGACCGCCGCCATGGTCGCGGCAATCGTCGCCGTGGTCGGCTTCTCCGGCTTCACGCTCTTCAGTGACGCTGAGAGCGGCGGCGGCAACGTCGCCGAAGGCCCCGCCTCCGGCACGAAGCCCACTCCCACCGACGCCCCGACGACCAAGCCCGCCGATCCCAAGCCCGAACCCTCGGACAGTGCCATCGCGGCCCTGCCGAAGGACAAGGTCACGGTGAAACTGTCCGCCACCAGCGACAAGAGCTGGATCTCCGCCAAATCTCACAACGGCAAGCTGCTCTTCGACGGGCTGCTGCTCAAGGGCGAGACCAAGACCTTCCAGGACGACGAGCGCGTCGACCTGATCCTCGGCAACGCCGGGGCGATCGAGCTGTTCGTGAACGGCAAGAAGGTCCAGGACGAATTCAAGATGGGCGGCGTCGAACGGCTCTCCTACACGAAGGGTGACCCCGAGGTCGGCTGAGCCCTTCGTCCCGGCACGGGCCCCGACCCTCGCGGCCGGGGCCCGCGCCGGGACAAAGTAGTCTTGAGCCCATGCCCGAACGCCGTACCGTCGCCCTTGTCACTCTCGGATGCGCCCGTAACGAGGTGGACTCGGAGGAGCTTGCAGGCCGCTTGGCAGCGGACGGCTGGGAGCTCGTCGAGGACGCCTCCGACGCAGACGTCGCCGTCGTCAACACCTGCGGATTCGTCGAAGCCGCCAAGAAGGACTCCGTCGACGCCCTCCTGGAAGCCAACGATCTCAAGGATCACGGCAGAACCCAGGCCGTCGTCGCCGTCGGCTGCATGGCGGAGCGGTACGGCAAGGATCTCGCGGAGGCCCTCCCTGAGGCCGACGGCGTCCTCGGCTTCGACGACTACGCCGACATCTCCAACCGCCTCCAGACCATCCTGAGCGGCGGCAGCGTGGAGGCCCACACCCCCCGCGACCGGCGCAAGCTGCTCCCGCTGAGCCCCGTCGAGCGGCAGCAGGCGACCGACGTGGCCCTGCCCGGCCACGGCGACGCCGCCCCGGCGCCCGAGGACCTCCCGGAGGGAGTCGCCCCGGTGTCCGGCCCGCGCGCGCCGCTGCGCCGCCGCCTCGGCACGAGCCCCGTCGCCTCGGTGAAGCTGGCCTCCGGCTGCGACCGGCGCTGCTCCTTCTGTGCCATCCCGTCCTTCCGCGGCTCCTTCATCTCGCGACGCCCGAGCGATGTCCTCGGCGAGACGCGCTGGCTGGCGGAGCAGGGCGTCAAGGAGATCATGCTGGTCTCCGAGAACAACACCTCGTACGGCAAGGATCTCGGCGACATCCGTCTGCTCGAGACGCTGCTGCCCGAGCTGGCAGCCGTCGACGGCATCGAGCGGGTCCGCGTCAGCTATCTGCAGCCGGCCGAGATGCGCCCCGGGCTGATCGACGTCCTCACCTCGACCCCGAAGGTCGCTCCCTACTTCGACCTGTCCTTCCAGCACTCCGCGCCCGGCGTGCTGCGCGCGATGCGCCGCTTCGGCGACACGGAGCGATTCCTGGAACTGCTGGAGACCATCCGCGGCAAGGCTCCGCAGGCGGGTGTGCGCTCGAACTTCATCGTCGGGTTCCCGGGCGAGACCGAGGCGGACTTCGCGGAGCTGGAACGCTTCATCTCGGCCGCGCGCCTGGATGCAATCGGGGTCTTCGGATACAGCGACGAAGAGGGCACAGAGGCCGTCACCTACGACGGGAAGCTGGACGCCGACGTCATCGCGGAGCGGCTCGAGCACATGTCGCGCATCGCCGACGAGCTCACCGCGCAGCGGGCGGAGGAGCGCCTGGGTGAGACCCTCGAGGTACTGGTGGAGTCCGTCGACGAAGAGGACGGCGCGGTGGGACGTGCCGCTCACCAGGCGCCGGAGACCGACGGCCAGGTCGTTTTCACGTCGAGCGAGGGCCTCGAGCCCGGTCGTATGGTCGTGGCGAAGGTCGTTGGCACCGAGGGCGTCGACCTGGTGGCCGAGTACTGCGAGGTCCTGGGGGTCGGCTCCCGGACCTCTGACGAGGAGGCGGGCAGATGACCGGAGTGCCGGCATCCGCGGCGGGCGGGACCGGAAGGCCGGCGCCCGGCGGCAAGCTGGGCGCTGCGGCCGTCAATCAGGCCAGCCTGTGGAACATCGCCAATATCCTGACCATGGTGCGGCTCGTCCTCGTGCCCGCCTTCGTCGTGCTGCTGCTGCAGGACGGCGGCTACGACCCGGTCTGGCGGGCGTGGGCATGGGCGGCGTTCGCCGTCGCCATGATCACCGACATCTTCGACGGACACCTCGCCCGCACGTACAACCTGGTCACCGACTTCGGGAAGATCGCGGACCCGATCGCCGACAAGGCGATCATGGCCGCGGGGCTGATCAGCCTCTCCGCGCTCGGCGACCTTCCGTGGTGGGTGACCGGAGTCATCCTCTTCCGTGAGCTCGGGATCACGCTGATGCGGTTCTGGGTGATCCGGCACGCGGTGATCCCGGCCAGCCGCGGCGGGAAGATCAAGACGCTCGCGCAGGGCACCGCCGTGGGCATGTACGTGCTGGCGCTCACCGGACCGCTGGCGACGCTGCGGTTCTGGGTGATGGCTCTCGCCGTGGTGCTGACGGTCGTCACCGGCCTCGACTACGTGCGGCAGGCGATCGTGCTGAGGCGCAAGGGGCTCGCCGCCGAGCGGGCCGGGGCGGGCTCCTCGAAGTGACCGGGGCCGCCGCAGTCCTGGAACTGCTTGCGGAGCGTGGTCAGAGCCTGGCCGCCGCGGAATCCCTCACAGGCGGTCTCGTGGCCGCGGAGCTCACTTCGGTGCCCGGAGCCTCGAAAGTCTTCCGCGGTTCCGTCACGGCGTACGCCACCACCCTCAAGAGGGATGTTCTTGGCGTCGACGGTGTCCTTCTGGCGGAGCGCGGCGCGGTCGATCCGCAGGTTGCGTCGCAGATGGCGGCCGGTGTCCGGGACGTCATGGGTGCCGATTGGGGTCTGGCGACCACCGGTGTGGCGGGTCCCGATCCGCAGGACGGGCAGCCCGTCGGGACGGTATATGTGGCTGTCGCGGGACCGGCGGGAGCCGGGAAAGTGGCCGCATTGCGGTTGAACGGCGACCGCGGGGAAATCCGTAGAGAGAGTGTACGGAGCGTGCTGGAGCTGCTCCTCGAGGAACTGCGCGAGAACGCGCGGGCACAGGATACGGAACAGAACGGGGGGAATTGATGTTTGCAGCCCTGAGTGAACACGACATCGCTCCCCGCACGGCCGCCGCACAAGGCGGTACGGTGGGGCGTGAAGGATGCGGCTACGCGGTCCGAGGAGGGAGCCACCGATGATTCTGCTCCGTCGCCTGCTTGGTGACGTGCTGCGTCGGCAGCGCCAGCGCCAGGGCCGTACTCTGCGCGAAGTCTCCTCGTCCGCCCGAGTCTCGCTCGGCTATCTCTCCGAGGTGGAGCGGGGGCAGAAGGAGGCTTCCTCCGAGCTGCTCTCCGCGATCTGCGACGCGCTTGACGTACGGATGTCCGAGCTCATGCGTGAAGTGAGCGACGAACTGTCGCTGGCCGAACTGGCCGAGTCGGCAGCCGCCGGCGAGGTGCCCGCACCGGTACGTCCCATGCTGGGTTCCGTCTCCGTGACGTCGGTGGCAGGTGTGCCGACCGAGCGTGTGACGATCAAGGCACCTGCGGAAGCGGTCGACGTCGTCGCCGCCTGATCGCGGGTCCCTGCCCACCCCGCACGGCACTTCTGTTTGAGCTGGGCCCTGACCGGTACCCGTTACCGGTCAGGGCCTTTCGCTTGGGCAGGCACAGTGCTTGATCACCTGTCCCGAATGGCTCTTTTCGGTAGTTATGTAATCGTGGACGGTAGTCGGCGAACCGAGTGGAGGACGTGGATGTCTGTCGTGAAGAGCACTCTGTCCGATGCGGACCTCAAGACGGTCGGCGATGCGCTGAAGGGTGCGCTGGTGGACCTGGTGGACCTCGGCCTGGTGGCCAAGCAGGTCCACTGGAACGTGGTCGGCCCCCGCTTCAGGTCCGTGCACCTGCAGCTCGACGAGGTCGTCGACACCGCACGGCAGCACTCCGACATGGTCGCGGAGCGGGCGTCGGCGATCGGTGTGGCACCCGACGGGCGGGCGGCGACCGTGGCCGCCCGGAGCGCGATCGGCTCCGTTCCCGAAGGCTGGATCAAGGACGTCGATGTCGTGCGGACCATGATCGACTCTCTGGGGTCCGTCATCGGGCACATGCGTGAGCGCATCGAGGCGACCGCCGAACCGGACCCGGTGAGCCAGGACATCCTGATCCAGCTCACCGCGGACCTCGAGAAGCACGCATGGATGTTCCAAGCGGAGAACGCGTGACGAAGAGCGCAGGATCGCAGTGCGCGCGCGCCGGGTCGTCCAACCGTGCGCCCTCCTCGCAGCCCGCTGCGGCGCATTAGCGTGGGCCGGAGGAGGCAGCCATGGCAGTACGCGGGGCGGTCCTCGTGCCCGTTGTCGCGCTCGGACTAGTGGTGGGCGGCTTGTGGTGGTGGGCCGTGTTTCGGCTCGCCCTGGTCCCGGAGCACTCCGGCGTCGTCGAAGGGGCGGTGGCCGCGAGTGGTTGGGGGCTCAGCCTGCTCCCGGTCCATGCTACGGCGGCCCGCCGGTCTACCAGGGCATCACGACGCCACCGTTCGGACGGCATATCTGACCCGTCGTGAACGACGAGGCGTCGCAAGCCAGATGAAGCACCGTGTGGGCGACGTCCGCCGGTTCGCCCACGCGGCCGAGGGGTGACAGTCGCGCCATCGTGGTCTCCGTTCTGTGCTGGAGACCGGCCTCATGACGGTCTGTCATCGGTGTGCGCACCCAGCCCGGTGCGACCGCGTTCACGCGGATCCCGTGCGGGCCCAGTTCGGTCGCGAGCGTCCTGGTGAGCTGGACGACTGCGGCCTTGGACGCGCTGTAGCAGAGCAGACCGGCGTTGGCCGCGTCCACCGCGCCGGAGGCCATCGTGACGATGGAGCCGCCGCCCGCCGGAATCATGGCGCGGGCCGCTGCCCGGCACGCGTGCAGCACACCCTTGAAATTGACTTCCATGACGCGGTCCAGGTCCTCGTCCCGGGTCTCGAGGACCTGGCTCGTGTGCATGATCCCGGCGACGGCGGCCATGACGTCGAGGCGTTCCGCGCTCGCGACCGCCGCGTCCAGGGCTGTGCGGTCGGTGACGTCGACGGTGTGCGTAAGGGCCTTGCCCCCGGTGGACTCGATCAGGGAGCGGGTCCCGGCGAGACCGCGCCGGTCGAGGTCGGCGCAGTGGACCACCGCCCCGGCCTCGGCGAGCAGCACGGCACAGGCGCGACCGATCCCGCCTGCTGCTCCGGTGACGAAAGCGGTGCGGCCCGTGAGGTCGTACGCCGCGAGGGTCATGTGGGGAACGTACGACCGTATCTGACGGCTGGTCAACTGTATCGGCAGTCCTGGAGGTAGGGGCCGGTTCGTCAGGGCGTGGGGCCGGTCTGACAGCGCGGGCACCAGTAGGTCGGACGCTCACGGCCCACCTCACCCTGGTCGGCCCTGCGCACGGGTGTACCGCAGCGCGGACACGGGCGGCCCTCGCGTCCGTATACGTACAGCTTCTGGGCGGGGTTGCGGCCGCTGGTCATGGTGCGTCGGTCGAAGCGCCGCTTGTTGGCCTCGAGGAGCCGCTGCGCGGTGGCCACCAGCCGCTCGGAAATACCCGTCGGCAGTTCGCCGACCGGCAGCCATGGTGTGACGCGGGCCAGGAAGGCCAGCTCCGACTTGTAGACATTGCCGATCCCGGCCAGGTTCCGCTGGTCGAGGAGGGCCTCCCCGAGGGGACGGAGGGGGTCGGCAAGCAGGTTCGCCACCGCCCGCTCGGCATCCCAGTCCGGGCCGAGGAGATCGGGCCCGAGATGGCCGACGGCCTCCTCCTCTTCCGTGGTACGGAGCAGCTCGACGACGGGCAGGCGGTATCCGACGGCTGTGCGGGCCGCGTTGCCCAGGATCGCGCGGATCTGGTGCGACGGGCCGCCGCTCCAGCGCGCACTTACGTCGTAGACGCGCCACGAGCCGTCCATGCCGAGATGCGAGTGCAAGGTCAGTCCGCCCTCGAACCGGGTGAGGAGATGCTTGCCGCGTGGGGTCACGTCCAGGACGGTCCGGCCGGTCAGGTCCGCCGTGGCGAAGCGCGGGACACGGAGGTCGGAACGGGTCAGGACCTGACCGGCCAGCGCCTCGTGCAGATGGTGGGCGGTCAGCCAGACGGTGTCTCCTTCGGGCATGTCACCCATGATGCGCGACGGGCGGGCCGGGCGGGCGTGTGCCGGTCACGGGCGCAGGCGCAGCCCCCGCGGTGTGGCATGGAACCCGGCGCTCTCCAGGGCGCGGGCCAGCGGTGCCGTCAGGGCCGGGACCCCGTTGGCCCGCTCCACCGTGACTGTGCCGAGGGCGCCTTCGCGGGCAGCGGCGGCGAGCGCGGCGGCCGCCGCGTGCAGCGCGGGCGCATCCGGGTCGGTGGCCCAGGCGAGCAGCGTCTTGCCGCCGCGCTCCATGTACAGCGTCAGCTCCCCGTCGACCAGCACCACCAGGGAACCAGCTTTCCTGCCCGGCTTGTGCCCGGCGCCCTCCGGCGGCTCCGGCCAGGGCAGCGCCGCCCCGTAGGCGTTCGCGGGGTCGGCGGCGGCCAGCACCACCGCGCGGGGCGCGGCCTGCCCCTCGGCACGGTCCCGCGCGGAGGACGCCGCTCGCAGGCGGTCGACCGCGCCGTCCATCGCGAACTGGGCCGCGCCCAGCCCTTCGACGACGTATCCACGGCGCGCCTGTCCGCTGTTCTCGAAGGCCGACAGGACGCGGTACACGGCGGAGAAGCCGCCCTCGACACCCTCCGCCGCGACCGCGCCCCGCGTCACCACGCCGTGGCGGTCCAGCAGGGTCCGGGCCAGGGCATGCGCCCGGTGGGTCGGATCCTGCTCGAGGGACGGCAGCAGCGACCAGCGGCCGCTCACCGTGGGAGGACCGGTGCGGGAGGCGGGACGGGCCGCTGCCGTCAGGCTTCCGTAGCGGCCTCGGGGGACGGTGCGCCTGGCGCGGTGGGCGGTGGAGCCCGCCGTGCGGCCCGAGCCGAGCATCGCCCGCAGCGGTGCGAGAGTGTCATTGGTGAGCCGGCCGGACCAGGCGAGATCCCAGACGGCGTCGGCCAGTTGCGGGTCGGTGGCGTCGGGATGCGTGGTCGCGCGCACCTGGTCGGCGATCTGGCGGAAGAACAGGCCGTATCCACCGGAGAGGGCGGTGAGCACCGATTCGTGCAGCGCCGTCAGCTCCAGAGGGTGCGGTGGGGGCAGCAGCAGAGGGGCGGCGTCGGCCAGATAGAGCGAGACCCAGCCGTCCTTGCCAGGCAGGGCACCGGCCCCCGCCCACAACACCTCGCCACTCGTGGTCAGTTCGTCCAGGAGTGTGCTGCTGTAGTGGGAGACGCGGGACGGAAGGACCAGCTTCTCCAGGGCGGAAGCCGGCACGGAGGCGCCCTGCAGTTGCTCGATCGCACGGGCGAGGCCGTCGATGCCGCGCAGGCTGCTGCTCCCCAGGTGCTGCCACTGGGGCAGGAAGGAGGCCAGCGCGGCGGGCGGCACCGGCTCCAGCTCGTGCCGGAGCGCGGCCAGGGAACGCCTGCGCAGCCGGCGCAGCACGCCCGCGTCGCACCATTCCTGGCCGATGCCGGCGGGATGGAACTCGCCCTGTACGACCCTGCCGCTCGCGGCGAGCCGCTGGAGTCCGCCGTCGGTGACCGCCGCGCCGAGACCGAAGCGTGCGGCGGCCTGGGCGGAGGTGAAGGGGCCGTGGGTGCGGGCGAACCGGGCGAGGAGGTCACCGAACGGGTCCTTCACCGGCTCGGTGAACGCCTCCGGGACGCCTACGGGCAGCGCCGTGCCCAGCGCGTCGCGCAGCCGTCCCGCGTCCTCCACTGCCGCCCAGTGGTCCGAGCCGGCGATGCGAACGCGGATCGCGCGACGGGACGCGGCGAGCTCCTGCGGCCAGGCGGGGTCACTCCCGCGCTCTACGAGCTCTGCCTCGGTCAGCGGACCCAGCACGCGCAGCAGGTCGGCCACACCCTCCACGTCCTTGATCCGCCGCTCATCGGTCAGCCACTGCAGCTCGCGCTCCAACTCGGTGAGCACATCGGCATCCAGCAGTTCCCTCAGCTCCGCCTGGCCGAGCAGCTCGGACAGCAGCCGGGAGTCCAGGGACAGGGCGGCGGCCCGGCGCTCGGCGAGCGGCGAGTCCCCCTCGTACAGGAACTGGGCGACGTAGCCGAACAGCAGGGAGCGGGCGAAGGGGGAGGGCTCGGGGGTGGTGACCTCGACGAGACGGACGCGGCGGGACTCGATGTCACCCATCAGTTCGGTGAGCCCGGGAACGTCGAACACGTCCTGGAGACACTCGCGGACCGCTTCCAGGACGATCGGGAACGAACCGAACTCACTGGCTACCTGCAGCAACTGGGCGGCGCGCTGCCGCTGCTGCCACAGCGGAGTGCGCTTGCCGGGACTGCGGCGCGGCAGCAGCAGCGCGCGGGCGGCGCACTCGCGGAACCGGGAGGCGAACAGGGCGGATCCGCCGACCTGGTCCGTCACGATCTGACTGATCTCTCCCTTGTCGAAGACGGCGTCGGCGGCACCGACGGGCGCCTGTTCGCTGTCGTACGCACCGTCCGGTGAGGCGCCAAGGTGCACCGGGTCCTGGTCGAGCAGGTCGAGCCCCATCAGGTCGGCGTCCGGAAGACGCAGCACGATGCCGTCGTCGGCGTGCATCACCTGCGCGTCCATGCCGTAGCGCTCGGCGAGACGGGTGCCCAGTGCGAGCGCCCACGGCGCGTGGACCTGGGCGCCGAACGGGGAATGGATCACGACCCGCCAGTCGCCCAGCTCGTCCCGGAACCGCTCCACCAGGATCGTCCGGTCGTCGGGGACATGGCCGCAGGCCCGGCGCTGCTCGTCGAGGTAGGCCAGCACATTGTCCGCGGCCCAGGCGTCCAGACCGGCGGCCAGCAGGCGCAGCCGGCCGTCCTCGGGGGTGAGCCCGCCGACCTCACGCAGGAAGGCACCGACGGCCCGTCCGAGCTCCAGCGGCCGGCCCAGCTGGTCGCCCTTCCAGAACGGGAGCCGCCCGGGCACCCCCGGGGCGGGGGAGACCAGCACCCGGTCGCGCGTGATGTCCTCGATCCGCCAGGACGTGGTGCCCAGCGTGAACACATCGCCGACCCGTGACTCGTAGACCATCTCCTCGTCGAGCTCCCCCACGCGGCCACCGCCCTTCTTGGGGTCGGCGCCGGCGAGGAAGACGCCGAAGAGGCCGCGGTCGGGGATCGTGCCTCCGGAGGTGACGGCGAGGCGCTGCGCCCCGGGACGGCCCGTGACGGTCCCCGCGACCCGGTCCCAGACCACACGTGGGCGCAACTCGGCGAACGCGTCGGAGGGATAGCGGCCGGCCAGCATGTCGAGGACGGCGGTGAAGGCCGACTCGGGCAGTGAGGCGAACGGCGCGGCACGACGGACCAGGGCCAGCAGGTCGTCGGCCTGCCAGCTGTCCATGGCGACCATCGCGACCAGTTGCTGGGCCAGGACATCCAGAGGGTTCGACGGGATGCGCAGCGACTCGATGGAGCCGCTGCGCATGCGCTCGGTGACCACTGCCGCCTGCACGAGATCGCCCCGGTACTTCGGGAAGACCACACCGGTGGAGATCGCGCCCACCTGGTGTCCCGCCCGGCCGACCCGCTGGAGACCGGAGGCCACGGACGGCGGGGACTCGACCTGGACGACCAGGTCCACCGCTCCCATGTCGATGCCCAGCTCCAGGCTCGACGTGGCGACGACCGCGGGCAGCCGGCCCGCCTTCAGGTCCTCCTCGACAAGGGCCCGCTGCTCCTTGGACACCGAGCCGTGGTGAGCGCGGGCGAGCAGCGGCGGGGCGCCCCGGGCGGCCCCGGACTGCGCCATGATCTCCGCCGGCGGTCCGTCCTCGGGCATGGATGCGCCCGTGGCCCGTTCGTACGCGATCTCGTTGAGACGGTTGCACAGACGCTCGGCGAGACGGCGGGAGTTCGCGAAGACGATCGTGGAACGGTGGGCCTGGACGAGATCGGCGATGCGCTCCTCGACATGCGGCCAGATCGACGGCTTCTCGGCGACCCCGTCGCCGGTGTCGGAGGCGGGCGAGCCCCCGAGCTCGCCCAGATCCTCCACCGGGACGACCACGGAGAGGTCGAACTCCTTGCCGGACACGGGCTGGACGATCTCCACCCGGCGCTGCGGCGACAGATAGCGGGCCACCTCGTCCACCGGCCGCACCGTGGCCGACAGGCCGATCCGGCGGGCCGGGCGGGGCAGCAGTTCGTCGAGACGCTCCAGGGACACGGCGAGATGGGCGCCCCTCTTGGTGCCCGCGACGGCGTGGACCTCGTCCAGGATCACCGTCTCCACGCCGGCCAGCGCCTCCCGGGCGGACGAGGTGAGCATCAGGAAGAGCGACTCGGGGGTCGTGATCAGGATGTCCGGCGGCCGGGTCACAAGCGACCTGCGCTCCGCGGGCGGCGTGTCGCCCGAGCGGATCCCCACCCGCACCTCCGGCTCCGGCAGGCCGAGCCGGACCGACTCCTGCCTGATCCCGGTCAGGGGGCTGCGGAGATTGCGCTCCACGTCGACCGCCAGAGCCTTCAACGGCGACACGTACAGCACGCGGCAGCGCTTCTTCGCCTCCGCCGGCGGAGCCGTGGACGCGAGCCGGTCCAGGGCGGCGAGGAAGGCGGCCAGCGTCTTGCCGGATCCCGTGGGCGCCACGACCAGCACGTCCGAGCCCTCGCCGATGGCCTTCCATGCCCCCTCCTGCGCGGCGGTGGGCGCGCTGAACGCCCCCGAGAACCAGCCTCGTGTCGCGGGGGAGAAGGAGTCGAGCGCAGTCCTGGCCATGCCCACCATCGTGCACCCGACCACTGACAACACCTGTCCAGGACATGGACCGGCCGGGCCGCCGGACGGGTCACGGGAGCAGAATGGGCTGCATGGAAGAGGAAGCCGCGCCGGAGAGGGAGGGCGAGTGGGCACGGCACTGGCAGTACCCGGGCGTGCCCGGTCTCGATCTGCTGCGGGCCCGCTACGTGCGCCATTCCTTCTCCCGGCACAGTCATGAGGGATTCGTCGTGGGCGCCGTCCGCCGCGGCATCGAGGACGTCTTCCTGCCGGAGGGCACGGTGCGGGCGCGGCCCGGCACCGTCGTCATGATCAACCCGGAGGTGCCTCACTCGGCGAAGGCCGGTGTGCCGGAAGGCTGGGTGTACTCCACGCTCTACCCGTCCTCGCAGCTCGTCGCCACGATCGCCGAGGAGACGACGACGCTGCGCGGAACGGCCGGCTTCGCGGAGACGATCGTCGAGGACCCGAACACCGCGCGGCTGGTCCACGAGGTGCACCGGGCGGCCGAGGCGGGCAACGCCCTGGCCGCCGACAGCGTCCTGCGCGTCACCGTCGCCACACTGCTGCGCCGCCACGGGCGCTCGCTCCCCGCGCGTAAGCCCTTGGCGGCGGGCGCGCGGACAGCGGCTGCCGCAAAGCAGCTCCTCGAGGAGCGGATGGCCGATCCGCCGTCCCTCGAGGAATTGGCGCAGGAGGTCGGGGTCGGGCCCTTCGCGCTGCTCCGAGCCTTCAAGGCCGCCTACGGGCTGCCGCCGCACACCTGGCTCACCGACGCGCGCGTCCGGCGTGCCCGTCTCCTCCTGGACGCCGGCACGACCCCGTCGGAGGCGGCCGTCGCGGTCGGTTTCACCGACCAGCCGCACCTGAACCGCCACTTCACCCGGATCGTCGGCGTCCCGCCGGGCGCATACCGCCGGGAGCGTGCAAGAACGTACAAGACCGCAGGCGGGAGCCCTGCGTAACGTCCCTGACGTGGCAGAACAGACAGCTCGACCAGACATACCGGCCGGGGAGGCCTACGCGACCGCCGCGCCGTCCACGGCGCTCGCGGCGCGCACCGGGGGACCCGCGCCCGGATCCCGGGACGCGGCCGGTCCGCGATCCGGATCCGCGCCCGGGAGTTCGTCCTCCCCGCCTGGGGACGTGTCCTCCGCGCCCGGGGAACCGAAGCCCGACGCGGCCGTCGTCAGAGACGCTCTCGGTGTCGGGATAGCCGTCGGTCTTTCCGGCTTCGCCTTCGGTGTGACCTCGGCAGGCTCCGGCCTGACCCTTCTGCAGACCTGCGCGCTCAGCCTGCTGGTGTTCACGGGGGCGTCGCAGTTCGCGCTCGTGGGGGCGATCGCCGCCGGCGGCAATCCCCTGGCCGCCGCGGCAGGGGCCTTCTTCCTCGGCGTACGCAACGCCTTCTACGGGCTGCGGCTGTCACAACTGCTCGCGCTGCCCCGCTTCGTACGGCCCCTCGCCGCGCACTGGGTCATCGACGAGACCACCGCCGTAGCGCTCGCCCAGCCGACCCGGCGCAGTGCGCGGCTCGGCTTCACCGTCACCGGTCTGACGCTCTACGTGCTCTGGAACCTGACCACGCTCCTGGGGGCGCTCGGGGCCGAAGCCATCGGCGACACCGACGCGTGGGGGATCGACGCGGCGGGCCCGGCCGTCTTCCTCGCGCTGCTCGCGCCGATGCTGCGGACCGCAACCGAACGTGCGGTGGCCGGGCTTGCGGTCCTCCTCGGCCTCGGCTTCCTGCCGGTGCTGCCCGCCGGGGTGCCGGTGCTCGTGGCGGCAGTGGCCGCTCCCGCGGTGCTGTGGCTCAAGGGGCGCGCGATGGGCGACGGCGTGAGCGGTGACGGCTCGGCCCGTGACGGCTCGGGCCGGACGAAGAGGGCACGGCGGAAGGAACGGGAACGATGAGCATCTGGATCGCGATCGGTGCGACGGCGGTCGGCTGCTATCTCGTGAAACTCGTCGGCCTGCTGGTGCCGGCCGACACCCTGGAACGACCACTCGTGCAGCGCCTGGCGGCCCTGCTGCCCGTCGCCCTGCTGGCCGCACTGACGGCGCAGCAGACGTTCAGCACGGGTCAGTCGCTGGTCCTCGACGCACGGGCCGCAGGAGTCGGTGCGGCGGCGCTGGCGCTGCTGCTGCGCGCTCCGTTCCTGGTGGTCGTCGGGGCCGCGGTGGCCGTCACAGCGGGTGTGCGGGCGCTGGGAGGCTGAGGCCGGCGCGGCGGCCGAAACGCTCCGGTGGGAGGTCCTGCCCGGCCCGGAACGCGCCGGGCGTTCGTGTTCGGCCGGAACGCCGGGCAGACGTCGTACGGCCGGCGCGGTCCGCTTACCCGCACCCGCTTCACTCGATGGGGTGGCCGTGCGCCCGCAGGGTCCGCAGCGCCTCGATCGTCACGATCGGCCGCGATTCCAAAGCGGTGCCGGGGGCCCACTCCTGCCAGGTGATGGGCCATCCGCCGTCCTGCTGCTGCTCCGCCGCGAGGTGCTCCAGGGCCCGGTCCATCTCCTCGTCCGTGAACCAGCGGCGGGCGAGGGAGTCGGGTCTGCGGGCGTAGTCGTAGGCGAAATGGTGCTCGCCCGGGGCGTAGCCGGGGGCCACCGGTTGGTCGTCGCGCCGGTCCGGGTCGAGCGCGACGAGCCGCTGCTCGCGCACGAGCGCGCCCAGCCGGTCAGCCGCGGCCTGCGCGCGGGCGCTGTCCGGTGCACCGTCCAGGAAGGCGATCGCAGCCTGGACCTCGTAAGGATGCGACTTCTCGATCGCGTCGACCGCTGACCAGCAGAAGTCCGTGGCTCGGAACAGCCATGCGTGCCACACCTGATTGCGGTGCAGCAGGCCGACCACCGGCCCTGTCGCGAGCAGATCGCTCGGAGGGTTGTCGACGATCGGGAGGAACGGGGCGGCCGGATAGGCGCGTTGGGACGCGTGGACGGCCGGCAGTGCCCCGTCCCGTGTGGACACCTCGGTGAGATAGCGGCACATGCGCTCCACCCGGAGCCCACCGCAGCGGCCGATGGAGTCCAGCACCCGCAGGGCGTGCGCCGTGTGCAGGGGCTGGCTGACCGGGCCGCGCAGGTCGGGCTCGAGGGCGTGGCCGTAGCCGCCGTCCTCATTGAGGTAGGCGGCCAGCGCCGTCTCCACCGGGTCGGAGGGGCCGGCGAGGAAGTGGTAGGCGAACCGCCGCTGCTCGAGCACCCGGGCCGTCATCCAGATGAAGCGCTCGGCGCGTGACAGTGCGGACGCGGGGGAGGGGTCGGTGGTTGCTCCGTTTCCAGCCATGTTCCGACGGTAGGGCGGAAAGGGCTTTCGGCAAGGCGGACGGACAGGGCTGCACTCTCAGGAGCGGGATACTGAGGTCATGCGGTTGACGATTTTCTGGGAACGCATGGCCGACCACTTCGGAGCGGCGTACGCGGACTCCTTCGCACGGGACCATGTGATGGCCGAGCTGGGCGGCCGCACGATCCATGAGGCCCTGGCCGCCGGCTGGGAGGCGAAGGACGTGTGGCGCGCCGTTTGCGCCGCCATGGACATCCCCGCCGACAAGCGGTGAGACTCCGTGCCGGCGGCTCGAGGTCGCCCCGGTGAGCCACACTGAGCCGATGGCCGGTACCGACAGGACGCACACGACAGCACGAGGCAGGGCCGCAGAGGCGAGCCCGTACGGAAACGAGCCTGTACAGGACGAGGCCGCACCGGCCGGACCGCATACGCCACCGCACAGGACGGACCGCTGACGACATGACCCCTGACGAGAGGACCGCGCCGGACGCGGTCGCGTCGGACGAGGCCGTGGCGGGGATCCCCGCACAGGGCACCACGGCGCCCACGGCCCCGCCGGCGTCTCCGCCTCCCGGGGCCGACGCCGGCAGCGGCGGTCCGGGCCGAATGCCTCGCTGGCTGCCGCGCGCGCTGATCCTCGCGCTCGCGCTCTACGCCTGCTTCCAGCTCGGAAGCTGGGCCTTCCACCAGCTCATCGGCCTCTTGATCAACGTTCTGATCGCCTTCTTCCTTGCCCTCGCGATCGAACCCGCGGTCGGGCGGATGGCGGCCCGCGGCATGCGCCGGGGCCTCGCCACCTTCCTGGTCTTCTTCGCGGTGCTTGTCGTGGGGGTGGGATTCGTCGTACTGCTCGGCTCGATGCTGGCCGGCCAGATCGTCGAGATGGTCGAGGACTTCCCGCAGTACCTCGACTCGGTCATCCGCTGGATCAACGGCACCTTCCAGACGGAACTGTCCCGGGTCGAGGTCCAGGACAGCCTGCTGCGCTCCGACTGGCTGAGGAAGTACGTCCAGAACAGCGCCACCGGTGTGCTGGACGTCTCGGCGACCGTACTCGGCGGACTGTTCAAGCTGCTGACGATCTTCCTGTTCTCGTTCTACTTCGCGGCCGACGGGCCCCGGCTGCGCCGCGCTCTGTGCTCCGTGCTGCCCCCGGCCAAGCAGACGGAGGTCCTGCGGGCCTGGGAGATCGCGGTCGACAAGACCGGCGGCTACCTCTACTCCCGCGGACTGATGGCGCTGATCTCCGGAGTCGCGCACTACATCCTGCTGGAGATCCTCGGGGTGCCGTACGCCCCGGCCCTCGCGGTCTGGGTCGGACTGGTCTCGCAGTTCATCCCGACCATCGGCACGTATCTGGCGGGCGCGCTGCCGATGCTGATCGCGTTCACGATCGACCCTTGGTACGCCCTGTGGGTCCTCGGCTTCGTCGTGATCTACCAGCAGTTCGAGAACTACGTGCTGCAGCCGAAGCTCACCGCCAGGACGGTGGACATCCACCCGGCGGTGGCCTTCGGCTCGGTCGTGGCGGGGACCGCCCTGCTGGGCGCGGTCGGCGCGCTGATCGCGATCCCGGCGGTCGCCACGCTCCAGGCCTTCCTCGGGGCGTACGTGAAGCGGTACACGGTGACCGACGACCCGCGGGTCCACGCCCACACCAGGCACGGCGGCAGCCGGTTGGCTCGGGTGCGTAGCGCGTTGGGGAACGGCCGGCAGGTTCCGTCCACATCCGAGGGCTCACCCGATGGGGTGCCCCCGCAGGCCGGCTCCGGGCCCTGAGCCCGTCGGTCGGAAGTCCGGTTCGAACCACACGGCTGTGACGGCGGCCCGCCTCGGGCCGGATGCCGGGGAATGCGGCCTCGGCCCCGGTGGCGGCCAGGTGCCGCACTGTCGGGGACGGCCGAGTCTTCCGGGGCGGGCCACGGCGGCGTGGAGTACTCCGCCGTGGCCTTGGTCGCCATCGGGCCGTGCGCTTCTTGGTCCCCGCCTATCCCACCAGTGCTGCGAGCTCACCCAGGACTCGGGCCGCTGGTGCCGGGTGGACCAGCCACTTCAGGTGGCTGCCCGCAAGGGTGCGGACGTCGTACGGGTTGTCCGGCGTCAGCGCGTTGCCCTCGCGGATCAGCCGGTCCTGTATGGCGAGCGGCAGGCTCGTGTCGCCGGCCAGGCGGACGTAGGTCTTCGGGATGCGGCCCCAGGTCTCGGCCTGCGCACGGTCGGTGGAGGTGCCGACGTCCAGGTTCTCGTCGGGCTGGAAGGTGTTCAGGAAGGTCAGGAACTCCTCGTCGGTGCCGTCAGCAAGGAAGGCCGCCTTGAGGGCAGCGAGGGCGTCCGCACTCGCGGTGCGGAAGTTGACGCGGAGCAGCCCGAGCTCGGCCGGGTTCCCGGCCAGCGCGAGGGCCAGGGAAGCGGCGTCCACCGTGGCCATCTCCGGCTCGGCGTAGTAGTCGCTGACGTCGAGATCGACAGGACACCAGGCCGAGACGTAGACGACGCGGTCGATCAGGTCCGGCCGTGCGTTCGCTGCCGCGGTGGCCGTGATTCCGCCACGGCTGTGGGAGACGAGAATCACCGGCCCGTTCCGCTTGGCCCTTTCGAGGATCCCGATCAGGTGCGCGGCATTGTCGGCGAGTGTTACTCCCTTGATCGAGCCGGGTGCCGTGGCCAGTCCTTCGTGATCTTGTGGCGCCTGGTAGGCGCGCGTGTAGGTCGCCCCGAAACCATGGCCGGGCAGGTCGACGGCGACCGAGCGGTGCCCGAGGAGGCCGAGTTCGGCCTGGAGTGGTGCGAAGGAGAAGGAGTTCGAGAAGGCTCCGTGAACCAGTACGAACGTCGGTTGCATCTGTCTGCTCACTTTCTGACGCCTACGGCATCGGCGGCACGCGCGTCGCTGGTCCCGGCCCGCAGTCACCTGCGCGAACCGCACGTCTCAGTAAGGACGGAGCGGGCGTCCCACGGGACGCGCCTTCGAAGGAGCCGAAACAGACGCCCCGAACAGCCGGATTCCCGTACGCACGCGTGCTCCCCGCCACAACCCCCGACACACGGACACCCCCGTGCCACGCAAACTTCGAAGGCACAAACCTAGTGATCGTCGAGGCTCGGTGACAATGATCAAGGTTCGAGACATACGGACGCCGGCGCCGCTGTCCGGATCCGCGTATGCATCCGCGAGCTGTCCCACCGCCACCCCCGACCCGCCGATCAGACCACAGGACACCGGTCGCACGCGGCCAGGTGGACCGCCGCATGGTGAGCTTGACAGTAAAATCGAACATCCATTCTCATGGGATTCCGGCCCTCGCTCCCGCGAGTTGTCCACAGGCCGGCCGGACGTCGGGGCCCATTGTCAGTGGCAGGGGTTAGCGTCTTTGACGTGAAGCGATCGACACAAGCAAATCGGGTGGAACCCATGGCAGGAACCGACCGCGAGAAGGCGCTCGACGCCGCGCTCGCACAGATTGAACGCCAATTCGGCAAGGGTGCCGTGATGCGGCTGGGCGAGCGGCCGAACGAGCCCATCGAGGTCATCCCCACCGGGTCGACCGCCCTCGACGTCGCTCTCGGCGTCGGCGGCCTGCCGCGCGGGCGTGTGGTGGAGGTGTACGGACCGGAGTCCTCCGGTAAGACGACCCTCACGCTGCACGCCGTGGCCAACGCCCAGAAGGCGGGCGGAGCGGTGGCCTTCGTGGACGCGGAGCACGCTCTCGACCCGGAGTACGCCAAGAAGCTCGGCGTCGACATCGACAACCTGATCCTTTCCCAGCCGGACAACGGCGAGCAGGCGCTGGAGATCGTCGACATGCTCGTCCGCTCCGGCGCGCTCGACCTGATCGTCATCGACTCCGTGGCGGCCCTTGTGCCCAAGGCGGAGATCGAGGGCGAGATGGGAGACTCGCACGTCGGTCTGCAGGCGCGGCTGATGAGCCAGGCGCTCCGGAAGATCACCAGCGCGCTGAACCAGTCCAAGACCACGGCGATCTTCATCAACCAGCTCCGCGAGAAGATCGGTGTGATGTTCGGCTCCCCGGAGACCACGACCGGTGGCCGGGCGCTGAAGTTCTACGCCTCGGTGCGTCTGGACATCCGCCGTATCGAGACCCTGAAGGACGGCACGGACGCGGTCGGCAACCGCACCCGCGTCAAGGTCGTCAAGAACAAGGTCGCCCCGCCCTTCAAGCAGGCCGAGTTCGACATCCTCTACGGCCAGGGCATCAGCCGCGAGGGCGGTCTGATCGACATGGGCGTGGAGCACGGCTTCGTCCGCAAGGCCGGCGCCTGGTACACGTACGAGGGCGACCAGCTGGGCCAGGGCAAGGAGAACGCCCGTAACTTCCTGAAGGACAACCCCGACCTCGCGAACGAGATCGAGAAGAAGATCAAGGAGAAGCTCGGCGTCGGCGTCAGGCCGGAGACCCCGGCGGCGGATCCCGGTGCGGACGCGGCGGCCGGAGCGGTTCCGGCCGAGGACACGGCGAAGTCCGTGCCCGCACCCGCGTCCAAGGCGAAGGCGGCCAAGACGGCGGCGGCCAAGGGGTAGCACATGGCCGCCCGGCGTACCGAATGGCCGGGTGACAGCCCCGACTCGTCGAGGGCCGAGAAGGAGCTGTCACCCAAGGATCCGGCGGAGCGGGCGCGGGCCATCTGCCTGCGCCTGCTCACCGGGACCCCGCGCACCCGCAAACAGCTGGCGGATGCGCTGCACAAACGCGAGATCCCCTCGGAGGTGGCCGAGGAGGTCCTCTCCCGCTTCGAGGACGTGGGACTGATCAACGACGCCGCCTTCGCGGACGCGTGGGTGGAGTCCCGGCACCACGGTCGGGGCCTCGCCCGGCGGGCCCTGGCACGGGAGTTGCGTACCAAGGGCGTGGATTCCGCTCTGATCGACGAGGCGGTGGGGCAGCTCGACTCCGACCAGGAGGAGGCGACGGCCCGCGAGCTGGTGGCGCGGAAACTGCGCTCCACCAGGGGCCTGGAGCGTGACCGTCGTCTCCGTCGGCTGGCCGGAATGCTCGCCCGCAAGGGCTACTCCGAGGGTATGGCCCTGCGGGTGGTGAGGCGCGCCCTCGAAGAAGAGGGCGAGGACACGGCGGACCTGGACGACATGGGGTACTAGACATACCGGACGTGGTGCCGGCCAGGGACGCGACCGGGCCCGCGGGCTACCCCGTGACCGGCAGTCCCGCCGACTTCCATGCCTGGAAACCACCGACGAGGTCGGTCGCACGCCGTAGCCCCAGTTGGTGCAGGGACCAGGCAGCGAGGGAGGAGGCGTAACCCTCGTTGCAGATGACCACGATCCGAAGGTCGTGGCCGATCGCCTGGGGGAGGCGATGACTGCCCTGTGGGTCCAGTCGCCATTCCAGTTCATTGCGCTCCACGACCAGCGCCCCGGGGATCAGCCCGTCGCGCTCGCGCAGTGCCTGGTAGCGGATGTCGACCAGCAGAGCACCCTCGGCCGCCGCCTCGAAGGCCTCTTGCGGACCGATCCGTTCGAGCCCTCGCCGTACCTGCTCCAGGTACTCGTCGATTCCCGGGGGCCCGCTCACCGCCAGTCCTCCGGGTGTTCGACGTGCTCGAGACGGAGGACGGCACCAGACCGGCTGTAGCGCCTCATCAGCGGCAGCGGCGGGTAGTACGCGTGGACGGAGACGGCATGCTCGGCGGACGACTCGTTGAGCACCTCGTGCACGTGGTGCGTACCGAAGGCGCGGGACCGGCCGGCGGCCAGATGCCGCTCGCGGTCCACGCCGTCGTCGAGTTCGAGCGTCTTCCAGCCGGCGGAGGGAAGCCGTACGGCGAGAGAGTTCTCCTTCAGCACGCCCTCCGCTGTGGCGAACGCCCCGACGGATTCGGCGTGGTCGTGCCAGCCGGTGCCGGTGCCGGGCGGCCAGCCGATGAGCCACGCCTCACTGCCGCGCGGCCCTTCGAGCCGCAGCCAGGTGCGTCCCTCGGGGTCGAGAGGCAGCGAGGCGATCAGTTCCTTGTCGGCGGCGGCGTGCCGTACGAAGTCGAGCAGTTCGGCGGAGGTCGGCGCTCCCGTCAGGCTCGGGGCGGGCCAGGAACCGGTGAAGAGAACGGGATCGGCGGAGGATCCGGGAGTCGAAGGCGCCGGGGCAGGGGGGAGCGGAGCGGGGTGGGACACGGAAACCGTCCTGGGGTTCGCTGGTGAGCGCACGGGCCAGAGGCCGCGGCGCGAAGGGAGGGCGAATTCAGCAGGACGGCCGACACACGCAGCCCGCATAGCGGACGAGGTCCATATGGACCCTCCGCCACAGGCGCACATCGGTGTCGTTCATGCTCGGGAGTACACCACGCCGGACACCGTGAATCAATCGATGTCCGCAGTACGGTCACTGCCCGCCGTGGCGGGGGCACCTCCTCTCGCGATGTCCGCAGCGGCGTACAGCTCGGCCGGCCGCACCCCGGCGAAAGCTGCCACCAGATGTCCGTCGGGCCGTACGAGCAGCACGGTGTGCGCGGAGGCGCCGGGGTAGCTCTCCGTCACAAGCAGTTCCGCCGGTGCGGGAAGGCCGGACACCGCTGTCTCCAGCCGTGGCATGATGCCCGCGCCGGCCCAGTGCCTCCGGTCCCACACGCCGGTGCCGGGCGCCACCAGCACGACCAGCAGGCGCCCCCGGCACAGCCGGTCCCGCAGGCGGGCGCAGGTACCGTCCGGAGCCGTCACCTGCACATCGGCGACCGGCGAGCCCGGCACGGTGCCCGCCGGCGTCTGCGGACCAGTGGGCTCCGGCGTGAGCGGTGAATGCGTGTAGACGGGCGGCGCGCCGAGGGCCCCCCGCCCGAGATGCGCGTCGGTGAGCATCGCGTCGTGTCCCCGGGCGGCCCCGGGAAGGTACATGCGAAGACCGCTGCCGCTGCGCAGTATCGGCAGTGACTGGTCGGCGGCGCGCAGCCGTGCGGCGACGGCGGTGCGCCGCTCGGCCTGATAGCTGTCCAGCAGTGTTTGTGACGCCCCGTGATGCCAGGCCTGCGCCAGTTTCCATGCCAGGTTGTCGACATCGCGGAGCCCATCGTCGAGCCCTTGGGCGCCGATCGCTCCCAGCAGGTGCGCCGCGTCCCCCGCGAGGAAGGCCCGATCCACGCGCCAGCGCCGGGCGAGTCGGTGATGAAGGGTGTAGACGCCGGTGTCGAGCAGTTCGTACGGCGGCGTGTCGCCGCACCAGCCGGCCAGAGTGTCACGGACCCGCGCCACGAGTGCCTCCGGCGTCACCAGCTCGCCGCGGGGCGGAAGCAACCAGTCGAGTCGCCACGTACCGTCCGGCAGCGGGCGTGCGGTGATCTCGTCACCACCCGAGCTCCACGGTGGCTGACGGTGCAGCACCGCCTCACCGGGCCAGGGCAGCTCGGTGCGCAGTGCGGCCACGGCGTGGCGTTCCACCGCCGTGCGGCCCGGGAAACGGATGCCGAGGAGCTTGCGGACCGTGGACCTCGCGCCGTCGCAGCCCACCAGATAACTGCCCCGCCACCAGGTCGCGGAGGGCCCCCTGGTGTGCACACCCACGCCGCCGGCGTCCTGTTCCAGCGAGTCGAGGCGGCTGTCGGTCACGAGCCGTACGAGCCGGTGCTCTGCGGCGGCCTCCCGCAGTCCACGAGAGAGGCTGTGCTGCGGGATGTGAAGTGGCGCGGCCAGGTCCCCGTCGGCTCCGGCGCTCCTGTCCCCCCGCTGGTATGCGCCGTCGCGTTCGTCCCCGGAGTAGGTGTCGTCCCTGTCCCAGTGGTGCCCGTCGCTCCGGCGGTGGTGGTCGGCGCCGTCGTCGAGGGGCAGTTGCCGCAACTCCTGCTTGCGCAGCATCGAGCGCCAGCCGCTCCAACGGGTGCCTTCGTGACGCACGGTCCCGCAGCCGAGCCGCGCCATGAGGTCGGCCGTGTCGGGACGCAGTACGACGGTGCGGGCCGGGCGCGGCTCGTCCTTCCCGTTGCCCTCGTCGAGCACGACCGAAGGAACGCCCTGCGCCGCGAGGGCGAGTGACAGCGCCAGTCCGACGGGACCCGCGCCGACCACGATCACCGGGTCCACGGCGTGACTCCTCGGGCCCGTAGGGTCGTGCGGGGAAGTGCGGTTGGAGCCCGGTGCGCGATCACAGAACGTATGCAACCCACTGCCGCTGCCCGCGTCAAGCGCCACCTGGACGCGGCGAGGGGCGGTGGCCCGCAGGCCACCGCCCCTCAGCGGTCGAACATCGGATGAACCGTCAGCCGGCCCGTCCGTCGTCGGTCTTGCCGACTCCGGGCTCTCCGACGGGCTCCTCGGCGCCGCCGGGTGCGCCCAGCACCGCGCCCGTGCCCTTCTTGGCCCGGCGCAGCCTCTTTTCCAACCACGAGGCGAAGGTGGTGAGGATCAAATTGAGGACGATGTAGATCAACGCGACGACGACGAAGCTCGGGATGACATTCGCGTAGAACGCGGAGAGAGTCGAACGCGCGTTGAGCAGTTCCGCGAAGGCGAGCACCGCGCCACCGAGTGCGGTGTCCTTGACGATGACCACGAGCTGGCTGACCAGCGCCGGCAGCATCGCGGTGACGGACTGAGGCAGCAGGATGCTCGTCATCGTCTGGCCCTTGCGCAGCCCGATGGCCTTCGCGGCCTCCGACTGGCCCTTGGGCAGCGACAGGATGCCGGCCCGTACGACCTCGGCGAGGACCGACGCGTTGTACAGCACCAGGCCGGTGACCACTGCGTACAGCGGACGCAGCTCACTGCTGATGTCGGTGTAGCGCGCGTAGAGCTCGTTCGCGAACAGCATCAGGAGCAGGACGGGAATGGCGCGGAAGAACTCCACGACCACACCCGCCGGGACGCGGACCCAGAGGTGGTCGGAGAGCCGGGCGATGCCGAAGATCGCACCCAGCGGCAGGGCGATCACCATGGCGAGGGCTGCGGCCTTCAGCGTGTTGGCGAGGCCGGGCAGCAGATAGGTCGTCCATGCCGCGGACTGGGTGAACGGCTTCCAGAGCGACCATTCGAGCTGTCCGTGGTCGGACATGACGCCGATGACCCACCAGATGCCCAGCGCCAGCAGCACGAGGAAGACGGCCGTGTAGACGATGTTGCGCCGCTTGGCCCGGGGGCCGGGGGCGTCGTAAAGAACGGACGTCATCGCTTCACCGCCACACGCTTGCCGACCCAGCCGAGGATGAGACCGGTGGGAAGGGTCAGAACAACAAAGCCGAAGGCGAAGATCGCGGAGATGAGGACGAGCTGTGCCTCATTCTCGATCATCTCCTTCATCAGCAGGGCCGCTTCCGCCACACCGATGGCCGCCGCGACCGTGGTGTTCTTGGTGAGGGCGATCAGCACATTGGTAAGAGGAGCGACGACCGAGCGGAACGCCTGCGGGAGAACTACGGTTGTGAGGACCTGGGTAAAGCTCAGCCCGATGGCCCGCGCCGCCTCTGCCTGGCCGACCGGCACGGTGTTGATGCCGGACCGCACCGCCTCGCACACGAACGCCGCGGTGTAGGCCGCGAGCCCGAAGACAGCGAGCCGGAAGTACTTGACCTGGAAGTCATCGGCCGCGCCCAGCGTCATGCCGAAGACGTCGGCGAGACCGAGCGAGGAGAAGACGATGATCACAGTGAGCGGGATGTTCCGGACGACGTTCACGTAGAACGTGCCGAACGCGCGCATCAGGGGCACCGGGCTCACTCGCATAGCGGCGAGGACGGTGCCGAGCACCAGGGAACCGATTCCGGAGAAAACGGTGAGTTGCACCGTCACCCAGAACGCCCCGAGCAAGTCGTAACCTTCAAGAAAGTCGAACACGATCTCCCGCGCTTCCGCGTGTGGGAGGGCCCGGCGCGCCGCCCTTCAGGGGCGGCGCGCCGTCTCAGCCCTGCTTCACTTGACGATGTTGCCGATCTCCGGGGCGGGCTCGTTCTTGTAGTTGGCCGGACCGAAGTTGTCCGTCACGGCCTTGTCCCAAGCCTTGTCCTTGACCATCTTCTCGAGGGCGGCGTTGATCTTGTCGACCATCTCCTTGTCGCCCTTCTTCACTCCGATGCCGTAGTTCTCGTTGCTCAGCTTGAGGCCGGCGAGCTTGAACTTGCCCTTGTACTGCTCCTGCGAGGCGTAGCCGGCCAGGATCGAGTCGTCCGTGGTCAGCGCGTCGACGGCGCCGCTCTGAAGTCCGTTGAGGCACTCCGAGTACGTGCCGACCTGCTGCAGCTGGGCCTTCGGGGCGAAGTCCTTCTTCACGTTCTGCGCGGACGTGGAGCCGGTGACCGAGCAGAGCTTCTTGCCGTTGAGGTCCTCGCCCTTGGTGATGTTGTCATCGGCGCGGATCAGCAGGTCCTGGTGGGCGAGGAGGTACGGGCCGGCGAAGTCGACCTTCTGCTTGCGCTCGTCCGTGATCGAGTACGTGGCGGCGATGAAGTCCACGTCGCCGCGGGCCAGCGCGGTCTCGCGGTCGGCGCTCTTCGTCTCCTTGAACTCGATGTCTCCCTCGTCGTAACCGAGCTCCTTGGCGACGTACGTGGCGACATCGACATCGAAGCCCGTGAACCCGTCCGGGGTCTTCAGGCCGAGACCCGGCTGGTCGTACTTGATGCCGACCGTGATCTTCTTGTCGCCGCCGTCGGTGGAGCCGCTGCCGCTGTCCTTGCCGCTGTCGGAGCCGCATGCCGTGGCCGACAGGGCGAGCGCGAGGACGGTGGCCGAAGCGGCGGTGACCTTACGAAGCTTCATGATGATGACTTCCCTAGAGTTGACGCGAGGTATTGGAAACAGACGCGATGTGCTGGATCAACTGATCCAGGACTCAGTGGTGAAGGATCTTCGACAGGAAGTCCTTGGCCCGGTCGCTGCGCGGGTTGCTGAAGAATTCCTCGGGCGATGCCTCTTCCACGATCTTGCCGTCGGCCATGAATACGACCCGGTTCGCGGCCGAGCGGGCGAAGCCCATCTCATGCGTGACGACCACCATTGTCATCCCGTCGCGTGCCAACTGCTGCATGACCTCGAGAACCTCGTTGATCATCTCGGGGTCGAGCGCCGACGTCGGCTCGTCGAAGAGCATCACTTTCGGGTCCATCGCCAGCGCACGCGCGATCGCCACACGCTGCTGCTGGCCACCGGAGAGCTGCGCCGGGTACTTGTCGGCCTGCGCACCGACACCCACGCGGTCCAGAAGGGCCCGCGCCTTGGTCTCCGCGGCCTTCTTGTCGGCCTTGCGTACCTTGATCTGGCCCAGCGTCACGTTCTCCAGCACGGTCTTGTGCGCGAAGAGGTTGAACGACTGGAAGACCATGCCCACGTCGGCGCGCAGCCGGGCGAGCTCCTTGCCCTCGTGCGGCAGCGGCTTGCCGTCGATCGAGATAGCGCCGGAGTCGATCGTCTCCAGGCGGTTGATGGTGCGGCACAGCGTGGACTTTCCGGACCCGGAGGGTCCGATGACGACCACGACCTCGCCCCTGGCGATGGTCAGGTCGATGTCCTGGAGCACATGCAGCGCGCCGAAGTGCTTGTTCACGTTGCTCAGCACGACCAGATCGGCCGTGGGCACCGCGTCCTCGGCGTCCTTGGTCACTGACACTCCGCTCATCGGCTTCTTGCTCCGTCCTCCTCGGTTGGGAGGACCCTAGTCACCCACTGCGACCAGCGTCATTACATCTGAGGGGAAATTGAGCATAACGATCCGGCCTCATCCGGACACTATGCGTGAACAGGGTGGTCGACTGCGATACCGGGTGGATAACGGAACCGTTCGGCACGCGGAAGCCTCTTGACTGTGCGCCGTGACATCCGCGTTGATGCCCTGTGGTGTGTCGCGAACCATTCGTACAACACCGCACGACCAACACCACACGACCGCGCCACGAACACCACACGACCGGAGGGGGGCCATGAGGCTGCTGCTCGTCGAGGACGACGACCATGTCGCTGCCGCCCTGTCGGCGGTGCTCGCCAGGCACGGCTTCGAGGTGGTCCACGCCCGCAACGGCGAGGAAGCCCTCCGCGCCGTCCTGCCCGCCACCGACCCGGCCAAGCCGCCCTTCGGGGTCGTCCTCCTGGACCTCGGCCTGCCGGACCAGGACGGCTACCAGGTCTGCGGCAAGCTCAGGAAGCTCACCTCCACGCCCGTGATCATGGTGACTGCGCGCTCGGACGTCCGCTCCCGCATCCACGGACTCAACCTCGGCGCCGACGACTATGTGGTCAAGCCGTACGACACGGGGGAGCTGCTCGCCCGGATCCACGCGGTCAGCCGGCGTACCGTCCCCGGTGACGACGCCGGTGCGCCCGCCGGCGACGAGGCGCTGAGGCTCGGGCCGGTCACCATCGAGCTGCCCACCCGCAGGGTCAGCGTCGACGGGGCTGACGTGCAGCTCACACGCAAGGAGTTCGACCTGCTGGCGCTGCTCGCCCAGCGCCCGGGAGTGGTCTTCCGGCGTGAGCAGATCATCAGCGAGGTGTGGCGGACCAGCTGGGAGGGCACCGGCCGCACGCTCGAGGTGCACGTGGCGTCGCTGCGCTCGAAGCTCCGGATGCCTGCCCTGATCGAGACTGTGCGGGGTGTCGGCTACCGGCTCGTCGCGCCCGCCGGGGCGTAGGGCCCCTCGCCCCGGTGCGTACCCGACTTCTTCCGCTCCTCATCGTGCTCATGGCCGGTGTGCTGCTGGCGCTCGGCTTTCCGCTCGCGGTGAGCGTCGCGGCCGCGCAGCAGCAGGGCGTCGTCGTCGACCGGATCGACGACACCGTGCGTTTCGCGGCGCTGGCCCAGTTCGTGACCGATCAGGGCTCCACCCCGGACGAGCGCCGCTCCACGCTGCAGGAGCAGCTCGACCGGTACCACGACACGTACGGGATCAAGGCGGGCGTCTTCTACCGCAGCGGCAACTCGATGGCCCGCGCCCCCCACGACTGGTACGTGCCGGGCGAGGGGGAGGGCCGCGAGGCGTTCCAGGAGGCGCTCACCGGCCGGCGCAGCGACGACCCGCCGCAGGTGTGGCCCTGGCAGCGCGGCGAGCGGCTCGTCGTCGCCTCGCCCGTCGTACGCGACGGGGACGTCATCGCCGTCGTGTTCACCGACTCGCCCACCGACCAGCTTCGGTCGCGGGTCCTGCGCGGTTGGCTGCTGATCGTCGCCGGTGAGTCCGCCGCGATGCTCGTCGCCGTCGGCGCGGCCTTCCGGCTGACCGGGTGGGTGCTGCGGCCCGTACGGATCCTGGACGCCGCCACCCACGACATCGCGACCGGCCGGATGAACTCGCGGGTCGCTGCCGCCGGGGGGCCGCCGGAACTCAGACGGCTGGCGCGCTCGTTCAACGAGATGGCCGACAACGTCGAGGAAGTCCTCGAACAGCAGCGGGCCTTCGTCGCGGACGCGTCCCACCAGCTGCGCAACCCGCTCGCCGCCCTCCTGCTGCGCATCGAACTGCTCGCCCTCGAACTCCCCGAGGGAAATCCCGAGATCGCCTCCGTCCGCACCGAGGGCAAACGCCTCGCCCAAGTCCTCGACGACCTGCTGGACCTGGCGCTTGCCGAGCACGCCTCCGCGGAGCTCCAGCTCACCGACATCGGCGAACTGACCGCCGAGCGGGTGGCCGCCTGGCGGCCGCTCGCCGACGAGAAGCGGGTCGTGCTGTCCTACGAGACGGCCGCGGTCACCGCCTGGGCGGACCCCGTGGCGCTCTCCAGCGCGCTGGACGCGGTGATCGACAACGCCCTGAAGTTCACCCCTCGGGGCGAGAAGGTCACCGTCGAGGTCTCGGCGCAGGGCAGCACGTCGACCATCCTTATCGCCGACCGCGGCCCGGGCCTGACCGACGAGGAGCTCTCCCGGATCGGGGACCGCTTCTGGCGCAGCGGCCGTCACCAGAACGTGAAGGGCTCCGGCCTCGGCCTGTCCATCTCAAGGGCGCTGCTGGCGGCGGGCGGCGGGTCCATCGCGTACGCGCACCACGAGCCCCACGGCCTGAAGGTGACGCTCACGCTGCCGCGGACCCACGCGAAGGACGCCTGAGACCACCGGTCGAACTGGCTGGAAGCGGGCGTGGGACCACCGCGGAACCGCTGGAAGCGGGGGACTCGCGTCGCCGCTACGGCTTGACCGAGCGGTAGTAACGCCGCGCGCCTTCGTGCAGCGGCAGCGGGTCGGTGTAGACGGCCGTCCGCAGGTCGACCAGCTGGGCGGGGTGCACCGTGTTGCCGATGCGGTCCCGGCTCCGGATCACAGTGCGGGTGAAGCCTTCTGTCTGCGCCGCGCTCATCCGGTCCGTGGTGACCAGCAGGTTGGCCACCGCGATGGTCTTGACGGGCAGCCCGCCCTGGGCCTGCGGGTAGGCGTCGGCCGGCATCACGGCGGAGCGGTAGTAGCTGGTCGGATCGCCCGACGCGTGGAGCTTCGAGACCAGTTCCGGCTCCAGCGCGACCAGCCGGACCGGGAAGCGCTCCGACAGCTTCTGCACCGTGTTGGTGGGCAGTCCGCCGGACCAGAAGAACGCGTCGATGCGGCCCTTCTCCAACTGGCCCGGGGCGACGTTGATTCCCGACGGGAGTGCGGTGATGTCCTGCGCGGGATCGATCCCGGCGGCCTTCATCAGCCGGTCGGCGACCAGCCGGATGCCCGAGCCGTCCTGCCCGACGCCGACCACCTTGCCGCGCAGGTCTGCCACCGACCTGACCGGCGAGTCACGGGGCACGACGAGCTGGACGTAGTCGTCGTACAGCCGGGCGCAGCCCCTCAGCCGGGAGGCGCCCGCCAGTCCTTCCCGCTTGTACTTCGCGACGGCGTCGGCGGTGGCGATGGTGAAGTCGGCCTCCCCGGACGCCACCCGCTCGAGGTTCTGCTGGGACCCTTCGCTGGTGCGCAGGTCTATCGCCACGTCCGGCATGTCGCGGGCCAGCGCGTCTTTCAGCAGCACGCCGTAGCGCTGGTAGACACCGCTGTGCGACCCCGTGCTCAGTGTCAGCTTCCCGCTCGGCGACGACTGGCCGAGCGGCAGCAGCAACCACAGCAGCAGCCCGAGGACCACCAGGGCCGCCGCGGTGCCCTGAAGGGCGCGGCGGCGGCCGAGGCGGGAGAGGACGGGAAGTGCCGGGAGCATGGCGCGATCCTGCCAGCTCACTCCTTGTGATGGCCAGGCCCGGCCTTGGCGGAGGGTCGCACTGTCGGTGCGACCCCGTACCCTGGTGGGCGCGATGAGTGCGAAAACTTACGAGGTGCGCACCTACGGGTGCCAGATGAACGTCCACGACTCCGAGCGGCTGTCGGGCCTGCTGGAGGACGCGGGATACGTACGCGCGCCCGAAGGCGCCGACGGTGACGCCGATGTCGTCGTCTTCAACACCTGCGCGGTGCGGGAGAACGCGGACAACAAGCTCTACGGCAATCTCGGCCGGCTCGCCCCGATGAAGTCGCGGCGCCCCGGGATGCAGATCGCCGTGGGCGGCTGCCTGGCGCAGAAGGACCGCGACACCATCGTCACCAAGGCGCCCTGGGTCGACGTCGTCTTCGGTACGCACAACATCGGAAAGCTTCCGGTGCTCCTCGAGCGCGCCCGAGTCCAGGAAGAGGCGCAGGTCGAGATCGCGGAATCGCTCGAGGCGTTCCCCTCGACGCTGCCGACGCGCCGCGAGTCGGCGTACGCGGCGTGGGTCTCGATCTCCGTGGGCTGCAACAACACCTGCACCTTCTGCATCGTGCCCGCGCTGCGCGGCAAGGAGAAGGACCGCCGGCCCGGTGACATCCTCGCCGAGATCGAGGCGCTCGTCGCAGAAGGTGTCAGCGAGATCACGCTGCTCGGCCAGAACGTCAACGCGTACGGGTCCGACATCGGCGACCGCGAGGCCTTCAGCAAGCTGCTGCGTGCCTGCGGGAACATCGAGGGCCTCGAGCGGGTCCGGTTCACCTCGCCCCATCCGCGCGACTTCACGGACGACGTGATCGCCGCCATGGCCGAGACGCCGAACGTCATGCCGCAGCTCCACATGCCGCTGCAGTCGGGATCGGACACGATCCTCAAGGCGATGCGCCGCTCGTACCGGCAGGAGCGCTTCCTCGGGATCATCGAGAAGGTGCGCGCGGCCATTCCGCACGCCGCCATCTCCACCGACATCATCGTGGGCTTCCCGGGCGAGACCGAGGAGGACTTCGAACAGACGCTGCACACCGTGCGCGAGGCCCGCTTCGCGAACGCCTTCACCTTCCAGTACTCCAAGCGCCCCGGGACCCCGGCGGCGACCATGGAGGGGCAGATCCCCAAGGAGGTCGTCCAGGAGCGGTACATGCGTCTGGTCGCCCTCCAGGAGGAGATCTCCTGGGACGAGAACAAGAAGCAGGTCGGCCGCACACTCGAGGTGATGGTCGCCGAAGGCGAGGGCCGCAAGGACGGGGCCACCCACCGCCTCTCCGGCAGGGCCCCGGACAACCGCCTCGTCCACTTCACCAAGCCGGACGCCGAGGTGCGCCCCGGCGACGTGGTCACCGTCGAGATCACCTACGCCGCTCCGCACCACCTCCTGGCGGAGGGCGCGGTGACATCGGTGCGCCGCACCCGCGCGGGAGACGCGTGGGAGAAGCGCAACGGGGCCGAGACCGCGAAGCCGGCCGGTGTGATGCTGGGCCTGCCCTCGCTGGGCGTCCCCGCGCCGCTGCCGCCGGTGACGGGCGGTTGCGCGGCGGGCTGACGACGGCCGCCGCGGTCGGCCACGGCCCCGCCGCCCGGCGGCCGGGCGGGGCCGGCCGCCGGGCCAGGCAGGTGCCCGCCTCGCCCACCACGCCGACTAGGCTGCGGATCATGCTCGTAGCCGCTGCCGTGTGTCCGTGCCCGCCGATCCTCGTCCCCGAGGTCGCCTCCGGGGCCGCGCCCGAACTGGACGCGACACGCGCCGCGTGCGCCGACGCCGTGGCCGTTCTCGCCGCCGCGGAACCGGACCTGCTGATCGTGGTCGGACCCGCCGCGCACGATCGGCGCGGACCGCATGCCGCGGGCGCCACAGGCTCCTTCCGGGAGTTCGGCGTGGAACTCGACGTCCGGCTCGGCGACGGCCCCCGCCAGGAACGGACACTGCCGCCTTCGCTGGCCGTTGGCGCCTGGCTTCTCGCCCGCGACGGCTGGACGGCCGCTCCGGTCGAAGGCCTCGGGGTCGGCGAACCCCTCGACGGGCACCGGTGCATGACAGCCGGAAAAGAACTCGCCGCGCGCGCCGGGCGGGTCGCGCTTCTCGTGATGGGCGACGGCAGCGCCTGCCGCACGCTGAAGGCGCCCGGCTACCTCGACGAGAGGGCCGCGGACTTCGACCGGCGGTCCGCCGACGCGCTCGGGGCCGCCGACATCGAAGGGCTCAGAGAGCTCGACGAGTCGCTGGCCCGCGAGCTCAAGGTGTCCGGCCGCGCGCCGTGGCAGGTCCTCGCCGGAGCCGCACAGGGCGCGGGGCTCACGGGCCGGCTGCTCCACGAGAGTGATCCGTACGGTGTCGGCTACTTCGTCGCGGCCTGGTCCCAGGTCTAGGCGCACCTGCCCGGAGGGCTACGGCAAGTGCGTGCCAGGGCCCGCGAGCCCGGACATGATCCAGCGAGAGCCCCTGGAGCGCGGGGTTCACCTGGAAAAGATCTCCGGACGCGGGAGGGCGGCGGTGGAGCCTGTGCCCCACCGCCGCCCTCCGCCGAACCGGTCCGGCGACCTTCAGGCGGCCGGCGGTGTCGTCCCGCGGTCGTCCTTGTGCGCGATGCGGCCGAGGGCCTGCTTCGCCTTCCCGGCACCCGACTCGATCTTGTTGCTGTACTTGCCCTTGGTCTTGTCGTCGACCTTCTTGGCAGCTTTCTCCAGCGTCTGCCCGATCCTGCCCTCGTGCTGCTGGGCAAGGCCGGAGACCTTGTCCTTCGCGGGGCCGAGCTTGGTCTTCAGGTTGTCCAGGAAGCCCATGGGGCACCTTCCCTCGTCGCGGCTGCTACGTGCGGGCGCCTTCGCCGGCCTCGCTGTCCGCCGCGTCCCCGGCAGATTGCTGCCTCGGGATCTCCACTGCCCCGGCCGCGGTGCCTCCGTCGAGGGGAGGTTCCGCGGTTTCGGCGGCGGCATCGGTGGATCCGGTGGCCTCGACGGCTCCGGCGGCCGGAGCCGCCTCTTCCGCCGGCTCCGCCACAGCCGGGGCCTCGGCCGTGCCGTCGCTCACCTCGGACCGGCCGGACTGCACGGACTCCGCAGCGGGAGATCCGACGACTGCCTCCGGTGCCGACGCCTCCATGGCTGCTGCGGGCTTACCGCGAAACCATGAGAAAACACCCATATCTACTCCATACCCTACTCGTGCGGGCGAAGTTCCGCGCCGCCCGGAGCGCCGTCTTGCGTCACGCGCGGGCGCCGGTCCGGAAACCGGCGTTCGGAACCTCGCAACAGGCAACGACCCCGAGTCGCCGCCGTCACCTCGCTCGTTCGGGGACACGCACCGGGTTTGCGAGACTGGGGCGGTGAGAAGTGCAGCTCCCGCCCCGCGGGTCATCGCCGTCGTCGGTCCCACCGCAGCCGGAAAGTCCGATCTGGGGGTGTTCCTCGCCCGGCAACTGAACGGCGAGGTCGTCAACGCGGATTCCATGCAGCTCTATCGGGGGATGGACATCGGCACCGCCAAGCTGACACCCGAAGAGCAGGGCGGAGTGCCGCACCGGCTCCTCGACATCTGGGACGTCACCCGGACGGCGAGCGTCGCCGAGTACCAGACGCTGGCGAGGGCGGAGATCGACCGGCTGCTCGCCGAGGGCCGCACCCCGGTACTCGTCGGAGGCTCCGGGCTGTATGTGCGCGGTGCGATCGACGCCCTCGAGTTCCCCGGCACCGACCCGACGGTGCGGGCGCGGCTGGAGGAGGAGCTGACGGTGCGCGGACCCGGCGCCCTGCACGCCAGGCTGGCCGCGGCCGACCCGGAGGCGGGCCGGGCGATCCTCCCGAGCAACGGCCGCCGGATCGTCAGGGCCCTCGAGGTCATCGAGATCACGGGCAAGCCCTTCACGGCCAACCTGCCCGGCCACGACGCCGTCTACGACACCGTCCAGATCGGCGTCGACGTCGCACGGCCCGAGCTCGATGAGCGCATCGCCGTGCGTGTGGACCGCATGTGGGAGGCGGGCCTCGTCGACGAGGTGCGGGCGCTCGAGGCGCAGGGACTCAGGGAGGGCCGCACGGCCTCGCGGGCGCTCGGCTACCAGCAGGTCCTGACGGCTCTCGCCGGAGAGTGCACCGAACAGGAGGCGCGCGACGAGACCGTGCGCGCCACCAAGCGCTTCGCGCGCCGCCAGGACTCGTGGTTCCGGCGCGACCCGAGGGTGCACTGGCTGAGCGGCGCCGCCGCCGACAGGACGGAACTTCCGCAGCGCGCGCTGGCGTTGATCGAACGAGCGGTCACAGCCTGATCACGTGATGGCATCGGGACGCTCCGGCCGTCATTCCGGCCCCTGGGAGCGTGCCATCATCGAGCATCGATCGACAGTTGAGTCCGAGTTGGGAGGGCGCGTGGCGATGGAGGCCGGCCCTCGCGACACGGAACAGCAACGGCGGGATGCGGCGGACGGCGCGTCCGGTCTCAGCCCGGACGGGCCCGACGAGCAGGATGTGCTCGCCGACGAGGTCGAGGTCGAGCTGCGTCCGCAGCGGCGGCTCAGGATCTGGCAGCTCGCACCCATCGTCGTCCTCGCCGCCGTCGGCTCGCTGATGTTCGCCTTCCCGCTCGCCTTCGGTACGGGCGACGGCGGAGCGGTCGTGGCCATGCTCGGGCTGCTGCTCAGCTGCTGCGCCGCCGGCTGGGGTGTGATGGCGGCGCGCCGTGTCGGCCACACCTGGCCCGGCCTGCCGTCCCGCGGTTCGGGCGAGCGCCCCGACTGGCGTGTGATCACCCTGTACGTGGGCGTGGCCGCGGTGCTCGTCGCACTCGCCGTGTGGCGTGTGGCACGACTGAGGTGACCGGCTCCGGCCGCTGTCGGACCGTCCTCGTACGATGGAGCACGTGAGCACCTCGCAGACGTCGCCCCTCCCCTTCCTCAAGGGCCACGGGACCGAGAACGACTTCGTGATCGTCCCCGACCCCGACAACACTGTGGAACTGCCCGCGTCCGCCGTCGCCCGGCTGTGCGACCGCCGGGCCGGCATCGGTGGTGACGGGCTGCTGCGCGTGGTGCGCTCGGCGGCCCACCCGGAGGCCCGGCACATGGCCGGCGAGGCCGAGTGGTTCATGGACTACCGCAACGCGGACGGCTCCATCGCCGAGATGTGCGGCAACGGCGTCCGGGTCTTCGCCCGGTATCTCCAGTACGCGGGCCACATCGACGCCGGGGACGTCGCCGTCGCGACCCGCGGCGGGATCAAGAAGGTCCACCTCGCCAAGGCGGTTTCCGGGAGCGGCGGCGACATCACGGTCTCCATGGGCCGGGCCGTGCTGCCCGAGGACGGCGTCACCGTGTCCGTCGGCGGTCGCAGCTGGCCGGCGAGGAACGTGAACATGGGCAACCCCCACGCGGTCGCCTTCGTCGAGGAGCTGGACCACGCGGGGGATCTGCTGACGATGCCTCCGTTCACCCCGGCCTCGGTCTACCCCGACGGGGTCAACGTGGAGTTCGTCGTCGACCGCGGTGAGCGCCATGTGGCGATGCGCGTCCACGAGCGCGGCTCCGGTGAGACCCGCTCGTGCGGCACCGGCGCGTGCGCCGTCGCCGTGGCCACCGCACGCCGCGACGGTCTGGATCCGGCAGCCACCGGCGTTCCCGTCACGTACACGGTGGATCTGCCCGGCGGCCGGCTCCGTATCACCGAGCGGCCCGACGGGGAGGTCGAGATGACCGGCGCCGCGGTGATCGTCGCCGAGGGTGTGATCGACCCCGACTTCCTCGAAACCGTGACCGCCTAGGGCTTCGCTCGAATGGGTGATCCGTTTCACGCTGAGCGAGAGCTGGACTGCGCCACGTGGTGGGCTCGATAGCATCAAGCACCGGCCCGGAGGCATGCCAGTTCTCCGTACCGCCGGTCGAAGCTGCCGGAGGTGCCCATGAGCGCAGAGGCCACCAACCCAGGTGCCCACAGCCGCAGGCGCGGCCGTGCCAGGATCGACCTGCGCAGACTGGGCCGCGCCGCTCTGCTGGGCCCCACCGGTCGCGACCGGCTCCCCGACGCGATCGGCCATGTCGTGGACGCGCACCGGGCTCACTACCCCGACGCCGACCTCGCCACACTGCACAAGGCGTACGTACTCGCGGAGTCGTCCCACCGCGGGCAGTTCCGCAAGAGCGGCGAGCCCTACATCACCCACCCGCTCGCCGTGACGTTGATCCTGGCCGAACTGGGCGCGGAGACAACGACGCTGACCGCTTCCCTGCTCCACGACACCGTCGAGGACACCGAGGTGACGCTCGATCAGGTGAGATCCGAGTTCGGCGCCGAGGTCGGTTATCTCGTCGACGGCGTCACCAAACTGGAGAAGGTCGACTACGGCGCCGCGGCCGAGCCGGAGACCTTCCGCAAGATGCTCGTCGCGACGGGCAACGACGTCCGGGTGATGTCGATCAAACTCGCCGACCGGCTGCACAACATGCGCACTCTCGGGGTGATGCGGCCGGAGAAACAGGCACGCATCGCCAAGGTCACCCGAGACGTGCTGATCCCGCTCGCCGAACGGCTCGGTGTGCAGGCCCTCAAGACAGAACTGGAAGACCTGGTCTTCGCGATCCTGCACCCCGAGGAGTACGAGCGGACCCGGGCGCTCATCGCGGAGAACTCCACCGCGTGCACCGCCCTCGCCGCCATCGCGGACGACTTCCGTGCCGCGTTGCGCGAGGCCGGCATCAGCGCCGAAGTGCTCATCAGACCGAGGCACTTCGTGTCCGTCCACCGGGTCTGCCTGAAGCGGTCGCAACTGCGCAGCACGGACTTCGGCCGACTGCTGATCCTCGTCGGGGAGGACGCCGACTGCTACGCCGTACTCGGTGAACTGCACACCTGCTTCTCACCGGTGATCTCCGAGTTCAAGGACTTCATCGCGGCCCCCAAGTTCAACCTGTACCAGTCCTTGCACACAGCCGTCGCGGGACCCGACGGCGCGGTTGCCGAAGTCCTCATCCGCACGCACCGGATGCACAAGGTGGCGGAGGCCGGTGTCGTCGCACTGGGCAACCCGTACGTACCCGTGGAGGGGGCCGAGCCGGCGGACGGCGAACGGGCCGACCCCACCAGGCCGGGCTGGCTCTCCCGGTTGCTGCAGTGGCAGGAGTCCACCCCGGACCCGGACACCTTCTGGACCTCCCTGCGCGCCGATCTGGCGCAGGACAGGGAGATCACCGTATTCGGTACCGACGGCCGGGCCCTCGGGCTGCCGGCGGGCGCGAGCTGCGTGGACGCCGCCTACGCGCAGTACGGCGAGAAGGCGCACACCTGCATCGGAGCGCGCGTCAACGGCCGGCTGGCGACACTCAGCACGGTCCTCGGCGACGGTGACACCGTGCATGTCCTGCTGGCGCAGGACAGCGCCTCCGGCCCGTCGCCCCAGTGGCTCGACCACGCCCGCACCCCTGCCGCCCGCATCGCCATCACCAGCTGGCTCGACGCGCATCCACAGCGGGCCGCGGCGCCCTCCACCGCTCCCCGCCGGCCCGCCCCGCTGTCCGCCGGCCGGCCGGCCTCAGTGAACGCCGTGGTGGACCTCCCCGAGGCGACGGTCCGGCTGGCCGGCTGCTGCACACCGGTGCCGCCGGACGCGGTCACCGGCTTCCCCGTGCGCGGCGGAGCCGTGACCGTCCACCGGCGGGAGTGCCCCGCCGTGGTGCGGATGACCGACGTGGGGCGCGAGCCGGTGCCGGTGCGCTGGGGTGACACGGCCGAGTGCCGGGTCACCCTGGTCGCCGAGTCCTTCGGCCGTCCCCACCTCCTGGCGGACCTCACTGAAGTCATCGCGGGAGAGGGGGCCGCGATCGTCTCGGCCACGGTGGAGCCGCCGACGCAACAGCGGGTACGGCACACGTACACCCTCCAACTCCCCGACGCGGCTGGGCTTCCGGCCCTCATGCGGGCGATGCGGGACGTGCCCGGCGTGTACGACGTCAGCCGGACCCAGCATCCGGCGGCCACCGCCTGACCCCGTTCGGGTGGGCACGTCACCGTGTGTAGCGTGCCGCCGCGGTCCGTGCGGAGGGCGCTGGTAGCGGTAGGGCATGCTGCACACCTCCCGGCGCCGTCTGCGTGCCGCCCTACTGGCCGCTGCCTCGGCCACCCTCGTCGCCGCCACCCTGCCGTCGCCGGAACCGCTCGGCATCGGGGACCGGCTCTTCCCCGAGCTGGGCAACCCCGGCTACGACGTGCTCGAGTACGACATCTCCCTCACCTACGAGGGCCGTAACGACAAGCCCCTCGACGCCGTCACGAAGATCGACGCCTGGTCGACCCGGAGGCTCGACCGCGTCAACCTCGACTTCGCCCACGGCGAGGTCCGTTCGGTGATGGTGAACGACACCCCGGCCGACTTCGCCGGGGCCGGCGAGGACCTCGTAATCGACCCGCCCGCGACCGTCCCCGAGGGGTCGCGGATGCAGATCACGGTGACCCACACGAGTGATCCGCGCGGCCCCAAGAACGCCGGCGGCTGGGTGCGTACCGGCGACGGCCTGGTGATGGCCAACCAGGCGGACGCCGCGCATCGGGTCTTCCCCTCGAACGACCATCCCTCCGACAAGGCGTACTTCACCTTCCGGGTCACCGCGCCGCCTGACATCACGGTGGTGGCCAACGGGCGCCGAGTCGCCAGGGCACGGAGCGACAAGCAGACCTCGTGGGTCTACCGCACCGGTCACCCCATGGCCACCGAACTGGCTCAGGTCTCGCTCGGCCGCTCGGCCGTCGTCGAGCGGCAGGGTCCGCACGGTCTTCCCCTGCGCGACGTCGTGCCCGCCGCCGACCGCGAGAAGCTGGAGCCCTGGCTCAAGAAAACGCCGGACCACATGAAATGGATGGAGGAGAAGGTCGGCCGCTACCCCTTCGAGACGTACGGCGTGCTGGTCGCCGACGTCGATACGGGCTTCCAGCTGGAGACCCAGACCCTGTCGCTCTTCGAGCGCTCCATCTTCGCCCCGGACGCCTTTCCCGAGTGGTACGTCGACTCCGTCATGGTCCACGAACTGGCCCACCAGTGGTTCGGCAACAGCGTCTCGCCGCGCAGTTGGTCCGACCTGTGGCTGAACGAGGGACACGCCAGCTGGTACGAGGCGCTGTACGCGCAGGAGAAGGCCGAGATGCCGCTGAGCAGCCGGATGCGCGAGGCCTACGCGCGCTCCGACGCCTGGCGGGCCGCCGGCGGGCCGCCCGCGGCGCCCGCCGCCCCCGCCCCGGGTCAGAAGCTGAGTCTCTTCCGGCCCGTCGTGTACGACGGCAGCGCGCTGGTCCTGTACGCGCTGCGGCAGGAGATCGGCACAGCCGCGTTCGAGCTCTTGGAGCGCCGATGGGTCACGCAGCACCGGGACGCCACCGCGACCACGGAGGACTTCACGCGGCTCGCATCGGCCGTCGCAGGGCGTGACCTGTCGGCGTTCTTCCAGGCGTGGCTGTACGGCAAGAAGACTCCGCCGATGCCAGGGCACCCGGACTGGCGAAGCCAGGCCGCGGGGGACAGCCGGGCAAAGGCGGCGGGGGGAGTGCACGGTCCGCTGAAATCGGGGTGACGCTCCGGCTGCGCCCGTGCGACCATCGGCAGGTCGGCGGCGCTGCCGCGGCCGGGATCCTGCGGGAATCTTCCGGGACCGTCACGCGTTGTCATCTGTAACCGAGCACCCCGGCGGTCGTCCGTCGGGAGGCTCCCACATCGACGTAAGGACCCAATGACCTCCTCTTCATCCACTTCCCAGGAACAGCAGAGCTTGGCTGAGACGCGCACCGAGAGCCTTCGGGCCGATGCCCTGATGGAAGAGGACGTCGCCTGGAGCTACGAGATCGACAACGAGCGGGACGGCGACCAGTTCGACCGCTCCGAGCGTGCGGCGCTGCGGCGTGTGGCGGGCCTCTCCACCGAGCTCGAAGACGTCACAGAGGTCGAGTACCGGCAGCTGCGCCTCGAGCGGGTCGTGCTGGTCGGTGTCTGGACCACCGGGACGATGCAGGACGCCGAGAACTCCCTCGCGGAGCTGGCGGCCCTCGCGGAGACGGCCGGCGCGCTGGTTCTCGACGGCGTTTTCCAGCGCCGTGACAAGCCGGACCCGGCCACGTACATCGGCTCGGGCAAGGCGCAGGAGCTGCGGGACATCGTCCTCGAGTCCGGTGCCGACACCGTCGTCTGCGACGGTGAGCTCAGCCCCGGCCAGCTGATCCAGCTCGAAGACGTCGTCAAGGTCAAGGTGGTCGACCGCACTGCCCTGATCCTCGACATCTTCGCCCAGCACGCCAAGTCCCGAGAGGGCAAGGCGCAGGTTGCCCTGGCGCAGATGCAGTACATGCTGCCCAGGCTCCGAGGCTGGGGCCAGTCGCTCTCCCGGCAGATGGGTGGCGGCGGCGGTGGCGGCATGGCCACGCGTGGTCCCGGTGAGACCAAGATCGAGACGGACCGGCGACGGATCCGCGAGAAGATGGCGAAGATGCGCCGCGAGATCGCGGAGATGAAGACCGGGCGTGACGTCAAGCGTCAGGAGCGCCGCCGTAACCGCGTCCCCTCCGTCGCCATCGCCGGTTACACCAACGCCGGCAAGTCGTCCCTGCTCAATCGCCTCACCGGCGCCGGTGTCCTGGTGGAGAACGCACTGTTCGCCACGCTGGACCCGACCGTCCGACGGGCCGAGACGCCGAGCGGCAGGGGTTACACCCTGGCCGACACGGTCGGTTTCGTACGGCACCTTCCGCATCACCTCGTCGAGGCGTTCCGTTCCACGATGGAGGAGGTCGGCGACTCCGACCTGATCCTGCACGTGGTCGACGGATCGCATCCGGCACCGGAGGAGCAGCTGGCAGCCGTGCGCGAGGTGATCCGCGAGGTGGGTGCGGTCGACGTGCCCGAGATCGTGGTGATCAACAAGGCGGACGCGGCCGATCCGCTCGTGCTGCAGCGCCTGCTTCGCATCGAGCGGCATGCGATCGCGGTGTCGGCGCGGACCGGCGCGGGCATGGCCGAGCTGGTGCAGCTGATCGACGACGAGCTGCCGAGGCCGCAGATCGAGATCGAGGCGCTCGTGCCCTACACCGAGGGCGGGCTCGTCTCGCGGGTGCACGCCGACGGTGAGGTGCTCTCCGAGGAACACACCACGGAAGGCACCCTGCTCAAGGCGCGGGTGCACGCGGAGCTGGCCGCGGCCCTCTCTCCGTTCGTGCCTGCCGCGCACTGATCCGGCCGCCTACGGGACGACGGCTCCCGGACGTGCACGAAGGCCCGCCCCCGACGGGGGCGGGCCTTCGTGCGTCTCCCTGCCTGCGCCGAGAGGCCTGCCGAAGCTACTGACCGGCGAACTTCTCGCTCATCATGGTGTAGAGCTGCTGGGCGTTCCGGTCCAGCCGCGGACCCGCCAACCAGCCCGAAGTCACCGGGCCGATCGAGGTGTTGGAGACCAGCGCGAGCTTCCCGTCCGGCTGCTCCGCGAACCAGCCACCACCGGAGGAACCACCCGTCATGGTGCAGCCGATCCGCCACATCGTCGGAGTGCCGGGAGCGATGGAGAGCCGTCCGGGCCGGTCCACACACTTGTGCATGAGGGCGCCGTCGTAGGGCGGAGCGGCCGGGTAACCCCAGGCGCCCATGGCGCTGATGTCCTTGGCCTCGGGGGCGTCGAAGTCGATGTCGAGGGCGACGCCGACCGTCTCCTCGAGGGACTTGGTGCCCTTCTCCGGCTTCACGTGCATCACGGCGTAGTCGTACGGAGCGCCCGTGCCGCCCGTGGGGCCGCCCTCGTCGATCCATCCGGCGGAGGTCGCGACCCAGTCGGCCCAGTAGACGCCGTACGGAGCGACCTCGTGCGGCTGCGCGCTCTCCAGTGCGGCGGGCGACTTGCCCTGGTCGTTGTAGGCGGGGACGAAGGCGATGTTGCGGTACCAGCCGCCTGCCTGGCCGGCGTGGACGCAATGGCCCGCGGTCCACACCATGTTGGACTTACCGGGGTTCTTCGGGTCCTTGACGACGGTCGCGGAACAGACCATCGAGCCTTCGGGGGCGTCGAAGAACACCTTGCCGACGGGGGCGGCGTTCTTGTGGTACGGCTTCCTCTCGGGCTCGGCCTGTACGGGGCGCGGCTCCGGGTCGGTCACGTCCTGGTCACCGGAGATATCACCGGCCGCCATGGTCTTGGCGGGTGCCTTGGCCGTCGTCATCCGCTCGGGCTTCCACAGGCCCTCGATCACCGGGTTGACGAAGTCCTCGGCCTCACGCAGCCACTTGTCCTTGTCCCAATTCTTCCACTCACCGTTCTTCCACTTGTCCAGGTCGACACCCTGCTCCTTGAGTTTGTCGGCCAGGTCCGCGGGGAGCGCGGCACCGCCGTTGTCCGCGGCGGCGGATGCGGCCGGCTTGTCGGCCGAGTTGTCCTCGCTCGGGCCGCAGGCGGTCGCCGTCAGCACGAGGGCCGGGACGAGACCGGCCGCGGCCAGCAACGGACGTATGGATCGCATGGAAACGAATCCCCCTGAATGCTTCGAATCTTCGATATGTGCTGGAAGTGCTCGCACCTGTGCCGCGACGCGCGCCGACAGGGCGGCGTCCGAGCTGGTTGCCATGAGCGTGTCATGGAAAAAGGCGGCCTCCGGGGCCGCCTCGGGGTGTGGCACCACTCTAGGCCGGTGCGCGGTCCATCAGCCCGGCGGGAGCCCCAACTGCACGGAGTCTCCACGAGAATGATGAACCACCAGTGAACAAGGGGCCCGACCGTACGGCCGGACCCCTGCCCGCGTCACTGCGCCCGGGCGCTCTCGCGCCCGGATTCTCCTACTGGCCCTCGAACTTCTTGCTGACCGCCTTGTAGACGCCCTCGGCCTCCTTGCCGAGGCGCGGACCGGCCAGCCAGCCGGCCGTCACCGGGCCGATCGACGTGTTCGAGACAAGGGTGGGCTTGCCGTCCTGGCCCTGCGCGACCCAGCCACCGCCGGACGAACCGCCGGTCATGGTGCAGCCGATGCGGTACATCGTCGGCTCCTCGGCCCTGAGCGACAGTCGGCCGGGCTTGTCGGCGCACTGGAAGAGCTTCTGGCCGTCGTAGGGCGGGGCCGCCGGGTAGCCGGTGGCGGTCATGTTGTCGATCTTCGGCACCGCAGGGGCGTTGAAGTCGACCGGCAGGGCCGCACCGACCGTCTCCTCGAGGGACTTGCCCGTGCTGCCCTTCTCCGGGGTCACGTGGATGACGGCGAAGTCGTACGCAGCGCCCTGGCCGCCGGTCGCGGCGCCCTGGGAGATCCACTGGTCGGAGGTCTGTGCCCAGTCACCCCACCAGACACCGTAGGGAGCGATCTCCTCCTTGGGAGCCTTCTCAAGTTCCGCCGTCTCCTTCGCCCCGTCGTTGTATGAGGGGACGAAGGCGATGTTGCGGTACCAGCCGCCGCTCTTGCCGGCGTGCACGCAGTGTCCGGCTGTCCAAACCATGTTGGACCTGCCGGGGTTGGCGGGGTCCTTCACCACGGTCGCGGAACACACCATCGAGCCCTGCGGGCCGTCGAAGAAGACCTTGCCGGCCTCTGCGGCGTTCGCGTGGTACGGGGCCTTCACGGCCTGGGCGTCGACCGGGGCAGGGGTGGGATCGGTGACACCCTCGTCGCCGGAGATGTCGTTCTCGACCGGCTTCTCGGGCGGCTGTTCGGCGTCGCGCATCCGGTCGGGGTCCCAGAGGTCCTCGATGATCGGGTTGACGAAGTCCTGGGCCTCACGCAGCCACTTGTCCTTGTCCCAGTTCTTCCACTCGCCGTTCTTCCACTTGTCCAGGTCGATCCCGCGCTCCTTGAGGCGGTCCTTGAGATCGTCCGGAATGGTGATCTTGTCGCCGGTGGGCTGCTCGGCCGACGCGCTCGGCTTGTCGCCGGCGTTGTCCTCGGTCGGGCCGCACGCGGTGGCGGCCAGCGCGAGCACCGCGGCCATGGAGGCCACTGCCAGCGTCGGGCGAATGGGTCGCATCTCTTGATCCCCCTGGGACTTCGGTGCTGCTGATCTGAACTGTCGGATATTTCAAGGAACTTATTTCTGGAACGAGCAAGCTCCCGCCCGCCGCGGTGGAGTCCGCTGCGGAAGGCGCCCCCCACTATGCCGGTGCCGATGGGGACGGCGTGCGGCAGGTCCACGGTTCCGGCACCGCAAGGATCTTCCGATCGGCCGTGATCCCCGGCTCTCCGCGTCGTTGGTACGTGCGGGGGACACAAGGACAGCTTCAGCGCCGGTGCGCCGCGCAGGAGTGCCGTACCGATGTGCAACGCAACTGTGACAGCCGGAGGATCAACAGCCGTGGCCGTGACCGAACCTGCTCCGGTGGCGCCGACCTCGACCCATGAGGGGATTCTGCGCAGGCAGTCACTCCGTGAGTCGGCGGCCCGCACCTATGCGCGCTCGCTGCCCATCGTGCCGGTACGGGCCAGGGGACTGACGATCGAGGGCGCCGACGGACGGCGGTACCTCGACTGCCTATCCGGTGCGGGCACCCTGGCGCTCGGGCACAACCACCCTGTCGTCCTCGAGGCGATCAAGAAGGTCATCGACTCGGGCGCCCCTCTGCATGTGCTCGACCTCGCCACGCCCGTCAAGGACGCCTTCATCACGGAACTGTTCGCCACACTCCCGAGGGCGCTGGCAGAGAACGCGCGCGTCCAGTTCTGCGGACCCGCCGGCACGGACGCGGTCGAAGCCGCTCTCAAACTCGTCAGAACCGCGACCGGCCGCAGCGGTCTCCTCGCCTTCACGGGCGCCTACCACGGCATGACGGCAGGCGCGCTCGAAGCATCGGGGGGCGCGACGGACGTGAGGGTCACCCGGCTGCCGTTCCCGCACGACTACCGGTGCCCCTTCGGGATCGGCGGCGAGCGTGGCGCGGAAATCGCCGCCCGCTGGACGGAAAGCCTGCTCGACGACCCCAAGAGCGGTGTCCCCGAACCGGCGGGCATGATCCTCGAGCCAGTGCAGGGCGAGGGCGGAGTGATCCCGGCGCCCGACGAGTGGCTGCGGCGGATGCGCGCCATCACGGCCGACCGGTCCATTCCGCTGATCGCCGACGAAGTGCAGACCGGCGTGGGGCGCACCGGCACCTTCTGGGGTGTCGAGCACAGCGGGATCGTGCCGGACGTGATGGTGCTGTCCAAGGCCATCGGGGGTTCCCTTCCGCTGGCCGTCGTCGTGTACCGCTCCGGGCTCGACGTCTGGCAGCCCGGTGCCCATGCCGGGACGTTCCGCGGCAACCAGCTCGCCATGGCCGCCGGAGCGGCGACCCTCGCCCATGTGAGAGAGAACCGCCTCGCCGAGCGAGCCGCCACGCTCGGCGCGCGCATGCTGGCGAGTCTCCAAGGACTCGCCGCGGCCCACCCCTGCATCGGAGACGTACGGGGCAGGGGCCTCATGATCGGCGTCGAACTCGTCGACGCCGATTCCGAGGCACCGGACGCGCTCGTACCACCTCCCTCGCCCCGGCTCGCGGCCGCCGTGCAGCAGGAGTGTCTGCACCGCGGACTGATCGTCGAACTGGGCGGGCGCCATGCCGGTGTCGTGCGCCTGCTCCCTCCTCTCACCCTGACCGACGAGCAGGCAGTGGCCGTCCTGGACCGTTTCGCCGACGCCCTGGCCGCCGCAGAGCGCTCCACACAACGCCGTACCGACAACAGGCAGTCGCACTGAACCCGGACAACGTCACAAGGAAGCTCTCCGTGAATTCCACACCCGCACCCGATGCGCCCGAGTCCATCGACGGCCCCGCCGGCCACCACCGCAGCCAAATCGGCTTGAGCGGCCCGCTCACCGTCGAAGCAGCGACGGTGCCACGCCAGAGTGGGCGGCACGACGAGCAGCGCGGCGGGGCGACAACCTGCACGCCGCACGCCTGTGTGGCGGAGTCCTCCCCCCACCCGGACGCGGAGCACGACCACCTCGACGACCCCGATCCGCGCCGCGCCGCGGACACGGCGACCGTGGAGAACCTGCTCCGCTGCTGGGTACGGGAGAACGGCCTTCCACGGCCCGAGAAAGACATCCTGCGCGTCCCCCTCGACGCCAGCGGCACCGCGCTGCTGGTCCCCGTCCGCTACTGGTCGGCCACCGGATGGCACCGCTTCGGCGCGCCCACTCTGCAGGGAAGTCCGCACGAGGCCCCCCGGACCGACGCTGTGACCGTCGCCGCGCTGCTCGGCCGTGAAGCCGGCCACGGCGAAGGCACGGACCTCGTGGGCCGCGTCGCCGACTCCGTCCGCCGCACCGCCGACTTCATCGCCGACCGGCGTGCCCACCCCGCTGCCCCGCCCGAGGCCGACTTGTTCCTCACCGCCGAGCAGTCGCTGCTGCTCGGCCACCCGCTCCATCCGACTCCCAAGAGCCGTGAAGGACTCTCCGAGGCCGAAGCACAGCGCTACTCGCCCGAGCTGTACGGTTCCTTCCCGTTGCACTGGATGGCCGTCGACCGGTCCCTCCTTGCCACCGAATCCGCCTGGACCGAGCAGGGCCGCACCGTCACTGCCGACCAGCTGACCGCCCGGCTGGCGGGAGATCTGACGTTCCCCGGCAACACCGCCGCCCTGCCCCTCCACCCATGGCAGGCACAGGACCTCAGGCAGCGCCCCGAGGTGGCCGCCCTCCTCGACATGGGCCTGCTGCACGACCTCGGTCCCCGTGGCGACGTCTGGTATCCCACCTCTTCCGTCCGCACCGTGCACCGCCCGGGTGCTTCCGCCATGTTCAAGCTCTCCCTCGGTCTGCGCATCACCAACTCGCGGCGGGAAAACCTCCGCAAAGAACTCCACCGCGGCGTCGAGGTGCACCGACTGCTCCGCGCCGGCCTCGCGCAGCAGTGGCGGGCCGCACACCCCGGATTCGACATCGTGCGCGACCCGGCCTGGCTCGCCGTCGACGCACCCGGAGCCGAACCCCTTCAAGGGCTCGACGTGATGATCCGCCACAACCCCTTCGGCCCCGGGGACGACGCGGTCTGTGTAGCGGCGCTGACGACTCCCCGGCCGTGGCCCGGGCGAGTGGCCATGCAGTCACGCCTCGCCGCAGTTGTCGAGCGGCTCGCCACCCACACCGGGCGGCCCGTCACGGCAGTGGCCGCCGAGTGGTTCCTTCGCTACCTCGACCACGTCGTGCGCCCGGTGCTGTGGCTGGACGCCACTGCGGGCATCGCGCTCGAGGCGCATCAGCAGAACACGCTCGTACTGCTCGACCCCCACGGCTGGCCGACCGGCGGCCGCTACCGCGACAACCAGGGCTACTACTTCCGCGAGTCGCACCGCGAGCGTCTCGCCTCCCGCCTCCCTGGGATCGGAACCCACAGCGACACCTTCGTGTCTGACGAGGTCACCGACGAACGCTTCGCCTACTACCTCGGCATCAACAACGTGCTGGGGCTGATCGGAGCGTTCGGAGCCCAGGGCCTCGCCGACGAACGCGTCCTCCTCGCAGCCTTCCGGCAATTCCTCACCTCCGCCGTCGGTATGGGATCACCACTGCCCGGCCATCTGCTGGAGACGCCCACGCTCCGCTGCAAGGCCAACCTGCTCACCCGGCTCCACGGGCTCGACGAACTCGTCGGCCCCGTCTCCACCCAGTCCGTCTACGTCTCCATCGCCAACCCCCTCCGAACTTGAGGCACCGCGAATCGACCGAACCGCGAGAGGAGAGCGCCCGATGGCTCCCACCGATGTGCACACCGACAGCGGGCCTGGACCCGCGCCCCGGCCGGGAGGGGACCCGGAGGACACGCTCGACCTGCGGCTGCCGGAGGACTTCCTCACGCTGTTCCGAGGGAACGGCGAAGCCGGGCAGTCGGGGCCGGCGCTGCCGACACCGGCATCGGCAGTGTCAGAGACACCTACTTGGAGCGCCTCAGAGACACCGGCGTCGAACGCGACGTCGGCGTCGACCGTGAGGCAGGCACCGGCATGGGAGCCGACGGGGCCTGCCGGCCCGGCCGCGGCAAGGGCTCCCGGGTCAGGCCCGGGCCAGGCAGCGGCAGCGCCCCTGGCACCGGCGAGGGCCGGCCGCGACCTGCTCGACAACCTGGGCGGCTGGGAGCCGGCGGTCACGCCCGTCGGCGTCTTCCGACTCGTCCCTGTGGTCCTCGAACGTGATCTCGCGCTGATCAGCAGATGGATGAACGACCCCGCGGTCGCCGCCTTCTGGGAACTGGCGGGACCCGACTCCGTCACCGCCACTCACCTGCGGGTACAACTCGGCGGTGACGGCCGCAGCATCCCCTGCCTCGGCGTCCTCGACGACAAGCCCATGAGCTACTTCGAGATCTACCGGGCCGACCTCGATCCGCTGGCCCGCCACTATCCCGCGCGCCCGCACGACACCGGTATCCATCTGCTCATCGGCGGCGTGCTGGACCGCGGCCGTGGCATCGGGTCCGTCCTCCTTCGAGCCGTATCCGATCTCGTTCTCGACAATCGGCCTCGATGCACCCGCGTCCTCGCCGAGCCCGACATGCGCAACACCCCCTCCGTCTCCGCATTTCTCAATTCCGGCTTCCGCTACTCCGCCGAACTCGACCTTCCCGACAAACGAGCCGCCCTGATGGTCCGTGATCGTGCCCTGCGGACCCTGCTGTGAACGACCCGCTGACTTACATACACCGCTCGATCCGCATCGGTTCCACCTGAGGAGTCCCCGTGCCGAAGTTCCCTGCCAGCGACGACTCCATCGACTCCGTCCCGACCGGCTACGGCTCCACCGGTCTCCGGCCCGTCGATGCCACCACCGCCTCCGCCGGCATCGGGACCGGCACCGGAACCGATGCGGCCGCCGAAGGCGCCGCGGCCCGGCCGCCCGCGGTGCCGTTCACGCCGCCGGGCCTGACCCGTCAGAACTGGGACCGGGCCGCTGCCCGCCTCCTCGCGAAGATGATCGGCGAGTTCGCCTACGAAGAGATCATCGAGCCGGTCCCCGTCCCGCACGCGGCGCCGGCTCCGGCCCCCGATCCGGACGACCCGTCGTCCGGACCGTCCGGATCCACCGGCGAGGCCCGTCGCTACACCCTCTCCATCGACGCGACAGGCGTGCTCACCTTCCGCGCACGCCGCGGCGCCTACGGCAGCTGGCGTGTCGATCCCGGCTCCGTCGAATGCGATGGCCGTCCGTTCACCGACCCGCTCGCCTTCCTCGCGCGGGCCAGGAACCTGCTGGGCCTCGACGGGGCGACCCTCGGTCACCTGCTGCGTGAAATGGCCGTCACGCTGATCAGCGACACCCGGCTCGACGGCACCGCGCTGAGCGCCGCCGAGCTGGCGGCCCTCGGCTACGCGGAGCTCGAGGGCCACCAGACGGGGCATCCGTGGCTGGTTCTCAACAAGGGCCGGATCGGCTTCTCCGCAGGCGACGCCGCCCGATGGGCACCGGAAGCCCGCCGCCCCGCACGCCTCCCGTGGATAGCGGTGCGGACCGGCCTGGCCGCCTACCGCGGCGTCGCCGGCCTCGACCGGGCCGAGGACCTGTACCGTCGCGAGCTCGACCGGACCACCCGCGACTTCTTCGCCGACGCTCTGCGCACCAAGGGACTGGATCCCGCCGCCTACCTGCTCCTGCCGGTGCACCCCTGGCAGTGGGACGAGGTGATCCTGCCCCTGTACGCGCCCGCCGTCGCCGACGGCGATATCGTCCCCCTCCCCAGCGATGGTGACCTGCGACTGCCCCAGCAGTCCATCAGGACCTTCGTGAACGTCGACCGGCCCGATCGCCACACCGTCAAACTGCCGTTGTCCATCCTGAACACCCTGGTCTGGCGTGGCCTGCCCACAGAGCGCACGCTCGCCGCACCCGCCGTCACCGCGTGGGTGCACGGGCTGCGCGACGCCGACCCGTTCCTGCGCGACGAATGCCGGGTCGTTCTCCTTGGGGAGGTCGCCTCCGTCACGGTCGAGCATCCGCTGTACGACCGCCTGGCAGAGGTCCCGTACCAGTACAAGGAACTGCTGGGAGCCATCTGGCGGGAACCGCTCCAGCCGCGACTGGGAGCCGGCGAGCGGGCCCGCACCCTGGCATCGCTCCTCCACACGGATCCGCAGGGCCGGGCGTTCACGGCCGAACTGGTCGCCCGGTCGGGGCTCGCACCGACCGTCTGGCTCCGGCGGCTCTTCGCGGCGCTGCTGCCGCCGCTGCTGCACTTCCTGTACCGCTACGGCACGGTCTTCTCTCCGCACGGCGAGAACGCCATCGTCGTCTACGACGACCATGACATTCCCGTGCGCCTCGCGATCAAGGACTTCGTCGACGACGTGAACGTGAGCGCCCGGCCTGTGCCGGAGCACGCGTCCATGCCGGACGACGTCCGGCGGATCCTCCTCACCGAGGAGCCGGGCTTCCTCACCCAGTTCATCCACTCGGGTCTCTTCGTCGGCGTCTTCCGCTACCTCGCCCCGCTCTGTGAAGAGCAACTGAACGTTTCGGAGCAGGAGTTCTTCTCACTCGTAAGGGCGGAGATCCTCCGGTACCAGGCCCGCTTCCCGGAGCTCAAGGAGCGCTACGAGACGTTCGACCTGCTCACTCCCCGTATCGAGCGTCTGTGTCTCAACCGGAACCGGCTGCATCTCGACGGCTACCGGGACCGCCCCGAGCGCCCGCACGCCGCAGTCCACGGCACGGTGCCCAACCCCTTGGCGTCGGCCTGATGCTCCGCTGCGTGATCCTGTTGTCGGTGGCGCCCCGTAGGGTGGTCGGGCTATGACGAAGCCATCCCTCCCCGAGCTCCTGCACGCCGCCGTGACCGCCGTCGGCGGGGTGGAACGACCAGGCCAGGTCACCATGGCCGAGGCCGTTGCCGAGGCCATCGACGACGATTCCCATCTGCTGGTCCAGGCCGGCACCGGTACGGGCAAGTCGCTCGGTTATCTGGTTCCAGCCCTGGCCCACGGCGAGCGTGTGGTCGTGGCCACGGCGACGCTGGCGCTGCAGCGGCAGCTCGTGGAGCGCGACCTTCCGCGGACGGTCGAGGCACTGCACCCGCTGCTGCGCCGCCGCCCCGAGTTCGCCATGCTCAAGGGGCGGTCGAACTACCTCTGCCTCCACCGCCTGCACGAGGGCATGCCGCAGGACGACGATGAGGGTCTCTTCGACCAGTTCGAGGCAGCGGCACCCACGAGCAAGCTGGGCAAGGACCTGCTCCGTATGCGGGACTGGGCCGACGAGACGGAGACGGGGGACAGGGACGACCTGACTCCGGGCGTCTCCGACCGCGCCTGGAACCAGCTCTCCGTCTCCTCACGCGAGTGCCTGGGGGCCTCCAAGTGCGCCTACGGAGCGGAGTGCTTCGCGGAGATGGCGCGTGAGCGGGCCAAGCTCGCGGACGTCGTCGTCACCAACCACGCACTTCTCGCTATCGACGCCATCGAAGGCGCGCCGGTGCTGCCCCAGCACGAGGTGCTCATCGTCGACGAGGCCCATGAGCTCGTCTCCCGCGTCACCGGGGTCGCCACCGGCGAGCTCACTCCGGGCCAGGTCAACCGCGCAGTGCGCCGCGCGGCCAAGCTTGTCAACGAGAAGGCGGCGGACGCTCTCCAGACCGCCGCGGAGTCGTTCGAGAAGCTCATGGAGCTGGCCCTCCCGGGGCGTCTCGAGGAGATCCCGGAGGATCTCGGTTATGCCCTGATGGCGCTGAGGGACGCGGCCCGCACAGTGATCACGGCGATCGGGGCCACCAGGGACAAGTCGGTCCAGGACGAGAACGCCGTGCGCAAGCAGGCCCTGGCCGCCGTCGAGAATGTCCACGCCGTCGCCGAGCGGATCAGCCATGGCTCGGAATACGACGTGGTCTGGTACGAGCGGCACGACCGTTTCGGGGCGTCCCTGCGCGTGGCGCCGCTCTCCGTGTCCGGGCTGCTGCGGGAGAAGCTCTTCTCCGAGCGCTCTGTGGTGTTGACTTCCGCGACGCTCAAGCTCGGTGGTGACTTCAACGGAGTCGGGGCCTCCCTGGGCCTTGCTCCTGAAGGCATCGGGGGAGAGGACGTGCCGCAGTGGAAGGGGCTCGACGTCGGGTCGCCGTTCGACTATCCGAAACAGGGCATCCTCTACGTCGCACGCCATCTCACCACTCCGGGACGCGAAGGCTCCCGGGGCGACATGATGGACGAACTCGCCGAGCTGGTGGAGGCCGCCGGAGGGCGCACGCTCGGCCTCTTCTCGTCGATGCGGGCCGCCCAGGCCGCCGCCGAGGAGCTCCGCGGCCGACTCGACAAGCCGATCCTCCTGCAGGGCGAGGAGACGCTCGGTGAGTTGATCAAGACATTCGCCGGGGATGCGGAGACGTGTCTGTTCGGCACGCTGTCGCTCTGGCAGGGCGTCGATGTGCCCGGACCCGGCTGTCAGCTCGTCGTCATGGACCGGATTCCGTTCCCGCGTCCGGACGACCCGCTGATGAGCGCCCGCCAGAAGGCGGTCGAAGAGGCCGGCGGCAACGGGTTCATGGCTGTGGCGGCGACCCACGCCGCGCTGTTGATGGCTCAGGGCGCGGGCCGGCTGGTGCGGGCCACGGGGGACCGTGGCGTTGTCGCGGTGCTCGATCCGCGGCTGGCGAACGCCCGCTACGGCAGTTACCTGCGCGCCTCGTTGCCCGACTTCTGGTACACGACGGATCGCAATCAGGTACGCCGCTCACTGGCCGCGATCGACGCGGCGGCGAAGCAGGAGGGGAAGTAGGGCCGAAGTGGTCCTGCTCGTACACATGAGCAGGACCCCGGGACCGGCGCAGTGGATCCCGGGGTCCGGTCTGGGGCGGCGGGTGTGGTCACACCCGCCGCAGCACGGCCACCACCTTGCCGAGGATGGTCGCCTCGTCGCCGGGGATGGGCTGGTAAGCGGCGTTGTGGGGGAGGAGCCAGACATGGCCGTTCTCCCGCTTGAAGCGCTTGACCGTGGCCTCGCCGTCGAGCATGGCTGCCACGATGTCACCGTTCTCCGCCACGGGCTGGCGTCGCACGGTCACCCAGTCCCCGTCGCAGATCGCGGCTTCGATCATGGAGTCTCCGACGACCTTAAGGACGAAGAGCTCACCGTCGCCGACGAGCTGGCGGGGCAGGGGGAAGACGTCCTCGACGGACTCCTCGGCGAGGATGGGGCCACCTGCCGCGATGCGGCCGACAAGGGGGACATAAGAGGCGGCGGGCTTGCCGGTGGTGTCCGTGGGCTGGGTGCTGGGCTGGTCGGAGCCGCGGACCTCGTACGCCCGGGGGCGGTGCGGGTCCCTGCGCAGGAAGCCCTTGCGCTCCAAGGCCATGAGTTGGTGCGCCACCGACGATGTGCTCGACAGTCCGACCGCCTGGCCGATCTCACGCATCGACGGCGGGTAGCCCCGACGCTGGACGGAGTCGCGGATCACCTCGATGACGCGCCGCTGCCGGTCCGTGAGGCCGGAGCTGTCCGCCCTGATGCCGGGAGGTCGGCCGGGCAGGGAGCGGCCGGGCTTGGGCCCCTCCGGGGTCGTGGCTGCGTCATTCATGGCTTGCACCGGCTCGAATCGGCTCTGTGAGCGGTCCTGGGCAGTGATGGTGGCACTGTCGGCGGTGGTGGTCACGTCGGCCCCTCTCGAATGGTCTCCCTAGTTTGACAACGGTAGTTGCTTTCGAAAGGTTGCGCCAAACACACGTTCGAGTGAAAAATTGCAGATTGCCTTACCTGGGCATTCTGCTGGGTGTATGTGCGAACGATCGAACCGTGAGCGGTAGCCGTTGCGGTAGGCCGTCACGGTAACCTTCGCCGTCGGCGGCGGCCGGGGCGGGGTCCGTGAGACCCCTGCATCCTCGCATTCCTGCCGTTCCGAAGCCCGGCTCCGGCGCGCCTGTGTCGCCCTCCCCCACGCCCGTGGATGCTGCCCCGCGCGCAGCGTGCGGCGGCCGATACGGTCCGTTTCGCAGAGCTCCGGCGTCTTCGCGCGACGACGTCCGGCGCGACACGCGTTGCCACCTGTGCGTGCGTCGCACCACCAGATCTAGTGGTTGGATTGGGTCAGCCACCCAGAAGTTGTGTCCCCGGTGCTCCGAGGCCGAGGGCATCGCCTATGCTTGGGGCTGCTTCGAGGGGCTGGGATCCGGCCTCCAGAGGCTATTCGGTCGTGCTGTGAAGGAGGGGTTGGGGGCCATGCACTGTCCTTTCTGCAGGCATCCCGACAGTCGCGTCGTCGACAGTCGCACCACCGACGACGGAACGGCGATCCGGCGGCGCCGGCAGTGTCCTGACTGCGCCCGCCGCTTCACGACCGTCGAGACCGCATCGCTCATGGTGATCAAGCGCAGTGGTGTGACCGAACCCTTCAGCCGTACCAAAGTCATCTCCGGCGTGCGCAAGGCGTGCCAGGGTCGGCCGGTCACTGAGGACGCTCTCGCCCAGCTCGGGCAGCGGGTCGAGGAAGCCGTGCGCGCCACCGGCAGCGCCGAGCTGACCACCCATGACGTAGGGCTGGCCATACTGGGCCCGCTGCAGGAGCTCGACCTCGTCGCCTACCTGCGCTTCGCGTCCGTCTACCGGGCGTTCGACTCACTCGAAGACTTCGAGGCCGCCATCGCGGAGCTCCGCGCCGGGCGGCCTCCGGCTGATGAAGGCGGGAACCGCGGGGCCGCAGAGGTTCCTGTTCCCGCCACCGCCGCCGACTGATCGGCAGAGGCTGGGCGGAAAGGGCCCCGCGAAGGGCCCGCCGGCCGGCTCAGGCGGCAAATGACCTGCTCATAGGTGCTGTGCGTGGCGCCAGAGCAACAGACACAAACCGTGCCCCGGGAAGATCTGGGCACTTCAGGGCGTTTTTGCCCGTATATGGGAGGCGGCATGACCGAGACGACGAGCGGCCCGGCACGAGGGTCCCGAGCCAAGGGATCCAAGGCGAGCAAGGGCCTGCGTATCGAGCGCGTCCACACCACCCCCGGCGTGCACCCGTACGACGAGGTGGTCTGGGAGCGCCGTGACGTCGTCATGACCAACTGGCGTGACGGCTCGGTGAACTTCGAGCAGCGTGGCGTCGAGTTCCCCGACTTCTGGTCGGTGAATGCGGTCAACATCGTCACCAGCAAGTACTTCCGCGGGGCCGTCGGCACCCCGCAGCGCGAGACCGGCCTCAAGCAGCTCATCGACCGGATCGTGAAGACCTACCGCAAGGCCGGTGAGGACTACAGCTACTTCGCCTCTCCCGCCGATGCCGAGATCTTCGAGCACGAGCTGGCGTACGCCCTCCTGCACCAGATCTTCAGCTTCAACTCGCCGGTGTGGTTCAACGTCGGTACGCCCCAGCCGCAGCAGGTCTCCGCCTGCTTCATCCTGTCCGTCGACGACTCCATGGAGTCGATCCTCGACTGGTACAAGGAAGAGGGCATGATCTTCAAGGGCGGCTCCGGCGCCGGCCTGAACCTCTCCCGCATCCGTTCCTCGAAGGAACTGCTTTCCTCCGGCGGCAACGCCTCCGGACCGGTCTCCTTCATGCGCGGCGCGGACGCGTCCGCAGGAACGATCAAGTCGGGCGGTGCCACCCGCCGTGCGGCGAAGATGGTCATCCTCGATGTCGACCACCCCGACATCGAGAACTTCATCGAGACCAAGGTGAAGGAAGAGGAGAAGATCCGCGCCCTGCGTGACGCGGGCTTCGACATGGACCTGGGCGGCGACGACATCACGTCGGTCCAGTACCAGAACGCCAACAACTCGGTCCGTGTGAACGACGAGTTCATGAAGGCCGTGGAAACGGGCGGCAAGTTCGGCCTGCGCGCCCGAATGACCGGCGATGTCATCGAGGAGGTCGACGCCAAGTCGCTCTTCCGCAAGATGGCAGAGGCTGCCTGGGCCTGCGCCGACCCGGGCATCCAGTACGACGACACGATCAACCACTGGCACACCTGCCCCGAGTCCGGCCGCATCAACGGCTCGAACCCGTGCAGCGAGTACATGCACCTGGACAACACCTCGTGCAACCTCGCCTCGCTGAACCTGATGAAGTTCCTGAAGGACGACGGCAAGGGCAACCAGTCGTTCGACGTCGAGCGCTTCAGCAAGGTCGTCGAGCTGGTCATCACGGCGATGGACATCTCCATCTGCTTCGCGGACTTCCCGACGCAGAAGATCGGCGAGAACACCCGCGCCTACCGCCAGCTCGGCATCGGCTACGCCAACCTCGGAGCGCTCCTCATGGCGACCGGGCACGCGTACGACTCCGACGGCGGCCGTGCCCTCGCCGGCGCCATCACCTCGCTGATGACCGGCACCTCGTACAGGCGCTCGGCCGAGCTCGCCGCTGTCGTCGGCCCGTACGACGGCTACGCCCGCAACGCCGAGCCCCACAAGCGCGTCATGAAGCAGCACGCCGACGCCAACACCGTGGCCGTCCGGATGGACGACCTGGACAGCCCGATCTGGGCCGCCGCCACGGAAGCCTGGCAGGACGTGATCCGCCTCGGGGAGAAGAACGGTTTCCGCAACGCCCAGGCGTCGGTCATCGCCCCCACCGGCACCATCGGTCTTGCGATGTCCTGCGACACGACCGGTCTCGAGCCCGACCTCGCCCTGGTCAAGTTCAAGAAGCTCGTCGGCGGCGGCTCCATGCAGATCGTCAACGGCACGGTCCCGCAGGCCCTGCGCCGCCTCGGCTACCAGCCGGAGCAGATCGAGGCGATCGTCGCCCACATCGCCGACCACGGCAACGTGGTCGACGCGCCCGGCCTGAAGAGCGAGCACTACGAGGTCTTCGACTGCGCCATGGGTGAGCGCTCCATCTCCGCCATGGGCCACGTCCGCATGATGGCCGCGATCCAGCCGTGGATCTCCGGCGCGCTCTCCAAGACGGTCAACCTGCCGGAGACGGCGACCGTCGAGGATGTCGAAGAGGTCTACTTCGAGGCGTGGAAGATGGGCGTCAAGGCGCTCGCGATCTACCGCGACAACTGCAAGGTCGGCCAGCCCCTCTCCGCGAAGAAGAAGGAGCAGGAGAAGGCCGAGGTCACGCAGAAGACCGAGGAGACCATCCGCGCGGCGGTCGAGAAGGTCGTCGAGTACCGCCCGGTCCGCAAGCGCCTTCCCAAGGGCCGCCCCGGGATCACCACCTCGTTCACCGTGGGCGGCGCCGAGGGTTACATGACCGCCAACTCCTACCCGGACGACGGTCTCGGCGAGGTCTTCCTGAAGATGTCGAAGCAGGGCTCCACCCTCGCCGGCATGATGGACGCCTTCTCGATCGCCGTCTCGGTCGGCCTGCAGTACGGCGTTCCGCTCGAGACCTACGTCTCGAAGTTCACCAACATGCGCTTCGAGCCGGCCGGTATGACGGACGACCCGGACGTGCGGATGGCGCAGTCGATCGTCGACTACATCTTCCGCCGCCTGGCGCTGGACTTCCTGCCCTTCGAGACCCGGTCCGCCCTCGGTATCCACTCCGCGGAGGAGCGTCAGCGTCACCTGGAGACCGGCTCCTACGAGCCCTCGCTCGAGGAGGACGAGATGGATGTCGAGGCGCTGGCCCAGTCCGCCCCCCGGCAGCAGGAGCCGCTGAAGGCCGTCACCGCCCCGCAGGCGGAGATCCCGGCGCCGAAGGAGGCGCACACATCCGCCGAGCTCGTCGAGATGCAGCTCGGTATCAGCGCCGACGCCCCGCTCTGCTTCTCCTGTGGGACCAAGATGCAGCGCGCAGGCTCGTGCTACATCTGCGAGGGCTGCGGCTCGACCAGCGGCTGCAGCTGACCTTGGGCGAAACCACGTCGATGCGGCATCCGGCGTAGCGAGCACACGGCGCTGACCAGCAGTTGAGAAGGGGACCGGCCTCTGGCCGGTCCCCTTCTCCATGGGCCCTTCGGTCCTGCCCTCCCCCTGTCCTGCGAGCGTCGGACGGCGGACGCTTGCTCAGGGCGTGGGATCGCCCATGACCGTGACGAAGGTCTGAGGGTCCGCGTCGAAGCCGACGAGCGAGTCGCTGAACGCCCAGTCCCCCGACTCACCCCGGACGAACTCGCCGACCTTGGCCGCCTTGGAGCGGGCGACGGCCGTGAAGTCGTGCTGTCCGATCTCCTGGTGCCCCTCGAGGACCCGGACCGAGGCGTTCGCGACATCACCGAACACCGTGCGTCCATTACGCTGTTGGATCACCACGCCGAGCACGACACGGCCGTACTCCGCCGCCAGCCGGTCGAACTCCAGAGTCATGACCTCATCGGCCCCGAAGCCCTGTCCCGTCTTGCTCTCTCTGGTCAGGATGATTGTGCCGTCGGGCGAGCGGCTGTCGAAGTGGACGACGTACGCCGGCTCGCCGAACGGCGCTCGAGCGGGGTACGTCGCGGCGACGATGTCGAGGTCATGGGGCGGCTCTCCCAGCGGACTCGGATCCCACCTGAGGGTCACCTCCGCCTTCCGGACGCCCTTGTTGAGGCTGCTCACCGCTTTTTCCTTCCCCGTAACTGCCGGATGAAATGGGTTCGTTGACCGTATCCGCTCAGTGCGGGATGCGGCGAGGCGGCCGCTGGCGCACGACCTCATCTCGGAATGCCGCGATCTCACTGCTGACCTGGCGGATCAGCTGGGTGTGTTCGATCCGGTCCAGGTACAGGCAGCGCCGAGCTATCCCCTCGAGTTCGAAGACGAAACAGATCGACATCAGAGGGTTGATGAAGAGTTCGCTGCCCCGCGTGCGGGAGGTGAACTGCACATCGCCGAAGCCGCCCCGCACGGCTGCGGCTATGGAGCCGTTCACAATGCTGGGGTGATCAGGCGTCGTGGCCTGGGCATGGGCCACCGCGTCGAGGAAGAGGGCGCCTTCGCGGGTGTTGCGTGAGACGGAGAACGCGCCGAGGTATGCGCCGTCGGTCTCGAGCGCCGCGATGTTCTCCAGCACGAGTCCATGGCTGACACCGTGGTACGCGTCGACACCGAAACCCACGGACACGACGAGACGTTCGGGTCCCCCGATGCCGCGCAGGGCGGCGACGCTGGTCAGGTCTTCCTCAGGGGTGCCGAGACCCGATTCGTCACCGCGCATGAGGATGTCCGTGCCTCCGTCCACCAGCACGACTGCGTCGATGCCGTACTGCTCGATCAGTGCGCGGTATGCGGCACGCAGCGGCTGGACGCCCACGCGGGAGAGGGCGTGAACGGTGTCGGGGTAGCCGTGAGTGGCGAGCCACCGGGCCAGTGAGCGCTCAGGGAAATACACCTGGTGCGGTGCCGTGTCGGGGCCGATCATCGCCACGTCGGGGGCGAGCCACGCATCCAGGGGCAGCCCCTCGGTGGCGCTGAACGTGAGGTTGGCCAGGTGGACTTGTTTGCCCTGGTGGTGCAGGGAGAGCGCGATCGGCAGGCCTGCGTACACGTCGAATCCGCCGCCGGCGCCGGCGACGAGGATGCGCTCGGCGGACCGGAGGCGATGGAAGAGCGGATTGGTGTGCAGGTCGGTCATGGTGATCATTGTGGGGGCCGCGGACGGCGTGCGGTACGGCGCGAACTCATCGGGCGCTCCGCCCCGTTCGACGTACCGACCGCAGTCGGGGGCCGAGTGGCGCGGAGAGTGACCGACGCCACCTTCCGCGCCGTACGATGGCGCGGTGCTGGTCAAGTGGATTCGCTGCACGGTGGTGGACCGCCGAGGGTTCGAACGCGGGCAGCGGAAATGGGCGGGGCTGCCGGGTGAGCCAGGGTTCCGGGGACAGGGCGGAGGGTGGAGCAGACTACGGCCGAACGTGGCGCATGTCTTCGCCTTCTGGGAGACCCGGGCCTTTTACGACTCCTTCATGGCCCGCTCCCACGACCGGCTCGCGGCCGGGCAGTCGGGCACCTACAAGGACATCCGGGCCAAGCTCTTCGACTACCGCTTCGACGTCAAGACCGGCTTCGAGCCGCGGTTCACGGACGCCGACGTGGTCAGAGTGGCGCACTGCAAGGTGCGTGAGGACAGGGTCGAGCACTACTCCCTGATGCAGGAGAAGGTGTGGAACCCGGCCATGGCCGGGTCGCCGGGAATGGTGCGAGGGGTCTTCGGAGAGGCGCCCGGCTGCGAGTTTCTGGTGATGTCGATGTGGTTGTCGTCGGCTGAGCACGGGAAATACCGCGACGAGCGTATAGAGCGTCTACTGCTGCGCGCCCAGACGCAGACGGATGTCGTGGCACTGGCCGGTGACGTGGTGGAGCTCGAGCCGTCCTGGACGGTGTGATCAGCCGCCAGGGACCGTCCGCCCTGCTGTCCGCGCCGTGGCGAAGGCCCCTGCCCGCACCGCCGCGAGGACGGCGGCGGCCGACTGGTCGGCGAGCGCCGGGTCTATCGGCTCGCGGGTGATGAAGAGCCTGAAGTACACCGGCGCGCTGACCGCACGGACGACGGCGCCCGCGTCGGTCCCGGGCGGTGCTTCGCCGCGTTCCACCGCCCGGTGCACGACTCCCTCACAGCGGGAGAACCGCTCCGCGTAGAAGGCGTGCAGCGCTTCGGCGGCGCGCGGGGACTGGAAGGCGGCGGCGATGATCGCGGTAGGGGCGGCTGCCTGTCCCGGATCGGCGAAGGATTCGGCCACCTCACGTGCCAGCGCCCGCAGGTCTCCTTCAAGGCTCCCCGTGTCCGGCGGGCTCCAGTCGTCCTCGCCGGCGAGGACGAGCGTGTCGGCCAAGAGGCCTTCGATGCCGCCCCAGCGCCGGTACAGGGTCGTCTTGTGCACGCCCGAGTGTTCGGCGACGTATTCGACGGTGAGGCCTGGGTAGCCGTGTTCGACCAGGCCCGTGAGGACGGCGTCGCGGACGGCGGCCCGGGTGCGGGCGGTGCGACCTCCGGGGCGGAGCGTGCCGGGGGCGGATCCCGATTCAGTCAATTGCTACTCCCGTTGCATTAGGTGACTTGAGTGTGCCACCTGCTCGTAACGCGACAACCGTTGCGTTATATCTCCGCGGAGGTGCCCATGCCCACTCAGATCTCCGTGCGCGGAGTGACCGTTTCCCGCGGCGACAGACTGCTCTTCGACGATGTCTCCCTGGCGGGGCTCAGCGTCGCGCCGGGCAGAAGATATTGATCCACGGCGGTAACGGCGCCGGGAAATCCACCCTGCTCAGGGTCATGGCCGGCCTTGTCGAACCCGACACCGGATCTGTGACACGCAGGGAAAGAACCGGCTTCCTCGTCCAGGAGATTCCGGTGAACCGGCCTGCGGAGCCACTGCTCGAGGTCTTCCGGCCGGCCTCGCGCTCGCGGACGACGAGTCCGCGGAACTGCTGCTGTCCTACGGGCTCTTCCGCTCACGAGACCTGCACATCTCCGTGGGTTCCCTCTCCGCCGGGCAGCGCCGACGGCTGGCCCTCGCCAGGCTGCTGGCCCGGCCTGCGGACCTGCTCCTTCTCGACGAACCGGCCAACCATCTCGCACCCGGCCTCGTCGAGGATCTGGAGGAGGCCCTGTCCCGGTGGACCGGTGCGCTGGTGGTCGTCTCCCACGACCGTCTGCTGCGCCGGCGGTGCGACGGCCAGGTCCTCCGGATGGCCTCGGGGCGGCTCCTCGACTGAACGGATGTCGCCATAGGGTCTTGGTATGTCACGACCGCGACGTATCGTCCTCGTCCGGCACGGAGAATCGGTGGGTAATGCCGATGACACGGTGTACGAACGCGAGCCCGACCATGCCCTGCAGCTCACCGCGGCGGGTCTGGTCCAAGCCGCAGAGACGGGGGCGCGGCTGCGGGACCTGTTCGGCCGTGAGCGGGTCAGCGTCTACGTCTCCCCGTACCGCCGCACCCATGAGACCTTCCAGGCGTTCGGGCTCGACCCGGAACTGGTGAGGGTCAGGGAAGAGCCGAGGCTGAGGGAGCAGGACTGGGGGAACTGGCAGGACCGGGAGGACGTCAGGCTCCAGAAGGCGTACCGCGACGCTTATGGCCACTTCTTCTACCGCTTCGCGCAGGGCGAGTCCGGGGCCGATGTGTACGACCGGGTCGGCGCCTTCCTGGAGAGCCTGCACCGGAGCTTCGAAGCCCCGGACCATCCGCCGAACGTCCTCCTGGTCACGCACGGACTGACCATGCGGCTGTTCTGCATGCGGTGGTTCCACTGGACCGTCGCGGAGTTCGAATCGCTGTCCAATCCGGGCAACGGCGAGACACGTACCCTGCAACTCGGCGATGACGGCAAGTACCACCTTGACCGGCCCTTCGAGCAGTGGAGGGCCCCGGAACCGTACGGGGCCACCGGATAGAGTGGCAGGAAGATGACCGCTGAATCCGCATCCGACCGGCGCTTCGCACGCGCTCTGGACAGCCTGCGCGGCCTGTCCGTGGGAGACGCTCTGGGCTCCCAGTTCTTCGTTCCCTCCAACTATCCGCTGCTCAAGAGGCGCGAGCTGCCGCCGTCCGTCTGGCAGTGGACCGACGACACAGAGATGGCCTGCTCCGTCGTTGCCGTGCTCGCCGACCACCACCGTGTTGACCAGGACGCCCTCGCCCGGTCCTTCGCCGAGCACCACGACTTCGACCGCGGCTACGGCCCTGCGGTCAACCGGCTCCTCCGGCTGATCAGGGAGGGCGGCGACTGGCGGGAGCTGGCTGCTGCGCTGTTCAAGGGCCAGGGGTCATGGGGCAATGGCTCCGCGATGCGGATCGCGCCCCTCGGCGCCTGGTACGCGGACGACCCCGAGCAGGCTACGCACCAGGCCGAGATCTCCTCGTATCCCACGCATCAGCACCGGGAGGCAGTGGTCGGCGCCATGGCGGTGGCCGCGGCGGCGGCGCTCGCCGCCGACCCCGCCGGCCCGCCCGCGCCGGCTGACCTGCTGGACGGCGTGGTCGCCCTGGTGCCGCGCAGCGCGGTGGGCGCCGGACTGCGCCGGGCTCGGGACATGCTCGACTACGACGACGCCGGTACGGTCGCCGCGGTCCTGGGCTGCGGTCGGCGTACCAGCGCCCATGACACGGTGCCGTTCGCGCTCTGGTCCGCGGCCAGATCACTCGGCGACTTCGAGCAGGCGTTCTGGACAACCGCCCAGGTCGGCGGTGACGTCGACACCACGTGCGCCATCGCCTGCGGAGTCGTCGCCGCGAGCAAGGGCGGACAGCCTCCGGCCCACTGGCTGGAGCAGACCGAGAAGCTGCCCGGCTGGCTGCCCGGCGCCGACCGGCTCGGCTGAGGCCGGAGCGCCCGGAAGCGGATACAGGCCGTCCCCCCGCGTACGGCCTGTATCCGGGGTGTCATGCGGCGTGGCCGCCGGGGCCCGCCGCTCCGCTGAGTGCTTCCAGATCGCTCTTGCGTACCCGCACCACGAGAACCGCTGTCACGACGGCGAGAGCGACCAGGCCCACCCCCGCCCAGAACGCGGTGGCGATGCCTTCGGCCAGCACCTGGTGACCCCACGGGGGCGGCAGTTCGTGGGTCCGCGCGAAGGCCTCCTGCTGGGCAGGCGTCGATTCCGCGAGGAACGACGGCATCTGGCGCTCCGCCTCTTCGCGGCCGGCTGTCCCGAAGACCGTCATGAGGATCGACAGGCCGAGTGAACCGCCAACCATCTGGGTGGCATTGAGCAGGCTGGAGGCCGCGCCCGACTCGTGCTGCGCCACGCCGGACACGGCGGTCAGCGTCGCTGTCACGAACACCAGACCCATGCCGAAACCGAAGAGCAGCATCGGCCCCAGCACTCCGCCCAGGTAGGAGCTGTCGGGGGAGATGAGCGTCAGCCAGGCCATGCCGCTGCCCGTGAGGACCGCACCGGCGGTCAGGAAGGGCTTCGGGCCCAGCACCGGCAGCAGCCTCGTGGAGAGGCCGGCCGCGGTCATGATCGCCATCGTGACCGGGAGGAACGCGAGTCCGGACGTGATGGGGCTGTAGTCCAGCACGTTCTGCACGAACAGGACGATGAAGAAGAACATGCCGAACATCGCCGCCGCGAGGCTCATCATGATCAGATACGTGCCGGAACGGTTGCGGTCTGCGAACATCCGCAGCGGTGTGATCGGGTCACGGGTCTTGCGTTCGGTCAGTACGAACGCGGTCAGCAGCACCAGGGAGGCTGCGAACGCACCGAGTGTGAGCCCATCGCTCCAGCCGTCCTCCGAGGCCCTGATGAAGCCGTAGACGAGCGATGCCATGCCCGCGGTCGAGGTGAGGGCGCCTGCCACATCGAATCGGCCGGGGTTGCGTTCCGACTCGTTGATGAACACCGGCGCGAGAACGGCGATGAGGATGCCGATGGGCAGGTTCACGTAGAAGACCCAGCGCCAGTCCAGCCACTCGGTGAGCATGCCTCCGGCCAGCAGCCCGATGGCGGCGCCGCTCGCGGAGACGGCCGCGAAGATACCGAAGGCGCGATTGCGTTCCGGCCCCTCACGGAAGGTCGTGGTGATCAGAGCGAGTGCCGTGGGCGAGGCGATCGCACCACCGACGCCCTGCAGTGCGCGGGCCGCCAGCATCTGCCAGGGCTCCTGGGCGATGCCGCACAGCAGCGAGGCGAAGGTGAAGAGCAGCACGCCGGAGACGAACACCCGGCGACGGCCGAGGATGTCGCCCGCTCTGCCGCCGAGCAGCAGAAGCCCTCCGAAGGTGAGTGTGTAGGCGTTCACCACCCATGAGAGCTGGGTCGTGGTGAACTCGAGTGCCCCCTGGATGTGCGGGAGTGCGATATTCACAATCGTGGTGTCGAGGACCACCATGAGCTGCAACGCTGCGATGACGGTGAGCGCGATGCCCGGGCGCCCCGGTCGGCGGGCAGTCCCTGGAGGGGCGGGTGCGGTTAACTGAGAGGTTGTCACTATGAGTCCCCCACGCATGAGTTAGTGAACGAAGCCGTTCACTTTCTCGTCAACCGTAGAGAGTCCCCGTCAGTGAACGCAAGCGTTCACTGAACCTCCCGTCCCCAACGGAGATATGAAGATGGCCACTTCGCGCTGGACCGGTGCCGCGGAGGCTGCGCCGGTCGCCCTGCGCCGACGAGGGCCCGTGCTGGAACGTGCGATCCTCGAAGCCGCCTTGGAGCAGCTCAGTACGGTCGGCTGGAGCGGTCTCACGATGGAGGGGGTGGCCGCCTCGGCGCAGACAGGCAAGGCGGCCGTCTACCGTCGCTGGCCCTCGAAAGAAGATCTTGTCGCCGACGCCCTGGAGGCGGGTCTGCCGAGCCTCGACGAGGCCACCGACCGCGGCAGCGTCCGGGAGGACCTCCTTCACGTCTGCCGGCGGGTGCGTGACGCGATGTTCTCCCGTACCGGGATCGCGCTGCGTTCGGTGCTCTATGAATGTGACACCGTCACCGCGGAACGCTTCCAGAACCTGATCAACACCAAGGTGATCGGGCCCTCCACCCAGCTCTTCCGCGAGGTGGTGCACCGGGGCGTCCGCCGTGGCGACGTCCGGGCGGACGCCGCCTGTGAACTTGTCTTCGACGTGATTCCCGGCCTGCTGATGTACCGCTCCAAGATCTGTGGAAGCCGCTGGCCGGACCCGGACCTCGCCGAGATGATCGACCAGGTCATGGTCCCGCTGCTCCGGCCCCACAGCTGTCCGCCGCCGCCCCGCGGAATGTGACCAGGAGCCGGGTGTCATCCGGCTGCCGGGGCGGCGTACCCTTGTTGGCGCCATGGCCTACGAACCACCTACCCACGCAGTCGAGCGCTCGATCCGGGCCACGACCGGCGCCAAGATCGTTGCCGGGATCGACGAAGTCGGCCGCGGAGCGTGGGCGGGACCGGTCACGGTCTGCGCGGCGGTCACCGGCCTGCGCCGGCCCCCCGTCGGCCTCACCGACTCCAAGCTGATCACCCCCAAGCGCCGGGCGGAGATGGCGGAGCTTCTGGAAGGCTGGGTCACGGCTCACGCCCTCGGTCACGCCTCCTCCGAGGAGATCGACGAACTGGGGATGACCGCGGCGCTCCGACTGGCCGCCGGCCGGGCCCTGGAAGCGCTCCCCGTACGCCCGGACGCGATCATCCTCGACGGCAAGCACGACTACCTGGGAGTGCCCTGGCAGGTGCGCACCGTGATCAAGGGCGACCAGTCCTGTGTGGCCGTGGCCGCGGCATCGGTGATCGCCAAGGTGCACAGGGACGCGATGATGGCGCAACTGCCGGAGGAGTTCGCCGCGTTCGGCTTCGCCGACAACGCCGGCTATCCGTCGCCCGTGCACAAGGCCGCCCTCCGGGAGCTCGGACCCACCCCGTACCACCGGCTGTCCTGGGCCTATCTCGACTACCTGCCCCAATGGCGGCACCTCAAGAAGGTCCGGCTCTCGCCGGAGGCGGCCGAACTCGAAAGCGGGGGCCAGCTCGGCTTCGACTTCTGAACTCGCCCCGCCGTCAACACCCGTCGCACGGTTTGTGCCACCCGCCGATGCCATCCGCAGCGGCGTTTGATAGACATCCACCCATGCCTCTCATTCCCGAGGAGCCTCACATTCACGAGAGCGCCCAGGGTCCCCGCGTCACTCCGGCCACAGGCCGCACCGCGCCGACCCCCCGTCCCGTCCCCGGTCCGCGTTCCGCGGCCTCGCCGCGTCCCGGTCACCCGGGCCCCGGTCCGTCCCGGCCCTCCCCGCCCGCGCAGCGTGCGACCGGCGCTGCCGGCAAGCCCAAGCCGTCACGGCCGGAGAATCGTTCCGCGCCGCAGGTCCAGCTCGTCCCCGCCCCGGCGGGTGGCGCGGTGGACGCCGCCGACGAGGCTGTCGACCTGCTGCTCGACTCCGGTCGCGCCCCCGGCGACGTTTTGGTGTTCACCACCGGAGACCAGCACCCGTGGGCGGCTCACGAGCTGTCGTTCGGCGAGGATGCCTACTGGGCTCAGCACGATTCCCGCGACGATGTCTTCTACGCGGACGCGTCGTCCGTGGAGCGCGCCGCAGTACGCCCCGTGGTCGTTGTCGCCGTCAATGGCGGCACGGACGACACCACCGCCCGCGCGCTGCCGGCCGCGATGGAAAGGGCTTCGGCGCTTCTCATCGTGTGCGGTGACCCGGAGCGGATCAACGCCGTGCTCGGCGCGGGCGTCTGATCCGCACCGGCGGAACGGGCCGCACGGCCCGGTCGCGACCCGGCTGCCCAGTGCCTGGGCAGCCGGTGGATCGCACCTTCAGCGGGCCGCCGTGCGCCGGAGCGCGTCCACGGCGCCCCCTGCCGTACGCAGGGGTACATGGTCGCTGTCGGTCCCGGCGTCCGCCAGACGACCGGGTGAGGACGTCGAGTTGGGGTGTCGGCCGCCCCGGCCCTCGCCCAGCACCTGCCAACCGCCGCGGGTCAGCGTGATGTACGCGCCGCACCGAAGGCCGTGCAGCGTGCAGGCGTCCCGCAGGCCCCACATCCAGGCCCCGTCCTCCTCCGTCCAACGCTCGTCGCCCTCACGGCAGTAGAGCAGCACGGCGGTGCGCACCGGCGTACGCCGACGCAGATCGTGGGGGATCACGCGGCGCAGATGGGCCAGCAGCGCATTGCGGAACTCCCAGCCGTCCGCCGGGACGGCACGCCGGGTGAACGACGCGCTGGCCGCGAGCCGTTCCTCGTGATCGAGCACGGCGACGACAGCTGTCGCCGGGGCGGGACGGTGTCGCGCGTGCAGTCCGCCGACGACCTCGCGCGGGTTGCGCAGCAGCGGGATTCCGGCCGCTGCCCACTCGGCCGGTTCGAGCAACCGGGCAAGGCGGTTGGCGGAGTTGGCCGATGCGGTGATCGAAGTGGCTGCGGACGAAGCGAATCCGAAGGTCACGGTCCTCCCTTCGCATACGCGCCCACAGTGCGGGCAGGGTCGGGTGAGGGCGCGCCGCGGCATGGCCCTACGGGACCGCTTACGGGCCGTGCGGGGAGCAGTCCAATTCTTCCTGGCGCATGGGAATGCGGCAACGAGCAATTCGGCACGACCGGCTGATATCGATGGGTATGACTCTCATATCCCTTCCCCTGTCTGCCACCGGTGACCCCTCCGCATCAGGACTGGACGGCAAGGACCAGCGGAAACACGCCCTGCGCGCCTGCTCTGCGCAGCAACCGCGACGCCACGGCCAGGGTCCAGCCGCTCTCCGAGTAGTCGTCCACCAGGAGAACAGGGCCGTCCGCGGCGGCCAAGGCCTCGGCCAGATGTGGCGGCACGACGAGCGTCTCGTGCAGCGCCCGCACCCGCTGCGCGCTGTTGGTGCGCGAAACGTGTACCTCCAGTGCCTCCGGCACGTACTCGACGGTGCCGAGCAGGGGCATCCTGCCGACCTGCCCGATACGGCTGCCGAGTGAGCCGATCAGACGGGGCCTGGTTCGGGAGGCGATCGTCACCACGCCCACGGGCCGGGCCGGCGCGTCCACAGCCCCGGAGGCCCAGCCGCCGGGCCCCTTGGCCCAGTCGGCGAGCACGGTCACGACCGCGTCGGCCATGTCGTCGGGAACGGGGCCGTCCGCTGCCTGCGGGGCGAACATCGGGCGCAGTCGGTTCCCCCAGCCGATGTCCGAAAGACGCCCCAGCGCGCGGCCGGTGAAGGACTGTTCGCTCTCCGGGATCCGGCCCTTGAGGGTGACGCCGACGGCGGCCAGTCCGGTCGGCCACATCTTGCGGGGCTCGACGTCGACGCCCGGCCTGCCCAGCTCCCCACGTGCCGCGTCCAGTGCCCCCGCCGACACCTTGTCGCTGAATCGCGCTCCGGAGCAGTTGTCGCAGCGGCCGCAGGGCGTCGCCTCCTCGTCGTCGAGCTGGCGCCTCAGAAACTCCATCCGGCAGCCGGTGGAGCGGGCGTACTCGCGCATCGCCTGCTGCTCGGCCGCGCGCTGCCGGGCCACCCACGCATAGCGTTCCCCGTCGTAGGACCACGGCTGGCCCGTCGTGGTCCAGCCGCCCTTTACCCGGCGCACGGCGCCGTCGACGTCGAGCACCTTGAGCATCGTTTCGAGCCGTGTGCGCCGCAGCTCCACCAAGGGCTCCAGCGCGGGCAGGGACAGCGGCCTGTCCGCCTGCGCCAGCACATCGAGAGTGCGCCGCACAAGTTCCTCGGGAGGAAAGGCGACGGACGCGAAGTACTGCCAGATCGCCTCGTCCTCCTTGCCCGGCAGAAGCAGCACCTCCGCATGCTCCACGCCACGGCCGGCGCGACCCACCTGCTGGTAATAGGCGATGGGCGACGAGGGGGAGCCGAGGTGCACGACGAAGCCGAGGTCCGGCTTGTCGAACCCCATCCCGAGCGCCGAGGTCGCGACCAGCGCCTTCACGCGGTTCGCGAGCAGGTCCTCCTCCGCCTGCTGGCGATCCGCGTTCTCCGTGCGTCCGGTGTACGAGGTCACCGTGTGACCGCACTGGCGCAGATACGCGGTCACCTCCTCGGCGGCGGCGACCGTCAGCGAGTAGATGATTCCGGAACCCGGCAGCTCGCCGAGATGGTCGGCCAGCCAGGCAAGACGGCTGGCGGCGTCCGGGAGTTGCAGCACACCGAGGCTGAGGCTCTCCCGGTCCAGCGGGCCGCGCAGCACCAGGGCGTCCGTGCCCGCGCCTGTGCCGAGCTGCTCCGCGACGTCCGCCGTGACCCGGGCATTGGCGGTGGCGGTAGTCGCGAGGACGGGGACGCCGGCGGGAAGCTCGGCGAGCATGGTGCGCAGTCGGCGGTAGTCGGGTCGGAAATCATGGCCCCAGTCCGAGATGCAGTGGGCTTCGTCCACCACGAGCAGACCGGTCGCGGCCGAGAGCCGGGGCAGCACGTTATCGCGGAAGTCGGGGTTGTTCAGCCGCTCGGGGCTCACGAGCAGAACGTCGACCTCACCCGCGGCGACCTCGGACTGGATCGTCTCCCATTCCTCGGTGTTCGACGAGTTGATCGACCGGGCGCGGATCCCAGCCCGGGCCGCTGCCTCCACCTGGTTGCGCATGAGCGCGAGAAGGGGAGAGACGATCACGGTGGGGCCGCTACCGCGGGCCCGGAGCAGGGATGTCGCGACGAAGTAGACCGCGGACTTTCCCCATCCGGTCCGCTGGACGACCAGCGCACGGCGCTTGTCGGCGACGAGGGCCTCGATGGCCCGCCACTGGTCCTCACGCAGCCGGGCACGGCCGGAGGTGTCGGAGACGAGCCGTGCCAGTACGGAATCGGCGGAAGCCCGAAGCTCCACGCGGTCTGCGTTGGTCATGCACCCATGCAACCCGATGACACCGACAAAGCGCGAACGAGCCCATGCCCTGTGGACAACTTTATCCACAGGGGTCGCGACGAGTCGGGCCGGCACGGGACCGTCGGGGCATGAACAAGCACCACGACCTCACCGGATCAGGCCCCGACCAGCAGATCACCCTGCGCGGCCCTGGCGAACTCGCCGACGCGCTTCCGTACGTGATGGGCTTCCACCCGACCGATTCGATCGTGCTCGTCGCCCTGCACGGCAGCAACGGACGCTTCGGCGGGCGGCTGCGGCTCGGCATTCCGCGTGCGCCACGGGAATGGGAGCCCGTCGCGGCGCAGCTCGCGGAGTGCCTGATCCGGGGCAGCGGTCGCCGCGGCCCACGGCCCGACGGCATCGTCGTCTTCCTGTGCCAGGACCCGGTCGGCGACGAGACGGGTGACCGGGTGATGGAGCGCCTGCGCCCGCTCGCGCAGCGGCTGCGCACCGCCTGCGGAGGCCTCGACGTACCCGTTTACGAGGCATTGTGCATTTCCGACGGCCGTTTCTGGTCCTACTGCTGTCCTGACGCCCGCTGCTGCCCGCCCGACGGCACGCCCCTCGCTCTGCCGGGCACGTCGGTCATGGCCGCCGCGGCCGCGTACGCGGGTGTCCGGGTGCGCGGAAGCCTGCGCGACATGGAGCGGCGGTTCGCCCCGCAGCCCGGACCGGCGACGGAGAAGCAGGTGCGAGCGCTGGATGCCGCAGGTGCCGCACTGACTTCCAGGATTCTCGACGCGCAGGGTCGGCAGGAGGTCGCCGGAGAGACCGTCGCGCTGGCACGCCTTCTGCTGGAACGGATGGCGGAAGCCCCTCGTGCCGACGTCGATCCCGCTGCTGATGCCGATGACGACCGGCTCGTTTCGGACGACGAAGCCGCCGCGGTGATCCTCGGCCTCCAGGACCGGGAGACGAGGGACCGGGCAGCGCAATGGATGGAAGGCGAGGAAGCGGTTCCGGCCCTGCGTCTCTGGCGTGTTCTGTCGAGGCGCTGCGCCGGGCCCTATACGGAGCACGCCGCGGCGACCCTCACCCTCGCCGGATGGGTGTCCTGGTCCGTCGGCGACGAGCCGGGCGCACGCGTGGCACTGGGGCTCGCCCTCCGGGCAGACCCCGAGTACGTCTTCGCACGCCTGCTGCACCAGGCGTGCAACGAAGGGCTGGACCCGGAGACGGTGCGCCGTTGCCTGCGGGGCCAACGCGACGTCCCCCCGCAGGGGACACCGTCAGCACCCTGCGCCGACGCGCACCGCACTCCGGCCGGTCGGCGGCGGCGCGGCGGGCCCGTCCGGCCGTCCGCCGACGAGCCGGACCAGGCCGATTTGCACCGCACGCACCCCCGGAGTGGTGCCGCGCCCAGCCGCCCACGCCACGGAACAGCGGCCGCTCGTGCTCGTACACGTGCCGCACGGCGCAGCGGGCAGCGCGGTGCCAGGAGCAGACGATGACCGCGTGCCGGTGGCGTGGCCGACGGCGTGCGGGCCCAGCGGTTGTCGGCGGACCTTCGGGTCCGGCAACGGGCACGATCGCGCAGTCCGCGGCGGTCGACAGCGTCCGGCGACAGTCGAGCATCCGCAGCGGCCCCGAGCCGTCCGGCACCCGTCGAGAAGGACGCAGGCGGGCTCCACTTGGGCGGTGGGAGCCATATGGCGGTGGACTTCCGGAGCCGAGCCGAAAACGTCGGGGCACAGGCTGGGAAGGGTGTGTTTATCGTCAGGCAGACGACTATGATCGCGGCATGTCGCCCTACGACCCGTCGGCCTTCCCGCCCTTTGCCGTCACTGTCGACCTGGTCGTGCTCACCGTGCGTCGGCATGCGCTCTGCGCCCTCGTCGTACGCCGAGGCGAGCCGCCGTTTCAGGGACGGTGGGCGCTGCCCGGAGGCTTCGTCAGGGGCGATGAGGACCTGGCGGCGGCGGCCGCGCGCGAACTGGCCGAGGAAACCGGACTGTGCGCGCACGACCCCGCCTCCCCGGGATCGGCCAACGGCGCCCACCTTGAACAGCTCGCCACATACGGCGACCCCAAGCGCGATCCACGGATGCGGGTGGTGAGCGTCGCGCATCTCGTGCTGGCCCCGGACTTGCCGGCACCCCGTGCCGGCGGCGACGCTAACAGCGCCCGTTGGGCGCCGGTCGAGGAACTCCTCGCCCGGGGTACTGCTTTCGCCCGGGAGGACGAACAGCAGGCGCCGCTGGCCTTCGACCACGCGGTGATCCTGGCGGACGGCGTGGAACGGGCCCGTTCCAAGATCGAGTACTCGTCCCTGGCCACGGCGTTCTGCCCACCGGAGTTCACCGTCGGAGAGCTGCGGAGGGTGTACGAGGCTGTGTGGGGCGTCGCCCTCGACCCCCGCAACTTCCACCGCAAGGTCACTGGTACGCCAGGCTTCCTGGTCCCCGCCGGTGGCACGACCACCCGGCAGGGCGGCCGGCCCGCCCAGCTTTTCCGGGCCGGCGGCGCCACGATCCTGAACCCGCCGATGCTGCGGCCCGAGGTCTGACCTCGGGCGGGGCCGCACGCAGTGGCCCCGCACGCACGGTCCGGAAGGGCAGGGCTGTCGCAGGCACGCCGTGAGCGCCCGCGGAAATCAGCGCCCGGGCTACTCCTCCGCGAGTCCACGGGGCAGCCGGCGCTGGAACGCGCCTCCAGGGAGCTCCCTCGGCCATGGACCGCCGACTGGGGCTGGCGTCCGCCCTTCTCGGCCACCCGCAGACGCTGGTCCTCGACTACCCCGGCCGGGCTCTCGCCCCGCGACCGAAGCCGGCTGTTCGCGCTGCTGCGGGCGCACGCTTTTCATGGCGGAACGGTTCTGTGCGCGCTGCGCGAGCCCAAGGAGGCCGCCCGGGTCGCCGACCGCGTCGTCACGCTGTACGAGGGGCGCCTGCTCGCCGGGCCGCAGAGTTCTCACGGACCCGGCTCCGGCCCCCGGTCGCCCCACCCCGCACGCGGTCCCTCTCTCCGCCGTCCTCGCGCGCGGGGCGCGCGCGAAGCGGCGCTCGATGGAGGTGGTCGCCGAGAGCGGTGGTGTGCTTGCCGTCTTCGGCAGCAGCTGTGCCGAGGTGGGCGGGACCGCTTTCCGGCACGGCGCACTCGTCCACCGCCTCACCGAGGAGGTCGGCGACACGGTTCCGGCGCCCGAGGCGGGCCCGTCACCGAGACCGCAACTCCAGCGGAGTCCCGCGCCACCCCGCCCTCGACTACCTCCCCGTCCTCAGCTCCAGTTCCGGCAGCAACCCCCGAGCCGGCCCCCCCCCCCCCCCCCTCCCGCCCCCCCCCCCCCCCCCCACCCCCGCCCCGCCCCCGCGGCCCTTCACCCCCGCCGTTCCGAGGGCGCCGCAGCCGGTGCGCAGTCCCCGGTGGCCACTGCGCTACGAGTTCCGTTCCGCCGGCTCCTCGGTGTCCGGACCTCTCCGCTGATTGCTCCGGCCGCGGTTGCCGCCTCGCTCGCCCTGTGCCTCATGCTCGCCCGGACCGGCGCGCCCACGGTGAAGCCGCACACCATCGCCGCCCGGCCCGGTTTCCTGCCGTTGCCTCCCGCGGCGTTCGGGGCCGGGCTGATCGGTGCGCTCGCCATCGGTGAGGAGTTCCGTTACCCGGCTCTCACGTCCGCGCGGGGCACGGTGCCCCGCCGGCTGGGACTGGTTCTGGCCAAGCTCTGTGTGACGGCGGCGTCCGCCGTCACGCTCGCGGCGGCTCGTGGCGGCCCTCGATGTGCACGCGCGCTCCGGCTGGTGTTCAGGCGGAATCGGTGGCGCTGCCGCCCGACTGGCCTGCGCCGGCGAATGGTTGGTGCGCCCTCTGGGGCGGATGCGCATGGTCGGGCCTGCTCGCCGCGGGGGGTCTTCGGAGTCGCCGCGGCCGGAGTCGCGGCGGTTCTGGCCGGGCCGGTCCTCGCGGCACCCCGCGCACACAAGGTGCTTGTCGTACCGGCAGTCCGTTCGATCGCCGACTGCCCGGCGGGCTCCGAAAGCGTGGCGGGGTCGAGCTTCCCAAGGCGGATCGCCGGCCGATCGCAGCGATGCGGTTGCCGCCGCAACCCGTGGGCGTCGCGCCGATGTTGCCGCTGGTGGCCTGATCTGCACGTATGTGTTCACCGGCCTTCACCGGAGGGCCTTTTGGTGATCAACCGCGACCGGCTGTCCGTGAACCGCCCACAACGCCCTGAGGAATGCCCGTTTATTCCCGATAAGGCGTCAATTGCAGGGTGAGCGCCGATCACCCTTTCGTGTGCTTTTCACCAAAGACCTCAAGGGGCTCGGAAGCTGAGCCGACAAAGGATGCGTGAGTACCCTTGCGCACACCATGATGCCCCCCGCCCGCCCCGCCGAGACCGGTCTGGCCGGTCCGGGGGAACTCGACCGTTACGGCTACGGGGAGTCGCCCGCGGCAGATCGCGTCGCTCCTACCGCCTGGGAAGCGGCCGACACCGAATTGGGCCGGGTGGGCCGCCGTACGGCAGGCAGCCGCGGTCGCGGCCTGCACGGCCAACTCGTCCAGCAGCTCGGCCAGATGATCGTCTCGGGCGATCTCGGGGCCGACCGTCCGCTCGTCCCCGAGGAGATCGGCCAGCGCTTCGAGGTCTCCCGCACGGTCGTGCGGGAGTCTCTCCGTGTCCTCGAGGCGAAGGGGCTGGTCAGCGCCCGCCCCAATGTCGGCACCCGGGTCCGGCCCGTCAGCGACTGGAACCTTCTCGACCCCGACATCATCGAGTGGCGCGCCTTCGGCCCGCAGCGCGACGACCAGCGCCGTGAGCTGAGCGAGCTGCGTTGGACGATCGAGCCACTGGCGGCCCGACTCGCCGCCGGTCACGGCCGTGAGGACGTCCAGCAGCGTCTCGGTGACATGGTCGAGATCATGGGCCACGCCCTGGCCCAGGGTGACGGCCTCACCTTTTCGCGTGCCGACGCCGAATTCCACTCCCTGCTCATCCAGCTCGCGGGCAACCGCATGCTCGAGCACCTGTCGGGCATCGTCTCGGCCGCGCTCCAGGTGTCCGGCGGCCCGGTCGCGGGCTGTGACCGCCCGACCGAGGCGTCCCTGTCGCACCACGCCCACATCGCGGAAGCTCTCGCCTCCGGTGACGCCCACGCCGCCGAGTCCGCCATGCGCCGGCTTCTCACCGTTCACCCGGAAGGGGAGCGAGTGGTCCCCGCGCCGCGTGAGCACTGACCTCGGCGGCGGTCGGTGAGTGCGACGGTGTTCGGGCTGCATGTCGCCGGATTCCCAGGGGGGTCCGGCGACTCGCACTGCACCGATCGCACCACTTCGACCGTAAAGCGGCATTTGGGGTGTGACTCGGACCACGTGGATTGGGCGTAACACTCCTCGAGACAGCGCGATGACCTAAGAGGTGACAGCCGAGGAGGGAATACAGCCGCCGTACACGGCGCTGTGACAGCTCCTGGGTGTTGCCCGCGCCACCGGCACATCCGCAGCCCGGTGGTCGTCGGCTCCGGCCCGATCATGGGTGGGGCCGGAAGCCGTTTCCATCGTTCCGAGAGGTTGTTCGTGTCGGCCAGCACATCCCGTACGCTCCCGCCGGAGATCGCCGAGTCCGAGTCTGTGATGGCGCTCATCGAGCGGGGAAAGGCTGATGGGCAGATCGCCGGCGATGACGTGCGTCGTGCCTTCGAAGCTGACCAGATTCCGCCAACCCAGTGGAAGAATGTTCTGCGCAGCCTCAATCAGATCCTCGAGGAAGAGGGTGTGACGCTGATGGTCAGTGCAGCGGAGTCGCCCAAGCGCGCCCGCAAGAGCGTCGCAGCGAAGAGCCCGGCAAAGCGCACCGCCACCAAGACCGTCGCCGCCAAGACCACCACGGCGAAGACCGTTGCGGCCACCGCGGCTCCGACCGCCGAGACCGTCGAGGTCCCGGCTGACGAGTCCTCGGAGACCACGCCCGCGAAGAAGGCGGCCGCCAAGAAGGCCACGGTCAAGAAGACGGTGGCGAAGAAGACCACCGCCAAGAAGACGGCGGCGAAGAAGACCACCGCCAAGAAGGACAGCGACGACGCCGAGGGCGAGGAGCTGCTCGACGAGGCCCAGCCCGCGGGCAAGGGCGACGAGGAAGAGCCCGAGGGTGAGAGCAAGGGCTTCGTCCTCTCCGACGACGACGAGGACGACGCGCCCGCGCAGCAGGTCGCGGTCGCCGGTGCCACCGCCGACCCGGTCAAGGACTACCTGAAGCAGATCGGCAAGGTCCCCCTGCTGAACGCCGAGCAGGAGGTCGAGCTCGCCAAGCGCATCGAGGCCGGTCTCTTCGCCGAGGACAAGCTGGCGAACTCGGACAAGCTGGCCCCGAAGCTCAAGCGCGAGCTCGAGATCATCGCCGAGGACGGCCGTCGCGCCAAGAACCACCTGCTGGAGGCCAACCTCCGGCTGGTCGTCTCGCTGGCCAAGCGCTACACGGGCCGCGGCATGCTCTTCCTGGACCTGATCCAGGAGGGCAACCTCGGTCTGATCCGCGCGGTCGAGAAGTTCGACTACACCAAGGGCTACAAGTTCTCCACGTACGCCACCTGGTGGATCCGTCAGGCGATCACCCGCGCCATGGCCGACCAGGCCCGCACCATCCGTATCCCGGTGCACATGGTCGAGGTCATCAACAAGCTCGCGCGCGTCCAGCGCCAGATGCTTCAGGACCTGGGCCGTGAGCCCACTCCGGAGGAGCTGGCCAAGGAGCTCGACATGACCCCCGAGAAGGTCATCGAGGTCCAGAAGTACGGCCGTGAGCCGATCTCGCTGCACACCCCGCTCGGTGAGGACGGCGACAGCGAGTTCGGCGACCTGATCGAGGACTCCGAAGCGGTCGTCCCGGCCGACGCGGTCAGCTTCACCCTCCTGCAGGAGCAGCTCCACTCGGTGCTCGACACCCTGTCCGAGCGTGAGGCGGGCGTGGTGTCCATGCGCTTCGGTCTCACCGACGGCCAGCCGAAGACCCTGGACGAGATCGGCAAGGTCTACGGCGTGACGCGAGAGCGCATCCGGCAGATCGAGTCCAAGACGATGTCCAAGCTGCGTCACCCGTCGCGTTCGCAGGTCCTGCGCGACTACCTCGACTAGGCCGCACCTGATCGAGGCGCCGGACATGCGCGCCGAACGGCTTCGAAGGGCCCGGATCCCCATGGGGGAGCCGGGCCCTTCGGCGTGGCGCGAGGGTGCGCGAGGCGGCCGGTTGGACGACTCTGGGTGGGATCGGATTCACGCAGAGTCAGGAGACCGTATGCGTCGCCCCACTGCCCGAAGCATCGCCGGATTGCCGGCTCTGATCGCAGCAGCGGTCGTGACAACACCGGCGATGTCCTTCCCTGCCGCCGCCGACAGCGTCGTCGTCGGCGGATACGAGGTTCGTGCCGACGAGAGTCCATGGGTGGTCGCGCTGGCCAGCCGTGACCGGTTCGGCCCAGCGCGGAGCGGACAGTTCTGCGGAGGTGTGGTCGTGGCGCCCACCAAGGTGATGACAGCAGCTCACTGTCTGAGCAACGCCGTCCTCGGAAAGGAGGCCGCGTCCGTGCGCGATCTACTGGTGATCGCGGGACGCTCGGAGCTGGCCGGCGACGGCGGCCGGGAGGTGCCGGTACGGGGAACGTGGGTCACGCCCGCGTACGACCCGGTGACGAACAGTGCAGACATGGCGCTGCTGACCCTCTCGGAGGCCCTGCCCAAGAGTCATGTGCTGCCGGTGGCGGCGGCGGGGGACCCGGCGTACGAGGTGGGCACGGCCGCGACCGTGTACGGATGGGGTGACACACAGGGCAATGGCAGTTACGCGTCGTCGCTGCGGGCGGCACGGGTCTCCGTCCTGCCGGACGAGACGTGCGCGAAGGCCTACCCCGGCGGGCAGGGCAGCAGGTACAGAAGCTCCACGATGCTGTGCGCGGGGGACCCGAAGGGCGGGCACGACGCCTGCCAGGGGGACAGCGGAGGGCCGCTGATCGCCGGAGGCAAGCTCATCGGCCTGGTCTCCTGGGGCAGCGGCTGCGGGCGCCCTGATGGTCCGGGCGTCTATACGCGGGTCTCTGCGGTGGTGCCGAGCACGATGGGCGCCGACTGATCGGTCCGGCCGCGGCACCCGGAAAAAAGTCACGGAACGAGAGCGGGCGGCTTCCCCCAGTGGCCGGGGGAGCCGCCCATCGGCCGGTCCTGGACCGGCCCTTGGCTCGTCGGGATGTGAGGTGTCAGTGATCCTCTTCGCCGGTGTCTGCCGGCACAGCCGTCAGGCGGTCCGTCTCATCCTGTATTTCCGCGGCGATCTTCTTGAGTTCCGGCTCGAACTTGCGCCCGTGGTGGGCGCAGAAGAGCAGTTCACCACCGCTGATCAGTACGACGCGCAGATAAGCCTGGGCGCCGCAGCGGTCGCAGCGGTCAGCGGCCGTCAGCGGGCTCGCGGGGGTCAGAACAGTAGTCACGTCGCCTCTTCTCTAGCTCGACGAGCTGTCGTACCAGGGTCAACATCCAACCAGGCCGAAAACGTTCCCGCTCGTGGCTTTTCCTCGAAACTTTTTCCCGAGGTGGCTGTCTGCTGCCGGTTGGCGGCGAATGAGCCGTATTGCTTCGCTCTACGGATTTCGCATTGCTTGTCTCGTTTGGCCCTCCCGGCCGGGTGCCGGTTGTTGATGAGGACGTGCCCGGAGCCTAAATGGTTCATGCCCCGTTGGGAACGTGATGTGCACGTCACTCCATCGAGCTATCGAACACCCATGCGAAGCTGCACTAGCATGAGAAATCGGGTGGGTGGCGTTACATCGGCTCTACCAGGCCTCGGTACGCTCTCACCGGCGACCGACGCCGGGCCCGTACCCCCCTTGGCCACATTTGAAATTCAGCGAGGAGCGAACCGCGTGACCGCCGAATCGTCCGTGCCGTCCACAGCACTGCTGACAGCAGACCGTGACGGCTCCAACTACACCGCGCGGCACCTGCTCGTCCTGGAGGGGCTCGAGGCGGTTCGCAAACGACCTGGCATGTACATCGGCTCGACCGACAGCCGCGGCCTCCTGCACTGCCTCTGGGAGATCATCGACAACTCCGTCGACGAGGCCCTCGGCGGCCACTGCGACCACATCGAGGTGATCCTCCACGAGGACGGCTCCGTCGAGGTTCGGGACAACGGCCGCGGCATCCCCGTGGACGTGGAGCCCAAGACCGGGCTCTCCGGGGTCGAGGTCGTGATGACCAAGCTGCACGCCGGCGGCAAGTTCGGCGGCGGCTCCTACGCGGCCTCCGGCGGTCTCCACGGTGTAGGCGCCTCGGTGGTGAACGCCCTCTCCGCCCGCCTCGACGTCGAGGTCGACCGCGGTGGCGCGACCCACATGATCAGCTTCCGGCGCGGCGTGCCCGGCATCTTCACCGAGTCCGGCCCCGACGCTCCCTTCGACCCGGCGAACGGCCTGCGCAAGGGCAAGCGCGTCCCGAAGGCCAGGACCGGCACCCGCGTCCGGTACTGGGCGGACCGCCAGATCTTCCTCAAGGACGCCAAGCTCTCCCTGGAGACGCTCCACCAGCGCGCCCGTCAGACCGCCTTCCTCGTGCCCGGCCTGACCATCGTCGTCCATGACGAGCGCGGCCTGAGCGACGCCGGCGGCGAGGGCAAGAGCGTGGAGACCTTCCGCTTCGACGGGGGGATCAGCGAGTTCTGCGAGTACCTGGCCCAGGACAAGCCGGTCTGCGACGTGCTGAGGCTCACCGGCCAGGGCACGTTCAAGGAGACCGTCCCCGTGCTCGACGAGCGCGGCCACATGACGCCGACGGAGGTCACCCGCGAGCTCGGCGTGGACATCGCCCTGCGCTGGGGCACCGGGTACGACACCACGCTCAAGTCCTTCGTCAACATCATCGCCACCCCCAAGGGCGGCACCCATGTGACCGGCTTCGAACGTTCCGTGACCAAGACGATGAACGAGGTGCTGCGCTCCGCCAAGATGCTGCGCGTCGCCGAGGACGACATCGTGAAGGACGACGCGCTGGAGGGGCTCACCGCCGTCGTCACCGTCCGCCTCGCGGAGCCGCAGTTCGAGGGCCAGACCAAGGAGGTCCTCGGTACCTCCGCGGCCAACAGGATCGTCGCCAACGTGGTGGCCAAGGAGCTCAAGGCGTTCCTGACGTCCACCAAGCGGGACGCCAAGGCACAGGCCCGCGCGGTGCTGGAGAAGGCCGTGGCGGCCGCCCGTACGCGTATCGCGGCCCGCCAGCACAAGGAGGCGCAGCGCAGGAAGACCGCCCTGGAGTCCTCGTCCCTGCCCGCCAAGCTCGCCGACTGCCGCAGTGACGACGTCGAGCGCAGCGAGCTCTTCATCGTCGAGGGCGACTCGGCGCTCGGCACCGCCAAGCTGGCGCGCAACAGCGAGTTCCAGGCACTCCTGCCGATCCGCGGCAAGATCCTCAACGTCCAGAAGTCGTCGGTCTCCGACATGCTGAAGAACGCCGAGTGCGGGGCGATCATCCAGGTCATAGGGGCCGGCTCGGGCCGGACGTTCGACATCGACGCCGCCCGCTACGGCAAGATCGTCCTGTTGGTCGATGCCGACGTCGACGGCGCGCACATCCGCTGTCTGCTGCTGACGCTCTTCCAGCGCTACATGCGGCCCATGGTGGAGGCCGGCCGGGTGTTCGCCGCCGTGCCGCCGCTGCACCGGATCGAGCTGATCCAGCCCAAGAAGGGCCAGGACAAGTACGTCTACACGTACTCCGACAACGAGCTGCGGCAGACGCTGCTGGAGTTCCAGCGCAAGGGTGTCCGGTTCAAGGACTCCATCCAGCGCTACAAGGGCCTTGGTGAGATGGACGCCGACCAGCTGGCGGAGACGACCATGGATCCGCGTCACCGGACCCTGCGCCGCATCAACATCGGGGACCTGGAGTCCTCGGAGCAGATCTTCGACCTGCTCATGGGCAACGAGGTCGCTCCGCGCAAGGAGTTCATCACCAGCTCGGCGGCCACGCTGGACCGCTCGCGCATCGACGCCTGACCGGTACGACCGGTCGTGCACCCAGGGGTGGAGCCGAGGACTCCACCCCTGGTCCGATCCCCCCGGGCTCCCCGCTCCCTAGCATCGGGTGCGACGGAGGAGGACACACGTGCCCGGCGTGCCCAGGAGCAAATGGACCGAGTGGCCCACCCGCGAGGCCCTGTCCGGCATAGGTGTCCCGAGGGCCCGGCACGCGCTCGACGTCGCGCTGCTCGCCGCCCTGTCGTCGTGGGCGGTGTACAGCGCGTACACCTCCGAGGTCTTCCACGGCTGGGGAGCGGTGCTTCCGCCGCTGGGTCTCCTGGGCTGTGCGGTGTCCGCCGCGCGCTACCACCACACCACTGTCGAGAACCGGCTGCCCGCCTCGCTGGGGCTGCTCGGCATCATCGCGGTCACCGGCCTCGGTGCGCACGCCGCCGGGGCGGACGTGCCGGCCATGGTGCTGTGGGTCTCGGTCGCCCTCATGGCGATCGAGCGGCTGCCGGTGGCCCCGGTCGTCGCGATCGTCACGCTTCCGGTGGCCGGATTCCTGCTGACCGCGCAGAGCACACTGGGAGCACTGCTCACCACCGCCGCCGTCGTGCTCGGCGGGTGCGCCCTGCGTCTCGACGCCCAGGCCCGTGGCGCGGGATTCCGGCTGCTCGCGCAGGAGCGGGCGGCCCGTGAGGCCGAGGCGGTCTCCGCCGCTCTCGCCGAGCGGGCCAGGATCGCCCGTGAGATCCACGATGTGCTGGCGCACAGCCTGTCGGCGCAGCTGGTGCATCTGGAAGCGGCCCGCCTGCAGATCGAGCGGGGCCCTGAAGGGCCCTTCCGCGACCGGATCCTGGAGCGGGTCGTCGCCGCGCGCGGCATGGCCCGCGAGGGACTGGCGGAGACCCGACAGGCGCTGTCGGCGCTGCGTGGTGAGATGGCTCCCGTGGAGGAGTACCTCCGGGAGCTGGCGGCAAGCGGTCCGGTGTCCGTCGAAGTCACCGGGTTGCGGCGGCGGTTGTCCGCGGACGCCTCGCAGGCGGTGCGCAGGGTGGCGCAGGAGGCGATGACCAATGTCCGCAAGCACGCGCCGGGAGCGGTGGTCAGGATCCTGTTCGCCTACCTGGACGCCGAAGTGGTCCTGGAAGTGAGGGACTCGGGAAGGCCGGCGCCGGACGGGCCGCCGGTGTCCGGCGAACTCGGAGGATCCGGCGCCGGATACGGTCTGCTCGGTATGCGCGAGCGTGCGGAGTTGCTCGGCGGCACGCTCGAGGCGGGTCCGGAGGGGGAGGGGTTCGTGGTGCGGCTTCGGGTGCCGGTATGACCGGGGAGATCGCGCGGGTCGTGGTCGCCGACGACCAGGCCGTGGTGCGCGAGGGCATCGTGATGCTGCTGGGACTGCTGCCCGGCATCGAGGTCGTCGGTTCGGCCAGGGACGGAGAGGAGGCGCTCGCGCTCGTCGCCCAACTGTCGCCCGACGTCGTCCTGATGGACCTGAGGATGCCACGGGTCGACGGCGTGGAGGCCACCCGCCGCATCCGCGGTGAGTACCCCGCCACCCAGGTCGTCGTGCTGACCACCTACGCGGACGACGACTCGCTCTTCCCCGCTCTGCGGGCCGGCGCACGGGGATACCTCACCAAGGACGCCGACGGGGACGAGATCGTGCGGGCGATCCAGGACGTCGTCGCCGGCCGGGCCGGGCTTTCCCCGGTGGTCCAGCGGCGTCTGCTCGAGCAGGTCATGGCGGAGCCGCCGCCGGCCGGTCCCCGGCTGCCCGACGGGCTGACCGCCCGCGAGGGCGAGGTGCTGGCCCTGATCGCCGAGGGCCTGGGGAACGCGGACATCGCCGCGACGCTGGGCATCTCCACCGCCACGGTCAAGACCCACATCAACAACCTGTTCGCGAAGGCCGGCCTGCACGACCGGGCACAGGCGGTCCGGTACGCCTATCGGGAGGGTCTCGCGAAGCCTCCTGGGACAAACGTCACCTGATGGGGTGAAGACCCCCGGAGAAGAGTCCGGGATCTTCCCACTCTGTCCATCCTTGGGCAGGCGGCCGAAACGGTTCGTCGGCAAGGAGAGGTGAGCGTGGAGAAGCAGGAAGGCCCGGACGCCGCACAAGTGCGGCTCGAGGACCCGTGGTACGACGCGCTGGCCTCGGGCTGGAGCGACCGGGACAGCACCGGAGCCCCTGCCCCCGGCGCGCCGCTCACCGGGGGAGACCTGACGGCCGGACGCAGCGCCGCCGACATCTATCTGGAAGTACAGCGCAGCGAGGCCTTCCAGGAAGTGCGCGCCCGCTACCGGCGGTTCGTCGTGCCCGCGTCCGCCGCCTTCCTCCTGTGGTACCTGGCGTACGTCGTCGCGGCCACGACCGCGCCGGGGCTGATGGCGAGGCCGGTGGCCGGGGCGATCAATGTGGCGATGGTCGCGGGACTCGCGCAGTTCCTGACCACCTTCCTGCTGACCTGGGCGTACACCCGCCACGCCCGACTGCGGAGGGACCGGGCCGCGCTCGATCTGCGGTGGGACACGCAGGAGATGACGAGAGGGGCCGGACGTTGAACGGGGACCATCAGGCGCTCGCCCTGCTGCTGTTCAGCGCGTTCATCGCGGTCACCCTCGGCATCACCACCTGGGTGAGCCGCAACAGGCACGGTTCCCCGGAGGAGTTCTACGCGGGCGGACGGCTGTTCTCCCCGATGGAGAACGGCTTCGCCATCGCCGGTGACTACATGTCGGCCGCCTCCTTCCTCGGCATCTCAGGGCTCATCGCGCTCTACGGCTACGACGGGATGCTCTACTCCGTGGGCTTCCTGGTCGCCTGGCTCGTCGTGCTCCTGCTCGTCGCCGAGCTGGTCCGCAACTGCGGCCGGTTCACCCTCGCCGACGTCGTTGCCGCCAGGATGAAGGAACGGCCGGTGCGCATCGCGGCCGGCACCTCCTCGGTCGCCGTCTCCGTCCTGTACCTGGTGGCGCAGATGGTGGGAGCCGGGAGCCTGGTCGCGCTGCTCCTGGGCGGCACGAGCGAGTCCGCCCGGTCGTGGACCGTCATCGGCGTGGGAGCGCTGATGGTGATCTACGTGTCCATGGGAGGCATGCGGGCCACCACCTGGATCCAGATCGTGAAGGCCGTGCTGCTCATGGCGGGCGCGATCGCGATGACCGTGCTGGTGATGATGCGATTCCACGGCGACTTCAACCAGTTGCTCGACTCCGCCGCCGCACGCAGCGGCCACGGCAAGGACTTCCTCGCGCCGGGCCTCAGGTACGGCGGGGACTGGACCGCACGCCTGGACTTCATCAGCCTCGGTCTGGCGCTCGTGCTGGGCACGGCGGGGCTGCCGCACATCCTGTCCCGCTTCTACACCGTGCCGACCGCGCGGGCCGCTCGCCGCTCGGTCGTCTGGTCCATCGGTCTCATCGGCAGCTTCTACCTGATGACGATCGTGCTCGGTTTCGGAGCGGCCGCCGTGGTCGGCACCGACGAGGTCCGGGCGTCCAACGCCGCGGGCAACACGGCCGTGCCGCTGCTCGCCCTCGACCTCGGCGGCGGGGCAGGGTCCACCGGGGGTGCCGTCCTGTTCGCGGTCGTGGCCGCCGTGGCCTTCGCGACCATCCTGGCCGTCGTCGCGGGGATCACGCTGGCCTCCTCGGCCTCCGTCGCGCACGACCTGTACGCGACGCTGCGGCGCCGGCGCGCGGCCAGGCCGGCGGGCGCGGAGGAGTGCGCCCGCCGGTACAGCGAGGTCGCCGTCGCCCGGATCGCCGCCGTCTGCATCGGCGCCGTCGCGATCGGGCTCGGGCTGCTGGCCCGCGACCTGAACGTCGCGTTCCTCGTCGGCCTGGCCTTTGCCGTGGCCGCCTCCGCCAACCTGCCTGTCCTGCTCTACTCGCTGTTCTGGCGGAACTTCACCACGCGCGGCGCCGTCTGGGCCGTCTACGGCGGGCTGGTGCCCGCGGTGCTGCTCGTGCTGGTGTCGCCGGTCGTCTCCGGCAGTGAGCGGTCGCTCTTCCCGGGTGTGGACTTCCACGTCTTCCCGCTGGAGAACCCGGGGCTCGTCTCCATCCCGCTGGGCTTCCTGGCCGGCTGGATCGGCACGATCGTCTCCTCCGAACCGCCGGACGCGGCGAAGCACGCCGAGACCGAGGTACGGGCGCTGACGGGAGCGGGCGCCGTCTGACGCCGCGGCGCTGGCCGTGAGGTCCGAAACGGAGTCCGGGTGGCGTCAGGTGCTCGCCACCCACACGTAACGGTGCTCCGGGCGGCCGGTCTCGCCGTACCTGAGCGTGAGCCGCACCCTGCCCGCCCGCTCGAGGAGCTTCAGATAGCGCTGGGCGGTCTGCCGGCTCACGCCCGCGCGTTCCGCGATCTCCTGGGCCGACAACGGGCCGTCGGCGGCCAGCAGCACCCGGCGGACCAGCTCGGCCGTGGTGGGGGAGTGCCCCTTCGGGAGTTCCGGCGCGATCGCCCCGGCCGACAGCGTGCCGAAGATCCGGTCGACGTCGGCCTGTTCCGCCTCCCCACCGCCGTCCAGGGCGCGCCGCAGTGTCGCGTACGCCTCGAGCTTGGCGCGCAGCCCGGCGAAGTTGAAGGGCTTGACCAGGTACTGGAGGGCGCCGTGGCGCATCGCCGCCTGGACGGTCGCCACGTTCCGGGCGGCAGTCACCATGATCACGTCCGTCTGATGGCCGAGCGCGCGGAGCTCCCGGACGACCGACAGACCGTTCTCGTCGGGCAGATAGTGATCGAGCAGGATCAGATCGACGGGCGCCTTGGCGATCCTCGCGAGCGCCTCCGTGGCCGAATGGGCCTCAGCGACGACCCGGAAGCCGGGCACCTTGGCGACATAGGCAGCGTTGATGCGGGCGACCCGGACGTCGTCGTCCACGACCAGTACGTCGATCATCGCGCCTGCCGGAGGTTTCGTGCGACGCCCGCCCCACCCGGTATGCCGATCTCGCCGGGATCCGGTGCGTCGAGCGGTCGGGAAATCGGTGGGAGGTCCTCGTCCGGACCGGTCTCGGCCAGGGCGTCGGGCAGTACCACGACGAATTCGGCGCCCTTGGAGGCCGATTCGCGGACCGTGGCGCTACCGCCCTGCCGCTCGGCGAACCTGCGGACAAGCGGCAGCCCGAGGCCTCGCTTGCCGTGGGCCGGCAGTTCCTTGGTGGTCCACCCCTCGGTGAAGATCAGCTCGCGGTGCTCGGCCGGGACACCGGGACCGCTGTCGGCGACCCGGAGGATCACCGTGCTGCCGACGGTGTGCAGCTCGACCTCGATCCGCGGGTCCGGTGTGCCCGCTGCCGCGTCCAGCGCGTTGTCGACCAGGTTGCCCACCATCGTGACCAGCCCGCGCGGGTCCACCAGCCGGTCGGGCAGCAGGGTGGCGGGCGCGATCCGCAGCGACACCCCGCGCTCCGCAGCGACCGTCGCCTTGCCGACGAGCAGCGCGGCGAGCAGCGGATCGTGGATCTTCTCCGTCACCTGCTCCGCGGTGGCCCGGTGCACCCCGACCACTTCGGTGACGAACTCCACCGCCTCCTCGTGCATCTCCAGCTCCAGCAGGCCGAGAAGGGTGTGCAGGCGGTTGGCATGCTCGTGGTCCTGCGCGCGCAGCGCGTCGATCAGCCCGCGGGTGGAGTCGAGCTCACGGCCCAGCTGCTCGAGTTCCGTGCGGTCGCGGAGGGTGACGACGGCGCCGCCGTCGTCGGTCGGCATCCGGTTGGCGACGAGGACCCTGCTGCCGCGTACCGTCAGCAGGTCGTCACCGCTCACCCGGCCCGCCAGGACGTCACTGGCGCGTCCCTCGCCCAGCACCTCGTCCAGCGGCCGTCCCGTGGCCTCCGGCCCCACCCCGAGCAGCCGCTGCGCCTCGTCGTTCAGCAGCCGCACACGCCCGGCCGCGTCCAGGGCTACGACGCCTTCCCTGATGCTGTGCAGCATCGCCTCGCGCTCGGCGAGCAAGGCGGAGATGTCGGAGAAGGCGAGGTCATGGGTCTGCCGCTGGAGTCTGCGGGAGATCAGGTACGCGGCGAGCGCCCCCACGGCCAGTGCGCCGCCGGCGTAGGCGAGCAGGCCGGGGATCGCCGCCAGCAGCCGGGCCCGCACGCTGTCGTACTCGATGCCGACGGACACCGCGCCGACGATCCGGCCTTCCTCGTCGCGCAGCGGCACCTTGCCGCGGGCGGACCGCCCGAGGGTGCCGCTGTCGATCTCCATCACGTCCCGCCCGGCCAGCGCCTCGCTCGGGTCGGTGGAGACGATCCGGCCGATCTGGGCGGGGGAGGTGTGGGACCAGCGCACGCCGCGCCCGTCCATGACCACGATGTACTCGGCTCCGGTGGCCTGCCTGATCCGTTCGGCCTCGGCCTGGACCGGGCCGTCGGCGGTCGGCCGGGAACCGGTCACATCCTCGGCGAGCTCGGGTGACGCGGTGGTTTCCGCGATGGCGAGCGCGCGGCGCATGGCCTGATCGTCGAGCTGGGCGCTGAGCGGGGCGAGGAAAAGGCCTGTGGCCAGAGCGATGACCCCGGTGACGATCGTCAGCTGCATCAGCAGGACCTGTGAGAAGACCCGCTGCGGCCAGCCGAACCGCCGTCGCCGGGCGGGGGCGGTCGGAACGGGACTCATGCCTAGGAACGGTAAGCGCAGCTGTCCGCTTTCCGAAATTGCGTTCCGCACGCAAAGCGCTTGCGCTCCTTGCGGCCGTCTTTCATTCGGCGGCTACGACACCTTCCGCAACATCCGACATCGCCGACAGCCTGGTCTACCCCGGCATCACCATCAGTTCCCTGGACTTCGGCTGTCCGATGAACGGTTTCGGCACCGGACCGACGACGGTCGAGAACGTCTCCGTCGTGCGGGCCGGCGGCCACTTCGGGGGGCGCACAAGAGCGGTGACGCGTTCGACGCCAAGTCCGGCTTCGCTCTCTGGGCGAACGAGATGCCCGAGAACGGACAGGTCCGGCGGTCGGCGAGGTCACCTTCACGGACTGAGGCTCAGTGGCAACGCCCAGGACATCAGGAACAGCCACCTCCACGTTCAAGATCAACGTCAGTCCGCAGGAAGGGCCGGGCGGACTGCGGTGGTCCCGACGCTGAAGCCGGGTGCAGTGGGATGCCCCAGCGAGCTCCGTCGCCAGCCTGCGACTCAGGCGCAACCAACTGCGCACTCCGGCCCCGTGTCGCCGGCCGATACCGGCGCTCGCAGGCCCCGTGCCCTCGGCCCATATCCTGAGGGCCCGAAGCGCAGCGGAGCCCGGAGGTGCAGTCTTGAGCACGTCGCAGATCCCCGTCATCGTCCTCGCCGGCTTTCTGGGATCCGGTAAGACGACCTTGCTCAACCACCTGCTGCGGACCAGCCGCGGCACCCGGATCGGCGCGATCGTCAACGACTTCGGATCGATCGAGATCGACGCGATGACAGTGGCCGGACAGCTCGGCGATTCCACCGTCTCCCTCGGCAACGGCTGCCTGTGCTGCGCCGTCGACGCGAGCGAACTCGATGTCTTCCTCGACAAGCTCACGCGCCCGGCCGTCGGCCTCGATGTGATCGTCATCGAGGCGAGCGGGCTTGCGGAACCGCAGGAGCTTGTCCGGATGTTGCTGGCCAGCGAGAACGAAAGGATCGTGTACGGCGGTCTCGTCGAGGTCGTCGACGCGGCCGAGTTCGAGCAGACCCGTGCACGGCACCCGGAGATCGACCGGCACCTCGGGGTCGCCGACCTGGTCGTCCTGAACAAGGCCGACCGGGCCGGTGAGGCGGCCCTGCGGGTGCTGTGTGAGCGGATCACCGCTCTCGCCGGCCGGGCGGCGGTGATCCCGGCGTCGTACGGGCGCGTCGACGCCGAGCTGTTCTTCGAACCGCGCCCGCCGTCGGAACGTGTGGGCCAGCTCTCCTTCGACGACGTCCACGAACCCGACACACACGACCGCAACGGCACCGGGCACGGCCGCCATCTGCACGCCGCCTACGAAAGCGCCTCGTTCACCTCGGACGACCCGCTCCACCCACGCCGGCTGCTGGAGTTCCTCGACTCACGGCCGGAGGGCCTCTACCGCATCAAGGGCTTCGTCGACTTCGGCGCCCTCGATCCCCGTAACCGCTACGCCGTCCACTCCGTCGGCAGGTTCCTGCGCTTCTACCCCGAGCCCTGGCCGCCGCAGGACGGCGGGCGGCAGACCCGGCTCGTCCTCATCGGCTCCGGCATCGACGCCTCCGCCCTGCTGGCGGAACTGGATGCCGCCCGCGTCACCGGCGTGCAGGAGGCCCCGGAGGAACACAGCCTGTGGGGAATCCTGCGATACGTACGCGACGGGTCCACCGAGGAACTGTCCGACACCCGGTCCGACTTCTCCTCCGACGACCTCTTGGTGAGCGACCGTCCGGACTGACCCTCGACGGATCGGCCCGGACGGTCCCTTGTTCCGATGTCCGAAGACGTGGCAGCCGGGGTCCTAGCTCGCCGGCCCCGCCAGCACCGCCACCGGCGACGCGAGGGCTGTCCCCGAGCCGTCGCGCCGCGGGTCGATCTCCGGCAGCTCGGCGGGCTCGCCGTTCTTCTGCGCCGCCCGGGCCGGCGCCGCGCCCGCCCAGGCCAGGAGCAGCACGTCCTCGCCCTTCAGGAAACGCTGGCAGCGCACGCCGCCCGTGGCCCGCCCCTTCCGGGGGTACTGGTCGAACGGTGTCAGCTTCGCCGTCGCGATCGAGTCGTCCAGCGTCCCGTGCGAACCCGCGACGGTGAACACCACCGCATCGCCCGCCAGATCCACTGCCGTGAACGAGATGACCTCGGCGCCCTCGGCGAGTTTGATGCCGGTCATGCCGCCCGCCGGGCGGCCCTGCGGCCGCACCTGGGAGGCCGGATAGCGCAGCAGCTGCGCGTCGGAGGTGATGAAGACCAGGTCCTCCTCGCCGGTGTGGAGCTCGGCGCCGCCGACGATCCGGTCGCCCTCCTTGAGGGTGATGACCTCCAGCTCCTCCTTGTTGGCGGGATAGTCCGGCACCACACGTTTGACCACACCCTGGAGCGTGCCGAGCGCGAGGCCCGGCGACGACTCGTCGAGCGTGGTCAGGCAGACGAGGGTCTCGTCGGCCTCCAGTGAGAGGAACTCCGCGACCGGAGCGCCCCCGGCGAGGTTCGGCGTGGTGGCCGTGTCCGGCAGCTGCGGCAGGTCGATCACCGACAGACGCAGCAGTCGCCCGGCCGAGGTCACCGCGCCCACCTCGCCGCGCTGCGTCGTGAGCACAGCGGAAACGATCAGGTCGTGCTTGGAGCGCCGGCTGCGGCTGTCGACCAGCGGCTCCCCGGTGGCCGTGCGGGCGAGCAGGCCGGTGGAGGAGAGCAGTACCCGGCACGGGTCGTCCGCCACCTGCAGCGAGGCCGCCGGCGCGGGCGTCCCCGCGGACTCCAGCAGCACCGTGCGCCGCGGAGTGCCGAACTTCTTCGCCACGGCGGCCAGTTCGGAGGAGACCAGCTTGCGCAGCTCGGCGTCCGACTCGAGGATGCCGGTCAGCTCGTCGATCTCACCGTTCAGCCGGTCGCGCTCGCTCTCGAGCTCGATCCGGTCGAACTTGGTGAGCCGGCGCAGCGGAGTGTCGAGGATGTACTGCGTCTGGATCTCGCTCAGCGAGAAGTGCTCGATCAACCGCTCCTTGGCCTGGGCCGAGTTCTCGCTGGAGCGGATGAGCCGGATGACCTCGTCGATGTCGAGGAGGGCGACGAGCAGGCCCTCCACCAGGTGCAGCCGGTCCCGGCGCTTGGTCCGCCGGAACTCGCTGCGCCGGCGGACGACGTCGAAGCGGTGGTCGAGGTAGACCTCGAGCAGTTCCTTCAGTCCGAGGGTGAGCGGCTGGCCGTCGACCAGGGCCACGTTGTTGATGCCGAAGGACTCCTCCATCGGCGTCAGCTTGTAGAGCTGCTCCAGGACGGCCTCGGGGATGAAGCCGTTCTTGATCTCGATGACGAGGCGCAGGCCGTGCTGCCGGTCGGTGAGGTCCTTGACGTCGGCGATGCCCTGGAGCTTCTTCGACCCGACGAGGTCCTTGATCTTCGCGATGACCTTCTCCGGGCCGACCGCGAAAGGCAGTTCCGTGACGACCAGGCCCTTGCGGCGGGCGGTGACGTTCTCCACAGAAACCGTGGCACGGATCTTGAACGTGCCGCGCCCGGACTCGTACGCGTCCTTGATGCCGGTCAGGCCGACGATGCGGCCGCCGGTCGGCAGGTCGGGGCCCGGGACGTGGCGCATCAGCGTCTCGAGGTCCGCGCCCGGGTGTCTGATGAGGTGGCGTGCCGCCGCGATGACCTCGCCCAGGTTGTGCGGGGGCATGTTGGTGGCCATGCCGACCGCGATGCCGGACGCGCCGTTCACCAGGAGGTTCGGGTAGGCGGCGGGCAGGGCGACAGGCTCGCGTTCCTGGCCGTCGTAGTTGGACTGGAAGTCGACCGTGTCCTCGTCGATCGACTCGGTCATCAGGCTGGTGGCGTCGGCCATCCGGCACTCGGTGTACCGCATGGCGGCCGGCGGGTCGTCGTTGCCCAGCGAGCCGAAGTTGCCGTGGCCGTCGACCAGAGGGAGGCGCATCGAGAACGGCTGCGCCATGCGCACGAGGGCGTCGTAGATCGACGCGTCGCCGTGCGGGTGCAGTTTGCCCATGACTTCGCCGACGACTCGCGCGCACTTCACATAGCCGCGGTCGGGGCGCAGGCCCATCTCGTTCATCTGGTAGACGATGCGGCGGTGCACCGGCTTCATGCCGTCGCGTGCGTCCGGAAGGGCCCGGGAGTAGATCACCGAGTACGCGTACTCGAGGAAGGAGCCCTGCATTTCGTCCACCACGTCGATGTCGAGGATGCGCTCCTCGAAGTCGTCCGGCGGTGGGGTCTTCGTGCTGCGGCGGGCCATCGCGGCTGCTGCTCCTTCACGTACCAGGTGGGCATCTGACGCCGACCATTGTGGACCGTCCCGCTGACAACACCGACCGCGACCCTTCTTCGAGCCCGCCCCGCGGGTGGAACGGCGCAGATCGCGGCACGGGAACTTCGCCAGGTGTCAGCGCGCTTGCATACAGTGGCAGGTCCGGCAGCACCTCTGAGTTTTCGCGATCGAAGGGACGTACATGCCCATGGGTCACACGGCCACAGCGCCGACCGGTTCCGGCGGCCTGACAGCGACCGAGCACCGCCTGGCCAACGGCCTGCGCGTGGTGCTCTCCGAGGACCACCTGACCCCGGTCGCCGCGGTCTGCCTCTGGTACGACGTCGGTTCCCGCCACGAAGTCAACGGCCGTACGGGACTCGCCCACCTCTTCGAGCACTTGATGTTCCAGGGTTCGGCACAGGTGAAGGGGAACGGTCACTTCGAACTCGTCCAGGGGGCCGGCGGCTCGCTGAACGGCACCACCAGCTTCGAGCGGACCAACTACTTCGAGACCATGCCGACGCACCAGCTGGAGCTCGCGCTCTGGCTCGAGGCCGACCGCATGGGCTCGCTGCTGACGGCCCTCGACGACGAGTCGATGGAGAACCAGCGCGACGTCGTCAAGAACGAACGACGCCAGCGGTACGACAACGTGCCCTACGGCACGGCCTTCGAGAGGCTGACCGCCCTCGCCTACCCGGAGGGCCACCCCTACCACCACACCCCGATCGGTTCGATGGCCGACCTGGACGCGGCGACCCTCGAGGACGCGCGCGCCTTCTTCCGCACCTACTACGCGCCCAACAACGCCGTGCTGTCGGTCGTCGGGGACATCGATCCGCAGCAGACGCTCGCCTGGATCGAGAAGTACTTCGGGTCCATCCCCTCCCACAGCGGCAAGCAGCCGCCGCGGGAGGGCACCCTCCCGGAGAACATCGGCGCGCAGTTGCGCGAGGAGATCGTCGAGGAGGTCCCCGCCCGCGCCCTGATGGCCGCGTACCGCCTCCCGCACGACGGCACCCGCGAGTGCGACGCCGCCGACCTGGCGCTGACCGTCCTCGGCGGCGGCGAGTCGTCCCGCCTGCACAACCGCCTGGTGCGCCGCGACCGGACAGCCGTCGCGGCCGGGTTCGGCCTGCTGCGCCTCGCGGGCGCACCGTCGATGGGCTGGCTGGACGTGAAGACGTCCGGCGGTGTCGAGGTGCCACAGATCGAGGCGGCCGTCGACGAGGAGCTGGCCCGGTTCGCGGCCGAGGGCCCGACGCCGGGGGAGATGGAGCGCGCCCAGGCTCAGCTGGAGCGCGAGTGGCTGGACCGTCTCGGCACGGTCGCGGGCCGCGCCGACGAACTCTGCCGCTACGCGGTGTTGTTCGGCGACCCGCAGCTGGCGCTCACCGCCGTCCAGCGGGTGCTCGACGTCACCGCGGAGGAGGTGCAGGCGGTCGCCAAGGCCAGGCTGCACCCGGAGAACAGGGCGGTGCTGGTCTACGAACCGGTCGCCGAAGAAGAGACCGAAGCGGCCGACGGAAACGAGCAGGAGGGGACGGACCAGTGAGCGACGCTGCCGTGACCATGGACTTCCACCCGCAGCCGACCCCGGGCACCGCCCGGCCCTGGGCCTTCCCGGCCCCCGACCGCGGCACGCTGGACAACGGACTGACGGTGCTGCGCTGCCACCGTCCCGGCCAGCAGGTCGTGGCCGTCGAGATCTCGCTCGACGCTCCGCTGGACGCCGAGCCGGAGGGTCTCGACGGCGTCGCCACGATCATGGCGCGCGCCCTGTCGGAGGGCACGGACAAGCACTCCGCGGAGAAGTTCGCAGCGGAACTGGAGCGTTGCGGCGCCACCCTGGACGCACACGCCGACCACCCCGGCGTCCGGGTCTCCCTCGAGGTACCGGTCTCCCGGCTGCACAAGGCGCTCGGGCTGCTCTCCGAGGCACTGATCGCCCCCGCCTTCGAGGCCGGCGAGGTCGAGCGGCTGGTCCGCAACCGCCTCGACGAGATCCCGCACGAGACGGCGAACCCGGGCCGCCGGGCCGCCAAGCAGCTCTCCAAGGAGCTCTTCCCGGCCGAGCTGCGCGTCTCCCGGCCGCGCCAGGGGACGGAGGAGACGGTCGCGCGGATCGACGCGGCCGCCGTGCGCGCCTTCTACGAGGCGCATGTACGGCCCGCCACCGCCACCGCGGTGATCGTCGGCGACCTCACCGGTATCGACCTGGACGCCGTCCTCGGCGACACGCTCGGGGCGTGGACGGGCGACAAGGCGGACCCGCGCCCGGTGCCCGCGATCACCGCTGACGACACCGGCCGTGTGGTCATCGTCGACCGCCCTGGTGCGGTGCAGACGCAGCTCCTCATCGGCCGCGTCGGTGGCGATCGCCATGACCGTGTCTGGCCCGCGCAGGTGCTCGGCACGTACTGCCTCGGCGGCACGCTGACCTCCCGCCTCGACCGGGTGCTGCGCGAGGAGAAGGGGTACACCTACGGTGTGCGCGCCTTCGGCCAGGTGCTGCGCTCCGCTCCGGACGGCTCCGGCGCCTCGATGCTCGCCATCAGCGGCTCCGTGGACACGCCCAACACCGGTCCGGCGCTCGGTGACCTGTGGAAGGTGCTCCGCACGCTCGCAGCCGAGGGGCTCACGGACGCCGAGCGGGACGTCGCCGTGCAGAACCTGGTGGGCGTCGCCCCGCTGAAGTACGAGACGGCGGCGTCCGTGGCGGCCACCTTGGCCGACCAGGTCGAGCAGCACCTCCCGGACGACTACCAGGCACAGATGTACGTGCGTCTGGCGGAGACGGGCACGGTGGAGGCGACCGCGGCGGTCGTCAACGCCTTCCCGGTCGACCGGCTGGTGACGGTGCTCGTCGGCGACGCGTCGCAGATCGAGGAGCCGGTGAAGGCCCTCGGCATCGGTGAAGTGAGGGTTGTCACGGGCTGATCGGACGCCGCCCGGCGGGACGACTCAAAACGCGCATCGCGTGAAAACGGAACCCCGGCTTCGAATCGTTTGCCGGGGTTCCGTTCTATGTCCGATTTGCAGGACTGAATGCCTGTCTGCCCTGTGGTATGCGCTACAAAACGGGCTGTCTGTTTGGTGATTGACGAACGGGTTGCCTAGCGTCGGTCCGGCTGTCCGCCTGGAGATCGTCGCGCCCGCGGCATCGGGCAGCCATCGCCGAGTCCCCGTCAGGCGCGAGCCTGGGGAGCCGGGGACCCACGTAGTCCCTGGGGTGAATCGGCCCTCCTTCGCCCGTGCGGAGGGGGCCGTAGGAGACCTTCCTGCTCCGAACCCGTCAGCTAACCCGGTAGGCGAGAAGGAAGGAAAGGACCAGCCTCTTCATGGCGTTCACCCGTGCCACCGGGAAGCATCGTGCCCCGAGCCGCCTGACGCGCAGGAGCGCGAACCTGGCCGGCGTCGCCGCCCTCGCCACCACCGGCGTCATCGGAACCCTCGCCTCCCCGGCGCTCGCCGCCGACACCGAGGCCCCCTCCGTCGAGGACACCGGCCTCACCCAGATCGTCTCCATGGGGTCGCTCGCCGACGAGATAGCCGACCAGGCCGCCGCCCAGGAGAGAGAGGCCCAGGAGGCCGCCGCCAAGGCCAGGGCGCAGGCGAAGGCCGAGGCCGAGGCGAAGGCGGAAGCCAGGCGCAAGGCCGAGGCGCGCGCCAAGGAGGCCCGCGAGGCCAAGGAGCGCGCCGCCCGCGAGGCCGAGCGCAAGCGGCTGAACTCCTTCCGGCTCCCGATCGCCGGTTCGCACGTGACCACCGGGTACCGGACCGGCGGCGCCCTCTGGTCCTCCGGCAGCCACTCCGGCGTCGACTTCCGCGCCGCCTCCGGCAGTTCCGTCGTGTCCGTCGGCTCCGGCACCGTCGTCGAGGCGGGCTGGGGCGGCGCGTACGGCAACAACGTCGTGATCCGGATGAACGACGGCACGTACACCCAGTACGGCCACCTGTCGTCCATCAGCGTCTCCGTCGGTCAGCAGGTCACCCCCGGCCAGCAGATCGGACTGTCCGGCTCGACCGGCAACTCGACCGGGCCGCACCTGCACTTCGAGGCCAGGACCACCGCCGAGTACGGCTCCGACATCGACCCGGTCGCCTACCTGCGCTCGCGCGGCGTCAACGTCTGACCCTCGGCCGCACCCGGGACCGCGCCCACCGTTCCCGCGCCCGCGCCGGTTTCGGGCCCATGTCCGTCGCCCTCGTCCCCGCCGCGCCTGGGCCTGCGCCACACTCATGGCGCCGTCCCGGCGGCCGCGGGCCGAGTTCGGCGCGCGACCTTGCCGTCACGGATCTGCCGGCCGAGATGCGGCCGCGGATCTGAGGCTGGTCGAGCCGCGCCGCGCCCACCGTCCGGCGCCCCGCGCTTCGTCTTCGAAGGCCCCCGGCTTGGCCGGGGGCCTTCTGCGCATTCCGCGGCGTTTCGGCCATTGAGTGATTGCCGTCTCCGTCAAGAGACTTCCATGGTTTTCACCCTGGCGTCGGAAAAACGCGTTCATTGCAATAGAGTCACGGGAACACGCGTCAATCGGCTGCGTTTCGCTCGGATCAATGCGGAGGTTCGGTCATGCGTATTCCCGCGCACTCGGTATGCACGGCGATCCGCGACGACATCGTCTCCGGGGTCCACGAGCGCGGCAGCCGGCTCACGGAGGAACACCTGGCACGCCGCTATGGCGTCTCCCGCGTCCCGGTCCGCGAGGCGCTGCGCACCCTGGAGTCGGAGGGCTTCGTCGTGACCCGCCGGCACGCCGGCGCCTGTGTGGCGGAGCCGACGGAGCAGGAGGCCGCCGACCTCCTGGAGATCCGTATGCTTCTGGAGCCGCTGGGCGCTGCGCGCGCCGCGCAACGCCGCACGGAAGCGCATCTGCGGGTGCTGCGCGGCCTGGTGAGACTCGGTCAGGAGCGGGCGCGCCGGGGACAGGGCGAGGACTTGCGCTCGCTCGGCTCCTGGTTCCACGAGACGCTCGCGCAGTCCTGCGACAGTCCCGGGTTGACCTCGCTGCTGACCCAGTTGCGGCACAAGATCGCCTGGATGTACTCGGTGGAGCAGCCTCTCGCCCCGGTCGAGTCGTGGGCCGAGCACGGCGCGATCGTCGACGCCGTGGCGCGCGGTGACGCGGAGCGGGCGCGCGCGTTGACGGCCGCGCACGCCGAGCGTGCCGCCACGGCGCACCGGCTGCGCCGCACCGTGCGGGTGAGGACTTCGCAACATGCCGTAAACACCACGAGCGGCCGGAATTAACAGAGGGCGTATACAAAAGAAGGCGTGATGGGGTCGGCCTTTTCCCTGTTTTACTTTTCCGTCCGACCTCCGAAGGCGAAATGCCGAACGCGGTCCTGAAATGCAGAACCGCGGTGCTCCGGATCCGGAACACCGCGGTTTTTCTGTGAATGGCGGCGGGCGTCAGGCCGGTCGGGCCCGGACCGTCCTCAGACCGTCTCGGGAAGCTCGTCGAGACCCTCTGCCACCAGTTTGGCCAGGCGGTCGAGGGCCGCCTCCGCGCCGTCCGCGTCGGAAGCGAGGACGATCTCCTCGCCACCCTGGGCGCCCAGGCCGAGCACGGCGAGCATCGAGGCCGCGTTGACCGGATTGCCGTCGGCCTTGGCGATCGTCACAGGGACGCCGGCAGCCGTCGCGGCACGGACGAAGATGGACGCGGGGCGGGCGTGAAGGCCCTCGGCCCAGCCGACATTGACGCGGCGCTCAGCCATGGTGTTGCCCTTCAAGTCTTAGCGGGTTGTCTAGACCAGTCTCTCATGTGTCCCGGCGTGCTCCCCGCCCACCCTGCCGGGGTGCGGGCCGCCGTCGGCCCCCTCAGACTGCCCGCGCACAACCGCCTCCGCGACCGGTGGCCGCGCGTAGGCTTTCCCCCATGCAGACCTCGCAGGAGCACGCCTACCCCGCTCACTGGGAAGCAGACGTGGTGCTGCGCGACGGTGGCACCGCCCGGATCAGGCCCATCACGCCGGAGGACGCGCACCGGCTGGTCAGCTTCTACGAGCAGGTCTCGGACGAGTCGAAGTACTACCGCTTCTTCGCCCCCTACCCGAGGCTTTCCGACAAGGACGTCCACCGGTTCACGCACCACGACTACGTCGACCGGGTCGGACTCGCGGTGACGGTCGGCGGCGAGTTCATCGCCACGGTCCGCTACGACCGCATCAACGCACAGGGTCGGCCGGCGAGCGCCCCGGCTGACGAGGCGGAGGTCGCCTTCCTCGTCCAGGACGCGCACCAGGGGCGCGGTGTCGCGTCCGCGCTGCTCGAGCACATCGCGGCGGTGGCGCGGGAGCGGGGCATCCGGCGCTTCGCCGCTGAGGTGCTGCCCGCCAACTCCAAGATGATCAAGGTGTTCCGCGACGCCGGATACACACAGCGGCGCAGCTTCGAGGACGGATCCGTCCATCTGACCCTCGACCTCGAACCGACGGCGGAGTCCCTCGCCGTGCAGCGCGGACGCGAGCAGCGCGCCGAGGCACGCTCGGTCCAGCGGTTGCTCGCGCCCGGCTCCGTGGCCGTCGTCGGCACCGGCCGGCTGCCCGGCGGCGTCGGACGCACCGCGCTGCGCAACCTTCTGGACGGCGGGTTCATGGGCCGGGTGTACGCGGTCAACCGCGCGTTCCCGCAGGAACAGCGCGAGATCGACGGTGTGCCCGCCGTCCGGTCGGTCGGCGAGATCGGCGAGCCCGTCGACCTGGCGGTCGTCGCCGTCCCGGCGGAGCGGGTGCCCGACGTGGTCGCGGACTGCGGCGAGCACGGAGTGCAGGGGCTCGTGGTGCTGAGCGCCGGATACGCGGAGAGCGGCCGGGCGGGACGGGAGCGCCAGCGCGAGTTGGTGAGGCAGGCCCGGTCGTACGGAATGCGGATCATCGGGCCCAACTCGTTCGGGATCATCAGCACCTCGGACGCCGTCCGGCTCAACGCCTCACTGGCCCCCGAGGCCCCCGTGCCCGGGCGGATCGGCCTGTTCACCCAGTCCGGTGCGATCGGCATCGCGCTGCTGTCGGGACTCCACCGGCGCGGCGCGGGCCTGTCCTCGTTCATCTCCTCCGGCAACCGCGCGGACGTCTCCGGCAACGATTTCCTCCAGTACTGGCACGAGGACCCGGACACCGATGTCGTCCTGATGTACCTGGAGTCCATCGGCAACCCCCGCAAGTTCACCCGCCTCGCCCGCCGGACCGCCGCGGTCAAGCCGGTCGTGGTGGTCAAGGGAGCCCGGCACAGCGGCAGCGTGCCGCCCGGCCACGCGGTGCCGTTCACCCGTATCCCGGACGCGACCGTCGGGGCGCTGCTGCGCCAGGCGGGAGTGATCCGCGTCGACACGGTCACCGAACTCGTCGACGCGGGCCTGATGCTGGCCGGGCAGCCGCTGCCCCGCGGGCCGCGGGTGGCGATCCTCGGCAACTCCGAGTCGCTCGGTCTGCTCGCCTACGACGCCTGCCTCACGGAGGGGCTGCGTCCGCTCCCGCCGCGCGACCTCACGACGGCGGCCACCCCCTCGGATTTCCGCGCCGCCCTCGCGCAGGCGCTGGAGGACGACGGGTGCGACGCCGTCGTCGTCACGGCGATCCCCTGGGTCGGCGAGAACGGCGTCACGGAATCGGGCGACGGCGAGGTCCTCGCCACTGCCCTCCGAGACGCGTCGGCCACGGCCCCGGCCAAGCCCGTGGCGGTCGTGCACGTGGAGATGGGCGCGTTGGCCGACGCCCTCGCGGCGGCGGCCAGCACCGCCCCGCCGTCCGACCCCTCCGGGCGGGCCGACACCGCCGAACGCGACGGGGATGACGGGCCCGCCGGCCCCGGCGCGGCGACGCTGAGCGAGGCGCCCCGCCCGGCCGTCGGCGGGCCCGGGGAAGCCGCGCCCGCGGACCCCGGCGCCACGGGGTCCGCCGAAGGCAGCGGCCCGTCGTCGCCCGGCGCCGACACCCGCCGGATCCCCGCCTACCCCGCCGCCGAGCGGGCCGTTCGGGCCCTCGCAGAGGCCGTGAGGTACGCCCAGTGGCGACGACAGGCCGCGGAGCCCGGTCGGGTCCCTGTGTACGACGACATCGACGAGGCCGGAGCCGCCGCACACATCGAGCGGATGCTCGCGGCGGCGGACGACGACAGGGGATTCAGCCTCGCCACGGCCGACGCCCACGCACTCCTGGCGCGCTACGGCGTCCATGTGCGGCCGACCCTGCCCGCGCCCGACCCGGGCGCGGCCGTGCGGGCCGCCGCGCGGCTGGGCTACCCCGTCGCGCTCAAGACCACCGCCCCCCATCTGCGCCACCGCGCCGATCTCGGCGGGGTACGCCTCGACCTGGCCGACGAGACGCAGCTGCGCCAGGCGTACCGCGAGCTGGGGGAGACGCTCGGCAAGCCCGCCGAGCTCCAGCCGGTGGTGCAGGCCATGGTGCCGCGCGGTGTGGACACCGTCGTGCGCGCGGCCATCGATCCCGCCGTCGGCGCCGTGCTCTCCTTCGGGCTGGCCGGTGTGGCCTCCGAGCTGCTCGGCGACACCGCCCACCGGCTCGTTCCCGCCACCGACCGTGACGTGACGGAGCTGATCCGTACCATCCGCGCGGCGCCGCTGCTGTTCGGCTGGCGCGGATCCGCCCCGGTCGACACCTCCGCGCTCGAGGAACTGCTGCTGCGCGTGTCACGACTGGTCGACGACCACCCGGAAGTGGTCGGCATCAGCCTCGAGCCCGTTGTCGTCGCCCAGCACGGCCTCACCGTGCTGGACGCGTCCGTACGACTGGCCCCGCCGCCGCCCCGAAGCGATCTCGGGCCCCGCCGGCTCCCCAGCTACTGAGCGCCCGGTGCCCCTGGGGCCCCGTAGGATGGACCGCATGGCGAAGACCGGTACGACGACCCAGGGGCTGCGCGCCGCGATCGAGCGCAGCGGCTACTACCCGGCACTCGTGGCCGAGGCGGTGGAAGCCGCCGTCGGCGGCGAGCCGATCGCGTCGTACCTGGTGCACCAGGAGACCACGTTCGACGCGAACGAGGTCCGCCGCCATGTCACCGTCCTCGTCCTGACGGCGAACCGGTTCATCGTCAGCCACACCGACGAGCAGGCCGCCGACTCCGGCTCCCCGACCCCTTACGCCACCACGTCCACCGAGTCGGTGAAGCTCGGCCGGATCTCGTCGGTGGTCGTCAGCCGCGTGGTCGCCAACCCGGAGTCGTACACCCCGGGCACGCTGCCCCGCGAGGTCGTGCTCACCATCGGCTGGGGCGCGGTCTCGCGCCTCGATCTGGAGCCCGCCGCCTGCGGCGACCCGAACTGCGACGCCGACCACGGCTACACCGGCAGCTCGACCGCCGACGACCTCAGCCTGCGCGTCAGCGAGGCCGGTGACGGGCCCGATACCGTCCGCCAGACCCTGGTCTTCGCCCAGGCGCTCTCCGAAGCCACGGCAGCCACGCGCTGATGGCCCAGCCCGCCGTGTGGCCGGACGACCCCGTCTCGCTCGATGTGTACGCGGCTCCCGCGCCCGAGTACGGCAGCGGCTCGCTCGCCGACCTGCTCCCCACCCTCGCCGCCGGCCAGGGTGTCCCGGGGCTCGAGCAGTCCATCGCCGAGCTCACGCCCGCCGACCGGAACTGCGTCTTCCTGATCGACGGGCTCGGCTGGGAGCAGATCAGGGCCCACCCCGACGAGGCGCCGTTCCTGACCTCGCTCCTCGGCACGTCCCGCGGCGGTACCGGAGCACCCATCACGGCGGGGTTCCCCGCCACCACCGCCACCTCGCTCGCCTCCGTCGGTACGGGCCTCCCGCCGGGCGTGCACGGCCTGCCCGGCTACACGGTGCGCAACCCGGAGACCGGCGAGCTGATGAACCAGCTCCGCTGGAGGCCGTGGACCTCGCCGAAGGCCTGGCAGCCGTATCCCACCGTCTTCGAGTTGGCGGACCGGGCGGGGGTGTACACCGCCCAGGTGTCGTCGCCCGCGTTCGAGCAGACGCCGCTCACCAAGGTCGCGCTCAGCGGCGGCACGTTCCACGGCCGGCTGACCGGCGAGGAGCGTATGGACCTCGCCGCCGAGCAACTGGCCGCGGGTGACCGTTCGCTGGTCTACACGTACTACAGCGAGGTCGACGGCAAGGGGCACCGGTTCGGCATCGACTCCGACGCCTGGCGCGGACAACTGATGTACGCGGACCGGCTGGTGGAGCGGCTCGCCGACCAGCTGCCGCCCCGCGCCGCGTTGTACGTCACCGCCGACCACGGCATGATCGACATCCCGTTCGACGAGCAGTCCCGCATCGACTTCGACGAGGACTGGGAACTGCGGGCCGGTGTCGCCCTGCTCGGCGGCGAGGGCAGGGCACGCCACGTGTACGCCGTGCCCGGCGCGGAGAACGACGTCCTCGCCGTGTGGCGCGAGGTGCTGGGGGAGCAGTTCTGGGTGGCGAGCCGCGACGAGGCCGTCGCCGCAGGCTGGTTCGGTCCGGAGGTCGACGACAGGGTGTACGGGCGGATCGGCGACGTCGTGGCCGCCGCGCACGACGACGTGGTGATCACCGCCTCCGTCAACGAACCGAACGAGTCCGCCATGGTGGGCATGCACGGCTCGATGACTCCCGCCGAACAGCTCGTGCCGCTCCTCGAAGTACGCTCGTGACCCGCCGTGCCCGTACCTGACCCGCCGGGTACGCACGTGATCCTCCCCGCCGCCTGACCCGAAAGGTCTCCACCCCCCATGCCCGAGCTGGTGTTCTTCTCCGGAACGATGGACTGCGGAAAGAGCACCCTCGCTCTTCAGATCGAGCACAACCGGTCCGCGCGCGGCCTGCAGGGCATGATCTTCACGCGTGACGACCGGGCCGGTGAGGGCAAGCTCTCTTCGCGGCTGGGACTGGTCACCGACGCGGTCGAGGCCGCCGAGGGCTTCGACTTCTACGCGTACCTCGTCGACCGCTTCTCCAAGGGCGGTCGTTGCGACTACGTGATCGCCGACGAGGCGCAGTTCCTCGCGCCTGAACAGATCGACCAACTCGCCCGCGTGGTCGACGACCTGGAACTGGACGTCTTCGCCTTCGGTATCACCACGGACTTCCGCTCCAAGCTGTTCCCCGGCTCGCAGCGGCTCGTCGAACTCGCGGACCGGGTCGAGGTGCTCCAGGTCGAGGCACTGTGCTGGTGCGGTGCGCGCGCCACGCACAACGCCCGCACCGTCGGCGGCGTGATGGTGGTCGAAGGCGCGCAGGTCGTCGTCGGGGACGTCAACCAGTCACCGGACGAGATCGGTTACGAGGTCCTGTGCCGGCGTCACCACCGCCGGCGGATGACGGCCGCCTCTGCCCACGCGGCGGCGCTCTCCCCGGACGTCCTGCCCGTCGAGACCGACGCGGACGGCGGTGCCGGCGGCCATGACGCCCGTGATCTCAGGGGACGTCCGACCGTACGATCGTGAAGACGGCGCCCTCGGGGTCGCTGACGGTCGCCGCCCGCCCGCGCGGGCCCGGCCCGGGCACCTCGACGACATGCCCGCCCAGTTCCACCACCCGGCGCGCGGCCGCGTCCGTGTCCTCGACCTCGAAGTACGTCATCCAGTGCGGGCCGCGGTCGCGCGGCAGGGCCTGGCCCATTGCCTGCACCGTGGCGACGGGACGGCCCTCGAGTCGCAGCGTGAGCCGGTCGGGCCCCGTGTCGTCCTCCTTGGCGTCATGGCCGAAGACCGCCTGGTAGAACTTGCCGATCGACGAAGTGTCCCTGGTCCGCAGCTCGTTCCAGACGGGTGTCCCGTGCGCGCCGTGCACGGCGGTGCCGGTGTGACCCGCCGCCTGCCAGACCCCGAACACCGCGCCCGCCGGGTCGGAGGCGATGACCAGCCGTCCCGCTTCGGCGGCGTCGAGCGGCCCGACGCCGATCGTGCCGCCGCAGCTGCGGATCGCCTCCGCGGTCACGTCGGCGTCGTCGCTCGCCAGATACGCGGTCCAGGCGACGGGCAGATGGCGGTCGGCGGGCAGCCGGCCGATGCCGGCCACATCCTTGCCGTCGAGCATCGCGCGCACGTAGGGCCCCAGCTGCGTGGGGCCGGGCGAGAACTCCCAGCCGAACAGTGCAGCGTAGAACTCCTGTGTCGCGTCAAGGCCGTGCACCATGAGGCTCACCCAGCAGGGCGTGCCCGGGGGGCGCCGAGTCGCCTCGGTCATCGTCACTCTCTCCTCGGACCATCGTGGTGGCCGTACGGGGGGACTTGGCGCGTCCACGGTCGGGGGAGGCTCTGCGGAGACCGTTGCGCTCGAGCCGATGTTGTCATCACCGGGGGCCTGCTGCGCCCTGGCCGCGCCGGATATGGCGGGTTCCCGCCGGAGGTTGCCCGTTTTGGTGCGGCTCGTCCGCTTCGGGGGCGTTACGGTGCGCCAGGCATGTGCGCAAGGATGGCCGTATGAATCCGATCATCTCCGCGGCCGAGCTCGCCGCCGAGCTCGCCGGCCCCACCCCGCCGGCCCTTCTCGATGTCCGCTACCGGCTGGGCGGGCCGCACGGCCGGCCCGAGTACGAGGCCGGGCACATCCCGGGTGCCGTCTTCATCGACCTCGACGCCGAACTGGCCGGTCCGCCCGGAGTCGGCGGGCGTCATCCGCTGCCCGACGTCGCGGAGTTCGGCGCGGTGATGCGTCGGGCGGGCGTCGGTCCCGACACCCCTGTCGTCGTGTACGACGCCGACAAGGGCTGGGGCGCGGCTCGCGCCTGGTGGCTGCTGCGCTGGGCCGGGCACGACGACGTCCGGGTGCTGGACGGCGGACTCGCGGCGTGGACGGGGCCGCTCGAGACGACGGTTCCCGTACCGGAGGAGGGCGCCTTCGAGCCGAAGCCGGGGGCGCTGCCCCTGCTGGACGCCGACGACGCGGCGGCGACGGCCCGTGACGGCCTGCTGCTCGACGCGCGTGCGGGGGAGCGGTACCGCGGTGAGGTGGAGCCCATCGATCCGGTAGCCGGGCACATCCCGGGTGCCGTCTCCGCGCCGACCACGGAGAACCTGGACGACCAGGGCCGCTTCCGCCCTGCCGAGTGGCTGGCGGCGCGGTTCATGGAGCTCGGGGCCCATGAGGAGTCGGGGCCCGTCGGGGTCTACTGCGGGTCCGGCGTCTCGGCCGCCCAGCAGGTACTGGCCCTGGAGATCGCCGGCTTCGACGCGGCCCTGTACGCGGGCTCGTGGTCCGAATGGTCGCGGAACCCGGACCGTCCTGTCGCGACCGGACCGCAGCCGGGCTGATCCGCGCACAGCACAAGGGCCGGCCCTCATGGGGCCGGCCCTTGTGCGGAACGTTCCTACTCCTGTTTCTTACGGCGTGTGCCGAAGACGATCTCGTCCCAGCTCGGCACGGCGGCGCGACGGCCGGGGCGGACGCCGTCCGCCTCCGCCTGCCGGTCGGTGGTGCCCGTCAGGCGATCCCGGTGCCCGGCCACGGAGCGCGGCATCAGCACGTCCGCATACGCGGAACCCGCGCCGGCCGACGCGGCGGGCGCCACCGGCTCCTCCTCGGCCTCGGCCTCCTGACCGGGCTCGACGGCGGGTGCTTCCGACGCCACGGGCCGCTCGGGCACGACCATGTCGCCGCGGAAGTTCGGCACGGCCTCCAGCAGGCTGGTCAGCGAGTCCCGCTCGTCGTCGTCGGCGTCGGCGGACGGCACGGCCGGGCGCTCGATCTGCCGGTCCAGGGCGCGGTCCAGCGGCCGGTCCCTGGGCAGACGCGCGATGCGCGGGACGAACGGGAAGCTCGGCTCCTGCGCGATCGTGTCGTCGGTCTCACCGATCAGGGCGCGTGCCTCGTCGTCGACGGCCTGGACGAGCCGCCTCGGCGGGTCGTAGGTCCAGCTCGCCGAGTGCGGTTCGCCCGCCACCCGGTAGACGAGCAGGACCTCCCAGGTGCCGTCGTCGCGGCGCCACGAGTCCCACTGGACGGTGTCCTTCTCGGCGCCGCGCAGCAACAGCCGCTCCTGCACGGCCTCGCCCAGCTGCGGACCGGTGTTCTCGCCGGGGCGGCGCACGGGCGTCTTACGGGCCCGCTCCGCCATGAAGGCGCGCTCGGCAAGGACCGGGCCCTCGAAGCGGCGCACCCGGTCGACGGGAATGCCGGCGAGCTGGGCGACCTCCTCCGCGGAGGCACCGGCACGTATACGGGCCTGGATGTCACGGGGGCGGAGATGGCTCTCCACCTCGATCTCGATCTGGCCGAGCCTGGCACGGTCGTTACGCACGGCGGCACGCAGGCGCTCGTCGATCGGAAGCGTGTATTCCGTGCTGTCCGCAGCCTTGAGCACCAGTCGTGTGCCGTCGTTGGAGACGGCCACGACACGCAGTTCGGGCATGGGGACCTCCCGGGTGGTGCCTGCCGACGTCACCTGCGTCGCTGCTTCCGCTAGTCGAGTCGAGTGTGGCCTGCCCGGGTGCAGCCTGCCACAACCTTGCCGAGTTGCCCGGCGTGTCGGGCGCGAGCCCTGGATCGCCGTTATGGCACGGTGATCTATTGGCCACTCAGCGTGATCGGTCGTCACTCTGAGCGATAGATCTCCATGCTTCACCGCGGTGCCGCCGGATCGAGCGCCGCTTTCGGCCCCCAACCTGGGGATCCGGACACCACGAGGGAGGCCGGGCCCAGGGCTCGCCACAGTACTCCATTCGGGCCATCCGGGTGGACAACCGCGCCGCCGAACTTCGGCAGGAGGGTGCTGGATCGGCGCTCGAGCGCGCGCTGACCAGGTGTTGTGCTTCACAAGAACACCAGAAACGGAACTGTTCTCTTCGTTCAAATGTCCTATCTCGGTGCGCAACGGGTAGACGAGGCAAGGCAGCTGAAGGTGCGTCAGAAGCCCGATGGGTGGACGGAACGTCAGGAAGGCGACGAACGGGCCGCACCAAGCGCCGCAGCCGGCCGGGGTCAGTCGCCCAGTACCCGGCGCAGATACGGATTCTGGAAGACCCGGTCCGGGTCGAGATGGTCGCGAAGGGCAGTGAACTCGCCGAACCGGGGGTAGGCGTCCGCGAGGTATCGCGCGTCCCGCGTGTGGATCTTTCCCCAGTGCGGCCGCCCGCCGTGGGCGGTCATGATCGACTCCACGGCGGTGAAGTAGGACCGGTACGGCGTGCCGCGGTACATGTGCACCGCGATGTACGCCGTCTCCCGGCCCGAGGCCGTCGACAGCGCGATGTCGTCGGCGGGGGCCGTGCGCACCTCGACCGGGAACCCGATCCGCAGCGGCGAGCGTTCGATCATCGCCCTGAGCTCGCGAAGCGCCGTGACCGCGGTCTCCCTGGGCACCGCGTACTCCATCTCCACGAACCGCACCCGGCGGGGCGATGTGAAGACCTTGTAGGGAATGTCCGTGTAGGTACGGGCGGACAGCGCTCGGCTGGAGAGCCTGGCGATCGCGGGAACGGCCGCGGGTACCGCGCGGCCCAGCGAACAGGCCACCTGGAAGGCCCCGTTGGACAGCAGCTCGTCCTCGATCCAGGCGCCGACCCTGCCGGGCGGCGCCGGCGGGCCGGAGCTGCGGTTGTTGCGCTTGGTGTTGCAGTTCCCGGTGTGCGGGAACCAGTAGAACTCGAAGTGCTCGTTCTCCGCGTGCAGCGCGTCGAAGTCCGCCAGGACCCGGTCCAAGGACATCGGTTCCTCACGGGCGGTCAGCAGGAAGACCGGTTCCACCGCGAACGTGATCGCCGAGACGACTCCGAGCGCCCCCAGACCGATCCGGGCCGCGGCGAAGACCTCGGGGTTCTCCTTCTCCGAGCACGTCAGCACCGCCCCGTCGGCCGTCACCAGCTCAAGGCCCTTGATCTGCGCGGCGATCGAGGCGGAGTCACGTCCGGTGCCGTGCGTACCGGTCGACGTCGCGCCGGCCACGGTCTGCTCCATGATGTCGCCCATGTTCGTGAGCGACAGCCCCTCACGGGCGAGGGCGGTGTTCAACCGCTTGAGCGGGGTGCCCGATTCGACGGTGACGGTCATCTCCGAGCGGTCGATCCGGCGGATCCCCGTCATCAGGTCCGGCCGGATCAGCAGCCCGTCGGTCGCCGCTATGGCCGTGAACGAATGTCCCGTGCCGACCGTCTTGACCCGAAGGCCCTCGGAGACCGCCGAGCGGACCGCGTCGGCGAGCTCCTCCACGGACGCGGGGCGGACTTCCCTCGCTGGCCGGGAGACAACTGTCCCCGCCCAGTTACGCCACGGACTGCTCCCGCTGCTCCGGGTCCTGATCACGCTGCTCACGCTGCCCCTCCCGCATCGGCACCGGCCTGCGCAGCCGGCGGTACCCCAGGAACGCCACCACGGCCGCGAACACCCCTGCGACGCCGGGCACCGCGTACCCCGCAGCGGCGCCCTGCGCGTCGACCACCCAGCCGGCGGCCGAGGAACCCAGTGCGACGCCGACCGCGAGCCCGGTACCGGTCCAGGACATGCCCTCGGTCAGCTTGCTGCGCGGTACGTGCGCCTCGACGAGGGCCATGGTCGTCACCATCGTCGGCGCGATGGCGAGGCCCGCGACAAAGAGCGCCACGGCCAGGAACGGCAAGCTCCCGGCCAGTTGGAGGGGGATCATACTCACGGCCATCGCGCAGACGCCCAGCACCCACCTGCGGGCGGGCTCGCCCTTCAGGTGCAACAGGCCGAAGACGGCGCCCGCGAGGCAGGAACCGAGCGCGTAGACCGCGAGCACCCAGCTCGCCGCGGCCTTGTGTCCCGTCTCCTCCGCGAACGCCACCGTGACCACGTCCACCGCGCCGAAGATCACTCCGGTGGCGACGAACGCCGCGACCAGCACCTGGAGGCCGGGGGAGCGCAGCGCGCTGCCACCCGTGTCGTGCGACGCCGGGTGCGGCTTCGGCTCCGTGGCCCGCTGAGCCGTCAGCCACCAGACGCCGACCAGCAGGAACCCGGCCGCGAGCAGCGGTCCGGCCTCCGGGAACCACAAGGTGGACAGCCCGATGGAGATGATCGGCCCGAAGATGAAGCACACCTCGTCGATGATCGACTCGACCGAGTAGGCGGTGTGCAGCTCCCGCGGCGAGCCCTCCAGGAGGGCGGCCCAGCGCGCCCGGGTCATCGCGCCGACGCTCGGCGCGCAGCCCGCGACGGCCGTGAAGGCGAACAGCGTCCAGTCCGGCGCTCCCTGCTGGGCGCAGATCAGCAGTCCGGTGACGGCGGCGAGCGTGACGAGAGTGGCGGGACGCAGCACTCGGCGCTGGCCGTGGCGGTCCACCAGACGGGAGACCTGAGGGCCCAGAACGGCCGCGGACAGCGCGAGCGTCGCGGTGAGCGTGCCGGCCAGGCCGTAGCGTCCGGTGAGCTCGGAGACCATGGTCATGATCCCGATGCCCAGCATGGACAGCGGCATCCGGCCGAGGAGGCCGGCGGTGGAGAACGCCAAAGAGCCGGGGGTGGCGAAAATCGCGCGGTACGGACTGGGCAACAGGGACTCCGGTAAGGCGTAAGGGCAGCCTTCACAGATTACGCGCCGAACCTCCGCCGACGCACCGCGGCTTTTCCGCCGTCGGAGGCGGGTGGCAGGATCGACCCCATGTCCGATCTGCGTGACCCAGCGCCTTACGACGCCCTTCTGCTGCTCTCGTTCGGTGGCCCCGAAGGCCCGGACGACGTGGTCCCGTTCCTGGAGAACGTGACCCGCGGTCGAGGCATCCCGAAGGAACGGCTGAAGGAAGTGGGGCAGCACTACTTCCTCTTCGGCGGCGTCAGCCCCATCAACGACCAGAACCGGGCGCTGCTCGAAGCCCTTCGCGAGGACTTCGCCGAGCACGGGCTGGACCTCCCGGTCCACTGGGGCAACCGCAACTGGGCGCCGTACCTCACCGACACCCTGCGCGAGATGGCCGACGCGGGACACCGGCGCATCGCCGTCCTCGCCACCAGCGCCTACGCCTCGTACTCCGGCTGCCGCCAGTACCGGGAGAATCTCGCGGCCGCGCTGGCGACGCTGGAGGCGGAGGGGCGGCCACTGCCGCGGGTCGACAAGCTGCGGCACTACTTCAACCACCCCGGCTTCGTACGGCCCATGATCGACGGCGTTCTCGCCTCCCTGGCGGACCTGCCGGAAGACGTCCGCGCCGGTGCGCACCTCGCCTTCACCACGCATTCGATCCCGACCTCCGCGGCCGACGCCTCCGGCCCCGCCGACGATCACGGGGACGGCGGCGCCTACGTCCGCCAGCACCTCGACGTGGCCCGGACCGTCGCCGAGGCCGTCGCCCACGAGACCGGCGTCGAGCACCCCTGGGAGCTCGTCTACCAGTCCCGTAGCGGCGCCCCGAACATCCCCTGGCTGGAACCGGACATCTGCGACCACCTGGAGAGCCTGCACGCTGCCGGCGCGCCGGCAGCCGTCATGGTCCCGATCGGTTTCGTCTCCGACCACATGGAGGTCCTGTACGACCTCGACACGGAGGCCACCGCGAAGGCCGCGGAGCTGGGCCTGCCGGTGCGCCGCTCCGCGACCGTGGGCGCCGATCGTCGGTTCGCCGGCGCGGTGCGCGACCTACTGCTGGAACGGGCCGCCAGTGAGCGCGGCATCGCGGCGGAACGCTGCGCGCTCGGAAGGCTCGGTCCGAGCCACGACCTCTGCCCCGTCGGATGCTGCCCGGCCCGCGCGCCCAAGCCGGCGGCGGCCGGCGCCGACAGCCCGTACGCGTGAAGGAGACCCCTGTGACCGACCCGCTCACCTCGGAACTGCTGCCCCTCGCCCTGGAAGCCGCCCGGAAGGCCGGCGCCCTGCTGAGGGACGGCCGCCCGGAGGACCTGGGCGTCGCCAGGACCAAGTCCAGCCCCATCGACGTCGTGACCGAGATGGACATCGCGGCGGAGAAGCTGATCACCGGCTTCCTCACCGAGCACCGCCCGGACGACGGTTTCCTCGGCGAGGAGGGCGCGGCCACGGTGGGCACCAGCGGTGTGCGCTGGGTCATCGACCCGCTCGACGGCACCGTGAACTACCTGTACGGGCTGCCCACCTGGGCCGTCTCGATCGCCGCGGAGCTCGACGGCGAGGGCGTGGTCGGTGTCGTCGAGGCGCCGATGCGCCGCGAGACCTTCCACGCGGTGCGGGGCGGCGGCGCGTTCCTCAACGACCGGCCCGTACGGTGCCGGCCGGCGCCCCCGCTGGATCAGGCCCTGGTCTCGACCGGCTTCAACTACGTCCACACCGTCCGCACCCACCAGGCGGACGTAGTCCAGCGGCTGATCCCGCAGCTGCGCGACATCCGGCGCAGCGGCTCGGCGGCGATCGACCTGGCGGACGTGGCGGCGGGCCGCCTGGACGGCTACTACGAGCGCGGGCTCAGTCCGTGGGACCTCGCCGCGGGCGACCTGATCGCCCGCGAGGCCGGCGCGCTGACCGGGGGCCGCCCCGGGGACGGCCCCTCCGGCGACCTCACGGTGGCGGCGGTGCCGGGGGTCTTCGAGCCGTTGCAGGCGTTGCTGGAGGAACTGGGGGCGTGGCACGACTGAGCGCGCGCGTGCCGTCTGCGGCGGGCTTGTTCCCCACCCGCGGCGCCCCCCATGCCCGAGGCCCGGCCCCGCTCAGCGGGGCCGGGCCTCGGGGCTGCACGGTCGGGGATCAGGCCGCGGTGAGCTTCACCCCGTGCTCGGCGGCGAGGCGGTGGAGGTCGTCCAGCTCCGCCTGCTCGACGTCAGCGAGGAAGTCGTCGCCCGTCTCCCGGGCGACCGTCAGGTCGTCCTCGGCGGCCTTTATGCGCTGCAGCAGTCCGGCAGTGAAAGCGTCCATGATGCGCCCCCTCGTCGTAGGTCGGTGGCACGGGGGTGTGCCGACGGTGGGTTGATCAACCCTGGAACAGGTCGTGGTGCGCCACACACAGGGCGTGATCGGGATGTGCAGTCGTCCTCCCCAGGCCTTCCCGGGTGGAAACCTCAACTGTCCCGGAAATCCTCCTTATTCCGCGGTGCGGTTGTCGAGCCTGTTCGCCTTACAGCCGGTTTACGCGCGTAACGGGCAGGATGGAGCCGCACAGTCAGTGCGTAGACCTGCCCTGTCACGGTGACGGGCTTCCGAGAGAGGAAAGCGACGTGCGCGTACTCGTCGTCGAGGACGAGCAGCTGCTCGCCGATGCGGTGGCCACCGGACTGCGCCGGGAGGCCATGGCGGTCGACGTCGTGTACGACGGCGCCGCCGCCCTCGAGCGCATCGGGGTCAACGACTACGACGTGGTGGTGCTCGACCGCGACCTCCCCCTGGTCCACGGGGACGACGTCTGCCGCAGGATCGTCGAGCTGGGCATGCCGACCCGGGTGCTGATGCTGACGGCCTCGGGGGACGTGAGCGACCGTGTGGAGGGCCTGGAGCTCGGCGCCGACGACTATCTGCCCAAGCCGTTCGCGTTCACCGAGCTCACCGCACGTGTGCGTGCCCTCGGGCGGCGTACGACGGTGCCGCTGCCGCCGGTGCTGGAGCGTGCCGGCATCAAGCTCGATCCGAACCGCCGCGAGGTCTTCAGGGACGGCAGGGAGATCCAGCTGGCCCCCAAGGAGTTCGCGGTCCTGGAGGTCCTGATGCGCAGCGAGGGCGCGGTCGTCTCGGCCGAGCAACTGCTGGAGAAGGCCTGGGACGAGAACACGGACCCGTTCACCAACGTGGTGCGGGTGACCGTGATGACCTTGCGCCGCAAGCTCGGCGAACCGCCCGTGATCGTCACGGTGCCCGGTTCCGGTTACCGGATCTGATCGCGTGGCCAGCATTCCCGCGCCGCCGGAGGCGCCTCCGAAGCCGACCTGGGACCCCAGGGAGCCGGTCCGTCCCTGGTTGCGCCCCACCATCCGGATACGGCTCACGCTGTTGTACGGCGGGATGTTCCTGATCGCGGGCATCCTGCTGCTGTCGATCATCTACCTCTTCACCGCGCAGGCGCTGCACGTCGGCGTCGCGGATCTGCCCTTCAAGATCGTCGAGGGCAAGGTCCAGCCCACCACGGACTGGTGCACGCTCCCGGAGGAGGGTTCCGGCGAGCAGTTCAACCAGGCCGTCTCCGCCTGTCTCCAGCACCAGCGGGAACTGGCCCTGGACGACCTGCTGCGCCGGTCCCTGTTCGCCCTGCTCGGTCTGAGCATCATCGCGTTCGCCTTCGGCTACGCGATGGCCGGCCGGGTGCTGTCGCCGCTGGGCCGGATCACCCGCACCGCGCGCCAGGTGGCCGGTTCCGACCTCTCGCGCCGGATCGAGCTGGACGGACCCGACGACGAGCTCAAGGAGCTCGCCGACACCTTCGACGAGATGCTTGACCGCCTGGAGCGGGCCTTCACCGCCCAGCAGCGGTTCGTGGCGAACGCCTCGCACGAACTGCGGACGCCCCTGGCGATCAACCGCACGCTGCTCGAGGTGCACCTCTCCGATCCGGGAGCTCCCGTGGAGCTCCAGCAGCTCGGCAAGACGCTGCTGGCCACCAACGAGCGCAGCGAGCAGCTTGTCGAGGGCCTGCTGCTGCTCGCCCGCAGCGACAACCAGATCGTCGAACGCAAGCCGGTGGACCTGGCGGAGGTGGCCTCACGCGCCATGGACCAGGTCCGCTCGGAGGCGGAGGAGACGGGCGTGGAGGTGCGGGGCGAGCGCCGGGCCGCGGTCGTCCAGGGCAACGGCGTGCTGCTGGAGCGGATCGCGCTGAACCTCGTGCAGAACGCCGTCCGGTACAACGTGCCGGGCGGCTGGGTGGAGGTGACCACGGAGGTCGAGCACGGCCAGGCGGTGCTGCTGGTGACCAACACCGGACCGGTGGTTCCCGCGTACGAGATCGACAACCTCTTCGAGCCGTTCAGGCGCCTGCGCCAGGAGCGCACAGGCAGCGACAAGGGGGTCGGCCTGGGCCTGTCCATCGCGCGATCGGTGGCCCGCGCCCACGGCGGCCGCATCTCCGCGGTGCCGCGCGAGGGGGGCGGGCTGGTGATGCGTGTCACTCTTCCGGTCTGAGTTTCCGGTCGATGTTCGCTTTAAGCGGAATTTTCGGAAACAGCATCCGGCGAATCCGTGTGCGATCCATCACACGCGACGAATCGGATCCGTCTACGCTGCGTGATCGATCATCGTGTGGAAAGCCGGTAAAAGCCCGGGTTTCCGGGGGGTGACATCACGGGAAGTACACGGGGTGGCGCTCGTGAAGCACGCTTGCGGACCGTGTACGGTCCCCATCGCCATCCAACCCGATCACTCCCCAGGGGTCCGGTTGGGTGTCGATTGAGTAACAGACCTTGATGTGAGGCAAAATCTCCGCCTCAGGTCGGGCACAAGTCCGGCCTCTCACGCGTTACGTGCGCTGAGACACCGCAACCACCCAGAGGGGGAGAGCGACATGGCAACGGACTACGACACCCCACGCAAGACCGATGACGACGTCGATTCGGACAGCCTTGAGGAACTGAAGGCCCGGCGGAACGACAAGTCCACCTCGACCGTCGACGTCGACGAGTTCGAGGCCGCGGAGGGCATGGAGCTCCCCGGCGCCGACCTGTCCAACGAGGAGCTCGCCGTCCGGGTCCTGCCCAAGCAGGCCGACGAGTTCACCTGCATGAGCTGCTTCCTCGTGCATCACCGCAGCCAGCTGGCGCGCGAGAAGAACGGCCAGCCCATCTGCCGCGACTGCGACTGAGGCAGGGCCGCCAGTGGCAGGCGAGAAACCGTCCGGGAAGCGGCGCTTCCGGCGTCATGGACAGCCGGAGGCGCACCAGGCGGGTACGGGCCCCTCACAGGACGCAGCGGCGTCCTCGGAGGACTCGTCCGCGCTGCCGCCGTACGACGCGACCGAGGGTGTGGAGCGAGGCCTGCCGGCCTCGCTCGGAACAACCGGCCAGGCAGGGCCCCCGACCAGGGCCCAACGCCTGGCGACGGTCACGAAGGGCGTCGTCAAGGGCGGCGAGAGCGCCAGGGCGGGCCTCGTCCGGCGGGGACAGGGCGCGCGCACCAGGCTCGTGAGGAGCAAGGAGAGCGCCAAGGCGGCGCTCGGGCACATCGCCGACATGCTGATCGACAACGCGCCGCGTATCCCGGTGCGTGATCTGGAGAAGCTGCGCAGGCAGTTTCCCGGCCTCTCCCCCGAGCAGCTTGCCGACAAGCTGGTCGCGGGAGCGGCCAACGCCAGTTCCACAGTGGGCGCCGGTATCGGCGCCGCCGCGATGATGCCCGTGCCGCCGGCGATGCCGACCGAGCTCGCGGCGGAGATCGTCGGCGTCGCCGCCATCGAGCTGAAGCTCATCGCCGAGCTCCACGAGGTCTACGGGGTGCGGCCGCCCGGCGGCCTCAAGGACCGCAGCACCGCGTATCTGAACGCCTGGTCGCAGGAGCGCGGGATCGAGGTCACCAAGCCCTCGACGTACAACGCCTCGATGGGCGGACAGCTCAAGCGCCAGCTACGCCAGCAGATCATGAAGCGCATGGTCCGCAATCTTCCGAACCTGATGCCGTTCATGGTCGGCGCGGCCGTCGGCGCCGTGATGAACCGCCGGGACACGAGGAAGCTCGCCGAGCGTATCCGCGCCGACCTGCGCAACAGGCAGGTCCCGTGGGACGCGCTTCCCGCACTGCCGCCCCTGGAGCAGCCGCAGCACCCCATCCGGCTCCCGCAACTGCCCCTGGGACCGAACGGCGCCTGACCGCCGGCGCCCCGGGCCTACGCCGCGCGGACGGCCGTCAGGGCGGCAGCCAGCGCCTGCGGTTCCCGTGTCGACAGATAGACGTACGGCGTCGGGTCCTGCGGATCGGTGATCTCGATCCGTACAGCCGTGGGGATGTAGCTGCGCAGCAGCATGAAGGCCCGCGGATCGGCCTTGTGGAGCCGCCAGGCCCGCGCCTCCTCCGCGTCGAGCACCTCCGCCTCACCGAGCGCGGAGACCGGGATGCGCGCGTCCCCGGCGACGAGGGAGCCGGCCACCACCCGGATCCGGGCCGAGCCGTAGGAGCTGACCAGCGCCGACGCCATCGCGCCCGCGGCGATCACCCCGCCGAGCATCGGCAGGGGCCCCAGCGGCAGCAGGATCAGACCGCCGGAGAGGGCGACGAGGGCGGTGACGGCCCACCACGATCGGGGCGCGGTCAGACGTTCTGCGTACTGCGGGGCGGAAGGCTGCATGAATCCAAGCTTGGCACGGTGCGACCCGCGGGTAGCCGCGCGGGTAAGGTCTGCGCCTGTGAGCAACGCGAACTCCCGGGGGGCGACCCCCGAACCCCCGGCCGGTTCCCCGGCCCTGACCCCGCCGGCCGACGCCACGGCGCCGGTGCGGCACCCCGACGCGCCCGCCCCGGGTGAACTCCTCGGCGCGCACTACGGGCACTGCTTCGGGTGCGGCGGGCAGCAGCCCCACGGCCTGCACCTCGAGGCACGGGCACAGGAAGGCGTCCGCGTCACCGCCGAATTCACCGTCAAGGCCGCGCACCAGGGCGCCCCCGGTCTCGCGCACGGCGGTGTGCTCGCCTCCGCGCTCGACGAGACGCTCGGCTCGCTGAACTGGCTGCTGCGGGTCATCGCGGTCACCGGCAAGCTCGAGACGGACTTCGTGCGGCCCGTGCCGGTCGACACCGTGCTGCACCTCGACGCCGAGGTCACCGCTGTCGCCGGCCGCAAGATCTACTCGACCGCCACCGGACGCATCGCAGGCCCCGACGGACCGGTGGCCGTGCGGGCGTCCGCCCTGTTCATCGAGGTCAAGGTCGACCACTTCATCGAGAACGGCCGCCCCGCCGAGATCCAGGCCGCGATGGCCGACCCCGACCAGGTCCGGCGCGCACGCGCCTTCGAGGTGAACCCCTGATGCGTGATCCCGTCGACGTCCTCATCCGCCGCGTGCGCCCCGAGGTGCCGCTTCCTGCCTACGGTCACCCGGGCGACGCGGGCGCCGATCTGGTGACGTGCGAGGCAGTCGAACTCGCCCCAGGTGAGCGTGCCGTGCTGCCCACCGGAGTGTCGATCGCCCTGCCCGACGGGTACGCGGCCTTCGTTCACCCCCGGTCCGGGCTCGCCGCCCGCTGCGGAGTCGCCCTCGTGAATGCCCCAGGGACGATTGATGCCGGGTACCGTGGGGAAATCAAGGTGATCGTGGTCAATCTCGATCCACGCGAGAGCGTGCGGTTCGAACGGTTCGACCGGATCGCCCAACTGGTCGTCCAGCAGGTCGAGAAGGTGCGCTTCCACGAGGTGGCGGAGCTTCCCGGCTCTGCGCGGGCCGAGGGGGGCTTCGGGTCCACCGGCGGTCATGCCGCCGTGGACGGCTCTACGGGTGGGAATCGATACGCTTCGGTCGTATCCGACCGGGAAGGACAGTGACGTGTTCGGACGTCGCAAGAAGAGTGGTTCCGCCGGGGACGCGGCGGACGCAGCGGACGGCGCCGAGCGAGTCGCCGACGAGTCTGCCGAGCTCGGCACGGAAGCCGGGGACAGCGGTGCCCGCCGGGTGAACCTCCCGCCGGCGCCCCGGCCCGACGGCCCCTGGGACGTCTCCGAGGTCTCCAGGCCCGGCGAGGGCCGGGTCGACCTCGGCGGCCTGTTCGTGCCCGGGGTCGAGGGCATGGAACTGCGGGTAGAGGTCGCCGGTGACGCCATCGTCGCGGCCACCGTCGTGCTGCGCGACAGCGCGGTACAGCTCCAGGCCTTCGCGGCGCCCAAGAAGGAGGGCATCTGGGGCGAGGTCCGCGAGGAGATCGCCTCCGGTATCACCCAGCAGGGCGGCATCATCAACGAGGTCGAGGGCCCCCTCGGCTGGGAGCTGCGCGCTCAGGTACCCGTACAGCTCCCGGACGGCACCGGCGGTGTGCAGCTGGTGCGCTTCGTCGGCGTCGACGGCCCCCGCTGGTTCCTGCGCGGAGTGATCTCCGGGCAGGGCGCGGTGCAGCCGCAGGCGGCCGGTCTGCTCGAGCAGATCTTCAGGGACACCGTCGTGGTGCGCGGCGAAGGCCCGATGGCGCCTCGCGACCCGATCGTCCTCAAGCTGCCGGAAGACGCGCAGATGGTGCCGGAGGGCGTCCAGCAGGAGGAGCAGGAAGGCTCCCGGTTCTCCGGGGGCATGGGCCAGCTCCAGCGCGGCCCCGAGATCACCGAGGTGCGCTGACAGCGGTCGGCGACCTCGTACGACAGCGTTGTGGCCCGTGGGCCCGCACCCCCGGGTGCGGGCCCACGGACCGTTCCGCATGCCCCCGCACGGGTTTCCGCGCGGCCGTTGCCCATGCGCATGGCCCCTGCACATACTGTGCCGACACGATCAGGCACGGGGGGACATCGGGATGATCGAGAGCAGCAGCGCAGAGTCGGGCACGGCCGTCGTCGACGACGCGTCGCGGCCCATGGTGCGGATCGAGAACCTGCACCGTTCGTACGGCACGGGAGCCGCGGCCGTCCACGCGCTGCGCGGAGTGTCCTTCGACATCCCCCGGGGCGAACTGGTCGCCCTCAAAGGCCGGTCGGGCTCCGGCAAGACCACGCTGCTCAACCTGGTCGGCGGTCTCGACACGCCGGACCAGGGGCGGATCACCGTCGACGGCACCGACCTCTGCGAACTCGGCGAGAACGGCCTGCTGGAGCTGCGGCGCGACCGGATCGGCTTCATCTTCCAGTCGTTCGGGCTGATCCCGATCCTGAGCGCGGCGGAGAACGTCGGTGTGCCGATGCGGCTGCGCAAGGCGGACCCGCGTGAGCGGGAGGAGCGCGTCGCGCTGCTGCTCGCCCTGGTGGGCCTCGCCGACCATGCCGCGCAGCGCCCGGGCGAGCTGTCCGGTGGACAGCAGCAGCGTGTCGCCATCGCCCGCGCGCTCGCCAACCGGCCCAAGCTGCTCATCGCGGACGAGCCGACCGGACAGCTCGACGCGGAAACGGGACTGGCCGTGATGGAGCTGCTGCGCGCGGTGGTCCGCAGCGAGAACGTGACAGCCCTCGTCGCCACGCACGACCCTCAGCTCCTGGGCCTCGCCGACCGGGTACTGGAACTGGCCGACGGCGGGATCGTCGAGGCCTGACCGGGGCTGTCGGCGTCCGACCGGCTCCGAGAACGAGCCGGTCCCGCCGGGCGGTCCCGCGCCCCGGCGAGGGGGCCGCCCGGACCTGAGGCGGGGGCACGGGAAGACCCGACGGCCGCGCCCTGCGGCGCCCGGGAGCGGTCGCGCCGCCGCATCAGAATCACGTCAATACGCACCCCGTGGTCCCGACCGTCCGGTTCGCCCCTTTCTTTCGACGTAAGGTCGACGCTGCGCAACGCAGTGTTCGAAAGACAATGAGGCCATGGGACGCGGCAAGCTACGGATCTACCTGGGCGCGGCACCGGGCGTCGGCAAGACGTACGCGATGCTGTCCGAGGCGCACCGCCGTGCGGAACGCGGTACCGACTGCGTCGTGGCGCTCGTCGAGACGCACGACCGCGCCCGCACCGCACGTCTGCTGGACGGCCTCCCGCAGATCGAGCGCCGGAAGATCACCCACCGGGGCGTCGTCTTCACCGAGATGGACATCGACGCCGTACTCGAACGCCGCCCCGCCGTCGCCCTCGTCGACGAGCTCGCCCACACCAACGTCCCCGGCTCACGCAACAGCAAGCGCTGGCAGGACGTCGAGGAGCTCCTGGCGGCCGGGACGGACGTCATATCGACCGTCAACATCCAGCACCTGGAGTCACTCGGCGACGTCGTCGAGACGATCACCGGTGTGCGGCAGCGGGAGACCGTCCCCGACGAGGTGGTCCGCAGGGCGGAGCAGATCGAACTCGTCGACATGGCCCCCCAGGCCCTGCGCCGGCGGATGGCCCACGGCAACATCTACCAGCCGGACAAGGTCGACGCGGCCCTGTCGAACTACTTCCGCCCCGGCAACCTCACGGCGCTGCGGGAGCTTGCCCTGCTGTGGCTCGCCGACCGGGTCGACGAGTACCTCCAGCAGTACCGCGGCGAGCACAACATCCGCTCCACCTGGCAGGCCCGCGAACGCATCGTCGTCGGTCTCACCGGCGGACCCGAGGGCGGCACCCTCATCCGGCGCGCGGCCCGGCTCGCGGAGAAGGGAGCGGGCGGCGAGGTCCTCGCCGTCTACATCGCCCGCAGCGACGGACTGACGTCCGCATCGCCCAAGGAACTCGCCGTACAGCGCACCCTCGTCGAGGACGTCGGCGGCACCTTCCACCATGTCATCGGTGACGACGTGCCCTCCGCGCTGCTCGAGTTCGCACGCGGCGTCAACGCCACCCAGATCGTCCTCGGCTCCAGCCGCCGCAAGGCCTGGCAGTACCTGTTCGGGCCGGGCGTCGGCGCCACCGTCGCCCGCGACTCCGGCCCCGACCTCGACGTCCACATCGTCACCCACGACGAGGCGGGCAAGGGCAGGGGCCTGCCGGGGCCACGGGGGACCCGGCTCGGCCGTTCCCGGATCGCCGGCGGCTGGCTGGTCGGCGTGGCCGGCCCGGCCCTGCTCACCGTGCTGCTCACGAGCCTCGAGAACGGGCCGGGTCTCGCCAACAACGTCCTGCTCTTCCTCTTCCTGACCGTGATCGCGGCCCTCCTCGGCGGGCTGCTGCCGGCGCTGGCCTCCGCCGCCGTGGGATCACTGGCGCTGAACTACTTCTTCACCTCGCCCACCCACACCCTCGACATCGCCGAGCCGCGGAACCTCGTCGCCATCGTGATCTTCTTCGCGGTCGGTGTGGCGGTGGCCTCCGTGGTGGATCTCGCCGCACGCCGCACCCACCAGGCGGCCCGGCTGAAGGCCGAGTCCGAGATCCTCTCGTTCCTCGCCGGCAGCGTCCTGCGCGGCGACACCGCCCTGGACGCCCTCCTGGAACGGGTACGGGAGACGTTCGCCATGGAGTCCGTCGCCCTGCTCGAGCGCGAGAGCGACGTCGACCCGTGGACCTGCACAGCGAGCGTCGGCCCCCGGCCGGCGACCCGCCCCGACGACGCGGACGTGGACATGCCGGTCGGTGACCGTATGGCCATGGCGCTCTCCGGCCGGGTGCTGCCCGCGGAGGACCGCCGCGTGCTGGCGGCCTTCGCCACGCAGGCGGCCGTCGTCGTGGACCGCCAGCGGCTCGTTGGGGAAGCGGAACAGGCGAGGGAGCTCGCCGAGGGCAACCGGATACGCACGGCGCTGCTCGCCGCCGTCAGCCACGACCTGCGTACCCCGCTGGCCGGCATCAAGGCGGCGGTCACCTCGCTGAGGTCCGACGACGTCGCCTGGTCCGAGGAGGACGAGGCAGAGCTGCTGGCCGGAATCGAGGAGGGCGCCGACCGCCTCGACCACCTGGTGGGCAATCTGCTCGACATGTCCCGGCTCCAGACAGGGACCGTCACCCCGCTCATCCGCGAGACGTCGCTCGACGAGGTGATCCCGCTGGCGCTCGTCGGGGTCCCCGCGGACAGTGTCGAGCTCGACATCCCCGAGTCGCTGCCGATGGTGGCCGTGGACCGCGGGCTGCTCGAGCGGGCCGTGGCCAACATCGTCGAGAACGCCGTCAAGTACAGCCCCGACACGGTGCCCGTCACGGTCGCCGCCAGCTCCCTCGGGCGCCGGGTCGAGCTGCGGGTCGCCGACCGCGGCGCCGGCGTGCCGGACGACGCGAAGGAGCGGATCTTCGAACCGTTCCAGCGCTACGGTGACGCCCCGCGCGGTGCGGGCGTCGGTCTCGGACTCGCCGTCGCCCGCGGGTTCATGGAGGCGATGGGCGGCACGCTGACCGCGGAGGACACGCCCGGCGGCGGTATGACCATGGTCCTCACCCTCACGGCCGTGTCCGGCCACGGCACGACCGCGGCAGGCCTCCCGGCCGAGGCCGCGCCATGACCGCGGGCCGTACTCGGCGACCGGCAGTGACAGCAGCCCACAGGGGCGGAAAGGCGGGCAGCACATGACCAGGGTGCTCGTGGTCGACGACGAGCCGCAGATAGTGCGCGCGCTCGTGATCAACCTGAAGGCACGCAAGTACGAGGTGGACGCGGCCTCCGACGGCGCCGGTGCCCTCGAGACGGCAGCGGCACACCACCCCGACGTCGTCGTCCTCGACCTGGGGCTGCCCGACATGGACGGCGTCGAAGTGATCAAGGGGCTGCGCGGCTGGACCCGCGTCCCGATCCTCGTCCTGTCCGCGCGTCACTCCTCCGACGAGAAGGTCCAGGCGCTGGACGCCGGGGCGGACGACTACGTCACCAAGCCCTTCGGCATGGACGAACTCCTCGCCCGGCTGCGCGCCGCCGTACGCAGGGCGGAGCCCGTCGGCGGCGAGGACGACGTGACCACCGTCGAGACCGAGGGCTTCACCGTCGACCTGGTGGCGAAGAAGGTGCACAGGGACGGCCGTGACGTACGCCTCACGCCCACCGAATGGCATCTCCTCGAGGTCCTGGTGCGCAACACCGGGCGTCTCGTGAGCCAGAGGCAGCTGCTCCAGGAGGTCTGGGGCCCCTCCTACGGCACCGAGACGAACTACCTGCGCGTCTACATGGCCCAGCTGCGCCGCAAGCTGGAGGCCGATCCCTCGCATCCCAGGCACTTCGTCACCGAGCCCGGCATGGGATACCGCTTCGAACGTTGATCCGGTCCTGGTGCGGGCCGGTAGGCTTTCTGCATGAGTGCTGTACCCCGTTCCGCCAAGGCGGCGAAGGACGAGACGGCGGCCAGACCGGCCGGCCGCTTCCGGCGCATGCTCGGCCGGCTCTCCAGCTCGCAGCAGGACCTCGAGTCCGAGGAGCTCCAGGAGGACGCACAGGCATCGGGGTGCACCCGGATCTGCGACTGCGGCGACCGTCAGATCGTCAGGGTCGCTGGTACGTTGCGCACGGTCACCCTGCGTCCGGTGGCCGGCGTGCCCGCGCTGGAGGCGGAGCTCTTCGACGGCACGGCCCCGCTGGACGTGGTCTGGCTCGGCCGCCGTTCCATCGTCGGCATAGAGCCGGGTCGCAGGCTGATCGCCTCCGGCCGGGTCTCGATGAGCCAGGGCCGCCGGGTGCTGTTCAATCCCAAATACGAACTCCGACCACTCGGACAGGAGTAGCCGGTGGCGTCTGTCGACAAGCCGACCCCTACGACCAACGACCAGCAGGACACCGACGCGGATGTGAAGACCGTGACGGAGGCCGCGCTGTTCGAGGCCTTCGGCGGCGTGCGCGGCATGGTGGAGACGGTCCTGCCGGGCCTGCTCTTCGTCTCGATCTACACGGTCAACAAGGACCTGCACCTCTCGGCGATCGCGGCCCTCGCCGTCGCCCTGGTGCTCGTCGCCGTCCGGCTGATCCGCAAGGACACCGTCAAGCACGCCTTCAGCGGCGTCTTCGGCGTGGCCTTCGGCGTCGTGTTCGCGATGATGACCGGCAACGCGAAGGACTTCTACCTGCCGGGCATGCTCTACACGCTCGGCCTGGCACTGGCCTACATCGTGACCACGCTGGCCGGCGTCCCGCTGATCGGCCTGATGCTCGGGCCGGTCTTCAAGGAGAACCTCTCCTGGCGCACCCGCAACCCCGGCCGCAAGAAGGCGTACGCCAAGGCCAGCTGGGCGTGGGGACTGATCCTCCTCGCCAAGTGCGCGATCCTCTTCCCGCTGTACTGGTGGGCCGACACGACCCAGCTCGGCTGGGTCCTGGTCGCGCTGAAGATCCCGCCGTTCCTGCTGGCGGTCTATCTCACCTGGGTCTTCCTGGCGAAGGCCCCGCCGCCCATCGACGTCTTCGCGGAGATGGAGGCGGAGGAACGGGCCGAGGAGGCCCGCAAGCAGGCCGCGGAGCGCGAGGCGTAGACCGCCGCCGCCCACCACGCCGCGAACGCGCCCCGGGGGCGCGTCCACCCTCACCAGGTCGGACGCGCCCCCGGGGCGTCACACGGGAAGCGTGATCAGGCCGGCGGGATCTCACGGCGGACCGACAGCAGGTCCTCCAGCTGTTCCTCACGTGCCTGCGCCGCGACGAACAGCAGCTCGTCGCCCGCCTCGAGCGTCTCCTCGGGGCTCGGCGTCAGCACCCGCGAACCGCGGATGATCGTGACGAGCGACGTGTCCTCGGGCCATGCCACGTCGCCCACGCGTGTCCCCGCCAGCGCCGACTCCGGCGGCAGCGTCAGCTCGACCAGGTTCGCGTCGCCGTGGCTGAAGCGCAGCAGACGCACCAGGTCGCCGACGCTCACCGCCTCCTCCACGAGCGCCGACATCAGACGCGGCGTGGAGACGGCGACATCGACGCCCCAGGACTCGTTGAAGAGCCACTCGTTCTTCGGGTTGTTGACCCGCGCCACCACGCGCGGCACCCCGTACTCGGTCTTGGCGAGCAGCGACACGACGAGGTTGACCTTGTCGTCGCCCGTCGCCGCGATCACCACGTTGCAGCGCTGCAGCGCCGCCTCGTCCAGCGACGTGATCTCGCAGGCGTCGGCCAGCAGCCACTCGGCCTGCGGCACGCGCTCCACCGAGATCGCGGTCGGCGCCTTGTCGACGAGGAGGACCTCGTGCCCGTTCTCCAGAAGTTCGCCCGCGATGGAACGGCCCACCGCACCGGCGCCCGCGATTGCGACACGCATCAGTGACCGCCCTCCTCAGGACCTTCCGTGAAGGCCTCCTCGACCTTCGCGATCTCGTCCGTGCGCATCATCACGTGCACAAGATCACCTTCTTGGAGCACGGTCTGCGAGGTCGGCAGGATCGCCTCTCCCAGCCGGGTCAGGAACGCGACCCGTACCCCCGTCTCCTCCTGGAGCCGGCTGACCTTGTGGCCGATCCACGCCGGTGACGTGTAGACCTCGGCCAGCTGGACCCCGCCGCTCGGATCGCTCCACAGCGGCTCCGCACCGGACGGCAGCAGCCGGCGCAGCATCTGGTCGGCGGTCCAGCGGACGGTGGCTACCGTCGGGATGCCGAGACGCTGGTAGACCTCGGCACGCCGGGGGTCGTAGATGCGGGCGGCGACGTTCTCGATGCCGAACATCTCCCGGGCCACCCGCGCCGCGATGATGTTGGAGTTGTCGCCGCTGCTGACGGCGGCGAACGCACCGGCGTCCTCGATACCCGCCTCACGCAGGGTGTCCTGGTCGAAGCCGACCCCGGTGACGCGGCGGCCGCCGAACCCGGATCCCAGACGGCGGAAGGCGGTGGGGTCCCGGTCGACGACGGCGACCGTGTGTCCCTGCTGCTCCAGGGTCTGCGCGAGAGCGGCTCCCACTCGCCCGCATCCCATGATGACGATGTGCACGACCGTCCTTCCGGCTCAATCAGTTGCGGTACAAGCTTTACAAGGCATTACAGGGTCTCAGACCACGGCCCGGACCGGGTACGCACGTCCGCCGAGGGGGCCGGACGAATGGGAAGCGTTAAGATCCCGCAGGTTGGGCCTCTCCGGTTGGGCTTGGCTCATAACGAACGCTTACGATCCTCAGCGTGTCCAAACTGACCGACGTTCCCAAACGGATCCTGATCGGCCGGGCGCTGCGCAGTGAAAAGCTGGGGGAGACGCTTCTCCCGAAACGCATCGCCCTCCCCGTCTTCGCCTCCGACCCGCTGTCCTCCGTGGCATACGCGCCGGGCGAAGTGCTGCTGGTCCTTTCCGTCGCCGGTGTGTCGGCGTACCACTTCAGCCCGTGGATCGCGGTCGCCGTCGTGGTCCTGATGTTCACGGTCGTCGCGTCGTACCGCCAGAACGTGCACGCGTATCCCAGCGGCGGCGGCGATTACGAGGTGGCCAACACCAACCTCGGCCCGAAGGCCGGCCTCACCGTCGCCAGCGCACTGCTCGTCGACTACGTCCTCACCGTCGCCGTCTCCATCTCCTCCGGAGTGGAGAACCTGGGCTCCGCGATCCCGTTCGTCGTCGAGCACAAGGTGCTCTGCGCCATCGGGATAATCGTTCTGCTCACACTGATGAACCTGCGTGGTGTGAAGGAATCGGGCAAGCTCTTCGCGATCCCGACATATGTATTCGTCGCCGGCGTGTTCCTCATGATCGCCTGGGGCGCCTTCAAGGGCATCGTCCTCGACGAATCCATGCGCGCACCGACCGCCGACTACGAGATCAAGCCGGAGCACGAGGGCCTCGCCGGTTTCGCGCTGCTGTTCCTGCTGCTGCGCGCGTTCTCCTCCGGCTGTGCCGCCCTCACCGGCGTCGAGGCCATCAGCAACGGCGTCCCCGCCTTCCGCAAGCCGAAGAGCAGGAACGCCGCGACGACGCTGCTGATGATGGGCGCCCTGGCCGTCACCATGTTCTGCGGCATCATCGGCCTGGCCATGGCCACCGACGTCAAGATGGCGGAGTTCCCGGCGAAGGACCTGATCGCGAACGGCGTCCCGGTCGGCCCGGACTACGTCCAGCACCCGGTGATCTCCCAGGTCGCGGCCGCCGTCTTCGGCGAGGGGACCTTCTTCTTCATCCTGCTGGCCGCCGCCACCGCGTTGGTGCTCTTCCTGGCCGCGAACACCGCGTACAACGGTTTCCCGCTGCTCGGCTCGATCCTCGCGCAGGACCGCTACCTGCCGCGGCAGCTGCACACCCGTGGCGACCGCCTCGCCTTCTCCAACGGCATCGTGCTGCTGGCGGGTGCCGCGATCCTGCTGGTCTGGCTGTACGAAGCCGACTCCACCAAGCTGATCCAGCTGTACATCGTCGGCGTGTTCGTCTCCTTCACCCTCAGCCAGACCGGCATGGTCCGGCACTGGAACCGGCACCTGAAGACGGAACGGGACAGGGCCAAGCGCCGCCACATGATCCGCTCCCGGGCGATCAACACCTTCGGCGCCTTCTTCACCGGCCTCGTGCTCGTCGTCGTGCTCGCCACCAAGTTCACCCACGGCGCCTGGGTGGCCCTGCTCGGCATGGTCATCTTCTACGGCACGATGAGCGCGATCCGAAAGCACTACGACCGCGTCGCCGAGGAGATCGCCGCACCGGAGGAGCCGGGCGACGACAGCGTGCGCCCGTCCCGGGTCCACGCGATCGTCCTCGTCTCCAAGGTGCACCGGCCCACCCTGCGCGCCATCGCCTACGCCAAGGCCATGCGCTTCGACCGGCTCGAGGCGGTCAGCATCAGCGTCGACCCCCCGGAGACCAAGGCGCTCCAGGCCGAGTGGGAGCGGCGCGGGATCAACGTGCCCCTGAAGGTCCTCGACTCTCCGTACCGCGAGATCACCCGGCCCGTCATCGAGTACGTGAAGGGCCTGCGCCGCGAGAGCCCGCGTGACGTGGTCAGCGTGGTCATCCCGGAGTACGTGGTCGGCCACTGGTACGAGCACGTGCTGCACAACCAGAGCGCGCTGCGGCTCAAGGGCCGGCTGCTGTTCACGCCCGGCGTGATGGTGACGTCGGTGCCGTACCAGCTGGCGTCGTCCGAGGCGGCGAAGCAGCGGGCCAGGAAGCGCCAGGACTGGAACGCCCCGGGCTCCGTGCGGCGGGGGCCGGTGGACCGCCGGCCGAAGGAGCCGAGCGGCAAGGCGTGAGGCACTCCGCGGCGGACGTAGACTGGTCGGTCGTTGTCCTTTCGCCGTACAGTGCCGCACCCCTTTGATCTCTGGAGTCACCCCACCATGCAGAACGCACCCGAGACGTCGCTGGTCGGGCGGGAGTACGAGGTCGAGGTAGGCCCGGTCGCGCACGGCGGCCACTGCATCGCCCGCACCGAGGAAGGGCGTGTGCTCTTCGTCCGGCACACGCTTCCCGGCGAGAGGGTCGTCGCCCGCGTCACCGACGGCGAGGAGACCTCCCGTTTCCTGCGTGCCGACGCGGTACGCGTGCTCGAACCCTCCAAGGACCGGGTCGAGGCGCCCTGTCCGTACGCCGGGCCGGGGATGTGCGGCGGCTGCGACTGGCAGCACGCCAAGCCGGGAGCCCAGCGCCGTTTCAAGGGCGAGGTGATCGCCGAGCAGCTCCAGCGCCTCGCGGGCCTGACCCCGGAAGAGGCCGGCTGGGACGGCACCGTCATGCCCGCCCCCGGGGACAAGCTTCCGGCGGGCGAGGTGCCGGCCTGGCGTACCCGCGTCCAGTACGCGATCGACGAGGACGGCCGGGCCGGACTGCGCAAGCACCGCTCGCACGACGTCCAGCCCATCGACCACTGCATGATCGCGGCGCCGGGCGTCAGCGAACTCGGCATCGAGAAGCGCGAGTGGCCGCAGATCGCCTCCGTCGAGGCGATCGCGGCCACCGGCTCCCACGACCGCCAGGTCGTTCTCACCCCGCGCCCCGGCGGCCGGCTGCCCCTCGTCGAACTCGACAAGCCCGTCTCGGTGCTCCGCGTCGAGGAACGCGACGGGGGAGTGCACCGTGTCCACGGCCGCGCCTTCGTCCGCGAGCGCGCTGACGACCGCACGTACCGCGTCGGCATGGGCGGCTTCTGGCAGGTCCATCCGCAGGCGGCGGACATGCTGGTCAAGGCCGTGATGCAGGGCCTGCTGCCGCGCAAGGGCGACATGGCACTGGACCTCTACTGCGGCGTCGGCCTCTTCGCGGGCGCCCTCGCCGACCGGGTGGGGGACCAGGGCGCGGTCCTCGGCATCGAGTCCGGCAAGCGCTCGGTCGAGGACGCCCGCCACAACCTCGAGCACTTCGAGCGGGTCCGCATCGAACAGGGCAAGGTCGAGTCGGTCCTCCCGCGCACGGGCATCACGGACGTGGACATCATCGTCCTGGACCCGCCGCGCGCGGGCGCGGGCAAGCAGACCGTGAAGCACCTGGCCTCGCTGGGCGCCCGCCGCATCGCCTACGTGGCCTGTGACCCGGCGGCGCTGGCGCGCGACCTGGCGTACTTCCGCGAGGGCGGCTACAAGCCGAGGACGCTGCGGGCGTTCGACCTGTTTCCGATGACCCACCACGTGGAGTGCGTGGCGATCCTTGAGCCCGTACCAAAGGGCATCTGACCTGCTGCTTTCCTGATGTCCCAGGGTGTTGGCGGGTCGTCCGACATGTTTCCGTGAGCCCACCATGTGGAGTGTTTCGCAGGCTCGCGCATGTGTCTCACCTGCGGCTTTGCGGAGCAGGGATGGGGTGAGGAAGTGCCTGCCTCCGGCTCCCCGAAGGCAGTCGGGGAACGTCTTGACGCTCGTTCGACGCTCATGCCCGCGCGGCGTCATGACGGTCGGCCGGCTGTCGAGCGCTGGTCGAAGCTGCTCGGGACATCACCAGGACCAGCGTACTCACCGCGTACGACGAGCTCGGCCGGCCCACCGCCACCTGGGACGGCGTCCAGGACGACGCCCACCTGCTGACGGAACGCACCTACGACACGGTGCTCAAGGGCCTGCCCGGCGGCAACACCCGCTACGTGGGCGGCCGCGCCGGGAAGGCGTACACCAAGACGATCACCGGGTACGACAGCCTCGCCCGAGCGACGGCCACGAAACTCACCCTGCCGGCCACCGATCCGCTGGTGGCGGCCGGTGCCCCGGCCACCGTCGAGTTCACCAGCCACTACCGTCTCGACGGCACGCTGGGCAACAACGCGGAGCCCGCGCTGGGCGGCCTGCCGTCCGAGGTGATCGACTACCGCTACACCCAGCTCGGGCAGGTCACCTCGATCACCGGCGCCACCGGCTACCTGCTGGACGCCGACTACTCGGCTACGGGCCGCGTCCAGCAGTACGCGCTCGGCACGGCGAACACCGAGTCGGCGAAGAAGCTGTACGTCACCAACCGGTACGAGGAGGGCACCGGACGCCTGATCCGCAGCCATGTCACGGACCAGACACACCCGTACATGCTGATGGACCTCAACTACACCTTCGACGACGCCGGGAACGTCACGGCCATCTCCGACCCGACCACCCTGGGCGGTTCGAGCGCGGCCGAGACCCAGTGCTTCCGGTACGACGGCAGTCGCCGTCTCACCAGCGCCTGGACCCCGTCGTCGCAGAACTGCGCCGACACCCGCAGCGCGACCGGCCTGTCGGGCCCGGCCCCGTACTGGACGGACTTCGCGTACAACGCGGCCGGCCAGCGCACCGCCGAGACTCAGCACAAGGCGGCCGGCGACACCACGACCACCTACTGCTACAAGGAGGGCCGCCCGCACCTGCTGTCCGGCACCAGCAAGACCGGTAACTGCACCACGCCGGAGACCTCGTACGGCTACGACCCGTCCGGCAACACGACCGCGCGCCCCGGCCCGTCCGCGGCGCAGAGCCTGTCCTGGTCCACCGAGGGCAAGCTCGAGCGGCTCACGGAGAGCGGCAGGAGCACCGACTACGTCTACGACGCCGACGGCCAGCTCCTTATCCGCTCCGCCCAGAACGGCGAGCGTGTCCTGTACACCGGCAACACCGAACTGCACCTGCGTGCCGACGGCACCACCTGGGCGCAGCGGTTCTACTCGTCCGGCAGCCTGAAGATCGCCGTCCGGAGCAACGAGTCCGGCAGCAACAAGCTCACGTACCTCGCCGGTGACCACCAGGGCACGCAGAGCCTGGCGGTGGCCACGGACGCCGCGCAGACGTTCACGAAGCGCCGCACGACGCCGTTCGGCGCCGAACGCGGCGCGGCGACGGGCGGCACGTGGCCGGACGACAAGGGGTTCCTCGGTAAGACGAACGACAGGACGACGGGTCTGACGCATGTCGACGCGCGTGAGTACGACCCCGGAATCGGGCAGTTCATCAGCGCGGACCCCAGGCTCAGCACCGACCAGGCGCAGTCCCTGAACGGATACGCGTACGCCAACAACAACCCGACCACCTTCGCCGACCCGACCGGCGAGAAGGTCCCCGAGTGCGACGAGCCGCAGAAGTACGGCATCACCTGCCGGGGCGGCATCCCCGTTCCCAGCGGCGACAAGGGGAAGGGAGACAGCGGGAAGGGCAACGGCGGCGGTGGCGGCGGATCCACCGGCGGCACCGCCACGGGCGGCACCGTGTACGGGCCCCCCGCTCCTGCTCCCTCCTGCGGCACACCGCCCCTGCTGGCCTGTCCGCCCGTGCTCGGGCCGGTGACGCAGCCGCTCCTGATGGGGCCCGATCCCGCGCCGATCCTCTCGTTCTCCGCCGACTGCGGAATCATGGACATCCGTAACTACCTGTGCAACGCCGGTAACGGATTCGTCACCTCGGGGTCGTACCTCCACGAGGGCTTCAACCAGTCGAACGAGATCGTCCGGAAGTCCGCCAGGGACATGCGCAGCCACTCGAATCCCAAGACGCGGAGCAACGCGGCCAAGACGCTCCGCACGCTCCAGACGAATCAGGGAATGAAGCGTCTGGTGGAGATCGGGCGCAACCCGGCGGTGCAGAAGCTGGGCAAGGCCAATCTGGTGACCGGCGTCGCGTTCACCTACTGGTCGAACCTCGAGAACACGGACGGCAACGTCGCGTTGGCGGCCACCGAGACCGCCGTCGACACGGCCGTCGTGATCGGCGCCACCAAAGCCGGTGCCACACTCGGCGCCGCCATCGGTACCGCCATCGCACCAGGTGTCGGCACCGTGGTCGGCGCGGCCATCGGCGGCGCCGCCGGAGCGGTCGGAGGCATTCTCGCGACGGGTCCGGTGAACAACGCCATATCGAAGGGCTGGAAGAAGCTCTTCGGCTGATCAGTCACCGAAGTAACCGCCGGGTCGGCTGCGCGGCGCGACGTACGCTCGTAGCCGGCCCGGCGCCCTCTCCCCGGCCCCGTGCCGGGACCCCGCTCCGGAAGGAAGAAGCGTGTACTACGTCATCGCCGCGTTCCTCGGCATCGCTCTCGTCTTCATGACATGGAAGGCCATACGGCTGTGGAGACACCCCGAGGTGATCGACGACTTCGCGACCGCCTTCGCCTTCCTCCCCTTCGGCAAGGACGTACGCAGGGGCGAGGTGCGGTCCGTCCTGCTCACCGTCGTCACGCTGTGGAGTGCGGCGGTCCTCTTTGTCGGCGGGCTCACGCTGACCGAGGCCGAGGTCTCCACCGCCGGCGCATACGTCATCGCGGCCGCGGTGGTGGTCATCCTGCTCTGCCTGCTGTGTGAGCTGAGCGTGATCCTCTTCAACCGCCCCAAGTTCGTCGTCCCGCCCCACATGCGCGCCGACCTCGGCGTCATCGCCGCCCGTCGGGCCCGCCGCAAGAGGTGAGATGGACACGGTCGGCGGTGCCCGCCCGCACCCCAAATGCGGCCCGGCAACACCCAGGACGTCATGTCCGCCGCGTCACAACGCTGCAGGGCAATACACCTGGAGGGTTTCTCGGCGCGGTGCGGGCTGCTGTGAACTGGAGGGCATGAGCCCACTGCGGCGGCGGGACACGTGGCGCGGGTCACGATGAGCGAGGAGGTGTCTGGTGTGCGCGGGCCGGACATATTGAGGCTCGGGGTGTTGCGCAGCTCTGTGGGCCTTGAGCAGGGCGGGACGCGCTGTCGGCTGTGACGCTCGTTTGACGCTCTGGGCCCCCGCGCTCTGCGCGGCGAGCAGTGAAACCGGCTCTGAACAGGCATTTTCCGCGACCCGAACAGGCCGTCCCCTTTCCGATGACCCACCATGTCGAGTGCGTCGCGATCCTTGAACCGGCCGCAAAGGGCTCCTGACCTGCGATTTCGTCTGTGCGCATCATGTGCGGTGCGGGCGTTACGGTGCGATGTCCTGACGCTGAAATGACGCTCGTTCTGACGGGACCTCACCTGACTGATCGTGCAGGACACGTTGGCTGGGAGGCGCGCTCCCGAGGGCTGGTTTCTGCCGAACTTGGAGAAAGATCGGTTGGTTTCCCGGCACTGCTGATTGCGGTGGCAGGCGCGCTGCCGCCGTATTTCGGCGGGCCGGACGTTTGGTGGAGCGGGCGTCAGTAGGTGGTGCCGTAGGGGCTCCAGTGCCCGAGCAAGGGCTTCAGGTCGTCGGCGCGTGTCTCGGGCATGTCGGTCAGCGGGGGCGGTGTGATCAGGGGTCGAGGCCCTCTACGGTGGCCGCTGCCCGGCTGATCCATGCTTCGCCCTCGGTTCGGGCCTGGCGCCATGGCGTCGACTCGCGCGTGTACAGCGCTCATGCATTCGGTCAGTCGGGTGGCGTGGCGCCATGCCGCTTCCTGCCCTTCGAGATGCCTGACGCGCCACGCCTCGGCATACCGGATGCGGGCTTCCATGGCGGCTTCCCGGCGGATGCGCTTCCGGCGTGCCGCTTGGATCTCGTCCACGCGGCTGCGTTCGGCGGCTGCGCCGCGGAGGGTGACTTCTTGAGGCAGTTCGGCCCGCATCAGCGAGGCCGACTCGGCACACAGCATGACACTCCTGAGAGAGCCGGAGAAGTGTTGCCGCTGCCCAGCGGCAGGCACCCTCTGGTTCAACAGTCCACGACCGCCCAGCCCCTCTCGCACGCAGGACGCAGGACCGTGGTCCCGGTTGTCCTCCCGGTCCGGTCAGGGCACGCGAGCCGGGACCAGCGGCCCGCACCAGGGACGATCGGCACCAGTGCCGGATGCCGGCCCCGTGTGAAGCTCACGTCGTCACGTCCGCTGGAGTTCGCTCTCAGCGGCAGCATCGGGGAGGCAACATGTCCGGCACCATCACCGTAGGACTGGACGGGACCGACCACGCCTCGGCGGCGGCGGACTGGGCGGCGGAGGAGGCGGAGCGCCGGGGATCGGCCCTGCGACTGGTTCACGCCTGGGTCTGGCGCCCCTCCGACGTGGTGTACGTCGGAGACCGGGCGGCTGAGGAGCGCTGGGTGCGCAACATGCTCGACGACGCCCGGTCCCGCGTGGCCAGGCAGCATCCGGCCTTGGACGTCACCACCGAGCTTCTCGTCGACGACCCGGTGCCCATGCTCCTCGCCGAAGCCGCACGCGCCGACATGCTGGTGCTGGGGTCACGCGGATACGGCACCCTGACCGGATACCTGATCGGTTCCGTATCGCTGAAGGTGCTGCGCCAGGCAGCCGGGCCGGTCGTCATGGTGGGGAGGCCGAATTCCGGCTCGCCCCAGCAGGCCCCGGAAGTGCTGGTGGGCGTGGAACCTGGAGAGATCGGTGATCCGGTCCTGGAGTTCGCCTTCTCGGCCGCGGCCGAACGCGGAGCAACCCTGCGTGCCATACATGCCTGGAGCGTCCCGACGGCCCTCGCCTGGAGTCCGGGTTCGCTGTATCTGGTCGACGAGGCGAACGGTCTGGAGCAGATCAACAGGAAGGTCCTGGCCGACACGCTCAAGCCGTGGCGCGACAAGTACCCGCAGTTGGAGGTCATTGAGCACTTCGAGATCGGCTCGGCATCCGAGGTCCTGCTGTCCAACAGCGCCCGTGCCGGCCTCCTCGTCGTCGGGCGGCGCAGCCATGAGGCGGGCCTGCGGCGGCTCGGTCCGGTCACCCACGCCGTTCTGCATCACGCCACAGCTCCCGTGGCGGTCGTACCTCACGACTGTCCCCCGAGGTAAGGCCGCCGCCCCCATCGCCGTGCCGCGACCGCTCGTCGCCGCCGGGCACCACCCTCCGTCCGGGACGGCTGTGGGCCCGGCTTCCGGTCGTCCGCGGCAGCGGATGGCTGCGCCGAACACCACCGGTCCCTTGCTGGGGCCGGTCGGCCCCAGCAAGGGACCGGTGGCCCCTGTGGCGAGAACCTGCCGAACGCGATGCTGGAGCCAGATCATCCGACACAGGAGGAGACATGGCCCGCACGATCACCGTAGGACTCGACGGATCTGCCGAGAGCCGGGCCGCCGCGGAGTGGGCGGCGCGTGAAGCCGCACTGCGTGAACTGCCGGTTCGGCTGGTCCAGGTGTGGATGCCGGCGCCGGAGCCGATGGCTCAGGCCCCGCTCCTGGGAGCCGAGACCCACCAACACTGGACCGAGCGCATCCCTCGCGAGACCGCCGAGGGGCTGAGGCTGCGCCACCCGGGGGTCGAGGTGAGCACCGAGCAGCGTACCGGGACGCCTGCCGAGGTCCTCGTGGAAGCCGCACGTGACGCGGAGCTGCTGGTCCTCGGGTCCCGTGCGCTGAGCGGGCTCGGCGGTTTCCTGGTGGGTTCCGTCGGACAGGCCGTGATCGCCAAGACGGACGCGCCGGTGGTACTGGTGCGTGCCGGGGAGCGGGCCGCCGACGAGCACGTCACGGACCCTGCCGGCGTTCCGTCGGCCGCCACCGCGTTCCGGCCCGTCGTCCTCGGCCTCGACCACCCCGACGACGCCGTCATCGCCTTCGCTTTCGAGGAGGCGCAGCGCCGGGAGACCGCCTTGTACGCGGTCCGGGCCTGGGACACGTGGCCCTATGCCGTCTACACCGTTGGGTCGGGTTTCGAGCCCCACGAGGAGTTCTCCCGGCAGAGGGCCGACGCACTCGCCGAGACCCTGCGTCCCTGGCGGCAGAAGTACCCGGACGTCGAGGTGGTCGAGGCGTCCCGCCCGGGCAGCGCCGCCGCCCTCCTGATCGACGCCTCCCGAGACGCCTCCCTCGTCGTCGTGGGCCGGCGCGTACGCCGCAACCCCTTCGGCACGCACATCGGCGCCGTCACCCACGCCCTGCTCCACCACTCCACCGCACCCGTCGCCGTCATCGCCCACGACTGACGCGCGTCGCAGCGAAAGAGGAACGAGGACGTCGTAAAGGCAGCAGCCGTCGTACGGGAATCCGGTCAGCCCTTGGTCGCCGAGGAGCGACCGAGGTCGGCGCGATCGCAGAGGCGCTGCGCCAAAGTGGCCGCAGACATGGTGCTCACCGACGACGAACGTCATGGATCGACAGGGCCGGGACTGCTGCCCCGATGCAGCGGACGGCCCGGTAGGGTGCCGGCACCCAACAACCGGAGGTTCTCGTTCGTGGCCACGATCCGATACGGCCGAGCCGGCAGGCGGCAGACGCAGCGCCGTGTCCGCCGTCGGCGCTCGCCCGCGGTACCGCTGGTCGCGCTCGCCTGGGGCGGGGCCTGCGCGGTGGTGTGGCTGTGGTGGCGGAACACGCCCGCGGTGCTGCCCGAGCAAGGGGACCGGCTCATCCACGCGGGCCGCATCACCGGTCTGCTGGCCGGGTACGTGATCGCGCTGGTCGTGGTGCAGATGGCGCGGGCACCGGCGCTGGAGAGACGGGTGGGCTCGGACCGGGTGTCGCGCTGGCACGCGACGAGCGGTCGGTACGCGCTCTCCCTCGCGCTCGCTCATGTGGCCCTGACGGTGTACGGGTACGCGCTCCAGGGGCGGATCGGTGTCGTGCCGCAGACGGTGGCCCTGGTGACCGAGTACCCCGAGATGGGCAAGGCGGCCGTCGGGACCGCGCTGTTGCTCCTGGTCGGTCTCGTGTCGGTGGGGGCGGTACGGCGCAGGATGCGCTACGAGGTCTGGTACTACCTGCATCTGCTGACCTACCTCGCGGTGTTCCTCGCGTTCTGGCACCAGCTGGCCACCGGTGCCGAGTTCATCGGCAGTCCGGCCGCCCGCACGGTCTGGTACGTGCTGTACGGTGCGGTCGCCGCGCTGCTGCTGTGGTACCGCTTGCTGACGCCGATCCGCCTCAACCTCGTCCACCGGATGAGGGTCGAGGAGGTGGTTCCCGAGGCGCCGGGAGTCGTCTCCGTCTATATCCGCGGACGGCGGCTGCACCGGCTGGGCGCGGAGGCGGGCCAGTTCTTCCGGTGGCGCTTCCTGGCGAAGGGGCTGCGGTGGACGGCGAACCCGTACTCGCTCTCCGCGCCGCCGAGGCCCGACCTGCTGCGGATCACGGTCAAGGCGGTCGGCGGCCACAGCTCGGCGCTCGTCGGGCTGAGGCCGGGGACGCGGGTGTGGGCGGAGGGCCCGTACGGGTCGATGACCGCGGCCCGCCGCAGTCGGGGCAAGGTGCTGCTGATCGCCGGCGGCGCGGGCATCACTCCGCTGCGGCCCCTGTTCGAGACGCTGCCGGGCGCGGGCCGAGACCTGACGCTGTTGTACCGGGCCCGGACCGCCGACGACCTGGCGCTGCGCGAGGAGCTGGAGGCGATCGCGGACGAACGCGGGGCGCAGCTGCTGTACGCGGTCAACGGGCCGGACGGAAAACGACCGGCGATCAGCGCGACGATGCTCCGTAGGATCCTGCCCGACATAGCGCGGCACGACGTGTACGTGTGCGGCCCGCAGGGGTTGGCGGAGGAGTCGTACATCGCTCTCAGGGAGGCCGGCGTGCCGGACCGCCGGATCCACCACGAGTCCTTCGCCTTCTGACGGACGGGGCTACGGTGTCGGGGGCGGCATCGGTGTGACGTCGGGTGGCTCCTCGGCGCTGTGTGTGTTGTGAGGAAGAAACACCCGATCCGCCGGGCCATGCTCGCGGGGGCGGGCACCGTCTCCGCCATCGTGCTGCTGCTCGCGCTCAAGCCGAGCACTGACCCGGCGCTCGCCCGGGCCGCGGACCCCGGCGCCTCCGGCGTCCCGGCGGCCTCCGCCGACCCGGCCGTGAGCTCCACCGCGGCTGTGGTGTCAACGACCGCTTCGGCCTCGCCCTCCGCGAGCGGCACGGCCGCCCCCTCAGCATCCGGCAGCGCGTCTGCGTCCTCCAGCGCCCCCGCCTCGCGTGCCCCCTCCGTCGCCCCGGCGCGGACGAGCAGCGCCCCGTCCGCGCCGAAGACGACCGCCGCCACCTCGGGCGGCGGCTCCGGCGGCTCCACCACCCGCTCCGTCACCGGCGCCACGACCAGTACGCAGTACGGGCCGGTCCAGGTGAAGATCACCCTCAACGGCGACACGATCACCGGGGCGACCGCCGTCCAGTCGCCCTCCTCCACGCCGCGGAGCCGGGAGATCTCGTCCACGGCCATTCCCACGCTGAACCAGCGGACCCTCGCCGCACAGAGCGCGGACATCGACTCGGTGTCCGGAGCCACCTACACCAGCACCGGCTACCGCCAGTCCCTCCAGAGCGCCCTGGACAAGGCCGGTGTCTGACTCGGGCGCCGAAGGCCGCGTGCGGCACGTGGAGCACGTCATGGGCACGGTGTTTTCCTTCGACGTACGCGGCTGCGCGGACGACTCCAGCACGCACGAGGCGCTCGGCCGGGCTGTCGCTTTCCTTCACCGCATGGACGCGGTCTTTTCCACGTACCGGGCGGACAGCGACGTCAGCCGTCTGGCCCGCGGCGAGCTCACCCCGGAGAACTGCGAACCGGTGGTCCAGGAGGTCAGGCTGCTGTGCGAGGAGGCGGAGCGGCGTACGGAGGGCTGGTTCACGGCCGGCTACGGCAGACGTGCGGGTCACCCGGTGGCCTGGGATCCGACCGGGCTCGTGAAGGGCTGGGCCACGGAGTGCGCGGCCCACCTGCTGGCCGAGGCGGCGCCGGACGCGGCCGTGTGCGTGAACGGCGGCGGCGACATCCAGCTCCTGGGCGGCCCCTGGCGCATCGGCATCGCCGACCCGCTCGCCCCCGGCACGCTCGCCACGGTCGTCGAGGTCGGTGCGGAGGTGCCTTGTGCCGCGATCGCCACGTCCGGTCCCGCCGAGCGGGGCTGCCACATCCTCGACCCGCACACCGGAGCACCACCGGCCCCCGCACTCGCGGCCCTGACCGTCGTATGCCCCTCACTCACCGACGCGGATGCCTTGGCCACCGCCGCGTACGCCCGTGGCGCCGGCGCGAGGGCCTGGTTGGAACTGCAGCCGGACACGGAGAGTTACGCGACGGAGCCCGACGGCACCACCTGGCAGACCAGCGGCTTCGGGCGGTGGGCGTCCCGGCGCGCGGGCGCGGGACGATCACCGGCGCGAGAAGGTCGGAACAAGGAGTAGAGCAGCCTGTTCGGCGAACCGTTCCCCGCGCCCTTCACGACGCCGCTCGTCGTGGCGGCGACCATCGCGTCCCGGACCTGCGCGGGCGTGGCGGAGGGGTGGGCGGCGAGGTAGAGGGCCGCGGCTCCCGCCACGTGCGGGGTGGCCATGGACATACCGCTGATGGTGTCGGTGGCGGTCGGTGGTGCGTGTCCCGCAGGGGCCGGCGCGGCAGCCGTGGTCCTTGGAGCGGTCGGCGCAGGGTGTCTGCCTGGCAGCGACGCGCCCTCTCGGACCGGGAGGACATGGGTCGGCGATCGCGGCTCTGGTTTCGCCGGTCTCCGCGTCTTTCTAATGGCCAGGTGCCACGCGCAGGCGCAAAGTTGACGCCGGCCCTCCTGCAGCCGACCGGCCCCGGCTTCAGCCTGAAGCGTCCCGCCCGCCGTCAACTCCTATCGGGCGGACGGGCCACCTTCGCCGTGCCGCTTGCTCGACACATGCTCAGGTTGGCCTCCGGCATGACTGCCTGTCCGTCAAGCGGCGCTGAAGCGGCCCTTCTCTCGTCCCGGTCAACCGTCGCATGGTGTGGATGAAGCCTCCCCGGAAGCGGAGTTGGCCGTTGTGGGCCATCGCGCCCGCCTGTCGTGGGTCGGCGCCGGCCCAGGTTGCGTCACGTGCGCCGGCTGCACCACTGCGGGTCGGTGGCCGTGGTTGCGCGAAGAGGCTCGCAGTGGAGCAGGTCGCCAGGGGCACTGCGCGGCCGGCGGCGCCGATACACGGACCACGCATCCCGTGAGCCTGTCCTTCCGTCCGGCACCCAGAGCCGAAAGGCCCTGCGACCTCGGCGGAACGGGCCCTCACCGCCGGGTACCGCACGGCCTGCCACCAGGGACTTCTGCCGTCCGGGTCGGTCGGCCGCGAGTGACAGGGTTCAAGTGCTCCCCGGGCCTCGCGCAGACGCCGGGGAGCACGTCATGCGCCCTGCTTCCGCGGCACTTCGAAACCGACTTCACGGGGGTCCCATGTCCTTTCACGTCGACTCCGAGACGGGACGGCTGAAGCAGGTCATCCTGCACCGGCCTGACCTCGAGCTGAAACGCCTCACTCCCACCAACAAGGACGCTCTCCTCTTCGACGACGTGCTGTGGGTCAAGCGCGCCCGCGAGGAGCACGACGCCTTCGCCGACACGCTCCGCGACCGCGGCGTGCGCGTCCACCTCTTCGCCGACCTGCTGACCGAGACGCTGGCACTGCCCGCCGCCCGGCAGCTGATCATGGATCGGGTCTTCGACGAGCGGGAGTTCGGGGCCTTGGCCACCGACCGGTTCCGGGCCTGTTTCGACTCACTTGAGCCGGCCGCGCTGACCGCCTGCCTCATCGGTGGTGTCACCAAGGGTGAACTGGTCGAGCGCGTAGGGACCACACCGGGTGTCCGGCTCCATGCCATGGCGCCCGACGACTTCCTCCTCGCACCGCTGCCCAACCACCTGTTCACGCGCGACACATCGTGCTGGGTGTACGACGGGGTGAGCATCAACCCGATGAGCAAGCGCGCCCGCCGCCGCGAGACGGTCCACTTCGAGGCCATCTACCGCCACCACCCCCTCTTCGACAAGGGCGAGTTCCAACGGTGGACCAACGGCGAAGGAGCCTACCCCGCCACGATCGAGGGCGGCGATGTCATGGTCATCGGCAACGGCGCCGTACTCATCGGCATGAGCGAACGCACCACCCCGCAGGCGGTGGAGAACCTGGCTCTGCGAATGTTCGCCGCGGGCTCCGCCCGGCGGGTGGTGGCGATCAACATGCCCAAGCGCCGCAGCTTCATGCACCTGGACACCGTGATGACGATGGTCAGCGGTGACACCTTCACCCGTTATGCCGGCCTGGGCATGCTGCCGGCGTCCACGATCGAACCCGGCACGGGCGGGCAGGGACTGAAGATCACGGACCACGCACCCGAGTACATGGACCAGGCCATCGCCGACGCCCTGGGCCTGACGTCCATCAACGTGCTCACACCGAGTCAGGACGTGCGCTCCGCAGAGCGGGAGCAATGGGACGACGGCTGCAACGTGCTCGCCGTCGAGCCAGGGGTCGTCGTCGCCTACGAGCGCAACGTCACCACCAACACCCACCTGCGCAAGAGCGGGATCGAGGTCATCACCGTGCGCGGCAGTGAGCTCGGCCGGGGCCGTGGCGGCCCTCGGTGCATGAGCTGCCCCATCGAACGAGAAGCCGCCTGACGCACCCCGGCCTCCGGCCACCCCACCTCTCTCACACCCGCGACGCACGCCCCGAGGAGCCAGAGCATGTCCGTCGACCTGAGCCACCGCACCTTCCTCAAGGAACTCGACTTCACCCCGGAGGAGTTGCGCCACCTGCTGGAGCTGTCCGCACGGATCAAAGCGGCCCGCCGCAGCGGTTGCGAGGAGCAGAGGTTGCGCGGCAAGAACATCGCCGTCATCTTCGAGAAGACCTCGACCAGGACCCGCTGCGCGTTCGAAGTGGCCGCCCATCAGCAGGGCGCGCACGTGACCTATCTGGAGCCCTCGAGCTCGCAGCTCGGACACAAGGAATCGATCAAGGACACCGCCCGGGTGCTGGGTCGCTACTACGACGGCATCGAGTACCGGGGCAGTGACCAGCGCCTGGTGGAGGAGCTGGCCCAGTACGCCGGCGTGCCGGTGTGGAACGGGCTGACCGACCAGTGGCATCCCACCCAGTCGCTCGCCGACGTGCTCACCATGTGGGAACACACCGACAAGCCGTTGCACCAGGTGTCCTTCGCCTACCTGGGGGACGCCCGGAACAACGTCGGAAACTCACTGCTGATCACCGGGGCGATGCTGGGCATGGACGTACGCATGGTCGGCCCCGGCTCCTTGCACAACGCCCCGGAGACAGTGGACGAGGCACGCAAGGTGGCAGCCGGCACCGGCGCGCGGATCACGCTCACCGAGGACGTTGCCGAAGGCGTGGCCGGGGTCGACTTCGTCTACACCGACGTCTGGCTGTCGATGGGGGAGCCGCCGGAGCTTTGGGACGAACGCATCGCCCTGCTCAGGCCCTACCAGGTGACCTCCGCCGTCCTTGAGGCGACCGGGAACCCGCGGGTGAAGTTCATGCACTGCCTTCCGGCCTTCCACAACAGCGACACCACCGTCGGCGCGAAGATCGCCGCCCGCACCGGCATGACCGCGCTGGAGGTCACCGACGAGGTCTTCGAGTCCTCCCACTCCATCGTGTTCGACCAGGCCGAGAACCGGCTCCACACCATCAAGGCGGTTCTCGTCGCCACCCTCGTCGACTGACCCACCCGCCACCCACCCCCTGGAGAACACTCATGCGTGTCGTCGTCGCCCTGGGTGGCAACGCCCTGCTCCGCCGCGAGGAGCGGCCGGACGCCGCCGTGCAACTCGCCAACGTCCGCGCCGCGGTGGCGGCCCTCGCCCCGCTCGCACACGAGCACGAGCTCGTCATCACCCACGGCAACGGCCCCCAGGTCGGCGTCCTCGCCCTGGAAAGCGCCGCAGACCGTTCCCTGAGCAACCCCTACCCCTTCGACGTCCTGGGCGCGGAGACCCAGGGCATGATCGGCTACTGGCTCCTGCAGTCCCTGCAGAACGCCCTGCCCGGCCGCCAGGTGTGCGCCCTGCTGAACCAGACCCTGGTCTCCGCGGCCGACCCCGCCTTCGCCGACCCGGCCAAGTTCGTCGGCCCCGTCTACGAACGGGACGAGGCCGAACGGCTGGCCGCCGACCGGGGCTGGACGGTCAAGCAGGACGGCAGGCACTGGCGGCGCGTCGTGCCTTCGCCCCGGCCGCAGCGGGTCGTGGAGACCCGGCTGATCCGGCTGCTGCTCCAGTCGGGAGCGGTGGCCGTGTGCGCCGGAGGCGGCGGCGTACCGGTCATCCGGGACCGGCAGGGGCAGTTGACCGGCGTCGAAGCGGTGGTGGACAAGGACCTCACCGCGGCCCTCCTGGCCGAGGCGCTCGACGCCGACGCCCTGCTACTGCTCACCGACGTTCCCCACGTCTCGCTCCACTACGGCACCTCCGACGCCCAACCCATCGGACGAACAACCCCCGCAGTGCTGCGCGCCCAGCACTTTCCGGCGGGATCGATGGGCCCCAAGGTCGACGCCGTGTGCCGGTTCGTGGAACTCACGGGCGGCACGGCAGCCATCGGTGCCCTCCAGGACGCCCGCGCCATCCTCGACGGGACCGCCGGCACCGTCGTCACACCCACCCCACCGGCCGCGACCTCGACGGCCGCCTCGACGCACATGAGGACCTGACATGAGCCTCGGCACCGCCCCCATGGCCCCCGAGCCCGCCGCCGACAATGCCGGCACCGCGCCCACGAAGCGGCGCTTGTCCTTCCCCTCCGCGTTCACGGTGCTGATAGCGGTCACCGTCGCGGTCTGGGCCCTGACCTTCGTGCTGCCCGCCGGCCGCTACGACACCAAGGACGGCAGCCCCGTACCCGGCACCTACCGGTCGGTGGAGGTGACCACCGGCTTCTGGGAGCGGCTCAAGGACCTGTTCCTCTCACCGGTCAACGGCCTGTACGGAGTCACCGACGCCCAGAGCGGTCTCACCACACCCGGTGGCACCGGAACCTTCGCGGGCGCCGCCGGAGTGTTCCTCTTCATCCTGGCCGTGGGGGCTTTCATCACCGTCACCATGCGCACCGGAGCCCTCACCGCGGGGGTGGCCCGTCTCGCACAACGCCTGCGCCACCACAGAGCGGTGCTGCTCGTGGTCCTGCTGGCGGTGTTCTCCCTCGGCGGCACCACCTACGGCATGGCGGAGGAAACTCTCGGCTTCTATGGGCTCATGATCCCCCTGATGCTCGGCCTGGGCTACGACCGCATGGTCGCCGCGACCGTCATCATGGTCGGCGCCGGAGTAGGCACGCTCGCCTCCACCGTGAACCCGTTCGCCACCGGAGTGGCCTCCGACAGCGCCGGCATCGGCACCGGAGACGGCATCCTGCTGCGCCTGGCGATGTGGACCTGCCTGACGGCGCTGGTAGCCGCGTACGTGCTGCGCTACGCCCGCCGCATCACCGCAGACCCCACCCGCTCCCTGACCCCGCTCACCGAGGACGACCACCGCCTGCGGGTCGAGGGCGGCGGCCAGGTGGAACTCACCAGTCGTCAGCGCATCGTCCTGGGCCTCTTCGCGACCACCTTCCTCTTCATGATCTTCGCCGTGGTCCCCTGGGGCGATCTGCACATCACCTTCCTGCCCACACTCGGCTGGTACTTCCCCGAACTCGCCGCCCTGTTCATCGTCGCAGCCGTCCTCGTCGGGCTGATCGGAGGCTTGCGGGAGAAGGGGACCGCGGAGGCTTTCATCGCCGGAGCGGGAGACTTCATCGGCGCGGCCATGATCGTCATGCTGGCCAGGGGCGTCACCGTCATCATGAACAACGCCGGCGTCACCGACACCATCCTCAACACCCTGCACGGGGCGGTGTCCGGCACGGCATCCGGCGTTTTCGCCGTCCTGATGTTCGGGGTGAACCTCCCGCTGGCGTTCTTCGTCCCCTCCTCCTCCGGCCACGCGGCCCTCGCCATGCCGATCCTCGCGCCGCTGGCCGACTTCGCCGGAGTCAGCCGAGCCCTGGTCGTCACCGCCTTCCAGTCGGCCTCGGGATGGGTGAACCTCATCACCCCCACCTCCGCTGTCGTCATGGGCGGCCTCGCCCTGGCGAAGGTCCGCTACGACCAGTACCTGCGCTTCATGGCACCCCTGATGGGCATGCTGCTGGTGGCGGTCGCCGGCTTCCTGGCACTCGGCGCGGCCCTCAGCTGAGTCCGGGCGTGATGTACCGGGCCGGTGGGCCGATGCCTTCGGCCCGCCGGCCCCACCACTGTGTCCGCCGCGGAGCGGGCCTCATGGCGACGACGGACGGGCCATCAGGCCCTTGGGCGCCGCCCCGCTGTGCGGCGACAGTGGGATCCGGCGGGGGCAGGGTGCCCATCAGCCGTTCAAGGAGGTGGGCCCCATGCCCGGACTGCTGGCCATCGGAGCCGTCACATCGATCGGGCTCGGCGCGATTCTCGTATTCGCCGTCGACTGGCAATGGGACGGCGCCGACCGGCCACTGGTGGGACTGATCATGATGGCGGTCGGCATGCTCGCCCTGGTCGCCGCCACGACCATGTACGGCGGCCACGACTCCCACTCCGGGAAGACATCGTGAGTTCGCGGGGCCAGGTTCAGGAACCAGCGGGATGCGCACCACTCGTCGCCACCGCTTCATCGGCAGCGGGCCGGGACCCGTCTGCCCCGCGCACGAAATCCTTGCGCCGGGGCATCGGTCCACATCTGCGAGGCCGTCTCCGACGGACGGTCAGAGGTGGGGCACCACCGACAACGGGCGCCGCAACGGGCGCCGCAGAATGGTGCGGCACCGCATGGGTGACCGGGCCGATGTGTGTGCCGATCGCCGAGGAACTTGTCCCGCCACGGCCGCAGCGCGCCGGTGAGCGCGTTTGCTTCCCGCCGTCCCGTCGCGACGCCGTGTCCGGGACCGACGGCCACGGGGTCGTATCCGAACACGAGGGTGTGTCCCACCCGCGAACGACCCTCAGGGCGCCGAGATTCGACGGGCGCTGGTGCCACCGGTGGCCTGAGCCGTCCGCGCGGTCGCGGGAGCCGTAGCCATTCGACTCGACGCAGCCAACGCGTAACCGATGTCGGCCTCGGCACGAGTTCGCGTGTGACATGCCCCGCAGCCACGGCGCCCGCGTTCGGGGCCCCTTGACCGAGCGATGTGTCAGGCCTCTTCGCGAAGACGCATACGTAGATTGTGGAACTGGCGCCTCTGCATGACGAGGTGAGCCGGTTCCCAGAACAGGACGTCCATGGGCCTGGTCAGCAGCCGCGGTCGGCTGCGAGACCGGGTGCGGACGACGAATCGGGTGCCACCGGCGGCTGGGGCAAGATGGAAACCCCAGATCGAATCCACGTACGAGCCTGGCGCTGTCCCCGACAACGGGTCGAAGGGGCGGCCGAAGGGAAGAACCAGGGCGGAGCGCAGCACCAGAGTCTTCCGCGGATCGAGGACCGCCACAGTGAACCAGGCGTCGCCGCTCGGAACCGCGTCCAGCCGCTGCCCCACCTCCAGGCTTTGCCAGTCTCCGACAATGCGTTCGGCGCTGGGCCGTCCGCCATTGTCGAACCGGTCCCAGCTGTACCAGCCTGCGCGGTTGCACCCCATTTGCAGCAGCCAGGGCCAAACCTCCGTCGGCGGCGCCGGCAGGGTGGTGGCCATGGTCGACGAGCCGTCCGCGTTCGGCACCAGTTCATCACCCGGATAGGCGCGTGCTGCCTCATCGCTCGAAGCCCCCCAGGTCAGCAACCGAGGTCGGATGAAGGCGCTGTGAGCGGCCAGCGATGTCAGGGCCACCAGACCCCAGGTTCGCCCTCGTACGAAGCCGTCTGTGCCCATGCGCCGAGCATCGCCCCAGCGACGCCACCGCGCCACCGGAATGCCTGCCTCCCCGATGTCCGCATGCGGGGTCGGCCCCCTTCCGTACCTCGCGGGACCTGACGAGGCAGGACACACTGGGCTGAGGAGCGGCCGGGCCGCACAGGGGCGAGTGCCACTGGCACGAGCTACTCGTCGTTCCGAACCTCGTGGGCCGAGCCTCGTCCTGGAACACGGGAAGCGGCCTTTTCGAACAGCTGGTGAGAGAGCGAAGAGCGGCGAGCACCATGCCCCCATCACCACGAAGCAACCGCCTCCCAGGCGCCGCGCCGCATGCTCGCCGTGGCGCGGCGGTGTCCGAGTACTCCGTGCCCACGCGAAGGAGTTGACGCTCATGACGACGCCCCCCGCCGTCTACCGTCCTGTCCGAGTCGAGGCGACGCTGGATGCGCCCCTGTCTCAGTGGCTGTGGCTGGTGAAGTGGATCCTGGTGATCCCGCACTACATCGTGCTGTTCTTCCTGTGGATAGCGTTCTTCCTGGTAAGCGTGGTCGCCTTCTTCGCGATCCTGTTCACGGAGCGATATCCCCGTGCGTTGTTCGACTTCAATCTCGGTGTGATGCGCTGGACATGGCGCGTGGCGTACTACTCCTACGCCGCCCTCGGAACGGACCGCTACCCGCCCTTCAGCCTGAGCGAGGTCCCCGAATACCCCGCCCGGCTGGACATCGTCTACCCCCAGCGGCTGTCGCGAGGACTTGTCCTGGTCAAGTGGTGGCTCTTCGCCATCCCGCACTACATCGTGATCGGCTTCTTCGCTGGGGGTTTCCACAGCGAATGGGGGCCAGGCGGGCTGATCTTCGTGCTGACTGTCATCGCCGCCGTGATCCTCACCTTCACCGAGAAGTACCCGAGAGACCTGTACGACCTGATCATGGGGCTCAACCGCTGGGTACTGCGAGTGTCCGCGTACGCGAGCCTCATGACGGACGACTACCCACCGTTCCGTCTGGACATGGGCGCGACAGAGCCGGAGTACCGGCCCGGAGCGTGACATCGGCGCCAACCGCCTACCAGGGCTGTTCGGCCCGATGTCGTCGAGGTCGGCGGCGACGTGCGCACCGTTCGCCCCGGCGATGGTCTGCTGGTGTCGCGCATCGTCCTCCGCATGGTCCCCCCGGGTGGGCGGGTGGCCGATGTCGTTCCACGGTGAGCCGGGCGCGGCCGTGTCGGCTCTCCACCACAGCCTCAACGCCGTCCCGCAGGCCGTACCGGGCGGCGGTGGAGGTCGAGGAAGTCGACCGGATCGAGGGCGAGGTTGCCATTGCGCCGGGTCGTACTGCCGGAGTTGCAGTGCGCCCAGCGCGCTGCCCGGTGACCAGGACCAGCGGGCAGTCGTCGTCAGGCTGTTCCCCAGGTGGGAGGCAGGGGGCGGCGGCCGGGTGGGCCCGCCCGTCCGGCGTGGCGAACCGCTCCCCGTGCCGGCCCCCGGCCGGTCTTCTGTTCCTTCCACTTCCCCACGAGCGGGGTGAACCGCCTCACCTCCGGTCCACGCGGACACCGTCCCGTCCTGCCCCGAGTACAAAGTCACCGCCGTACGGGTCGCGACACCGTTACCCCCCGCTCCGCCGAGGTGTCCGACCATGTGTACTGGAACCCCCGTACTGACGCCGGGCGGTGACCGGGCCACGGCTCGCGCCTCCTGATTGCGGCTCCGGCCCGGCGACGAACTGGGCGTCTCCCACCGCGCCAGGAGATCCACGCCGCATTCCCATGACGGCCGGGGCCGGCATGGGCCCGGCCGACTTCACCTCGCCGCGCAGACAACCTCGACGAAGTGGCCCACCTGCTCCTCAGGCAGACGGCGAGCGAGGTCCGCCTCGCTGATCATGCCCACCAGGCGACGGTTCTCGATGACCGGCAGCCGCCGGATCTTGTGCTCCTCCATGGCGCGCAGGACATCGTCCGTGTCGGCCCCGGCGTCGATCGTGATCGGCTTGCCCTGCTCGAGCTGGCCCGCGGTCATGGTCTTCGGGTCCTTGCCCTTGGCCAGACACTTCACCACGATGTCGCGGTCGGTGACGATCCCGTGGAGCCGGTCGTCCGGCCCGCAGATCGGGAGGGCGCCGACGTCCAGCTCCTGCATCCTGCGTGCCGCGACCTCCAGCGTGTCGTTCTCCTGGATGCAGGTGGCACCGGAGTGCATGATCTCCCGTGCAGTGGTCATGGTCATCTCCTTCGTGTCTCGAGATCCGCGCGGAGAAGCCCAGAGAGTCGGCCCCTCCCGACCGGAACTCCATAGGGCCAGTGTGGGTTCATCGCATCCGTTACGCATGCCGGTAAGGCCTGCTGCAAAGCCGATGTGAGCGGCGAGGGACAAGAAGCCACTGCCTGCGGCTGACCCCGAAACGCTCCCTCCCTGGCCAGCGGCAGGACGGCATGTCAAGCCGCCGCGTCCTCAACGACCTGCCTTCCGCGTAACACTGCTACTGGCCCGGGACAGGCGGGTCCGTCGCGCTGCAGGACGGCGCGAACTCGTCGCCAAGGGGGTGGAGGCTCACGATCCGTTACCGCGCGGCCGACGACGGGGGCACTTGAAGGACGACACACCCACGACTGCGACCTCACCCGCGCCGGGTATCAGTCCGTACGACAGGCGGAATCTTCGGTCCAGATCGGCGAAAAGCAGGGCGTGGGCGACCCTGCCGAGCTGCAGACCGAAGTGGCCTCTCTTCCCAGCGCTCAGCCACACCATCCACGTGAACGCGCATGACGGAGTCGTCACCCTGCGCGGGCAGATCCGGGACACCTCGCTCATATCGGTGGCTGTACGGCTCGTCCGTGCCGTGGAGGGCGTGGTAGATGTCGAGCCCCGGCTCACCGGTGCCTCCGCCGCACCGCACTGACCGGACCGCGCACAGTGACAGGTGCGCCGGAATTCATGCCGTGGACGGCGGCTCCTCCCTTCGGTTCCCGCGGACCGGTCGTGACATGCATGCAGGGCGAGCGGCACGCCGCTTGTCCTTCACTGATCGGCCGGAGTGATGCGACGGCCCGTGAGGCGCGTGGGCTGGATCGACACCCACATCTCGCGTTCACCCCCGGCCCAAGGCATGGTGTGGGCACGATCGGCCAGCCGCCGCACCGCGTCGGGGTCCGTGACAACCCGCGCAGGGCCGACGGCGAGCACGCTCCAGCCCTGACTCATGGCGTCGTCCAGATGGTCGACCTCGAATGCGACGTCCGTTCCGACGGCCGCCGCAGGCACCGAGTCCGGCGCTGTCCGGAAGGCGATCGCATCGCCGATGACTTCGTAATTCACCGGGACGACCGCCGGGCCGTCGGGTGTCGACACCGCGATGCGCCCCACGCCGTGCGTGGAAAGCCGGGCGCGGCATTCGTCGGGCGTGAGATCCCGCAGTTGGGGATGGAGGAGTGCCTGTCCCTGGCCGGGCGGCAGATCGATGCCGCCCCCGCGCAGGGCCGCGACGCTCGTGCCGAGCGCGCCGGCCAGTCTGATGAGAGTCGCCAGGCTCGGATCGGCCGGCCGTTGCTCGAGGTGTGCCAGGTACTCCGGCGCCATCCTGGCGCGGCGGGCCGTCTCTGCCCGGCTCAGCCCCTGTCGCTCGCGTTCAGCGGCCACGCGCCGACCGATGTCGCCGGCGTTGTGTGTCCCACCGAGCGAGGTTTCCTCCGACAGGGCGCCTGTTCCATCCGCGCTCGGCCGGGAATGCTCGTGGGTGCCGGGCCCGTGCCCGATGTGTCGGATGTGCGCGTCGGGCCCGGGGAACACGAGGGTCACTTCGTCCGTGTCCGACCAGCGCACGTCGTAGGGCGGTGTTCCGTCCTCGTGGTGGAGTCCGACAATCTCGCCGTCGCGCCTGGTGGCGCCAGTGGCCGGGCTTTCGACAACAAGCTGATCGCCGAGGTGAGCTCGCATGACCGCCGCCGTTCCTCAGAATGCTGCTGCATCCAACGTGCCACGCGGCGGGCCGCCGCGCTGAAGGAGGAACGCTGAGAGGGGCGGCGGGCACCGGTTTCGTGGAGGCGACGGGGGACCGCCTCTCTGCCTGCACCCACCCTTGCGGGTCCGCCGTGGCTCAGCCGGTGATCGCGATGCGGTGCACGCCGGTGAGTTCCTTCCTTGATCTCGGACAGCAGCGTGCGGCGGAAGGCGCACGTGCTGCTCACCCGGCCGGGCCCCCAAGCCGGCGCCGGACACTCGCGAGGTGCCCATGTGGCTCGGGGATCGGCGGTCACATGGGCCACCCGGCAGTCCGGCGGGTACGTGACCCGGTCGCGCCCATCCCCTCGATGTCACGCTCGGCGGCGTTCACCAGCTGCTGGGCGAGGTCGTGCATGGCCCTACCGGCCGCCAGTTCGTCACCGATCTCCGGCACATCCGTGTCCGTCGGATTTCGGTGGGCGACCCCGTGGCCGGTGAGTGCCGTCGTTCCGGTGTCGAGTACCACGCGCGCTTTCGTCGTTCCCTCGTCCTCGAAGAGGTAGAGGCGAACCTTCCATTCCACGGTATGCGGCATCCTTTCCTCCTCACATCGGTACGGCCGTTGCGATCCGGATGCGGTTCTCTACTGGCTTCGGCGCCGCGCGGTGGCCCCCGTCTCCTCCTCGATGCTGCGCCGGACCCGGTCGGCGAGTGCGCTCAGCCGTGCGGAGACCGTGGCTCGAGGCGCGACGGGAGCCCGGATTTGCCGGGCCGCTGGTGGCAGTGCGACCAGATCGGCGGTGAACCTCTCACGGCACTCGCCGAGTGCGGATCTCTTGCCGGTGCGTGTGCCGCTTTGCATCACCGTCTCGAGCAACGGTCTGCCGTCCTCAGGTGGCTGCTCGTCGGCCAGACCGATCACGTCGGCGTAACCGGGGCGACGGAACACCTGTTTCTGCCCGGGTGCCGTCACTTTCGCCGAGGAAAGCTTCATCACCGGTCGGCCGTCGTACTCCACCATCTTGTAGGCGGAGTCCAGATACGGTGCGTCGGACGAGACCCCCATGCGGGTGCCGACCGCGTAGGTGTCGATCGGCGCTCCGGAGCGGACGAGTTCGTCCACGGCGTACTCGTCGAGGCCGCCGCTCGCGACGATCCCCACATCCGGCAGGCCCGCGCCGTCGAGGATTGAGCGCGCCCGTGCCGCAAGGGCTCCGAGGTCGCCGCTGTCCAGCCGGACCGCCGAGCCGGGCCCGAGGTCCAGGTCCCGCAGCACGCGTGCCGCGATGTGGGTGCCCGCCTCGGTGTCGTAGGTGTCCACCAGCAGCGTGACCGGACCCGGGTGGGACCGCGCGAACGCGCGGAACGCCTCTTCCTCCGTCGGGAACGCTTCCACGAAGGAATGGGCCATCGTGCCGACGGCAGGTATCCCCACGGCCGTGGCCGCGGCCACGTTGCTGGTCCCGGCGAAGCCGGTCATCCCGCTGAGCCGGGCGGCCTGGAAGCCGGCCTGCGGCCCATGGGTCCGCCGCAGGGAGAAGTCCACGACCGGGTGTCCGGCCGCCGCGAGCACGCACCGTGCCGCCTTCGACGCGATCGTCGTCTGATGGCTGAGCTGGTTGAGCACATACGTTTCGACAAGCTGTGCCTGCGGAAGAGACGCGGTCACCTCGAGCAGCGGTTCGCCGGGCAGCACGATGCGTCCCTCGGGTACCGCCCGCACGTCACCGGTGAACCGCAGGCCGCGCAGGGGTTCCAGAGCGCGCGCCGGCCGGCGCAGCGCGGAGGCGAAGGCAGCGACGTCCTCTGGGCCGACCCGGAAGCCGGACAGGTACTCGAGTGCCGATTCCAGTCCCGCGGCCACCAGGAAGCCGCGATCGGCGGGCACGTCGCGGACGAAGAGGCTGAATGTGGCCGGACCGGTCATGTTCTCCCGCAGGTAGGACATGGCCATCGTCACTTCGTACAGATCGGTGGTCGTCGCATCGGACATCAGAGTGACCTCCTCGGCTCCTCTGCGGCGCGCTGACTGTCACTGGCGGAAGCGCGCCGACCAGCCGGGCTCCACCAGGTCCCACTGCGCTCACCTTCTACGGTCCAGCACCATGCGCAGGCCCGCCCGCGCCGCGAAGAACTCATGCCGCCCACCAGCCGGCCGGTGGCCGTCGCAATCCCGGCCAGGTCTCCGCGCCCTCTGGACCCGAGCACCAGCGCGAAGGCATTGCGTCCCTTGTGGACCAGGGCGGAGGCGGCGTCCTCATGCAGGACCTCGCTGGACAGCCGCACCCTCGGGGCGCCCGTCCTCGCACGATCCGAGGCAACGTCGATGAGGGCGGTTGCCTCGTGATGCGGCGCCCCGGCGTGCACCAGGAGAAGCGGCACCTCGTGTCGGCATGCCTCGTCGGCGGCCCAGTCCACCGCCTCCAGACTCGCCTCGGATCCATCGATGCCGACCACCAGGGGAATCGTCACGGCCCTTGTCTCTTCTCTCGCCGGACCCCACCCTTCAGAGCCCGCCCCACACGGGTCCACATGCACCGCAGAAAGGTCTGGGGTACTCCTCGAATGGGAGGAGGGTCCGTGCTCGGCAGGCCGGTGCTGTCCGGACACGCGGACTCGTTCACCTTCATTCCAGCTTCTTACGAGACGGAGACAGTCGCCATGGAGCCAGTCATCACCGTGGGCCTCGACGGCTCACCCGAGAGTCTCGCCGCTGCTCGTTGGGCAGCGGATGAAGCCGAACGGCGCAGGCTCACGCTGCGTCTGCTGCATGCATGGCCGATGCTGGTGCCGGAACCGACCCGCATCCCCTCGGAGATCGACCAGAACTACTGGGCGAAGCGGCTCGTACACAACGCACAGACCGAACTCCGGGCGCGCCACCCAGGCCTTGCCGTCGTCGGCAACCTGGTCGCCGACAACCCCGAGAGCGCACTGCTCCAGGCGGCATCGGAGTCCGAGATGACCGTGCTCGGTTCGCGGGGGCTGGAGCTCGTCGAGAGTTACTTCCTGGGCGACATCAGCATGCCTGTTGTCGCACGGGCCGAACGACCCGTCGTTCTGGTGCGTGCCGAAAGACGCGAAGAGGCGCCGCCGCCCACGCCGGGTACGGCAGGCGGCGTAGTGGTGGCGCTGAAACTGCACGGCCCCTGCGACGACCTCCTCGAATTCGCCTTCACCACCGCCGCGTCGGGGGGCATGCCCCTTCGGGTCCCCCACGGCGAACCAGTACCGCTCCACGCCTATGCTCCCTGGGGCGTGGACCACGACGTCACCGATGAGATCAGGCAGGACGCGCAGCAGCGGCTGAGCCAGGCCCTCCGCCCTTGGCGCGAGAAGTTTCCGCGTGTGGAGGTCACCGACAGCATCGCCCTCGAGAGCCCCGCCCAGGTTGTCGTACGGGCTGCTGAGGGCGCCGGGCTGCTGGTGGTCGGCCGACGCCGGCATCGCCCCGCCCTGGGACCGCGTCTGGGCCCCGTCGTCCAAGCAGCGATCCATCACGCGCGCTGCCCTGTGGCCGTGATCCCTCATGACTGAGCCCGGACCCCGCAGCGAGCCTCTGGTGCCGGTGCATCAGACCGACGCGTCCGCGCTCCGGCGCAGCCCCGCCCTCGGCGCTGCTCCGCTTCCCCGCGCGGAGGTGTGCGAGACCCATACCGCGGTGGTGTTCTTCGTCGGGGATCGTGTCTACAAGCTCAAGAAGCCGGTAGACCTGGGGTTCCTCGACTACACGACCGTGGAGGCTCGGCGGTCCGCGTGCGAGCGGGAAGTTGCGCTCAACCGTCGCTTCACTCCCGACGTCTACCTCGGCCTGGGGGAATTCCGCAGTCCGGACACGGACATGCCAGAACCCCTCGTCGTGATGCGCCGTATGCCGGCGGAGCGGCGCCTCTCCCGGCTCGTGCGGGAGGGCGCGTCCGTCGACGATGCCCTGCGGGCCGTCGCCCGGCTGCTCGCCACCCGTCACGCGGACGCGCGCCGCGCCCCCGAGGTGGACGAGCAGGGCACCCGGGACGCGCTGTCGTCGCGCTGGGAGGCGAGCTTCGCTCAAGTCCGCGCGCTCGCGGACGGGGTGCGTGTGCCCGACGGCGTGGCGGAGATCGAGCGGCTGGTGCGCCGCTACCTCGCCGGCCGCAAGAGGCTGTTCGACGCGCGCATCGAACAGGCGCGGATCGTAGACGGCCACGGCGACCTGCTCGCCGAGGACATCTTCTGCCCCGACGACGGCCCCCGTGTCCTTGACTGCCTGGAGTTCGACGACCACCTGCGCTACGTCGACGGCCTCGACGACGCCGCCTTCCTCGCCATGGACCTGGAACAGCTGGGCGCCCCGGAGGCTGCGGCGTTCTTCCTCGCCCGGTACAGCGAGTACTCCGGCGACCCCGCACCCCCTTCCCTGTGGCACCACTACGTCGCCTACCGCGCTTTCGTCCGCGCCAAGGTCTCCCTGATCCAGGCCCGCCAGGGCACACCCGGCGCGGAGGCGGCATCACGGCGACTCATCACCACGGCGCTGCGCCATCTGCGTACTTCCACGGTCGGCCTGACACTCGTGGGCGGGCTGCCGGGCAGCGGGAAATCCACGCTCTCCGGGGCACTGGCCGACCGGCTGGGGGTCACGCTGCTCAGCAGTGACCGCCTCCGCAAGGAGCTGGCGGGGATCCCGGCGGAGCAGTCCGCGGCGGCCGGCTACGGCGAGGGCCTGTACACACCCGAGTGGACGGCCAGGACCTACTCCACTCTGCTGGACCGCGCATCCGCCCTGCTGTCCTCCGGCGAGTCCGTCGTCCTGGACGCCACATGGTCCGATGCGGCACAGCGCGAAGCGGCCCTGCGCATGGCCGAACGCACCAGCGCCGACCTGATGGCCCTGCACTGCCAGGCTCCGAGCAACGTAACGGCGGCCCGCCTCAATTCTCGTGCCCCTGGAGCATCCGACGCCGACCTCGACGTGGCCACCGCCATGGCGGCCAAGGAACCGCCGTGGGCAGAGGCTGTGACGGTCGACACCAGCGGCCCCTTGGAATCCGCAGTCGTCCGGGCCATGGCAGCCGTACGGCCGTGGGGCACCGGCCAGGCCCCGGTCTTCCGCCGCTCCTATATGGAGCCGGACTGAGGAAACGCACCGCGACGCGGCAGCGACCGGCCCGCCGCCCGACGTCCCTCGCAGGGGTCGACGGTCCATGTCGGGGCCGGCTTGCGCCGTCGGTGGTTGCCTCCCCTCGCGTCCCTCGGCCTCTTCGTCCTCCGTCTCGACGCCGTGGGCCGCGGGACACATGCGGAACAACCGCGTCTGCCGCGGCGTGCACCGACTGGAGTTCGGGCACGCCGATGGGTGAACCTCGACGACCTCGACCGGCGGGAACTCCCGCCTCGAGGGCAGCAACATGTCAGCGCAGCCGGCGCAGATACGGGTCATGTGGCCGCCGGGGAGTCAGACGTACGCGAGCGTCGACCACGGCGACGCCCGATGGGGTCGCCGTGACCGGGTTGAAGTCGGCCTCGGCAAGCTGCGGCAGGTCCGCGGCCATGTGGGACAGCCGCAGGAGCAGTTGCTCAATTCCTTCGAGGTCCACGGGGGCGGTGCCCCGGTAGCCATGGAGCAGCGGGGCGCACCGCGGCGCTGCCGTCAGGTCGTGGACGTCCTCGACCGTCAGGGGGGCGAGCCGGGCCGCGTGATCTGCCAGGATCTCGGTCGCCGTCCCGCCGAGGCCGAACAGCACCAGTGGGCCGAAGACCTCGTCCTGCACCACGCCGGCGAAGAGTTCGATACCGCGCTCGGCCATGGGTTGCACGAGCACGCCGTCGAGTCTGCCGGCGAAGCGTTCCACGAAGTCCCGGTATGCCGAGCGCACCTGTTCGTCGTCCCGCAGGCCGAGCCGCACGGCGTGCTCCTCGCTCTTGTGGACCAGGCCGGGCCAGTGGGCCTTGAGGACCACCGCGCCGCCCGGCAGCCGCAGACGTTCGGCCGCTGCTGTCGCCTCGTCCTCGGTGTCGGCCCAGGCCCATGGGAGCTGAGGGATGCCGTAGCAGTCCAGCAGCGCCGCGCAGTCCCGGGGGGTCAGCCACCCTCCTTCGGTCTCGCGGCCGAGATACGTCGCGACGACGGCCGTGGCGGTGTGGGAGTCGACGCGGTCGAGGGCCGGAACGGTTCCGATCGGCCTGGCGAGCCATTGTGCGCGCGCCGCGGCGTGCGCCAGGGCCCGGGCCGCGGCCTGCGGGTCGGCGTAGGCCGGAACCGCCCCGGCCCCCGTGGTGAGCAACCGGACGGACGCCTCCTGGTCGGGCAGCACGGCGGCGAGCGTGCACGCCGGGTGCTCGGCGGCCTCGGTCACTGCCCGCGTGAGGTCGTCGCCGGTCGCCGTCGCGACGGCGGTGGGGACGAGCGACACCAGGACCGCGTCGACCTCGGCGTGCGCGGTCAGCACGTCGAGGCAGTCGCGCAGCTGGTCCTCCGAGACGGCGGCACCGGTGTCCACCGGGTTGGTGGCACAGGCACTTGCGGGCAGCGTGGCGAGGAGCCTCTCCACCAGCTCGGGCGTGAACGAGGGCACGCTCAGCCCCGCCTCTGTACAGGCGTCGGCGGCGAGCACACCGGTACCGCCGGCGTCGGCGACAACCGCCACGCACCGTCCGGTGGGCGGTGGCTGCGTGTGCAGGAGCGCGGCGGTGTCGAGGAGTTCGGCGATGCTCCGGGTCGCGGTGATACCGGCCTGCCGGAAGAGTGCCTGGCGCGTCATGGTCGGGGTGGCGGCAGCAGCGGTGTGCGAGGCCGCGGCGCGCCGGCCCGCGTCCGTACGTCCCGCGTCGACGGTGAGCACCGGCATGCGGCGGGTCACGCGGCGGGCGGTCCGGGAGAACGCACGAGGGTTGCCGAAGGACTCCAGGTGCAGCAGTGCCAGATCGGTGCGCCTGTCGGACTCCCACCACTGGAGCATGTCGTTGCCGCTCACGTCGTACTTGTCGCCGAGTGACACGAAGCTCGACACCCCGATGCCCAGCCGGGACAGCCCCGCCAGCAGGGCAATGCCGACGCCGCCCGACTGCACGGCGACTCCCGCGGTGCCCGCGAGGGGGCGGTCGGCGGCGAACGTCGCGTCGAGCCGTACGTCCTCTTCCATGTTGGCCAGGCCGAGACAGTTGGGCCCGGCGAGCCGCATTCCATGGCGGCGGCAGGCGGACAGCAGCTCCTTCGCCTGCAGTGTGTCGAGGCCGGCGGAGAGGACCAGCAGCGCGCGCACGCCACGGGCACCGCACTCCTCCGCGACGCCCGGCACGGCAGCGGCTGGTACGGCGACGACGGCGAGGTCGGGCTGCTGCGGCAGCGCGGCCACTGAGCGGTACGTCGGCACGCGCAGGATCACGGATGCTTCGGGGTGCACGGCGTAAAGCCGTCCGCTGAAGCCGTTCCCGCGCAGGTTGCGCAGCACCGCGCGGCCGACCGAACCGGGATGGCGTCCCGGCCCGATCACCACGACCGACCGCGGGCGCAGCAGCGCCTGGAGACTGGCGACATCGGCCGTGCGGCCCCGCACCTCGACGGCCGACAGATAGCTCTCGTCCTCGGCGAGCCGGACCCTGCAGTGCACCTCAGGCCCCTCGAAGTGGCGGCTGACGCTCAGTCCGAGGTCGGCAAACACCTTCAGCACGTCGCGGTTCTCGGAGAGCGCGTCGGCGACGAAGGCCGTGATTCCGTCGGCACGTGCCATGGACACCAGGTGTTCCAACAGCAGTGTCCCCACACCCCGGTGGTGCCAGCGGTCGGCGACGGCCAGCGCCACATCCGCGTCGAAGCCGTCGCGGTCGAGCCGCTCGTACTGGGCGAGGCCAACGACTTCGGAGCCGGTCTCGGCGAGCAGGGCGCGGGCGCCGGGGCGAGGGCGTGAGCAGAGCCTCTCGGCGGCCTTCCGGGCGGAGTCCCGGCTGATGCTGAAGAACCGCAGGCGCAGGTTCTCGGGCGACATCTCCTCGTACAGCCCGCGCACGCCCCCCTCGTCACCGGGTCGGACCGGGCGGATGCGCACAGTGGTTCCGTCCGAGAGCAGAACATGGACGGGCTCGGGGAGTCGGTCGGTAACTGCCATGTCGGACCTCCAGGGGAGCCCACTCGAACAGGCCTACCGTCCAGCATCGCTCCGGGCACAGCCCGACGCACAGGGCTTTCAGGTGCAGCGCGGACAGGCCGTACGGCCCTCGCCCGGGCTCCCTGCCCCCCACAGTCGAGGGAACGGGTCGCAGCGGGCCCGCGACAGAGCCGGTTCCCCATCGGCGCAGGACGCGGACCTCGATGTTCCGGCGCGGGTCCGGGTCCGCCTCTGTGCGGTGGACATGGAGGGCGCCGGCCAGGGTCGGCTCCCCGCTACGGGATTACTGGCTGTCGGCCGGTTCTCGCATCTCGATGAAGCGGCCGTGCCAGGTGTGGCACCAGACGTCCCCGGTCCGGTCGTTGACGGAGAGCATGCCGACGGTCTTCCCGTCGCGCAGGGTGTGCAGCGTGTAGTAGCCGGGGAAGTCCTCGGGCTGGGCGGCGCGCAGGCCCGGCCGGTGTTCTTCGAGCCGGCGGTTGGCGATACGCGACGCCTGCTCCGGGCTGATCGTCGCGGCCCTGCTTTCGGCGCGGGCAGGCATCATGCCGTAGGCGGTGTTCCACATCATGGCGGGGCCGAACTCCAAACGGACTGTGCCGCCAGGATCGATGAGCACCTCGGTGGCGCCGTTGCCTCGAGGATCGAGGAGTTCGGCGTAGTAGCCGTTGGTGAACCGCATCACCTCGCCGACGTGCAGGCCCCATCGGTCACCGAAGCGGTCTGCCGCGCGGCCGGCGTCCGCCAGGCTGCGCACCGGACCGTCGCCGGACGCGATTGCCGTCATCGGCCCGTGGCGGAACTGCCCGCCGGAAGCGCCCGAGACCCACACGAGGGAGGCAATGAGGGCGGCCACCGCGCCCACCAGCACGGCCAGGGGAACCCAGCGGCCCCGCAGCCAGGTCACCTCGGCCTCGGACGGTGAGCAGCCAGCCGCTGCCGCGCCTCGGTGTAGGCGTCCGCATCGATCTCGCCGGAGGCGAAGCGGCGGTCGAGGATCTCCTCCGGGCTCTCCCGCTGCGGCCAACTGTGGTCGGGGCCGTTCCCGTGGCCGGCCGACTGGTGCGTGAGCCGCATGACCGCCCACACGACGAGACCGATCAAGGCGACCCACAAAAGCGGCATGAAAGCCATCCAGGCCCAGCCGCCGTCCCAGTACATCATTCTCCCTCGCCTCCGAAGGGCTCGAGCTGCGGACGACCCGCCGGCGTCCCGTATGTCCACACTGATCCGGATCCCTGTACGAGCACAAGGGCCGCTCGGCCCCCCTGTGGCCGGCTCGGGTGCTGGGCGGGGCTCAGTGCCGGGCCGGCGGAACCTCCCCGTCCGGTAGCCACCTCTCCCAATGAGCCGTCCACGAGATCGAGCAGTTCTCCCGGCTCAACCGGCACGCCCTCCCGCCGGCCCTTTCGAACGTCCACCACCGCGCCCACCGGCACGGATCGGCGCCCTGGATGCGATCAAGTACACCTGCGACACCTCCCGGCACCTCGCCGGGAGGGTCCTGGCCGCGCCAGCGGCTCCAGGAAGACCGAGTACACGTACTTACCGACAAAATGTCTGCTATGCCCCGCTTGACGGTGCAGGGGAGGCGTCTCGCCGGTCGGTCGTCAGCCGGTTGAACACGCCGACGACGCCGTCGACCCGCCATGCGGCCCGGACCAGCGTCACGGTGCTGATCTCAGGTCCGGTGGCGCCCTCGATGGTGACGACCCCGTCCCGGACATCGATGTGGAGTTCGTCGGCGTCGTCAGCGGGACTGTGGAGGCGGACAGCGCCGGCTACGTCTTCGCGGATCTCCTCGTCGGTGCGCAGGAAGACGCGCAGGAGGTCGCGGCGTGTGGTGATGCCGATGAGACGGTCTTCCTCGTCCACGACGGGCAGCCGGTCGATGTGGCGGCGTTCCATGATGCGCGCCGCGTCGACCACGCGCTGTTCGGGATGCACGGTGACCGCGGGACTCGACATCAGCCCGCCGGCCGTCAGGGCGGGTGTGGCGGTGGGGTGAGCGTGGGCGATCCGCCTCAGGGCTCGCAGCACGCGGTACCGGCCGGACCCGGGCCGGTCGCGGGCCGCCTGTCGCCGGGTCAGGTCGGTCTGCGAGACCACGCCCATGACCTTGTCGTCGTCGTCGACCACCGGCAGACCGCTGATGTGGTGGGACGTGAGCAGGCGGGCCAGCTCCTTGAAGGAGGTGTCCGGGTGTGCCTGGACCACTTCGCTGGTCATCACTTCGCCAACAGTCCGGTGCTTCACCACGGTTCTCATCTCCATTCGCTCGGGTAGTTCTCGGCCGCAGCCCACGGCTTCGTTCCCGGCGCACGTTCGATCCTCATTTCTCAACCGTCGGGGCGTCGATGCGGCTGCTGCGGGAGGCTGAGGCGCCTCACACGTCGAAGACGATGCGCGCCTTGACATGGCCCTGAAGGACCCCGTCGATGCACTCGTTGACGGACGACAGCGGGCGGGTCTCGTAGACCACGCGGGTACGGCCGGCGGCGTGCAGCTGGAACACCTCGGACAGGTCTTGCCGGGTGCCGACCGCATGGCTCGCTCCTCCTGTACGTCGTTGCTTCCACAGTGGTGCGAGGCGCGAGGAGGGGACAGAACCGGTCAGGACCTGTACCGGGGGCCGTTCGGCCCGTGATCTGCCGGGCCACTCGGCGTGGGGGAGATGAGGGCCCAATGGCACCGGGACGGCCCCAGTCGACCCCTGCCGTGGGGCAGGCGGACGCCCGCACGCTGGCACCACCTGCATTCGGCACCCCTCGGGAGGGCGGCGGAGATGACCGTACGCATAGCAATCAACGGCTTCGGGCGCATCGGGCGCAACTACCTGCGCTGTGTCATGGACCGCGCGGAGGCGGCAAGCGGCACCCCGGTGGAGGTGGTGGCCGTCAACGACATCGCCTTGCCGCAGGTGCTGGCACACCTGCTCACCTACGACTCCACCTACGGTCGGCTGGGCCGCACCGTCGAGCACGACGACGAGTCGATCACGGTGGACGGGCAACGCATCGCCGTCACCTCCGAGCGCGACCCGGCCGACCTGCGTTGGGGGGCCCTGGGTGTGGACGTGGTCATAGAGGCCACCGGTCGCTTCCGCACCCGGGAGGACGCCGGGCGGCATCTGAAGGCGGGAGCGCGCAAGGTGCTGCTCTCGGTGCCGGGCAAGGGGGTCGACGCCACCATCGTCATGGGGGTCAACGAGTACACCTACGACTCGCGGCTCGACCACGTGATCTCCAACGCGTCCTGCACCACCAACTGCGTGGCTCCGATGGTGAAGGTCCTCGACGAGCGCTTCGGGATCGTCAAGGGACTGATGACCACCATCCACGGCTACACCAACGACCAGGTCGTGCTCGACGGCCCGCACAAGGATCTGCGCCGGGGCCGTACGGCAGCGGTGAACATCATCCCGACCAGCACCGGCGCCGCACGGGCCGTGGGACTGGTCCTGCCCGAACTGGCGGGCACCCTGGACGGCATCGCCGTGCGCGTGCCGGTCGAGGACGGCTCGCTGACCGACCTCAGCCTGGTGCTGGAGCGGCCGGTGTCGACCCAGGACGTGAACTACGCGTTCCGGGACGCCGCGGAAGGACAGCTGAAGGGCATCCTGCGGGTGAGCGACGCCCCGATCGTCTCGCGCGACATCGTCGGTGACCCCGCTTCGTGCATCGTGGACGCCCCCCTGACGCAGGCGCACGGGAACCTCGTCAAGGTCTTCGGCTGGTACGACAACGAGTGGGGCTACACCAACCGTCTCGTCGACCTGAGCCAGTACGTCGCCGCCCTGCTCGAGCCCCGGTGAGCACCGGGCGCCCGGCCGACCGGGAACAGGAAGGTGCCACGGTGCGCGTCAGGAGGGTGCGGCTGTGGCGGTGGCGCCGTAATGAGCTGCGCCACCGCTCCCACGCGGTGGAGGGCTGGATCCTCTTGGTCCTGGGCGTGACCGGGTCCATCGGTGCGCCGCTGGGCGGCGCGGTGGCTTGGGAGGCCGCGTTGGAGGGCCGGGCCCAACAGCGGAGCGAGCGCCACCTCACCGATGCGGTGCTGATGGAGGATCCCGCCCCCGGGGCCAGGGGCAGCACAGGCACCCGGGCCACCGCCAGTTGGACCGCGCCCAACGGCACCACTCAGACAGGCCGGGTGCCGGTCGGAACCCACCTGGAGCGCGGAGCGCGTGTCCCGGTGTGGACAGACAAGGAGGGGGCGGTGACGTCGGCGCCGCTAGGGCCGGCCGCCGCACGGTTCGATGCCGCGGTAGCCGCCCTCGCCGTCACGGTGAGCCTCGGTTTCCCGGTGCTCGCTGTTCACCAGCTCGTGCGACGGCACTGCGACCGGCGCCGCGCTGCGCAGTTGGGTCGGGAGTGGGCCCGGATCGCCCCCGAGTGGGACCGCAAGAACGCCTGACCAAGAGGCTCCGGAGACCAGTGGGCCCCTCACCCGGACCTCGGGACCTCAGCCACGCGCATCTCCGGCGCACGGCTGTAGCTGACACGTCGAGCGGCCATCCCCCGTGACCGGCCGATCCACCCGCATCCAGGGAGCCATCCATGACTCAGGTAACCAGTGACCGCCGCGACACCTCCGACGGGGGCGTCCCCTCCGGCGCGCGAATCGCCGTGAACCGACTCGTCGACAACGCTGCCAAGGCGCTTGCCGACTTCGAGTCCCTCACACAGGAGCAGATCGACCACATCGTCGCCAAGGCGTCCGTTGCCGCTTTGGACCAGCACACCGCCCTGGCGCGCCTGGCAGTGGAGGAGACCGGTCGCGGAGTGTTCGAGGACAAGGCGGCGAAGAACATGTTCGCCTGCGAGCACGTCACCCACAGCATGGCCCGGACCAAGACGGTCGGCGTCATCGCGCGTGACGACATCGAGGGCATCATCGAGATCGCCGAACCGGTCGGCGTGCTCTGCGCGATCACCCCTGTCACCAATCCGACGTCCACCACCGTCTTCAAGGCGCTGCTGGCCCTGAAGACCCGTAATCCGGTCGTCTTTGCCTTCCACCCTTCCGCGCAAGCCTGCAGCGCCGAGGCCGCCCGCGTCGTGCGGGACGCCGCCGTGGCCGCCGGAGCACCCGAGCACTGCGTGCAGTGGATCGAGGCACCCTCGATCGAGGCCACCGGCCTCCTCATGCACCACCCGGGCGTGGCTCTGATCCTCGCGACCGGCGGGAACAGCATGGTCAAGGCCGCCTACTCGGCAGGCAAGCCCGCCGTCGGCGTCGGCGCCGGCAACGTCCCCGCCTACGTGCACCACAGCGCGGACCTGCGCCGGGCGGTCAACGACCTGGTGCTGTCCAAATCCTTCGACAACGGCATGATCTGCGCCTCCGAACAGGCCGTCATCCTCGACGCCGGCATCTACGAGCAGGCCCTGTCCGAGTTCCGACGCCTGCACTGCTACGTCGCGACGGCCGAGGAGAAGCGGAAGCTGGAGACCTACCTGTTCCCGCCGGACCCGGCCGGCCGGCAGGGCCGTGTCAATCCGGCGGCCGTGGGCCAGAGCCCCGCCTGGATCGCCGAGCGGGCAGGGTTCGCGATCCCCGCCGAGACGGCGCTCATCCTGGCCGAGGCGAGCCGCGTCGGGCCTGACGAGCCGCTCACCAGGGAGAAGCTCTGCCCGGTCCTCACCGTCCTGCGGGCCGGCTCGACCGAGGACGGCTTCGACCTCGCGGCCGCCATGGTCGCTTTCCACGGACAGGGACACAGCGCGGTGATCCACACCGGCGACCCGGACCTGGCGGAGCGCTACGGCCGCCGCATGAAGACCGTACGGATCATCGTCAACTCGCCTTCTTCGCAAGGCGCGATCGGCGGCATCTACAACCGCCTGCTGCCGTCCCTGACCCTCGGCTGCGGTTCCTGGGGCAGCACCTCGGTCTCCGACAACGTCTCCGCCGCCCAGCTGCTCAACATCAAGCGCGTCACCACCCGGCAGAACAACCTGCAGTGGTTCAAGGTGCCGCCGAAGATCTACTTCGAGCCGCAGGCCATCCGCTACCTCGCCGCGATGCCGGAGATCCACCGTGTCACCGTCGTCACCGACGCCACCATGACCCGGCTCGGCTACGTCGACCGCGTCAGCCGCGTCCTGCAGCAGCGGGAACACCCCGTGACCATTCAGATCATCGACGATGTCGAACCGGAGCCCAGCATCGCCGCCGTGCAGCGCGGCGCCGCCCTCATGCGCGACTTCCGCCCGGACACCATCATCGCCCTGGGCGGCGGATCGCCCATGGACGCGGCGAAGGTGATGTGGCTGCTGTACGAGCAGCCGGACGTCGACTTCGCCGACATGCGGCAGAAGTTCTCCGACATCCGCAAGCGCGCCTTCCGCTTCCCCGTGCTGGGTGAGCGCGCCCGCCTGGTCTGCGTGCCCACCACCTCGGGCACCGGCGCCGAAGTCACACCGTTCGCCGTGATCTCCGACCCGGCCACCGGCAAGAAGTACCCGCTCGCCGACTACGCGTTGACGCCCAGCGTCGCGATCATCGACCCCGTACTCACCGCCGGCCTGCCCGCGTCCCTCGCCGCCGACAGCGGCTTCGACGCGCTCACGCACGCCACCGAGGCGTACGTCTCGGTCTACGCCAATGACTTCACCGACGGCCTGGCGCTGCACGCAATCAAGCTGATCTTCGACCACCTGGAGGCGGCGGTCACCGGTCAGGACGCGCAGCGAAGCCCGGCCCGGGAGAAGATGCACAACGCGGGCACCATCGCCGGCATGGCTTTCGGCAACGCCTTCCTCGGCATCGTCCACGCCATGTCCCACACCCTGGGCGCCACCTTCCACATCGCACACGGCCGCACCAACGCGATCCTCCTGCCGCATGTGATCCGTTACAACGGCACCGTTCCCGCCAAGCTCACGGGATGGCCCAAGTACGAGAGCTACCGGGCACCCGAACGCTTCCAGGACATCGCCCGCGCCCTCGGCCTGCCCGCCTTCACCCCCGCCGAAGGCGTCGCCTCCTACGCCGCCGCCGTGGAACGCCTGCGTGACGCCGTCGGTATCGAACCCTCCTTCCGCGCCCTGGGCATCGATGAGACGGCCTTCATCACGGCCCTTCCCCGACAAGCGCTGAACGCCTATGAGGACCAGTGCGCCCCGGCCAACCCGCGCATGCCGATGCTCGACGACATGGAGGACATCATGCGCGCCGCCTACTACGCCGGTCCCCGGCCACTGCCCTTGATCTGACCCTCCGGCCACCCGCACGGCCGATAGGCTGTCCACCGTACGGGCGGGTGATCGACGGAGGAGGTCCGGTGGGCGTGGAGGAGTCGCTGTCGCGGATGCCCCAGATGCGGCTCGATGAGCTGCTGGGGGAACTGCAGGCGCGCATCAACGCCGCGCGTGGCACCCGGGACCGGGTGCACAGCCTGCTGGAGGCCGTCGTCTCGGTAGGCCGCGAACTGGACCTCTCACAGGTGCTGCGGCGCATCGTGGAAGCCGCCGCCCTGCTTGTCGACGCCCAGTACGGGGCCCTCGGGGTGATCGGCCCCGACGGCCGGACCCTGTCGCAGTTCCTCACCGTCGGACTGACCGAGGAAGAGATCGCCAGGATCGGGCCCCTGCCGGCCGGGCACGGCATCCTCGGCGAGCTCATCCGCAACCCCGAACCGCTCCGCCTGACCGACCTCGGCGCCCACGAGGCGTCTTACGGCTTCCCCGCTCACCACCCGCCCATGCGTACGTTCTTGGGCGTGCCCATCCGGGTCCGCGACGAGGTGTTCGGCAACCTCTACCTGACCGACAAGCACGGTGGCGTGGACTTCGACGCCGAGGACGAGTCGGTGATCTCGACCCTGTCCGTCGCCGCCGGCGTCGCCATCGACAACGCGCGCCTGTACGAGGCGTCACAGCGCCAGCAGCGCTGGCTCCAGGCGAACGCGGAGATCACCAACAGCCTCCTCTCCGGCCGTCCGCGACTGGCGGTGCTGGAGCTCATCGCCCGCCGCGCCCAGGAGATCACCGAGGCAGCGCTCGCCGACGTGTCCGTGCCGGTGGCAGGGACGGACGACCTCGTCGTCGAGCTGGCCATCGGTGCCGACGACGACACCCGCCGCGGCCTGGTGGTACCGGTCGAAGGCACCCTCTCCGGCGCCGCCTACAAGGCCGGTGCACCTGTGGCCACCGCCGGCCTCGCGCAGGACGACCGTTACAGCGCCGGGTCCCGTCGCTTCGACGGCATGGGCCCGGCGGTCGCCGTTCCGCTGGGAACCGCCGCCAAGGACACCCGGGGCGTCCTGCTGCTGGCCAGGCACCAAGGAGAGCCGGTCTTCACCGAGGCCGAGCTGGAGCCGCTGCTGGCCTTCGCCGGACAGGCCACGCTCGCCCTCGAGCTGGCCGAACGCCGCACCGACGCCGAGCAGCTCGCGCTCCTGGAGGACCGGGACCGCATCGCCCGGGACCTGCACGACCTCGCCATCCAGCGCCTGTTCGCGACCGGCATGACCCTGCAGAGCGCAGCACGGCTCGTGCAGCACGAGGGCGCCGCCGAACGGGTCTCGCGCGCGGTAGGGGACCTCGACGAAACGATCAAAATCATCCGTTCCACCATCTTCGGCCTGCGCGCCCGCGAGGACGACACCGGGCCGAGCCTGCGCGCACGCGTAGCCCGCACCGTGGGCGAGACGGCGACCACGCTCGGATTCCCGCCCCGCCTGAGCATGGAGGGCCTGCTCGACACGGACGTACCGCCGCAGGTGGCCGATCATGTGACGGCAGCCCTGACCGAAATGCTCAGCAACGCCGCCCGCCACGCACACGCCACGCGGGTGGAGATCGCGCTGCAAGCCACCTCCGACGAAGTCGTCCTCACCGTGACGGACAACGGCAGAGGCATTCCCACCGACGGCAGGCGCAGCGGCCTGAGCAACCTCGAAGAGCGGGCCCGCAGCGTGGGCGGCGCCCTGGAGATCGGGTGCCCGGACGAGGGCGGCAGCCGGCTGGTGTGGCGCGCACCTCTCGCCTCCGGCCCCCGCTGAGTGACCGCCGGTTCTTCAGCCGGCGCACATCCGATCCTCCCGGAGGGTGGCGGGTCTGGCCCCCGACGTTCTGGGGGTGCCGTGGAGCGGGTGCCCGCAGCCCGCGGTGACAGGGGCATTCGCCGTCGCAGGACTCGGTCGTCCGGTGCGACCGGCAGGCCCCTACACGGTGAGCCGCAAGCCCGTCACCAGGCCCGGCCGGATGCGCAACGCGGAGTTCATGGCGGGGTGTTGCACCCACGGGCGCAGACGGCCCGCGAAGCGCGCGAGTTCCCTCTCGTCGGTGACCCGGTGGGCGTATCCGGTGACCACCACGCTCCAGCCGATGTGCGTCTCGGGGTCGATGACGTCAGCCTCGTAGGCCACCACGACACCTGTGGCCTGGGTGGGTGTCACGATGGAGGCGAGCGTGGCGCCGTCGTGCAACTGGACGATGATGTCCTCGCCGTCCATGAGGTGGTTGACCGGGCGGATGGCCGGCAGGGCCTGATGCGTGAAGACGATGCGCCCGAGCGAGACGCTGCCGAGCAGCCGCAGGGCCTCGGCACGGCCGAGCTGTCCCATCCGTCGGGGCGCCACCGCCTCACGGTGGTCGTCCACCGTGGTGTGCGTGGCTTCGTCCTTCATCGTGCCCACCTTCTGCTCCACCTCGGTCCTGGACGACTTCGCTGCCCCCAGCCAGCGTCTCCCGTTACACGCTGCGTCAGTAGGGCCGAACGGACCTTTCAGCCGGGCCGGTTCCGCCATCGCCGCCGGCCGGACCTCTCCGATTGGTCAGGCGAAGGAGCAGGGCACGTCGCGGTCCACACCGAGGGCGCGGATGACGCGAGCAGGAAGCCGCTGGATGCGGCACAGGCTCAAGCGCACGCCGGCCGCCAAGCACCGGTGGTGCATGCGCAGGAAAAGCGCCACGCCGGAACTGTCACAGAAGGTGATGTCTGTCAGGTCGAGCAGCAGTTCACGCTCGGTCTGCCGTGTGAGACGGGTCAGCTCCGCCTCGATGTGCGCAACGGTGTACAGGTCGAGCTCCCCGGCCAGGGCGACGGCCGTCGTGCGGTGGTCCAGCGGGGTCGTGGTCAGGCTGATCCGGGGCGTCGTCATGGCGGCAGCCCTACTTTCGCGATCCAGGCGGTGTCCCGGGGCCCTGATTGCCCCGGCCGTGCCGGCGCAGGGAAGTCCATCAGAACGCGAGCGAAGGCAGCAGGTCCGGCGGGTCCCTCCCAGAGGGCCGAAGGTCCCTTGCCGGTGTTGCCTCGTCGTCACGAGAGGGACGCGTGAGCGGACACGACGGGGCTGACGATCCGTGCGCCGTGCGCCCGTTCCCGAGATCATCGACCCCAGGCAGTGCATGGGCTCAGCGGCACCGGGTACCGGAGTTCCGGGGTCTGACATGGGGATGAGGGCCATCCGGCCCTGGCCGGCAGACCCGGTGAAGCGGCACGATGCAGTCGGATCCGCCTTCGGCGGAGAACTCGGCGAACACGGAGTGTGTGATGACAGACAGCAGCGGCGGCCTCTCCGAGAAGGAACCGGTCAGGGTCTTCCTTCTCGACGACCATGAGGTGGTGCGCCGCGGTGTGCACGATCTGCTGGACGCCGAGCCCGACCTGACCGTCGTCGGGGAGGCAGGCACGGCCGAGCAGGCACTGGTCCGGGTGCCCGCACTGCGCCCGCAGGTCGCAGTCCTCGACGTGCGTCTGCCGGACGGGGACGGTGTGAGCGTGTGCCGGGAGCTGCGCTCGCGCATGCCCGACCTGGCCTGTCTGATGCTGACGTCGTTCGACGACGAAGAGGCGCTGCTCGACGCGATCATGGCCGGCGCGTCCGGCTACGTCCTCAAGCAGATCACCGGCACCGACCTGGTCACCGCCGTGCGCACGGTCGCTTCCGGCCAGTCCATGCTCGACCCCGGCGCCACGGCCCGGGTGATGGCCCGGCTGCGGGGCGGATCGCCCCAGGTGGAGCAGCCGCAGGGGCTGCCCGGGCTGACGGAGCGGGAGCGGGAGATCCTCGCTCTCGTAGGAGAAGGGCTGACGAACCGGGAGATCGGCAAGCGGCTGTACCTGGCGGAGAAGACCGTCAAGAACAACATCTCCCGGCTGCTCGCCAAGTTGGGTGTCGAACGCCGGGTGCAGGCCGCCGTCATCGCTACCCAGGCACTGGCTGTCCAGGAGGACCGGGGTGGTTCGGCCGGGCGGGAAGGCCGCCCGCGAGGCTGAACGCCGACCCGCACGCACGGCTACGACGAAGCAGCCCCTGCTCTGGGCGTGGGGCCGCGAGCAGGGGCTGAAGTCCGCTTCCCCGGCGTACGAGGAACATCACCGGCCCGGCGGCCGACCGCCGGGCCTCCGCGCGTCGACCGCCGACGGCCGTCATCACGTACCACAACGGGTCAAGGTGCCCGGCTCCGTGGCGGGGTACGGCCGCGCGTCCGTCCCCCGCCACGGCACTCGGGCCTTTGTGGTCAGTCGTGCGGCACGACAGCGACGGGGCACGGGGCGTGGTGCAGGGCGGCGTGGGCGACCGATCCGATGCGGGTACCGACGGTCGCGCGGCGGGTCCGTCGGCCGACCACGAGCAGCTGGGCGTGCGACACGGCCGACAGCAGTACCTGTCCCGCGCTGCCGATCTCGACGTGCTCGGTCACGGGGACGTCGGGGAACCGCTCCCGCCACGGGGCGAGCGCCTCCGCCAGCGCCTTCTTCTCGAACGGCTCCAGTCCGCCCGCCTCGTCCGCCAGGCGCATCGAGCCGGCGCCGTAGGCGAAGATCGGCGGCAGGCTCCAGGCCCGCACCGCACGCACGGCCGCGCCGCGTGCGGCCGCCTCCGCGAAGGCGAAACCGAGCACCGCGTCACTGTCCTCGGGCGTGCCCTGCTGGCCCACGACAATCTCGCCGCCCTCCGCCTGCGTCTGCCCGTCATGGGCGCGCACGGAGATGACGGGCCGTGTCGCGGCGGCGATCACCTGCTGACCGTAGGAGCCGAGGAGGAAGCCGACGAACGCCCCGTGCCCCCGCGAACCCAGCACCAGCATCTCGGACGCCTCGGCCTCCCTCAGCAGAGCGGCGACAGCGGTGTCCTGGACCACTTCGGCGGTGACGGTGAGAGCCGGGTGACGGCCGGCGACGTGTGTCTCGGCTTCGCGCAGCACCGTGTGGGCGGATTTGGCCTGCGTCTCCCTGTCCTGGACGACCGGGACGTCCAGCGGCTGCCAGAGCCAGGCGTGCACGATACGCAGCGGCCTCCCGCGCAGTTCGGCTTCGCGTGCCGCCCAATCGGCCGCTGCGAGGCTCTCTGCGGAACCATCCACTCCTACAGTGATGGCGCTGGTCATGGGGGTGCCTCCATACGGTTCGACGGTCACGGCCGCTTCGGCCGCCCTTTCCTGTCCTCAGCATCCGTGAGGAGGCGACGATCCTCCGAGGGCCCATCGGCCCTGTCTGCCGGCCATTCGGTCACGGCGTCGTGAACCTCCAGCCGGTGATGCGCGGCCGCGAGGTCCACCGGCCCACGACAGGGACCTGTGGCCCCCTGCGCCGAACCGCCCCGGCCGACCACTGTGGAGGGCAGGCCCACCGTCAGGGCGCCCCGGAGTGCCGAACGGCCAACTCCCCTGGGAGCCGCTGAAGGCCGGCCCACGTATGCCGCATCCGGCCCTTTGGCCGCCAGACCTACGGAGTCCCCATGACCCGCACCGTCACCGTCGGCCTCGACGGATCCCAGGAAAGTCTCACCGCCACGCAGTGGGCGGCCCAGGAGGCACTGCGCCGCGCGGTGCCGCTGCGGCTTCTCCGGGCATGGAGCAGCGACGAGGACGCGCGTACCCGTCTCGTCGACCCGGCAACGGCACGCGGATGGGGTGAGCGCACGCTCGCCACCGCCGAAAGGCGGCTGCGGCGCCGCCACCCGGGCCTGGACGTCGAGACGAAGTGGGTGGCCGGCGACCCGGTGGAGGAACTGCTCGCCGCTGCCGAGGACGCGGATTTGCTGGTACTCGGCTCCCGCGGTATGGGCGGCCTGGCCGGCTTCCTCGCCGGGTCGGTCTCCTTGGCCGTGCTCGCCCGCACGCGGCGACCTGTCGTCCTCGTCCGCCCGGACAACCCCCTGGTGCCCCGTCAGGACCGCACGGGGGAGGTGGTGCTCGGTCTGGACGTGTCCGCCCCCAGCGACGAGGTGCTCGCCTTCGGCTTCGCCGCGGCCGACCGGTACGGCTGCGGCCTGCGGGTGGTGCACAGCTGGGCCGTTCCGGCGCTCTACGGACCCGACATGGGCGGCGCACTGCCGCTGCTCATGACGGAGGTCGCCGAAGACGCACGACGGGCGCTCGACGAGGCGCTGGCCCCCTGGACCGAGAAGTTCCCGGGTGTGCCTGTGGTTCCCGACTGCCGCCAGGGTCGGCCGGCGCAGGACCTGATAGAGCTGTCGCACGACGCCCGGCTCGTCGTCGTCGGCCGCAGGGTCCGGCGCGCGCGGATCGGCACCCACATCGGGGCCGTCACCCATGCGGTCCTGCACCACTGCCTGGCCCCGGTCGCGGTCGTCCCGCACGACTGAACGGGCCCGAAGGCCCAGCGGCACACCGACGCTGCCCGCCCGTCCTGCATCCACCCAGGACAGGTGAGGCAGCCGAGCGGCACCAGCGGGTACCTCCCCGCCTCTCCCAGCGACGACGACAGGCGCCGTGTCGCAGGGCGGAGGGCGCCTCATGCGTCGACGACCGCGCCGACAGCATCGCCGTCGACCTTCACCGCCGAAGTGCCGCACCGGTGCAAGGCACTGGCCCGCACACCGTCCTGGACACCTCCGGCGCGCTCGGCGCCCGTGCCGACGAGGCGCTGCTCGCCGGCACCGATCCGGTCCTGCTCGACATCAGGTCCTTCGACGCCGCCGTACACCGCCGCCTTGACAGGTGGCCACTTGGCCACGGCACCTGACTTCGCCACTCCCTTGGACAGACTCGGCGTCCCCGCCTGGACCGACGGCCCGCGGCCTCGACTTCGAGCCCCGGGCCCCGCGCCGGCCGGTCAAGGCCGACGCGCTCCCCGCACCCAGCACGCCATCGACACCAGTGAGTACGACGTCGTACGCGAAGCGGTCATCCACCCGGTCGACACCCGGCAGATCCGCTCCGCCTCCGTGCCGGCCCTGAAAACTTCGTGCTGCACGACGTGTTGGCGAGGGCTGGGCACGGCAACCGGGCGCCGTCCCGTACTCAGCCCTCTAAGTCGACGTCGCCTCTTTGGAGAGCTGCCTGCGCAGTTCGTAGAGGGCATCGGGGGTGGCGACACCCTGTGCGAGCTGTTCCAGCAGACGATCGATGCGGGCGTCATCCCCCGCGCGCACCGCGTCGACGACGCCTGCGATGACGTCGCGCACCACCGACGGCAGCGGTTCCTCGGTCACGGCCGTGCGACCGCCTCGGGCTCGGCGGGCGCGTTTTCCGGTGCGTCCTCGCGGTGAAGGAAGGCGCCGAGGAGGTCACCGACGGGGTGGTCGGCCTCGGAGGGGTGGCGCAGGGCGACGCTGTCGTCGATGGTGTAGCGGTTGCGGCGGCCCACCCGGGTGCGGGTCAGGTACCCGGCGGCCTCCAGGTCGGCGACGATGATCTGCACCGCCCGCTCTGTGATGCCGATCCCTGCGGCGACGTCGCGCAGCCGGACTTCCGGGTCGCGGGCGATCCACAGCAGTACCCGTGCGTGATTGGTCAGGAACGTCCACTGGTCGCCGCGTGCCGATGAGCTACTCATGGGCTCCATCATACGAAGGCCGCTTCGCGTGTCCCCCCTCACGTGAAACTTTATTAGCGAAAAAGTTTTCGCGTAACTGTTGACGCATGTCGTGGAGTCGGGTGACGATTGGGGCATTCTTCCCATTCAGGAAGGCGGGTAAGTGTTATGGCTCGACTGCTGTTCCCTCCCGCACACGCCCACATCACCCGCTCCGCGCGGGCCGGGCCCGTCCGGCCCGTGGCGGCGGTGCTGACCGATCGCATCGACGACGTCGCGGTGGCCGAGACCGCCGCCCGCATGGCGCTGGTCCGTCGAGTCCCGCTGCTGCTGATCGCCGTCGTGCCTGCGCACGCCCGCCGCTCGGGCCTGGGCCCCATCTCCGCGCCGGTGCGGGGGGTACTGGCCAGGGTCCTGCCGAGGGTCATGCCCCATCGCACGGGATACATCCCCGAGGTGTTCCACCTGACCCCGGGCAGGGGCGCGCGGTCGGCGGCGGCGAAGGAACTCCTGGCGCTGGCCTCCCGCCATCGGGCCCCGGACGTGGTAGCCGCACGCCGCGGGCCGGAAGGGCTGGACGCGTTCACCTTGATCGAGGCCGCGGCTGTGCGCGGCGGCCCGTTCGTCCATGCGGTCGCCCCGGCCCCCTGGACACCCCTGCGGTCACCCGCGCCGTGACCGCCTCTTCCCCGTAGGCGACCTGCCGTCCGGCCCTGAGAGAGGAATCGTTTCGCGATGAATGACTTGTCGTTCCCGGTCCCGTTGTGGATGTGGGGCGCCGTCACCGTCGGCATCTGCGTGATGCTCGCCGTCGACCTGATCGCCCACCGCGACAACCACGTCATCGGCTTCCGCGAGGCCGCGGTCTGGAGCGGCGTCTGGATCGCCATCGGCCTCGGTTTCGGCCTGATCCTGCTGGCGTGGCAGGGCGGGGAGGTGTCCTCCACCTACTACGCCGGCTACCTGATCGAGAAGGCTTTGTCGATCGACAACGTCTTTGTCTTCGCGCTGGTCTTCTCCTTCTTCGCCGTCCCCGACGCCTATCAGCACAAGATCCTCTTCTGGGGCGTTCTCGGGGCGCTCGCGGCCCGGCTGGTGTTCATCTTCGTCGGCGCCGAGCTGCTCCAGGTGTTCTTCTGGACCGCCTACCTGTTCGGTGGGTTCCTGATCTGGACCGGCTGGAAGATGGCCGTCTCCAAGGACGAAGAAGTCCACCCCGACCGCAACCCCGTCGTCCGCCTGGTCAAGAAGCTCATCCCTACTGATGCGAAGTTCCACGGCGACAACTTCTTCATCCGCGTGGGCGGCAAGCGCGTGGCGACGCTGCTGTTCGTGGCCCTCGTCGCGATCGAGGCCACCGACCTGATCTTCGCCGTCGATTCCGTCGCCGCCGTCCTGGCGATCACCACCAACACCTTCCTGGTGTGGACCGCCAACGCCTTCGCCGTCCTGGGCCTTCGAAGCCTGTACTTCTGCCTGGCCGGACTCCTGCGCCGCTTCGCCTACCTCCACTACGGACTGGCGGTCCTGCTGGCCTTCGCCGGCGTGAAGCTCATCCTGTCCGAGACGCCCGTCGGCAAGCTTCCCATTCCCCTCACCCTCTCCGTCATCGCCGTCACCATCACCGTCTCCATCGCCTGGTCCCTGATCGCCACCCGCGGTCGGACCGGCACGGCCACCGGCACCGGAGGCCGGCCGGCCGCAGCCCAGGCCGGTGACACCGAGGGAGCCGGTCCGGCACCGGCCGCTCCCACGCCCGCCACCCGCGGCCCGCACGGAAGGCAATCGCCTTGACCACCACGCCGTTCCGCGGCGGGCCACGCCGTCCCCGGCTCCCCAGGTCCACGTCTACTCTCTGTAGGCCCTCCGGACCCGGTCTCGGATTGCGCAACTCATGTCCGCGGCGGTCGCCGGTTACCAGGACAGGAACCCAGGCGTGCGGTCACACGCCGGACGGTGCGGCAAGGAACCCGCGAGGCACTGATCAAAGCCGACCGCACGCCTCCATGCCCACCGAGCCTCCCAGGCCGCGACGGCGGACCGCCCGTCCGGGGCCCGAACGGTCAAGGGACATAGGCCGTCCCGGGCCCGCGTGCCTACCGTAGGGGCAGTGTCATGGCCGGCAGCACGGACAGGTGGACGATGAGCGGACGCGGGATCGACTACCAGGCAGTCTTCCAGGCGCTGCCCGGCGCGGTCGCTCTCCTGACCCCTGGGCTGGTGTACGCGGACGCCAACGAGGCGTTTCTGACGATGTCCGGACGCACGCGCGAGCAGGTGGTCGACCGCTACCTGTTCGACGTCTTCCCCGATAATCCCTCCGATCCTTCCGCGTCCGGCATGCGCAACCTGCGCGCCTCTTTGGAGCGGGTCGTTGCCACCGGGGAAACACGACGCCACGGCCTTGCAGCGTTATGACGTGGAGGACCGTACTGGAGTCCGGTCAACGCTCCCGTCCTTGCCCCCGACGGCACCGTCGCTCTGCTGCTGCACCGCGTGGAGGAGGTCACCGAACTCATCCGCGCCCGCGGCGCGCGCACCGGCACGGACCGCGCCCAGGTTCTGGAAGCCGAGCTCTACACCCGCGCCCGGGAGCTCCAGGAGGTCAACGAACGCCTGCGTCGGGCCCACGCCCGTGAACGCGAGGTGGCAGAAGGCACTGCGCGGACCGCCCCGGGCCGGGGTTCCGTCCGGCGACAAGAACAGCGGGAACGACGGCCGTCGAGCCCAGTTCGTGGTCGATGCGGTCGCGCAGGCGTCGGATGCGGTGGGTTCGCCGTGGACGAGGTAGGGGGTGTGCGCGGCGGATGTCGTCCGGACTGAGCGGATGAAGCAGGCCGTCCACGAAGGTCGGACCGGATCGTGTGGGACTTGTCCCGATGGGACCTTTGGCCCCGCGGCCTTGCCCCCTGCGGCCCTGCGGTCCTGTCGGGACAGATGCCAGCCTGAAACCATCGGCTCGCACCGGACCGAGGAGAGCCATGGACGCAGCACGCTACGCCCCGGCCTTGGCGGGGTCGTCGTCGGCGGCCACGGTTCGACCTCCACCCAAGCGGCCGCGGTGCGGGCGGCGAAGAGGGGCGCACGGCGCAGCGCCTGGTCGAGGCGGCGGACGATGCTCGGCCGCCATGGTCGGGCCGGCACTGACGCTCGCGGCGGGGGCCCGCATCGGGCCTGTGGTCCATTGCGTGCATCACTGGGCGGCCCGCGTGGCGGTCGTCGCGCACGAGTGACGGCCGAGCCGTATCGACCGGGCATCCGGGGTGGCCCGGACCGCTGTCAAGAGAGGGGAACGGTGTCATGGAGCCGAAGTACGTGTACGACTTCGCCGAGGGCGGCCGGGACATGGCGGACCTGCTGGGCGGCAAGGGCGCCAATCTCGCCGAGATGGCCCGCATGGGCCTGCCGGTGCCACCCGGATTCACCGTCACCACGGACGCTTGCCGGGTCTTCCTCGCGACCGGTGAACCCCCGCCGGAGCTGGAGGGCCAGGTGGCTGAGCACCTCGCCGCGCTCGAACGCGCGGCAGGGCGGCGGCTCGGCCAGGTGGATGACCCGCTGCTGCTCTCGGTCCGCTCCGGCGCCCGGTTCTCCATGCCGGGCATGATGGAGACCATCCTGGACATCGGCCTCAATGACCTGTCCGTGCTCGGCCTGGGCAAGACCCCCGAGCGCGAGCGCTTCGCCTGGGACTCCTACCGTCGCCTCGTGCAGATGTTCGGCAGCACGGTCATGGGGGTCCCCAGCGCCCGATTCGAGGCGGTCCTCGACGGGATCAAGAAGCAGCACCATGCCGCTGACGACAGCCGGCTGGACACCTGCGACCTGATCAGGCTGGTCGGCACCTACCAGGACCTGATTCTGGAGGAGACCGGCGAGGAGTTCCCGCAGGACCCCGCCGAGCAGCTCCATCGGGCCATCCTCGCCGTCTTCACCTCGTGGAACGGCGAGCGGGCCAGGATCTACCGGCGCCGCGAGCACATCCCCGACGACCTGGGCACCGCCGTCAACATCCAGACCATGGTGTTCGGCAACCTCGGCCCCGACTCGGGCAGCGGTGTCGCCTTCACCCGCGACCCGGCGACCGGGCAGCCCGGCGTCTACGGCGACTACCTGCCGAACGCCCAGGGAGAGGATGTGGTCGCCGGCATCCGCAACACCGTGCCCCTCCAGGAGTTGGAGGACATCGATCCGGCTTCCTTCGGCCGGCTGCGCGACTGCATGCGGCGGCTGGAGGCGCACTACGGGGACCTGTGCGACATCGAGTTCACCATCGAGCGCGGCACGCTGTGGATGCTGCAGACCCGTGTCGGCAAGCGCACCTCGCAGGCCGCTTTCGCCATCGCGGGGCAGCTGGTCGACGAGGGGCTCATCTCCGAGAAGGAGGCGCTGGACCGGGTCGACGGCGAAGGGCTCGCCCGGCTGATGTTCCCCCGCTTCGACAGCTCAAGTACCCAGGAGGTGCTGGCCCGTGGCATTCCCGCCTCGCCCGGTGCGGCCGTCGGCGCCGTGGTGTTCGACTCGGCCGAAGCGGTCCGCCGGGCAGCCGGCGGGGAAAAGGTCGTCCTCGTACGCCAGGAGACGACGCCCGACGACCTGCCCGGCATGATCGCCGCCGAGGCCGTGCTCACCAGCCGCGGCGGCAAGACGAGCCACGCGGCCGTCGTCGCCCGGGGCATGGGCAAGGTCTGCGTGTGCGGGGCCGAGGAACTCACCGTCGACCCGGCGGGACGGCTCTTCTCGACGTCTTCGGTCACCGTGCGGGAAGGCACCGTGGTCTCCGTGGACGGGTCCGAGGGCGTGGTGTTCCTGGGCGCCGCGCCCCTCGCGGACTCCCCGGTCATGCGCTACTTCGAAAACGGTGGGCAGCCGCCCGGGGAGTCGGCCCCACAGGTGGTACGGGACGTGCACCGGCTCATGGGGCAGGCGGACGAGGCCCGGCGCCTCGAGGTGCGGGCCAACGCCGACACACCCGAGGACGCCGCCCGCGCCCGGCGCTTCGGAGCCCAGGGCATCGGTCTGTGCCGCACGGAGCACATGTTCCTCGGAGAGCGCCGCCCTCTGGTCGAAGCGATGATCCTGGCGAGCGACGACACACAGAGGCAAGCGGCCCTGAACGCCCTCCTGCCCCTTCAGCGCGAGGATTTCATCGGCATCCTGGAAGCGATGGACGGCCTGCCGGTGACCATCAGGCTCCTCGATCCGCCCCTGCACGAATTCCTGCCCGACCTCACCGAGCTGTCCGTACGCCTCGCCCGGAATGAGGCCCTGGGCAGGATGCCCGATCCGCGGGAGACGGACCTGCTCGCGGCAGTCACCCGCATGCACGAGGAGAACCCGATGCTGGGGCTGCGTGGCGTACGGCTCGGCCTGGTCGTGCCGGGGCTCGTGGCCATGCAGGTACGGGCCGTCGCCGAGGCCGTCGTGGCCCGCAAGCGGGCAGGCGGCGATCCCCGGGCCGAGATCATGGTGCCGCTGGTCGACGCGGTGGAGGAGCTGCGGCTGGTGCGGGAGGAAGTGGAGAGCGTGCTGAAGCGCGTGTCCGCCGGCAGCGGCATCGCTGTGGACTGCCCGGTCGGCACGATGATCGAGCTTCCACGAGCCGCCCTCACCGCAGGCCGCATCGCTGCCGACGCGGACTTCTTCTCGTTCGGCACGAACGACCTCACGCAGACGACCTGGGGCTTCTCCCGGGACGACGTCGAGGCCGCGTTCTTCTCGGCCTACCTCGACAAGGGCATCTTCCAGACCTCCCCCTTCGAGACGATCGACCGCGAAGGCGTGGGCCGACTGGTCAGGATCGCGGTCACCGAAGGGCGCGCCGCACGACCGGAGCTGAAGATCGGCGTGTGCGGAGAGCACGGCGGAGACCCCGAGTCCGTCCACTTCTTCCACGACGCCGGCCTGGACTACGTCTCGTGCTCACCCTTCCGCGTGCCCGTCGCACGCCTCGAAGCCGGACGCGCCGCCCTACCACCGGGAGCGGGCGAGGACAGCCGCTGACCCTCCTTCGTCGTGCGGCGAAGGAGTCCGGTGCCCAGCGTGGATACGCACGGGTGCACGATCAAAGCCCGAGCTGCCGGACTCGCCGCCGAGCAGGACCACGGTGGACCTTCCCCCTGGCTTAGGGGAGGTGGGGCGGGGCCTACCACCCCGAACTCGTCGAACCGACGTCACAGGAATGCTGGGAACCGCTCGGCAGCCACGGGGTGGGCCGTATCGCGGTGATCACCGACGCCGGGCCGGCCGTCTTTCGGTCACTGCGTCTCGGTCGGGGCGGAGGTCGCCCACCGGACCTCCGCGGACGCCGGGCCGGCCGAAGCTGCCGGTCACGAGGTCGCCTTTCGAGGTGGACCGCATCGATGACGCATTCAGCCGGGGGGTGGAGCGTCCTGATCGTCGGCGATGCCAGGACGGCACCGGACCTGAGGCCGTACGGCGGCTGGAGGCGCACAGGCGCAGCCGCCCATGGGGCGGCGGGGCGGGCGACCTGTGGATCACAGTGAAGCCCCGCCGGGTGACCGGGCGCCGCATCGTCGGCCGCGACCGGGGTGACGCACCGGCCCGCGGCGCCTCAGGCGAGGACGAGTACCTCCGACACCGGCCGACGAGGGGTCGCAGGAGCCTCAGGGCCGTAGCCCAGCCGGATGAGCATCTGCGGGTAGCCGGCTGTCGAGGAGGGATCGCGCACCGCCCAGCGCAGCTGAGGCCATTCGAGGGCCTGGGAGTTGAGTGAGGTGGCCAGTCCGTCCAGCGTCGCCTGCAGCAGCACCCGCTCCATGGCCTGACCGGCACGCAGCCAGTCCTCACGTCCGTCCTCGCGCGTGCCGAGAACCGCCAGGCAGGGCGACAGCTCGAACACCGCGGACCTGCTGCCCTCGACGCGATGGCCACCGGTGAAGTCACGCACGGGCGCACGGCCGTCGTAACGGCGGGGTCCGAGGGACTCCGTGGGGATGCCTTCCGGTCGCGCCGGATCCGAACCGATCGTCCATCGGGTGATCTCCTCGCGTACGCCAGGGGCGAGCGCTTCGGCACGCTCCGCGTCCCACACGAGGTCGAGCAACGCCTGCACCTGCCATTCGCCCGCCGGATCGAGGCGTGCGCCTTCCGCCCGTGCGGCACCGCGCAGCCCGTCGAGCACCGCCTCGGGAACGGCCTCGTCGGAGAACGGTTCCCTGCTCGTATGCCGCCTGCTGAGTGCCGGGTGCAGGCCCGCGATGTCGTCGTCCACGCCGGAGGGCGTGAACGTGATCACGGCCAGGGTTTCGGGATCGGCCGGATCCGGCAGCAACTGGACATCCGGCTCCCATCCCGCACGTGCCGCAGCCACGCGCAGGTTGAACAAGGCCGCCCCACAGCCGATGTGCAGTCCGCGGGTGGAGGGGTCGGTGTGCGGCATCGTGCGCGCCGGGTCCATACGCATGGTCAGTACGCCCTCCGCCCGGGCATAGCGAAAGAGCCAGGGCTGGGCGTTGTGCATGGACGGCGCGGTGGTCGCATCGGCCACCCACGACGTCATGGACGGTGGGTCCGGTGTACGTGCGGACACGGGGTCACCTCCGGAGGGCGTTGTGAATGTCGACACCGGGGACCACCATGACGGGACTGGCCGCCTGATGGACCACGCCGTACGCCGCATGGCCCAGACAAGCCACCTCGGCCCTTGGGCACGGCGCGGCCCACAGCCGCGAAGCCCTGTAGAGGAACGGGCACATCAGCTCAGCCGCAGCTGACCCGCGCAACGACGCCGGCCGCTCCCTTGTCGTGGAGCGCCGGGTCCCCGGCTTCGTCTCCAGCCTGCCCTCTGTCGAGCAGGAGCAGTAGGGCCGCTCGGGTAGGGCGTGGGCCGAAGGACCCTCGGAGCCGGGCGGAGGAGAGCCGTGCGGGAAACACCTGGCCTGCGGCGACTCACGCGTAGAGGCGGAATGGCCGGCGCCTCCGCCCGGGAAGCCGTAGCCGGAAGCGAGGCTCCGTGCAGGCCCGACCGTCGCGGTTCGGTGAGCCGTCGGTTCTCGTGCGGCTGCAACCGTCCAGGCCCAGCGCGGACCCCGCCCCGGGCAGCCGGCCCAACCACGCACCCGAGATCAGCGCCGAACGTGACCGCCGAGGCGGTCAGAGGCCGTGCCGCAGCGGCCGGGCCAGGTAGCCGGAGTGAGGGCGAGGGACCTTCGGCCCTGCCGGGGGCCTGCGCGGCCCTGCCTCGTACAGCCCCTGCGGTGACAGCGTGAAGCGTGCGACCCCCGCACGTTCCCGAGGAGGCAACATGAACACCGGCATTTCCCTTGACTCCGATTTCGGGGCGGTCGTCGTCGGTGTCGACGGTTCCGCGCACGCCAGGGCCGCGGCTCTTTGGGCAGCGGACGAGGCGGACCGGCGCGGCCGGCCATTGCGCATCGTCCATGCAGCGGATCTGGAGCGTCTGACACGGCTTGCGTCCTCGGAGATGATCGACCGGATCCATGAGAAGGGCCGTGATCTGCTCACCGACACCGCCGCGATGGTCCAGGAGCGGTTCCCCCGGGTCAGCGTGGTCAGAGAACTCAGCCGCAAAGACCCCGTGTCCGCCCTGCGCATCGCGGCAGAGCGGGACGACACCCTCTGCGTCGGACATCGCGGGCTGGGTGGTTTCGCCACCCTCATGCTCGGCTCCGTGGCACTGGAGACGGCCGCGCGCAGCCGATTGCCCGTGGTGGTGGTCCGGGGAGAGGCCGACGGTCCCGACACGGCCGTGGTCACCGCGGCGGTACGCGGTGCGGCAGACGCCGACTGGCTGCGCCACGCCGCCAGGGAAGCGCTCCTGCGCAAGGCGACGCTGCGGTTGCTGACCGTGTGGAACCCTCTGACGCACGTTGGGGACGTGGCCACCATGCTTGATGGCCTGAACCAGCCGGCGAAGGCCCGCAGGGACGATCTGACGATGCTCTCCGAGAGCCTGCGTGAGGCCTTCCCGGGGCTTCTGCTCGACACGCACATCGCGAGCGGGACCTCTGTCGCCGGCCATCTCGTCGAGGCGAGCCGGACGGCGGATCTTCTCGTCATAGGCGCACGGCGACGGCCTATAGGCCTTGGCCCCGGCCTGGGGCACGCGGCCCACGCCCTGGTGCATCACGCGTCCTGCCCGATCATGATCATGCCCCGCCGCAGGCAGGAGGAGCAGCGATGACCAGCCGTGCGACGCGCGACGAGATCCTGGTGGGGATCGACCCGAGGGAGCCCTCGGTCCCCGTACTTGCCTGGGCCGCCGATGAAGCCGCTCGCACGGGATGGCGATTGCGGCTGCTGCTGTCGATACCGCCCAGGCACGACCTCCGGCCCGTGGAGATGACCCCGCACTCCATGTCCCTGCGCGCCCAGGGTGAAAGGGTGCTCACCGCGGCCCGGGAGCACCTGGGCGCTCTGCGTCCGGAAGTCACCGTAGTGACGCAGCTACTCGATGGCATGCCCGCGGCAGTGCTCTGCCGGGAGGCGGCACATGCGCGTCTGGTGGTCCTCGGCTCGCGCCGCCTGAGCCGGGCCGAGGAGATCCTGAGCGCCGGCTCGGTGGCCGTCCCCGTCAGTGCACGAGCCGGCTGTCCCGTGGTCGTGGTCCGCGAGCCCGAGCACACCACGACGGAAGGTTCTTCTCGCCTGGTCGTCGGCATCGACGGCAGCCAGTCGTCGAGGACCGCAGCCCGGTTCGCCTTTGAGGAGGCCCACCTGCGCGGGGCAGACCTGCACGCGCTCTGGGCATGGCAGCGCCCCGTCGTCTTCTTCGGCGACGAAGAGCGCGCCACGGACGAACGACGGCGCCTTCTCGCAGAGTCCCTTGCCGGCATCGCCGAGACGTACCCGAAGGTCCGCGTGACGCAGGAGGTGGGGCGCGGGCACCCTGTCGAGGAACTGGCGCGTGCCTGCGCCGACGCGGCGGCAGTGGTCGTGGGGCGGCGGGGAAGCGGCGGGTACACCGGTATGCGTCTGGGATCGGTGGTCCACGGCCTGCTGCACCGCGCCCCGTGCCCGGTGATCACCGTGCCCGCGAGCGAGAGCTGAGGCCGTGGGCGACCGCCTCGGCATCCGGCACGACGGACAGGAGAAGTGCGTGCCATCCATCGATGCGGTGAGGGACCTCAAGGGCGATCACTCCCAAGGGCTCACCGATGAGCAGGCCGCGCGGCGCCTGGTCGAGCACGGGCCCAACACGGTGATCACCCAAAGAGCGGTCCCGCTGCGGTCGCGCGTCGCCGCACAGCTGCGGGACCCGCTGATCATGGTGCTGCTCGGCGCTGTTGCTCTGACTGTCGCGATCGGCGACTTCGCCGACTCGGCCGTCATCGCACTCGTCGTCCTGGTCAACACGACTGTCGGAGTGGTGCAGGAGGTGAAGGCCGATCACGCGGTGGCGGCGCTGTCCGCCATGTCTGCGCCCACCGCACGGGTGCGCCGCGCAGGAATCGACAAGGAGGTGCCGTCCTCGGATGTGGTGCCGGGAGACGTCGTCGTCCTCGGCGAAGGCGACATCGTGCCGGCGGACGCCCGGCTCACACAGGCGGCGTCCCTGCTGATCGACGAGTCCATGGTGACCGGCGAGTCCGTGCCCGTGGACAAGTCCCCGACCGGGGCCGGCGCCGAGGACGCCGTCCTGCGCGCCGGAACCGTCGTGGTCCGCGGACGAGGCATCGCGCACGTGAGCGCCACCGGCAAGGACAGCGCACTGGGCCGCATCGCCGAACTGCTGGACACACGCCCGCAGCCGACCCCGCTGCAGCGCCGGCTGGCGGGCCTTGGCCGGGTGCTTGCCCTGGTGGCGCTCGGCCTGTGCCTGGTGGTCTTCCTCCTCGGGCTGCTTCGTGGAACGGCTCCGGCCACCATGGCGGTGACCGCGATCAGCCTCGCGGTCGCCGCCGTCCCGGAGTCCCTGCCGGCGGTCGTCACCGTGGCCCTGGCGCTCGGGGCCCGGCGCATGGTGGCACGGCACGCCCTCGTCCGCCGTCTTGCCGCCGTGGAAACGCTGGGCTCGGTGACCGTTCTGGCGACGGACAAGACCGGCACGCTGACCGAAGGCCGCATGGTGGTCGAACACGTCTGGACCCCTGTAGGGCAAGTCACCTTCACCGGTTCCGGCTATGACCCCGCGGGCGAGGTACGGATGGACGGCAGGGCCGCAAACCTCCTGGAGCTGGCTCCCGTACGAGAACTGCTCATAGCCGCCGCGCTGTGCAACGACGCCGAACTCCGGCCGCCCGCGCGGACACCGCAAGGCAGCGACGACGGCAGCTGGACCGCGCTGGGAGACCCCACCGAGGCGGCTCTGCTCGCCGCCGCGGCCAAGGCCGGATGCCCCGAGCACCGCGAACTGAGGGTGCTCTACCCGCGGACGGCCGAGGAACCCTTCGACAGCGTCCGCAAGAAGATGACCACGGTGCACACCACCGGCCGCGGCCGGTCGATGATCTGCCTCAAGGGCGCTCCGGAAGCCGTCCTCGACACCGCCGTCCTCGACGAGCCGGCCGCCCTCATCGAACGTGCCCGGCAGCATGCGGCCACGCTGGCGGCCGAGGGATTTCGGGTCCTGGCCGTGGCATCGGCCGAACGCGGCGAGGTTCCCGGGCACGTCACGGACGCCGAATCGGGCCTGCGGCTGCTGGGCCTGACCGCTCTCGCGGATCCGCCGAAGACAGCCGCCGCCCGGACGCTGGCCGATTGCAGGGCCGCCGGCATCACCCCCGTACTGATCACCGGTGACCACCCGGCCACCGCGAGCGCCATCGCGCAACGCGTGGGCCTCGTCACCGGGACCGAGCCCGACACGGTCGTCACCGGACGGACACTGGCCGCCGGCAGGGTGCCGGACCTCACGGCCGTGCGGATCTTCGCCCGCACCGACCCCGAACAGAAGCTCGACATCGTCCAGGCATGGCGGGCCCAAGGACACGTGACGGCCATGACCGGCGACGGGGTCAACGACGGGCCCGCCCTGCGGCAGGCCGACATCGGCGTCGCCATGGGACGCAGAGGCACCGAGGTTGCCCGGCAGGCCGCCGATCTCGTGCTGACCAACGACGAACTGTCCACCGTTGTCAGCGCCGTCGAAGAGGGCCGCCGGGTCTACGACAACATCCGGCGCTTCCTGCTGTACGGGCTGGCGGGAGGAGCGGCGGAAATCCTCGTCATGCTCCTCGGCCCTCTCCTGGGTCTGCCGCTGCCGCTGCGCGCCGGACAGATCCTGTGGATCAACCTGCTGACCCACGGCCTCACCGGCGTCGCGATGGGCGCCGAGCCCGTCACCAGGGGAACCATGCTCCGCGCCCCGCGCCCGCCCGACCAGCACGTCCTGGGCGACGGGCTGTGGCAGCGACTCCTGCTCATCGCGACAGTGGTCACCGCCGGCTCGCTGACAGCGGGGTGGACGGCCCGCATGACCGGTGCGCCATGGCAGAGCGTCCTGTTCCTGTCGTTGCTGCTCGCCCAACTGGGGGTTGCCCTGGGACTGCGGGACCGCCTGCTGACACGTGAGAACCTGCTCCTGCCGACGGCGGTCGCGGCATCGGCGGGACTCGCCTCAGCCGCTTTGTACCTCCCTCCGCTCCGGGGCCTTCTCGTCACCACAGCACTCGGATACCGAGAAGTCGCGATCGCGGTCGCAGTGGGTGGTCTGGGGTTCCTCGTCGCACGCCTGGGCAGGCGCCGCAGCAGTGACTGACCAGAGCTCTCGGGGTGGCTCACCTGAGCGGGCCGCCCTGCCCGCGCGGAGTGTCCTGTACAGCGACCCGCTGCACCGGGACAAGGAGAGCCGCCAGTTTGCGGGCCGGCCTATCGGACGCGTTCCCATCCGCGTCGGGGGGCCCGCGCGCCGAGTCGCGGGTCCCTGCTGCGGTAGACGATGTAGGGACGAGTGAGGTAGCCCAGCGGGGCGGTGAGCATGTGCACCAGCCTGGTGAACGGCCAGATGGCGAACAGTGCCAGGGCACTGAGAGCGTGGAGCTGGAACAGTAGCGGCACTCCGGTCATCAGGGCGGGATCCGGCTGGAGGTAGAAGATCGACCGGAACCAGGGGGAGATGGTGGTCCGGTAGTCGTACCCGCCTCCGATGATGTTCGCGGCCACCGTGGCGGCCAGTCCCAGCGCCAGGGCGAGGGTGAGCATGGCGTACATCAGCTTGTCGTTGCGGGTGGTGGCACTGAACACGGGGCCGACGGTGCGGCGCCGGTAGATCAGGATGGCAAGTCCGCCGAGCGTGCTCACCCCCGCGATGGTTCCCAGGACGACGGCGGCGACGTGGTAGGTGTGCTCGGTGATCCCGACGGCCTCGGTCCAGCCATGAGGGATCAGCAGCCCTCCGATGTGGCCGATGAGAACCACCAGGATGCCGAAGTGGAACAGCGGGCTGCCGATGCGCAGCAGCCGACTCTCGTACAACTGGGAGGAGCGGGTGGTCCAGCCGAACTTGTCGTAGCGGTAGCGCCAGACGTGCCCGCCGACGAACAGCACCAGTGCCACGTACGGCAGGACCACCCACAGCAGAATGCCCAGCGCTCCGGGCTCGGCCGCGGCGTTCTCGAGTGTCGGCTCCGTCGACGTGCTCACCAAGAAGATCATCGGCGGCCTCCCACCGGGTCGGGCATGTACTGGGGTGGTGCGAAGGGCGCCAGGCCGACCTGCTCCTCCGGCGGGCCCTCGGCGGCCAGCCGGGCGACGGCCTCCCGCTCGTCTCCGGCCAGTGGCGGCAGGGTCGCCGACACCGACTCAAGGACATGCACCCAGGGAGCGGAGGCGTCGTCAAGGGCCAGGCGCAGCAGCTCCAGACCGGCCCGGTGCTCCAGCAGCAGCTTCCGCCCGGCTTCCGGTTCGACCGCGGCGAACTCGAGAACCACCGCCAGGTGGTCGGGCAGCTCGTCGTCGGACAGACGCAGTCCCGCCGCGGCGTAGGTCTGCTTCATGCGCAGCAGCGCGACCCCGCGCTTGCGGGTGTCCCCGTGGGCGTAGTACGTCAGGAAGGGGCAGCAGCGCCGGCGGTGGTCGAAGACGGCGACGTACTCGGCGGCCAAGTCCGTGGTATCGCAGGCCTCCACATGATCAAGGAAACGGTGCAAGGGGGTGGCGACCGGCCCGGGCAGGGCTGCCGCCACCTGTCGAGCCGGACGAGCATGGCCGGTCAGGTGCTCGTCGGGATAGGCCAGCAGCAGCGACTGCACCTGCCAGGCCGCAACGTGCAGGGGGTCGGGGGTGCGCCGGGTCACGGCTTCGGCTCCCTCTCGGCGTTCGGATCGGTGCCGTCCATCAGCTCCGCCGGAGGGCCTCCCTCGCTTCCGGGACGGCCCGGGAACAGGCCCTTTGGTCTGCCCTTGCCGTCCCAGTTGAGGAGGTTGACGCGGTTGGCCTTGTCGGCCGGGTCCGTTGTGGAGTCGGTCGTCTGACGGGCATGCAGCATGCGGAAGTTCTCCACGGCAACCGGCGAGGCGCCGCCTGAGGCTTCACCGAACGGTCCGGAGCCCTCCATGCCGGGGCCGCCCTCGTAGTCGAGGCTGCACTCGGTGGCCAGCTCTTCCAGTCCGTGCGCCTGTTCGGCGTGCGCGGGCGGGATGACGTAGCGCTCGTCGTACTTGGCCAGGGCGAGGAGCCGGTACATCTCGTACATCTCCTCCTCACCCATGCCGACGGCGGCAGGAATGGAGGCGTCGGGTTCGCGGCCGAGGTTGATGTCACGCATGTAGCTGCGCATGGCGGCAAGCCGCCGCAGTACGGCGTCGACGGGTGCAGGATCGCCGGCGGTGAACAGTTCGGCGAGGTACTCAACGGGGATGCGCAGGGCGTCGATGGCGGCGAACAGGTTGTCGCGGTCCTCCGCGTCGTGGCCGGTGCCGCTGACCGCGTCGACGACCGGGGACAGTGGCGGGATGTACCAGACCATCGGCATGGTGCGGTATTCCGGATGCAGTGGCAGGGCCACCTTGTAGGTGTTGATCAGGGCGTGGACCGGTGAGCGCTGCGCGGCTTCGATCCAGTCGCGGGGGATGCCGTCGCGTTCGGCCGCAGCCATGGCCTCGGGGTCGTGGGGGTCGAGGAGGATACCGCGCTGCGCCTCGGACAGATCGGTGTCGTCGGGGGTGGAGGCTGCCTCCAGGACGCGGTCGGCGTCGTAGAGGACCAGGCCGATATAGCGCAGACGGCCGACGCAGGTCTCGGCGCAGACGGTGGGCAGCCCCACCTCCACACGGGGGAAGCAGAAGGTGCACTTCTCGGCCTTGCCGGTGCGGTGGTTGAAGTAGACCTTCTTGTACGGGCAGCCGGTGACGCACATGCGCCAGCCGCGGCAGCGGTCCTGGTCGACCAGGACGATGCCGTCCTCGCTGCGCTTGTAGATCGCTCCGGACGGGCAGGAGGCCGCGCATGAGGGATTGAGGCAGTGTTCGCAGATCCGGGGCAGGTAGAACATGAAGGTCTGCTCGAACTCGAACCTGACCTTCTGCGAGAGCTGGGTGAGCAGGACGTCCTTGTTGCCGTGCTCCGGTGCGCCGGCGAGGTTGTCGTCCCAGTTCGCCGACCAGGTGATCTTCATGTCCTTGCCGGTGATCAGCGACTTGGGCCGGGCGACGGGGGTGTGGTCCTGGAGCGGGGCGTTGGTCAGGGTCTCGTAGTCGTAGGTCCAGGGCTGGTAGTAGTCGTCGAGGGAGGGCAGTTCGGGGTTGGAGAAGATGGTGATCAGCTTCTTGAACCGGCCGCCGGCCTTGAGCGTGAGCCGGCCGCGTTTGTTGAGTTCCCAGCCGCCCTTCCACGTCTTCTGGTCCTCGTAGCGGCGGGGGTAGCCCTGGCCGGGCCGGGTCTCGACGTTGTTGAACCACACGTACTCGACGCCGCTGCGGTTGGTCCACGCCTGCTTGCAGGTGACGGAGCAGGTGTGGCAGCCGATGCACTTGTCGAGGTTCATCACCATCGCCATCTGGGCCATGACCTTCATCAGTACGTCACCTCCTGGGAGCGGCGGCGGATGACGGTGACCTCGTCGCGCTGGTTGCCGGTGGGGCCGAGGTAGTTGAAGGCGTAGGAGAGCTGGGCGTAGCCACCGATGAGGTGGCTGGGCTTGACCAGCAGCCGGGTCAGAGAGTTGTGGATGCCACCGCGGCGGCCTGTGGTCTCGGTGCGGGGGACGTCGATGAGCCGGTCCTGGGCGTGGTGCATGTAGACCGTGCCTTCCGGCATGCGGTGGGAGACGACCGCGCGGGCGACGACGACGCCGTTGCGGTTGACCGCCTCGATCCAGTCGTTGTCCGCGACACCGATCTTCGCCGCGTCCTCCCGGCTCATCCAGACCGTCGGCCCGCCGCGTGAGAGGGAGAGCATGAACAGGTTGTCCTGGTACTCGGAGTGGATGGACCACTTGTTGTGCGGGGTCAGATAGCGCACGGTGATGCCGAGTTCGCCGGTGTCGCCCACCTCGGATTCGTCGAAGAGGGCGTGCATGTTCAGCGGGGGCCGGTAGACCGGCAGCCACTCGCCCAGTTCCGCCAGCCAGTCGTGGTCGAGGAAGAAGTGCTGGCGGCCGGTGAGGGTGTGCCACGGCTTGAGGCGCTCGACGTTGATGGTGAACGGCGAGTAGCGGCGCCCGCCGGACTCCGACCCTGACCACTCGGGAGAAGTGATGACCGGGACGGGTGCGGCTTGTGTGTCGGCGAAGGTGACCTGCTTGCCCTCGTGCTCGGCGGCGAGGTCCGCCAGCCGGACGCCGGTGCGGGCCTCGACGGTGCGGAAGCCCTGGGTGGCCAGATGCCCGTTGGTGGTACCGGACAGGGCGAGGATCGCCTCACACGCCTGAACGTCGCGGGCGATGGAGGGACGTCCGTCGGCCACTCCGCCGTGGACGGTGCCGTTCTTGTGCCGCAGGTACTCCAGCTCCCGTTCCACTGTGAACGTGACGCCCTTGGTGGTGGCGCCCAGCGTGTCCAGCAGGGGCCCGAGCGCGGTCATCTTCTCCGCCACGGCCGCGTAATCGCGCTCGACCGTGATCAGCTTGGGCATCGTCCGGCCGGGAACGGGCTCACACTCACCCGCCTTCCAGTCCTTCACGCGGCCGTGCGGGGTGGCCATGGCGTCCGGGGTGTCGTGGAGCAGCGGGGCGGCGATCACATCGGTGACGGTGCCCAGGTGGGCGGCTGCCAGCCGGCTGAAGACCTTGGCGATGGTGTTGAAGGCGTCCCAGTCGGTGCGGGTCTGCCAGGGCGGGGAGATGGCCGGGTTGAAGGAGTTCACGAAAGGGTGCATGTCGGTGGTGTTGAGATCGTGCTTCTCGTACCAGGTCGCGGCCGGCAGCACCACGTCGGAGTAGAGGGTGGTGCTGGTCATTCGGAAGTCCATCGACAGCAGCAGGTCGAGCTTGCCTGTGGGGGCCTGATCGCGCCACACGACGTGGCGTGGGCGGGCCTCTTCGGGTGCCTCGGTGGCTCGTAGGGAGGAGTCGGTGCCCAGCAGGTGCTTGAGGAAGTACTCGTTGCCCTTGGCGGAGGAGCCCAGCAGGTTGGCCCGCCACACGGTCAGTACTCGAGGGAAGTTCTCGGGAGCGTCGGGGTCCTCGGCGGCGAAGCGCAGCCTGCCGGCCTTCAACTCGGCCACTACGTACGGTCCCACCTCGCGCCCGGCCGCCTCCGCTTCCGCGGCGAGAGCCAGGGGGTTGCGGTCGAAGGTGGGATACGACGGCATCCACCCCAGACGGGCGGACTGCGCGATGACGTCGGCCGTGGACCTTCCCGCGAAGGTGCCGCCGGCGGAGGCGGCCGCCAGGGTGTCGACGCTGAAGGGGTCGTAGCGGAACTGGTCGGTGTGCAGGTACCAGTAGGCGGTCTGGATCATCTGACGGGCGGGCCGGTTCCAGTCGGCGGCCGTGGCCAGCACCGAATATCCGGTGATCGGGCGGACCTTCTCCTGACCGACGTAGTGGGCCCAGCCGCCGCCGTTGACGCCCTGGCAGCCGGTGAGCGTGGTCAGGGTGAGAAAAGCCCGGTAGATGGTGTCGGAGTGGAACCAGTGATTGGTACCCGCCCCCATGATGATCATCGATCGGCCGCGGGACTCCTCGGCGTTGGCGGCGAACTCCCGGCCGATGCGGGCCGCCTTCTCCGCTGCGATTCCGGTGATCGCCTCCTGCCAGGCGGGTGTACAGGGCTGATCGGGGTCGTCGTATCCGGCGGGCCACCGGCCGGGCAGCCCCTCGCGGGCCACGCCGTACTGGGCCAGCAGCAGGTCGAGGACGGTGGTCACGATGTGGCCGCCGATCCGGCGGACGGGCACCCCCCGCAGCAGCCGCCCCGCTCGCCCGTCGGGGGTGTCAAAGCGTGGCAGCTCCACCTCCACCGGGGCCTGATCGCCCCCGGCGGCGCTCAACAGCGGGTCGGTGTCACCGAGGTCGAGGTTCCACCGGCCCATGCCGGACTCGCCATAGCGGTGGCCGAGCGTGCCGTTGGGCACCACGGGCCGCCCCGTCAGCGCATCCAGCAGGACGGTCTTGAACTCCGCGTTCTCCGCCGCGGCTTCCTCGCCGCCGAGGTCGGCGGCGGTCAGGAACTTCCCCGGCACCCGGGGAGCGTCTGCGTCCCCGTCTCGCCGATCGAGGGTGACCAGGAAGGGCAGGTCGGTGTAGCGCTTGACGTATCCGGTGAAGTAGTCGACCTGCCGGTCGACGAAGAACTCCTTGAGGACCACGTGTCCCATGGCCATCGCCAGGGCCCCGTCGGTGCCGGGCCGGGCGGGCAGCCACTCGTCCGCGAATTTCACGTTGTCCGCGTAGTCCGGTGCCACGGCTACGACCTTCTGTCCCCGGTAGCGGGCCTCGGCCATCCAGTGCGCATCAGGGGTGCGGGTCACCGGCAGGTTGGAACCCCACATGATCAAATACCCGGCATCCCACCAGTCGCCGGATTCGGGGACGTCCGTCTGGTCGCCGAAGACCTGCGGGGAGGCGACGGGCAGGTCGGCGTACCAGTCGTAGAAGGACAGCATCGCCCCGCCGAGCAGCGAGTAGAAGCGCGCCCCGGCAGCGTGGGAGACCATCGACATGGCCGGGATGGGGGAGAAGCCCGCCAGCCGGTCCGGGCCGTACTCCTTGATGGTGTGCACGTGCGCGGCTGCGATCATCTCGGCCGCCTCGTCCCAGCTCGCCCGCACCAGCCCGCCCTTGCCCCGCACCGCTTTGTAGCGGCGGGAACGTTCCGGGTCACCGACGATGTCCGCCCAGGCCAGGACCGGGTCGCCGAGGCGCTGTTTGGCCTCGCGGTACATCTGCAGCAGCACCCCGCGCACATACGGGTAGCGCACCCGGGTCGGCGAGTAGGTGTACCAGGAGAACGCAGCCCCGCGCGGGCAGCCGCGAGGTTCGTACTCCGGCCGGTCGGGGCCGACAGAGGGATAGTCGGTCTGCTGGGCTTCCCAGGTGATGATGCCGTCCTTGACGTACACCTTCCACGAACACGAGCCGGTGCAGTTCACGCCGTGCGTGGAGCGCACCACCTTGTCGTGCGACCAGCGGTCCCGGTAGAAGTCGTCCGCCGACCGCCCTCCGACCCGGTACAGCGTGCGCCCGTCGTCCGACACCTCCGCCCGGGTGAAGAAACGCCGACTGCGCACCAGCGCGTCCGCAAGCGGGCCGTCCAGTGCTGCCCGCTGCCCCGGGTTGGTCTCGGTACTCACCGTGCACTCCGCTTCCGGGCAGACCTGCCCGTTCGAATTGTGATCGGTCCCACCGCAGGCGACTCTAGGGCCACCGGATACTCATAAGTCGACGACGGCACCACGAGAGTGACGCCAATTCAGTTCCACCGTCCATATGCGCGCAAAGCGGCCGATTTCGCAGTGGCGCCGGTATCTCCCGAGCCGAGACGCCCCAGGTCGGGCCGAACAGCCTGATGGCGTCCGCCCGGTCGAAGGCCACGGTGACCAGAGCATGTCCGCGTACTCGACAGCGCGGTTCGGCCGCCGCGGCGGGCGCCTTGCCGGCCAGCAGCCCGGCGGCGGCCGACACCGGCACGGCGAGCACCGCATCGGCCTCGAGCTGCGAGTGCCCCGGCGCCTTTGTTGGTGAGCCGCCGTCCGCCGGCCGGGTCCTCGTCCAAAGGGAGTGGTCATGACGGGTTGGTGGTGCCGCGGCTTGCATCGGCGGCGGCTCGTCGTACCCGGGTGACGGTGAAGGTGAGTGCCGTAGAAGCGACCAGAGCCAACAGGAGCAGCCCCAGGGCGTAGCTTCCCGTGGCGCTGTAGATGACTCCCATGGCCAGGGGCGGGATGAACCCGCCCAGGCCGCCCGCCGCGCCGACGACGCCGGTGACCGAGCCGACCTTGTTGGCCGGCGCGAGCAGGGCGACCAAGGCGAAGGTCGCGCCGCTGCCCGCACCGAGGGCCGCAGCCAGGGAGAGGAAGGCGATGGTGCCTACCGGGGCCAAGGGCGGCGTGGTCGACTGGACGGCCGCACCCGCGATCACTACGGCCAGACTGCCGGTCAGGACCCGGGTCGGGCCCAGCCGGTCCGAGAGCCAGCCGCCGAATGGGCGCATGGCCACAGCGAGCAGGACGAAGCCGGCCATTCGGTTCGCCGCGTCGGCCTGCTCGAGCCCGTAGCCGGTCTTGAGGTAGGCCGGCAGGTAGACCGAGAAGGCGACGTAGCCGCCGAACGCGACCGCGTACAGAGCGGACGCCTGCCAGGTGATGGGCAGCCGTACGGTGTCGGCCAGCCGCCGGAAGAGTGGTTCGCTCGGGACGGTGCGGCCGGGCGCGTCGCGCAGCAGTACCGCGGCCAGCACGGAATACAGGGCGAGCGCCGTGGCGGTGATCAGGAACGGGTTGGCCATGCCGTGGGTGTCGACCAGCTTGACGGTCGTCAGCGCGCTGATCGCGGTGCCGCCCATCCCGGCTCCGAAGACGCCGATCGCCAGTCCGCGGCGCTCCGGTGGGAACCAGCCGCTGACGAACGGCACTCCCACCGCAAAGGCTGTACCCCCGATGCCGAGGAAGAACCCGCCCACGAGCAGGGCCGCCAGTGACGAGTGGCCGGCGAGCCCGAGGTAGAGCACGGGGACGACGGTCGCCGCCGACACCAGGGGAAACATCACCCGGCCGCCGAACCGGTCGGTCAGAGCCCCCACAGGGATTCGCCCCAGCGAGCCGACCACGACGGGCACCGCCACCAGCAGCGACTGTTCGAAGGAGCTGAGCGCCAGGGTCTCCTTGAACCGCGGACCCAGTGGGCTCAGCAGCGCCCAGGCCCAGAAGTTGACCGCGAACCCCGATGTGGCCAGCGTGAGCATCATCCACGGACGGCCGGCCCGGGAGGTGCGGCCTCCTGTCGTCGATGCTGCTGCTCTGGCGGCGTCCTCAAGCGGGCGCATCGTGTACCTCCGTCGAGTCGTGACGAGAGCGCCGCCCGGCTACCGAACCGCTCGCGGCGTCCCGCCACCAGATTCGTCGAACCTGTCAGAAGCCGCATGGGGTCATTCGTACCGCCGGCCCCGGCCGACCCGCCGTCAGCGCGGTGCCGGTACGCCCGCAGCCCAGGCACGCGCGGCTTCTGCCGCGTGGTCCGCCTTGCTGTGAATGGACGGATGCATGCGCCGACAGGCTGCCGGGCGTGGACTGTTCGTCGAAGGCACGGCATGACACCGCAAGCATCCGACGTCCGGCTTCCGCGGAGGGGGTCGTCGAAGGGGCGGGGATCGGGTCGCCACCGTTCGGCCAGGACGCAACCGGCAACCGTTGATGGCCGCATCCGCACCGTCGGCAGCGCCGTGGCTGCGCGGTGCGCAGCCACGGCGCGTGGACCAACGGCGTGAGAACGGCAGTGGGCCGGCAGCGGCCACGGGGTGACCCTCACGGAAGGCGGTGACCGGTTGGCGCGCCAGGGGGCCGGGGCCGTTCAGGAGGTGGCGTCGGCCAGCCACAGGTCGGGGCCGAAGACCTCGTAGCGGATGTTACGGGCGGGAATTCCGCCACGCAGAAGCTGCGACCTGATCTCGCGCATGAAGGGGAGCGGGCCGCACAGGTACACGCTCGCGTCGGCGGGCAGCTCCAGAGCGTCGAGGTTCATCAGCCCCGTCCGGCATGCGAGCTCTTCCACCGCGCCCTGCTCGTACCAGAACGTGGCGCGCGTATCGGGCAGCGTGCTGACCAACCGGTCGGTGTCGGCACGCAGCGCGTGGTCGGCCGGTGAGCGGTCGGCGTGCAGGACCGTGACGGGACGGGTGCAGTTGGTAGCCGCGAGGTGCTCGAGCATGGCAACCATCGGAGTGCAGCCGATGCCGGCGGAGACCAGCACCAGCGGAGCGTCCGTATCGTCCAGCACGACATCGCCGAAGGGAGCGGAAAGGGTGAGTTCGTCACCCGCCTCAAGAGTGCGGTGCAGCAGGCCCGACACTTCGCCGTCGGGGGCGCTCTCGCCGGTCACCCGCTTGACGGTGATCCGGCGCGCCTGGTCGCCGGGGGCCGAGGAGAGGCTGTACTGGCGCAGCTGGTGCACCCCGTCGGGCATCTGCACTCGGACGCTGACGTACTGTCCGGCCCGGGCGCGCGGCGCGGGGGCACCGTCGGAGGGCCGCAGCACGAACGAGACGGTGTCGGCGGTCTCCTGGCGGCGTTCGACGACGGTCCACTGCCGCCAGGGGTGACCGGGCTGCACCTGGGCTTCGAGGTAAAGGCGCGCCTCCTGGGCGATGAGGGCGCCGGCCATCAGCCAGTAGACCTCGTCCCACGCGGCCGCGACCTCCGGAGTGACCGCTTCGCCCAGGACGTCCGCGATCGCGGCGAACAGGTACTTGTGCACGATCGTGTACTGGTCTTCGGTGACGCCGACAGCGACGTGCTTGTGGGCGATGCGGGCGAGCAGGGCGTCCGGGCGGGTGCCGGGGTCGGTCAGCAGCGCACCGGCGAAGGCGGCGATCGACCCGGCCAGCGCCCTGCGCTGCGCGCCGCTGGCCTGGTTGCCGCGGTTGAACATGCCGTCCAGCAGTTCGGGGTGTTCGGCGAACATCGTGGCGTAGAAGCGGGTGGTTATCTCATCCAGTGCCCCGCCTACGGCAGGCAGGGTGGCCCGGATCAGCGAGGCCGACTCGGCAGACAGCATGACACTCCTGAGAGAGGAAGCGGAGAAGAGTTGCCGCTGCGCAGCGGCAGGCATCCTCTGGTTTAACAGCTCTCGGCCGCCCCGCCCCTCTCGCACGCAGGACGAGGGACCATGGTCCCGGTGGTCAGGGTCTCCCGGTCCGGACCGGGTCGCGCGAGTCGGGACCAGCGGCCCGTGCGGGGTGCACGACGAAGGTGCCTTGGTCCCGATGCGCTGATCAGGGCCGAACAGTCCTGGGCGATGCTGGTGGCGGTTTGCCCCACCCGACGCCGCCTCCGCAATCCGCAGCGTCCGCACGCACCAAGACCTTCGGACTCGGCCGTGCCGCCCGGTCCGGCAAGGGTTGGATCGACGGTGGCTCACCCGCCGAGGGGTTCCTCGGTCACGTCGCCGCCGGACCGATGGAACCGCCAGGCGCCGCCCGGGCGGACTGGCTGTTCATGCTCGGCCTGCTCGGCATCGGACTCGCCCTGACCGCCGGGGTGGCGCTGCGCCTGACGGCCCTCGCGGGCACCGTGATGATGGCGCTGATGTGGATGGCCGGGTGGCCACCCGCTCAGCACCTGTCGGACGGCTCACCGGGCATGTCGACGAACCCGTTCATCGACTATCACCTCGTCTGCGCCGTGGTGCTCATCGCCGCCCTCGCCGCCGCCCATGACTGACACGGCTGAGCGCGCAAGGCGATACACCACGACGCCGGCAGTCGTAAGGGAGCGGTGCACCCCTGCCGTGAACCGGCGACATGACTACGAGGGGAGAGCAGGGCAGTGACGCTCCGGCGCGGCGCAACCGACGTGGGATGAGCCTGTAAAAGGTCCTGACCTGCAGGTTCGTGCGATCGAGCGTTCCTGTCGGGCTCAGTGCACGGGGCGGAGGCCGCGGAGGGTGACGTCGACGAGGCGGTTCAGGGCGGCTTCGGAGGTGAGGCCGGCGGCGGCGGTCAAGGCGTGGAGGCAGTACTGCGCGAGTTCGGCGGGCGGGACGTCGCCCCGCAGGTCGCCCGCCGCGGCGCCTTCGGCCACGAGGTTCTCCACGATGCGGGACAGGTGCCGCTCGGCGTGGGCGACGTGCTCGCCCTGGTGCAGGAGGGTGGCGAGTTCGCCTGCATGGCGTTGCCGGGCGATGGCCGCGTATGCCTTCAGGACCGCGTCGAGGCGCTCTTGGGCTGTTCTTGCGCGGTCGCGGACTTCCGCCAGCTGGTGGAGGTGCTCGGCGACCTGGCGTTCGTGCCAGGCGAGGAGGACGGCTTCGACGTCGGAGAAGTACTTGTAGAGCGTGGCGCGCCCGATGCCGGTCTGCTCGGCGATCCGGGACATGGTCACCGACCTGAGACCGCCGTCGTGAACCAGCCGGGCGGTGGTCTCCAGGATGGCCTCACGCACGGCGTGGCGGTGCGCGTCGATCGTCTCGTTCCACAGCTTCGGCACCCTCCGAGGATACGGATGTTCCGGAGTGGATACACTCCGCCGGGGACAGAGACAGTATGTCTCGCAAAGGGCTGGGTGCGGCGCGCCGCACTGAACTTGTGGAGGACGCCATGGCCGGCTCGTCAACGCCTTCGGGCGCCCCTGATGAAGGCGGGGCGCCGCGCTGGGTGAAGGTGTCCGCGGTGATCGCGGTGGTCCTGGTCGTGGTGTTCGTGATCGTGCACCTGGCCGGCGGCGGCATGGTCGGGCACACGCCGTGAAGCCGTTCGGCGCGCGGCTGCGGAAGCTGACGTTGACCGCGCACATCACGGCCTCGCTGGGCTGGCTCGGCGCGGTCGCCGCGTTCCTGGCCCTCGCGGTCGCGGGGCTGACCAGCGGCTCGCCGCAGACGGTGCGCGGCGCATATCTGTCGATCGAGCTGGTGGGGTGGTTCGTGATCGTCCCGTTCGGTGTCGCCTCGCTGGTGACCGGTGTGGTCCAGTCGCTGGGCACGGTCTGGGGGCTGGTGCGCCACTACTGGGTGATCGTGAAGCTGCTGATCACGGTGCTTGCGACGGTGCTGCTTGTGGTGCACATGCAGCCGGTCGGACATCTGGCCGACGTGGCGGCGACCACTGCGTTGGTGGGTGGCGAGCTGGAGGGGATGCGCGTCCAGCTGGTCGCGGACGCGGCGGCCGCGCTGTTGGTGCTGCTCACGGCCGCGGCCCTGTCGGTGTTCAAGCCCCGTGGGGTCACGCGCTACGGGCGGCGCCGGCAGCGCGAGCAGAGCCCGCCGGTGCGACAAGCCGCGCTCTGAATCCCTCCCGGTCGGAGGCGGGAGGCCCGAGGGTCGTGGCCGGCCGAGGGGCGGTGAGCAGTTCACTGCACGCCTGTTCGCAGGAGCTGCAGGCTTCGGCGCAGATGCGCAGTGGTTGTTGGGTCAGTGGTAGGCGTGGACGACGGCGTGGCCCTTGCCGCGGCCGATCATCCACTTGTTGACCGGAGTGGTGATCACGAAGGCGACGGCGAAGCCGCCCAGCAGCGCCGCCCAGAACACGGCGTCGGACAGGTGGGCGTCCATCGCGCCGGGTGTCAGGGCGATGATGCCGTTGTCGACGAACTCCATCACGGCGATCGAGACGGTGTCGGCGGCCAGGGCCACCCTGATGGCGGCCTTGAGGCTCAGGCCCGCCCGGCGCACGGCGAAGAAGGTGAAGGAGTAACCGAAGAAGAACGCCAGGGTGATCGCCAGGGCCATGGTGGGCACGTTGCCCCACAGCAGGGCGGTGCCGATGACCATGCCGAGGATCTCACCGATGGCACATCCGGTCAGGCAGTGCAGTGTGGCCTTCGACGCCATCCCCCAGGACGCACCCTCTTGTGCGTGCTCGCCGTGGTGGGCTGCGTGGTCGTGTCCGGTGCTGGTCCGGTGCGCGGTGTGGTCCATGACCGTCATCCCCATTCCCGTCCAGTGTCATCGCTCCCGTGGTTCAACACCACAAACAGTATACCCCCCCTGGGTATTCACTTCCAGGCGTGATGCGATGAGCGGGGCAAGAAGGGTCGGTCCGGTTCGGGCCCGACCCACCCCTCTGTGCCGTGTGGTCAGTTCTTGCCGAGGTCCGGATCACTCCCACCGGCGCGGCGTGGGCCGACGGGACCACGCCGGCCCGCCCCCGCCCACCTCGCCCCGCTCGGCCCCCGCGGCCGCCTTCCCGCCCACCGGCACCCAGGCCTCGCCGAACCCCGGCTCCACCTGCTCGGCCGCGGCGAATGGACCGGCACCGCCTCGGCCACCCTCATCGGCGTCGGCCGCCCTGCCCGAGAAGCCGCCCACGCCGTCCCGGTTCTCCTGGCAGGCGGGTCAAGGCAGCCCCTTATCGGTTTCCGATGAGGGTGAGCTGGCGCCGGTGAAAGTCGAAGTGCCGGGTCGGGTAGCGGTAGAGGTCCGTGACGGTCATGAAGTCACGGAAGAAGGGGTCCCAGCGGGCGGGGTAGTGCATCCCGCGGGCCAGGCCGGTCTCCGTCTCCGAGTCCAGCCGGCGGTGCAGGTCGTCGATGACCCGGTTGAACGTGACGCCCATCCGGCGGGGCCCGATGAGCCTGGTGGCGCCTACGGGGCCGAGGTAGTTGACGATGTCGAACGGCCGGGTGCCCGCGTCGAGAAGGCGGGCGAAGGCTCTGCCGAAGCAGTTCGGCAGCCGGTCGAAGATGTGCATCAGCAGCAGTAGCGGCCGGATCAGGATGTATCCGAACAGCATGTGGAAGAGCAGCTGCTCGTTGGTCCAGCGGGTGCCTGCGGTGGGCCTGCGCAGATCTGCCTCGGTGGCCGAGTCGAGGAGACGGTGGAAGGCCGCGCGAGCCTCCTCCAGCTCGTCATGGATGACCTGACGGTCTACCGGCGATTCGCCTGTCATGAGATCACCCGTCCAGGGTCATCGGGGGTTCGGCAGAGGACCCCCTGACCTGTTGATGCCCCGGGTGGCGAGCCTGAAGCACCGGCGCGCAGTGCGGGACTGCCGCCTCGGTGGCTGCGGGCGCGCACATTGATGACGGCCCCAGCGATGCGGATCAGGGCGCCGATGACGTCGTATCGGTCGGGCCGGCCCGGACGACGCCCCCGAGGTGACGGTGTTTCAGCGCTGTTGCCGGATGGAGGAGGCGCTCGCCAACGACACCCCGGTGACCCGGCGCTCCACGAGTCGCCGGACGAGGTGCGCGCCTGGCTGGCCGACGGGCATACGGCGGGGCCGTGGCGGGACGGGCGCCTGATCAGGCCGAGCGGCGAGGCCGCTGACTGCCACTCCTGGCTGCGGCTCTCGGGTCAGGTGCGTGGGCCGGCGCCGTGAAGCAGGGTGTCGATGATGCGGGTGGCGAGGGTGTCCGGGTCGGCGCCGTCCGCGTTGCCGTGCAGGGATTCCCCGATGAGCGCGTAGTAGACCCGGCGCACCCAGTCGAGGTCGGCCGCTTCGTCGATGAGCTTGTCGTCCTGGGCCCGCTTCAGCAGGGCGATGCAGCTGCGGGCAATGTCCTGATGGAGGACGGCGGCCTCGCCGTCCGGGTCCGCCGGCAGCTCCAGGGCGAACGCCCAGGCGCTCTTGACCTGAAGCACGTTGGCCGTGATCCGGTGCATCGCCACCAACGGCGGTGCGGTGTCCGGCCGGCCGTCGTCCACCGCCTGGGCGAGCTGGCGGGCCGCGGACGAGGCCAGCGCCTCGATCAGCGCCTGCCGGTTGGCGAACCGCCGGTGGATCGTCGTGCGGGCCACTCCCGCGGCCGCGGCGATCTGCTCCATGGAAGCTCCCGGCTCTTCGGCCAGCACCCGCTCGGCCGCTTCCAGGATCGCGCGCACGCTGCGCTCCGCGTCCGCCCGCAACCCTCTTGGCCCTCGTGCCGCCGTCTCGCCCATCACGCCTCCTGCTCCACCACTTATCCGAAAATACAATACATCGATGACGCCGTCCCTCGATTATCTGCATCAGCGCCGTTGCAGTTATATGAGTTGCTGATACATACTCCTCCCAGTTGCCCTCGACTGAAGGAGGACTCGTGTCCAGCACTGCCCTGATCACCGGAGCGTCGTCCGGCCTCGGCGCGGAGTTCGCCGCGCAGCTCGCCGCCAAGGGACACGATGTGGTCCTGGTGGCGCGCTCCGGCGACCGGCTTGCCGCCCTTGCCGAGCGCCTGATCGCCGAGCACGGCGTCCGCGCGCATGTGCTGGTCCAGGACCTCGCCGAGCCGGACGCGGCCCGCCGCATCGCCGACCGGCTGGCCGCCCGCGAGCTGAGCATCGACCTATTGGTCAACAACGCCGGCTTCGGGACCTGCGGCCGTTTCGAGGAGATACCCGGGGCCCGCGACCACGACCAGTTGATGGTCAATGTCGTGGCACTCGTCGACCTCACCCATGAGCTGCTGCCCGGCATGCTGGAGCGCGGCCGCGGCTCGGTCGTCAACGTCGCTTCCAACGCCGCCTTCCAGCCGTCCCCTTACTTCGCCGTCTACGGCGCGGCCAAGGCCTTCGTGCTGAACTTCGGTCTCGCTCTGCGTCAGGAGTACCGCCGTCGTGGCATCCGCGTGCTCACCTTGTGCCCCGGCCCGGTCGAGACCGCCTTCTTCGACACCATCGGCACTCGCCGGGCGGCCGTCACCGGCTCCATGACCACCCCGGAGCCTGTCGTACGCGCCGCGCTGCGCGCGTTGGAGCGCGACCGCGGCTATGTCGCCCCCGGATTCGGCAACGCCCTGGCCGCACACTTGACACCCCGTCGCCCCCGGACCCTGGTCGCGGCCATCGCCGAACGCGTCACGCGGAAGGTCCTGGCCACCTCGGCCGCTCCCTCGGCCGCCCCCTCGAAGTTGCCGGAGCACGCCGCATGAGAGCCTCCGCCGCCCCCGTCGGCGCCGCCTCGGCGATGTTGCTCGTCGGCACCTCGACCGCGGTCTCCGCCACCGTCGCCGACTACCCGGTCTTCGCCGGACAGGCCTTACGTTATGCGCTTGCCGCGGCGATCCTGCTGGCCGTCGTAGGCCACCGGCGCCTGCCCCGCGTGCGCCTGACGGCACGTGACGTCCTGCTGCTGATCGCGCTGGCCGCCACCGGTCTGGCGGGGTTCAACGTCTTCCTCGTAGAGGCCACCCGGCACGCCGGGCCCGCCATGATCGCCGCCGTGGTCGGAGCAGTCCCTCTCGTGCTCGCCCTCGTGGGCCCATTGATGGAACGCCGGCGCCCCGCGCCCCGCACCGTCGGTGCCGCACTCGTGGTGGCACTCGGCACAGCCGTCGCCGCCGGCCTCGGCTCGGGCAGCGTGACAGGCCTCCTGCTGTCCCTCGGTGCACTCGCCGGCGAGGTGGCATTCTCCCTGCTGGCCGTCCCTCTCCTACCCAAACTCGGCCCCCTGAGGGTCGCCGCCTATCCCGCCGCTCTGTCCGTACCCATGCTGCTGGCCGCGGGCCTCGCCCTGGACGGTACGGCCTCCCTGCGGCTGCCCACCCCCGGCCAAGCAGCCGGCTTCGGCTACCTCGGCGCGATCGTCACCGCGGCCGCCTTCTTCCTGTGGTACGACGCACTGCGCCGCCTCGGAGCCGACCGCGCGGGCCTCTTCGCCGGCCTCGTGCCGGTAGGCGCACTGCTCACCACCGTCGCACTCGGCCTCGGCCAGGCAGGCCCCGCCGACGTCACCGGTGCCCTGCTCGTCACAGTCGGCGTCGCCGTCGGACTTCGACAGCCCGCCCGCGCCCGTTCGGGAGGGGATCGCACCGTCCCGGAGCGGGTGTTCAGGAGTTGGTCCGATCACCCTCGCCGAGGCGGTATCGGGGCGGAACCGCGTGGAGCGTCGGTCGCAGCGCATCCGCCTCCCGGAGGTGCCGCCACCGACAAGGGCCGGGAGCCCCGCTCGTCGGGGGCCGGCGACAGACTGACGTAGGGCAGCTCTGAGGCGAGCACTTCGACGCTGCGTCGTACCACGTGCCGCAGCCGGGCCGTTGCCGAGGTGCCCGCCGGCAGTTCCTCGTCCAGCACGGCGAACAGCGAGTCCAGAGCACGGGTCACGGCGAGGGAGAGGAGCTCCTTCTTGCCGGAGAAGTGGTGGTAGATGCTCGACTTGCTCAGGCCGAGGCGCCGGGCAAGGTCTTCCATGCCGGTGCCGTCGCAGCCGCGCTCGTTGAAGACCGCGACCGCGACTTCCAGGAGGGAGTCACAGTCGTAGGCGGGTCGCTCCCCGCGCCGTGCGGGAGGTCCGGGGGCGGGTTGCTCATTCGTGCATTGTCGCGAGGTGGCAGGTCACCCCTGACGCTCATCCTTGATCCGGCGGAGTTTGCCGACGGAACGCTCCAGGGTCCCGGGCTCCACGATCACGACCTCCACGCTGACACCGACGCCGTCCTTCACGCCCTTGGCGATCGCGCGGGCGGCCGCCTCGCGCTGCTCCGGTGCCGTGCCCGTCCGGGACTCCACGCGGATGGTCATGTGGTCCATCCGCCCTCGTGTGCTCAGCAGGATCTGGAAGTGCGGGGCGACGCCGGGGGCGCGCAGCACCACCTCCTCGATCTGCGACGGGAAGACGTTCACGCCGCGCAGGATGATCATGTCGTCGGAGCGGCCGGTGATCTTCTCGATACGGCGGAAGCCGGGACGGGCGGTGCCGGGCAGCAGGCGGGTCAGGTCCCGGGTGCGGTAGCGGATGACGGGGAGCGCCTCCTTGGTCAGTGTGGTGAAGACGAGCTCACCGTGCTCGCCGTCGGCGAGGACGTCGTCCGTGATCGGGTCGACGATCTCGGGAAGGAAGTGGTCCTCCCACACGTGCAGGCCGTCCTTGGTCTCCACGCACTCCTGCGCCACGCCCGGGCCCATCACCTCGGACAGCCCGTAGATGTCGACGGCGTGGATGCCCATGCGCTCCTCGACCTCACGGCGCATCGCCTCGGTCCACGGCTCGGCCCCGAAGATGCCCACCTTCAGGGAAGTGGTGCGCGGGTCGACGCCCTGGCGCTCGAACTCGTCGAGCAGGGTGAGCATGTAGGAGGGGGTGACCATGATGATCTCGGGCTGGAAGTCCTGGATGATCTGGACCTGCCGGGCGGTCATTCCGCCGGACGCGGGGATCACGGTGCATCCGGCCCGCTCGGCGCCGTAGTGGGCGCCGAGGCCGCCGGTGAACAGGCCGTAGCCGTAGGAGATGTGGACCTTGTGCCCGGGACGGCCGCCGGCGGCGCGGATCGACCGGGCGACCACGTCCGCCCAGGTCGACAGGTCCTTCTCGGTGTATCCGACCACCGTCGGCCGACCCGTCGTGCCGCTGGAGGCGTGGATGCGCCGCACCTCGGAGGTGGGAACGGCGAACATGCCGAAGGGGTACGTGTCGCGCAGGTCGGCCTTGGTCGTGAAGGGAAACCGGGCCAGGTCGGACAGCGTCCGGCAGTCGTCGGGCGTCACGCCGGCCCGGTCGAACTTCTTGCGGTACAGGTCGACGTTGTCGTAGGCGTGCCGCAGTGTCCGGCGGAGACGGTGCAGCTGGAGGGCTTCCACCTCCTCGCGCGGCATCCGCTCGGCATCGTCCAGCAGCTTTGCCGGAAGGGGTTCACCGTGGCGGGGTCGGGCATCCACCGGTGCGGTCCGTTCGCTGGTCATCGCGGCTCCTCGAATTCTTGCTCCGGACGCTGCGGCCGCGACCGCGGAACTCCGCGAGCACTGTCCCGCCGCGCACGGCGCGTACCTCGTAGATGCCGCTGCCACCCGAATCGGGTGATCTCCCGGGCACCGGGCGTCGGCACGTCTTCCTCGAAGGCGCGCGCCACGGTCGTGACATCCGCTCCGGAGGCGACGGTGACCGGTCCGTGGCTGTTGCAGGCAGGCGAAGGCGGTGTCGGCAGACCACGACTTATACCATCTTGTATACCGACCGAACATTCGGTTAGCGTGCGGCAAGGTCAGTAATTCAAGCCGCGCCAGGGCCTGTCAAGAGGGAGTCATATGCATTACGCAGCCACTCAGGCGCCCGACCTCTTCGCGCGCCATCGCACCCTGCTCGAGCGAGCGGTGGCCGCGACGGAGAGCCGGGAGCACTGGACGCCCTATCCCGAGTCGCCCAGCAAGTCGGTGTACGGCGAGGACGCCGCGATCCTCGGGGAGGTGGCCTTCCGTGAGCAGATCGGCAGGCCGTTCGACCTGCCCGGACATCCGGCGGAGGGGCGCGTGGCGCCCGAGGAGCAGTCCCCGTACGGCTTCCCGCTTGGTATCAGCTACCCCCGGCTCTCGCCGGCCGCGGCCGTGGCCGCGGCCGTGGCCGCGGCCAAGGAGGCCACAGCGCCCTGGCGCGCCGCCGGCCCCGACACCCGCGCCGGAGTCGCCGCGGAGATCCTCGCCCGGCTGAACGCGGCGAGCTTCGAGAACGCCCACGCCGTGCAGCACACCACCGGCCAGGCGTTCGTCATGGCCTTCCAGGCGGGCGGCCCGCACGCCCAGGACCGGGGGCTGGAGGCCGTCGCCTACGCCTGGGCGGCGCAGAAGAAGCACCCGGCCGCCGCCCGCTGGAGCAAGCCGCAGCGCAAGGGCGGCGCGCTGGAGCTGGACAAGAAGTTCAGCCCCGTCGGCCGCGGCGTCTCGCTGCTCGTCGCCTGCAACACCTTCCCCACCTGGAACGGCTACCCGGGGCTGTTCGCCTCGCTCGTCACCGGCAACCCGGTCGTGGTCAAGCCGCACTCCGGTGCGGTGCTTCCCCTGGCGATCACCGTGCGCATCGCCCGCGAGGTGCTGGCCGAGGCCGGCTTCAGCCCCGACCTCGTCCTGCTGGTCGTCGAAGAGCCGGGCGGCCGGGACGCTGCGGCTCTCGCCCTCGACCCGGAGGTGCGGATCATCGACTTCACCGGTTCCACCGAGTTCGGCGACTGGCTGGAAGGCAACGCGCGCCAGGCCGTCGTGTACACGGAGAAGGCCGGCCTGAACACGGTCGTGCTCGACTCCACCGACGACTACCGGGGCCTGCTGGGCAACCTCGCCTTCTCGCTCTCCCTGTACAGCGGGCAGATGTGCACCACCCCGCAGAACCTGCTGATCCCGCGGGAGGGCATGGCCACCGACCAGGGCCCGCGGACGGCGGACGAGTTCGCCGCCGACCTTGCCGCCGCGGTGGACAAGCTGCTGGCCGACCCCGCGCGCGCCGCCGGCACCCTCGGCGCGATCGTCAACGACGGTGTACGCGACCGGCTGAAGGACGCCGCCGGCGTCGGCATTACGGTGCGCGCGTCCGCGTCCGTCGCACACCCCGAGTACGCCGAGGCCGACGTGCGGACCCCGCTCGTGGCGCGGCTGGACGCGGAGACCGACCGGGAGACGTACACCCGTGAGTGGTTCGGGCCGGTGTCCTTCGTGATCGGCACCGACTCCACCCGGCACAGCCTGGACCTGTTCCGGGCGACGGTGCGCGAGCACGGCGCGCTGACCGCCGCCGTCCACTCCACCGACGAGGACGTGCTGTCCGCCGCCGAGGAAGCCGCGTTGGACGCCGGTGTCCACCTCTCCGAGAACCTCACCGGCCAGGTCTTCGTCAACCAGTCCTCCGCCTTCAGCGACTTCCACGGCAGCGCCGCCAACCCGGCGGCCAGCGCCACTCTCTCCGACGAGGCCTTCGTAGCCGGCCGCTTCGCCGTGCTGCAGTCCCGCCGCCCCGTAGTCACCGTCGAGGAGTCCGCCTGATGTCCGAAGACGTCTATCTGATAGACGGGGCGCGCACCCCGCAGGGCCGCTACGGCGGAGCCCTGGCATCCGTCCGCCCCGATGATCTGGCGGCCCTGGTGGTCGGCGAGGCCGTGCGCCGCTCCGGCATCCCCGCCGAAGCCGTGGACGAGGTGATCCTCGGTGCGGCCAACCAGGCGGGCGAGGACAACCGGGACGTGGCCCGTATGGCGGTCCTGCTGGCCGGGCTGCCGCACACCGTGCCCGGCTACACCGTCAACCGGCTCTGCGCCTCTGGACTGACCGCGGTCGCCTCGGCCGCCCAGGCGATCCGCGCCGGCGAGGCCGACGTGGTCGTCGCGGGCGGCGCGGAGTCGATGACCCGCGCGCCCTGGGTGATGCAGAAGCCCGGGACCCCGTGGGCCAAGCCGGGGGAGGTGCAGGACACCTCACTGGGCTGGCGGTTCACCAACCCCCGCTTCACGGCCTGGGACCGGGCCGTCCCCTCCGGCGCCGGACCCGACACGGTGAAGCACACCCTGTCGATGGGCGAGACCGCCGAAGAGGTCGCCGCGCTCGACGGCATCACCCGCGCCGAATCGGACGCCTTCGCGCTGCGCAGCCACCAGCGGGCCGTCGCGGCCCAGGAGGCGGGGCGCTTCGACCGTGAGATCGTTCCCGTCCCGGTCAAGGACGGCGAGGTCACGCGGGACGAAGGCCCCCGCCCCTCGACCACGCTGGAGAAGCTCGGCACGCTCCGCACCATCTTCCGCGAGGACGGCATCGTCACCGCCGGCTCCGCCTCGCCGCTGTCGGACGGCGCCGCGGCCCTCGTCGTGGCGAGCGCGGCGGCCGTGGAGCGGTACGGGCTCACCCCGCGGGCCCGGATCGTGACCTCCGCCTCGGCCGGTGTCCAGCCCCACATCATGGGGCTCGGACCGGTCCCCGCCACAGAAAGGGTTCTTGCCCGCGCCGGCTGGCGGACCGCGGACCTCGACGCAGTCGAGCTGAACGAGGCGTTCGCCGCCCAGGCCATCGCTGTGATGCGCCGTCTCAAGCTGGACGAGGACAAGGTCAACGCCGACGGCGGCGCCATCGCACTGGGGCATCCCCTCGGCTGCTCGGGCGCCCGCATTCTGCTGACCCTGCTGGGGCGTCTGGAGCGGGAGGACGCCCGCAGGGGTCTGGCGACTCTCTGCGTCGGCGTCGGCCAGGGCGTCGCCATGCTGGTGGAGAGGGTGTGAGCGCCAGGGCCCACGAGACCCGGGGCCATCCGGATGGTCGAGGAAGGGGTGGCCGCGCCCGAGGCGATCGACGCCGCGATGAGCCTCGGCCACAAGCACCCCATGGGTCCCCCTCCGTCTGACCGATCTGGTCGGCCTGGACGTGCGCCCGGCCCTCCCGGAACACCTGCACGCCACACCGGGTGACCGGTTCGCCCCGCAGCGCCTGCTGGGCGAGAAGGTCGCCCGCGGCGAACTCGAGATCGGCCAGGGGTTCTGCACATGGCGGTGAGGGGAGCGGCACAGGCCGGCGGACGCACCGTCGCGTACGCCCTGCGGGACGGCGTCGCCGTCGTCGGACCGCGCCGGCCGCCGGAGGCCGTGGCGCGGGAGAGGCCCGGGTGGACGGGGGACCACCGGGGTGCCGTCCGTGCCTTCCTCGAAGGAAGGCCACCCGCCCTCACCGGGGAAAACGGCGTTCAACGGAATTGACCGCACTCCGGCACTTGCCGGAACCCGGGCACCTCGGCATATCATCTACCGAACGAATGGTCGGTAGGGATCGGTGGTACAGATGACTGCACAGCAGGCCGGCTCATCGGCCGGAATCGACGCTCCCCCCGCGCTTCAGGAGTACTTCGAGTCGACGATCGCGCGGGACCAGCGGATCGAACCGCGCGACTGGATGCCCGAGGGCTACCGGAAGACGCTGATCCGACAGGTTGCGCAGCACGCCCACTCGGAGATCATCGGCATGCAGCCGGAGGGGGACTGGATCACCAAGGCGCCGTCCCTGCGGCGCAAGGCGATCCTGTTCGCCAAGGTGCAGGACGAGGCGGGACACGGCCTGTACCTGTACTCGGCGGCGGAGACGCTGGGCGTGGACCGCGCGGATCTGACCGAGCGGCTGATCGAGGGCCGCCAGAAGTACTCGTCGATCTTCAACTACCCGACCCCGTCGTTCGCCGATGTCGGCGTGATCGGCTGGTTCGTGGACGGCGCGGCGATCTGCAACCAGGTGCCGCTGTGCCGCAGCTCCTACGGGCCGTACGCGCGGGCGATGGTCCGGATCTGCAAGGAGGAGTCCTTCCACCAGCGGCAGGGCTACGAACTGCTGATGACGATGATGCGCGGCACCGAAGCGCAGCGGGAGATGGTGCAGGACGCGGTGAACCGCTGGTGGTGGCCGTCCCTGATGATGTTCGGCCCGCCGGACGACAGCTCGCCCAACTCCGCGCAGTCGATGGCGTGGAAGATCAAGCGGCACAGCAACGACGAACTGCGCCAGCGGTTCGTCGACATGACCGTCCCGCAGGCGGAGAAGCTCGGCGTCACCCTGCCCGACCCGGAGCTGCGCTGGAACGCCGACCGCGGCCACCACGACTTCGGCACCCCCGACTGGGACGAGCTGATGCGGGTCATCAAGGGCGGCGGTCCGTGCAACGCCGAGCGGATCCAGCGGCGGCGCGCCGCGCATGAGGAAGGCAACTGGGTGCGGGAAGCCGCTGCCGCGCACGCGGCCAAGCAGGCGGCCCGCGCGGAGAAGGGAGTCGCGGCATGACCGGCGAGAAGCGGGACTGGCCGCTCTACGAGGTGTTCGTCCGAGGCAAGCGCGGGCTGAATCACGTCCATGTCGGCTCGCTGCACGCGGCCGACGACCGGATGGCGCTCACCCACGCCCGGGACCTGTACACCCGGCGCAACGAAGGCGTGTCCATATGGGTGGTGCGCAGCGAGCACATCGCTGCCTCCACCCGCGACGAGAAGGATCCGTTCTTCGAGCCCAGCGCGGACAAGGTCTACCGCCACCCGACCTTCTACGACATCCCCGACGACGTCCCCCACATCTAGGAGCAGGGCATGAGCGACGACCACGTCTACATGACCCTCGCCGAGGGCCATGAGGACGACGCCCGGTGGGCCTACGGCACCGGCTTCGAGGACCCGTTGCACGGCGTGGACACCACCGTCCCGGACGGCGTCGACGCCGCGGAGCTCGCCGCGCAGTGCGTGGCTCTCGGTGACGACGCGCTGGTGAGCGCGCAGCGGCTGGCGGAGTGGACCACCCGGGCCCCTGAGCTGGAGGAGGAGGTGGCGCTGGCCAACATCGGCCTGGACCTGCTCGGGCAGGCCCGCCTGCTCTACTCGCGCGCCGGACAGGTCGACGGCACGGAACGCGGCGAGGACGCCTACGCCTACTTCCGTGACCCCGACGACTTCCGCAACGTGACCCTCGCCGAACTGCCCGGCGGCGACTTCGCGTTCACCATGGCGCGGCTGCTGGTGCTGTCCAGCTGGCGGCTGGCCCAGTTCGTGGGGCTCACCGACTCGTCCGACCCGGTGCTCGCGGCCGTCGCGGCCAAGGGCGTGAAGGAGCTGACGTACCACCGCCAGTACGCTGCCGAGTGGGTGGTCCGGCTCGGTGACGGTACCGAGGAGTCGCACCGCCGTATGCAGGACGGGCTCCAGCAGGTGACCGCGTACCTGGACGAGCTGTTCGACGCCCACGACGCCCGGGACGAGGTCCTCGCCGTGCTCCGGCAGATCGCCGACGCGGCGGGTCTCGCCCTGCCGCAGACGGCCCCCGCCGCCGAGGGACCGGGCCGCCAGGGCCGGCACACGGGCCACCTCGCCCCGCTGCTCGCAGAGCTGCAGTCCGTGGCGCGTGCTCATCCGGAGGCGACATGGTGACCACACTCACGCAGGCCCGGCACATCGCCGAGCAGGTACCGGACCCCGAGCTGCCCATGCTCACCCTCGCGGACCTCGGTGTACTGCGCGAGGTCGTGGTCGGCGACGACGGAACGGTCGTCGCGAGCCTCACCCCGACCTACTCCGGCTGCCCGGCGATGGCCGAGATGCGGGCCGGGGTGGCCGCGAGGCTGAAGGCTGCCGGTTTCGCGCGTGTGGAGGTCCGCACGGTGCTCGACCCGCCGTGGACCACGGACTGGATCACCCCCGAAGGACGGCGCAAGCTCGCCGAACACGGCATCGCACCGCCCGGCCCGGCACCGCGCCACGCGTCCGGTCCGGTACCACTCACGCTGTCGCCGATGCGGCGCCAGGTGATGTGCCCGCGCTGCGGCTCGGCGGACACCGAGGAGAGCTCCCGGTTCGGTGCCACCTCGTGCAAGGCGCTGTGGCGCTGCCGGGCCTGCCGCGAGCCGTTCGAGTACGTCAAGGAGATCTGATGGCAGACCTGTCGGCCCTCGCGGGCGCGACCCCCGCCCCCGGGCGCCGCAACGCGCGTCGTCGCCCGGCCTTCCGCCCGCTGCGGGTGGCTTCCGTGCAGCGACTGTGCGAGGACGCGGCGGCGGTGAGCTTCGACATCCCCGACGAGCTGGCAGAGGAATTCGCCTTCGCGCCCGGCCAGTCGCTCACCCTTCGCCGCCAGGTGGAGGGGCGTGACGAGCGGCGCTCGTACTCGATCTGCTCCCCGGTCGGCACCCGGCTTCGCATCGGCGTGCGTGTGGTGCCCGGCGGGCTCTTCTCCTCCTGGCTTGTGGACGAGGTCATGCCTGGGGACGTCGTAGAGGTGATGGCTCCGACCGGTCTCTTCACCCCGGACCTGTCCACGTCCGGTCATCATGTCCTCGTCGCGGCCGGCTCGGGCATCACTCCGATGATGTCCATCGCGGAGTCGGTCCTCGCCGCCGACGAACGCTCCCGCGTCACCCTGTTCTACGGCAACCGCCGCACCGACTCGGTGATGTTCGCCGACGAGCTGGCCGACCTGAAGGACCTCTATCCCGACCGTTTCCAGCTCGCGCACGTGCTGTCCCGCGAGCCGCGCGAGGCGGAGCTGCTGACCGGACGGCTGGACGCCGAGCGGCTGGCGGCCCTGATCGACGGGCTGGTCGACGTGTCCGAGGCCGACCACTGGTGGCTGTGCGGCCCGCACGGCATGGTCCGCGACGCCCAGAAGGTCTTGGCCGCACTGGGGGTCCCCGACGAGCGGATCCACCAGGAACTGTTCTTCGCGGGTGAGGAGCCGGCCGCACCGGTACGCCGCGAGGACCGCGGGCCCGACGGGCCGGTCAGCACGGTCACTGTCGTCCTGGACGGCCGCTCCACCTCCTCTCCGCTGCCGCGTGAGGAAACCCTTCTCGACTCGGCCTCGCGGGTGCGGCCCGACCTGCCGTTCGCCTGCAAGGGCGGCGTCTGCGGCACCTGCCGGGCCCTGGTCACCTGCGGCGAGGCGGACATGCGCCGCAACTACGCGCTCGAACCGGCGGAGGTCGACGCGGGTTACGTGCTGACCTGCCAGTCGTTCCCCGTCTCCGACACGCTGACCGTCGACTTCGACAGCTGAGAAGCGAACGGTCGCTCCTCGTCCGGAGGTCGCGGGCGGTGTGGGCCCGCGCGACGATCGTGCGTCGGCCGACGGGGGCCGACAGGACGGTCCGCGGTGGCCGGGCCGCACCCGCGGACGTCTGTGACGGAGTGCCCCTCCTCTCACGCGTGCCGGGGGAGCTGTTCCTGCAGCCACGCAGGATCAGGGTGTGTGTGCGGCCGGCCCGCCACGACGACGGTCGGCACGGTCTCGTTGCCGTCTTTGGCTGTCCTCACCGCTACCACGCCGGGAGGGTCATGCCAGATGTGGACCCAGTGCAACCGGCGGGCGCCGCGGCCCGACCGGATGCGCAGTCGCAGACAGTACGTGCGGCGCGGCCTCCAGCGGACGACCGGCCGGCCGTCGACCGCACTGCGGCGTTGTGCCTCCACCGCACTGATCGACCTGAGGAAGACCAGGGACGAGTCCACGCCTGCGAGCAGAACGCATACCAGCAGGAGTCCCGGGGCCGAGCCCGGCCGTTGAACATTTGCCCGGCCGCGACATGGGGGCTGTTTCGCGGGGCTCGGCGCCGTTCGCGAGGAACGGGACGTGAGCGTGAGTGGTGGCCAGTTCACTGCGAAAATGGAGGTGCGCGCGGACTTTCGGCGGTGTCAGGCTGCGCCGGTGAATCGTGAACGAATGTCCAGCATCGCTCATGCCAATCATCCGATCCGGTCTCCCCTCGACGACGATTCGGTGCGCGAACTGCTCGAGCGCGGGATGTCCCGACCCGACGCGCGTGTGCTCGATCTCGGCTGCGGAGGAGGAGAGTGGCTCCTTCGCGCCCTGTCCATTCACCCTCGATTGCTTGCCGAGGGCGTCGACATCTCCGAAGACGCACTGGCACAAGCCCGCGAGGCCGCGAGCAGCCTCGGCGTCCGGGAACGTCTGGTACTCCACCACGAGGCAGCCGCCGACTTCGTCTCCGCGCACGCGTTCGACCTGGTGCTCAGCGTCGGCGCCGCCCACGCCTTCGGCGGTCTGCTCCCCACTCTCGCGGCGGCACGCAGGCATCTGGCTCCGGGCGGTCGCGTCCTGGTCGGAGACGGATTCTGGGAGAAAGAGCCTTCACCGGAAGCCGTTGAGACGCTCGGCGACTTCGCCGACCTGGCGACCACCTTGGACCGGGTGACTGCTGACGGGTGGACGCCCGTCCACGGCCACGTCAGCACCCGCCGGGAACTGGACGACTACGAATGGGCATGCTGGGGATCGATGGCTGCGTGGGCCCTGGATCATCCTGATGATCCGGACAGTGCCCGACTTCTCTCGACAGCCGCTACCCGCCGCTCGGAATGGCTGCGTTCCTACCGGGACAGCTTCGGCTTCGTCTGCCTGGTCCTGCGCCGGACCTCCGACTGAGCTCGTCGACCGCCCCCGTGCCGACGGGCGCCTTGCTCCAGGTCGGCGCTGCCGATGAGGATGCGGTGATCAGAGCAGCGGCGGGCCTTCAGCCGCGCCGGCCTGTCGGTGTCCGCCGCGTCCCCGTCCGCACCGCTCTGCATCCGGGGAAGCCGGGCACGCGGAAGTCCCAGCGTGCCGAAGTGCGGCGGGCTCGGGACCCGGCGCGGACAAGGAGCGTGCATGGACATCGCCGGGGTGCATCGCCATGAACGGGGGAGACGGGGCCACCGGGCCGCCGAGGCGTGGCCGGGACGTCGGGACACGGGTTTCGCCACGCGGGCCGTGTCGGGAAAACCGCCCACGATGCCGCCGCCGGGCAGACTCGACGCAGCAGTGCACATGGTGGTCGAAGCGATGGCAGGCGAGGCGCACATGGTGTCCGCGAAAGCCGACGGAACCCACGTCCCCGGCAAGGAGGGCGGATGAGGCACGCACGGATCGCCACGGACGTGGTGATCGTCGGCGGCGGGGCGGCGGGGCTGTCACTCGCACACGCGCTGACGGCGCCCGGCGCCGCCCGCCCCGTCCCCCTGGCGCTGGTGGACACGTCGAGGCCGTCGCTGCGTCCGGCGGAGCGCACCTGGTGCTTCTGGCAGGAGGGCCCCGGCGACTTCGAGGACGCTCAGGTCGCGAGCTGGCGGCGGCTGCGCGTCCGTGGCCGGGACGGTGAGGTCGTCGAGGGCGAACTCGGATCGCTGCGCTACCGGATGCTCCGCTCTGACGCCTTCGAGGCCCTGGTCGGACCGCGGCTGGCCGCGCTTCCTCACGTGCGGCTGGTGGAGGCGACAGCGGAGACGGTGCGCAACGTGGCCGGCGGCGCGGAAGCCCTGTGCGTCACGGCGCGAGGGGATCGCATCACGGTGCGGGGCCGGTACCTGTTCGACTCCCGCCCCGCCCGGTCGCTGCCCCCGGCCCGCAGCACCCTGCTGCAGCACTTCAGAGGCTGGTTCGTCCGCACCTCGGCTCCGGCCTTCGACGAGGAGGTCGTGGAGCTGATGGACTTCAGGGTGCCTCAGCCCGCCCGCGGGCTCGCGTTCGGATACGTCCTCCCGCTCGGCCCGAGGGACGCGCTCGTCGAGTACACCCAGTTCTCCCGGACCCCGTTGTCGCAACCGGAGTACGAGGCGGCTCTCGGGCAGTACACCCGCGACATCCTGCGCCTCGGGCCGTTCGAGGTGCGCTCCGTCGAAGCGGGTGTCATCCCGATGACGGACGCGCGGTTCGCCCGCCGGATCGGCCCCGCCGTGTACCGCATCGGCGCCGTGGGAGGCGCCACGAGGCCGGCGACCGGCTACACGTTCTCCGCCGTCCAGAGGCAGAGCAAGGCCGTCGCCGCCGCGCTGCGTGACGGCAAGGAGGCCCGGCTGCCGGCGCCCCACGGGCGCCGCGCCCTGGCCATGGACGCCGTGATGCTGCGCGCCCTGGACTCCGGACGCGTCAACGGCCCGGACTTCTTCACCCGGTTGTTCCGGCGCATGCCCGTCGAACGGGTGCTGCGGTTCCTCGACGGCCGCAGCGCACTGTGGGAGGACGTGCTCCTCGGCTTCGCCACACCCGTCGGCCCCATGCTCCGTACCGCGGTGGAACTGCCCTTCCTGCCGCGGAAGCCCTTCCCCTCCACACGCGAAGAGAGCACCGGATGACGCTGATGCGCGACGCGGATCTGGCAGAAGCCTTCGACCATGCCGCCGCCGGGTACGACCGACTCGTCGGCCTCAACGCCGGCTACCACGCGGACCTCAGACGTTCGGCACGGCGGCTCCGCCTGCCCGGCGGCGGCGCGGGCCGGCACATCCTCGACATCGGGTGCGGTACGGGCGCCTCGACGGCGGCCCTGCTGCGAGCCGCCCCGCTCGCCCGGATCACCGCCGTCGACGCCTCCGAGGGCATGCTCGAACGGGCAGCGGCCAAACGCTGGCCCCCCGGTGTGACCTTCGTGCACTCGCCGGTGGAGCGCCTGACCGCCGCCGGGGTCACCGGGCCCTTCGACGCGGTCTTCGCGGGCTACCTCTTCCGTAACGTTGCGGATCCCGACGCCGTGCTGGCCGCGGTCCACTCGGCTCTGCGCCCCGGCGGCAGACTCGCGGTCCACGAATACTCCCTGAGCGGGTCGGCCGGACACCGGGCTCTCTGGTCGGCCGTGTGCCGGGCGGTCATCATCCCGGCCGGCACCGTCACCGGCGACAGGGACCTGTACCGCTACCTCCATCGCAGCGTGCTGGAGTTCGACACCGCGCCTGCCTTCGCCGCACGGCTCGGTGCCGCCGGATTCGAGGACGTCCGCGTGCTGCCGGTCCCCGGATGGCAGACCGGTATCGTCCACACCTTCGTGGGCCGTCGCTCCCGAAGCGGCCCGGGGCGCGGAAAGGCAGGGGCCCGATGATCCGCTACGGCGTCCGCGACGGGGCGGCTCCCCGCAGGGGGCGGGACCGGAAGGCGCAGGTGCTGACGGCGGCGCCGGGCCTGCGCCGGGTCCACGGACCGCCGCCACGGGCAGCGGTCGTCGGAGCCGGTATCGCCGGCTTGGCAGCCGCGACGGCGCTGGCTGAAAGAGGCGTCAGGGTCACGCTCCACGAGCGCGGAGCCGGCCTCGGCGGCCGCCTGGCAGGCTGGCGGACCGAGCTCGCCGACGGCAGCCGGGTGACGATGAGCCGCGGCTTTCACGCCTTCTTCCGCCAGTACTACAACCTGCGCGGCCTGCTCCGCCGTGCGGACCCCTCGCTCTCCGTCCTCCGCCCGCTGCCGGACTACCCCTTGCGCCATCGCTCCGGCCTCACCGACAGCTTCGCCCATGTGCCCCGCACGCCACCCTGGAGCGCCCTCGGGTTCGCCGCACTCAGCCCGACCTTCGGGTGGCGGGACCTCGCCGCCATGCGGCCGGGCGCGGCCCTCCCGCTTTTCGACGTGCGTGTGCCCGACGTGTACGAGCGCTTCGACACCGTCAGCGCCCAGGACTTCCTCGACGCGGTCAACTTCCCCCCGGCGGCGCACCACCTCGCGTTCGAGGTGTTCTCCCGCAGCTTCTTCTCCGACCCTCGGGAACTGTCCGCGGCCGAACTGCTGCTGATGTTCCACATCTACTTCCTCGGCTCCTCGGAGGGACTGCTCTTCGACGTGCCCGACGACCCGTTCCCGCAAGCGCTCTGGGAGCCGCTGGGCCGTTACCTCGAACGCTCGGGTGCGGACATCCGGACCGGCTCGCCCGTCGACTCCGTCCGCCCGTCGGGCGGCACGGCGCTCAGCGTCGATGCCGACGGCACCTCCACCGAGTACGACGCCGTCGTGCTCGCTCTGGACGTGACGGGCCTCAAGCGATTGGTCGAGGCGTCGCCGGGACTGGGGAACGAGGCGTGGCGGGCCGGGATCGCGGCCCAGCGGACCGCGCCGCCCTTCTTGGTGTCCCGACTGTGGCTCGACCGTCCCGTGGGCCGGTGGCGGCCCGGTTTCCTCGGCACGAGCGGCTTCGACGGCCTCGACAACGTGAGCGTGCTGGACCGCTGGGAGGGGGAGGCGGGCCGCTGGGCCCGGCGCACCGGCGGCGCTGTCGTGGAACTGCACGGTTACGCGGTCGACGAGTCCGCCGACCGTCACGCCGTCGAAAGGAGACTGCTGCGGCAACTCCACGAGGTCTACCCGGAGACCGCTGAGGCCCGGGTCGTCGACGCCCGGCACGAATGGCGTGCGGACTGCCCTCTGTTCCCCGTCAAGGGCTACCCGTCCCGCCCGACGGTGCGCACGCCCCACCCCGCTCTGACGATGGCCGGCGACCTGGTTCGCACCGACCTCCCGGTCGCCCTCATGGAGCGTGCCGCCACCACCGGGTTCCTCGCCGCCAACTCGCTGCTGGAGCGCTGGGGCGCGGCCGGTCACCCGCTGTGGACGGTGCCTCGCAGGGGACGTTCGCGACTGCTCCGGAGCATGGCCGCCCGGTTCGCCGACATCGACTGAGCCATCGGTTCCAGGGGCAGCGGGCCGGGTGCCGGGCCGGCGTCCGGCAGGGCGGCCGAACCGACCGGATCAGCCCGGGAATCGACCCGTGCTGCGCAGCAGCCGGCGCCGTTCCGCGTACGCGAGGTCGTCGCGCCACAGGCGCCCCGCCGCCCACCGGATCAGCGGCCGAAGCGCAGGGGCCGCCGCCCGTGCCACGGCGAACCCACGCCGATCGGAGACGGCGACGACGGCTTCGATCACCGCCGTACGCGGACTGCCGTCAGGGCCGGGGCCCAGCGGCGTGGCGTGCGTCTCCACGACGGACGTCGCGCCCTCGCCCTCGGTGATGCGCATGACGACCGTGCGCGGTTCGGGCGCGGTGAACTCCGCCCGCACGGGAACGACAAGCCGACCGGCGAGCTTGAACGACACGTCGACGGTGAACGCGTCCTCGTCCGCGTCGCCCTCCGGCACCCGCACGACGGCCAGATCCACGAAGGAGTACGGGTGGAACCAGGACCCGTGCCACGGGTCGAGGCGGTTGGCCACCACGTCCTCCGGCTCGCAGCGGCCCACGGCGGTGAACACGGCGTCGACAGTGCCGCCGCTCGGACGCGGCGGCACCACCGGCCGGTCGAGCGGCGGCTCCCCGCCGAGGTCGTCGAGACGCACCCAGCAGAGCACGCCGTCGTCATGGGCGGGGTACGGGTCCCAGCCGGCGAACGGACTTCCGTCCAGGGACAGTCCGTGCCAGTGGCAGACCACGCTGCCGCACACGATCCGGCTGTCCCGCAGGGGGGCGCCGAGGTGCGGACAGGCGCCCGGCCCGGCCCTCAGCCCGCCCGAGGCGGTGCGCCAGGCGACGACCTCCACGCCGCCGATCGTCCGCCCGAACGGGTGCCCCTCGCTGCCGATCTCCCGCGAGGCGCCGATGACGTACCAGTTGCCGGAGGGCCGTGCCGCCGAGCGCTTCAGCGCGTCCGCGATGAGCGACGGCCTGGCCTCGCGCCATGTCGGCGTCTGCTGTTCCCAGCGGGTCCGGCGCCGCGACCGCACGGGCAGGGTGTACCGCAGGGGTCCCCGAGGCCCCGTCATGCTCCGTACCTCCCGGGGCCCGTGGCGGGCGACCTGTCTGCCAGTGCGGCCGGGCGCGACTTGAGGGCGTGCTCCGGCGACCGCCGGGGTTGTGGGCGCAGGCGCGTCGTCAGAATCCGTACGAGTCCGTCCAGTGCTACGGCGGCGCGGCGCCTCCGTGGTACCACCGACCGTCGCTGCACCACGGCGTAGCCGTCGTCGGCGATGGCGTCGAGGATCCCTCCGTACAACGTGTAGGCCGTCCGGATGCAGGGCCGGGCGCGCGGCTCGAGCATGTCGATGCCCGGTCGTGCCTCCCGGTAGACGCTCCGGGTGAGCTCGGCGGCGGCTTCGAGCGCGGCGCGGATCCTGGGGTCCGGCTTGCCGGTGGCGCGGCTCCACTCCAGCAGAGCGCGATCCGCACCATGGGCGGCGAGCAGGTCGGCGGGCAGGTAGACCCGCCCGCGGTCGAGGTCCTCGCCGACGTCCCGCAGGAAGTTGGTGAGCTGGAACGCGACCCCCAGCGCGGCCGCGTGCGGTGCCGCTACCTCCTTCGGCACCACGGTGCCGAGCACAGGCAGCATCTGCAGGCCGATGACGGCGGCGGACCCGTGCATGTACGACCTGAGGTCCTCGTAGGTGGCGTAGTCCGTGACCGTGAGGTCCTGCCGCATGGAGGCCACGAAGTCCGAGAAGTGCTCGTGGGGGATGGCGTAGGCCCTGGCCGTGTCGGCCACAGCCCGCACGACGGGTTCGCTGCTCCGGCCGGTCCGCAGCCCCGAAGCGAGTTGGCTCTCCAGCCGCGCGAGCAGCAGGTCCCGCGCCTCTGGTGTGCGGACGCGGGCCGGATCGTCCACGATGTCGTCGGCCCAGCGTGCGAAACCGTACAGTGCGTGGACAGCCGGACGCCGGTGGACCGGCAGCAGCCGGGTGGCGAGGAAGTAGGTCTTGCCGTGACGGGCGTTGAGCCGCCGGCAGTGCTGGTACGCCGCTCGCAGCCCCGGGTCCGAGATCCGCGCCGCGTCCAGTTCACGTCGTGTCATGACCGCCTCTCACTGTCCGCTGATGCGGGACGCCGCCAGCTTTCCGCTGACGAGCACGGTGGGTACGCCTACACCCGGAGTCGTTCCGCAGCCGGCCAGCACGGCGTTCTCGACGCCGGTGACCAGGTTGCGTGGCCGGAACGGGCCGGTCTGCGCGAAGGTGTGGGCCGCGGAGAACGGAGTTCCCGCAGCGTGACCCTGTGCCGTCCAGTCGGCTGGAGTGATCAACTGCTCCTCCTCGATCGCGTCGCCGAACCCGTCCAGACCGCGCTTCTCCAGCACGCTGACGATGCTGTCGCGGTATCGGGGGGCCAGGGAACGCCATGCGTCCGCCGACGGGCCGACGGTTGTGTTGGGGCAGGGCGCGAGCACGTAATGCAGATGCCGGCCCTCGGGCGCCAGCCGCGGCTCGTGGGCCGTGGGCCGGGTGATGAGCAACGACGGGTCGCTCATGAGCTGCCCCGTGCGTGTGATCTCGTCGAACGTCCGCTCCCAGGCGTGTCCGAACGAGATGGTGTGGTGGGCAAGGCCCGGCCAGCTGCGGCGCGTGCCCGCGTGGAGGATCACCGCGGAGGGGGAGTGCGTCACCCGTACCGGCCGGCGCGGTGTGCGTCCCAACAGGCGGTAGGCCACGGGCAGATCGGGTGTGAGGACCACCGCGTCGCACGGCAGCCGCTCCCCGTCGCCGAGGCGCACGGAGGTGACGCGTCCGGCGGACATCGTGAGTTCCGTGACCTCGGTGCCGTAGCGGAACTCGGCTCCGGCGTCGCGGGCGGCGTCCGCCATAGCCATGGGCAGCGCGTGCATGCCTCCCTTGGGGAAGTACACGCCGGCGACCGTGTCCATGTAGGCGATGACGGCGTAGGCGGCGAGCGCACGGGCGGGCGGCACGCCCGCGTAGAGCGACTGGAACGAGAAGACCCTGCGCAGCCTGGGGTCTTTGACGTACCGGCCGATCTGCGCGTCCAGCCGGCCGAAGCCGCGTAGGGCGGCCAGCCGCGCCAGATCCGGGTGCAGCAACTGGAACGGCGAGTCGAAGTTCGTGTCGATGAACCGTCGCATCTGTGCTTCGTAGAGCGACCGCAGCCATTGCCGGAGCCTCAGGTAGCCGGCGGCCTCGGCCGGGCCCGCGAAGGCGCGGACCTCCTCGGCCATCGCCTCCCCGTCCGTGTGCACGTCGAGGCCCGATCCGTCGGCGAACTGCGCCCGGTAGGCAGGGTGCAGGGGGATGAGCTCGACCCGGTCCGCGAGCGAGTCGCCCACCGCGGCGAACGCCTCCTCGGCGAGGTGCGGCATCGTGAGGACCGTCGGACCCGTGTCCAGGAGATAGCCGCCCAGCCGCGCGCGCCCCGCCCGGCCGCCGGCCTGGTCCGACCGTTCCACCACGGTGACCCGGCGGCCGCTGCCCAGCAGATGCAGCGCGGCGGCGAGGCCGGACAGCCCGGCACCGACGACGACCACGCGGTCGGTGCGACCGGGAACGGTTTTCATGGAGTGTCCTCCTCGTGCGGCGAGGTCGGCCCCGCCGCTGTGCGGATCAGACTGCCGAGCGCCGCGACGGCGGCGGGGTCACCGGGCAGCGCGGCCAGACGGCGTTCACTGAGGTGGACCAGCCGGCTGATCCTCGCTTCCACGACCCGCCGGGCGCCTGTGCTCTCCAGGGCGGCCCTTGCGTCCCGTACCTGAGCGTCCGTCAGCGTCGGGCCGGGCGCTCTCAGGGCCGCGGCGGCCGCCGCGGGCCCGGACTCGTCGGCCAGCCGCAGCGCGACGGCGCGCAGGTAGGTCAGCTTCTTGTCCCGCAGGTCGTCGTCGGCGGGCTTGCCCGTGCGCCGCGGATCGCCGAACACACCCAGGAGGTCGTCCCTGAGCTGGAAGGCGATGCCCGCGGGCCGGCCGGCCGACCGCAGGGCGTCCGTCGTACGGTCGGTGGCTCCGGCGAGGGCGGCGCCGAGCGCGAGGGGACGCTCGACGGTGTAGAGGGCGCTCTTGAGGCAGGCGATACGGACGGCCTGGTCCACCGCCGTGGAGCCGGTGGCCGCCGCGCGGATGTCGAGGTACTGGCCCGCGACCATCTCCGACCGCATGGCGCGCCATTCCCGCTGAAGGCGGGCGCCCTGTGCGGAGGCCAGCGCGGTGGCGGTCAGCAGATCGTCGGCCCAGGCGAGGGCCAGATCCCCGGCGAGGACGGCCCCGGCGGTCCCGAAGGACGCGGGGCAGCCGGACATGCCTGCCGCGGAGTGCTGTTGCGCGAAATCCTCGTGGAGGGCGCGGGCACCACGGCGGGTCGGTGAGCGGTCCATGAGGTCGTCGTGGACCACGGCACACGTCTGGATCAGCTCCAGCGCAGCTGCGACGCGGAGCACGTTCTCCGTCTCCGCTCCCTCGGCCGGGCCGCCGCAGGCCCTCCACCCCCACCAGAGGAACCGGGCCCGAAGACGCTTGCCGCCGCGCAGGGCGATGTCGCGCACGCGCCCCGCGACCTCCTCGGCGAACACCGCGTCGGTCCGCCGGGCGTCCTCCAGACGCTCGCCCAGGTGATCCCGGAGAACGGCCTCCACGGCGTCGACCACACAAGGGCGGGGCCGCTCCGGGGAGATGCCCCTGAGGGGGCGGCCTTCGCCGCCGGTTGCGCCCATGTCGTCCTCGGTCGCCTGGATACCGAGCATGCGGGCCCCCTTCCGGGCGTCGCGACTGTCTCGAACACCGCCACTTCCGCCACGAAGGCGTCCTTGGATGCGCCGAGTCGTCCGCCGCCCTTCCAAGAACGGCCGCGAGCCTGGTCGGCGGCCTTCCGTTCCGTGGTCCTGCGGCACCGTTCCAGGAACGGTGCAGTCAGGTGCCTCGGGCGGCCCGGCTGGTCCTCGCTCGTTGGTTGCCTCTCGCCAGGCAACCACCGAAGGCGGGGCACCGCCTCGTGAGGAGGGGGGACGCTGCTCCGAACAGGGACCGGTCAGCGGCCGAGCACCGAGGCGACCGTGTCCACCGCCTCACGGAGCCCGAGCGGGTGCAGCGTTCCGGGCACGAGGGGCGCCGTCCATCCCGGGCCCACGGTCAGCACCACCGGCTGCCGGCGTGCCCCCCTCACACCCCAGGTCATGTGCGCGACGTGCTGGGCGAGCGGTCGGCTCGCCGTCGTCCGGGACTGTGCCCAGAGCGCGACGGCGCTCGGGCCGGTTCGGCGGACCGCCTCGATCAGGGCCTCGGCGGGCAGTGCGGCGCCGAACATGCGCACCGGCAGCCCCCGCTCGCCGAGGGCCGCTGCGAGGGCCTCCAGCGGCAGGGTGTGGGTCTCGCCGGGGACGCAGGCGAGCACCACGGGATCCGCGGTCGAGCCTTCGTCGGGGACGGCCCGGCGGCGGTGCAGGGCGCTGGAGACGTGCCACGACAGCAGATGCTCCACCTCGACGTACTTCTCGCCCGACCTCTCCCATTTACGGCCGACGGCCCTCAGCGTCGGGACGACGACCTCCGTCCATGCCGCCACGATGCCGTGCTCGGCGATCACCGCTTCCAGCAGGCGGTCGACGGCGTGCGAATCGAGGCGCAGCGCCGCGCGGGCGAGCCCTTTGCATTCCACCCGGGCGTCCCCCAACTGCAGGCCGCTTCCGGCACGCCGGCGCGCCGTGGAACGCTGCGGGGCCGGACCGCCGGGGCCGGGAACGCTTCCCCCGCCGTCGACGCCGGGGGACTTCGTCTCCGGCGCGGTACGTGTCTCCGCGCGAGCGACGCGGGCGGCCTCGGCCGGCGGCAGGCCCGCGTTGGTGAGGGCACACATGCGCTCGAGGAGCGCCAGGTCAGCGGCGGTCCACCGCCGGTGCCTGCCGCCCTCGTGCGCGGCCGGCCCGATGCCGTACCGCTGGTCCCAGGAGCGCAGCGTGGTGGGCGCCACGCCGAAGCGGCGCGCCACCGCGCCGGTGGTGAGGCCGGCCTCCGTTCCCGGGTGCCAGTCGTTCGTACGGTTCACACGGCCAGCATACGACGCACAAACGACGCATGTTGCTTGCGTCGTTTCTGTCGTCGAACACTGGGCCCGTCGCGCAATGGCGTGAACCACGAGGTCACCTGACCGTATCGGGGCCGCGGTAGCACGAACGGTCGCCCGACGGAGGGAGCGCAGCATGAGTGCAACGCCGGTGAAGGTGCCCGCAAGCACCCTGTACGCACCCGTCGAGGAGACGAGGGAGTCCGAGCGGCTCGCCCAAGGACTGCTGCTCGGGGACGAGCAGGCGTTCGCCGCGATCTATCGCCGGTGGGGGGCCATGGTGCACACCATGGCCACTCGCTCCCTCGGTGATGCCAAAGAAGCCGAGGACGTCACCCAGCAGGTCTTCCTCGCGGCGTGGCGGGGACGGGCGGGCTTTCGCCCGGAGCGCGGACCGCTGGGCGCCTGGCTGGTCGGTATAACCCGGCGCAAAGTCGTGGACGCACTGGCGGCACGTACGCGCAGGGCCCGGATCGCCGGCGCCGCGGCGGCCGAGATGCCGGCCACGGAACCGCGGGAGACGACCCCTGACGCGGTCCTCGACCGGGTGCTCGTCGCGGACGAACTGCGCAGACTGCCTCCGGCGCAACGGGAAATCCTCGCCCTGGCGTTCTACGGCGACCTCACCCAGGTCCAGATCGCGCATCGTACGGGCATGCCGCTGGGCACGGTGAAGAGTCACGCCCGGCGCGGAATGCACCTGCTGCGCCGCCGTGTCGAGGATGCACGTCTCCGGTATTGACAGCCGCATGCGGCCACGGTCACGCGATCCGTCCGGCTTTGTCCGTGTCCGCCGGGTCCGGTGGCATCCGCCGGCCGGCACACGAGCGAAGTGTCGGTGTGCCTTCTGTGTGCACAGGCCGCCGTCTCCGCCCCACGACCGGGGCGGGCGCGGTTCAGGTGAACAGCGCGGGAGGGAGGATCGGGTGGCTGACCACGTCGACCCCGCCGACCTGGCCGAGATCGCGCTGGACCACGGGGACAACGGCGAGAACGCGAACTCCGCACGCTTCGCCGGACAGCACCTGCACCTCGCGGTGTGCGCGGAGTGCCGACGAGAACTCGAGGCGATGCGTGCAGTGGTTCGCGCCGCCCGTTCCGCCGGTCCCGGCGATCCGATGACAGAACCGCCCGACCGGGTATGGCGTTCGATCCGGCGCGAACTGGAGGCCGCTGATCTCCCTTCGGGAACCGATTCCTACGAGCCGGCCGCACCTACCGGGACCTCCTCGCGACGGCCCCTGTGGGGCGGTCGCAGACCCTCCCGTGCGCTCGCCGCTCTCGCCCTTGCCGTAGGGCTCGCCGCCGGCGGCGGCGTCGCATGGTGGCAGGCGCACGAGAGCCGGCCTCAGGCGTCGCAGAGCGCGGGGGTGCCGCACCGCCTCGCCCCCCGGCCCGGCCACAGCGCCTTCGGGACCGTCCGGCTCGCCGACAGCTCCGAGGAGGGCCGGGTGCTGCAGATCACCGTGCACGCCCTGCCGGACACCGACGGCTACTTCGAGGTGTGGCTCATGGACCCCTCCGGGAGCCGGCTCGTCCCCGTCGGCGCACTGGGCCGGGACGGCCGAGCCACCCTGCCCGTGCCCGACGGGGTCGACCTGCCTTCGTACCCGGTGGTGGATGTCTCCGACCAGGCGTACGACGGGAACCCGGCGCACTCGGGACGCAGTGTTGTGCGGGGCGCCCTCATCGGTTGATGCGGCGACCGGAGCAGCCGATAAAATTGTCCGGTAAATAGTCCTTTCATAAGGCATCCGCGGAAGGTCCATGGGCGGAAGAGACTGATGTGACGGGCAGCGGCAAGAGCCCGTCGCTCCTCCCCAGCAAAGGTGAAATCTCATGAACACCAACCGCTTCAGGAGTGCTGCTCTCGCCGGTGCCGCCGGCCTCCTGCTTCCCCTCGGCCTCGTGGCCCTCGCCCCGGTCGCCCAGGCCGAGGGTACGGGCGAGCCGTTCGGTCCCGCCTGCGCCTCTCTGCCGACGAGCGGTCCGGGCAGCCCCGCCGAAATGGCGGGCCAGCCGGTCGCCACCGCGGCGGCGAGCAACCCCGAACTGTCCACGCTCGCGACCGCCGTGGAGAAGGCGGGACTGGTCGACACACTCAACAACGCCCAGAACATCACGGTGTTCGCGCCGACCAACGACGCGTTCGAGAAGATCCCGAAGGCGGATCTCGACGCCATCCTCAACGACAAGGCCGCACTGACGAACCTGCTCACCTACCACGTGGTGGAGGAGAAGGTGACGGTCGACAAGCTGCCGAACGGCACCTTCACGACCATGCAGGGCGGCCAGTTGACGACGTCCGGGTCCGGTGACCAGTTCAAGGTGAACGACTCGGCCTCGATCGTCTGCGGTGACGTGAAGACGAAGAACGCGACCGTTCACCTCATCGACTCCGTGCTGATGCCGCCATCCTGATCCCGGCCCGGCGGCCGAGTCCTGCCGGTGCTGTCGCGGCACCGCGACCGCACCGGCAGCGGCATTCTCGGGAACGGTCCCGCGGAGGGCGACCGGTCGGAAGGCGCAGCGGACCGTCAGCCACGGAGCCTGTGTCGCGACCAGGCCGCGGACAGTCTCGACCGCGGGGGCCACGTCGGGGAGAACAACGACTGCTCCGTCAACGCACCGGCGCCCGGCCGGCGGTCAGCGGTCCGGGGTTCCGGTGGACGCCCGGTGGCCTGCGTCGGTGTCCGCTCGTCCGCCGGCGCCGAGCAGCCCCGTCGCCTCGAAGACGGTCCTCCGCTGCAAGCGCGGAAGCTCCCGCTTCGACACGAAGGTGACCACCGGAGGCATCGCGGCGCGCACGGCCTGCGTGGCCCGGAGCCAGGCCGGGACGTACACGGCCGCGCTCCGCCGCTCGACGGCCCGCGCCATACGGGCGGCCACTGTCTCGACGGGATGGACCTTCCTCGCGGGCCTCGGCATGTGCGCCCGCAGCTCCCGCAGCACCGGATGATCGTCCGCGTCACGGATCATGTCGGTGTCGGTCCAGTTCAGGTAGGCGATGCCGACGTCGATGCCCTCGTGCGCCACCTCGGCCCGCAGTGAGTGGGCGAAAGACTCGACGCCGGCCTTGGAGGCGCAGTACGCGCTCATCAGCGGGGACGCGCCGATCGAAGCGAGGGAGGCGATCTGCAGGAAGTAGCCGCGGGAGGCACGGAGATCGGCAAGGAACACACGAGCGGTGCCGGCACTCCCGATGAGGTTCACCTCGATCACCCGCCGCCAGAGTGCGGGGTCGGACTCCGCGAAGGGGCCGCCTTCGGCCACTCCGGCGTTCGCGACGACTACGGAGGCGGGGCCCAGGCGGTCCCGTACGTCGGCGGCCACACGACGCATCGCGTCGTCGTCGGTCACGTCGACCTCCCAGCACCGGGCAGGTCCTGGGATCGTTTCCCGGACTTCGGCGAGGGCCGACTCCTCACGGCCGAGGAGGGCGACCGTGGCTCCGCGCCGGGCGAGCTCCCTCGCCATCGCCGCGCCCAGTCCCCGGGCGGCGCCGGTCACGACGGCGGTGCGGCCTTGCAGAGGACGTGCTGAGCCACTCACGTGGTCCTCCTCGGTGGGGAAGGTGTCACCGGAGCGGCGGTTCGCGCCGCGCGGTCCGGCGAGCCGTTCTCTCACCATAGGCACCGGGGCCGGGGCCCGCCGGTCCACGGCCGGCCACCGCCCGGGGCACGCCCGTGCGGGGAGGATCCGGCCGAGGATCCGGCCGAGGTTGCGGCCCTGCCGGGCGCCGCACAGCATGATCAGGTCCGGTGACGGTGAGCGCAGGAGGGACTGCCATGGCCAAGGACGACAAGCTCGGCAAGGGCGACCAGGTCTCGTGGAGCAGCCACGGCACAACCGTGCCGGGCAAGGTCAAGAAGAAGATCACCAAGCGTACGAAGGCGGCGGGCCGCACCGTCGACGCCTCGAAGGACGAGCCGCAGTACGAGGTGGAGAGCGACAAGTCCGGCCGCAGGGCCGTCCACAAGCCGCAGTCGCTGCGCAAGCGGGACAAGGACTCATGAACCCCGGGAGCGACGCGGACCGCGAGAAGGCCGTCGCCGAGTTCGGGGAGGCGGTCAACATGACGGCCGGTGACCTCGAGGAATGGCTGGGGACCGACGAGTCGAAGAGCGTCGGCGAGTCCTCCGACGGTGGCGAGAGCGTCGGACATGCCTCGGGGCGGCGGATCGTGGATCTGCTGCGTACCAAGAAGGCGGATCTCGACGAGGACGACATCGCGCACATGCGCAAGGTCGTCGGCTATGTGCACCGGCACGTCGCCCAGCGGCCCGCCGGCGACGTCACCCGCACCAAGTGGCGGTACTCGCTGATGAACTGGGGCCACGACCCTGAGAAGTGACGCTTCCCGGTGGTAACGACGAGGAGCGGTCGGTGCCGTTACACGCTCACCCCCGACGCTGCTCCGGGTCGCGGTCGGACTTCGGCCGGACGTGGGGCAGATCGTCGGGCACGGCCGAAACCCTGGAGGGATGAACGGGATGAAACCGACGCAGCACGCCACTCCTGACGTCGTCGTGGTGGGCGCCGGGCTCGCCGGCCTCGCCTGCTCCCTCGACCTGTGCCGGGCGGGGCTGCGGGTCCAACTGCTCGAGGCTTCCGACCAGGTGGGAGGCCGGATGCGCACGGACCGGCGCGACGGCTTCCTCCTTGATCGCGGCTTCCAGGTCTTCAACACCTCCTACCCGCAGATCAAGCGGCGGGTGGATCTCCGGGAACTGCGTCTGCGGCCTTTCACGCCGGGCGTCCTCGTGAACACCCCCGCCGGGCGTATGCGGATCGTCGACCCGACGAGGGAGCCGCGTTCCGCGGCGGCTCTGCTGCCCGGACGGTACTTCGGGCCCCGCGATCTGCTCGGGCTCGCCCGGCTCACCGCCCGCGACATGTTGCTGCCGCCGAAGTTCCTGAAGCGACAGCGGGACCGGACGACGGCAGCCGCTCTGAAGGACGCCGGCCTGTCCCCGGAGGTGATCGACGAGCTGCTCCGGCCGTTCCTGTCGGGCGTCTTCCTGGAGGACGAACTGGAGACGTCCGCCCGCTTCTTCCACCTCGTATGGCGCAGCATGGCGCGTGGCAGTCTGTGTCTGCCCGCGGCGGGTATCGGCGCGGTGCCCGCTCAGCTCGCGGCGTCGCTGCCGCCCGGCACACTGCGCCTCGAGACGCTCGTGACCGCGCTGACCGACGACGGCATCCTGCTCGAGAACGGTTCCGAGCTGCGGGCCGGTGCGGTCGTCGTGGCCACGGCCGCACCGGCCGCCGCCCGTCTGCTCCCCGGCCTCCGGGCACCCGGCGGCCGCATCGTGACGACGTACTACCACGCCGCCGCCCGCTCCCCGGTGGGTGAACCGGTTCTGTTGATCGACGGCCGGCGCGAGTTCCTCAACACCTGCGTGCTGAGCGAGGTCACCCCCACCTACGCCCCGCGGGGCACGGCGCTGGTGTCGACTTCCGTCCTGGGCGCCGACCAGCCGGGCCGGGAGCGGTCCCTGCGGGGTCGGCTCGCCGAGGCGTACGGGACGGACACCGCCGGCTGGCAGCTGATCGCCGCCCACACCGTGCAGGACGCGCTGCCTGCTATGCCACCGCCCTGGCCGCTGAGCCGCACCACGCGCCAAGGACCCGGGCGGTACGTGTGCGGGGACCACCGCGCGACCGGGTCGGTCCAAGGAGCGCTGGCCTCCGGCACCCGTGCCGCACGCGAGGTGCTGGCCGACCGCCCTGGGTGAGCCCGGCATCGCCTCGCCCGGTCCCCCCTGTCCCTGGTGGCGACCGTCGCGGCAGCATCCGCGCCGGTGCCGGACCGTACCGGCAGGGACGACGCTCCACTTCGTGGCCGCCGCCCCTGCCGGATGCACCGGAGGATCAGGCCTTGGGTCCGTCGGCGCGGGACAGCGCGCTCGGCCACCAGGCACGCGGGCCGATGTCGAGGGCCAGTGCGGGCACGAGGAGCGAGCGGACAACCAGGGTGTCCAGCAGGACGCCGAAGGCGACGATGAAGGCGATCTGGGCCAGGAAGGCGAGCGGGATCACGATCAGTGCCGCAAAAGTGGCGGCCAGGACGACGCCCGCCGATGTGATCACGCCGCCCGTCGTCGTCAGACCCCGCAGCACGCCTTGCCGGACGCCGTGCGCGATGGCTTCCTCACGGACCCGCGACATCAGGAAGATGTTGTAGTCCACGCCCAGCGCGACGAGGAACACGAAGCCGTAAAGCGGCACCGACGCGTCCGTGCCGCTGAAGCCGAACACATGCCGGAAGACGAGGGCCGACACACCCAGCGTGGCGAGGAAGTTGAGCGCGACGGTCGCCACGAGCAGGACGGGCAGCAGCACCGAGCGCAGCAGCATCACCAGGATGAGCAGGATGATGGCGAGGACCACGGGAACGATCAGTGTCCGGTCCCGGGCCGCGGTCTCCTGGGTGTCGTACTGCTGCGCCGTGTAACCACCCACCAGCGCGTCGGCCCCCGGGACGGTGTGGAGCCGGTCCCGCAGCCGCTCGACGGTCTGCTTGGCGGCGTCGCTGTCGGCGGCGTCCTCGAGCGTGGCGTCGATGCGTACCCGGCCGTCGACGACCAGCGGGTCGCCCCCGCCGGGCCTGCCGGACCGGGTGACGGCTCCTGCCGACGCCACGCCGTCGGTCTTCTCGGCCGCGGCTGTCACCTCGGCCGCCCGGTCGGCGTCAGCGATGATCACGGCCGGGTTGCCGGAACCCGCGGGGAAGTGCCTGCCCAGCGTCTCCTGCGCGGCGACGGACGGCGCGTCGTTGACGAAGATCTCGTCCAGCGGGACGCCTTTCGACGACAGCGCCGGAGAGAAGGCGGCGAGCGCGGCGAGCACGAGCGTGGTGGACACCCAGATGCGTCGGGGGGCGCGGTCGACCCTCGAGGCGACACGGGTCCAGATGCCGTGGCCCTCCGTCGCGTCGTCCATCGGGCGCGGCTTCGCCGGCCAGTACGCGGCCTTGCCGAGCAGGACGAGGACGGCGGGCAGGAACGTCAGCGTGCTCAGCACCGCGCAGACGATGCCGATCGCGCCGACCGGTCCCAGAGCGCGGTTGTTGGTGAGGTCGCTGACGAGCAGGGCCAGCAGTCCGAGGGCGACCGTCGCGGCGCTCGCGGTGATCGCCCCGAAGGACCGGCGCACCGCGGCCTTCGCCGCCTCCGTCCTGTCGGCACGCGCGGCGACCTCCTCGCGGAAGCGGGCGGCCAGAAGCAGCGCATAGTCCGTCGCCGCGCCGATCACAAGGATGGAGAGGATGCCCTGCACCTGCCCGTCGACCCGGACGACACCTTGATCGGCCAGCGCGTAGACGACGGCACAGGCGAGGCCCAGGGCGAAGACGGCACTGATGATGATCACAAAGGGCAGCAGCACACTGCGGTACACGAGCAGGAGGATGAGCAGCACCGCTCCGAGGGCCACGCCCAGCAGCAGACCGTCGATGCCCGAGAAGGCGTCCGACAGGTCCGCCTGGGTCGCGGCCGGGCCGGCGAGTTGCACCACGGTGCCCGGCACACGCTCCGCGGCCTCGCGCACGTCCCGCAGGACCGTGGGCAGGTCCTCGCCGAGGTCCGGCTCCAGGGGTACGACGGCCTGGAGTGCCTCGCCGTCCTTTGAGGGAAGGGCGGGGGAGGGGGCGTCCGCCACGCCATCGGTTCCCCCGAGCGCCGCCAATCGCTGCGTGGCCTCCGTCTGCTGCTGCGGGGTGACCCGGCCGTCGGTCACGGTCCACACGACGATCGCGGGCACGGTCTCCGACCGGTTGAACGCCTTCTGGGCCTCCAGGGCTCTTGTGGATTCGGCGCTCCGCGGCAGGAAGGCCGCCTGGTCGTTGGTGGAGACCTCACCCAGCTTGCCCGCGTAGGGGCCGAGTGTGCCTCCGATTCCCAGCCAGACGAGCAGCAGAGCGAGTGGGACCAGTCGGCGGGCCCATCGGGACGCGGGTGTCATTGCTTCCCCAATACGCGAACACGAAGTATCTCGGTCATTGAATATCTCAACGGTTGAGAGATCATATCCTGGTCCGATGCGCAGCACAGACGAGCCCTCAGGGACACTTCCGCCGGACGACCCCACGGGGTTGCAGAAATTTGCCGTCCTGCTGCGCGGGATGAACGCCGAGTTCAATCGCATCGCCCACGAGTTCGCGCACGAGCAGGGGCTGCATCTCACGGACGTGCAGGCACTGATCGCGATCATGGATGCCGGTGAGGGGGAGGACGGCGCGCCGATGACGCCGGGGCGCCTCCGGGAGCAGCTCAACCTCACGTCGGGAGCGGTGACCGCGTGCCTGGACCGCCTCGAGCGGTCCGGCCACGTCCAGCGGGTCAGGGCGCCGGACGACCGGCGGGTCGTGCATCTGCATTACGCGACCGCGGCCAAGGCCGTGGCCAGGGGGTACTTCACGCCTCTGGCGCGGAGCACCGACGCCGCGCGCCGGCAGTTCAGCGAGGAGGAACTGCTCGTGGTGGTCCGCTTCCTCGAAGTCATGAATCACGAACTCGCGCAGCTGCGTCGCTAGGGCTGGCCGCGCCGCTCGTGTGCCCGGGCGCGAGCGGTCCCTCGGGGCGGAGCTCCTGTTCCGGGGCGCGGCCGCCCGTAGCCAAGGGTGACGGTCCCGGCGCTCTCGGAGAGCGGTTGCCGCGGCAGCGTGGGGCAAGGGCGCCGGGCCGTCCAGGCCGTCGGGTCGTCAGGAGGCGGGCCGGGTCCACAGGTCGCACGACTCCTGGGCAGGCAGCGTGAACCCGCGGACCGACTGGGCGACGGCCCGGTGGAACAAGACGGTCGCGCGGGGCAAGACCAGGTTCTGGCAGACGCTGCCGCCCGCCGATTCACCGAAGACGGTCACGTAGTCAGGGTCGCCGCCGAACGCGGCGAGGTTGTCCCGCACCCGGCGCAGGGCGGCCCGCTGGTCGAGCAGACCGTAGTGCCGGAGATCCCCTGCGGCGATTCCTCGGCCGGACCCGGGTGGGCCAGGCAACCGAACCCGGCGAGACGGTAGTCGAAGTTGACGTCGTCGACGTCGCCCTTGGCCGCCAGGCTGCTGCCGTCGTGGAACGTTCAGGGGTCGACCGTGAAGCCGCCGCCGTGGATCCACACCATCACCGGCCGCTTCTGGAGGGACCGTGTGTACTTCGACGGCACCAAGCGCCGGTACGACCACTTCGCCTGAGCGACACCGCTGTCAGTCTGACGACATCGCCACCCGGCACAACCTTCTGAGGTGATCAACAGTCTGACCGGGCGCGCAACCCCCGGTGCGCCCGGTCGCTTGAGAGGAATCCCGCTTTGATCCATGTTCGTCCCGCTCGACATCAGCTCGTCTCGGCCGTCACCACCGTTCTGGCCGTGACCGTCGGTGCGAGCCTCGCGACGACGCCCGCGATCGCCGCGACGCCCACCGCTGCCGTCGCCGCGGACGCCGGACCCGCCGACGCGCAGGTGACCGTCGACGGCGTCATCTCCATCCCCCGCACCGACCAGATCCTCAGTGTCGGCCCGACCGGGTTCCTGTCGGTGGAGCGCCGATGGGACCACACGTACTACCGCTGGACCAGCACCGTCGACGGCACCACCACGGACCTCCCGGAGTGGTACAGCGGGTACCGCGGCGGCGGTTCCGACACCGTCGTCGCCAAGGAGGACGGTACGACCCGGTACCTGCTCCATGACATGTCGTCGCCGGGCAGCGACCCCGCGGTCGTCAACCAGACCGACACCCGGCTCTACTGGAAGGGCGTGGTCGGCAGGACTCTCGTCTTCTCGTCCTGGGACAGCCAGAGCAAGGTGGGCCAGCTCCGTCTGATCGGCGAGGGGAACCAGGCGGGCAGCGACCGGCAGGTGACCGGCCTCACGCCGAACTCGAGGGTCCAGAGCGTCGAGGCCCTGTCGGACAGCTCAGCGCTCGTCCGGTACGTCTCGGCGGATGCCGACACCGACCGCTCCTACCTCGCCGTCGTGGACGTCGCCACCGCCTCCGTCGTAGAGAAGCGCGAGGTGGGCGTGTCCGCGTACGACACCGACACGGCCCTCTCCGGGGACCACTGGGTCTGGGTGGACGCCCCGACATCCGCGCACGCCAAGCTCATGTACGCCACCCGCGACGGTTCGGGGGGCACGCCGGCCGTGGAAGCGGCCGATCTGGGCGACTCCGTCCGCCCGCACATCGGCGTCCTGGGCGACTGGGTCACGTACGCGGCTCCGGGCGGCGCCGCCGCGACCGAAGCGTCCCCACACTTCGCGCTCAGTGCCGTCAACCTCGTCGACGAATCCACGGTCAAGCTCCTCGACCACGCCTCGTCCTCCGTCCCCACCGCCGACGGCGCGCTCCTCGTGCGCGGCGGTACGGTCGCCCACGGCGAGGGGGTCTACCGGATCGCCCTCGGGGCGGACGGCAGGCCCACCGCCACGCTGATCGCGAGCACCGGCGAGCCGACCGTGCTCACGCTGCACACCGCGGCCCTTCCCCCGGTCGTCGACCTCGACAAGAACAACGGTCAGGCCCTGCTCCGCTGGGTGCTCTCCCGGACCAACGCCCAGGGCTCCGTGACGGTGCGTCATGTCGGTACGGGCCGCAGCGTGCGGTACGACTTCGCGCAGGCAGCCACCTACGAGGGCAAGGGATCCGTCGACTTCCGCTGGGACGGGATGCTCCCCAACGCCGAAGGCATGAAGGAGTTCGCGCCCAGCGGCGACTACGCCTGGGACTTCACCGCCTCCCCGCTCAACGGCATCGGTCCGGACGTCGCGCAGGCCGGCACCTTCAAGGTCACCCGCACGACCGGCGTGCACGACTACACGAACAACAGCACACCGGACCTGCTCTCCCGTGACGCCGGGGGCGTGCTGTGGCGCGACGACTCGGCCAAGGTGGCGTCCGCGCCGCAGCCGTACTCGACGGGTCGGGTGAAGGTCGGCGGCGGCTGGCAGATCTACAACCAACTGGAGGCCGTCGGGAACATCGCCGGCAGCCCGGCCGGCGACCTTGTCGCCCGTGACAACGTCGGCGTGCTCTGGCTCTACCAGGGCAACGGAAACGGCAACTTCGCCGGCCGCACAAAGATCGGCAGCGGCTGGCAGATCTACAACAACATAACCGGCGGCAGCGACCTCAACAGCGATCAGAAGTCCGACCTCCTCGCCACCGACGCCGCCGGCGACGTGTGGTTCTACAAGGGCACGGGCAGCACGAGCGCGCCGTTCGCACCCCGCAAGAAGATCGGCTGGGGCTGGGGGATCTACAACCAGCTCACCGCCACCGGCAACATCACCGGCACCGCCGCCGGAGACCTCGTCGCCCGCGACAAGGCCGGTGTCCTGTGGCTCTACGAGGGCAAGGGCGACGGCACCTACGCCCCGCGCACGAGGATCGGCGGGGGCTGGGGCGTCTTCACCCACCTCGTCGGCATCGGTGACGCCGACCGCGACGGGCGGGCCGATCTCTACGCCGTCGGAACCTCGGGCGCCAAGTTCTACGCGGGCACCGGCGACAAGGCGGTCCCGTTCAAGCCCGCTGCCCCGGGCAACCTGCTCCGGGACTCGGCACCCGTCAACCACGTCTTCTGACGACGTCGGCCTCCATCCGGTGACCCTGTTCTGACGGGACGCCGGCACGGTCGCCCAGACGGTCCTTTCGATGCGGCGGTCCTTGGCGCCCAGGCGCCGGTGAGGGCGGATACGAGCAGCAGCCCGTATCCGCCCTCTCCAGGTTCCTTGAGAGACGGCAGCGGCTTCCTGTCGCCCCGGGTGTCCGAGAGCCCCGTCCGGACGAGGCCGTCCTCGCCCCGCTCCATCCGCACCTCGAAGTCCGACCCGGACACGCGCCCGTGGGGGAGCGTCTGAGCTGACCGCGTTGCGTTGCCGTCTCCCGGCGGTCAAAGCTTGCAGACCGGCGGCGCGGTCGGCATCAGAAGGGCCTCCAGTGCCGATACGGAAATGCGCCGGGACCGCTGGACGGATTGCCTCTTCAGAAGAATTTTCCGGGACAACACGGCCGCGGCTGCTTTGCCGGACAGGAACGAGCCCAGTGAACTCCCGTTCTGCAGGACCACAGGACGTGAATGCGCCTTCATGATCGGAAGCGCACGCCGCCTCAGTAAGGCGCTCGGGAAGTTCTTGACGACGTTCCACACGTGGTTGCGCTCTATGAGGAATGCCTTGTAGGCCGACGGCGTCGGCGTGCCCGAGCCGTAGTGGTACGCACGGCAGCCCGGTTCGAAAAGGCAGGTCATGCCCATCAACTGCATCCGGAAGCCAAGGTCGACGTCCTCCAGATACGCGGTGAAGTCCTCGTCGAGTCCGCCGGCGGCGTCCCATGACGCGCGGCGGTAGGCCGCACAGCAGCTCGACACGGAGAACACCGGTGACGCGGTGCCCGGAGTGGACGCCAGTGGTGCGCCCCACAGGAGGTTGGACGCACGCCCCCAGAGGTCGACATGGCTTCCCGCCGAGTCGATCAGTGTCGTGTCGTTGGCCTGGATGATCAGCGAGGCGACGGACCCGGCGTCAGGGTTTCTCTCGAACGTGGAAAGGACGTTCTCCGCCCAGTCGCCGGCCAGCCAGGCGTCGTCGTTCAGCGTGGCCACGTAAGGCGCGGAGGATACCGATACGCCATGGTTCACGGGAGCGCAGAAGAAGGAGTTCCTGCGCAGGGTGACGATGCGCAGACGAGGGTCGGTGATGTCGCCCAGCGTGGAATTCGCGATCGCCGGCGGCTGCCCGTTGTTCACCACGACCAGCTCCAGGTCGGGCATGGATTGAGCGAGCACCGACCGGACGGATTTCCGCACCTTGGCCGTGCGGAAAGAGGTCGGGACCACGATGCTGATGCGCGGTGACACAGTCATTTCCCCCGATTCGCTGTGTGACTTCGGCCCAGTCACTCCCGCAGGAATCCCCGCATGGCGTCGTGGATCGCGCCGTTCGTCGCCAGCACGTCCAGTTTCCTCTCCGGAGAGTCCCACTGGAGCAACGCGCCGTCCCAGGAACTGAGGGCGCCGCCCGCCTCTTGGAGGATGAGACCGGCGGCGGCGACGTCCCATACGCGCAGATCCAGCTCGAAGTAGCCGTCGAGCTCCCCAGTGGCCACGGAGACCAGGTCCAGCGCGGCGCTGCCGCGTCGCCTCAGGTCCTGACATCGGGCGAATGCGCGCTCCGCGACAGAGAAGATCCTCGGTGCTTTGCTCCGGTCGTACGGGAGCCCGAACCCGAGCAGGGACTGCTCCAGTTGGGTGTTCGGTGACACCCGGATGGGTTTGCGCGAGGCGCCCACGGTCTCCCCCTCCCGGGTGCGCGAGAACGCGCCCGCACCGGCAACCGCGTAGTAGCTCTCCGAGGTGAAGGGATTGTGCACCACGCCGACCCTGGGGACCGACCCTTCGCACAGGGCGACGGAAACAGCCGCGTGCGGCATGCCGTGCAGGACATTCGTCGATCCGTCGATGGGGTCGATGACCCAGTTCAGCAGTCCTTCGCCATGCTTGCCCGACTCTTCGCCGATCACCTGGGAACCGGGAATGATGTCCGTCAGCCGTTCGATGAGGCTGGTCTCTATGGTCCGGTCGAGCTGGGTGATCACGTCGCCGATGGACGTCTTCGTCTGAACCTGCCGCGGATTCCTGTGGCAGCTGCTGTAGTCAGGTACACGCGAGGCCTCCCTCTCCACCGTCCTGACCACGTTTTCGCAGATGGCGAAGAAATCCTCGCTCCGGGTCATCGTGCTTTCCCCCAGGGGAAGTAGAAGTCGTCGTCGTCGGCGATCCACCAGTAGTAGTCAGGGGCCTTGTGATTCTTTATGGCCACCTTGGTCACCGCGAGCGAGCATGAGTGGATCTTTTCCTTCTGGAACCCTGCTGCGACGAGCTCGGTCCTCAGCATCTCCAGGAAATCACCGGACATGGCGAAGTCGTCGACGATGAGTATGTCGCCCTGACTTTCTATGAGAGCCGATACGGATGCGGGGATCTCGACGATCCACTTCTTGGTCTCGATCCGGAAGGAATCGGAGGTGTATCCGGCGGAGTGGGCCGCTGCCTTCCAGGTCCGGATGCCGACATAGACGGGTGGCTGGTTCGGGAGGTCGGAGACGAGCAGGTTCGCGAAAGTGGCTCCCGTCAGGCCCGGGGTCACGACCGCTGCCGGAGTGAGGTCCGCTTTGATCTTCTGCGAGAGATCGGAGGCTGCGGCCTGCAGGTCGGACCAGTCCAGGCGCTTGCGGATGCTGTTCAAGCGCTCCGCTTTTCGTGCGTAGAAGACGGTGAGGAGCACGCCCGCCAGCCCTACCACCAAGCCGCCCACGGTCATTGCAGAGTTCATGTCCGGCACTGGGCTGGCCCCAATCTGTGTGCTTCACGAAGGGCGCGGCCGATCGGAAGATCGTGCACAGGGATCTTGGTCAGACATGTCGCGTGAATCGCGCACAAAGACAGGCGTAGGGTATCTGCGCGGAGAAATCGATCATGGGTGTATGTCTGACACTTTGCGATGTCTTGACGTACGCCCTGCACCTGTTGCGAACGGGCTCCCGCTGTCCTGTCCCTCGAGCGGGACGCGAGAAGGGCCGGTCCCGGCGCTCGGGGCGCCGGGACCGGCCCTTCTGTGCCGGACGGGCGGGTCAGCCGATCTCGATGAGCAGATCGCCCGCCTCCACCTGCTGGATCCTGCCGATCGCGAGACGGCGCACCGTGCCCGAGGTCTGGGCGGTGATCGACGCCTCCATCTTCATGGCCTCGATGGTGGCGACGGTCTGGCCGGCCGACACCGAGGCGCCTTCCTCCAGCTGGAGCGTGACCACTCCGGCGAACGGTGCCGCGACATGGCCCTCGTTGGCCCGGTCCGCCTTCTCCGCCGCCTTGACCTCGGTGGCGACGGACTTGTCGCGTACCGACACCGGCCGCAACTGGCCGTTGAGCGTGGCCAGTACGCTGCGGTAGCCGCGCTCGTCGGCGTCGGAGACCGCCTCCAGCTCGATCAGCAGCGTGACGCCCGGCTCGAGTGTGACGGTGTGCTCGGTCTCCGTCTCCAGCCCGTACAGGAAGTCCCGCGTCGGCAGGACGGAGGTGTCGCCGTACGCCTCGCGGTGGGCGTTGAACTCCTTGGTGGGGCCGGGGAACAGCAGCCGGTTCAAGGTCGCGCGCGGTGACTGCGCCAGGCCCTCGCGGTCCTCGTCCGACAGCTGCGGCGTCTCGGCCTTCGCCGGGCGGCCCTGCAGCGCCCGGGTGCGGAACGGCTCCGGCCAGCCGCCGGGCGGGTCGCCCAGCTCACCGCGCAGGAAGCCGATCACCGAGTCCGGGACGTCGAACTTGCCCGGGTCGGACTCGAAGTCCGACGCCGAGACCCCGGCACCCACCAGGTGCAGCGCCAGATCGCCGACCACCTTCGACGACGGCGTCACCTTCACCAACCGGCCGAGCATGCGGTCGGCCGCGGCGTAGCAGTCCTCGATGAGTTCGAAGCGGTCGCCCAGACCGAGGGCGATGGCCTGCTGGCGCAGGTTGGACAGCTGCCCGCCAGGGATCTCGTGGTGGTAGATCCGGCCGGTGGGCGAGGCGAGACCGGACTCGAAGGGGGCGTACACCTTCCGGGTCGCCTCCCAGTAGGGCTCCAGGTCGCCGACGGCCTGGAGGGAGAGTCCGGTCGCGCGCTCCGTGTGGTCGGTGGCGGCGACCAGCGCGGACAGCGGGGGCTGGCTGGTGGTGCCGGCCATGGAGGCGACAGCCGCGTCGACGGCGTCGACTCCCGCGTCGATGGCGGCGATGAGGGTGCCGAGCTGCCCGCCAGCGGTGTCGTGCGTGTGCAGGTGGACGGGCAGGTCGAACCGCTCGCGCAGCGCGGTGACGAGGGTGCGGGCGGCGGGCGGGCGCAGCAGCCCGGCCATGTCCTTGATGGCGAGGACATGGGCGCCCGCGTCCACGATCTGCTCGGCGAGACGCAGGTAGTAGTCCAGCGTGTACAGGGTCTCGCGGGGGTCGGAGAGGTCGGCGGTGTAGCAGAGGGCGACCTCGGCGACCGACGTGCCGGTGGCGCGCACGGCGTCGATGGCCGGACGCATCTGGGACACGTCGTTGAGGGCGTCGAAGATCCGGAAGATGTCCATCCCGGTCTTCGCGGCCTCGGCGACGAACGCCTCGGTGACCTCGGTGGGGTAGGGCGTGTAGCCGACGGTGTTGCGGCCGCGGAGCAGCATCTGGGTGCAGATGTTGGGCACGGCATCCCGGATCTTGGCAAGCCGCTCCCACGGGTCCTCGGCGAGGAATCGCAGCGCCACGTCGTAGGTGGCGCCTCCCCAGCATTCGAGGCTCAGCAGCTGCGGTGCGCTGCGGGCGACGTGCGGTGCCACGGCCAGCAGGTCGCGGGTCCGGACCCGGGTCGCCAGCAGGGACTGATGGGCGTCGCGGAACGTCGTGTCGGTGACGGCGACGGCCGACTGGGCGCGCAGTTCGGCGGCGAATGCCTCCGGCCCGAGGGCGGCGAGGCGCTGCCGCGACCCGGCGGGCGGCTCTCCGAGCGGGACGGCGGGCAGCTTGTCCACCGGGTCGATGACCTCGGGGCGCGGACCGTACGGCTGGTTGACGGTGATCTCGGCGAGGTAGCTGAGCATGCGGCTGCCTCGGTCGGCCGACGGCCGGGCCCGCATCAGCTCCGGGTGTTCGTCGATGAAGCTGGTGGTGATACGCCCGGCCCGGAACGCGGGGTGGTCCAGCACGGCGCCCAGGAACGGCAGGTTGGTGGCGACTCCCCGGATGCGGAATTCGGCGATGGCCCGGCGCGCGCGGCGGGCCGCGTTGGCGAAGTCGTGCCCGTGGCAGGTGAGCTTGACGAGCATCGAGTCGAAGTGGGCGGAGACCTCGGCGCCGGTGTGGACCGTGCCACCGTCGAGCCGGACGCCGGGACCGCCGGGGGAGCGGTAGGCGGAGATCGTGCCGGTGTCGGGCCGGAAGCCGTTGGCCGGGTCCTCGGTGGTGATGCGGCACTGCAGGGCGGAGCCGTTGAGGACGATGTCGTCCTGGGTGAGGCGCAGTTCGGGCAGCGTCATGCCGGCGGCGATGCGCAGCTGTCCGATGACGAGGTCGCGTCCGGTGACCTGTTCCGTGACGGTGTGCTCGACCTGGATGCGCGGGTTCATCTCGATGAAGACATGGTTGCCGCGCTCGTCGACGAGGAATTCGACGGTGCCCGCGTTCACATAGCCGATGTGGCGTGCGAAGGCCACGGCGTCGGCGCAGATGCGTGCCCGCAGCTCCGGGTCGAGGTTCGGGGCGGGCGCGATCTCGACGACCTTCTGGTGGCGGCGCTGCACCGAGCAGTCCCGCTCGTAGAGGTGTACGACATTGCCCTCGGCGTCGGCGAGGATCTGCACCTCGATGTGGCGGGGGTTGACCACCGCCTGCTCCAGGAAGACCGTGGCGTCACCGAACGCGGAGCGCGCCTCGCGCATGGCCGCGTCGATCGCCTCGCGGAGCTCCCCGGGCTCGGCGACCCGGCGCATCCCGCGTCCGCCGCCGCCCGCGACGGCCTTCACGAAGACGGGGAAACCGATGTCCTCGGACGCGGCGACGAGCGCGTCGACGTCCTCGGACGGTTCGGAGGACTTCAGCACCGGTACGCCCGCCTCCCGCGCGGCCGCGACGGCACGGGACTTGTTCCCGGTCAGGTGCAGTACCGACGCCGGCGGTCCGACGAAGGCGATACCGGCCTCGGCGCACGCGGCGGCGAGGTCAGGGTTCTCCGAAAGGAAGCCGTAGCCGGGGTAGATGGCGTCGGCCCCCGCCTTCCGGGCCGCCTTGATCACCTCGTCCACCGAGAGGTAGGCCCGCACGGGGTGGCCGGGCTCACCGATCTGGTACGCCTCGTCGGCCTTGGCCCGGTGAAGGGAGTTGCGGTCCTCGTAGGGGAACACCGCCACTGTGGAGATTCCGAGCTCGAACGCTGCGCGGAACGCGCGGATCGCGATCTCGCCGCGGTTGGCGACCAATACCTTGCCGAACATCAAACTCCCCAGTCGTGTCGCGGGCCGGGCGGCCTCAGGACGGGCGATGTCGCACGGGACGCCGGTGCCGGCGTCCGGTGGTCATATGGGCGGCGGCGATGCGCCGGGGACCTTGGTCCGAAGCGCTCGACACCGTATCGGAGACCTTCCCAGAGATCGCGGAGGCAGACGATGGCCTGCGTCACTGCCGGGACCGCCGCTCGTCGGTGATCTGCGCCACGCTCGTCCGGGCGGATCCGGCCAGGCGCCGGCCGGGCGGTGCGCCCACTCGCCACCCTGGCGCGGCGGCCGGAAGCCGGGCCACGCACGCCGCCGGCGTCCTCGCCCGAGGGGACCGACGGCCGCCGTCCGTGAAGAGATCAGTCCGGGGCGGGCGAATATCTGTGACCGCCGGATGAGAAATCAGCGCAACGCGCGGTGAGGGTATCTCGCGTAACAGGCGGAAAAGAATTACGCGCCGCGCGGGGTCGGTCTCACCGTGCTACTGTCGTTATCAGTTGCAGTTGTGGTTCCCGAAAATCCAAGTGCCCCGGCGGCCCCTCAGGTCGCTGTGAGCGCTTTTGTGTATCCGGTCATTTCCGGACGGGGTAATCATTGCGGCGACACGGAGACCGCACGGTGTGGACTCCGGGTACTGCCCCTGAAGGAGATTTGACATGGCATCTGGCGTCGTGAAGTGGTTCAACGCGGAAAAGGGCTTCGGCTTCATCGAGCAGGACGGTGGCGGCCCCGACGTGTTCGCCCACTACTCGAACATCGCCGCCCAGGGCTTCCGTGAGCTGCTGGAAGGCCAGAAGGTGAACTTCGACATCGCGCAGGGCCAGAAGGGCCCGACCGCCGAGAACATCGTTCCGGCCTGACGCTGACGCGTGATCGAGCCGGGGCCCGCACCTTGGGGTGCGGGCCCCGGCTCGTTCAGTTGCGGGGCCCCGGCCCCGCCACCGCGGCCCATCGTGCCGCGGCCCCTTCCGGAGATCGCTTTTTTCTCGCGTGGCGGACGTCCCTCCCGCCTCCGGACGAACATTCGGCAGGGACTCATTCCGGCCTTGACGTACGAATCGATCTGCCCGTCCGGTGACCTGCCGGGGATTCTCACGAGCGGTCCGATTCGATTTCGTTTTCGCTTTCTGCCTGGCTCGTTCTCGCGATTCTCCGTGCTGCTCCTCTGCTGCGGTAATTCCTTGATACGCGCCACATCGAGGAAGGTTCCGTATGAACCGCACACGTACCGACGACCGCTATTCCCGCACCCGTAGCGGCGGTGGCTCCGGCCGCGGCAGCCGTTTCGGCTCGCCGGCTCCCACCCGCTCGGGTTCCTCCGGTCGCTCCGGTGGAGGTGGCCGCTCCGGTGGTTACGGCCGCCGACCCGCCGCGGCGCAGGGTGAGTTCGCACTCCCCGTCACCGTGACCCCCGCCCTGCCCGCCGTCGAGCGGTTCGCCGACCTCGACATGCCCGCGCAGCTGCTCGCGGCGCTCGCCTCGCAGGGCGTGACCGTGCCGTTCCCCATCCAGGGCGCGACGCTGCCCAACACCCTGGCCGGCCGTGACGTGCTCGGCCGCGGCCGCACCGGTTCGGGCAAGACCCTCGCCTTCGGCCTGGCCATGCTGGCCGGTACCGCGGGGAAGCGCGCAGAGCCGCGACTTCCGCTGGCGCTGGTCCTCGTCCCGACGCGCGAGCTGGCCCAGCAGGTCACCGACGCGCTCACCCCGTACGCCCGGTCGCTGAAACTGCGGATGGCCACGGTCGTCGGCGGGATGTCGATCGGCAGGCAGGCCGGTGCGCTGCGCAGCGGCGCGGAGGTCGTCGTGGCGACTCCCGGACGGCTGAAGGACCTGATCCAGCGCGGCGACTGCCGACTCGACCAGGTCTCGGTCACCGTCCTCGACGAGGCCGACCAGATGGCCGACATGGGCTTCATGCCCCAGGTCACCGCCCTGCTCGACCAGGTCCGCCCGGACGGCCAGCGGATGCTGTTCTCCGCCACCCTCGACCGCAACGTCGACCTGCTCGTCCGCCGCTACCTGAACGATCCGGTCGTGCACTCCGTCGACCCGTCGGCCGGCGCCGTCACGACGATGGAGCACCACGTGCTGCACGTCGACAGCTCCGACAAGCACGCCACGACGACGGAGATCGCCGCCCGCGACGGCCGGGTGATCATGTTCCTGGACACCAAGCACGGCGTGGACCGGCTGACGAAGGACCTGCTCAGCAGCGGCGTACGGGCCGCGGGACTGCACGGAGGCAAGTCCCAGCCGCAGCGGAACCGCACGCTGGCGCAGTTCAAGACCGGGCATGTAACCGTGCTCGTCGCCACGAACGTCGCCGCCCGCGGCATCCACGTCGACAACCTCGACCTCGTCGTCAACGTCGACCCGCCGACCGATCCCAAGGACTACCTGCACCGCGGCGGCCGCACCGCCCGGGCCGGCGAGTCGGGCAGCGTCGTCACCCTGGTGACCCCGAACCAGCGCCGCGACATGGCCCGCCTCCTGTCGCACGCCGGGGTCCGCCCGACGACCACTCAGGTCAGGTCCGGCGGCGTCGAACTGAACCGCATCACCGGCGCGCAGGCACCGTCCGGCACGCCGGTCGTCATCACCGCACCGGTGACCGAGCGCCCCGCGCGCAGCACCGGCTCCCGCGCCCGGCGCGGCCGCAACGCGTCGCAGGCCGCGCGCCGCGCGCCCCGCCGGCAGGCCGCCGTCGGCACGGCGGCCTGAGGCACCAGGACGTCATTGATCAAGGCCGTCACCCATCGTCGCAGGAGGCATCTCTTGGCACCGGTTCAGCTGAAGTCCCGTCCGGTCGGTCCGGCTTCCGGCACCAGGACGGCGGCCGGCCTCGTGGCGGCGGCCGGACCGCAGGTCCGTGGCGACACGACCGCGAAGGTCTGGGGCGACATGACCGTGGAGGTGGCGCTGTCCGTGATGGCCGGCGCCCGTGCGGGGCGTCTGCTCATCTGCGACGCGGACGACCAGTGCACCGGATCCGTCACCCTGGCGCAGCTCGTGGCCGTACGCGACAGCGCCGTCCGCACGGACACGGTGCGGCTGAGTGATGTCGCCGCCCTCCCCTGTTGAACCGCCGGACCCATTGCGGACTCCCCTTCCGCTTCCCCACTTCTCCCTGTGAGGTCTCATGCGCTGCGTCATCGCTCGCTTCCCCTTCGATCTGACCAAGAGTGGCGTGCTGGACTCGATGAAGGGCGTCAAGCCCGAGCCGATCACCGGTGACTTCGTGGTCATCGGCCGTCGTCAGTACCCCGTCAAGCAGGTGGGCGCGGTCATCACCCGACAGGATCGCCGTGACTTCAGCGCGGGCGAGGTGGTCCGGGCGATGACGGGGCTGGGCTTCACCTGCCGGTCACAGGTCCCGGCCGCGCCCGTGAGCACCCTCACCCCGCTCCAGCAGGCGCACGCCTCGCTCGGCACCACGGTGGCCTGACCCACGGCACCCTCCGGACCTGACAGGGCACCGGAGAGGCAAGGAACGAAGAGGGCCCGACCGGCGCGCGCCGGTCGGGCCCTCTTCCTCGTGTACTGGTCTCGTAGTGGTGGATTCAGTGGTCGGAGTAGCTGAAGTCGCCGACGGTCCAGGCGCTGACGTCTTCGATCGAGACGCGGTACATACCGCCTGTCTCGGGAATCCCGACCGTGCCCTGGAGGATCCGCGCCACGTGGAAGTGCAGATGAGTGGGCGGGCCCTGCCTGGCGGGGGAGGCGCTGAAGGCGCCGGAGAACGCCCGCAGGCTCTCCGAATCCGTCAGGACCTCCGACACCCGCTGCCGCCACATGGCTTCGGGTGCCAGCCGGCCGGTGATGACAGCGCCACCGGTGACCACGGTCAGAGACATGAGATTGCTTTGCCCGGACTCCACCAGGGCGGCCACGTCGACGAGCAGAGCGTCAGGTTTCGACATGACAAGCGAGTTTATTTCACCCGGGCCCTCTCCATGGATGGGGGAGTCCGGCCCGGGGCCCGGGATCCGGGAGTACGCACCGCGGACGTGATCGTTCCGTGCAGGAACGGACTGCCCGGCACCTGGCGGCCGCTCATCAACGGCACCCGCGGGTCGGGGCCGGTTCCTCGTGGTCACCAGCTGATCCTTGCTGCCACGGGCAGGTGGTCGCTGCCGGTGGCGGGCAGCACCCACGAACTCTGCGGCTCCACGCCGCGCAGGAGGATGTGGTCGATCCGCACCACCGGGAATTTCGCAGGCCAGGTGAAGCCGAAGCCGTCCCCGGCCTCGTCCTGGGCCGAGCGCATCCGCGAGGTGATGCCGGTGAGCGCGCGGTCGTCCATGGTGCCGTTCAGGTCGCCGAGCAGCACCACCCGTTCGGTCCGCTCGGCGGCGAGGGCCTCGCCGAGCGCATGCGCGTTGCGGTCCTTGCTGTCCGTCCAGAAGCCCCCTCGGGGCATCAGCCGTACGGATCCGAGGTGGGCGGCATAGACCGCCAGCGGCCCTTGGCCCGTGGCAACCGTGGTGCGCAGCGCCCGGTTGTAGGCCGACCTGACGTCGGCCGGCTTGGTGTCCGCCGGCGGCCCGTAGTCCATCCAGGTGTCGATCGGCCGGGTGTCGGACAGCGGCAGCTTGCTCCACAGCCCGACCGTGCCCTGCACCGCGTGGTAGGGGGTACGCCTCCGCGGGCTCCTTCTCGTACGTGCCCCGGGCATGATGGGTCAGCTCCACCAGGGCGAGCACGTCCGCCCCGGAGGCGGCCAGGTCGCGGGCGGTGCCGACGGGGTCCGGGTTGCCCTCACCCACCCACAGTGCCCCGGCCAGCAGCACCGGGACGAACAGGCCGCACCACGGCAGGAAGGTCTCCACCAGGCTGCCGAGGCCTCCGAAGTCCGGGATCTGCGCGTGCTGCTGATCGCGGCGGTGTGGGTCTTCCTGCTGAGCAACCTGCCCGACGTGACTAGCAGCATCGGCGGATTGCAGGTCCGTTCGGTCCTCGCACGCGAGTTCGCGGCGGGGGCGGCCGTGATCATGGCTTTCCTGCTGGTGTTCGGCCTCCTGGGAGGGTGGCTGCTCGCCGGCCGCATGCTCGCCCCGCTGACCCGCGTCACGGATGCCACGCGGCACGTCGCGAACGGGTCGCTCTCCCACCGCATCCGGTTGGAAGGCCGCAACGACGAGTTCCGCGAACTTGCCGACTCCTTCGACGCCATGATCGCGCAGCTCGAAGCACACGTCGCCGAGCAGCGGAGATTCGCGGCCGACGCCTCGCACGAGCTGCGCACCCCGCTGGCGATCTCGAAGGCGCTTCTCGACGTGGCCCGCACCGATCCGGACCACGACCCCGGCGAAATCATCGACCGCCTCCATGCCGTCAACGCCCGCGCGATCAACCTCACCGAGGCGCTGCTTCTGCTCGGCCGGGCCGGGCAGCGGTCCTTCCCCCTGGAACCCGTCGACCTGTCCCTCCTCGTGGAGGAGGCCACAGAATCACTGCTCCCGCTCGCCGAGAAGCGGGGCGTGACCTTCGAGACCTCCGGTGACACCGCCCTGGCCGCCGGGTGGCAAGCGCTCCTGCTTCAGATGACGACGAACCTGGTGCACAACGCCGTTGTGCACAACCTGCCCGAGCAGGGGACGGTGCGGGTCGGGACGGGGGTCCGTCCCGAGAGCGTGGTGCTCACGGTCGAGAACACCGGCGAGCACCTCTCGCCGGAGTTGGTCCCGACACTTACCGAACCGTTTCGGCGCGGCAGCGGACGCGTACGCACCGACCACGCGGGGGTCGGCCTCGGCCTGGCCATCGTCAAGAGCATCACCCACGCGCACGACGGCACGCTCGTGATCACCCCGCGTCCTTCGGGCGGACTGCGCATCGCCGTGGAGCTGCCCGCTGCAGCCCCGGGGACCGAGAGACGCCCCTGAGCAGGGGCGGAGCGTCCTGGTCGGGTCCGTTCCGTGATCTCACGTTACCTCCGTCCCGAGCGCCCAAAAATCTATGCTCGCCGTAGTAGACATTCGCTCCCGGTCTGGTTAGTGTTCCTGTTGTAGCCGAGATCAGAGAGAGCCCGGCAGAGACGAACTGCCGAGCAGTGGCAACACGCAGTACCAGCAGTTCGGTGCGGTGGTGGAGTTCCGGAGCCGGTTTCGCAGGATGGCGACGGGGCTGACCGCCGTACTGGGTGGCCCGCAGTGATCAGGGGCCATCGGAAGCAGTACAAGTAGCAGGTAAGTCCCAGAGGAAGGAACGGAGGAAGCAGACGCCATCAGGATCGCCCGGGCGAGGAAGACTCCCCGGGTACCGCAAGACCCCGGAACGGAAGGTGGTCCCCGGTCACGCATTCGCGATCCCCGCGCTCCCGTCCCTCTTCGGGGCGATGCCGCGGAAACAGAAGGTCGGCGCAGGACTAGGGCCGACAGATGGTGTTCAATTTCCTTCGGGGCCCTGGTGCCGTACGGCACCAGGGCCCCTCGACGCGTTCTCAGGAAGAAGAGGTGCAGATGGCAGCGGATAATGCGCTCGGTGGCCGACTCGACGACGATGACTACCCCGCCTACACGATGGGACGGGCCGCCGAGATGCTGGGCACCACGCCCGGCTTCCTTCGCGCGATCGGTGAAGCGCGGCTGATCACCCCGCTGCGCTCCGAGGGCGGTCACCGGCGCTACTCGCGGTACCAACTGCGGATCGCGGCCCGCGCGCGGGAACTCGTCGACCAGGGCACCCCGGTCGAAGCCGCCTGCCGCATCGTCATCCTCGAGGACCAGCTCGAAGAAGCGCGGCGCATCAACGCCGAGATTCGGCGTGCCGCCGGACAGCCGGTCGAAAGCTCCGGAGAGGTCTCCGGCTGAGCCCACCGCTCATGAGCACCTTGCTCCGGCCGCCGTGTGCGACGGGCGGGCTGCGGCGTCCGCCCGAAGGCGCCGCCGACCGGCCCGACACGTGCCGTGCCGTCCCTTCACCCGCTCGGGCCCGGGCGAGTTCCGCTGCGGCCCGACCCCCGAGCCGCCCTGCTCCGAGCGGCCCCGCGTCGTACGAGCGCGGTGGCCGGTTTCCGGACCCGCCCCCGTGCCCTCTGCGGTGGCCGGGCTCCGGACCTCGCCGCGGTCCGAGCGGCCCCCGCGCCGTACGACCCTGGCGGCGCCCCCGGAGATCAGGCCGCAGGGTTCGCGGGGGTGTTCGGCCGAAGTGCCAGGAGCTGCTTCGCGCGGCCGGGGAGTTCCACTTCCGTCAGGCCCGTGACGAGGTCCTTCAGCGGCACGGCTGATCGACCAGGACCGTGCCGTTGGGCAGCAGCCGCGTGGGCGCCGGTGTGGCGAGTTCGGTCTCGCTCAGCGCGGGTCTGCCGAGCGCGCGGAGAGCCTCGCCCTGCAGCGGATGCGGTACCGGAGCCCGGCGTCGCCCCGGCGAGCGCGATGACGCGGCCGATGGTCCAGGTGTCGAGAGCGATACGGCTGTCGTAGGTCGTGTTGGAGCCCGAAGCGGCACAGGAGGCGGCAGCGATCATGGCGGCGGTGACGAGAGAGACGGGCGCCAGGATCTGCTCGGCGTTCCACTCGCCGGCCGGCGGCATCGAGCAGCGCGCCGTAGGCGTCACTGAGCGGCGGCTACCGTGCGGTGGGGGTCGACCGTGCACCCTTCCGTTCCTGTCCGTCCCGTAGGGGGATCCATGACCACGACAACCGGGGGCACCGGGCCGCGACTGCGTCTGCCCTTCGACCTCGCGGGCCTGGACGCGTCGCCCATCTGGACCGAGGGCTGATGCTGCGGCCGATCCGCCCGCTGGACGCCGACGACATCCACGCCTATCAGCGACTGCCCGAGGTCGTGGCCCATCTGCCCTGGCCGTTGCGCGACCGGGAAGCCAGCGGTGAGCACACCGAACTGCGCGCGAAGCAACGCACGTTGGCCGGCGACGGTGAAGCGGTCGCCCTCGCCGTCGTGCTGCCCGGTGAGCGGGGCCTCGGCGGCGGGCGGGACGAACGGGTCATCGGCGACCTCACCTTCATCCTCACCAGCGCCGCCCATGCCCAGGTCGCGGTCGGGTGGGTCCTGCACCCCGCGTTTCAGGGCCGGGGGTACGCCCGCGAGGCGGCCACGGCCCTGCTCGACCTCGCCACCGGTCTGGGGGCCCACCGGATCGCCGCGACGGTGGACGCGGCCAACGAGCCCTCCCTGGCCCTCTGCGCGCGACTCGGAATGCGCAGGGAGGCGACGTTCCGGCAGGACCGCCACGGCGACACCGGCTGGCGCGACACCGTGGTCCATGCCCTCACGCGTGACGAATGGCTCGCCAGGAGGACGGCCTCGGCCCACTGAGGGGGCGGCCGGAGCGCCGCGCGGAGCGTATGCGGCTCACGGGCCGAGGAGTTCGGAGTACCGCTCGACCAACTGCTGCTCCGCGTCGTCGAGATACGCCGCGAGCAGCAGTTCGGCCTTGGTGCGGTCAGCCGCCTTGAGGGCGGAGAGGATCTCGCGGTTGCGCTCCAGGTACGGCTCGTGGAAGCCGCGGGGATTGTCCATCGCGTGGAAGACCAGGCGCAGTTCGGCGAGGATGCCGCGCATCAGCTCGTCGAGGCGCCTGCTGCGGGCGAGGGCCACGACGGCGTGGTGGAAGTGGATGTTGGCGGTGCCGAGGTCGCGCCACGCGCCTTCCTTCGCGGCCTTCTCGCCCTCGGCGACCGCCGCCTCCGCGTGGCTCAGGTCGTAGGGCGGGGCATCGAGTCCGCGGACCGCCGCGCACTCGATGAGCCTGCGCACCTGGTAGATGTCGGTGACGTCCTGCACGGTCAGCATGCGCACGAAGACGCCGCGGTTGAGCTCGTGGACCAGCAGCCGTTCGTGTGTGAGCAGGCGGAACGCCTCGCGCAGGGTATTGCGGGAGATGCCCAGGGCGCCGCCGATGGCGTCCTCCGACAGCTTGCTCCCCGGCGGAAGGTACCCCTCGGAGATGCGTGTGCGCAGGATGTCCGCGACCCGTTCGGCGGTGCTGGAGCGTCCGAGCAGGGCGCGGTCGCCGACGAGCACGGCGGGGTCGACCTCGGCTGTCATGAGTCCGTCCTTCTCCCGCGGCCGGCGGTCGTCCGACGGTTTCCGGGGCCGCGCCGGCCGGTCCGGGGGTCAGTCAACCGGAAATCATTGAACGAAACAACAGAGACCTTGTCGGATCGTTCAACGATTTCTATGTTGTGTGATGTGATCGTGAATGCGGCTGACCGGACCGCCGCATGGGCACCCGCAGCAGCGCGGTGGTACCTGCTGACCGACGGACCATTCCAAGGAGACGCAGCGGTGACAGAGCTCGTGATCGACCTCAACGCGGACCTCGGGGAGGGCTTCGGGCGATGGACCCTCACCGATGACGAGGCACTGCTGTCCCTCGTCACCAGCGCGAACGTCGCCTGCGGCTTCCACGCGGGCGATCCCGGCACCATGCGACGCGTCTGCGACACGGCCGCCGAGCGCGGTGTACGGATCGGCGCCCAGGTCTCCTACCGGGACCTCGCCGGCTTCGGCCGCCGGGCCATGGACGTGCCCGCGGACGAGCTCGCCGACGAGGTCACGTACCAGATCGGCGCCCTCCAGGCGTTCGCCCGCGCCGCCGGAGCGGCGGTGGGTTACGTCAAGCCGCACGGAGCGCTCTACAACCGGGTGGTGGCCGACCATGAGCAGGCCGCCGCCGTGGCCGCCGGCGCCCGGCTCGCCGACCCGGGGCTCGTGGTGCTGTGCCTGCCCGACTCCGCCATGCACGTACAGGCGGCGCGGGTCGGTCTCCCCGTCGCGGAAGAGGCGTTCGCCGACCGTGCCTACACGGCCACCGGAACGCTCGTTCCCAGAAGCATCCCCGGTGCCGTGATCACCGATCCGGCGGAGGTCGCCCGCAGGGCCGTCGCTCTCGCGCGGGACGGCCGCGTCACGGCGCTGACCGGCGAGCCCGTGGCGGTACGGGCACGCTCTTTGTGCCTGCACGGCGACACCCCAGGAGCAGTCGCGGCGGCCGGGCAGGTGCGCGCGGCGCTCGACGCGGCCGGGGTCAGGGTGGAGGCGTTCGTATGAGGCTGAGACCGGTCGGGGAGGACTCCCTCCTCGTGGACCTGGACACGCCGGAAGAGGCACAGGCCTGGCACGCCCGCATCCTCGACCGGTGCGGCCGGGGAACCCCGGCGCCGGTGCGCGACATCGTGCCCGGGGACCGGACCGTGCTCCTCTACGGCGTCGCCGACGTCCACGCCATGGAGGCCGAGCTGCGCCAGTGGTCCGTCCCCCTGTCGGCGGCCGGAGGCGGTCCTCTGGTGGAGCTCCCCGTGCGCTACGACGGGGCCGATCTCGGCGCCGTCGCCGACCTGTGGGGGGTCACGGAGGACGAGGTGGCGCGAATCCACAGCGGTACGGAACACCGGGTGGCGTTCTGCGGATTCGCCCCGGGGTTCGCCTACATGCTCGGCCTCGGCGAGCGCTACCACGTGCCGCGCCGTTCCGCGCCCCGCACATCGGTGCCCGCGGGTTCGGTGGCGCTCGCAGGCCCCTACACCGGCGTGTATCCGCGGGCCTCCCCGGGCGGCTGGCAGCTGATCGGGACGACCGGGGTGCGCCTGTGGGACATCGAACGCGAACCCGCGGCACTGCTGACACCCGGCACGCGCGTGCGCTTCGTCGCCGAGGAAGCCGCGCCGGGAGCCGCAGCGGCAGCGAGAGGGCGCACGGCATGAGCGGCGGCACGCTGGACGTCGTACGGGCCGGTGCCCTCACCACCGTCCAGGACCTCGGCCGGACCGGTCACGCCGGGCTCGGCGTACCGCGTGCCGGGGCCCTCGACCTGCCCGCGCACCGGCTCGCCAACCGACTGGTGGGCAACCCCGCCGACGCGGCGACGCTGGAGACCACGCTGACCGGCGTCGCGGTGCGGACCGACCGCTCTGTGGTGGTCGCCGTGACGGGGGCCCCGGCGCCGGTGCGGGTGAACGGCCGGCCGGCGGCGTGGGGGACCGTCGTGCGTCTGCCGGCCGGCGCCGTACTCGACGTGGGCACGCCGACCAGCGGCCTGCGCAGCTATGTCGCCGTCGGGGGAGGCATCACGGTCGCCCCCGTCCTGGGCAGCCGGTCCGCCGATCTGCTCTCCGGGCTGGGTCCGGCCCCGCTCAAGGACGGAGAGACGCTGCCCCTCGGCGAGGCGGCGGGCCCACCGCTGCATGCCGACGCGCTGCTGTGGCCGGCGCCGCCCGAGGAGCTGGTGCTGCCCGTACTGCTCGGGCCGCGCGACGACTGGTTCACCGCCGCCGCGGTGGACACCCTCGCCACGGGTCATTACGAGATCTCCCAGCACAGCAACCGCATCGCCCTGCGGCTGGACGGCCCGCCGCTGGAGCGGGCCGTGCACCGTGAAATGCCGAGCGAAGGCATGGTGGTCGGCGCCGTGCAGGTGCCACCGGACGGCCGGCCCGTCGTCTTCCTCGCCGACTGCCCCACCACCGGTGGCTATCCGGTGATCGGGGTCGTCCCCGAGAGTCTGCTCCACCCGGCCGCGCAGGCCGTGCCGGGTCTGACGGTCCGCTTCGTACCGCGGCGCCACCGTCGCTGAGAAGGCCCACCGACAGCGGTCAAGTGGACTCCTGAGCAACGGACTTGAAGCGGCGCGGCGCGCTCCCCGGGCAGTCAGGTCCGGGCGGCGTACGAGACGAAGCTCGTCCACGACGCGGGCGACACCGCGAGTTGGGGGCTCTGCTCGACCTTGGAGTCCCGGACGTGGACGGCCGCGGGGGCGGTCGCCACCTCTACGCAACTGTCGCCGGAGCTGCCGCTGTAACTGCTCTTGAACCAGGCCAGTTCTGTGGTGCTCATGCTGCTCCTCGCATCTGCCGCAGCAGGCTCAGGGACTCCTCCAAGGAGTGAGCCTGTGACCGCATCCTGGCATACCGCATCTGGAGCATGCTGACCACTTTGGGGTCGGAGACGAACCGCCCGCTCTCCTGCCCCTCGCAGTAGCCGTACCACTTGTTGTCGGGCGTCTCCAGCAGCTGCATCGGACCGTCGACACCGGCGTGGATAACTCGTTTCTGCGGCATGACCTGGACCTCGATGTTCCGAAGTGCCGCGAGTTCGAGGACGTGGTGGAGAAGTTCCGGGCTCGCTCCCGTGCCGCGCCGGAGCACATGCTCCTCGACGATGAAGCTGAACGCGGTGTTCGGCCGTTCCCGAAGCAACCGCTGACGCTCCGTCCGCGCGGAGAGCATGGCCTCGATCTGCTCGTCGCCGAGTGGCGGCAGGCGCTCCGAGAACAGCGTGCGCGCGTACGCCTCCGTCTGCAGCAGGCCGGGGATCAAACGGCACTCGTACGTATAGAGGTTGACCGCCTCCGCCTCCAGCTGGGCCCACTGCCGGAACCAGCTCGCCAGCCCCGGCCGCCGCGACAGATGCCGTGCCGCGCCCCGGAGCGCGCCGAAGGCGTCGAGCACCTCCTCCGCCCGGTCGACGAATGCCGCCGGAGGGAACCGGCGGCCCTGTTCGATGGAGGCTACGGTCGGCACCGAGTACCGCACCTGTGGGGCGAACTGCTCCTGCGTCAGCCGCGCACGCTTCCGGAAGGCCTTGACGACCTCGCCGAACGCCTTGAGGCTGTCCAAACTCTCAGGCTCGGCGGCGCTCGTGACGCCGTTCGTGTCCCCGGGCGGGCCGCTGCCCGGTCCGCAATCGGCGCTGTCCGCCTGGCTGTTCCCGTCGTCCCCGCTGGTCTCGCACGCCGCCATCCCGGCCACCTTCCACGTACCGTGTCGCAACCGGCCCATGGTCAGGCTTGATCACCCGACTCGTCCACCGTGCGTACCCGTACGCTGACTCTGCGTACGGGCGCCCTCGCGCGTACCAGCGCGGCACCCACCGGGCCGCGACCAGGAGGCGAGGCTCAGCGGGAGCGTGCGCACACCGGCCTCGACCGGGGTGAAGCCCCGCACGTGCTGCAGGTAGAGCATGACGAAGAAGATCACGCCGAGCACGACGTCCGCGCGGTGACGACCGTACCGACGGGAGGCGCGGAGCTGCGGAAGAGTCGCATCGGGAGCAGCGGGTGCCCGATCCGGTCTCGTACCGGCCGAAGACCACGCCGGCCGCCGTCGGAGTTGCTGCTCTGCGGCAGCACGATCGCGCCGAGAACTCGGCTGCGGATAAACCGGTGTCGTGGGACCGGCATGTCTCCCTAGACTCGGGACGCGCGGTGCACACGGCATCGCAGCGCCGTCCGGCGTCGGATCGAGGGGAGCACGACCATGCGTTGCCGCACTGCCGTCGTCGTTCCCCGGTCACGCTACGACGTGATCCTGATGTCCACGTCCACCCGGTGCCGGCTGCGCGGCCGCCACCGGAAGCCCGTGACGAACGCCTGATCCCCGCCTGCCCGGTGGCGCGACCCCAAGGTCGCCCGCCCGGCACGCCGTCATGCGCCCGTGCCTCCGATCAGGGCGGGACCATGTGCCCGAGCCCCTCTGCCGGGGACGGTGGGCGAGCCACGAATCAGGTCCCTCGTACGGGAATCGCGCTGCCTGTTTCCCGACACACCTGAAAGGCCATGGGCCGTGCGCACCGACCCGCGACACCGATCCGTCTCCACCAGTCCGCTGACCCGCGTCAGGAACCTGGGCATCCTCGCCCACGTCGACGCCGGTAAGACCACCGTCACCGAACGGATCTTGTATCTCACCGGCGCCACCCACAAACGGGGAGAGGTCCATGACGGCACGACCGTCACCGACTTCGACCCGCAGGAGCGCGACCGAGGCATCACGATCTTCGCCGCTGCCGTGAGCTGCGACTGGGACGGCCACCGGATCAACCTGATCGACACACCCGGCCATGTGGACTTCGCCGACGAGGTCGAGCGTTCCCTGCGGGTGCTCGACGGCGCGGTCGCCGTGTTCGACGCCGTCGCCGGGGTCGAGCCGCAGAGCGAGGCCGTGTGGCGGCAGGCCGACCGGCACGGTGTGCCCAGGATCGCGTTCGTCAACAAGCTGGACCGCGCGGGCGCGGACCTGGACCAGGCTGTCGGGTCGATCAGGGAACGGCTGAATACGGTTCCGCTGGTGGTCCAACTGCCCGTCGGGCAGGAGGACGGCTTCACCGGCGTGGTGGATCTGCTGCGCATGCGTTCGCTGATCTGGAGCGCCGGCCGGGACACGTACGAGGAAGGCCCGGTGCCGGACGCCCTGCTGGCGGAGGCGGCGCGGCGCCGGCGCCTGCTGGAAGAGGCCGTGGCCGAACTCCATCCCGTCGCGCTGGAGGAGTTCTGCGAACGGTCCGCCCTCTCGGAGCCGACCCTGGCCGGTGCGCTGCGCGACCTGACTCTCAGCGGTGAGGGAGTCGTCGTGCTGTGCGGCGCCGCGTACCGCAACTGCGGGATCGAGCCGCTGCTCGAGGCCGTCGTCGCCTATCTGCCCTCGCCGACGGACGTACCGCCGGTGCGGGGCACGCGGGACGGTGCCGAGCAGCAGCGGCCGGCGGACCCGGAGGCGGCGTTCGCGGGGCTGGTCTTCAAGGTGAACTCCACCTCCACGGGCAGGTTGACGTATGTGCGCGTCTATTCGGGCACGATCAGGAAGGGGGACACGGTGCTGGACGTGGGCGCCGGCCGTTCGGAACGGATCGGCAGGATCCTGCGCGTACAGGCCGACCGGCACGCCGAGGTGGACCGGGCCGAGGCCGGGGACATCGTGGCCCTGATCGGGCCGAAGGCAGCCCGTTCCGGTGCGACCCTGTCCACGCCGGCCGCGCCGCTGCTCCTCGAACCGCCCACGGCGGCCGCTCCGGTCGTCACCGTGGCGGTCGAGGCACGCAGCCGCCTCGACACCGACCGGCTGGCGACGGCGCTGGCCCGACTGGTCGAGGAGGACCCCTCCCTGACGGTCCGGACCGACCCGGAGACGGGTCAGACGGTGCTGTCGGGCATGGGCGAACTGCACCTGGAGGTCGCGGTGGAGAAGATCCGCCGCGCCCACGGGCTGGACGTCGGCGTCGGCCGGCCCCAGGTGGCCTACCGCGAGACCGTCGTACGCGGCGTGACGGGTCTGGTGTACCGGCACGTCAAGCAGGACGGTGGCGCAGGGCAGTTCGCGCATGTCGTCCTCGACGTCGCACCGCTGGACCCGGAGGACGACCGTGCGGAGGGCTTCGAGTTCTCGTCGACCGTCACCGGTGGACGGGTGCCGCAGGAGTTCGTCCGCGCGGTGGAGGCCGGCTGCCGGGACGCCCTGGCGGAGGGCCCTCTCGGGGGTCATCCGGTGACCGGGCTGCGCGTGACGCTGACCGACGGGGCCACGCACACGAAGGACTCGTCGGAGATGGCGTTCCGGGCGGCGGGGCGCTTCGGGCTGCGTGAGGCGCTGAGAATCGGCGTGATGGCGCTGCTCGAACCGGTCGTCGAGGTCACGGTCACCGTGCCCGACGACGCGGTCGGCACGGTCCTCGGCGACCTCGCCGCCAGGCGCGGACGCGTCTCGGGCCAGGCGACACGGTCCGGTACGGCGGTCGTCACCGCGACCGTGCCGCTGGCCGAACTGTTCGGCTACGCGAACCGGCTGCGCAGCCGCACCCAGGGCCGGGGCACCTTCACCACTCGGCCCGCCGGCTACGCGCCGGCACCGGCGACGGTGCCGGGCGGGGTGACGTTGCTGTAGCGCCGCCGGTGCGGGGCCGTCCTGGGAGGGACGGCCCCCGCGTCGGGGGCGGGCGGCCTTCCACGTCACCCGCCAGGCCGCGGCCCCGCCGCGCGTCCGAGGGGCAGAGCCTCGGGAGGTGTCCGTCACAGTGCCGAATGGGCCCATTTCCGCGTTGCTCCTGGGAAAACGACCATGACAGCATGCGATCCGTGAGTGACAACGGGGACGACATATCGAGGCCTGACCGCCTCTCCAGACTTGCCGAGTTGGCCGATTGGCCTGCTCCGGAGCAGCCGGTCGCGACCAGTGATACACCACGGCCGGTGAAGTCGGCCGAACCGCCGGTGGTGGATGAGGTGGCGGCGGGTCGGCGTCGGTTTGCGCGTTTGCTGGGTGAGTTCCGGCGGACGGCGGTGCTGGTGCCGTTCGACGCGCAGGGGAGTTTGTGGACGGCGGATTTCAGCGGGGTGCGGTGGATCTGTGCGTTCTCCGACGAGGAGGCGCTGTCGCGGTTCGCGCACGCTCAGCGGGACGTGGGGCGTGAGTGGGAGTTCCGGACGGTGCTCGGTGCGCGGTTGCTGGATGTGATGGTGCCGATGCTGCCCTCTCCGGCGGGTGTTGCGCTGGATGCGGGTAGCGAGGACGGCATGTTGTTTCCGCCGGTGGAGGGTGTGGTGCCCGAGGCGGCGGTGGTGGATCTCGGGGGGACGCGGTGAGTGGGGAGCAGCCGGATCTTGCGGCGCCGCCGTCGGCTTTGGTGGAGATAGCGAGTGGTATCGATCTGGCGCATGCGGAGCTGAAGGAGCTCGGCATGATCGGGGAGGCGACGACGGGCCGGGGGTTTTCCGATCTGGCCTTGTCCGGCTTGGAGTTGGGTCATGGGGGTTTGACGTCGGAGTTCGAGACGTTCTGCAACCGGTGGGAGTGGGGGGTTCGGGCGCTCACGTTGAAGGGGAATCTGGTTGCTCAGGCGTTGGGGCTGTCGGCGGGGTCGTTCGCGGAGCAGGAGCGGTACGTCAAGGACACGCTGAAGATCGGTGTGAACTCGCTGAACGGTAATCCGCATCTGTCGGAGGACGAGGTCAAGCAGATGCGTTGGGACACGATCCGTGACCAGCATGCCTGGGACAACGCGGATTGGAGCAAGGAGTCGTTCTCCAAGGCGCATGCCGAGGTGAAGCAGACGTGGGCCAACACCACGTATGACGTGATGGATGCGCAGAACGACGCGATGGAGCGGGCGGGGATCTTGGATCCGGCGGTGCGGGAGCGGCTGGACGCGCAGTTGCGTGAGGACCTGGACCCTGATCAGGCGACGGTCGATCAGGCTGAGCAGCCGCGGTGGGGGGAGAGTCGCTGATGGTGGACTGGGGCGGGCTGGTCGACAAGGGTGTCGACATCGTCGACGACGGGATCGACAAGGGCAAGGAACTGGTCGGCGAGGGTGTCGACTATGTGACCGACAAGGCCGGGCAGGGCCTGCGGCACTACGGCTACGACGGTGTGGCCGAGGCGGTCGAGGACTGGGGGGACGAGACCGCCTCGTCGCTCGGTGCGCAGGTGGGTGAGCAGCAACTCGGTCAGAGTGAAGAGGCGAACGAACTGATCCATGGCCGGCCGGAGAAGATCGCCGACTCGGTGAAGAACCTACGGGACTTCCACAAGGCGTTCGACCTGGTCGGCGGCGGGCTGAAGAAGATGGACTCCGCCCACTGGAAGGGCGAGGCGGCCAACACCTTCCGGGAGAAGTTCGAGCCGCTTCCCACGGACTGGCTGCGCGCGGCGGACGCGTGCGAGGACGCGGCCAAGGCTTTGGAGACCTACTCCAAGGCGATCACCAGCGCGCAGGGCAAGGCGAAGGAGGCGATCGCCCTCTACAAGGAGGGCGAGAGCGACTCCAAGAAGGCGGCCGAGGCGTACAACAAGAAGGTCGAGGCCTACAACGCGGCCCGCAACGGGGACAATCCGCTCCCGGACCCGGGCGAGTTCACCGACCCGGGCAAGGCGAAGCGGGCCCGCGCACGGGAGGTCCTCGCCGACGCCCGCAAGGCCCGCAACGAGGCCGCGGAGACCGCGAAGAGCGCGGTGACGGCGGCGATGGCACACGCGCCGAAGGAACCGACGGGCCGGGACAAACTCAAGGCCGAGTTCACCGACTACGCCCTCGGCATGGGCGTGGAATCCATGCACCTGGCCGGCGGCGTCGTCAAGGGAACAGCGGGCATCGTCAACTTCGTCCGCTCGGTCAACCCGATCGACATGTACAACCTGACCCACCCGGCCGAGTACTACAAGGGCGTCAACATGACGCTCGCCGGCATCGCCTCCACCGTCGCCAACCCCGACCGGGCCCTGAAGAACGCCTGGGACGCCGCCAAAGGCGACCCGTCCGAATTCATCGGCCGCCTCATCCCCGAAATCCTCGGCACCAAAGGCACCGGCGCCGTCAAAGGCCTGGTCACCGCCGGCAAACACCTCCCCGACGGGCACAAGCCCGGCGGCGCCCGAGGAGATCACGACCGTGACCCCGACAGCGGCGGCAAGAAGTGCACCGACACCAAGTGCGACGGAGACCCGGTCGACGTCGCGACCGGCCGGATGCTGCTGCCGCAGACCGACATCGTCCTGCCCGGCTCACTGCCACTGGTCTTCCAGCGCACGCATGACTCCTCGCACCGATCCGGCCGCTGGTTCGGCCCGACCTGGTCCAGCACGGTCGACCAACGCCTGGACATCGACTCCGAAGGCATCGTGTTCAGCTGCGCCGAGGGCAGCCTGCTGGCCTACCCGCACCCCGCACCGGGTGTCCCCGTCCTGCCCACCCACGGACGGCGCTGGCCACTGGACCGGGTCGACGACGGCTACACGATCACCGACCCCGACTCCGGCCAGGTCTGGCACTTCACCGACCACACCGCCGAACTCGCCCTTCTGACCCAGATCGACGACCGCAACGGCCGCTGGATCACCTTCGAGCACGACGAGACCGGCGCACCGACGTCGATCGTCCACCACGGCGGCTACCACCTCAAGCTCACCACCAGTGAAGGCCGGGTCACCGCCCTCCACCTCGCCGGCGCCGCCCCGGACGGCTCCGACCAGGAGATCCTCCGCTACGGGTACACCGACGGCCACCTCACCGAGGTCACCAACTCCTGCGGCCGCCCCCTGCGCTTCGGCTGTGACGACCACGGCCGCATCACCTCGTGGACCGACACCAACGGCAGCCACTACGACTACGTCTACGACGAGAAGGACCGCTGCACCTACCAGACCGGCTCCAACGGCCACGTCGAATCCCGCTTCACCTGGGACGACACCGACCCCGAAACCGGCCTGCGGATGACCTCCATCACCGACGGCCTCGGCCACACCAAACGCTTCGTGATCAACGACCGTGCCCAGGTCGTCGCCGAGATCGACGCCCTCGGTGCCGTCACCCGCTTCGAGTACGACCGCTACAACCGCCTGCTCTCCCGCACCGACCCACTCGGCCACACCAGTCGCTTCACCTACGACGAACTGGGGCGGTTGACGGAGGTGGTCCGGCCGGACGGACGGCGGCTCCGTACGGAGTACGACGAACTGGGATGCCCTGTTCGCGTCATAGGCGCGGACGGTGCCGTGACGCGCCAGACGTACGACGAACGCGGCAACCGCACATCGGTCACCACCCCTTCGGGCGCGACCACTCACTACGTATACGACGGGGCTGGTCACCTTACATCCGTCACGGACGCCCTCGAGCACCGCATCCTGCTTCGCTGCGACGGGCGGGGGCTGCCGGTCGAGACGACAGATGCTTTGGGCGGAACCACCTCCTTCGAGCGGGATCCCTTCGGACGTCTGATCACGTTCATGAATCCGCTCGGCGCGGTGACCCGCTTCGAGTGGAGCGTTGAAGGCCGACTGCTCCGCCGGATCGAGGCGGACGGAACTGCTGTCTCATGGACGTACGACGGGGAAGGCAACTGTCTCTCCCACACGGATGCGATGGGTGCGACATCAACGTTCGAGTACACGGACTTCGACCTGATGGTGGCCCGTACCGGACCCACTGGAGTGCGCCACGAGTTCCGGCACAACGCCAATCTTCAGCTTGTGCAGGTGACCAACCCACAAGGTCTGACATGGGACTACACATACGGCCCCGACGGCCGGCTGATGATGGAGTCGGACTTCGACGGTCGCGTCCTCGCATATGCCTACGACGCGGCTGGCCGCCTCGAGTCCCGGACCAACGGAGCCGACGAGACGATCAAGTACGCGTACAACGCGCTGGGCCAGGTGATCCGTAAGGATGCAGGTGGACGGGTCACCACGTTCGAGTACGACGTCTTCGATCAGCTCACTGTCGCAGCCACGCCGGACTCACGCCTCACCCGTATCCGCGACCGGTTCGGCCGCATCACGTCCGAGACGTCGAACGGCCGCATCACGTCCGAGACGTCGAACGGCCGCACGATGTTGTTCCAGCACGACCGGCTCGGACGACGGATCGGCCGCACGACGCCGAGTGGGGCCGTCAGCCAGTGGTCGTACGACGCTTCGGGGCGACGTAGTGAGCTGAGAACATCCGGTCGCACGCTGGCGTTCGAGCGTGACGCCGTGGGGCAGGAGGTCGCGTGTCACGTCGGGGAGAGCGTCACGCTGAGCAGACTTCTCGATCCCGTGGGCCGCGTTGTGGCGCAGGACGTGACATCCCACGGCCGCAGCATTCAGCGACGGGGCTATTCCTACCGTGCCGACGGCAACCTCGTCGGAATCGACGACCAGTTGTCGGGCGGCAAGAGCTTCGACGTGGACCCGGCAGGCCGCGTCACAGCGGTGCATGCCGCGAATTGGTCGGAGCGTTACGCATACGATGCAGCCGGCAGCCAGACGGATGCCGCATGGCCCGACGGCTACCCCGGGCAGGAAGCCACCGGCTCCCGTGAGTACACCGGGACGCGCATCAGCAGGGCGGGGAGCGTCCGCTACCAGCACGATGATCAGGGCCGGATCGTCCTGCGCCAGAAGATACGCCTGTCCCGTAAACCTGATACATGGCGATATTCGTGGGATGCCGAAGACCGCTTGACGGCGGTGACGACGCCGGACGGCACGGCATGGCACTACAGGTACGACGCGCTGGGCCGCCGCACGGACAAAATACGTCTCGGCGAGGACGGGCAGACACCGGTTGAGCACGTCACCTTTACCTGGGACGGCGCGACGCTCTGCGAACAGACTTCCCGTGCGGACTCATTGCCGCGCCCAGTCACGCTGACCTGGGACCACGACGGGGTGCGCCCCTTGACCCAGTCGGAGCGCATCAGCTCGGACACCGATGCCCAGAGCGTGTTCGACGAGCGCTTCTTCGCGATCGTCACGGATCTCATCGGGACCCCGACCGAACTCGTCGGCGAGGACGGGCAGATCGCCTGGCGCACCCGCAGCACACTGTGGGGGACGGTCACATGGGCCGCGGAGAGCTCCGCCTATACCCCGCTGCGGTTCCCCGGCCAGTACTTCGATCCGGAAAGCGGCCTCCACTACAACCTTCGGCGTTTCTACGATCCGGAGGTCGCTCGCTACACGTCGATGGACCCGCTCGGACTGAGTCCGGCTCCCAATCCCTCGGCGTACGTGCACAATCCGCACCTGTGGTCCGACCCGCTCGGCCTCAACCCGTGTCCGCCGGTCACCCTCGCCGACGCCAAGGCCAAGGCGCTGCGTGACGCCGGCGTCCCCGAAGGAGCGGAGCCTTTCGACTCGACGGATCACGCCATGGCCACCAAGCCCGACTGGCAAGGCGGCGGCGCCCAACTGGACGAAACCGGGAGGCCGATCTTCTACAGGGAAGAATGGTACGAAACGGCCGACGGTGACATCATTCTCTTCCAGGATCACCATTTCGGCCACCAGAAACCGGGCGAACCCGGTTACCAAGGCCCGCATGTGCATGTTCGTCCCTACGAGAACACAAGGAACGGGCAGATCCCCGGCTGCGAGGAGCACTACTACTATGACCCCGAACTGGGTTGAGTTGATCCAGAACCCGAAGCAGCTCACTTCCCTTTATCCAGCTCCGCCGCCGCTTCATGCTGTCACTCTCCGGTCCGTGCATCTGAATCGCTACGGGCCTGCGGTGACGTTGCGCATTGACCTGCCGGAGTTCCCGCAGGATCCTCCGGCGGAGTGGCGAGAAGCCGGATTCGACAGATTTCAGTGCCAGCTGTGCTTCATTGCGGTGGAGCATCTCGAGATGGAAGGCTGGCGGCCGCCTGTCACAGCCGATCTGCGATTCGACAGATGCGGAGCGAACCGTATCCGTGTGGCAGCCGAGTCGCCTGATCTCCGGCTGATCTTCGAGGCCGCCGATGCTGTGGTCATCGGCCATATGAGTGCCTTCGCGGCGGGCGAGGCCGGGGCCGATGACGGGCCTCACCAGTTCGTCGGGAAACTCGACTCCCGTAAATTCAACAGTCTCCCGAGCCTGGATGAGAAAACGTTCTATGAACGCATTTGAATGGACCGACCTGCTCCAAGAGCCGTGGAACACGCGTGAGACGCTCAGTGCGCCACCGAAAATCGGTGATTGCAGGCTCGTCTCGTGCCACATCGATGAGCGGGACACGAGCGTCACGCTGGGATTCGACACCAGACGCGTCCCGGACAGCTCGATTCCCGGTTCCGACGAGTCACAGGCGAACGCTCTGGAGTTTTTCGTCACCTTCACGTCGGTCACCAGCCTCCACGTCACGGGCTGGGGAGGCGGCCCCGGTGGATCGGTGAGGCTGTCTCGCTCGGAGGACGGCGGCATTGCGGTGTTCGTGGACAGTTCCTCAGGGGAGATCTCCTTTCAGGGACGGACCGCGCTGCTCTCTCGCGCCCGGGCCTACCTCGCCTCGTCCGCCGAGTAGTAACGGGAGAGCATGGCACCGGGCTCCGGAGGGCCGGGGCCGGACCGGCGCTCCGGAGTCACTTGGCCCCGATCGGCTGCCGGCGGCAGTGAGTACGGGCCTGCCCAGCCGACTGCGGGCGAGTCCGGGGCGGCTCATCCGGCCCGTGGCGAAGTCACCGGCATGACTCGGCCGCCCCGGCGGCCTACGGCCGCGAGGTGGCCGTCTCGGAACGGAAGCCGTGACCCAGTTCCGGGCGGCCGAGGCCGAAGTAGTGGCGGAAGTTGTAGATCAGCGGGCTCCAGGCCGCTGGGTCGATGTGCTGGGTGCCGGGCACGACCACGGAGGCGGAGGCGTGGATCCGGACGACGTCGCACTCCACGATCCGGAACCCACCGTCGGGGCCCGCAGGAGTGATGGAGCGCACCGTGGCCTCGAACTGCAGCGGGCACTCGGCGACGCGCGGCGGCGCCACCATCCCCGAGGGCTGAGGGTGCAGCCCGCAGGCGGCGAACTTGTCCGGCTCGTAGCGGTACACCCCGCGTTTGGCCGCGGGTACCGGGTTCGCCCCGGTCAGTGGGGCGAGTCGCTCCACCGCCGCCCACAGATCCGGCGAGGGGGCGTTGACCACCAGCTCGGGGCGGTCCGCCAGGTTGGCGACCGTGCGTCCCTCCGCACCCAGGCCGAGAACGATCGTGTGACCGAGTGCCCAGACGGACGAGTTGGGGGCGAGATTGGGCGTGCCATCGGGGTTCTCGGTGGTCAACAGGGCGACAGGGGTTCCGACATACAGAATGCTCGGGGATATGGAGAGGTGGTCGGTGCCGGTGGCGCCGGCAGCCGTCGGAAACGCGGTGCTGTTCATGTCGTAGCACGCTAGGACGGCGAGACTTCGGTGATCGCCGAAGCGTCGACCGGCGAGAATGACCGTCATGAGCCGGCCCCTGTCCCCGCCCACGCCAGCAGGCGGCGTCACCAGCCCCGACCTCGCCGCCCTGTCCGGGCTGTTCGCCGACCGCACGCGCGCAGCGATGTGCCTGGCCATGCTGGACGGACGTGCCTGGACCGCGACAGAAACTGGCCCGGCACGCCGCCGTCGCCCCCTCCACCGCCACCGGGCATCTGCATCTGCTGGTCGCCGGCGGACTTCTGGCCGAGGAGCGGCAGGGACGGCACCGGTATCTGCGCCTCGCGGGCCCCGACATCGCGGAGATGATCGAAAGCCTGGCCTCGCACGCCCCGCTGCGGCCCGCCCCGGCCCGTTCGCTGTCCGACGCCCATCGGCGTCGCGCACCGGCCCACGCCCGCACCTGCTACGACCACCTGGCAGGGGCGGTCGCCGTCGCCATCACCGACGCGATGACCGAACGGGCCCTAACAACTCGGGCTCACGGACACAGTGCTGGAACTGCCCGCCGACTGAGCCTCTGCCTCGACGTGCCCCGGGAAGAGGTTCGTGGAGATACTCCCGTGACACGGCGGTCACGACAGGTCCAGCCCTGCCAGCTCCTTCCGCGACGTCACGCCCAACTTGGGGTACGCCTTGTAGAGGTGGTATTCCACCGTCCGCCGGCTCAGGAACAGTTGCGCCGCGATCTCGCGGCTCGACGTGCCCGCGGCCGCCAGGCGGGCCACCTGGAGCTCCTGGTGGGTGAGGGACGCCGCGGGGGAGGCCAGGGCCGTGGGCGGTGAGGCGAGGCTCGCGCCGGTGGCGCGGAGTTCGGCGTGAGCCCGCTCCGCCCACGGGGTGGCGCCGAGGTGTTCGAAGGCCGCGGCCGCCGCGCGCAGCCGCGTGCGGGCCTGGGTGGTACGGCGCGCCCTGCGCAGGGCCTCGCCGTGGAGCAGCTCGGTGCGGGCCAGTTCGAACGGCCGCCGGTCGGTCAGCGCGCCCTGGGCCTCCCGGTAGGCGTCGATCGCGCGCTCGTAGCCGGCCAGGTCGTTGGAGCGCATCGCCTCGACACGCAGTGCCGTCGCCCGCGCCCAGGGCAGGCCGCTCGCCTCGGCCCACGCGGTGAACCGCTGAGCCGCGCGGTCCGCCCGGGCGGGCTCCCCGAGCCGCACGGCCGCCTCGGCCGCGTCCGCGCAGGCAAGGATGGACGCGATGGAGTGCCAGGCGCCACCGCGTTCCGTCTCGTCGGTGCGGCGCAGTACGTCCTCGTACCGGCCGAGCCCCAGGTCCAACAGGATCAGGGCGGCGGTGCCGTGGCTGCCGTCGATCGTCGGCCCCGTCCGTATCAGCGAGCGCACGCGCGTCTCGTCGCCCTCGATGGCGGCGATCCGGGCGGCGACATGGTCGAGCTGCACCCGGCGTTTACGCAATCCCGAGTCGCGGGCGAGTGCCGTCGCCTCCGCCACGGTGACCAGTGCGTCACGGTGCTCTCCGGCGAAGACCTGAAGGCGCCCGAGCACGCTCAGCAGGAAGGGTAGCGGCCCGAGGACGCCCTGCTGCCGGCAGTGCCTGATGCCGGCGTCCACCACACGTCGGAGCCGCGCGTCGTCGCCCAGCAGCAGACCGACGGTGACCGCCTGGGTACGGGCGTGATGCCCGGACGCGACCCCGTCCGCCCCTGCCCGGTCGGCCTCGTCCACCTCCGCGAGGAGTCCGGCGAGGAGCGGCAGCCCCTCCGCGAAGTCGCCTGCCGCCACCCGGGCCAGGCCACGTACCGCCCGGTCACCGGGGCTCTCGCCCCCCTGCACCTCCGGTCGAGCCGCGCAGTGCCGCAGGGCGTTCAGGTCGCCGCTGTGCCAGGCGTAGAACGCGGCGGTGCGGACCATGTCCGTGCCGCGTGCGGGGGAGTCCGCACAATGGCCGACGAGCAGCGCCACCGCGTCCGTGACGGCGTCCTGCTCGAAGAGGGACAGGGAACGGATGTACGCCAGTTCGGCCAGCGCGGCCGGATCCTCGGTCCCCGCGGCGGCTTCCCGCGCCAGTTCGCCCGACCGCGCGGCGAGGCCGGCCTGTCCGGCGGACCGGGCGGCCGCGGTGAGGCGCGCGGTCCGGGCCGCCGGGTCAGGGGACATCCGGGCTGCCTGGTGGTAGACGTTCGCCGCTGAAGCGTGGCCGCCCCGGGCGCGGGCCCGTTCCGCGAGCGCCTCGAGCCCGGCGGCGGCGTCCTCGTCCGGGCCGATGGCGGCGGCAGCCCGGTGCAGAGCGCCGCCGTCGGGTGTGTCCGCGGCGTCGGCCAGTGCCCGATGGACCGCGATCCTCCGGGCGAGCGGGGCGCTCCCGTACGCGGCGGCCCGGATCAGCGGATGCCGGAACGTGACCTGGTCACCGGTGACTTCGACGAGCCGCTCCGCCTCCGCCGTGGCGAGGTCCTCCGGGCCGGCGCCGAGCAGCGCCGCGGCCTTCATCAGGTGCGCGACGTCGGCCCGTGACTCGGCGGCGGCGACGAGCAGCATCAGCCGGGCACGGTCCGGCAGGGCCGAGACACGGGAGCGGAAGGACGCGAGCACCCTGTCGGTGGCCGTCAGCGGTGCGGCCGGTCCCGGCTCGGGCCCGTAAGCGGCCGCGAACTCGGTGAGCGCCAGCGGGTTCCCGCCGGATTCACGGATGATCCTCTCCCGTCGTACGGGCGCCACATCGAGTTCGCCGAGGAGCCGGCCTGCTTCCTCCCTGCCGAGCCGGGCGGGCCGCAGCTCCACGATCCCGGGAGCGTCGAAGCCCTCGTCGCGGGCGGCGAACACCATCGCGACGCCCTCGGCGCTCAGCCGTCTCGCCGCGAACAGCAGCGCCTGGGCGGACGGCGCGTCCATCCAGTGGGCGTCGTCGAGCAGGCAGAGCACCGGGCCGCTCTCGGCCACGTCGGCAAGCAGCGACAGCACCGCGAGCCCTGTCAGGAAGCGGTCCCGGCCCGCCGGGCCGCCCGCGCCCAGGGCGGCGCCGAGGGCCTCCGCCTGCGGTGCGGGCAGGGCCTCCATGTGGTGGGCGACCGGTCGCAGGAGCTGGAGCAACGAGGCGAAGGCCAGATCGGCCTCCGGTTCGACGCCGGTTGCCCGCAGCACGGTCATGTCCGCCGCCGAGTGGGCGAGGTGCGAGAGCAGCGCGCTCTTGCCGATACCCGCCTCTCCCCGCACGAGCACGGCACCACTGGCGCCCGCCCGCGCGTCCGCCACGAGCCCGTCCAGTGCCGCCAGTTCCGCATCTCGCCCGTAGAGCACCACGATCCCCGCCCCCGACTCACGTACGTACCTACTGAAGCTCTACGGATTCGCCCCGACGCGTGCCCGCCTAGCTTCACCACCATGGTCATGGCAGACAGGATCTTCGCATTCCTGGCGACGGGCGGGCGGTTGCTCCCACCGCTGGGGCCCGGGCGCCTGCAAGCGGCGGGCGGTCCTGCCCGCACGGCGGGTGCCCGGAGCCTCGGTCACGCCCGGCGGGGCCCCGGGCAGTGGGGCGTCGGGGCGTCATCGGCATGGGCCTCTCGCTCGCCGAGCCGACGGGACCGGTCATGGCGACGGGCGGCGTCGCGCTCGGCCCGGCCGCCGCGCGCTTCCTGCTCCTGACCGTGCACGCGGTTCGCCGTTCGGTCGCCGCGGTGACGGGCGGTCACGCCCGCACCCGAGGGAGCGATCGGACGGCCGCCCGCGCCTGAAGCAGTTCGACCGCACGAACACCGGAAACAGACAGAGAGAAGGAATCCGATGACCGTATTCGACCGTCCGACCGGGACCGGCCGCGTCCACGAGCCGCTCACCCGCGACAACACCGTGCTCCTGCTGGTCGACCACCAGGTGGGCCTGTTCACCGGGGTCCGCGACATCACCGTGCAGGACCTCAAGCACAATGTGGCCGGCCTGGCCAAGGCCGCCGATCTGCTGGGTCTGCCGATCGTCACCACGACGACCGCGGCGTCGAGCATGTGGGGCCCGCTGGTCCCGGAACTGACGGCCGTGCTGCCGGCCGGGCACAAGGTCGTCGACCGCAGCAGTGTGAACGCCTGGGACGACGGCCGTGTCCGCGAGGCGATCGAGGCGACCGGCCGGACCAAGCTCGTCGTCGCCGGCGTCTCCCTGGAGGTGTGCGCCACCTTCCCCGCTCTCTCCGCGACCGCCGCCGGCTACGACAGCTACGTCGCCGTCGACGCCTGCGGCACCTTCTGGGCCACCAAGCGCGAGACCGGAATGCTCCGGCTGCAACAGGCTGGCGTGGTCGTCAGCGACTACTCGGCATTGATGGTCGAGATCCTCGCCGACAACGCGGACCCGATCGCCGGTGATGTCTACGGCGCGCTCGACATGCCGTTCGCCACCCTCGTCGGACAACTGGCGGCGGCGCTCGGCCCGGGCCGCGACTGACCGGCGGCGTCGGCGGCCCCGGCTCCACGAGCCGGGCGCCGCCGACGGCCGCCCGAGCCGGCGGAGGGCCGGCCGCTGCCCTCTCTTTGTCACGCTCCGGCCAAATACCCGCTTTTTGGAGGTAGTTGACGTGGCATCGGCTCCTTGATCAAAAGCCTCAGCCGTGACCGGAGCGCTGTGGAGCGCAGCCGTTCTGCCCGTGGTCGGGGAGGGCGGCCCTGTTCGGGCATACCGTTCGGCCGCTCGGCGCATACGTCCGACGGACTCCGCGGAGAGCCGGCTTCCGCCGCGGGGGGTTTGTCAGCAGGCGGGGACGCGCGTGAGCCAGGAGTCGGCGACGTCGATGTAGATGTTGGAGACGTAGCCGCCGTAGTCGGGCAGGTAGGACCAGGCGTCGTCGCTGTAGCCGCCGGTCTGCACCAGCTGGCCTCGGACCTGGCAGCGGACCCGTACCGTCGTCGGGCCGGGGAGCGCCGTGAAGCGGGTGGAGGCGTTGGTGGCCGACTGCCGGATGCTGACGTCCGTTCCCCAGGTCGGGAAGGACTTGGTGGTGGTGCCGTCGCCGGTCCACAGGTAGGTGACGGTCACCCAGCCGTTGTCGTTCAGGCCGACGTTGTAGAAGGTGCCGTCCGCCAGATCGATGCCGGCCCGGTTGAGGACCCGGCGGCCGAAGCCGTCGAGACCGCCGTTGTAGCCGTCCTCGTAGGCCGCCTGGGCCTCGGGCGTTCCCTGGGGCAGGTCCTTGAAGGTCTCCCGCACCGAGGACGGGTTCCAATGGTCGTCGCGGATGTTCCACGGGCCGACGTCCCAGACCGGCGCCGTCTCGCAGCGGGCGGGCCCGCAGACCCGTACCGAGTACTCGGCGCTGCCCTTGGGGGACAGGCCCCGCCGCGAGGGCAGGGCGACGAAGTGGTCGTTCGGCTTGATCACATGCCCGTTGGCGGTGGTCCCGCCGACCAGCCCCTCGCGGGTGGCGTAGACGCGGGCGGTGAACGGTTCGGCCGAGGCGGGGCGGAGAGCGGCCACGCTCACCCTGTCGGCGGTGAGCCGCAGCGAGCTCACGGCGGGGCCGGACCGGTTCGTGCCGCCCTGGAGGACCAGCCGTGCCTGGACCTCCGTGACGGTGCGTGGCAGTTCGGCCGGTACGCCGGCGAGGGCCTCGCGCCACTCGGTCCAGGGGCCGTTGCGGTCGCGGCCGCGGACGTCGACCTCCACCGCCGCTCCCGGCGGCAGCTCCGCCCGGACCTCGGCGGCGACGCGGTTTGCCCCGGTCTCCAGGCGGTGCACCGGCAGTACGGCGGAGCCCTGGCCCCGCTCCGTGCCGGCCGAGGTGGACGGGAGCATGGTGTCGCGGATGCGCAGCGCGCCGTTCGCATGGCGGACGTTGACGTCGTCGTCGTTGCCGGCTTCGGAGCCGGTGGCCAGGTCGACGCTCCAGGAAACTCCGATGTCGGGGGCCGGCGCCGTGCCGTCGGTGGCCGGCCGGGCGGCGGACCGGTGGGCGGCGGGGGACCCGGCAGGGGCGCCCGGCGGATCGGCGGCGGCGCCCGTGCCCAGCGCCGCCGCGCTCAGTGCCAGCAGCGGCAGCAGGCAGACCAGCGGTCGGCGCCGTGCCGCACCGCCGCCGTTCACGGCGCTCGTTCGTCTCCAGCGCATGCCCTCGGTCCCCTTCGTCGAGTCGTGTCCGGTCGCGTTCCGTCGGGTGTTGGGTCGACTTGTCACATGTGTGTCTTCGGCACGTTCGGGTCGTGGGCGAGCGGGCGGCCCGGGTCTTCGGCCGTCAGGGTGAGGCCGTCAGGGTGACGCAGGGTTGTCAGGTGCAAAACATTCGGTCCCGGGCTGCGCGTCGCGCCGGGCGTCGACGCGCTGGGGGAGACCGCCCTCAGCCTGCATCTGCTTTCCAGAACCGACAGGCCGCGCTCGCCTGCGACCCGTGGCGGCGCGAGGCCCGTGCCGCCGCGGCCCGCGCCGGTCTCGTCTCGGCGACCAGGGCGCTGATGAGCCTGTGCCCGCCCACCGGATACTTCCCCGCCTTCCTGACGCCCGGGTGCGGCGAGACGGACCTCGACACCACCCTCGACCAGGTGCTCGCTACGCCCGGGCGACGACTGGCGGCCGAGCTCCTGCGGCTGTACGCCGACACCGGCCGCGCCGTCCCGCCCGGCGTGCCCGCCGCTCGGCGAGGGCCGGCCCGAAGCGCTGCGGCGGCTCACCCGGGCACTGCGCGGCTACCGCGCCGCGGCTGTCGAGCCGTATCTGTCCGTCATGCGCACGCAGGCCGCGGCCGACCGCGCCGCGCGGGCCGACGCCGCGCCGGTCCGCGGCGCCGAGGGGCTGCGCGCCGGGTACGACGAGCTTCCGGGATGGCGGTGCGACAACGGGAGGCTCCGCGCCCCGTACCCCGCGGACCGAAGACTGGGCCTCCAAGGAAGGGCTTTGACGCTCGTGCCGTCCTTCTTCTGCGTCCGCGCCCCGCTGGCCCTGGTCGACGAGGAACTGCCGCCGGTGCCGGTGCATCCGCTGTCGCCCGAGCCGCAGTGGCTCGCCCGGTCACGCCGCGCCGACCCCGCGTCGTCGGTCGCCCAGCTGATCGGCACCTCCCGTGCCCGGCTGCTGCGGCAACTGGACCGTCCGATGACCACCACGAGCATCGCCGCGGCGCTGGGACTCGCCGCCTCGACCGCGAGCCGCCATGTCCCGGTCCTCCGTGACGCGGGCCTGCTCTCGTCCCGCCGCCACGGCGTCCGCGTACTGCAGGACCCGGCTGGGCGGCGACCTGCTGGTGGGCGCACCGCGCTGAGGCGACGGGCGGCGTACCGGCCGCGCGGAGGACCGGACGTCATCCGGCCGGGTGACGTCCCGCACCGCTGGTCGGCGCGGCCGGGGAGTGGGACATTGAAGGGGAAGCCGTGCCCGCCCGACGAGACCCGGGGAGGGCCCATGGGGCGTGATGTCCCGGCGCTCGTCTTCACCCGTGACGACCGCCGCCGGTACCGGGAGAAGATGCAGAGCTGCCTCGACACGTTCGCGCTGATGCTGCGCGAGGCGCGCTTCGAGTCCGAGCGCCCTCAGGTGGGACTCGAGATCGAGCTCAACCTGGTGGACGAGTCCGGTGAGCCGGCCATGCGCAACACCGACGTCCTCGAGGCGATCGCCGACCCGGCCTGGTCGAGCGAGCTGGGCAGGTTCAACCTGGAGATCAACATCCCCCCGCGCACCCTCACGGCGGGAGGCCCCGACTCCTGGGAGCAGGAGATCCGCGGCGCGCTCAACCACGCCGAGGAGCGGGCTTCCGAGGTCGGCGCCCACCTGGCCATGATCGGCATCCTGCCGACGCTGCGGCAGCGGGACGTGGGGGAGGCGGCGCTGTCGGAGAACCCGCGCTACCGGCTGCTGAACGAGCAGGTCTTCGCGGCACGGGGCGAGGACCTGCGGATCGCGGTGGACGGCGTCGACAGGCTGCGCACCTACGCGGACACCATCACACCGGAGGCCGCCTGCACGAGCACGCAGTTCCACCTCCAGGTCTCGCCGGGAGAGTTCGCCGCCTACTGGAACGCCGCGCAGGCCGTCGCCGGGGTGCAGGTCGCGCTGGCGGCGAACTCGCCGTTCCTGTTCGGCAAGGAGCTGTGGCGGGAGACCCGAATCCCACTGTTCGAGCAGGCCACCGACACCCGCCCGGAGGAGATCAAGGTGCAGGGGGTCCGGCCCCGGGTGTGGTTCGGCGAGCGATGGATCAACAGCGTCTTCGACCTCTTCGAGGAGAACGTGCGCTACTTCCCCGCGCTGCTGCCCCTGTGCGACGAGGAGGATCCGCGCGCGACGCTCGACGGCGGCGACGTCCCCGAGCTGCCCGAGCTCACCCTGCACAACGGCACCATCTACCGCTGGAACCGCCCGATCTACGCCGTGGCCCACGGCAAGCCCCATCTACGGGTCGAGAACCGGGTCCTGCCCGCCGGCCCCACCGTCGCCGACGTCCTCGCCAACGGAGCGTTCTACTACGGGCTGACCCGCGCGCTGGTCGATGAGGAACGGCCCGTGTGGTCCCGCATGTCGTTCCAGGCCGCGGAGGACAATCTGCACACGGCGGCCCGGTACGGCATCGACGCGGGCCTGTACTGGCCGGGGATGGGTGAGGTCCCCGCCGCCGAGCTGGTGCTGCGGCGGCTGCTCCCCATGGCACACCGGGGGCTGGAGCTCTCCGGCATGGACGCGGCGTGGCGGGAGCCGCTGCTCGGCATCATCGAGCAGCGCTGTGTCACCGGCCGCAACGGCGCCGTGTGGCAGGCGGAGATGTACCACCACATCGACTCCACGTCCCGGGTCGACCACCATGAGGCGCTGCGGCTGATGACGCGGCAGTACCTCGACTACATGCATCTGAACGCGCCGGCGCACACCTGGCCCGTGGAATGAACGACGACGGTCCGTGAAGCGCCAGTCGTCGGATGAGTCCGCTGCATTCACTCTTCTCCCGCCGGGCTCGCGCCGCCACGGCGTCCGCATTGGGAGCGCTCCCACCTCCGCTCTTCCCTGGCGCCACTCTCGGCGGTCCTGGTCGGAGAGGACGTATCCGTGCGCAGAAGCGCCAGACCACTCGCTGCCTTACTGGCGGCGTTCGCCCTGACGGCCGGCTGTTCACCGCAGGTAGCCCGGCCTCGGCACGCTCGGGCGAAACCGCCTCGGCCGCCGAGCCCTCCGATGTGTCGACGGCCGTGGACACCTGCACCTGGAAGAACGTACGCATCGACGGCGGCGGCTTCATGCCGGGCATCGTCTTCAACCGCTCCGAGAAGGACCTCGCGTACGCCCGTACCGACATCGGCGGCGCCTACCGCTGGAACGAGCCGGGCAAGGAGTGGACCCCGTTGCTGGACCGGGTCGACTGGGACCGATGGCGCTGGACCGGGGTCGTGAGCCTCGGCCTCCGACACGGTGGACCCGGACAAGGTGTACGCCGCCGTGGGCACGTGCACCAACAGCTGGGACCCTCACCAACGGAGCCGTCCTGCGCTCCGCCGACCGGGGCGCCGGCCGGCAGGCCACCACTCTGCCCTTCAAGCTCGGCGGCAACATGCCCGACCGCGGCATGGGCGAGCGGCTCGCCGTGGACCCCAACAAGAACTCGGTGCTCTACCTCGGCGCCTGCACCACAGGGGGCTGAGGACATGAGGTCCGGGTCCCGGCCGGCGGACGGGACGGCCGGGACCTGTGGCCGATCGGCCCCTCTGGAGGGCACATTCGGCACTGGATGTCCTATATGGCTTGTATTACCGTCTTGCTTGTTAAGTCTAATTGGGCCTTGTTGTTGCGAGTTGGTGTTCTTGAGACGCTATGGCGGTCAGGGCGGTTGCACAGGGAGCCCGTGATGTCGGTCACCGGGTCGGTGGCCGCGGCGAGGATGCCGGAAGAGGTGCTTCCCTTTCCCGGTAAGGAATTTGAGTTCCTTGACGCGGAACTGACAATTGAAAATCCGTGCGCGGATGCCCCATTCGGATTGTGATGTGTAATTCGGCACTTGTTTCCCGGGGACGCTCTCGCTTACGGTCACCGTCAATCCGGGTGGACCGCCGAATCCTGCCGCCGTCCGGAATCCGCAACCGAACTCACTTCACGTACGGCAGGAGCGGGGGAACCAGGTAAGCCGCCGTACCGGAATCCGGAACGGCTCGGGGTTAAGTCGCATTCACCTGCGGCCGGGCATCTCCAGCCCGAACCCGACAGCTCACCTCGCAGGCGACGGAGAGGAATTCGCCATGCCCGCAAAGGGTAAGCACCGTCGTCCCAAGTCCCGTTCGCTGACCCGTGGACTCGTCGCAGCCGGCACGGGCGGCGCCGCGCTCGCCCTGCCGCTCATCGGCGGCACCGCTGCTCAGGCGGCACCCGCGGCGGCCCCCGCCGTGGTGGAGCGGACCGTCGCTCCCGCCAAGACCTTCGCCGCGGCCGCGCAGGCCGTCGCGCAGAAGGCCGGCACCGTCACGTATTCCGTGGTCGCCGGTGACTCGCTTTACAAGATCGCCGAAGAGCATTCTCTGAACGGCGGCTGGAAGCAGCTCTACAAGGACAACCGGAAGGCCGTCGGAGCGGACCCGGCGCTGATTCACCCCGGTCTCCGGTTGACGATCGGCGCCAAGGCCGAGGCCGAGCCGAAGGCGAAGCCGCAGGCCAAGGAGAAGGTCGCTCCGAAGGCCGCGGAAGAGGCCGAGACGTCGGAGCGCGCCGCCGAAACCGTCCGCGCGGACCGCTCCGAGCGCACGAGCGCCCCGGCGGCCCAGGCTGCCGCGGCCCCCGCGAAGCCGGCCTACGCGAACAACCTGGACGGCTGGATCCGCGAGTCGCTGGACATCATGGCCCGGCACGGCATCCCGGGAAGCTACGAAGGCATCCACCGCAACATCATGCGTGAGTCCTCCGGCAACCCGCTGGCCATCAACAATTGGGACATCAACGCCGTCAACGGCACGCCCTCCAAGGGCCTGCTCCAGGTCATCCAGCCCACCTTCGACGCCTACCACGTCGATGGCACGTCATTCGACCTGTACGACCCGGTCGCCAACATCACCGCCGCGTGCAACTACGCCGCCGACCGGTACGGCTCGATCGACAACGTGAACGGCCCCTACTGACAGGAGCCGCGCGGCGGCCGACCGGCCGCCTCCACCTGACGGGCCGGTGCCCGGAACGACCGACGACGTTCCGGGCACCGGCCCGTGGCCGTGCCCGGCACCCCCGTACGTGCCGCACGAGACGACGGGCCCCGCACGTGCCGCTGTGCCGCCCGGGACGACAGCCCGGCGCCCGGCGATCCGGAGGACTGCGCGACGCGTTCGGTTCCTGGACCGGGCATGGTCTCCGACATCGTCGAGGCGACCGAGGTGACGCACCAGGGGGCGCTCCACGACCGGCCGCCGCTGCTCACGTTGTCGAGCCGCCGCATCACCCTCCTCAATGACGCGGCCCATCCGATGCTGCCGTTCATGGCGCCAGGGGGCGGGCCGGACGAGCGAGGACGCGATGGACCCGGCGGCCCGCCTCGCCGACGCGCCCGAGGAGCGGATCGCGGACAGCCTCGCCCGCTACGAGGCGCTGCGCATCCCGCGCACCGCCGAGATCCAGCGCGGCTCCCGCGGCAACACCGGGGTCCTCCACCTTCCGGACGGCCCGGCCCGGCGCCACCGCGCACAGATGTCGGTCCACGCCTCGCTCCGCGACCGGGCGACGCTCTACGCGCACGGGACGGGCCGCAGCGTGGTGCCCGCGCAGGGGTGACTGAGTACGGCGCGCGTCCGACCTGAGTACGCCGCCGGATCCGCCGGCGCCGCGCGTCGGGTCGAATCGGAGCATGCTCCCTGAAGCCCTCCACCACCCCCGCGTCCGGGGCGCCGCCACTGCCGGTACGGCCCTCGCCGTGACCCTGCTCCCGCTCGTGGCGGGCGTCCTGCTGGCCAAGTCGATGGCGGCGGACCCGATGACGCCGGTGAACGCGCTGATCACCAGCGGCGGCCACCGCGCCCGCGTGTCCCCGGCGCACCTCCGCGGCTGCGGCAGAAGCGCGGCACGCCGGTGCAGGGCTGCGGGAGCGGCGGTCCGCGACTCCCGGCTCCGTCTCCGGCCCGGACCGGAGGCGGAGCCGGCCGCGGTGTCGAGGCGGGTTTCACTGACGCCGAACTGGCTTACCTGGGCGTCTGGTTCCCGTGCAAGCGACGGGCCGAGCGGGATCAGCAGACCCGTATGAACCGCACGAGACGTCCGTCACCCGTGAATGAGCCTCTTCAGAGTTGCCGCTCCAGTGTGAGGATGGCCTTGGCGATTGACGTCATTCGATTCGGGCTGCATCGGGACCTGCGGAAGATGCGCCAGGACTTCAGGCGGGCAACGCCGCGCTCGACCGGCGCTCGTGCAGCGGTAAGTGCCCGGTTGAGGGTCTTTGCGGTGGGAGTGAGTTCCTGCAAGGGCTTGCGTTTGATGCCGGTGGTCAGCCACGGGCCAGCACCCTGGTAGGCGAGATCGGCCAGGATAGGAACGCCCTGGCGCTCGCAGATCCGGATGATCCGGTGGGTGGGTGCGAGCGGCGGTCAGGTCGTGAGTGTGGCCTGGCAGGGCGGGTGAGAGCCACAGCAGCCGCCCGCCGGGGTCGGTGACGACCTGCACGTTCACGCCGTGGCGCCGGTGTTTGTGGGAGTAGTCGCCCCGTCCGTCGCCGACTCGGTCGCACTCGGCGAGCGTGCCGTCCAGCAGGACGAAGTCCGCGTCGCTCTCGCGCAGAACCTTGAGCAGACCCGGTGCTCGTTCGGCGAGCAGGTGGACGACCGCACTGGTGGTGTAGGCGTGGGCGGTGAACTCGCAGATCCCGAACCCGGCAGCGATCTTCGCCAGGGTGGTGTGTTCGCGCAGGTACACCAGTGCCACCATCGCGCGCTGAGAGGGGCGCAGATTGCATCGGCGGTCGCCCTCACGGTGACGATCAGCATGGTGACCCACTCCACGAGCGCATGCGGCAGGTCGAGTGCGGCAGGATGGATGACCAACGGGGCCCCCGAGCTATGTGGTTGAGACGTCAGACATCTCGATCAACTGCCCAGGGGCCTCGCTCGTTGCCCTTCGCTGGCCATCACCTGATCGATGGCCAACTCGAAGAAGCTCAATGTTCTGAGTCCCATATGCGCCAGTTTCCACGTTGCTCAGGGGAACACGGCCGTGTCAGCATTCCGCGGGTGAGTGACAACGGGGATGACATATCGGGGCCTGAACGCCTCTCTCCAGACTTGCGGAGTTGGCCGAGTTGGCTGGCCCGGCCGACCAGGGGGAGCTGGTCGAGCGGGCAGGTGAGCCGGTACCCGCGCCCGTGGCCGCGCAACGGTCGATCAGGGGGAAAGCTCGCTCGCACAGATACCAACCCGCAAGGCTTGAGCTGGGACTACAGTTATGACGCAGTTGGACACTTGCTGTCCGAGTCGGACTTCGACAACCGGACACCGAGCTACGAGCGGGATATTGCAGGCCGACCCCCAGCACGTACCAACGCGCTGGGACAGACGGTCCGTTACGAGCGGGATGCTCTTGGACGGGTCATTCGCAAGAACGTCGATGGAAATGCGTCGACCTTCATCTACGACGTCACCGACCACCTGGCGGAAGCTGCTGACGAGGAAGCCACCGTCACGTTTCTTCGGTACGGGTATGGCGACCTTGTCTCCGAGGCGGTCAACGGTCGCACCATGTCGTACACCTATGACGCCCTCGGCCGCACAGGCCGCATCACACCCTCAGGGGCAGTCAGTGCTTGGCGCGTCCGTGCAAGTACATCATCGGTTGCCCGGGAAATTCTCTCCGAGATGGGTATTCACGTCCCCCGCAAGATCGGAAACGGGGACATTGATCCGCTCCTGGAAGAGTACGTGCCCAAACTGACTCCCGAGCAGATCGATCACTTCGTCCAGGAGGCACACCGACGTGTTGGACAACCCGCCGGACAAGGCTGTTTTGAGCCAGGGCTTTATCAAGTTCCGTAGGTGTCCGGATCGTTGGTGATGCCCAGGATGGGGAGTGCACGTTGGGGCTCGTCGCGGATCGCCCGGGTGGTCTTGGCGATGTTGTCGGCTCCGAGCGTTTTCAGCACGCCGATGGCGAGGTTGCGCAGGGTCGCCATGGCCCGTGGTGCGGTCCCGGCGTGGACGGTGGAGGCGTCCTCGGCGAAGGTGACATCCCTGATGTGGTGCGAGGAATTCTCCACTCCCCAGTGCCCGCGAATCGCGGCGGCCAGATCGGCTGGGCCGGCTTGGTGGGCGTCGAGGCTGGTGACGGCGTAAACACTCTCACGGGTCTCGCGTGTGCCAGTCTGCTTGCGGCGGCGGTGAACGCGGATGGCCAGGCGGGCGTGGGGAAAGGCGATTCCGCCGAGTTCGTCGGCGATCCCGCAGGTTTTGATCGAGCGGGACTCGCGGCGTCCGTGCCCCGTCCCGGAGGCGGTGTGCTGGACGGGGATGCTCCGCCATGGCAGGGCCGCGAGCTGACGGTGGGCAGTGGGCTGGTTGGTCTTGATCACGGCGATGTAGTGGGCCTTCTTGGTCTCGACCAGCCAGGAGATGTTCGCCCTGACCGAGTGCAGGGCGTCGAAGGTGACGACGGTGTCGGCCAGGTCCAGCGATGCCAGCAGCGGCCGGAAGCGTGTGGTCTCGTTCGTCTTCGCGCCGACCTCCACCTGAGCGAGGGTCACCACGGTGCCGTGAGTGACCGCGGAGAGCAGATGCCGACGCGTCGCGGTGAGACGGGCCGATCCCTTGAGTGCCTTGCCGTCGACAGCGATCACGCGCCGCCACCCGGACGCTGAGGGTGACGGCACCTGGGCGGGTTCGGTGGCGACGCGGTACCGGTCGGCCAGGTAGGCTCCCACCGCCCGGTCCAGGGCGTCACCGTCAACAGCCCCCAGCACACGGCCAATCGTGGCCGCCGCCGGAGAGCGCCGCCATCTGAGCAGGTGGCGCCGGATCCCGATCACTGCCAGGAGTGCGTTCGGGGCACGCTGGCCCCACTCGGCGAGTTCGTCGATGCTCCTCGCTCCCGAGACGACCGCGCAGGCACACACCAGCAGGACCGCTGTCAGCGAGTACCACCGGCCCCGGCGGGCGCGCGGGTCGGGCACCGAGTCGAAGTAGGGGCGCAGGTCGGCGATCCGGCCGGTGTCCAGCGGCCCCAGTTTCACCAGCACGGCAGGGATGGGAGAGGATGCAGCAGCAGGCACGGGCCACCTTATGATCATCTGGCTTAGACACCACAATGATCACGAAGCCCGTGCCTGCCCTGTTATGCGCCCCAACTGGTCACAGCCCAACCAGCCGCACGACCGGGGAACTTGCAACCGTCCTGGCCGCCGCCCGTACCAGCCTCCGCCGCATGATCCGCAACGAGAACCGCGCCTGACGTCCCGACCTCACCACGTGCTGGACGAGGCCGATTTCGTCAATGCAGCACTGAGTGCTCAATGAATTGGGCTCATGGAATCAGAGCTTCCTTTTGTCAGCTGCAGCGTGTGGCTCGCGCTGCTCGACAGCCGAGGAGGAATTCCTCCGTGAGCACCGTCGGGCCCGCCTTGAACCACCCCGCGGGCCCGACGGGCGGTGTCCGGTGATGGGTCAGCCGGCGGTCCAGACGACCGGCTTGTCGCTGTACGCGTCGCCTTCGTCGAATTCAGCGCCCGTGACATCGCCGCTCCGCGACGCGGCGAGCGAGCAGGTCTCGAACGACACTCCCTTACCGAACTCGGCGGGCGCGGATTCCTTGTCGCACTTGCCCGGGATGTCGCCGATCAGCGAGACGCCTGTGCTCTGGCCGCCGTCGAGAAGGCCCCTCAACTGTACGTACGCGCGCGAGAGGTCGGTGTCGCCTACGTTCTCCACCTTCATCTTGATGAAATACGGCGTCAGGCCCTCTGCTCGCTCGCCGAACTGGGACATGTCGGCTTCAGTGCCCTTGTCGATCGCCGTGACGGTGATCGCGAGAGTGCCCTTCTTCTTGGCGTACTCGAAGGGCAGGACCGCCTTGTCGCCGACCTTGAGCCCGGCGCCCGGCGCGGTGACATCGCCCGCGGGCTGGGCGTCGCCGCCCTCGTTCTCGCCGCCGTCGGTGCTAGGGCTTGCCCCGTCCGGCGCGGGCACCGTCGCCGTCGGCGACTCCTTCTCCGTCACCCCCTCCTCGCTATCGCCGCCGCATGCCGTGAGCCCGAGGCCGAGCGTGGTGACCAGAACGGCCGTCAGTGCGATACGCGCCTTGCGCATTTGCTAAACCCTCGCTAATGGGTGAGTTGTCCGCCGATGCGGAGATGTCCCGCGTAGCTTGTCAGACCTATGTGCATGTTTGGTGAGCGTCAGGTGGCGGAGACGTCCGGGAGCGCCGAGTCCTGAGGGTCCACAGGCGGATGAACAGGGCCTTCGCGCCCCCGCTGCCCCTTCTACGTACCCCGTAACGGGAGTGACCGGCCTTGGGGGTTGGTATGACTGCCTCCCCTTCTCGAGTGCGTGACGCGGGGAGGGCGTCACGAGCCCGCAGGCGTGGACAGACCGCCGACGTCGACGTCTTTCTCAGCCTGGACGCCGGCCCAGTCCGCGCGCCCTGCCCCGAACGACGGCTTCGATACCAACGCGATGTCGGTGGGGCCGCTGCAACTGTCCCTGGCGAGACGTACGGTACGCAGGCACGGGCACTGGAGGGGAGATCATGGGCGACTGGTTCCAGACGATCGTCGACACCGAGGCCACGTCAGGGGAGGCGCAGGGGCTCGCGGCGAATGTACTCGATTGGCTGATTGCAGACGGCTTCATCTCAGCGGAACGTACCGACTGCGTCCTCGGAGCTGACGCCGGGCACGCGCCAGGGACGCATTACGGCGAAGCCGTCGAGGACCCGGATCCCGAGCTGGTCAACGTGTGGAGCAACGGCCTGCACGTCACCGTAGGGCGTACGGTCTTCGATGCTGGGCAGGGCGAACCCTCGGCCGTCACCTGCCCACACTGCGCAACGGAGATGCCCCTCGTTGACGAGCACTGGTCGCCCATCGAGGAGAGGTGGGCCCGGTTCGAGGACGCAGTGGGTTCCTGGGCCGAGGGCCACGATGAGCCCGTCGCGTGCCCGTCCTGCGACCGGACAGCTCCCGTGAACACGTGGCTCTGGGCCGACGACTACTTCGCGTTCGGTCATCTCGGCTTCACGTTCTGGAACTGGCCCACACTGCGCCCCGAGTTCGTCGTGGACTTCTCACGCCGTCTCGGTGGCCACCGCACCGTACTGCTCGAAGGCAAGCTCTGACAGGACATGAAGAGTGGGGGCCTCGTTTGTCAGAGTGCGGAACGTGAGCTCTTGTCCGTTTCGTGGTTGAAGTTGGGGAAGGACTGCTGGTCGCAGGTGTGGGGGTGACCCTCAGGCGTCGGGGCGGGTGAACAAGCCGGGTTCGGGTTCGGTGAGGATCTGCTGGTAGGCGGGGTGGTGCGGGATATCGGGGCGGTCCGGCCCGGTGGCGGGTGAGGGCAGCGGGAGAGTGAGGAGGGTCTTGCGGGTGATGCGCAGGTTCTCGCTCTCCGCGTCGAGTCAGCCGAGCTGCCGGGTGAGCTCTTCGATGCGGTCCAGGAACTGCCCGGCCCGGTCGGCCAGTTCACGCTCGCGGGTTTCGACGTTGTTCCAGGATGGCTTTGGCCTGTGGGTTCTCGCTCATGCGGTCCTCCAGGAGGCGATGGTGGCTCCGGTGAGGCGGCGGCTCATGACGGAGGTCATCGCTCGGGGCGGCTACCACTTGACCTGATGGAATTCCATCGTGCCGAAGGTCGTGATGTCCATCGCGTAGCTCCACAGCGCGTACCGCCGCTGATCGGTACGGCGATAGGTCTTGCCGAAACCGTTGTCGAGAATCTCGGTCCAGCCGTCGCTCTGTCCGTAGTGCGCGAACAGCCGGTTATTGCGCCGCGATGCGTCCTGTCCGGACTCCGCCGGGGTCTGATAGATCACCTCGTGCAGCTGGCCGCGCCAGAGAGTGAGAAGCAGTCGGCCGCCGTCGACCACGTATGTGTCCACGACCGCGTCGGGAGCGTTCTCGTGAGGGCCTGACGACTCGAGCTCGCCGGGGACCCGCACTTCGTCAGCGGCGCACAGCAACTCCAGCAACGGCAGGTCATCGGTGAGGCAGTCCATGAGGGACCACCCTAGGGCCTGTCCGGCACCCCCCATCCTGGGCATCACCAACGATCCGGACACCTACGGAACTTGATCAAGCCCTGGTTTTGAGCATCGTCTCCGTGGAGTCCGTGGAGTCCGTGGCGCCGGACGCTTCTGGTGCGGCGGATAATGCGGTCGTGTGTGTAGTCCGTTGCGTCGAGGGGACCGCACGATTGGGCATGGTGTTCGAGCATGCTGGTTCCGAAGCTTTGGCCAGGACCGCCCAGCCGTCGTTCCTGTTGACCGGCATCGAGTGGTACGGCAGGCAGGTGGAGCAGTTGGACACCGTCCACTCCGGCAAGGTCACGTTCAAGGGAGCCGGAGCGGAGGCGCTGACCCCGCGCGATGTCCTGAGTTCGAGGCGACTGGACTGAGATATCGATTCGCACAGGGCCGCTGTGGCAACCTGCCCTCGTTGGGACACCGTCGGTTCATGGCGGGCAACCGATCCACGACGGTGCGTCTCGCAGGTGCGGTGGGCCCATCGTGTTGGCCCCGTGCGGGCGGCACGGCGCTCAACGGCACCGTCCCGCTCGTCGACGCCGAGTTCGCCGGGTACGCCGCCTTCATGGCCGCGTACCCGGAGGGACTTCGCCCCGCGCGTCGCATGAGACGCCGACCGGAGCGTCTTCCGGATCGAGTTGTCCGACAGCCACTCCGCCCACGGCCGGTGCCACCGCCTCCTGCGCGGACCACGGCCGCAGTCCGGTGCGCGTCGAGGCGCCCGCCGCCCGCTTCGGTGCGTCCGCGACCGCGTCGGCCCCGGCAAGACCGAATGAGGCCCGGGCGCAAGCCGATCAGCGGACCACATTGGTCTCGTACAGCTTCGTCGTCCATACTGCCCGCCGTGGAGCAGCAGATAGATCCGAAGACGAAGCTCGATATCGCCGTGGGGACGGATCCGGCATTCGTCCCCCTCCTCTCGGGGTCGGCGCCCGCCGTAAAGGAGAGGGAGGAGGAGAGCACAGCCACGGGGCCCGACGCCGGGACCGGGCCGGACGACGTGTCGGACGAGGTCGACGACGCCGGGACGGACGCCACCGCGACCGACGGCGACGACGAGTCCACGGGCGAGTCCGCGGGCGAGGTCACGGGCGAATCCGACGCTCCCTCAGCCGACGGCCCCGCCTTCGAGGTGCGTGACCGCCGCGGCTCGATCGCCGCCGACCGGTCCGGCATCCGCTTCACCCTGGACGACCAGGAGGCGGACTTCCGCTGGGACGAGATCGGCGCGGTCGAGGTGCGGCCGGCACGGTTCGGGCGCCGGTTCACGGTCACCGTCCATGTCGCGGCCAACCGCTGGTTCAACGCGGACGTCGAGGCCCCGGCCAGGGGGCGCCTGAAGGAGTGGACCGAGGAGCTCGACGCGGTCCTCGACGCCTATTTCGAAGAGGCCTGATCACTCTCCGGCCGCGTCTGGGTGGGCGACACAAGCCCGCCCAGGCGTGGTTTGTGTCGATTTCGTCGTAAATGCGCATAGCTTCGGTTTATGACAAAGCGACAAACGACCATGCTCGGATGCGCGGCTCTGCTCGTCGCGTCCGGCCTCGGCGCGGCGGCTCCCGCCAGTGCCGCCGTCAGTCACCAGGTTCTGCCGGGCGAATCGATCCAGGCCGCGGTGGACGCCGCCAAGCCGGGCGACACCATCGACATCGCGGCCGGCACCTACATGGAGAGTGTCCGGATCACCAAGTCCGGCCTTACCCTGCGGGGCGCGGGCAGCGCGACCGTGCTCAAGCCGTCGAAGAAGGGGGCCGCCGCCGGCACGTGCGCCGGCGCCGGCAACGGCATCTGCGTCATCGGCACCAAGAAGCAGCCGGTCGAGGGCGTACAGGTCCGCTCCCTCACCCTCAGCGGATTCGCCAAGAACGGCCTCTGGGCCGCCTGGACCGACCGGCTGACGGTGCGCCAGGTCACCTCGAAGAACAACGGGACCTGGGGCATCGCCCAGGAGCGGTCCACCCGATCGGTGCTGCGGAGCAACGTCGTCCGGGGGAACGGCGACGCCGGCATCTTCGTGGCCAACACCGTCAGCGCCGAGTCCGGCGCCACCGACACCATGGGCACGGTCGTCTCGAACAACCTGATGGTCGACAACCGCATCGGCACCACGATCCGCCGCGTGCGCAACCTGACCGTCCAGGCCAACGAGATCACCGGCAACTGCGCCGGCGCGTTCCTCGTCGGCGACGAGACGACCCCGCGGGCCGGCGCCCTGACGGTCCGTTTCAACAGCGTGCACGAGAACAACAAGCACTGCGACAAGACCGCGCGACTGCCCGAGATCCAGGGCACCGGCATCGTCCTCACCGGCACCGAGGACACCCTGTTGGAGTGGAACGTGATCCGCGGCAACGTGGGCTCCGCCCCGATGTCCGGCGGGATCGTCCTCTTCAAGAGCATCGTGGGCGCCGCCGGCACCGACAACGTCGTCCGGAACAACGTCGTCCTCGGCAACGGAGCCGCCGACCTGGCCAACCGCGACCCCGACGGCACCGGCAACGTCTTCAGCCGGAACATGTGCGGACTCTCCGAGCCCGCGGGCCTGTGCTGACCGTCCGGACGGTGCCGACCGGCCCCGGCCACTCACGAAAGACCGATGCGGCATGACGACTGCAAGCGAAACCACTGTGCCCGCCATGCGGTTGAGAGAGCTCGTCTTCGGCGCGGCCTGTGCCGCCGCCGTGCGCGCGGCGGCCCGGCTCGGCGTGGCCGACGCGCTCGGGGACGCGCCGGCGACCGCGGAGGAGCTCGCGGCGGAAGTAAAGGCACAGCCCGGCGCCCTGCGCAGGATGCTGCGCGCCCTGGCCTGCTACGGCATCTTCGAGGAGGACGCCGACGGCAGGTTCGTCCACACCGAGATGTCACGACTGCTGCGCGAGGACGACCCGCACAGCCTGCGGTACATCTCGCTCTGGTGCACGGAGCCGTGGACCTGGGACGCCTGGCCGCTGCTCGACGAGGCGGTCAGGAAGGGCGGCGGCGTCTTCAGCGACATCTACGGCAAGGAGTTCTTCGACCACCTGCACGAGGACGCGCCCGAATCGGCCCATGTCTTCAACCGGGCCATGACCACCTCGAGCAGGCAGTCGGCGCGGGACGTCGCCGAACTGCTCGACCTCGGGGGAGCGAAGACGATCGCGGACATCGGCGGCGGCCAGGGCCATGTGCTGGCGGAGCTGCTGGAGAAGCACCCCGGCGTCCGGGGCACCCTGCTGGACCTGCCCCGTGTCGTCGCCGCGGCCGACCCCCGGCTGCTCGGAGGCGGCTCGCTCGCCGACCGGGCCGACATCGTCCCCGGCGACTGCCGGCAGGCCATGCCGGTCGCCGCCGACCTGTACATCATCAAGAACATCCTGGAGTGGGACGACGACAGCACCCGCAGGACACTGCGCAACATCGTCGCGGCGGCCCGCCCGGGCGCCCGGGTGCTCGTCATCGAGAACCTGGTCGACGACACCCCGTCGATGAAGTTCACCACGTCGATGGACCTGTTGCTGCTCCTCAACGTCGGCGGCGCAAAGCACACCCGGCAGAGCATGATCAGCCGGATGTCCGAAGCCGGACTGCTCGTCGGCGAGGTCCGTCCGGTCAACGCCTATCTGCATCTGTTCGAAAGCGTGGTCCCGGACTGAGGAGCGTCCAGGGTCGGCGACCGACCGCCGTCGGCCCCGCGGGAACCCGCGGGGCCGACGGCTGTGCGGCTTGTGACCGGTCAGTCGCTCTGCCACGAGTAGAACTGCTGCGCCATGGCGTCCTTCGGACTCCGCCAGGTCTGCGGGTCGTACGGGCTGACGAAGGCGGACAGCCGGTCGCTGATGTCCCGGAACTCCGGGTGCTCCGTCAGCTTGGCGATCGCCGGGCCGGCCGGCTTGTCCGACTCGATGAGGTGCAGGTAGACGTCGCCGAACTGGAAGAGGCTGCGCCGCTTCACTCCCACGAGGTGCGGCAGCTCTCCCTTGTCGGAGGCAGTGAACACCTCGGCGATGTCGGGGGCGGAACCCGGTGCCATCCGGGCGACGATCAGGGCGTGGTGCATCGGGGGTGTCCCTTCGGATGCCGTCGGCAGGTCGGGCGCGCGGTCAGACCGCGGGGGCGGGCGCCGTGGCGTCCTTGGAGTCCCGGCCGAGCCGGGCGCGCTGCTCGATCTTGTTCCGGATGAGGTCCATCTGGATCGGCGAGTTGCGGTTGATGTTGGCCGTCATCCACTCGTCGTCGACGGGCGCGTCCGGCTTCATCGCGAAGTCCTGCGTCCAGCGCATCCGTACACCGCGCGGCGTCTCCTCGTACTCCCAGCGGATGTTCATGTACTGGAAGGGGCCCGTCTCGACACGGCGGGCGGTGACCGTGAGCGCGGAACGGTCGGCCACGCGCTCGGAGACCCAGCTCCAGACCTGGCCGTTCTCGTCGGGGTACATGGTCAGCCGGAACAAGGTCCGGTTGCCCTCGCGTTCCATGACCTCCACGGACGCGTACTCGCTGAACAGCTGCGGCCAGTGGTCGAGGTCGTTGGTGACGTCCCACACGAGGTCGAGGGGGGCGTCGATGGTGACTTCGTTCTCGGTGTGTCCGGGCATCTCAGGCTCCTGCCATCAGTGAGGTGTTGACGAGGTCGAGGAATTCACGGGGCGTCTTGCAGCGGTCGGCGTCGGGCGGCAGGGGCCGGCCGTACCGGTTCTCCAGCTCGCCCACGATGCCGAGCAGGCCGAGCGAGTCGAGGCCGTAGACCTCGAAGGGCGTCTCGGGCCGCTGCTCCATCTCGTCCGGGTCGACGGTGATCCCGGCTCCCTTCTTCATCAGGGCGGCCAGTTCTTCGACGGTCAGGTGATCTGTCATGGCGAGGTTCTCCATCTCACGAGGGGTCGGCGCCGCGCCGCAGCACGAGCGCCGAGTTGGAACCCATCAGTCCCCGGCTCAGCACCAGGGCCGTGCGCAGCTCCGTGGGCCGGGCGGTGCCGGTCACCAGGGCCAGGTCGTGGCACACGTCGTGGACATGGGGGGTGGGCGGTACGAGACCGTGCTCCAGGGCGAGTACCGCGGCGGCGGTGTCGAGCAGCGGCGCCCCGCAGTACGCCCGCCCGGTGCCGGTCTTGGGGGCGGTCACCGGGACGCGGGAACCGTGCGCGCCCAGCGCGTCAGTGATCGCCAGAGCCTCGGCCCGGTCGGCCTCCGGCAGGCCGAGTGCGTCCGCGAAGACGACGTCGATCTCCTCGGGCGAGCAGCCCGCGGCCTCCAGGGCTCCGCCGATCGCCCGCGCCAGCCCTTCCCGTGACTCCTCCCACCGGGATGCCCCGGTGAACGTCGCGGCGTGGCCGGCGACCGTCGCGCGGATCGCGGTGCCTCGGCGGCGGGCCGTCTCCGCGTCCTCGACGACGAGCATGGCGCCGCCCTCGCCGGGCACGAAGCCGCACGCCTGCGGGGTGAAGGGGCGGTAGGCGCGATCCGGGTCCTCGCAGGTGCTCAGCTCCCGGTAACCCAACTGGCAGACGATCGAGTACGGAGCGAGCGGTGCCTCCGCCGCGCCGACGACAACCGTGTCAGTGCCCCGGCGCACGGCCCCGGCGGCGTGTGCGACGGCGTCGAGCCCGCCGGCCTCGTCGCTGGCGACGACTCCGCAGGGGCCCTTGAAGCCGCCGCGGATGGAGATCTGCCCGGTGCTCGCCGCGTAGAACCAGGCGATGGACTGGTACGGGCCGACGTACGTCGGTCCCTGTCCCCAGAGGCGTTGCAGCTCACGCTGGCCGAACTCGCCGCCGCCCGACCCGGCGGCGGTGACCACACCGACCGAGTAGGGCGTACCGCCGTGCGCGCCTTCGCCGATCCCCGCGTCGGCCAGCGCCAGGTCGGCCGCCGCCATCGCGAAGTGGGAGAAACGGTCGGTCTGGACGAGGAAGCGCTGCTCGACCATCGACTCGGCGTCGAAGCCGCGTACCTCGCCGGCGACCCGCAGCGGCAGGTGCTCGCAGCCTTCCCTGCTGACACCGTCAAGGGCGCTGATGCCCTCGACGGTGGACTTCCAGAAGGTCTCCGCACCCACACCGTTGGGGGCGACGACACCGATGCCGGTGACGACGGCGGACCTCGTGTGCCGGTTGCCGGGGCTCATCATGCACTCCCGCCTGGTCGGGTGAGTACGACTGCGGACTGGAAGCCGCCGAAGCCGCTTCCCACCGACAGCACGCTGCGCAGTTTCAGGGGGCGCGCGGTGCGCGGCACGTAGTCGAGGTCGCACTCGGGGTCGGGGGTCTCGTAGTTGGCGGTGGGCGGCACCACCTGATTGGCCAGTGCGAGCACGCAGGCGACGAGTTCGATCGCGCCGATCGCACCGAGGGAGTGGCCCACCATGGACTTGATGGAGCTCATCGGCACCTTGTACGCGTGGTCCCCCAGCGACCGCTTGACCGCCGCCGTCTCGTGGCGGTCGTTCTGCTGGGTGCCGGATCCGTGCGCGTTGACGTAGTCGATGTCCGTCCGGTCGAGCCGTGCGTGGTTCATCGCGTCGTCGATCGCCCGTGCCATCTCCAGGCCCTCACGGGTGAGGCCGGTCATGTGGTGGGCGTTGCCGAAGGTGGCGTAACCGCCTATCTCGCAGTACACGTGCGCACCGCGGGCGCGGGCGTGCTCGAGTTCCTCGAGGATCAGTACGGCCCCGCCCTCTCCCATGACGAAGCCGTCGCGGTTCGCGTCGAAGGGGCGGGACGCGTGAGCCGGGTCGTCGTTGTTGGGGGAGGTCGCCTTGATGGCGTCGAAGCAGGCCACCGTGATGGGGGAGATCGGCGAGTCGGAGGCGCCGGCGACGCAGATGTCGGCCCGACCCTCCTCGATGGCGTGGAACGCGTAGCCGATCGCGTCGAGGCCGGAGGTGCAGCCGGTGGAGACCGTCTGCACCGGGCCCCGCACGCCGTTCTGTTCGGCCACTTCGGACGCCAGCGTGCTGGGGGAGAACGCCCGGTGGAGATGGGGCGCCGCCTCGCTGTGATCCACGTCCCAACGCCTGCCCGTGCTGCTGACCTTGACGTAGTCCCGCTCGAGCCGGGTGGTGCCGCCGACGGCGGTGCCCATCGACACGGCGGTCCGCCAGGGATCCAGCGTCGCCGCGTCGAGCCCGGCGTCGGCCATCGCCTCACGGGCCGCGACAAGGGCGAACTGCACGTACCGGTCGGCGCGTTGGGCGTCCGCGGCGCCGAGACCATGGGCCGCGGGGTCGAAGTCGACCTCGGCGGCTATACGGGAGCGGAACCCGGTCGGGTCGAACAGGGTGATCCCGCGGGTCGCTGTCCGGCCGTTCGACAGCAGGTCCCAGAACGCCGGGGCGCCCACACCTCCGGGTGCGACGATGCCGACGCCGGTCACCGCCACACGCCGGGTCACGACACCGACCCCGTTCGCTCAGGCGGCAGGTGCGCGCCGGTGCCCGCGGCCTCGGGGGTGTCCTCCGTGTCGACGTGGCCGAGCTCCGGCCGGGGCGCGAGCGGCCCGAGGTGGAAGACCATGCGGGCCTGGGTGCTGCCCACGTTGCGGAACCGGTGCCGCACATAAGGGGGGATGAGCAGGCCCTGGTCGGGACGGATGGCGAACGGCTCGCCGTCCAGGTCGACCTCGAGTTCGCCGGCGACGACGTACACGAACTCCTCGGAGTACGGGTGGTAGTGCTCGCCGATGCGGTCGCCGGGCTCCACGAGCGCCAGACCCATGAAGCCGCTCGTGGCCCCCACCGCGGTGGGGGTGAGCATGGCGCGCAGGTCGCCGCCGCGCCTGCGGTTGGGCTGGGTCTCGCTCAGGTCGACGATGCGATGGGTTGTGGTCATGACTGGTTCCTCCACAAGGCCTTGCGGCACGGTGACTTCGGGGTGTCGCACGGCCGCCGGCGGCCGGGTGCGTGGTTCAACGGGCACGGCGGTCGGTGATCAGGCGCATCTGGGAGCTCTCGAGCAGACGGGTCATCGCCTTCTCGTCCGAGAGCGACTCGTCGAGGCCGAGCGCCTCGGTGTCCAGCAGCTTCGCCAGCACGGCGGCCTTGCGCCGGCCGTGTGCGCCCATGACGCCCGACGGATCGATGTCGAGGGGGCCGCGCACGTCGACGAGGCGTACGACGATGTCGTCGCGCTGGAAGACGGTGCTGCTGTCGACGGGGCAGCCGGCGCTGTCGGCCGCTGCCTCGTCCTGTTCGGCGAGCAGCCGGGCCAGCGCCATCCCGCAGCCGGGCTTCGCCGGGTAGAGCAGCGCGTGGCGCTCCCGCTCCGCGTGCTGCTCCCCCGGGGGCGCGAGGTGGTGGACCGCGGGCAGGGCGGCGCGTGTGAAGAACAGCCGTGCCGACTGCGGGTCGTCGAGGTTCCGGTCCTGCTCCAGGTACGGGTTGATGGCCTCTTCGACCGCCCTGACCTCGGGCTGCCTGGCCACGTGCCGCAGCGCCGCGAGCAGGTCGCCCTGCACCTCGACGGTCCGCACGACGCGGTTGCCGTGCATGAACAGCGTGGTGCGGCGGAGCCGGGTGGTGTCGTCGACCTGCGCCTGGGGCGAGGTGTAGCCGGAGAGGATCTCGGCCACCTTCTGCTCGCTGCCGGGCTTGACGGTGAAGGTGAGAGCGTGGCGGACCACGCCGTCTCCGACCCGCGGTGACGGCTGGAGCCCACCGACGTGCTGGACGGCGGCCTGGGGTGCGTGCGCGCCTGCGGTCTCCCGCAGGACGCTGAAGCGCAGGGACCGCGTGTCGCGCACGCAGTCGTGCAGCGGTCGTACGGTCTCGACGTGCTCCTCGCTGTTCACCCAGGCGAGGAAGGGCGGTGCGCTCTCCCATTCGCTGGTGATGAGCCACTGCGACGGGTTCTCGATCGACTGGCAGAGCTGGTCGCTGAGATGCCCGGGCACGGCGGCAACCTGGTTGCGCATGTGCTCGTAGGCCGTCAGAAAGCGCTGTTGGGCGCCGTCCTGGAGGTCAAGCAGCAGCACGACCCGGAGCCGGGAGCCGTCGAATGCGGACTGGGACACACGTTCGGACAGCATTGTCATGATCCACGCATCTCCTTGTCGGTGAGGCCGCCTGCGGCACGACGCCGGGCCTCGGGAATTCCGAGCGACGCATCCGGCGATGCGGACGGCTGGCCACCAGTGGCGCGATGTGGTGGTCCGGCTTCGATCCTGTGTCGGTAACACGGGTGGCGCGAGATGTGTGCACCACGCGAGTGAAGGGCCGAGCCGAACCCCCCGCGCGCGGGCAGGAAACGCGGGGATGGAGAACGCCAAATTCCTACCGGCGGCTGGAGCTGGAGCACTCATGGAAGAGAAAGCCGAACAACACCGCGTACCGGTCCTGATCGTGGGCGGCTCCCTCGTGGGCCTGTCCGCATCCCTGTTCCTCGGCCGGCTCGGCGTCGGGCACATGCTTGTCGAGAAGCACGCGGCCACCTCGGTCCACCCCCGCGGCCGCGGGAACAACCTGCGCACGATGGAGGTGTTCCGTTCGGCCGGGGTGGCGGATCGGATCTGGGCCGCGGCGTCCGTACTGGCCGACAACCACGGCATCCTGCAGACGCCGGACCTGGGTGACGCCGACGCCGGCGAGTGGCTGGTCAAGCAGATCGACGAGAAGGGCGGCTCGCCGGGCCGTCTCAGCCCCGCCGCATGGTGCGTGTGCAGTCAGAACGACCTGGAGCCCGTGCTCCTCGACGCGGCCGTCGAACTGGGCGGCGATGTGCGCTTCTCCACGGAGCTGGTCTCCTTCGAGCAGGACGGAGACGGCGTCACCGCCGTCGTCCGCGACCGGGCGAGCGGCCGCGAGAGCACCGTGCGCGCGGACTACCTGATCGCCGCCGACGGGCCGCGCAGCCCGGTGCGTGAGCGGCTCGGCATCGGGCAGTCCGGCCCCGGTGACCTGTTCCACAACGTGAGCGTCAGCTTCCGCTCACGCGCACTCGCCGACGTGGTCGGCGACCGCCGCTTCGTGGTCTGCTACCTGACCGGCCCCGAGGCTGAGGGCGCCCTGCTCCCGGTGGACAACAAGGAGCTCTGGGTGTTCCACGCCCCCTGGCAGTACGACCGCGGCGAGCCGCTCGAGGACTTCACGGACGAGCGCTGCGCCGACCTCGTCCGCGCGGCGACCGGTGTGCCGGACCTCGACGTCGAGGTCACCGGAAAGGCGCCCTGGCACGCCGCGGAACGGGTCGCCGAGCATTACGGGCAGGGCAGGGTCTTCCTGGCGGGGGACTCCGCACACGAGATGTCGCCGACCGGCGCCTTCGGCTCCAACACGGGCATCCAGGACGCGCACAACCTCGCCTGGAAGATCGCGGCCGTCCTCGGCGGCTCGGCGGGGCCGGAGCTGCTCGACACGTACGAGCAGGAACGCCTGCCGGTGGCGCTGGCCACCAGCGCCCGCGCGTCCGCGCGGTCGGTCGAACACAGCCACCCCGGGTACGAGCCGGCTCCGGCGGCGGTGGCCGCCGGACCGCGTGGCGGGCTGCTCCCCGTCGTGCTGGGCTACAGCTACCCGCGCGGGGCGGTCCTCGGCGCCGACCCCCAGCTGCCCCCGGTGCCCGACCGGATCGACTTCTCCGGAGCCCCTGGCACCCGCGCCCCGCACATGTGGCTCCACCGGCACGGCGACCACACCAGACTGTCCACGCTGGACCTCTACGAGAAGTCGTTCGTCCTGCTGACCGGCCACGGCGGCAAGGACTGGCTCACGGCCTCGGAACTCGTCGCCGATCGCCTGTCGGTCGGGCTGGTCGCGTACCGCGTCGGTCAGGGAACGGAGGCGGACCTGGTGGCGGAGGCCGGCGCCGACTGGGCGCAGGCCCACGGCACCACCCCCGAAGGCGCGGTGCTGGTCCGCCCGGACGGGTTCGTGGCCTGGCGCGCGGTGAACGCGGTACCCGACGCGGAGACCGTGCTGTACGAGGCTCTGGCGGCTGTGCTGCGGCGCGGCTGAGGCAGGCGGCGCACCGCAACGGGAGCGGTCCACCCAGACTCGGGCGGACCGCTCCCTCCCGCTTTCGCCGCCACCGGGCCCTGCCGGGCGCCCCCGCGAACAGCGGGGACCGGGGCGTCCGACACACTGAGGGCCGGGTTCGGCAGCGTCGGCGGGCCCGGTCGGAGGCCGATCCGGGCAGAAGTGAACGGCGGGCAGGTGCCCGGCCGTACCAGTCGCAGCGGCGACCTGCGCAAGGCCGCCGTGCACGGCCGTCACTCCGACGTCAGGGCAGAAGGGACACACTGTGGCACTGTCATCCCCGAAGGACCGACTGGCTTCGCTCCGCGCCGAACTCGAGGAACGCAACCCGGCACAGCCGGAGTTCCACCAGGCGGCACGGGAGGTGCTGGACACCCTGGCACCCGTCCTCGCCGCGCGTCCCGAGTACGCGCAGGCGCGGATCGTGGAGCGGCTCTGCGAGCCGGAGCGGCAGATCATCTTCCGGGTGCCCTGGCAGGACGACCGCGGCGCCGTCCACATCAACCGGGGATTCAGGGTCGAGTTCAACAGCGCCCTCGGCCCGTACAAGGGCGGTCTGCGCTTCCACCGGTCGGTGAATCTCGGCGTGGTGAAGTTCCTCGGCTTCGAACAGGTCTTCAAGAACGCCCTGACCGGCCTCGGCATCGGCGGCGGCAAGGGAGGCAGCGACTTCGACCCGCACGGCCGGTCGGACGCCGAGGTCATGCGGTTCTGCCAGTCGTTCATGACCGAACTCCACCGGCACATCGGCGAGCAGACCGACGTGCCCGCGGGTGACATCGGCGTCGGCACCCGAGAGATCGGCTACCTCTTCGGCCAGTACCGCCGTATCACCAACCGCTGGGAGGCCGGCGTCCTCACCGGCAAGGGACAGAGCTGGGGCGGCTCGGCCGGCCGCACCGAGGCCACCGGCTACGGCAGCGTGCTGTTCGCGGCCGAGATGCTCAGCCTGCGCGGCGAGGACCTCGAGGGCCAGGCCGCCGTCGTCTCCGGTTCCGGCAACGTCGCCGTCCACACCATCGAGAAGCTCCTGCGCAGCGGCGCCCACCCGCTGACGTGCTCCGACTCGGCCGGCTATGTCGTCGACGAGAAGGGCATCGACCTCGAACTGCTCAGACAGGTCAAGGAGGTCGAACGCGCCCGCGTCAGCGAGTACGCGGAGCGCCGCGGCGCCTCGGCACGCCATGTACCCGGCGGCAGTGTGTGGGACGTGCCCGCCGACCTCGCCTTCCCCTCCGCCACCCAGAACGAGCTGACGGAACGGGACGCCGTCAGCCTGGTGCGCAACGGGGTCAAGGCGGTCGCGGAAGGCGCCAACATGCCCACCACGCCGGAAGCGGTCCGCCTGTTCCAGGAGGCCGGTGTGGCCTTCGGTCCGGGCAAGGCCGCCAACGCGGGCGGCGTGGCCGTCAGCGCCCTGGAGATGCGCCAGAACGCGGCACGTGAGACCTGGTCCGCGGGCCGCGTCGAGGACGAACTCGCCGCGATCATGCGGGACATCCACCGCACCTGCCACGAGACCGCCGAACGCTACGGTGCCCCGGGCGACTACGTGACCGGCGCCAACATCGCCGGCTTCGAGCGGGTGGCCGACGCGATGCTCGCCCAGGGCCTCGTGTGACCGGCTCGACCGGTCGGCCGAGGGTCAGGGCGAGAAGAGCACCTTGACGGCTCCCTCCTGCTTCTTCTGGAACATCTCGTAGGCCTCCGGGGCCTTCTCCAGCGGCACGCGGTGGGTGGCGAACTGCTCGGTGCCGAGCGGATCGCCGTCGGTGACTAGCGGCAGCAGATCGTCCACCCACCGCCACACGTTGGCCTGCCCCATCCGCAACTGCACCTGCTTGTCGAACATGGTCATCATCGGCATCGGGTCCGCCATCCCGCCGTACACGCCGGAGAGGGACACGGTGCCGCCGCGGCGTACCAACTCGATCGCCAGGTGCAGGGCGGAGAGGCTGTCGACGCCGACGCGCTTCATCATCCGGGCGGCGACCGCACCGGGCAGCAGGGTCGTCAACTGCTGCCCCGCCTTCGCCACCGGCGCGCCGTGGGCCTCCATGCCGACCGCGTCGATGACCGCGTCCGCGCCCCTGCCGTCGGTCAGATCACGGACCGCGTCCACGACCTTGGCGCCGTACTCGTCCAGGTCGAACGTGCGCACGCCGTGAGCCCTGGCCCGCTCCAGCCGTTCCGGCACCAGGTCGATGCCGATCACCAGGCCGGCACCGCGGTGCGCCGCGACGCGGGTGCACATGTCGCCGATCGGCCCGAGGCCCAGCACCACCACGGAGCCGCCGGGCGGCACCGCCGCGTACTCGACCGCCTGCCACGACGTGGGCAGCACGTCCGACAGGTAGACGAACCGGTCGTCCGGTGGGCCGTCGGGGACCTTGATGGGCAGCGTGTTGCCGAACGGGACCCGCAGGTACTGCGCCTGCCCGCCGGGCACCTGCCCGTAGAGCTTGGTGTAGCCGAACAGCGAGGCGCCCATGCCGTGTTCCCTGACCTGAGTGGTCTCGCACTGGGACTGCAGGCCCTGCGCGCACATGAAGCAGGTGCCGCACGAGACGTTGAAGGGAACCACGACACGGTCGCCCGGCCGTACCGCGGTGACCTCCGAGCCCACTTCCTCCACCACGCCCATCGGTTCGTGGCCGAGGATGTCTCCCGGATCGATGAACGGCCCGAAAAGCTCGTACAGATGCAGGTCGGAACCGCAGAGCCCGGACGTCGTCACCTTGACGATCACATCGGTCGAGTCGCGGATCTCGGGATCAGGGACGGTGTCCACGCGTACGTCGCGCTTTCCGTGCCAGGTCAGTGCTTTCATCGTGCCTCCTCGTCCGCTTTCCCCGGCCGGTCGCCGGAGCCGGGTTCGGCCAGGCGGCGGTGTGCCGCGGCCTTGAGCCGGTCCGGGAGAACCTTGGCCGCGAGTCCCTGCGCCTTGGTCCTCGCCGAGCCGGCGAGGGTCTTGTCCGTGCCGGCCATGAGCGCGTCCAGTCCCTGCTTCGCGACCAGCGCCGGATCGTCCTTGGGCTGCCGTCCGATCTTGGTGTCGCCCATGTCGGCACGGCGGAAGAAGTCCGTCTCCGTGGGGCCGGGCATCAGCGACGTGACGGTGATGCCGGTGTCCCGTAGTTCGTTCCGCAGAGCCTGCGCGAAGGACTGGAGGAAGGACTTCGAGGCGTTGTAGACGGCCTGGAAGGAGCCCGGCATGGTCGAGGCGACGGACGAGGTGATGAGCAGTCGTCCCTTGTCGGCGTCGGCCATGTCCCGCAGCAGGCGTTTGGCCAGGTGGACCGTCGATCTGACGTCGAGGTCCACGACGGAGAGCTCGTCGGCGAGGTCGGTGTCGAGGAACGCGCCACCGCGGCCGATGCCCGCGTTGAGCGCGGCGACCGCGACCGGGCGACCGGTCCTGGAGACCGCCTCGTAGAGCCGTTCGGTCTCGTCGTAGTCACGCAGGTCGGCACGGACCGCCTGCACCGTTGTGCCGGCGGCGCGCATCCGCTCGGCGGCCTGATGCAGCCGGGTGTCGTCCTCGGCGTTGACGATCAGGTCGAAACCGCGCTCGGCCAGCTGTTTTCCCAGTTCGAAGCCGATGCCACTGGACGCCCCCGTGACAACGGCCAGAGGGTTCGAAGAGGTCATGCGGCGACGGGTACCCAGGTGCCGGACATTCACCGGGACGGAGCCGACTCGCGCCCGGTGAACACGTTCCGTGGCTCACTCGGATGCAGTACGTGAAGCGGCCCGGCCACCGGGAGCGGCCGACGCTGGTCGCAGGCCGGAAGACCCGGCAGGACGCACGGCACGTACGGAGGTAGTCGATGAACGCCGCCTTCTCGCGCAGTTGGAAACACGCCGTCGTCACCGGTGGCGCGGGCTTCGTCGGTTCGCACCTGTGCACGGCGCTGCTGGACTCCGGCACCGCGGTGACCTGCGTCGACGACTTCAGCACCGGCCGCCCGGAGAACATATCCGCGCTGCGCGACCGCCCCGGGTTCCAGCTCGTGCGTGCCAGCGTGAGTGAGCCGTTCACCGTCGAGCCGCCCGCGGACCTGGTGCTGCACTTCGCCTCCCCGGCCTCTCCGGCCGACTACCTCCGGCTGCCGCTGCACACGCTCGACGCCGGCAGCCTCGGCACCCGCAACGCTCTGGCGCTCGCCCACCGCCTCGGCGCCCGCTTCCTGCTGGCGTCCACCTCGGAGGTCTACGGCGACCCCCAGCAGCATCCGCAGAACGAGCGCTACTGGGGAAACGTCAACCCGGTCGGCCCGCGCAGCGTGTACGACGAGGCCAAGCGTTTCGGTGAGGCACTGACCACCGCCCACGCGGACGCCAACGGCACCGACACCGGCATCGTGCGGCTGTTCAACACCTACGGTCCCCGGATGCGCGGCCACGACGGCCGGGCGGTACCGACGTTCGTCCGCCAGGCCTTGGCCGACGAGCCCCTGACGGTGAGCGGCGACGGCCGTCAGACGCGGTCCCTGTGCTACGTCGACGACACCGTCCGCGGCGTCCTGGCGGCCGCCGCCCACGGATTGCGGGGCCCGGTGAACATCGGCAACCCGACCGAGATCACCATGCTCGACCTCGCCCGTCTGGTCATCGAACTCACCGGTTCCGGCTCCGAGATCCGCTTCATCGAGCGGCCCACCGACGACCCGGCCGTGCGCTGCCCCGACATCACGCTGGCCCGCGACAAGCTCGAGTGGGAGCCGTCCGTGAGCGCCGAGCAGGGCCTGCGCCGCACCATCGCCTGGTTCCGCGACCACATGGACTGACGGCGCGCCCGCCCGCCCCGACCCTGGACGCGTCTCGTTGAAAGGCCTTGACTGACATGCGCATTCTCGGAATCAACGCCCTGTTCCACGACCCCGCCGCCGCACTCGTCATCGACGGCAGGACCGTCGCCGCGGCCGAGGAGGAACGCTTCTCCCGGCGCAAGCACGGAAAGCGCCCGCTGCCCTTCTCCGCCTGGGAACTGCCGGAGCGGTCCGCCGCCTGGTGTCTGAAGCGCGCCGGGCTGCGGCCCCAGGACCTCGACGCGGTGGCGTACTCGTTCGATCCGTCGCTCGCCAGGCCGACCGACGCCATGGGCCTCGACGACCCCTGGGACCACCTGCGCCTCGCCTACGCACGAGAGGCCCCCGGTTTCCTTCAGACCGCGCTCCCGGGCCTTGACCCCGACATCGTCCGCTTCGTACCGCACCACATGGCACACGCCGCGTCCGGCGCCTTCGCCGCACCCCACGCCGACACCTCGTCGGTGCTCGTCCTGGACGGCCGCGGCGAACGGGCCTCGCACCTCGCCGCACGCCGCATACACGGCCGGCTGGAGGCCCTGCACGCACAGGAACTGCCCCACTCGCTCGGACTCGTCTACGAGGAACTGACCGAGCACCTCGGATTCCTGCGGTCCAGCGACGAGTTCAAGGTGATGGCCCTCGCCTCCCACGGCACACCCCGCATGCTCGGCGAGCTGCGCAAGTACGTGCACCCCACCGGCGACGGCGGGTTCCGGGCGACCGGCGTGCCCTGGCAGCAGTTCTGCGCGCCGCGGGGTCCGGAGGAGCCGTGGACCCAGGAGCACGCCGACGTGGCCGCGAGCGCCCAGGCCGTCCTCGAGGAGACCATGCTCGACCTCGTGCGCCACCTGCACGGGCAGACCCACGACAGCCTGCTCACCCTCGCCGGCGGCGTCGCCCTCAACTGCGTCGCCAACTCCCGTATCGCCCGCGAAGGCCCCTTCTCCCGGGTCTGGGTGCAGCCTGCCGCGGGTGACGCGGGCACCGCCCTGGGCGGCGCCCTCCTGCTGTCCGCCGGCGCGGGGGACGACCCGGAGCCGATGCACGGCGCGGACCTCGGACGTGACTGGTCCGACGCGGAACTCGGCGCCTGGCTGAAGACCGCCGCCGTGCCCTTCGACCGCCCTGCCGACATCGCCGCGACCGTGGCGGAGGCACTCGCCGACAACGCGATCGTGGCCTGGTTCCAGGGCCGTTCCGAATACGGCCCGAGGGCCCTCGGCCACCGCTCACTGCTCGCCCACCCCGGCCACGCGGGCAACCTCGAGCGCCTCAACGACGTCAAGGGCCGTGAGCAGTTCCGGCCGGTCGCCCCGATGGTGCTCGCCGAACGGGCCGCGGAGATCTTCGAAGGGCCGATGCCCAGCCCGTACATGCTCTTCGTGCACGACGTGGCTCCGGCGTGGCGGGAACGCATCCCCGCCGTCGTCCATGTCGACGGAACGGCCCGCATCCAGACCGTCGACCGCTCGCGCGAACCCCTGGTGGCCCGGATGCTCGCCGAGTTCGAGCGGCTCACCGGACTGCCGGTCGTCGTCAACACCAGCCTGAACACCGCCGGCCGGCCCATGGTCGACGACCCGCGCGACGCCCTCGAATGCTTCGGCTCGTCGCCCGTCGACCTGCTGGCCATCGGACCGTACGCCATCCGGCGCGGCGACTTCTTCCGCCACAGCGACGACACCGACGACTCCGGAACGGGAGCCCTGCGATGACCGCCCATGGAGACGAGCCGCTGCGGTACACCGTGGTGATACCGACCGTCGGCAGGCCCAGTCTGACCGCGTGCCTGCGGGCGCTGGCCGCCGCCGGCGGCCCCGGGCCGGTGCGCGTGGTCCTCGTCGACGACCGCCGCGGCGCCCCCCGCACCCCCCTCCCGGTCGAGATTCCCGCGAAGCTGCGGCCGATCACCTCCGTGGTCCCGGGCCGCGCCCGGGGACCGGCCGCGGCCCGCAACACCGGCCTGCGGGTGGCCGGGCCCGTCCCCTGGATCGTCTTCCTCGACGACGACGTGGTGCCCGGACCCACCTGGTGCCAGGACCTGGCCCGCGACCTCGCGGCGGCCGGGCCCCGCACCGGCGGCGTCACCGCCCGGATCGAGGTCCCGCTGCCCACGGACCGCCGCCCGACCGACTGGGAGCGCAACACCGCGGGCCTGGCCACCGCCCGCTGGATCACCGCCGACATGGCCTACCGGCGGGAGGTGCTGGAGGCCGTCGGCGGCTTCGACGAACGCTTCCCGCGCGCCTTCCGGGAGGACGCCGACCTGGCGCTGCGTGTCCGGGCGGCCGGGTGGGACCTGACCGCGGGCATCCGCACCACCACACATCCGGTCCGGCCGGCCGGCCGCTGGGTCTCCGTACGCGTCCAGGCCGGCAACGCCGACGACGTGCTGATGAACCGGCTGCACGGGCGCGACTGGTGGCGCCGGGCGGACGCGCCACGGGGACGCCTGCCCCGCCACCTCGCCGTGACGGCCTCGGCGGCGGCCGCGCTGACGTGTGCGGTGCTGGCCAGGCCCGTCGCGGCCACCGCCTGCGCCGCGCTCTGGCTCGCCGGCACCGCCGAGTTCGCCTGGGCCCGTATCGCCCCGGGCCCCCGGACTCGCGACGAGATCATCTCGATGGCGCTGACCAGCGCGGTCGTCCCGCCCGTCGCCACCTGGCACTGGCTCGGCGCACACCTGCGCCACCGCCGGACGCGGCCGCTGCCGCGGCCCGTGCCGGCCCTGGTCCCGGAGGCGTCCGGCCGGGCGGTGCGGGAGCGGGTGCTGCCATGAGCGAGCCGTCCGAGGCGCGGCACCCCGGGGGACCGGAGCGACACGGCACCGGCCCGTGGCTCTTCCACGGCCCGCCGTCGGCGCGGGGCACCCCGCTGCCGCCGGACGCCGCCGACCTGCCCGACGCGGTCCTCTTCGACCGCGACGGCACACTCGTCGTCGATGTCCCTTACAACGGCGATCCGAAGCGTGTCGTGCCGATGCCGTCCGCCTGGGAGGCCCTGGCCGCCCTGCGCGCGTTGGGCATGCCGGTGGGCGTCGTCAGCAACCAGTCGGGCGTCGCCCGAGGCAGGTTGACCCTCCGTCAGGTGTCGGCGGTGCAGCGGCGGATCGACGCCCTGCTCGGGCCGTTCGCCGTATGGGCCGTCTGCCCGCACGGGCCCGACGACGGCTGCCCGTGCCGCAAGCCCGCGCCCGGACTCGTGCTCGCCGCGTGCGAACGCCTCGGCGTGTGCCCGTCGCGCACCGTCGTCATCGGTGACATCGGCTCCGACGTGACGGCCGCGCTCGCCGCCGGCGCGCGGGGGATCCTCGTGCCCACCGTGGCCACCCGGCCCGAGGAGATCGCGGCGGCGCCCGAGACCGCGCCCGACCTGCTGCGCGCGGTACGGCTCGTGCTGGACCCGGCCGCACGGTGCGGCAAGCCGGCGGCGCCGCAGACGGGGGCGGACCGCCCGGAGCGTGCCGTGACGTCACGGGCCGTCGCGCGCCCCGCGGCGGAGACGGACCGGACCGCCGGCCCGCAGCAGCGTCCCGACCGAGTCACCCGCCTCCTTCCCGTGGGCGGTACAACGGTGCCCGCCGCGGCGACGGCCGCCGGCGGCGGCGGGCGGGGCCGCGGGATCGGGGGCATGACCCTCTCCACCTGCCTGCCGGCCTTCGTACGCGAGGAGTGGCCATGAGCAGGCCCAGAACGCTGGTCGTGCGGCTCGACAGCGCCGGTGACGTGCTGCTGGCCGGACCCGCCGTGCGCGCCGTCGCAGCGGGTTCCTCGCACACCGCGCTGCTCTGCGGACCGCTCGGTGTCCACGCCGCGCACCTGCTGCCCGGCGTGGACGAGGTGCTGGTCCACGACGCCCCCTGGGTGGGACTGGAGCCCGCACCCGTGTCGTACGAGGAGACGCAGCAACTGCTGGAGAGGCTGCGGGCCGGGCGCTACGACCGGGCCCTGATCCTCGTCTCCCACCACCAGAGCCCGCTGCCGATCGCGTTGCTGCTCAAGCTCGCGGGCCTAGGCTGGACCGCGGCCGACTGCGAGCACTACCCCGGTGCGCTGCTGGACCTCAGGCACCACCGCAGGCCGCGCCGCCACGAGGCCCGCGCCGCACTGGACCTCGCCCTGGACGCGGGCTTCGCCCTGCCGCCCGGCGACGACGGCTCCCTGCGCGTCAGCGAGCCGCCCGGGACCGAGCATCTGACCGGGCCGGAGCCGTACGTGGTGCTGCACCCGGGCGCCGCCGTCCCCGCCCGGGCGTGGAGCGCGGAACGGGCGGCGGAGGCCGCCGCCGCGCTCTCCGCCGCAGGCCACCGCGTCGTGGTCACGGGAGGCCGGGCGGAGAAGGACCTGACCGCCCAGGTCGCGGCGGACCACGCGCTGGACCTGGGCGGGATGACGTCCCTTCCCCAACTGGCGGGCGTACTCGCCGGGGCGCGGGTCGCCGTGGTCGGCAACACCGGCCCCGGGCACCTCGCGGCCGCGGTCGGCACGCCGGTGGCCTGCCTGTTCGCGCCCGTGGTGCCGGCCGACCGCTGGCGCCCCTACAACGTCCCGCACGTGCTGCTGGGCGACCAGCGGGCACCGTGCGCGGGCAGCCGCGCCCGGAAGTGTCCCGTGGCCGGGCACCCCTGCCTCGACGGGGTCGGCAACGCGGAGGTGCTCGCCGCGGTGGCGGCCCTCGGCGCCACGGACAAGGAGCGAGGAGCACGACGATGAACATTCTGCTGTGGCATGTGCACGGTTCCTGGACGACGGCGTTCGTGCAGGGCCCCCACACGTATCTCGTTCCGGTCACACCCGGCCGCGACCCGGACGGGCTCGGGCGGGCCCGTACCTTCGACTGGCCGGACACGGTGCGGGAGACGACGCCGGAGCAGCTGCGCGACGCGCAGGTCGACCTCGTCGTGCTGCAACGGCCGCACGAGATGGACCTCGCCGAGCGCTGGCTCGGCGGACGCCGGCCCGGCCGTGACATACCGGCCGTCTACCTCGAGCACAACGCGCCGGACGGCGACGTACCCGCCACCCGGCACCCGTTCGCCGACCGCGACGATCTGACACTGGTGCACGTCACGCACTTCAACCGGCTGTTCTGGGACAACGGTTCCACCAGGACCGTGGTCGTCGAACACGGCGTCGTCGACCCGGGACACCTCTACACCGGGCGGCTGGCGCGTGCGGCCGTCGTTGTCAACGAGCCGGTACGACGCGGCCGATGGACGGGTACGGACCTGCTCGCAGGGCTCGCGGAAGCCGCCCCGCTCGATGTGTTCGGCATGCGCACCGACGGCCTGGCGGAACACCTCGGCCTGCCGCCGGAGCGCTGCCGCAACGCCGATCTGCCGCAGCGGGAACTGCACGGTGCGATGGCCGAACGCCGGCTGTATCTCCACCCGGTGCGCTGGACCTCCCTCGGTCTCTCGCTGCTGGAGGCGATGCACCTGGGGATGCCGGTCGTCGCCCTCGCCACCACGGAGGCCGTGGAGGCGGTGCCGCCCGGCACCGGGACGCTGTCCACCCGGCCCGACGTCCTCGCCCGCGCCGTACGCCGGTACCTGGAGGAACCGGAAGCGGCGGCGGCCGACGGCGCCCGCGCCCGGCAGGCGGCGCTGCAGCGTTACGGACTCAAACGCTTCCTGGACGACTGGGAGCGACTGATGACGGAGGTGCGCGCATGACCTACAGCGATGCCATCGGAACCGAAGCGCTGTCGATCGCGCTCGTCTCGGAGCACGCCAGCCCGCTCGCCGTACTCGGCGGGGTCGACGCCGGCGGGCAGAACGTCCACGTCGCCCGGCTGGCGGGTGCGCTCGCCGACCGGGGCCACCGGGTCACCGTCTACACCCGGCGCGACGCGCGGGAACTGCCGGACCGGGTGCGGCTGAGCACCGGCGTCGAGGTGCGCCACGTGCCCGCGGGCCCGCCGGAGGAGATACCCAAGGACGAACTCCTGCCGCACATGCTGGGGTTCGGACGTCACATGGTGCGCGACTGGCAGAGCGACCCGCCCGATCTGGTGCACTCGCACTTCTGGATGTCAGGGATGGCCGCCCTGCACGCCACCCGTGAACTGCGACTGCCGCTCGTGCACACCTTCCACGCCCTCGGCACGGTCAAGCGCAGGCACCAGCGGCACGCGGACACCAGCCCGCCGGCCCGGATCACCTGCGAGAAGGAGGTCGGCGCCGGCTGCGACCGGATCCTGGCCACCTGCCGCGACGAGGTCGCGGAACTGGCGGCCATGGGCATCCCGCCGGAACGCGTCGGTGTCGTGCCGTGCGGTGTCGACACCGACCAGTTCACCCCGCACGGACCGGCCGCCGCCCGCGGTTCCCAGAGCCACCGGTTGATCCAGCTCGGCCGGCTCGTCCCCCGCAAGGGCGCGGCGATCTCCATCACCGCGCTGACGAGACTGCCCGGCGTGGAACTGCTGGTCGTCGGCGGCCCTCCGCCCGGCCGGCTCGACGAGGACCACGAGGTGCGCAGGCTGCGCGACCTGGCCCACGGCCTCGGTGTCGCCGGCCGGGTCCACTTCACCGGAGGCGTCCCGAGCGAGGAGGTGGCGCCGCTGATCCGCTCCGCCGACGTGGTGCTGTGCCCCGGCGACTACGAGCCCTTCGGCATCGTGCCGCTGGAGGCGATGGCCTGCGGCAGGCCGGTCGTCGCCACCGCCGTCGGCGGCCAGCTCGACACCGTCGCCGACCCGGCCACCGGGCGGCTCGTGCCGCCCCGCGACCCGGAGGCGCTCGCCCGTGCGGTGGCCGAACTGCTCGCGGACCCCCGGCTGCGGGAGGCCTGCGGAGAGGCCGGACGCCGCCGGGTGCTGAGCCGGTTCGGCTGGGCACGGGTCGCCGCCGGCACCGAAGCCGCCTACCTCGGGGTACTGGCCGCCCGGCCGGTCCTTGCCCGGGTGACCGGGGCGACCGGGGTGGTGTGACAGCACCGCCGACCGCGTCCCGGCCCGCCCGGAGCCGGCGCCACCGGCGAACCGCCGCCACGACGCCCGAAGAGACCGACGCCCGAAGGAGGTGCGGGTACGGCCGCCGTCCCCAGGGACGCGCGCACGGCCCGACCAGCATGAGCGAACCACTTGCCACGGAGGCCGCGCACCGGCACTGCCAGTCGCTCCAGGACGCCCTCGGCCGGTTCCGCCGGGAGGGCCTCGACCAGGTCGCCCGGTGGGGCCAACACCTCGCCGCCGTCCTGCCCGTCGGCGGCCGCCTGCTGGCCGCCGGCAACGGCGGCAGCGCCGCCCAGGCGCAGCACCTGACCGCCGAACTGGTCGGCCGCTACCGCGAAGAACGCCCCGCCCACTCCGCCATCGCGCTGCACGCGGAGACCTCCAGCATCACGGCGATCGGCAACGACTACGGCTTCGAGCACGTCTACGCCCGCCAGGTCGCCGCCCACGGCCGGCCCGGTGACGTCCTGCTGCTGCTCTCCACCTCGGGCCGCAGCGCCAACCTGACCGGCGCGGCGGAGACCGGACGGGCCGCCGGACTGCTGGTGTGGGCCATGACCGGACCGCGCCCCAACCCCCTGGCGGACGTCGCCGACGACGCCCTGTGCATCGACGCCGGCACCGCCGCCACCGTGCAGGAGGCCCACCTCGTCGCCGTGCACCTGCTGTGCGAGGCCTTCGACGAGGCGACGGCCGCCGCGGTGCCGCCCGCCAAGACCCTGCGGCACGCGCCGGGAGCGGCCGCCACCCAGGCCGCCGCCGCCCGCCGGAGGCTGTCATGACCGGCCCGGGCCCGCTGGTCGTCGTCGGGGACGTCCTCCTCGACGAGGACATCGAAGGCGTCGCCGAGCGCCTGGCCCCCGACGCGCCCGCGCCCGTCGTCGACGTGCGAGGGAAGCACCGAAGGCCGGGCGGCGCGGGTCTCGCCGCGGTCCTGGCCGCCCAGGACGGCCGCGAGGTGGTCCTCGTCACGGCCCTGGGCGACGACCCGGCGAGCGCGGCGGTACGCCGGGCGCTGAAAGGACGCGTCCGGCTGGCCGAACTCCCGCTGCGGGGAACTCTGCCGGTCAAGACCCGCGTGCTGGCCGGCGGACGGCCCCTCGTACGCATCGACCGCGGCGGCGGCATACCCGGCAGCCCCGGAACCGCCGTGGCCGAGACGCTGGCAGAGGCGGAGGCCGTCCTCGTCGCCGACTACGGCAGGCACACCGCCGACGCCGTCCGTGAACAGCTCGCCGAGACTGCCCACCGCATCCAACTGGTCTGGGACCCGCACCCTTGCGGCGCCGCCCCCGTCCCCGGCGCCCGGATCGTCACACCGAACGCCGCCGAGGTCCGCTCGCTCGCCGGCTCTCCCGCCGACGAGGAGCCTTCGCTGCGCGACTTCGCAGAACGCGGCTCGCGACTGGCGGACCGCTGGCTGGCGGCGACCGTCGCCGTCACCCTGGGCGAACGCGGCGTCCTGCTGACCCGGCCGGGCGGCGGCACGCCCATGCTCGTCCCCGCGCCCTACCGTGCCGACGGCGACCCCTGCGGCGCGGGTGACTGCTTCGCCGCGGCCACCGCCGCCGCCCTGGCGGACGGCGCGCTCCCCGAGGAGGCGGTGCAGCGCGGCGTGGCCGGCGCTGCGGCGTTCGTGGCGGCGGGCGGCGCCGGCAATCCGAAGCTGTGGCGGACGGCGTTCGCCGACCGGACACGGCAAGGGGCGGCGACGGACCCGTTCGCGCTCGTGGAGAGCGTCCGGGCACGCGGCGGCACCGTGGTCGCCACGGGCGGCTGCTTCGACCTGCTGCACGCCGGGCACGTGGGCCTGCTGGAGAGCGCGCGCCGCATCGGCGACTGCCTGATCGTATGCGTCAACTCCGACGCCTCGATCACGCGTCGCAAGGGGCCGGGCCGGCCGCTCAATCCGGTGGAGGACCGGGTGCGGGTGCTCGCCGGACTGGGCAGCGTCGACGCCGTCGTCGTCTTCGAGGAGGACACCCCCAGCGCGCTGCTCGGCAGGCTGCGGCCGGACGTGTGGGTCAAGGGCGGCGACTACTCCGTGGAGGACCTGCCGGAGGCCGACGTGGTACGCGCCTGGGGCGGGCAGGCGGTCGTCCTGCCCTACCTCGACGGCCGCTCCACCACGCTGCTCGCCCACCGCGCGGCCGAATCGGCGAAGCCGGCCGACACCCCGCCGCGCTGAGGGACCAGGACGGCCCGCGCACCTCGCCGGCCGCACCGCCCGGCATCGAAGGAGACCGGATGAGCACCCGCAGCGGCGAGAGCCCGAGCACTCCGGGAAGCCCGCGCCACGGGGCGCGCCCCCATGTCCTGGTGCTGCGGGCACTGGGCCTCGGCGATCTGCTCGCCGCCGTACCGGCCCTGCGGGCCCTGCGGCGCGGGCTGCCCGGACACGACGTCGTGCTGGCCGCGCCCGCCCGGCTGACGGCGGCCGCCGCGGCGACGGGGCTCGTCGACAGGCTGCTGCCCGCCTCCGCGCCCGGCAGGGCCGTACCGGCGGAGCTGACCTGGGACGGTCCGCCGCCGGACATCGCCGTGGACCTGCACGGGAACGGTCCCGCCAGCCGGGGGCTGCTCGCCGGGCTCGGACCCAGCGACCTCTACGCCTACGGGCTGCCGGACGGTCCGGTGTGGCGGGACGACGAGCACGAGCGGGAGCGCTGGTGCCGCCTCCTCGAAGGCCACGGCCTGCCGGCCGACCCCGAGGACCTGTCCGTGCCGCCGCCCGCCACCCGCTCACCCGCACCGGGCGCCGTGGTCGTGCATCCGGGCGCCGACGCGGCGTCCCGCCGCTGGCCCACGGAGCGCTTCGCCGCCGTGGCGCGCGACCTGCACCGCACCGGACACCGTGTCGTGGTGACGGCCGGGGCGGCGGAGGCCCGGCCGGCGGCCTCGGTGGCCCGCCTGGCCGGGCTGCCCGACGGGGCGGTGCTCGGCGGGGCGGGCGGCGACATCCCGTTCGACGTGCTCATGGCCCTGGTCGCGGAGGCACGCTGCGTGGTGGTGGGGGACACCGGGCTCGCCCATCTGGCGACGGCCCTCGGCACCCCGTCCGTCACCCTGTTCGGCCCGGTGGCGCCCCGGCTGTGGGGCCCGCCCGCCCGGCCGCGCCACCGGGTGCTGTGGCACCCGGACGCCGACGATGCGCCGCGTCCCGGTGACGCCCACGGCGACCGGCCCGACGAGCGGCTGCTGCGCATCACCGTCGAGGAGGTACTCGACGCCGTACGCAGCCTGCCGCTGCCCGGGGCAGGGCCACCGGCCGGTCAGGCAGCCGTGCTCAGACCGGGCTGACCGGTCAGCGCCGGCCCCTCGGTCCGTACGACCACCGGCTTCGCGGTGACCCGGCGTTCCCGGAGCACATGGCCCGCGGCGATCGCGCCCGCGATCACCAGTCCGCCGGTCACCAGCGCGCCGCGCGCACCGGCCAGCTCCATCAGCAGCCCGAGCGCCGGGGGACCGGCGAGGCCCCAGAGCGTACGGACACTGCCCCACACGCCCAGCACCCGGCCCCGCATGTGCGGCGGCGGATCGGTCTGGAGCACGGTCGTGCCCGCGGTGTCGGAGACCGACTCCACCAGGGCCATCGGCAGCACGATGATCAGCAGTATCACGAGCGACGGCGAGAGACCCGCGACGATCTGCAGGACACCACCGGCGGCCGCGAGGGCGCCCACCAGCCTCACGGACGGCTTGCGCAGCCGCGCTCCGAGCACCGCGCCCAGGATGCCGCCGACGGCGAGCACGGTGGACACGGTGCCGAATGCCCCGGCACCGCCGGTCAGCGGCCCGACCACGAGCACGGCGAGCGTGAGCTGGTAGTTGCGTCCGAAGACGGCGCTCAGCCCGGTGATCCCCGCGAGGGCGACCAGCCTCGGCCTGCGCATGAAGTACCTCAGGCCCTCGCGCATGCTCAGGTCCTCGCCCGGATCCTGTGCGGCGGCCTTCTCGGTCCGGCGCTCCGACCGGGCGCGGACCGCGCCCGCCACGGGGCGCAGGAAGGGTATGACGGCGGTCACGAAGAGGAAGGAAAGCCCGTTGGCCGCATAGGCGGCGGCCGTGCCGAGGAAGCCGACGGTCACACCGGCGAGTGCCGCGCCCGCCAGCCGGCCCGCGTTGTGGACCAGAGAACCGACGCCGATCGCGGAGGGAACGTCCTCCGTCCTGACGAGGTCGTTGCCGAGCAGCGCGCACGCAGGGCCGTCGACGGTGGCGATGACACCCGTGACAGCGGCGAGCGCCATCAGGACACCAAGGTTCAGCTGGTCCATCGCCACGAGGAACGCCGTCGTGAACGCCACGGCGCCCAACAGCGCCTGGCTCACCGCCGCGGTCAGCTTGCGGGGCCACCGGTCGACGGCGGCGCCGCCGGCGAGGCTCATCAGCAGCCCGGGCGCGGCCTGCACGGACATCGAGAGTCCGGTCGCGGCGGCCGACCCCGTGATCTGGAGCACCAGCAGGTTCTGCACGGTGAGCTGCATCCACGTACCGGCGTTCGACACGAAGTTCGCGACGGACCACCAGCGCATGCTGGCGTACTTGAGGCAGCGCCACGGCGAACGGTCGCCCAGGAGGCGCTGCGCGAGGCGGCCCTGCGGAGCCGGGGAGACGGACGGGGCGGAAGGACGGGAGGAAGAAGAAGGCACGGTGAACACTCGGGTGACGAGCCCCCGAGGGACCCATGTGGCGGAATGCGGCGGAAGCTCGGAACACCGGCTGCACTGCGCGGTCGCTCCACCGGATCTTGACGGCACCCCACCACGGAAGACTGTCCCCCGCACGTCCGTTGACGGCGAAAGGCGCTCTCCGGCAGGGCGCAGACCATCGTGGCAGACGGCTTCGGAGAAGCGGTTCCGGCGACCCCGACGACGCTGCCCGTGACGGGCCGGAACCCTTGCGGGCACTGGGATCGGGCACTTCTGGTGTGCTTGCTCACAGGCCCTTTCGAACGGCCGCTGGGGGCTTCGCGCGAGTGCCGGACACAGTTGCGCGCGTCACAGTGGAGTGGATGCGGTGCGGCGGGCTACCCACCGAGCCGATGCCGTGTCAGCCGCACGCCGAGCGGCAACCGAACGGGCGCGGACGGAAGGCAGAGCATTGAGCAGCGGAGTGCAGGTCGACCTTCAAGGCAGGCAGGCCCTGGTGACCGGCGGCGCGAGAGGCCTCGGTGCGGCGATCAGCCGCCGGCTGGCCGGCGCGGGGGCGAGCGTCCTGGTCGCGGACGTACGCAGGGAACTCGCGGAAGAACTGTGCGAGGACCTGGCCCGGCAGGGCGGGAAGGCGGAGTTCGTGGCCCTGGACGTACGGGACTCCGCCGCGGTCGCGGACGTCTTCCGCGAGCTGGACGAGGACGGCGGCCGGGTCGACATCCTCGTCAACAACGCGGCCGTCGACGTCTGCAAGCCGATCGAGCACCTGACGGCCGAGGAGGTGAGCCGGGTGATCACCACCAACCTGCTCGGCCCGATGTTCCTCTGCCTGGAGACCTACCGCCGTATGGTCGCGCGTGGCGGCGGTCACATCGTCAACATCCTCTCCACCGCGGCCAACCGCACCTGGACGGAGGCGGGACCGTACGCGGCCGGCAAGTCCGGGCTGCGCGCCTTCACCCACACCCTGTTCCAGGAGGCGCAGCGCGACTGTCCCGGGATCGGCGTCACCGGCATCATCGCCGGCGGCATGGAGACCCCGTTCATCCTCGACCGCTTCCCGGACGCGGACCTGACCATGCTCCAGAGCCCCGACATCGTCGCCGACACCGTCCTGTACGCCCTGTCCGTGCCGGACACCAGCGCGGTCTCCGAACTGGTCGTCGTGCCGCGCAAGGAGCCCTCATGGCCGTGACCCCAGGAGCAGCCGCACCGTCCTCGCCGGGCGCCGGCCGGCCGGTCGCCATCGTCACCGGCGGCGACTCCGGCATCGGGCGGGCCACCGCCGTGCGGCTGGCCGCGGCGGGCATGGACGTCGGGATCACCTTCCACACCGACCAGGAAGGGGCGCAGGAGACGGCCGAGGAGGTACGCGGCCACGGCCGCCGTGCCGCCGTCGCCCGGATGGACCTCACGGTCCTGCCCGGAGCCGCCGACGTCGTCGACCGGCTCGCCGGTGAACTGGGCCGGGTGGACGTGCTCGTCAACAACGCCGGCACCGGCACCGCCACACCGTTTCTGGATCTGGACCTCGACACGGTCCGCCAGGTCGTCGACGTGGACCTCGTCGGCCCGTTCCTGTGCGGTCAGCGGGCCGCCCGCCGCATGATCGACCAGGGGGACGGCGGCAGGATCATCAACGTCACCTCGGTCCACGAGCATCAGCCGAGGGTCGGCGCCGCCCCCTACTGCGCGGCCAAGGGCGGTCTCGGTCTGCTCACCCAGGTGATGGCCCTCGAACTCGCCGAACACGGCATCACGGTCAACTCCGTTGCTCCAGGGGAGATCGCCACACCCATGACCGGCCAGGAGGACACGGACGTCCATGCCGAGGAGCGGCCGGGGATCCCGCTGCGCCGCCCCGGCGACGCACGGGAGGTAGCGGCGGTCATCGCCTTCCTCGCGGGCCAGGACGCGGGTTACGTCACCGGAGCGTCGTGGTCGGTCGACGGCGGGATGCTGCGGATGGGCCCGATGGCCGGATCGCACCTCCAGGACGACTCCTGGCGCAGGCCCTGAGGCTGTGGTCCGAGCCGTACCGGCCCCGGCGACCATGAGGACCGCTCCCGCCCCCTCATACGGGAGCGGCCTCGCCGGTGGGTGCCGTGCCGTGGTGCGCGGCCGTGTCGCCGGACCGCGGTGTTGCGGGCCGTTCCCGTGCCGCGGCACGGGAACGGCTGTCAGTCGGGGAGGCCGCCGGCGACGGCGACGTTCCCGTACCAGAGGGCGCTCTGCTTCGGAGTGCGCCGCTGCGTCTCGAAGTCCACGCGCACGATGCCGAACCGCATCCCGTAGCCCTCGGCCCACTCGAAGTTGTCGAGCAGCGACCACAGGAAGTAGCCCCGGACGTCGGCCCCTTCCTCGATGGCCCGGTGGACCGCCCGCAGATGGCCGTCGATGTAGGCGATCCGGTCCGTGTCGTCGATCCGGCCGTCGGCGTCGACGGTGTCGTCGAACGCCGCGCCGTTCTCGGTGATGTACATGGCCAGGCCGGGATGGTCCTGGCTGATCCGGACCAGCTGTCGGCGCAGGCCGTCCGAGTCGATCTCCCAGCCGATGCCGGTCCTCGGCAGACCGCGGTCGAGGAAGCGCACGTCCTCGGCGCCGGGCCACGGCGACGGGCCGGAGGGCTCGCCGCCACCGGCGACCCGGTAGGACGTGTAGTAGTTGACGCCGAGGAAGTCGACCGGCGCCCCGATGATCTTCTCGTCCTCCGGCTCGATGTGGCCGGTGCCGCACACCCGCTCGAAGTGCTCCCGCACGTCCGCCGGGTACGCGCCCTCCACCACCGGGTCGAGGAAGAGACGGTTCTGGAGAAGATCGATGCGGTGGGCGGCGTCCAGGTCGGCGCTGCTCCGTGTATCGGCGTCCACGGGATAGAAGTTGAGCGTGATCCCGACCTCGGCGTCGGGCGCCGCGGCGCGCACCGCGGGGACCGCGAGGCCGTGGCCGAGAAGCAGGTGGTGGGCGGCGATCAGCGAACCGGCCGGGTCGACGGCGCCGGGCGCGTGGATGCCGCTGCCGTAACCGAGGAAGGCCGCGCACCAGGGCTCGTTGAGAGTGCCCCACAGCTTCACGCGGTCGCCGAGCTCCTCGCTCACCAGCTGGGCGTACTCGGCGAACCGGAAGGCCGTGTCGCGGTTCCGCCAGCCGCCCTCGTCCTCCAGGGCCTGGGGGAGGTCCCAGTGGTACAGAGTGAGGGCGGGCCGGATGTTCCTCTCCAGCAGGCAGTCCACCAGCCTGCTGTAGAAGTCCAGGCCCCGGGCGTCCGCCGGGCCGCGCCCGTCCGGCTGGATGCGCGGCCAGGCCACGGAGAACCGGTAACCACCCATGCCCAGTTCGGACATCAGGGCGACGTCCTGCTCGTAGCGCGCGTAATGGTCGGCGGCCACGTCGCCGTTGTGGCCGTTCGCCACCTTGCCCGGCGTGCTGGAGAACGTGTCCCAGATCGACGCTCCACGCCCGTCCTGGCTGGCCGCGCCTTCGATCTGGTACGCGGACGTGGCCACTCCCCACAGGAATCCCGGTGGAAAGGCCGATGCGGCCGGCGGGCGCGTGAGCCCTGCGGGAACCGGATCGTTCTCTGCGGTCATCGTCATCCTCTGATCGGTCGATCGCCGGTGGCCGCGGGGCGCCCGCGGCCACCGGGCACGAACTGGGTGGAGCTGCTGAAGAGCGCTCCCGCTCCGGCGACCGGCAGCTCTGCGGCGGGGCAGGCGAAAGACAGAGCTGTCCGTCAGCCGAAATGGGAGCGCTCCCATGAGATTCGGCCAGCGGTCGCGGGTTGTCAAGAGTGCGGGGTTCTGCCGCGGTCATTGACACGGGCCGCGGGAGCCGCTTCATTGGTCCGCGGCGCCGCACAAGTGGTGCCGGCCCTCCTTTGCGTGTCCGGTCGTCAAGGGCCGGGCTCCGGTGAGGGTCGCGGCGCTCGTGTGGGAGCGCTCCCGTCAATCCGTACCGGCCGCCCTGAATCGGCCGGCGAGGTTGTTTTGATGGGAGCGCTCCCGACCCTGCGTCGCGAAGTAGCCGCCGTGAACCACCCGCACGCGTTCGCTTCCGTCCCCCACCCAGGAGGCCCTACGATGCCCCGCGCCCCGCACCCGCGACCACGACGCCTCGGCCGTTCCGGCGCGGCAGCCGCCCTCGCGGCCGCGCTCACCGCCACCCTCCTCACTCCGGCCTCAGGAGTCGCGGCGGAGGCAGCGGCCCCCGCGGCGGCGGCCGGCAGTGACCCGAGTCCCGTCCGCGTCAACCAGGTCGGCTACCTCACCGCGGCCGACAAGGTCGCCACCGTCGTGGCCCCCTCGACGTCGCCGCTCTCCTGGCAGCTGCGACGCGCCGGGGACAACGCGGTCGTCGCCTCCGGCACCACCCGTGTGCACGGCAGCGACCCCGCCTCCGGCGACCATGTGCACCAGGCGGACTTCTCCTCGGTCACCCGCGCCGGCGACTACCGCCTCAGCGTCGACGGCGCCGGATCCAGCGTGGCCTTCACCATTCAGGACAAGGCCCTCTATCCCCAATTGGGCCGCGAGGCCATGCAGTACTTCTACTTCCACCGCATGGGCACCCCGGTCGAGGGCCAGTACCTCCAGCACGGCGCCCACGCCCACGCGGCGCTCCACCCCGGCGACAGCTCCGTGCCCTGCTACAACGCCTGGTGCGGAGGCGAGCGGCTGAACGCCGCCGGCTCCTGGGCCGACGCCGGGGACTTCGGCATCTACCCCGTCAACCACGCCATCTCCGCCTGGACCCTGCTCAACCTCTACGAGCGCGACCCCGCGGCCTACGGCGACGGCAGCCTGCCCGTCCCCGAGCGCGGCAACGGCCGTCCCGACATCCTCGACGAGGTCGAGTACGGCTCGCGCTTCATGGCGGGGATGCTGCCCTCCACGGGCCTCGCTTCCCACAAGGTGCACAACCACACCTGGAGCGCCTTCCCCGTCACCGACATCGGCGCGGAGAACGCCCTCGCCCGCTCCGCCATGCCCCCGTCCACCAACGCCACGTACGCGGTCGCCCGCACGAACGCCCAGCTCGCCCGGGTGTTGCGGCAGTACGACCCCGCCCGCTCGGACGCTCTCTGGGCGAGCGCCAGGACCGCCTGGCAGCGCGCGGAGGCCATGCCCGATGTCGACTACGCGGTCGGCTCGGACGCGGAGGGCGGCGGCGACTACCCCGACACCAGGAACAGCGACGACCGGTACGCCGCGGCGGCCGAGCTCTATCTGACCGCCCACCGGCTCGCCGACGGCTCGGCCGCCGGCTACCGCTCCGCCGTCACCGGATCGCCCCACTACGGCGAGGTCGCCCAGTTCGACTGGGCGGAGGTCGCCACCGCGGGAACGCTCTCCCTGCTGACCGTCGCGGCCGACCTGCCCGCCGCCGACATCGCCAGGATGCGCGGAAGCCTGACGGCCTTCGCCGGCTCGGTCGTCACCACGCTGAACGCCGAGGGCTACCCGGCCCTCATCCCCGGCTCCGCGAAGTACCCCTGGGGTTCCAACTCCTCCATCGCCAACCGGATGCTGCTCCTCGGCACTGCCCACGACCTGACCGACGACGTCCGGTACCTGAAGGCCATGCACCGCGCCATGGACTACCTCATGGGCAACAACGCGATGCGCCTGTCCTACATCACGGGCTACGGGGAGTACGCGGAGACCGATCTGCACGACCGGCTCGCCTGGGGCGCGTACCCCGGTACTCCCTATCCGAAGGGCTGGCTGTCCGGCGGGCCCAACAACGAGAACATCAACGACCCGGCGACGCCCACCGGGAGGCCGGCCGCGAAGTCCTACGCCGGTCCGGACACCGCGCCGGAGGCCTGGGGCTCCAAGGAGAACACCATCAACTGGAACGCGCCGCTCGCGTGGACGGCGACGTACCTCGACCGCACGGCGGACCGGCTCTCGAACGGCGCCCCGGGCCCGCAGCCGGAGGAGTCCCTGCTCTCCCAGGGCCGCCCCGCGTGGGCGTCGTCCTCGGAGAACAGCGGGCTCGCGCCCGGGCAGGCGGTCGACGGCCGCGACGACACCCGCTGGAGCAGCGCCTTCCAGGACCACCAGTGGATCAACGTCGACCTGGGGGCGTCCCGTTCAGTCTCCCGCGTGGTGCTCGCGTGGGAAGCGGCGTACGCCAGGTCGTTCCGGGTCCAGATCTCCGACGACCCCGGTTTCCGCACCTCGACCGACCTGTACGCCACCTCCGGCGGCACGGGCGGCACCCAGTCGCTCGACGTCTCCGGTCAGGGGCGCTACGTCCGTCTGCACGGACAGACCCGCGCCACCCCGTACGGCATCTCCCTTTACGAGTTCAAGGTCTACGGGCGCTGACGGTCCGCCCCGGACCGGGGCCGCCGCCGCGGGGTCCGGCGGCGGCCATCGGGGAAGCCGGGACGCCGCCGCCGTCTCAGCGCGCTCCGGGGCCCTCACTACCGTCGACAGGCAGTGAGGGCCGCGGATCCCGCGTCACGCGAGCGGCCTCCTCCCGGGAGAGCGGAAGAGGCCGGCGCGAGAGTCAGCAGACCTGGATGCCGTCGGCCTTGTCGTTGTTGGTGCTGCCGACGTAGGAGCTCTGCGACGGAGCGGTGGAGGACCAGAGCTGAGACCAGTAGCTGCCGGTCCAGTTGTAGACCCTGGTCACGGTTCCGCGGGTCTGGTTGTTGTGCCAGGACGACGTCTTGTCGTTGAAGCCCCAGTTGGAGAGGTTGTTGAACGCGCAGTCCGACCAGGTCAGTCGCCGGCCGTCATAGTTCGAGTGCTCGTAGAGACAGGTCCAGGTGTAACTGCAGTTGGCCGTACCGAGCGTCCCTATGGGCTCGTCGACGGCGCGGGCCTGCTTCTCGCCCGGGAGCGGGAACGTCATGATCGCCTTACCGTCACGCCAGGCGACCTGGTTGACCCCGATCTGCTTGCCGCCCGGGGTGACAGCCATCTGCCGGTCGATCTGCTTCTGCAGATCGGCAACCTCGCTCCGGTCGAGGCCGGCCCGCTCCGCCTGGGCCGCGATCGTGCTGTCGAGCGTGGTCGCGGCGGAGGTCGGACCGGTTATCCCGAGGGCGGTCAGGGCGCCTGCGGAAAGAGTGACCGCCAGCTTTGTTCTCGTACGCACAGAAATCGTGTCCCTTCCGGTCGTGGAACTTCGGGGCGGGGCGTTGTGAACGCCACGGTCGTCGCCCGGTCCGACCTGGTCGCTTCTGGTCGAACGCCCTCGTACCGGGCGCTGGGGGACGACGGGAACCACGTTGCCCGCCGGCACCGGTGAGCGACAGCTCTCCCGAAGTACCGCGATCCCGAGCGCCTACGCGTTCCGGTGTGGTAAGTGACGGTCGCCGACAGCGTTCCGCCGAGGTTCGGCGCGCCGCCTCGCGATCCGTATGCCCGTGGGGGCACTCTGCGCACAGCATCGGCACTGCATCGGCACTGCATCGGGGGGAGACGTGCTTCGTATCTGGTTCACCGCAGAGGACCTCGGGAGGGTTCGGCTCGCCCAGCAGCCGGACGCCATGTGGGAAACGATCCTGAGCCTGCACCAACTGGTCCGCCCGGCTCCCTTCTTCGCCCCGTGGTGCCGTCGCACCCGTGCCGCACTGGCCGCCGTCGGCGCAGGTCACGAGGTCCGGATGCTCACCACTCTCGCCCCGCGCACCTCCTACTTCCCGGACTTCCTCACTCCGACCGGCGGCACCGGTTCCGAACCCGTGTTGAACGCGGGTCTCGACATGGTGCTCTCCACCAGCAGGGGCCGGCTCCGCGCTGACATCACCCGCCTCGTCGACGGCAGCTCCCACCCGTCCGCGTGGCTTGACGAGATCGGCTCGGGCCGGGGCCACGCCCTGCGCCGCCTCGGCGCCATGCTGCACCGCTACCACGGCATCGCGGTGGCTCCGCATGGTGCGGCGTCGGCCCGCTGTGTCCACCGCGACAGGCAGCATCGGGCGCGTGATGTGCTCGAGCACGGTAGTGAGAGCATGCTGGCCCGGCTCGGCCCCAACTCCCGCTGGAGCTCGCCCGTCCTCGAGATCGATTACCCCGTCGATCAGCAACTCCGCCTTGAGGGGAGGGGCCTGACGATCATTCCCAGCTTCTTCTGCCACGACCACCCCATCACGCTCGCCCTTCCCGAGCTTCCGCCGGTTCTGGTCTATCCGGTGGCACGGAACCCGGTGTGGATCCCGGAACCGGCCACCAGAGCCCCCGGCGGGTCGGCCCTCGACGAATTACTCGGTGCCACCCGTACCGCTGTGCTGCACTCCCTCGCCATCAGCCACAGCACCACCACGCTCGCGGCACACCTTCGCATCTCCACCACGGCAGCCAGCCGCCACGCCGCCGCACTGCGTGCAGCAGGGCTTGTCGCCACGGAGCGGCGGGGGGTATCCGTACGGCACAGCCGCACACCCTTGGGAAGCGCTCTGGTGCAGGGCGGCCACTCCTTGCCGTGAGAAGGCCTGTGTGCGGACGTACGGCCGTTTGTTTCCCGGTGAGCCGATGGGGAGGGGCCGGGCGTCCGGCTCGGCCGGGAGCGTGGCCGTGTTCGCGGCGACCGGAGGGGCCGATGTCCTCGCAGGTGTGCCGTCACGTCCGGGAGCGGATCGCCTCAGGTCCCGTCCGGGCGCCAAGGGCCTGGGCACGCGGGGGGCACCGTGGTCAGGCCGTGTCCCGGCGCACCAGCTCGGTGCGCACCACCACGTTCCGCCAGGCAGCGCCGGGGGCGGCCATCTGGTCGAGGAGGACGCCGACCATGGTGCGGCCCATCTCCTCGACCGGCTGCCGGACGGTGGTCAGCTGCGGGTCGGTGTGCTGGGCGAGCGGGGAGTCGTCGAAGCCGATGACGGCCACGTCGTCGGGCACCCGACGCCCCGCCGCGCGCAGCGTGTGCAGGGCGCCGGCGGCCATCACGTCGGAGGCGGCGAACACGGCGTCGAGGTCCGGGTGGAGCCGCAGCAGCTCCGCCATGGCGTGGCGGCCGCTCTCCTCGGTGAAGTCGCCCGCGGCCACCCAGGAGGGGTCGAAGTCCTCGCAGGCTCCGCGGACCGCCTCCTCGTAGCCGCGCAGCCGGCACTGGGCCACGTACATGTCCGCACGGCCCGTGATGGTGACGATCTTGCGGCGGCCGGTCGAGGCCAGGTGGCGCACGGCGATCCGAGCCCCTCCGGCGTTGTCGGAGTCGACGTATGAGACCGTCTCGTCGCTGCTGCGGCGGCCGCCGAGGACGGTGGGCATGTCCATCTCGGAGAGCAGGTCCGGCAGGGGGTCGTCACGGTGCACGGAGACGAGCAGCACGCCGTCGATCCGGCGGGCCTTCGCGTACTGGAGGAACCGCCCGCGTTCCCGCTCCGTGCGGACGAGGGTCAGCAGCAGCTGGAGCTCCGTGTCCGCGAGGCCCATCCCGACACCGTGGATGATCTCGGAGAAGTAGGGCTCGGTGAAGAACCGCTTCTCGGTCTCCGGAATGACCAGGGCCACGGCGTCGGTGCGGCTGCCGGCGAGGGCGCGGGCCGCGTGGTTCGGGATGTAGCCGAGTTCGGCGATGGCCTGCTCCACGGCGTGCCGGGTCGAGTCGCGGACCCCCGGCGACTTGTTGATCACTCGGGAGACGGTGCCCCGCCCGACGCCGGCCAGGGCGGCGACCTGCTCGAGTGTGGGCTGGCCGAAACGGCCCCGTGCTGCCATGCGTGACCTCCGGAGGGGGTGGTGCGGTACCCGTTCGATTCTCCCTGGAGACCAGGGCGACAGAGAGTTCGGGAGCGCTCCCATTATTGATCCTTCCGTTCAGGCTTGTCGAGGAGCGCCGGCCGTGGGGAGTCGTGACACACGCGGTCGTGGCACAGGGTGGCCCATTTGGGCAGATTAGGGGTCTTTGGTCGTACTGAAAGGGGGAGATTCTCATGCCGCTGACATCTCGGAGCAATAAAGCTCTGCTGCCCGACCTTGACAGAGGGTGTCGTCGCCGCGAAGCTTTCGAACCAAGCAGTAGTGGGAGCGCTCCCACTTGCCCGTCGGCCCGCTCGGGCCTGCCTTGCACCGCTTCCTCCACTTCCCCACTTGTGACCGGTCCTGTTCGCCGTCAGCCCCACTCTGTCGCTCTGGGCCCGCCACCAGCCGAAAACAGTCGTAGGAGCCTCGAATGCGCATAACTTCCGGTGACGTCCCGCGCAGACGCCGCGCAGTCACCCTCACCACCGCGGGTCTGCTGTCCCTCGGCCTCCTCGTGACCGGATGCGGCGGCTCCGGGGGCGACGAGAGCAACGAGGGCTCGGGCGGCGGAACGATCACCCTCCGTGTGGGCACGTTCGGATCGTTCGGCTTCGACAACAAGACCGGCGCCAAGCTCTACGCCGAGTACGAGAAGCTGAACCCCGGCATCAAGATCGAAGAGACGAACGTCGCCGACGGCCAGAAGTACTGGGACGCACTGAAGCTGCGGCTCTCGCAGGGCAGCGGACTCGCCGACATCCAGGCCATCGAGGTCGGTTACATCGCGGAGGCCACCGGCGAGGCGATGTCCGGGAAGTTCGTCGATCTGGGCAGGGCCGAAGGCGTGGACACGTCGAAGTTCCTCGACTGGAAGGTCAAGCAGGCCACCGCCCCGAACGGCTCGACCGTCGCGCTGGGCACGGACATCGGCCCGATGGGCATCTGCTATCGCAAGGACCTTTTCGAGAAGGCAGGGCTGCCCACCGACCGTGAAGAGGTCGGCAAGCTGTGGGCGGGCGACTGGGCCAAATTCATCGAGCAGGGCGAGAAGTACAAGGCCAAGGCACCGGCGGGCACCGCGTTCCACGACTCGGCGAGCGGTCTGTTCAACGCCGTAGTCTCCAGCCAGCCGGACCAGTACTCCGGCGAGGACGGCAAGCTGCGCTGGGAGAGCAGCCTCGGCGTGATGAAGGCCTGGGACACCGCCGTCAAGGCCGCACAGCGCGGACTCACCGCCAAGCTGCGGCAGTTCGACGAGAAGGGCACCTGGAACGCGGCCTTCAAGAACTCCAAGTTCGCCACCGTCGCCTGTCCTTCCTGGATGACCGGCATCATCAAGGACCAGGCCGGCCCGGCCAACAAGGGCAAGTGGGACATCGCCCAGGCGCCCGTCCCCGCGAACTGGGGCGGCTCCTTCCTCGCCGTGCCCAAGGCGGGCAAGCACACCGTCGAGGCCGCGAAGCTCGCCGCCTGGCTGACCGCGCCCGAGCAGCAGGCCAAGGTCTTCGCCGTGAACGGCAACATCCCCTCGACCACGGACGGCCTCAAGTCCGGGACCGTGCAGAACGCCCAGCCGGATTACTTCCCCGGCGTACCGGTCGGCAAGATCTACTCCGAGGCGGCCCAGCAGATCGAGCCCGCCCCGATCGGCCGCTGGGACGGACAGGTGAAGACCTTCCTGACGGACAACGGAATCCTCGACATCGAGACGCGTGGCACCTCGCCCGAGAAGGCCTGGAACAACGTGAAGAAGCTGGTCGACGACAAGATCGACCAGTAGTCGCCGCCTCCCGCCGGCTGCCCGCGCGGCGGCCGGCGGCCCCTTTCGCGGGTGCCGTCGAAGCCATCCGCCGTTCCGTCACCACTCACCAGGGAAAGGGCGCCTGATGGCCACCTCCCTCCAGCCCGACAAGGGCGCCGCTGTGATCGCCGCTTCCTCCGGCGCGCCCAGGGACCCGGGGCACCGGAACCCGTCCGGCTGGCGCAGCCGCCTGTACCGCATCGACCTCAAGGCGACCCCGTACGTCTATGTCGCGCCGTTCTTCCTCGTCTTCGCCGCCTTCGGTCTGTTCCCGCTCCTCTACACCGGCTGGCTGTCGCTCCAGAAGGTCGAGCTGGGCGGCGAGGCCGAATGGCGGGGCCTGGACAATTACACCAGGCTCGCGGAGAGCGACTTCTTCTGGAACGCCCTGGCGAACACCTTCACCATCGGTGTGATCTCCACGGTGCCGCAGCTGCTGATGGCGCTCGGTCTCGCGCATCTGCTCAACTACCGCATTCGCGGCCGTGGTTTCTACCGCGTGGCGATCCTCGCCCCGTACGCCACCTCGATCGCGGCCGCCGCTCTCGTCTTCGCCCAGCTGTTCAACACCGACTACGGGATGATCAACCAGCTGCTCGGCTACGTGGGCATCGACCCGGTCAACTGGGAGACCGAGAAGTGGCCTGCCCAGATCGCCATCTCCACGATCGTCACCTGGCGCTGGACCGGCTACAACGCCCTCATCTACCTGGCCGCGATGCAGGCCGTGCCGAACGACCTCTACGAGGCGGCAGCACTCGACGGGGCGTCCCGGTTCCGGCAGTTCATCAGCATCACGATCCCCTCGATCAAACCGACGATCCTGTTCACCATCGTCGTCTCCACCATCGGCGCCACTCAGCTGTTCGGTGAGCCGCTGATCTTCGGCGGCAGCCTCGGCATCGGCGGCGGCAGCGGCAACCAGTACCAGACGCTGAGTCTGCTGATGTACGAGAAGGGCTGGGTCACCGGCGCGCTCGGCCAGGCGTCCGCCATCGCCTGGGTGATGCTGCTCCTGCTGCTGGCCATCGGATTCGTGCAGCGCCTGCTCAGCCGGTCGAACGCGAAGAAGAACGGAGCGGCACGCTCATGAGCCATGTGCTGAACAGGACGGCGGCGCCCGCCGCGTCCGTCACGACCGGGGGCCGCAGGCGGCGGCTCGGCCAGAAGGCCGGCCGTCAGCACCACGGCGGTCCGCTGACGTACGCGCTGCTGGTCTTCGCCGCGGTCGTCTCCCTCTTCCCGCTGTACTGGAACCTGGTCGCCGCCTCCCACACCGGCGAGCGCGTCGTGCAGGCCCCGAGCCCGCTGCTGCCGGGCCGGGAGCTGTTCAACAACCTCTCCATCGCCTGGAACCAGGTGGACATGGGGGAGGCGCTGATCAACACGACGATCGTCGCCGGCGCGGTCGCGACGAGCACGGTGCTGTTCGCGACGCTCGCCGGGTTCGCCTTCGCCAAGCTGCGGTTCAAGGGACGCAACGTGCTCCTGACGATCGTGGTGGCGACGATGACGGTGCCGCCGCAGCTCAGCGTCATCCCGCTCTACCAGCTGATCACCGAGTTCGGCTGGGTCGATCAGCTGCAGTCGGTGATCCTGCCCAGCCTGGTCGCCGCCTTCGGTGTGTTCTTCATGCGGCAGTACCTGCTCGAGGCGCTGCCCGTGGAGCTCATCGAGGCCGCCAGGATGGACGGCGCGCACAGCCTGCGCATCATCTGGCACGTCGTCTTCCCCATCGCCCGGCCGGCGATGGCCGTCCTCGGCATGCTGATCTTCGTGCAGGCGTGGAACGACTTCTTCTGGCCGTTCATCGCCCTCACGCCGGACGGCGCTCCGACCCTCCAGGTGGCCCTCGCCGGGCTCGGGTCCGGCAACCACACCGTCAACCACGCGATCGTGCTGACCGGCGCTTTCATCGCCACCGTGCCGCTGCTGCTGGTCTTCGCGCTTCTCGGCAAGCACATCGTCGGTGGCATCACCTCGGGGGCGGTCAAGAGCTGACACGCAGGGGAGCCGGGGCCTGTGGGGCGCGTGGGGCGCTCTGCGGGCCCCGGCGCATGTCCCGGGACGGCGCCGTCGTTCGGGGCCGGCCCGATCAGTCCGGGAGGGCCGCCCTCGCGGACGCGGCGCGCAGTTCCGGCAGGCCGATGAACTCGGTGTGCGTGCCGGCCGCGCCGCAGGCGAAGGCGCCCGACACGGAACCGGCGAGCACGCACCGCTTCACGTCACCACCCTCGAACAGCGTGTGCAGGAACGCGGTGACGAACGCGTCCCCGGCGCCGTTGCTGTCGACGACGGGCCGTTCGGGGCGTACGGCGGGGAAGTGGCGGACCTTGTCCTCACCGCGTACCAGCACGTGGCAGCCCTCTGCGCCGTCCGTCGCCACGACGATCCGCGCGCGACCCTCGTCGACGATGCCCCGCATCACCCTCTCGAGCCGGCCGTGCAGCGCGGCGGCGCTCAGGAAGACGTAGTCGGAGCCGAGGGCGTAGTCGCGGTGGTGCGGATCGCGTCCGTCCCAGTCGTGCAGGTCGGTGGAGCTGGTGATCCCGAGCCGGTGGATGTCCTCGTACATGTCGCGGTTGTGGCCGACGATCGGCAGATGGACGTGCCGGGCGCGCTCCAGGTAAGGCAGGTAGAAGGAGCGCGGGAGGCGCAGGTCGGCGGGGTGGCGGCCGTCGTAGAAGGAGAAACGGCGGCCCTGCGGGTCGACCAGGTTGATGCCCCGGGGTGTGCCGTGCGGGGAGACGACATGGCTGAAGTCGAGACCGTGCTCCTCGTAGGCGGCGAGCACGGTGCGGCCCTGGACGTCGTCGCCCAGGAAGTCGATGAACTTGGCGGCGAGGCCCAGTGCTTGCCAGCCCAGTGCCACCCCGTTGCCGGTGTGGCCCACGTAGTCGCGCACCGGGGGGACGAACAGCGAGTCGCCCGGAGGTACTTCCAGTGCGTCGACGCGGACGATCGTGTCCACGCCGGTGCCGCCGACGACCAGTACGTCGTAGTGGGGACCGCTCATCCGTCGGCTCCGTCCCGGTCAGGGGTCCGCTTGGCCACCGAAGCGGTCGAACCGCGGACCACCAGTTCCGGCATGAACACGAACTCGCTGTGCGGGGCGGGTGTGCCCCCTATCTCCTCCAGCAGCGCGCGCACCGACGCCTGCCCCATCGCCTGCACGGGCTGGCGGATGGTTGTGAGCGGCGGATCGGTGAACGCTATGAGCGGCGAGTCGTCGAAGCCCACCACCGAGATGTCCCTCGGCACGTGGAGCCCCTGCTGCCGGGCCGCCCTGATGGCGCCGAGCGCCATCATGTCGCTGGCGCAGGCAATCGCGGTGCATCCCTTGGCGATCAGCGCCGCCGCGGCGGCCTGGCCGCCCTCGAGGGTGTAGAGGGAGTGCTGGATCAGCTCCTGCGACTCTTCGGGCGACAGCCCGAGCCGCTCCTCCATGGCGTGCTGGAAGCCCTCGATCTTGCGCAGCACCGGCACGAACCGCCTGGGGCCGAGCGCGAGGCCGATCCGGGTGTGGCCGAGGGAGGCGAGGTGGGTCACCGCGAGCTGCATCGCGGCCCGGTCGTCGGGGGAGACGAAGGGAGCCTGCACCTTCGGCGAGAAGCCGTTGACCAGGACGTACGGGACGCCCTTGGCGCGCAGCTGCTCGTAGCGCTGCGTGTCCGCGGTGGTGTCGGCGTGCAGTCCGGAGACGAAGATGATGCCGGAGACGCCGCGGTCCACCAGCATCTCGGTGAGCTCGTCCTCCGTGGACCCGCCGGGGGTCTGGGTCGCGAGCACCGGGGTGTATCCCTGGCGGGTCAGGGCCTGGCCGATGACCTGGGCGAGGGCGGGGAAGATGGGATTGTCCAGCTCGGGGGTTATCAGTCCGACCAGTCCCGCGCTGCGCTGCCGCAGCCGCACCGGACGTTCGTAGCCGAGCACGTCGAGGGCGGCAAGGACGGACTCGCGGGTGGCCGCGGCCACGCCGGGCTTGCCGTTGAGCACGCGGCTGACTGTGGCTTCACTGACCCCCGCCTGGGCTGCGATGTCGGCGAGCCGCGCGGTCATGGGAGTGGACTGTACCGGGCGTACGTCGGATTGCCCACCAGGTGCGGGAATCGGCACTTTCATCGCCTCATGTCGCGGCCGGCGCCGTCGGCGGGGCCTCGGGAGACATGAAACCTGTCACATCGCTGCAAAGCCTTGCGGAGTGCTTGCGAGGGGCCCGCCCAGGGACGCACCCTGGGCCTGGTCCGGTGTCCGGGAGGGTGTCAAGCGATCCTTCGGCAACTCTCAGGACACGTGGATGTAACGATCGCCCGTCCTTGCAGAAATTTGCCGCAAGCTCTTTCCGATGGTTTTCAGCCCTGTTACGTTCCTGGCAACCCGGCACCGCGAGGGAGCGGACGGCGGGAGGCAGGTCTTCGCCTCCGCCCTTCCGGGATCAGTTGAAGGAGTTCACATGCGGCGTGGCATAGCGGCCATCGCTCTGGTCTCGGCACTGGCCGTGTCGGCGACGGCGTGCGGCGGGAACGACAGCGGCGACAGCGGCAAGAAGAGCTCGGGCGAGCTCAGCGGCACGGTCACCTGGTGGGACACCTCGACGGTCGGCAGCGAGGACAAGGTCTTCAAGAAGATCGCCGAGGGCTTCACCAAGAAGCACCCGAAGGTCACCGTCAAGTACGTCAACGTGCCGTTCGGTGAGGCGCAGAACAAGTTCAAGAACGCCGCCCAGTCCGGCTCCGGCGCCCCCGACGTCATCCGCTCCGAGGTCGCCTGGACCCCCGAGTTCGCCGACCTCGGTTACCTCGCGCCCCTCGACGGCACCGCCGCGCTGAAGGACGAGGACGACTTCCTCAAGCAGGCCGCGGCCTCCACCAAGTACAACGGCAAGACCTACGCCGCGCCGCAGGTCATCGACTCCATGGGCATCTTCTACAACAAGAAGATCTTCAAGGAGGCCGGTGTCGAGGTCCCCAAGACCATCGACGAGCTGAAGACCGTCTCCGCCACCATCAAGGACAAGACCGGCAAGACCGGCCTCTACCTGCGCGGCGACGACGCCTACTGGTTCCTCTCCTTCCTCTACGGCGAGGGCGGCGACCTGGTCGACGCCAAGAACAAGAGCATCACGGTCGACAACGAGGCCGGCGTCAAGGCCATGAAGGTCGTCAAGGACCTGGTCACCTCCGGTGCCGCCAAGACCGACGCCACCGACGGCTGGAACAACATGCAGACCGCCTTCAAGGAAGGCAAGGTCGCCATGATGATCAACGGCCCGTGGGCCGTCGCCGACACCTACGCGGGCCCGCAGTTCACCGACAAGGCCAACCTCGGCGTCGCCCCCGTGCCCGCCGGTTCGGCCGGCCAGGGCGCCCCGCAGGGCGGTCACAACCTCGCGGTCTACGCGGGCTCCAAGAACCTGGACGCCTCGTACGCCTTCACCGAGTACATGACCTCCGCCGAGACCCAGGCCCAGGTCGCCAAGGAGCTCAACCTGCTCCCGACCCGCACCTCGGTCTACTCGCAGCCCGGTGTCGCCAGCAACGAGATCGTCGGCTTCTTCCGCCCGGTCGTCGACAAGGCTGTCGAGCGCCCCTGGATCCCCGAGACCGGCAGCCTCTTCGCCCCGCTCGTGACCGAGTACACCAAGGTCCTCACCGGCCAGACCACCCCGGAGAAGGGCGCGAAGGCGGCGGGCGACGCCTACCGCAAGCTCCTGAAGGACTGGAAGTAACAGGAAGGTTGGCCGGCTGATGGCTGTGGACACCAGCAGCCAGTCGGTGGCGAAGGCCGCGGGCGATGTCGCCCGCGGCCGGAGCCGCGGTACTGGCAAGCCCGAGCGGAAGCTCAAGCGTTCCCTCTCCACACACTGGTACGCCTGGGCGATGGTCGCCCCGGTGACCGTCGTGATCGCCGTGATCATCGGCTACCCGCTGTTCCGCGGCATCTACCTGTCGCTGACGGACGCGAACGAGCGGAACGTCGCCCGGAGCATCGGCGTCAACGAGATCCCCGCCACCTACGAGTTCGTGGGCCTGGAGAACTACACGGAGGCCCTGACCGGAGACCAGTTCCTCGGCACGCTCGGCTGGACGCTGCTGTGGACGGTGGCGTGCGTCTCGGTCACCTTCGTCCTCGGCCTCGGCCTCGCCAACATGCTCAACCGCAGGATCGCCGGCCGCTCGTTCTACCGGATGCTGCTGATCCTGCCCTGGGCGGTGCCCGGCTTCGTCTCCGTCTTCGCCTGGCGCTTCCTCTACAACCAGGACAACGGACTCCTCAACAGGATCCTCGCGGGCGGCGGCATCGACGCCGTGCCGTGGCTGAACGACCCGACCTGGGCAAAGTTCTCGGTGATCGCCGTGAACGTCTGGCTGGGTGTGCCGTTCATGATGGTCGCCCTCCTCGGCGGCCTCCAGTCCATCCCGGGCGAGCTCTACGAGGCCGCCGAGATGGACGGCGCGAGCGCCTGGCAGCGGTTCCGCAACATCACGCTGCCCGGACTGCGTTCCGTGAGCACCACCGTGATCCTGCTGAGCACCATCTGGACGTTCAACATGTTCCCGGTGATCTTCCTGCTCACCCGGGGCGGGCCCGGAGAGGCGACGCAGATCCTGGTCACCCAGGCGTACAAGTTCGCCTTCGAGATCAGCCCGCGGGACTTCGCCCAGTCGTCCACGTGGGGCGTGCTGATCCTCGTCCTGTTGATGCTCTTCGCCGCGGTCTACCGGCGAGTCCTCCGCAAGCAGGGAGAAGTCTGGTGACCACCGCCGTGAACACGTCCCGACGCGGCCGCCGTTCGCCGCTGGCCTCCGTCGGTCTGCATGCCACGCTGATCGTGGCCTCCGTGATCGCCGTCTTCCCGGTGCTGTGGGTCTTCCTGACCTCCCTCAAGCCGGCGGAGTACGCGAGCACCACGGACTTCGTGAAGGAAACGACCCTCGCGAACTACACCTACCTGCTCAAGGGCACAGAATTCCTCGCCTGGTTCGGCAATTCGCTGCTCATCGCGGGCCTCACCACGGTCCTCGGCGTCTTCGTCTCCGCGACCACGGGCTACGCGGTCAGCCGCTTCCGGTTCCCCGGCAAGCGCGGACTGATGTGGACCCTGCTCATCACCCAGATGTTCCCCGTCGCGGTCCTGATCGTGCCGATCTACAACATCATGGCCACGATGGGGCTGCTCAACCAGCCGGTGGGCCTGGTCGTCACGTACCTGACCATCGCCGTCCCGTTCTGTGCCTGGATGATGAAGGGCTTCTTCGACACGATCCCGATGGAGATCGACGAGTCGGGCCAGGTCGACGGGCTCACCCCGTTCGGCACGTTCTGGAGGCTGATCCTGCCGCTCGCCAAGCCCGGCATCGCGGTCACCGCGTTCTACTCGTTCATCACCGCCTGGGGCGAGGTGGCGTACGCCTCCGCCTTCATGGTCGGCGACGAGAACCTGACGCTCGCGGGCGGTCTGCAGAAGTTCGTCAACCAGTACGGCGCCCAGTGGGGCCCGATGGCGGCGGCCTCCGTGCTCATCGCCATCCCGGCCGCGCTCGTGTTCCTCTTCGCCCAGCGGCATCTGGTGACCGGTATGTCCGCCGGTGCCGTCAAGGGCTGACCACTCGTATGAAGCGGCGACGCCGGTCCGCGCCTGATCCCCGGGCCGGCGTCGCACCCCACCCCATCACCTCCAGGGATGACATGACCCAGCACCTTGCTGCCCCCGCCGCCCCCACGTCCGGCACGCACACGGGCTGGTGGCGCGACGCGGTGATCTACCAGGTCTATCCGCGCAGCTTCGCCGACGGGAACGGCGACGGCATGGGCGATCTCGAAGGCGTGCGCAGCAGACTGCCGTACCTGAAGGACCTCGGTGTCGACGCCGTCTGGCTCAGCCCCTTCTACGCGTCCCCGCAGGCCGACGCCGGCTACGACGTCGCCGACTACCGTGCCATCGACCCCATGTTCGGCACACTCCTCGACGCCGACGCGCTGATCCGTGACGCCCACGAACTTGGTCTGCGCATCATCGTGGACCTCGTCCCCAACCACTCCTCCGACCAGCACGAGTGGTTCAAGCGCGCGCTGCGCGAGGGGCCCGGGTCCCCGCTGCGGGCCCGCTACCACTTCCGCCCCGGCAAGGGGGAGAACGGCGAACTCCCGCCCAACGACTGGGAGTCCATCTTCGGCGGCCCGGCCTGGACGCGTACCGAGGACGGCGAGTGGTACCTGCACCTCTTCGCCCCGGAGCAGCCCGACTTCAACTGGGACAACCCGGCCGTCGCCGACGAGTTCCGCTCGATCCTGCGGTTCTGGCTGGACATGGGCGTGGACGGCTTCCGCGTCGACGTCGCGCACGGCCTGGTCAAGGCCGAGGGCCTGCCGGACCTCGGCGGCACCGACCAGGTCAAGCTGCTCGGAAACGATGTCATGCCGTTCTTCGACCAGGACGGTGTGCACGAGATCTACCGCAGCTGGCGCACCATCCTCGACGAGTACCCGGACGACCGGATCGCCGTCGCGGAGGCGTGGACGCCGACCGTGGAGCGCACCGCCAACTACGTGCGCCCCGACGAGCTCCACCAGGCGTTCAACTTCCAGTACCTCGGCACCCCCTGGGACGCCGCCGAGCTGCGCACCGTCATCGACAGCTCGCTCGCCGCGATGCGCCCGGTCGACGCCCCCGCCACCTGGGTGCTGTCCAACCACGATGTCACCCGGCACGCCACCCGCTTCGCCAACCCGGCGGGCCTCGGCACCCAGCTCCGCACGGCCGGGGACCGCGAGCTCGGTCTGCGCCGGGCCCGCGCCGCGACGCTGCTGATGCTGGCCCTGCCCGGTTCCGCCTACATCTACCAGGGCGAGGAGCTCGGCCTGCCCGACGTCACCGACCTCCCGGACGAGGTGCGCCAGGACCCGTCGTTCTTCCGCGCGGCCGGCCAGGACGGATACCGCGACGGCTGCCGGGTGCCGATCCCGTGGACCGTGGAAGGCTCCTCGTACGGCTTCGGCAGCGGCGGCAGCTGGCTGCCGCAGCCCGCCTCCTGGGGCGGGCTGAGTGTCGAGGCGCAGACCGGCGATCCCGGCTCCACACTGGAGCTCTACCGCAGCGCGCTCGCGGTGCGCCGTGAGCACCCGGGCCTCGGCGCCGGCACGGCCGTGGAATGGCTGGAGTCCCCCGAGGGCGTGCTCGCCTTCCGCCGCGACGGCTTCGTCTGCACCGCCAACACCACCGGTGCGACGGTCCGCGTGCCGCTGCCCGGCCGCACCCTTCTCGCCAACGAGACGGTGATGATCGTGGACGACATGGCGGAGCTGCCCGCCGACACCACCGTCTGGTGGGCGGTGTGACGATCCCGCTGCCTCGGGGCGACGGAAACGGCGCCCCGAGGCTCGCCGACCTCGCCCTCCAGGCGCAGGTCAGCGAAGCCACGGTCAGCCGGGTGCTGAACGGCAAGGCCGGCGTCGCCGCCGCCACCCGGCACAAGGTGCTGGCCGCCCTCGACGTGCTCGGTTACGAGCGGCCCGTGCGCCTGCGGCAGCGCAGCGCCGGGCTCGTCGGCCTGATCATCCCGGAGCTGACGAACCCGATCTTCCCCGCGTTCGCGCAGGTCATCGAACAGGTGCTGGCGGGTCACGGCTACACGCCCGTGCTGTGCACGCAGATGCCCGGCGGTTCGACGGAGGACGAGCTGGTCGAGCAGCTCGAGGAACGTGGCGTCACGGGCATCGTGTTCCTCTCCGGGCTGCACGCGGACACGACGGCCGACCCCTCCCGTTATCTGAAGCTGGCGGGCCGTGGCATCCCGTTCGTCCTGATCAACGGTTACAACGAGGCCGTGGAGGTGCCGTTCGTCTCGCCGGACGACCGGTCCGCGGCGCGGATGGCCGTGCGGCACCTCGTCGAACTCGGCCATGAGCGCATCGGTCTGGCCATCGGCCCCACCCGCTATGTGCCCTCGCTGCGCAAGGCCGAGGGCTTCACCGAGGCCCTCGGGACGATGCTGGGGCTGGACGCGGACGAGGCGCAGGGGTTCATCCAGCGCACGCTGTTCTCCGTAGAGGGCGGCCAGGCCGCCGCCGGCCTGCTGCTCGACCAGGGGTGCACAGGCATCGTCTGCGGCAGCGACCTGATGGCGCTGGGCGCCATCAGGGCGGTGCGGGCGCGGGGACTGGAGGTGCCCGGGGACGTCTCGGTCGTCGGCTTCGACGACTCGCCGCTCATCGCCTTCACGGACCCGCCGCTCACGACGGTGCGTCAGCCGGTGCAGGCCATGGCGACGGCGGCGGTCGACGCGTTGGTCGAGGAGATCGACGGAAACCCGGTGCAGCGAACGGAGTTCGTCTTCCAGCCGGAACTCGTGGTGCGCGGCTCGACGGGCGCGCCGCGGCGCTGACACGGCGCCGGGCAGGCGTCGATCGGCCGGAGGCGCGTCGTCGATGAAGGCGGTGCCGGGGCGCCTTCGGCGGGAACTGATGGTGCGTGGCGGCGCGGAGACGGCGCCGCTCGGCCGGGGCGCCGTCGCGCTCCGGTGAATGCGGCGGCGCCCGAAGGCTGTTCGGAAGCCCGGGGCCTGCCCCTGATCGGGGCGTGGCGGGGTCTGTCTGCGGCCCCGGGCCTCCCGTTTGCGCGGCCTCGGCCGGCGAAGTCGGGGGGCCTTGGCCCGATACCCGTCCCTACGCGGCCTGTTGAGGCGCTCCGGCGTTCACGGGCCGGTAGCGTGACCGGCCCGGCCGGCCGGGCGCGTAGGGCCCCGGCACTGACCGGAACCCCCGGCCGACCGGACCGGAGTCATGGTTGAACGTAACACCGTTGCAATGACTTGCGAAAGAGTTTGCGGCCAGGAAACAGCGGGTTTTCAAGCATGTCACCGGAGTCTGCCTGAAGGGTTGACCGGCGGCCGGGCGGGCCATACGGTCTCGTCCGCAACGAGTTTCAGACTTCTTGCAGCAAGAAATCCCCAAGGCCTTGCGGGCACGGCGCGTTGCCGCACGAGGCTGACCCCTCGCATCCGCACCTTCCTGTGAGCCCAGGAGGAACCATGGCCAACAGAACCGTGGCCGCGGCACTCGCCGTTGTGGCAGGAGCCGCCGTCGCCGTCACGGCCCCCAGTACCGCCCAGGCCGCCCCACCCGGCGACAAGGACGTCACCGCGGTGATGTTCGAGTGGAAGTTCGACGCGGTCGCCCGTGCCTGTACCGACTCCCTCGGCCCCGCCGGCTACGGATTCGTCCAGGTCTCGCCGCCCCAGGAGCACATCCAGGGCGGCCAGTGGTGGACCTCGTACCAGCCCGTCAGCTACCGGATCGCCGGTCGTCTCGGTGACCGCACCGCATTCCGGAGCATGGTCGATGCCTGCCACGCGGCGGGCGTCAAGGTCATCGCCGACTCCGTCATCAACCACATGTCCGCCGGTTCCGGCACCGGTACCGGCGGATCCGCGTACACGAAGTACAACTACCCCGGTCTGTACTCCGCGCCCGACATGGACAACTGCACCTCGCAGATCAACAACTACCAGGACCGCGGGAACGTGCAGAACTGCGAGCTCGTCGGGCTCGCGGACCTGGACACCGGCGAGGAGTACGTCCGGGGCCGGATCGCCGCATATCTGAACGACCTGCTGTCGCTCGGCGTCGACGGCTTCCGCATCGACGCCTCCAAGCACATGCCCGCCGACGACCTGGCCGCCATCAAGGGCAGGCTCGCGAACACGGGCGTCTACTGGAAGCACGAGGCCATCCACGGCGCGGGCGAGGCCGTCTCCCCGAGCGAGTACCTCGGCAGCGGCGACGTCCAGGAGTTCCGCTACGGACGCGGCCTCAAGCAGGTCTTCACCGGCGGGAGCCTCGCCCACCTGAAGAACTTCGGTGAGGGCTGGGGCTTCATGGAGTCCGGGAAGTCCGCCGTCTTCGTCGCCAACCACGACACGGAGCGCGTTGGCGACACCCTCACCTACAAGGACGGGGCCAACTACACACTGGCCCACGTCTTCATGCTCGCCTGGCCGTACGGCTCGCCCGACGTCCACTCCGGATACGAGTTCACCAACCACGACGCCGGCCCGCCGAACGGCGGGGCGGTGAGCAGCTGCTACAGCGACGGGTGGAAGTGCCAGCACTCCTGGCGCGAGATCTCCTCGATGGTCGGCTTCCGCAACACCGCCCGCGGCCAGGGCGTCACCAACTGGTGGGACAACGGCGCCGACCAGATCGCCTTCGGGCGGGGCACCAAGGCGTACGTCGCCATCAACCAGGAGGGCGCCGCGCTGACCCGCACCTTCCAGACCTCCCTGCCGTCCGGCACCTACTGCGACGTGCAGAGCGGCAGGAGCGTCGCCGTCAACGGCTCCGGGCAGTTCACCGCCACGCTCGGCGCCGGCACCGCCCTCGCACTGCACGCCGGTGCGCGGGACTGCGGCGGGGGCTCGACCGACCCCGAACCGGTGAGCGTGGGCGCGTCCTTCGCCGTCAACGCCACCACGGTCGTCGGCCAGAACATCTACGTCACCGGCAACCAGCCGGCGCTCGGCAACTGGAACCCCGCCGGCGCGGTCAAGCTCGACCCGGCCGCCTACCCCGTGTGGAAAGCGGACGTGAACCTCGCCGCGGGCACGTCCTTCGAGTACAAGTACATCCGCAAGGACGGAGCAGGCAACGTCACCTGGGAGAGCGGCGCCAACCGCACCGCCACCGTCCCGTCCTCCGGCAAGGTCACGCTGAACGACACCTGGCGCAATTGACGCCATCCCCTGTGCTGCCCCGCGTCCCTCCCCGGGCGCGGGGCACCGCACTCGCACCACAACCACCCTCATCCAGGAGAGACCCGCCTTGATACGCCCCCGTGTCCCGCTGCGCCACATCGTGGCCGCCGCCGCGGCGACGGCGACGGTCGCGGCGCTCGTGACCGCCCTTCCGGCGGCCGCAGCGCCCGAACCGCCCAAGCCGCCGTCGGACAGATCGCTTGCCGCAGAGCCGGCCCGCCACGACCTCACCCGCGAGCAGTTCTACTTCGTCCTGCCCGACCGCTTCGCGAACGGCGACAGGAACAACGACCGCGGCGGACTGACCGGTTCGCGCCTCACCACCGGCTACGACCCCACCGACAAGGGCTTCTACCAGGGCGGCGACCTCAAGGGGCTCACCGAGAAGCTGGACTACATCAAGGGGCTCGGCACCACCGCCATCTGGATGGCGCCCATCTTCAAGAACCAGCCCGTGCAGGGCGAGGGGAAGGACGCGGGCGCCGGCTACCACGGCTACTGGATCACCGACTTCACCCAGGTCGACCCGCACTTCGGCACCAACGCCGACCTGGAGAGGCTGATCGACAAGGCCCACGCCAAGGGCATGAAGGTCTTCTTCGACGTCATCACCAACCACACCGCCGACGTCGTGGACTACAAGGAGAAGTCGTACGGCTACCTTTCCAAGGGCGCCTTCCCCTATCTGACCGAGGACGGCGTGCCGTTCGACGACAGCGACTACGCCGACGGCACCCGGCGCTTCCCCCGCACCGACGAGGACTCCTTCCCGCGCACCCCCGTCGTGCCGGACGCCAAGAAGAACCTCAAGGTCCCCTCCTGGCTCAACGACCCGGAGATGTACCACAACCGCGGTGACTCGACCTTCGCCGGCGAGTCCTCCGAGCACGGCGACTTCGTCGGCCTGGACGACCTGTGGACCGAACGTCCCGAGGTCGTCGAGGGCATGGAGAAGATCTACCAGCGCTGGGTCCGCGACTTCGACATCGACGGCTTCCGCATCGACACGGTCAAGCACGTCAACACCGAGTTCTGGACACAGTGGGCGACCTCGCTGGACGAGTACGCGGCGAAGCACGGCCGTGACGACTTCTTCATGTTCGGCGAGGTCTACTCCGCGGACCCGGCCATCACCTCGAAGTACGTCACCCAGGGCCGCCTCGACGCCACGCTCGACTTCCCGTTCCAGGACGCGGCACGCACCTTCGCCTCGCAGGGCGGGTCCGCCGAGAAGCTGGCGAACCTCTTCGCACAGGACTACCGCTACACCACGGACAAGGCCAACGCCTACGAGTCCGTGCCCTTCCTCGGCAACCACGACATGGGCCGCTTCGGCACCTTCCTGGCGCAGGACAACAAGGACGCCGACGACGCCGAGCTGCTGAAGCGCTACCGGCTCGCCAACGAACTGATGTTCCTCAGCCGCGGCAACCCCGTCGTCTACTACGGCGACGAGCAGGGATACACCGGGGCCGGCGGCGACAAGGACGCCCGCCAGACGCTGTTCGCCTCGAGGACCGCCGACTTCCTGGACGACGACCAGATCGGCACGGGCCGCACCCACGCCGAGGACGCGTACGACACGTCGCACCCGCTCTACCGGCAGATCGCCGCGCTCGCGAAGCTCACCAAGGCTCACCCGGCGCTGCGTGACGGTATCCAGCAGCAGCGGTACGCGCAGGACTCGGTGTACGCCTTCTCCCGTACCGACGCCCGGGCGGCGACCGAGTACGTCGTCGCGCTCAACAACGCCACAGAGGCGAAGACCGTCCAGGTGCCGACCGGTTCGGCCGCCATGGACTTCACCGCGATCCACGGCGCCGACGGCACCGTCCGCAGCGGGGCGGACAAGAAGATCGAGGTGACCGTCCCCGCGCTCTCCTCCGTCGTCCTCAAGGCGGCCGGGCCGCTCGCCGCGCCCGCCGCCGTGCCGTCGATCACGCTCGAGGCGCCGGAGGCCGGCGCCACCGGCACCGTCGAGATCTCCGCGGACGTCGACGGCGGGCAGCAGAACCGTGTCGTCTTCGCCGCCCAGACCGGCAACGGCAGGTGGCAGGTCCTCGGCTCCGCCGACCACGCCCCCTACAAGGTCACCCAGCACATCACGGCCCCGGCCGGAACGGCCCTGCGCTACAAGGCCGTCGTCGTCGACAGCGCGGGCCGTACCGCGAGTGCCACGGCCGCCACCACCAGCGGCGCCCCGGCCGTCGAGCAGCCGCCGAGCGCCACCCAGCGCGACTACGCGATCGTCCACTACAAGCGCGCCGACGGGGACTACGACGACTGGGGCCTTTACACCTGGGGCGACATCGCCGAGGGCGAAGGCACCACCTGGCCCGCGGGCAAGCCGTTCACCGGCCGTGACGCCTACGGCGCCTTCGCCTACGTCAAGCTCAAGCCCGGCGCCTCCTCCGTCGGCTTCATCGCCGTGAACAAGGACGGCGTGAAGGACACCGACGCCGACCGCAGCATCGATCTGTCCCGGACCGGCGAGGTCTGGATCGAGCAGGGCAAGCCGGAGGTGCGGAACACGGCCCCCGAGGGCGCCTACCCGCCCCAGGACACCGGCAAGGCGATCCTGCACTACAAGCGGGCCGACGGCGACCACGCCGGCTGGGGCCTGCACACCTGGACCGGCGCCGCGAACCCGACCGACTGGTCGAAGCCGCTGGAGCCGGTGCGGACCGACGCGTACGGCGCGGTCTACGAGGTGCCGCTGGCGCCCGGCGCCACGTCGCTCAGCTACATCCTCCACAAGGGCGACGAGAAGGACCTGCCGTCCGACCAGTCGCTCGACCTCAAGGCTCACGGCCACGAGGTGTGGCTGCTCGCCGGCCAGGAGAGGTACCTGCTGCCGCAGCCCAAGGGCGGCGGAGCGGCACTGGACCTGACCAAGGCGCAGGCGGTCTGGATCGACGAGAACACGGTCGCCTGGAACGGCAGTGAGGCCGCCGCCTCCAGCGCCCTGCTCTACTCGCGCGACGGCTCGATCGCGGTCGAGGACGGCGCGCTCACCGGTGACCGCCGCGTGCTGCGCCTCGCGAGGACGGAGCTCACCGACGCGCAGAAGGGGAAGTTCCCGCACCTGTCGAAGTACACCGCCCACACGGTCGACCCGCGTGACCGCGACCGCATCCGGGAAGCGCTGAAGAGCCAGCTCGTGGCGGCCCAGTACGCCGCCAACGGAGCCGTGGTCACGGCCACCGGGGTGCAGATCGCCGGAGTGCTCGACGACGTGTACGCGGCCAGGGCCACCAAGGCCGACCTGGGCGCCACCTTCGACCGCAAGGGCGTGCCGACACTGCGGCTCTGGGCGCCCACCGCCCAGCACGTCTCCCTCGAACTCGAGGGGAGGACCGTCGCGATGCGCCGCGACGAGGCGAGCGGAGTCTGGTCCGTCAAGGGCAGCAGGAGCTGGAAGGGGGACACCTACCGGTACAACGTGAAGGTCTGGGCTCCCTCCGTCCAGAAGGTCGTCACCAACAAGGTCACCGACCCGTACTCGCTGGCGCTCACGGCGGACTCGGAGAAGAGCGTCGTCGTCGACCTGTCCGACAGGTCTCTCGCGCCCAAGGGCTGGTCGACGCTGAAGAAGCCCGCGGCCGTGCCGCTGAAGGACGCCCAGATCCAGGAGCTGCACGTCCGCGACTTCTCCATCGCGGACGCCACCGCCGAGAACAAGGGCACCTACCTCGCCTTCACCGACAAGGACAGCAAGGGCTCGAAGCACCTGCGCGAACTCGCCGGCGCCGGCACCTCGTACGTGCATCTGCTGCCCGCCTTCGACATCGGCACCATCCCCGAGAAGAAGTCGGACCAGCAGCAGCCCGAGTGCGACCTGAAGATCTACGCACCCGACTCGGAGGAGCAGCAGGCCTGCGTCGCCGCGGCGGCCGCGAAGGACGCGTTCAACTGGGGCTACGACCCGCTGCACTACACCGTCCCCGAGGGCTCGTACTCCACCGATCCGGACGGCACGAAGCGCACGGTCGAGTTCCGGCAGATGGTCAAGGCGCTCAACGAGGACGGCCTGCGCACCGTCATGGACGTGGTCTACAACCACACCGTGGCCGCGGGGCAGTCGGACAAGTCCGTACTGGACAAGGTCGTGCCCGGCTACTACCAGCGGCTGCTGGCCGACGGCAGCGTCGCCACCTCCACGTGCTGCGCGAACACCGCGCCGGAGAACGCGATGATGGGCAAGCTCGTCGTGGACTCCGTCGTGACCTGGGCGCGTGACTACAAGGTGGACGGCTTCCGCTTCGACCTGATGGGACACCACCCCAAGGAGAACATCCTGGCGGTCCGCGCCGCGCTCGACGAGCTGACGCTCGAGCGGGACGGCGTGGACGGCAAGAAGATCATTCTCTACGGGGAGGGCTGGAACTTCGGCGAGATCGCCGACGACGCGCGGTTCGTCCAGGCCACCCAGAAGAACATGGCCGGCACCGGCATCGCCACCTTCTCCGACCGGGCACGCGACGCCGTCCGCGGCGGCGGACCGTTCGACGAGGACCCGGGCGTGCAGGGCTTCGCCTCCGGTCTCTACACCGACCCGAACACCTCGAAGGCCAATGGCACCCAGGCCGAGCAGAAGGCCCGGCTGCTGCACTACCAGGACCTGATCAAGGTCGGACTGTCCGGCAACCTCGCGTCCTACTCCTTCACCGACACCAGCGGCCGGACCGTCAAGGGATCCGAGGTCGACTACAACGGCGCCCCGGCCGGTTACGCCGCCGTGCCCGGTGACGCCCTCGCCTACTCGGACGCCCACGACAACGAGGCGCTGTACGACGCCCTGGCCTTCAAGCTGCCGGCCGGCACGTCGCCGGACGACCGGGCCCGGATGCAGGTGCTCGCGATGGCGACGTCGGCACTGTCGCAGGGGCCGTCGCTGTCCCAGGCGGGCTCGGACCTGCTGCGGTCCAAGTCGCTGGACCGCAACTCGTACGACAGCGGTGACTGGTTCAACGCCATCCACTGGGACTGCCGCGACGGCAACGGCTTCGGCCGCGGACTGCCTCCGGCGGCCGACAACAAGTCCAAGTGGGGCTTCGCGAAGCCGCTGCTCACCGACCCGTCGCTGACCGTGGGCTGCGCCGAGATCGACGGTGCCTCCGCGGCCTACCGGGACCTGCTGAAGATCCGTACCGGTGAGCCCGCCTTCGGCCTGTCCACCGCCGGGCAGGTCCAGTCGGCGCTGTCCTTCCCGCTGTCCGGCAAGGACGAGACCCCCGGCGTGATCACCATGCGGCTCGACGACCTGGTCGTGGTGTTCAACGCCGGTCCGCAGCAGCAGACCCAGCGCGTCGCGGCACTGGCCGGCGAGGCCTACGCCCTCCACCCGGTCCAGCGCGCGGGCGCGGACGCGACCGTCAAGTCGGCCGCGTACGAGAAGGGTTCGGGCACCTTCACGGTCCCGGCACGCACGGTCGCCGTCTTCGAACGCGGCTGATCCTTTGGCCCTGATCCCTTGATCCCCTGGTCCGGACTCCGGGCCAGGGGATCGCTGCGTTCAGGGGCGCCCTCAGGGCCGGGCCCCCGGCGTTGCGCCCGCGGCGGGCACGGTGCCGGGCGGGTTCCCGTTCCTCCATCCGTGTCGCTGTTGGGCCGAAAGGGTGAGGGGGGTGAGGATGGACCCATGAGTAGGTACGAGAGGTACGACGTCACCGACGAGCAGTGGGAAGGTCTGGCCCAGGTCGTCCCGCTGCGCGGCCGCAACGAGTGGCCGTCGCGGGTCGACCACGTCACGGTCCCACGGGAGTACGAGGCCGCCGAGCACCGTCGTTTCATCGTGCTGCGCGTACAGGTCTTCGGTGACGCGCGCGAGGTCGCCGAGTACCTCGTCGCCGGGATGCCGGTGCTGCTGGACCTCACCGGCGCCGACGCCGACGTCGCCAAGCGGATCCTCGACTTCAGCAGCGGTGTGGTGTTCGGACTCGGGTGCCAGATGCACCGGGTCGACCGGAACGTCTTCCTGCTCGCACCCGTCGGCACCGAGGTCGAGGGGGCCGCGGCCGAGCCCGTACCCCATTCGTAGGAAGGTCCCTCAGACGGAACGGTTCGGCGTGTCCGGGCTGCGTACCGTCCCGATCATGGACACGAAAACCCAGGTCATGGACGTGGGAACGCCGATCGGGAGCCGCACGCCGGTCGTCGGTCCCCAGGCGTCGCCCGGCCGCGGGACCAACGCCCGGCCCGCCGTCACACAGTTACGGCTCTCCGCCTTCAGGTCGCACCGGGCCGCCGCCTTCCCGCTCGGCCCCATGACGCTCTTCGCGGGGCCGAGCGGCAGCGGCAAGTCCAGCGCGCTCCAGGCGTGCGAGGCGCTGGCGCTCCTGGGCGCCGGCCGCGATCTGGCCACCGCCTTCCCCGAGCCGGCCGACTGCGTCCCGGAGCGGGCGGTCGCCGACAGACAGGGGCGGCGCGGATTCCGTATCGGCTGTACGGTCGACGGCCCGGCCGGGCCGGTCATGCTCGACCTGGCCGTGCAGACCGAGCCGAGCCTGCGGGTGGCGGGCGAACGGCTCACCGGCGGCGGCCGGACCCTGCTGACCACGGCACTGCGCGACCCCGCACGGTCCGTCGTGGAGGCGGCGTGGCACACCGCGGGCTCCGCGACCGTCACCCGCGGTCCGCTGCCCGACGACAGGCTCGGCACCGCGCTGCTGCCGTTGCGCGTCGCGGGGAGCACAGAGGCGCAGTTACAGGTGCTCGCCGCGGCCGAACAGGTCGTGGTGGCACTGCGGTCGGTGTTCGCCTGCGACCCCCGGCCGGAGCGGATGCGCCGGCCCGTGCCGGCGGGGTCCGGACGGCTGCGCCGGGGCTGCGACAACCTTGCCGAGGTCCTGCACCGCACGCGCAGCGAATGCGCCAAGCGGCACGCGAGGCTCGCGTCGGCGGCCCGGATGGGGTGCGCGGGAGCGGTGGCCGACGTCGCGGTCGAGGAACTGGCGGGCGGGCGGGTGCGTGCCCTGCTCGCGCGGGGCGGTGCGCTGGGCTCGACACCGGTGGGACGGCTCGGCGAAGGGGAGCTCAGGTATCTGGGGCTCGCCCTGGTGCTGCTCACCGGGCCGGGCGTGCTCGCCATGGACCAGGTGGCGGAGGTGCCCGTGGCCTACCAGTCGCTCACGGTGCTCGCCGACGGCTTCGACCGCAGCCTCGACCCCGAACAGACCCGCCAACTGGTGGCGCTGGGGGCGGAGATGTGCGCTCGGGGACACATCAGGCTGGTGGGGACCGTCACGGACGCGTCGTGCGCGCGGGGGATCGACGGCGTGACGGTGGTAGACCTGGTGCCGTGACGAGAGACGACGGGCTGGATGTCGAAGGGCTGCAGCGCAGGCTGGCCGGGTTCGCGGCGGCGCGCGGCTGGGAGCCTTACCACACGCCGAAGAACCTCGCCGTGGCGCTGAGCGTCGAGGCGGCCGAACTGGTCGAGATCTTCCAGTGGTTGACACCGGAGGAGTCGGCGCGGGTGATGGAGGAGCCGGAGAGGGCGCACGGGGTGCGCGACGAGGTCGCGGACGTGCTGGCCTACCTGCTGCAGTTCTGCGAGGTGCTCGGGATCGACGCCCTTCAGGCGCTGTCGGAGAAGATCGACCGCAACGAGGTCCGTTTCCCACCGAAGTGAGAACCGGGGGCGAACAGCCGGGTACCACCGGGCACACAATGCCACGTCGTCACTCTCCGGAGTTGTCGAGTTATCCACAACGGCCTGGCTGTCCACAGATTTCCGAATTCCCCTGGCTTTCCGGCTCAATGGGCTTCACTCTGGGTAATGAACTCAGTGGGCAGGATTTCGCACGAACGGGGGTGCGCACATGGATGCGGAACGGCTCGTCAGGATGTGCCGTCATGCGCTGGCCCAGAGCCGCGCGGTGCCGGAGATCGTCGCGGAGGCATGGCAGGCCCAGGCTCTGGCGCAGGCGATCGGCGCCCGTCTGGTGCTCGTCGGCCCGCCGGAACTGCGGGGCGAGGCCAGAGGGCTGAGCGAGATCGGCGGTCGCGGATGCGGCGTGCTCGACCATCCGATGGTGCGCAGCGGCACGGTCCGGGCCACGGGACTGACCGAAGTGGCCGACCCGGAGGCCACGTTGATCGCTCTGAACGTGCTGCTCGGAGACGTCGGCATCGCACTCGTCGGCGTCGCCTGCGCCACGGACGACGAGGGGCTCTACTGGCAGTGCATCGAGACGATAGACGCCGCCGACGAGTCCAGCGACCGGGTACGCGGCATGCTGCGCCGGCTCGCCGAACGGGAACCGGACCGGCCGCCGGAAACCGTCCGCGGCCGCGCCGGCCCCTGACGGTCAGAGGGAGCCTTCGGCCGCCGGGCCGGTAGTCCAGGGTGCAGGATGGAAGCATGGATCTTCGAATCTTCACCGAGCCCCAGCAAGGGGCGAGCTACGACACCCTGCTTGCCGTCGCCAAAGCCACCGAGGACCTCGGCTTCGACGCCTTCTTCCGGTCCGACCACTACCTGAGCATGGGCTCTTCCGACGGGCTGCCCGGGCCGACCGACGCCTGGATCACCCTGGCCGGACTGGCCCGTGAGACCAAGCGCATCCGCCTCGGCACCCTGATGACGGCGGGCACCTTCCGGCTCCCCGGCGTGCTGGCGATCCAGGTCGCCCAGGTCGACCAGATGTCGGGCGGCCGGGTCGAACTGGGCCTCGGCGCCGGCTGGTTCGAGGAAGAGCACAAGGCGTACGGCATCCCCTTCCCGAAGGAGAAGTTCGCCCGGCTCGAGGAGCAGCTGGCGATCGTCACCGGACTGTGGGCCACGGAGGTGGGCAAGACCTTCTCCTACGACGGCACGCACTACCAGCTGTCCGACTCGCCCGCACTGCCCAAGCCCGCCCAGCGGAAGATCCCCGTGCTGATCGGCGGCCACGGAGCGACCCGCACCCCCCGCCTCGCCGCCCAGTACGCGGACGAGTTCAACCTGCCCTTCGCCTCGATCGAGGACACCCAGCGGCAGTTCGCCCGGGTGCGCGCCGCCGCGGAGAAGGCCGGCCGTGCCCCCGACGACCTCGTCTACTCCAACGCGCTGGTGGTCTGCGTCGGCAAGGACGACGCGGAGGTGGCCCGTCGCGCGGCGTCGATCGGCCGCGAGGTGGACGAGCTGAAGGCGAACGGACTGGCGGGGTCGCCCGCGGAGGTCGTCGACAAGATCGGGCGCTATGCCGCCACCGGCTCTTCCCGCCTCTACCTCCAGGTGCTCGACCTCGACGACCTCGACCACCTGGAACTGATCTCGTCACAGGTCAGCTCGCAGCTGAGCTGACCCGAGGGGGAGCACCGTGAAACCCGCCCGTACGCTCGCCGCCGCCCTCGAGGAAGGCCCCCTCGTCCTGGACGGCGGCCTGTCCAACCAGCTCCAGGCACAGGGCTGCGACCTGACCGGCAGCCTCTGGTCGGCCCGGCTGCTCGCCGAGGACCCGGAGCAGGTCGAGGCCGCGCACACGGCCTACGTACGGGCGGGGGCCCAGGTACTGATCACCTCGAGCTACCAGGCCACGTTCGAGGGCTTCGCCCGGCGGGGCTTCGGCCGGGAGCAGGCGGCCGGACTGCTGGGCCGCAGCGTCGGCCTGGCCAGGTCCGCGGCGGACGCCGCGGGCCACGAGGTGTGGGTCGCCGCATCCGTCGGACCGTACGGCGCCATGCTCGCGGACGGCAGCGAGTACCGCGGCCGGTACGGACTCGGCGTGCGCGAGCTGGAGCGGTTCCACCGGCCACGGATCGAGGCGCTCGCCGCAGCCGGTCCGGACGTGCTCGCCCTGGAGACCGTGCCGGACACGGACGAGGCGCGGGCGCTGCTCGACGCCGCCGAAGAGTGCGGCGTGCCGGTGTGGCTGTCGTACACCGTCGCGGGCGGCCGCACCCGCGCCGGGCAGCCGCTCGCAGAGGCGTTCGCGCTCGCCGCCGGCCGCGACCAGGTCATCGCGGTGGGCGTCAACTGCTGCGACCCGCGCGAGACCACGGACGCGGTCGCACTCGCCTCGGAGGTCACCGGCAAGCCGGCCGTCGTGTACCCGAACAGCGGCGAACGGTGGGACGCCGTCTCCCGGTCCTGGCAGGGCGGCTTCGGGTACGACCCGGGCATGGTGCGCGCATGGCGCGAGGCCGGGGCGCGCCTGGCCGGCGGCTGCTGCCGGGTCGGCCCTCGCGAAATCGCGGAGCTCGCTCGGCTGCTGAGCCCCTGAAGGCGGGCCGGACACGCGTGGTGGCGCCCCGGACACGGGCCGTCCCCTGACGAAAACCCCTGGTCGGAGCGGCCGATGAGGACGATACTCAAACGCGTGTTCCTAACGATCAGTACCACCGGCACCGTTGAACGCCCCGCGACCGACCTCGGATACCTGCTGCACAAGCATCCCGACAAGGCGCAGGCGTTCTCCACCTCGCACGGCACGGCGCACGTCTTCTACCCCGAGGCGTCCGCCGAGCGGTGCACGGCCGCACTGCTCCTGGAGGTGGATCCGGTGGCACTGGTGCGGCGCGGCAAGGGCAAGGGCCGCGGCGGCGCCCCCGACTCGGCGCTCGCCCAGTACGTCAACGACCGCCCCTACGCGGCGTCGTCCCTGCTGGCCGTCGCCCTGACCACGGTCTTCAAGAGCGCCCTGCGCGGCGTGTGCGCCGCACTGCCCGGGAGAGCGGAGGCTCCGATGCCGCTGCGCATCGAGGTGCCCGCGCTGCCGGCCCGCGGCGGCGCCGAGCTGGTGCGGTCGCTGTTCGGGCCGCTCGGCTGGAGCACGGTGCAGGTCGAACCGGTCGCGCTCGACACGAAGTTCCCCGAGTGGGGCGACTCCCGCTACGTACAGCTGGTGCTCGAAGGGGAGCTGCGGCTCGCCGACGCGCTGCGCCAGCTCTACGTGCTGCTGCCCGTCCTCGACGACGCGAAGCACTACTGGGTCGCGCCCGACGAGGTCGACAAGCTGCTGCGCGCAGGTGAGGGCTGGCTCGCCGACCACCCCGAACAGAAGCTCATCACCAGCCGCTACCTGTCTCGCCGCTGGGGACTGACCCGCCGGGCCATGGAGCGCCTCGAACTGGTGCGGCTGGCCGAGGCCGACGACCTCGACGTCGAGGACGTCGACAACGCGGTCGACGAGACCACCGACACGGAGGAGCGCCCCGTACCGCTCGCCGAGCAGCGCAGGGCCGCCGTCCTGGAGGCACTGCACTCGGCCGGCGCGAGCAGGGTGCTCGACCTCGGCTGCGGTCAGGGCCAGTTGGTGCAGGCCCTGCTGAAGGACACGCGGTTCACGGAGATCGTCGGCGTCGACGTGTCGGTGCGTGCGCTGACCGTCGCGGGCCGGCGTCTCAAGCTGGACCGCATGGGCGAGCGGCAGGCGTCCCGCGTCAAGCTGATGCAGGGATCGCTCACGTACACCGACAAGCGGCTGACGGGATACGACGCCGCCGTGCTGAGCGAGGTCATCGAGCACCTCGACCTGCCGCGGCTGCCGGCCCTGGAGTACGCGGTGTTCGGCTCGGCCCGGCCGCGGACAGTACTGGTGACGACCCCGAACGTCGAGTACAACGTCCGCTGGGAGAGCCTGCCCGCCGGACATGTGCGCCACGGCGACCACCGCTTCGAGTGGACCCGCCAGGAGTTTTGCACGTGGGCCGAGGGCGTGGCGGAGCGCCACGGCTACGGCGTACGGCTCGTGCCCGTCGGGCCCGACGACCCCGAAGTGGGCCCGCCCACGCAGATGGCCGTGTTCGAGATCACCGAGAAGGAGGCGAAGGCCGCATGACCAGCACGACACTCTCCGAAAGCACGACCGCGCCCGGCCGCCGGCTCCCGGTGACCGACCTGTCGCTCGTCGTCCTCGTCGGGGCCACCGGTTCCGGCAAGTCGACCTTCGCGCGCAGGCACTTCAAGCCGACCGAGGTCATCTCCTCCGACTTCTGCCGGGGACTGGTCGCCGACGACGAGAACGACCAGAGCGCCAGCGGCGACGCGTTCGATCTCCTGCACTACATCGTGGGCAAGCGGCTCGCGGCCGGACGGCTCACCGTCGTCGACGCGACGAGCGTCCAGGCGGAGAGCCGCCGGCAGCTGGTGCGGCTGGCAAGGCAGTACGACGTCCTGCCGATCGCGATCGTCCTCGACATGCCCGAGGACGTGTGCGCGGAGCGCAACGCCGGCCGGCCCGACCGGGCCGGCATGCCCCGCCATGTCATCGCGCGCCACCGGCGCGAGCTGCGCCGTTCACTGCGGGGCCTGGAGCGCGAGGGCTTCCGCAAGGTGCACATCCTGCGCAGTGTGGAGGAGGTGGAGAGCGCCGAGATCGTCCTCGAGCGCCGCTACAACGACCTCCGCCACCTCACCGGCCCGTTCGACATCATCGGCGACATTCACGGGTGCAGCTCCGAGCTGGAGACCCTGCTCGGCAAGCTCGGCTATGTGGACGGCGCCCACCCCGAGGGCCGTACCGCCGTCTTCGTGGGAGACCTCGTCGACCGCGGCCCCGACAGCCCCGGCGTGCTGCGGCGGGTGATGGCGATGGTCGCCGCCGGCAACGCCCTGTGCGTGCCCGGCAACCACGAGAACAAGCTCGGCCGCTGGCTGCGGGGCCGCAACGTCCAGCACACCCACGGCCTCGCGGAGACCATCGAGCAGCTCGAGAAGGAGGACGACGCCTTCCGCGAGCAGGTGAAGGAGTTCATCGACGGCCTCGTCAGCCACTACGTGCTCGACGAGGGCAAGCTCGTCGTCTGCCACGCGGGCCTGCCCGAGAAGTACCACGGCCGCACGTCGGGGCGGGTGCGTTCGCACGCGCTGTACGGGGACACGACGGGGGAGACCGACGAGTTCGGACTGCCCGTCCGCTATCCGTGGGCGGAGGACTACCGGGGCCGTGCCGCCGTGGTCTACGGCCACACACCGGTGCCCGACACCTCATGGATCAACAACACGATCTGCCTCGACACCGGGGCCGTCTTCGGCGGCCGGATGACCGCACTGCGCTGGCCCGAGCGTGAACTGGTCGACGTACCGGCCGAGAAGGTCTGGTACGAGCCGGTCAGACCGCTCGTCACCGAGGCCCCGGGCAGCCGTGAGGGCCGGCCGCTGGACCTCGCCGACGTGCAGGGCAGGCGGGTGGTCGAGACCCGGCACATGGCGCGCATCGGCGTGCGCGAGGAGAACGCGGCGGCGGCGCTCGAGGTGATGAGCCGCTTCGCCGTCGACCCGCGGCTGCTCACCTATCTGCCGCCCACGATGGCCCCGACGGCCACGTCCAGGGAGGACGGCTACCTGGAGCACCCGGCGGAGGCGTTCGCCCAGTACCGGTCCGACGGCATCACCAGGGTCGTGTGCGAGGAGAAGCACATGGGCTCGCGGGCGGTCGCGCTCGTCTGCCGTGACGCGGACGCGGCGCGTGCGCGCTTCGGTGTCGAAGGCCCCACCGGAGCGCTGCACACCCGCACCGGGCGGCCGTTCTTCGACGACCCGGCGGTCACGGAGGAGATCCTGGGACGTCTGCGCACGGCCGTCACCGACGCCGGGCTTTGGGACGAACTCGACACGAGCTGGCTGCTGCTGGACGCGGAGCTGATGCCCTGGTCGCTCAAGGCGTCCGGGCTGCTGCGCTCGCAGTACGCCGCGGTCGGCGCGGCCTCAGGGGCCGTGCTGCCGACAGCGACCGCCGCCCTGGAGGCCGCCGCCGCGCGCGGCGCCGCCGTGGAGGCCCTGCTGGACCGGCAGCGCGAGCGCACCGCCGACGCGGCCGCGTTCACGGAGGCGTACCGGCGCTACTGCTGGACCACCGACGGGCTGGAGGGAGTGCGCCTCGCACCCTTCCAGATCCTCGCGGCCGAGGGCCGTTCGCTCGCCGCGGTCCCGCACGACGAGCAACTGGCCTGGCTGGACAAGCTGGTGGAGCACGACGCCACCGGCCTGCTCCAGGTCACCAGGCGGCTGATCGTCGACACGGGCGACGAGGCGTCTGTGCGCTCCGGTGTCGACTGGTGGCTGGAGATGACCGGGCGGGGCGGCGAGGGCATGGTCGTCAAGCCGCTCCAGGCTCTCGCGCGGGACGGCAAGGGCCGTCTCGTGCAGCCGGGCATCAAGGTCCGCGGCCGTGAGTACCTGCGGATCATCTATGGCCCCGAGTACACGCGGCCGCGGAACCTGGAGCGGCTGAGGGAGCGGTTCCTGAACCACAAGCGCTCCCTCGCGCTGCGCGAGTACGCCCTGGGCCTCGAGGCGCTGGACCGGCTGGGCGACGGGGAGCCGCTGTGGCGGGTCCACGAAGCGGTGTTCGCCGTACTGGCTCTGGAGTCGGAACCGGTGGACCCGCGGCTGTGAGCCGCAGGTCCTGAGGACAGGCGGCGCACGGACGATGCGGCCGCGACGGCTGTGTGACGGCCTCGGGCGCCCGGCGGGCGCCCGAGGCCGTCAGTACGTCGGGGGGCTCGTTCAAGAGGTACGACTGAGGCTCATGCGCCTGCACGTGGCTGAATGCGCCCCCTCATGCCCCCGAGCTCCATCGAGATCGTATTGACCGACCATTGACCGGCCCATAGCGTCGTTGCCCCGACGCAGTGTGACGGTTGGTCAACTGTGTGGCACGGAGTGCCGTGCGAGACCACTGCGCGGGAAGGAACGCCGGCGAAGGACGTGGTCCCCCGAAGGGCCAGCACATCCGCTGCGGGGGGCGAGTCGATGAGTCTGTTCGGAGGGGGCTGTTCGTTTCTCGACGCCCTCACTCCACAGGACCGCGCCACGCTCACCGCGCTCGGAGCGCCCCGCGTCTACGCGTCCGGTGACGTCATGATCGAGGAGCGGGACACGAGCACCTTCGTGCTCCTGGTGCTTTCCGGCTGGGCCGTGGTCTCCGTGGGCACCGACCGCGGCGGCCGTCTCATCCTCGCCCTGCGCGGGGCCGGCGAGGTCGTGGGCGACCTCGCGGCCGTGGACCGCGGCCCGCGCAGCGCCACGGTGACCGCGCTCGGCGAGGTGCGCACCGTGGCCGTCTCCGGCGAGCGTTTCCGCAGCTTCCTCGCCGCCAGGCCGCAGGCGACGGCGCTGATCATGCGCCAGCTCACGGCCCGCCTGCGCAGCTCGGACGTGGAGCGGCGCTCGCTGGCGTCCGGCTCCGTGCTCCAGCGGCTCGCCGCCCGCCTGGTCGAACTCGGCGGACGGGTCGGCCGCACCGACGGCGACGGCACCGTCATCGACCTGCCCCTGCCGCAGCACGACCTGGCGGCGGCCATAGGAGCCACCAGGGAAGCGGTCGCCAAGGTGCTGCGGCTGCTGCGGGAGCAAGGGGTCGTCCGCACCGCGCACCGGCGGCTGATCGTCACCGACATGGACCTGCTGCGGCTCCTCGCGCAGGGCCGCGAGCAACCGCCGCAGCGCGGACCGGGGAAGAAAAGCCCGCCACTTGTGTAAACGGCTACATCGCCCGTCGCACGACGCACCGAGTCTTGTTCCCGAGACGACAGCACCCAGGGGGTCCGAGTGAGCAGTGCAGCAGCCGTGAACAGACTGGTGGTCTTCGGGGACGCCTGCGGCTCGGGGCGCATGGGCCTCGACGCGAAGAGGCGTATGCGGGCCGCCATGTACGGGGCGTTCGCCGAGGCCTACGCCTCCGTGGGAGTGGAGGTGGACCGTGTCCACCAGGAGGACCGCGGCGACGGGATCCTCGCCGCGCTCGACCCCGGCGTACCGCCGACGCTGATGGTCGGCACCTGGCTCGACACGCTGTTCCAGAGCCTGCGCGAACACAACGCGGGCAGCGCCGACCGCCTCCGGCTGAGGATCGGGATGAACGCCGGCCCGGTGCTCGACGACGGCAGGGGACTGGTGGGCCGTGCCGTGGACGTGGCGGCACGGCTCTGCGACAGCCCGGTCGCCAGGCGGACGATGGAGCTCGCCCCCGGCAGCGATCTGCTGCTGGTCGTCTCCGACTGGCTCTACGCCAACGTGGTGGCCGAGGGGGGCCGTTACGTCGAACCGGAGGCGTACCGCAGCGCGCGGGTCCGTCTCAAGGAGACGGACGAGACCGCCTGGTTCCACATCCCCCGGTTACCCGAGCCCCCGCTGCCCGAGGACCGGCCCGCAGCGGGGCCGGGCGCCGAGCACCGCAGTACGGGCGGCGCGGGCGGACCGGGGACCGGGACCGGCGGTGGGCCGGTACAGGGGGACGGCCCACCGCCTCCGGACCCGCCGGGGTCACGCACGACAGGCACGAAAGGCACGACCGGCGCGGCCGGCACGACGGACCGGGCAAGGGCGGCAGGTACCGCGGGCACGACCGTCACCCACATCAACGCCCAGGGGGACGTGGCCTCGTTCGAGAACAACGTGTTCCACGGTGAGGTGACCGGCATCCGCAAGAACCGCGGCCCGGCCGCCCCCGACGGGGACGGTGCCGCATGAGCAACGACCAGCCGGAAGCCCCACCGCCCGACGCCCCGGCAGACGAGCACAAGCCGGCCCCCGCACCCGACCGGAAACCCGCGGAACCGGACGCGGAGGCCGCCGCGCAGGACGCCGCGGAACCGGCTCCGGAACCGCCCAACCCCTTCGCCACGGCGGGCCGCAGTCCGATGGGATCCGCCGGCGGCACCGGCGGATCGGGCACCGCCCACGCGGCACGCCGGACCTTCGCACCGCGGCAGGCGGAGCGGGTCGTCACCTTCGGCGACGACGGCCAGTACTTCCACGGCAACTACTTCATCAACCAGTTCGGCGCCGGCGCCGGCCCGGCCATGCTCGACGGCCCCGTCCCCGCGGAGGAGCTGCGCCGACTCGCCGGGGTCTACTGCGAGACCCCCGGATACGGCCGCATGCGGACCAGGCTGCGGGAGTGCGGGCTGCTGGTCCTGTGCGGAGAACGGGGGAGCGGCCGCACCGCCACGGCTCTCGCCCTGCTGTCCGAACTCACCGACAACCAGGTCACCCGGCTGGACCCCAGCGAGGCCGTGCACCGGATCTCCGGCGACATGCTCAAGGAGGAGTACGGGCACCTCCTGGAGCTCCCGTCCGACGAACTGCACCGGGAGGCCGGCCGGAGCACCCGCGGCGACGGCCGGGACGAGGGCCGCCACCCGGGCCGGCTCACGGAACTGCACCTGGACCGTTTCAGCAGGCAGTTGCTGACCGCCAAGGCGTTCGGCGTCGTCCTCGTGGAGAGCGGGGACCTGGCCGACCGGCTGCTGCGCGGCCGTTACGGGATCCAGCTGCGCCCGCCGGGGACCGAGGACGTCCTCCACCGCCATCTGCGCATCCAGCTGCTCGGTGAACCACCGGAGGCCCTCGACGCCTGCCGCGCACTGGCCCGCCGCGAGGACCTGAAGGGCGCGCTCGGACTCGACGAACTGCGCCCCAAGGAGGCCGCCGGTCTCGCGGAGCTGCTCGCCCGCCACTGGCGCGGCGAACTGGGCGACGACGAACTCCTCGACCGCTGCACCACCTTCGTACGGGCACAGGCCCGCGCGTGGTTCGCAGGGGCCGACCGTCCCGGCACCCTCCCCGAGGCGGGTCCCGCGCTGGGCGCCGCGGCCTTCCGTATCGCCGTCGCCGTGTTCAACGGCTCGCCCTACGGCCTCGCTGCGGAAGCGGCCGAGCAGCTCGCCTGGGAGATGTCCGTCACCCTGGACCCCGAACAACCCGTCGGACGGCGGCTGTTCGGCACCCATGCCGACGACCGCCCCGCCCTGGCCCGGGCGGTCGTGGAGGATGCGGAGTTCGACCTCGGTGACGCGCAGATCCCCGTGCGCGCCATCCGCTTCCAGGGCGAGGCCCTCGCGACCGCCGTCCTGCGCGAGGTGTGGAACGGCTACCACAACGCGCGCGGCCCGGTGGTGCGCTGGCTGCGGACCCTGTGCGACGACCCGCGGCCCCAAGTGTGGGTGCGGGCCTCCGTCGCCGCCGGCGTTCTCTGCTCATGGGACTGGGTCCACGGGGCGGGCGAACTGATCGGCCCGATGGCCGCCGTGGACAGCCCCGTCCAGCAGATGTCGGCCGCGACCGCGCTGGCGGAGGCGTCCAGGGACGCGTCCGTACGGCCCGCGGTCGGCGCGCTGCTGAAGGAGTGGGCCACGTCGGGGGACGAGGCGCTGGCGACGACGGCCCTGCTGGCACACGGGTACGGCATGGCCGCCGGTTCCGTCCGCGCCTCCCTCGACGCGCTGGCGAAGGCCGTGCGGGCGGGCGATGTGACGACGCTGTCCAACGCGGCGTTCAGCGTCACCCGGCTGCTGGCCGGCGCGGAGCCGGCCACGGTCGTCGCCCGCCTGGGCGCCTGGCTGCGCGGCGGACAGCGGGAGCTCGCCGACCTGGTGCTGCTGAGCGTGCTGGGCACGCTGACCACGCGCACCACGTATCTGTGGGGTCTCGACGAGACAGAGGCACTGGAGGAGCACGCCCGCCGGCCGCTCCTCGTGGCCCTGCTCGCCACCCACGAACCCCTGGTCGGCAAGCTCGCCGACCTGGTGGGCCTCACCCTCGGAACCCCCCGCTCCGGCGAGGTGGCGCTCGAGGCCCTCGGGCGGGTCCTGCGCCAGTGCGCGGACGACCCCGCCCAACTGGAGGTGGTCCGCGGCTTCCTCCCGCTGATCACCGTGGAACGCAGGGACCGCGACCGGGTGCGGCACCTGCTGGCCCGGCTGGTCCGGGACGACGACGACCCCTTGGACAAGGACACCGCCCGCCAGCTCTGGGACGCGGCGGCGGAAGGAGCTGAACGATGACCCCGTCAGGCGCCGGAGAACCGCCCGCGCAGCAGCCGTTCCGGCCCGACGAGCGGGCAGGCGCCGACGAGCAGGCCGGTGCCGCCGAGCCGCGCAAGGGGCCGCTGCTGCGGGAGTGCGTCCTCCCGTACACGCCGCGCAGCGGCCAGGTGGCGGCCGTGTACCTGTACCCCAACGGGGGCCACAGCGTGCTGTGGCCGAGCCGCAGGGAGGACCACGACAAGCCCTGGTTCGGCGGACCCCGCGCCGTCTTCGAGGTGATCCTCGGGCGCCATGTCACCGCTTTCGACCTCGCCCTGCCGGCGGCCGGCGACGCCCAGTCGTTCAAGACGCGCGCCGAGGTGCAGTGGGAGGTGGACGACCCGCGGCTCGTGGTCGAGAAGGCCGTCTGGGACGTACGCGAGATGCTGCACGGCGATCTGCTGTACGGGCTGCGCCAGGTGTCCCGGCGGTTCCGGCTGACGGAGGCGCAGCGCGCGGAGGAGGCCGTCCAGGCCGAACTGCGGGCCGGCCGGATGGATCTGGGCGCCGATCTCGGTCTGCGTACCCGGGTGCATGTCTTCATCGACCTCAGCGACCAGGTCAGGGACCGGGTCGCCGAGCGTGACGACGTCGCCTTCGAGATGGAGAAGGACCGGGCGCAGGCCGAGGCGGACCGGCGGAAGGACCGGTACGAGCGCGAACGCGTCGCGGAGCGCGCCGCCCAGCTGGAGGAGGTCCTGCGGCGCGGCGAGGAGGCCGAGATCACCCATCTGATGGCGAGCAACCCCGACAAGGTGTGGGAGATCCGCCAGGCGATCCGACAGGAGAAACGGGAGGGCCAGGCCGATTATCTGCACCTGTTCAACCGGCTGCTCGACGCGGGAATGCTGGAACGGCACGACGTGGGCGAGCAGATGTACGAGGTGCTCCGGTATTTGCGGGACAACAGCAGCAGGGTGACCGGCAGGGTCACCGACCGGGTACTCACGTCCCCCGAGGGGGGCCGGCCCGCGCTCACCCCACCAAGGGATGAGACACCGGAGCCGAGGCGGCCGTTCTGGGACGAGGAGCCGGAGGACGCCGCCGGCCCGGCCCCCGACGAAGGGCACGTGTACGAGCCCACCCGGGTGCAGTCGTCCGCGGAGCGGGACCGCGACTCGCGGCCGGCTGCCGGATCGGGCGGAGCCCGCCCGAGCGCGGACTTCGACGACTGGGGGGACGAGTGAACGGCGGCGGACCGCCGGGCCCGGGCACCGGTGCGCCTCCGGGGCCCGGCCCCGGGGGCGCGGGCCCCGGCAGCGGGTCAGGCGCCGACCCCGGCGGCGACGTACGGTTCGTCGCCGAGCGGCTGCTCAACTCCGTACGCGAGGACATCGGCCGGGCCGACGCCAAGGCTGCGATCCTGCTCTCCGGTGCGGTCGCCGCACTGGCCGTCGCCTTCTCGCGCAACGAACTCCCGCTGCCGGCGTCCCGGGCGGCGGCAGCCGTCGTGACCGCCGGGCTGCTGCTCTACGCGGTGGGCGTGCTGATGCTCGTCGGCGTGATACTGCCGCGCACGCGGACCGGCGCGGACACCACCTTCCTTCGCGATCTCGCGGTCGGCACGCCGACCGATGAACTGCTCGTCCGGCTCTCGGAGTCGGGCGAGGACGTCGTGCGCTGGCTGGTCAGCCAGGCACGGGTGCACGGGGCGGTCCTGGCCGCCAAATACCGGTGGCTGCGCACGGGGGTCTGCACGCTGACCCTCGGCGCGCTGCTGGTCCTCTTCGGCGAGCTGTGGTGAGAGACGATGAGAATGTTCCGCAAGACGGGTGTGCCGGTGCTGGTCTGCGCGCTCCTGATACTTCCGGCCGCCGGGCCGGGACTGGCCGCCGGCCCCCTGGGCAGGGAGGCCGCGCCGGCGTCCGACGGGCCCGACCCGATCGACTTCGCGGTCGTCGTGGACCAGTCGGAGAGCCTGTCCGACGAGGACCTGGCACGTGAGGTGGAAGCCGCCTCGCTGATCACCCAGGGCGAGATCTCCGCACGTTCGCGCGCCGCCGTGATCGGCTTCGGCAGCTCGGAGAAACCGGGCCAGTCACCGGTCAGCGAAGTGTGCGCCCTGACCACGGCCGACACCGCGGGACGGCAGCGGCTGAGCGACTGCGTGCAGCAGCTGGCCCACCGCGACGACAAGAAGACCGGACCGGGCACCGACTTCCCCGCGGCCGTACGGCAGGCCGTTGACCGGCTGGCGGAGAAGGGCGACAAGGAGATCCCCAAGGTCGTCTTCCTGCTCACCGACGGCCGCCTCGACGTCTCCGACAGCCCCGAATACGGCACCGACGAGGCGAGCCGCCAGGCCAACGGCGCGAAGCGCCTGACGGAGGAACTGGACAGGGCGCGGCGGGAGTCCGTGCAGATCTGGCCGCTCGGCTTCGGCGACAGCATCGACCGGGCCGCGCTGACCAGGATGGCCGAGGGCGGATTCCGCAACGGCTGCGCCGACCTGCCCGGCGCCGCCCCGAAGATGCGTGTGGTCGACAGCTCGGCGCAGATCGACAAGGCCCTCCAGGAGACCTTCGCCGCCGCCCGCTGCGCCCGCGTCGCGCACGGCACGGTCGGTAGACCGCCCGCCGACCTGTCCGTCACCATCCCGCCCATCGCCACCGACGGCTCCCTGACGGTCAGCAAGCACGACCCCAAGGTCACCGTCACCTACTACGACCCCGAGGGCCGGCGGGTGCCGACCCAGGGCGAGTTCGACGGTTCCGCCTTCGAGACCAGCGGACAGGACGGGCCGGTCGAGGCGCTGCGGGTGAAGAACCCGCTGCCGGGCAAGTGGCGGATCCATATCGAGGCGCCGGAGGGCCACCGCGACCGCGAGGTCGCCGTACGCGCCATCTGGCAGGGCAGGCTCCGTTCCGCGGTCACGCTCAGCCCGGCCTCGCCCCGGCCGGGGGAGGAGGCCGTCGTCGAGGTCCGTATGCAGACCCGGCGCGGTGTGGTGATCACCGACCCCGAGCAGCTCAAGGGCATTCGGGTCTCCGCCCGGATGACCGGCGCGGGCTTCGATCCGGTCGTCGTACCGCTCGCGGACGGGGGCAAGAAGCCCGACGAGCGGGCCGAGGACGCCCGCTATGCCGGACGGTTCACCGTTCCCGCCACAGCCTCCGGGGAACTGCGGCTCACCACCGAGATGACCGCACCCGGCATCACCAGCGACCGCCGGCCCCTGCACGCCCGCATTTCGCAGGGCACCCCGGTACTCACCGCCGGGCTGAGCGTCGACCGCGGCGACGTCCACCCCGGGCAGACGGTCAGCGGCACGCTCGACGTCACCAACAACGACTCGGGGCCGCACACCCTGCGGCTCTCCCTCGCCGACCAGCCTCCCGGATCGGCGCTGCGTATCGGCCCGGCGACGGTGAACGCCGCACCCGGCGGCAGTTCCACCCCGTTCACCGTCACCCTCGGCCCGGACGTCCCCCTGGGTGAGCTGTCCGGACGGATCACGGTGACCGACCTCGGCGACGGAGGCCGGGTCGTGGACAACGTCTTCCTCGGGGTGCGCGTCACCGCCGAACCCACCCTGTGGGACAGGTGGTGGTGGGCCTTCAGCGGCGCGGCGCTCCTGCTGTGCGCGCTGGCCGCCGTCATCGCCGTGCGCCGGCGGGCAGGGGTGAGAAGGCGGGACCTCTCGGGTGTACGGCTCGAACTGCGGACAGAGGGGCAGCGCCCCGACACGCTGACCATCAGGGCCGGCCAGAGCCCCGGCGGGGAGTTCCTCTTCTCCGTCGGCCGCTCCGGCGGCGGGGCTCCGGCGCTGCGGCGCGGCGGAGGAGCCCAGGCGTACCGTCTGCGGCGCACGACGGCCGGGCAACTGCTGCTCAAGCCGCCCGGCGGACCGGAACGGGCCATCGGGCAGGGCCAGCCGGCCGGTCTGGCCGACGGGTTCGAACTCGTCGTCGGTGACGCCCGTACCGCCTCCGGAACGGGCCGGACCGGCCGTAACGGACAGGGCCGGGGCCGGAGCGGCGGCCCCTTCGGCGGCCGGCGGGTGCCGGGACCTCGTGGCGCGAGGCCCCAGGGCTCCTCCGATCGCACCGCCCGCGGCGGACGGACCCGGGGCGACGCCTCCGCCGCCCCGCCACGACGCGGAACCACCCCTTCCGACCCCAACTTCTGACCCACCTCTCGGCCACGAGCGCCCGTCCACGGCGGCGCAAGGGGAGACAGACATGAAGATCTACCAGCCCATGCTCTACGTCGGTCTGGGCGGCACGGGCGCCAGGATCGGCGCGGACCTGGAGCGCGGACTGCGCCGGGAGCTGTGCGGGCCCGACGGCAACAAACTGGTCACCGACGGCCGCCGGCTGCCGTTCCAGCTGCCGGACTGCCTGCAGTTCGTCTATGCGGACTTCAGCGAGTCCGAACTGGACCGGCTCCAGCCGGCCGGCCTCAAGGCCGGTGAGACCGCCGCCCACGCCCGCACCTCACGGATCATCCACGACCTGCTGCCCAGCGACTACGACAGCTCCCCCGAGGTGGCGCGGATGCTGCGGGTCGCGCTGCACGAGGAGACCCACCACTGGCTGCCGCCCCAGGAGCGGCAGCCGCGGGTCGCGCCCCTGCACACCGGGGCCGGGCAGCTGCCGACCGTGGGCAGGTCGGCGCTGTTCGCGACGCTGCGCAGCGGACTCGAGCCGGTGCTGCGCCAGTTGCGTGAGGCGATCGGCGCGATCAGCAACTCGCAGGGAGACCTGCGGGAGATGGGCGGCGGACAGATTCGCGGCTGCGACGTATTCGTGGCCTTCTCCGTGGCCGGCGGCACCGGAGCCGGCATCTTCTACGACTTCATCCATCTGATCGGCCACGAGTTCCGCAGGTCCAAGGTCAAGGGCGTCAAGATCTATCCGCTGGTCGTCATGCCCTCCGCCTTCCCGCCGGAGGCCGGCGGCGGCCGTGAGGCCGAACTGAACTCGTCCCGCGCCCTGGTGGACCTCTCCCGCCTCGTCGACGACCAGAACGTGCCCAGTGCCCGGTCCGACTTCGGCGACGTGGAGGAGCAGGGCTCGCTCGGCGTCCGCTACCCGGGCGAGGGGCTCGTCACGCTGCGCCCCTCGACGGTGCAGACCGCGTTCCTGTTCAGCCGCACCGCCGGCATCGAACCGGAGGACCTCCGCCGCTCGATCACCGCGATGGTGATGTCCCTCATCGGCACGGAACTCGGCGACGACAACAGCCAGGGCCGCACCGAGGGCGACTACCAGTCCTTCGCGGCGAGCTTCGTCAACAAGAGCGTGGAGCGCTCCAAGCCGTCCAGGTCGGGCATCGGCCACCGGTCCATGTCGACCAGCCTGGCCGCCTCACTGACCGTGCCGGTCGACGACCTCGCCGAGATAGTGGCGGGACGGCTGCTGGCGCAGGCCGTGCGGGCGATGGACGAGGAGGCGCGCAAGCCGGCCGACGACGGCACCGAGCGGGTCCGCGACCTGTTCGACCGCTCCGCCATCGGCCGACTGTGGACCAGGGAGGCGCCGGTGGTGGTGCCGCCCGACCCGCTGCCCAAGGGCACCAGGGCCATCATGCAGGCCCTGCGGAACCGGCTCGGCGACATGGACGACGCGCTCGGCAGGCTCCAGCGCGAACTGGACGCCGAAATCCCGCGGCTGGTCGAGGAGTTCCGGCCGGGCTCGGGCTGCCGCGAACTGCTCGGCGTGATCGACCCGTTCAGACTGGAGAGACTGCTCGCCGGGCTGCCCGGCCATCCGCAGCGGGTCGCGGAGGCCGGGTTCGTCGGCATGCTGGACAACCGCAGGAACGACCCGGAACGCGGCGAGGGCGTGGACGTCCACCCGCCGCAGATCCCGCTGATCAAGCGGGCGGTCGGCGGCCTCGTACCGGCCCGCTGGGGCGACCCCGACGTGCAGAACGCCCTCGACGAGCAGGACGCCTGGTACCAGTGGCGGGCCCGGCAGAAGTGGCACCGCGGCTGGAAGGACCAGGAGTCGCGCTGGCGGCCCCCGCTGCTGCGCACCACCAAGGAGATCGGCGAGCTGGTCAAGGCGCTGCGCGGTCACGAGGAGGACGAGCGCAAGTTCTTCGCGGAGCGCCGCAAGGAGCTCTACCGCAAGGACCGCAAGGGCGTGCTGTACCTGCTGCCCCCGCAGAACACCCTCGCCGCCTTCTACGACGACGTGATCCGCCGGCTCTACCAGCACGAGGACCTGCCGGAGAACCCGGGCGCCGCCCGCCTGGTGGCCAAGCTGATCCGGCCGGACGACTGGATGCGGGCCCTGGAGTCGGTGCGCCGTTCGCCGCAAGCCGGTGTCAAGGAGATCAAGCAGGTCATCGAGCGGCGGGTCAAGGGACTGTTCGTGGAGTCGAGCGTGCTCGGCGACCGTCCGCTGCTGCCGTCGCTGGGAGTGCTGCTGCAGGCCGCGGCCGGTGACGAGGACGCCGCCGCGAAGGTGGACACCCGATGGCTGGAGCAGTTCCGCTCCCAGCTCGTCGGGCTGCTGCCGGTCGGCTTCGAGCCGGACGGCAGCGGCCCGCTCAAGGTGCTCATCGTGCACCCGCAGAGCGAGGCCGGCTCGGGCGCCGCGGCGTTCCTCAAGCGTGAACTGCGCCTGCCGTACGGAACGGTGCCCGAATTCCGGGCCGTGGACACGGAGTCGATCACGGTCGTGCTGTTCCGCAGCGGCATGAGCCTCACCGACGTCTCGGAGGTGCGGCACGTGCTGCGGCTGTGGGCGGAGGCCCGGGACGCCGCCGGTGTGGACGACTTCCTGCACTGGCGCCAGCGCCTCGGCTATCGCGACGACTGGCTGGCCAGCACCGAGGAGGACCGGCGCCGGATCCTGCACCGCATCCTGTGCGCGGTCTGGAACGGCCTCGTCGAGGTGAAGGGATCGCCCGACTCGCCCGAGCAGATCCGCATCCGCCTCCAGGAGGGCGGCGCGGCCACCATGACGCTGCGCCTCGAGGCCTTCGACAACAGCGTCTCCAGTTGGGCGGGACTGCTGCGGGCCTACGAGCAGTGGGCGCTGCTCGACGAGGGCCGGATCGTCGAGGAGGTGTGCGAGCGGCTGATGAGCGCCCAGCCGGTCGGTCTCGCCACCACTCCGGAAGCCCCCTCGCCGCTGTTCCGCCGGCTGGTGCACGAGGTGGCACCCCGCCAGCTCGCCCTGATCAAGGAGCTGAGCGGGCAGTTCGGAGCCGAGGACGAGGAATGGCTCGTCCCGCTGCGCGACTTCTGGGAGCAGACCTTCCCCGGTGCGCTCGACATGCGCTTCCCCGGCGCCACCCGCCCCACCCGGCCCAACCTGCGCGCGCTCGACCAGCGCGTGGCGCAGAGTGAGGCCGCACGCCGCCAGGAGGACGCGCCGGTCCCGGGTCCGCGCAACGAGCCGCGGCCCGATCCGCGCGACGAGCCGCGGCCCGACCCGCGCACGGACCCCCGCCGAGAACGGACGTACGCGGACGGACAGGCCGACAACCACGGACGGGGCGACGTGGGCCACGGCCGAAGGGACCCGGGCCAGGACCGTGACGCGTACCCCCACGACCACGAACCGGCCGCAGGCCCCCGTCGTGACGAGGACCCCGCCCGCACACAGGCGCCGGGCCCCAGCGACCCCTGGGACGAAGGCAACTGGGGCCGGCAGGGCCACGACCAGGACGGCGACCGATGGTGACCATGGAACAGAACCGCCCGGCCCGTGCCGTCGTCGTGGACCTGCGGCACGGGGCGCCGGTGACCGCGGCACTGAAGGAGACGGAACACGACCGCACGCGGCGGTTCCTCGTCATCGATGGCGCGGCGGACCTCGTGGACCACCAGCTCCGCTACGAACAGCTCTACTCCTACGGACCGGCACGGCTGCTCTGCCTCGCGACCGGCGCCCCCGGGCAGCGGCAGCTCCACCGGCCGCTGCCGCTCGGCCCGCCGGAGGCCGGCGTGTTGTGGCTGCCCGACACGCTCGTGGGCGCCGCGCCGGGGACCGACAAGTTCGACGCGTCACTGCGGCCGCTGCTGGAACTCCTGGTGGAACCGGCCGTGTTCGACTGCGTCCTCGGGCAACTGGCGGACGTGCCGCACGGCGTCGCCGTGCCCGCCGTACACGTACTGGAGCACGACCTGACGGAGGAGGCGCGGTCACGGGCCTGGCGGCAGGCGCTGGAGCACCTCACCGGCCAGGACCTGCCCTTATCCGTCACCCCGCCGGAGGGGGGCACCGCGCCCGGCGGGACCCGGCAGGACGGCCTCAGCCCCGAACTGTCGCTCCTCCTCGGCCGGTCGGTACCGCGCAGCCTCGCCGACCGGCCGTGGCTGACCCCCGGCGGCAGGATCGACACGCGGCACGAGGAGTGCGTGGACGCCCTGCACGACACCAGAGAGACCTACGAGGCGATCCGGGGCGCGGCAGGTCTGTTTTCAGTGGCCGGCAAGGAGGCCGACCTCCCCACCCGGTTCGAGGGCCTCGCCGACGCGCTGGCCGCGTACCGCACAGAGGTCGCGGGTGCGCTCGGTGACGGCGGCGGCGACCGTGTCCGCCCGGAGCAGCGTAGCCGCCTGCTCGATCGCGGCATCGAACTGACGGAGGTGCCCGAGGTGACCCGCGCGAGCGTGGGACCGGCGCTGCGCGACCACACGGAGCACCTCCTCCGGCAGCGGCTGCCCCTGCGGTCCGTCGCGGCGACGCTCAACGCGCTCTCCGGCCGGTCGGCGCCGGCGGGCAGCACGGCGAGACTGCGCCGGCTCGACGAGACCTGTCCGCCGGAGCGCGTCGCGGAACTCCCTTTGCCGCCACCGTTCCTGATCCGCCGCCCATGGGCGGCCGACGCGGGCCTGGCCATGCTGATCTGCTGCGTCGCCGGGCTGTGGCCGTCAATCGGGTGGTTCAGCGGACCGCTCTGCGCGGCGGCCGGCGCGGGTCTCGCCGTACTGATGCTGCGGCGCCGTCCCGGTCGTTCCCGCGACGGGCGTCTGGACGGGGGCGGCGACGCCCGAGCCCTCACCCGCCTCGCGGCGGGCGCCGTCGGCGGGGTGGCCGGGGCGTTCGCCGGCACGGCGCTGTCCCTGCCGGTCTGGGCGGGCGCGATCGCCCTGGCCCTCGCGCTGACCGCGCTGGTGCTGCTTGCGATACGCGACTGGACGACGGCGGTCGACGACTGGTGGGGGCAGACGGACTGGGCCTTCGCCGCGGGAGCCGTGGAAGGGGTCGACGAACTGCTGGCGGACACCGTCGTGCACGACTGGTTGCTCGCCGACGCCCGCTACCACTGCTCCGACGCGGCACGCACCGTCGCCGTGCTGGTGGGGTCACTCGCCGAGACCGTGGAGGAAAGGCTGGGCGCCGGTCCGTCGGTGGACCGGGCGCTGTTGGTGGACGAACCGGCCGGTCCGTCCGCCGGGCCGACGGGCGGCTTCGACTGGGACAGCTGGGGCGATGCCGACGACTGGGCGGAATCGTCCGTGCCGGACGCGGCCTCGCACACGGCCTTCCCGGACGACAGCACTGTCCACGGCCCTTACGGAACGGGCCACTTCGGCGCGGATACGGGGCCGGGCCCCGGCGCGGACCTCCGCTCAGGTTTCGGCGACGCCGCGCCCGGGGCCGGTTCCGGCTTCCGCCCGGGCTTCGACGACGGCCATGCGGCGGACCCTGCCGCGGAGCCCGAACCGGACCCGGCCGCCGGCGGCCGCCCCGTGACGCAGACCGCCGGGACGCGACCGCACGCCGCCGAGCAGCGGCCGTCCGCGATCGAGGAGCAGCCGCTCGCCCTGCGCAGCCTGTGGCCGTCCCGCTCCGACGGCGACGGCCCGCCCTGGCTCGAACGGGAGACCGGAGACGGCGGCCCGGAACTGGTCGACACCCTGGTCGGCGACCTGACCCACGGCGCCGCGCTGATCCTTGCCTCCCGCTGGGCAGCCGTGGAGCGTGAACCGGCGACCGCGGCCGGCGTGCCGCTGCGCCCACTGATGAACGAACTGCTCGACGAGGAGCACCGGAGGCTGATCAGGGACGCAGTCGCCGCACCGCCCCCGTACGCCCCTGATCCCGGGAACCGGCCCGGCATCGCCGGTCTGCTAGGGGTCTCCTCCGACCGGGTGCGCCGTCTCCTGGCCGACGGTGGCACGGAGCATGTCGTCCCGCTGTGCGGGGCCGAGCACCGGCGGCTGCTCTCCAAGGACCCGCACGCGGCGAGGCGGTTCCGCTTCGCGCCGGAGGCCCTGCGGCGAGGCGCTGAGCCGGAGACCGGCCAGGACGCGTGGCCGGCCGCCGCGGAGGACGTCGTGTGGACGGCGGGCGGCAGGCACGCCGGGGTGCTCACGCTGATGCCGATGCGCCCGGACACGGTCAGGTCGGTCAGGGGAGAGGAGGGCGGAACGCGATGACCGTGCCGCACAACACGGGGGCGCAGGCGGAGGACGTGGAGGAGCTCGAGTTCTACACCCACCGCCAGGACCCCGTCCGTTTCTCGGCCCGCTTCTCCGACGACGTCCGTATGCCGGAGCGGGCGCCGCTGGTGGCCCGGCAAGTGACCCTCAGCAAGGGCTGGCGGGTGATCCAGTACCGGCTGCCGCGCTCCGCGCACGGCAGCGCCGACGCCTACGGCGCGCTCGAGCGGGAGGTCAGCGCGGCGGTCGCGGTGGAGCGGCAGCACGGGGGTGAGCCCTACAGCGAGTTGTTCACGCGCCTCGTCGGGTTCCATCTCGACGCCCCGGAACCCTTCGTCCTCTACAAGGCGCACGCCGGGCGGCCCGTCGCCGCCCGGCAGGGCGCGCTGACCGTGGCGGAGCAGCACAAGGTGCTCAGCCAGCTGGCGCTCGCGGTGCGCCTGCTGGAGAGCGTCCAGCTGGTGCACCGGGACATCAACCCCCACACGGTCCGCTGGGACGGCACCCATGTGCGGCTGGGCGAGCTGTACCGCACCCAGCGGGTCGGCGAGCCCCGCGAGGCGTTCGGTGCGGCGCCGTGGGCGGCTCCGGAGCAGCGGGACGGCGCGGGCACCGCCGATCCGCGCGACGACCTGTGGTCGGTGGCCCGGCTCATGTACTTCCTCCTGTCCGGCCGCCCCGGGGACGCGACCGCGCCTCCCGAGGACCTGGCCGAGTTCGGCAGGCTCGCCGCGCTCGGCGAGAGCGGTTCGTTCGCTCCCCTGGCGGAGATGCGGGCGGCGCCGGCCGAGCTGATGCGCCTGCTGAACGTCGGCGATCCGCCGGCGGTCGTCTCCTTTGCCCCGGACCCGCTCGGCCGCGCCCGCGCGGAGTTCGACGCCAGGCTCGCGGAGAAGCGGGACCGGCTCGGTCTCGCAGCCCCGCCGGACCAGGAGCAGGTGTACGTGGAACTGGTCGACCCCCCGCCCCGCCGCTCGCTGCGGCGGCTGCTGGGCGGCGGCCGTTCGCCCGCTCCCAGGCCGGCCGCCGAACCCCGGCACGACGGCCCTGTGGACGTGCCCCTGCCGACCCGGCCCCCGCTGTGCCCGCACTGTCTGCTGCCGGTGCACTACGACGAGACGCAACTGTTCACGCTCGACAGCAAGAAGGAGCCCAGGAAACTCGATCTCAGCGCGGAGTACCGTCCGATGCACCGTCAGGACGCACTGCGCCAGGCCTTCCAGATGTGCCCGCACGCGGACGAGAACCAGCCGCACCGGCTGCCCGTCCCCTACCTCACCAGCGGTGAGCCGCTCACCGTCGCCATGGTCGGCAGCTCCGCCGCCGGCAAGACCCACCTGCTGGCCGCCATGCTCGGCGAGATCGAGCAGGGCGGTCTCGAGCCGTACGGGCTCAAGTGCCTGCCGCTCAACCCGGAGGAGCACCGCGAGTACCTCGCGGAGACGGTCCACCCGCTGCACCGCGGCGAGGTGCTGCGGCGTACGGGACAGGTGCGCTTCGCCGAGTTCGCGGACGGCCTGCTGGTCACCGGGCACGGGGTGACCCGGCCCGTGGTCTTCTTCGACCTGGCGGGAGAGGACCTGGCGCAGAACAGCGACGTGACCCGGTTCCTCATGGGCGTGGGCGCGTTCATCTTCGTGCTCGACCCGCTGAGGGCCCTGCGGCTGCCTCAGCTCGACCCGGTGCGCGAGCGCACCGGACTCGTCCAGCGCGACCTCGGCGACGAGGCGTTCGCCACCGTGCTCGGCCGGATCCCGCGCACCGGCCCGTACATCACCGCCCCCGCGGCCGTGGCACTGAACAAGAGCGACCTCGTCCGCTTCGACCCCTCGGTGGACCGCTGGCTGGCCCGCGGACTGCCGGCGGTCCTGGACGACAGCACCCTGCGCGCGGAGAGCCGCGACGTCCATGCCTTCGTCCGGCACCACGGCAGCCAGGCATGGCTGAAGCCGTTCGACGACTGCGCCCGCTGCACGCTGCACTTCGTGGCGGCGACCGGCGGCCAGGAGAGGGGTGAGACCTTCCCGCACGGCGTGCGGCCGCGCCGGGTCCTCGCCCCACTGCTGTCCGTGTTCGCAATGTGCGGGCTCCTGCCCGGAGCCGAGTTGAGGGAGACAGGGGTATGACGTCACGTCACACCGGGACCGTGGACCAGATCGTCTTCCGCTGGGACGCCGCCAACCCGATGGGCAACACGGGCTTCGGCCCGGTCGCCTGGTCCGGCGAACGCGGCGACGTCGTAAGGCTGTTCCGGCCCGTCACCCACCTGCTGAGGTCGGCGGGCCCCGGCACGGCCCCGGCGCTGGTGCGTCTGGTGAGCGAGGACTCGGCGACGGCGCTGCTGGTGCACCGTACGTCCGGGCGGGGTCTCGGTGGCCGCCAGGACACCTTGTGCCACGCCCTGTACGGGGCCGAGCGGAGCCTCGGCCCCGAGACCTGCCTCGGGTTGCACACCTGGGACTGGGAGGGCAGCGGCATCGCGCTCGGCGAGGTCCGCGGCGCGCTGGACCCGGTGCCGCTCGGCGCCCTCGAACGGTCGGCCCTCGAGGGCGGGAGGCGGCTGTCCGGCGGGCTCCGCCGGACGGAGGCCGAACTGACGGCGGTCGCGGCAGAGGTGCTGCGCGACCCTGCCGCGCTGCACACCGTGCTGGACCGCGCGGGCGACGACGGGCCGTGCCTGCTGCTGTGGGCCCTGTACGGGATCTTCGGCAGGGTCCTGCCGCAGCCGTGGACGTTCGCGACGCACGACACGGCGGAGAGCCGCCGGATCAGGTTCATGTTCGTGAGCCGCTGGTCCAGTTCGCCCGACCAGGACGGTCCGAGGGTGCGCACGGACCCGCTCCAGGCGCCGGAAGGCCGGCCGCAGGAGGTGGCGGAGCGCCTGGTACGCGCCTATCTGTACGCGGTCGAACGCGGCGACACGCACGAGTTCGAGCTCGCCGACGCGTTGTCGAGGGCGCTTCCCCGTGGCGCGGCGGTGAGGGACGGCCGTGCGCTGCTGGAGGCCTCGGAGGACGCTCTGGCCGCGCTCGAGCGCCGGGCCGGGCGCGACCGGTCCGGGCCGCGTACGTACCGTCCGGAGCCGTCCGCGGCCGAGACTTACTACGCGTCCGAGCCGTCCACGCCGGCGTCGTACCGCTCGGAGCCTCCGGCGTCCAGGTCCGCGGAGTACCGCTCGGAGCCTCTCGCGTCCAGGTCCGCGGAGTACGGTGCGGAGCCGTCCAGGTCCGCGGGGTACCGCGCGGAGCCGTCCCCTTCCGTCGCGGCGGCAACGCCGTTCGCCGCGTCGCCCGTTCAGGACACGCGAGCGCCGGCGGCTCCCGGGCCGCCCGGGCGGCTTCCGGTCGTGCGCCCCACCTGGCCGGAACCGGACGGGGAGCGGCGCCGGTGGCCGGTCCTCGGCCGCCGCTCCGCCCCCAGGGAGACCGGCTCACTGCCCGCGCGGCTGGCCGCCTGCCGCGACGAGCGTGAACTCGCCGACACGATCGTGGAGTCGGGTAACGGCGACCTGCTGACGGTGCTCGAGGGCGACCCCACGTACGACGTGCTGACGCTGGTAGTGCGCCGGATCGCGGAGGGCTGGCCCGACTGGACCGCCGGTGAGCGCAGGCGCATGTGCCACGCGGTCCTCGGCCGACGGCTGTATCTCTCTCCCGGTGCCTCGGCGGCCCGGAGCGGCCCGGACGAGCCGGTCCGTGCCGCGAACGCGGCGTCGCTGTACCGATGGGCCGTGCGGCCGTTCGCCGCCGAACCGGATGTGGGGACCCGTCTGGAGAGGCTGCTGCCCGAACTGTGCGGCGGGACCGACCCGATCGGGCGCGGGGCGGCCGAGCAGATCCTCACCGGGCGCAGTGACCCCGGGATCACGCTGCCGGTGTGGCAGGCGCTGGTGCGCCGGACGATGGCGTTGCCCGGGCCGCCGCCCGACCGCGTCACGCACGAGCCTCCGGAGCCTCCCGCCCGGCCGCCGGAGCGCCTCGAACAGCGGCCCCCTGCCCAGCAACAGCCGTCCGGCCCCACGGAGTACCGGGAAGGCCCGGAGTGGCCGCAGGGGCCCGTCGGTCGCTCACCCGAGCCGCCCCACCGCCCGGAGCCGCCCCGCCGAACACACGAGCCGCCCCGCCGCGAGCCTGAGCCCGCGGTCCGTGCCACCGCCCAGCCGCAGACCCGCACCCTTTATCCGCCCGGCGAAACGGCGCGGTCCGGGACCGACGGCCTCGGGCCGTCCGGCGGCGGGCACCGCTCGTCCGGTGTGACGGCCGGGAACGGGCGTGGATTCGTCCTCGCCCTCGGCGGTTTCGGCGTGGTGCTGGTGGTCCTCATCGTGGTCCTCGCGGTGACGTCCTGAGAGCCCCCCGCGGCGGAACGCCGGCCGCAGCGCGACGCAAGAACGACCGAAGATCCGCGTACGGCGTGTGTCCCGGGGCCCGCACGGCCAGGATGGGGACATGGGATTCCATGTCGACTCCGAGGCCGGGCGGCTCCGCCGGGTCGTGCTGCACCGGCCCGATCTGGAGCTGAAGCGGCTCACGCCGAGCAACAAGGACGCACTGCTCTTCGACGACGTGCTCTGGGTGCGCCGCGCCCGGCAGGAGCACGACGGGTTCGCGGACGTGCTGCGCGACAGGGGGGTGGAGGTCCATCTCTTCGGTGATCTGCTGCGCGATTCGCTGGAGAGCCCCGAAGCCAGGAAACTGGTGCTGGACCGGGTCTTCGACGAGAAGGAGTACGGCCCGCTCGCCACCGACCACCTGCGGGCCGCCTTCGACGAACTGCCCACCACCGCCCTGGTGGAGGCCCTGGTCGGCGGGATGACCAAACGGGAGTTCCTCGCGGGCCATTCCGAGCCGACGTCGGTGCGTTTCCATGTGATGGATCTGGACGACTTCCTGCTCCATCCGCTGCCGAACCACCTGTTCACCCGTGACACCTCGGCCTGGATCTACGACGGCGTCGCCATCAACGCGATGCGGTGGCCGGCCCGGCAGCGCGAGACGGTGCACTTCGAGGCGATCTACAAGCACCATCCGCTCTTCGTCGGCCCGGAGGCAGGACCGTTCCATCACTGGTCGGAGGGGCAGGACGACTACCCGTCCACCATCGAGGGCGGCGATGTGCTGGTGCTCGGCAACGGCGCGGTGCTGATCGGGATGAGCGAACGCACGACACCGCAGGCCGTGGAGATGCTGGCCCGCGGTCTGTTCGCGGCCGGTTCGGCCCGCACGATCGTGGCCCTCGACATGCCGAAGCGACGGGCCTTCATGCATCTGGACACGGTCATGACCATGGTCGACGGCGACACGTTCACCAAGTACGCGGGCCTCGGCATGCTCCGCTCGTACACCATCGAACCGGCGGAGGGCGGGGGTCTAAAGGTCAGCGACCATCCGCCGGAGCGGATGCACGACGCCATAGCGGCCGCGCTCGGCCTGAAGGACGTCCGGGTGCTGACCGCGACGCAGGACGTGCACGCGGCCGAGCGTGAGCAGTGGGACGACGGCTGCAACGTCCTGGCCGTGGAACCGGGCGTCGTCGTGGCCTACGAGCGCAATGTGACCACCAACACCCATCTGCGCAAGCAGGGCATCGAGGTCATCGAGATCCCCGGCAGTGAGCTGGGCAGGGGGCGTGGCGGTCCGCGCTGCATGAGCTGCCCCGTCGAGCGGGATGCTGTATAGCGATGCAGTGGATCGTATAGAGTTCCACTGTCACCTCGTCCGTCACGCAGGAGCAGCCATCATGGCGATACATCTCGAAGGCCGCCACTTCCTCAAAGAGCTCGATTTCACCGCCGAGGAGTTCCGCGGTCTGATCGACCTGGCCGCCGAGCTCAAGGCGGCCAAGCGCGCGGGCACAGAGGTGCAGTGGCTGCGCGGCCGCAACATCGTGCTGATCTTCGAGAAGTCGTCCACCCGCACCCGCTGCTCCTTCGAGGTGGCGGCCGCCGACCAGGGCGCCTCGACGACCTACCTGGACCCGTCGGGCTCCCATATCGGCAGCAAGGAGTCCGCCAAGGACACCGCCCGGGTGCTCGGCCGGATGTTCGACGCCATCGAGTTGCGCGGCGACAGCCAGCAGGTCGTGGAGGAACTCGCCGCCCATGCGGGGGTGCCCGTCTACAACGGACTCACCGACGACTGGCACCCCACCCAGATGCTCGCCGACGTCCTCACCATGAAGGAGCACAGCGACAAGCCGCTGGAGGAGCTCTCCTTCGCCTACCTCGGCGACGCCCGCTTCAACATGGGCAACTCCTACCTGGTGACCGGCGCTCTGCTGGGCATGGATGTCCGGATCGTCGCGCCGAAGGCCTACTGGCCCGCCGAGGAGGTCGTCGCGCAGGCGCACCTTGCCGCGGCCGTGAGCGGCGCGAGGATCACGCTCACCGAGGACGTCGCGGAGGGCGTGCGGGGCGCCGACTTCGTCGCCACCGACGTCTGGGTGTCGATGGGCGAGCCCAAGGAGGTCTGGGACGAGCGGATCAAGGCGCTGGCTCCCTACGCCGTGACCATGGACGTGCTGCGCGCCACCGGCAATCCGCGGGTGAAGTTCCTTCACTGCCTGCCCGCCTTCCACGACCTGGGCACCAAGGTCGCCCGGGAGATCCACGAGCGGCACGGGCTGACGGAGCTGGAGGTCAGCGACGAGGTCTTCGAATCGGAGCACTCGGTGGTCTTCGACGAGGCGGAGAACCGTATGCACACCATCAAGGCCGTGATGGTGGCCACGCTGGCGGGCGTCACGGCCGGCGGGAGCACGGCATCCGTATAGTCATGCGCCGATTCGGGTGATCAAGCGAACGGCGGGAGAATTGTCCGCGATCAGTGGGGTCCGGGCTCGCACGCCCGGCCCCACTCGCACTTCTCCGTACGATCTGGCCTGCCGCCCGTATCCGATGTGGACCGGCCGGGCGACCTGGTTCCGGTTCGCGGGGTTCCTGCTGGTCGGAGCGGTCGTCTACGCGCTCCACGGCCGTCGGAACTCCGTCTCGCGGCCGGCGCCCAGCAGGCCCGGGACCGGAGCGATGCCGCTCGTTGACGCCTGGCGCCGCGGCGCGGGGACCGGATCAGGCCGGTCCGGGGAGGGTGAACCAGACCGCCTTGCCGCGTGCAGTGGGCCGATGACCGCACGCGGTGCTCAGCGTCCGGATCAGGAGCAGCCCCCGTCCGTGCTCCTGCCAGGGGTCGGGCCGCGGCATCGGGACGGACGGTGACAGCCCGTGGGGCGGCGTCGGGTCGTGGTCATGGACCTCGACCTGGCAGCCCGTCGGCAGCAGTTCCACCACGAGCTCTATGGGTGATCCGCCGGGGGTGTGCTCCACGGCGTTCGCGACCAGTTCGGCCGTGAGCAGCTCGGCGGTGTCGCGGTCCGGGGGCGCCGGGTGGTCGCCGCCGGCCAGCGCCGCGCGCACCAGCGCGCGGGCGATGGGCACGGCCGCCGTGGTGTGCGGCAGCGGGACACGCCATGAGGCGGAGTCGGTGGCTGGGGACAAGGCGGCTTTCCGTTCGGTGGCGGTTGCTGATCACGACCCTACGAAGTCCAGGACGCCGGAACGGGGGCGAGTACCCGGCCTGGCCGGCACCTGTGCCACAACCGGTACGGGACTTTCGCGGAGTCGCAACACTCGTATTGCGGACTCATGACGGAAGTCACGAATGAGTGATAGCTTCGAGGCCAGAGGCAGCGCAGCAGACCGCCCGTGCCGAGGGAGGCCCCACTCCATGAGCCCCTTTACCGGTTCCGTGCCACGTACGCAGGAGTGGCGTCATCTGCGGCTGACGAGGAAGGACGGCGTCGCGACCGTCACCCTCGCCCGCCCGGAGAAACTCAACGCCCTCACCTTCGGCGCCTACGCCGACCTGCGCGACCTGCTCGCCGAGCTGTCACGGGAGCGCTCGGTGCGTGCCCTCGTGCTCGGCGGTGAAGGACGCGGCTTCTGCTCCGGCGGGGACGTCGACGAGATCATCGGCGCGACCCTGTCCATGGACACCGCCCAGCTCCTCGACTTCAACCGGATGACGGGCCAGGTCGTCCGGGCGGTGCGGGAGTGCCCCTTCCCCGTGATCGCCGCGGTGCACGGCGTGGCGGCAGGCGCGGGCGCGGTGCTGGCCCTGGCCGCGGACTTCCGGGTCGCGGACCCGTCCGCGCGCTTCGCCTTCCTCTTCACCAAGGTGGGGCTCTCCGGCGGTGACATGGGCGCGGCCTATCTGCTGCCCCGTGTCGTCGGCCTCGGCCATGCGACCCGTCTGCTCATGCTTGGCGAGCCGGTCCGCGCGCCGGAGGCGGAACGCATCGGCCTGATCAGCGAACTGACCGACGAAGGGCAGGCGGACGCCCGGGCCGCCGAACTCGCCCACCACCTCGCGGGCGGCCCGGCCCTGGCGTACGCCCAGACGAAGGCGCTGCTGACGGCGGAGCTCGACATGCCGCTCGCGGCGTCGGTCGAGCTGGACGCGGCGACGCAGGCGCTGCTGATGAACGGCGACGACTACGCCGAGTTCCACGCGGCCTTCACCGAGAAGCGGCCGCCCAAGTGGCAGGGCCGCTGACATGGTCTCCCTGACGCCGCCCCCGGCCGGGCCCGCGGGTACACACCACGCGGCCGGCCATGACCGGCCCGCGGCCCCGGACACCGCAGTCCGGCCGGAGCGGAAGGCCCGGCCTCTGCGGATCGCCGTCATCGGTGGCGGGCCCGGCGGGCTGTACGCGGCCGTGCTGCTCAAGCGGCTCGACCCCGCCCGCGAGATCACCGTCTGGGAACGCAACGCACCCGACGACACGTTCGGCTTCGGCGTCGTGCTGTCCGACGAGACCCTGGGCGGGATCGAGCACGCCGACCCCACCGTCCACGGCTGCCTCCGGCGCGAGTTCGTGCGCTGGGACGACATCGACATCGGCCACCGCGGACAGACCCTGACCTCCGGCGGACACGGCTTCGCCGCCCTCGGCCGGCGCAGGCTCCTGGAGATCCTCCACGAACGCTGCGCCTCCCTCGGCGTACGCCTGCGCTTCCGCACCCCCGCACCGCCCGCCGCCGAACTCGCCGCGGGCCACGACCTCGTCATCGCCGCCGACGGTGTCCACAGCGCCACCCGCGAGGCGCACGCCGACGTCTTCGCGCCGCACGTCACCACCCACCGCTGCCGCTACATCTGGCTCGCCGCCGACTTCGCGTTCGACTCGTTCCGTTTCGAGATCGCCGAGACCGAGCACGGCGTGATGCAACTGCACGGCTACCCCTTCTCGGCCGACGCCTCCACCGTCATCGTCGAGATGCGCGAGGAGGTCTGGCGTGCCGCCGGCTTCGACACCTGCGACGAGCAGCAGTCGACCGAGCGCTGCGCCAAGGTCTTCGCCGAGGTCCTCGGCGGCCGGCCACTGCGCGGCAACTCCTCCGCCTGGACCGCCTTCCGCACCGTCGTCAACGAGCGCTGGTCGCACGGCAACATCGTGCTGCTCGGCGACGCCGCGCACACCGCCCACTTCTCCATCGGCTCCGGCACCAAGCTCGCCGTCGAGGACGCCCTCGCCCTCGCGGCCTGCGTCGAGGAGCAGCCCGACCTCGCCACGGCCCTCGCCGCCTACGAGAGCGAACGCCGCCCGGTCGTCGAGTCCACCCAGCGCGCCGCCGCCGCCAGCATGCGCTGGTTCGAGGAGCTGGCCGTCCACACCGACCAGCCGCCGCGCCGGTTCGCCTTCAACCTCCTCACCCGCAGCCGCCGCGTCACCCACGAGAACCTGCGGCTGCGGGACCCCGCCTTCACCGGCGCGGTCGAGCGGGACTTCGGCTGCCTGCCGGGCACGCCGCCGATGTTCACCCCGTTCCGGCTGCGCGGGCTGACCCTGCGCAACCGTGTCGTCGTCTCACCGATGGACATGTACGTCGGCCGGGACGGCATGCCCGGCGACTTCCACCTCGTCCACCTCGGCGCCCGCGCCCTCGGCGGGGCGGGCCTGGTCATGACCGAGATGGTGTGCGTCAGCCCCGAGGGCCGGATCACCCCCGGCTGCACCGGCCTCTACACGGCGGAGCAGGCGGCCGCCTGGCGCCGCGTCACCGACTTCGTCCACCACCATGCGCCCGGCACCGCGATCGGCGTCCAGCTCGGCCACTCCGGCCGCAAGGGCTCCACCCGGGTCATGTGGGAAGGCATCGACCAGCCGCTCGACACCGGCAACTGGCCGGTGTCCGCCGCCTCCCCGCTCCCGTACCGGCCAGGGGTCAACCAGGTCCCGCACGCCCTCGACCGCACGGGACTCGACGGGATCCGGCAGCAGTTCGCCGAGGCTGCCCGGCGCGCCGCCGGCAGCGGCTTCGACCTCCTGGAACTCCACTGCGCCCACGGCTATCTGCTCTCGGGTTTCCTCTCGCCGCTGACCAACCGGCGTCACGACGCGTACGGGGGTTCCCTCGAGAACCGGCTCCGCTTCCCGCTCGAGGTGTTCGACGCCGTGCGCGAGCAGTGGCCCAAGGACCGGCCCATGACGGTCCGGATCTCGGCCACCGACTGGGCCGACGGCGGGACCACCGCCGAGGACGCCGTCGCCGTCGCCCGCGCCTTCGCCGCCCACGGCGCCGACGCCATCGACGTCTCCACCGGCCAGGTCGTCGCCGACGAACGCCCCGAGTACGGCCGCTCCTACCAGACCCCCTACGCCGACCGGATCCGCAACGAGGCCCACATCCCGGTGATCGCCGTCGGCGCGATCTCCTCCTGGGACGACGTCAACTCGATCCTGCTGGCCGGCCGCGCCGACCTCTGCGCCCTCGCCAGACCGCACCTCTACGACCCGAACTGGACGCTCCACGCGGCGGCCGACCAGAACTACACCGGTGAAGGGGCGCCGTGGCCGCTGCCGTACCGGGCGGGCAGCCGCAAGCCGCCCACCGGCCGCACCGACGCACCGAAGCCGAGGCTCACGCTCGGCTGAGGCACTCGTGGCACCGGCACGGATCGGGATGCGGGCCGCCGTGGTACGAGGCGCGCTGCTCGACGGCGATCCGCCCGAGCCGCTCCGCGCACGCGACGGCTTCTTCCTCGTTCCGCACCGGCCACCAGGTGACCCGGGCGTACCTTCGCAGCACGGCCGGCGTGCACACCAGCGCGGCGCGAAAGCCGTGCAGATGGCGGGTGGCGGTGTCGATGGTGATCCAGCGGCCGGTGCGCCGGCCGCGCCCTATGGTGGTCAGCTGCTCGTGCCCCGTGCCGGGGTACGCGGACGCGACGAACACCTTGGCTCCGCCACGGTAGGCCTTGGTGCCGGGCCGCAGCTCCTGCCCGAAGTCCCCGTACCGCCGCCACAGCACGACGTTCGCGGCCACCATCCACACGGGCCCGAGCTGGTCGCCCAGCTCATGCGGCTCCCCGGTCACCGCCGGGGCTCCTCCGTCACGGCCGTGACGCCCCGGTCACGAACGGCGCCCCCGCGTCCCGCAGCCGCGCGTGGAGCCGTCCGAAGACCTCGGCGGACCGCCCGCCCGGCCAGCCCTGGGGCAGCAGCTCGGCCGGCAGGCCGGGGTCGGCGTAGGGCAGCCGCCGCCACGAGTCCAGCGCCGGCAGATAGTCCCGGTAGGCGTCCTGCGCGGGCGTCTCCTCGCGGGCGTCCCACGCACGCAGCACGGGCTCGTGCCGGTCGAGGAAGTCCTCGTGCTGCTTGGCGATCGCCGCCAGGTCCCACCAGCGGGAGACCGCCTCCGCCGTCGCCGCGAAACCGAGGTGCTCACCGCGGAACAGGTCGACGTACGTGTCGAGCCGCAGCCGCCGCAGCGTGTGCCGGGTCTCCTCGCAGAGCCGGGCGGGGGCGATCCACACCCCGGGCGCGGCGGCGCCGAAGCCGAGTCTGACCAGCCGCGAGCGCAGCAGGTGGCGCTTGTGCCGCTCGGCCTCGGGCACGGAGAACACGGCGATGACCCAACCGTCGGACAGTTCGGCGGAGGAGGGCGCGTAGATGCGCCGGTCCCCGTCGTCGAGCAGCTGCCGGGCGTCCGCGGACAGCGCGTAGCCGGCCGCGCCCTCCGGGGTGCGCTCGGGCACGAGCAGCCCGCGCCGCTTGAGCCGGGAGACCGAGGAGCGCACGGACGGGGCGTCGACGCCCAGGACGCCCAGGAGCCGGATCAGTTCGGCCACGGCGAGGGGACCCGGCCGTTCGCGTCCGTACGCGCCGTACAGGGTGACGATCAGGGATCTGGGGGTGTGCTGCTCGGCCACGCGATCACTCTAGAGCTCGCAGCCGGTAGCGCTGCAGCTTGCCGGTCGGTGTACGCGGCAGAGCGTCGAGGAAGACGATCTCCCGCGGGCACTTGAACGGCGTCAGCCGCCCCTTGACGAAGTCCCGCAGGGCATCGGCCGTCGCCCCACCGTTCGCGGCGCCGTCCCGCAGCACCACGTAGGCGACGGCGATCTGGCCCCTCAGCTCGTCGGGCCGCCCGACGACCGCTGCCTCCGCGACGTCGGGATGGTGCAGCAGCGCGTCCTCCACCTCGGGTCCGGCGATGTTGTACCCGGCCGAGATGATCATGTCGTCGGCGCGGGCGACGTAGCGGAACCAGCCGTCGGCTTCCCGGACGTAGGTGTCACCGGTGAGGTTCCAGCCGCCCCGTACGTACTGGGTCTGCCGCGGGTCGGAAAGATAGCGGCAGCCCACCGGGCCGCGTACGGCCAGCAGTCCCGGCTCGCCGTCCGGCACCGGCAGGCCCTCGCCGTCGACCACACGCGCCTGCCACCCGGGGACCGGGACCCCGGTGGTGCCGGGCCTGATCGACCCGTCCGCGGCGGAGATGAAGATGTGCAGCAGCTCGGTCGCCCCGATGCCGTTGATGATCCGCAGCCCGGTCCGCTCCAGCCATGCCTGCCAGGTCGCGGCGGGCAGGTTCTCCCCGGCCGACACGCAGCGGCGCAGCGACCGCGTGTCATGGGAGTCGAGCTGGTCCAGCATCACACGGTAGGCGGTCGGCGCGGTGAACAGCACCGACACCCGGTGCTCCGCGATCGCGGGCAGCAGCTGCCCGGGGCCCGCCTGCTCCAGCAGCAGCGCCGACGCCCCGGCCCGCATGGGGAAGACGACGAGCCCGCCGAGCCCGAAGGTGAAGCCGAGCGGCGGGCTGCCGGCGAACACGTCGTCGGGCTCGGGCCGCAGCACATGGGCGGAGAACGTGTCGGCGATCGCCAGTACGTCCCGGTGGAAGTGCATGCACCCCTTGGGGCGGCCGGTGGTGCCCGACGTGAAGGCGATCAGCGCGACGTCGTCGGCCGCCGTCCGTACCGGCTCGTAGGGCTCCGGCCCGGCCGCGGCGGCCAGGCGCAGCAGATCGTCGGGGGCGTCGCCGCCGTAGGCGGTGATCCTCAGCCCCGGCACCTCCGCCTTGACCAGGTCGTCGACCGTCCGCACGTCGCACAGGGCGTGGCTCACCGAGGCGATCTCGCACACCGTGGCCAGTTCCCCGGCCCGGTGCTGCGCGAGGACGGTCACCGCCACGGCGCCCGTCTTCATCAGGGCGAGCCAGCACGCGGCGAGATGCGGCGTGGTCGGCCCGCGCAGCAGCACACGGTTGCCGGGGACGATCCCGAGCTCCGCGGTCAGGACGTGCGCGATCCGGTCCACCCGCTCGCGCAGCTGCCCGTACGACCAGACCTCTCCCGCGCCCGAACGGAAGACGGGACGGTCCGCGCCGAAGCGCTCGATCGTGCGGTCGAGCAGCTCCTCGCCGCAGTTGAGCCGCTGCGGGTACCGCAGCTCGGGCAGCTCGAAGAGAAGTTCCGGCCATTGGCCGGCGGGCGGCAGATGGTCGCGCGCGAAGGTGTCGAGGTGGGCCGAGGGTGTCAGCTCCATGGTTCGCCCCCTGTCGGGTCGGCGTCGCCAAACGAGCGTATCGTGACAGTGACGACAGTCAACAGTTCGCGATACCGTGCTTTTCGAGGGCGCCCGTGAGGGCCGTCCCGGCCGTCTGCGGACCGTCCAGGCCGTACTCAGTGGGAGCACGAATGTCCGTATTCTCGCTCGATCCGGTACAGACCGCCTGGTGCGCCCGGCTGCGCACCCTGACGGAGGAATGTCTCCGGCCCCTCGCGGAGAAGGGCGAACCGGGCCGTGTCAACCGCCCGTTGATCCTGGCGCTCGGTGAACTGGGGCTGCTGGAAAGGCTGTTCACGGCCGGTGCGCTCGAACTGTGCCTGTTGCGCGAGTCCCTGGCGTACGGCTGCACGGAGGCGGAGACCGCACTCGCCCTCCAGGGACTCGGCACCTCGCCGCTCGTCCAGGCGGGTACCGACGCGCAGCGCGACCGCTGGCTCCCCGAGGTGGTCGCGGGGCGGGCCGTCGCCGCCTTCGCGCTCAGTGAGCCGGAAGCGGGCTCCGACGCCGCCGCGCTCGCCCTGAAAGCGGTGCCCGACGGCCGCGGCTGGCGGCTGAGCGGCGAGAAGCGGTGGATCTCCAACGCCCCGGAGGCCGACTTCTACACCGTCTTCGCCCGTACCACCGAAGGCGCGGGAGCCCGCGGCGTCACCGCGTTCCTCGTCCCCGCCGACCGCCCCGGCCTCGCCGGCAGCGCGCTGGAGATGCTCTCCCCGCACCCCATCGGCGCGCTCACCTTCGACGACGTGCCGGTCACCGCCGACGACCTGCTCGGTGAGCCGGACCGCGGCTTCCGCGTCGCCATGAGCACCCTCAACCTCTTCCGCCCCAGCGTCGGCGCGTTCGCCGTCGGCATGGCACAGGCGGCCCTCGACGCGACCCTCGCCCACACCGCCGCCCGCCGTGCCTTCGGCGGCCCGCTGAGCGAACTCCAGTCCGTCGCCCACACCGTCGCCGAGATGGCCACCCGCACCGAGGCCGCGCGTTTGCTCGTCCACGCCGCCGCCTGCGCGTACGACGCCGGGGCCGCCGACGTGCCGAAACGGGCGGCGATGGCCAAGCTGCTCGCGACGGAGACGGCCCAGTTCGTCGTCGACTCCGCGGTCCAGTTGCACGGCGCCCGCGCCCTCCAGCGGGGCCATCTCCTCGAACATCTCTACCGCGAGGTCCGTGCCCCCCGGATCTACGAGGGCGCCTCCGAGGTGCAGCGCACCATCATCGCCAAGGAGCTCTACGCCGAGGAGGCCCGCGCATGACCCTGTCCCGCCACAACCCGGCCGAGCTCTCCCCGCCCACCGGCTTCTCCCACGCCGTCACCGCCTCCGGCAGCCGCCTGGTCTTCCTGGCCGGCCAGACCGCACTGGACACGGACGGCAAGGTCGTCGGCGACACCCTCCCCGCACAGTTCGAGACCGCCCTGTCCAACCTCCTCACCGCGCTCGCCGCAGCGGGCGGCACCCCGCACGACCTGGCCCGGGTCACCGTCTACGCGACCGACGTCGCCGACTACCGGGTCCACGCCCGTGAACTGGGCCGCGTCTGGCGGCGCCTGGCGGGCCGCGACTACCCGGCCATGGCCGTCGTCGGGGTCGTACGGCTGTGGGACGAGCAGTGCCTGGTCGAGGTGGACGGGGTGGCGGTCCTGCCCTGAGCGGGTCCTTGCTCACCCCTTGATCGACTGGTGGCGTTTCACCCGACAGGCTTAACGTCGAACAGTGGACGGCCTTGTCCGCACCCCGCGCCGAGGGGACCCCTCACGAGGCACGATGCGCCATGACGACTCCGCAGCCGACCTCCTCCGTCCGGACCGCCGCCCCCGATCGCGGTGGCGGAAACGGAATGGCACTGTTCGTCATCGCGTCCTGCCAGCTGATGGTGGTCCTCGACATCACCATCGTGAACATCGCGCTGCCGCACATCCAGAGCTCCCTGGACTTCTCCACCACGAGCCTGTCCTGGGTGGTCAACGCCTACACGCTGACGTTCGGCGGTCTGCTGCTCCTCGGTGGCCGGGTCGGTGACATCCTCGGCCGGCGGCGTGTGTTCATCTTCGGCGTGCTGCTCTTCGTGCTGGCGTCCCTGCTCGGCGGACTCGCCCAGAACTCCGGCCAACTGCTCGCCGCCCGGGCCCTCCAGGGGGTCGGCGGCGCGATCGCCTCGCCGACGTCGCTCGCGCTGATCACCACCACGTTCACCGAGGGCCCGGCCCGCAACCGGGCGTTCGGGGTGTTCGCGGCCGTGTCCGCGGGAGGCGGCGCCATCGGTCTGCTCGCCGGCGGCATGCTCGTCGAATGGCTCGACTGGCGCTGGGTACTGTTCGTCAACGTGCCGATCGGTCTGCTCATCGCGATCGCCACGCCCCGCTGGATCAAGGAGTCGGAACGTCACCCCGGCCACTTCGACTTCGCCGGTGCCCTGACCTCCACGCTCGGCATGGTGGCACTGGTCTACGGCTTCATCCGCGCCGCGCAGGAGGGCTGGAGCGACGGCTGGACACTGGCGTCGTTCGGCGCCGCCGTGGTGCTGCTCGGCGTTTTCCTCGCCGTCGAGAGGCGCTCGAAACAGCCGATCACGCCGCTGCACATGTTCGCCGACCGTAACAGGGCGGGCACGTACGGCATGATGCTGGCGCTCGCCGCCGCCATGTTCGGCATGTTCTTCTTCCTGACCCTGTTCGTCCAGAACGTGCTGGGCTTCGGGCCCCTGCGTGCCGGCCTGGCGTTCCTGCCGGTCAGCGTGGTCATCACCATCGGCGCGGGCCTGGCCTCGCAGCTGCTGCCGAAGTACGGTCCGAAGCCGTTCATGGTGACCGGCGCCGTCCTGGCCGCCGCGGGACTGGCGTGGCTGACGCTGACCGACATCCACTCCACCTACGCGGGGAGCATTCTCGGGCCGATGCTGGTCTTCAGCCTCGGGATGGGCATGCAGTTCGTCTCGCTGACGCTCATGGCGCTCTCCAACGTGCCGGTGCACGAGTCCGGCGCGGCGTCCGGTCTGCTGAACGCCACTCAGCAGGTGGGCGGTTCTCTGGGCCTGTCGATCCTGGTCACGGTCTTCGGCACGGCGAGCACCAACGAGGCGAAGGACCTGGTGCCGCAGTTCATGGCGGAGGCGACCCCGGCCGAGCGGCTCGCCTTCCAGCGCACCGGCGAACTCCCGCCGCCCTGGGCGGACCAGGTGCTGACCTCGGGCGTGTCCGCGGCGTTCATCATGGCGGCGATCTTCGCGGTGCTGGCGGCCCTGATCGCACTGCTGGCCATCCAGGTCCGCCCGTCCGACCTCGAACGACTCAAGGGCGGGGTCACGCCGGGCGCGGGCGCCTGAGCCCCGGGTGCTTCGGGCGGAATACCGCCTGTACCGGGAGAAATTCCCCATTGACCCATGGACGTTATAGGCGTTCCATGGATATAAAGGACACATAAGGCTGCTGGTAGGAGGCGGCGTCCACCATGACCACCCACGCAGACATAGAGCAACACCCGGACCTGGCCGAGATGCGCTCCCGCTTCGAGCGGGCGACCAGCACTCCACGCGCCCAGGCCGTGGAGACATTGGGCCTTGTCACCGGTATCTACCTGGCGGCATCCCCATGGATCGTCGGCTTCAGCGGACTGACCAACCTGGCCGTGTCCAACCTGATCACCGGTATCGCCTTTGCCCTGTGCATGGGCGGCTTCAGCTCCGCCTACGAGCGCACCCACGCCATGGCGTGGGCGGCATGCGCCATCGGCGTATGGACGATCGTCGCTCCCTGGGTCGTAGCCGGTGCGATGGACACGACCCGCAGTGTCGTCAGCAACGTCATCGTCGGTGCGGTCGCCCTGATCTGCGGCCTGGCCATGGCCGCTGCGGCCGGCGGACGGGGTGGCGGCGGTCGCAGGCGAGTCCCCGGCTGACAGCCACCGCTTCTGGTCCACGGCGAAGGGCTCCGGAAAGGAACCGGGGCCCTTCGCCCTGCCGCGGACCGCACGGCGCCCTACGCGGACTCAGGACCCGTCGGCCGCCCGCAGCAGGAGCTCCGCCAGCTCGTGCGGCCGGGAGAACATCGGCCAGTGACCCGTGTCCATCTCGACCAGCCGCCAGCGCTCGCCGGCCAGCAGAGCGGCCACCGTCGCGTTCGGCTCCGGGCCGTCGAGCAGGCACTTGACGTACGTCGCCGGAAGCTCGCCGAGCGGGCGTGCCAGCACCGCCGGGTCGGTCAACGAGGCTCCCGGGTGCGGCGTCGAGCCCGCCACGATGCGGCCGATCTGCTCGTCGGTGAGACCCTGCCCGGCGTCCGTGTAGTCGGCCGCGGTCAGGGGCGCCCAGAAGCCGTCGTTCTCCGCGAGTGCGGCCTCCATTGCCGCCCGGCCCTGCCACCAGCCGTCCGCGAAGGACGCGCCGTCGGTCGGAACCTCCGAGTCGACGAAGACGACCCGGGTCAACCGGTCGCCTATCCGCTCCGCGGCCTGCCCGACCGGGATGCCCGCGTAGCTGTGACCGACGAGGACGACGTCCCGCAGGTCGCGCCGCTCGACCTCACCGATGACGTCCTTGACGTGGGTCTGCCGGCCGGCCGGCTCACCCCGCCTCTCGCCGAGTCCCGACAGCGTCACGGCATGAGCGCCGTGCCCCGCCGCCCGCAGCCTCGGCACCACCTCCTCCCACGCCGAGGAACCAAGCCACGCGCCCGCCACGAGTACGAAATCCGTCATGGCGGCCAACCTAGTCCGCGGGTCCGACAGTCGGCTTTCCCGTACGGCATGGGCCCGTAGAGGGCTCAGCGGGCGAGGAATTCCAGGAGCGCCTGGTTGAACCGGTCCGCGTGCGTCACGTTCAGCCCGTGGGGCGCGCCCTCGATCAGGACCAGGCTGCTGTCGGCGAGGCTCTCATGCGTCCGCCTGCCGCTGACTTCGAACGGGACGATGGCATCCGAGTCGCCGTGGACGACCAGGGTCGGCACGTCCACCGCGGCGAGGTCGTCGCGGAAGTCGGTGCGCGCGAACGCCGCGATGCAGTCGAGCGTGCCCTTGGGGGACGCCAGAGTGGCGATACCGACGTTGTAGGCGTGCTGCGCGGCGCTGACGAGGTCGGTGCGCTCGCCGACCCGGAAGAAGTCGGTGACGAACCCGTCCACGAACGCCGGCCGGTCCTCGAGGACACCCACCTCGAAGCGGCTGATCGTGGCGTCGTCCAGGCCGCCGTCGGGATTCTTCGCGGACCGGTAGAGATACGGCGGCACGGCGGCCGCCAGCACGGCCTGCCTGACCCGCGCGGTCCCGTGGGCGCTGATGTAGCGGACCACCTCCCCGCCCCCCATGGAGAAGCCGACCAGCGTCACGTCGGTGAGGTCGAGATGGGCGAGCAGGGCGCCGAGGTCGTCGGCGAGGGTGTCGTATTCATAGCCGTCCCACGGCTGTGACGACTGCCCGAATCCGCGGCGGTCATAGGTGATGACGCGATATCCGGACTCCACCAGCGGCCCGATCTGTTTCTCCCAGGACCGGCCGCTCAGCGGCCAGCCGTGGACGAGCACGACCGGTCTTCCGTTTCCGTAGTCCTCGTAGTGGAGTTCGACGCCGGCGTCTTTCCCGGTGTTCAGTTCGATCCTCGGCATCGGAGCGACGTCCCTTCGCTGAACAGGCGTGTCTGGCTGCACATGAGATCCGCCGCACGACGGCGATGAGTGCGGACGTATTCCACGACATCATTCCGAAACGTCGGACAGGTGTCCGGCGAGCATGTCCGAACGGGTGAAGATCAAAGGGTGGATTTTCCGCCGTCATCGTTCCGCACGCCGGAATCCGAGCCGTTTTCAGCCGCTCCCGGGCGGGAGTTCCCCGAACAAACGGGCCGGAATACACGGACGCCCGGGCGCGCGCTCTATGACGCGGTCGGCAGGGGTGGCACCATGGCCGCACGCATAAGGCGCGGCCGTCACTCGTTTCCTGGGGGATCGATGAACACCAGGCTCCCGCTTCCGTTCCGTCTCCCCTTCCGGCTCGTCGCCGCGACGGCCCTGACCGTCCTGGCACTCGTCGGCTGCACCGGCTCCGGCGGGTCGGCCAGGGCGTCGGAATCACCGTCGTCCCGCCCCGCGACGTCCTCGCCGCCGCAGTCCGCTCCCGCGCCCGACCCGACGGCCACCACCGCGCCTGGCACGCCCTCGGCGACCGCGACCGCGTCCGCGCCGGGGCGCAGCTCGCAGCTGCCCGGGTTCTCCAACCTCCAGCCGCTGTGGCCCTTCACGACAGTCGACCAGGCCCGCGAGTGGGAGCGTGAGTTCCGTTCCGGCGGCCACCAGCCCTGGCACCTCGACCCGGAGCAGACCGCACTCTCCTTCACCCGGCACTACCTGGGCTTCGAGGAGGTCGACCGGGTCACCTCACGGTCCGTCGACGGCAGGGAGGCCCGGATCGGCGTCGGCCTGAGCGGTACGGAGAGCACGGGGACCGCGGCCGTCATCCACCTCGTGCGCTTCGGCACCGGACCCGACGCCCCCTGGGAGGTGGTGGGCACCGACGACACGACGTTCTCGATGACCGTGCCCGCCTACGGCTCCGTCGCCCGTTCCCCGATGACGGTCGGCGGCCGGATCACCGGCGTGGACGAGAGCGTCCGCGTGGACGTGCGCCAGCCGTCGTCGCGGGATCTGCTGGGCACCTCGTGCTGCATGTCGGCGGGCGGCAACAGCCAACCGTGGAGGTCGTCCGTCTCCTTCACCGGCGCCGTCGACCCGGTGCTGACGGTCGTCGCGTTCACAGGCGGCCACATCGCCGAGGTCGAACGCTTCACCGTCACGGCGGTCCGCACCCGCTGACCCGTCAAGCCCCGGTGCCCTACGGCGCCGGACATGCCGACGGCGGGAGCGGGGCGGCCCTGACCGCGTCGGAGGCATGAGGGCCCCGACCGTGACACGGCATGTTCTGCGAGTACCCGCATCACCGGGCCCGAGGATCAACCGCTGTCGCCCTGGGCGAGACGTGAGGTGATCCACGGCGCGAGGAAGTGGCCGAGGAGAGTGGCGCCGGTGACGGCGCCGGCGGTGATGCCCCAGGCGACGGGCCCGAGCGGGGTGCAGCCGAAGAACCGGCTCACGCCGGGGACCTGGATGATGGCGACGAGGACGGCCGCGGAGCCGAGCCCGGCCACCAGCACGTTACGGTCGGTGCCGCCGGTGGTGAGGGTCTGAGCGAGCTGGGTGCCGACGACGGCGGCGAGGGCCACGGTGGCCGCGCGCCGCCCGCGGCCCGTGAGGCGGGCCGCCGTCCACGCGAGGCCCGCGCCGAGGGCCGTGACGATGCCGCGGGCCAGCATCTCGTGGGTGAGGGCGGTGCCCAGTGAGCGGTGGGGGCCCTCGGCGAGGAGACGCTCGCCGGACTGGCCGGAGGGCTCACGCACCGCGATGGCGAGGGACGGGGCGAGGTCGGTGAGCAGGTTCACCAGCATGATCTGACGTGCGTTCAGCGGCGTGGCGCCGGTGATCGCGGAGGTGAGGACGCTGAAGGTGACCTCGCCGAGGTTCCCGCCGATGAGGATGGCGAGCGCCGCACGGACGGAGGTCCACATGGCGCGGCCCTCCATGAGCGCGGAGACGATCGTCTCCAGCCGGTCGTCGGTCACGACGAGGTCCGCGGCCGCGGTCGCCGCCGGGGTGCCGCGGCGCCCGAGCGCGATGCCGACGTCGGCGAGGCGGATGGCAGGAGCGTCGTTGGCCCCGTCGCCGGTCATGGCCACGACTCTGCCGATGCGCTGGTAGGCCTGGACGATCCTCACCTTGTGACCGGGGCTGCAGCGCGCGATGACGTCGACGGTGGGCAGCAGCTCGTCCAAGGCGGCGTCGTCCAGTTCGTCGATCTCCGGGCCCGTGCAGACCTTCGGCTGCGTGACGTCGTCACTGATGGTGGAGGCGATGGCGTCCGCGGTGGCCGGGTGGTCGCCGGTGAGCATGACCGTGTGCACGCCGGCCTCGCGCAGCCGGGCCGTCGCGGGTGCCGCGCTGTCGCGCACCGGATCGGCGAGTGTGACGAAGCCGAGGAAGACCAGCTCCTGCACGGCTTCGTCCGTGAGCTCCTCGCCGGTCTCCATGCGGCGTTCCGCCACGGCCAGGACCCTTCTGCCCGCCGCGGCGAGGTCCTCGGCCGCTCCCGCGAGGGCGCTCCTGGCCGCGTCGTCGAGAGCCACGGCACCGTGCGGCCGGCGACGCCGGGTGCATCGGTCGACGACGTTCTCCGGCGCCCCCTTCACGCTGAGCAGGACACCGCCGCCGGCGTGGCCGACGGTGGCGTGGTACGCCCTGGCCGGCTCGAAGGGAAGGGTGTCCGTGCGCCGCCAACGGGGCGCGCCGGTGCGAGTGGTGACGTTCGCCCGGCGAGCGCCGTCCACGATGGCCCGGTCGGTCTGATGGGCCATCGGTTCGGCCTGACGGGCGGGCGGCGTGGCGCGCAGCGCCGCGGCGAGCACCTCCTTGTGGCGGCTGTCGAGCCGGTCGAGGGCGGCGGCCTCTTCTCCGTGACTGACGCCGGAGAGCTCCAGGGTTCCCTCGGTCAGGGTCCCGGTCTTGTCGAAGCAGAGGACGTCGGCCCGGCCCAGCGCCTCGATCGTGCGGGGATTGCGTACGAGGGCGCCCTTGTCGGCCAGGCGGCGGGCGGCGGCGAGCTGCGCGGCGTTGACGAGGAAGGGCAGACCTTCCGGGACGGAGGCGACGGCCAGGTTGACGGCGGAGGCGAGATTGTCGGTCAGGGGGCGGCCGTGGAGGAGGCCGGAGAGGGCGACGGCGGCGGCGGACCCAAGGGCGATGGGCATGCTGGCGCGGGTGAGCGAGGAGAGCCGGGCCTCCACGCCCGTTTCCGGTGCGGCCTGGCGGGCGGTGGCGAGACTGCGTCCCGCTTCCGTCGCCGAGCCGGTCGCCACGACGACGGCGACGGCTCGTCCGGCCGAGACGGTTGTGCCCTCGTAGAGCATCGAGCGGCGTCCGGTGATGTGCGCGGCGACCACCGGCGCGGGATCTTTGCTCACGGCCAGGGATTCCCCGGTGAGCGAGGACTCGTCGACCTCGAGGCCTTCCGCCTCCAGCAACCGGCAGTCCGCGGGCACCACGAAGTCGGGCCCCAGGGAGACGATGTCGCCTGGGACGAGATCCCCCGAGGCGACCAGACGCTCCCGCCCCTCGCGTCGCACACGCGCCTCGATGGCCGACCGGGCGAAGAGCTCGGCGAGCGCGTGATCCGTCCGCACGCGCTGGACGCCGCCTACCAGCGCGGAGACGCTGGTAATGGCGGCGACCAGAGCGGCGTCGGTCCGGGAGCCCACGGCCGCGGCAAGCGCGGCGCCGGCGGCGAGGATCGGGGTGAGCGGATTGGAAAGCTCTTCGACGAACGCGTACGGCAAGGTCAGCTTCGTCGGCTCTCCCGCGTGCGCCTCGGGGCTGCGAGCGGCCGCCTCCTGCACGGAGAGGCCCTCCGCGCGCGTTCCCAGCCGCTCCATGACGCGGTCCGCGGGCATGAGGTGCCAGGGGACGCGGGTCACCGGCGGCGTGAAGGGGCGGCTCAGCAACTGCCGGGCGCGCCAGATGCCGAGGCAGAAGGCCACGGCCCCGGCCGTGTTGCTCACGGCGAGTGCCCGCGAGGTCGCCCGCCAGGCCGGTCCCTGGAGGGCGGCGACGGCGCCGACCCCGCTCCCTCCGGCGGCCAGGTAGTGGCTGTCGCGGTCGACCACGGCGGCCACCCCTACCGCGTCGACGATCAAGCCCGCCGCCTCGAGGTCCGCCCCGACGAGAACATGGGCGCCCCATGGGGTGTGCTCGTCCTCGCGTTGCACACCGATGGCACAGTCGGCAGCGGCGAGCGCGCGGCGGTCACCGGAGATCAGCAGAACGACCGCGCCCTCGGCCTGGAGGTCACGGACCGAGGCCGCCAGGCTGTCGCCCGCCGCCACCACGGCGTCGGCGAACGTCGGGCCGGGGCTTTCCTGGTCGGAAGCGACCACGACCCGGGCCCCGGCCCGTCGCGCCGCCGCGGCGACGGCGTCGGCTCCGGGCGCCGACTCGGTGCCCAGTCCCGCCACCGCCTGGAGCCGACGGCCCTGAGCCAGCCCGAGGGTCTTCTCGCTGCCCCGCCGCCGCAGCCGATTCGCTGCCTTGCCACCGCTCCGCCCTTCGAGGTCCAGCTTGTCCAGCGGCCCCAGCACCCAGTCGCCCGCGCGACTGACGGCCAGCGGCGCATCGGAGTCGAAGAGCGCGAAGAGCCGCTCGGAGACCTGCTCGGGCTCAGCCCCCTCCAGCAACTCCAGGTCCACCGGCTCGTACCGGTCCCCCCGAAGAGCGTTTTCCTCCAGGACGATGGTGTCCACCTGGCCCAGGCGTCGCAGCGCGGTGCGGTCCATCGTCACCACCCCGCGCAGTGCCAGGTACCGGCCCAGAGCCGTGGCGAAGCCCTCACGTCCCGCGCCGGGCGCCTTCGGTACCGAGGCAAGACCGACCGCGATCGCCTTGCGGAGGCCGGCGAACGGCAAGGCGGCCGTACCGGCTGCGAGGCCCGCCGCCATCGACCGCTCGGCGTACCGGTCGGCGCCGTCCTGCGGGGGCGGGCCCGCCCGCCCGGCCGTGACCGCGTCGGCGGCGGCTTCTTCCGGCCCGCGGACCAGCAGGGCCTCGCGCTCGCGCCATGCCGTGCGTTCGGCGTCCGCCTCCCGCCACACCGCAAGACGCTGCAGCACGTCCAGGGCGAGCCCTCCACCACCCGTGGCGACACCCTGCACCAGCGCGCCGACCACCGGAAGCAGCGAATCGACCTGCTCAGTCGGGCCGATGCCCTCGACCAGGTGCCGAAGCCGGGGATGGTGGCGAACGGCATCGATGACGCCGGCGACCTCCGGCGGCAGGCCGAGCCACGGAGCGAGCCGCCGGAACGTCACCAGGGCCAGGCCCAGCGTGTCCGCCACCAGAGCCGGAACCGCCGGGGAAGGCGGACCCTCCGCGGGGTGGTGCGGCTCCGGCTGCCACTCGTCGAACGCCTCCTCGTCGGCGGCATGGTCGCCTTCGGCCTGCTCGACCAGCGCGACGAGCTCACTCTCGGGGGGAGCGGGCGACGCGACCGCGACGATCACCCGCTCCATGGGCGCGTTCACCCGCGCCCACAGCACCCCCGGATGCCCCTCCACGGCTCGCTGCACACGACGGGCGACGGCCTCGCCCCCCTCGCCGTGGACCCCGTAGACGGCGATGTAACAGCGCTCGGACGACCACCACACTTCACGGCCGGGCCCGGCCAGAAGTCCTTCCGCCATTGCCCAGGCGGCCCGGGCACCGGACGTCGCGCGAGAAGCGACGCCGGAGACGATCGAACGCAGGAACGGCGGCGTTCCGAGGGCCGAGGCATGCTCCGGCGGCATGAAGCGTGCCTCCTCGCATCAGAGCGGTCGGTGCGGATGAACCTTCAGAGGCAGTCTCATCGAAGCTCATGAAAGGGGCGATACGGGATAGACCTATTGATAAGGGTTCCAGAAGTCCTGATCGAACAGTCGAGGCGATACCAGTGACCTCCACACCCCGAACTCACTTCCCGTCCGGCACCGGAACCGCCGCCCCCGGCGAGCGCCTTGCCGGGCCCCCTTCCGGGGCCGCCCGACCCCCGTCGGCGGCGAAGCGGCCCCCGGTCTCCCTGACCATGCCCTCGCCCGGCCAGGTGGCAAGCGGCGCACTGAACGCCGCCATGCTCCCCGTCGCCGTGGCCCGCCAGGTCCTGCCCGCCAAGAAGGGCCTCCCGCTCTACCTCGGCCTGGGCGTCCTCGGGGCCGCGGACGTGCTGGAATGGCCCGTCGCCCTGGGGATCGGGGTCGGCTACGCCGTGCTGCGCCGGGGCGACGGCGACGGCGTTCTCGCCACCCCGCCGGCCACCATCGCAGGCGCACCCACCGCCGAGTCCGCCGGAAACAAGGAGGAGAAGTCCACGATGACGACCGCACGCGAGATCATGACCCCGGACGCCACCTGCATCGGCGCCGAGGAGACCGCCCTGGACGCGGCGAAGAAGATGACCGAACTCGGCATCGGAGCCCTGCCCATCTGCGGCACCGACGACAAGCTCAAAGGCATGCTCACCGACCGCGACATCGTCGTGAAGGTTCTTGGTGCCGGTGATGATCCCGCCCAGGTGAAGGCCGGCGACCTCGCCCAGGGAGAAGTGGTGACCATCGGGGCCGACGACGAAGCCGAAGAGATCCTGCGGACGATGAGCCGGCACAAGGTACGCCGGCTTCCGGTCATCGACGGCCACACGCTGGTCGGCATCGTCGCCCAGGCCGACGTCGCACGGGCCCTGCCCGACCCCAAGGTCGGTGACCTGCTCGAGGCCATCTCGACCTGACACGCATGACGACGCACCCCCCTTCCGCCGGGCGGAAGGGGGGTGCGCGGGACCTGTCCCTCAGATGTCGCGGAACTCATAGACAAAGCTTCTGACCTGTGCAAATGACCCCTCTCGAAGATCATCTTGCACGGTTGTTGCACAAGCCGAACGGAACAGGACTCACGCGGCCCCGGTGTAGGCGCTCCGGACCGCGATGCGGACCTTGGAACCGGCTCCCACGACCCGGTGCACGTATTTACGCAGGGTAAACGCGGGATCGGCGTGTCCGAGTCGGTCCGCGAGCGTGTACACGTCTACCCCGCCGTTGATCATCATCGACGCGTACAGGTGTCGGAGCGCGTGCATCATCACGTCGCGGGACTTCTCCCAGCGTCGTCCCTTCGCGTCGGGCTCAAGGGGCTTGATGAGGCCGGCCGACGCCAGGGCGGGCTTCCAGCGGTAGGAGTTGAACCAATTCGACTGAATGGCGGTCTTCTCCCGGGTGTAGAAGATCAGCCGCGCCGTGACCGGGGAGCCGCCTTTGCTGCCCCACGGTCGGGTCACCTCGACCGGCGGGTACTTCTCCATGTGCTCGCGCAGGGGGATGGCCACGTCGTCGGTCAGCTCGACCCACCGGTCCTTCGGGTCCTCGTCGTCTCCGCCCTTGGGGAGGGCGTATACGAGGAACGAGCCGTCGTGGACTACTTGCCGTTGCACGTGCACCATGGCGCCGTCTGGATGTGCCCAGTCGATATCTTCTGGTGACAGGCCGAATATCTCACCTTGCCGCAGACCCAGGCCGCGACCACAGTCAACAAGTGCTTTGTAGCGGTCGGGAAGTTCGGCGCGGATCTTCTCGGTGTCCTCCCACGTTAGGGTCAGATCTGCCCGGCCGCCACCTCCTCGCTTCGGCTTGGCGTCCTGCACCGACTTGGCGAGGCACGGATTTTTGTGTATCAGGCTGTCGTCCACGGCCAGGTCAAAGACAGCCCGAAGATTGTCGAAGACCAGGCGCAGCGTGGAACTTTCGAGCAGCCTGCGACGGTCGTGCAGCCAGTCCAGCAAAGATGAGGCGTTCACGTCCTTTACGCGCATCTTCCCAACTGCGGTAGGAACGACGTGCAGGAGAATCCGCTCCTTGTGGCGTCGGTAAGTCCGTGGATTCTTGTGTTCGTGCCCCTTGAGCCACGTAAGGGCGAGTTCGCTGACCCTGACCTCCCCGGCGCGAGGGTTGATGTACGAACCGTCGTCCACTCCGGACCGCATCTTGGTCTCATGCCTGCGGGCTTCGACCTCGGTGCGGAACAGCTCTGTCTGCTGTACATCTTCCCTGTTGCGCCATCGGGCCTGCCACCGCTTCCCCGTCCCGTGATCCCGCGTCGGAACTTTGCCGTGTTCCTTGCAGGTCGACTCCCCGTCTTTCGGGCGCGACTTGTGCCAGCGATCGTACGGCATCGACTCAACTCCTAGTTTCCAACGGCCCTTTGAGTCTATTTGTGGACTCTTTTCGATCAGGGTCATCGTCGACGGCGAGATTGTCTGCCCGTTCATCGCGCCCTGAGTGAATTGGATGTTGATCCAGGCGAGCTGAAGATGTCAAATGCATTCTTGGGGTCTTCGCGACAAAGGGCGCAGAGTGGTAGAGAAGATTTCACCTAGACGAATGCTCGCTGAGGGTTCGACGAGGGCTCGACGAACCCTCAGCGAAGATTCGCCTGTGTCCTTCGAGAGTTCGCAAGAGTCGTAGGTATTTCGCCGAAAGGCCCTCTGTTTGGTCCGGCCGGAATTCAATGCAAACGTTCGCCCACCACCACAGCGGAGTACCGCTCACGTGGTTCTTTCCTGCCCGCTTCGAACCGTTTTGGAGTGCCCATGCGTCGAACCACTGCCCCTGCGGAAGAAGCCGCCAGTGGCGCGGGGGACCGTTGTCCCTTGATGAGCGCGGAGGAGCTGGCCGACTTCCTGGGCGTACCTCTGAATACGGTCTACATATGGAATCACCGACACCAGGGGCCGCGAGCCCACAAGGTCGGCCGCTATTTGCGCTACCGCTGGCCGGAGGTAGAGGCATGGCTGGAAGCTCAAGCGGTGAATCGCGCGACCTGATCGGCCAAGATTGGCTAGTGCCCTTGTCCTTGGTCGGGCGACAGAACCCGGCGTACAGCCCGCCTCGCCCGACGCCACCAGCGGCTTTGCCTTACAGAGGGCCTCCGACGTAGGTCGGAGGCCCCTTCTAGTGACGCGCCATCCTGAAACGGTGCGGCCCCCTACGCCCGGTCGCGCCTGAGAGCCGTCTCGCCGAGCCCGAGGGCCATGCTGCCCATGAGCTGACGAGTGAAGTCCTCCAGGATCGAGGGGTTGGTAGCGAGAAACTTTATGACCTGCTCGGTTCGCTGCTCAGGCGAAAGCTCTTTCAGTTCCTGCTGCCATGCCAGGGTGGCAACACCGCCGTCCTCGACCTCGGCATTCACGATGAGGTTCCAGAGCGCCTGCTGGGCGTCCTCACGAGCGAGCCAAGTCATGAACATCTGCTGGAACTGCTCGCTCGTAACAGTGACCTTCGGGTCGCTGGGCGCGGTGGCCAGATCTTGGGAAGGCGCGTCAGCTTCTACCCCCGGGACGGCAACAGGAGGTGTCGTCGTGGCCCCGGCCCGCAAGGCCTTCTTCTGGGCTCTGCGGGCCTGCTGCTTCAGCACTAAGGCTTCGCCCTTGGCAACGAGGACCGGCACGGCCTGGGTATGCCACCAGTGGGCAACGCGAGGTTTTGCGATCTCTACGAGATCACCGATGATCTGGCCCGCGATGTCAGCCACGACCTGTTGGCCGGGGGTGAGCTGAGGACGCTGATCCGCCACGTACTCGGTGACGTAGACGATCTCGGGCTTGTCTGTTGAACCTGACTCCTTTTCGGCCTTCAGGCGGATCTCGACGTGCTCCGGCCCCTTGTCACTCGTCTTGGGAGTGAACCCACGCTTCCAGCCTTCGCTCTTCCGCGAGTCGGCGAGGTGCTCGCCCTTGGGGATACGAACAACTGCGTCGACCTCGTCGTACTCCTGGTCCTCGGCCATGCGTCCTCGTCAGTACTCGGGTCCTCCTCGGCGCTCAGTCGACGAGGAAGTCGCGGTAGTAGAACCTCACTCCTGACCGTAGCTGCAGCGTCCGACGATTTGGCAGGTTCGGCGAGCATCGCATCAGCCGCCACAGAGCCGCAGGTCCAAGGTTGTCACCAGTCCCCTTGCCGGATCCGCTCGTCGGACACGATCCCGTAGACGTACCGCCCTGAACGTTCGGGGCATCGTGGAATCTCCGACGGCCCCGCGATCGGCCATGCCTCCAGCGCTGACGTGATCTCGTGCCACTGCACGTTGCGCCGGCTCTCGACGATGACCAGGGTGTAGTGGTTGGTCCGGTAGGTGAAGGGTTTGCCGGTCTTCGTGTAGAAGACCTCGCCTTGGTGCTCCTCGATCCGAGGCCTCGCTGTCTCCATGTTGGGACCGACCGGCACCGGCTCGGGCGGAGGTGGCGGTGGCACTGGATGCCCTGCCCACCGGAGCCGTTCCTCCGGCGTTGGCTCCCGGCTACTTCGATGCCAGGATGCGCTCCCCGGCACGGTGGTCGAGGTGACTGCCAGCTCTGTTCCGTCCGGCAGCACCCCACGGCCAGGCTCTCGGTAGGGCTCCGCAATCATGATGTCACGCCGCTCATAGCCGAGCCTGCTGGCAACTGACTCCAGGGTCCCCATCTGAGTGTTCCCGACGTACGACAACTGGTCCTCGCTCGCATCGTCCGAGAACTCCACGACGCCGACCAGGTAGACCCCGTTCTCGTTCGGGTCGCCGAAGAGCTGCCGCAAGCGGTCGGGTCCAAAGTCGCCCATCATCTATCCGTCCACCCCTGCATCGCCGCTGTCAGATTCTCCGTCGATTAATGCGATCACAGTCTCCCTTGCGGCTGAGTCGCGTGCTGTGCCATCCGGGACCCGATCACAGCCACCCTGCTGAGCACCTCGGTGGCTTCCTTGAGTGTGGTTGAGGGCGGCAGCACGAAGCGCGCGCCGAACTCCACTTCACCGCTGAGCTTGGCCTGCTTCTCGCCGTAGCCAGCGCCGAGGAACGCTGGAGCGCGGAGCGCCTTGAGCCTAGCCACGCCATCCTTCTCCCATTGCAAGGTCTTGCGCGGCGGATGGGGTCTCCACGGAATCCAGTCCTCTTGGGCGAGGTACTCCTGCCAGAGCAGCGCCAGGTGATCCCAGTCGTAGGCCTTGGAGGAGGTGACTCGCTGCTGCACGAGGAAGAAGCGGAAGTCGACCCCGCGAAGCCCGCTGCTGTCGACGAGCTTGCCAACGTCCTGAGTCGGCAAGCTCTCGGTGGCTTCCCAGCGGACGGTGTAACCGCTGCCCGGAATCGGGGCGTCCACGATCGCGATGTACAGGCCACCGGAGCCGATCTCCTGGATGGACTTCGATGAGCAGCCGGGCAAGGCGACGTTGTCGTACATATAGGCAGCACGAAGTCGGAGAGCGAGGTACAGGTCGATACCGTCGATCTGATTCCAGACGGTGTGGCCATCCACCTCCGGCACCTGGGATTTGATGTGGCTCGTCCAGGCTGTGGCTGTCGTCGCGGCCCACGGCACCGGGGACGAGGCGAAGGGAGCGATGATCTCCTCCCAGGTGAGGTTCTGCCAGTCCTGGGCATGGGTGGTGTCGAGGCGGATGCGCTGAAGTGAGACCGCCACGAACTGGCAGTCGTCTCGGTCATCCTCGACGACGTATTTGTAGTACCGCTCCAGCTGTTCAATTCCGAGGCCGGCAAGCAGCTTCACTTCGACGACAGCGACAACCTGACCGTTCGCCTCCACCACCAGGTCGGGTCGATCCGATGCCTTCCGGCCCCGCGACTTCGAGACCTCCCGACGAATCTGGAGCGGGCCAACAGCCTCGATCCCGAGCACGGAGCGGGTGATCGCCTGGTCGGCATTCATGAGGGTGGCGAGCAGATCGCTCCACGCGTTCTCGCTGTTGATCGAGAGCAGGAAGCGAAGATCCGGGAGACTGCTCACTCGCTGCCCTCTCCCAGCTCCGCGTCGATGTTGAGCACGCGGATCCCGGACTGCGACTGCGCGAGGAGCACCGCAGCGTTCTCGGCAAGGCGACGGGCGGACTTGAGCCGCAGGTCCAGCTCGACATCGTCACCCCAGCGGACTGACGTTGCGATGGCGAATGCGATCGAACCACCGGACTCCAAGTGGCCGACGATCTCCTTGTGGACGCGGCGGCTGGTGCGCTGACGAGAGCGATCCGTCTTGGCGTTGCGGTAGTTGCCGGCTCGCCTGGCCAGCTCCACGGACTCCCCGATGTAGATCACGCGGATGCCGTCGTCGTCCACACCGAAATCGTAGCGGTAGAGCCCTGGCGCTCGCGGGAGTCCGGGAAACCTCGGCAGGCCGGCTTCGTCCAGCGTGATCGGGCCCGCGCTCAGCCACGAGAACGCAACGCGGACGTCGAGCGCCTCCAGTTCCTTGAGCTGGGACTCGTCGAAAGGCCCACGACGAGTCGCGCCGGTCAGCCGCGGGATTGAGCCGCTCTCGGTGGCCGAGGATCCGGCACCGATCAAGAACCCGAGGTTCTGCAGCCACCGCCGAGAGGCATGCGACTGAAACCGGCTGCGCTTGGCACCTGTCGCAAGGGAGATGACCTGCTTGACCGGCCAATGCACACCATCTACCTCGACCCAGTACTCGCGGATCTCCTCGGGCACGTGACCAGCGAGACGCCTACGAACAAGCGTGGACGTCAGCTCGAGGGATTCGCCATCGAGGATGAACTGCATGGAACGGAGGTTAGCCTCAATCGTTGATGAGTTCTCATCAGTTCGCTGACGGGGACGCTGTGCGTGTGGGGTGCGGCTTTTCCGGGGGTGAGGCCGCTCCTCCCGGACGACCAGACTCATCCCCCTGGGCCAGGTGCCGAGGTCGGGCATATCGGCGATCTCCGCGGCCCAGGCGCCGGGCCGCTGGGTGCCGCCGGCGTATTAGGGCCGGCGTCCACGCCTTCTTAGGGATCTTCAGTACGGCTTGGTGGATGGCGTCTGTGATGGTCATTCGGACGGAATACGACAGCCACTGCCCATCAGACGTGGATGCTGCCGCCGGAGTCGGTGCGGATCAGTGTCTGCCGTCCCAGCCGCAGAGCCTTGAGGAGTTGTGCCAGGGCGAGTTGGACGGTTTCGATGTGGTGCGCGGCGGTGTTGGAGCCTGCGTTGCCGGGCCGCAGCAGGGCGGCCACCGGCTCCCCGGACCCGGCTTGGCCGTGGTCGACGAACGCGACGAGGGGGTGGTGGCCGAGGCCTTCTTCCGGGTCGCGGTGGCGTCCTGTTTCTTGGAGCGCGCGAGGGTTAGCACTCCGCTGATGTCCACGATCACCTGGCCGTCGGTGGCCGGACTGCTCGCACCGGCCAACTCCCAGACCCGCCCCGTGCTCGGGAACGTGCGTCCCGCATCGCCGCGTGGGCTTTCGGGCCGGATGCGGCGAGTCTGTCGATGACACGGAGGGCTGTGGGATCGGAGGCCACCGGGCCGAACATCCGGCTCGGCCCGCAGCATGCCGATGTCGGCCAGACAGCCCCGGCCGAGTGCGACGGCCAAGGCCACATCCAGCAGGATCTTCCCCGGATCGTGCACTGCCCGCGGCTTGCGCCACGGCGTGAGTGCCGCCGATATCGCTTTGTTCGGAGCGGACTTGCGGACCATCTCGGCCAGCAGCACCGACCAGCCTGTGAGTGGAGCGTTTCGCCAATGTTGAGGGCGAACTCGGTGATGGCCAACAAAGTAGAGAAGCCGTAATCTTGCTGTTCAGAAGCACGTCTCGCCCATGTGACCACCCGTCGGACAGGTCGCTTCATGAAAGCGCGAGGTTAGCGGTCAAATTGCGGGGCGGCGCAGAACTGACCCAGAACGGAGACGCCGTGACGGACCTCCCCGAAGAGGGCCAGCCCATCGAGGCCGTATCGACGGTGTACAGCGGTACCACCTTCCGTTCTCGGCTCGAAGCCGACTGGGCCCGCACCCTCGACACCCAAAGCATTTTCTGGCAGTACGAGCCCGAGCGAATAACCCTGCCGTCAGGGGCGCATTACCTGCCGGACTTCTGGCTGCCCGAGATCGGGACATGGCTTGAGGTCAAGGGCCCAGCCACCCCCCGAAAGGAGAAGGCCGTCGAGCTGGGCAAGGCGCGCGCCTGCCGCTGCGACGGCCCCTGCGCCTGCGCGTGGCCCGGTGGCGAAATGGTCCTCCTTGGCTGGGTCGCGGAACGCACCCACGGCGGCATCACGGTCGCTCGCAGCCGGTCAGGCTACGCCAGTTGGGCCGCCGCTCACGGGCCCAGCGCGTACTTCGCGTTGTGCCCCTGGTGCGGGCTCAGGCAGTGGATCACCCTGCGCCGGCCGTGGAAGTGCCGCGCCTGTCGCCGCGGTCTGGAAAGCGAGGAGCTGTACCAGCCCCACGACCGTGTACTGCCTTTCGGCAGCGGCTCGGGGTGGTCTCCTGCGGACACGGTGGCCGTCCGCAGGGAGATCGCCGAACAGATAGCTGAGGCAGAGGCCGCTGACTCGGAGGACTCTTTCTGGGAGGCCCCGTACGAAGAGTGAGCGCGCGGGCGCGTAGTGCTCGCCCACTCGCGGGTGAAGGTCCACCCTCGGTCGGCGCCGACTGGGCACCGTGCGGCTGCCGCAAGGCGGCGGCACTTCGACGGCTCTCCATAGGCGGTCGGCCGGGGCCGCTCTGGAACGGATCCGCGCGCCCGGCGCTTTCATCACATGGCGGCCCGAACACTGCGGGCCGCCTCCGCCGAAGGAGGCTCCTCATCCGCGTCTACCGCCGCCACCCCTACGCCGTCCTGGTCGACGCCGTCACCCTTCTCAACAAGGAGCTCAGCCCCACCGCCCGCCTTACATACGCTGTCCTCGCCGCAGTCCAACAGGTCGACGAGGGCAGCGACACCTTCGACCTGGACCACGTTGCACATGTTGTGGGCCTGACCGACTCGGACGCTTTGCTACCAGTCCTTGCTGAACTCACCGCGGTCGGTGCGATCGACAAGCGTGAGCACCACGGCCTGGGTCTCCTCCTCTCCGTGAACCTCGAGGCGATACCTCCAGCCAACCAGCAACCGTGCGTGCCTTGCGACGACTGCGGCCAGTGCTCGTGCGGTGGCCTGAGAGGGGTTTGTCAGGCCTGCTCAGAGGTCCGGGCGTCACGTGTGCCCGAGGCGGAGAGCACCAACGAGATGGACTCCCGGTGGGTCTATGCCGTGTCCACCGAATCCGTCCCGAAGTCCATAAAGATCGGTGTAGCCGCGAACATCCAGAAGCGCCTGAAGCAGCTCCAGATCGGGTCAGTTTCTCTTATAGTGTTGCGCTGGCAGTCGCCGGGCGGATTTCCATTGGAGAGCCACCTCCACGAGAAGTTCACCCGGCTGCGGATCGCAGGGGAGTGGTTCAACTTCCAGCGCACCGCAGATCCAGTGAAGGCCATCAACAAGGCGGCGCAGACCTTCCTCCAGCAGTACGCCGCCACCTACTAAGGGTGCGCTTGCGGTGTCGTGGCCGGTCAGGCGGTCTGATGTCCAGACCGGTCTTGGCGAGGCTGCGCCCCCCGGCAACGCCCACCGGGTGGTCAAGGCCGACCTGCTGCGCCTTCACAGTGACGTCAAAGAAGCGCTCCTTTCGCGGGATCACAGGTGCTTCAGAAGCAATCAGTGCGTTTGCGTAGTCTCCCGCCGGCTACCACCCGCTGGCCTGCGTCGAACACATAGATAGGGTCGCGGTACCCGAGCTGGAGAGGTAGCCGCATGGACCACGGGATCGTGATCGCGCAGACGACCAGTGACGACGAGGAGCAGGCGAAGACCCTCGCCAGAGGCGCTGTTGAGAGCAAACTGGCGGCGGGCGTCCACATCGATGCGCCCATCACCGCCTTCTACTGGTGGCAGGGGAAGGTCGAGGCGGCTCAGGAGTGGCGGATCTCCTACATGACCTCGTCGGATCGCCTCCCCGCGCTAGAGGCATGGCTGCACGAGAGGCACCCGTACGACGTCCCCCAGTGGGTCACGCTGCCTGTGACCGGAGGGTCGGAGGCGTACCTGTCCTGGGTCGTCGACGAGACGCGCCCGGGGTAAAGGCCCCCACTACAGCGCCTCGCTCTCACCGAGCCTGTGCGCTTCGACGCTTCACAGCGTCGCGAACGTCAGCAGGTGGCTGGCCAGGTCACGCTCAGTGTCGGGGAGCCCGGCAGCGATGGCCTGAGCCCGCTGCCGGCCCATGGTGTTGGGCTTCGACTCCGCCGCTGCGGCGAACTGGTGCGCTACGTAGGCCCCGCGATCTACGTCACCGCCGCGCAGAAGGGCGGACGCCAGGTCACCCAGTACGACCACACCGGACTCGGGCAGTTCACCGCCGAGGCGCTCGACTGCGGAGTCGGCCGTGGCGGTCAGCTCCTGACGCTTGAGTTCGCCGTAGACCGAGAGGGTTAACGAGTCCATGCGGTATGGCGTCACGAAGCGGACCCACGCCTGCTCGCTCGTATGGTCGGCGAAGTCATAAGCGAACTTGGCCTGGTCGAGAGCACGAAGGGCGCCAGCGTCATCGCCTGACTGAGCGGCTTCCTCCGCGTACCGGCCTAGAGCCCACGCTGCGGCGGTTGCGTTGCCACGTCCGCGTACGTCCTGAGCTGCCTGCGAAAGCATCTCCAGCGCCTTCGCTGGGCTGGGGGCACCGTAGCTCGCGTAGCCCAGAGCGAGAGCGCGCAGCGGGGGGTGTCCAGCCTTTTTCGCGCACTCCGAGGTCACTCCGTAATAGGAAGTGGCCTTGTCGTGCTCGCCGAGGTCCCAGGCGACCCACCCAGCAAGAGCGGCAGTCTCCCCGGCCGCGATGGTCAGGGCTCGCTCGTGGGCTCCGGCGCGGGGAAGGGCTGCGGTGATCGCGTCCAAGTGCGCCTCGACGCGGGACTGCAGGCTGAGCGCGCTCTCGTTCAGCTCGTCCACGTGCAACCGGGCCGCATGATCAATAAGCACCCCCGCGGACTCAGGGTCGATCTTGGAACCCTTGCTGAGTGCGTAGGCCAGCCGGCCCCACGGCTCGGCAGCCGCAGCCGCACCGATGACTGCGCCTCCCAGCAGCGTTCGGCGTTTCACGTCGTCCAGGTCCTCCGCCTCGGCCTTGTTCTTCTCTCGCCGCCTGGCGCGGGCGGCTTTCGCCTCGCGCAGCAGCGGCTCCAGCGGGACGCCACAGGCCAAAGCGATGTTCCCCAGGGTGTGATCCGTCGGAACGTTCGCACCGTTCTCGTACCGGTTCACCTCTCGGCGGGTCACCGTTGCCCGGCCGGAAGCGGCGTTGATCGCACCGGCCTGCTCGTCCTGCGTCCGATTCGCGTTACGCCGCAGGTGACGGAGCAGCTCGGCAAATGGATCCACTGCCATGAGTCTGACCCCTATCCGTGGGAGAAAGCCAATACTCCCCTCAACTCCCCCCTGATTTTCCCCCCTTGACAAAGATTTCCCCCCTCCGGTTTCCCCTGTCCCGGATCGCGCAGCCACGGTGCGATGTGCTCATGACCACGCACCGGACAGCAATGCCGCCCCGACCTCGGGGCGACGACGGTGGCGCCCACGTCGTCGGCGCCGCGACCGCTCGGTGTCCGCTGGCCTCTCACGTCTTCGAGATGGCCATGGAGCCGGTAGATGTGCACGTTGCTCAAGCGCGACGAACGACGGCCACCGTGCTGAAGCACTGGTCGTTGCCGGAGACGCCGGCAGAGGACGCCCGGCTCGTCGTCTCGGAGTTGGTGTCCAACGCGATCACCCACGGTTCCGGGGACGTCCGACTGCGACTGCGACACGACGAGCACGAGCTTCGAATCCGAGTCACCGACGACAGCACGGCACCGGCGAGGCGACGACGTGCAAGTGCCGCTGGCCTCGGCGGTCGAGGGCTGCACCTCGTCGCCTGCCTGTCGCTGCGGTGGGGCGTCGCGGACGGCGGCCGGACGACGTACGCGGTCATCCCCACTCTCACGGAGGCACCCCCATGTCGCCGCACAACGCAGTCAAGCACGGAGCCGACGTGTTGAGCCTCGTCGCCTTTGATCGGGGGCGAGAGAAGCATACGGGCGGTGGGGCGCCGACCGCTGGCCGTGACCACCCCAGCTGGCCTCGCACCTCTGCCCAGGCGAAGCGCCAGTCCCGAGCTGGCCAACTCCGAGGCTTCCGTCAGCACTTCTACCGTCAGGCCGTCAACGCGCAGGCCGATCAGCCGCTGCGCGTGCTGGCGTACAGCCTGGTACCGAGTCCGAGGGCCCGACCTGACGAGGACTGGGGGACGCTACAGGCTGCGGCCGACCAGCTCGGTTACGCGATCGCCGCCCGGCTCCACGATGTGGCGGTCCCGCTGACCACGACGTACTTCCCAGCATCCAGTGCGAGCCAGGGCGTCTACACGCCGCCTTGGGATCGACCTGGTTGGCGGGAAGCCGAGCGGCAGCTCCGAGAGGGCTTGGCCGACGGAGTGCTCGTCCTCGACCGGCACAACATCAGCTCCGATGACGACGAGTACCACGCCGTGATCAAACACCTGGGCGAGCACTGCCGGGCGTTTCTCCACCTCGTGATCCCCGAGGAGCCTGTAGCGCCGACTTGAAGGCGTCCACTGCGCTGGATGGACAGGAAGGGCTGGGGCTGGCGGCAGATCAGCGCCCAGATCGCCCTGATCGTCACCGTGAGCGTCGTGCTCGTCTTCACCTTCAAATACACCTGACCGAGGGCTGACCATGACTTTCGAGGGACACATCGATCGTGCGCCGCGCCTCCTTCCGCACCGCGAGCAGGGCGAAGCGCTCCTCGCCATCAGGGAGGCCGCCCCTTCGGCACCCAGCGAAGAGGGGATCGACCTCTTCGCCGTGCCCGCTGGTGAGGTTCAGGGGCGTGGCTTCGAACTCTCGCGCTTTCACCGGCTCTCGCGCCTGTCGGCCGTGCCGGACGGATCGACCTCGCCTTCGGCTGACGGCCCGCCGGACGCGGCCTGACTCTCCTCAAGCGAGCACGACGGCGACCACCACTGCCCCGGATGCCGCCGCCGGTTGCCTACACCGTCCCATCCATCCTCGAGTAAAGGTCGCAGATGAACCGTCCCGTTCTCGCTCTGGCCACCACCATCGCCCTCGCGTCCGCGGTGCACATCGCCCAGCGTCGCCTGCAGCACCGCCAGTCCCTGGAGTTGGCAGTGCACCAGGCCCACGGCCGCATGCTCGAAGTCGCGACCACACACCCGGGCTTGGACCCGATCTGGGTGCGTAACCATCCCGATCACGTCAAGGACGACGAATCGGGTCCGCTCCTGATGTGCCAGTGGTGGCTTGAGTTCTGGCGCACCGGCCTCAATCTCAGGGTGTTCGCCCCCGCCGTCCTGCGGCAGAACGCGCGGAACTTCATGCAGGACCCGACGGCCCTCAAGGCGTGGGCCCTGACCCGCCACGGGCGTGCTCTGCAGTCCCGAGAGCGATGGGACCGCTTGCACGTGGCGTTGCTCGACGCGGCGTTCGAGGAGGCCGGCGGTCCGGCCCAGTACCCCGAGTTGGAACTTGCCCCGGCTTCGGCCCTCTGAGGCACGGCGACACCCTGACGAGAGGATGATCATGACCGTTCCCGCTTGCGGATCGCCACCCGCTCCGGCCGCGCCGAGCGACCACGGGTCGCGCGCTCTTCTCCTCGACCTCGACGGGGTCCTCCTCGACACGCGTCCCGTGATGAGGAAGGCGTGGCAGAGGGTCCAGGAGATCCACGGCGTCGCGCTCCCCTTCCGTGACTACGAGCGCCACCTGGGCCGAGAGTTCGGCGACATCATGCAGCGACTGGGCGTGACCGATGCCGAGGCGGTCCGCCAGACGTACGAGGCGGAGTCCGTGGCCACCGCGCACCTCGCGAAGGAGTTCGCCGGCATCGTCGAGACGCTCCACGCCTTCGTGGCCGCCGACTGGCGGCTGGGCGTCGTGACGTCCAAGCACGTCGACCGGGCGGCCCCGCTCCTCGCGCGCCTCGGGTGTCCCTTCGCGACCATCCGCACGCCCGCCGGCGCGGGCCGGACGAAGCCGGCCCCGGACCCGCTCCTCCTGGCGCTGGTCGACCTGGGAGTCGACCCCGCCTCCGCCGTCTACGTGGGTGACATGGCGGTCGACCAGGAGTCGGCCGCACGCGCCGGCGTCCCTTATGTGCACGCTGGGTGGGGCTACGGGCAGCCGACGGCTCCCGCCCCGGACGCGGTCTCGTCCCCCAGGGAACTGCTGAGCCTCCTCCCCGTCAAGCAGCTCGTCGAGGGGAGCACGGTGTGAGCCCCCGCACCACTGGCGGCCTCGGCCTGGTCCGCTCCTCCAACGTCGGGAAGCCGACGTGGACTCTCGTCGGAACCGGCGCCCTGGCGCACGCGCGAACCGACCACATCCACACGACGGACCTTGATGCGACGGCCGTCGACAAGCAGTCACTGCGCTCCGGCGTCGAAGAGGTCATGGAGGCCGTCGACCGCTACAGCGCCAAGTGGGCCGCCACCCCGGGCGGAGCCGACTGGCTCCACGTTCAGCACGTCCCCGTGCGACGCTTCGTCGCCGAGATCGTGCGCAAGCTCCTGGCCCTGAACTCCTGGGCACCGTTCGCCTCCGCCCCAGGACCCCTGATCCTGGCCCCCTACGAAGGTCTCGTGGGACTGCGTTCGAGCAGCTCGCGTGAGTACCTGGCCTACACCGTGACATGGTCCGGCGTCGCGTACGTGCTCGGTGCTGCGGCACCGCACAACCCGACCCGCTCCGCCCAGCTCCGGAACCGCGCCCGGACGAGTACGGCGAACACGGAGCCGAGTTCGCTCCCCTCGGATCTCGGACGGCAGGACGTTCTGGCGCTGTCGTGGACCACCCGCCATGCCGCCACGCTGACCCCCGTTCTCGCCGAGCTGGCGCGAGGCGGGCAGAGGAGCCTCCTGCTCGATCTCGCCACTGATGCCGCCGAGCGATGCAGCGCGGGACCGGCAATGGGTTTCGATCTGCGCTCGGCTCCGAGCGACCTCTTCACCGTCTCCGGCACCGCCGAGGGCCTCCACCGCCCCGACGACGAGCACGTCGTCCAAGTGGAAGGCCACGGCGTCCAACTTGCCCGGCTCGTAAGGCTCTTGTTCGTGCTCTTGGAGACCAGCGGGGGCTGCACCCAGCCGTCGTGGCGGACGGTCGTGCGGGCGGAGAGCTGGCTCGACGACATCCTGTCGACCACCCGGCCGCACACCGTCCTGCTGAGCAACGACACCAGCCCACTGGGCGCGCTGGCCGCGCACGCCGCCGAGCGGCACGGAGCGAACTCGGTGCACGTCCAGCACGGGGCGTGGACGCCGGAGTCGGTCGCCTGGCCGGCCCTGCACAGCCGCGACATCATCGTCATGGGCGAGCGGGACCTCCCCCTGGGCCGAGGGTGGGCGCGCCACCCCGAGGCCGAGGTGCACGTCCTCGGGCAGCCCCGCTTCGACGTCCTCACCAGCCTGAGCCGCCAGGCACAACGGCGGTACCTGGAGAAGCTGCTCGCTCCGGAGGGCCGACGCGCGCCGACCCGGATCGCGGTGTGGGCCTGCCAGCCCTTCAACCCCGATCACCTCAAGTCCCACGCGGACCTCCTCCTGGACGGGCTCGCCGAGGCGGACGGCGACTGGGGGCTCGTCATCGCTCCACACCCGGCGCAGGGAGCCGACGCCTTCACCGCTCTGGTGAAGCGGGACGCCGGGCCGCCCATCGCGGTGGCCGATCCCCGAGTCGGAGCCCGAGGCTGCCTCGCCGGCGCTGACGTCCTGGCGAGCGCGTACTCGACGTGCGGGATCGAAGCCGCGCTGCTCGGCATCCCGGTCCTCGAAATCGGCCCGCCGGGCGAACGCACCCTGGGCCTGACCGGTCACGGACTGGCGACCCGGTGCGAGGCCGCCGGTGAGGTCGCCGAAGCACTCTCCGGCTTGCGCGCGGGCCCTGCGCCGATCCCGCGGGCGGCCTTGGACGCGGTCTGCCGGTGGCGCGGCGACAGCGCCACTCGGATCGCCCGGCTCATCACCGACCGCGCCACCTCCGGCCCGAGGGCCGACGACTCCACCCACCACCACCCGGGCGCCGGTGCGTCGCCCAAGGACGAAGGAGCATCCGTCCGATGACATCCCTCACGGCCGACAGCATCGCCGAGCTGTTCTCCGGCGCCGTCACGCTGGCCAAGTCCGGCGAGAAGATCAGCCCCCGGGGCATGGCCACCCACGAAGTCCGCGACGTGCACCTGCTGCTCACCCAGCCGCGTGCCCGCCTGCTCTACGCCCCGCCCGCCCGCATCGTGAATCCGGCCTTCGCCGTGGCCGAGACGGTCTGGCACCTGTCCGGCTCCGACGCCCCGTGGATCTTCGACTACAACAACCGGCTGCGGCAGTTCGCCGACGAAGGCGTCCTCCTGGGGGCGTACGGCCCCAGGATGCGGAATTGGGCCGGCAAGGTCGACCAGCTAGCCCGCGTCGTCGAGATCCTCCAAGCCGACCCCGACTCCCGGCGAGCCCTGATCCAGCTCTACGACCCGGCCCAGGACGCCGCAGGGCACAAGGACGTGCCGTGCACCCTTGGGTTCAGGTTCCACCTGCGCGCCGGCCGCCTGCACATGGCGACCACGATGCGCGGCCAGGACGTATGGATCGGCATGCCGTACGACGTGTTCTTCTACACCGTGTTGCACGAGCTGGTCGCCGGATGGCTCGACGCGGAACTCGGCGAGTTTCACCTGCACATCGGCTCGCTGCACATCTACGACGAGCACATCGAGCAGGCCGACACGCTCACCTCGCTCCCGGCGAGCGAGATCATGCCCGACCTGCGAACACCCTGGAACGGCTTCGGCGGCCTGCTCGACCAGGTCGAGGCCCGTGATGTGACCGGCCACCCCGGCTGGGACGCGATGGCCGAGACGCTGCGCAGCTACCGGTTGTGGAAGGACGGCAAGCGCGAGCAGGCGTGGCGGGCGGCCGACACGATCGACGGGCCCCTCGGCCAAGCCCTCACCGCCTGGTACGGAGAGCTGGAACGGCGCTCGACCAATCGCGCCGCGACGGCCGGGGCAAGGTGACCGCCGTCATGAAGCGCACCCCCTCCGTGATCCTCGGCCTGTGCTCGTACACCCACGACTCGTCGGCCGCCCTTCTCGTGGACGGTGAACTCGTCGGCTTCGTCGAGGAGGAACGCCTTTCCGAGCAGAAGCACACCAAGCTCTACCCGGCCCGCGCCGTGGGATGGCTCCTCGACCAGGCCAAGCTGAGCGCCACCGACGTGGACGCCGTCGCCTACAACTTCCAGCCCGCTCGCTACCTCGCCGAGTCGCCCGCCGCCCTGCGCATGGCGCTCTCGCCAATGACACGCGACCGGAGCCTGGCCCGCGCCCACGGGTTCGCCAAGGTCGCCCTGCGGACCCGGCGGCGACTGCGCGTCCTTGGCAGCCAGTTCCCCTCGGCCCGCGTCACACCGGTCCTTCACCACCGAGCCCACCAGCTCACGGCCTTCGCCGCCTCCGGTTGGGAGGAAGCCGCCGTACTCGTGGTCGACAGCCTCGGCGAGCGGCAGACCACCACCATCGCCCACGGCCACGGCATCCAGCGCCCCCGCCTCCAGCCCGTGGAAGCGATCAACGACCCAGCCTCCCTCGGCTACGTGTACGGCGCCGTCACCGAGCACCTGGGCTGGCGGCGGGGCGACGAGGAAGGCACCGTCATGGCGCTGGCCGCCCTCGGCGACCCCGCCCGCTTCCGGCACCTGTTCACCACGGCCGTTCGCACGACGGCCACGGGCTTTCGCATCCACCCCGGCTACTTCCCGACGCGCACCCTCACCTCGGGATACCCGAGGACATCCCGGCGGTTCGTCGCCGAGACCTGCCCCGAGCGGCACCCGAGCGAGCCGCTCACCGACGTCCACCGAGACCTGGCGGCTGCCCTCCAGGAGCGGACCGAGCAGGTGATGGTTCACCTTGCCCGCCGCGCCCGTGTGCTCACCGGCTCCCGGCGCCTGTGCGTGGGCGGCGGCGTCGCCACGAACTGCGTCAGCATCGGGAAGATCATCGAGGCTGACATCTTCGACGAGGTGTTCGTCCCGCCGGCGCCCGGAGACGCCGGAACCGCCATCGGGGCCGCCCTCGCCGTGCATGTCGATGGTCGCAGCCCTCGCCCGGTCGCCGACATCGCCCGCCACTGTTACCTCGGCCCCTCCTACGAGGACCAGCCCCTCGACCTGACCCCCTGGCCCGGCCTCCGCCAGAAGACCCTCGGCATCGAGACCGCCGAGTTCCTCGCCGACCAGCTCGCCCACGGCATGATCGCCGGACTGTTCCAGGGAGGGGTTGAGGCCGGGCCGCGTGCCCTGGGCAACCGCTCGATCCTCGCCTCCCCGCTGGAGCCCGGCGTCGTCGAGCGGCTCAACGCCACCGTGAAGTTCCGCGAGCCGTTCCGGCCCTTCGCCCCCATGGTCCCGGCCGAGCGCGCCGCCGAGTTCTTCACCCTCGGCCAGCCGGCCCCGTACATGTCCATGGCCTCCGGGGTGACGGACCTGACGCACGAGCGGGTGCCGGCCATCGTGCACGCCAACGGCACCTCCCGCCTGCAGACCGTCACCCGGTCGCAGAACCCGTTCATGCACGCGGTGCTGACCGCCTTCGGCCGCCGAACTGGCATCCCCGTGCTGATCAACACCTCCCTCAACGTCAAGGGCAAGCCGATCTGCGGGACACCCGATATGGCCCTGGACTGCCTGGCCAACTCCGGCCTCGACGCCCTGCTGCTCGAAGGACGGTGGATCACCAAATGAAGATCGGATACAGCTTCTGGGGCTTCCTCAGCAACGGCGTCACCGACACCCCCGACGGAGGCCGCAGCCACCGCCGCCCCTTCATCGACGCCCTCCTTGCCCGCGGTCACGAGATCGTCTTCCTCCAGCCCGACCGCGACCGCCTCGAAGCCGGTGACGACCTCGGCGGCGCGTACACCTTCGACGACGGCCTGCCCAGCATCGACGTCCTGTTCCTGGAGTGGCGCTGGGCCATCCCCGGCCGCAACACCACCGTGTGCGGCAGCGAGGGGCACACCTGCGACCTCCACCGTCAGGCCCAGCTCATCAACCACTACACGGCCCGTTACCAGACGCCCACCGTCATCTGGGACAAGGACCGCACCCTGCGCGACGAGAGCGTGTGGCGCCGTACGGCCCACGCCCGCGTCTGCGAGGCCGCGCTCGCCCCGACGCTCGGCGCGCACTCGTTGCTCTTCCCTGTCGCCGAGGACCTCCTCGCCCAGGCCGATCCCCCCACCCTGGCGGCGCGGCCCCGGGATCTCGCGCTCGGCTACGTGGGCAACCAGTACGACCGCGACGAGCCCTTCGACCGCTTCTTCGCCCCGGCAGCCGCCCACGTCGAGCACCTGGTCGCCGGGAAGTGGACCAAGACCGGCCGCTGGCCGCACGTCCGCTTCGCGGGCCGGATCCCGTTCGAGGACGCCGCCAACGTCTACGGCCGGTCCCTGGCCACGGTGCTCATGCTGCCCGAGCGATACGCCGCCGTCGGGCAGATGACCCAGCGCATCTTCGAGGCCGTGCTTGCCGGCTGCCTGCCGCTTGCCCCGGCGGACATCCACTTCGCCGACCGGTTCGTCCCGAAGGAGCTGGTCGTGCACTCCGGCAGCGACGTGCTCGAACGCCTTTCCTACCTACGCGAGATCGCTGGCACCGAGCAGCACGCCGCCCTGATCGCCGCGTGCGTGGACCGGCTGCGTCTATTCGGTCTGTGTAAGCAGGTCAACACCCTGGAGTCCGTCCTGCACGGCCTCCTTCAGACCACCGCGACCAAGCGGGGGGCTGCCTGATGCAGACCGCTCGATCGACCACGGCGCGCGAATCCTCCGGGCGCGTCCCGGAGGATGGGCTCGCCGGACACCCGAACCTCTCTACGCTGGAGCACCATGAAGAAGGTCGCCATCGTCGGCTGCGGAGGCAGCGGCAAATCCCACGTGGCCCGCGAACTGGGCAGGATCCTCGACGCTCCGGTGACGCACCTGGACGCCGCGTTCTACGACGACGAGTGGAACGCGTTGCCCATGGACAAGTTCACCGACGTCCAGCGCGAGCTGGTCGCGCAGCCGCGGTGGGTGATCGACGGCAACTACAACTCGACGCTGCAGGTACGGCTCGAAGCCTGCGACACGGTGGTCCTGATGGACGTGTCGACCGTGGCGGCGCTGTACGGGATCTTCTCCCGGCAAATCCGGCACGGCGCGGGGCACAAGGGCAACGGGGTGCACAACCGCATCCACTGGGGCGTGATCAAGTACGTCGCCACGTACCGGCGCAAGATGCGGCCCCGCGTGATGGCGAAGATCGAGGAGTTCGGCTCCGGCGCCGATGTGGTGCTGCTGGCCAACCGGCGTCAGACGCGCCGCTGGCTGCGGAAGGTCGCCGCCGAGCAGTCCTGACCGGCCCGCGCCCCCGGTCAGGGGGTGCGGCATGAACGAGCCCAACCCGTTCCTGGACCCCGTCCGGCAGCCGGAGCTGTACGGACACGCCTCGCGGCTGGCCGGGCGGACCGGCGCCCTGATGCGCGCCAAGACCGCCGGACACCCGGTGCCCGAGACCATCGTCAGCCTCGTGCAGACCCATCACGCCCGGCCGGACCGGCTCGGCGCGGTGCTCGACATCGGATGCGGTCGCGGCACGAGCAGCCTCATCCTCGCCGAGCAGCTCCGGCCCGAGCGCGTCGTGGGCCTGGACGCCGCCCCCGCCCTGCTCGCCCAGGCGCGCGAGCGCGCCAAGAACCTGCCCGACAGCACGGTGGAGTTCGTCGAAGGCGACTTCCACGACCTCCCTCTGCCCGACAGGTCGAGCGATGTCGTCGTCGCCGCGTTCTGCCTCTACCACTCGCCGCGCCCCCAGGACGTCGTCGGACAGATCGCCAGGGTCCTCGCCCCCGGTGGTGTGGCCGTGCTCGTCACCAAGGGCCTCGACAGCTACCGGGAGATGGACCAGCTGGTCGCCTGCGCCGGTCTCGATCCGCGTGCCGCCCAGCACGAGAGCCTGTACACCGCAGCCCACAGCGACAGCCTGGCCGACATTGCCGCCTCCTCGCTCGACGTGATCGCCGTCCTGGACGAGGAGCACGTCTTCACCTTCGACGGCCACGACCACTCGGCGCAGTACCTGGCCACCAACCCCAAGTACGACCTGGCGCCCGGCTTGTACGGCAACCCCGGTGCCCTGGCGGCGACCCTGCACGAGTTCCTTCCCGACCAGCCGCTGACCACCCGGTCCCGGATCACCTTCGTCGTCGCCCAGCCGAACGATGGGCGGTCGGCATGACCCTCGCGCCCTTCACCAAGTCCTACGCGGAACCGGAGCGTGCGGCGGGGGCGGTGAGCCACTACCAGTGGCTCACCGAGCACGCCAAGCCACTGCGGCAGCCGGCGCTCCTTACCGTCCGAGCGAACAGCCTGACGTTCGAACGGATCGAAGGCCGCTCGGTACGCCCGGACGACCTCCCGCGCGTCGCGGCACTGCTGGGCCACGCCCACGGTGCCGCCTGGGCCAGCGACCTGCGGTCCGCGTCGCTGGACACCCCGCACCACTTCCGGGACGGGACCAGGTTCGACGACTACCTCGGCCCCCGGAAGCGCGCCCTGCGGCAACGCCACGAACAGGGCTACCTGCCGAACAGGGCCGCCCTGCACGCGATGTTCGGCCTGCTGGAAATGACGGCTCAAGGGCCCTGCGCCTTCTACAAGGACAGCAACCCCCGGAACTTCATCGTCACCAGCAGGGACATCGTCGCCGTCGACACCGACGACCTGTCCCTGGCCCCGATGGGCTACGACCTCGCCAAGCTCGTCGCGACGCTCCACCTGACCTACGGGCCGCTCCCGGACCAAGCCGTCACCACCGCCCTGCTCGCGTACAACGCGGCAGCTCTACGACACGACGCCCGGCTGGGCACGACGGACCGAAACCAGCTCGACAGCTTTCTGGCCCTGCACGCCGTGCTCACCGCCCCGTACGTCGGTCGCAACGGCTACCACTACAGCCTGCCCCTCCGTTTCAGCCACCGAGGAGCCTCATGATCACCACCGAACTCGTCTTCGTCCGGCATGGCCAGGCCCAGTGCAACGCCGACGGCCTGGTCGGGGGCCCGCGCACCTGCACCGGCCTGACCAACCTCGGATATGCCCAGGCCGAACAGGCTGCACGCCGCCTTGCCACCGAGCACCTGAAGAAGCCGTTCGACGTCATCTACACGGGCCCGCGGATCCGTCTCGTCCAGACCGGCGAGATCATCGCCCAGACGCTCCAGATCCCCGTGCACCACGACGACCGACTCGACGGCCCGGTCCACGGCGACGCCGACGGCCGGCCGTGGGACGCGGTGAAGACGGCCGCCGATGGCGGGCCGCACGCCCACCCCGACACACCCTGGGCCAACGGCTCCGACACCTGGACCGGGTTCCTGAAGCGCGCCAGCAGGAACCTGAGCCAGCTCATCGAGGAGAACCACGGCAAGCGCGTCGTCTTTGCCGCCCACGGGGAGACGGTGATCACCGCACACACCCTGCTGCTCGGCATCCCGATCGGCTCGCCCGCAGGATTCACCCACAACCACGCCTCCATCACCCGCTGGCAGCACCACCGTAACCGCCTGGGCCAGACCCGCTGGATGCTCGACCGGCACAACGACACCGAGCACCTCAGCCTCCTCACGCCGGAGCCGACCCCGTGATCGCGACCTCGCGCGACCCTCGGATACAACTGGCGCACCTCCTCCTCGGCGCAGTCGATATCGCAGCGGACCCCGCGCTCCCGCCCCGCGTCGTACGCCTGGTGGCCGGCGACGGGCGTCAGTTCATCGCGAAGCAGCACGCGGAGCGAGACCGGTACGCCGGAGAGCTCCATGCCTACGGGGCGTGGGTCACTCATCTGACCGGACATGCACCGGTGTTGGTCGGCCGAGACAACGCCACCCGCACCCTGTTGCTCACCGCGCTCGCAGGCGACCGCGCGGATGCCTTTGCTCCGGGCTCGCCCGAGGAGGAGCTGGCCCACCACGAGGCCGGGCACGTGTTGGGCAAGCTGCACCGGGCCACGGCCATGCCCCAGGGCGGCGCCGTCGGCGCCTCGCTCGCCGAGCGGTTCCAGGGGTGGATCGACCGGGCAGTCCACGCCGACCTGCTCGATGCCGCCGAGGAGAACCTGCTGAAGCACCACGCGGTCATCCTGGGCACCAGCCACATGGACAGCGCGATCTGCCACCTTGACTACCAGCCGCGCAACTGGCTGCTCGGCGACACCTTCGGCATCTACGACTTCGAGCACATGCGACGCGACGCCCGGGTCCGCGACTTCGCCCGGCTCGAATTCCGACGCTGGCAGGCCGCACCCCACCTCCGCACCGCCTTCTTCGACGGCTACGGACGCTCGCCCACCGACGCCGAACGCTGCCTCCTGGAGTCCTTCGGCGCCATCGAGGCGGCCACAGCCCTGGTCAAGGGCCACCAGGAGAACGACGCCGCCCTCAGCGCGCACGGCAGAACCGTCCTGTCCCGGCTCACCTGACCAGCCCCTTAGACGACACCCCTCTGGAGACCCCCGTGCCACAGCACGACCTGCCCCCGACCAATGCTTCCCCTCGACGGGCCGTGGTGACCGGCTCCGCCGGCTTCATCGGCTCGCACCTCGCCCACGCCCTCGTCAAGGCCGGCACCACCGTGATCGGCGTGGACCGCCGAGATCCATCTACCGACCCGACGGCCGCCGCCAACCTCGCCGCGCTGCGGGGTCGCCCGGGATACCACCACGTCACGGCCGACCTCCTCCACTGCGCGATCGACCCGCTCCTGATCGACGCCGACACCGTCTTCCACCTCGCCGGCATCCCCGGCGTACGGCCCTCCTGGGGACCGCAGTTCGGCGATTACCTCGCGTCCAACGTGCTGGCCACCCACCGCGTCCTCGAAGCCTCCACCCGGATCGGCGTATCCCGGCTGGTCGTAGCCTCCTCCTCCAGCGTCTACGGCCCGGCCGAAGGCGACGCGAGCCGCGAGACCGACCGCCCCAACCCCGCCTCCCCGTACGCCGTGACCAAGCTGGCCGAGGAGCAGCTCTGCCTCGCCTACGCCGAGCGCCCCGTCGGCCCCAGCGTGGTCGCCCTGCGGTACTTCACCGTCTACGGCCCCCGGCAGCGTGCCGACATGTTCACCCACCGCGCCCTGTACGCCGCCCTGACCGGACAACCCCTGCGCCTTTACGGAGACGGCCACCAGCGCCGCGACTTCACCTACATCGACGACGTGGTCGCCGCCACGATCGCCGCCGGCACCGTCCCGAACGCGCACGGCACCATCAACGTCGGCGGTGGCTCGAACGCGTCCCTGCTGGACGTGATCGACATCGCCAACAGCCTCACCGGCCGCGAGATCCAGCTCCACCAGGACCACGTGCGCAACGGGGACGTCCTCCTCACGCGTGCCGATCCCGGCCGTGCGGGAGAGGTCCTCGGCTGGCAGCCGCGGGTCGACCTCCACAGCGGACTGCGCGCTCACATGCAGGCGCTGGCCGCCCCGGTGCCTGACTACAGCCGTGCCGCCTAGGCGCACCCGTCGGATCATGAGAGGAGTGCTCATGGAGACCCCCGAGCGAGCGCGGCTGGACGCCTTCTTCCGAAGGATCACCGCGCAGTTCCCCGCTGGCCAGGCGATCACGACGCTGGTCATCACGCACCTGCTCCAGGAACGACCTGCGTTCTTGCGCGCCATGACCGCGGTGTCCACGATCGGCGCCGTCCTCCCCAAGCCCCGGTCGATCCACCAGCCGACCCTCGACACCGTCCGCCGCACCCTGCCGGTCCACGACCTGAGCCGCGAGCGGTTCACCGACGAGACCCAGGCCCTGCACTACCTGGAGGACACGGCCGGCGGCCAGGACATCGTCCTGGTCGACATCGGCGGCTACTTCGCAGCCAGCCTCGACACCCTCGTGGACAAGTTCTCCGGCCGCATCCTCGGCGTCGTCGAGGACACCGAGAACGGACACCAGCGGTACGCGGCCCTCGGGCCGCTCCCGTGCCCGGTCGTGTCCGTGGCCCGCTCACCGCTCAAGGACTGCGAGGACCACCTCGTCGGCCGATCCATCGTGTTCTCTACCGACGCCCTCGTCCGCACCCGCGGGGACATTCTCACGAGCCGCAGCGCCTGCGTCATCGGCTTCGGCAAGATCGGCCGCTCGATTGCGCAGACCCTACGTGCCCAGGACCTGCGCGTCACCGTGTACGACAACGACGCGGTCAAGCGGGTACAGGCGCACGCCCTCGGCTTCCGCACCAGCGCGTCCACCGCCGAGGCCGTCCACGACGCGGATCTCGTCCTGTGCGCCACCGGCAATCTCGCCCTCCGGCACGAGGATTTCGCCGCCCTGCGCAACGGCGCGTACCTCGGATCGGTGACTTCCTCCGAGGACGAACTCGAACTGGGCAGCCTCGACGACCTCTACGAACGTCAGCCCGTCGGACCCCAGTTGACCCGGTACGAGGTCACCGGCCACTACTTCTACGTTCTCGCCGACGGCGGTGCCGTCAACTTCGTGCACGGAGCCGCCGTCGGCACCTACATCCACCTCGTCCAGGCCGAGATACTCGCCGCCACCGCCGCCCTCAGCCACGCGCGGCTCCAGCCTGGCCTGCACGAGATGCCGGCGGCCGACCGCGACACCATCGCCAGAACCTGGCTCCGCCACTTCGAAAGGTGACCTCGTTGCCACCCTCCACCGGACACGTCCGCGCCGTCACCGAGGCGTACCTCGCCCGCCACCCGGACGAGCGCGCCTCCCTGACGATGCTGTTCGACGTACTCGCGGGCGCAGACGATCCCACCAGCCGCAAGACCTTCCCCGCCCACGTGACCTGCAGCGCCATCGTCATCAACGGTGAACGGCACGTGCTCCACATCCTGCACAAGGCGTCCGGGAAACTTCTGGCGCCCGGCGGGCACATCGAACCGTCCGACCAGCGCCTGCGCGACGCCGCCCTGCGCGAACTGCACGAGGAGGCCGGCATCCCGCCGAGCGCCGTCGTTCCCCTCGCCGGCCACGAGGACATCCCCCTCGACATCGACGTGCACGCGATCGACGCGAACCCGTCGAAGAACGAGCCGGCCCATCACCACGTGGACTTCCGCTGGGCCTTCCACCTCGGGGACGATCACGCGGTGACGCTGCAGGAGGAGGAGGTCGACGGCTACCAGTGGCGGCCGTTCGCGACCACCGCCTCACCCACCGTCCGCGCCAAGCTCGCCCAGCTCACCTGAAGCCCCCGAACCCGACCACCAGGAGGACGCCGTGGCCGCCACCACAGCCCGACCGACCGACGCCGAACGGCGCCGGCACATCGCCGTCATACCCTGCCGCTGGGGTGCCTCCCGCTTCCCCGGCAAACCACTGGCCCTCCTCGGCGGCAAGCCGCTGCTATGGCACGTCCACCAGCGCTGTCTGGAGGCCGAACGCCTCGCAGGGGCCGTCGTCGCAACGGACGACGAACGCATCGAAGCAGCGTGCCGCGAACTCGGCATCGACAGCATCCGTACCGGGGAGCACCTCACCGGCACCGACCGCGTCGCGGAGGTCGCCGAACGTCTGTCAGCCGACGGATACATCAACGTGCAGGGCGACGAGCCGTTCATCGCACCCGGTGCGATCGACGCCATCTCGGAAGCTCTGGAGCACCTGCCTCCGGGCACGCTGGCCGTGAACGCTTACACCGAACTGGTCGACATCGCCGCAGCCCTGGACAGCAACGTCGTCAAGGTCGTCGTCGCCGCTCAGGGCGACGCCCTGATGTTCTCGCGCCACCCCATTCCCTATCCGAAGGGGGAGCGGCCGAAGTACGCACGCCAGCTGGGCCTCTACGGATTCGCTGGCCACTCTCTCCAGCGCTTCCGGCAACTTCGGCAGGGGCCCTTGGAGCGCGCAGAAGGAGTGGAGATGCTGCGCTTCATCGAGCACGGCCACGCTGTACGGATGGTGCCTGTCACTGACGACGGCGTCGCGGTGGACACTCCAGACCATCTCGCGCGAGCCAGCATCCTGCTCGCCCAGTACGCAGAAGCATGACTTGTACTTACCACCTGCTACACCAGGACAGGAAGAGTTGCCAGTCCGCGAACGAGACGGGTGCGCCGCCAGTCCAGTTGGTCAGTTGGCGCGGCAAGCCGGATTCCGGGAAACCGAGTCAGTACCGCTCGGAGGGCGATCTCCACCTCGGCCTTGGCCAGGGGAACACCGACACAGCGGTGGATGCCATGGCCGAAGCTGAGATGAGCGGCGGCGTCTCGGTCCAAGTCGAGCAGGTCCGGCGACGGGAACCGCTCTGGGTCGCGGTTGGCGGCTCCAAGGGCGACCAGCACCGGGACACCGGCAGGGATATCGGTACAGCCGAGCGTGACGGCCTCCGTGGTGAACCGAAAGGTTGCTGTACTGACGGGGGAATCGAACCGAAGCAGCTCGTCCAGCACGGCTGGGACATCGTCCGGATTCTTCCGAAGGCGATCCAGCTCGGCACGGTGCTGGAGCAGCGCCAGGGCGGCGTTTCCGAGGAAGTTGGTGGTGGTCTCGTGCCCGGCCACGAACAACAGCACCGCCAGAGAGACCAGCTCCTCCTCGCTTAGATGGTCGTCTCCGTCGCGCGCTGAGATGAGTCGGTCAAGAAGAGAAGCACCAGGGTCCAGGCGCTTGGCGGCGATGAGGCTCGTCATGTACTCAGCCATGGAATGCGAGACCGCGTCGATGACGTCGGACTTGCCTGCCGCGAACAGTTCTTCTGACCAGCGTTGGACGTCGGGTCGGTCCCCCTCTGGGACTCCGAGCAGCTCGCAGATCACGATGACTGGCAGCGGTACCGCCAAGCCGGCCACGAAGTCGAACCGCTCGCCGACGGGCCACTGATCCAGCAGCTCGTCGGTGACCCGGGCAATGAACGGACGCAGCTCCGCGACGGCCCCGGTCGTGAACGCTTTGGTCACCAGCTTGCGGAGGCGGGTGTGTTGGGGCGGGTCGCTGGCCAGCATTGTGTGCGCCACCGCAGGGTGTAGTCGACGCCGTGACCCCTTGCCCGCGAAGAAGGCGGCCGTGTCCTTCGAGAGCCGTGCGTCGCGGAGAGCTTCCCTCGCTTCCGCGTAGCCGGTGACCAGGTAGCTGATGTGCCCACCGGACCCAGTGGGCACGGACTGCACCGGGCACCTGGACCGCATGGCCGCATAGGTGGGGTAGGGGTCCTGGAGAAAGCGGGGGTCTTGAGTCGGGTCGGTCATGCCATCAGGCTCCAACCGGCTCTGGCTGACTGTCATCGGCGACACGCCCAACCCGGTGCGCGTAGGCGTCGGCCACCAGGAGGAGCCACTCCGTGTCCGCACGGAGGTCCTTGCGGGAGGCTGCCTCCGCCGACGGCAGGGCAACCTTGTCGGCGTACCGGCCGGCCTTCGAAGCGGCCAGCGCTGCCTTCACGACAGCCGCCTCGACCGCTGCGGCTCCCGCCTCTGTTCCAGCGTCGAACGTGCCCTGGGCCACCTCCTGCACCCTGCGGGACCGGTACGGACGAAGGGCGAGGATGCCGTCGTTGATCTCGATGACCCTACGTTGGAGCAGGAAGTCCGAGTCGTTCGAAGCGGCCTCGTCGAAGGCCGGGTCGATATTCGGCATCGCGGCGGATAGGTCCTGCCAGAGAGAACCGAGGGCTTCGAAGGATTGTGCCTCCCAGCGGCGACGTCGGGCCTGGCTGACCGGGTAGACGACAGCCGGCAGGGTGAGACCGACGCAGATCAACAGGACGGCGAGCGCCGGAGACGTCACGCTGAAGACGCACGGCGTAGACACGAGCGACGAACACTCCGAATGGTCGGACACCAGGTGGAAGCCCAGGCCCAGGGAGATGAGGACCGTCAGCTTGTACACCGCGTAGACCAGTGCGAAGACGCACCCTGCTGCCGCCATGCGCAGACCTATCCGGACGCTGCTGCGGCGGGTCGACCTCGACTGGCTTACGGCCTGCACCAGGAAGTCGACGATGGCGAAACCGAGGTAGGAGATGAAAAGCAGCAGATAGAGCGCATACACCTGCGGAGAGCGATGCGTCATCTGCTCGTACGTGAACAGCACGATCATGCCGAGGGCGGACGTGGCGAAGAGGACGAGACGCAGCCGGACTCGCCGTTGCGCTTCCGCGGGTTCCAGGTTGAGCTGGAAGGAGACAGCCAGGACCGCTGTGGCGGCGGCCAGGGAAGCACAGTTGCTCAGCAGCCGGGCGACGTGCGGCACGACGCCCTCAACGGCGTTCTCGAACAGCGGGGCGTAGGTGGCGAAGGCCAGGGCGAATGAGCCGAGGAGCGCGCCCATGGCCCATGTGCCGGTCGGACGGGGCGCCCCTCGACCGAGGACCCAGTAGGCGGCAGCCACTGCGAGCAGGCAGGCCATGCCAAGGAAGACGGAGTTCATCGTGAGCGGAACCGAGCTTTCTTAATGGGCTGGGAGAAAAGCGCGTCCCAGCTGTCCGATCCCCTCGTCGGCTGATGAGAAGGGGATTCGCGTTCACGGTAGATGCGCTGGCGGATAACCGTCGCCATCATTTCCGCTTCGCGTTCGTCGGCCGTCGAGTAACTCGTGCGTCCCGACATGCGCATCACCAGCGTGGGGTTCACCCCGAGAGCCTGTGCCGTATCCGCGTCGACCTGCAGGCTTCCGGGGTGGTCGCAGAACACATGGCACAGTTCGTGCGTGAGAATGTGTCGCTGGTGGTGGACGGACGTGCCTTCCTCGTAATAGAGGAGGTCGGCGGACGGCGTCTCGATCCTTATGCCACAGGGCGCTTCGACAGCGTCGAGCGTGCTCAACGGTTTCAGGATGATCGGTTTCCCGCGAAGGGTGGCTATCGCCTCGCGCAGTTCGCGCGTGCTGAAGCGATGCGGTAGGTGCAGGAGATCGACCTGCTCCTCACATGATTTGCGCAGTCGACTCTCGTCGATTTCTGGCAAGGGCATGGCAATCCCCCTCGGCCTCGGCTGTGCACCAACTTGCTGCTGAGTGACAGCCAAGAGGATGCCAAGAAGAAGGCGGAACTCACGCTTCCCGGAAGTGTGAGTTCCGGTTACGGATGGTGACTCGATCCCTGTGAGGAGGATGGAAGAGTGCCAGGCTGGAGGAATCCTTCGACCTTGATCGACAGTGGGTGAAGCCCGTGATCGCGGGCCGCTGTGGCGCACGACACAGATGGTTGAACGGTCGACTACCCGCTATGTCTGACTACGCTGGATGACCGTTTCGTGATCTCTTGATGCTGTTTCGGGGCGTGTCGTGATGCATGTCACTTCATCATGAGATCTAATTTCGGGCCATGGACTCTCGGGGTGGGCAGGTCGAGGGCGACGAACCTGACGGTGAGTCCCTGCCTGAGCTGCTGCGATCATGGCGGAGCCGCACGGATCCGCGCGCGATTATGGGCCTGGCAGCCTCAGGGCGCAGGAGTAAAGGGCTGACGCAGCGTGACGTGGCTCGTTTGACCGGAGTGAGCGAACGTTGGTACGGCGCACTGGAGCGCGGCAACGAGGCCAAGTACTCGGCCGACTTCCTCGATCGGCTCTCGTCGGCGCTGAGGCTGAGCCCGGCAGAGCGTCGCGTGTTGTACCTGAGGGCGGTCGGTCGTCCGCCGGCACTTGCCTCAACGCCGGATGTGGACGCGGCAACAGATGTGGACGAGGTGCTGCTCCAGCAGTTCCTGGACAATCAGTCCCCCGCTCCCGCCTTCGCCACGGATCTCGCATGGAACGTGATCAGCTACAACGAGCCGCTGCTTGATTGGTTTCCGTGGGCTGCCTACCAGGCCAATCAGATGCGATGGGCTTTTCTGGAGCCGGAGGCTCGTGAGCATCTCGTGAACTGGGAACAGGACTGGGCCCGCCCTTTTCTCGGGCAGATCCGCTATGAGCGCGCTCACCACCCGAAGAGCGAGGCCCTGCGGCAACTGGAGCGCGACATCCTCGCGGGATCGCCAGCCGCGCGACAGATGTGGGATCGTCGCGAGATGGTCGAGCACTCCCACGGTGCTCTGCGCCGGCTCAGGATTCCGTATCACCAAGGTCGGGAAATTGCTGTCCGCATCGTCGCCCTGCGACCGATGCGCAGCGACCTCCTCCGAGTGATCGTGCTGCTGGAAGGCCGCCACGGAAGCGATGCCGTCTGACCGCGACGGAGGGCCGCATGCCGCGGTTCGGGCGGCACTGAACTCATTCGTCGTCGAGCAGCCCGGAGTCGTCCGACTCCTCCGGCATTCCCTCCAGCCGGCGAGCCTGGTCGATCACGGTGTTCAGCATGTGCAGGCTCGACGTGCTGAGCCCGTTGGCGCGCAAGGCGACCCGGCGCACCCCCTGGTCGCGCATGGCGGCAATCACCTGGATCTCTGCACGCTGCCGTTCGGCCTCTTCCCCGTCGAAGAAATAGCCCGGGTTCACCCCGAAGAATCCGGCCAACGCCCGGATGGTCTGCATCTTCGGGTTCGTGTTGGTTCCGGTGCGAAGCTGCTGGATGGCGCTTGCGGAGATGGCCACGCCCGAGGTGTCGCGGATCCCCTGTGACACCTCCGCGTACGTGTACGGACCGCGCCCCTTCGGATGTACCTCCCGAAACAGGTAGTCGAGCAGCTCCGCGAAGGTGCGCTCGTTCTTCTCGGTCATCCCCAACCCTTCGTCATGACGACCATCCTATCCACTCCAGTGGTGATCATGACTAGCGTCGTCTCGCGCGCCGACATTGCAGTTGACGCAAGGGCGCCACTGCGGTGTACGTTGACCCAGGAGTTCGTCCAGTTCAGTGTTCCATGCCTGGTCGGAGCAGGTGTGGAGAAGCTGGACTTGTGCCAGCGGTCGCCATACGGTTCTGGTCCCTGCACAAGCGGATCACCGGCCGGGGACTGGCCAGGAGGGGAGGGGCGATGTACCCACAGGGGCCATGACGCCCACCGGGGTGGATGAGAGCGGCGCCCGGGAGCTACCAACTCCCAAGCGCCGGGCCGGCACCCCGAAGAGTGCCGATTCACATCTCGCGGGCGGCGGGGCTTTTGCACGAGAACCGCCGCACCGCATTCCTACGAACAACGGAGTATCGCATGCTCGCCATGCCGAGTGGAACCCCAGCCTGCCCGGATACCGACCGCCAGCGCCGCCTCGCCGCCCAGCTCGCAGACATGATCCTGGGCGCGGCCACTGTCCGGGTCAGCCTCAACGACCCGAAGGAGGCGTGGCCCCACCCGCACGCCATCGTCAAGGACGAGGCCGGGGAGACCCTGGAGCTGGGGCCGACGACCGCAAGGGTCGCAGCCCGCTGGATCCTGCGAGCCTGGCCGGAGGCGGACTGGACTCGGCCGCACACCTTCGACGTCGCCGCCGCGACCCTCACCCGCAGCGACCTGGTCGCCGCCGGTCGGGGCTGCTGACATGGCGCGGATACGAACCATCAAGCCGGAGGCGTTCGTCTCCGAGTCGCTCGCCGAAGTGAGCGTCGAGGCAGAGCGCACCTTCTTCGGCCTGCTCACCCAGTCCGACGACCACGGTCGCCACCGGGACAACGCCGCGATCATCGCTGGGCTGCTCTGGCCGCTGCGCGCCGAGCACACCTCGGTCCACGTCGAGGACGACCTCCACCAGCTAGCGAACGCCGAACTGATCTGCCGGTACACCGGATGCGACGGCCGCCTCTACCTCCACGTCGTGACCTGGTCCGAGCACCAGAAGATCGACAAGCCGAGCCAGTCCCGCCTGCCCTCGTGCCCGCAGCACCAGGCTGCCGACCGGTGCGCACCGTGCAAGGGCTCCTGCACCCGGAGGGCGGAGGGCTCGCCCACTACTCCCCGAGGATTCGCCGAGACCTCGGCGAGGGCACCCCGAGCCCCCGATCTGCCTGCCGTACCCGCCTCGACGGTGCCGGACCAGTCAGATGGGCCAGCCGCCGACCGGCCGGAGGCCGCCGCCGAAGCCATCAGCGCACCCGGGCCGAACAAGGTTAAAAGTCCAGGTCAGAGGGCTGTATCCGAAGGCTCCCCGAACCTTCCCCGAAGCCTCCCCGAAGGCTCGGGGCCTGGATCTAGGATCTTGGATCCTGGATCTCCTGTCCCTACGGGGCGCACAGCGCCCGCAGCTGGCGTCTCCGCCAAGGACCTCGTCGGGGAGTACGTCGCCGGGTGCGACGAACGCCCGCCGAGCGACGTGATCGGGCACCTCGGGCGGATCACCAAGAAGCTCCTGGGCGAGGGCATCGCGCCGGAGCACATCCGGGCCGGGCTGGCGAACTTCGCGGCCAACCCGAAGCACCCGAGCGTGCTGACCAGCATGGTCAACGAGGCGATGAACGCTCGCTCCAGCGGTTTGGTGCGGCCGGGAATCCGGCCTAACGTGCCTGCCCACCAGGCGTGGACCAACCCGGCCAACGCGTCTGCCGCCTACGCCGAGGAGCTGTGATGCACACCCGTCACCGCGAGCCGCAGCTCCTCGGCAACGAAGCCACGCTGGAGCGCATGGCCAGGATCCTGGCCGCCCGCAACATCGACCCGGCCGACGCCGCCCTGCCGGACGACGCCGAGCCCTTCTCGCCGCTGGACGCCCTGCTCGCCGGGATGCCCCCGCGCTATCAAGCGGCTGTCGCCGACCACCCCACGGTCCTGGAGTGGGTCCGGAAGGTCACCGACGCGGCCGTCGCCCCCAGCCGAGGAGCCCGACGACAGGTCACCACCGGACCTAGCCTGCTGATGGCCGGGGTCGTCGGCGCGGGCAAGACACACCAGGCGTACGGCGCAGTCCGAGCGCTGGTCAATAGCGGGGTCGGTGTTCGCTGGCGCGCGACCACCGCTGCCGACCTCTACGCCGATCTCCGCCCCCGGCCCGGGGTCGACAGCGAGCGGGAGCTGGCGGCCGTCAGTCGGTGCCCGCTCCTGATCATCGACGACCTCGGCGCGGCCAAGGCCAGCGAGTGGGTCGAGGAAGTGACGTACCGGCTGATCAACCGGCGGTACAACTACGAACTCCCCACGCTGATCACGACCAACCTGGCGATCAAGGACCTGCGCTCGTACCTCGGGGATCGCGTCGCCAGCAGGCTCGCGCAAATGACCGCCCGAGTCGAGTTCGAGGCCGTCGACCGCAGACGCCACAGCGCCGCCGCCTGACCCCCCCACAGGCCACCCCGCCGGACCGCGCCCCCGCAGCGCCGTCCGAGGGGGCCTACCGCCAGCGCACCTCTCCGCCGACGCCCCTGCGCGCGGAGAGCGATCGGAGCACCCCGCATGACCAGCACGATGAACGGCCCCGCCCACCACCGTCAGCTCGGCGACCAGACCTGGCAGGCCGATGCCATCTGCCAGAGCACCGAGTACAACCCGGTGGACCCCGAAGTCTTCTTCCCTGAACCCGACGAGACCGCCAAGATCGCCACGGCCAAGGCGCTGTGCGGCCAGTGCCCGGTCCGCCGCACCTGCCTGGACGCCGCTCTCGAAGGGGGTGACACCGACGGGATCCGTGGCGGCCTGACGGAAGAGGAGCGCGGGCCGCTGCACGACAAGCTCGCCAGCCGCCTCGACTACAGCCGCGTCAACGCCACCATCGCCGGGCGCGACGTGCACCTCACCCATGCGGAGCGCCGCGCGGTCGAGTACGCGGCCTACCGCCACGGGGTGAGCGAGCAGCGCCTGGCCTGGCTTCTGAAGGTCACCGAGGAGCACGCCAAGAAGCGATACCGCGAGATCCGCCGGGCCGAGCGCAACCGAACCCTGAACCAGCCCACCACGAACACCCCACCCCCCGAGACCAGCGGCGAGCGCCTGGTCCGCGACGACTTCGGGACGGCGGCATGAACACCGCAAGCGCGCCGAAGACGGCGCATATATCCGGGTGGGACCGCGCGGCTGTCGTGGCCCTCGGGGGCGCGGGATGCGCGCTGTCGTATGACGCCCTGCAGCAGATGGCCGTCGCCATCCACATCCGAGGCTTCCTTACCTACCTGTTCCCCCTGGTGATCGACGGGTTCATCGCCTACGGCATCCGAGCCCTCCTGGTCCTGCGCAACGCACCCCTGCGCGCCCGGCTCTACGTCTGGGCCCTCTTCGGTACGGCCACCGCCGCCAGCATCTGGGCCAACGCGCTCCACGCGGTCCGCATCAACCAGGACACGGTCGCCGGCACCGGCCTCCGGCTCGGCGACGCGGTGGTTGCGGTGCTCTCCACCATCGCCCCGCTGGCCTTGGCCGGAGCGGTCCACCTCTACATCCTCATCGCCCGGGGCCCGGTCACGGACGCTGACCGACAGAACCTCGGTGAGTCCGGTCACCTCGGTCAGACTGACCGGGGCGAGGCCATCGAGGTCACCCGGACCGACCGGGCCGGTCAGCAGCGGTCAGCGGTCGGTCAGGTCGAGCCCGGTCAGTCGGTCACCGCTCTGACCGACCGGCTGCCGCTGTCCCCGACCAACGAGGACACCGCCCCCCGGTCAGTGACCGGAGACTCGACCCCGGCGGCCAGCGGCCAGTCGGTCACCGACCACCACAACCGGAGTCACGGTGCCTCTGACCTGCCGGGACAGGTGGACAAGGGGCGGACGGGCGCTGACCGCCCCGACGGCCCTGCCCCGGTCGGTGATGCCCAGGGCAGCCCGGCGGCGGTCAGTGCCCCGCCGGTCACCTCGCCGCCGGTCACTGACCGGGCTGCTCAGCCGACTGGTGACCGGCGACCTGACCCGGACACCGAGGAGCTGCTGAAGATCGCCCGGTCGGCGGTCAGGGCCGAGGACAAACTCACCCGCAAGGTGGTCGCCCAGGCGATCCGAGGTCAGCAGATTCCGCTGTCCAGCGACACCCTGACCGCGCTGATGGCCCAGCTGCGCGAGCAGCACCGCCAGCCGGTCACTTCCTCCCGGCCCTGACCGAACCTCCACGGAGTGGGTGACCGAGTCGGTCACCCCGGCCGGTCACCCGCTCCGCATGTCTCCGAGACATCCCGCCACAGCAGAAGCGGAGAGCATCCGATGCGCACTCACCCGGCCACGCCCGCCGAAGTCGACTCCTGGCTGACCGTCCTGCACCAGCACGGACACCTCCACCGCGCCCAGTCCGGCCCCGACACCACCTGGATCGTGCAACGCGAGCAGCACGACCGGCCCTGGACCCTGCACCACCCCGTCCTGGCCATGGACTGGATCGAGGAACTCGTCCGCGAAATCCAGCAGCAGGACCCGGAGACGAGCCGGTGAACACCAACGACCCGGTGGCCACCTCCGCTGGACAGCAGCGTGACCCCACCGCGGCTCCTGGCGGAGCAAGCTATCGCGTACGACGGTCCTACGGCCCGTCGTACGCACTTGCCCCCGCCCAGGAGGGCGGGGGAAGCCCGGCTGGTCCCCGAGCGCCCTCGCTCGGGGACCAGCCGGGCAACCGGCACCAGGGGGCGCCGGTCACCGGGGGAGAAGCAGATGACCCTGCCGACCCCCAGCAGACGAGCCCGAGCGCGCCCGCCTTCCCCGACCGCACCCCGCGCCGCCGCAGCCGTAACCCGAGTGAGCGCGCCCGCAAGACGACCACCCGCCTCTCCGACACCGAGAAAGCCGAGATCAGCGACGCCGCCACCCAGCGCGGCGTCACCGTCGCCCGCTTCCTCGCCACCGCCGGCCTGAGCGCCGCCCGCGGACACGCCGCCGTGCACAGTAGCGACCAGCTCGACGCCGCCATCGACGAACTCGCCGCACTGCGCACCGCGCTGGCCCGGATCGGCAACAACATCAACCAGATCGCCTTCGTCCTCAACAGCGGTGGCCACCCGCGCGCCGGTGAACTCGAACACGCGCTGGGCGCGCTGACCGGGCTTCTCGCCCGAGTCGATGACGCGGCGAACGACCTGGTGACTCGGCGGCTGTGATGGTTCCCGACATCGGGCGCGGCTCTCGCACCCACGGCCTCCTCGTCTACCTGTATGGCCCCGGACGGCGCGAGGAGCACACCGATGCGCACCTCGTCGGCTCCTGGGACGGCTTCGCCCCTGACCCCGGCCGCGACACCGGCCTCGACCCCGCCCCGAAGGTCACCCTCGCCCGGCTCACCGCCGCCCTGGACCTGCGAGTCAAGCAGGCCGGCGACCGCGCGCCCGCCAAGCACGTCTGGCACTGCTCGGTCCGCACCGCCCCGGGGGACCGGCGGCTGGACGACGAGGAGTGGAACGCCGTCGCCCAGCGCATCGTTCACGCCACCGGCATCGCACCGGACGGAGATCCCGACGGCTGCCGGTGGATCGCCGTCCGCCACGCGGAGGACCACATCCACATCGTCGCCACCCTCGTACGCGGCGACCTGCGCAACCCGCGCCTGAACTACGACTTCAACAAGGCCCAGGCCGAATGCCGCCGCATCGAGAGGGCGATGGGCCTGCGGCGCCTCAACGCCGGCGACGGAACCGCAGCGAAGAATCCCAGCAGCGCTGAGAAGTTCAAGGCCGAGCGCACCGGCCGACCGGAGACCTCGCGCGAGACGCTCCGGGAGGCCGTTCGTCGAGCCGTGGCGGGAGCGGATTCGGAGGAGGAGTTCTTCACGCGGCTCCGAGAGGCGGGGGTGCGGGTGAAGCTGCGGCACGCTCCGTCCGGTGACGCGCTCGGCTACAACGTGGCCCTGCCCGGCGACCGTAACCGCGACGGAGCCCCGGTCTGGTACCCCGGATCCAAACTGGGCCCCGACCTCTCCCTTCCGAAGATCCGCCTACGCCTCACCGACGGTGCCGCAGAGCCGAGCGCGCCCGCGGTCGCCGTTGACCGGACGAACTGGTCACCGCCCGCCCGTCAACGACGCAACGCGGTCGTCATCGCCGAGCGCTCGGTCACGCTTTTCGAACGCGACGAGGAGGGCCAGGCCGCCGCCCAGCTCGTCGGCGTCGGAGAACTGCTCGACGCGGTGGCCCAGACCTCACCAGCCACCACCCGCGCCCAGCTGGCCGCCGCGGCTCGTGCATTCGAGCGGGCGACCCGTAGTCATGTCCGCGCCGAACGCGCTGACACTCGGGCTCTCCGTTCAGCAGCTCGGGGCATTGTTCAGGCCGGCGGAGCGCTCGGTCGAGGCGAGGACGGCGGTACCACCGCCATGCTCGTCTCCACCCTCGTCCTGGTCACGCTCGCCGCCGCCCGCTGGCACTCCGCGCGTGGGCATGCCCAGCAGGCCCACGCCTCCCGACAAGCCGCCGCGCACCTGCGCACCGCCTACCGGCAGGCCGCTGCCGCCCCGATGCGGGTGCTGCACGACCAAGGTCAGGCCCTTCCAGAAGCCCAGCGCCGCACGCACGAAGCCACCCTTCGCGCCGTCCTGCCGGAGAAGGTCGTACGGGCAGAGGGCATGGAAGCGAGGACCGACGCCTTGATCGCCACCCTCGCCCAGGCCGAGCGGGCAGGCCACGACTCCGAAGCCCTCCTGCGCCAGGCCATCGACATGCGCGAACTCGACAGCGCCGATGACGTGAACGACGTCCTGGTCTGGCGTCTGCGGCGCATCGCCCAGCTCCCGGCACACCCGGGTGAAGGTGCCCGTCGTCCGCGGGTCGCCACTCGCCAGGCCGCCACGCCGAGCAGCCGAACCAGCGAACGGAACGCGACGGCAGCCGCACCGCTCGGGGCTGTTCAAGACTCCAACCACCGCTCGCCGGGTCGCTGACCAGGTCGAACCGGTAGTCGACCACCGACCGAGCGGACGCCGCGAAATGTATGGACAGCCGGCCTACCGGCTGTTACGGATGAAGACAGGACCGACAACCGGGAGATGACGCTCGTGCTCAGAACCACCGCCCGCACCACGGAGCCGGCACCCGCGCTGCCCGTCCTCCCCACTGGTACCGACCCCCTGCTGCGGCTCCAGGCCGAGACCCGGCCCGCCGACGGACCCAGGGCGATTCGCTGCGTCGGCCACTCACGCGAACTCGCTCTCGGCGGCATCCCCGTGATGTGCTCCGCCTGCCGTGCCCGACGCGACTGGCTGCTCATCAACCATGGGCGCAACGTCTGGGTCCGCTGCCGGTGCGGCAACCAGTGGCTCGAGCCCGAGATCAGCCGCGCCGACTTCGACGTCCTGGTCGGCGGCCCGCACGGGACGACCTACCCGAGTGTCGAGGCGGGCTTGGCCGCGCTCGGCTTCGACGGTGCGTTCGCCGGAATTTACCTGGAGTAGGCAGGTAACGGGCTGGAGGCGCCGCCGGCGTGACAGTGGCGCCTAACCCACCGTGCCGTTTTGCTGACAGACTGGCGCTGCACCTTGAGCGTTGTCGCGTAACAGACCGTAACAGCAATGGAGTTAGTAGGTATCTGCTAAGTGCCAGCAAGGGCAGGCTAGCTAGCAGGCCCTGCACTATGGGGAGGCGGGTGTGGCCGAACGGCGGGGGGTACCCTACGGATCTTTCCGATGTCGGATGGGCGGTGCTCGAACCGCTGGTGCCGCCCGCGATGCCGGGCGAGCGCCCGCGCAAGCATCGCGGCGTGAGTTGATCGACGCACTGGCGTACTGGGTGCGGGCTGGCGGCTACTCTCTCGGCTGTGGCGCGCCCGGCTTCACGCACGCAATGGCCGAATCGAGTCGGCACGGGCAGACCGAGGATGCAGTCATCCGCCGCCTGCCCCGGGTCGGCGTCGGCCACGTCGGCGGCCGCAACGGATGCGCCTGTTTCTATTGTTGAGGATGAAGTGAGCACTATTGTGTGTGTTTGCTGCACGCTCGGGAGCGTCCGTATGCGCAGTGCTGGTGCGGGTATCGCCTGAGACGAGATAGTCACAGGCCCTGGGGATGGGCAAGAGCAATATGTCTGCACAGCTGTGGTCGGACGAGCCGACACGCCTGGATCTTCTGTCTTTTGACGCGGTGGCCAAAACCGTGGTCCAGGCAGTCCTCGACGACGCCCTTGACCCGGTGACCGTCGGAGTCTCGGGCGCCTGGGGGAGTGGCAAGACCACCGTGCTCCGCCTCATCGAGGACGAACTCGCCCCCAAGCCGCCCGCAACGGACACGACCATTCTCGTGATCAGCACAGACCCGTGGCGCTACGACCCCGGTGTGGGCGCCAAGGAAACCCTGATCGGCGAGGTGCTCAGCGCCGTCGCCGCCGAGCTCGCCAAGAAGGAACAGCCAGAGGGCCGCATCAGCCGCGCCCGGACGATGCTGACCAAGCTGCGCCAGCGAGTCGACTGGGCCAAGGCCCTGCAAGTGGCGGCCAAGACGTCCCTTACCCTGCAGTTGCCTTCCGTCGACGACCTCACCAGCCTGATCAACACCGAGCCCAGCAACGATGATGCCGACGCAGGCGACCCGCCCTCACGCGGACTCGGCGAGTTCCGCAGTGAGTTCCGCACACTGATGGAGTCCGCCGAACTCAGCCACCTCAGGCGCGTGGTCGTGCTGGTCGACGATCTCGACCGCTGCCTGCCCGACACGGTCGTGGACACGCTGGAGACCATCCGGCTGTTCCTGGCCGTGCCGAAGATGGCCTTCGTCGTCGCCGCTGACGAGCACCGGGTTGCCGACGCCCTGCGAGCCCGCTTCCCCGACCCCGGCAGCGGACAACAGGCAGCACAAGAGAGATACTTCGAGGAACCGGCCAGCCTCTACCTGCACAAGATCGTGCAGACCACGGTGCCGCTGCCCACCCTGAGCCGCTTCGACACCGAGGCATTCCTCGTCCTGCTGCAGCTCTCTCAGCGCCTGACCGTCGAGGAACTCACCCCCTACATTGAGGCCTGCGTACACCTGCGGCTGGAGAAGGGCCTGCTGGACGACTTGGCCGAGGCCGTGAACGGCAATGACATCCTCGCCGAAATGGCCTTTGCCTCACGGATGACACCCATCCTCTACGAGAAGCTCCAAGGCAGCCCCCGCCGTATCAAGCGCTTCCTCAACGACCTGCGGGTGCGCCAGTCCGTCGCAGGCCATCGCGGTATCGAACTCGAGCCGGACATCGTGGCCAAGCTCATGGTGCTGGAGAAACTACTGCCCGACGCCTTCGCCATCGTCCTGGGGTGGCTGGCCCGCGGTGAACTGCGCTCCCGGATGGCCAAACTGGAGACAGCCGCCGGCCGACCCGCCCCCGAACCCCCCACCGCTGAGGACGCCGACCCCACTCCCGACAACGCTGCTTCCCCGGATCAGGAACCGAGGCCGACGCCGGACGAAGGCGGGAGCGAGCCGGTCGCCTTCGACGACGACCTGATCCGATGGGCCAAACTCCCCCCGAGCCTCGGCGACGTGGACCTGGCCCCCTACCTCTACCTGGCAGCCGCGTTCACCGGCGAGCAGCTCCTCGACGCCGGACTGCCCGGTCGGCTGCGCGACATCGCGGCCAACCTGCTGTCCGGCGTGCGCTTCGACCAGCGCCGGGTCACCGACGCCGACATCACCGCGCTCGGCGAGGACGACGCCCTGAGCCTGGTCGAATACCTCGGCCGGGCCGGCCGGGACCGCCCCACCGACCAGACCGCAGCCGTGCGCAGTCTGGTCCGCATTGCCACCGCCTACCCGGCCACCACCGAGCGGGCCACTCGCCTCCTGCAGTCCATCCCTGCCCGAGAACTGGAACCGGCCACCATCCTGGTCCTACCGTCCGGCGTCCCCGTCTTCCGCGGAGTGCTGGAGCACTGGAAGAGCCATGTCCCGGCCGGCCAGGATCAGATCGGGCGCACCCTTGACATCGCCCTGGCCACAGGAAGCCGCCGCTGATGGGCACCAAAGGCTCCTACACCGGAAACGGCACACCGGCCAGCAAAGAACTGCAGCACAACATCACCCAGTGGCTCGATGCTCTGGCCGGCTCCGGTCCCGGCGCGCCCCCACCCCAGCTCAACACCGATCAGCTGATCCCTGCCCTCGGCCTCTTCCGCCCTTCGGGCGGCCACGCCGACGGCCCCGGCGGTGTAGGCGGCGGATCCGGAGGGGCCGGGGAAGGCCGTAGCGGGGGAGGGGCGCAGCGCAGCGTCGCCCGGTCCTCACGCACCGCAGGCCGTGCCGCGGCCGCGGCCTACGCCTACCGCACCGGCAACGCACAGGCTCTGCAGGAACTTGGCCTCGACTACGCACAACTGCAGGCCGCCGCCGACGACCCGATCGACTGGACCCGCCGCATCGTGGACGCGGCCTGCGGGCCGCTTGCCGACGGCACCATCGAAGACCAGGAACGCCGCTTCGTCGCCAGCGAGGTAGCCCAATGGGTCCTGGAAGCCGGCACCGACAGCACACCCCCCAGCCCCGACGAAGTCGTCCGGGAAACCCTGGCCCTGATCATCTTCGAAGCGGTCATCAGCGAGACCGCGGCGAAGATGAACGACGGCTCCCGCCCCGCCTGGGCCACTGCCGACGGCGAACGCCAACTGCGCGAGACTGCACGCGCCCTGGCCGACCGCGCCTCCCTCACGATCACCGGTCCCAGCACCACCGAGATCACTCAGGCCGTCGAAGAGGGCATCACCGCGATGCGGTCCATCTGGATGGAGCCCTGATGCCCGCCTTCACCATGCGCCTGGACGCGGATACCACCCGCCCCGTGCCCGACGACACCACCGTGTTCTGGTGGCCCGCCGGGGCGGGCGGCTCCTTCGTCTCTACTCTCGGACCGTCTCTGGGAGCCCTGGGCCCCGTCCCCGAACCCAACATCGAACTGGTCCGCCTGGCTACCCTGGTCTACGCCGCTGACCGCACCTCTCCCCGCCGCGCCGCCCGCTCCAACTGGACCCAGCGCACCTTCGAACTGGACGTCCCCGTCTACGCCCCGGCCCGCTGGACTGCGGTGCGCGAACGCCTCGAAGCCCTCCTGGCGTTCCTGTCCGGAGACCAATGGTCGATCCGCTTCCACACCGCCGAGACCCCGCAAGAAACCATCCACGACACACCGCACTCCGGGATCCGGCGAGTGGTCCTGCTCAGCGGCGGCGCCGACTCCGCCGTCGGCGCCCTGCACTCCCGCCACGACCTCGGACCCGAGCAGCATCTACTGCTCTCCCACGTCGGCGCCACCACCCTCGCCCCCATCCAGCGAACCGTCGCCGACACCATCGCCCACCTCATCGACGGCCCCCCACAACCCCACCAGGCCCTGCGCTTCTCCCGCAAAAGCCATCAGCCCACCGGCACGAAGCTGCCCAACGAGTACTCCACCCGCACCCGCTCCCTGCTCTTCCTCGCCCTCGGCCTGGCCGCCGCAGCAGTGGAAAAGGTCCCGCTGTGGATCCCGGAGAACGGCTTCGCCTCCCTCAACGTGCCGCTCACTGCCGACCAGCGCGGCGCCGTATCCACCCGCACCACCCACCCACTCTTCCTGCAGACCCTGGCCACCATCGCCCACAACGCCGGAGCCCACGCACACATCCACAACCCCTTCGCCGCCCACACCAAAGGCGAAATGTTCACCCGGGCCGCCGAACTGGTCGGCCCCACCGCTGCCACCCGGCTGCTCAGTAACACCCACTCCTGCGCCCACACCGGACACCGCACCCACCGCATTCCCGTACGCACCCACTGCGGCGTGTGCTTCGGCTGCCTGCTGCGCCGCGCTTCCTTCCGCGCTGCCCAGATCGAAGACACGACCGACTACCTGCACACCCGCCACGACTCGAACCTCAGCGCTTACCTGACCGGCAAGTCGGTCGAACCCTCACTGCGCACCTTCCTCGCCCGCGGCCTGCGCCTAGCCGACATCACCACCCTGAACCTGCCCTCCGACTACCCCACCCGCCAGGCCTACGACCTGTGCAGGCGGGGCGTCGCAGAACTGGAGCTGCTGTACCCATGAGGACGAGCGCACTGCCGCCGCTGGACCTGCACGCACACATCGACACCAGCGTCCCGGCCGACGACCTCGCCGGCTTGGGCGCCGTCATCTTCGCCGCCACCCGCTCCCTGACCGAGGCCACTGAGGCCGTCCAGCGGCACGACGACCGGATCATCTGGGGAGTCGGCGCTCACCCCGGACTCGCCCGCAGCCACACCGCATTCGACCCCGACACCTTCACCCAGCTGATTGCCCGCACCCCCCTAGTCAGCGAGATCGGACTCGACGGCAAGAGCCGAGTCCCGCTCGAACGCCAGCAGACCACTCTCCGCAGTGTCCTCGGCGTCCTGGAGCGCACCCCGCGCATCGCCAGCATCCACAGCTACGGCGCCTGCGAGCAGGTGCTCGACGAACTCGAACGTGCCCCGGCCCCTGGCATGGTCCTCCACTGGTGGCTTGGTGCCCCGGAACAGACCGCCCGTGCCGTCCGTCTGGGCTGTTACTTCTCCGTCAACGTCTCCGCCGCACGCAAGACGGCTCTGCTGCAGACCATCCCGCTCGATCGTGTGCTGACCGAGACCGATCACCCCTTCGGCGACCGCAGCTCCGCTCAGCCACTGCCCGGCAACGTCGCTGCCGTGGAGCAAACCCTGGCACGCCATCATCGGACAACGCCCAGGGATATTCGCCAGACCGTATGGCACAACCTGGCCGCACTCGTGAGAGACACGCGTTGTGCAGCACACTTCAGCCGGCGCGTACGGTCTCATCTTGCATCGCTCCCGCCTCGTTGAGCCCTCAGCGGGTGGGTGCCTCAGCCGGCGGAGAGCACTGCCTTGTAGCGAGGAAGGTCCCTCCGGGATCCAGGCCTGGAGTTCCCTACAGCATGCGGTTTGTCATCCCAGGAGCAGCCCTGCCCCTCAGCCGATAGCGTCGCCGGACATGTACAACAATCTCGATGCCACAGAGGCGTGGGAGCGGCTAAGAGCCAGTGGCAAGCTCATCAGCGTCGATCACAGTCAGCACGCCGTAGGGCATCACTGACGAGCCCCAGCCGCGGTACAGGTCAGCGGCCTGCGCGTTCGGTGGCCTATCAGACTCCGGCGAGACTGTTCGAGAGGTCGAGGGCGTCGGTGGCGAAAGCGAGGGCGGCGCACAGGCCGGTCACCTCGTAGAGGGTTGGACGGATCAGGCGCGGCCAGTCGTCCGGGACGGCGGGCCAGGAACCGAGGAGCACGTCGGCAGAGGCCAGGCCCAGATGCACCGTGACGTCCCAGCCGCTGAGCGATGCGGGTTCCCAGCGCAGTTGGATGCGCCCGAGGGGGAGTCTGGGAGTTTCGGTAGCGAGCCAGGAGATGTCGAGAGGGCCGTGGGGGCGCGTGGAGATGCGCTGGAGAAGCGCGCTGTGCACGCCATGCGGCATGGGGCGCGCCGCGACATCGTGCAGCGCGAGTCGAGGAGCGGGTCGCGACAGTGAAGAGATGGAAGCCTCCGTGGTGGTGAAGAAGCGATCAGGCCCAGGTGAGGGCGTCGCGCGCCCCTACCGGGAGGTAGTCCTCCTGACCGTCATCGGCGATGTACGCCTTGCCGTCGCGGACGACGACCTCGGTCCCCACGAAGTGGGCGAAGGGGAAGTCGGGGTTGACGGCGAGACGGACCGGCAGGTTGGGGTCGAGATCCTGGAGCTGGCGGAGCAGGTGGCCGACGGTCAGGTACTGGGGCAAGGGAGTCTCCGTGAACGATGGACATCGACGGGGCTGGTCGGCCGGACGATGGGGAGTCGTCGAGCCGTCGGTGAATGTATGAGCGGAGCCTGATTGGCAGTCAGCACGAGGAGTTGGTGACCAAGGCGGCGAGGAATCCGGCAACGGCCTCGGAGGGGGTGTGGAGACCGAACTCCTGGACCCATGCGTCACCAACGGCGGGCTGCACCCGGACGTGCCAGACGATGTTGCGCTGCCAGGCCGACGGGTCCTCGGGGAGCCAGCCGACGTAGACACAACCGTCGGGGCTGGTCGCGTGGACGTTGGCCTCGGGGGTGTCAACGATCGCCCACCCGAGTGCGTCCAGGAGATCGAGCACCGGGCCAGCACCGTGGTCGGCGGAGAGCCAGTTGAGAGCATCCGCTGCGGGGCGGATAACGGCCGGAAGGAGGGTGGAAGAGGGGCTCACGGTTGGATGGATCCCTTCGTTGAGCTGCGGTTTTCCCGGCACCTGTACGTTGGCATGCGGCATGCCGAAGTGCGTAGTCGTTTCCCGGCAAGGACGTCTGCCGTGGGCGAACTCGGGGTCGTCGGCAGGTGACGGAGACCGGGGAATGGACAGGCCACCGTGGTTGTCCTAAATGGGTTGCGGTGGGGCCGCAGGCGAGAGAAGAGGGACAGCGATGGCCGAGGCGAGCAGACACTGGGACGGTGCCGGGTTGGAGCGCAAGGTCCGGGCGGCCGGGCGGCCGTGGACCGTGGGCGACATCGCGCTGGTCGCCGACGGCCAGTGGGGAGTCGGCGCACAGCCCGACCGGTGGCCGGACGAGGAGACTGTGGAGCGCCGGGTCGCCGAAGGCCGGCGAGTGGAGCTGACGATGGAGGAGCTGGCCCGCGCGGTGGGCCCCCGGGCCGAAGAGGGCCACCGCGACGAGAATCGGAGCTAAGCGTTCAACGTCGGAGCCCCGTTGTGGGCGCCGACGGCCCGACGACAGCCGCCGGAGAGGGCGGTTCGGGCACGGCCCCCGGGGCGTGCCGCGTCTGCCCGGAGCGGGCGACAGCGGCCTGTGCCAGCCGAACCGCCGGTACCTCAACCTCGGGTGCGGCGGCCTCCCGAGCCTCCACCACACGCCGGATCGCCTGGAGGTACGCACGGCTCTCCGCGTGGGCGACACGGAGGCTGACCGCCGTTTCGGTGATCCGGTCGAGTTCGAGAAGTCAGGCACGTACCCATGCCGGGACAGGGCGTGAAGACGGTTCTGTTGAACGGTTACCGCGCTGTCCGTGATGGCCAGGGCCGCGCGGGTGTGCATGGCGCAGCGCAGGAGCGGGTCCTCGCTGGGGCGGCGGACCCCTAGGACCTCAAGAGCTTCGATGGGCTGGCCCCAGGCGTTCTCGCTCATGGCCGTGGCCTGGTCGAGCATGGTGGTGGTGGGCATGGTGGAACTCCTGTTGGGCGGGGACGGTTGCGGGTGGGGAGCGGCCTGGGGTGGGAGTCAGCGTCCGCGCCGGGGCGTCGGCGAGCTGGCCGGCAGCCGGGCAGAGGTCGCGGGCGCGGGGTGTCCCGTCCGTTTCTGCGCCGCCCCCGTGGAGCGGCTCTGCGCGGCCATCACCCGGAGGTCGGCTGCTGTGCGTGGTGCCCGCGCGGCACGGTGTACGGCCTGGGTGACCGCGGTGCGGCGTACGTCCAGCGGTGTCGGAGCGCGCGAGACCTGAGCCTCGGCGATCGGCGTGGCCGAAGCGACGGGGGTCATCGTGACCAGGTGCTGCATACGCCGGTCGACTTGGTGGCGTTCACGGACCACCGGGGTCGACTTCGCCATCACAGCGGCGGTTGCGGCGATCAAATGCGATGGGGTGCGGGCCGTGAAGGTCGCTGCGGCACGAGTGCCCCAGCCCGGCGGGCCAGCCCACAGCTCAACGGTCGTGCGGTCGGAGCCGTAGCCGCGCCGATCGATAAGGATGCCCGCTTGGTCGTCAGGAGCGATGATCTCGACGGTGCCGAGTTCAGCACCTCCGTCAAGGTTCCAGCCGGCATCGGTCAGCGGCCGGACGGTGTCCCGCCAGGGGACGGTTGGCCCCGTCAAGAAGCGGCCGAGGGTGTCGGAAGCGATGGCTTCGTCGTAGTCCTGGACCAGTGCGGCGGTGAGTCCGGCGACCATCTCGGCCGGGGTGACGTGGTTGAACGTCGCCGTCCACCGAGGCGCCGAGAAGGCGTCCTCGGCTGCGCTGATCTTCCACAGTTCGAAGTCGTCGCCGAACCAGCCGATCCGAATCCGTTGGTCGGGAGAGGTTACGAGGAGCTGGCAGGGGCCTCATCGAGGTACTGATGGGGCCAGTGGGCGACGGGCGCGAAGCCAGCCTTGCCGGTCCCGTTGGAACCAGCCAGATACATGGGGCTGACCAGTACCTCTTGGTACCGGGTCGGGTCATCAGGGGCGTACATGGTCGAGTCTCCGGAAGCGAAGGAGGAGAACGGATCCGCGTGCGCAGCGGCGGGAGCCGCCGGAGCGCACGCGGATGCCGTAGTGGCGGCGAGTGGCCTCTAGTTCTTACCCCCGTCACCGGCCCCGGCCCGGTGCCGACTGAGCGGTCACGGCTGCCGGCACCCGCGGTTCCGGCTGAGGCGCGTGGCTGAACATGACGTTCGACGCGGCGGCGCTCCGCCGTAGGGCCGCCGTGGTCCGGGCGCTGTCGGCCCCCGCCCCCAGCGGAATACCGACGTGGGAGCGCGTTGCTGCCACTGGCGCTGTTCCACTTCGCAGCGCGAAGGGTCGGCTCCAGTACTCGACACTCGCGTAGACGGCCCCCAACGCCTGGCCGGCATCGGTGAGCACGTACGGGTCTCCGTGCCGGGAGCCCGTCCGCGTGACCAGGCCATCGGTCTGAAGCCGGACAAGTCGCTGCCGTGCGAGGCCGTTGTCCAGACCGGCCGCCTCGGCGATGCGAACGAACCGCATCTGGCCGTCAGCCGAGTCGAGGGCCTGAATCACGGCAGTCGAATGCCGAAGATGCAAGCGGCGCAGCGCGTCCTCGACACGCTCGGCTTCGGCCATCGGTTCCTGTGTCAGGTGGGTGTGGGACCAGTCCGAGACCGTGCGGAGGACGGGGGCCAGAGACGTGCCGAGCGCGCTAAGTCGGTACGGCGCGCCCCGCCGGTGGTCATCGCGGATGACCAGTCCGTCAGCGTGCATCGTGGCCAGCCGTTTGCCGACGAACTGCTCACTGACAAAGGGGAGCTGCGCAGCGACGTCGCGGACGCGCACGGGGCCGTTCACCTGGGCCAGGGTCATCGCGGTCCAGGTGGTCCACTTGGGCCCGATCCGGGCGAGAGCCTCCTCGACGCGCTGGGCGTCGATGGAAGCGATGGAGAAGGTGGGAGGCAGGCCGGGGGTAGCCATGGTGGGGTCCTTATCGGGATGAGGTCAGCGTGAGCGGGGGGTCGCGAGGGAGGTCCTGGCGACGGGCGCGGCGGCCGAGTCGGAGAGCGCGCCTGACGTGGTCCGCGTGGTGGTGCGGCCGAGGGCGGCGGACACCCGGGAGGTCGTCGCGCGACCATCACGCAGGGCGGCTTCCCCCTGCGCAGTGAGCGAGAGGAGCTGGCCGGGCCGGTACACGTTCTCGGTGATGTCCTGATGCAGTAGCCCGTCGGCGACCAGCCGCTGCACGGTCTGCGGGAAGACCGCCGGGTCCTGCCACTGGGCCTTCTCCCGCGAGATGTACGGGTCCTCGCCGATCGCATTGCGACGAAAGCGAACACCTCCGGCCGCAACCGCTTCGAGGGCTACCAGCCCGCGCCCCCGGCGACGGCCCAGTCGTCGTCCCGGTGGGGCCTCGTCTTCTGGCCCTGCCCGTGGCTCTTGTTGCTCGCGCGTTGAGCAGGCTCGGGCGAGGAAAGAAGCCGGCGGTAGGCGGACAGGGACTCGACGAGCTGGCTGTATGCCCGGTCCTGCTGCGCCAGGCCGTCTCCGAGGTCCGGGAGAGCTGTCCGCAGCAGCGCGTACGACACCTGGGCTCGGCCGACTTCACCGCGACCAATGCCTTCGAGCAGCCGCTGAGCCCGCTGGACCGCGTCGAGCACGCTCTCGTGTCGCTCGTCCAACGCCGCTGCGGCTTCGATGACGCGTGTAGCGGCCTGGTGCAGCGGCTCCTCCGGACCATGCGCGAGGGCGTGCACGCTGACATCCCCGACACCGAGCACTTCGACGACGAGATAAGGCCCAGGGTGTGTGTCTGCGTCGTACGGGTTCACTCCGTCGCCTCCATCCGGGCGAGCAGGGAGCGGACCAGAGCGGGCAGGCTCCCGGGATCATTACCGAGCCGAGGGCGGTCGCTCACTTCGCGGAGAAGATCAGCGTCATCGAGCAGACCACTGGAGATCTCCATGCAGGCGTCGGTGATCCGGGCCGCGGCGAGCAACGACTGGGAGAGAACCTCGAAGTAGTCGTCCGGCGCGAGGCCGGCGGCCTCGGCTGCGCTGCGGACCGCCTCCAACTCAAGCGCGCTGAAGGCGAAGTCGAACTCGTCGTCCCGCTCCGTACCACTGGACGCGGCGACGATCGGGGCGCAAGGTTCCGTAGGGATGCCCACACGGGTACAGATCTCGTCGACCGAGGAGGTCAGCTCGGCGAACGACTCGGTGAGCCACCCCAGCGCGGAGGCGTAGGAGGCCAGAGCGAACAGGCCCGCCGACCCAGCGGGGCGTGGCTCGGTGGCCACGAAGCCCTCGAACCGGTCGTTCAGCTCGGTGATCACGCGGGGCCCAGCGGCCAGCGGACCCAAGACGGGATGCAGGTAGGAGCGGGCGGCAGCCGTCGGATACTCGGCGGCAGGGATGCCGCCGACGTTCTGAGCGGCCTCTGTGAGGAGATCCGCCAGCTCTGAACGGGTCAGCGCAGTACGGTCGTTGATCATCGCTGGGCGGCCTTTCGAGAAGCAGTGGCTGAGGGCGACGCTGGTGACGGGGCAGTCGCGCTGCCCGTTGTCGGCCGTTCGGTGGTGAGCGTCGAGCGAGACCGGGCGGCCTGCACGCGGGCCTCCGTGGCGGAGTCCGGACCGACCCCTTGCTGGGGCTCGGTCCGCAGGTGGGCCGCGCGGTAGACCGCGTAGTCCTTCCGGCTGCCAGCCGCCACGAGGTAGATCTCGCGCTTGTGGGTCGAGGTAGGTGGCGCTTGGCGGAACTGGATGACCAGCCGGTAAGAGACCTCCGGGTCGACGTACACCTTGTGGAAGCCGGCGAGACGGCCCTTCAACGGCAAGCAGTCGTCGCTTCCGTGGACCAGGTTCTGCAGCTCCAGCAAGGCCAAATCGCGCATTTCGGGCGGGAGTTCCCGCAGGTCGGCGATGGCGTCAGGGTGCGCGGCGAAGGCGAAGCGGGCGCGGCTCACAGCAGCCTCCCCTGGGCCGCGCGCTGGACCGGTACCGCCGCTGACGCGCGGGGCGCGTCGAGCCCGGTCTGCGGTGTCGGAGAGGTTCCGGCGGACCGTGAAAGGGCGATGCGGGCGATGCGGGCCCGGACGACAGCACCGTTGTGGTCGCTGTACTCCGGAGGCTCGGGCAGCGGTTCGCTGCGCTCGTCCAGCCAGGTCTGGGCGACGCCGATGTCGGGGAAGGCGCCCTCGCGCATCGTGTACGTGCCGGCATCGTGGTTCCACTCCTCGTAGAAGAGGCGAACCGGTGCCTGGGGGGCCTGGGAGTCGTTGACGAGTGTCCACGCCTCGCTGGGGTTGTCGTCAGAGGTGTAGGTGTCGAGGACCTCGTAGCGGGTGCCCGACTTCTGGATCTGCTGTTCCACCTGGAGGGTGAGGTCGTCGGCGGGCTCGATGTAGTCGCCACCGCGCAGTGCGATCCGTTCGAGCGGGCAGCCGCGTTCTGCCAGCCAGTTCTGTGCGAAGGACGCCGTGGCGTGGTGACTCGTCTCGAACGTGAACGTGGACTGCCGCAGATCCCGAGCGACCGCGATCGCAACGAGTTGTGGCTCGCCGGGTATCCCCCAGGTGACCGATCGGTCGTGGGCGAGGACGAAGCTGTGCGAACCGTTGGGCGTGGTGTGGTGTTGGGACAGCACCGTCAAGTCGCCAGCCCAGAGAGCCTCCATCGCCTCCTCGGAGTCGTCGTCGACCGGCGAGAGATCGTCGAGGTCGAAGTCGAGAATGTCGTTCACGCCGCCACCCCCGCCTGGTCGGGCGCCGGGGTGGCCAGCACCCGGTGATTGGGGCGAGTTGCGCTGGTCGTGCAGGCCGCGAACGGTCCGTCGGGCGCACGCAGGTGCGCCAGGGTTTGGTCCAGGTGGTCGCGGTGCCAGGTCGAGGGGCCGGACAGGCCAGCCTCCGTGTCGGTGAACTGCTGCCAGGCGAGCCAGAGTGCGTGGAGCCGGGCGACGGCCTCGGGGTGTTCGTGCCAGCGCGCGCACCAGGGACGGCTCGTGCTGATCTCCCGGCCGTACACCGGCAGGAAGAGGTAGTTCACCCAGTCGCTGAGGGCAGCGAGTTCGACGGCATATTCCTTGCCGCCCGCGGCGAGGATGAACACCGAGGCGGGGCCGTCGGGCTTCTTCCCGTCAGCCGCCTCAGCTTCCGGAGCGCCGTCCGGCGGCTGGATGGCGACGGATTCGGGCTCGGAGCCGAGGCGGTCGAGGATGACGCCGTGCTGCCTGACCTCGGCCATGGTCTTGGCGAGGGTGCTGGCGAGGTCATCGAGGTCTGCGTCGGGGACGCGGTACGGCTCGGGGCCGGGGGAGGTCGGGCTGGTGTCGGCCATGGGGGTGTGCTCCATCTGTGAGACGGCGACATGCCCGAGAGGATCCGGAGAATCAGCGATTTGGTCCGGCCGGAAGAACGCGGTAGTGGAGCGCTATCGGTCGGCGCAGCGGGGACAGCGGGGAAAGGGCGGGGCCAGCAACTGCAAGGCACGCGCAGCCTGTTGTGGGACGACGCCGTTGCCGAGCGCGGTGAGCTGCGCTGGACGGCCGAGCCCCGGAGTCGCGGTGACCCAGCCGGCGTCGAGGCCCTGCATCCACTCCACGAAGTCCGCGCGGAGCCGACCGGCCGCGTCCGTGGGAGCCGGGGCAGGACGGGTGAGCCTCTCCCATCGGGTGATGGCGGATCCGTACGCTCCCCATCGCCGGTCCGCGCCCCCGCCTCCGGCGTCTCCTCCGCCCAGAGGGGCAGGACCACCGCCGACAAGGGAGGCCGCCATCCCTTCCCGGGGCGGCGGCCCGGGGTGCCCGTGTCGCTGGCCCTCGGCGTCGGCAACAGAGACGCCGCGGCACTGGGCAGGGTCATGTCGCCATTGCCGTGCCGCTGGTTCGGCGAGCCCTTGATTCCGTCCGACGCCTTCGGTGTCGGCAGCAGCAGCCACTCGACCTCGTCGGCCAGGTTCGGGCCGTGCCCCCCGCTCTTCCGCTTCGATGGATGCTGGCTGCCGCCGTTCTTTCCGATGTTGCTGGTCGGAGTCTTCAGCAGGGTGCCCGGCGGGCCATGCGGCGAGGAAGGTCCGCTCGCGGCGGTGCGGGGCCCCGACGTCGGAGGCGCGAAGCACGAGCCACTTCGCGTCGTACCCGAGGTCGGCCAGGGATCCGAGTACGGCACCGAGTGCCCGCAGAGCAGGCTGACCTGCGGTGTCTCCCAGACACCACGGGCAGGGTTCCACGTCGCCAGGGGAACCGGCGGGGGAGGTGAGGAGGCCGCGCACATTCTCGATCACAACCAGGCAGGGTCGGAGGGCTGAGACCGCACGGGCGACGTGCAGCCAGAGCCCGGAGCGGGTCTGGGCGTTGAGTCCGGCCCGGCGGCCGGCGACCGAGACGTCTTTGACAGGGGAAGCCGGCCGTCAGGACGCACACCCGGGGGACGGTGCACCAGTCGACGGCGGTGATATCGCCCAGGTTCGGGACGCCAGGCCAGTGGCGGGCCAGGATGCGTGAGGCGTTCGGGTCGACCTCGGCGTGCCAGGCCAGCGTGCCGCCGAGCGCGGACTGCACGCCCAGGTCGAGGCCGCCGTACCCCGAGCAGAGAGACCCGATCAACGGGGCGGCGAGGCTCGGGGCCGTGGCGCGTAGGTCCGGCGCGGGTGCGGAGATGGAGTAGATCAAGGCGAGTTCCAGGGGCAGAAGAGGCTGGTGGGGAGGGGATCTCACGAGTGGCCGCGCGAGGGTGGTCGGGCTGCTGACAGCGTGGGGAGACGGCTGGCCGGGGCTGGGGGTGACGCGCCTGGGCGGGGTGTGCTGCGGGCGCGGGCGGCCTTCACTCGGTCGGGCGGCGGCTCGGCCGCCGACGGAGCGGATGCCGTGGTCTTCGGAGCCGGACTGCTGTTCGCGGTGGCCCAGCGGGCACGTACCTCGTCGAGCGGGCCGAGTTCGTGCAGGGCGTGGTTGATCAGCCGGCCGGGCCCCAGAACCTCGTCCTGGGCCAGGGTCCGGATGGCTCGCGCGGAGGCGGCGGCGGTGCGGGTGACGGAGGAGCGCATCACCCGCTGTCCGAACCAGTCAGCGCTTCCGGGGACCATGCCTTCGCAGACGGCGGTCAGCTGCTCGCTCGACACAGTGCCGTCGGCCAGCAGACCGCGTCGCTGGGCCTCCCAGAGCAGGGTGATCCGGTCGATGGGTTCGCCTCGGTGGTGCAGCGCGCCCAGGCACCGGTAGAGCTGCCCGTGGGTCGGGTCGGCGAAGTCTCCCGGCCGCAGCCAGGCCACCACCTCGCCCATGGCCCCCGGCTGTTCGGCGAGAACGGCCAGGAGGAACCGCTCGTCCTCGGCGACCTGGCCGCTCTGCGCCGGAGGCGGGATGTCCGTGGCGGCAGAGGGCCCAGCGGTGGGTGGGACCGGTCGAGGGTCGGTTCCCCAGCGTCGTGCAAGGTCGGTGAGTACGCCGGTCAGGACGTCCGCCGTGCGCAAGGCTCCCTCGACCTCGCCCTGGACGGCGTCGGCCCGAGCCGCCTGGTGGAGACGGATCGCGTGCTGGGCGACGGTGCGGTGAATCGCCCCCTCCAGCACCATGCGTCCGTACACCGGGGCGTGCTCTGTTCGGGGACACGCCTGGATCAGGGTGTGGGCGTACGCCGCGGTCAGCCCGCGCACGTGCTGTCCGGCCTCCTCGACCGCGTCGGTCACCCACGACAGCGGCAACGGACCAGCGGCCGAGAGCGCGGGATGCCCGTCGTTGCGCAGCTTGCGGAGCGCGGCGAACAGCGCCTGGTGGACGGGCCGATAGAAGTGGTCCGCAGCGAGCCACTCCAGGTGCGTGAGCTGCTCGGGGTCGAGGAGTGCGGCACCGAGGACCGCCTGCTCGGCACTCATCAGCGGGTTCACCGCCGGCCTCCGGGATCAACGCAGGCCGCCTTGTCCTGCCGGACGAGGAGGTTGGCGACTGCCTGGTCGGCAGCGGCCATCGACAGCGCGAAGTCGTCCAGGACGGCGGTGAAGGCGGGATCGGAGGCGGGAACCGAGCGGGCCCCGCCGTCAAGCCACCACCGGCCACCGCGCAGGACGACCGGAGCGTGGGCCAACCGCCCCTGCTGTGGTGTGGGCGCGCTCATGCCGACAGTCCAAGATCGTCCTGGCCGATGCTCTTCGCGAGGGCACGCTCGGTGATGGCCTTCGTGGCGCGAGCGGAAGCCGGGCCGACCACCTTGGCGGAGGGCTCCTTGTACCAGGGCTTGAGGTTGAGCATGGCGACCCGGATGCCGGTGGCCAGCAGCAGTACCTTGCCCTTGGGCAGGGCGCGGATGGCGTCCGGCGGAAGGATCCGCTCCGTGCGCATGCTCACCGAGGTGGACTTGCCGCCCTCGCTGGTCGATACCGAGGTGGTCTGGACGTCGTGATCGCCGACCTGACGGCTGAGCCGGTCGGCGAAGTCCGCGTCATCGATGCCAGATCCGATGATCTTGATGGTGGCGGCGGAGTACAGGGCGTCCATACCGGCCTCGCCCCAGCACCGCTGGCCCTGACGGTAGGACTGCAGGATCGTCATCGGGATGACGCCTCGGCTGCCCAGGTGGCTGTAGAGATCAGGGAGATCCGAGATGCGGCACACGTTTGCCGCCTCGTCGAGGACACACAGAGCGGGCGGGTCGAGTCGCCCGCCGGAGCGCTCGGCGACGATCACGGCCGCGCGCATCACGGCGTCGGCCGCCGCCGCGATGATCGCGGACGCGCTGCCGCCGCCGTCCTTGCTCAGCAGGTACAGGGTGTCGCGGGACGTGGCGAAGGCGAACGGCTGGAACTCGGGAAGGTCGTCGTTCGGGGTGACCCAGGCGGCGACGTCCGGGTCGAGCAGGCAGCTCGCATACTGCCTCGCGGTCTCGTAGATCCCGTCACGCGTTTCGGTTGCGCCGGAGACGGTGCCTTGGAGCTGGGCGGCGACCGCATGGTGGCCGGCGTCGGTGAGCAGGTCCACCGGGGTGCGGTCGGCCGGCATCGCGAGCCAGGCCAGGACGTCGGTGATCGGCCGCCGGTGGGACGCTGCGGCGAGGAAGAGGGCGCCGAGGGTGTTGCTCGCGGCAGTGGACCAGAAGTCGGAGCCGCTGGACTCGTCCACGCTCGCCGTCACGAAGTGCCCCGCCAACCTCTTCGCCCCGGCGAGATCGCGGGCGTCAGCGAGGATGTCCCACCACATCTCGCGCGGGTGATGGGCGATCTGCTGCGGATCGAGGGTCCAGATCGTGCCGACCTCGGCACGGGCGTCCACCGTGGTGGTGAAGGCATCGTTCGCGGCTTTGTTGCTGGTGAGCAGGACCGGGCCCGGTGCCGAGAGGATCGCGGGGATCGCCAGCCCGGACGTCTTGCCGGAACGCGGGGCCATGATCGCGACGATCACGTCCTCCCAGGACGCGCGGACCTCCGCACGACCGGGATCGAGGGTGCCGAGCAGGATGCCGCGGTCAGCGGGCAGGACCTCTTTTACTCTCCCGGCCGCCCAGGCTCGGGCGGAGGCTCTTCGCCTTGGCGACGATCTCCTTGTCCAGCAGCGGCGCCAGGTCCGCCTTGCGGGCGAGGCCGGACTTGGACCCGGCACGCCAGCGCATCCACAGCACGGCAGCGGTGACGACCAGGGCAACGGTGAACAAGCCGGGGACGACGCGGGCGCCGACCAGCAGCATGCTGGTGCTCAAGGTCGGCCACAGCACCTCCGGGTGCAGCAGCGCGTCCGTGACGCGGAAGGGGGCCCATGTCCCGCTCCCGACGAAGGTATTGGTGAGATTTCCGGTCAGCCAGGCCAGGGAGCCGAAGGCCATGGCGGCGCCGAGGATGCCGAACAGGAGGTAGAGGAGCGCGTCCGACCCGGTGGTGGTCGAGGGCGCGCTGGTGCGCGGGGAAGGCACGGCGGTTCCTTGGGTGTGCGAGCGGGCAGGGGCGGGGCGCGCTCGGCTCTCGTGCAGCTCATGGGGGTACTCCTGGACGTCTGAGGCGGAACGTTTCAGCGGGGTCGGCCGGCAGAACGAGGCGCGGGCGGAGGTGCTGCGGTGGTTGGCGGACTGCCGGTCGACGGCGATGTTCCGGCGCGCGGCGAGGAGGCGCGGGCCGCCCGCTGCCGGTCTGAATCGACGTTCCGGGCAGAGGACGGCGCAGGAGCAGCCTCGGCACCGAGGACATCGTCGAGCAACTCCCGGCTGCGCAAGACGTTGACCATCTGGTGGTGCCGGGGGTCCGTGCGCTCTGCGGGACAGGCAGCGAGACCGTCCTCGGCGACTTCCAACTGCTCACGGACGTCCTGGAGCATCCCGTACGCGGCTGCCAGTCGTGTCCACGTCTCGAAAGTCGGATTGTGATGCGGGTCGTCGAAGTCGAGACGGGCGCGAGTCCAGTCGGCGGCAGAGGTGACGAGTTCGGTCAGCTCGGGCAGAGCCCCGACCAGTGCGCCGTTGACCTCCTCGATGATGCCCGCCACCTCATCGGGCGAGGCGTCCTCGTGGAGGCGAGAGATCATTCCGCGGACCGAGTACGGATCGGCGGAAGCGCTGGGCAGGCGCCTGACCTGCAGCGGCTTGTCGGAGCCCGATGCCGCGCTGCGGTGGGCGAGCCGGATGTTGTGCTGCATGGCCGCACCGACGGCCTCGCCGATGCTGGAGTAGTACTCGGGCACGTTTACCTCTTCGGGTGAGTGGTCTTTGACGGGTGAGTCGAGCGGGGACGCGCGACGTACTGGTGGCCGACGGCGAAGAGAGCCGCCGGGGTCACCGTCGGGGGGTTGCGGCGCGCGGCGGGAGACCCGTCGTAGTGAGCGGCGCCGTCTGGGAACTGGACGCCGAGGAGACCTTGGCCTGGTTCGCCGCAGGAGAAGTGGCCAGAGCGGCACTACGGTGATCACGGACGGTCCGTGCTGCCGAGTAACTCGTCGAAGCGGCGCCGACGCGGCGTAGCTCGGCCTCGGAATCGACAAGTTCAGACTGGGCCGAGCTGACGAACTCAGAGGCGAAGCCGAACCGGTCGGCGAGCGCATACGCGTCGTCGTCCAAGTCGTTGACCTGTTCTCCCGCCGCTTCCAGCGCCTCCCGGACACGCTCCAGCGCACCATGCTCGGGGTGAAGGAGGTGGTCAACTGCCCGCTGAAGGCTGGCTCCGTCTTCGGCCGCACGGATCTGGTCCGTGATGCTGAGAAGTTCGGCTCCGGCGGCGTAGGGCCCCAGCGCATGCACCGGAGGGCTCATCCGGGCCGTGTCGAGAGACGGCGGAAGGGTGACGTCATAGCGAGCGGCTCGAAGCATCTCGGCCGCATGGCTGGCGATGGCGACCTGGTCGGCGAGCGGAGTGGTGGTGGGCAGGCGATGGCGTCGGCCGTGCCAGTCGTCGATCTGCTTGAAACCGGCGTGACGGAGGAACTGCGCGGAGAGGTCATCAGTAGCCCCCTTGGCAACGACGCTGCCGCTGAACTCGGACGTGATGGTGATCGAGGTAGGCACGGAAGTCTCCGGGGCAGAGGGAGCGAAGGACCCGTTGGAGGTGGGCCAGTGGGCAGAGCGTCCGGCAAATCCGGGGTTTGGTCCGGCCGAGAATCGCTGGTAGAGGCCGCACGGTGGCGGTCAGCCGGGTGCCCCGCCGCAGCAGGGCACCCGGTCGGTCAGAAGAAGGGATTCTCTGTCGGCCGGTCGGCCCCGGTGGCGGCTCGGAGCAGTTCGGTGAGGTCTTCGGGCTCGGACGACCTCTGGTCTATCCACCACTCGGCGCGGGTCACCGTACGGGCGCTCTCCTCGATCTCCCCCCACTCCGCTTCGCTGGTCGTGCCCTGCTCGGGATCAGCATCGAGACCGCCACAGCCTGGACGAAGGTCGGCGGCAACTGGACTCGATACGCGGCAGAACTCCCCGACCGGCCTCATCCTCGGACATGATCTTCAAGCCCTTGATCAAGAAACCCGGTGCCCCACCGGCACCAGGGGTCCTAGGGTCCAATGCATGGATGCTGAACGACTTCAGGTCTCTTCGCAGAGATGGATGGCAGCGGCTCTTGCTGCGTTCTCCCACGGCTCGGAGTCGTACGACTTCGCGGTCCACCATGCCGGGATCGCCGCCGAGCACCTACTGAAGGCATTCCTCGTCTCTTTGCACCCAAGTCTGGTGGTCGAGGGGAAGGACTTCGACTCCCTTCTGCACGCCGCTGGGCAGGGTGGACATGCTTCTGCACCAATCACCAAGGTCAAGACAATTGGGCTGGTCGAGGCACACTCCCGCACCTACCGGATCCTCCGGAACAAGATCCCCATTAGCCAGCAGGACCTGCTTCCCCTAGCCAACGCACGAAATGGAGTCGCGCACAGCGGCCTCCATGAGGTCACGGACGTCCGCACCGTGTTCACCACCTGCCTGCGCTTGCTAGACCCGCTCCTGGTTGAGCTGAACATCTCTCCCGCCGCCTACCGGTAGTTCGTTAAACCCGGCGGTAGCGGGGGTTGACGGTAGGGCGGGTTGGTCGTAGGGCGGTGGTAGGAGTCAACTGCATTGCTGGGGAGTAGAGATGACCGGCCGCCGTCCGTGTCCGCCCGCGCCGGGACCGTTGGAAGAGTACGCGGCCCGGTTCGATGACCTCTTCGTCAGTCTCGCCCAGCGCCGGGGGTTTCGCGAGTACCTGACCGGGCTGCTGGCGCCGCGGGAGCGGAACAAGACGGTCACCTGCCTGGCAGGGGCGGAGCCGGTAACCGCCGCAGGGACAGCGGCGGTGCAACGGCTGCAGTACTTCCTGTCCGAGTCCACCTGGGACGCCGAGCAGGTCAACGACCGCCGACTTGAGCTGCTACGCGAGCAGACGGCTACCGCTCCGCACGACGGCGGAGTCATCGTGATCGACGACTCCGGGGACCGCAAGGACGGCAAGGCCACCGCGCATGTGGGCCGGCAGTGGCTGGGTCGGCTGGGCAAGACGGACAACGGCATCGTCACGGTGACCACCGTGTGGACCGACGGCCGTGTGTACTACCCGCTGCACGCACAGCCCTACACGCCCGCCCATCACTTCGCCCGCCGCCGGTCCGATCCAGCCTTTCGTACCAAGCCTCAGCTGGCCGCTGCCCTCGCGGCCCGGGGAAAGGAGATGGGCTTCGGCTGCCGGGCCGTGGTCGCCGACTGCGCCTACTCCGTCAGCGACGACTGGTACCTCGCGCTGCGTGACGCCGAGCTGGCCTACGTGGTGGCCCTCAAACCCCGCAACGGCACCTGGGCCCCGGCCGACCAGCCGCACACCCCCATCGACGCCGCCCGCGCCCTGACCTGGAGGGATGCCGACCATCCCGGCGCCTGGGCGCCCGTGCAGCGCCACTTCCGCGACGGGCACACCGAGACCTGGTGGGCCGCCGACGCCCGCCTCGGCGGCTACGGCCCCCACTCTCCCTGCCGCCTGATCGTGGCCACCACCGACCCGGCCACCCTGCCGCCGAAGGCCACCTGGTACCTGGCCACCAACCTGCCCCACCCCGACGCACCCCACGCCGCCACCAGCCCCCACCCGCCGGCCGACCTCGCCGAAATCGTCCGTCTCTACGGCCTGCGGCCGTGGATCGAGCAGAGCTACAAGCAGATCAAGGACGAACTCGGCTGGGCCGACTTCCAAGTCCGCTCCGACCGTGCCATCCGCCGCCACCAGACACTGGTCAACTGCGCCTTCTCCTTCTGCTGGGACCAGTGGTTCGCCCCACCAGGACCCGTGGATGCCTCCCCGCCGGACCCGTGCCCCAACGACCGGCCAGAGAGGGGGCCCAGCCTCGCCCCACCAGCCCCAACCGCCCTGTTGGCCCAGGGCATTACGCTCCATCCGCTCCTGGCTCACCCCGGCCACCAGCCTGAACCGCTGGTGGCGAGCCTGGACGGACAAGGACCCGCCCTCCGAACTCCAGGCTCTGATCGACGCGGTCACCACCGGACACGGCATTGATCTCTACCGCCGGGTTTAACGAACTACCGCTACTGGGGCCCCTACCAGGATCTTCATGACGAACTGATCCGAGAGCGGATCCAGGACACGACCCTTCAGCTGCAGCAGAAGCTTGCTCAAGCACGAACCACGTTCGAGCACCGCTTCGGACACCTCGGCCCTCAGGAGCGCATCGCGGTCCTGGCCGCCGCAACCCGCCGTCCCGCTCGCGCAAGGGACTGCGTCGAGAAACCCTGCCCCGCTTGTCATTCGAGGGCGTGGTTGCACGGCACCACCATGCTCAACGAGGAGACGAAGCTAGCCCGATTCACCCCTGGCACCTTCTGGTGCCTTGCCTGTGACCTACAGGTCCAAGGCGAAGAGCTCCAGGAACTGGGAGACCTTGGGAAGGAGACGCTGGTGGAGACGAACCGCCGAGTCTTCCTCGACTTCGAACCTGAGACCCAGAAGATCCCTGAGGAGGACTGGGAGCCCGACGAGGACTTCCTCAGAGGTCGCTAGCTCCTCGGCAGAGGCATTCATCAAGTTGCTTTAGCCGCAGTTACCAATAACGGCCATGGAAGGGCCTCCTTGAGGAGTTGGATCAGCGGTCGCGGGAGTACGCGATGCGAGGGTCAACCGGCCGGACCGCCGGTGTGGTGACGGCGGCGGGGACCGGCGCCCTGCCCGGGATACCGGCACGGGCCGGGCTGGCGGCGAGCGCGGCGGCGCTCAACGGAGACGCGCGAGCGGGACCACGGCCGCGCTCACGGCCGACGGCCGGCGTGGCAGCAGGGCGGGGCCGAGCCGTCACCTCTTGAGCGAGGCGGGGCTGCACTGCGACCTGGAGCCCCGAACGGTGCAGGGCCACCGTGGCGTCGGCGACTTTCCCCAGCGCCTCGACGCGATCGGTGGTCGCGGGGAGCGTGTAGATGTCCAGGCTCGAGTTGTGCCGCCAGCCGTCCTCCACCAGCGCGAGCCCGCTGAGGCCGGAGACACGGTCGTCGAGGGCTGCGACGATGCCGAGCTGCGGGTGATCGGCGAAGGCGACGTCTGGTTCACCGAGCGGACCGCGGTCGCGTACCTGTGCCGTGTCGGGCGCCAGTGCAGGGTCAAGTGCGACGTCCACATCGACCTGGTAGCCGGCCTTGCGCAGCAGCTCGATGGCCCGGCTCGTACGGCCGTGTCCGTCACGGTTTTGGTCGGCCAGCGCGTACAACGTCGGCTGGTCGGGGACGGGATGGAAGTCGAATCCCTTGAGCATCCAGGTGCTGGCCGCGAGGTTCTTCGGGTTCGCGGCGACGATGCCGTGGACGGGGTGGTGGCCGAAGGCCAGGTCGGGCAGCACGTCGTAGTGGCTGGGCATGGCAGATCCATCCGAGGCGGGTGCGGTTACAGGTGCGGGCGCCGGGCGGATCAGTTCTGAGGGTGCGGTGCACGGAGGACTCCTGGATCGCGGTCGGTCAGAGCCGGGGAGCGGATGAGGAACTAGCCGACGGCGGCGCGGCTCGCGCGGAACACTCCGGCGGCGGACCGGTCGGCAGCACGCGCTGGCCGACTTACGGCGAAGAGGCGAGAGCGACACTCGCCCGGGATGGAGCGGAGTCGGGCGGGAGCACGGTGGCGGCGCGCGCCTTGCCGGAACGTTCCTGCTCTTGGCGTGGCGGTACGCCAAGCTGGTCCAGGCGGGCGTCGACAGCGGAGAGGAGAACCGGCACGCTGCCGCCGTGGCGCGCATGCGGACCGTCCGGCTCGGAGTCGTAGATCACCTCGTAGACGGCAGGCTCGACGGACCGGTGGCGGGTGACCATCCAGCTTTCCGGGGACTCGGGGTGCTCGGAGGGAGGCTCCTGCGGGGGCGAGATGATCAGCGAACTGCCGTCGGGAAGCTCGGCGTGGACGATGTAGTCGCTGAGGCCGTACTCGACGGTGCACTCCAGGCCGCGCTGCCCGAGCGCGGAACAGAGGGCGGCCTGAAGGCGACGCGGATCGGACGCGGCGGTCGGGGGCGGGGTTGCGTGGTGCATGGAGTTCTCCGTTGCGAACGCCCCGCCGCACGGCGGGAGCCGCCGGGGGCGTGGAGCTTGAAGGAGTGCGGGGTCCATTGAGGATCCGGTGATCGGGCAGTTTGGCGCTGCCGTGACTGCGTGCTAGGGATCACCGCGAGCGACCGGGAGCCGGCGGATGCGATGCCGGCGGGGCCTGGGGCGAAGCAGGTGATACGGCAGGGGTGTTGTGCGTCGAGAGGGTCAGGGCGACGCGAGCCCGCTCGGTCTGCGCCGGCCGTTCGGTGTCCGCCCGGTGAGCTAGGTATTCGCCGGCGCGCACCAACGCCGGTCCCTTGGAGCCCAGTTCGTGTGAGTAGTGCCAGCCCTCGGTGTTGCGGTGCTCCTCGGCACGCTCCTTGTAGAGGTGGAGCACGCTCGGCTGCGAACCGTCCATAAGCGCCATGACGCCGTCCCATTCGTGCCGCAGCTCCTCCGCCCGGAACAGGATGGTGTCGATCCCGCGTATCCGACGGAGGTCGTCACTGATCGGCCCCTCGACGTAGTCGGGGCCGTCGGCGGCGGCGCGGACCCCGGCCAGCACCTCGGGTCCGTGGTCGAGGAACACCTCGGCGTGCTTCCACGCTTCGGCGTCCCGCTTGACCTTCCCGTCCCCGTAGACCTTGTCGTCCAGCGGCCAGCCGTCCGCGTCGCAGAGTGAGTCCGAAACCGCGTCCCAGGCGTCGCGCGCCTCGTTGATCCCGGCGGCGGCCGAGGCCAGTGCCGGGAGGTGCCGTCGCCACGCCAAAGGGTCGGTGGCCTGCGACGGCTGGTTGTCACCGGAGGAAGGAGTGGAGGAAGCAGACATGATCGATTCCTGTTGCTGTGCTGGTCGTTGGGCTAGGCGGCCATGCGGGCGTCGGTGTCGAACAGCTCCCGCTCAGCCGGGTGGAGGATGTGCTGGGTGATGAAGGAGCGGCCGGCGACCTTCCACAGACCTCGGCCCTTGGTCAGGGCGGACACCGCCTGGGTCTCGACGCCGGTCAGGCCGAGCAGAGATGCAGCGGCGGCGAGCTGGTCAGGCTCCTGGCGGTAGATGATGCGCGTGCTGCAGTCCGCGAGGAGCCCCTCGGCAAGGACCCGGCCGCGCGACCCGGCGTCGCCCGCCGAGAGCAAATCGCTGAGGCGGTGGATCACCATCAGGTTCGCGATGCCCAGCCCTCGGGAGAGCTTCCACTGGCTCTGCATCCGCTCCAGCAGCCCGACGTGCCGCATCAGCCGCCACGCCTCGTCGTAGATCACCCAGCGCCGACCACCATCGGGATCACTGAGGGCTGACTCCATCCACGCGCTCGCGCACGTCATCGCGAGCACCAGTGCCGTGTCGTCACCGGAGCCGCCGAGACGGGAGAGTTCGATGGACAGCATCGGTGTGGTCGGGTCGAACGACACGGTGCTCGGCGCGTCGAACATGCCGCTCAAGTCGCCGTGCACGAGACGTCGCAAGGCATGGGCGAGGTCCTGGGCGGCTGAACCGAGGTGCCCCGCCTGGTGACCGAGGGCCTGGTCGAGGCGTTCGGGGGAGCCGAGTACGTGGGCGATCTCGCCGAGCAGCGGCACCGTGCCCCGGGCGGCGGCGTCAGCGACGACCAGATCCAGGGCCAGGTCGAGGGCGGTGTGCTCCATCGGCAGCAGGTCGCGCTTCAGCACGGTGCGGGCGAGGCTGGCCAGCAGCAGCAGACGGCGCTTGCGAACCTCCGTGAACCAGTCCTCCTCGCTCACGGAGGCGGGGCGGGCCGGGGCGTCCAGCGGGTTCAACCGTCCAGGGAGCCCCGGGCCCAGGGCGATGCTGTAGCCGCCGAGGGCTTGCGAGACACCGGTCCACTCCCCCTTGGGATCGCAGGGGATGTAGATCCGGTAGCCGTGGGCGATCGACCGGGTGGCGATCGATTTCGCCAGCGCGGACTTGCCCATGCCGATGATGCCGGCCAGGACCGCGTTGGGGTTGGTGAAGCCCTCCACCCTGCCGCTGTTGTAGAGCGAGAAAGGGTCGAAGCAGAAAGCCGCTTCCGCATGCACATCGCGGCCGATGAACACCCCTTCGGCGCCCAGGCCGCCCTCGGCCACGAACGGGTATGCGCCGCTGGCTGTGGCGGTGGTCATCCGGTGGGCGGGCAGGGCGAGCTTGCCGCCGCGGGCGGAGGCCGGACCGGGGCGACCGGCGAGCGGGTAGGTGGGCCGCAGATCCGGGTCGAGGGTCTGCTCGGCGCGGTGCTTGGGCGGGTTTCCGGCGAGGCGTGCCTGGCGGCGGGCTTCGGTGAAACCGGCTCGGGCGGCCCGCTGTTCGGCGCGTGTCGTCTTACGGGGCACGAACAGAGGGGAGGCGCTGGCGCGGGTACGGGGCATGAGCGTTTCTCCAGATGAGGGGTGGGTCAGCGGCGGAGGCCGGTGAACGGGGCGTGCAGGTCGGCCGGGGTGGTGCGCCGCCGGACGAGATGAGCGGTGCGCTGATGGCGCTGGCAGATGGTCAGTCCCGGTGCTCCCTCCGGAAGGCCGGCCTGGCACGCCTCCGGTGCGGGCATCTCGCCGGAGTCCGGCCGGGGCGCCGCGTGGTAGGCGGCGTGGAGGTGCTCGGCGGCCTGCCAGATGCGGGTGCGGGCGGTACGGAGCTGGTCGCCCTCGACCGCGACAAGCTGCCCGGTGCGACCGGTGTGGGCGTCGAGCAGCCCGTACAGCGCGACGAGGTGGGCGTGCAGGGCGTCCAGCTCGGCCCGGCTGGTGACCAGCGGGCCGCCCGGGATGTTGAGCGCCCGGTGGAAGTCGAGCGCGGCGGTGGCGAAGGGCACGAAGTCCTGCGCGGTCGGGCTGGCGGTGCGGGACATGAGGGTGCTCTTTCGAAGGGAAGGGTCAGGCAGCGAGCGCGAGCGGCAGGGCGGCGGCGGTGAACGCCTCGGCCTGCTGCCAGGTCAGCGGCCGGAGATCGAGCTGGGCGCCGACAGCGGCGGTCTCCACGACGGCGCAGGCGGTGCGCAGCTCGTCCTCGGTGTCGGCCGAGACGGTCAGCAGACCGGTCAGGGCGACATCCGCGTGCCCGGCGATGAGCTGGCGTTCGCGGGACTTGATGTCCTGGTACTCGATCGAGTCCGCCTCGGAGTCGACCTGGCCGCGCCGGGCCCGTTCGGCGGCGTCGGCGATCACGCTGGACTTCTTGCGCTGCACGTCGCGCAGGGCGGCGTCGAGGTTCTTCGGCTCGTAGGAGAGCGACAGCGTGCGCCGGACGCCGCCGGTGAACAGGAGCTGGTGCAGGAAGCCGGCGCTGGTCTCGGTGCGCGGCCAGTTCTCCACCCAGTAGGTGGCGTGCACGGCGGAGTCGGTGGCGATGTGGTCCGCCTTCTCGACGACCACGACGGGGCCGGCGGCGGCGGGCTCGGCCTCGGGGCGACCGGCCGTGGACCAGCGGTCGAGTGTCGCCAGCGCCTTCGGGTCGTAGGAGGTGCGCACCACGGCGGCGATCTCGCGGGCGGTGAGCCAGCCCGTCGGGGTGAGACCGGCGGTCCGCGCCGCCTGGTCGAACGTGGAGGTGAGCTGGGCGAGGACGCTGAAGGCGCCGGTGAGACCGCCGCCAGCCTGGTTGATCAGCCGACGGGCCGCCTTGGTGTCCAGGGACACCGCGACGTACGCCTCGTGCGGGGCGGCTGCGGGACCGGCGCTCTGGATCAGCTCGTTGTAGATCGCGCCGGCCATCGGGGTGTCGGGGCGACCGTGCTCTTCCCAGTAGCGGCGCAGCGCGTCGCCGGAGTCGGGGATGGTGCGCTCGATCACCTGGATGCGGGCGATCTGCCCGGTACGGGCGAGAGCTGCCAGCGCGCGTCCCCAGCCGCCGACGTTGGCCTGCTGGGTGCCGGGGTCGAGCAGGGCGTAGGCGCGGGAGGAGACCTTGACCACCGCGGTCAGCGTCCCGGTGTGCGGGTTGTGGACGGCGCCGTACTTGCCGTCGGGAGCAGTGGTCACGCGCAGGCTGGCAGCGGTGCCGGGAAGGTGGAGCAGTCCCTCGCGGGTCGGCCGGCGGGAGGGCCGGGTGAGCCAGACGAGCTGGCCTCGCATCCGGCGCAGCGCGTACCGGACGACGATCGGGGCCCAGTCCGCCAGAGCACGGCCTCGGTGGCGGACGAAGACGAGCAGGGCGATGACCGCCCACAGCGGGATGAGCTGGAGGGCGCCGACCACACCGCGGGCGAGGATCACCGCGAGAAGGAGAAGGCCGGTGACTCCGGCGACGGCCAACTGCGGGACGGTCAGGCCGAGCAGGACGCCGCGCCTGCTGCGGTGGGGAAACTTCACGGTGGGCGTGGAGGACTGGTGCTTGCCGGACATGGTGGTTCCAGACGGTGGGAGCGGGCGGAGGACGGGGCGCGCGGCGCTCTTCTGGACGTCATGGCGAAAACCTTCCTGCTGGTGGGAGGCGGGGGCGGGCCGTGGAGTGCGGCCCACCCCCGGGGATGTGGGTCAGGAACCCGACGGCGGCTGGGTGGAATACACCCAGTTCGTCGGCGTCGCGGAGCCGGTGGCCGACGGTCCGGACGCGGGCGCCGGAGTGCCCGAGGCCGAAGGTCCGGGGTCGGCTGGCGGCATGGAGGTCATGTCGCCACCCGGAGCCGATGCGGCTGCGAGGTGACCGGAGCCGCCCGCAACGCCTTGGGCAGTCGATTCGGACCCTTCCGGTTCGTTTTCGCCAGGACGTGTGATCAGTGGCGGGATCCCGGGGCGCTGGATCAGAGCCCGGCCCTTGTCGCCGCTCGCGTCCGGGTCTTCGCCGTACCGGAAGCGGGTCTGCTGCTTGGGCGGCCCGGCGTCGATGCCCTCCTTGCTGAGGTTGCCGCCGGAGGGGTTGATGCCGGAGGCGACGCCATCGGTGCCCGCGCCCGGGACCTGGTTCGGACCCTGCGGAGCGGGGGCGCCGGTACCGGCCCGCAGCGCGAGGCTGCCTGCGGTCTTTGCGGCTCCTGTGGCGACCGCCATGCCGGCGACACCGGTGCGGTGCATGTCGTCGTGGCCGCCGCCGTCGCTGGCCCAGTGGACGAACTTGTACGTCGCGTAGGGGCAGAGCAACACCAAGACCATCACGACGATGCCGGCCATCGCGTCGGACAGGGCCGCCATTCCGTCGCTGGCGTCGGTCTTGCCCATGGCGGAGACGCCGATCAGGAAAACCACGGTCATCAACAGCTTGGAGACGATCAGGGTGCCGGTGGCCTCGATCCAGCCGCGCCGCCACCGTTTGGCGACTTCCCAGCCGCCGCCCGCCCCGGCGAACACCGCGAGCGCGACCATGATCAGGACGCCGACCTTGCGGGCCACCATCACGCCCCAGTAGAGGAAGGCACCGATCGCGCACCCGAAGGCCACCAGCGCGGGCACACCCCAGCCGAGGCCGTACATGGCCCCCATCTGATCAACCTTGATCACACGACGGATCGCGTCGTCGATCGAGGTGTTGGCGGCTTTGAAGAGGCCGTCGGACAGCGCGTCCACCACGGTGATGGCGACGGTCGTGAAAGCGATGGCGGAGAAGCTGAAGAGGACTCCGGTCATGGTGCCGAACGCCGCCTTGGCGAGGGCACGTTCGTCTCGGCGCCAGGCCGCGGTCATGAGCTGGATGCAGAAGATGCCGACGGTCAGGGCGAGGCCGATGGGCAGCAGCAGCTCGTAGTTGTCGCGGAACCACCCGGCGTTGAGGTCGATGGCCGTCGTCTTGTTGACGGCCTTGGCGGCCAGGTCGGCCGCGCTGGACGCCAGCTCGCCCGCCGACTTCGCGATCCACGCGCCGAGACCGTCGGTGACGGTGCCGGCGGGGTTGGTGGCGAAGTCGACAGCGCCGCACACCTTGTCCATCAGCGGGAAGTCGCAGACTCCCATGGGTCGTACCTCCGTTCTGGGGCGAGGGTCAGGGCGCGACGGACGGCATGACGCCGACCAGGGCGCAGGAGTGGTTGGGCCGGCACTGGACCGCGAGGGTGGTGGACCGGCTCTCCGCGCCGCCGGCAGCCGAGCCCTTCCAGCGAATCGACTGCTTGCCGGAGACCGTGACGGCGTAGACGTACGCCTGGGTGATCGCCCCGGGGTCGTCCTGGAGGGCCTGGGTGAAGGCATGCGGGAAGTGCCCCTCGTTGATCTTGGCGGTGGCGACCTGCTTGTTGGCCGCCATCTCCTTCCACAGCACGGCCGAGGGGACCACATGGTCGACGGAGGCCGGATCGGCGTACTTCGACTCCGTGGTCAGCCAGCCGCGCAGCGCCTTGCGCAGCTCGGGCTGCGAGTACGCGCGGGTGTCGTACGACCACAAAGCTGCTGCGGCGGCCTTCCCGTACGTGATCGGGTCGTGGGTCTTCGGCGGAACGGGCAGAGCGCGGGGCCGGGTGTGCGGCCCGGACGGTGCCGCGGGCGTCGAGGACGCCGTGGGCGAACTCGGCGGTGGGGAAGCAGTATCGGAGGGGCTTCGGCCCTCGCGGGTGAGGTAGGCGGCCAGGCCGGCGAGGGCGACGAGCACCGCCAGGACGGCAGTGCCGAGCACCGCCCGGCGGCGCACGCGAGATGCGCCGCCGGGGTGGGTGGAGTGCTGAGCCATCAGTGGACCTGCGTCCCGAGCGTCGAGAAGAACGCCACCACGCCGTTGGCCGCACCGAGAAGAAGGGCCGCGCCCGCGCTTACCAGCACGCCCTTCTTCCCGTTCGCCTCGGCCTGGTGACCACCGGAGTGGTGACCCCAGGCCCACACGCCCGCACTGACGGCGAGGGCTCCGACCACGGCAATGAGTCCGAACAAGTTGATCGAGCCCATCACCTGCTTGAGGACGTTGAGGCCAGGGAGCCCGCCCTCGTTGGGCTTGATTCCGGGGTCGTAGGCGAGCTGTATGACCTGTTCAGCGAGATACATGGGAATTCCAGTTCGAATGGGCGCACGCCAAAGCCCGGTGGGGCGAACCAGCGGTGCGAGGGGGGAGGTGAGGAGGGGGAGGAGCGCCGGTCAGACGACTCGGCGGGCCGCGAGAATCCGCGATTTCCAGGACGCGACGGTGGTGATCCGTACGACGTCACCGGTGTGCGGGGCGTGGACGATCAGGCCCTGCCCGATCGCCATCCCGACGTGTTCCGGAACGGCGGCCGTCCCCTCGGTGAAGAGGAGGTCGCCAGGCTTGAGGGCATCGACCGAGACGGCCTTGCCGTCCTTGACCTGCGTGTACGTGGTCCGCGTCAGGGTGACCCCGGCGGCCTTGTACGCGCCCTGCATCAGGGAGGAGCAGTCGCAGCGGCCCATCGGGTTTTTGCCGTGGGAGTCGGTGCACGTGCCGCCCCACTGATACGGGGTGCCGAGCTGGCCGAGCGCCCACCGGATCGCCGTCTGTACCTTCGGCGGCGCGGAGGCGGGAATCTTGTACTCGTCCGGCAGTGCGCCCGCCGGGATGGTGCCGAAGTCCGTCCCGTCGCCGTCCGCCGAACAACCCCCCGCGGAATCGGGAGAGGGGCTGCCTGTGTCGGCAGAGCCGGACGGCGACGGGCTCGGCGATGCGCCGTCGGCCTTCTGCAGCAGGGGCTCGATGGCCTTCTGCAGGGCGGTGGCCAGCGGCTCCCATTTGGCGTACGCCTCCGGGAAGCCCGACTTCTGTACCGCCTGGGCGGCCTGAGTGACAGAGAGGGACTGCCAGCCGGAGACCTTCTTGAGCCCCTCGTAGAACTTCGTCGAGGCGTGCACCGGGTCGAGGATCTGGCTGGCCGCGCCCCAGCCCATAGACGGCCGCTGCTGGAAGAGACCCAGCGAATCGCGGTCGCCGTAGGTCAGGTTCCGCAGGCCGCTCTCCTGCAGCGCGGTCGCCAGGGCGACGACCTGCCCTCGGGCGGGGATGTTCATCGCGACGCCCGTGGCCTGGATCGTCTTGGCGTTGGGCACCTGATCGGCAGGCGCGTCCAGGCCCGGCACGGAGACCGAGCCCTTGTCGCCGCCGTCCAGGATGGCCTTCACCTGCTTGGCGACGGCGGAGGCGTCCACACCCTGTGCACCGTCGGTCGAGCACGAGGCCGAGGCAGTCCCAGCACCGATGCCAAGGATCGGCAGTGCCAGCAGGAGTGGTCCGGTGGCGCACAGACCGACGAGGGCTCCCGTCGTCTTCTTCACGGCCGCCGCCGTTCAGCACGACGGCGGTGCGGACCAGGCGACGGAGGTGGGTCGGGGCGCGGGTGTGTCAGGGCATGCTGCATCGCAGCGGCTCCTCGGTGTTCGTAGGAGGCGCGGTGCCGACTTCTCGTGCAAAGCCGTCGGCACCGCGCCGATGTGCATCCGCCTCTCGGCGTGCCCGCGTCAGAGGAGTTGGTAGCTCCCGGACGCCGGTTTCAGGTCACGCGCGGCAGCCAGCCGCGCTTGTAATCTCAGGCGGTGCACAGGGGCCTCCTCACGGCGCTCGCGGGCAGATGGGCAACATGCGTCCGACGCTGCTCGATTGGACGAGACGGCACGGATAAGCACAGCTCAACGGGGGTGGAGCAGCGCTCCTTCCCGGTGGCACGGCGAGACAGTAGACCGGGATTCCGGCCGCGCCAAACGACTGCCATCCAGGGGCCCGAAGCAGGGAGCCACCTCGTTGGGCGCGGCCGGAATTCGCCGTTAACCTCCGCTGCAACCTCGCACCGGATGTTCGCCGTTGAGCGCTGCCCGGAGCAGGTCCAGACTCCGCCGCGCCCGAAGAGAGGCCCTCCCCATGAGCTACACGCTGCACCGAGGCGACGCCCTAACCGTCCTGAAGTCCCTCCCGGACGAGAGCGTCCAGGCGGTGATCACCGATCCGCCGTACAACTCCGGGGGCCGCACCAGCTCGGACCGAACCGGCCGTACCGCACGTGCCAAGTACGTCACGAGCAACTCGGCGCACGACCTCGCCAACTTCCCGGGCGAGAACCGCGACCAGCGCTCCTACCGCTCCTGGCTCACCGAACTTCTCACTGAGGCGTACCGGGCCTCGACCGAGCACGCGGTCGCGATGGTCTTCACCGACTGGCGCCAGGAGCCGACCACCTCCGACGCCCTGCAGATGGCGGGATGGACCTGGAGCGGCACGATTCCGTGGATCAAGCCGTCCAGCCGGCCCCGCAAGGGCGGGCCGAAGCAGGACTCGGAGTTCATCATCTGGGGCGTCAAGGGCTCCCTCGACAACACCCGCGATCTCTACCTGCCGGGGCACTACATCGCCTCCCAGCCCCGCAAGGGCCGGGTTCACATCACCCAAAAGCCGGTCGAGGTCATGCAGCAGCTCGTCCAGGTCTGCCCCGAGGGCGGCACCGTCCTCGACCCGTTCACCGGCAGCGGCTCCACCGGGGTCGCGGCCCTGCGCGAGGGACGCCGCTTCGTGGGCGTCGAGCTGTCGGCGCACTACGCGGACGTCGCCGAGGAGCGGCTGCGGGCCGAACTGACGAAGGACGACTTCGAGCTGGCCGGACCGGAGGCATGAGTGTGAGAGCGAAGAGAGGCCAGGGTCGGCGGCCCGCAGACGCCAGAGGGGCGGCTGGTGCATCGACTAACCGATGCACCAGCCGCCCCTCCTGTTACGTCAGGCCGCCTCGAACGCTCGCCGGATCAGCGGCGCCGCCTTCTCCAAGTCGGCTGCCGAGACGACGCGGACCTCCAGGTCGCCGGTCCCGAGGTGTCCGATACCGCGCATGTCCCGGGTGAAGCCCTCCTCCAACTCGACCGTGTCCGGGTCGAGTCTGAGGTACACCAGGATCGCCTCGTGCTTCGGACGGAAGATCACCGACGCCACGTTCACCAACCGCCGGTAGGCGATGTAGTGCCGCAGGGACGCCACCTCCACCTCGCCCCATGCCGTGAGCGCCTCGTCCAGCTCCGTGTACAGGTCCCGAAGACACTCGGGAACGAGGCCGACACTCGTCGGCGAAGGAGCCACCAGTGCCGCCGGCGCGCTGTCGACCGCCGCGCCCCGCTCCCGGTTCCGCCGAGACGAAGCGACGGTCGGTGAGCCGGGCGAGGAGTCGACGAGCAGCAGGCTCAGCAGGCCACCCTCGAAGACGCGGTCGCGCACAAGGTCGATCCGCTCGGGCAACCGCTGCACGGCCACGCGGTCGTGGTGGGAGAAGCCGGCCGCGATGCAGACCATCCGCGGACGAGGCCAGTCGATCGCCTCGGCGGCCTCCGCGCCCAGCACCTTCCGCACGAGCGCCTCGAACTCGTGCTGCGCCGACTCCAGCCAGGACAGGTACGAGACGGCCTGCGACATCACCCCGCTGTCCGAGCCCTTCTTGAACTCGATCACCACCGGGCTGCCGTTCTCGTCCAACCCCAGAGTGTCGATCCGCCCTCGGTGCCACGGCCCGGTCGGGTACTCGGACGCGAGGAAGCGGATGCCAAGCATGGCCTCCATGCCGGCCTCAATCCGGCGCTGCAGCTCGACCTCCAACGCCACCGTCGAACCGTGTAGCTCGACGTCCCGGCCGGCGGCGTCGAGCCGAAACAGCTTCAGGTCGCTCACCAGCGGTCTCCCTATTGCGCGCGAATCAACTACAGGAGAATCCGTCAGGGAAGCGATCTATTCCTGCAGGCACGGAACCGGTGGCTGACCCCGCCAGCGTCCCCTGGTAGGACGTCGGAGCCGATCCGTCCTTGATTCACCCGCTTGAGCAACGTCTCGCGGGACCCGATGCCCGAGGGCTGTCACGGTTGCGTCCTGGGAAGTGGTGTACGGGTTCGACCTGATCCGGGGGTTTGCTCCGGCATCGGGATGGTGCCCGCATAGATGAACGGCCACCGGCTGATCTTCGAGATGTCGAAGCTCGAAGGAGATCAGCACGATGACCGCACCCGACAGTCTGCCCCTGCACGCCCTCGCCGAGGACAACCTCGCCGCGGCGAGTCCCGATCTGCTGCGCGCGATGATCAAGACGTTCGCCGACGCGCTCATGTCCGCCGAGGCCGACGCCCTCTGCAACGCCGAATACGGGCAGGTCAGCGACGAACGCGTCAACCACCGCAACGGCTATCGCCCGCGTGAGTGGGACACCAGGGCCGGCACCGTCGAACTGGCCATCCCCAAGCTGCGGCAGGGCAGTTACTTCCCGCACTGGCTCCTGGAACGTCGTCGTCGGGCCGAGCAGGCCCTCATCTCGGTGGTCGCCACCGCCTACCTGCTCGGGGTCTCCACTCGGCGGGTCGAGAAGCTCGCCGAGTCCCTGGGCGTCACCCAGCTGTCGAAGTCCCAGGTCTCCGCGATGGCCAAGCACCTGGACGAGCAGGTCGCCGCGTTCCGCAACCGGCCGCTGGACGCCGGGCCGTATGCCTTCGTCTGGGTCGACGCACTGACCCAGAAGGTCCGGGAAGGCGGCCGCATCATCAACGTCCACGCGCTGATCGCCGTCGGCGTCAATGCGGACGGGCACCGCGAGATCCTCGGCATCGACGTCGCCACGGCGGAGGACGGTGCCGGCTGGCTCGCTTTCCTGCGCTCGCTCATCGCCCGCGGCCTGACCGGCGTCCAGCTCGTCATCTCCGACGCGCACGCCGGCCTCGTCGACGCCGTTGGCGCCGTCCTGCCCGGCTCGTCGTGGCAGCGGTGCCGGACCCACTACGCCAGAAACCTGCTGAGCCAGGTCCCCAAGTCGGCCCAGCCCTGGGTGGCGACCCTGCTGCGGACCGTCTTCGAACAGCCCGACACCGACGCCGTGAAGGCCCAGATGCGGCATGTCCTAGACGCGCTGGAGGCCAAGTTCCCCAAGGCCGCAGCCCACTTGGACACCGCCCAGCACGACCTGCTGGCCTTCACCGCCTTCCCGCGTGAGATCTGGCGGCAGATCTGGTCGAACAATCCGCAGGAGCGGCTGAACAAGGAGATCCGCCGCCGCACCGACGTGGTCGGCATCTTCCCTGACCGCACCGCCGTCCTCCGGCTCGTCGGCGCGGTCCTGGCCGAGCAGAACGACGAGTGGACCGAGGCTCGCCGCTACATGGGCCGCGAGCTGTTGGCCAAGGCCCGCCTCCACCCGATCGAGTCAGAATCCGACGACACCGTCCTGCCCACCGAACTCACCGCATAGCCTCAAAACGAGATCACCGAGTGGCCGTCGATACACCACTCCAGCGGACGTGACCGGCTGTCACTGGGCTGCCGTAGCCTGACTGGCATGCTGCTACGCCGCCCCCGCGCGGCCCGAAAGGCGGCGGGGGGGAGTTTGGCATGGCTCTGGGACACAGGAACATCGCCTGAGTGCTGCCAGCTACTGGGTGGTCGCCGGACGATGGCTCTGCATGCGATCCACCCTGCGGAAGAAGGCCGACGAGATGTGGGATGGTCTGAATAGCCGTCAGCGTAGCTACCTGCTCGCCTGCTTTCGTGAGGACCAGGAAGCGGAGCGCCGAGCCAGGGCGGCTCGGTCCACCTATCAGGACCCAGGGTCGGCCTCCGCGTGGCGCAAGCTGCCGTTTTCGATCAAAGCCGAGCTTCCATTCGCGGAGTACACCGCAATTCAGAGACGCCTCCGAGACGAGGGCTGCCTCGACGCCGGAACCGGAGCCACCTTGCACGCTCTTGCCCGCAGAGGACTTCTGAAGATCACTGAGGACCGGATCGACGTTCCGGAGGTCGGTCTCGTTACCCGCATCCTGGTGGAACTGACCCGTGCGGGCCGGGCATGTGCCCGTGCCGGACTAGGCATCGCCCCTGCGCGGCGCCGTCCCAAGTATCTGTTGTCGGAGTGGCTGTGGGGCAACCTGGTCAGGGTCGCCGCCGCCGGTTCGGACGGGCTGCCGGAGGACGTGATGGGAGGCAAGGCCAAGTACTACCTCGGTACCGACTACCGCCCCAACGGTAAACCGAGTCGGGGTTACATCGATTGTTTCGCCGTTCGTACCGAGAAGGGGCGAGGGACGTTCGTCCTGGAGTACCGGTGGCGGGTCACCGAGGCTGGAAGGCGACACATCAACGCGTACCGCGCCGCGTATCAGACTGCGTATCCAAATGTCCAGGTCAACGTCCCGGATTCGCTGTAACAACCCCGATCGCCGCTCGATTGTCAGACCCCTGGTCTATGTTGCCGAGCGTGATGTTCACTTCCATGACCGAGCCGATCAGTCATGACGTAATCCGGCAGATGGTGATGCGGGCGGCGGCCATGTCGGCCGAAGCCTTCACGAACACCGAGCAGGCTCCCGAAGGCCGCCTGCGCACTCTGATGGAGGGCCACGGGGAGGTCCTCGCCGCCCGTGGACCCGGCCAGCCGCTCCCCTTTGACACCTTCCTGCAGATGCTGACTGGCGAACTCGCCCTCCTCCTCCCTGACGGGGTGCCGCCGGAGGAGATGACCGGCATCCAACTCATCAATGGCGACGGCCTGTTCGAAGAGGACCTGTTCGATCTGGACCATGAACAGAGGGAGGTCGCGCGAGCCGTCCTCAAGGCGACCCGGGACGGGCGGTCCACCTCCCTCGCGGAACTCGAACAGGAGATGGATCAGGTCACCGTCTATGAGGGGTTACGGAAGCGAGGCACCCAAGAGGCATACGTCAAGGGACGTTCCGACCTGTCTCGTCTGCCAGCCGGGACCGAGATGGAGGTGCGGCGGCTGAACCTCCCCAGCGTCGTCGGTCAGTTCTACCGACCCATCAGCTTCGCCGCGCTCTACGAGCAGTGGTGGTTCGCCTGCCCCGTGTGCCGCTGGCCGATGAAGGTCACCCAACACCGTTCCCGCAAGACGGTCACTGGCAGGGTCCGCTGCTTCTACCGACCGCACGCGGAGCTGATGGGAGCCTCCTACACTTTCAAGATCCCCGATGCCGGGAAGCCGCCGTCGCTGATCCCGGGCGCCCCGCCCCCCGCCCCCGCTGGAGTGGCGTCCGTCCTGGCCCCCGACCTGCGAGGGCCCGTGCCGCAGCCGTTGCCGGCCGCCGGGTATCTCGCGCTGACGCGTGGACCGTGGCGTTACACCACCGTTCCTGGTCTCGTCGAGATCGCCTTGTATGACGCGCTGCGCTCACGCGGTTTCGCCGCCGCCCCGGAGCCCTACATGAGCCCTGGTGCCCTGGGCGTTGGGGCAGATTGTCCCGGCGCGGTCACCGTGTGGCCCTACCAGGATGCCTATGACCTGCACGTGGATGTGTGGCACCGCGACGACGAGACGGAGTCCTTCCTGCTCGACATCAAGGACTTCACCTCGGAGAAGCTGCTGGCGAAGAAGATCCAGGCTGACGGCGGCGACGCGGGTGGAGCGGAGTGGATTGTCGTCCCCGACCACCGTGAAGCCTCTCTTCCTCTGCTGCGCGGGGTGTGCGAGGAGTTCGGCCTGAACGTCGCCACCGCGGGTGACGTGGGCGAGAAGATCTGCAGGAGGGCGGGACTCCGATGGGCCTGACGAGCAAGCTCCGCAAGGACGACGCGGCGGTCTTCTGCGCGCTGGCCCTCGCCGCCCACTATTTCCCCGGTCCGCCCGACGAGCACGGGCAGCCCACCGCGAGGTTCAGACACGCCGCGTTCCTCCTGTCCGGCCAGTACGACAAGTGGTCGGCCTGGGCGAGCCTCCCGCACGAGGAGAAGCAACGCCTCGCGGACGTTCTCGTCAACGCTCCGGGTGAGTTCGCCAGCGCTCCGGCCTTCGCGCAGGCCGCCCGCAAACGACTGGCCACGCCTCCCGCCGGGCAGGCCCCCCAGTTCGTTCCAGTCGGTGAACCGGCCGTGACGGAAGCGGCCTCGCCCCGGGTCGGAGGCGCTCTCCTGGGCTATGTGGACCGCACCCTGGAACGGGTCCACAAGGATCACCCCCGCTCCAAGCCTGCGCCGCCCGCCGGAGCCGGGATGTGGATGACCCGCAAGCTCTACGCCGGGGGCATCGGGGAGATCCAGGGCCGCGCCGTTCTCCCCACGTTCGCGGGCAGCTCCGAAACTGACCCGTGCCAGAGCCCGCCGCAGGTGTATACCGCCGCCCACACACCGAACGTCGAGATCCCAACCAGCGGCCTTCTCGACCTCGCCCGACAGCTGGATCAGCGACTCAAGCCCGAAGGCCGGCACCTGCACCAGGTACTCAAGGCGCTCTTCGGCCAGCTCAACACCACGGACACGATCTCTCCGAAGGAGATGATCCGCCTCTGCGCCGGTGCCACCGAGGTCTTCAACGCCCCCACCGGTACCGGGAAGAGCGTCCTCGTCCGCGTCATGGCTTCGTGGCTCGCCATCAACAGGCTGACCCTCGCGATCGTCCTGCCCACCGTCGAGGCGACACTCGCGGCAGCTTGGGACATCAGCCAGGACCTCGCATACCTTGGCCACCACGAGACGTGCACGCCCCTGATGTCTCCCTACGGACTGCACGAGCGGGCCATGAAGGTCGCCTCCCGCATCGAGGGCTCGATCGCCGAGCAGCCGGCCAAGATCCGGTGGAAGATCAGCCAGCTCTCCTACGGCTGCTCGCTGAACCGCTTCACCGAGTCCACGCACCCTTACCCGGCTGGCTCGGAATCCTGCATGAGCCTCTACCCGCTGCCCCCAGCCATGGGAACCCGACGCTGCCCGTTCGTGCCGGTCTGCGGGAAGTACCAGCAGCACCACAACGCCTGCACCGCCTCCGTTGTGGTAACCAACCACCACAACTTCATGATGGGCCGGATGCCCATCGGCATCGACCTCGACGGTCGGCCCACCGACGGCCTTAGCGTGGCCGAGTTCCTGCTGCGCCGGTGCCATGCCACCCTCATCGACGAGATCGACCAGTTCCAGTCCACGGCCATCGGGAAGTGCTCCAGTGAGCTGGTCCTGGACTCCCGCCTCGACAAGAAGATCCCGCTCCAGCAGCTCCACGACGAGCTGGGCAAACAGCCGCCCGCCACGGTCAAAGAACTCGTTCCGCCGGTCACCTACGCCCGATACCTCACCGAGTTCCTGCTGGCCGCCGTCTGCGAAGGCCAACTCCACCTGCGGCACTACGAGGGCGACGGCGGCCCCGTCGGTGACCGGGCGGGTATGAACAGCACCGGATGGCACATCTCCGGGGGCCGGGACCGCCGCCTGATCCACCTGCTGTTCCCCGAATCAGGCATCACAAGCGAACAGGAGATCCCGCAAGAGCTGTTCGACAAACTCAACGCGCTCAGGCCGCCCAAACCTGGCCAGGACCCGCTCGCCGAGCCGTTCAGCACCGTGGAACTGGAAGACCACTTCCAGGAGATCCGCGGCGTCCTCGGTGACCTTCTCGGCCACCGCGGTACCGATCTGCTCACCCACGCGCAGCACCGCCTGGGCGACATCCTCAGCGGCATCGTCAAGAACGAGCACGACCGCGCCGAGGCCATCGAACTGCTCATCGTCCGAACCTGGCTGTCCGAGCTGGACGACACCCTCAACGACCTCACGGGCAAGACGGCCCAGCTTCGCTCCAGCGGTCTGGCCTCGGCCCGCTCCCTCGCCGAACGCCTCGAACGAGGCATCGGAGCCAACATCCTCCCGTTCGGCATGCTCGGCCGCGCCCTGTTCGGCTACCGCGTCACCGGCCTGGACGACCCGGCCAAGACCGGCGAGCTCACCTCCCAGAGCATCACCGGAGACCCACACACCTACACCGCCCAGCTGGGAAGCATCGTCTCCCTCGCTCTCGCGGGCGTGGAGCGGCCCGTCATGGGCCTGTCCGCGACCGCGTACTTTCCCCAAGCCGTCCGCGAGCACATCCACAGCACCGTGAAGTGGTGGATGACCGACGCCGCGCCGGACAGCATCCGCGCGAAGAAACACACCATCACCGACTCCCTCAACAACCCCATTCAGATCTCCGGTCTCCCCCAGAACCTCAAGGCCGCCGCCCTCAAAGCGCTCGGCGAGAGCCTGTACGACACCCGCCTCCACCCCGAGCTCGAACGCTTGGAGAAGGAGGACAAGGACCGCGCCCACGCCGCCGTGGTGGTCAACTCCTACCTGCACTGCCGCTACATCGCGCTGGGCATCTTCAACTCCGGCAACTACAGCGGCGGCCTGTGCGTCGCCATCCCACCAGACAAGGAACGCCGCAGCGATCTGCCGCCGCTGCCCGCCGGCATCGTCGAGCTGACACCCGAGGAGTTCGAGACCTTCCCAACCAAGGGAAAGATCCTCGTCGTCCCCATGGCACGCATCGCCCGCGGCCTGAACATCGTCATCGGCACCAAGTCGGCGATCACCCCCGTCTACCTGTGCACCCGCCCCTTGGCGCTCTTGAGCGATCCTCCGGAGATGTACGCCTCGGTCAACGCCGCTGGCCTCAACAGCCTGCCGAAGGAGCCCAGTGACGACCCTGTCGCCGCTCTCACAGCAGCACGCACTGAGGCGTGGAGACGCCTCAGCCTGATCATGCGCTCCGCGCCGGGCTTCGGGTCGACCCACAAGGTCCTTCAGGAGGAGATCGTCGCAGGCATGGTCGTGGACATGATCCAGCTCGCCGGACGAGCACGGCGCGGCGGAACGGACATGACCCTGCACCTCGTGGACTACGCATTCCACCGCGACTCGTGGCAGGCCGACCTCGCCAGCATCCTCAAGCGGATGCACGACAACTGGGACGAGGACGAACGCCGCCGCATGAGCGACATCTACCGCGAAGCCCTCGCCGCCTTCCTCGCCTACGCCGGAATCGACCCGGCCGCATGACCTCCGAAGGAGAACCCGTCCACATGTCCTCCCGCCCACCCAAGGCGACCCAGCGTCTCGATCTCCTCGCCGTCCGCGTCACGCGCAGCCTCCTCTCGGACGCCTCAGTCCACGTCCGCGACTGCGGCCCGGCCGGCGTCAAGCTGTGGAACATCTTCGACAACGCCTACCGTCGACGGGCTGGGCGGGACGAGGTCCAGGCCCCACACTCCGTCGCCACGACGGCACTTCGCGCCCTCACTGGCGGGTACGTCTGGCTCGATGCCAAACATGCTGTCCTGGCCAGCAGGGACCCCATCGACGACGACACGGTCCGCGACGTCTTCACCCTGCTGTACGGGCTGGCGACAGGCGAAGACATCGATGACATCGACCTGAACCAGCCGGTCAGCATCGCGGAGAAGTTCGCCTCCACCCCCCAGGAGCAGCGCGCGTTGGCCGACTACCTGCGGCCCTCGCCGAGCAGGCAGCCAGACGCCCCCAACTGGGTGTACGAGACTGTCGCCTGGGACCTTGCCCGCCGTGTCGCGGCCGAACCTTGGGAGATCGATGGCTTGTCCGTCCGGCTCCGCCCCGACACGGCCGGTGGCCTCGTCGCATGGGACGACCCGTGGCCGGACGAGTCCGGAACCCGGTTCGCCCTGCCGCGGATCCGGCTGCGGATGAAGACCGAGCCCAACGTGAAGGACCCCCTGATCCTCGTCTCCGCCTCGGCGACTCGTATCAGCAGCTCCATGGACTTCGCCCGCACCGTCCTCGCCGAGCAAGATGGCGCAGGCAGGCCTCTGGTCGAGGTCGAACTCGACGGCCGGGGGCGCCTGCGCAACGTCAACAGGCTCGCCCTCCAAGCTCTCTCGCGGCTCGGCATGGGCCGATCCGTCCTCCACGAGGTCGACCGGCAGATCCAGGCCGACAGGCTGGCCCGCCAGCAAGCCCGGGAGAACGGTGAGGACAGGCCCGCCCCGCAGCCACTGGGCGTCGTGCGGCCCATCATGGCCAAGAACTTCTACTTCCCCGTCGGCTCGGGTGTCGGCATGGACTATTACCGGGGGCTGTACGACCACATCCAGACCACCCTCGGCGACAACTGCCAGCCGCTGTACGGCTTCTTCGAAGGCGGCAACTTCAAGCAGGCCAAGAAGGACGAAGTCCTCATGGAGCCGCTGGACATCACCCGCTCCCTGGACGCCATGGGTCTCCAGCACCTGCGCATCGTGTGCCTGTGGGCGACCGACGAGATTCGTCAGCGGATGATCAACGCACTCGCCCGCGCCTACGGACTCGACCCCGCCAGCGTCAACCCCGCCGAAGGCAAGAGCGTCACGTTGCACGGCACCCAGGTCAGCGTCGTCTTCCACCACGTTCCCGAATTCCTCCAGCACGGGCCTGCGGCCGGCCGGTCCGCGCACACGGCCGACCTGCTCTCCTTGAAGGCGGCGTCGGGGGAGATCGTCGGTGTGTGGGCGGAAACCGAGTACGGCGACGGGAAGAAGGGCTCCCCACAGAGGCCGAAGGACAGCGAAGACGCCAAGCACCAGACTCACCGCGTCCTGGCCAAAATGGACCTGGTCGTCCAGTACATCGACAGGGCCGTCCAGACCGGCATCGACAAGTCCACTGGCATGGACCACCAGAGCCTGTCCTGTTTCATGGATCTCTACCGCAACCTTGGGTTCATCGACCGCCGGATTTCCCGTGTTCTGACCAAGCCCATCGGTGAGCTCCCAGCCGACGGCGTAGCGCACTGCGGCGTTCATGTCCGCAGGCAGTCACGCCGCCCGGGCGAGAGGGACGCCAGGATCTCCGTCTCCGCGAGCGTCCTCAAGCCCCCCACAGTGCCGGACGGTGCGTGGACGCTCCACGGATGGTCCTACACCGACCGCACCTGGAGGCCATACCACCTGGCCGAAGCCGCCTTCCACGCCGCCGACTACCCGGCAGGGAAGATGACGGAGTTCATGGATAACTTCGCCGGCTACTCCAGCACCGCCAAGGTCATCGACCAGGCGCTGGAAGACCTCGCCGACTACCTGGGTGGCATCCCGTACACGGTCACGGTGGACGGTGTCGCCTGTCGGCGGCTGTGGAAGGGCCTGAACAACAGGACCCAGGGCCAGCCACCCGAGCCCAACACCACCTGGCTCCCGGGCTCCACGATCGCCCCGAAGTACCGGCCGATCGCCGTGATCCGGCTCAACACCACCGATGAGGAGGTCCCCCGTCCGGTGCAGGTGACTATCACTGACGAGGACGACAGCGAGATCAAGACCAAGGAACGCACCACGCAGGTCTTCCGGATCGACCCCGATCTGGATCTTGGCAAGCAGTGCACCTGGCTGTTGGTCAACACCACCCACCAGTTCGACGGCAACGGCGCCGGCAGGCAGGGCTCGAAGAAGACCCGCTATGGCGCACTGCCGTGGAACAAGGGGAAGAACGAGATCAAGGCGAACTACTACGCCATGACCGCAACCGAGATCTTCCCGATCGCCGTGAACACAGAGCACCGCCGAGAACTGATGATGGTGACCGCCAGGCTCTGCCACCAGGCCCTAGCCTGGAAGCACCGCACCCGCTACCCGATCCCCCTCCACGCGGCTCTCCAGATGGACAAGGATCACCCGCGGTACCGACGCACTATCACGCCCGAGGACCTCGACGGCGAGACGAACAGCGAGGACGAGTAGCCCCGTCACCTCTTCCCCGCAGTCGCGGCCCGGACCATGCAGAGGAGTCGTACCTGCCGTCGCTCTGTGTAGCCCGGGTGGCGGGCCGCGTCCGTGCCCTTTGGCTGGCCGACGGACCTCAAGGGAAGAGGAGGCCAGGGCCGGGCTTGGACTCACCCCAAGGCCCACGAGCAGCGGACCCTCGAGCCCTTGGCTCCGGACAGGCGCGAGCCGTTCGTTCGGAGCGGGCTCGCACGATAGGAAGGCGGATCACAGGAACGCCCTGTAGCCCGGGCCAGCGGCGGATAAGCCCAGCTCGCAAGCGGTCTTCGTGATCAGCATTGAACTGCGCAGACACCTCACCGGTTGCCGAGCCCCTCTCGCTACTTCCTTCAGGTGAGTGCCGGGTCGGTATCATCGCCAACCGGGAGTGAAGCTTCCATACCCCATCGTGACCGGTACTGGACCGGGAGAGGCGCCGAGTAGCGCGGCATGGTCCGGCTACACCCGGCTAAACCGGGTATGAACCTCCGCTGGCACCGGTAGGGTAGGCATGCCCGATGTGCTCACACTGAATGTCGACTGGAGGTTCCACCGTGACTGAACCGTGGCTGTCCGCCGACGACATCGCCGCCCATCTCGGCATCACGAAGGACACGGTGTACGGGTGGATCGCCGAGAAGGGCATGCCAGCCCACAAGCTTGGCCGCCTCTGGAAGTTCCAGGCCAGTGAAATCGATGAATGGGTACGCAGCGGGGGTGCCGCGTCATCGAGCGATCACGCAGGTCCGGGCTGACCTGGCGGTTCGCCCACTGGCACGAGGGAGGTGTCGGTGGGGCGCCGTATCCTGGACGACTTGCCTGATTTCCGAAAAGAGGTGACCCGTGTCGGAAGGGACCGCCCCTGCGTCGCGCTATGCGCTCTCGTTCACCAGCGGTGCCCTCCTCATGCGCGAGGCTGTCATTGTCGCGCCGATGTACCTGCGCGAGCACGACTGGTCGAAGGTGCGTGCGGTGATCGAGCAGGACAACCTGCTGCAGGCTCGCACGGTCGCGTCCGGGCGACGCTTCGCCCGCGAGGTCACCCAGCGACTATCCGTGCTCACCGACGGTGAGATCGAGCTGCTCATCGATGCGACGGCCACTGAGCGCGGACACTTGCTGTGGGCGGCTGCTTGCCGTCGCTATGACCTGATCGGTGAGTTCGCCGAGGAGGTGGTACGCGAGCGGTTCCTCCTGCTGGCATCGACGCTCACATACGAGGACTACGACAGCTTCGTGCGCGGCAAGGCCCTATGGCATACGGAGCTGGCTGAAGTCAAGGACTCGACACGGCGCAGGCTGCGCTCGAACGTGTTTCGGATGCTGAAGGAGGCTGGTCTGCTCTCTGACCGCGGACACCTGCTGAAGGCCGTGCTATCGCGGCGGGTCGCTAGCGCCTTGTGCACGGGGAGCCCGAGCGACCTGCGGTTCTTCCCGACTAATGATCACGCTACAGGGAGGGCCGAACGGTGAAGCCGACCGAGCTGTCCAAGCAGGAGGAGCACCTGTTTCAGGTGCTCAGCGGTAAGCGGTTCCTCCAGATGGAGGGCCTGAGCAACGAGGTGCCGTTCTTCATCTACCCCTACGACCCCGAGGACGCCCTCGTGGTTGCGGGGGTCAAGAAGCGCATCAAGAACCGACTGGCCAACAAGGGAATCGAGGTCCGCGAGATCAATCTCTACGACCTGTCGGTGGAGATGCTCAAAAAGCGCGGAGTCTGGGATCGCCTGCTCGCCCTCGAACCGGAACAGGACAAAGCCGACTTCCGTGAGCTGCTCCAGGGGATGCTCGACCCGCAAGACCACATCTCGCCTGCGATCCGCGCCAAGCTCGACGAGGGCGATTTCGACATCTTCTTCCTCACCGGTATCGGCGAAGTCTTCCCGTATATCCGCTCGCACAACGTGCTGAACAACTTGCAGAGCGTTGTCACGGGTAAGCCGATGCTCTTGTTCTTCCCTGGCCGCTACGAGCAGTCCGACACGCTGGGATCGTCGCTCGTGCTGTTCGGGCGACTCAAAGACGACCAGTACTACCGAGCCAAGAACATCTTGGAACAGGAGGCTTGACTCGATGAAGCTGAATGCGATCTTCGCCAAGGATGTCCAGCGTCCGATCGAGGGCGTCATCAAGGCTGACGACACCGCGCACCTGGGCACTGAGGTCGACGAGTACGTCCTGACTAACGAGGCGGCCAAGGGCCTCGAACTCCTGCTTGAGGCGTACACGAACTACACCAACGCGAACGGTGTATGGATCTCAGGCTTCTTCGGCTCCGGCAAGTCCCACTTGCTCAAGATGCTCGCTCACCTGCTCGGCGACGTAGACGGGCAGGACTTCCCGCGCGAGCGCGTGTCCGAGAGCTTCCGGTCCAAAGCGCAGGGGGCGTTCCTCCCGGCCTTGTTGACCAAGGCCGACCGCATCCCGGCCAAGAGCCTGCTGTTCAACATCGATCAGAAGGCGACGCTCATCACGAAGGACCAGGGCGACGCGCTGTTGAAGGTGTTCGTCAAGGTCTTCGACGAGAGCTGCGGCTACTACGGCAACCAGGGCCACGTGGCGCGATTCGAGCGGGACCTGGACAACCGCGGCCAGTACGAGGATTTCAAGGCCGCGTACGCACAGATCGCGGGACGCGACTGGACACATGGCCGCGAGGAGGGTGTCCTCGAAGAGGCCAATGTGGCCAAGGCGTACGCCGAAGTCAGCGGCCAGTCCGAAGGGACGCCGACCAACATCCTGACGAAGTACCGCACCGAGTACTCGGTGTCGATCGAGGACTTCGCCAACGAGGTCAAGGCGTGGGTCGACAAGCAGGACGAGGGCTTCCGGCTGAACTTCTTCGTGGACGAGGTCGGCCAGTTCATCGGGTCCAACACGCACCTGATGCTGAACCTCCAGACGATCGCCGAGTCGCTGAACACCAAGTGCCAGGGGCGGGCGTGGGTGTTCGTCACTTCCCAGGAGGACATGGACAAGGTCGTCGGTGACCGCACCAAGCAGCAGGGCAACGACTTCTCCAAGATCCAGGCGCGATTCAGGACTCGAGTGAAGCTCACCAGCGCCGATGTTGAGGAGGTCATCCGCAAGCGTCTTCTGGAGAAGAACGAGGCGGGCGAGTCCGCCCTCGCGAAGATCTACGCTGAGCAGCACGCGAACTTCAAGACGCTGTTCGACTTCGTTGACGGTGCGAAGACCTACCGCAATTACACCGACGAGGCGCACTTTGCCGGCACGTACCCATTCGTCAGCTACCAGTTCCCGCTCTTCCAGGCGGCGATAGAAGGCATCTCGGACCACAACGTGTTCGAGGGCCGCAACAGCTCGGTCGGTGAGCGTTCCATGCTCGGCGTCGTGCAGCAGGTCGCCAAGGACGTCGGCGATGTCGAGGTCGGCAGACTCGCGACCTTTGACCACATGTTTGCGGGCATCCGTGCCTCGCTGAAGTCCGCCGCGCAGCGCTCGATCGATGTCGCCGAGCGAAACCTCGACGACGAGCTTGCTGTGCGCCTACTCAAGGCGCTGTTCCTGGTCAAGTACGTCGAGGGCTTCCACGCGACCCCGCGCAACCTGACCGTACTGGTCTACGACCAGTTCGGCCTTGACCTGCCCGCCCTGTCCAAGCAGGTACAGGAGGCCCTGACGCTGCTGGAGACCCAGACATACGTGCAGCGCAACGGCAACGTCTACGTGTACCTGACCAACGAAGAACAGGTCATCGAGGAAGAGATCAAGAACGTCGACATCGACGCTTCCGAGGTCAGCGGTCGCCTGTTCAAGGTGCTCACGAGCGATGTCATCCGCACCAACAAGCTTCGGTACGCCAAGAATGGACAGGACTTCGCGTTCGGCTACAAGCTCGATGACCAGGTGTATGGACAGCAGCGCGAGCTGACAGTTCACTTCATCACCCCGGAGTACCCGTTCGGCCCCGAAGAGACCCGGATGCACAGCGCCGGCAAAGACGAGTTGCGCGTCATCCTGGAACCCGACGAGCGTGCCCTGTCCGACCTGCGGCTGCTCATCAAGACCGAGAAGTACACCAAGCGCAAGCAGACGACATCGCTCTCGGCGATCGAGGACCAGATCCTTCGTTCCAAGGCGACACAGAACGTCGAGCGCGAGAAGGAAATCGTCGAGCGCATCCGCCGGGCCGTCGGCAAGGCAGACCTCGTAATCAACGCCGCCGACGTGACCTCCGCATCGCAGGACGCCATTGCTCGTGTGACCGATGGGTTCCAAGACCTCGTCAGCCGTACCTACACCCAGCTCCGTTTGCTCGGCGGGGCGACTTACAGCGAGCAGCAGGTCGCCACGTTCGCCAACCCCGACCAGTCGGGCATGTTCGACGACCCGTCGCTGTCAATGCTCGCTACCCCGGGCGACGAAGTGTTCTCGTTCGTTCTGCAACGAGACCGGCTCGGCGAGCAGGCGACCGTCAAGACGATTGTGAGTGCGTTCCAGGCAAAACCCTACGGCTGGGACCTTGCCTCGATCGAGGTCGTCATTGCGTGGCTTGTCGGTAACTCGAAACTCACGATCACTGTCGATGGGAACGCTCTGAAGCGCACCGAAGTCGCGACGGTGCTGCGTAACACGCAGAAGCACTCGCACGCGGTGGTGGCTCTCCAGAAGGTCTTCGACGAGCGTAAGGTCGCGACGCTCCGCAAGTTCTGCACCGACTTCTTCGACGAGGCAACCGCGCCGAAGGACCCGCTTGAGCTTGCCCGGCACGGCAGCGACAAGCTGCGCGGCAAGCTCGACGAGCTGAAGGCGTGTGTGAACGGGTCGAAGTACCCGTTCGTGGAGCAGCTGGCCGCCCCGATCGCACTGCTTGAACAGGTCGTTGGCAAGCCCGACGAGTGGTACCTGACCGATTTCGGTCTCGGTGACGAACTGCTTGACGTTAAGGAATCTGTGATCGACCCGATCCAGTCGTTCCTCAACGGAGGCCAGCGCGCCATCTACGACGAAGCCGTCGCTCAGCTCACGGCGAGCACTAACAACCTCGGCTACCTTCCCACTGGAAGCGACGCCGAGGTGAAGCAGCTACTCGAAGACCCCAACGCGTTCCGCGGCAACCGCATGATCCAGCTCAAGCGAGCCGCAGAGGCGCTCGGCAAGCAGGTCGACGAAGCACTCGCGACCAACCGTGCCACGGTGATTGAGGCCATTGAGGGACGCAAGACCGAGGTGCTCGGCAGTGCCTACTACGAGGACGCCACGGAGGATGCAAAGGAGAGGGTCGTTCGCACGATCGACCAGATCATCGACCGACTCGGCAGCGAGAGGCAGATCGCGCTCATCCGCGAGCAGGGGAACAGCTTCGAGGAGAAGACCTATCCTGCGCTGCTCGATCAGCTCGTCTCTTCCGCCCGCCCCACTGGCGGTACCGACGATCCCGTTCCCGCGCCGGTCAAGCAGACCGTCTCGGTCAAGACCATAACGGTGCCGGGTGTCCACGGCGTGCTGGAGACCACCGAGGACGTCGATCGGTACCTCGACGCGCTCCGTAGCGCCCTGCTGTCCACGCTCAACGACGGAAAGCGAATTGCACTCTGATGGAAACCGCTCCGCTCAAGTCTTTCGCTACCTGGGCCCGCACCGCACTCATCCGTGAGGTGGCGGCTCGCATCGCGGTCGTCCTCGCCCCTGCCTCGCCCGAGAGCGTCGAGCAGCGTGGCGCCGTCGCTGCACTGGAGAAGGCCGTCCACGCGGCCGGCGGCGGGGACAGGGGCCGCGCTGCCGTAGCGGAAAAGGTCGCCTACACCTGGTTCAACCGCATCATCGCCCTGCGGTTCATGGACGCGAAGGGCTACACCGGCGTCAACATCGTGTCTCCCGAGCGAGGACGCGAGGCCGGCCAGCCGGAGATCCTCGCCGAAGCCAAGCGCGGGAACATCGACAGCACGGTCGTCAGCAACAAGCGCACGGCCGAGACTGTGACAAGCCTGCTCAATGGCACGCGCCGAAGCGACGACCCACATGGTGAGGCGTATTCGCTGCTGCTCGCGGAGTACTGCCGTCACTGGAATCGCTCGATGCCGTTCATGTTTGAGCGCGAAGGCGACTACACCGAGTTGCTCATCCCCGCGAACCTGCTCGCAGACGACTCCGTGTTGGCTCGGGCCGTCACCGTGCTCACCGAAGACGTCTGCCAAGACGTCGAGGTAATCGGTTGGCTGTACCAGTTCTACATTTCCGAGCGCAAGGACGAGGTCTTCGCCGGATTCAAGAAGCACAGGAAGGCCGGCGCTGCCGAGATCCCCGCTGCCACCCAGCTCTTCACCCCACACTGGATCGTCCGCTACCTCGTCGAGAACTCCCTCGGACGACTCTGGCTGGCCAACCGGCCCACCTCGCGGATCGCCGACCAGATGAAGTACTACATCGCTCCGGCCGACGAGGAAACCGACTACCTCAAGGTCGCCAGCCCCGAGGAACTGAAGATCATCGACCCCGCATGCGGCTCCGGCCACATGCTCACCTACGCGTTCGACCTCCTCTACGCCATCTACGAGGAGGAGGGCTATGCACCGTCCGACATCCCTGGGCTGATTCTCGCCAACAACCTCTGCGGCACCGAGATCGACCCCCGTGCAGGTGCGCTTGCCGCGTTCGCGCTCACGATGAAGGCCCGCGCTCGCCAGCGAACGTTCTTCAGCAAGCAGGTCGAGCCGAACATCTGCGTGCTCGAACCCATCTCGTTCACACGGGATGAGCTGGACATCCTCGTCACCCGCGGTGGCGACCGCGCCGCCGAGGAATCGTTCTGGAATCAGTTCCAGCAGGCCGACACCTTCGGATCGCTCATCCGCCCGCGTGAGGAACTGATCGAGCCGCTCAGAGAACACCTCGACACAAGCCGGCCGGACGACAGTGACATCATCAGCAGCGAGCTTTGGGAACGCGCGCATAACGTCATTCGTCAGGCGGAGTGCCTGTTGCCCCGTTACCATGTCGTCGTCGCGAACCCGCCCTACATGGGTGCTGGGAACATGGATGCGCGTCTGAGTGAGTTCGTGAAGGCCGAGTTCCCTCGATCAAAGTCCGACCTATTCGCCACTTTCATCGAACGCAACATTGACTTGTCCGTTTCGAATGGACGAGTAGCCATGATTACGATGCAGTCATGGATGTTCCTGGCATCATTCGAAAAGCTCAGAAAGTGGATCGCCGATAGTCATCAGCTCTCTTCGATGGCTCATCTTGGGGCCAACGCATTTGACAGTATTGGCGGCCAAGTCGTATCTACCACAGCGTTCGTCATCGGAGTTGATTCACTGCACGAGTCGGCCCATGGGGCCTATGTGCGGCTTATCGGGGGCACGACAGAGTCCGATAAGGCGAACGAGCTGCGCCAGGTCGCAGCAGGGGCGAACTTGAATAGCCTCTACCGAGTGAGGAACGCCGACCTGGCCGCATTGCCTGGCGCAGTGATTGCCTACTGGGTGGCCGATAAGATTGCCCCCGCCTTCGCTAGCGGAATAAACCTTGCCTCTGTCGCCTACACCCGTATCGGACTCATCACGGGAGATAATGACTCATACCTCCGCCAATGGTTTGAGGTATCCGCCGAAGGCATCGGAACAGTTGTGACGCGTGGCCAGGCTGCAGAGTCTGGGCTTCGATGGTTCCCGATCTCAAAGGGTGGTGAGTACCGCAAATGGTACGGAAATATTACGGCAGTTGTGGACTGGCAACATGATGGACGTCAGTTGCAGACACGGCTGGACCGGACCGGATCGCGGATCCTTGCCCACAACTTCAACTTGGATGACATCTTTCGCGAAGGCGTCACCTGGTCGAAAATTTCGTCGGGTCGGTTCTCAGGGCGCTACCATCCGGCGGGGTATATCTTCAACGACCCGTCCACGAACATCTTCCCATCGCATAGTTCAGTCTCCGTTCTGGTACTGCTTGCCTACCTCTCGTCAAATGTTGCTGATTTCCTCCTCCACGCGCTCAACCCGACGCTGAACTTCCAGCCCGGGAACGTATCGAGCCTTCCGTGGCCTGCGACGCTTCCTACCGCAAGAATTGAAGAAAAAGCTCGAGAAGCACTGTCAATTGCTCGTGCAGACTGGAACGAGGCAGAGGTCTCGCGCGAGTTTTCAGTGAATAGCTTGGTAGAGGAGAGGGGTAGTGGACTATCACTAGCCAAGATTCTCGATCGAGTCATGGATAAGTTCGACGAGCGTTCCGCTCGTTTGGCAGAACTCGAACAGCAGAACAACTCATTGTTCGCGGAGTCGCTTGGGCTAGCGACTTTGGTGGATCCCGCTGTCGGGCTCACGGACATCACTCTGAACAGTAACGCCCACTGGGCATTTGGGCACGTCCGAGATGCCACTGTGCGCAGCACCATGCTGGCCGCGCGTATGGTCGAGGAGCTTGTCTCCTACGCCGTTGGCTGCATGTTCGGTCGCTACAGTATCGATAAGCCGGGACTCATCCTCGCGAATCATGGCGACACGCTTCAGGACTACTTCGCCAAGGTACCGAGCCCGTCATTCCTGCCCGACAAGGACAACGTCATCCCGATCATCGATGGCGATTGGTTCGAGGACGACATTGTCGCGCGATTCCGCCAGTTCTTGCGGGTAGCGTTCGGTGAGCAGCATTTCGAGGAGAACCTGCGGTTTGTTACCGATTCTCTCGGCGTCAAGGGCCTGCGCGACTACTTCGTGAAGTCCTTCTACAAGGGGCACGTGCAGCGGTACAAGAAGCGCCCGATCTACTGGCTGTTCTCTAGCCCCAAGGGGTCGTTCAACGCCCTCATCTACATGCACCGCTACACGCCGTCCACTGCCTCGACCGTGCTGAACGAGTACCTGCGGGAGTTCAAGGCGAAGCTGGAGGCCAGCCGCCAGCACCACGAGCGCCTTGCCGTAGGAACAGGCACGCTGCGGGAGAAGGCTGCCGCACAGAAGGAGGTCGACCGCCTGCGCAAGGTTTTGCTTGAGCTTGACGAGTACGAGCACGACGTGCTGTACCCGCTGGCGACCCAGCAGGTGCAGATCGACCTCGATGACGGTGTGAAGGCCAACTACCCGAAGCTCGGTGCCGCCCTGAAGAAGATTCCCGGTCTTGAGGCAAGCAATGACTGAGACATCCGCCGTCCGGTCCCACCTGAAGCATCGTTTCGAGACGAACCGGGTGGTGTTCTGGCATGACCCTGAGGGCGAGTATGCCGCTGACCTCGACGCGCTCGGCTTGGAGGGCGTCGAGATCGTGCGTGTCGCCAACGACGAGTACGTGATCAAGCACCGGCTGCTGCACGTGGAGCCCGACGCGAAGTTCCTCGTCTACCGTTCGGGTGCCGTGCCGGCGGGGATCGGCAACTGGTTGCTCGATCTGGAGCTGGCCTACGGGGTGTTCACCGCGGATCGGACCTCACTGGTGCAGCAGGAACTCGGGCTTGCCGCCGACGGCATCGGCGACGTCGTGCGGGTACACGAGAAGTTCTTCCGGGCCGTCAAACGGGTCCAGAGCCTTAAGGCGCTGCTCAATGCCGATGACGACGCTGACAAGTTGCGCGCCAAGATGGCGGCGGTGCTGCTCGGGCAGTGCGAGCACAGTCTGCTGGAGATCACCCGTACCCTGCTCATCGAGAACGCTGCTGGTACCGACGCCAAGTACCGCACCTTGGTCGACTACGGTCTCGACGATTTCCATTGGCAGGGCGTCGGCAGGATCTACGGGTACACGTCGCAGAGCCCGAGCATCGACGACTTCGTGCTGTGGATGTTCCGCCAAGCTATCGCGGGGTTCAAGTCTGAACACCCTGGGGGGCTACGGAACATCCAGCTCGACTTCGGAAGCCTGCGCTACGACGTCCGTAGCCAGAAGACGATGACCACGCTCGCGAAACGCGTGGCTCGCGACCTGGACTACGCGAGCACGATCGAGGACGCAGGCTTCCAAGACCTGCTGGGCAATGACCTGTTTGAGGAAGTCGACCGCAAGATCATCAGTGATCTCGCGCGTGCCGTAGCCGACCGCACCGTTGCGGCCCGCGAGATCACTGAGGCCATCCGCAGCCGCCAGAGCAGCATCTGGATCGATGGGTACCGCAAGCTGTACGCCGCGATTGGCAGCGCCTCCGACCTGCTGACCGCGCTCAGCGGGCTCAGTCTGTCGATGCAGTCCTTCGACGAGGGCTTGGAACGGTACCGAGGTGAGTGGTTCCGCATCGACCAGCTCTACCGCCAGTTCACCCACGCGGCCCGCACCGCCGAGTTCGCCGGGCCCCTGGAGGGCCTGCGAGCACAGGTCGAGTCGTTCTATACGAACAAGTTCCTATACACACTGGGCGCTGCTTGGCAACAGCATGTCGATGGCGTCTGCCAGTGGCGTTCCGCTGTGCTCCGGCCGCAGACCTCGTTCTTTGCTGACCATGTCAGGCCCATCACAAGGGACGGCCGGCGTAAGGCTGTCGTAATCATTTCCGACGCTCTGCGCTACGAGATTGCTGACGAGTTGGGTTCGCGTATTCGTCAGGAGGACCGTTTCGACGCGACCCTCGATGCCGTTCTGGGCGTGCTGCCGAGCTACACCCAGCTCGGGATGGCTGCACTCTTGCCACACACCACGATCGGACATTCCGGCATCGGCGATCGCGTCGATGTGGACGGCCAGCCGTCCTCAGGCACTGACAACCGCAGTAAGATCCTTGCCAGCGTGCGGGGCACGGCAGTCCCCGCCGAAGACCTGCTGGGCATGACCCGCGACGAGATTCGCGAGCTGTACCGGCAGCACCAGGTGATGTACGTCTACCACAACCGCATCGACGCGACCGGCGACAAGCACGGCACCGAGCGGCAGGTTTTCGAGGCTTCCGAGAAGACGTTGGAGGAGCTTGTCGACCTGGTCAAGCGCCTCGCGGGCGCCGACGCCACCAACATCTTTGTGACCGCTGACCACGGCTTCCTCTTCCAGGACTCCGCGCTCGACGAGGCGGGCTACCTATCCGTCGCACCGCAGGGCGACAACATCGCCGTGCAGGCGCGCCGCTACGTGCTGGGAACCGGGCTGAAGACGGACCCGGCGTTCAAGACGTTCGACTCGGGGCAACTCGGACTCGACAGCGACTACGAGGTGCAGATCCCCAAGTCGATCCACCGACTGCGACTCAAAGGCTCCGGCGCGAGGTTCGTCCACGGCGGGGCGACCCTTCAGGAGATTGTCGTGCCGGTGCTCGCCATCAATAAGAAGCGCAAGAGCGACACTCGGCTGGTCAACGTCGAAATCCTGCCTGAGTCGGACAAGATCACCACCGGCCAGTTGGTCGTCAAGCTCTTCCAGACCGAGCCGGTCAGCGAGAAGGTCCAGCCTCGCGCTGTGCGAGCCGGCCTGTACTTCGGCGAGACCCTCATCTCGAACCATGCCCCGCTGGTGTTCGACCAGAAGTCGGCTGACAAGCGTGACCGGTATCAGAGCGCCGTCATGCTGCTCAGCCAAGATGCGAACGAGTACAACAATAGGGTGGTCGAGTTCCGCCTGGAAGAACTGATCCCCAATACGAACCAGTGGCGCGTCTACGGCAAGGCGATGTACATGCTCAAGCGCTCGTTCGCCTCGGACTTCGACTTCTAGGGAGGGTACGGCCATGAGCGAAGTGAGCGAGGTCAGCCAGGAGGCACCGGTTGGCCCGGACGCGCGAGCCGGTGCTGCTCCGGTGCAGAGTGAGCTGGACCGCAAGATCAACCGACTCTTCCCGGGCGCCGTCGTGCGCAAGGACTTGGTCAAGGCGGTCAAGGGCAACGCCATCGTGCCGTCCTACGTGCTGGAGTACCTGCTCGGGCAGTACGCGGCCTCTGATGACGAGGCCACCATCCAGGCAGGCATCCACACGGTGCGCAAGATCCTGGCCGACCACTACGTGCACCGGAACCAGTCCGAGCTGGTGAAATCCACGATCCGCGAGCGCGGGCGGCACCGGATCATCGACAAGGTCACGGCTACGCTCAACGAGAAGGACGACGTCTACGAGGCCGAGTTCGCTAACCTCGGTATCAAGGGCGTGCTCGTCGAGCCGACCACGATCAAGGCGCATCCGAAGCTGCTCGTCGGAGGAGTCTGGTGCATCTGCGACATCGAGTACTTCCACAGTGCCGACCCGCGGGTCGTGCCGTGGATTCTCGGGTCGATCAAGCCCATCCAGTTGTCGAACTTCGACGTAGAGGGCTACCTGGCAGCTCGGCGCGAGTTCACCACCGACGAGTGGATCGACCTGCTCGTGCAGTCCATCGGGTTCAATCCCGAGTTGTTCGGGAGGAGGGCCAAGCTCATCCAGCTCGTGCGGCTCATCCCGTTCGTCGAACGTAACTACAACCTCGTCGAGCTTGGCCCCAAGGGCACCGGCAAGTCCCACATCTTCTCAGAGTTCTCGCCCCACGGCATGCTCATCTCGGGTGGTGAGGTCACCGTGCCGAAGCTGTTCGTCAACAACGCCAACGGGCGCATCGGCCTGGTCGGCTACTGGGATGTTGTCGCGTTCGATGAGTTCGCCGGCAAGAAGAAGCGCACCGACAGGGCGCTCGTCGACATCATGAAGAACTACATGGCGAACAAGTCGTTCTCACGTGGCGTTGAGACGCTCGGCGCTGAGGCGTCGATGGTTTTTGTAGGCAACACCTCGCATACCGTCCCGTACATGCTCAAGCATTCCGACCTGTTCGACGAGCTGCCTGAGAGCTACCACGACTCCGCCTACCTCGACCGGCTGCACCACTACATCCCTGGGTGGGAGGTCGACACCATCCGCGGGGAGATGTTCTCGGACGGCTACGGGTTCGTCGTCGACTACATCGCCGAAGTGCTCAAGTCGATGCGCTCCCAAGACTACTCGGACCGCTACCAGCAGCACTTCTCGCTCTCGTCGGATATCTCGACGCGTGACCGAGACGGGATCCACAAGACGTTCTCCGGGCTGATGAAGATCCTCTACCCGCACGGGGAGGCAGCGCCCGAGGAGATCGAGGAGCTCCTGCGGTTCGCGATCGAGGGGCGCAAACGCGTCAAGGACCAGATCCTGCGGATCGACTCGACGATGGCTGACGTCAAGTTCGGGTACCTGGACAGTAGCGGAGCTTGGCACGCGGTCTCGACCCTGGAAGAGGACGAATACCCGGCCTACTACCACCGCGAGCGTTCCGAGGCTGCTGATAGCGCGATCGAGCCGCTGGCGGACGCGGCGGTGCCCGCCGTCCAGGATGGGCCTCCGGGTGATCACGCGCAGGTGGTGGCGCCGCTGTTCGAGGGGCACCGTGAGTTCCAGGAGAATCAGCGCGGCGTCTCGTTCGACACGCTGCTCGCCCCTTACCTGCGTGGGGCCGGGCAAATTACGATCACGGACCCCTACATTCGCCAGTTCCACCAGGCCCGCAACCTCATGGAACTCATCGAGGGGATCGCAGCCGTCAAAGACGCCGCCGACGAGGTTAACGTCAAACTCATCACCTCAGAGAGCAACGGCGGTGAGGACAAGGTCCGCAAGCAGCTTGAGCTCCTGCTCAAGGTTAAGCAGGGCGCAGCAGCCGGCGGCATCAACCTCGACGTCTCGTTCACCAACACGATCCACGACCGTTCGATCGTCACCGACACCGGCTGGAAGATCGTGCTCGGCCGCGGCCTCGACATCTTCCAGTACGTCACCGGTGACGCATTCGACCTGGCTACCAGGCTCCAGGCATACCGCCAGGTCAAGGCGTTCGGGGTGACCTACATCCGCGAGAGCGAGTGATTGAGGTGTAGCTGCCTGGTCAGGGCTGTAACCCTGCGAGACGGGCGCACGCCCCACCGCGGACGTAGTGCAGAGGACCTCGGCCTAAAGAGGTACGGTGACCCTCGTCGTAAGGTGACGGTCAGCCCAGCCTGCGTCGTATCGTCGTTGACCTCTGATGTGCCGGTGTCCATGACCTGCTGGCGAAGCGCTGAATCGGATTCGTAACGGAGTGAGGCCGATCCTCAGGAGCGTTTGTTGAGCTTCTTGGCTTCGGTAAGGATGCGGCCTCGATCCATGAATCCGACACCGCGATCTCTAAGGATCTTGTCGACGTGGTGCTGCTTGCTGCCGGTACGGAGTAGACGTGCGGCCTCAGCCACCAGGCCATTCTGCTGGGTTGTGGAGGCCGCTGTGGCGCGGTCGTGCGTGGGGCGTGGCACACGAGTCCCGCCCACCGTTGTCGCCGGGCCTGTTCCTGGCCGGGAAACGACGGCCGCCCGGAAGGGCCGGATCTGGAGGGAGATGCGGATGCCGAACCGTGCGGCTATCAGGAACGTGCCGAGCGACCAGCACGCGAGGAGGATGCCGATGAACTTCAGGACGTCCAGGGCGAGCGGGCCGGTGTAGGTCTTCTCGTCTCCGATCGAGCCCAGCGGTGCCATGAGGAGACAAACACCCGCGACCACACGCCAGTTCCGCCGCCAGAACGTCTGTACTTCGGCCGTCTCAGGGTTCCGAGCCGTTATGGGCACGGAGGAACGGTGGATGCGGCGTGCCGTGTCGTTGACCGGCGTCATCGCGCCGTCCAGGTGATACCTGAAGAGCGCGATGTTCCACTCCTGGGCGTAGGCCACGGCGGTGGGTGCGTAATCGCTGCCGGTGAAGAAGATCAGCTGTGCGGTCGATCCGTACGGGCGCGCTCCCACGAAGCGTTGCAGTTCCGGACGTCCGACCTGGGCGGCCTGGTACTTGACCTGTCCCAGTGCGCCAGTAGCGCGGACATCGATGCCGGAGTCCGGGCCGCCTGGGCGTGCGGTGGCATCGGTATAGCCCCAGTGGCGCATCCAGCGGGCTGCGTTGAGTTCGGCCTGCTGCCACGACGAAATCTGCATCGGCTGCGGCGTCACAGCCCTCGGCGGCATCTCGGCCACGTTCCCCCTCATGTACTCGCTCCAGGCTCGGCATATCACTGCGCAAGGCAGAGCAGAACGCACACCTGACAGAGGAATAGCAGGCTGGTGCCGAACTGCCCCATGGTATGCGGTGTCGTGGTGACCGCAGTAGCGGGAAGCGGTGCAAAGCCAGCAGTCGAGGGTCGGCGTGGCGCCTCAGTCACCGCTACACGCCACTATGACGCGTCACATGAGGAGATGGGGGGCGACGACAGCCATGAGGTACGACCAGAGGCAGGCGGACAAGCTCGATGAGACGATGCTCGAATTGCTGCTGCCGACAAGCGCGGTGGAGTCACTGGGGCAGTGGCTAGCCGACCCGGAGCGCGGCCAGCGGTACGCGAACGGAAGTGGCCCTCACACCATCCCGTACGTGCCATCCACCTGGATGGCCGTAACGCCCTGGCCCACCACCTTCGCCGACCGGGCGGCGGCCGATTCGGCCTCGGTGAGCCGAGCCGAGGTCGTGGCCGCGGTCCGGGCCGCGGAGCAGTCCGAGAGCTGGGCAGAGGCGTTCGTGGCCACGCAGGTGTGGGGCTACGGTGTTACGGGCTACGGCCCGTACCGCACTCGTCAGGTGCTCGCCCAGCCCAGCGCTGAGGCCGTCCTCACCGAGGCGGTGTCCCTGCTCGTCGACGAGGGCGCGGTCGCAGCCTACGAGGTGCTGCACACTCTCGATGGCCTCGGGCTGGCGTTCCTCACTAAATTCCTCTACTTCGCGGGCCAGGCGCTGCCAGACGTGAAGGGCCCGCGTCCCCTGATCCTCGACAGCGTGCTCGCCGGGGTCCTGCGCAGACACGCCACGAAGGTTGGACGTGCGGTTGGCTACGAGTGGTCCGAGGCGATCGCCAAGTGGATCTGGCGCGACAGCGGCTGGAGTTCCCACCGTTACGACGTCTACCTCCGGTGGATGTACGCCGCCAACGAGCGTCTCGCGGCCGCGTCGATCGACTGGCCCGCAGCCCCAGACGTGCTCGAGCTGGCCCTCTTCAGCGCCGTTTGGGACCTGGAATAGCCGTATCGCCGGTGTTCACCTTCTGAGGCCCGCTTGGTTCAGGTGCTTGCCCATGGCCGCAGCCAAGTCCCGAGGCCTCGAACGTCAGCAGACGATGACCGTCCACCTTGGAGATGGTCCCGCCAGGTGGTGTAGGGGATCAAGCGCCGGAACCCGCAGATCGGGGCCGTGGCTATGTCGGGGTAGGTGTCCGGCCCGCCTCAGCAGGACGCCTGGCGGGCTGCCGCGCCGGGACGGCTGCACCGACGTCCGGCCGAGCCGCACGGATCGCCGCGACCAACGAGTACAGGTGCGGATTGAACATGGGCCGATACTTCGTGGGCGGCGACTGCATCAACACGAACCGCACTTGCCGGTCGCCGACGGGGACGTGGGACGCCACCGTCACCGCCGCTCCTCGGACGTTGCTAGGCCACTTCGACGACAACTCTCCGTAAAGGCTGACGGATACTCAGACATCTCTGACGCACCGTCAACCATTCAAGATCATCTTGCACGTGCGTTGCACAAGGTGCTGAAAAACAACAGTGATCAATGGAGGGTTGTGAAGGTGAGTACTCGCAGGTCAGCTGGCATGTTGAGGTGTCGTGCCCCTTGCCTCCAAGGGGCACGACATCGCGCCGGTCAGATGTCGCGGAAGATCTCGATCTGCGCGCCCACGGAGTTGAGCCGCTCGGCCAGGTCCTCGTAGCCGCGGTTGATCACGTAGACGTTGCGCAGCACCGACGTGCCCTCGGCGGCCATCATCGCCAGCAGGACGACCACCGCCGGGCGCAGCGCGGGCGGGCACATCATCTCGGCGGCGCGCCAGCGGGTCGGGCCCTCCACCAGGACGCGGTGCGGGTCGAGGAGTTGGAGGCGGCCACCGAGGCGGTTGAGGTCCGTCAGGTAGATGGCCCGGTTGTCGTAGACCCAGTCGTGGATCAGGGTCTGGCCCTGGGCGACGGCCGCGATCGCCGCGAAGAACGGCACGTTGTCGATGTTCAGGCCGGGGAACGGCATGGGGTGGACCTTGTCGATGGGCGCCTCGAGCTTGGAGGGCCGCACCGTCAGGTCCACCAGCCTGGTGCGCCCGTTGTCCGCGGCGTACTCCGGCGTGCGGTCGTGGTCGAGGCCCATCTCCTCGAGCACCGAGAGTTCGATCTCGAGGAACTCGATCGGCACCCGGCGGATCGTCAGCTCGGACTCGGTGACGACGGCGGCGGCCAGCAGGCTCATCGCCTCGACCGGGTCCTCCGAGGGGCAGTAGTCGACGTCGACGTCGATGTTCGGGACGCCGTGCACCGTCAGTGTCGTCGAGCCGACGCCCTCGACCTTGACGCCGAGCGCCTCCAGGAAGAAGCACAGGTCCTGGACCATGTAGTTGGAGGAGGCGTTGCGGATGACGGTGACGCCGTCGTACCTGGCGGCGGCCAGCAGCGCGTTCTCGGTCACGGTGTCGCCGCGCTCGGTCAACACGATGGGGCGGCCGGGGGATACGGAGCGGTCGACCACCGCGTGGTAGATGCCCTCCGTCGCCGTGATGTCCAGGCCGAAGCGGCGCAGGGCGATCATGTGCGGCTCGATGGTCCGCGTCCCGAGGTCGCAGCCGCCGGCGTACGGCAGGCGGAAGTTGTCCATACGGTGCAGCAGGGGGCCGAGGAACATGATGATGGACCGGGTCCGGCGGGCGGCCTCCACGTCCATCGCGTCCATGTCGAAGCCGGCCGGCGGGACGATCTCCAGGTCGTGTCCGTCGTTGATCCAACGGCTCCGTACCCCGATGGAGTTGAGGACCTCCAGCAGCCGGTAGACCTCTTCGATCCGGGCGACGCGGCGCAGCACCGTGCGGCCGCTGTTCAGCAGCGAACCACAGAGCAGTGCCACACAGGCGTTCTTGCTCGTCTTGACGTCGATGGAGCCGGAGAGCCGGCGCCCGCCGACCACGCGCAGATGCATCGGGCCGGCGTAGCCGAGAGAGACGATCTCACTGTCGAGCGCTTCGCCGATGCGAGCGATCATCTCAAGGCTGATGTTCTGATTGCCGCGCTCGATGCGGTTCACCGCGCTCTGGCTGGTGCCGAGTGCCTCGGCGAGCTGCGTCTGTGTCCAGCCACGATGCTGTCGGGCGTCACGGATGAGCTTGCCGATACGTACGAGGTAGTCGTCTGACATGTCGGTGAGGCTATCTCACATATGAGATGACGTCGCATCGGGGCCCGCTGTCCGGGTGACGCTCTGTCAAGCGCAGAGTCTGTCTCGATGGTGAGGCCCTCGCCGGTCGTCGGCAACCGGAAGGCGGCCGCGCGAGTGAGAGGAAAGGTGGAAATGCCCGATGAATCAGGACAAGTGGAAGGTAGGGCAGGCCCTACCTCCGTTGTCCGCCTGGGCGGATGGCTGCGGCCGGGCCCCGGCTTCTACGGTGATCCGCATGCGTCTCCTCAGCGTGCGGCAGGCTCTCGCGCACCCTCGCTACCTGCTCTCCCCGTGGCCCTGTCGGGCGGCCGGTTATCTGCTCGGCAGTGCGCCGGTCGGCCTCGCCGTGCTCGTGGTGCTGCTCGTGGGCATCGTCGTCGGCGGGGTGCTCGCGTCGGTTCTCGTCGGGCTGCCGCTGCTCGTCGTGCTGGCGCTCTCCGGGCTGCCGGTTGCGGCTCTCGAGCGGCGCAGGCTCCGGCTCGTCGACAGCAGGCCGGTCCGCAGCCCCCACCGGGCGCCGGACGGGCCAGGGCCGGTGGTGTGGGCGCGTACCCGTTTCCGTGAGCCGGCGACCTGGCGGGAGCTGGGCTTCGCGCTGGTCCTCGCGACCGTGCTGTGGCCGCTGGACCTGCTGGTTGCGGTGGTGGTGCTCGGCGTGCCGCTGGGACTGCTGGGTGCACCGCTGCTGATGGCCACGGTGGGCGGGGGCGAGGAGGTGCGGGTGCTCAAGCTGTGGCTGGCGACCTCGTGGCCGCAGGCGTTCGTCGCCGCGGCCGTGGGGCTGTTCATGCTCGCGGTGAGCGGCTACGTCCTCGGTGCCGTCGCCGCCGGGCGCGCCGAGCTGACCCGGGTCCTCCTCGTGCCCGCGGACCCCGAGCGGCAGGAGCGGGTCGCCGAACTGGTCCGCTCCAGGGTCCGGCTGGTGGACGCCTTCGAGGCGGAGCGGCGCCGGATCGAACGAGACCTCCACGACGGCGCCCAGCAGCGTCTGGTGGCTCTCTCCATGACCCTCGGACTCGCGCGCCTCGACGCGCCGCCGGGTCCGCTCGCGGACCAGCTCGCCAAGGCTCACGACGAGGCGGGCAGGGCGCTGGCCGAACTGCGCGACCTGATCCACGGCATCCACCCCAAGGTCCTCGCCGACCACGGCCTCGGCGCAGCCGTCGCCGACGCCGCCGACCGGTCCGCCGTCCCGGTGGACGTCACCCTCGACCTGCCGGACCGGCTGCCGGAGGCGGTCGAGGCCGCCGCGTACTTCGTGGTCTGCGAGGCCCTCGCGAACATCGGCAGACACAGCGGGGCGAGCCACGCCGAGGTCACCGGCCGCCACGACGGCGCCCTGCTGGCTCTCGAAGTGCGCGACAACGGCAGGGGAGGAGCCGACGCGGGGCGGGGCAGCGGCCTGACCGGACTCGCGGACCGGGTGTCCGTGCTCGATGGCACAATTTCCTTGTCCAGCCCGCCCGGTGGACCGACCCTGCTGCGTGTGGAGATCCCTTGCGAGTGGAGGACCGAGCACTGCGCGTAGTGCTGGCCGAGGACAGCGTGCTGCTCAGGGAGGGGCTCATCGCCCTGCTGGCCCGCTTCGGACACGAGGTCGTCGCCGCGGTCGGCGACGCCGGCGCACTGCTGACCGCGGTCGCGGAACACACGCCCGACGTCGTCGTCACCGATGTCCGGATGCCGCCCGGCTTCCAGGACGAGGGGATGAAGGCGGCGGTGCGGCTGCGGGCCGAGCGCCCGTCCCTGCCCGTGCTCGTGCTCAGCCAGTACGTCCAGCGCACCTACGCCTCCGAGCTGCTCGACTCGGGGGACGGCTCCGGTGTCGGCTATCTGCTGAAGGACCGGGTGGGCCAGGTCGAGGAGTTCCACGCCGCCGTTCAGGAGGTCGCCTCCGGCGGCACGGTCGTCGACCCGGAGGTGGTACGTCAGCTGATCCGTCGCCGCCGCGACCCGCTGGAGCGTCTGACACCGCGCGAGCGGGAGGTGCTGGGCCTGGTCGCCGAGGGGAAGTCCAACAACGCGATCGCCCGCCAACTGGTCGTCTCCGAGGCGGCCGTGGGCAAGCACATCGGCTCCATCCTGGCCAAACTCGACCTGCCGCCGGCGGACGAGACGCACCGCCGGGTGCTCGCCGTCCTCACGTACCTGCGCGCTTGACACCGGCTCGCCCGGAACCTGCGTCACGGGATCAGGCGAGCGGGCATCGTGAGTGTGTGCATCAGGTACTCCAGAGGCCCGCGCCGGAAGAAGCGGGTCCACACGAGGGCGAAGAGCATGGCCGCCGCGGCGAAGCAGAGGAGGACCGGCAAGGAGGCGGAGTCCGGCAGATCGCGGGGGCTGAGCACTTCGATGGCGACGATGTGGCCGACGTACACGGTCAGCGCGATCGATCCGACCGCGCTGACGGGCGTGGCGACCCACCGCAGACGCGCCGATCGGCCCGTGCCGATGAGGCAGGCGGCCACCACCGCCAGGGCCACGCCGGCGTTGGCCACGACGGACAGCGTCGTCTGGCTGTGCGGTGAGGCCACCACAAGCCATGCCGGCATGCCGGGGGCGGGGTCCGCGCCCACGGTGCCGGACCACCAGGCCGATGCCGCGGTCCCGGTGCCCGAGGCTTGCCGCACCCCCTCCAGGGCCCCCGGAACAAGGTGCAGGGCCAGCCACGATCCGCCGTACCCGACGACGGCCAGCACGCCACCGAGCAGTCCCACCCTGCCCACGACGCCCGGCCGCCGAAGGTCCAGTCGGGCCACCGCCATCCCCGCGACGATGAGCGGCAGCCAGGTCAGGACGGGGTAGGAGCCCGTGACGAACAGTTCGAGGAGTCCGTCCGAATCTGTGGCGCGGGCCAGCGGGTCGTGGGCGACGAGCGTGTCCGCCCAGCTTCCTTCGTCGACCGCCGCCCGCAGCAGATAGAGGACATGGGGCAGGACGAGTGCCGATGCCGCGGCGATCGCGCCCAGAGAGGCAGCCCTCAGCCGGTACAGCGGAAGGGCGAGGACGAAGAGGACGCCGTAGTAGGACAGGATCACCAGGACATGGGTGTCGAGGGCGGTGAGGACGTAGCCCAGAGTGATCAGGAAGAAGGAGCGGATCAGGACCTTGCCCACCGCCTGTCGCCCTGCCCGCCCGGTTCTCGGCCGCGGCCGGCCGGTGAGGATGACCAGCGTGAAGCCGGCCAGCACGGCGAACAGGCTCGCCGAACGCCCTCGGGCTGCCTCCATTGCCCAGCCCACGGCGCCGCCCACCGACGGATCCGGCCCGAGGTGTGCGGAGTACATGCCCAGAATCGCCAGCCCTCTGGCCACATCCAGACCGACCAGCCGCCCTGTCGACGACGTGTGAGGCGGCCCGGCCGGTGCGGGTGTCTCGGGTGCGATGTCCGGCGATGCGTCGCGCCTCATACGTTCCACGGTCAAGGGAGTCGCCGGGTTCCACCATCCGGCGCGTGCCGCCCACGGAACGCCGGACGACCGGGTTCGCCGGCGGACGCCTCGACGGGGACGAGGGCGGTCAAGGGGTGTCCCGGCATGACCCCGCAGCGGTCATGTACTAGAGTTATCTCGACATCGAGATATCTGCCGAAGGCGTACCGCAAGCCGCCAGTCGGTAAGGGTTACCTAACTAAGCCTTACCTTAGCGGATCGGCGAGGAGCCGTGGCGGCAGCATTGAGGTAGTACGCGCATATTGATGAAGGAGACTGTCGTGTCGGCGAACAGCTTCGACGCCCGCAGCACGCTGCAGGTGGGCGACGAGTCGTACGAGATCTTCAGGTTGGACAAGGTCGAGGGCGCCGCGCGCCTTCCCTACAGCCTCAAGGTCCTGCTGGAGAACCTGCTCCGCACCGAGGACGGCGCGAACATCACCGCCGACCACATCCGGGCGCTCGGCACCTGGGACTCCCAGGCGCAGCCCAGCCAGGAGATCCAGTTCACGCCGGCCCGCGTGATCATGCAGGACTTCACCGGTGTTCCCTGTGTCGTCGACCTCGCCACCATGCGTGAGGCCGTCAAGGAGCTCGGCGGCGACCCGGCCAAGATCAACCCGCTGGCCCCGGCCGAGCTGGTCATCGACCACTCGGTCATCGCCGACAAGTTCGGCACGGCGGACGCCTTCGGCCAGAACGTGGAGCTGGAGTACGGCCGCAACAAGGAGCGTTACCAGTTCCTGCGCTGGGGCCAGACCGCGTTCGACGAGTTCAAGGTCGTCCCGCCCGGCACCGGCATCGTCCACCAGGTGAACATCGAGCACCTGGCCCGTACCGTCATGGTCCGGAACGGACAGGCGTACCCCGACACCCTCGTCGGCACGGACTCGCACACCACCATGGTCAACGGCCTCGGTGTGCTCGGCTGGGGCGTCGGCGGCATCGAGGCCGAGGCCGCGATGCTCGGCCAGCCGGTCTCCATGCTCATCCCGCGCGTCGTGGGCTTCAAGCTGACCGGTGAGCTCAAGCCGGGCACCACCGCCACCGACCTGGTGCTCACGATCACCGAGATGCTGCGCAAGCACGGCGTCGTCGGCAAGTTCGTCGAGTTCTACGGCGAGGGCGTCGCCGCCACGTCGCTGGCCAACCGCGCCACCATCGGCAACATGTCGCCGGAGTTCGGTTCCACCGCCGCGATCTTCCCGATCGACGACGAGACCCTGAACTACCTGAAGCTGACCGGCCGCTCCGAGCAGCAGGTCGCGCTCGTCGAGGCGTACGCCAAGGAGCAGGGCCTCTGGCTCGACCCGGCCGCCGAGCCCGACTTCTCCGAGAAGCTGGAGCTCGACCTCTCCACGGTCGTCCCCTCCATCGCCGGCCCGAAGCGTCCGCAGGACCGCATCGTCCTGGCCGACGCCGCCCAGCAGTTCGCCCAGGACGTGCGCAACTACGTGGACGACGACATGGAGGCGAGCAAGGAGTCCTTCCCGGCCTCCGACGCCCCGGCGAACACGCCGAACGGTGGACCGTCCAAGCCGGTCACCGTCACCGCCCCCGACGGTTCGACCTACGAGATCGACCACGGCGCCGTCACCGTCGCCGCGATCACCTCCTGCACCAACACCTCGAACCCGTACGTCATGGTCGCCGCCGCGCTGGTGGCCAAGAAGGCGGTCGAGAAGGGCCTGACCCGCAAGCCGTGGGTCAAGACCACCCTCGCCCCGGGCTCCAAGGTCGTCACCGACTACTTCGACAAGGCGGGCCTGACCCCCTACCTCGACAAGGTCGGCTTCAACCTGGTCGGTTACGGCTGCACCACCTGCATCGGCAACTCCGGCCCGCTGCCGGACGAGGTCTCCAAGGCCGTCAACGACCACGACCTGGCCGTCACGTCGGTGCTCTCCGGCAACCGCAACTTCGAGGGCCGGATCAACCCCGACGTCAAGATGAACTACCTGGCGTCCCCGCCGCTGGTCGTCGCGTACGCCCTCGCCGGCTCCATGAAGGTGGACATCACCAAGGACGCCCTGGGCATCGACCAGGACGGCAAGCCGGTCTACCTGAAGGACATCTGGCCGACCGAGGCCGAGGTCAACGAAGTCGTCGCCAACGCCATCGGCGAGGACATGTTCAACAAGTCCTACGCCGACGTCTTCGCGGGCGACGCCCAGTGGCAGGCCCTGTCGATCCCGACCGGCAACACCTTCGAGTGGGACCCGCAGTCCACCTACGTGCGCAAGCCCCCGTACTTCGAGGGCATGACGATGGAGACGACCCCGGTCGCCGACATCTCCGGTGCCCGTGTGCTGGCGAAGCTGGGCGACTCGGTCACCACCGACCACATCTCCCCGGCCGGCGCCATCAAGGCCGACACCCCGGCCGGCAAGTACCTCACGGAGCACGGCGTCGAGCGCCGTGACTTCAACAGCTACGGCTCGCGCCGCGGCAACCACGAGGTCATGATCCGCGGCACGTTCGCCAACATCCGTCTGCGCAACCAGATCGCGCCGGGAACCGAGGGCGGCTACACCCGCGACTTCACCCAGGACGGCGGTCCGGTGTCGTTCATCTACGACGCCTCGCAGAACTACCAGGCCGCCGGCACCCCGCTGGTGATCCTGGCGGGCAAGGAGTACGGCTCCGGTTCGTCCCGCGACTGGGCCGCCAAGGGCACCGCGCTGCTCGGCGTCAAGGCCGTCATCGCCGAGTCGTACGAGCGCATCCACCGCTCGAACCTCATCGGCATGGGCGTCCTGCCGCTGCAGTTCCCGGAGGGCGGCTCCGCCGACTCCCTCGGCCTGACCGGTGAGGAGACCTTCTCCATCTCCGGCGTCACCGCGCTGAACGACGGCACCACGCCGCGCACGGTCAAGGTGACCACCGACTCGGGCGTGGAGTTCGACGCGGTCGTCCGCATCGACACCCCGGGCGAGGCGGACTACTACCGCAACGGCGGCATCATGCAGTACGTCCTGCGGAACCTCATTCGTGGATAGCTGCAGCCGCGGCTAGTCGCCCGTCCAAGGGCCCGTTCTCCGCACCGGCGGAGAGCGGGCCCTTGGCGTTGCGCGAAGCGTTTACAGCGAACGTCAGAGCCGCCCCCGGGCCGTACTGCCCACTCTGCTGGCACTGCTCACCGCCGTCCCCGCCCTCGGACTCGTCGTCACCGCCGGCGGCGATGCCGAGGCACACGGCACACCCATGAAACCGGCCAGCCGTACCTTCCTGTGCCGGCAGGACGGGCTGACCGACACCGGCGAGATCAAGCCGGTCAACCCCGTCTGCCGCGCGGCCGCCCAGCAGAGCGGCACCACACCCTTCTACAACTGGTTCTCCGTACTGCGCTCCGACGGCGCCGGCCGCACCCGTGGCTTCGTAGGGCAGCTGTGCAGTGGCGGCAACACCAACTTCACGGGCTTCAACGCCTCCCGTGACGACTTTACGACGCCGGCCACAACGGCAGTCTCGACCCCGGGGAGTCCACGACCTTCGGGTACGTGACCTCGGGACCGGGGGCCGACACGGCCACGGGCCTCACCTGCCGGCTCGGCTGAGCCGGAGCGCAGGACGGGCCGCGCCCCCGAGAGGGGCGCGGCCCGGTTGTGCTGTGGAGTGTCGCTGCGGATCAGAACAGCAGGCGGTAGGTGTTCCACCCGGCGGTGCCGATCGTGACGCGCCCCTGGAACGGGGCAGCGGCGTTGCCGGTGCCCGAGTAGCGGTACAGCTTGCCCGTGGTGTCGCGGGCGATCAGGTCGGTGAGGCCGTCCAGATCGATGTCGCCGACGGAAACGATGTTGTTGAACATGTTCCAGCCGGCGCCGATCTTGGTGCGGGCCTGGAAGGGCGCCTTGTAGTTGCCCGTTCCCTTGTAGAGCCACAGCACGCCCGAGCCGTCGCGCGCGACGATGTCGGCCCTGCCGTCACCGGTCAGGTCGCCCTTGCCGGTGATCTGGTTGTAGATGTTCCAGCCGGTGCCGACCTTGGTGCGGCTGGTGAGCTTGCCGTCGCCGTAGCCGAGGTAGATCCACAGGACGCCGGAGCTGTCCCGCGCGATCACGTCGTCGGCCGCGGCGCCGCCGAGGTTGCTCGGCGAGAGCATCTTGTTGTAGATGCCCCAGCCGCTGCCCAGGAGAACCGGGTCCGAGCCGAACTCGGTCCAGTGCATCTGACCGTTGGTGATGTCCCAGATGCCGTCGGCGCTGCCGTCGGCGTCACGGTCGGCCTGGGTGATGTGCTTGCTGGCCTGCCAGCCGTAACCGACGAGCTCCCGGCTCTCGAGTCCGCCCGAGCCGTTCGGCGGGTAGCCGTACATGTTGCCGCCGCTGTCGATGCCGTACAGCGCATTGACGGGGGCGTCGGCCGCGGCCTGGGCACCGAAGGCCCCGTCCTTCGGCGCGGACTGCTGGATGCCGGTCGCCGCCTTTGCGGCGTCCTGCGGGCCGTCGGCCGCCACCGCGCTGGTGGTCGTGCCGACGAGGGCGGCGGTAATCGCCGCAACGGTGGCGCGGGAGACGAGCCCCGTGCTCTTGAGGCCAGAGAATTTGGCCACGTAGTTGCTCCCCGATCGAAGTGGTCATGACCTGCCGCGCCTCAAGAGGCACGGCAGGTCACTGTTTCCACAGGATCGTTGCACACGATCTTTACATGTCAACTCGATTGCATCTGAGTCGACTTGGGCATAATGATTTGCCCCGTTTCGTCACTCGAGGAGTTCCACCTCCGCGAGCGTCGCCTCGCTGTCGGCGACCAGTCGGTAGTGCTCGTACGAGCCCGGTTCGGCCACCCCGAAGACGCGGGTCTGCCTGTCCCAGCCGAAGGACTCGCCCGACCGCCTGTCGAGATCCGTCCACGACTGCCCGTCGGCCGAACCCTGCAGCACCCAGCCCGTCGGCGCCTTGTCCCTTGCCGCGGAGGTGAGCGTGTACTGCACCGCGCGGGTCCCGGACGACACCGGGAGGTCCACCGAGGTGAACGCGGACGTGGTCGCCGAGGTGTTGTCGAACAGCGGGCCGCCGGCCGGGATCACGTCGTGCCGCGGCGCGGGCTTGTCGTCGTCCTGCGTGATGGAGACGGGCGCCGCGTCCTTCCCGGTGCCCCACGCGGACGGCTTCGGGCCCATCGCGAACTCGATCTCGCCGCCCTCGGCGATCGCCTCGTGCGGCAGGGCCGTGGAGTTCCACTTCTTGCCGTTGACCTTCAGGCCCTGCACATAGATGTTCTCGGCGCTGTTCTTCGGGGCCTTCACGACCAGTTCGCGGCCGTTCTCCAGGTGCACGGTCGCCTTGGTGAACAGCGGCGAACCGATGGCGTACTCCCCGGATCCCATCACCAGCGGGTAGAAGCCGAGCGCGGAGAAGAGGTACCAGGCCGACTGCTCGCCGTTGTCCTCGTCACCGTGGTACCCCTGCCCGATCTCGCTGCCGGTGTAGAGGCGGGAGAGGACCTCACGGACCTTCTCCTGGGTCTTCCACGGCTGGGAGGCCGCGTTGTACATGTACGTGGCGTGGTGGGCGACCTGGTTGGAGTGGCCGTACATGCCCATCCGCACATCGCGTGCCTCGGTCATCTCGTGGATGACGGAACCGTACGACCCGACGAACTCGGGCGACGCCGTCTCCGGCGTGGCGAAGTAGGCGTCGAGCTTCTCACCGAGGCCCGAGCGGCCGCCGTACAGGTTCGCAAGGCCGCGCGAGTCCTGCGGAGCGGTGAAGGCGTAGCCCCAGCCGTTGGTCTCCGTGTAGTCGTAGCCCCACACGCGCGGGTCGTACTCGGAGCTCTCCACCCGCCAGTCGCCCTTCAGGTTCCGGCCCTGGAAGAAGCCGGCCTCGGAGTCGAAGAGGGTGACGTAGCCCTGGGCCCGGTTCCGGAAGTACTCCGACTCCTCCTTGTAGCGGGCCTTCTTCGTCTTCTTGTAGAGGGCCTCGCCCATCTCGGCGATGCCGTAGTCGTTGAGGTAGCCCTCCAGCGACCAGGACAGGCCTTCGTGGGTGGAGGTGGAGGCGTAGCCGAGGAACGGCGAGGTCTCCATGCCCTTGCGGCCCACGCCGGAGGCCGGCGGCACGACGGTCGCGTTCTTCAGCGCCGCCTCGTAGGCGGCCTCGGCGTCGAAGTCGACACCCTTGACGTACGCGTCGGCGAACGCCACGTCGGAGCTGGTGCCGGTCATCAGGTCCGCGTAGCCGGGGGAGGACCAGCGGGAGATCCAGCCGCCGTCCTTGTACTGCTGGACGAAGCCGTCGACCAGCTCGCCCGCCTTCTTCGGGGTGAGGAAGGAGTACGCCGGCCAGGTCGTGCGGTAGGTGTCCCAGAAGCCGTTGTTGACGTAGACCTTCCCGTCGACGATCTTCGCGCCGGTGCGGGTCGGGGTGTCGGGGCCGGTCATCGGCGAGAACGGGCTCGCGTACCGGTACTGCGGGCGCCTCTTGGTGCCTGTGTTCTCGAAGCCCGAGTTCGGGTAGAGGTAGAGCCGGTACAGGCTGGAGTAGAGCGTGACCAGCTGGTCGCGGGTGGCGCCCTCGACCTCGACCTTGCCGAGGATGTCGTCCCAGGCGTCCTGCGCCCGGTCCTTCACCCGCTCGAACCGGGTACCGGCCGGGATCTCGTCGGCGAGGTTCTTCTTCGCCTGGTCCACGCTGATCAGCGAGGTCGCGATCCGCAGGTTGACGGTGCGGTCGTCGCCGGCGTCGAAGCGGAGCCGGCCGGTGACGCCCTCGGAGGCCGAGTCGGTGACCGGCGCGTCGAAGACGCCGTACACGAACAGCCGGGTCGCGCCCGTGGACAGGCCGCTCTTGACGTCCGAGAAGCCGGTGAAGGAGCGGTTTACGGCGTCGAGGGTGAGGCCGCCCTCCTTGGTGACGTTGTCGAATATGACGCTCGCGTCGTCACCGGGGTAGGTGAAGCGCATCATCGCCGCGTGGTCGGTCGGCGCCATCTCTGCCTTGAGGCCGTTCTCGAAGGTGACACCGTAGTAATGCGGCCTGGCGGTCTCCTTCTCGTGCCGGAAGGGCAGGGCCCTGGCCGTGCGCGAGGTGTCCGGGGCGCCCTCGGCCGCCGACGGCATCACCTGGAAGGTCTGCCGGTCGCCCATCCAGGGGCTGGGCTCGTGGCTGGTGCTGAAGGCCTGGACGGTGGGCAGGTTGTCCGCGTTGTTGCCGCGGGCGTACTCGTACAGCCAGCTCTTCGACTCCGAGTTGGTGACCGGGGTCCAGAAGTTGAAGCCGTGGGGGACGGCGGTGGCGGGGAAGGTGTTGCCCCGGGAGAAGGAGCCGCTGGAGTTGGTGCCGCGGGTGGTGGAGGCGTAGTCCGAGAGATGCTCGAGCCGCTCCTCCGGCGCCTTGGGCGCGAGGGTCACGTCGTCGATCCAGCCCTGGAACTTCGCCGGGCCCTTGGGGGAGTCGTAGGCCACCAGGATCCGGTCGACGGTCCTGCCGGCCGCGACGGTGCCGATGCCGGAGGCGACGGCGTTCCACTGGTTGACGTACAAGCGTTTCGCGGCGCCCTGGCCCGCGGGCGTGAGGAGCCCGCCGTGCGAGTCCGTGGCGCCCAGATCGCTCAGGTAGGTGCCGTCGGTGAAGGCGAGATCCACCGACACGTTCGTGGCGGGGTAGTTCAGGTCCGTCTCCGCCATGGCGGGGAAGACCTTGTACGACAGCTCGGTGTCGCGGCGCACGGCGACGTCGACGTCGAAGACCTTGTTGTACGAGTAGGCCCTGCCCTCCGGCTTGTGGGTGCCGGCGTATTTCAGGGCGCGCTTGCCGGTGAAGCCGGCGCCGGCTTTCGCGGTGGGGGAGCCGCTGGGGCCGCGGTCGACCTGGCTGCGCATGTCGTCGGGGACGGGGGCGCTGGTGTCGCCGTTGGAGAACTGCACGTCCGCCACCTGGGTGATGTCGGACGCGCCGTTGTTCTTGGTGATCTCCAGGCGGTAGTGGGCGTAGGCCGTCACCTCGGAGGGGGCGCCGATGTCGAAGGTCCTGGTCCGGAAGCGCTCGGCGAACGTCTCACCGGAGCGGCTGTCCAGGACCGTCCATGTCTCCCCGTCGGCGGACCCCTTCAGCGTCCAGTCCCTGGGGTCGCGCGCGGCGAAGTCGTTGGCGGACGTCAGGGCGTAGGTGGAGACCTTGACCGGCTCTTCCGTGTCGAACTCGATCCAGGCGGTCGGCTCGAACGCCAGCCACTTGCTGCTCGGCAGCAGGTCGACCAGATTCTCCTTGGTCTCGCCGCCGCCGGTGTTCTCGTCGCTGGCCCGCAGCTCGATCACCTTGTCGGTGACATTGCCCGGTATTCCGCTGGAGAAGCCGCCGTCGACACCCGATGACCGCTTCTTTCCGTCGGCGCCCACTTCAACGGTATTACGCCAGTCCGGCTGGGCTTCGTCCGATTCGAAGGACGATCTGAATTCCCGGCCCAGGGAGGTGGATTGCCCGGGCTCCGAGGGCAGGGCGATGGCGGCGGAAGGAGCCGTCAACACCAGCATGGAAGCGGTCACCACGAGGGTGACCGGATTGATCTTTCTGGGCCGGGGTCTGTTTCTGGGCTGCATCCCGGGTCTTCCTCCAGAGGAAGTCGCGTTTGGACAACGTTGTCAGGCGCGAGGCGCAGGCTCCAGTAGGGAGGTAAGTGTCCTACGGTGTCAAGGGTGTTGGCGGGGCGTGCCGGTCGGAATCGGACGATCCGTTAAGAATGCTGCGGTCGTAAGGGTGTTTTCGGGTCCCATGTGTCCGCGAGGTCTCAACTCGGGAAAGATGGGCGTCCAACCTTGCATTTGATCTTGCTCACTCGACGGGAAGTGGACTATACCTGTCGGCGTCCGCACCGCCGTTTCGTATGGCAGCGGACCAGGGGGACGGGGGCGGCGGACCGTGCGGAGCACGCGACCGCCGGCAGCAGCTACTCCGTTCCCGCTGTCAGCCGCACGATCCGAGCTTCACTGAGTTTCCCTTCGGGAAAACCCAGCAACTGACCGCGGTGGCGGGGCCCTTCGCCTGAGGCGAGACGGACGGGCGACCGGTACACCGCCTGAGTCCTGGAGAAGGCGAGGACTTGAGCATGGGATCCACCTCCACCTCGAATACGCACGGTGAGAGCCTTGGCCGTCGGAATCTGATCAAGCGGGCCGCCGCACTCGGTCTTATTGCCGTACCCACGATGAGCTTCCTGTCCGCCTGCGCGAGCAGCGGCGGCGGGGACGACCAGGAGAAGCAGAAGGGTGAGGTGACGAAGGACAACCCGTTCGGAGTCACCAAGGGCGGCACGCTCGACGTCGTCATCTTCAAGGGCGGCTTCGGCGACCAGTACGCCATCGAGTGGGAGAAGCTCTACAAGGCCAAGTACGGCCCGAAGATCAGCCACCTCGGCACCCAGGAGATCACGGGCAAGCTCCAGCCCCGCTTCAACGCGGGCAACCCGCCGGACGTCGTGGACAACTCCGGCGCCCAGCAGATCAAGCTGGACGTGCTGCACAAGAACGGCCAGCTCGCCGACCTCACCGAACTGCTCGAGGCCCCCGCGCCCGACGACCCGAGCAAGAAGATCAAGGACATCCTCGTCCCAGGCACCGCCGACAAGGGCTTCATCGGCGGCAAGATGCACTCCCTGAACTACGTCTACACCGTCTGGGGAGTCTGGTACTCGGGCAAGATGTTCAAGGACAACGGGTGGGAGGTGCCGAAGACCTGGGACGCCTTCCTGCAGATCATGCGGGACGCGAAGAAGAAGGGCATCGGCGGTCTCGCCCACCAGGGCAAGCATCCGTACTACATCAACGTCATGATCATGGACCTGATCGCCAAGACCGGCGGTCTGGAGGCCATGAAGGCGATCGACAACCTCGAGAAGAACGCGTTCGTCGGCAGCGACGCCGCCAAGCAGTCCATCGAGGCGATCTACGAGATCGTGGAGAAGGGCCTGCTCATGCCGGGCACCAACTCCCTGGACCACATCGAGTCGCAGACCGCCTGGAACGAGGGCAAGGCCGTCTTCATCCCCTCCGGCTCCTGGCTGGAGAACGAGCAGCTCAAGCAGACCCCGGAGGACTTCGACATGAAGTTCCTGCCGATGCCCCTGCTGCCCGACAGCAAGCTGCCGTTCGAGGCGATCCGGGCCGGCGCGGGCGAGCCGTTCATCGTGCCGGAGAAGGCCAAGAACAAGGCCGGCGGCCTGGAGTTCCTGCGCATGATGTGTTCGAAGGAGTGGTCGACCAGCTTCGCGCAGCAGGCGAACTCCCTGACCATCGTGCAGGACGGCGTCGACAAGAGCGTCCAGCTCCGCCCGGGCACCAAGTCCGCGGTCGAGGCCGTCGACGCATGCCCGGTCGAGCAGCGCTTCGACTACTTCTACACCAACTGGTACAGCGAGATGGACGAGTCCATCCGTACCGCGTCCGCGGAGCTGATGGCCAAGCGCATTACGCCGGCCGAATGGCTCAAGCGGGCGCAGGCCGCGGTCGACAAGGCGGCCGAGGACCCGGCTAGCAAGAACAACAAGCGTCAGTAGCCGAGCCGGGAATCCAGGGGCAGGGTGCCATGCAACAGGGTAAGTACCGGTTCGTCACCGGTTTTCTGATCGTACCGGTCGTGCTGTACGCGATCTTCATGATCTGGCCGTACATGCAGACCTTCGGATACTCCTTCACGAACTGGCAGGGCCAGTCGCAGGAGATGAGTTTCGTCGGCCTCGACAACTACACCGCGTTGTTCTCCGACTCGGTGTTCTTGAAGGCCCTGTGGCACAACATCCTGCTCCTGATCTTCCTCCCCGTCGCGACCATCCTGCTCGCCCTCTTCTTCGCCTACATGGTGAACGTGGGCGGGCGGGGCGGCTCCGGCGGAATCCGCGGCGTCGCGGGATCGGGTTTCTACAAGATCCTTTTCTTCGTCCCGCACGTTCTGTCGATCGCGATCCTCGCCGTGCTCTGGCGGGCGATCTACCGGGGTGACGTCGCCGGACTGATCAACGGCGTCTTCGTCAAGCTCGGCATCTCCGACCCCGCGCACCCGATCGAATGGCTCAACGAGCCCGCTCTCGTGCTGTGGTGCGTGGCCTTCGTGCTCCTGTGGTGGGGCGTCGGCTTCTACCTGGTCCTCTTCTCCGCCGCGATGCAGTCGGTACCCAAGGAGATCTACGAGGCCGCCCTGCTCGACGGCGCGAGCCGCACCCAGTCCTTCTTCCGTGTCACGTTGCCCCTGCTGTGGGACACCGTCCAGACGGCCTGGGTCTATCTCGCGATCCTCGCGATGGACTGCTTCGCCCTGATCTCGGTCATGACCCCGGGTAACAGCTACGGCGGCGGACCGGACCACAACAGCGAGGTCATGGCGACCTATCTGATGCGTAACTTCCTCTCCTTCGGGAAGAGCGGCTACGCCTGCGCGATGGGCGTCGTGATCCTTGTCCTCACGCTGATCCTGTCCCTCGTCACGCTGCGGATCAGCCGCCGCGAGCGCATCGAATACTGAGCGGGGAACCACGCCATGTCGAACACCCGGTTGATCCCCGGCGTCGCCAAGGACGCCGTCCCCGGTCCGAGCGAAGTGAAGAACGGCGCCCGCCCCGGGGGAGCCGGCGCGAACGGCGACAGCGAGGGCAAGGTCCTCAACGTCTTCTCGCACGGCTTCCTCATCCTGTGGTCAGTGATGATCGTGCTGCCGCTGATCTGGCTGCTGCTCGGCTCCTTCAAGACCGACACGGAGATCGGTTCCAGCGCTTGGTCGTGGCCGTCGAACTGGAACTTCGACGCCTTCTCGCGGGCCTGGGAGAAGGGGATCGGCGACTACTTCGCCAACACCCTCATCGTGCTCGTCTTCTCCATCCCGCTGACCATGCTGCTCGGCGCGATGGCGGCGTACGTCCTGGCGCGCTACGAGTTCCCGGGCAACCGCTTCTTCTACTACTTCTTCGTGGCCGGCGCCATGTTCCCGGTCTACCTGGGGCTCGTGCCCCTGTACTTCCTCATCGACATGCTCGGCATGCTCAACACGTACCAGGGCCTGATCCTCGTGTACGTCGCCTACTCGCTGCCGTTCACCGTCTTCTTCATGCACGCGTTCTTCCGGACGCTGCCGACGGCGATCCACGAGGCCGCGGTCATCGACGGGGCCTCGCACACCCGGATCTTCTTCCAGGTCATGGTCCCCATGGCGAAGCCGGGCCTGCTCAGCGTCGGCATCTTCAACATCCTCGGCCAGTGGAACCAGTACATCCTGCCGATGACCCTGATGCAGCAGCAGAGCGGCTTTGACAAGGACCGCTCGGTGCTCACCCAGGGCCTGGTGCTCCTCAACCAGCAGCAGGGCTACGAGGGCGACCTACCGGTGATCTTCGCAGGTATGACGATCGCGATGCTCCCGGTGATCGTCGTCTATCTCTCGTTCCAGCGGCAGGTCCAGTCGGGTCTCACCGCGGGCACCCTGAAATAGCGCGTCCCCTGCGTACAGGGCCCCGCCGCGCTGCTGCAGCGCGGCGGGGCCCTGTGTGCTTCCCCGGTGCTCCGCAGCGCTCATCCGAGTTTCACCCCGCTCAAGGTCTTGACGGGATAAGCCCCAAAAGGGTCAGCTTAGAGTTCATAAGTTGGAGAGAAGCCGGGGCCTGGATGCCCCGGCCGGGGGCGGTCGTCGCGCCGCCCACCGGGGGCAGGAGTGGATGGGTCAATGGAGACTCCGGGATCGCAGACATCTCTGCACCGGGCCAACCTCGAGCGTGTCGTGCGTGCCGTACGCATGGCGGGTTCGCTGACGCAGGCGGAGATCGCGAGGAGCACCGGCCTCTCCGCGGCCACCGTCTCCAACATCGTCCGTGAGCTCAAGGACGGCGGCACGGTAGAGGTGACGCCGACGTCGGCCGGTGGCCGCAGGGCGCGCAGCGTCTCCCTCAGCGGCGACGCCGGCATCGTGATCGGCGTGGACTTCGGCCATACGCACCTGCGCGTGGCGATCGGCAACCTCGCGCATCAGGTGCTGGCGGAGGAAGCGGAGCCGCTCGATGTGGACGCCTCGTCCGCGGAGGGCTTCGACAGGGCCGAGGCGCTGGTCAACCGGTTGGTGGAGGCCACCGGGATCGGTCCCGGCAAGGTGATCGGCGTGGGGCTCGGCGTGCCGGGCCCCATCGACGTGGAGTCGGGCACGCTGGGTTCGACGGCGATCCTGCCGGGCTGGACCGGCATCAATCCGAGTGACGAGCTCTCGGCCCGGCTGGGTGTGCCCGTGTACGTCGACAACGACGCGAACCTGGGCGCGCTCGGCGAGATGGTGTGGGGCAGTGGCCGGGGGGTGAAGGACCTCGCATACATCAAGGTGGCGAGTGGTGTCGGCGCGGGTCTGGTGATAGACGGCCAGATCTACAGGGGTCCGGGCGGTACCGCCGGCGAGATCGGGCACATCACGCTGGACGAGTCGGGCCCGGTGTGCCGTTGCGGCAACCGCGGCTGCCTGGAGACCTTCACGGCGGCCCGGTACGTTCTGCCGCTGCTCCAGTCGAGTCACGGGGCGGAGCTGACGATGGAGCGCGTCGTTCAGCTGGCGCGGGAGGGCGATCCGGGCTGCCGTCGGGTTGTGGCGGACGTGGGCCGCCACATCGGCAGTGGTGTCGCCAACCTCTGCAACCTCCTCAATCCGAGCCGGGTGGTGCTCGGAGGAGATTTGGCGGAGGCTGGAGAGTTGGTACTGGGACCCATTCGTGAGTCCGTCTCCCGCTACGCCATTCCCAGTGCGGCGAGGCAGCTCTCGGTGGCTCCAGGAGCCTTGGGCGGGCGTGCCGAAGTGCTGGGCGCGCTGGCCCTCGTGCTCAGCGAAATGGGTGATTCGACCCTTTTGGACAGTGCGTTGCCGGTCGGAGCGCCCGCCTTCACTTAGATAACGAATGGCACCGTTGTCATCTCGTTAAGGATTTACTCCTTGACGCTGACCACGGGGCCGAGTTGACTTCCAGCCACCTCGGCCGCAGCGACGCGGCCTCGTCAGGGAGGTTTTAAATCGTGAACGCACATCTGCGTCGTGCCGCCGTTGCTGTCGCCGCCTCTGCGATGGCCGTATCGCTCGCCGCCTGTGGCCAGGCCGGTGACTCGGGCGAGAGCGCCGAAGAGTCGCGCGCCAAGAAGGGCGACGACATCACGATCGGTCTGCTCCTTCCGGAGAACCAGACCGCTCGCTACGAGAAGTTCGACAAGCCGCTCATCGAGAAGAAGATCAGCGAGCTGACGAACGGCAAGGCGAAGGTCGTCTACGCCAACGCCAAGCAGGACGCCACGCTGCAGACGCAGCAGGTGGACACCATGATCACCAACAAGGTCGACGCGCTCATCGTGGACGCGGTGGACTCCAAGGCCATCGCCGGCGGTGTGAAGAAGGCCAAGGACGCCGGTATCCCCGTCGTCGCCTTCGACCGTCTCGCCGAGGGCCCGATCGACGCCTACACCTCCTTCGACAACGAAGAGGTCGGCCGGGTGCAGGGCAAGGCACTGGTGGGGGCCCTGGGCGACAAGGCCAAGGACGGCCAGATCGTCATGATGAACGGCTCCGTCACGGACCCGAACGCCGCGCTGTTCAAGAAGGGCGCCCACGCCGAGCTCGACGGCAAGGTGAACATCGGCAAGGAGTACGACACCAAGGAGTGGAAGCCGGAGAACGCCAACGCCAACATGGAGGCCGCGATCTCGGCCCTCGGCAAGGACAAGATCATCGGCGTCTACTCCGCGAACGACGGCATGGCGGGCGGTATCATCACCGCCCTCAAGTCCGGCGGCTTCACCAAGCTCCCGCCGGTCACCGGTCAGGACGCCGAGCTTGCCGGTGTCCAGCGCATCGTCGCCGGCGAGCAGTTCATGAGCGTCTACAAGCCGTACGCGCCGGAGGCCGCCGCCGCCGCCGAGATGGCCGTGGCGCTCGCCAAGGGCGAGTCGCTCGACGCGATCGCCAAGGAGAAGGTCGACAGCCCCTCCCAGAAGGGCATCCCGTCGATCCTCGTCCCGGTGGTGTCGCTGACCAAGGACAACATCAAGGACACCGTCGTCAAGGACGGCGTCTACACGGTGAACGAGATCTGCACCCCGAAGTTCAAGGCCGCGTGTGACCAGCTCGGCCTGAAGTAAGGCCGCACGCCGGAGCCCGGTCCCCCGGTGCTCCGGCCTCTGCCCGGGCGCACGCGCCCCGCAGAAACCTTCCGGTGCCCCGCCCCGCCATCAGCCCCCGCTGCCGGTCGGGGCACCGGTCGGAACATTCGATGCATTTCCATTCTGCTCAACCTCCGCGCCGCATTTCCCCCGGCGCGGCATCCCCGCCGGTCAGGCGGCGAAGGAGATGGTTCACGTGTCCGCTACGCCCGTGTTGGCGTTGCGCGGGGTCTCCAAGCGGTTCGGTGCCGTCCAGGCGCTCACCGACGTAGAGCTTGAGGTCCACGCCGGTGAGGTGGTCGCCCTGGTGGGCGACAACGGCGCCGGAAAGTCCACGCTGGTCAAGACGATCGCCGGTGTGCACCCCATCGATGAAGGCGCCATCGAGTGGGAGGGCAAGCGGGTCTCGATCAACCGGCCGCACGACGCCCAGAACCTCGGCATCGCGACCGTCTACCAGGACCTCGCGCTGTGCGACAACATCGACGTCGTCGGCAACCTCTACCTCGGCCGGGAGCTGCACAAGCGCGGCGTGCTCGATGAGGTCGAGATGGAGCGACGCGCCCTCGAACTGCTGAAGACGCTGTCGATCCGTATCCCCAGCGTCCGTATCCCGATCGCCTCGCTCTCCGGCGGTCAGCGCCAGACCGTGGCCATCGCCCGTTCGATGCTCGGCGAGCCCAAGCTGGTCATCCTCGATGAGCCCACCGCCGCCCTCGGCGTCGAGCAGACCGCACAGGTGCTCGACCTCGTGGAGCGGCTGCGGGAGCGCGGCCACGCCGTCGTCCTCATCAGCCACAACATGGCCGACGTCAAGGCGGTCGCCGACAAGGTCGCCGTGCTCCGGCTGGGCAGGAACAACGGTGTCTTCGAGGTCAAGTCGACCTCGCAGGAAGAGATCATCTCCGCCATCACCGGTGCCACGGACAACGCCGTGACCCGCCGTGCGGCGCGCAACGCGGAGGTTACGAAGTGACCACGGAAAAGACCCCCACGGCCACGAAGGTGGTCAACCCGGACGCCGCGCATGACGCGCTGACCGCGGTCGACCCCCGTCTGCTGGTGCGCGAGCAGGGGCTCAAGGGCTACTTCTCCGAGTTCAAGCGCAAGGTGCACGCCGGCGACCTCGGGTCCATCCCGGTCGTCATCGGTCTGATCGTCATCGCGGTGATCTTCCAGACCATGAACTCGCAGTTCCTCTCGGCGGAGAACCTGAGCAACATCGCCGTCACGATGGTCGCCACCGGCATGATGGCCGTCGGCATCATCTTCGTGCTGCTGCTCGGTGAGATCGACCTGTCGGTCGGTTCCGTCAGCGGTGTCTCCGGTGCGATCGTCGCCGTGCTGAGCGTGACGCACGGGATGAACGAATGGCTGGCGCTGGTCGTCGCCCTGGCCAGCGGCGCCGCCATCGGTGCCCTGCACGGCTTCTTCTTCGCCAAGATCGGCGCCCCGGCCTTCGCCGTGACGCTGGCCGGCCTGCTGTTCTGGCTCGGCTTCATGCTGCAGCTGCTCGGCGAGAACGGCACGATCAACCTGGACGGCGAAGGTGTCGTCGGACAGCTGACCACGTACTACTTCTCCGACATCGCGGCCGCCTACGGGCTCGCCGCCGTCGCCGTGGTCGGCTTCTTCCTGTCGTCCTTCTTCGACAACCGCCGCCGTGCCGCGGCCGGCGTGCCGTCCCGGCCGCTGTCCGACATCGTGATGCGCACGGTGATCCTCGCGGTCATCGCGTTCGCCGCGGCCGTCATGTTCAACCAGTACAAGGGCCTGCCCCTGGCGCTGGTGCTGTTCCTGGCCGTCCTCGTGGTCACGGACTTCGTGCTCCGCCGGACCGCCTACGGCCGCAAGATCTTCGCGCTCGGCGGTAGCGTCGAGGCCTCGCGCCGCGCCGGTATCAACGTCACCGCTGTGCGTGTCTCGGTCTTCGCGCTGGCCGGGCTGTTCGCGGCAGTCGGCGGTCTGTTCTGGGCCTCCAAGATCGCGGCGGCGAACCAGAGCGCCGGCGCCGGCGACCTGCTGATGAACGTCATCGCCGCGGCCGTCATCGGCGGCACCAGCCTCTTCGGTGGCCGGGGCCGCACCTGGAACGCCCTGCTGGGCGTCATGGTCATCGTCTCGATCCAGTACGGACTCGCCCTGGAGGGCATCGCGACGCCGATCCAGTACATGATCACCGGTGGTGTCCTGCTGGCGACGGTCGTGATCGACTCCGTCACCCGGAGGACGCAGAAGACCGCAGGTCGCGCCTAGTACGACCGCACAGTGCCCGGTGCCGCGCGGCGGTGCCGGGCACTGCTGTGTCACGTCATAGGCGTGACACAGAACGGACCGCCCGATGACCGAGCGCGTGCACGGAACATTAGACTCGGGCAATCGGCAAGGTCGATCAGCCAGAGTCGATCGGCTCGGATGCAGCTCGAATGCAAGGAGGCACGGGTGGCACTGCTTTCCCGTATCAGGGGACCGCGCGACCTGGACCGGCTCGGCCCGGAGCAGTTGGAGCAGCTGGCTGCAGAGATCCGCACCTTCCTGGTGGACGCCGTCTCCAAGACCGGTGGGCACCTCGGACCCAACCTCGGCGTGGTCGAGCTGACCATCGCCCTCCACCGTGTCTTCGAGTCCCCCAAGGACAAGGTCCTCTGGGACACAGGGCACCAGAGCTATGTCCACAAGCTGCTGACCGGCCGCCAGGACTTCTCCAGGCTCAAGATGAAGGGCGGACTGTCGGGCTACCCCTCGCAGGGGGAGTCCGAGCACGATGTCATCGAGAATTCGCACGCCTCCACCGTGCTCGGCTGGGCCGACGGCCTGGCCAAGGCCAACGAGGTCCTGAAGAAGGACGACCACGTCGTGGCCGTCATCGGTGACGGCGCCCTCACGGGAGGCATGGCGTGGGAGGCGCTGAACAACATCGCCGCCGCCAAGGACCGCCCGCTGGTCATCGTCGTCAACGACAACGAGCGCTCGTACGCGCCGACCATCGGCGGCCTCGCCAACCACCTGGCGACCCTGCGCACCACCGACGGCTACGAGCGCTTCCTCGCCCGTGGCAAGGACCTCCTCGAGCGCACCCCCGTCGTCGGCAAGCCGCTTTACGGCACGCTGCACGGCGCCAAGAAGGGCCTCAAGGACTTCATCGCCCCGCAGGGCATGTTCGAGGACCTCGGCCTCAAGTACGTCGGCCCCATCGACGGCCACGACATCGAGGCACTCGAGTCCGCCCTCGCCCGCGCGAAGCGCTTCGGCGGCCCCGTCATCGTGCACTGCCTCACCGAGAAGGGCCGCGGCTACCAGCCCGCCCTGGCGGACGAGGCGGACCGCTTCCACGCCGTCGGCAAGATCCACCCCGACACGGGGCTGCCCATCTCGAGCTCCGGCCTCGACTGGACCTCGGTATTCGGCGAGGAGATGGTCAAGCTCGGCAAGGAGCGCGAGGACATCGTCGCCATCACGGCCGCGATGCTCCAACCCGTCGGCCTCGACCGGTTCGCCAAGGCGTTCCCCGAGCGGGTCTACGACGTCGGCATCGCCGAGCAGCACGGCGCGGTCTCGGCCGCGGGCCTCGCGACCGGCGGTCTGCATCCCGTCTTCGCCGTCTACGCCACCTTCCTCAACCGCGCATTCGACCAGGTCCTGATGGACGTCGCCCTGCACAAGTGTGGCGTGACCTTCGTACTGGACCGGGCCGGCGTCACCGGCACCGACGGCGCCTCGCACAACGGCATGTGGGACATGTCCATCCTTCAGGTCGTCCCCGGCCTGCGGATCGCCGCCCCGCGCGACGCCGACCAGGTCCGCGCCCAGCTGCGCGAGGCCGTCGAGGTCGATGACGCGCCGACCGTGGTCCGCTTCTCCAAGGGCGCGGTCGGGCCGGCCGTCAAGGCCGTGGGCAAGGCCGGCGGCATGGACGTGCTGCGCCGGGCGGAGGCCGACCGGCCCGACGTCCTGCTGGTCTCCGTCGGCGCCCTCGCCCCGATGTGCCTGGAGATCGCCGACCTGCTCGACGCCCAGGGCATCTCGACCACCGTCGTCGACCCCCGTTGGGTCAAGCCCGTCGACGAGGCGCTCGCGCCGCTCGCCGAGCAGCACCGGGTCGTCGTCACCGTCGAGGACAACAGCAGGGTCGGTGGCGTCGGCTCCGCCGTCGCCCAGGCGCTGCGCGACGCGGGAGTGGATGTGCCGCTGCGTGACTTCGGTATCCCGCCCCGCTTCCTCGACCACGCCTCCCGCAACGAGGTCATGGCGGAGATCGGCCTGACCGCACCGGACATCGCCCGTCAGGTCACCGGTCTGGTCTCCAAGCTCGACGGCCGCCTCGACAGCGAGGCGGTCCAGCCCGCCCGCGACTGAGCCGCCGCGGCACGATGCGACAGATCCGTGCACGAACGGGACGGATCGTGTGCACCACGTGCCGACCCGGGGCCGGAGGGTAACCCTGAAAGGGTGGTCCCTTCGGCCCATTCGGCTGAAATCCACCCGTTCCGGCTCTCCGTGGACCACACGCCGTCCCGATCATGGCGAGGACGACAAGTGTGGAGGTAGCAGGGGTGAGCACAGATACTGACCCGTCCGGCGGCAGGCGAGGCGTCTTCCGGACCAAGCCCGTCGAACAGTCGATCCAGGACACCGAAGAGCCGGAGCACGCACTCAAGAAGTCCCTCTCCGCCCTGGACCTCACCGTCTTCGGCGTGGGTGTCATCATCGGCACCGGCATCTTCGTCCTCACCGGCACCGTCGCCAAGAACAACGCCGGCCCGGCGACCGCACTCGCTTTCGTCGCCTCCGGCATCGTCTGTGCCCTGGCCGCACTGTGCTACGCCGAGTTCGCGTCCACCGTCCCTGTGGCCGGCTCCGCCTACACCTTCGCGTACGCCTCGCTCGGCGAACTGCCCGCCTGGATCATCGGCTGGGACCTGGTGCTGGAGTTCGCGCTCGGCACGGCGGTGGTGGCCGTCGGCTGGTCGGGTTATGTGCGTTCGCTGATGGACAACGTGGGGTGGAACCTGCCCGCCGGGCTGCAAGGCCCTGATGTGGAGGGCGGCACCTTCGATCTGCTGGCCTTCGTTCTCATCCTGCTGCTGACGGCGATCCTCGTCGTCGGCATGAAGCTCTCCGCACGCATCACCGCTGTGGTTGTGGCCATCAAGGTCGGCGTGGTGCTGATCGTCATCATCGCGGGCCTGTTCTTCGTCAAGGCCGCCAACTACGACCCCTTCATCCCCGAGAAGCAGGGCCAGATCGAGGGCAGCGGCTGGGACGCGCCCCTGGTGCAGCTGCTGTTCGGCTACGAGCCCACGAACTTCGGCGTGATGGGCATCTTCACCGCCGCGTCCATCGTCTTCTTCGCCTTCATCGGCTTCGACGTCGTGGCCACGGCGGCCGAGGAGACCAAGCTGCCGCAGCGCGACATGCCGCGCGGCATCCTGGGGTCGCTGTTCATCTGCACCGTGCTCTACGTCGCCGTGTCCCTCGTGGTGACCGGCATGCAGCACTACAGCGAACTGTCGATCAGTGCCCCGCTGGCGGACGCTTTCAAGGCCACCGGCCATCCGTTCTTCGCGGGCGTCATCAGCTTCGGCGCGGCGGTCGGCCTGACGACGGTGTGCATGATCCTGCTGCTGGGGCAGACCCGTGTGTTCTTCGCCATGAGCCGCGACGGCCTTCTGCCGCGGTTCTTCTCCAAGACCCACCCGCGGTTCCGCACCCCGTACCGTCCGACCATCCTCCTCGGCGTGATCATCGCCGTCGTCGCCGGCTTCACCAGCATCAACGAGCTGGCCACCCTGGTGAACATCGGCACGCTCTTCGCGTTCGTCGTCGTCGCCATCGGCGTGGTCATCCTGCGCCGCACCCGGCCCGATCTGCCCCGCACGTTCCGTACCCCGCTGGTGCCCTTGGTCCCGATCCTGTCGGTCGCGGCCTCGGTGTGGCTGATGCTCAACCTGCCGGGTGAGACATGGTTCCGGTTCGCCGTCTGGATGGCGATCGGGATCGTCGTGTACGCCCTGTACGGCCGCCGGAACAGCCGTCTCGGCCGCAGCGGTACCGACCTCAGGTAGCCGCCGGACGGGCCCCTGCGGACCCGGACCGGTCCGTCATCCCTCGGACCGGTCCGGGTCCGCCGGCCGTACGGCGCGCGGCCCCACGCACCGCGCGCCGTACGCCTCGACCCGCCGCCGGAGCTCCCGGTCGGCGGTGACGACCACACACAGCCGCCCGGCCGCCGCTGCCACGGTCTCCACGATCAGGTCGTCACCGCTCCCGGCGGCCGGCTCCACCCGGACGCCCGGCACGGATCCGAGCCCTCGGGCGGCACCCTCGACGACGAGCACGATCTCGACGGGCCCGGGCAGCCCGGCGATCCCGGCCGGCGCGTGAGCGACGAGCCGGTCGCGCAGCCGCTCGGCGGCCCCGAGCCGGTCCCGCCACCATCCGTCCGGGACCGAGCCGACGACGTTGGCGCCGTCGACGACCAGAAGTACGGGCAGGGTGTCCATGACGTCAGGGTCGCAGGTGAGCAGGATCGCGGGCACGGGGTACCCGCGGAGATCCCGGGTCCACGGGCTGAAAGAATGAAGGACTGAACAGCCCACTCCCCTTCCGACGCACTGGACTTCCGATGGCAACTGCGCCTGCGACCCCACTCCGAGACCAAGACCGTGCCGCGGCCGCACGGCTCTCGGGCAACTGGCTGACCCTTGGAACGGAAGGCCTTCTCACGGCCTACGCACCTGCCGACGGTGCGGTACTGCGCTGGACCGAGACACCGTCCGGATGGGGCGCCGTGGAGCGGATCGACGTACCCGGGCTGCTCCCCGTGCTGAGCGTCGCACAGGGCGCCGACGGATACGTCCATTTGATCGGCCTGCGCCGGACCGACACCGGCACCGACAAGCAGCACGTGGAACTGGTGCATGCCGTGCAGTTCCAGACGGGTCGGCCGCTGCTCGGCTGGCGGTCGCTCGGGCACTCCAACAAGATCGGGCCCTGGACCGGCGACCCTGCGACCGCGGTCGACGGTGAAGGTCGGCTCTGCGTGTTCACGCGCAATGGAGGCACGGGTGTGAGCCTGCGCATCCAGGGGGCCACCGGCGGCTGGGGCAACTGGCAGGACCTCGGCGACACCGGAACGACCCACCTGGCGGCTGCCACCGATGCCGACGGACGCGTGGAGCTCTTCGTCCCGAACGGGAAGGCGATCCGCTGGTTCACCCAGGAGAAGCCGGGCGCACCCTTCAAGCTGGCGGAGCGGCTGGAGACGAGGGCTGCCGCGCCCGGAGCCTTTTCCGCGATGGCCACGACCTCCGGCACCGTGTCCCTGTTCTTCACGGACGAGGACGGCGTGATCCAGGTATGGGCGCCGAGCCGGGGTATGGCTCCCCGTCCGCTGATGAAGGCCGCGGGCGACGGCCCCCTGGCACTGTCCCGTCTGACGATCGACGGCCACGACTGCACCGTCCTTGCCCAGGAGGCGGACCAGGGGCAGGTCTCCTTCGCCGCCTATCCGGCCGAGGACGAGGAGGCCGGCGGATGGTGGACCCACACGCAGACGGGCGCCGGCCGGACGCCGCTGGCCCTCCAGAAGCGCGGCGGGAGCGGGCTGATCGCCATGGCTCTCTCGGGCACGGGCGAGCCGATCGTCAGCAGGCAGAAGACCGAGGCGGGCGGGTTCGCGCTGGGGAGCTGGAAGCCCCTGCGGTGAGGCTGCCGCTGTCCGCCACTGCGCCCCGCGACAGGCTCGTGGGCGGGGAGGAGGCGACAGAGAGCGGCCGCTGATCCGCCTGCACCCGGGTCGATGTCCGGAGGACGCGGTACGCGGGAAGCCACGGCGCGCGCGAGGCGCGGCCGTGGCTTCCGTGCCGACGGTCCGTCAGCCGCCCGTGGCGGGCGACTTCTTCGCGGATTCCGGGATCTGGGAGTCCTCGCGGATCGCCTTCCACAGCTCTGTCGCCTGGGGTTCGGCGGCCACCACCCGGTTCGGGTCCACCTTGTCGTAGGCGACGGGCAGCATGATCGTGTCCATCGAGGCGGGGTCGACACCGTCCATGCTGCGGGCGAAGTCGGCGAGTTTCGTGAGGGAATCCAGCTCGGAGTCGGTCGTCAGCGACTGGGTCAGCGAATCGGCGATCTTGAACGACTTGGCCGGACTGCCCAGCAGGTCCTGCGACTTGACCTCGCTGAGGAGTGCCATCATGAACTGCTGCTGGAGGCCGATGCGGCCGAGGTCGCTGCCGTCGCCGATGCCGTGCCGGGTCCTGACGAACGCCAGTGACTGCGTGCCGTCGAGCTTGTGGGAGCCGACCGTGAGGTCGAGGCCCGACTCCTTGTCGTGGATGGGCTCCTTCACCTCGACGGTCACGCCGCCTATCGCGTCGACCAGGTCCTTGAAGCCGGAGAAGTCGATCTCCATGTAGTGGTCGATCCGGACGCCGGACATCTTCTCCACTGTGTTGATCACACAGGCAGGACCGGCGCTGGTGTAGACGGAGTTGAACATCACGCGCTCCGCGGCCGGGAGCTTGGAGCCGTCCTTCTTGGTGCACTCGGGCCGGCTCACCAGGGTGTCGCGCGGAATGCTGACCGCGACGGCCTGCTGCCGGCCCTCGGGTATGTGGACGACCATCGCCGTGTCGGAACGCGCGGTGCCACCCACGTCGCCGCCCGCCAGGTCCTTGTTGTCGCCCGAGCGCGAGTCGGAGCCGAGCACGAGGATGTCCCGGGCGCCGGTGGCGAGTTTTTCCGGCCGCTCGCCGTTGACGGCGTCATCGATGTCGATCGACTCGATGTTGCTGTCGAGGCGGGTGTACAGCCAGTATCCGGTTCCGGCCGCCGCGAGGACGAGTACCAGCAGCGTCCCTAGAACGATCCGGAGCACGGGTCGCTTCCGGGATCGGCCACGTTTCTTGCGGCCGCCTTCGTCAGTCATCGTCGTCCAACCTTCGTGCTGAGCCCGTCCGGGCATGTGTCATCGCGTCGCCGTGATGGCCGTTCATGGGGGAGGCTGCTGTCGCGAAGGCGCACGATCGGGCCGGTGGGGACGGCATTCGATTTCCGAGGTGCGTACCCAGAGCAGGGCAGCGGCGGAAGTGATCGTACAGTGAACAGACTATGGTGATCCAACGATCAACGGGTGAATGAAATCCGACCGGTCCTTTCTACGCACTGGATTGACATGGCTACTGCACGCACCCGCCCGTCCCGCGAGGGCGGCACGCTCGGTGCCTCTCTTCTGACGGGTTCGTGGCTGACCTGCGGAAAAGAAGGGCTGTTCAGTGCCTACGCACCGGCCGAGGGTGCGGTGCTGCGCTGGACCGAAGGCCGCTCGGGGTGGTCGGAGCCGGACCGGCTGGCCCATGACGGGCTGACCGCCGACCTGACGGTCGCTCAGGGTGTGGATCGATATGTCCATCTCGTAGCCATTCGTCGTACCGGCGCGGGCGACGAGGTGGAGTTGACGCACGCCGTGCAGTTCCAGACCGGACGGCCGGTGCTGGGGTGGACGTCGCTGGGGCATCCGAACAGGACCGGTCCGTGGACGGGGCATCCCGCCGCGGCCGTCGACGCCGACGGCCGGCTCTGTGTCTTCGTGCGCAACGGCGGCGGCGGTGTGAGCTGCCGGGTGCAGAGCAGTCACGGCTGGCGCGGCTGGCAGGACCTCGGTGGCGCGAGGACCGGCGATTTTCTGGCCGCGGCGACCGACGGCGCGGGCCGGGTGCAGCTCTTCGTGCCGGGAGCGCGCGCGATCCGCTGGTTCACGCAGGAGGAGGACGGCGGCAAGTTCGTCCTGAGCGGTCAACTCGACGCCGTCGCGTCGCCGGGCGCGTTCACCACCCTCGCGACCAGCTCCGGCTCCGTCTCGCTGTACTTCCTCGACGGCCGGGGAGTCGTCAACGTCTGGGCCCCGGGGCGTTCGCCCTACGCGCACCCGCTCGTGCAGGCCGTCGGCGCCGGGCCGCTGGTGGCGACCCGCGCCGTGATCGGCGGATACGACTGCACGGTCCTGGCGCAGGAGTCGGGTCCGGGGCGGGTCTCCTTCACGGCCCATCCCACCGAGCAGGAATCGGCGGGCGCGTGGTGGTCGGAGACCGACACCGGGGCGCCTTCCGTGGTGCCGGCCGTGTGTACGGGAACCGACGGCCGCATGGTCGCGGCCGCACTGGCGGATCGGCATCAGTTGTGGCTTACCCGACAGAAGGTGTCGGATGAAGGTTTTCTGCTGGACAAATGGCGCAAGAAAATGTGAAGATCCTGCGCGTGATCGATCACTTCAGAGTGAGGTGATCGGTTTCTCTGTCGATCTTGGGTGTGCGTCTCATGGGGGGGCCGTGACGACCGCGCCGGGCCGTCAATCTGCAGCAGCGCCGCTGGCAGAAACGCGGCGTGCCTTGTCTGGGATGGTGCGGTAGTTCAGTGGTCAGCCTCGATAACCCCGAGGCCAGTGCGCTTGTGTCGACTTATCGATCTCTCGTGCCGGTCCGTGCGCGCAGGAAGATTGTCCGGCGGGTCCCGCAGCCACTGCGTAACGCGGTCATGGCCGCGCTGGCGCTCGCCGACGCCGTGCGAACCGCCACGGTCGTCTGGATGCTCGGCGGGCGCCGCAAGCCTGCCCGCCACAGCGCCGCAGCGATGCTCAAGGTCGTGAAGGTGGGCGGCAGGCACGCCCGCGCCACCCTTGTGCCCGGAGCGACCGCGTGGGCCGCGCGGGCGCGGAACCTGCACATCGTCGTCGCCGCCCTCGAGGCCGCGGACATCGACTACTTCTGCGTCCGCGGCGTGTCCGGCCCCCTTCCCTGCGTGGCCGTGCCCTCCGGTTCCAGAGGTGACGTGGAGGAAGTGCTGCGGCTCGTGTTCGGACGCAACCCCGGTTACGTCGGTACCACCGCCGCCCGGATGCACCCGGGCGCCTCCGCGAAAACCTGGCGCCGGCTGACGTCGCAGAAGGTCCTGCGCCTGGCCTGGTACGTGTGCGACCCGACCGGCGAACTCGTCTTCGGTGGGGAGTCCGGCTGTGACCTCGAGTTCTGGACGGAGTCCGACGGCCGGCTCGTCGCCCCGCGACCCAACCGCGTGGTGACGGAGGTGCCGGCGGCCCGGGAGACAGGGTGGGCTCCTCAGACGCTGTTCAGCACCGTCCCGCCCGCCTACACGACCGGCTACGCCCGTACGCTGCCCGAGTTCGCGGCACCACTCCCCGAGGACCACCTCTTCCCGATCGACGTCGTCTACACGTGGGTCGACGGCGACGACCCGAAGTGGCGTGCCGTCAGGGACGCGGTCCGCGACGGGAAGACCGCGGCCGACGCGCAGCCCCTGCACGAGCAGGCCGCCAACGACTCCCGCTACACCAGCCGCGACGAACTCCTCTTCTCCCTTCGCGCCCTCCACCAGTACGCCCCGTGGGTACGCCGGATCCACCTCGTCACCGCGGGCCAGGTGCCGCGGTGGCTGAACACCGACCACCCAGGACTGCGGGTCGTGGACCACCGTGAGATCTTCTCGGACCCGGACGCGCTGCCGACCTTCAACTCGCACGCGATCGAGAGCCAACTGCACCACATACCGGACCTCGCCGAGCACTTCCTGTACCTGAACGACGACGTCTTCTTCGGCCGTCCCGTCCGGCCCGGGCAGTTCTTCCACCCCAACGGACTGACCAAGTTCTTCATGTCCAAGGCGCTGATCCCCTCGGGCAGCGCGGGCCCCGACGACCTGCCGGTCAACGCGGCCGGCAAGAACAGCAGAGGTCTGATCGCCCAGCAGTTCGGCACGGTCATCTCACAGAAGATGAAGCACACCCCGCACGCCCTGCGGCGCAGCGTCCTCGACGAGATCGAGCAGGTCTACGCCCAGGCGCACCGGGTCACCCAGCACTCCCGCTTCCGCTCACCGCACGATGTGCCCATCGCCTCGTCGCTGCACCACTACTACGCGTACCACTCCGCCCGGGCGACCGTCGGCGACATCCGGTACGTCTACATCGACCTCGCGGACAAGCTCGCCCAGCGGCGTCTGAACTCGCTGCTGGCGAAGCGGGACTTCGACACCTTCTGCATCAACGACACCGTCGTGGCCGACGATCCCGATGCCCAGGCGCGCATGATCGACACGTTCCTGAACACGTACTTCCCCGTTCCCAGCCCGTACGAGCAGGCCGGCGTCGACGCGCTCGAGGCCCCGCGTACCGGCGGCCTGGGGCTGAGCGCATGAGCCGTCTTCGCAGGCGCCTGGGCGCCGTGCGCCGTGGCGTCCGTGCCCGCTTCGGCGCCGTCCGCCTGAGGGTGATGACCCGCTTCTTCCTGCCCCGGCGGGAGAGCAGCACCGCTGTGCTGCGCTACGCGGCACTCCTCGACGGCCAGACACTCAACCTCCACGCCGTGCTGCCGGCGTCCCTCGGGGCGGCGGACAGCGCTGAGATCCTCGTCCGACGCCGGGGCATCCGCCACCGGGTGCCCGCGACGGTGTACGAGAGCGGAGGCCGTCTGCTGATGGACGCGGCCGTCCTCTTCGGGGAGCAGGCCGGCGGGCTGCCGGTCGGGCGCGGACGCTGGAAGCTGCGGCTGCGGGTCGCTGCCGGGAACAGGTCGCGCCGGCTGCCCCTGCTGCTCCGTGAGCTTCCCGCTCCCACCGGCGGCCCGACCGGGGCGATGAGCGTCTCGCCGGTCACCGCCGACCGCTACCGCGTGGGCCGCACCGTGCGCGGCGACGCGCGGGTCGTGTGCAGCGAGGCCAGACCGGCGGCCGAGGTCGCGAACGTCCACACGGCGCACTCCGGGGTCGAGTTGGACCTCTACCTCTACGGCGTGCGTGCCGACAGCCCGGTGGCCGAGTTCGTCGCCGCCGGACAGAGCATCGAGCGGCCCCTGTTCCAGACGGTCCCGGGACTGTGGCGGGTTTTGGTGCCGCTGTCAGAGATGGTCCCCGACAGCGGCCGGCGTGTGCACTGGGATGTCATGGTGCACCCCGGGGGCCGCAGGAGTCCGCTGCGGCTGGCCAGGCGACTGCACGACGTGCGCGACCCCGGCAAGGTGTTCGGCATGCGCAAGGTCACGGTCGCTCCGCAGCGGGAGCGGCTGATGGTGGTCGAGCCCCGCTACACGCCGGCGGGCAACTTCCGGCTCACCTGCAGCCGCGAGGCAGAGGGCAAGTAGAGGGTTCTTTATGAAGATCGCGTTCCTGCTGGCGCGTGCGGATGTCATGAGCGATGCCGAACGCGCCGTGTTCCAGCATGCGTCCCTGCTCGCCGACCGCCACGAGGTTCGTGTCGTCAGCGTCTTCAAGGCGCGGCGCAGGCGTTTCGTGTCCCCGGACGAGCGGATCGCCGTCCAGTTCCTCGTCGAGGCGGCGGACGCGGTCCACCAGGCCGTACGCCGCTCCGGACCGGACGCCGCGACCGGGGCGGCGCTGGCCGCCATGCCCAGCGAGATCGTCGAGCGGCGCTGGGACGGCCTGTACCACCGGCTCGCCGACATCGAACTGGAGTACTTCCTCCAGGACATCGACGCGGACGTCGTCGTCCCCACCTCTCCGGCGCTGCTCGCCTACGTGGCCCGGTTCGCGCCGTCGCGCGTGCTCACCGTCCACCATGAGCAGCGAGCCGTGGAGAGCGGGGGAGTGGAGCGGGAGCCGCTGGCCCTGTACGGCGCACGGTGCGACGCCCTCACCTTCTCCGGCGCGCGCTCGGAGCAGTGGTTCGCCGACACCTTCGGCCCCGGTGCGGCCAGGCTGACGCACCTCCCGCCGGGCCTGCCCGAGGGCTTTCGGCCGCGCTCCACCCTGGAGACGCGCATGGTGACCATGGCTTCCCGGCTGGAGAAGGCGTCCCGGACGGGCGACGTGCTCGGCGCGTGGGCCAAGGTCAGCGGCCTCCACCCCACCTGGACGCTGCGCATCCTCGGTGACGGGCCGAACGGCAGGGCCCTGCGGCAGCGCCGGGACCAGCTGGGTCTCCAGAGCAGTGTGCAGTTCATCGGCGAGGCGCCCCACCTGGCGGAGGAGTGGGCGAAGGCCAGCATCGCGGTGAGCATCGCCGACGAGGACGCCGTCGGTCTCTCCCTCATGGAGGCGCAGGCAGCGGGGGTCCCGGTCATCGCCTACGACGCGCCGGGCGTCACCCGCGATGTCGTGATGGAGGGCCAGAGCGGCCTGCTGGTGACCCCGGGGGATGTCGAGGCCCTCGCGTCGGTCCTGACCGCGGTGATCGAGCAGCAGGAGATGCGCCACTCGATGGGCCGGTCGGCCGCCGCGTACGCCGCCAGGTTCCGGCCCACGGGCGGTTGGGAGACGCTGCTCGCCGCGCTGCGGGCCGATCTGTCCTCCGGCCGCCGCGAGTTGATGAAGGCGGAGCGTGTGGCGGCGTACGCCCTGCACTGTGGAGTCGACGGCAAGGGCCGGCCCGCCGCCGCCGCGCCGCCGAGCACCCGGCACTCCCGCCGTCTCGCGAACGCGGAGCAGCGCGTCCTACAGGGCGCGACGGGGCTCGTGAGGGACGGGGGACAGATCTGCCGGGTCGCCGACGCCGAGACGCCGTTCGACGTGATGCAGGCCAACCTGGCCCTGGCGGCGAACGCCCTCGAGCAGGGCGGAATCCCGTACTTCGTGACGCGGACGTCCAAGATCAGGCACAGCATCGCCGTCTTCGTGGGCCAGAGGGAGGCGGCGCTCAAGGCCCTCGCCGACAGCTGCCAGGGCCAGGCCGTGTACATGGCCCTGCTCAACGACTCCGACGCCGCGATGACGACGACGCTGGCCTCGTTGGCCACCGATCATGTGAACATGCCCTGCGCCGGCGTGCGGGTCTACCAGAATGTGGTCACTCCTGCGCGCACCCTGCGGCTCGGGGCGGCGTACGGGTGCACGATCTCCTTCTGGGAGGAGGACCCGGAGGAGCCCGACTACATCACCTCACCGCTGCGCACCCTGATCGGCTCCCGGATTCCCAGGGAGGCGTTGACCCGGGTCCCCACGGTTTTGGGCGGACGCCGGTACCCGACGATCACCCCGTTCGAGCAGACCCTGCACCACGACGTCGCCTTCCCCATCGACGCCGTCTACACCTGGGTCGACGGGTCGGACGTCGACTGGCTGGAGCGGAAGAACGCGGTGCTCGCCGCGAAGGGCATGGACACGGAGGACGCGGCGGCCAGCGCCGCCCGTTTCCGCAACCGCGACGAGCTGCGTTACTCCCTGCGGTCACTGGACATGTACGCGCCGTGGATTCGCAAGATCTACATCGTGACGGACCGCCAGGTGCCGGCCTGGCTCGACGCGGACCATCCGCGGGTGCGGGTGGTCGACCACACCGAGATATTCGGCGACGACGGCGTGCTGCCCACGTACAACTCGCACGCCATCGAGAGCCGGATGCACCACATCGATGATCTCTCCGAGCAGTTCCTGTATTTCAACGACGACGTCTTCGTGGCCAAGCCGATCCAGCCGAGCCTCTTCTTCCTCGGTAACGGACAGTCGAAGCACTTCATGTCGTCGAACGCCATCCCGATGAACCCGGTCCGGCTCACCGACGAGTACAGCCGCAGCGCCGCGAAGAACAACAGGGAACTCATCTCCTGGGCGTTCGGGCGTCTTCTCGTCAATTCGTTCATCCACGCGCCGCACCCGCTGCGGCGCAGCGTGATGTACGACCTCGAACGCACCTTCCCCGACCATCTGCGGGCCACGGCCGCGAGCCAGCTGAGGGACCGCTCCGACGTGTCGGTCGCCTCGTCGCTGCACCACTACTTCGGCTACTACACCGAACGCAGCGTGCCAGGCAGTATCTCCAGCGGCTTCGTGAACGTCGGTATCAGCGAGCAGGTCAAGAAGCTCAACCACCTGCTCTCGGCGCGCTCCAACGACGTGTTCTGTCTGAACGACTTCCACGACGGCGACGTCTCGGAGGACGAACAGGACGCGACGCTCGCCGCCTTCCTTCCCAGCTATTTCCCGATCGCCAGCCAGTTCGAGGCGGGATCGGCGCGCAACCGACTCTTCCATGCCGGCCAACTTCCCGGCTGGCCTCTGTAAGGAACAGTGTGAACAAGTTCTGCATCCTGGGCAATTCCGTCGCGACCTCACGTCGCCCGGAAGAATCCCCCATGGCCGGCTGGGGCCAGTACGTCCAGGAATTCCTGGGCCCCGGGTACGAGGTCAAGAACTACGCCCGTGACGCTATGACGCTGCGGGCCTACTTCACCGGCCGGTTCGTGAAACTCCTGAACCTGCTCGAGCCCGGCGACTTCGTGGCCATCGACTTCGGCGCCGTGGAGCAGCGCCTCAATGTGGCGCTCCGCTTCCACGGCCCCCGCGAGTTCAAGGAGTACCTGAAGCTCTACGTGGAGGCCATCCGCGGCGAGGGCGCGATTCCGCTCGTGCTCACCCCGGCCGCGCGCTGCGTCTTCGACGTGCACGGCAACGTGGTGGACACCCACGGCGGTTATCCGCAGTACGCACGGGAGGCCGCCGCGGAGGCCGGAGCCGCGCTCATCGACATGAACCTGATCACGACCCGGATGCTCCAGCGGCTCGGCTGCTCCCGGGCGCGCGGCCTGTTCCGATGGGAGGACGCCGGCGCGCACCCGAACCACCCCGAAGGCATCATCGACTCGGCGCACTTCAACGACCTGGGCGCACGCGAAGTGGCGAGGCTGTTCGCCGAGGCGCTCCAGGACACCCCCGGTATCGCCCCCGGAGTGGTGGACCTGGCGCGTCTGGCGCCCGGCCACTACCCGCCGTTGCTGCCCGAGTTCACCGTCCAGAACCCGGAGGCGGCTCTCGCGGAGCAGCACCGCGTCGGCGCGCCGCCCATCGTCTCCTCGCCGGTGCACGGGCGGATGGTCAGCGCCTACCCGAAGTTCACGGGACAGGCCGACCCCGGCACCTCGTACCTCCTGTTCTTCAACGGCGCGGGCGAGTATGTCGGCGGCACCTCGGTCAACGCCGAGGGTGGGTGGCTGTGGCGGCGGGTTGTCGGCTGGCCTGCGGGTGAGCACGTGTTGCAGGCCGTCGGGCTCCTTGACCACGGCATGTCGCCGGTGTCCGCCGTCGGCTTCGTCGTCCGCGACCAGGTGGAGGCGCCGGTCGTCCTCGGTCCGAAGGACGGCGTGTGGAGCGGCCCCCGGCCGAGGTTCTCCGGCACAGCGGCCGAGGGCGTGAGCAAGGTCGTCGTCCTGGAGAGCGGACGGCTGATCGCCGAGGCTCCCGTCAAGGAGGACGGCACTTGGAGCCTGAGGCACCCGCACGACTGGGAACCGGGCGTCCACCACCTCGAGTTCGTCTCCGTCTTCAGCGCACTGCGCTCCGACCCGACCGGGCTGACCCTCAAGGTCCACGGCATCCCTCGGGACAACTGGCTGAGCGGGTCCGCGCGGGCCCGCCGCACCTGCGGGAGCGCGTGCGAGCACCTTCCGCACCAACCCGCCTGGTGAACGCCCGCCGGTGAGCCCCCGGGCCACGGACCCGGGAACGCCACCGCCCCGGCACCGCGTCAGCGGCGCCGGGGCGGAGGACTGTGTGCGCGTTACGCCGGCACGCTCGCCACGCCCGGAGCCAGGAACGGCTTGCCGTTCACCCGCTGGGAGACACCCTCGCGGTCCAGGTACGGCGTGATGCCGCCCAGGTGGAAGGGCCAGCCGGCGCCCGTGATCAGGCAGAGGTCGATGTCCTGGGCCTCGGCCACGACACCCTCCTCGAGCATCAGGCCGATCTCCTGCGCGACGGCGTCCAGGACGCGGTCGCGGACCTGCTCCTCCGTCAGGACGGTGTCGCCCTGCTTGAGGAGCGCGGCGACCTCCGGGTCCAGCTCCGGCTTCCCGGAGTCGTAGACGTAGAAGCCGCGCTTGCCGGCCTTGACGACCGCGGCCAGGTTCTCGGAGACCTTGAAGCGCTCCGGGAAGGCGCGGTTCAGGGTCTCGGAGACGTGGAGGCCGATCGCCGGGCCGACGAGCTCCAGCAGGACCAGTGGCGACATCGGCAGGCCGAGCGGCTCGATGGCCTTCTCGGCGGTGGCCACCGGGGTGCCCTCGTCGATGACGTTCTGGATCTCGCCCATGAAGCGGGTCAGGATGCGGTTCACGACGAACGCCGGGGCGTCCTTGGTGAGCACCGCGGTCTTCTTCAGCTTCTTAGCGACACCGAACGCGGTGGCCAGCGAAGCGTCGTCCGTCTTCTCACCGCGGACGATCTCCAGCAGCGGCAGCACCGCGACCGGGTTGAAGAAGTGGAAGCCGACGACCCGCTCGGGGTGCTTCAGCTGCGACGCCATCTCGGAGACCGACAGCGAGGAGGTGTTGGTGGCGAGGATCGCGTGCGCCGGGGCGACCGCCTCGACCTCCGCGAACACCTTCTGCTTGACGCTCATCTCCTCGAACACGGCCTCGATGACGAAGTCCGCGTCCGCGAAGCCCTCGGCCTTGTCGAGCACACCCGTCACCAGGGCCTTGAGGCGGTTGGCCTTGTCCTGGTTGATGCGGCCCTTGCCGAGCAGCTTCTCGATCTCGGCGTGGACATAGCCGACGCCCTTGTCGATGCGCTCCTGGTCGATGTCGGTCAGCACGACCGGTACCTCGAGGCGACGCAGGAACAGCAGCGCCAGCTGCGAGGCCATCAGACCGGCGCCGACGACGCCGACCTTGGTGACCGGGCGGGCCAGGCTCTTGTCCGGCGCGCCGGCCGGGCGCTTGCCGCGCTTCTGGACCAGGTTGAAGGCGTAGATGCCGGAGCGCAGTTCGCCGCCCATGATGAGGTCGGCCAAGGCCTGGTCCTCGGCGTCGAAGCCCTTCTGCAGGTCGCCGTCCTTGGACGCCTCGATGATGTCGAGGGCGCGGTAAGCGGCCGGGGCCGCGCCGTGCACCTTGGAGTCGGCGACGAACCGGCCCTTGGCGACGGCCTGGTCCCAGGCCTCGCCGCGGTCGATCGCGGGACGATCCACGGCGATCTCGCCCTTGAGGACGGACGCCGTCCAGGCGAGGGACTGCTCCAGGAAGTCCGCGCCTTCGAAGATCGCGTCGGCGATGCCGAGTTCGAAGACCTGGGCGCCCTTGAGCTGCTTGTTCTGGCTGAGCGAGTTCTCGATGATGACCGAGACCGCGCGCTCGGCGCCGATCAGGTTCGGCAGGATCGTGCAGCCGCCCCAGCCGGGGACGAGACCGAGGAAGACCTCGGGCAGAGAGAAGGCCGGGATCGCCTTGGAGACGGTGCGGTACGAGCAGTGCAGACCGACCTCGACGCCGCCGCCCATGGCGGCGCCGTTGTAGTACGCGAAGGTCGGGACCGCGAGGGCGGAGAGACGCTTGAAGACGTCGTGGCCGCCCTTGCCGATGGCGAGCGCGTCGGAGTGCTCCTTGAGCAGCTCCACGCCCTTGAGGTCCGCGCCGACGGCGAAGATGAACGGCTTGCCGGTGACGCCGACGCCCACGATGTCGCCGTTCGCCGCCTCCGCCTCGACCTGGTCGATCGCGGTGTTCAGATTCGAGAGCGACTGCGGGCCGAAGGTGGTCGGCTTGGTGTGGTCCAGGCCGTTGTCCAGCGTGATGAGGGCGAAGCGCCCGGCGCCGGCGGGGAGGTCGAGGTGGCGTACGTGCGCCTGCGTGACGACCTCGTCGGGGAACAGCTCGGCCGCGCCCTTCAGAAGTTCAGCGGTGGTGGTCACTTGTCGCCTCCGGCGTCCTTGTGGTGCGGGTTCTCCCAGATGACCGTGGCGCCCATGCCGAAGCCGACGCACATCGTGGTGAGGCCGTAGCGGACCTCCGGCTGCTCCTCGAACTGACGGGCCAGCTGCGTCATCAGACGCACACCGGAGGAGGCCAGCGGGTGGCCGTACGCGATCGCGCCGCCGTACTGGTTGACGCGCGCGTCGTCGTCGGCGATGCCGTAGTGCTCGAGGAACGCCAGCACCTGGACGGCGAAGGCCTCGTTGATCTCGAAGAGGTTGATGTCCTCGATCGACAGGCCGGCCTTGGCGAGGGCCTTCTCGGTCGCGGGGATCGGGCCGTAGCCCATGACCTCCGGCTCGACACCGGCGAAGGCGTACGAGACGAGACGCATCTTGACCGGGAGGTTGTTCTCGCGGGCGAACTCCTCGGACGCGATGATCGAGGCGGTGGCGCCGTCGTTCAGGCCCGCGGCGTTGCCGGCGGTGACGCGGCCGTGGACGCGGAACGGCGTCTTCAGGCCCGCGAGCGACTCGAGCGTGGTGCCCGGGCGCATCGGCTCGTCGGCGGTGACGAGGCCCCAGCCGGTCTCGCCGGCCTCGGGGTTGGTGCGGCGGACGGAGACCGGCACCAGGTCCTGCTGGATCTTGCCGTTGGCGTACGCCTTGGCGGCCTTCTCCTGCGAACGCACGGCGTACTCGTCGGCGCGCTGCTTGGTGATCTGCGGGTACCGGTCGTGCAGGTTCTCCGCGGTCATGCCCATGAAGAGGGCGGACTCGTCCACGAGCTTCTCGCTGACGAAGCGCGGGTTCGGGTCGACGCCCTCGCCCATGGGGTGGCGGCCCATGTGCTCGACACCACCGGCGATGACGGCGTCGTACGCGCCGAACGCGATGGAACCGGCGACGCTCGTCACGGCGGTGAGCGCACCGGCGCACATCCGGTCGATGGAGTAGCCGGGCACGGACTGCGGCAGCCCGGCGAGGATGCCGGCGGTACGGCCGAGAGTCAGACCCTGGTCACCGATCTGCGTGGTCGCGGCGATGGCGACCTCGTCGATCTTCGCGGGGTCGAGGGCCGGGTTGCGGCGCAGCAGCTCCCGGATGGCCTTCACGACGAGATCGTCGGCGCGGGTCTCGTGGTAGATGCCCTTCGGGCCCGCCTTGCCGAACGGGGTGCGGACGCCGTCGACGAAGACGACGTCCCTGACGGTACGAGGCACGATGGCTCTCCTCCAGGGTGCGGGGTTGCACTGCTGCGGGCGCACGCTGAGCGTGCGCTTGCTCGCCCCATGCTACTTGTGGGTAACCAGGCTGCCCACCCCCTGGGGCGGGAGCGGCGAAGGTCACACGTCGCAGGCGGCTGCGCGGAGCCCTTCCCCGTCCCGGTCAGGCGTGAAACGCGCCGTCCCGGCGGTCCCTCAGTGGGTCGGGGTCACGAACTCCGGCTGGTCCAGCACCCGCAGCCAGCTCCCGTCCGGCTGGCGGCGGGCGACCTGCGCGCGGGCCCCGGCACCGTCCGACGGCGGGGTGGAGGTCAGTGCGAGATCTCCGCTGATCAGTGTGGGCAGCGGCGCCTCGGGACGGAACGTGGGCGCGTCCGCCAGCACCTTCCGCCGCACGGATGCACGTCAGCCAGTCCGGCGTCAGTGCCCAGATCCGCCGCCTCGAGGCCGAGGTCGGCGCCGAGTTGTTCGACCGGACGGCCCGCAGTGTCACGCTCACCCCGGCCGGGGAGGCGGCACTCGGGCACGCACGGGCCGCACTCGAGGCAGCCGGGGCCGTCGGCCGAGCGGTGGGGGAGCTGACCGGCCTGATCCGTGGCCGGCTGACGGTCGGCATGGTGGCGGGGTGCACCGTCACCCCGTTCTTCGACGGACTCGCCGCCTTCCACCGGGCGCACCCGGGCGTGGAACTGCGTCTGCTGGAGGACCACTCGGACCGGCTGATCGAAGCTGTACGCGCGGGTGGCGTGGATCTGGCCCTCGTCGGGACCGCGGCCCCGGCGGTCGCGGGCCTCGACACATGGACGGTGATCAGCGAGCGGCTCGTCGTCGCCGTCCCCCATGACCACGCTCTCGCGCGGTGCCGCCGCGTCACACTGCGGGACGCCGCGGCCCACCCCCTCGTCTGCATGCCGCCGGGCACCGGCCTGCGCACACTGCTCGACAGCGCCTGCGCCCATCAGGGGATCGAACCCCGGATCGCGCTCCAGGCGAGCGCCGCGGACGCCGTCGTGGACCTCGCGCGGCGCGGACTCGGTGTCGCGGTGCTGAGCGAATCCATGGCCGCCGGTCGTCAGGACGGACTGACCGCCCGGCTCATCGACGACGTCCGGACATGCGCGCAGCTCGCGCTGGTCCGGCGGCGGACGGGCAACCCCGCGGTGCGGGCGCTGAGCGCCCACTGCCGCGGGGCCTTCACCGGGACGCCGGGCCCGGCCGCGGTGGACGCGGCCGCTACGCCGGGCGGGCCGTGATCGCCCCGGCCAGCAGCGGCGCGACGAGCTGCCGCTGCCATTCACGCGCGCCGAGAGACTCCAGCATGTCGGCCACCGTCGTGACCGTGACCGGCGCGGGCGGCTCCCAGCACACCCGTCGGACGGTGTCCGGAGTGATCAGGTTCTCCTGCGGCATGTTCAGTTCCTCGGCCAGCACGGAGACCGCCGCGCGCGCGGCGGACAGTCGGGCGGCGGCGGCCGGGTCCTTGTCGGCCCACGACCGTGGCGGCGGGGGACCGTTCAGCGGCTGGCCGGGCTGTGGGAGCTCGGAGTCGGGCAGGGCCTTGGCGCGGTCGACCGCGGCCTGCCACTGCTCGAGCTGACGCCGGCCCATCCGGTGCCCGAAGCCGGGCAGCGCGGTGAGGGCGTGCACGTTCGCGGGCAGGGCGAGCGCGGCCTCGACGATCGCGGCGTCTCCGAGCACCTTGCCCGGAGACACGTCCCGGCGCTGGGCGACCCGGTCGCGCACCGTCCACATCTCGCGTACGACCGCCATCTGGCGGCGGCGGCGCACCTTGTGCATCCCCGACGTACGGCGCCAGGGGTCGCGGCGCGGCGGCGGGGGCGGGGCGGACGCGATCGCGTCGAACTCCTGGTGCGCCCAGTCGAGCTTGCCCTGCCGGTCCAGTTCCTTCTCCAGCGCGTCGCGCAGGTCGACCAGCAGCTCCACGTCGAGGGCCGCGTAGCGCAGCCACGGCTCGGGCAGGGGCCGGGTGGACCAGTCGACGGCGGAGTGGCCCTTCTCGAGGGCGTAGCCGAGGACGCCCTCGACCATCGCGCCGAGCCCGACCCGCGGGAAGCCGCCGAGCCGCCCGGCCAGCTCCGTGTCGAAGATCCGCGCGGGGACCATGCCTATTTCCCGCAGGCAGGGAAGGTCCTGGGTGGCGGCGTGCAGGATCCACTCCGTGTCGGCGAGCGCGTCGCCGAGCGCGGAGAGGTCGGGGCAGCCGACCGGGTCGATGAGCGCGGTGCCGGCGCCCGCGCGGCGCAGCTGCACGAGGTACGCGCGCTGTCCGTAGCGGTAGCCGGACGCGCGCTCCGCGTCGACGGCCACGGGGCCGGTGCCCGCCGCGAAGGCGGCGATCACCTCGGCCAGCGCGTCCTCGTCGGCGACCACCGGGGGAATGCCTTCACGGGGCTCCAGCAACGGGATCGGCAGCCCTGCGGCAGGGACCTCGTCGTCCGAGGGGGCGCCCCCGGTGGAATGCAGTGTCGTCTCTGCTGCGGTCTCTTGGGCGTCGGTCACGTGTCAAGGGTATCTGTGAACGGAACGCGCCCGTCGACGGAACGTTCCGTCGACGGGCGCGGAAAGAATGTCGGAGCGGTCAGTGGATGATTCCGGTGCGCAGCGCCACGGCAACCATTCCGGCACGGTCACCCGTACCCAGCTTGCGCGCGATACGGGCGAGGTGGCTCTTGACGGTCAGTGCGGACAGGCCCATGGAGACGCCGATGGCCTTGTTGGACTGGCCTTCCGCTACGAGGCGCAGGACCTCGACCTCGCGGCCGGACAGTTCGCGGTAGCCGCCCGGGTGGCTCGGGGCACCCGGGGGGCGGCGGTGCATGCGGTTCGCCGCGGCACCGATGGGGGCGGCGCCGGGGCGGGCCGGATGGCCGATGTTGGTTCGGGTGCCGGTGACGACGTAACCCTTGACGCCGCCGGCCAGGGCGTTGCGCACGGCGCCGATGTCGTCGGCGGCGGACAGGGCCAGGCCGTTGGGCCAGCCCGCCGCGCGGGTCTCGGACAGGAGGGTCAGCCCGGAACCGTCGGGCAGATGAACGTCGGCAACGCAGATGTCGCGCGGGTTGCCGACGCGGGGACGTGCCTCCGCGATGGACGACGCCTCGATGACGTCACGGACCCCGAGTGCCCACAGGTGGCGGGTGACGGTGGAACGGACGCGCGGGTCGGCCACGACGACCATGGCCGTCGGCTTGTTCGGGCGGTAGGCGACCAGGCTTGCGGGCTGCTCGAGAAGAACGGACACCAGGCCTCCTGGAAAGGTGCGGGACGGAGCCGGCTCGGGGGGTGAAGCCGGGGCGAACCGTGCAGTTGGGTCATTGACCTCTTCGGCACCGAACCCGTCCGCCTTTAGAGAATGATCACGATTTGGTGAGTAATAATCCGGGCAATTCGGACAGGCGATCGATCATCCTACGAGCGAACCGTTCCGGCGGGCGGTCACGGGCGGTCGGAGCCCACTGCTCCGGCGCACGGCCCCGCCCAGTCTCCCCGCGGCGACGCCCCCGCCGGTCAGGTCTGCTGGGGGCCGCGGCGCTGCGGAAGGGTCACCACACCCGTCGCGTTGTCCGCCGGGCCCGCCGGGGACGGCGGCAGTCCGGCGATCTGGCAGAGCAGATCGCACCAGGCCGCGAGGTGTGCGGCGGTGTCCGGCACGCCGTCCGGACCCTCGCGGGGCGTCCATGACGCACGGATCTCGATCTGGGTCGCGGGACGCCTGTCGGAGAGTCCTCCGAAATAGTGAGACCCCGCACGGGTGACGGTGCCGCTCGGCACCCCGTACGACAGCCCGCGCGCCTCCAGCGCGCCCGTCAGCCAGGACCAGCACACCTCCGGCAGCAGCGGATCGGCCGCCATTTCCGGCTCCAGCTCCGCCCGCACCAGGGTCACCAGCCGGAAGGTGCCGTTCCAGGCGTCGTGGCCGGCGGGATCGTGCAGCAGCACCAGACGGCCGTCCGCGAGATCGTCCTCGCCGTCGATGACTGCCGCCTCCAGAGCGTAAGAGTGGGGGGCGAGCCGCTGCGGAGGGCGGGTCGTCTCGACCTCGATCTCCGGCCGCAGCCGTGCCGACCGCAGCGCCTCCACCGCATGACGGAACGCAAGCGGAACAGCACCCGCCTCGGAACCCGGGTCACTGCTCGGTTCGGGATTCCCCTTCTCGTCAGCGCTTTTGGAATGATCGGAAAAATGTCCCTGAGCCGCAGCCATGCGGGGAAGAGTAGGCGGAACGGGGGCTTCGCGCAGGGAGGGACACCCGGGCCGGGGCGGGCACTTCCCGCGCACATGCGAAGATTCAGTGCGTGAGCGCCAACAACCGCCCCCCGGGCCACCAGACGACGTACGACTCCGCTTTTCTGAAGGCGTGCCGCCGCGAGCCGGTGCCGCACACGCCGGTCTGGTTCATGCGTCAGGCGGGCCGCTCACTGCCCGAGTACCTGAAGGTCCGCGAAGGCGTCCCGATGCTCGAGTCGTGCATGCGACCCGACCTCGTCACGGAGATCACGCTGCAGCCCGTCCGGCGGCACAAGGTCGACGCGGCGATCTACTTCAGCGACATCGTGGTGCCGCTCAAGGCCATCGGCCTCGACCTCGACATCAAGCCTGGCGTAGGACCGGTGATCGCGGAGCCGATCCGCACCCGCGCCGACCTCGACCGGCTGCGTGACCTCGATCCTGAGGACGTCTGGTACGTCACCGAGGCCATGGGGATGCTCACCGGCGAGCTCGGCGGGACCCCCCTCATCGGCTTCGCCGGCGCGCCCTTCACCCTCGCGAGCTACCTCGTGGAGGGCGGGCCCTCCCGCAACCACGAGAACACCAAGGCCCTGATGTACGGCGACCCGCAGCTGTGGGCCGACCTGCTGGACCGCCTCGCGGAGATCACCTCCGCCTTCCTGAAGGTCCAGATCGAGGCCGGCGCGTCCGCGGTACAGCTCTTCGACTCGTGGGTGGGCGCTCTGGCTCCCGCCGACTACCGGCGGTCGGTGATGCCCGCTTCGGCCAAGGTCTTCGAGGCCGTCGCCTCCTACGGCGTCCCGCGGATCCACTTCGGCGTCGGCACCGGCGAGCTGCTCGGCCTCATGGGCGAGGCGGGGGCCGACGTGGTCGGCGTCGACTGGCGCGTCCCGCTGGACGAGGCCGCGCGACGGGTCGGCCCCGGCAAGGCGCTCCAGGGGAACCTGGACCCGGCGGTGCTCTTCTCCACGCCGGAGGCGGTCGAGGCCAAGACCCGTGAGGTGCTGGACGCGGCGGCGGGGCTGGAGGGCCACGTCTTCAACCTCGGGCACGGGGTGCTGCCGACGACGGACCCGGACGCGCTGACGCGACTGGTGGCGTACGTGCACGAGCAGACCGCGGGCTGAGACCGCCCGGACACGCGGCTCGCCGCGGTGCCGGCCGGCACCGCGGCGAGCCGTCGGCTCAGAAGAGGTGTCCGCAGTTCTCGGTGTCGTTGCCCGACGCCACGACGCTGTGGTCGAAGTCGTCGTCCCCGTCGACGAGGCCGGCGTTCGCGCCGGCTGGGAGGAAGTCGTTCTCGGGGCCGCCCAGGATGTCGCCGGTGGTCGTCACGCCGGCGGTCGAGGAGACGGGGACGCGGTCGCTGCCGGCGCCGCCGTTGACGGTGCCCGCGACCGGGCCCGTGATGGTGCCCAGGCCGTCGACCGTGGCGTCGGCGCCGACCGCGGCGCAGCGGATGACGTCACTGCCGGCGGTGCCGTTCACGGTCGTGCCGTTGACAGCCGGGGCGAACGCGGCCGTTCGGTCGCACAGAGAGGGCGCCCCGCCCATCCTCGTCTACGCTCCTGCCCGCACCGCCGCCGAGGCCTTGCGCGCCGCCACCAGGACCGGGTCCCAGACCGGTGAGAACGGAGGCGCGTAGCCGAGGTCCAGCGCCGTCATCTGTTCGACGGTCATGCCTGCGGTCAGCGCCACCGCCGCGACGTCCACACGTTTGCCCGCGCCCTCCCGACCCACGATCTGGACGCCCAGCAGACGGCCCGTGCGGCGTTCGGCCAGCACCTTCACCGTCATCGGAGCGGCGGCCGGGTAGTAGCCGGCGCGGCTCGTCGATTCGATGGTCGCCGTCACGTACTGGAGGCCCACCGCGCGGGCGTCCTTCTCCCGCAGGCCCGTGCGGGCGATCTCCAGTTCGCAGACCTTGCTCACCGCGGTACCGACGACACCCGGGAACGTGCCGTAGCCGCCGCCCACGTTCGCGCCGATGACCTGTCCGTGCTTGTTGGCGTGCGTGCCGAGCGCGATGTGGCGTTCGCGGCCGGAGACGAGGTCGAGGACCTCGACGCAGTCGCCGCCCGCCCAGATGTTCTCGTGGCCGCGGACCCGCATCGCGAGGTCGGTGAGCAGGCCGCCGTGGCGGCCGAGCGGCAGGCCGGCCGCGCGGGCGAGGGACGTCTCCGGTTCGACGCCGATGCCGAGGACCACGACGTCCGCCGGGTGCTCGGCGCCGTCAGTGACGACGGCACGGACCCGGCCGTCGTCACCGGTGAGGATCCCGGTGACGGCCGTGCCGGAGACGGTGATGATGCCCATGCCCGACATCGCCTCGTGGACCAGCCGGCCCATGTCCGGGTCGAGGGTCGCCATCGGCTGCTCCCCGCGGTCGACGACGGTCACCTCGTAGCCGCGCTTGAGGAGCGCCTCGGCCATCTCGACGCCGATGTAGCCGGCGCCGACGACGACGGCGCGCCGGCCCTCGGTGCGCGAGAGGGTGTCCAGCAGGTCCTGGCCGTCGTCGAGGGTCTGGACACCGTGCACGCCGGGCGCGTCGATGCCCGGCAGCGCGGGGCGGACGGGCCGGGCGCCGGTCGCGATCACCAGCTTGTCGTAGCCGGTCCACGTCTCGGCGCCCGTCACGGCGTCGCGAGCGCGCACCCGGCCGCCCGCGACGTCGATCTCCGTGACCTCGGTGCGCATGCGCAGGTCGATGGCCCGCTCGCGGTGCTCCTCGGGGGTGCGCGCGATCAGTTCGTCGCGGTCCCCGACATCGCCGCCCACCCAGTACGGGATGCCGCACGCCGAGTAGGAGCTGAAGTGGCCGCGCTCGAACGCCACGATCTCCAGCTCGTCCGGCCCTTTCATCCTGCGCGCCTGCGACGCGGCGGACATGCCCGCCGCGTCGCCCCCGATGATCACCAGCCGTTCGGTCGCCGTCATGGGGAACACGCTACGGGGGAGGGGTCGTTCAGTCCTCCCTGACCGGGGGAGCGGCCGGGAGAGGGGTCGGGGGAGCCGTGGGCCCGGCCGGACGCCTGGGCAGCCGGGGCCGGACCAGCCACCGCCACACCGCGTACAGCACCGCGCCCAGCGTCGCGAAGGGAGCCACCGCGCCGACCGCAACCGCGATCCACCGCAACGTCGCGACCAGTGCGTCCCAGCCGCCGCCGAGCGCGTCGAGGAAGCCGGGGCCGTCGTCCTCCTCCCTCGTCTCCTCGCGCTCCTTCTCCGACAGTGTCAGCGTGATCGTCGCGAGCGAGGTGCGGTCCTTCAGCGTCGCCTCCTGTGCGAGCAGGGATTCCAGGTCGGCCTGACGGGTGCTCAGCTCCGCCTCGAGCGTGACGACGTCCGACAGCTTCGTCGCCCGGTCCATCAGCGCCCGCACCCGGGCGACGCTCGCCCGCTGGGTCGCGATACGGCTCTCGACGTCCACGACCTGGCCGGTGACGTCCTTCGCGTCTGCCGTGCGGGACAACAGCTTTCCGGCTCCCGCCAGTTCGGCCAGCACCGCTTCGTAACGCTCCTGCGGCACGCGCAGCACGACGTTCGACGTGACGTGCGTGTCGTCGATCCGCTCGGTGCTCTCGTTCTCCACGTGTCCGCCCGCGTTCGCCGCCGCCCTGCGGGCCGCGGCGAGCGCCTTGGCGGCGTCCTCCACCTCCACCTCCAGCGTGGCCGTGCGGATGACGTGAGTGCTCGGCAGCGCCGACGGCTTCGCCGCGGTGTCACGGTCCGCGCCGTCCTCGGCGGGCGCCCCCGCCGCCTCGTCGGCCGCCTGTCCGGAGCCGGCCGCGCCCTCCGCGTCACGCGCGGCGGGTTTCGCCGCGCTCTGCGCGCCGTCGCCGGAGTCGGAACCGCCTGCGCCGCACCCGGCGAGGCCGAGTGAGGCAGTGAGAAGTAGTACCGCGAACGCACGCCGTGCACGCATACCGGCCCCCCGGGGATGAGTCGTGAACTTGTCGCACATTCGACGCCGCGGCCCCGCCGGAGGTTGCCGGTTCGTGGTTCCGAAGCGGTCACGGTCAGGACTCGGAAAGGCGTTTGAGAGAGTTGGACCATGAACGTGGACACACGAGCGCGCCATGTAGTCGTCATCGGCGGCGGCATCGCCGGGCTCGCCGCCGCACACCGGCTGCTCGCCTCCGGCGTGCGCGTCACCCTCCTCGAGGCGACCGGCCGGGTCGGCGGCAAACTCCGGTCGGGCGAGATCGAGGGCGTACGGGTCGACCTGGGCGCAGAGTCGATGCTCGCCCGCCGCCCGGAGGGCACCGCCCTCGCCCGCGCCGTCGGCCTCGGCGACCGGCTGGAACCGCCGGCCACGGCGACCTCGACGGTCTGGACCCGTGACGCGCTGCGGCCCATGCCGAAGGGCCATGTGATGGGCGTCCCGGGCGACGCGTCGGCGCTCGCCGGGCTGCTCTCCGCCGAGGGCCTCGCCCGCATCGCGCACGAGAAGGACCTCGCGCCGACCGCCGTGGGCGACGACGTGGCCGTGGGCGCGTACGTCGCCGAGCGCCTCGGGCGGGAGGTCGTCGACCGACTGGTGGAGCCGCTGCTCGGTGGCGTCTACGCGGGCGACGCCTACCGCATCTCGATGCGCGCGGCCGTCCCCCAGCTCTTCGAGGCGGCCAGGTCCCACGACTCGCTGCTCGAGGGAGTGCGGGACATCCAGGCGAGGGCTGCCGCGCAGCAGACGGGCGGACCGGTCTTCATGGGCCTCGACGGCGGCATCGGCACTCTGCCGGACGCCGTCGCCGACGCCGTCCGCGCCCAGGGCGGCGACATCCGCACCGAGACGCCCGTCCTCGGCCTGAGCCGCGCCGCGGACGGCTGGCGGATCCGCACCGACCGCGGGACGCTCGACGCCGACGCCGTGGTCCTCGCGACGCCGGCCTGGTCCGCGTCCGCCCTGCTGGAGTCCGAGTCGCCGGCCGCCGCGGCCGAGCTCGGCCGTGTCGAGTACGCCTCGATGGCACTGGTCACCATGGCGTTCCGGAGCGCCGACGTGGCGGGGATGCCGGCAGGCAGCGGATTCCTCGTCCCGCCGGTGGACGGGCGGACCATCAAGGCGTCCACGTTTGCCTCCAACAAGTGGGCCTGGGTCGCGCGGGGCGCCGGCGATCTGTTCGTGCTGCGCACCTCAGTCGGCCGCTACGGCGAGGAGCAGGCCCTCGAACGCGAGGACGCGGAACTGGTCGACGCCTCGCTGACGGACCTCCGCGCGGCCGTGGGGCTCACGGCCCGGCCCGTCGCCACCGAGGTCACCCGGTGGACCGGCGGCCTGCCGCAGTACCCCGTGGGCCACCTCTCCCGCGTCGCCCGCATCCGCGACGAGGTCGCCGGGCTGCCGGGCCTGCGGGTCTGCGGCGCCGTGTACGACGGCGTCGGGATCCCGGCCTGCATCGCGAGCGGACAGCGCGCCGCGGACGAGATCCTCGCCACGCCGACCCTGGCGCGGGGCACCGATCGGAAGGCGGGACAATAGCCGTATGAGTGCGCCAGAAAAGATCCCGAACGCAGGCAAGAAGGCCAAGGACCTCAACGAGGTCATCCGGTACACGCTGTGGTCCGTCTTCAAGCTGCGCGATGTGCTGCCCGAGGACCGCTCCGGTTACGCCGAGGAGGTCCAGGAGCTGTTCGACCAGCTCGCCGCCAAGGACGTCACCGTGCGTGGCACGTACGACGTCTCGGGGCTGCGTGCCGACGCCGACGTCATGATCTGGTGGCACGCCGAGACCGCGGACGAGCTCCAGGACGCGTACAACCGCTTCCGCCGCACCCGTCTGGGCCGCGCACTCGAGCCGGTGTGGTCGAACATGGCGCTGCACCGCCCCGCCGAGTTCAACAAGTCGCACATCCCGGCGTTCCTGGCCGACGAGACTCCCCGCAACTACGTCTCGGTCTACCCCTTCGTGCGCTCCTACGACTGGTACCTGCTCCCCGACGAGGACCGTCGCCGGATGCTCGCCGACCACGGCAAGATGGCCCGCGGCTACCCGGACGTGCGCGCCAACACGGTCGCCTCGTTCTCGCTCGGCGACTACGAGTGGATCCTCGCCTTCGAGGCGGACGAGCTGTACCGCATCGTCGACCTGATGCGCCACCTGCGTGCCTCCGAGGCGCGGATGCACGTCCGCGAGGAGGTCCCGTTCTACACCGGACGCCGCAAGGACGTGGCGGACCTCGTGGCGGGTCTCGCGTAACCTCCTTCGGCGAACGACCTGACGGCTGGGTTTCCGCTTCTGCGAAGCGGATACCCAGCCGTCCATATGGCCCGGAAGATCAGACGGCGTGCGGCAGCCTCCGCTGCTCCGCCCGCCGGTCCAGCGACACCGGGTCGGGCTCCGGGTGCGGCGCGCACGATGCGCGCCGCACCGGCGTCTCACCCCGCAGCAGATAGTCCTCCAGGTGCTTGTTGACGCAGGTGTTGCTGCCGCCGCCGATGCCGTGCGTCCCCGCGTCCTCCTCAGTGACCAGCACCGAGCCGGCCAGCCGCCGCTGAAGTTCGAGCGCTCCCGTGTACGGGGTCGCCGCATCCCGCTCCGCCGCCAGGATCAGGGTCGCAGGCAGCTGCCCGGGCTCCGTGCGGACGTCCAGCGGCTGCTGACGGGGCTCCTGCCAGAAGGCGCACGGCAGGTTCATCCACACGTTGTCCCAGGTCTCGAACGGCGCGCGCTTCGCCAGCAGCGAGTTGTCCAGGTTCCAGGTGAGCCAGTCCTTGGGCCACGGGGCGTCGTTGCACTCGACCGCCGTGTAGACGGCGTTGCCGTTCTCCGCCTCCTTCGCCCTGCCGGGCCTGGGCGCGGCCTGCTCGATCAGCGGCTCCGGGTTGCCCTTCAGATACTCCGACAGCGCGCCGGCCCGCAGCGGCCAGTAGGCGTCGTAGTACCCGGCCCCCAGCATGGCCGCGTGCAGCTGGCCCGGACCCACCGTGCCGCCCGCGGGCTCCCGTTCGAGGCGGGCCCGCACCTCCTCATAGCTGCGCGCCACGTCCTCGGGGGTCGCACCGAGCCCGTACTTCCTGTCGTGCTTCGCCACCCAGGCACGGAAGTCGGCCCAACGGCTCTCGAAGGCCTCCGACTGGTCCAGGTTGTTGCGGTACCAGATCTGCTCGGGGTCGGGGTCGACTGCCGAGTCGAAGACCATGCGGCGCACATGGGAGGGGAACATCGTCGCGTACAGGGCGCCGAAGTAGGTGCCGTAGGACGCGCCCATGAACGTCAGCTTCTTCTCGCCGAGCGCCGCCCTCAGCACGTCCAGGTCACGGGCGTTGTTCAGTGACGTGTAGTGGCGCAGCGCCGCGCCGGTCCTGTCGGCGCAGCCCTTCGCGTAGGCCCGCGCCTGCGCGATGCGCTCCTTCTTGTACGAGAGGGAGGGGTGCGTCGGGGCCTGCGTGGGGGCCTTGAGGAAGTCCGCGGGCTCCTGGCAGGACAGCGGGGCGGACCGGCCGACACCGCGGGGCGCGTAGCCGACGATGTCGTACGCCTCGGCGATCCGCTTCCACTCCGGCAGGCCGGCCGCCAGCGGGAAGGACATGCTGGAGGCGCCGGGGCCGCCCGGGTTGTAGATGAAGGCGCCCTGCCGCTGCGACTTCTCGCCGCTGGCCCGCACCCGGCTGACGGTGAGTTCGATCCGGCGGCCCGACGGGTCCGCGTAGTCGAGCGGGACCTCGACGGTGCCGCAGAGGACCGTGTCGGGCAGCTTCTCGGCGGCGGGGCAGCGACCGAAGTCGATGCCGGCCGCCGCGGCGCGCCGGGCGGCCAGGGCGGTGCCCCGGGCCGCGGCGTCGGTGGTCGTCGTACCGTCGGCGGGGGCGACGGCGACCGAGGTGAGGAGCAAGGAACCGAGGCCCGCCACGGCCCCGTACTTCGCGGCTGTTCTCATCGCGTTCCCTTCGTGCGCGGGGCGGCCGGGCGGCGGCCACGGGACGAAAGGGATCTTGGGCAGGGGCGGTTCGTGAAGTAAAGCACCGCCCGGCGGTGTCGGGGCCAATGACCCCGATGCCGTCCCGTCAGGAGCTGCTGCCGGAGCCTCCGCCGCAGCTGGAGCCGGAGGAGCCGCCGCAGGAGGAGCCACCCCCTGATCCGCCGCAGCCGGACCCGCCGGACGCGCCGCAGCCGAAGCCGCCTCCCGAGTCGGGAGACGAACCGGCGCACCATACGGCCTCGCCCACGTACAGCGCGGACAGCGACGGGTCACCCGCCCCGCCGCCCGCGGAACCACGGACCCGGACCGCCGCACCCAGCTGCCGCCGCAGGGCGAAGTCCGGCACGCCGCGCACCCCGTGCAGGGCGACCAGGCCGGCCGGATCCCGTGTCCGCGAGTGCGCCAGGCGGTACGCCCCCAGCGCGCGCCGCCCCGCCGGGGTGACCCGCCGCCGGGCCCGGCCCGCCTGGGTCGCGCCGATCAGCGCGCCCACGATCAGCATCGGGAAGAGCAGGAGGACGAACGGCGCCCCCGGCCCGCCGGGCGTGTCACCGACGAACTCGGCGACGGTGACGACGAACGCCACCGGGAGGCCGAGGAAGCAGACCACGCTCTGGACCTTGCCCCACGTCGCGAGCCCCGTGCCGTGGCCGGGCGGCACCATCAGTCCGCGTGCCGCGAGCACGTCACCGAGCTCCTGCACGGCGGGGCTGCGCATGGTGTGGAGGCGCACGGTGTGCAGCGCACCGTTCGGGGCGAAGGGGAGAACCGAGAAGACGGCACGCTCCACCGGGTCCTGCGCGACCGGCCGCACCACGGACATGACTCCGGGCCAGCCGACGGCGATCCGGCCGTCACTGTGCAGGGCGGTGAGCGCGGCGTCGACTACGCGGCCGGGGCCGCCCGCGAGGAAGGCCGCCTCGTACACGTCGTGGACGTTCGCCGTGCCGTGCGGGGAGGCGGGCTGCGCCGCGGACACCCGGATGATCAGGAACAGGGACGACAGGCCGACGGCCAGGTGGACGGCGAGCGCGACGAGGTCCATGGCGCTCACCGCGCCGCGAGCGCGGCACGGGCCACACGGACCAGGCGGGTCGCCCCGGCCGGCGGACGGGGGGCACTGCGCTCCTGCCACCACAGGCTCAGCCTTCGCCGGGCGGCGCTGTCCTGCGGGCGCCTGGACGCCAGCAGATGCTCGGCGAAGTCGAGTGCGTCGCGCCGGTAACCGGCGTGCATGGGGCGGTTCTTGGCGTAGGCGAGGAAGGCGGACCGGTAGCCGGTCCCGAGGATCTCTCGCAGCTCCGGCGCGATCTTCGCGACGACGTCGGCGCGCTTCGCGGCGAGCGCGCGGCTCTGCACGCGCAGGCGGCGTACGTCGAACCCCTCCGGCGCGGGCGTGCCCGCGACGAGCGCGGACAGCAGCGCGGCCTGCGTGAGCGCGACGTGCTGGCGGGCGGAGGGCGGGGCCGCGGTGGGGGTGGTGGCTGTGGCCGTGGCGGCGGTGGGGCTGTGCGGGTGGTACCGCTGCGCGGAGCCGTTCCCCTCTCCGCCCCTTCCCGCTGTACCGATGTGCGGCTGCGCCGTCTGGCGGGCAGGCCCCGCACCCCGAACCGCGCTCCGCGCGGTGCCCTCATTCGCCGGGCGGGCTGGATTCCGCTGCGCGAAATCAGCCTCGCCGGGGGCACCTCCCCCGGCCGCCGGGCAGTGGGCGGCAATTGAGGCGCAGGGGTCCGGTGGGGGTTCCCCCACGCCGCCGGGCGTAAGAGGAGCCCCCTGTTCGGGAAGGGGCGGGGAGGGGAGCAGGCCCGCCGCAGGCGTGCGAGCAGCCCGCCCACCCGCGGCCGTCAACGTCGCCCGGATCGTCGACAGTTCCCCCTCCAGCTCCGAGCTCGCCGGGAAGTCGTCGTCGCGCTCCAGCAGCACACCTGGCGGGTTCACCCTGGCCCGCAGGTCGGCCAGGATGTCCAGGACCGGCTGCGTCACCGGGTGCGCGTGCGTGTCGTGCCAGATGCCGTCGCGTTCGACGCCGCCCGCGACATGGACGTACGCGATCGACTCCACCGGCAGTTCGTCGAGCGCGGCCGACGGGTCCTCGCCGCGGTTGACATGGTTGGTGTGGAGGTTGGCCACGTCGATCAGGAGCCGTACCCCCGTGCGCTCCACCAGCTCCGCGAGGAACTGGCCCTCGGTGAGCTCCTCGTCGGGCCAGGAGAACATCGCCGCGATGTTCTCCAGCGCCAGCGGCACCGGCAGCGAGTCCTGCGCGATGCGCACGTTCTCGCAGAGCACGGCGAGCGCGTCCCAGGTGCGGGGGACGGGCAGCAGGTGACCGGCCTCCAGCACGGAGGAGGCGGTGAGCGCGCCGCCCGCTCTCACGAACGCGATGTGCTCCGTCACCAGCGGCGCCTCCAGTGCCTCCGCCCGCTCGGCCAGATCGGCCAGGCGCCGCTCCGACGGCCGTTCGGCGCCGCCGAGTCCGAGCGAGACGCCGTGCGGGACGACGCGGACGCCACGCGAGCGCAGTCGCAGCAGCGCGGGCGGCAGGTGGCCGGGGCAGACGTTCTCCGCGACGACCTCGACCCAGTCGAGGTCCGGCAGCCGCTCCACCGTGTCCGAGATCTCCGGCCGCCAGCCGATTCCGATGCCGAGTTCCATGGTCCCCTCCTCCACGCCCGACGTGTGACGTGCCAGGGTCATGGCCCCCGCACGAGCGGGTGAATCCGAAGGAGGGGACGTTCAGAGGTTGATTTGAGGTTCCGGCCGGCGGACCGGAACCTCCTCCCGCGCTCAGGACCGTCCGGTCACCCCGCCGGGACGGGATCCTGCGGTGCCGGGCGGTTGGTGTTGACCGCGGTCGGCGCACCGGGCTGCGGCGACGGGCGTGACGTGAACGACTGGTCTCCGGTCGGGGTGGCAGGGGCCGGCGCGGGCGGCAGATTGCCGTCCGGCGGCGGGGGACCGCTCGGGCTGGCCGTGGCGCCCGCCGCCGCCTCGTTGGCGATGGCGTCGAAGTCGACCCGGCCGGTCTGCTCGAGCATCGTGATGTGGTCGAGCACCGTCTGGTTGGCGTCCGAGGCGAGCTGGCGGATCAGCGCATTGCGGGTGGTGTGGCGGACCTGCGCGACAAGCGCGAAGACCTTGCCGTGCGCGTTCCGCAGGAGCTGCGCGAACTTCCGCTCGTACTCCTCGCCCTGCGCGGCGGACAGCTCACGCAGCCAGCCCTGCTGCTGTTCGGTGGGCTGGTTCGGCAGCTCGACCCCCAACTGCGCCGCCACGTTGCGCGCGCGCTTGTCGAGGTCGGTGTGGCCGACGACGAGGTGGTCGCCGGCCGCCTTGATCGCTTCGGTGGGCGCGCGTTCTATCGCCTGCTGCCCGGCGGGCAGTTCCCACAGGCCGGCGAGCCGCACCTTGACCAGGAAGTCGCGGTCGGTGGCTGACAGCGGCCCCCACTGGGTCGCCACGCTCGAGGCGTTCAGATTGTCCTGCCCGGTGCCGGAACGGTCGGCGTAGGACCACACGGGGAACGCGAGCGCCCCGACCGTGACGACCAGGGCCGCGATGATGAGTGCTGTTCCGTTGATGCGCCGCAACAATGTGCCTCCAGAGCCGATGCGTTACACGGCAACCAACCGCCCTGCTGAATGGCTGGTCGGCCCGCCGGCCGCCTGCCGGTCGAACTTAGCCGGTCAAACTACTGGGCGGTACCCGGAAGTACGCAGCCGGGGCCCCGGCTGTTCAACGGCCCGCCCGTCCGGTGCCGGTGAGGCCGCCGGGTGCGCTGCGCGGCCTGTCGCGCTCAGGGACCGGCCGCCCGCGGTCGCCGCGGTCTCGGCCCGACGGGAGGGCCGAACCCCGCTGCCCGCCGCGGGGTTCGGGTCCGGGCGGGCGTCGTCCGTCACCCCCAGTCGCAGCCGGTGCCGTCGTTGTCCCGGTCGAGGTGGCTGCCGTAGCCCGGCTCGCCCCGGCGGACGGGCGCGGCGCCCGCGGCCCGGGCGGCGGCGCAGTTCTCGTAGTAGACGTCCGCGTCACCGCCGCTGCCGAAGTCGCTGTCGCCGCTGTCGTAGGGGGCGGCGGTCTCCGTCCTGGTCACCGTCACGGTCACGGTGGGACCGGGTTCGGTGACGGTGGCCTTGGGGGCGGGCGTCGCGGTGGTGGTCGCCGTCGCGGTGACCGTCTCGGTGACGGTCGGGCCGGGGCTCGGCTTCGCGGCCGCCACGGCCGGCCCGGAGTCGTCGGAGGCTGCGGCACCACCGCAGCCGAAGCCGAGCGCCATGATCAGCAGTCCACCGGCGTAGGTGCGCTTCATCCTCCACAGCGGCCTTTGTGTCCCGGCGGGCACGGGGCCGGGCGGCGGCGGACTGGTGGTGTACCAATTGCTCAAGGTCCCCCCTTGTGCAGATTGTGTGAAGACTCACCGTAGCGGTCGGAGGCCCAAATAGGAGGAAAATCGGAGTAGTTGAATCCGGCCTCAGTCGAAGGTGCGGGCGGTACGTCCTCGGGGAGACGCCGGTGGTGCGCTTGAAGCGGTCGCGGAAGGCGGTGGGGAACCGAAGCCGACCTGGGCCGCGATGCGTTCGACAGAGTGGTCGGTGGTCTCCAAGGTGCCGGGCCCGGCGGATGCGGGCCCGGTGGAGCCACTGGAGCGGGGGAGTGCCGGTCTGTTCGCGGAAGTGCCGGATCAGGGTGCGGGTGCTGGTCCCGGCGTGGTGGGCGATGCCGGCTGACGTGAGGTCGCGGCCCAGGTTGTCCCGGAGCAGGGTGAGCAGGGCTCCAGTGCGGAGCCCTGCGGGGTGGGCGCGTGGTCGTGGACGATGAACTGCGCCTGTCCGCCCTCGCGTTCGAGGGGCATGTCCTGGCCGCCGTCGTGGCATCGGCCCGACCGGGACCGGCAGGTGCCCCAGGGGTGTTGTCCGGGCAGGTTGGTGACACGGCCGGCGGTGTTCTTGCCGTGGATGCCGGTGTGGGGTCGGTGGTAGATGTACCAGTCGATCCTGTCGGTGAACGCGACGTGGCGTTCGTGGTCGTCTTCTTCGGTCTGGCCCTCCGCTTCCCTCGGGGCTGCTCGGGGCAGTCAGGCCGGACCGAGTTCCGGGTCGCGGGTCGCGCGGACCTCCCAGCGGCCCGCCCGGTCGGAGAGGTCCGCCCGGCGCCGCACCAGCACCACGCAGGCCGCCACGGTCACGACCGCGGCGAATGCGGTCGTCAGCCATGCGGCGAGCCAGGACATCGGCAGCATCAGCACGAGGACGACCAGTGCGTAGGACAGCGCCATGCCCCCGAGCCAAGGCCAGTGGGCGCCGGGCACCACGGTGGTGGGCCACGGGGAGAGCCACGCGCGGCGCTCCGGGTCGGGCTGTACCGGGGTGGCGGGCTCCATGACCCGCTGGAATTCCTCGCGGTCCATCTTCAGCCACGCCACCTCCCCCTCGTCGGTGACGAAGACGACCGGCTGCTCGTCATAGCGGATCAGACGCCAGTTCCGGGCACCGCACAGCCAGCCCGGCCGTTCTCCCATGCGCGCCGCGACCAGGGCGAGCCCGGCCGGCTCGACGGTCGGGTTGCCGATCAGCACCTCTGAACCGTCCTCCAGTGCGAAGCGCAGCTTGTGGTCGGACCTCACCCGGACCGTGCCGTCCACGGTTCCGAACGTGGTGTGTTCGTTCCGCCGGGCCGCGATGATCCGTGCCCGGACGGCGGGCAGCGCCGCCCCGGCGGCCGCGTCCTCACGGAGGGTCCGCAGGGCGGGATCGGACGGACGGATCCGGACGAACATCAGCGAGCCGAGGAAGGTCAGGACCGCTCCGATGCCAAGGCCGATCCAGGTGGTCAATGGCGTGAGGGAGAGCGCGAGCGGAGAAGCCGCCTCCACGTACCGCTCGACGTGACCGGGATCGTCCACGACGCCGCCCAGTGCGGGCGCCGTCGGGGCGTGCAGCACCAGGACGGATTCGCCCACGAAGCGGCCCCCGGAACGGTCCGAGATGTGCGCGCTCACGACCTCGAGCCGTCTGTTGCCCGCACTACCGCCCCCAGGGCCGTGGGCGGGCACCTCGACTGTGACGTCGGCGGTGTCCGCGACCTCCTTGTTCTTCCCCGACTTCGTCCGGTGGACCTCGACGATGGTGCCCCGCGTCACTTCGGCACCGGCCTTCTGTATCGCCGCGATCCGCTTCAGGTCGTCGCCGTCCGGGCGCGTGATCAGCTCGGTGAGCACGGCCACGGCGGGCACTACCACCACCACGGCCAGCAGCAGGGGAATGAAGTCCCTGAACGGCCGTTTCCAGGGCAGCTTCGCGGGCGGCGCCGGCACCGGTTCCACCTGCCTCGGCGGCGTGACCGGGATCGGCCGGGAGGCCGACCACACCCACCCGGCGGCCAGCGCCAGGGCCACCGCCCCGAGCACGGCCACGTCAGGCCGGTACACCGATATGCCGACGTTGAACAACAGCGTCCACAGGGCCAGCACCGCGAACAGCAGCGCACCCCCACCCAAAGACCTGGTCACCCAGGCGTTTCTCCCCATGCACCGGAAACTACCAACTCCGTTGCTCGCGAAGATGGTCCGGGGAGGGCGGTGATCACCGCCCGGCTGCGGGCCCGGTCACGAGGGTGCCGCGGGCCGGCAAGATCCGGAAGGGACGGCCTGGGCGCGCCGCCCGCCGCGCAGCGAGAGATGGTCGGCCACGACGGTGCACGAGCCGGGAGCGATCTCCGTGAAGCCCGCGTCGCGCACGACCGGCAGCCCGCTCCTCGTGAGTGCCGGCCAGTCCGCCGGATCGGCGGTACGCACGGAGAGGGCGAAGCCCGATGCCCGCCATGCCTCGCGGTCCGCGTCCGACAGTTCCCACCAGGCGAGTTGGGCTCCGTGGCCGGCCTGCGCCATGGCCTTGCCCGCGGACATCTCGAGCTCCGGGCTCAGCCACAGGACGGGACGGGTCCGGTCGGGGGCGGCGGGCGGGCGGGGGTCGTCGAGCTCCGTCCCGGACACCTGGAGCTTGGCCAGTTCCTTCGGCCAGCCGTCCAGCGGCACCGGCGGGAAGACCCGTACCTCTGCCGGAACCGCTGCCGGCGCCGATGCCGGTCGGGCGGCCGCGTCCGCGGCGTCCGCCGCGACGACCGCGGGCGTCCCGGTCGCGGGGTCCGTCGCCGTCGCCCCGACGGACCCGGCCGCCGGTCCGCCCGTGCCCGTCACCGTGATCCCCGGGAGCGTGCCGGCCTTGCGCCACTCCGCGCCGCGGGCCCGGCGGACGACCTTGCGGATACGGGCGTCCTGCCAGTCCCGCACGGCCTGCGCCCACTCGCCCTCTCCGGTGGAGCGCTCGTCGGCGAGGATCTCGAGGACCGCTCGCGCGGCGGTCTCCAGTGCGTCGGTACGGGACGGCGGCCCCGACTTCTCTATGCGCACCACCAAGGGCAGGACGAATTGCGGTGCCGCGTCACGGGACTCTGTCCGGTGCCCGAAGGGACTGTCGGACCGGATTTCACGGAGGTCTTCGCTGCTCACGCCGCCAGTCTGCCAGCCGCCCACTGCGGGGTTGTTGGCGGAACGGGGCCCTCCGGGCGACGATGCCCCCCATGAAGAGCGATCTTTTCTCCACAGAGAACATGGCACAGCAGGCCACCGTGCCCGGAATGACGCTGCAGAACGCCAAGTCGATCAAGTACGCGGTCAACGGCGAGATGCACGCGCGGCAGGGCTCGATGATCGCCTTCCGCGGCAATCTGCAGTTCGAGCGCAAGGGTCAGGGGATCGGAGGCATGCTGAAGCGCGCCGTCACCGGCGAGGGCCTGCCGCTGATGGCCGTGCGCGGCCAGGGTGAGGCGTGGTTCGCGCACGAAGCGGCCAACTGCTTCATCGTCGACATCGAGCAGGGCGACGCGCTGACCATAAACGGCCGCAACGTGCTCTGCTTCGACGCGACGCTGTCGTACGAGATCAAGACGGTCAAGGGCGCCGGCATGACCGGCGGCGGCATCTTCAACAGCCTCTTCACCGGCTACGGGAAACTGGGCGTCATCTGCGACGGCAGCCCGATCGTCATCCCCGTCAGCCACCAGCAGCCGGTCTTCGTCGACACGGACGCCGTCGTCGGCTGGAGCGCCCAGTTGCACACGTCGCTGCACCGCTCGCAGTCCGTCGGTTCGATGATCCGCGGCGGTTCGGGCGAAGCGGTGCAACTCAAGCTGGAGGGCGAGGGTTTCGTCATCGTCCGGCCCAGCGAGCTCACCCCGCAGAAGGCGACACAGAACTGAAGCTCCGGCAGGTGGGCCGTCGTTACGGCCTCGGCGGGCCCTGGATGCTGCGCGCGGTCGACCTCGACCTGCTCCCGGGCACCCTCGCCCGCGTCGAGGGTGCCAACGGGAGCGGCAAGTCGACGCTTCTTAGGCTGCTCGCCCGCATCGACGCCCCTCCGAGGGCCGGATCACCGGCCGGCTCCGCACGGCCTGCGTCCCCGAACGCTTCCCCGTCGCCCTGCCGTTCACCGCAGCCGGCTACCTGACGCATCTGGGCCGCATCCACGGACTGGGGCGGCAGGCGGCGGCCGCCGGTGCGCCGAGTGGCTCGAACGCTTCGGGGCCGCCGCGTACGCCCGTACGCCTCTCGGTGAACTGTCCAAGGGCACCAGCCAGAAGGTCGCCGTGGCCCAGGCGCTCCTCGCCGGCCCGGAACTGCTCGTGCTCGACGAGGCATGGACCGGCCTCGACATCCCGGCGCGCGAGCAGCTCGACCTCGCGGTCGCCGAGCTGGTTCACGGCCGGCGCCTCGGTGGTGCACGTCGACCGCGACCCCCGGCGGCCGGCCGAGGCGGCCGACGCGGTCTTCCGCGTACGGGGCGGCCGGGTCGAGGAGCTGCCGGCCGACGGTCCGTCGGACGCCGGGCGGGAGCCGGGCAGGTGGGCGCGGATCGTGGCGGTCGGCCGCCCCGGCGCACCGCTGCCCGGCGGGCTGCCGGGAGATCCGGAGGCCGTCGCGGGAGAGGACGGCTGCACCGTGTTCACCGTCCCGGCCGGCCACTCCGACGCCCTGCTGCGGTCGCTGCTCACCGCCCGGCCGCCGTGGCACATCCGGCACCTGGAGGGGGCGGTGGAACCGGTCGCGAACGCCTCCGCGACAGCGGCCACAGCGACGACCGCGCGCCCGACAGGACCCGGCACGACGACATGACGGCACTTCTGCGTCACCGCACCGCCCTTCTCATGCGCTCCCAGCGCCGGCTGCCGCCCGTACTGCTCTACGGCGCCTTCCTGGCCGTCGGCGTCCAAGGCGGCGGACCGGTCCTGGACGCCCTCGGATATACGGTCGCCGCGCTGCGCCGCCGGCCGCGCGGAGCGTGACGGCGGCTGCCGCCGGCGCCCCCCGGGCGCACCTGGCCCAACTGCTCGCCGCCGCCCTGTGCGCGGCGGTCCTGGGCACCGCCGCCGTGATCGTCGTCGCGCTGGTCAGTGCCCCTTCCGGCGCCACTCAGCAGGTAGCGGTCCCGCGGCCGGCCGCGGCGGAGGCTGGGCTCGTCGCCGGCGCGGTCTGCGTCCTGCCCGGACTGGCGGTCGGGGCGCTCTGCACCCGGCCGATGCTGCACGCGCGGGGCTGGTCACTGGCGGCGACGGTCCTGCTGGCGCTGCCGGCCCTGGTCTGCGCTGGATCTCCGGCGAGGTACGCCGTCACCGGCCTGGTCACGGGATCACGGAACGGCGTGGTGACACTGCCGCTGCTGCCGCTCCTCGCGGCGGCGCTGGTCGCCGCCGCGGGAGCCGGCGTCACGTCCGTGCCGGCGCCGCTTCGGAGTGCGGACGGCGGCAGAACGGCGAGCTAGAGTCGAATGCATGGACGAGTATGAGCCGTACTGCGAGACCCCGGAGAGGGAGGCGGCAGGGCAGGAGGCCCGGACCCCGGCCGAGGTGCCCTTCGCCGAATGCGTCCTGTGCCGTGCGCCGACCGAGTATCCCGAGACGGTCAAGGGCGCGACGCTGTGTCCGGTGTGCGAGTGGCGGGAGGCGGAGCGCACGGCATGCTCCGGCTGACCGCGTGACCCGCGAACTCCCCTGACCGCCGGCCCGAGCGCCCGCTTGCCGGCGGGGCGGTCGGTGGTGCGTGGTGCCCTCGCGGGCAGCAGGGCTCGGGGGTGCCTTCGGGGGAACAAGGCGTCGCGAGCGTGGTACCGGGCCCTTCCGGTGGTACGCCGATGTGCATGCCACCAAGGCCGCCCGACCTGCAGCAGCGCCCCCCGGAAGAGCCCACAGCCCCGCAGCGGGTGCCCGAGGCCCTGCGGACGGCCGCCGCGTACGCATGGCGGATCCTCGTCGTGGCCGCCGCCGTCTACAGCGTGTTCGCCGTGCTCGGCCGGTTCCACGAGATCGCCGTGGCCGTCTTCCTGGGTTTCGTCGTCACCGCCGTGCTCCGGCCGGTGGCCGACCTGGTGGCACGCGTACTGCCGCGCCCGCTCGCCGTCGCCGTCTCGCTGCTCGCCGCCATCGCGCTCGTCCTGGGGCTGCTCGCCCTGGTCGGCGAGGCGGTCGCGCGGGAGCGGACGACTCTGGTGCGGGAGTTCCGTACCGGTATCGAAAGGATCGAGAACTGGCTGGAGCGGCCACCGTTCCGTGTCGATCCCGAGGCGCTCACCGACATCCAGTCCCGCATCGGCCAGTGGCTCTCCAGCCACCGGTCCACCGTCATCAGCGAGGCGATGAGCGGTGGCCGCACACTGGTCGAAGTGCTGACGGTGATCGCCCTCGCGCTGTTCTGCTCGGTCTTCTTCATCCACTCCGGAGACCGCCAGTGGGGATGGTTCTGCGGTCAGTTGCCGTCGAACGCCCGCCGGCGCGCCACGGTGGCGGGGCGGGCCGCCTGGCGGACCTTCACCGGCTACACGCACGGCATCCTCCTGGTGGCCGCCACCAACGCGATCCTGGTCGGCATCGCCCTGTTCGCCCTCGGTGTCCCGCTGGCGCTGCCGCTCGCCCTGCTGGAGTTCTTCGCGGCGTTCATCCCGCTCGTCGGCTCCCCGGTAGCTCTCGCGGTGGCCGCGGTGGTGGCTCTCGCGGCCAAGGGCCCGTTGACGGCGGCCGTGGTCGTCGCGCTCATCGTCGTGATCGGGCAGATCGAGGGACACCTGCTGCATCCCATCGTGATGAGCTGGGCCGTCCGGCTGCATCCGGTGGTCGTCGCGCTGTCGGTCGTCGGCGGCGCCGTCGCGGCGGGGGTGGTGGGCGCGGTCGCCGCCGTGCCGCTGGTGGCCGTCCTGTGGTCGGTCCGGCAGGCGCTGAGGCCGGCCGGGGACGACGCTTTCGGGAAAGGCGGCTGACCGGCCGTCAGGGCGCCGCCCGTTCCGGTTCGCCGGACGCGACCAGCGAACGGGCGAGCGGCATCCGGGCCAGGGAGAGGACGCCCGCCACGACCAGTGTCACGCCGAGGGCCTGCGGGATGAGCCACCAGCCGGTGCGGATGTCCTCCTCGTACAGGAGCATGCCGAGGCTGAGGCTCACCGCCGCGTCGCCGAGGGTGAGCGCGGGCTGCGACGCGACCAGCGGACCGGCCTGCATCGCGTTCTCCAGCAGGAAGAGTGCGAACCCGCCGGTCGCCGCGAACGCGTACGTCTGCCAGGCCGTGAAGAAAGCGCCGATGCCGTGGTCGTCCAGCGTGTGCACCGCCGACTTCATCAGGGCCGCGGTGAGCGCGTAGCTGATCGCGGTGGCTGAGCCGAAGCAGGCCGCGCGGGCACGGCCCTCGGGGCGGCGCAGCGCGGCGGCGGTGAGCGCGATGACGGCCCCGCCGCACACGGCGAGGGCGACGATCCAGCGGTCCAGGGGTACAGAGGTGCGGTCGCCGGAGGGCGACGCGGCGGCGAGGGCGACGCCCAGGCCCGTCACCACGGCGGCGACCGCCACCCAGCCGGCGCGCGAAAGGCTGCCGTGCAGAATCAGCGTCGCGAGGATCAGGGCGAGCGGCAGCTCGAGCACGAACAGCGGCTGAACGATCGTCAGCGGTCCGGTCCCGAGCGCCACCGCCTGGCACAGGCCCGCGACGACGACGGCGAGCATGCCCAGCAGCCAGACGGGCCGGTGCAGCAGATCGAGCATGAGGCCGGCGCGCAGGCCCTCGGAGCGGGGCACGTCGAGGGCGGCCTTGCGCTGGAGCACGGTGGCGAACGCGTTGCTCAGCGCCGCGCCGAGCGCGAACAGTACAGGGAGCAGGGTGTGCACGTGATCGGCCTCCGTAGGGTGCCGGGGTCGCGGTGGGGGTTTCGGTGGCCGTCGCCGTCGGTCGGCATGCGGCGGGCGGCCGGGGGACGGCTATCGCATCAGCTCGGAGACCTTGACGAACCGGTAGCCGCGGCGGCGTAGTTCCGGGACGATCCTGCGGACGGCCTCCTCGGTGACGGGAGCGGCGCTCCGGGTGCAGTGCATGACGACGAGCGAGCCGGGTCGCACCCCGCCGAGTACCTGCTCGGCGACGGCGTCGGCGTCGGTGGCGAAGGCGTCACCGCTGACGACGTCCCACTGCACCGCGGTGACCCCGGCCGGAGCCAGCGCCCGTAGCGCCGCGTCGTCGTAACAGCCTCCGGGGAAACGGAAGTACGGCACGACGTTGCGGGCGCCGGCCTTCTCGAACGCGGCGAAGGCCCGCCGGACATCGGTGAGCATGTCCTGCGCGCCGATCTCGGGGAGGCCGTAGCACGGGGAGCTGAAGGCGTGGTGGCTGTAGGAGTGGTTCGCGAGCTCGAACAAGGGGTCGGAGCCGATGGACTTCGCCTGGGCGGGATACTCCTCGGCCCAGCGGCCCGTCATGAAGACCGTCGAGGGGACCTTCAGGATCCGCAGGGCCTCGATCAGGGCAGGGTTGTCGAACCGTTCGCCGCGTTTGGCGCGCGGGCCCTGACCGGCGGTCATGTCGGCGTCGAAGGTGAGCGCGACGGTCCTGTCCGCGGTGCCCTCGTCCGCCTTGGCGCGCATGAACACCGGGGTGTGGCCGCCGGGCCCGGGGGCCATCGTCGGAGCGCTGTGACGGGGGGCGGAGGGAGCAGGGCGCGGCGGCGACGACGTCGGTGCGGGGACGGGGGCGCCGGAAGAGCCGCAGCCGACGAGTACAGTGCCGGCGACCGTCAAACCTGTAACTTTACGGACAAATCTGATCATTTACGAAAAGTAAGTGATCGGTGCCTCTGCGTACGGTCACCAGGGCCCGGCGTCCGGGTGCGTCGTCCGGAGGATGCCCGTTCGGTCCGGTCGCCGGGCAGGGTTCCGCGACCTGGATTGCACTGTGCAATCATGCGAGCGACTGTTGGCCCGCGTGCTCTGGAGGAACGGCATGGCAGAGCAGCCCCTGACGGCCGGTGTGCTCGCCACGGCGGCGGACGCGCTCGCCGTGCCGGACGACCGTGGCGGTGCCGTGTGGCGGCTGACGCCGGCGGCCCGGCAACTGGACGCCAATCTCGTACGGCTCCCGCCCGGCACCCGGCGCCCCGGTCATGTCGAACCGGACCTCGACGTGCTGCTCTGCGTTGTCCACGGCAGCGGCGAACTCGTGACCCGGGGCGTGCGGCAGGAGCTCGGACCGGGATGTGTGGCCTGGCTGCCGCACGGCATGGAACGCTCCGTCGCGGCCGGGCCGGACGGCCTCGTCTACGTCACGGCGCACCGGCGCCGGCCGGGCCTGTCCATCGGCAACGTGACCGCGAACCGTGAGACGTCCGGCGGTGCCGGTACGGCCGCGGCCCGCGAGACACCCGGCGGAGAGCCGGCCTGCATGCTCGGCCGCATCTGCCCCGAGTGCGATCGTCCCGCGGACGAACCCGGCGCACGCTACTGCAGTCGGTGCGGCACCCGGCTGCCCTCATGAGCCTTACCTCCGGCATCTTCTGACGACAAGTCAGGCAGCGATTTCGCGATCGCGATGAGTACAACTCACGCCTCATCCGTATCAACGGTCGGACGCGTCCCCCGGTCTGTCGTCGACAACCGGATTCCGTATCCCCGCAGGAGGCGGCGAGTTGAGTCACAGGCGAATACCCAAGCGAAAGGCCGTGCTTGCAGGAGCCGGGGCGGTGGGCATCGCCGCGGCCGCCGTGCTGCTGCCGCACGCCAACGCATCGCAGTCCGGCTCCGGTTCCGGGCCGGAGGCCGACCCGAGAACCCTGAGCGCCGCGGCCGCCCAGGACCTTGTGTCGGAACTGGGCCCCCAGCTCGGTGACGCGTATGCAGGTGCGTACTACGACGCGCAGAAGCAGCAGGTCGTCGTCAACGTAGTCGGTGACAGCAACAACGTCATCGTCCAGGTCAACGAGGCCGGAGCCGTCGCGCGGCCCGTCGAGAACAGCATGGGGCAGCTCAAGGCGGCAGCGGACACCCTGGCCCGTAAGGCCGCGGTCCCGGGCACGGCCTGGGCCGTCGATCCCAGGACCAACCAGCTCCTGGTCACGGCCGACCGCACGGTCGCGGGCGACGGCTGGAACCGTCTGGAATCGACCGTGAAGTCCCTCGGTTCCGGGATGGCCCGGATCAAGAGGTCGGCGGGTGAGTTCAAGCCCTTCCTCGAAGGGGGCGACGCCATCTTCGGAGGCGGGTCGCGCTGTTCCCTCGGCTTCAACGTGACCACGGGCGACGGTCAGCCCGGCTTCCTCACCGCCGGACACTGCGGCGTCGCGGACGACCAGTGGTCCGAGGAAGCGGACGGCGCACCCATCGGTACGGTGCAGGCGGCGACGTTCCCCGGCGAGGGCGACTTCGCACTCGTCACGTACGACGACCCTGCCACCGACGCCCCCGGCACGGTCGACCTCGGCAACGGTCAGACCCTCGACATCGTGGGTGCCGACGACGCGGCGGTCGGCCAGGAAGTGTTCCGCATGGGCAGCACCACGGGCCTGAACAGCGGTCAGGTCACCGGTCTGAACGCCACCGTGAACTACCCGGAGGGCACGGTCACCGGCCTCATCCAGACGAACGTGTGTGCGGAGCCGGGTGACAGCGGCGGCGCCCTGTTCACCCGCGACGGTGCCGCGATCGGCCTGACCTCGGGCGGCAGCGGTGACTGCACGTCGGGCGGCGAGACGTTCTTCCAGCCGGTGACGACGGCGCTCGCGGCGGTCGGCGCGGAGATCACCACGGGCGACGGCGGCGGCGCGGCCGAGCAGGACGGTCAGGGCCAGGACGGTCAGGGCCAGGACGGTCAGGACCAGGGCCAGCAGCAGGACGGCCAAAACCAGGGAGGTCAGGACCAGGAACAGCAGCAGGACGGTCAGGATCAGGACGCCCAGGATCAGCAGGGCCAGGACCAGCAGCAGGGAGGCTCCGACGGCAACTGACCCGTAGTCACTGCCCCGCCGGCGGTTCTCCCTCCCCCCGTCGGCGGACCGTCCCCCCCCCCGCCCGGGGCGGGGGCGCCCCCCCCCCCCCCCCCCCCGGCCCCCCCCCCCCCCGCCCCGGGCCCCCCCCCCCCCCCCGCGCCCCCCCCCCCCCCCCCGCGGGGCCCACCCCCCCCCCCCCCCCCCCCCACCTCCCCCCCCCCCCCCCCCCCCCCCCCCCCCCCCCCCCCCCC